>NZ_CP189826.1:0-4800000 GCF_050214755.1 Streptomyces sp. C1-1 | reverse complement strand
ATATTCACAACCGCTGAGTTGTCCACAGTTATCCACCAAGATCCACACGATTTCCGGCATCGCTGCACCGTGATTCCAGCGCGTCCCGCTCGGGCCGAGTTCATGACCGGTTCCGGTTTGTCGGGCGGCTTCGGCCGGTTTCTGTCGGTCGTTCATATGGAGGCCGGTTGCCGGTTCTTCACACGTATGGGAATGGCGGGGCCGCAGGGGCCGCGCGAGAGAAGCAGCGAAGGGGGATGGAGACCGTGGCCGGAGCCGTCACTCATGAACCACCGCCCGCCGCCTCGGGGCGGCAGGCCGGACCACTGATCGTCACGGAGGACGTCGACCTGCTGGACGACCTGCTGCGGCTGTGCGCCGCGGCCGGGGCGACACCGGAGGTCCACCACGGTGTGCCGGAACACACGGGCGGCTGGGAGGCCGCACCCCTCGTCCTGGTCGGCGACGACGCGGCCCGACGGCTGCGCGGGGCCGCCCGCCGACGAGGGGTGGTGCTGGTCGGCCGCGACCAGGACGACTCCGGGGTCTGGCGCCGGGCTGTCGAGATCGGCGCCGACCACGTGCTGATGCTGCCCGACGGCGAGCAGTGGCTCGTCGACCGCATCGCCGACGTCGCCGAGGGGGTCGGCAGGCCCGCCCTCACCGTGGGCGTCATCGGCGGCCGCGGCGGGGCCGGAGCGTCCACGCTCGCCTGCGCCCTCGCCGTAACCTCCGCGCGCGAGGGGCTGCGCACCCTTCTCGTGGACGCCGATCCGCTCGGCGGCGGACTCGACGTACTCCTGGGCGGCGAGACCGCCGAGGGCCTGCGCTGGCCCGCCTTCGCCGCATCCCGCGGCCGGGTCGGCGGCGGCGCGCTGGAGGAGTCGCTGCCGCAGCTGCACTCCCTGAGGGTGCTCAGCTGGGACCGCGGCGACTGTGTGGCCGTTCCGGCGCAGGCCATACGGGCGGTCCTCGCCGCGGCCCGGCGCCGCGGCGGCACGGTCGTCGTCGACCTCCCGCGCCGCGTCGACGACGGGGTCGCCGAGGCACTCTCCCAGCTCGACCTCGGGCTCCTCGTCGTTCCGGCGGAACTGCGCGCCGTCGCCGCGGCCGGACGGGTGGCCTCCGCGGCGGGCATGGTCCTGCGCGACCTGCGCGTGGCGGTCCGCGGACCGTACGCGCCCGGACTCGACGACCGCGAGGTGGCCCGACTGCTCGGCCTGCCCCTGGCCGGCGAGGTGCCGGTCGAGGCCGGCCTGGTACGCCCCGGCGAGGGCAAGGCCCCGCCAGGCGCCGGCGGGCGCGGGCCGCTCGCCCGGTTCTGCCGACAGTTCTGGGAGCGGGCGCTGGTCGAGGCGGGTGCGGCATGACCGCGGCACCGGGACTGCTGGACGGCGTACGGCAGTGGCTCGTCGAGAGCGGGGCCGAGCCGACGCCCGCGCGAGTGGCACAGGCACTGCGGGAGCAGGGGCGGGTCCTCGGGGACGCCGAGGTCCTCGGGGCGGCCGAGCGACTGCGCTCCGAACTGGTCGGCAGCGGGCCGCTGGAGCCGCTGCTCGCCGATCCCTCGGTGACCGACGTGCTGGTGTCGGCCCCCGACCGGGTCTGGGTGGACCGGGGCGGCGGACTGGAACGGACGGCGGTCTCCTTCGCCGACCCCGCTGCCGTACGGCGGCTGGCGCAGCGGCTGGCCGCGGTGGCCGGGCGGCGCCTCGACGACGCCCGGCCGTGGGTCGACGCCCGCCTGCCCGACGGGACCCGGCTGCACGCGGTGCTGCCTCCCGTGGCCGTGGGCTGCGCCTGTCTGTCGCTGCGGGTCGTACGGCCGCGGGCGTTCACGCTGGACGAACTGGTCGCGGCGGGCACCGTGCCGCCGGGCGGGGAGCGCGTGCTGCGGGCCCTGGTCGAGGCACGGCTGTCCTTCCTCGTCAGCGGGGGCACCGGAAGCGGCAAGACGACGCTGCTGAGCGCGCTGTTGGGGCTCGTCGGGGCCGGTGAGCGGATCGTGCTCGCCGAGGACTCGGCGGAGCTGCGACCGGACCACCCGCACGTCGTACGGCTGGAGACCAGGCCCGCCAACCAGGAGGGCGCGGGGCTGGTCGCCCTTGACGACCTGGTGCGGCAGGCGCTGCGGATGCGCCCGGACCGGCTCGTGGTGGGGGAGGTACGCGGCCCCGAAGTGGTGCATCTGCTGGCCGCGTTGAACACCGGGCACGAGGGCGGCTGCGGCACCGTCCACGCGAACGCCGCCGGCGACGTCCCCGCCCGGCTGGAGGCCCTCGGTACGGCGGCGGGACTCGACCGGGCCGCGCTGCACAGCCAGTTGGCGGCCGCGCTGTCGGTGGTCCTGCATCTCGTACGGGATCGGACCGGCCGGCGGCGCATCGCCGAGGTGCACGTTCTCGAACGGGACGCCTCGGGTCTGGTGCGGACGGTGCCCGCGCTGCGGTGGGGCGTGGAGGCGTTCGTGCGCGAGCGGGGATGGGGGCGGCTGCGGGAGCTGCTCGGCGGCCGGGAGGACGGTCGAAAGCGCGAGTGCGAGGACGGGAGCGGGAGGACGTGGTGATGGGGATGGGCGAGAACGAGGACGGGAGCGGGACGACATGGTGACGGGAACGGGCGGGTTCGCAATGGGGGCGGCGGTGTTGTGCGTAGCGGTGATGGCCCTGCTGCTGGGTGGATGGCACTCCGGGGCGCGGCGGGCGCAGCTGTTGCTCGCCGGTGGCGGGGTGGTGGGGACGGGACCGCCGTCGTGGCGGGCGATGGCTGGGAAACTGCGGCGTGTCCGCGGTCGGCTGGGGGCCGAGTGGTGGGCGCTGGCCGTCGGGTTGGCGCTGGCCGTGGTGGGTGCGTCGGTTGTGCCGGTCGTCGCGGGGGCGGCCGGGGTGCCGTTGGTGCGACGGGCGCGGCTGGCGGGCCGGGACCGGCGGGCACACGAGCGCCGCGGGGACGCGGTGATCGGGCTGTGCGGGGCGCTCGCCGGGGAGGTGCGGGCCGGACGGCAGCCGGGAGAAGCACTGCTGCACGCCGCCCGTGACTCCGGCGGACTCGGGGATGCGCAGGCGACGGTGCTGGCCGCGGCGCGGTTCGGCGGTGACGTGTCGGGAGCGCTGGCGGTCGCGGCGCGGCAACCGGGGGCCGAGGGGCTGTCGGGACTCGCCGCGTGCTGGCGGGTCGCCGTGGACCAGGGAGCCGGCCTCGCCGCCGGACTCGACCGGCTCGAAGCGGCGTTGCGAGCCGAACGGGACCAACGTGCCGACCTGCGGGCCCAGTTGGCGGGCGCCCGGTCCACGGCACTGATGCTCGCGGGACTGCCGGTGCTGGGTCTCGCCCTGGGCTCCGCGCTGGGGGCCGATCCCCTGCACGTCCTGCTGCACACCGGGGCCGGCCTGGGCTGCCTGCTGGTCGGGGGCCTGCTGGAGGGCCTGGGGATGTGGTGGGCGCTGCGGATCGTACGGGGAGCTGAGGCGGCGTGACGAGCGAGAGCGGGACCGGTGTGGTGAGTTCGGAGGTTTTCCACAGGCTGTTGGTGGTCGTGGGGATCGTGCTGGCCGTCGTGTGGGCTCTGCGGTGGCTGGAGTCGGTACGGCGGGAGCGGAGAGTGCGACGGAGGCTGGCCGGGCTGGTGGCCGCCGTGGAGGCGGCAGCTGCCGGGCCCCGGCTCGACGTGCGGGTGGCCGTGCGCGGATGCGGGCCGGCGGTGGGGGCGGTGTGCGCCGGGTGGGTGCTGGTCGGCGGCGTCGCCGGAGTCGTGGTGGGGCTGTTCGTGGCGGCCGGGCTGTGGTGGTGGCGTCGTAGGCAGGAGGGGACCGTCGGCGCCGACGCTTTCGACCCGGTCGAGGCGGCCCGGCAACTGCCGCTCGCCTCCGATCTGCTGGCCGCATGCATCGCGGCCGGTGCCGGTCCGGTGGTCGCGGCGCAGGCCGTGGGCGAGGCCCTGGGCGGCCCCGTCGGGGACGCGTTGGCGCGCGGTGCGGCGGAGGTACGGCTCGGCGGGGAACCGTCCGGGGCCTGGCTGCGGCTCGCGGCGCTGCCGGGTGCCGGGGCCCTGGCCCGGTTGCTGGAACGGGCCGATGTGTCCGGGCTGCCGGCCGCCGGACCGGTGGCCCGCCTGGCGGGAGAGGTCCGCGCGGAGCGGGCGCGTGCCGCGACGGGCCGGGCCCGGCGGGCGGCCGTGATGGTGACCGCGCCGGTGGGCCTGTGCTTCCTGCCCGCGTTCATCGCGATCGGCGTACTGCCGGTGGTGATCGGGTTCGCGGGCGGGGTGCTGGGAGGAGGTGGTGGCGGGTGACGCGAGTGCGGTGACGACGACGCGACGACGAGGCGGTGGCGACGAAGCGGTCGCCGACCAATGGAACGGATCCTCACGGGGGTTGAGATGTGCAAGGTGGTTCGGGCGCGGCTGCGCGCCCTGGTGTGCAGGGCGCGGGCGGCGCGGAGGGACGCGGGGATGGTCACCTCCGAGTACGCGATGGGCATCGTGGCGGCGGTGGCGTTCGCGGCGGTGCTCTACAAGGTGGTGACGAGCGGGGCCGTCAGCGCGGAGTTGCAGGGCATCGTGAAGCGGGCGCTCGATGCGCGGATGTAGGCGCAAGGCCGACGAGGGGTTCGTGACGGCTGAGTCGGCCGTCGTGCTGCCCGTGCTGGTGATGTTCGCGATGGCACTGGTCTGGGGGCTGCTGGTGGTGGCCGCGCAGATCCAGTGCGTGGACGCGGCGCGGACCGGGGCGCGTGCCGCGGCCCGCCAGGACCCGGCCGACGCGGTCCTGCGGGTGGCCCGGGAGGCGGCGCCGCGCGGTGCGCGGGTCACGGTGGGCCGGGAGGGAGACCAGGTGAGGGTCGTCGTCGTGGCGAAGCCACCGGCCCTGCGGGGGCTGCCCTTCGAGGTACGCGAGGAGGCCGTGGCGGCGGCCGAGGAGACGATGGGAGCCGGGCGATGACAAACAGCACGGCGTGGCGCTCCGACCGCGGCTCCGCCACCGTCTGGAGCCTCGGGGCCATCGCGGCCCTGTGCGTGGTCTTCGGCGTCGTACTGGCTCTGGGGCAGGCCGTCGTGGTCCGGCACCGGGCGGCCGGCGGGGCCGACCTTGCGGCGCTCGCGGCGGCGGACCGGTGGGCGGAGGGCACCGCGGCGGCCTGTGCCCGGGCCGACCGGGTGGCCCGGGCGGAGGGCGCGCGGCTCGTGCGGTGCGTGGTCGTGGGCCAGGTCTCGGACGTGACGGCGGCCTCGGGAAGAGGGCCGTTCGCGGCCGAGGTCAGGGCCCGGGCGGGGCCTGCGGAGCCGGAGCCGACGGCGCCTCTGCCCGCATCTCCGGCTTCTCCTCCCGGCCCCCGGGCTGTCCTTCCGGCACCTCCGTTTGCTCCTCCCCGTCCCCCGGCTGCCCTTCCCGCCCCTCCGGTTTCTCCTCCGGTGCCCCGCGCAACAGCGTCGTGAGGAGCCGTACCGCCCCTCGTTTGTGCAGCGGGTCGTTGCCGTTGCCGCACTTGGGGGACTGGATGCAGGACGGGCAGCCGGCCTCGCACTCGCAGGAGGCGATGGCCTCGCGGGTGGCGGTGAGCCAGGCGCGGGCGGTGTGGAAGGCGCGCTCGGCGAAACCCGCCCCGCCGGGGTGGCCGTCGTAGACGAAGACCGTCGGCAGCAGGGTGTCCGGGTGCAGCGGGATCGAGACCCCGCCGATGTCCCAGCGGTCGCAGGTCGCGAACAGGGGCAGCATGCCGATCGACGCGTGCTCGGCGGCGTGCAGGGCGCCGCCGAGGATCTCGGGGCTGATCCGGGCCTCGTCGAGCTGGTCCTCGGTGACCGTCCACCACACCGCGCGGGTGCGCAGCGTACGAGGAGGGAGGTCGAGTTTGGTCTCGCCGAGCACTTCGCCGGTGATGACGCGGCGGCGCAGGAAGGAGACGACCTGGTTGGTGACTTCGACGGAGCCGTAGCACAGGCGGCCCTCGCCCCAGGGGACCTCGGTGTCCGTCTCCAGCACGGAGATGGACGTCGTGTCCCGGGCGACCGTCGAGTACGGGGGGTTCGCCTCGGTGACGAGCGCCACCGAGTCCTCCAGGTCCAGTGAGCGGACCAGGTACGTGCGGCCCTGGTGGAGGTGGACCGCGCCCTCGTGGACGGTCGAGTGGGCGGCGCCCGCGTCGACCGTGCCGAGCAGGCGGCCCGTGCCGGCCTCGACGATCTGGACCGGCCGCCCGCCCCCGCCGCGGATGTCGGTCAGGTCGGCGGCGCGTTCCCGGCGGGTCCAGTGCCATGCCTTGGTGCGCCGCCGCAGGAGCTTCGCGGCCTCCAGCTGGGGCAGCAGGCCCTCGGCCTCCGGGCCGAAGAGGTCCATGTCCTCGTCGGTCAGGGGGATCTCCGCGGCGGCCGCGCACAGGTGCGGGGCGAGGACGTAGGGGTTGTCGGGGTCGAGGACCGTGGACTCCACGGGCCGGTCGAAGAGGGCCTCGGGGTGGTGGACGAGGAAGGTGTCCAGGGGGTCGTCGCGGGCGACCAGGATGGCCAGCGCCCCCTGCCCGGCGCGCCCGGCGCGGCCCGCCTGCTGCCACAGGGACGCGCGGGTGCCCGGATAGCCGGCGATCACGACGGCGTCCAGGCCCGAGACGTCGATGCCGAGTTCCAGGGCCGTCGTCGCGGCCAGGCCCAGCAGCTCGCCCGAGTGCAGGGCCTGTTCCAGGGCGCGCCGCTCCTCCGGGAGGTAGCCGCCCCGGTACGCCGCCACGCGTCTGGCCAGCGACCGGTCGACCTCGGCGAGGCGTTCCTGGGCGATGACGGAGATCAGTTCGGCGCCGCGCCGGGAGCGGATGAAGGCGACCGAGCGGACGCCCTGCACCGCCAGGTCCGTCAGCAGGTCGGCCGTCTCGGCGGTGGCGGTACGGCGGACCGGGGCGCCCTTCTCGCCCTGCAGCTCGGTGAGCGGGGGCTCCCACAGGGCGAACACCAGTTCACCGCGCGGGGAGGCGTCGTCGGCCACCTCGACCACCGGCAGGCCGGTCAGCCGGCGGGCGGCGACGGCGGGCTCGGCGGCGGTCGCGGAGGCCAGCAGGAAGACGGGGGAGGAGCCGTAGCGGGCGCACAGGCGGCGCAGGCGCCGCAGGACCTGGGCGACGTGGGAGCCGAAGACGCCCCGGTAGGTGTGGCACTCGTCGATGACGACGTACCTCAGCGACTTCAGGAAGGAGGACCAGCGGGGGTGGGACGGGAGTATGCCGCGGTGCAGCATGTCCGGGTTGGTCAGGACGTAGTTGGCGTACTGGCGGACCCACTCGCGTTCCTCGAACGGGGTGTCGCCGTCGTACACCGCGGGACGTACGGCATTTCCCAGAGGTTGTGAAAGTTCCTTCACGGATCGGCACTGATCGGCCGCAAGAGCTTTCGTGGGAGCCAGGTAGAGGGCGGTGGTGCCGCGGCCGTTCGGGGCCTCGGAGCCGTCCAGGAGTGTGGACAGGACGGGCGCGAGGTACGCCAGGGACTTGCCGGACGCCGTGCCGGTGGCGACGACCACCGAGTCGCCGTCCAGGGCGTGCTCGGCGGCGAGTGCCTGGTGGGCCCAGGGGTGCTCGATGCCGCAGGCCCGCACGGCGGCGATCACCTCCGAACGAATCCGGTCAGGCCAGACGGCATGGCGACCCTCGCGCGGGGGCAAGTGCTCCGTATGAGTGATGCGCGAAGCCCGGCTCGGCCCGGAGGCGAGCCGGTCCAGGACCGTGCCCGGCGCGGGCCGGGAGACGGTGTCCGTCGGGGATCGATCGGATCGGTGATTCTTGGCCATCGGCACCGAGTGTGTCACCGGCTTGACGGACAATGGGACCAAGGCGTCGTGCACGCCTGCCGGTAAGTGATTGAATGCCATCGCGGCTGGCGAACCGTCCGGGGGCTGAGGCCGAACGTCCCGAGGGGCGACCGCTCGATAGCAAGGTGCTGGAGGATCCGTGGACCTGTCCCTGTCGACCCGTACCGTCGGCGATCGTACGGTCGTCGAGGTCGGTGGCGAAATCGACGTATATACCGCGCCCAAGCTGCGCGAGCAGCTGGTCGAGCTGGTGAACGACGGGAGTTTCCACCTCGTCGTTGACATGGAGGGCGTCGACTTCCTCGACTCCACCGGGCTCGGCGTGCTGGTCGGCGGCCTGAAGCGGGTACGAGCCCATGAGGGCTCGCTGCGCCTGGTCTGCAACCAGGAGCGCATTCTGAAGATCTTCCGCATCACCGGACTCACCAAGGTGTTCCCGATCCACACCTCGGTCGAGGAAGCGGTGGCGGCGACCGACTGACCACCGCCCCATGGGGCGGGAAGTGACCGCTCCCAGGCGGATGAAGTTCCATCAGGGGGTCCGGGCAATCGGCGGCCCGGTCCCCCGACCGCACGCCCGTAGTTCCGAGGGGGATGCATGGCCACCGTTGAACTCCGTTTCAGCGCGCTGCCCGAGCACGTCAGGACCGCCCGACTGGTGGCGGCAGCGGTGGCGCGCAGGGCCGGAGTGGACGAGGCCGTCCTCGACGAGGTCAGGCTCGCCGTCGGCGAGGCCTGCAGCCGAGCCGTCGGACTGCACCAGAGCGCCGGCATCACCTCACCCGTGCAGGTGAAGCTGGTCGAGGAGGAGAAGCAGTTCTCCATCGAGGTCGGCGACGAGGCGCCGCGTGCGACCCCGGGAGACCGGGCGCCCGGCGCCGGGGGCGACGACGTGGAGACCGAGGAGGACGAAATGGGCCTCGCGGTCATCAGCGGTCTCGTCGACGACGTCGAGGTGAGCGCCGGAGAGCACGGCGGGTCGATCCGGATGACCTGGCCGACCACACCACCCGTCGCTGTGCTCCCCTGAGTCCCGTCCCACCGTTTCTGTACCGAAGGGCCCTACGGCGTAGGGCCCTTCGGCATGTCCGCGCGCGGTGATCGTGCCTACAGTGGTCAGGCAAGATGTATTTCGTGAATTCCTTCACGATCAATCAGGAGATAATTCGATCAAGTAAATGGCGGCGTCAATGCCTTTGGGGCGTTACCACTTTCGGGTTCCATGGCGAGATGTCGATCATTTGCTGAAGAGCATGTGAAGGCTAATTCCGTTTCCCGTGCTCTGTTTTGATCAGGTGCGGGTACCTAGAATCCGTCCACATCTTGAGCTCAGCCCAAGCGTCAAGGAGGACGAATGGCGGGGCTTTCTACCCCTCATCAGCTTGACCACCCCACAACCTTCGCAGCCGCAGTCCTGACCGACGGCAACCGGATCATCGTGATGGTCATCGGGGTCGTCGCACTGGCCGCGCTCGTGGTCGCGGGCATCCTGGTACGACAGGTGCTGGCCGCGGGCGAGGGCACCGACAGCATGAAGAAGATCGCGGAAGCGGTCCAGGAAGGCGCCAACGCCTATCTGGGACGCCAGCTGCGCACGCTCGGCGTATTCGCCGTGGTCGTGTTCTTCCTGCTCATGCTGCTGCCCGCGGACGACTGGAATCAGCGCGCCGGCCGATCGGTGTTCTTCTTGATCGGCGCCGCGTTCTCGGCGGCCACCGGCTATATCGGCATGTGGCTGGCGGTACGCAGCAATGTGCGCGTTGCCGCGGCGGCCCGGGAAGCGACCCCGGCGGCGGGTGAACCCGAAAAGGATCTCACCGCCGTCTCGCACAAAGCCATGAAGATCGCTTTCCGCACGGGCGGCGTCGTCGGCATGTTCACAGTGGGGCTCGGTCTGCTGGGCGCCTCCTGTGTGGTGCTGGTGTACGCGGCCGACGCGCCGAAGGTGCTCGAGGGCTTCGGTCTCGGGGCCGCGCTGATCGCCATGTTCATGCGTGTCGGCGGCGGCATCTTCACCAAGGCCGCCGACGTCGGCGCCGACCTGGTCGGAAAGGTCGAGAAGGGCATTCCGGAGGACGACCCGCGCAATGCCGCGACCATCGCCGACAACGTGGGCGACAACGTCGGCGACTGCGCGGGCATGGCGGCCGACCTGTTCGAGTCGTACGCCGTGACCCTGGTCGCCGCGCTGATCCTCGGCAAGGCGGCCTTCGGCGACTCCGGGCTGGCCTTCCCGCTGATCGTGCCCGCGATCGGCGTCATCACCGCCATGATCGGCATCTTCGCCGTGGCGCCGCGCCGCGCGGACCGCAGCGGGATGTCGGCCATCAACCGCGGCTTCTTCATCTCCGCGGTGATCTCGCTCGCGCTCGTGGCGGTGGCCGTCTTCATCTACCTCCCGTCCAAGTACTCGGACCTCGATGGCGTCACCGACGCCGCCATCAGGGCCAAGGACGGCGACCCGCGGATCCTCGCGGTGGTCGCGGTGGGCATCGGCATCCTGCTGGCAGCCGTCATCCAGCAGCTGACCGGCTACTTCACCGAGACCAACCGACGTCCTGTCATGGACATCGGCAAGTCCTCGCTGACCGGCCCGGCCACCGTCGTCCTCGCCGGCATCTCGGTGGGACTCGAGTCGGCCGTCTACACCGCCCTGCTGATCGGACTCAGCGTCTACGGCGCCTTCCTGCTCGGCGGCACGTCGATCATGCTCGCGCTGTTCGCGGTGGCGCTGGCCGGCACCGGCCTGCTCACCACGGTCGGCGTGATCGTCGCCATGGACACCTTCGGCCCGGTCTCCGACAACGCGCAGGGCATCGCGGAGATGTCCGGCGACGTCGAGGGCGCCGGCGCCCAGGTGCTCACCAACCTGGACGCCGTCGGCAACACGACGAAGGCCATCACCAAGGGCATCGCCATCGCCACCGCCGTCCTGGCGGCGTCGGCGCTCTTCGGGTCGTACCGCGACGCGATCACCACGAACGTGGCGGACGTGGGCGAGAAGCTGAGCGGCGCGGGCGCCCCGCTGACCCTGTCGATGGACATCTCGCAGCCGAACAACCTGGTCGGCCTGATCGCCGGCGCGGCGGTCGTCTTCCTCTTCTCGGGGCTGGCGATCAACGCGGTGTCGCGGTCGGCGGGTTCGGTGGTGTACGAGGTGCGGCGGCAGTTCCGCGAGCACCCCGGGATCATGGACTACAGCGAGAAGCCCGAGTACGGACGCGTCGTCGACATCTGCACCAAGGACGCCCTCAGGGAGCTGGCCACGCCAGGTCTGCTGGCCGTGATGGCGCCCATCTTCATCGGGTTCACGCTCGGCGTCGGCGCGCTCGGCTCGTACCTGGCCGGCGCGATCGGAGCGGGCACGCTGATGGCGGTGTTCCTCGCCAACTCCGGTGGCGCCTGGGACAACGCCAAGAAGCTCGTCGAGGACGGCCACCACGGCGGCAAGGGCAGTGAGGCCCACGCCGCCACCGTGATCGGCGACACGGTCGGCGACCCCTTCAAGGACACCGCGGGTCCCGCGATCAACCCGCTGCTGAAGGTGATGAACCTGGTGTCGCTGCTCATCGCGCCCGCGGTGATCAAGTTCTCCTACGGCAGCGACAAGAGCCTCGGGGTCCGGATCGGGATCGCGGTCCTGGCGCTCATCGTCATCGTCGGGGCCGTCTACGTCTCCAAGCGGCGCGGGATCGCCATGGGCGACGAGGAGGGCAAGTCCGAGCAGGTGGCCAAGCCCACCGACCCCGCGGTGGTTTCGTAGACGGTCTTACGGGACCCGGCTCCAAGGGACGGGCGGGAGGCGCGTGTTGACGCGTCGCCCGCCCGTCTTCGCATGTGTGCGCCCCGTGTGCCCGGCTGTGCCCGTCCTATGTGTGCAGCCTCACGGTGAGCCTTCTCTCGCCTGGTGTAAATGGTCCTAAAAGACACCTAAGCGGGCGCCCGGAATGGGGGTGTCGTCCGTGCGGCGTGTATGTTCCGGGGCCGAGAGCCATGGAAGGGACCAATCCGGTGAACAAGAAGCTCGCTGCCGCACTGTCCGGCGGTGCGGTACTGGTAGTGGCGCTGTCGGGTTGCAGCAGCAGCGACAAGGGCAACGACAAGCTGGATGCCTGGGCCAAGCAGGTCTGCGACGCCGTACAGCCGCAGGCCAAGAAGATCGAGGCCGCCAACGCCGCGATCCAGAAGGAGACCTCGGACAACAGCACGCCGGAAGAGGTGCGCAAGACCGACGCGCAGGCCTTCCAGGACATGTCCGACGCCTACCAGGCGATCGGTGCCGCTGTGCAGAAGGCCGGGGCGCCCGACGTCGACAACGGCGCGAAGAAGCAGCAGGACGCGGTCAAGGAGCTCAACGGCATCGGCACGTCCTACGCCACGCTGAAGACGCAGGTCGACAAGCTCGACACCAAGGACCAGGCGAAGTTCGCCGACGGCCTCAAGAACATCGCGACCTCGCTGGACAAGCTGAGCCAGAGCGGGAACGACGCGCTGAAGACCCTGGAGGAGGGCGAGGTCGGCAAGGCGATGGCCAAGCAGACCAGCTGCAAGTCGGCGTCCGCCTCGGCCTCGTCGACGGCGAGCTGACGCGAAGCTGCGGGCGGCCGCCCGTCCCGGCCACAATGGGGGCGTGAGTACCTCCAGCCTCCCCGCCCTGCCCGTCTCCGACCGCCCCGACGTGGCCGCCCGGCTGCGGGACGCCCTGCTCGCGCGGTCCTTCACCGCCGACGGGCTGCTCGACCTGCTCGGTGCCCCCGCGTACGCGGCGCTGGCGCGCAGCGAGATCGTGCCCGCGCTCCGCGCGACCCGCGGGGACACGCCGCTGGAACTGCTGGTCCGGCTGTTCCTGCTGCAGCAGCCGGTGCCGCACGCGCGCGCGGCGGGCGTTCTGCCCCTGGACGCCTGCCTGGAGAGCGGATGGCTGGTGCCGGCCGGGGACGACGAGGTCGCCGCCACCGTGGACGTACGACCGTACGGCGGCCC
The DNA here is from genome assembly GCF_050214755.1 of Streptomyces sp. C1-1. Classification (NCBI taxonomy): domain Bacteria; kingdom Bacillati; phylum Actinomycetota; class Actinomycetes; order Kitasatosporales; family Streptomycetaceae; genus Streptomyces; species Streptomyces sp. C1-1. The sequence goes on along the minus strand of NZ_CP189826.1, from coordinate 4,787,245 downwards.
CGACGGCGAGGACTGGTTCATCGTGTCCGACCTGGGCTGCGCGGTCGGCGGGGCCGGCGGGATCGGCCACCGGGACGAGGGCGTCGTCCTCGGCGTCGGCGGCGCCTCGACCACCCTCGCCGGCATCACCGTCCGTACGCCCGTGGCGTCGGCCCTCGACCTCGGCACGGGCTCCGGCATCCAGGCACTGCACGCCGCCCAGCACGCCACGCGCGTGACGGCGACCGACGTCAACCCGCGCGCCCTGCACATCACCGCGCTCACGCTGGCCCTCTCCGGCGCGCCGGCGGCCGACCTGCGCGAGGGCTCGCTCTTCGAACCGGTCCGAGACGACGAGACGTACGACCTGATCGTCTCCAACCCGCCCTTCGTCATCTCGCCGGGCGCCCGGCTGACGTACCGCGACGGTGGAATGGGCGGGGACGATCTGTGCCGCTCGCTCGTTCAGCAGTCGGGGGAGCGGCTGCGGGAGGGCGGTTTCGCGCAGTTCCTCGCCAACTGGCAGCACGTGGAAGGGGAGGACTGGCAGGACAGGCTCAGGTCGTGGGTGCCGCGCGGGTGCGACGCGTGGATCGTGCAGCGTGAGGTCCAGGACGTCACGCAGTACGCCGAGTTGTGGCTCAGGGACGCCGGTGACCACCGAGGGGACCCGGTCGAGTACCAGGCCCGGTACGACGCCTGGCTGGACGAGTTCGAGGCGCGCAAGGTGAAGGCGGTCGGCTTCGGCTGGATCACCCTGCGCCGGACGACGGCCGCCGAGCCGTCGATCACCGTGGAGGAGTGGCCGCACTCGATCGAGCAGCCGCTCGGCGACGTGGTGCGGGCGCACTTCGAGCGGGTGGACTACCTGCGCGCGCACGACGACGCGGCCTTGCTGGAGGGGCACTTCAGGCTCGTCGCCGAGGTCGTCCAGGAGCAGGTCGGGCTGCCCGGCGCCGAGGACCCGGAACATGTGGTGCTGCGTCAGCACCGCGGCATGCGCCGGGCCACGAAGGTCGACACGGTCGGCGCGGGCTTCGCCGGCGTGTGCGACGGCTCGCTGAGCGCGGGCCGCATCCTGGACGCCATCGCGCAACTGGTCGGCGAGGACCCGGTGTTGCTGCGCGACCGGACGCCGGCTCAGATCAGGCTGCTGGTGGAGCAGGGGTTCCTGGAGCCGGCCTGAGCGCCGCGCCGGGCGGGAGGCGCCCGATGGCCGGGCCGGGGGCCGCCCATGGCGGCATTCTCCAATGGCATATGAAACCGGCCAAGATTTCCTATTGCCCGACGCCTCGGCGGATTCCCCTTCCGCCGAGTCCGCCGAACCGGCCGGCGGAGCGCCGGGAAAGATCCGTTCAGAAGCCCCGTGAAACCGCGCGCCCGCCAGGTCATAGGCGCTGCGGGGCTCCGCCGAATCGAGTGCGGAGAAGGGCCTCGGCAACGCCGGCAAAGAGCGCTGCGGCGAATTCGAGGCGGCCCGCTCGCCGGGACCGGGCCGCCGTGCGCGATCGGGTGGCCGAACACGGAGACCTACGGCCTCAGCGGTGACCGGTCCCGGCCGGGGCGACGACGGACGATGATCCCCAGGCGTGTCGGCTCCGCGTTCACCTCGGGTTCGCCCGGCCGTCTCCCGCGCGTGTCAGTCTCCCCCGACGGGGCACGCGCGGACTGGTGGAAAAGGGGCACGGGGAGCCATGGAGAGCGGACCGGCGATCTTCGCTGGAGTGGTGTTCGCGCTGTTCGGCGGAGCGCTGCTGGTGTGGACCGTGGCCCGGGTGCGGCACGGTCAGCCCGTCGCGCACGGTGTGAACCCGGTCGCATCGGCGGCTCTCGCGAGCCTCGCGTCGGTGATCGCGCTGATCCTCGCGGCCTGGTGCCTCACCCGCGTCTGAAAGCGGCCCCGGAGCTGCGGACGAGGTAATCGGGAGGTGATCCTCCGGTTCGTCTCGAAAAGACGGCTGAGCACTCCGGGCGGCAGGAATGGCGCGACTCGGGTTACCGTTCGAGTGGCCGTTGCGAGCTTTTCCCGTTTGACACGGGGGCGGGATGTACCGTCACACTCCGCAGCGTCACCATGACACGGCCCCGGGAGGAACGCCTGGGGAGGCCCCAGCATCGACCGGAGAGAAGAGCGAAGTTGTCCCCGACCAGCGAGACCGCACACGGCGGCCGCCGACTCGTCATCGTCGAGTCGCCTGCCAAGGCGAAGACGATCAAGGGCTACCTCGGCCCCGGCTACACCGTCGAGGCGAGCGTCGGGCACATCCGCGACCTTCCGAACGGCGCCGCGGAGGTGCCGGAGAAGTACACCGGCGAGGTCCGTCGCCTCGGTGTGGACGTCGACCATGACTTCCAGCCCATCTATGTGGTCAACGCCGACAAGAGGGCCCAGGTCAAGAAGCTCAAGGACCTGCTGAAGGATTCCGACGAGCTCTTCCTCGCCACCGATGAGGACCGCGAGGGCGAGGCCATCGCGTGGCACCTCCTGGAGGTGCTCAAGCCCAAGGTCCCGGTCAAGCGGATGGTCTTCCACGAGATCACCAAGGACGCGATCCGCGCGGCCGTCGCCAACCCGCGCGATCTCAACCAGCGCATGGTCGACGCCCAGGAGACCCGCCGCATCCTCGACCGTCTCTACGGCTACGAGGTCTCGCCGGTCCTGTGGAAGAAGGTCATGCCGCGCCTGTCGGCCGGCCGTGTCCAGTCCGTCGCGACGCGTCTCGTGGTGGAGCGGGAACGCGAGCGCATCGCTTTTCGTTCTGCGGAGTACTGGGACCTGACGGGCACCTTCGCGACCGGCCGCGCCGGGGATCCGTCGGACCCGTCGTCGCTGGTCGCCCGCCTGCAGACCGTCGACGGCAGGCGCGTCGCGCAGGGCCGCGACTTCGACTCCCTGGGACAACTCAAGAGCGAGCAGGTCCTCCACCTCGACGAGGCGAACGCCCGCGCGCTGGCCGCCGCCCTGGAGCAGACGCAGTTCGCGGTCCGCTCCGTCGAGTCGAAGCCGTACCGCCGCTCGCCGTACGCCCCGTTCCGTACGACGACGCTGCAGCAGGAGGCGAGCCGCAAGCTCGGCTTCGGCGCCAAGGCGACCATGCAGGTGGCCCAGAAGCTGTACGAGAACGGCTTCATCACCTACATGCGTACGGACTCCACGACCCTCAGCGACACCGCCGTGGCCGCCGCCCGCGCCCAGGTGACGCAGCTCTACGGCGCCGACTACCTGCCGTCGAGCCCGCGGACGTACGCCGGGAAGGTCAAGAACGCGCAGGAGGCGCACGAGGCGATCCGCCCCTCGGGTGATCGTTTCCGCACGCCCGCCGAGACCGGTCTGACCGGCGACCAGTTCAAGCTGTACGAGCTGATCTGGAAGCGCACCGTCGCCTCCCAGATGAAGGACGCCACCGGCAACTCCGTCACGGTCAAGATCGGTGGCACCGCCGCCGACGGCCGGGACGTCGAGTTCACGGCCTCCGGCAAGACGATCACCTTCCACGGCTTCCTGAAGGCGTACGTCGAGGGCGCCGACGACCCGAACGCCGAGCTGGACGACCGCGAGCGCCGGCTGCCGCAGGTCGCCGAGGGCGACCGGCTCACCGCCGAGGAGATCACGGTCGACGGGCACGCCACCAAGCCCCCGGCCCGCTACACCGAGGCCAGCCTCGTCAAGGAGCTCGAAGAGCGCGAGATCGGCCGCCCGTCGACGTACGCGTCGATCATCGGCACGATCCTGGACCGCGGCTATGTGTTCAAGAAGGGCACGGCGCTCGTCCCGTCCTTCCTGTCCTTCGCCGTGGTCAACCTCCTGGAGAAGCACTTCGGGCGGCTCGTCGACTACGACTTCACCGCCAAGATGGAGGACGACCTCGACCGCATCGCCCGCGGTGAGGCGCAGGCCGTGCCGTGGCTGAAGCGGTTCTACTTCGGCGAGGGCGTGACCAACGGCACCGCGGCGGACGCCGGCAACGGCGACGGGGACCACCTCGGCGGCCTCAAGGAGCTGGTGACCGACCTGGGAGCGATCGACGCGCGCGAGGTGTCGTCGTTCCCCGTGGGCAACGGCATCGTGCTGCGGGTCGGCCGCTACGGCCCGTACATCGAGCGCGGCGAGAAGGACTCCGAGGGCCACCAGCGGGCGGACGTGCCCGAGGACCTGGCACCGGACGAGCTGTCCGTCGAGCTCGCGGAGGAGTTGCTCGCCAAGCCGAGCGGCGACTTCGAGCTCGGCGCCGACCCGGAGACGGGCCACCAGATCATCGCCCGGGACGGCCGCTACGGCCCGTACGTCACCGAGGTGCTTCCCGAGGGCACCCCGAAGACCGGCAAGAACGCCGTCAAGCCGCGTACGGCCTCGCTGTTCAAGTCGATGTCGCTGGACACGGTGACCCTCGAGGACGCCCTCAAGCTGATGTCGCTGCCGCGTGTCGTCGGCACCGACACCGAGGGCCAGGAGATCACCGCGCAGAACGGCCGCTACGGCCCGTACCTGAAGAAGGGCACGGACTCGCGCTCGCTCACCTCCGAGGAGCAGCTCTTCACGATCACCCTCGAAGAGGCGCTGCAGATCTACGCGCAGCCCAAGCAGCGCGGACGCTCGGCCGCCAAGCCGCCGCTGAAGGAGCTGGGCACCGACCCGGTCAGCGAGAAGCCGGTCGTGGTCAAGGACGGCCGATTCGGACCGTACGTGACCGACGGGGAGACCAACGCGACCCTGCGCTCCGGCGACAGCGTCGAGACGATCACACCGGAGCGCGGCTTCGAACTCCTCGCCGAGAAGCGGGCGAAGGGCCCCGCCAAGAAGACGGCGAAGAAGGCTCCCGCCAAGAAGGCCCCGGCCAAGAAGGCGACGGCCGCCAAGAAGACCGCCGCGAAGAAGACGACGACGGCGAAGAAGACGGCCGCCAAGAAGACGACGACGGCCGCGAAGACGACGACCGCTTCGAAGGCGCCGTCGGACGACTGAGCGGCGACCGACTCACGCGGGCTTTCCCCACGGAGACTTCGCAAAACGAACGCCCCGATATCGCTTTGGTGTCGGGGCGTGCGCACGTTCGGGCGCGCCCCCTGGGTTGTCGGTCGGTCCCGATAGGCTGAAAGCATGACGCGAGCCGAGCAGCCAACGGCCCCCAACCCGGCCCCCGACGACGCCCTTGTCGCGGACTCCCGCGAGCGCGCCGTCCGCGCCCTGTTGCACCGTCCGCAGCTGAGGCGGTTGTGGAGCGCACAGCTCGTGGGATCGATGGGTGACACCCTCGCCCTCCTCGTGCTGGTGCTCCTGGCCCTCCAAGCGGCCATCAGCGAAGGCTCGTTCGGCGGGAACTACCGGGGCGTGGCGTTCGCAGTGGCGACCGTCTTCGCGGTACGCATCCTCGCGACGCTGCTCTTCGGCGCCGTCCTTCTCGGCCCGCTCACCTCGCTCACCTCCCACGACGGCCCGCTCGACCGCCGTTGGACGATGGTCGGCGCCGACACCGTCCGGGTCCTCGCGCTCATCGTCGCCCCGCTGTGGATCGACTGGACCCCGGACAACGCGCTGGCGATCCTGCTGGTGACCGCCTTCGTGACCGGCGTGGCCGAGCGCTTCTGGACGGTGTGCCGCGAGAGCGCGGCGCCCGCGCTGCTGCCGGCCCCGCCCCCGGAGGGCGCGACGGTACGACCCCTGCCGGACCACATGGACGCCCTGCGCCGCCTGTCGCTGCGCACGACCTTCGTGGCGATCCCGCTCGCGGCCGCGGCCCTCGTCGTGGCGGGGCTGCTCAACAACCTGCTGGGCACCGGCCTCGACTGGTTCGCCCAGCACCAGGCCGCCCTCGCCTCGTACGTGGCGGCCGGGCTCTTCGCCGCCTCGCTGTCCGTCGTGACCTTCCTGGAACTGCCCGACACGCGCACCCCGCGCGCGCGTTCGCCGCTCGAGGGACTGCGCCGGCCCAAGGGGGCCACGGGCGTCGACAAGGGCCGTACGGGAGCCATCCCGCTGCTGGTGCTCTCCGGCGCCGCCGTCGCGGGCGCGATCGCCGCGGCCGTCGCGGTGTGCGTGCTGCACGCCAAGGACCTGCACGGCGGCCCGGTGACCTACGGCCTCCTCGTCCTCGGACTGACCGGCGGTGTCGTCGTCGGCATCCGTACGGCGCCGAAGGTGCTGGTGTCGCTGTCGCGTCGCCGTCTGCTCGCGCTGGCCATCGCCTTCACCGGCATCGCGCTGCTGGCCGCCGGGCTCGTCCCGGACGTCACCACCGTCCTGCTGATCGTCACGCTCGCCGGCATCGGCGCGGGCGTCGCCGCCAACACCGGGCACACCCTCCTCGACCAGGAGGCCGAGGACCACCGGCGCGCACGGACGACCGAGCACCTGCACGCGGTCGTCCGGGTCACCGTGGCCCTCGGCGCGGTGATCGCCCCGGTCGTGGCGGCCGGGATCGGCCCGCACCGGCTGGAGAACGGCAAGTTCGTCTTCGCCCACGGCGGCGCCGCCTTCACCCTCATGCTGGTCGGCGCGCTGCTGCTGCCGGTGGCAGCGCTGGTGCTGGCCAAGGTCGACGACCGCTCCGGCGTGCCGCTGCGGCACGACCTGCGGGACGCCCTCCTCGGCGGCGACGACCCGGTGACGGCGCCCGCCGGCGGCGGCTTCTTCCTCGCCCTGGAGGGCGGCGACGGCGCAGGCAAGTCCACGCAGGCCGAAGCACTCGCCGAATGGATCCGGGCCAAGGGCCACGAGGTCGTGGTGACCCGCGAGCCGGGCGCGACGCCGGTCGGCAAGCGGCTGCGCTCGATCCTGCTGGACGTCTCCAGCGCCGGACTGTCGCACCGGGCCGAGGCCCTGCTGTACGCGGCGGACCGTGCCGAGCACGTCGACACGGTGGTACGGCCCGCACTGGAGCGGGGCGCCGTCGTGATCTCCGACCGGTACATCGACTCCTCGGTGGCCTATCAGGGAGCGGGCCGATACCTGTCCCCGACGGAGATCGCCCGCATCAACCGGTGGGCGACGAACGGCCTCGTCCCCCACCTCACCGTGCTGCTGGACATCTCCCCGGAGAGCGCCCGCGAGCGGTTCACCGAGGCGCCGGACCGGCTGGAGTCGGAGCCGGCCGAGTTCCACGCGCGCGTGCGCTCCGGCTTCCTCACGCTCGCCGCGGCCGACCCCGGGCGGTACCTGGTGGTGGACGCCGGCCAGGAGCCCGAGGCCGTCACCACCGTCGTACGCCACCGGCTCGACCAGCTGCTGCCGCTGTCCGAGCAGGAGATCCGGGAGCAGGAGGAGGCGCGGAAGAAGGCCGAGGAGGAAGCCCGCCGCAAGGCCGAGGAGGAGGCCGCCCGCAAGGCCGAGGAGGAGCGGCTGGAGCGCGAGCGCCAGGAGCAGCTCGCCAAGCTGCGCGCCGAGGAGGAGGAGCGCAAGCGGCGCGAGCTGGAGGAGGCGCAGCGGCGCGAGGCCGAACGGCAGGCGGAGGAGGCCCGGCGCCGGGCCGAGGAGGCCGCCCGGCGTGCGGAGGAGGAGCGTCAGCGGCTGCTCGCCGAGGAGAAGGCGCGCGCCGAGGAGGAGGCGCGCCGCAAGGCCGAGGAGGAGCGCCGGCGCAGGCAGGCCGAGGAGGAGGCCCGGCTGAACGCCGAGGCCGAGGCACGGCGGCTGGAGAAGCAGCGCAAGGCCGAGGAGGCCCTGCTGCGCGCCGAGGAGGCCCGCCGGCTCGCCGAGCAGGCCGCGGCCGCCGCGGAGGTGGGTCCCAAGCAGCCGGCCGCGCCCGTGGTGCCGCCGGAGGCACCGACCACGCCGACGCCGGTGGTGACGCCGACGAACGCCTCCGGTGGACCCGTCGAGGAGACCGCCGTACTGCGGCCGGTGCGGGACGAGGAGCCGCGGGGCGCGCGCCGCGGGGGCGAGTCCGACTCCGAGGTGACGGCCCAGCTGCCGCAGCCGCCGGCTCCCTCGGGCGCGGCGGACGAGACGGCCGTACTCCCGCCGGTTCCTCCGGGCGCGGCGGACGAGACGGCCGTACTCCCGCCGGTTCCTCCGGGCGCGGCGGACGAGACGGCCGTACTCCCGCCGGTTCCTCCGGGCGCGGCGGACGAGACCGCTGTGCTGCCGCCGGTCGCCCCCGGTGCCGCCGACGAGACGGCCGTGCTGCCTCCCGTGCGGGGTGCGGACCCGTCGGACCGGGTGCCGCCCGGGTACTTCCGGGACGAGCCGGCTGGGCCTGCCCGGCCGGACGGGACCGAGGACCGTACCCGCGAGATGCCCCAGGTCGACGCTGAGGGCGCGCCGCGGCGGAGGGCCCGGTCCGACTGGGCCGAGGAGACGCCGCTGGACGACCTGCCCTCGCTGGCCGACGAACTGCTCGGGCCGCATCAGGACGGCCACGACGACGACGCGGGCCGGGGCCGGCGTCGAGGCCGGGGGCGCTGAGGCACACCCCCGGGAACTGGGGCACCGTAGGGGCGGCCGACCTGTGTGGCGGCCGTCCCTACGGCGTCGTCGGCCCGTTGTCAGTGGCGGCCCGCACAATGGAAGCCGCAACACGATCCGTGACGAAAGGACGGGGGACGTATGACCGTCTGGGACGACCTCGTCGGCCAGGAGAAGGTGGCCGCGCAGCTGGACGCGGCCGCTCGGGACGCCGACGCCCTCGTCACCGCCGTCGCCGCCGACACGCCGCTTCCCGAGGCGTCCAAGATGACGCACGCCTGGCTGTTCACCGGCCCGCCCGGCGCGGGACGCAACCAGGCGGCGCGGGCCTTCGCCGCCGCCCTGCAGTGCGTGTCGCCCGACCGCGCACTCGGCGGATCCCCCGGCTGCGGATTCTGCGACGGCTGTCACACGGCCCTGATCGGCACACACGCCGACGTCACCACCGTCGCCGCCGTCGGCACGCAGATCCTCGCCGAGGACATGCGGGACACCGTACGGAAGTCGTACACGTCGCCGGCGACCGGCCGCTGGCAGGTCATCCTCGTCGAGGACGCCGAGCGGCTGAACGAGAAGTCGGCCAACGCCGTGCTCAAGGCCGTGGAGGAGCCCGCCCCGCGCACGGTCTGGCTGCTGTGCGCGCCCTCCGTCGAGGACGTCCTGCCCACCATCCGCTCCCGCTGCCGCCACCTGAACCTGCTGACGCCGTCGGTGGACGCCGTCGCCGACATGCTCGTACGCCGTGAGGGGATCGAACCGGCCGTCGCCGCCGCCGTGGCCCGCGCCACCCAGGGACACGTCGACCGGGCCCGCCGCCTCGCGACAGACCCGGCCGCCCGCGAGCGCCGCGCCTCCGTCCTGAAGCTGCCGCTGCGGGTCGAGGACATCGGCGGCGCGCTCAGGGCCGCCCAGGAGCTCGTCGACGCGGCCGCCGAGGACGCCAAGCAGCTCGCCGAGGAGATGGACGGCAAGGAGACCGAGGAACTGAAGGCGGCGCTGGGCGCGGCGCAGGGGGGCCGGATGCCGCGCGGTACGGCCGGTGTCATGAAGGACCTCGAGGACAAGCAGAAGCGCCGCCGGACCCGCACCCAGCGCGACAGCCTCGACCTCGCGCTGACCGACCTCACCGCCTTCTACCGCGACGTCCTCGCCCTCCAGTTCGGCTCGCGCGTCGCCATCGCCAACGCGGAGGCCGAGGACGCCCTGCAGCGCATCGCCCGCGCAAGCAGACCCGAGTCCACGCTCCGCCGCATCGAGGCGATCGCCGCCTGCCGCGAGGCCCTCGACCGCAACGTGGCCCCGCTGCTCGCGGTGGAGGCCATGACGATGGCGCTCAGAGCCGGCTGAGCACCACCTGCCTACCGATCAACATGAAGTTGACCGAGTAATTCGTACGAGCCACGATCCAAACGCACCGCATCCGATTCGCTGCGCACGGTTACGCTCGCCTGATGCACCTCAGGCGCAGCATCCGTACCGGTCGGCCCCGAAACGCCGCCCTCCTCCTCGCCACCGCCGCCCTGCTCGTCTCCGCCTGCTCCACCTCGGGACCGGCCCGCTCCGCCGGTGGCGCGGCGGAGGCGGCGCTGGCCGCGCTGCCCCGCTCGACGCCGTCCGTGCTGGCCCCGTACTACGGGCAGAAGCTGAACTGGCGCGGCTGCGGAGTCCCCGGCTTCCAGTGCGCCACGATGAAGGCACCGCTCGACTACGCCCACCCGGACGGCAAAGACGTGAAGCTGGCCGTCGCCCGCAAGAGGGCCACGGGCAAGGGCAAGCCGCTGGGGTCGCTGCTGGTGAACCCCGGCGGGCCCGGTGGCTCGGCGATCGGCTATCTGCAGCAGTACGCGGGCATCGGCTACCCGGCCGAGGTGCGCGCCCGCTACGACATGGTCGCCGTCGACCCGCGCGGAGTCGCCCGCAGCGAGCCCGTCGAATGCCTCGACGGCCGTCAGATGGACGCGTTCACGCAGACCGACACGACCCCCGACGACCAGCGGGAGACCGGTCAACTCGTCGACGTCTACAAGAAGTTCGCGGAGGGCTGCGGGGCGCACTCGGCGGGGTTGCTGCGGCACGTCTCGACCGTCGAGGCCGCCCGGGACATGGACATCCTGCGCGCGGCGCTCGGGGACCGGAAGCTGACATACGTGGGGGCGTCGTACGGGACGTTCCTCGGGGCGACGTACGCCGGGCTGTTCCCGGAGCGGGTGGGCCGGCTGGTGCTGGACGGCGCGATGGACCCCAGGCTGCCCGCGCGGCGGCTGAACCTCGACCAGACCGCGGGCTTCGAGACGGCGTTCCAGTCCTTCGCGAAGGACTGCGTGCGGCAGCCGGACTGCCCGCTGGGCCGCAAGGGGACCACTCCCGCCCAGGTGGGCCACAACCTCAGCGCCTTCTTCAAGAAGCTGGACGCGCACCCCCTCGCCACCGGCGACGCGGACGGCCGCAAGCTCGGCGAGGCCCTCGGGACCACCGGTGTGATCGCGGCGATGTACGACGAGGCATCGTGGGCGCAGCTGCGGGAGGCGCTGACGTCGGCGATGAAGGAGGGCGACGGAGCGGGCCTGCTGGTGCTGTCCGACAGCTACTACGAGCGCGACGGGCAGGGCCGCTACTCGAACCTGATGTTCGCCAACGCCGCCGTGAACTGCCTGGACCTGCCGGCCGCGTTCTCCTCGCCCGAGCAGGTCGAGAAGGCGCTGCCGTCCTTCGAGAAGGCGTCCCCCGTCTTCGGCGAGGGTCTCGCCTGGGCCTCCCTGAACTGCGCGTACTGGCCGGTGAAGGCCAGGGGCGAGCCGCACCGCATCGAGGCGAAGGGCGCGGCCCCCATCGTCGTGGTCGGCACCACCCGCGACCCGGCGACCCCGTACCGCTGGGCCCGCTCCCTGGCCGCCCAGCTCACCTCCGGCCGCCTCCTCACCTACGAGGGCGACGGTCACACCGCCTACGGCCGCGGCAGCGCCTGCATCGACTCCGCGATCAACGCCTACCTGCTCCACGGAACCCCGCCGACCAGGGGAAAACGCTGCTCATAACCCTTGGACCACGCCCCGGAACCCCCGCCTCCGGGGCGTGGTCCGAGCACCCCTGGAAACTGTGTAGACTTACCGACGTTGCTGATCGCACCATAGTGCGGACAGCGCGCCGCCTTAGCTCAGATGGCCAGAGCAACGCACTCGTAATGCGTAGGTCTCGGGTTCGAATCCCGAAGGCGGCTCTTTCTAAGCCCAGCCCAGACACTGTCTGAGCTGGGCTTTTGCGTTCAGCGGATACGGCGGCGGCGTTGTGCGCGTGCTGCGCGGGTGTCAGCGGTCTCAGTCCTGGTCTCAGTCGGGGCCTGGGGAGCCGGTACGAAGAACTCACCCATGCGCCGCATCGCGTCCTTCGACAGGTGGGATCGGCCCTTGACGTACCTCCGGGTCTGGCTGATCTGCGTGTGCCGCAGGATCTCCATGATCGTGGGCATGTCTACGCCCAGCTCGTTCAGAATCGTGCCGGCCGTGTGACGGCTCCCGTCGTACAGGCGGCGATCGTCGATCCCGGCCTCCTTCAGCAGCTCCTTGAACTCCTCGTAGTCCGCGCGCGGATCGAGTGGGCGTCCGTCCGGGCGCGAGAACACCACATGGTGTTCCACCCACAGGTCCCCAGCTGCCGTTCGCATCTCTTCCTGTCGGGCCTTGTGGTCGTGAAGGAACGGGATGAAGACGGGCGGGATCGGGACGGCGTTCCGGCTCTTCTTGGTCTTGGGCCGAGTGAAGACCAGCCCGCCCTCCTTGCGCTCGGGGCAGGCGCTTGCGTGCCGCGTGCACGTCTTGAGGCACGGCTTCGGGCAGCCGCGCTTGTAGCCCTTGTGTGTGGTGCAGCCCGGTGGGCACGGCTCGAAGCGGTGCAGCCGCGCTCCGCAGGCGTGCGAGTCGCGGCAGCCGTGCCGCCACGTGAGGCGCTGTAGCTGCCATTCGGGGCGGAACAGCTCCGCCTCCATGTCGACGTACGGCCATCGGAGGCCGAGGGTTTCGCCCTGCCGGAACCCCATGCCGACGCCGACGATCCACCGCATGAAGGTGGGTCGCTTTGCGGCAGCTTCGAGGAATGCCTTCGCCTCCTCCTTGGTGAAGGGATTTGCCTCGGTCTCGTCGACGCTAGGAGGGTCCACGAGCGTGGCGACATTTTCCCCGACGATGCGGCGGCGGTGGGCAATCTTCAGGGCGCGGGAAAGGATGCGGTGCACCTTCACGACGTGCGACGGGGCGCGGCCAGCGTCGAGCATGGCCCGGTACATCCGCTCCAGGTGCTCGGGCTGCAACTTGTCTATGTGGTGCCTGCCGACGCCGGGGATGATGTCGTTGCGGGTCTTCGACCAGTAATCGTCGAGAGAGCGTGGCTTGAGCTTCAGGCTCGCGATGTTGGTGAGGTAGGTCTCCATCCAAGCGGCGACGGTCGGCTTCCGCCCGGCGGCCGGCGCTCGCCCATGGTCGCGCAGGCGCTCCAGCTCCTTGACCTTGCGCTTGATCTCAGGCTCAGTCCTGGCTCGACGGTGACGTCGGTCAGGGCCGCCGTCACTGTTCACGCCCATTGTGACGCGGCCGTGCCACCAGCCGTCGGCGCCGAAGTAGATGGATGACTCCATGTTGGGTTTGCGGGGGCTCATGTGCTCCTCCATGCGCGAGGCGCCCCGAGCGGAGTGCTCGGGGCGCCGCAGGGCGTGCGCTGGTTAGTTAGGCAGCGGATTGAGGGTCGCCACAAAGGCTTCGAGGTCTGCGCGCCGAATCCGGCGCGTGCGCCCCAACTTGATGTACTTCAGGGCGCCTTCGGCCATCAGCTCGTAAACGGTGGAGCGGCCGATGGCGAGCGCTTCGGCAGCTTCCTCGGGCTTGTACAGAAGTCGGTCGACGGGGGCAGCAATCGCGGTGCTCATCCGGGGTGCCTCCTCGGCAGGCGTCTCGGGGCCCTTCTGGAAAGTCCGCTACATCCGCTACGCCGCTACATCGCAGGTCAGCGGGGGTGTTTTTGTAGCGGAAGGGTGGCGTGTAGCGGCTACGCATGCGCTGCGTTGTTGCGGGCATAGCCGCTACACGCTGGGGTGCCGCTACAGATTCAGGGGCTCTGAGCTGGGCTGTAGCGGTGTAGCGGATGTAGCGGAGTCCTGAGCAGGGGGAGGGCAGTAGCGCGCCCACGCGTCCGCCAGGTCCTCGGCGTGGAAGCCTTTGAGGACTCCGCCGGCGGTGCGGATGTTGCGGGATCGGACGGGGGAGTTGTCGGCGGTCATGTACTCGCCGAGCATCCGGGCCAGGCGCCGGTTGTCGAGCGGCTTGCCGTCCAGGTCGGCCCAGGGGGCGTCGTCGAGGGCGTTGAGCCGGTCGAGGATGGCGATGGTGGGCAGCTTGTCCACGCCGATGAGGACGTGGTCGCGCAGGTCGGTCAACAGCCGGATACCGAGGCTGTGTTTGTCGGTTGTCTGCGCGGCCTTGACGAGCGTCACGCACGCTTGGCGGGCCCGCTCGGGCCACTGACCGCCGACGGCGTCCGCGATGGCCAAGAGGGGTTCCCACACGTCGGCGGGGCGGTCGGTGACCCCGTCGGGCATCTCGGGCCATGCGCCGAGCACGAATCCGCGGGCCTTCTCTGCCCATTCGGCCAGCCGGTCACGGAGCTTGTGGCCCTCGGCTTCGTGGATGCGGGCGCGAAAGGGCTCCACGCGTTCGTTGCGGGCTCGCCGGCGCATGCGGATGACGATGGAGCGGGTCAGGATCGTGTCGGGTAGGGAGCCGAGTCCGGCGACGGCGACCGCGCAGTACGAGGGGAAGGCTTGCACGGTCTGGTTGCCGCCATCTCCGATGCACCGGTAGGTGACGCCGGTGCGGCGGTGGCCTGCGTTGAGGAAGCCGCGCAGGTCCTCGTTGTCCCCGGCTTTGGGGCCGAAGATGGTGTCGATCTCGTCGAACAGGATGGTGGGCCGTCCGTCCACGCCGGACACGGCGCGGAAGAGGGCGGCGGCGGACGCGTTCACGGCCACCATCGGGTGTGGCACGAGCGTTTCCACGATCTCCAGTGCCCGCGACTTCCCCGAGCCGGGCTCGGGGGACAGGAAGGCGAGACGCGGGGTCGAGTCGAAGCAGTCGAGCAGGTGGGCATGTGCATCCCACAGGGCGACGGCCACGTATGCGGCGTCGGTGGGAAAGACGTTGAAGCGGCGGTGGAAGGCTTCCACCTCGTGGAGCAGCGCGGCGCCGTCGATAGAGTCGGTCATGCGGCGGGCCTTCCTTCCTGGGGGTTGCGCAGGGGGCATGCGTCGCGGTGCGCGGTGTGGTCGTCGATGAGGGCGAGCACGTGCGGCTTGCCGATGGCCGAACGGTCGTGTCCGCACGCGCACCTCAAGGTGGCGGTGAGGACGGCGCGCGGGGCAACGATGTGCAGCCACGCGATGGGGCGGCGGCCGTCGTCGCCGTGCGGGTCAGGACCACAAGCAGTTCGGACGCCCTTGCGGGCGGCGCCTTTCGGCTCGCCCACGGCCGTCGTGTCCACAGGCGGTGGAGCGGCGTGCGGGCCGGTGGTGGTGTTGGTGGGGCAATCCAGGGCGGGGGGAGTGGGGGCCGTCATGCCGCCTCCCTCGGGGTGGCGTGGGCGATGACCCAGTCCAGGGCGCTGCGGATGGTGGTGCGGCACTCGGCCGGCGGCAGTCCCGTAGCCTCCCCCGCCCCCTGGATTGCCTGCTCCACCACGTGCCGGGGGATGTCGCCCCATGCCACGAAGCGCCCCACCTTGCAGGCGCTTCGGTGCAGGGTGACGTTGCGGCCGTTCGGCCCGCCCTCGGTCGCGGAGGCGATGACGGCGCACTCGCGTTCCAGCGCTACGCGTGCGGCGCGGGTGCCGTCGTGGACCCGCACGGGCACCGGAGCGGGCCTGTCAGGCTCTGTGAGTAACGCGGTGAGCCAGTCGGGCAGTTCGGCTACGGGCGCGTCGTGGGCGACCTCGTATGTGCCGTCGGGGGTGGTGCTGGCGGGGGCGACGACGTAGCCGCCCCATGCGCGGGTGTCGATGTGCGGTCCGAGCCGGTCGACGCTGCACTTCAACCTGACCCCGGTGGGGGCGGTGAAGTAGAGGTGTTCACCGCGCGCGGTCCGCACCCGGTAGGTGTCGGGGAGGACCTGTCCGGCGCGCTCGCAGAGCGCCTGCAATGAAGTGGCGCCGTCAGGCGCTCCTTTCGGCTCGTCTGCCTTGACCGGGTCCAGGTCGATGACGAGCAGTCCGGCCGGGCCGGTCGCAATCCCGACGTTGTACGGGCGGTGCGCCCACGCAGCCCGGATCAGGTCCGGGTCTGCGGTGGCGCGCTCCTCCGGGGTGCGATGCCCGCCCGTGCAGCGCCCGGTGCCGGGGCAGGCGCGTTCGGCGTGTCCCGCCGGGCGCTTGCTGCCGGGGTGGAGCGGGATCACCGGCCAGCCGCGTTCGGCCGCCGTGAGGGCGGACGCAAGCAGCGGCAGACACTCCAGCGATGCCGTCGGGACGTCGGTCATACCGCCACCGCCAACAGGGCCGTGGCCAGGAAGGCGGTGCCGATGTGCTCGCTGTAGGTGGGCGGGATGGCCTCGGTCAGTTCCTCGCGCACGTCGGTCCAGTCGATGCCGAGTGCGGCTTGCAGCTCCGGGACGGACGGCTTGCCCCCACCGTTGCCGTACGCCGCGACGTAGGGGCCGTCGTAGAAGCGGCCGTGGCGGTAGCCGCGCACGCGGCCCCGGTGCGGGACGTGCGCTGGCTGCTCGATGCTCCAGCCGCCCAACTCGAAGTTGCGGTGCCGGATGACCCCGAGCCCGAACATCTCGCCACACAGGGTGAGGTCTTTGCGGATCTTCGCGCGGCCGTTGGGCTGCTCGATGACATAGGGCAGGCCGGTGGCCTCCAGCAGCTCACGGATGGGTGCCACGAGATCGACGTGCGCACGTCCCCAGCCCTGCGAGGCGTTCGTGCCCACGGTCAGCGCGCATCCGTGCTGGCAGGGCGGGGAGGCGTGGACGAACGCGTACCGACGGATCTCGCCCGACGCGATCAGGTGGGCGAGGTATTCCAGCGCGTCGCCCTGGTGGTAGGGGAAGGGGTAGTTGGGTCGGTGGGCGATGTCGCAGCCGTGCACGGTGAACCTGGCGCGGGCGTAGCCCACGGCGGCGCCGCCGGCGCAGGAGAACAGGTCCAGCAGTAACGGCCGCTCGCCGTCTCGCCGGATGTCGGTCGCTTGGGTCATGCTGGGAGACCTCCACAGGTCTGTTGACGGTCCGGTGGAAGGCGGCGGCCCCGGTTCTTGGCGGAAGGGGGCCGCCGTCGTCGTGGTGGAGATGGGTCAGGCGGCGGCGGTTTCGTCGCCGCGCGTGGCGCTCAGGCGGCCGTCCAGGGTGCGGACGACCGTGCCGCCGTTGGTGAGGGTTTTGACGGCCTTGGACACGGCGCCCTTGGACAGGCCCGTGATCGTGACCAAGTCCTTCTGTGCGACCGGTTCGGTGGCGGTCTCGATGGCCTTCAGCACGCGGGCGACGGCGTTGTCCGTGGCGGGTGCCGTCTCGGTTGCGGTGTCCTTGACGAGGGTGAGCGTCGGGGCGCCCGCGGCTTCCACGTTGGGTGCGGCCGTGCGGGACCACGGGGTGCGGTCGGGCAGGGCGATGACCACGCTCTTGTCCATGTAGCGGACCTTGACCGGGTCGGGCTTGCGCTTGCCGTCGCGGATCAGCGCCACACCGGGCACGGGCAGTTCGTCGGCGTTCCATCCCTTGGCCTGAGCGTCCTCGCCCAGGACCACGCGGGCTTCGGCCGGCGTGCGGACCGCGAGGCAGATGGAGACGCCGATCTGCGGGGCGATCTGCTTGGGGATGCCGTCGCCGATGGTGGGCTTCTGCGTCATCCACCACAGGTCGATGCACGCCGCGCGGCCCATCCGCGCGATGGACTCCAGGCCCGGCAGGGCGGAGCGGTTGACGGTGCGGGTCTTGCCGTCGGCGGTCTCGGTTTCGTAGGGGACCTTGTCGGCGGCCGTCATGACCTCGGCGCCCTCGTCGACGACGACCGTGATGCGCGGCCGGTGGGCGGTGGGGGTCCAGGTGTCCTGTCCCTTGGGCAGGATGGCGAGCCGTTCCAGCATCTCCGTCTCCAACTCGTCGACGACGTCGACGACTTCGCGCGGGGTGGAGGCGACGCGGGCGCGGTGGTCCCATAGGCGGCCTTCCACGCGCTTGAGGTCGATGATGACGAGCGCGTTCGTGGCGCCCTCGGACGCGTCGAACAGCAGCGGCCGGGAGGCGACCGACTTACCGGCGCCCGAGCGGCCGGCGATGAGCAGCCGTTCCCCGAGCGGCACGCTCACCTGCTCGCCGGTGACGGTGTCGATGCCCAGGGAGCGCCGTTCGGGCGTCCACGTCAGGTCGTCGCCGTCGGCCGCGCTGCGGGTGCGCAAGGTCAGTTCGGCCCAGCCGCCCTGCTTGCCCGCCTTGATCTGGATGCGCAGGCTCGTGCGGGCCCCGAGCAGGTTGCGGACGTGCTCCTCGGCACTACGCAGCTTGGTCGCGGTCCACGTGCCGTCGAGCCGGACGGCGCACACGATCCCGGCTTCGGTCAGCTTGGGCCGTCCGGTCAGGGTCCCGGCGAGGCCGCGTTGTTCGGCGTGCTCCTTCCAGTGCTGCGGCTGAAGGCGCTTGAGCAGCGCCGACTCTTCGGCGTTGGGCTTGAGGCCGCTGGTGTCGCGCTCGCGCACGGCGATCCACACCGACAGGGCGGTGACCGCCGCGACGACGGCGATGGCCGACCACACCCACGCGCGGGTCGAGACCTGCGGCAGCCACACGTACCCGGCAACACCGAGCGCGGCAGCGGTCTTGGTGGCGAACAACCACATCGGGTCCGGCACCCGCCGCTTGGCGGTACGCAACTCCCGTTCCGCGCGGTGGCGGATGGGAGTGACGCCCTCGGGGTCGATGGCGCGTGCGGTGGCCAGAGCGCGGCGAGCATCGCGCACCAGCGGCCTGCGCTCGGCGCGCAGGGCGCGGCGGCGTTCGGCTTCCTTGCGCCAGTGGTCGGCGGTCCAGCGGGCGGCGGTGGCGGCGTACTGGCGGTGGGTGCGCCAGACTTGTCCGTGACTCACGGGTGTCCTCATTTCCGGGATCGGTGGGTTGGTGGTGACGGGCCCTGCGACGGCCCGTCACCACACGCGTGTGTTACGCGGAGTGAGCGTGTTTCCGGTTTCCTGGTTTCCGAGACGGCCCCTACGCGTGCGCGCGCGAGAACGGAAACTTCCGTCACCCTGCGTCGCTACGGGGCCTCTGGCGGCCGAACGGCCATCCGGGGGTCAAACCCCACCCGGAAGACCCTTCAGGCGCCCTGCGGGCCGCCCACGGCTTCGGAGTGGTTCAGCGACCCCTGCGGCCGCGCCTGCCGGTGCTCTTGCCGCTGTCGCCGACGGCCCGGACGACAGTGACGACCGACCAGCCCAGCACGAGCGCGATGAACGCGAGCATGGCCAGGTTCGCGGCGATGGCGGTCAGCGCGCCGACGAGCAGCGGGCCGAAGTAGACGCCGGCCGCAACCGCCCCGGCACCGACCCCGGAGCCAAGCGCGACGCGCTGCACCGTGCGGTCCGGCGGAGCCTGGTGGATGTGCACCACCTGCGGTCCGGCGGGCTGCTGTGCGGGCAGGGCGGTGGGGTCGGCGTACACATGCTGGCCGTCGGGGAGTTGGACGACGGTCAGGGGGCGGTGTGCGGGGAGCTGTTCCATGACGCACCCTCCGGGGCGTTGTCGGGAAAGGCGCAGGCAGGACACATGCCGAGCGAGGCGGGGATGACGTATCCCGCATCCCGGCGGCACTCGGGGCAGATGCGGCGGGCGGCGTTGGCCCTGGACAGGGCCGCCCGCCGGGCCGCCGTCATCGGCCGGACCGGCTTTGCCAGGTCGATGCGGTACAGGTAGGCGACCAGCGGGCCCCGGCGCCGCCGGGGGCGTTCAAGCTGCGCCGCGACGCCCTGGCCGCCGGGGCGTAGTCCGAGGGCGCGGAGCTGGCGGTAAGTGGCGTAGCCGTCCGGGGCGAGCCGCCACCGGTAGACCGGCAGCGTGGCCATCAGGCGACCTGGAGGCCGCGTTCGGCGCGCAGGGTGTCGCGCAGGGTGCGGGCGTTGGCCGGGGAGGTGCGGACCTCACGGCGGATGCCCTCGGCGGTCAGCCTGGCGTCCGGCCAATCGGCCGTCGCCTTCCGCGCCTCGTCCAGCAACTCGTCCGGGCTGCGCTTCACGCGCGGGGTGCGGGCGACCTCGGGCACACGACCCGTCGCCCGGCGCGGTCGCGTCGACTCGGAGGCCACCGCGCGCCGCTCGATCGGCGTCACAATCGGCTGCTCGATCGCCCCGACCGGCTTGGCGGGGATGTTCGACTTCAGGAAGCCGACGGCCACCGCTCGGGGCAGTGCCGTGACGTTCGGCGTGATCGGCGCGGGGGTCGATACCGTGAGGTCAGAACTAGACCGATTCCTCTCGGTTGCGGTCGATTCCTCCGCATTCGTGGTCGGGGCTGTGATCGGGGTGGGGCGGTGGTGCAGCACTTTGGCCACGAGGTCCGAGCCGAAGTAGATCGACCCGACCGGCAGCGACGTGGCGAGCAGCACGAGCGCCCAGTTCGCCGGGTCCCAGTCGGCCAGTCGCCCCCAGTCGACCAAGTGGCCGTGCAGCTCCGGGACCAGGCCGTGCACGTAATTCAGCACGAGCGAGGCGATCGTGTAGGCGGCCAGCACCCGCAGCGCGAACCTGCGGTCCCGACCGGCGAGCACGAGCGTGGCGATCAGCGCGAGTGCCATCAGGCCGTCGACGACGAACGGGTACAGCGTCGCGGCGGTGGCGTCGGCGCCGATGGCGCCTGCGATGTCGCGCAGGGCGTTCCAGGACACCCGGAAGGCCATGGCGACCACGGCGACCAGGGCGAGCACGAGGGCGGCGCGGCCCTTGCGGTGCAGGTTCATGCGGCACCGCCGGTCTGGCCGTTCGAGCCGTTGACGTGGTCGCGGTGGGCTGCGAGCACGCGTCGGCGTGCCCGGCGGATGCGCCGCTCGTCCAGCTCGCACGGCGTGCGGTCGATGACGATGATCTGCGCGTCCAGCAGCTCCATCTCCGCGCGGATGACGGGCATCTCCGCGTCGATGGCGTCCAGCTCCGCGTCCGTGGGCTCCATCCACGGCTCGAACGCGGTAACAGCGTCCTGAACAGTCACGATGTGATCCATGGGTCGTGTTCTCCCTAGCAGGTGGCAACGGCCCGAACAGCGGCCCCGGTGTTCCCGCACCGGGGCCGCGCGCCGTTGAAGGTGAAAGCCGCACACATTCGGTGCGGTGGGCCGCGATGGTGGCGGCCGGTGCCCCGGGCCGGATTCGATCCGGCAGCCTCACGCCGAATCCAGGGCTGGGTGTTCAGCGGCCCCACCGAGGGAAACCGCGCCGCTCGGACTCATCGAGCATCCCGTTCAGGTCCCGGTGGAACGCCGCCTCGCGCTTCTTGTCGCCGTTCTGACGGGCCTCTTCCGCAGCGGCGGAGACCAGTTCCATGCTCTGTACGAGGTCGGCGTCCGAAGCCTTGTTGAACCAAGCCATGACGTTTTCTCCCTGCTCAGTGGTGGCGGAACGCTGAACGGTTCCTCTTACCGCCCGCGCGTGACGGGCGGATCGGGCAGCCGTTCAGCGCTCGACGACGTCCTTGTCCAGATCGCGGTGACAGACGCTCACCTGGTGGCCGGCGGCCGTCAGCCGCTCTGCCAGCGCGCCTGCGAACGTCGGGGCCCGATGCCGACCGCCAGCGCACCCGTCGGCGACGGTCACCGTTCCGGCACTCGGGCCGGACGCAAACGCATCGACCGCCACGGCGGTGGCCTCCACCAGGTCCGTGATACCGGGCGTGCCCATCACGGCGGCGCGTACCGGCTCGTCGTTCGCGGTCATGTGCCGCAGCTGCGGCGAGACGTGCGGGTCACGAAAGTGGTGACGCAGATCGATCGTGAGATGCGCGGTAGGCGGCGCGTCGTGCAGGTAGCCGAAGCTGACGATCTCGACAACAGCCATGAGGACCTCCGAAGAAGCGAAGGGGTGTTCCGGCTCCCCTCGGCGCTGCTCGTACGAGACGAGCAGCGGAGGCAACCGGCGCGGCGAGGACCGCGAAGGTCGATGCGTGATCAGTCACGCGGTCCGCCTTTTCGACTCGGGGAGACGGGGCCCACCTATGCAGTTCTCAAGCGACCACCAGCGCGGGGCCCCAACTGCACGAGCCATCCCGATCCGGAACCGCTCCTCGCAGAGGAGGAACGGCGTCGCATTTACAGACTGGACCGGTGGACCGGTCCAGTCAACCACTGAAATCAGAGTTGGATGACCATAATCGAGGTTTCTGCAGCTCAGAGGCCGTGACGATGCATCAAAAAAGCTGGACCGGCGGACCGGTCCAGCTTGTTCAGGCGACTTGCCTACATGGCGTAGGTGTCCACCTGCTCGAAAAGCGAGGACGGCGTGACGCCTTCCTCGCAGACCAACGGACGTCCGTCCCCGTCGTATGCCGTGTGGAGTAGCACGGCGACCGCAGTGCCCGGCGGTACCTGCAAGCGGTCAGCCTCCGCCTCCGTAGCGAGGCGGACTGTGGTGATGTCCACTCCCTCGACCGGGAACCGGCCGGTCTGCCGACGCACGTAGCGCGTCGTGCCCTCGGCGATGGGAGCAGTGTCGGCGAGGCGAGGTGATGCCTCCGCGATCTCTGGGGGGAACCACGCCTCCACGCAGCTATTCGGCGTTCCGTCCGGGAGCTGCAGGACTCGGATGCGTCGCAGTGCCTGCACTCCGGAGGAGATCCCAAGCGCATTGGCGACGCGGGTAGGAGGTTCCGCCCAGTCGGGCGTACCGATCCGCAGGAACGGCATTCCGCCCAAGATGCGAGCCGACCCGGCCCGGCGAGCGCCGGCAGGGCGGGCTACAGGTGTATCCGTGACGACGAAACCGGTGCCCTGCTTGGCCACCACCACGCCATCGTTGCGGAGCACGTCCACGGCCTTGATGGCGGTGGCCCGTGACACGCCCCATTGCTCGGCCAGATCGCGGCCAGATGGGATGGTGGCACCTGGGGCGTACTCACCAGCGGCGATGCGGGCGCGCAGGGACTCGGCGATCTCTTCGTACTTCAGAACGGCCATGGCTTCCCCTTCTCCGCACGCTGGACTGGTCCACCGGTACACAGGATACTTCGGCCATGTCGAATCTCGAATTGGCTCCCTCCGTGATGCGGTTCTACGGCGAGACAGTGAACGAGGACAGCCGCCTGCGCAGCTCGGCAGACGGACGTATGGAGTTGTTGAGGACTCAAGAGCTTCTCCGACGCTTCCTGCCTCCCGCGCCGGCACGCGTGCTCGACGTGGGAGGAGGGACCGGGATTCACGCTGAATGGCTGGTGAAGGACGGCTACGACGTCACGCTCGTGGACCCCGTGCCCCGTCATGTCGAGCACGCGGCGGCCGTGTGCCGGGCGATCGTGGGTGACGCTCGCGATCTGCATGAGCCGGACGACAGTTTCGACGTTGTGCAGCTCCTTGGGCCGCTGTACCACCTTCCCGACCCTGACGATCGGCGCCTGGCGCTGGCGGAAGCCTGCCGCGTGGTGAAGCCGGGCGGACTGGTCGCTGCGGCTGCAATCAACCGTTACGCGTCGCTCTTTGAGCACGTCACGTACGCCCACCTGCACACCGAACGGATTCGTGACTCCGTTTCCAAGATTCTTGAGACGGCCGTATATGACGGTGTCCGAGGCTTCACCTTGTCCTACTTCCACCGGGCTGAAGAGCTTGTGGCGGAGTTGGCGGCGTCCGGAGTGACGGATGTCCAGGTCTTCGGGATCGAGGGGCCCGCGTGGTCGCTCGTGAAGGCTGCCGAGCAGCAGCCGGGTGAGGGGCCCACGGACGAGCTGATCGCCTCCGCCATGGAGGCGGCGCGCATGGCAGAGCCGTACCCGGAATTGCTTGCTGCCAGTTCACACCTCCTGGCCGTGGGCAGGGCTCCCGATTAGGCGCTGGTCGGTGACCTACCACGTTGAAGCAGGCGAGGGGAAGCAGTGGAGTGACGGCGGTCTTTGACGGCAAGGGAAGCCCTTTACAAGTCCCCTGTTCCGGGGAGCACCAGCCATCCGTAACGATGCGAACGAAGCGATGCAGGACGACGACAACGGATTCCGTTGCGTGGCAAATCGGGAGCAGATGATCACCCATGGATGAGGACCAGCCGACCCCGCGCTGCCAACTGACTGACAACTTTGCACTCGGCTCGCGACATGCCACGAGGCCCGATCAGGCGTTCATGTAGACAGTAGCGTGTGAACTCGTCTGCCCTCTATCCGCCCTCACCCCCGCCTGCAGGATCTTTCTCTGCGGTTTCGGGCCGAGGCGGAACGCCCAACGCTTTGCGGATTTTATAGCCCGCGCTTTCGGCGAGCGCCTCGCCCGTAGAGGTCATCAATGGCGTAATCACCTTGACCATAAAGAGCGTTCCCATGTACCAGCCAGCTAGAACCCACAGGTTATTCTGGCCAGCCTCGATCTGCCCCCAGGTAATTCCCAGGCCGGGACTCTGCTGGAGAGCCTCCGAAAGAGGCTTCCAGTCCCGAATCGGTGAGCCAAATTCAGGAACAGCGGCCTCTTCAGAGAGTAGCAGATTTTGTAGCTGTGCACGCCACGCTGAATATTCGGTGACGAGTTCACAAAAGTCCTGCACGGCCGCTTCGTAGTCATTCGTGTACCAACAAGTGGTCCTTTTGACCCCGCCCGCGAGTAGGCGATCTCGGAATCCGTAAGGCATATCTCTGTAGCGTCTGCTGCGGCGATTATGTAGTTCGTGTTCCTCTTCCAGTGAAATGGCTGCATCTGTCGATGTGATCTCGATCGAGACGTACGGGAAATCGGGTGGACCGACATCTAGCATCAAGGAGGCCGCGCGTCGGCGCACATTCGGTGCTGGGCGCAGTGACTGAAGGATGCTCGACGCAACGGGTCTGATGCGACCAGAATGGCGGGGATGAGTCACTGTCGTCTCCCTAGATCTCGCTTGAAGTATCCAAAAAATGGTGTCGAGATTCCGGGACGTGACTCGATCCCACTCGGATTTCACTCCATGGCACCACCTACCGCCTCACGGGAAGCGTGCCAGGCGCACTGACCCGCGTGTGTGTGAGGCTATGATGCCGCTGGCCAAGAACCCTGCCCACGTGTCTGTGGGCGCGCACGCTGATCACGACCATCTGGGTTACAGGTGCGGGTTGGTGGGCCAAGATGCCAGCGCCGGCGGACCGAGCAAGGCGTTAGCAATGGTCAGGGTGCCCCTGCGTGCGCAACCCTCCTGGAAGCTGCTGCGGAAGTGTCAGTGCCCCGTATCAGGCTGTGGCAATGACCGGTGACGTACCCAACGTTGAAACGGGTCATGGAAGCAGTGGAGTGACGGCAGTCTATGACGGCAACACCAGCGCACGTTGCCGTACTGGGAGGACCGACCGCGCACCATTCACAGGAGACGAGCAAGCTCACCGCTGACCAACGGAACGCCCGGATGATCTCCTAGAGCGGGTGTCGCAGGTTCGAATCCTGCCGGGAGTATTTCCAGTGGGATTAAGTGATTCTCACCCGCAAGAACGCCAAGTATGGCTGAGGTTGACTGAATCGGGGCTAGAGAATCGGTGACTGGTATGTGCCGCAGCGCGCATTAGACCAGCTCCCGAGAGACCTCTCAAAGTTACTGAAAATATGCTGATTGAAGGGGATTCTTTCCTTCGGTGCATTTTCGTAACTTCCCCACTTCGCCCAGTCTTCGCTAGTTGCATTACTGGAGCAGTAGTTGAAGCGGTCATATAGTGGCGGATCGTTGAAAAGGAACCAGAAATACGGAAATCGACGCTCCACGCTTTCCGCTAGTTCCCGCAACGTCGCTGTTCCAGCATTGCTGATGAAACGGCTTGGCGCTCGTTCGATCAGGCTGGCGGCCTCAAGCAGGAGACCTGCCAGGATGTAGCAGAGGTACAGGGATGCCAGCAATTCTGCCGTCTTCGAATACGGCTGACGCATCCCGATTACAGTGCCGCCATGATGGACGTTGTTCTGCTCATGGAGTTGGCGAGCTGCATCGTGGGTGGGATGAAGAAACTTGCCTAGAAAGGTGTAATGGGCTTCGATTCGGAGCGCGACCAGCTCGTCTGTGAGGTCATTCAATTCGAGACACTGGAGCAGTGCATCGTACGAGAGGTAGTGCCTGTAACTGAGAGTGGCCTCATCGCGGTACTCGCGGCGAGCCTTATCGGTGTCTGTGTCTCGCGTGTAGTACTGAAAGTACTTTCTCTCGTCCAGACGCATGGTTTCAGGGCGGAACTGCTGAAACTGGAAGTAGTGCAATGGCACAAAGAAATCAGGTTCTTCTGAGTTGGTGAGCCCTTCGAGGATGTACATTAGGTGACGCTTTCCTCGTGGATACTTCCGCACCTCAAGGTAGTTTGTTTTTCCGCGTGTTCTCAGCTCCTCGATCTCCTGTCGCTCCTCTTGGAGTCGTACCTTGAATTGACCCTCGGTTAGGGTTCCGGACAAATCAAGTAGTTTAAAGTACTTCTTTCCGCGACACATCAGCATGAAAAGAAGATAGTGCTCCAGCAGTGACCGGCTGAGCCCGAGAGAGTCGGCAACTCTGTTATTTTTCAGCAGCAAGAGACAGGTGTCCGCCGTCTCAATGCGAAAGTTGAGGAAATCCAGCACTTCGTCGTACATGCCCTGCTGAATATCGCCAATTGAGATCTTGGAGCCCCATCCTGCGTATTCATCAAGCATGGAGCGCGTCAGTTGGTGCACGTGCTGGATTTCTAGCGCGACTGCGTCTTCGAGGGCTGAATTTCCTGCCATGCGGCGACCTCCCTGCGTTATGGGCCCGAAGTCTAGCCGTCAACGACTCATTCACACCGTGTGGCGCGGAATGAGCTCCAGCGATTGGAGTAGCTCGAAGGCGGTCCATGACAACATGAATCAACCCTCCCCTTGACAAGATCTGGTCTGGTGGTGCGGGTACCGGGGGCCAAGCAAGTCAACCACGCCAAGAGACGCTCCCAGACGGTAGTGAACCGACCTGCAAGCGGTGGCGGCGCTGGCCAGGTGGCCTCCTACGAAGGTCACAGCGGGCTCGTCGAGTTCGGGACGGAAGAGGTCGGTTCCCCGGACGCTGTGAGAGAGGCGCACGTTCCAATCACTGGCTCCACCTTGACCTGGCAGGATCATCGACGGCCCGATGTTGAGAGTCAGGGGGACCATGGTCATAAACACGTGGTGGAGACATGATCCGAAAGAGCGCTTCTGGCTGGAGATCACGAACCGCGAGGACATCGGTACCAACCTGCTCGCGCCCCAAGCCAACGATCGGGGTGAGGAGTACTGGTCCTATGCGCTCGTACGCGAGGTACGCCCCGGTGATCTCGTTTTGCACTGGGACAAGAACCACGGTCCTGGCGTGGTGGGGTACTCCCACGCTCGTGGGGGGGCCTTCGCATCCACGATCACCTGGCAGAGCCGGGGGACCTACGGTCGGCAGCGGAGCGCGTCCGGCCCGGAGCCCGCTTGGGAAGCTGCTCTCGGCGGATATCGAAGGTTGAAGCACCCTGTCACTCAGGCGCGCCTCCGCGAGATCGAGCCCACAGTCCGAGCTCTGCGGGATCACCTCACGGAGGTAGTCGCAGGGCCGCTCTACTTCCCCTTCGCGCTGTCAGACACACGGCCCCTTCGCGCTGCGCAGGGTTACCTCACCAAGCTCCCACGGGCGCTAGTCGAATCACTCCCGGAACTGAGGGAGTTGCGCCAGACCGCCATCTCTGAGCCCCACGAGCCGGAAGCTCCCGACCTGCCCCCTTCTCCGCTACCCAAGCCGCGCAGGTCCGCGGGCTACGGCCGGCAGCGCGATGCAGAACGCCGGCAAGCCGTAGAGCGATATGCGATGGATCTCGTCCTCAATCACTACCGCACGCTGGGCTACCAGGTTGAGGACGTGGGTGATCACTCGCCATGGGACATCACCGCACGCAAGAACGAGACCGAGCTCCACGTGGAGGTGAAGGGAAGCACCACCACCCGCGAGGCTATCGACCTGACCGAAGGAGAGGTTCGCCACGCTGAAGGCATTCCCACCTGCCTCGTAGTGATAGACCAAATCGAACTCGGTGACGATCTCCACTGCCGTGGGGGACGTTGGCGTTCGTGGGACGACTGGGCACCAGCACGCGAGGAACTTGTTGCCACCGCTTACCGCTACCCGCTGCCAGCGGGAGGCCACGGGGGTCGACCCTCTGCTTAGTCAGCCGTCGGAGGTTGCGGTCTCAGTCCTGGTCTCGTTCGTAGTTGACTCCGAGGTGAGCCGTCCGCATCCGTTGTAGTCCAGCAGCCCGTCTGACCAGCTGTGCAACCAGCACGGCGAACGGCTGTGGACGGTCGCGGACCAAGATCGGACAACTCGTAATGCGTAGGTCTCGGGTTCGAATCCCGAAGGCGGCTCCGGTGATGGCCAGGTCACGTAGTCAGTGACCTGGCCTTTTATCATTCCTTTGTCGGATCGATCGCCGTCGTCGGCGCCGCCACGCCCGCTGCGGGCGTTCTTCGACGCTATTGGATGACACTGCAACCCCCGTTCGGGGCCATGCGGATATCCGACAAAGCCCTGCGCCGCGCCGCTTCGACGAAGGCGGTCAGCGTGATCCCGTCGGCTGGGCGAGGCGGCGAGCGGGCAAGGTGGCGGTGGACATCGGGAGGCTGTCGCGCCGGGTGCCGCGCAGGTTTCGCACGTACTGCTCTCGCGGTACGAGAATGCCGCCCAGGCCGCGGACGTGCGGGCTGTCCCGCTGTGCGTCGAGCAGTACACCGCCGGCCTGTGCAAAGCGCGCCGCGAGGTCGCTCACCGCGACCTTCGAGGCATCGGAACGGTGGAAGAACATCGAGTCCATGCTGAAGACCGTTCCGATCTGGAGGCCGAAGACGCCGCCGATCAGATCGCCGTCCTCCCACACCTCGACGCTGTGAGCATGCCCCAGATCGTGCAGGCGGACCAGGCTTTCGATCAGCTCGTCGGTGAGCCACAGGGGGGCGCGGCCGGCGCGGCATTCGCGGACGACCCGCTCGAAGCTCCGGTCCACGCTGGTCGACCACGGCAGCCGGTTGCGCAGCCGTCGGGCGAGGCTGCGACCGAGGTGAGTGGCCGAGACGGGCAGCAGTGGCCTGGGGTCGGGAGACCACCAGGAGACGGCGTAGGGATCGGCCGAATCCGCCCCCACCAGCCGGATACGGCCCGCCTGGACCTGATCGTCGAACAGCACCTCGTTGAGCGCGCGGGTGTATTCGTCGGCCGCCGGGAACGGATAGACCCCGGCGCGGTAGGCCGCCAGGAGGCCGGTGGGACTGAGATCGGCGGAGAAGGCCACCGGACCGTCGGGCGCTGCTTCCAGTACGTCCAGCGCCTCCCAGTCGGGGCATCGGCTCACCAACGTGGCCCTCCGCTTTCTCGCCTCTGCACCGGCTGGACGTCTTCGTGTTGCAGGAAGTCGACGTAGCGGTCCAGCATCTCCGCGTCCACCGGAGGAATGTCGATCCCGGCGTCCTTCAGCCCCCGTTCCGCGTTGTCGCGGGTGAACTCAGGGAAGACGTCCTGGAAGTACATCTCGCTCACGGTGATGTCGGCGCGCGCGCAGCGGTCGACGAAGAGCGGGACGAACGCGGTCATCGGGTCGGTGGGGTGCCCCGCCGCGTACCTCACCAGCATGGCGATCCACTCGGCATACGGGATCTCCTGGATCGGGTAACCCCGTCCGCGCAGGCGCTCGGCGAGCGAGGCCAGCAGCGTGGAACGGGGGTTGGTGAGGTGGTATACCTCGCCGCACGCGGGATGCCGGGTGGAGATGTGTCCGATGGCGCGGGCGAGGCAGTCGGCCGGCAGGAAGTCCAGCGGCAGCCGGATGTCGGGGCACAGCCCGGTTCGCGCGATGAAGTCGATGAGGGCGGCCATCTCGCTGCTGGTGTTCATCACGCCGGTTCCGCTGCTGCC
Organism: Streptomyces sp. C1-1; assembly: GCF_050214755.1. Classification (NCBI taxonomy): domain Bacteria; kingdom Bacillati; phylum Actinomycetota; class Actinomycetes; order Kitasatosporales; family Streptomycetaceae; genus Streptomyces; species Streptomyces sp. C1-1. The sequence goes on along the minus strand of NZ_CP189826.1, from coordinate 4,757,784 downwards.
CGTGATGTCCATCAGGCGGTAGACGGTGACCGGCAGGCCCGCGTCGGAGGCCTTCTTGAGCAGCGCCTCACCCACCCATTTGGTCTCCACGTATCCCACCGACAGGTACTCCGGGAAGCGCAACGGCGTGTTCTCTGTCACCTCGCGCACCCCGGCCGGCCCGAAGCCGGCGAGCACGGCCATGCTGGAGGTGAAGTGGACGGGGACTGCCCGGCGGGCGGCGAGGCGGATGATCTCGTATGTGCCGTCGACATTGGACGCGCGCAACTCGTGGTACGGGTAGATGAAGTTGACCTGGCCGCCGAAGTGGTAGACAGCGTCGATGGTCGCTGCCAGCTCCTCGAACCGGCCCGAAGACAGCCCCAGTCCGGGCTTGGCCAGGTCGCCGACGACCGGCTGGACGCGCGGGCTGGACAGGTCGCTGAGGACGTACCGCTGGTGGCTCGCGCGGATCCTCTTCATTCCTTCCTGCTCGTCGGAGGCCCTGACCAGACAAAGGACCCGTCCCGTCGTCGTGCGCAGCAGTTCGTCGATCATGTAGGCGCCGCAGAACCCCGTCGCCCCCGTGAGGAGTACGTCCCCGGGGCGCTGGTGATGCGGAGTCGGCGCGTCGCTGCCGACGGCCGGCACGGGCCGAGCGGTCTCGGCGGCGAAGTCGACACTCCCGCCGTCCGGGTACGCCAGCGTGCCGGCGCGCGCCTGGCGCACCGACTCGGCGAACGCTGCGAGCATCGGTTGCCGCAGCAGTGACCGGGTCAGGTCGCGGATCTGTGTGACGCCGATTCCGAAGATGACGCGGGTCCGGGCGAGCATCTCCATGGCCAGCAGCGAGTTGCCGCCCAGTTCGAAGAAGTCGTCGTGCGGACGGACGTAGTCCACACCCAGGATCTGACACCACAACTGCGCCATTCCCTGCGGCACCGGACGCTCGCTGGTGTCGGTGTCCGCGGCGGCCGCGGTCGCCGCGGTTCCGGGTTCCGGCACGGCCCTGCGGTCGAGCTTTCCGCTGGGCGCGACGGGCAGCCGTTCCATCAGGCGGAAGGCTGCCGGGATCATGTATCCCGGCAGGACCTCGGCGAGTGCCGACCGCAGCCGTGCGGGCAGCGCCGTCTCGCAGCCCGACGACGGCGAGGCCGGCGTGTAGTACGCGATGAGCTCCGGCTCGCCGTGGTCCCGCGCCCGGGCCACCACCATCGCCTGGCCGATCTCCGGGCGGGAGACGAGCGCGGCCTCGATCTCGGCCGGGTCGACCCGGAACCCGCGGATCTTCATCTGGTCGTCGACCCGGCCCAGGATTTCCAGGTTGCCGTCCGAGCGCAGGCGGCCCAGGTCCCCGGTCCTGTACATCCGGTCGCCCGGCGCGGAGCCGTGCGGGTCGGGGAGGAACTGCTGTGCGGTCAGGGCGGGTTGCCGCCAGACACCGCGCGCCAGCCCCGGGCCGCCGAGGTAGATCTCGCCGCGCTCGCCCAGCCGCACAGGGTGCAGTTCGGCGTCGAGCAGATGGATGTGAGTCCCCTCCAGGGGCCTGCCGACCGGGGCGACCGCGCTGTCCGGCGCCGCGAGCACCTCCTCGTTCAGTTCGCAGAGCGTGGAGGTGATGGTGGTCTCGGTGAGCCCGTAGGCGTTGACGAGCCGCGCGCCGGGGATCCGGCGCAGAACGGCGCGGCAGTCCTTCGCTGTGACGATCTCGCCGCCGACGATGGCGAGCCTCAGCGAAGCGAGGCTCTCGCCACGGTCCGCTACGGAGACGGTCTGCTGCCAGTAGGCGGGGGTGAGGTCGGCGACGCTGATCCCGTACTCCGGGAAGCGGTGCAGCAGTTCGGTGGGCGCCCATGTCCGGGTGCCCGCGAGGACCAGCGTCGCGCCGCTGATGAGCGTGGCGAAGATCTGCTCCAGGGAGGTGTCGAAGCCGAGCGCCGCGGCGTGCAGCACCCGGTCGCCGGGCCTCAGTTGGTATGCCCTGGCCACCGCCGTGAGGGAGTGGGCAAGCGACCGGTGGGTGATCATCACTCCTTTGGGAGGGCCGGTGGATCCGGAGGTGTAGATCACGTAGGCGAGGTCGTCCGGGCGGGGACCGTGTGCCGTTCGGGCTCCCCGCGGCGGGGTTCGCGTGGCCGGTTCCCCGGCGGCCCCGGGGTCGAGGATCCGGGCCTCGCAGCCGGCGAACATCGGGGCGTGCTCGTGGCTCGAGACGATGAGACGCGAACCGGTCTCCCCTACCAGCCCGACGATCCGTTGCCGCGGAGTCGCCGGGTCGAGGGGCAGGAACGCGCCGCCGGAGCTCAGCACCGCCAGCAGCGCGACGATCAGCTCGGGCACGCGGTCGAGGCACACGGTGACGACGGACTCCGCCTCGACGCCGGACTCCCGCAGTTCGTGGGCCAGTCGGTCGGCGCGGTCGGTCAGTTCGAGGTAGGTGAGCCGGCCCTCGTCCGAGAGCACGGCGAGATCGGACGGGGCTCGCCGCGCCCGCTCCCGGACCAGCTCGGGCACCGTAGCCGGCCCGGATTCCGGGGGCTGCCGCTCGGTGCGGGCGCTTACGGGCCGCATGTCGGTCCACAGGCGCTCGACCAGGTGCCCACATCTCGCGGCGGACGCCGGTTCGTCGATCTGGCACCATCCGGCCGGAATACGACGCCCGGCGGGCCAGATCGCGTACTGGTCCTCGTCGTTGCGCAGCACGAGGCACAGCTCAGCCAGCTCTGCCGACGGGTCCTCAGGTTTCAGCACCTTGGGTCTCCTGCCTCGCACGGCGTTCTGCTGAGCACGACCCGAACCCCTCGCAGGAGGGGCCCCACGCCATCACGGGTTCCGTTCCTCGGGCACCGCGGGCAGCGCGGCCAGGCGGCCGAGCGGCGGTGCGAGGATGAGCTGTTCCGCCTCCTCGGCGCTGATCGGCTCGGCGAAGAGGTACCCCTGGCCGAGCGGGCAGCCCATGGAGATCAACAGCTCCTGCTGTCTCACGTCCTCCACTCCTTCGGCGATCACCGTCAGGCCGAGCGAGTCCGCGAGATGCGTGATGCCCTCGACCAGGGCGTAGTGTTCGGGCGAGTGCCCCAGTTCGTCCACGAACGACTTGTCGATCTTGAGGATCGAGATGGGGAACTCACGCAGATAGCTCAGCGACGAGTAGCCGGTTCCGAAGTCGTCGATCGCGATGCGGATCCCGAGGTCGGTGAGCGAACTCATCTCACGCAGGATACGTTCGTCGTTGTACAGCAGTACACTCTCCGTCAGTTCCAGTACCAGGGACGACGGTTCGATGCCGGAGAGATCCAGGGCGCGCCGGACCACGTTGTAGAACTCCTGGTCCCGGAACTGACGCGGCGACACATTCACGCTGACGTAGGGTTCCTTGCGGTCGGCTGTCAGTTCGCGTCGCACGGAGCCCCGCCACCGGACAGCCTCGGTCGCGGCCTGATCGAGCACCCAGGCGCCCAGCGGGACGATCTGCCCGCTCTCCTCGGCCAGCGTGATGAACTGCTCCGGCAATATCATGCCGTGCGGGGAGTGGGGCCAGCGAACGAGCGCCTCGAAGCCGGCGATCCGACCGCTGGTCAGTTCCACGATGGGCTGGTAAAGCACCATGAACGACGTCTCGATCGACGAACTGTCCAGCCCTTCCTGCAACATGGCCCGCTCGGCCATGCCGCTCTGCAGTTCCGGGCGGTAGTGACGCCATTGGCGTTTGCCTGCTGTCTTCGCCGCGTACAGCGCGAGATCGGCGTGGGTGAGCAGTTCGACCGAGTCGACGCTGTCCTCCGTCGTCGCCACGCCGACGCTGGCGTAGGTGCTCACCGGCCCCACGCTGAGCCGGAACGGCTCGACGAACACGGACATCAGGTTTTCGGTGAACCGCTCCACGCCGTCCTGTGAGGCGGAACCCTCCACCAGGAGTGCGAACTCGTCTCCGCCGATGCGCGCGGCGGTGTCGGAGGCACGGACGGCGGTCTGCAGCCGGAGCGACAGCGCGACCAGGAGCTCGTCGCCCACACTGTGGCCGTGTATGTCGTTGACGACCTTGAAGTCGTCCACGTCGAGGAAGAGTACGCCGACCACCGTGCCATCGCGCTGAGCCTGTACCAGGGCGTGGTTGACCCGATCCTGGAAGAGCACGCGGTTGGCCAGGCCGGTGAGCGAGTCATGGAAGGCCTGATGGGTGAGCTGCCGTTCGAGCTTGCGCTGTTCGGTCACGTCCCGCAGGGTGAGCACCACCCCGCCTACGGTCGCCTCCTCGCGCAGGTCGCTCCACCTCACCTCGACCTCGATGGACGCCCGGTCGACGCGGATCATGCGCCAGTGCTCGCGCCTGGTCTGGTACTCGCCGCTGCGTATCCGGCCGAGCGTCTCGACCACCCTGCGGCTGTCCTGCGGCGGTACCAGGCCGATGAGGTGGGTGCCCTCCAGCTCCGGAACGCCGAGCATCTGGTCGGCGGAAGGACTGGCGTAGCGGACCCGGTCGTCGTCGTCGAGGATCAGGATGACGTCAGAGGCGTTCTGCACCAGCGTGCGGAAGTACGCCTCGCTGTTGCGCTGGTTGACCTCCTCGGCGAGGGAGATCCGTGCCACGGCAAGTGCCGCCTGAGCGGCGAGAGTGGCCAGCGTCTGACGGACGACGAGCAGGTTCTGCTCGGGCGCGGCCAGGATGAGCGCCCCGATCAGCGGATCTCCCGAAGGGTGATCCTGCGAGATGAGCGGGCAGACGAGCGCGGGGACCGTGTGGGGCGGCTCATCGCCCAGATCCGTGAGGCGGGCGGCGAGATCGGGCCCCACACCGTCCAGGGCCACCAGGCGGCTCTCGCCGGACGCGGTCAGTTCGCGTATGGCCGCGGTCACCTGCTCGGACGCTGGCCCGGCTGCGCCGCCGTGCTCCCCGTTCACCCAGAGGGCGTCGTCCGGCACGATGAGGAGCGCCGAACGCGGCGGACCGTGCGGCACCAGTTCCGTCACCGCGGAGTGGACGACGGCTGCCACCTCGCCCAGATCGCTCGCGCCGCCCAGCGACGACACCGTGATACGCAGTACCTTCTCCCGGCCGACCGCCTGCCGGTGGGTCGTCGCCACGCCTGCCAGACGGTAGAGCACGAGAAGGAAGAGCACTGCGGAGAACACCCCGATGACGCCGATGTTGGCGCTCCCCTCGCGCACCGCCTCGACCAGGAGGATGGCCGGCGCGATGAGCGATGCCAGCGTGAGCAGGCTGAGTCGGCCGCCCGCGCCGGTCTCGGCCCGCCATGGCACGTACTGCGTCACCGACCGCATGGAAGGATGGAGCGCGGCGGCCGCCCAGGCGCCGTACAGGACGACCCAGCCGAGTTCGACCGCGGTACCCGTGCGCCACGTCCCGTGCAGCTGAATCAGGCCGTACAGCACGTCCGCGGTGAGCAGACCGACGGTGCCCGCGGTCAGGAGCATGAGTGAGGTGCTCTTGCCGCCCCGGCTGGCGAGCAGGCGCAGCAGCATCGCCAGGACGAGGATGTCGCCCAGCGGATAGGCCATGGAGAACGCCTTCTGCACCCAGGTGAGGCCTGCCGCGTGGGCGTACGGCTCGATGAGGAAGAGCCACGACAGCAGTGCCAGGCCGATGGTCAGCGTCAGCGCGTCGACGAGGCTCCCGCGGTCGCGCCGCCCCGTGCGCCAGTGGACGAAGCCCAGCAGCCCGGCCGCATAGAGCGGATATGCCGCGAGATAGAAGCCGTCGGCGACCGACGGGAACGCGGTCCGCTTGAGCTGGATGAGAATGATCTGGGTGGCCTCGCCCGCGGCGAATGCGAGGTTTCCCACGGCGAGCAGCAGCCAGGGGAGTCGATGCGGGGGATCGTTGATGACGATCCCGAGAATAATGCCGATGACACCGGTCGCGCCTATGGCGACGAAGATCATCCGTTGCCCGGGAAATGCGTAGTAGAACGCGGTCAGCGTGACGATGGATGCGCAGACCACGGCCGTCACGGCCTGGCCTCGCAATCGCGGGTTCACCCCAACTCACCTCCCGGTAGGGCAACGTGACGGGGCGGATGGAGCTGGGCGAACAGCACCCGGCTGCGACGGAGAAACCCGTGGGACCAGCTGGCTATTGAGAATTCTCCGGGTCCGGGAATTAGTACGTGCCGCCTGCGAATCGCGGGCGCCTGTATCACGGGCGCCGGTTGATGCGGGCTCCTTCTCGCCGAGACATCGACGTGTCTTCCATCAAGCTAACCCGGCTCGCCATTTCACGCATTCTCACGCGCACCGGGACGGCCGGATTCCGGGTCGCGTCGCGAGTCACCGCCGCATGCGTGAAGATGGAGGGCGGAGAAACCGCACCGGATCCCTCAGTGACGATCGGCTCCTGACGGAGCGTGGAGTCTCATGCTCTCCGATTACCGTCGGATCTTCTCTCCTGCGGGCAGTCTTCTCTTCTCTGCCGCGGGCTTCATTTCACGCCTTCCGTTGTCGATGATCGGCGTCGGCATCGTCACCATGCTGTCGCAACTCGGCGGTGAGTACTGGCTCGCCGGCTCCGTCTCGGCCACGCAGGCGCTCGCCGCCGCCGCTGTCGGACCTCAGATCTCCCGGCTCGTCGACCGGCATGGTCAGCGTCGCGTCGTCCTCCCGGCCACGGCCGTGACGGTCGCCGCCATCTGTGCGCTCTTGCTGTGTGCCCGTTTCGCCGCCCCGGACTGGACGCTGTTCGTGGCGGCGGCGATGGCGGGCTGCATGCCCAGCATGGGCGCGCTCGTCAGGTCCCGCTGGGCGGAGATCCACCGGGACTCACCGCGGCTACTGCACACCGCGTTCTCGCTGGAGTCGGTTCTCGACGAGTTGATCTACGTCGTCGGCCCGATCCTGGCGATCACACTGTCCACCAGGGTCCGTGCCGGGGCCGGGCCGCTGGCGGCCGCGGTCCTGCTCGCCGTCGGCGTGCTGCTGTTCGCCGTCCAGCGGCGTACGGAACCGCCGGTGCGCTCCGTACCGCGACACACCAGGGGCTCGGCGCTGCGCACTCCGGGCCTCGGCCTGCTGGTGCTGACGCTTACGTCGGTGGGTGCGTCCTACGGTTCGGTGGACGTCGCGACGGTGGCGTTCGCCGGCGCACACCACCACAAGGCGCTCTCCGGACTGTTGCTGGGCCTGTACGCACTCGGCTCGGGCCTGGCAGGCGCGGTCGTCGGCGCGATCGGGCCGCGGGGGGCGCTCACGCGGCGGCTGCTGCTCAGTGTCGGCGCGATGGTGGCGACGACGGCACCGCTGCTGTTCGCGCCGGGTCTCGCGGCCCTGGCGGGGATGCTCTTCGTGGCGGGCATGGCCGTCGCACCGACCCTGATCACCACCATGGGTCTGGTGGACCACCTGGCGTCGGCCGCCCAACTCACCGAGAGTATCACCTGGATCGTCTCCGGGCTCTCCGTCGGTGTGGCGCTGGGCTACGCCACGGCGGGGTGGGTGGTCGACGCCGCGGGGACCGCGGCGGGCTATCGGGTGCCGTGCGCGGCGGCTCTGCTCGCCGCCTCGACGGTGTGTCTCGCCCTGCCACGGCTGACCCGCGCAGGCGCACGGTGAGCAGGCCGAGCACGGCCCCTCGGACGATGCGGCATATGTGGTGGAAGTCGACAATTGACTCTAATTTGTCTATGACGATCTGGTCCTGCCCTTTCCGGCTGCCGGCCGCCGTGCGCCCCCCGGGGTCGTACCGGAGTTCCGTGGCCCAGGAGCCCCAGGGAGAACAATGGCGCATGTCCTGATAGCCGACGACGACGCGGACATCCGGGATCTGGTGGCCTTCAAGCTGACGCAGAACGGTCACCGGGTCACGGCCGTGGAGGACGGCATGGCCGCGCTCCGCGCGGTGCGCGAACAGCCGGTTGAACTGGCCCTGCTCGACATACGCATGCCGGGGATGTCAGGTCTGGACGTCTGCAGGGAACTGCGCGCCACGCCCGAGACCGCCTCGCTCCCCGTCATCATGATCACCGCCCGGTCCCAGGAAGGAGACGTCGAGGTCGGATTCGCGGCGGGCGCCGACGACTACATCATCAAGCCGTTCAGCCCACGGGAGTTGTCCAGCCGGGTCATCGCAGTGCTCAGCCGGGTTGAGCGATGATCCCCGCGGGTTTCGTCATCAGGGCGCTGCTGTGCCTCACGGCCGTCATCCTGACGATGTGCCTGCTGATCGTCTGTGCCCGTGGCATCCGCAAGCACCGGCAGGCCAGACGCCAGCGGATCGTGGCACCTGTGCGCGGTCTCCTGCTGCGGCTCCTGTGTGCCGAGGAGGACGAGCAGACCGAGCTGCTGCACCAGCTGGCGGAGATCGACAAAAGGACTTGGATCGCTCTGGAGCCGACTTTGACGGCGCTGCTGGAAAAGGTCTCCGGAGGAGCCCGCACCGCGCTGATCGGGCTGTACGAGCTGCGTGGGGCCGCCGTGGACGCAGTCGCCGACCTGGGAAGCCGCAGCGCGGTTCGGCGGGGGCGCGCAGCACAGGTGCTCGGGCAACTCTCCCACCGCCCGGCGGCCGAGTCGCTGTGCCGACTGCTGACCGACCGTGACCCGGATGTACGCCTGGCCGCCGCACGGGCGCTGGGCCGGTGCGGGGGACCGATGGCCGTCCCGCACCTTCTGGAGTCCCTCTGCGGAGCGCGGAGGCAACCCCCCGGTGTGATCACCATGGCGCTGGTCTCCCTGGGACCGGAGGCACAGCCGAATGTCGCGGCTGGACTGGAGCACCGGGAGCCGCTCGTCAGGGCCGTGGCGATCGAGGTTCTCGGCGCGACCGGCGCGGTTTCCCACACCTCCCGGATCGCCCGAGCGCAGCACCAGGACCCCTCCATCGAGGTGCGGATCAAGGCTGCACGGGCGTTGGGCAGGCTGGGCATGCCCGAGGGCCTGGAGCCGCTGCTCGCGGCCGTCCGGCCGGGACGGCCGGTCGCCCTGCGCATGGTGGCCGCCGGGGCACTCGGCAATCTGGGTGCCGTCGCCGCGACCGGCCCGCTCGCGGACCTGCTCGACGACCCCGACCCACATGTGGCGGGCACCGCAGCCCGAGCGCTGCTACGGCTCGGCCCGACGGGTCGTGCGGCGCTGCAAGCGGCGGCGGACGATCCATCCGGTGGTCCGGCATCCGCCCAGGCCAGGGCCGTGCTGGCCGAATCGGCGGTCGGTGGGGCACACAACGACGTCCGTGCGGAGGTGGCGCTGTGAGTACGGTGGCCGGGGACCTGTGGGCGTGGCTGAGCGGCCCGGCGCACAGCCTGATCGCCATCTGCGACGAAGTAGTGATCGTCTACTTCCTGGCCATCAACACCTCCTACCTGGTGCTGATCCTGATCGCAGTCGTGGAGTTCGTCAGACGGCTGCGGCGGGCGTCCTTCGCCGGGTACGACGACGCATCCAGCAGCCCCTTCACCCCGCCCGTGTCCGTGATCGTGCCCGCCCACAACGAGGCGGTCGGCATCGTCGAAGCGATCCGGGCCATGCTGCTGCTGCGCTACCCCATGTTCGAGGTCGTCGTGGTCGACGACGGTTCCACCGACGGCACGCTGGATGCCTTGCGGGACGCCTTCGACCTGGTCGAGGTGGAGTACGTGGTGCCCGACGACGTCCCCGTACGCGGCAGGATCACCTCGGTTCATCTGCCCAGAGGCGGGCCGGTGCCCCTGGTGGTGGCCCGCAAGGAGAACGGAGGCAAGTCCGACGCGCTCAACGTGGGGATCAACCTGGCACGCTATCCGCTGCTGTGCATGGTGGACGCCGACTCGATCCTCGACTCACAGGCGCTGCTCGCGGTTGCCAGACCCTTCAGCGACGACCCCATGCGGGTGGTGGCCACGGGCGGTGTAGTGGGCCTCGCCAACGGCTGCACCGTCGTGGCCGGACGGGTCGTCGAGCCGCATGTGCCCCCGGACCTCCTCGGACGGGTGCAGGTCGTCGAGTATCTGCGCGCCTTCTTCCTCGGCCGCACCGGATGGTCCAAGGTCGGCAGCCTGCTGATCATCGCCGGCGCCTTCGGTCTCTTCCGCCGGGACGCGGTCGTGGCGGTCGGCGGGATGGACGGGGACTGCATCGGGGAGGACGCCGAACTGGTCATCCGTCTCCACCGGTACATGCGCGAGCAGGGCCGCGACTACCGCATCGTCTTCGTCACCGAGCCGATCTCCTGGAGCGAGGCGCCCTCGACGCTGAAGGTTCTGGGCCACCAGCGGCGGCGGTGGCACCGGGGCCTGACGGAGATCCTGCTCAAGCACCGTGGCATGATCTGCAACCCGCGCTACGGCCGCATCGGCCTGGTGGCCCTGCCCTTCTACGTGGTCTTCGAACTGCTGGCCCCGGTGGTGGAGCTCGCGAGCCTCGTCCTGGTCCCGCTCGGCGTGCTGATCGGCGCGGTCGACGTGGGCTTCCTGTGGCGCTTCCTGCTCGCCGCCTACGCCTACGCCGTCGTGGTCAGTCTGGTCTCGGTCGCGGTGGAGGAGTGCGCCTTCCACCGTTTCACACGATGGCGGGACGTCTGGGGCGCCCTCGTCGGGGTGGTCGTGGAGAACATCGGATACCGCCAGCTGACGGCGTGGTGGCGGTTGCGCGGCCTGTGGGACGCGCTGTACGGGACTCCCCAGGTGTGGGGCTCGATGACCCGCTCCGGATTCGACACCTCCGGTGACGTGGAGGAGCGCGGAGGCGATCGTGCGTGAGCGGTCCAACGGAACTGAATCACCGTCAGGGAACTGGTCCATGACGCCGCGGGCAAGGGGTGACGGGCAACCAGTCACCCGAATGCCGCAGCCCGCCGGTAAGTCCTGGCCAGGCCCGCCCACTCCGGTCAAGGGCGCGGCCCGTGACTCGATTTGCGATCTTCCCTCGTTCGTCCTTCGCTTGAAGAGTTCGACGCAACCGCTGGGCAGGCGGCTGACCTTGTGGTTCGGGGTCGTCCACCGTGAGCGGACGCTGCTGGTCATACGTCGCTCGCAGACGCCGTACCGACGAGACCGTGACCGGTCTTTCGGCAGTCCCGGCCGCAGCTTGCGGTCGTGCACGACATGTGGAGGCGGATGATGGAACCCAAGCCCCCGGACGCGCCAGGGCAATACGCGGCCGACGACGAGGAGCGGTTTCGGATTCTGGTGAAGAACTCCGCGGACATGGTCTTCCGCCGCACGGTCCCGGGCGTCTACCAGGAGGTGTCCGCGTCGGCGTCGGCGTTGTTCGGGCGGCCGACGGAGGAGATCGTGGGGACGACGGTCGCCTCCTGGGTGCATCCGGGCGACGTGGAGGACTTCGAGTGGGCTGAGCGGGATCTGCTGCGCGACGGCCGGGTGGTGGTGTGTCTGCGGCTGCGGCGCGCCGACGGGCATTGGATCTGGACCGAGACGACGTCCTGGGTGGTGCGGGACGCCTCGGGCGAGCCCCTCGAAGTGCGCGGGTTCGTCCGTGAGGCGGAGGGCCAGCGGCGCAGGGAGGAAGCCCTGCGGTTGTTGCAGGAGCAGGCCCGCTCGGTCATCGAGACCGCCCGGGACGCCTTCGTCTCCATCGACGAGGACGGCTTGGTCATCGACTGGAACCGCAGCGCCGAGCAGTTGTTCGGGTTAAGCCATCGCGAGGTGATGGGGCGTCCGCTGGGCGAGACGATTCTCCCTGAACGGTACCGCGCCGCGCACACCGCAGGTCTGAAGCGGGTGCTGGCCGGTGGTGAGACTCATGTGCTGGGCCGCCGCATCGAGCTCAGCGCCCTGCACCACGACGGCCACGAGATCCCGGTCGAACTGACGGTGTGGCGGATGAAGTCGGCGAAGGCGCGCTGCTTCAACGCCTTCGTCCGTGACATCAGCGAGCGCAAGCAGGCCGAAGCCGCCCTGGCCGAGGCGCGCGACCAGGCGATCGCCGCGTCCCAGGCGAAGTCTCAGTTCGTCGCCTCCATGAGCCATGAGATCCGTACCCCCATGAACGGCGTCATCGGGCTGAGCGACCTGCTGCTGGGGACCACGCTGGATGCCGAGCAGCGCCGCTATGCCGAGGGCATTCAGGCCGCCGGCTCGGCATTGCTGTCGCTCATCAACGACATTCTGGACTTCTCCAAGCTGGAGGCGGGCAAGATCCAACTGGACAGCGTCGCCTTCAGCCCCCAGGCGCTGGTGGAGGAGGTCGTCTCGCTGGTGGCGCAGACCGCCCAGGCCCAGGGCCTGGAACTGCTCAGCGACTGCCATCCCGAACTGCCCGCGACGGTGCTCGGGGATGCCGGCCGACTGCGGCAGATACTGCTCAACCTGGCATCCAACGCGGTGAAGTTCACCGAAGCCGGCGAGGTCGTACTCAGCGTCCGCCCGGACCGGCCCCGGCCATCCACAGGGCACGTGCCATGGCTGCGCTTCGAGGTGGCCGACACCGGCATCGGCATCGCCGAGGCGGATCAGGAGCGGATGTTCGACGCCTTCTCCCAGGCCGATGCCTCAACCACCCGCCGCTACGGAGGCACCGGTCTTGGCCTGGCCATCTGCCGGAGGCTCACCGAGGCGATGGGCGGCTCCATCGGCGTCAGCAGCCGGCCCGGCCAGGGCAGCAAGTTCTTCTTCGACGTACCCGTGCGCACACCGGACACCCCCGAACCATCCCCGGCCCCTCTGGACCGCGGCACGCTTCGTGGACTGCGGGTCCTGGTCGTCGATGACAACGACACCAACAGGCTGATCCTTGACGCTCAGCTGCGCAGATGGCACATGCAGCCGACGACGGTCTCCAGCGGCCCCCAGGCCCTGGTGGCCCTGCACGAATCAGCGGCTGCGGGCCGCCCCTTCACCCTGGCCCTCCTGGACATGCACATGCCTGGGATGGACGGCCTGGAACTGGCCCGCCGGATCACCACCGATCGGACCTTCGCCCGTGTACGGCTGCTGTTGCTCAGCTCCGGCGCCCAACTGCCCGCTGCCGAACTGCAGGCTGCCGGCATCGCCCGCAGTCTGGCCAAGCCCGTCCAGCAGTCCCAGCTCATGGATGCCCTGGTCGAACTCACCACCCGGACACTTCCCGTGACGACCGCAGCAACGGCGCCCGCTCCCACCACCCCCCGGCCACCCCGGCGCGGCCATCTGCTGCTGGTCGAGGACAACGAGATCAACCAGTTGGTGGCCCAGGGCATGCTCGCCCGCCTCGGCTACAGCACGGATACCGCTGCCGACGGCATCGAGGCCCTGCGGATGGTCGAGGAACACACCTACCAGGCCGTGCTGATGGACTGTCAGATGCCCCGGATGGACGGTTACGCCACCACCCGGGAACTGCGCCGCCGCGAAGCACGGGGAGACACGCACCTGCCGGTTGTCGCGATGACCGCCAGCGCTCTCGCCGAGGACCGCGAGAGATGCCTGGCCGCGGGCATGGACGACTACGTCTCCAAACCCGTCGCTGCGGACGAGCTGGAAGAAACCCTCGCCCGCTGGGTCAACCCGGCCGACCAGCAGACAGACGACGAGGCGCCGCGCGACTCCATCGAGCAGCGGCTGAACGAACTGCGCGGCGACGGCTCCCCGGGCGAGAACGAACTGGTGGACCGGCTGGTGGACCACTTCCTCGTCCGCGCCCCCGAGATGACCAGCGCACTCTTCCACGCACTGGACCGCCACGACAGCGAGGAGATCGCAGAGGTGGCACACAGTCTCAGAGGCGCTGCCGGCAACATCGGAGCCCGGGGCCTCGCCGACTGCTGCACGGAGTTGGAACAGTACGCCGAGGCCGGAGACCCGGCCCCACTGACTCAGGCCGCCCCCCGCCTTCAGGAGGAGCTCGACCGAGCCTGCCGCACCCTGGAGACGCTCCGCTCCCGTCCTCGCCGACGCGGACCGGGATGAGGACGTGGTCAAGGTTCAGGCCGGGCTGCTCGCCGGCCGTGAGGCTGCGGCCTGGACGTACGCGGCAACAGGGACCGCAGTGATCATCACCTTCCTGCTCACCTCCTCCTCGGCGCGTTACATGCTGGCCGTGCTGATATCTGCCTCGGTCGTCTTCGCGATCCTGGTGGGCGTGGCCAGGAACAGGCCGCCCTCGGCCCTTCCGTGGTATCTGTTCGCGGCGGCCATGGCACCGTACGCGGTGGCGGACACGATCTGGGGTCTCTACCAGGTCCGCGGCGCCGACGTTCCGTTCCCCGGCGTGGCGGACCTGCTTTACCTCGGCAGCTACGTGTTGTTCACCGCCGGTCTGGTGATCCTGGCCCGGAAGCACGCGGGCCGGCTGCACTGGGCGGGGCTGCTGGACGCGGGAATCGTCACGTTGGGATTCGCCACTCTGGCATGGGCGTTCATCATCGCCCCCTACCTGCGCAGCCGGCTTGCCGCGTGGCCGATGGCGGTGTCCATCGCCTATCCCGTCACCGACCTGGTGCTGTTGTCCCTGGCCGCGCGGCTGATGTTCACCACCGGCACGCGCACACCGTCGTTCCTGATGTGCATCGGATGGCTGCTCGTCCTGCTCGCCTCCGACGGCCTCTACTACGGGACCGAGGCGACGCACGGGACCGCGCTCGCGGAGAACGTGTCCGAAGTGGGGTGGATGGTCTCGTCCCTCCTGCTGGGGTCGGCGGCGCTGCACTCCTCCGTCGCCCGACCGCCGCAACTCGCCGAGACCCAGGAGAGGATGCCCCGGCGGCGACTCTCGATCCTGATCGCGCTCATTCTGATGGGGCCGTTGATCGTGCTCGTCGACGTCGGTGGCATTCGGGATCACCCGATGCACGTCACCGTGATCGTCGGCATGATGGCGGGTCTGTCGCTGCTGCTGGTGCTGCGCGTCGCGTTCCTGGCCCAGTACGCCCAGGAGACGGCCACTGCCGCGAGGACGCGGGCCTTGGCCCTCGCCGCCTCGCTGCAGGAGCAGGCGGAGCTCCAGAAGCTTCTGAGTCATCAGGCGACCCACGATCCGTTGACGGGCCTGGCCAATCGAGCGCTCCTGAACGAACGTCTGGAGACCGCCCTCGAGCAGTGCTCCACCACTGCCTGCGCAGGACTGCTGATGCTCGATCTCGACGGCTTCAAGGACGTCAACGACACGCTGGGACACTCGGTCGGAGACGAACTGCTGGTGGACATCGCACGGCGGCTGACGGGCAGGGTCCGCGAGCAGGACCTGGTGGCCAGACTCGGCGGCGACGAGTTCGCGCTCCTCGTGGAAGGCGTGGACGCGAGCACGCTGCAGGAATACACCACGCGCATTCTCGACTCCATCACGGCCCCCTTCACCCTCGCCCACGGCCATTCGGTGCACGTGACGACGAGCATCGGAGTCAGGACCTTCACCAGACCGATCACGCCCGCGGAAGCGTTGCGGGACGCCGACACCGCTCTCTACAGAGCCAAGACGGCAGGCAAGAACCAGGCCGCGTTCTTCGAATCCACGCAGTAGTCACTCTCATCCCCGGGCACGGTGGAGGCCCGGACTCCTGGCGTCCGGGCCTTTGGGGAGAGTGCCGGACTTCACGAGTCAACCTGATAGGCCATTCGGACCGACTTTCCCACCACGTGGCGCGGTGAAGTTTGCAACGGTCTCAGTGACTGTCATTACTGATCCAATCCAAGTGCTTGGTTCCGGTGGCCCCTTCGATGCATGGGTAGGCGATGAAGGCAGGGAAGGCAGGGGAGGCAGAGAAGGCAGGGGAGGCAGGAAAGGATCCGGGATGCAGCCGGAAGGGCGCTGTGGCGAGGGCGCGGGCAGCCGCGGCCGTGATGCTACGGCGCCGCCACCGAACCTTCCTCTGGGGCGCCGGAGCTGTCGGTCTGTTGTCCGTCGCGTTGGCCGGGTTCCTGGTGTGGGAGGTCCGCGCGGTCCAGAACAATCTCGCCGCGGCTCAGGTGGCCACTGACCGACTGCAAACGGAGATGACCGGTCATCGTCAGCCCTCGGCCGAGGTGCTGGGCGACATCCGGAAACACACAGCGGCCGCCCGGAGCGCGGCCAGCACGCCGGTGTGGAGCGCAGCCGAGAGTCTTCCACTGATGGGACCCCCGCTCCGTTCTGCCCGGGGGCTGAGTGTCGCCGCCGACGAGATGGTCACCGGGGTGCTGCCGGAGGCTGTGCGACTGCAGCAGATGCTCGCGTCCGGCCAGATGGTGTACCAGGGGCGCGTCGACCTCCGCCGGCTTTCGGCTGTCACGGACCTGCTGGGGGGCGTGCACCGTCAACTGGCCGGAGTCCGGGCGACTTTGAATGGCTTGCCCGGCTCGACGTTGGTCAGTCGCCTCGACCTGGCACGGCAGCGGCTGTCCGACCGGGTGGCGCGCCTTTCCGACTCGGTCTCCGAGGCGGAGTCGACGACGCGGCTGCTGATGCCTGTTCTGGGTGGCACGGCGCCACGCTCCTACTTTCTTGCCTTCCAGAACAATGCCGAGGCCCGGGGCACCGGTGGCCTCGTAGGCGCCTTCGGTGTCTTGACTGTCGACCGTGGTGGCATCACTTTGCACGACTTCGCGTCGGATGACACGCTGCCGCGTACCACCACCCCCGTGGCGAACTTCGGACCGGCGTTCGACCGTCGGTACAGCGGTACCGAGAGTACCCAGGGGCTGGCCAATTCCAATCTGTCCGCTCATTTTCCGTATGCGGCGCAGATCTGGGTGGGCCTGTGGCAGCGACGTACGGGGCAACGTCTCGATGGGGCCATCGCAACCGATCCTGTAGGACTCGCCCGTGTCCTCAAAGCCACGGGCCCGGTCCGACTTCCGGACGGAAAGCTGCTGACGGCGGAGAACACCGTCGAGCTCACCGAGAGCACCCTTTACGCGTCGTACAGCAATATCGAGCGAAAGCGTTTCCTGGTACAGGTCGCGCAGTCAGTCGCTGCTGCCTTGCTGCGCCACGGGCACGATTCGGTGGCCCTCCTCCACGCACTGGGGCAGAACGCCAGCGATGGCCGACTGCGTGTGTGGAGCAGAGATGCCTCCACCGAGTCGGCACTCGGGAAAGCCGGGCTGGCCGGCGACGTCCCGGAGAGAACAGGGCCGTTCGCCTATCTCGTGGTCAACAATTCCGCGGGCAATAAAATGGACTACTACCTGGGGCGGTCGCTGGCCTACGAGCTTGGTCCTTGCGAGGCCGGTACCCGTTCCAGCGTGGTGCGGATCAGGCTGACGAACGGTGCTCCCGCTGTGGGCCTGCCTCCCCTCGTCGCTCTCCGTTCCGACGATCCCCGGCACTCACACCCCCCGGGATCCACAAGCATCTGGCTTTCGTTGTACGCCAGTTCCGGTGCGCGGTTCACCGGTGCGACGCTGGACGGGCGGCGACTTCTGTTGTCGTCGACCGAGGAGCGAGGTCACCCGGTGCTCGGGACGCAGGTGGAACTCTTGCCCGGTCAGACGCGAGAAGTGGACGTTCGTCTGCTGGAACCGGCTTCGGATCGGCCCCCCGTGGTGCCCTCGCAGCCGTTGGCACGGCCGCAGATCACCAAGGTGCGTATGCAGCCGTGCGTGAAGTAGTCGGGCCGATCGAGTGAATCTCAAGGGGCCACGCCCGCTCAAGACGGGTGCAGCGGGAGTCGTTCAGAAGCGCGGCGAAATCGTACCCACGGAAAATCAAGTCCGCGAGATCGCAAAAAACATTCTGATCCACCCAGAAGGACGCGGCAGCGTCCGTGGACATGCCGTCAGCGAAGTGCCGAAATAGGTCTTTGGCAATTGACGTCCTGCTGATCGGGGTTCACCTTGCGTGGGGAATGCGCGGGCAAAGACAAGCTGACAGCGGTTCATCCTGCGGTGCTCCACACCGCACAGGGAAGCCGAGCCCGGCCGGGTGGCTGGTCCGGCGTTGCCGCCCGGTGTCGCCGACCGGCGATGCAGGCCGCCATAGACGCGGTCGCCTGGACATGCGGCCTCCTGATCGCGGGCATGACCAGCAGCGGCGCTTCCGACCTGCTCGTCGGACCCGGCGATCTGGTCGTCGTCTGCGCTGTCACGGGGGCGGCAGCGGTGCTGGCCGGGGCCGTGTGCGGGCTCTACTCCGGGCGCTATCAGGCGGAGACCGGCCCGGAACTGAGCGCGGTACTGGTCTCCGCGGGGCTGACCGGGCTCCTTCTGCTGGGTATTTGCCGGGCGGGACTGCCCCTGGTGGGCGACAGGCCGGCCGTGGCCGGACTGGCCGCTCTGGTCGGCGTGCTCGCCATGATCACCGTCAGGGTCGCGGCGGCGACCGTCCGGCGCAGGCCTCGACGGCCCGCGCCGACCGCCATCAAGGTGATCGTGTTCGGCGCGGGCAGTGCCGGAGCGCAACTGGTGCAGCGGCTCATCGGTCAGCCTGGCGCGCAGTACCAACCGGTCGCCCTGCTGGATGACGACCCGGCCAAGCGCCGGCTGCGGATCTGTGGGATCCGAGTGCGCGGCGGGCGGGAGCGGTTGGCGGAGGTCGCCGCGGAGACCGGGGCGACGGTCATGGTGATCGCGATCGCCGGCGGGTGCCGGGACGGCCAGGTGATCCGCGAGCTGATCACCCTGGCCGAGTCGGTCGGTCTGGTCGCCAAGGTGATTCCGCGCATCGAGGAACTGGTCGCCGGACCGGCGCGGATCGACGACGTCCGCGACCCGCGGATCACCCAGCTGCTGGGTCGCGATCCGGTCCGCCTGGACCTGAAGTCGGCTGCCGCTCAATTCGCCGGACGCCGCATCCTCGTCACGGGCGCCGGTGGCTCGATCGGCTCGGAGCTGTGCCGCCAGTTGCACCGTCTGGATCCCGCCTCGCTGGTGATGCTCGACCGGGACGAATCAGCTCTGCACGCGATCCAGCTCGCGCTGCACGGCCGTGCGCTGCTCGACTCCGACGAGGTCGTGCTGGCCGACATCACGGATGCCTCCCGCATCCGCGATGTCTTCGCGCAGGCCCGCCCCGAGATCGTGTTCCATACGGCGGCCGTGAAACATCTGCCGCTGCTCGAGCGGTATCCGGCCGAGGCGCTGAAGACGAACGTGACCGGCACGCTGAACGTGCTGCGAGCGGCAGCGGACTGCGGTGTGCGGTCGTTCGTGAACGTCTCCACGGACAAGGCGGCCGACCCGGTGAGCGTCCTCGGCACCTCCAAGCGGATCACCGAGCGGCTCACCGCGCACATGGCCGGTGAGTTTCCCGGGACCTGGGTGTCGGTCAGATTCGGCAACGTCCTGGGCAGCCGGGGTTCGCTGCTCGGCTCGCTGTCCGCGCAGATCGCCGCGGGCGGCCCCGTCACCGTCACTCATCCGCACGTCGCCCGCTACTTCATGACGGCCACCGAAGCCGTCCAGCTGGTGCTGCAGGCCGTGACGGTCGGGGAGAGCGGCGAGGTCCTCGTCCTCGACATGGGAGACCAGGTCCGCATCGTCGACCTCGCCCGCCGGATGGCCGCCGCGGCGTCACGACGCGTGGAGATCG
The DNA here is from genome assembly GCF_050214755.1 of Streptomyces sp. C1-1. Classification (NCBI taxonomy): domain Bacteria; kingdom Bacillati; phylum Actinomycetota; class Actinomycetes; order Kitasatosporales; family Streptomycetaceae; genus Streptomyces; species Streptomyces sp. C1-1. The sequence continues at coordinate 4,738,434 of NZ_CP189826.1, read as the reverse complement.
TCTTCACGGGGCTGCGGCCCGGCGAAAAGCTGACCGAGGACCTGCTGGGCGCCGGGGAACGTGACCACCGGCCGAGGCATCCGCTGGTCAGACAGGTGCCGGTGCCCGCACTCGATGCCGGTGAGGTCACCGGCATCGCTCACCTCACCGATCCCGAAGAGGTACGCGCCGCCCTGGCGCTCCTCGCCACGGCGGCCGGTCCCGAGGAGCCGGCCGACCAGGCCGTGCTGCCCGGCCAGCCCGGAAGAGCGGAGGCCAGCAGGTGACCGCCCCGCCCGTACCGGGCCGGCACCGGGCAGGCTGGGCGATTGCGGAGGCGTCCACCGCACGCCCCGGCAGCAACCAGGTGCCTCACCGCAGGCCGTACCGCGGCAAGCGACTGCTGGACCTGGTCGTGCTCGCCCTGATCATCGTGCCGGCCGTGCTGCTCTGCGCGATCGCCGCGCTGGCGCACCTGCTCGCGCACGGCAGACCCGTCCTGTTCCGGCAGCAGCGCGTCGGCCGCGGCGGCCGCCCGTTCGTCCTGCTGAAACTGCGCACGATGCGGAACGTCCCGGACGGACCGGACACACCGGGTGACGCCGATGTCACCCGGGTGACCGCAGTCGGACGGGTACTGCGCCGCACGTCTCTCGACGAGTTGCCCCAGCTGGTCAATGTGCTGCGCGGCCAGATGAGCCTGGTCGGGCCCCGGCCGACGCTGCCCTACCAGGTACGCCGGTACACCGATCGTCAGCAGCTGCGGCTGCTGGCCACCCCGGGCCTGACCGGCCTGGCGCAAGTGCACGGGCGGCAGCGGCTGAGCTGGCCGGAGCGCATCGAGTGGGATCTGCGGTACGTCCTGCGCCAGAGCTTCCGGCTCGACCTGGCCATCATGTTCCTCACCGTCTGGACGGTCCTGGCCGGGGGTGGAGCCACCGCCAGCCACGACAAAGATCCGATCGCCCGCAGTCCAGAAAGGATGCTCTCAGGTGCCTGACAGCAACGTCCGGATCCGGCTTGCCAGTCCCGACCTCGGTGAGGAGGAGGCGGAGGCGGTGCGCAGGGTCCTGTACAGCGGTGTTCTCACCAACGGCGCGGAGAACGAAGCCTTCGCGCAGGAGTTCGCCGACCGGCATCAGGCGCGGTTCGGTGTGACGTTCTGCACCGGCACGGCCGCGCTGCAGGCGATGCTGCTCGCCGAGGGCATCGGTCCCGGCGACGAGGTGATCGTCCCGTCGATGACCTTCGTCGCCACCGCGACATCGGTGTGCCACGTCGGGGCCACCCCGGTGTTCGCCGACATCGATCCCCGGACCTTCAACCTCGACCCGGTATCGGTCGCGGCCCGCATCACCGGGGCCACCCGGGCCGTCATGACCGTGCACTACGCCGGGCAGCCCGGGGACCTCGATGGGCTGGCGCGGGTGTGCGCCGCGGCCGGCGTGCCGTTGCTGGAGGACGCCGCACAGGCGGCCGGCGCCCAGTACCGCGGCAGACCGGTCGGCACCGTCGGCCGGTCTGCCATGTTCAGCTTCACCCCGGCCAAGAACATCACCACTGGTGAGGGTGGCATCGTGCTGACCGACGACCCGGGCGTCGCGGAGCGGCTGAGACTGCTCCGCAACCATGGTCAGACCGGTCTGTACCAGCATGAAAGCCTCGGCTACAACTGGCGGTTGACCGAGATGCAGGCCGCGATCGGCCGGGTGCAGCTGCGCAAGCTGGACGGCATCCTCGGGCGCAAACAGCAGATCGTTCGATCGCTGACCCGGCGGCTGACCGGGCTGCCGGGCCTGACCACGCCCCATGAGGTATCCGACGCCAGGGGCACCTGGGCGCTCTACACCTGCCTGCTTCCCGGCATCCGGGACCAAGTGCTCGCCGACCTGCTGGACCGGGGAATCGAAGCACGGATCTACTTCCCGCCCGTTCATCGGCAGCCGCTCTTCGCCCGGCGGGACGGCGGCACCGGGCTCGCCGCGGAACTGCCGGTGACCGAGGCCGTCGCCCAGGCGATGCTCTCGCTTCCGGTTCATCACCGGCTGACCGAGGCGGAGGTGGCGGAGATCGCCGACGCGGTGAGCACCGCCGTAGAGCGGGCGACCACGGCGCCGAACGCAATGGACCGGCCGATGCCGGTCGGTGCCCGCTGACCGCGCAATTGTGTGCGCCCCCGCACGACTTGGGCGCGGGGGCCACAACCGCGCCCGGGTCCCGGCCACGATGCTCGGGGTGGGCCCGGTCGCGTCGGCGCCGGATGCCCGGGAGCCCTTGATCGAACCGGACGGTCAGGGCTCCCGGGCCCTGGCGGGCACGCCCACGACCACCTGACCCGATGTGACATCGCGGGTCACCAGTGCCGCGGCGCCGACCATCGCGGACGGCCCGATCCGCCGGCCCTGCAGCACGGCGGCGTTGCTGCCCACCGTGGACCCGGTGCCGACGGTGACGTTCCCGGCGATGTTGGCCCCCGGCAGGATCGTCACGAAATCATCGAGCACCGTGTCGTGACCGATGCTGGCCTGGTAGTTGACCTGGACGTGTGCGCCGATGACGGTGCCGGTGGAGATGAACGCCTGGCCGAGCACAACACAGCCGCGCCCGATCCGTGCGCCGGGGGAGACCACCGCCCGTGGGTCGATCACGGTTGCCGCTCGCATGCCACGATCCTCGAACTCCAGGGCCAGCCTTCTGCGCGCGTCGGCATCGGCGATCGCCACGACGAACTCGTTGCGCTGTCCGTCGGGCGCGGCCAACTGCCCGGGAATGAGCACCGGACAGCCCTCCACCGCAGCGGCTGCCGGGTGCTCGTCCACGAAGACCACCTCGGGCGCCGCGGCCATCGCGCGCACCGCGTCCAGCGTCTCCCTGCCGAAGCCGCCCGCACCCACGATGTACAGCGTCACGGCCGCACCTCCGTCACCGGCTCCTCGCGCCGCGCCGGTGCCGAGACCGCGTCGAGGAACGCGCCCGCCAGGGCGGTCATGCCGTGGTGCCGGTACACCCAGCGGCGGCCGCGCTCACCCATCCGCTTCCGTTCGGACTGGCTCATCCCGGCCAGCCCGGCCAACCCGGCCGCCAAGTCCGCCGGTGATTCGGCGGGCACGCACACGCCGCCGCCGGACTCGCGTACGGGGCCGCCGGGCGCGTTGCTCGCGAACAGCACCGGCTTGCCGGACGCCAAGTAGTCGAACAGCTTGTTGCTGCTCAGGCCGTACTTGAAGACCGCGACATCGCGCAGGCAGAACAGCGTCACGTCCAGCTCGGCCAGCACCGCCGGCACGGCCCGTTTCGGCACCGGCGGCCAGAACAGCACGTTGTCCAGGCCGTGCCGGTGCGCGAGCTCCTGGCACGCGGCCTTCTCCTGGCCGTCGCCGACCAGCACCACAGCGACCCGCGGATGGCCGGCGGTCCGCAACTCCGCCGCGGCCGCGACAATGGTCGCCACCCCGTTGGCCGGACCGTGCGAGCCGATGTAGCCGGCGGTGAGAAAGCCGTCCTTGCGCAAGCGCCTGATCCGGTCGATCAGGTCGGCGGCCTGGTCCGCGGAGTCCGCACCGTCCAGGCCGGCAGGCAGGCCCGGATCCCCCGGCGGCGGGAGGTCGGGGATCCCGTTCGGCACATACTGGATCTTGTCGGCCGGGACGCCGCGGGCCTGTAGGTAGTCGGTGGCCCCGGGCAGGAGGCAGATGACCGCGGAGGCCTGCCGGCAGCAGAAGGACTCGGCCAGCCGGAGCAGCCGGGCAGGCAGCCCGTTCGCGCGCAGCGCACCCATGTCGATCAGGGTCTGCGGCCACAGATCGCGCACCTCGAAGACGAAGCGCGCCCGGCGGCCGCGGGCCACCAGCCAGGCGGCGAGCACCGCGGGCAGGTGCACTGAGGAGCCGACGATCACGTCCGGCCGGTTCAGGCCGAGCTGCACCGAGAGCACCCGGGCCGTGTAGTGGGCCATGTTCAACACGCGGCGGTGTCCGTTGCCGGTGTACGGCGGCGTGCGGACCCAGACGAAGCGGACGCCGTCGATGGTCCGGCTGGCCACCTTCTCGCCGGGCGCGAGCCGCTCCTCGCGCCTGCTGAAATGGCTGAAGCTGCTGGCGAAGACGGTGACCTCGTGCCCCTTCGCCGCCAGCACCCGTCCCAGCTCGTAATGCCGGGTGCCGGCGGCGCAGTCAGGCGGCGCCGCGTAGTGGTTGAAGATCCAGATCCTCATGTCCTCACCTCCGCCGAAGCCGCCCTGCCGTGGTCGACGGCGTGTTGGGCAACAGGCTCGTCGTGGCCCATGACGCCAGTACGTCGATGATCCGGACGGCGGTCCCACCGTCACCGAAGGGTGTGGGCGGTTCGCCGGCCGACCGCGGCCTGGCCGCGGCCGCCGGCAGTTCCCGGGGGTCGGGCACCAGCACGTCCAGCCGTCTTGCGGCGTCTCCGGCCATTCCGTCTCGGCGCACAGGGTGCCGCGCGGGGCACCGAGCGCCGGCCCCTCCTTCTGCAGGTCGCCGGAGTCGGTGATCAGTCCGTCGGCCCCGCCCGGCTCGGCGATCACTCTCCGGTACGTCCGGACGCGGGATGCCGAGCTCGTCGAAGAAGGACTGGGCCAGCGGGTGGTCCGCACTGAACACTTTCACAACGGCGTTCCCCTGTCCGGCCGGGTCTTTCACGCCGGAACAGCCCTGTCCGGCGTCTGCATGCGCCAGCGGTGACCGGCTCGACGCCGAGAAACGCTACTACTCTGCGTGCCCAACTCGCCACTTTGAGTTACTCATGCCGCTACATTGTGCGCGTGCCGAGGCGGTGACGACATCCGCCGTCCCTGCGGTACCGATCCCGTTTCGCGACTCCGGAGGCCGTTTTCGTGGTGCAGTCGATCATGAAAGGTCTCCGCGTCCGACTGCCGGGAGTAAGCCCGGCCGCCATCGGAGGCACACTGACCGCGCGACTGCTCGCCACGGCGATGAGCTTCGCGGCGGGCGTCATCGCGGCGCGGGACCTGGGGGTGCACGGCCGGGCCACGTTCGCGGTCATGATCTCGGTCCCCACTGTGCTGAGCATCGTCACGGTCCTGGGCATGGACAACGCCAACGCCCGGTTCGCCGGAACCTCGCACACCGCATACCGTCAGATCGTCCGGTGGAGCGTGGCGTTCTCCCTGGTTCCCGGTTCGGCACTGGCGGGGCTGTGGCTGCTGCTCGGTCATCTCTTGCCGGTCGTGCTGCTCGGTGTGCCGTTCCGGCTTGCTCTGGTCGCGGCCACCATGTGCCCGGTGACCCTGCTGACCACGCTGCTCGGCACGGCCGAGATCGGCCGCGGCCGGGTCAGGACGTACAACCTCGCGAGCACCGTCCCCGCGGTCTGCCACCTCGTCGGAGTCTGCGGCCTGTTCGCCGCAAGATCACTGACCCCCACTAGTTGCTTTCTGTCCGCGCTGGCCGGGCAACTGCTCTGCGCCGGGGTGCTGCTGATCGCGACCAGGGCCCGGGTCCACGACGATGGTGAACGGGTGTCCGCCCGGACCTTCGGCAGCTTCGCCCTCAGGGCCTATCTCCCGAATCTCATCCACTACGGAATGCTGCGTCTCGATGTGCCGGTGATCCAGTTGCTGGCCGGGGCGACGGCCGTGGCCATGTACGCCGTGGCACTGCCCGTGGCCGAGGCGATGTTCCTGCTTCCGACGGCGGTCGCGCTGGTGATGTTTCCCGCGGTCACGTCGGGTGCCGTCGACGCGCGGGCGGCGGTCAGGATTGCCCGGACCGTGTTCGCTGCCGCCGCCGTGTCGGCCGCCGTGGTGGCGGCAGCTGCCCCCGTCCTGATCCCGGCGGTCTACGGGCGGCCGTACTCCGGTGCCGTGCAGGTGATCTGGGCGATGCTCCCGGGTCTTGTGCTGTTCAGCACGGGCCGCTCGCTCCAGGCCTATCTGGCGGCCACCGACCTGCTTCGGCCGGTGATCGCGGCCACCGTGATCGGTGGGATGGTCAACGTCGCTTTGCTCGGAGTCCTGACCCCCCACCATGCGGCAGTCGGTGCCGGCGTGGCCGACTCGGCCGGATACCTGGTGTTCGCGGTGCTGATCGGCCGGGGTGTGCTGTGGGGCGTCCGGGCCGGGCAGCACCCTCTGGCTCGGCCTGCTACCGAGCGCGGGCAGCCCGCCCCCGCGCGCCGACCGGTCGGTCGACTGGTGGCCAAGTGGGGCGGCGACCGCCGGCAGGCCGTGTATCCGAGGTATGTGAGGTCCATGATGTTCAGGCGAGCCCACCTGGTCGCGGCGGGGTTTGTGATCGCGGCAGGTGTCGGCTACCTCGCGATGGCGTACGGCCCCGCCGTCAGCTTGGTCGGCGCCGCCGTCGGGCTTGCGGTCGTCGCCGTGGCCTGCCTACTGATCCCGGACGCGGGTCTGTATGTGCTCGCAGCCGCGATCCCGCTCTCGCAGTCGGACGTCGGGACATCGCTGATCAGCCCGAGACGGCTGGTCGCCCTGATGCTCGTCTGCCTGCTGGGTCGCGTCGTCGCCGGCACGGGGATCGCATGGCCGAAGCTGATCGGCGCCCTGATCACCGCCGGCACGGTCGGTTATATGGCGGCCGCCAGCGCCGTGGTCGGCGACACCGGGCTGCAGGGAACCGGAAACTGGCAGTACCTGCTGCTGACGTGCGCGCCGCTGTTGCTCGTACCACTGATCGCCCCACCGGGACCCGCTCTTGACCGGGCGCTCACCGTGTTCTGCTGCGGCAGTGTGATTCTGGCCGTGATCGAAATCGCCCAAGCCGGGTCCATCTTCGCCATGAAGGCGGACCTCACCCCTGCCGACACTGCTGTTCTGGCCATCACCCAAGAGGGCACAGCCAACCACAACGCCGTGGGGGCCCTGTTCGTCATGGCGGCCGCAGTCCTGCTCAGACGCTGCCCGGCCGTCCGGGGGCGCCTGGCGCGACTGGCAACCGCCGCCGCGGTCGTCGTGCTCGCCCTGGGAGTTGCGTACTCGCTGAGCCGCGCGGCCTATCTGGCGGGCATCGCGATGATCGCGCTCTATGCCGCCCGCAGATCACTGCGCGGCGCCCTGGCCCTGGGTGCCGGCGCGGCCTGCATGCTGCCGCTGCTGCCCGCGGCGATCGCGGCCCGGTTCGACTCGATCCTCGGCGGCGCTCCGGACGCCAACTCTGCTGTACGGCTCGATCTGTGGAGCAGCGCCCTGCGGATGTTCGAGGCGCACCCGGCTTTCGGCGTCGGATACCTGAACTTCGCCGCCCAGTTGCCCACCTATTACCAAGCCACCGGTGATTACGAGGTCATGTTCCTACAGTTCCCGCTCCTGGAATTCGCGCACAACACCTACCTGACCGTGCTCTCGCAGACGGGGCTTGTGGGCGCGCTCGGGGTCGGCGCACTTGCCGTGCTCGGCGCCCGCCGGGCCCGGAGTGCGATCCGCGCCGGTGATCCTGCGGGTGAGGCGGCGCTGCTGGCCATGGTCGGTGCCGGGGTCTGCTCGCTGTTCGGTGAGGTCCTGCTGGTGCCTCCTCTGCTGGCCGGCCTGATGCTGATCATTCTGGCTGCGAAGCCGGTTCCGGTCGGCCCATCACGGGGCCCGGCACCAGCACCGGTGCCGGAATCAGCACCGGTACTGGCGTCGGCGCCTGCGCCGGTGGCGCGATGAGTACGTTCGGGAGCGGGAAGCCCCCGCGGCGGCTGCGCATCCTCCAGATCACCTCGACCGCCGTCGGTGGGAGCTGGTTCCACGATCAGGTGCGGGGGCTGGCCGAGTTGGGCCACGAGGTCTGCGCGGTGCTGCCCCGCGAAGGCCCGCTCGCCGACCGGCTGCGCAGGATCGGGGGCGTCCGGGTGGAGATCATCGGGTTCGGACTGTCCCGTCGTATCAGGCAGTTGCCCGGGCTGATGGCCGCGCAGTGGCGGCTGATGAAGTTCGTCAGGGAGTACAAGCCGGATGTCATCCACTCGCATCTGATCATCGCGATGCTCGCCGCACGAGTGGCGTCGTTTGCCCATCGGCCGGCGCTGGTCGTGTCGCAGGTTCCAGGACTGGTGCATCTACGGATGGCTCCCTTCCGGATCCTGGAATGGCTCTCGCTGCGTAGGGATGACCTCGTGCTCGGGTCGTGCCGGGCGATCGCGCACCGCTACCAGGCCATGGGAGCGCGGTCGGTCGCGGTCAGCTACTACGGCTGCGACGTGCACCGGTTCGATCCGGCAACGCCGCCGGGGCCGTTCCGCCGGGAGTTCGGGCTCGGCGGCGACACGCCGGCCATCGGCATGGTCGCCTACATGTATCCGAGCAAGTTGCGCGAGTTCCGCCAGGTCGGCGTCAAGGGGCATGAAGTCTTCATTGACGCCGTCCCGCTGATTCTGCGGCAGAACTCCGACGCCAGGTTCTTCGTGATCGGCGACGAGCTGGTCGGCGACGGAGAGTACCGGAGAGAGCTGGAACGCCGCGCCGCCCGGCTCGGCGTCGCCGACCGGATCCGGTTCACCGGCTTCCGGTCCGACATCAGCTCGGTCATGGCCGGGCTGGACGTACTGGTGAACCCCTCCATGGACGAGTCCGCCTGCTACACCGTGGTGGAGGCGCTGCTCATGCGTAAGGGCGTGGTGGCGACTGAGGTCGGTGGCCTGCCGGACACCGTCCAGCACGGCCGTACCGGCCTGTTGGTCCCACCCGCCGACGCGGCAGCACTGGCACAGGCCGTGAACGCACTGGTCGCCGATCCCGCAGCACGTCTCCGCATGGCCGGCCGCGGCCGCGAACTCGCGCTCCGGCAGTTCGACATCGCCGGGACAGTGAGCCAGGTGGACGAGCTGTACCACCAGGCGCTGGCCGCGCGGGGGCGACGCCGGCCGCTCCGCTGGAGGAAGGCGTGAAGGACAGGACGTGGCCCACAGCAACCCTTGTCGGCATGGCGGGGAAGGCGGTACGCGATCTGCGGCGGCCGAGCTTCCCGGTCGACGTGACGACACCGCCAGGTGACACGCCGACCGACCAACCGGGTAGATACCCGCTCGACCTGCGGCCGATGACCGCCGGGAGCATGCTCGACCACGAGCACGTCGTGGTGACGCGTGCCGTGACCGGCGCAACGTACCGGAACCCGGTCTCGGTCAGCCTGTATGCGCTCGCCCAGCACACCCGCGCGCTCGCCGCCGGATGGTCCCCGGCCACTGCGGACGAACGGCCGCCGGGCATCCAGGCTCTGCTGACCCAGGCCGGATGGCTGCGTGCCGGCCAGGACAGCAATGGCGGCTGGCGCTATCCGGTACCGGTGCCGCGGTACGGCGTACGCCCGGGGTGGTACTCCGCCATGGCTCAGGGCCTGGCGGTGTCCGTGATGCTGCGTGCATACGCCACGACCGGCGAGCGGTCCTTTCTCGATGCGAGCGAGGGTGCGGTGGAACTGATGCTTCGGCCGCTGGAGGCCGGCGGCTGTTCGCACTACGACCAACTGGGGCGCCCCTTTCCCGAGGAGTGCCCGTCGGACCCGGTCAGTCACATTCTCAACGGTGCGGTCTTCGCCCTCTTCGGTCTCCGCGAGCTGAGTGGGCATCAGGGCGGGTCTGTCCACGAGCGCGTGGCGGACCGGCTGCGCGACTCGCTGCCCGAGTTCGACCTGGGGTACTGGACCAGATACGACCTGCGGCACCACGCGCCCGCCAGTTTCGCCTACCACTGCCTGCACACCGCTTTGCTGACCGCGGCCGGACGCGCGCTCGCCGACCCGCGATGGCTGGCGGTGGGCGCCGCGTGGGACCGCTACACGAGGAGCCCGACCAGGCGGCTGCGAGCAGCGGCGGGCAAGGGCCGTTTCGTACTCAGGGAGCACCGTGCGGGATCGTGATCACGTCCCGCTACGGCGGGGCATGGACGATGCGCCGGCCGCTCCGCTGCGCGTCGTCCTGCTCGCGCCGGCCACGTCGGCGCACACCCGGCGTTGGGCGGACGACCTGGCCGTGCGGGGCCATCAGGTGACGGTCTGCAGCTGGCATGAGCCGTGCCTGTCTCCCGATGGCTGGCGAGCCGCATCCGCCCCCGCCGGAGGGCGCCGGCCGTTACGGGTGCTGCGCGCGGGGCACTGGCTGCGCCGCGAGGTGCGCGGGGCGCGGCCGGATGTCATCCACGTGCATTCGCTCGGTGCCCACGGGGCGCTCTCCCTTCTGCTGCCGGCCCGCCCGGCAGTGCCGCTCCTTGTCACGCCGTGGGGTTCCGAACTGCGCGCGGCGGACCGGCATCCCGGCCGGGCGCTGGTCGCCCGGCTGGCGCTGCGGCGGGCCGCGCGCGTGGTACCGACCTCCCGGGAGGTGGCTGAGCTGGTCGCGAGCCGGTACCGGGTCCTCCGCTCACGGATCACGGTCCTGTCCTGGGGGGTACCGGACGTGCTGCTGGATGCCGGACACGACGCCGATCCCCGGTTGACACGCGCGAAGTACGGCATTCCGGCCGAAGCCACGGTCGCGCTGTCGGTCCGCAGCACGTCGGAGGTCTACCGGACACACGAGATCCTCGCGGCCTTCTCCCGCGCCGCGCGGGTCCGGCCGGACCTGTTCCTCCTGCTGGTGGCGGGTCACCAGCCGGTTCACGCGGCCGCCAGACAGGCGCAGCAGGAGTATCTCGGGCTGTTGCGCGCCCGGGCACAGGACCTGTCCGGCCGGGTCGCCCTCGTCGATCAGCCACTCGGCCAGGCCGAGATGTTCGGCCTGATGCGCGCGAGCGATGTGGCGATTTCGGTCCCCCGGTCCGACCAGCGAAGCTCTTCGGTGCTCGAGGCCGCGGCTGCCGGGTGCCGGCTGCTGCTCTCCGACATCGCGCCCTACCGGGAACTGCTGGCGGACGGCCTGCTGGCGGACCTGCTTCCCGATCCGCTGGTCAGTACGTTGGCTAATGCCCTCTCAGGTACGGGGCCGCTGGATGCCGCCGATCGCCTTGCCAACAACCAGCTGATCGGCCAGACCGAGCGTGGTTCCCTGAAGGTCGCCGAACTCGAGCGGCTGTACAGGGATGTGGCCCGTGCGGGGACGATGTGATCAGGCCCCGATGATGCCCAGGGGCCGCGAGGGGTACCCGCTGCCGGAACCAGGGCGGCGTGGAACACCTTGGGCCAGATCCTGCCCTTGAGGAGGAACTGGTCCGTTCCGAGGACGGCCGCGATGCCGTTCAGGGTGGAGCCGGGGCGACTTCGCCGGCACGCAGGAGGCCCGAGGCGAGGCCGGCCCATCGGGGTGGTCCCCGCGCCGAAGCCTGCGCGCGAAGGTCCTCGAAACCCTCCCCCACGCCCCGGGACCAGTCCTCGTGTTCGACCTGGTGGGGGCCGGCCTGCCGTCGGTGAGTGTGGCTTCGGCAGGCCGGAACGTCGGACACTGCTGCGACGCCCCCGGGCCGCGACCGGCTCGGATCGGGTGAGCAGCGTGGTGGCTCCGGTTCAGAGGGAGCGGTGGACAGGAGCACCGCCATGTCCGGCAGGGCGCATTCCGGCAACCGGGCGACGGCGCGCCGTCCGCCTGCCCGGAACGGCTGGTTCCGGGCAGGCGGACGGCGTCCCGGCCGGGGCCGGGACGGCTGGTTCCGGGCAGGCGGACGGCGTCCCGGCCGGGGCCGGGACGCCGTGGTCCTGCTGTGGGCACGCCCTGATCCGTCAGGAGCTGCGACGACGGCGCACGGCCAGCATCGTGCCACCACCGGCCATGAGGAGAGCGGTCGCGGTGCCGCCGATCACCAGGGCCTTGTCACTGCCCGTCGCCGCGAGCTTCTCGGCGTTCCGGTTCACGTCCGGGTAGCTCACCGGGTCGACGGCTGCGGCGAGTTCGTGGGAGTCGCTGCGTCCGACGCCACCTCCGTTGTGGCCACCGTGTCCCGGCGCGCCGTGGTGCCCGGGCTTGCCCGGGTGGTGGGGCGGCTTGGGGGGCGGGGTGGGCCTCACACTGCCCTGCACGTAGATGCTGACGCCGACACTCGGGTCGGGGTGCTTCGAGGTGAGCCGGAACACGTGCCAGCCGGTGATGGTGTTCGCCGGGATGGTCACGGTCCCCGAAACCGATCCGTCGGCCCGGGCCCGGAAGTGGCCGAGCACGACCGGCGTGGATTCCAGCAGCGCCGTGACGCCCGACCTCGGGGCGAACACCCCGGCGACGGTGCTGAAGTCCAAGGAATCCCCGGCTGTCACCGTCGTGGTACTGACGGAAAGCGGCGGGGGCGGCGGCGGGTACGGCTGCGCCGAGGCGGCCTGCGCCCCGATCAGCGGCGCCCCGATGAGAATGGCGGTCGATGCCGCCGACACCAGAGCGGCCCGCCATCTGCGCGTTGCTGTCATCTTCTTCAATCTCCTCGACTTGGGTCCGGGCCTGGTCCTGCGGCGGCCGTCATTCGGTGTGGACACCAAGACCTGGATACATGGCGCAAAGAGAACATAACGACACTCGTTAGTCTGATGGCGCGAGAAGTCACCGGATTGGCCCAGTCCCGGCTCACGCGGCGCGCGTCGCACGCGTCGTTCGAGGGGGTGACACAGGGGGGTGGCTCCCTCTTTCGAAGAGTCCGAGTCCCTATGGTCGACATCGTCCATAGGGAACAGAAAGCCCCGATTCGGGTGGTTCCCTCAGTCCCGTGAGGGGTGCAGCTTGGATCTCCAAGGATTCCTGAAGGCTCTTGCCAGACGATGGCCGACGGTCGTGGTCTGTCTGGTTCTCGCGGTCGGGACGGCGCTCGCCGTGACAAGCGCGAGCACCCCCGTCTACGAGGCGAGGACGCAGCTCTTCGTCGCCACCCGCGCCGGTGAGAACACCATCGATCTGAACCAGGGGCAGACGTTCTCGCAGGCGCGCGTGCAGTCGTACGCCGAAATTGTGAGGACCCGTCAGGTCACCGCTCCGGTGGTGAAACAGCTGCGGCTGCACACCACTCCGGAGGAGCTGGCGTCCCGGATCACCGCCGGCGTTCCCCTCAAGACCGTGCTCATCGACATCACCGTCCGGGACACCGCCCCCCGGCGCGCGGCGCGCATCGCCAACGCCGTGGCAAAGCGGTTCAGTTCGGTCGTCGAGCAGTTGGAGACCCCCAAGGGGCTGGTCTCCTCGACATCCAAGACGGGCAAGGGGTCCGAGGACGACGCGCCCGTACGACCGGTCTCCCCGGTCTCCATGGGCGTCACCGAGGCAGCCGTCGCCCCGACCTCTCCCACAGAGCCCCGCCCGTTGCTCAACCTGGCCGCGGGTGTGGTGGGCGGCCTGCTGCTCGCCGCCGGGCTGGTCGCCCTCCGTGAGACGCTCGACACCACGTTCAAGACGAGCGAGGCACTGGGCGCATTCACCGCTATGCCCGGCCTCGCTACCATCCCGTACGACAAGAACGCCCCGAGGCAGCCGCTGATCAGTACCGACGGGCACTCCGGGCGTGCCGAGGCGTTCCGCAAGCTACGGACCAACCTGCAGTTCTCACAGGTCGACGATCCGCCGCGGATCATCCTGGTGACGAGCTCGGTGCCCGGTGAGGGCAAGACGAACATCGCGATGAACCTCGCCCGGTCCCTCGCCGAGGCCGACGTCTCCACCTGCCTTGTGGACGCCGACCTCCGCCGACCGTGCGTGGCACCGGCTTTCGGCCTCGTCCAGGACGGGGGTCTGACCACGGTGCTCATCGGACAAGCCCGTGTCGAGGATGTGATGCAGCAGGTCGCCGGCGGGCTCTCGGTGCTCGCCAGCGGCGCTGTGCCGCCGAACCCCGCGGAACTGCTCGCCTCGGCGCGTATGGAAGAGGTGCTGCGCGAGCTCGCGGACATGTACGACGTCGTGATCATCGACACGGCGCCGCTGCTGCCGGTCGCCGACACCGCGGGGCTCGCCTCTCTCACCCAGGGCGCGCTGCTCGTCGTACGGGCCGGGAAGACCAACCGGGACCAGGTGCGCACCGCCAAGGAATCGCTGGAGCGCGTGGGCGCGCGCGTGCTCGGCACCGTGTTCAGCATGGCTCCGGTTCCCAAGGGCGGCCGTTACGGCCGTTACGGCGCCTACGGGCAGTACGGCGAGCTGCCCGCTCCGCGTACGTCGGCCACGCCGGAGGGGGCGGCCGCCTCGGCGGTGACGCGTACCACGGACGGGACATGACCCGGATCCTGTTCGTCTGCACGGGCAACGTGTACCGCTCCGTGCTCGCCGAGCGCCTTCTGGCGGCGAGGCTGCCGCCAGGCTCGGCCCTGCGGCCGGAGAGCGCCGGTACGGAGGCGTGTCACCGTCCCCGCATGGAGGACACCACCCGGGCGGTCCTGGAACAGCTGGGCGGCGACGGCTCCGGATTCATCTCCCGCCCGCTCACCGCACAGCTCATGGCGGGTGCCCCACTGGTCCTCGGACTCGCGCGCGAGCACCGCGAGGCGGCCGTCCGCCTCGCGCCGGCGTCGATGCGGCGCTGCTTCACCCTGAAGGAGTTCGTGCGGCTCGCGAATGGGGGAGCCGCGGGGGAGGGCGGGGGCGGATTCGAGGCCGTGGTGGCAGCGGCTGCCACCCGTCGCGGTACCGCGGCCCCGGTCCCGCAGGCCGAGGACGACATCTCGGACCCCTGGGGCGGGCCTCGTGAGGAGCTGTACGAATGTGCCCTGGAGATCGACAGGGAGGTGAGCGGACTGGTCCGGCTGTGAGCGATGCGTCATCGATGTCGGCGTTTCGCTTCGGGCGGTGGAGCTGGTCCTGTCGCGATCGTCCATAAGGGTGGATACGCGACGCGCAGGAAAACCGGACGGGGCGAGCAGAAGTTGAACGTGGGTCGACTCTCTTTCGCCCCCCGAACGGAGAAGTCCAGTGACCCGCTCCCTTCCATCGATCCCGGCGGCCAGACCCGTGATCGGAGAAGCCGAGATCGCTGCGGCCGTACGCGTTCTGCGCAGTGGCCGTGTCGTCCAGGGCCCGGAAGTGGCCGCGTTTGAAGACGCGTTCTCCGAATTGGTCGCCGGCCGCGCCTGCGTAGCGGTCAACTCGGGAACCTCCGCCCTGCAGCTGAGCCTCATGGCTCTGGGCATCGGACCGGGAGACGAGGTCGTGGTGCCCTCGTTCTCGTTCGCGGCGACCGCCAACGCAGTACGCCTGGTAGGCGCCGATCCAGTCTTCGCCGACATCACGTCCAGCACCTACTGCCTCGACCCGCTCGCCGCATCAGCGATGATCGGTCCGCGCACCGCCGCCCTCATGCCGGTGCATCTGTATGGGCACCCCGCGCCCATGGACCAGCTGATGCAACTTGCCGAACGCCATGGGCTCGCCGTACTGGAGGACGCCTGTCAGGCGCACGGAGCCACGCTGCACGGACGCCCCGTCGGCACCTTCGGTGAGGCGGGATGCTTCAGCTTCTATCCCACGAAAAACATGCACGCTCTCGAGGGCGGCATCATTTCGACCGCCGATCCGCACCTCGCCCGCACCCTTCGGCTCTTGCGGAACCAAGGCATGGAGCAGCGCTACGAGAACGAGATCGTCGGGGCCAACATGCGGATGACCGACGTCGCGGCGGCCATCGGCCGTGAGCAGCTGAAGCAGCTACCAGCCTGGACGGAGCGGCGGAGATCCAATGCCAAGGTACTCGACTCCCGCATCGAGGCGCTGTCCATTCCGCATGAGGCCGACGGTGCGCGGCACGTCTACCACCAGTACACGGTCCGCATCCCGGGCGGTCTCCGGGATTCCGTGCAGCGGGACCTGGCGCGACAGGGCATCGGCAGCACGGTGTACTACCCGACCCCGATCCACCGACTCAGGCCCTATCAGGACCAGGGCAGCCCGCCCCTGCCCGAGACCGATCGGGCAGCCGCGGAGGTTCTTTCCCTCCCGGTTCACCCGACCCTGCGGCAGGCCGAGTTGGAGCGGATCGCACAGGCCGTGAGCGACGCCGGAAGAGTCGGGTGAGCCGGCGCACCCTGCGGGCCGGGCTCATCGGCCTTGGAGCCATGGGACGCAACCATGCCCGGGTGTTGTCGTCGCTTGACGGCGTCGAGCTGGTGGGCGTCATGGACCCGGCGGGCGATACCACGGGTGCCGGCCGGAACACCCTTGTCGTCGCCACCCTGCACGAGCTGCTCGCGCGTGGACTCGACTACGCGGTGGTCGCCTGTCCCACGGCGTTGCACGAGGACGTCGGCCTGGCCTTGGCCGACAACGGCGTGCCCGCGCTGATCGAGAAGCCGCTCGCCCACTCGGCGACGGCCGCACAACGACTGGTCGACGCCTTCGACAGAGCGGGATTGGTTGCCGGTGTCGGACACATCGAGCGGTTCAACCCGGCACTGCAGAGCCTGCGTTCCCGACTCGAGGCGGGAGAACTCGGGGACGTCTTCCAAGTGGTCACGCGCCGCCAGGGACCCTTCCCGCACCGCATCGCCGACGTCGGGGTCGTCAAGGACCTGGCCACCCACGACATCGACCTCACCAGTTGGGTCACCGGCCACGACTACGTCTCGCTCTCCGCGCGCACGGTGTCCAAGAGCGGCCGACTCCACGAGGACATGGTCTCCGTGGTCGGCGACCTCAGCGACGGCACCCTGGTCAGCCACCTCGTCAACTGGCTCAGCCCCCACAAGGAGCGCTACACCGCGGTGACCGGCGAGCGTGGCTGCCTCGTCGCCGACACTCTCACGGCAGACCTGACCTTCCACGCCAACGGAGCGGTGGCCACCGAGTGGGAGGCCCTGCGCGCCTTCCGCGGCGTGGCCGAGGGCGACATGGTCCGCTACGCCATCCCCAAGCGTGAGCCGCTCCTCGTCGAGCACGAGCTGTTCCGTGATGCCGTGGACGGGAAGGCCACGGACATCGTCACGCTCGATCAGGGGCTGAGGACGGTGGAGGTGGCGGAGGCGGTCCTCGACTCGGCACGGCGGAAGGCGTCCGTGAGCCTGCGAAGCCCGCGCACGCCGACCCTGACGGTGGTCCCCCAGCGGTCATGACGAGCACCCCTGCCGAGGGCCAGGCACCAGCCTGGCGAGGTTACCCGGAGAGCAGTACCCGGAGCAGTCAGTGCTCGTTGCTCAGCACATGAACCAAAGCGGTGAGGTGGCGTTTGCGCAGGTGCGGATCGCACCCGGTGCGCAGGTCGACGAGTCGGCCGTGCTGAGCCCGGGTACGACCGTGTGGGAACTCGCGCAGATTCGCGAGGAAGCCGTGCTCGGCTGTGACTGCGTCGTGGGCCGGGGCGTCTATGTGGGACCCGGGGTGAAGATCGGCCACAGGGTCAAGATTCAGAACCATGCGCTGGTGTATGAGCCTGCCGAGCTGGCCGACGGCGTCTTCGTCGGGCCTGCGGTCGTCCTCACGAACGACCGCAATCCTCGCGCCGTCGGCGCGGACGGACGTCTGAAGCGCGCCGGTGACTGGGAAGCGGTCGGCGTCCGGGTCGCTGAGGGCGCGTCACTCGGCGCGCGCTCAGTGTGTGTGGCTCCGGTCGGCATCGGCCGCTGGGCGATGGTCGCCGCGGGGGCCGTCGTCACCGAGGACGTGCCGGATTTCGCCCTCGTTGCCGGTGTCCCGGCCCATCAGATCGGATGGGTGGGACCTGCCGGCGAGCGTCTGCGCGCACTGCCGGATCGGGTCGGACTCTGGGAGTGCCCGAGTAATGGGAATCTCTACTCGGAGAACGACGGAATTCTGACGGAGCTTTCAGCTCAATACCGAGAAAAGTCGAGCCCGTGAAGGTCATGAGCGTAGTCGGGGCGCGGCCCCAATTCGTCAAGCTTGCCGCAGTCGCCGCAGCTTTCGGCAACACGGAGCACGATCATGTGATCGTCCACACCGGTCAGCACTACGACGCCGATCTGTCCGACGTCTTCTTCACCGGCCTCTCCATCCCCGAGCCCCACGTGCACCTGGGCGTCGGCTCAGGCACCCACGGCGTGCAGACCGGTACCATCCTGGCGGCTCTCGATCCCGTCATCGCCGCCGCACACCCCGAATGGGTGTTGGTTTACGGAGACACCAACTCCACTCTTGCCGGCGCCCTTTCCGCTGCCAAACAGCACATCCCCGTCGCCCACCTGGAAGCGGGCCTGCGCTCTTTCAACCGGCGGATGCCCGAGGAGCACAACCGCGTCCTCACGGACCACGCCGCCGATCTGCTGCTCGCACCCACCGAGGAGGCGGTGCACCACCTGGCGGCCGAGGGCCTGGCCGACCGTGTGGTCCTGACCGGGGACGTCATGGTCGACGTGTGCCTGCGCATCAGGGACAAGGTGCTGAGGGACAAAGCCACCGCCGCACCTCCGGCCTTCGCCAACGCCCAGGAGCCCTACCTCTTCGCCACATTGCACCGGGCCGAGAACACGGATCGTCCCGATCGCCTGGCCGCTCTCGTGGATGCCCTGGCCAGTCTGCCGGTTCCCGTCGCCTTGGCCGCCCACCCCCGGCTGCTCGCACGTGCAGAGGACTTCGGCATCAAGCTCGACGGCGGCTCTCTCCATATCAGCCGCCCCCTTCCCTACGCCGAGCTGATCCGCACGGTGCTCGGCTCGCGCGGCGTGATCACCGACTCGGGAGGACTCCAGAAAGAGGCGTTCCTATTGGAACGCGTCTGCACGACACTCCGTACGGAGACGGAATGGCCCGAGACGCTCCGGGGGGGCTGGAACGCACTCGTGCCGGATCCTTGTGAACTGGGCTCCCAGGCATGGCGTGACACCGTCCTGCGTCCCGCGCCCAAGAGCTCACGCGGCGTGCCGTACGGCGACGGCAAAGCAGCACCCCGTGTGGTGCGGGCGCTGGAAGATCACCTGAGCGGATCTCAAGCCCGCTGAGCCGTCCGGGTCGGCGCACCGAGCAGGATCACCTCGGCCCCGGCCCATCGATCGGGGTCAGTGATCCGCCGCCCGTCGACCACGACCCGCACCTCCGGGAACCGGTCGGACCCGAGCTCTCGGTACTCGCCGTGATCGGCTTGGACGACAGCGGCGGTGACTGTCTGGCCGCTGTACGGCGGCAGGCCGAGTGCCCTCAGATCATCGGCCGTGTACAGCGGGTCGGACACATACGGCTCGGCGCCGCGCGCCCGCAGCGCCTCGACGACGGGGAACACCCCGGAGAATGCCGTCTCCTTGACGCCACCCCGATAGGCCGCGCCCAATACCAGCACGCCTGCGCCGGTCAGGTCGCCGTACACCTCCGCAAGCCGCCGTACCGCGTACTCGGGCATCGAGGCATTGGCCGCGCGGGCCTCTTGTACGACCGTCGCGTCCGAGTCGTTCCACAGATACATCCGCGGATAGACGGGAATGCAGTGACCGCCTACGGCGATGCCGGGCCTGTGGATGTGGCTGTAGGGCTGCGAGTTGCAGCCGTCGATCACCAGCTCCACGTCGATGCCGATGCGGTCCGCGAACCGTGCGAACTGGTTCGCCAGCCCGATGTTCACGTCACGGTAGGTCGTCTCGGCCAGCTTCGCGAACTCCGCGGCCTCCGCCGAGCCGAGGTCCCAGACGCCGTTGGGACGAGGCAGTTCGTCGCGTACGTCGAAGTCGAGGAGGGACTCGTAGAACTCGACACCTCGGCGGGCGGAGGCCACGTCGATGCCGCCGAGCAGCTTGGGGTAGCGGCGCAGGTCGGCGAATACGCGTCCGGTCAGCACCCTTTCGGGGCTGAAGACGAGAGCGAAGTCCCGGCCCGCGGTCAGTCCGCTGCCCTGCTCGAGCATGGGCGCCCAGCGCCCTCGAGTGGTACCGACGGGCAGTGTCGTCTCGTAGGACACGAGTGTGCCCGGCCGCAGTCCGCGCGCCACCGCCTGCGTCGCCGCATCCATCCAGCCGAAGTCGGGCGTGCCCTGGGCGTCGACGTATACCGGAACGACCAGGACGACCGCCTCGGCGTCCCGGACCGCCGCGGTCGTGTCGGTGGTGGCCAGCAGCCGCCCCGCCGCGACGACGCTCTTCAGCCTCTCAGCGAGTTCAGCCTCGCCGGGGAAAGGCTCAACGCCCTCATTGACCAGGTGCACGACTCGTTCGTCCACGTCGGCGCCGATGACGTAGTGGCCTTTTGCCGCGAACTGGACAGCCAGCGGCAGGCCGATCTTTCCGAGCGCCACTACACAGATCTGCACGGCTACTTCCTCCGAGCGGCAACCAACTGCGCAGGCGACCGAAGAGAGCCGACACGCATTGACAAGGCACTACGCACCTTATCTCCGCAATTTCAATTCAGTGAGCCGACACGAAGGGTCGAACGATCGGCCACTGGGAGGTTGAACTCACCCTCACCCAGCGCACCGTCAACGTGCCCTGGCCGCGGCGAGGACACCGGCCGAACGCGGCATGGCACGGTTGAAGTCCCGGCAGATCTTCCGTAGATCCCGCATCAGCCCCACCGCATGACCGTCAGCCTGCTGGCTGGGGGCAAATGATCTCGCGAGCTCGTCATGCGTAGGTCTCGGGTTCGAATCCCGAAGGCGGTCCGGCGAACCCCAGGTCAGAGGTTGTCGGCCTGGGTTTTCTCATGTTCCCTTACGGATGAGTGCGTCGGGCCCGGGTGAGTGGAGGGTGGGCATGGGTGGATCGGGTGCTGCGGGCGGCTACTCCGGTACCCCCCTCGCCAGGAAGCTCGGCGTCAACGCCGGTCATCGCCTTGCCCTCCGGTACGCACCGGACGGCTTCGACATCCCCGGTCTGCCCGACGGCGTCGAACTCGTCGGGGCCGGTCCCGGCGGGGCGGACGTCACCGTCGCGTTCTACCGGGAGCACCGCGCGCTCGCGGCGGAGGCCCCGGCGCTCGTCGGGGAGCTCGCCGATGACGCCATGCTCTGGATCGCCTGGCCGCGCAAGGCCGCCGGGCACGTCAGCGACATCGCCGAGAACGACCTGCGGGAGCTGTTCCTCCCGCTCGGCGTGGTCGACGTGAAGGTGGCCGCGCTGGGGGACGACTGGTCGGGGCTGAAGTTCGTGCGGCGCAGGGAGAACCGTCGTACGAAGGCGTAGTCGTCCTCGCGTCCGCTCGCGGTACTCGTCGGCCGACGTATGAACGGGTGACAGCAGCGCGGTTCGTCCCAAGACTTGGCATACGAAACGGCGTACTCAGGAAGTCCTTACCGTGAACGGCTAGCATCGCGGCCGATGTTGACGACGGCCGGACGGGGTGAGGGCATGCGGGACAGGGAAGCGCCGCGGATCGCCGTCGCCGTCGTGACCATGGGCAATCGGCCCGCCGAGATCGACGCGCTGCTGGAGTCCGTGGCCAAGCAGGACCTCGCCCCGACGCGGATCGTGATCGTCGGCAACGGCTGCCCGCTGCCCGACTTCGCCCAGCGGCTGTCGCTGCCCGGCGAGGTCACCCTCCTCGAACTCGACGAGAACCTCGGCTGCCCCGGCGGGCGCAACGCGGCCCTGGAGAGCCTGGGGGAGTTCGGGGACGTGGACGTCGTCGTCGAACTGGACGACGACGGACTGCTCGTCGACGCCGATGTGCTGCGGCGCGTGGGGGAGCTGTTCACGGCCGACCCCCGGCTCGGCATCATCGGCTTCCGCATCGCGGACGAGCACGGCGAGACCCAGCAGCGGCACGTGCCGAGGGTCGGCGCCTCCGATCCGATGCGCGGCGGATACGTCACCGGGTTCCTCGGCGGCGGGCACGCCTTCCGTACGGCCATGCTCGACGAGATCGGCCACTGGCCCGCGGAGTTCTTCTTCGCCCACGAGGAGACCGACCTGGCCTGGCGGGCGGCCGACGCGGGCTGGCGCATCCTGTACGCACCCGAACTGCTGCTCCAGCACCCGAAGACCTCGCCGGCCCGGCACGCCATCTACTACCGCGTGAACGCCCGCAACAGGGTGTGGCTCGTGCGCCGTCGGCTGCCGCTGCCGCTCATCCCCGTCCACCTGGGCGTCTGGGTGCTCCTCACCCTCCTGCGCACCCGGTCGCGGGCCGGGCTGCGCGCCTGGTTCGGCGGCTTCCTGGAGGGCGTACGCGAACCGGCTGGCGAACGACGGCCCATGCGATGGCGGACGGTGTGGCGCCTGGCGCGTCTGGGGCGTCCGCCGGTGATCTGAGCGCGCACGAGAGCTGACGGGCCCGAGGGGTTCGAAAAGGATTCCCAAAGGATCCGAGGGGGAGGGGACGAGGGTCCCGGTCGTTCACCTCCGCCGACCGGGACCCTCTGACGTCCCCCGGACCCGGCCGCGGCGGCGACACTCCCCCGAGCAACGCGTTCTACGCGCGCACCCCCGGGCCGGTTCCGATGAAATGATCACATCAGGTCGCGCCAACGGATCGCTAACATGTGGCCAACGGTCCTCCGTGCCGTCCTCGGCCGACTGGCGCGAAGCGGTCGGCCGTCAGGGTCGCTGCGGCGGGACCGTAGCGGATTCCGACGGGGACCGGTCGTGGAACGGGTGGCGGGAAACCGCCGGGAAGAGGGCGGATTTCCGCCAAGAACGGTGGGCGGTGGGCGGCGTGAGTCGGCACGAGCTGCGGTTCGGGCTGCTGGGACCACCGGTCCTCTACGACGTCCAGGGCGCCGCCGCCCAGTCCGACGCCGACGGGACCCGCTCCGCCGACCACACCGGCGTCACGGCGATCGGCAGTCCAAAGGTCCGCACCCTGCTGGCCGCGCTGCTCCTGGAGGCCGGCCGGGTCGTCTCCGTCGACTTGCTCAAGGACGCGCTGTGGGGTCTCGCGCCGCCCGCCTCCGCGCACGCCTCGCTGCACAACCACGTGGCACGGCTGCGACGGCTGCTGGACGACCCCGAACGCCTGCGGACCGTGCCGCCCGGCTACGTCCTGCGGGTCGAGCAGGGAGAGTTGGACGTCCAGGTCTTCGAACGCCACGTCGCGGCGGCCCGGGGAGCGCACGCCGCGCGCAACTGGGAGCGGGTGGTGCGCGAGTGCGTCTCGGCGCTCGCCCTGTGGCGCGGCACACCGCTCGACGGCCTGCCGGCCGACCTGGGCGGCTACGCCTACGTGCAGCGCCTGGCCGAGGCCCGGCTGCTCCTCCTGGAGTGGCACTACGACGCCGAGCTCGCCGTCGGCGGCGCCCGACTCGACAGTCTCCTCCCGGAGTTGGCCGCGCTCGCCGCCGAGTATCCGCTCCGTGAGTCCTACCACCGCCAGCTCATGCTCGCCCTCCACCGCACCGGCCGCCGCGCCGAGGCCCTCGCCGTCCACCGCGACCTGCGGACCCGCCTGGTCGAGGAGCTCGGCGTGGAACCGGGCCCGCTGGTGCGCGAGGCCCACGTGGAGGTGCTGCGGGCCGCCGCCGACGGAGAGGCCGACATCGGTGTCGATGCCGATGTCGATCCCGGTACCCATGCTGATGCCGGAACCCATGCTGATGCCGGTACCCCTACCGAAGGCCGAGCCGCCCCGCCGCGGCCCGCCCCCACCGCAACGAGCGAAGAAGGCGCCGCGTCGGCGGCTCCGCCCCCGGCGCCGCGACCCGCGCAGCCCTTCCCGCCGCCCGCCCAACTCCCGCCTCCTCCCGCTCACTTCACCGGCCGCGCCGCCGTCCTCGACGACCTGCGCGCCGCCTTCGGCGCCGGTGACGCCCCCGCCGTGGCCGTCATCAGCGGCATGCCCGGCGTCGGGAAGAGCGCCCTCGCGCTGCACGTCGCCCATGAACTGCGGGAACGTTTCCCCGACGGTCAGCTCTACGTCAACCTGCACGGCGCCACGCCCGGCATGACGCCCCTCACCCCCGCCCAGTCCCTCGCCGCCCTGTTGCGCGACCTGGGCACCGAGCCCCGCCACATTCCCGAACACCCCGATGCGGCGGCCGCGTTGTTCCGCTCCCTGCTCGCCCCGACCCGCACCCTGATGGTGCTGGACGACGCCGCGAACGCCGCGCAGGTACGGCCGCTGCTGCCGGCCGGCGCCGGATGCGCGGTGATCGTCACCAGCCGTTCGTCCCTCACCGTCCTCGACGGAGCCCGCCGCCACCCGCTCACCCCCCTGACCGGCGAGGAGAGCGCGGCACTGCTGCGGGCGGTCTCCGGCCGGGACGGTCTCGACGCGGCCCACCCCCTCGTCGAACTCACCGGCCGGCTCCCGCTCGCCCTGCGGATCGTCGCGGCCCGCCTCGCCGCCCGCCGCGCGCTCACCCCGGACGTGCTGGCCGGACAACTGGCCGCCACCGAAGGGCGGTTGCACCACCTCGAGTACGACGACCTCAGCGTCCGCCGTTCGCTCGCCGTCGCCCACGACGCGCTCGCCGCGTCGCACCGGGAGGCCGACCGGGACGCCGCCCTCGTGCTGCGCGGGATCGGCACCCTCGACCTGCCCGCGTACGGCGCCCCGCTGCTCGCCCGCCTCGCCGGCATCGACGCACACCGCGCCGAGGCGGCCCTGGACCGGCTCATCGACGTGGCCCTCCTCGAGGAGACGGCGTACGGCCGGTACGCGCCGCACGACCTGGTCCGTGACTTCGCCCGCGAACTCGCCGAGGCCGCCGACGAATCCGGCACCCCTGCGACCGGGGCCGCCGCCTCTGCGACCGGGGCTGCCGCCTCTGCGACCGCGACTGCCGCCCCTGCGGCCGGGGCCGCCGCTCCTTCGACCGTGACGGGCACGCCTTCGGCCGGGGCTGCCGCTCCTTCGACCGTGACGGGCACGCCTTCGGCCGGGGCCGCCGCCTCTGCGGCCGGGGCCGCCGCTCCTTCGACCGCGGCCGCCGCCGACGTCGCCCTGCGCTGGTACGCGGCCGTCGCCGAACTCGCCCTGACCGCGATCGTCGAACCCGGTCTCGACCGCGACGACCGCCGACGCCCGACCGCCGCCCAGCCCCCGGACCACGCGACGGAGATCGACGCCCTGCCTCCCTTCGAGTCCGGCGAACAGGCCTTCGCCTGGGGCGACATGGAGCTGGAGAACGTGGTCACGCTGGTCGAGCGGTACGCCGACGCGTCGGCCGACGCCGACCACCGGCTGATGGCCCGCGTCTCCTGCCTCATCCGTCTGCTCTTCCCCTACGTCCAGCGAAGCGGCCGGGTAGCCGAGATGGAGTTCCTCGGCCGTACCGCCCTCCGGCTGGCCCGGCGGCTCGGCGACGAGGCGGCCGAGGCGTACGCGCTGGGCGACCTGGGCGGAGTGCACTTCCTGACGGGCCGGCAGAGCGAGGCCCTCGCCCTCAACGACCGTGCCCTGACGATCTGGCGCCGGCTCGGCCGGGTCTCCTGGATGCGCCGCTGCCTCAACAACCGGGGCCTGCTGCTGGAAGGTCTCGGCCGGTACCCGGAGTCCGAGCGGGCGCTGCGCCGGAGCCTGGAGTACTCACGGCAGTTGAACGACCCCTACGGCGAGGCCGTGACCCACAGCCACCTCGGCAATCTGTACGAGCACACCGATCCGCGCGCCGCCATCGAGCAGCACCGGCGCTCGCTCGTGATCGGTGAGGAGATCGGTGCCGTGATCGTGCAGCACTCCGCGCACTGCAACATCGGGTACGCGCATCTCACCCTCGGCGAACCGGACGCCGCCCTGCCGCACTTCGAGGAGAGCCTGCGCATCCTCGGCGGCCACGGCGACTGGCACGGCGAGTCCCAGACCCGGCTCGGCCTGGTGCGTGCGCTGCGCCTGCTGGGCCGTACCGAACGGGCCGAGCGCGAGTGCGCCGAACTCCTGCGCCGGGCCGACGCCCGCGCCGACCGCTACTCCGGCGGTCTCGCCCGCCACCAGTACGGGCTCCTGCTGCGGGAACGGGGCCGTGTGGAGGAGGCGCTGGCCGAGTGGCGTGTGGCCCTCGACGCCCTGGACGGCACGGACGAGCAGACGGTGGCGGCGGAACTGCGGGAGCTGCTGCACCGGTGACCGTCGGCCGAGCGGCCGGCCCGGCGTCCGCTCACTTGGCGTCCGCGTAGCACTCCACCACCGCCGTGGTGAACGGGAACCGCACCGGCGTCTGCCCGAAGGTCAGCCGTCCCGCCGTCTCGGCCGCCTCCCGGATCGCCGCCACGACCGTCTCCGCCTCCTCCTCGGGACAGTGCACGATCACCTCGTCGTGCTGGAAGAAGACCAGCTCGGCGGCCATGCCCGCGCAGGCCTGCCGCAGTCCGGCGAGCAGCAGCAGAGCCCAGTCGGCCGCGCTGCCCTGCACCACGAAGTTGCGGGCGAACCGGCCGCGGGCGCGGGCGTTCGTCGAGGCGTAACCCGGCACCCATTCGGAGCCCGAGCCGGAGCCGGGACCGGCCTCGGCGGGGTCGTCCTGCGGGATGCCCGCCTCCTCCGCCGCGTCCTCGCCCGTCCGCGCCGCCGGCGGGCAGGTCCGCCCCAGCCAGGTCCGCACCAGCCGCCCCTCCTCGCCGGCGCGCGCGGCGTCGTCGACGTACGCCACCGCTTTGGGGAAGCGGCGTCTGAGGGCGGCGAGGTTCTTCAGGCCGTCGCCGGAGGTCTGCCCGTACACCGCGCCCAGCACCGCGATCTTGGCCTGGTCGCGGTCGCCGGAGAAGGCCCGGTCGGAGACGGACTGGTACAGGTCCGTCTCCCGTCCCGCCACCTCCATCAGCCCGGGGTCGCGGGAGATGGCCGCCAGGACCCGCGGTTCCATCTGGTCGGCGTCCGCGACGACCAGCCGCCAGCCCGGGTCGGCGACGACCGCGCGCCGGATCACCTTGGGGATCTGCAGGGCGCCCCCGCCGTTGGTGACCCATCTGCCCGTGACCGTCCCGCCCGCCTGGAACTCCGGGCGGAACCGCCCGTCGCGCACCCAGTCCTGCAGCCACGACCAGCCGTGGGCGACCCAGATGCGGTACAGCTTCTTGTACTCGACCAGCGGCTTCACGGCCGGATGGTCGATGGACTGGATCTCCCACCGCCGGGTGGAGCGCACCTTGATGCCGGCCTGCGCGAACGCCTTGACGACATCGGCGGGCAGGTCGGGGCGCACCCGGCGGCCGAAGGCGGCCGAAACCTCGTCCGCGAGTTCGGCCAGCCGCCTTGGCTCACCGCCGCCCGCGTACCGCTCGCCGAGCAGTTCGTGCAGGACGCGGCGGTGGACCTCGGCGCTCCACGGCAGTCCGGCGCGGTTCATCTCGGCGGCGACCAGCATGCCCGCCGACTCGGCCGCGGTCAGCAGCCGCATCCGCTCCGGGTGGGCGGTCGCGTCGTGCCTGCGCTGCTGTTCGGCGTACACGTCGACCAGGTCGGGCAGCGGCACGGGGACGGCGCGGGGCTCGAAGAGGGAGGACTGCGAGCCGGGTACGGCGGCACGCTGGGGCGGGTCGGGCGGTACGGGACCGCCGCGCAGCCGGGCCAGGGCGGCGGCCGCCGACCGGGGTTCGCCGGACCGTCCCTCGTGTCCGAGCAGCAGGGTCTCGGCGTCCTCGACGTCGTAGCACCGCTCCACTCGCACCCCCGCGGCGAGCAGGCGCGGATACACCTCCGCCGTGGACCGCCAGACCCAGCGTGCGACCTCCGGCCGGGCCCGCACCGCGGTGGCGAGGTCGGGTTCCCACAGGACCGGTCCGGCGAGCAGCGCGTCCGGGCCGAGGGGGGCGATCTCCACGCCGCCGTCCTCGGCCGGGGCGAGAGCCCAGCGATCGGTCATGATGCCGAGTGTGGCAGGAGGGTCTGACAACGGCCTCAGCTCGACTGCGGCGGGGCCTGCAGGTACTTCTCCAGGGCCTTGGCCAGCTCGGCCTCCACGGCCGTCTTGCCGATGCCGAGTCCGGACAGGACCCCGGTGCCGTTCTCGAACTCCAGCAGGGCCAGCAGGATGTGTTCGGTGCCGATGTAGTTGTGGCCGAGGCGGAGGGCCTCGCGGAAGGTGAGCTCCAGGACCTTCTTGGCGTCGGAGGCGTAGGGGACCAGCTCGGGGGCCGCCTCGGCGGCCGGCGGCAGGGCGGCGGTCGCGGCCTGCCGCACCGCGTCGAGGGTGACGCCCTGTGCGGCGATCGCCTTGGCGCCCAGGCCCTCCGGTTCGGCGAGCAGGCCGAGGACCAGGTGGGCCGGCACGACCTCGGTGTGCGGCGCGGCCTTGGCCTCGTTGTGCGCGGTCATCACCACGTTGCGGGCCCGCAGGGTGTAGCGGCCGAAGCCCTGGTTGGGGTCGAGGTCGGTCGACTCCTTGGGCACGAACCGCTTCTGCGCGGCCTGCCGGGTGACGCCCATGCTCTGGCCGATGTCCGTCCAGGAGGCACCGGAGCGCCGGGCCTGGTCCACGAAGTGGCCGATCAGGTGGTCGGCCACCTCGCCGAGGTGATCGGCGGCGATCACCGCGTCCTGGAGCTGGTCGAGGGGCTCGGAGTGGACCCTCTTGATCGCCGCGATGAGGTCGTCGAGACGTACGGATGACGTGACGGTCGGATTCGTCGACATGTGTCAACCGTAGGTTGACAGCCGACGGGCGTCAACCCTGAGTTGACAGTCGGACGGCGAGGCCCGCGAAGACCGTCCCGGTGAAGATGTTCAGCCCGCGCGCCACCCGCCGACTGCGACGCAGCAGGGAGGAGAGCTTGCCGGACAGCAGTCCCACCGAGCCGTCCACCACGAACCCCATGACCGTGATCGTCAGCCCCAGGACCAGGAACTGCTCGCGCACATGACCCAGGCCGGGGTCCACGAACTGCGGCAGGAAGGCGACGTTGAAGAGGATCACCTTGGGGTTGAGGAGATTGGTCACGGCGCCCTGCCAGAAGGCGCGCCGCCGTCCGGGCTCCGCCGCTCCACCCTCCTCGACCGCCACTCCACGGTCCCGGAACGCCTTCACCGCGAGGTACACCAGATAGGCCGCACCCGCCCAGCGCAGCGCGTGATAAAGCGCCGGCAGCGACAGGAACAGCGCCGACAGCCCGAGCGCGGCGGCCACCGTGTGCACGAACATCGCGCAGGCCACGCCGGCCGCGGCCAGCACGCCGGTCCGTGGGCCGCCCCGGCCGCCCATCGCCACGATGAACATCATGTCGGGGCCGGGGGTGACGCACAGGGCGAAGGCGGCGACCAGGAAGGCAGCGTACGAAGACATGTCCACCATGTCGCCATGGTCGAAACCGCCCTCCCCGGGGGCGAGCGAGTTTCGCGGAGTGAGACGGGACGAGTCCGGCGAACGCCGTGTGGCGGGTGTGGAAACGGTGATTGACTCACCTTCCGTGACCACGTCCACCACGCGTTCGGCAACGGGCCCTTCCCCCGCCGCGGCCCCGGTCTCCCTCTCCCTCGCGGACGTTCGCGGGCTCGTCGACGAGACGGTCCGCCTCCTCACCGGGCACGACGCCTTCCCGGACGTCGCCGAACAACTGGCGGTGCTGCTGCGCCGGCGGCTGGCGGAGGGGGCGTACGACGTGGAGAGCGCCGCGGAACTCGGCCAGCTGGTCACCGCCGACGTACGCTCCCTCGGCGGTGACCGGCTCCCGACCCTCACGTACCACCCCGGCGGCCCCCGGTTGTCAGTCCCGCATGTCACGATCGAAGAGTGAGCAGCACCTCCAGCACCGTCGACCGGGCCCTCCGCGCCGCCCTCTACGCAGATTCCGACTCCGCCCTCGACACCGGCGCGTCCCTTCTCGCGGCCGACCCCGCCGGGGACGGGGAACTGGCGCGGCGCGGCCGGGAGTTCGTGGCGTCGGCGTGGCACCGCGGCTGGCAGCCGGCCGACCTGGTCCGCGTCGTGCGGCGCGAGCTGGACGACGTACACGTCCGTCTGGTGTCGGCGCTGATCCGCGAGCAGGTGCCGGACGACCGCCCGCGCGGCCCGCGCTGGACGGCGCAGCTGGACGAACTCACGACGGACGCTCCCGCCCGCACCGACCGGTTCACGCACGCGACCACGGTTCTGGAGCTGTACCGCCTGCTGCTGCGCCTGCCGACGCTCGAACCCCTCGAAGACCGCGAGCACGGCTCCGGAACCGCCCACCGCAGCGGACCCGAGTCCCGCATGCTCGCCCGGATCCGCGCGCTGCTCGCCAAGGCGGAGGCGACCGGGTTCCCCGAGGAGGCGGAGGCGCTGACCGCCAAGGCGCAGGAGCTGACCGCCCGTTACAGCATCGACGAGGCGCTGCTCGCGGCCCGCGCGCCGGCCGCGGACACCCCGGGCGCCTGCCGCATCGGTGTCGAGGCGCCGTACGAGCAGGCCAAGGCGGTCCTGCTGGACGTGGTGGCCAGTGCCAACCACTGCCGGGCCGTGTGGAACGAACCGCTGGGTTTCTCCACGGTCGTCGGCTTCGAGGCCGACCTGGAGGTGGCCGAGCTTCTGTACACCTCGCTGCTCGTGCAGGCCACGCACGCGATGACGAAGGCCGAGGCGGCACAGCGGGCGGGCGGCCGCAAGCGCACCAAGACCTTCCGGCAGTCCTTCCTCGCGGCCTACGCCCACCGGATGGGCATACGCCTCACCGCTGCCGCCGAGACCCAGGTGACCGACGACCTGCTTCCGGTCCTGGCCTCCCGTGAGGTCGCCGTCACGGCGCACACGGACCGGATGTTCCCGCGGACGACCACGACCCGGATGCGCGGGGTGAGTGATGCCGAGGGCTGGACGGAGGGGGCGGAGGCCGCCGACCGGGCGCAGGTGGCGTCCCGGCCGCGGCTGCCGTGAGACGGCGCGTCAGTCACCCGCCTGGGTGAAGGGCGTGACGGAGGCGTTCGGCGCGTCCCCCTGGAGGGCGACGTCGCCGTACGACCACTTGAAGCGGTGACCGGCGGTGGAGCCGGGCAGGGTGAACTTGGCCGTCTTCACCGGCAGGCTCTGCTTCCCGCCCGTGCCGCCGCGGGTGTAGGTGATCGTGAAGGAGGCCGTCGCGTCCTTCGCCAGGGTCAGCTTCTGCGGCTTCGCGGACTTGTCGACGGGGACGGACTTCGAGGCGCCGCCCGCGACGAGGTCGACGGCGGGGAATCCGTTCAGGACGCACTTGGCGTCGCGGTTGGTGACCGTGACGGTGACGTTCCCGGTGTCCCCGGCGGCCGGGGCCGCACTGGCGGCGACGTCCACGCCGAGCGTGCACCCGGCATCGGCCTTGTTCTTGTCGCCGTCGTCACCGCCGTTGCTGTCACAGGCGGTCAGGAGCAGGGCCGCCGCGAGGGCGGCGACGGCGAGCGGGGTGGTGCGCATGTGGTTCCTCTGGTGCTCAGGGGAGTGGTGCCGCCGAACCTACTGCCCCAGACCGGCCGTCGGCAGCCCGGACGGCAGCTTGCCACCTTCCGCCTTGGTGTAGGTCTCCTTGCCCAGGCTCCCCGACCACGTGATGTTCAGCGACTTCTTCGAAGCGGAGTCGACCATCCCGGTCGCTCGCTGCTTGCTGCCGTCCGTGCACGTCAGATGGATCATCTCCATGCCGGCCTCCTTGCCCGCGGTCCCGCTGCACACGGAACCGCCGGTCGAGAAGAGACCGGCCTGCTTGCCCGTGATCACCAGGGCCACGGCCTTGCCGTTCTTCGTGGCCAGCCAGCTGCCCTGCAGTTCGTCGGACGAGCTCGTCGCCGCACCGCTGCCGCCGCCCGTGGCCGAGCTCGTGGCCGAGGAGGCCGACGAACTGGGGCTGGAGGAGGAGTCCTTGGAGCCGCCGCCGCTGCTGCACGCGGTCAGCGCGAGCGCGCCCGTCAGTCCCGCGGCCGCGATCCGCAGCCGTCGGCGCGACAGCGTACGGGCGGGACGCGTGAAGGTCGCCGAAGTCACTGGTAGCTCCCAAGCTGTTAGCGGGCGGTGGCCGGGCGATGGGCCGGGTGGCCGCGGCGCCCGCAGCAAGCTATCAGGGACGTCCGTCCGTCCCATGGGGAGCGGCTGTGAGATTCACGAGACCTCCCACGCGGCCGCCGCGACACCGGCCATGCGGTTCCCCGCGCTCGTCACGCCGCTCACGCCGCGACACCGGCCATGCGGTTCCACTCGCGCGTCACACTCACGCCGCTCGACCGACACGGCAACTCCCACCGAACGACGAACCGACCCGGACTTCCGCTGGTGGAGTGGCATACGTAGGCGATTCCCTACGGTTGACGCGTAGGGAATCGCCTACCTATTGTGCTGCCATGAACATCACGCACGCCTCCTTCGTGACCCTCCCCGTCTCCGACCAGGACCGCGCCCTGCGCTTCTACGTGGACGTCCTCGGCTTCGAGGTCGTCGCCGACCTGGACCTGCCGCAGGGGCGCTGGCTCCAGGTGGCCCCGAAGGGCGCCCAGACCGTCTTCACGCTCGCCGGCCCCGGCATGGGTGGCTTCGAGCCCGGCTCGGCGCGGGGGATCATGTTGGTGACGACCGATGTCGACGCGGACTGCGCGCGGCTCACGGAGGCCGGGATCGCTGTGGACGGGCCCGGCGACCAGCCGTGGGGCCGCATGGCCTCCTTCGCGGACCCCGACGGCAACGGTCTGATGCTGCTGACGGAGGCACACCACTAGGAAGGCCGGGATGACTGCAGCCAGGGCCGTCGAGGCCGACGCGGACCGCGTCTTCGCCGCGCTGGCCAACGCCACCCGCCGCGAGGTGCTGCGGCTCCTCCGCGACGGCGGACCGCAGCCGGTGCAGACACTGGCCGAACACTTCGACATGCGCCGCCCGAGCCTGTCGGAGCACCTCCGGGTGCTGCGCGAGGCCGGGCTGGTCTCCGAGCAGCGCTCGGGGCGCCGGCGCATCTACCGCCTGGAGGCGGCCCCGCTCGCCGACGTGCAGGACTGGCTCCACCCCTACGAGCGCTTCTGGCGCGACCGCCTGAACGACCTCGGCGACCTCCTGGACCGCATGCCCGACGGTGATCCGGCATGACCGGCCCCGATGCCGAACCCGACGACGACCTCACCGTCGTCCGCGTCGACCGCTTCTTCCCGCACCCGCCGGCCAAGGTCTGGCGGGCCCTGACCGACCCCGCTCTGCTCGTGCAGTGGCAGATGCAGGGAAGCGAGGACTTCCGGCTGGAGGTCGGTCACCGCTACCGCCTGACCTCGGTACCCCGGCCCAACGTGAACTTCTCCGGCGTCGTCGACGTGATGGTTGTCGGGTACGACGTCGAGCGGACGCTCTCGCTCCGCTGGGCGGACGCCGATCCGGCCAACCCGGCCGACTGGACCATCACGTGGACACTGGAACAGGAAGGCCGCGGAACGCGTCTCTTCCTTGTGCACGAGGGATTCGACCCCGACGATCCCGCCCAGCTGATGGCCCGCACGATCATGGGCGGGGGCTGGCGGACGCATGTGATGCCGAGTCTGGGGCAAGCGCTGGAACGGATGTAGCACCTCGTACTTCACATCCGTAACCACAGGAACACCCCGCGTGCACGTGCATATGCTCATGCATCTGCACGTGAACAGAGCTATGATCCCAAGCAGTTGACCATTGCATCAATGGCCCCAGGGCCACCGCACCACCGGGGAGCGACCTGTGGACCGCGACGTGTACAACGGCATGGCAGCCACGGAGCTGAACGGGGTGGCCTGGCAGAAGAGCCGGCACAGCAACTCGCAGGGTTCCTGCGTGGAGTTCGCCCGCTTGCCCGGCGGCGACGTGGCCGTGCGCAACTCCCGCTTCCCCGACGGACCCGCGCTCGTCTACACGCGGGCGGAGATCGAGGCGATGCTCCTGGGCATCAAGGACGGCGAGTTCGACCACCTCGTGGGCTGACCCCGACCGTCGGTGACGGTCGGGGCCGGGCGTCGCGACGCGCGTAGAACCGTGGCGTCAGAAAACGCCGCGGGGCCTCACTCGGCCAACTCCGAGTGAGACTCGGGCAGTTGGAACAGCGCCCAGACGACCTTGCCGCCGAGCGTGCCCGCGAGCGGGTGCCAGCCCCAGCCGTCGGCGAAGGAGTCGACCAGGAACAGTCCGCGCCCGGACTCCGCCGAGAAGTCCTCCGTCTCGCGCTCGACCGGGCTGTCCTGGCTCGGGTCGCGTACCGCGCACACCAGCCGCTCGGTCCAGCGCAGCAGGTGCAGCCGTACGCAGGGGGTCGGCTCCGCGGAACGCACCGCACCGGCCGGCAGGGCGTGGCGCAGCGCGTTGGTGACGAGTTCGGAGACCACCAGGCAGACGTCGTCGAAGCGGTCGCCTATCTCCCACTGGTCCAGCGTTCTGCGGGTGAAGCCTCTCGCCTCGCGCACCGCTTCGTAGCGAGGGGGAAGGGCGCAGGAGGCGGCGTTGGACACGGCCGCGGGATCCAGCGGCGGAAGGCCCTGCCGTAACGGCTCGAGCATGGTCGATCCATTCGTCCCCATGCGAGGCACTCCCGGGAATTCGCGGTCCAAGCGTGCACGATGCAGCGGTTGCGCGAGACCATGGTTTCGGATGTGTGGTGCAGATGCAAGGTGCAGATGCACGTGCACGTGACCGAATTGGACGCTCCCGTACCGCTTGTTGGCCATTTTTTCCGCCATCTTCTCTCCCCGTACTTGCCAACTCCCTCCCTCTTCCTGTGCAGAATCTTTGGCTTCTTTGCTTCTCTGTAATCGGACGAGTACTGCTCGGAGTGATTTAGTGGCAGACTGCGGCCCCTGAAGGCGGTTGGGGAGGCTGGCGAACGTGAGCGTGGGAGAGCCCGGATCGGTGGTGCGGCGCATGCTGCTCGGCTCGCAACTGAGGCGACTGCGCGAGGCGCGGGGGATCACGCGCGAGGCCGCGGGTTACTCGATCCGCGCCTCGGAGTCGAAGATCAGCCGGATGGAGCTGGGCCGGGTGAGCTTCAAGACGCGTGACGTGGAAGACCTGTTGACGCTGTACGGCATCACCGACGAGGCGGAGCGCACCCAGCTCGTGTCCCTCGCCCGGGAGGCCAACGTGGCGGGTTGGTGGCACAGCTACTCCGACGTCCTGCCGAGCTGGTTCCCCACCTATGTGGGCCTGGAGGGCGCCGCGTCCCTCATCCGCGCGTACGAGGTGCAGTTCGTGCACGGGCTGCTGCAGACGGAGGCGTATGCGCGTGCGGTCGTCCGGCGCGGCATGAAGGGCGCGAGCGAGGCCGAGGTCGAAAAGCGGGTGGCGGTGCGCCTGGAGCGGCAGAAGTACCTCGTCTCCGAGAACGCGCCCGACGTCCACATCGTGCTCGACGAGGCCGCCCTGCGCCGGCCGTACGGCGACCGCGAGGTGATGCGCGGTCAGCTCCAGCACCTGATCGACGTCTCCGAGCACCCGAACGTGCGGCTGCAGATCATGCCGTTCAGCTTCGGCGGCCACTCCGGCGAGAGCGGCGCGTTCACGATCCTGTCCTTCACGGAGTCGGACCTGACGGACGTCGTCTACCTGGAGCAGCTCACCAGCGCGCTCTACCTGGACAAGGCCGAGGACGTCGCCCAGTACGAGAAGGCCCTCAAGGAGCTCCAGCAGGACAGCCCCGGACCGGACGAGAGCCGCGACCTTCTACGGGGTCTCCTCCAGCTTTCCTGAGGATCTGCCCGGGTTCTCCCCGGGTTCTCCCCAGAACTTCGCTCAGTGTCCCCAACTCACTTGTGCCACAAGTACGATGACACCAGATCAGACCGTGACGTTGATCGTGTGTCTGCTAGTGATTTGGGGATCACATGTCGTCGTACTTCACCGACCTGGCCCAGCAGTACATCGACGGTGAGTGGCGCCCGGGCACGGGCTCCTGGGACATCATCGACTTCAACCCGTACGACGGCGAGAAGCTGGCGTCCATCACCATCGCCACGGTCGACGAGGTGGATGAGGCCTACCGCGCGGCCGCCCGCGCGCAGAAGAAGTGGGCCGCGACCAACCCGTACGCGCGCCGCGCCGTCTTCGAGAAGGCGCTGCGCCTGATCGAGGAGCGCGAGCAGGAGATCACCGAGGTGATCATCGCCGAGCTCGGCGGCACGCATCTGAAGGCCGGCTTCGAGCTCCACCTCGCCAAGGAGTTCCTGCGCGAGTCGATCCAGTGGGCGCTGCGGCCCGAGGGCAGGATCCTTCCCTCACCGGTCGACGGCAAGGAGAACCGCCTCTACCGGGTGCCCGTCGGCGTGGTCGGCGTGATCAGCCCCTTCAACTTCCCCTTCCTGCTGTCGATCAAGTCGGTCGCCCCGGCCCTGGCGCTCGGCAACGCCGTGGTCCTCAAGCCCCACCAGAACACCCCGATCACCGGCGGGTCCCTGGTCGCGAAGATCTTCGAGGACGCGGGTCTCCCCGGCGGTCTCCTCAACGTCGTCATCACGGACATCGCCGAGATCGGCGACGCCTTCATCGAGCACCCGGTCCCGAAGGTCATCTCCTTCACCGGCTCCGACAAGGTCGGCCGCCACGTGGCCACCGTCTGCGCCTCGCACTTCAAGCGCTCGGTCCTCGAACTCGGCGGCAACAGCGCCATCGTGGTCCTCGACGACGCCGACCTCGACTACGCGGTCGACGCGGCGGTCTTCAGCCGCTACGTCCACCAGGGGCAGGTCTGCATGGCCGCCAACCGCGTGCTGGTGGACCGCTCGATCGCCGACGAGTTCACCGAGAAGTTCGTCGCCAAGGTCAGGACGCTCAAGGTCGGCGACCCGAGCGACCCGCAGACCGTCATCGGCCCGGTCATCAACTCCTCGCAGGCGGAAGCCCTCACGGGCACCGTCGAGCAGGCGATCGCCGAGGGCGCGACGGTACTGCTGCGCGGCACGACCAACGAGAACCTGGTCGAGCCGTCCGTCCTGACCGGCGTCCCCGCCGACTCGGCGCTGCTGCGCCAGGAGGTCTTCGGCCCGGTCGCCTTCCTCATCCCGTTCGACGGCGAGGAGGAGGCGGTGCGCATCGTCAACGACACGCCCTACGGCCTGAGCGGCGCCGTGCACACCGGTGACATCGAGCGGGGCGTGAACTTCGCCAAGCAGATCGACACCGGCATGTTCCACGTGAACGACGGCACGGTCCACGACGAGCCGCTGGTCCCGTTCGGCGGCGAGAAGAGCTCCGGCGTCGGCCGTCTGAACGGCGAGACCACGATCGACTCCTTCACCACGCTGAAGTGGATTTCGGTGCAGCATGGAAGGAGCGGGTTCCCCTTCTAGGCCCGGCTCATTTCGTCGCCACGGGCCATCGAGGACAGAATCTGTCCTCGATGGCCCGTAGCTTCGTCGGTGTCGGCAGGGGGACGGACCACCTGCCACCGGCGAAAGGCGGCCCTCATGGTCACTCACGTTCCCGCGGAGGCGAAGGGCGACGAGCGGGGAGCGCTGCTCGCGTTCATCGAGGAGCAGCGCGGCGGCATCCGCAGGGCGCTGCTCGGGCTGACGGAGGAGCAGGCGGCGTCCCGCCCCAGCGCGAGCGAGCTGTCGCTGTCCGGTCTGCTCAAGCACGTCGCCGAGGTCGAGCAGGGCTGGATCGCGCGCGCCAAGCAGGAGCCGCCGGCGATCCAGCGGGACCAGTCCAACTGGCACGAGACCTTCCAGCTGGTGGACGGCGAGAGCGTCGAGTCCCAGCTCGCGTACTGGGAGAAGGTCGCCGCCGAGACCGAGGCCTACGTCCGCTCCGTGCCCAGCCTGGACGACACCTTCCCGCTCCCGAACGACCCGTGGTTCCCGCCGGACGCCCGTGTCTCCGTGCGCTGGGTCTGTCTGCACCTCATCCGCGAGATCGCCCGGCACGCGGGCCACGCCGACATCATCCGCGAGTCGCTGGACGGCAAGACGGCGTTCGAGCTGGTCGCCCTGGAGCGGGGTGAGAGCTGGGGGTGACCTACCGGGGTCCTACGCTGGCCCCATGTCAGCGATCCGTCTTCTCGTGCTCGGCGCGGTCCGCCAGCACGGGCGGGCCCACGGCTACCAGGTGCGCAACGACCTGGAGTACTGGGGCGCGCACGAGTGGTCCAACGCCAAGCCCGGCTCGATCTACCACGCGCTGAAGCAGATGGCGAAGCAGGGGCTTCTGCACGCGCACGAGATCGCGCCCTCCACGGCCGGCGGCCCGCCGCGCACGGAGTACGAGATCACCGACCGGGGCACGGAGGAGTTCCTCAGGCTGCTGCGCGAGGCGCTGACGGCCTACGACCAGAAGATGGACGTGAAGTCGGCGGCCATCGGCTTCATGGTCGACCTGCCGCGTGCCGAAGTGGTGTCCCTGCTGAAGGAGCGCGTCCGGCGCATCGAGGAGTGGCGTACGGCCGTCACCGAGCACTACGTCCCCGAGGACGGCCCCGAACAGCTCGGCCACATCGGCGAGATCATGAACCTCTGGGTCCACACGGCCGACGGCGAGGCCGAGTGGACCCAGGGGCTGATCGGCCGGATCGAGGACGGCGCCTACACCTTCGCCGGGGAGGGCGAGCCGTTCGTCGGCGTCCTCGTGGACGGGCAGGAGAACCCGTACGCGACGGGGGAGCGGCATCCGGAGGACGACCGCTGATCAGGGCGACCGCTGATCAAATCCACCACTGATCAAGTTTGACCAATCGGCATTCCGGCGTTAGCTTCGAATCAGTAGTCAAGTTTGATTAGCGTGATGAGGGTGAGGGAGTGACAGTGGCCGACGCGGCGATCACCGTCGACGAAGCACGCAAGAGGTACGGCGGAAAAGGCGGCGGACCCGCACTGGACGGGCTCGACCTCACGGTCGCCCGGGGCACGGTGCACGCGGTCCTGGGTCCCAACGGCGCGGGCAAGACCACCCTGGTCCGCATCCTGTCCACCCTGCTGCGGCCCGACGCGGGCCGGATCGAGGTGGCCGGCCATGACGTCGTGACCGAGCCCCGCGCGGTGCGCCCGCGCATCGGCCTGCTGGGCCAGCACGCGGCCCTCGACGAGGAGCTGGGCGGCCGGCAGAACCTGGAGATGTTCGGCCGCCTCCACCACCTGGGCGCACACCACGCGCGCGTGCGGGCCGACGAACTGCTGGAGCGGTTCGGCCTGGCCGGCACCGGCCGCAAACCGGTGCGCGCCTACAGCGGCGGCATGCGCCGCCGCCTCGACCTGGCCGCCTCCCTGATCCGCGACCCGGAGGTGCTGTTCCTGGACGAGCCGACCACGGGACTCGACCCGCGCGGCCGCGCCGAGGTGTGGCAGTCGGTCCGCTCCCTGGTCGGCGGCGGTACGACGGTCCTGCTGACCACCCAGTACCTGGAGGAGGCCGACCAGCTCGCCGACCGCATCTCCGTCGTCGACGCCGGCCGGGTGATCGCCGACGGCACGGCGGACGAGCTGAAGGCGCTGACCGGCGGTGACCGCATCGACGTCGTGGTGCGCGACGCCGGTCTGCTCGGTGCCGCGGTCGCCCTGTTGCCCCTGCCCGCGGCCGACGTCTCGGTCGACCCCGACCGCCGCATGCTCAGCGCTCCGGTCGCCGACCGCATGGCGGCGCTCTCCGGTGTCGTACGCGCGCTGGAGGAGGCCGGCGTCGAGGCCGAGGACGTGGCGCTGCGGCGCCCCACGCTGGACGAGGTGTTCCTGCACCTCACCGGCGGCCACCGGGCGAAGGAGGCGGCGTGAGCGCGTACGCCCTGACCGATTCCTGGACCATGACCCGCCGCGAACTCGCCCACTGGGCCCGCAGGCCCGGTCGGCTGGCCGTGGGGCTGGTCTTCCCGGTGATGCTGCTGCTGATGTTCGCCTACCTGATCGGCGGCGGCCGCGGGGTGAGCGGCCACTACCGCGACTACCTGGTCCCCGGCATGCTCGCGCTCACCATGGCCTTCGGCCTGGAGGGCACGATGCTCGCCGTCACCCAGGACCTCGAGAAGGGCGTGATCGACCGCTTCCGCTCGCTGCCCATGGCCAACGGCGCGGTCCTGGTGGGCCGTTCGGCGGCCGACATGCTCCAGTCGGCGCTGGGGCTGGCGATCCTGATCGGCGTCGGACTCGCCCTCGGCTGGCGGCCCCACGCGTCCGCGGCCGGGTTCCTGGGCGCGATGGGCCTGTTGCTGCTGCTCCGCTTCGCCATGCTGTGGATCGGCATCCACCTGGCGATGATCGCCGGGAGGCCGGAGATGGTGCAGGCCGTGCAGATCCTGGTCTGGCCGGTCGGCTTCCTGTCCAACGCCCTCGCCGCCCCCGACTCCATGCCCGGCTGGCTGGGCACGGTCGTCGAGTTCAACCCCATGTCCCAGACCGCGACGGCCATACGCGACCTACTGGGCGGCCCCGGCGGCGAGCCGGGACACGTGTGGGCGGCGGTCGTATGGCCGTTGGCACTCCTGGCGGTGTTCTTCCCGGCGGCTGTACGCCGCTTCACGCGCATGGACCGCTGAGAGGGCGCCCGGAACGCAGAGAGGGCGCTCGGACCGCTAGTGGTGGAAGCCGGTGGCCGCCTCCTTGTCGCGGGTGAACGGGTGCGGCTGCCTGCGCAGTTCCGGCAGCAGGCGGGTGAGGTCCTCCACGAACAGGTCGGCCAGGTCCGCCG
Organism: Streptomyces sp. C1-1; assembly: GCF_050214755.1. Lineage (NCBI taxonomy): Bacteria > Bacillati > Actinomycetota > Actinomycetes > Kitasatosporales > Streptomycetaceae > Streptomyces > Streptomyces sp. C1-1. The sequence continues at coordinate 4,698,302 of NZ_CP189826.1, read as the reverse complement.
AGAAGCCGTTGCGGCACACGATCCGCAGCACCGACAGATCCTCGCGGTGGGGCGGGAAGGTGTACGCGGGCACCAGCCAGCCGCTCTCGCGCAGCCGCCGGGAGACGTCGAAGACGTCGTACGCCTCCACTCCGGGCGCCGTCGTGAAGGCGAGGACCGGCAGCTCGTCGCCCCGGGTCAGCAGCCGGAAGTCGCCGAGCGCCGCCACCCGCTCGGCGATGGACCGGGCCACGTCGCGCGTCGTCTGCTGCACGGCGCGGTAGCCCTCCCGCCCGAGGCGCAGGAACGTGTAGTACTGGGCGACCACCTGGGCGCCGGGCCGGGAGAAGTTCAGGGCGAAGGTCGGCATGTCGCCGCCCAGGTAGTTGACCCGGAAGACGAGCTCCTCGGGCAGCGCCTCCTTGTCGCGCCACAGAGCCCAGCCGACGCCCGGGTAGACCAGCCCGTACTTGTGCCCCGAGGTGTTGATGGACGCCACGCGCGGGAGGCGGAAGTCCCACACCAGGTCCTCGTCGAGGAAGGGGGCGATCATGCCGCCGGACGCGGCGTCGACGTGCACCGGAATGTCCAGGCCCGTGCGCTCCTGCAGGGCGTCCAGGGCCGCGCAGAGGTCGGCGACGGGCTCGTAGGAGCCGTCGAAGGTGGAACCGAGGATGCCGACGACGCCGATGGTGTTCTCGTCGCACAGCTCGGCCGCGGCCTGCGGGTCGAGGTGGAACCGGTCGCCCTCCATGGGGACCTGGCGGGCCTCCACCTCCCAGAAGTTGCAGAACTTCTCCCAGCAGACCTGGACGTTGACGCCCATGACCAGGTTGGGCCGGGCGCCCGGCGCCGGATTCCGCCGGCTCCAGCGGCGCTTGAGCGCCATGCCGGCGAGCATGCACGCCTCGCTCGAACCGGTCGTCGAACAGCCCACGGCGGCCGACGGGTCCGGCGCGTTCCACAGGTCGGCCAGCATCGCCACGCAGCGCCGCTCCAGTTCGGCCGTGCGCGGGTACTCGTCCTTGTCGATCATGTTCTTGTCCCGGCACTCCGCCATCAGGACGCCGGCCTGCGGCTCCATCCAGGTGGTGACGAAAGTGGCCAGGTTCAGCCGGGAGTTGCCGTCCAGCATCAGCTCGTCGTGCACCAGCTGGTAGGCGGCCGTCGGGGCCATGGGCGCCTCCGGCAGCCGGTGCCGGGGCGGGGCCTCGGCCATTCCGCCGACCGGATTCGCCTCCCCGAAGAAGGGGTTGACGGACAGCGCGCGCTCGTCGGGCTGGTCGGAACCTTTGTGGAGCGGCATGGGCGTGTCTCCTCGCGTCAGTCGATCAACGAGTGCCGTCGGAACGGAGTTCCCACACCCACCCTGATCGGGCAGTCGCACCCGAACATCCCCGGGAGAATCGGGCTTGCACCTCACGCGACGTGAGGAGCCACCGTGGAGCGCGTACCCAGAAGGGAGCGGACGAAGTGAGCCACTGGTCAGGACGGGACGGCTATCCGGTCGGCGAGGTCGCGGGCTTCGCCGGTGTCACGGTGCGCACGCTGCACCACTACGACGCCATCGGGCTGCTCGTCCCGAGCGGGCGCAGCCACGCGGGCCACCGGCGCTACAGCGAGGCCGACCTCGACCGGCTGCAGCAGATCCTGTTCTACCGGGAGCTCGGCTTCCCGCTCGACGAGGTCGCGGCCCTGCTCGACGACCCGGACACGGACCCGCGCGCGCACCTGCGCCGCCAGCACGAGCTGCTGACCGCCCGGATCGAGAAGCTGCAGAAGATGGCCGAGGCCGTGGAGCACGCCATGGAGGCACGCAAGATGGGCATCAACCTCACCCCCGAGGAACGCTTCGAGGTCTTCGGCGACAAGGACCCCGACCAGTACGCGGAGGAGGCCGAGGCACGCTGGGGCGGCACCGAGGCGTACGCGGAGTCGCAGCGCCGGGCCGCGTCCTACGGCAAGGAGGACTGGAAACGCCTGCAGGCCGAGGTCGACGACTGGAGCGAGCGGTACGCGGCCCTGGTCGCCGCCGGCGCCCCCGCCGCCGGCGAGGCGGCGATGGACCTGGCCGAGGAGCACCGGCAGCACGTCAGCCGCTGGTTCTTCGACGTCTCGTACGACATGCACCGGTGCTTCGCGGAGATGTACGTCTCCGACGAGCGTTTCAAGGCGTACTACGACGCCATGCACCCCGGCCTCGCCGAGCACCTCAGGGACGCGATCACGGCGAACGCCGCCCGCCACGAGGCGTGAGAGTCGTCGTGGCCCGGGGGATCACTCCCGGGCCAGGACGACGGCCGTCCCGTACGCGCACACCTCCGTCCCCACGCCCGCCGCCTCGGTGACGTCGAAGCGGAACATCAGCACCGCGTTCGCACCACGCGCGCGTGCCTGCTCCACCAGCCGTTCCATGGCCTGGTTCCGGGTCTCCACGAGCGTCTTGGTCAGCCCCCGCAGCTCCCCGCCGACCATCGACTTCAGTCCCGCCCCGATCTGGCTGCCCACGTGCCGGGACCGGACCGTCAGCCCGAAGACCTCGCCGAGCACCTCCATGACCCGGTGGCCGGGTACGTCGTTCGTCGTGACTACCAGTACGTCCGGGCGGGGCTCCTGCCCGCCGCCGTATTCATCGATTCCCATGACCTCACAGCTTTCTCCCACTCGGCGCACAGTGCATCCTGGAGACACCGGTGGAACCTGGGGCGGACACATAACGTTGATAGCTTTGAGCGCCCGCAGAAGGACGCCGTACCTTCCCCCACCCCCTCAGGAGCCCGGAACCGTGACGACGCTTGCCCTCGGCCCGAGCTGGCTGGATCCGAACTACCTCCTCGACACGTTCGGCATCTGGGGGCTGCTCCTTATCGTCTTCGCCGAGTCCGGCCTGCTCATCGGTTTCTTCCTGCCCGGCGACTCGCTCCTGTTCACCTGCGGTCTGCTGATCACCTCGAACCAGCTGAACTTCCCCCTGTGGGGAGCGATCGCGCTGATCTGCCTCGCCGCGATCCTCGGCGACCAGGCGGGCTACATGTTCGGCAAGAAGGTCGGCCCGTCCCTGTTCAACCGCCCCGACTCCCGCCTGTTCAAGCAGGAGAACGTGGTCAAGGCGCACGAGTTCTTCGAGAAGTACGGCCCCAAGTCCCTGGTCCTGGCCCGCTTCGTGCCCATCGTGCGCACGTTCACGCCGATCATCGCCGGCGTCAGCGGCATGAAGTACCGCTCGTTCCTGACCTTCAACGTCATCGGCGGCGTGCTGTGGGGCGCCGGCGTCACCCTGCTCGGCTCCTGGCTCGGCAAGATCGACTTCGTCAACAACAACATCGAGGCGATCCTGATCCTGATCGTCCTCGTCTCGGTGGTCCCGATCATCATCGAGTTCCTGCGGGCCCGCTCCAAGAACCGGAAGGCCGGGCCCGAGGCGTCCGAACCCGTCCAGGAGCAGACGCAGCCCTTCCCGGTGGTCATGGACGACGCGACGACCCAGCTGCGCCGCATCCCGTCGGCGGACCAGGACCACTCCCAGCAGCACCAGCACCAGCACCAGCAGCAGCACCAGCAGCAGCAGTACCAGCAGCCGTACGACCCCGACCAGCACTACGCGCAGCCCCAGTACCCCCAACAGGAGTACTCGCAGCAGCAGTACCCCCAACAGGGGTACCCGCAGCAGCAGTACCCGCAGCAGCAGTACGGCGGCGGGCAGTACCCGTACGACAACCAGAACCAGGGCTACTGAGCCGGCGCGGCGGAAGGCTCAGAAACCCCGCGTCCGCTTCGCGGCCCGCCGCTTCTCCGCGGAGCCGATCCGCAGGAACAGCCGGGAGATCTCCGATCCGAGGTTGACCCCGATGGCGATGGCCATGGCGAGCGAGGCCGCCGTGGCCAACGACACCAGCCCCTTGTCGACGTCGTTCTGCGCGATCGACAACAGCCCGAAGTACGTCGAGGAACCCGGCAGCAGCGGCCCGATCGCCGCCGTCGTGTACGGCAGGGCGGACGCGAACCGGTAGCGCGACAGCAGCTGCCCGAACAGCCCGACGAGCCCCGCCGCCACCGCCGTGGAGGCGACCGGCGACAGCCCGCCGGGATAGTGCAGCGCGCCGTACACGCACCACGCCACGCCGCCGTTCAGCGTCACCCACGCCACCGTCGAGCGCTCCTGCTGCAAGAGCACCGCGAACGTCAGCGACAGCAGCATCGACGCGGCGATCTGCCACAGCGGCCGCTCGGCGATCCGCAGGCCAGCGTCGGGGTTGAGCTTGGCCCCCAGGTTCACTCCGAAGTACAGGACGACCAGCACGCCCGTGACGATGCCGACGAACAGGTAGACGACCTCCAGCAGGCGCGCCGACGCGGTGATGTAGAACCCGGTCAGCCCGTCCTGCACGCCCGCCACCAGGGCCCGCCCCGGCAGCAGCGCGAACAGCCCACCGGTGATGACCGCGGACGCCTTCACGTCCACATGGGCGACGGTCAGCGCGACCCCTATCGCGGCCGGCGGCATCGCGGCGACGGTGAACTGGTAGAACTCCGGCAGCCCGCGCCCCGCGCACAGCCACGCGAGCCGGTCGCCGAGCATCGCGCCGAGCATGGCCGCGAGGAACACCACCACGTCACCGCCGACCAGCACGGAGGCGGCCCCGGCGAGCAGCCCGCTCGCGCCGGTCAGCACCCAGGTGGGGTACGGGTGCCGGTTGCGGCGGATCTCCGCCAGCCTGCGGTAGGCCTCCTCCAGGGAGATGTGGGTCTCCACGTCGCTCAGGTCGTCCACCAGCCGGTAGACGGCCGCCAGGCGGGTGTAGTCCGTCGCCCGGCGCCGCACGGTCCGCGACGCGGTCACCGGGTCGTCGACCAGGGACGGCTGGTAGGAGATCGACAGCAGCGTGAAGGTGACGTTCGGCTCGCAGCGGTCCAGCCCGTAGGACCGGCAGACCGCGAACATCGCGGCCTCGACGTCCTCCGCGCCCTCGCCGCCGGCCAGCAGCAGCTCGCCGATGCGCAGCGTCAGGTCGAGCACCCGCGGGACGGCCGGACCGCCGTCCTCCGCCTTGGGCGGCGGCTCCGGCGCGGGCCGCTCGGCCACCGGCATGCGCAGCATGGTGCGCATCCGGTCCTGCCAGGGCACGTCCTTGGTCAGGCTGACGACCGGCACGCCGGTCGCCGGGGTGAAGGCGACGGGCGCCTGCTTGGAGCTGTAGGTGCTCGGCATGCTGAACGCCGACCCCTCGGAGTCCACACCCTGCGGCTGTGGGACCTCCAGCCCGTCCGGGACGGCGAACTCGGAGGTGGTCTCCGGTTCGACGGCGACTCCGGGGGCGACGAGTCCCGCGGGAATCGCGAACTCGGATGTGATCTCGGGGTCGAACGTGCCCCTGGCCTCGTCCGTCTGCGGCTTGCGGTCCTCCGCCTCCGTCACGTGAGTAACGCTCCCTGTACGACGCGTACGGCAATGGCCAGTATGCGCACAGAATGACAAACGGGCCGCACGCGTACGCGTGCGGCCCGGGAACACTGCCGGGGGTTCAGTGACCGCCCTGCTCCTTGAACCGCTTGTAGGAGCGCTCGATCTCGATCTCGGCGTCGGTGCGGCCCACCCAGTTGGCGCCCTCGACGGACTTGCCGGGCTCCAGGTCCTTGTAGACCTCGAAGAAGTGCTGGATCTCCAGACGGTCGAACTCCGACACGTGGTGAATGTCACGCAGGTGCTCCACGCGCGGGTCCGTCGAGGGGACGCACAGCAGCTTGTCGTCGCCGCCGGCCTCGTCCGTCATCCGGAACATGCCGATCGCGCGGCAGCGGATCAGACAGCCCGGGAACGTCGGCTCGTCCAGGATGACGAGCGCGTCCAGCGGGTCGCCGTCCTCGCCGAGGGTGTTCTCGACGAAGCCGTAGTCGGTCGGGTAGGCGGTCGAGGTGAAGAGTCGACGGTCCAGGCGGATCCGACCGGTCTCGTGGTCCACCTCGTACTTGTTCCGCGAACCCTTCGGAATCTCGATCGTGACGTCGAACTCCACCGGTGGCTCCTCCATGATCAACACATAGTTCTGGTGGTTAAGTGTCCCTCACGCAGGTGTGTGATCGCGAAAGGGGCTGGTGGTCGTGCCTGAACTGAGGCCTTGGCGGGCCGCGAGACCGCACGTGGCGCGGGCCGCGAACGCCGTACGGCCGCTTCTGGCACGGGCCGCCGGGACCGTACGCCCCCAGCTCGAACGAGCCGCGAACGCCGCACGGCCACGTCTGGAACGAGCCGTGGCCGTCGCGAAGCCGCGGCTCGCGCGAGCGCGACGGGCCGTGGGACCACGACTCGCGGCGCTGCGGGCTCCGCGTCCGCGGTCGGTCAAGACCTGGCAGTACACAGCCGGCGCGACGACCCTCGGGCTGGTGCTGGCCAGTGGGGTGGTGACCGCCGCCGGCCCCTGGGACGCCAACGGTCAGCGTACGGCCGAGCGCGACCGCGCGGTCGCCCTGGAACGCACGGGTGGCGCAGATCACGGCCGTAATTCCGATACATCCGGATCGTCCGATACGACGGCGGGGGCGCCCCGTCCCGCCCCGAGCGCGGCGTCGGTCCTGGTGGGCCTCGGAGGCTCCACGAACACCGTGAAGTCGGCTCCGGCCGGGCCGGCCCTCGCCGACGTCCTGCGGCCCCTCCTCGGGGACCCGGCGCTCGGCGCCCACCGCACCGCCGCCGTCGTCGACGTCGCCACCGGCAAGCGCCTCTACGGCACCGGGGCCGACGACGCCCTCACCCCCGCCTCCACGACGAAGATCGCCACGGCCGTCGCGGCCCTGTCGGCGATGGGCGGGGACCACCGCCTGACCACCCGCACGGCCCTGGAGCCCGACACCGGGGAACTCGTCCTGATCGGCGGCGGCGACCCGACCCTGACGGCCCACAAGGACGCGCAGGGCTGGGCGAGCCTGCGCGATCTTGCCGTCGCCACCGCGAAGGCCCTGAAGAAGCGCGGCCTGTCCGAGGTGACGCTCTCCTACGACACCACCCTCTACGCCGGCCCCGAACTGCACCCCATCGGCGTCAACGACAACCTCGCGCCCGTCAGCGCCCTCATGGCCGACGAGGGCCGCACGGACGACTCCGCCAGTGGCCCGGCCCCGCGCGTGACGGACCCGGCGGCGGACGCGGCGGCGAAGTTCGCCGGCTTCCTGGCCGCGCGGGGCATCAGGACGACACCTCCGGGACCGTCCAAGGCGACCACGCGCGCGCAGTCGCTGGCCGCCGTCTCCTCACCCCCGCTCTCGGCGCTCGTCGAACGGATGCTGACCAACTCCGACAACGACATCGCCGAGGCCCTGGCCCGCCAGACGGCGGTGGCGACGGGCGGCCGGGCGAGCTTCGACGGCGGCGCCGACGCGATCGCCGCCGAACTGAAGAAGCTCCGACTGCCGTCGCGCGGCGCCCAGTTCCACGACGGCAGCGGCCTGAACCGTGACGACCGGCTCACCGCGGACCTCCTGACGGCCCTGCTGGTGAAGGCGGGCGCCCCCGCCCACCCCGAACTCCGCCCGATCCTCACCGGCCTCCCGGTGGCCGGCTTCACCGGCACCCTGACCAGCCGCTACACGGATGGCGCGGCAGGCGTCGTGCGGGCCAAGACGGGGACGCTGACGGGCGTGAACACCCTGGCGGGAACGGTCGTCGACCAGGACGGACGCCTGCTGGCGTTCGCGTTCCTGGCGTCGGACACCACCAGTCCGACGGCGGCGCAGTCGGCACTGGACCGAACCGCCACGGCGCTGGCGGCGTGCGGCTGCCGCTGACCGCGTGGGCCCGCGCACCCCAGGCGCCACACCGGTCGGCCCAGGAGCACGCCCTCACCCGGCCGACCTCCACGCCCTGCCCCAAGTGGGAACGCTCACGTACGGTTGACGCATGACGAGCATCGGTGGTGCCGAGATGGTCGACTGGAATCTCGCGGTCGCGACCGCGACCCGGCTCGTGCGGCCGGGCCCCGACGTGAGCCGTGACGAGGCCCGAGCGGTCGTCGCGGAACTGCGCAAGCATGCCAAGGCCTCGGAGGAACACGTGCGGGGCTTCACTCGTCTGGGGACGGAGGGGACGCACGACACCCCGGTCCTCGTCGTCGACCGCCCCGGCTGGGTCCGGGCGAACGTCGCCGGCTTCCGGGAGATCCTCAAGCCGCTGCTGGACAAGATGCAGGAGCGGCGCAGCAACACGCCGGGCGGCGCGGTCCTCGGCGCGGTCGGCGGCAAGGTCACCGGCGTCGAACTGGGCATGCTGCTGTCCTTCCTGGCCTCCCGCGTCCTCGGCCAGTACGAGACCTTCGCCCCGTCCACCCGCGACCTCCCGGCCGGCGAGAACGGCGGCGGCCGACTGCTCCTGGTGGCGCCCAACATCGTGCACGTGGAGCGCGAACTCGACGTCCAGCCCCACGACTTCCGCATGTGGGTCTGTCTGCACGAGGAGACGCACCGCACGCAGTTCACCGCGGTGCCCTGGCTGCGCGACCACCTCGAGGGCGAGATCCAGTCTTTTCTCGGGGAGACGGACGTCGACCCGATGACCGTCCTGGAGCGCGTCCGGGAGGCCGCCCAGTCGCTCGCCGGGGGACGCCCGGAGGGTGAGGAGGACGACGGCGGCCGGTCCTTCGTGGAGATCGTGCAGACCCCCGCCCAGCGGGAGATCCTCGGGCGGCTCACCGCCGTGATGTCCCTGCTGGAGGGCCACGCCGACTTCGTGATGGACGGCGTGGGCCCGGACGTCGTGCCGACCGTCTCCGAGATCCGCGAGAAGTTCCAGCAGCGCCGCGCCAAGGGCGCCTCGCGGCTGGACATGGCCCTGCGCAAGCTGCTGGGCCTGGACGCCAAGCTCCGGCAGTACCGGGACGGCGAGCGGTTCGTACGGGCCGTCGTCGAGGAGGTCGGCATGGACGGCTTCAACCGCGTGTGGACCTCCCCCAACACCCTCCCCACGAAGGCGGAGATCGCCAAACCGGCGGACTGGGTCGCGCGGGTGCACCGCAAGACCGAGTCGTGAGCGTCACGGAAGGGTCGTGAAACGAATCCGGCCGACGGCAGGCGAACGCCCCTCCAATCACCCGTCCGAGGGACCGTGAGCCATGGGTAGGCGTGCGATGCTCGGGGAACGCCCCGGTTCTGTCACCATCAACACACTCTGAGTGACCGGCCTCGGGCTCACCCCCCGAAAACTTCATGAAGGGAACCGGACATGGGTCCCCATCCTGCGGTCGCGGCGATACGCCTGGCGGTCCGCCGCGTCCTACACGACATCCTCAACGACCTGAGCTCCGAGCCGTCCGCGGTCTTCGGGTCTTCCGCGGTCTCCGGGCCTCCCGTGCTCTCCGGGCGGACCGCGGTCTCCGAGCAGCGCCCGTACGAGCGCCCGTGCGCGCCGCTCGTGCTCGTGGCCTGCTCCGGCGGCGCCGACTCGATGGCCCTCGCCTCCGCCCTCGCCTTCGAGGCCCCCAAACTCGGCATCCGCGCCGGCGGCGTCACCGTCGACCACGGCCTGCAGTCCGGCTCCGACCTGCGCGCCGAGGAAGTCGCCCTGCGCCTGCGCGAGTTGGGCCTGGACCCGGTCGACTCCGTCGCCGTGACCGTCGGCCGCGAAGGCGGCCCGGAAGCAGCCGCCCGCGATGCCCGCTACGCCGCCCTCGACGCCGCCGCCGCCCGCCACGGCGCCGACGCGATCCTGCTCGGCCACACCCGCGACGACCAGGCCGAGACCGTCCTGCTCGGCCTCGCCCGCGGCTCCGGCATCCGCTCCCTGTCGGGAATGGCCGCGGTCTCGGGGGCCGGCGGCCGTTACCGCCGCCCCTTCCTCCAGCTCGACCGGCAGACCGCCCGCAAGGCCTGCATGGTCCAGTCCCTGCCCGTCTGGGACGACCCCCACAACGCCGACCCCGCCTACACCCGCTCCCGGCTGCGCCACGAGGGCCTGCCCGCCCTGGAGAAGGCGCTCGGCAAGGGCGTCGTCGAGGCTCTCGCCCGGACGGCCCAGCTCTCCCGCGACGACGCCGACGCCCTCGACACCTGGGCGCGCCAGGCCGAGGCCTCCGTACGGGACGCCGCCGGTCTGCTGGAGTGCGCCAAGCTCTATGCCCTGCCGCCCGCCGTGCGCCGCCGCATCCTGCGCCAGGCCGCCATCGAGGCCGGCGCTCCCGCGGGTTCCCTGTTCGCCCGCCACATCGAGGAAGTCGACCGGCTGATCACCGGCTGGCGAGGCCAGGGGGCCATCAACCTGCCCGGCAAAGTCGTCGCCCAGCGCCAGGGTGGCAGACTGGTGATTCGGCAAGGCTGAATCTCATCCCTTTCGTGGGGATCCGGACCCCTCCCGGGGCCCGGGCAGCCGGTGGGACGACCGAAAGTGATGCGGGTGGACGCGAAAGACATGGGTGCCGACCTCCAGCAGGTGCTCATCACCAAAGAAGAGATCGACGCGAAACTGGCCGAGCTGGCCGCGAAGATCGACGCGGAGTACGCGGGCAAGGACCTGCTCATCGTCGGTGTCCTCAAGGGCGCGGTGATGGTCATGGCCGACCTCGCGCGGGCGCTGTCCACCCCCGTCACCATGGACTGGATGGCCGTGTCGTCGTACGGCGCGGGCACCCAGTCCTCCGGAGTGGTGCGGATCCTCAAGGACCTCGACACCGACATCAAGGGCAGGCACGTCCTGATCGTCGAGGACATCATCGACTCCGGACTGACGCTGTCCTGGCTGATCAACAACCTCGGCTCCCGCGAGCCCGAGTCCCTGAAGATCTGCACCCTGCTGCGCAAGCCGGACGCCGCCAAGGTCGCCATCGACGTCGAGTGGGTGGGTTTCGACATTCCCAACGAATTCGTCGTCGGTTACGGCCTCGACTACGCCGAGAAGTACCGCAACCTCCCGTTCGTCGGTACGCTCGCGCCCCACGTCTACGGCGGCTGAGTGGCCCATGGGGCCAAGAGAGCCGTCTTTGTAGGACGATCGGGAACCCCAGCGGGTTTCGCGCCGTTGGAGCATGCAGACGGGTTAGCCAGCCCGCCCGTGCGGCTTCGGGCGACAATGCTGGGGTACCGTCAGAAGAACTGTCTTATCAAACTCACTATGGCAGGAGGGACGGGGCGGCACCGCTCCGTATGGATGGACGTGAAGCGATACTTCCGTGGGCCGGTCATGTGGATCGTGCTGGCCGTCCTTGCCGTGGTCGTGTTGATGCAGGTCGTCGGTTCGTCCGGCGGCTACAAGACGGTGGACACCGGCCAGGTCGTCGCAGCGATCAACGACAACAAGGTGGAATCGGCCAAGCTGACCACCGGTGACGAGCAGACCGTCAAGGTCCAGCTCAAGTCTGGCGAAAAGGTCGAGGGCAGCTCGAAGATCCAGGCGAGCTACATCGGCGACCAGGGCGTGGCCATCGCCAACACGCTGCAGACCAAATACCAGGACAAGCAGATCCCGGACGGCTACACCGTGTCGCCGTCCAAGCAGAACCCCTTCCTGGGAATCCTGCTCTCCCTGCTTCCCTTCGTTCTGATCGTGGTCGTCTTCCTGTTCCTGATGAACCAGATGCAGGGCGGCGGCTCCCGGGTCATGAACTTCGGGAAGTCCAAGGCCAAGCTCATCACCAAGGACACGCCGAAGACGACGTTCTCCGACGTCGCGGGCTGTGACGAGGCCGTCGAGGAGCTCCACGAGATCAAGGAGTTCCTGCAGGAGCCGGCGAAGTTCCAGGCCGTCGGCGCCAAGATCCCCAAGGGCGTGCTGCTCTACGGCCGCCCCGGTACCGGCAAGACGCTGCTCGCGCGTGCCGTCGCCGGTGAGGCGGGGGTCCCGTTCTACTCGATCTCCGGTTCCGACTTCGTCGAGATGTTCGTCGGTGTCGGTGCCTCCCGAGTCCGTGACCTGTTCGAGCAGGCCAAGGCGAACGCTCCGGCGATCGTCTTCGTCGACGAGATCGACGCGGTCGGCCGCCACCGCGGCGCCGGCCTCGGCGGCGGTCACGACGAGCGCGAGCAGACGCTGAACCAGCTGCTCGTCGAGATGGACGGCTTCGACGTCAAGGGTGGTGTGATTCTCATCGCGGCCACCAACCGTCCGGACATCCTCGACCCGGCGCTGCTGCGCCCCGGCCGCTTCGACCGCCAGATCGCGGTCGACCCGCCGGACCTGCAGGGCCGTCTGGAGATCCTCAAGGTCCACCAGAAGGGCAAGCCGGTCGCGCCCGACGTCGACCTCGCGGCGGTCGCCCGCCGTACGCCGGGCTTCACCGGTGCGGACCTGAGCAACGTCCTCAACGAGGCGGCTCTGCTCACGGCCCGCAGCGACCGGAAGCTCATCGACAACTCGATGCTCGACGAGGCCATCGACCGTGTGGTCGCGGGCCCGCAGAAGCGGACCCGGATCATGTCGGACAAGGAGAAGAAGATCACCGCGTACCACGAGGGCGGACACGCCCTGGTCGCGGCGGCCTCCCCGAACTCCGACCCGGTCCACAAGATCACGATCCTGAGCCGCGGCCGCGCGCTGGGCTACACGATGGTGCTCCCGGACGAGGACAAGTACTCGACCACCCGCAACGAGATGCTCGACCAGCTCGCCTACATGCTGGGCGGCCGGGCGGCCGAGGAACTGGTCTTCCACGACCCGACCACAGGCGCGGCGAACGACATCGAGAAGGCCACCGCCACGGCCCGCGCGATGGTCACCCAGTACGGCATGACCGAGCGGCTGGGCGCCATCAAGTTCGGCGGCGACAACACCGAGCCGTTCCTGGGACGTGAGATGGCTCACCAGCGCGACTACTCGGAAGAGGTCGCCGCGCTGGTGGACGAGGAAGTCAAGAAGCTCATCGAGAACGCGCACAACGAGGCCTGGGAGATCCTGGTCGAGAACCGCGACGTCCTCGACAACCTCGTCCTGCAGCTGCTGGAGAAGGAGACGCTGGGCAAGGAGCAGATCGCCGAGATCTTCGCTCCCATCGTCAAGCGCCCCCCGCGTCCGGCCTGGACCGGCTCCTCCCGCCGCACGCCGTCCACCCGTCCGCCGGTGCTCTCCCCGAAGGAGCTCGCACTGACGAACGGCGCCAACGGCGCGACCCCGGCGATCTCCACCGCCAAGTCCACGGCGACGGAGCACGCTCCGGCGACCGAGGCGATCCCGGAGGACCGGCCCGAGAGCTGAATCACCTCCTTCCGCCCGTCGGGACCGGAATGGCTGTGCGCGCCCCCCAGGTTTTAGCCTGGGGGGCGCGGCGTTTTCAGCCAGGCCGCAGACGAGGCGCGTGGCCCGCACGCGTGACCCGCACAGGAACGAGAATCCACATGACCGACCCCGTGACGCTGGACGGCGAAGGCAGCATCGGCGAGTTCGACGAGAAGCGCGCCGAGAACGCCGTCCGTGAGCTGCTGATCGCGGTCGGGGAGGACCCGGAGCGGGAGGGTCTGAAGGAGACGCCGGCGCGGGTGGCGCGGGCGTACAAGGAGATCTTCGCGGGGCTGTGGCAGAAGCCCGAGGACGTGCTGACGACGACGTTCGACCTGGGGCACGACGAGATGGTCCTGGTGAAGGACATCGAGGTGCTCAGCTCGTGCGAGCACCACCTCGTGCCGTTCGTCGGCGTCGCCCACGTCGGGTACATCCCGTCGTCGGACGGCAAGATCACGGGGCTGTCGAAACTGGCCCGGCTCGTGGACGTCTACGCCCGCCGTCCACAGGTGCAGGAACGTCTCACCACGCAGATCGCCGACTCGCTGATGAAGATCCTGGAGCCGCGCGGTGTCATCGTGGTCGTCGAGTGCGAGCACATGTGCATGTCCATGCGCGGTGTCCGCAAGCCCGGCGCCAAGACCATAACGTCGGCGGTGCGCGGCCAGCTGCGCGATCCCGCCACCCGCAACGAGGCCATGAGCCTGATCATGGCGAAGTAGGGCCGGGGCCCCTCAGGGCCTCGGCGCCCGTGTCCTGTTGCCTTTCAGGCCGGAGACGCCGCGCCGTTGTCGGTCTCGTCGTCGTCCGGGAGCTTGCACACACGCTCCAGGAAGATGGCCGCCGCTATGACCGCGATGCCCGCCACGACCGAGAAGCCGGCGTAGATGGCCTGGTCGCGGCGGGCCGGGATGTCCAGCAGCTCCAGCAGGAAGACGCCGGTGCCTCCGTACATGCCGGAGACCAGGGCCGCGACCAACGCGCTGGCCTGGCCGAAGACGACCGCGCGGGCCGCCATCAGGGGGTCGACGCCCTTGGCCTCGGGCCGGCGCTCACGCTGGGCCTTGAGGCGGCCGCGGATCGAGAGCGCCGTGGCCAGCAGGACCACGGCGATCAGGGCGAGGACGATGGGGGCGGCCAGGGGGACGCTGGGGAGCGTCCCGATCGAGTTCCAGAGGCGGGCGCCCGCCCAGGACAGGAGCCCGGCCACGACGAACACGCCTGCCAGCACCCTGATGCGCAGCTCTCTCACGGTGTCCCTTCAGCTCCCCCGGTTGACGGGTCAGACCCGTGGACCGTGGTCGTCCCGCGCCCGCGGACGGCGGTCGTCCCGGCTTTGTCGTCTTGACCTTAACGACTACTCGGGCAGGTGGAGTTCCAGGTCCTCACGGGGCTCCACGCCGTGCCGGGTGACGGTGCCCAGGAGGCCCGCGACCGGGCCGCGGCCGGGCAGCTGGGCGTCGGGGTCGACGTCGTGCCAGGGGGCGAGGACGAAGGCGCGTTCGTGGGCGCGGGGGTGCGGGAGGGTCAGCAGCGGGTCGTCGGAGAGGACACCGTCGTAGGCGACGATGTCGACGTCGAGGGTGCGCGCGCCCCAGCGCTCGTCGCGGACGCGGTGGAAGGCCTCCTCGACCGCGTGCGCCCGCTCCAGGAGCGAGGACGGGGGCAGGGTCGTCTTCAGCAGTACCACCGCGTTGAAGTACGAGGGCTGGCTGCCCGGCTCGACGCCCCACGGCTCCGTCTCGTATACCCGCGACACGGCCTTGACCCGGACGCCCGGGGTGTCCTCCAGGGCGTCGATGGCGCCCTGGAGGGTCTCCAGGCGGTTGCCGAGGTTCGAGCCCAGGGAGATCACGGCGCGTTTGGGGTTGTGGAGGGTGGTGTCGGCGGCGTCCACCTGCTGCACGACGGAGGCGGGCACCGGCTGTACGGTCGGGTCGCTGTGACCCTCGGTGAAGAACGCGGTCATACTCGGCTCCGGGTGATGGTGACGGTCACGTCGTCGAAGGGCACCGTGATCGGCGCGTCCGGCTTGTGGACGCGTACTTCGACCTCCTGGACCCCGTCGTGCTTCAGACAGGCCTGGGCGATGCGCTCGGCGAGCGTCTCGATGAGGTTGACGGGCTCGCCCTCCACCACGGCCACGACCTCCTCCGCCACGATGCCGTAGTGCACGGTCTTCGCCAGGTCGTCGTCGGCCGCGGCCGGCCGGGTGTCCAGCCCGAGGACGAGGTCCACGATGAAGGTCTGGCCCTCCTCGCGTTCCTTGGGGAACACACCGTGGTGCCCGCGGGCCTTCAGGCCGCGCAGCGCGACACGATCCACGCGAATCACTCCTGCAATCGTCGGTGACGGCCGGTCACTGCCGTGTGCGGGCGGCACACCGGCCTCGAACGAATCTACCCGCGGGCACTGACAGCCCCCGGCCACGGGGGCGCGGGCCAGTGCCGGGACCAGGAGGTTTCATCGTGTGTTTCCCCTGGGGAACCCGGCGGCTCACGGGTTGGTAGCCGCCCCTACCCGGCACGTCGTGATTCCAACCACTTCTTGCACCCGGCGGGTGCCGATGTGACCCGTGAGGGTGCCGACGGGTCTCCTCGCAGGACCGCCTACCCCGTCAGGAGGGGGTGTCCTCGTCCTCGGCCTCGTCGTTCTCGGACAGAACGGGGGAGGCGTGGTGCGACCACATCTTCCAGCCGTCGGGTGTGCGGCGGAACACGTTCGTGGCGACCACCAGCTGGCCGACGAGCGGGCCGAGCTCCTCGCCGCCCTCGGGCGCGGGCCCGCCGCTGAGGATGTTCTCGGTGCAGGTGACCAGGGCGGTGTCGCCGGTGACGGAGACGTGCACGTCGGTGAGGAAGAACTGGATGTAGTCGGTGTTCGCCATGATCAGGGCGTACGACCGCAGGACCTCGCCGCGGCCGGTCAGCACGGGCCAGCCGGGGTGCACGCAGGAGACCACGCCGGCGTCCGCCGGGTCGTGGTACTCCTCGTCGATGCCCAGGTCGCCGGGGGCGAGCCAGAGGGAGGACAGTTCCTCGAAATCGCCGCGTTCCAGGGCCTCGTAGAAGGCGGTGTTGGCGGCCTCGACCTGCTCGACGTCCGTGTGGGCGGCGCTCACCGGGCTCCTTCTGCGCCGGGGGCGGCCGAGCGGGGCGCGTGCTCGGCGGTGCGCGCCTCCTCCACGGCGCGCGCGACGCGTACTGCGTCCGCCGTGGCGCGCACCTCGTGCACACGCACCGCCCACGCGCCGGCGTGCGCCGCGAGCGCGGAGACGGCGGCCGTCGCGGCGTCGCGCTCGCGCGCGGGCGGCGGCGCGCCCTCCGGCCCCGCGAGGACGCGCCCGAGGAACCGCTTGCGAGAGGCGGCGACGAGGAGCGGGTGGCCGAGCACGAGCAGACGGTCGAGGTGGGCCAGGAGGGTGAGGTCGTGTCCGGCGTCCTTGGAGAAGCCGAGGCCGGGGTCGACGACGACGCGGTCGGGGGCGATGCCGCCGGCCAGGACGGCCTCCACGCGCGCGCGGAGTTCGTCGACGACCTCGGTGACGACGTCGTCGTACGCGCCCTTGACGTTGCCGCCCTCCAGGAAGCCGCGCCAGTGCATGACGACGAAGGGGGCGCCGGAGGCGGCGACGACCGGGATCATCGCCGGGTCGGCGAGCCCGCCGCTGACGTCGTTGACGAGGCGGGCGCCGGCGGCGAGGGCGCGCTCGGCGACGGACGCGCGCATGGTGTCGACGGAGACGGCGACACCCTCGGAGGCGAGGCCACGCACCACGGGGATGACGCGCTTGAGTTCCTCGGCCTCGTCGACGCGGGTGGCGCCCGGGCGGGTGGACTCGCCGCCGACGTCGACCAGGTCCGCGCCCTCGGCGACCAGTTCGAGCCCGTGCTTGACGGCCGCCGTGGTGTCGAAGAAACGGCCGCCGTCGGAGAAGGAATCGGGGGTGACGTTCACGACTCCCATGACCGCGCAGCGGTCCCACTCGGGAAGGCCCGCGACGCGCCCGCGTCCGCTCTGCTTGCTCATACGTTCAGCCTAGGCCCCGGACCGGACCGGAAGACGCCATGGTCGGCCGCGGAACGCGACGGCCCGGACGCAAGCCCCCCGGGCTGGAGGGGAGGGCTTGCGTCCGGGCCTGTCCTTCGCGGCCTACGGCCTGTCCTTCGAGGCGTACGGCCGTCCGGTCGTCCCGTCCGGCCGTCGGTCACGCCACGCGCTCGGGGTCCCTCACGCGGCGCGTACGTCGCGCTCCGCGACGGAGTGGGCGCACACGCGCGGGGCCGACCTGCGGCGGCGCAGGAAGCGCGGCAGCGGCAGGGCGAGGTTGACGAAGCCCTCCGCCTGCATGGCGGCGAAGCCGATGCGCGGCAGGTCCGCCGAGGCGCGGTAGACGACGAAGCGCGGCTCCCAGCGGGGCTGGAACTTCGCGTTGAACTTGTACAGCGACTCGATCTGGAACCAGCGGGAGAGGAAGACCAGCAGCCCGCGCCAGGCGCGCAGCACCGGGCCCGCGCCGATCTTCTCGCCCCGCGCGAGTGCCGAGCGGAACATCGCGAAGTTGAGCGACACGCGCGTGATGCCGAACTTCGGGGCCGCCTGGAGGGCGGCGACGATGAGGAGTTCGTTCATGCCGGGGTCGGCCGAGCGGTCGCGGCGCATCAGGTCCAGGGAGGCGCCGTCCTCGCCCCAGGGGACGAAGTGCAGGATCGCCTTCAGGTCGCCGTACTCGCCCGGCTGGTCGTCCGCCTTGTGGGCGGTGGCGATCAGGCAGTCGCCGTCGGCGGCGTCGCCGATACGGCCCAGGGCCATGGAGAAGCCGCGCTCGGTGTCGGTGCCCCGCCAGTCCTCGGCGGCCTGCCGGATCCGCGCCAGCTCGGTGTCGCCGAGGTCACGTACACGTCGTACCCGGGTTTCGTAACCGGCGCGCTCGATGCGCTTGACCATCTGGCGCACGTTGCGCATCGCGCGGCCGGCGAGGGAGAAATCCGCGACGTCCACCACCGCCTCGTCGCCCAGTTCCAGGGCGTCGAGGCCGGTCTCGCGGGTCCACACCTCACCGCCCGTCTCCGAACAGCCCATCACGGCGGGCGTCCAGGAGTGGGCCTTGGCCTCGTCCATGAAGCGCTCGATGGCGCCCGGCCAGGCCTCCACGTCACCGATGGGGTCGCCACTGGCGAGCATCACACCGGAGACGACGCGGTACGTCACCGCAGCCTTGCCGCTGGGCGAGAAGACGACGGCCTTGTCGCGCCGCAGGGCGAAGTGGCCGAGGGAGTCCCGCCGGCCGTGCTTCTCCAGCAGGCAGCGCAGGCGTTCCTCGTCCTCCGCGGTCAGACGGGCCGCCGGGTGCTCGGGGCGGAACGCGAGGTAGATCGTCGTCACCGCGGTGAGCAGCCCCAGGGCGCCGAGGGAGAAGCCGACGGTCCAGGAGGTGTTGCCCTGGTAATCGACCGGGCCCTCGAAGCCGAAGAGGCCGTAGAGGACGTGCGTAATGCGATCGGCCAGGCTCGGGTCGCCGACCATGCGATTCGGGTGGACGCTGACGATGATCAACCCGAGAACGAGGGATCCGGCGCCCATGAGGACGAAGTTGGCGAGCGCGCGCCACCGGCTGCGCGGGTCGGGCAGCGCGTTGAACTGGTCGCGGTGGCGCAGCAGCGGAGCCAGCAGCGCCAGCGAGATGACCACTCCGATCAGGGAGTGGCGGTACGTGAACTGCGCGACGGCACCTGCCGGCAACAGCGCCACCGCGGCCCGCCACGCGCGCCGCTTGCCCCGCCTCAGTCCGTGCGCGAGCAGCAGCAACAGCACGCCGGCGCTGAGCGAGAGCGCGGCCGCGAACGGCCCGAACGCTCCCGGCAGCACCTCGGCGATGGTGTGCATACGGCTGTGCCGGAAGCGCGGGAAGACGCCCGCGGCGATGTCCAGGACGCCCACGAGCGCACAGGCTCTGGCGACGAGGACGGGGACGGCCTCGGGGCGCGGACCTCGCAGTACGCGCCGAGCGTTGCGTGATCGAGAGGGAACCCCGCCCGACATTTCCTCATCTGTCCTGACAGACATCGCATCCCGTAGTTCTGCGAGAGACCTTGAATCCGGTGCCGATCGGGGCATCCGGCGACATTGCGCCCTCTAGGACGGTGTCTCGGGGAGCAAGGTTCCAACCTCTCCTCAAAGCCGGTCCAAAGGCCATGGAAAGTCCCGGACAAGCCCTTGCGAAGGCGCGGGGAAGCCGGTTGAGAACCGCAGGCAGGAAGCAGGTCATGGGTCTTACGAGCAACAAGGTGCTGTGGCTGGCGGTCGCGTTCGCCGTGCTGCTGTTCGTCGGCACGGTGTGGCTGTGGCCACGTCTGGCGCGGCGTCACTGGCGCGCCGTCAGCGGGCGGGTGTGCCTGCTGCTCGGCACCCAGTTGGCCCTCTTCGCCTCCCTGGGTCTCGCCGCCAACCAGGCCTTCGGTTTCTACGCCAGCTGGGCCGACTTGTTCGGTCAGGAGAAGGACCAGGGCGTGGTGGTCAACCACACGGCGCTCGGCGGTTCGGGCGGACCGCTGGAGGTGATCGACACGGCACACGTGCGTGGAGCCGGCGGAGCCCCGCCGCAGTCCGGAGGGCAGATCCAGAAGGTCGACATCGTCGGCCGCCGCACTCACATCGCCACGCCCGCGTACGTGTATCTGCCGCCGGAGTACTTCCAGCCGCAGTACCGGACCCGTACGTTTCCCGCGACCGTCGTTCTCACCGGATATCCGGGCACAGCGCAGGCGCTCGTGGACAAACTGCGCTATCCGAGCACGGCGGAGGCGCTCGCGAAGAACGGCCGTATGCAGCCGATGATCCTGGTGATGTTGCGGCCGACGGTCGCGCCGCCGCGGGACACCGAGTGCGTGGACATCCCGGGCGGCCCGCAGACGGAGACGTTTTTCGCCAAGGATCTGCCCGATGCCGTAATCGCGCACTACAGGGTGGGCAGAAAACCGGGAGGCTGGGGGATCATCGGCGACTCCACGGGCGGGTACTGCGCGCTGAAACTCGCCATGCACCATCCCGGCTCCTACGCGGCCGGAGCGGGGCTGTCGCCGTACTACAAGGCGCCCCTGGACCCGACCACGGGTGATCTCTTCCAGGGCAACAGGAATCTGCGCGACCGGGCGGATCTGTGGTGGTGCCTCAAGCACCTGCCCGCGCCCGACACTTCACTGCTCGTCACCAGCAGCCGGATCGGGGAATCCAACTACAAGGACACCCTGAAGTTCATAGAGCGTGTGCGGACCACCCGGTTGACGCGGATCTCGTCGATCATCCTCGACAGCGGAGGTCACAACTTCAACACCTGGCGGCGCGAGATTCCGGCGACACTGCAGTGGATCAGTGGGCGGCTGAGCGACCGGTGACAGGGGATTCGGCGGGTTCGGCAGATGATGATCTTGCCGAATTGACGGGATCCATTTCCTGATGTCCTGTGAACGTTTCGTTATGGCTGTGTTTTTGCGGGGCGGGGCGCCATGGGTCGCCTACGCGCGGTAAGTTTCTGGCCATGCCACGTGGACGTCACCGCCATTCCCCGCCTCTGCACAGGCTGTTGCCTCCGTCGGCGATAGCAGGCGTCTCCCTTGTCTGCGCCTTCGGTCCCTGGGTCTTCTCCTCACCGGCCACGCTCCGTGTCGTCGCCGCGGTCGCCGCCGCCACGGCCGTCGTCGGCGCGGCCTTCATGCGACGGTGGGACGCGCAGGCTGGCAAACAGGTGGCCGACCTCACGCGCGCGCGTGCGAGCGACGAGTGGCGGCACGAGGAGCGGGTCGCGGAGCTGGAGGCCGACCTCGACGAGTCGCGCGAGCTGCGCACCAAGCTGGAGCAGCGGCTGCGGGCAAAGCGGGCGGAACTGGCGGGCCTGCGCAACGAGCACGCGGCCCTGCTGCGGCGGTACGCCACGGCGGAGACCGAGCGCGCGAGCGCGCTGGAGGGCCGCCGGCTGCTCGAGATAGAGGCGGGGGAGCCCACCCCCGCGCGCGCGTTGCCGGCGGTGCCGGCGCAGGAGGCGCAGTCCCCCACGGACGCCGAGGCTGTGGCTGCCTCCGCGGCCGACGGCGAGGCGGCGGCCGACGCCGAAGACAAGGCGCAGACCCCCGCCGTCTTCTCACCCGAGGGGTCGCAGCTGTTCCTTCGGGCGAAGGCGGCGCTGGAGAAGTTCGACGAGGACTCCGGTGAGGACTCCGGTGAGGACTCCGAGGAGGACCTCGAAGAGGGCTTCGACGAGGACTTCGACGAGGGCTTCGAGGAGGACGACGAGGACTTCGGGGAGGGCGGCGACGGTTCCCCGGAGGGCCACGACGAGGTGAGTGGTGAGGCCGGTGCCGAGGACGGCACCGGCCCCGAGGACGACGGTTCCCCGAAGGGCGACGGTCCCGGCAGGGGTGACGGTCCCGGGAAGGGTGACGGTCCGGGGAAGAACAGGGCCGCGAAGGGCGGGACGGCGCGGGCCAGGGCCGGTTCCGAGGCCCGCGCGGCCGAGACCGCCGCGAAGGGCGCCGCTGAGCCGGTCGCCACGGTGACCGGGGCCGCCGAGGACGACACGGAGGCCGCGGCGCGGGAGGACGAGGCGCAGGGGCAGCCCGAGGCGGCCGACGGGCATGAGCGCGCGGCCGCCACCACTCCGGCCCGGACGCCCGCGCAGCCCGCTCAGCAGCCCTCAGGGCACTTCGTCGAGCCGACCGCGGTGGCCGTCGTACCGGGCACGCCCATGCGGCGCCCGTCGGTCGAGGGCGGCTTCGACTTCTTCGGCACCAAGACGGAGCCCTCGCCGGGCGACCTGGAGTCCGTGCAGAACGAGGACCTCGCCGACGTGGTCGGCCAGGAGGCCCTCGCTCTCCACAAGGCCGAGGCCGAGGCGGACTTCAAGCCCGCCGACGAGGAGTCGCGCGGTGTCGGCCAGGTGATCGACCTGACGGCGCACGACGAGACGGAACAGATCGACCTGCAGGGGCTGCGGAGCATACGGAGCGCGGTTTCCTGAAGGCGTGGCCTCGCGGCGGTGACCCGGGCGGGGATGGCCACCCGGGCGCCGGCCGGTCAGGCCATCCACCGGTCCGGCAGGGCGTCGCGCCGTCCCGTCCGTGACCGCTCCGCCTGCGCCCGCAGCAGCTCCGCCGCCTCCTGTGCGTCCCTCAGCCGGGCCGTGACGGACTTGTTGGCCCCGGTGTCCACGTGCACGTCGGCGAGCCGCCACAGCCGCTTCCACGGCCCTTGCGTCAGCCGCACACTCTGCACCTTCGCGTGCGGGACGAGCGTCAGGCGCCGTCGCAGCAGGCCGTGCCGGGCGGCGAACACCGCCTCGGTGACGGCCAGTCCGTACCCGCGCCACCACACCGGCACGCACCGCCAGGCCCGGCGCGGCGGTCGCGACAGCGCCGCGGCCGCCGGCACGCTCACCCCGGGCAGCACGCGCACGATGACGTCCTCGGCCAGCTCGCGCGGAGCGACCGGCACGAGCACGGAGTTGGACGACCCGGCCACGTCCAGCTCCACCCGGACCCAGCCGCGCCGCCGCCACAGCAGCGGCTCCACGATCCGCACGGCCTGCACACGGCCGGGCGGCACCGTCTCGTGCGTACGGTCCAGCAGGCCGTGGTCGATGCGCAGCCCGTCCGGCGACTCGCCCACCGTCCAGTCGTACTCGCCGACGAAACGCCCCACGCTGCTCGTGGCGGCCGCGCCGAGCAGGGGCACGCCGGTCGCGAGGACCGTCCACACACTGTGGGTGGCCAGCCACAGCACGGGCGGTACGACGAGCGCGGCGGCGAGGGCGCCCCAGGTGGAGCCCGTCAGCAGGAGGGAGATCGCGAGCTGGAACGGAGGCGTGCGCAGCAGCTCGCGCGCCGGCGCTTCTCCGACTTCGTGCGCCGTCTCGGGCGCGAAACCGGCGGCGCGCGCCAGGAGTTCCGCGCGGAGCGCACGCGCCTCGCGCTCCCCGAGAAAGGCGAGTTCGTCCTTCTTGTCGGTCCCTATGACGTCGAGTTTCAGCTTCGCGACGCCCGCCACGCGCGCGAGGAGCGGCTGGGTGACGTCGATGGCCTGGACGCGCTCGAGCCGGATGTGCGCGGTGCGCCGGAACAACAGCCCGGTGCGGATGCGCAGTTCGCTCTCCGTCACGGCGAAGTGCGTGAACCACCAGCTGAGGAAGCCGTAGAGGGCGGCGACGGGCACGAGGACGGCGAGCCCGATCAGCAGGACGGTGGTCGTCAGCCTGGTCAACTGGCGCTGAGCCTGGTCGGGGTCGTGCAGGGCCCACCCGATGACCACCGCGACCGGGGCCCACGCGCGCCTGAGGGGCGTCACGGGATGCAGCCGCCGCTCGACGACCGGATTCCTCTCCCGCACGGCGTCGTCGACGCCCTGCGTGGTCACAGGCCCGCCGATCGGGCCTCGCCGAGCTCGGTGAGCCGGTCGCGCAGGCGTTCCGCCTCCTCCGGGTCGAGGCCCGGGATGGTCGCGTCGGTCGCCGCGGCCGCCGTGTGCAGTTGCACGCTGGCCAGCCCGAAGTGCCGCTCGACCGGCCCGGAGGTCACCTCCACCAGCTGCATGCGCCCGTACGGCACGACGGTCTCCTCGCGCCACAGCACGCCCCGGCTGATCAGCAGGTCGTCGGCGCGTTCGGCGTACCGCCAGGAGCGCCAGTTGCGGCCGAGCAGCACCCAGCCCCAGGCCATCAGCGCGAGTGGCAGCAGGGCGAGGGCCGCCCAGGCCGGCCCGGCGAACAGGTTCAGCAGTACCCCCAGGACGAGGGCGATCAGCCCCAGCCACACCACCAGCAGCAGGCGCCGCATCCGCAGCAGGCCGGGCGGCAGTCCGCGCCACACCGGCTCCGTCGTCCCGTCCCCCCGCGTGCCCGTGTCGCCCGGGCTCCCCGTTTCCATACGGCCAGCGTACGTAGGAGAGACTGTGTCCATGACTCCCACGACGGAGACCATGGTCGGTATCGGCGGCGCCGCGGAGAGCACCGACATGGTGCTCAACATCGGACCGCAGCACCCGTCCACGCACGGCGTGCTGCGCCTGCGGCTGGTGCTGGACGGCGAGCGGATCATGCACGCGGAGCCGGTGATCGGCTACATGCACCGCGGCGCGGAGAAGCTCTTCGAGGCGCGCGACTACCGCCAGATCATCATGCTCGCCAACCGCCACGACTGGCTGTCGGCCTTCTCGAACGAACTGGGCGTGGTCCTCGCCGTGGAGCGCATGCTCGGCATGGAGGTGCCCACGCGCGCGGTGTGGACGCGCACCCTGCTCGCGGAGCTGAACCGGGTGCTCAACCACCTGATGTTCCTCGGCTCCTATCCGCTGGAGCTCGGCGGCATCACGCCGGTCTTCTACGCGTTCCGGGAGCGTGAGGTCCTCCAGAACGTCATGGAGGAGGTCTCCGGCGGCCGCATGCACTACATGTTCAACCGCGTCGGCGGCCTGAAGGAGGACCTGCCGGCCGGCTGGGCCGCCCGCGCGCGTGCCGCCGTCGCCGACGTGCGCTCGCGCATGGACCGCTTCGACGACCTGGTGCTCGGCAACGAGATCTTCCGGGGACGCACGCGGGGCGTGGGGCCGCTCTCGCCCGGCGCGGTGCACGCCTACGGCGTGAGCGGGCCGATCGCGCGCGCCTCGGGCGTGGACTTCGACCTGCGCCGCGACGAGCCCTACCTCGCCTACGGCGAGCTGCAGGACACCCTGAGGGTCGTCACCCGGCAGGAGGGCGACTGCCTCGCCCGCTTCGAGGTGCTTCTGGAGCAGACCCACAACTCCCTCGACCTCGCCGACGCCTGCCTCGACCGGCTCGCCGACCTCCCACCCGGGCCGATCAACCAGCGGCTCCCGAAGGTCCTCAAGGCGCCCGAGGGCCACACCTACGCCTGGACCGAGAACCCCCTCGGCATCAACGGCTACTACCTCGTCAGCAAGGGCGAGAAGACCCCGTACCGGCTCAAGCTCCGCTCCGCGTCGTACAACAACATCCAGGCCCTCGTGGAGCTGCTGCCCGGGACGCTGGTCGCGGACATGGTGGCGATCCTGGGGTCGCTGTTCTTCGTGGTCGGGGACATCGACAAGTAGCGGTCGCGGGACGGGGTCGGTCGCGGGGCCGGGCTGGTCGAGGGGGCGGGCCGGTTGGCGCGGCGGTCGGTCGGTCAGTCGATCGGCGCGGTCGGGATTCCCACCGGCTGCAGCAGCCAGCCGAAGTCGCCGAGGCCGCCCGGAGCTGTGAGTTCGGCGGCCTCGCCGGCGCTCGCGAGGGCGCGTACGTAGGCCGCGGGTTGCGTGGACGCCAGTGTGAGCGGGGGGCGTGCGCCGGTGATGCCGAGGGCGCGCAGGGCGTCGCGCTGACGCAGGAGGAGCGCGCGGGGGACGGTATGCGCCGGTGAGTGCGCCGCGCGTGCTTCCCTGACTTCCGTATCGCGCGCTGCGCGCGCCCCCACCGTCGCCTCTCCGTGCGCCGCGCACGCGTCCAGCGCGACGTGCGCCGTGATGTCGCACGACCCGTCCGGCACGGGCGCCGTCTCGCGCCCCGCGTGAAACCCGGTCAGCGTCCCGAACAGGGGGCGCGCGTCCACGGTGTGCGCGTAGTCCACGGCGACCGCGAGCCCCCGCTCGACCGCGGCGACCGCCCCCGCCCAGGCCTCGTCCCGTGGAAGCCCGACCTCGGCCCGCAGCCCTTCCGCACCGCCCGGCGGCCACCACCGCGCCAGCCACTCCGCCTCGGCCCCGTCGACCTTCTCTCCGAGACGTTCGGTCCCGTCCCGGCGTACGAGGACCCGGCGCGGCACGCCGTCGCCGTCCACCTCGGCGATGTCGAGCGGCACGTTGTCGAGCCACTCGTTGGCGAACAGCAGACCGGTGACGCCGTGCGGCGGCTCGGGGAGCCACTGCACGCGTTCGTCCAGGCCGGCGGGGCGGTCGGCGACTTCGACGGCGTACACGCGCGTGCGTGCGGCCACGTCGGCGGGCAGGGCGGTCAGGACGCCGGCGGACAGTTCGCCCCGTCCCGCCGCCATGTCGACGAAGTCCAGCCGGGCGGGCCGGCCCAGAGCCTCGTCGACCCGGCACAGCAGCCTCGCCACGGCCTCGGCGAACAGCGGCGACGCGTGGACGGACGTACGAAAGTGACCCGCCGGTCCCTCGGACCGGCGGTAGAAGCCCTCCGGCCCGTACAGGGCCGCCTCCGTCGCCGCCCGCCAGCCGTGCCACTCGCCCGCCGCCACTTCCGTCACCGGCCCAGGCTAAGCGC
Organism: Streptomyces sp. C1-1; assembly: GCF_050214755.1. NCBI lineage: Bacteria > Bacillati > Actinomycetota > Actinomycetes > Kitasatosporales > Streptomycetaceae > Streptomyces > Streptomyces sp. C1-1. The sequence continues at coordinate 4,671,867 of NZ_CP189826.1, read as the reverse complement.
ACAGGCGAACGGAGCCTCCACCTTGCGGAGTATGCGCGCCCGGCGCGGATCGGCCCTCCGGTTGACCCCTGCACGCATCTCGCTTCCCTACGCTGGGTTACGTGCAGCGCCTCTATGACTTCCTCCGCAGACACCCGACCGGGGTCGACACCTTCTGGGCCGTCATCCTGTTCGGGATCTCGCTGGTCAGCGGGGTCGGCCACCCGGACACCCGGGGCACGGTGTCGCCGGCCCTGATCGTTCCGATCTCGCTGCTGCTGTGCCTGGTGATCGCCCTGCGGCGGCGTATGCCGGAGAAGATGCTGCTGCTGACGATCGGCCTCGGCATGGCCCAGCTCGCGCTGGACGTCGCGACGATGCCCGCCGACTTCGCGATGCTGGTGATCGTCTATACCGTGGCCGTGATGGGTGCCCGCTGGGCCTCCCGGATCGCGCTGGCCGTGGGCCTGTCCGCGGCGACCGCGGCGGAGATCCGCTGGCCCGTGGAGCACTCCGGCACCCTGGGCCATGTGGCGGTGGTGATCTTCCAGACGGTGCCGTTCGCGCTGGCCTGGGTGCTCGGTGACTCGATCCGCACCCGGCGCGCCTACTTCGCGCAGCTGGAGGAGCGCAACGCCCGGCTGGAGAAGGAGCGCGAGGCGCAGGCCAAGGTCGCGGTGGCGGCCGAACGTGCCCGGATCGCTCGCGAGCTCCACGACGTGGTCGCGCACAACGTGTCGGTGATGGTGGTGCAGGCCGACGGCGCCGCCTACGTCCTCGACACCGCCCCCGACCAGGCGAAGAAGGCCCTGGAGACCATCTCCTCCACCGGTCGCCAGGCGCTCGCCGAGATGCGCCGCCTGCTGGGCGTACTGCGCACCGGCGAGCACAAGGAGGTCGGTGAGTACGTCCCGCAGCCCGACGTCGAGCAGATCGACGAGCTGATCGAGCAGTGCCGCACCTCCGGCCTGCCCGTCGACTTCAAGGTGGAGGGCACCCCGCGCCCGCTGCCCAGCGGCGTCGAGCTGACCGCGTACCGCATCGTCCAGGAGGCCCTGACCAACACCCGTAAGCACGGCGGGCCCAACGCGGGCGCGAGCGTGCGGCTGGTGTACTTCGACGACGGTCTGGGACTGCTCGTCGAGGACGACGGCAAGGGCGCCCCGCACGAGCTGTACGAGGAGGGCGGCGCCGACGGACAGGGGCACGGCCTGATCGGGATGCGTGAGCGGGTCGGTATGGTCGGCGGCACCCTGGACGCGGGCCCGCGCCCGGGCGGCGGCTTCCGCATCAGTGCCCTGTTGCCGCTGAAATCCGCACACTGACATGCGCGTACGCACGCCGTTGACACCTGTAACACCCATGGAACGACCCAGCCGACGCGAACGGAAGAGGCCCCGATGACGATCCGCGTGATGCTCGTCGACGACCAGGTGCTGCTGCGCACCGGGTTCCGGATGGTGCTCGCCGCGCAGCCGGACATGGAGGTCGTCGCCGAGGCGGGGGACGGTGTGGAGGCGCTTCAGGTGCTGCGTTCGACGGCCGTGGACGTCGTCCTGATGGACGTCCGGATGCCCAAGCTCGACGGGGTGGAGACGACCCACCGTATCTGCCAGGAGGCGAACCCGCCGAAGGTGCTGATCCTGACCACCTTCGACCTCGACGAGTACGCCTTCTCCGGGCTGAAGGCGGGCGCCTCCGGGTTCATGCTCAAGGACGTGCCGCCCGGTGAGCTCCTGCACGCCATCCGTGCCGTGCACAGCGGTGACGCGGTGGTCGCGCCGTCGACCACGCGCCGGCTGCTCGACCGGTTCGCGCCGATGCTGCCGAGCGCCGGCAAGGAGCCCCAGCACAAGGAGCTGGAGCGGCTCACCGACCGCGAGCGCGAGGTGATGGTGCTGGTCGCGCAGGGTCTGTCGAACGGTGAGATCGCGGCCCGGCTCGTGCTGTCCGAGGCGACCGTGAAGACCCATGTCGGCCGCATCCTGACCAAGTTGGGGCTCAGGGACCGGGTGCAGGTGGTGGTGCTGGCGTACGAGACGGGGCTGGTGCGCGCGGGCGGGCACGGGTGATCCACGCAAGCGTGATCCTCGTGTGACCGGCGGCCACTAGGGTCTGCGCATGCTCCTGTGGATCAACGGCCCTTTCGGGGGCGGCAAGACCCAGACCGCGCACGAGATCCAGCGGCGCCTGCGGGGCAGCGTCATCTGCGACCCCGAGCACGCCGGTTTCGGTCTGCGCCGGATGCTGCCTCCCGAACTGCGCGGCGATTTCCAGGACTTGACGGCCTGGCGGCAGGGGGTGGTGGAAGTGCTGGACCTCGCCCTCACCCGGCACGAGGGGGTCGTCATCGTCCCCATGACGATCACGGACTCCGGCTATTTCGGGGAGACCGTCGGCCGGTTGCGCGAACTCGGCCACGACGTAAGGCACTTCACGCTGCTGGCCCAGCGCGAGACCGTCATCAGGCGGCTGCGTGAGCGCGGCCTGGGGCACCTCCTTCAGTTCGTGGGCGGGAAGAACCGCGGTCTGGGGCGCGAGACCTGGGCCGTGCGGCAGCTCGACCACTGTCTGGAGCGGCTGCAGGAACCGGAGTTCGCCGAGCACCTGTGGACGGACCACTCGACGGTCCCGAAGACGGCGGACCGTATCGCGGTGCTCGCCGGCCTGACGCTGCGGCCCAACAACGAGGGCGCGTTGCGCACGAGGCTGCGGCAGGCTCGGGTGGGCGTCCGGCACATCCGGTTCGACTGACGGGCCGCCTGGGGGTGTCAGCCCCCGGCACTATCTGAGAACGCCTTCCAGGAAGTCGCTGCCCAGGCGGGCCACCACCGTCACGTCCAGCTGGTGCTGGACGTACCGTCCGCGGCGGCGGGTGGTGATCAGGCCCGCCTTCTTCAGGACGCCCAGATGCCGGGATATCTCGGGGGCCGTCATGCCGTGGATCTGCGCCAGCTCGCTCGTCGTGAAGGCGCTGCGGGCGAGGCTGCGGCACAGCCTCATCCGCACCGGGTGGGACAGCGCGGTCATCCGCAGGGTGAGCTGCTCCACCGAGGGCGGGGCGGCGAGCTCGGGAGAGCCGACCGGGTAGTGCAGCACCGGCTGCCAGCCGTACCGGTGCAGGACCATCAGGTGCGGCCAGCCCAGGCTCGTCGGCACCAGCAGCAGGTCGCGGCCCGCCGTGGCGGTACGGCCGCTGCCCAGTTTGTCGATCGTGATCAGGCCGGCCGTCTCGTCCACGGTCACGGCCGGGGACACCGAGGCCAGTGCCTCGGTGAGACCCCTGCGGCGCAGCAGATCCGTCTTGTGGCGTGCGTCGGCCGTGAGTTGGTGGCGCAGCCGGGACCAGGTCTCCGCGAAGAACGCCTCGTCGCAGTCCTGCAGGAACTGCCTGAGCCAGGCCCGGATGCGGGGTGGGTCGGTCAGCAGCCGTTCGCCGAACCGCAGTTGCCGCGGGCCCCGCGCGGCGGCCAGTTCCAGAGCGCGGCGCCGCAGGTCCATGTCGGACAGCGGTCCGGGGCCCGGCAGGCCGTAGGGGAGGGCGCACGAGAACTCCAGGGCCGCGTCCACGAACTGCTCGTCCGACAGCTTGTCCAGCAGGTCCAGTTCCTCGGCGAGGGTCGCGCCGGGCAGGGCGCCCGTGATGCCCGCGTACGGCAGGAAGAGGTCCGAGAACGTCGTCCGCCACAGGAAGTCGGCCTCGCACAACCGGTCGGCCAGGTGCGAGTCCAGCCGGGCGCTCACGCCGGTCACCCAGCCCTGCAGCCCGGGGTGGTGACCCGGCTCCGACAGCGCGTGCAGCGCCATGCAGAGCTCGGCCAGGGGTGAGGGGACGACGGCGACCCTCTCCGGCCGCAGCCCCGCGATGTCGATGCGCACGCTCATGACCTCATGGTGCACCCCGCCACTGACAACGCCGACCCCGATTGACGGCGCCCGTCAATCGGCACGACTTCGCGGCCGGCGCGGCGCAGCCTGGGACTCCGGGGCAGCCGCGGAGCCCACGCAATCCCGTCTCCACGTCCCGAGAGGGCCATCGGCCATGAGCATCACGCAGCAGTACTTCCTCGACGCCTACCGTGCCCGGCAGGTCGGCGAGCCCGCCCCGCCGGCGCCGGGCGCGAACGACTGGCAGGTCGTGCGCGAGTGGCGCGACGAGCGCGAGTTCCGCGCGCTCGTCGTCGGCCGCCGGGCCCACGGGCCCATGCGGCTCGCACTGGGCCGGTGGCTGCATCGGCGGCAGTGCTCTACCCGCTGACGCCTCCGGTCGCACCGGCCGTTCCCGTCTCGCCGGTCTCCTCGGTGAGGCGGGAGACGAACTCCGCGACCGCCGCGCGCACGTCGTCGGCCGTCCACTCCAGGGCCTCGGCGCGCACGCTCACCTCGGTGGCGGCCAGGCCCGGGCCCTTCTCGGCCCAGGCGCCTGCGAAGAGGACCGTCTTCGTCTCCTCGCCCTGCCGGATCGCCGCCTCCGAGAGCACGTCGACGTCGTACGGCAGCCAGACCTGGAACTCGTGCGTGTGCGGTGTCCCGGGGTGCACGCGCGCCCACGGCACGCCGGCCGCCGCGAACCCCTCGCGGAGCGCGGCGGCCACCACGCGCGCGTGGGCCACGTACTCGGGCAGCCGGGGCAGCTCGCGCTCCAGGCCGGCGAGGGCCGACAGCACGGTCGGGAACTGCTGGAAGATCTGGCCGCCGTAGCGGTGCCGCCAGGCCTTCGCCTCGTCGACCAGGGGCTTCGGGCCGGCGATGGCGGCACCCCCGTAGCCGCCGAGGGACTTGTAGAACGACACGTAGACGCTGTCGGCCAGGGACGCGATCTCGTGCAGGGGGCGGCCGAAGTGCGCGGTGGTCTCCCACAGGCGCGCGCCGTCGAAGTGGACCACCGCGTCGCGCTCGCGCGCGGCGTCCACGACAGAGGTGAGCTCCTCCCAGGAGGGCAGCACGAAACCGGCGTCCCGCAGGGGCAGTTCGAGCATCAGTGCTCCGAAGGGCTCCTCGAAGTCGCGTACCTCGTCGGCGGTGGGCAGCCGCGGCTCGCTCGTCACCCGCACCGGGCGCAGTCCGCTGACCCGGCTGAACGCGTCGCGTTCGTGCACCTCGGGGTGGGCGAGGGCGTGCAGGGCGACCGTCGCGTCGCCGGTGCGGCCCGCCCAGCAGCGCAGGGCCACCTGCTGGGCCATCGTGCCCGTCGGGAAGAACGCGGCGGCCTCCATGCCGAGCAGCTCGGCGACCTTCGTCTCCAGGGCCTCCACGACACCGTCGCCGTAGATGTCCGACGGCTGGTCGAGGTCGTGGACGTCGCCGATGCCGTCCAGCAGCGCCAGGCGCTCCCGGAGCGTGTTCAGGTGACCGGGGCGCCCGAGCATGCGCCGCGCGCCCCTAAGGGCGCCGACGCGCCGTGCGCGCCGGCGCCTGGCCCGCTCTTCCTCGGAAGCCGGCTCTTCCTCGGAAGCCGGCTCCTCCTCGCGCACCGGCTCCTTCTCGGACACCCGCTCGTCCGCGGGCGCCTGCTCTCCCTCGGACACCCGCTCCTCCTCGGGCACGGGCTCTTCCGCCTGCCCGTCCCGCTCCACCGCATCGCTCATGGCTCGGATCATGCCCCGCCCCACTCCGCGCGAGCACCCGGATTTCCCCCGGCGTTCGGGCCGTGCGAACAACGTGCGATAACCCACAGCCTGTGGACAACCGGACGCCCCTCGAACCGATCGCGTTAACATGACGAGAAATCGTCCGGTACCCGGAGCGGACTGGAACGGGAAGGCCGCCGTCGCGTGAGTACAAGCCAACAGCCAGACCCCAGGGACCGCCCCGCGCGGCTCACCGTCGGCGTCGTCGGCGCCGGTCGTGTGGGCCCCGCACTCGCCGCGTCCCTCCAGCTCGCCGGACACCGCCCGGTCGCCGTCTCCGGCGTCTCCGACGCCTCCCGCAGGCGTGCCGCCGAGATGCTGCCCGACGTGCCCCTCGTCCCGCCCGCCGAAGTGCTGCGGCGCGCCGACCTGGTTCTGCTGACCGTGCCGGACGACGCCCTGCCCGGCCTGGTCGAGGGCCTCGCCGAGACCGGCGCCGTCCGGCCCGGGCAGCTGCTCGTGCACACCTCGGGGCGCTACGGCGCGAAGGTGCTCGACCCGGCCCTGCGCGCGGGCGCGCTGCCGCTGGCCCTGCACCCGGCGATGACGTTCACCGGCACCCCCGTGGACGTACAGCGGCTCGCCGGATGCTCCTTCGGGGTCACCGCGCCCCAGGAGCTGCGACTGGCCGCCGAGGCCCTCGTCATCGAGATGGGCGGCGAGCCGGAGTGGATCGCCGAGGAGATGCGCCCGCTGTACCACGCGGCGCTCGCCCTGGGTGCCAACCACCTGGTCACGCTGGTCGCGCAGTCCATGGAGCTGCTGCGCGAGGCAGGGGTCTCGGCCCCCGACCGGATGCTCGGCCCGCTGCTCGGCGCCGCCCTCGACAACGCCCTGCGCTCCGGCGACGCGGCCCTGACCGGCCCGGTCGCCCGCGGGGACGCCGGCACGGTCGCCGCCCATGTCACGGAGCTGCGCAAGTACGCCCCGCAGACCGTCGCCGGCTATCTGGCGATGGCCCGCGCGACCGCCGACCGGGCACTCGCCCACGGCCTGCTCAAGCCGGAACTCGCCGAGGACCTCCTCGGGGTACTCGCCACCGGGACCGACGGCGCCGAGGGAGACGCCCGATGACCACCACCCTGCTGCGCACCGCCGAAGAACTCCACGCACGCGCGCGTACCGGCCGTCGCGCCGTCGTGATGACCATGGGCGCCCTGCACGAGGGACACGCCACCCTGATCCGCACCGCGCGCGAGATCGCCGGCCCGGACGGCGAGGTCGTCGTCACCGTCTTCGTCAACCCCCTGCAGTTCGGCGCGGGCGAGGACCTCGACCGCTATCCGCGCACCCTGGACGCCGACGTGAAGCTCGCCGGGCTGTCCGGCGCGGACGTCGTGTTCGCGCCCTCCGTGGACGAGGTCTACCCGGGCGGCGAACCCCAAGTCCGCGTCAGCGCCGGCCCGATGGGCGAGCGCTTGGAGGGCGCCTCCCGCCCCGGCCACTTCGACGGCATGCTCACCGTCGTCGCCAAGCTGCTGCACCTCACCCGCCCGGACGTCGCCCTGTACGGGCAGAAGGACGCCCAGCAGCTCGCCCTGATCCGCCGCATGGCACGCGACCTGAACTTCGGCGTCGAGATCGTCGGCGTTCCCACGGTGCGCGAGGAGGACGGCCTCGCCCTCTCCAGCCGCAACCGCTATCTCTCGCCCGCGGAACGGCGCACGGCGCTCAATCTCTCCCGCGCGCTGTTCGCCGGCCGCGACCGGCACGCGGCACAGGAGGCGCTGCGCGCGCGGGCGCTGGCGGCACCCGCCACCCACGCGCGGGCCGAAGCGCTCAGCGCCCTGGGGGAGTCCCGCGCGGCCGCCGACGCGCACGCCGTCGCCAAGTCCCGTCCCGCCACCGCCCTCGGCGAGGACGCCTCGCGCCACAGCTTCCACGGCGCCCCCTCCGCCGTACGCGCCGCCGCCCGTCAGGTCCTCGACGACGCCGCGCGCCTCTTGCCGCCGCTCCGGCTGGACTACCTCGCCCTGGTCGACCCCGCCGACTTCACCGAGATCGGGGATGACTTCACCGGCGAGGCGGTGCTCGCCGTCGCCGCCCGGGTCGGGACGACCCGGCTGATCGACAACCTCCCTCTCACCTTCGGAGCCGCCTCGTGACCACCACAGGCATACGACTGCACGCGCCCGCCCCGGGCTGGGCCATCTCCGCCGACGTCGTGGTCGTCGGCTCCGGGGTGGCCGGCCTGACCGCCGCGCTGCGCTGCGAGGCCGCCGGTCTGAACACGGTCGTGGTCACCAAGGCCCGCCTCGACGACGGCTCCACCCGCTGGGCGCAGGGCGGCGTCGCAGCGGCCCTCGGCGAGGGCGACACCCCCGAACAGCACCTGGACGACACCCTGGTGGCCGGCGCCGGCCTGTGCGACGAGGAGGCCGTGCGCATCCTCGTCACCGAGGGCCCCGACGCCGTGCGCCGCCTCATCGCGACCGGCGCGCACTTCGACGAGTCCGAAGAGGGCGATCTGCAGCTCACCCGCGAGGGCGGCCACCACCGTCGCCGTATCGCGCACGCGGGCGGTGACGCGACCGGCGCCGAGATCTCCCGGGCGCTCGTGGAGGCGGTACGCGCGCGTGGGCTGCGCACGGTCGAGAACGCGCTCGTGCTGGACCTGCTCACGGACGCCGACGGCCGTACGGCCGGCGTGAGCCTGCACGTCATGGGCGAGGGCCAGCACGACGGCGTGGGCGCCGTGCACGCCCCCGCGGTCGTCCTCGCGACCGGCGGCATGGGACAGGTGTTCTCCGCCACCACCAACCCCTCGGTGTCCACCGGTGACGGCGTGGCGCTCGCCCTGCGCGCCGGCGCCGAGGTCTCCGACCTGGAGTTCGTGCAGTTCCACCCGACCGTGCTGTTCCTCGGCCCGGACGCCGAGGGCCAGCAGCCGCTGGTCTCCGAGGCCGTACGCGGCGAGGGCGCCCACCTGGTCGACGCCGACGGCGTGCGGTTCATGGTCGGACAGCACGAACTGGCCGAGCTCGCGCCCCGGGACATCGTCGCCAAGGGCATCATGCGCCGCATGCAGGAGCAGGACGCCGAGCACATGTTCCTCGACGCCCGGCACTTCGGCGCCGACATGTGGGAGCACCGCTTCCCGACGATCCTCGCCGCCTGCCGCGCGAACGGCATCGACCCGGTCACCGAGCCCATCCCGATCGCCCCGGCCGCGCACTACGCCTCCGGCGGCGTCCGCACGGACTCCCACGGCCGCACCACCGTCCCGGGCCTGTACGCGTGCGGCGAGGTCGCCTGCACCGGCGTGCACGGCGCCAACCGGCTGGCGTCCAACTCCCTCCTGGAGGGCCTCGTCTACGCCGAGCGCATCGTGGCCGACATCGCGGCGGCGCAGGCGGCCGACGGCCTCCACGCGCGCGTGCCCGAACCGGTCGAGCACCCGGACAGGCCCGCGCACCCGCTCCTCGCCCCCGAGGACCGTTTCGCGATCCAGCGGATCATGACCGACGGAGCGGGCGTCCTGCGCTCGGCGCAGTCCCTGGAGAAGGCCGCCGACCAGCTCCAGCGGCTGCACGCGGACGCCCGCGACGCCCTCGACGAGAACGGCAAGACCTCCGAGCCCGGCGTCGACACCTGGGAGGCCACCAACCTCCTGTGCGTGGCCCGCGTCCTGGTCACCGCGGCTCGCCTGCGCGAGGAGACGCGGGGCTGCCACTGGCGCGAGGACCACGCCGAGCGCGACGACACGGCATGGCGCCGGCACATCGTCGTACGGCTGAATCCGGACCGCACACTCGCCGTACACACCACCGATAGCCCAGACTTCCCCCCTACCCGGCCGACTCGGCAGCCCCGGCAGCCCCTTCAGGAGCAGTGACAGAAGTGAGCACCCCCGACCTCCCCCTCGCGTCGAACGGCGGCTGCGGCGACGGCTGCGCCTGTGGCGCCGGCGCCGACGCCGACGCGGAATACCTGGAGTGCGGGCTCGACCCCGCGCTCGCCCAGCTCCTGGCCGACGCCGGTCTCGACCCCGTGGAGGTCGAGGACATCGCCAACGTCGCCATCCAGGAGGACCTCGACCACGGCGTGGACGCGACCACCGTCGCGACCATCTCAGAGGACGCCGTCGCCACCGGCGACTTCACCGCGCGCGAGGCGGGCGTCGCCGCCGGCCTCAGGGTCGCCGAAGCGGTGCTGTCGGTGGTGTGCACGGACGAGTTCGAGGTCGAGCGGCACGTGGAGGACGGCGAGCGGGTGGAGGCCGGGCAGAAGCTGCTGTCGGTCACCACGCGCACGCGTGACCTCCTCACCGCCGAGCGCAGCGCGCTCAACCTCCTGTGCCGCCTGTCCGGTATCGCGACCGCCACGCGCGCGTGGGCGGACGTGCTGGAGGGCACGAAGGCCCGGGTCCGCGACACCCGCAAGACGACGCCGGGGCTCAGGTCCCTGGAGAAGTTCGCCGTCCGCTGCGGCGGCGGCGTCAACCACCGGATGTCGCTGTCCGACGCGGCGCTGGTCAAGGACAACCACGTGGTCGCCGCCGGCGGTGTCGCGCAGGCCTTCAAGGCCGTGCGGGAGGCCTTCCCGGACCTGCCGATCGAGGTCGAGGTCGACACGCTGCACCAGCTGCGCGAGGCCGTCGACGCGGGGGCCGACCTGATCCTGCTCGACAACTTCACGCCCGGCGAGTGCGAGGAGGCCGTCGCCCTCGTGCACGGCCGGGCCGCGCTGGAGGCCTCGGGACGGCTCGCCCTGGACAACGCGCGCGCGTACGCGGACACCGGCGTGGACTACCTCGCCGTGGGCGCGCTCACCCACTCCTCCCCGATCCTGGACATCGGTCTCGACCTGCGAGCGGCGGAGTAGGTACAGGCCATGCTGCTGACGATCGACGTGGGCAACACCCACACCGTCCTGGGCCTCTTCGACGGGGAGGACATCGTCGAGCACTGGCGCATCTCCACGGACGCGCGCCGCACGGCGGACGAACTGGCGGTGCTGCTGCAGGGCCTGATGGGGATGCACCCGCTGCTCGGCGACGAGCTGGGCGACGGCATCGACGGCATCGCCATCTGCGCGACCGTCCCCTCCGTGCTGCACGAACTGCGCGAGGTGACCCGGCGCTACTACGGGGACGTGCCCGCCGTGCTCGTCGAGCCCGGCGTCAAGACGGGCGTGCCGATCCTCACCGACAACCCCAAGGAGGTCGGCGCCGACCGGATCATCAACGCCGTCGCGGCCGTCGAGCTCTACGGCGGCCCGGCGATCGTCGTCGACTTCGGCACGGCGACGACCTTCGACGCGGTCTCCGCGCGCGGGGAGTACGTCGGCGGGGTCATCGCCCCCGGTATCGAGATCTCCGTCGAGGCGCTCGGCGTCCGGGGCGCGCAGCTGCGCAAGATCGAGGTGGCGCGGCCCCGCAGCGTGATCGGCAAGAACACGGTCGAGGCGATGCAGTCCGGCATCGTCTACGGGTTCGCCGGCCAGGTCGACGGAGTGGTGAGCCGGATGGCGCGCGAGCTCGCGGACGACCCGGACGAGGTGACGGTGATCGCGACGGGCGGACTGGCGCCGATGGTGCTCGGGGAGTCGTCCGTGATCGACGAGCACGAGCCGTGGCTGACGCTGGTCGGCCTGCGCCTGGTCTACGAGCGGAACGTGTCGCGGATGTGAGCACGGACCGGGGCCGGCCGCGCGAGGACGCGTCCGGTCCCGGCGCGTGCGCGGGTGTCCGCGGCGCGGACGGGTCGGCTCCGCCGTCTGCGCGGGGCAACCGGGTGGCTCGGGTGCGCCACACCGTCCCGTTATGTCGAATTTGTCTGATTAGCGCGTATCGTCGCCGCATGCCCACGCCATACGGATCCCGAGGCGGCATGGCGTTCGGCGTGGAGGAGCTGCGTGTGCTCCGCCGCGCCCTCGCCCTCGCCCTCCACCCCAGCCCCGCCTCGGCCGAGGACGTCCAGGACTGCCTCCGCCTCGCCGAGTCCCTCGACGAGGCGATGCGCGAGGGTGCCCGGCTGCGGGCCTTCCTGGTGGCCGACCTCGCCCGCTACCGCGCCGCCCTGCCCGGAACCGCCGTCGGCTATCTCGCGCTGCTGGAGGAGACACTGGGGACCGGGTACCGGCCGGGCCCCGACGACCTCGCCGCGCTCAGGGCGCTGCGGGGCAACCCCGTCGCCGCCGCTCTGCTGGGGCGCTGCCAGACGCTCGCGGAGCAGGACGTGCGCGCCCGTCTGGCGCGCGCCACGGCCCGTACGGCGGCCCCGGCCGTCCCCGCCTCCCGCACGCGCCTCACGGCGCTCCCGGGGGGCCTCTCGGGCGCCCTGGACGGCGCCGGGACGGACTCCGGCGGCGAATCGGGCCCGGATCCCGAGCGAAAGCCCGAGAAGAAGCCCGCGGAGAAGCCGGCGCCCCCCAGGCCCGCCCCCGCCCCCGCTCCCGCCCCGGCCGATCCCAAGCCGGGCCGCCCGATCCCCACCCCCGGCGAGGTCTTCCCGCGCCGCAGGCCGACCCCGCCCCCCACCTCGGCGACCCCGTCACCGCAGCTCGCCGCGGGCTGAGGGGGAGCGGCCGAACGGCCGACACCCGCCCCCGCCCCGGCCGTCCGTCGCCCCCTGGCTACTCTGGAGGCATGGACTACGTCTCCGCGCTCGTGCCCCCGGTCGTGATGGCCGTGTTCTTCATCGGCGTGATCAGGGTGATCGTGAAGACCCAGGGCGGGGCCAACAAGGCCAAGGAGGACGCGGCCGTCGACGCCGCGCTCGCGCGCACCGAGGGAGTGCGGCAGGAGGCCGCGAAGACCGAGGGCTGACGCGGGCCCGCTCCCCGGCGCCAGGCACCGGCGTACGGCTCGGCATCCGAGTCGTACGCCCTTTTTGTTCCCGTTTGCCAGTGAAACTGCACGTCCGGCACGCGAATGTCGAGTTCTGCCACTATTGTGCGAGCTGTGCCTCGCCCATTGGGAGAACTCGAAGACGCGGTCATGACGCGGGTGTGGAAGTGGAACCGCCCGGTCACCGTTCGAGAAGTCCTGGAAGACCTTCAGCAGGAACGGTCCATCGCGTACACCACGGTGATGACCGTTTTGGACAATCTCCATCAGAAGGGCTGGGTGCGCCGCGAAGCGGAAGGCCGGGCCTATCGATATGAGGCCGTGTCCACACGGGCCGCGTACGCGGCCGCGCTGATGAACGACGCGTGGTCCCAGAGCGACAACCCCGCGGCCGCTCTCGTCGCGTTCTTCGGGATGATGAGCGAGGAACAGCGACATGCCCTGCGAGACGCGGTGCGGATCGTCCAAGGACCGGAAGAGCCGACCGGACAGGAGAACCCCGGCTCCGCACCCGGCGACGGCGGGCGATAGCGTCCGCTCATGTCAGCAGAGAGCCCCGAAGGTCTCGAAGGTCCTGAAGTCAGCGCTAAAGCCATCACCGTCCGCCGGGCGCGTACCGGCGATGTCGCGGCCGTGCGTCGTCTCCTCGACGCGTACGTTCGTGACCGCATCCTGCTCGACAAAGCGACGGTCACGCTTTACGAGGACATCCAGGAGTTCTGGGTCGCCGAACGGGACGACAACGCGGAGGTCGTCGGCTGCGGTGCCCTGCACGTCATGTGGGAAGACCTCGCGGAAGTACGTACTCTCGCGGTGAAGCCGGGTCTGAAGGGCGCCGGTGTCGGACATCAGTTGCTGGAGAAGTTGCTGCACACCGCGCGCTGGCTGGGTGTTCGCCGCGTTTTCTGCCTCACCTTCGAAGTGGACTTCTTCGGCAAGCACGGCTTCGTCGAGATCGGTGAGACGCCCGTGGACACCGATGTCTACGCGGAGCTGCTGCGTTCCTATGACGAGGGCGTGGCGGAGTTCCTCGGTCTCGAACGGGTGAAACCCAACACCTTGGGCAACAGCCGGATGCTTCTGCATCTGTGATCACCGATCGCCGATCACCGGAAGTATTCGGCCGCTCACCTTGCCCACGTTCCCTATGTCCGAAACGCGCATGTTCCCTGACCGTGCCTGACCGGCAGTCCCGCTGTCGAGGGGTTTGTGTTTTTCCCGGAAAAGCGGTTTGCTTTCCGACGTACTGCAGTACTGCATATAACAGGGGACGGCGAAACGGCGGACGCCGCAGACCCCAGGCCCTCAAGTTATGGATGAAAGGAAATCCGGTGGCACAGAAGGTTCAGGTCCTTCTTGTCGACGACCTCGACGGCGGCGAGGCGGACGAGACCGTTACGTTCGCGTTGGACGGCAAGACGTACGAGATCGATCTCACGACGGCGAATGCGGACAAGCTCCGCGGCCTTCTCGACCCTTACGTGAAGGGCGGTCGTCGTACCGGAGGCCGTGCTTCGGGTGGGCGCGGAAAGGCGCGTGCCGCTTCCGGTGGCAGCCAGGACACCGCGCAGATCCGGGCATGGGCGAAGGAGAACGGATACGAGGTCAACGACCGCGGCCGTGTTCCCGCGTCCATCCGCGAGGCCTACGAGAAGGCCAACGCCTGATCACTGGCCGAGGCAACGGCCGAAGGCTGGGCGCACACGCGCCGCAGCCACAACCGGTGGCAGTGCGCTGCCACCGTGTCCACGAGTCGTACGAGATCGGGGGCGCCACCGAAGCCCCCCGCGGCCGACAGCATCGGCAGCGAGGCCTCGACCGCACGCCCCGGTTCGGGGGGCCGCAGCCATACGGCGGCCCCCTGCAGGGTGTCCCCGCGGTCCGGCGGTGACGGCGCGTCCATGGCGCCGCCCTCGCCGATCGCCCTCAGATCGGGCACCAGCCCGCTCCACTCCAGCCAGTCCAGCAGCCCCGGCAGCTCCTCCGCGCTGCCCGGCGCCACCAGCAGCCGCATCCGCTCGCCCTGCAGGGCCACCGGAGAGCACGGCGCGAGATGGCGCAGACCCGCACGGCCCGCTTCCGCCGGCACGTCCAGGACGTCGAAGCGCTCGCCCACGGAGAGCCGCAGCGGAGCACCCGGCCGCCCGGGCACCGTCGGCCACTCCAATTCGTTCTCGTACCACTCGCGGATTCGCGAGCCCGCCTCGAGAGGCCGGCGGGGAAGTGGGACGGTGAGATCCGTGGAGACCGGGGGGTCGCTGCCAACCATGCCAATGGCAACCGTGCGAAGTGCCGCCGAGTTACGCTGGGTGTTCTTGCGAATGCACAGAGTTCCGGAAAAGGGGGCGTGCGGGGGTGCGGGGTGGCGCAAGGTTGTTCGCCCATAGCGGAGGGACGGGGGGCGCGCGGCATGGAGTGTCAGTCCCAGCGGGTAAGACATCCCTAGTGGGAGGGGGCGACACGCAGGCAAGGTGGTCTCACGTTCGCCATCGGCGTACTGGCGAGTGGGGTAACTGCCTGGCCTGCGGGAACATCGTCTCGCACCATCGGGTTGGAGCAGATGTCGGCGTTCGGGGTCAGGAGGCCATCGACGGTGTCGGCAGTTGGAATGAGCGGTCCCCGCTTGCGGGACTAAGCTGCGGAAGGACAGGGAGGGGAAGTTCCCCCCACTGCCTGACCGCTCTGAGGAGCGATTAACGATGTTCGAGAGGTTCACCGACCGCGCGCGGCGGGTTGTCGTCCTGGCTCAGGAAGAAGCCCGGATGCTCAACCACAACTACATCGGCACCGAGCACATCCTCCTGGGCCTGATCCACGAGGGTGAGGGTGTCGCCGCCAAGGCCCTTGAGAGCCTCGGGATTTCGCTCGAGGCGGTCCGCCAGCAGGTGGAGGAGATCATCGGTCAGGGCCAGCAGGCCCCGTCCGGGCACATCCCCTTCACCCCCCGTGCCAAGAAGGTCCTGGAGCTGTCGCTCCGCGAGGCCCTTCAGCTGGGCCACAACTACATCGGCACGGAGCACATCCTGCTCGGCCTGATCCGTGAGGGCGAGGGCGTCGCCGCCCAGGTCCTGGTCAAGCTGGGCGCAGACCTCAACCGGGTGCGGCAGCAGGTCATCCAGCTGCTCTCCGGTTACCAGGGCAAGGAGACCGCCACCGCCGGCGGGCCTGCCGAGGGCACGCCCTCGACGTCCCTGGTCCTCGACCAGTTCGGCCGGAACCTCACCCAGGCCGCTCGTGAGTCCAAGCTCGACCCGGTCATCGGGCGCGAGAAGGAGATCGAGCGGGTCATGCAGGTGCTGTCCCGCCGTACCAAGAACAACCCGGTGCTGATCGGTGAGCCCGGCGTCGGCAAGACCGCCGTCGTCGAGGGCCTCGCCCAGGCCATCGTCAAGGGCGAGGTGCCCGAGACCCTCAAGGACAAGCACCTCTACACCCTGGACCTCGGCGCGCTGGTCGCCGGCTCCCGCTACCGCGGTGACTTCGAGGAGCGCCTGAAGAAGGTGCTCAAGGAGATCCGCACCCGCGGCGACATCATCCTGTTCATCGACGAGCTGCACACGCTGGTCGGTGCGGGTGCCGCCGAGGGCGCCATCGACGCCGCTTCGATCCTGAAGCCGATGCTGGCCCGTGGCGAGCTGCAGACCATCGGTGCGACCACGCTGGACGAGTACCGCAAGCACCTGGAGAAGGACGCGGCCCTCGAGCGCCGCTTCCAGCCCATCCAGGTCGCCGAGCCGTCCCTGCCGCACACGATCGAGATCCTCAAGGGTCTGCGCGACCGGTACGAGGCCCACCACCGCGTCTCCATCACGGACGAGGCGCTGGTCCAGGCGGCCACCCTGGCCGACCGCTACATCTCGGACCGCTTCCTCCCCGACAAGGCGATCGACCTGATCGACGAGGCCGGTTCCCGGATGCGCATCCGCCGGATGACCGCTCCGCCGGACCTGCGTGAGTTCG
Organism: Streptomyces sp. C1-1; assembly: GCF_050214755.1. Taxonomy (NCBI): domain Bacteria; kingdom Bacillati; phylum Actinomycetota; class Actinomycetes; order Kitasatosporales; family Streptomycetaceae; genus Streptomyces; species Streptomyces sp. C1-1. The sequence continues at coordinate 4,655,508 of NZ_CP189826.1, read as the reverse complement.
ACGAGAAGATCGCGGGCGTGCGCCGCGACAAGGAGTCCGCGATCGACTCGCAGGACTTCGAGAAGGCCGCCTCCCTGCGCGACAAGGAGAAGCAGCTCCTCGCCGCCAAGGCCAAGCGCGAGAAGGAGTGGAAGGCCGGCGACATGGACGTCGTCGCCGAGGTCGACGGCGAGCTGATCGCCGAGGTCCTCGCGACCGCCACCGGCATCCCGGTCTTCAAGCTGACCGAGGAGGAGTCGAGCCGCCTGCTGCGCATGGAGGACGAGCTCCACAAGCGGGTCATCGGTCAGAAGGACGCCGTCAAGGCGCTGTCGAAGGCGATCCGTCGTACGCGTGCGGGTCTGAAGGACCCGAAGCGTCCCGGTGGTTCGTTCATCTTCGCCGGCCCGTCCGGTGTCGGTAAGACCGAGCTGTCCAAGGCGCTCGCCGAGTTCCTCTTCGGTGACGAGGACGCGCTGATCTCCCTCGACATGTCGGAGTTCAGCGAGAAGCACACGGTCTCCCGGCTGTTCGGTTCGCCCCCCGGCTACGTGGGCTACGAAGAGGGCGGTCAGCTGACCGAGAAGGTCCGCCGCAAGCCGTTCTCCGTCGTCCTGTTCGACGAGGTCGAGAAGGCCCACCCGGACATCTTCAACTCGCTGCTGCAGATCCTGGAGGACGGTCGTCTGACCGACTCCCAGGGCCGGGTCGTGGACTTCAAGAACACGGTCATCATCATGACGACCAACCTCGGCACGCGGGACATCTCGAAGGGCTTCAACCTGGGCTTCGCGGCCTCGGGTGACACGAAGTCCAACTACGAGCGCATGAAGAACAAGGTGTCGGACGAGCTCAAGCAGCACTTCCGCCCCGAGTTCCTCAACCGCGTCGACGATGTCGTCGTCTTCCCGCAGCTGACGCAGGAGGACATCCTCGCGATCGTCGACCTGATGGTCGGCAAGGTGGACGAGCGCCTGAAGGACCGGGACATGGGCATCGAGCTCTCCCAGTCCGCCAAGGAGCTGCTCTCCCAGAAGGGTTACGACCCCGTGCTGGGCGCCCGGCCGCTGCGCCGGACCATCCAGCGCGAGATCGAGGACACCCTCTCGGAGAAGATCCTCTTCGGCGAGCTGCGTCCCGGCCACATCGTGGTCGTCGACACGGAGGGCGAGGGCGAGACCAAGACCTTCACCTTCCGCGGCGAGGAGAAGTCGGCCCTGCCGGACGTCCCGCCGATCGAGCAGGCCGCCGGTGGACCGGGTCCGAACCTGAGCAAGGAGGCGTAAGCCTCACGGCGACGCCAGAAAGGGGCCGGTGCTTTCGAGCACCGGCCCCTTTCGCATGTCTGCGGGAAGGCGAGGTCAGGACAACTGGCCGTCGTAGTCCGGCAGCTTGAAGGTCTTGTCGGCGTGGCCGCCCGACAGGTCGGTCGCGCTGTTGCCGATGTTGGCGATGATGTCGTAGCCCTTGTTCTCGATGTCGACGCGCTGGGCGGTCTTGTAGGCGGCGACGTCCTTGAAGAGGTCGAAGAGGCCGCGGACGTAGAGGCCGGACACCTGGTAGCCGTCGTGCTCGAGGTTGTACTCGGTGGGCAGGTAGATGATGCCGGGGCGGGCGGTGACGAAGAACAGGGAGACGCCGTGCTGCTGGGCGTACTGGGCGACGTTCAGGACGGGCTTGTTGGCCGGCTGCGGCCAGCTGAAGCCGAAGTCGGTCTCCAGGGTGGTGTTGTCGATGTCGAAGACGATCGCCTGCTTCTCGCCGGCCCCGGCGGAGGCGATGCGCTCCTTGAGGTACGGGAGGGCCTGGTCCATCACGGTCTGGCAGTCCTTCTGCCAGGTGGCGTAGTCGACGCTCCCGGTGCTCGTCGCCGCGTTCGCGGGGGCGGCCAGCCCCACCAGGGCCGAGGCGGAGACGGTGATGACGGCTGTGCGGCGAGCCCAGGGGCGTCGGCGTGTCATGGGGGGTCCTCTCGCGTCCGTATGTCGTTGTCCTGTGCATGTTCGGGTGCAAGGGTGGCGCGAGGGGAACCGTAGGGTTACCGACCGGTAAGTGGCCAGAGATGTACGTCACATGGGGCGACCGATACTTTCGGAGCCGGTGACATGCCGCACAGGGGGCCGGGCCGGTACTACGGCCGATAGTGCCGTGTCGGGGCGTTTTTCGTCGTAGAACATCAAGTTTCGCTCTCAAATACTAGAGTGCGTCGTAGATGTCCCATTTTGGGATTGATGGGGGCTCGGGTTACCAAGGATCTGCCCATCCGGCGGCCGCTTGCGCGCCGGATGGCTTTTCTCTGCCCCCGATCCCCTGAGGTCTCGATGTCCCCGCGTGTCACGTCCCGTTCTTCCCGTACGTCCGCCCTGCGCACCCGTGCGGCCGTCCTGGCCGCCGGCTTCGGCATGTCGGCCGTGCTGGGTGCCGGGGTCGCGGTCGCCGCCGACGCCACCTCCGCCGGCACCTCCGCCTCCGCTTCCGCCTCGGTCTCCGGCGTGGCGAGCGCCGTCGAGGCGCAGGCGGCGGCCCAGGCCAAGGCCGCCAAGGCCACCGCGGCCGCGAAGGCCAAGGCGGCGGCCGCGAAGAAGGCGGCTGCCAAGGCGGCCGCCAAGAAGGCCGCCGCGAAGAAGAAGGCGGCGGCCGAGGCGGCCGCGAAGAAGGCCGCCTCCTGGGTCCACCCGGTCCGGAAGTACACCCTCTCCGCGAAGTTCGCCCAGGCCGGTGGCATGTGGCAGTCCACCCACAGCGGCCAGGACTTCGCCGTTCCCAGCGGCACCGAGGTCTTCGCCGCGCACGGCGGCACCGTGGTCAAGGCCGGTTCGAACGGCGCCGGTGACGGCCCGGCGTACGGCAACGCCATCGTCATCCGGCACGGCAACGGCACGTACTCGCAGTACGCCCACCTCTCGCGGATCGACGTCAGGGTCGGCCAGGTCGTCCGGACCGGCCAGCACATCGCGCTGTCCGGCAACACCGGCAACTCCAGCGGGCCGCACCTGCACTTCGAGATCCGCAAGACCCCCAACTACGGGTCGGCGATCGACCCGGTGGCCTTCCTGCGCTCCAAGGGCCTGGGCGTCTGAGCCGTCAGTCCGCGGCGTGCATGCCCTGGTGGGCCTGTACCACCAGGGCCGTCGCCACCTCCAGGACCGCCTCGCGCTTCTCCTCGTCGGTGCCCGGCAGGTCGTTGAGGGCGAACATCCCGGCGTGCATCGCGAACACCGCGCTGATGCAGCGGACCTGGTCGACGAGGGCGGCGTCCGGGTCGATGAGGATGTCGCGCATGCCCATCATGCGGTTGCGGAACATCTCGCCGATGCGCAGTTCCTTCACCGTCGCCTGGTTCTCCTGCATGAAGCGGAAGAGCGGGAGGGCCTCGGACAGGGCCTCGTTGTAGCGGCGGATGATCTCCTGCTTGGTCTCCAGCGTGTGCGGCTGGAGCTTTCCCCATTCGATCAGTTCCTCGATCGGCTGGGACAGGTCCTCGAAGATGCTGACGAGGATCTCTTCCTTCGTCTTGAAGTGGTAGTAGAGCGCCGCCTTGGTGACGTCCAGGCTCTCGGCGATCTCGCGCAGCGAGGTCTTCTCGTAGCCCTGTTCCGCGAAGAGTTCGAGCGCCACGTCCTGGATGCGCTGGCGAGTGTTTCCGCGGCGCTGCCGCTTGGTGCCGTCCATCGTGCCGCCCATTGTCGCGCTCCTCACGCCCCCTGCGAACTTACTTGCCGCCCGACTAGAAAACTTACTTGACGCCCGGCTAGTTACGGGTCTACTTTCTTCCTCAGTCTAGTCAACTAGCCGGGCGGCAAGTAAGTGCCCGCCCGGGAGGAAGTGTGCAGGACTGTAGGGGAGTGGGATCGATGGCGGACACACAGACGGTAGAGACCGAGCCGGACAAACAGCCGAAGAGCGTGCGCGTCGTGCTGCTCGCGCTCATGATCACCATGATGCTCGCGATGCTGGACAACATGATCGTGGGCACCGCGATGCCGACGATCGTGGGCGAGCTCGGCGGCCTCGAGCACCTGTCGTGGGTGGTGACGGCGTACACGCTGGCCACCGCGGCGGCCACCCCGGTATGGGGCAAGCTCGGCGACATGTTCGGCCGCAAGACCACGTTCATGACATCGATCGTGATCTTCCTGATCGGCTCGGCGCTCAGCGGCATGGCACAGAACATGGGCCAGCTGATCGGATTCCGCGCCGTGCAGGGCCTCGGCGCCGGCGGTCTGATGGTCGGCGTCATGGCGATCATCGGCGACCTGATCCCGCCCCGGGAGCGGGGCAAGTACCAGGGCATGATGGCCGGTGTCATGGCCATCGCCATGATCGGCGGACCGCTGGTCGGCGGCACCATCACCGACAACTGGGGCTGGCGCTGGGCGTTCTACATCAACCTGCCGCTCGGCGTGGTCGCCCTCGGCCTGATCAGCGCGGTGCTGCACCTGCCGAAGAAGCGGGCCCAGGCCGGCATCGACTACCTCGGCGTGATCCTGCTGACCGTCGGCATCACCTCGATCGTCCTGGTCACCACCTGGGGCGGTTCGCAGTACGCCTGGACCTCCGCGCGGATCATGGAGCTGATCGGCATCGGCGTGGCCGCGCTGATCGGGTTCGTGTTCTGGCAGACCAAGGCCACCGAGCCGGTGGTGCCGCTGCACATCTTCCGCAGCCGCAACTTCACCCTCATGTCGGTCATCGGCTTCATCACGGGCTTCGTGATGTTCGGCGCCACCCTGTACCTGCCGCTGTACCAGCAGTCCGTGCAGGGCGCCTCCGCCACGAACTCCGGTCTGCTGCTGCTGCCGATGCTGGGCGCGATGCTGGTGACCTCGATGGTCGCCGGCCGGGTGACCACGAACACCGGCCGGTACAAGCTGTTCCCGGTCGTCGGCAGCGCCCTGATGATCGTCGGGCTGTACCTGCTGTCCACCATGGACACCGGCACCACGCGGTTCACCTCCGGCGTGTTCATGGCGGTCGTCGGCCTGGGCATGGGCTGCCTGATGCAGATCACCATGCTGGTCGCGCAGAACAGCGTCGAGATGAAGGACATGGGCGTCGCGTCCTCCTCGACCACCCTGTTCCGTACGCTCGGCTCCTCCTTCGGCGTTGCGATCATGGGCGCCCTGTTCAACAACCGCGTCCAGCACGTGATGGCCGAGCGGGCCGGAGCACTGGGCTCGAAGATCACCGAGAAGTCGGCGTCGCTGGACGCCAAGAGCCTGGCCAAGCTGCCGGCGGCGGCGCGCGAGGCGTACCAGCACGCGGTGTCCGCCGGTGTCCACTCGGCGTTCCTGCTCGGCTCGGTGGTGGCCGTGGTCGCCCTGATCGCCGCGGTGTTCGTCAAGGAGGTCGCGCTGCGCGGCACCGGACCGAAGAGCGAGGGTTCGACTCAGGACGCGGCGGTGCAGCCGCCGGTCGTCGAGGCCGTCTGATCCCGCAGTGACTCGAAGGCCCCCGGCAGGTGTCCGCCCCGGGGGCCTTCGTCATGTCGGCGGCCGGGCACGGGCCGCCTGCGCCACATCCGCGGCCTGGCACGGGCCGCCTTCGCCATGTCCGCCGCAGGCCACGGGCCGCTGTCAGTGCCGCGTGCCACCATCACGGTATGGACAAGATGCGGCAGCTCAGGCTGGCCAAGGACGCCATGGACCGGGACTGGGCCGATCCAGGGCTGGACCTCGGCGCCGTCGCCGCCCACGCCGGATACTCCCGCTTCCACTTCCTGCGGGCCTTCAAGGAGGCCTACGGCGACACACCCCGGCAGTACCTGACGCATCGCCGGATCGAGCGCGCCGAGGAGATGCTGCGCAGCGCGGACCTGAGCGTGACCGAGATCTGCCACCTCGTCGGCTTCAGCAGCCTCGGGACGTTCTCGGCCCGCTTCAAGACCCGCACCGGCCTGACTCCGAGCGAGTACCGCGCCGAGCACGTCGGCCGCGGAGCCGCGCTCATACCCGGCTGCTACGTGATGCTGTGGGCCGGCGGGTTCCCGCGCAGGGAGAGCAACTCCGAAGAAGCGCCCTGAACCCCGCCCTGCCTACGGTGACAGCCAGGACGACGGCACCGAACAGGGAGAGCACAGTCATGATCCTCGGTCTCGGCATCAGCACCGTGTGGACGTTCGACCAGCAGCGCACCAAGGCCTTCTTCACCGAGAAACTGGACTTCGAGGTCCGCAGCGAGGTCTCCATGGGCGAGATGAAGTGGGTCACGGTCGCGGCGAAGGACCAGCCCGACCTCGAACTCACCCTGATGAGCCTCGACGGGCCCGGACTCGACCCCGAGTCCGCCGCGGCGCTGAAGAAGCTCGTCAGCAAGGGCGTGCTGGGGGCCGGCGCGTTCCGTACCGACGACTGCCGCGGCGACTACGAGACCTTCAGGGCACGAGGTGTCGAGTTCCTGCAGGCACCGCAGGAGCGGCCGTACGGCATCGAGGCGATCTTCCGCGACGACAACGGCAACTGGTACTCGCTGACCGAGCGCAGCGAGGAGCTGGACTTCTCCAAGGACTTCGGGTGAGCGCCGAGGAGCCGGGGCCCGAGCACACCGCAGTGCGGGTCGCCCTGTGGCGGGCCCTGCACCTGCGGGCCGACGCGCCGCCGCACGTCGTCGAGGACGAGGTCGGGCTGCGGATCGCGGACCCGGGGGAGGGGTGGCGGGAGCGGCCCGACATGGACGTCGACGCGACGCGCCGTACCCGGGCGTCCATCGTCGCCCGCGCCCGGTTCGTCGAGGACCTGGTCGAGGAGCGGGCGCAGGACGGGGTGGGTCAGTACGTCGTCCTCGGCGCCGGGCTGGACACGTTCGCCCAGCGGCGGGCGGACGTCGCCGTCGGCGGGCTTCGGGTGTTCGAGGTCGATCGGGCCGGGCCGCAGGCGTGGAAGCGGCGACGACTCGCCGAGCTCGGCCTCGACGTGCCCGACCGGCTGCGGTTCGTGCCGGTCGACTTCGAGGGGGACTGGTGGGGTCGGCTGCTCGCGGCCGGACTCGACCCGGCGCGACCGGCGCTGGTGGCCTCCGCCGGCGTCACGATGTACCTCAGTCAGGAAGCCGTCGAGACCACCTTCCGGCTCGTGGCGAGCCTTGCCGCCGGGTCGACGCTGGTCACCACGTTCCTGCGGCCCGTCGAGGACGTGGAGCCGGAGCAGCGGGCGCAGCTGCGGGTGGCGATGGAGGGCGCCCGCGCGGCGGGCACCCCCTTCCTCAGCTTCTACCGGCCCGGACGGATACTCGCCCTGGCCCGCGAGGCGGGCTTCCAGGAGGTCCGCCATGTGTCGGCGGCGGACCTGGAGAAGCGGTACTTCGCCGACCGCACGGACGGGCTGCGGCCCTCGCGCGGGGAGGAGCTGCTGGTCGCCACCGTCTGAGGACACGGCAGTGGCTACGGCAGCATCGGGTAGCTGCCCGTGTTGGTCGGCGCGTGTTCCGGCAGCCACAGGACCGCCACCGCGCCCTCCGCCGGCACGTGGTCCGGGGCCCCGGCCGGGCGGACGTTGCGGAAGGTCAGGCGGGCGCCCAGGACCCGCGCCTGGCCGGCCGCGATCGTCAGGCCGAGACCGTGCCCGTGGCCCGACCGGTCGCTGCTGCCGGTACGGAAGCGGCTCGGGCCGTCGGCCAGCAGGTCTGCGGGGAATCCGGGCCCGTGGTCGCGGACGCGGATCACCCGGCCCTCGACGCTCACCTGGATCGGCGGCTTGCCGTGCCGGGCGGCGTTGGCGAGCAGGTTGAACAGGACGCGCTCCAGGCGGCGCGGGTCGGTCGTGACCATCGACTCGTGCACCACCCGCACCTCGATGTCCGGGTCCTTCGCCGCCACCCGCCGGGTGACGAACTCACCCAGCAGCAGGTCCTGCAGCTCGGCCCGCTCGGAGGCCCCGTCCAGGCGGGCCACCTCCAGGACGTCCTCGACGAGGGTGCGCATGGCCTTCGCGCGGTCCAGGACCAGCTCGGTGGGACGGCCGGGCGGCAGCAGCTCGGCCGCCGTAAGCAGGCCCGTCACCGGCGTGCGCAGTTCGTGTGCGATGTCCGCCGTGACCCGGCGCTCCGCCTCCAGGCGCTGCTGCAGCGCGTCCGCCATGGCGTCCACGGCGCTGGCCAGGTCGTCGGTCTCGTCCCGGACCACGCCGCCGATAGCGGCCCGCACGCGCACGTCCGTCTCGCCCTTGGCGACCTGGTTCGCCGCGGCCGCCGCCTTGCGCAGCCGGCGCGACAGCTGGCCGCCGATGAGCACGCCGAGCGCGCTGCCGCCGAGGACGACCGCGATGGACCCGATGACCAGCGCCTGGTCGAGGTCCTTGAGGATGTCCGTGCTGCGGTCGGTGAACCCCGTGTGCAGGGACAGCACATGGCCGTCCTTGACGGGGACGGCGGCCCAGATGTCCGGCACGCCGTTGGGCCGCTCGGTGACGTACGTCGCCCGCCGGTCCTCGTCGACCTTCTCCCGCAGCGCCCTCGGCAGGTTCGGGTCGTCGCGCTGGAGGCTGGGGAAGTTCAGCCGACCGGACAGTTCGTAGTTGCGCTGGGCGATCTTCAGCCGTTCGTCGGCGAGGTCGCGCGCGTTGTCCAGCATCGACACCCGGGCCGCGTTGTGCACGACCAGGCTCAGCGTGATCGCGATCAGCGCGCCGACCAGCGCGATGGCGGCGCTGAGTTTCCAGCGCAGGCCGGTACGGATACCGCCCGCGTCGTGTGTCCCCGGGCTTCGGAAGGTCCCCCGCATGTCCGTCGCCGTCCCCGCTCAGGCCTTCAACTTGTAGCCGAAGCCGCGGACCGTCTCGATCCGGTCCTGGCCGATCTTCGTACGCAGCCGCTGCACATGGACGTCGACCACGCGGGTGTCCCCGCCCCAGCCGTAGTCCCACACGCGCTCCAGCAGCTTGTCGCGCGACAGGACCGTGCCCGGCGCGGAGGAGAACTCCAGGAGCAGCCGCATCTCGGTCGGGGTGAGCGCCACCGGCTGCCCGGCCCGGCGCACCTCCATGCCCTCGGTGTCGATCTCCAGTTCGCCGAAGGTCAGCACCCCGCCGGACACCCCGTCGGCGCCCTCGCCGGGCTTCTCGCCACCGCCGGCGTGGCCGAAGCGCCGTAGCACCGCGCGGATGCGCGCCACCAGTACGGCGCCGTCGAACGGCTTCGTCACGTAGTCGTCGGCGCCCGCCTCCAGGCCGAGGACCACGTCGATCGAGTCGGCGCGCGCCGACAGCATGATCACCGGCACGGTCGACTCGTCGCGGATACGACGGCACAGGCTGACCCCGTCGAGGCCGGGCACCATGACGTCCAACAACGCGATGTCCGGGCGGTTCGCGCGAAACGCCTCCAGACCCGACAGTCCGTCGGGCATCGCGGTGACCGCGAAGCCGTCCCGCTCCAGGGCGAGCTGGGTGGCCTCGCGGATGACGTCGTCGTCCTCGACGAACAGGACATGGGTCTGGTCTGCCATCCCGGTGCTCTCAGTTCTGGTCTCGGTCGTGGTGGAGGTGTACGGCCTGCTGCAGATGAATCGTTCCGCAGGGGCCGATCGGTTCACTCGTCCTCGTGACGAGGCCGACCCTACGACGAGGGTGACGCGCCGCCTCCGACCGCCTTGCTGTAGTCGTTGCGCGTGTGGAACCGCTCGGTGAAGCGGCCCGCGGTCCAGCTGTACGTCGTCACGACCTCGCCGGACGGGCTCGACACCGGGTCACCCTTCTCGTACACCTGCTTGGTCACCACCAGGTCGCCGCGGTCGATCTCCGCGTAGACCGGGGGTTCCTCGGCCTGGAACACATTCTCGTACCGGCCGCCCTGCGCGCGATACACGTACGAGCCCACTCCCACAGCGTCCCCGCAGGTCAGCACGTTGACGACGACGTCGTCGGCCGGACCTCCGGTCAGGTCCCCGTACGACACGTCGACCGGGTACTCGTCTGCCACGCACGGTTTCAGCTCGCGCTTGACCTCCACCGAGACCGCGGGGTCGTCCTTGACGAGCTTGACCGCGTCCACCTGCTTGGCGGTCTTCGACGGGGAGGGGCTGGACGAGGGCGTGGCGGCGGCGCCCGCGACGGAATCCGTGTGCGCCGGGCCCTCGTCACGGGCGCCGGTGCCGCCGGTGGCGCAGGCGGACGCCAAAAGGCCGACGGCGGCGAGCACGGCCACCGCCGTACACGCCGCCTGCAGGTTCCCCCGGCCCGGTTCGGGCCCGGCGGGGGTCAGACCGCGCAACGCTCCCGCTCCTCATGCTCCAGCGCCCGTGCGTCCAGGTCGCGGCTCTCCAGCTCCTCGCGGAGCCGGGCGAGCGCCCGGTGCAGCGTGCTCTTGACCGTGCCGGCCGACATGCCGAGGGCGGCGGCCGTCTCCTCCGTGGACATCTGCTCCCAGTGTCGCAGCACCACGACGCTTCGCTGCTTCGGTGCCAGAACTTTCATGATGTCCATGAGGAGCGCGCGGTCCGCGTGCTGCTCGGTGGAGTCGTCGACGCTCGCGTCCGGCAGCTGCTCGGTCGGGACTTCCTCCAGCTTGCGCGCCCGCCACCACTCGGTACGCGTGTTGATCATGACTCGGCGCAGGTAGGCGTCCGCGAGGCGCTTGTCCGCGATCCCGTCCCAGCGGCCGTACGTCCGCACCAGCGCCGTCTGGAGGAGGTCCTGGGCGTCCGTCGGGTCCGGGACCAGCCGGCGCGCGCTGCGCAGCAGCGCGTCCTGCCGGGTGCGGACATACTCCTCGAACTCGAGCACCTCGCCCTGCGCCATGTCGAACCGCCTCCTGATCCCCGTTTCCGTCGGCCCCTCGCCGTCGGTCCGTTCCGTGGGAATGAAGCTACGGAGGCGTTGTCACGGCGCTGTGCGCGGCAGCCCTCGGCTGGCAATCAGCTGTACGTCGGTTGTGTAACGGACGTAGGAACGGGGTAAAGCAGCACACCAGTTGGCGGCTGTTTGGGGTGATTTGGCTCTGTGGCGCCTGTGATGTTTCGGCGGTCTACGTCAACGGCAGCCGATACAAACCACCGGGAAGGGGCTCCACGAGCCCGTCCGCGACGAGTCCGTCCAGCGCGCGCGCCCGCTGCACCGGCTCGTGCCACACCCGGTCCAGCGCCGACTGCGGGACGGGCGCGTGGGCTTCCCGGAGTACGGCGAGGAGCTTGCCGCGGACCTGGCGATCGGTGCCGGCGTAGGTCTGGCCGCGGCGCGGCGGGCCGTCGTGCTCGGGCTTGCCCGCCAGGCGCCAGGCGCACTGCGCGGCGATGGGGCAGCGGTGGCAGGACTCGTTCTTGGCGGTGCAGACGAGCGCGCCGAGTTCCATGGAGGCCGCCGCCCAGCGGGAGGCGGTGTGCTCGTCCTCGGGCAACAGGGCGCGGGCGAGCCTGCGTTCGGCGGCGGTGGTGGCGTTCGGCGGGTACTGGACGCCGGTGACGGCTCGGGCGAAGACACGGCGGACGTTGGTGTCGAGGACCGGGTGGCGCTGGCCGTACGCGAAGGAGGCGACCGCCGCGGCCGTGTACTCGCCGATGCCGGGCAGGGCGAGGAGCTGCGCGTGGTCGGTGGGTACGTCGCCGCCGTGGCGTTCCGCTATGGCGACCGCGGCGCCGTGCAGCCGCAGGGCGCGGCGCGGGTAGCCGAGGCGGCCCCAGGCGCGGACGGCCTCGCCCGGGGGCTCCTCGGCGAGGTCGGCGGGGCGGGGCCAGCGGGACAGCCACTGTTCGTAGACCGGCAGGACACGGTTGACCGGGGTCTGCTGGAGCATGAACTCGCTGACCATCACGCCCCAGGGGCCGGCCTCGGGGCGGCGCCAGGGCAGGTCGCGGGCGTTGTCGGTGAACCAGTCGATGACGGGGGAGTGGAGCGCCGTGGGGGCGACGGCCGTCTCCGGGGTGGCGGTCTCGAGGATGGCGGTCGCGGGGGTGGGGGGCTCGGCGGTGGCCGCGGAGATGTTCGTGAGCGCAGTCATGGCCTTTCGATCCTGCCATGGCCTGTGGCGGTTTGGCCGGTGTGGCGCCGGGGCCGTGTGGTGGGTCGGGGTTCGTCTCCGGGATGATGATCCGGAAAAGTTGCGGCAGTGGCGGCGGGTACGGCAAGAGAAGGCGCCGATCTCTCGTACAGTTTGCGCCGTGGGATCTCTGCGCAATCCTGTCGGGCCGCTTCCCTCCACCATCTACTGGCGCCGGAGGGTCGTACTGCTGTCCGTGCTGGCCCTGTTGGCGCTGCTGATCACGTGGATCGTGACCTCGGGCGGCGGGGGCGGCAAGAAGGACGACGGGGCGAACGGCAAGACTCCCGCGCCCACCATCAGTGCGGGGCCGTCCGGTTCGGGGCCCGCGATCAGCCAAGCCCCGGGCGGGCGCGACGAGTCCAGCGGCGGTGGCTCCGGTTCGGATGCCGGGGGGTCGGGCTCCGCGGGGAGTTCTGGCTCCGGCGGTGACGGAACCGGCTCCGGGTCGGGGGCGGGTGGCTCCTCGGGCGCGGGCGGTACGAGCGGTGGTGGTTCCGGGAGTGGGGTCGGGCAGGGCGACACCGTGCCCGCCGGGTCCACATTGCCCAACTGCACCGCCAGTGCCGTGAAGTTGAGTGTGCGCAGTCTGCACAACTCCTACAGCCCCGGCGACACCGTCACGCTGCTGGTGACCGCCAAGAACTCCGCCTCCGGCGACTGCAAGGTCGATCTCGGGCCCAAGAGCGCGGTGTTGGCGATCTCCAAGTCGACCGACAGCGCCGATGACTACTGGTCCTCGGCGGACTGTCCCAAGACCGCGGGCAGTCTGCTGTTCCGGGCGCCCGCCGGGAGCAGCATCACCTACATCGTGAAGTGGGACCGCAAGCCGAGCGCCCCGCAGTGCGCGACGCCTCCGGCGGGCTCGGCCGGGGCCGGGACCTACCTGGTGGAACTGGCCGCGCCGGGGTACGGCAAGACGCAGACGTCCTTCGTGCTGAAGAACGACTAGGGAAGACCCCGGTCAGACGTAGCGTTCCAGGATCGAGCTCTCGGCCAGGCGGGACAGGCCCTCGCGGACGCTGCGTGCGCGGGCCTCGCCCACGCCGTCCACCGTCTGGAGGTCGTCCACGCTCGCGGCGAGCAGCTTCTGCAGGCCGCCGAAGTGCTCCACCAGGCGGTCGATGATCGCGCCGGGGAGCCGGGGGACCTTGGCCAGCAGCCGGAAGCCGCGCGGGGAGACCGCCGAGTCCAGGGACTCCGGAGAACCCGTGTAGCCCAACGCCCTGGCCACCGTGGTGAGCTCGAGGAGCTCGGCGTGGGTGAGGGCGTCGAGTTCGTAGAGGGCCTCGTCGACGGTGCGGGAGCGCTTGGCCGTCGGTTCGGGGACGTAGTCGCGGACCACCAGCTCGCGCTCGGGTTCGACGCCGGCGATCAACTCGTCCAGCTGGAGGGCGAGGAGACGGCCGTCGGTGCCCAGTTCGACCACGTATTCGGCGATTTCGGTGGCGATGCGGCGGACCATCTCCAGGCGCTGGGCCACCGCGGAGACGTCCCGGACGGTGACGAGGTCCTCGATCTCGAGGGCCGAGAGCGTGCCGGCCACCTCGTCCAGGCGGAGCTTGTAGCGCTCCAGGGTCGCCAGGGCCTGGTTGGCGCGGGAGAGGATCGCCGCGGAGTCCTCCAGGACCCGGCGCTGGCCGTCGACGTAGAGGGCGATCAGGCGCATCGACTGGGAGACGGAGACCACCGGGTAGCCGACCTGCTTGGAGATGCGGTCGGCGGTGCGGTGGCGGGTGCCCGTCTCCTCGGTGGGGATCGTCGCGTCCGGTACGAACTGGACGCCCGCCCTGAGGATCTTGGACAGGTCGGAGGAGAGCACGATGCCGCCGTCCAGCTTGCACAGCTCGCGCAGGCGCGTGGCCGCGAACTCGACGTCCAGCACGAAACCGCCTGTGCACATGGCTTCGACGGTCTTGTCGAAGCCGAGCACAATGAGTCCGCCGGTGTTGCCGCGGAGCACGCGCTCCAAGCCGTCACGCATCGCCGTGCCGGGTGCCACCGCGCTCAGCGAGGCGCGCATCAGGCCATCGGCACCGGAACTCCCGCCGGACTTTCCGGGAGCTGCCGCCCGGTCGTTGGCTGCCACTGCACTCCTCCGGTCGCAGGTTCTGGGGCGCCCCCGTGTCGCACATTCGGTCGTACGGACGGGCGAGACCTGGGCAAAGTCTACCGGCGGTCCTCCTCCTCCCGTGGGGCCTCTCGCCGACGCGAGCGCGGAAGGACCCGCAGAGCGTCTCCTATGTCGGCGACTTCCAGGACCTTCATGCCGGCGGGGATCTTGCCGGGATCGCCCGGAACGAGCGCGTGCGTGAAGCCCAGACGGTGTGCCTCGGAGAGCCGGCGCTGGACGCCCGTGACCCGTCTGACCTCGCCCGCGAGGCCGACTTCGCCGATCGCGACCAGGTTCTTCGGCAGCGGGGTGTCGCTGGCGGCGGAGGCCAGGGCGAGGGCGATGGCGAGGTCGGCGGCGGGCTCGGAGAGCTTCACGCCGCCGACCGTCGCGGAGTAGATGTCCCGCTTGCCGAGCGCGCTGATGCGGCCGCGCTGCTCCAGGACCGCCAGCATCATCGAGACGCGGGACGTCTCGAGACCGGAGGTGGTGCGGCGGGGTGAGGGGATCTGCGAGTCGACCGTGAGCGCCTGGACTTCGGCCACCAGGGGGCGGCGGCCCTCCAGGGTCACCGTCAGACAGGTGCCAGGCACCGGTTCGTCACGTCGTGTCAGGAAAAGTCCGCTTGGGTCGGCGAGGCCCGTGATGCCCTCGTCGTGCAGTTCGAAGCAGCCGACCTCGTCGGTGGCGCCGTAGCGGTTCTTGACGCCCCGGACCAGGCGGAGGCGGGCGTGGCGGTCGCCCTCGAAGGACAGGACGACGTCCACGAGGTGCTCCAGGAGGCGGGGGCCGGCGATCGCCCCGTCCTTGGTGACATGGCCCACGAGGAGGGTGGACATGCCGCGCTCCTTCGAGGCGCGGATGAGGGCGCCCGCGACCTCGCGGACCTGTGCCATGCCGCCGGGCGCGCCGTCGATCTCGGGGGAGGCGACCGTCTGCACCGAGTCCAGGATGAGGAGGGACGGCTTCACCGCGTCCAGGTGGCCGAGAACGGCGGCGAGGTCGGTCTCGGCGGCGAGGTAGAGGTGGTCGTCGAGGGCCTTGATGCGGTCGGCGCGCAGGCGGACCTGGCTCGCCGACTCCTCGCCCGTGACGTAGAGGGTGCGGTGTTCGTCACTGGCCGACTTGGCCGCCACGTCGAGCAGGAGCGTCGACTTGCCGACGCCGGGCTCGCCCGCGAGCAGCACGACGGCGCCGGGCACCAGACCGCCGCCGAGCACGCGGTCCAGCTCGGGCACGCCGGTCGAGCGGGCGGTGGCCTGGCGGCCGTCGACCTGACCGATGGGCACGGCGGAGGTGGTGACGCGGCCGGGTGTCGTCGTACGGACCGCGGGCGCGCCGTACTCCTCGATCGTCCCCCACGCCTGGCACTCGGGGCAGCGACCGAGCCACTTGGCCGTCTGCCAGCCGCACTCGGTGCAGCGGTAGGAGGGCCGGTCCTTGGTGGTCTTGGTACGGGCAGCCATGCCGAGAACCGTAGCTCGCCGCACTGACAACGGGCGGGCGCGTCCCCGGAGCACCGGCCGGCCTCGCGGAAGGCGCCCCCCATGAATCGGCCACTCAGCCTCGAACCGGCCATGGAACGAAAGGTTCCTGTACTCGATTGAGGGATCGTTTCACCCGTACGGAGTAAATGTGCTCAAGAGGGCAGAAGTGCCTGCTCCCGGGCGCCTACCTTCCACGGATGATGAGCAGCAGTCCGGAGACCTCGACCCGCACCACCGGCGCACACCGGGCGCGCCGAGAGGCGCGTGACCGCACCGCCGCGCGTACCTTGGCGCAGCGACCGCCCGCGCGCTACGAGCCGTATCTGGACGGGCTCTTCACCTACTGCCTGTCCGTGCTGTGCGACCACGACAGTGCCACCGAGGCCCTCGGCGACGTCCTCGCGCTCGCCGAGAAGCGCGGCGGCCCGGAGGCGGCCGGTGACCGCCGGGCCTGGCTGTACGCCCTGGCCCGCTGGGCGTGCCTGCGCAAGCTCGCCGAGGCCAAGCAGAAACGTCAGGGCACGCACGCGGCGGGCAGACACGGCGGCGAGAAGCCGCCCCCGGGCCCACCCGTCTGCGAGGAGGTCCAGGAGCGGCGCCGGGGCCAACTCGCACAGCTCGCCTGGCCGGAGGCGGCCGGAACCACCCCGGAGCAGCGCGAGGCCCTCGAACTCGCCGTGCGCCACCACCTCGCCGCCCACGAGGTCGCCGCCGTACTCGGCCTGGACCTCGCCGCCGCCCGTGAACTGCTCGCCTCCGCCGCCTGCGAGGTCGAGCGCACGCGCGCGGCCCTCGCGGTCGTGGAGACCGGCGGCTGCCCGGCGGTGGCCCGGCTCGCCGGTGACCACCAGCTGGTGCTCAGCTCGGCGGTGCGCAAGGAACTCGTCCGGCACGTCGACGACTGCCCGGTCTGCCGGCGCGCCGCCGAGCGCGCGATCCCGGGGAGGTGGCCCGGCGCGATGGTCACTCCGGCCGAACTGCCGGTGCTGGAGGCGCCCCGCGCGGCCCTGCACGTCGCGCTGGCACATCACGCACGCACGCGTGGCGCCACCCTGCCCCGCTTCGACCGGCGCGGCTTCCCCATGGACCCCAAGGACCGGGCCGCCCGCCGCGACCGGCTTCGCGCGCGTGCCGTGACGACGACGGTCGTGGCCACCGTCGTGGCGGCCCCGGTCCTGGCGCTCTGGGCCGCCTACCGGGCCGCCCCGGTGGGGGAGGGCACGGACGGCCGGTCCGCCAGCGCGAGTGAGGCGCACGGCGCCGACACCCTCGGCGGCGAGGCGGCCGGCGGCTACGAGAACGCCGGGAACGCCAGCGCCAAGCCCGACGGCCGCTTCGGCAAGGCCGCCAGGACGGACGTCTCCGTCGAGGTCATCGGCGTCGCCGGGGCCGGCGGGAAGGGCGCCGGCCGTCTGCAGGTGTCTGCCCGCAACAGCGGCGACACCACCCTCGTCACCCTCGCCGCGACCGGGTCCGCACCGGTGAGCTGGTCGGCGACCACCGGCGCCTCCTGGCTCTACTTCAGCAGGTCCTCGGGGACCCTCGCGCCGGGCGAGACGTTCACGATCAAGGTGTACGTCGACCATCTGCGCGAGCCGTCCGGCCACTGGAGCGCACGGGTGGCGATCTCACCGGCAGGCGCCGTCGTCTCCATCGACGGCTACGGCACCGCGCCCAGCCCCTCGGACCCGTCCGGCCCCTCCGACCCCGGCCCCACCGGTCCGGCCGACCCGCCGCCTCCGTCCGACCCCGACCCGACCGGTTCGGCGCCCTCGACCCCGAGCGACCCGCCGTCGTCCCCCGACCCCACGCCCACAGACTCCGCCCCCTCCGACCCGGGCGGCTCGACGCCGCCGCCGGGCGACAGCGGCACACCGAGCCCGTCCACGTCGTAGCCCTCGGTGGCCGCCAGGCGAGTCAGCTTCCCAACCCCCCGGACGGGCCGCTCACCCCGCCGGGTCGGCGGGGTGCGGTGCCAGCAACGGCAGCTGCGAGGCCAGCCGCTGCTCGCACAGCTCGACGAGACGGTCGTAGCCGGCCTTGCCCATCAGCTCGGTCAGCTCCGCCCGGTAGGACACGTACACGGGCTCGCCCGCGCCGTGCGCCGAGGTCGCCGACGTGCACCACCAGTGCAGGTCGTGGCCGCCCGGACCCCAGCCCCGGCGGTCGTACTCGCCGATGGAGACCTGCAGGACCCGGGTGTCGTCGGGGCGGTCGATCCAGTCGTAGGTACGCCGGACCGGAAGCTGCCAGCAGACGTCCGGCTTGGTCTCCAGCGGCTCGCGGCCCTCCCGAAGAGCGAGGATGTGCAGCGAGCAGCCCGCGCCGCCCGCGAACCCGGGCCGGTTCTGGAAGATGCAGGAGCCCTGGTACGGGCGGGTCTGGCGGTCGCCGTCCTCGTCCTCGGAGATCCAGCCCTGCGCCGTGCCCTCGGCATGGTGCTGCCAGATGTCCGGCGTGAGCCTCGCCACGTGCTCGGCGACGCGCTTCTCGTCGTCCTCGTCGGAGAAGTGGGCGCCCAGCGTGCAGCACCCGTCGTCCGCGCGGCCCGCCTGGATGCCCTGACAGCCGCTGCCGAAGATGCAGTTCCAGCGAGAGGTCAGCCATGTCAGATCGCACCGGAAGACCTGTTCGTCGTCCGCCGGATCAGGGAACTCCACCCACGCGCGCGCGAAGTCGAGGCCCTTCTCGTCGGCTTCCCGGGCTTTCTTCGACATCTTCACCGGCTTCGGAGTCTTCGGCTTCTGTGACTTCGCCCGCAAAGGACCCTCGGCGGCTGTGGCTGCCGCCGCCGACTTGTCGTCCTTTGCCTTTTTCGTCTTTGGCACAGGACCAGCCTAAGGCTCCCGCAGCCCCACCGAGGACGGAGTACGGCCCCGCTGGCAGTAGCGTTCCGTACATGAGACTCGGTGTCCTCGACGTGGGTTCGAACACGGTGCATCTGCTGGTGGTGGATGCGCACCCTGGCGCGCGACCGCTGCCCGCGCACTCGCACAAGACGGAGCTGCGCCTTGCCCAACTCCTCGACGACAGCGGGGCGATCGGCCCCGAGGGCATCGAGAAGCTGGTCGCCGTGATCCACGAGTGCCTGCAGGCCGCCGAGGACAAGGGCGTCGAGGAGATGCTGCCCTTCGCGACCTCCGCCGTCCGCGAGGCCGGCAACGCCGACGACGTCCTCGCGCGCGTGAAGGCCGAGACCGGCGTCGAGCTGGGGGTCCTCACCGGCGCGGAGGAGGCCCGGCTCACCTTCCTCGCGGCCCGCCGCTGGTTCGGCTGGTCCGCGGGCAAGCTGCTCGTCCTCGACATCGGCGGCGGCTCCCTGGAGATCGCCTACGGCATGGACGAGGAGCCGGACGCCGCCGTCTCCCTCCCGCTGGGCGCCGGCCGCCTCACCGCGGCCTGGCTGCCCGGCGACCCGCCCGGCCCGGAGCCGATAAGGGCCCTGCGCCGCCATGTGCGCGCCCAGATCGCCCGTACCGTCGGCGAGTTCAGCCGCTTCGGCGCCCCCGACCACGTCGTGGGGACGTCGAAGACCTTCAAGCAGCTGGCCCGTCTCGCCGGCGCGGCCAGGTCGACGGAGGGTCTCTACGTCCAGCGTGAACTGAAGCGGGAGACCCTGGAGGCCTGGGTCCCGAAACTGGCGGAAATGACGACGGCCCGGCGGGCCGAACTGCCCGGCGTGTCGGAGGGCCGGGCGGGCCAGCTGCTCGCGGGTGCCCTGGTCGCCGAGGGTGCGATGGACCTGTTCGGCGTGGAGTGCCTGGAGATCTGCCCCTGGGCGCTGCGGGAGGGCGTGATCCTGCGTCGGCTCGATCACATGGGGTCGGAGTAGGAGGCGGGGGCGCGGGGAACCGCGCGACACGCCACAAAACACCCGCACGCGCCCGTGGTGAACGCCACAACGGCGAATAGGTGCCCCGCACCCCGCCCACCGCACCCCGTAACCTGTCGGCATGGCGGAGCCAGTGTGCATCCCGGATGCGAAGGTCGCGCTGTCCACGGCCTCCGTGTACCCGGAGTCCACGGCGACGGCCTTCGAGATCGCCGCGCGCCTCGGGTACGACGGTGTCGAGGTCATGGTGTGGACGGACCCGGTCAGCCAGGACATGGAGGCGCTGCGCAGACTCAGCGACTACCACCAGATCCCGATCCTGGCGGTGCACGCCCCTTGTCTGCTCATCACGCAGCGCGTGTGGTCCACCGACCCCTGGGTCAAGCTCCAGCGCGCCCAGGCGGCGGCGGAGAAGCTGGGCGCGAGCACGGTCGTCGTCCACCCGCCCTTCCGCTGGCAGCGCCAGTACGCCCGTGACTTCGTCACCGGGATCTGGCGCATGGCGAACGAGACCGACGTGCGGTTCGCCGTCGAGAACATGTACCCCTGGCGCTACCGCGACCGAGAGATGCTGGCGTACGCCCCCGACTGGGACGTGACCAAGGAGGACTACCGCCACTTCACGATCGACCTCAGCCACAGTGCGACGGCCCGCTCCGACGCGCTGCAGATGGTCGACCGGATGGGCGACCGCCTCGGCCATGTGCACCTCGCGGACGGCAAGGGTTCGGCGAAGGACGAGCACCTGGTGCCCGGCCGCGGCTCCCAGCCCTGCGCCGAGCTGCTGGAACGTCTCGCCCGGACCGGCTTCGACGGCCATGTCGTCATCGAGGTCAACACCCGTCGTGCGATGTCCGGCGCCGAGCGCGAGGCCGACCTGGCGGAGGCCCTGGCCTTCACCCGCCTCCACCTCGCGTCCGCGGTGCGGGTGCCCCGGCCGTGACCGGACCCGAGGTCACCTCCCGGCGCCGGGGCCGGCGAACCCGCACGGAGTCCGCCGGCACCCGGGACCGCATCCTGACCGTGGCCCGCGAGGAGTTCTCCGAACGCGGATACGACAAGACGTCCGTACGGGGGATCGCGAAGGCGGCCGGCGTGGACTCGGCGCTGGTGCACCACTACTTCGGCACCAAGGAACAGATCTTCGCGGCGGCCATCGAGGTCGCCTTCGCGCCCGCGCTGAACGCGCCCGAGGCGGTGGCCGACGGACCGCTCGACGGCGTCGGCGAGCGCCTGACCCGCTTCGTCTTCGGCGTCTGGGAGAACCCCGCCACCCGTACGCCCCTGCTGGCGATCCTGCGCTCCGCCGTCAACAACGAGACCGCCGCCACCGTCTTCCGCCGCCTGATCGCCTCCCAGCTGATGCGCCGCGTCGCCGCCCAGCTGGACGCGCCGGACGCGGAGCTGCGCGCCGAGCTGGCGGCCGCGCAGCTGGTGGGGTGCGCGATGATGCGGTACGTGATCAAGCTGGAGCCGCTGGCCTCGGCGGACATCGAGCAGGTGATCGCGCGGGTGGCGCCGGTGGTGCAGGGACACCTCACCGGGTACTGAGCCCCAACGGCGGCGGTGCGGTCGCCAGGACGAAGACCACCGAGCCCGACCGAGTCCCTACGGCGGCGGCGCGGCCCTACGAGACGATCGTCCCGCATTCCGGACACCGCGTCCCGACCCCTGGATGACCGGCGTAGTCTCGGTAGCAGCCCTATCTGTCTGAAGGAGCGAGCGACGATGCCCGAGCTGAGGTCCCGCACAGTCACCCACGGCCGCAACATGGCGGGCGCCCGCGCCCTTATGCGCGCCTCCGGTGTACCCGGTGCGGACATCGGCCGCAAGCCGATCATCGCCGTCGCCAACTCCTTCACCGAGTTCGTCCCCGGCCACACCCACCTGCAGCCGGTCGGCCGGATCGTCAGCGAGGCGATCGTCGAGGCGGGCGGCATCCCGCGCGAGTTCAACACCATCGCCGTCGACGACGGCATCGCGATGGGCCACGGCGGCATGCTGTACTCGCTGCCCTCCCGCGACCTGATCGCGGACTCCGTCGAGTACATGGTCGAGGCGCACTGCGCCGACGCGTTGGTCTGCATCTCCAACTGCGACAAGATCACGCCGGGCATGCTGAACGCGGCGCTGCGCCTGAACATCCCGACGGTCTTCGTCTCCGGCGGACCGATGGAGGCCGGCCGCGCGACCCTCGTCGACGGCACCGTCCGCACCCTCGACCTGGTCGATGCGATCTCCGACGCCGTGAACGACAAGATCTCGGACGAGGACATCCTCCGTATCGAGGAGAACGCCTGTCCGACCTGCGGCAGCTGTTCCGGCATGTTCACCGCCAACTCGATGAACTGCCTGACGGAGGCCATCGGCCTCTCCCTGCCCGGCAACGGCTCGGTGCTGGCGACCCACACCGCGCGCAAGCAGCTCTACGTCGCCGCCGCGCGGACGGTCATGGACATCACCCGCCGCTACTACGAGCAGGACGACGACACGGTCCTGCCCCGCTCGATCGCGACCTTCTCCGCCTTCGAGAACGCGATGGCCCTGGACATCGCGATGGGCGGCTCGACCAACACGATCCTGCACCTGCTGGCCGCCGCCCAGGAGGCCGGCGTCCCGTTCGGCCTCGAGGAGATCAACGAGGTCTCGCGCCGGGTGCCGTGCCTGGCGAAGGTGGCCCCGAACGTCGCGAAGAACCGCACGTACTACATGGAGGACGTGCACCGCGCCGGCGGCATCCCGGCCCTGCTCGGCGAGCTGCACCGCGCCGGCCTGCTCAACGAGGACGTCCACTCGGTCCACAGCCCGTCCCTCGCGGACTGGCTGAAGACCTGGGACGTGCGCGGCGGTTCCCCCTCGCCCGAGGCGGTCGAACTGTGGCACGCGGCCCCCGGCTGCGTCCGCTCCGCCGAGGCCTTCTCCCAGTCCGAGCGCTGGGAGGCGCTGGACGAGGACGCGGCGGAGGGCTGCATCCGCTCCGCCGAGCACGCGTACTCCAAGGACGGCGGCCTGGCGGTCCTCAAGGGCAACCTGGCGGTGGACGGCTGCGTGGTCAAGACGGCCGGCGTCGACGAGTCGATCTGGACCTTCGAGGGCCCGGCGGTCGTCTGCGAGTCGCAGGAGGAAGCGGTCGAGAAGATCCTCAACAAGCAGGTCACGGACGGCGACGTGGTCGTCATCCGTTACGAGGGCCCCAAGGGCGGCCCCGGCATGCAGGAGATGCTCTACCCCACCTCCTTCCTCAAGGGCCGCGGCCTCGGCAAGACCTGCGCCCTGATCACCGACGGCCGCTTCTCGGGCGGCACGTCGGGCCTGTCCATCGGCCACGCCTCCCCGGAGGCCGCGTCCGGCGGCACGATCGCGCTCGTCGAGGACGGCGACCGCATCCGCATCGACATCCCGAACCGCACGATCGAGCTCCTGGTCGACGAGGCCGAGCTCGCGCGACGGGACGCGGCGCTGGGCGGCACGTACGCGCCGAAGTCGCGGGAGCGGAAGGTGTCGGCGGCGCTGCGGGCCTACGCGGCGATGGCGACCAGCGCGGACAAGGGCGCGGTGCGGGACGTGTCCAAGCTGGGCTGACCCCCTGCCCGAACCCGACTCAGGGGCCGCCTCCACCACGGGGGCGGCCCCTTCGCGTCCCGCCGCGCCGGAGGCGCCCGCGCTACCAGGCGGCGGGATTCCGGGAGTCGACGGAGAAGACGGTGCCGTCGGGGGCGGAGGCGTAGATGTGGGGGCCGGAGATCTGGGGCGAGGGCAAGGTGGCTGTGAAAGCGGCCGTGTCCGTGCCGAGCCGCGGTGAGGTCTGTCCGAGGAGCCGTCCCCCGGCGGCGTCCACGGCGAGCAGTCGCCCGTCGGCGGCGGTGAAATAGACCCGTCGGCCGTCGGTGACCGGTGCCGAGCCCCGGCTCACGGCGGTTTCGAGAGACCACAGCTGCTTGCCGGCGCCGGTGTCGACGACCGTCAGGGAACCCCCGGTGCCCAGGACGAAGACCAGGTTCTTGTGAACGGTGGCTCCCGCCTGTCCGAGCGGAACCCGCAGCGCCACCCGACGGGACACCTTCGTCTCCGGGTTGTAACGGATGACGGTGTCCGACGCGGCGCTCGTCCGGTCGACGGACAGGAACACGACGCTGCCTCCCGTGATGCCGACAGGGGTCAGACTGCCGTCGAGCAGCGCGTCCCAGCGGACGTCTCCCGTCGTGGCGTCGACCGCGGTGACGCGCGTCCTCGTCCCGTCCCCGGTCACCGTCGTGGCGATGGCCAGCGGACTCCCGGGGAATGACAGGAAGTACGGCTCGCTCAGCCCGGGTATCCGCCGGCTCCACCGCGTCGCTCCCGAGGCGCTGTCCACGCCGGTCACCTTGCCGTCGGCGCCGCTCAGCAGCAGCATGCCGCCCGCGTAGCGAATGCCGCGGTAGGCCGAGACGTCCAGACTCCACCGAGTCCTGCCGGACGACGGATCGAGCGCCTCCACACGCTTCCCGCCACCGGCCAGCACCTGCACCAGCCCACCCGAGACGACCGGCGCCGGGAGGGAGGGGCCGCTCAGGGGCAGGCTGCGCCGCCAGAGCACGCTGCCGTCGGCCGGACCGAGGGCGGAGACCAGTCCGTGCTGGACACACAGCAGTTTCCGCACGCCGAAGGTGCACTTGGGCACGCCGCTCGCCTTACGGGCCGGCTTCGTCGCCCAGGACTTGGGCTCCGGGGAGGCGGAGGGAGCAGCGGCGGCTTTCCGGTGCGCGGCGGCCTTGCCGTCGTCCGGCAACTGCGTCCAGGCGAGCCCGCCACCGACGACGAGAGCCAGCGCCAGGCCCACGAGGACGGCCCGCCTGCGACGGCGCCCCCTCACCGGTTCCGCCTGCCGCTCCTCCGCGTCCTGCGCGGGCGGCGCGGACGGGTCCGCCGACCGCTGCGCCGGTATGAACGCCTGCGTGTCGTACGAGGCCGCCACCGACCGCAGTTCCCGCATCAACTCGTCGGGTGTGGGCCGGTCCTCGGGTTCCTTGGCCAGGCACCGCAGCACCAGCGGCGCGAGATTCGCCGGTACGCCCGCCAGGTCGGGCTCGTCGTGCACCACCTGGTAGGCGACGATGTACGGGCTGTCGGAGTCGAACGGCCCGCGCCCCGTCGCCGCGTGCACCATCACCGACCCCAGTGCGAAGACGTCCGCCGCCGGGCCGACCTCCCGCGGACGCCGGAACTGCTCGGGCGCCATGAACGGCGGCGTCCCGATCAACTTCCCCGTCTCGGTCCGCAGTTCGCTGTCCTTTGGCCGAGAAATGCCGAAGTCGATGACCTTCGGACCGTCGTCGGCGAGTAGCACATTGCTGGGCTTCAGGTCCCGGTGCACGACGCCCACCCGGTGGATGTCGCGCAGTGCCTCGGCCAGCCCCGCCATCAGCCGGCGCAACTGAGCAGCGTCCATGGGCCCGTTCCGCTTCACATGATCGGAGAGAGTGGACCCGGGGATGAACAGGGTGGCCATCCAGGGCCGTTCGGCCTCCGGATCCGCGTCGACAACGGGCGCGGTGAAGGCCCCGCTGACCCGCCGAGCCGCGGCCACCTCCTGCCGGAACCGCCCCCTGAACTCGGGGTCCTTGGCGAACTCGGCATGGACGACCTTCACCGCCACCTTCATGCCGGAGGTGCTCCGCGCCAGGTGCACCACACCCATGCCGCCCGAGCCGAGGCAGGACTCCAGGCGGTAGTGACCGGCGTAGTCGGGAAGTTCCGCTTCCGCGCCCGCTCCGGTGTCGTGCTGTGGCGCCATGGAACCACCCCCGTGCTGTACGTCCGCGCGCGCGACGCACGGAGCCTAGTCGATGGGTCGTACGAGACAGAGGCGGCGTGCTAGCTTCCGCGTGCGAGTCGCGTATGTGTGTTTCATGGCGCGATTCAGGGGAATCAATGGGGCCCCATGGATGTCATGGGGAGCAACGGGGGAGGTTTTTCATGTCTGTTGACCACGTGGAAGAGGTCGAGGGCGGCGAGGAGGAGGCCGTGTCGACGATGGCCGCGGCGGCGTCCACGACGTATGCGATCGCACCGGGTGTCCGCCTCAACGTCCGCAGCGGCCCGGGTACCAGCTACCCCATCGTCCGTGTTCTGCCGGAGGGTTCGCGCGTCGCCATCCTCTGTCAGTCTCCCGGTACGTCCGTCACCGGCCCGTACGGCACGAGCAGCATCTGGGACTGCATCGGAAGCGACGAGTTCATCTCGGACGCCTACGTCCTCACCGGCAGCGACGGTTACATCCGCCCCCGCTGCGGCGGCTGACCGAACACCACGACCCGGAGGATGTCCATGATCTCCAAGAGCCGTCGGTCCGTCCTGCTCACGGCGGCCACCGGGGCCCTGCTCATGACGATGGGAGCGCTGGCCACCCCCGCGGCGGCCACCGTGCGGTACTACCCGATCGCACCGGACACCCGCGTCAACGTCCGCAGTGGTCCGGGCACCGGCTACTCCATCGTCCGCGTCCTGCCCGTGGGCGCCTCGGTCCCGATCTTCTGCCAGCGGCCCGGCACCACGGTCTCGGGCTACTACGGCACCTCCGATATCTGGGACAACATCGACAACGGCGAGTACATCTCGGACACGTACGTGAACACCGGCAGCGACGGATACGTGGCACCGCGCTGCTCCTAGGCCCGGCCGGAGCCCGCCCCCGCCCCACCGCCATAATCGTCCCGTGAGCGACGAACCCGGCACCCAGGACAAGGCGGGCTCCACCGGAGGCCCCCGGCCCGAGCCCCTGCGCTTCTTCGGTACCACCTGGGTGGACCACGACAACGGCTATCCCCTGCGCCGCGCCGCCGCGGCCGTCGGCTCGCTCGTCGCCGCCGTCGCCTCCTGCCTGGTCCTGCGCTTCGCCTTCCAGGGGCTGCGGATCGCCGACACCGGCGTCTTCGTGATGGTCCTGGTCGTCGTCATGTTCGCCGTGTGCAGCGCGCTGGCCTTCCGCAACACCTGGGACTCCTTCTCCCGCCGACCCGACCCCGACCGCCAGGCCTCCCTGCGCGGCCTGCTGGCCATCGGCTTCGTCGGCTCGCTCCTCGCCTACTTCTTCCGCTCCCTCACCGAGGCCCCCGGCGAGAAGCTCCACCGGCAGGAGTACGAGGCGGCGCGCGAGCGGCACGAGAAGCGCAGCACCCGCCGCACCGGCGACCCGTCCAAGAAGCGCCGCCGCTCCTGACGGCCCCGGCCGCCGCGGGCCGGCACGCCGAGCCCCCGGCACGCCCACGACCCGGCACGCCCACGGCCCGGCACGCCGAGACCCCGCCAGCCCGAGAAGCCCGCACGCCGAGAAACCCGCACGCCGAGACCCCACCAGCCCGAGAACCCCGCACGCCGAGACCCCGCCAGCCCGAGAAGCCCGCACGCCGAGACCCCGCCAGCCCGAGAACCCGGCACACCGAAATCCCGCCGCCCCCGCCCCCGCCCCCGGCGAGGGCCACCATGGCCGTATGACGGCTCCCTCCCGCACCGCCCGTGCCCGCTCCTTCGACGCCGCCGCGGCCCAGTACGCCGCCAACCGGCCCTCCTATCCACCCGCCCTCCTCGACGCGATCGAGGACCTGGCGGGCCGTTCCCTCGACGGCGCCCGGGTCGCGGACGTGGGTGCCGGGACCGGCATCGCGACCGGCCTGCTGCGTGCCCGTGGCGCCGAGGTGATCGCCGTGGAGCCGGGCGAGGGGATGGGGGCGGAGTTCCGCCGCGCCCTGCCCGGCGTTCCGCTCGTCCTGGGCGACGGCGACGCCCTCCCGCTGGCGGACGACTCGGTCGACTTCGTCACCTACGCCCAGGCCTGGCACTGGACGCGGCCGGCCCGCTCGCTGGCCGAGGCGCGGCGCGTACTGCGGCCCGGCGGTGCGCTGGCGATGTGGTGGAACCAGGACGCGTCCGACGTCCCGTGGATCGCCGAGCAGTCCGACCGCATCCGGCACCACTTCCGCGGCGAGTACGGCAACAAGCAGGGAGCGGCCACCGTCCGCACGGCACTCGCCTTCGAGGGCGTCGACGAGGTCCCCGCCCACGCCCACCGCGTCGTCCGCTGGAGCCGCACGGTCTCCGTCGACACCCACCTGGCCAACATCGGCAGCCACTCGATCTTCCTGGTGCAGGGCGCGGAGGCGACGGCCGCCTTCCTCGCGCAGGAGCGCGCGCACCTGCTGCGGTCCTTCCCCGACGGCACGGTCGAGGAGACGTACGACGTCCTGCTGATCGTCGCCTCCCCGACCCCGGGCTCCGGCACGAATCAGCGGGCCATGGGCCGTTCAGCCCTTGACGCCGAAACGCGGCCGAGAGGATTATTCAGCACATGATGAATTACGAGTCGGCGCGCACCGACCCCCCGGAGCCCGCCCCGGAGGAACCCGCCGTCCGGGCCGAGGCGCTGAGCGTCGTCCGAGGCGCACGCCAGGTCCTCCGCGACCTCCGTTTCACCGTGCCGCACGGCCAGATCACCGGCCTGCTCGGCCCCTCCGGCTGCGGCAAGACCACCCTGATGCGCTCGATCGTCGGCACCCAGGCCAAGGTCACCGGCACCCTGGAAGTCCTCGGCCGCCCCGCGGGCGACGCCGCACTCCGCTCCCGCATCGGCTACGTCACCCAGGACCCGTCCGTCTACGACGACCTGACCATCCGCCAGAACCTCCACTACTTCGCGGCGATCCTCGACCCCGGCCGCGCCGCCGCCGAGCGCCGCCACGACAACGTCACCCGCGCCATCGCCGACGTCGACCTCACCTCGCACGCCGACGCCCTCGCCGGCAACCTCTCCGGCGGCCAGCGCAGCCGCGTCTCCCTCGCCGTGGCCCTCCTCGGCACCCCGGAACTCCTGGTCCTCGACGAACCGACCGTCGGCCTCGACCCGGTGCTGCGCCGCGACCTGTGGAACCTCTTCCACCGCATCGCCGACGAGCGCGGCGCCACCCTCCTCGTCTCCTCCCACGTCATGGACGAGGCCGAGCGCTGCCACCGCCTGCTGCTGATGCGCGACGGCGAGATCCTCGCCGACGACACCCCCGAGGCCCTGCGCAGCAGCACCCGTACCGACACCGTCGAAGCCGCCTTCCTCCACCTCGTCGACCAGGCGGCCGCGACCGGCACCCGCAAGGAGACCGTCCGATGAACGCCTCCCGCACCCTCGCCACGGCCGCCCGCGTCCTGCGCCAGCTGCGCCACGACCCCCGGACCATCGCCCTGCTGCTCGTGGTGCCCTGCCTGATGCTCTTCCTGCTCCGCTTCGTCTACGACGGCAGCCCACAGGTCTTCGACAACATCGGCGCCTCACTGCTCGGCATCTTCCCGCTGATCACCATGTTCCTGGTGACCTCCATCGCCACCCTGCGCGAACGCACCTCCGGCACCCTCGAACGCCTCCTGGCGATGCCCCTGGCCAAGGGCGACCTGATCGCCGGCTACGCCCTCGCCTTCGGTGCCCTCGCCATCGTCCAGTCCGCCATCGCCACCGGCCTGGCCCTGTGGTTCCTCGGCCTGGACGTCATCGGCTCGCCATGGCTGCTGCTCCTGGTGGCGCTCCTCGACGCCCTCCTCGGCACCGCCCTCGGCCTGTTCGTCTCCGCCTTCGCCGCCTCCGAGTTCCAGGCGGTCCAGTTCATGCCGGCCGTGATCTTCCCTCAGCTGGTCCTCTGCGGCCTGCTCACCCCGCGGGAGAAGATGCAGCCCGTCCTGGAGGGCATCTCGAACGTCCTGCCCATGTCCTACGCCGTCGACGGCATGAACGAGGTCCTCAGGCACACCGACATGACGACCGCCTTCGTACGCGACGCCCTCATCGTCGCCGGATGCGCCCTTCTGGTCCTCGGTCTCGGCGCGGCCACCCTCAGGAGGCGCACCGCATAGCGGCCCGCGCGGCGGCGTTCCGCCAGCCGGACAGCCGCCCCGGCCCCGCACCGCCGGTGCGAGGATGACCCCATGAGCCAGAAAGTCGCAGTCCTCGGCACCGGCAAGATCGGCGAAGCTCTGCTCAGCGGGATGATCCGCGGCGGCTGGGCCCCGGCCGACCTCCTGGTCACCGCCCGCCGCCCGGAGCGGGCCGAAGAACTCCGCACCCGCTACGGAGTCACCCCGGTCACCAACCCGGAAGCCGCCAAGACCGCCGACACCCTGATCCTCACCGTCAAGCCGCAGGACATGGGCACCCTCCTCGACGAGCTCGCCCCGCACGTCCCCGCCGACCGCCTGATCATCAGCGGCGCCGCCGGCATCCCCACCTCCTTCTTCGAGGAGCGCCTGGCCGCCGGAACCCCCGTCGTCCGCGTCATGACGAACACCCCCGCCCTCGTCGACGAGGCCATGTCCGTCATCTCCGGCGGCACCCACGCCACCGCCGCACACCTCGCCCACGCCGAGGAGATCTTCGGCGCCGTCGGCAAGACCCTGCGCGTCCCCGAGTCCCAGCAGGACGCCTGCACCGCCCTCTCCGGCTCCGGCCCGGCCTACTTCTTCTACCTGGTCGAGGCCATGACGGACGCCGGCATCCTGCTCGGCCTGCCCCGCGACAAGGCCCACGACCTGATCGTGCAGTCCGCGATCGGCGCCGCGACCATGCTCCGCGACAGCGGCGAACACCCGGTCAAGCTCCGCGAGAACGTCACCTCACCCGCGGGCACGACCATCAACGCCATCCGCGAACTCGAGAACCACGGCGTGCGCGCCGCCCTCATCGCCGCCCTCGAGGCCGCCCGCGACCGCAGCCGCGAACTCGCCTCCGGCAAGAAGGACTGACCCCGACCGGCCCGCCGGGGGCGGCAGTTCACACCGCCGCCGTGTCCACCAGCTCCTTCGTGTTCACCACCCGCGCGAACCCGCCCCCGTGCAAGGACACCGCCGACGCCTGCGCCAGCTCCTCCGCACTGCGCCGCCAGCCGAACGGCCCCTCCAGATCGAAGGTGTACGTCGCGTCGTACGCGACCACCACCTCGTACCCGAGATTCCCGCCCATCCGAGCCGTCGTCTCCACGCACATGTTCGTCTGGATGCCGGCGAGCACGAACTGCGAGATCCCCGCCTCCCGCAGCCAGGCACCCAGATCCGGCGTCCCGAGGAACGCCGAGTTCACGGTCTTCGTCAGGAACAGCTCGGGCCCGGCCCCCCTCCCCCTCCTCTCCTCGACGTACTCCTTCAGCTCGTTGCCCTCGTATCCGGGCCGCAGCGGCGACTCCGGCTTCGAGGAGTCGTGCCGCACGAACACGACCGGCCGCCCCGTCGACTGCCATACGTCGATCAGCGCCGCGATGTTGTCATCGGCCTCCGGGTTGTTCCGAGGCCCCCAGAAGCCGGCCTCGTCGAAGCCCTTCTGCACGTCCACGACCACCAGTGCTGCGTTCTCCGCGATCTCCATGCCCACGATCCTGCCGCCGCCGGCCCCCGCGTCCCAGCAGGTGAAAAGACAGCGATCGATGGTTTACTGCCATCCATGGCCAGTGCCCCGGACGCCCCCGCCCACCGCGTCGCCCTCCTCGCCTTCCCCGGCATCCGTGCCTTCGACGTCTCCGTCATCACCGAGGTCTGGGGCACCGACCGCACCGACCGCGGCGCCCCCGCCTTCGACCTGCGCCGAGTCGCCACCGACAGCACCACCCCCATCCCGATGCGCGGCGGCATGGCCCTACTGCCCGACCGCACCCTCGACTGGCTGCCCCGAGCCGACCTGATCGTCGTCCCCGGCCTCGACGACCACCTCACCCCCGCACCCACCCCGGTCCTCGACGCCCTCCGCCGCGCCCACGCCCGCGGCACCACCATCGCCGCCCTCTGCGGCGGAGCCTTCACCCTCGCCCAGGCAGGACTCCTCGACGGCCGCCGCGCCATCACCCACTGGAACCTCGTCGACCTCCTGCGCGCCCACCACCCCCACGTCACCGTCGTCCCCGACGCCCTGTTCATCGAGGACGACAACATCTGGACCGCGGCCGGCACCGCGGCCGGCATCGACCTCTGCCTCCACCTCGTACGCCGCTCCCACGGCGCCGAAGCGGCGGCCACCATCGCCCGCTCGATGGTCACCGCCCCGTTCCGCACCGGCACCCAGGCACAGTTCATCGAGCACCCCACACCCCGCGCCGACCGCGACGCCGACACCCTCGCCGCCGTACGCGAACACGCCCTGCGCCACCTCCACGAACCGCTCACGGTCGCCGACCTGGCCGCCCATGCCGGCATGTCGCCGCGCAGCTTCGCCCGCCACTTCACCGCGGAAACGGGAACGACCCCCCTGCGCTGGCTCCTCGACCAGCGCATCGCCGCCGCCCAGAGACTCCTCGAACGCACCGACCTGCCCATGCCCGAGGTCGCCCGCCGCGCCGGCTTCGGCAGCGAGGTCACGATGCGCCAGCACTTCGCGTCGCGCCTCGCCACCAGCCCGCGCGCCTACCGCACCGCGTTCAGCACCGCACCGGCATCCGCCTCCGCCCCCTCGGCGACGGCAGGCAGCAACCCGATCGCGCGATAGGCGGCATCCACCGTCGGCCGGGCCATCGCCCGAGCCCTCCCGGCACCGGCCCGGAGCACCTCCTCCACATGCCCGGGATCGGCGCACAGCTCCCGGTGCCTGGCCTGCAGGGGCCTCAGTACCTCGACCACGGCCTCCGCGGTGTCCTTCTTCAGAGCGCCGTACGACTCGTACGCACCGCTCAGGGCCTCCGGGTCTCCGCCCGTGCAAGCGGCGAGGACCTCCAGCAGGTTCGCGAGCCCCGGCCGCTCCTCGGGGTCGTAGACGACGTCCCGCCCACTGTCGGTCACGGCCCGCATGACCTTCTTCCGTACGGCGTCCGGCTCGTCGAGCAGATAGACGACCCCCAGCCCCGACTCGTCCGACTTCCCCATCTTCCGCGTCGGCTCCTGCAGGTTCATCACCCGCGCGGCCACCGCCGGCAGCGTCGCCCGCGGCACCGGGAACGTGTGCCCGTAGCGCTGGTTGAACCGCACCGCCAGATCCCGCGCCAGCTCCACGTGCTGCGCCTGGTCCTCACCCACCGGTACCTCGTCCGTCCCGTACGCGAGGATGTCCGCCGCCATCAGCACCGGATACGTCAGCAGCGACACCCGCACGCTTCTGCCCCGGGCGGCCTCCTTCGCGGCCTTCTCCTTGTACTGGATCATCCGCCGCATCTCACCGTCGGTCGCCACGCACTCCAGCAGGTACGACAGCCGCGCGTGCTCGTCGACATGACTCTGTACGAAGAGCGTGCACAGCTCGGGGTCCAGCCCCGAGGCGAGCAGCAGGGTCGCGGCCTGCCGACTGAGTCTGCGCACCCGCGCCGGATCATGGTCCATGGTCAGCGCGTGCAGATCGACCACACAGAACAGTGCGTCGGCCTGATGCTGGTCGACCTCGGCCCAGCGCCGCATGGCCCCCAGGTAGTTCCCCAGCGTCAGGTGCCCGGTCGGTTGAATCCCGCTGAAGACCCGTGTCATCTCTCCACTCCTTCTCCGGTCGGGCCGCCGCTCCGGCGGCCGGCCCTCCGGAGCTCTGGAGGGAGAAACGAGAACGGCCGCCGAAGCGGCGGCCGTTGTGCATACGTGAGTACGGCCGCCGTCAGGCGGCCCACCACTGATGGGTGCACGTACGCGTAGTCATGGCCCCGAGCGTACGCCTCCGGGACGCGGTCTGTCCGCAAGTTGACACGCCCCGGGCGGGTCCGTAGGGTTCTTCGAGTTGTCCGACGTGAGAGCCGACTCCGGTCGGTCCCCGGACAGCCATTCCGCAGTACCAACCACTACTCGACTGCAGTCGATCAGGCTGCCGTCGCTTTATTGGCGTGCGTATTCGCGAAATGAGGAATCCGCGTTCGAAGGACGCAGGCCGCCGATTAGCGCGGGGGCCGGGAATCCGCTAAAGTCTCACTCGTCGGAACGGCCCAACAGCCGGGAAGACAACCCCCTCTGACTGGGAATCAGACGCCGAAAGGATCTGATAGAGTCGGAAACGCAAGACCGAAGGGAAGCGCCCGGAGGAAAGCCCGAGAGGGTGAGTACAAAGGAAGCGACCGTTCCTTGAGAACTCAACAGCGTGCCAAAAGTCAACGCCAGATATGTTGATACCCCGACACCGGGATTTCCTGGTGGCGAGGTTCCTTTGAAGAAAACACAGCGAGGACGCTGTGAACGGTCGGGCCTATTCCGCTCGACTGTTCCGCTCTCGTGGTGTTCATCCCGATATACGGGAAAACATTCACGGAGAGTTTGATCCTGGCTCAGGACGAACGCTGGCGGCGTGCTTAACACATGCAAGTCGAACGATGAACCACTTCGGTGGGGATTAGTGGCGAACGGGTGAGTAACACGTGGGCAATCTGCCCTTCACTCTGGGACAAGCCCTGGAAACGGGGTCTAATACCGGATAACACTCTCGCAGGCATCTGTGAGGGTTAAAAGCTCCGGCGGTGAAGGATGAGCCCGCGGCCTATCAGCTTGTTGGTGAGGTAATGGCTCACCAAGGCGACGACGGGTAGCCGGCCTGAGAGGGCGACCGGCCACACTGGGACTGAGACACGGCCCAGACTCCTACGGGAGGCAGCAGTGGGGAATATTGCACAATGGGCGAAAGCCTGATGCAGCGACGCCGCGTGAGGGATGACGGCCTTCGGGTTGTAAACCTCTTTCAGCAGGGAAGAAGCGAAAGTGACGGTACCTGCAGAAGAAGCGCCGGCTAACTACGTGCCAGCAGCCGCGGTAATACGTAGGGCGCAAGCGTTGTCCGGAATTATTGGGCGTAAAGAGCTCGTAGGCGGCTTGTCACGTCGATTGTGAAAGCCCGAGGCTTAACCTCGGGTCTGCAGTCGATACGGGCTAGCTAGAGTGTGGTAGGGGAGATCGGAATTCCTGGTGTAGCGGTGAAATGCGCAGATATCAGGAGGAACACCGGTGGCGAAGGCGGATCTCTGGGCCATTACTGACGCTGAGGAGCGAAAGCGTGGGGAGCGAACAGGATTAGATACCCTGGTAGTCCACGCCGTAAACGGTGGGAACTAGGTGTTGGCGACATTCCACGTCGTCGGTGCCGCAGCTAACGCATTAAGTTCCCCGCCTGGGGAGTACGGCCGCAAGGCTAAAACTCAAAGGAATTGACGGGGGCCCGCACAAGCGGCGGAGCATGTGGCTTAATTCGACGCAACGCGAAGAACCTTACCAAGGCTTGACATACACCGGAAACGTCCAGAGATGGGCGCCCCCTTGTGGTCGGTGTACAGGTGGTGCATGGCTGTCGTCAGCTCGTGTCGTGAGATGTTGGGTTAAGTCCCGCAACGAGCGCAACCCTTGTCCCGTGTTGCCAGCAGGCCCTTGTGGTGCTGGGGACTCACGGGAGACCGCCGGGGTCAACTCGGAGGAAGGTGGGGACGACGTCAAGTCATCATGCCCCTTATGTCTTGGGCTGCACACGTGCTACAATGGCCGGTACAATGAGCTGCGATACCGTGAGGTGGAGCGAATCTCAAAAAGCCGGTCTCAGTTCGGATTGGGGTCTGCAACTCGACCCCATGAAGTCGGAGTCGCTAGTAATCGCAGATCAGCATTGCTGCGGTGAATACGTTCCCGGGCCTTGTACACACCGCCCGTCACGTCACGAAAGTCGGTAACACCCGAAGCCGGTGGCCCAACCCCTTGTGGGAGGGAGCTGTCGAAGGTGGGACTGGCGATTGGGACGAAGTCGTAACAAGGTAGCCGTACCGGAAGGTGCGGCTGGATCACCTCCTTTCTAAGGAGCACTTCTTACCGAGTTCGCTCGGTCAGAGGCCAGTACATCGGCGAACGTCTGATGCTGGTTGCTCATGGGTGGAACGTTGACTATTCGGCCGGGTTCTGGGTCGGAGGCTGCTAGTACTGCTCGCAAGAGCGTGGAACGCATGATCTCCGGGCGGGAGCCGGCCGGGCACGCTGTTGGGTGTCTGAGGGAATGGTTTTTCCTCAGTCGCCGGCCCCAGTGAACTTGTTCTTCGGAGCAGGGTGATGGGTGGCTGGTCGTTGTTTGAGAACTGCACAGTGGACGCGAGCATCTGTGGCCAAGTTTTTAAGGGCGCACGGTGGATGCCTTGGCACCAGGAACCGATGAAGGACGTGGGAGGCCACGATAGGCCCCGGGGAGTCGTCAACCAGGCTTTGATCCGGGGGTGTCCGAATGGGGAAACCCGGCAGTCGTCATGGGCTGTCACCCTTGCCTGAACACATAGGGCAAGTGGAGGGAACGCGGGGAAGTGAAACATCTCAGTACCCGCAGGAAGAGAAAACAACCGTGATTCCGGGAGTAGTGGCGAGCGAAACCGGATGAGGCCAAACCTACGACGTGTGAGACCCGGCAGGGGTTGCGTCGTGGGGGTTGTGGGATCTCTCTTCTGTCGTCTGCCGGCGGCAGGACGAGTCAGAAACCGTTGATGTAGGCGAAGGACATGCGAAAGGTCCGGCGTAGAGGGTAAGACCCCCGTAGTCGAAACGTCAGCGGCTCGTTTGAGAGACACCCAAGTAGCACGGGGCCCGAGAAATCCCGTGTGAATCTGGCGGGACCACCCGCTAAGCCTAAATATTCCCTGGTGACCGATAGCGGATAGTACCGTGAGGGAATGGTGAAAAGTACCGCGGGAGCGGAGTGAAATAGTACCTGAAACCGTGTGCCTACAAGCCGTGGGAGCGTCGGATGGAAGCTTGCTTCCATCTCGTGACTGCGTGCCTTTTGAAGAATGAGCCTGCGAGTTTGCGGTGTGTTGCGAGGTTAACCCGGGTGGGGTAGCCGTAGCGAAAGCGAGTCCGAACAGGGCGTTTTAGTAGCACGCTCAAGACCCGAAGCGGAGTGATCTAGCCATGGGCAGGTTGAAGCGGAGGTAAGACTTCGTGGAGGACCGAACCCACCAGGGTTGAAAACCTGGGGGATGACCTGTGGTTAGGGGTGAAAGGCCAATCAAACTCCGTGATAGCTGGTTCTCCCCGAAATGCATTTAGGTGCAGCGTCGTGTGTTTCTTGCCGGAGGTAGAGCACTGGATAGGCGATGGGCCCTACCGGGTTACTGACCTTAGCCAAACTCCGAATGCCGGTAAGTGAGAGCACGGCAGTGAGACTGTGGGGGATAAGCTCCATGGTCGAGAGGGAAACAGCCCAGAGCATCGACTAAGGCCCCTAAGCGTACGCTAAGTGGGAAAGGATGTGGAGTCGCAGAGACAACCAGGAGGTTGGCTTAGAAGCAGCCACCCTTGAAAGAGTGCGTAATAGCTCACTGGTCTAGTGATTCCGCGCCGACAATGTAGCGGGGCTCAAGCGTACCGCCGAAGTCGTGTCATTGCAGCATGAGGGCCAACGCCCGCTGTGATGGGTAGGGGAGCGTCGTGTGCCGGGTGAAGCAGCACCGGAAGGTAGTTGTGGACGGTTCACGAGTGAGAATGCAGGCATGAGTAGCGATACAAACGTGAGAAACGTTTGCGCCGATTGACTAAGGGTTCCTGGGTCAAGCTGATCTGCCCAGGGTAAGTCGGGACCTAAGGCGAGGCCGACAGGCGTAGTCGATGGATAACCGGTTGATATTCCGGTACCCGCTGTGAAGCGTCAAACATTGAATCCAGTGATGCTAAGCCCGTGAAGCCGCCGGCTGAGTCTTCGGACGAGGTCGGAGTGGTGGAGCCGGTGACCCGAGCTGGTAGTAGGTGAGTGATGGGGTGACGCAGGAAGGTAGTCCATCCCGGGCGGTGGTTGTCCCGGGGTAAGGGTGTAGGACGAGTGGTAGGCAAATCCGCCGCTCATGTGTCTGAGACCTGATGCCGAGCCGATTGTGGTGAAGTGGATGATCCTATGCTGTCGAGAAAAGCCTCTAGCGAGTTTCATGGCGGCCCGTACCCTAAACCGACTCAGGTGGTCAGGTAGAGAATACCGAGGCGTTCGGGTGAACTATGGTTAAGGAACTCGGCAAAATGCCCCCGTAACTTCGGGAGAAGGGGGGCCACACTCGGTGATCCGTTTTACACGGTGAGCTGGGGGTGGCCGCAGAGACCAGCGAGAAGCGACTGTTTACTAAAAACACAGGTCCGTGCGAAGCCGTAAGGCGATGTATACGGACTGACGCCTGCCCGGTGCTGGAACGTTAAGGGGACCGGTTAGCTCCATTTCGGTGGGGCGAAGCTGAGAACTTAAGCGCCAGTAAACGGCGGTGGTAACTATAACCATCCTAAGGTAGCGAAATTCCTTGTCGGGTAAGTTCCGACCTGCACGAATGGCGTAACGACTTCTCGACTGTCTCAACCATAGGCCCGGTGAAATTGCACTACGAGTAAAGATGCTCGTTTCGCGCAGCAGGACGGAAAGACCCCGGGACCTTTACTACAGTTTGATATTGGTGTTCGGTTCGGCTTGTGTAGGATAGCTGGGAGACTTTGAAACGCGGACGCCAGTTCGCGGTGAGTCGTCGTTGAAATACCAGTCTGGTCGTGCTGGATGTCTAACCTGGGTCCGTGATCCGGATCAGGGACAGTGTCTGATGGGTAGTTTAACTGGGGCGGTTGCCTCCTAAAGAGTAACGGAGGCGCCCAAAGGTTCCCTCAGCCTGGTTGGCAATCAGGTGTTGAGTGTAAGTGCACAAGGGAGCTTGACTGTGAGACCGACGGGTCGAGCAGGGACGAAAGTCGGGACTAGTGATCCGGCGGTGGCTTGTGGAAGCGCCGTCGCTCAACGGATAAAAGGTACCCCGGGGATAACAGGCTGATCTTCCCCAAGAGTCCATATCGACGGGATGGTTTGGCACCTCGATGTCGGCTCGTCGCATCCTGGGGCTGGAGTCGGTCCCAAGGGTTGGGCTGTTCGCCCATTAAAGCGGTACGCGAGCTGGGTTTAGAACGTCGTGAGACAGTTCGGTCCCTATCCGCTGTGCGCGTAGGAGTCTTGAGAAGGGCTGTCCCTAGTACGAGAGGACCGGGACGGACGAACCTCTGGTGTGCCAGTTGTCCTGCCAAGGGCATGGCTGGTTGGCTACGTTCGGGAGGGATAACCGCTGAAAGCATCTAAGCGGGAAGCCTGCTTCGAGATGAGGACTCCCACCCACTTGATGGGGTAAGGCTCCCAGTAGACGACTGGGTTGATAGGCCGGATCTGGAAGCACGGTAACGTGTGGAGGTGACCGGTACTAATAGGCCGAGGGCTTGTCCTCAGTTGCTCGCGTCCACTGTGTTAGTTCTGAGGCAACGACCGTGTTTTTTTCCGGTCTAACTTCATAGTGTTTCGGTGGTTATAGCGTGAGGGAAACGCCCGGTTACATTCCGAACCCGGAAGCTAAGCCTTACAGCGCCGATGGTACTGCAGGGGGGACCCTGTGGGAGAGTAGGACGCCGCCGAACAAATTGTGGGAAAACCCCGCACCTTTCAGGTGCGGGGTTTTCTGCGTTTACAGTGACTCCATGCGCTATGACCTCGTCATCTTCGACAACGACGGCGTGCTCGTCGACAGCGAGCCCATTTCCAACCGGCTCCTTGCCGCCTACCTGACCGAGCTTGGGCACCCGACGTCGTACGAGGACTCCATACGGGACTACATGGGCTCGGCCATGCACCGGGTTCATGAGCTGGTCCTGGAGCGGACGGGGCAGGCGCTGCCCGCGGACTTCGACGACGTGTTCCACGCGCGCGTCTTCGCGGCCTTCGAGCGGGAGTTGAAGCCCGTGGCGGGCGTCGGCGAGGTGCTGGAGAAGTTGGCGGCGGACGGGGTGCCGTACTGCGTGGCCTCGTCCGGGAGCCATGCGCGGATTCGGGTGGGGCATCGGACGACCGGGCTGGACCGGTGGTTCGGGGAGGAGCGGATCTTCAGCTCCGAGGACGTGGGGCGGGGCAAGCCGGCTCCCGATCTGTTCCTGTACGCCGCCGAGCGGATGGGTGTCGCACCCGAGCGGTGTGTGGTCGTCGAGGACAGTCCGCTGGGCGTGCGGGCGGCCGTGGCGGCCGGGATGGACGTGTACGGCTTCACCGCGATGACGCCGGCCGGCAAGCTCGCCCGGGCCACCCGACTCTTCGACGACATGGGTGAGTTGGCGGGGCTGCTCGGCTGACAAATGTCATGCCGAGCCCCGGACGATCGTTTCTACTGCCGTGCGGGTGCCGTCCGCGAAGCTGAACGCATGACGACGAAGACGAGCACCACCGGCAAGGCGAGCAAGCAGAGCACCTTCGGGCCGCTGATCGTGGACGTGGCGGTGCCCGTCGGGTCCTACTACCTCTTCAAGGAGGCCTTCGGTACCGGCACCTTCGCCGCGCTGGCACTGAGCAGCGTGGTGCCGGCCGTGCGCACCGTGTGGAGCGCCGTCAAGGAGCGGAAGGCGAACTCGCTCGCCGCGCTCATCCTCGTGGTCAACGTGGTGTCGTTGGCGCTGAGCTTCCTCTCGGGCGACCCGCGGCTGATGCTCGCCAAGGACAGTGGCGTCAGCAGCGTGATCGGGATCGCCGTCCTGGTATCCGTGGCGATGGGCCGGCCGATGATGACGGAGGCGTTCAAGCCCTTCCTGACGCGAGGTGACGCGGCGAGGGAGGCCGCCTGGGAGCGGTTGGCGGTCGGCTCGGCCGCGTTCCGGCGGTCGGAGCGGGTCTTCTCCGGGGTGTGGGGCGTGGCACTGCTCGCGGAGTGCGCGGCGCGGATCGTGGGGGCGTACACCGTGCCCGTCGACACCATGGTCTGGCTCGGGTCGGTCGTCCTCGCCGGGGCGATCACGCTGGCCCTCTTCGTCAGCCGCAAGGCCGCCGCCGAGCCCATGGCGAGGATGCTCACCGCCGAGGTGAACGCGACCGCTCAGCCGGTGCGGGGCGAGGTCGCGGTCGCCGCCTGACAGCACCGCAGGCAAAGCTGAGGAAAATTCATCTTTGGCTGGATCTACCCACAGGTAGCCAGGGGCCCTACGCTCGCCGCCATGACAGATGTGCTGCGGCGCGGCAGGGCCTCTTTGGCGTTCAGTTTCTTCGTCCAGGGCGCCACCTTCGCCCTTCTGGTGACCCGTATCCCGGCCATCCAGGACCGGTACGGCGTCTCCGACGCC
Source organism: Streptomyces sp. C1-1 (assembly GCF_050214755.1). Taxonomy (NCBI): domain Bacteria; kingdom Bacillati; phylum Actinomycetota; class Actinomycetes; order Kitasatosporales; family Streptomycetaceae; genus Streptomyces; species Streptomyces sp. C1-1. The sequence continues at coordinate 4,615,112 of NZ_CP189826.1, read as the reverse complement.
CTGCTGCCCGCTTTCCTGGCGGCCGTGCCCATCCTGGCCGGCGTCGGCAGCGTGACGACCGAGCAGCTGGTGAAGCGGATACGGCCCAGTGTGCTGCTGAGGTGTCTGCAGCCGGTGGTGATGCTGGCGCTGATCGGCGTCGGGTCGGGAGACCGGCTGGCCGAGCTGGGGATCGCGCTGGCCGCCTTCGGGCTGGCCGTGGGCGGGCTGGACGCCTCGATGAACATGCTCGGGGTGAGCCTGCAGCGGTCGTACGGGCGCAGCATCATGCTCAGCTTCCACGCCGCGTTCAGCCTCGGCGGGATCGTGGGGGCCTCGCTGGCCTGGGTGGGCGCGCACTGGCATCTCGCGCTGTGGGTGTCGTATCTGCCGGTCGTCGCGGTGCTGCTGCCCGCCGTCCTGGTCGGCAGCCGGTGGTACGTCGACGCGGGCACCGCCTCCGACGCGGAGGACGCGTCGGGCGGTGAGACGCAGTCCGTCGTCTTCAAGCTGCTGCTGCCGCTGTGCCTGGTGATGACCTTCGCGTACATCGGGGACTCGACCGTCTCCAACTGGAGCGCGAAGTACCTGAAGGACGTGCTCGGGAGCTCGGAGCAGCTGTCGACCGTGCCGTACAACGTCTACATGGTGACCACGCTGCTGGGCCGGACGCTGGGGGACGCGGGGGTACGGCGGTTCGGGGCCGTCGCGGTCGTGCGGCTGGGGGCGGTGGTGGCGGCCGCGGGGTTCGCCGTGGTGGCCGTGGCGCCGGGGGCGTGGGTCGGGATGCTCGGGTTCACGCTGCTGGGGCTGGGACTGTGTGTGCTGGTGCCGCAGACGTTCGCGGCGGCCGGGCGGCTGTTCCCGGGGGCGTCCGACGCGGCCGTGGCGCGGCTCAACGTCTTCAACTACGTGGGGTTCCTGATCGGCTCGCCGCTGGTGGGGGCGCTGGGCGACACGTGGAGCTACCGCTGGGCGATGCTCGTACCGATGGTGTTGGTGCTGGTGACCCTCGTGTACGCCCGCTCGTTCGCACCTCGGCCGGACCGATACGGTGGCGAGCATGAGCGGCCGCGCACAGCTGATGTGGGATGAGGCAGTAACGGGCTATGACTTCGGTCCGGACCATCCGATGGATCCGGTCCGGCTCGCCCTGACCAAGCATCTCGTCGATGCCTTCGGGCTGGACAAGGACGTCGAGGTGGTGGCGGCGAAGCCCGCCGGGGAGTCGACGCTGCGGCTCGTCCACCGGGAGGACTACATCGACGCCGTGAAGGCGGCCTCGGTGGACCCCGGCGCGGCGGACGGGGGGTACGGGATCGGGACCATGGACGATCCCGCCTTCGCCGGTATGCACGAGGTGTCCGCGACGATCGCCGGGCAGTCCGTGGGGGCGGCCGAGGCGGTGTGGCGCGGGGAGGCGCTGCACGCCGTGAACTTCACGGGCGGGCTGCACCACGCGATGCCGGGCGGCGCCTCCGGGTTCTGCATCTACAACGACGCCTCGCTCGCGATCGCGCGGCTGCTGGAGCTGGGGGCCGAGCGGGTCGCGTACGTCGATGTGGACGTGCATCACGGGGACGGCGTGCAGGCGGCGTTCTGGGAGGACCCGAGGGTCCTGACGATCTCGTTGCACGAGCATCCGCGGACGCTGTTCCCGCAGACCGGGTGGCCGGAGGAGACGGGGGCCGACTCGGCGGAGGGGTCGGCCGTGAACGTGGCGCTGCCCGCCGGGACAGGGGACGCGGGGTGGCTGCGGGCGTTCCACGCCGTGGTGCCGGAACTGCTCGCGGACTTCCGGCCGCAGGTGCTGGTGACGCAGCACGGGGCCGACACGCACTTCGAGGACCCGCTGGCGCACCTCGCCGTGTCGCTGGACGCGCAGCGGGCGGTGCAGGTCGCCTGTCACGACCTGGCGCACCGCCACGCCGACGGGAAGTGGGTCGCGCTGGGCGGTGGCGGATACGCGGTGGTCGAGGTCGTGCCGCGGTCCTGGACGCATCTGGTGGGGATCGCGGCGGGACGTGAGATCGCGCCGGAGACGGTGATCCCCGAGAGCTGGCGGCAGGAGGTCTTCGCGCGGACGCGGCAGTTGGCGCCGGGGCGGATGACGGACGGGCGGTGGCCGGTGTCCTTCGCCGAGTGGGAGGCGGGATACGACCCCGCGGACCGGCTCGACCAGGCGGTGCTGGCGACCCGGCGGGCGGTGTTCCCGCTGCGGGGCCTGCTGGCGTAGGGCCGCGAGGGCCGTTACGCCAACTGTGCGCTGTTTCCCTGTTCGGGTGGCCGTGGCCGGGCCGGTCCGCCACCATCGCAAGCGTGTTGAGCACCGGAGCCCTGCGCGCTCATCTGCTGGCTGCCCGCCTCGCCGGGCCGGTGGCCACCTCGCGCGAGGAGAGCCTGCGGAGCTACCGGCTCTTCGCGGCTCGCGACCCCCGGGTGCTGATCGGAATCGATCCCAAATGGACATGGAAACAGCGTGATTTGATTGAATTGATGGCGCGAAAGTGCGGTGTTTCGGCCGATCCGCATCATGTCTCAGGCAACGACGTGATCGATCCTGAACTGACATTGACCGCTCTGGATGCGTTCGCCGAACGTCTGGCGGCTGCGGCCCAGCGCAGCGCCCCTGTGCTCCTCGGCACCGGACACCCGCACCGACTGCTCGGCTTCTACGCCGCCTTGGCGGACGCGCTGTCGGCGGCGGGATGTACCGTCCTCACACCGGCGCATGGTCGCTGTGTCGACATAACGACCCGGTTCGGTCTACGCACGTACAACCTTGAGTACGTACGGCGAGTCGCGTTCGTCCGGGAACCCGGGACGCCCCGCCCCGGTTGTGCGACCGGCGCGCACACGCATTCACCGATGCCGGTTCGCCTCGCCCTGGCCGCGGCCGCCGAGGCCGGCGGACCGCTGCCCGAGCTCGTCATCGGGGATCACGGCTGGGTCTGCGGGGCAGGTCAGCTGGGGTTTGAGGCCATTGGTCTGGCAGATACGGATGACCCCGCGCTCTTTGTGGGGGAGGCTGAGGGGGTCGTGTCCGTCGTCGTTCCACTTGATGACGCTGTGCGGTCTGATTACTACCGGCCGCTTACCCGCTACGTACTCAATCGAGCGTGTCTGTCACAGTAGGCCGCCGATGGGTGCACCTCTTCCCCACTCGCATCACCCGCCCCTACATTGGGGAGTGAGCACGCAGCGACGAAGAGTCACCGGAAGGGGAAGCCGGTGGCCGTCGAGTGCGGAAGGTTCAGGTGTGTCATGGCTGCTGAACAGAGGCCTCTGAGCGAGGTTCAGTTCCTTACCGTGGCGGAGGTCGCCTCGGTGATGCGAGTGTCGAAGATGACCGTGTACCGCTTGGTGCACAGTGGTCATCTGCCCGCGATCAGGGTGGGGCGGTCCTTCCGCGTCCCCGAGAACGCGGTTCACGAGTACCTCCGCGAGAGCTACGTGGGGGTGGAAACCGCCTGACGACGACGGGTCCGACGGAGATCCTCAGGGCACTCAGGGAGCTCCCCGGACCCCTCGTTGACACCTCGATTACGACCTCAGCGCTCGGACGGGTAGGCTAGCCCCTCGTAGGTCGTGTGGGCCCATGGCGCCCAAACACCGAGTGATGAGAAGTGAGCGAGGGTAGTCGTGGGCTCTGTTATCAAGAAGCGGCGCAAGCGGATGGCCAAGAAGAAGCACCGCAAGCTGCTCAAGCGCACGCGCGTTCAGCGTCGCAACAAGAAGTAAGGCGACGCGGCGTCATTAGCGTGGTCATGTGGCCCCCCACCGCATCCGGTGGGGGGCCACATGCGTTCTCGATTCGCGGACGTTCACATGGCCTGGTCCGATCGGTACGTCTGTGGATGTGGTTACTTCATGCATTGGGCGGTCATCACAGCGCAACATCGACCCGCTAAGTTGGCCACACACGGGGAACGCGGCAGGCTACGACTACCGGATGTGCTGGAAGGAAGGCGCTGATCTTGGGCAAGGTCGTGCTCGTGACCGGAGTGGCCCGCAGGCTGGGGGGTCGGTTCGTCCGACGGATCCAGCGTGACCCGCGGGTGGACCGGGTCGTCGCCGTGGACGCGGTTCCCCCCGAGCACCATCTCGGGGGCGCAGACTTCATCCAGGCCGACATCCGGCAGCCCACCATCGCGCGCGTGCTCGCCGAGACGGGCACCGACACGGTCGTACACCTGGATGTGACGGCCATGGCGCTGGGCAGCGGCAGCAGGGCCACGGTCAAGGAGACCAACGTCATCGGCACCATGCAGCTGCTCGGTGCCTGCCAGAAGTCGCCGACGGTCAAACGCCTGGTGGTGAAGTCCAGTACGAACGTGTACGGCTCAGCGCCCCGCGACCCGGCCGTCTTCACCGAGACGACCCCGCCCAAGTCGCTGCCCTCCGGCGGCTTCGCGAAGGACACGGTCGAGGTCGAGGGATACGTCCGGGGCTTCGCCCGCCGGCGGCCCGACGTGGCCGTCTGCGTGCTGCGCTTCGCCAACATCCTCGGCCCGGCCGCCGACACCCCGCTCGCCTCCTACTTCGCGCTGCCGGTGCTGCCGACCGTGTTCGGCTACGACCCCCGGCTGCAGTTCGTGCACGAGGACGACGTGATGGAGGTGCTGCGGATCGCCGCGCACGAACCGGAGCGGGGCACGCTCAACAGCGGCACCTTCAACATCGCCGGCGACGGCGTCCTGCTGCTGTCGCAGTGCTCGCGGCGGCTCGGCAAGCCCACCGTGCCCCTGCTGCTGCCGGCCGTCACCTGGGCCGGCTCGCTGGTGCGTACCCTGGGAGTGACCGACTTCTCGCCCGAGCAGATCCGGCTGCTGACACACGGCCGGGTCGTGGCGACGGACCAGATGCGCGAGACACTCGGCTTCCGGCCGAAGTACACCACGGCGGAGACCTTCGCCGACTTCGCCCGCAGCCACGGACCCGGACTCCTGCCGCCGGAGGCCCTCGCGGGGGTCGTCGACCGGATCGCCGCACTGCCCGTCCCGGGCGGTGGCCACCCCCCGACGCAAAGCGCCAACTGAGGAGCGCATCAACGATGGCGGATGCCAAGGTCATTCCGTTCGACGACGACCGCTCCCGCGGGAGCGCCGTACAGCGGCCGCCGCGCCGCCGGGGCGCGGGGAGCCGGCGCAAGACCGCGGAACCCGCGCAGGTCGGAGAGGTCCAGCCCCTGCCCGGCAGGGCCCCGACGCAGGATGATGTTCCCGTGACGCGTGAGGAACAGCAGCCCGAGAGGCCACGGGACGAGGGCGGCCTGGAGCGGCGCATCGCGCACGGGCTCGACTTCCTGCGCCGCCGGCTCACCGGCGACTACGAGGTCGACGACTTCGGGTACGACGAGGAGCTGACCGACCAGGTCCTGATGTCCCTGCTGCGGCCGGTGTACGAGAAGTACTTCCGGGTCGAGGTGAAGGGCGTCGAGAACATCCCGAAGGACGGCGGCGCGCTGATCGTCGCCAACCACTCGGGCACCCTGCCGATGGACGGCCTGATGCTGCAGGTCGCCGTCCACGACAACCATCCCGCCGACCGGCACCTGCGGCTGCTCGCCGCCGACCTGGTCTTCATGCTGCCGGTCGTCAACGAGCTGGCCCGCAAGCTCGGTCACACCCTGGCCTGCGCGGAGGACGCCGAACGCCTCCTCGGCCAGGGCGAGTTGGTCGGTGTGATGCCGGAGGGCTTCAAGGGCATCGGCAAGCCCTTCTCCGAGCGCTACAAGCTCCAGCGCTTCGGGCGCGGCGGGTTCGTCTCGACGGCCCTGCGCAAGGGCGCCCCGATCATCCCGTGCTCGATCGTGGGCGCTGAGGAGATCTACCCGATGATCGGCAACGCGAAGACGCTGGCTCGCCTCCTGGGGTTCCCGTACGTCCCGCTGACGCCGACCTTCCCGTGGCTGGGCCCGCTGGGCATGATTCCCCTGCCCACCAAGTGGACGATCCAGTTCGGCGAGCCGATTCCGACCGATGGCTACCCGCCGGAGGCGGCGGAGGACCCGATGCTGATGTTCAACCTGACCGACCAGGTCAGGGAACAGATCCAGCACACGCTCTACAAGCTGCTCGTGCAGCGCCGGTCGGTGTTCTTCTGAGGCGAGGTCGCGGTCTGGAGCCTCGACGGACGGAGTCCGGCGCAGCCGTGCGAAGCCCGCGGAGCGGTGCGAGTGCGGCCATGTGGATGGGTCGCTGGCTCGCCTCCTGGGGTTCCCGTACGTCCCGCTGACGCCGACCTTCCCGTGGCTGGGCCCGCTGGGTGCGATCCCCCTGCCCACCAACAGGTCAGGGAGCAGATCCAGCACACGCTCTACAAGCTGCTCGTGCAGCGCCGGTCGGTGTTCTTCTGAGTGCTCCGGTACGACGGTGGGGGCGCCCTTCCAGGGAAGGGCGCCCCCACCGTCGTACCGCCTAGGAGTTCTGGTTGTCGCCCTCGATGCCCAGGCCGGGCAGGAGGCCCGGGAGCAGGGGCGGGATGGTCACGTCCGGGTTGGCGCTGGGGGAACCGCTCGCCGACGGGGAGGCGGTGCCGCTGGACTTGGGCGGGTCGAGCAGACCGCCGGTGTTGCCGCCGATCAGGCCGTCGCTGCCGGTGGTGGCCGAGCCGCTGGGGCTGCTGGAGCGGCCGCTGTCCGTGGAGCCCTTCCCGGTGCCCGGCGAGTGCGAGCCGTGGCCGGGGCCCGTGGACGCCGTGCTCGAACCGCCTCGCCTGCCGTCGCCGCCCCGAGCGGGTGGCTGCGGGAGCAGGGACTGCAGCGGGGCGACCTCCTCGTCTATGGCGTCGAAGACCGAGGACACCTCGTCGCTGACGTCGCCGAGCTGAACCGGGAGCTTGTCGCGCAGTGCGCCCCAGACCTCGCGGTGCGATCGGGAGAAGGCGGAGAGGGCCTGGATGGGGCCGAGGGAATGCGGGTCGCTCTCGTACGCCTCGTGCAGCAGTCGGTGGCCTTCGGAGGCGTCGTGCTGCATGCCGGACAGGGCGCGACGGATCTCGCCGACCGACTCGTGGTCGAGGTGGCCGCCGCGGCCGCGGTCCATCAGCCGGCGTGCCTCGTTCAGCCGGGTCGAGGCGAGGTCGAGATAGGCCTGGCCCTGCTGGTCCGCGCCCTCGGTGAGGTAATTGAGCTTGAAGTCCTCGATGCCGCGCTTGAGGCCGTAGAGCGAGTCTCCGGGCAGGGCGTCCGAGCTGGCCGCGGCGACTCCGCCGAAGGCTCCCGCGGCGACGCCGACGCCGAGCCCGCCCGCGGCGAGCCCCTTGGTCAGCCTGGACCGGGGGCGCAGCTTGCCCAGCCCGCTCGCGCGGTGGGTGCCCCGGGAGCGATGCGAGCGCTGCTCGGGTACCGAAGGATCCGCCGCCTCGCCACCAGCGCCCTGCAGCATGGCCTCGAAGGCGGCCACCAGCTGAGCCCGCTGGACGACCTTGACCTCGGGGTCCAGCTCCGGCTTGGGCAGCTCGCCGAGGTCGACCACCAGGGCCAGCAGCTCGGCCTGCTCCGTCCGTGCCGCCGCCGGTGGGGGTGGATCGGACTGCTGAGCCGCCGTGTCCCGGTCGGGCTGCTCGTCCAGGGCCTGGGCGAAGGCGTTCGCCCGCCGGTGCGCCGATACGTTCGCGATCACTGGCGGCACCTCCTCTCGTCATGACGGTCGACTCCCCAGGGGGTCCTGAGGGTTGCACGCCCCGACGGCGACCACACGATCGAGTGATCGGAGTCGGCCAGGGAGTGACCACAGGGAGCCTGCATCCCGCACAACGAGCGGCGCGGCACTTGGGTTACGGACGACGGATGATCGGATCGGGAAGTCAACGGACTTTCACTGAACGTGAGTTGGGCGTCGCGGAACGTGTCGGGGGTCAGCGGGCGTCGTCCGGCAGGAGCCGGGCGAGGGTCCGCACGGCCCGGTATTGCAGGGTCTTGATCGCGCCCTCGTTCTTGCCCATCACGCGGGCCGTCTCGGCGACCGAGAGGCCCTGCAGGAAGCGCAGGGTCACGCACTCCTGCTGCTGCGGGTTGAGCCGGCGGACGGCCTCGAGCAGGGCGGCGTTGGAGAGGGACTCCAGGACGGAGTCCTCCGGGGAGCGCTCGACCTCGTTGGCGTCGAGCATCTCGCCGGTGGTCACCTCCAGCCGGAAGCGGCTCGACTTGAAGTGGTCGGCGACCAGGTTGCGGGCGATCGTGACCAGCCAGGCGCCGAAGTCGCGGCCCTGCCAGGTGAACGTGCCGATGCGGCGCAGGGCGCGCAGGAACGTCTCGCTGGTGAGGTCCTCGGCGGTGGCCTTCCCGCCCACGCGGTAATAGATGTACCGGTAGACGGTGTCGCTGTACTGGTCGTACAGGCGCCCGAAGGCGTCGGCCTCGCCGGCCTGGGCGCGCTCGACCAGGTCCATCATCCGGGCGCTGTCGCTGTCCGCGGCGGGGCGGCGGGCGGTGGTGCCGGCGGCGGCCGTGCGGCCTCGTCTGCCGACCGCCGCGCCGCCGTCGGCCAGTGCGTAGCACGGGCCGACCGGCGCGGTCGCGGCGCCCGCGAGGGCGGGGACGGCGTACGCGGTGGGGACGAAGTCGCGCAACAGGTTGTGGACCGTTGCGCGCAGCGTAGCCAGGCCCGAGGCGTCAACCCCGACGTGTGGGTACACGGGACTCCCAGAGGCAGAGCTTCCATCACGTGCAGTACGGGACCGTTCACCCGTCGTAGCGACGGAGGGGTACCGGATTGCGTCTGAGGAGAATAACGCTTCGTACAGGCGCTGCTACACCGAGTTGCTCAAATCATCGATTACGTCGCTTCCGTAACCGATTGGCGCACGATCAAGTACCAGAGAGTGACCGTTTGTTGATCGAAAAGGTTCGGCTTACGGCTGGGAACGGGGCGTGTTGTGGCCGTGTGCAGCCAATGCGACTGGACAGCGGCCTGTGGGGGGATGACCTGCGGATTGGCTTGTTTGTGCGGACGGTCCGCAAAACGAAAGAGGGGCGTCGCACACGCGACGCCCCTCTTTTCGACAGTGGTGCGGGTGAACTCAGCGGCGCCGTCGGGTGATGGCGATCGCCGCGGCGGTGCCGCCGGCCACCGCGCCCACGCCCGCCGCCGCCGGGATGCCCACCTTCGCGGCCTTGCGGCCCGTGCGGTAGTCCCGCAGACGCCAGTCCAGACTGCGGGCGTGCTTGCGGAGCTTGGTGTCGGGGTTGATGGCGTACGGGTGGCCGACCAGGGACAGCATCGGGATGTCGTTGTGGCTGTCGCTGTACGCCGCGCAGCGCGAGAGGTCCAGGCCCTCCGCCCCCGCCAGCGCGCGGACCGCCTCCGCCTTCGCCGGGCCGTGCAGGGGTTCGCCGACCAGCTTGCCCGTGTAGACGCCGTCGACCGATTCGGCGACCGTGCCGAGGGCGCCGGTCAGGCCCAGACGGCGGGCGATCACCTGCGCGATCTCCACCGGGGCGGCCGTGACCAGCCAGACCTTCTGACCCGCGTCCAGGTGGGCCTGCGCGAGGGCGCGGGTGCCCGGCCAGATGCGCTCGGCCATGTACTCGTCGTAGATCTCCTCGCCGATGGACTTCAGTTCGGCGACGCGGTGGCCCTTGACGATCGACAGTGCCGAGTCGCGGGCCTCCTGCATGTGTTCCGGGTCCTCGACGCCGGCCAGCCTGAACCATGCCTGCTGCCAGGCGAACTTGGCGAGGTCGCGGGTCTCGAAGAACTTGCGCTTGTAGAGCCCGCGGCCGAAGTGGAAGAGGGCGGCACCCTGCATGACGGTGTTGTCCAGGTCGAAGAAGGCGGCTGCCTTGTCGTCCCCCAGCACCGGGAACTCCGGTTCCTCGACGGCGAGGTCGGGGGTCTCCGAGTCCTGCGACGACTTGCGGGCGGCCTCGGCCGAGGCCTCGCCTGCCAACACGCTCCGCGCCGTGGAGGAGCGCCTACGGGGAGTGAGCCATCCTAGAGCGGCCATGCCCGTGAGCATAGCCAGTTTGTTCGGTGACTTCGGAGTCGAGAGGTTTGGAGGTTGTGAACTCTGGGCGGCCTGGCCGTTAAACAAGCGATCCGGCGCCGCCACAATGGCTCGTATGAGTCCCATTTTTCGGCGGAAGGCGCCGGACCCGCAGGAGCGAGTGGTCACCCTGGTCCGGAAGGAGGGTTGTCATCTGTGTGATGACGCACAAGTTGTGGTGGAGAAGGTGTGCAGCGAGCTCGGTGTGACGTGGGAGGAGAAGGACATCGCGCTCGATCCACAACTCCATGACCAGTACTGGGAGCAGATTCCGGTCGTCCTGATCGACGGCGCCCAGCACACCTTCTGGCGCGTCGACGAGACGCGGCTGCGCAAGGCGCTCGCTTAGGATCGAAGGCGTCTGGTCTCGGGGGCGGGGATTCGAAGAGGAGCGTGTGCGGTCTTGCCCCCAAGAAAAGAGGAACGGGTGTGTGCGTGCGCCGGTTCCGCGCCGGTGCGCCGGGGGCGCGTGACCCCGGTCACGTTGGCCGGGCAAATCGGACACCATCTTTGTGCACGCGTTCACAAAGACATAGCCTGCATTCGACGGGGCGGTCCAGGAACGTGTGACCGCCTGCAGCCCCGCTCTACCCGCAGGAGCACCGTGGCAACTGGCCGAACTCACCGACCGGCGACCCGTAGCCGAGGGATTCCCGAGGCCACCGTCGCCAGGCTTCCGCTGTACCTCCGAGCGCTGACCGCACTGTCGGAGCGCTCGGTACCCACGGTCTCCTCCGAGGAGCTCGCGGCCGCCGCGGGGGTCAACTCCGCCAAGCTGCGCAAGGACTTCTCCTACCTGGGGTCGTACGGCACCAGGGGCGTCGGCTACGACGTCGAGTACCTCGTCTACCAGATCTCGCGCGAGCTGGGGCTCACCCAGGACTGGCCGGTCGTCATCGTCGGTATCGGTAACCTCGGCGCCGCGCTCGCCAACTACGGCGGGTTCGCCTCCCGTGGCTTCCGGGTGGCCGCGCTCATCGACGCCGACCCGGCCATGGCGGGCAAGCCGGTCGCGGGCATCCCCGTGCAGCACACCGACGACCTCGAGAAGATCATCGAGGACAACGGCGTGAGCATCGGCGTGATCGCCACCCCCGCCGGCGCCGCCCAGCAGGTCTGCGACCGGCTCGTCGCGGCCGGCGTCACCTCCATCCTGAACTTCGCGCCGACCGTGCTGTCCGTCCCGGACGGGGTCGACGTACGCAAGGTGGATCTGTCGATCGAGCTGCAGATCCTCGCCTTCCACGAGCAGCGCAAGGCCGGCGAGGAGGGCGCTGCCGGTGACGGCGCGCACCCGGCCGCCGCCGCCCGCAAGCAGTCCGCCGACCAGGGGCCAGACGGGGACGTCCCCGCCGTGATGCCGGCATGAGTCTCCTCGTCGTCGGGCTGAGCCACCGCAGTGCGCCGGTCAGCGTCCTGGAGCGGGCGGCGCTGCACCCGGACGCCCAGGTCAAGCTGTTGCAGGACACGGTCGCCGCCGAACCGGCCACCGAGGCCGCGGTGCTGGCCACCTGCAACCGCATCGAGCTGTACGCCGACGTCGACAAGTTCCACGCCGGTGTCGCCGAGCTGTCCACGCTTCTCGCCCAGCACAGCGGGGTGGGGCTGGAGGAGCTCACGCCCTATCTGTACGTCCACTACGAGGACCGGGCGGTTCACCACCTGTTCTCCGTGGCCTGCGGGCTCGACTCCATGGTCGTCGGCGAGGGGCAGATCCTCGGGCAGATAAAGGACTCGCTGGGCAAGGCGCAGGACCTGCACACCGCCGGGCGGCTGCTGAACGACCTCTTCCAGCAGGCGCTGCGGGTCGGCAAGCGGGCCCACTCCGAGACCGGGATCGACCGGGCCGGGCAGTCGCTGGTCACCTTCGGGCTGCAGCAGCTGGCCTTCGGCGCGGACGTCCAGGACTGGGCGCGGGGCAAGCGGGCGCTGGTCATCGGCGCCGGTTCGATGTCCTCGCTGGCCGCCGCGACGCTCGCGCGGGCCGGTGTGGCGGAGGTCGTGGTCGCCAACCGGACCGGGGAGCGGGCGGAGCGGCTCGCGCAGATACTCGCCGACGGCGACGATACGGACGTGCTGGCCCGGGCGGTACCGATGAACGCGGTGCCGGGCGAGCTGACACGTACCGATGTCGTCGTCTCCTGCACGGGGGCCACGGGGCTGGTTCTGACCGCTGAGACCGTGGCGACGGCGGTGCGGGGCCGTGTCGGTGACGGCGCGCCGGAGGTTGCCGCCGGCCGGGGGTCGGACGCGCGACTCGGCGCCGGTGAGGTGCCGCCCCTCCGCGGGTCGGCAGCCGCCCCGGGCGGCACGAACTCCCGTGGGTCGGCGGGTGTGGCCGCCGACGAGAACTGTCCGCTCGACCTCCCCGCCGTGCAGGCCGCCCCCGGTTTCTCCATGCTCGGTGAGGCTGCCGTCGCCGGGATGCCCGCGGCCGAACTGGAGCAGCACGCGGCGTGGGTGGACAACGCGCCGGGGCCGCAGGCGACCGGGCCGGCCACCGTGCTCGACCCCGCCGAGGAGGCCGAGGCCATCGCCGCGCTCGCGGCCCTCGCCGTCACCGTCGGCCGCATCCCCGAGCGCCGTAAGCCCGAGCCCGTCGCCGAGGCCCCACGGCCCGCGCCCGTGCTCTTCGTGCTCGACCTCGCCATGCCGCGGGACGTCGACGCGGCCGTGCACCGCCTGACCGGGGTGCGGCTGGTCGACATCGAGTCCCTCGCCGAGGCCTCCGCGGACGCGCCGATGGCCGCCGACGTCGACCAGGTGCGACGGATCGTGGCCGACGAGGTCGCCGCCTTCGGGGCGGCGCTCAGGGCCGCGCACATCACGCCCACCGTCGTGGCCCTGCGGACCATGGCCGCCGACGTGGTGGCCGGTGAGATCGCACGGCTGGAGGGGCGGCTGCCCGGCCTCGACGACAAGCACCGCGCCGAGATCACGCAGACCGTCAAGCGCGTCGTGGACAAACTGCTCCACGCGCCGACCGTGCGCGTCAAGCAACTCGCCGCCGAACCGGGCGGCGCGGGGTACGCGGATGCCCTGCGCACCCTGTTCGACCTCGACCAGGAGACGGTGGCCGCCGTCTCCCGGGCCGACAACGACTCTGAGAACAGCAAGAACCGAGGGCCAGCATGAGTAGCAAGGCACTGAGGCTCGGGACCAGGCGGAGCAGACTCGCCATGGCCCAGTCCGGGCAAGTCGCGGACGCCGTGAGCCAGGTGACCGGCCGGCCCGTCGAGCTCGTCGAGATCACCACCTACGGCGACACCTCGCGCGAGCACCTCGCGCAGATCGGCGGCACGGGAGTCTTCGTCACCGCGCTGCGGGACGCGCTGCTCAGGGGTGAGGTCGACTTCGCGGTTCATTCGCTCAAGGACCTGCCCACCGCGCAGCCCGAGGGGCTGGCGCTCGCCGCCGTACCGGAGCGCGAGGACCCCAGGGACGTCATCGTCGCCCGGGACGCGCTGAAGTTCACCGACCTGCCCCGCGGGGCGCGGATCGGGACCGGCTCGCCGCGGCGGATGGCCCAGCTGAACTCGTACGCGCGCAGCCACGGGCTCGACATACGGACGGTGCCGATACGGGGGAACGTCGACACCCGCATCGGATACGTGCGGGACGGTGAACTGGACGCCGTGGTGCTGGCCGCCGCCGGCCTCAACCGCATCGGCCGCATCGACGAGGTGACCGACTTCCTGTCGGTCGACACGGTTCTGCCCGCCCCCGGCCAGGGGGCACTGGCGATCGAGTGCGCCGCGGACAACGCGGACCTGATCGCCGCGCTCGGCGCGCTCGACGACCCGTTCACCCGGGCCGCCGTGACCGCCGAGCGGTCACTGCTCGCCGCCCTGGAGGCCGGCTGCAGCGCCCCGGTGGGCGCGCTGGCCGACCTTCTGGCCGACGGGCAGATTGTCAACGAAATGCGCCTGCGCGGGATAGTCGGCACGACCGACGGCTCGCGCACGGTGCAGCTGTCCACCACCGGTCCCGTGCCCGAGACGTACGACCAGGCAATGGCGCTCGGTCGCGAACTCGCTGCCGAGATGCTTGCCCAGGGCGCGGCCGGTCTGATGGGGGAGCGAGCACAGTGAGCCCCACCACCCTTCCCGCCGGCCTCGATCACGGGCACGTCACCTTCCTGGGCGCCGGACCCGGGGATCCGGGACTGCTGACTCTGCGCGCCGTGGAGGCGCTCGCGACCGCGGACGTCCTCGTCGCCGAGGGCGACGTGCTCGACGTGGTGCGCCAGCACGCCCGACACGGCGTCACCGAGGTGCACACGGACGGGGGTCCTTCGTCGGACCTCGTTCCGGGCACGGGCACACCTCAGCTGGCGGTTGTTGACGGTGCGTCAACAACCGCTGGGGCCCCCGCGGTACGGGATGCCGCACATCTTGTCATGGAGGCCGCGCGGGGCGGCAGGCGGGTCGTCCGTGCGGTGTCCGGGGACCCTGGCCTGGACGCTTACGCCGCCGAGGAGATGCTCGCCTGCGCCCGCGCCGGTGTGCCCTTCGAGGTCGTGCCGGGTGTCGCAGCGGCCGTGGGCGTGCCCGCGTACGCCGGTGTCCCGCTGCGCGACGCCGAGGGCGCGGACGTGCGGTTCGTGGACGCCCGTACCGCCTCCGACCGGTGCTGGAGCGAGGTCGGTGCCTCCGACGGGACGGTGGTCGTCTCGACGACGCTGGACTCCGTGGGCGCGGCCGCCGGCGAACTGGTGTCCGCCGGACGCAAGCCCGACACCCCGATGACCGTGACGGTGGCCGGTACGACCACGCGGCAGCGGACCTGGACGGCGACCCTGGGCACCATCGCGCAGACGCTGAAGCAGGCGAAGGTGCTGCCCTCGCCGGACGGCGGCCGGCCGGTGATAGTCGTGGTCGGCGAGCGTTCCGCCGCCGCCCAGCGCGACCAGCTGTCGTGGTTCGAGAACAAGCCGCTGTTCGGCTGGAAGGTCCTCGTGCCGCGTACGAAGGAGCAGGCGGCGTCGCTCTCCGACCAGCTGCGGTCCTACGGGGCCGTGCCGCACGAGGTCCCGACGATCGCCGTGGAGCCGCCGCGCACGCCCCAGCAGATGGAGCGGGCCGTGAAGGGGCTCGTCACCGGGCGGTACGAGTGGATCGCCTTCACGTCGGTCAACGCGGTCAAGGCCGTGCGGGAGAAGTTCGAGGAGTACGGGCTCGACGCGCGCGCCTTCGCGGGGATCAAGGTCGCCGCGGTGGGCGAACAGACCGCCAGGGCGCTGGTCGCCTTCGGCGTGAAGCCGGACCTGGTGCCGTCGGGGGAGCAGTCCGCCGCGGGGCTCCTGGAGGACTGGCCGCCGTACGACCCCGTCTTCGACCCGATCGACCGGGTGTTCCTGCCACGGGCGGACATCGCCACGGAGACCCTCGTCGCCGGGCTCATCGAGCTGGGCTGGGAGGTCGACGACGTCACGGCCTATCGGACCGTGCGGGCCTCGCCGCCGCCGGCGGAGACGCGGGAGGCGATCAAGGGCGGTGGCTTCGACGCCGTTCTGTTCACCTCGTCGTCGACCGTGCGGAACCTGGTGGGGATCGCCGGGAAGCCGCACAACGTGACCGTCATCGCGTGCATCGGGCCCGCCACGGCGAAGACCGCCGAGGAGCACGGGCTGCGGGTGGACGTGATGGCTCCCGAGCCGTCCGTGCACAAGCTGGCGGAGGCGTTGGCCGACTTCGGGCTGCGGCGGCGGGCCGCGGCGGTGGAGAGCGGTGACGCGGTGACGCGGCCGAGTGAGCGGCGGCCGGGGGCGCGGCGGCGTCGGACGACCACGTGAGGTCGGTGGGGGTGCGGTCCTGGGGGCTGCGCCCCCAGACCCCCGCTTCGGCCCTTCGGGCCTCGTCCTCGAACGCCGGACGGGCTCAAATGCCGCCGACGTTCCGTCGGCAAAGGGGCCCCTGGGCCGGGCGTAGCGTAGAGGTATGACGAAGTACGGATCCTTTCCCGGTACGCGTCCGCGGCGGCTGCGCACCACCCCCGCCATGCGCCGTATGGTCGCCGAGACGCGGCTGCACCCGGCGGACTTCATCCTCCCGGCGTTCGTGCGCGAGGGCGTGAGCGAGCCCGTGCCGATCGCGGCGATGCCCGGGGTCGTGCAGCACACCCGGGACAGTCTGAAGAAGGCGGCCGCCGAGGCCGTGGAGGCCGGGATCTCGGGGATCATGCTCTTCGGGGTGCCGGAGGGGTCGAAGAAGGACGCCCTCGGTACTCCGGGCACCGACCCCGACGGAATTCTGCAGGTCGCCATCCGGGACGTGCGGGCCGAGGTCGGTGACGACCTGCTCGTCATGTCCGACCTGTGCCTCGACGAGACGACGGATCACGGTCACTGCGGGGTGCTCGACGAGCAGGGCCGCGTGGACAACGACGCGACGCTCGAGCGGTACGCCGAGATGGCCCAGGTGCAGGCGGACGCCGGCGCCCATGTCGTGGGCCCCAGCGGGATGATGGACGGGCAGATCGGGGTCGTCCGGGACGCGCTCGACCAGATCGGGCGGGAGGACGTGGCGATCCTCGCCTACACCGCCAAGTACGCCTCCGCGTTCTACGGGCCGTTCCGTGAGGCCGTGGGCTCCTCGCTGCGGGGGGACCGGAAGACGTATCAGCAGGACCCCGCCAACGCGCGGGAGTCGCTGCGGGAGCTGGCGCTGGACCTGGAGGAGGGCGCCGACATGGTGATGGTCAAGCCCGCCGGGCCCTACCTGGACATCCTGGCGCGGGTCGCCGACTCGGTGGACGTGCCGGTGGCCGCGTACCAGATCTCCGGTGAGTACTCGATGATCGAGGCCGCCGCCGAGAAGGGCTGGATCGACCGGGACCGGGCCATCCTGGAGGCCCTCACCGGCATCAAGCGGGCCGGCGCGCAGAACATCCTCACGTACTGGGCGACCGAAGTGGCGCAAAGGTTGCACTGATCCGGGCTACGGAAGGGGATACGTCAGGCCTCGAATCGGCCACCGACCGGCATCGGAACGCATTCGGTTCGGCAACGGTAGCAACTCGGATTCGTGAACTGGCGTCCCCCTTCCCGCGTTTTCCCCCGGTCTGCGGGGATTCTGGAACCGATCCGCAGTGCATCTGTCCGAAAAGTGCTCAACCGGTGCGTCCGCGTACCGAATTGACGAGTTCTCGTCAGTGTCCCTACCTTCTGCGCCTGACCTGATCCGTTCCGGATGGTCCGAACGTCGATCCCTGGGGGACACAAGTGAGCTGGTTCATCGAGGCACTGAAGAAGTACGCCGTGTTCAGCGGGCGCTCGCGCCGCAAGGAATACTGGATGTACGCGCTGTTCGTCGGCATCATCTACGTGGTTCTGGCCGGCATCGCCGCCGCGTCGAAGACCCCGGCCCTCTTCGCCCTCCTCGGCATCTTCTACCTCGGCATCCTGCTGCCCAGCCTCGCCGTCGGCGTCCGTCGTCTGCACGACACGGGCCGCTCCGGCTGGTGGCTGCTGATCGGCCTCGTCCCGGCCGTCGGCGGCATCGTGCTGCTGGTCTTCACCTGCCTCGACAGCCAGCCGGGCCCGAACCAGTACGGCCCGAACCCGAAGGAAGCGCCCGTCGCGTATGCGGGCTGATCACCGCGCCTCGAGGCCGTCCGGTCGGTGTTCCCGACCGGGCGGCCTCTTCGCGTGCCCGGGGACCGGATGCCGCAGTTGCTGCGCGTGACTGGTCGCCGGGCCCTCGTCGCGCACTCCTGTGCCGTCCTTGCATCCCGTCGCTCCGAGCGCGACGAGCGCGAGGACGGCGGCGGCGAGCAGACGGCGGATGCGGGAGGCTCGGGCGGACATGGCGGTGCGGGCCTTTCCGTGGGGGTGCTGGGGGTGCCGGGGCCGGCGGTGTCCAGCCTGAGCGGTGATCTCCATGCGGCGCCACACCTCGCGCGGGATTCGGGACGGCGATCCCGTGGGACCACCTCTGACCTGCGGGGACGCGGTGTCCCGCGGGGGTGTCGTGGGACGGCTTCCGGGCCCTTCCCCGGCTCGTCCCGCGACCCGTTGCCGTGAGTCGTGCGGTCGGGCACCATCAACTCCGCTCGGGAGTTAGCTTGTTGACGACCGCCCCTACTCTTCAGGGAGACGCCCGTGCCCGGTGACGCGTTGAGTCAGGACCCCGCGCTGCTCAGAGGACGTATCGACACCACCAAGGCGCATCCCGCCCGCGTCTACGACGTCTTCCTCGGCGGCAAGGACAACTACCCGGTCGACCGCGCCGCGGCCGCCGCGGCGCTCGCCGCCAACCCGCGCGGCTACCTCGACGTACGGCACAACCGCGACTTCATGCGCCGGGCGGTGACCCGGCTGGCGGGCGAGCAGGGCATCCGGCAGTTCCTCGACATCGGCACCGGGCTGCCCACCGCGGAGAACGTCCACCAGATCGCCCAGGACATCGCCCCCGAGTCCCGGATCGTGTACGTCGACAACGACCCGGTGGTCCTGGCGCACGCCCGCGCGCTGCTCACCAGCAGCCCCGAGGGCCGTACCGACTACGTCGACGCGGACCTGCGCCGGCCGGACGAGATCCTCGAACAGGCCGCCAAGACAATCGACTTCGGTGAGCCGGTCGCGCTGCTGCTGGTGGCGATCCTGCACTTCGTCGAGGACGCGGAGGCCTACCCGCTGGTGCGTGAGCTGATGGAGGCGTTGCCGGCCGGCAGCCACCTGGTGCTCAGTCACCTCACCGACGAGATGCACCCCGAGCCGGCCCGGGCGGTCCAGCGGACCTACACCGAGCGCGGGTTCACCTTCGTGTTCCGCTCCCGGACCGAGGTCGAGCGGTTCTTCGACGAGGCCTCGGGGGTCACCCTGGACGAGCCGGGCGTCGTCCCCGTCCACCGCTGGCACCCGGGCCCGGCGCCCGCCCCGCCGGCCGTGGAGGCGGCGTACTTCGACTCCCTCGACGACATCGAGAAGATCCGCTACCGCGACATCAACGACGTGACGGACGACGACATCAACGTGTACGGGGCGAGCGGCCGCAAGGCCTGAGTCGGCGAGCCCCGGGGCGGGCAAGGGCGTCCGGATCGCGGAACACCGGGTGTAGAGGGCATCTTTCTTCCTAAGCTGCGGTCACGAAACTTGGCAGAGGGAGCCGCATCATGACCGTCGTCCCACCCGTCTCCGTCCCGCTTCCGCCGCTCGCCGCGCGGGCCCGGACGGTCGGCGGTTCGCCGGTACGGGACATCCTCGCCGTCACCGCCCGCCCCGAGGTGATCAACTTCGCGGGCGGACTGCCGGCGCCGGAGCTGTTCGACGCGGAGGGGATCGCGGAGGCGTTCCGGGCGGTGCTGGCCGATGACGCCGGGCGGGCGCTGCAGTACTCCACGACCGAGGGCGAACCGCTGCTGCGGGCGGCGCTGGCCGGCCGTATGTCGGCACGCGGGCTGCCCACGGACGCCGACGACGTCCTCGTCACCACGGGGTCCCAGCAGGCACTGTCGCTGCTCGCGGCCGCCCTGCTGGAGCCCGGCGACACGGTCCTGGTGGAAAGCCCCTGCTATCTCGCGGCACTTCAGGCCTTCGGGCTCGCCGGTGCCCGGATCGTGCCGGTGCCCGGCGACGAGCAGGGCGTGGACCCCGTGGCGCTGGAGGAACTGGTCCTGCGCGAACGCCCGAAGCTGCTCTACACCGTCCCCACCTTCCAGAATCCGACCGGTCGCACCATGCCCGCCGGCCGCCGGGCCGCGATCGCCGAGGTGGCGGAGCGGTGCGGGTTGTGGATCGTCGAGGACGACCCGTACGGCGAACTCCGCTTCGAGGGTGAGCGGGCACCGTGGATCGCCTCCTACGAGGGGGCCGCCGAGCGGGTCGTGCTGCTCGGCTCCTTCTCCAAGGTCATGGCGCCCGGCCTGCGCCTGGGCTGGCTGCGGGCGCCCGCGGGGCTGCGCCGGGCCTGCGCGGTCGCCAAGCAGGCGGCCGACCTGCACACTCCGACCGTCAACCAGCTCGCCGCGGCCAGGTATCTGGCCGAGCGGGATCTGGACGCGCATGTCGCCCGGGTCGCCGGGGTCTACCGCGAGCGGCGGGACGCGATGCTGGCGGGCCTGGCGGACGCGCTGCCGGTCGGCTCGACGTGGTCCCGCCCCGAGGGCGGCATGTTCCTGTGGGCCCGGCTCCCGGAGCCGTACGACACGACGGCCCTGCTGCCCCAGGTGGTCCGCCACGACGTCGCCTACGTGCCCGGAGCCCCCTTCTACGCCGGCACCCCCGACCCCACGACCCTCCGCCTGTGCTTCGTGACCCAGACCCCGCGGGAGATCGGCGAGGGCCTGAGGAGGCTGGGGGAGGGGCTGCGGGCGGTCTGACGGGTTCCTTCGCCTCGCCGGGCGGCTGTTCGTAGGGTCGGGGCATGGTGTGTTCGGGGAAGTTCGATCTTGATGGCTACCTTCGGAGGATCGGGTGGGAGGGGGAGTCGCGGGCCGATCCGGGGACCTTGCGCGGGGTGCATCTCGCGCATCTGCGGGGGATTCCGTTCGAGAATCTCGATGCCCTGCGGCGGAGGGCGCCCTCGCTGGAACTCGGCGATCTGACGGCCAAGCTGGTGGCCGGCCCGCGTGGGGGTTACTGCTATGAGCACAACACCCTGTTCGCCGCCGCGCTGGAGGCGCTGGGGTTCGGGGTGACCCGGCTGGCGGCGCGGGTGGTCGTGGGCGCGGACCGGGTAGGGAGCCGGCCGCGTACGCATATGGCGCTGCTGGTGGAGGTGCCGGGTCGGCCGGGGCCGTATCTGGCCGACGTGGGGTTCGGGGCGATCGGGGCGCTGCTGGAGCCGGTGCCGCTGGTCGCCGGAACGGAGTTCGAGGGCGCCGGGCGACGGCACCGGCTGGTGACCGTGGAGCATCCGGGGCCGCTGGAGCTGTGGGTGCTCCAGGCGTACGGCGAGGCAAAGGGCGGCGTCGCGTCAGACGGGCCCTGGCAGGCACAGTACGCGTTCACCCTGGAGCCGTTCGAGCACGCCGACTTCGAGGTCGTCAACTGGCACATCGGCACCAACCCGCGCTCGCCGTTCACGCAGCGGCTGTACGTGCAGAGCGTGAGCGCGGAGCGGCATCTCCTGCTGCACGGCCGGGTGCTGACCGAGACGCGGGCCGACGGTGCCGTGCGCGAGCGGGAGTTGACGGACGAGGACGAGGCCCGGCGGCTGCTGGAGGAGGAGTTCGGGATCGTCGTGCCCGACGGGACGGCGCTGCTCGGGTGAGCCGGCCGGTCAGTCCCACCAGAAGTGCCAGGACGGCCGGCCGAGGAGCTGCTGTTCGGCGTATGCGGTGAGGGTGCCGGGGCCCTGGAGGACGTTGTCCGGGCAGAACGCGAAGTGCTCGGCGGCCAGGGCCTCCGCCTCGGCGAGCGTGGTGGGCGGCGCGGCGACGGAGACCAGCAGATGGGCGAAGCCTAGGGCGACGACCCGTGCGCCGTAGCGGTCCTCCCAGGAGCGGAGCACCGCGCACAGCCGGGCCACGTCATCGTCGTGGTTCGCCGGGCCCGTCCAGCCGATCGCCGCGGGGATGTCCGCGCTGCGGCGGGCCGGGACGAGGGCGAGACGGGGTTCCTTGAACGAGCCGGTGCCGCCCGCGGCCACGGCGTCCGCGAGCGCGGAGGCGGCGGCGTCGGGGGCGGTGACGTCCGCGGCGGGTGCCAGGCCCGGCCACTCCTCGCCGTCCGCCGCGCACTCCTCCCAGAGCTCCGCCAGCACGTCCTGCGGATCGTGGTCCCCGGGGTAGGAGACCTCGCCGGGCGCCAACTCCCAGTCCCGCGGCCCCCCGAGGTCACCACCGGCCTCCACGAGCACGGGCAGCAGACCGGCCGCCGGCGCCGTGTGCCGCACCGCGTCCCAGCCGCCGGGCGCCGCCTGCTCGTCCGCGAGCCACAGCAGGGGTTCGTGCCAGGGCCCCGCGTCGGTCTCGTCGACCAGCCGGCCGGGCGGGAGTTCGAGGCCGAGGGCGTCGAGCCGGGGGAGCGGGTTGGGGAGTGTCGCCATGCCGGAGACTGTAGGGGCCGGCACTGACAACGGCCGCACCGACCGCCTACTGAACCGTCAGCGCAGCGCGGCGGCCATCACGGTCGTCACCACCGCGCGGACGGCCGAGGCGTCCGGCGCGGGGCTCTCCCGGTCCGCGTACAGCAAATGCGCCGCGCCGAGCAGTGTGGGGGCGAGCACGGCCGGGTCGGCGCCGGGCGCGAGACGGCCCAGGTCGCTTTCGGCGGCGAGGTAGGCGGCGAGCATCGCGGCCGCCTCCGTCAGCAGCGGGATGCCGGCCGCGCAACCGGCCGCCCTCAGCCGGGCACGCAGCTCGTCACGGGCGATGACCAGGCTCACGACGGCCACCCCGACCGCGTCGAACACCTCGGCCAGGGCCCCGGTGAGGTGGTCGGTGACGGAGCCGGTCCCGGCGGCGGCCCGCAGCCCCTCGGCCACCGCGTCCAGCCGTCCGATACGCCCGAGCACCAGCTCCGCCAGGAACGCGTCGAAGTCCGCGAAGTGCCGGTGCAGCACCCCCTTGGCGCACCCCGCCTCCGCGGTCACCGCCCTGCTGGTCAGCCCTCCGGGGCCGTCCCGCAGCAGGATGCGCTCGGCGGCGTCGAAGAGCTGCTGGCGGGGGTCGCGGATGGCCACTCCGGTCGGCATGCGGTCCTCTCGTACGAAGCGGGCGGGCGGGCGCCCGATGACGAGTGGGCGGGTGCCCATTGACGAGTGGGCGACCGCCCACACATAGTGGGCGCATGCCCACTTTAGCTGTTCCCGAGGGCACGCCCGAGCCCCACCGCAGCCGCGACATCGCCGAGTCCTTCGGCACGGACGCCGAGCGCTACGACCGGGCCCGCCCCCGCTACCCCGAGGCCCTGATCGCCCGCATCGCCGCCACCGCCCCCGGCCCCGACCTCCTCGACGTCGGCTGCGGAACCGGCATCGCCGCCCGGCAGTTCCAGGCGGCCGGGTGCACGGTCCTCGGTGTCGAACCCGACCCGCGGATGGCCGAGTTGGCGCGACGGCTCGGCACGGACACGGAGGTGGCGACGTTCGAGGACTGGGAGCCCGGTGAGCGGCGCTTCGACGTCGTCGCCGCCGCGACCGCCTGGCACTGGGTCGACCTCGCCGCGGGCGCGGGCAAGGCGGCGCGGGTGCTGCGGCCGGGCGGCCTGCTGGTCCCGTTCTGGAACGTCGCCGAGACCCCGCCCGACCTCGCGGAAGCCGTCGCCGACGCCGCCGAACGCGTCATGCCGGACTCCCCGTTCGACTTCCGGGCGATCCTCACCCGGTCCATGATCGACGGCTACCAGGTCTTCCTCAGCCGGGCCGCCGACGCCATCCGGGCGGCGGACGGTGGGTTCGGTGAGCCCGAACAGTGGCGGTACGACTGGGAGTTCACCTACACCCGTGACGCCTGGCTGGACGTCCTGCCCACCCAGGGCGCGTTCACCCGCCTCCGTCCCGACCAACTGGCCGAGATCCTCGACGCGGTGGGCACCGCCATCGACGCCCGTGGCGGCACGGTCACGATGCCGTACGCGACGCTGGCGCTCGTCACCTGCTCGCGGTGAAGGCGGCCCAGGCGGCCGGGGTGACGTGGAGGACGGGGCCCGTGTCCGCGGGGTTCTTGGAGTCGCGGACGTGGATGGTGTGGGGGGTGGGGGCGACTTCGAGGCACTGGCCGCCTTCGTCGCCGCTGTAGGACGACTTGAACCACTGAAGTGCTTCGGCGCTCATTGCTCTCCTAGCAGGCGGTCGAGCAGGTCCCCGGAGTCCTGTGTGGTCAGGGCCTGTGTCCGCAGCATCGCATACTTGCGCGCCAGCCTGGAGACCTCATCCGCGTCAGAAACCCACTGGCTGCCGCGCTGCGATTCGGTGTACGCGAGGTGCTGGTGGTCCGGCGTTTCGAGCAGGGTGAAAGGGCCATTCATCCCCGCGTGAGACGGACTGCTCAGTGGCAGGAACTGCAGAGCCACGCAGGGCAGTTCGGCGACAGAGCGTAGATGCCGCAGCTGTTCCCGCCGCACTTCCGGCTCACCGATGCGCATGTGCAGCACCGGCTCCCAGACGATGAAGCTCAGCGTCGGCGGGTTCCTGCGGTGCAGGATCTCCTGACGCTTGAGACGGGCGGCCGTGCTCGTCTCGATCTCGTCCTCGTCATACGCGGGGACGCGGTTGCGCAGGACGGCGCGGACGTGGGCCTCGGTCTGCAGCAGGCCGGGGACGACCGCGTTGTCGTACCAGGACAGCGCGATCGCCTCCCGCTCATGCTCCATGTACAGCTCCGCCCACATCGGGAACTGGTCGATCTCCGGCAGGTTGGCCACGCCCGCCGGCAGGGTCCCCTTGGTCTGGAGGACGTCGTCCAGCACCGTGGCCAGGTCCGGCTTCAGGGCCCGTCTGCCCTGCTCGATCGACGCGATCGTCTCCTCGTCGACCCTGACGAGTTCGGCGAGGGCGCTCTGGGTGAGACCCGCGGCGCGACGCGCGGCGCCGAGCTGCTTGCCCAGCATCTTCATGGACGTGAGGTTCTTCGGCCGCGGCGGCCTCCTGGCGCTCATGCAGGTCTCCATCCCCCTCGACACGCGTACGTCACCCGGTGCGAGCCCGTACAAAAAATCTGTACGGGTTCACCGAGTGATCAACGCTAGTCACTCTCCGCGACTCTCGTCCTGTGAACGACAGGACTCAACTCCCCTGCCTGCGCGAGCGGTTCCTGCGCCGCGAGCGTCGATCCGTGCAGGCCGCGCGGCGGTTCACGGCCGAGACCCTCGCCGGCTGGGGTCTCGCCGGGACGGACCGCGCCGACGACGTACTGCTCTGCGTGAGCGAACTGGTGACCAACGCCCTGCTGCACGGCGTCCCGCCCGGCCGCCACTCGCGGCTGCTCCTGCGCTACGACGGGCGGGTGCTGGGCGTCGAGGTGCACGACAGCGGCCCCGGTGTGCCCCGCGTCGTGGACGACGGGGACACCGGAGCCGAGGGCGGCCGCGGACTCCTGCTGGTCGCGGCACTGAGCGACAAGTGGGGCGTGCGGGAGCGGGAGTTGGGCAAGGCGGTGTGGTGCGAGTTCCTGTGCTAACCCGATGCCCGCTCCTGCCGTCAGAGGCGCTCGGGCGTCCTGATGCCCAGCAGGGCCATGCCCTGGTGCAGGGTGCGGGCCGTCATGTCGCACAGGAACAGACGGTTCTCGACCTGCGCCGGGGTGTCGGCCTTGAGGACCGGGCACTTGTCGTAGAACGACGTGTAGAGGGACGCCAGCTGGTACAGGTACGCCGCCAGCTTGTGCGGGGCGTACTCCGCCGCCGCCTCGAAGACCGTGTCGCCGAACGCGTCCAGGTGCAGGCCCAACGCCCGCTCCGCCGCCGTCAGTTCCAGCTCCGGGTGCGCGGCCGGCTTCGTCTCGCCCGCCTTGCGCAGGATCGACTGGATACGGGCGTACGCGTACTGGAGGTAGACGGACGTGTCGCCGTTCAGCGAGACCATCTGGTCCAGGTCGAACTTGTAGTCCCGGTTGGGGGACGTGGACAGGTCCGCGTACTTCACCGCGCCGATGCCGACCTGCGCGGCCCGCTCCTGGATCTCGTCCTCGGTGAGGTCCTGCGCCTTCTCCCGGACGACCTCGGCGGCCCGCTGCACCGCCTCGTCCAGCAGGTCCTCCAGCCGTACGGTCTCGCCCTCACGCGTCTTGAACGGCTTGCCGTCCGCGCCGAGCACCGTGCCGTAGCCCATGTTGTGCGCGGTGACGTCGTCGGTCAGCCAGCCGGCCCGCCGGGCCGCCTCGAAGACCATCTTGAAGTGCAGCGACTGCCGCACGTCCACGACGTACAGGAGCGAGGTGGCGTGCAGGTCGGTGACCCGGTTGCGGATCGCCGTCAGGTCGGAGGCCGCGTAGCCGAAGCCGCCGTCCGCCTTCTGCACGATCAGCGGCACCGGCTGGTCGTCCTTGCCCCGGATGTCCTCGAAGAACACGACGAGCGCGCCCTCGGAGCGCACCGCGACACCCATCTCCTCCAGGAGGCGGGCGGTCTCCGGCATGCCGTCGTTGTACGCGGACTCGCCGACGATCTCCTCGTCGCGGATCTCCATGTCCAGCTTCTCGAAGACGGAGTAGAAGTAGACCTTCGACTCGTCCACGAACTGCTGCCACAGCTCGAGCGTCTCCTTGTCGCCGGACTGCAGGGCGACGACACGCTTGCGCGCCCGCTCCTTGAACTCCTCGTCCGCGTCGAAGACGGCACGCGAGGCCTTGTACACCCGGTTGAGGTTGCTCATCGCCTGCTCGCCGTCGACGTCGGCCGCCGGGGCCAGCTCGCCGGGGTTCTCGAACAGGTACTGGATGAGCATGCCGAACTGGGTGCCCCAGTCGCCGATGTGGTGCCGGCCGATCGTCTGCTCGCCGGTGAAGTCGAGCATGCCCCGCAGCGCGTCACCGATGACCGCGGAGCGCAGGTGACCGACGTGCATCTCCTTCGCCACGTTCGGCTGGGCGTAGTCGATGACCGTGATGCCCGCGTTCTCCTTCAGCGGCACACCGAGCCGGTCGCCGTCCGCGTACCGGGCGGCGAGGTTCCCGGTGATCGCCCGGTCGGCGATCGTGAGGTTCAGGAAGCCGGGGCCGGACACCTCGACGTCCTTGATCAGCTCGTCGCCGGTGGTGATCCGCTCGACCACCTGCGTCGCCAGCTCCCGCGGGTTCGCCTTCGCCTTCTTGGCGAGCGCCAGGATGCCGTTGGCCTGGAAGTCGGCCCGGTCACTGCGTCGCAGCAGCGGGTCCGCGCCGGCGGCCTCCGGCAGGGTGGCCGAGAGGGCGGACGCGAGCTGCTGCTGGACGGAGTCGCTGAGGGACGTGACCGAGGCCATAGGAAGGGGTGCCGTTCTCCTCGTGGGAATGGATAGACCCAATCAGTATCCCATGGGGGGTAAAGCGGTTTTCCCGGTCGCACGACCGTCTGTGACAATGGAGCGTCACCCGTTCAGAAAGAAGGACGTGCCGATCGTGGCTCAGAGCACCGAGACCACCGACTGGGTCTCCCGTTTCGCGGATGAGGTCATCGAGGAGTCGGAGCGTCGGGCCCCGGGCAAACCGGTCGTCGTCGCGTCCGGACTCTCCCCCTCGGGCCCCATCCACCTCGGCAACCTCCGCGAGGTCATGACCCCGCACCTCGTCGCCGACGAGGTCCGCCGCCGCGGCCACCAGGTGCGCCACCTCATCTCCTGGGACGACTACGACCGCTACCGCAAGGTGCCCAAGGGCATCGCCGGGGTCGACGAGGACGCCTGGGCCGAGCACATCGGCAAGCCGCTGACCTCCGTCCCGGCGCCCAAGGGGTCGGCGTACCCGAACTGGGCCGAGCACTTCAAGGCCGCGATGATCGAGTCGCTGGCCGAGCTCGGCGTGGAGTTCGACGGGATCAGCCAGACCGAGCAGTACACCTCCGGTGTGTACCGCGACCAGATCCTGCACGCCATGCGGCACCGCGGCGACATCGACGCCATCCTCGACCAGTACCGGACGAAGAAGGCCCCCGCCAAGCAGCAGCAGAAGCCTCTCGACGAGGCCGAGCTGGAGGCCGCGGAGGGCTCGGGCGCGGCCGGCGAGGACGACGGCAGCGGCGGCTCCGCCGGGTACTTCCCGTACAAGCCGTACTGCGGCAACTGCGAGAAGGACCTCACCACGGTCACCTCGTACGACGACGACACCACCGAACTGACCTACTCCTGCACCGTCTGCGGCTTCGCCGAGACCGTCCGGCTCAACGAGTTCAACCGCGGCAAGCTGGTCTGGAAGGTCGACTGGCCGATGCGCTGGGCCTACGAGGGCGTGATCTTCGAGCCCTCCGGCGTCGACCACTCGTCCCCCGGCTCCAGCTTCCAGGTCGGCGGGCAGATCGTCGGGATCTTCGGCGGCAAGCAGCCCATCGGCCCCATGTACGCCTTCGTGGGAATCAGCGGCATGGCGAAGATGTCCTCTTCGCGGGGCGGCGTGCCGACCCCCGCAGACGCCCTGAAGATCATGGAGCCGCAGCTCCTGCGCTGGCTCTACGCCCGCCGCCGCCCCAACCAGTCCTTCAAGATCGCCTTCGACCAGGAGATCCAGCGCCTCTACGACGAGTGGGACAAGCTGGACGCCAAGGTCGCCGACGGCAGCGCCCTGCCGGCCGACGTCGCCGCGCACGCGCGTGCGGTGGGCACGGCCGCCGGCGAGCTGCCGAGGACCCCGCGCCCCCTGCCGTACCGCACCCTGGCCTCCGTCGCGGACATCACCGCCGGACACGAGGACCAGGCGCTGCGCATCCTCAGCGACCTGGACCCCGCCAACCCGCTCGGCTCCCTCGACGAGGCCCGGCCGCGCTACGACAAGGCCGAGGCCTGGATCAACACGCACGTCCCCGCCGACCAGCGGACCATCGTGCGCGAGGAGCCGGACGCCGAGCTGCTGAAGTCCCTCGACGAGGCGTCCCAGCAGTCCGTGCGGCTGCTGCTCGACGGCCTCGCCGAGCACTGGTCGCTCGACGGGCTCACCCACCTCGTCTACGGCGTGCCCAAGGTGCAGGCCGGCTTCCCGGCCGACGCCACGCCCAAGGAGCTGCCCGCGGAGATCAAGACCGCCCAGCGGACCTTCTTCGCCCTGCTCTACCACCTGCTCGTCGGCCGGGACACCGGCCCGCGCCTGCCCACGCTGCTGCTCGCGGTCGGCCAGGAGCGGGTGCGACGCCTGCTCGGCGAGTAGCCCGCGTCATACGAGGATGGGGCGTCCGGTGCCTGGCACCGGACGCCCCATCCTCGCACGTACCAGCTCCTCGTACGCGCTAGGCGATGTGGTCCTCCTGCAGCTCCGCCGTGTGGCGGTTGGTGAAACGGTTGACCATGCGCTCCGCGTCACGCTGCGGCAGCGAGACGCCGTACGTCGCCTCGACGTCACCGCGCAGCTGGCCGGCCGTCGGATAGCTGCCGTCTATCGACTTCTTGAAGACCTGGTAGAAGTCCTCCTCCGTCGGCGCCGCGGGCTCCGGCGTGCCGCCGCCCTCCCCCAGCTCGCGGGTCCGGTTCGGACCCACCGGTATGGGGAAGGTGCCGGTCTCCTCCGGAGAGGGCTCCTGACCGGGCAGCGGGGGCTCCTCCTCGAACTGCTCGCGGTACTGGTCCGCCTGCTGCTGCTCCTCGTACCACTGGGCGTACTGGTCCGAGGGGTCGTAGGTCGGGTCGTAGCCGCCGTGGTACTCGATCTGCTGCGGAGGGCGCGCGTGCAGCCACGGGCTCACCTCCGGCTCCGGCTGGCCGTACGGGGGCTCGGCAACGGGCGGGCCCGCCAGCTCCTGGCGCTGCTCGCCCACGGGCGCCGCTCGCTGCGGGACCGGCGCCGCCACGGCGGCACGACCGCCCGCGGCCGAAGCGGCCTCGAACTGGGGGGCCGGCGGGAGCAGGACCGGCTCGATGCCCGCCGCGGCCAGGCCCGCCGGAGCCGTATCCGCCAGCGGAACGCCGTACCGGGCCAGCCGCAACGGCATCAGCGACTCCACCGGGGCCTTCCGGCGCCAGGCCCGGCCGAACCGCGAATGCAGGCGCGCCCGGTAGACCAGCCGCTCCTGCTCCAGCTTGATCACCTGGTCGTAGGAGCGCAGCTCCCACAGCTTCATGCGCCGCCACAGCAGGAACGTCGGCACGGGGGAGAGCAGCCATCGGGTCAGGCGGACGCCCTCCATGTGCTTGTCCGCCGTGATGTCCGCGATCCGGCCGATCGCGTGCCGGGCCGCCTCCACCGCCACGATGAACAGCACCGGGATCACACCGTGCATGCCCACACCCAGCGGGTCCGGCCAGGCCGCCGCGCCGTTGAACGCGATCGTCGCCGCCGTCAGCAGCCAGGCCGTCTGGCGCAGCAGCGGGAACGGGATGCGGATCCAGGTCAGGAGGAGGTCCAGGGCGAGCAGGACACAGATACCGGCGTCGATGCCGACCGGGAACACGTACGCGAAGTTCCCGAAGCCCTTCTTGATGGCCAACTCGCGGACGGCCGCGTACGAACCGGCGAAGCCGATGCCGGCGATGATCACGGCGCCGGTCACGACCACGCCGATGAGAACGCGGTGCATCCGAGTCAGCTGCAGTGGCGCTGCCACCCGTACTCCCCTCCCATTGCGTGTTGTTGCGCGCAACAGGGTGGCACATGTGTGCGCCGCACGTGTTGCCGGTACGGCAGGAGCCCGACCCCCGCACGGGGCCGGGCTCCGTCGTACAGCGCGTCTGAGCTGCTGGTTGACGTCCTGATGTGACGGTTAGCTCTTCTTCGACGCTGAGGAGGAAGGGGAAGCCGAAGCGGACTTCGCGGCCTTCGAGGGCGACGCGGACGCCGACGGGGACTTCGACGCCGACTTCGACGGCGAAGGGCTCGCCGTGCCCGCACCCGTGCCCGAGCCCGTGCCGCCGGCGCCGTTCGCCGCCGACACCGTGGCCACCGCCTCCTTCGCCGCCTGCTCGGCCAGCTTCGCGAGGGCCTTCGCGTCCGGGGTCTTCTCACCGGCCAGGCCGGCGCCGTTGTAGTCGACCGTGACGACCACGTTCTCGACCCGCGCCACGACCGTCTGCTGCTTGAAGGACCCCTCCTTCTTCTTCAGGTCGTAGTGCACCAGCGTCGCCTCGTCGCCCGTCCCGGCGACCGTCTGCCACTTGGTGTTCTTCGCGCCCTCGACCGCCTGGGCGTCCTTGACCTGCTTCGTGAAGTACTCGTGCGCCAGCTGGTTGCCCTCACCGCGCGCGGCGTCCGAGTCGAAGCGCAGCAACGAGACGTTCAGCCAGCGGAACTGCGAGCCCTTCACACCGTTGTTGTCCAGGCTGGTCCAGGAGCAGCTCGCACGCGTCGCCGCATCGCTCGACGTGCCCTTCTTGCCGGACTTGACCCCCTTCGGCACCAGCGAGGTCAACGTCTTCTTCGACAACACCCCGCACGAGTCCGGCAACTTCGAGTACGCGGCCGCCTGCACGGTCGGAGACGCGCTCGCGCCCGCGGACGCGGCGGTGTCGCCACCCGCCGACCCCTTGCCGGCGCTCTTGTCACCGGAACCGGAGTCCGAGGAACATCCGGCCACCAGCAGTACCACCGGCACCGCCGCCGCGCACACAAGGACGCGGCCACGCCCCTTCGCTCGCTGGCTCCGCTGATCTCGCTCTGCTGCTCGCTGCATGGTTCCTTCACTCATGACGCTCGTGATTCCTGCGGTCGGCGTTCAGGTCCGAGGGGCCACGGTACGCGGTGAGGAACCTGTGCGGTTTTGTTTCGAAGGCTTTGCGCAGAGGTGTGAGGGACCGGCGAACACCGGCTAACCGGCCAGCGTGTCCGCCAGCTTGGAGGCCAGATTCCGGGCCCTGTCCTGCATTTCCTTGCTGTCGGGGACCGTGCCGACCGTCGCCGGCTGCTCCTCGTACTCGATGGTCACGATCACGTTGGACGTGCGGAACGCCACAGTCACCGTGCGCTGCTGAGCCGTCGAAGCGGACCCGCTCACCACGTCGTTCACGAACGCCTCGTCACCGAGATCCGACAACGTGCGCGGCAGGAGGCTGCTGGGCGTCGCGGAGGAGGAAGGGGAGGCCGAGGCGGACGACGACGAGGATGACGACGGTGCGGACGACGACGGTGCGGACGACGACGGCGACGAGCTGGGCGAGTTGCTGAAATCGGCGGTGGCGGAGGCGTCCGCGGACGGCGGCTGAGGAAGGTCCGCCGCCTCCTCCTTCTTCGCGAACAGCTCCTGCGCCTGGGCGTCGTCGCTCACGGCGTTGTCGTACGACACCACCCGCTCGAAGTCGACGAGGAGATGGTCGGTGGCGTCGGACGACTCCACCTTCCAACGGCAACCCGCCTTGCGGTCCGTGTCGTACGTCAGCGTCGCCTCGCCCTCGTACGCCTTGTCCCGCTGCTCGGTGTCCGTGATCTGCTTGATGCCCGGAAGCAGCGAGTCCAGCGTGCCGTGACCGACCGCGGTGCACGGCTCGGGGAGCGTGTCGTACTTGCCCGGCTGGGCCACGGCGGTCGCCGTGCCGGCGCCGCCGGGGTTCGCGTCGTCGGTGCTGCCGGTGTCCTTCGGGCCGCCGGTGCAGCCGGCCAACAGCGCCGCGAGGAGCGCGACGACGCCGGTTACGTAGGCCTTCCGCTGCACGGTCGGGCTCCCTTCGACGGTGGGGTCCGGGCGATCACTACCAGTGTCCCCGCTGGTTATTCGCTTGCCGCACAGGGGCGCACCCTGCAGACAATGTGTATCGCACGCAACACCGCGAACGCCGGTCCGATGTCCCTTTCGTTGATCATGACGCGGCTTTTGCGATTCTAGACTTCTGTCATGTTTTCGGGGGAAAGAGGACGTTATGTCGTACGTGGAGATACCGGGTGCCAAGGTGCCCATCCGCATGTGGGCCGACCCGGCGTCGGTCGAGGACGTCGCCCTGCAGCAGCTGCGCAACGTCGCGACCCTGCCGTGGATCAAGGGCCTGGCGGTGATGCCGGACGTCCACTACGGAAAGGGCGCGACGGTCGGCTCGGTCATCGCGATGCGGGGGGCGGTGTGTCCCGCGGCGGTGGGGGTGGACATCGGGTGCGGGATGTCGGCGGTGAAGACGTCGCTGACGGCGAACGACCTCCCCGGCGACCTCTCGCGGCTCCGCTCGAAGATCGAGCAGGCCATTCCGGTGGGACGCGGCATGCACGACGACCCTGTCGACCCGGCCCGCCTGCACGGCTTCGCCACCGCCGGGTGGGACGACTTCTGGGGGCGCTTCGGCGGGGTCGCGGAGGCGGTGAAGTTCCGTCATGAGCGCGCGGGGAAGCAGATGGGCACCCTGGGGTCGGGCAATCACTTTGTGGAAGTGTGTACCGATACGACCGGTGCTGTCTGGCTGATGCTCCACTCCGGCTCGCGCAACATCGGCAAGGAACTCGCCGAGCACCACATCGGCGTGGCCCAGAAGCTCCCGCACAACCAGGGCCTGGTCGACCGCGACCTCGCCGTCTTCGTCGCGGACACCCCGCAGATGGCGGCGTACCGCAACGACCTGTTCTGGGCGCAGGAGTACGCGAAGTACAACCGCACGATCATGATGGCGCTCCTGAAGGACGTGGTCCGCAAGGAGTTCCGCAAGGCGAAGCCGACGTTCGAGCCCGAGATCAGCGCCCACCACAACTACGTGGCCGAGGAGCGCTACGAGGGCATGGACCTGCTCGTCACCCGCAAGGGCGCGATCCGCGCGGGCTCCGGCGAGTACGGGATCATCCCCGGCTCCATGGGCACGGGTTCGTACATCGTGAAGGGCCTCGGCAACGAGAAGGCCTTCAACTCGGCGTCCCACGGCGCGGGTCGGCGCATGAGCCGCAACGCGGCCAAGCGCCGGTTCTCGACGAAGGACCTGGAGGAGCAGACGCGGGGCGTGGAGTGCCGCAAGGACTCCGGCGTCGTCGACGAGATCCCGGGCGCCTACAAGCCGATCGAGCAGGTCATCGACCAGCAGCGGGACCTGGTGGAGGTCGTGGCGAAGCTGAAGCAGGTCGTCTGCGTGAAGGGCTGAGTCAGCTCAGCCGCTTCTCCAGCAGGGTCACCGCGTACGGGCTGCCCGTGCCGTCCGTCTTGGCCGGTTGTTCTCCCACCACCCGGTAGCCCGCCGACTCGTAGTACGCGCGGAGTCGGGGGTTGGAGGACAGGCAGTCCAGGCGGGCGTACGGGCGGCCTGTGGCGGTGATGCGGGATTCCGCTTCGGCCAGCAGCGCGCGGCCCGTGCCCGGGGGAGCCGTGTGCGGGGTCGTCATCAGGCGGTGGATGTAACCCGCGTCCGCGGGGCGTCCGCCCCAGGCCGCCCGGTCCTGCCACCACAGTTCCCAGGCGCCGGTCAGATGGGGGCCCGCGTACGACAGCCAGACCTCACCGTCCTCCATGCGCGTGCGGAAGTGGGCCTCGTCCTTCTCGCCCGGCTTCCACTGGTCGATGCCGCGTGCCAGCTGCCACAGGGCCGCCGTGTCGCGCAGGCGGACCAGGGTGGTGGCGTCGGCCGGGGTCGCCCTGCGGTAGGTCGGGGGCGGCCAGGTGGTGGGGCGCGGTTCCAGAAGGGATGCGCGCAGGCGGGCGGCCAACGCGTCCGCGTCCATGCAGAGTTCCCGCGTCACGTACGTCTCGATCGAGCCGTAGCGTGCCTTCATGGACGCGAGGAAGGTGCGCATGACCGCCGCCGGGGCGCGGCCGAAGCCCAGCCAGGTCGGCGCGCGGCCCTCCCTGGCCGTCCAGGTCGCCAGCATCGCCGGTGTCGCCAGCTCGGTGAGGCTGTAGTCCTCGATGATCGTCTCGTCCGGGATGCCCAGCAAAGCCAGGACCAGCGCGGCCAGTTGACCCGTGCGGTCCTTTCCGGACGCACAGTGGAAGACCAGGGGTTCGGACGCCTCCGCCGCTGCCGCGATCAGTTCCAGGGCTCGGCGGATCTCCTTCGTGCCGTCCTCCGCCACCTCCATGTACCGCTCTGCCAGGTAGGGGCCCGGATCGATGTCGGGGTCCAGTGCCGGCTGGTCGTACGGGCGGTGCTCGATGCTGAGGTTGTGGTACCTGAAGGAGGCGTCGTCCGGGACGCGGCCCCGCTTCTCGGCCTCCCAGGGGTGGCGGAGGTCGATCACCGTGCGGATGCCCAAGGAGAGGAGGCGGGACCAGTCCCGCGTGCCCTGCCGCAGCTTGCCCAGGGAGTCCGCGCGGTACAGGCGGCCGGGGCGGACGCGGTGGCCGGCGGGGGTCGAATAGCCGCCCAGGTCGCGGAAGTTGTGCAGCGCCTCGAATGGTATGTGTCGGTCCACAGGCTGTGACTCTATGCCTACTTCGCGTGCAGCACGGCGTAGATCATCACGAACGCCACGATGTGGATGCCGAAGAGGAAGTAGCCGAGGTAGTACCAGACGTAGCGTTCGCGTTTCTTCTCCAGGGCGAGGCGCTGCCGCTCGGCGTCGTCGGTCACTGTGACTCCCGGTGGACCTTGGTGTTCGATGCCTGGGCGCGGGGGCGCAGCACCAGGAGGTCGACGTTGACGTGGGAGGGGCGGGTCACCGCCCAGGCGATGGTCTCCGCCACGTCGTCGGCGGTCAGCGGCTCGGCCACGCCCTCGTAGACCTTCGCGGCCTTCTGCGCGTCGCCGCCGAAGCGGGTGAGGGCGAACTCGTCCGTCCTGACCATGCCGGGCGCGATCTCGATCACGCGGACCGGCTGTCCGACGATCTCCAGGCGCAGGGTCTCGGCGAGGACGTGGGCGCCGTGCTTGGCGGCGACGTAGCCGGCGCCGCCCTCGTAGGTGCCGTGGCCGGCCGTCGAGGAGACCACGACCACCGTGCCGTCGCCGCTCGCGACGAGCTTGGGCAGGAGGGCCTGCGTGACGTTGAGGGTGCCGATGACGTTCGTCTCGTACATGGTGCGCCAGTCGGCGGGGTCGCCGGTGGCCACGGGGTCGGCGCCGAGGGCGCCGCCGGCGTTGTTGACCAGGACGCCGATCGTCCTGAACGCCGTCGCGAACTCGTCGACGGCCGCGCGGTCGGTGACGTCCAGCTGGTAGGCGGTGGCCTGGTGGCCCGCCTCGTTGATCTCCTTGGCCAGCGCCTCGATGCGGTCCTCCCGGCGGGCGGTGAGGACCACGCGGTAGCCGGCCGCGGCGAGCTGCCGGGCCGTGGCGGCGCCGATTCCGCTGCTCGCACCGGTCACGACGGCGATGCGGGAGGCGGCGGACGGTGCGGTGGCCATGCGGGGCTCCTGGGGTGGGTCGGGGCGTCGGCTGCCGTCCAGCGTAGGCGAGGGTCAGCCGCCGTTCCGCGGCGCCCACATGATCACGGCCATCCCGGCCAGGCAGATCAGCGCCCCGGTGATGTCCCACCGGTCCGGCCGGTAGCCGTCCGCGACCACTCCCCACAGGATCGATCCGGCCACGAAGACGCCGCCGTACGCGGCGAGGACGCGGCCGAAGTGGGCGTCGGGCTGGAAGGTGGCGACGAAGCCGTAGGCGCCGAGGGCGAGGACGCCCCCGGTGATCCACAGCCAGCCGCGGTGTTCGCGCAGGCCCTGCCAGATCAGCCAGGCGCCGCCGATCTCCAGGACGGCGGCGAGGACGAACAGGGTGGCGGAGCGGGCGACGAGCATGACGGCAGCCTCGCACGCCCGCTGTCACCTGATGGACGGCGCCTGGGCCGGGACTCGCGGGGGATACATGCGTAGGGCCACGTGGAGTGAGGAGTGGGTATGCGGAAGGTTCTCGCGGGGTTCGCGGCGCTGGCGGCGGTCGGCGGGGCGGCGGTTCCCGCCGGTGCCGTCGAGGCCGGCGGTCCCGAGGCCGATCTCGCCTATCACGGTGCCGTGTCCATGGCGGACGGCATGGTCGGCGTGCGGTTCACGCCGCGCAACCACGGGCCGTCGGCCGCGCCGGACGTGACGGTGCGGCTGCGCTGGTCGGCCGCGCTGGCGGACCGGCAGGAGCTGGCGGCGGGCTGTGTGCGGTCGGGGCCGCGGGTGGTGCTGTGCCGGGTGGGGGCGCTGCCGGCGGACGGCCTGGGGGAGCAGATCGCTCTGCGGGTACGGCTGCGGGCGGCGCCGTCGGAGGTGCTGCTGGCGTTGGACACGGTGTGGAGCGGCGGCACGGTCGACCGGAACCGGCAGAACGACCGGCAGCGGGTGCTCGTGCTGGACACGGGCGACGAGTACTACTTCTAGGGGCGCCGGCACAGAGCCTGCGGGCGGCATACGCCGGACACCGGTGCCTGCGTCGTACGATTTCTGTGCGGCGCAGAAGACGAAGGAGCGAGGCATGACGGAAACGGCACGGGAGCGGCTGCTGGACGAGCTGTCCACCGTCTCACGGCGCTACATGGCCTCGTACGCCCTGTTCAACCAGGCCGTCGCCGACCACATCGGGCTGCACCCGACCGACCTGCAGTGCCTGAACCTGCTCACGCTGGAGGGCGGGCCGGTGACGACGGGCCGGATCGCCGAGCTGACGGGCCTGACGACCGGGTCGGCGACGCGGCTGGTGGACCGGCTGGAGAAGGCGGGGTACGTCGTCCGCGAGCGGGACGCGGCCGACCGGCGCAAGGTGCTGGTGGCGACCGTGCCGGAGAAGGTCGCCGAGTTCGGGCGGATGTGGCAGCGGCTCAGCGGCGGCTGGTTCGCCCTCTTCGACGACCTGGACGACAACCAGCTCGCGGTGATCGTCGGACACATGAGGCGGACGGCGGACTTCAGCGGCCGCCAGGTGGCGCGCCTGCGCGCCGGCGCCGTCTAGCCGTCGGTCGTCCGGCGAGCGCCACGTTCGCCGCGTCGGCGGGGTCCAGGCCGGGCAAGTCGTGGCGCCGTGTGCGTCACGAAGGGCCCTGACGTCCTGCCTCGTGGGCTCGGGGCCCCGACGCCGCGTCGATGTGGGACTTCACGGCTCGGCTGATCAAGTCGCGGGTGCCGTCGGGGCTGAGGGCCTCGGCCTGGAGGCGGTCGTACATCATGCCGAAGCGCTGCAGGTCCGATTCCCTTTCCAGGTAGAGGTCGCTGGTGAAGCGCTTGAGGTACACCACCCCTGCCTGGGGACCGTCGGCGAAGCGCAGGATGGAGAACTGGCCCGCGAGTCCCGGGTGGGCGCCCGCCGCGTACGGGATCACCTGCACGGTGATGTGCGGCTCGGCGGCGAGTGCGTCGAGGTGCTCCAGCTGCTCGCGCATGATCTCGGGACCGCCGACGACACGGTGCAGGGTCGATTCGTCCAGGATGACCCACAGACGCAGCGGGGAGGCCGGGTCGTAGATCCGGTGCTGACGGCGCAGGCGGACCTTGAGGCGGCCGGCGGCCTGTTCGGCCGTCACCGGCGGGATCGTTTCCTCGATGACGGCGAGGGCGTACGCAGGGGTCTGCAACAGGCCGGGAATCGCCATGGGCTCATACGTGTGGATCGACGCGGCGTCCGTCTCCAGGCCGATGTAGAGGCTCTGGGGGTGCTCGCCGTGGGCGTTCCACCAGTCCTGCTCCGCGGACTCCCGGGCCATGTCCAGCAGAGAGTCGACGACCTGCTGATCCGTCACTCCGTAGTGGGCGCACAGGTCGCGTACGTCGCCGGGCTTGATGGCGCGGCGGCCGTTCTCGATGTGGCTGATCTTGGGCTGGGAGACCATGAGCCGCTCGGCCGCCTGCGCGCTCGTCAGTCCGCTGTCCTTGCGGAGCCTGCGCAGTTCGGCCCCCAGACGACGCCTCCTGACTGTGGGATTGATGTTCGCCACCATCTCGCGGTGTGTACCTCCGGTTCCACGTCACCACGTCACGCCTGCAAGTCCGAAGGCTGCCACGGGACATGGCTCGTTGATCATGTGCCATGCCGTCGTGGTGCGGGGTTCGGCGAATCGGACTGTGACGTTGTCATTTTCCAGTCCTCTGTCCATCGGCCTCGGAAAATCGAAAATAGTAATTTTCCAATATTCGCCGCGCATTCGAGGGCTTAATTCTCGGGATCTCGACTCTCCGCCGCTTTTCGTTGCCGCCCGACGATTGCTCCGTAATATGCCGACCAGATCAAGGCTCCCCGGGCAATTGATGAGGCCCGGTTTGCCGCGGCCCCCACAGAAAATGGCCTCTCGATGAAGCTGAAGATCCCTCAGCGGGTTCACCCCCGCACCTTGCCCAGCTTGCTGGCCTCGGCCCTCGCTGCAACGGTCGCCGCCGCGATGGTCGTCCTGACCCCCTCGCAGGCAGTCGCCATCGCCACCCCCGTACCGCTGGCCACAGCCGCGAGCTTCTCCGTCCTGGCCGGTGCGGGAGTCACCAACACCGGTGCCACGGTGATCAGCCACGACCTCGGGACGCACCCGAACCCGGCCATCACCGGCTTCCCGCCCGGCCAGGTGCTCGGCGCCGTGCACGCCGCCGACGCCGTCGCGCTTCAGGCCAAGTCCGACCTGGTCACGGCGTACAACAACGCCGCCGGCCAGGCGACGGACTTCGCGCTCGCGGCGGGAATCGGCAACGGCACCACGCTGCTCCCGGGCGTCTACACCGCTTCCTCCGGTGTCGGACTCACCGGCGACCTGATCCTGGACGCCGGCGGAAACCCGAACTCCGTCTGGGTGTTCCAGATTCCGGAAGCCCTGACGACGGCGTCCTCCAGCCGAGTGCTGCTGACGAACGGCGCCTCGCCGTGCAACGTGTACTGGCAGATCGGCAGTTCGGCCACCCTGGGCACCAACTCGACCTTCGTCGGCACCATCATGGCACTGACGGACATCCACGTGACCACGGGCACGAACATCGAGGGCCGTGCGCTGGCCCGCAACGGCGCCGTGACACTCGACACCAACAGGATCTTCCTCAACTCGTGCCCGACCGGTACGACCGGTGGCACGACGACCGGCACCACGACCGGGGTGACCGGTGGAGGCCTGGTCAGCGGCGGCCTGGTCAGCGGTGGTCTCCTGGGCGGCCCCATCGCCAGCGTCACGACCGGCGGCGGCACCGTCGGCAACACCGCGGGCAACACCGCGGGGAACACCGCGGGCAACACCGCGGGCAACACCGCGGGGAACAACGTCACCTCCGGGAACACGGCGGGCAACACCGCCGGAAACGTCGCGGGTCAGCAGGGCGGCCAACCCGGCGGCCCGGGCCATGGCGGCCCCGGACACCACGGCAAGCCGGGCCATGAGCATCAGGGTGGGCACGGCAAGCCGGACCACGGACAAGGCGGCAAGCCCGAGGAGCACAACGGCCACGGTTACGGCGGTAAGCCCGACGACCACACCGGCCAAGGCGGCTATGGCGGCTACGGCTACGGCAACGCTCCGAAGTTCGAGGGCCAGGACGCCAAGGAAGGCGACGAAGCCTAGTCGGCAACCGTGAGAGATCTCTGCACCGGATGACGGCGCGCGGCGGAAATTCCTCGATTCCGCCGCGCGCCGCCGGTGCCGGTCACAGAAACCTCGGACGCCGGACAGCGGATACGAGAAAGCTAGGTGGGCGGTGTCGAGCGGAATTGATTCAGCGCGCGTGACGGAAACCGGGCGGTCCGATGCCGGTCCGCTCCCCGGGGAGCGGCAGGGCGACGCGGCCCCACCCGGCGGGCAGCCCCCAGGTGCCGCGCCTTTGAGAGCGGGGCTGCACGCCGCCGTCCTCCTGTGTCTGGCGGCGGCTCTGGTCCACGTGGGTGCCGTCTTTCTGCACGTGGCGCCGCCCAATCCCGTCTCCAAGCGGTACAGCCGGCAGGTCGACGCCTGGGTGTATCCCCTCTTCGAACAGAACTGGCGGCTCTTCGCCCCCAACCCCGACAACGTCAACCGGCGGGTCCTGGTGAGAACCGCGCACACGGCGTCCGACGGCTCGACGCGGGTCAGCCGATGGATCGACCTGACCGCCCTGGACCGTGCCGCCGTCGAGCACGATCCGTTTCCGAGTCACACCGCCCAGAACCTGCTGCGCCGCGCCTGGGCCTCCTACGTCGACACGCACGGCCAGGACGACACGGCACGCTCGCCTCGGGCCGTGATGATGCAGAAGTACCTGGGCAACATCGCCGCCGACCGCGTGGCCGGTCAGCACCGCGGCCCGTTCGAGTTCATCCAGCTGCGGGTCGTCACCCTGCCCGTCGCCGCGCCCGGTACGGCGACCGGGCACCGGCCTCCGACGCCGGTGGAGAACCGGCTCCTGCCCTGGTGGAAGGTGAGCCCCCATGGGAAATGAGCGGATCAGCGAACTTCCCGCCCCGGCGGTCGCACCGGACCGGTCCGCGGGCCGGGCAGCCTGGGCCTCGGGCTCGCTCCACCGTCGGCTCCTGACCCGGACCGACGCCTTCTGGGCACTTGTCACCGGCCGGCCGGTGTCCCTGTACGCGACGTCGGTTCTGCGCATCGGCTACGGGCTGCTCTACCTGGTCTTCCTCCTGCGCGAGTTCCCGCACCGCGACGAGATCTGGGGCCCCGACTCCCCGTGGACCCCCGCGTTGGCGGCACAGCTCTTCGACCAGACGGGCTGGTACAGCTTCCTGATCCTGTCGGACAGCCGTGTGTACTTCGAGCTGTGCTACGCGCTGGCCCTCGTGACGTCCGCGCTGTTCATGATGGGCTGGCGGACCCGGGCCACGTCCGTGCTCTTCGCCGCCGTGGTCGCCTCCTTCCACGCCAGAGCGATCTTCATGACGGACGGCGGCGACAACCTCCTCCTGCTCATGGCCCTCTACCTCGTCCTCACCGCGTGCGGTCGCCGCTGGTCCCTGGACGCGCGCAGAGAGCGGATCAGGGCGGAACGTGCGGACGGCGTACCGCGGCGGGTGCGAGGCCCCGCCGCCCGGCAACTCAGCGAAGCAAGGCTCACGTTGGCCACAGTGGTGCACAACTGCGGCGTCTTCGTCATCGCGGCGCAGGTGTGCTTCCTGTACGGATCGGCAGGCCTCTACAAGGTCCAGGGCTCCTTCTGGGACGACGGCACCGCTCTCCACTACGTGCTGAACCTCGACCTCTTCCAGCCGTGGCCCGAGCTGTCCCATCTGATGGACCGGTATCCGCTCGTGCTGGCGGTCGTCGGCTACCTGACCGTGCTCACGCAGGTCGCTTTCCCGTTCGTGCTCTTCGGCAGGCTCAAGTACCCCGTTCTCGGCGCCCTGCTGGGCATGCACCTCGCCATCGCGGTGGTCCTGGGGCTGCCGCTGTTCTCGGCCACGATGATCATCGCGGACGCCGTGTTCCTTCCCGACCGCTTCTACGTGTTCCTGGCGCTCCTCGTGCGGCGCGCGGCCCGGCGCCACGGCCTGCGGGCACCGGTGCCGGGGCGGGTGTCCGGGCTCGGGACCGTGCCCCGTCCGGCGGACGGCCGCCGTGGTCCGGCGCCGTCGGCCCCGAAGGTGCCGGAACAGGTGCGGGAGTAGGGAGGGTAAGCAGGGCGCGGCGACTCCCAACCGCCGGGCACCTCTAGGCGTTCTCCGTGTCGTAGCGGCCCCGGGCCTCGTGGACTTCCTCGATGTGCGTCTCCGCCCAGTCCTTCACGGCGGTCAGCAGGAGGGCGAGGCTGCCGCCCAGGTGGGTGAGTTCGTAGTCGACGCGGACCGGGACGGACGGGGTGACGGTGCGGGAGAGGATGCCGTCGCGTTCCAGGGTGCGCAGGGTCTGGGTGAGCATCTTGGGGCTGACGCCGGCGATCTTGCGGCTGAGGTCGCTGTAGCGCATGGGGCCGCGGGAGAGGGCAGCGACGACCAGGCTGACCCACTTGTCGCTGAGGCGGCCGAGCAGCTCGTTCGTGGGACAGGCCTTGATGAAGGCGTCGTACTCGACGCGTGCCTGTTCGCGCCGCTGGGCCGCGGTCGTGGTCGCCATGGCTTCCCTCCGGGGGACATAGGCACTCTCAGGTAACTACTTCCGAAAGGATAGTGCCTCTTCCTAGGGTTGTCGCTGTGCACGGGAAAGCGGCACAAATACCCATGAAACAGGGAGAGTTGAGATGCGCGCAGCAGTGGTGCGGACCTTCGGCGGGCCCGAGGCCGTCGAGGTCGTGGAGACGGAACTGCCCGAGCCGGGGGCGCGGCAGATACGGATCAAGGTGGCGGCGGCCACGCTGAACCCGGTGGACGCCGGGGTGCGGGAAGGATTCTTCGGAGGCGCGGGCAAGCAGATCGGGTTCGGCTGGGACGTCGCCGGGACGGTGGACGCGACGGGCGTGGCCACGGCGTGGAGCGTCGGCGACCAGGTGGTGGCCCTCGACCCCGGCATGGTGCGGCCGGTGGGCACGCACGCGGAGTACGTCGTCGTCGACACGGACGCCGTCGCGAAGGCGCCGGCCACGGTCGACGCCGTGCACGCCTCGACGCTGCCCCTGAACGCCCTGACCGCCGCACAGGCCCTGGATCTGCTGGAGTTGACCGAGGGGCAGTCCCTGCTGGTCACCGGTGCGGCGGGCGCGGTCGGCGGCTTCGCCGTCCAACTCGCCGCCCACCGGGGGGTGTCGGTGACCGCGCAGGCCAGGACGGGCGACGAGGAGC
This sequence comes from Streptomyces sp. C1-1, assembly GCF_050214755.1. NCBI lineage: Bacteria > Bacillati > Actinomycetota > Actinomycetes > Kitasatosporales > Streptomycetaceae > Streptomyces > Streptomyces sp. C1-1. The sequence goes on along the minus strand of NZ_CP189826.1, from coordinate 4,572,168 downwards.
TCGTACGGTCCCTGGGCGCCTCGCACTTCACCTCCGGTCCCGTGGGCGCGGGCACCGTCGACGCCGTGCTGGACGCCGCGGTGCTCGGGGAGGCGGCCCTGGAGTGGGTGCGGGACGGCGGCGCCTACGTCGGCGTACGGCCCGGCGGGGAGCCGGCGTCGGTGCGCGGGGTGCGGACGACGTCCGTCGCGGTCCGCCCCGACGGCGCGGGCCTGGCCGAGCTCGCCGCGCTGGTGGACCAGGGGGTGCTGACCCTCCGGGTCGCCGAGACCCACCCCCTGGACGACGCCTCCAAGGCTCACGCACGCCTCGCGGAGGGCGGCGTCCGGGGGCGCCTGGTACTGGTCCCCTAGGGCGTGTGTCGCCCTAGTGGTGCTGCTCGGCCGGTGCCTTGCTGGGCAGGAGGCGTACGAGGGGCAGGCACAGGATGAGGGACGCGGCGACGGTGGTGAGGCCGGCGTACAGGGCGTGGGTCTCGCCGCCGCCGACGGTGTGGAAGTACACCGTGGTGACGGCCGCCGCCCCGACGGCGCCCGCGAGTTGCTGTACGGCGTTGAGCGAGCCGCTCGCGCTGCCCGCCTCCTCCGGGGCGATGTCGCCGATGGTGATGTCGTAGACGGTGCCGAAGCAGGTGCCCATGCCGAGGCCGATGAGGAGGAACGGCGGGACGAGGGCCCACGCGGCCCCTTCGGCGACGAGGGCCAGGCAGCCGCAGCCGGCGAGGATCGACAGCAGTCCGGCGACGACCAGCCGGCGTCCGTGGCGGTGGATCAGCCGGTAGCAGGCGATGGAGGCGACGACGATCCCGGCGGACAGGGGGATCAGGCCGAGCGCGGTGCCCGCGGGGGAGCGGCCGAGGCCGCGCTGGAGGTAGAGGGAGACGGTGTAGAGCAGGCCGGCGACCGCGGCGAAGGTGAGGACGCCGACGACCAGGCCCGAGGTGAAGCCGCGGTTGCGCAGCAGGCTCGGGCGGATCAGCGGTTCGGGGGCCGTGCGCTGGCGGTGGCAGAAGGCGGCGAACAGGGCGAGGCCGGCGAGGAGCAGGGCGAGCGGTCGGGTTCCCCAGCCGCCGTCCGAGCCGTCGATCAGCCCGCCGAGCAGGCCCAGCATGGCGCCCGCGAGGAGTGCGGAGCCGGGGCCGTCGACGGCCACGGACGCGTCGCCGCGGTCCCGGGGGAGGAGGCGGGCGGCGGCGAGCAGGGCGGCGCCGCCCAGGAGCAGGTTGATCAGGAACATCGGGCGCCAGCCGAGCCCGGCGAGGTCGGCGTCGACCAGGAATCCGGCGAGGATCGGCCCGCCGACCGCGGACAGGCCCATGACCGGACCGAAGAGGCTGAACGCCTTCCCGATCCGGTCGCGGGGCCAGGTCGCGCCGAGGATGCCGAAACCCTGCGGGACGACGAGCGCCCCGAAGGCGCCCTGCACGAGCCGAGCGACGACCAGCGTGGCCGGGTTCGGGGCCAGGCCGCAGGCCAGGGAGGCCGCCACGAACCCGGCGAGTCCGGTCAGGAAGAGCCGGCGGCGCCCGTACCTGTCGCCGAGCCGCCCGCCGGGCACGAGCAGCACGCCGAGCGCGAGCGCGTAGGAGGCGCCGAGCCACTGCACGAGACCGGCGCCCCCGCCGAGGTCTCGTGTGATCGTCGGCGCGGCGATGTTGGTGATGGTCGCGTCGAGGAGGTCGAGGACGTCGGCGGCGAGGACCACCGCCAGGACGGCCCAGCGGGCGCGGGAGGACAGCGGAGGAGTATCCGTTGCGTTACGAAGAATCTGTGTCACGCAGATAAATATCGAGGGGTCGGCCGGGACGGTCAAGCGCATTTGGCGGCCACGGGTCAGTGCAGGCCCTGCGCCGCGTACGCCGCCGGCGGCACTCCCACCGTCGCCGTGAAGTCCCGTACCAGATGGGCCTGGTCGGCGTAGCCGAGGTCGGCGGCGAGCGCCGCCCAGTCGATATGGTCCGCGGTCTCGGCGCGCTCCAGGGCCTCGTGGACGCGGTAGCGCAGGATGACCCACTTCGGGCCCACGCCCACGTACCCGGCGAACAGGCGCTGCAGGAGTCGTACGGACATGCCCTCGGTGCGGGCCAGTTCGGTGACCCGGCGGATGCCGCGGTCGGTGCGCGCCCGCTCGACCAGGGCCGTGGCGAGATCGGCCTGCGGATCGGGCCGCGGGTCCAGGGCGAGGAGGAAGGTGTCGAGGGCGGCGACGCGGGCCGCCTCGTCGTCGGGGGCGAGGACCGCGCCGAGGTCGGCGCCCGGGAAGACCTCGGGGAAGTGGACCCGGCGGCCCGTCCACTCGCTCACCGGCCTGTCCGGTGCGAAGGGGCGGAAGGCGCCCGGGCGGAACTTGACGCCGCAGACCCGGCCCCGCCCCTCCAGCTTCTGGGTGAACAGGCCGTGCTGGACGCCGGCGACCTCCACGAAGGGCTCCTGGCCCTCGAACCGCTGGAAGACGATGTGGACGGCCGGGTGCGGGACCACGTGCGAGACGTACGGCTCGTGCAGGTCCCAGTCGATCAGCCAGTAGTGCTCGACGTACCTGCGCAGCGGTCCGGCGGCGTCCGGGCGGCGGAAGTCCACGCGCGCGAGGAAGTCCGCGGCGCCGACGATGCCTCGGGTGTCACGGCGTGGGGCGGCCATGTCCGGATCGTAGGACGGGGCACTGACAACGCGCGGAATGCGGGGCACTGACGACGCACGGAATGGGGGCCACTGACGACGCGCGGAATACCGGGAGCCCGGCCCTCGTTTGCCGGTATAGTTTAACGGTCAACAACTTGGAGGTTGAGCGACCATGCAGTTCGGGATCTTCAGCGTCGGCGATGTCACGCCGGACCCGACGACGGGCCGTACGCCGACCGAGCGCGAGCGGATCAAGGCCATGGTCGCCATCGCGCTGAAGGCCGAGGAAGCCGGCCTGGACGTCTTCGCGACCGGCGAGCACCACAACCCGCCGTTCGTCCCCTCGTCCCCGACGACCATGCTCGGCTACATCGCGGCGCAGACGGAGAAGCTGATCCTCTCCACCTCCACCACCCTCATCACCACCAACGACCCGGTGAAGATCGCCGAGGACTTCGCGATGCTCCAGCACCTGGCCGACGGCCGGGTGGACCTCATGATGGGCCGCGGCAACACCGGCCCGGTCTACCCCTGGTTCGGGCAGGACATCCGCGAGGGCATCAACCTCGCGATAGAGAACTACGCGCTGCTGCGCCGCCTGTGGCGCGAGGACGTCGTCGACTGGGAGGGCAAGTTCCGCAGCCCGCTGCAGGGCTTCACCTCCACCCCGCGCCCGCTGGACGGCGTACCGCCCTTCGTCTGGCACGGCTCCATCCGCTCCCCGGAGATCGCCGAGCAGGCCGCCTACTACGGCGACGGCTTCTTCCACAACAACATCTTCTGGCCCGCCGACCACACCAAGCGCATGGTCGAGCTGTACCGGACCCGGTACGCGCACTACGGCCACGGGACGCCGGAGCAGGCGATCGTCGGCCTGGGCGGCCAGGTGTTCATGCGGAAGAACTCGCAGGACGCGGTGCGCGAGTTCCGCCCCTACTTCGACGTCGCCCCGGTCTACGGCCACGGGCCGTCCCTGGAGGACTTCACCGACCAGACCCCGCTCACCGTCGGCTCCCCGCAGCAGGTGATCGAGAAGACGTTGGCCTTCCGGGAGTACGCCGGTGACTACCAGCGCCAGCTGTTCCTGGTCGACCACGCGGGGCTGCCGCTGAAGACCGTCCTGGAGCAGATCGACATGCTCGGCGAAGAGGTCGTGCCGGTGCTGCGCAAGGAGTTCGCGGTCGGCCGCCCGGCCGACGTGCCCGAGGCGCCCACCCACACGTCCCTGCTCGCCGCCGCACGGAAGGAGACCACCGTATGAAGCTCGTCGTCGTCTCGGCGGGGCTGAGCGTGCCCTCGTCCACGCGGCTGCTGGGTGACCGGCTGGCCGCGGCCGCCGGCCGGCACACGCCGGTCGAGACCGAGGTGGTCGAGCTGCGCGACCTCGCCGTGGAGATCGCGCACAACTTCACCAACGGGTTCCCGGGCCGCGCCCTGTCCGCCGCCCAGGACGCGGTGGCGAAGGCCGACGGACTGATCGTCGTCACCCCGGTGTTCTCCGCCTCCTACAGCGGGCTGTTCAAGTCCTTCTTCGACGTCCTCGACAAGGACGCGCTGGAGGGCAAGCCGGTGCTGATCGCGGCGACCGGCGGCACGGCCCGGCACTCCCTGGTGCTGGAGCACGCGCTGCGCCCGCTGTTCGCGTACCTGCGCGCCGTGGTCGTACCCACCGGTGTGTACGCCGCGTCGGAGGACTGGGGCGCGGAGGGGCTGGACGGACGGATCGAGCGGGCGGCGGGCGAACTGGCCGCGCTGATGACGGGCCTGTCCGGTGCACGGCCGGTCCGGGACGGCTTCGACGTCGTGCCCTTCGCCGACCGGCTCGCGGCGCTGTCGCCCACCGGCCCGTCCGGGACCGCCCCCGCCGCGGTCTGAGGCGGCACGCGACCTACGGTGAGAAGACGGTAGGCGTAGGGTCGCGGTTGCCTCTGTGACGGTGAGAGCGCGGTAAAAAAGGCCGATGGTAGCCCAGCTCACCCGGCTGAACCGCGGCAGCGCTTGGCAAACTGGTCCCGTGCCCCAAACCGTGCTGCTCGCCGAAGACGACCGTGCCATCCGTCACGCCCTGGAACGCGCCCTGACCCTGGAGGGCTACCAGGTCACCGCGGTCGCCGACGGCGTCGAGGCGCTGGCGCAGGCCCACCGCACCCCGCCCGACGTGCTCCTCCTCGACGTGATGATGCCCGGCATCGACGGCCTCCAGGTCTGCCGGGTGCTGCGCGCCGAGGGGGACCGCACCCCCATCCTGATGCTCACCGCGCTCGTCGAGACCGCGGACCGCATCGCCGGCCTGGACGCGGGCGCCGACGACTACGTCGTCAAGCCCTTCGACGTCGAGGAGGTCTTCGCCCGGCTGCGCGCGCTGCTGCGCCGGACGTCCCCCGACAACGGCGCCGTCGCCGACGTACCGAAGGAGGTCCCGACCGTCTCCGCCGACCGGCAGATCGAGGCGGCCGGACTGCGCATGGACGTGCAGGCGCGGCGCGCCTGGCGCGGGGAGCGCGAGCTGGAGCTGACCCGCACCGAGTTCGAGCTGCTGGAACTGCTCGTACGCAACGCGGGCATAGTCCTCGACCACTCCACGATCTACGACCGGATCTGGGGCTACGACTTCGGCCCGGGCTCCAAGAACCTCGCCGTCTACGTCGGCTACCTCCGCCGCAAGCTCGACGAGCCCGGCGCCCCGCAGCTCATCCACACGGTCCGTGGCGTGGGTTACGTGCTGCGGGAGGACTGAGTGGGGCGGCTCAGGCGGCTGCTGGCCAGACGGCGGCCCGGGCTGGTCTCCCTGCGCACCACGTTCGCCGTGTCGTTCGCGACGGTCACGGCGGCCGTCACCGTGCTCGTCGGCGTGCTGTCGTACAACGCCGCCGCGCGGCTGGTCCGGGTCGACCAGGAGTCCGTGTTCGACCAGGTGGTGCAGGACCTGCGGGACGAGGTCCGCCAGCACCGGATGACGCCGGACGACTTCTCCTCCTCGGCGCCGGGGCACGACATCGTCCGCCCCGCCCGGACGGACGTGCAGGTGCTGGGGCCGGACGGGAAGGTCGTCGACTCCGGGAGCCCGGGGCTGCCTGTCATCGCCAAGGACCGCAGGATCGCGGCCGCCCGGGCGGCCGGGAAGATGGTCGAGCACAAGGACGTGGACGTCGACGCGGACGTCTACCGCATCGCGACCGTCTCCCTCGGTGCCGGGCGGGGGGCGGTGCAGGTCGCGCAGGAGTTCAGCGACACCGAGGACCTGCTGCGGGCCCTGCAACAGCGCACGCTCATCCTGATGGGCGCGGTCGTCACGGCCGCCGGTCTGTTCGGCTGGTGGCTGGCCCGGCGCATCACCCGCCGCCTGATCATCCTGACCTCGGCCGCGGAGGACGTCGCCCGCACCCGGCAGCTCGGCATCGAGGTGCCGGTCGCCGGCTACGACGAGGTGGGCCGCCTCGGCCGCGCCTTCGACCGCATGCTGGGGCGGCTGGCCCAGTCCGAGGAGGACCAGCGCCGACTGGTCCAGGACGCCGGCCACGAATTGCGCACCCCCCTGACCTCGCTGCGCACCAACATCTCCCTGCTGCGCCGCATCGACGAGCTGCCGCCCGCCACCCGTGAGGAACTCGTCGCCGACCTCGGCCAGGAGGCCCGCGAACTGACCGACCTGGTCAACGAGTTGGTGGACCTGGCGGCGGGCCAGTCGGACACCGAGCCGCCGCAGCGGGTGGACATCGCCGACATAGCCGAGGACGTCGCCGGGCTGGCGCGGCGCCGCACCGGACGCGTCATCACCGTCCGCGCGAGCGGCGACACCACGACCGACGGCCGGCCCGGCATGCTCACCCGCGCGCTGTCCAACCTCGTCGAGAACGCGGCCAAGTTCGACCGGGACGGCAACGGACCCATCGAGATCGCCGTCCACGGCCCCGCCCGCCCCGGCACCGTCCGCGTCGAGGTCCTCGACCGCGGCCCCGGCGTGGCCGACCCCGACCTGATCCGCATCTTCGACCGCTTCTACCGGGCCGCCGACGCGAGGTCCCTGCCGGGTTCCGGCCTGGGCCTGTCGATCGTCCGCGAGGTGGCCATGGCCCACGGCGGCGCACCCTTCGCCCTCCAACGCGACGGAGGCGGTGCGGTGATCGGCTTCACCGTCGGCGGCATCCCCACGGGCGGACTGCGCGACGGGGGGTGAGACCGGGGCGGACGGCTGGAGCCGCGTGCCGGGGGTCGGCGGGGCCGGGGTGATGGGGCTGATGCGGCAGGCGGGCGGGGGCCCGAGAGGAGCGGCACGGGTCGGCGGTGGCGGGCGTCGGGCCCGGAGCCGGGCGGAACCGGATTGCCCTGGGGCGGGGGCGCTGTGCCCCTCGTACCGCGAATCCTGCGGAGGCACGGTGGTGATCGGTGGGGGCCGTGCGGGTGGGGGTGGTGCCGGTGGAAGACTTCCCGTTCGGGGCGGCGGGCGGGTGCCTGCCGTGGGGGAGGACAGGGCGTGAAGGCTTTACGGGGTGGACGGCGGGTGCGGGTCGCCGTCGCGTTGGGCGGGGTCGGGGTCGTCGTCGGGGGCGTGCTCGTGGCGCGTGAGGTGAGCGCGCCGGACTTCGGGATCGAGGCCGCCGCCGCGGGCGGCACACCGCAGTGCGCGCGGATCGCGCGGGCGTACCCGGACGGCTTCGGCGGGCGGCGCCGGGATCGCACCTCGCTGCCCGGGGTCGGAATATGGGGCGACGGTGACGTCACCGCGCGCTGCGGTGTCGAGCCCCCCGCCCCGACGCCGGACGCGTGCCTGAGCGTCGACGGCGTCGACTGGGTGTGGCGCCCGGCCGAGCCCGGCAGTACCCGCAGGGTCCTCGTCACCTACGGCCGCGACCCCGCCGTCGAGGTCACGGTCTCCGACAGGTTCGCCGGGACGGACGAGGTGCTGGTGGCGATGAGCCGGGTGGTGAGACCGGTGGCGCAGCACGGGAAGTGCATAGGCGACGAGGACGTCCCCCTGTCCGGCTGAGGCCGCCGGGCGGGTCGGCACGTCAGGGTCCATCGGCCCGGGGCGCTGTCCCCACCGGCCCATGCCCGCGCCCCAGGTGGGCGGGATGGTGGGGGGTGAGACGTCGGGCAGCGGTCGCGGGTGTCGGTCCGTGGCGGTCCGGCCGCGAGAGGGTGAGTGCCGTGATGTTCTGGTACAACCACGATGTCAGCGGGTGGGGCTGGTTCACGATGTCGGTCGGCATGATCCTGTTCTGGGCCGTGCTCATCGCGCTCGGCGTCCTGCTCTTCCGCGCCCTCGCCCGGTCGGGCGACTCCCCGACGTCCACCGGCACCCCGCCGCGCGGCCCGGCGAGCTCCACCGCCGAGCAGCTGCTCGCCGAGCGCTTCGCTCGGGGTGAGATCGACGAGGACGAGTACCGTCACCGCCTGGCCGTGCTGCACGGCACGGGCGACACCGGGCCACGGCTCAGCAAGAGCTGAGCCGGCCGGGCGGGCCCGCGGTGACGCTGTTCGAGGTCGATGTCGTCGACACCCTCGGCACGGCGACTCGACCACGGTCGACCTCGTGCGTCGGCACTGGCGGCGCGCCGCGTCCTGGCCGTCTCTCCAGGGTCCGGCGCATGCTCGGCGTCACGAGTACGACGGGTGTCCTGCCGTGGACATCGGCGTGTTCTCGCCTACGACGGGCCCGGCCGGCGGGCTGTCTCGGGGCGGCGAGGCCGCCGTGGGGGCCGTCGGCGTCCACCACCGGCCGCGGCCGCTGGTGCCGGCAGAGTCCGGCGTGGTCGGCGGCAGTTCCTGGCCCACGCTGACGCTCGTGGTCTCGCTGGAGGCGATCTTCCTCTCCACGTTGGTCATGATCGGCCAGAACCGGCAGGCGGCCTTCCAGCAGATCAAGGCCGACCACGACTTCGTCGAGCAGGAGTTGGAACTCAAGACCGACACACCGAGCTGACCCGAGCGATCCACCTCATGACCACCGAACCGCACCGTCGTCTGATCGAGGACGGTGCGGAGCGGTAGCGCCTCCCACGGCCCGCGAGGCGTCGGCGCGGTCCGTCACAGGAAGCACGCGGTTCGAGCCGGTGTCCGCGAGGAGCCGTGCGGTCTGTGCGGACGGGTAGTGCAGTCGCAAGGACGCGTGTGTCTCGGCGGCGTGACGTGAGGTGTCGAGGAAGACACGAAGGCCGCTGCGGTCGCAGAGGCCGACGGTGGTCAGGTCGACGTCGATGGTGGTCATGCCGTCGTACAGGCACCGTTCCAGAGCGGCGCGGACAAGGGGCGCGGTGGTCGCGTCGATCTCACCGGCCAGCGTGATCAGTGCTCGCCTGCCCCGGTCGTGCCGGTAGATGTTCAGCCGCGGAAGAGTCATGATGCCTCGATCCCTGGATCCCACCGGCCCGTCTCACCCGTGGCGGGTGGTACGACTGCTGCGGCGGCGCGGCGGGAAGCGGCCACGCCCCCCGTCGCGGTGGTCCCGCCGTTCGTCGGCGGTCGGCGGGCCGGACCGGTGCGGTCCCAGCGGGGACTGCGGAGTGCCGCGTCCGCGGCGGTCGGGCCGGGGGGCGCTGTACCGGTGCACGGCGATCCTGTCGGCGTGCTCGATGTTGAGCCGGTGGATCACGTATGCCGCCGCTGCGATGAGGACGACGAACGCGGCGGCGGTCAGGAACGCGTTCATGGCAGCCTCCTCACAAGGCGGAGATCGGGCGCCGCGGACGACATCGCGGAGGCGCCGCCCTCGTACTCCCATGCCTCGTCCGCGTCCAGCTGCGCTTCGGTGGCGGCGACGCCGTGCCGGGCCTCGTCCGCGGCGATGAGCGCGCTCGCGGTCAGCGGCGGGCCGTCGCGGTCTGACGCCGCCGCCATCAGGCGGGCCGCCGACTCCGCGCCGGTCCCGGGCGGGATGATCAACAGGTCCCAGCGGCCGGTGCCGTAGGAGAGCAGCAGCAGTTTGTGCGGGTCGATCTCCGGCGTGAACCAGCCGACCTTGACGACGTGGCCGTGCACCGGAACCTTGCGGGGGATGACCGGCCAGTGCTCGGGGTTGACGGCGATGCGGGTGATGCGGCCCCACAAGGGGTCCAACACGTCCGTCAGCGCGGGCAGTTCGCTCAGCAGGTCCCGGGAGCGGGGCCACCAGGCACCGTCCAGGAGTCCGCGGGAGGCGCCGTCGGTCTTCAGGGCGAGACGCACGGCCGGGGCTGCGACGGGCTCGGGATGCGGCAGGGTGGGGTACAGGGTGGCCGACATGATGCGGACCCGTCTCCAGGCCGCCGGCTGCGGCGGCCTGGGCTTTGTGTCTCGCCGAGAACGACCCGGCGTGGCGGCCGGTGTACGAAATGCCCTCGGTTTCTCCAGCCTACTCCCCGCCCGGCCGCGGCGCGGACCTGCGGCGGCGCGCCGACCGGCAGGCCTGACCGGCATCCTCACCCCCGACTCGGGCGAGGTGCACTTCGACGGATGCCGCATCGACACCCTGAACGAGGCCGAGCGCAGCGTCCTGCGCCGCGACACTTCGCTTCGTCTTCCAGTTCGGCCGGCAGCCCCTAGTTGACCGCCGAGGAGAACGTCGCCCTGCCGCTTGGCGCATCGGCGATTTCAGGAACAGGGCGGAGGCGGCGAAGTGCGTACCGGTCACGACCTGGTGGCGCCGGGCGTGGCGTACTACGCGCTCGTCGCCCTCGGCCTCGTCGCCTCGCTGGGCATCATCGCCTCGCCCCTCCCCCTGCTCAAACGCATCACCGGCCCGGAGGCCGCCCGCAACGGCTGACGCGCCAACCCTTCCTCCCGAGCGCCCACCACGTCCAGGACGAGCGACAGCGTCCGGAGTGGATGCGCGACGACGAGGGCGAGCGCGCCCCCTGCCGCGGGCCGATCGACCTCGACAGCGGCATCGTCCGCATCAGGATCGGCGGCTCTCAGGGTGCGACGCGGGCGTGCCGGAGTGGTGCTCCGGCCTGGTGGAGGCTGGCGAGGGCCAGCCGGTAGGAGGTGATCAATCCGGTCTCCACGTAGTCCAGACCCAGTTCCTGGCAGTGGCGTCGCACGATGGTGCGGGCCCTGCGCAGGTTGGGGCTGGGCATGCTGGGGAACAGATGGTGCTCGATCTGGTGGTTCAGCCCGCCCAGGGCGAGGTCGGTGAACCAGCCGCCGCCCACGTTGCGTGAGGTGAGCACCTGGCGACGGAGGAAGTCGGGGCGGTCCGCGCCCTTCAGGATGGGCATGCCCTTGTGGTTGGGCGCGAAGACGGAACCGAGGTAGACGCCGAACAGGCACTGGTGGACGGCGAGGAAGGCGATCGCCATACCGGGCGGCAGCAGCCACAGCAGCACGGTCAGGTAGAGCCCGAAGTGCGCGAACAGCAGGACGCCGTCCAGCGGGCGCTGCTTGAGCGAGCGATTGCGCAGTGCCCGCACGCTCGACACGTGCAGGTTGAAGCCCTCCAGGGTGAGCAGCGGGAAGAACAGGAACGCCTGCCGGCGACCGATCAGCCGGGGGAGCCCCTTGGCGGCCCGGGCCTGGTCCTGGGACCAGACCAGCAGGTTGGGGTCGAGATCGGGGTCGAGTTCCTCGTGGTTGGGGTTGGCGTGGTGGCGAGTGTGCTTGTCCTGCCACCACCCGTAGCCCATCCCGATTCCCGCACCGGCGATCCGCCCGGACAGCTCGCTGGCCCGGCGTCGGCGGAACACCTGGCGGTGCGCCGCGTCATGGGCGAGCAGGGCGACCTGGCCGAAGACGACGGCCAGGAAGGCGGCCACGGCCAGTGTCCACCAGCTGTCGCCGATGAGCGCGACGGCGGCCCACCCGCCTACGTAGAGCCCGGCGACCACCGTGGTCCGCAGCGCGTAGTAGCCGGGGCGGCGCCCCAGCAGCCCGGCGGCGGCGATCTTTCTCGACAGTTGGGCGAAGTCGCTGCCGGACGCCTCCGAGGGCGGGGGCCGGACCATGGTGTTGCTGCTCATGATGGTGGAAGACTCTCCGGGAAAGGCCGAACGGCTCGGCGGCCGCCCCGGTAGCCGCTGGCAGGGGCCGCAGGCAGGGTCTTACGTCCTCCGTCGTGCGGACGCTGCACGCGACCGCGGAAACGGGAGGAGGTCTGCTTCGTCGGTCAGCGGCTGCGCAGGCCCTCTGTCCGCGGGCGGGTACCCGGCCGGGAGTGCCTCACACCATGACGGACGGGGCCTGTGGAGCGGTCCGCATGCCTTTCGGCAGAACAGACCGACTCGGTCGGTGAGCCGGATCCCGCTGAGCGCTGAGGCGTGCTCGACTCCGGGCCGGTCAGGCCGCGGTCCCGGTGACGAGGACGGCAACGGTGACCGGGCCCGGGGCGTCCGTGGCCGCCGCGGCGGCCACGGACGCCCGGACGGTGCGCGCGACTTCCAGGGGATGGTGTCCGGGGGCAACCGCGAGGTGGACCTCGACACGCCGACCGGGTTGGTCGGCACGGTCCTCCACCTTGACCGGGCGGGTCCCCAGCACGCTGGCGAGGCCGGCGACGCCCGGAACTCCCGTTACGACGTCCGCCAGGTCTCCGACGGGCCCTCGCGGGGAGCCCGCTCCGGCACCCGGGAGCGAGCTTCTTGCGGCTGCGGGCGCAGGTGCAGGCGGGGCTGGGGCTGGGGATGCCGGTGCGGGCCTCATGGGTTCCGCACCGGTCCGCGACTTCGTGTCCGTCTGCGGGATCTCGTGGAGACCAGTGACGCGCAGGTCGGCCGTCACGGTGGCCAGGCCGAGCCGTCGAGCGGCGGCGTCCAGCAGCGTGCTCCTCAACTCGTCGGCGGTTTCGGGCAGTGGCCGCCCGAGTGATGCCGAGAAGGCGGCTTCGATCCGGAGCGGGCCCGGCGGCATCGCGCCGGCCGGCGGACGGACGGCCGGTTCGGACACGGGTTCCAGCGGCGCCGGCCCGATACGCACGGACTCCAGCCGTACCCCGGGGATCTCGCTCGCAGCCCGCCCGAGCACCTGGACGGCCGTCTGCTCGGTGATCCATGCCCCGTCGGCGGGCCCGCCCAGCGGCAGCAGCCGGCCCAGGCCGAACTGGTGCCGTACCGCCTGCGTCCATGCTTCGGTCTTCACGGGCGTCTCACCCTCTCTCAGGCGACCTGTCCGACCCTCGCCCCTCGCGACATTCCTCCCCCGTCGCAATGTTCAATAAAGTGAATATAATTTGAAAAGCGAGGACAAAACGATCCTCTGAGGGAGGAAAATCCCGATGACCGAGAACATCGGCGCAAAGTATGGCGGCGCCCCCGCTTCCCGTGGCCGGACGACGGTCGCCGACGTGGTGGTGGAGAAGATCGCCGGAATGGCGGCACGGGACGTGCCCGGCGTCCACGCCTTGGGCAGCGGCTTCGCCCGCTCGATGGGATCGATGAGGGAGCGGATGCCCGGCGCCGGCAGCGGCAAGTCCGCCACCCGCGGGGTCAGCGTCGAGGTCGGAGAGCTGCAGGCGGCCATCGACCTGGAGATCGTCGTCGACTACGGCGTCTCGATCACGGATGTCGCCGGTGAGGTGAGGGAGAGCGTGATCTCCGCGGTGGAGCGGATGGCGGGCCGGGAAGTCGTCGAAGTCAACATCACGGTCAGCGATGTGAAGCTCCCCGACGAGGAGGACGAAGGGGCGGAAGAACGGCAGCGGATCCAGTAGCCGGGGCGCAGTGGCCCGCGTGAGCGAAGGAGCGCGTGATGAGCAGAGCCGTGGTGGGCCTGATGGCCGGAATGGCGCTGGGTTTCGCCGCGTATTTCGGCAATTTCTGGGCGTTCCTGCTGGTGCTTGTGCTGGGCGTCGTCGGTCTCGTGGTCGGACGGTTCATGGAAGGTGATCTCGAACTGGGCGACTTCGTCCACCGCCGGGACCAGCAGGAGCGGATCCGTGACGACCGTCGACGTGCTCGGGGAGACTGGCGGCGGTGACCGGTGAAGCCGAGCGGCGTCCGGGCATCCCCCGCAGGGAGCGCGGAGCGACCACCGTCACCGACCGGGTCGTCACGAAGATCGCTTCCCACGTGGCGCGGGAGGCGCTGAGCCGGTTCCCGGAGTCGGCCGGCCGCGTACCGCCGGGCCGCCGGCAGACGCACGTGACCGCTTCCGTGCGGCGGGCACCAGAGCCGCAGACCGCCCCGCGGGACGGCGAGTCCGCAGCCGGACGACAGGCGGCGCTCGGCGAGGCGCGGCTGCGCATCACGGTCGAGCTCGGCTATCCGTCCGACATCGGGGCGCAGTGCGCCGCGGTGCGCCGGGAGGTCACCGAACGGCTCAGGGCATGGTCCGGTCTGGACGTGTCGGACCTCGTGGTGTCGGTCGGACGACTGCACTCGGCGCATACGCGGCACGCGGGCGAGGAGAGGGTGAGATGAGCGCGAACACCCGCCGGGAGCCCACCGGTGACAGCGACCTTCCCCCCGGCCCCGGAAAGGCGGACCCCCTTACGGACGGCAACCGGGGCAAGGACCCGGCAAGAGCCGACTTGGCACCGCCGGTCGAGGCATCGGGCCGGCGGATGCGCCGTTTCTGGGCGACGCGGCGGATTCCCGCGGCCGTGGTGGCCCTGTTGTCCGCCGCGGCCACCGGACTGCTTCTGTACGACGTGATCGTCGTCCGTACGGGCCGGTCCGCGATGCGCTGGCGGCGGCGGCTCGCCGAGGAACTGGCCACCCGCCCCCTGGACGACGTCTGGATGATCGTCGGGGCCGCGGTGGCTATGGCCCTCGGTCTGTGGCTTCTCCTGCTGGCGGTGACGCCGGGAATGCGCCGGCTGCTGCCCATGCGGCAGCCCGCCGGTGTCTCCGGGAAAGGAGCAGTCCGTGCCGGGCTCGACCGCCGCGCGGCCGCCCTGGTGCTGCGCGACCGGGCCGTGCGGGTACCCGGTGTCCAGTCGGCACAGGTCGCCGTCGGCCGCCGGAAGGTCAAGGCCCGCGCGCGTGCCCATTTCCGCGATCTCGAGGAGGTCCGCGCGGACCTGGACGCCACGTTGGGCGAAGCCGTGACGGTTCTGGGTCTCGTCCGGCAGCCCACACTGACCGTGCGCGTGCGGCGCCCGAAGAAGGGCTGAGGTGATCCCGATGCTCAGGACGGTGAACCGGGTGCTGCTGGGGCTTCTCGGCCTCGGACTGTTCGCCCTGGGCGGCGGTGTGCTGCTGGGCGGGCTGGACCTGCCGCGCCACTGGGACTTCGGCCTGCCGGGCTGGTGGCCCTTCCGCGGGCCCGACGACGTGGTGCTGGGCACCGAGGGGCGCACCCGGTGGCGGGACGAAGGCTGGTGGTGGCCGACCGTCATCGCGGTGCTCGCCGTACTGCTGGCACTGCTGCTGTGGTGGCTCCTCGCCCAGCGCAAGCACCGCCTGGGTGGCGTCCTCGTCGACAGCGGGGACGGCGTCGCGGCCCGGCTCGACGGCGGCACACTGGAGGACGTGATCGAGAAGGAGGCGCAGGCCCTGGACGAGGTCTCGCGGGCTCATGTACGGCTGACCGGCCGAAGTACCGCTCCGGCCGCGCACGTACGGCTGCTGCTGGAGCCCCACGCCGATCCAGCGCGGACTCTGGAGCGACTGAGCCGGGAGACGCTCGCGCACGCACGCGACTCGGTCGGCCTGGACAGCCTCCCCTCGACAGTCCGGCTCAACGAAGTCCGCCACCGCGCACGACGCGCCGACTGAGAGCCCCGGGGCCGGACCCCCACGGAGGACCCGTCAGCCCCCACCGAGTGAGAGGGAGACCCGGCTCGCGGCGCGGCTCCTCCCGACTGCCCCGCAGTCGTCCACGCCGCGGTTCCCTCCAGAGAGGCAGCGCGCCATGGTCCTGTTCCTGACCCTGCTCGTCGCCGGAATCGCGCTGATCGTCATCGGTGCGACCGTCGACGGCATGCTCTATCTGTCGTCCACCGGTGTACTGCTCCTCGTCGCCGATCTGCTCTACCTGGCGGCCCGCTCCCTGTGGCGCTCCCGTCGAAGCCAGGCCCGCTGAGGGCGCGCCCCTCCCGGGTCACCCGGTCGCAGTCACACCCCGCCCGATCCGCAAGAAACCCCAGGTCACGGCCACACCAGGCAGTAGGGCTGATGCCCCGCCTCATGCAACCGGTGCGAGAAGTCCTGCCACTCGTGCAGCAGCTGGTACACGTTGAAGGCGTCTCGCGGGCCGCCCCGGTCCGGGACCGTCGACCAGATGAACGCCGCCGCGCCCACCGCCTCCTCGCCTATGCCGCGCAGGGGGTCGACCACCGTCATCGGGAGCTTGACGACCGCGTAGTCGGGGTGCAGGACGACCAGCTCGAGCGGCGGGACCTTGTGCAGGGGCACGCCTTCGATGCCCGTCAGCACCATCGCCGCCATCGTCTCCGGCTTGATCTTGGTGAACATGCCGTTCATGCCGAGCTCGTCGCCGCCGAGTTCCTCGGGACGCATCGAGATCGGGACGCGGGCCGCGGTCGCACCGTCCGGCGCGCCGAAGTACTTGTACGTCACCCCCACCCGACCACCATTCCTGCTCCCGGCCCGCAGGCTGTCGAGCCGGCGGTCGCCGCGCCGGTCGAACTGCTCGGGCTCACTCGGTACACCCTGACTCTGACGTGTCTCGGTAGCTTCCTCCGCCTCGCGTCGGTGCCTTCCCCGCCGGGCACGTCGAGGACCCAGGTCGTCAGTCCCCTCGCCCAGTCCGCCACCGCGATGCATATCTCCACCCGACTGCTTTTCTAGGACGCGTGGCCCCCGCCGCGCAACCCGATCATCGTGTCAGTGACCTCCCCCACGGCCGCCCGCCGAAACGTGCGCTGAAACACCTGTCCGCAGGATCTTCGCAGCCTCTGAACACGCCTGCGTACATGCATACGTACGAGAAGGCCGTTTGAGCTGTGTGTATCAGGACCCAGTTTCGCAGATCGACTCGGGGCACCACTGTTTCTCCGGTCAGCAGCGCCCTCCCTGCCGTCCGTACCCGCTGGCCTACCCTGAGGAGGTCACAGGCAACCGGAGCCGAAGTGCGTGGTCCCGAGCAGTCCCGAGAAGGTCGGAGAAGTCGCTGGTCATGAGCGAACTGCCATATTCCTACGAAGCCCCCGTGTCGCAGGCGCTGTTCGACCGCGCGTCCGCCGTCACGCCCGGCGGCGTGAACTCCCCGGTGCGCGCCTTCCGCGCCGTGGGCGGCACGCCCCGGTTCATGGTGTCCGGCTCGGGCCCGTATCTGACGGACGCGGACGGGCGGGAGTACGTCGATCTCGTCTGCTCCTGGGGCCCGATGATCCTCGGGCACTCCCACCCCGAGGTGATCGCCGCCGTCCAGGACGCCGTCTCGCGCGGTACCTCCTTCGGCACTCCCGGTGAGGGCGAGGTGGCGCTCGCGGAGGAGATCGTCGCCCGGGTGGAGCCCGTCGAGCAGGTCCGGCTCGTCAGCAGCGGGACCGAGGCCACCATGAGCGCCATCCGGCTCGCCCGCGGTTTCACCCGGCGCAGCAAGGTGATCAAGTTCGCCGGCTGCTACCACGGACACGTCGACTCGCTCCTCGCCGCGGCGGGCAGCGGGGTCGCGACCTTCGCCCTCCCCGACACCCCCGGCGTCACCGGCGCCCAGGCCGGCGACACGATCGTCCTGCCCTACAACGACCTCGAGGCCGTCAACGAGGCCTTCCACCGGCACCCGGGTGAGATCGCCTGCGTCATCACCGAGGCCTCGCCGGGCAACATGGGCGTCGTACCGCCCCGCCCGGGCTTCAACCAGGGCCTGAAGGACGCCTGTTCCAAGAACGGCGCCCTCTTCATCTCCGACGAGGTCATGACCGGGTTCCGCACCAGCCGGGCCGGGTGGTTCGGGATCGACGGAGTGCGGCCCGACCTGATGACCTTCGGCAAGGTCATGGGCGGCGGTTTCCCGGCCGCGGCCTTCGGCGGCCGCGCCGACGTCATGGAGCACCTCGCGCCCGCCGGTCCCGTCTACCAGGCCGGCACGCTGTCCGGGAACCCGGTCGCCACCGCCGCCGGTCTCGCCCAGCTCCGTCTCCTGGACGACGCCGCCTACGCCACGGTCGACTCGGTGTCGGAGACGATCCAGGGGCTGGTGACGGAGGCGCTGAGCAAGGAGGGCGTCGCGCACCGGCTGCAGAACGCCTCCAACATGTTCTCCGTCTTCTTCGCGGACCGGGACGTCCGTGACTACGAGGACGCCAAGCGGCAGGAGTCCTTCCGCTTCACCGCGTTCTTCCACTCGATGCTGGCGCAGGGCGTCTACCTCCCGCCCTCGTCCTTCGAGTCCTGGTTCGTGTCCACGGCCCACGACGAGCAGGCCGTGCAGCGCATCGCCGACGCCCTCCCGGCGGCGGCCCGAGCGGCGGCGGAGGCCACGGCGGCATGAGCGAGCAGACCGACAACAAGGACATCACCGTCGTCCACGTCGTGCGGCACGGCGAGGTCGCCAACCCGGACGGCATCCTCTACGGCCGTCTCGCCGGGTACCACCTGTCCGAGCTGGGACGGCAGATGGCCGACCGGGTCGCCGAGCACCTGGCCTCCCGTGACATCACCTACGTCTGCGCCTCCCCGCTGGAGCGGGCCCAGGAGACCGCCACGCCGGTCGCGAAGGCGCACGGGCTCGACCTCGCGACCGACGCGCGGCTCATCGAGGCCGACAACGTCTTCCAGGGCAAGACCTTCGGCGTCGGGGACGGCGCGCTCCGGAAGCCGGCCAACTGGAAGTACCTGACCAACCCGTTCCGGCCGTCGTGGGGCGAGCCGTACGTCGACATCGTCGTACGGATGATGCAGGCGCTGGAGTCCGCCAAGGAGCAGGCGCGGGGCCACGAGGCCGTGCTCGTCAGCCATCAGCTGCCGATCTGGACCGTGCGCTCGTACGTCGAGCGGCGGCGGCTGTGGCACGACCCGCGCAAGCGGCAGTGCACACTGGCGTCGCTGACGAGCTTCACGTACCAGGGTGACAAGATCGTGTCCGTGGGCTACAGCGAGCCCGCCATCGACCTCGTCCCGGCCCACCTGCGGGCGGGCGCGAAGCCGGTGCAGGGGAAGGCGAAGGCCTTCGGCGCGTGACGCGTCGTCATACACACCCGTGACATTTGTTGCGAGATCGGTGTGATCGAGGGGAACCCCCCCGTTCGTCATGTCCTCTGAATGGGTGACCACCGGAGTACATGACGAATCGGGGATGGAATGCGCGCTCTTTCTCGCAGGGGGATGCTCGGTCTCGGCGCGGGCGCCGCGGCCGCCGCCGGACTTTCGGCCTGCGGCTCCCTCACACCGTCAGAGGGGTCGAAGCACGCCCCGGGTTCCCAGGGCGGCGGCAAGTCCGGCGGTACGTCCCACCCGGCCCGGCCCCTCGGCGACGGCTCGACCTCCTTCACCGGCAAGCAGCCCCACCAGCCGAAGAAGCCCGAGCCGTTGGAGCCCGGCCAGACCCCGCCCCAGTTCGTCATCTTCTCCTGGGACGGCGCCGGCGAGGTCGGCAACGGCCTCTTCCCGCGCTTCCTCGACCTCGCCAAGCAGCACGGCGCCTCGATGACCTTCTTCCTCTCCGGGCTGTACCTGCTGCCCGAGTCGAAGAAGCGGCTCTACAACCCGCCGAACAACCCGCGCGGCGCCTCCGACATCGGCTACCTCACCGACGAGCACATCAAGGCGACGCTGACCAACGTCCGCCGCGCCTGGCTCGAGGGCCACGAGATCGGCACCCACTTCAACGGCCACTTCTGCTCCGGCTACGGAACCGTGGGCAACTGGACGCCCGCCCAGTGGAGGAGCGAGATCCAGCAGGCCAAGTCCTTCGTGAAGCAGTGGCGGACCAACACCGGCTGGAGCGACCTGCCCTCCCTCCCCTTCGACTACGAGAAGGAACTCGTCGGCGGCCGCACCCCCTGCCTGCTCGGCCAGAACAACCTGCTGCCCACGGCCAAGGAGCTCGGCTGGCGCTACGACGCCTCCTCACCCGGCGGCCGCCAGGTCTGGCCCGACAAGAAGCTGGGCATCTGGGACCTGCCGCTGCAGCAGATCCCGTTCCCGGGCCGCTCCTTCGAGGTCCTGTCGATGGACTACAACATGCTGGCCAACCAGTCGATCAACTCGACCCAGGCGCCCGCCTACAACTACCCGGCCTGGCGTACCCAGTCCACGAACGCCTACATATCGGGCTTCAAGCGGGCATACGAGACCAACCGGGCGCCGTTCTTCGTCGGCAACCACTTCGAGCACTGGAACGGCGGCATCTACATGGACTCCGTCGAGGCGGCGTTCAAGCACATCGCCCGGGAGAAGGAGAAGGGCGCGGACGTACGGCTGGTCTCCTTCCGGCAGTTCGTCGACTGGATGGACGTACAGAAGCCGGAAGTGCTCGCCAAGCTGCGCACGCTCGACGTCGGACAGCAGCCGGCCGGCGGCTGGAAGACGTTTTTGCAGGAGACCTCCACCGCGTCCTCCACGCCCACCGGAAAAGCCGCCTGACGTGCGGGTTCCGGCGGTCGGGGAGCCGGCGAGGGGGGTGCGCAAGATCCCCAGAACGGGCATGCGAAACTTTTCACATGAGTGCCACCAGCCGCACCCCCCTGCGCTCGAACCGAAGCCGTGCCACCCTGCTCGCCGCGACGGCCGCGGCCGCCGCCCTCACGCTGTCCGCGTGCAGCTCGGGCGGCACGTCGGGCGGCGGTGGTGACACCAACTTCGTCATGGGCAAGGACGGCATCTCCACCGTCAAGAAGGGGGAGCGGGCCGCCGCACCGGACCTGTCCGGCAAGACCATCGACGGCAACGCACTCGACGTCGCCTCCTTCAAGGGCAAGGTCGTCGTCCTGAACCTCTGGGGCTCGTGGTGCGCCCCGTGCCGCGCCGAGGCGCCCAACCTGGAGAAGGTCTACCAGGACCTCAAGGCCAAGGACGTCCAGTTCGTCGGCATCAACACCCGCGACGCCCAGGTCGCCAACGCCCGCGCCTTCGAGAAGCAGTACGGTGTCAGCTTCCCCAGCCTCTACGACCCCACGGGCAAGCTGATGCTCCGCTTCAGGAAGGGCACACTCAACCCGCAGGCGATCCCCTCCACCCTCGTCCTCGACCGCCAGGGGAAGATCGCCGCGCGCTCGCTGGCCGCGCTCAGCGAGGACAAGCTGCGCGCGATGATCGACCCGGTCCTCGCGGAGAAGTGACGTGACCTCAGTCACCACGCTCGCCGCCGCGACGGACCCGAACCAGACGGTGATGACGGGCGCCCTGCTGATCGCCCTGCCCATCGCGCTGCTCGGCGGTCTCGTCTCCTTCTTCTCCCCGTGCGTCCTGCCCCTCGTACCGGGTTATCTGTCCTACGTCACCGGGGTCACCGGCAGCGACCTGGCCGACGCCCGGCGGGGACGGATGGTCGCCGGCGCCTCCCTGTTCGTCCTCGGGTTCACCGCCGTCTTCGTCTCCAGCGGTGCCCTCTTCGGCTACTTCGGCAACACCCTCCAGGACAACAAGGGCGTCCTGTCGAAGGTGCTCGGCGCGCTCATGATCCTCATGGGTGTCTTCTACATGGGCCTGATGCCCTGGATGACCCAGCGTGAGTTCCGCTTCCACAAGCGGCCCGTGACCGGCCTCGTCGGCGCCCCGATCCTCGGCGCGCTGTTCGGCATCGGCTGGACGCCCTGCATCGGCCCCACCCTGACCTCCGTGATCGCGCTCTCCTACAACCAGGCCAGCGCCGGCCGCGGGGCCATCCTCACCGTCGCCTACTGCCTCGGCCTCGGCGTGCCCTTCGTGCTCGCCGCCGTCGCCTTCCGCAAGGCGCTCGGCGCCTTCGGCTGGGTCAAGCGCCACTATGTCTGGGTGATGCGGATCGGCGGCACGATGATGATCGTGACCGGTCTGCTGCTCGTCACCGGCGTCTGGGACACCCTCGTACAGGACATGCAGTCCTGGTCCGCCGGCTTCACCGTGGGGATCTGATCGATGAGCAAGACCGAAACCGGTACGCCTCCCGAGCGGGCCGACGACGACCTCGGCGCGGCCGGCTCCCAGCTGTCCACCGCCCCCACCGAGGAGCCGCCCAACCTGCCCTCCCTGGGCGTCGTCGGCTGGGTCCGCTGGTTCTGGCGGCAGCTGACCTCGATGCGGGTCGCCCTGCTGCTGCTTCTGCTGCTCTCCCTCGGCGCGATCCCCGGCTCGCTCATCCCGCAGTCCGGGATCGACGTCACGAAGGTCGACACCTTCCGCAGGACGCACACGACGCTCGCGCCGATCTACGACAAGCTCGGCCTCTTCCACGTCTACAGCTCGGTGTGGTTCTCCGCGATCTACATCCTGCTGTTCGTCTCCCTCATCGGCTGCATCGTCCCCCGCACCTGGCAGTTCGTCGGCCAGCTGCGCGGCCGCCCGCCGGGCGCCCCCAAGCGGCTGACCCGGCTGCCCGCCTACACCACCTGGCGCACCGAGGCCGAGCCGGAGCAGGTCCGTGAGGCGGCGCTCGCCCTGCTGAAGAAGCGCCGCTTCCGCGCGCACGTCGCCGGGGACGCCGTCGCCGCCGAGAAGGGCTATCTGCGCGAGACCGGCAACCTCGCCTTCCACATCGCGCTCATCGTGATGCTGATCGCCTTCGCCTGGGGCCAGCTGTTCAAGTCCGAGGGCAACAAGCTGGTCGTCGAGGGCGACGGCTTCTCCAACACGATGACCCAGTACGACGACTTCAAGTCCGGCAGCCTCTTTACCGCCGACGACCTGGTGCCGTTCAGCTTCAACCTGGACAAGTTCACCGGCACCTACGAGACCAGCGGCCCCAACCGGGGCACCGCGCGCACCTACCAGGCGGCCCTCACCTACAGCGAGGGCGCCTACGGCAAGGACCGGAAGGACCTCGTCAAGGTCAACGAGCCGCTGGAGATCGGCGACGCCAAGGTCTACCTCACCGCCCACGGCTACGCCCCCCTCATCACCGTCCGCGACGGCAAGGGCAACGTCGTCTACCGCGACGCCGTGCCCCTCCTCCCGCTCGACTCCAACGTCACCTCCACCGGCGTGGTCAAGGTCCTCGACGGCTACAGGAACGCCAAGGGCGTCAGCGAGCAGATCGGCATCTCCGCCTTCCTGCTGCCGACGTACACCAAGGGCAACGAGACGGCCTCCACCTTCCCGGGGCTGCTCAACCCGGTGCTCAACCTGGCCCCGTACCACGGCGACCTCGGTGTCGACTCCGGTATCCCGCAGAGCGTGTACCAGCTCGACAAGTCCCATGTGAAGGCCTACAAGGACGCCAAGGGCGCCCAGCTCAGGGACAACCTGAAGCCCGGCCAGACCATGCGGCTGCCCGACGGCGCCGGCTCCATCACCTACGAGGGCACCAAGGAGTGGGCGAACTTCCAGATCGTCCAGCAGCCCGGCACCGGCTGGGCCCTCGCCGGCTCCCTCGTCGCCATCTTCGGTCTCGCCGGCTCCCTGTTCATCCAGCGCCGCCGCGTCTGGGTGCGCGCGGTGACCGGACCCGACGGCGTGACGGTCGTCGAGATGGCCGGCCTCGGCCGCAGCGAGTCCGCCAAGGTCCCCGAGGAACTCGCCGACCTCGCCGAAACCCTCTACGACCGGGCGCCGGGCGCGCCCGAACCGGACGAGGGCTCCACCGACCCAGACGACACCACCACCCCCGACCCGAGCGTCGTACCTGCCGAAGGGGCTGAGAAGAAGTGATTCTCTCCGCCGGAACCGAGTTGGCCACCGCGACCAACGAACACCTCGCGAACATCAGCAACACGCTGATCTACTCCGCGATGGCCGTCTACACCCTGGCCTTCTTCGCCTACATCGCCGAATGGCTCTTCGGCAGCCGCAGCAAGGTGGCCCGCACGGCCAGCGCGCTCACGAACGGCACCCAGAAGGCCAAGGGCGCCCCGGCCGTCACCGTCAACAAGGCCGGCGGGACCGCCGTACTGGAGCGGCCCAAGGTCGTCGTACGGTCCTCCGCCGGGTCGCGGGACGTGCCCGACGGGCCCGGCGCGCACGGCGGGGACGCACAGGGCGACCTCTACGGGCGCATCGCCATCTCGCTCACCGTGCTCGCCTTCCTGATCCACCTCACCGGCGTGATCGCCCGCGCGGCCTCGGTGGAGCGGGCGCCGTGGGGCAACATGTACGAGTTCAACATCACCTTCTCCACCGTCGCGGTCGCCGTGTACCTCACGCTGCTGGCGCTGAGGAAGAACGTGCGCTGGCTCGGCCTGTTCCTGATCACCACGGTCCTGCTGGACCTCGGCATCGCCGTCACGGTCCTGTACACCGCCAGCGACCAGCTGGTCCCCGCCCTGCACTCGTACTGGCTGTACATCCACGTCTCCACGGCCATCCTGTGCGGCGCGGTCTTCTACGTCGGCGCGGCCGGCACGCTGCTGTACCTCTTCAAGGACTCCTACGAGACCAAGCTGGAGAACGGCGGCACGCCCGGCCGCTTCGCCACCTCGTTCCTGGAGCGCCTGCCCGCCTCCTCGTCCCTGGACAAGTTCTCCTACCGCCTGAACGCGGCCGTCTTCCCGCTGTGGACGTTCACGATCATCGCGGGCGCCATCTGGGCCGAGTCGGCCTGGGGCCGCTACTGGGGCTGGGACCCCAAGGAGACCTGGGCGTTCATCACCTGGGTCGCCTACGCCTGCTACCTGCACGCCCGCGCCACGGCCGGCTGGAAGGGCCGCAAGGCCGCCTACCTGGCCCTGATCGCCTTCGGCTGCTGGCTGTTCAACTACTACGGGGTGAACATCTTCGTCTCCGGCAAGCACTCCTACGCGGGCGTGTAGCGGCTGGGGGGAGAAGCTGGTCAGCCGACCGTGATGGAGTCCAGCTTCTCCCGGAGGTACACATGCGAGTCGACCGGCTCGTAGGCCACCCGTCCCACCGGCGCCGGCACGGACTCGACGCGCGTGCCCGGGGTGCACTCGCCGAAGTAGACGAGGGACATCAGCTCCTCGGCCGGCGCGTCCGCGGGCGGCGGCAGGACCCGGTGCCGGCCCGAACGCCACCGGTCGCCGGTCCAGCGGGCCATCAGGTCCCCGATGTTGATGGTGAAGGCGTCCGGGTCGTAGGGCGCGTCCTCCCAGCCGCCGTCGTCCGTCCAGACCTGCAGACCGCCCTTGCCGGCCTGCCGGTCCAGGATGGTGACCGTCCCGAAGTCGGTGTGCGGGCCGATGCGGAACTGGCCCGGCCGCGGCTCGCCGACGACCTCGACGCCGGGGTACCAGTTGATGTTGAACCCGTAGGTGGGGTGGCCCATGTGCCGGGAGAAGAAGTCCGGTTCGAGGCCGAGGGCCTCGCCGAGCAGGGACAGCAGCCGCTTCTCCAGCCCGGCCATCTCCTCGAGGTACTCCTCGCACAGCGTCCGCAGCTCCGGCACCTCGGCCGGCCAGACGTTGGGCGCGTACCACTCGGCGTTCACCACCGGGTCCTCGAAGGGCTCGTGGGTCGCGAAGGTCAGCGACTCCTTCAGATCCGGCGGGGTCTCGGTGCCCTCCGAGTAGCCGTTGGCCTCGGCGCCCGGCCCGAGCCAGCCGCGGCCGCCGACCTTCGCCTCGTAGGGCTGCTTGGCCCCGACGGGCAGCCGGAAGAAGTGCCGGGCCGCCTCCCTGATCGCGGACCGCAGGCCCGGTGCCACTCCGTGGCCGGTGACCAGCAGGAACCCGGCGGTCTGCAGGGCCTCGTCGACGGTACGGGCGATGGCGGCGCGGGCGTCCGCGTCACCGTCGAGCCACGGCCGCAGGTCGATGGTGGGAATGCGCGGATCACTCACCGATGTCCTCGTTCCACAGTGCCGGATGGTTCCTGACGAAGTCGCTCATCATGGCGGCGCACTCGGGATCGTCCAGCAGGACGATCTCCACGCCGTGCTCGGCGAGCCAGTCGTGCCCGCCGTTAAAGGTCCTGGCCTCGCCGACGACCACCCGCGAGATGCCGAACTGGCGGACCAGACCGGAGCAGTACCAGCAGGGCGAGAGGGTGGTCACCATCGTCGTGCCGCGGTACGACCGCTGCCGACCCGCATTCCGGAACGCCGCCGTCTCCGCGTGCGTCGAGGGGTCGCCGTCCTGGACGCGCCGGTTGTGGCCGCGGCCCAGGAGCGTGCCGTCGGCGCCGTAGAGCGCGGCGCCGATCGGGATGCCGCCCTCGGCGAGCCCGGCGCGGGCCTCCTCGACGGCGGTGGCGAGCCAGGTGCGTGCCTGTGCCTGATCCAGATCCATGGGTTCCACTCTGCTGTGGCCGAAACACCGGGGCAACGTGCGGAAAGTACTCTCCCGGCAACCCGCCGCCGGACGAACTGTCCACGCCCAGGAGGTGCCCGTGGCCGCCCTCACCCTCCGCGAAGTGCTGGACCTCGACCCCGTACGGGCCGCCGAACCCGAACTCCTCGCCGGGCACGCGGCCTTGGACCGCCCCGTCCGCTGGGTGCTCCCCCTCCTTCTCGGCTTCGCTCGAAGCGGGGGGACCCCCATCAGCGAGGTCTACGAGGGCGCCAACTTCCTCGACGGCGGCGAACTGCTGCTGACCAACGGCTTCGGGCTGACCGACGCCGGCGATCAGGTCCGCCGCCGGTACGTCCGGGAGCTGGCCGCGCGCGGTGCGGCGGGGCTGGCGGTGGAGGTCGGCCGCTCCCTGCCGCACATGCCGGCCGAGGTCGTCGACGAGGCCCGCCGCCTCGGACTGCCGCTGCTGGCCCTGCACCGGGTCGTGCCCTTCGTACGGATCACGGAGGCGGCCAACCGGGCGATCGTGGCGCGCGGTCTGTCGGGCCGCACCGTCGTACGGCCCTGGGGCGACGACCACACGGCGGCCCTGCTGGCCGACCTCGCCGACCGGGCGGCCCTGAACCAGCCCGAGGTGGAGGCCCGCTCGGCCCTCGCCGGGTTCCACCCGGGGCCTGGGGCGCGGCTGGTGGGCGTCTCGGTGCACGGCACGCGCGAGGTGACGGCCGTGGACCGGGCGGTACGCCTGCTGGGTGGGGCGGGGGTGCTGCGGGCCGCGTTCCCGGGCGACGTGCTGGCCCTGCTCGCGCTGCCCGCCAAGGTCGTCGGCGACCCCGTGCGGGCCGTCCAGGAGGCCTTCCGTACCGCCGCCGAGGCGGGGCTGACCGTCGCCGTCGGACACGCCGTCGGCGCGGGCGGGGGCTGGCTGCGCTGGAGCGACACACTGCGCGCGGCCCGTACGACGCTGGAGCTTGCGCTGACCGTGCCGGCCGCCGAACCCACCGTCGCCGACGGCCCGTTGGTGACCTCCGCCCGCGCCCTCGCCCTGGAACGGGAGCTGACCCGGGGCGGCGTCGACACCAACCGCGACCGGCTCACCCGGCTCGTCGAGCACACCCTCGGCCCCCTGCTGGCCTGGGAGGCGGCCCATCCCAGCGACCTGGTACGGACGTTGGAGGTGCACCTGCGCAATGGCTGTTCCCCCACCCGCACGGCGGCCCTGCTGCACATCGGCCGCCAGTCGCTCTACCAGCGGCTGGAGCGCATCGAGTCGCTGCTCGGCCTGGAGATCGACGACCCCGACCTGCTGGGCGAGCTGCTGGCGGCGTCCTGCGCGCACCGGGTGGTGCGGGGTGACGCTCAGGGGGCCGTCCGGGCCGGCCGCCTGAGGGCCGTGTACAGCAGCGCGCTCACCGCGAAGCCGACCAGGGGCGTGATGTCGCCGAACGACGGCCAGTGCTTCGGCACGTAGCCGACGTAGTCCTCCTGGTTGGAGAAGAGCGGGACGGACACCGCGACGCCGATCAACAGGGCGGCGATTCCGGGCCAGTTGGTGAAGGAGCGGTCGGACAGCCGGGCCGACAGCTCCTCGTCCGTCGCCGTGCGGGACCCTCGCCACCGCTCCACCAGCACCACCCCGAGCCACGGCGCCACCCAGTACGCGATGATCAGCAGGAACGCCTCGTACGCCGACCCCGCGTCCGACAGCGAGGCCCACGCCGCCGCCGTACCGGCGATCCCGGAGACCACGACCAGCACGCCGCGGCTCAGCCACGCGGGCAGCCTGAGGCCGAAGGAGGCGATGGAGATCGCCCCCGAGTAGATGTTGAGGGCGTTGGCGGAAATGCCGCCGAGGATGATGGCCAGCAGGACCAGATCGCCCAGCCAGCCCGGGAGATGGCCGGTGAAGGCGGCCGTGGGGGTGGCGTCCTTCGGGGCCAGAATGGTCGCCGAGGCCGCGCCGACGACCGCGACCAGGGTGACGGACACGAACAGGCCGACGGCCGGGTAGACCACCGTCCTCAGCCTGTTCGCCGTCCGGGGCAGGTAGCGCGAGTAGTCCGTGGCGTACGGGTTCCAACCGGCCGCGTAGCCCCAGGCCGCGCTGAACGCGAGCAGGAAGCCGCCGACGCCGCCGCCCGAGCCGCCCCCGCCGAGGTTCGCGTCCTTGAAGGTCCACACCCCCGCCAGCAGGAAGATCACCGCGAGGGCCGGGAAGGCGTACTTCTCGAAGGTGTGCACGAAGTTGTGGCCGATGAAGCCGATGAGGATCTCGGCGACGACCACGAGGAGCAGGGAGGGCAGCGGCCGCAGGCCGGTCAGCGTGTTCAGGGCGAAGGCCGCGCTCACGCTGTTCACCGCGAACCAGCCGACGCCCGCGATCAGGCCGTTGGCCGCGGACGGCAGGATGTTGCCGAAGTAGCCGAAGGAGAACCGGCCGATCACCATCTGCGGCACCCCGAAGCGCGGGCCGTCCAGGGAGAGCACGCCCTGCGTGACCGCGCCGACCGCGGTGCCGAGGACGATGGCGGCGGCGGCCGCCCAGAAGCTCAGGCCGAAGAAGAGGACCGAGATCACGCCGATGTAGACGGTCGCGAACTCGATGTTCGGGGAGGCCCACGTCCACAGCAACTGCAGTGGGGAGCCGTGGCGTTCGGCGTCGGGGATGGGCTCGGAGCCCGCCGTCTCGACGGCGATGACCTTGTCACCGTACGCGGGGGCGAGGGTGCCGGCGGAGTCGGCGGGAGCTGTCGTCATGCGAGCCAAGTGTCCGGTTCCGGCCGGTCCCGGCACAGGGGCGCGATGTCCGCATCGCAGAGCCCGCCGACGTACATCCTGTATGCCGGGGTCAGTCCCCCTTGGGCTCCTCGCCCCGCTCGCGCCGCCGCAGTTCCTCCTCGCGGCGCCGCAGGTCCGCCTCCCAGTCCTTCAGCAGCGCCTCGTCCTTCTTGTTCTCCTCCTTGAGGGACTTCAGGAACTCGGGGTTGTCGTCCGGCGCCACCCACTGCGCCGCCGTGCTGCGGTGCCACTCGGAGGGCGTGGAGCCCCCGGCGGGCGCGACCCGGTGCTTGCCGGCGACCAGCCAGGCGATCGGTCCCACCAGCACCTCGCCGAACAGCAGGATGATGATGACCCAGACCACCTTGGGCAGCCCCCGCACCTGCTCCTCGGGAGTGTTCAGGCAGTCGATGAAGGCGTAGATCCACAGCGCCAGGACCAGCAGGAACGGCAGATACCTGAACATGGTGGTGCGATCCCCCAGAAGACGGTGACGGGCGCTGCACGGCCCCGGTGACGGGGTCAGGGTAGCGGGTGGCCGATACTGGGACGCATGGCTTACGACGATCTTCGCTCCCTGCTCCGGGCACTGGAACGCGAGGGCGACCTCAAGCGCGTCAAGGCCGAGGTCGACCCGTACCTGGAGGTCGGGGAGATCGTCGACCGGGTGCAGAAGTCGGGCGGCCCGGCGCTGCTCTTCGAGAACGTGAAGGGCTCCGACATGCCCCTCGCGATGAACGTCTTCGGCACCGACCGGCGGCTGCTGAAGGCGCTCGGCCTGAAGTCGTACGCGGAGATCTCCGACAGGATCGGCGGACTGCTGCGGCCCGAGCTGCCGCACGGGTTCGTCGGCGTCCGCGAGGCCTTCGGCAAGCTCGGCGCGATGACCCACGTACCGCCGAAGAAGGTCAAGTCCGACAACGCGCCGGTGCAGGAGGTCGTCCTGACCGGGGACGACGTCGACCTCGACCGGCTGCCGGCGCTGTTCACCTGGCCGCAGGACGGCGGCTCCTTCTTCAACCTCGGTCTGACCCACACCAAGGACCCCGAGTCCGGCATCCGCAACCTCGGCCTGTACCGCCTCCAGCGCCACGACCGGCGCACCATCGGCATGCACTGGCAGATCCACAAGGACAGCCGCAACCACTACCAGGTGGCGGCGCGGCGGGGCGAGCGGCTGCCGGTCGCGATCGCCTTCGGGTGCCCGCCGGCCGTGACGTACGCCTCCACCGCCCCGCTGCCCGGCGACATCGACGAGTACATGTTCGCCGGGTTCGTCGCCGGCAAGCGGATCGAGATGGTCGACTGCAAGACCGTGCCGTTGCAGGTGCCGGCGCAGGCGGAGGTCGTCCTGGAGGGCTGGCTGGAGCCTGGCGAGATGCTCCCCGAAGGCCCCTTCGGCGACCACACGGGCTTCTACACGCCGCAGGAACCCTTCCCCGCCCTGAAGATCGACTGCGTGACGATGCGGAAGCGTCCGCTGCTCCAGTCGATCGTCGTGGGCCGCCCCCCGACGGAGGACGGGCCGCTGGGGCGCGCCACGGAACGGTTCTTCCTCCCGCTGCTGAAGATCATCGTGCCGGACATCGTGGACTACCACCTGCCCGAGGCCGGCGGCTTCCACAACTGCGCGATCGTCTCGATCGACAAGAAGTACCCGAAGCACGCCCAGAAGGTGATGCACGCGGTGTGGGGGGCCCACATGATGTCCCTGACCAAGCTGATCGTGGTCGTCGACTCCGACTGCGACGTCCACGACCTGCACGAGGTCGCCTGGCGGGCCCTGGGCAACACCGACTACTCCCGTGACCTCACCGTCGTCGAGGGACCGGTCGATCACCTCGACCACGCCTCCTACCAGCAGTTCTGGGGCGGCAAGGCGGGCATCGACGCGACCCGGAAGTGGCCCGAGGAGGGCTACACCCGGGACGGCGGCTGGCCCGAGATGGTCCTGTCCGACCCCGAGACGGCGGCGAAGGTCGACCGCCGCTGGAAGGAGTACGGCCTGTGAGCAGCGCCTCCGCCGCGATCCCGCAGCCAGGACGGACCAAGGCGTTCCTGCGGCTGGTGATGATCGAGCACTCGGTCTTCGCCCTGCCCTTCGCGTACATCGCCGCGCTGACCGCGATGTTCGAGTGGGACCGGAACATCCACTGGGGCCGGCTGCTCCTGGTCACCGTCTGCATGGTGGGTCTGCGCACCTTCGCGATGGCCGTGAACCGGATCATCGACCGCGAGATCGACGCCCGCAACCCGCGCACGGCCCAGCGCGAGCTGGTCACGGGCGCGATGTCGGTGAAGCACGCCTGGACCGGCGCGCTGATCGCGGTCGTGGTCTTCCTGGGCTCGGCGGCCCTCCTCAACCCGCTCTGCCTCGCGCTGGCGCCGGTGGCGGTCGTCCCCATGGTCGTCTACCCCTACGGCAAGCGGTTCACGAACTTCCCGCAGGCCATCCTGGGTCTCGCCCAGGCCATGGGCCCGATCGGCGGCTGGCTCGCGATCAGCGGCGAGTGGAACTGGCACGCGGTGATCCTCGGCCTCGCCGTCGGCATCTGGATCGGCGGCTTCGACCTGATCTACGCCTGCCAGGACGTCGAGACCGACCGGGAGATCGGCGTGATGTCGGTCCCGGCTCGCTTCGGCATCCCCGCGGCCATCCGGGGCGCGCGGGTGTGCCACGCGCTGACCACGGCCCTGCTCGTGTGGTACGGCGCGGTGACGGGCGCGGGCGGCTTCTACTGGGTGGGCCTGATGATCGTCGCGAGCGCCTTCGTCTATGAGCACTCCATCGTGCGCCCGCACGACCTGTCCCGCCTGAACAGGGCGTTCTTCAGCGTCAACGGCTTCATCGGCATCGCCCTGTTCGTGTGCGCGCTGCTCGACCTGCTGGTGCGGGGCCTGACCGTCTGAGTGCGGTCCGCGAGCCCGCCCTCAGGCCCGTATCGCGGGAGCCGGGGACGGGCGGCGGCGGAACCAGAACGCCGTCGCCACCCCGGTCGCCAGGCCGATCAGGTGGGCCTGCCAGCTGACGCCCGTCTGCAGCGGCGACAGGCCCAACAGGATCGAGGTGCCCCAGACGGCACCCACCAGCAGACCGACCACGACACCCAGCGGGCGGCGCTCCACGAAGCCGCTGACCAGCAGGAAGCCGAAGAGGCCGAAGATCAGACCGGAGGCGCCCGCGGTGTTGGTGTGCGCCGGGGCGACGAGCCACACACCCAGACCGTCGGCCACGATGATGACGAGGCACAGGGCCGCGAACCGGCGCAGGCCGCCCAGCGCCGCGAGGAAGCCCATGACCAGCAGCGGCACGCTGTTGGCGGCCACATGGGCGAAGCCGAAGTGGATGAACGCGGCCGGGACGACGTCGACCAGCTCGGAGGCCCGGCGGGGCATGATGCCGAGCCCGTCGAGCGCGTGTCCGCTGACGACGTCGACCACTTCCAGCAGCCACAACAGCGCCACCCAGCCGACCATCAGCTTGGCCGCGGCCCTCACCCGGTCCCGGCGCGACCAGTCCAGCTCCGAACCCGACATGGCATCCCCCACTCGTCCGCCCGTCATTGTGAAGAACGGTCCGGCCCCCTCGGCCGGTTCCCACCCCGCGACGCCAGCTAGGCTCGGTGTCGTGAACCCAGTCAAGCCAGGAGAGACGCCGCGTACGCCTTGGATCGTAGGGGTGTCCGGCGCTTCGGGCACGCCTTATGCCGCGTCGGTGCTGCGCGCACTTCTCGACGCCGGCGAAAGCGTGGACCTGGTCGTCAGCCGGGCCTCGCGGCTCACCCTGCTGGACGAGACGGGCATCTCCTTCAGGGACGCGCACTGGCGCGACGACCTGCGGGAATGGCTCAGCCGGGGCGCCGACGGAAAGCCGGGCGTCTTCACGCCGGACATCGGCGGGGTGCGGTACTGGCCCGCCGGGGACCTGGGCGCGGGCCCGTCCTCGGGGTCGTACCCGAACAAGGGCATGCTGATCGTGCCCGCCTCGACCGCCTGCGTGGCCGGTGTCGCGCTCGGGCTGTCCAAGGACCTGCTGCAGCGGGCGGCGAGCGTCACCCTCAAGGAGCGCCGTCCGCTGGTCGTGGCCGTACGGGAGACCCCCTTGAACGGCCAGACGCTGCGGCACCTCGTCGCGCTCGACGACGCGGGCGCCAGCGTGGTGCCGGCCTCGCCCGGCTTCTACGCGGGCGCTACCCACATCCAGGACCTGGTGGACTTCGTCGCCGGGCGGGTGCTGGACGCGGCGGGCGTGGCACACCGGCTGTACCGGCGCTGGAACGGCGAACTGGGCGGCGCGAACGCCGACCGGTAGGGGCGGGCCGCGGCGGCTCGGCACCTCTCATCACTTCGGGAACTCTTCAGCGGAAGGCATCGAATCGCATGGACGCGGTGGACAGGCAGCTCATCCAGGCCCTGAGGGAGAACGGCCGGGCCTCCTACGCGGAGCTGGGACGCCTCGTCGGTCTGTCGGGGCCCAGCGTCACCGACCGCATCAACCGGCTGGAGGCGGCCGGGGTCATCACCGGCTACCGCGCCACCGTCGACGCCGCCTCGCTCGGCCTCGGCGTCATCGCGCTGATCGGCATCTCGCTGTCCGACGCGGCCGACCACGAGGACGTGGCCCGGCGGCTGAAGGACCTCTCCGAGATCGAGGACTGCTGGTTCATCGCGGGCGACGACTCCTACATGCTCAAGGTGCGGGCGACCGACGTGGACGGCCTGGAGAAGATCATCCGGCGGCTGTCCGGGACGAAGGGCGTGTCCCGGACCCGTACCACCATCGTGCTCTCCACCAAGTGGGAGAACCGGGTCGGAGAGCTGCCCGAAGAGGTCTAGGGATACCGTTGGTCGGGCTGTCGTAGAAAGGTGTTTGCCATGGACGTCGGGCTCAAGCGCGAGCTGGAGCAGAAGGTCAGGACCGGTGAGCGGCTGACCCGCGAGGACGGCATCGCGCTGTACGAGTCGGACGACCTGGCGTGGCTGGGCGGCCTCGCCCACGAGGTGCGCACGCGCAAGAACGGCGACGTCGTCCACTTCAACGTCAACCGTCACCTCAACATGACGAACGTGTGCACCGCGTCGTGCGCCTACTGCTCGTTCCAGCGCAAGCCGGGCGAGAAGGACGCGTACACGATGCGCATCGAGGAGGCCGTCAAGCTCGCCAAGGCGATGGAGAGCGACAACCTCACCGAGTTGCACATCGTCAACGGGCTGCACCCGAACCTGCCGTGGCGCTACTACCCGCGCTCGCTGCGGGAGCTGAAGGCCGCGCTGCCGAACGTGTCGCTGAAGGCCTTCACGGCCACGGAGATCCACCACTTCGAGACGATCTCCGGGCTGAGCGCGAGCGAGATCCTGGACGAGCTGATCGACGCCGGTCTGGAGTCCCTGACCGGTGGCGGCGCGGAGATCTTCGACTGGGAGGTCCGGCAGCACATCGTGGACCACCGCACCCACTGGGAGGACTGGTCCCGCATCCACCGGCTCGCGCACGAGAAGGGTCTGAAGACCCCGTGCACCATGCTCTACGGCCACATCGAGGAGCCGCGCCACCGCGTGGACCACGTGCTGCGCCTGCGTGAGCTGCAGGACGAGACCGGCGGCTTCCAGGTCTTCATCCCGCTGCGCTACCAGCACGACTTCGTGGACATGAAGGACGGCAAGATCCGCAACCGGCTGCAGGCGCGGACGCAGATGGCCACGGGCGCGGAGGCGCTGAAGACGTTCGCCGTCTCACGGCTGCTGTTCGACAACGTGCCGCACGTGAAGGTGTTCTGGGTCATGCACGGCGTGCAGACCGCGCAGCTGGCGTTGCAGCACGGTGCGGACGACATGGACGGCTCGGTCGTCGAGTACAAGATCACGCACGACGCGGACAACTACGGCACGCCGAACAAGTTGACGCGTGAGGATCTGCTGGATCTGATCCGGGATGCCGGCTTCCGGCCGGTGGAGCGGAACACTCGGTACGAGATCATTCGGGAGTACGACGGTCCGGACCCGGCTCGGCGGGAAGCGCCGCAGCCGATGCGGGTGTGAATCGGTTGTGCGGCGGGTGCGGGTCTGTGGGGGCTTGTCGCGCAGTTCCCCGCGCCCCCAGAGGGTACGCGTCGCCGCATGACAGTGAAGGCGCCCGAAGGCGGCTGTACCGCAGAGCCCTTCGTTCCTGAGCGGGGTGGGCGAGCGTCTGGTGCCCACGGTTCACCCGTCGTGAGTCGGCCTACGGCGGGCTCCTGTCCGATCTGAAAGTAGCGGCGCGCGTCCTGGTGTAAGGGCTACGATGCTCGGGTGTCCCTTACCTTCGCTCTCGATCCCGCTGTTACCCCCGACCTGCGCGACGGCATCCTCGACCTGTGGACGGACGTGTCCAACGCGGGCGGCTCCGTCGGCTTCGTGCCACCGGTGACCGCGGAGGTGGTCCGGCCGGAGCTGGTCAAGCACCTGGTCGCGATGGCGGAGGGCCGCACCCGGCTGCTGGTCGGGCACGACGAGGACGGGCGGGTCGCCGCTACGGCCTTCCTCACCCACAACGCGCACCGGCTGATGGCGCACTGGCTGTGGCTCTACACGGTGATGGTGCACCCCCGCCACCAGGGCAAGGGCTACGGCCGCGACCTGCTCGCCGCCGCCGAGGGCGCGGCCCGCGGTCTCGACGGCATCGAGGCGATCCGGCTCACCTGCCGCGGCGGCCTCGGCCTGGAGCGGTTCTACGGCTCCTGCGGCTACAAGGAGGTCGGCCGCGTCCCCGGCGCGATCCGCGTGGCGCCCGGCGACGACCGCGACGACATCATCATGCTGCTGCCGCTCGGCTGAGGCCCCGCCTGCAAGATCGGGACCCCGACGTGCTTCACTGGACGATGCCCTTTGGGAATGTTCGTACCGTTGACGGAAGAGTGGATTGAGATGCTCCGCTACACGCTGATGCGCCTCGGGGTCTTCGCGGGCTGCTTCGTGGTCGTCTGGGGCCTCGTCTACACCGGCATCGTCCCGCGTGGCTTCGGCGCCTCCAACGGCATGTGGATGGTCCTGCTCGCCCTGGTGCTCTCGGCCCCGATCAGCTTCGTGGTGCTGCGCAAGGAGCGGGACCGGGCCTCCGCGAACGTCGTCGCGCGCGTCGACCGGATGAAGGCCAATCTCGAGGCGAACGCGTCCCAGGAGGACGACGCCGACGACGCCGCCCGCGCCCAGGGCCAGGCCCCGCAGGCATCGTAGCTCGACGCCCTCGTGGCCCCGCGAGGGGTCACGGCCGCCCGTTCGCAATTTAGTCTGTGCCCCATGGGTGCGGTGAAGACCAAGCGGATGCCGCGGGCGGTTCGGGAACAGCAGATGCTGGACGCCGCCGTGCGGACCTTCGGGCAGCGCGGATACATGGCCGCGTCGATGGACGAGATCGCCGAACTGGCGGGCGTGTCCAAGCCGTTGGTCTACCTGTACCTGAACTCCAAGGAAGACCTGTTCACCGCCTGCATCCGGCGGGAGGCCAAGGCGCTCGTCGAGGCGGTGCGCGGCGGCGTGCGCCCGGGGCTCCCCGCCGACCGCCAACTCTGGGAGGGTCTGCGGGCGTTCTTCGCGCACACCGGCCAGAACCCGGACGGCTGGGCGGTGCTGCACCTCCAGGCGCGCACGCGCGAGCCGTTCGCGGCCGAGGTGACGGCGATGCGCGAGGAGATCGTCGCCTTCGTCACGGAGCTGATCGTGGTCGCGGCCAGGGAGGCCCACCGCAACCCCGACCTGCCCGAGCGCGAGGTCGCCGGTCTCGCCGAGGCACTGGTCGGGGCCGCCGAGTCCCTCGCCGCCTGGGCCAACGCGACCCCCGGCGTCACCGCGCGACAGGCGGCGGCGACGCTCATGAACTTCGCCTGGGCCGGCCTCGGCAACCTCATGGACGGACGGCCCTGGTCGCCCCCGCAGGAAGTGCCGGAGGCCGCGGGCCCGCGCCCGGCATGACAACTGTCATCCCCGACGCCGGACGCCGGACACTGGGGGCGTGCGATCCTCCGCCCGTACCTTCGTGCCCATGACGAGGACCAGTGGCGAGGACCCGCGCAGGACCGACGTCAAGGTGAGCCTCATCGGCGGTCACCGCCTCGCGGGCGAGACCCTTGACGAGCGCACCCTGACCGTCTCCCTCATCGGCGGCGCCGACATCGACCTGACCGACGTCGACATCCCGGACGGCGCCGAACTGCGCATCACCAAGCTCAGCCTGATCGGCGGCGTCGGCCTCAAAGTCCGCCCCGACGTCCGCGTCGAGGTGCACGGCGTCCGCCTCGGCGGGGTGAAGGACGACGGCCCAAGCGAACCGGGCGGCCCGACCGTCCGCATCGACGCGTGGGGTCTGCTGGGCGGAGTCACCGTCCGTCGCTCGTGAGGTCGTCCACGACCCCGCTCAGATGCAACCGGCCCCCGTTGCCGACCAGTTCGAACCGCCCGTCCCGCGCCGCGTACGTCACCGTGCCCGGCAGCAGCACCGGCGCCCTGAACTCGGCCCGCACCCGGACGCGTTCAGGCGCACTGTGCGCGGCGAGGCAGCGGGCCACCGTCCACATGCCGTGGGCGATGGCGCGCGGGAAGCCGAACAGGCGGGCGGTGAGCGGGTGCAGGTGGATGGGGTTGCGGTCGCCGGACGCGGCGCCGTAGCGCCGTCCGATGTCGGCGGCCAGCCGCCACTCGGCGACGGCGGGCAGCGCCTCCCGCTCCCCCCTGGGCGGCTCACCGGCGTGCCCGGTGCGGTGCCGGGCCAGATACGTGCTCCGCGATTCCCAGACCGGCTCACCGCCGGCCCGCATCTCGGTGATCACCGTCGCCTCGGTGCCGCGCCGGTGCGGCTCCAGTCCGCCGACGTACACGGCGAGTTCGTACTCCCCGGTCGCCGGCAGCGCGCGGCGCCGGGTGATCTCGATGGAGGTGTGGACGAGGCCGAGCAGCGGCAGCGGGAAGCCCCGGTCGCTCATCAGGCGCATGGCCAGCGGGAAGCCAAGGACGTGCGGATAGGTCGGCGGCAGGGCGTCCTCGCCGGTCGCGAAGCCGCAGACCCGCTCGTAGGCCGCCAGGCGCGCCAGGTCGATGCGCAGGGCGGGCAGCACGAGCCGGTCGTGGGGGAAGTCGGCGTCCGGGCGGGGGCGTTTGAAGGGGGAGAGCAGGGCGCCGCGGGCCAGCAGCGGGGCGAGGGCGGGCGGCTGGGCGAGGACGACGGACATCACGCCCCCAGCAGGCTCTGGCCGCAGACCCGTACCACCTGGCCGTTGACCGCGCCCGAGCCCGGGTGCGCGAGCCAGGCGGTGGTCTCGGCGACGTCGGCCGGCAGGCCGCCCTGCGCGAGGGAGTTCATCCGGCGGCCGGCCTCGCGGATGAACAGCGGGACGGCGGCCGTCATCTTCGTCTCGATGAACCCGGGCGCCACCGCGTTGACCGTCACGCCGTGCTCGGCGAGGGCGCGCGGCGCGAGCGCGCGGACCAGCCCGACGATCCCGGCCTTGCTCGCGCCGTAGTTGGTCTGCCCGGCGTTCCCGGCCAGGCCCGCGATGGACGCGGTGGCGACGATCCGCCCGCCGGGCCTGAGCGTCCCCGCCTTCAGCAGGGCGTCCGTCGTGCGCAGCACGCTCGCCAGATTGACGTCGAGGACCGAACTCCAGCGCTCGGCCGCCATGTTGACCAGCCTGCGGTCCCGGGTGATCCCCGCGTTGTGGACGAGGACGTCCAGCCCGTCCGGGAGGGCGGCCGCGATCCGCTCGCCCGCGTCGGCGGCCGTGATGTCGAGCGCGAGCGCGCTGCCGCCGAGGCGGGCCGCGACGCGCGCAGCGTCCTCCTCGGCCTGCGGTACGTCCAGTACGACCACCCGGGCGCCGTCCCTCGCCAGCGTCTCGGCGACCGCCTCGCCGATGCCGCGGGCGCCGCCGGTGACCAGGGCGGTGCGCCCGGTCAGGGGGCGGTCCCGGTCGGCGTCCGGCTGCTCGCCCGTGCCGACGGCGATGACCTGTCCGCTGACGTAGGCGGACTTGGGGGAGAGCAGGAAGCGCAGCGTCGACTCGGCGGCCGCCGCGTCCGTCAGCCGCACCAGGTTCACCGTCCGCCCGCGGCCGATCTCCTTGCCGAGCGAACGCACGAACCCCTCCAACGCCTGCTGCACGGCGGCTTGGTGGTGGTCGGCGGGGTCGAGGGGCGCGCCCAGGACGACGATCCGGCCGCTCGCCGCGACGGACCGCACCACGGGGTGCAGGGCGGTGTGCACCTCGGCGAGCGTGTCGACGTCCCGGACACCGGAGGCGTCGAGGACGACCGCGGCCGGTGCGTCGGCCGTCCCGGCCGGAGGTCCCGTACGCGCGAGGACCGGTTCGAGGCCGAGGCCGAGGCCGGACCGGCCGGCGGTGAGGTGGAGCAGGCCGCCTTCGAGCGCGGGGCGCTCGGGAGACCAGCGCAGCAGCGGCGCCGGTTGCGGCAGTCCGAGTCTGCGGGTCAGGAAGCGGCCAGGGGCGGTGCCGGTGAAGCGCAGATAGCGGTCGGCCATGTCCATCTCCCATGCGAAGCCCTACTTACTCCAGAGTCAGGTTACCCGAGGTAAGGCGAGGTCAGGAGGTGAAAATTGTTCAACATACCCCCTGGTAACGTCTGATCGGCGAGAAAAGCGACGACACTGCACATCCCCGACGCATCCCCGCCGCCGGACCATCGCCGAACCCTCACCGGGCCCTCACGCGCGAGCCGTACGATCGCCTCTCCCCACCTGCGGCAACTCCCCCGCAGGGCAACTCCGTTGACCACTGGAGTCGCCCGTGTCCAGCACGCGCCCCGCCGCCGGTCCGGCGGTCCACGCCACCGCCTACGACGGAACCCCGGTCCTCGTGGAACCCGTCGTCCGGCGGCTTGAGGGGGAGGTCCGTGAGGTCTCCGTACCGCCCTTCGCCCCGCCGACGACATACGGCTCCCTGGCCGATCTGCCCTTCGAGAACGCCCGCACGGCCCCCGAGGACAAGGTCCTCAGCCGGCGCACCGAGGCCGGCGGGTGGACGCATGTGACGGCCGCCCGGTTCGCCGAGGAGGTGCTGGCCACGGCGAAGGGCCTCGTCGCCGAGGGGCTGACACCCGGCGACCGGATCGCCGTCATGGCCCGCACCGTCTACGAGTGGACGCTGCTGGACTTCGCCGCCTGGGCCTGCGGCCTGGTCACCGTCCCGATCTACCCCACGTCCTCCGTCTTCCAGACCCGCTGGATCCTGCAGGACTCCGGTGCCGTCGCGCTCGTCACCGAGACCGCGGCCCAGGCGGCCGCCCTCGGCCCCGAGCTCAGCCGGCTGCTGGACCTGCGGCACCTGTGGGTCATCGAGAAGGGGCACGTGGAGCGGCTGGCCGAGCGCGGGGCGGAGGTGCGGGACCACGAAGTGGACGTGCGGCGCGGGATGCTCGCCCCCGACACCCTCGCCACCGTCGTCTACACCTCCGGCACCACGGGCCGCCCCAAGGGCTGCGCGATCAGCCACGGCAACTTCTTCGCCGAGGTCGACAACGCCGTCGAACTCCTCTACCCGGTGTTCCGGTCCCGGACCAGTGAAGAGGCGTCGATCCTGCACTTCCTGCCGATGTCGCACATCTTCGGGCGCATGGTGGCGGTCGCCTGCATCCGGGCCCGGGTACGCCTGGGCCACGCCCCGAGCCTGAAGTCGGAGGAACTGCTGCCCGACCTGGCGAGCTTCCGGCCGACCTGCCTGGTCGCCATCCCGTACATGCTGGAGAAGGTCTTCAACGTGGCCCGCGCCAAGGCCGAGACGGGCGGCCGGGTCACCGCCTTCGACCGCGCGGCCGCGGTGGCCCGCCGGTACGGGGAGGCGCGCGAGGCCCGCCAGACCGGCACCGGCCCGGGTCCGAGCGCCGCGCTGAGAGCGGCCCGGGCCTTCTACGACCCGCTGGTCTACCGCCGTATCCGCAACGCCATGGGCGGCCGGGTCCGCTACATGATCTGCGGCGGCTCCCCGCTGGGCCGCCGGCTGGCCTCCTTCTACGCCGGCGCGGGCATCGAGATCTACGAGGGCTACGGCCTGACCGAGACGACCGGCGCGGCCACGGTCACACCCCCCTTGAAGCCCCGCCTGGGCACGGTGGGCTGGCCCCTGCCCGGCACCAAGGTCCGCATCGCCGCCGACGGCGAGATCCTGCTGTCCGGGGACCACGTGCTGCGCGGGTACTGGGACCCGAACGCGGGCGGGGTCGTCCCCGCGACCACCGACGGCTGGCTCGCCACCGGCGACATCGGACGCCTGGACGACGAGGGCTACCTGTACATCACCGGCCGCAAGAAGGAGATGCTGATCACCGCGGGCGGCAAGAGCGTGGCCCCGGCCCCGCTGGAGAACTGGCTGCGGGCGCACCCCCTGATCTCGCAGGTCATGGTCGTCGGCGACCGCCGCCCCTACATCGCCGCGCTCATCACCCTGGACATGGAGGGCGTCGGCCACTGGCGCCGGATGAACGGCAAGCACCCCGCCGTCACCGCCGAACTCGTCCAGGACGACGCCGAGTTGCTGGCCATCCTGCAGCGGGCGGTGGACGAGGCGAACAAGCTGGTGTCGAGGCCCGAGTCGATCCGCCGCTTCACCGTCCTGCCCGTCGACTTCACCGAGGAGGCCGGGCATCTGACGCCCTCGATGAAACTGCGGCGGGAGGCCATCGCCGAGGAGTTCGCGGAAGAGATCGAGCGGCTCTACTGCCAGGGACGCCAAAGCGTGCCGTAGCGGAGACAGGCGCAGGTCGCCGTGAAGGTTGCACAGGCCCGGCTCCGGAGCATTCCCGAATCATCACGAAGTCGCCATGCGCGCACCGTACCCTTTCTCCTGTAACCCGCGGTAACATCCCAGCCGCACGCCGCCGGTGAACAACTCGGTACGCACCGCACGTACCACTGCAGAGCGGTACCGAGCTGCCCGCCCCAGGAGAGCTGCCATGTCCGTGCCCGTCCCGTACCCGTCCGCGTCCGACTACGACGGCGTCCCCCAGCTGGTGGAGCCCGAGATCCGACGGCTGGACGGCGAGGTGCGCGAGACGTCGGTGCCGCCGCTCGTGCCGCCGCGCACCCACGGCTCGCTCGCCGACCTGCCCTTCGACAACGCGGAGGCGGCGCCGGACGCCCGTGTCCTCAGCCGCCGCCGGGACGACGGCGGCTGGACCGACGTGTCGGCGGCGGAGTTCGCGCAGCAGATCCTGTCGCTGGCCAAGGGCCTGATTCGGGAGGGCCTGGTCCCCGGCGACCGGATCGCCGTCATGGCGCGGACGATCTACGAGTGGACGCTCCTGGACTTCGCCGCCTGGGCGGCCGGCCTGGTCACCGTCCCCATCTACCCCACGTCCTCCGTCTACCAGACGCGCTGGATCCTGCAGGACTCCGGCGCGGTGGCCCTGGTGACGGAGACGGCCGGGCAGGCCGCCGCGCTGGGCCCGGAGCTCAGCCGGCTGCCGGACCTGCGCCACCTGTGGATCGTCGAGAAGGGGCACCTGGAGCGGGTGGCGGAACTCGGGCAGCCCGTCCCCGACCAGGAAGTCGCCGTACGCCGGGGCATGCTGGTGCCCGACACGCTCGCCACGGTCATCTACACCTCGGGCACCACCGGCCGGCCCAAGGGCTGCGTCCTCACCCACGGCAACTTCCTCTCCGAGGTCGACAACGCGATCGAACTCCTCTACCCGATCTTCAAGTCGAAGTCGGACGACCCCTGCACCCTGCTCTTCCTGCCGATGTCGCACGTCTTCGGCCGCATGGTGGCGATCGCCTGCATACGGGCCCGCGTCCGCCTCGGGCACGCCCCCAGCCTCCAGGCCGATGACCTCCTGAACGACCTGGGCGCCTTCCGCCCGACCTTCCTCCTGTGCATCCCGTACATGCTGGAGAAGGTCTACAACAACGCCCGGGCCAAGGCGGAGGCCGGCGGCCGGGCCGGCGTCTTCGACCGCGCGGCGAAGGTGGCCGTCCGCTACGGCGAGGCGCTGGAGGCCCGCGCGGCGGCCACCGGCCCGGGCCCGAGCGCCGCCCTCAAGGCGGCCCGCACCTTCTACGACCCGCTGGTCTACCGCCGTATCCGCAACGCCATGGGCGGCCGGATCCGGCACCTCATCTCCGGCGGCTCCCCGCTCGGACAGCGGCTGGCGGCGTTCTACGCCGGAGCAGGCATGGAGATCTACGAGGGCTACGGCCTGACGGAGTCGACGGGCGCGGCCACGGTCACACCGCCCCTCAAGCCCCGCCTGGGCACGGTCGGCTGGCCCATGCCCGGCACCAAGGTCCGGATCGCCGCCGACGGGGAGATCCTGCTGCAGGGCGGTCAGGTCTTCCGCGGGTACTGGGACCCGCACGGCGGCGGAGTGATCCCGGCCTCGGCGGACGGCTGGTTCGCCACCGGTGACATCGGACGCCTGGACGACGAGGGCTACCTCACCATCACCGGCCGCAAGAAGGAGATCCTCATCACCGCGGGCGGCAAGAACATGGCACCGGCCCCGCTGGAGAACTGGCTGCGCGCCCACCCGCTGATCTCGCAGGTCATGGTGGTCGGTGACGCCCGCCCCTACATCGCGGCCCTCGTCACGCTGGACATGGACGGCGTCAGCCACTGGCGCCGGATGAACGGAAAGCATCCGGTGCCCGCGGAACTCCTGGTCGACGACGCCGAGTTGCTGGCCATCCTGCAGCGGGCGGTGGACGAGGCGAACAAGCTGGTGTCGAGGCCCGAGTCGATCCGCCGCTTCACCGTCCTGCCCGTCGACTTCAGTGAGGAGGGCGGGCATCTCACCCCGTCGATGAAGCTGCGACGGGAGGTCGTGATGAA
This sequence comes from Streptomyces sp. C1-1, assembly GCF_050214755.1. Classification (NCBI taxonomy): domain Bacteria; kingdom Bacillati; phylum Actinomycetota; class Actinomycetes; order Kitasatosporales; family Streptomycetaceae; genus Streptomyces; species Streptomyces sp. C1-1. The sequence goes on along the minus strand of NZ_CP189826.1, from coordinate 4,528,822 downwards.
GGAGTTCACGGCCGAGATCGAAGGCCTGTACGAGCGCTGAGCCGAGGCCCCGCCCACGGACCGCGTGAGCATATCGAAACGTTTGCGTTTCGCCCGAGCGGCCCCGGCCCCATGAGGGGAGCACCATCGTGCAAGCCATCCCGGCCGCCACTGTCGAGGCCAGGCCGTCCGGCCGGACCCACACACCGTCCGGCTGGTCGCCGCGGCGACCCTGCGGGGCACGGTGCACACTTCGGACGGCCGCGCCCTGGATGACGCCCGGGGCCGGCGGCTGCCCGCCGGTGGCCACCCAGGTCACGGTGAACGGCGGCCAGGAGGGCGTGGACATCCTGCTGACCCACAAGCGGTCCTAACCCGAAGAACCCCCATGCGGCAGCGTCCGCCCCCGGTCCGCCGGGCGGCGGACGCTGTCGTTCCGCCCGGCCCCCGCTCGGCGCCGCCGGTCCATCACCGTGTCCGCGAACGCCCGTGCCGCCGGGCTCAGCGCGTCCCACCGGCGAACGGCCCAGCCCACCGGCAGCGCGCGCAGCCCGGGCAGGGGGATCAGGCGCAGGGGCCCGTCGCCGGGCACGGCCAGGCCGGGCAGGGCGGGCACCACGGCGCGGCCCACGCCGAGCTCCGCCAGCAGCAGGGCCGTGTCCCAGTCGGCGATGCTCGTGTCGTAGCCCAGGCGGACCCCCGACTCCGCACAGGCGGCGTCCAGATGGAGGGCCGAGGCGGAGTTCGGCGGCAGCCGGATCACGCACAGGTCGTGCAACTCCCCGGCGTCCAGCGACGCCCGGCCGGCGAGCGGGTCGTCCTCCCGTACGGCCAGCACCCACGGCAGCTCCACCACCGCCCGCTGCTCGATGCCCCGAGCCGGCGGACCGAGGGTGATCCACACCAGGTCGAGCGTGCCGTCCGTCAGCCCCTCGAAGCCGCCGCGCCCCGAACTGACGGTACGGAACTCCAGGTTGACCTTGGGATGGCGGCGACGGAACTCCACCACCGCGTCCGACATGAAGTGCCGTACGGTCGTCGCCCCGGTCGCCACCCGTACGTGTCCCGCCTCGCCGTCGACCAGGTCGCGCAGCTGGCGCAGGGCCAGTTCCAGGCCCGACAGGCCCTCCGCGGCCGCGGCCTCCAGGACGCGTCCGGCCCGAGTCGCCGCGACGCCGCGGGCCTGCCGCTCCAGCAGTGCCACGCCCGTCTCGCGCTCCAGCCGCTTGACGTGCTGACTCACCGCCGACTGGCTGCACCCGAGCTCCCGGGCCACCGCGCTCAGACTCCCGGCCCGGCACACGGCGACGAACACACGAAGATCGTCCAAGGTCACAACACCCAAGCTAACACTTGGAGTTCGGGAGAAATCCCAAGGATTGACTGAGCCCCACCGGCCGTACGACGATCGTTCGCAGGGCCCGACGGCGGCAACCCGCTCCAGGCGCCGGAGCGGGTGCCGACCCATATGCCGAAGGGACTTCACCGTGCCGCGGACCCCTGTCCTCCACCAGGCCACCTCACTGCTGCGCGACCTGGGGGCCGACCGCCAGCCGCACCCCGGTGGCACCCTCCTCGCCCACCTCGACCGGGTGCGCGAGCGGCTCACCGGCTGGGGCGCCCGCCCCGCACTCCAGATCGCCGGACTCTGCCACGCCGCCTACGGCACCGACGGCTTCCCGACCGCCCTGCTCTCCCTGGACCGGCGGTCGGAACTGGCCGCCGTGATCGGCCCGGAGGCCGAACATCTCGTGTACTTCTACGCCGGCTGCGACCGCGGGGCCACCTACCCCGGACTCGCGACCCCGGGCTCCCTCTTCCGTGACCGCTTCACCGGCCGGACCCTCGACCCGCCCACCCCTCTGCGCCGGGACCTCGCCGAGCTCACCGCCGCCAACGAGCTCGACCTCGCCCACCGCGACCGGGACTTCCGCGCCCGGTGGGGGCCCGACCTCCTCGCCCTCTTCACCCGCTTCCGGCCCCTGCTGAGCGACCGGGCCTGGCAGGACTGCCTCACCATCCTGGGCTCCGGTCGGCACGCCTCTTGACTTACCAAGACCCCCGCGCCACTCTCCCCACCCCGTACCCGCACCTTTCCGCACCGCTCAACCCACCCCGTCCATCGCCCGGTTGGAGCGACCTGCCATGGCCACGAGCGCGGAATCTGCGAGACGTACCACCCCCATCGACGTGAGCCCCACGCGGCGACAGGTGCTCGGCGCCACCGCCGCGACCGGGCTGATCCTGGCGGCCGGGACCCGCCCCGCCGGCGCCGCCGACCTGCCCCTCCTCGGCACGTACGACGTCGTCGTCATCGGCTCCGGTGCCGCCGGGATGACCGCCGCCCTCACCGCCGCCAAGCGGGGCCTGACGACGGTCGTGCTGGAGAAGGCCGCCACCTTCGGCGGCTCCGCCGCCCGCTCCGGCGCCGGTGTCTGGATCCCCAACAACCCCGTGATCCTCGCCGCCGGCGTCCCGGACACTCCCGCCAAGGCCGCCGCCTATCTCGCGGCCGTCGTGGGGTCCGACGTGCCCGCCGCCCGGCAGAGCGCCTTCCTCGCCCACGGCCCGGACATGATCTCCTTCGTCATGGCCAACAGCCCGCTGCGGTTCCGCTGGATGGAGGGGTACAGCGACTACTACCCCGAGCTCCCCGGCGGCCTGCCCAACGGCCGCTCCATCGAACCCGAGCAGCTCGACGGCAACGTCCTCGGCGCCGAACTCGCCCGTCTCAACCCGCCGTACATGCAGGTCCCCACCGGCATGGTCGTCTTCAGCGCCGACTACAAGTGGCTCGCCCTCGCCGCGGTGAGCGTCAGGGGCGCCGCCGTCGCCGCCGAGTGCCTGGCGCGCGGCACCAAGGCGGCCGCGCTCGGCCAGAAGCCGCTGACCATGGGGCAGTCGCTCGCGGCCGGGCTGCGCAAGGGGCTGATGGACGCGGGCGTTCCGGTCTGGCTCGGCACCCCGCTCACCGACCTGTACGTCGAAGGCGGCGCCGTCACGGGAGCCGTGGTCACACGCGGCGGCGGCCCCGGCCTGGTGCGCGCCCGCCGCGCCGTCGTCGTCGGCTCCGGCGGCTTCGAGCACAACGCCGCCATGCGCTCCCAGTACCAGCAGCAGCCCATCGGCACGGACTGGACCGTGGGCGCGAAGGAGAACACCGGGGACGGCATCCGGGCCGGGCAGCGGGCCGGCGCCGCGCTCGGACTGATGGACGACGCCTGGTGGGGGCCGGCGATTCCGCTGCCCGACCAGCCGTACTTCTGTCTGGCCGAACGCACTTTGCCCGGCGGTCTCCTCGTCAACGCGGCCGGCGCGCGCTTCGTCAACGAGGCCGGCCCGTACAGCGACGTCGTGCACACCATGTACCGGCTCGACCCCACCGCCCCCGACATCCCGGCCTGGCTGATCGGCGACCAGAACTACCGCAACCGCTACCTCTTCAAGGACGTCGCCCCGACGTTCACCTTCCCCGACAGCTGGTACAGCTCGGGAGCCGTCCGCAAGGCCTGGACACTGGACGCCCTCGCCACGGCCGTGGGCGTCCCGGCGGCCGCCCTGCGCGCCACCGTCGACCGCTTCAACTCCCAGGCGCTGAAGGGGTCGGACCCCGACTTCCACCGCGGCGACAGCGCCTACGACCACTACTACACCGACCCCTCCGTCCTGCCGAACTCCTGCCTCGCGCCTCTGTGGCTGCCGCCGTACTACGCCTTCCGCATCGTCCCCGGCGACCTGGGCACCAAGGGCGGCATGGTCACCGACGCACGGGCGCGCGTGCTGCGCGCCGACGGCTCGGTGATCCCCGGCCTGTACGCCGCCGGGAACGCCAGCGCCGCGGTGATGGGGCACAGTTACGCGGGCGCGGGATCGACCATCGGCCCGGCGATGACGTTCGGCTACATCGCGGCACTGGACATCGCCGGGGTGCTCTAGACCGTGTCGGGCCGGACGTCCTGGTCGGCGGGGGCCGGCTTGCGGGCCATCAGGAAGGCCTGCGGGGTCGATTCGCCGAGGGCTTCCTCCGCCTCCCGCACCGTCCGCGAGTGGAGCGCGAAGCCGGCCCGCGTCAACAGCTCGGCCATGTCGTCCGGTCGGCGGCGCAGGAAGTCCAGCGACACGTCGTGTCCGAAGGGCCGGTCGTGATGCCGGGGGCGGTCGCCCACCTGGAAGCCGACCAGCAGGTGACCGCCGGGCGCGAGCACCCGGTGGAACTCGGCGAAGACGTCGGGCAGCCGGTCCGCGGGCGTGTGGATGGTGGAGTACCAGGAGACGACTCCCGCGAGAGACCCGTCGGGGATGTCCAGGTCCAGCATCGAGCCCTGCTCGAACCGCAGCCCCGGATTCTCCCGGCGGGCGATCGCCAGCATCGACTCCGACAGGTCGAGACCGAAGACCCGCAGCCCGAGCGAGGCCAGGTACGCGGTGCCGCGCCCCGGCCCGCACCCCAGATCCGCCACCGTGCCCTCGCCGCCCACGAGTTCGGCGTACGCGCGGAGTATCGCCCGGTCCAGGGGCGTGGCCGCGAGGTAGCCCTCGAACATGGCCGCGTAGTCCTCGGCGATGGCGTCGTAGAACACCCGCGTGCTGGTCACGAACCCGGTGTCGGTCCCGGTGTCGGCCTCGCCGCCGATCTCGCTGTCGGTCTCCATGTCGGTCATGGTCGAAACCGTAGCGGCCGCCACTGACAGCGACCCCGGACCGGCTCCCTCGCGGACCCGGGACCGGCTCCCTCACGCCACCCCGGCCAGCCGCAGCACCGCGGCCGTCCCCGCCGCCGCCAGCACGATCACCGTGAACGGCGCCCGGCGCCACGCCAGTACGCCTCCCACCAGCACCCCGGCCGGCCGCGCCCACCCCGCGAAGCCGCCCTCCGTCAGCGCCCCCGTCGCCAGCAGGGCCGTCAGCAGCACGACCGCGCCCGCCGACAGCAGCTCCCGCACGCGGGCCGGGAGTTCGACGCGCCCGTGCAGTGCCGGCCCGACCAGCCGGAAGGCGTAGGTCCCGAGCGCGAGGGCCAGGATCATGGCGACCGTCGCGTTCACGCCCGTCCCTCCTCGCGGCCGTACAGCGCCAGTCCCGCCAGTGCCACCAGCACCGGCACCCCCGCCGGGACGGCCGGGGTGAGGGCGAGGGCGAGGGCGAGCGCCGCGCCGGGCACCGCGCACCGCCGTACCCGGGCGTCGGCGCGCAGCGCCGGCAGGACCAGGGCGACCAGTACGGCGGGGAATGCGGCGTCCAGGCCGTACCTCGCCGTGTCGCCCAGCGCGTCCCCGGCCAGCGCGCCGGCCAGGACACCGAGGTTCCACGCGGCGAACAGGCCGATCCCCGACACCCAGAACGCGGCCCGCCGCCGTACCGGGTCGGTCTGGGCGAGGGCGAAGGCCACCGTCTCGTCGGTCACCAGGTGTGCGCCCGCCAGGCGCGCGAGGCGCCCCGGGCCGAGGACGTCGGCGACGGCGAGGCCGAAGGCGGCCGTCCGGGTGTTCAGGAGCAGTCCGGTGGCCGCCGCGGCCAGCGGGCCGCCCCCGGCGAGCAGGACACCGACCGCGCTGAACTGGGCCGAGCCCGCGTAGACCACCAGGGACATCACGACCGGGACCCAGACCGGCAGACCGCCGGTCACGGCGATCGCCCCGAAGGACACCCCGACGACACCGCCGGCCACCCAGACGAGTGACGCGTCCCGGACCAGGTCCCGGTGGCGCGAGCCGTCCGCACCGCTCCGTGTTCGTTCTGCCGTACGCATGTTCTCTACAATGGACAGTAGTCGACATGTTCGTCAAGGCGAACGATCGTACCGATGGAGCGAACGCATGCCCGACGCACCGCCGCCGCCCGCGCGGCTCCCCCTGGACTGGATCGCGGCCTCCCTGCGCCGCGAGCGCACACGTGCCGGGCTCTCGCTGTCCGAGCTGGCCAAACGCGCCGGCATCGCGAAGTCCACGTTGTCGCAGCTGGAGGCGGCGAGCGGGAACCCCAGCGTGGAGACGCTGTGGGCGCTGGGCGTGGCGCTCGGGGTGCCCTTCAGTGTGCTGGTGGAGCCGCCGGCGCCCGCCGTCCAGGTGATCCGCGCCGGCCAGGGGCCCACCGTGGCCTCGGAGAAGGCCGACTACGTCGCCACGCTGCTGTCCGCCAGCCCGCCCGGCGCCCGGCGGGACATCTACCACCTGCGGGCGGAGCCGGGGGCGGCGCGGGAGTCGGAGCCGCACATCCCGGGCACGGTCGAACATCTGATCGTCAGCACGGGGCGGGTGAAGGCCGGGCCCGCCGGGGAGGAGGTCGAGCTGGCACCCGGGGACTACATGACCTACCGCGGCGACGTGCCGCACTCCTACGAGGCGCTGGCGTCCGGGACGACCTTCGTCCTGGTCATGCAGCACGTGTAGGACACGGGGCAAAGGCAGGAGCCCCGCTGCCTTGCGGCACGGGGCTCCTTGGGTACTGCATCAGGTCCGGATCAGAGACGAGGCTCGCCTCAGACGGGGGTGACGTTCTCCGCCTGCGGGCCCTTCGGACCCTGGGTCACGTCGAAGGAGACCTGCTGGTTCTCCTCCAGCGAACGGAAGCCGCTCGCGTTGATCGCGGAGTAGTGGACGAAGACGTCGGGGCCGCCGCCCTCCTGGGCGATGAAGCCAAAGCCCTTTTCGGCGTTGAACCACTTAACGGTTCCGGTAGCCATAAGCCCTCCTTGGGCCCAAAGGGTTGCCCTGCTCCAGAACCTGCCGTGAAAGCTAATGCCGCACTGCATACGTCTGAAAACGACTAGAGCCCGCGGTTACATGCTCCGCAGGCTCTGTACTGCAAGGGAAACCAAACTGCAACTTGCGGCGAGCCTAGCACGCGGGCAGCCGAAAGCAATAGAGGCCAAGATCACGTCACCCGAACGTTTGAAGATCTGCACCCAGTTGACCGAGGGGCCGAAGAGTGGAGCGTACCTCATAGGGTCTAGCCTCGCGATGTGGACAATTCTCGCACCCGGCCGCGCGTCGGCCACATCCAGTTCCTGAACTGCCTGCCCCTGTACTGGGGGCTTGCGAGGACGGGCACGCTCCTCGACTTCGAGCTGACGAAGGACACCCCGGAGAAGCTCAGCGAGCAGCTGGTGCAGGGAGACCTCGACATCGGGCCCATCACCCTCGTCGAGTTCCTCAAGAACGCGGACGACCTGGTCGCCTTCCCCGACATCGCCGTCGGCTGCGACGGCCCGGTGATGTCCTGCGTCATCGTCTCGCAGGTGCCGCTGGAGCAGCTGGACGGCCGCCGGGTCGCCCTCGGCTCGACCTCGCGCACGTCCGTGCGTCTCGCCCAGCTGCTGCTGGCCGAGCGCTTCGGCGTGCAGCCCGAGTACTACTCCTGCCCGCCCGACCTCAGCCTGATGATGCAGGAGGCCGACGCGGCCGTGCTCATCGGGGACGCGGCGCTCCGGGCCAACCTGCACGAGGGCCCGCGCTACGGCCTCGACGTGCACGACCTCGGCACGCTCTGGAAGGAGTGGACCGGGCTGCCGTTCGTCTTCGCGGTGTGGGCGGCCCGGCGCGACTACCTGGAGCGCGAGCCGGAGATCACCCGCAAGGTGCACGAGGCATTCCTCGCCTCCCGCAACCTCTCCCTGGAGGAAGTGGGCAAGGTCGCCGAGCAGGCGGCCCGCTGGGAGGAGTTCGACGAGCGGGTGCTGGAACGGTACTTCACCACGCTGGACTTCCGGTTCGGGGCCGAGCAGCTGGCGGCGGTCGCGGAGTTCGCGCGGCGCGTCGGGCCGACCACGGGATTCCCGGCGGACGTGAAGGTGGACCTGCTCCGAGCCTGAGCGGCGCGGGAACGGCGCACTACCCTTTTCTCGTCGTTACGGGGGATGCGGGGGAGGGGTGGACGTCATGCAACCGCTCGGAGCCGACGAGCCCACCGCGGTGGGGCCCTACCGGCTGCTCGGCCGGCTGGGCTCCGGCGGGATGGGCCGTGTCTACCTGGGCCGCAGCGCGGGCGGCCGCACGGTCGCCGTGAAGATCGTGCACCCGCACTTCGCCCTCGACGACGAGTTCCGCGCCAGGTTCCGGCGTGAGGTCGAGGCCGCCCGGAAGGTGGGCGGCGCCTGGACCGCCCCGGTACTCGACGCCGACCCGGAAGCGGCGGTTCCGTGGGTGGCGACGGCGTACGCGGCCGGTCCGTCGCTGGCGGCGGCGGTCGCGGACCGTGGGCCGCTGCCCGCCCATTCGGTACGGGCGCTGGGCGCGGGGCTGGCGGAAGCGCTGGCCGCCGTGCACGAACTGGGCCTGGTGCACCGGGATGTGAAGCCCTCCAACCTCCTGCTGACCCTCGACGGCCCGCTGCTGATCGACTTCGGCATCGCGCGCGCCACGGACGGCACGGCGTCCCTCACCTCCACGGGCGTCTCGATCGGCTCGCCCGGTTACATGTCGCCCGAGCAGATCGTCGGCAAGAGCGCGACGGGCGCGGCCGACGTCTTCTCGCTGGGCGCGGTGCTGGTGTTCGCGGCGACCGGCCAGGCGCCGTTCCCGGGTGACTCCTCCGCGGCCCTGCTCTACAAGGTCGTGCACGAGGAACCCGAACTCGGCTCACTGGACGGTGAGTTGCGCGAGGTGGCACAGGCGTGCCTGGCGAAGGACCCCGCGGCCCGGCCCGCCCCCGGGGAGGTCGCCCGGCGGCTCGCTCCGGAGGGCGCGGCGCGGCTGGTGACGGGCGGATGGCTGCCGGGGGCGCTGGTGGAGCAGGTGAGCCGCAGCGCCGTACAACTGCTGAACCTCGACGTGCAGGAGGTGGCCTCCGGGCCGGTGGGGTTCAGCAGCCCGTCGGTCGGCAGCGCGGTGACGGTCGGCGGGGAAGGGGCCGGACAGCCGACGGTGGGGGAGTTCGGGCCGGCGCCGGTGATGGTGCCGCCCGCCGCTCCGGTCCGGCTGCCGGTGCACGCGGCGGAGCCGGAGCCGCGTGACGCGCCGCCGGACGGGGCGGGGAAACCGCCCGGCAAGCTGTCGGTCTCCGTGGCGGCGACCTCCGTGCCCGGGGACGGCGGGCGCGGGCGGCGGCTGAGCTGCACGGTGGCGCTGGCGGTCGCCGGGGCTCTGGCGGCGGTGACGGTCGGGTCGGTCTTCGTGTTCGACCTGCTGCCGGGCCACGGCAGCGACGACTCCGCCTCCGGCGGCAGCGACCGCGGCGCGTACTCACCGGCGCCGAGCGTGGGCAACGGCGCTTCGAGTACGCCGACCGCTTCCAGCGCTCCCACCACTTCCGGCGCTCCCAGTGCTTCGAGTCCGACGCCGGGTGGCACCGCCGGTGATGTGCCCGCGGCCTACCTCGGCACCTGGGAGGGGCAGGCCACCGCCCTGGGCGGCACCCTCCCGGACGGCACCTTCCGGCTGACCGTCCATCAGGCCGCGGTGGGCGCGGAACTGGGCAGACTCCGCCAGACCGACCAGCTCGGGGGCGTCTGCGAGGACGTCCTGACCCTGAAGTCCGTGAAGAAGAAGGAGCTCCTCGTCACGTCGGCGGGCGCCGGCTCCAACCACGCGGGCTGCGATCCGACGCCCCATACGGTCCGGCTGTCCCGGGTCGGGGGCGACCTGAGGTACGTGGCGGAGAGCGAGGCGGAGGGGAATCCCACGGCGCGGTTGTCGCGGGTCGGGTAGGGCGGCTCAGGGGCGGGAGACGGAGTGCCGCCGGGGTGATGGCAGCCGGGGGGCGGGGAGGCGACGGGGGCAGGCGTTTCGCTTTCCGAGGGTGCGGGGTCGCTCGGTGAGGGGTCCGTCGTCGGCACGGGGTCGCTCGGTGCCGGATCGGCCGTCACCGGGGCGCTCGGTGTCGGGTCGGTCGGGGCGGGCGTGCTCGGTGCGGGACCGGTCGGCGGGGTGTCGCCCGGTGCCGGGCTGCTCGGCGCGGGAGCCGACGGTGACGGCGTATCACCCGACGGTCCGTCCGCCGGGGCTGCCGGGGCTGCCGACGTCGGTGTCTCGTCGACTCCCTTGTCACGTCCGGGTGTTCCGCCCCGGCCGACAACGCTCCCCGCGTCCCGGCCCCCGTCCGCAGGCGCCGCCGTCGGCGCCTCGGTCACGGGCGCCCGGGTCACCGGCGCGTCGGCGACCGGCGCCCGTCCGGCCGGCACCGGGGAGGAGCCGCCGAGTCCGAGCACCAGGCACAGGGCGGCGGCACCGGCCACCACCGCGCCGGCCGTGACCGCGACGGGCGCCTTGGCCCCGCCGGCCATCCCGTGCCGGACGGCGTGCAACACCCCGCCACCGTGCCCACCGGCCCCGGCGGCCACCGCCGTCCCCGCCCCGGAGGCCAGCAGGAACTTCGCCGTACCCCCCACCGCCAGGAGCAGCAGCGCCGGGCCGGTCAGTGCGGGGAGTCGGTCGTTGGCGGTCATCAGGGACGCGAGGCGGGCGCGGCAGTCGGCGCAGGCGTCCACGTGGGAGAGCAGGCGTTCCGACTGGCGTGCGGTGGCGGCGCCCCGTACGTACGCGGGCATCCGGGCGAAGTGGACCTGGCACGCGGGGTCGTCGGGGGCGCCGGTCTGGGCGCGCAGGAACGCCTGCCGCATCCCCTCCCGCGCGCGGTGCAGCAGCACGGCCGTCGCACCCTCCTTGGTGCCGAGCTGCGGTCCGATCGCCGCCAGCGGCTGCCCCTCCGCCTCCGACAGCCACAGCGCCTTGACCCACCGCTCGGGCAACTGCCCCAGTACCCGCACCAGCAGGTCGACCGAGGAGACACGGTCGGCCGGGTCGTCACCGGAGCCCTGCCGGCCCACCACGACCCGTTCCTCGCCCTGCGGATCGCGCGGCGTCTCCCGCGCCGTGCTCCCGGCGGCCGTGGCGAGGTGCCGCACGGTCGTCATCAGGTACGCCGGCACGTTCTCGATCTCGTGGCCCGCGGCCAGCCGCCGCCACACCCGGAAGTGGGCCTCGGCGACGAGGTCTTCGGCGGCCCAGGCGTTCCGGGTGAGCGAGCGGGCATACGCGACGAGACGCGGCTGCTGCTCCTCGTAGATCCGGGCGTACGAGGACGTGGCGGAACCGTCGGACATGGCGGAACGCTCCAGTTGCTGCCTACTGAGGCCGGGAAAGGGTTTGTCAGCGTAGATGGCAGAACTTTCAATTAAAGTTTCAAGCGGCACGGAAAGTGACGCACATCACTCCAGCAACTTTCCGAACCCGCGTAATGACCACCGCGTCCCGGCACTCGAAGAGGTACGCCGCCCCAACCGGCCGCAGCCCCGCCCGACATCGGAGACCCTCGTGCCCATCACCCTGGAACAGCCCACCGGCGCCCACCTGCTCACCCCCGACGACGACGAACTCGCCGTCCCCGTCACCCTGCGCTACACCTGTGCCGACCCGCTCGCCGTCCACCTCGTCTTCCCGGCCTGGATCTCGCTCGACGACGAGGAGGTGACCTGGACCTTCGCCCGTGCCCTCCTGGAGGAGGGCCTGGTCGCCCCCGCCGGTCTCGGGTCGGTGCACATCCGCCCGGGCGGTCCCGCCCGCACGTACGTCGAGTTCCGCACCCTCGCCGGCGTCGCCGTGGTCCGCTTCGACACGCCCGCCCTCCGCCGCTTCCTGCTCCGTTCGTACGAACTCGCCGAGCCGGGCGGCGAACCCCTCGGCCCCGCCCTCGACCGCGGCCTGGCGTCCATGCTCGGCGGTGTCTGACACTGGGCGCGGCACGGGAGGCGGCGGGGGTAAGAGGGGGAGCCGATGGGGGACCTGGTGGGGGCGCTGCTCGTGGGCGCCGCCGCGCTGTGGGGTGCGGTGACCGGCGCGCTGCTGCCGCGGGCGGCCTACCGGTTCTCCGTGCCGGCCGAACAGGACTGGCGCGCCGCGTGCCCGGACGGGCACCCGCTCGACGGCTGGCTCGGGCCGGGGCGGTGCGCAGGGTGCGCCGCCGTGGCGGGTGACGCGGGCGGAACCGCCGTACGGACGAAGCGGCCCGAGCCGTACGGTCCCGGTGCCCTCGGTCTCTCCCTCGCCACGGCCCTCGTCTGCGCCGCCCTCGCCGCCGCGACCGGCACCCGGCCCGAACTCGCCGTGTGGCTGCTGATCGCGCCCGTCGCCGTCCTGCTCGCCGCGGTCGACTTCCGGGTGCAACGGCTGCCGGACGTCCTGACGTTGCCGCTCGCGGGCTTCGCCCTGACGCTGCTGGGCGCCGTGGCGTTCGTACCGGAGCACGCCGGAGACTGGCCGCACGCGCTGTACGGCGCCATCGCGCTCGGGGCCGGGTTCTTCGCGCTGTTCCTCCTCAACCCCGGCGGCATGGGCTTCGGGGACGTGAAGCTGGCCCTCGGTCTCGGGGCCGTGCTCGGGTGGTACGGGTGGGCGACGGTGATGCTCGGGGCGCTCGCCGCGTTCCTGCTCGGGGCCCTGTACGGCGGCGCGCTCGTCGTCGCGCGGCGGGCCGGGCGGAAGACGGCCGTCGCCTTCGGGCCGTTCCTGATCGGCGGGGCCTTCCTGGGGCTGCTGGTGGGTGCCTACGCGGCCTGACGTCGGGCTTGTCGGAGGGCTGGCGTAGGCTGGCCGAGTCCGTCCACACCCTCGACGAAGCCTGCGAAGGGGACCCCGGTGACCGAGAAGGCCGACCTCACCTCGATTGATGTCACAGCCGTCCTCGACCGTGCCGCCGCCGGTGGGCGGATCACCCCGGAGGAGGCGCTCGTCCTCTACCGCGACGCTCCGCTGCACGCGCTCGGCGCCGCCGCCGACGCCGTGCGCCGCCGCAAGTACGCGGGTACGGAGCACATCGCGACGTACATCATCGAGCGCAACATCAACTACACGAACGTGTGTGTCACGGCGTGCAAGTTCTGCGCCTTCTACGCCGCTCCCAAGGACAAGGACAAGGGCTGGACGCGCGACCTGGAGGACATCCTGCGCCGGTGCGCCGAGACGGTCGAACTCGGCGGCACGCAGATCATGTTCCAGGGCGGCCACCACCCGGACTACGGCGTCGAGTACTACGAGAAGCACTTCGCCGCCATCAAGAAGGAGTTCCCGCAGCTCGTCATCCACAGCCTGGGGGCGAGCGAGGTCGAGCACATGGCCCGGATCAGCGGGGTGACGGTCGAGGAGGCCATCACCCGCATCCACGCGGCCGGGCTCGACTCCTTCGCCGGCGCCGGCGCCGAACTGCTGCCGGAGCGGCCCCGCAAGGCCATCGCGCCCCTGAAGGAGAGCGGCGAGCGCTGGCTGGAGATCATGGAGATCGCGCACCGGCTGGGCGTGGAGTCCACGTCGACGATGCTGATGGGCACGGGCGAGACCAACGCCGAGCGCATCGAGCACCTGCGGATGATCCGTGACGTCCAGGACCGCACGGGCGGCTTCCGGGCGTTCATCCCTTACACCTACCAGCCCGAGAACAACCACCTGAAGGGCCGGACGCAGGCCACGCTCTTCGAGTACCTGCGGATGATCGCCATCGCCCGGCTGTTCCTGGACAACGTCCAGCACATCCAGGGCTCCTGGCTGACGACCGGCAAGGAGGTCGGCCAGCTCTCCCTCCACTACGGCGCGGACGACCTCGGCTCGATCATGCTGGAGGAGAACGTCGTCTCCTCGGCCGGTGCCAAGCACCGCTCCAACCGCATGGAGATCATCGACCTGATCCGGAAGGCCGGGCGGGTGCCGGCCCAGCGCTCGACGACCTACGAGCACCTCGTCGTCCACGACGACCCCGCGAACGACCCGGTCGACGAGCGGGTGATGTCCCACATCTCGTCCACGGCGATCGAGGGTGGCACGGCCCACCCCGAGCTGAAGCTCCTGGCTTCCAACTGACGCACCCGTGCTGACGATTCACACGGCGCCAGAGGTCCGGGTCAACTGGGACGCCGAGCCCGTCCGGGACGGCGCCGTGGTGGTCGAGGGCGACCGGGTCGCCGCGGTGGGTGCGCTGGCGGAGGTCGAGGGACGGTTCCCGGGGGCCCGGGTGCGCAGCTGGCCGGGGGTGCTCGGACCCGGGCGCGTCCACGAGGGCCCCCTGCCGGACGCCCCGTCACCGCGCGAACGCGTCCACGCCGTACTGAAGCTGGGCGCGGTCGCGGTCATCGAGGAGTACGTCGACTCGCCCGAACTCCGGGCCGCGGCCGAGCGCAACGACCTTCTCGTACTGTCCCGTGCCCGGCCGCGCGCGCTCGTCGAGTCCGGCCGGGCCGACGTCGCCGTGTTCGACGAGACGGGCACCTGCGTCGCGACGGTGTGTGCCGGACGCCTCGTCCACCGGCGGCGCTAGCCGCTCCCGGCGAGGTCCCCGCGCCCTCCTCTCATCCCGCCAGCGCCTCGCCGAACGCCCCCGAACCCTGCTGCACCCCACTGCAGTTCGTCGCCGCGTCGTCATCGGCGGCGCCGTTCCCGCACTGCCGGTCCCGGAACGTCGACCACATCGAGACCCACGCGATGCCCTTCTCCTGCGCGAACGTCCGCACCTGTGCGGCGTCGGACAGGGTGAACGTCTCGCCCTTGATGTCGTTGACGCCGATCATCGAGGTCAGCGCCATCCCCCGCCAGGCCCCGGCGTCCGACAGCCCGAACACCTTCTTCAGCTGGGCGTGCGCGGCCTTCGCCGGGGTGAGGGCGTAGTCGCCCATGTCGCCGGTGCAGGACTCGCCGTAGTTCATGGTCATGAGGTTGACCGTGCCGACCTGCACGTCGTACTCGTTCGCCGACCGCAGCAGCGCGAGGCTGTCGGCGTCGAGCCCGGACGGTATGACCGGCAGCGTGAAGGTGACCAGAGGCCGAAGCTCCTCCCCTGAGCGGTTCCCGGACGCCGTACTGCAAGAATGGCGGGCGTGACCCGCGCTTCCCTGAACAAGCAGCCGCACGAAGTCGCCTCGATGTTCGACGACGTGGCGGAACGGTACGACCTCACGAACGACGTCCTGTCGCTCGGCCAGGACCGGGTGTGGCGCAAGGAGGTGGCCAGGGCGGTCGACGCCCGGCCCGCGCAGAAGGTCCTGGACCTGGCCGCCGGCACGGCCACCTCGTCGCTGCCGTTCGCGCGCACGGGCGCCTACGTCGTCCCGTGCGACTTCTCGCTCGGCATGCTCCAGGTCGGCAAGAAGAAGCACCCCTGGCTGCCGCTTACCGCGGGCGACGCGACGAGGCTGCCGTTCAAGGACGACACCTTCGACGCCGTGACCATCTCCTTCGGGCTGCGCAACGTCCAGGACTTCGACGGGGCCCTGCGGGAGATGTACCGGGTGACCAGGCCCGGCGGCCGGGTGGTGATCTGCGAGTTCTCGCACCCGACCTGGGCGCCCTTCCGCACGGTCTACACCGAGTACCTGATGCGCGCCCTGCCCCCGGTCGCCCGCGCGGTCTCCTCCAACCCCGATGCCTACGTGTACCTCGCCGAGTCCATCCGCGCCTGGCCCGACCAGCCGGCCCTCGCCGAGCACCTGAAGAAGGCGGGCTGGTCGAAGGTGGCGTGGCGCAACCTCACGGGCGGGGTCGTCGCATTGCACCGCGGCTTCAAGCAGAGCTGACCACGGCGTACGGGTCGCCCGGCTGGTCCAGCTCACGCTGCAGTCCGCCCGTGGGGGGCCGCGGGATGCGGGGCTCGCGCACGCCTCCGCCGCCCTCTCCCTCGCCGAAGTCGAACCACACGTAGACCATCGAGTCACGCGGCACCTCGGCGCCGGCCTGCGGGTACTGGCGTACGACGTAGTCCACGACGGCCTGATGGAAGTCCGGCCGGTCGGGGCAGTTGAGGAACAGGCCTCGGGACCGCGCCGTCTCGCGCGCGTCCATGGCCATCAGTCCGACCAGCCTCGGAACTCTTACTTCGGGCGTCTTGGGCGTTATGTGCACAGATGTCACCCCCAGCGGTACTGGCAGGGTAACCGCCCGGGGGTGTCGTCCGGAAGCGCCAAGTGTCTTTCTGTAGCAGTCAGTTACTCTGAGTGACGATTACTTGAGGTCGAGCCGGAAGCAGAGTGCCTCCTCGTCGAGCCGCGGATGCGGGAAGGTCTGCGCCAGCTCCATGCCGAGGCGCCTGGTCACCGCGACGGACCGCTCGTTCCCGGGTCTGACCATCGCCACCACGCTCGGCACCCCGGCCGCCTTCAGCCGCTCCAGCGTCATCCGCGCGGCCGCCGTCGCGTACCCCTTGCCCCAGTACGCGCGCCCGAGCCGCCATCCGATCTCGATCTCCCCCTTGGGGCCCCACTCCCGAGGCCACGGCTGGGCGCCCGTGAAGCCGATGACCCGCCCGGCGTCGTCGGTCATGGTCCACAGGCAGAAGCCGAGCTCGGCGTCGTGCCGGCGCTGGCGGGCGGTGAGCTCCTCGTAGACCGACAGCTCCGCGGACTCGCCGCCGTGGAACTCCATGACGTCCGGGTCGTCGAAGACCCGGTGCCAGGCGATCGCGTCCTCGTCGGTGGGGACACGCAGCCGTACTACGGGGAGAGCTCGGTTCACGGGGCAGCCCTTCAGCCGGGTGATCAATGCTGCTGAATAGACTGCCCATGTCCAGTGCCGGTCGGCACGCAGATTTCGAACCTTGGGGAGATCCCGCCGTGACCGAGCCCCTCTCCGAAAACACCGCCGACGTGATCGTGGTCGGCGCGGGGCCAGCCGGCTCCACCACCGCGTACCACCTCGCCAAGGCCGGGCTCGACGTACTCCTGCTGGAGAAGACCGAGTTCCCGCGCGAGAAGGTCTGCGGCGACGGCCTCACCCCGCGCGCGGTCAAGCAGCTCGTGGCCATGGGCATCGACGTCTCCGAGGAGGCCGGCTGGCTGCGCAACAAGGGCCTGCGCATCATCGGCGGCGGCGTCCGCCTCCAGCTGGACTGGCCGGATCTCGCCTCCTTCCCGGACTACGGCCTCGTCCGCAAGCGCGACGACTTCGACGAACAGCTCGCCCGGCAGGCCCAGAAGGCGGGCGCGCGGCTGTACGAGCGCTGCAACGTCGGCGCCCCGATCGTCGACGACCGCACCGGGCGCATCACCGGCGTGCACGCCAAGCTCGGCGAGGAGAAGCGCGAGGTCACCTTCCACGCGCCGCTGGTCGTGGCGGCCGACGGCAACTCGACCCGGCTGTCCCTGGCCATGGGCCTGCACCGCCGCGAGGACCGTCCGATGGGCGTCGCGGTCCGGACGTACTTCGAGAGCCCCCGCCACGAGGACGACTACCTGGAGTCCTGGCTGGAACTGTGGGACCGGCGCGGCCCGCAGGACCGGCTCCTGCCCGGCTACGGCTGGATCTTCGGCATGGGTGACGGCACCTCGAACGTCGGCCTCGGCGTCCTCAACACCTCCGACTCCTTCAAGGAACTCGACTGGCGCGAGGTGCTGAAGGCCTGGTGCGCGTCGATGCCGGAGGACTGGGGCTACACACCGGAGAACATGACCGGCCCCATCCGCGGCGCCGCCCTGCCCATGGCCTTCAACCGGCAGCCCCACTACACGCGCGGTCTGCTGCTGGTCGGCGACGCCGGCGGTCTGGTGAACCCGTTCAACGGCGAGGGCATCGCCTACGCCATGGAGTCCGGCCAGATCGCCGCGGACGTCATCGTCCAGGCCCACGCCCGCCCGACGCCCGCGAGCCGCGAACTCGCCCTCCAGCGCTACCCGCGCGTCCTGAAGGACACCTACGGCGGCTACTACACGCTCGGCCGCGCCTTCGTGAAGCTCATCGGCAACCCGAAGGTCATGAAGATCGCGGCCCAGCGCGGCCTCACCCACCCGGTGCTGATGAAGTTCACCCTGAAGATGCTCGCCAACCTCACCGACCCGACGGGCGGCGACGCGATGGACCGCATCATCAACGGCCTGAGCAAGGTGGCACCGAAGGCCTAGTTCCCGGGGCTCTCACGTCGGCGGCCCGGCGGACATTCCGTCCCGCCGGGCCGCCGACGTGTGTGCCGGGCCGCCGATGTGTGCGCGACACGTCGTCAATGCACCGCCCGCCGGGGACAATTCGGGCACTGAGTCCGATTCCGGCGGTGGGCGCGACGGAGGGCCGCTGCCCCCGAGCGGCAGCGGCCCTTTCCGTTTCGCGTCCTGTGTCCTGATGTGCCCCGGTGTCAGAGCACCCGCACCGCGCCGGTCGGCGGGTCGTAGGAGAGCGGCTTCTCGACGACGCCGGTCGAGGGGTTCTGCGCGCCGACGAACATGCCGTCACCGACGTACAGCGCCACGTGGTACGCGCTGCCCGCGCTGCCCCAGTACAGGATGTCGCCGGGCTGCAGGTTGCTCAGCGAGACCTGGGTGCCGGCCGTCGACTGGTCCTGCGAGACGCGCGGCAGGCTGATGCCGACCTGCTTGAAGGCGGTCTGTATGAGGCCGGAGCAGTCCCACGAGTTGGGCCCGGTGCCGCCGGAGACGTACGCGTCGCCGATCTGGGCCTTCACGAAGGCGATGACCGCGGCGGCCGAACCGGTGGCCGTGGAGGAGCTCGTGGAGGCGCTGGAGCCCACGGAGGCGGACAGGGTGGTCCGCTCGGAGCTGCGGGACGCGGCGCGCTCCGCGGCGGCCTTACGGGCCTCCTCGGCCTTCTTCTTGGCTTCGGCCTTCTTCTTCGCCTCGGCGAGGTCCGCCTTGGCCTGCTTCGCGGCCTTCGCGGCGGCCGCGTCACGTTCGGCCTGCAGCTCGTAGTTCGCGGCCGCCTGCTGAGTGGCGTCCGCGGACTGGGCGACCTGAGCGGCCAGGTCGGCCGTCAGGGTGGGCAGTTGCAGGGTCTGCGTGGTCTCGGCAGCGTTCGCCGAGGCCGCACCCGCCGCCGCCATGCTGAGAACGCCACCGGCAACTCCGGCACGCACGGCGAGGTTCGTCGTCGCGCTGCGGCGGGGTTTCCGGTGGCTGCGTATGTGAGCGGTGTGGGACATGAGAACAACCGGTATCAGGGGCTCCTCCATACCTTCAAGAAACGTGTGGTGCGCCACAGTTGCTCAATCGACCCCTCAAATTCCTCGCCCGGGGTTCCTTATTGACGCCGTAACGGACATTGCGGACGCGGCCCATCAAGCCCGTGATCACGCTCTTTCGCCAGTACGCCCGAATTGCCCTCGACCTACCATCGGTTGGGACAGTTGGCCAAGCCCGGTTCTCAGCCGCCTCTCATGGATGTGGCGGAGGTCACGCAACGGTCACAGCAGTGTGTGCGTCACGCGCGTAGATCACGAAGGGATTGCGCCGGGATCGCGAGGCGGACTCGCTCGTGAACGGATGCACGCGTTCACATCGCGCCGCCGGTCTCACCCCGAGGTGTGAATCGGATCCACTATCAGGACGGTGGGTCCAACACCAATTTGCATGCAGCGGAACTCTCTTGATATGGAGACGCCCCCTCCGAGCTGCGTCGACGAGCGAAAATGTCACCTCTGGTGATCACTCTGGCGCTTCGCGTACGAAGATCACCGCTCATCCGACTTCATGATCCTTCGTTAGGTGGTGGAGATCACAAAGGTTGTGCAATACCCCGTGTCGCAGATCACAGAGCGGCAGGCATAGGATGCGAGGCAGTTGGGCTTGTGACCTGCTTCACATGTTCTCGATCTTCGTTGGGACGAACGGAGGTTGGAGGGGCGTAGGAGGCCGGTGTGAGTCCGACACCATCGCCAGCAGTCAGTGCCGACTGAGAGGAGCGAGGAGCGGTGAACGCGTATGCGCCCATCCTCGTACTGGGAGCCCTCGGGGCAGGCTTTGCGATCTTCTCCGTGGTCATGGCCACGCTGATCGGTCCGAAGCGGTACAACCGGGCCAAGCTCGAGGCCTACGAGTGCGGGATCGAGCCCACCCCCACGCCGGCCGGCGGCGGGCGTTTCCCCATCAAGTACTACCTGACGGCGATGCTCTTCATCGTCTTCGACATCGAGATCGTCTTCCTCTACCCCTGGGCCGTCACCTTCGACGCCCTGGGGATCTTCGGGCTCGTGGAGATGCTGCTCTTCGTGCTCACCGTCTTCGTCGCCTACGCGTACGTATGGCGGCGAGGCGGCCTGGAATGGGACTGAGGGGCCTTTAACGACATGGGACTCGAAGAAAAGCTGCCGAGCGGCTTCCTGCTGACCACCGTCGAGCAGGCCGCGGGCTGGGTGCGCAAGGCGTCCGTCTTCCCGGCGACCTTCGGCCTGGCCTGCTGCGCCATCGAGATGATGACCACCGGCGCCGGCCGCTACGACCTGGCGCGCTTCGGCATGGAGGTCTTCCGCGGCTCACCCCGCCAGGCGGACCTGATGATCGTCGCCGGCCGGGTCAGCCAGAAGATGGCGCCGGTGCTCAGGCAGGTCTACGACCAGATGCCGAACCCCAAGTGGGTGATCTCCATGGGG
The DNA here is from genome assembly GCF_050214755.1 of Streptomyces sp. C1-1. NCBI lineage: Bacteria > Bacillati > Actinomycetota > Actinomycetes > Kitasatosporales > Streptomycetaceae > Streptomyces > Streptomyces sp. C1-1. Next base: position 4,508,563 of record NZ_CP189826.1, on the reverse strand, counting down.
GTCTGCGCCTCCTCGGGCGGCATGTTCAACAACTACGCCATCGTCCAGGGCGTCGACCACATCGTCCCGGTCGACATCTATCTCCCGGGCTGCCCGCCACGGCCCGAAATGCTGCTGGACGCCATCCTCAAGCTCCACCACAAGATCCAGACCTCCAAGCTCGGCGTGAACGCCGAGGAGGCGGCCCGCGAGGCGGAGGAGGCGGCGCTCAAGGCCCTGCCCACGATCGAGATGAAGGGGCTGCTGCGGTGAGCGACGCCAACGGGGTGAACCCCGAGAAGGACCTCGGCGCCTCCAACCTCCCCGGCCAGCGCGGCGAGGGCGGCGAGGAGATCCGCGTCCAGCGCGGCATGTTCGGCGCCGCCAACGGCGGCGACACCTCCGGCTACGGCGGCCTGGTCCGCTCGATCCGCCTCCCGGGACCGGCCGCCCGCCCCTACGGCGGCTGGTTCGACGAGGTCGCCGACGAACTCGAGGGCGCCCTGGAGGAACAGGGCCTGCTGCCCGACAACGCCATCGAGAAGACGGTCGTCGACCGCGGCGAACTCACCTTCCACATCGAGCGTGAGCACCTGCTGCGCGTCGCCCGCACCCTGCGCGACGACCCGGCCCTGCGCTTCGAGCTGTGCACCGGCGTCAGCGGAGTCCACTACCTCCACGACAAGGGCCGCGAGCTGCACGCCGTCTACCACCTGCGCTCGATCACCCACAACAGGCTCATCCGCCTCGAGGTCAGCGCCCCCGACAGCGACCCGAAGATCCCGTCGCTGGTGTCGGTGTACCCGACCAACGACTGGCACGAGCGCGAGACCTACGACTTCTTCGGGATCGTCTTCGACGGTCACCCGGCCCTGACCCGGATCATGATGCCGGACGACTGGCAGGGCCATCCGCAGCGCAAGGACTACCCCCTCGGCGGCATCGCCGTCGAGTACAAGGGCGCCCAGATCCCGGCTCCGGACCAGCGGAGGTCGTACTCGTGAGCACTTCGCAAGCCTCTCCGCGCGAGACCACCGAGGGCACCGTATATACGGTCACCGGAGGCGACTGGGACGAGATCGTCCAGTCCGCGGCCCGCGCCGACGACGAGCGCATCGTCGTCAACATGGGTCCCCAGCACCCGTCCACCCACGGAGTGCTGCGCCTGATCCTGGAGATCGACGGTGAGACGGTCACCGAGGCCCGCTGCGGCATCGGCTACCTGCACACCGGTATCGAGAAGAACCTCGAGTTCCGCACGTGGACGCAGGGCACCACGTTCGTGACGCGCATGGACTACCTGACGTCCTTCTTCAACGAGACCGCCTACTGTCTCGCCGTAGAGAAGCTCCTCGGCATCGAGGACCAGATCACCGAGCGCGCCAAGATCATCCGGGTACTCCTGATGGAGCTGAACCGGCTCTCCTCCCACCTGGTGTGCATCGCCACCGGCGGCATGGAGCTCGGCGCCACCACGATCATGATCTACGGATTCCGTGATCGTGAAATGATTCTCGACATCTACGAGCTCATCACGGGCCTGCGCATGAACCACGCGTACATCCGGCCCGGCGGACTCGCCCAGGACCTGCCGCCCGGCGCGGTGGACCACATCCGCGAGTTCGTGAAGAAGATGAGGAAGAACCTCCCGGAGTACGACAAGCTCGCCACCGGGAACCCCATCTTCAAGGCCCGTATGCAGGACGTCGGCTATCTGGACCTGGCCGGCTGCATGGCCCTCGGCGCGACGGGACCGATCCTGCGCTCCACCGGCCTGCCGCACGACCTGCGCAAGGCACAGCCCTACTGCGACTACGAGACCTACGACTTCGAGATCCCGACCGCCGACACCTGCGACTCCTACGGGCGCTTCCTGATCCGCCTGGAGGAGATGCGCCAGTCGCTGGGCATCATCGAGCAGTGCCTGGACCGGCTGCAGCCCGGCCCGGTCATGGTCGCCGACAAGAAGATCGCCTGGCCCGCCCAGCTCGCCCTGGGACCGGACGGGCTCGGCAACTCCCTCGACCACATCAAGAAGATCATGGGCACCTCCATGGAGGCCCTGATCCACCACTTCAAGCTGGTCACCGAGGGCTTCCGCGTCCCGCCGGGACAGGCGTACGCGGCCGTCGAATCGCCCAAGGGCGAACTCGGTGTGCACGCCGTGTCCGACGGCGGCACCCGCCCCTACCGGGTCCACTTCCGCGACCCGTCCTTCACCAACCTGCAGGCCATGGCGGCGATGTGCGAAGGCGGCCAGGTCGCCGACGTCATCGTCGCCGTCGCGTCCATCGACCCCGTGATGGGAGGCGTCGACCGGTGACCACCAGTTCTTCGGAGCACGGCGTCAGCCTGGGCATGCCCGAACTGCCCGCGCCCGCCTACCCGGACGACGTCCGTGAACGGCTCGAGAGGGACGCGCGCGAGATCATCGCCCGCTACCCCGACTCCCGCTCGGCCCTGCTGCCCTTGCTGCACCTCGTGCAGTCGGAGGAGGGCCATGTCACGCGCACCGGGATGCAGTTCTGCGCGGACGTGCTGGAGCTGACCACGGCCGAGGTCACCGCCGTCGCGACCTTCTACACGATGTACCGGCGCAGGCCGAGCGGCGACTACCAGGTCGGCGTCTGCACCAACACCCTGTGCGCGGTGATGGGCGGCGACGCGATCTTCGAGGAGCTCCAGGAGCACCTCGGCGTCGGGAACGGCGAGACCACCGGCGACGGCAAGGTCACCCTGGAGCACATCGAGTGCAACGCGGCCTGCGACTTCGCGCCGGTGGTGATGGTCAACTGGGAGTTCTTCGACAACCAGACCCCGGCCAGCGCCAAGCGCCTCGTCGACGACCTGCGCGCGGGACGGGACGTCGAGCCCACCCGCGGGGCGCGCCTGTGCACCTTCAAGGAGACCGCGCGGATCCTGGCCGGCTTCCCCGACGAGCGGCCCGGGGCCGTCGAGGAGGGCGGCAGTGCGGGACCGGCGTCGCTGGTGGGCCTCCGCCTGGCAAGGGGAGAGGCCGCACCCGCGCGCGTGGTCCATCCGCGGAACGGCGGCCCGCACGACGAGCCGCAGAACAGGCAAGTGCACGAGCCGTCGCCGACCGAGCACCTCAGCTCGCACGACGCGCCGCAGGACACGTCGGCCTCCGACCCAGCCCACCTGGCAGGGCCCGCCGCCGAGGAGGGGGAGTGATGACCTTGGCACCCGAACTGAGGGGCACCAGCCCGGAGAAGCTGCTCGCACCCGTGCTGTCGGCCTTCTGGGACGAGGACAGGTCCTGGTCGCTGGACGTCTACAAGAGGCACGAGGGATACGAGGGCCTGCGCAAGGCGCTCGCGATGTCGCCGGACGACCTGATCGCGTACGTCAAGGACTCCGGTCTGCGCGGCCGCGGCGGCGCGGGATTCCCGACGGGAATGAAATGGCAGTTCATTCCCCAGGGTGATGGAAAGCCGCACTATCTAGTTGTCAACGCCGACGAGTCGGAGCCGGGGACCTGCAAGGACATCCCGCTCCTCTTCGCGAACCCGCACAGCCTCATCGAGGGCATCGTCATCGCGTGTTACGCCATCAGGTCTTCGCATGCCTTCATCTATCTGCGTGGTGAAGTCGTCCCCGTTCTGCGGCGGTTGCACGAGGCCGTGCGCGAGGCCTACGCGGCGGGCTACCTCGGCGAGAACATCCTGGGCAGCGGGCTGAACCTGGAACTCACCGTGCACGCCGGCGCCGGCGCGTACATCTGCGGTGAGGAGACCGCACTGCTCGACTCGCTCGAAGGCCGCCGGGGTCAACCGCGGCTCCGTCCCCCTTTCCCCGCCGTGGCGGGCCTCTACGCGTGCCCGACTGTTGTGAACAACGTCGAGTCGATCGCGTCGGTTCCCGCGATCATCAACCGGGGCAAGGAATGGTTCCGGTCGATGGGCAGCGAGAAGTCCCCCGGCTTCACGCTGTACTCGCTCAGCGGCCATGTCACGAGCCCCGGCCAGTACGAGGCCCCGCTCGGCATCACGCTCCGCCAGCTGCTGGAGATGAGCGGCGGCATGCGGGCGGGCCACCGGCTGAAGTTCTGGACGCCGGGCGGCTCCTCGACGCCGATGTTCACCGAGGAGCACCTCGACGTACCCCTCGACTACGAGGGCGTCGGCGCCGCCGGTTCCATGCTCGGCACCAAGGCCCTGCAGTGCTTCGACGAGACGACCTGCGTCGTCCGCGCCGTCACCCGCTGGACCGAGTTCTACGCCCACGAGTCCTGCGGCAAGTGCACGCCGTGCCGCGAAGGCACGTACTGGCTCGTGCAGTTGCTGCGTGACATCGAGGCCGGCAAGGGCGTCATGTCCGACCTCGACAAGCTGAACGACATCGCCGACAACATCAACGGCAAGGCGTTCTGCGCCCTCGGCGACGGCGCCGCCTCGCCGATCTTCTCCTCGCTGAAGTACTTCCGCGAGGAGTACGAGCAGCACATCACCGGCCGGGGCTGCCCCTTCGACCCGGCCAAGTCGACGGCCTGGGCGGACCGCCCGGAGGTGAACGCATGACCGTGACCACCAGTGCTCCCTCCGGAGGGGGAGAGGCGGCGGTCCCGCCGGAAGACCTCGTCACGCTGACGATCGACGGCGCCGAGATCAGCGTGCCCAAGGGCACCCTGGTCATCCGGGCCGCCGAGCAGCTCGGCATCGAGATCCCCCGCTTCTGCGACCACCCCCTCCTCGACCCGGTCGGCGCCTGCAGGCAGTGCATCGTCGAGGTCGAGGGCCAGCGCAAGCCGATGGCGTCCTGCACCATCACCTGCACGGACGGCATGGTCGTCAAGACGCAGCTCAGCTCCCCGGTCGCCGAGAAGGCCCAGCACGGTGTGATGGAGCTGCTGCTCATCAACCACCCGCTGGACTGCCCGGTCTGCGACAAGGGCGGCGAGTGCCCGCTGCAGAACCAGGCCATGTCGCACGGCCAGGCCGAGTCCCGCTTCGACGGCAAGAAGCGCACGTACGAGAAGCCGGTCGCGATCTCCACGCAGGTCCTGCTCGACCGCGAGCGGTGCGTGCTGTGCGCGCGCTGCACCCGCTTCTCCAACCAGGTCGCCGGCGACCCGATGATCGAGCTGCTGGAGCGGGGCGCGCTGCAGCAGGTCGGCACCGGTGAGGGCGACCCCTTCGAGTCGTACTTCTCGGGCAACACCATCCAGATCTGCCCGGTGGGCGCGCTCACCTCGGCGGCGTACCGATTCCGCTCCCGCCCCTTCGACCTGATCTCCTCGCCGAGCGTGTGCGAGCACTGCTCCGGCGGCTGCGCGACCCGCACCGACCACCGGCGCGGCAAGGTCATGCGGCGCCTGGCGGCCAACGACCCCGAGGTCAACGAGGAGTGGATCTGCGACAAGGGCCGCTTCGCGTTCCGCTACGCGCAGCAGCGCGACCGGCTCACCACCCCCCTGGTGCGCAACGCCGAGGGTGACCTCGAACCCGCCTCCTGGCCGGAGGCGCTGCAGATCGCCGCTCAGGGCCTGCTCGCCTCGCGCGGCCGCACCGGTGTCCTGACCGGCGGCCGGCTCACCGTCGAGGACGCCTACGCGTACAGCAAGTTCGCGCGCGTGGCGCTCGACACGAACGACATCGACTTCCGCGCGCGCGTGCACAGCGGCGAGGAGGCCGACTTCCTGGCGTCACGGGTCGCCGGACGAGGACGGGACCTCGACGGTACGGGTGTCACGTACACCTCCCTGGAGAAGGCGCCCTCCGTCCTGCTGGTCGGCTTCGAGGCCGAGGAGGAGGCGCCCGGCGTCTTCCTGAGGCTGCGCAAGGCCTGGCGCAAGCACGGGCAGAAGGTGTTCGCGCTGGCCACGCACGCGACGCGCGGTCTGGAGAAGGCGGGCGGCACGCTGCTGCCGGCGGCTCCCGGTACCGAGACCGAGTGGCTGGACGCGCTCGCGAGCGGGGTCGGCCTGGAGGACGACGGTGCGAAGGCCGCCGAGGCGCTGCGCGCCGAGGGCGCCGTGATCGTCGTCGGCGAGCGGCTCGCCGCCGTGGCGGGTGGTCTGACCGCCGCCGTGCGGGCCGCCTCCGCCACCGGGGCCCAGCTGGTGTGGATCCCGCGGCGGGCCGGAGAGCGCGCTGCGGTGGAGGCCGGCGCGCTGCCGTCCCTGCTGCCGGGCGGGCGTCCGGCGACCGACCCACGCGCGCGTGAAGAGGTCGCCGAGGTCTGGCGGGTCGCGGGACTCCCGCACCGCTACGGCCGCGACACCAGCCAGATCGTGGAGGCCGCCGCGAGCGGCGAACTGCAGGCCCTGGTGGTCGCGGGCGTCGAGATCGCCGATCTGCCCGACCCGGCACGCGCGCGTGAAGCACTGCACGAGGCCGGGTTCGTGGTGTCGCTGGAGCTGCGGCCCAGTGAGGTCAGCGAGCACGCCAGCGTCGTCCTGCCGGTCGCCGCGGTCGCCGAGAAGGCCGGCACCTTCCTCAACTGGGAAGGCAGGGTGCGCTTCTTCGAGGCCGCGCTCAAGCCCGACCAGATGACCCGCCGCCTCGCACCGACCGACGCGCGCGTGCTGCAGATGCTGGCCGACGCCATGGACGTGCACCTGGGTCTGCCGGACCTGCGCACCGTGCGCCAGGAGATCGACCGGCTCGGTCCCTGGGACGGGCCGCGTGCCTCCGAACCCCTGGAGACCGGGGTCCAGTTGCCGAGGCCCGCGGCCGGGGAAGCAGTGCTCGCCGGGCACCGCCTCCTGCTCGACCGGGGCGTCCTCCAGGAGGGCGACGAGGCGCTCGCCGGCACACGGCACGCCGCCCACGCGCGCGTGTCGGCCGCGACGGCAGCCGAGGCGGGCGTCAAGGACGGCGATGTCCTCGCCGTGACCGGCCCCTCGGGAACGGTCGAACTCCCCCTGCAGACGGCGGAGATGCCCGACCGGGTGGTCTGGCTCCCGCTGAACTCCGTCGGCGGGGGAGTCGCCTCCGACACCGGTGCGCTGCCCGGCGCCCTGGTCCGCATCGGCCCGGCGACGACCGTCGGCGAGGCCCCGAAGGAGGTGGAGGGATGAGCCCGTACTTCGCCGCTGAAGACCTCTCGATGTTCGGCAGCGACCCCTGGTGGCTGGTCGTGATCAAGGCCGTCTTCTGCTTCGCCTTCCTGATGGTGACCGTGCTGTTCTCCATCGTCTGGGAGCGCAAGGTCGTCGCCTGGATGCAGTTGCGCATCGGCCCCAACCGGCACGGCCCCTGGGGCATGCTCCAGTCGCTCGCCGACGGTGTGAAGCTGATGCTCAAGGAAGACCTCATCGTCAAGCGCGCCGACAAGGTGGTGTACGTCCTCGCGCCGATCGTCGCGGCCATCCCGGCCTTCATGGCGATCGCGGTGATCCCCTTCGGGCCGGCCGACAACGAGGTCTCGATCTTCGGCACGCGGACCGCGATGCAGCTCACCGACCTGCCGATCGCGATGCTCTTCATCCTCGCGGTCGCCTCGGTCGGCATCTACGGCATCGTGCTGGCGGGCTGGAGTTCCGGATCGACCTACCCGCTCCTGGGCGGCCTGCGCTCCTGCGCGCAGATGATCTCGTACGAGATCGCCATGGGCGCCGCGTTCGCCTCCGTGTTCCTCTACTCCGGGTCGATGTCGACGTCGACGATCGTCGAGCAGCAGCACGACCGCTGGTACATCCTGCTGCTGCCGGTCTCCTTCATCCTCTACATCGTCACCATGGTGGGCGAGACCAACCGCGCCCCCTTCGACATGCCGGAGTCCGAGGGCGACCTGGTCGGCGGCTTCAACACCGAGTACTCGTCGATCAAGTTCGCGATGTTCATGCTCGCCGAGTACGTCAACATGGTGACCGTCTCGGCCGTGTCGACCACCCTCTTCCTCGGCGGCTGGCGCGCCCCCTGGCCGATCAGCACCTTCTGGGAGGGCGCCAACCACGGCTGGTGGCCGCTGCTGTGGTTCACGATCAAGGTCCAGCTGCTGCTGTTCTTCTTCATCTGGCTGCGCGGCACGCTCCCGCGGGTGCGCTACGACCAGCTGATGAAGCTCGGCTGGAAGGTCCTCATCCCCGTCTCCGTGGTCTGGCTGATGCTGGTCGCGACGGTGCGGGCGCTGAGGAACGAGAACTACGACTTCGCCGACATCGCCCTCTACATCGGCGGCGCCGTCCTCGCCCTGCTCCTGCTGTCCTTCGTCGCCGACATGTTCCGCGAGAAGGCCAAGGCGAGCGAGCAGGAGGCCGCACAGCCCGCCGGGTTCGACCCGATGGCGGGCGGATTCCCCGTACCGCCGCTGCCCGGACAGGAGCTCCCGCCGGTGCCGAGGCGCAGCTCGCGCCGAGAGCGGGAGCTGATTGTCAGTGGCGGGTCGGATACTGCCAGTGACGGATCTTCGGATGGAAAGGAGGCGTCCGATGGCTGAGGAGCCCAAGGAGACCAAGCCCGGTTTCATGAACCCCGTCGCCGGCTTCGGCGTGACCTTCAAGGCCATGTTCAAGAAGCGGCTGACCGAGCAGTACCCGGAGCAGCAGAAGACCACCGCTCCCCGTTTCCACGGACGGCACCAGCTCAACCGCCATCCGGACGGCCTGGAGAAGTGCGTCGGCTGCGAGCTGTGCGCCTGGGCCTGCCCCGCCGACGCCATCTATGTGGAGGGCGCCGACAACACGGACGAGGAGCGCTACTCGCCGGGTGAGAGGTACGGCCGCGTCTACCAGATCAACTACGCCCGCTGCATCCTGTGCGGCCTGTGCATCGAGGCGTGCCCCACGCGCGCGCTCACGATGACCAACGAGTTCGAGCTGGCCGACTCCAGCCGCGCCAACCTCATCTACACCAAGGAGCAGCTGCTCGCGGGCCTCGAAGAGGGCATGGTCGACTCCCCGCACGCGATCTACCCGGGGACGGACGAGCAGGACTACTACCGGGGCCTGGTCACCGAGGCCGCACCCGGCACCGTGCCCCAGGTCGCCACCTCCAAGGGCGAGGTCGTCCAGGAGGCCGACTCGACCTTCGGCGAGGAAGAGCCCGCGTCGGGGAAGGTGGTCGGCCGATGAGCGCGCAACTCGCCGCCTACTCCACCTCCACCGGAGAGGCCTTCCAGTTCTGGGTCCTCGGCACCGTCGCCGTGATCGGCGCCCTGTCCACCGTCTTCATGAAGAAGTCCGTGCACAGCGCCCTGTCCCTCGCCGGCACCATGATCGTCCTGGCGATCTTCTACCTCGCCAACGGCGCCTACTTCCTGGGCATCGTGCAGATCGTCGTCTACACCGGCGCGATCATGATGCTGTTCCTCTTCGTGGTGATGCTCGTCGGCGTGACGGCCGCGGACTCGCTGAAGGAGACCATCAAGGGCCAGCGCTGGCTGGCCCTTCTCTGCGGCGTCGGCTTCGGGGTCCTGCTGTTCGCCGGGATCGGCAACGCCTCCCTGAAGGAGTTCAACGGCACCGGCCAGGCCAACGCCAACGGCAATGTGGAAGGCCTGGCGGCCCTCATCTTCACCAAGTACGTCTTCGCCTTCGAGATCACCGGCGCGCTGCTGATCACGGCCGCCGTCGGCGCGATGGTGCTCACCCACCGCGAGCGCACCGAGCGCGCCAAGACGCAGCGCGAGCTGTCCGAGCAGCGCGTCCGCGAGGGCAAGCACGTACCGCCGCTCCCGGCGCCCGGCGTCTACGCCCGGCACAACGCGGTCGACATCGCGGGCCTGCTGCCCGACGGCACCCCGTCGGAGCTCACGGTCAGCAAGACCCTGCGCGAGCGCGGTCAGATCCGCGACGTGTCGGCCGAGGCGCTCAACGACCTCAAGGCGCTGGAGCAGCGCGCGGAGGAGCGCCTGGAGCGCACCGAGATCGAACCGGCCACCTTCAAGCGGGAGGAGGCGTCGAAGTGAACCCGGTCAACTACCTGTATCTCTCGGCCCTGTTGTTCACGATCGGCGCCACCGGCGTGCTGATCAGGCGCAACGCGATCGTCGTCTTCATGTGCATCGAGCTGATGCTGAACGCGTGCAACCTCGCGTTCGTCACCTTCTCCCGGCTGCACGGCAACCTCGACGGCCAGATCATCGCGTTCTTCACGATGGTCGTCGCCGCCGCGGAGGTCGTGGTCGGACTCGCGATCATCGTGTCCCTGTTCCGCACCCGCCACTCGGCCTCGGTCGACGACGCCAGCCTGATGAAGCTCTGAGGGGTCGGAAGAAATCGTGGAGAACCTGATTGCGCTGCTGGTGGCGGCGCCACTGCTCGGAGCGGCCGTACTGCTGTGCGGCGGCCGGCGGCTCGATGCCGTCGGCCACTGGATCGGCGTCCTGATGTCGACCGCCTCCTTCGTGTTCGGTGTGATCCTCTTCGCCGACCTGCTCGGGAAGAACGCCGAACACCGCACCCTGATCCAGCACCTGTGGACGTGGATCCCGGTCGAGAGCTTCCAGGCGGACGTCACCTTCCGCCTCGACCAGCTGTCGATGACGTTCGTCCTGCTGATCACCGGCGTCGGCTCGCTGATCCACCTGTACTCCGTCGGGTACATGGAGCACGACGAGCGCCGCCGCCGCTTCTTCGGCTATCTGAACCTGTTCCTCGCGGCGATGCTGCTGCTGGTCCTCGCCGACAACTACCTTCTGCTGTACGTCGGCTGGGAAGGCGTCGGTCTGGCGTCGTACCTGCTCATCGGCTTCTGGCAGCACAAGCCCAGCGCGGCGACGGCGGCGAAGAAGGCCTTCCTGGTCAACCGCGTCGGCGACATGGGCCTGTCCATCGCGATCATGCTGATGTTCACGACGTTCGGCACCTTCGCCTTCGGGCCGGTCCTCGGCCACGCCACCGACGCCTCCGAGGGCAAGCTCACCGCCATCGCCCTGATGCTCCTGCTCGCCGCCTGCGGCAAGTCCGCCCAGGTGCCGCTGCAGTCCTGGCTCGGGGACGCGATGGAGGGCCCGACCCCGGTCTCGGCCCTCATCCACGCCGCGACCATGGTGACCGCGGGCGTCTACCTGATCGTCCGCTCCGCGGCGATCTTCAACGGCGCGCCCGACGCGCAGACCGCGGTCACCGTGGTCGGCGCGGTCACGCTCCTGTTCGGTGCGATCGTCGGTTGCGCCAAGGACGACATCAAGAAGGCGCTGGCCGGCTCGACCATGTCGCAGATCGGCTACATGGTGCTGGCGGCGGGCCTCGGCCCCATCGGCTACGTTTTCGCGATCATGCACCTGGTGACGCACGGATTCTTCAAGGCCGGGCTGTTCCTCGGCGCCGGTTCGGTCATGCACGGCATGAACGACGAGGTCGACATGCGCAAGTACGGCGGCCTCAGGAAGTACATGCCGGTCACCTTCATCACCTTCGGCCTCGGCTACCTCGCGATCATCGGCTTCCCGGGCCTGTCCGGCTTCTTCTCCAAGGACAAGATCATCGAGGCGGCCTTCGCGAAGGGCGGCACCGAGGGCTGGATCCTGGGCGCGTGCGCCCTGGTGGGCGCTGCCATCACCGCGTTCTACATGACGCGCGTGATGCTGATGACGTTCTTCGGCGAGGAGCGCTGGAGGAACCAGCCCACCCGCTCTCCGGAGGCGCCGAGCGCGGAGCCCGCCGCCGAGCACCACGGTGAACACGCGGAGCCGCACCCGCACGAGTCCCCGAAGGTCATGACGATCCCCATGATCGTGCTGGCTTTCGGCTCGGTCTTCGCCGGCGGGTTCTTCAGCATCGGCGACCGCTTCCTGCACTGGCTGGAGCCGATCACGGGTCACAGCGAGGGCGACTCCCCGCTCAGCGCGGCGACCGTCACCGGCGCGACGATGGTCTGCCTGATCATCGGAGTCGGCGTCGCGTACGCCATGTACGGCCGCCGCCCGGTGCCGTCCGTCGCCCCGCGCGGTTCGCTGCTCACCCGGGCCGCCCGGCGCGACCTGCTGCAGGACGACTTCAACCACGTCGTCCTGGTCCGCGGCGGCGAACACCTCACGCGTTCCCTGGTGTACGTCGACCACACCCTGGTCGACGGTGTCGTCAACGGCACGGCCGCCTCGGTCGGGGGCCTGTCCGGACGCATGCGCAAGCTGCAGAACGGCTTCGCGCGCTCCTACGCGGTCTCGATGTTCGGCGGTGCGGCGGTCCTCGTCGCCGCGACCCTGCTGATGAGGGCGGTCTGATACCGATGTCCTTTCCTCTGCTGACAGCGACGGCGGTGCTCCCCGCGATCGGGGCGGTCGCCACGGCCGCCGTGCCGGCCGCGCGGCGTACCGCCGCGAAATGGCTGGCACTGCTCGTCTCGCTCGCCACGCTCGCCCTCGCGATCACCGTCCTGGTCCGCTTCGACCCGAACGGCGGCCGCTACCAACTGACCGAGTCGCACGCCTGGATCGCGGACTTCGGAGTCCGCTACGAACTGGGCGTGGACGGCATCGCGGTGGCGCTGGTCGCGCTGACCGCCCTGCTGATCCCGTTCATCATCCTCGCGGGCTGGCACGACGCCGACCCGCTGGAGACCGGAAGCCGCCGCTGGCGGCCGACGCAGGGCTTCTTCGCCCTGATCCTGGCCGTCGAGGCGATGGTGATCATCTCCTTCGAGGCGACCGACGTCTTCCTCTTCTACATCTTCTTCGAAGCCATGCTCATCCCGATGTACTTCCTCATCGGCGGCTTCGGGGACCGTGCCCACGAGCACGGCGAGGAGGCGGCGTCCACGCAGCGGTCGTACGCGGCCGTGAAGTTCCTCCTCTACAACCTGGTCGGCGGGCTGATCATGCTGGCCGCGGTGATCGGCCTGTACGTCGTCGCCGGGAACTTCAGCCTCCAGGAGATCGCCCAGGCCCGCGCCAACGGCTCGCTGCACATGGCGACGAGCACCGAGCGCTGGCTGTTCCTCGGCTTCTTCTTCGCCTTCGCGGTGAAGGCGCCGCTGTGGCCGCTGCACACCTGGCTGCCCAACGCCATGCAGGAGTCCACCGCCCCGGTCGCCGTGCTCATCACGGCCGTCGTCGACAAGGTCGGCACCTTCGCGATGCTCCGCTTCTGCCTCCAGCTGTTCCCGGAGGCCAGCAAGTGGGCGACGCCGGCGATCCTCGTCCTGGCGCTCATCAGCATCGTCTACGGCGCGCTGCTCGCGGTCGGCCAGCGGGACATCAAGCGCCTGGTGGCGTACGCGTCGATCTCGCACTTCGGCTTCATCATCATGGGCATCTTCGCGATGACCAGCCAGGGCCAGTCCGGCGCGACGCTCTACATGGTCAACCACGGGATCTCCACGGCCGCGTGGATGCTGCTCGCCGGGTTCCTCATCTCGCGGCGCGGCTCGCGGCTCATCGCCGACTACGGCGGTGTGCAGAAGGTCGCCCCGGTCCTCGCCGGCACGTTCCTGATCGGCACGCTGGCCACGCTGTCCCTGCCGGGACTTGCGCCGTTCGTGAGCGAGTTCCTGGTCCTGGTCGGCACGTTCACGCGCTACCCGGCGATCGGCATCATCGGCACCTTCGGCATCGTCCTCGCCGCGCTCTACGCCCTCGTCCTGTACCAGCGGACGATGACGGGCCCGGTGAAGCCGGAGGTCTCCGCGATGCCCGACCTCAGGGTGCGCGAGCTCCTCGTGGTCGCCCCGCTGATCGTTCTGCTGATCTTCCTGGGCGTCTACCCGAAGCCGGTGACGGACATCGTCAACCCGGCCGTGAAGTCGACCCTGTCCGACGTACACAAGACGGACCCCAAGCCTGAGGTGGAGGCGGTGGCCAAGTGAGCGCAGCAGCCGTCCACAGCCTGTGGACAACGGCGGCGACCGCAGCCGATCCGATCTCGAAGATCAACGCGCCGAAGATCGAGTACGCGCAGTTGTCGCCCACGCTGATCGTGGTGGGCGCGGCGATCGTCGGGGTGCTGGTCGAGGCGTTCGTCCCGCGCAAGTCCCGTTACTACGCCCAGGTGTTCGTGTCCCTCGTCGCGCTGGTCGCCGCCTTCGCCGCGGTCGTCGCGCTCGCGTCGGACGGATACGGCACCACCAAGGCGCACATCGCGGCGATGGGCGCGATCGCGGTCGACGGGCCGTCCCTGTTCCTGCAGGGCACGATCCTGCTGGCCGGACTGGTCGGCCTGTTCACCTTCGCCGAGCGGCGCCTGGACCCGGCGGCGCACGGCAACCGGGTCGACTCCTTCGCCGCGCAGGCCGCGTCCGTGCCGGGCAGCGACAGCGAGAAGGCGGCCGTGAAGGCCGGGTTCACCACCACCGAGGTGTTCCCGCTGCTGCTCTTCGCGATCGCCGGAATGCTGGTCTTCCCGTCGGCCAACGACCTGCTGACCCTGTTCGTGGCCCTGGAGGTCTTCTCCCTCCCGCTCTACCTGCTGTGCGCGCTGGCCCGCCGCAAGCGGCTCATGTCGCAGGAGGCCGCGGTCAAGTACTTCCTGCTCGGCGCGTTCGCCTCCGCGTTCACCCTGTTCGGCATCGCCATGCTGTACGGGTACGCGGGCTCGGTGTCGTACGCGAGGATCGCGCAGGTCGTCGACGGCACCGTCACCAACGTCGACCCGGCGCTCGCGGGCACCATGGGCAACGACGCGCTGCTGCTGATCGGTGGCGCGATGATCCTCATGGGCCTGCTGTTCAAGGTCGGCGCCGTGCCGTTCCACATGTGGACGCCGGACGTCTACCAGGGCGCGCCGACCCCGGTGACCGGGTTCATGGCGGCGGCGACGAAGGTGGCGGCGTTCGGCGCGCTGCTGCGTCTGCTGTACGTCGTCCTGCCGGGCATGCGCTGGGACTGGCGGCCGGTCATGTGGGCCGTCGCGATCGTCACCATGCTGGGCGGCGCGATCGTCGCGATCACCCAGACCGACATCAAGCGGCTGCTGGCGTACTCGTCGATCGCGCACGCGGGATTCATTCTCGCGGGTGTCATCGCGACCTCGAAGGACGGCGTCTCGTCCGTCCTGTTCTACCTGGCCGCGTACTCCTTCGTGACCATCGGTGCCTTCGCCGTGGTCACCCTGGTGCGCGACGCGGGCGGCGAGGCCACGCACCTGTCCAAGTGGGCCGGACTCGGCCGCCGTTCACCGCTGGTGGCGGCCGTGTTCGCGGTGTTCCTGCTGGCCTTCGCCGGCATCCCGCTTACCTCCGGCTTCGCCGGTAAGTTCGCCGTGTTCAAGGCGGCGGCGGAGGGCGGGGCGGCCCCGCTGGTCGTGATCGGTGTGATCTCGTCCGCCATCGCGGCCTTCTTCTACATCCGCGTGATCGTGCTGATGTTCTTCAGCGAGCCCAGGCCGGAGGGCCCGACGGTCGCCGTGCCGTCGCCGCTGACGATGACCGCGATCGGGCTCGGTGTGGTGGTCACGCTGGTGCTCGGTGTGGCACCGCAGTACTTCCTGGACCTGGCGAGCCAGGCGAGCGTCTTCGTGCGCTGATCCGGAACGCGTGCGCGTCGGGCCCCGGTTCTCCGCGTGGGAGCCGGGGCCTTCGCGCGTGCCGGATCAGGTGGTCGGGCACGTGACGTCGGGGTTGTACGCCGCGAGGAGTCCGTTGTCGTTGGGCTGGTAGAGCCACGCGTGGAGAATGAAGTAGCCGGGCGGGTTGTCGTCGAAGGTCTTGCCGAACAGCGTCGGCGCGGCCTGCCCCGTGTTCTTGACGATCCACTCCACCGCGACCAGCTTGCGGTGGTCGCTGCTCCCGTCCGTGTCCACGTAGTCGTCGCCGTCCATGTCCGCGTACACGAGGGCCGCCGGTCTGGCCGGATCGAGTGAGCCGATGTTCGCCTTGTTGACGTAGTGGTAGCCCACGCCTCCCGCGTCGGTGGCGTAGCACCCCCCTCTGGGGACGAAGCCACCGTCCTCGGCGAGGCCCTCGTAGGCGTACCGGGCCGTCGCGTTGTACGTGTCGACGAGATCGGTCCATACGGAGGGGTCGGTGTCGGCCTGCGCGGGCACGGCCGACAGTGAGCAGACAGCTGCCACCGCCACGGTGACGGCGGCCTTGAGAAGCCGAGGGGCCATCGCGGTGCTCCTTGCAATCGGGGATGCGATCGGGGATGCGCGGGACACCCGCGTCCCGCCCGAGCAGCATGTCCCGGCCGGTACGGCCGCGCCACGCGACGCGGGCCATTGGGCGGAGCGCCGATCGCCCGGCGCCGGCCTGTGGACAACTCCGGCTCTGTCAGTCCGGGCCCCTATCGTGGAGGCAGTGGTCGAGGGACGACACTCGGGGGACGAGCGATGCACGGGATGGGCGGGACGGTTGTGACGACCGAGGCACACACGCCTGTGGCACACGGCGACAGCGAGGCACTGGCCACGCTCCACCGCGTCTTCGGGTACGACAGCTTCCGCGGCGAGCAGGAAGCGGTCATCGAGCACGTGGTGGCGGGCGGCGACGCCGTGGTCCTCATGCCGACCGGCGGCGGCAAGTCGCTGTGCTACCAGATTCCGTCCCTGGTCAGACCCGGCACGGGAATCGTGGTCTCCCCGCTCATCGCGCTGATGCAGGACCAGGTCGACGCGCTCCGGGCGCTCGGTGTGCGCGCCGGTTTCATGAACTCCACGCAGGACTTCGACGAGCGGCGGGTGGTCGAGGCCGAGTTCCTGGCCGGCGAGCTGGATCTGCTCTATCTGGCCCCGGAGCGACTGCGGCTGGACTCCACCCTGGACCTGCTCTCCCGCGGCAAGATCGCCCTCTTCGCGATCGACGAGGCACACTGCGTCTCCCAGTGGGGCCACGACTTCCGCCCCGACTATCTCGCTCTGTCCCTGCTCGGCGAGCGCTGGCCGGACGTACCGCGCGTCGCGCTCACCGCGACGGCCACCCGCGCCACCCACGAGGAGCTCACCCAGCGGCTGCACATGCCGGCCGCCCGGCACTTCGTGGCCAGCTTCGACCGTCCCAACATCCAGTACCGGATCGTGCCGAAGGCGGACCCGAAGAAGCAGCTGCTGGCGTTCCTGCGCGAGGAGCACGCGGGCGACGCGGGCATCGTGTACTGCCTCTCCCGCAGATCGGTGGAGGCCACGGCGGAGTTCCTGACCCGCAACGGCGTCGAGGCGGTGCCGTACCACGCGGGCCTGGACGCGGGCACCCGCGCGGCGCACCAGTCCCGGTTCCTGCGCGAGGAAGGCCTGGTCGTGGTCGCGACCATCGCCTTCGGAATGGGCATCGACAAGCCGGACGTCCGCTTCGTCGCCCACCTCGACCTGCCCAAGTCGGTCGAGGGCTACTACCAGGAGACGGGCCGCGCCGGACGCGACGGCCTGCCCTCCACGGCCTGGATGGCCTACGGACTCAACGACGTCATACAGCAGCGCAAGCTGATCCAGTCGTCGGAGGGCGACGAGGCGTTCCGCCGCCGGGCCGCCGCCCACCTGGACTCGATGCTGGCGCTGTGCGAGAGCGCCCGGTGCCGGCGCGGCCAGCTCCTCGCCTACTTCGGGCAGGACCCGGACGCGGCGGGCTGCGGCAACTGCGACACCTGCCTCACCCCGCCCGAGACCTGGGACGGCACGGTCGCCGCGCAGAAGGTGCTGTCCACGGTGGTGCGGCTGCAGCGGGAGCGGGGGCAGAAGTTCGGCGCGGTGCAGATCGTCGACATCCTGCTGGGCAAGCGCACGGCCAAGGTCATCCAGTTCGACCACGACCAGCTCTCCGTGTTCGGTATCGGCGAGGACCTCGCCGAGGGTGAATGGCGCGGTGTCGTACGGCAGTTGCTCGCGCAGGGGCTGCTCGCGGTCGAGGGCGACTACGGCACGCTGGTGCTCACCGAGGCGAGCGGGTCGGTGCTGCGGCGCGAGCGGGAGGTACCGCTGCGCAAGGAGCCGAAGAAGCCGGCGACCTCGCGGTCGGCGTCCTCCGCCAAGGGCTCCAAGGCCAAGGCCGCCGCGGCCGAGCTTCCCGAGGCGCTCCAGCCGGCCTTCGAGGCGCTGCGCGCCTGGCGGGCCGAGCAGGCCAGGGAGCAGGGCGTCCCGGCCTACGTCATCTTCCACGACGCCACGCTCCGGGAGATCGCCATGGCCTGGCCGACCTCCGTGCAGCAGCTGGGCGGCATCAGCGGCGTCGGCGAGAAGAAGCTGGTGACGTACGGCGACGGGGTGCTGGCGGTGCTGGCCGCGCTGGGCGGGGCGGCCGACGAGACGCCCGCGGCGCACACCGGCCCGGGCACCGAGGACGACTGGCCCGAGATGGAGGAGGAGCCGGAGCCGGACGACTGGATGTAGAGAGGGAGCGCCCGGGGGAGGACTCTCGGCGCGGGCCGGCGGACCTCCGGCCCGCCCCGGGCGGCGGCACCCCGACGTGGGTCAGGCCAGCGCCGTCAGCCCGGGACCGAACACGATCAGCAGCGGCAGCAACGGCACGAGCGCGGCGACGGTCGCCGTGAGCGCCCGGTGCCGGCGGCCCAGCCTGCGCGGCGGCTGCAGCAGCCGGTCCACCCGCTCGCCGAGCAGCCGGTGGCTGGAGGAGCAGGACAGCACACCCCGGTGCTGGTTCAGTTCGATCAGCGCCAGCGCGGTCGTCAGGTGCCCGCACCGCCGTGACGCCGTGTCGTCGGCGGCCAGCTCGACCAGCCGGTGCGTCTGGTCGCAGAAGTGGGCGAACAACGGCACCCGGGGAAAACCCGTGGCCAGCGCCGTCGACAGATGCAGCAGCCAGTCGTGGTGGGCCCGCGCATGGTCCTGCTCGTGCGTCAGCACGGCGTCCAGCTGGTGGTCGGTGAGCCGGTGCAGGGCGCCCGTCGTGACGACCAGCTGCGCCGGATGGCCCGGCATCCACCAGGCGTCCGGATACTCGTCCTCCAGCACCAGCAGCGGACCACGCGCCACCGCCTCCAGACCGGCGGGCAGCTCCGGCGCCCGCTCGCGCAGATGCGCCCGGGTCACCCCGCGCCGCCGCCGCACCTCGACGAGCTCGCGGGCGAGCATCGCCGTGCTCCAGGCGGCCCCGCAGGCCAGCAGCAGCGTGAGGGCGGCGGCCCAGAAGGGCGCGGCGGACAGGTCGTACGCCGCGGCAACCGCCGGCGGCGCGGGCGCGAACAGCTGGGCGCGCACCGTGCCGAACACGGCGGCCGCGCCCAGTGTCAGCGCCGTCAGGCAGCACAGCAGGACCGTGGCGACCAGGCACTGCCACACCCACAGGGCGACGACGGGCTCCCGCTCGGGCCAGGCCGCCCGCACCAGGGCGCGCGGTACCGGCACGGCGGCCGTCAGGGCGACGACGGTCAGCAGGAGCAGGCAGTAGGTCATGCCACGGGCTCCGGTTCCTGTTCGGAGGAAAGGGGCGAGGGCGGGGCGGCCGGCGCAGGGCCCGCCTGTCCGATGGGCCCGGCGCACGAGGCGCCCGCCGCCAGTATGACGGCGAAGGAGGCGGGAGTCAGGAGACGCGGAAGACCCACTACGTCACGTGCATCCCCGGTCACGCGGCACCGATCTCCGACCGGCTCCCCGCCCCAACTCCCGCTCAGCCCGCGACGATCCGCCCCGAAACCTCTCCGAGGCCCACCCGGACCCCGCCCAGCCCCGGCGCCCACGCCGACAGCGTCACGACGTCCCCGTCCTCCAGGAACGTCCGCTTGCCCTCCGGAAGTTCCAGCGGGTCACGCCCGTTCCAGGTCAGCTCCAGCAGCGACCCGCGCTGCCCGGGCTCCGGGCCGCTGACCGTGCCGGAGCCGTACAGGTCGCCGGTGCGCAGCGAGGCGCCGTTGACCGTCATCTGGGCCAGCTGCTGGGCGGCCGTCCAGTACATGGTGGAGAAGGGCGGCTCGGAGACGACGTGACCGTTGACGGCGACGGAGATCCGCAGGTCGTAGCCGCCGGGCTCCACCGCCGCATCGGAGGAGCCGGTGTCGTCGAGATACGGCAGCAACGCGTGCGTGCGCTCCGGCGGCGCCACGCGGGCGTGGTCGAGCGCGTCCAGGGGCGTGATCCACGCCGACACCGACGTGGCGAACGACTTGCCGAGGAACGGTCCGAGGGGGACGTACTCCCAGGCCTGGATGTCCCGCGCCGACCAGTCGTTGAGCAGGCACAGCCCGAAGACGTGCTCGGGGAACTCGGCGAGCCCCACGGACGTTCCCATGGCGGAGGGCACACCCACCACGAACCCCACCTCCGCCTCGATGTCGAGGCGGACCGACGGCCCGAAGACCGGCTCCGGGTCCCCCGGAGCCTTGCGCTGGCCGCAGGGCCGTACGACATCGGTGCCCGAGACGACCACCGTCCCCGACCGACCGTGGTAGCCGATCGGCAGGTGCTTCCAGTTCGGCGTCAGTGAGTCCGGCGCGTCCGGGCGGAAGATCTGGCCGACGTTCCGCGCGTGGTGCTCGGAGGAGTAGAAGTCGACGTAGTCCGCGACCTCGAAGGGAAGGTGGAGCGTCACCGACGACAGCGGACGGAAGTGCTCGGCGATCGTCTCCCGGTGCACCGTCACCCACGCCGTCAGCGCGCGGCGGACGTCCGACCAGGTGGTGCGCCCGGCGGACAGGAGCGCGTTCAGGTTCGGTTGCGCGAGCAGGGGCGCGTACGGCGAGCCGAGCGCCCGGGCCGCCGCACCCGCGTCCAGGACATGGTCGCCCAGCCGGACGCCGACGGTCCGCTCGCCGGCGGCCGCGAGCGAGAACACGCCGTACGGGAGGTTGTGCGGGCCGAAGGGGTCGCCCTCGGGGACATCGAAGGGGGGCATGGGTGCTGCCTCACTCTCACCTGTGTCACGAGCCAAGAACCGCACACCGACGTGCGGTCGCGCCACACGTTACGGCCGAGTCGCCTGCCCTGGGCAGTGTCTAAAGAGTTTGCAATGTCCGAATTGGCCTTGTCGGAGCCCCCAATTCCGGCTTAGCGTCCTTTGGGGGACACGGACGGGGTGGGTCCGGTCCGTAGGGGGGACACGTGGGGGGACCCGTGGCCAGGAGCACGAGCAGTGCGCCTTTCGAGGCCGACCGCGCCGTGCCCGGCCTGATCGTCAAGTTCGGCGACTACCCGCTGCACCACGGCGGCGTGGGCGCGATCCGCAGCCTGGGGCGCCTCGGCGTGCCCATGTACGCGATCACCGAGGACCCCTACACGCCCGCCGCCTCCTCCCGCTATCTGAAGAAGTCCTTCGTCTGGCCGACCACCGGCACGGAGGACCCCGACCACCTGGTCGAAGGCCTGTTGCGGATCGGGCGCCGCATCGGCCGCCCCGCCGTCCTCGTCCCCACCGACGAGGAGGCCGCCGTCCTGATCGCGGAACACCAGGACGTGCTCGCGGGCCGCTTCCTCTTCCCGCGCGTGGATCCGGTCCTGCCACGCCGTCTCGCCAGCAAACAGGGCCTGCACGAACTGTGCGTGGAGCACGGCATTCCGAGCCCGACGGCCGCGTTCCCGCAGTCCTACGACGACATCGTCGCCTTCGCCGAGAAGGCCCGCTTCCCGGTGGTGGCCAAGAACCGCGAGGCGTTCCTGCGGCGCACCCGCCCGGCGGTCAACGGCACGACGCGGATCGCCACCCGTGAGGGCCTGCTGCGCCTGGCCCGCGACTGGGGCGAGCGCCCCGGCGTGATCCTGCAGGAGTACCTGCCCAGGGAGGACGCCGAGGACTGGATCGTGCACGCCTACTTCGACCGCAACTCCACACCGCTCGCCATGTTCACGGGCGTGAAGGTCCGTTCCTGGCCCCCGCACGCGGGCATGACGGCGAACGCGTACGTCGTCGACAACCCGGAACTCGCCGACATCGCCGCGCGTTTCATCAAACAGATCGGCTTCAGCGGCATCATCGACCTCGACCTGCGCTTCGACCGGCGCGACGGACAGTACAAGCTGCTCGACTTCAACCCCCGCATGGGCGCACAGTTCCGGCTCTTCGAGAACGAGTCGGCGGTGGACGTCGTACGCGCAATGCACCTCGATCTGACCGGGCGCCCCGTTCCGGAGGGGGAACAGCGGGCCGGCCACCGGTACATCGTGGAGAACATCGACCTGCCCGCCCTCCTCGCCTACCGCCGCAGCGGCTATACGACGCCGCACGCACCGGTGCGCGCGAGCGGGACGGAGCTGGCCTGGCTCGCGGGTGACGACCCGCTGCCGTTCGTCACGATGCTCGCGCGCTTCGTGCGGCCGGGCGCGAAGCACCTGTATCAGCTGTGGCGGACCAACCGCCGCGGCGGCAAAACCAGTTCGAGCAGCTAGCCAGCGACGCCGGCTGTCCGAACCGGACACGAAGTGACGAAAGTGAACGTCCTGGGGAGGGACTTCGTGACTCAACCGGTTGCAGTCATCGGCGCCGGGCCCTTCGGCCTGTCGACCGCCGCCCATCTGCGCGCCCGCGGCATCCCGGTGCGCGTGTTCGGCGAGCCCATGGTCAGCTGGCGCGACCACATGCCCGCCGGAATGCTCCTGAAGTCGACACCGGCCGCCTCCAGCCTCGACGCCCCGCAGCAGGGCCACACCCTGGCCGACTACTGCGACGCCGCCGGCATCAGGCGGCTGGTCACGGACGAGGACATCATCCCCGTCGAGACCTTCATCGCCTACGGCGAGTGGTTCCAGCAGAAGCTGGTGCCCGAGCTGGAGCGGGTGCGGGTGGTCTCGGTGGACCGGCGCGACGGAGGCGGCTTCGAACTGAAGCTGGACTCGGGCGAGTTGTTCACCGCCCGCGCGGTCGTCGTCGCGACCGGGCTGTCCGGCCTCGCGCACCTGCCCGCCGAACTCGCCACGGCCGCCGCGGACGGCCCCACCCCCGCCGGCCCGGTCTCCCACAGCTCACAGCACCATGACCTCACGCGCTACGCCGGAAAGGACCTGATCGTCGTCGGCGCCGGCCAGTCCGCGCTGGAGACGGCGGCGCTGGCGGCCGAGGCGGGCGCACACGTACGGGTGGTCTCCCGCGGGCGCGGCAAGGTCGACTTCGGCTCGCCGCCCTGGAAGCAGCCCAGGCTGCGCCCCGAATCGCCCTTCGGCCGTGCCTGGTCCCTGTGGGCGTTCAGCTACTACCCGCAGCCCTACCGCTATCTGCCCGCCCAGACCCGCCACTACCTGGTCCGCCGCGTCCTCGGCCCGCTCGGCGCCTGGTGGCTGCGTGACCGCTTCGAGGGCAAGGTGCAGGTCAGCGAGGTCGAGCGGATCGTGCGCGCGGAGGCCGACGGCGGCAGCCCGGCGCTGAAGGTCCGCACGCTCGACGGCCGGACGGACGAGCTGTCCGCCGACCACGTCATCGCGGCGACCGGCTACCGGGTGGACATCGCGGCGATGGACTTCCTCGGCCACGAGCTGCGCACCCGGCTCGCCGTCAGCCGCGGTACGCCCAGGCTGGGGGCCGGCTACGTGTCCTCGGTACCGGGCCTGTACTTCACCGGTCTGCCCGCGGCGGCCTCGTACGGGCCGGTGATGCGGTTCGTGTGCGGTACGGAGTTCGCCTCGCCGAGGCTCGCCAAGCACCTTGCGGCGGCGCACGGTTGAGACCGTGACGGACGCGGCCGACGGGGTCCGGCGAGTACCGGGCCCCGTGGTCCCCGGCCAGGGCTCGTGATCAAGGGCCGTAACCGGTAGGGGAGTTGACCGAGTGACGCCGGTGAACGGGGCGGTCGTCCGGTTCGCGATGAGTCGGTGGTGCGTCCTGTCCGTATTCTCTGATCATGGCCGCACCCACCGCATATGCACTCATCGCCACCGACCTGGACGGCACCCTTCTGCGAGGCGACGACACGCTGTCCGACCGGTCCCTCGCCGCCCTCGCGCGCGTGGCGGAGTCCGGCGCCCGGCACCTCGTGGTGACCGGCCGACCGGCGCCCAGAGTGCGGCCGCTCCTGGACGACCTGGGGAGCACGGGGCTCGCGGTGTGCGGGCAGGGCGCGCAGGTGTACGACGCCGGCGCGGACCGTCTGCTGTGGTCCGTCACGCTGGACCGGGAGCTGGCCGAGACGGCCCTCGGCAAGATCGAGGCCGAGGTGGGCCAGGTGTACGCGGCCGTCGACCAGGACGGCGTCGACGGGCTCACGCTCATCGAGCCCGGGTATCTGATGCCGCACCCGACCCTGCCCGCCGTACGCGTCGGCCGGCGCGACGACCTGTGGTGCGAGCCGATCAGCAAGGTGCTGCTGCGCCATCCCGACCTGTCCGACGACGAGTTGGCGGCGACGGCACGGTCGGTGGTCGGTTCCCTGGCCACCGTCACCATGTCGGGACCCGGGACCGTCGAACTCCAGCCATGCGGCATCACCAAGGCGACGGGCCTCGCGCTGGCCGCCGAGCACCTTGGCCTGGGCCCGCGGGAGACCCTAGCGTTCGGTGACATGCCCAACGACATTCCGATGTTCGACTGGGCCGCCCGGGGCATCGCCATGGCCAACGCCCATCCCGAACTCAAGGCGGTGGCCGACGAGGTCACCCTGTCGAACGAGGACGACGGCATCGCCGTCGTCCTCGAGCGGTTGTTCGCGGAGGTCTAGGACCCGGCGGCCCTCGCCCCGGTCGGCCTAGTAGGCGCCGAAGACGTTGTCGATGGAGCCGTAGCGGTGGTACGCGTAGTTGCAGGCGGCGGTGATGTTGGCGACCGGGTCGTAGGGGTCGTACGCCGTGCCCGCGACGTGGTACGCGGCGAACGTCGGGTCGATCACCTGCAGCAGACCCTTGGAGGGGGTGCCGGCCAGGGCGTTGGAGTCCCAGTTGTTGATGGCGTAGGGGTTGCCCGAGGACTCGCGCATGACGTTGCGGTAGATGCCGTTGTACGTGCCGGGGATGCCGTGCTGGGCCATGACCTGCAGGGACGCCCGGATCCAGCCGTCGAGGTTGTTGCTGTAGCCGAGCGAGGACGCGGTGACGACGCTGTCGGTCGCCGCGGACGCGCTGGTCGCGCCGATGACCGGGAGGGCGAGAAGGGCGGCGCCCGTGCCGACGGCGGCGAGCTTGCGGACGAGGCGGGATCGCTTGGTGAGGCGGTGGTGAGCGGTTGCGGGCATGGCGGGTTTCCTCTCCGTCGCCTGCGAGGTGAGCTGTCGGGTTCGGGCGGGAGCTGCCCGGCCGCGCCGCCGTACGGCGACACGACTTCACCCCAAGCCGGTGCGGGCGTCCTAGGACGCCCGTCCGGCGGCTTACCTGGTTCCCCCGCTCCTGCCGTGCGTGTGAGTTGGTCGATGGTGGAGAACGGGCGGCGGCAGGATTAGGCGTCCGCCCGGCAAGGCGGGAACGTATGCGAGAGCACATGTCCGGAACAAGCGGCAGAGTCACACATCGGGCCGCTTGACCTCGGTGTGGGGCCTTTGGGGTGCTTGATCCTTTGCGGTCGCCAAGCCTCAACTGACGCTTCGCGGAAGGTGGATCGGCCGGAATCGTCCGGAATGTAGATCTTGGCGGCGAGTGAGCCAAGTCACGGGTGTCGACAAGCGCGTCAAATCGGGCAATGGGCCCAACTCATAGTCAACCGGCCGCCCGTGGTATTCGATTCTGACCGCCCGTCATCTCACGTTCCACTCGCGGTGCCCCCGAGTGGACGCCGGCCACGTCTTCCGCTTCGACGGCGACGCCGATCTCGCGGACGGACGAGACGTCCATTTCCGTGCGGGCCGAGTCCCTCCCGTGGGGGATCGGCCGGACGTGTACGGAGTGGATGGAGCAAGTCAGTGAATATGGGTTGTTATCTGATCATCGGAAACATATCGGGCGTGATCTCATGCCGCCCCTGCCGGACGGGCGGGCGGCATGGGTGATCGAAAGGCGACCGGATACGCTGACTTGAGTGATGGCAGCGACCTATCGACAAACCGCGTAACCAGCCAGTAGACACCAGCAGACAGGAGACCCCTCGTGACCGTCGTCGGGCCGTTCGGGCTGAGCGTGCGGGACCAGGCTCTGGAAGCCGATGTCCAGGCCGGATTGGTGGCCGTCGAGGAGGGCCTGCTCGAAGCCACCAAGAGTGAGGTCCCCTTCATCACGGAGGCCGCCCAGCACCTGGTGCGAGCGGGTGGAAAGCGCTTTCGCCCCCTGCTGGTGATGCTCTCCGCCCAGTTCGGCGACCCGTATGCGCCCGGCGTGGTGCCGTCGGCCGTGGTGGTGGAGCTGACCCACCTCGCGACGCTGTACCACGACGACGTCATGGACGAGGCGGCCGTGCGCCGCGGGGTCGACAGCGCGAACACCCGCTGGGGCAACTCGGTGGCGGTCCTGACCGGCGACTTCCTGTTCGCCCGCGCCTCCCACATCCTGGCCGACCTCGGCCCGGAGGCCGTGCGGGTACAGGCCGAGGCGTTCGAGCGGCTGGTCACCGGGCAGATCCTGGAGACGGCGGGGCCGCAGGACGGACGCGACCCGGTCGACCACTATCTGGACGTGCTCGGCGGCAAGACGGGGTCGCTGGTGGCCGTGTCGTGCCGGTTCGGCGCGATGATGTCCGGCGCCGACGAGACGGTCGTGGACGTGCTGACCCAGTACGGCGAGCGGCTGGGGGTCGCCTTCCAGCTGGCCGACGACGTCCTGGACATCGCCTCCGACTCGCACGAGTCGGGCAAGACCCCCGGCACGGACCTGCGGGAGGGCATCCCGACGCTGCCGGTGCTGCGGCTGCGGGAGCGGGCGCAGCGACTCGGGCTGGCCGAGGACATCGCGCTGTGCGAGCTGCTGGACTCCGACCTGAGCGACGACGCGCGGCACGCGGAGGCGCTGGCCGGGCTGCGGGCGCACCCCGCGCTGGAGCAGGCACGCCGGGACACCGTGCGGTACGCGGAGGACGCCAGGGCGGCGCTGGCTCCGCTGAAGGAGTGCGACGCCAAGGTGGCGCTCATGGAGATGTGCGACGCCGTCGTGCACCGCGCGGGTTGATTTCGTCCCGGAGTGAGCTGATTTCCTCCCGCTGTCCCTGGGGATCCCGTCATCAGGGCAATTCGGTGTGACGTACGTCATATGGGTGGGCTGAGTCCGGCCTGTGGCCCCGCCGTACGCATACGCAGAAGGCCGGCGCAGGCGGTGTCGGCCGGTCTGCGGGGAGAAAACAGAATCATGCGCGTTCACGCGACGTTGTCGAAGCGCGGCAAGAGCCTGATCACGACCGCTGTCACGGTGGCCGCCCTCGGTGGCGTCGCCGCCGCGGCGACCCCCGCCTCCGCCGCCGGAGGCGACGACGGCACCGGCGCGGGGGTGACCCTCCTCGCCACGAGTCTGCGCGGCGCCAACGAGGTGCCGGTGCCGGGCGGCCCGGCCGTGGGGGACAGGAACGGCGCCGCTCTCGAGTTCATCAAGATCGACGGCGACCGGGTGTCCGTCGCCGTCACCTGGCACGGCACCGGCAGGCCGACCGGGCTCCACATCCACCAGGGCGCCAAGGGCACCAACGGCGACGTGAAGATCGACTTCAGCGGGCTGCTGAAGAAGAGCCGGCGGCACAGCGTCACCGGCACCGTCAAGGTCGAGGACCCGGCGCTGCTCGACGCGCTGAAGAACGACCCCGGGTCGTTCTACGCCAATCTGCACACCGCCGAGTTCCCCGGAGGCGCCGTCCGCGGCCGCCTGCACAAAGTCACCGTCGCGGCCTTCGACTTCCGGAACGCCCTCGACAACTTCCGCGCCTCCGTGATCAAGGGCCGGCAGATCTACGAGTGCAAGGCCACCGACGCCGGCGGCTACGCCTACGGCCAACGCGACGTCGAGGCCCTGCTCCACGGCGGCATCCACCACACCTTCGTGGCACCCAACTCCGGTACGCCGCAGTGGGTCGCACCGGACGGCAGCGCGGTCACCGGCGCCGTCCTGTCCAGGACCCCGAACGGGGACGGCAACATCCCCGAACTCGACCTCAAGGCCACCTCGTCCGGCGGCGACCACGGCCTGCTCGCCGGGACCACGGAGATCCTGCGGCTCAACACGGTCGGCGGAGTCGCCCCGTCCGGTTCCTGCGAGCCCGGCACCGTCGTGGGCGTCCCGTACCGGGCGGACTACGTCTTCCTGCAGGACTGAGACGGAAGTTCCCGCAGCGCTGACGCCGAAGCCGAGGCGGGTCGCGTCCGGGCGGTGCCCTCCCGCGCCGCGACCCCTACGGGTCGGGGGAGGCGCCGCCCGCTCGTGTCATACCCCAGGAGTACACACAGTTGCCTCCGCGGTCTGACGCTTCCTCCCGGCCGATTTGGTCAACTGGAGACCACGGAAAACACCACTCCTCACCGATTCGGGTGAGAATGGCGGCTACGGGGTGGATGCACGGGAGTTGGAAGCCGCCGCCGACGACGGAGGTAGCGCACAGATGGCACCGTACGAATCCGACGACAGCACGAGCGCCGACGAGGCCGACGACCTGCGCGCCGGGCGGCGCAAGGCCGCTCGCTACGTCGTCCCGGTCGCGGTGGTGGGGGTGGCCGCGGCGACCATCGGCCTCGTCCCCGCCCTCGCCGACTCGGGCGACCCGAACCTGCCGAAGATCAGCGCTCAGCAACTCATCGAGAAGATCGCCAAGTCGGACGTGCAGCAGATGTCCGGCACGGTGAAGATCAGCGCCGACCTCGGCCTGCCCGACCTCGGCGGGCTGGAGTCCAGCCTGACCTCCGGTGCGGCCCGCGGCTCGGGTGACGGTTCGTCCGCCGACCCCTCCGCCAAGCTCACCGAACTCGTCACCGGCACGCACACCGTGCGCGTCGCGGCCGACGGCCCGGACAGGCAGAAGCTGTCCCTGCTGGAGAACGCGGCCGAGTACAGCCTCATCCACAACGGCAAGGACGTCTGGGGCTACGACAGCCGGTCGAACTCGGTCTACCACTCCACCGCCCACGACAGCGCCGACGCGCGGAAGAAGCAGGAGCAGGCGCCCGCGACCCCGGACCAGCTCGCCAAGGACGCCCTCAAGTCGGTCGACGACACCACCTCCGTCACCGTCCAGGGCACCGCGCAGGTCGCGGGCCGGGACGCGTACCGGCTGGTCATCAAGCCCAAGGACGCCGGTTCGACGGTCGGTCAGATCACCGTCGCCGTCGACTCCAAGACGGGTCTGCCGCTGAAGTTCACGCTGACCCCGGCGAGCGGCGGCGCGGCCGTGATCGACGCCGGCTTCACCCAGATCAGCTTCGCCAGGCCCGCCGCCTCGACCTTCGACTTCAAGACGCCCAAGGGCGCGAAGGTCACCGAGGACAAGAGCCACGAGAACGGCTCCCCGAAGGGCGACGGCAGGCACGGCATGTCCGGCAAGGACCTCGGCAAGGGCCCCGACGGACTGAACGTCATCGGCAAGGGCTGGGACTCCATCGCCACCTTCGACACCGGCGGCAAGGGCGTCCCGTCCGGCTCCGAGGCCGGCGGTCAGTTCGGCGGATTCCTCGACTCGCTCGGCGACAAGGTCACCGGCAAGTTCGGCTCGGGCACGGTCTTCAAGACCCGCCTGATCAACGCCCTGATCACCGACGACGGCAAGGTCTACGTCGGCGCGGTCGGCAAGGACGCGCTGGTGAAGGCGGCCAACGCGGGCTGATCGAAGAAAGACCGGTCCACGAGCACGAGACGAGGGAGCCGATGGACGAACCGTCCGCCCCGGAGCCGAAGCAGGGCGCGCCGGGTGACAGCGTCATCGCCACCCATGCGCTCACCAAGCGCTACCGCGGCGGACAGCTCGCCGTGGACGGCCTCGACCTGACCGTCCCGGCGGGCAGCGTCTTCGGCTTCCTCGGTCCGAACGGCTCGGGCAAGACCACCACCATCCGCATGCTGATGGGCCTGATCGAGCCGACGTCGGGCTCGGCACGCGTCCTCGGGCGCCCCATGCCCAGAGCCTCACGTGCCGTGCTCCCGCACGTCGGCGCCCTCATCGAGGGCCCCGCCCTGTACGGCTTCCTCTCCGGCCGCGACAACCTCCTGCGCTACGACGCCGCCGACCCGACCGCCGACCCGCGCACCCGGCGGACCCGCGTCGCGGCGGCGCTGGACCGGGTGGGGCTGACGGCGGCGGCCGGCAAGAAGGCCAAGGCGTACTCGCTGGGCATGAAGCAGCGGCTGGGCCTCGCCGCGGCACTGCTGCAACCGCGCAGGCTGCTCGTGCTGGACGAGCCCACCAACGGCCTCGACCCACAGGGAATGCGGGAAATCCGCTCCCTGATCCGTGAGTTGGCGTCGGACGGCACCACCGTCTTCCTCTCCTCCCACCTGCTGGACGAGATCGAGCAGGTGTGCACCCACGCGGCCGTGATGGCGCAGGGACGGCTGATCACCCAGGGGGCGGTGGCCGACCTGGCGGCGGGCGCGCGCGGCCGGCTGATCGTCACCACACCGGACACCGGGGAGGCGGCGCGGGTGCTGAAGGAGCAGGGCGCCGGTGATGTCGTGACGGCCGACGACCGGGTGACGGCCGAGCCGCCCGACAGGGACCTCGCCGAGGTGAACGCCGCGTTGGTGCAGGCGGGCGTAAGGGTCCGCGGCTTCGGAGTCGAACGGGCCTCCCTGGAGGACGCGTTCGTGGCGCTGACGGGGGAGGGTTTCGATGTCGCGGGCTGAAGTCGCCTCGCCGGGAGAGGCCGTGCCGCGAGCCGAAGCGGCCCGCGGGGTCAGCCCGTTGTGGACCTTCGGGCTCCTGCGCAGCGAACTGCTCACCACCTTCCGCCGCTGGCGCACCCTCGCTCTGCTCGCCGTACTCGCGGCCGTGCCGATCCTCGTCGGTATCGCGGTCAAGATCGAGACCAGTGGCGGCTCCTCGACCGGCCCCGGTGAGGGCGGCGGCCCGGCGTTCATCTCGCAGATCACCAACAACGGCCTGTTCCTGGTCTTCACCGCGCTGGCCGCGACGCTCCCGTTCTTCCTGCCGATGGCCATCGGCGTGGTCGCCGGGGACGCCATCGCCGGCGAGGCGAACTCCGGGACCCTGCGCTATCTGCTGGTGGCCCCGGCCGGCCGCACCCGCCTGCTGCTGACCAAGTACGCGACGGTGATGGTGTTCTGCCTCGTGGCCACCCTCGTGGTCGCCGTCTCGGCACTCACCGTCGGCGCCCTGCTCTTCCCCCTCGGTGACCTGACGACGATCTCCGGCACCCGGATCGGCTTCGCCGACGGCCTGGGCCGGGCCCTGATGATCGCCCTCGTCGTCGCCGCGTCCCTCATGGGCGTCGCAGCCCTGGGCCTGTTCGTCTCCACGCTCACGAACAGCGGCATCGCGGCGATGGCGACCACCGTCGGCCTGCTGATCACCGTCCAGATCCTCGACCAGATCCCCCAGCTCCACGCCATCCAGCCGTACTTCTTCTCCCACTACTGGCTGTCCTTCGCCGACCTGATGCGCGACCCGGTCTACTGGGACGACCTGACGAAGAACCTCGGACTCCAGGCCCTTTACGCGGCGGTGTTCGGGTCGGCGGCCTGGGCGCGGTTCACGGCGAAGGACATCACGGCATAGCCGCCCCGGCCGTCAGCCGTCGTAGGGGAAGCGGGCGAGCGGGGTCTCCTGGGCGAAGAAGGTCTTGGCCCGGGTGAGGGCGTCCGTGTCGTTCAGTACGTCGCCGCGCCCGCTGCCGTTGCCGAGCAGGACTCCGCCGAAGCGCATCCCCATGTAGGCGGCCGAGTTGTTGAGGGTGCCGATCAGCGGGTCGGCGACCTCGGCCTCCTGGTGGGCGAGGGCGGTGACGCCCCAGAGGGTGCGGCCGGCCATGGTCGCCCTGAAGTCGATGCCGGGGGTGCGCAGCCAGCCCGACCAGTAGTCCAGGTAGCGCTTGGTGAGGCCGGACACCGAGTACCAGTACAGCGGCGAGGCGATCACGAGGTCGGTGGCGTCCAGCGTGGCGTCCAGGAGGAGCGCCGGAGTGCTGCCCGCGGGCGGGCGCGCATGGTCGCTGTCGCGGCGCTGGTCCACGAAGTCGGGCAGCGGGTGTTGGGCCAGACTGATCCACCGCTGCTCGACGTCCGGGGGCAGTTGTTCGGCGGCCTTGCGGGCGAGCAGTTCGGTGTTGCCGTCAGCACGGCTGCTGCCCAGGACGAAGAGGAAGCGGCGGCCGGTCATGGGTCCCCCAGGAGATCGACGCGATACGGAAGGCATGCGTGAGCAATTAAAAGCACCTGCATTATATGCGCATGCATCAACATAGCCGTCAACTCGGGAAAGTGCCAAGCCCGGGCCACTGGAACGAGGCTGTGACGTCGTGGTGACATGAGAACCGTGGGTGGGCGGAGAGACTCCACCTGAGCGTGTCGACCCGATCGTGACGCGCTGACCGCCGGTTCGCCGGCACGTTCGAGTGAGGGCACACATGTCTCGACCCAGCCGCGACACGAAGCGGGAACAGCAGGGCCCGGCGCCCGCGGCCCTGGCGGCTGCGCCGATCGACGTGCACATCCCCGCCGACGGAACGGGCGCGGCAGCGGCGACGATCGGCGGCGTACCGCTCACCGTGGCCGACGGCGAGGACGTCCAGCAGGCCGTCCTCGGCCACCTGCACCGCATCGCCCTCGCCAGCGGCCACCCGGCCCGGGCCACGATCCACGACGAACGCCTCGGCTGCGTCGTCCCCCTTCAGGTGGACCCCGACGGCTCCAGCCACCTCACCGGCTCCCCGACCCCGGCACCGGCGACTCCGTCCTCAGCTCCCGCCGAGGCGCCGACGGCCGCCCCTGACGTCCCGTCCGTACCGCCGGTGCGGGCTCCGCGGGGCGCACAGGACGGCCCGGCCGGCCTTCCGCGACAGGAGCCGGAACCGGCGCGGGAGAACGTGCCGACCTTCTCGCTGCGAGCGCTGTCCGAGCCGCAGCCGCTCGGTCGGCACGCGCCCACCTTTCCGCTGCGGGCCGTCGCGGAGTCCGCCGCCGGTCCGGCCTCGACGTTCGCGATGCGCGCGGTGCCCGAGAGGGCGCCCGGCACGGTCGCGCCACCGACGGGCGTGTTCGGGCCGCCCCCGCTGATGGACGCTGTTCCTGCGCGCCCGGCGCCGGGCGCGGGCACGGTCACCTGGCCGTCGCCGGCCGACTCCGACGCACCCGAGGACGATCGCACGGCCGCCCCCGCGCCGGCATCGCGCATCACGACCGCGCCGGACGCTGCCGCATCGCGCATCACGACCTCGCCCAGCGCCACCGCAACCAGCGCCTCCGGCGCGGACGGCGCCCCCCGTTCGTCCGTGACCCCCCTCATCCCTCGCCTTGACCCCGAGCCGGCCCCCAGGTTCACCCCCACCCCCGCACGAGGCTTCGACGCGGTGGCCGAGGCCGTGCTCGGGGACGAGCCGCCCACCGCGCCCGGGTTCCTCCTGGAGCCGATGGCCCGGGTCAACGAGGCCGTGCGGTCGGGGCGGATAGCGGAGGCGGACCAGTTGGCCACCAAGGTGGTGGGGGAGGCGTCCGCGGTGCTCGGGCTGGAGCACGCGGAGGTGCTGAAGCTGCGCGAACTGGCCGCGTACATCGCCTACTTGGCGGGCGAGCCGGTCCGTGCCTTCCGGCTCTCGCTCGACCTGGCCCGCGTCCACCGCGGCCTGGGCGACGCGGAGGGGGCGTACGGGAACGTCCAGAGCGCGGCGTCCGCCTGGCGCGCCGTGCGCGACCCGGAGCAGGGGCTGGTCCTGGGGCGTGACCTGATCGGCCTGTGGAGCGGGCTCGCCGCGGAGGGCGGCCCGGCCGCCGAGGAGATCGAGCGGTTGGAGTCGGCCCGCACACGGATGGGCCGACTCGCGGAACGCGCCCGCAAGTCGGCCCGGTGACGCGGGAGTCCGGCTCGTTACGAGGACAGCTTCCACACCGCGTACGCGATCGCGTCGCCGTTGCGGTTCAGCGCGGTGTCGTCGATGTTGGTGGTCTTGTCGCAGGAGGAGTGGTAGCAGGCGTCGAAGGCCCGTCCCGACGTGCCGCCCCACTTGCTCGCCTGGACCGCGGTCTTGGTGTAGTCGGCGCCGCTGAACAGACCGCCGACCGGAACGCCGGCGTTCTTGAACGGCGCGTGGTCCGAGCGTCCGTCGCCCTCCGTCTCGGGCTCCGTGGAGACGCCGAGGCCGGTGAAGTAGTCCTGGAACGTCTTCTGGATCGTGGGGTCGTCGTCGTAGACGAAGTAGCCGGGGTTCGGGGAGCCGATCATGTCGAAGTTCAGATAACCGCTGATCTTCGAACGGCTGGCGCTGGAGAGGCCGTTGACGTAGGTGCGGGAGCCGACCATGCCCAGTTCCTCGGCGCCCCACCAGGCGAACCGCAGGTGCTTGGCGGGCTGATAGCCCGCCCGTGACACCGCGAGGGCGGTCTCCAGGATCGCGGCCGAGCCGGAGCCGTTGTCGTTGATGCCGGGCCCGGCGCCGACGCTGTCCAGATGGGAGCCGGCCATCAGGACCCGGTTGGCGTCGCCGCCCGGCCAGTCGGCGATGAGGTTGTAGCCGGTGCGGCCGGAGGACGTGAACTGCTGGACGGTGGTGGTGAATCCGGCCGCGTCCAGCTTGGCCTTCACATAGTCGAGCGAGGCTTTGTAGCCGGTGCTGCCGTGGGCACGGTTGCCGCCGTTGGCGGTGGCGATGGACTGCAGCTGGGCGAGGTGGGCCTTGACGTTCGCCACGTCGATGTCGGGAGCGGCGGCCGCCGCCGAGGGCGTGTCGGCGGGGGCCGCGCCGGCTATCGAGCCATTGGTCAGGAGCATGACAGCCGAGAGAGTGGAGGCGGCGCACACGGCGGCCGCACGCCCGGAAACGGAGAACTTCATGTGGGGGGCTCCGAATTCCTTGAAGGGAATGGGGTCCCCGGATGGTGAAGCTTTTACCAACTCCGCGTCAAGAGCGTTATCAGGACGCCCGGTTCGCATACCGGAGCAGCCCGCCTTGCCGAGGCGGCACCCCGCGCCCCTTGGGCTAGCTGTACCCGGTCATGACTTTGGTGACAGTCGGGTGATCGGTGGCTGGCCGCCGAGCGCGGTGTGTCGGCGGCCAGTGTTGTAGAAGTGCAGCCAGGGCGCGAGTGCGTGGGCGCGTTCGGTGTTGCTGGCGAAGACCTGGTGGTAGGCCCATTCGGCCTGCAGGGTCCGGTTGAAGCGTTCGACCTTGCCGTTGGTCCAGGGGCAGTGGGGCCGGGTGAACTTCTGCTTGGCGCCCAGGGCTTGGCAGGCGTCGCGGAATGCGCCGGAGGTGCGGTAGTTCCTGGCGTTGTCGGTCATCACGCGCTCGATGCGGGCGATGCCGTGGCCGGCGAAGAACACGGCCGCGCGGGTGAGGAAGGCCGCGCAGGTGGTGCCCTTCTCGTCGGCCAGGATCTCGGCGTAGGCCAGGCGGGAGTGGTCGTCCACGGCGGCGTGCACGTAGTCGTAGCCGATGCCCCGGCCCCGGACGTCCTCGCTGCGGCCGTGGGCCCGCCAGCCGCCGCCGTCGGGGATCTTCCCGAGCTTCTTGACGTCCAGGTGGACCAGGCCGCCGGGCTGGTTGTACTCGTAGCGTGCGGCGCTGGTGCGCACTGCCCGGATCACCTGTCCGGTCAGCGGGTCGCAGGCCGCCAGGGGCGGCACCTGGTGGCGGCGCAGGATCCGGCTCACCGTCCGGGCCGGGACCTGGGTGGCCTCAGCAATCTGCTCGGGTCCCCGGCGCAGGCGTCGGCGGGCCTCAAGGACGCGCTCCTCAACCTCGGCCGGGGTGCGACGTGGGCAGGTGTGGGGGCGGCTGGAGCGGTCGTGCAGCCCCGGCCAGCCGTGGGCACGGTAGCGGTTGACCCAGCGATGAGCACATTGCCGGGAGACTCCCAGCTCCTTGGCGACGTGCGCGACCGGACGCCGGTCGAAGACGACGCGACGCACCAGCAGGCATCTGCCGTGAAAGGTCAGCCGGGCATTAGCGTGGGCCACCAGGACCTCCGAGGTGAGTGAAGACGGCAATCTCCACTACGCCCGGAGGTCCCTCCATGATCAACAACCGGTAGCGGGCGTGTCACCAACCTCCCGGCCGAGTACAGCTAGCACACGCAGAACTCGTTGCCCTCCGGGTCCGCCATCACCACCCACTCGCCGGACGCCTCCTTCACCCGCCGCAGCACGCTCGCCCCCAGCGCCTCCAGCCGCTCGACCTCGCCCTCGCGCCGCCCCTCGCCGGGGTGCAGATCGAGATGCAGCCGGTTCTTCACGGTCTTCGCCTCCGGCACGCGCTGGAACAGCAGCCGCCGCCCGCGCCCGATACCGGTGTCCTTGTCGTACGGGTCCTCCGGATGCCGTACGGCGATCAGGTCCAGGAAGGCCGGGCGCCCGTGGGAGTCGACGGTGGCCTCGGCCGGCAGGGCACCAGCCTGCAGCAGGCGCCGGACCAGCGCGCTGTTGTCCTCGACCTCGTAGCCGAGCGCGGCGGCCCAGAAGTCGGCCTGGGCGTGCGGGTCACCGGCGTCGATGACGAGTTTCCAGTGGACGGGGACCGGCGTCGCGGCGGGTGTCTGCGTCATGGGACCACTTATAGCGGCCGGGTCTGACAACCCACCGTGGCCTGCGGTTCCTCCGAGGCGCGGGTCGGTGTCAGGCGTCCACTGAAGCGGACGGCGCCTCCGCGACCGTCGGCACGGCCGTCTCCCGCTCCCGCCCGGCCCTGCGCGCGGCGCGCCACGCGTCGGCCGTCAGCAGGCACAGCGCCGCCCACACCAGCGCGAACCCGGCCCAGCGCTCGGCGGGCATCTCCTCGTGGAAGTACAGGATGCCCAGCAGGAACTGGAACACCGGTGCCAGGTACTGCAGCAGCCCCAGCGTCGACAGCGGCACGCGTATGGCCGCCGCCCCGAAGCAGACGAGCGGCAGCGCGGTCACCACGCCGGTCGCCGCGAGCAGCGCACCGTGCCCCGGACCCTCGGTCGCGAAGGTCGAGTCGCCGCGCGAGCCGAGCCACAGCAGGTAGGCGAGCGCCGGCAGGAACTGGATCGCGGTCTCCGCGGCCAGCGACTCGACGCCCCCGAGCCCGACCTTCTTCTTCACGAACCCGTACGTGGCGAACGAGAAGGCGAGCGTCAGGGAGATCCACGGCGGCTGCCCGTACCCGACCGTCAGGACCACCACCGCGGCGAACCCGATCCCGACCGCCGCCCACTGCACGGGCCGCAGGCGCTCCTTGAGGACGAGCACGCCCAGCGCGATGGTGACCAGGGGATTGATGAAGTACCCGAGCGAGGCCTCGACGACGTGCCCGCTGTTCACGGACCAGATGTAGACGCCCCAGTTGACGGTGATCACGGCCGCCGCCACCGTGATCAGTCCCAGTCGCCGCGGCTGCCGCAGCAGCTCACCGGCCCAGGCCCAGCGTCGCACCACGACGAGCGCGACCCCCACGAACCCCAGGGACCAGACCATGCGATGGGCGAGGATCTCGACCGATCCGGCGGGCTTCAGCAGGGGCCAGAAGAGGGGGACGAGACCCCACATGCCGTACGCCGCGAAGCCGTTCAGCAGGCCTATCCGCTGCTCGCTCTTCGACTTCCCGGTCATGGGCACCTCCCGCTCACCTCGTCGCACACACGTGCAGCCACGAAGGTAACGCCGAGAACCCCCGCCTGTCATGCCCGTATCGCCATACGGTCATGACAGGCGGAGGTGGGAGGCTCATGGGCTTCAGGCCCTGTCCGACCGGGCCCGGACGGGGGAGTGGTCAGCCCTTGAGCGCGGCCGTGATCGACTCGGCGATCGGCGTGGTCGGGCGGCCGATCAGGCGGCCGAGGTCGCCGCTGTCGACGACCAGCTCGCCCTTCTCGACCGAGGCGTCCACACCGGCGATGACCGCGGCCAGCGGCCCGGGCAGCCCGGCGCCGGCCAGGATGCCGGTGAACTCCTCGACGGAGACGGGGTTGTAGACGATCTCCTTGCCGGTCTGCTTGCTCAGCTCGGCCGCGTACTCGGCGAAGCCCCAGGCCTCGTCGCCGCCCAGCTCGTACGTCTTGTTCTCGTGCCCCTCGCCGGTCAGTACGGCGACGGCGGCGGCCGCGTAGTCGGCGCGGGAGGCGGAGGAGACACGGCCCTCGCCGGCCGCCTGGGTGACGGCGTTGTACTGCAGGACGGGGGCCAGCTGCTCGGTGTAGTTCTCGTTGTACCAGCCGTTGCGCAGCAGCACGTACGGCAGACCGGAGTCCAGCAGTGCCGCCTCGGTGCCGCGGTGGTCGTCGGCGAGGGCGGCCTTCAGGCTGCCGGGGGCGCTGGTGTAGGCGAGGAGCGCCACGCCGGCGGCCTTGGCGGCGTCGATGACGGCCTTGTGCTGGCCCACGCGGTCGTTGCCGACCTCGCTGCCGGAGATCAGCAGCACCTTGTCACCGGCCGAGAAGACGTGGTCGAAGGTCTCGGGGGCGCTGTAGTCGGCGACCGCGAGCTGCACGCCGCGCGCAGCGAAGTCGGCCGCCTTGGCCTCGTCGCGTACGACGGCGGTGATCTGCTCCGCGGGGACCTTCTCCAGCAGCTGCTCCACGACGTGACGGCCGAGGTGTCCGGTTGCTCCGGTGACGACGATGCTCATGATCTCGGGACTCCTTGTGGGGTGGGTGTGCACTAACCATAAAAGGAGCGCTAACTATTGGAAAGTACCCACTTTGAAGTAAGGTACTGACATGACCGTAAGTGCCGGCACCTCCCCGCCCCCCGTCGCCAAGTACGACACCGGCGAGGCGATGTGCCCCCACCGCCTCGTCCTGGAGCACCTCACCAGCCGCTGGGGCGTCCTGGTCCTGATCGAACTCCTCGACCGCCCGTACCGCTTCAGCGAACTGCGCCGGGCCATCGGCCGGGTCAGCGAGAAGATGCTCACCCAGACCCTGCAGACCCTGGAACGCGACGGCCTGGTCCACCGCGACGCCAAACCGGTGATCCCGCCGAGGGTCGACTACTCGCTCACCGACCTGGGCCGCGAGGCCGCCGAACAGGTGCGCGGCCTCGCGGCGTGGACGCAGGAGCGGATGGGAGCGGTGCAGGAGGCGCGGGAGCGGTACGACGCCCGGAAGGCGGCCGCTGAGCAGGGCTGACCGGCCGGAGCGGGGCCGTGCGCGGGCATGTGGACGGCGCCAGGGGGCACACACAGGTCAGGGCATCGGGCGACAGGGGTGTCACGTCCATCCGTGCGCCCCCTCTCCGCCTCCCGTGCCGACGTGCCACTCAGGGCAGGCTGGACGCGGAGTGGTATCGCACCCGGGGGGTTTCCCTGACATGGTCACACTGACTCCGGCCGCTAGGCGGATCGGTTCTGCAATGGTGGCGGGGTGGGGAGTGCTCCGGTCGCCCTTGGGACGGGGAACCCGCCGCCGACGCCAGGAGGCGACGCTGCCGGATCTGGTGGACCAGATCGCCCGTCTCGGCGAGGAACTCCACGTCATCGGGCGGGAACTGCGCCGGGCGAACGAGATCCAGGTACACCGGCTGCTCACGGAGCAGCTCGACCGGGCCATGGACGACCCCGCGCTCGCCGCCGCGCTGAGCACGCTGAACGGCATCTCCGAGCACAAGCGCCGCCAGATGCTGTTCGCCAACCGGGAGTACGCCACGATCCTGCTGTCCCACCGGACGGGCACCATCGACTGGAGCGAACTTCTCGGCAACCTGCGTGTGCTGTGCCGCAACGAGATCTTCGCGGAGTACTGGGAGCGCACGGTCGAGCACCGGCGCAGTCTCGCCGCCGGATCGCTGGAACGGCGGGTCGGCGAGGCGGTGGACACCCTCATGGAGGAGCTGGCGGACGACCCCGAGGAGTGGTGGATCGTCGGCCCCTCACCGGAGCCGCCACCCGGTGACTGAGCCGCAGCCACCCGGTGGCTGAGCCGGAGCCCGGCCGGTGACGGGAGGGGGCACCGTGGGTGCGTGAGGGTGAAATGGCGCGGGGCGCGGGGGTGAACCGGCGCGGCGCGTGGGGGTGAACAGGTGTGAGGGGCGTCACGAATGGCGAGAATCCCGCAGGGTCATCGTGACCTCCGAGGGTGGCAGTCGTTAAGCACTGCTGCCCTTGTTGATGCGGGGCCTCAGGGCCTCGAGAGGGGGCTGCTCAGTTGCACGATGAGCTCTCGTCCGTCCGCATCGCCCGCCGCATCGGCGCCTCCCCGCGGCAGCGGGGCAGCCACACCGGCGAGACCTGCCCGGACATCTTCGAGCTGTCCGACGGAAACTACGCCATCATCGGAACCGAAGCCACGGCCGCCCTCGACTCCCATCTCCCCCCGGACGCCGCAAGGGCCGACTACGAGCGCATCGTCGTGATCACCCGCGAGACCCTCATCCGAGCGAAGAAGGACATCCCCGACGCGTAGGACGAGGGCCCGGGTGCCGTAGGGCAGCACCGGGCCCTCCACGCCGCGGACGACCGTCAGCCCACCACCGTCCAGGTGTCCCCACCCGCTAGCAGCGCGGCCAGATCGCCCTTGCCGTGCTGTTCGATCGCCGTGTCCAGCTGGTCGGCCATCTGGGTGTCGTACACCGGCCGGTCCACGGAGCGCAGGACACCGATCGGGGTGTGGTGCAGGGTGTCGGGGTCGGCCAGGCGGGACAGCGCGAAGGCCGTGGTGGGGGACGCCGCGTGGGCGTCGTGGACCAGGACCTGGGCCTCGTTCTCCGGCGTCACGGTGACGACCTTCAGGTCACCCGTGGCCGCGTCCCGAACGACCCCCCGCGAACCGTCCGCACCGAAGCGGATCGGCTGCCCGTGCTCCAGCCGGATCACCGCCTCCTCCGCCTGCTGCTTGTCCTTCAGCGCGTCGAAGGCGCCGTCGTTGAAGATGTTGCAGTTCTGGTAGATCTCGATCAGCGCCGTGCCCGGGTGGGCGGCGGCCTGACGCAGGACCTCGGTGAGGTGCTTGCGGTCGGAGTCGATGGTCCGGGCGACGAAGGACGCCTCCGCGCCCAACGCCAGCGAGACCGGGTTGAACGGCGCGTCCAGGGAACCCATCGGTGTCGACTTGGTGATCTTGCCGACCTCGGAGGTCGGGCTGTACTGGCCCTTCGTCAGACCGTAGATCCGGTTGTTGAACAGCAGGATCTTGAGGTTGACGTTGCGGCGCAGCGCGTGGATCAGGTGGTTGCCGCCGATGGACAGCGCGTCACCGTCACCCGTGACCACCCACACGCTCAGGTCCCTGCGCGAGGCCGCGAGGCCCGTCGCGATCGCCGGTGCGCGGCCGTGGATGGAGTGCATGCCGTACGTGTTCATGTAGTACGGGAAGCGTGACGAGCAGCCGATGCCCGAGACGAAGACGATGTTCTCCTTGGCCAGGCCCAGTTCCGGCATGAAGCCCTGGACGGCCGCCAGGATCGCGTAGTCACCGCAGCCGGGGCACCAGCGCACTTCCTGATCGGACTTGAAGTCCTTCATGGACTGGCGGGCCTCGGCCTTGGGAACGAGCGAAAGCGCCTCGATCGTGCCCGTGCCTTCCGTGGACGTCTCAGCCATCGATGGCCTCCTTGAGAGCCGTGGCGAGCTGCTCAGCCTTGAACGGCATGCCGTTCACCTGGTTGTACGAGTGGGCGTCCACCAGGTAC
The DNA here is from genome assembly GCF_050214755.1 of Streptomyces sp. C1-1. Classification (NCBI taxonomy): domain Bacteria; kingdom Bacillati; phylum Actinomycetota; class Actinomycetes; order Kitasatosporales; family Streptomycetaceae; genus Streptomyces; species Streptomyces sp. C1-1. Next base: position 4,467,305 of record NZ_CP189826.1, on the reverse strand, counting down.
TTCGCCCGGATCAGCGTGGCGAGCTGCCCGAGGTTCATCTCGGGGATCACCACCTTGTTGTAACGCTGCAACACCGTGCCGAGATTCCTCGGGAACGGGTTGAGGTGGCGCAGATGGGCCTGTGCGACGGCCTCCCCGGCCGCGCGCAGCCGCCGTACCGCCGCCGTGATGGGGCCGTAGGTCGAGCCCCAGCCCAGCACCAGGGTGCGCGCCCCGTGCGGGTCGTCCACCACGACGTCCGGCACGGCGATGCCGTCGATCTTGGCCTGGCGGGTGCGGACCATGAACTCGTGGTTGGCCGGGTCGTAGGAGATGTTGCCCGAGCCGTCCTGCTTCTCGATGCCGCCGATGCGGTGCTCCAGACCCGGCGTACCGGGGACGGCCCAGGGGCGGGCGAGCGTCTGCGGGTCGCGCTTGTAGGGCCAGAACACCTCGCTGCCGTCGTCCAGGGTGTGGTTCGGGCCATGGGCGAACTGCACGGTCAGATCGGGGAGCTCGTCCAGCTCCGGGATGCGCCACGGCTCCGAGCCGTTGGCCAGGTAGCCGTCGGAGAGCAGCATCACCGGGGTGCGGTAGGTCAGCGCGATCCGGGCCGCCTCCAGGGCCGCGTCGAAGCAGTCCGCCGGCGTGCACGGGGCGACGACCGGGACCGGTGCCTCGCCGTTGCGGCCGAACATCGCCTGCAGCAGGTCCGCCTGCTCGGTCTTGGTCGGCAGGCCGGTGGAGGGGCCGCCCCGCTGGATGTCGATGATCAGCAGCGGCAGCTCCAGGGAGACCGCCAGCCCGATCGTCTCGCTCTTGAGCGCCACGCCCGGACCGGACGTCGTCGTCACCCCCAGCGAACCGCCGAAGGCCGCGCCCAGCGCCGCGCCGATACCGGCGATCTCGTCCTCGGCCTGGAAGGTGCGCACGCCGAAGTTCTTGTGCTTCGACAGCTCGTGCAGGATGTCCGAGGCCGGTGTGATCGGATACGACCCCAGAAACAGCGGCAGATCCGCCTGACGAGAGGCCGCGACCAGGCCGTACGCGAGGGCCAGGTTCCCGGAGATGTTGCGGTAGGTGCCGGTCGGGAAGGCGGTCGTCGCCGGGGCGATCTCGTAGGAGACCGCGAAGTCCTCCGTCGTCTCCCCGAAGTTCCAGCCCGCCCGGTACGCCGCCAGGTTGGCCTCGGCGATCTGCGGCCTCTTCGCGAACTTCGTCCGCAGGAACTTCTCCGTCCCCTCGGTGGGCCGGTGGTACATCCACGACAGCAGGCCGAGGGCGAACATGTTCTTGCTGCGCTCGGCCTCCTTGCGGGAGAGGTCGAAGTCCTTCAGCGCCTCCACCGTCAGCGTCGTGAGCGGCACCGGGTGCAGGCTGTAGCCGTCCAGCGAGCCGTCCTCCAGGGGCGAGGCCGTGTAGCCGACCTTCTGCATCGCCCGTTTGGTGAACTCGTCCGTGTTGACGATGATCTCCGCGCCCCGCGGCAGATCGCCGATGTTCGCCTTCAGGGCGGCCGGGTTCATCGCCACCAGCACGTTCGGCGCGTCACCGGGGGTGAGGATGTCGTGGTCGGCGAAGTGCAGCTGGAACGACGAGACGCCCGGGAGGGTCCCGGCGGGCGCCCGGATCTCGGCAGGGAAGTTGGGAAGGGTGGAGAGATCGTTTCCGAAGGACGCGGTCTCGGAGGTGAAGCGGTCGCCGGTGAGCTGCATTCCGTCACCGGAGTCTCCCGCGAACCGGATGATCACCCGGTCCAGCCTGCGTACGTCCTTCGTTCCGGCCGGCTTGCGCTGTTCTCCCAGTACGGATTCTTCGGCCTGCTCCGCTGTCCTGCTGACCTGGCTGGTCACTGAACTGGACCTCCCTCGAGGCGGCTGTCTGGGACCGGCCTTCCCGCAGGCCTTCCCTGGATCAACCCTACGTCCGTTAGGGTCGCCTTCCCTCGGCCATTCGCATGATGGACACGGTTCTGAGACGGTGCGACGCCATGACTTGTCATGATTTCTCGCCCCCCGGCGCTTCCCTTGAAGACGCTCCCCGCGAACGGTTCGGTTCAGTGTCGGCCCGTCACGAGTTCAGGTACGTGAGTACCGCTAGAACCCGCCGGTGATCCCCGTCACTCTGGGACAGCCCGAGCTTCAGGAAGATATTGCTGACGTGCTTCTCGACGGCGCCGTCGCTGACCACCAGCTGCCGCGCGATCGCCGAATTGGTACGTCCCTCGGCCATCAGCCCCAGAACCTCCCGCTCCCGTGGCGTCAGCCCGGCCAGCACGTCCTGCTTCCTGCTCCGGCCGAGCAGCTGAGCGACCACCTCCGGGTCCAGCGCGGTTCCGCCCTGGGCCACCCGCACGACCGCGTCCACGAACTCACGGACCTCGGCGACCCGGTCCTTCAGCAGATAGCCGACGCCGTGGCTGGAACCGGCCAGCAGTTCGGTGGCGTACCGCTCTTCCACGTATTGCGACAGTACGAGTACCCCGAGACCGGGATAGGACTTCCGCAATTCCACGGCCGCCCGCACTCCTTCGTCGGTGTGCGTCGGAGGCATGCGTACGTCGGCCACCACCACGTCCGGCAGCTCGCCCTGGCCGTCCAGCTCCGTGATCGTCTTGATCAACGCGTCTCCGTCGCCGACACCCGCGACGACCTCGTGCCCGCGATCGGTCAGCAGCCGGGTCAGTCCCTCCCTGAGCAGCACTGAATCCTCGGCGATGACCACCCGCACCCTGTCCTCCACGATCTCCGGCCCCCCAGCCCGACTGCGTATGCCAGTAGTCCAGCATTCCAGCATTCGGACCCGGGTGTGCCCGGCAGACGTGATTCAACGCGAAAGCGTGCACGGTACGACGGGTTCCGGGGTGTTCTCGGCCCGTCCGGCGGTCAGCCCAGCGCCCGCTCCCCCCGCCACGGCAGCTCAGCGGTCACCCGCGTGGGCCCGCCGGCCGGCGAGTCCACCAGCAGAATCCCGTCCACCGCGTCCAGCCGCTCCGCGAGCCCGCCCAGCCCCGACCCGGCGGAGGCGTCCGCGCCCCCCACACCGTTGTCCATGACCTGGACCATCAGCCGGTCCTCCACCCGCCACACGTCCACCGCCGCCCACGTGGCCCGCGCGTGCTTGCTGATGTTCTGCAGCAGCTCCGACACCGTGAAGTACGCGATGCCCTCGATGGCCGGCGCCGGCCGCTCGGCGAGCTCCACCTCCACCTGCACCGGCACGGTGCACCGCGAGGCCACCGCCGACAGCGCCGCGTCCAGCCCCCGGTCCGTCAAGACCGCCGGATGAATCCCCCGCGCCAGATCCCGCAGCTCCTGCAGCGCCGTCTTCACCTCGCCGTGCGCCTCGTCCACCATGCGCGCCGCCGCCTGCGGGTCCTCCGTCAGCTTCTCCTTCGCCAGCCCCAGATCCATGGCAAGCGCCACCAGCCGGGCCTGGGCGCCGTCGTGCAGGTCGCGCTCGATGCGCCGCAGATCCGCGGCCGCCGTGTCGACCACGACACCCCGGTCGGACTCCAGCTCCACCACTCGCGCCGACAGCCGCGACGGCCCGAGCAGTCCGTGCACCATCAGCCGGTTCACCATCGTCAGCGCCCGCACGATCCACGGCGTGGCCAGCGTGAACAACAGCCCCACCAGCGCCGTGACGGTGATCTCGAAGGGGTTGTCGAGGTAGACCGAGTGGTGCGCGTCGCCGTACAGCTGAAGGCCGCCCTGGCCGACGTACACGGGGAAGACCCAGAACCACAGCGGATACGTCAGCAACGCCCACCCGTACGCCCAGAAGTTGACGGCGACCACGAACGAGAACACCGACCAGGGGAACTGCAGCACCGCGTACAGCAGTGTCCGCCACGACGTGCCGCTCTTCAGCACCGCCCCCATCCAGGCCATCAGCCCCGACTTCTTCATCCGCAGCGGCTCGGGGTCGGCCACCTCCAGCTCCAGCATCCCCCGCGCCCGCGCCCGCTCCAGCGCCCCGAACCCCCGGCACCCGGCCAGCCCCGCCGCCAGCACCGGAATCCCCAGGAAGGTGACCAGCAGCCCGGCCCCCAGCGACAGCATGGTGACCGCGTACACGAAGAGCATGATGCCGATCGGCAGGCTGAGCAGCACGTATCCGAACTCGCGCCAGCTGCGCGCCTCGAACGGCGCCCGCAGCCCGGCCGGCAGCCGATGCCGCCGCTCACCGCTGCGCCCGGCGTACCCGAACCCGGTCTTGTGACCCGATCCGTAGTCCTGCCCGTAGTCGTAGTCCGTGGCCATCGACGTCGTCCGTTTCTGCTCGTCCACTCGTCCACCCGACCTGCTCGGCCGCGGCTGTCCCGCCGTACCTCCACACTCCTGCACCGCAGGTCCGCGGACCATGGAGTCCGTCGGCCTCTTGGAAGGGGGGTTTTCCCTACCTCGCGCGCGAGTTTCCGGCTACTTCTCGCCGGCGGGCCGGTCCCGCCACGGCAGCTCGGCCGTCACGACCGTCGGTCCGCCCTGCGGCGACTCGATGACGAACAGGCCGTCCACCGCGTCCAGCCGGTCGGCGAGGCCCCGCATGCCGCTGCCGCCCTCCAGGCGGGCGCCACCGCGGCCGTCGTCCTCGACCTGGACGAGCAGCCGGCTGTCGGCGCGCCACACCTCCACGGACGCGGTCTTCGCCCCGCTGTGCTTGCTGACGTTCTGCAGCAACTCGGAGACGGTGAAGTAGGCGATGCCCTCGATCGCCGCGGCGGGCCGGGAGCCGAGATCGACCGTCACCTTCACCGGGACCGTGCAGCGCGAGGCGACCGCCGAGAGCGCGGCATCGAGCCCCCGGTCCGTCAGTACGGCGGGATGGATACCGCGGGCCAGATCCCGCAGCTCCTGCAGCGCCAGCTTCACCTCGCCGTGCGCCTCGGCGACCATCTCCGCCGCCGAGTCGGGATCCTCCAGGAGCTTCTCCTTGGCCAGCCCCAGCCCCATCGCCAGATTGACCAGGCGCGCCTGCGCCCCGTCGTGCAGATCGCGCTCGATGCGCCGCAGATCCGCGTTCGCCGTGTCGACCACCACGCCGCGGTCCGACTCCAGCTCCGCGATCCGCCGCTCCAGCTCGTCGGAGGGCGACAGCAGACCGCGCACCATCGCCCGGTCGGCGTTGGCCAGCCCCCGCGCGATGAACGGCAGCACCGGCCACAGCACGAAAAACGAGGTCAGCGTGACGGTGAAGGTGAGGATGCCCCAGGGCAGCCGGATGAAGTCGTACAGCACCGTGCGCCAGGCGACCGGATCCTTCACCGCCATCCACAGCCGAGGCAGCAGGCCCCCCGCGGCCTCCCGCCCGGGCAGCGGGCTGGGCTCGTCGATGCGCACCCCGAGCAGCGCCCTGGCCCGCTGCCGCTCCAGCCGCCCCCACAGCCGCGCACCCATCAGCCCGGCCGCCAGCAACGGGAACCCGATCACCGTCACGGTCAGCCAGAACCCGGTGAACAGCACCGTCACGACGTACACGAACCCGAACAGCGCCAGCGGAAGATTCGCCAGCAGATGCGCGATCTCCTTCCAGGTGTGCGGGTCGTAGGCGAGACGGGCGGGCGGCAGACGGTCGTCGGCGCCTTCCGGGGCCCGGTCCGGGCGCGAGAATCCTTCGGTCATATGGGCTAGCGTGCCGCGCGGCGGGCAGCCGCGCCATGAGGTCGGCCGCCCCCGTTCACTGGGGAAAACCCCACCCCCGCGCACCGGCACGCGCCCGCGACGCATCTCGACGGGATCTCGAGGCGTGACGGGCTGCTTACCGTCCCTTTATCAGGGCCTAGACTCCGATGCGTACAGATCGTCGAACAGCATCGAGTGACACGAGTGAGGGGACGGACGTGCGGGAACCGACCGTCGTGGTCGCGGCGGACTACTTCCAGTCGTACTCGGTCGTCGGGCTGCTCGCCGTCGTCGGCGTGCTGTTCGTCGCCGTGGCCTTCGGCGCGGGCCGGCTGCTGCGGCCGGTGGTCCCCACCCCTGAGAAGCTCCTGACGTACGAGTGCGGAGTCGACCCCGTCGGCGAGGGCTGGGCCCACACCCAGGTCCGCTACTACGTCTACGCCTTCCTCTACGTCATCTTCGCCGTCGACTCGATCTTCCTGTTCCCCTGGGCGACGGTCTTCGCCGCCCCCGGCTACGGCGCGACGACCCTCGTGGAGATGTTCGTCTTCCTCGGCTTCCTGACCGTCGGCCTGCTCTACGCGTACAAGAAGGGCGTTCTGGCATGGACGTGACGCCAGACACCGACATCACCGACGGGCAGCCGGTCCTGCTGCCGGAGCCCAAGCGGCTGGGTGCCCTCGCCCGCCTCGCCCCGGAGCCGATGAAGGTGGTCCTGAACTGGGGCCGCCGCTACTCGCTCTGGGTCTTCAACTTCGGCCTGGCCTGCTGCGCGATCGAGTTCATCGCCGCCTCCATGGCCCGCCACGACTTCATCCGCCTCGGCGTCATCCCCTTCGCCCCGGGGCCGCGCCAGGCCGACCTGATGGTGGTCTCGGGAACGGTCACGGACAAGATGGCCCCCGCCGTCAAGCGCCTGTACGAGCAGATGCCGGAACCGAAGTACGTCATCTCCTTCGGCGCCTGCTCCAACTGCGGCGGCCCCTACTGGGACTCCTACTCCGTCACCAAGGGCGTCGACCAGATCATCCCGGTCGACGTCTACGTCCCCGGCTGCCCGCCCCGCCCCGAGGCCCTCCTCCAGGGCATCCTCAAGCTCCAGGAGAAGATCGCCCGAGAGTCCCTGGGAGAGCGGTACGGCGACGGCGCGGCGCGCCCGTCGACGGCCGCTCTGCAGAGCGGCCTGGTGAAGCCGCCGGCTCCTGCGCCGGACGACGGCGACGCGGCCGGCGAGGCTGGTGCAGTCGGCCCGGCTGGCAGGGTCGTCGAGAGTGGCGAGGCCGGCGAGGAGGGCGGGCGATGACCACGGTCGGCTGGCTCCCGGCCCCCGTCGAGGAGCTGTTCGGTACGGACGCCACGGCCGAGGAGTCCTACGAGGTCCTGACGGTCGACGTGCCGCCCTCCTCCTGGCTCACCGCGCTGGGAACGGCCCGTGACCGCCTCACCTGCACCTACTTCGACTGGCTGAGCGCGGTCGACGAACCGGGCACGGGTTTCCGCGTCACGGCCCACGTCGTCGCCCTGTCCCCGGTCCGCCGCCTGCTCCTGCGCACGACGGTCCCGCACGAGGCCCCCGCCCTGCCCTCCGCCGTCGGCGTGTACGCGGGCGCTGCCTGGCACGAGCGCGAGACCCACGAGATGTTCGGCGTCGACTTCGTGGGCCACCCCGCCCTGGACCACCTCCTCCTCCCGGAGACCTTCGAAGGCCACCCCCTGCGCAAGGACTTCGTCCTCGCCGCCCGCGTCGCCAAGGCCTGGCCCGGAGCCAAGGAGCCCGGCGAGTCCGACCACGGTGGCCCCAAGCGCCGCCAGATGCTCCCCCCGGGAGTCCCGGACCCCAACGAATGGGGTCCCCTGAAGGGCCAACTTCCCCCAGCCCCGACTCGCCCCACGAGAGCCCCGGCCCGCGCGGCAGGCGAACGCCCCGTCCGCGCGGCAGGCGAACGCCCGGCACGGCGTACGCGGTCGGTCGCGGAGGGGTCGGCGAGCCAGGTCGGCGGAACGGCCGGGACGGGCGGAACGGCGGGCACCGGCGGAGCTGTGGAGGCTGGTGCGGGTCCGGCGAGCGCTGCGGCCTCGGCCGGTGGCGCGGCTTCGGAGAATGCTGCGGCCTCGACCCGTGACGCGGCTTCGGAGAATGCTGCGGCCTCGACCCGTGACGCGGCTTCGGAGAATGCTGCGGGCCCGGTGGGTGGCGCGGCTTCGGCGAGCACTGCGGGCTCGGTCGGTGGCGCGGCTTCGGACGCCGCCGCTGCTGCGGGTGCGCCCGGGGGACGGCCGCGGCGTGCCCGGTCGGCCGCCGCGGGATCCGTGAGCCAGACGGCGGCCGACCCCTCCGAGCCCGCACCCGGCACGGCCGAAGCCTCCGCGCCGGGGGCGCCGGTCGCCCGGCGCCGTGCGCGCAGCGCGAGCGAGGGCTCGGCGAGCCAGCGGGGCAGCCGCGCCGAGCAGGGCACCCCTGCTGACCAGGGTGACCGGGACGAGCGGGACGAACGGGACGAACGGGACGACCGGGACGGCGAGTCGGAAGCCGCTGCCGGCGGGGGCGCCGCGGCCCCGCGTGCCACGGGCTCGCCCTCGCCGAAGCCCTCCAAGGCCCCCCGCAGCACGGACGCCCCCTGGCACCACGCCCGCCCGGCCTTCGACGAACCCGACTCCACGGAGCGCCCGAGCCCCGACGACTCCACCTCCGACGACTCCACCCCCGACACCCGCAGTCCGGAAGACCCCGAAGGAGGCCGGCAGTGACCGACGCCGTCGACGTCGCCCTGCGACTCCTGATCGTCTTCGTCGTCTTCCTCACCTTCCCCCTGATCGTGGGCCAGACCGAGCACAAGGTCATGGCCCACATGCAGGGCCGCCTCGGTCCGATGTACGCCGGCGGCTTCCACGGCTGGGCCCAACTCGTCGCCGACGGCGTGAAGTTCGCGCAGAAGGAAGACGTCGTACCCGCGGGCGCGGACCGCCGTATCTTCCAGCTCGCTCCGGCCGTCGCCCTCCTCCCGTACCTCCTGGTCCTCGTCGCCATCCCCATCGGCCCGGACGAGGGCGCCGTCGGCCAGGTCCTGGACGCCGGCATCTTCTTCGTCCTCGCGGTGATGGGCGTCGGCGTCCTCGGTTCGCTCATGGCCGGCTGGGCCTCCGCCAACAAGTTCTCCCTCCTCGGCGGTCTGCGCACCGCCGCCCAGCTCCTCGCCTACGAGCTCCCGATGCTGCTGGCCGCCGCCTCCGTCGCGATGGCCGCAGGCACCGTCTCCCTGCCCGGCATCCTCGATGCCTTCGAGTGGTGGTGGCTGCCGTGGCAGATCGTCGGCGCGGTCGTCTTCTTCGTCGCCGGCCTCGCCGAACTCCAGCGGCCCCCCTTCGACATGCCCGTCGCCGACTCGGAGATCATCTTCGGCGCCTACACCGAGTACACCGGCCTGCGTTTCGCCCTGTTCCTCCTCGCCGAGTACGCCGGAATCATCGTCCTGTGCGGCCTGACCACCGTCCTCTTCCTGGGCGGCTGGCACGGCCCCTGGGGCGCCGACGGCCTCGGCTGGGTCTGGACCCTGCTCAAGACGGCCGTCCTCGCCTTCCTCGTGATCTGGCTCCGCGTCACCTACCCCCGCCTGCGCGAGGACCAGCTCCAGAAGCTCTCCTGGACCCTCCTCGTCCCCCTCTCCCTCGCCCAGATCGCCCTCACCGGCATCGTCAAGGTGGTGATCCGGTAACCATGTCCCCCATCCCCGGCTCAGGCCTGGCCAAGGGCCTGGCCGTCACCCTCCGCACGATGACGAGGAAGTCGGTCACCGAGCAGTACCCGGACACCCAGCCCGACCTCCCGCCCCGCACCCGCGGCGTCATCGGCCTGTTCGAGGAGAACTGCACGGTTTGCATGCTGTGCGCCCGGGAGTGCCCGGACTGGTGCATCTACATCGACTCCCACAAGGAGACGGTCCCGGCGGCGACCCCCGGCGGCCGTGACCGCAGCCGCAACGTCCTCGACCGCTTCGCCATCGACTTCTCCCTGTGCATGTACTGCGGTATCTGCATCGAGGTCTGTCCTTTCGACGCCCTGTTCTGGTCCCCGGAGTTCGAGTACGCCGAGACCGACATCCGCGAACTCACCCACGAGCGCGACAAGCTCCGCGAGTGGATGTGGACGGTGCCGGCCCCGCCCGCCCTCGACCCCGGCGCAGAGGAACCGAAGGAGATCGCCGCCGCCCGCAAGACCGCCGAGAAGCTCACGGCGGCGCGGACGGAGTCCACCGACCCGCAGGGAGGACAGCAGTGACCCTCTCGGCCGACCTGGCCCACCCGGCCGCCGTGAATCTCGCCGCCGCGCAGCACGGCTTCCTCTCGCCGACCGGTGTCGAGATCGCCTTCGTCCTCGTCGGCCTGGCCACCTTCGGCGCCGCGCTGGTCACCGTCACCACCCGGCAACTGGTGCACGCCGCCCTGTGGCTGGTGGTCGCCCTCGGTGGCCTCGCCGTCGAGTACCTCCTGCTCACCGCCGAGTTCATCGCCTGGGTGCAGGTCCTCATCTACGTCGGCTCCGTCGTGGTCCTCCTCCTGTTCGGTCTGATGCTCACCAAGGCCCCCATCGGGCGCTCCCCGGACGCCGACTCCGGCAATCGCTGGGCCGCCCTCACCGTCGCCGTCGCCGCCGCGGCCGCCCTGATCTGGGTCGTCGTCGACGCCTTCCGCACCACCTGGGTCGATCTGGACGGGCCGGCCGCCGGATCCACCGCCGTCACCGGAGCGAGCCTCTTCCAGAACTGGGTCCTCCCCTTCGAGGCCCTCTCAGTCCTCCTCCTCGCCGCTCTGGTCGGCGCGATCGTCCTGTCCCGAAAGGCGAAGGCCGAGTCGGGCCTTCCCCCTGTGAACTCCCGGGCGGCGACCGGTGGTTCCCCATCTGTCCCGGATTCCCGTAATCACCCGATCGAGGGAACCAAGCGGAGCGGAGCGGCGAAGCCGGTCACGGGCACTCACCCCGTCGCGGGCACGCACCCGGCCGCGGACACTCACCCGGCCGACCAGGAAGGCGCCCGCTGATGCATCTCGCCTATCCCGCGGTCCTGGCCGCTCTTCTCTTCTGCACGGGCCTGTACGGAGTCCTCGCCCGCCGCAACGCGATCCTCGTCCTGATGTCGGTCGAGCTGATGCTCAACGCCGTCAACCTGAACCTGGTCGCCTTCGACGTCTGGCTCAGCAAGGCCGCCCGGGAGACGCTGCACTCCGGTCAGGCCCTGACCCTGTTCACCATCGCCATCGCCGCCGCCGAGATCGGCATCGGCCTGGCGATCGTCCTCGCCGTCCACCGCAACCGCGGCACCTCCGACATCGACAAGCTCCGCGACACCGCCGAGGGCCACGAGACGGTCGGCCCCGACAGCGACGCCCTCACGGCCGGACCGGCCGACGGGGCCGGGAAGGCCGAGGCCACCGCGTGACCACCACCACCCTCGCCGTCCTCGTACCGCTCCTGCCGTTCCTGGGCGCGGCCGCAGGCCTGCTGCTGGGCCGCACGGCCCCCGGCTTCGTCCGCCCGCTCGCCGTCCTGCCGGCCCTCACCTCCCTGGTGCTGGCGGTGCTGGTCGCCGTGCGCCAGGGCGGCGGCCAGGCCGTGAACGCCCACACCGAACTGACGCCCACCGGCTCGGTCCCCATCGAACTCGCCCTGCACATCGACGGCTTCGCCGCCCTTGTCGCCATCCTGGTCGGCGTCGTCGCGTCCTGCGTGCAGATCTACTCGACTGGCTACCTGCGCGACGACCCGCGCTACCCCTCCTACGCCGCGCTCGTCTCCCTTTTCACCTCCGCGATGCTGCTCGTCGTCTACTCCGGCGACCTGATCGTGCTGCTGGTCGGCTGGGAGGTCATGGGCATCTGCTCCTACTTCCTGGTCGGCCACTACTGGGAGACCCCGGAAGCCCGCGCCGCCTCCATCAAGGCCTTCCTGGTCACCAAGCTCGGTGACGTCCCCTTCCTCATCGGCCTGTTCGCCCTCGCCACCCAGGCCGGCTCCTTCCGCATCACGACGATCCTCGGCACCGTCGCGCACGGCGGACTCGACCACCCGACCGTGATCGCCCTGCTCCTCCTGGCCGGCGTCGCGGGCAAGTCGGCGCAGTTCCCGCTGCACACCTGGCTCCCCGACGCCATGGCCGGCCCGACGCCCGTCTCCGCGCTGATCCACGCCGCGACGATGGTGGCTGCCGGTGTCTACTTCATCGCCCGTCTCCTCCCGGTGTTCGAGGCCTCCCGGGCCGCGATGGTCGTCCTCGCCGTCATGGCCGCCGTCACCATGCTCGGCTCGGGGCTCGCCGCGCTCGCCCAGGACGACATCAAGCGCGTCCTCGCGTACTCGACGATCGGCCAGCTCGGCTACATGACCGGCGCCCTCGCCGTCGGCGACCGCTCCGCCGCCGTCTTCCACCTCCTCACGCACGGCGCCTTCAAGGGGCTGCTGTTCCTCGCGGCCGGCGTGATCATCCACGCCGCCGGCACCAACTCGCTGGCCGCCATGTCCCGCCTGAGCGGGCTGCGCGACCGCGTGCCCGACGCCTTCTGGACGATGACCGTGGCGCTCCTCGCGCTCGCCGCGATCCCGCCATTCAGCGGCTTCTTCTCCAAGGAGTCCGTCCTGGGCGCCGCCGAGCACGTCGCCAACGGCCACACCGAGCGCGCACCCGGTGTCTCGGGCTGGATCATCCTCGTCTCCGGAATGCTCGCGGCCCTCCTCACCGCCGCGTACGCGACTCGCCTGTGGCTGCTGGCCTTCAACGGCCGGGGCGCCGAAGCCCCCGACCACGGCAGGCAGCCCCTCACCATGACCGTGGTGCTGTGGGTGCTCGCCGTCCCGTCCCTCGCGCTCGGCGCCTTCGCCTACCGAACGCTGCCCGACTGGTTCGACGGCCGCGACCTCACACCGACCCTGACCACCTCCGTCGTCGGCACGGGCGTCGCCCTGGTCGGCGGAATCGTCACCTACGCGGCCTGGCGCCACACCACCGCTCTCGCGGCCCGCGTGCCGCTCGGGGCGGTCGCGGCCCACCCGGAGGGCGACGCCGGACAGGTCGAGGCCGAGGCCATCGCCAGCCACGCGCCCGCATACGGGGGAGTGGCGTACGCGCCCGACCCCGCCGACCCCGGGCGGCTGCTGCTCGGTCCGCTGCACCGGCACGCGGCCGTCGGCTTCCACCTCGACGCCGTGTACGCGGCCCTCTTCGTCCGCCCGGTCCAGGCCGGAGCGAGCCTCGTCCGCTTCCTGGACCGCGAGGTCGTCGAGACCTACGTACGGGGTGCGGGCGCCCTGCCCCGGCTGCTGGGCGCCGCCGTGCGGCGGGCCCAGACGGGCAATGTGCAGACCTATGTGAGCGCGCTGCTCGCCGGCACCGTCGTCCTCGCGGTCGCCGCCCTCCTCGTCGCCACGGGAGCGTGAGCAGGCGTGATCGATATCAGCGAGTCCGTGATGCAGTTCCTTCTGGCGTTCGTCGTCGTCGTACCGCTCCTCGGCGCGGTCGCCGCGCTCCTGCCCGCCCCGCCCGGACTGAAGGGGAAGTCCCCGGAGCAGGCCGTCCTGCGCCACGGCGTGACCGTCACCGGCGTGGTGCTCATCGCCGCGATCGTCCTCGCGCTCGGCTTCGACCACGACCACCCGTCGAAGATGCAGGCCACGACCGACATCAGCTGGATCCCCGCACTCGACGTGCGCATCCACCTCGGCATCGACGGCATCTCCCTCCCCCTTCTGGTCCTGACCGCGCTGCTGACCTTCCTCTGCGCGCTCTACTCGTACTTCAAGATGCCTGCGGGCCCGACCCCGAAGGCCTTCGTCGCGCTGCTGCTCGTCCTCGAGTCCGGCACCCTCGCGACCTTCGCCGTCCTCGATCTGCTGCTGTTCTTCCTGGCGTTCGAGACGGTGCTCATCCCGATGTACTTCCTCATCGCCCGCTGGGGCGGCGAGGGCCGTACCCGGGCCGCCTGGCGGTTCATCCTCTACACACTGCTCGGTTCGGTCGTCATGCTGCTGGGCCTGCTCCTGATCGGGATCAAGGCCGGCACCTTCGACATGGTGGCACTCGCCACTGACAACGGCCGGTCGCTGACCACATCCGTGCAGGTCATCGCCGTTCTGGCGATCGGCATCGGGCTCGCGGTGAAGACGCCGATGTGGCCGCTGCACAGCTGGCTGCCCGACGCCCACACCTCCGCTCCCACCGTCGGGTCGGTGCTCCTGGCGGGCGTCCTGCTGAAGATGGGCACGTACGGTTTCGTCCGCATCCTCCTGCCCATCGCCCCGGACGGCTTCCGCATCTTCGCGCCCTACCTCGCGGCCTTCGCGGTCGTCGGCATCATCTACGGGTCCCTCGCCTGCCTCGCCCTCGCCAAACAGGGCGCCAAGGGCGACCTCAAGCGGCTCATCGCCTACTCCTCCGTCGGCCACATGGGCTTCGTCCTGCTGGGCATCGCCACCATGACCCCGACCGGCGTCAACGGCGCCCTGTTCGCCAACATCGCCCACGGCCTCATCACCGGCCTGCTCTTCTTCCTGGTCGGCGCCCTCAAGGACCGCACGGGCACCACCGACCTGGACACGCTCGCCGAGGAGTCCGGCGCGGCGCTGTACGGCAGGGCCCCGCGCCTGGGCGGTCTGCTCGCCTTCGCAGCGGTCGCCTCCCTGGGCCTGCCGGGCCTGGCCGGCTTCTGGGGCGAAATGCTCGCCCTCTTCGGCGCGTTCGAACCCGCCGCCGACCTCAGCCGGCCCGCCTTCCTCACCTTCATGTCCATCGCGGCTTTCGGCACCCTCCTCACCGCCGCGTACATGCTCGTCGTCGTCCGGCGCGTGTGCATGGGCGTCGTACCGCGGGAAGCCCCGCAGCTGACCGACGTCCGCTCGTACGAGTTCGCGGCCTGGACGCCCCTCGTCGCCCTCACCGTCGCCGCCGGGCTGTGGCCCAAGGCCCTCCTCGGGCTTACCGACCCGGCCGTGCAGCAGCTCCTCGCAGGAGGCAACCGATGAGCTCCGTGGCCCAGCCGCTGGCCGAGAACCTCGTCCAGTCCGTGGACTGGCTCGCCATCGCGCCCCCCACGCTCACGGCCGTCGTCGGACTCGTCGTCCTCGTCGCCGACTTGTTCGTCGGCGAGACCAGGAAGCCGCTGCTGGGCTGGATCTCGGTCGCCGGCCTCGCCGCCTCCGGACTCCTGCTGCTGCCCCTCCTCGGCGACGACCGCAGCACCTTCTGCGTCGGCGGCACGCACGCGTGCAGCTACGCGGCGGACGAGTTCACCCTCGTCATCCAGTTCCTCGTGTTCGGCGGCGCCCTCCTCGCGGCCCTGCTGTCGGTGACGGCCCTGAGGGACGCCGACCGGCAACTGCCCGAAGGGGAGTACTGGTTCCTGCTGCTGTCCTCTGCGGCCGGCGCCGCCCTCCTGCCCGCCTCCCGCGACCTCGCGACCCTGATCGTCGCCCTGGAGGTCGCCTCCCTGCCCGCCTTCGCCCTCGTCGGCATCCGGCACGGCGACCGGAAGTCCTCCGAGGCGGCACTGAAGTTCTTCCTGTCGTCGGTCACCGCGACCGCCGTCAGCCTCATGGGCATCAGCTTCGTGTACGCCTCGACCGGCACCCTGTACCTCACCCAGGTCGCCGACCGTATCCAGCACGTCGACGGCCAACTCCACACCCTCGCCCAGACCGGAGTCGTCCTCACCCTCGTCGGGTTCGCCTTCAAGACGGCGGCCGTGCCCTTCCACTTCTGGGTCCCCGACACCTACGTCGGCGCGCCCCTGCCGATCGCCGCCTACCTGTCGGTCGTCGGCAAGGCGGTCGGCTTCACCGGCCTCATCCTCGTCACCGTGGTCGCCTTCCCGTCGTACGCCGACGTCTGGGGCCCCGCCCTCGCCGCCCTGGCCGCCCTCACCATGACCGTCGGCAACGTCGGCGCCCTGCGCCAGCAGGCCACGCGCGCGTACAGCGCGGTACGCCTCCTCGCCTGGTCGTCGGTCGGCCAGGCGGGCTACCTCCTCGTACCGATCGCCGCGGCCGCGTACTCCGGGCACCCGAAGCACTCCGTCGGCTCCACCGTCGCCTACGCCCTCATGTACGCGGCCGTGAACCTCGGTGCCTTCGCCGTCGCCGCACTGGTGGGCCGCACGAAGACCGCCAACCGCCTCACCGACTACCGCGGCCTGTACGCCAGGAACCCGCTCGCCGCCCTGCTCCTGGCCTTCTTCCTGCTCTGCCTGGCCGGACTGCCGCCCGGCATCATCGGCCTGTTCGCCAAGGTCACCGTGTTCTCGGCGGCCGTCGACGCGGGACTCGGCTGGCTCGCCGTGATCATGGCCGTCAACGTCGTCGTCGCGCTCTTCTACTACCTCCAGTGGACCGCGCTGCTGTTCCGGGCCCCGGAGGGCGAGCCCGTCGAGCACCGCCTCCCGGCGCCTCTGACAGCGGCGATCGCCCTCACCGGGGTCCTCGGCGTCGCCCTCTCCGGAGCTCCCCAGCTGGTCCTGCGCTTCGCCGACACCGGCCTCTTCTGAGCTCCTGTCCCGAGCCGCTCACCCGGACGGCGGAGGCATGCCGCCGTACGCACAAGGGAACTAGTGACCCTCGCCTGGCGTTGACCAGGACAGGAGGGTCCACTGGACGTGACACCACGGCACCAGCGGCACCGGAGACAGCAAGCAAGATCCGCAAGCAAAGGGTTCCCCTGCTGCAGCACTTGGAGGGCGTACCGTGCACCGCCGGCACAACGGGCTAAGGACCGCAGTACTCCTCGGAGGACTGTCCGCCCTCATCATCGTCATCGGCAGTTTCTTCGGCCGCATGGGGCTCGTCGTCGCGGTTCTCGTCGCCCTCGGGACGAACGCGTACGCGTACTGGAACAGCGACAAGCTGGCGCTACGCGCGATGCGCGCGCGCCCGGTGAGCGAGTTCGAGGCCCCTGCCCTCTACCGCATGGTCCGCGAGCTCTCCACCCAGGCACGCCAGCCCATGCCCCGCCTGTACATCTCGCCGACAGAGGCGCCCAACGCCTTCGCGACGGGCCGTAATCCGCGCAACGCCGCGGTGTGCTGCACGGAAGGCATCCTGCGCCTCCTCGACGAGCGCGAACTGCGTGGCGTCATCGGCCACGAGTTGAGCCATGTCTACAACCGCGACATCCTCATCTCGTCGGTCGCCGGAGCGCTCGCCTCGGTGATCATGTTCCTGGTCAACTTCGCCTGGCTCATCCCGATCGGCCGCTCCGACGACGATGACGGCCCCGGCCTCATCGGAATGCTGTTCATCATGATCCTGGGCCCGCTCGCGGCCTCCCTCGTCCAACTGGCCATCAGCCGGTCGAGGGAGTACGAGGCCGACGCCTCCGGCGCCCAGCTGACCGGCGACCCGCTCGCCCTGGCCAGCGCCCTGCGCAAGTTGGAGACGGGCACCAAGCAGCTGCCGCTGCCGCCCGAGCCGCGCATCGAGACGGCCAGCCACATGATGATCGCGAACCCCTTCCGTCCCGGTCAGGGACTGTCCAAGATGTTCTCGACGCATCCGCCGATGGCGGACCGCATCGCCCGGCTCGAGAAGATGGCAGGACGCCCCCTGTGAAACCATCCTGAACGTCATCTGGCCCGTCCTGAGCGGCTTCTGGCTGTTCCTCGGGTAGCTGGCCGCCGGGAGGTTCCTGGCCAGCGGGCGCGATGTGCAAGCTGATCACCGGCAACCACCTACGGGGTGCCGTCGGAGGTGTTGACGGACAACGGCAGGCAGTTCACCGGCCGCTTCACCAAGCCGCCCCCGGCCGAGGTCCTCTTCGAACGGATCTGCCGGGAGAACGGCATCATCGCCCGGCTGGCCAAACCCCGATCACCGACCGCCACCGGGAAGATCGAGCGGTTCCACAAGTCTCTGCGGCGCGAACTACTCGGTCACGTCGGTCCGTTCGCGGACCAGGCAACAGCCCAGGCCGCCATCGACGCCGCGGTACGTTTCCCGGCGTGAGCCCGGCCGATCCGCAGACGCCGGCCGCCGACCCTCACCACGGTTGGGGAGCAAGGTTCGTCCCATGACCGCGCATATGCCGGGTCACCCGGCGATCTTCTGTTCCGGTCCTGTCGGATCCCAGCGGATCCCACCCGAGGAGTCACGCCAGCGGCGGCCTGGAGCCTCACCTCATGCTCGTCGCGGAGGCCGTGGGTCCCCCTGGTGCGACGATGTTCACGGCTTGCGCCTACGGTTTCCCAGTGCGCTACGGCAGGCCTTGGTGGCAGGGCCTCGATGCGAGTCTTCCGGCGGGTCCGTTCCGTCTGGCGGTGTCCGGGAAACTCTCTGCGATCGCCGACATCCTCGTCGAGCGCCGGGTGCGTGCCCAGGACCAGGGCCGCGACTGGAACCTCGCCCGGCGCCTGCAGAAGCGGCTGCTCGGCGACCACACGGGCGCCCTGGGTGTCACCCTGGTCGACCGAGGCGACACGGAGACCCACCGGGCACTGCTGTCCTGGGGCCGGCGCCGCCTCCCTGCCGATGCCCGGGGACCATCGCGTTTCACCTCCCGCCGCCTGCTGGTGCTCGTCTGAAGGCGGTGGGCGCTCACGGTCGCTGCGCCACGCCGTGTGGGCGAACCGAGATTTCGGCGCGACGTTTTCGGTGCTGATGAGGGGGGGACCCGATGGGCGGAGGTCGCGTCGCGTGTTGGTTCGGACAAGAGCCGGCATTGCATTCGTCCGCCCGCTTTGCCGTCCGGCACACACCGCGGGCGGCAGAGCTGTTTCCGCCTCAGATGGATCCTGTGCCGGTAAGTGCCTTCTGCAACGCCTCCTGAATCTCGTCGGGCAAGTGGTCACCGTGGACCCAGTTCACGATCAGCTCGGATATCTGGCGCAGTTTCGCGTTGGTGCTCTGGGAGACCTCGCGGAGCACCTCGAAGCCCTGGCAGGGGCGCAGACCGCCGAGGGCGATGACCACGCCGATGGCCTGATCGACCACGGCGTGGGAGACGACAGCCTCTTGCAGCTGGTCGATTTCCCTCTGTAGTTCGCTGATCTTGTGCAGGAGCGGTTCCCGACCGGGGACGACGTGCCCGTCGAACCGCACGGGGGTGCCGTTTCGAGGGTTGTCCATCACGATCACATCCCAGACCGCGGGATCTGTGATCCCGCTCGCCGATGCCGGTGCGAAATCGTCGGGGCGATATTTCGACTATTACCCCAGGACAAGGAATCTGTGCATCCCGTTTGGAGAGGCCGGCGGTCGGCAGACGGCGGCGAAACGGTGATCACTCGAACACCCGCGGGCGTCACGCGCCGCGCACAGCGGTGAGGTTGTACCGGCCGGCGGCGCGCAGCAGCCGACCGGCCGTGTCCGCGGGTTCCCCGGGCGGGATGACCAGGAGCACCCAACATCCCACTGTGTCGCCGTCCAAGGTGATCAAGTGCGTCTGATCGGAGGATCCCGTCGCCTCCACGGCGATCTCGCGGCCACGTGCCATGACCGTGGGCGGCGCGTCGGGCCACTGGGCGGTGTCCACGGTCACGCGCACGGTCGCGCCCCGCTCAGGCTCCAACAGGCCGACGAGCGAGGGAAGTTCCAGTTCCAGCACCTCGCAGCGCGGCCACCAGGCTCCGTCCAACGGGCCATGTCCGAACCCCTGCGTGACAGTCAGGCGGGGCAGTGGCATGCGGTACGTGTGTGGAGGATCCGCGGGCGCCGCCGGAGTGTGTAGCGGTTCCATCGTGAGGTCCCGTCCCGGGAGCCGAGAACGGCTGCCCGTTGGACGCTCGCCGGGAACGGCACCGCCGGTCGCGCTGCGCGAAGAGCCCTCGGTATCCATAGGTTACTCCCGGTGAGAGAGAAAGAGCGGTGGAGAGAGGGGCGAGCCGTCAGAGGTCCAGCAGCGCGCTCGCGGTGAGATTGCGGGCGGGATCGGCCGCAGCACTCATCAGCCGTCGTGCCGTGGTCTGCTCCGTCCCGGGCGGGACGACCAGCAGGTCACGGCGTCCGACCCCGCAGGCGAAGAGCCGTACTGCGTGCGGGTCGAAACCGGACGTGTACCACGCGGCCCGCACCGTGTGACCGGGGACCGGCAGGTCGCACGGCGCATCGCGCCAGACGCTGCGGTGTGCGGCCATCCGCGTCACCCGGCCCCACGCCGTGTCGAACGCCTCTACGAGAGCGGGCAGCTCGGCGGCCAGGTCGTCGGAGCGTGGCCACCAAGCGCCGCTCACCGGACCGGGCGGGAAGGTCGGCGGGCGCAGGGTGAGCCTGGCCGGAGGCGCTGGGGCGAGGTTCTCTCGGTAGGGCCGGGCGCGGTCCTCTAGGTGGGGCCGGGCGCGTCGACCGGTGGACGCGTTCATGTCGCCGTCCCTGTCCCCGGGCCGCCGCGAGACGGACCGGTGTCATGGTGCGCCGAGAACGACGCCGACGGTGGGCCGGCGTATGGGCGACTCCCGGTGCGTTCCAAGCTACTCCGCCCCGCGATCCGGCGAGCGGGACGTGCGGAAGGGTTCTCACCCGGGGCAGGTACACGTAGGGTTACGGTGTTCGGCCGACCGCGGAATCCCGCGGCGGACGCACACAGTTCGGCAGCATCGACGGCTGCCCGTGCCCCATGACCCCGGGCAAGGACCGATTTCAGGCCTCAGCAGAGCAGTCGGCTCCTCCGCCCGTTCCGGCCGTCCTGTGCTCACCCAGTCGCTTCCCTTCGTCGCGAGACCGGCGCGGTCACCTTCCGTTGTACCGCCGCATGGTCCGGCGCGGGGCACCCGGCTCCCGCATCGTGCACCCCCGAGGGGGGAGGGGCCCGCGCGGGGAGCCCCGACGGCCGCCGCCCAGGTCCTAGTCACCGGCGGCGGCCGCCGGAAGCAGCGGAGCCGGGCACGATCCCGCGCCCGGCATCGGCCTCACCGCAGGTCCCGCGGCCGCCTATGCACGCAGCAGCCGCCCGGTGAGTTCCCGGTACTCCCGCAGCGCCAACCGCAGCTCGGTGGACCGCGTTTCGGGGTCGAGTCCCGCCCAGTTCGCACGAAGGGACCGTCGCCGCTCCGCCAGGGCGTTCGCCAACTGGGCGGTGGCTTCGTCGAAGGCGAGCTCGGCCTCCTCCAGCGCCTCGCGCGGGCTGTCCGCGAAGGTGTTGACGGCATGTCCGAGGCGGCGCGCGATCTCCTCCCGTCCGTCCGAGGTGAGCAGCGGCTCCGGGCCCGTTGCACGGCGTTCGTCCGGGGCCGAGGGCCGGTCAGCCGGCTGCTGGGCGCGTGTCTGGTCGTACATCGTCGTGTGTACCGCTTCCCTGGGAGTGGGGTACCGTCCGAAGGCGCCGTTCGCCTTCTCGACGGTCTGCTAGCGGGCTTGCGGAGACCTGGTCCGCGCCCTTACGGTCCCGCACCGTCCTGCCAGTCAACGTCCGGCAACGGTCGGTGTCAAAGCGCCGCCGGCCCGTGCACACCTGCCGGAAGCCGCCTACCAGCACGTCACGGTCGTTCTCTCCCCCGAGGAGTAAGGTGAGGAGAACCAGGGTGTTTCGTGCGCAACCGATGAGTCGTCACCGATGAGTCGTCCTCGGCACGCCATCCGTCCCAGGGGCAGCCCGTGACCCCGGCCGCACCACCCGTCCGAGCGGCCTCATCGAGGGCAGGAGCCCCGTCCATGGCAGTCAGCCCCCGTCACGGCGTCTCCGACGGACACCGCTCCCTTCACACCGGCACACCGGACAGTCTGGTGGCAGCGCGCGACGGCCGGAGGCGACCGGACCGGGTTCACGTCGTCCGCCGGCCGATGCGGGACCGGGTCGCTGTCCGCCTCGTCTGACGTCAAATACCCGCTCACGCACGGCAGTCGACAGGAGTCCCTCATGACCACCGCACTCCAGCCCTCGCTTCCGTCCGACTCCGTACTGCGTCTGCGCCTGGCACCGCACGGTCTGCCCCGGTCCATCGACGGGGCGTGGTGGCCGCGCTCCAACGACCTTCTCCTGGAACTCCCGCGTCTGCTGGCGGGGCTGCCCCGGGAATGGGGACAGGTCGCCAGCGTGACCGTCAACGGGGAGACATGGGCCGCCGGTCCCGGCCGGATGCTCGTCGCCAACCAGGTCGTACGGCTGAGCAGGAACCTTGCCGCCTCCGCCCCGCACACCGTCGTCCTGCTGGCCCCCGGCCAGGGTCGCTGGGACCTGCTGGTGGTGCCCCCGGACACGACCGAGGAGGTCGCGGGGCCGCTCATGGCGGCCGCTGTCGACGACGTCGAGGGAGGTGTGCCATGGGTACCGGATCCGATTCCCGGCGGGTGACCCCGCTCCCGGACACCGCCCTCGGGCCCGTGGAGCCCGGTACGGCCGTCGTACGGCTGGAGACCACGGCAGACCGCCAGGGCGTTCTCGACGGGGCATGGTGGCCGCGCTCCCGTGACATCGCTGTCGAGCTTCCCGGCCTGATCACGGCGCTGACCGGGCTGCTGGGCCCGATCACACGGGTCGGCCTGGACGTGAGTGCCTGGAACGGATTGCCGAGGCGGCTGGTAGTCGGCGACCACGTCGTCCGCGTCGACTCGTTCCCCGTCGGGGACGACACCGTCCTCGTCACTCGGGGTGAAGCGGACCTCGTCTCTCTCCTCGTGATCCCGCCGCACGCCACACCCGAGGCCGCACGCGCCGCCATGGCCGAAGCGGTGCGCGCCGACAACGTCACCCGGGCCGCACAGATCCTCATCGACACCGGCACCGAAACGTGACGGCGGTCAGCCGCTGTGGTCCCCCGGGTGCTCCGGTGCCGGTGGCGGGATGCCGTCGGTGTCGAAGTCGCCCGAGATGATCTGCGCGGCGAACTCCGACAGACGCAGGTGATGGGCACGGGCATACGAGCGGAAGGCGGCGAAGGCGCCATCGACGGAGGTGTTCCAACGCTCCGCCAGCACGCCCTTGACCTGTTCGATCAGGATGCGGCTGCTCAGCGCGGTCTCCAGCTGGCTGTTCTCGACGTGCGACTGCTCCAGCGTGCGCTGCTGCAGGATCGCGATGGTGGCCACGTCGGCGAGGGCGCGGGCGAGCGCGATGTCGTCGTCGCCCAGGCGGTGAGCCCTGGTCTGGAAGAGGTTGAGCGCCCCGACGACCCGGCTGCGCAGGCGCAGGGGTATGGCGTGCGTGGCCACGTACCCGGTCGCGCGGGCGCGGGCGGCGAAACTCAGCCAGCTCTCGGTGGCCTCCGGGCGCGCCAGGTCGATGTTGGTTCGGGCGTTGCCGGTGCGGTAGCACTCCACGCACGGGCCTTGGTCGTGCTGGAGCGCGAACAACTCCAAGATCCGGGTGTGTTCGTCCGAGGCGGCGATGATCTGCAGTTCGCCGTGGGCGTCCGCGAGGAGAATGCCGGCCGCCGACACGTCGAGCAGCTCGACGCACCGCGCGGACAGCCGTTGCAGCAGGTCGATCACGTCGAAGTCGTCGACGAGAGAGTCCGCGACCTCCACGAAAATCTCGGCCAGACGTCGTTCGCGGGCCATGCTGATCATCTCTTTCCTCCGTCGGGCATATGCGGCCCGCTTACATCGTCGTCGAAGTCGTCGCGGAACCGGAGCCTGCGGGCGACCACGTCCTCGGCCACTTCCCCCAGAGGGCGTTCGCTGCCGTAGGCGTGAGCCCGCAGGCGCAAGTGCGCTTCCTGCAAGGGCACGCCGAGCTGGACGCTGATGATTCCCGTGGCCTGGTGCACGGCCGCGCGATGCAGCCCCGACGGTGGTTCGGGAACACCCACAGCCAGACCGGCGCCGTGGCGCCGCAGGTCCCCGTCGAGGAACGCGCCGGTCAGTGCCGCTGCCAGGGCGCTCGCGGCCACGTACCGACGCGTGTCCATTCGCCGTTGCCCGTCGCACAACACGGTCAGGGCTCCGGCCGGGGGGACGCCGAGGCCGAACGGGAAGCAGCAGACACCGTTGACACCCAGCTTCGCCGCGGCAGGCAGCAGCGCGGGCCAACGATCGCGGCGCACGCAGCTCAGGACCGGCTCCAGGACGGCCGAGCAGGTGCGGATCGTGTCCGGGCCAGGGCCCTCGCCCAGCGTGAATTGAAGCTCCTCGAACCGCACGCTCAGCTCGGGGTGACACCACATCGGCTCCGGTGTACGCGCGCCGCCGACGAGCAGGGTCAGAGCGACGCCCTCGGCACCGAGGACCCGCGCCCAGGCAGGAGCCGGATCACCAGGACCGTCGAGGTGCAGCCGGTGCAGCACCTCGGCCATGCCGTCGCTGATCACGGCACCCGATTCGGTCATTGCCGGCTTCCGGGCCGCGCGACCGCCTGGGCGCCTCATGGGGTCGGTCAGGCGCCGAGCAGCCGGCGAGTACGCCTCGCCAGGCATCCTGGGGGCTGGCGTAACGGGGGAAACGAGTCTGCAGGCCGCAGGCCCGGAACAGCAAGGTCGTGCCCGGCCGGAAGTGGACGACGCGAACCCACCCACCCCGGCGACGGCAGTCGTGCCAAGCCGCACACAGGGGATCCAGGGCACGGCCCTCCATGAACGTCACGTGCGCAGGTCGACTATGAGGAAGGGCGGCCCGCCGTCGTACCGTGCGGACTCCAGGTCGTGTGCGAAAGCCGGCGCCGTGGTGACGTCCAGCTCACCGCCGGCCCGGACCACGCGGCACTCGTCGAACAGATCGGGATATGGGCTCATCCGCGCCCATCTCCTCCGGGGAGTGGCTTCAGCGCTGCGCAGGGCCTCTGTTGCACGGAACGGCGGTACACGGAGAGGGCCGGGTACTCGGGCGGCCGTGCACCCAGCGTACTGCCGCGGACACGCGTGGTGGGGCCGACTTCCGCGGGAAGCGAGTGAGGCTCGTGCTGGCGGCGGAGGGCCGACCGGGCGGGGAGCGATGCGCTCCTCGACCGACGACCCGACCACCCCCCTTTGTCAGCGTCCGCCGAACCCTTGATCTGTCGCGACCACTTCACGCCCCAGCGGCATGAGCGAGATTGGAATGAGCTTCAGGTTGGCCCACCCGAACGGGATCCCGATGATCGACACGAACAGCGGGATGCTCGTGATCAGGTGCCCCAGCGCCAGCCACCACCCCGCGAAGATCACCCAGATCACGTTGCCGATGAAGGAGCCGCTCCCGGCGTCCGGTCGCTCCACAGTGGTCCGACCGAACGGCCACAGCACGAACCCCGCGATACGCAGCGACGCGATACCGAACGGGATGGTGACGATCAAGATGAAGCAGATCAACGCCGCGATCAGGTAGCCGATCGCCATCCAGATGCCGCAGAGGACCAGCCACAGGATGTTCAGCAGCAGGTTCAAGAGCTTCATTGATCGATACCTCTCCAGGTCGGTCCGCCGGCACTGCCTGCCACCACCAGTATCAGCTGGTCATGCGCTCAGGCGGAACCGCAGCGCCCTTGGAGGGTGATCGGGAACGTGTGAAGACGGTCCCGTCCGGCATCGCCGCCTTCCGGGTCGGCGTCTACGCCCTGTGGCCCTTCGGGTACACCCTCGCCACCGCCTCGGCCCACCCGACCCGGACGCAAGCAGCCGGTCCAGCCAGCACCTCCGCCCCCGGCCCGGGAGTTGTCCACAACCCGGCGGTTGTCCACAACCGGCGGTTGTCCACAGGTCGGCGGTTGTCCACAGGCCGGCCCGACTGTCAGTACCGCCTTGCATCATGAACCCATGACCGAGAACGAGCAGTTGCTGGCACGGGTGGCGGCCAAGGCACGCAACACCCGACCCTACGGCTGGACTTCCCTCCCCGCGCCCGTCGCCACGGACACCCTGTCCCGCGCCGAGGCCGCCCTGGGCTTCTCCCTGCCGTCGCTGCTCGCCGACCTGTACCTGCGGATAGGGGACGGCGGATTCGGCCCGGAATACGGCCTGCTGCCCCTCCTCGACGGTCCGCCCGCAGGCGAGCCCGCCGCCGTCGTGCAGTACCTGGCCAACCGCGAGAGCGGCCGCAAGGACCCGGACTGGCCCTGGCCGGAGGGAGTCCTGCCGATATCCCACTGGGGCTGCGCCATGTACGCCTGCGTGGACTGCCGTTCCCCGGAGGCGACGGTCCTGCTTTTCGAGCCCAACCCGGGCGACCCCGACCACGCCTGGTTCGTGGACACTCCCACCCTCGCCGACTGGCTGCGTTCCTGGGTCGAGGGCACCGGCTGGTGGGACGTGATGGAGGACGACTTCCAGATGGCCCCCTGGCCCGACTTCCGCATACGCACAGCGCAGGCGCCGACCGGCTGACAGCCCCACGCCGCGGACCCTGCGCGCCCGCGCCTCCTGCCCGCCCACCGCCGCGAACCCTGAGCCCTCACGTCTCCCGTCCGCCCACCACCGCAGGCTTACGCCCCCCGCCGCCCCTCCGCCCACCGTCGCACGGCGTACGCCACCACACCCACCACCAGCACCCCCGCGCCCGTGACCACCGAAACCACTGGCAGCGCGAACGCCAGCACCACGCACCCGACAAGTCCCAGAGCCGGCAGCAGCCGGGCCGTCGGGGCGGGACTCAGCGTCCAGGCCGAGGCGTTGGCCACGGCGTAGTACGCGAGCACACCGAAGGAGGAGAAGCCGATCGCGCCCCGCACGTCCACCGTGGCGGCGAGGACGGCGACGACCGCGCCCACGGCCAGTTCGGCCCGGTGCGGCACCTGGAAACGCGGATGCACGGCCGACAGCGCGCCGGGCAGATGCCGGTCACGGGCCATGGCCAGCGTCGTCCGGGAGACACCCAGGATCAGGGCGAGCAGCGAACCCAGCGCGGCCACGGCAGCCCCGACCCGCACGACCGGCACCAGCCACGGCACGCCGGCCACCCGCACCGCCTCGGCCAGCGGAGCGGCCGCAGCCCCCAGACGATCCGCCCCCAGCACAGAGAGGACGGCCACCGCCACACACACGTACACAGCCAGCGCGATGCCCAGCGCCAGCGGGATCGCCCGGGGGATGGTGCGCGCGGGATCCCGTACCTCCTCGCCCAGGGTCGCGATGCGGGCGTACCCGGCGAAGGCGAAGAAGAGCAGGCCGGCCGCCTGCAGCACGCCCCCCGCGCCCTCGGAGGCCCCGATGTCCAGGCGCCCGGCCTCGGATGCCCCCGACCCCAGACACACGACCACGACGGCAGCGAGGACGGCCAGCACCACCGCCACGATCACCCGCGTCAGCCAGGCGGACTTCTGAATGCCGCCGTAGTTCACCGCGGTCAGCGCCACCACGGCCGCGACGGCCACGGCATGGGCCTGCCCCGGCCAGACGTACGCGCCCACGGTGAGCGCCATCGCCGCACAGGAGGCCGTTTTGCCGACCACGAACGACCAGCCCGCGAGATAACCCCAGAACGCGCCGAGCCGCTCGCGCCCGTACACGTAGGTGCCGCCGGAGGCCGGGTACAGCGCGGCCAGCCGCGCCGACGACGTGGCGTTGCAGTAGGCGACCACGGCGGCGACCGCCAGGCCGAGCAGCAGCCCGGAGCCGGCCGCACGGGCCGCGGGTCCCAGGGCGGCGAAGATCCCGGCCCCGATCATCGAGCCGAGCCCGATGACCACGGCGTCGCCGACGCCCAGGGTGCGTCGCAGTTCGGAGGCGGAGCCGGACCTTGTCATGGCTCGCACCCTACTGATCGCTGCAACCGGTGAGCACCGCCGAAGCGTCCTCCCCAGCAACGGAACACGAACAAGCGCGCCGAGACCGGATCGTGCGAGCCGGCCGACAGGCGGCCCACGCGGTGGACGCGTGGCACATGACGCACAGGCTGTCCCCACCGAAATCACACCGTTCGGACAGTTGATGCACAGAGCGGGAGGGCAGGTTCACGGCATGACGATCATCAGCTGGATCATCCTGGGGCTGTTGGCCGGAGCCATCGCCAAGTTCCTGCTGCCGGGCCGCGACCCGGGCGGCTTCATCGGCACGACGCTCATCGGCATCGCGGGCGCGTTCATAGGCGGCTGGATATCGGCCCGCTTCCTGGACCACCCGATCACCAAGCACTTCTACGACGGCGCGACATGGGCGGCGGCGATCGGCGGCTCGCTGGTCCTCCTGATCGCCTACCGCATCCTGTTCGGCAACTCCCGCGACTGACCCGGTAGCACGGCCCGGTACGGCCGGGCACACCCTTGGACCGCAGCCAGCAGGCGAGAAAGGGTGGGCACCGACGGGTGCCCACCCTTTCCCGTACGCCGTGAGTCAGCAGCCCGTCGGGCCCACCGGGTTCATCCGGCTCACCGGTAGTTCACGAACTGGACCGCGAAGTCGAAGTCCTTGCCCTTCAGCAGCGCGATCACGGCCTGCAGGTCGTCACGGCTCTTGGAGCTGACGCGCAGCTCGTCGCCCTGCACCTGAGCCTTGACCCCCTTGGGACCCTCATCGCGGATGATCTTCGCCACCTTCTTCGCGTTCTCCTGGGAGATGCCCTCCTCGATGGACGCGAAGATCTTGTACTCCTTGCCCGAGAGCTGGGGCTCGCCCGCGTCCAGGGCCTTCAGCGAGATGCCGCGCTTGATCAGCTTGGACTGGAAGACGTCGAGGACGGCCTTGACGCGGTCCTCGGAGTTCGCCTCCATCAGGATCTTCTCACCGGACCACGAGATCGAGGCTCCCACGCCCTTGAAGTCGTAGCGCTGCGAGATCTCCTTGGCGGCCTGGTTGAGGGCGTTGTCGACCTCCTGCCGCTCGACCTTCGAGACGATGTCGAAACTGGAGTCGGCCATGTCCTGTGGCTCCTTGTATCGGGGTGCTTGTGGGGTGCGGTTCGGCGGGCGTGGGGGTGGCCGCCGAGCCCGGCGTGGTGCGCGGGCCGCATCCGGACAAGCCTAGCCACCCGGGCTCGCTCGAGCGCAGATCAATCGGGTGGCGAAGCACCCCTCCGCATCGGGTATTGTTTACGTCGTTGCCAGCGAGGACCGCCGAAAAGCGGTTCGAACGGCAGCAACCCCGGCGGTGTGCCCGAGCGGCCAAAGGGAGCAGACTGTAAATCTGCCGGCTCAGCCTTCCCAGGTTCGAATCCTGGCGCCGCCACGCTGAGAAAGAGACCCCCTCCGAACTGCGGAAACGCAGAGCGGAGGGGGTCTCTTCGTTTTACGGCACCCGTGCGTCCTGCTCCCTCAGTGCCGACTGCATATGGCGACAGCGGTCCATGGAGCGGCGGCGCATCCAGAGAGTCCAGCAGGAGATGCCGATCAGGAGGACGGCGGAGAACACGGGGAGGGAGAGGGAGCCGGTGACGGCGCCGAGGACGAGTACTCCGACCGCGATGAGGCCCATCAGGCCCATCCAGTACGGCAGCCACCTGCGTCCGCGTTCCATCCGCCGCAGGTGCTCGGCGATCAGCCGGCGCATGACCGCCCGTTCCTCGGGATCGGTGGGCACCTCGCGGTGCCGGATCTTGCGGTTGAGGTCGGCGAGCCTGCTCGGGTCGGTGCCGGTCGCGCGGCCGATCCTGCGGCGCTGTACGACCATGAAGACGACGCCGAAACCCGTATAGAGCACGCTCCGCAGCAGCCAGGAGGCCGGATGCTCGTCCGGGCGTGAGAACAGGGCGGTGATGGCCAGAGCCAGCAGGAAAGCCAGGACGGCCTGTGCGGTCAGGCTGCGGTCGAGCCGGCGCTTCAGGGCGCTCACGGCGCGTATCTCCTCGTAATCGAAGGGGTGTTGCCGCTGATGTAGCCCGAATACCCCGTAAAAGGAGGCGTATTGGCCGCAAGCGTCCGCGTGCGCCCTACATCGGCTGACCGCTGACCGCTGACCGCTGACCGCTGACCGCTGACAGACGACCGCTGACCGCTGACCGCCGACCGAAGACCACGCGGCGGCAGACGGCGCGCACCGCCGCGGCCGGTAGCCCTGATCCCCGCGGCCCCGGGGCAAACTGACCCCATGTCCACTCGCCGCAGACGCTGCCCCGAATGCCGTCGCGAAATCGCCGTCGTCGCCGGCCGCTTCGCACGGCACGACCCGCCCGGCGCCCGCGAGCACGGCGCGCTGGTCTCCTGCCCCGGCTCCCGCCGCCAGGCCCAAGCCGACGCCGCCCAAACCGCGTTGGACGGCTACGTCGTCCCCGAAATGCCGGGTCAGCTGCCCCTCTTCTGACCCAGCGGCACGGCCGTCAACCACCCCTCCGCGCGACTGCTCAGTTGCCCGCCACCGACTTCACCGCGACCGACACCGGCGTCGATCCGCCGACCACTTCGAGCGTCAGGCCGGCGGTCGCGGCGGAGTCCACCAACTCCGCGAGTACGGCGGCCACGTCGTCGCGGGGGATCGAGGCGCGGCCGGTGTGCGCCTCCAGCCGTACAAGACCCGTACCGGCGTCGTTCGTCAGCATTCCGGGGCGCAGGATCGTCCAGTCCAGTTCGTCCAGATTCTGGATGTACCGGTCGGCCTCGCCCTTCGCCCGCAGGTACACGTCGAACACATCATCGCCCTCGTGCTCGGCGTCGGCACCCATCGACGAAACGACGACGTATCGGCGTACACCCGCCCGGACCGCCGCGTCCGCGAACAGGATCGCCGCCGCCTTGTCCACCGTCTCCTTGCGCGCGGCCCCGCTGCCCGCACCGGCACCCGCCGCGAACACGGCCGCGTCCGCGCCCCGCAGATGCTCCGCGACCTCCTCGACCGAGGCCGACTCCAGATCCAGCACGATCGGTTCGGCCCCTGCCTCCCGCAGGTCGTCGCCTTGTTCGGCGCGGCGGATGAGCCCCGCGACCTCGTCCCCGCGTGCGGCGAGCAGCCGTTCCAGCCGCAACGCGATCTGACCATGACCACCAGCGATGACAATGCGCATGCTTCCGACCGTACGCCCGGCCGACCGCATCCGCCGCACGACTTGAGCCACGCCTCAGCGGCGTGCCTGCCGTCCTACGACACCTCGGCCGCAGCCGCGAAGTCGCCCGTCCTACGACCCCTCCCCCCGTCCGCCGGGAGGCACCGTCCTGCGACCCCTCCCCCCGCCCGCCGGGAGGCGCCGTCCCGCGCCCCTCACCCGCCGTTCCCCGAAAGTCGCCCGCCCTACGACACGCTGCCCCGCCCCTGCCGAGGCAGCCCCAGCTCGGCCGCGGCGGCGGAGTTGCGGTACTCCCGTACCGCACTCGTCCGGGCCACAACCCGCCCCCGGTGCACGACGATCCGGCTGTACGCCAGCGACAGCGCCCCCGCCAGCCGGTCCCCGCGCACGGCGAGCAACTCGGCCGGGAAGCCCGCCTCGACCCGCACCTCGGGCAGCCCCAGGACCGCCCGCGCCGACCCGCTCACGGCGTCGTAGGCCTCCTCGGGACGCAGCCCGTACCGGGAGGCGAGCAGATAGGCCGCCTCCAAGGGGTCGCCGCGCCCCACCGGGTTCGACAGGTCCCGCAGCGCACCGCTGCCCGCGGCGACCCGCACACCGGCCGCACGCAGCAGCCGCACCGGAGCCGTGCCGCGCCGGTCGGTGCCGGAGCAGCCGCCCTGGGGCACGCACACCACGGTCACCCCGGCCGCCGCGAGCTGGTCGGCGGTGCGCCGGGCCGCCTCGGCGGGCATCCGGTCCAGCCCCCCGCACGGGCCGAGGGTCACGCCGGGGCGCAGCCCGCCGGCCATCGCGGCGAGGCGGGCGAGGCGGGCCGGGTCGTCGGCGTCGGTGTGCAGGTCGACGGGGCAGCCGTACTCGGAGGCGATCTCCAGGACCGCCTCCACATACCCGGTCGGATCCGGGTCCAGGTCCGGACACCCGCCCACCACCGAGGCGCCCATCTTGACCGCGTCCCGCAGCACGGCGAGCCCGTCCGCCCCGGCGACGCCGGTCAGCACCCGCGGCATCGCCACGGCCGTCAGCTCGGTCAGCCCCCGCAGCGAACGCCGAGCCCGCAGCACGGCGGCCAGCGCTCCGAGCCCCTGCACGTCGCCCACGCGCACGTGTGCCCGCAACGCCGTCGCCCCGTGCCCGAGTTGCAGCAATGCCGCCTCCGTGGCGCGGCGCTGGACGTCCTGGGGGTCGTACGAGGCGGGACCGTCCCCGTCGGCCGACAGCGCGGTGTCGCCGTGGGCGTGCGGTTCGGCCGGAGCAGGCAGGAGCAGATAGCCGCTCAGGTCCACGCGTGCCCCGCACGCGAGCGTGCCGCCCACCGCCAGGCTTCCCACCGTGCCGACCGCCTCGATGCGCCCGCCGCCCAGCCGTACGTCCACGGTCCGGCCGTCGGTCAGCCGCGCCCCACACAACAGGAGAGCGGTGGTGTCGCCGGGCATGGAGGAGCCCGAAGAGCCCGAGGGCGACGAGTGGGGCGGCTGCGGCTGGCTGTCGGGCATCGCGCTCCTGGGACAAAGTGGACACAAGATCACGCAGAGTGAGTCGAGCCTAGGGTGGTGATCCGTCCTCGGCGGGGAGGAGCGCAATAGTCGTACCGGTGTGGTCATCCGTGCGGGGGGCGGCCTCAGTGGCTGGTGGGGAGGCCGGGAGGAGGGGCGGGGAAGGGCCCGTCCTCGCCCGCCGGAGAGACCGGGACGGGGGCCACGAAACGGATTTGGGTGAACGGCGGCGGACCGTGTAATGTCTTCATCGCTCGCCCCAATAGCTCAGTCGGCAGAGCGTCTCCATGGTAAGGAGAAGGTCTACGGTTCGATTCCGTATTGGGGCTCTGGTGTGTGAGGTTCCCGTCGCGAGGCGGGAACGGATCGCATCACAGCGGTGTAGCTCAGTCGGTAGAGCAAGCGGCTCATAATCGCTGTGTCACCGGTTCAAGTCCGGTCACCGCTACTGACAGTAGCCGATTGCGGGGTCGGTCCTTCGATCGGCTACTCTTCTATGCGTTAAACCATCCCATCCGTTCGTCAAGGAGCACTCACGTGGCTGCCACCGACGTCCGCCCGAAGATCACGCTGGCCTGCGTGGAGTGCAAGGAGCGGAACTACATCACCAAGAAGAACCGGCGTAACAACCCGGACCGTCTTGAGATGAAGAAGCACTGCCCGCGTTGCAACGCGCACACCGCGCACCGCGAAACGCGATAAATCAGGCTCGTACGCGAGGCCGCCCCCACCACAAGGGGGCGGCCTCGCGTCGTTTCGGCCCGCGCAGTGCGTTTCCGCCCGCGCAGTGAACGTAAGTCATCGACACCAGGAGGTGCCGAGCCATGGCGCTCGACCAGTCCTTCGTGGGGCGGACGTACCCGCCCACCGCCCCCTACGAGGTGGGCCGGGAGAAGATCCGGGAGTTCGCGGAAGCGGTGGGGGACACCAACCCCGCGTACACGGACCCGGAGGCCGCCAAGGCGCTCGGTCATCCCGACGTCATCGCCCCGCCGACCTTCGTGTTCGCCATCACCTTCAAGGCGGCGGGACAGGTCGTCCAGGACCCCCAGCTCGGCCTGGACTACAGCCGGGTCGTGCACGGCGACCAGAAGTTCTCCTACGTCCGCCCGGTGCGGGCCGGTGACCGTCTGACCGTCACCTCCACCATCGAGGCGATCAAGTCCATGGCGGGCAACGACATCGTGGACGTCCGCGGTGAGGTCCACGACGAGGCGGGCGAACACGTCGTCACCGCCTGGACGAAGCTCGTCGCCCGCGCGGCAGAGGGGGCGTGAGAAAGAACATGACGGCGAAGATCGCATACGACGACGTCGAGGTCGGCACCGAACTGCCCGCCCAGACCTTCCCCGTGACGCGCGCCACGCTCGTCCAGTACGCGGGCGCCTCCGGGGACTTCAACCCCATCCACTGGAACGAGAAGTTCGCCAAGGAGGTGGGCCTCCCGGACGTCATCGCCCACGGCATGTTCACCATGGCCGAGGCGATCCGGGTGGTCACCGACTGGACCGGCGACCCGGGCGCGGTCGTGGAGTACGGCGTCCGCTTCACCAAGCCGGTCGTCGTCCCGAACGACGACAAGGGTGCGCTGATCGAGGTGAGCGCCAAGGTCGGCGCCAAGCTCGACGACAACACGGTCCGCGTGGACCTCACGGCGACCAGCGCCGGCCAGAAGGTGCTGGGCATGTCGCGGGCGGTCGTCCGCCTGGCGTGAGCCACGCGCGCGTGGCGAGCGGTAAGGGGCACCGTCCCTGGGAGGCGCCCCTTACCGCTCGGCAGCCTCCGCCGCCCGCACATTCCAACCCCCGGCACCCTCTTGACTTAGTTAGTGATTGAGTACTAACTTACTCGCATGGTCAGGATGAGCGCAGAAGAGAGGCGCGAGAGCGTCATCCGCGCGGCGACGGCCGAGTTCGCCCGCGGCGGCTACTACGGCACGTCCACCGAGGCGATCGCCAAGCGCGTGGGTGTCTCGCAGCCGTATCTCTTCCGCCTCTTCCCGGGCAAGAAGGCGATCTTCCTCGCGGCGTCCCAGCGGTGCCTGGAGGACACGATCCGCACCTTCGAGGAGGCCGCCGAGGGCCTGGAGGGCGAGGAGGCCCTGCGTGCCATGGCGAACGCCTACACCAAGGTCATCGCCGAGGAGCCCGAGCGGCTGCTGATGCAGATGCAGATGTACGTGGCCGTCGCCGCCGCCGAGCAGGCCGGCGAACACGAGCTCGGCGAGCAGGTACGGGCGGGCTGGATGCGCCTGTGGGACACGGTCCACCTGTCGCTGGGCGCCGACACCGACGAGACGACGACCTTCATGGCGTACGGGATGCTCATCAACTGCCTGGTGTCCATGGGCTTCCCGCCCGGGCACAGGATCTGGGAAGGGCTGTACCCGGAGGCGCGCCTCCGGGGTCGGCTGGAGAAGTAGAAGCAGAAGCAAGGGGTGGACGGAAGGGTGCAGGTGCCCTGCCCGTCACGGCGGATTTCCATGCCCGCAAAAGTTAGTCATCAATAACTAATTCACCCGATGACCTTCATCTGATGACCCTCTGGGGGAGCGATGTCAGAGCAGACCGCACGTCGCGGGGGAACCGTCTGGGCCCTCGTCATCACCAGCGTCGCCGGATTCATGGCGGCCCTCGACAACCTCGTGGTCACCACCGCCCTGCCCTCCATCCGCAAGGACCTGGGCGGAGCGCTGGACGACCTGGAGTGGACCGTCAGCGCCTACACGCTGACCTTCGCCGTCCTCCTCATGTTCGGCGCGGCGCTCGGCGACCGCTTCGGCCGGCGTCGCCTCTTCCTCGTGGGCCTCACGATATTCACCGGCGCCTCCGCCGCCGCGGCCATGTCGACCGGCATCGACGCCCTCATCGCCGCCCGGGCGGTCCAGGGTGTGGGCGCGGCGATCATGATGCCGCTGACCCTCACCCTCCTCACCGCGGCGGTCCCCGCCGCCAGGCGCGGGATGGCGTACGGCATCTGGGGCGCGGTCAACGGCCTGGCGGTGGCCTCCGGCCCGCTGATCGGCGGCAGCCTCACCGAGCACGTCTCCTGGCACTGGATCTTCTGGCTGAACGTCCCGCTGGGCATCGCCCTACTGCCGCTCGCCCGCCTCCGCCTGGCCGAGTCGCACGGCACCGGAGCCCCGCTGGACATCCCCGGCACCCTGCTGGCCAGCAGCGGCCTCTTCGGGATCGTCTACGGCCTGGTCCGCGGCCCCGCCGTCGGCTGGACGGCACCTCTGGTCCTCACCGGCCTGTTCGCGGGCACCGCGCTGCTGACCGCCTTCGTCCTCTACAGCCTGCGCGCCAAGAACCCCATGCTGCCGATGCGCCTGTTCCGCTCCCGGGCGTTCTCCGGCATCAACGCGGCGAGCCTGCTGATGTTCCTCGGGATGTTCGGCTCGATCTTCCTCCTCAGCCAGTTCATGCAGGGCGTCCTCGGCTACTCGCCCACCGAGGCGGGCCTGCGGATGCTCCCCTGGACCGGCATGCCGATGCTCGTCGCCCCGGTCGCCGGCATCCTCTCCGACCGCATCGGAGGCCGCCCCGTGGTCGCGGCGGGCCTCTTCCTCCAGGCGGCGGGCCTCGGCTGGATGGCCTCCGTGGTCGACCCCGGCGTCTCCTACGCCGCCCAGCTCCCCGCCCTGATCATCAGCGGCGTCGGCATGGGCCTGTTCTTCGCCCCGGCCGCCAACCTGGTCATGTCCAGCGTCCGCGCCACGGAGCAGGGCATCGCCTCCGGCGCCAACAACGCGCTGCGCGAGGTGGGCGGCGCACTGGGTATCGCGATCATGTCCTCGATCTTCTCGTCCCAGGGTGGCTACGAGTCCGCCCAGACCTTCGTCGACGGTCTCCAGCCGGCGCTGGTCACCGGCGCGGCGGTGGTCGCGGTCGCGGGCGCCGCGGCGCTGCTGATCCCGAGGAACCGCGCCGCCCTCTCGACGGCGGCCTCATCCACCGAGGAACCGACCCCGGCCCTCGACCCCATCGCAGGCTGATCCCAGCCCCACCCGAAACGGCCCCGCTCCCAAAGGCGGGGCCGTTTCCCCGCGCCCCGGCACCGCACCACCCAAAGGCGGCTCCACTCCACCCGCACCAAGACGTACCGCTGCGCCCACCCGTGCCGCCCAAGCGGCACGACTGCCCGCAGCGGAGCGGCTGCAGCCGCCGGCCACGCCAACCACCTGCTGCGGCACGACTGCGCGCAGCGGAGCGGCTGCGGGCGCCGGCCATGCCGATCACCTGCTGCGGTGCGACTGCGCGCGGCGGAGTGGTTGCGGGCGCCGGCCATGCCGACCACCTGCTGCGGCGCGACTGTCCGCAGCGGAGTGGTTGCGGGCGCCGGCCATGCCGATCACCTGCTGTGGCGCGTCTGCGCGCGGCGGAGTGGCTGCGGCCGCCGGCCACGCCGACCGTCTGCTGCGGCGCGACTGTCCGCAGTTGGCGGAGTGGGTCAGTCCCGCGGGCCCGCAGGCGGGTACGGCGGGGAGGGGGTGTGGTGGGGGGTGTCCGCCCGCAGTGGCGGGCGTCAAGCGGCGGCACCTCTCGGCCGACAGCACCGCCCGTCCGAGGACGGACACCCCCCACCACACCCCCGCACCCCATCCGGACCGCCCGAGCCGCAGGCCCTACCCTTGAGCGCGTGCAGGAACGACACGACGCCCCCCTCGCCCCGCTGACCACCTTCCGCCTGGGCGGCCCCGCCTCCCGGCTGATCACCGCCACCACCGACGCGGAGGTCATCGCAGCGGTCCGCGAGGCCGACGACTCCGGCACCCCGCTCCTGCTGATCGGCGGCGGCTCGAACCTGGTCATCGGCGACAAGGGCTTCCCCGGCACCGCCCTGGTCATCGCCACCAAGGGTTTCACCCTCGACGGCACCCGCCTGGAACTGGCCGCGGGCGAGGTGTGGACCGACGCGGTCGCCCGCACGGTGGAGGCCGGCCTCGCCGGCATCGAATGCCTGGCCGGCATCCCCGGCTCCGCCGGCGCGACCCCCATCCAGAACGTGGGCGCGTACGGCCAGGAGGTCTCCTCGACGATCACCGAGGTCGTCGCGTACGACCGCACGACCCGCGAGACGGTCACCCTCCCGAACGCCGACTGCGCCTTCTCCTACCGCCACAGCCGCTTCAAGGCCGACCCCGACCGCTACGTCGTCCTCCGCGTCCGCTACGACCTGGAGGACGCCGACGGCCTCTCCGGCCCGATCAAGTACTCCGAGACGGCCCGCGCCCTCGGCGTCGACCCCGGCGACCGCGTCCCCCTGCCCGCCGCCCGCGAGACGGTCCTCAAGCTCCGCTCGGGCAAGGGCATGGTCCTGGACCCCGAGGACCACGACACCTGGTCGGCGGGCTCCTTCTTCACCAACCCGATCCTCACGAACGCCGACTTCGCCGCCTTCCACGCACGCGTGAAGGAGCACCTCGGCCCCGACGCGGAACCCCCCGCCTACCCGGCGGGCGAGGGCCGCACCAAGACCTCGGCGGCCTGGCTGATCGACAAGGCGGGCTTCACCAAGGGCTACGGCACCGGCCCCGCCCGCATCTCCACCAAGCACACCCTCGCCCTCACCAACAGGGGCGACGCCACCACGGAGGACCTCCTCGCCCTCGCCCGCGAGGTGGTCGCGGGCGTCCGCGAGACCTTCGGCATCACGCTCGTCAACGAACCGGTGACGGTCGGCGTGACCCTCTAGCGCCTACGAAGCCAGCCAGTCCTCGACCCCCGCCAGCAGCTTCTCCTTCACGTCCGCCGGCGCCGCCGACCCCCGCACCGACTGGCGGGCCAGCTCCGCCAGCTCCTCGTCGGTGAAGCCGTGGTGGCGCCGAGCGATCTCGTACTGCGCGGCGAGCCGGGACCCGAACAGCAGCGGATCGTCGGCCCCCAGGGCCATCGGCACACCGGCGTCGTACAGGGTCCGCAGCGGGACGTCCTCGGGCTTCTCGTACACACCCAGCGCGACGTTCGACGCCGGGCACACCTCGCAGGTCACGCCCCGGTCCGCGAGTCGCTTCAGCAGCCGCGGATCCTCGGCGGCCCGCACCCCGTGCCCCAGCCTGTCGGCGTGCAGGTCGTCGAGGCAGTCCCGCACCGACGACGGCCCGGTCAGCTCCCCGCCGTGCGGGGCCGACAGCAAGCCGCCCTCCCGGGCGATGTGGAAGGCCCGGTCGAAGTCGCGGGCCATGCCCCGCCGCTCGTCGTTCGAGAGCCCGAAGCCCACGACACCCCGCTCCGCGTACCGCACGGCGAGCCGGGCCAGCGTCCGGGCGTCCAGCGGATGCTTCATCCGGTTCGCCGCGACCAGGACCCGCATCCCGAGCCCCGTCTCCCTGGACGTGGTCTCGACCGCGTCCAGGATGATCTCCAGCGCCGGGATCAACCCGCCCAGGCGGGGCGCGTAGGAGGTCGGATCGACCTGGATCTCCAGCCACCCCGACCCGTCCCGGACGTCCTCCTCGGCGGCCTCGCGGACCAGCCGC
Organism: Streptomyces sp. C1-1; assembly: GCF_050214755.1. NCBI lineage: Bacteria > Bacillati > Actinomycetota > Actinomycetes > Kitasatosporales > Streptomycetaceae > Streptomyces > Streptomyces sp. C1-1. The sequence continues at coordinate 4,428,986 of NZ_CP189826.1, read as the reverse complement.
CGGATGTCCTCGGGCTCGCGCAGACACGACCGGGCGGCGTCGTACAGCCGCTGGAAGCGGAACCAGCCCCGCTCGTCCGTGGCCCGCAGCTTCGGCGGTTCCCCGCTGGTCAGCGCCTCGGTCAGGGCATCGGGCAGCCGCACGCCGTACTTGTCGGCCAGTTCCAGGACGGTCCCCGGCCGCATCGACCCGGTGAAGTGCAGGTGCAGATGGGCCTTCGGCAGCTCAGAGACATCACGTACACGCTCCATCCCAGGATCCTGCCGTACGTCCCCGCCGTCCCGGTAGCGAAATCCACGTTAGTGGTCTTGCTCGCACGAAAAAGCGGACCCCCTCGCGCGAGGGGGTCCGCTCAGCCGTTGCGTGGATCGTGGATCTCAGTCCCGGGCCTCGGCCAGCAGCTTCTGGATCCGCGAGACGCCCTCGACGAGGTCCTCGTCACCGAGGGCGTACGACAGCCGCAGATAGCCGGGCGTGCCGAAGGCCTCGCCGGGGACGACCGCGACCTCGGCCTCCTCCAGGATGAGCGCGGCGAGCTCGACGGTGTCCTGCGGCCGCTTGCCGCGGATCTCCTTGCCGAGCAGGGCCTTCACGGACGGGTAGGCGTAGAACGCGCCCTCGGGCTCGGGGCAGACGACGCCGTCGATCTCGTTGAGCATCCGCACGATGGTCTTGCGGCGCCGGTCGAAGGCCTCGCGCATCTTCGCGACGGCCTCCAGGTCACCGGAGACGGCGGCCAGCGCCGCCACCTGCGCGACGTTGGACACGTTCGACGTGGCGTGCGACTGCAGGTTGGTGGCCGCCTTGACGACGTCCTTCGGACCGATGACCCAGCCGACACGCCAGCCGGTCATGGCGTACGTCTTGGCGACACCGTTGACGACGATGCACTTGTCGCGCAGCTCGGGCAGCAGCGCCGGCAGGGACACGGACACGGCGTCGCCGTAGACGAGGTGCTCGTAGATCTCGTCGGTCAGCACCCACAGGCCGTGCTCGACGGCCCAGCGGCCGATCGCCTCGGTCTCGGCCTCGGAGTACACCGCGCCGGTCGGGTTGGACGGCGAGACGAAGAGGACGACCTTCGTCTTCTCCGTACGGGCGGCCTCCAGCTGCTCCACGCTGACGCGGTAGCCGGTCGTCTCGTCCGCGACGACGTCCACGGGCACACCGCCCGCGAGACGGATCGACTCCGGGTACGTCGTCCAGTACGGCGCGGGGACGATGACCTCGTCGCCCGGATCGAGGATCGCGGCGAAGGCCTCGTAGATGGCCTGCTTGCCGCCGTTGGTGACGAGGATCTGCGAGACGTCGGGCTCCCAGCCGGAGTCGCGCAGCGTCTTCGCGGCGATCGCGGACTTCAGCTCGGGCAGGCCGCCGGCCGGCGTGTACCGGTGGTACTTGGGGTTCTTGCAGGCCTCGACGGCCGCCTCGACGATGTAGTCCGGGGTCGGGAAGTCGGGCTCACCGGCGCCGAAGCCGATCACCGGGCGCCCGGCGGCCTTGAGGGCCTTGGCCTTGGCGTCCACGGCGAGGGTGGCGGACTCGGAGATCGCGCCGACTCGGGCGGAGACCCGGCGCTCGGTGGGAGGGGTTGCAGGGCTCATGGAGCCCATCGTTCCAGACCGGAAACATGCCGGGCACGCGGGTTTCACAGACTGAACATCCAGGGGTCGGCCACTGAACACCCGTCCGGAATCGGGCCATGGCCTGGGTGATCTTCCACGGGTTTCGTGACGATCCTCCTCCGCCAAGCCCCCTACGCGGGCTTTCTGTTCGACGGAGGGCTCCGGAGCACGTACACTCTCACCTCGTTGGCCTTCAGCAGCCGCGCCGCAGGCGGTGCACACCGTGCACCCGGTCGGATGCGGTACGTTGGGGGACACACCAAAGGGTCGTAGCTCAATTGGTAGAGCACCGGTCTCCAAAACCGGCGGTTGGGGGTTCAAGTCCCTCCGGCCCTGCTACACACACCTTCGCCAGGTGTGCCCATGTACGTACAGCAACGCACCGCCGTGCGGCTCAGACCGGGCGCGGCACGGCCACGACCCGGGAACAGGTGAGGACGAATGGCGGACGCCGTGGGCTCCATCGACACGCCTGATGCCCAGGACGAGGCTCAGGAGACCAAGAAGAAGGCCCGGAAGGGCGGCAAGCGGGCCAAGAAGGGTCCGCTCAAGCGGCTTGCCCTTTTCTACCGCCAGGTCATCGCCGAGCTCCGCAAGGTCGTCTGGCCGACGCGCAATCAGCTGACCTCGTACACCACCGTGGTGATCTTCTTCGTCGCCATCATGATCGCCCTGGTGACCGTGATTGACTATGGGCTCAACCACGCGGCCAAGTACGTCTTCGGCTGAGTCGAGAGCGAAGGGCGCCGTGGTTACCGGCGCCCCTTTCGCATGTTCCACCCCTATGTATCCAGGAAGAAGCAGCCACCGTGTCTGACACGAACCTGAACGACGACACCATCGAGCCGGACGAGTCCGTGGACGACGAGCTCGACATCGTCGAGGGCGCGGACGGCGACCTGGACGAGTTCGAGGCTGCGGACGCCGAGGCCGGCGAGGCCGCCGAGGAGGACGCCGTCCACGTCGTGGACGAGGACGCCGACGAAGCCGACGCCGACTCCGAGGAAGAGGCCGTCGCCGAGGAGGAGGCGGAGCCCGCGGAGCCCGTCGACCCCGTCGCCGCCCTGCGTGAGGAACTGCGCACCCTGCCCGGCGAGTGGTACGTCATCCACACCTACGCCGGCTACGAGAACCGCGTGAAGACCAACCTGGAGCAGCGCGCCGTCTCGCTGAACGTCGAGGACTACATCTTCCAGGCCGAGGTGCCGCAGGAAGAGGTCGTCCAGATCAAGAACGGCGACCGCAAGACGATCAAGCAGAACAAGCTGCCGGGTTACGTCCTGGTCCGCATGGACCTGACGAACGAGTCCTGGGGCGTCGTCCGCAACACCCCGGGTGTCACCGGCTTCGTGGGCAACGCCTACGACCCGTACCCGCTGACGCTGGACGAGATCGTCAAGATGCTCGCGCCGGAGGCCGAGGAGAAGGCCGCCCGCGAGGCCGCCGAGGCCGAGGGCAAGCCGGCTCCGCAGCGCAAGGTCGAGGTCCAGGTGCTGGACTTCGAGGTGGGCGACTCGGTCACCGTCACCGACGGCCCGTTCGCCACGCTGCAGGCGACGATCAACGAGATCAACCCGGACTCGAAGAAGGTCAAGGGTCTGGTGGAGATCTTCGGCCGCGAGACCCCGGTCGAGCTGAGCTTCGACCAGATCCAGAAGAACTAGCTTCTTCCGGAAAGAGCTTCCGAGCAGGTCAGGCGGGCTGTCTCAGCCTGTCTGACCTGCTCGGTTTTTGGCCGCGCATCTATACCCGTTATCGTTGTGCGGTATGCCTGCGTTCGGGTGGTCCCCGCGTGCAGGCAGGACCCGAACCGAAAGGACGCGGAGAGCTATGCCTCCCAAGAAGAAGAAGGTCACGGGGCTCATCAAGCTCCAGATCAACGCCGGTGCGGCGAACCCGGCTCCGCCGGTCGGCCCCGCGCTGGGCCAGCACGGCGTCAACATCATGGAGTTCTGCAAGGCGTACAACGCCGCGACCGAGTCGCAGCGTGGCTGGGTGATCCCGGTGGAGATCACGGTCTACGAGGACCGCTCCTTCACCTTCATCACCAAGACGCCGCCGGCCGCCAAGATGATCCTCAAGGCCGCGGGTGTCGAGAAGGGCTCCGGCGAGCCGCACAAGACCAAGGTCGCCAAGATCACCGAGGCGCAGGTCCGCGAGATCGCCCAGACCAAGCTTCCCGACCTGAACGCCAACGACCTGGACGCCGCGTCGAAGATCATCGCCGGCACCGCCCGTTCCATGGGCATCACGGTCGAGGGCTGAGCCCCACCTCCCCCGTACATCAAGCAGAAGTGGCAGGGCCTGCTCGGCCCGTACCACGACTCCTCAAAACCTCAGGAGAAGCAGTGAGCAAGCGCAGCAAGGCCCTTCGCGCTGCGGACGAGAAGATCGACCGGGAGAAGCTGTACGCCCCGCTCGAGGCCGTCCGTCTCGCCAAGGAGACCTCCACGACCAAGTTCGACGGCACCGTCGAGGTCGCCTTCCGCCTGGGTGTCGACCCGCGCAAGGCCGACCAGATGGTCCGTGGCACCGTGAACCTGCCGCACGGCACCGGCAAGACTGCCCGGGTCCTGGTCTTCGCGACCGGTGACCGTGCTGCGGCCGCGGAGGCCGCGGGCGCCGACATCGTCGGCTCCGACGAGCTGATCGACGAGGTCTCGAAGGGCCGCCTGGACTTCGACGCCGTCGTCGCCACCCCGGACCTCATGGGCAAGGTCGGCCGCCTCGGCCGTGTGCTCGGTCCCCGTGGTCTCATGCCGAACCCCAAGACCGGCACCGTGACCCCGGACGTGGCGAAGGCCGTCACCGAGATCAAGGGCGGCAAGATCGAGTTCCGCGTCGACAAGCACTCGAACCTGCACTTCATCATCGGCAAGACGTCCTTCGAGGACGACAAGCTGGTGGAGAACTACGCCGCCGCGCTCGAGGAGATCACCCGCCTCAAGCCGTCCGCCGCGAAGGGTCGCTACATCAAGAAGGCCGCCATCAGCACCACGATGGGCCCCGGCATCCAGATCGACCCGAACCGCACCCGCAACCTCCTCGTCGAGGAGGACCCGGCCGCCGTCTGAGCCGACGGCAGCCGCGCGCAGGCGCAAGCAGACGCGGGCCCCGCAACCTCCCGAGGTTGCGGGGCCCCCGCCTTTTCAGGCGCGTCCGTCGGTGCCCTGGGTTAGCGTGCGAGCACAGCAATCTCCTGGGGGTGGGGGCGTATGAAGGGCACGACCGTGTGCCGTGGGACCGTCGCGATCGCGGTGGTGGCCGCGCTCACGGGAGCCGCCGGCTGCACCTCCTCCGACGCCCCCGGTGACACGGACCGGGGCGGCAGGGCCTCCGGCAAGGTCACCACCCACCCCGCCGTCGCCACGGCCCTGCGCGCGGCCGAGAGCTCCACCGACCGCGCGGACTCCGCCCGGGTCCGCTCCACGACCACCATGGGCTCCGCTCTGTCCATGACGGCGGACGGCGTCCTCGGCTGGCGCGACGGCACGACGGGCACCGTCACCATCACCTACACCAGCGGCACGACGGCCGACCTGATGCGTCGGCTGGGCACCACCTCCATGGAGGCCCGCTACCTGCCCGACGCCTACTACGCGCGGATGGGCGAGAAGTTCGCCGAGCGGGCGGGCGGCAGGCACTGGATCCGTTACCGGTACGCGGATCTCGCCGATCTCGGCGGCGCTTCCGGAGCCGACCTCAGGAACCAGATGCGGGCCACCACCCCCAACCAGTCGGTGAAACTCCTGCTGGCCTCCGGCGGGGTCGAGAAGGTCGGAGTGGAGACGGTGCGGGGCGAGCGCACCACGCACTACGCGGGCACGGTGCACGTCGCCGACCTGGCCTCCACGGCCCTGAGGAAACAGCTCGCCCAGGCCGGTGTCAGCACCGAGACCGTGGACATCTGGGTCAACGACCGGGACCTGCTGGTCAAGAAGGTCGAGAAGGGCACGACGTCGGCCGGGCGGTACACGCAGACCGCGTACTACGGCGACTACGGGGCGAAGGTCTCCGCCGCCGAGCCCCCCGCGAGCGACACCGAGGACGTCAAGGACCTGCTGAGGAACCAGGTCCTGACCCCGGGCGGCGACACCTCTCCAGGGTAGGGAAGCAGTTCCTGAGGGGCAGCTCCCATGCGCCCGGGTCCTCTGGGGCCCTTGGGAATTCAGGAGCCTTTGCCGTCTCTTGGAGTTAGGATCGCCGACAGTCTGTGTATCAGCCATGCGTTCCGTGGGGGGAAACGATGAGGACTTCTGTACGTGGTTCGGTGCGCCGTGGGGCGACGGGGGCGGGGCTCGTGGCGCTGCTGCTCGCCGGGGGCGCCGTCGGCTGTCAGAAGGGCGGCTCCGAGCAGTCGCCGGCCATGACACCCGCGGCGGCCGTCGCCAAGGCCGCGAAGAACACCCAGGACATCACGTCCATGCACTACCGGATGACCGGCAAGGTGCCGGGGGAGGGCCGGATCTCCGGCGAGGCGGCCATGAGCATGAAGCCGCTGGCCATGAGCATGAAGATGACGGCCCAGGACCAGTCCACCTCCGGTCCGGTGGAGATCCGCGTCGTCGGCAAGGCCATGTACGTCGGCGGGAACGCCGACATGACCAAGGAGATGGACGGCAAGAGCTGGATCAAGTTCGACATGTCCGCGCTCGGCGCCGACAAGGAACTGAACACCCAGCAGCTGGGCGCCGGCCAGGCCGACCAGAACCCGGCTGCCGACTCCACCTTCCTCACCGGCTCCAAGGACGTGCGGAAGGTCGGCACCGAGACCGTCGACGGGGTGAAGACCACCCACTACCGGGGCACGGTCACCGTCGACGCCATCAAGGCCTCCCTCAAGGACGAGAGCAGGACCGTACGGGAGCAGCGGGAGAAGGCGCTCGACCAGTACACGAAGATGGGCGTGGACGCGCTCACCATGGACATGTGGGTCGACGGACAGGACCACACCAAGCAGTTCCGGATGCGCGGGGACGCCGACAAGGGTCCCCTCGACCTGACGATCACCTTCCTCGACTTCAACAAGCCGGTGAAGGTCACGGCCCCGCCGGCCAAGGACACCGCCGACCTCGCCGAGATGATGAAGGGCCTCCAGGGCTGAGCCGTACGGGCGGATTTGCCTGACGGCGACCGGGTCCCGTACTCTCCTACAGAAGCCAAAGACCGCTGGTCGTTGCCGTGCGCTCGTGAGAGGGCCCGGTGGCCGAAGGATCCGCTGAACCGCGGACGACCCGCGCAGGTGACTGTGGAAGTGCTCCCGGTGCGCCCCTGTCCAAGGGGATTTCCGGTCGAGCTACGCCCCGTGCGCCTGCGCCGGGGCGTTTCGTTTTCCCAGCCCCTTCCGAGCGGTCCCATCACCCGGAAGGAGGCCGACGCTCTATGGCAAGGCCCGACAAGGCTGCCGCGGTAGCCGAGCTGACGGAGCAGTTCCGCAGCTCGAACGCCGCCGTGCTGACCGAGTACCGGGGTCTCACCGTGGCGCAGCTCAAGACGCTGCGTCGTTCGCTCGGTGAGAACGCCCAGTACGCCGTGGTGAAGAACACGCTGACCAAGATTGCGGCCAACGAGGCCGGGATCACGACGCTCGACGACCTGTTCAACGGTCCGACGGCGGTCGCCTTCGTCACCGGTGACCCGGTGGAGTCGGCGAAGGGTCTTCGTGACTTCGCCAAGGACAACCCGAACCTCGTCATCAAGGGCGGTGTCCTTGACGGCAAGGCGATGTCCGCCGACGAGATCAAGAAGCTTGCGGACCTCGAGTCCCGCGAGGTTCTGCTCGCCAAGCTGGCGGGCGCCCTGAAGGGCAAGCAGACGCAGGCTGCTCAGGTCTTCCAGGCGCTCCCGTCGAAGCTCGTCCGCACCGTGGACGCGCTTCGCGCCAAGCAGGACGAGCAGGGCGGTGCCGAGTAACTCGGCTCGCGCATTGATCCGCGCCGCCTGAGGCGTGGGTCGCAGCGGGCCGAACGTACGCCCGCCACACATGTACATCCGGCACCAGCCGAAATTAGTGGAAGGAAAGCCATCGTGGCTCTCACCCAGGACGAACTGCTCGCCGAGTTCGAGGGCATGACCCTCATCCAGCTCTCCGAGTTCGTGAAGGCGTTCGAGGAGAAGTTCGACGTCACCGCCGCCGCCGCGGTCGCCGTCGCCGGTCCGGCCGGTCCGGCCGCCGCCGCCCCGGTCGAGGAGGAGAAGGACGAGTTCGACGTCATCCTCACGGGTGCCGGCGACAAGAAGATCCAGGTCATCAAGGTCGTGCGTGAGCTGACCTCCCTGGGTCTGAAGGAGGCCAAGGACCTCGTGGACGGCGCCCCGAAGCCCGTTCTCGAGAAGGTCGCCAAGGACGCCGCCGAGAAGGCCGCCGAGTCCCTCAAGGGCGCCGGCGCCTCGGTCGAGGTCAAGTAAGACCTCTCACAGTCCCCAGGGCTGTAACGCGTAAGCACTGAAGAGCGATCATCCATCCGGGTGGTCGCTCTTCGGCGTTCCTGGAGGCGTGGCCACGGTTGCCTTGCGGCCTCGTAAGCGAGGGGTATGGTGATCTTCGTCGTGTCTCCCGGCGGCCCCGGTTCGGGCTAGGGGGCCTTGACGAACCGCACGCAGCGCGCAATTCTCAGGACGCGTCGCCAGAACGGTCCGAATCCGAGGCATGGATCGGTGACGAAGAGGGCAGTATCAACGTGCGTTGAGGGCAGGCATGCCGAGGGCGTTGAGGACAACGAGGGTCTCAGAAAATCGGGGCTGGACATCAGTGCGCCAAGTGGCTACACTGACCCTTTGCGCTGCCTGTTAGCTGTCCCCTGCCCGTCACCAGGGGTCTGCCCTCGCCTCGGCACATACGACCGGATCATCCCTGACCTGGGATTTCTGTCGCCTGTGTGGGGTGAGGGGCCGGGGAGCGCGTAGTGAGTCCGAGCCCTCGGAAGGACCCCCTCTTGGCCGCCTCGCGCACTGCCTCGAACGCGAATATGAACAACGGCGCCAGCACCGCCCCGCTGCGCATCTCCTTTGCAAAGATCAAGGAGCCCCTCGAGGTTCCCAACCTGCTCGCGCTGCAGACCGAGAGCTTTGACTGGCTGCTCGGCAACACCGCTTGGCAGAGTCGGGTCGAGGAGGCTCTGGAGTCCGGTCAGGACGTCCCCACCAAGTCCGGTCTGGAGGAGATCTTCGAGGAGATCTCCCCGATCGAGGACTTCTCCGGGTCGATGTCGCTGACGTTCCGCGACCACCGCTTCGAGCCGCCGAAGAACAGCATCGACGAGTGCAAGGAGCGCGACTTCACGTACGCCGCCCCGCTCTTCGTGACGGCGGAGTTCACCAACAACGAGACCGGCGAGATCAAGTCCCAGACGGTCTTCATGGGCGACTTCCCGCTCATGACCAACAAGGGCACCTTCGTCATCAACGGCACCGAGCGTGTCGTGGTGTCGCAGCTGGTCCGCTCGCCCGGCGTCTACTTCGACTCCTCCATCGACAAGACGTCCGACAAGGACATCTTCTCGGCCAAGATCATCCCGTCCCGGGGTGCCTGGCTGGAGATGGAGATCGACAAGCGCGACATGGTCGGTGTCCGTATCGACCGCAAGCGCAAGCAGTCCGTCACCGTCCTTCTGAAGGCGCTCGGCTGGACCACCGAGCAGATCCTCGAGGAGTTCGGCGAGTACGAGTCGATGCGCGCCACCCTGGAGAAGGACCACACCCAGGGCCAGGACGACGCGCTGCTCGACATCTACCGCAAGCTGCGTCCGGGCGAGCCCCCCACGCGTGAGGCCGCGCAGACGCTGCTCGAGAACCTCTACTTCAACCCCAAGCGCTACGACCTCGCCAAGGTCGGCCGCTACAAGGTCAACAAGAAGCTGGCCGCGGACGCTCCGCTGGACGCCGGCATCCTGACCGTCGAGGACATCATCTCGACGATCAAGTACCTGGTGAAGCTGCACGCCGGCGAGACCGAGACGGTCGGGGACAACGGTCAGACGATCGTCGTCGAGACCGACGACATCGACCACTTCGGCAACCGTCGCCTGCGCAGCGTCGGCGAGCTCATCCAGAACCAGGTCCGCACGGGTCTGGCCCGTATGGAGCGCGTCGTGCGTGAGCGCATGACGACCCAGGACGTCGAGGCGATCACGCCGCAGACCCTGATCAACATCCGGCCGGTCGTCGCCTCCATCAAGGAGTTCTTCGGCACCAGCCAGCTGTCGCAGTTCATGGACCAGAACAACCCGCTGTCGGGTCTCACCCACAAGCGCCGTCTGTCGGCCCTTGGCCCGGGTGGTCTCTCCCGTGAGCGGGCCGGCTTCGAGGTCCGTGACGTGCACCCCTCGCACTACGGCCGCATGTGCCCGATCGAGACCCCCGAAGGCCCGAACATCGGTCTGATCGGCTCGCTCGCCTCCTACGGCCGGGTCAACGCGTTCGGCTTCGTCGAGACCCCGTACCGCAAGGTCATCGACGGCCAGGTCACCGACGAGGTGGACTACCTGACCGCCGACGAGGAGGACCGCTTCGTCATCGCGCAGGCCAACGCCACGCTCAACGACGACATGCGGTTCGAGGAGTCCCGGGTCCTGGTCCGCCGTCGTGGCGGAGAGGTCGACTACGTCCCCGGCGACGACGTCGACTACATGGACGTCTCGCCGCGCCAGATGGTGTCGGTCGCGACCGCCATGATCCCGTTCCTCGAGCACGACGACGCCAACCGTGCCCTCATGGGCGCGAACATGATGCGTCAGGCCGTGCCGCTGATCAAGAGCGAGGCCCCGCTCGTCGGCACCGGCATGGAGTACCGCTCCGCCGTCGACGCCGGTGACGTGGTCAAGGCCGAGAAGGACGGTGTGGTCCAGGAGGTCTCCGCGGACTACATCACCACCGCCAACGACGACGGCACGTACATCACGTACCGCCTGGCCAAGTTCTCGCGCTCCAACCAGGGCACCTCGGTCAACCAGAAGGTCATCGTCAACGAGGGCGACCGGATCATCACCGGCCAGGTCCTCGCCGACGGTCCCGCCACCCAGAACGGCGAGATGGCCCTCGGCAAGAACCTGCTGGTCGCGTTCATGCCGTGGGAGGGTCACAACTACGAGGACGCGATCATCCTGTCGCAGCGCCTCGTGCAGGACGACGTCCTCTCCTCGATCCACATCGAGGAGCACGAGGTCGACGCCCGTGACACCAAGCTCGGCCCCGAGGAGATCACCCGGGACATCCCGAACGTCTCCGAGGAGGTCCTCGCCGACCTCGACGAGCGCGGCATCATCCGCATCGGCGCCGAGGTCATCGCCGGTGACATCCTCGTCGGCAAGGTCACCCCGAAGGGTGAGACCGAGCTGACGCCGGAGGAGCGCCTGCTGCGCGCGATCTTCGGTGAGAAGGCCCGTGAGGTCCGTGACACCTCGCTGAAGGTGCCGCACGGCGAGACCGGCAAGGTCATCGGCGTCCGCGTCTTCGACCGCGAGGAGGGCGACGAGCTTCCCCCCGGTGTGAACCAGCTGGTGCGCGTCTACGTCGCGCAGAAGCGCAAGATCACCGACGGTGACAAGCTCGCCGGCCGCCACGGCAACAAGGGCGTCATCTCCAAGATCCTGCCGATCGAGGACATGCCGTTCCTGGAGGACGGCACCCCCGTCGACATCATCCTGAACCCGCTGGGTGTGCCGTCCCGAATGAACCCGGGACAGGTCCTGGAGATCCACCTCGGCTGGCTCGCCAGCCGCGGCTGGGACGTCTCCGGCCTCGGCGAGGAGTGGGCGCAGCGCCTCCAGGCGATCGGCGCCGACCAGGTCGACCCGGGCACGAACGTCGCGACCCCCGTCTTCGACGGTGCGCGCGAGGACGAGCTCGCGGGTCTGCTGCAGCACACCATCCCGAACCGCGACGGCGAGCGCATGGTGCAGCCGACCGGCAAGGCGAGGCTGTTCGACGGCCGCTCCGGTGAGCCGTTCCCGGACCCGATCTCCATCGGGTACATGTACATCCTCAAGCTGCACCACCTGGTCGACGACAAGCTGCACGCCCGTTCGACCGGCCCGTACTCGATGATCACCCAGCAGCCGCTGGGTGGTAAGGCGCAGTTCGGTGGCCAGCGCTTCGGTGAGATGGAGGTGTGGGCCCTCGAGGCCTACGGCGCCGCGTACGCCCTCCAGGAGCTGCTGACCATCAAGTCCGACGACGTCACCGGTCGTGTGAAGGTCTACGAGGCCATCGTCAAGGGCGAGAACATCCCCGAGCCCGGCATCCCCGAGTCCTTCAAGGTGCTCATCAAGGAGATGCAGTCGCTCTGCCTGAACGTGGAGGTGCTGTCCAGCGACGGTATGTCCATCGAGATGCGTGACACCGACGAGGACGTCTTCCGCGCTGCGGAGGAGCTCGGCATCGACCTGTCCCGGCGCGAGCCGAGCAGCGTCGAAGAGGTCTGACGGGAGTCCGGCCGGAGGAACTGGTGAGGAACCTCCGGCCGGCCCCAGGACCCCCGTTTCAGACCCCAAGACTTACAACCCTGAGAGGGATTGACGCATAGTGCTCGACGTCAACTTCTTCGATGAGCTCCGGATCGGTCTGGCCACCGCTGACGACATCCGTCAGTGGAGCCACGGCGAGGTCAAGAAGCCCGAGACCATCAACTACCGCACCCTCAAGCCCGAAAAGGACGGACTCTTCTGCGAGAAGATCTTCGGTCCGACCCGGGACTGGGAGTGCTACTGCGGCAAGTACAAGCGTGTCCGGTTCAAGGGCATCATCTGTGAGCGCTGCGGCGTCGAGGTGACTCGCGCCAAGGTGCGCCGTGAGCGGATGGGCCACATCGAACTGGCCGCCCCCGTCACGCACATCTGGTACTTCAAGGGCGTCCCGTCGCGCCTGGGCTACCTGCTCGACCTGGCCCCGAAGGACCTGGAGAAGGTCATCTACTTCGCGGCGTACATGATCACGTACGTCGACGAGGAGCGCCGTACCCGCGACCTGCCCTCCCTGGAGGCGCACGTCTCGGTCGAGCGGCAGCAGGTCGAGAACCGCCGGGACGCCGACCTGGAGGCCCGCGCCAAGAAGCTCGAGTCCGACCTGGCCGAGCTGGAGGCCGAGGGCGCCAAGGCCGACGTGCGCCGCAAGGTGCGCGAGGGTGCCGAGCGTGAGATGAAGCAGCTGCGCGACCGTTCGCAGCGCGAGATCGACCGCCTCGACGAGGTGTGGACCCGCTTCAAGAACCTCAAGGTCCAGGACCTCGAGGGCGACGAGCTCCTCTACCGCGAGCTGCGTGACCGCTTCGGCACGTACTTCGACGGTTCGATGGGTGCCGCGGCGCTGCAGAAGCGCCTGGAGTCCTTCGACCTCGACGAGGAGGCCGAGAAGCTCCGCGAGATCATCCGCACCGGCAAGGGCCAGAAGAAGACCCGTGCGCTCAAGCGCCTGAAGGTCGTCTCCGCGTTCCTGCAGACCAGCAACAGTCCCAAGGGCATGGTTCTGGACTGCGTGCCGGTCATCCCGCCGGACCTTCGCCCGATGGTGCAGCTGGACGGTGGCCGCTTCGCGACCTCCGACCTGAACGACCTGTACCGCCGTGTGATCAACCGCAACAACCGCCTGAAGCGCCTTCTCGACCTCGGTGCGCCCGAGATCATCGTGAACAACGAGAAGCGCATGCTTCAGGAGGCCGTGGACGCCCTCTTCGACAACGGTCGTCGCGGCCGTCCGGTGACCGGTCCCGGTAACCGCCCGCTGAAGTCCCTCAGCGACATGCTGAAGGGTAAGCAGGGTCGATTCCGTCAGAACCTGCTCGGCAAGCGTGTGGACTACTCCGCGCGTTCCGTGATCGTCGTCGGTCCGCAGCTGAAGCTGCACCAGTGCGGTCTGCCGAAGGCGATGGCGCTGGAGCTCTTCAAGCCGTTCGTGATGAAGCGCCTGGTCGACCTGAACCACGCGCAGAACATCAAGAGCGCCAAGCGCATGGTGGAGCGCGGCCGCACGGTCGTGTACGACGTCCTCGAAGAGGTCATCGCCGAGCACCCGGTTCTGCTGAACCGTGCTCCCACCCTGCACCGCCTCGGCATCCAGGCCTTCGAGCCGCAGCTGGTCGAGGGCAAGGCCATCCAGATCCACCCGCTCGTGTGCACCGCGTTCAACGCGGACTTCGACGGTGACCAGATGGCCGTGCACCTGCCGCTGTCCGCGGAGGCGCAGGCCGAGGCCCGCATCCTGATGCTGTCCTCGAACAACATCCTCAAGCCCGCCGACGGCCGTCCGGTGACGATGCCGACCCAGGACATGGTCCTCGGTCTGTTCTTCCTCACCACCGACGGCGAGCTGCGTGACACCAAGGGCGAGGGCCGGTCCTTCGGCTCCACGGCCGAGGCGATCATGGCGTTCGACGCCGGTGAGCTCGCGCTGCAGTCCGCGGTCGACATCCGCTTCCCGGTGGGCACCATCCCGCCGCGCGGCTGGACCCCGCCGGCGCAGGAGGAGGGCGAGCCGGAGTGGCAGCAGGGGGACACGTTCCGCCTGCGCACCACCCTGGGCCGCGCGCTCTTCAACGAGCTGCTGCCCGAGGACTACCCGTTCGTCGACTACTCGGTGGGCAAGAAGCAGCTCTCCGAGATCGTCAACGACCTGGCCGAGCGCTACCCCAAGGTCATCGTGGCGGCGACGCTCGACAACCTGAAGGCGGCCGGCTTCTACTGGGCGACCCGCTCCGGCGTCACCGTGGCCATCTCCGACGTCGTCGTTCCCGAGGCGAAGAAGGAGATCGTCAAGGGCTACGAGGCGCAGGACGAGAAGGTCCAGAAGCAGTACGAGCGCGGTCTGATCACCAAGGAAGAGCGCACGCAGGAGCTCATCGCGATCTGGACCAAGGCGACCAACGAGGTCGCCGAGGCGATGAACGAGAACTTCCCCAAGACGAACCCCATCTTCATGATGGTTGACTCGGGTGCCCGAGGAAACATGATGCAGATGCGGCAGATCGCCGGTATGCGTGGTCTGGTGTCGAACGCGAAGAACGAGACCATCCCGCGTCCGATCAAGGCGTCCTTCCGTGAGGGCCTGTCCGTGCTGGAGTACTTCATCTCCACGCACGGTGCCCGTAAGGGTCTGGCGGACACCGCCCTGCGTACCGCCGACTCGGGTTACCTGACCCGTCGTCTGGTGGACGTCTCGCAGGACGTCATCATCCGCGAGGAGGACTGCGGCACCGAGCGCGGTCTGAAGCTGCGGATCGCCAACCGCGGCGCCGACGGTGTGCTGCGCAAGGCGGACGACGTCGAGACCAGCGTCTACGCCCGCATGCTCGCCGAGGACGTCGTCATCGACGGCAAGGTGATCGCGCCGGCCAACGTGGACCTGGGCGACGTGCTCATCGACCAGCTGGTGCACCACGGTGTCGAGGAGGTCAAGACCCGTTCGATCCTGACCTGTGA
Source organism: Streptomyces sp. C1-1 (assembly GCF_050214755.1). NCBI lineage: Bacteria > Bacillati > Actinomycetota > Actinomycetes > Kitasatosporales > Streptomycetaceae > Streptomyces > Streptomyces sp. C1-1. Next base: position 4,413,952 of record NZ_CP189826.1, on the reverse strand, counting down.
GTCCCAGGTCGGCACCTGCGCCATGTGCTACGGCCGCTCGCTGGCCACCGGCAAGCTGGTCGACATCGGTGAGGCGGTCGGCATCATCGCCGCCCAGTCCATCGGTGAGCCCGGTACCCAGCTGACGATGCGTACCTTCCACACCGGTGGTGTGGCCGGTGACGACATCACCCAGGGTCTGCCGCGTGTCGTCGAGCTCTTCGAGGCCCGTACCCCGAAGGGTGTGGCTCCCATCTCCGAGGCGAGCGGTCGCGTTCGCATCGAAGAGACGGAGAAGACCAAGAAGATCGTCATCACGCCGGACGACGGCAGCGACGAGACGGCGTACCCGATCTCGAAGCGCGCCCGACTCCTGGTCAGCGAGGGCGAGCACGTCGAGGTGGGCCAGAAGCTCACCGTGGGTGCCACCAACCCGCACGACGTGCTGCGCATCCTGGGCCAGCGTGCCGTCCAGGTCCACCTGGTCGGCGAGGTCCAGAAGGTCTACAACTCGCAGGGTGTGTCGATCCACGACAAGCACATCGAGATCATCATCCGGCAGATGCTGCGCCGTGTGACGATCATCGAGTCCGGCGACGCCGAGCTGCTGCCCGGCGAGCTGGTCGAGCGCTCGAAGTTCGAGACCGAGAACCGCCGTGTGGTCCAGGAGGGCGGTCACCCGGCCTCCGGTCGTCCGCAGCTCATGGGTATCACCAAGGCCTCGCTGGCCACGGAGTCCTGGCTGTCGGCGGCGTCCTTCCAGGAGACGACGCGAGTCCTCACGGACGCGGCGATCAACGCCAAGTCCGACTCGCTCATCGGCCTCAAGGAGAACGTCATCATCGGTAAGCTCATCCCGGCCGGTACGGGCCTGTCCCGCTACCGCAACATCCGGGTCGAGCCGACCGAGGAGGCCAAGGCCGCGATGTACTCGGCCGTCGGCTACGACGACATCGACTACTCGCCGTTCGGCACCGGCTCCGGCCAGGCCGTTCCGCTGGAGGACTACGACTACGGTCCGTACAACCAGTAAGGCGTACGTCGACCGAAGGGCGGTCACCCCGTGGGGTGGCCGCCCTTCGGCGTGCGCAGCCTCCACTCGCCGGTCGCGTCGACGCGGAGCGTCAGGCGGGACCCCGGTACCGCCACCGTCAGGTGGGCGCTGTCGTGGCCCTCGGCGAGCAGCCGGCCGGTGCGGTGGGTGCGGGTGAGCTCATGCAGGGCGAACGGGCCCCTGGCGCGGTGCTCGAACTCGACCAGGCGGCACCCCTCGTCCTTGAGCACCGTCTCGATGCCCCGCCCGCGCAGCTCCTCCTCCAGCCGCCGGATCTCGCCGGCCGGGCGCAGGGCGATCCGCCACGCGCCCGGTGCCCGGACGTCCAGCAGCAACCGCGCGCCGCGCCGGCCGGGCACCAGCACCCGGGCCCTGCCGGACACCGGGCTCCACGCCTCGTATGCGACGCCGAACAGTTCCCGTGGGCGGACGCCCCGGCCGCCGCCCTCGTACACCCGGAAGCCGCCGTGCCGGTCGTCGGTCTCGAAGAGCAGCAGTGCGGGGCCGTCGCCCGGTGCGGGCACCTGCACCCGGGTGTCGCCGGTGCCGCGGATCCAGGTGATGTCCGTGCCGGCGAGGCGGGCGGAGTCCAGCCGGTCCAGGGCCGCCCGGCCGCGTTCCAGCAGCTCCGGTACCCGGGCGGGGGCGCTGTGCTTCGCCTCGTCGTAGACGTCCAGGGCGGTGCGGTACGCGGCGAGGTCGTCCGGGTCGGCCTCGGGACCGGGCCGGTAGGTCTCCAGGCGCAGCAGTTCGCCGTACGACGTGACGGCCCGCTCGGCGGCCTCCGCGGCGGTGGGGCGCCTCTTCGCGGGTGCCGCGGGGAGGGCGGTCGGCGGCCGCTTCGCGGCCGGGGCGAAACGGCGGGCCGCCAGGGTCGGCGGCACCACCAGGGCGAGGTACATGAGGAGCCCGGTCCAGCCCTCGCCGACCGGCAGCAGGCCGACGGCGAGGATCAGCAGGGCGAAGGCGGCCGTCCCGCTCAGCAGCCCGTACCCCAGGAACCGCCCCCATGAGGCTCTGCCTGCCGTCATCGTCCCCACCTTCGTTGCGTCCCCTCGGAGCATCGTGCGGCGCGCTCCCGCCCCGCCGTCAGGGGCGATCCGCACCACATCGGCAGGGTTTCGGCTGCCGGGCCCCGGCAACGGCCGGAAGTAGATGTCCCCGTCCGGGAACCGGTGCCGGAAACGATGCGTTAGAGGATGATGGAGGCGTTGATTCGCTTTTGGGGGGAGGCGCCCGTGTCGCAGTCGCAGCCGACGCCATGGCAGCCGTGGCAGTCGGGACAAGGTGTCCCGCAGCCGTGGCAGGCCCAGGCCACTTCCTCCATGCTCGCCTCCCATGCGGAGCGGGAGCGGGCCGTCGACGTGCTCAGAGCCGGGTACGGCGAGGGGCGGCTGCAGCACTCCGAGTTCGAGAGGCGGGTCGCGCGGGCCTACGAGGCGCGGACGGTGGGGGAGCTGGCCCTACTGGTGGCCGACCTGCCGCAGGGACCCGTACCGGTCAACAGGCCACCCGTCGCTCCCGTGCCCGCCACTTTCCTGCCGGCCCCGCCGCCCACGAACGCCAAGGCGGTCGGCTCCCTGATCTGTGGCGTGCTCACGGTCGTGACCGCCGGACTCACCGGGCTGCCCGCGGTCATCCTCGGGCACACCGCCCGCAGTGAGATGCAACGCACCGGCGAGCGCGGCGACGGACTGGCGATGACCGGGCTCGTGCTGGGCTGGATGTCGGTCGCCGGATGGGCGCTGATCATCACGATCCTCATGGCGGCGGCACTCGCCGGCTCCTGAGGCGCCTGAGCTGCGGTGACGTAGCCGCCGTGGATGACCGGGGTGTGAAATCGAAGATCGAACACGGTGCAGGGTCTTGACATGCTCCGCATGGCGATGCGGGTGAGGCCCATTTGTTTTGACCGTAGCGTTTGAGGTAGGTACGCTCAGACCTTGTGCCTGGGGTGTGCCCTGGCTCTTGTGCGTGCCATCAACCGCATAGCGAGTCAAGACTGGCCACCGTAATCTGTGCTCTTTTCGCCTCGCGGCGGGAGTCCGCCGGATTCGACACACCCGACCGCGTGGGTCGGCGAAGTTCCAGGTTAGCTGTACCTATCGGCACACAGAAACCGGAGAAGTAGTGCCTACGATCCAGCAGCTGGTCCGTAAGGGCCGGCAGGACAAGGTCGAGAAGAACAAGACGCCCGCACTCGAGGGTTCCCCTCAGCGTCGCGGCGTCTGCACGCGTGTGTTCACGACCACCCCGAAGAAGCCGAACTCGGCCCTGCGTAAGGTCGCGCGTGTGCGTCTGACCAGCGGGATCGAGGTCACCGCTTACATTCCGGGTGAGGGACACAACCTGCAGGAGCACTCCATCGTGCTCGTGCGCGGCGGCCGTGTGAAGGACCTGCCGGGTGTTCGCTACAAGATCATCCGCGGCTCGCTCGACACCCAGGGTGTCAAGAACCGCAAGCAGGCTCGCAGCCGTTACGGCGCCAAGAAGGAGAAGTAAGAATGCCTCGTAAGGGCCCCGCCCCGAAGCGCCCGGTCATCATCGACCCGGTCTACGGTTCTCCTCTGGTGACCTCCCTCATCAACAAGGTGCTGCTGAACGGCAAGCGCTCCACCGCCGAGCGCATCGTCTACGGTGCCATGGAGGGTCTGCGTGAGAAGACGGGCAACGACCCGATCATCACGCTGAAGCGCGCACTGGAGAACATCAAGCCGACCCTCGAGGTCAAGTCCCGCCGTGTCGGTGGTGCGACGTACCAGGTTCCGATCGAGGTCAAGCCCGGTCGTGCCAACACGCTCGCGCTGCGCTGGCTGGTCGGTTACTCCCGCGCCCGTCGCGAGAAGACCATGACCGAGCGTCTGCTCAACGAGCTTCTCGACGCCTCCAACGGCCTCGGTGCCGCTGTGAAGAAGCGCGAGGACACCCACAAGATGGCCGAGTCCAACAAGGCCTTCGCGCACTACCGCTGGTAGTCGCTACCCCCATCGAGACCGAGAGAAGACCGAAGCCTTATGGCTACCACTTCACTTGACCTGGCCAAGGTGCGCAACATCGGCATCATGGCCCACATCGACGCGGGCAAGACGACCACCACCGAGCGGATCCTGTTCTACACCGGTGTGTCTTACAAGATCGGTGAGGTCCACGACGGCGCTGCCACCATGGACTGGATGGAGCAGGAGCAGGAGCGTGGCATCACGATCACCTCTGCTGCCACCACCTGTCACTGGCCGCTGGAAGACGTCGACCACACCATCAACATCATCGACACGCCCGGCCACGTCGACTTCACCGTCGAGGTGGAGCGTTCGCTGCGCGTGCTCGACGGTGCTGTGACGGTGTTCGACGGCGTCGCCGGTGTTGAGCCCCAGTCCGAGACCGTGTGGCGTCAGGCGGACCGCTACGGCGTTCCGCGTATCTGCTTCGTCAACAAGCTCGACCGCACGGGCGCCGAGTTCCACCGCTGCGTGGACATGATCTCGGACCGCCTGGGCGCGCAGCCGATCGTCATGCAGCTCCCGATCGGTGCCGAGGCCGACTTCAAGGGCGTCGTGGACCTGGTCCGCATGAAGGCGCTCGTGTGGTCCGCCGAGGCCACCAAGGGCGAGATGTACGACGTCGTCGACATCCCGGACACGCACGCCGAGGCTGCCGAGGAGTACCGCGGCAAGCTTCTGGAGGCCGTGGCCGAGAACGACGAGGAGATCATGGAGCTGTACCTCGAGGGCACCGAGCCCACCGAGGAGCAGCTGTACGCCGCGATCCGTCGCATCACCATCGCCTCCGGCAAGTCCACGGACACCACGGTCACCCCGGTGTTCTGCGGCACCGCGTTCAAGAACAAGGGCGTCCAGCCCCTGCTCGACGCGGTCGTGCGCTACCTCCCCTCCCCGCTCGACGTCGAGGCCATCGAGGGCCACGCCGTCAACGACCCGGAGGAGGTCGTCAAGCGCAAGCCGTCCGAGGACGAGCCGCTGTCGGCCCTCGCGTTCAAGATCATGAGCGACCCGCACCTGGGCAAGCTCACCTTCGTCCGGGTCTACTCGGGCCGCCTGGAGTCCGGCACCTCGGTGCTGAACTCCGTCAAGGGCAAGAAGGAGCGCATCGGCAAGATCTACCGCATGCACGCGAACAAGCGTGAGGAGATCGACTCGGTGGGCGCCGGCGACATCATCGCCGTCATGGGTCTGAAGCAGACCACGACCGGTGAGACGCTGTGCGACGACAAGCAGCCGGTGATCCTGGAGTCCATGGACTTCCCGGCGCCGGTCATCCAGGTCGCCATCGAGCCCAAGTCCAAGGGTGACCAGGAGAAGCTGGGTGTCGCCATCCAGCGTCTCGCGGAGGAGGACCCCTCCTTCCAGGTCCACTCGGACGAGGAGACCGGCCAGACCATCATCGGTGGTATGGGCGAGCTGCACCTCGAGGTGCTGGTCGACCGTATGCGCCGTGAGTTCAAGGTCGAGGCCAACGTCGGCAAGCCGCAGGTCGCGTACCGCGAGACGATCCGCAAGGCCGTCGAGCGCGTCGACTACACGCACAAGAAGCAGACCGGTGGTACGGGTCAGTTCGCCAAGGTCCAGATCGGCATCGAGCCGATCGAGGGCGGCGACGCCTCGTACGAGTTCATCAACAAGGTGACCGGTGGCCGTATCCCCAAGGAGTACATCCCTTCGGTGGACGCGGGTGCGCAGGAGGCCATGCAGTTCGGCATCCTGGCCGGTTACGAGATGACCGGTGTCCGTGTGATCCTGCACGACGGTGGCTACCACGAGGTCGACTCCTCCGAGCTCGCCTTCAAGATCGCCGGCTCGCAGGCCTTCAAGGAGGCCGCGCGCAAGGCCAGCCCCGTGCTCCTCGAGCCGATGATGGCCGTCGAGGTCACCACGCCCGAGGACTACATGGGTGAGGTCATCGGCGACATCAACTCCCGCCGTGGCCAGATCCAGGCCATGGAGGAGCGGGCCGGTGCCCGCGTCGTGAAGGGCCTCGTGCCCCTTTCGGAGATGTTCGGCTACGTCGGCGACCTGCGCAGCAAGACGTCCGGCCGTGCCAGCTACTCCATGCAGTTCGACTCCTACGCCGAGGTTCCGCGGAACGTCGCCGAGGAGATCATCGCGAAGGCCAAGGGCGAGTAACGCACCGCGTTCACACGCCGTAGGCTTGACTCCGGAGCCTCACGGGGCATTCCGCCGCAAGAGCGGAGGAATGCCCCGGGGATCCGGGCCATCCAGCAAAGATCACCTGGCGCCGATGAAGTAAGGCGTACAGAACCACTCCACAGGAGGACCCCAGTGGCGAAGGCGAAGTTCGAGCGGACTAAGCCGCACGTCAACATCGGCACCATCGGTCACATCGACCACGGTAAGACGACCCTCACGGCCGCCATTACCAAGGTGCTGCACGACGCGTTCCCGGACCTGAACGAGGCCTCGGCGTTCGACCAGATCGACAAGGCTCCCGAAGAGCGCCAGCGCGGTATCACCATCTCCATCGCGCACGTCGAGTACCAGACGGAGACCCGTCACTACGCCCACGTCGACTGCCCCGGTCACGCGGACTACATCAAGAACATGATCACGGGTGCGGCGCAGATGGACGGCGCCATCCTCGTTGTCGCCGCCACCGACGGCCCGATGCCGCAGACCAAGGAGCACGTGCTCCTGGCCCGCCAGGTCGGCGTTCCGTACATCGTCGTCGCCCTGAACAAGGCCGACATGGTGGACGACGAGGAGATCCTGGAGCTCGTCGAGCTCGAGGTCCGTGAGCTGCTCTCCGAGTACGAGTTCCCGGGCGACGACGTTCCGGTCGTCAAGGTCTCCGCGCTCAAGGCGCTCGAGGGCGACAAGGAGTGGGGCCAGTCGGTCCTGGACCTGATGGCCGCCGTCGACACCGCGATCCCGGAGCCGGAGCGCGACGTCGACAAGCCGTTCCTCATGCCGATCGAGGACGTCTTCACGATCACCGGTCGCGGTACGGTCGTCACCGGCCGTATCGAGCGTGGTGTCCTCAAGGTCAACGAGACCGTGGACATCATCGGCATCAAGAACGAGAAGACCACCACCACGGTCACCGGCATCGAGATGTTCCGCAAGCTGCTCGACGAGGGCCAGGCCGGTGAGAACGTCGGTCTGCTGCTCCGCGGCATCAAGCGCGAGGACGTCGAGCGCGGCCAGGTCATCATCAAGCCGGGCTCGGTCACCCCGCACACCGAGTTCGAGGCGCAGGCCTACATCCTGTCCAAGGACGAGGGTGGCCGCCACACGCCGTTCTTCAACAACTACCGTCCGCAGTTCTACTTCCGTACGACGGACGTGACCGGCGTCGTGACCCTCCCCGAGGGCACCGAGATGGTCATGCCGGGTGACAACACCGAGATGAAGGTGGAGCTCATCCAGCCCATCGCCATGGAAGAGGGCCTGAAGTTCGCCATCCGTGAGGGTGGCCGGACGGTCGGCGCCGGCCAGGTCATCAAGATCACCAAGTGATCTTGGCCCGCAAGGGCTGACCTGACCCGCCAGGGCACTGAAAGGGCCCGTACGACTTCGGTCGTACGGGCCCTTTCGCTCGTCCTGTGAAGGCTGGGCGAACTCTGCGGGACGCGACGCCGAGGATGCTCCTTTCCTCCCGCTTCGAGCTGGATGTGACGCCCTAGCGTGAGGGCGTTCCGAGCAGCCAGACAGGGGTGATCGTCGATGTCCGTGGTGGTCGACCGACCGACGCAGCAAGTGCGAACGGTGCGGGTCGACCGTCACAGACCCCCGCTCCGCCCCGAACGCCCGCGCCTGTACGCCGTCGACGGGATCCGCCTCCTCGCCGCGCTGATGGTCGCCGTGCACCACTACGCCGGCAGCCGCCGGGTCGACCAGCCGGGCAACGCGGTGTGGGGCCGGCCGGTGTCGGAAGTGATGCCGACGGTGTTCCGCTTCGCGGCCTACGGCTGGATCGGCGTCGAGATCTTCTTCGTCATCAGCGGCTTCGTGATCTGCATGTCCTGCTGGGGCCGCGGCCCACGCCAGTTCTTCGTCTCACGCGTGATCCGCCTCTACCCGGCGTACTGGTTCGCCATCGTCTTCACGACGGCCGTGGTGGTGGCGCTGCCCGGCGTCTGGGAACGCCTGAGGGCGCGCGACATCCTGCTCAACCTCACGATGCTGCAGTCCGGTTCGGGCGTGGACAGCGTCGACGGGGTGTACTGGACACTCTGGTCCGAGCTGCGTTTCTACCTGCTCTTCCTGGCCGTCGTCGCCACGGGGCTGACGTACAGGAAGGTGGTCCTCTTCTGCTGCGCCTGGGGCGCGGCGGCGATGCTGGCGCCGGTGGCGCACTTCGACCCGTTGACGCTCGCGGCGAACCCCGAGGGCGCCTGGTTCTTCATCGCGGGGCTCGCCCTCTACCTGATGCACCGCTTCGGCCAGGACCTGCTGCTGTGGGGGATTCTCGCGATGGCCTGGCTGATGGGGCAGCGGCAACTGGGCGTCCGCATCGACGACTTCGAGCACGTGTCGGGCTGGCGGGGGAGCGTCGTGCTGTTCACCGGCTTCCTGCTCGCGATGGTGGCGATCGCCCTGGGCGCGACGGACAGGCTCCGCTGGAAGTGGCTCGCGACGGCGGGCAGCCTCACGTATCCGCTCTATCTCCTGCACTACGTCGCCGGTACGACGGTCATCAACCGCCTGCGCGACACCCTGGACGCCCGCCTGCTGGTCACCACCGTCATCGTCGCCTTCCTGGCACTGAGCTGGCTGGTCCACCGCTTGGTGGAACGCCCGACGGCGAGAGTGCTGAAGCGGGGGCTGGAGACGGCGTTCGTACGGGTACGGACGGCCAAGGCCTAGGGCGCGCCCGGTCTCGGTCCGGGCGCGCCCGCATCAGGCGAGGTCAGCCGGACGTCACCGGCACCGCGGTCCGGTCCGCGGCCGCGGGCTGTTCGGGCGGGGACGGCCGGTGCCGGTCGTGCTCCCGGATCGCCTGACGCAGCCGGGCCAGTACCGGGCCGCGCCCGGTGCCCAGCTCCCGGGCTTCGCCCGCCGGGGCCTCCGCGACGGCCGACTCGATGGCCACGCGGGTCTTCTCGCTCTCACGCCGGTAGCGGACGCCGGACACGGTGGTGCGGTTGGCGACCCGCATCCAGGTGAGGTCCCCGCCCGAGTGCTCGACCTGCACGAGTTTCGAGAAGAGCCATTCGCGTCGCTTCCGCCCGGCCAGGATCACGCGCTGCCCGGTGACCACCAGCGTGCCCGAATCCCGTACGGAGACGCCCGTGCCGTCGGTGCCGGGTTGCACCAGGTCGGCATCGGTCACCCACCACACGGACTCGCCCCGCTTACGCTTGCCCCAGTCGGCGGCCCAACCGCCCGCGTCCTGCTCCGCATCTCCCAACTCCGCGGCGAACTCGGCGAGTTCGACCAGCCACTCGCGTCGGCGCCGCCACTCGCCCAGCTCCCGCTCGAACCGGTCGAGGGCACGCGCCGCCCGGCGGGCCTCGCGGGCCGGGCGGGTACGGCGACGGACGTACCAGACGGCCACGACCAGCGCTGTCACCAGCAGCAACTCGAACAGGAGCAGCAGCCAGTCGCCCGCGGTGCGCCGGTCGTCCACCGTGATGCTCAGTCGCCGGACCGTGGCGTTGCCGTACGCGTCCGTCGCGGTGACGGTGACGCGGTAGGTGCCGGGGGAGAGCGCCCTGGTCACCGTGGCGCGGTGCCCGGCGGAGGTGAAGCCGTCGTGCGTTCGGGAGCCGTACGCCACCACGACCTTGGAGTGCGCCTCCGCCGTCACCGCGAGCGTCAGGTCACCGTGTGCGGCGCGGCCGGCGTCCGAGACGACCTTCAGGGCCGGGGCGGCGGTGTCGACGACCAGCTTCCGGCCGCTCGTACGGCCGTTTCGGCCGTAGGGGTCGGTGACCTCGACCACCGGCGCGGGGTAGCGGCCGTCGGGCAGCCGGGCCGCCACCTCGGCACGTCCGTCCGCGTCCGTCGTGAAGGTGCGGTCCGCCGTGCCGGTGATCCGGAGCGTGCCCTTGCTGTGCGGCGGCGCGGTGACGGTGAACCGCAGGCGCCCGGAACCACGCTCGCTGTCGGCGGACACCTTCGGGACGAGGTCGCCCACGTCCACCTTCAGCTCTCGCTCCGCCCGGCCGACGTTGCCCGCGTCGTCCGTGACCGCGAGGCGGACGCGATAACCGCCGTCCGGCAGGACGAGAGCGGTGTCCGGCACCTTGCCGTCGTCGTCCACGACCCCGGTGAGCCGCTTCTTGCGGCCCGACACGGTCAGCTCGTACTTCGCTCCCGCCTCGGAGGCGAACGACACCCGCGCCGTCGCGGTCGTGGCGTCGGCGTCGGCGACGGAGAAGTCCGAGATCTCCGGCGCTTCGGCGTCCACGTCGACGGTGATGTCGTCGGCCGCGTCGCTGATGTTCCCGGCACTGTCGGTGGCCGTGACGCTGTAGGTGTGCGAACCGCTGTCCGCCTTGAAGCCGACCGTCTGGGCGCCCCCGGTCGCCGTGGCCCTGGCCACGACGTCGGACGCGTCGCCGTACTCGTCGGTCTCGGCGACCTCGATCCGCGCGCCCCGCTCGGCCGTGACCGTCAGGCTCACCCGGCCGCCCCTGCCGGCGTGCGGCCGGACGACCTTCGGCTGCCGGGGCGCCGTGATGTCGACCGACTCGGACGGGCCGCTGTCGCCCGTCCCGCCGCAGTAGGTGTCGTAGCCGAGATCGCCGCAGACGTACGAGCCGGTGTCGGAGGGACACGAATGCCAGCGATGACATCCGTCGCGGTGCGCCTGGGCCGGCACCGGCAGCAGGCCGAGCAACAGCACGGCGGTTCCCACGGTGATCCCGGCGCGCGGTAGCAGCCGTCCGGATCCGCGCAGCATCGATGACATGTTCAACCCCCACCCCCGAGCGCGTCCCCACGCGCTCCGTACTCATGAGGTGGCACAGCGTAGAACAGAGTGGAAGCGATCGGTCCGCTCTATGCGTGATCGTTGCGAAGGGCACCCGTGTTTGACCTACGTCACTCTCGGGGTATTCTCTCCGGCTCGATTGGCCAGGCCCCTGCCCCATATGGCAGACTGTCGGAGTTGCTCGGTCGAGTGTTGATGCTGCGCGCCTCCCGCCGGGGGGACCGGAAGCGAGTCCCACAGTACTCGTCGTCCTAACTGCCTCACGGCAGCACTGGGACGGACGTACGGGAATCTTCCGGGAAGTGTGGTGCGGCACCGGCCAGGCACCCGGTGAACCTCTTTCCCAAGATCAGGGATGTTCGAACAAGGGACATCTGTGTCAGTGGAAGCGCGACACGCCCGACCGCGTGGGTCGGAGAAAGTGTCAGAGGAACACCAGGTTCCAGAGCTGTAGAAGAGACAGGACTACTGAGTAGCCATGGCGGGACAGAAGATCCGCATCCGGCTCAAGGCCTACGACCACGAGGTCATCGACTCCTCGGCGAAGAAGATCGTCGAGACGGTGACCCGCACTGGTGCGTCGGTCGCGGGCCCGGTGCCGCTGCCCACTGAGAAGAACGTGTACTGCGTCATCAAGTCGCCGCACAAGTACAAGGACTCGCGCGAGCACTTCGAGATGCGCACGCACAAGCGCCTGATCGACATTCTCGACCCCACCCCCAAGACCGTTGACTCTCTGATGCGACTCGACCTCCCGGCCGGTGTCGACATCGAGATCAAGCTCTGAGGGCTGGTGATCTGAGAATGGCTAAGCAGATCAAGGGCATCCTGGGCGAGAAGCTCGGCATGACGCAGGTGTGGGACGAGAACAACCGCGTTGTTCCGGTCACCGTCGTCAAGGCCGGCCCCAACGTCGTCACCCAGGTCCGCACGAACGACGTCGACGGCTACGAGTCCGTCCAGATCGCGTTCGGCGAGATCGACCCGCGCAAGGTGAACAAGCCCCTCAAGGGCCACTTCGCCAAGGCCGACGTCACTCCCCGCCGTCACCTCGTCGAGATCCGCACCGCGGACGCCTCCGAGTACACGCTGGGCCAGGAGATCTCCGCTGAGGTCTTCGAGGCGGGCGTCAAGGTGGACGTGACCGGCAAGAGCAAGGGCAAGGGCTTCGCCGGTGTCATGAAGCGTCACAACTTCAAGGGCCTCGGCGCCGGACACGGCACCCAGCGCAAGCACCGCTCTCCCGGTTCCATCGGTGGCTGCGCCACCCCGGGCCGTGTGTTCAAGGGCCTCCGCATGGCGGGTCGCATGGGCAACGAGCGCGTCACCACCCAGAACCTGACCGTCCACGCCGTTGACGCGGAGAAGGGTCTGCTGCTCATCAAGGGCGCGGTTCCCGGTCCGAACGGCGGCCTCGTCCTGGTCCGCACCGCGGCCAAGGGGGCCTGAGGTACCGATGAGCACTGTTGACATCCTTTCGCCTGCCGGCGAGAAGACCGGTAGCGTCGAGCTCCCCGCGGAGATCTTCGGCGTGGAGAAGGTCAGCATCCCGCTGATCCACCAGGTCGTCGTCGCGCAGAACGCCGCTGCCCGTCAGGGCACGCACAAGACCAAGACCCGTGGCGAGGTTCGCGGTGGCGGCAAGAAGCCGTACCGCCAGAAGGGCACCGGCCGCGCCCGTCAGGGCTCGACCCGTGCGCCGCAGTTCGCCGGTGGTGGCGTCGTGCACGGTCCCGTGCCGCGTGACTACTCGCAGCGGACCCCGAAGAAGATGAAGGCTGCCGCCCTGCGTCACGCCCTCACCGACCGGGCCCGTCACAACCGCATCCACGTCGTCTCCGGCGTGATCGAGGGCGAGACCCCCAGCACCAAGGCCGCTCGCACGCTGTTCGGCAAGATCTCGGAGCGCAAGAACCTGCTCCTGGTCGTCGAGCGCGCCGACGAGGCCGCGTGGCTGTCCGCCCGCAACCTGCCCCAGGTCCACATCCTGGAGCCGGGCCAGCTGAACACGTACGACGTGATCGTCTCGGACGACGTGGTCTTCACCCAGGCCGCTCTCGAGTCCTTCGTCGCCGGCCCGAAGGCCAACGACACCGAAGGGAGCGAGGCCTGATGGCTACGCGTCACCCGAGCATTGCCTCCAAGGCTGCGAAGGCCGCCAAGGCCGCGCGCGTCGCCAAGGCGCGTCGCCACGCGACCGAGGGCAAGAACACGGTCGAGACCCCGCTCAGCAAGTCGTACACGGACCCCCGTGACGTGCTGCTGAAGCCGGTCGTCTCCGAGAAGAGCTACGCGCTCCTGGACGAGAACAAGTACACGTTCATCGTCGACCCGCGCGCCAACAAGACCCAGATCAAGGAGGCCGTCCAGGCGGTCTTCTCGGTCAAGGTCACCGGGGTCAACACGATCAACCGCATCGGCAAGCGCAAGCGGACCCGCACCGGCTTCGGCCAGCGCGCGGCCACCAAGCGCGCGATCGTGACCCTCGCCGAGGGCGACCGTATCGACATCTTCGGCGGTCCGACCGCGTAAGCGGGTCGGATCGTCCGATATCGGACGAGGACTGAGAAATGGGAATCCGCAAGTACAAGCCGACTACGCCGGGCCGTCGTGGTTCCAGCGTCGCCGACTTCGTCGAGGTCACGCGGTCCACGCCGGAGAAGTCGCTGGTCCGCCCGCTGCACAGCAAGGGCGGCCGTAACAACGCCGGTCGTGTGACCGTTCGCCACCAGGGTGGCGGACACAAGCGCGCCTACCGAGTGATCGACTTCCGTCGTCACGACAAGGACGGCGTGCCGGCGAAGGTCGCGCACATCGAGTACGACCCCAACCGCACCGCGCGCATCGCGCTGCTCCACTACGCGGACGGCGAGAAGCGCTACATCCTGGCGCCGAAGGGCCTGACCCAGGGCGACCGGATCGAGAACGGCCCCGGCGCCGACATCAAGCCCGGCAACAACCTGGCGCTGCGCAACATCCCGGTCGGTACGACGATCCACTCCGTGGAGCTTCGTCCGGGCGGCGGCGCCAAGTTCGCCCGCTCCGCCGGTGCCTCCGTGCAGCTGCTCGCGAAGGAGGGCACGATGGCCCACCTCCGCATGCCCTCCGGTGAGATCCGCCTGGTCGACCAGCGCTGCCGCGCCACGGTCGGCGAGGTCGGCAACGCCGAGCAGAGCAACATCAACTGGGGCAAGGCCGGCCGCAAGCGCTGGCTGGGCGTCCGCCCGACCGTTCGCGGTGTGGCGATGAACCCGGTTGACCACCCGCACGGTGGTGGTGAGGGCAAGACCTCCGGTGGTCGCCACCCGGTCAGCCCCTGGGGCCAGAAGGAAGGTCGTACTCGTTCGCCCAAGAAGGCGTCGAACAAGTACATCGTCCGCCGCCGCAAGACGAACAAGAAGCGCTAGGAGCGGGTTTAGATGCCGCGCAGTCTCAAGAAGGGGCCCTTCGTCGACGGACACCTCATCAAGAAGGTGGACGCCCAGAACGAAGCCGGCACCAAGAACGTCATCAAGACCTGGTCCCGTCGCTCCATGATCGTCCCGGCCATGCTCGGCCACACGATCGCGGTGCACAACGGCAAGACCCACATCCCGGTGTTCGTCACCGAGTCGATGGTCGGCCACAAGCTCGGCGAGTTCTCGCCGACGCGCACCTTCCGGGGTCACGTCAAGGAAGACCGGAAGTCGAAGCGCCGCTAACAGCGGATCGCATTCAGACACGTAAGTAACTCTGAAGGGACAACCATGGAAGCCAGGGCCCAGGCGCGGTACATCCGCGTCACGCCCATGAAGGCCCGCCGTGTGGTGGACCTCATCCGTGGCATGGACGCCACGGAGGCCCAGGCTGTTCTGCGATTCGCTCCGCAGGCAGCCTCGGTTCCGGTCGGCAAGGTGCTGGACAGCGCCATTGCCAACGCCGCGCACAACTACGACCACACCGACGCCGACAGCCTCTTCATCTCCGAGGCGTACGTCGACGAGGGCCCGACCCTGAAGCGGTTCCGGCCGCGCGCCCAGGGCCGTGCCTACCGGATCCGCAAGCGGACCAGCCACATCACCGTGGTCGTCAGCAGCAAGGAAGGAACCCGGTAATGGGCCAGAAGGTTAACCCGCATGGGTTCCGGCTCGGTGTCACCACGGACTTCAAGTCCCGGTGGTACGCCGACAAGCTGTACAAGGACTACGTCAAGGAAGACGTCGCCATCCGTCGGATGATGACGTCCGGCATGGAGCGCGCCGGCATCTCCAAGGTCGAGATCGAGCGCACCCGTGACCGCGTGCGTGTGGACATCCACACCGCTCGTCCGGGCATCGTCATCGGCCGCCGTGGCGCCGAGGCCGACCGCATCCGCGGTGACCTCGAGAAGCTCACGGGCAAGCAGGTCCAGCTGAACATCCTCGAGGTCAAGAACCCCGAGACGGACGCTCAGCTGGTCGCGCAGGCCGTCGCCGAGCAGCTCTCCTCCCGCGTCTCCTTCCGCCGCGCCATGCGTAAGAGCATGCAGTCGGCGATGAAGGCCGGCGCCAAGGGCATCAAGATCCAGTGCGGTGGCCGCCTCGGTGGCGCCGAGATGTCCCGCTCGGAGTTCTACCGCGAGGGCCGCGTGCCCCTGCACACGCTCCGCGCGAACGTGGACTACGGCTTCTTCGAGGCCAAGACGACCTTCGGCCGCATCGGTGTGAAGGTCTGGATCTACAAGGGCGACGTCAAGAACATCGCCGAGGTCCGCGCCGAGAACGCTGCGGCCCGTGCGGGTAACCGCCCGGCCCGTGGCGGTGCCGACCGCCCGGCCCGTGGTGGCCGTGGTGGCGAGCGGCGCGGTCGCAAGCCGCAGCAGGCTGCCGGCGCCGAGGCCCCCAAGGCCGAGGCTCCCGCGTCCGCTCCGGCTGAGAGCACCGGAACGGAGGCCTGACCGACATGCTGATCCCCCGTAGGGTCAAGCACCGCAAGCAGCACCACCCCGGACGCAGCGGCGCTGCCAAGGGTGGCACGACGGTTGCGTTCGGCGAGTACGGCATCCAGGCGCTCACCCCGGCGTACGTGACGAACCGTCAGATCGAGGCCGCTCGTATCGCCATGACGCGTCACATCAAGCGTGGTGGCAAGGTCTGGATCAACATCTACCCGGACCGTCCGCTCACCAAGAAGCCCGCCGAGACCCGCATGGGTTCCGGTAAGGGTTCTCCGGAGTGGTGGATCGCCAACGTCAAGCCCGGACGCGTGATGTTCGAGCTGTCGTACCCCAACGAGAAGATCGCCCGTGAGGCGCTGACCCGTGCGGCCCACAAGCTGCCGATGAAGTGCCGGATCGTCAAGCGCGAGGCAGGTGAAGCGTGATGTCGGCCGGTACCAAGGCGTCCGAGCTGCGCGAGCTGGGCAACGAGGAGCTTCTGGCGAAGCTCCGCGAGGCCAAGGAAGAGCTGTTCAACCTCCGCTTCCAGGCGGCGACTGGTCAGCTCGAGAACCACGGCCGTCTGAAGGCGGTCCGCAAGGACATCGCGCGGATCTACACCCTGATGCGCGAGCGTGAGCTGGGCATCGAAACGGTGGAGAACGCCTGATGAGCGAGAAGAACGTGACTGAGAACGCAGAGGCCCGTGGCTTCCGCAAGACCCGTGAGGGTCTCGTCGTCAGCGACAAGATGGACAAGACCGTCGTCGTCGCCGTCGAGGACCGCGTGAAGCACGCGCTGTACGGCAAGGTCATCCGCCGTACGAACAAGCTCAAGGCGCACGACGAGCAGAACGCCGCGGGTGTCGGCGACCGTGTCCTCCTCGCGGAGACCCGGCCGCTGTCCGCGACGAAGCGCTGGCGCGTCGTCGAGATCCTCGAGAAGGCCAAGTAGGCAATTCCCGCAAGGGAATTCCAACAAGTACGCCTGCGGGGTATTCCGCAGGACAGTTCCGCCAGGCTCCGGGGGCCGTTGAAGAACGGCCCCCGGGGAACCGGCAGACGATCAGGAGATAGACGTGATCCAGCAGGAGTCGCGACTGCGTGTCGCCGACAACACTGGTGCGAAGGAGATCCTTTGCATCCGTGTGCTCGGTGGCTCCGGTCGCCGCTACGCGGGCATCGGTGACGTCATCGTCGCCACCGTCAAGGACGCGATCCCCGGTGGCAACGTGAAGAAGGGTGACGTCGTCAAGGCGGTCATCGTTCGCACCGTCAAGGAGCGCCGCCGTCCGGACGGCTCGTACATCCGCTTCGACGAGAACGCCGCCGTCATTCTGAAGAACGACGGCGACCCTCGCGGCACCCGCATCTTCGGCCCGGTCGGGCGTGAGCTGCGCGAGAAGAAGTTCATGAAGATCATCTCGCTGGCTCCGGAGGTGCTGTAAGCATGAAGATCAAGAAGGGCGACCTGGTCCAGGTCATCACCGGCAAGGACAAGGGCAAGCAGGGCAAGGTCATTGCCGCTTTCCCGCGCGAGGAGCGCGTCCTGGTCGAGGGTGTCAACCGGGTCAAGAAGCACACCAAGGCCGGCCCGACCGCCAGCGGTTCGCAGGCCGGTGGCATCGTCACGACCGAGGCGCCGATCCACGTCTCCAACGTCCAGCTGGTCGTTGAGAAGGACGGCAACAAGGTCGTCACGCGTGTCGGTTACCGCTTCGACGACGAGGGCAACAAGATCCGCGTTGCCAAGCGGACGGGTGAGGACATCTGATGGCTACCACCACCACTCCGCGTCTCAAGACGAAGTACCGCGAGGAGATCGCGGGCAAGCTGCGTGACGAGTTCAAGTACGAGAACGTCATGCAGATCCCCGGCCTCGTCAAGATCGTGGTCAACATGGGTGTCGGCGACGCCGCCCGTGACTCGAAGCTGATCGAGGGCGCGATCCGCGACCTGACCACCATCACCGGTCAGAAGCCGGCCGTCACCAAGGCCCGCAAGTCCATCGCGCAGTTCAAGCTGCGTGAGGGTCAGCCGATCGGTGCCCACGTCACGCTCCGTGGCGACCGCATGTGGGAGTTCCTGGACCGCACCCTGTCGCTCGCGCTCCCGCGCATCCGCGACTTCCGCGGCCTGTCCCCCAAGCAGTTCGACGGCCGTGGCAACTACACCTTCGGTCTCACGGAGCAGGTCATGTTCCACGAGATCGACCAGGACAAGATCGACCGCGTCCGGGGTATGGACATCACCGTGGTGACCACGGCGACCAACGACGCTGAGGGCCGTGCGCTCCTTCGTCACCTCGGCTTCCCCTTCAAGGAGGCGTGAGCGAGATGGCGAAGAAGGCTCTGATCGCGAAGGCTGCTCGCAAGCCCAAGTTCGGCGTGCGTGGCTACACGCGCTGCCAGCGCTGCGGCCGTCCCCACTCCGTGTACCGCAAGTTCGGCCTGTGCCGCGTGTGCCTTCGTGAGATGGCTCACCGTGGCGAGCTGCCGGGCGTGACCAAGAGCTCCTGGTAATCCCCTAGTTCGGGATTCCTGAAGCTCTCGGTAAGCAGACTGGGCGGTCAGACGCCCACCTCCGCATGCCTTAGGCTTGTGGGGTTGGGCGTCTGTCGCCGCCCGTACGACTTACTACGCCGTAGGTCCACCGCGCCGCACCCGTCCCGTCTCGGATCGGGGAGAGGGATGGCGCACCAGGAAACCCCGGCGAGAGAGGCCGAAGGCCAATTCATGACCATGACTGATCCGATCGCAGACATGCTTACGCGTCTGCGGAATGCGAACTCGGCGTACCACGACTCGGTGTCGATGCCGCACTCCAAGATCAAGTCCCACATCGCGGAGATCCTCCAGCAGGAGGGCTTCATCACGGGCTGGAAGGTCGAGGACGCCGAGGTCGGCAAGAACCTCGTCCTCGAGCTGAAGTTCGGCCCCAACCGTGAGCGCTCCATCGCGGGCATCAAGCGGATCTCCAAGCCCGGTCTCCGGGTGTACGCGAAGTCCACCAACCTGCCGAAGGTGCTCGGCGGCCTCGGCGTGGCGATCATCTCCACGTCGCACGGGCTCCTCACCGACAAGCAGGCCGGCAAGAAGGGCGTGGGTGGGGAAGTCCTCGCCTACGTCTGGTAGCGGAAGGGAACGGAGGAAACAGCTATGTCGCGTATTGGCAAGCTCCCCATCACGGTTCCCGCCGGCGTGGACGTCACCATCGACGGCCAGACGGTCTCGGTCAAGGGCCCCAAGGGCTCGCTGACCCACACCGTCGCGGCGCCGATCGAGATCGCCAAGGGTGAGGACGGCGTTCTGAACGTCACCCGCCCCAACGACGAGCGTCAGAGCAAGGCCCTGCACGGCCTGTCCCGCACGCTGGTGGCGAACATGATCACCGGCGTGACCCAGGGTTACGTGAAGAAGCTCGAGATCAGCGGTGTCGGTTACCGCGTGACCGCCAAGGGTTCGAACCTCGAGTTCGCTCTCGGCTACAGCCACCCGATCACCGTCGAGGCGCCCGAGGGCATCACCTTCAAGGTGGAGACCCCGACCCGCTTCCAGGTCGAGGGCATCGACAAGCAGAAGGTCGGCGAGGTTGCGGCCAACATCCGCAAGCTGCGCAAGCCCGACCCGTACAAGGCCAAGGGCGTCAAGTACGAGGGCGAAGTCATCCGCCGCAAGGTCGGAAAGGCGGGTAAGTAAGCCATGGCATACGGACAGAAGATCCTCAAGGGCGACGCCTACAAGCGCGCCGCGATCAAGCGCCGCCACATCCGGATTCGCAAGAACCTCTCCGGTACGGCGGAGCGTCCGCGTCTGGTCGTGACCCGCTCCAACCGCCACATCGTGGCGCAGGTGATCGACGACCTGAAGGGCCACACCCTGGCTTCGGCGTCCACGCTGGACAGCTCGATCCGCGGTGGCGAGGGCGACAAGTCCGCGCAGGCCAAGCAGGTCGGCGCCCTGGTCGCCGAGCGTGCCAAGGCCGCCGGTGTCGAGGCCGTCGTGTTCGACCGTGGTGGCAACCAGTACGCCGGGCGCATCGCCGCCCTGGCGGACGCCGCCCGCGAGGCCGGGCTCAAGTTCTGAGCCGCTTGTAGCTAGCGGAAAGAGAGAGGTAATCCAATGGCTGGACCCCAGCGCCGCGGAAGCGGTGCCGGTGGCGGCGAGCGGCGGGACCGGAAGGGCCGTGACGGCGGCGCTGCTGCCGCCGAGAAGACCGCGTACGTTGAGCGCGTCGTCGCGATCAACCGCGTCGCCAAGGTTGTGAAGGGTGGTCGTCGCTTCAGCTTCACCGCGCTGGTCGTGGTGGGCGACGGTGACGGCACCGTGGGTGTCGGTTACGGCAAGGCCAAGGAGGTGCCGGCCGCCATCGCCAAGGGCGTTGAGGAGGCCAAGAAGCACTTCTTCAAGGTCCCCCGTATCCAGGGCACCATCCCGCACCCGATCCAGGGTGAGAAGGCTGCCGGCGTCGTGCTGCTCAAGCCCGCGTCCCCGGGTACCGGCGTTATCGCCGGTGGGCCGGTGCGTGCGGTGCTCGAGTGCGCCGGTATCCACGACATCCTGTCGAAGTCGCTCGGCTCCGACAACGCGATCAACATCGTGCACGCGACCGTGGAGGCCCTGAAGGGCCTGCAGCGCCCCGAGGAGGTCGCGGCTCGCCGTGGCCTGCCGCTCGAGGACGTCGCCCCCGCGGCTCTGCTGCGCGCTCGTGCCGGGGCGGGTGTGTGATCATGGCTCAGCTCAAGATCACGCAGGTCAAGTCCTACATCGGCAGCAAGCAGAACCACCGTGACACCCTGCGCTCCCTTGGTCTCAAGGGCATCAACACGCAGGTCGTCAAGGAGGACCGCCCCGAGTTCCGCGGAATGGTGCACACCGTCCGCCACCTCGTGACGGTCGAGGAGGTCGACTGATCATGGCGGAGCAGAACCCGCTCAAGATCCACAACCTCCGTCCCGCCCCCGGCGCCAAGACCGCCAAGACCCGTGTCGGTCGTGGTGAGGCGTCGAAGGGTAAGACGGCCGGTCGTGGTACCAAGGGCACCAAGGCCCGCTACCAGGTTCCGGAGCGCTTCGAGGGTGGCCAGATGCCCCTCCACATGCGTCTCCCGAAGCTGAAGGGCTTCAAGAACCCGTTCAAGACCGAGTACCAGGTCGTGAACCTCGACAAGCTGGCCGCGCTCTACCCCGAGGGTGGCGAGGTCACCGTCGAGGGTCTGGTGGCCAAGGGTGCCGTTCGCAAGAACGCGCTCGTCAAGGTCCTCGGCCAGGGTGAGATCTCCGTGGTGCTGCAGGTGACGGTCGACGCCGTCTCCGGCTCCGCCAAGGAGAAGATCACCGCCGCCGGCGGTACGGTCACCGAGCTCGTCTGAGTTCCGGCGACACCGTCGCACACGTACAGAGGCCGGGCAGTTCTCCACGGGGAGCTGCCCGGCCTCTGCCGTAGAAAAGTGGCCGGAAACATACGGTCGTATTCCCGGATGTCAATGTGGCTTGACCGCCGCCGGGTGATGATGCGGATCTCCACCGGCCCTTAACTGACCCACCCTTGACCTGCCGTCCCTCTCACGAACTTCACCTGGCTGCGCAGGCGCTGTTAGAGTCCGTAAGTCCACCTGTGCCCGCGCGAGATATGCCGTTCGGTGTCGGGGTGGTAGAAAACATCGTTCGGCCCTCTGGGCCATGTCAGACGACTAGTCCCTGCCGCGCGCGGCGCGGGGGTCGCAGGAGGAACCGTGCTCACCGCGTTCGCCCGGGCGTTCAAGACGCCCGACCTGCGCAAGAAGCTGCTCTTCACGCTGGGCATCATCGTGGTCTACCGCGTAGGTACCCACATCCCGATCCCGGGCGTGTCCTACACGGCCGTCCAGGAGTGCGTGAAGGAGGCCTCGGGCAACCAGGGTCTCTTCGGCATGATCAACATGTTCAGCGGTGGCGCGCTGCTCCAGGTCACCGTCTTCGCCCTCGGCATCATGCCCTACATCACGGCCAGCATCATCCTTCAGCTGCTGACCGTGGTGATCCCGCGCCTGGAGGCCCTGAAGAAGGAGGGCCAGGCCGGTACGGCGAAGATCACGCAGTACACCCGTTACCTGACCGTGGCGCTCGCCATCCTGCAGGGCACCGGCCTGGTGGCCACCGCCCGCAGCGGCGCGCTCTTCAACGGCTGTCAGGTCGCCGGCCAGATCGTGCCCAACCGCTCGATCTTCACCACCATCACGATGGTCATCTGCATGACCGCCGGCACCGCCGTCGTGATGTGGCTCGGCGAGCTGATCACCGACCGCGGCATCGGCAACGGCATGTCGATCCTGATGTTCATCTCGATCGCCGCGACCTTCCCGTCCGCGCTGTGGGCCATCAAGAAGCAGGGCACCCTGGCCGGCGGCTGGATCGAGTTCAGCACCGTCATCCTCGTCGGCCTGGTCATGGTCGGTCTGGTCGTCTTCGTCGAGCAGGCCCAGCGCCGCATTCCGGTGCAGTACGCGAAGCGCATGATCGGCCGACGTTCCTACGGCGGTACGTCCACGTACATCCCGCTGAAGGTCAACCAGGCGGGTGTGATTCCCGTCATCTTCGCGTCGTCGCTGCTCTACATTCCCGCGCTGGTCGCGCAGTTCTCCGGTTCCAGGTCCGGCTGGAAAACCTGGGTCGAGCAGAATCTGACCAAGGGCGACCACCCGATTTACATCGTTTCGTACTTCTTGCTCATCGTGTTCTTCGCATTCTTCTATGTGGCGATCTCCTTCAACCCCGAGGAAGTCGCCGACAACATGAAGAAGTATGGTGGCTTCATCCCGGGCATCCGGGCTGGCCGACCGACCGCTGAGTACCTCTCGTACGTGCTCAACCGGATCACCTGGCCGGGTTCGCTGTATCTGGGACTGATCGCTCTCGTGCCGACGATGGCGTTGGTGGGCTTTGGGGCAAGCCAGAACTTCCCGTTCGGCGGGACCAGCATCCTGATCATCGTGGGTGTGGGTCTCGAGACGGTGAAGCAGATCGAGAGCCAGCTCCAGCAGCGCAATTACGAAGGGTTCCTCCGCTGATGCGAATCGTCCTCGTCGGGCCGCCCGGTGCCGGAAAGGGCACGCAGGCCACCCGCCTTGCCGGGAAGCTCTCGATCCCGCACATCTCCACGGGCGATCTGTTCCGCGCCAACATCAGCCGGCAGACGGAGCTCGGGAAACTCGCGAAGTCCTATATGGACGCCGGCAACCTGGTGCCCGACGAGGTCACCATCGCGATGGCGAAGGACCGCATGGAACAGCCGGACGCCGAGGGCGGCTTCCTGCTGGACGGTTTCCCGCGCAACGTCTCGCAGGCCGAGGCGCTCGACGAGCTGCTCAAGACCGAGAACATCAAGCTGGACGCGGTACTCGACCTCGAGGTCCCCGAGGAAGAGGTCGTGAAGCGGATCGCCGGCCGGCGCATCTGCCGCAACGACTCGGCGCACGTCTTCCACGTCTCCTACAGCCCCGCCAAGAAGGAAGGCGTCTGCGACGTCTGCGGCGGCGAGCTGTACCAGCGTGACGACGACTCCGAGGAGACCGTCCGCAAGCGGCTCGAGGTCTACCACACGCAGACCGAGCCGATCATCGACTACTACAAGGCGCAGGGCCTGGTCGTCACGATCTCCTCCCTGGGCCCGGTGGACGAGATCACGCAGCGCGCCCTGGAGGCGCTCAAGCGCGAGGACGACGGCAAGTAGACGCCGGTCCGGTACGGCCGTGGCACCCGTGTGGGCGTCACGGCCGTACTGTTGTGTACGTAATCGGACGACGTGAGTGACGGAGAGCGCAGGCCCCCATGGTGCAGATCAAGACCCCCGAGCAGATCGCCAAGATGCGTGAGGCGGGGCTGGTCGTCGCCGCCATCCACGCCGCCACCCGCGAGGCCGCGGTGCCCGGAGCCACCACCAAGGACCTGGACGAGGTCGCCCGCAAGGTCCTCGCCGAGCACAACGCCAAGCCGAACTTCCTTGGCTACGGCGGCTTCCCCGCCACGATCTGCACCTCGGTCAACGAGGTCGTCGTCCACGGCATCCCCTCCGACGACGTCGTCCTCAAGGACGGCGACATCATCTCCATCGACTGCGGCGCGATCGTCGACGGCTGGCACGGAGACGCCGCGTACACGGCCTTCGTGGGCTCCGGCCACGCTCCCGAGCTGATCGAGCTCTCCCGGGTGACGGAGGAGTCGATGTGGGCCGGCATCGCGGCCATGAAGCCGGGCAACCGCCTCGTCGACGTCTCGCGGGCCATCGAGACCTACATCCGCCGCCAGCCGAAGCCGGGCGGCGGCAAGTACGGGATCATCGAGGACTACGGCGGCCACGGCATCGGCACCGAGATGCACATGGACCCGCACCTGCTGAACTACGTCGACCGGCGGCGCGGCAAGGGCCCCAAGCTGGTCCCCGGCTTCTGCCTCGCGATCGAGCCGATGGTCTCCCTGGGCACCCCGCGCACCGAGGTCCTCTCCGACGACTGGACCGTCATCACCACCGACGGCACCTGGTCCTCGCACTGGGAGCACTCGGTCGCGCTGACCGAGGAGGGCCCGCTGGTCCTCACGGCCCCGGACGGCGGCAAGGCGAAGCTGGCGGAGCACGGCATCACGACGGCGCCGGACCCGCTGGCCTGACGGCCGCGGTCACGTTCAAGCCCCCTGCTTAACGATCTGCCCGGTGGGGCAGACTCTCTCGATTCGTCTTTCAGGGTGCGCTGACGTAGACTGACTCGTCGGCTCTCGTGCACCCGCATGTCCGCATGCGCCCATAAGGGAAAAGCAGGAGAGTCGATCAAGGTAGTCGATTCGAAGGGCGAAGCGTGGCCAAGAAGCAAGGTGCCATCGAGATCGAGGGCACTGTCGTCGAGTCTCTGCCGAACGCCATGTTCAAGGTCGAGCTCCAGAACGGCCACCAGGTCCTGGCACACATCAGCGGCAAGATGCGTATGCACTACATCCGCATCCTCCCTGACGACCGGGTCGTGGTGGAGCTGTCTCCGTACGACCTGACGCGTGGCCGGATCGTCTACCGCTACAAGTAGATCTTGCCCGCACTCCGCTTCGGCGGGGTGGTGGCACTGACCCGGAGAACCTCAATCCCATGAAGGTCAAGCCGAGCGTCAAGAAGATCTGCGACAAGTGCAGGGTGATCCGCCGTCACGGTCGGGTCATGGTCATCTGCGAGAACCCGCGCCACAAGCAGCGCCAGGGCTGACGCACGATCGACCTTTCCCTCTGCATCGACATCGCAGGGATTCGCGCGACGCGAGCTGAATATGTTCATACGCAGAGCCCAAGCCGACACGGCTTGACACCCCCGGTTCGGAGGCCGGGGACCCGCTTCGTACCTGATACGGCGACCGGGAACCGGTTCTGCGGAAGACCTCCGAAGATCACCAGGAGCCATTGAAGTGGCACGCGTTTCCGGTGTTGACATCCCGCGCGAAAAGCGCGTGGAGGTCGCCCTCACCTACGTGTTCGGCATCGGCCGGACCCTTTCGCAGCAGACGCTGGCGGAGACGGGCATCGACCCGAACACCCGTGTTCGTGACCTGAGCGAAGAGCAGCTCGTCGCGATCCGCGAGTACGTGGACAACAACATCAAGACCGAGGGTGACCTCCGTCGCGAGATCCAGGCCGACATCCGCCGCAAGGTCGAGATCGGCTGCTACCAGGGTCTCCGTCACCGTCGTGGTCTGCCGGTCCGCGGTCAGCGCACCAGCACCAACGCCCGCACCCGCAAGGGCCCGCGTCGCGCCATCGCCGGCAAGAAGAAGCCGGGCAAGAAGTAGTCCTCAGCGGACAACGCTTCATCAGCGGTCTTCGCTGTAGGACCGACCACCTCCCCGTAGGAGTTTGTAGATGCCCCCCAAGGGTCGTCAGGGCGCTGCCAAGAAGGTGCGCCGCAAGGAAAAGAAGAACGTCGCTCACGGCCACGCGCACATCAAGAGCACGTTCAACAACACGATCGTCTCCATCACGGACCCGTCCGGCAACGTGATCTCCTGGGCCTCCGCCGGCCACGTCGGCTTCAAGGGCTCCCGGAAGTCCACGCCGTTCGCCGCGCAGATGGCCGCCGAGTCGGCTGCCCGCCGCGCCCAGGAGCACGGCATGCGCAAGGTCGACGTGTTCGTCAAGGGCCCGGGTTCCGGTCGTGAGACCGCCATCCGTTCCCTGCAGGCCACGGGCCTCGAGGTCGGCTCCATCCAGGACGTCACCCCGACCCCGCACAACGGCTGCCGTCCGCCGAAGCGTCGTCGCGTCTGACGCACGGTTGCTTTCAGGATTCGGGCGGTACGGCTCCGTAAAAGGGCCGTATCGCCCGTACCCTTGCAGTACCCGCGCTTCTCACAGGGCGCGGTTTCCGTCGGGCGTCAAATAGCGGGCGTCCACGAAAGAAGGATCTGATCCACACATGCTGATCGCTCAGCGTCCCTCGTTGACCGAAGAGGTCGTCGACGAGTTCCGCTCCCGGTTCGTGATCGAGCCGCTGGAGCCGGGCTTCGGCTACACCCTCGGCAACTCCCTCCGCCGCACCCTCCTGTCGTCGATCCCCGGCGCTGCTGTCACCAGCATCCGCATCGACGGCGTCCTGCACGAGTTCACCACCGTGCCGGGCGTCAAGGAGGACGTCACCGACCTGATCCTCAACATCAAGCAGCTGGTCGTCTCCTCGGAGCACGACGAGCCGGTCGTGATGTACCTGCGCAAGCAGGGCCCGGGTCTGGTCACCGCCGCCGACATCGCGCCCCCGGCCGGTGTCGAGGTGCACAACCCCGACCTCGTCCTCGCCACGCTCAACGGCAAGGGCAAGCTGGAGATGGAGCTCACGGTCGAGCGTGGCCGCGGTTACGTCTCCGCCGTGCAGAACAAGCAGGTGGGCCAGGAGATCGGCCGTATCCCGGTCGACTCCATCTACAGCCCCGTGCTGAAGGTCACGTACAAGGTCGAGGCGACCCGTGTCGAGCAGCGCACCGACTTCGACAAGCTGATCGTCGACGTCGAGACCAAGCAGGCGATGCGTCCCCGTGACGCCATGGCCTCCGCCGGTAAGACCCTGGTCGAGCTGTTCGGTCTCGCCCGCGAGCTGAACATCGACGCCGAGGGCATCGACATGGGCCCGTCCCCCACGGACGCCGCCCTTGCCGCCGACCTGGCGCTGCCGATCGAGGAGCTGGAGCTCACCGTTCGGTCGTACAACTGCCTCAAGCGCGAGGGCATCCACTCCGTGGGTGAGCTCGTCGCGCGTTCCGAGGCCGACCTGCTCGACATCCGCAACTTCGGTGCGAAGTCGATCGACGAGGTCAAGGCGAAGCTGGCCGGCATGGGCCTGGCCCTGAAGGACAGCCCGCCCGGATTCGACCCCACGGCCGCTGCCGACGCCTTCGGCGCCGACGACGACGCGGACGCGGGTTTCGTGGAGACCGAGCAGTACTGATCAGTACCTGATCGGTCGTTGCCGATGGGCATCCGCTCATCGGGTTCCTGACCCCGGTACCTGACACGGCCGGGGCAGACACACAGGAGAAGAACAATGCCGAAGCCCACCAAGGGTGCCCGTCTGGGCGGCAGCGCCGCGCACGAGAAGCTGCTCCTCGCGAACCTGGCGAAGAGCCTCTTCGAGCACGGCCGTATCACCACCACCGAGGCGAAGGCCCGCCGTCTGCGGCCGTACGCCGAGCGTCTGGTCACCAAGGCGAAGAAGGGCGACCTTCACAACCGCCGTCAGGTGCTCCAGGTGATCACGGACAAGAGCGTCGTCCACACGCTCTTCACCGAGATCGGCCCGCGCTACGAGAACCGTCCGGGCGGCTACACGCGCATCACCAAGATCGGTAACCGCCGTGGCGACAACGCGCCCATGGCCGTCATCGAGCTGGTCGAGGCGCTGACGGTGGCGCAGCAGGCGACCGGCGAGGCCGAGGCCGCGACGAAGCGTGCGGTCAAGGAGGCCGAGGAGGCCAAGGTCGAGGAGACCAAGGCCGACGAGGCCGAGGGCGCCGAGACCGAGGCTGCCGAGGAGTCGAAGGACGCGTAAGCGTTCCGGCGGGGACTGTGCGCCGCCGGCCGCGGGTTCGTGGTGGCTGGTCGCGCAGATCCCCGCGCCCCTCGCGGGCGCTCAGCGGGTCCGTTCCCTTCGGGGGGCGGGCCCGCTTTCTCGTACCTGAGAGGATCTCCGTGTGAGTGATGAAGCAGCACCCGGTTACGTACGTCTACGCCTCGATCTGTCCTACGACGGCAGCGACTTCTCCGGCTGGGCCAGGCAGGCCGGCGGGCGGCGGACCGTGCAGGGGGAGATCGAGGACGCCCTGCGGACCGTCACGCGGTCGGGGGAGACGACGTACGAGCTGACCGTCGCCGGGCGGACGGACGCCGGGGTGCATGCCCGGGGACAGGTGGCGCACGTCGACCTGCCGGAGGCGGTCTGGCGTGAACACCACGAGAAGCTGCTCAAACGGCTCGCCGGGCGGCTGCCGAGAGACGTACGGGTCTGGGCCCTCAGGGAGGCGCCCAGCGGCTTCAACGCCCGGTTCTCGGCCGTCTGGCGGCGCTACGCGTACCGGGTGACGGACAACCCCGGCGGGGTCGACCCGCTGCTGCGCAACCACGTCCTGTGGCACGACTGGCCGCTCGACGTCGACGCCATGAACGAGGCGGCCCAGCGGCTGCTCGGCGAGCACGACTTCGCCGCGTACTGCAAGAAGCGCGAGGGCGCCACCACGATCCGGACGCTCCAGGAGCTCAGCCTGGTGCGGGGCGACGACGGGATCGTCACCGCCACCGTCCGTGCCGACGCCTTCTGCCACAACATGGTGCGCTCGCTGATCGGCGCGCTGCTGTTCGTCGGCGACGGGCACCGGGGCCCGGAGTGGCCGGGCAAGGTGCTGGCCGCCGGGGTCCGGGACTCGGCCGTGCACGTCGTGCGACCGCACGGGCTGACGCTGGAGGAGGTCGGCTACCCGGCCGACGAGCTGCTGGCCGCCCGGAACAGGGAGGCCCGCAACCGGCGGACGCTCCCCGGGGCCGCCTGCTGCTGACCGCGGCGCCCGGGAGCCGGGCGCCCTACTCGGTCGCCGCGGCCGACGCCTGGGCCTCGCCGCGCCTGCGGATCTGGCGGAAGGTGAACGTCTGCAGGTCGTCGCCGGTCGAGAACACCTTCGTGTCCTTGTTCGTGACGTCCTTGCCGTTCAGGAAGCCGCCGGTGGTGAAGTAGGCGTACCGGCCGTAGGAGTTGACCGTCGTGCGGCAGGTGGCGGCGTTGCAGAAGGCCTTCACACCGCCGCCCGAGAGCGGCTTGACGAAGCCCTTCTTGTCCGCAGTGGCCTTGACCTTGGTCGCCTGGGCCTCCGTGTCGAACACGGCCACGCCGACCGTCACCGCGACGCCGTCCTTCTGGTACGTCACGCGCATCAGTCGGGTGCACTTGTTGGCCGTGAGGAGATTCACGTAGGTGCCCTGTACGGCCGAGGCGCAGTTGTTGGTGTCGGCCGTGGCGCCCTTCTGGTAGACCGTCGAGCCCATGGTCAGCCGGGCGCCCGGGAAGAGGAGGGCCGCGCTGAGCGGCGCCGTGTCCTTGGCCTTGCTGGAGATGAACTCCTTCGGGTCCAGCGGCGGCGGCGCGCTGGTCGGCGCGAAGGAGGGGGCGGTGGCGGTGCTGCCCGGGATGGACGCGCTGGCCGGCAGGTTCGACGGGTTGCCGGACGCCTTGTTGTCGCTGTTCGCGGACACCACGGCCATCGCGACGGCGGTGCCTATCGCGATGGTGGCGAGCGCCCCGCCGCCGATGAACAGCAGCCGGCGCCGCCTGTTGCGCGTCTCGGAGGCCTCCGCGAGCGCGGCCCAGTCCGGGGTCCGGCCGTCACCGCCACCGTTCCACGGCTGCTGGGAGTTCGGTTTCCAGGGATCCCATTGAGACTGGGGACCCCCCTGCTGCCCAAAGCTCATGGGGCGCATCTTAGACGGGGTACGGAGGGGGTCGGTGTGGCTCCGGCGAGGCTCCTGGGGACCTTTGTGACAGGCCCGTACATCTCGGCCGCAGATCGCCGCGGCGGGCTCGTTTTGACCCGTCCGGGGGCGCCCCGGTATCCTGCATCTTCGTTGTGTATTGGCTTGCTCGTTCTCACGCGAGAGGCCCATACCTAGGTTCCCTGGAGCAGTTACCAGTGGGCGGCATACGGGCAGCGTCCCCGGCATTGTCGTCCCCAGCTGCACGATCGCTTCAGTGATGCCATGTGTCAGCACCCATCCACTGAAGAAAAAGGCTGCGAAGTGCGTACATACAGCCCCAAGCCCGGCGATGTGACTCGCCAGTGGCACGTCATCGATGCTCAGGACGTCGTCCTGGGTCGTCTGGCCACGACCGCCGCGTCTCTTCTCCGCGGCAAGCACAAGCCGATCTACGCGCCCCACGTCGACACCGGTGACTTCGTCATCATCATCAACGCCGACAAGGTGCACCTCTCCGGCAACAAGCGGACCCAGAAGATGGCGTACCGCCACTCCGGCTACCCGGGTGGTCTGCGCTCCGTCCGCTACGACGAGCTGCTGGACAAGAACCCCGAGAAGGCCATCGAGAAGGCCGTCAAGGGCATGCTCCCCAAGAACACGCTGGGCCGTCAGATGCTCTCGAAGCTGAAGGTCTACAAGGGTGACCAGCACCCGCACGGCGCGCAGCAGCCGCAGCCGTTCGAGATCACCCAGGTCGCGCAGTAAGTCCGGCCACCCCTAAGCCTGAAGAGAATCTGAGGAGAATCGTGGCCGAGACCACTGCCGAGCAGCCGCTCGAAGAGCTTGACATCGACAGCTACACCACGGAGTCGGACGTCCCCGTCGAGGGCGAGTACACCTCCGAGTCCATGGCTTCCCGCTTCGGCGACCCCCAGCCGGCCGCCGGCCTGGGCCGTCGCAAGAACGCCATCGCCCGCGTCCGGATCGTCCCGGGCACAGGCAAGTGGAAGATCAACGGTCGCACCCTCGAGGACTACTTCCCGAACAAGGTGCACCAGCAGGAAGTCAACGAGCCCTTCAAGGTGCTCGAGCTCGAGGGTCGCTACGACGTCATCGCCCGCATCGCCGGTGGCGGTGTCTCCGGTCAGGCCGGTGCGCTCCGTCTCGGTGTCGCCCGCGCGCTGAACGAGGCCGACGTCGACAACAACCGCGGCCCGCTCAAGAAGGCCGGCTTCCTCCGCCGCGACGACCGTGCGGTCGAGCGCAAGAAGGCCGGTCTGAAGAAGGCCCGCAAGGCCCCGCAGTACAGCAAGCGCTAATCACCAGCTGCCTGCACGTACTCCGAACGCCCCGGCGGCACGCCACAGTGCCGACCGGGGCGTTCGTTTATCACCGTCGTGGGCGTATAACGGCACAAGATGCTCAGAGGCTCATGTGATCGGATGCCGGGATGTCGGGCTGCCGGTACGCCTGCAACAGCTGACGCTTTCTCAGGAGGACAAGTGGGACGACTCTTCGGCACGGACGGCGTGCGCGGCGTCGCCAACGCGGATCTGACCGCCGAGATGGCACTCGGTCTGTCGGTGGCGGCGGCGCACGTGCTGGCCGAGGCGGGCACGTTCGAGGGCCACCGGCCTACGGCGGTCGTCGGACGCGATCCGCGTGCGTCCGGGGAGTTCCTGGAGGCCGCGGTGGTCGCGGGCCTCGCGAGCGCCGGCGTCGACGTGCTGCGGGTCGGTGTGCTGCCCACGCCCGCCGTCGCGTACCTGACCGGCGCGCTCGGCGCCGACCTGGGCGTCATGCTCTCCGCCAGCCACAACGCCATGCCCGACAACGGCGTCAAGTTCTTCGCCCGCGGCGGTCACAAGCTCGCCGACGAGCTCGAGGACAGGATCGAGGCCGTGTACGACTCCCACCGGCACGGGGAGCCGTGGGAACGGCCGACCGGCGCGGGCGTGGGGCGGGTACGGACGTACGACGAGGGGTTCGACCAGTACGTCGCCCATCTCATCGCCGTACTGCCCAACCGGCTGGACGGGCTGAGGATCGTCCTCGACGAGGCGCACGGCGCGGCGGCGCGGGTGTCGCCGGAGGCGTTCTCGCGGGCCGGGGCCGAGGTCGTCACGATCGGGGCCGAGCCGGACGGGCTGAACATCAACGACGGGTGCGGGTCCACCCACCTGGACAAGCTGAAGGCGGCCGTCGTCGAGCACGGGGCCGCGCTGGGCATCGCCCACGACGGCGACGCCGACCGGTGCCTCGCCGTGGACCACACGGGAGCCGAGGTCGACGGCGACCAGATCCTCGCCGTGCTCGCGCTCGCCATGCGGGAACGCTCCGTGCTGCGGTCCGAGACCGTGGTCGCGACCGTCATGTCCAACCTGGGCTTCAAGCTCGCGCTGGAGCGGGAGGGACTGAAACTCGTCCAGACGGCGGTGGGGGACCGGTACGTCCTGGAGGAGATGAAGCAGCACGGGTACGCGCTCGGCGGCGAGCAGTCCGGGCACGTGATCATCCTCGATCACGCGACGACCGGGGACGGGACGCTGACCGGGCTGATGCTGGCCGCTCGGGTCGCTGAGACCGGGCGGTCGCTGAAGGACCTCGCGTCCGTGATGGAGCGGCTGCCCCAGGTGCTGATCAATGTGCCGGACGTGGACAGGTCCAGGGTCGGTACGTCGGCCGAGCTGGCGTCCGCCGTCGCCGAGGCCGAGCAGGAACTCGGTTCCACCGGGCGGGTGTTGCTGCGGCCGTCGGGGACCGAGCCGCTGGTGCGGGTGATGGTGGAGGCCGCGGACATCGAGCAGGCTCGGTCCGTGGCGGGGCGGCTCGCTGACGCGGTCAAGTCGGCGTTGGGTTAAGTCGCCGGGTTCGGAGTGGGGGTGCTGTGCGGTGCGGGCTGCGGCGCCATCGTGGTTGGTCGCGCAGTTCCCCGCGCCCCTGAGGTCAGCGGCCTTGCCGTCCCTTCGAAAGATGCCGTTGCCTGGACCAGAGCCACTTCTGGATGAGTAGCGTCAGGGTGCCTGCCAGGACGATGCCCATGAGGTTCAGGAGCAGTTGTTCCGAGGAACGCACCGCCTGGTGGGTGTCGCTGTAGACCAGGGCCACCGCCGCGTTGGCGGCGGCCGGGACCGTCGTCACGGAGATGGCGACGCCGACCAGGGCGCCCGACTTGGCCGAGGTCAGGGAGAGGGTGCCCGCCGCCCCCGCCAGGATCGCGACCACGAACGAGAACCAGTCCGGGGCGTAGATGAAGCCCGTGTTGGGCCGCTCCGCCTCCAGCTGGGCCTTGGTGAAGAGGCCGACCGCGTCCATGAACAGGCTGAAGCCGACCGTCAGCAGCATGGCCACGGCGAAGCCCACCAGCAGCGCGACCAGTGACCGCAGCGCCAGGCGCGGGGCGCGTTGCACGATCGCCGTGCAGACACCGGCGAGGGGCCCGAACTCAGGGCCGACCGCCATCGCGCCCACGATGAGGATCGCGTTGTCCAGGACGACACCGCAGGCCGCGATCATCGTGGCGAGCGTGATGAAGGCGAGGTAGGTGGCGGAGAGCGTCGACTCCTCGTGGGTGGCGTCGGTGAGGTGCTCCCACAGGACGGCGTCCGCGCCCTCGCCCGGGGCCTCCGCCTCCGCCTTGTCGGCCCGCTTGGACAGTGACAGGTCGATGTTCTCGACGGCGATCGAACCGGTGCGGTCCAGGCCCAACTCCTGCAGACCTGTGAGGAGTTCGTCGCCGGCCTCGCGGGCCACGTCGCACATCACGAGGTCCCCGGCGGGGTTGCGGGCGGCGCCGGGGACGACGACGAGGTGCGTGGTGCCGACCGTCTTCTCGATCAGGCGGACCACGTCGTCCGTCCGGTCGGACGGTGTGATCAGACGCAGGTGCAGCATGGGCGCAGACTAACGGTCAGAGCTTGCGCAGCCGCAGCCGCTGCACCTTGTGGTCCGGGCCCTTGCGCAGCACCAGGGTGGCGCGGCCGCGGGTGGGGGCGATGTTCTCCACCAGGTTGGGCTTGTTGATGGTGCGCCACTGGGCGCGGGCGTAGTCGAGGGCCTCTTCCTCGGAGACCTGGGTGTACTTGCGGAAGTAGGAGTTCGGGTCCTGGAAGGCGGTCTGGCGCAGCTTCTTGAAGCGGTTGAGGTACCAGCTCTCGACGTCCTCGGCGCCCGCGTCGACGTACACACTGAAGTCGAAGTAGTCGGCGAGGCCGACGCGGGTGCGGCCGTCCTTGCCGGGCAGGGCGGGCTGGAGGACGTTCAGGCCCTCGACGATCAGGATGTCGGGCCGGCGTACGACGAGCTTCTCGCCCGGGACGATGTCGTAGATGAGGTGGGAGTAGACGGGTGCGGTGACCTCGTCCTTGCCCGCCTTGACGTCGGCGACGAACCGGGTCAGGGCCCGGCGGTCGTACGACTCGGGGAAGCCCTTCCTCGACATCAGCCCGCGGGCCTGGAGCTCCTTGGTGGGCAGCAGGAAGCCGTCGGTGGTGACCCGCTCGACGCGCGGATGCTCGGGCCAGCGGGACAGCAGGGCCTGCAGCAGCCGGGCGACGGTGGACTTGCCGCAGGCCACCGAACCGGCGATCCCTATCACGAAGGGCGTGCCGGACTGGGAGCCCTGCTCGCCGAGGAAGGTGTTCAGGGCGCCTCTGAGGCCGTCGGTGGCGCCCACGTACAGATTGAGGAGGCGGGACAGCGGGAGGTAGATGTCCCGCACCTCGTCGAGGTCGATGACGTCGCCGAGGCCGCGCACCTTCTCGACCTCCTCGGCGGTCAGCGGCAGCGGCGTCTTGTCCCGCAGCGCGCTCCACTCGGAACGGGTGAGGTCGACGTAGGGAGTCGCCTCCGGCCCTCGCCGGTGGGCGCTCCGGGGCATCGAGTTGACCGGAGAGATCACAGTCCATTGTTAACGGAGTTTGAACGCGATGGCGGGTGGGGTGCGTCACGCTCTTTCGGCGCGGGTTCGTATGGCCGTGGGAATTTCCGAATCCGGGCACGATGAGCCTCTTTCGGGCGCCGGTTCGCCCGTAGGCTGCCGCCCATGTGCGGAATCGTGGGATACGTGGGGTCGCAGTCGGCGCTGGATGTCGTGATGGCCGGACTGAAGCGGCTGGAGTACCGGGGATACGACTCGGCGGGTGTCGCCGTGCTGGCGGACGGGGGGCTGGCGGCCGCGAAGAAGGCCGGGAAGCTGGTGAACCTGGAGAAGGAGCTGGTGGACCGGCCCCTGCCGACGGGTTCCACGGGGATCGGTCACACCCGCTGGGCCACGCACGGCGGACCGACAGACGCCAACGCCCATCCCCACCTCGACAACGCGGGCCGGGTCTGCGTCGTCCACAACGGCATCATCGAGAACTTCGCGGTGCTGCGGGCCGAGCTGGAGGAGCGGGGGCACGAGCTGGCCTCCGAGACCGACACCGAGGTGGTCGCGCACCTGATCGCGGAGGAGTTCTCCGCCTGCGCGGATCTCGCGGAGGCGATGCGGCTGGTGTGCCGGCGGCTGGAGGGGGCGTTCACGCTGGTCGCGGTGCACGCCGACGACCCGGACGTGGTGGTGGGGGCGCGGCGGAACTCACCGCTGGTGGTCGGGGTCGGGGACGGAGAGGCGTTCCTGGCCTCCGACGTCGCCGCGTTCATCGCGCACACGCGCTCCGCGGTCGAGCTGGGCCAGGACCAGGTGGTGGAGCTGCGCCGCGACGGGGTGACGGTGACCGGCTTCGACGGGCGTCCGGCCGAGACGCGCTCCTACCACGTCGACTGGGACGCGTCGGCCGCCGAGAAGGGCGGCTACGACTACTTCATGCTCAAGGAGATCGCCGAGCAGCCCAAGGCGGTCGCCGACACGCTGCTGGGGCGCATCGACGCCGCGGGCTCGCTGACGCTGGACGAGGTGCGGATCTCCGACGCCGAGCTGCGCGAGGTCGACAAGGTCGTCATCGTCGCGTGCGGTACGGCCTTCCACGCCGGGCTGATCGCCAAGTACGCCATCGAGCACTGGACGCGGATCCCGTGCGAGGTGGAGCTGGCGAGCGAGTTCCGCTACCGGGACCCCATCCTGGGCGGGCGCTCGCTGGTGATCGCGATCTCGCAGTCCGGGGAGACCATGGACAC
The DNA here is from genome assembly GCF_050214755.1 of Streptomyces sp. C1-1. Taxonomy (NCBI): domain Bacteria; kingdom Bacillati; phylum Actinomycetota; class Actinomycetes; order Kitasatosporales; family Streptomycetaceae; genus Streptomyces; species Streptomyces sp. C1-1. The sequence goes on along the minus strand of NZ_CP189826.1, from coordinate 4,378,040 downwards.
GCTGATGGCGCTGCGGCACGCGCGGCAGCAGGGGTCCAAGGTGCTGGCGATCTGCAACACGAACGGGTCGACGATTCCGCGCGAGTCGGACGCGGTGCTGTACACGCACGCCGGTCCGGAGGTGGCGGTCGCCTCGACGAAGGCGTTCCTGACCCAGCTGGTGGCCTGCTATCTGGTGGCGCTGTACCTGGGGCAGGTGCGCGGCACCAAGTGGGGCGACGAGATCACCGCCGTCATCCGGGACCTGTCCCAGATCTCCGGCGAGGTCGAGCGGGTGCTGGAGACCATGGAGCCGGTACGGGCGCTGGCGCGCACCCTGGCCCACAAGGACACGGTGCTGTTCCTGGGGCGGCACGTGGGCTACCCGGTGGCGCTGGAGGGCGCGCTGAAGCTGAAGGAGCTCGCCTACATGCACGCCGAGGGGTTCGCGGCGGGGGAGCTGAAGCACGGGCCGATCGCGTTGATCGAGGAGGATCTGCCGGTGGTGGTGGTCGTGCCGTCGCCGCGCGGGCGTTCCGTCCTCCACGACAAGATCGTCTCCAACATCCAGGAGATCCGGGCCCGGGGCGCGCGGACGATCGTCATCGCGGAGGAGGGCGACGAGGCGGTGGTGCCGTACGCCGACCACCTCATCCGCATCCCGGCGACGCCGACGCTGCTGCAGCCGCTGGTGGCGACGGTGCCGCTGCAGGTGTTCGCCTGCGAGCTGGCCACGGCACGGGGCAACGAGGTGGACCAGCCGCGGAACCTGGCGAAGTCGGTGACGGTGGAGTAGGCGGCGCTCAGGGGCGCCTTTCGGGGGCGCCCGTCGCGCTCAGGTACGTCCGGTACGTGATGCGCATGAGCAGGATGCCAGGAACGACCGCGGGCAGAAGGCGGCTCCACCGCGGGTCGGCGGACTCGGCCAGGTGGACGGCGGTGAGCAGGACGCCCGCCCCGAACACCACGTCCACGCCCAGCATGAGCAGGAGCCCGAGCGACCACCTCCAGGCCCTCTTCCCTGTCGCTCCGTAGGTACCCGACGTCCCGGAGGCATCGGTCCCGGCGGCCGGCGCAGCGGGCTTGCGCTCCCGCGGCCGGGGGATCTCCTCCTCGTTGCGGGCCGGCAGCGGGACCACCGCCTCGGCGGGCACGGCCGCGTCCACGACCGCGATCCGCTCGGGTGTGACATCGCCGTACAGGGTCGGCTCCACGGCCACCCGGAAACCGTCGAGGCCGGTCAGGTACCGGGCCCCGTCGGGGCGGGTGGTCATCGCGGCGCACGCGTCGTACCGGACGGTGACCAGGCCGGCGGGCAGTGACAGCGTCACGCCGGTGTCCCCGATGACCAGCGTGACGTCGTCGTCCTCCAGCGAGGGGTGCAGGGTGCCGGACACCCCGGTCGGCGAGTACCGCGGGGCCGGGGTCAGGCCCGCCCACTCGGCGCCGCGGGTCGGTACCTGGAGCAGCCCGCCGTCCCAGGCCTCGCGGGCCACCTCGCGCAGGTCCTCCACCGTCACCGCCTCCAGCTCGGCCCGGTGCTGTTCGGGGGTCAGCAGCCGGTGGCCGAGCAGCAGGCTGTGCGCGTACGACGGCAGCAGGGCCGCGCCCAGGTCGGGCACGTCGTAGCGCTTGAGCAACTTGCCGCGCGCGGAGTCCAGTTCGGCCTGCTCGACGCGGCCCGCGCGCAGCCGGGCGAAGGCGTCGACGAAGCCGCCGAGTGCCGCGTCCTGCTTCTGCGGCAGGGCGTCGGCGTACGCGGTGAGGGTGGCGAAGTCGGCGTCGCGCGGGGTGTAGTCGGCCTCCGCGGAGTAGGAGTAGCCGCCCTTCTGGCGCAGGTCCTGGAAGAGGGCGCGGCCCAGGATCTCGGCGAACACGGCGGCGGCGGTGGAGCGGCGCACCACGGAGGTGAAGGCGATGTGGCCGTCGTCGCCGCCGATGTAGGCGGGCGTGACGGGCAGCGCGCTGGTGGCGGCCGGGGCGGGGATGCGGCGGCCGGCGGGCAGGGTGAGGTCCAGGCCCTCGGGCACCTGGTCGCCGGTGAGCCACAGCACGGCGTTGTCCCGGGTGAAGCGGGTCTCGGCCCAGTGCCGTACCTGGTCGGCCGTCAGGCTGCGGGTGCCCAGTTCGTCGTAGCTCGCGAGGCCGTGGCCCTGGGCGCCGTAGCGCCACAGCGGCATCTGTGACAGGGGGCCGTTCCCGCGGCTGCCCGCCTCCGTCCGCAGGATCTCCTTCTCGGTCTCCAGCCGCTCCAGCGGGAGGTCGCGCAGTGCCGCGCAGACACCGTTGAGGTAGGTGACGACCTCCTCCTCGTCGCCGGTGACGTGGAAGAGGGTGTACGCGTCCGCCGTGGCCCCGTTGTAGTGCAGGTCGGACAGGCCCAGGCGGTGCAGCGCGAGGTGCTCGACGAGGTGGGTGACGCCGGTCGTGGGCAGGGTCTCGTCGGCCCGGCCCACCCGGAAGAGGAGACCGGCGGTGAGGGGGCCGGGGCGGGGCGCGAACAGGGCGGGGATGCCGTGCACGGTGGTGTGGCCGACGAGGCCGTCGAGCGCGGCGAGGTCCGGCTGCGCGATGTCGGGGGGCGTGGTCGTGTTCGGCGTGGTCATGTGGTGTCGTCCCCGTCCTCAGAGCGCCGCCGACGCGGCCGTGCGGTACGTCGTGAAACGGTTCTTCCAGTCGGGCAGGTACTGCCAGAACGACTCGGAGACCGTGTCGCCCAGGGCGGCGAAGTGCGCGGCCGCGTCCCGGAGATGACCACCGAGCGAGAAGACGAGGGCGAACGTGCTGTGGGCGCCCCACGAGTGCCATCCCGGGCGGTGGTCGGGATGCAGCACGGACATCCGGGCGGCGTCGCGCAGTTCGTTGCGGACCGCCACATCGCGCAGGTACTCGGTGGCCGCGGCGCCGCCCAGGTCCAGCCAGCGCTCGATGTGGGCCTCGGCGATCAGGGCTCCGGCGGGGGAGCCGGAAGGCGCGGCCGCCGCCGTCTCCCTCGCGAAACCGTGCGCGGCCTCCCAGGAGCCGCTCCACTTGGGGCACAGCTGCTGCAACAGCTGCGACTGCGCCCGCAGGAGGTGCGGATGGTGCTCCGAGAGCCGGTCGTATCGCCGCCGCGCCTCGGACTGCCCCAGCTCCAGGCCGCGGGCGGTCAGCAGCCGGGCGGTCCAGGCGGGGCCGTACTCCGGGTGCTCCGCGCACACTTCGATCAGCAGCAGCTCGGCCTTGCGCAGCCAGTCGTGGAACTGGGCGAACTGGTCCCGCGAGACCCGCTCGGCCCGGGCGCCGCTGCGGACGCGCCAGCCGATGCGGATGTACCGCTCCGCGAGGAGAGTGCGGGGGAGAGGGTCGGCGGGCAGCGCCTTCACGGCCCGTTCCAGATACGCCTCCGTCCGCTCCACGCCCGCGAGGAGGCCCGCGGCGAACGAGACGTCGGCGGCGCAATCCCCGATCTCCGCGAGGAAGGCCTGCGTGCCCGCCCAGTCGTCGTCCCACGCGGCGGCACGCAGCGGGGCCAGCCCGGGCAAGGCGTCGAACGGATCACTCACCGGGCCCGACGAGCCACCGGCTCCACCGCCTGCTGCGGCCCCCTTGCTCAAGGTCCCCTTGCCTACGGTGCTTTCGCCCATACGGGCGCCCCCTTGACCGATCGATGAAAAGAGCGCGCGAACTGGCCCCCCAGGCGCGCGAGAGGCTTCGCAGGCTAGCAGGGGGGTGTGACGGGAGGGACCGGGATTTCGCGCAGCCGTTACGGCCTTCCGGGCGGCTCGGGCTGCCGTCCGGCACCCTAAGGTGCTCGGCATGAGCATCATCGGGGTCGGTATCGACGTGGCCGAGATCGAGCGGTTCGAGGCGTCGCTGAAGCGTACGCCCGGGATGGCTGAACGGCTCTTCGTGCGGGACGAGTTGCTGTTGCCGAACGGGGAGCGCCGTGGGGTCGCCTCGCTCGCGGCCCGGTTCGCCGCCAAGGAGGCCCTCGCCAAGGCGCTCGGCGCACCGGCCGGGCTGCTGTGGACCGATGCCGAGGTGTACGTCGAGGACAGCGGGCGGCCCCGGCTGCGCGTGAAGGGGAGCGTGGCGGCGAAGGCGGCGGAGCTGGGTGTGCGGTCGTGGCACGTGTCGTTGAGCCATGACGCGGGGGTCGCGTCGGCGGTGGTGATCGCGGAGGGCTAGGGCCTGTCGTTTGGATCAGGTTGGCTGCAGGGGACGGTTTCTTGCGCGACGGCGAGCTGTTCCAAACGACAGGCCCGCGGGCCCTTCCGGGTGGGGCGGGTGCGGGTGGCGACGGGTTCGGGGCAGACTCGGGCGTATGCGTACTGCGTACAGCGTGGAGACGGTCAGGGGTGCCGAGCGGGAGCTCATGGCGCGGGTTCCGGAGGGTGCGTTGATGCAGCGGGCGGCGGCGGGGCTCGCCGCCGCCTGTGCCGAACTGCTGGGGCGGGTCTACGGAAGCCGGGTCGTGCTGCTCGTCGGGAGCGGGGACAACGGGGGCGACACCCTGTACGCCGGCGCGCGGCTCGCCCGGCGCGGGGCGGGGGTCGCGGCCGTACTGCTCTCGCCCGAACGCGTGCACGCCGGGGGGCTCGCGGCGTTGCGGCGGGCCGGAGGGCGGGTCGTGGAGGCCGGGAGCGGCACCGAACCCGCCGCGGCCGCGGGCTTCGACCGCGTGGAGGAGGCGATCCTTCGCGCCGACGTCGTCCTCGACGGCATCGTCGGTATCGGCGGCAAGGGCGGACTGCGGCCGGAGGCGGAGCGGCTGGCCGGGGTCGTCGCCCAGTCCGGGGCGGCCGTCGTCGCCGTCGACCTGCCCAGCGGCGTCGACGCCGACACCGGAGAGGTGCGGGGCGCCGCCGTCCGTGCCGATCTCACCGTGACCTTCGGCACGCACAAGCCCGGCCTGCTCGTCGATCCCGCGCGCGAATACGCCGGTTCCGTTCGGCTCGTCGACATCGGGCTCGGCGAGGTGCTGCCCGCGCGGCCCGAGCTGGAGGCGCTGCAGCACGCCGACGTGGCCGCGCTGCTGCCGGCGCCCGGCGCCGAGAGCGACAAGTACCGGCGGGGGGTGGTGGGGATCGCCGCCGGGTCCGCCCGGTATCCGGGCGCCGCCGTCCTCGCCGTGTCCGGGGCGCTGCGCGGTGGCGCGGGCGCCGTCCGGTACGTCGGGCCCGCCGGGGACGCCGTCATCGCGCGGTTCCCCGAGACGCTCGTGTCGGACCAGGGACCGCACAAGGCGGGGCGCGTGCAGGCGTGGGTGGTCGGCCCCGGTGCCGGGGACGACGCCGGGACCGTGGCCGAGGTGCTGGAGGCCGACGTACCGGTGCTGATCGACGCGGACGGGCTGCGGCTCGCCGACCTGGACGTCGTACGGGATCGGCGTGCGCCCACGCTCATGACCCCGCACGCCGGGGAGGCCGCCGCCCTGCTGGGTGTCGCGCGCGAGGAGGTCGAGGGGGCGCGGCTGAAGTGGGTGCGGGAGCTTGCGGCGAGGTACCGGGCGACCGTGCTGCTCAAGGGGTCGACCACGCTCGTCGCCGACCCGGAGAGCGCGCTCGTACGGGCCAACGCGACCGGCACGTCCTGGCTGGCCACCGCCGGCAGCGGGGACGTGCTGTCGGGACTCGCCGGGTCGCTGCTGGCGTCGGGGCTGTCGGCGCTGGACGCGGGCAGCGCGGCCGCCTATCTGCACGGCCTGGCCGGGCGGTTCGCGGCCAACGGCGCGCCGGCCGGGGCGCACGACGTGGCGGAGGCGATTCCGGGGGCCTGGCGGGACGTACGCGGCTGAGCCGACGCGCTCCAGTGCAAGCACGAAGGGTGACCGGACCGGCTCCGGTGCAAGCACGAAGGGTGACCGGACCGGCTCCGGTGCAAGCACGACGGGTGACCGGACCGGCTCCGGTGCAAGCACGACGGGTGACCGGACCGGCTCCGGTGCAAGCACGACGGGTGACCCGTCCCGCTCCGCAATAAGGGTGACCCGGCCGCGCGCCGTCCCCGATCGGGCGTATCGTCACGTTTCTCTGATGGGATGATCAGAAGACGAATCGCCCACCGAGGCATCGCGATGCTGCTCACCGCGGCCACCGCCCTGTCCGTCGGCGCCGGCCTCCCCGCCGCTGCCGCCCCCAACCCCGCCGACGCCGAACTCGTCCCGGGTCTCCCCCCGGGCCCCTCCCGGCCCTGGCAGATCGACACGCCGGACCAGATGCTCGCCCCGAGGGTGTACGCGCCGAGCGCGGCGGAGGACGCCGTCGAACCGAGGGGCGCGGCCCCGGGGACGTACGACCTCGTCGAGTACGTCCCCCTCGGGGACGCGGTCAAGAAGGTGACGTGCAGCAAGCGGACCGGGCCGTATCAGCGGGCCGTGGAACGGTGGCTGAAGCTCAGGGCGGACGGGCGGCAGTCCGCCGCCGACTGCCGGGCCATCCGCGCCTTCCAGGCCGGGCACGGCATCAAGCCCGCGATCGGGTTCGCGGGCCCTGTGACCTGGGCCACCATGCAGCTCATCGGGGCGCGCAAGAACCCCAACGCCGCCGGGAAGTGCCCGGTGCGCTCCTACCGGGTCGCCTGCGTCGATCTCAACCGGGAGCTGACCTGGGTGCAGAAAGGCAAAAAGGTCGTCTTCGGGCCCGTGCCGATGCGCAGCGGGCGGGCCGGGCACCGCACTCGGGCCGGCTGGCACACGATCTACTGGCGGCACAAGAACCACTGGTCCACGCTCTACAACTCGCCCATGCCCTACGCCCAGTTCTTCGACGGCGGAGAGGCCTTCCACGCCGTCTACGGCACCATCTACACCACCGTCGGCTCCTGGGGCTGCGTCAACCTCCGGCTCGGTGACGCCCGCAAGCTGTGGAGCGTGCTGAAGAAGGGCGACCGGGTGTACGTGTGGGGACGCAGGCCCGGCGCGTAGACGGGGCTCCGGCGCTCCCGGCGCCCTCTGAGACACTGGGGGCGCCATGACTGAGACTGCATCTGCCCCGACCGCGCCCCTGCGCGCCCGTGCCGAGATCGACCTGGGGGCCCTGCGCGCCAATGTGCGGACCCTGCGCGCCCTCGCGCCCGGGGCGCAGCTCATGGCCGTGGTCAAGTCCGAGGCCTACGGCCACGGGGCGGTCCGGTGCGCCCGGGCGGCCGTCGAGGCCGGAGCCGGGTGGCTGGGGACCGCCACGCCCGAGGAGGCCCTCGCGCTGCGCCGGGCGGGGCTTCCGGGGCGCGTCATGTGCTGGCTGTGGACGCCGGGCGGGCCCTGGCGGGAGGCCGTCGAGGCCGACATCGACGTGTCGGTGAGCGGGATGTGGGCCCTGGCCGAGGTCACGGCCGCGGCGCGGGCGGCCGGGGTTCCCGCCCGCGTGCAGCTCAAGGCCGACACCGGGCTGGGGCGCAACGGCTGCCAGCCGGGCGAGGACTGGGCCGAGCTGGTCGCCGAGGCCCTGCGGGCCGAGGCCGACGGGGTGCTGCGGATCACCGGACTGTGGTCCCACTTCGCCTGCGCCGACGAACCGGGGCACCCCTCCATCGCCGCCCAGCTCGACCTCTTCCGGGAGATGGTCGACCACGCGGAGCGGCAGGGCGTCCGGCCGGAGGTGCGGCACATCGCCAACTCGCCCGCCACCCTCACCGTCCCCGACTCCCACTTCGACCTCGTGCGCACCGGGATCGCGCTCTACGGCATCTCGCCCAGCCCCGAGCTCGGCACCTCCGCCGACTTCGGACTGCGGCCGGTGATGACGCTCTCGGCGAACCTCGCGCTGGTGAAGCACGTTCCCGGGGGGCACGGCGTCAGTTACGGGCATCATTACGTCACCTCCGGCCGGACCACCCTCGGCCTCGTGCCCCTCGGGTACGCGGACGGCATCCCCCGGCACGCCTCGGGGAACGGCCCGGTGCTGGTCGGGGGCAAGTGGCGGACGGTCGCGGGACGGATCGCGATGGACCAGTTCGTCGTGGACCTGGGCGGGGACGAGCCGCCGGTCGGCGCGGAGGCGGTGCTCTTCGGGCCGGGCGACCGCGGCGAGCCCACCGCCGAGGACTGGGCGCAGGCCGCGGGAACCATCGCGTACGAAATCGTCACACGCATCGGAACGCGCGTTCCCCGCGTCTATGTGAATGAGGAACCAGACGGGGTAATCCGCTGAGGGACCTGCCGAAGGCACGGCACCGGCAGGTCAGGCGGTATCCGCGTCACCCGACCCAGCGAACGGCATTCCGGCGAAAGAGGAGCGGTACGTGAGCGAGAGCAGTGCGGAGGTCGTCGCGGCCGCCGCGGCCGTCGCCTCCGCCACGGGGGCGGCCGGGAACTGGCGCCGGGCCACCGGCATCGCCGGCGCGGCGATAGGTGTGGTCGCGGCGGGGGCCGCGGCCGGCGTCGCCATCGAGCGGCTCACCGTGGGACGCGGGATGCGGAAGAAGGCGCGGCTCGCCCTCGACTCGGCCGGCCCGTACGGCGCGCTGCGCGGCACGCCCGGCAAGGCGTACGCCGACGACGGCACCGAGCTGTACTACGAGGTCGACGACGTCGACCCCGACGCCGTGCCCGCGCTCGGTCCGCGCCGCAGACGCCTGTTCGGGCGGAAGGCGCCCGCGCCCGTCACCGTCGTCTTCAGCCACGGCTACTGCCTCAGCCAGGACTCCTGGCACTTCCAGCGCGCGGCCCTGAGAGGTGTCGTACGGACCGTGCACTGGGACCAGCGCAGCCACGGCCGTTCCGGGCGGGGCGTGCGGCAGGTGCAGGACGGGGTGCCCGTCGACATCGAGCAGCTCGGGCGGGACCTCAGGGCCGTCATCGACGCCGCCGCGCCGACCGGGCCGATCGTGCTGGTCGGGCACTCCATGGGCGGGATGACCGTGATGGCACTGGCCGACCAGTACCCGGAGCTGATCCGGGACCGGGTCGTCGCCACCGCCTTCGTCGGTACGTCGTCCGGGCGGCTCGGCGAGGTCAACTTCGGGTTGCCCGTCGCGGGCGTGAACGCCGTACGGCGGGTGCTGCCCGGCGTGCTGAAGGCGCTGGGGCAGCAGGCCGCGCTTGTGGAGCGGGGCCGGCGGGCCACCGCCGACCTGTTCGCCGGGATCATCAAGCGGTACTCGTTCGCCTCCCGGGACGTCGACCCGGCCATCGTGCGGTTCGCCGAGCGGATGATCGAGGCCACGCCGATCGACGTGGTCGCCGAGTACTACCCGGCGTTCAACGACCACGACAAGACCGAGGCGCTCGTCCACTTCACGGACATGCCGGTGCTGGTCCTGGCCGGCATCGGCGACCTGGTCACGCCCAGCGAGCACAGCGAGGCCATCGCCGACCTGCTGCCGGACGCCGAGCTGGTGCTGGTCCCGGACGCCGGGCACCTGGTGATGCTGGAACACCCGGAAGTGGTCACCGACCGGCTCGCCGACCTGCTCACTCGTGCGGGTGCCGTGCCCGCAGGGGCTACCGTGGGTGGCTATGGAAGCACCAGCAGCACCGCACAACCCGGTTGAGACCCGGCTGACGGTCACCTCCCCCGAGCAGATGCAGGACCTCGGCCGCCGGCTGGCCAAGCTGCTGCGCGCCGGTGACCTCCTGATGCTCAACGGGGAACTCGGCGCCGGCAAGACGACCCTCACCCGCGGACTCGGCGAGGGGCTGGGGGTGCGGGGTGCCGTCACCTCGCCCACCTTCGTCATCGCCCGCGTGCACCCGTCCCTGGGCGACGGCCCGCCGCTGGTCCACGTCGACGCCTACCGGCTGGGCGGCGGGCTGGACGAGATGGAGGACCTGGACCTCGACGTCTCGCTGCCCGAGTCCGTGATCGTCGTGGAGTGGGGCGAGGGCAAGGTCGAGGAGCTGACCGAGGACCGGCTGCACGTCGTCATCCACCGCGCCGTGGGGGACACCGCGGACGAGGTGCGGCACGTGACGGTGACCGGGCTCGGGGAGCGCTGGGCCGCGGTGGACCTGAGCGTGCTCTCCGCGTAGCGGCCGTTTTCCGTGAACGTTCCGACAACGCGTCGGCAAAATGTTGCTTTCCGCGTCTCGCTCGTGGTCACATGGTATCCAGCCCGTGGTTAGGTCTACCTAACTACGCCCGCCCCCGCACGTCAGGAGGCGTCCATGCCGGCCATGGAACGAGACGAGAAGCCGCCGCGCGTGATGCCCGCGGTTCCCATGCGCGAGCTGCTCGCGTCCTGCGCCGCCGCGACCGCGATCTCCACCCCGCCCCGCCTGCCCGACCCCGGGACGGCCGGACACCGCAGAGCCGCCTGAAACTCGGCGGACCACTCCGGGCGGCTGGACCAACGGGCGGCCTACGGAACCACCACGACGTTCACGCCGATCGTCGCGAACTTCCACATCGCCAGGCCGTCCGCGCGGGACTCGCGGATGCCGCCGGTGCGCACGCCCGGGTCCGGCGCCGACTTCGGCTCCCGCACCGCCGCGCTGAAGCCCACGGCCACGCCGTCCACGCTCGTGAAGCGGACGACGTGCTCGATGGGGGTGCCGTCGGTGCCGGTGACCGAGTTCGAGCGGGACCTGACCGTGTAGGCACCCGGCACCGGATCGACGGTGCCCGCGGTGACCTCGTACGTCCGGACGATCCTGTCGCGCTTGCCGACCAGCCACACCCGGTTGCCGGCTACGGAGTACACGACCCGCGGACCCCTGCCGGAGCCGCCGGGCAGGGCCGCGGGGTCGCGTCTGACGCGGGGAGCCTTCGAGACGGCCGGTGCCGCGGAGGCGCTCGCGTGCGGCGTGCCGAAGCCCGCCGGGACCGTCGCCGAGGCCTGGAAGGCGAGTGCGCCGACGGCCGCGAGGGCCGCCGCGGTGAGCCCGAGCACGAATCCGGAGCTGCCGTTCGCCACCGTCGCCCACCTGACCCATCGCCTCGTACGCCGTGCTTCCCGGCGACCGTAGCAGCACGAGCGTGCCTCACCGGGGCGGCAATGCCGTGCCCCAAACCGCCGTACGCTGTTTGCGTGCTCTTGCTCGCTCTGGATACCGCCACCCCAGCCGTCACCGTCGCCCTGCACGACGGCCACGACGTCATCGCCTCGTCGAGCCAGGTGGACGCGCGCCGGCACGGAGAGCTGCTGCTGCCGGCCGTCGACCGCGTCCTCACCGAGGCCGGACTCACGCTGGACGCCGTCACCGGCGTCGTCGTGGGAATCGGGCCCGGCCCCTACACCGGGCTGCGCGTCGGCCTGATGACCGCCGACACCTTCGGGCTCGTCCTCGGTGTCCCCGTGCACGGCGTCTGCACCCTGGACGGGCTGGCCTACGCGGCCGACATCGACGAGGGCCCCTTCGTCGTGGCGACCGACGCCCGGCGCAAGGAGGTCTACTGGGCGCGGTACGCCGACTCCCGCACCCGGCTGACCGACCCGGCCGTGGACCGGCCCGCCGACATCGCCGAGCAGGTGGCCGGGCTGCCGGCCGTCGGCGCGGGCGCGCTGCTGTATCCGGACACCTTCCCGCACGCGCACGAGCCGGAGCACGTGTCGGCGGCGGCGCTGGCACGGCTGGCCGCCGAGAAGCTGGCCGCGGGCGAGGAGCTGCCCGCCCCGCGGCCGCTGTATCTGCGCCGGCCCGACGCCCAGGTCCCCAAGAACTACAAGGTGGTCACCCCCAAGTGACCGACGCCGTGACTCCTCGTCTGCGCGAGATGCGCTGGTGGGACATCGATCCCGTGCTGGAACTGGAGAAGGACCTCTTCCCCGAGGACGCCTGGTCCCGGGGCATGTTCTGGTCCGAGCTGGCCCACGCGCGCGGAGCCGAGGCGACGCGCCGGTACCTCGTCGCCGAGGACGGCGAGCGGATCGTCGGCTACGCGGGCCTCGCCGCCTCGGGGGACCTTGCCGACATCCAGACCATCGCCGTCCGCCGCGACCACTGGGGCACCGGCCTCGGCGGGCTGCTGCTGACCGAACTGCTGAGGGCCGCCACCGCGTTCGAGTGCGCCGAAGTGATGCTGGAGTGCCGGATCGACAACATCCGCGCCCAGAAGCTCTACGAGCGCTTCGGCTTCGAGGCCATCGGGTTCCGGCGCGGCTACTACCAGCCGGGCAACGTGGACGCCCTGGTGATGCGACTGACCGACCCTTCCACTTCCGTACAAGGAACCGAGATCCATGGCTGACGAACCTCTCGTCCTCGGCATCGAGACCTCCTGCGACGAGACCGGCGTCGGCATCGTCCGCGGCACCACCCTGCTGGCCGACGCGGTCGCCTCCAGCGTCGACGAGCACGCCCGCTTCGGAGGGGTCGTCCCCGAGGTCGCGAGCCGCGCCCACCTGGAGGCGATGGTCCCGACGATCGACCGGGCGCTGAAGGAGGCGGGGGTGAGCGCCCGCGACCTCGACGGCGTCGCGGTGACGGCCGGCCCGGGCCTCGCGGGCGCCCTGCTGGTCGGCGTCACGGCGGCCAAGGCGTACGCCTACGCGCTCGGCAAGCCCCTCTACGGCGTCAACCACCTCGCCTCCCACATCTGCGTCGACCAGCTGGAGCACGGCGCGCTGCCCGAGCCGACGATGGCGCTGCTGGTCTCCGGCGGGCACTCGTCCCTGCTGCTGTCGACGGACATCACCTCCGACGTCCGCCCGCTCGGCGCGACCATCGACGACGCGGCCGGCGAGGCCTTCGACAAGATCGCGCGCGTGCTGAACCTCGGCTTCCCCGGCGGCCCGGTCATCGACCGCTACGCCCGCGAGGGCGACCCCTCGGCGATCGCCTTCCCGCGTGGCCTGACCGGCCCGCGCGACCCGGCGTACGACTTCTCCTTCTCCGGTCTGAAGACGGCCGTGGCCCGCTGGATCGAGGCCAAGCGGGCGGCGGGGGAGGAGGTGCCGGTGCGTGACGTGTCGGCGTCCTTCCAGGAGGCGGTCGTGGACGTGCTGACCCGCAAGGCCGTACGGGCCTGCAAGGACGAGGGCGTCGACCACCTGATGATCGGCGGTGGCGTGGCCGCCAACTCGCGGCTGCGGGCGCTGGCGCAGGAGCGGTGCGAGGCGGCCGGCATCCGGCTGCGGGTGCCGCGGCCGAAGCTGTGCACGGACAACGGCGCGATGGTGGCCGCGCTCGGCGCGGAGATGGTCGCCCGGGGCCGTGCGGCGTCGAGCTGGGACCTGTCGGCGGACTCGTCGCTGCCGGTGACCGAACCCCACGTGCCGGGGCACGACCACGTCCACGAGGCCGGCGAGGAGAACCTGTACTCGTGACGGTCGCGCTGATGTGGGAGGCGCGGGCCGCGGCGGGTCTCGGCGACCGGCTCCTGGCCTGGGCCGGGGAACAGGAGCTGCCGGAGCGTCCCCTGCGCCGCGAGACCTTCCGGGCCCCGCAGGACCGCGTCCTCGTCATCACCTGGTGGAACGCGCCCTACGACGCCGACCTGCCGGAACTCCCCGAACCACCGGCGGAGTTGGTGACCCGCGCGGTGCACCGGTGGCGGTTCGAGTCGGTGGGGACGGACTGAGGCCACCCGATCGGCTCGGACATGTACGGCATATGTCGTAAGCCTATCCACCCTGTTACATATCTCACTTGCGTAAAGCTGGACGACTTCTCCTGAACGCCCCCTGTTCGGATGGATACATTCCTCATTCTCGGTATGCGCCTTCTGGCCGATTCCGTCCCGTGACGGTTCGAGTGATGCGACGGCCGGCGCATGCCTACCGGGGGAGAGGGCTGGGGGGCCAATGCAGGTGGGCGAGATGGCGGTCGAGGCTGTCCGGATTCTGACGCACTCCATGACGTCGGCGGCGTCGGGCGCGGGCGAGGTGGCCCAGGGGGTGGCGACGCGGCTGCTGGCGGATGTGGTCGCGAACCGCCTGCGGAGCAGGGGTAATGAGCGGGAGTGGGAGAGCTTCACCCGCGACCCGCGCAACAGCTCCCTCGTCGAGTATCTGTTGAGACAGGCGGCGGAGGAGGACGCCGACTTCCGGCTCTCGCTCGCCGAGGCGGTGCGCGGCGCGAAGGCCGAGCGGCCGGCCGGGGTGAGCGTGAACTCGATCAGCGTCGGCCGGGACGGCGACGCGCAGATCGGCGACCGACGGGACACCTACGGCAACCACAACCGGGTGGTGAGCGGAGGCGGTTCGCTCTACGAGGGCGAGTTCACCCAGTACCAAGACGGCGACACCTACGAGGGGGACGTCCATCACGGCTCGGTCGGGCGGTACGCGCTGATCGCCGTGGTCGTCCTGGCGCTGCTCCTGCTGGTGTTCAAGGGCATCCCGGCCGTCATCGACGACGGCGGTGGCGACGGTCTTTCCGCCTCCTCGACCTGCAAGGAGTTCCTGAACGCGGACCAGGGGACCGAGTCGCAGGCACTCGTCGCCATCGCGACGTCCAAGGGGCTCGGCGGCTTCGGCAGCCCGCTCGCGCTGCCGGCCATCCGCTACGAGTGCAGCTACCACCCGGCCGAGTCGCTGGGCACGGTGATCGAGCAGTACAAGAACCAGTTCTGACGCACGTTTCGACGAGCGTTCTGACAGAGGGGGATTCATCATGCATTGGGGTGTCTACGAAGTCTTCTCCGTGCTCTCGGGGGTCGTGCTTCTCGTGTGCGGGCTCATGCTGCCCAACGTCACGGTGAAGGACAGAGCCTGGTCGGTGATCGGCGGCGCGTTCCTGCTGGTCTACGGCGTCTATGTCGCCAAGCAGACCTCGGGCACGTACTACTTCCCGGTGGGCGTGTTCATCATCCCGGCGGGAGCGGTGATCTATCTGCTGGCCGCCGCCTTCGGCGCGACGGGGTCCGCGGCCGCGGGTGGCCGGGACGACGGCGAGTAGGGGAGGGCACCGCCATGACCGACGACATCGCCTACGGGCCCACCGAGGCCCGCCCCGGACAGCCCACCTGCCTGCGCGAAGACTGCCGGCAGCTCAACAAGCTGGAACTGGGCCGCCGTTGCCGCGGCTGCGGACACCGTACGTCGCCCCGGCCCGGGCCCGACCTGTTCCGAAGGCTGGGCTACGAGTCACGGACCGCGCCGGTCCCCCCGCCGCCGACGGGCGCGCCGCCCATGCCGCTCGCACCACCCCGTCCCCCGGCGGGACCCGCCCCGATGGCGCCACCGGGCTACGGGCCACCGGTGCCCGCGCGGCCGCCCGCGGCCGCGCTCGGTGTGCGGGAGACCGCCTCCCGTGCCGTGTTCGGCGGCTTCTGGTGCGTGATCGCGGTGCTGGGTGCCGTCGCCGCGGTGTCCGGGCTGGCGAAGGGGGACGTCGGGACTTTCCTGCTGAGCGCGCTGGTCGCCGCAGCGAGCGGCTGCTACGCCCGCTACATCTTCCGCGGCGGGCGGTTCCGGATTCTCTTCTGGTAGGGAACTCGTCCCATGGGGAGTCCGTCAGCCGCCGGTGGGTGCCGGGTCGGCGGGCGAGTGCGAGAGCCGCCACGGTTGCCCGGGGTCGGGGGCCAGCCACAGGCGCCGGCCGTTGCCGTGCTCCCAGCCGGCGCCCACCACCGCCTTGCCGAGCCAGTCCAGACCCATCGCCAGGAGCACCACGACCACACCGGTGTCCCTGATGACGAACACGCACAGGGCCGGCAGCAGCAACAGGCCGAGCATGCGGGGGGTGAAGGCGGCGCGGCGGGGACGCCCGTCGCCGTCCGGCACCCGCGCCGCGGCCTCGAACTCCGGCGTCCGTCCGACCCACTTCAGCCGGGACGCCCGCAGCACGGTCGACAGCACGAGGCAGCCGAGCGCGAAGCTGACCAGTATCCCGAGGGCTCCGGTCCGCACCGGCGGTTCCTGCCCCACGGCGACGGCCGACACCCAGCCGACGGCGACCCCGGCGAGGAGGAGCGCCGAAGCCCACAACTCATGATGCACGTACCGAACCATCGTCCCCCCATGCCCAAAGCGCCGGGTCGGGCCGCTCCCCGGAGACCACCGGCCACTGCCTCCCACCGTAGCCCCGGCCCGCCCGCTCGAACCGCCCTCACTTGTGAGCGCTCCGTGAAGGCCAGCCGCCCCTACGGCCGCGACGTCAAGGTCTCGCAGCGTAGTTGGCGGTCGGGGCCGAGTTCGCGGAGTGGGCCGGTGAGGGTCAGGTGGGACGTGTGGCGGATGTCGGCGCTCGATGCCGCCAAGCGCAGTTCCAGCGCGCCCGGTTCGACCACGCGGCGACCGGAACGGTCGGTGAAGGACGACAGGTCGGCGTGGAAGCGGAAGGTGACGCGGGCCGACTCGCCCGGGTCCAGGTCCAGGCGTTGGTAGCCGATCAGGCGGACGTCCGGGCGGACCACCGAGGCCACCGGGTCGTGCAGGTACAGCTGTACGACCTCCGTGCCGGGGCGCTCGCCCGTGTTGCGGACCGTCGCGGAGACGTCGTAGGAGCCGTCCGTGCCGATCTCCGCGCCGGTGGAGTCGGACTCCCACGCGAAAGTCGTGTACGAGCGGCCGTGACCGAAGGGGTACAGCGGTGTCGGGTCCAGGTTGCTGACCTCGCCCGCGAGGCCCAGCGGCGGCTGGAGGTACGTCCACGGCTGGCCGCCCGGCTCCCGCGGGACGCTCACCGGCAGCCGGCCCGAGGGGTTGACGCGGCCCGACAGCACTCCCGCCACCGCCGGGCCGCCCTCCTCCCCGGGGAAGAAGGCCTGGACGACCGCGCCCAGCCGGCCGTCCCAGCGGCCCAGCGCGTACGGGCGGCCGGTCAGCAGGACCAGCACCACCGGGACGCCGGTGGCCACGAGGGAGTCCAGCAGGTCGGCCTGTACGCCGGGCAGCCGCAGGTCCGTCACATCGCAGCCCTCGCCCGAGGTGCCCCGCCCGAACAGGCCCGCCCGGTCGCCCAGCACCGCCACGCACACGTCCGCCTCGGCCGTCCGCGCCACGGCCTCCTCGAAGCCGCCGGTGCCGGGGTCGTCGACCCCGCAGCCCTCGGCGAACGTGACCTTGGCGTCGGGCAGTTCGGCGCGCAGGGCTTCGAGGACCGTCGGGATCCCGATGCCCATCGGCACCTCGGGGTGGTGCGTGAGGACGTGCGAGGGGAACGAATAGCAGCCCAGCATGGCGAGGGCGTCGGCGGCACGCGGGCCGACGACCGCGATCCGGGTGTCGGGGGCCAGCGGGAGGATGCCGTCGGGGTTGTCCAGCAGGACCACCGACTCCTCGGCCAGCCGGCGGGCCAGCGCGCGGTTGGACGCCGAGTCCAGGTCGATGCGCTCGGCCGGCTCGGGGTCCCAGTCCTCGTCCAGCAGGCCCAGTTCGCACTTCTGCAGCAGCACCCGGCGGGCCGCCCGGTCGATCAGGGACTCGGGGATCTCGCCCGCCCGCACGGCCTCCACGAGCGGTGTGCCGTAGCACTTCAGGGTCGGCAGCTCGACGTCCAGGCCCGCCGCGAGCGCCGCGTGCGCCGCCTCCGCCTCGCTGCCGGCCACCCGGTGCTGGGTCTGCAGGAAGCCGACGCCGAAGTAGTCGGCGACGACCGTGCCGGTGAAGCCCCACTTCTCGCGCAGCAGCTCGGTCAGCAGGCCCGGGTCCGCCGAGGCCGGGACGCCGTCCGTGTCGTTGTACGCGGCCATCACCGAGCGCGCCCCGGCCTCCCGCAGCGCCATCTCGAACGGCGGCAGCGTGATGTCGGCGAACTCCCGCACCCCCGCCCGCACCGGTGCCAGGTTGCGGGCGCCCGCCGAGGACGCGTACCCGGCGAAGTGCTTGAGCGTGGAGACGATCCCGGCCGACTCCAGCCCCCGCACATACGCGGTGCCGACCGTCCCGACCAGGTACGGGTCCTCGCCGATGGTCTCCTCCACCCGGCCCCAGCGCGGATCGCGTACGACGTCCAGGACGGGGGCGAGACCCTGGTGGACGCCCACCGAGCGCAGGTCGCGGCCGATGGCGGCGCCCATCTCCTCGACCAGGGCGGGGTCGAAGCTCGCGCCCCAGGCGAGCGGCACCGGGTAGGCGGTGGCCCGCCAGGTGGTGAAGCCGGCCAGGCACTCCTCGTGCGCGAGCGCGGGAATGCCGAAGCGGCCCGCGGCGGCGATACGGCGCTGGGCGCGGGCCAGTGCCTGCGCGCCCAGCGCCGGGTCCACCGGGGCGGTGCCGAAGGGGCGGGTGAGCTGGCCCAGACCGTGGGTGATCAGCTCGTCCCAGTCGTACTCGGAGGTCATCTCGCGCTGCAGCGGGGCGACCCCGTCGCCGTCGGTGTCCGCGCCCACCCACACGCCGTAGAGCTGTGCGGTCTTCTCCTGAAGGGTCATCCGGGAGAGGAGGTCGTCGACGCGGGCGGCGGCGGGCAGGGCGGGGTCACGCCAGGGGGCGGTGGTCATGAAACTCCTGCTCTTGGTCGAGGCGGGGGTGTCCCTCTCGCGAATGTTTCGATGTGCACTTCGAATGTTCCGGGAACCTAGGCCGGTGAGAAGGGTTCGTCAAGAGGTCGCGCAGGGATACGATCGCCGCCATGACACCCCCGGAGCCCCTGGAAACGCGGACGACAACCCCGTCGACCGGCCGATCGGCGCAGACCGCGACGCTCGCCGAGATCGCCCGCGAGGCCGGCGTGTCCGCGCCGACAGTTTCGAAGGTCCTCAACGGCCGGGCGGACGTGGCCCCGGCCACCCGCAGCCGTGTGGAGGAGCTGCTGCGCGCGCACGGCTACCGGCGCCGACGGGCCGAGGCCAGCCGTTCGCCCCTCCTCGACCTGGTCTTCCACGAGCTGGAGAGCGCCTGGGCGATGGAGGTCATCCGCGGCGTGGAGAACGTGGCCCGGGACACCGGGCTCAGCGTGGTGCTGAGCGAGAGCGCGGGGCGGCTGACGCCGGGCCGGACCTGGGCGGACCAGGTCGCCGCCCGCCGCCCGCACGGCGTGATCCTGGTGCTCTCCGGTCTCGACGAGTCCCAGCGGGCGCTGCTGACCAGCCGCTCCATCCCCTTCGTCGTGATGGACCCGGCCGGCGACCCGGGCGTCGACGTGCCGTCCATCGGCGCGACCAACTGGCAGGGCGGCCTCGCCGCCACCCGGCACCTGGTCGAACTCGGCCACACCCGCATCGGCGCCATCACCGGCCCCTCCCGCATGATGTGCAGCCGCGCCCGTGTCGACGGCTACCGCGCCGCCCTGGAGACCGCCGGGCTGCCCGTCGACCCGGCGCTCATCGTGACCGGCGACTTCCACCACGAGGCCGGCTACCGGCAGGGGCTGGAGCTGCTGCGCCGCCCGGACCGCCCGACCGCGGTCTTCGCCCTCAACGACCTCCAGGCGCTCGGCCTGTACGAGGCCGCGCGCGAGCTCGGGCTGCGCATTCCCGAGGACCTGAGCGTGGTCGGGTTCGACGACCTGCCGGTCGCGCGCTGGGTCGGGCCGCCGCTGACGACCGTGCGGCAGCCGTTGATGGAGATGGCCGAGGCGGCCGCCAAGCTGGTGCTCGACCTCGGGCGCGAGGACCAGGCGCCGGTGGCGACGCGGGTGGAGCTGGCGACGAGTCTGGTGGTGCGCAGCAGTACGGCGGCGCCCGCGTGACGTGGGTGGCCGGAAGTTGATGTATTGACGGGTGGGGTCGACACCACGAAACTCCTCCGAAGCCAATCGGTTGCACGACCGAAACTTTCGGAGGCACCCGCAATGAGATCTCTGAGAACTGGCTTATCCCTGGCGGCAGTTGCCGGCACCCTCGCGCTGCTGTTCACCGCCCCCGCGGCCCACGCCGCCGACACGCCCCTGCGCGACCTGGCCGCCGCCAAGGGCAAGGTCATCGGCACGGCCGTCACCGGCTCCAAGCTCACCGGCACCTACGGCGACCTCGCGGGGGCCCAGTTCAACTCCCTCACCCCCGGCAACGCCATGAAGTGGGGCTCCGTCGAGCCCACCCAGGGCAGCTTCAACTGGACCGAGGCCGACCAGATCGTGGCCTTCGCGCAGGCCCACAACCAGCAGGTGCGCGGCCACACCCTGGTCTGGCACAACCAGAACCCGAGCTGGCTGACGAACGGCAGCTGGACGTCCGCCCAGCTCGGCAGCCTCCTGCAGAACCACATCGCCACGGAGGTCGGCCGGTACAAGGGCAGGATCACCGCCTGGGACGTGGTCAACGAGCCCTTCAACGAGGACGGCACCTACCGCTCCACCATCTGGTACAACGGCCTCGGCGCCGACTACATCGCCAACGCCCTGACCTGGGCGCACGCCGCCGATCCGGCCGCGAAGCTCTACATCAACGACTACAACGTCGAAGGTGTCAACGCGAAGAGCACCGCCCTGTACAACCTGGTGAAGGACCTCAAGGCGCGGGGCGTGCCGATCGACGGAGTCGGCCTCCAGGCGCACCTGATCGTCGGGCAGGTCCCCGCCACCCTGCAGCAGAACATCCAGCGCTTCGCCGACCTCGGCGTCGACGTGGCCGTCACCGAGCTGGACGTGCGGATGGCGCTCCCGGCCGACAGCGCGAAACTCGCCCAGCAGGCAGCCGACTTCAAGTCGGTCGTGGCCGCCTGCGTCGCGGTGACCCGCTGCGCCGGCGTCACTGTCTGGGGCTTCGCCGACTCCGACTCCTGGGTGCCGGGCACCTTCCCGGGGTACGGGGCGGCGACGCCGTACGACGACAACTACGCGCCGAAACCCGCCTACTACGCCATCGCCGAGGCCCTCGGAGGTACGACGACCACCCCGCCGCCCTCGGGCGCGTGCTCGGCGACGTACAGCGTGCAGAGCCAGTGGAACACCGGGTTCACGGGCCAGGTGACGGTCTCCTGCTCGGGCGCCTCCCTCTCCTCCTGGAAGGCGAACTGGACGTTCGGCGCGGGGCAGCAGATCACGCAGGCCTGGAACGCGACCTGCACCCAGAGCGGCTCGTCGGTCAGTTGTGCCAACGCCTCCTACAACGGCTCGGTGCCGGACGGCGGTTCGGTGACCTTCGGGTTCAACGGGTCGTGGAGCGGCAGCAATCCGGTGCCGACGGTGACGCTGGGCTGAGAAAACTGAGATTCTCCGAAGAAAACCGTCTCACGGGTTCGCCGCTAACAATCTCCTAATAATTCGGACTTACGTTCCTGCTCGTGACGGGACACGTGGAGAGTGGCGGCGCGGGCAGACCCAAGGGCCGGCGATCGACCGTACTGAAGATCGCCGGCCTCACCGCGGCGGGCCTGCTGGTGCTCGGCGCGGGGGCGGCCGGACTGGCGTACTGGCACCTCGACAACAACATCAAGAGCGTCGACATCAACCAGGCGCTCGGCGACGACCGCCCGGCGAAGGCGGTGACGACCCCGTCGGCCGCCGCCGCCTCCGCCTCCCCGCTGCCCTCCGGCTCGCTGAACATCCTCGTGCTGGGGTCGGACTCGCGCAGCGGCAAGGAGAACAAGGCGCTCGGCGGGGGCAGCAGCTCCGGCGCCCGGTCCGACACGGCGATGGTGGTGCACATCGACGCGGGCCGGAAGAAGGCGACCGTCGTCAGCATCCCGCGCGACACACTGGTGACGCGTCCGTCGTGCCCGCTGAAGTCGGGCGGTTCGACGGCGGTGGCGTACAACGCGATGTTCAACAGCGCGTACTCGGTGGGCGGGCCGGTCTGCGCGGTCAAGACGGTCGAGTCGATCACCGGCATCCGCATGGACCACTACGTCGAGATCGACTTCTCGGGGTTCGCGAAGCTGGTGAACGCGCTCGGCGGGGTCACCGTCACGACCGACGAGGACATCGACGACGACGACAGTCACCTGCACCTCGCGGCCGGCACCCACCATCTGAACGGCAAGCAGGCCCTGGCGCTGGCCCGCACCCGGCACGGCATAGGCGACGGCAGCGACCTGGGCCGGATAGGCCTGCAGCAGAAACTGGTGAAGGCCCTGCTGGACCAGATCGCCTCGACGAGCCTGTTCACCAGCCCCGCCAAGCTCTACGACGTCGCCGACGCCGTCACCGGCAGCCTCACCACCGACACTGGCCTGGACTCCCTGAGCGAACTGGTGGACCTGGGCCGGAGCCTGAGAGGCCTGTCCTCGGCCCACGTCAAAACAGCGATGATGCCGGTCGTCACGGCCCCGTCGGACCCCAACCGAGTGGTGGCGAGGGAACCCGCTGCGAGCAGGTTGTGGGACGCGCTGCGCTGAGCACCGGTCGGCACCGCGGCGGGTTCAGAAGCCGGGGGTGCGCGGACTGGACGGCCCCTCGTTGCGGGGATGCCGACGCGATGGGGGTTGGGGCGGCGGCATGCGTCGGGGCGACTCGATCACGGGGGTGACCGACGGACGCTCCTTCAGCGGGGAGACGATCGCTTGCGCGCCGGGATGCTCAAGGGCCTCGATCCTCCTGACCGCTTCGGAGACCCGCAGCACGCAGCGCTGAAGCCGCTGCTTGTTCATGCCGGCCACCGCCTCGCCGACGACCTTGGTGACGTCGTTCGCCAAGGTGAGGGGCGAGGGGCCCATCAGATACTGCCCGACCTTTACGGCCGCCTCGATCTCCTTGCCGGAGTGCCGCGCTGCGACCGAGAGGCCCTTGCGCGCCACCCCCTCGGAGTCCCGCAGGGTGAGGTAGGAAGCGATCTCGAACCCGAGGGCGACGGCCTTCTCGCCGGAATGCACCGCGCCCTCCTCACTCGGCGAGGTGCGCGCCCCGAAGACCTCCCTGAGCGTGTCGGGGGAGAAGTGCTGCGAACGCAGTTCCCTCAGCAGGGTCTCGGCCTCCTCGAGGAGGTTGGCGTGTGCGCGGCGGTACGTCTCCCGGTCCGCCTCCGTGGGGGCCTGCAGGCCGTTCGGGTACTCGTCGTACGAGAATCGGTAGGCCCTGCGGTTCGCCAGGAACGCCTCCCCCTGTGCCGCGGCCGCGAGGTGCACGAGGTCCTCGACGACCCCGGTGACCTTGCCCGGCACGGCCTCCGCGTCGTGCCGCTGATCGCGGGCCTCGCGGAGAGACCGCCGTAAGTGCGCGCTCCACTTGTCCAGTTCACTCATCGCTGCGCTCCCCTCGGGCGATGACACGTCCTGCGAACGTACTGACGGGGAGCCCGGCCGGGCAGGGCGCGAACTGCGTTGCGGGAGTGCGCCGTTACAACCCCCGCGCCCCCTGGCGAGTCTCCAGTCGTGTCACCGTAACTAGGGGGTCTCCCGGTGTTTTCCCTTTCTGTGTCCGGCCGTTGGGCGGTACCGATCGTCGCGGGACTGGTCGCGCTCGGCGTGGCACCGCCGCAGGAGCTGAGCCGGGCCGAGGCGGCGACACCGGCGCCCGTGCGGAACGACTTCAACGGCGACGGTTACGCCGACCTCGCGATCGGGGCCCCGAGAGCCACCGTCTCGGGCCACGCCAGGGCCGGCTACGTGGCGGTCGTGTACGGCGGCCCGCACGGACTGTCCGCCGCCCGACGGACCGTCATCAGCCGTTCCACGACCGGCGTTCCGGGCGGCGCCGCCACCGACGAGGGCTTCGGCACGCGGCTCTCCCGCGGCGACCTCGACGGCGACGGCTACGCCGACCTGGTCGTCGGCAACCGTGCCGGGAAGACCGACGCGGTGATCCTCTGGGGCGGCCCGCACGGCCTGGCCGGCGCCGGCGCGCGGTCCGTCCCCGCCACCAACACCCAGACCGGCGACTTCGACGGCGACGGCAAGCTCGACCTGGCCCTCTTCCGGACCCGTCCGGCGATGGGCGACGACCCGAACGGCAGCACCGCCAGTGTCTGGAAGGGCCCCTTCACCCGTTCCGGACGGCACGGCACCGAGACGCCCCTCGACGCCGACCACCTCAAGTACTACGACGTCCGGGACGGCGCGACGGGAGACGTCAACGGCGACGGCCGCGACGACCTGGCGCTGAGCATCTACGAGGGCGACGGCAGCTACGGCACGAGGTTCTACACCGGCTCCGCGTCGGGCCTGGTCCCTCCGTCCACCCCCGAGGCCGCCCCCGACACCGACGGCGGCCTCGCCTTCGGCGACCTCAACGGCGACGGCTACGACGACCTCGCCGTCGGCGCCGTGTTCGACTCCGCGGTCACGGTGGCGTACGGCTCCGCCTCGGGTCTCGGCGCCCGCGACACCTGGAAGACGTTCACGGAGGACACCCCCGGAGTGCCGGGCACCGGCGACTCCGTCTTCCGCTTCGGCCAGGCCCTCTCCGCCGGTGACGTCAACGGCGACCACATCGACGACCTGGCCGTCGGCATCCCCGGCAAGGAACTCGGCTACGACGACAACGCCGGCGCCGTCGCCGTCCTCTACGGCACCAGGTCCGGCCTGACCGGCGAGGGCGCCCAGTCCTTCACCCAGAACACCCCCGGCGTCCCGGGCAAGGCCGAACTCGCCGACACCTTCGGCGCGTCCGTCGCCCTCCTCGACATCAACGGCAACGGCTACGCCGACCTGGCGGCCGCGGCCGCCGGCGAGGACGGCGGCAACGGCGCGGTGTGGTCCCTGCGCGGCCGCCCGACCGGAATCGTGACGGACGCGGCCCTGGTCCTCGGCCCGAAGGCGATCGGCGCGCCGTACACGAAGGCGGCGTTCGGAGGCGAGCTCAAGTAGCGTCCGGCGACCCCGTCGGCGTCCTCATGGTCGTCGAGGTCACGGACCGTTCACGCGGAGCCCGAGGGTGGCGCCCACCGATCGGTGACCGCGCCCGCCGCCGCGGGCAGCAGCGGCGAGGAGGTCTCCACGACCTGCTCCCACCTGCGGAAACGCCGGCCCGAAAAAATCTCGGAAGAAAAATCCGTGAGTCTGTCGATTCCCCGGTCGCCCGATCGACGCCCAGGTGAGAGGCCGGAAGGAAGCCGGCCCGTGAACCGAGGAGTCACCATGCCCCGCTACCTCTCCGTCGTCCGCATCGACGAGACCACCATGCCCCCGGAGGGACCGAGCCCCGAGCTGATGGAGCGCATGGGGGAGCTGATCGAGGAGATCACCAAGGCCGGCGTGATGCTCGACACCGCCGGACTGACGCCCCACAGCCAGGGCAAGCGCGTCCACTGGGAGGGCGGCGAGCTGTCCGTCACCGACGGGCCCTTCACCGAGTCCAAGGAGGTCATCGGCGGCTACGCCATCACCCAGTGCAAGGACATGGACGAGGCCCTGGAGTGGACCAAGCGGTTCGTGAAGGTGCACGAGGAGTACTGGACGGTCACCTGCGAGGTGCGTGAGATCGCCGAGGGCTGAGGCTCGGCCGGGCCCTCCTTGGCCCAGCGCCGCGCACGGTGTTCGATGGTGGGCTGTGACAGCGCAGCCCACCGCCGACCCACGCCAGGCCACGGAGACCGTCTTCCGTATCGAGTTCCCCCGGATCATCGCCGCCCTCACGCGTCTCGTCCGTGACGTGGGCATCGCCGAGGAGCTCGCCCAGGACGCCCTCGTCGCGGCCCTGGAGCAGTGGCCCCGGGACGGCGTCCCCGACAAGCCGGGCGCGTGGCTGATGGCGACCGCCCGCCACCGTGCCGTCGACCTGATCCGCCGCCGCGAGAACTACGCCCGCAAGCTGCAGGAGATCGGCCGGAGCGTGGAGACCACGGCACCGCCCGAGGAGCCCGCCGACCCCGACGACATCGACGACGACCTGCTCAGGCTCGTCTTCACGGCCTGCCACCCCGTGCTGTCCGCCGAGGCCCGCATCGCCCTCACCCTGCGCCTCCTCGGCGGCCTGACCACCGCCGAGATCGCCCGCGCCTTCCTCGTCCCCGAGCCGACCGTCGCGCAGCGCATCGTCCGCGCCAAGCGCACGCTCGCGACCAGGAACATCGCCTTCGAGGTGCCGTACGGACCGGAACGGGAGGCCCGGCTGGGGTCCGTCCTCGACGTCATCTACCTCATCTTCAACGAGGGCTACGCCGCCACCGCCGGCGACGACTGGCTGCGCCCCTCTCTGTGCGAGGACGCGCTGCGGCTGGCCCGGGTCCTCGGTTCCCTCATGCCCAAGGAACCCGAGGTGCACGGTCTGACGGCCCTGCTGGAGTTCCAGGCGTCCCGTGCCGCCGCCCGCACCGGTCCGGACGGCGAGCCGGTCCTCCTCAAGGACCAGAACCGCCGCCGCTGGAACCGCATGCTCATCGCCCGAGGCATCACGGCCCTGCACCGCGCCGAGGCCACGGCCACCGGCGCCCCGGGCCCGTACGCCCTCCAGGCGGCCATCGCCGCCTGCCACGCGCACGCGTACACCTACGAGGAGACCGACTGGCGCAGCATCGCGACGCTGTACGGGCTGCTCGCCGCCCGCGCCCCGTCGCCCGTCGTCGAGCTCAACCGCGCGGTCGCCGTGTCGATGGCCGAGGGCCCGCGGCAGGGGCTCGCGATCGTCGACGCCCTCGCCGCCGAACCCGCCCTGCGCGACTACCACCTGCTGCCCAGCGTGCGCGGCGACCTGCTGGCCCGGCTCGGGCGTACGGCGGAGGCCCACGAGGAGTTCGTACGGGCCGCGGGGCTCGCGCGCAACGAGCGGGAGCGGGAGCTGCTGCTGGGGCGAGCGGCCGCATGTGAAGCATGATGTTCTGCCCCCGAAACTCTGTTCCCATGCGTCCCCGTGGCATCTACAGTTACTCAGCCCCTGTGCGGGGCCTGTGTTCGTGATCCATGGGGGGTCGACAACTTGAGACTGTTCACGCGCCGCCGTGCCGCGGCGCTCGCGACCGCGGCGGCGCTCGCCGCGGTGGGCACCCTGGCGAGCGCTCCGGGAGCCGCCGCCGACGACGCCGGGCCCTGGCCGGGCACCGAGGGCAAGATCCTCACCGACGGCCCGACGCTGGTCGATCCGGCCACCGGGACCGCCACCCAGGTGGGCACCCACATGGGCAGCTACGCGGCGTGGGCGCCGGACGGCAGCCGGATCGTCTCCGAATGGGGCCAGCTCGCCAGTGAGCGGCCCGACGGCAGCTCCCGGTTCAGCCTGCCGTGGCCGACGGGCGTGCGCTCCAGCGCCGAGCAGAAGGACATCGCCTTCTGGTGGGGCGGCCGTTACGTCGTCTACTCCACCGGCGGCCAGCTCGTCTACGGCCCCTCCGACGGCTCGTGGGCCCCCGAGCCCCTGCTGTCGGCCACCCAGGAGCCGTCCACCGTCTGCGACGAGGACCCGACCGTCAGCCCGAGCGGCCTGATGGCCTTCTCCCGCCGCATCAACTACGGCTGCTACGACAACGACGGCGTCTGGATCTACGACTCGTCCGCGAACACGGTCAAGCGCGTCATCGCCGACGCCGCACAGCCCGCGTTCTCCCCGGACGGCACCAGGCTCGCCTTCGTCCGCAATGTGAACGGCGGCCTCAGTCAGCTCTTCACCGCCAACGCCGACGGCACCGACGTCAAGCAGATCACCACCGACGGCCGTGGCTACGCGAACCCGTCCTGGTCGCCGACCGGCACCCGGATCATCGCCGACGTCCACACCTCCGGCGACAGCTCCGACGTGCACACCACGGAGTACGTCGACGTGGCCACCGGCGCGACGACCGCGATCCCCGGCACGCCGAAGGGCAGCAACCCCAGCTGGCAGCCGCTGCGCAAGAACTCCGCCGGCCGCGTCTGGGGCTCCGACGTCTACGCCAGCAACATCGCCTCCTCGCGCTGGACCTGGAACACCTACGGCGGCACCAAGGTCCCGGGCCTGATGGACGCCAAGGCCGCCGTCCTGATCAACCGCGACGACTCGGCGTACTCGCTCACGGCGCCCGCCCTCGCCGGCAAGAAGCACGGCCCGGTCCTCGGCACCACCAAGAGCGGCCTGACGACCGCGGTGAAGAACGAGCTCAAGCGCACCCTGAAGCCGGGCTCGAACGTCTACCTCATCGGTGGCACGTCCATCCTGACCAGCACGGTCTCCTCGCAGGTCACGTCGCTCGGCTTCACCCCGAAGCGGCTGTCCGGCACCGACCGCTACGCCACCTCGGTCGCCGTCGCCAAGTCGGTGACGAGCAGCCCGAAGTACGTCTTCCTGGCCACCGGCACCGACTACCACTCGGCGCTCGCGGCCGCCGCCGCGGCCGGCGCCGACGGCACGAGCAGCGCGGGCAGCGTCGTGCTCAACAACGGCAACTCGCTGACCTCGTCGGTGAAGTCGTACCTCAACAGCCTGAACCCCAACAACACCATGATCATCACGGTGGGGTCCTCGGCGAAGTACGCGCTGACGCACACGTACTTCTCCAACTGGCCGTCGACGTTCTCGTACTACCCGATCACGGGCTCGACGAACGAGGCCACCTCGGTCGCCATCGCCAAGTTCTGGTGGACCGCGCCGAGCACGGCGGCGCTCGCCTACACCAGCTCCTGGCGCGGCGGTGTCTCCGCGGGCGCGGCCATGAACGTCTTCGGCCCCGTCCTGTGGACCGCCAAGGACAGCCTCTCCAGCGAGGTCAAGAGCTACCTGCTGCGCGAGTCGGCGAGCACGAACTCCGTGATCGCGTTCGGCGGCACCGGCTCGGTCGCCAAGGCCGCGCTGGACACCGCGGGTGCCGTGATCAGCGCGAGCGCGAGCCAGTTCGTGTACCACCCGTACTACAACGGCGTCATCCCGACGGCCTCCCTGCAGAGCACCTACGCCGCCCGCACCAACGACGGCCGACCCGACACCCTGGCCCGCACGGGCCCGACGGGCTCCGACCCGCACCTGGACGCCCTCAGGACGGTCCAGCACCAGTAGTCCGGCACTTCGGGTGGGCGGGTTCCCGCCGCCCACCCGAAGGACCGACTTCGACCGGTCTCTTCCGGCTGCGACTGACCTTCCCCGCAGGGGGTTTCACCCGCTGCCCCCGCTGTCAGAATCCAACAGGAGGCGTAGGGAGACGCAGAGAGACGACAGGGGGGCCTGTGTCGCCGTCGGGTCAGTACGTCGCGTTGGACAGCGCCTCGGTCGTCGCCGGGTTGAGCGGTTTGCTCGTCGCGATGATCGCGGCGGCGGTGGCGGTGTGGCAGTCGCAGCGGGTGCAGAGTCTGGAACGGGAGAAGATCCGGCTCGAAACGGCCGCCCAGATGCGGCTCAAGGAGCAGGAGTGGGACCACGAGCGGCAACTGACGGAGCGTGAACGCCGCCGCGAGGCCCGCGAGGCCGAGCAGGAGCGGGAACGGGCCGCGGAACGGGTGGCCGCCCGGCGCAGCACCCTGCAGGCCGGGGCCGCGGCCTACTGCGGCCGTCTGGTGCAGGAACTGTCGACCCTGCGCATCCTCGACATGTCGCGTCCGCTGCGCCTGGAGCGCCTCTACGTCCAGGTCGGAGTGCAGGAACAGCAGCCGCTGCGGTTCCTCTCCGAGGACGAGGTGGAGCGGCAGGCCCGCCGTACCGACGCCGAGCGCCGGACCCGCCGCGGCGAGGCGGAGCGCGCGGAGGCCAGGGCCGCGGCGGAGACCCAGGCCGTCGTCCACACCTATGCCCCCGTCGACGCCCTCCAGCGTTACCGGCGCATCGTGGTCGTGGGCGACCCCGGAGCCGGCAAGACGACGATGCTGCGCCATCTTGCCCTGCGGATGGCCACCCAGTCCGAGCACGAGTCGCTGCCCGTTCTCCCGGCCTACGTCGAGCTGTTCCGGTTCGTGGAAAGCGGTCACGAGTCGCTGCTGGACCACCTCGCCGAGCACTGGGCGGAGCAGTACGGCTTCGAGGACGCCCGCGACTACATCGTGGAGAAGCTCGCCGACGGCAGTGCGGCGCTGCTGCTGGACGGTCTGGACGAGGTGCTGGGCGGAGAGAGCGCACGGGAGGCGGAGAGCGCCTACCACCGGGTCACCGCCGAACTGACCCGCCTGGCCACCCGTTTCCCCCGGGCGCCGATCGCCGCGACCTGCCGCCGGCAGGGCTGGCGGGGCGGGCTGCCGCAGTTCCAGGTGCTGGAGGCGCTGGACTTCGAGTGGCCGCAGATCGAGACGTTCGTCGCCAACTGGTTCGGCGCCGGTGACCGCCGCCGTGCGGGTCTGGTCCGTGCCCTGTCGGGCAACGGCCGGCTGCAGACCCTCGCCGCCAACCCGCTGCTGCTGAGCCTGATCGCGATCGTCTACGAGCGTGACCTGGAGCTTCCGGAACGACGGGCCGCGCTGTACCAGCGCTGTGTGGAGGTGCTGCTGCGCGAGTGGGACGCCCATCGGAAGATCACGCGGTACAGCCGCTTCACCACCGACCGCAAACAGGATCTCCTGAAGGAGATCGCCCGCCACTACCACCAGCGCGGTCTGCGGTACTTCCCCGAGGACGACCTCCTCGACGAGATCGCCCGCTTCCTGCCGACGATCGATCTCGCCCCCGAGGACAACCGGGCCATCCTCGACGAGATCGCCGCGCAGTACGGGCTGCTCAAGCCACAGGCGCACGGCTGGTACGGCTTCCTGCACCTCACCCTTCAGGAGCACTTCACCGCCGCGGCCCTTCTGGAGCGAGGGGCGCAGGGCATCGAGCAGGCGGTGCGGGCGCGGTACGACCCGTGGTGGGAGGAGGTGATCCTGCTGCTCGCGGGGTCCCTGCCGGACGCGTCGCCGTTGCTGTCGGGGTTGCTGCAACTGGAGCCGGACCGGCCGCGGACCGACGACTCCGGTCTGCTGGACCTGCCCGACGACGACCTCTTCCACACGGACCTGCTGCTGGCGGCGCGGTGTCTGACCGGCAGTCCGCGGGTGGCCGACGTGTCTCTGCGCCGGGAGATCGTCGCCACGGTCTGGCACCTGCTCGACAGCTCCCGTTACCCGGACGAGAAGCGCCGGGCCGCAGCGGCACTGATCGGGTTCGCGCGGTCCGACGAACAACTGGACGAGATCATCGCCTACATCTGCGACCACCAGCGGGACGGTGAGGCGCGGCTGGCGCTGATCCAGGCACTGGAGGCCCACGGCGGCAGGCGGGTGGGGGAGCGTCTGCTGGGCGTCTTCGCGCTGGGCGGGCCCGGCTCCCTCCAGCTGCGGGAGGCGCTGATCAACGCTCTGGGCACGCTGCGGGTGGAGGCCGCCGTGCCGGTGCTCCGCGCGGAGCTGGAGCGGAAGCTGAGGTCGCTGGCGGAGGAGCCGAGCCGCGAGGACTGGCCGGCGACCAAGGACATCGCCCTGCTTCTCCGCGCCCTGGGCCGGGCAGGTGCTCCCGCCGAGATCTCCCTGGGGGTGCTGGAGTCGCGGGTGGGCTCTCCCTGGTTCCAGACGATCGCGGCGGCAGTGCGGGACGCGCTGAAGAACACCCGGGAACCCGACACCGCCGGACGACTGCTCGACCTGCTGCAACGGCCGCTCGACCACGAGGAACTGGCCGGGGCGTATCTGGACGCGGCGGGTGAGATCGGGGTGCCCACGCTGCTGGAGCGGTTCCGGACGATGGGAAGCGGCACGGCTCTGCTGACCGCGGTGCGGGACTACATCACCGAGGGCCATGGCCGGGCGCCCCGTGACGCGCTGCTCGCCCTGATCCGGGACCCGCACGTGATGGTCCAGGCCCGCTGCCTCGCGCTCGAATGCCTGGACGAGAGCCCCGGAGACCCGGACGAGCTCAGTGCGTTCGTCACCCACCCCGACATGAGGCTGCGGGTGGCCGCCTCGGCGACGCTTGCCTCCTGGGGGGTGCCGGTGGGGCTCGACGTCATCCGCACGGCGATCGTGAACGGTGACGTCCTCCTCCTGGACCGCTGGGAGAGCGAGGAGGAGGCGGACGAGTCCGTCGCCACCCCGCACCGACTCGTGTCCGTCCTCGTGCCCTACGGCACCGCCGGCATCGTCGACGAACTACGGTCGAGGGCCGGAATGCCCGACCGCGACGGGGTCAAGGCGCGCGACTGGCTGTACGCCTTCTCGCCCGAGGACGAGGTGGACGACTGCCTGGACCGGCTCAGCCGTGGCGAGCACCTCGGGCGGTACGCGATTCCCGACCGTATCCCTCCGTCCCGGGTCCAGACGGTCTTCCGGTTCTTCCAGAGCACCCCCAGCGCGGGATTCGGCATCCTCCGCCGGGACTACGAGAAACTCCTGACGGCGGCCGCGGCCGCCGCGGACGGTGCCGACTCGGTCGCCTGGCTGGTCCGCTTCCTGCCCGGGGGCGACCTCGCCGGCATGCACTTCCCGCAGGCGCATCACCACGCCTACGAGGCGAGCCGTCGTGCGCGGGTGAGGGTCCTGCGCGACGGAAGCGTCCATCCGCTGACCGTCACGCGGGATGCCCGACAAGCATCGTCGGCGCCCCCGCCACACGGGTCAGGAACACCGTCGCCGAGTGCGGGCCGGACGGCTTGACCTTCTTGCGCAGTTCCTCCGGTTCCACGGCCGAGCCGCGTTTCTTCACGGTCAGTGTGCCGACCTCGCGCTCGCGCAGCAGTGCCTTCAACTTCTTCACGTTGAACGGGAGTTCGTCGGTGATCCGGTAGGCGGTGGCGTACGGGGACTCGTGCCGCTCGTCAGAGGTGACGTAGGCGATGGTCGGGTCGATCAGGCCGCCGCCGACCTCCTCGGCCACCTCGGCGACCAGGTGGGCGCGGATGGCGGCGCCGTCGGGCTCGTACAAGTACCGCCCGACGGGCCGGACTTCGGGGTCCGGGAGTCCTCGGCCGAGGAGGGTGCGGGGTCCGGGCAGCAGGGTGGCCCGTACCGCCCCCGGTGCCGTCCCGAACCACAGCACCGCCTCCTTCACGTCCCCGCCGTCCGAGATCCACTCGGCCTCGGCGTCGGCCGGGACGGCCTCGTGCGGGATGCCGGGCGCGACCTTCAGGGCGGCGTGCGGTGCCGTGCGGGCCGCCTCGACCGCCCAGGACAGGGGCGGCGAATAGGCCTCGGGGTCGAAGATGCGGCCCCGGCCGCCGCGTCGGGCGGGGTCGACGAACACGGCGTCGCAGCCCGCCGTGTCGACCTCCGTGACATCCGCCTGCCGTACCTCGATCAGGTCCGCCAGCCCCAGCGCGTCGGCGTTCGCCCGCGCCGCGGCCGCCGTCACCGGGTCCCGGTCCACGGCGAGGACCCTGATGCCCGCGCGGGCCAGCGCGATCGCGTCCCCGCCGATCCCGCAGCACAGGTCGGCGAGCGAGGTGACCCCGAGCGCCCGCAGCCGCTCGGCCCGGTACGCCGCCACGCGCGCCCTCGTCGACTGTTCGACGCCGTTGGGCGTGAAGAACATCCGCCCCGCGTCCTCCTCGCCGAACTTGGCCACCGCCCGCTGCCGCAGCCGGGCCTGTCCGAGCGCCGCCGACACCAGTTCGGCGGGATGGTCGCGGCGCAGCCGGGTGGCCACGGCGAGTTCGTCGGCCGGAGCCGTGTCGCGCACCTCGTCGAGGAGGGCGCGGCCTTCGGGGGTGAGAAGGAGAGCGAGGTCGTTCACCGGCTCATTGTGGGCCAGCCGGGGGACGGTGTGCGTGCGGCCGAGGTGTCGGACGGGGTTGCGGGCCGGGGGGCTGCGAGGATCCGGGCCCATGCGAGCAGTGGTACAAAATGACAAAAATAGGTCATCTTGGGGGACGCGAGTCCGTGGCGGAATCGCCGTGCTCGCCGTCGCCGCCATCGCCTCCGGCTGCGCGCAGGACAGCGGCCAGGAGGTGCGCCCGGCCGCCGGCCAGCCGCGCCTGAAGGCACCCGAGGCCCGCGCCCTGGACTCGTACGCCACGAGGCTGCGCACGGCCTACGCCGCGCGGGCTCAGGCGGCCAGGCGCTGGGGGCTGAGGCAGGTGCCGCTGACGGCCCCGCCGGCGCCGCTCCACAAGCCGCGCATCACCGCCCGCAGGGGCTTCGAGGTCGACAACCAGGAGGAGCTCGGCCTGCCGCCCGTGTTCACCACGGTCCCCACCCGGCAGAAGGTCGTCTTCCTCACCATCGACGACGGCGCCGAGAAGGACCGGGCGTTCCTGCGGATGATGAGCGAACTGAAGATCCCGTACTCCGCCTTCCTCAGCAACTTCCTGGTCAAGGACGACTACGCGTACTTCCGCAGGATGCAGTCCGAGGGCGTCACCCTCAACAACCACACCCTCACCCACCCCTATCTGCCGGGGCTGTCGTACGCGGAGCAGAAGCACGAGATCTGCGGTATGCAGAAGATCATGAAGAGGCAGTTCGGCAAGGCCCCGACCCTCTTCCGGCCGCCCTTCGGCAACTACAACCAGGCCACCCTGCGCGCCGCGAAGTCGTGCGGCATCGAGTACGCCCCGATCTGGGACGAGGAGGTCTTCGTCGACCACTGGGCGTACCGCGAGGACGACCAGGACCTGCACCCCGGCGACATCGTGCTCACCCACTTCCGGGGCCGCGCCGAGTGGAAGGGCACCATGGTCGACGACATGCGGCGCTTCCTGAACAAGGTCACCGCCAAGGGGTACGCGGTGGCCCGCCTGGAGGACTACCTGTGAGGCGCCGGAACCTGGCGACCGCCGCCCTGGCGCTTGTCCTCCTCACCGGCTGCGCCCCGTCCGTCGCGCCCATCGAACGGCTCGGCGAGAAGGCGGCCCAGCGAGTGCGGGCGAACGGCCCGTCGGGCACCGCCGTACCGCCGTACCGCCGCTGGGGCCTGCCGGAGCCGCTGGCCCGCGCCCCGAGACCGGTGCGCGCACCCGCCGCCCACCGGGCGCGGCCCCTGCCCGTCGTCTCCCGCGTCGCCACCCGCGACAAGGTCGTCTTCCTCACCTACGACGACGGCGCCGAGCAGGACCCCCGCTTCGTCGACATGGTCCGTGAACTGCGCCTGCCGGTCAGCATGTTCCTCACCGACAGCGTCGTCGGACCGGGTTACGGCCACTTCGCCCGCCTGCGGTCGGTGGGCGCCGGCATCCAGAACCACACCCTCGACCACTCCGCCCTGCGCGGTCTGCCCTACGCGGGCCAGCGCGCCGAGATCTGCGGCCAGCAGGACAAGCTCCGCTCCCGCTTCGGCGTCCGCCCCCGCTTCTTCCGCCCGCCCTACGGCACCTACGACACCACCACCCTGCGCGCGGCTGCCGACTGCGGTGTCTCGGCGGTGGTGCTGTGGCGGGCGTCGATGGAGGCCGGGGAGCCGACGTTCGCGCGGGGCGAGCGCCGGCTGCGGGCGGGCGACATCGTCTCGGTGCCCTCGGGCGAGTCGACCTCCCCGACCCTGGTCGAACGCACCCGAGGCCTGCTGCGAGCGGCACAGCAACGCGGGCTGACGGTGGGACGCCTGGAGGACTACCTGTAGCCGAACGCCACCGCGAGGAAGAACAGGGCCGCCAGTATCTGCGCCCCGCCGGTCACGGCGAACCCGTCCCGGAAGAAGAAGACGGCGGCCGCCAGGGCCACCGTCGCCAGCCCGCCCAGCCACAGCGCCGCGCCCCACGCGTGCCCGTTCAGCGCCAGCACGGCCGCGAACACCAGGCCGAAGGCGACTTCGGCCGGAACGAGGACCGCGAGCGCACAGCCGTCGGACGACAGGGACCGGGAGGGCATGGGGCGACGGTACGCGTCCGCCGCGGCGGACGGCACCCCTTCGCGGCGCCCCCGTAGGAGCGGATCGCGGGCCGACGCGCCGTCGGGATTAGCAGTCCGCTTGACCGAGTGCTAATCGCGGTCATAGTCTCGGCTCTGGCACTCCCCCCTGGAGAGTGCCAAACAAGCGACGGGCAGGTCCGGCACCCGCGACGACGGATCGACCTGGTCGCCACCTCAGACAGTTAACCCCGTGAGATCTCCGAAGGGGGAGGTCGGATCGTGACGACCGCCAGCTCCAAGGTTGCCATCAAGCCGCTCGAGGACCGCATCGTGGTCCAGCCGCTGGACGCCGAGCAGACCACGGCCTCTGGCCTGGTCATTCCGGACACCGCCAAGGAGAAGCCCCAGGAGGGCGTCGTCCTGGCCGTGGGCCCGGGCCGTTTCGAGAACGGCGAGCGCCTGCCGCTCGACGTCAAGACCGGCGACATCGTGCTGTACAGCAAGTACGGCGGCACCGAGGTGAAGTACAACGGCGAGGAGTACCTCGTCCTCTCGGCTCGCGACGTGCTCGCGATCATCGAGAAGTAGTACCGCCTCAGAGTTTTTCCGAGCTGCGCCCCTGGCCCCCCGCGACCGATAACGAAGCCGGGCGCCCGGGGCGCAGTGTCTTTTTTGAGAACCCACACATCCGAGAGGGCTCCCGCTGTCATGGCGAAGATCCTGAAGTTCGACGAGGACGCCCGTCGCGCCCTCGAGCGCGGCGTCAACAAGCTGGCCGACACGGTCAAGGTGACGATCGGCCCCAAGGGCCGCAACGTCGTCATCGACAAGAAGTTCGGCGCCCCCACCATCACCAACGACGGCGTCACCATCGCCCGCGAGGTCGAGATCGAGGACCCGTACGAGAACCTCGGCGCGCAGCTGGTGAAGGAGGTGGCGACCAAGACCAACGACATCGCGGGTGACGGCACCACCACCGCCACCGTGCTCGCCCAGGCGCTGGTGCGCGAGGGCCTGAGGAACGTGGCCGCGGGCGCCTCCCCGGCGCTGCTGAAGAAGGGCATCGACGCGGCCGTCGCCGCGATCTCCGAGGACCTTCTCGCCTCGGCCCGCCCGATCGACGAGAAGTCCGACATCGCCGCCGTCGCCGCGCTGTCCGCCCAGGACCAGCAGGTCGGCGAGCTCATCGCCGAGGCGATGGACAAGGTCGGCAAGGACGGTGTCATCACCGTCGAGGAGTCCAACACCTTCGGTCTGGAGCTGGACTTCACCGAGGGCATGGCCTTCGACAAGGGGTACCTGTCCCCGTACTTCGTCACCGACCAGGAGCGTATGGAGGCCGTCCTCGACGACCCGTACATCCTGATCAACCAGGGCAAGATCTCCTCGATCGCCGACCTGCTGCCGCTGCTGGAGAAGGTCATCCAGGCCGGCTCCTCCAAGCCGCTGCTGATCATCGCCGAGGACGTCGAGGGCGAGGCCCTGTCGACCCTGGTCGTCAACAAGATCCGCGGCACCTTCAACGCGGTCGCGGTCAAGGCCCCCGGCTTCGGTGACCGCCGCAAGGCGATGCTGCAGGACATGGCGGTCCTCACCGGCGCCACGGTCATCTCCGAGGAGGTCGGCCTCAAGCTCGACCAGGCCGGTCTGGACGTGCTGGGCTCCGCCCGCCGCGTGACCGTCACCAAGGACGACACGACCATCGTCGACGGCGCCGGCAACTCCGAGGACGTCGTCGGCCGCATCAACCAGATCAAGGCCGAGATCGAGAACACCGACTCCGACTGGGACCGCGAGAAGCTCCAGGAGCGCCTCGCGAAGCTGGCCGGCGGCGTGTGCGTGATCAAGGTCGGCGCCGCCACCGAGGTGGAGCTGAAGGAGAAGAAGCACCGTCTGGAGGACGCCATCTCCGCGACCCGCGCCGCGGTCGAGGAGGGCATCGTCTCCGGTGGTGGCTCCGCTCTGGTCCACGCCGCCAAGGTCCTTGACGGCGGTCTCGGCCGCACCGGCGACGAGGCCACCGGTGTCGCCGTGGTCCGCCGCGCGGTCGTCGAGCCGCTGCGCTGGATCGCCGAGAACGCCGGCCTGGAGGGCTACGTCATCACCTCCAAGGTCGCCGACCTCGACAAGGGCCAGGGCTTCAACGCCGCCACCGGCGAGTACGGCGACCTGATCAAGGCCGGCGTCATCGACCCGGTCAAGGTCACCCGCTCCGCCCTGGAGAACGCCGCCTCCATCGCCTCCCTGCTTCTGACGACCGAGACCCTGGTCGTCGAGAAGAAGGAAGAGGAGGAGCCGGCGGCCGCGGGCCACGGCCACGGTCACGCCCACTGACCCAGGTCAGCACCGAGGCCCGGCACCCGATGGGTGCCGGGCCTTCGCGTTCCCCTACTGCTCCAGCGCGTCGAGCGCGCCCAGCTGCTCCATCAGCCCGAGCCGGTCGTACTGCCACCACCCCTCGGCGAG
This sequence comes from Streptomyces sp. C1-1, assembly GCF_050214755.1. Classification (NCBI taxonomy): domain Bacteria; kingdom Bacillati; phylum Actinomycetota; class Actinomycetes; order Kitasatosporales; family Streptomycetaceae; genus Streptomyces; species Streptomyces sp. C1-1. The sequence continues at coordinate 4,340,393 of NZ_CP189826.1, read as the reverse complement.
CTTGCCGTCCTCGTCGCAGCGGAAGACGGTCGTCCCGGTCATGACGACGTTCCGCCCGGTGGCCGGCAGCCCCATGAAGTCACCGCTGTGGGTCCCGCGCCAGGTCCACCGGGTGCACACCCGGTCCCCTTGCGAGATCTGGTCCTCGATGTCGAAGGCGAAGTCGAACCCGCCGCGCCACATCCCGATGTCCCGCCGCAGCGCGTCCATGCCCAGGGTGTCCTGCTCCTTGCCGGGATCGTGGTCGTGGTAGTGCTCGGCGACCAGTTCGTCGAGCGCCGGCAGATCCCCCTTCAGGGCGATCGTCTCGAAGAACCGCCGCACGTTCACCGCGTGCAGCTGGTCGTCCCGCACCACGTCCAGGTCCGTGAAGGTCGGCATCTCGTCGCAGAGGGCCACCATCTCCCGGAAGATCCTGTCCGTCTCGGGCAGACCGGAGTTGCGCATCGCCTCCTCGTACGACGGGAACTCCACGATCTCGATGAAGTGCGACGCGTCGGAGTGGTCCTTGCCGACCACCGCGTGCGTCGCCGTGCGCTTCCCCTTGGTCTGCTCGACCCATGTGTCCATCAGCCGGTCGATGTCGTCGAAGTGGCTGGTCCTGCAGTCGATGATCTGAACGAAGGTCATGGCACCATCGCCTCCGGCCCCCCTGGATCCGGTCGTACCCGACCATTTTCCCACCGGAGCGCGCGGGTGCCTCGTTCACTGGGGCCCGTACTTGCGCCCGGTCCGTGAGCTGATCCCGCCCAGCAGGGACCGCGGCGTGACCTTCACCAGCCCCATCAGCGCCTTGTACCGGGGATCGGGGATCGACAACGACTTCCCCCGCGCCAGATCGGCCAGCGCCGACGCCACCAGCTTGTCCGCGTCGAGCCACATCCAGCCGGGGATGTTGTCCGTGCCCATCCCGGCGCGCTGGTGGAACTCCGTGCGCACGAAGCCCGGACACAGCGCCATCAGCCGCACCCCGCTGCCCGCGAGGTCCTTCGCCGCCCCCTGGGTGAACTGCACGACCCACGCCTTGGACGCCCCGTACGTACCGCGCGGCACGAAGGCGGCCACGGAAGCGACGTTGACGACCCCGCCGCGCCCCCGCTCCCGCATCGCCTCCGTCGCCGCCGACGTCAGTCGCAGGACCGCCTCGCAGTGGACCTTGAGCATCTTCAGCTCGTCGGCCATGGAGACGTCGAGGTAGCGGCCCTTGTTGCCGAAGCCGGCGTTGTTGATCAGCAGGTCGACGGGGTTCCTGCGGTCGGCGAGGCGGGCGGCGACCGTTTCGATGCCGTCGTCCGTCGCGAGGTCGGCCGTGAGGACCTCGGCCTCGATGCCGTGCCGGTCGTGCAGCTCGGTCGCCTGCTCCCGCAGCCGCTTGGTGTCGCGCGCGACGAGCACCAGGTTGTGCCCGTCACCCGCCAGCCGCCGTGCGAAGGCAGCGCCGATGCCCGCGGTCGATCCCGTAATCAGAGCCGTTGTCATGGCCCAAGGGTAGTTACCCGGACCGGCCGATTCCGATCTCCGCCGGGTCTCGACGGCGTCTCAGGAGGCGTACGACGCCCGGTACTTCCGCACCCGCTCCCGCGCACACGGACGACCGCACTCAAAGCGCCGGCCCATCAATCGGCGCCATGTAAAAGGATCTCTTATCCTTGGCGGTGTGATCGAAGCCCGTCATCTGCGCGTGCTGCGCGCCGTCGCCACCACCGGCTCCTTCTCCGCGGCGGGGCGCGAACTGGGCTGCACCCAGCCCGCCGTCAGCCAGCAGATGAAGGCCCTGGAGTCCTCCGTGGGCACCCCGCTGCTCGTCCGCAGCGGACGGGAGATGCGGCTGACCCAGGCGGGCGAGGCGCTCGTGCGGCACGCCAACGGCATCCTGGCCGGTCTCACCGCCGCCGAGGAGGAGGTCGCCGCCATCGCGGGACTGCGGGCGGGGCGCGTCCGGCTCGTGTCGTTCCCCAGCGGCAGCTCCACCCTCGTACCGGCGGCCCTGGCCGCCCTGCGCGCCGCCCATCCCGGCACCCGCGTCTTCCTGGAGGAGGCCGAACCGCCCGCCTCCGTGGAGATGCTGCGCGAGGGCGAGTGCGACGTGGCGCTCGCCTTCCGCTACGAAGGCGCGGCGGGCGCCGAGGAGTGGGACGACCTCGTCGTACGGCCGCTGCTGACCGACCGGCTCGTCGGACTGGTGCCGGAGCGGCACCGGCTCGCGGGGGCGGGCTCCGTCGGCATCGGTGAGCTGGCCGAGGAGCCCTGGATCGCCGGATGCCCGCGCTGCCGGGGGCAGTTGGTGGAGGTGTGCGAGGGGGCCGGGTTCACGCCCCGGATCGACTTCGCCACCGACGACTATCCGGCCGTCGTGGGCCTCGTCGGTGCCGGCCTGGGCGTCGCCGTCCTGCCGCAGCTCGCCCTGGAGTCCGTACGGTCGCGCCACGCGCGCGTGCTGACGCTTCGGCCGGCGGTGCGGCGGGAGATCGTGGCGCTTACCCTGCCCGACCTCGCCCAGGTGCCGGCGGTGGCGGCGACGCTGGAGCAGCTCGGGCGCGCGGCGGCCCGGCAGTAGGGAAGCGACCGGCCGCGAAAAAGAAGGGCACGCGTGCGTGCCCTTCTCGTCGGGAGCTCGGGGTCCGGGAGCTCGATGCCGCGGAATCGCAAAAACGTTCCTTCAGTTGTTCGAGCCGCTGTCCCCGCTGCCGGCCATCGCCGAGACCAGCCGGGTCCGCGCCCGTCCCATGAGTTCTTCGCGCTCGTCCTCGGTCAGGCCACCCCACACGCCGTACGGCTCTCTCACCGCCAACGCGTGCGCCGCGCACTGCGCGCGTACCGGGCACCTCATGCAGACCTCCTTGGCCGAGTTCTCGCGAGCACTCCGGGCCGCGCCTCGCTCGCCCTCCGGATGAAAGAAGAGCGAGCTGTCCACCCCGCGACAGGCGGCCAGGAGCTGCCAGTCCCACAGGTCCGCGTTCGGTCCGGGAAGGCGGGAGAAATCTGCCATTACGTGACCCCTTGTAGCCGTACTGAGCGGATACGGTGCCGACGACCGTGTAACTACGATCTAAGGAGATGAAAATATGACTCATTGCGAATCTAGCCGCAGACACCAGCAGATGGGAAGAAAAGGGGCCGAATGGGGCACCGCTTGTGATGAAACGTTGTGGGTCCGCCCCGCATGTCTGCACCGTGTCCGTGCCCTCACGTAGAGTGCCGAAGATGGCACACAGCCCCGTAACTCTTTCGAGTGACCGTCGTTGAGAGTGCGGTGGCGGTTGACGCAACAAGCGCTCGGGCGGGCGTCCGGGACGGTCGACCGCACAGGTGACGATTTCGTACCAGCCTGGAGGCTCAAGGTGACGTGCATCAGCTGCGGAGGGCGGCCATGACATCCGTCCTCGTATGCGACGACTCCCCGCTTGCCCGAGAGGCGCTGCGCCGCGCGGTCGCGACCGTGCCCGGCGTCGAGCGCGTGACGACCGCGGCCAACGGCGAGGAAGTCCTCCGCCGCTGGGGCGCGGACCGTTCGGACCTGATCCTGATGGACGTACGCATGCCCGGACTGGGCGGCGTCGAGACCGTGCGCCGGCTGCTGTCCGCCGACCCCGGGGCGCGCATCATCATGCTGACCGTCGCCGAGGATCTGGACGGCGTGGCTCTCGCGGTCGCCGCCGGGGCGCGGGGCTACCTCCACAAGGACGCCTCACGCGCGGAGTTGCGCGCGACCGTCACCCAGGCGCTCGCCGACCCGACCTGGCGGCTCGCCCCGCGGCGGCTGCGGTCCGCCGAGATGGGTGCGGCGCCGACGCTCACCGCGCGTGAGATCCAGGTGCTCGAAGGGATGAGCCACGGCCGCTCCAACGCGGAGATCGGACGCGAGCTGTTCCTGTCCGAGGACACCGTGAAGACGCACGCGCGGCGGCTGTTCAAGAAGCTGGGTGCGTCGGACCGGGCGCACGCGGTGGCGCTCGGGTTCCGGTGGGGTCTGGTTCGCTGAGAACTCGGCCGCAAAGGCCGTCGCTCTGGTGCGAGCCGTTTCGTGGCTGGTCGCGCAGTTCCCCGCGCCCCTTCAGGGCGCGGTTTGCGACGCCGGTCAAATGGCTCCGTCGGTACCCGCTGCTCGTTTCGGCGCGGATGCCGCATCCTTGAAGATGTGGAGTCTCTCGGGGACGAGTCGGTCGAGCGGAAGGGGAGGGCGCAGGGGATGAGTGCCGGCGCACCTGCTCATAACGCTTCAGTGCACAACATCGGGCGTGGTGCCACGGACCCGACGGCCTCAGGGCACCATGGACCGATGCGCGACGACGAGGCGGGCCAGGCCGCAGGGGCGATCGGGCCACTCGTCCATCGCGCCGTAGACGGGGACGAGCAGGCCACGCACGACCTGCTCGCCCATGTCCACCCGCTGGCGCTGCGGTACTGCCGCACCCGTCTGTCCCGCCTTCCGGGCGACGCGCGCCACTTCGTCGAGGACCTCGCACAGGAGGTCTGCGTCGCCGTCCTGCTCGCACTCCCGCGCTACCGGGACACCGGGCGGCCCTTCGAGGCGTTCGTCTTCGCCATCGCCGCGCACAAGGTCGCCGACCTGCAGCGGGCGGCGATGCGGCATCCGGGCTCGACCGCGGTCCCGTCCGACGAGATGCCCGAGCGGCCCGACGACTCACTGGGCCCGGAGGAGCGCGCGCTGCTCAGCAGCGACGCCGAGTGGGCCAAGAAACTGCTGGCCAACCTGCCGGAGAACCAGCGGGAGCTGCTGCTGCTGCGCATCGCGGTGGGCCTCACGGCAGAGGAGACCGGCCAGATGTTGGGAATGTCACCCGGCGCGGTCCGGGTGGCTCAGCACCGGGCCCTGAGCCGGCTCAGGGCACTGGCGGAACAGTAGTTTCCGGGCGGTCGACGCCTTTTTTGAACAGGCCGCTCGGGGATTCCGTACGAACATACGAAGCCCGAGGTCACGCGGAACCGTGGAATTCGACGGCCCTGCTTCCCGTTAGCATGGACATCCGCACCGATCAAGGCCATTTGGGGAAGGTGTCATGACTGCAAACGTCGACGGAGTGCCCGGTAAATTCGCGACACTCGGGCTGACCTACGACGACGTGCTGCTGCTGCCGGGAGCGTCCGAGGTGCTCCCCAACGCGGTCGACACCTCGTCCCGCATCTCCCGCAACGTCCGGGTCAACATCCCGCTGCTGTCGGCGGCGATGGACAAGGTGACCGAGTCCCGCATGGCCATCGCGATGGCCCGGCTCGGCGGCGTCGGCGTGCTGCACCGCAACCTCTCGGTCGAGGACCAGGTGAACCAGGTCGACCTGGTCAAGCGCTCCGAGTCCGGCATGGTCACCGACCCCATCACGGTGCATCCCGAGGCCACGCTCGCCGAGGCGGACGCCCTGTGCGCCAAGTTCCGCATCAGCGGTGTCCCCGTCACCGACCCCGCCGGCAAGCTGCTCGGCATCGTCACCAACCGTGACATGGCCTTCGAGACCGACCGCGGCCGCCAGGTGCGCGAGGTCATGACGCCGATGCCGCTGGTCACCGGCAAGGTCGGCATCTCCGGTGTGGACGCCATGGAGCTGCTGCGCCGCCACAAGATCGAGAAGCTTCCGCTGGTCGACGACGCGGGCGTCCTCAGGGGCCTGATCACCGTCAAGGACTTCGTCAAGGCGGAGAAGTACCCGAACGCCGCCAAGGACGCCGAGGGCCGTCTGCTCGTCGGTGCCGCCGTCGGCGCCAGCCCCGAGGCGCTGGAGCGCGCCCAGGCGCTCGCCGAGGCCGGCGTGGACTTCCTGGTCGTCGACACCTCGCACGGCCACAACAGCAACGCCCTCAGCTGGATGTCGAAGATCAAGTCGGCCGTGGACGTCGACGTGATCGGCGGCAACGTCGCCACCCGCGACGGCGCCCAGGCGCTGATCGACGCCGGTGTCGACGGCATCAAAGTCGGTGTGGGCCCCGGCTCCATCTGCACCACGCGCGTGGTCGCCGGCATCGGCGTCCCGCAGGTCACCGCCATCTACGAGGCCTCCCTCGCCGCCCGCCCGGCCGGCATCCCGCTGATCGGCGACGGCGGCCTGCAGTACTCCGGCGACATCGGCAAGGCCCTCGCGGCCGGTGCCGACACCGTGATGCTGGGCTCGCTGCTCGCGGGCTGCGAGGAGTCGCCCGGCGAGCTGCAGTTCATCAACGGCAAGCAGTTCAAGTCGTACCGCGGCATGGGCTCGCTCGGCGCGATGCAGTCCCGGGGCCAGGGCAAGTCTTACTCGAAGGACCGCTACTTCCAGGCCGAGGTCGCCTCCGACGACAAGCTCGTGCCCGAGGGCATCGAGGGGCAGGTGCCCTACCGCGGCCCGCTGGCCAGCGTCCTGCACCAGCTCGTCGGCGGTCTGCGCCAGACCATGGGCTACGTGGGCGCGGCGACCATCGAGGAGATGGAGTCCAAGGGCCGCTTCGTGCGGATCACCTCCGCGGGCCTGAAGGAGAGCCACCCGCACGACATCCAGATGACGGTCGAGGCGCCGAACTACAGCAGCAAGTAGGCGACAGGCGTTACCGAGGGCGGTCCCGGGAGCATCCGGGGCCGCCCTTGTCGTACCCGTCGGCGATACTGGAAGACGCTGCAACGCATCAGGGAAAGGCCACAGACGTGACTGAGATCGAGATCGGGCGCGGCAAGCGCGGCCGCCGGGCGTACGCCTTCGACGACATCGCCGTCGTCCCCAGCCGCCGTACGCGGGACCCGAAGGAGGTCTCGATCGCCTGGCAGATCGACGCCTACCGCTTCGAGCTGCCCTTCCTGGCCGCCCCCATGGACTCGGTCGTCTCCCCGGCCACCGCGATCCGCATCGGTGAGCTCGGCGGCCTGGGCGTGCTGAACCTCGAAGGCCTGTGGACGCGGCACGAGGACCCGCAGCCGCTGCTCGACGAGATCGTCGAGCTGGACGCGGACACGGCCACCCGCCGGCTCCAGGAGATCTACTCCGCCCCCATCAAGGAGGAGCTGATCGGCGCGCGCATCAAGGAGGTGCGCGACTCCGGCGTGGTCACGGCCGCCGCGCTCTCCCCGCAGCGCACCGCGCAGTTCTCCAAGGCGGTCGTGGACGCGGGCGTCGACATCTTCGTCATCCGCGGTACGACGGTCTCCGCGGAACACGTCTCCGGCTCGCACGAGCCGCTGAACCTGAAGCAGTTCATCTACGAGCTCGACGTCCCGGTGATCGTCGGCGGCTGCGCCACGTACACGGCGGCCCTGCACCTGATGCGTACGGGCGCGGCGGGCGTGCTCGTCGGCTTCGGCGGCGGCGCGGCGCACACCACGCGCAACGTGCTGGGCATCCAGGTGCCCATGGCGACCGCCGTCGCCGACGTGGCCGCCGCCCGCCGCGACTACATGGACGAGTCCGGCGGCCGGTACGTGCACGTCATCGCCGACGGCGGCGTGGGCTGGTCCGGCGACCTGCCGAAGGCGATCGCCTGCGGCGCGGACGCGGTGATGATGGGCTCGCCGCTCGCGCGCGCCACGGACGCGCCGGGCCGCGGACACCACTGGGGCATGGAAGCCGTCAACGAGGAGCTGCCGCGCGGCAAGAAGGTCGACCTCGGCACCGTCGGCACTCTCGAGGAGGTCCTCACCGGCCCCTCGCACACCCCCGACGGCTCCATGAACCTCTTCGGCGCCCTGCGCCGCGCGATGGCCACGACCGGCTACAGCGAGCTCAAGGAGTTCCAGCGCGTCGAGGTGACGGTGGCGGACTCCCAGCACCGACGGTAGGGCCCACGACGCCAAGGGGGCCGGTCACCTGATGGGTGACCGGCCCCCTTCGTGTGTCTGGGGCTTGCGCGGGCGCGTGAGGTGGTGCGGGGGCGTGCGGTTGCGTTCACGCCGAATGTCGGCCGGTCAGCCGGTCGGCTGGCGGTGTCGTGGAAGGGGGCGCCCACGGGACGTCACCGCAAGCCCACTCGCTGGGATCGGATCCGTCTGTGGATGGTGACGTGCCGGAGGAGGTGGATCCTGCGGATTTTCGTTCACCGGTGCCCGGGAGGCCACGCCGGCAGCGCCCGGGGCCCACGAAGCACGTGCGCGCCCCCTTCACAGCCGGTGCGCCGCCCCCGTCGGGGTGGCCCCCCGGGTGTCCAGCAGGAGCTGGGCCTTTACCGACAGGCCCTGCAGGTCGTAGGTGCGGTGGTGCTGGAGGAGGATGGTGAGGTCGGCGTCGGCGGCGGCCTCGTAGAGGGAGTCGGCGCGGGGGACCGGACGGTCCAGGACGTTCCAGGACGGGACGTGCGGGTCGTGGTAGCTCACCGAGGCGCCGAGTTCCATCAGGCGGACCGCGATCTCGCGGGCTGGTGTGCCCTGTTGGTCGGCGAGGTCCGGCTTGTACGTCACACCCAGAAGGAGTACGCGCGCGCCCCGCGCCGACTTGCCGTGCTCGTTGAGGAGGGCGGCCGCGCGCTGGACGACGTAGCGGGGCATCTGGCTGTTGACCTGCTGGGCCAGTTCGACCAGGCGCAGGGTGCGGCCGGCGGGGGCGGTCAGGTCCTGGGGGACGGTGTGACCGCCGACGCCGGGGCCGGGGCGGAAGGCCTGGAAACCGAACGGTTTGGTCTCCGCGCAGCGGATGACGTCCCAGAGGTCGACGCCGAGGTCGTGGCAGAGGACGGCCATCTCGTTGACGAGCGCGATGTTGACATGGCGGAAGTTCGTCTCCAGGAGCTGGACCGCCTCCGCCTCGCGCGGGCCACGCGCGCGTACCACCTTGTCGGTGAGGCGCGAGTAGAAGGCGGCCGCCGACTCCGTGCACGCGGGCGTGAGGCCGCCGATCACCTTCGGGGTGTTGGCCGGGGTGACGTCGCGGTTGCCGGGGTCGACGCGGCTGGGGGAGTAGGCGAGGTGGAAGTCGCGGCCCGCGCGCAGCCGGGAGCCCGCTTCGAGGAGGGGCCGCAGCAGCTCCTCGGTGGTGCCCGGGGGGACGGCGGACTCCAGGATGACCGTGGTGTGCGGGCGCAGCTCGGCGGCGAGGGTGCGGGCGGCCGCCTCCACCTGGGTGAGGTCGAGCGCGCCGTCGGGGCCGCGCGGGGTGGGCGCGCAGATGACGGCGGTGCGGACCCTGCCGAGCTCGGCGGGGCTGGTGGCGTGCCGGAAGCCCCCCGAGAGCATCCGGCGCAGGTCGGCCGCGCTGAGGGAGCCGGCCTCGGGGCCTGTTCGGTAGCCGACGGTCGGGATGCCGGCGGCGACGGCAGCCTGGGCCAGGGGCAGGCCGAACGGGCCGAGTCCGATGACGGCGAGATCTGCGGGCATGGCGTGGGCCGTCCTTCCCAGTAACCGAAGCGGGACAGGTGCGCAAGCCCTGTGGACAGGATGAGCGAGCGCAATGTCAGACTAGGAGTAAATATGACCGTTATGCGGGATTGGTCGGCTGTGTTTTCCGGCGGTCCCTGGAAAGTTGTCCACAGGGTGGGAGGCCGTGGTGGCTGAAGTGGGGCAAGACGGTCAGAATTTGGGCATGGGGGGTAGGACACGGGCTTCGCCCGACGGGTGCGGCCGGCGCTATCGATAGCGGGAGGCAGCAGTGAGGACAGCGACACTCGGGCCGGCGCAGCGTGCCGAGTCACTGGCGGCCATGGCCGAGCGCGAACTGGACATCCTGGTGGTGGGCGCAGGGGTGGTCGGTGCGGGCACCGCCCTGGACGCCGTGACCCGCGGCCTGTCCACCGGTCTGGTCGAGGCACGTGACTGGGCGTCCGGCACGTCCAGCAGGTCCAGCAAGCTGATCCACGGCGGCCTGCGCTATCTGGAGATGCTCGACTTCGCCCTCGTGCGCGAGGCGTTGAAGGAGCGCGGCCTGCTGCTGGAACGGCTCGCCCCGCATCTCGTGAAGCCGGTGCCGTTCCTGTACCCGCTGCAGCACCAGGGCTGGGAGCGGTTCTACGCCGGCTCGGGCGTCGCGCTCTACGACGCCATGTCGATGGCCCGCAGGCACGGCCGGGGCCTGCCCATGCACCGCCATCTGACCCGCCGTCACGCCCTGCGGGTGGCGCCGGCCCTGAAGAAGGACGCCCTGGTCGGCGCCCTGCAGTACTACGACGCCCAGGTGGACGACGCGCGGTATGTGGCCACCCTGGTGCGCACGGCCGTCGCCTACGGCGCGAAGGTCGCCAACCGCGCCCGTGTGACGGGCTTCCTGCGCGAGGGCGAGCGGGTCGTCGGCGCGCGCGTGCAGGACGTCGAGGGGGGCGGCGAGTACGAGGTCCGCGCCAAGCAGGTGGTGAACGCGACCGGTGTGTGGACCGACGACACCCAGGCGATGGTGGGGGAGCGCGGCCAGTTCCACGTCCGCGCCTCCAAGGGCATCCACCTGGTCGTGCCGAAGGACCGCGTGAACTCCTCGACCGGCCTGATCCTGCGCACGGAGAAGTCGGTCCTCTTCGTCATCCCCTGGGGCCGGCACTGGATCATCGGCACGACCGACACCGACTGGGACCTCGACAAGGCGCACCCGGCGGCGTCCAGCGCCGACATCGACTACATCCTGGATCGCGTGAACTCCGTCCTCGCGGTGCCGCTCACCCGCGACGACGTGCAGGGCGTGTACGCGGGCCTGCGTCCGCTGCTGGCCGGTGAGTCGGACGCCACCAGCAAGCTCTCGCGCGAGCACACCGTGGCCCACCCGGTGCCGGGACTGGTCGTCGTGGCCGGCGGCAAGTACACGACGTACCGGGTGATGGCCAAGGACGCGGTGGACGAGGCGGTGCACGGGCTCGACCTGCGGGTCGCCGAGTGCGTCACCGAGGACGTGCCGCTGATCGGCGCCGAGGGCTATCGCGCCCTGTGGAACGCGCGGGCCCGGATCGCGGCCCGGACGGGCCTTCACGTGGTCCGCGTGGAGCATCTGCTGAATCGCTACGGGACCATGGCGGAGGAGCTCCTCGACCTCATCGCCACCGACGCCTCGCTCGGTGAGCCCCTGCAGGCCGCCGACGACTATCTGCGCGCCGAGATCGTGTACGCCGCCTCGCACGAGGGCGCCCGGCACCTGGACGACGCGCTGACCCGGCGTACCCGCATCTCCATCGAGACCTTCGACCGCGGCACCCGCAGCGCCCGGGAGGCCGCCGAACTGATGGCGCCGGTGCTCGGCTGGGACAAGGACCAGATCGAACGCGAGGTCGAGCACTACGAGAAGCGGGTGGAGGCCGAGCGGGAGTCGCAGCGCCAGCCGGACGACCTGACGGCGGACGCGGCACGGCTGGGGGCGCCGGACATCGTGCCCCTGTGAGGCGTCGGGGGCGCTGAGCTCGGGGTGAACTCGGCGGCGGGCAGGGCGGGTTCGGGATCGCGAACCGCTGTCGCCGCCGGGTTCCCGCGCGAGGTGAGGGGGCGTCGGGCGAGGGGCGGTGGCCGTGGCGCGCAGGGGAGGAGGTGGGGGTGCGGAACCGGACGTTCCGGGTGTGCGGTGGGCCGCGGGGGCCCTGGGGCACCCTGGGCGCCGGGCACTTGTCGGGTGAGGGACAATGGGGGCTCTGTCAGGGCGGGTTGTATGAGGGGATCCATGTCGGAGGCGGAGCGGGCGGGGACATCTCGTCAGGAGACTCGTCAGGACAAGACCGAGCGTCTTCTCGCCGGGCGGTACCGGCTGGGGGCGGTGCTCGGCCGGGGCGGCATGGGCACCGTCTGGCGGGCCGAGGACGAGACCCTGGGCCGGACGGTCGCCGTCAAGGAGCTGCGGTTCCCGTCGAACATCGACGAGGACGAGAAGCGCCGGCTGATCACGCGGACGCTGCGCGAGGCCAAGGCCATCGCACGGATCCGCAACAACAGCGCGGTGACCGTCTTCGACGTGGTCGACGAGGACGACCGGCCGTGGATCGTGATGGAGCTCGTCGAGGGCAAGTCGCTCGCCGAGGTCATCCGGGAGGACGGCCTGCTAGAACCGAAGCGGGCGGCCGAGGTGGGACTCGCGATCCTCGACGTGCTGCGCTCCGCGCACCGCGAGGGCATCCTGCACCGTGACGTGAAGCCGTCCAACGTCCTGCTGGAGTCCGACACCGAGCGGGTCGTGCTCACCGACTTCGGTATCGCCCAGGTGGAGGGCGACCCGTCCATCACCTCCACCGGCATGCTCGTCGGCGCGCCCTCCTACATCTCCCCGGAGCGGGCCCGCGGCCACAAGCCGGGCCCGGCGGCCGACCTGTGGTCGCTCGGCGGACTGCTGTACGCGGCCGTCGAAGGACTGCCGCCGTACGACAAGGGGTCCGCGATCGCGACGCTGACCGCGGTGATGACTGAGCCGCTGGAGGAGCCCAAGAACGCGGGGCCGCTGAAGGACGTCATCTACGGACTGCTCAACAAGGACCCGGCGAAGCGGCTCGACGACGCGGGCGCTCGGGCGATGCTCAACGCCGTGATCCACGCGCCCGAGCCGAAGGCGGCCGAACCGGAGCCGCTGGACGCGACCAGGGTCGTGCCGATCCCGGCACAGCCCGACGGGCCCGGCCGCAAGGGCGGTTCGGGAGGCTCCGGCGGCAAGCGGGCCGAGGAGGCGGCGGAGAAGCTGCGCGGGGCGTTCCGCTCCGTGCGCAAGGCGGCGGGGGGCGCGGCGGGTGCGGCGGCCGCCTCCCGCGACAAGTCGGGCAGCGGTACGGCGGGTTCGCGGACCGGCGGCCCGGGGAACGGCGTGACCGGCACCGGCTCCCGCGGGGGCGCGTCGGGAACGGCGGGCGGGGCGTCGGCCCCGTCGCCCTCGGTGCCGGCGCCCGCGTCGAGGCCCGTTCCCCCGCCGGCGCCTCCGAAGGCTCCGGCGTCCGACAAGGCAGCCGAGTCGTCCGCGTTCTCGGCCTCGCCGTCCTCCGCGTCCCCCTCGGCGTCCTCGACCGCCGCCTCGCCCTCGGCGGGGACGAGGTCCTCGGCGGCAGGGACGAACGACCGCGGCAGCGGCGGGAGTTCCGGGTGGCCCAAGCTGACGCCGCCCGATCTGCCCGACCTCCCGCCCCGGTCCGTCCCGCGGGCACCCATCACCGACGTGGTGCCCAAGCGGACCCTGGTGATCATCGCGGTGGTGGTCGCGCTCGCCGTCATCGGGACCGTGCTGGCCCTCACGCTGGGCGGCGGCGGCTCCGACAACGGTGCCAAGCGCGGCGGCGGCAAGGCCGTCGCGAGCGCGTCCGCCGGCTCGAAGACCAAGGAGGACAAGGGCGGCGGGACCGGCACGGACGGCAGTTCCGAGAAGTCCCCGGCCGCCTCGGGCGGCGGCACGCCCAGCAACAGCCCGAGCGCGTCCGGCGGCACCGGTGCGGAGACCGGCGACGGCTCCGGAGGCGGAAGCGCCGTGGCGAAGACGTACCACGGCGGCCAGGGCTACTCGATCGGGCTGCCCAAGGGGTGGAGGTATCAGTCGACCGGGGCCGCGGGCGACCGGTTCGCCGGCCCCGACGGACAGAAGCTCCTCGTCGCCTGGACGTCCACGCCCAAGGGCGACCCCGTGGCCGACTGGCAGAACCAGGAGCGCTATATGACGCGCTCGCAGTACGACCGGATCCGCATAGAGAAGGTGGACTACCGCGGCTGGAACGCGGCCGACTGGGAGTTCACCTACCAGGAGAGCGGGACGAAGTACCGGACGATCGACCGGGGTTTCGTCGTCAACGGCCATCTCGGATATGCGCTGATGTACACCGCGAAAGCCGCCAACTGGGACAGTGACCTCCGTAAGGACACCTGGAAGACGCTCGCGAAGACGTTCGAACCGAAGTCGTAAAGCGCCTGCCCGGGGTTTGGGCCGTGAGATCTGGCAACCCCTCTCTGCCAGTTGCCTCCGGCACGTATCGTGAAGGCCTGCGGACCGTACGCATCCAGGTGCGGGCTCACAACGGTTCGCAAGTCGAACGGAATTGACCGACCGGGCGGCCGAGGGAGGCACAGTGGACGACTACGCGGGCCGGGTACTCGCCGACCGCTACCGCCTGCCGCTGCCGCCCTCCGACGAGTACGAACTCACCGAGACCCGAGCCTTCGACACCTACAGCGGGCAGGAAGTCCTCGTCCGGCAGGTGCCGTTGCCGGAGGTCGTCGAGGCGGAGGTGCTCGACGCGGAGGGGCTGCCCGAGGGGTTCCAGGCCCGCAGGCCCACGGCGCGCACGGGGACACGCAGGCCGGCCGACCCGGCCGTACGGCGGGCGGTCGAGGCCGCGCAGGCCGCCGCCCGAATACCCGACCATCCGCGGCTCGACCAGGTCTTCGACGTGTTCGCCGACGGCGGGTCGCTGTGGATCGTGAGCGAGTTGGTGGCCGCGCGGCCGCTCGCGGCGCTGCTCGCGGAGAAGCCGCTGACGCCGTACCGCGCGGCCGAGGTCGCCTCCGACGTGCTCATGGCCTTGCGGGTGCTGCACGCGCACGGCTGGGTGCACCGCAACGTCACCGCGCGCACGGTGCTCGTCTGCGACGACGGACGCGTGATGCTGACCGGCCTCGCGGTCGGGGCGGCGGAGGAAGCACTGTGCGGATACGACCCGGTACCGGCGCCGGAGGGCGACACGGGGGTCGGAGCCCTGGGGGGTCCCGCTGAGGGCGGGAACCCGGGCGGACCGGGCGGTTCCTACGGGCCCGGCGGTTCCTACGGGCCCGGCGGCTCGTCGGCGCCGGGCGGCCCGGGTGCCGACGGCGGCCCCGGCGGCCACGGCGGACCGGGCGGCCACCGGCCGGTCGACGGGACCGGGGCCGGAGCCGGTGGACTCGCCGTGTCCGGAGGGCAGGCCGGTTCCGGTGTTCACGGAGGCCTGAACGCTCAGGGCGGCCCCGGTGGTGTCGATCCCGTCGCCGCGCGCAGCGCCGCCATCAGGGCGCGTACGGCCGGCGGGCTGCCCGGCGCCGAGCCGGACACGGCGGGCGGGAGCGGCGGGACCGGTGCGCTCGCGCCCAAGGCGCTCGAGACGGGCGGGGACATCAGGGCCGCACGGGCCGGCGCGATCGCCGCGTACCGCGCGGGCGCCCGTGCCGCGGCCCGGGTGCAGGAGGCGCAGAACGGCCGGGCGGCCCTGCCCGGCGCCCGCCCGGCAGGCGAGGACGACCCCGCCGCACGGACCAACGGCACGGCGCAGCCGTACGCCACCGGCGAGGGCGGCCCTGTGCCGCCGGGGCAGATAGCCGACCCCTACGGGGTGGGTGGTGCTTCCTGGCACGGCGCGACCCCCAGGGGCGGCGCCGACGACACCGGCAACCACGTCCTGCCTCCCGGCGGCAACGGCGGCCAGGGCGGCGCCGGTTCGCAGGGAGCCGGACCCGGCATCCCGCCCCACCTCGGGACGGCCCCGCCGGCCGGACTGCCGAACGCCCCCGGCTTCGGTGCCTCACCGACGACCGACGTCCCCGCGCCGCCCGTCGGCGGACCGACCGCCGACGGCACCGACGCGGCCTCCTCCGGCCCGGGCTACGCGGCCTCCTCCGGCCCGGGCCACGCCGCCTCCGGCACGCCGGCCGATCCGCACCCCACGGCCCGCTGGGGCGACCTCGTGGCGGGCACTCCCGCTCCGCCCCGCGGTCCCGCCACCGCGCTGGCCGCCGAGCGGGCGCGGCAGGCGCGGATGGCCGTCGTCGGACCCGTGACCGAACGGTGGGCGCCCGAGCAGGCCGGGCCCGTGCACGAGAACTGGCAGCTCGCGGCGCCGATCGGGCCCGCGACCGACCTGTGGGCGCTCGGCGCGCTGCTCTTCAGGGCCGTACAGGGGCATGCGCCGTACCCCGAGGAGTCGACGGCCGAACTGGTGCAGATGGTGTGTGCCGAGCCGCCCGCCTTCGCCGAGGAATGCGGGCCGCTGCGGCCGGTCGTCGAGTCGCTGCTCCGTCAGGACCCCACCGAGCGGCTCGACTTCGAGGAGCTGCGCGGCTGGCTGCGCTCGCTGGTGCGGTCGGCGCCCGAGCCGGACGCCGGCACGCACGTCGTGCCCGCGCCGCCCGCCGACGCCAGCCGGCTGCCCGTCATCAGGCGGCGGGGCGAGCTGGTGCGCAGGCGGCGGGCCGGGCTGCCCGCGGCCACGCACGGACGGCACAAGCGCGCCAAGGAACAGGCGGGTTCGCCTCGGAGGCTGGGCCGCACCCTGCTGGTGCTGATCCTGCTTCTGCTGGCCGGCGCGATCGCCTACGCCATGCTGTTCATGCCCAAGGCGGGCGAGGACGGCGCGGCGGGCGGCGAGCGGACCGGAGCGGCCGGCAACGCGACCCCCGCGCCCCAGCGGTCGGATCAGGGCGGCAGCCGGCCCAGCCCCGAACAGACCTCGCCCACCCCGAAGCAGAGTCCCTCCCGGTCGGCCGGCTCCACCGAGCCGCAGACCACCGATCCCGCCGTCGCCGCCGGTTTCACCCTGCGCAAGGACCCGGAGGGCTTCCGGGTCGCGGTGGCGAAGGGCTGGTCGCGGGCGGGCAAGAACGCCTGGAACCAGGTGGTGTACTCGAAGGGCGACTTCCAGCTCATCGTCGTGCCCGGACGGGACGGCGCGGTGACGTACGGCAGCGACCCGATGGCCTACCAGCGGGACAAGGAGCACGAACTGCAGCCGTACCGCAGCTCCAGCTGGGCCACCGCGACCGGCCTGAGGACCATCACGGTGGGCACGCGGGTCATGGCCGAGGGGCAGTTCACCTGGACCGACGGCAGCGGACAGGACCTGTACGTGCGCAACCTCGCGATCCTCATCGACGGGCGCTACCACGTGGTGCAGGTGCGCGGTCCGGAGTCCCAGCGGGACCAGGTGACGAAGCTGTACGAGCAGGCGTACTCGACGTACACGTACACCGGTTGAGTCACCCTCCGTGACAGTCCGGTCGGTCACCGCAGAACAACCGTCACAGTGGTGTCACCTTGCCACCCCCATGGTTCCCCGCGGGCGGGCCACTCCTTAGTCTGACCCTGTCAAGACCATTGCGGGGCAACGTGAATCAGATGCAGGGCCAGCTTGTCGCGGGCCGCTACCGGCTCGCCGACTCCATCGGCAGCGGCGGCATGGGCCGTGTGTGGCGTGCGCACGACGAGGTGCTTCACCGAGCCGTCGCCATCAAGGAGTTGACCGCCGCTCTCTACGTCTCGGAGAGCGACCGGGAGCGGTTGCTCGCGCGCACGCGTGCGGAGGCCCGGGCGGCCGCCCGGATCAACCACTCCGCGGTCGTCACCGTGCACGACGTGCTCGAACACGACGGCCGCCCCTGGATCGTCATGGAGCTCGTCGAGGGCTACTCGCTCGCCGACGCCGTCAAGGAGCAGGGGCGCGTGGAGCCGGCCGAGGCCGCGCGCATCGGGCTGTGGGTGCTGCGGGCGCTGCGCGCCGCGCACTCCGCCGGAGTGCTGCACCGTGACGTCAAGCCGGGCAACGTGCTCATCGGGCACGACGGTCGCGTGCTGCTCACCGACTTCGGCATCGCGCAGATCGAGGGCGACACGACCATCACCCGC
Organism: Streptomyces sp. C1-1; assembly: GCF_050214755.1. NCBI lineage: Bacteria > Bacillati > Actinomycetota > Actinomycetes > Kitasatosporales > Streptomycetaceae > Streptomyces > Streptomyces sp. C1-1. The sequence continues at coordinate 4,322,970 of NZ_CP189826.1, read as the reverse complement.
ACCGGCGAGGTCGTCGGCTCGGTCGACTACCTCGCTCCCGAGCGGGTGCGCGGCCACGACCCGGGCCCGGCCTCCGACCTGTGGGCGCTGGGCGCCACGCTGTACACAGCGGTGGAGGGCCGTTCGCCGTTCCGCCGCACCTCGCCGCTGTCCACGATGCAGGCGGTCGTCGAGGAGGACGCGGCCGAGCCGAAGTTCGCCGGGCCGCTCGGGCCCGTCATGGCGGCGCTGCTGGCCAAGGACCCCGCCCAGCGGCCCGGCGCCGCCGAGGCCGAGCAGATGCTCGCCGAGGCCGCCGAGGGACGCCGGGCGGACGCGGCACAGGCATATGTGCCCACGCAACATGTGGGCGGCCGCTACGAGACGCGGACCGGCACGGGTACCGGGCCCTACAACACCGGTACGGGCCCGCAGACCGGGTCCGCGACCCCGTATCCGCCGCTGACCGGACCCACCACCGTCGGGCCCACCGGCATCGGCCCCGTGCCCGCCGCCCCGCCGAAGCGCCGACGGCTGCGCACCTTCGTCCTCGCCCTCGCCCTCGCGGTGATCGTCGCCGGCGGTACGGCCGTGGCGCTGCAGAAGTGGAACCACGGAGCGCAGTCGGACGCGGGCGGGACCTCGGGCTCCCCGAGCCCGACGCCTTCGGCCACGCCCACCGGCGGCTCCGACGGAACCGTTCCCGCCAACTGGCGGAAGGTCGACGACCCCTACGGCTTCAGCGTCTATCTCCCGCGCGGCTGGAAGCGGACGGAGGTCACCGGCACCGGAGACGTCGACCCCGACCTCCGGCAGGTCGACTACTCGCCGGACGACGGCAAGCACTTCGTGCGCATCGCCATCGACACCTCACCGGACTTCGCCGACGCCACGCAGCACCAGCAGGATCTGGAGCAGCAGCTGCAGAAGCTCGTCGACTACCACCGCGTCCAGCTGCAGAAGAACCTCTACCGCGACCGGAACGGCTCGGTGTGGGAGTACACCTGGACCGCGCTGGCCAAGGACACCAAGTTCCCGGGGCCGCGGCGCGCCATCGAGGAGACGTACATCTCCCGCGAGGGCACCGAGTACGCGATCTACGTCTCCTCGCCCGCGGCCGACTGGGCACAGTCCGCCAAGCGGTTCAAGGCGATCCTGCAGGGCTGGCAGGAGAAGACCGCGCAGTAGCGGGTTGGCCGGTCGGCGCCCCGGAGGCCGTTCGTCCGGTGCGGCATGATGGGGCGCATGGGGACCGAGGGGGCAGGCATCCGTGTCATCGCGGGCCGGTATCGGCTGGGGACGCGGCTCGGACGCGGCGGCATGGGCGTGGTGTGGCGGGCGACCGACGAACTGCTCGGCCGGCAGGTGGCGGTCAAGGAGATCCCCCTGGATGTGGACGACACCGCCTCCGAGGAGGAGGTCCGCCGCCAGCGCGACCGCGCCCTGCGTGAGGCACGTGCGGTGGCCCAGCTGCGCCACCCGCACATCATCGTCGTCCACGACGTGGTCGAGGACGACGAACGCCCTTACATCGTCATGGAGTTGATCGACGGCGGCTCCCTCGCCGACCGCATCGCCGCGCGTGGCCCGATCGAGGCGCGGGAGGCCGCCCGGATCGGCATCGGCCTGCTGAGCGCGCTGCGCACGGCGCACGATGCGGGCGTCCTGCACCGGGACATCAAGCCCGCCAACGTCCTGCTGGAGGCCGGCACCGACCGGGTCGTCCTCACCGACTTCGGCATCGCCCAGGTCGCGGGCGCCACCACGCTCACCGAGACCGGCTCCTTCGTCGGCTCGCCCGAGTACACGGCGCCGGAGCGGATGTCGGGCGCCAGGACCGGGCCGGAGTCCGACCTGTGGTCGCTGGGGGCGCTGCTGTGCACCGCCCTGAGCGGCGAGTCCCCCTTCCGGCGCGACTCGTTGGGCGGCATCCTCCACGCCGTCGTCTTCGACGAGATCCGGCCGCCCGCGCAGGCCGCCCCGCTGCTGCCCGTCGTACGCGGCCTGCTGGAGCGCGATCCGGACCGGCGGCTGGACGCGGCGCAGGCCGAGCGGATGCTTCGCGCCTTCCGCGACACGGGCCGCACCCCGGACGCGCCGCCGTCCGACTACACCCCCACCCAGCGGGACGTGCCCCGCCGGGCCCCGCTCCCGTCCCCGCCCCCGCCGGCACCGGCCCCGGCGCCGGCGGCGGAGAACCGGCGCTCCACCCGGGGCGTGCTGGTGGCGGCGCTGCTGGTCGCCGCGATGGCCGGGGCCGGAGTGTCGGCGGCGGCGCTGCTGATGCACCGCGGCGGCGGCGACGGAGGCGGCACGCCGTCGAGCAAGGGGCCGGGTACGTCGGTGAGCGCGTCGCCGACGCCGAGCACCCGGCGTCCGTCCGCCACCCCGAGCCGGTCCGCCACCCCCACCACAACGGCGAAGGGACCCTCCGCGCCCTCCGGCTACCGGGTCGCCGACGACCCGGCCGGCTTCTCCCTCGCCGTACCGGAGTCCTTCACCCGCGAGCCGCAGGGGGAGCGGATCTTCTATCTGTCCCCGGGCGGAACCTTCCGGCTCGGCATCAAGACCGCCGACCCGCAGACGGGCGGCCCGCTCGCGGTGATGCGGCGTTCGGCCGCCAAGGGCCCGGACAACAACCCCGGCTACCACGACGGAAAGGTCACCCCGACCACGCACGCCGGGCACCCCGCCGCCCTGTGGGAGTTCACCTGGAACGGCTTCAGCACGGCGGAGGGCCCCCGGCACACCTACGACCTGTGCTGGGAGGAGGGCGGCCGGATGTACGACGTGTGGGTGTCGGCGCCGGTCGGGAAGGTGCGGGAGGCGAAGGAGTACTTCGACGTGGCCGTGGACACCTTCACGGGCGGGCAGCGCTAGGGCTCTAGGTCACGGGTCTGTGACCGGAACCGGCCAACCCTGGATGCGCGGGTGGGTGGCGCGATATGGATGTCCTCATGAGCGCCAACGGGGGCGTCGGCCACGAGTCCGACGACACGACGAGTTTTGTCCTGCAGCCTCCCGTGCCCCGGCCTTCCCCGCCCGCGCGGCCGGAACCCGGCGCGGACCGGCTCATCGCGGGCCGGTACCGCCTGCTCGGCAAGCTCGGGCACGGTGGCATGGGCACGGTGTGGCGGGCCAAGGACGAGACCGTGGACCGCGAGGTCGCCGTCAAGGAACCGCGCGTCCCGGACCACCTGCCCGAGCGGGAGCGGGACAAGGTCTTCGAGCGGATGCGCCGAGAGGCCCGCGCCGCTGCCCGCCTGGACCATCCCGCGGTGGTCAACGTCCATGACGTGGCCGTGGTCGACGGCCGGCCGTGGATCGTCATGGAGCTGGTGCACGGCCGCTCGCTCGGCGACGCCCTGCGGGAGGGCACGCTCGGGGCGCGGGAGGCGGCCCGGATCGGCCTGGAGGTGCTCGGCGCGCTGGAGGCCGCGCACGCGGCGGGCGTCCTGCACCGTGACGTCAAGCCGGACAACATCCTGCTCGGCCGGCACGGCCGCATCGTCCTCACCGACTTCGGCATCGCGCAGATCGAGGGCGAGACGAACCTGACTGACACCGGGGGCTTCGTCGGTTCGCCCGAGTACATCGCGCCGGAGCGGGTGCTGGGCCAGCGTCCCGGCCCGGCGTCCGACCTGTGGTCCCTCGGCGTCGTCCTGTACGCGGCGACGGAGGGCGTCTCCCCGTTCCGCCGCAGCAACACCCCGGCCACGCTCCAGTCGGTGCTCAACGCGATGCCGGCCCCGCCCGCCTCGGCGTCGGGCCCGCTGGCGGAGGTGATCACCGGCCTGCTGCACAAGGACCCGGCGCACCGGCCGGACGCCGCCCGGGTGCGCGCCCTCCTGGAGGCGGCGGCGAACCCGCCGGCGCCGGTGCCGACGCAGCAGGTGACGTACGCCGATCCGGGCGCGGCGGGCGCCGGGCGCGGCATCCGACCGGGCCGTGGCGCGCTGCTGGGCGGGGGCGTGGCGGCGGTGGTCGCGGCGGCGCTGGCGTACGTGCTGATCGCGAACCCGTTCGCGGGCCCGCTGCCCGGCGGCTGGACCAGGCACCACGAGAAGGAGGTCACGGCGACCCTTCCCGTCCCGCACGACTACCGCAGGTCGGGGCCGGACGGGAAGGACGACAAGACCCACTGGGTGGCCTACAGCGACGCGAGCGGCGCCATCACCGTCGGTCTGACGGTGATCCGGAAGAGCGACGACAACGCGTATTCCATCAAGGGTTCCGCGGCCGCGCAGATGTACGACGACGACGGCACGTTCAAGGAGTCCGGCGACTACAGCCTCCAGATGCCGGAGCGCCCGAGGACCGAGACGCAGCCGTCCCTGACGTACCACGGCCGCAAGGCCGCCAAGAACAAGGTCGTCTACCACACCGACGACTCGCAGAACCCGCTGCCGCGCGAGGCGCAGATCTTCTACTACAAGTCGACGGCGGGCGACATGTACAAGCTGACGGTCGTCTACCCGGGCAAGGGCGACTTCACCGACCGGGGACGCGAGGTGGCGCGGACGGTGCTGGCCAACTGGGGCGTGGACAAGCTCTAGGCGGGCGCGAGCCGGCTGCGGTAGGTCCCGGGGGTCATCCCGAACTCCCGCTTGAACGCGTGCGAGAGGGCGTACGGCGTCCCGTATCCGGCCTCCCGGGCCACCGCCGCGAGCGGCGCGTCGCTGGCGCGCAGCCGGGTCGCCGCCAGCGTCAGCCGCCACCACGTCAGGTAGGCCATCGGTGGCCGGCCGACCAGGGCCGTGAAGCGGCGGGCCAGCGTCGCCCGCGACACCCCGGCCTCCGCCGCCAGCCGGTCGTTGGTCCACGCTGCCGCCGGATCGGTGTGCAGGGCGCGCAGCGCCGCCGTCGTCACGGGATCGCTCAGGACCGTCGGCCAGGCCCCGGTGCGCGCCTGTGCCATCCACGCCCGCACCATGTAGACCAGCAGCAGGTCGAGGAGGCTCGGCAGGGCCAGGCACGACCCCGGGCGCCGTTCGTCCAGCTCGCGGGCCAACAGGTCGACGGCGGAGCGGAGTTCGGGGTGCGCGCCGACCCGGTTGGGCAGGTGGACGACCTGCGGGAGCTCCGCCAGCAGGGGGTGCACACGGCTGCTGTCGAGGCGGTACTTGCCGCACACCAGCTCCACCTCGCCCCGTCCGTCCGCATCGCGCGGTGGCCGGCGCATCTCCTCGAACGGCACCGCGGCCGCCGTGTCCCCGGGGGAGTCCGCGAGCACATGCCCCGCCCCGTGCGGCAGCAGTACGACGTCCCCGGCGCCCAGCGTCACCGGCTCACCGTCCCCGTCCGGCCGCAGCCAGCAGCCGCCCGCGAGGACGACGTGGAACCCGGCCCCGTCGTACGGGGCGAGCCGCGTGCACCACGTCCCGCCCACTCGCAGCCGGTTGGAGGAGGGCTGTCCGATGCGCACGGCGGAGATCGCGTCACTCACCACGTCCATGAGACGTAAGCGTATCGGAGTGAGCGGAAGAAGCATTGGAAAGCTCATGTTCGCGCTTCTAGCGTGAAGGCATGGCTGATGACAACACGCAGGTTTTCATGATCGGGGACGTCGAGGTCCGCAGGGTCGTCGAATGGCAGGCGCCGTACGCGCCCGCCCGCGAGCTCGTGCCGGGCGTCGAGGCGGAGGTGTGGGAGGGCAACCGCCGGTGGCTGAGCCCCGACCACTGGGACCCGGAGACCGGACAGGCCATGGTCGCCCTGCAGACCTGGGTGCTGCGCAGCGCGGGACGGACCGTGCTGGTGGACACGGGGGTCGGGCACGGGCGGGAGCGGCCCGGGAACCCCTTCTTCCACCGGCGGAGCGGGGTGGGGCTGCCCGCGCGGCTGGAGACGCCGGCCGGTGTGCGGACCGAGGACGTCGACCTCGTGATCAACACCCACATCCACGGCGACCACGTCGGCTGGAACACCCATGACGTGGACGGCACCTGGAGGCCCACCTTCCCCGCGGCCACCTATCTCCTCCCCGCCGCCGACGACCACCACTTCGGCCCCCGCGGCGGCTACGGCGGCGGGCTGCGCCCCGACGACCGGCTGGTCTACGAGGACAGCATCGCCCCCGTGCACAGGTCCGGGCAGGCCCGGCTGTGGGACGGGCAGCACCGAATCGACGAGAACCTCACCCTCGAAGCGGCCCCCGGGCACACTCCGGGCTCCTCGGTGCTGCGCGTGGCCTCCCGCGGCGAACACGCCGTATTCGTCGGCGACCTGCTGCACAGCCCGGTCCAGATCCTGCGCCCCGAGTGCAGCAGCTGCTTCTGCCTGGACCCGAAGCAGGCCGCCGCCAGCCGTCGGCGGGTGCTGGAACGGGCGGCGGACGAGCGGGAGTTGGTGGTGCCCGCGCACTTCGGCGGGGCGGGCGTCGTCGAAGTGCGGCGCAGGGGAAGCTCGTTCGAGGTGGTCGACCGGACACCGTAGTGCCGGCCGCGTCGACAAGGCCGTGCCTCGCACGGTAGTCATGAGGCATGAGTGCAGGCGGTGAACATACGCGCGAGGGCCGGTTGCTCGGTGGACGCTACCGGCTGACCGAGCGCATCGGATCGGGCGGCATGGGCACCGTGTGGCAGGCCCACGACGAGCTCGTGGACCGGGACGTCGCCGTCAAGGAGCCCCGGCTGCCAGGCGATCCGCAGGACGAGCACCGGCAGCGGGCCGCCCACCGCCTCTACCGCGAGGCCCGCGCCGCCGCCCGCGTCGACCATCCCGCCGCCGTCTCCATCCACGACGTCGTGGTCGAGGAGGGCGGACTCCCCTGGATCGTCATGGAGTTGGTCCGCGGCGAGTCCCTGCACGAGGTGCTGCGGCGCGGCCCGGTGGACGCCCGGGAAGCGGCCCGTATCGGACTGGCCGTCCTCAGGGCCCTGGGCGCCGCGCACGCGGTCGGCATCGTCCACCGGGACGTCAAGCCCGCCAACGTCCTGCTCGGCCCGCACGGCCGCGTCGTCCTCACGGACTTCGGCATCGCGCACGTGCAGGGCGAGGAGTCCCTCACGATGAGCGGGGAGTTCGTCGGCTCGCTGGAGTTCGTGGCGCCGGAGCGGATGTCGGGTCGCAGCGCCGGTCCCCCCTCCGACCTGTGGTCACTGGGCGTCCTGCTGTACGCGGCCGTGGAAGGGGCTTCGCCGTTCCGGCGTACGACGGTGGAGTCCACCCTCGCCGCGGTCATCGCCTGCGAGCCGCCCGAACCGAAGCAGGCCGGCCCGCTCGGGCCGCTGATCGCACGGCTGCTGGTGAAGGACCCCGAGCGGCGGCCCGGCGCGGAGGAGACGGAGGCCGTACTGGAGGCGGTGGCCGAGGGGTGGCCGGTGCCGGTCCTCGCCACCGGTGAGGTGACGGAACCTCAGGAAGCCTCGCGGCTGGCGGAGTTCGGCGACGACTCGGGGACCGTCCGGCTGGGCGGAGGGGTACCGGCACCGGAGACCGGCCCCGCGGCCGTACCGGAACCGGAGACCGGCCCCGCGGCCGTACCGGAACCGGAGACCGGCCCCGCGGCCGTACCGGAACCGGAGACCGCCACCGTCGCCCCCGCGCCGAAGCGCCCCGTCCTGCGTCGTCGCGCCGCTCTCGCCGCGGTCGCCGCCCTCCTCGTCGGCGGCACCTGGTTCGCCGCGTCCCGGTTCGCCGAGCCCGGCGGCGAGTCCGTCGCCGGACACACCGCCACCTACCGGTCGGCCCCGGCCCGCGCGACCCCCTCCGGCGCCGCGTCCTCCGCCACCGGCACCTGGGTCGCCCACCCCGAGAACGACATGGACGCCGTCCTCTCCCTCCCCGCCGCCTACCGGGAGTCCGCCCGCGAAGGCGGCACCGGCGGCCGGCCCCGGCTCGTCGTCTACGACAACGGGCTCGTCCAGGTCCGCCTCACCGAGTGGGACCGGGCCCCCGGCAACCCGTTCGAGGCCGCGAAGAAGGCCTTCGACACCTGGAACGGCGCCTACCACGACGCGAGCGGCTCGCAGTACCGCACCGCCTACCAGGGCCTCGACGCGGCCGTCGCCGACACCGCCTACGGGCTGAAGGAGACCCCGACCCGGGTCGTGCAGCTCTTCGTCGTCACCGAGGACGACCGCATGTACGAGCTGCGCGTGGACATGCCGAAGGGCACCCCCAGCGAGCGGAAGGGCATGGCGGTGTTCAAGGAGGCCCGTGACCGGCTCATGATCGGAAAAAGCCGGACCACCGCCCCCTCAGCCCGCCCAACGCCCTGATCAGCGCAAACCTTGCCAGTGACCACTGGCGCCGTGTGAGTACTCGGTGAAGCCGCGTTACCGACGGGTACCCAAAGGCTCCGCCGCGGCATACCCTGCGCCTCATGACGGACGCGCAGGCCCCGGCCAAGACCGGCACCAATCCCCTCGCCCCCGCCCCGGAGGGCGCCCGTACCGCCGCTGACGTGGTCACCCCCGAGCTGGTCGCCCAGCTCACCAAGGGTGTGGTCGGCTCCGGCCGCACCGCCAACCACACGCCGTTCACCGGCGAGAAGCTGGCCGACCTGCCCGAGTCCACGCCCGCGGACGTGGAGAAGGCCTTCCAGGCGGCCCGCCGGGCCCAGGCGGTGTGGGAGCGGACGCCGGTACGGCAGCGCGCCGCCGTCCTGCTCCGCTTCCACGACCTGGTCCTGGAGCGTCAGGCGGAGGTCCTGGACCTCATCCAGCTGGAGACCGGCAAGGCCCGGCTGCACGCCCACGAGGAGGTGCAGGCCGTCGCCGTCGCGGCCCGCCACTACGGCCGCAAGGCCCCCTCCTACCTCAGGCCCAAGCACCACGCGGGCGCCATGCCCACCCTGACCAGGGTCACCGAGCTGCGCCACCCGCGCGGTGTCGTGGGCCAGATCGCCCCCTGGAACTACCCCCTGGAGCTGTCGGTCGGCGACGCGCTGCCCGCCTTCGCCGCCGGCAACGCGGTCGTCATGAAGCCGGACACCGAGACCTGCCTGACCGCCCTGTGGGCCCGCGACCTGCTCATCGAGGCGGGGCTGCCCGCCGACGTTTTCCAGGTCGTCATCGGCGACGGTCCGGTCGTCGGCCCCGAGATCGTCAAGCACGCCGACTACGTCTCCTTCACCGGCTCCACCCGCACCGGCCGCGAGGTCGCCCAGGGCGCCGCCGCCCGCCTGGTCGGCGTCTCCCTCGAACTCGGCGGCAAGAACGCCATGCTGGTCCTGGAGGACGCCGACATCGAGAAGGCGGCCGCCGGCGCCGTCCGCGCCTGCTTCTCCTCCGCGGGCCAGCTGTGCATCTCCATCGAGCGGCTGTACGTCCACGAGTCGATCGCCGACGCCTTCCTGGAGCGCTTCGCCGCCCGCACCAGGGCCATGCGGCTCGGCAGGTCCCTCGCCTACGGCGCCGACATGGGCTCGCTGGTGGGGGAGCGGCAGCTGGAGACCGTCACCCGGCACGTCGACGAGGCCGTCGCCAAGGGCGCCAAGCTCGTCGCCGGCGGGGTCGCCCGCCCCGACATCGGCCCCTACTTCTTCGAGCCGACGATCCTCGACGGTGTGACCGAGCCGATGGCGGTGTGCACCGAGGAGACCTTCGGCCCGGTCGTCTCCGTCTACCGCTTCAGCACGGAGGACGAGGCCATCGAGCAGGCCAACTCCACCGCGTACGGCCTGAACTCGTCGGTCTGGACGAAGAACGGCTCCCGCGGCCGCGCGGTCGCCGCCCGCCTGCGCACCGGTACCGTCAACGTCAACGAGGGCTACGCGCCCGCCTACGGCAGCGTCCAGTCCCCGATGGGCGGGATGAAGGACTCCGGCCTCGGCCGCCGGCACGGCTCCGAGGGCATCCTCAAGTACACGGAGGCCCAGACGGTGGCCCAGCAGCGGCTGCTCCCGATGGCCCCGTCGCTGGGGATGGACGACGAGAAGTACGCCGCGTTCATGAGCCGGAGCCTGCGGCTGATGAAGGCCCTGCGCTTCAAGTAGGCACACCCCTTCCGACCACCCGTTCTCGACGAGGAGAGCACGTGCCACAGGACACCTACGACTACGACGTCATCGTCGTCGGCTCCGGCTTCGGCGGTTCCGTCACCGCCCTTCGCCTCACGGAAAAGGGCTACCGCGTAGGTGTCCTGGAAGCCGGCCGCCGCTTCACCCGCGAGAACCTGCCGAAGAACTCCTGGGACCTGAAGAACTACCTGTGGGCCCCCAGGCTCGGCATGTACGGCATCCAGCGCATCCACCTGCTGGGCAACGTCATGGTCCTCGCCGGAGCGGGCGTCGGAGGCGGCTCGCTCAACTACGCCAACACCCTCTACGTCCCGCCGAAGCCGTTCTTCGACGACCCCCAGTGGCGCGACATCACCGACTGGCAGGAGGAGTTGCAGCCGTACTACGACCAGGCCCGGCGCATGCTCGGCGTACGGCTCAACCCGACGATGACCCCCTCCGACGTCCACCTGAAGGCGGCGGCGGAGCGCATGGGCGTCGGCGACACCTTCCACATGGCGCCCGTCGGCGTGTTCTTCGGCGACGGCGAGGACGCCGACGGCAAGGCCAGGGCCAAGCCCGGCGAGCAGGTCGACGACCCCTACTTCGGCGGCGCCGGACCCTCCCGCAAGGCCTGCACCGAGTGCGGCGAGTGCATGACCGGCTGCCGCCACGGCGCGAAGAACACCCTCAACGAGAACTACCTCCACCTCGCCGAGAAGGCGGGTGCGGTCGTGCACCCCATGACCACGGTGGTCTCCATCACGGACGACTCCCAGGGCGGGTACGCCGTCGCCACCCTGCCGACCGACGACCGCCGCAAGTCCTCCAGGGGCCGCGTCTTCAAGGCCGGCCGGGTCGTCATCGCGGCCGGCACCTACGGCACCCAGACCCTGCTGCACCGCATGAAGGCCAACGGGCAGCTCCCGCACATCTCCGACCGGCTGGGCGAGCTCACCCGCACCAACTCCGAGGCCCTGGTCGGCGCCCAGACCGACAACCGCCGCTACCGCAGGGCGACCGGCGAGCCGCAGGTCGACTTCACCCGCGGAGTCGCCATCACGTCCTCGATCCACCCGGACGAGAACACCCACATCGAGCCGGTCCGCTACGGCAAGGGCTCCAACTCGATGGGCGGCCTGTCCATCCTGCAGGTGCCGTACGCCGAGGGCTCGTCGAGGGCGCTGGCCTGGCTGCGCAACGCCGCCCGCCACCCCCTCCTCGTCCTGCGTTCCCTCTCCAACCGCCGCTGGTCGGAGCGGACCATCATCGGCCTGGTGATGCAGTCGCTGGACAACTCCCTGACGACGTACCTGAAACCGGACGGTGTCGGCAGGGGCCTGCTCACCGCCCGGCAGGGCCACGGCGCCCCCAACCCCAAGCAGATCAAGGCCGCGTCCCAGGCCGCGTCCGTGATCGCCGCCGACATCAACGGCTTCGCCGGCTCCAACGTCGGCGAACTGATGGGCACCCCCCTCACCGCCCACTTCCTCGGCGGCTGCCCCATCGGTGCCTCCCGCGAGACGGGCGTCATCGACCCGTACCACCGTCTCTACGGCCACCCCGGCATCTCGGTCGTCGACGGTGCCGCGGTCTCCGCCAACCTGGGTGTGAACCCCTCCCTCACCATCACCGCACAGGCCGAGCGCGCGATGTCGTACTGGCCCAACAAGGGCGAGGAGGAACCGCGTCCGGCGCAGGGAGCGGCGTACGAGCGTCTCGCCCCGGTCGAGCCCAAGACCCCGGCGGTCCCGGCGGAGGCGTTCGGGGCGCTGCGGCTGCCGTTCCTCGGGATGCCGGCGGTGCCGCCAAAGAAGTGACATGAGAACGGAAGAAGGACCCGCGCTCCCCTCCGAGCGCGGGTCCTTCTTCCGTTCTGGGACGAGCGTGCTTACGCGCTCGCGCCGGCCTTGCGGCGGCGCACCGCGAACACCGCGCCGGCACCGGCGACGACGGCGACCCCGCCGACGAGACCGATCACGGGCAGCGCGGAGCTGGAGCCGGTCTCGGCGAGGTTGCCGGTCGGCAGGTCGGAGATCTCACCCTGCGGCTTCTTCACCGAACCGCCCTTGCTGCCGTTGTCGCCCGGGGTGGCGGTGCCCGGGTCGGGGTTGGCCGACCCGGCCTTCAGCACCTCGAAGTCGTACTGTGCCCAGCCCTCGGCGATGCAGTCCTGGCCCTCGATGTTGTCCAGGTAGGCGCCGGAGCCGAAGGAGTAGGCGTCGCCGGCCGGGGCCTTGGCGTCGATGCTGACGCGCAGGTCCACGGACTGGCTCTGACCGGCCTTCAGCTTGTCGACGTAGAAGAAGTAGTCACCGGCCCACTCGTCGGAGCCGATCCGGTCCCAGGAACCAGTCTCGGGGTTCTTGAACTCCAGGTCGACGTAGGGGCTGAGGAACTTCGACTCGTCGAGCTCGTAGTTCTCCACCTCGGCGTAGAAGGCGACGCCCTCGACGGTGGTCTTCGCGTCGTTGGTGACGGTCAGCTCGAAGGCGTGGAACCCGTCGCCCGCGACGATCTTGCCGGGCAGGCCCTTGATGTCCGCGGACACCTTGGCGCCTTCGTAGTTCTTGTCGACGTCCTCGCAGAAGGGCACGTCGGGTTCGGTCGGCTCGTCGCTCGGGTCGGCCGAGACGGAGGGCTCGGCCGAGGTCGACGCGCTCTCGGTGGCGCTCGGAGACGTCGAGTCGGTGGCCGAGGCGGAGTCCGACGGCAGGCCGGTGTCGGAGGGAGTCGCCGACGTCGTGTCGGTCGGGGTCGCGGAGGTCGTGTCGGACGCGGTGTCGGTGGGCGTCGCGGACGTCGTGGTGGTGTCGCCGTCCTCGGCGAACGCGACGGGCGCGGACAGCAGCGCGAGAGGAGCGAGGACCGCGGTCGCGGCCGCGACACCCATGGCACGGCGAAGCTTCATCGAAAACCCCAAGGAGTCCAGTGTGGAGGGCTCCGCGTGTGGGGCGCGGGTGTGGCCCTTGTTCGCGGAGTTGGATCAGTGAGGCCTGTGAAAGGTTGTGCGCGCCTTCACAGATTTTTTATGTGCCCTGGATCACGTACGCTCTTCTGCTCGACAGGCGACCCACAGTTCGAACGACGCCAGTTCGAATGATTCGACGACGTCGAGTGACGCAGAGCAGAAAGGGCCGGCGCCGTGGCCGACAAACCGTCCGACGAGCCGAGTTCCGGTTCCGGTTCCGGTTCCGGCGAGGAACCGTCCGTACCCGACGAGGTCTGGGAGAAGTTCCTCCGCGACCACGGCTCCGCCCCGAAGGAGCCGTCCGCGCGTGCCCGCATGGTCACCGAGCGGCTGCGGCAGCAGGAGGCGCGGGGCGAGTCGCCGGCCGGCTGGCGCGCCGGGCCGACGGCGGCGGGTCGCAACGGCCGTCCCCGCAAGGGGTGGGCGGTGCTCGGCGTGCTGCTGGCCGCCGCCGTGGCCGTCGTGGCCATGAAGCCGTCGCTGCTGCCGGGCCACCTCTTCGGTGCCGGGGACCCGGATCCGGCCGCCGCCTCACCGCTGCCCGCCGAGACCGCCGCCCCGACCGCCGCGCCCTCCTCGGCGGATCCCGAAACCCCCACGCTCGCCCGCCCGTTCGCCGGCTCCCCGGCGGAGCGCTGGGCCGACGGGGAAGCCGGGATCGTGCTCCCGAAGGCCACCGCCCTCGGCTCGGTCTCCAAGGACCGGGTGGAGTTGGCCCTGCGGCAGACGAGGAAGCTGCTGGTCGACGCGAACCTCAATCCGAAGGTGCTGTCCGGCGCCCGTCCCGAGGCCGCGCTGTCGGTGCTCGACCCGAAGCAGCCGGGCGTGGTCGACGATCTCGAGACGGCCCTGCGCGCGCCGAGCGAGAAGAACGACCCGCTGTCCCTCTTCAGCCGCTTCGATCCCAAGGAAGTGAAGCCGGCGGGCGAGGTCGTCAAGGTCCGCGGCCGGATCACCTTCGGCAAGGGCGACTTCGCGGGGGTGGCGGTGCACGCCGACTACACCTTCGTCTACCCGGTCGTCCGCGCCGACGGTTCCACCGAGGTCACCCGCACCATCGTGCGCCGCGTCATCGACGCCGAGCTCCCCGACCCCACCCATTACCGGACCACCCCGGGGCGCCTGAACCTCGTGCGCTACGACGAGGACGCCGGCAACTCCGCCTGCGACGTCCACGACGGCTATCTGCACCCCCGGTTCCCCTCCCAGGCCCCGACCGGCGGCGCCACTTCGACCGGCCCGTCGGTCGACCCGTACGACCGCAGCCGCGTCATCGGCCAGGACGACGCCTGCGGCACCGTGAGCCGCACCTGATCCCGCGCATGCGAAGGGCCCCGCGGACGCGGCCGCGGGGCCCTTCTTTCGTCAGCACCGACGTCAGGGCAGCGTCGGTGCCTGGGAGCGGCGCCGGGGGGTTGCGCCGCTTGTCTCGTGTGCCCTCTGTGCGCCCTGGGTCGCCTTCCCGGCGCGCCTGGGGCGCCGGGAAGGTCTGGACCTCTGGCAGTGCTGAGGGACATGCAATGCGGTTGACTGCGAGGGCACTTGGGCTTTCTACGCATCGTGCTGGATGGACGCGGCCTCCGCAACCGTTTGACCCAGGGTTGTGCATTTTTGCATTTTCCGCCGGTCGGCCCCGGGCGTCCCCGGAGCCGACCGTTTACTTGGGTGACCGGGCTGCTGTCCCCTGCCGTCCGGTCACAACCCTGGAGCGAGGTCCCACGACGCACGGCACGACCCGTACGTCTCATCGCTCCAGCAAGCCACGCGTGGTTCTTTCGGGCCCGCCCCTGGCTGGCACGGACACCCCACCAACGAAGCGGCCCGCGGGGCGGTCACGCGCCGTACGGGTGAGAAGGCATGCGAACTCAGATGCGACCGCGGCACAGTTCGAGCAGGGTCATCGCGAGGGCGGTGCCGGGCCTGCCGAGCGCCTCGCTGTAGTGGTTCAGGACGTCCATCTCGCGCGAGAGGTTCACGCGCCGTCCGCCGGAGGTGATCCGCGCCTCCTGGATCACCGCCGAGACGGCCATCCGTTCCTGGATCAGACCGATGATCCGGTCGTCGAGCGCGTCGATGCGTTCACGGGCGCCGGTGATCACGTCCGCGGCCTCGGGGGTACGGGCGCCGGTCACGTCGGTGGCGGTCATGCGGGGCTCCTCGAAGGGTCGAAGTCGGTGCCCCGGATCGGCAGGGTCCGCGAACGCCAGGCGCCCCGGACCTTGTCGGCCCGGGGCGCCTGGGGAAGTCGCTCGTCAGTTGCTCAAGCGGCACGACCATGGCAGCCGGTGGGCCGGTCGCCATAGGTAAAGAGGAAGGTCGTGTGCTGAGGCATGCGGCCAGTATGCCGGGCCGCGCGGGGGTGTCCAAGACGGTTCGCATCCTGAGACGGGGCCTGCGGGGGCTTGCCCAGGAGAGGGCCCCGCCGGGCCCGGTAGACTCGGCCGCACACACACCCTCGCTCACCGCCGGAAGGCAACCCGTGTCATCAGCGACCCCAGCCGCCACCGACACCGTCCTGGTCGTCGACTTCGGCGCGCAGTATGCCCAGCTCATCGCCCGTCGCGTCCGCGAGGCCCGGGTCTACAGCGAGATCGTGCCGAGCACCATGCCGGTCGCGGAGATGCTCGCCAGGAACCCGGCGGCGATCATCCTCTCCGGCGGCCCCTCGTCCGTGTACGAGGAGGGCGCCCCCAGCCTCGACCGCGAGATCTTCGAGGCCGGCGTCCCCGTCTTCGGCATGTGCTACGGCTTCCAGCTGATGGCTCGGTCCCTCGGCGGCACGGTCGACAACACCGGCGCCCGCGAGTACGGCCGTACCGACCTGCACGTGTCGAAGGCGTCCTCCACCCTCTTCGAGGGCACCCCGGCCGAGCAGCACGTGTGGATGTCGCACGGCGACGCCTGCTCCGCCGCCCCCGAGGGCTTCTCCGTCACGGCGTCCACGGACGTCGTCCCGGTCGCCGCCTTCGAGAACGACGAGAAGAAGCTGTACGGCGTCCAGTACCACCCCGAGGTCATGCACTCCACGCACGGCCAGCAGGTCCTGGAGCACTTCCTGTACCGGGGCGCGGGCCTGACCCCGTCCTGGACCACCGGCAACGTGATCGAGGAGCAGGTCGCCGCGATCCGCGAGCAGGTCGGCGACAGGCGCGCCATCTGCGGCCTGTCCGGCGGCGTCGACTCCGCCGTGGCCGCCGCCCTGGTCCAGAAGGCCATCGGCTCCCAGCTGACCTGCGTGTACGTCGACCACGGCCTGATGCGCAAGGGCGAGACCGAGCAGGTCGAGAAGGACTTCGTGGCCGCGACCGGCGTGCAGCTGAAGGTCGTGGACGCGGAGGAGCGGTTCCTGACCGCCCTGAAGGGCGTCTCGGACCCCGAGGAGAAGCGGAAGATCATCGGCCGCGAGTTCATCCGGGTCTTCGAGCAGGCGCAGGCGGAGATCATCGCGGACGAGGGTCCGGCCGTCGAGTTCCTCGTCCAGGGCACCCTCTACCCGGACGTCGTCGAGTCCGGCGGCGGCACCGGCACGGCGAACATCAAGTCGCACCACAACGTCGGCGGCCTCCCCGAGGACCTCGAGTTCCGGCTGATCGAGCCGCTGCGCAAGCTGTTCAAGGACGAGGTCCGGATGGTCGGCCAGGAGCTGGGCCTGCCGGAGGAGATCGTCCAGCGCCAGCCGTTCCCCGGCCCCGGCCTCGGCATCCGCATCGTCGGCGAGGTCACCAAGGAGCGCCTGGACCTGCTCCGTGAGGCCGACGCCATCGCCCGCGAGGAGCTGACCGCGGCCGGCCTCGACCGCGACATCTGGCAGTGCCCGGTGGTCCTGCTCGCGGACGTCCGCTCGGTCGGCGTCCAGGGCGACGGCCGCACCTACGGCCACCCGATCGTGCTGCGCCCGGTCTCCTCCGAGGACGCCATGACGGCCGACTGGTCGCGTCTGCCGTACGACGTCCTCGCGAAGATCTCGACGCGCATCACGAACGAGGTCAAGGACGTCAACCGGGTCGTCCTCGACGTCACCTCGAAGCCGCCGGGCACGATCGAGTGGGAGTGAGGCCCCTGGAGGGGCTCAGGTGCGCTTGATCGTGCGCACCGGCTCGCCGGGCTTCCAGACCTGGACGACGAGGTACTTCTCGTCCTCGACGTAGGTCCGCACGACCTCCGTCAGCTCGGCACGGAAGAGGTGGAACGGCTCCGGCGGTTCCACCTCTTCGCCGTACGCGGCCTTGGTCGCGGCGTCCTCGACCTCGACCGCCCGGCCGGCGATCCGGACGTCGCCGCCTCCCATGGACTGGCCTTCCCCCGGGTTCGCCTGGAGCGCGAACCGCGGGTCGCGGCGCAGGTCCAGGGCCTTGAGCGAGTCCGGCATCATCCCCAGCCACAGCTCCCCGTTCAGGAAGCGGACCTCCAGTCCCGTGGTCCGCGGGGAGCCGTCCCTGCGCAGGGTGGCCAGGACATGGTGCGTGAAGGCGCCGAAGCGCGCCTCGACGGTCCTCGCGAGATCGGGCTCGGCGGCGGCGAAGTCGGCCCAGCCCGCAGTCGTACGACTCGTTGTCATACGACGAGTGTGGCGCCGATACCCGACATCTTCTGTCGGGTATCCGAGGCCACGCCGGACCGGGCGCCGAAGGTCACGCCGGACAGGCGGCCGGCGGTCACGCCGGACAGGGGACCGGCGGTCACGCCGGATAGGGGACCGGACGGACGAAGCGCTCACGCCCCGCCTCGTCCCGTATCGGCGTGCAGCCCGCCGCCGTCAGCTGCGCGGCCAGCTTCGCCCGGCGGGCCGTGTTCACGCGGAGGGAGCCGAACATGAACGCCGGCATCAGGACCGCGAGGGGCAGCAGGACGGCGTAGAGCCCGGTCAGCACCGCCAGCAGCAGGAACAGCACCCCCGCGCCCACCCCGATCGTGCGCAGCTGCACGGGGTTGCCGGCCTCGGTCATGGCGTCGTACCGGATGACCTTCGTGAGCAGGTCGACGTCCGGCTGCGCCTCGGGCACCGGGGTGAGCGAGTTCAGGTGCATGCCGGGCACCGCGCCGCCCGCGCCGACCTGCGGGAACGCGGCCGCGTTGGTCGCCGCGCGCTGCTGCGCCCAGGCATCGCCGGAGCGGACGAGGTGCACGTGCAGCACCTTGTGGCGGCCGACGAGGCGGACGCCGACGTAGCGGAAGCCGAAGCACTCGGCGACGTAGACGAGCGCGCCGAAGCTCTTCAGGTCGGAGAAGGGGTGGACCAGCTCGACGTGATCCCGGCTCGCCAGCTGCCGCATGAGGCTGGTGAGGTGGCGTTCGGCTTGGCTCATGAAGGGCTCCGGTGGCTGAAAAGCGATGCTGAATCTGTGGTTCCGCACTCCAGACCCACGAGCACCCGAAACGGTTGCGCGCGTCATCTTTACAGAACATCTCTGTTCTCCTGAGCAGACCGACGGTAACTTCCGCCCCGTAAAGCAACCCAGTGCTGGAGGAAGAACATGCACGGGACCCCCGGGGCCGGACCCACCCCGCCCCCGCCGCTCCCGACCGACCGGCTGCGGTTCGCGATGCCGCCCATGCACGACTCGGTCGACGACGAACGCCGGCACCGCAAGGAACGCCTCGCCGGCGCGCTGCGGATCTTCGGACGGCTCGGCTTCGAGGACGGGGTCTCCGGGCACATAACCGCCCGCGACCCCGAGTTCTCGGACTGCTTCTGGGTCAACCCCTTCGGCATGCCCTTCAAGCACGTCACGGTGAGCGACCTGGTGCTCGCCAACTCCGACGGCCAGGTCGTCGAGGGCCGCTACCACGTCAACCAGGCCGCCTTCACCGTGCACTCCCAGGTCCACGCCGCCCGCCCGGACGTCGTCGCCGTCGCCCACTGCCACTCGGTCCACGGCCGCGCCCTGTCCGCCCTCGGCGACCTCCTGGACCCCATCACCCAGGAGAGCTGCGCGTTCTACGAGGACCACGCCCTCTACGACGCCTACACCGGCGTAGCCGTCGACGCCGAGGAGGGCCGCCGCATCGCCGCCGCGCTCGGCTCCCGCAAGGCGCTCGTCCTGCGCAACCACGGACTGCTGACGGTCGGCGACTCCGTGGACGCGGCCGCCTGGTGGTTCGTGTCCATGGAACGCTCCGCCCAGGTCCAGCTCACCGCCAAGGCGGCCGGCCGCCCTCTCCTCATCGACCACAAACCGGCGGCGGCCACCCGCGAACAGCTCGGCGGCGACCTGGTCGCGTGGATCAACTACCAGCCCATGTGGCAGGACATCAGCCGCAGCGAACCCGACCTGCTGAGCTGACTACAGGCCCTGGAAACCCCGCAGTACGGCCGCCTTCGTCATCGCGAACTCCTCGTCCGTGAGCACCCCCTCCCGGTGGAGTTCGCCCAACTCCCGCAGCCTGCGCAGGAGTACGTCGTGGTGGTCGGCGGACGGCGGGAGGGCGCCGGCGAGCCGTGGCCGGTCGGCCCGCTCGCCGGCACCCCGGGTGGAGGGGTGCGGCAGGCGGGCGGTGACCGCGGTGGCGACGAGCGCGGTCAGCAGGTCGCGGCGCGAGCTGCCCCACAGGTCCAGGGCGTACGGGTCCTTCTCCGGCGGCAGCTTGGAGAACACCGTCTCCCGCGTCACGAACCGCAGGAACCCGTCCTCGTAACCGGAGTTGGGCAGCCACTCGACCTGCACCAGATCGCCGAGGGCGATGATCCGCGGCCCCGTCGCCCGCTTGACCCGGTCAGAGGTGTCGGCCCAGTCGATGCGCACCTGGGTGCCGTCGAAGGAGACCGTCCCGTCGGAGGAGCGGACCGAGACCGGAACCGGGGGGCCCGGCAGCAGATACGCCTTGGTCGGCTCCTTGGGGATCTGGTCCAGCAGCAGTGCCTGGCGGATCTCCTCGGCGACGTACTCCGCGACCCCGGCCCGGTCGACGTCCACCACCAGACGGTAGGGGTCGGCCGGGTCCGGCAACCGTCCGCCCGTCGCCTGCAGCAGCGGATCCGCCCCCTCGCGCAGCCGTATCCGCAGCCGCCCCCGCTTGCGTTCCGGCTCGAAGACCACGCCCGCGATCGCTTCGAGGGGCACGGAGACCTCGCCGTACGTCTGCCGGAACAGTGGCACGGAGCGGTGCAGGCCCGGCGTGATCCTGACCGTGGTGCCGTCGAAGGCCCAGGTCCCGTCCCGCTGGATGATCTCGGCCATAGGGAAATTCTCGCAGCCGGGTCAACACGGCGGCTCCCGCTTCACCCGCGCTGACCAGACCTGGCGGACGCGGGCCGGGTGCGGTAGGGCACAATTCGCTGTCATCACTGGGCAGTTGCATGGCGCCGGACGACCGCTGGGCAGGGGCGCCGGTCGGCAGGCGATGGGTCGTGCGGAAGGCGGGCGTCGGGCGTGGCGGTGCAGGAGGCGAGAGGGGGCGCGGACACGGGCGCGCACGGAGGGGCGCACGCGGGCGGCTGCGCCTGCGGGGACTGCCCGCACGGGGCGCGCGAGGGGCACCGGCGGGCGGTCGCCGAATTCCTGCTCCTGCGCGACGGGTTCGCCGCCGGACAGGGCGTGCCCGCGGCCGTGGCCCACTCGGCCCAGGCCTCCCGCCAGTGGGTCTCGGAGGAGCTCACCCAGTCCGCGGAACTCGTCGCCGAACGGGGTCGCGCCGAGGGCGAGGCCTGGCTGGCCCGCCTGGGGCGGTACACCGCCGTCACCGTGTGGGCACTGGTGCTGGTGTTGCTCCTGGTGCAGTCCCTGACGGCGATCGGTGCGGGCTGGACCTCCGCGCGCACCGCCGGGCTCCTGGCGGCCCTGCTCGTGGCCGCCGCGCTCACGGCCGCGTCGTGGTTCCACCGCGCCCGCGGCGGCGCCCTGGCCCCGGTGATCGGCGAGGACCACCGGCTTTCCACCTCCCGGACCGTGGCGGCGGCCTGGGTGCTCTTCGTCGCCTACACCGTGCTCGTGCTGGCGGGCCGTCTCGCCGCCGCGTCCGGCCACGCCGAGCGCGACGCCCTCGTCTCCGGCCTCGAACTCGCCCGCGGCGCGGGTGTCGTGACCGTCCTCGCCGTGGTGTGCGGCATCGCGGTCCTGGTGCGCCGCGTGGTCGGGCTGCGGGTCCTCGGCCAGCGGCTGCAGAAGGTACGGGCGGACCGGCCGCGTGCGGCCGACCTGCTGACCGACGACGCCGGGCGCGGCACCTTCGCCGACATCCAGTACGTCGCGATCAGCGCCGTCGCCCTGCTGTTCTCGGCGGTACGGCTGGCCCGCCGCCCCGACCAGCTGCCCGACCTGCCGTGGGGGCTCGCCGTCGTGGTGCTGGTGTCGGCCGCGACCTACCTGGCCGGCAAGTACGCGGAGGGCGGCCGCCCGGTGATCCTCTCCGTGGTGCGCGCCCGGGAGGCCGGTGACCTGGACGGCCCGATCCGCACCGGCGACGACATCGAGATCCGCGGCGCGGGCTTCGTCCCGCCCGGGGCGCAGGGGGCCGACCGGCTGTCCCGGATGGTCGTGCGCATCGGCGCGGTGAACGTGCACGTCCCGCTCGTCCCGGTCACCGGCGGATTCAGCAACCCGACCGACGCGGTGCTCACGGTGCCGGTACCGGCCGACGTGGAGCCCGGCCGGGTCGAGGTGCAGGTGGTGACGGCGGCCGGAGTGGAGACGAACCGGTATGCGATCGATGTGACCGACTGACAGCAATGTGGCCGACTGGCATCAATGTGACCGCTTCGGCCGAGTCGTCGGGTACTGGGCGGAAAACTCCTCGAACAGTTTGAGCGCCTCCGCCCGTGCGTACGTATCGTCTGTCAAGGGGTCCCGGCCCGACGGGCGAGAGGCGACAGCGATGACTCACGGCATGCGCACGGACACATACACCCCCCATCTCGACGACGAACGTGGCTGGCGGGACAACCTCGCCCGCTACGCCCTTCTCCCTCTGCGTGTCTTCCTCGGCGTCACCTTCATCTACGCCGGACTGGACAAGCTCACGAACAGCGCCTTCATGAAGTCCTCCGGCGCGGGCTCGATCGGCGAGACGATGCGCTCCGTGCGTGACTCCTCGGCCATCCCGGCCCTGGTCGACATGGCCCTGAAGAACCCCGTCGGCTTCGGCTACGCCATCGCCTTCGGCGAGCTGGCCGTCGGCATCGGCACCCTGATAGGCCTGCTGGCCCGCCTCGCGGCGCTCGGCGGCGCGCTCATCTCCTTCAGCCTGTGGATGACCGTGAGCTGGGCCAACGACCCGTACTACTACGGCAACGACCTCGCCTACCTGATGGCCTGGCTCCCGCTGGTCCTCGCGGGCGCCCCCATGTTCTCCCTGGACGCCGCCCTGCGCACCCGGCGACGGAGGCGGGCGGGAGGGTACCGGTAGGTCGCTCCGAGCCGGTGGGCCGAGCGGGGGCGGCCGGTGGGCCGCGCGGGCGGAGCGCTACTCAGGCGGTTCCGCTCCCGCGCCCACCGGCGCCGTCTCCCCGCCGGCCGACACCGTCCGCCGTCGGCGTATGCCCCGGCCGATCAGTCCCACCACGCCGGCGAGGCACAGCCCGCCCACGACGAGCGGTATCACCGCGAACCACGGCGTCTCCCACGCCCCGCCCGCGTCCCCGGCGTAGACGACGCCCGCCAGAGCGAGGAAGCAGCCGGCGACCAGCCTTCCGGGCTGGAACTCATGACGCAGCACGGCTCACCTCCGCCTGACCGAGGCCGACCTGGAGATCGAGGTCGAGGGTGCCGGCGTTCTTGCCGCCCTTGACCGGTTTCAGCGTCACGTCCTTGTGCTTGCCCGGCTGCACGTCCACGTCCTGCCTTCGCTCCCCCGGCAACTGGATGTCGCCCACGCCCACGTCGATCGACAGCCGCACGGTCACGTCCTTCGGCACGATCACCCACAGCCGGCCCGCCCCGACCTCGGCACCCGTGCTCACCGTCTGCCCCTTCGTCAGCCGCAGCCGGCTCAGGTCCAGGGTGCCGACACCGCTGCCGAGGTGGTACTTGTCCTGCACGTCCGCCACGGCGGGCGGCCGCCAGGTCGTGCGCGTCCAGTGCGTGCCGATGTCCTTGGGCAGGGCGGCCGACGAGGCGAGCAGCGCCGCCGTGACGACGGCCAGGAAGATCGACCCCGCTCCCGTGCGCCCCAGGAACGCGCTGAGGGCTATGCCGAGGCCGAAGACGACGAGCGCCCAGGCGAGTCCGGTCTGCAGGCTGGTGCCGAGCGCGTGGTCGTGCCACGTGGCCGCGGTGCCGAGGCCGCCCGCGAGGAGAGCGAGCAGGAAGATCCAGCCACCGATCCAGCGGGGGCCGCGCGGCTTCGGCGCGGGGACGCGCGGGGCGCGTGTGTCCGTGCGGTTGATCCAGGAGTTGCCGAGGCTGATGTTGACGGCCGCGGCGATGTCCCGGTCGCGGGATTCCCGGGGACCCCACAGATAGCCGGTGCCGCCGACGTGGGTGCCGTCCTTGACGATGGGCTCGCGCCACCAGGAGGGGTAGGAGGCGGGGACGGGCGGCGCCTGGGCCTCCGGCGGGGCGTCGGCGACGGCCTGGGCGGCCAGCGGGTCCGGGTCGGGGGTGCCGCGTTGACGCGACCAGTACCCGGCGCCCGCCAGCAGCAGGGACAGGACGACGGCGAAGGCCAGCACCCCGCCGTTCCGCAGCATGGTCAGGAACACCCCGCAGCCGACCAGCGCGAACAGCACCGCGGCCAGCGCCTGCCCGTCGACGCGGCCGGTGAGCAGCTTGCGGACCTCGTTCTCCTCGTCGTCCTCGAACGGGACGAGGAGCCATACGAAGCCGTAGAAGATCAGGCCGATGCCGCCGGTCGCGGAGAGCACGACGAGGGTGATCCGGAAGATCACCGGGTCCATGTCGCACTGCCGCCCGAGCCCGGAACACACTCCGGCGAGCATCTTGTACCGCCGGTCGCGCCGGAACCTCTCCGAGGCGCCGGAGTCCGCCGCCGGGCCGGAGCCCGCGCCGGGCACTGCGCCGGAGTTCGGGCCGGGGTCCTTGTCGGCTTCCGGGCCGGTGGCAGTCGGGGCGTGCGCGGCGGGCGCGGCATCCTGCGGCCCGGCGCCCGGAGAGGGGCGCGGGCCGGAGCCGGGTCCCGGACCCGTCGCGGCGCGCTCGTGATCTGTCATGGCTCCATGGTGACGGGCGGGCCGCCCCGGCGGGAGTCGGGACGACCCTGGACCGACCCTGATATCGCCCCTGAGCCGGCGCCCGGGAAGCGTTCGACGGGCCGCGCCGCCGAAGATCAGGGGAGTCTCGGGGGCCGACCCTGATGTCCCCGTCCGCCGGCCGTGTGAGTATCGGTGGCATGCCGGAAGCCGCTGCAGCGCCCCTCGTCGAACCGCGGCCGCCGCGCAAGCTCTACCGCAGCAGCGACGGACGCTGGCTGGGTGGCGTGGCGCGGGGGCTCGCCGGGCATCTCGGACTGCCCGTCATCTGGGTCCGGCTGGTCTTCGTGGGCCTGTTCATGGCGGACGGCCTCGGCGCGCTGCTGTACGCCGCGTTCTGGTTCTTCGTGCCGCTGGGCGTCGGCGGCGTCGGCGGGCAGAAGCCCCCGGCGTTCGTCAGCACCGAGACCTCGCCCGACGGCCGCCGACGGCTCGTGGCCCGCAGACCGGACCGGGGCCAGATCGTCGCGCTGCTCCTCATGGTCGTGGTGGCCCTGGTCTTCGTGGGCAACGTCAACCTCAGCGGGGGCGTCAAGGCCTACCTGTGGCCCGCCGTCCTCGTCGGCGCGGGCGTCGCACTGGTCTGGCGCCAGGCGGACAACGCCCGGCGGGCCCGCTGGGTCGAGGTCGGCAGCCGCCGCCGCACGCTCACCCTGCTGCGCGCCGCGGGCGGCGTCCTCCTCGTCACCGCCGGTGTCTCCGGCATCTTCGTCCTCCAGGGCTCCGCCGCCCATCTAGGCTCCGTCCTGCAGGCGGCCCTCGCGGTCCTCGTCGGCATCACGCTCCTCGCCGGGCCCTACCTCGTCCGCATGACCCAGGACCTGTCCGAGGAGCGCCTGATGCGCATTCGCGCTCAGGAGCGCGCCGAGGTCGCCGCCCATGTCCACGACTCCGTGCTGCACACCCTGACCCTGATCCAGCGCAACGCGGAGAACGCCGGCGAGGTGCGCCGCCTGGCCCGCGCCCAGGAACGCGACCTGCGCACCTGGCTGTACAAGCCGGAGGGCACCGGCAAGGACGAGGCCGACGAGCCCGCCAATCTCGCCGACGCGGTCCGGCGCAACGCCGCCGAGGTGGAGGACAAGCACGGCGTCCCCATCGAGGTCGTCGTGGTCGGCGACTGCCCGCTCGACGAGAGGATCGCCGCGCAGATGCAGGCCGCGCGCGAGGCGATGGTCAACGCCGCCAAGTACGGTGGCGAGGGAGGCGCGGTGCAGGTCTATGCCGAAGTGGAGGGGAAGACGGTGTTCGTGTCGGTGCGGGACCGCGGCCCCGGCTTCGACCTCGACTCGATACCCGCCGACCGCATGGGCGTCAGAGAATCGATCATCGGCCGCATGGAGCGCAACGGCGGCACGGCGCGGCTGCGCGCGGTGCCCGACGGCGGCACGGAGGTCGAGTTGGAGATGGAGAGGGCGGAGAAGACGTCATGAGCGATCCGACCGAGGCGAACGAGTCCGTGGAACCGACCGGTGGGAGCGCCGGCGGGCGGCACGTGCGCGTGGTCCTCGTCGACGACCACCGCATGTTCCGGACAGGCGTACAGGCCGAGATCGGCCGTACCGACGAGACCGGCGTCGAGGTCGTCGGCGAGGCCGCGGACGTCGACCAGGCGGTCACGGTCATCACCGCGACCCGCCCCGAGGTCGTCCTCCTCGACGTCCACCTCCCGGGCGGCGGCGGGGTCGAAGTGCTGCGCCGCTGCGCCCCGTTGATGGCCGACGCCGAGCAGCCCGTCCGCTTCCTCGCCCTGTCCGTGTCGGACGCGGCGGAGGACGTGATCGGCGTGATCCGCGGCGGCGCCCGCGGCTACGTCACCAAGACGATCACCGGCACCGACCTCGTCAACTCCGTCTTCCGGGTCCAGGAGGGGGACGCCGTGTTCTCCCCGCGTCTGGCCGGCTTCGTCCTGGATGCGTTCGCCTCCACCGACGCCCCGCCGGTCGACGAGGACCTGGACCGGCTCACCCAGCGCGAGCGCGAGGTGCTGCGCCTGATCGCCCGCGGGTACGCCTACAAGGAGATCGCCAAGCAGCTGTTCATCTCGGTGAAGACGGTCGAGTCCCATGTCTCGGCGGTCCTGCGGAAGCTGCAGCTGTCGAACCGGCACGAGCTGACCAGGTGGGCGACGGCCCGGCGACTGGTCTGAGGCTCACACCACCCGCGTCGCCCCCGCGAACGGCATCTCGTCGATCGGCGCGATCCGCACCGGGGCCGAGGGGTTCGGGGCGTGGATCATCTGCCCGTTGCCGATGTAGAGGCCGACGTGGCTGATGCCCGAGTAGAAGAACACCAGGTCGCCCGGGAGCAGTTCGGAACGGGAGACCCGCCGGCCGGCGTCGATCTGGGCGTATGTCGTGCGGGGAAGGGAGACGCCCGCGGAGCGGTACGCGGACTGGACTAGGCCCGAGCAGTCGAAGGCGTCCGGGCCGGTGGCGCCCCACACATAGGGGCTGCCGAGCTTGGCGTAGGCGTACGCGACGGCGGCCGCGGCACGGGAGTCGGGCGCCTGGGCCGTCGCCGAGCCGGGCGCCTGGAGGCCGACGCGCCCGTCCGTGCCCGACCGGGAAGCGCGGCCGGCACCGCCGCCGTCCAGTCCGAGCCGGGCGCGCTCCTCGGGCGACAGGCCGGACAGCAGCCGCCGTGCCGAGTCCAGCTTGCCGGTGATCGTCTTCTTCTGCCGGGCCAGTTCGGCCTGCCGTGCCTTCAGAGAGGTCAGCTCGACGCGCGCGGTCCCGCGCAACCGCTGGATCTCCCGCAGCTGTTCGCGGACGCCCGCGACGGCCGCCGCCTGCCGGGTGCCGACCCGGTCGACGAACTCGGCGCCGTCCAGGTAGCGGTCGGGATCGCTGGAGAGGACGAGCTGCAGCGCGGGGTCCAGCCCGCCGCCCCGGTACTGCGCCGCCGCTGTCGAACCCAGCGCGTCGCGCGCCGAGTTGAGCCTCTCCGTCTTGCGCGCGGCCTCGTCCCGCAGGGCCGACAGCCGGTGTTCGGCGGCCTGCGCCTTCTCCTTCGCGCCGTCGTACTTCTGGGTGGCGGTCTCCGCCTCCTGGTAGAGCCGGTCCACCTTCACCTTGACCTGTGCGGGAGTCAGCTGCGGCTCGGCCTGCCCGGTCCCGTCGAAGGCCGTCGCGGTGGCGGCGCCCGCCAGGGCGATCGTGAAGGCCGTACGGGCGGTGCTGCCGCCCAGTGATGATCGCCGACCGGGCTTGCGATGCGCTGCCACCTGGACTGCACGTCCTTTCGTACGACCACCCCGTCCGGGGCGGCTTACGCGTCCGGCGGCGGCCCGCACAGGGGGAGCAGGCCGCCGTCGGACCTTCTCGGCGGTGGTGGCCGACTGCCGCCCCTGGCCCGGGCGGCGGTGGGGAGCCGGTCACCTGGGGAAGGACGCTAAACCTGGCTGTGTCGGTCCGGTAACGCGTTGTGCGGAACTGCCGTGAGTGGGGCGACGGGTGACCGGGTACGACCGTGATCCAGGCCCTGCCTCGTCGGCTTCACACGGTGCGCTGACCGATGTGCCGGTTTTCGGGTGCCCCAGGGTGGCAGGGTGCTATGGCGCATATATGCGACCGACGGGTGGGGAGAGGGCCGGTGTCGGGGGCCTCCGGCGCCCCTGTCTAAGCTCCGGCCTCATGGACGTACTCATCCATCTCTTCGTCGGCCTGCACATCGTCGGCATCGCCGCGCTCCTCGGCGGCTTCCTCACCCAGATGAAGGCGATGGGGCAGGGAACGGCCCGCTTCGTCCCCGGCATGCTGCACGGGGCGCTGACCATGCTGCTCACCGGCGCGATCCTGGTCGGCCTCAACCAGGCCGACGACCACCACGTCAACAACGTCAAGATCGGCCTGAAGCTGGCCCTGCTGATCGTGATCCTCGGCCTGGTCTACGTGAAGCGGGACGAGGAGACGGTGGACAAGAGCATGTTCGGTCTGGTGGGCGCGCTCACCACGGCGAACATCTTCATCGCGGTGCTGTGGACCTGACGTCGGCGCGTGGTGGTGCGGCGGGGCGCACGGTGAGAGCCGTACGCCCCTCTGGCGGCCTCAGGCCGGCCGGACCACGCTGTGGATGATGGACTCGCCGCCGTAGTAGATCGACTCCTCGCGGACGTACGCGCCCGGCTTCGGGGCGTGGATCATCATGCCGTTGCCGATGTAGATGCCGACGTGGCTGATGTCGTCGTAGAAGAAGATCAGGTCGCCGGGCTGGGCGTCGGTGAGGGGGACGGTGGTGCCGGCGTTCACCTGGTCGTAGGTGGTGCGCGGGAGCGTGACGCCGGCGGCCTTCCAGGCGGCCTGGGTGAGGCCGGAGCAGTCGTAGGAGCCGGGGCCGGTGGCGCCCCAGACGTACGGCTTGCCGATCTGCGCGCGGGCGAAGGCGATCGCCTTCGCGGCCTTGGTGGCGTACGAGGAGTCCGAGGTGCCGGTGCCGGTGCCGGTGCCGGTTCCAGTGCCGGTGCCGGTACCGGACGTGGAGCCGCTGTCCTGGGCCGCGGCCGCCGCCTCGGCCTGCGCGGCCGCCTGCTGCTTGGCCAGCTCCGCTGCCTTGCGGGCGGCCTCCTCCTGCTTCTGCTTCTCGATCTCGGCGAGCCGCGCCTTCTCCTGGGCCGTCAGCTTCGACAGCAGTTCGCGCGCGGAGCTGAGCTTGTGCTGCACCGTGGACTTGGCGGTCTGCAGGTCGCTCTGTGTCCGGGTGAGCGTCTC
The DNA here is from genome assembly GCF_050214755.1 of Streptomyces sp. C1-1. NCBI lineage: Bacteria > Bacillati > Actinomycetota > Actinomycetes > Kitasatosporales > Streptomycetaceae > Streptomyces > Streptomyces sp. C1-1. The sequence continues at coordinate 4,294,225 of NZ_CP189826.1, read as the reverse complement.
CAGGCTCCGGGAGGCCTCCTCGCGCTTCTTCATCGTCACCGACTGCTCGGCGAAGTAGTCGTCGACCGCGCTCTTCTGACGTGAGGTCAGCCGGCCCATCAGCTGCGTCTGGTCGAAGTAGTCCTGCGGGGAGTCGGCGAGCAGGAAGGTCGCCGTGTCGGGCGCGGCGGCCCCCGTGCGGTACTGGGCGGCGGCGAAGGAGCCGAGCTGTTCGCGCTCCTGGTTGAGCTTCTGGGCGCGCTTGGCGACGTCGTCGAGGAGGGTGTCGACGTGCTTGCGCTGCTTGGTGGTCTTCTCCTTGGCCGCGTTGTACTTCTCGGTGGCCGACTCGGCCTGGCGGTAGAGGTCGTCGACCTTCTTCTCGACCTCCTCGATGCTGGGCCGGCCGTCGGTGGAGGGTGCTGCGTTGGCCGTCTGGGACAGCAGTGCCACGGAGGTGAGGGTGGCCGTGGCGAGAGCGGGGGTGCGTATGCCTGCTACGCGCGTTCCCGCGGGGCGCGACTTGCGGTGCGACGCCAAAGGAGGCGACTCCTTCCATGTTCCGCCTACCGAGTTAGCTGTCGGGTTCGGGCGGGTGGTTCGGAAGGGTTGCCCTACGGTCCGCCCCACAGGGGGTCGGGCCGATTCACCCCAAGGTCGGTTGGGTCCCCGGCTCCGGACGGCGCGGCGGCGCCCCGGACTCGGCGGAGGCCACGCGGCCCGGCGACGTTCGCCGGTGGGGGTCGTATGGCCTGCGCGGAACGGTAGCCAACTCGTGTGGCCCATGTGAAGGACGATGTTCGATATGCCCGATACATTTTCGTGACCTTTGGTCAACCTTCCGCCGCTGGTCACGCACCGTGATGAACGGGTGTGGGAGCGTGCGCGGCGTCATCGGATCCGGCGATGTTCTCAGGGCGGCGGCGGGCTGTCAGTGGGGCCCCCTAGACTCGGAGAGCGATGAGCAGCCTCTTTGACGACAGCTTCCTGGCGGACCTCCAGGCCCCCCGCGGCCACGAGGAGCCCCCGCCGCCGCCCGAGGACGATCACGTACCGGAGCCTGTTCCGGACGATCTGTTCGGCGGGAAGTTCGACGTGCCGCCGGACCGGGACAGTCACTACCGCGACGGCGCCCCGCGCCCCGCGATCGACCCGGCCGCACTCCTCGACGGGCTGAACGAGAACCAGCGCGCGGCCGTCGTGCACGCCGGCACCCCCCTGCTCATCGTGGCCGGCGCCGGCTCCGGCAAGACCCGTGTGCTCACCCACCGCATCGCGCACCTCCTCGGCTCGCGGAACGTGCACCCCGGCCAGATCCTCGCGATCACCTTCACCAACAAGGCCGCGGGCGAGATGAAGGAGCGCGTCGAGCAGCTCGTCGGCCCGCGCGCGAACGCGATGTGGGTGATGACCTTCCACAGCGCGTGCGTGCGCATCCTGCGCCGCGAGTCGAAGAAGCTCGGCTTCACGTCGTCGTTCTCGATCTACGACGCCGCCGACTCCAAGCGCCTGATGGCGCTGGTCTGCCGGGACCTGGACCTCGACCCCAAGCGCTATCCGCCCAAGTCCTTCAGCGCCAAGATCAGCAACCTGAAGAACGAGCTGATCGACGAGGAGGACTTCGCCGCCCAGGCCACCGACGGCTTCGAGAAGACCCTCGCCCAGGCCTACGCGATGTACCAGTCGCGGCTGCGCGAGGCGAACGCCCTCGACTTCGACGACCTGATCATGACGACGGTCAACCTGCTGCGAGCCTTCCCGGACGTCGCCGAGCACTACCGCCGCCGCTTCCGCCACGTCCTGGTCGACGAGTACCAGGACACCAACCACGCGCAGTACGCGCTCGTGCGGGAACTCGTCGGCACCGGCGCGCACGACGAGGACGTCCCGCCGAACGAGCACGACCTCCCGCCCGCCGAACTGTGCGTCGTCGGTGACGCCGACCAGTCGATCTACGCCTTCCGCGGCGCGACGATCCGCAACATCCTCCAGTTCGAGGAGGACTACCCGGACGCGACGACGATCCTGCTGGAGCAGAACTACCGCTCCACGCAGACCATCCTCAGCGCGGCCAACGCGGTCATCGAGCGCAACGAGTCCCGCCGCCCCAAGAACCTGTGGACCAACGCGGGCGCGGGCGCGCGCATCACCGGCTATGTCGCCGACACCGAGCACGACGAGGCGCAGTTCGTCGCCGACGAGATAGACCGTCTCACCGACGCGGGCGACGCGAAGGCCGGCGATGTCGCCGTCTTCTACCGCACCAACGCCCAGTCCCGTGTCTTCGAAGAGGTCTTCATCCGCGTCGGCCTGCCCTACAAGGTCGTCGGCGGCGTCCGCTTCTACGAGCGCAAGGAGGTCCGGGACGTCCTGGCCTACCTGCGGGTGCTGGCCAACCCGGAGGACTCGGTGCCGCTGCGCCGCATCCTCAACGTCCCCAAGCGCGGCATCGGCGAGCGCGCCGAGGCGATGATCGACGCCCTCTCCCAGCGCGAGAGGATCAGCTTCCCGCAGGCGCTGCGCCGCGTCGACGAGGCGTACGGCATGGCCGCGCGGTCCACCAACGCCGTCAAGAAGTTCAACACGCTGATGGAGGACCTCCGTACGATCGTCGACTCCGGCGCGGGTCCCGCGACCGTCCTGGAGGCGGTGCTCGAACGGACCGGCTACCTCGCCGAGTTGCAGGCCTCCACCGACCCGCAGGACGAGACCCGGATCGAGAACCTCCAGGAACTCGCCGCCGTCGCCCTGGAGTTCGAGCAGGAGACCGCGGAGGGCGAGGCCTCCGCCGGACTCGCCGACTTCCTGGAGCGGGTGGCGCTGGTCGCCGACTCGGACCAGATCCCGGACGAGGAGGAGGACGGCTCCGGAGTCATCACGCTGATGACCCTGCACACCGCCAAGGGCCTGGAGTTCCCGGTGGTCTTCCTCACCGGCATGGAGGACGGCGTCTTCCCGCACATGCGCGCCCTCGGCCAGACCAAGGAGCTGGAGGAGGAGCGGCGGCTGGCCTACGTCGGCATCACGCGCGCGCGGGAACGGCTGTACCTCACCCGCTCGTCCCTGCGCAGCGCCTGGGGCCAGCCGTCGTACAACCCGCCCTCCCGCTTCCTGGAGGAGATCCCGGCCCACCACGTCGACTGGAAGCGCACGGGCGCCACGGCCCCCGTGTCCTCCGGGCCCGCGTCCGGGGTGGCCGCTTCCCTGTCGTCCTCCCGCTCGCGCTCCTCGGCGTCGGGGGCGTCGGGCTTCGCCACGCGCCGTACGTCGGAGAAGCCGGTGGTCTCCCTGGCCGTCGGCGACCGGGTCACGCACGACCAGTTCGGGCTCGGCACGGTCGTCGCGGTCAAGGGCACGGGCGGGAACGCGGAGGCGACGATCGACTTCGGGGACGCCAAGCCCAAGCGGCTGCTGCTGCGGTACGCGCCGGTCGAGAAGCTCTGACGCGAAACGGCCCCCGCTGCTCCTCGGGAGCGGGGGCTCGTACGGTGGTCGGGGACGCTTACGTCGGGTCGAGGTTGTGGCTGCGCAGCCACGGCAGCGGGTCTATGGCCGAACCGCCCGCCGGGTGCACCTCGAAGTGCAGGTGCGGGCCGGTCGAGTTGCCCGAGTTGCCGGAGTACGCGATCGGCTGGCCGGCCTTCACCGTCGTACCGGAGGCGACGCGATAGGTGGAGAGGTGGCAGTACCACGTCTCCGTGCCGTCCTTCGCGGTCACGATCATCATGTTGCCGTAGGCGCTGTTCCACTGCGTGCGGACGGTGCCGTCGGTCGCGGCCATCACCGTCGTGCCGTAGGAGACGGGGAAGTCGATGCCGGTGTGCACGGACATCCAGTTGATGCCGGCCTGCCCGAAGTAGGCGCTGAGCCCCCGCTGGGTGACCGGCAGGGCGTACTTGGGGCGCAGCCGCTCCTTGCGGGCCGCCTCCGCGGCCGCTTTCTTCTTCTCGGCCTCCTGCTGCGCCTTGAGGTCGATGCGCTCCTGCGTGCGGCTCGCCCGGTCCGCGAAGTCGTCGGCGCCCGCCGACAGGCTCTCGAGCTGGGAGTCCAGCTTGTTGTTGGCGGCGGCCGGTTTCACCGCCTGCGCGGCCGAGGCGGTCGTCGAACCGTCGTCGGAGGAGAAGGTGCCCACGGAGGCCGCCGCGATCCCCGCGACCCCCATCACACAGGCCGAGGGGACGGCGATGGTCAGCAGCGCCGAGCGCTTGGGGGGCGTACGGCGGCGGGAGCGGGAGGCGTTGCGGGCGGCCGCGCGCGAAGCCGGAGCGGGCGTCGTCTCTTCCTGGTCGTCCAGCAGGGGCGTCACGGCAGGCATCTCACCCGTGGCGGTCGACTCGCCGTCTTCCTGCGGGAGTTCCTCGTAGGCGTCCGGTGTCTGCGGGTGCTCCTCGTAGGCGCCCGGCTCGACCTGCTCGAAGACGGCGGTGGCCTGCTGGCCGAACGGTTCGCCTGCCGCGGGTGTCTTGCCGTCGGAGTTCCACTGGGTGGCGTCGTACGCCCCGGTGTCGAAGGCCTGGGTGCCCCACTCCCAGTGCTGCGTCCGGTCGTTGGCGGCGCCGGCCTGGTCCGGCTGCAGCCAGGCGCTCGCGTCCCAGTGGCCGGAGGTGTCGTTCCCGGTGGCCTGCGGCGGGATGCCGGAGAGCTGCTGGTACTCGCCCGTCCAGGCCGTCGCGTCGTAGACACCGGTGTCGTAGGCGGCGTGGTGCTGGGCGGCGTACGCGTCGTAGTGCAGGGACTGATGGTCGCCGGTGGACCAGTGGGTCGTGTCGTACGAGCCCGTGGCGTCCGTGGGGAGGTTGCCGAAGAGGGGGTCCGCGGCGAAGGTCGCCGTCGCGTGCGCGCCGGTCGCGAAACCGTTCGCGTCGTAACCGCCGTGCGTGGTGAAGTCGCCGTACTGGACTTCCTGGGTGCCGTACGACGCGTAGTGCGCGGAGGCGGCCTCGGAAGCCGGAGCCGGGGTGGTCATGGTCCCCGACGGGTGACGGTCGTTCACCAACTTCTCTTTCGCCTCGACAACAGGGGCTGCCAGAGCAGTGCGGCGACTGTACCCGGCGGTATGCGGGCGCGACAATCTTCAACTGGTTTCGGGCGCGCAGGAAACGGGCATTCGGCGGTGTTTCGGGGGAGTGCGGGCGCGGCTTTGGCCTTGTGTTCGAAATGCGTTCGATGGCGGTGGGTTGTCAGCGGGCTCTCAGGCCACGGTGAGGCCGCCGGAGCGGGCGACGGCTTCGGCTCCCGGCAGGTCGGCGTCGAGGGCCTGGCGTATCCCGGTGGCCACGGCGGGGTGCACGGGCAGGGCGAGATGCCCGATCCCGCTCACCTGCACGTTCTGCGTCATCAGATCGGGGTGATCGATGCAGGCCGTCTCCAGCGGGTCCATCAGATGGTCCAGGTCGCTCCAGAAACTGATGAAATGCGTACGGCAGCCCGGTGCCGGCCGCTTCAGCTCCTCGATCAGCTCCGAGCCGGGGCGCATCTGCCGCACGATCGGGTGCGCGTTCGCCAGCGGCACCACGCGGGTGCCGGAGTGCGGAGTGCCCAGGGTCACCAGCGTGCGGACCCGGACGTCGCCGCCGAGCCGCTGTACGTAGTACCGGGCGATCAGCCCGCCGAGGCTGTGTCCGACCACGTCGACCTGGCGGCTGCCGGTGCGCTCGCAGATCTCCTCTATGTGCCGGCCGAGCAGCTCGGCCGCACTCCGGATGTCGCAGGTCAGCGGCGAGTAGTTGAGCGACTCGACCAGCTGCCTGCCGCTCTGGGCGAGGCTGCGGCGCAGCAGCACGAAGACCGAGCGGTTGTCTATGAAGCCGTGCAGCAGCACGACCGGCGGCTTCGACCCGGTCGGGAGCTGTGCGGCGCCGTCGGATGAGGGCAGCGGTACCGGCGTGCGGCGTTCCTGGGTGATGCCGGAGGGATACAGCAGGAGGTGGCCCGCGAGGATCGCCAGTTCCAGGGCGGTCGCCTTCAGCAGGGCCACGGAGATTCCCGCGAGTCTGATGGGGAGCAGCCGCTGGCAGAGCGGGAGAAAGGGCTGCACTGCCCTGGTGACCTTCATGGCCGACCTCCTGTCGACACACAGGAGGACGGCTCCGACCCCCGTGTGCCCTCGTGGGAAAACGCGGCGAAGGGGCCGATGATGCCTTTTGGGCAACACCGACCCACCGCACCGCCACAGCGCGCGGCCTGCGGCGCGGTGGTGCGGCGACCTCGTCGCGGCTCCCGTTGCGCCTGCTCCCGCTGCGGTCCTTGGGCCGCGAAGACTTGGAACGGTGCGCTGCGAACGTGTCCCACCGTGTGATTTCCCCCTCGGTCCGCACCGTGAAACGGCGGGTTGCGGGATGCTGGCGATAACGTTCGTTCACTTCCCCGGCCGATGTGGGTACGGCAGTACCTGTCGGTAGGGATGGATGCAGTCGCTTCATGGAGGCAGTGATGGGTGTGGCAGCCGGTCCGATCCGCGTGGTGGTGGCCAAGCCGGGGCTCGACGGCCACGATCGAGGAGCCAAGGTGATCGCGCGGGCGCTGCGCGACGCCGGTATGGAGGTCATCTACACCGGCCTCCACCAGACGCCCGAGCAGATCGTCGACACCGCGATCCAGGAGGACGCCGACGCGATCGGGCTGTCCATCCTCTCGGGCGCCCACAACACGCTCTTCGCCGCGGTGATCGACCTGCTCAAGGAGCGGGAAGCGGAGGACATCCTCGTCTTCGGCGGCGGGATCATCCCCGAGGCGGACATCGCCCCGCTGAAGGAGAAGGGCGTCGCGGAGATCTTCACGCCCGGCGCGACGACGCAGTCGATCGTGGACTGGGTGCGCGCGAACGTGAGGCAGCCGGCGGAGGCGTAGACCCCCGCCGCGAGCCGCGGGTGGCTGGGGGTGGCCGGCCCCGAGGACGTGCTGCCCTACGCCCCCAGCTCCTCCGCCATCGCCGCGCGCAGGCGCAACGTCGTACCCAGGCGCTGGAACGCCTCCGCCCAGTACCCGCCCGCTCCCGGTGACGAGTCCTCCGTCTCGGCCGGCACCGCCAGCAGGCCGTCGAGGCGGCTCGCCTCGCAAGGGTCGAGGCAGCGCTCGGCCAGCCCCATCACTCCGCTGAAGCTCCATGGGTAACTCCCCGCGTCACGCGCGATGTTGAGGGCGTCGACCACCGCCCGCCCGAGCGGTGCGGACCAGGGCACCGCGCACACCCCGAGCAGCTGGAACGCCTCGGACAGCCCGTGGGCCGCGATGAACCCGGCCACCCAGTCGGCCCGTTCGCCGGCGGCCAGTGTGCCGAGCAGCTTGGCGCGCTCGGCCAGCGACACCGCCCCCGGCCCGCCCGCCTCCGGCGCCGAGGGAACACCGAGCAGCGCCCGCGCCCACTCGGGGTCCCGCTGCCGTACGGCGGCCCGGCACCACGCCGCGTGCAGTTCGCCCTGCCAGTCGTCCGCCACCGGCAGGGCCACGATCTGAGCGGGTGTCCGTCCGCCGAGCCGAACTGGCCAGGCCGCGAGCGGTGCCGCTTCGACCAACTGCCCGAACCACCACGACCGTTCGCCCCGTCCCGCCGGAGCCTTCGCCACGACTCCGTCCCGCTCCATGCCCGCGTCGCACTCGTGCGGCGCCTCGACGGCGATCGTCGGTGTGTCGCCGGTGTGGTCGACGGCCACGCAGGCCCCGGCCCGGACCGCCATCCGCGCGGCGAGGGCCGAGTCGGGCAGCGCCGAGAGCAACTCGGCGGCCGTCGCCCTGACATTGCGGCTGCGGTCGGCCAACGCCTGTTCCAGGAACGGCTCGTCCTGCGGGCCGAGGCCCGTGCGCAACGAGTCGAGGAACATCAGACGGTCCTCGGCCCGCTCTGTCGCCCAGGTCGTCACCAGCAGCTCACGCGCGGCGGCGGGCTCCCCGGCGCGCAGCGCGGACAGCAGGGCGACGCGTTCCGCGAACAGACCCTCCTGCCACAGCCGCCGGGTCCGCTCCCCGTCCTCGAGCCGCGGCAGCGCCGCGCCCCCGCCGGGCGCGGCACGCAGGGCGAACCGCCAGTCCGGGTTGAGCCGGGCGAGCCACATCGCGCGCGGTCCGGCGAACGCCAGCGCTGCCGGCCGCAGATCCGTACGCCCCCGGGCCGCGTCCAGCAGCGCGGGCAGCATCTGCGGGGGCGCGGCGAAGCCACGGGCGTTCGCCGTCGCCAGCCACTGGGGCAGCAGCTCCATCAGGTCCGGTGCCGTGCCTCTGCGGCCGCCGCCCGTCCCGGGGCGGTCCGCGAGCAGCAGCGCCAGCCTGCGGGCCGCCGCCGCGGGCAGCGGGGGGCGCGGGTCGTCGGCGGCCGGCTCCGGCCGCACGGCGGCGCGGGCCGGCAGCAGCCCGGCCCGCCGCCGCAGGGTCTCCACGGCCGCCGCGTCCAGCAGCGCCACCGGTGCTTCCCGTCCCGACGCGCCGGCCGGCGGCGTACGTCGCTCGGTGCCGAGCAGCGCCGTCGTGACGAGCTCCTCCCAGGCGCCTTGCGCGGGAGTATCCACAGCTGTGGATGGACTGGTCGTCATGCGCTTCCTCTCCGTGCGGCGCCCAGGAGTCGTTGAAGACTCAGGGGAACCGAGTGTCCCGCCAGATCGGACAAATGCGTAAAATTGCTAAGAAAGGTGCTTGTGATGGCCGTGCGCCCCAAGTGGCTGGACGGTTTCCCGGGGCCTGTGATCGCTGTGGGCCTGTGCCGGGACGGTCGCGGTGGACGCCGGTGGCGCGTGATGTGCGTGTCGTCGTCCTCCGATGCCGTGCGGCGCAGCTGTCCGGCCGGGTGGCTCAGCACAGAGGCACCGCCTCGCCGGCCGCCTCGGGCCAGGCCGTCAGCGGGGTGAAGCCGCGGTGGCCGCACTCGCCGAACACCGTCACGGGGGCGCCGCCCGAGAGGGCGACCAGGCGCCACAGGCCCGGGCGGGACCCCGCGGTGGGCGTGAGCGGCAGCGCCGTGTCCTCGTCGGCGTCCGCGAGCTGCCAGGAGTCGCCGTCCGGCGTCGGCACGACCCGGTCCAGCGTCACCGGTACGGACTCCAGCCACGGGTCGTCCCGCAGCGCCGTGCCGTAGCGGGCGGCGGCCTGCGATGTCGTCACCCCCCGCGGCCGTATCGCCGCCTGCGCCGGCGGCGCGAACTGCTCACCGAGCGCCGCCCGCAGCTGCCCGGTCCCCGGATAGGCCGACACCTCCGCGTCCAGGAGCAGCCCCACCGGCAGCGCGAGCTCCGGGGCGCGGCCCGCGGCGCCGTAGGACAGCAGCAGCACCGTGCGGTCCGAGTCGGCGCCGTGCAGCCAGATCCGGCGCGTCGTCAGCCGGGCGTCCGTCGTGTCGTACTGCGCCAGGACCAGCCAGCGGTCGCGCAGCGGCGGACCGTCCGCGGAGCCCGGCAGGCCGACACGGGACCGGACCGTCGCCGCCAGCCCCTCCGGCAGCCGCTCACGCCCCAGCCACCCCTGGTCCAAGAGGTGCAGCAGCGCGCACTCCTCCAGCAGGCGCACGGGCCACCCCGGCCCGGACGACGGGATCACCGCCAACTCCCGCGCACGCGCCGCCAGTCCGGGCGCCTGCGCGTCCACCATGCGGGCAGCGGTCTCCTCCCACAGCCCGTACCCCGTCTGCTCCGCGCCCGCCAGGCCGCCGCGCAACAGGTCCGCCAGGCGCTGCTCCAGCTCGGTCGCCCCCGCGGTCACCCGCTCGGCCCGGCGGTCCGCCCGGCGCCGTGCCGCCTCCGGATCAGCGGCCCCCGGCGGCGAACCGGCGGCCTGCGCCTCCCGCTTCTGCTCGGCGCGCTGCCTTCTCCCCTCCATCCACTGCAGCGCCCAGTCCGGCGCCTGCCCGGCCGGCACCGCCCCGTCCTCCGCCCACAGCAGCAACAGCCCGAGCGCGTGCTTGCACGGGAACTTGCGGCTCGGACAACTGCACTTGTACGCCGGGCCCGCCGCGTCCGCGAGATCGACGACCGTCTGATACGGCTTGCTGCCGCTGCCCTTGCACAGCCCCCACACCGTCCCCTCGTCACAACTGCCCGTCCCGGACCACGGCCCCGCCGCCCCGAGTTTGCTCCCCGCTTTGCGTGACGCGGCGTCAGGCGCCAGTGCCAGCACCTGGTCCGCGCTCCAGCGCACCCCCTGCTGAGTCATGTCTTCGACGGTAGATCCCACCACTGACAATCGACCCCGCGAGCGCGTTTGCGCAGGTCAGAGCCGATTGTCAGTGGCGTGGTGCACGGTTGGTGGCAGATCCGAACCGGCCGAGCTGGAGGGGGCCTCAGCCATGTCTGTGTCCGTGGAACCGACGACCGTCGAAGCGGCCGAAGCACGTGTGAAGGAGCCGGCCGAGGCGTTGCGTCCGCACGCCGAGGACGCCTTCGCCGGTGAACTCGCCGCGCTGGCGGCGCAGGACGACCGTCCGCGCCCGGCCCGCTGGAAGCTGTCGCCGTGGGCGGTGGCGACGTATCTGCTCGGCGGCACCCTGCCGGACGGGACGGTGATCACACCGAAGTACGTGGGCCCGCGCCGCATCGTCGAGGTGGCCGTCACCACACTCGCCACCGACCGCGCCCTGCTTCTGCTGGGCGTGCCCGGCACGGCCAAGACCTGGGTGTCGGAACACCTGGCGGCGGCGGTCAGCGGCGACTCCACGCTGCTCGTGCAGGGCACGGCGGGCACACCCGAGGAGGCGATCCGCTACGGCTGGAACTACGCGCAGCTCCTCGCGCACGGCCCCAGCCGCGACGCCCTGGTGCCCAGCCCGGTCATGCGGGCCATGGCGGAGGGGATGACGGCGCGGGTGGAGGAGCTGACCCGCATCCCGGCCGACGTGCAGGACACCCTCATCACCATCCTGTCCGAGAAGACGCTGCCGATACCGGAGCTGGGCCAGGAGGTGCAGGCGGTCCGCGGCTTCAACCTGATCGCCACGGCCAACGACCGCGACCGCGGGGTCAACGACCTCTCCAGCGCCCTGCGCCGCCGCTTCAACACGGTGGTGCTGCCGCTGCCGGAGAGCGTCGAGGCCGAGGTCGACATCGTCTCGCGGCGCGTCGATCAGATCGGCCGCTCCCTCGACCTGCCGGCGGTGCCCGACGGCGTCGACGAGATCCGCCGCGTCGTGACGGTCTTCCGTGAGCTGCGCGACGGCGTCACCGCCGACGGCCGGACCAAGGTCAAGTCCCCGAGCGGCACGCTGTCGACGGCCGAGGCGATCTCCGTCGTCACCAACGGCCTGGCCCTGGCGGCCCACTTCGGCGACGGCGTCCTGCGGGCCGGCGACGTCGCCGCGGGCATCCTCGGCGCCGTCGTCCGCGACCCCGCGGCCGACCGCGTCGTCTGGCGTGAGTACCTGGAGGCGGTCGTCCGCGAGCGCGACGGCTGGACGGACTTCTACCGGGCCTGCCGAGAGGTGAGCGCGTGACGGGCCCCGAGAGGGACGGGGGCCGGGCGGCCGGGGGCGGGCCGCTGCTGCTCGGCGTGCGGCATCACGGGCCCGGTTCGGCACGCGCCGTGCGGGCGGCGCTGGACGCGGCCCGGCCCGGGACCGTACTGATCGAGGGTCCGCCCGAGGCCGACGCGTTGATCGCGCTGGCCGGCGAGGAGGACATGCGGCCGCCGGTCGCCCTGCTCGCCCACGCCGTGGACGAGCCCGGCCGCTCGGCCTTCTGGCCGTTCGCCGAGTTCTCCCCGGAGTGGGTCGCGATCCGCTGGGCGCTGGAGCACGACGTGCCGGCCCGCTTCATCGATCTGCCGGCGACCCACTCGTTGGCATGGGGGCGGGACGAGACCGAGCGAGCCGTGGGGGAGGAGGGCGACAGGGCCGCGGACACGGACGCCGACATCCGTGTCGACCCCCTCGCGGTGCTCGCCGAAGCCGCCGGGTACGACGATCCCGAGCGGTGGTGGGAGGACGTCGTGGAGCACCGGGGGAGCGGCGACGGGGACCCCTTCGCACCGTTCAGGGTGATGGAAGAGGCGATGGGGGCGCTGCGCGAGACGTACGGCGACGCGGGGCATGACCGGGATCTCGTGCGCGAGGCGTACATGCGGCTCCAGGTCCGGGCGGCGCAACGCGAGTTCGGGGACGAGGTGGCCGTCGTGTGCGGTGCCTGGCACGTCCCCGCGCTGCGGCGGAGGACGGCCGTCACCGTCGACCGGGCACTGCTGAAGGGCCTGCCCAAGGTGAAGGCGGACATGACGTGGGTGCCGTGGACGCACCGGCGTCTGTCCCGGGCCGGCGGTTACGGCGCGGGAATCGACTCGCCGGGCTGGTACGGGCATCTGTTCGGCGCACCGGACCGGCCGGTCGAGCGGTGGCTGACCAAGGTCGCCGGACTGCTGCGCGAGGAGGACCGGATCGTCTCCTCCGCGCACGTCATCGAGGCGGTGCGGCTGGCCGAGACGCTCGCCGCGATGCGGGGCCGTCCGCTGCCGGGACTCGGCGAGACGACCGACGCCGTGCGCGCGGTGATGTGCGAGGGCTCGGACGTGCCGCTGGCGCTGGTGCACGACCGGCTCGTCGTCGGAGACGTGCTGGGGGAGGTGCCGCGGTCGGCGCCGGCGGTGCCGCTGCAGCGGGACCTGGACCGTATCCAGCGCCGGTTGCGGCTCAAACCGGAGGCGCTCGAGCGGGAGTTGGAGCTGGACCTGCGCAAGGAGACCGACGCCGGGCGCAGCAGGCTGCTGCACCGGCTGCGGTTGCTGGGCGTCGCATGGGGCGAGCCGACGGCCTCGCGGGGGAGCACGGGGACGTTCCGGGAGACCTGGCGGCTGCGCTGGGAGCCGGAGCTGGCGGTGCGGGTGGCGGAAGCGGGCGTGTGGGGTACGACCGTGCTCGCCGCCGCGACGGCCAGGGCGGAGGCGGACGCGGTCGCCGCCCAGGGGCTCGCCGAGGTCACCGCGCTCGCCGAGCGCTGCCTGCTGGCCGAACTGCCCGAAGCCCTGCCCGTGGTGATGCGGGTCCTCTCCGACCGGGCCGCGCTCGACACGGATGTCGGTCATCTCGCCCAGGCCCTGCCGGCGCTGGTCCGGTCCCTGCGCTACGGCGACGTGCGCGGCACCGACACCGGGGCGCTGGCCGGGGTCGCGGCGGGGCTCGCCGAGCGGATCTTCGTCGGCCTCCCCCCGGCCTGCGCGGCCCTGGACGCGGACGCGGCCGAGGAGATGCGGCGCCATGTGGACGCGGTGCAGGGCGCGGTGGCCCTTCTCGCCGAGGCGCCGGAGTCCGCCGGACGGCCGTCGGACGAGCCGGCTCCCGGCTCCGTGCCCGGCCGCCCGGCCGCCGCGCCCCCGGCCGACGGTCCCGGCAACCGCCGTGATCTGCGCGCCCGTTGGCAGACGGTTCTGCACGTGCTGTCCGTGCGGGACACCGTGCCCGGAGTGATCCGCGGGCGAGCCGTACGACTGCTGCTGGACGACGGTGAGTTGGCCCAGGACGAGGCGGCCAGGCTCATGGGTCTGGTGCTGTCGCCCGGCACACCCCCGGGCGACGCGGCGGCATGGATCGAGGGCTTCGTCGGCGGCGGCTCGGGCGGAGGGATGCTCCTGCTGCACGACGAGCGGCTGCTCGGGCTGGTCGACGCCTGGCTGACCGGGGTGCCGGCGGAGGCGTTCACCGATGTACTGCCGCTGCTGCGGCGGACGTTCTCGGCGTACGAGGCCGGAGTGCGGCGCACGCTCGGCGAACTCGTGCGGCGGGGGCCGGGCCGGCGGGCGAGCGCAGTGGCGGCCGGTTCCGGTCTGACCGGCTTCGCGGCCGAGCTCGAGAGCGAACGCGCCGACGCCGTACTGCCGGTGGTGCGACTGCTCCTGGGGCTTGGCGGGACGGACGGTCCCGAACGGGTGGAGGAGAACGTGGAAGAGAAGGTCGAGAACGAGCCGGCGGGGGTGACGGGATGACGAACGACCGACCGAGGAAGACCCGAGAGGGCGCCGGAAGGGCGGCCGTCGCGGGGAACGGCGACGGCGGCGGCACGCAGGCCCGTCCCGCGCGCCCCATCGCCGTCGTTCCGCTGTGGGACAGGACCCGTACGGGGGAGCGTCGATGACGGCCGAGACGACGGAGCCGGGGCAGGAGCGGCTGCGGCGCTGGCGACTGGTCCTCGGGGGCGACACGGCCGACGGCACCGGATGCGCGCTGTCCGGCCGGGACGCAGCGATGGACGGGGCGTTGACCGCGCTGTACGGGAAGGCGGACCGGCAGGGACAGCGGGGACGGGACCGTTCCGCGGGGCTCGGGGCGTCGGCGCCGTCCGTGGCGCGGTGGCTCGGGGACATCCGGACCTACTTCCCGTCCTCCGTCGTCCAGGTCATGCAGCGCGACGCCATCGACCGGCTCGGGCTGTCCACGCTGCTGCTGGAGCCGGAGATGCTGGAGGCGGTGGAGGCCGACGTGCACCTCGTCGGCACACTGCTCTCGCTCAACAAGGCGATGCCGGAGACGACCAAGGAGACCGCGCGGGCGGTCGTGCGCAAGGTCGTCGAGGACCTGGAGAAGCGGCTCGCCACCCGCACCCGGGCCACGCTCACCGGCGCCCTGGACCGCAGCGCGCGGATCAGCCGGCCGCGCCACCACGACATCGACTGGAACCGCACCATCGCGGCCAACCTCAAGCACTACCTGCCCGAGTACCGCACCGTCGTGCCCGAGCGGCTCATCGGCTACGGACGGGCGTCCCAGTCCGCGAAGAAGGAGGTCGTGCTCTGTATCGACCAGTCGGGATCCATGGCGGCATCGGTGGTGTACGCCTCGGTGTTCGGGGCGGTGCTCGCCTCGATGCGGACGATCTCCACGCGACTCGTCGTCTTCGACACGGCGGTCGTCGACCTCACCGACCAGCTCGACGACCCGGTCGACGTCCTCTTCGGCACCCAACTGGGCGGCGGTACGGACATCAACCGGGCGCTCGCCTACTGCCAGTCGCAGATCACCCGGCCCGCAGAGACGGTCGTCGTACTGATCAGTGACCTCTACGAGGGCGGTATCCGCGACGAGATGCTCAAGCGGGTCGCCGCGATGAAGGCGTCCGGCGTGCAGTTCGTCGCGCTGCTCGCGCTCTCCGACGAAGGGGCCCCGGCGTACGACCGGGAGCACGCAGCCGCGCTCGCCGCGCTGGGGGCGCCGGCGTTCGCCTGCACACCCGACCTCTTCCCGGAGGTGATGGCGGCGGCGATCGAGAAGCGGCCGCTGCCGATACCGGACACCGCCTGAAGGCCCGTCAGGCACGGTGATTCGATGACGATTTGTCGACCAGTCGTCGTCCGACTTGGCCCAGCAAAACGGACATGACTACCCATCGGTAACAGGGGGCTTGCGCAACCTCGGGAGGGCCGTGCAAGTATCGACGCCTCATCAGCGGGGCGATGCGCTCCGCTCGTCCGCACGGCGTCGTGCCGCCTCATGGTTCGCCGCGGCCCCGCCGCGCGGAGTCCGACCGAACAGTTCCGCCGCACGAGAGGACCTCCCTCTTGACCTGGCCGGCAGCCTTGCCCGCCGCCGCTGTGCGCGTGATGCGCTCCGCGGCCGGTCGGCGTGCGCTGCAGGTGGTGGTTTTGGTCGGCGGGCTGTTCGCGCTCGGGTTCCTGTGCGGGGAGCAGGCGCACGCGGCGGACGGCGCGCCGGGGACGTCGGCACCCGGGCCGATGGGGCCGGTCGCTCCGACGGTCCCGGCGGCTTCCGCGAACGGTGTGGAGGCCTGGCTGAAGGACGCGGTCGGGCGGCTCGTGGCCGCTCCGGCCGGGCACGGACGGTCGGCGGACTCCGCACGGCCGAAGCCGTCCGCTCCTGAACAGCCGAACCCCACCGGCCCCGCCCAGCCGAAACCACAGCCGAAGCCAAAGCCGAAGGCCAAACCGGCGTCGCCCGCCGAGGCCTTTCCCGCCGGTTCCGGCGCCCCCATCGGTTCCGGCACTCCCGCTGAAGGCACCATTCCCGCCGACGGCACCACCCCCGCCCACGACACCGCCCGGGTCGTACCGGTGCTCGGTGCCGTGGTCGAAGGTGTCGTGGAGACCGTGGACGACGCGGTTCTGCGGCCGGTCGGCGACCTGGTCGTGACGGTGACGGGCGGGCTGGCCGAGGTGACCGCGCCGATACCGGGGCTGCCGCAGGTGCCGTCCCTGCCTTCGGTGCCGGAGCTGCCGGGCACGCCGTCCCTGCCCGGTCTGCCGGGCCTGCCCTCCGTCCCGGGGCAGACCCTGCCCGCGCCCGTGACCCAGCCGGACGGGCCGGGACACTCGGCCGCCACGGGCGACGCTCCCGCCGAGAGGCCGACGGCGGCGCGCGGCGTGGCGTACGGGCCGCGTTTCGACGAGGTCGGCTCCACCGCTCACGCCCCCGCGCGGGGCGACGGCCGGCGGGCAGCCGACGGTGCCGGATACGTCCGGGTCCCCCAGGCTCCCGACGGCGACCCGACCGGCGTGCTGGGCAACCGGACCGCCGTCGACAACGGCACACCGAGGCACGGTGACGCGCACGCCGTCGCCCTGAACCAGCGGGCGCCCCTGGGCCTGCTGTCCGGCGCCGCCGCCCGTGCGAACGGCGACGCGACCCGGGACAGGCACCGGGACATACCGGTTTCCCCCGCCTAGGGCGGCCCCTTCCCCCTGCCCGTGGTTCCGCGGTGCGGGGCGGAACAGGTCTGCCTGACCGTCCGGACAGCCTTCCGAGCCCCGGACGCACCGGAAATGTCCCCAAGCCTTCCGAAGAAGACCGAGCTTCCCCGAGCTCCGCGGCCCGCCGGCTCGGCAGGGCCCTGAACTCCCCGAACGCCTCGGCGCTTCCACGGACCCGAAGGATCTGACGCACGCATGAACAAGAACATCCGTCGCTCGATCGTCATAGCCGCCGGTGTGACCGGCGCGTGGGCGCTCGGTTCCGCCGTCGCCAGCGCGGACGAACTGCCGTCCTCCTCCCTGTCCACGTCGGACACCGCCACGGACGCCCAGAACACCCTCGGCACGCTGACCGGCACCGGCACCGGCACGGACGCGGTCACCGGCACCGTCGACGGGGTCGTCACCGGTGTCCAGGACACCGTCTCGGGCCTCACCGGGACCGTGGCCACGGCCACCCCCGCAACACACGGCGCGACCGGCACCGTCACCGGCGCCGAGAAGACCGCCGCAGGCGTCGAGAAGACCATCACCGGCACCGCGGCCACCGCGCCGAAGGCACCGGCGGCCGTGACCTCCAGGGCCGCGGGCATCAAGGGCGCCGCGGCAATCCAGGGCGCCAAGGCCGCTCGCGCCGCCCAGGCGAAGGCACGGGCCACCGCCGACAAGGCCGCCACCGTCGCCGGCACCACCGTCTCGGACCCGGCCCAGGCCCCCCAGGACGGCATCGACTACCTCTTCGGACCGCTCTCCGTCTTCGCGCCCGAGGTCGAGGAGGCGCTCGCCGCGGCGCAGACGAAGCTGCAGGGCGCGCAGACGGCGGTCCGTTCACAGGCGCACGGCGTCGACGGTGTCGTACGGACGAAGGCGCGGCACACCGTCGCGGGCGCGGGTCGTGCCGTGGACGGCACGACCGGCGTCGCTCAGGACCGTGTCGCGGGCGGGGCGGGCACCGTCACCTCCGCGGCCCGGGCCTCCGTCGCCGCCGTCCCGGGCCATGTCACGGGCACGGCCGGGGGAGTCGAGCAGATGGTTCTCGGCACGGTCGGGAGCCTGCACGGCACGGTGGCGCCGGTCGTCGACGAGACGGCCGCCTCCGTCGTCCCGCCGGTCGCGACCTCCGCCGTGAACGGCGTGACACCGGTCGCCGGACACGCGGTGACGGGCGTGGTGCCGGTCGCCGCACAGGCCGTCGGCGGGGTGGCGCCCGTGGTGGGCGGTGTCGTCGCGGACGTGCCGGCCTGTGCCGGCGGGCTCGTCGGGGAGGTCGCCCACGATGTGACCGGTTCCGTGCTGCCGCCGGTGGCGGGCACCGCGGTGCACGGGGTGCTGCCCGTAGCCGGGCAGGCCGTCGGGGACGCCGGTGGCCTGGCGTACGGCGTGACCGGGGACGTCCGCGGCTTCGCCGGCGGTGTCGTCGCGGACGTGCCGCCGCTCGCGCACGGCGTCGCCGACGGCACGACCGGTCTGGCGTACGGCGTCGGCGGCGAGGTGGACCCGTTCGCGCAGGACGTCACCCGGACGGCCCAGCCCGTCGTCGGTCTCGTCCGGCCCGTCGCGCACGGCGTCGCCGACAGCGCGACCGGCCTGGCGCACGGAGTCGCGGGCGACGTCACCCCGTTCGCGGGCGGGGTCGCCGGCGAGGCCGGCTTCCTCGCCGACGGAGTCACGGGCCGGGCCGCGCCGTTCGCCCAGGACCTCACCGGCACGGTAGAGGCCACCGGCGGACCGCTCGCCGGGCACGCGGTCACCGGCGTCCGGGGCGTCGCCGAGGCGGTCACGCCGGGCCACCTCCAGGACGCGGCGGACGTCCACCAGGCCCGCCCCTACAGCATCTGACCCCTTTCGCGGGCGGCGTCGTAAGACGACCGACCGAACGCCGCGACGACGGCACCCCGCGGGCGCATCCGCTGCATGCGCCCGGCGGCCGGGTGCGGACACGCGCGGCGAACGACCGGTTCCGTGAGGACGAGGGACCCGGACGGCCGAAATCCGTCGGCCGGCCCGCCCGACGCCTCGCGGAACGGGCCGGGCGGTCCCCATTGGGGTGGGGACCGCCCGGCCGGGCCCCGTGACACGGCGCTTTCGAGCGACCTCGGGGCCGTACCAGGGGCCTCACCGGGCCAACCCCAGCCCGGTGGGGCCCCGCCTCGTCCTCGGCTCCCACTTTGGCCGATTTCCGGCTGCTCACAGCCCTTTCCCCGATCTCTCCCCCGTTGCTCCCCGCCTCCTCCCCGGCCTCTCCCCGCCCGCCCGCCGCCCCTCACATCCGGCACGTCGCCCCCGCACGCGGGACACCCCGCCGCCTCACGCGCGGCACGCCGTGCCAGTGAGGACGGCATCATGTGACAGGTATCACCGCTCAGGTGTGACCCTCGATTTAGGGGCCTCCTGCAAGCAGCGATAACCTGCGAGACGGACATGCCGCGCGCTCGGACACCGTGTGCGCTTCCCCTGTGACCCAAGCGGACGTCACGTTGCCCTTCGCGGCACGCCCACGCATCCAACGAACCGCGAGATCACTGATAGGGACGGAAGCGCGTGGACCTGTTCGAGTACCAGGCGAGGGACCTCTTCGCCAAGCACGATGTACCGGTGCTGGCCGGTGAAGTCATCGACACGCCTGAGGCGGCCCGCGCAGCCACCGAGCGCCTCGGTGGCAAGTCTGTCGTCAAGGCCCAGGTGAAGGTCGGCGGCCGCGGCAAGGCCGGTGGCGTGAAGCTCGCCGCCACCCCGGACGAGGCCGTCGCCCGCGCGACGGACATCCTCGGCATGGACATCAAGGGCCACACGGTCCACAAGGTGATGATCGCCGAGACCGCTCCGGAGATCGTGGAGGAGTAC
This sequence comes from Streptomyces sp. C1-1, assembly GCF_050214755.1. Classification (NCBI taxonomy): domain Bacteria; kingdom Bacillati; phylum Actinomycetota; class Actinomycetes; order Kitasatosporales; family Streptomycetaceae; genus Streptomyces; species Streptomyces sp. C1-1. The sequence goes on along the minus strand of NZ_CP189826.1, from coordinate 4,274,803 downwards.
TACGTCTCCTTCCTCCTCGACCGCGCCAACCGCACCTTCCTCTCCATCGCGTCCGTCGAGGGCGGCGTGGAGATCGAGGAGGTGGCGGCCACCCGTCCGGAGGCCGTCGCCAAGACCCCGATCGACGCCAACGAGGGTGTGACCGAGGAGAAGGCCCGCGAGATCGTCGCGGCCGCGAAGTTCCCGGCCGAGGTCGCCGACAAGGTCGTCAACGTCCTCGTCAAGCTGTGGGACACCTTCATCAAGGAGGACGCCCTCCTGGTCGAGGTCAACCCGCTGGCCAAGGTCGCCTCCGGTGAGGTCATCGCCCTCGACGGCAAGGTGTCGCTGGACGAGAACGCCGAGTTCCGTCAGCCGGAGCACGAGGCCCTCCACGACAAGGAGGCGGCCAACCCGCTCGAGGCCGCCGCCAAGGAGAAGAACCTCAACTACGTCAAGCTCGACGGCGAGGTCGGCATCATCGGCAACGGCGCGGGTCTCGTCATGAGCACCCTGGACGTCGTCGCGTACGCCGGTGAGGCGCACGGTGGCGTCAAGCCCGCCAACTTCCTCGACATCGGCGGCGGCGCCTCCGCGGCCGTCATGGCGAACGGCCTGGAGATCATCCTGGGCGACCCGGACGTCAAGTCCGTCTTCGTCAACGTCTTCGGCGGCATCACCGCGTGCGACGAGGTCGCCAACGGCATCGTCCAGGCCCTGAAGCTCCTGGAGGACCGCGGCGAGGACGTCACCAAGCCGCTGGTCGTGCGTCTGGACGGCAACAACGCCGAGCTGGGTCGTCAGATCCTCTCCGACGCCAACCACCCGCTGGTGCAGCGCGTGGACACCATGGACGGCGCGGCCGACAAGGCCGCCGAGCTCGCGGCTGCGAAGTAAGGGACGAGGGAACACAGCCATGGCTATCTTCCTCAACAAGGACTCCAAGGTCATCGTCCAGGGCATGACCGGTGCCACGGGCATGAAGCACACCAAGCTCATGCTGGCCGACGGCACGAACATCGTCGGTGGCGTGAACCCGCGCAAGGCCGGCACGTCCGTCGACTTCGACGGCACCGAGATCCCGGTCTTCGGCACGGTCGCCGAGGCGATGGAGAAGACGGGCGCCAACGTGTCCGTCCTCTTCGTGCCGCCGGCGTTCGCCAAGGCCGCCGTCGTCGAGGCGATCGACGCCGAGATCCCGCTCGCGGTCGTCATCACCGAGGGCATCGCCGTCCACGACTCGGCCGCGTTCTACGCGTACGCCGTGTCCAAGGGCAACAAGACCCGCATCATCGGCCCGAACTGCCCCGGCCTCATCACCCCGGGTCAGTCGAACGCCGGCATCATCCCGGGCGACATCACCAAGCCGGGCCGCATCGGCCTGGTCTCGAAGTCCGGCACGCTGACGTACCAGATGATGTACGAGCTGCGTGACATCGGCTTCTCCTCCGCCGTCGGCATCGGTGGCGACCCGGTCATCGGCACCACCCACATCGACGCTCTCGCCGCGTTCGAGGCCGACCCCGACACCGACCTGATCGTGATGATCGGTGAGATCGGCGGCGACGCCGAGGAGCGGGCCGCGGCCTTCATCAAGGAGAACGTGACCAAGCCGGTCGTCGGCTACGTCGCGGGCTTCACCGCTCCCGAGGGCAAGACCATGGGCCACGCGGGCGCCATCGTCTCCGGCTCCTCCGGTACGGCCGCCGCGAAGAAGGAGGCCCTCGAGGCCGCCGGTGTCAAGGTCGGCAAGACCCCGACCGAGACCGCCAAGCTGGCGCGCGAGATCCTCGCCGGCTGAGGCACCCACCGCACGCCCGTGGGCCCGCCCCCCTTGGTTGGGGGGCGGGCCCACGGGCGTGTACGGGGGGCATGGGGAGCGGGTGACCGCGCGACCGCGGTCAACGTCCCAGTGGCACCAGCCTTTCCGGGCCGTGCGCCGTCTGACTGCGCAGCCAGGCCCGGAGTTCCGTCTCGTCGTCCGACATCGCGCCCTGCGACACCCGCGGCGGCAGCCCCTGGATCGGCCGTCCCCTGGCCACCGGCGGCTCGTAGTGCGTGGGAGCCGTCCCCAGGGCGAACGAGGTCGTGCCGATCAGGGCGACGGTGAAGGCGATGGCGGCCTGCGTCCAGAACCGGGTCCGCCGTTCGCCGCTCGTCCGCACCTGCGGCGGGTTCGTCGCGCGCAGCCGTTCCGTCGCGGCCAGCGAGGCGAGGCGGCGCCGCAGTTCGGGTGGATCGGCCAGGTCCGGGAGGCGCGCCGCGACGACCTCGCGGGCGTGCAGCAGGCGGCCCGCCGCGGCCGGGGTGCTGGCCTCCGTCTCCGCCGCCGCCTCGGGCAGGTCCAGGCCCACACCGTCGTACAGCAGGAGCGTGCGGCGGTACGGCGGCGGGAGTTCGAGGAGCGCGGCGAGCAGGACGCGGTCGGAGGGGTCGGCCGGTGGCGCCTCCGGGTGGCGGTAGCGGGGGCGGAAACGGTGCCAGGGGGAGAGGGCGCAGTCGTACGCCGCCGCGCGCACCCACCCCGCCGGGTCCCGGTCCCGGGCCACCTCGGGCCAGCGCTGCCAAGCGAGTTGGAAGGCCCGCTCGACCGACTCGCGGGCGAGCTCGCGGCGGCCGGTGAGCAGGTAGGTCTGCCGTACGAGGGCGGGGGCGCAGAACGCGTACAGCGCGTCGAAGGCCTGAGCGGGCGCCAGCGGCGCGGACGGCTCCGGTTCCTGAGGCTGCGTCACGGACTGCCCTTTCGCACGGAAAAGTACATAAACATATATTGAGCGACACTTCGGTGGTTCGCCTGTTACGACGGGAAAGCGCGTGTCGTTGGGAGCATGACGGTCGTGATCCAGATGACCGCTCGCCGACCGTCCCCGTCGTCCCTGCTCATGCGTCTGCGCGACCGACTGCCCGGACTGGTCGCCAGTCTGTTGGGTGGCGTCGCCGCCGCCGGGCTGGGGCTCGGATCGCTCGCCATGCTCGTGATCCTGCTGTGGATCAGCTCGCCCTATCCCGACAGCGGACCCGGCGGCGCGCTGCATGTCGCGGCGGCGCTGTGGCTGCTGGCGCACGGCGCCGAACTCGTCCGCACCGACACGCTCTCCGGGGCCCCCGCGCCCGTGGGCGTGACGCCGCTGCTGCTGCTCGTCGTGCCGGTGTGGCTGGTGCACCGGGCGGCCCGGGACGCGGTCGACGGCGGCGAGGAGGAGGCGCCGGGGGCGTCGGGCCGGACGGCGTGGGCGGGCGTCGTACTCGGCTATCTCGGCGTCGGCGCGGCCGCCGCGCTGTACGCGTCCGGGGGTGAGCTGCGGCCCGACTGGGCGTGGACCGCGCTGTGTCCGCCGCTGCTCGTCATGGGGGCGGCGGGCCTGGGGGTGTGGACGGCGTACGGGCGTCCGCGCGAGGCGCTGGACGGGGTGCTGATGCTGTTGCCCGCCGGGCCGCGGCGGCTGTTCCTGGGGGCGGAGGGGTGGACCCGGCTGGGGGTCGCCGCGCGGGCCGCGGGGGCCGGGGCGACGGTGCTCGCCGGAGGCGGGACGCTGCTGGTGGGGGCGTCCCTGCTCTGGCACGGCGAGGCGACCCGGGCGTCCTTCCTGCGCCTGACGGAGGGGTGGTCGGGGCGGTTCGCGGTGCTGCTGCTGTGCGCGGCACTGGTGCCGAACGCGGCGGTGTGGGGGGCGTCGTATGCGCTGGGCCCCGGATTCGCGCTCGGCGTCGGCCACATGGTGAACCCCGTGTCCTCGGCGCCGGCGTCGCTGCTGCCGCCGTTCCCGCTCCTCGCGGCCGTGCCGGAGGCGGGCCCCGGAGGATGGGTGAACTGGGCCGCGGGGGTGGTGCCGGCGGCGGCCGCGGTGACGGTGGGCCGGCTGGTGGGGCGGGCGGGGCCGGCCGCGGGCACCGACGCTGGAAACGTGGTGGCGGGTACGGACGGGTGGTCCCAGGGCAGGACCGCGGGTGTCGCCGGGCTGGCGGCCCTGTTCTGCGCGGCCGGGGCCGGCGTGCTCGCCGCGCTGGCCGGCGGACGGCTCGGGGTCGCGGCGCTCGCCCGGTTCGGGCCGGTGTGGTGGCAGGTGGCGGGCGCGGCGTTCCTGTGGATCGCGGCGCCGGCGGTTCCGACGGCGCTGGCACTGCGGACCTGGGGGCGCCGGCCGAGGAGGGGGCGCGACAAGCGGGCCGTGGAGCCGACGGCACAGGCGCCGGAAGGCGGACGCCGGCCGGCCGGGCCGTTGTACGCCGCGGGAGCCTGGCTCGCCATCCAGAAGGGCGCCGCGGGAGGCGGGACGCAGACGGCCGACGACACCGCGCCCGTGCGCTACCGCGAGGCATACGGCCGGTCCCGCGCCGAGACCTACGACCAGACGACCTACGACCAGACCTATGGCCAGTCCTACGACCCGGATGACGACGTCTACCGCCCGCTGCTCGCGCAGCGCGACACGACCTTCGAGCCGTACGACCCGCTGCCGGCCGAACCGCCACGGCCGCACCGGCCGCCGTCGTCGCAGCAACCGTCGTCGCAGCCGCAGCCGCAGCCGCAGCCGCCGTTGCCGCAGCCGCCGCAGCAGCCGTCGGAGCCGGCGCGCTCCCCGTGGTGGCCCGACGAGGCCGACGGAGAGGACTCCCCCCGGCCGTGACGGGGCCGGAGCTCCGCTAGCCGTTCGTCCCCAGCAGCCCCCGCAGCTCCGCCGGCAGCAGGTGGCTGCAGGACTGCTTGGCCGCGTTGGTGAGGGCGTCGTTCGTGCAGGTGTAGTAGTCGCGGTAGACCAGCTGGGCCGTGAACGTCGCCGCCACCAGGGCGATGGCCAGGGAGGCCGTGACCAGGCCGCTCACGGCCGCCGTCGTCTGGGGGCGGTAGCCGGCGTCGGAGGTCGGGGCGTTGTTGTTGTCGCCGGGTCGGGTCTTGGCGCGCAGGGCGCTGCCACCCCAGTACAGGGCGAGGGCGCCGAGCAGCAGGGACACGTACGGCCAGCTGAAGAGGGCGAAGAAGAAGGCCCACATCCCGCACAGGAGGGAGTAGCGGGCGCGGCGCTGCACCGGGTCGGTCGGGTCCCAGCGCATGCCCGCGCCGCCGGGCGTGGGACCGCCACCGGGACCCTCGGGGCCGGAGGCCGGGCCGCCGGGGCGCTCGCCGAAACCGCCGGAGGAGCGGCCCGGCTGGCGGTCGCTCCACTGGCTGCCCCAGGGGGAGTGGCCCGCGGAGCCCCCGCCGTCCTCGCCGCCCGCCGGGCGGCGCGGCTGCCAGGGCCGGTCGGGCGTGCCCTCCGGCGGCGGGGCGAAGGGGTTGTCGTCCTGCGCGCCGCCCGACTCGTCGTCCTTGCGGTCCGAGGGCGCGTCGGGCGGTGAGGCCGGGCGCTCACGCAGCAGCGCGGCGCCGCGCTCCCCTCCCTGGGCCGGGAGCGGGGGGAGCGTGAGGAGTCGCAGACTGCGGTCCGACATCAAGAGAGCGTCTTCCCCTTGGTGAACGTGTTCGTGAACCTGGCGAGCTTGCTGGGTGCGGCGGTTCCTGCGGGAGCCGTCACACGGTCAACGCACCGCACGACGGGCGCGTTCCCGAACCGGCTCCTCCCAGACGCTACCTTCCGGCCACGCCCCCGTCCCGTGGGGGCCGCCCCGTGTGCCGGTATCGTTGCTGACGGTCGGCCGCTTCGTAGACTTCCCCGTATCCCGGGGCGCGAAGCATTCGTACGAATGTACAAAGCGCCAAGTCATCGCGTACGGCGGTCCGGCCGCCGAAGAACGCTCCCCCGAGAAAGGGCCCCACCGTGGCCGCCAAGCCCGTGGTCAAGCGCCTCGTCGTGCTGGTCTCCGGATCCGGCACCAACCTGCAGGCTCTCCTCGACGAGATCGCGGCCACCGGGACCGAGGCCTACGGGGCGGCGGTCGTGGCCGTCGGCGCGGACCGCGACGGCATCGAGGGCCTCGCGCGCGCCGAGCGGGCCGGGCTGCCCACCTTCGTGTGCAGGGTCAAGGACCACGAGACCCGGGACGAGTGGGACGCCGCCCTCGCCGAGGCCGTGTCCGCGTACGAGCCGGATCTCGTGGTCTCCGCCGGGTTCATGAAGATCGTGGGCAAGGAGTTCCTGGCCCGCTTCGGCGGCCGGTTCGTGAACACGCACCCCGCGCTGCTGCCCAGTTTTCCCGGAGCCCACGGTGTGCGGGACGCGCTCGCGTACGGCGCCAAGGTCACCGGCTGCACCGTCCACTTCGTCGACGACGGCGTCGACACCGGACCGATCATCGCCCAGGGCGTGGTCGAGGTCCGGGACGAGGACGACGAGAGCGCTCTGCACGAGCGCATCAAGGAAGTCGAGCGAAGGCTGCTCGTCGAGGTCGTGGGGCGGCTCGCCCGCAACGGCCATCGCATTGAGGGACGAAAGGTAGTTATCCAGTGACCGCCACCGCCGGGACCAGTAAGCGGCCGATCCGCCGGGCGCTCGTCAGCGTCTACGACAAGACGGGCCTCGAAGACCTCGCGCGCGGCCTGCACGAGGCGGGCGTCGAACTCGTCTCCACCGGGTCCACGGCCGGCCGTATCGCCGCCGCCGGTGTCCCCGTCACCAAGGTCGAGGAGCTGACCGGCTTCCCCGAGTGCCTGGACGGCCGCGTCAAGACCCTGCACCCCAGGGTGCACGCCGGCATCCTCGCGGACCTGCGCCTGGAGAGCCACCGCGAGCAGCTCGCCGAGCTGGGCGTGGAGCCGTTCGACCTCGTCGTCGTCAACCTCTACCCCTTCCGTGAGACGGTCGCCTCCGGCGCCACCCCGGACGAGTGCGTCGAGCAGATCGACATCGGCGGCCCCTCGATGGTCCGCGCCGCCGCCAAGAACCACCCGTCCGTCGCGGTCGTCACCAGCCCCGACCGTTACGCCGACGTCCTCAAGGCCGTCGCCGACGGCGGCTTCGACCTCGCCGCCCGCAAGCGCCTGGCGGCGGAGGCCTTCCGGCACACGGCCGAGTACGACATCGCCGTCTCCTCCTGGTTCGCGTCCTCCTACGCGCCCGCCGAGGACGGCTCGCAGTTCCCCGAGTTCATCGCCAGCAGCCTGGAGCGCGCCCACACCCTGCGCTACGGCGAGAACCCGCACCAGCCGGCGGCGCTCTACACCTCCGGCACCGGCGGTCTGGCCGAGGCCGAGCAGCTGCACGGCAAGGAGATGTCGTACAACAACTACACGGACACGGACGCCGCGCGCCGTGCCGCGTACGACCACGACGAGCCGTGCGTCGCGATCATCAAGCACGCCAACCCCTGTGGCATCGCGATCGGTTCGGACGTCGCCGAGGCGCACCGCAAGGCGCACGCCTGCGACCCGCTGTCGGCGTTCGGCGGCGTGATCGCCGTCAACCGTCCGGTGTCGAAGGAGATGGCCGAGCAGGTCGCCGAGATCTTCACCGAGGTCATCGTCGCGCCCGACTACGAGGACGGCGCGCTGGAGGCCCTCGCCAAGAAGAAGAACATCCGCGTCCTGAAGGCTCCGGGCCGGCCCGAGTACCCCGTCGAGGTCAAGCCGATCGACGGCGGCGCCCTGCTGCAGGTCACCGACCGCCTCCAGGCCGACGGCGACGACCCGGCCAACTGGACGCTGGCGACCGGCGAGGCGCTGTCCGCGGACGAGCTCTCGGAGCTCGCCTTCGCCTGGAAGGCCTGCCGCGCCGTGAAGTCCAACGCGATCCTGCTCGCCAAGGACGGTGCCTCGGTCGGCGTCGGCATGGGCCAGGTCAACCGCGTCGACTCCGCGAAGCTCGCCGTCGAACGGGCCGGCGAGGAGCGCGCCCGCGGCTCCTACGCCGCCTCGGACGCGTTCTTCCCCTTCCCCGACGGCCTGGAGATCCTCACCGCGGCCGGCGTCAAGGCCGTGGTCCAGCCGGGCGGTTCGGTCCGCGACGAACTGGTCGTGGAGGCCGCGAAGAAGGCAGGCGTGACGATGTACTTCACGGGCACGCGCCACTTCTTCCACTGACGCCCCGTCCACCGCAGCACGACGGCGCCCCCGCACAGCCACAGCTGTGCGGGGGCGCCGTGATGTCGGTCAGGCGGAACCCGGGCTTCCAGCTTCTGCGGTACGCCGAACTCGTCCTCGTCGCTGATGCCCTTCTGCTTCAGGGACTTGAGGGTCGTGTAGACGACCGTCGGCGGGGCGGAGATCGCCGTCCCAGGGCGGCCAGTCTCGGGGCTGGGCCGGGTGGGGCGCTGGGCGACGCGGACGCGCCGGAGCTGCCGCGGGTGGCGAACGCGCCGGGGCCGTGTCTCCTCGTGCGAGTGAGACACGGCCCCGGGAGGCGAATGGCGTGGATGGGACGCCGTGCGTCGGTCAGTTCTGGATGACCATCGTGCTCGCGGCCTTGTCGTGCCAGCCCTGCTGGCGGCCCGACTTGTCCCAGAACGGGGACAGGTAGACCAGCAGCTGGCCGATGCCGCACAGGAAACCGCCGACGAGCGGGATGATCCAGCGGATGAACGCCGAGCCCAGGCCCGGCTTCTGGCCGGTGTCGGCCTTCACCACGCGGATGCCGACGGCCATCTTGCCCAGGGTCGCGCCGACCAGGCCGGTCATCAGCCACTCGTAGAGCAGGCCGAAGAGCGCGAGGATGCCGATGACCGCGAAGACCTTGGCGCCCATCGACGAGCCGGCGTCGTTGATGCAGGTGTCGTAGTCGGCGGAGTTCGGGTCGCAGTTCTGGGCGGAGCTGATGGAGCCCGCGACACCGGCGAACAGCAGGACGACGTAGACGACGGTGTAGATGATGCCGTCTATCAGACGGGCGCCGAAGCGGCGGCCCATCGAGGCGAGGTTCGGTACGGGACCGCCGGTGTAACCGGGCTGCTGCGGGTAGCCGTAGCCCTGCTGGGGGTAACCCGGCTGCTGCGGGTAGCCGTAACCCTGCTGCGGCGGCACGCCCGGCGGGGGCTGCTGCGGGTAGCCGTAACCGGGCTGGCCCGGCTGGCCGGCGGGCGGCTGCTGCGGGTAGCCGTAACCCTGCGGCGGCTGCTGCGGGTTCTGCGGCTGCTGACCGTAGGGATTGTTGGGCGAGCCGAAACTCATGGCCGGTTTTCCTCCGTTGCACAAGCGGGGACGATGCGGATGGCGCGGAGGAATAACACGATGTGAGCGGTTTGCCCCCCGAACACGAACCGCGATACTGCGCCGTTCATCGTTCTTCACCCCCGACTGGCTTGTCCAGTGGCATTTCGCATGTGTTGTGCAAGTGCAATGTGGCTGATCATGGACGTTCGCCCGGGGCGGCACCCGGATTGGAACCGGGGGGCGGTCATCCGCGAGGATGGGACCATGACCGCCCAGATTCTCGATGGCAAGGCCACCGCAGCCGCGATCAAGTCCGATCTGACCGCCCGCGTGGCGGCGCTGAAGGAGAAGGGCGTCACGCCCGGCCTCGGCACGATCCTGGTCGGGGACGACCCCGGCTCCCAGAAGTACGTCGCGGGCAAGCACCGCGACTGCGCCGAGGTGGGCATCGCCTCCATCCAGCGCGAACTGCCCGCCACGGCGACGCAGGAGGAGATCGAGGCGGTCGTCCGGGAACTCAACGAGGACCCGGCATGCACCGGTTACATCGTCCAGCTGCCGCTGCCCAAGGGCATCGACGAGAACCGCATCCTGGAACTGATGGACCCGGACAAGGACGCCGACGGGCTGCATCCGATGAACCTCGGGCGGCTGGTGCTCAACGAGCCGGCGCCGCTGCCCTGCACCCCCAACGGCGTCCTCACCCTGCTGCGCCGCCACGGCGTGGAGATCAAGGGTGCCGAGGTCGTGGTCGTCGGCCGCGGTGTCACCATCGGCCGCCCGATGCCGCTGCTGCTGACCCGGCGCAGCGAGAACGCGACCGTGACCCAGTGCCACACCGGCACCCGCGACCTCTCGGCCCACCTGAAGCAGGCCGACATCATCATCGCCGCCGCCGGTTCCGCCCACCTGATCCGGCCCGAGGACGTCAAGCCGGGCGCGGCCGTCCTCGACGTCGGCGTCTCGCGCAGCGCCGAGGGCAAGATCGTCGGCGATGTCCACCCCGGGGTCGCCGAGGTGGCCGGCTGGATCTCGCCGAACCCCGGCGGCGTCGGCCCGATGACCCGTGCCCAGCTGCTCGTCAACGTGGTCGAGGCGGCGGAGCGCAGTGTCGGCTGAGGCGAAGCGCCCCGAGGGCGGCGTGGGCGAAACCGGTACCCGGGCGGGCGACACCGGTACCGGCGTGGCGGGCGCCGAGCGCCCGGCGGTGGACCTGCGGCGCCCGGCCCGCACCGGCCGCGCGGGGACGGACCCGGAGCACGAGGTCAAGCACCCCGAGGAGCAGGCGGAGGAGACCGTCCGGGACGCGATCAGCGCGCCCGACGCACAGGGCGTGCCGCGCCGGGTGACGCGCCGCTTCCCGCTGTTCACACGGGACACCGCGCGCCCCGAGGGCGGTGGCCGGGCCGCCCCCGGCGACGCCCCGGCGCCCGCCCGGCAGTGGCCGATCCTCGCCGTCCTCGGTCTGGTCGCCGTCGGCCTGCTGCTGACCGCGCTGGACGTCTTCCGGGTCGGGACCCTGCTGATCGGGGTCGCCCTGGTGGCCGGCGCCCTGCTGCGCTGGGTCCTGCCCGACGTCGGCATGCTCGCCGTGCGCTCCCGCTTCACCGACATCGTCACCTACGGCGTGCTCGGTCTCGCGATCGTGCTGCTGGCGATGATGGTGCAGCCCCACCCCTGGCTGCAGATCCCGTTCCTGAAGGACACGCTGCACTTCACGGTGAGCAGCGGCTAGCCGTACCCGACGCGGTACGACGACGGCCCGTCCCCTCCCCCGGGACAAGGACGGGCCGTCGCCAGGACCACCCTCCCGGACGCTGAAGTCGCTGTTCAACGGCTGTCCGCGCGCTGTGGCACGGAGGTGACCGTTCCGCAACGCGGGAACCATCGACGGGCCGGCTTCGTCACCTGCTCAGACGAGCAGGACGAGGACGCCGTGGAGGTGGGCGATGGGCGGCTGGCAGCCGCTGCCGGACGATCTGCCGCCGGAGGTGCGGCACTTCGTGGAGCAGTTGCGGCTCCTGAAGGACGCGACGGGGCTCAGCCTGGTCGCGCTCGGCGCCCGCACCGCGTACAGCAAGTCCTCCTGGCACCGCTATCTCAACGCCACCCAGCCGCCGCCCCGGCAGGCCGTCGCGGCCCTGTGCCGGATCGCCGGCCTCGACGGCACGGAGGCCGAGCGGTTCGGGGTGCGCTGGGAACTCGCCGTCCAGGCCTGGCCCCGTCCGGCGAAGCCCGCCGGGAGCGAGGAGACCGACGGCTACGAGGACGACCCGACCCTGCCCTGGTGGGACACGCCGGAGGAGGGGAAGCGGGGGCGCGGACCGGGCGGGCGGCTGCTGCTGTACGCCGTCGTGCTGCTTCTCCTGATGCTGCTGACGGCGGTCGTCGGCGCCGTCGTACTCGGGTGAGTCGCCGATGGGACGGGGTGAATACGTCCGTGACGGGTGGGGTTGTCCGTGTGTGGCTGCGGTGTCGATGTATCGGCGAGTTCGCGGATTTGACACAGGGTTGTTCGACGGGGGAGCTAGCGTGACGAGTCCTACCGGGGGCGCACCCGTGCGCCCCCGCCCTGGGAACTGAGACCCTGATGGGGTGCATTCCGGTGGGTAGCCAGGGACGGGGACCTGGCCCGTGCCGGGCACGCGCGAGGTAGGGAAGAAAGCACAACCGGGGGGAAGAGGGGGGAAGCAATGCCTCGTTGGAGGGCCTTGCCGGACGAACTCGATCCGCAGGTCAGGGAGTTCGCGAGCCAGCTGCGGCGGCTCGTGGACCGCAGCGGCCTGAGCATCGCGTCGGTGGCCGACCGTACGGGCTACAGCAAGACGTCCTGGGAGCGATATCTGAACGGCCGGCTGCTCGCGCCCAAGGGCGCGATCGTGGCGCTGGCCGAGGTGACGGGCACCAATCCGGTCCATCTGACGACCATGTGGGAGCTCGCCGAACGCGCCTGGAGCAGGTCGGAGATGCGCCACGACATGACCATGGAGGCCATCCGCATATCCCAGGCGCGGGCCGCGCTCAGTGAGTTCGGGGCGCCCCCGGCGAACGTCAAGGGCGGCAAGACGGCCCGCAGGTCGGGCAGCGCGACGGCGACGCCGGGGATCGCGGGACCGGCGGGCGTGGCGCCGACGGTGCCGCCGCAGCCGACGTCGTCGCCGGACACCCGGGAGCCGGACGGCGCACCGGGCGGATCGTCCGGCCCATCGGGCGGATCGTCCGGCGCCAACTCCTGGAAGATGGCCGGATACCAGGGGCCGTCGCCGGCGGGCGGACCCGCGCAGCAGGCGGCCTCGCCCGCATCGGCCTCCGCGCCCGACGGCGTCGCCGGGACGCCGCAGCCGCCGGGTGCCTTCGGCGACGCCCCGCAGGGTCCGGAGCCGGGGGGCCCGGACACGGCCTCCGGGGGCGCCGGCAGGCGGCGGCTGACGATGTTCCTCGCGGGCGTCGTGGGCGTCCTCGTCGTGATGGCGGCCGTGTTCTACCTGACCGACTACGGCGGCAAGAAGAACGAGGGCCGCCACACCTCGCCGTCGCCCTCGGCCAGCTCCGTCGACCTCCCGGCCGGCGTGAAGTGCGCCGGCGCCTCCTGCACCGGCAAGGACGCGGAGGCCATGGGCTGCACCAAGGACGCCGCCGCGGTGACCACCGCCAAGACCGCCACGGTCGGCACGGCCACCGTCGAGGTCCGCTACAGCAAGACCTGCGGCGCCGCGTGGGGACGTATCACCGCCGCCGCGCCGGGTGACGTGGTCCAGGTGACCGCGGGCAAGGCCAAGGAGAGCGACAGCATCACCCAGGCGGGGGACACCATCGCGTACACGCCGATGGTCGCCGTGAAGGACGCGGGTGAGGCGAAGGCCTGCGCGACGCTGTCGTCCGGCCTCAAGGGGTGCACGCCCTAGGCACACGGACGGAAAAAGGGGGCGGCCGCCCGTCCGGGAGAGGTGAGACGGAAGCGGCCGCCGTTGGGGGGTACCGACTGTGCCGGACTCCCGTGGGGGTACGGTTCGCGTGCCCGGGATGGGGACGGCTATGCGTGCCGTCCCGCATTTCTTTCCCGCCGGGCAACTCTGTGGGCTGGGCCACACGGACCCGGCCGTCCGGGATCCCGGATGCGCGATAGCCTGGCCGGTGGATCTCTCTTGATACCAAGAGATCGATCATTTGTACGTCCCACCCGGACGACACCACCGCCAGCTGTCCTACGGAGAACGCCATGACCCGCACTCCCGTGAACGTCACCGTCACCGGCGCGGCCGGCCAGATCGGTTACGCCCTCCTCTTCCGCATCGCCTCCGGCCAGCTGCTCGGCGCGGACGTGCCGGTCAAGCTCCGCCTCCTCGAGATCACGCCCGCGCTGAAGGCCGCCGAGGGCACGGCCATGGAGCTGGACGACTGCGCGTTCCCGCTGCTGCAGGGCATCGACATCAGCGACGACCCGAACGTCGCCTTCGACGGCGCCAACGTCGCCCTCCTCGTCGGCGCCCGCCCGCGCACCAAGGGCATGGAGCGCGGCGACCTGCTCGAGGCCAACGGCGGCATCTTCAAGCCGCAGGGCAAGGCCATCAACGACCACGCCGCGGACGACATCAAGGTCCTCGTCGTCGGCAACCCGGCCAACACCAACGCCCTGATCGCACAGGCCGCCGCCCCGGACGTACCGGCCGAGCGCTTCACCGCGATGACCCGCCTGGACCACAACCGCGCGCTGACCCAGCTCGCGAAGAAGACGGGCTCGACGGTCGCCGACATCAAGCGCCTGACCATCTGGGGCAACCACTCCGCCACCCAGTACCCGGACATCTTCCACGCCACGGTCGCCGGCAAGAACGCCGCCGAGACCGTGAACGACGAGAAGTGGCTGGCCGAGGAGTTCATCCCGACCGTCGCCAAGCGCGGCGCGGCCATCATCGAGGCCCGTGGCGCCTCGTCCGCCGCGTCGGCCGCCAACGCCGCCATCGACCACGTGCACACCTGGGTCAACGGCACCGCCGACGGCGACTGGACCTCCATGGGCATCCCCTCGGACGGCTCCTACGGCGTCCCGGAGGGCCTGATCTCCTCCTTCCCGGTCACCACCAAGGACGGCCAGTACGAGATCGTCCAGGGCCTGGACATCAACGAGTTCTCCCGCGCCCGCATCGACGCCTCCGTCAAGGAGCTCGAGGAGGAGCGCGAGGCGGTCCGCGGTCTCGGCCTCATCTGAGACCGCCGCGGACGCCGGGCCCGCCCGGCTTCACGGTTTCGTCACGACCCTGCACGGGCCCCGTTCCGGTTCCTTCCGGAACGGGGCCCGTGGCCGTTTTCGCCGCTACCGTCTAAAGCGTTGCTCAATGGGGTGATTCGGGGGACGTCGGCATGAACGGATGGGACGGCCACAGCTCCGGTTCCGGGGCGGAGCACGGGCCGAGCGAGGAGAGAGGCCAGGCGGCCTGGTCCGACGGCGGGACGGCAAGCGCGCCCCCGTGGGCCTCGGCGGAGACCCAGACGGGCGGGACGCTCCCGCCGCCCTGGGCACCGCCCCCGCCGGACCCGGTCCACCCCGCGCCCCCCACGCCCTACGGCGGCCACCCCACACCGCCGTACACCGGCCACCCCACACCGCCGTACACCCTGCCCCCCGCCCCGGCTCCCCGGCACCATGTCGGCCGGGTCGTCGGCGTCATCGCCCTGATCGTCGCGGTCGGCGCGGGGACCGGCGCCGGGACCTGGTATCTCGTACGCGAGCACCGCACGGACACCGGCGCGGGTCCGGTGAGCGTCAGCTCCACCTCCGCCGCCCCGACGCCTTCCGGCTCGCGTGCGCCGAGCACCCCGTCGGACACACCGGCGGCCGCGACCCCGCCGGCCTCGCCGGTGGACTCGCCCTCCGCCGGCTACCGCCGTGCCCAGGACCCCGTCGGCTACTCGATCGACGTCCCCCAGGGCTGGACCCGCCGCGAGAAGCAGGGCAAGCTCGCGCCGATCGTCTACTACGACGCCCCGGCCGACGGCCGCCAGTTGCAGATCTTCCGGGTCACCGAGTCCACGCCGTACAAGTCCCTCACCCTCGCCGAGACCGACCCCGGCTACGGCTTCGCCGCGCAGCCCGGCTACCAGGTCGTCGAGCGCGACCACGGCGACACCTGGGCCGAGCTGTCCTACCGCTACACCGACGCGGACAAGGGCGCCCGCCAGGTCATCGACCACCGCTTCCAGGCCCCCGACGGCACCCTGTACGCGATCCGCGCCAGCGGTCCGGCGAGCCTGGACCCCGAGCGGGTGCGGGAACCGCTGAGGATGGCGGTCCGCTACTTCTGCCCGACGGGCACGGAGTGCGCCTAGCTCAGCCCACGGGCTCCTTCGCGGGTGCGGGGGAGGCCGCTGTTCGGGACGGGGCGGTGTCCTTGCGGTAGCCGGCTACGACCAGCGCCGTCGCCGCCAGGACCAGGACGGCGACCGTGCGCAGTGCCGGGCCCATGCCCTCGGCGAAGCCGGGGCGGGAGGCGAGGACGGTGCCGGTGACCGCGACGCCGAGGGCCGCGCCGATCTCGCGCGCCGAGGTGCCCAGGCCGGAACCGAGGCCCGCCCGGTCGGCGGGGAGCGAGGTGACGACGCCGAGGGTGAGCGCGGGCATGGACAGGCCCGTGCCCGCCGAGATGACCAGCAGCCAGCAGGCGTACAGCGGGTAGGGGGTGCCCGCGTCGACGGTGGACGCGCCGAGCAGGCCGAGGCCGATCAGGGCGAGACCGGCGCCGACGACCGGGCGCGGGCGCGCGGCCCAGCGGGCCGCCAGCTTCGGGATGATTGCCATGCCGACGATCAGCGGCAGGATCGCGACGCCGGTACGGGCGGGGCCGTACCCCTTCACCCCTTGCAGGTACTGGGAGTTGACGAAGAAGAGGGCGAACAGGCCGAAGAAGCCGGTCGTCATGCCCAGGGTCGTCGCGCGCAGGCGCGCGGAGATGAAGACCCTCGGGTCGAACAGGGGCGTGCGGGAGCGCAGGGCGTGGCGGGCGAAGACGGCCACGAGGAAGGCGCCCGCCGCGAAGACGCCGAGGATGCGGGGGGACGTCCAGCCGTAGGCCGGGCCCTCGATGATCCCGAACAGCAGGGCGACCAGGGCCGCGGTGAGCAGCAGGGTGCCGACCGGGTCGGGGTGGTTGTCCGGGGCGCGCTCGGTGCGCGGCGTGGTGAGCGCGACGGCGAGGGCGAGCAGCGCGGCCAGCGGGACCATCGCCCCGAAGAGCGCCCGCCAGGTCAGGAACTGTCCGACCAGACCGCCGCCGAGGTTGCCGAGCATGCCGCCCAGGCCGAGCGCGAGCGTCCAGGACGCCATGGCCTGCGCACGGCGCTCGGGGCCGGCGAGGCGGATCAGGATCGACATCGTGGCCGGGGTGATCAGCGCGGCGCCCGCGCCGGAGACGCCCCGGCCGGTGATGAGCACGGCCGGGGACGCGGCGAGCGCGCTGGTGGCGGCGCCCGTGGCGAACAGGGCGAGGCCGGTCACGAGCGCGCCCTTGCGGCCCCACCGGTCGCCGAGGGCGCCGGCCGGGACGAGGAGCGAGGCGAAGACGATCACGTAGGCGTCCACCGTCCACAGGATCTCGGTGTGCGAGGGGTGCAGCGACGACGAACTCAGCTGCGGAATCAGCAGGTTGATGGCGGCGACCATGCTCTGGGCGACCAGGACGCAGGCGCACAGGGCGAGCAGGGTGGACCGTTTCAGGGCGTGCGGGGGCATGGCTCCTCCCCGGGAGCTCGGTGGCGGTGTGGGATGCCCTGTCACCGTAGGCTCGGACGCGTCCTGCACTCCAGTGCAAGCTTTGCAAGGGATCGATGCGTGTGGCGCAATCAAGTGGTCTGGATCTGAATCTGCTGGTCGCCCTGGAGGTTCTGCTGGAGGAGCAGAGCGTCGGCGGTGCCGCCCGGCGGCTGCACCTGTCGGAACCGGCGATGAGCCGCACCCTGGGCCGGATCCGCAAGGCGCTCGGCGATCCCGTGCTGGTGCGGGCCGGGCGGCAGATGGTGCCGACGCCGCGCGCGCTGGCCGTGCGGGCCGAGGTGAGCGCCGTGGTGGAGCGGGCGAGGGCGCTGTTCGCGCCGGACCGGGACGCGGACCTGCGGACCGTACGCCGCACCCTGACGATCCTCGGCCACGACTTCATCGCCGCGGCCTGCGGTCCCGCTCTCTTCGCCCGTGCCGCGCAGGAGGCGCCCGGGGTGCGGGTCCGGTTCCTGGCCGAGAGCCATGTGGACGCGCCGTTCCTGCGAGAGGGAACGGCCGACCTGGAGGTCGGGGTACTGGACACGATCGCACCCGAGGTGCACGTGGAGATGCTGCACGAGGACCGGATGGCGGGCGTCGTACGGGCCGGACACCCTTTGCTGGAAGGGGAGTTGACGGCCGAGCGGTTCGCGACCGAGGCGGATCACCTCGTCGTCTCGCGGCGCGGCCGGCTGCATGGGCCCATCGACGCCGCGCTCGCCGAACTCGGCCTGCGGCGGCGGGTGGTGGGGTCCGTGGGGACGTTTCCCGTCTCGCTCTTCGTGCTGCGGGACACCGATCTGGTGGGGCTGATCAGCGGGTGGGCGCTTCCGCTGGCGGAGGCGCTGGACCTGGTGACCTTCGAGGTGCCGCTCCCGCTGCCGCCGCTGCGGCTGGGCATGGCCTGGCATCCGCGTCACGACGCCGACCCCGCGCACGCCTGGCTGCGGCGGACCCTGCGGGAGGTGCTGGGCCGGTGGTCGGCCGACGGGGCGGCGGACCGGGGCCCTCGTCAGGCCCTCAGCCGCTTCTCGAACCAGTGGCTGGCGTAGACGTGGTCGACGTACGGCGGGATCTCGCGGTAGCCCGCCGCCCGGTACATCGCCTGCGCCTCGGTGAGGGTCGCGTGCGTGTCGAGGCGCACGACGGAGTGCCCGCGGGCCGCCGCTTCGCCCTCCAGCGCGGCGAGGATCCGGCGGGCGAGGCCGAGACGCCGGGCCTCCGGGTGCACCCACACGTGCTTGATCTCGCCCACGCCCGGCTCCAGGGTGCGCAGCGCCCCGCAGCCCACGGCCCGCCCCTCCTCGTACGCCACGAAGAACGCGCCCGCCGGCCCGGACACCTCCTCCGGCCGCACCAGGTCGGACGTGTCGAAGCCCTCCGGGAAGCGCGCGTCGATGTCGGCCGCGTAGGCGTCGAGGCAGGCGCGGGCGTCGGGGGAGGCGCCGTCGACGAGGCCGACGGTGATCGCGGCCAGCCGCAGCAGGCGCTGCGCGGTCGTCATGGCGTCGACCAGCCGGTCGCGCTGGCCGGGGGTGAGGGTGTCCAGCAGGCCGGCCGCGAGGGCGTTGGCCCGCCGGTTCTGCTCCTTGACCTCCAGCCGCCCGGCGTCCGTCGGCTCGATCGTGCGCAGCCGGTTGTCCCGCGGGTCGACGCCGATCCTGACCATGCCCTCGGCCTGGAGCGCCTTGGTCATCCGGCTCAGATACCCGGCGTCCAGACCGAGCCGGCTCCTGAGCTCCCGCAGGGACACCCCGCCCGGCGTCCCGGCGATCTCGTACAGCAGCCGGGCCTCGCCGAGCGGGCGGTCCTGGCCGAGGTAGTGGTCGTCCAGCGCACCGATACGGCGGGTGAAGTACCGGTTGAACCGGCGCAGGGCCGCGACCTGCTCCGACGGCACCGGCTCCGTATGTCCTGGCTCCATAATCCTTTGACTTTAGTCAAAGAACTCTGGGTCGTCCATCCCTCGACATTCCGGTTTCGTCGCCCCAGCGGTCCCTCTATGCTGATGGTTTGTCAACTGAACGTCTGACAACGGTCATTCCACGCATCGGGGGAGCAGCGTGAGCACCGCGTACGTACCGCAGCAACCACAGCCGACGACGCCCACGGCGGTCCCGCCGGCAGCACCCACCCCACCGCACGCCAGCGAGGCCGCCCGGCTGCTGTGCGCGGGCACCTACCTGGATTCCGGTTACCGCGACCGCGTCATCGAGGAACTGCACCTCAACGAGCAGCGGATCGTGGCGCCCTCGCTGGGCTTCGACGCGGCCCGTGTCCTCGCCCACGCCCTGCGCGCCCGGCGCCACGAACTGCTGTGGGCCGCGGCGATCATCGGCCTGTGGCTGGTCGGCACGGCCGTCGGCGGCGGCCTGCTGCTGTTCTTCCTCTGGCCGAGCCTGCTGCTCGCCCTCGCGCCGTGGATCAGGGGCCGCGCCGAACACCCCTCGCGCTACCGCCGCGTCGCCGCCTTCCTGCTGCGCTGGTGGGGCCGTGTGTTCTTCACGAGCGTGCTGGCCCTGACCATCGTCGCCGGGTTCGGCGGCGGTGGCTCCGACGACAGCTCCTCCTACGGCTCGTACGGCTCCGACTACGGCTACGGCTCCTCGGACCCGTCGAGCCTCACCGACGCGTTCTCGCCGAGCGACATCGCGGACGCGGTCAAGCCCTGGCAGGCCTGGCTCACGCTCGGGATCCTCGCGGCCATCGGCTGGTGCGTGTACGCCCAGCGCAACCAGTTCAGCCGGGCGCTGGCCGCGGAGCTGTCCCCGCAGCGCTTCCCGGACGCCGCCGGCGATCCCGCCGAGCAGGCCGACAACCCGCGCTTTCAGCGACTGAAGCAGCGCATCCGGCTGGAGCAGCACGCGCCGCTGGTCATGTACCACGAGGCCCGCCCGTTCTGCGGAGCGGGAGCGGCGTACGACACCTGGGTGCTGGCCGTGGAACTGCGGGCGGACGAGGAGCACAAGGAGCAGCTGCCGCTGAGCAACCGCACGATCCTGGAGCGGATCCGCCCCCTGCTCGAACAGCTGCGCGTCCCGTCCGAGTACGCGGGCCCCGGGGTCCGCGACCGGCTGCGCTGGCTGGAGATCGACGAGTGCGTGTTCCTCCCGGTCGAGGGACTGCTCACCCGTGACCAGGCGCCGTACACCCCGCAGGCCTTCGAGGAGCACCGGGCGCGGGCCGTGGAGGAGGGCGCCGAGAAGCGGCGGCACTTCCTGCGCATCCGGGTCGGGGGCTGGGAGGAGGAGCTGGTCGTCACGGTGTTCGTGCGCATCCACACGCAGGGCCGGATGCTCATGCTGGAGATCGCGCCGCACGTGCTGACCCCGGTGCGCGCCGACTTCAAGGACGCCGACCGCACGGCGCACCGGTTCCGGAACAACAGCGCGCTGGGCAAGGCGGCCGGGGCGCTCGTCCTGGTGCCGGGGTCGGCGGGCCGCTCACTGGGCCAGCTCGGCCGGGGCGCGGTCTACCTCTGGCGGCTGCTGACCGGCGGCTACGCGGGCGCGCTGCCGGACGGCCCGGCGCTGTCGGTGCGCGAGCTGGGCTCGACGCCGGCCGGATCGCTCTTCCAGGAGATGGACGTGGTCCGCTACCTCCGCAGCGTGCAGGACCGGGTGGCGAACGGCGTACGGGCCGCGCTCGCCGAATCCGGTTACGAGACCGGCGAGTTCGTCCAGAAGGTCGTCAACATCAGCAACGGCGACGTGAACATCGGCCGCGTCGAGGGGTCCACCTTCGCGGTCGGCAGTCACGCGTCCGCCTCCTCCACCGTCTCGGGCGGCGCGGCGCCGCAGCAGAAGGGAGCCGACAGCAATGGCCGGTAACGAGCCGAGCGTCAACTTCGGGAACATCTCGGGCAACAACACCTTCGCCGTCGGCAGCCACGCGCGTGCCGAGAGCCACCATCACCACGGCAGCGGCGGCGCGGCTCCGCAACTCGACGAGGCGACGGAACAACTCCTCGCGGCGGTACGGGAGCTGCGGGCCGACCTCGCCGAACGGGTGCGCGGCACCGACACGACGGCCACCCTCGACGAGGCCCTCGCCGAGACGGAGTCGGAGATCACCAGCACCGGCCAGGCGGGCCCGACCCGCCGGGAACGCCTGCGTGAGCTGCTGTCCGACTCGCAGGCCCTGGTCACCTTCCTCGCCTCGGCCGGCGCGCTGGCCGGCCTGCTGGGGATGTGAGGAGGACATGGTGAACGGGGGACGGCGGGGCCCGGGAGGGGGACGGCGGGTATGAGCGGGGGACCGAGGTACTGGAACGAGGACACCCAGCGCTGGGAGGACGGCGGTCAGGAGAGCCCCTCGACGACCCAGCCGACCTCGCCGCCACCGGCGCGGCCACCGGTCGCACCGACGGTGCCCGACACGGAGACGGCCACCGAGACGCCGCCGGCACCCGCGCCCGGGGACCCCGACGCTTCGACCGACGGGGGGTCGGGAGGACCGGCCGGCTGGCCCGTCGCCGGTGGGGAGAGCGTCTGGCACGGTCCGGTGGGCGCCGGCAACACCGTGGTGGACGGCGGGGGAGCCGCGGCGCCCGAGTGGTCCGGCGGTGCCGCGGCGCCCGAGTGGTCCGGCGGTGCCGCGGCGCCCGAGTGGTCCGGCGGTGCCGCGGCGCCCGAGTGGTCCGGCGGTGCCGCGGCGCCCGAGTGGTCCGGCGGTGCCGCGGCGCCCGAGTGGTCCGGTGCCTCCTGGCCCGCCGTGGCGCCGGTGCCCGCCCCCGCCCCCTCCGGTGGGCCGAGCCGGCGGCTCGTCTGGTCCGTCGTCGTGGGGGCCGCCGTGATCGGTGTCGCGGTGAGCCTCGTGCTGACGCTGGTCGTCGGCAAGGGCGGCGACGACGGGAAGCGGCCGGTCGCGGCCGGGTCGTCGTCGGCGCCGGCCTCCTCGCCGGAGCAGTCCCCGTCGCCGTACTCCGAAGGCACGGCCTCGCCCTCGCCCTCCCTCTCCGTGCCGCCCGACGGGTACGAACTGCGCGACGACACCGAGGGCTTCCGGATCGCCGTGCCCAAGGGGTGGACGCGCAGCACCGTTCCCTCGCAGTACGGCATAGCGGTCGTGAACTACCGCAGCGCCGACAAGGAGCACCGGCTGCAGGTCTACCAGGTCCAGGAGGAGTCCCCGGACGCCTCCTTCAAGCTGTACCTGTCCGCACAGACCCGTAAGCCCGCCGGCTTCGAGAAGCTCGACCTGCAGCGTCTCGACGACGGCGAGTTCACCGGCTCCCGCCTGGAGTACCTGGCGGGCTCGATCTCCGGCGAGCCCGACGTCGGCACCTGGCACGTCTACGACGAGCGCTTCGTCGCCGCCGACGGCAACATCTACGCCATCGCCTCCTACGGCCCCGACTCCGACGGCCGCGACGACGAGCTCGCCTACCTCACCACGGCGTTGGGCTGGTTCTGTCCGCCGTACACCACCTGCGACGCCGACCCGGGCATCGACTAGCCCGGCCCTCCCGTGACCCGGGAGGGCCGTGACACCGGTCGACTCCGTGGTTCAGATCACCTTCCGACGGGCGTTTCGTCCCATTCGCCCGCATCTTCAGTGACACAGCGCACTTTCGGCCATGAATTGCGCATGCAACGACGGCCCGGGGGCATGCGCTCACGGTCCCGGTGGGTGACATCCGTGTGACTCACGGGATCTGGACAGCAACGGAAGGCAAAACCGATCATGTCGGACCGAGCAGAAGCCCTGGAGCTCGACGCGCAGGCGACCATCCACGTGGCGGGAGACTGGCGGGAAGCCGTCTCCGGCGCCACGCGCGAGATCCTCGACCCCGCCGACGGCCAGGCCTTCGCTCTGGTCGCGGAGGGCGACGAGAAGGACACGGACCTGGCGGTCGCGGCCGCCCGCCGGGCCTTCGACGAAGGCGAGTGGCCGCGCACCTCCGCCGCCGACCGCGCCGCCCTCCTGCGCCGCGTCGCGGACCTGCTGATACGCGACCGCGAACGTCTTGGCCGACTGGAGAGCCGCGACGCCGGCAAGACCGTGGAGGAGGGCCGCATCGACATCGACTGTGTCGCCGACGCCTTCCGCTACTTCGCCGACCTGGTCGCGGCCGAGGCCCCAGGCCGCGTCGTCGACGCCGGCTCGGCCGACGTCCACAGCGTCGTCGTCCACGAGCCCGTGGGGGTCTGCGCCCTGATCACCCCCTGGAACTACCCGCTCCTCCAGGCGAGTTGGAAGATCGCCCCGGCGCTCGCGGCCGGCAACACCTTCGTCGTGAAGCCGAGCGAGATCACCCCCCTCACCACGGTCGCCCTCATCGATCTGCTCGCCGAGGCCGGTCTGCCCGCCGGTGTCGCCGGCGTCGTCACCGGCCCCGGCCACTCGGTCGGCGCCCGGCTCGCCGAGCACCCCGACGTCGACCTGGTCTCCTTCACCGGCGGACTGGTCAGCGGCACCAAGGTCGCCCAGGCCGCCGCGCCCACCGTCAAGAAGGTCGCCCTCGAACTCGGCGGCAAGAACCCCAACGTCGTCTTCGCCGACGCCTGCGCGACCGAGGAGGGCTTCGACACCGCCGTCGACCAGGCCCTCAACGCGGCCTTCATCCACAGCGGCCAGGTCTGCTCGGCGGGCGGCCGCCTGATCGTCGAGGAGTCGCTGCGCGAGCGCTTCGTCGCCGAACTCGCCCGCCGGGCCGCGAAGATCCGGCTCGGCCGCGGCACCGAGGACGGCGTCGAGTGTGGACCGCTCGTCTCCGAGCAGCAGCGCGCCAAGGTCGAGGACTACGTCGCCTCCGCCCTGGCGGAGGGCGCCGTGCTGCGGACCGGCGGCAAGCGCCCCGAGCCGACCCCGGCCCGCCCCGCCGGCGGCTACTTCTACGAGCCGACCGTCCTCGACCAGTGCCACCGCGAGATGCGCGTCGTGCGCGAGGAGGTCTTCGGGCCGGTGCTGACGGTGGAGACCTTCCGCACCGAGGACGAGGCCGTGTCCCTCGCCAACGACACCGAGTACGGACTCGCCGGCGCCGTCTGGACCGCCGACGCCGGACGCGCCCGCCGGGTCGCCGGCCGGCTGCGCCACGGCACCGTCTGGATCAACGACTTCCACCCCTACCTCCCCCAGGCGGAGTGGGGCGGCTTCGGCAAGAGCGGAGTGGGCCGCGAACTCGGCCCCGCCGGACTGGCCGAGTACCGCGAGACCAAGCACGTCTACCAGAACCTGGCGCCGAAGCCGGTCCGCTGGTTCGCCGGCTGACGCCGACCCGCACCCGCCCGACCACAGGCCCCCACCTGGAGTTACCCCCATGCCCGAGAACCACCACACCTACGACTACGTCGTCATCGGCGGCGGTACGGCGGGCTCCGTCATCGCCTCCCGCCTCACCGAGAACCCCGACGTCACCGTCGCCGTCATCGAGGGCGGCCCCAGCGACGTCGGCCGTGAGGACGTGCTGACGCTGCGCCGCTGGATGGGCCTGCTCGGCGGCGAACTCGACTACGACTACCCGACCACCGAGCAGCCCCGCGGCAACTCGCACATCCGGCACAGCCGCGCCCGTGTCCTGGGCGGCTGCTCCTCCCACAACACGCTCATCGCCTTCAAGCCGCTGCCCTCCGACTGGGAGGAGTGGGAGCGGGCCGGCGCCAAGGGCTGGGGCCCGGTGCAGATGGAGGCGTACTACGCGCGGCTGAAGAACAACATCGTCCCGGTCGACGAGAAGGACCGCAACGCCATCGCCCGCGACTTCGTCGACGCGGCGCAGAAGGCGCTCGGCGTCCCCCGCGTCGAGGGCTTCAACAAGAAGCCGTTCGACGACGGCGCCGGCTTCTTCGACCTCGCCTACCACCCCGAGAACAACAAGCGGTCGTCCGCGTCGGTGGCGTATCTGCACCCGGTGATGGACGAGCGCCCCAACCTGACGATCCTGCTGGAGACCTGGGCCCACCGGCTGGAGCTGGACGGCACCCGCGCCGAGGGTGTGCACGTGCGCACCAAGGACGGCGAGGACCTGCTGATACGGGCTCGCCGCGAGGTCGTCCTGTGCGCCGGCGCCGTGGACTCCCCGCGCCTGCTCCTGCACTCCGGCATCGGCCCCCGCGCCGACCTGGAGGCGCTGGGCATCCCGGTCGTGCACGACCTGCCGGGCGTCGGCGAGAACCTGCTCGACCACCCCGAGTCGGTGATCGTCTGGGAGACCGACGGCCCGATCCCGGAGAACTCCGCGATGGACAGCGACGCCGGCCTGTTCGTGCGCCGCGACCCCGACCACGCCGGTCCGGACCTGATGTTCCACTTCTACCAGGTCCCCTTCACCGACAACCCGGAGCGGCTGGGCTACGAGAAGCCGGAGTTCGGCGTCTCGATGACCCCGAACATCCCCAAGCCCAGGAGCCGCGGCCGGCTGTACCTGACCAGCGCCGACCCCTCGGTCAAGCCCGCCCTGGACTTCCGCTACTTCACCGACGAGGACGACTACGACGCCCGGACGCTGGTCGACGGCATCCGCATCGCCCGCGAGATCGCGAAGACCGAGCCGCTGGCCGGCTGGCTCAGGCGCGAGGTGGCCCCCGGGCCGCACATCACGGGCGACGAGGAACTGAGCGAGTACGCCCGCAAGGTGGCGCACACCGTGTACCACCCGGCGGGCACCTGCAGGATGGGCGCGGCCGACGACGAACTGGCCGTAGTGGACCCGGAGTTGAGAATTCGAGGCCTGGACGGCATCCGTATCGCGGACGCCTCGGTCTTCCCGACGATGACCGCCGTGAACCCGATGATCGGGGTCCTCATGGTCGGGGAGAGGGCCGTCGACCTGATCGGAGGTGGTGCGTGATGAGTACGACCCTGGACACGACGACCAAGGACACGGCCGTGGGTGAACCGGTCTTCTCCGTCGACGGCCTGTGGAAGGTCTTCGGCCCCAAGGCCGACCGGATTCCGGCCGACCCCGAACTGACCGCCCTCGACCCCGCCGAGCTGCGCGCCCGCACCGGCTGCACGGCCGCGGTCCGCGACGTCTCCTTCGACGTGCGCAAGGGCGAGGTCTTCGTGGTCATGGGCCTGTCGGGCTCCGGCAAGTCCACGCTGGTGCGCTGCCTGACCCGGCTCATCGAGCCGACGGCCGGCACCATCGCCATCGACGGCGAGGACGTCCGCGCCATGGACAGGTCCCGGCTGCGTGAACTGCGCCGCCACCGGGCCGCGATGGTCTTCCAGCACTTCGGCCTGCTGCCGCACCGCACGGTCATCGACAACGTGGCGTACGGCCTGGAGATCCAGGGCGTCGCCAAGGCCGAGCGCCGCGAGCGCGCCGCCGAGGTCGTCACCAAGGTCGGCCTGGAGGGCATGGAGCAGCGCCGCCCCGGTCAGCTCTCCGGCGGTCAGCGGCAACGCGTCGGCCTGGCACGGGCGCTGGCGGTGGACCCGGAGGTCCTGCTGTTCGACGAGCCGTTCAGCGCCCTCGACCCGCTGATCCGGCGTGACATGCAGGAGGAGGTGATCCGACTGCACCGCGAGGAGGGCCGCACGATGGTCTTCATCACCCACGACCTGAGCGAGGCCCTGAAACTCGGCGACCGCATCGCCCTGATGCGCGACGGCCGGGTGGTGCAGCTGGGTACCCCGGAACAGATCGTGGGCAGCCCGGCCGACGACTACGTCCGCGAGTTCGTCCGGGACGTCTCCCGCGACCAGGTCATGACGGTGCGCACCGCCATGCGCCCCGGCGGCTGCGGCGGCCGCGAGCACCCCGGGGCCCTGGCCCCCGGCGAGCTCGTCGCCGACGCGATCAAGGTCGTCGCCCGCAGCGGCAAGCCGGCGTGCGTCGTGGACGACGGACGCTGCGTCGGTGTCGTCGACCACGAAAGGCTCCTCGGTGTCGTCGCCGGAACGGAGCCGCGGAAGGAGGCGGCGTGATGGCGACCCTCACCACGTCCGCGCCCCGGGTTGCCGTGCCCGGCTTCCTCAAACACCGGGCCGCGCACAAACTGCTGCTCCTGGCGCTGGCCGCGGCGGTCCTGGTGCCGCTCGCCGACGCCCGCTGGGCCAGCGGCAGTTGGCCCGCCGCCCTCACCGTCGACCTCTCCAAGCCGCTGACCCACGTCAGCGACTGGATCATCGACAACCGCGACAGCCACCCCCTGTTCCTCTACGGCTTCGGCTACGTCAGCAACGCGGTCGTCGTCTCCGTACGCGCCGTCTACCTGGTCCTGCTGGCCGCGGGCTGGGCCGGCGTCACCGCGATCGGCGCCCTCGTGGCCTGGCGGGTCGCCGGGGTGAAGCTGGCCCTCGGCACCGCGGCGGCGTTCCTCGCCTGCGGTCTGCTCGGCATGTGGATCCCGACGATGCAGACGCTCGCCCTGATGGTGGTGGCCGTCCTCGCGTCGGTGCTCGTCGGCATGGTGCTGGGCCTGGGCGCCGGCCTCTCGGACCGCCTGGACCGCGCCCTGCGCCCGGTCCTGGACACCATGCAGGTCCTGCCCGCCTTCGCCTACCTGCTGCCCGTCGTACTGGTCTTCGGCATCGGCGTGCCCGCGGCCGTCCTGGCCACCGTCGTCTACGCCGCCCCGCCGATGGCCCGTCTCACCTCCCTCGGCCTGCGCGGCGCGGACAAGGAGGTCCTCGAGGCCGTCGACTCGCTCGGCGCCACCGCCCGCCAGCGGCTGCTGACCGCCCGCCTGCCGCTGGCCCGCAAGGAACTCCTCCTCGGCCTCAACCAGTCGATCATGATGGCCCTGTCCATGGCGGTCATCGCGTCCGTCATCGGCGCCGCCGGCCTCGGTGACCGCGTCTACCAGGCGCTGGCCTCGGTCGACGTCGGCGCGGCCCTCGCCGCCGGCATCCCGATCGTGCTGCTGGCCGTCGTCCTGGACCGTGTCACCTGCGCGGCCGGCGAGCAGGCGGGCGAGGAGCACGAGAACACCCGGCGCGGCTGGCTGTACGCGGCCGTCGCCGCCGTCGCGGTGGCGCTCGCAGGACGCCTCGCGGGCCGCCTCGACTGGCCCGGCTCCTGGACGCTGAACATCGCCGACCCGGTGAACCGGGCCGTCGACTGGATGACCGCGCACCTCTACTCGGGCGTGCCCGTCGTGGGCGGCACCGCCGACTGGGCGGGCCACTTCACCACCTGGGTCCTCGACCCGATCCGCGGCGGCCTGCAGTGGCTGCCCTGGTGGTCGGTGCTGCTCGTGGTCGCCGCCCTGGCCTGGTTGATCGGCACCTGGCGCACCGCCCTGACCGCCGTCCTCGCCATGGCCGCGATCGGTGTCCTGGGCGTGTGGAAGCCGTCCCTGGACACCCTCTCCCAGGTGCTGGCGGCCGTCGCCGTCACCCTCGTGCTCGGCTTCGCGACGGGTATCGCGGCGGCCCGCAGCGACCGCTTCGAGCGCCTGCTCAGGCCGGTCCTGGACGTCTTCCAGACGATGCCGCAGTTCGTGTACCTCATCCCGGTCGTGGCCCTGTTCGGGGTGGGCCGCGCGCCGGCCGTCGCGGCGGCCGTCGTCTACGCGCTGCCCGCCGTCGTCCGCATCACCACACAGGGGCTGCGGCAGGTCGACCCGGCCGCCCTGGAGTCGGCCCGCTCGCTCGGCGCGACCCCCGCCCAGCAGCTGCGCCAGGTCCAACTCCCGCTCGCCCGGCCGGCGTTGCTGCTCGCCGTCAACCAGGGCGTGGTCCTCGTCCTCGCCGTCGTCATCATCGGCGGCCTGGTCGGCGGTGGCGCGCTCGGCTACGACGTCGTGTTCGGCCTCGCGCAGGGCGACCTGGCGACCGGCCTGGTGGCGGGGGCGGCGATCGTCTGCCTGGGGCTGATGCTCGACCGGGTGACCCAGCCGACCGAACGCCGCGCGCAGAAGGGGGCGTGACATGCGACTCCGTATCACCACGACCGCCGCGGTCGCCTCGCTGGCGCTGCTCACCGGCTGCGGCGCCGCCGACATGACCAAGCAGGCGTCCCCCTTCGCCAACGCCGGGGGCACCAAGAGCGTGACCCTGTCCGTGCAGTCCTGGGTCGGCGCGCAGGCCAACGTGGCCGTCGCCCAGTACCTGCTGGAGCACAAGCTGGGCTACCGCGTCGACACCGTCCAGGTCGACGAGGTCCCCGCCTGGGACGCGCTCAGCCAGGGCCGGGTCGACGCGATCCTGGAGGACTGGGGCCACCCCGACCAGGAGAAGCGGTACGTCACCGACAAGAAGACCATCACCCGCGCCGGCGGCCTCGGCGTGACCGGCCACATCGGCTGGTACGTGCCGACCTACCTGGTCAAGCAGCACCCCGACATCACGAACTGGAAGAACCTGAACAAGTACTCGTCTTTGTTCCGCACCGCGGAGAGCGGCGGCAAGGGCCAGCTGATGGACGGCTCCCCGTCCTACGTCACCAACGACAAGGCGCTGGTGAAGAACCTGAAGCTGGACTACCAGGTCGTGTTCGCGGGGTCCGAGGCGGCGCAGATCACGCAGATGAAGCAGTTCGCCAAGGAGAAGAAGCCCTTCCTGACGTACTGGTACGCCCCGCAGTGGCTGTTCAAGAAGGTCCCGATGACCGAGGTGAAGCTGCCGCCGTACAAGGAGGGCTGCGACGCGGACCCGGCGAAGGTCGCCTGCGCCTACCCGCACACCCCGCTTCAGAAGTACCTCAACGCGGGCTTCGCGAAGAACGGCGGCAAGGCGGCTGCGTTCCTGAAGAAGTTCCGCTGGACGACCGAGGACCAGAACGAGGTCTCCCTGATGATCGCCGACGAGAAGCTGTCGCCGGAGCAGGCGGCGAAGAAGTGGGTGGACGGCCACGCCTCCACCTGGAAGGCATGGCTGTCCTGATCACATCCGCTTCTTCAGCTCGCCGGTCATCCCCTGCAGCGCCAGCGCCGACCAGCGCTGCAGGGTCGGCCCGAACGTGACGCGGGTGGCCCCCAGTTCACCGAGCTCGGCGGGCGCGGGGCCGCCCTCCAGCTTGGAGTACACGTTGATCGGCCCCTGGATGCCGGACCGCAGCAGGGGCAGTACGCCCGTGGGGGCGCCGATCGGATAGACGCAGTCGGCGCCCGCGGCGACGTACAACGCGGCCCGTTCTATGGCCCGTTCGGGTGCGCCGTCGCCGTGGGCGAAGACGTCGACGCGGGCGTTGACGAACAGCAGGTCACCGGCCGCGTACCGCACCTCGGCCAGCCACTCGGCGTGCGCGTGCGGGTCCGTGAGGGCGCCCCCGGCGGAGTCCTCCAGGTTGCAGCCCACGGCCCCCGCCTCCAGCAGCCGCTCCACCAGCTCCTTCGGCGCCAGCCCGTACCCGTCCTCGATGTCGGCCGACACGGGCACGTCCACGGCCCGGCAGACGCGCGCCACCGCGGCGAACATCTCGTCGGCCGGCGTGTCCCCGTCCGCGTACCCGAGCGACGCGGCGATCCCCGCGCTGGGCGTGGCGAGCGCCGGGAACCCCGCCTCCTCGAAGATGCGCGCGCTGACCGCGTCCCACGGTCCGGGCAGAACCAGCGGGTCGCCCGGCAGACGGCCCCTGTGCAGCGCGCGGAACGCTTCCACCTTGCTCACGGCGTGTATCCCCCCGGCGGGATCCGGCGCGCGACCATCACCCGGTTCCAGTTGTTGATGGCGACGACCAGGGAGACGAGATGGGCGAGCCCGGCCTCGTCGAAGTGCTTGGCCGCCCTTTCGTACACCGCGTCGGGCACGAAGCCGTCCGTCAGGACGGTCACCGCCTCCGTCAGCGCGAGCGCGGCCCGCTCCCGCTCGTCGAAGACGTCCTCCCCGGCCTCCTCCCAGGCGGCCAGCAGGTCCAGCTGCTTCTCCTCCACGCCGTGCCCGCGGGCGAGGGCGAGGTGCATGTCCAGGCAGAAGGCGCAGTGGTTGAGCTGCGAGGCCCGGATGACGACCAGCTCGGCCAGGGCGGGGTCGCCGAGGCCCCGCTTCGCGGCGGCACTCAGCGCCGACATGGCCTTGCCCACCGCCGGGTCCAACAGCCGCGTTCTGGCGGTCACTTGTACTGCCCCGGCTGGTAGTGGCCGACCTCGCCCCGGCAGGTGACGCCGAACCGGTTCCAGGCGTTGATCACCGCGATCGCGGCGATCAGCTGGGCCAGTTCCGCCTCCTCGAAGTGCTTGGCCGCCCTCTCGTACACCGCGTCGGGCACGAAACCGTCCGTCAGGACGGTCACCGCCTCGGTCAGTTCCAGGGCCGCGAGCTCCCGCTCGGTGTAGAAGTGCGCGGACTCCTCCCACGCGCTGAGCTGGATGATCCGCTCGACGCTCTCCCCGGCGGCCAGCGCGTCCTTGGTGTGCATGTCGAGGCAGCGGGCGCAGTGGTTGATCTGCGAGGCGCGGATCCTCACCAGCTCCAGCAGCCGCGCGTCGAGGCCCTGCCGGGCCGCCGCGTCCAGCCGGAGCATGGCCTTGAAGACGTCCGGGGCGAGCGCGGTCCAGTCCAGGCGTGGGGTGTGTTCGGGCGCGTAGGTCGCGGTGTCCTCGTGTGTGGTCATGCCACCGACCCTAGGAGCGAGGCAGCCCAGGAGTATGGTCCAGTTCCATGCCGAAACCTTGGGCCACTCTGGGCTTGGACCTCCACCTGGAACCGGCCGGACCGGGGCTGCGCCGGGGCCTGACCGACGCCCTGCGCGAGGCCGTCCGCACCGGCCGCCTGGCCCCCGGCACCCGACTGCCGTCCTCCCGGGCCCTCGCCGCCGACCTGGGTATCGCCCGCAACACGGTCGCCGAGGCCTACACCGACCTGGTCGCGGAGGGCTGGCTGACCGCCCGGCAGGGCTCGGGCACCCGGGTCGCCGAGCGAACGGTCGTACCCCCCACCGATGCCGCCCCCCGTCACCGCCCCCGCTCCGGCCCCGCCCACAGCCTGGTCCCCGGCACCCCCGACCTCGGCTCCTTCCCCCGTGCACAGTGGCTCAAGGCGGCCCGCCGGGCCCTGGCCGCGGCACCGAACCAGGCACTCGACTACGGCGATCCCCGGGGCCGCGCCGAACTGCGCACCGCCCTCGCCGGCTACCTGGCCCGCGCGCGGGGCGTACGCGCCGACCCCGAACGCATCCTGGTCTGCGCCGGCATCTCGCACGGCCTGCGCGTCCTGGGCGCGGTGCTGCGGGCCCGCGGCGCGAGCACCATCGCCGTGGAGTCGTACGGCCTCCCCGCGCACTGGGACCTGCTCGCCGACGCCGGCCTGCGCACCGTACCGCTGCCGTACGACGAACGGGGCACCGATCCACGGGAGTTGACCGAACAGTCCGCCGTGCTGCTCACCCCAGCCCACCAGTTCCCGATGGGCGGCACCCTGCACCGCGACCGGCGGGCGGCCGTCGTGGACTGGGCGCGCCGCACCGGCGGCGTGGTCGTCGAGGACGACTACGACGGCGAGTTCCGCTACGACCGCCAGCCCGTCGGCGCCCTGCAGGGCCTCGACCCCGACCACGTCGTCCACGCCGGCACGGCCAGCAAGTCCCTCGCCCCCGGCCTGCGACTGGCCTGGCTGGTGCTGCCGCCGGACCTCGCGCGGGAGGCGGCCCGGGCCAAGGGGCACATCGACGCCTGCGGGGCCCTGGACCAGCTGACCCTCGCCGAGTTCATCCTCTCCGGCGCCTACGACCGGCACGTACGCGCCGCCCGGCTGCGCTACCGGCGCCGCCGTGACGCCCTCGTGGCGGAGGTCGCCCGCCGCGCCCCGCACGTCCACGCCACCGGCATCGCGGCCGGCCTGCACGTGGTGCTGCGCCTGCCGCCCGACACTGAGCGGGCGACAGTGCGCGCGGCGGACTGGCGGGGCCTCGCCCTGCACGGGCTGCGGCGCTACCGGCACCCGGAGGCGAGCGTCGAACAGCGCGACGCCCTCGTCGTGGGGTACGGAACCCCACCCGACCACGCCTGGTCCGGAGCCCTGGACGCCCTGTGCTCCGCGCTTCCGGAATACGCCCGCCAATGAATACCGGACGTATTAGAGTCGCCCCATGAGCGACAGCGATTCCATATCCCGAGTGGCCCTCAAGCAAATCACCCCGGATGTATCGAAGGCGATGGGCTCCCTGCACGCCGCCGCCGTTTCCGCGGCCCAGGACGCGAAAGTCGAACCCGAACTCCTGGAACTGATCCGCATCCGCGCCTCCCAGATCAACGGCTGCGCGTTCTGCCTCGACATGCACACCAAGGACGCCCGGGCCGCGGGCGAGACCGAGCAGCGGATCTACGCTCTGAACGCCTGGCGGGAGACTCCCTTCTTCACCGAACGGGAGCGCGCGGCACTGGAGTTGACCGAGGCGGTGACCCTCGTCGCCGACGGCCGCGTACCGGACGCGGTCTACGCCGGGGCCGCCGGGGTCTTCGACGAGGCGCAGCTCGCGGCACTGATCTGGGCGGCCACCGTCATCAACGCCTACAACCGGATCGCCATCGCCACACGAATGGCACCCGGGGCCTATCAGCCAGCGAAAAAATGACGCCGAACACGGGCATCGGGAATTCCCGATGCCCGTATTCGGTGCCCGTCACCCGTCCTAATTCCGCGGCAGCGGCTCCATCATCTCGTCGAGCCATTTCCGCCATTCAGGCGCACGCACCGCCGCGGCCGCCCGCATCGACCCCGTCGGGTCGGCCGGCCCGCCCGTCCAGCCCGTGACCGGCCGGATGCCGTGCAGCGCGTTCACCAGCCACACCTCGCGGTCGTCCAGCTCGGCCACCGTCCGCTCGCGGTGGGCGACCCGGACGCCCTCGCGGCGGGCCCGCTCCTGGATCAGGGCGACGGTCACCCCGGGCAGGACCGGCAGCCCCGGCGGCGGCAGGCACAGGGTGTCGCCCTCCCACCACAGCACGCTCGCGGTGGCCGCCTCCAGCACGGTCCCGGTGGGCGCGACGAGCACCGCCTCCTGCGCGCCCTCCCCGGCCGCCCGGTCGCGCACCCGGGCCAGGGTGTCCAGGTCGGGGCCCTTGCGGCGGGGCACGGTCCGCGGATCGGACTGTCCGGACGCCCACACCCGCACCCCGTCCCCGAGCGGCGGAGCATGCCGCACCAGCAGCCTCAACTCCAGTGACCCGGCGGCGAGTTCCACGCGGGGAAACCACTCGCCGGTGCGCGGCAGCGCGGCCGTCATGTCCTGCCAGAACTCCAGCAGCCGCTGCAGCGGCGGCCCACCGCACTCGCCGCACGCCCGCAGGAACCGCTCCCGGTGCCGTTCCAGCCCGCGCACCCTGCCGTCCCGCACCAGCCAGGAGTCCGCGACGAGCAGCCGCCCGCCCGCCTCCCCGGCCGGCCGCAGCCCGGCGGCCGGTGTCCACGCCGACAGGCCCTCCACGATGACGGGTCGAGTCACAGCCGTACCTCTTCAGGTCTCAGTACTTGCGGCCCGCGACGGCCGGCGCCCCGTGCCGGGGCCCGTACGGCGCGTGCTCCAGCCACGAGCCGCAGCACGGCAGCACCGGCGCGAGGGCCGCCGCCGCACGCTGTCTGACCCGCACGATCCGCCGTGGCCGCAGATGGTCCAGGGCCAGCCCGGCGGCCTCGCTGTTGAACAGCCCCGCGGCCCGCCGCACCGCGGCGAACTCGGCCACCGCCTCCGCCGTCCCGGCCGCGACCGCCCGCGCGGCCGCCGCCGCGTCCGCGATCCCGCTGTTCATGCCCCGCGCCCCGAACGGCGGGAAGAGATGCGCCGCCTCGCCCGCCAGCAGGACCCTTGCGTGCCGGTCGGTGAACGACGCCGCGACCATGCGCAGGAAGCGGTACGTCGACACCCACAGCAGCCGGTCGGCGTACGCCTCCCCGACGACCGCGGGAAGCCACCGCCGCACCGCCTCCCGCGTGCCGAAGTCCTCCTGCGCGTCGTCGTCCCGGCACTGCAGGTCGACCTGGAAGCCCCCGGTGAACGGCACCCGCATCACGGTGCGCCCGCCGACGCCAGGATGCTCGTAGTGGAAGACCCGCTCCGGCGGCAGCCCGCCGTCCGGGAGTTCGGCGACGTCGACGACGACATGGAACCCCTCGCCCCGCTCGCCCTCCATGGCGATGCCCAGCCCGCGCCGCACCGCGGACCGCGCCCCGTCGGCCGCCACGACGTACCCGGCCTCCCACTCGCGCCCGTCCGCGCAGACCAGCGAGACGCCCGTGGCGCGGGCATCGACGGACGCCACTTGGGCACCCCACACGACCTCCACCCCGGCCCGTTCGCAGGCGGCCCGCAGGAAGCGCTCGGTGTCCACCTGGCGCAGGCTGGTGAAGGGCGGCAGGCCGGACGGCGGCGCGAAGGTGCGGGCGTACACCTCGCGGCCCCGGTAGAGGGTGCGCCTGGTCTGCCAGGTCCTGCCGTACGAGGTGATCTCCCCGGCCAGCCCCGGCTGCATGCCGTCGAGCAGCGCGAGCGTCTCCCGGTGCACGAACAGGGCCCGGCTGCCCGGCCGTACCCGGTCCTCCGTCTCGGCCTCCAGCAGCACGACGGGCAGGCCGCGCGCCCGCAGCCCGAGCGCCGCCGACAGTCCCACGGGCCCGGCGCCCACCACCACGACCGGTGTCACGTGTGCGCGCCCTGGGCCAGCATCCGGCTGATCTCGACCCGTTTCACCTTCCAGGTCGCCGTCATCGGCAGATCCTCGAACCGCCACTGGCGGGGTTCGGCCAGCGCCGGCAGATCGGCCGTCGCCCGCCGCCACCGCTCCGGATCCAGCGGCCGCTCCCCCCGTACGCACACCACGGGCACCGGTTCCCGGTCCGCGCCCGGCACGATGACGACCTCACGCAGTTCCTCCAGCCGCTCCATCAGCGTGTCCTCCACCGCCAGATTGCTGTCCACCGAGTCGATCCGGTCGATCTCCCGGTCGATCAGGCGCAGCACCCCCAGCCTGCCGCGGCAGCCCATGTCGCCCATGTCCCACCAGCCGTCGGTGAGCTGGCGTTCGTAGCGGTCCCGCATGCCGAGGTAGGTGAGGATGCGGCCGCGGGTGCGGGCCTCGATCCGGCCGGGCGCACCGGGGGCGGCGGGCCGCCCGTCGGGACCGGTGACCCGGACCCGGGTGAAGCCGGGGATGCCGATGCCGACCCGCCGCCCGTCCGCGCGCCCGGCGCTGCGCCGGGTGAACCACTGGAAGGCGACCGGCCCCGTCTCGCTCTGCCCGTACAGCTGGATCAGCCAGGGCGTACGCCGCTTCGAGGCGTCCAGCAGCCGCCGTACCGTCCGCGGATGGATCGCGTCGAACGTCGAGCCGTAGGACTTCACCCGGGACAGCGGGCCGCCGGGCGCGTCGGCCAGTTCCTCCCACAGCACGAAGGTGTTGGGGTGCGTCTCCACGATGCCGGGCCGGTGCCGGACCAGCAGCGGTCCCACGCGCGCCGGGTCGGGGTCGGTGATCAGCACCAGAGGGCTGCCGAAGTGCAGCAGGACGCCTAGGAGATGGTAGAAGCGCGAGTGCACGAACGACATGTGCAGGGCCGCGGTCTCGCCGCGCGTCGGCCAGCCCATCGCCTGCTGCGGCACGAGCCGGTTCCACATGGTGTTCGCGCAGTGCACGGCGAGCTTGGGCACGCCGGTCGTGCCCGAACTGTGGGTGATCAGGGCGGGTTCCCGGGGGTGCAGCCGTACCGGCGCGGGCCGCGCGGCACCGGCGTACTTCTCCAGGTGCTCGGCACCGGGCGCCGGATCCACGCAGAGAATCCGGCGCACGGGCAGCTCCACGCCCCGCAGCGACCCCTCCAGCGTGGCCCGGTCGGTGACCAGCCACGGCCGCCCGAGACGTGCCACCAGCTCCCCGGCCACCGGACCCGCGAGGGCCGGCGACAGCAGCACGGGCACCGCACCTATGCGGGAGACCGCGCAGGTCAGCAGCACGATGTCGACGTTGTCCGCCTTGTGGACGACCACCTGCTCCGAGGGCCGTACGCCCGCCTCCCACAGCCGCCCGGACAGCTCCTCGACGACGTCCGCCAGGGCCGTGTAGGTGAGGTCGACGCCGAGGGCCGGGTGGGTGTCCAGCGGCCGGTCCAGCGTGACGAAGACGGCCCCGTGCCGGTCGGCCGCCCGCCGGAACAGGGGACCGAGACAGAACGCCCGCTCGGTGAAAGGGGATTGCCGCTCTCGCATGAGGCCGTTCCTTTCGATGGGGTTCACCAGGCGCCCCGGCGCACCAGATGGCGGCGGAGCTTGCCGGTGGGGGTGCGGGGGAGGGACGGCACGAGGCTCACCCCGCGGGGCACCTTGAAGGCGGCCAGCCGCTCTCGGGCGAGCCGAAGCAGGTCCTCCCGCAGCCCGTCGTGGACCGGCGGCTCCGGTACGACGAAGGCGCGCAGCCGGCTCACCCCGAGCCGGTCGACGACGGCCACGACGGCGACCTCCCGGACCGCCGGATGCGCGCGCAGCACGGCCTCCACCTCCAGCGGGGAGACGGTGATGCCGCCGACCATCTCCATGTCGTCGGCGCGGCCCAGATGCCGGAACGTGCCGTCCGGCTCGCGGCGCGCCAGGTCCCGGGTGGCCAGCCAGCCGCCGACCAGGGCACGCGCGGTCTCCTCCGGCCGGTCGAGGTACCCGGGCGTCAACGTCGGCCCGCGCACCCACAGTTCGCCCTCCGTGCCGTCCGGCACCGGACGGCCGTTCGCGTCGCGCACCTCCACCTCGAAGCCGGGGACGGGGCGGCCGACGGTGCCGGGGTGGTTGTGGTCGAAGCTGTTGGCGCAGAAGGCGTGACCGGCCTCGGTGGAGCCGATCTGCTCCAGCACCGGGGCGGCCAGCAGCTCGGTGACCTGTCTGCCGAGCCCGGCCGGCATGCCCTCGCCCGCCGACACCGCGGCCCGGACCGAGGCGAAGCAGGCCTGGTGCCCGCTGCCGCGCTCGGCCACCAGGGCGGCGAACGCGGACGGCACGGAGTACAGCAGCGTCACCCGGTGCCGGGCCACGAGCTCGTCCACGGCCGCCGGGCTCGACCGCCGGTCCACCAGCACGGCGGAGGAGCCGGAGAACAGCGGGAAGACGAAGGCGTTGCCGAAGCCGTAGGCGAAGTACAGCT
Organism: Streptomyces sp. C1-1; assembly: GCF_050214755.1. Lineage (NCBI taxonomy): Bacteria > Bacillati > Actinomycetota > Actinomycetes > Kitasatosporales > Streptomycetaceae > Streptomyces > Streptomyces sp. C1-1. The sequence continues at coordinate 4,237,104 of NZ_CP189826.1, read as the reverse complement.
TCGACACCGACAGCGTGACGTCGTCCCGGGTGATCCGCAGCAGCCGCCGCCCGATCAGGTCGTGGTAGGCCTTCGGGTCGCCGTGCGTGTGCACGACGCCCTTGGGCCGGCCCGTGGTCCCGGACGTGTACTGGATGTACAGCGGGGCGTGCGCGTCGACCGGGTGCGCGGGGGCGGGCGCGGCGGTGGGGACCGACGCGAGGAACTGGTCGGCGCCGAGCCGGGGCCGGTCGGTGAACCGTTCCTCCATACCGGGCCCCGTCACACACAGCGCGGCCCGGGTGTCCGCCGCCATGAACGCGTGGTCCGCCGCCGGGAGTTCGGGGTTGACCAGTACGGCCACGGCACCGAGCCGGGCGGTGGCGAGGAACGCCGTCACCCAGGCGATCCCGTCCGGCAGCGCCAGCACCACCCGGTCACCGGCGCCCACACCCTGCGCGGCGAGCACGGTGGCGGCCCGGGCCGCGAGCGCGTGCACCTCGCCGTGCGTCCACACCCGGTGCCCCTGGTGGAAGGCCGCCCGGTCGCCCCACCCGCGCCGCTCGGCGAGGTCGGCCAGCTGCGCTGCCAGATTGCCGGGGGTCGCCCGGGGGCCGGCGGCGGAGGCCGGGAGCGGGGTCCGCTGCTGCGGGACGGCGGCGGTGGTGGTCCGCGGCGCGGCCGCCGGCCGGGAGGTCGTCATCGCACCGGCTCCTCGCTGGCCGTACGCCCCTGGCGCACCGCCGTCTCCTCGCGCTGCTCCCGTATCCGCTCCACGGTGTGCTCGCGCAGGGCCCGCATCTGGGCCGCGGTCTTCAGCAGCATCTCGTCGTACTCGGCGGCCGGGTCGGAGTCGAGGACGATCGCGCCCCCGGCACCCAGGTGCATCAGCCCGTCGGCGAACACCGCGGTACGGATGACGATGTTCAGATCCGCGCCCCCGCCGCACCCCAGGTAGCCGAGCGCCCCGGAGTAGACACCCCGGGCCTCGGTCTCCAGCGCGTCGATGATCTCCATCGTGCGCAGCTTCGGCGCCCCGGTCATCGATCCGCCGGGGAAGCAGGCCCGCACGCAGTCCACGGCGTCCGTGCCGGCCCTCAGCCGCCCCTCCACGGTGGAGACCAGCTGGTGCACGGACGCGTACGTCTCGGTGGCCATCAGCCGGGTCACCCGCACCGACCCGGTACGGCACACCCGGCCCAGGTCGTTGCGGAGCAGGTCCACGATCATCAGGTTCTCGGCCCGCGTCTTGGCGTCCGCGGCCAGCGCGTCGCGCAGCGCGGCGTCCTCCTCGGGTCCGTCGCCGCGCGGCGCGGTGCCCTTGATGGGCCGGGCCTCGGCCACCCCGTCCCGGGTGATCCGCAGGAACCGCTCGGGGGAGGAGCCGGCGACGTCGACGTCCCCGAAGCGCAGGAACGCGGCGTAGGGGGCCGGGTTGACCCGGCGCAGCACCCGGTAGAAGTCGTAGGCGTCGGGCGGCGCGGGTAAGCGGGCCGCGTTGGTCAGGCAGATCTCGTAGCTGGTCCCGGCCCGCAACTCCCCGTGGCATTCATCGATGTCGGCGAGGTACCGCGTCCGGTCCCGTACCAGCCACGGCTCCGCGGCACCGAGTTCGGGCTCGGGCGTGGCGGACGTGTGCCGCGGCGGACGTACGGTGTCGGTGGCGACGAAGCTGAGCTGGGCCAGCGCGCCCTCCAGCCAGTCCTCGGCCTCCCGCGCGGCCTGCGGGGTGTCCTCGGCGAGACAGACCGCGTAGGTGAACCGCCTGAGGTGGTCCACGGCGATGAGCCGGTCGGCGAACAGCCAGCAGGCGTCCGGCATTTCGGACGAGTGTCGGTTCGCGGAACCGCAGTCGGCCTTCGTCTCGTAGCCGAAGTAGCCGACATAGCCCCCGGTGAAGTCGAAGGGCAGTCCGGCCGCGTCCACCCGGCGGCTCGTCAACTGCCGTTTCAGATAGTCGAAGACGCTCGCCGTGACCTTCCGCGTGGGCCGTCCGGCCCGCTCGATCTCGCAGCGCCCGCTGTCGACGTCGTAGCGCACGAACTCCGCGAGCGGACCGCTGTCGTCGCCGAAGAACGAGAACCGCGACAGCCCCTCCTCGACGAGCGCGCTGTCCAGCCAGAACGCCCGTTGCGACGCCCCGTACATCCGCGTGAACGCGGCCTCCGCGTCCACCGCCCCGGCGATCCGGCGGCTGTGCAGACGGTAGGCGGGAGTCGCCCGGCGGGGGCGCGGGACGGTCGGCGCGGGGGCGGGGATCGCCGCCGCGGCCGGGGTGACCGCGGTGTTCTTCGTACGCGGCCTGCGTGCCCGTACCGCCGTCAGATTGCGGAAGTTGACCAGCATCCGGTGGCCGTACTCGGTGAGCGCCGACTCCGGGTGGAACTGCACTCCCCACAGGGGCCGGGTGCGGTGCCGCAGGCCCATCAGCACACCGTCCTCGGACCACGCGGTGGCCTCGAGCGTCTCCGGGAGCGGCTCCCGCACGGCCAGCGAGTGGTAGCGGACGGCGGTGAAGTCCTGCGGCAGTCCCTCGAACAGGTCCCGTCCGTCGTGCCTGACCCTGGACAGATGCCCGTGCCGGGGCTGCGGCGCGGGCGCCACCACGCCCTGTTCCCCGAGGGCGATGCCCTGGTGCCCCAGGCAGACGCCGAGCACGGGGACGGCCGACTCGGCGAGCGCGGCGGCGCTGAACCCGAAGTCGCGCGGCTCGGCCGGGTGCCCGGGACCCGGCGACACCACGACGTTGTCGAATTCCGCGAGGTGGGCGGCCAGATCCGGAATCGAGTCGGTGGCGTCGTTCAGGACCACAACCGGTTCCTCGCCGTTGACCTCGGCGATCAGCTGGAACAGGTTGTAGGTGTACGAGTCGTAATTGTCGATGAGCAGGGTCTTCACCCGCCCACCTCCCTTGGTTCGGTCCGGACCTATGCGGTCCGTCTTTTGTGCCGTCCGCGCAATGCCTGGAGCGGTGGATACAGCCATTTCTTGAAGAAGCGCTGCAGCCGGGGCATCAGAATCCAGGTGACAAGAGCCGTGACACAAAGGCACAGCAGCAGTGTGCGGACAAGCGGATTGAGCCCGCCGAGATAAGGAATGACGAGCAGATTGAACAGGAGCACCGGCGGAAAAACCGCGCTCATGTTGATGAACCACAGTTTCCATTTCGGCGGCGGTGCCGGCGCCTTCGGCAGGGGGGTCTGGGAGTCGAACCACACCTTGGAACCGCGGACGCTCCTGCGTTCCGCCTGCCGGGCGAAGCCGGCGGTGCGGACGTCCCACTCGGCACGCTCGCCCGAGTCCTCCCAGGCCCGGGCCGTGCCCTCGCTGGCGAAGCGATAGACGACATGCCACTCCGCCTCTCGGTCGACAAGGACGCCACCCCCCAGGAAGCCCGGCTGTCGCGCGCTCGCGGCGAGCATCGCCCACCCCCACGAGTGGAAGTCGGACTCACGGCCCGGCGCCACCCGATAGGCCAAGGTGACGGTGACGGGATTACTGGTCACGCCGTCCAGTACGGGCGATCTCCATAGCTCGTTCAAATCTTCAACGAGATCTTTTCGGCTGCCCGTATCGATGTCCGTGTCGTCGGCCGTATCGATGTCCGTATCGATGTCCGTATCGTGACTTTTTATCGGCCTTGCAAATAAGCGGCCGTGTTCTGCCTTTTTCTCACGCCGTCTCGGTCGGCGCCTCGCCGAACCGCGCGAGCGCCAGTGCGGCCACCACCGCCACGGCGAACCCCAGCACCGCCAGCCAGGTCAGCCCCTCCCGGGTGCGGTCGCCGAGCCAGACCACGCCCACCGCCGCCGGCCAGATGGTCTCGCCGATGACCATCCCGGCGGTGGTCGTGGTCACCGAGCCGCGCTGTAGCGCGGAGGTGAGCAGCAGGAAGGCGGCGCCCCCACCGATCAGCAGGGCGTACGTCGCCGGATTGCCGAGCAGCTCCAGCGGCGCGAGCGAGTCGATCAGCCGCACCGACACCTCGACCACCCCGAACCCGAACCCGGCCCCCAGTCCCAGCACCAGATCCCGTCCGCGCCCCGACCACCGTCCGCCCACCAGCCCGAGCGCCAGCACCGCCACCGCGATCACGAGCATCGCCCACTTCAGGGCCATGGAGCCCTGACGGTCACCCTCCGTGCCCGATGCCAGGCCCAGCATCGCCAGCCCGGCGCACACCGTGCCGACCGCACCCCACTCCAGCCCGCTCAGCCGCACGTGCAGCAGCTTGGCCGCGACCACCCCCGTCACCGCCAGGCTCGACGCGAGGGCCGCCGCCACCGCGTAGATGGGGATGGACCCCAGGGCCGCGATCTGCAGCAGGAAACCCAGCCCGTCCAGCGCCAGCCCGGCCAGATACCGCCACTGCCGCAACGCCCGCAGCAGCAGCGCCGCCTCCCCGCCACCACCATCGGTCGCCTCCCGCGCGGCGACCGCCTGCAACACCGTGGCCGTACCGAAGCAGACCGCCGCCCCCAGGGCGCACACCATTCCAAAGAGCACGAAGGGACTCTAGAGGGAGGGCCACTGGAGGCGCTCTGCTCGGCCCTCCGGTCAGGAAGACCTGCGCGGGACTTCTGCGAGGATGTCGTCGATGCGGCCGTTGCTCCGCTCGTAGCCCTCACCGCCGTCTTCGAGCAGCATGATCGCTCGTATCTGCTGCGGGGTGAGACCACGGTCGTGCAGCTCCAACACCTGCTCCCGCCATGCGATCGCGGCGTTGGCCCCCTCTACGGCGTCGTGCGCCTCGGAGGCCCTTCGGGCGAGCTTCTCGGCATGCCGCAGAGTCCGGTCTGCCTTCCTGAGCGAGACGACGGGATCAGTGTCCCGGCCCGGCAACAGGGCGCGTGCTCGGCAACCGGAAGCAGATCCATCACACCGCCGCTCGCATGATGGACGGCCTCCCTGCGCAGCAGGGCATCCCCGGTAGGGTGATGCGAGGGCCGTGACTGGCGCGCTGGTTCCGCCAGGGACCGAGGATGGGACCGACCATCGGGGAGCGGCCCGAGTCAGTGAGTGCCGTGCGCCTGGGCCGTACCGTGAACGCTGAAAGCCGACGTCCGGAGGTCCCTCATGTCAGCCGACTCCCTTTCCCCCGAGTCCACCGCCTTCCGTGCCGCCCTCGACGTGATCCGAGCCGTCGAGCCGCGCGTGGCCGACGCCATCGGCCAGGAGGTCGCCGACCAGCGCGAGATGCTCAAGCTGATCGCCTCCGAGAACTACGCCTCCCCGGCCACCCTGCTGGCGATGGGCAACTGGTTCAGCGACAAGTACGCCGAGGGCACCGTCGGCCGCCGCTTCTACGCCGGCTGCCGCAACGTCGACACCGTCGAGTCGCTGGCCGCCGAGCACGCCCGCGAGCTGTTCGGCGCCCGGCACGCCTACGTCCAGCCGCACTCCGGCATCGACGCCAACCTGGTCGCCTTCTGGGCCGTCCTCGCCGACCGCGTCGAGGCGCCCTTCCTGGAGAAGACCGGCGTCCGCCAGGTCAACGACCTCTCCGAGGCCGACTGGGCCGAGCTGCGCCAGGCCTTCGGCAACCAGCGCATGCTCGGCATGTCCCTGGACGCCGGCGGCCACCTCACCCACGGCTTCCGCCCCAACATCTCCGGCAAGATGTTCGACCAGCGCTCGTACGGCACCGACCCGGCCACCGGCCTGATCGACTACGAGGCGCTGCGCACGTCCGCCCGCGAGTTCAAGCCGCTGATCATCGTCGCGGGCTACTCGGCCTACCCCCGCCTGGTGAACTTCCGGATCATGCGCGAGATCGCCGACGAGGTCGGCGCGACGCTGATGGTCGACATGGCGCACTTCGCGGGCCTCGTCGCCGGCAAGGTCCTCACCGGCGACTTCGACCCGGTCCCGCACGCCCAGATCGTCACCACCACCACCCACAAGTCGCTGCGCGGCCCGCGCGGCGGCATGGTCCTGTGCGACGACTCCCTCAAGGACCAGGTCGACCGCGGCTGCCCGATGGTCCTCGGCGGCCCGCTCCCGCACGTCATGGCCGCCAAGGCCGTCGCCCTCGCCGAGGCCCGGCAGCCCGCCTTCCAGGACTACGCCCAGCGCATCGTCGACAACTCCCGCGCACTGGCCGAGGGCCTGATGCGCCGGGGCGCGACCCTGGTGACCGGCGGCACCGACAACCACCTCAACCTGATCGACGTCGCCACCTCCTACGGCCTCACCGGCCGCCAGGCCGAGGCCGCGCTCCTCGACTCCGGCATCGTCACCAACCGCAACGCCATCCCGGCCGACCCGAACGGCGCCTGGTACACCTCCGGCATCCGCATCGGCACCCCCGCGCTGACCACCCGCGGTCTGGGCACGGCCGAGATGGACGAGGTCGCGGGACTGATCGACCGCGTTCTGACCACCGCCGAGCCGGGCACCACCAAGTCCGGCGCTCCCTCCAAGGCCTCCCACGTCCTGGACGAGAAGGTGTCCGAGGAGATCGCCCAGCGCGCCACGGACCTGGTGGCCGGCTTCCCGCTGTACCCGGAGATCGACCTCGGCTGACGCCCCGGCGGCCCTCAGAGGTCGATCAGCTCCTGTCGTGGCTCGTCCCGCGGCGGTCCGGCACCGTGCCGGGCCGCCGCGCGGCGTATCAGCAGCATGCCGCCGACGCCGGCCACGAGCCCTGCACCCAGCCCGGAGACCGCCCACCGGATTCCGTCCCGGCCGCCGTCCCCGCCCGTGACCCGCCGCCCGGAAAACCCCTCGCCCAGCACCTTCTCCCGCTCCAGCTCCGCGAACACCGAACGCGGCGCCCGATGCCAGCGGATGTCGTCGTCCCGCACCTCGGGCGCGGGATCGCTGCGGACCCAGGGCGTGCCGTCGGCCGCCACGAACAGCTGGTCCTGCCGCTCCACGGCCACGTCGCCGCCCGGCGCCCGGTCGGTCCTGGGCCAGCCCCCGACGCCGCTCAGCCCCCAGACCACGGTGAGGTCCACCGGCGGATACCGGCCCTCGGCCCAGGCATCCGGCACCCGTTCCGTGCCCGTGTACGTCGGCGTCAGCAGCCGTCGCAGACACGCGAAGGCGGCCTCACCCGACCGGAACACGGCCGTCCGCCCCGTACCGCCCGCGACGACCATCGCCACGTCGGGGACGTCCCGGTCACCGGCCCCCGCACCGCCCGCGTGGGCCGTCGGAGCGCCGCAGATCGTCATGACCGCCACCGTCGACACGACGGCCCCGCACCGGCCCGCCGTCCGTCTGCCCAGCCGCCGCATCGGCCGCCCCCCTCGCTGCTCCGCCGCCCGTCCCCACCTTGTTACACCGCCGGGCACGGATCGGTGCCCACATGTTTCCGACCGGTTCCGGATCCACCCCCGGCACCTGAGAGAATGGTGAGCATGGCCTCTGATCGACCCCGCGTGCTCTCCGGCATCCAGCCCACCGCCGGCTCGTTCCACCTCGGCAACTACCTCGGCGCCGTGCGCCAGTGGGTGGCCCTGCAGGAGAGCCACGACGCGTTCTACATGGTCGTCGACCTGCACGCGATCACGATCCCGCAGGACCCGGCGGAGCTGCGGGCCAACACCCGGCTCGCCGCCGCCCAGCTCCTCGCGGCCGGCCTCGACCCGGACCGCTGCACCCTGTTCGTGCAGAGCCACGTCCCTGAGCACGCCCAGCTCGCCTGGGTCATGAACTGCCTCACCGGCTTCGGCGAGGCCTCCCGCATGACCCAGTTCAAGGACAAGTCCGCCAAGCAGGGCGCCGACCGGGCGAGCGTCGGCCTGTTCACGTACCCGGTCCTCCAGGTCGCCGACATCCTGCTGTACCAGGCCCACGAGGTCCCGGTCGGCGAGGACCAGCGCCAGCACGTCGAGCTGACCCGGGACCTCGCCACGCGGTTCAACGGCCGCTTCGGCGAGACCTTCACGATCCCGAAGCCGTACATCCTCAAGGAGACGGCGAAGATCTACGACCTGCAGGACCCGTCGATCAAGATGAGCAAGTCGGCGTCCACGCCGAAGGGCCTCATCAACCTCCTCGACGACCCCAAGGCCACCGCCAAGAAGGTCAAGAGCGCCGTCACCGACACCGACACCGTCATCCGCTACGACGCGGAGAACAAGCCGGGCGTCAGCAACCTGCTCACCATCTACTCCACCCTCACCGGCAAGACGATCGCCGAGCTGGAGGCGGAGTACGAGGGCAAGATGTACGGCGCGCTCAAGACGGACCTCGCCGAGGTCATGGTCGAGTTCGTGACGCCCTTCCGGGAGCGCACCCAGCAGTACCTGGACGACTCGGAGACGCTGGACTCGATCCTGGCCAAGGGTGCGGAGAAGGCGCGCGCCGTCGCCGCCGAGACCCTCGCCCAGGCGTACGACAGGGTGGGCTTCCTGCCCGCCAAGCACTGACGTACACCGCCGAACACACGTACCACCGGGCAGAGCGCTGCACATCACTACGGTTGCGCCTGCCCGCGGCACAGCCGTGGCCGTACAGTCGAAGCCGACGGCTGACAGACCGACCCTTCACACGACGACAGGAGACGACGTGGGGACCGTAACGATCGGAGTGTCGATCGCGGTCCCGGAGCCACACGGCAGCCAGCTGCAGCAGCTGCGCGCGGGCTTCGGCGACGCCGCTGCTCACGGCATCCCCACGCATGTCACCCTGCTGCCGCCGACCGAGGTCGACGGCGGTGACCTGGCGGCCGTGGAGGCGCATCTGGCCGAGGTCGCCGCGAGCGGCCGCCCGTTCCCGATGCGCCTGTCCGGCACCGGCACCTTCCGGCCCCTGTCCCCGGTCGTCTACGTCCGGGTCGTCGAGGGCGCCGAGGCCTGCACCTGGCTGCAGAAGCAGGTCCGGGACGCCTCCGGTCCCGTGCCGCGCGAGCTGCAGTTCCCGTACCACCCGCATGTCACCGTCGCGCACGGCATCGACGACGAGGCGATGGACCGCGCCTTCGAGGAGCTCGCCGGCTACGAGGCCGACTGGCCGTGCACGGGGTTCGCCCTGTACGAGCAGGGCGCGGACGGCGTGTGGCGCAAGCTGCGGGAGTTCGCCTTCGGCGGCACCGTCGTGCCGCCGCAGGCCGGCCACGTCGAACGCGGCACCATCGGCAGCCGTTAGCCACCGGCGGTCGGCGGTCAGAGGGCCAGCCGTCGGAACAGCCCGCGCGGGACGTGCCGCAGGGCCGCCATCACCACGCGCAGCGTGCCCGGTACCCACACCGTCTCCGAGCGCCGCCGCAGGCCGAGTTCGATGGCCGTCGCCACGTGCTCCGGCGTCGTCGCGAGCGGGGTCTCGGGCAGTCCCGCGGTCATCTTCGAACGCACGAACCCGGGGCGTACGACCATGACGTGCACGCCGGTGCCGTGCAGCGCGTCGCCCAGGCCCTGCGCGAAGGCGTCCAGACCGGCCTTGCTGGAGCCGTAGATGAAGTTGCTGCGGCGGGCCCGCTCGCCGGCCACGGAGGACAGCACCACCAGGGAGCCGTGCCCCTGGGCCTGCAGCGCGCGGGCACTCACCAGTCCCGCCGAGACGGCGCCCGTGTAGTTGGTCTGCGCGACCCGTACCGCCGAGGCCGCGTCGCGCTCGTCGTTGGCCTGGTCGCCGAGGACGCCGAAGGCGAGCAGCACCACGTCGACGTCTCCTTCCGCGAAGACCTTGCCGAGCACCGTCTCGTGCGAGTCGGGCTCGAGTGCGTCGAAGGCGACGGTGTGCACCTCGGGCCCCAGCGCGCGCAGTTCGGCGGCGGCCGTCTCCAGAGCGGGGGAGGGGCGTCCGGCGAGCCACACCACGCGCGTGCGGCGCGCGATCAGCCGGCGGGCGGTGGCGAGCGCGATCTCGGACGTACCGCCGAGGACGAGCAGGGACTGGGGCAGACCGAAGGCGTCCTTCACGACAGCAGCTCCTAGAGGGCGAGACGGCGGGACAGGTCCGACACGAACACGCCGCGCGGGTCGACTTCCGCGCGCAGCGCCCGGAAGTCGTCGAGGCGCGGGTACATCGCGGCGAGGAGTTCGGGGCGCAGACGGGAGTCCTTGGCGAGGTAGACGCGACCGCCGGCGGCCGCGACCTCCTCGTCGAGCCGGTCCAGGAAACGGCCGAGACCGGGCAGGGCGGCCGGGATGTCGAGGGCCAGCGTCCAGCCGGGCAGCGGGAAGGAGAGCCAGCCCGGGTCGGACCGGCCGAACCGCTTGAGGACGGCCAGGAAGGACGGGCAGCGCCGGTCGGCGATCCGGCGCACGATCCGGCGCAGGGTGTCCTCCTGGCCGTGTCCGACGACGAACTGGTACTGCACGAAGCCGCCGCGGCCGTAGACGCGGTTCCAGTGCGGGACGCCGTCGAGGGGGTGGAAGAACGCGGAGATCCGCTGCAGTTCGCCGGTACGCGCGCGTGGCGCCTTCCGGTACCAGAGCTCGTTGAACAGGCCCACGGTGGTGCGGCTGAGCAGCCCCTCGGGGAGGAAGGCGGGTGCGGGCGGGAACCGCGGGGTGCGGAAGTCCAGCGCCTTCGCCCGCGCGCGTGCCGGCAGCGCGTCGAACGGGGCGTGATCGCCGCGGGTCAGGACCGCGCGGCCCGTCGCGGCGCCGCGGGCCAGCAGGTCGATCCAGGCGACCGAGTAGCGGTAGCGGTCGTCGGTGTCCGTCAGACGTGCCATCAGGTCGTCCAGGTCGCTCGCCCGCTCGGTGTCGACCGACATCAGGGAGGTCTCGACGGGCAGCAGACCGAGGGTGGCGGTCAGGATCACGCCGGTCAGTCCCATGCCGCCCGCGGTCGCGTCGAACAGCGGGGTGCCGCGGCCCACCGTGCGGATCTCGCCGTCGGCGGTGAGGAGTTCGAACGACAGGACGTGCCGGGAGAACGTGCCGGACACGTGGTGGTTCTTGCCGTGGATGTCCGCCCCGATCGCGCCGCCGACCGTCACCTGCCGGGTGCCGGGCGTCACCGGGACGAACCAGCCCAGCGGCAGCAGCACCTCCATCAGGCGGTGCAGGGACACGCCCGCGCCGCACAGCACGGTGCCTTCGTCGGCGTCGATCGCGTGGATCCGGTCCAGGCCCGTCATGTCGAACACCGTGCCGCCGGCGTTCTGCGCCGCGTCGCCGTACGCGCGTCCCAGCCCCCTCGGGATGCCCCCGCGGGCCCCGCACTCCCGGACGGCGGCCGCGGCCTCCTCGTACGTCCGTGGACGGATCAGACGGGCCGCGGAGGGGGCGGTCCGCCCCCAGCCGGTGACGGTGGTGGTGACCGGTGCGGTGCTGGCAGACATGTCGGTGACCGTATCGCCCCGATATGCGCGGTTAGTTACGTAACATCAACCTCCTCCCCGAAATGGGTGATTAATGGGATGTCATCCAATATTTCCGTAGTTCCGGCGGCGTCGGCGTGAACAGTGAGTCCACATGGACCTCCTGGACCACAGAATCCTCTCCGCCTGCCACGCGTACGGCGCCGACCCGCGCGTCGCCGGTGTCGCGCGCGCCCTCTCCCGGGCCGGTGAGCACGGTGCGCTGTGGCTCGCGACGGGCCTCGTCGGGGCCGCCGTGGACGGCGCGCGCCGCGGCGCCTGGTTGCGCGGTGCGGCGCTCACCGGGGGAGCGCACCTCGTCAGCATGGGCGTGAAGAGGGTGGTGCGACGCCCGCGTCCGGCGCATGTCGCACACCTCGCGCCCACTTTCGGCCCGCACTCCTTCCCCAGCTCGCACGCGACCTCCGCCGCGGCCGCCGCCCTCGTCTACGGCGCCCTCGGCGCGTACGCCGTCCCGCCGCTCGCCGCCGCGATGTGCCTGTCCCGGCTGGTCGTCGGCGTTCACCACCCCTCCGACGTGGTGGCGGGCGCGGCCCTCGGGGTGCTCACGGCGCGCCTGGGGTCGCGCTGGGTGGGAGGGGGCGCGCATGACTGAGGCAGCGCCTCTCACAGACGGCGCGCGCTCCCAGGAGACGGCGCTTCTCGAACAACGCACGCCCGAGCGCATCCCCGTGCCACCCCCGAAGCGCACCCCCGCCACCCTCCTCACCGGCCTGCTGAGAACCGCACGCCCCAAGCAGTGGGTCAAGAACCTCCTGGTCGTCGCCGCCCCCGCGGCCGCCGGCGAGCTCTTCACCCGCTCCGCGATCCCCCGCCTCACCGCGATCTTCGTCCTGTTCACGGCCTGCGCCGCCGCCGTCTACCTCGTCAACGACGCCCGGGACGCCGACGCCGACCGCGCCCACCCCGCCAAGCGCCACCGCCCGGTCGCGGCCGGCCAGGTCCCCGTGCCGCTCGCCTACGCCGTCGGAGGCGTCCTCGGCGTGCTCGCGCCGGTCGTCGCCGCATGGCTGGTCTCACCGGCCGTCGCGGCACTGCTGACGGCCTACCTCGGCATGCAACTGGCGTACTGCGTCAGCCTCAAGCGCGTCCTGGTGGTGGACCTCGTGGTCGTCACGACCGGGTTCCTGATGCGGGCGGTGTCCGGCGGGCTCGCGCTGGGCATCCCGCTGTCCCGCTGGTTCCTGATCACGACCGGTTTCGGCGCGCTGTTCATGGTGTCGGCCAAGCGTTACTCCGAAGCCGTCCAGATGGCCGGAAAGGCGGGCGCCACGCGCGCGTTGCTCACCGAGTACACGACCGGATACCTGCGCTTCGTCTGGCAGCTGGCCGCGGGGGTCGCGGTCCTCGGCTACTGCATGTGGGCCCTGGAGGAGGGCGGACTGCCGCACACCAGCGTGCTGCCCTGGCGGCAGCTCTCCATGGTCGCCTTCGTCCTCGCGGTCCTGCGGTACGCCGTCTTCGCCGACCGGGGCGCAGCCGGCGAACCCGAGGACGTCGTCCTGCGCGACCGTGCCCTCGCCGTCATCGGCCTGGTCTGGCTGGCGATGTACGGGCTGGCGGTGGCGAACTGGTAGACGACCGCCGCGAGGCCACCGGCGACGCAGCGAAGGCGCTTTTCGGGGGTACCAGCACATTGGTCTCCCGAACGGAGGGCAGAGTCGGATCATGGACTGGCTGAAGAAGCTCCCCGTCGTCGGGCCGCTGGTGGCGCGCCTGGCGGCCACGCACGCGTGGCGGTCGTTCGAGCGTCTGGACCGGGTGAAGTGGGCCCGGCTGGCCGCCGCGATGACGTTCACGAGTTTCGTCGCGCTGTTTCCGCTGCTCACCGTGGCCGCCGCGGTCGCCGCGGCCACGCTCAGCGAGCAGCAGCAGACGGATCTGCAGAACAAGATCGCCGAGCAGGTGCCCGGCATCTCCGACCAGCTCGACATCAACGGCCTGGTCCAGAACGCCGGCACCATCGGCCTCATCGCCGGCGCCGCCCTGCTGTTCACCGGCATCGGCTGGGCCGGCTCGACACGCGAATGCCTCCGCGCGGTGTGGGAGCTGCCCGACCAGGAGGAGAACTACTTCCTGCGCAAGGCCAAGGACCTCGGCATCCTCATGGGCCTCGGCGGCGCCGTCCTGGCCACCCTCGCCGCCTCCACCGTCGCCTCGGCGATGGTCGGCTGGATCACCCGGCAGATCGGACTGGAGAACGGCGGCTGGGGCGGGATCCTGCTGTACGTCGCCGCGTTCGCCGTCGCGGTGTTCGCCGACTTCCTGCTGCTCCTGTACGTCCTGACGCTGCTGCCCGGCGTCGAACCGCCGCGCCGCCGCCTGACCGTCGCGGCACTGACCGGCGCGGTCGGCTTCGAGCTGCTGAAGGCGCTGCTGAGCGGCTACATGCAGGGGGTGGCCGCGAAGAGCATGTACGGCGCCTTCGGGGTTCCCGTCGCCCTCCTGCTGTGGATCAACTTCACCTCGAAGCTGGTCCTGTTCTGCGCCGCCTGGACGGCGACGCAGAGCGAGGAGCAGGAGGTGCGCGAGGAGGAACGGGAGGAGCGGGTGGGGATCGTGCGCAAGGTCAGGGACGAGACCGGCGACGTACCAGGTCGGGCAGCGGCCAGCGGCGGTTGACCAGGAACGCGGCGGCCGCGAGCAGGGCCAGCGCCCCGCCGGCGATCGCGAACGCGGTCCCCATGCCGCCGCCGGTGTGCCCGGCGGCCCTCGCCGCCGGCGTGGCCGAGGCGTTGTTCCCGGCGCCGCCCGCCTGTCCTTCGGAGGCGTTGGCGCCGGGCTGGGCGCTCGCCCGGACCGCGCTCCTCGGCGGCACCAGCTCACCCACCGAGCGGGCCTTCCCGGCCGCCGCGAAGCCCCAGTCGAAGAGCTTGGCGGTCTCCTTGTAGACCTCGTTGTGCTCTTCCTTCTCGGGGTGCATGACCGTCACCAGCAGCACCCTGCCGTTGCGCTCGGCGACCCCCGTGAAGGTCGCGCCGGCGTTGGTGGTGTTGCCGTTCTTGACGCCCGCGATGCCCTGGTAGACGGAGATGTCGGTGTCGCCGGCCAGCAGCCGGTTGGTGTTCTGGATCTCGAAGGGCTCCCGGACCTTCTTGCCCTTCTTGTTCTTCTTCGTCTCGCCCGGGAACTCCGCCCGCACCGTCGAGCAGTACTCGCGGAAGTCCTTCTTCTGCAGCCCCGAGCGGGCGAACAGCGTCAGGTCGTAGGCGGAGGAGACCTGCCTGGGGGCGTCGTAGCCGTCGGGGGTGACCACGTTCGTGTCCAGCGCCTGGAGCTCCTGGGCGTGCGCGTTCATCTCCTTGACGGTGTTGCCGACGCCGTCGTTCATCGCCGACAGCACGTGCACGGCGTCGTTGCCCGAGCGCAGGAAGACGCCGAGCCACAGGTCGTGGACGGAGTAGGTCTCGCCTTCCTTTATCCCGACGAGGCTGGAGCCTGCGCCCATGCCCGCGAGGTCTGCGGGCACCACCTTGTGCTTCTCACCGCGCGGGAACTTCGGCAGCAGCGTGTCCGCGAACAGCATCTTCATCGTGGACGCCGGAGGCAGCCGCCAGTGCGCGTTGTGCGCGGCGAGGACCTCGCCGGACTCGGCGTCCGCGACGATCCACGAGCGCGCGGTGATGTCCTTGGGGAGCACGGGCGCGCCGCTGCCCAGATCGACCTGTGTGCCGGGCCGGCCGAGCCGGGCGCCGCCCACGGACGACATGCCCGCCGGCGGGGTGGCCGAGGGGCTCGTGGACGGGCTGGGGGCCGCGAGGGCGACGGGCGCGGTCAACGCGAGCGACGACAGGGCGGCGGAGGTGACCAGCAGGGATCGCCTGGCGGTCTTCTTGGGAGCGGGCACGGACGGAAAAGTACAGGGCACCGGCCGTGATGTCCCGCCGCCCTCCCCACCCCGGGCGTGCGGCCGGAGTGGCGGCGGCGATACTGAACGCATGAAGCTCAGCCGCCCTGTCTCCTGGTTCCTGCTCGCCTTCGGGGTGTGGAGTTGGGTCATCTGGGTCACTTTCGTGAAAAATCTCATCAAGGACAGCAGTGGGCTCGCGTTCGACGACGGTCACCCCACGGCGTACTTCTGGGTGCATCTGACGCTGGCCGTCGTCTCCTTCGTATTGGGGACGGTCATCGGCGGCATCGGGTTGCGTGGACTGCGCGCATTGCGCCGCACTTCATAACCGGACGGACGCCAACGAACCGGCAGGAACCGACACAACTGATCGCGGGGTACACGGCACAGTGATCATCGTCTTCGCTCTGCTCGCGCTCGGCGTCCTGGTGGGGGCCAACTGGTACCTGTGGCGCCGCCTGTTCCGCGACACGACCCGGCGCGCGGGCCCCGCGCGCCGGGCGGGCGCGGCGCTGATCGGGGGCGGCTGGGCCCTGGCCGTCGGCGCGATCGTGGCCGAGCGGGCGGGAGCGCCCTTCTGGCTGCAGCAGGTGCTGGCCTGGCCGGGCTTCCTGTGGCTGGCGCTCTCGGTCTACCTGCTGCTGGCGGTCGTGGCGGGCGAGGCCGTACGGCCGCTGCTGCGGCGGCTGCTCGAGCGGCGGGCGCGCACGTCGGCCGCCGCCCCGGCGGACGCCGAGCCGGTGCCGGCGGGAGCCGTCGCGTCCCGGGCGCCGGCAGCCGAAGGGGCGCGCGCATCCGGTCCCGCGCCGGAGCGCGAGCCCGCACATCCCGGCGCGGAACCCGGGAGCGATCTCGCCGTTCCCGACCCCTCCCGCCGCCTCTTCGTCTCCCGTGCCGTGGCCGGTGCCGCCGCCGCGGCCGCCGTGGGGACCGTCGGCTACGGCACCTACGGTGTGCTGCGCGGGCCACGGGTCAAGCGGGTCACCGTGCCGCTGGCCAAGCTGCCGCGCGCGGCGCACGGCTACCGCATCGCGGTGGTCAGCGACATCCACCTGGGGCCGACCCTGGGCCGGGGTTTCGCGCAGAAGGTCGTCGACACGATCAACTCCACGCAGCCCGACATCGTCGCGGTCGTCGGCGACCTGGTCGACGGCAGCGTCAAGAATCTGGGACCGGCGGCGGCCCCCTTGCGGCAGCTGCGGGCGCCCTCCTACTTCGTCACCGGCAACCACGAGTACTTCTCGGGCGCCGAGCAGTGGGTCGAGGAGGTCCGCCGGCTCGGGCTGCACCCCCTGGAGAACGCCCGCACCGAACTGCCGTACTTCGACCTGGCCGGGGTCAACGACATCGCGGGCGAGAGCGAGGGCCAGGGCCCCGACTTCGGCAGGGCGCTCGGCGACCGGGACACGGCACGCGCGTGCGTGCTCCTCGCCCACCAGCCCGTCCAGATCCACGAGGCCGTCAGGCACCACGTCGACCTCCAGCTCTCCGGCCACACCCACGGCGGCCAGCTGTGGCCCGGCAACTTCATCGCCGCGGCCGCGAACCCGACCGTCGCGGGCCTGGAGCGCTACGGCGACACCCAGCTCTACGTCAGCCGGGGCGCCGGCGCCTGGGGCCCGCCCACGCGCGTGGGCGCCCCGTCGGACATCACCGTGATCGAACTGGCCTCCACGCGCGCGTGAGCGCGCTGCCCCACGCGCAGAACCCGCTTTCACAACCGCATGCCGAAGACCCTGTGGGAACGCTGTGAAATATGGCCGAAACCCCTTGCCGTAACGTCTTTCTCAACTCCTCAAACTCCTCTTCCCCGCGCTGAAACACGTGTGATTAGGTGAGCCGCGCCACTAGGGGAGTGGCATTTGTGCTGGGGCCTTCGGGCCTGGGGAGGGCAAACCGATGCGTTCGGTTCGCATGCGGGTTCTCGCGACGCTGCTCGTGCTGGCGGGTGTGGGAGTCGGCGGCTGGCAACTGCTGCCGTCGCAGGACGACAACGGAAAGACGATCACGGTCGGCACGACGGACTCCGTCACGTCGCTCGACCCCGCGGGTGCCTACGACGCCGGCTCCTGGGCCTTGTTCAGCAACGTCTTTCAGTCGCTGCTGACCTTCGAGGCGGGCGGCGCCGCCCCCGTCCCGGACGCGGCCCAGAGCTGCACCTTCGTCGGCAGCGACCTGAAGACGTACCGCTGCACGCTGCGCAAGGGGCTCACGTTCCCCAGCGGCCGCGCGATGACCGCCGAGGACGTCAAGTACTCCTTCGACCGCGTCAAGGCGATCAAGTCGGACGTCGGCCCGTCGTCCCTCCTGAGCACGCTCGGGTCGGTCGACGCGAGCGGCGAGACCGTGACCTTCCACCTGTCCTCGCCCGACGCCACATGGCCGTTCAAGGTGGCCACCGGCGCGGGAGCCATCGTCGACCGGGAGAAGTACCCGGCCAAGGCCCTGCGCACCGGTGGCGGCGTCGACGGCACCGGCCCGTACAAGCTGACGGCGTATACGAAGGGCAAGAAGGCGGTCCTCACCCCCAACAGCGACTACAAGGGCGCCATCGACGGCACCGGCCGCCCCGTCGAACTGCGCTACTACACCGACGCGGACGCCCTGAACACCGCGTGGAAGGCGAAGCAGGTCGACGTGGCCAGCCGTCAGCTGCCGCCCCAGGTGCTGTCCGAACTGTCGGCCAGCGATCCCAACCAGCGCCTCTCCGAGTCCGACAGCTCCGAGACCCGCAACCTCTACCTCAACACACGCAGCAGCTCGCCCCTGCACGACGTGCGGGTCCGTCAGGCGGTGGCCTGGCTGATCAACCGCGAGCAACTGGCCGCCACCGTCTACAAGGGGACCGTCGACCCGCTGTACTCGCTGATCCCCACGGGCCTGACCGGCCACACCACGTCGTTCTTCGACGCCTACCCCACGCAGAACGCCAAGAAGGCCAGGACCCTGCTCACCGAGGCCGGCGTGACGCTGCCGGTGCGCTTCACCTACGGCTACGGCAAGAACAGCGGCTCAGCGGCGGCGGAGGCGGCGGACCTCAAGCGGCAGCTGGAGGCGAGCGGTCTGTTCAAGGTGACCCTCAAGGGCTACGAGTGGACCGCCTTCCAGAAGCGGTGGGCGACCGGCAAGCTCGACGCCTACGCCGTCGGCTGGGTCGCCGACTACCCCGACCCGGACACCTTCGGAGCCACGCTCGTCGGCACCGGCGCCACCATGAACACCGGCTACAGCAACAACGCCGTCGACCACCTCATCCAGACCAGCCGGCAGTACGCCGACCGCGGCGACGCCACCTCCGACCTGCGCACGCTGCAGCAGGACATCGCCCACGACGTGCCGGTGATCCCGCTGTGGCAGGGCAAGGAGTACGTCCTCAGCAGTGAGGACGTCGGCGGCAGCCAGTACCTGGACGACGGCACCGGCGTCTACCGGCTGTGGAGCCTGAACTGGATCTGAGGCCGTAGGGGGACTACGGCGTCGCGGCGGCCGTCCGCGCCGGCAGCGTGACCGTGACCGCGAGGCCCTCCCCGGGCGCCGTACGCACCGCCACCTCACCGCCGTGCGCGTGCACGACCCCCTGCACGATGGCCAGCCCGAGACCGCTGCCCGCGCCCCCGCCGGCCCGGAAGAACCGGTCGAAGACCCGCGCTGCGTCCTCGGCGCACAGCCCCGGACCGTCGTCCGCCACACACAGCCGTACGACGCCGTCCTCCCGCTCCACCCCCAGCCGCACCGGCACCTCGGCCGGTGTGTGCGTGCGGACGTTGCCCACCAGGTTGCCCAGCACCTGCCTGAGCCCGGACTCGTCGGCGCGCACCAGCAGGGAGCCGTCGGCGGCCACCTCGACGGGCCGGTCCGGCTGCTGCGCCCGCAGGTCCTGGGCGGCGTCCCGCACCAGACGGCTGACGTCGACGTTGCGGAAGCGCAGTTCGGGCTGCTGGTCCAGACGGGCCAGCGTGAGCAGCTCGTCCACCAGGCGCCCCATGCGGTCCGTCTCGGCCAGCACCCGCTCCCAGGCCCGCTTGCGCTCGTCCGGATCGCTGAGCATCCCCTTGTCGTACAGCTGCAGATAGCCGCGTATCGCCGACAGCGGGGTGCGCAGCTCGTGCGAGGCGTCGGCGACGAAACGGCGCAGCTGGGCCGCGCTGTCCTCACGGGTGCGGTACGCCGACTCCACCTGGTGCAGCATGGAGTTGAGGGCCAGGCGCAGCTGCTCGACCTCCTGGGTGGCATGGTGGCTGGAGGGCACACGCCGGGTCAGGTCGCCCTCGGCGATGGCCGACGACGTCTCCACCATGTCCTCCAGCGGCCGCATCCGCCGCCGCACGCTGAACAGCGTCAGACAGGCCAGCAGGGCGAGCAGCAGGGTGCCGATGGTCAGGTCGAGTTTGAGGGCCTTCAGCATGCCCCGGTGCAGGGCGTCGGTGGAGCTGGCCAGCAGGATGTAGGTGCCGTCGGGCAGCCGGGTGGCCGTGACGCGGTACGGCGCGCCGTGCACCCTGACGTCCTGCGGCCGGGTGTGCCTCATCAGGGTGTGCGGGTCGCCGACCGCCCGGCTCAGACTGCGCTGCGCCTCGGTGGGCTTGAAGCCGAGGAGGCTGGCGACCCTGCCCTTGGCGTCGACCGCGGCGTAGATCGTGTCCGGGGCCGCGCGCTCGTCGGTCTGCTGGGGGGCGAGCCGGTCGTGGACGAAGCCCAGCACGCTGAGCGAGTCGATCTGCCGCAGGGTCAGCTGCGAACCGCCCAGCGAGTCACGGGTCTTGGTCAGCTCGGTGTCCACCTGGTCCAGCAGGTAGTACCGCATGCCCATCAGACTGACGGCGGTCGCCGCGACGATGCCGAGCGCGAGCAGCGCGACATTGGTCAGCGTGAGCTTGGCGCGCAGCGAGTGGATGCCGCGCTCGCAGTTCAGCCAGCGGGCCTTCATGCCAGCCCGTATCCCACGCCACGCCGCGTGGTGATCACCGGCGGCCCCAGGGCGTCCAGTTTGCGGCGCAGATAGCTGATGTAGGTCTCCACCACGGTCGACTCGGGCGGGGTGTGCTCGTACTGCCAGACGTGCCGCAGCAGTTGCTCCTTGGGCACGATCCGGCCGCCGTTGCGCACCAGGAAGCGCAGCAGCGCGTACTCGGTGGGGGTGAGCTCGACGCTGCGGCCCGCGCGGTGGACGCTGTATGTCGTCTCGTCCAGCTCCAGGTCGCCGTAGCGCAGCGGCGGCCGCTGCGGCAGGACGTCGGCCCGCCGGGTGCGCCGCAGCACCGCCGTGATCCGGGCGACGACCTCGTCGATGTTGAACGGCTTGGTGATGTAGTCGTCGCCGAAGCCGAGGGCGCCGACGATCTCGGCGGGCGAGTCGCGCGCGGTGAGGAAGACCAGGGCCAGGTCGGGCTGCCGGTCGCGCAGTTCGCGGCCCAGCGCGCGCCCGTCCCCGTCCGGGAGCATGACGTCGAGCAGCGCCGCGTCCGGCCGGGTGCGCTCGGAGAGCGCGAGGGCCTCGCGGACGGTGCCCGCGACCATCACCTCGAAGCGGTGGTAGCGCAGGGCGATGGCGAGGACGTCCGCGATGCTCGGTTCGTCCTCCACCACCAGCACGGTGCCTGGAGCCGTCGTCGTCATGCCCCCAGTATCGGGCGGCCCACTGACAGCCGAGGACCGAACGGTCTTTGGAATTCCTTGAGAGTCATGGCCGAAATCCTCCACGCGCGCGTGAGGGTCCCGATCCTGTTGCCCAGGACCTGGGGGACCGACCGACGACCGGATGACGACGAAAGGGCTTTGATCGTGGCGGCATTGGCACGGTGGTGCTACCGGCACCGGCTGGTGGTCCTGTTGCTGTGGGTGGGGGCGCTGTTCGGCCTGGGCTTCTCGGCCTCGACGGCGGGAACGAACTACGCGAACGTCTTCTCCCTCCCGGACACGGACTCCAAGAGCGCGTACGACCTGATGCAGAAGGCCTTCCCCGACACCTCGGGCGACATCGACACCGTGGTGTGGAAGGTCGACCAGGGCTCGGTGCGGGACAAGGCGGTCCAGGACCGCATCCGGCCGGCCCTCGACAAGATCGCGGGGATGACCGGCGTCGGCGCGGTCACCAGCCCCTACGCCGGCCCCCGGGGCGCGGCCCAGATCAGCCGCGACGGCACCATCGCCTACGCCCAGCTGACCTTCGCCAAGCGCGCCAACGAGGTGCCCAAGGACCTCGTCCAGAACGTCCTCGACACCGCGCAGGCTGCCGGGAAGAGCGGTCTGCGGGTGGAGCTGGGCGGCCAGGCCATCCAGCGCGTCCAGGAGCCGCCGCAGGGCCTGTCGGAGATGGTCGGCATCATCGCGGCGGCCGTCGTGCTGTTCCTGGCCTTCGGCTCGCTCTTCGCGATGCTGCTGCCGATCGCCATCGCCGTATTCGGCGTGGGCATGGGTCTGTTCTCCACCCAGCTGCTCAGCCACAGCACGGACATCCCCGACATCGCCCCGCTGCTCGCCTCCCTGATCGGCCTCGGCGTCGGCATCGACTACGCGCTCTTCATCGTCACCCGGCACCGGCGCGGCATCCTGCGCGGCATGGACCCCGAGGAGTCGGCCGTCACCGCCCTCAACACCTCCGGGCGCGCGGTGCTGTTCGCGGGCGGCACCGTCTGCATCGCGCTCGCCGGCATGCTCGTCACCCGGCTGCGCTTCCTGGACGGCGTGGTCATCGGCACCTCGCTGACGGTCGTCCTGAGCGTGCTGGCCGCCACGACCCTCCTGCCGGCCCTGCTCGGCTTCCTGGGCCCGCGCGTCCTCAGCCGCCGTCAGCGCCGCCGCCTCGCCGCGAACGGCCCCGAGAAGGAGCACGCCAGTGGGCTCGCCGCCCGCTGGTCGGTGAACGTCGAGAAGCGGCCCCGCAGGATCGCCGCGCTCGCCCTGATCGTCATGGCCGTCCTCGCCGTCCCCGTCCTCTCGCTCCGCCTGGGCGCCACCGACCAGGGCAACGACCAGGCGTCGACGACCACCAGGAAGGCGTACGACCTGCTGGCCGAGGGCTTCGGCCCCGGCTTCAACGGGCCGCTGCAGGTGGTCAGCGCCGGCGGCGACACGACCACGCTGGTCAAGGACATCCGGGCGACCCCCGGCGTGGCGCAGGTGGCCGCGCTGCCGCCCGCGGGGGGCGTGACCGTCATCCAGGTCGTGCCGACGACGTCCCCGCAGTCCAAGCAGACGGACGACTTGATCGACACCCTGCGCGACCAGGTGATCCCGCGGGCCGGGGCCCAGGCCCACGTGGGCGGCGTGACGGCCGTCTCGAAGGACTTCGCGTCCGTCACGGGCGACCGCCTGCCGCTGTTCATCGCGACCATCATCGGCCTGGGCTTCCTGCTCCTGCTGGTCGCATTCCGCTCCCTGGTCGTGCCGCTGACGGCGGCTCTGATGAACCTGATCGCCGCGGCGTCCTCCTTCGGCGTCCTGGTCGCGATCTTCCAGTGGGGCTGGGGCCTGAACCTGCTGAACCTCGGCAAGGAGGGCCCGATCAACGCCTTCCTGCCGGTCATCATGCTGTCCCTGCTCTTCGGCCTCTCCATGGACTACCAGGTGTTCCTGGTGAGCCGGATGCACGAGGAGTGGGTGCACACCAGGGACAACGCGCGCGCGGTGCGGGTGGGCCTGGCGGAGACCAGCCGCGTCATCAACTCCGCCGCCCTGATCATGGTCTGCGTGTTCCTCGCCTTCGTCCTGAGCGGTGACTCGGGCGCGGCGATGGCGGGCGTGGGCCTCGCGGCGGCGGTCGCCCTCGACGCGTTCATCCTGCGTACGGCGCTGGTGCCGGCCGCCATGCATCTGCTGGGCAACTCCAACTGGTGGCTGCCGGCCTGGCTGGACAAGCGGCTGCCGCACCTGGCGGTGGAGCCGAAGGACGACGCGGAGACGGTGGCTCAGGACGGGCCGGCCTCGGCGGTCCACGGCTTCGTCCGGACCACCGACGGCGAGCCGGTGGACGGCGCCTCGGTGACGCTGCTTTCGAAGGGCGGACGTCAGCTGGACCGCGTGCGGTCACTGGCGGACGGCTCCTACATCCTGTCCGTACCGGGCCCGGGAACCTACCTGCTGTCGGTCACGGCTCCGTCGTACGGGACGCGGGCGCAGCAGGTCGTCGTCGAGGGCGGCCCCGTGGTGTACGACGTGGAGCTCGCCGAGGGCGAGGTGGACGCGGTCAACTGACCGCGCTAGGACTTGCCGGGGGTGGGCAGCACCTTGGTCATCCCCGGCAGGAAGTCCGTGAACAGCTCGTGCACCTCCCGCACCAGCGGCCGCAGCACCCGGAAGCGGGCCAGCGACACGCCCCGGGCCGTCAGCCGCGCCCCCCGTTCGGCCAGCCGGTAGCTGCGCTGCCGGCCCTCCGTCCGGTCGAAGATCCAGTACAGGACGAGTCCCATCTGGGAGAGCCACATCAACTCGGGCAGCACGTCCCGCAGTTCCTCCGGCACCTTGGTCTTCGTCGCCCCAGCGAGCACCTCCCGGTGGACGGAGATCGCCTCCTCGCGCGCGTGCTCCGACTCCGGGGAGAAGGGGCTGAGCGGGCTGTCCGGGTCGGCGGCGTTCTTGAAGAACTGGACGGCGAACTCGTGATACGGCGTCGCGATGTCCAGCCACAGCTTCAGCACGCCCGCGAGCCGCGCCTCCAGCTCGGTCTCCCGGTCCAGGACCTCCCGGATCGCCAGCCGGTGCTCGGCGGCGAGACGGTCGTAGAAGCCCTGGATCAGGTGTTCCTTGCCGGCGAAGTAGTAGTACGCGTTGCCCACGGAGACGCCGGCCTCCTGGGCGATGGCCCGCATCGTCGTCTTGTCGTAGCCGCGCTCCTGGAAGAGCCGCATGGCCGTCTCCAGGATCAGCGCGCGGGTCTGCTCGGACTTGGTGGTCGGCGCGGTGCCCTCGTCGGGGCTGTCGTTCTTCGCAGGCACGAACGAGAGCCTACGGGGTGGGGCAGGTGCCGTCGCCGCAGCCCGGGGCGGTGTGGGTCCAGCCGAGCGCCGGGTCGTAGGACCAGCCGTCCGTCCGCCCGTACGCCTGCCCGCCCCACTGCTTGCGGCTCTGCCCCCACTGCGAGCCCCGCCACTTCGCCGCCGCCAGCGCCGCCCCCTTGGCGAACGGCGCGCCCGCCGGTGTGCTGAGCCGGTGCGCGAGCGGCCGGTGCTCGCGCAGGGCCCACAGGGTGACGATCCAGGCGGCGGCGCCCCGGTAGACCTGACCCGCGTCGCCCACGACGGTGATGTCGTCGAGGGTGGCCCGGTGGTCGAGGCCGGGACAGCGCCGGCGGGCCCTGTCCGAGTTCGCGGGCACGAGCTCCAGCGGCACCAGCTGCGGCTGCCGGCTCAGCCAGTCCCTCAGGTACGCGCACAGCGAGCAGTCGGCGTCGTACAGGACGGTCAGCCGGCGGACCGGGACCCGGCCCGCCGGGGTGCCACTCATGCCCCGGCCTGAGGGGCGATCCAGTCCTGCGGGCCGACCGGCGGCACCTGCTCGCGCTCCATCACCCCGCGCCGCCGGATCCGGTTGAGGACGTAGACGTTGGCCAGGTGCATCACGCCGAGCACCAGCAGCACCACGCCCAGCTTGGTCGACAGGGCCTCGAAGATCCCCCGGGTGTCCTCGATGGTCTGGTCACCGCTCAGGTACAGGGCGACGAAGCCGAGGTTGACGAGGTAGAAGCCGACCACCAGAAGGTGGTTCACGGCGTCGGCGAGCTGCTCGTTGCCGTGCAGTACGTCGGCGAGGAAGATCCGCCCGTTGCGGCTGAGCGTGCGGGCCACCCAGATGGTGAGCGCGACGCTCACCAGCAGGTAGATGACGTAGGCGATGACCGTGCGGTCCATGCCCCACCCCTTCTTGAACGCGTTCAAAACGCTGACGGGAGTGAACTGTAGACCCATTTTTGAACGCGTTCAACACGGTGCCGGGGCGAAGTTCGCCTCACGGTCTGCGGCCCAGCTCCGGCCGCTTGGTGTAGTCCGTGAAACCGATGACGTTCCCCCACGGGTCGGCGATCTCCACGGTCCAGCCGGTGGCCACGGAGGACGGCTCGTCGAGGGGTGCGATGCCCGCCCCGGCGAGGGCGCGCGCCGCCGCCCGTGCGTCGGGCACCTCGATCCACAGCCGCGGGGACGGCCAAGGCGGCGGACGGTGTCCCAGCCCCTCCTCCTGGCGCAGCAGGATGCCGGGCGTCTCGCCCCCGACCTTCAGTAGCGCGATCCCGGCCTCGTCGAACCGGAACCCCACCGCGAACCCGGCACGCTCGTAGAAGTCGACCGCCCCGCCGAGATCGCCGACGGGCAGCAGGACGTTGTCGAACCCGAGCAGTTCGTACGACTCGTCATCTGACATACCGTCACGATAGTTGTCAATTCGCCCGGAACCCGTGATTGTCAGTGGCGGCCCGTACCGTCGTCGGCATGGCATTGGTGACGTTCGTCGACGAGACGACTGCGGGGGAGCGGGGAGCCGGCTGGGGGCTGGAGGTCGCCGAGGAGCGGCTCACCGTGCGTGAGCTGATCCGGCGCCGGGTCTTCCAGGAGGTCGCCGAGTACAACACGCGTACGCCGGGGGTGTTCCAGGGGCTGGTGCAGCCCGAGGACACGGAGCGGGTGCTGAACGGGTACGAGCTGCGTGCCCCGCGGCGAATAGACCCCGAGGCGCAGACCGAGCTGGCGCTGAGGGCCTTCGCCGGAAACGGCTTCCTGGTGCTGGTCGGCGACCGCCAGGTCACCGAGCCGGACGAGGAGATCGAACTCGCCCCCGGCACCGAGGTCACGTTCCTCAAGCTGGTACCCCTGGTGGGGGGATGACGGTGGGGGAGATCCAGAAGTACAAGGACCTGATCGGGCAGCGGGCCGCCGCCGGCGAGCTGGGGGAGCTGGCCGTCGACCTGCTCAGAGCCGCGGCCGCCAACAACGGCGCGTGGAACGGCCTGTGGGCCGGGGTCCTCGACCGGCTGCGCGCACTGCCGGACGAGACGCGGGGGCCGCTCGCCGACGAAATCGTCGCGCTGTACCACTCGGTGAGCGAGGGCTCGGACGCCCGCGGGCACGCCCTGACCCTCGTCGGCATCCTGGCCCGCGGCCTGCCCGAGGACCGGCTCTCCACCGAGCGGCTCAAGGCGCTCGACGAGCTCGGCCGGCAGCACGGCCACTGGTACGGCTCGCACTCCGCGGTCCTCGCCGAGGCCGAACTGGCCTGCGGCCGCCCCCTCGCGCCCGCCGTCGTCGCCTTCTACCGCCGCGCCGCCCTGGACTCCTACATCGACAGCAGCGACCCGGTGGCCGTGCTGGCGAAGAAGCTCACCACGCCCGCCCTCAACGTCGGCGAGCAGTGGGCGGAGCAGGCGATGAGCGACGCCACCGGGCCCGACCGGCAGGCCCTGCTCGCCCACCTGGCCACGGCCACCGCCGCCAAGCCCAGCCCCAAGTGGGACCAGCGGGCCCGCGCCCTCGTCGAGGCCGTCGGCGCCGAGCGCGTCCGCGCCACCGCCCTGCCCTGGCTCGCCCTCGTCGGCCGCCCCAGGACCTTCCCGCTGCAAGAGGGCTATCCGACGGACCCCGTCAACCACACCTACGACCCCTACAACGCCAACGCCCTGCGGGGCCTGGCCTGGCTGCTCTCCCTTCTCCCGGCGCACCCCGACACCTCCCGCGCGCTGGGCGCCCTCGTCGAGACCTCGCTCAGGAAGGTCCCCGGCGTCGGCCCGCGCAACCCGAAGGTCGCCAACGCCGGTGTCCTCGCCCTCTCCCGTCTGGACGGCGAGGCCGCCCTCGCCGAACTGGCCCGGCTGGCGACCCGGGTGACCTACAAGGCCACGGCCAAGCTCGTCGACGCCGCGCTGGAGAAGCGGGCCGCCGCCCTCGGCCTCGGCCGCGAGGAGATCGAGGAACTCGCCGTCCCCGCCTACGGGTTGAGCGAAGTCGGGCGCGCGGAGCGCCGGTTCGGGGAGGTCACGGCCGTCCTGGAGGTCGAGGGCACCAGGTGCCTGCTGGCCTGGCGCAACGCCGGCGGCAAGACGGTCAAGACGGTCCCCGCGGCCGTCAGGCGCGACCACGCCGAGGAGCTCAAGGAGCTCAAGGCCGCCGTCAAGGACATCGACAAGATGCTCTCGGCGCAGAGCGAGCGCCTGGACCGCCAGTTCCTCGCCCGCCGCACCTGGTCCTACGCCACCTGGCGCGAGCGCTACCTGGACCACCCCCTCGTCGGCACCCTCGCCCGCCGCCTGCTGTGGACGGTCGACGGAAGAACCGCCGGATACGCGGACGACGCCCTGCGCACCCTCACCGACGATCCCGTGAGCGAGGGGACGGAGGTCGCCCTCTGGCACCCCGTCGGGCACGAGCCCGCCGAGATCGTCGCCTGGCGGGACTGGCTGGAGCGGCACGGCATCACCCAGCCGTTCAAGCAGGCCCACCGCGAGGTCTACCTCCTCACCGACGCCGAACGCGCGACCGGCACGTACTCCAACCGCTTCGCCGCGCACGTCCTGCGTCAGCACCAGTTCAACTCCCTGGCAGCGATCCGCGGCTGGCGCAACAGGCTGCGCCTGATGGTGGACGACGAGGCACCGCCGGCCATCCGCGAGCTGCCGCGGTGGGGGCTGCGCGCCGAGTACTGGATCGAGGGCGACGGAGAGAACAGCGACGACATAACCCCCGGATCCGGCAGCTTCCTGCGCCTGCGCACCGACCAGGTGCGCTTCTACCCGATCGACGCCCCGCAGAACTGGGCGCACTGCTGCGGCGGCGAGTACCGCATGTGGCTGCGCGACGGCGCCGACCCCGTCGACCCGCTCCCCCTCACCGACATCCCGCCCCTGGTCCTGTCCGAAGTCCTGCGGGACGTCGACCTGTTCGTCGGCGTGTCCAGCGTCGGCAACGACCCGACCTGGCAGGACGGCGGCCCCGGCGGCCGCTTCCGCGAGTACTGGTCGGGCTACAGCTTCGGCGCGCTCAACCAGAGCGCCGAGACCCGCAGAACCCTGCTCGAACGCCTCATACCCCGCCTCGCCGTCGCCGACCGCTGCACCGTCGAGGGCCGCTTCCTGCACGTGAAGGGCGAGCGCCACACGTACAAGATCCACCTGGGCTCGGGCAACATCCTGATGAGCCCGAACGACCAGTACCTGTGCATCGTCCCCAAGTCCGCCCCGGCCACCCGGCAGACCGGCTACCTGCCCTACGAGGGCGACCGCATGCTGGGCGTGATCCTCAGCAAGGCCCTGATGCTGGCCGACGACCTGAAGATCACAGACCCGACGATCCTCAGCCAGCTGTAGCCGTTTCGGCTACGCGTCCTTGACGATCTTCAGGGCCAGCGCCGACCGTGTGTCGCCCAGTTCGGCGGTGATGCGTTCGGACCGGGCGGCGTCGGTCGTCACCAGAGGAGGCACCGGGGTGACCCGGAGCAGGAGGCCGCGGCGCAGGTGGGTCGGCGGGTGCTCGGCGTCGACGCAGTGGCCGTGCCGCTCGCCGACCCGGCGGAGGCGCTCGTACTCGGACTCCGGGATCGAATCCATGTGGTCGGCCAGGGCCTCCCACAGCCCTTGAGCGTCCTCCGCGGTGATCCGCCCCGGCCTGCGCATCCGGCGGCCGTTGACCTCGCGGGACAGGGTCGTGCCGATCGAGTCGGTGACGAGGAGGCGGTCCATCAGCCCGACCGCGGCCTCGGTGGAGGCCGCACGGGCGGCCGCCGCGTCGGCGAGGTACTCGCTGCGCTGTGAGTCGCGCGAGGTCAGCAGGTCCAGCAGCGCCCGCAGGCCCATGACCAGTTGGCGCGGCACCAGATACACGAGGTTGACGAGCGCCTCCGTGAAGGTCGGCCGCCGGGTCGGGGCGAGGTAGTAGTACCACGTCATCAGGGACCGGTAGGCGGTCCCCACCACCGTGCCGTGGCGGGTGTCCCCGTTGGTGAAGTGGCCGAGTTCGTGCCCCAGAAGGGCGATCCGCTGCTGCCAGGTCAGCACCTCCCACAGCGGCAGCCCCAGCGTCAGCAGCCGTCGGCGCAGGCCGAGCTGGGTCACGCTCGCGTTGGCCCGCGTGTCCACGACCACCGTGTCCACGCCCCGCGTTCCCACGGCGGCGGCGACCTCGTCGATCAGGGCGTACAGCTCGGGCGCGTCACTCCGCGACAGGACCCGCGCGTCGGAGTGCAGCCGGTTCAGCCTCGGCCGCAGCGGCCACGCCAGCGCCAGCAGGAACAGGCCGGCCACGACGCCGAGGCCGCCCCAGCCCGTGACCAGCAACCAGAGCCCGCTCACGACCAGGGCGGCGGTCACCGCGTGCACCACGAGGGCGATCGCGTAGGCGAGCACACCCGCCCTCGTACGACGTCCCGGACGCTGCTGTCCCTCGGCGGCTCCGAGGTCGGCGAAGAGCTGTTCCCCGTACTGCTGAGCCAGCCGCCTGCGCAGCCGCCGCAGTCGGCCCTTGTCCTCGGCCGTGCCGTCCGGCCGCCCGCCCGGCTCCAGGTTCCAGTCACAAGCCGCGCACCAGACGGTGAACCGGCGGTCCGCGCGGATCTCCGTTCCGCACTGCGGGCATGGCCGGACCGTCTGTTCCTCGACAGCACGCATCGACGCGCTCTCCCCCTCCCGGCAGCCGCTCCCCAGAGGCTGCTGTGTACATGTCGGGGAAAGCTGATCACGTCCGCGAGCAGCAGTAAAGCGCTGTGAAGCGGCCGGCCGAAGGCCGTACGAGGAGGCGGTACGACGAAGGCCCCGCCCCGGCGCGAAACCGGAGCGGGGC
The DNA here is from genome assembly GCF_050214755.1 of Streptomyces sp. C1-1. NCBI lineage: Bacteria > Bacillati > Actinomycetota > Actinomycetes > Kitasatosporales > Streptomycetaceae > Streptomyces > Streptomyces sp. C1-1. The sequence continues at coordinate 4,207,241 of NZ_CP189826.1, read as the reverse complement.
CCACATCACCGCGGGAGGGCGGGAGGTCAGAAGCGGCGCGTGATCAGCGCTCGCTTCACCTCCTGGATCGCCTTCGTGACCTCGATGCCGCGCGGGCAGGCGTCCGTGCAGTTGAAGGTCGTGCGGCAGCGCCACACGCCGTCGCGGTCGTTGAGGATCTCCAGGCGCTGCTCGCCCGCCTCGTCACGCGAGTCGAAGATGAAGCGGTGCGCGTTGACGATGGCGGCCGGGCCGAAGTACTGGCCGTCGTTCCAGAAGACCGGGCAGGAGGACGTGCAGGCCGCGCAGAGGATGCACTTCGTGGTGTCGTCGAAGCGCTCGCGGTCCTCGGCCGTCTGCAGCCGCTCACGCGTGGGCTCGTTCGTGTCCTTCGTGATGAGGAAGGGCATGACGTCCCGGTACGCCTGGAAGAACGGCTCCATGTCGACCACGAGGTCCTTCAGGACCGTGAGGCCCTTGATGGGCTCGACCGTGATCGGCTTCTCGGGGTTGATGTCCTTGATCAGCGTCTTGCAGGCCAGACGGTTCTTGCCGTTGATGCGCATGGCGTCGGAACCGCAGATGCCGTGGGCGCAGGAGCGGCGGAAGGTCAGCGTGCCGTCCAGGTCCCACTTGATCTTGTGGAGGCCGTCGAGGACGCGCTCCTTGGGGTCGATCTCCAGCTGGAAGTCTTCCCAGACCGCCTCCGCCGAGACCTCGGAGTTGAAGCGGCGGATGCGGAAGGTGACCGTGATGTACGGGGAGTCGGCGAAGCCGGGCTCGGGCGCTCCGGCCGCGTCCGCCTTCTCCAGGGTCGGGGTTGCCATCAGTACTTACGCTCCATCGGCTGGTAGCGGGTCTGGACGACCGGCTTGTAGTCGAGACGGATGGACTCGGTGCCGTCGTCGCCCACCTCGCGGTACGCCATGGTGTGGCGCATGAAGTTGACGTCGTCGCGGTTGGGGTAGTCCTCGCGGTAGTGACCGCCGCGGGACTCCTTGCGGGCCAGCGCGGAGACGGCCATGACCTCGGCGAGGTCCAGCAGGTTGCCCAGCTCGACGGCCTCAAGAAGGTCGGTGTTGAACCGCTTGCCCTTGTCCTGGATCGAGACGTTCTTGTAGCGCTCGCGCAGCTCGGCGATCTTCTCGACGGCCGTCTTGATCGTCTGCTCGGTGCGGAACACCATGACGTTCGCGTCCATGGTCTCCTGCAGCTCGCGACGGAGGACCGATACGCGCTCGGTGCCCGTGGAGGAACGGAGCGCCTCCACCTGGGAGACCACCAGCTCCGCCGGGTTCTCCGGCAGCTCGACGAAGTCGGCCTTCTGGCTGTACTCCGCCGCGGCGATGCCGGCCCGGCGGCCGAAGACGTTGATGTCCAGCAGCGAGTTCGTGCCCAGGCGGTTGGCGCCGTGCACGGACACGCAGGCGACCTCGCCGGCCGCGTACAGGCCCGGGACGACCGTGGTGTTGTCCGACAGGACCTCACCCTCGACGTTCGTCGGGATGCCGCCCATCGCGTAGTGCGCGGTGGGCTGGATCGGGATCGGGTCCGTGTACGGCTCGATGCCCAGGTAGGTGCGCGCGAACTCGGTGATGTCGGGCAGCTTGGCGTCCAGCTGCTCCGGCGGGAGGTGCGTGAGGTCCAGGTAGACGTGGTCGCCCTCGGGACCGCAGCCGCGGCCCTCACGGATCTCCGTGTAGATGGAGCGCGAGACGACGTCACGGGACGCGAGGTCCTTCATGACCGGCGCGTACTTCTCCATGAAGCGCTCGCCGTCCTTGTTGCGCAGGATGCCGCCCTCACCGCGAGCGCCCTCCGTCAGCAGGATGCCCATGCGCCAGATGCCGGTCGGGTGGAACTGGAAGAACTCCATGTCCTCCAGCGGCAGCCCGCGACGGTAGACGGCGGCCTGGCCGTCACCGGTGAGGGTGTGCGCGTTCGACGTCACCTTGAAGAACTTGCCGCAGCCGCCGGACGCGTAGATCACGGCCTTCGCCTGGAAGACGTGGATCTCGCCGGTCGCCAGCTCGTACGCCACGACACCGGCCGACTTCTTGACGCCGTCGACCTCGGTGATCAGCTGGTCGAGGACGTAGAACTCGTTGAAGAACTCCACGCCCTCCTTCACGCAGTTCTGGTACAGCGTCTGGAGGATCATGTGGCCGGTGCGGTCGGCCGCGTAGCAGGACCGGCGGACCGGGGCCTCGCCGTGGTTGCGGCTGTGACCGCCGAAGCGGCGCTGGTCGATCGTGCCGTTCGGGGTGCGGTTGAACGGCAGGCCCATCTTCTCCAGGTCGAGGACGGAGTCGATGGCCTCCTTCGCCAGGATCTCGGCGGCGTCCTGGTCGACCAGGTAGTCACCGCCCTTGACCGTGTCGAAGGTGTGCCACTCCCAGTTGTCCTCCTCCACGTTGGCCAGCGCGGCGGCCATGCCGCCCTGCGCGGCGCCCGTGTGGGAGCGGGTGGGGTAGAGCTTGGTCAGCACGGCGGTGCGGCTGCGCTTCGTCGACTCGATGGCGGCGCGCATACCGGCGCCACCGGCGCCGACGATGACGGTGTCGTACTTGTGGATCTTCATGATTCTCGCAGCCCCGTGCCTAGCGGATGTTCGGGTCGAAGGTGAAGATCACCAGCGTGCCCAGCAGGATGGTGAACACCGTGGCGGTGTAGAGCAGGCCCTTCAGCCAGAGCCGGGTGTTCGCGCGCTCCGCGTAGTCGTTGATGACCGTACGCAGGCCGTTGGCGCCGTGCAGCATCGCGAGCCAGAGCATCAGCAGGTCCCAGACCTGCCAGAACGGCGAGGCCCAGCGGCCGGCCACGAAGGCGAAGCCGATCTTCGACACGCCGCCGTCCAGGACGAGCTGGATCAGCAGGTGGCCCAGGACCAGGACGACCAGCACGATGCCGGACAGCCGCATGAACAGCCAGCCGTACATCTCGAAGTTGCCCCGGGTGGACTTCGGGGACTTCTTGGTGCGCTTGCGCGGGGCCTCGATGAGGGGCGCCGGGTTGTCGACGTTGTAGAGGGACTCGCCCTCGACGGGGCCGACGCCGGAAGCGGTGGATTCGGTGGTGGCCATGGGTGTCAGCTCCCGAAGAGTTCACGAGCGGCGTGGCCGAGGACGGGGTAGATCGCCCCGATCATCAGCACGACCCAGACGCCCACGACGGACCAGAGCATCTGCTTCTGGTAGCGCGGGCCCTTCGACCAGAAGTCGACGGCGATGACGCGCAGGCCGTTGAGCGCGTGGAAGAGGATGGCGGCGACGAGGCCGTACTCCAGCAGTCCGACGATCGGCGTCTTGTACGTGGCCACGACCTTGTCGTAGGCCTCGGGAGACACACGGACGAGAGCGGTGTCCAGCACGTGAACGAACAGGAAGAAGAAGATGAGGACGCCGGTGACTCGATGAGCCACCCAGGACCACATTCCTTCCCGGCCGCGGTACAGCGTTCCAGCCGGCACGGAAGTCCCTCCGGGAGCGGGGATTGGGGCCGCGCCGGCTTGTGCTGTCGGTCGGGCCCGGCCGGGTACGGTCCACCGGCCCCCAGCATCCTAACGACGGTTGCCTGCGGCGCTTACGCCGGGCCTACCGGTGTGATCAATGTGGCACGCGGATGGCTCAGTGGCGGGGCTTCTGGGGCGGGGTGTCCTGTTATCTGCCGGGTGCGGCGCCGTCGTGGCCGATCGCGCCCGCGCGGCGGCAGCCGTACATGGTCACAGCCCCGCGCCCCTGAGGAGGCCACCGAGCCGTTCCCTCGCGAGGCGCCGCAGCTCCTCGGCCGCGACCACCCGCTCGTCCTCCGGATCGTTCGTCAAACGTGACCGGATGCCCTCCAGGACGTGGTCCAGGGCCTCGGTCGGGGGGACACCGTCCAGGCAGATTACGAACGCGTGTCCGAATTTCGACTCGTACGCGGCGTGGGCGGCGCTCATCGCCATGTGGGCGGCCGAATACGCCCCGTCGGGCAGTGTCGGCAGCGACTCGGCCGCCAGCGCCTCCGTCAGGTCGCCCGGGGTCAGGTCGTACGCGGCCTCGTCCGACGCGGCCTGCAGGGAGGCGACGTCCGGGTAGGGGCGGTGGGCCGAGACGCGGTCCGCCCAGCGGTGGCTGCGCATGCAGTCCAGGAGGAGTTTGCGGACCTCCGCGACGGGGGCCGAGTTGAAGGCGTCGAGAACAGCGGGCAGTGTCGGTATGGCCGGTCGGCCTGGAAGGTGTGTGGGCGTCACGTGTGTTTCGACAGAGGAAGCTGTGAGGGATGTTGTGTCACGTTATCGAGGACGCTCGTGATGTGTCCGACGGATGCCCGAATTTCACCCGCAGGGGAGAGGTTCGGAACGCGCTGTGGACGCATACGGCCGTTCGAGGGTCTTAGGTTGGCGATGTGAGTCAGCACAGGCGCCGGCGTCCGGCGAGGAATGTGAAGACGGGGATCGTGGTCGGTGCGGCCGTGGCCGTGACGGTCGGCGCCGGTGTGGGCCTGGGGCTGTGGGCCTCCGGGGGCGACGGCGGCGGGTCGGCACAGGAGCAGGCGAGCTCGTCCAGTGGCACGTCGCGGGGAACGGCGAGCGCGGGGCGCGGGGCCGGCCCGACGCCGAGCCCGACCCGGTCGTACCCCCTCTCGCAGGCACCCCGCACCATTCCCGCCGTCCGCTCCCACACCGCGGCCCATGGGCCGGGCTGGCGTCCGGCGCGCGGTGAGCGGGTGGTGATCGCCGACGCGAAGCTCGCCGACGAGGGCCGGCTGATCGCCTCCGAGCTGGGGCTGACGTACGCCGGAGAGCAGAAGGACGTGCGGGCCGGGGATCTGCGGCTGGCGGTGAACGGCGGCGCGGGCGCGAACCCGGAGTCGTACACCATGACCGTGCGCGGCGGGACCGTGAGCATCGGCGGGCCCACGGACGCCGGGGTCTTCTACGGCACCCGGACGCTGAAGCAGGAGGTGCACGGCGGGGGGACGGCGCCCGAGGGGGTCGTCAAGGACCAGCCGGCCAAGGCCGTGCGCGGGTTCATGCTCGACATCGCGCGCAAGAACTTCACCGCCAAGTGGATCGAGGACCGGGTCCGGGAACTGGGGGACCTGAAGTTCAACGAGCTCGGGCTGCACTTCTCCGACGACCAGGGCTTCCGTATCGAGTCCGACACCCACCCCGAGATCGTCTCGCAGCAGCACCTGACCAAGGCCGAGGTGAAGCGGATCGTCGCGCTCGCCCAGAGCCGCCACATCACCGTCGTCCCCGAGATCGACTCGCCCGGGCATCTGGGCGCCGTCATCGCGGCCCACCCCGATCTGCAGCTGCGCAACGCGAGCGGGGTGGCGGCGCGCGGTGCCGTCGACATCTCCAAGCCGGCCGCGGCCAAGATCGTCGACGACCTGCTGAACGAGTACGCCGGGCTCTTCCCGGGCGGGCAGTGGAACCTGGGCGGCGACGAGTACCAGGCGCTGATGGTGTCGAACCCGCAGGCCTCCTATCCGCAGCTGGCGGCGGCGGCGCGGCAGAAGTACGGGTCCGGCGGGACGGTCTCCGACCTGACGACCGGATGGCTCAACGACCGGGCATCCACCGTGCGGGCCCACGGCAGGACCATGCGGGCCTGGAACGACGGGTTCCTCGCCGCGAGCTCGGTGCAGCCCGCCAAGGACCTGCGGGTCGGGTACTGGACCGGCAAGGAGTACGGGGCGCGGCAGCCGGTGGCCTATCTGAGCGCCGGGCGCAAGCTCGTCAACTACAACGACGAGTTCCTCTACTACGTCCTCGGGCAGCCGAACAACTTCGTCTACCCGACCGGGCAGCGGATCTACGAGCAGTGGACGCCGCGGGTCGTCCGGGGCACGGTGTCCGTGCCCGCCCGCTACGACACGCAGATCCTCGGCGGCAGCTTCGCCGTGTGGTGCGACCTGTCGGGCTCCCAGACACAGGCGCAGGTCGCGGCCGGGATCCGGATGCCGTTGCGGGCCACTGTCCAGAAACTCTGGGACCCGGGGCGGCCCGCGCTGTCCTGGGCGCAGTTCAAGGCGCTCGCCGGCCGGCTGGGCTGATCGGCGGTCTTTTGTCCCATACGGCTGCGAACGGCCGTACGACTGTGGTGTATTCGGCGCGAGCCGAAGCCGAGATGTCGTGGGGGAACGGGACATGGGCTACTGGGGGTACTTCGTCGTGGGGCGCGGCGAGCGGCCACTCGCCGAGCTCGACGCGCTGGCCGGCGTCAAGGAGGCCATGGAGCCGCGGGCCGAGGCGGCCGGCGGCTGGCAGGTCTGGGAGGTGCCGAGCGGGGACGGCGAGGTGGGCAACATGAACGTCCTCGCCGCGCAGACCGGCGCGCCCGCGCTGTTCGGATACGTGATGAACAGCGACTGCGTGGTCGTCGAGGCGGCGGCGCCCGAGAGCGGGGCGTGGACCACGTGTCTGGCCCGGTCCGCGATGGCCGGACACCTCGGCGGGGCGGAGGGGCTCACGCTGGAGGACTACTTCCTGGACCCGCGGGACGCCGCCGAGCGGGCCGTCGCCTGGGCCGCGGAGGCGGGCCGCGAAGCCGACGCCGAGGCTCTGGCCGAGGTGCTGACCGCCGACCCCGATCCGTTGGCCGAAAACCTCTTCTTCCGCTTGCTCGACCGCCTCGGCGTGGTGCCGCTGTGACACTCCCGAGCCGTCGCACGCAGTAAGGGGAAGTGCGGGCTCCGTTAAGGAAGGTGCCCGTGAAGCCTTGCGAGACCTGCAGCGGGCCCGCAGAGGGAGGCGTGGATGAGCCTGGTGGAGTTGATCGCTCAGGCCGACGAGCGCGGACTGGCCGCCAGTGGGTTGGCTTGTTTGGACCGGTGCGTGCCGCTCCTGGGCGGCGACGACGAGGTGCTGCGCCCCCTGTGGGCGAGCCTCTCCGACGCCGGTGACGCCGCCGACTGGGGTGAACTGCTGGAACAGGTGCGCGGGAAGCTCGCCGGGGCCGAGGAGTACGCGGGGTCCACGGAGGACGAGGCGGCGCTGCTGGCCCGGCGGATGCTTGCGGCCGCGCCGGTCGACCCGTCGGCGGCGGAGGTGCGGATCTGGGCCGACGCGTGCTCCGTCGCCGCGCTGCAGATACACCGGCTGCTCGATCCCCTGGAGGACGAGCAGGCTTCCGTCGACGCCCGCCGGGAAGGGCGCACCGAGGGCATGTCACCGCTGGTCGCCGCGGAGCTGCGGCGGCAGGTGACCGTGCTCGAGGTCCTCGCGGGGCACGGCGCGGCGGGGCTGCGGCGGGCGCTGGAGGTGTCGGTCGAGGGGCGGCGGGTGCTGCGGGCGGTCGTGTCACGGAGGGCCCGCCTGCGGTAGGGCCGCGGCCCGGCGGGCGTCCCTCAGCACAGCAGGCACTTCACCACCGCGTCGCCGTACTCCGCGGTCCGGCTGTAGAACGCCGTCAGGTCGCGGTGCGTCGCCGCGAAGACCGTGTGCAGCTCGTCCTCCAGATCGCTGTCGATGTGCTCCGGCAGGAGTGCCTCGCGGGCAGGCTGCCACAGCTCCTCGAAGTCGGCCGACGCCAGGAACATGGCCACCCGGCCCACCTGGGCGGCCGTCAGCATCAGGAACGGCGGGTTGTCGGGAAGGGGATGGTTCACCGGTCTGCCCCCCAGGACCACCGGAGCGCCGGCGTAGAGGAGGTCGTGGTCCAGATAGCTCTTGTCCAGCACCTCTTCGCGGTGCCGGCCGATGCGTTCGCGTACGGCGTTCCAGTCGTCCTCGAACAGCCGTCGCATCCAGTTCGCGCTGTTGCGCAGCGCCGGGGGCGGCACCGCGCGCAGATGGAAGTACATGCTCATCAGTCAGTGGAGCGCATACGGGTGCCCAGACGTCACTCCGGGGCAAACCTCCCAGGTGAGGGAGGTCTGTGACCGTCGTGCGGCGGAGGTGGGGCGGTCCTGCGCCGGTCTCGCGGGATCCCCCGATTCGGCGTGACGCAGGACACGCCAGGCCCGCTCCTGTGTATGTGACTACCTTCCAGGAGACCAGGCCGAACGCGGCGACGAAGCCCGTCCGGTGGGCGGCGGACACGGTGGCGGCGATGCGGGAGGGGGCGCGGCTGCGCCTCGACTACTCGGCACAGAGTCTGTGGCGCGTCGACCGGATGATCGAGGAGATACGCCGGGAGGACGTGCCGTACGCAGCCGTGGACAAGACGCTGCGCGGCTTCGGGGCCTACGCCGGCGAGGTCGTCGTCAGGGAGACCGGCGCCGAGTGGTGGGCGAGCGGTGGCGAACACTGGATCAGGACCCCGGACGGCCGGTTGTGGGATCCGATCGACGAGGCCCGCTGCTGCTTCCACGGCGACGGGTCGCTGCGCCTGTTGTGCCGGGAGGCCACGGCGGCAAAAACACCGCAATAAGAGACGCGACCGTTCCCAAAAGGGCGGGGCGCGGAGCACGATGGGGACATGGCTGACAACCGCCGTTGGTGGGCGCTGGTCGTCATCGCGCTCGCCCAGTTGATGGTCGTCCTCGACATGACCATCGTGAACATCGCACTGCCGTCCGCCCAGGCCGATCTGGGCATGTCGGACGGCAACCGGCAGTGGGTGATCACCGCCTACACCCTCGCCTTCGGCGGGCTGCTGCTGCTCGGTGGCCGCGTCGCCGACCTGGTCGGCCGCCGCAACACCTTCGTGGTCGGGCTGCTCGGCTTCGCCGCCGCCTCCGCGCTCGGCGGGGCCGCCGCCGGCCAGGGGATGCTCTTCGGGGCCCGCGCCCTGCAGGGCGTGTTCGCCGCGCTGCTCGCGCCGTCCGCCCTGTCGCTGCTCGCGACGACCTTCACCGACCCCAAGGACCGGGGCAAGGCCTTCGGCATCTTCGGCGCGATCATCGGCGCCGGCGCCGCGGTCGGGCTGCTCGCGGGCGGCTTCCTCACCCAGTACCTGAACTGGCGCTGGTGCCTGTACGTCAACATCCCCATCGCCCTGGTCGCCTTCTTCGGCGCGCTGGCCCTGCTCGCACCGGGCGAACGCCACCCCGACGCCCGCCTGGACGTGCCCGGTGCGCTGCTCGGCTCGGCCGGGATGCTCTCGCTCGTCTACGGCTTCTCCGAGGCGGAGTCGAGGGGCTGGAGGGACGGCCTGGTCGTCGGGCTGCTCGTGGCCGGCGTCGTCCTGCTCGCCGTGTTCGGCTGGTGGCAGACGCGGGCGCGGGTGCCGCTGCTGCCGATGTCGGTGGTGCGGGACCGGCAGCGGATCGGCGCGTTCCTGACCGTGCTGCTCACCACGATCGGCATGTTCGGCGTCTTCCTCTTCCTGACGTACTACATGCAGGGCGTGCTCGGGTACTCGCCGGTCAAGACCGGTCTCGCCTACCTGCCCATCACCGTCGGCATGATCACCGGCTCCACCCAGGTCGCGGCCCGGCTCCTGAACCGGGTTCCGCCGCGGACGCTGATGGTCCCCGGTCTGCTGCTGGCCGCCGGCGCGCTGGCGATCATCGCGCAGGTGGGCACCGAGCCGGCCTACGCCTCGCATGTGCTGCCCGCCATGCTGATGCTCGGCCTCGGCATGGGCACGGCGATGATGACGTCCGTGTCGCTGGCCACCGGAAGTGTCGCGCCGCGCGACTCCGGCGCCGCCTCGGCGACCTTCAACACCGCCCAGCAGGTGGGCGGTTCGATCGGTACGGCGCTGCTGAACACGATCGCGGCGAGCGTGACCGCGCGCTATCTGACGGCGCACGCGGGGCCGGGGGTGAACCGGCGGGCGCTGCAGGCGGAGGCGACCGTGCACGGCTTCAACGTCGCCACCTGGTGGGCCATGGGGGCGCTGCTGCTGGCCGCGCTGATCGCCGGAGTCGTCGTGAACGCGGACCGGGCGCCCGTCCTGCAGGGTGCGCAGGAGCGGACGCCCGAACCGGTGGACACGGCTACTTGACGTAGACCAGGCCGTCCGTCGTGACCGTCGGGCGGCCGCTGGTGCCGACCACCACGATCTTCACGGTGTGCTTGGCGCTGGACGACCAGGTCTTCGTCCAGACCGCCTGGCGGTACAGGGTCGTCGACGACTTCAGGTCGACCGTGGTGACCTTGACGCCGTCGACGTACACGTACGCCTGCCCGGAACTGGACGCCCGGGAGACCACCCAGGACGCCGAGCGGCCGGTGAACGTCCAGGTCAGGCTCGCGCCCTTGGAACCGCTGGAGTACGACTCGCAGGTCCTTGGGCAGGCCGGGACCGGCGGTGCCGTCCTTGCGGACCACCTGGACCTGCACGCCGTCGGACGGGCCGACCCACAGCGGCTCGGAGGCGCCGCGCGCGGCGGCACGGGCCCGCGGATCCTCCAGCGGGTCGGCGTTCGCCTCCAGGTCCCGCCAGCCGGTCCACTCGCCGGTCTCGACGCTGTGGGTGCGCACCTGGGCCGTCGCGTGCAGCCGCGCGCCCGCGCCCTGCCAGGAGACGCCGAGCATCGAGAACTGCTTCGTCCCGGTCCGCGGCAGCTCGCGCCCGCCGTTCGCGCCGCTCCTCAGCGCGAGGTCGTACACCCGCACCGGCCGCTCGGCCTGCCCGCCCGAGTCACCGGAGGACGGACTGGCGACGGCGTACGACACCACGCCCGCTCCGCCCAGGACCACCACACCGAGCGTCAGCCACGCCCGTCGCCGCAGGCTCAGCGGTCTGTAGGCACGCGTACTACGAGGACTCAACTACCCCACCCCTAGAGAAGGTTCATGGCCGTCACGCCTGTCACCGCAGGCGGACACTGACCCAGCGCGGGGCTCTGGCCGAACATCACCGGGCGAAAAGGTTGTACGCGCCCGCCATTTTCTTTTGTGGCGATCGACACCCTCGAACCCCGTGATGTTCCGGGGGCGCCGGCCGCTGGGTGAGCCGGGAGCGTCGATCTGGAGGGGGAACCGGCTCATGGCAGAAGACCGCGCACGCGAACCGCGCGCCGAGGAGATGCGGGCCCGTGCGGCCGCCTTCGTCGCCCACGTCACCGCGCGCAACCGGCTGCCGCTGGACTACTCCGAGCGCAGCCTGCGGGTCGTCGACTTCATGGTCGACGGTCTGCGCAAGGGCGGCGCTGATCCGGAACGGGCCCGGGGCACGCTGGTCGCCCTCGGCGCCTACGTCGGCGAGGTGCTCGTCCGGCGCGCGGGCGCTGTCTGGGTGGACTGCGACGCGTCCCAGCGGGCGTACTTCGGCCAGCCGGTGGCCGTCCGCATGCCGGACGGACGGGTCTGGAACCCCCTCGGCAAGGTCCGCAACCGCTTCGACACGGGCGCCCCCGAGGAATCGCTCCAGCTCTTCTACCTGAAACTGCACGGACGCGCACGGCGGGTCGCCGCCTGACCGCACGCCCTCCTCCGGGCCCGACACGCCCGGGAAGACCGATGCGCTGTGACACTTCTGTGACGCGTGGCGCTGTTGACCGTGAAGGCGTGCGCACGGACGGAGGTGGCGCACGGCCGGGCCCGCGAGGGCCCGCTTCGCACTCGTACGAACGAGGACAGTTGTTGGGCCAGGGACGGGAACCCCGCCGCGTACAGGCGTACGACGCGGAGCTGGGCGCGGCCGTCGCGCGGGCCCAGGAAGGCGACGAGGCCGCGTTCGCGGTCGCGTACCGGATCGTGCAGCCCGGACTGCTCGGCTACCTCCGCGGGATCGTCGGCGACGACGCCGAGGACGTGGCCTCCGACGCCTGGCTGGAGATCGCCCGGGACCTCGGCAGGTTCCAGGGCGACGGCCAGGGCTTCCGCGGCTGGACGGCGACCATCGCCCGGCACCGCGCCCTGGACCATCTGCGACGGCAGAAGGTACGGCCCCGGTCCTCGGCGCTGGAACAGGACGTACTGGAGCTGCCCGGCCGGTACACCACCCATGACCAGGCCCTGGAGGCGCTGTCCACCGAGCGTGCGCTGGAGCTGGTCCGCAGCCTGCCCCGGGACCAGGCGGAGGCCGTGCTGCTGCGGGTCGTCGTCGGCCTCGACGGGCCCGCCGCGGCCCGCGTCCTCGGCAAGCGCCCGGGCGCCGTGCGCACCGCCGCGCACCGGGGTCTGAAGCGTCTGGCCGCCCGGCTCGGCGGCACGGGTGTGACGAATGAGGACCCCAGGACGCTGGGTGAGTCGAAATGAACGGCAACCGAGGCGGACACGTCAACAACGGCGTGGGAGCCGGCGCGGGCCGGGACACGGAGGGCGGCAGAGCCGCCGACGGCAGCGGGACGGACGACGACGACCGCCGGCTGCCGGACAGCGGTGGGTCGTCGGACACGGATGGATACGGACATGGGTGAACGGCAGGGCGACGGCAGTGGGCACGGCCGTCGGCACGTGCACCCGGGCGACGCGGTGCCGGGCTCCGAGGAGTGGGCCGGCGGCCAACGGCTGGAGTCGCTGCTCGTCGGCGCCATGCGCTCCGGCGCCCTCGACACCGAGGCCGAGCAGCGCGCCGTGGCCGCGTTCCGGGAGGCCCGTGACGCCGGCGCGCACCGCGCGCGGACCCGGCGCCGGGACGACTGGCGGCCCAGTGGGCAGCGGCGCACACGCCGTTCCCTGAGGGCCACCCTCGCCCTGATCCTGGGCGGCCTCACCCTCAGCGGCGCCGCCTACGCGGCGATCGGCACCGCCGGTTCCTCCCACGCCCACCACGACGACCGGCGGCAGGGCCTGCCGTCCGCCACCACCAACGCGCCCGCGGCCACACCCTCCGACGGCTCCACCGCGCCCGGCGCGGCCGGCGCCTCGCACCACCCGGAGACGGCGAAGGACCTCGACGCCCACTGCCGGGCCTACGAGAGCGTGGGCGGCAACGGCAAGGCGCTGTCCTCGACCGCGTGGCAGCGGCTGATCGCGGACGCGGGCGGCGAGCGCAACGTCGCCGCGTACTGCGCCCAGCGGCTCGGACCGGACACGGGCAAGTCCGAGAAGACGAAGACGCCGAAGACCCCGAAGAACACCGCCGCGACCGACTCCGCCAACTCCGGCGGCACCGGCAACTCCGCCAACTCCGGGGGTTCCGGCAACTCCGGCGGTTCCGGCAACTCCGGGAGCACGGGGAACACGGCGGCCGACGGCAACGCCGCAAAGAACAACTAGCCCCACCGGACCGCGAGCCCGGGCCCGCCCCGCCCACCGGCACCGACCTCGGCACCGAAGCAACGGCCGGGGCCGCCACCCCCCACAGGAGAGGCCCCGGCCGTCGCGCGGTCGGGCCGCGCGGCCCGTACTCCCTACAGCGCCGTGAGTGCGGTTTCTGTCACACCCCGCATGCGTTCCGCCGCATCACAAGGTGGTTGCACCTTGTACGGACATGGACGAGCAGCGGTTTCAGGTCGTAACGTGCCTTTCGCGCCGGACTCGGATGTCGGATGATCGCCCCTCGACGGCGGCCTCGACGCCGTGACCAACGGCCGACCCTTCGACTGAGGAACAAACGGGTGCTGGGGGACGACGCGGAGCTGACCGCCGCGGTGCTTGCGGCGCAGGACGGGGACGAGACCGCGTTCCGGACTGTGTACCGAACCGTGCACCCACGCCTGCTCGGGTACGTCCGCACCCTCGTCGGCGACCCGGACGCGGAGGACGTCGCCTCCGAGGCCTGGCTGCAGATAGCCCGTGACCTGGACCGGTTCACCGGCGACGCGGACCGCTTCCGCGGCTGGGCGGCCCGCATCGCCCGCAACCGCGCCCTGGACCACATACGGATGCGCGGCCGCCGTCCCGCCATCGGCGGTGACGAGACCGAGCTGACCGGCAAGCCCGCCGAGTCCGACACCGCGGGCGAGGCCATGGAGGCCCTGGCCACCGACCACACCCTCTCCCTGATCGCGCGGCTGCCGCAGGACCAGGCCGAGGCCGTCGTGCTGCGCGTGGTCGTCGGCCTCGACGCCAAGACCGCGGCCGAGACGCTCGGCAAGCGCCCGGGCGCCGTGCGCACCGCGGCGCACCGCGGACTGAAACGACTCGCCGAGCTGCTCGGCCAGGATCCGGAATCGGCCGGCGGCCTCGACGGAATGCCGCCCCAGCGAGAACCGCGCGGCCGCGCGGTGACGTCCGCGAGTGTGACGCATATGCGCGCGCGGACGCAGAAGGACTTGTGATGGCCGACGAGCAGTACACGTGGCTGGACCGTGCGACAGCGGAGGCTCTGCTGCGCGGCGAGTCACTGGAAGCTGTCGACGCCGCCGCCCGTGACCAGGCCGAACGGCTCGCGAAGACCCTTGAGGCGCTCACCGCCGAACCCCCGCCGACCGGCGCGGAACTCCCCGGCGAGGCCGCCGCGCTGGCCGCTTTCCGCGCGGCGCGCGAGGACGCGCCCGCCGAGCGGTCCGACGCCGGCCATCGCGCCGGCGCCCACGCCTCCGACGCCGGGCTCGTCCGCATCGGCGGCCCCGTCCCGGACGGCCGGCGCGCCCGCCGGGGCCGTTCCGCGCGCTTCGTCCTGACGGCCGTACTGGCGGCCGGCATGGTCGGCGGAGTCGCGTACGCGGTGACAAGCGGAGTCCTGCCGACGCCGTTCGGCGGCGACCCCGGCCCCGCCGCCTCGGTCACGGCCCCCGCGACCCCCAGCCCCCTGGTCTCGTCGTCACCGCACGGTCTGGCGGGCAAGCCCTCGCCGGACGGCTCCACCGGCGGCGGCCCGGCCACCCCGGGGAACACGCCCGGCCACCGGCCGTCGGCCACGCCCGGCGCCGAGGACGGCGGCTGGTGGCGGCGGCAGGCCCCGTCGGCCTGCCGCGACGCGCTGCGGGGCAGGGAACTGACGGGCGACCGCAGGCAGGCCCTGGAGAACGCGGCCGGCGGCTACTCGCCCGACCGCGTCCTGAAGTACTGCAGGAACGTCCTCGCCGGCACCCCCGGCGCGTTCGGGGACGGCAAGGGCCACGGCGGCGGCAAGGACGACGGCGGCAACGGCGGTAAAGGCAACGGGAAGGGCAAGGGCAAGGGCGGCTCGGGCAACGGCAACGGCAACGGGCACGGCGGCCGGGGCAATCAGAACGGCGGCGGCAAGGGCGGTGACGACGACGGCCACATAGGCCCCGGCGGCAACGGCCCCGGCGGCGGCCGCAAGGGCGACGACACCGCCACGTCCGCGACCCCCGCGCTGCCGGGGCACCTGCTCACGACGCGGGCCCCGACGCCCTCACCGGAGCCGAGCTACACCGCCCTGAACCTGCCGAACCAGCCCTGAGCTGCTGGTTCGCACCCGGAAGATATTTCTTCGGCCGGCCAGTAACGTTTTCGGCCCCTCCGCCGCAGTACTGAGTGAGCCGACTGGTCATCGGCCGTCGCACAGAGCCGGGGTTCCCCCCGTACCTACGGCTCGTGCACTCGGCGCGGGCGGGACACGTTCCCCCGGTCCCGCCCGCGCCCCGCACATCTCCCGCTCATCGGTACACGACGACCTTGTCGCCGTCCCGCACCTGCGCGTACAGGCTTGCGATCGCCGCCTCGTCCCGGACGTTGACACAGCCGTGCGAGCCGCCGGCGTAACCGCGGGCCGCGAAGTCGTAGGAGAAGTGCACCGCCTGGCCCCCGCTGAAGAACATCGCGTAGGGCATCGGGGAGTCGTACAGCGTCGAGAAGTGGTGGCGCGACTTCCAGTACACGTGGAAGACGCCCTCGCGGGTGGGCGTGCCGACGGCGCCGAAGCGGACCGACATCTCCGACACCGTGCGCCCGTCGATCATCCAGCGCAGGGTGCGGGTCGTCTTGTCGATGCACAGCACCCGCCCGGTCAGGCACCGTGGGTCGGGCGGGCCGGCGGGCTGGCCGCCCATCAGGTACAGCTCCCACTTGCCCGGCTCGTGCGTCATCCTCAGCAGCCGCTGCCAGGTGACGGTGTCCGTCTGGCCGGTCCTCGGCAGCCCGCGCTTGCCCTGGAAGCCCTTGACCGCTTCCTCGGTCAGGTCGTCGTACTGCCCGGTCGGCCCGTCGAAGAGCCAGTCGACCTGCCGCAGCCGGGCCTGCAGCTCGCGGACGTCGTCCCCGGAGTCGCCGCGGGACCACAGGACGCCGGCCCCGGTCCGGGACGGAGCCGACGTGGTGGGCTTGTCCTCGGCCTTCGTCGAGGGGGCGGCGCTGCCGGGCAGCTCGATGTGCACAGGCGAGTGCACCTTGCCGTCCGTGCCCTGCACGGTGCAGCCGCAGACCGCCGCCAGGGCCGCGAGCGCCGCCGCGGCGGCCGTCGATCTCCCCATGCCCCAAGTACGCAACACGACCCCCGCCCGTCTCACCGTCGAGCACCTATGTCACCTGACATGCTGCCCGCGGGTGACGGGTCGCGAACGGCGCGGCATTGTTGTGACCGGGACCGCACGAAGGCTGTGAGTAAGGTCCCAGGGAACCCCCCTCCACCGGCTGCACGCGCCCCGCTACAGTCCGCAGGAGGGTCGGTCCGGTACTGGCGAGTAACAGCGGGAGGCATCACACCATGGCGCGCGAGTCGGAGTCCGGACTGCCCATCGAGCCGGTCTACGGGCCTCAGAGCCTCAACGGCTGGGACCCGGCTGAGAAGCTGGGGGAGCCGGGCGGATACCCGTTCACGCGCGGGGTGTACCCGTCGATGTACACCGGCCGCCCCTGGACGATGCGCCAGTACGCGGGCTTCGGTACGGCGACGGAGTCCAACGCCCGCTACAAGCAGCTGATCGCCAACGGCACGATGGGTCTGTCGGTCGCCTTCGACCTGCCGACCCAGATGGGCCACGACTCCGACGCGCCGATCGCGCACGGCGAGGTCGGCAAGGTGGGCGTGGCGATCGACTCGATCGACGACATGCGGGTGCTGTTCGGCGGGATCCCGCTGGACAAGGTCTCGACGTCGATGACGATCAACGCGCCCGCGTCGCTGCTGCTGCTCCTGTACCAACTGGTCGCGGAGGAGCAGGGCGTCGGGGCCGACAAGCTGACCGGCACGATCCAGAACGACGTGCTGAAGGAGTACATCGCGCGCGGGACGTACATCTTCCCGCCGAAGCCCTCGCTGCGCCTGATCGCCGACATCTTCAAGTACTGCAAGGCCGAGATCCCGAAGTGGAACACGATCTCGATCTCCGGCTACCACATGGCGGAGGCCGGCGCGTCCCCCGCGCAGGAGATCGCCTTCACGCTCGCGGACGGCATCGAGTACGTCCGTACGGCGGTCGCGGCCGGCATGGACGTCGACGACTTCGCCCCGCGTCTGTCCTTCTTCTTCGTCGCGCGTACGACGATCCTCGAAGAGGTCGCCAAGTTCCGTGCGGCCAGGCGGATCTGGGCACGGGTCATGCGCGAGGAGTTCGGTGCGAAGAACCCCAAGTCGCTGATGCTGCGCTTCCACACGCAGACGGCCGGGGTGCAGCTGACGGCCCAGCAGCCGGAGGTCAACCTGGTCCGCGTCGCGGTGCAGGGCCTGGCCGCCGTGCTCGGCGGTACGCAGTCCCTGCACACCAACTCCTTCGACGAGGCGATCGCCCTGCCGACGGACAAGTCCGCGCGCCTGGCGCTGCGCACCCAGCAGGTGCTGGCGTACGAGACGGACGTGACCGCGACGGTCGACCCCTTCGCCGGGTCCTACGTCATCGAGAAGATGACCGACGACGTCGAGGCCGCGACGGTCGAGCTGATGCGGAAGGTCGAGGACCTCGGCGGCGCGGTCTCCGCCATCGAGCACGGCTTCCAGAAGTCCGAGATCGAGCGCAGCGCCTACCGCATCGCCCAGGAGACCGACTCCGGCGAGCGGGTGGTCGTCGGAGTCAACCGCTTCCAGCTCGACGAGGAGGAGCCGTACGAGCCCCTCCGCGTCGACCCGGCCATCGAGGCCCAGCAGGCCGAGCGCCTGGCGAAGCTGCGTGCCGAGCGCGACCAGCAGGCGGTGGACACCGCCCTCGCGGCTCTGAAGAAGGCCGCCGAGGGCGAGGACAACGTCCTGTACCCGATGAAGGACGCCCTCAAGGCCCGCGCCACGGTCGGCGAGGTCTGCAACGCCCTGCGCGAGGTGTGGGGGACGTACGTCCCCAGCGACGCCTTCTGAGTGTCGGACCCGCGTGCGACACTCCTTCTCATGTTCGGCGTCATCGATCTCCCCACCTATCTGGCCGGTCTCGTCCTGATCGTCCTGCTGCCCGGCCCCAACTCGCTGTACGTGCTGTCCGTCGCCGCCCGGCGCGGGGTGCGGGCCGGGTACACCGCCGCGGCCGGCGTGTGGTGCGGGGACACCGTGCTCATGACCCTGTCCGCCGCCGGGGTCGCCTCGCTGCTGCAGGCCAACGCCCTGCTGTTCGGGATCGTGAAGTACGCCGGTGCCGGCTATCTGACGTGGCTCGCGGTCGGGATGATGCGGGCCGCGTGGGGGATGTGGCGCACGCGGCGGTCACCCGTGCCGCGGGAGGACGAACCGGCCGTCACCGACGAGCGGCCCTACCGCCGCGCCCTCGTCGTCAGCCTCTTCAACCCCAAGGCGATCCTGTTCTTCGTCGCCTTCTTCGTACAGTTCGTCGACCCCGGGTACGCCTATCCGGCGCTGTCCTTCGTCGTCCTCGGCGCCTTCGCGCAGCTCGCCAGCTTCCTTTACCTCACCGCGCTGATATTCGGCGGCACGAAGCTCGCCGCCGCCTTCCGCCGGCGCAAGCGGCTCTCGGCGACGGCCACCTCGGCCGCGGGGATGCTGTTCCTCGGCTTCGCGGTGAAGCTGTCGCTGGCGAGCGCGTGAGGCCTCACAGGCCGACGCGCGCGAGGTAGCCGGCCAGTCCGGCCTCCGTGTCGCCCGCCCAGCCGACGTATCCGTCCGGCCGTACCAGGAACAGCCCCTTGCCGTACGCCGGCTGGTCCTCGCCGACGGCAATCCGGACGGCGTCCGGCACCTTCGGCGCCGCCACGCCCACCGCGACCAGCGTCCAGTGCGGTCCGCGGAAGGTGTCGTGGAGCCGTACGCCGTCGAGTGTCCCGTCCGGCGCGCGGTCCCCGGCCCGCAGCGGGGCCCGCGCCGCCCGGGTGTCCTGCGCGAGGCTCGACTCCCGGTAGCCCAGGCTCAGTTGCACCGTCGCCGCCCCGCGCCGCACCTCGCCCCGGTGGACGCCGGCCGTGAGCCCCAGCATGGCCGCCGCGATCGGGCACCGTTCCTCCTCGTAGGTGTCGAGCAGGGCGGCCGGGGCGTTCCCGGTGAGCACCGCGCCCAGCTTCCAGCCGAGGTTGTAGGCGTCCTGGACGCTGGTGTTCAGGCCCTGGCCGCCGGCGGGCGTGTGGACGTGGGCCGCGTCTCCGGCGAGGAAGACCCTGCCCTGTCGGAAGCGGTCGGCGAGGGCCATCCGGGGGCGGAAGTCCGAGGCCCAGCGCACCTCGGTGATGTCCTCGGGCGCGAGGTGCGAGCGGGCGGCGGCGACCTTGCGGACGCCTTCCGTGGAGACGTCGACCGCGGTGCCCTCCGGGAACTGGGCGACGAGCTGGAACTCCTCGGTGCCCGCGAGCGGGCAGATCGCCAGGAAGCCGTCGCCGCCGTCCTCCGTGGCCGGCGGGAAGAGATGCCAGTGGTCGCGGTCCAGGCCGCCGACGGTGACGTCCGCGACGAGGACCGGGTTCGGGTCGACCGTCTCACCGGTCATCCCGACGCCGAGCGCGCGCCGTACGGCCGAGCGGCCGCCGTCGGCGGCGACCGCGTACCGGGCGCGCAGGTCCGGGCCGGCGGCGAAGCGCACGGTCACGCCGTCCTCGTCCTGGTCGAGGCCGACGGCCTCCCGGCCGAACTCCACCCGGCCGCCCAGCTCCTCCAGCCGCGCGAACAGGATCTTCTGCGTCCGCCACTGCGGCACCATCCACGGCTCGGTGAACGCCGAGTCCCCGGTGGCCTCCTTCACCTCCTCCGGGTCGAACATCCGGTGCTCGCCGACCCGTTCACCGTCCCGCCAGATCATGCCGACCGGGTAGCGGCCGCCGGCCGCGAGGATCGCGTCCAGCACCCCGAGGTCCTCCAGGACCTCCATGGTGCGCGGCTGGAGGCCCTTGCCGCGCGAGCCCGGGAAGAGTCCGTCCGCCTTCTCCACGACCACGGCGTCCACGCCCCGCCGCGCGAGGTCGACGCCGAGGGCGAGCCCGGTCGGGCCGGCGCCCACGATCACCACGTCCGTCGTCCGCATGAGTCATCTCCTTAACGCTGTTAAGTGCCGTTGGGCACGAGCGTGCCCTTAACGCTGTTAAGGTGTCAAGTGTGAGTACGGAGAAACGCGCGCCCCTCGACCGTGAGCGGGTCGCCGACACCGCCCTGCGGCTGCTGAACGAGGTCGGCCTGGAAGGCCTGTCCCTGCGCGTCATCGCCAGGGAACTCGACGTCAAGGCGCCCGCCCTGTACTGGCACTTCAAGGACAAGCAGGCGCTGCTGGACGAGATGGCGACGCTGATGTACCGCCGGATGGTCGCCGGTGCCGCCCTCGACCCGGGCGACACCTGGCAGGAGCGGATGCTGAAGGCCAACCGCGGCCTGCGCGCCGCGCTGCTCGGCTACCGGGACGGGGCGAAGGTGTACAGCGGCTCACGCTTCACCGGCACGGACCACGCGCGCGAGATGGAGGAGAACCTGCGCCTGTTCACGGCCGCGGGGTTCGGCCTCGCCGAGGCGGTGCGGGCCAACGCGACCGCGTACGCGTACACCATCGGCTTCGTCACCGAGGAACAAGGCGTGCGGCCGCTGCCCGGCGAGCGCCGCGAGGGCTACGACGTGACGGAACGGGCCCGGCTGCTGGCCGACTTCCCGCTGTCGGCCGCGGCGGGCGCGGAGATCTTCGAGGACTACGACCGCCACTTCGAGGAGGGCCTGGCCCTGATCATCGCCGGAGTCGAGGCACGCCACACCACACCCTCCGGCTGACAGCACCCGGCGCCCCCGAAGGGGCGCGGGGAACTGCGCGATCAACCACGACGACGCCCCACCCGAGCAGCGACCCGTCGTGACGTTCCCCCACAGCGGGAAGCGCTCAGCGCCCCACGGCCTTCTTCAAGGCCCGTGCCCGCCGCACCACCCGCCGTGCCGTGGAGTTGCGGGGGATGAAGGCGAGGCGCTCCGGAATGCCGCCCGGCAGACCGAGCGAGGTGAGCCGCCGGCGCCGGAAGTACCGCTTGGTGCGCGGGGTGAGCTGCTTGGAGAGGTACCGTTCCGCCTGCGGACGCAGGCTCGGGTGGATCTGGGACTGCATGGTGTAGCTGAGAGCGTCCAGCAGGCCGTCCAGGCTGCCGGAGTCGACCGGCGCCTCGCTCTTGCGGCCCGCCAGGTCGGCGATCAGCGCGTCGGCCAGGACGACCGGGACGCGGTTGCTGTTCTGGAACGGCGTGAGGCGGTCCAGGAGCATCTCGGTGCCCACGCGGGCGACCGTGAGGCCGTAGAACGCGGACGCCGTGAACAGGGCGGTGGAGAAGCACCCGACGACCAGGGCGGGCGGGAACTTCTCGAACAGCACCTCGGCGAGGACCGGCACGTCGAGGACGGTGAGGTCGACGCCCAGCTTTCCGGCCTCGGCCTCCAGGGCGCGGCTGTAGCGGGCCGGCGCGGTGGGGTGCGGCTTGAAGACGATCGCCCGGTGGCCGCGCTCGACCGCCCCGCGCATCATCCGCACGTGCAGGTCCTCCTCCTCCTCGGGGGAGAGGATGCCCAGCGCGGACAGGTACTGGCCCAGCAGCAGCGCCGAGTCGTCCGGCAGCACCGGCAGGTCCGCGACGGACGCGGTGAGTTCGCCCAGCGCCTTCAGGAACGCCCCGGTCGGCACCACCTCCGCGGGCACGTCGAACTCGGTCAGCAGCCGCGGGGTGAGGCCCGGCACCAGGTCCAGGTGGAGCAGTCGGCGCACCCGCGTACCGACCAGTGGGTCGATCTTGTTGCGGGTGGGGCCGTAGCTCATCAGGCCGTCGGCGTACACGTGCACCGGGGCGTCGGTGAACAGCTGGGCCACCGTCAGGGCCGGGGCGACCTGGATGGACTCCACCACCAGCTCCACCCGGTCGTCGCCCAGGCCCCACAGCAGGCGCAGATAGCGCTCGAAGAGCGGCACGTCGTCCGCGCGGGGAACCCAGGCGCCGGGGTGGAAGGGGCTGATGGCCTCGTTCCAGGACAGCACCTCGTCGAAGTGCGCGCGCAGCGGCTCGAAGCCCGGCATCTCGTCGACGGGCGGTGTCGTCTCCGGGGTCGCCGAGTTGTTGAAGACCAGCAGCAGGCTGCGGTCCTCGTCCTCGAAGCAGTCGGAGTCGATCGCGGCGGCCAGGGTGGCGGCGCCGTAGAGCGTCGAGACGCAGTAGATACGCGTGGTACGGGGCATCAGGCAGCCGCCTTCGCTGTCGTGATCCGGCGCCGCAGCCGCCGCAACTTGGAGGAGCGGTGCAGGTCCATGGTCTCGAGCACGTCACCGAGCATGTCCTGCGGCAGGCGCTGGATGGCGGCCGCGCTCCTCGCCCGCAACTGCCGGTACACCGACGGCTCCCACTTCTCCTCGTCCGAGACGTGGTGGGCGATGATCGCGCAGTACGTACGCACGGCCTTCGGCAGCAGCCGGTCGGCGTCCGGGTCCTGCCGGGTCTCCTCGATGACCTGGTCGAAGGCGCGGATGAAGTCCAGTTGGCGGACGTCGCCGATCTGGGTCAGCGAGGAGGCGACCCCGCGCCGGTAGAACACGCCGAGCAGGCTCACGACGGCGAACGACTCGGCCTCGCGGTGCAGTTTCCAGATCCAGGGCCGGTCCTCGGCCGTGCGCAGGCCGTCCGTGAAGTGCAGCAGGCCCTTGTCGAGGAGCCTGCGGTGGTAGGCGCCCGCCCAGGCGAAGGCGTAGTCCACCGACGTCGAGCGGTCGGCCGGCAGGATCGCCCGGCGCGGGTCGAACACCTCCCAGCGGCGCCCGATCGGCACCCGGCTGATCGAACGCGCGCGGGCGGTGGCCTGGACATGGTCGGTGCGTACGAAGTCGCAGCCCAACCCCTCTATCGCGGCCACGAGTTGGCTGAAGTAGCCGGGCGCCAGCCAGTCGTCGCCGTCCAGGAAGGTGAGGTACTCGCCCTGTGCGGCGTCCAGTCCGGTGTTGCGGGCGGTGGCAAGGCCACCGTTCTTCTCATGGCGGATATAACGCACCTGCGCGACCTCGGAAAGCTCCTCGGCCGCCCGTTCGAGAATGGCCGGAGTTTCGTCCTTCGAATGGTCGTCGACCAGCACGAACTCGAAATCCGGCCGTGCGTTCAAACGCAGGCTTCTCAGGGTGTCGGGGGCGTATTGCTGCACGTTGTAGAACGGCACGATCACGGAAAGCTTGGGCACGAACGGAAGCCTAGGAGTCGGCCCGACAGGTCAACTTTCCGGTGTCTTTACACTGGGTGAACTCAATGTGTCGGATCGGTGCACCCCCTGTACTTCCCACGAATCCGCGGGCCAGTTCGGCTCTCGGCGGGGTGTTGTTAACTTTTTGGCCAGATGAGGTTGGCGCATACCTAGGAATTGCTTCCTAGCGTCTTCGACGTGCCATCAAGTACCTCGAAGCCCACGCGAATCGCCGTGCTCGCGGACTCCGACACCCGCTGGAAATGGGGTGCGTTGACCGCGGCCCGTATCGCTCCGGGCCCGTCCATGGAAGCCGCCGAGCGCGAGGACGCGCAAGTCGGCTTCGAGCTGAGCGGCTTCCTGCTGCGCGGGCGGGCCACCCCGACCGCGCGCCAGCTGGCGGAGGTGGGCGTCACCGCCGACTCCCTCCGGGAGGTCACGTCCGTCGAGTTCCTGCGCGCCATGGCGGAGGAGGAGTACGACGTCCTCGTCCTCGCCCTCGTTGGCGGCGGCGTGCAGGCGATGCTGCACGGGCTCAAGCGCGCCTGGGCCGAACGCGGTTCGCGTCCCGTGGTCGTCACCGGCTACGTCGGCGTCGTCTACGAGAAGCTCGCCGACGGCCTGCTGCTGCGGCACGGCGCGGACCTCGTCCTCGCCAACTCCCGCCAGGACGCGGAGCGTTTCCGGGCCGTGTACGAGGGGGTGGGCGCCGACGCCTCGTCGGTGACCGAGGTGGCGCTGCCGTTCCTCGGCGGAGCGGCCTACGAAGGTGAACACGACCCGTACACCGTGGTGTTCGCGGTCCAGCCGTCCGTCCCGGACAACCGCAGGGACCGCGTCTACCTGCTCGACCGGCTGATCCGGCACGCCCGGCTGCACCCCGAGCGCGAGGTGCTGCTCAAGCTGCGCTCCCGGCCGGGTGAACACACCACGCACATCGAGGAGTTGCCGTACCAGAAGCTGGTCCAGCGGCTCGATCCGCCGGCCAACTTCCGCCTGGTGTACGGCAACATGGGCGAGGTCCTGGACCGCACCGACCTGCTGGTCACCATCAGCTCGACGGCGGCCCTGGAGTCCCTGCACCGCCGCATCCCGACGGTGATTCTGACCGACCTCGGCATCCGCGAGGTGCTGGGCAACCACCACTTCGTCGGCTCCGGCTGCCTCGCCTCCTGGGACCGGCTCGACGCCGGGCACCGGCCGGTGCCGGACGAGGAGTGGGTGGCCCGCCAGGGCGTCGCCGTGGACGGCACGTACGCCACCGCCTTCGACGCGGCCCGCGAACGCATCGCCAAGCTCCTCGCGCAGCCGGGCGGGTTGGCGCCTCTGGCCCCGTACTACACGCCGGCGACCGCGCCCGGCTACCTGCCCGGCATCCTCGCCCGCCACCACCTCGGCCCCGACGGCGCCCCGCTGCCCGGCGCCCCCGCCCACGACAAGGAGCCCGGGCCGGTCCGGCAGATCGTGCGCCGGGCGGCGCGGGGTGCCTACCGGCACGGGGTGCAGCGGGTGGCGCCCGTCATCCGGCGGATGGGGGAGCTGTGAGCGCCATCGGGGGTGCCGGATCGGATTCTCGGGCGGGTGCGGCGCCGTCGGGGCTTGTCGCGCAGTTCCCCGCGCCCCTAAAGGGCGGCTTCGCCGCCCATCAGACCTCAGCGAACCCTGCGCAAGGAGTGCAACCCATGTCCAACCCGCAAGCGGGCCAAGGTGCTTCCGTGCGCCGGGTGCTCGCGGTGATCCCCGCGCGCGGCGGCTCCAAGGGTGTGCCCGCGAAGAATCTCGCCCCCGTCGGCGGTGTGCCGCTGGTGTCGCGGGCCGTGCGCGAGTGCCGGGCGACCCGCCTGGTGACCGACGTCGTGGTCTCCACCGACGACCACGCCATCGCCGCCGCGGCCCGCGAGGCCGGCGCCGAGGTCGTGCTGCGCCCCGCGGCCATCGCCGGCGACACCGCCACCTCCGAGGCCGCCGTCCTGCACGCCATGGACGCCCACGAGGCCCTGCACGGGGCGGCCGTCGACGTGGTGCTGCTCGTGCAGTGCACCAGCCCGTTCATCGTCCGCGAGGACATCGACGGAGTGGCCGGCGCGGTCGCGGAGAACGGCGCGGACACCGCCGTCACCGTCGCCCCCTTCCACGGGTTCATCTGGCGCGACGCCGAGGACGAGATCGCCCCCGGCACCGTCACGGAGGCCGACGCGGCCACCGGCGGCGGCTTCGGCGTCAACCACGACAAGTCCTACCGCCCGCGCCGCCAGGACCGCCCCCAGGACCTGCTGGAGACCGGCGCCGCCTACGCCATGGACGCGCCGGGCTTCCGCAAGCACCAGCACCGCTTCTTCGGCCGCACCGAACTGGTCCGCACCGACCCCGCCCGGGTGCTGGAGATCGACGACCCGCACGACCTCGCCCGCGCCCGCGCGCTGGCCCCCCTCTTCGACGCGGACCGCCCCGGTTCGCTGCCGACCGCCGACGACATCGACGCGGTCGTACTGGACTTCGACGGCACCCAGACCGACGACAGGGTGCTGATCGACGCCGATGGAAAGGAGTTCGTCTCCGTGCACCGCGGGGACGGGCTCGGCATCGCCGCCCTGCGCAAGAGCGGCCTGGACATGCTGATCCTCTCCACGGAGCAGAACCCGGTCGTCGCCGCCCGGGCCCGGAAGCTCAAGATCCCGGTCCTGCACGGCATCGACCGGAAGGACCTCGCACTCAAGCAGTGGTGCGAGGAGCAGGGCATCGCGCCCGAGCGCGTGCTCTACGTCGGCAACGACGTCAACGACCTCCCGTGCTTCGCCCTCGTGGGCTGGCCCGTGGCGGTCGCGAGCGCCCACGACGTGGTACGCGGCGCCGCCCGTGCGGTCACCACCGTCCCCGGTGGCGACGGCGCGATCCGAGAGATCGCCAGCTGGATCCTCGGCCCCTCTCTCGACTCCCTCGACAAGTAAGGAAAGTTCACAGCCATGAGCACCAACTCCCGTCTGCGCCAGTTCGGCTCGCGCGAGGTCGGCCCCGGCCACCCGGTCTACGTCTGTGGCGAGATCGGCATCAACCACAACGGCGAGCTGGAGAACGCCTTCAAGCTGATCGACGTGGCCGCCGCGGCCGGCTGCGACGCCGTGAAGTTCCAGAAGCGCACCCCCGAGATCTGCACCCCGCGCGACCAGTGGGACATCGAGCGCGACACCCCCTGGGGCCGGATGACCTACATCGACTACCGCCACCGCGTGGAGTTCGGTGAGGACGAGTACCGCCAGATCGACGAGTACTGCAAGGAGAAGGGGATCGACTGGTTCGCCTCCCCGTGGGACACCGAGGCCGTCGCCTTCCTGGAGAAGTTCGACCTCCCCGCCCACAAGGTGGCCTCCGCCTCCCTGACCGACGACGAGCTGCTGCGCGCCCTGCGCTCCACCGGCCGCTCGGTCATCCTCTCCACCGGCATGTCGACGCCGAAGCAGATCCGCCACGCGGTCGAGGTCCTCGGCAGCGACAACATCCTGATGTGCCACGCCACCTCGACCTACCCGGCGAAGGCCGAGGAGCTCAACCTCCGCGTCATCAACACGCTGGAGAAGGAGTTCCCGAACGTCCCGATCGGCTACTCCGGCCACGAGACCGGCCTGCAGACCACGCTGGCCGCCGTCGCCCTCGGCGCCGTCTTCGTCGAGCGCCACATCACCCTCGACCGCGCGATGTGGGGCTCCGACCAGGCCGCCTCCGTCGAGCCGCAGGGCCTGGAGCGCCTGGTGCGTGACATCCGCGTCATCGAGTCCTCCCTCGGCGACGGCGTCAAGAAGGTCTACGACTCCGAGCTCGGCCCGATGAAGAAGCTGCGCCGCGTCGCCGGCGCGGTCGCCGAGGCGGAGATCGCCGCGGCGGCGGGCGAGCCGGTCGCCGTCTGAGTTCCGAGCACACCGAGTCCGGGCGCCCCGAGCGGGAGCGCTCGGACTCGCAGCTTCCGCGCGCGCCCCGCGCCCGCGCCCTCTGACTTCCAGCGCCTCATCAGCGCCCTACGACGGGACGGTCGTCGTCGATGAGCCCCCGCGCCGGGAAGACCGGCCCCCACACCCTCGCGTTCGTCGAGAGTCCGGTACAGCTCCTGAACGTGCTGGAATGGGCGCACGCCCACGCGCCCGGCGCGGTGCTCACCCTCGTCGTCCTCGCCCCGACCGACCCCATGACCCGCGGCCAGCTGCGCCGCATGGCCGAGCTCGCCCGCGAGGAGGGCCACACCGTCCGCTGGGAGGAGGCCCGGGGCGGCCCGGCGGCCCCCTTCCAGACCGTCGGCGGCCTGGCCGGCCTGCTGCGCCGCGCCGGACGGGTCGTGCTGGGCGACCCGTTCTCCCGCTACGTACAGCTCCTGCTGACCATCACCCGGGCCCGGCATCTGGTCGTCGTCGACGACGGCACGGCGACCATGGAGTTCGTCGCCCAGCTGGCCCGCGGCGAGCGGCTCGTGCGCTGGCACCGCAAGGGCGGCCGCCCCGGCGCCCGGGACCTGGTCTTCGCTCCGATCTCCGCCCGGGCCCGTCGCCGCCTCACCCCGGGCACCGGGCGACAGGTGGAGATCTTCTCCTCCATGCCGATGGACGAGACCCCGGCCGGCGTCACCGTCCACGCCAACGACTTCTCCTGGACCCGCTTCCGCTTCGGCCCGCCCCGCATCACCAAGGGCGCCGACATGGTGGGCACCTCGCTGGTGGAGACCGGCGTCGTCGACGGCGAGCGCTACCTGGACGCGGTCCGCACCCTGGCCAAGGCCCACGGCGCCACCCGCTACTTCGCCCACCGCCGCGAGAGCACCGACAAGCTGCACCGGCTCGCGGTCGAGACGGGCCTGGAGATAGTCCGGCCCGACCTCCCGCTGGAGCTGATCGCCCGGCGTGGCCCGGTCGGCCGTACGATCCTCAGTTTTCCCTCCACCGTCGTCCACACCCTGCCCCTGGCCCTGGCCGGCACCGAGGTCCGGGTCGCCGTCTGCGACATCGACCCCGCCTGGCTGACCGCGCACGCCTCACCGCGCGCCCAGGGCTTCCTGTCGGGCGTGACCGGCACCGCCCGGGACGTCACCCGGCTGCAGGCCGTGACCGCGCTCAGCTGACCTTCCGCGCCAGCAGGTACGCCCGCGGCCGCTTCTCCTCCTCCAGCGGCTCGCGCACCACGCGCGCCTCCACCCGCAGCCCGGTCTTGACCAGCAGCTCCGCGACACCCTCCGGCGCCCGGAAGTGGTAGTCGAGGAAGATCTCCTGCCCGAACCGCTCCGTCAGCCGCATCCGGTCGTCCTCCTGGCCGCTCTGGAAACCGAGCAGGACGTGCCCGCCGGGCACCAGGACGCGATGGAACTCGGCGAAGGCCGTCGGCAGGTGCTCGTCCGGCACGTGGATGACCGAGTAGAGGGCGAGCACCCCGCCCAGGGTCTCGTCCGGCAGGTCCAGCGACGTCATCGACCCGACGTGGAACCGCAGCCCGGGATGCGCCTCCCGGGCCAGCGCCACCATCCGGGGCGACAGGTCCACCCCGAACACCGGGACCCCGAGCGCGTGCAGCCGCGCGGTGACATGCCCCGGACCGCTGCCGACGTCGGCGACGGGCTCCGCGCCGTTGGCCCGCACGAGCTCCGCGAAGGAGGTCACCAGCGCCCGGTCCAGTGGTTTGTCGCCCAGCCAGTCGGCGAACCGCTCGGTGTAGGGGCGGGCGATCGCGTCGTACGACGTCTGCGTGGCGTGCAGGAAATCCGGGGTACCCGGTATCTCGGAAGTCACGGGGCGGACCCTACTCGGGCTCTCGGGACCGCCGGGTGAAACCGCCGGAAGGGTCCCGCGACATCTCCTCGAACTCCACCACCCCACCAGCGGCCCCGCGCAGGCTGCCGGTGGGGCGTCGGCCGTGTCGTACGGTCCGACAGATGAAACAGATCCACCGGCGCGGGGCGGGGCGTGGTATCCGTAGAGAAAAGACAGGTCTACCCATCTCACCTCCCACCCATGCGTCGAGCGGCCGATTTTTCTTCCCCTGACGGGCTGAAGTTTTGTTGATCGAGGGCGGTCGGCCCCCTCGGCGTCCTACCCTGCAGAGGGTGAAGCAACTGATGTCACCGGAGTCCGAAAACGATCTGCCCGGCGAAGCCCTGCCCGGCACGCTCCCCGAGGCGCTGCGTGCCGAACTCGTCGCCTTCCGCCGCGACCTGCACATGCACCCGGAGCTCGGCAACCAGGAGTTCCGCACCACCGCTGCGATCAAGGAGCGGCTGGAGCGGGCGGGCCTGAAGCCGCGGGTGCTCGCCGGGGGGACCGGGCTCATCTGTGACATCGGTGAGTGGGACGGCGGCCGGCCCATGCTCGCCCTGCGCGCCGACATCGACGGGCTGCCCATCCCGGACACCAAGAGCGAGTGCGCCTACCGCTCCACCGTGCCCGACCGGGCGCACGCCTGCGGACACGACGTGCACACCACCGTGGTACTCGGCGCCGGCCTCGTCATGGCGGACCTGCACCGGCACGGGAAGCTGCCGCGGCCGGTGCGGCTGCTGTTCCAGCCGGCCGAGGAGGTGCTGCCCGGCGGTGCCGCCGACGCCATCGAGTGCGGCGTCCTCGACGGAGTGGGCCGCATCCTCGCCGTGCACTGCGACCCCCGGGTCGACGCCGGGCGGATCGGTCTGCGGGAGGGTGCCATCACCTCCGCCTGCGACCGCCTCGAGGTCGCGCTCGACGGCCCCGGCGGCCACACCGCCCGCCCGCACCTGACCACCGACCTGGTCACCGCCGCCGCCCGGGTCGCCACCGACGTGCCCGCGCTGGTCGGCCGGCGCGTGGACAGCCGCAGCGGCCTGGCCGTGACCTGGGGCCGTATCGAGTCCGGGCACGCCCCGAACGTCATCCCGCAGCACGCCGAGCTCTCCGGCACCGTGCGCTGCCTCGACCTGGACACCTGGCGGCAGGCCCCGGACCTGGTCGTCGCCGCCATCGACGAGGTCGCCAACCTGCACGGCGCCAAGTCGGAGATCAACTACGTCCGTGGCGTGCCGCCCGTCGTCAACGACCCGGACGTCACCGAGCTGCTGCGCGACGCCCAGACCGCCCGCCGCGGCGCCCTGTCCGTCGAGGGCACCGAGCAGAGCCTGGGCGGCGAGGACTTCTCCTGGTACCTGGAGCAAGTCCCCGGCGCCATGGCCCGCCTCGGCGTCCGCCCGCCCGGCGAGCGCACGGTGCGTGACCTGCACCAGGGTGACTTCGACGTCGACGAGTCGGCGATCACGGTGGGCGTGGAGCTGTTCACGGCGGCGGCCCTGCTGGACGCGGCGCAGTAGGCGGACCTTCCCCGAACGGCCCCCCTCGGGGGGCCGTTCGGCCTTCCGGCGCAACATGGTTGTAAGCCAATCGTGCGCACATCGAAACCGGGGCGTGTGAAGTCTCCAGACCCCGAGTTCAGGCGCTGTTTGCCTCGAATCGATAACGGCTTCGGAAGGGGTGTTTTTCTGACATCTACGCGCGTTACGATGCCGCGAAGCCGACGCCGCAGGGGCGTCCGGGCCCGAGCACTGGCAAGGTGCTCACATGAAGCGCCGACGAGGCGCTCAGGTCAGGTGAAGGAGCCTTCCCGTGCGCCGGGTAGCAAAGCTTTCCGCTGCGTGTGTCGTGTCCGCAGCTCTCGCACTGACTGCCACTGCCTGTGGCAGTACGTCTTCCGACAACAGCAGCTCGTCCTCGTCCTCGGGCGGCGGCGGCAAGGGCATCAAGATCGGTCTCGCGTATGACGTCGGCGGTCGTGGTGACCGCTCCTTCAACGACTCCGCCGCGCGCGGTGCCGACAAGGCCGAGAAGGAGTTCGGCGGTTCCATCAAGGAGCTGACCGCGAAGAACTCCGACACCGAGGCCGACCGTGAGCAGCGGCTGACCGACCTGGCGGACGCGGGTTACAACCCGATCGTCGCCGTCGGCTTCTCCTACGCCACCTCGGTCGACAAGGTCGCCGCGAAGTACCCGAAGGTCAGCTTCGGCCTCATCGACTCGGTCGCGACCGCCAAGAACGTCGACAGCATCACCTTCACCGAGGAGCAGGGTTCCTACCTCGCCGGTGTCGCCGCGGCGCTGAAGACCAAGAAGAACCACGTCGGCTTCATCGGCGGCGTCGACACCCCGCTGATCAAGAAGTTCGCGGCGGGCTACGTCCAGGGCGTCAAGGACACCAACGCCAAGGCGAAGGTCGACGTCCAGTACCTGACCCACGGTTCGGACCTGTCCGGCTTCTCCAGCCCCGACAAGGGCAAGGAGGCCGCGTCCGGCATGCTCGACAACGGCGCCGACGTGATCTACACCGCGGCCGGCTCCTCCGGCAACGGCGCGATCGAGGCCGTCCACGGCGTCAAGGGCGCCTGGGCCATCGGCGTGGACTCGGACCAGTACAACATCCCGGGTCTGGCCGCGTACAAGACCTCGATCCTGACCTCCATGGTCAAGAACGTCGACGTCGGCGTGTACGACTTCATCAAGTCCGTGCACGACGGCAAGCCGCTGACGGGCAACCAGATCTACTCGCTCGCCAAGGGCGGTGTCGGCCTGGCCACCAGCGGTGGCTACATCGACGACATCAAGTCCCAGCTGGACGCTGCCAAGAAGAAGATCGTCGACGGCACCGTCAAGGTCAAGACCACTACGTGACCTGACGGTTCCCGCCTGACCCCCGGCTCGGCGAAGGGGCCCTTGTCAACCCCCTCGCCGAGCCATAACAATGTGTCAACTCTACGCGTGTAGCGCGGAGTTGCCGCGCTAGCGTCGCCGACGCCTGCCCCCTCCTACGCAGCCCCTTTCCCCGAGGAGAGTGCGCCATCAACGCGTCCAGCCCTCCCGCTGCCGTCGAACTGCGCGGCATCACCAAGCGATTCCCAGGCGTCGTCGCCAACAAGGACATCGACATCACCGTCCGCACCGGAACCGTCCACGCCCTGTGCGGTGAGAACGGCGCTGGCAAGTCCACCCTGATGAAGATCCTCTACGGCATGCAGCAGGCCGACGAGGGCACCATCACCGTGAACGGCGAGACGGTCGTCTTCCACAACCCCGCCGACGCCATCGCCCGCGGCATCGGCATGGTGCACCAGCACTTCATGCTCGCCGACAACCTCACCGTCCTGGAGAACGTCGTCCTCGGCGCGGAGAAGCTGTACGGCATCGGCGCCAAGGCCCGCGCGAAGATCAGGGAACTCTCCGACGCGTACGGGCTGAACGTCCGCCCGGACGTCCTGCTGGAGGAGCTCGGCGTCGCCGACCGCCAGCGCGTGGAGATCCTCAAGGTCCTCTACCGCGGCGCGAAGACCCTCATCCTCGACGAGCCCACCGCCGTCCTCGTCCCGCAGGAGGTCGAAGCCCTCTTCGACAACCTGCGCGACCTCAAGGCCGAGGGCCTCACGGTCATCTTCATCTCCCACAAGCTGGGCGAGGTCCTCTCCGTCGCCGACGAGATCACCGTCATCCGCCGCGGCACCACAGTCGGAACGGTCAAGCCGGCCGGCACCACGACCAAGCAGCTCGCCGAGCTGATGGTCGGCAGCGAACTGCCCACGCCGGAGACCGAGGAGTCGACGGTCACCGACCTCGAACTGCTCAAGGTCGACGGCCTGCGCCTGGCTCAGACCGACCTCGACGGCGTCGAGCGCATCATCCTCGACGACATCTCCTTCACCATCCACAAGGGCGAGGTCCTCGGCATCGCCGGCGTCGAGGGCAACGGCCAGTCCGAGCTGGTCGAGGCCGTCATGGGCATCCGTACCCTGAACGCCGGCACGATCGCCCTCGACGGCACCGACATCTCCCACGCCCCCACCCGCCACCGCCGCGAGGCCGGCGTCGGCTACATCCCCGAGGACCGCCACCGCCACGGCCTGCTCCTCGAGGCCCCGCTGTGGGAGAACCGCATCCTCGGCCACGTCAGCGAGCGGCCCAACTCCCGCGGCCAGCTCCTCGACATCAAGGGCGCCCGCACCGACACCTCGCGCATCATCGAGGCGTACGACGTCCGCACCCCCGGCATCGACGTCACCGCCGCCTCCCTCTCCGGCGGCAACCAGCAGAAGCTGATCGTCGGCCGCGAGATGAGCCACGCGCCCAAGCTGCTGATCGCCGCCCACCCCACCCGGGGCGTGGACGTCGGCGCCCAGGCCGCGATCTGGGACCACATCCGCGAGGCCCGCCGCGAGGGCCTGGCCGTGCTGCTGATCTCCGCCGACCTGGACGAGCTCATCGGCCTGTCCGACACCCTGCGGGTGATGTACCGCGGCCGGCTGGTCGCCGACGCCGACCCCGCCACCATCACCCCCGAGGAGCTGGGCTCCGCCATGACGGGTGCGGCCACCGGCCACCTGGAGCACACAGAGGACGACGCCCGATGAACAAGCTGACCCAACGCATCGACAAGGAGCGGCTGATCCTCGCGATCGCGGCCCCGCTGCTGGCGATCGTCGCCGCGATCGTCGTCACCACCCTGGTGATCCTCGCCACCGGCAAGAACCCGGGCGCCGCCTTCAGCGACATGCTGACCTACGGCACCGCCAGCGACAGCCAGGTCTACATCCTCAACAAGGCGACGACGTACTACCTGGCGGGTGTCTCGGTGGCCATCGGCTTCCGGATGAACCTGTTCAACATCGGTGTCGACGGCCAGTACCGCATCGCCGCGTTCTTCGCCGCCGTCCTCGGCGGCGCCCTGACCACGCCCGGCTGGATCTCCATCCCGCTGATCATCCTGTGCGCGATGGCGACCGGTGCCGTCTGGGCGGGCATCGCCGGTGTGCTGAAGGTGACCCGCGGCGTCAGCGAGGTCATCTCGACGATCATGCTCAACGCGATCGCCACCGCGATCATCGCCTACCTGCTGCAGCCCGGAAAGCTCGCTGAACTACAGAGCGGCGGCACGGTCGTCTCCACCAAGCCGCTGGCGAAGGACGAGTACTTCTTCCAGATCGACACCGGTGCCGCCGGCGAGCTGTGGGGCTTCATCTTCATCGCCGTCCTCGTCGGAGTCGCGTACTGGTTCGTGCTCGGCCGCACCCGGTTCGGCTTCGACCTGCGCACCGTCGGCCAGTCCGAGAGCGCGGCCGCCGCGAGCGGTGTGTCCGTGAAGAAGATGGTCGCGACCAGCATGCTCATCTCCGGCGCGATCGCCGGCCTGATCGGCATGCCGACCCTGCTCAACGACAGCCACCAGTTCAGCAACGACTTCCCGACGGGCATCGGCTTCACCGGCATCGCCATCGCCCTGCTCGGCCGCAACAACCCGGTCGGCATCGCGCTCGGCGCCCTGCTGTGGGGCTTCCTGGAGCGCACCACCAACCACCTGGAGTTCCAGGGGTACGACAAGGAAATCCTCGGCGTCATCCAGGGCGTCATCGTCCTGTGCGTCGTCATCGCCTACGAGGTCGTACGGCGCTACGGCCTCAGGCGCCAGCAGCAGCGGGTCGGCGCCGAGCTCGCCGCCCAGGCCGCCGCCCCGACCGAGAAGCAGGAGGTGGCGTGATGACTGCCACGATGACCGACACGCCACCGCCCGCGGCCCCCAAGGCGGACACCGCGAGCACCCGGTCGGGCCGCCCGCTCGGCCAGATCCTCATGATCGTCGCGGGCGCGCTGCTCCTCGTGGCCGCGGTCCGCGCCATCACCGGAGCCAACCAGCTCACCTCCGACGGCCAGGTCAGCGCCGCGCTGAGCCTCGCCGTGCCGATCGGTCTCGCCGGTCTCGCCGGTCTGTGGTCCGAGCGCTCCGGCGTGGTCAACATCGGCCTCGAGGGCATGATGATCCTCGGCACCTTCGGCGCCGGCTGGATCGGCTGGCAGTCCAACCCCTGGCTCGGCCTGCTGTGCGGCGTCGGCTTCGGCGTCCTGGGCGGTCTGGTCCACGCGGTCGCGACCGTCACGTTCGGCGTCGACCACATCGTCTCCGGTGTCGCCATCAACCTCCTGGCGCTCGGCACCACCCAGTACCTCGCCAAGCTGTTCTTCTCCGACGGCAAGGCGGCCGACGCGGGCGGCAACCCCAAGCAGTCCCCGCCGGTGGACTCGCTGCCCAACTTCGACATCCCGGGTCTGTCCGGCGCCCTGCACTCGCTCGAGAACCACCACTGGTTCCTGATCTCCGACCTCGCGGGCATCCTCGGCGGCCTGGTCACCAACCTGTCGGTCATCACGATCCTGGCCTTCGTGCTGTTCGTCGCCAGCTGGTGGCTGCTGTGGCGCACCCCGTTCGGTCTGCGCCTGCGTTCCTGCGGCGAGAACCCCATCGCGGCGGAGTCCCTCGGCGTCAACGTCTACAAGTACAAGTACGTGGCCGTCGCCGTCTCCGGCGGTCTGGCCGGCCTCGGCGGCGCCTTCCTCGCCCTGGTCACCTCGCACATCTACCTGGAGGGCCAGACCGGCGGACGCGGCTACATCGGTCTCGCCGCCATGATCTTCGGCAACTGGCGGCCCGGCGGCCTCGCCATGGGCGCCGGCCTGTTCGGCTACTCCGACGCGCTCCAGCTGCGCAACGGCGGCCAGACCGTCCACGCGCTGCTGCTCCTGCTGGTCGTGCTGCTCGTGGCGATGGCCGGCTGGAAGATGT
The DNA here is from genome assembly GCF_050214755.1 of Streptomyces sp. C1-1. NCBI lineage: Bacteria > Bacillati > Actinomycetota > Actinomycetes > Kitasatosporales > Streptomycetaceae > Streptomyces > Streptomyces sp. C1-1. The sequence continues at coordinate 4,171,458 of NZ_CP189826.1, read as the reverse complement.
ACAAGAAGGCGCACTGGCAGGGCGGCATCAGCCTCTTCGTGGGCGCGCTCGTCCTGCTGTGGTACCTGGTCACCGACGAGGTCCCGAGCGACTTCGTGGGCGCCACCCCGTACGTCGTCACCCTCCTCGTCCTGTCGCTGTCCGCGCAGCGCCTGAGGATGCCCAAGGCCGACGGCATGCGCTACCGCAAGGGGCAGGGCAAGTGACCCGGCCGGCCGACGTCGACTGGGAGGCGCTGCGCGAGCTGGCCCGGGAGGCCATGACCCAGGCGTACGCCCCCTACTCGGGCTACCCCGTCGGCGTCGCCGCCCTGGTCGACGACGGCCGCACCGTCTCCGGCTGCAACGTCGAGAACGCCAGCTACGGCCTGGGACTGTGCGCCGAGTGCGGGCTGGTCTCGCAGCTGCAGCGCACGGGCGGCGGCCGGCTGACGCACTTCACGTGCGTCGACGGCCAGGGCGAGATCCTGGTCCCGTGCGGCCGCTGCCGTCAGCTGCTGTACGAGTTCGGGGGCCCCGACCTGTTGCTGGAGACCCCGGCGGGCATCCTCCCGCTGTCGCAGATGCTGCCGCAGGCCTTCGGCCCGGACCATCTCAACAAGTAACTCCCGTACGGCCCCTTTGAGTCGACTCTCGAAGGGGCCGCACACTTCCTGAACCACGGAAGGACCGCACGCCATGGCCATGGACGCCATCTCCGTCATCCGCACCAAGCGGGACCGCGGCGAGCTCAGCGACGAGCAGATCGACTGGGTGATCGACGCGTACACCCGCGGGGAGGTCGCCGACGAGCAGATGTCCGCGCTCGCCATGGCCATCCTCCTCAACGGCATGGACCGCCGCGAGATCGCCCGCTGGACCGCCGCGATGATCGCCTCCGGGGAGCGCATGGACTTCTCGTCCCTGTCCCGCCCGACGGCCGACAAGCACTCCACGGGCGGCGTCGGCGACAAGATCACGCTGCCGCTGGCCCCTCTGGTCGCCGCGTGCGGTGCCGCCGTCCCGCAGCTGTCGGGCCGGGGCCTCGGCCACACCGGCGGCACCCTGGACAAGCTGGAGTCGATCCCGGGCTGGCGCGCGCTGCTGTCCAACGAGGAGATGCTGCACGTCCTCGACACCACCGGCGCCGTGATCTGCGCGGCGGGCGACGGTCTGGCCCCCGCGGACAAGAAGCTCTACGCCCTGCGGGACGTGACCGGCACGGTCGAGGCGATCCCGCTGATCGCCTCCTCGATCATGTCGAAGAAGATCGCGGAAGGCACCGGCTCCCTGGTCCTGGACGTGAAGGTCGGCACCGGCGCGTTCATGAAGACCATCGAGGACGCGCGGGAGCTGGCGTCCACCATGGTGGGCCTCGGCACCGACCACGGTGTGAGGACGGTCGCCCTGCTGACCGACATGTCCACCCCGCTCGGCCTCACCGCGGGCAACGCGCTGGAGGTCCGCGAGTCGGTCGAGGTCCTGGCGGGCGGGGGCCCGGCGGACGTCGTGGAACTGACGATCGCCCTGGCCCGGGAGATGCTGGACGCGGCCGGCGTCCGCGACGCCGACCCGGCGAAGGCCCTGGCGGACGGCTCCGCGATGGACGTCTGGCGCCGGATGATCGCGGCCCAGGGCGGCGACCCGGACGCGGCGCTGCCCACGTCGAAGGAGCAGCACGTGATCAAGGCCCCGTCGACCGGTGTCCTCACCCGCCTCGACGCCTACGACATCGGCGTCGCCGCCTGGCGCCTGGGCGCGGGCCGGGCCCGCAAGGAGGACCCGGTGCAGGCGGGCGCGGGCGTCGAGATGCACGCCAAGCCGGGCGACACGGTCAAGGAGGGCCAGCCCCTGCTGACCCTCCACACCGACACCCCCGAACGCTTCGAGTACGCCCTGCAGGCGGTGGAGGGTTCCTACGACATCGGGGCGTCGGGTACGGAGTTCACGGCGTCGCCGGTCGTGCTGGAACGTATCGCCTGACCAGGGGATTTTCCCTTTCGAGCGAACGGGATCGGTGGACCCCCACCGGTCCCGTTCGGCATGCTGGGATCGGTGACGACCGATTGGAGACCGCCATGAGCGCACTCGCCGCCGAGTCCGGCTCCCCTGGGGGCACGGACTGGGACGAGCTCGTCCGTGTCTGGGAGGAGACGGACGCTCCCGAGGGCAGCAAGGTGGAGATCATCGAAGGGATCGTCACCGTGTCGCCTCCGCCTTCCGAAGAGCACAACGACACCGCTGAGCTGGTTCAGCGTCACTTGTACACGGCCATTCCGAACGACCGGGGGATCTATCAGACCCTCGGCCTCGCATGCCCCGAGACGGGCGGCCTGTTCATGCCGGACCTGTGCGTGGTGCCGAGGGCCGCTCTGCGCCGCGGCACGCGCGTGCACGCGGGGGAGGCCGAACTCGTCGTGGAGGTCACGTCCAAGAGCAACGCGAACCACGACCGCATCAAGAAGGCGCATGGCTACGCCGTCGCGGGCGTATCCCTCTATCTCCTCCTGGACGCCTGGCAGTCGGGGCGTCCCACGGCGACGCTCTACGGAGAACCGCAGAGCGGCACCTACCGAGTCCTCGCTTCGGTGGAATACGGCGAGGAGCTGACGGTCCCGCACCGTTCAAGCTGGTCCTGGACACCGGCATCTTCCCGCTGAAGTGAGAGCCTCAGCCCAACAGTGCCGCCACCGCTACCAGCACCGGCACCGACAGCGCCGTGGACAGCAGGATCGAGTCCCGGGCCAGCCCCTCCGCCACCCGGTACCGGCTCGCGTACGTGTACAGGTTCTGGGCGGCCGGGAGCGCCGACGTCACCACCACGTCGAGGAGTTGGTGGCCGCTCAGGCCGAAGACGCCCGCCGCCAGGGCCCAGGCAGCGGCCGGCTGGCCCACCGACTTGAGGGCCACGGACAGGAACACCGGAGCCCGGTCGGCGCCCCGGCCCGGCATCGTGCTGCCGCACAGGGAGATCCCGAAGGCCAGCAGGACCGCCGGGACCGACATGTTGCCGATCAGGGTCAGGGGGTCCATGACGGGGGCCGGGACCCGCACCCCGAGCGCCGACACCGCCACCCCGGCCAGCGAGCCCACGGCGATCGGATTGCGCAGGGGCGTCAGCAGCCGTAGCCACAGCGGGCCCTTCTCGCCCTTGCCGGACAGGTCGAGGATCGTCAGGGCGACCGGGGTGACCCCGATGAGCTGGAAGAGCAGGACGGGCGCGACCAGCGACGCGTCACCCAGGACGTACACCGCGATCGGGATGCCGAGGTTGCCGGAGTTGACGTAGCTGGAGCACAGGGCGCCGATCGTGGTGCGGCCCACGCCCCAGTCCCGCACGGCGCCCACCGCGACGAACACACCCGCCGCCGCTGCCGTGCTCATGGCCGTCACCAGCAGCCGGCTGGAGAAGATCACCGACAGGTCGGCGCGGGCGAGGGTGGTGAACAGCAGCGCCGGGGACGCCACGTGGAAGGCCAGCTTGGTCAGGACCTCTCGGCCGTGCTCCCCGAGGTGACCGCCGCGTCCGATGACGTAACCGACGCCGATGACGACCGCGATGACCGCGAAGCCCGTCAACACGCCCTGCACGGCGGCTCCTTCGCGAGGTCCTCGGCGGGAAGCGGGCCGTCGGGTGTCCGGGACGGTGCTGATCCGTGTGGCATGCATCCAACCCTCTGGGGCAGCAGGGCGGCAGGTCAATGTGATCCCGAACGGCGGACACGCCTCGTAGGCGGCCCGCCGCGATGAGTTCCGCCCGCTCGCCCGGTCTACCGCTCGTGGACGCCATGAAGCCTGCTCTGCTGGTGCTGCCCGGCCCCGTCACCCGCGACGAGGCGGCGGGGCTGTGCGACGACGTGCGGGCGCTGCTGGAGTCCACGGGCGCCGGCGTCGTCGTGATCGACGTCGCCGGGATCGGGCCCCCGGGCCTCGGCGCCGTCGACCTGCTGGCGCGGCTGCAGCTCGCCGCCCGGCGGGCCGGGGGACGCATCCGGCTGCGGGACCCCGCGCCCTCCCTACACGCCCTGCTCGGTCTGGTCGGGCTCCGCTTCGAGATGGAGGGGCAGGTCGAACAGCGGGAACCACCGCTTGGTGTCGAGGAAGAAGTGGAACCCGGTGAGCCGGCCCTCTGAGATCTCCAGCACCTGCACCGCCCACGGCGCGTAGCCGCCCGCCTCCGGGTCCGGCTTGTACTGGGCGAACCCCGGCAGGCCGTTGACCCGCACCGGCAGCAGCCGGGAGCCCTCGCAGGCGGAGCCCAGGGTCGTCATGAAGCCGGTGATGTCGTCGTGGCCCGTCAGCCACAGGTCGAACGGCGGCATCGTCATGACGGCGTCCTCGTGCAGCAGGGCCGTCAACGCGGTCATGTCGTACCCCTCGAAGGCGGCGACATAGCGCTCCAGCAGCTTCTGCTGCTCCTCGTCCAGCGGGTCGGACACGGCCGCCCCGGCCGCCTTGTCGGCCTTCTCGCGCTCGGCCAGCGTGGCCCGGGCCCGCTGCAGCGCGCTGTTGACCGACGCCACCGACGTGTCCAGCAGCTCGGCGACCTCGCTCGCCCTCCAGGCCAGCACCTCGCGCAGGATGAGCACCGCCCGCTGCTTGGCCGGCAGCTGCTGCAGGGCGGCCATGAAGGCGAGCCGCACCGACTCCTTGGCGACGGCCGCCTCGGCCGGGTCGTCCGTCGTGGGCAGCACGCGGTTGTCCGGCATCGGCTCGAGCCAGGTGTTGTCGGGGCGCGGGGAGAGGGCGGCCTGGGCGAGCGGGGTGGACTCGCTGAGGTCCATCGGCCGGGCGCGCTTGTTGCCGGCGGTCAGCATGTCCAGGCAGACGTTCGTCGCGATGCGGTACAGCCACGAGCGCAGGCTGGAGCGGCCCTCGAACTTCTCGTAGCTGCGCCAGGCGCGGACCATCGTGTCCTGCACCGCGTCCTCGGCCTCGAAGGAGGAGCCGAGCATGCGGTAGCAGTACCCGGTCAGTTCGACGCGGTGCTTCTCCAGCCTGACGTCGAGATCCGCGGTCGTGGTCGCCGTACCGTCGCTCATGTCCACCCACCCCTGTGGCATTCCTGTCGCGCGCCTTCGCGCCCAGCACGTCCGAAGCTAGCGCAGCGCACTGACAATGGCCCCTGGAGCAGCCGAAGGCGCAGGTCGGCGCGGTGCGGCCACTGGCCGCACCGGCTCGTTCACGCCGTGACGGGACGGCTTCGCGCCGCGACCCGTGCCGCGCGTGACCCCAGCACCGTGATCGTCACCACGCCCAGTACCGCCAGCAGCCCGACGGCCACCGTCCCGGCCCAGCCACCGGCGTGGAAGGCCGTCGCGCCGACCGTGCTGCCCGCGCTGGAGCCGACGTAGTACGCCGACTGGTACAGGGCCGAGGCCTGTGCCCGGCCGGTCGTGGCCGTCTTGCTGACCGCCGACGAGGCGACCGCGTGGCCCGCGAAGAACCCGGCCGTGATCAGCACCAGACCCAGCAGGACCGGTACCAGGGAGCCGGCCAGCGTCAGCAGCAGCCCGCCCGCCGTCGTACCGCCCGCGAGATACAGCGCGCCGCGGCGGCCCAGGCGGCCCACCAGCCGTCCGGCCGTGGACGCGGACACCGTGCCGACCAGGTAGACGAGGAAGATCGAGCCGACGATGCCCTGGGGGAGGGAGAAGGGCCCCTCGGTCAGGCGGTAGCCGATCACCGTGTACACACCGCCGAACACCGTCATGAACAGCGCGCCGATCGCGTACAGCCGGCGCAGCAGCGGGTCGGCCAGGTGGTTCCGGACCGTCCGGGCCAGGACCCGCGGCCGCAGCGAACCGGCCACGAAGTGCCGCGGCGCGGGCAGCAGCAGCCGGAACGCCACCGCACAGGCCACCGCGATCACCCCGATGACACCGACGGCCACCCGCCAGCCCCACAGCTGCGCGACCCACCCGGTGATGACCCGGCCGCTCATCCCGCCGACGCTGTTGCCCGCCACGAACAGCCCGATCGCCGTGACCAGCGCCTTGGGCCTGACCTCCTCGGCGAGATACGCCGTCGCCGACGCCGGCAGACCGGCCAGCGCGGCGCCCTGCAGGGCACGCAGCACCACCAGCACGCCCAGCGAGGGCGCGAACGGCACCAGGAGCCCCACCGACACCGCGACGGCCAGCGAGGCGGTCATCACCGTCCGGCGGCCGAACCGCTCCGACAGCGCGCTCATCGGCAGGACGAACAGCGCCAGCCCGCCGGTGGCCGCCGCGACCGTCCAGCTCGCCTCGCTCGCCGCCACCCCGAACTCGCCCGAGATCAGGGGCAGCAGGGCCTGCGTGGAGTACAGCAGCGCGAAGGTCGCGACACCGGCGAGGAAGAGCGCGAAGCTCATCCGGCGGTAGCCCGGCCCGCCGGGGGTCATACGGGAGTCGGAGGCGGCGGGGGAAGCGGTCGTGACGGCGCCCATGACGCTGGACGCCCCGGTACTGGCGGGAGACATGCCTCGAAGCTACGTACGCCCCCGCTCATCCGTCCAATGCATGGAATCGCCATAATCGTTCCCATGGTGCATGACCCGAGCTCACAGCCCCGCCTGTCACCGACCAGTGACACAGAAGACATGACGATGTTGCTGGCGCCCCGCCTCGCCCACTTCGCCGGCGTGGCCCGCACCGAGCACGTCACCCGCGCCGCGCAGGAACTCCAGGTGCCGCAGTCCACCCTGTCCCGCGCCATGGCGCGCCTGGAGCAGGACCTGGGCGTCGACCTGTTCGCCCGCCACGGCCGCACGGTCTCCCTCACCCCGGCCGGCCGCACCTTCCTCACCCACGTCGAGCGCGCCCTCACCGAGATCGAGCGCGCCGCCGACGAGGTCCGCGCCGACGCCGACCCCGCCTCCGGCAAGGTCGCCTTCGGCTTTCTGCACACGATGGGCGCGGAGACCGTCCCCGCGCTCATCCAGGCCTTCCGCCTCGACCATCCCCGGATCCGCTTCAGCCTGGTCCAGAACTACGGCGAGGCCATGCTGGAGAAGCTGCGCGCGGGCGAGCTGGACCTCTGCCTCACCTCTCCGGTCCCCGACGCCCCCGACCTCGTGGCCCGCCGCCTGGACGAGCAGAAGCTCCGGCTGGTCGTCCCCGTCGACCATGCCCTCGCCACGCGCCGGCGCGTCCGCCTGGCGGAAGCCGCCGAGGAGGCCTTCGTCACCCTGGAACCCGGCTACGGCCTGCGCCGCATCACGGACGACCTGTGCCAGGAGGCGGGCTTCAAGCCGCGCGTCGCCTTCGAGGGCGAGGAGGCGGAGACGCTACGGGGCCTGGTGGCCGCGGGCCTGGGCGTGGCCCTCCTCCCGCCACCGGCCTTCCCCCGCCCGGGAGTCGTCGAGCTGACGGTCACGGCCCCGAGGGCGGCCAGGGAGATCGGCGTGGCCTGGCTGGACGGCCATCCGGACACGCCCCCGGTGGCCGCCTTCAAGAAGTTCCTGCTCTCGCGAAGGGGAAGTCTGCTGCCCTGAACGTGCGGTCAACGGCGCAGCGACTTGCCGAACCCCGCGGCCAGCGGCATCCGAAGCCCCAGAGGAGGCGGAGCCGCCAGCGCGTCCTCGACCGGCCGTGACAGCCCCTTCCCGAACAGCGCACCCATCACGAAGTCCTCGGTCAGCGCGTGCACTTCACGCCGGTACTGGTGCAGCCCGTGGCCGTCGGCGTGCACCTCGAACCGGCACACCTCCCGGTTCGCCTTCTTCGCCCGGGCCGCGAGCCGGAACGACAGCTCCGGATCGGTGCGTTCGTCGTTCGTGCCGTGCACCATCAGCACTCGTCGGCCCACCAACTGCTTCACCGGTTCAGGGGACGCCGCCACGTCCTCCTCCGGCAGCCAGGGCGCGATCGCCACCACCGAGTTGACGGCCTCGTGCCCGCCCGCGCGCAGCGCGGCCCGCCCGCCCATGTCGAAGCCGACGAGGCACACGGGGACGTCCCCGTACCGCCGTACGACCTCGTCCACGGCCCAGGAGGCGTCCCGTGCCAGATGGGCCTCGCTGCCGTTCCAGCCCCGGTAGCGGTAGTGGACGACATGCGTGGCCAGCCCGTCCTCCCGGCCGGCCCGGGCCAGCCTGCGGCCCAACGCCCGTACGGACGCGGCCGCCAGCATGGGAGACGGTCTGCGGTCGGACTCCTCGTCGCCGCCGGGGAGCAGCAGCACCACTGCGCTCACCGCCGTCGGCTCCGGACCGAACGCCCTCCCCAGCCGGGCCCGTCGTACCGGCGTCGCTTGGTGTGCCATGACAGAACAGTGTCAGAAGCGAGGGTGTACATGACCCGTCGGTGCGGTCACCGTTACGTATCGACGCACATGTACACCGCGCCGTCTACGCGCGTAGGAGGTAGAGTGCGGAAATGACGAGCCAGACCATGTCGAACACCCCGACGCCGGATCAGATCCGCCGGGCGCCGAAGGTTCTGCTGCACGACCACCTCGACGGCGGCCTCCGTCCGGGGACGATCGTCGAACTCGCCCACAGCACGGGCTACACACGCCTCCCCGAGACCGACCCCGGCAAGCTCGGCGTCTGGTTCCGCGAGGCCGCCGACTCCGGTTCGCTGGAGCGGTACCTGGAGACCTTCTCCCACACCGTCGGCGTCATGCAGACCCGCGACGCCCTCGTCCGGGTCGCGCGCGAGTGCGCCGAGGACCTCGCCGAGGACGGGGTCGTCTACGCGGAGGTGCGCTACGCGCCCGAACAGCACCTCGAGGGCGGACTGAGCCTCGAAGAGGTCGTCGAGGCCGTCAACGAGGGCTTCCGGGAAGGCGAGCGGATCGCCCGTCAGAACGGCCAGCGCATCCGCGTCGGCGCCCTGCTCACCGCCATGCGGCACGCGGCCCGCGCCCTGGAGATCGCCGAACTCGCCAACCGTTACCGCGACCTGGGCGTCGTCGGCTTCGACATCGCGGGCGCCGAGGCCGGCTACCCGCCCACCCGGCACCTCGACGCCTTCGAGTACCTCAAGCGGGAGAACAACCACTTCACCATCCACGCCGGGGAGGCCTTCGGGCTGCCCTCCATCTGGCAGGCCCTGCAGTGGTGCGGCGCCGACCGGCTCGGGCACGGGGTGCGCATCATCGACGACATCCAGGTCCAGGTCGACGGCTCGGTCAAGCTCGGGCGGCTCGCCTCCTACGTCCGGGACAAGCGCATCCCGCTGGAGCTGTGCCCCAGCTCCAACCTGCAGACCGGCGCCGCCTCCTCGTACGCCGAGCACCCGATCGGGCTGCTGCGACGGCTGCACTTCCGCGCCACGGTGAACACCGACAACCGGCTGATGTCCGGCACGAGCATGAGCCGGGAATTCGAGCACCTTGTCGACGCATTCGGCTACACGCTCGACGACATGCAGTGGTTCTCCGTCAATGCGATGAAATCAGCGTTCATTCCTTTCGATGAACGACTGGCGATGATCAATGACGTCGTCAAGCCCGGATACGCGGAGCTGAAGTCCGAATGGCTGTTCCAGCAGACCGCCTCCACCAGCGGTTCTGTGGAGTCGGAGGGCTGAACGGGCGACATCGGCGGCGCGGAATGCGGACGGGTATTCACAATCCGTCCGCATTTCGATATTTGCGGCGGCAGCGTCCGCGTGTTTACGTTCGGGGACCGCTCACATCCCCGTAACCCCATTTCGAGGACGCATTCAATGAAGCAGTCTGCTGTCAAGGCCCTCGGTGTCGCCGCCCTGGGTGCCGCCTTCGCCGCCGCGGGCGCCGGTGCCGCGACCGCGGCCCCGGGGCTCCCGAACGCCACCGGGGCGCTGGACAGCGTCACCAAGACGCTCCCGGCGGAGAACCTCTCCCACGCGGTGCCGGGTGCGGGTGACGCGGCGGCCCACGGCAAGGACGCGGTCGGCGCCGGACTGGCCGCCGTGCAGCCGGTCGCGGCGCAGAAGCTCGCCCACGGTCCGACCGGGCCCGTCGCCGGTCTGCTCGGCGGCCTCCCGGTGGCCCAGGGCCTGCCCACGCACGGTCTGCCGGTGAACGGCCTCCCGCTGGGCTGACCCCCACACGCGCCGATGGGGCGCACCCTCTGGACACGGGGTGCGCCCCATCGGCATACGCGCGAAAAATGTCACCAGGCGGCGCGGGCCGCCTTGTCCTCCGAGGGCAACAGGATCCACAGGGCTATGTAGAGCAGGAACTGAGGGCCCGGCAGCAGGCACGACACCAGGAAGATCACCCGCATCGTGGTCGCGGAGGTGCCGAAGCGCCGAGCCAGACCGGCGCACACTCCGCCGATCATGCGACCGTTGGTGGGGCGGACGAGGGCGGACATCTGCGGCTCCTTCGTGAGCGTCGGTGGAGGAGGCCCTTGGCGGCTTCCTCATCTGCCTTCCACGCTACGGGGACGAAGGGGGCGAAGCATCGCTCTACGGTGCGATCCCGACCCTGGGAAACGTCGGGGTCCGACCCTGAGCCGCCTCCTCCTGATGGACGGCCGCCCGGTCGTCCCGCTCCGACCTGCGACGCAGCCGGACGCGGGCGGCCGGGACGACGGCGAGGTGCGCCAGGGCCACCCCGACCGTGTTGAGGAGCAGGGAGTCCACATCGGGCACGCGGCCCGGTACGGCCGTCTGCAACAGCAGGATGCCGAGCGAGACCAGCGCGCCGGCGGCGGTCGTGCGGACCAGGGAGCCGAGCGGCGAGGAGTCCAGCCTGCCGTGCGCCGTCGGAAGCAGCACACCCAGCGGGGCGAGCAGCGCGAGCCCCTCGGCGATCCGGCGGGCCGCCACCTGCCAGCCCAGCAGCAGATCGGCCCTGATACTGGCGAACGGACGCACGTTCGGCGGCGTCACCCAGGGCACGTCCAGCGGCCGCAGTGTGAACCAGGCGACGAACGCGAGGTGTGCGACGAGGAGGACACCCCCTGTCACACGGATGCGGATCGCGGCGCTGCCGCCGATGGAGCCTTGACGCTGCACGCTGCCCAAGACGCGCCCCCCGGCGGGATCGGTTCCGTGTGGCGCCGACGTACCGCTGTGAGGCCTGTGCCACACCCGGGGTTCAGGGGCGGTTCAGCCGCCCGTGACCCGACTCGACGGCGGCTGTTCGCTGCCCGGCCGGGAGCGCACGTCGTCCGTGCACTCGTAGCGGCGCAGCGGCCCGCGCCCGGGCCCGCCGAGGATCACCGAGCCGTCGCCCTCGGCCGCCGCCGAGTCGGAGAACGTGCACACGACCTGGGCGAGGGCGTAGGAGGTCAGGTCGCCCGGCGGGGTGCTCAGACGCAGCGTGTCGTCGGGGTCCCCGGCGCGCGGACCGCCGACCGTCATGCCGCCGCGCACGCCCGTGGTGTAACCGGCCTCCTTCTCGACGGCCGACGGCGTCGCCGCCAGCTGGTCGAGCAGCCCCTGCGCCACCAGGACGCGTCGCTGCGAGTCCGCCGTGCCGTCCGGCACGCGCACCGTCCGGTCGACGGCCACCAGCGACGAGCCGCACAGCAGGAACACCTGGACGGGCAGGCCGCGCGAGGCCTGAGCCGAGACGTCCGGCTGGGCCAGGGAACAGGTGACCTGCGAGGGTGCCGCGCCGAAGTCCGTCGGGACCTGGGTGGAGCGGATGCCGCAGCCGGCGAGCAGCCCCGCGAGGACGGGCAGCGCCGGCAGGAGCCACGCCTTCGACCGGCGACCCCGCACGGCCGGCGGGAGCCACGCCCACGACCGGCGACCCCGTACGTCCATCACGCGTCCCTCTTCTCGGCCTCGCCGTCGGCGCCCTCCGTGAGTGCCGACACGTCCCGGGGCAGACGCAGCGTGAACACGGCTCCGCCCTCGGGCGAGTTGGCGGCGGTGATCTCGCCGCCGTGGATGTGCGCGTTCTCCATGGCGATGGAGAGGCCGAGTCCGCTTCCCTCGGAGCGCGGGCGGGAGGCGCTGGCCTTGTAGAAACGGTCGAAGACGTGCGGCAGGACGTCGTCCGGGATGCCGGGCCCGTGGTCGCGCACGGCGATCACGACCTCGGCGCCCTGCCCGCCCTTCGCGTCCGACGCCCGCACCGAGACCCGTACCGGCGAGCCGCCGTGCTTGAGCGCGTTGCCGATGAGGTTGGCGAGGATCACGTCCAGGCGACGCGGGTCCAGACGGGCGTGGATGGCGCGCTCGGCGTCCAGCTCGACCGCGTCCAGCCAGGCGCGGGCGTCGATGCAGGCGGTGATCTGGTCGGCGACGTCGACGTCGTCCAGGACCAGCTTCGCCGTGCCCGCGTCGAAGCGGGTGACCTCCATCAGGTTCTCGACGAGGTCGTTGAGCCGCCGGGTCTCGCTGACGACGAGCCGCACGGCGGGCTCGATCATCGGGTCCATCGACCCGGACTCCGCCTCCAGCTCCTCCTCGAGGATCTCCGTCACGGCGGTGATCGCGGTGAGCGGCGTACGCAGCTCATGGCTCATGTCCGCGACGAAGCGCCGGGACGCCTCGTCCCGCGCGGCCATGTCGTCGACCCGTTTCTCCAGCGCCTCGGCCGCGTCGTTGAACGTCCGCGACAGATCGGCGAGTTCGTCCGTGCCCGACACCCTGAGCCGGGTGTCCAGCTTGCCCTCGCCGAGCCGCCGGGCGGCCACGCCCAGCCGTTGCACGGGCTTCAGCACCGTGGAGGCGGCGGCCTGCGCGAGCAGCGCCGAGCCGACCAGCGCCAGGCCGGTGGCGATGCCCAGCGACCAGGCCAGCGAGTTGAGGTCCTTGGCCTCCGGCTCCAGCGACTTGAGCATGTAGCCGGTCACCCCGCCGTCGATCACCTTCGTGCCCGCCACCAGATACGGCGTGCCGTGGTCGGTGACGCGCTGCCAGTACAGGTGGTACGCGTACTTGTTGCCGGAGTCGACCTCCTGCCGCTTGTTCACGGCCGCCCGCAGCGACGTGGGCACGTCCCGCAGCGAGAAGCCGTCCAGGGCGCCCGAACTGCCGTACACCGTCTTGCCGCCGGCGTCCCGGGCGACGAGCAGCACGCTGAAGCGCTGGCTGCTGTTGGCCATCTGGCCCGCCGTGCGCTGCAGTTCGTCCTGCGTGGGGTGCGGGGGCAGGGTGCCCGCCCGGTTCTGCATCGCCTGCTTGAAGTCGCCGAGCACGGCGTCCTGGGTACGGGTGAGGACGGCCTCGCGGTTGAGCCAGTACGCGATTCCCGACGCGGAGACGGCCGCGGTCAGCGCGACCAGCCCGAACACGACGACCAGGCGCAGCCGCAGACTGGTGAACCGCAGCCGTGACAGATGACCCTTGCGAGTCGCGGCCCAGCCGCGAACCCCCCCTTGCGCTTCGGTCACTGAGGCGTGTCCAGCCGGTAGCCCACGCCGCGCACGGTACGGATCAGCGTCGGGGACGACGGCACGTCCTCGACCTTGGCGCGCAGCCGCTGGACACAGGCGTCGACCAGCCGCGAGTCGCCGAGGTAGTCGTGCTCCCAGACCAGCCGCAGCAACTGCTGCCGGGACAGCGCCTGTCCCGGCCGCCGGCTCAGCTCCAGCAGCAGCCTGAGCTCCGTCGGGGTCAGCTGCAGGTCCTCGCCGTTCTTGGTGACCGTCATCGCGGCACGGTCGATCACGAGGCTGCCGAACGTCGCCGAGTCGCTCGCCTCCCGCTCGCCGCGCCGCAGCACGGCCCGGATCCGGGCGTCCAGCACCCGGCCCTGGACCGGTTTGACGACGTAGTCGTCGGCGCCGGACTCCAGGCCCACCACCACATCGATGTCATCGCTGCGCGCGGTCAGCAGAATGATCGGCAGCTGGTCGGTGCGCCGGATGCGCCGGCACACCTCGAAACCGTCGATGCCGGGCAGCATCACGTCCAGCACGATCAGGTCCGGCCGCTGCTCGCGCAGCAGCTTCAGGCCGTCCTCACCGGTGGCAGCGGTGGCCACCCGGTGACCCTGGCGCGTCAGTGAGAGCTCCAGGGCCGTTCGGATGGCGTCGTCGTCCTCGATCAGCAACAGGGAAGGCACGGGGCTCATTCTGGCCCATGGAGGGGGTCCGGTTCGACACCTGGACGGATGCGGGCGCCTACCGCTTCTCTCTGTGACCTTGCCGTGTCTTCCCTGCGACCGACCCCTGTGACAGGTCTGTGACAGTCGGCGGACACGGCCATGAAGGTGCGGGGGCAAGCTTTTCGGCACAGGCAAGGAAGGACCGCCTGAGCAAGCAGAACACCGGAAGTCCACGACGGGGGGCGCGAGATGAACACGCTGCACGGCATGAGCACCAGCGCAGTGGTCACGCGCCTGCACGACGTGAACGGGGGCCGGGGTTCCGAGAAGTCCGGCGCCGTGAGCGGGCGGGGGTGCGCTCGCGGCGCCGGGCGTCAGCACACCGCCTACATGACGGTGGTTGACGGTTTCACGGGGGAAACGCACGGGGGAAGCGCGTACGGGGAGGACTCGGGGGAGCGTCGTTCGCTGTCGGAGGCGGAGTTCACCGCCTACGTCCAGGAGCGCCGCGCCTCCCTGTACGCCACCGCCTACCACCTGACCGGTGACCGCTTCGAGGCCGAGGACCTGCTGCAGAGCGCACTGTTCTCGACGTACAAGGCGTGGGACCGGATCAGCGACAAGGCCGCGGTCGGGGGCTACCTCCGCCGCACCATGACGAACCTGCACATCAGCGCGTGGCGCCGCCGCAAGCTGAACGAGTACCCGACCGAGGAGCTGCCGGAGACGCCCGGCGACACGGACGCGATGCGCGGCACCGAACTGCGCGCCGTCCTGTGGCAGGCGCTCGCCCGGCTGCCCGAACTCCAGCGCACGATGCTGGTCCTGCGCTACTACGAGGGCCGCACCGACCCGGAGATCGCGGAGATCCTCGACATCAGTGTCGGCACGGTGAAGTCGAGCATCTGGCGGTCGCTCCGCCGGCTGCGCGAGGACGAGGTCCTCAGCTTCGGCCGTGACGAGGAGGACGCCTTCGGGGAGCTGGTCGCCTGAGGGCTGGGGGGAGCAAGTGACGGGGGAGCGGTAACACCGGGGGGACCTACGGGGGTCACGGGGGACCGACGGGGTCACGGGGGAGAACCCACGGGGGAGACGCGGGGGAACGGGGGGAGCGGGACTGGAGGGCCGGGGGGTCCGTCCAGTCCCGCTTTCGCGTGTGCCCGCTCGCGTCGATGCCCGGCGGACCGCGCGGGATCAGGCCGTCGGCGTCGAGCTCGGGTGGCGGGTCACCGCGGCGGTGGCCAGCCGGGTCAGGGCCTCGTCGCGGTCGCAGGGGTGCGCGCCCAGGGTGGTCTGCCGGGAGACGATCGTGCGTTCCTGGCGCATCAGGCGCCAGCCGCGGCGCAGCAGGAACGGGACCGACTTGCGGCCCTCCTTCAGATCCCGCACGAAGCGGCGGCGGAACGTGCGCACCGGGCCACGGCTCAGGCACAGCGCGTCCGCGAGCAGCCCCTCCTGCCGGCACCGGTCGATGATCTCGGCGGCGAAGACGCCCTCCGCCACGAACAGCGGGGTGCGTCCGATGTCCACGGCGTTCTCGCCGGTGCGCGCGGAGAGGGAGAGGTCGTAGACCGGGATCTTCGTACGGCCCGTGCGGCACAGGTCGGCTATCGCCGCCACCGCCGCCTCCCTGTCCCACGAATCGGGATGGTCCCAGTCGATGTCGGAGCTCCCCGCCACCAGCGGCAGTGTCGGGTCGTCGCCCTCCTTGTAGAAGTCGTCCAGGCGCAGCACCGGCAGGCCCGAGCGGGCGGCGACGAGGGACTTGCCCGAGCCCGAGGGGCCGCAGAGCAGCACGACACGGGCGGAGGTGGGGAGATGGATGCTCACGGGACACCAGTTTGACGCATTCCGTACGCCCTGCCGACCCCGCGGGTCGGCATTGGATCGCGCGTCACACCTCAACTACCCTTCGTGTCGACCCGATTACCCCGCGCACCAGAAGGTGGCACCAGTACATGTCACGACACACGTCGTCCCCCGCCCCGACCGTCCAACGCGCCCTGGTCGCCCTCGCGACGGCGGGCGTGGCGCTCGGCGCGGGTGCCGCGACGGCCTCCGCCGCCGACACCGAGCCCCTCGTGGACGTGTTGCACACCCGGCCCACCAGCCTCGGCAAGATCGACCCGCAGTCCGGGGGCCGGGCCCTCACCGGCAACGTCGGCTATGTCACCGGCCCGGTCGCCGGCCTCAAGCCCAACCCGCTCGCCGGCACCGGCACCGACCCCCTCGACAACGGCGTCGGCACCCAGGTCGCCGACTTCAAGGCCCTCGACACCCGGATGCTGACCGGCCCGGTCGCGCAGGCCTCGTCGATCGGCAGCATTCCGGTGCTCGGCCAGGCCGTCGGCCTGCTGGGCCACTGAGGCCCGGTACGGCGGAGAGCCGCGCCTCCCCCGGACGGAGGGGAGACGCGGCTCTCCGGCTTGCGGGGGGTGGTCAGTAGGACGAGCCCGACGCGCCCAGTGAACCCGTCGGGTGCCACACCGTCTTCGTCTCCAGGAACGCCGTCATGCGGTCGAGGCCCGGAGTGTCCGACCAGTTGTCCACAGGCTGTGGACGCAGGACGCGCTTGAGGTTGTCCGCCGCCGCGATCTCCAGCTCCTTCGCCAGTACGTCGTCCGCGCCCGCGAGGTCGATCGCGTTGACGTCCTGGTGGGATGCCAGGGGGGTGGCGATCTCCGCCGTACGGCCCGACAGGACGTTGACCACGCCGCCGGGGACGTCCGAGGTGGCCAGGACCTCGGCGAGGGACAGGGCGGGCAGCGGAGACCGCTCGGACGCCACCACGACCGCCGTGTTGCCCGTCGCGATCACCGGGGCGAGCACCGAGACCAGACCCAGGAACGACGACTCCTGCGGGGCCAGGACCGCGACCACGCCCGTCGGCTCGGGGGAGGACAGGTTGAAGAACGGACCCGCGACCGGGTTGCCGCCGCCGACCACCTGGGCGATCTTGTCGGTCCAGCCCGCGTACCAGACCCAGCGGTCGACGGCCGCGTCCACCTGCTCGGCGGCCCTGGACTTCGACAGGCCCTCCGCGTCGGCCACCTCGTGCACGAACTGCGTCCGGCGGCCCTCCAGCATCTCGGCCACGCGGTAGAGGACCTGCCCGCGGTTGTAGGCGGTGGCGCCGGACCAGGCGCCGAAGGCCTTGCGGGCCGCGACCACCGCGTCACGGGCGTCCTTGCGGGAGGAAAGGGGCGCGTTCGCCAGCCACTTGCCCTTCGAGTCCGTCACCTCGTACACCCGGCCGCTCTCGGAACGCGGGAACTTCCCGCCGACGTACAGCTTGTAGGTCTTGAGGACACTCAAACGGTCAGACATCGAGGTATGCCTCCAGGCCGTGGCGGCCGCCCTCGCGGCCGAAGCCCGACTCCTTGTAACCGCCGAACGGCGAGGTCGGGTCGAACTTGTTGAACGTGTTGGACCAGACGACGCCCGCGCGCAGCTTGTTCGCCACGGCGAGGATCCGCGAGCCCTTCTCGGTCCAGATGCCCGCCGACAGGCCGTACGGCGTGTTGTTCGCCTTGGCGACGGCCTCGTCCGGCGTGCGGAAGGTGAGGACCGACAGGACCGGGCCGAAGATCTCGTCGCGGGCCACGGTGTGCGCCTGGGTGACGTTCGTGAAGAGCGTCGGGGCGAACCAGTAGCCGGCGGACGGGATCTCGCAGGCGGGCGACCAGCGCTCGGCGCCCTCCGCCTCGCCCTGCTCGACGAGCCGGGTGATCCGGGCCAGCTGCTCCTCGGAGTTGATCGCGCCGATGTCCGTGTTCTTGTCCAGCGGGTCGCCGAGACGCAGGGTGGACAGGCGCCGCTTGAGCGAGTCGAGCAGTTCGTCCTGGATCGACTCCTGGACCAGGAGCCGGCTGCCCGCGCAGCACACCTGGCCCTGGTTGAAGAAGATGCCGTTGACGATGCCCTCGACGGCCTGGTCGATCGGCGCGTCGTCGAAGACGATGTTGGCGCCCTTGCCGCCCAGTTCGAGGGTGAGCTTCTTGCGGGTGCCCGCGACCGTCCGCGCGATCTCCTTGCCGACGGCCGTGGAGCCGGTGAAGGCGACCTTGTTCACGTCCGGGTGCGCGACGAGCGCGGCGCCCGTGTCGCCGTATCCCGGAAGGATGTTGACGACGCCCTTGGGCAGGCCCGCCTGGCGGCAGATGTCCGCGAAGAACAGCGCGGACAGGGGCGTCGTCTCGGCGGGCTTGAGGACCACGGTGTTGCCGGTGGCGAGCGCGGGGGCGATCTTCCACGCCAGCATCAGCAGGGGGAAGTTCCAGGGGATGACCTGGCCGGCGACGCCCAGCGGCTTCGGCGCGGGGCCGAACCCGGCGTGCTCCAGCTTGTCCGCCCAGCCCGCGTAGTAGAAGAAGTGCGCCGCGACCAGGGGGAGGTCGGCGTCGCGGGTCTCCTTGATCGGCTTGCCGTTGTCCAGGGTCTCCAGGACCGCGAGCTCGCGCGAGCGCTCCTGGATGATCCGCGCGATGCGGAACAGGTACTTGGCGCGCTCGGAGCCCGGCAGCGCCGACCACTTCTCGAAGGCCTTGCGGGCGGCCGCGACGGCACGGTCGACGTCCGCCTCGCCCGCCTGGGCGACCTCGGAGAGGACCTCCTCGGTGGCGGGGCTGACGGTCTTGAAGACCTTGCCGTC
The DNA here is from genome assembly GCF_050214755.1 of Streptomyces sp. C1-1. Lineage (NCBI taxonomy): Bacteria > Bacillati > Actinomycetota > Actinomycetes > Kitasatosporales > Streptomycetaceae > Streptomyces > Streptomyces sp. C1-1. The sequence continues at coordinate 4,152,906 of NZ_CP189826.1, read as the reverse complement.
GGCCGCCTCGGTGAACTCGCCGTCGACGAACAGCCCGTAGGAGGGCGCGACGTCGACGATCGAGCGGGACTCGGGTGCGGGTGCGTATTCGAATGCCGATGCCATGGTGATCAGTCCACCGTCACGTAGTCGGGGCCGGAGTAACGGCCGGTGGCCAGCTTCTGACGCTGCATCAGCAGGTCGTTCAGGAGCGAGGAGGCGCCGAAGCGGAACCAGTGGTTGTCCAGCCAGTCCTCGCCGGCGGTCTCGTTGACCAGGACGAGGAACTTGATGGCGTCCTTGGAGGTGCGAATGCCGCCGGCCGGCTTCACGCCGACCTGGATGCCGGTCTGCGCGCGGAAGTCGCGCACCGCCTCCAGCATCAGCAGCGTGTTGGCGGGGGTGGCGTTGACGGCGACCTTGCCGGTGGAGGTCTTGATGAAGTCGGCGCCGGCCAGCATGCCGAGCCAGCTGGCGCGGCGGATGTTGTCGTACGTCGACAGCTCGCCCGTCTCGAAGATGACCTTGAGCCGGGCGTCCGTCCCGCAGGTCTCCCGTACGGCGACGATCTCGTCGTAGACCTTCATGAAGTGTCCGGCGAGGAACGCCCCGCGGTCGATGACCATGTCGATCTCGTCGGCACCCGCGGCGATCGCCTCGCGCACGTCCGCCAGCTTCACGGTGAGCGGCGCGCGGCCCGCCGGGAACGCGGTGGCCACCGAGGCGACCTTCACGGAGGAGCCGGCGACGGCCGCCTTCGCCGTGGCCACCATGTCGGGATAGACGCAGACGGCCGCGGTCGACGGGGTCGTCCGGTCGGTCGGGTCGGGGTGGACCGCCTTGGCGCCGAGCGCCCGGACCTTGCCCGGGGTGTCCGCGCCTTCCAGCGTCGTCAGATCGACCATCGAGATGGCGAGGTCGATGGCGTACGCCTTCGCGGTCGTCTTGATGGAACGGGTGCCGAGGGAGGCGGCGCGCGCCTCCAGACCGACCGCGTCGACGCCGGGCAGCCCGTGGAGGAAGCGGCGCAGCGTGCCGTCGGACGCGGTGACGTCGGCGAGTGCGTGAGCTGCGTTGGGTGCAGTGGTGGGCATGGTCACCAGACGAGCATATCTACGCGCGTAGCGGCTGTACACCCCGAGAGGTTGGTCTGTGGAGCGAGGGTGTGTGCCGGGGGTCGCTTTGTCTTTCTGCCGGTGCGTCCTGGGGGATCGCTTTTTGTGTTGTGTCGGTGCCTCCTGGGGGATCGCTTTGTGGGGGGCGGCTGGCTGGGCTTCGTCATGTCGTGAGGCAGAATCGCCACCATGACGACCCCCGAGCCCCCGACGCCGGCCACGGCCAAGGACCGCGTCCACCGCTCCTCCGCAGGCATCGCCGGAGGCGTCCTCCTGCTCGCCATCACCGCCTGGCTCGGCATCGACGCGATCGTCGCCGGCCACGGCCGCACGCCCTGGCTGGCGCTGGCCGCGATGATCCTCGTCGTCCCGCTGATCGTCGCCTTCACCATCCGCCCCGCCGTCCAGGTCAACGACCAACGGCTGCGCATCCGCAACCCGTTCCGGTTGATCGTGCTGCCCTGGGGTGAGGTCGGCGCGCTCAGGTCCGGTTACTCCAACGAGGTCGTCTCCAAGGCCGGCGCCAAGTACCAGCTGTGGGCCGTCCCCGTCTCGCTGCGCGCCCGCAAGAGGGCCGCCCGGCAGGAGGCCCGCAACGCGGCCGACCGGGCCGCCGGGGCGAGTGGAGGCGGCCGCCGCGGCGGGCTGGGCGGGCTGGGTGCCGGGGGCTTCGGGGGTGCCGTTCCGGGCGGGCCTACGCGCGCCCAGGCCGACCGGGTCATGGACGACCTGCGCGAGACGCTCGAGGAACGCGGCGAGAAGCAGGCCGCGCAGGGTGAGGTGACCGTGCGCTGGGCGTACGAGGTCGCCGGGCCCGCGCTGGCCGGGGCGATCCTGCTGGTGATTCTGGTCGCCACGGGTTGAGCGGGTTCGGCGTGGGGGACGGGCGCCCTTTCGGGCGCCCGTTCTTCTAGATGCCGGCTGCCGTCGACAGGTCCTGCTTGAGGGACGTCAGGATTTCGTTCGCCCTGGCGTGCGCCGCGGGCAGGTCCTTGTGGGTTTCCACGGGGACGACCACCTCCAGGTAGCACTTGAGCTTCGGCTCCGTGCCGCTCGGGCGGACGACGACGCGGGCGCCGTCCAGCGTGTAGCGCAGGCCGTCGGTGGGAGGCAGCTTGTCGGTGCCCCGCGTGAGGTCCTCCGCCTTGGTCACCGGCAGGCCCGCCAGGCTGGTCGGCGGGTTCTCGCGGAGCCGTTCCATCGCCCGGGCGATGATCGTGACGTCCTGCACGCGGACCGACAGCTGGTCGGCGGCGTGCAGGCCGTGCTCCACCGCGAGGTCGTCGAGGAGGTCGAGGAGGGTGCGGTCGTCCTCCTTGAGCGTCGAGGCGAGCTCGGTGATCAGGAGGGCCGCCGTGATGCCGTCCTTGTCGCGGACGCCCTCGGGGTCCACGCAGTAGCCGAGGGCCTCCTCGTAGCCGAAGCGCAGGCCGTCGACGCGGGCGATCCACTTGAACCCGGTGAGGGTCTCCTCGTACGGGAGGTTCGCCTTCTCGGCGATGCGGCCCAGGAGGGACGACGAGACGATCGACTCCGCGAACGTGCCCTGCGCCCCGCGGGCCACCAGGTGGGCGGCCAGGAGCGCGCCGACCTCGTCGCCCCGGAGCATGCGCCAGTCGGCGCCCTGCTGCACGGCGACCGCGCAGCGGTCCGCGTCGGGGTCGTTCGCGATGATCAGGTCGGGGGAGGTCTCCCGGGCCTTGGCGAAGGCCAGGTCCATCGCGCCGGGCTCTTCCGGGTTGGGGAAGGCGACCGTGGGGAAGTCCGGGTCGGGGTCGGCCTGCTCGGCCACCAGGGCCGGCTCCGGGAATCCCGCCCGGGCGAAGGCCGCCAGCAGGGTGTCCCTGCCCACGCCGTGCATGGCCGTGTAGACCGTGCGGGCGGTGCGGGGGGAGGTCGGCGCCAGGACCGCGTCCGTGCGGGCGAGGTAGGCGTCCAGGACCGAGTCGTCGAGGGTCTGCCAGCCGGTCGTGGGACGGGGGACGTCGTGCAGGGACGTGATCGCCTGGATCTGCGCCGCGATCTCCGCGTCCGCGGGGGGCACGATCTGGGAGCCGTCGCCGAGGTACACCTTGTAGCCGTTGTCGCGGGGCGGGTTGTGGCTGGCCGTGACCTCCACGCCGGCGACCGCGCCGAGATGCCGTATGGCGAACGCGAGGACGGGGGTGGGCAGGGGGCGGGGCAGGACGGCCGCCCTGAGGCCCGCGCCGGTCATGACGGCCGCGGTGTCGTGCGCGAAGTCGGCCGACTTGTGGCGGGCGTCGTAGCCGATGACCACCAGGCCGTCGGTGTGGCCGGTCGCCTTGAGGTAGGCGGCCAGGCCCGCGGCGGCGCGGATGACGACCGAGCGGTTCATGCGGTTGGGGCCGGCGCCGAGCTCACCGCGCAGGCCCGCCGTGCCGAACTGGAGGGTGCCGCTGAAGCGGTCGGCGAGTTCCGTCAGGTCGCCGGCCTCGATGAGCTTCGCGAGCTCGTCGCGGGTGTCCGGGTCCGGGTCCTCGGCGAGCCAGGTCTGGGCCCGGGCGATGAGGTCGTCGTGCACGGTCGGTCAGCCTCTCGTTGTGGTCGGGTGCCTGCGGCGCAGGTGCGGGGGCGGGGGTGCCTGTCGCGCCTGCGGTTCGGTGGTGGGTCGGGGCCGGGACGGGGGGTGTCCGTCCTCGGACGGGCGGTGCCGGAGGTTTTGTCGTGCCCTCTGTTTACGCCCGTCGCTGCGGGCGGACACCCCCCGTCCCGGCCCCTTCTCGCCGTTCGCGTGCCTCTCAGAGTCGTCCGAGGACCTGGGCGAGCAGCGAACCCATGCGCGTGGCGCTGTCCCGGCCCGCCTGGAGGACCTCCTCGTGGTTGAGGGGCTCGCCCGTCATGCCGGCGGCGAGGTTGGTGACCAGGGAGATGCCGAGGACCTCGGCGCCCGCCTCGCGTGCGGCGATCGCCTCCAGGACCGTCGACATGCCCACCAGGTCGGCGCCGATGACGCGGGCCATGCGGATCTCGGCCGGCGTCTCGTAGTGCGGGCCGGGGAACTGCGCGTAGACGCCCTCTTCGAGAGTGGGGTCGATCTCCTTGCACAGGGCCCGCAGGCGGGGGGAGTAGAGGTCGGTGAGGTCGACGAAGTTGGCGCCGACGATGGGGGAGGTGGCGGTGAGGTTGATGTGGTCGCTGATCAGGACCGGCTGGCCGGGGCGCATGCCCTCGCGCAGGCCGCCGCAGCCGTTCGTGAGGATGATCGTCTTGCTGCCGGCCGCCACGGCGGTGCGGACGCCGTGGGCGACGGCGGCCACGCCGCGGCCCTCGTAGTAGTGCGTGCGGCCGAGGAAGACCAGGGCCCGCCTGTCGCCCATCTTGTACGAGCGGATCTTGCCGCCGTGGCCCTCGACCGCCGGGGGCGGGAAGCCGGGCAGCTCGGTGACCTGGAACTCGGCGTCGGGGGCGCCGAGGGCGTCCACGGCCGGTGCCCAGCCGGAGCCCATCACGAGGGCGACGTCGTGGGTCTCGGCGCCGGTCAGTTCGCGCAGACGCGCGGCGGCGGCGTCGGCGGCGGCGTGGGGGTCGCCCTGGATGTCGTCCGGAAGGAGAGATGCGTTCACGCGGTCGAGGGTAGCCGGTTCCGGCCTACGCGCGTAGATGACAGAGCTGACGGGTTGGCGATCGTTGTCTTGTCGTTTCCAACGAATGGTGGGGGTGGTGGGGTGTGGGGTGACTGTGGGGCTGCTGTGGGGTGGCTGTGGTCAGCAGGGGCGTTTGCGGAGTTCCATCACGTAGTCGTGCGGGGCGCCCGCCGACTCCGCCGCGTCCGCGAGCTCGCCCAGGTAGCGCGCCGAGGGCAGGCCGCCCTCGTAGCCGTTGAGGACGTAGAGCCAGGCCTGCTCCTCGCCCTCCAGGGTGTGGACCCGGACCCGGGCGCGGCGGTAGATGCCCAGACCCACTCCCTCCCAGCGGTCCATGGACTCCTCGTCCGGCGGCGCGATGTCGTAGAGGGCGACGAACACCTGGGAGGTGGGGTCCTCCGCGAGGGTCGCCAGCGCTCCCTCCCAGCCCATGTGCTCGCCCCCGAAGGTCAGCCGCCAGCCGTTCAGCCAGCCCGTGGCGCGCATCGGCGAGTGCGGGGCGCGGCGGGTCATCAGCCGCGCGTCGAGGTTGCCGGCGTACGCGGCGTAGAGCGACATGGGGAGAGGGTACGGCAGGGAGAACAGGGGACTCACAAGGATCAGGGGCCCCTTGCCCAACCCATTGCCACGAGCCCGGGCATTAGCACCTTGAACCGTGCGGGACAATGGGGTACGTGACTCGGATCGTGATCATTGGTGGCGGACCCGGCGGATACGAAGCGGCGCTGGTGGCCGCTCAGCTCGGCGCGGAGGTGACCGTCGTCGACTGCGACGGTCTGGGCGGAGCGTCGGTCCTGACCGACTGCGTGCCGTCGAAGACTCTCATCGCCACGGCCGAGGTGATGACCACCTTCGACTCGTCGTACGAAGAGCTGGGGATCATCGTCGCCGACGACACCCCGCCGCTGGAGCAGGCCGCCCGGGTGGTGGGTGTCGATCTCGGGAAGGTCAACCGGCGTGTGAAGCGGCTCGCGCTTGCGCAGTCGCACGACATCACCGCCTCCGTGACGCGTGCGGGCGCGCGCGTCATGCGCGGGCGGGGGCGGCTGGAGGGCATGCAGGCCCTCGACGGGTCCCGGAAGGTCGTCGTCTCGGCCGCCGACGGGACCGAGGAGACGCTGACCGCGGACGCGGTGCTCATCGCCACCGGCGGGCATCCGCGCGAGGTGCCGGACGCCCAGCCCGACGGTGAGCGCATCCTGAACTGGACCCAGGTCTACGACCTCACCGAGCTGCCCGAAGAGCTCATCGTGGTCGGGTCGGGTGTGACGGGTGCCGAGTTCGCCGGCGCCTATCAGGCGCTGGGGTCGAAGGTCACGCTCGTCTCGTCGCGCGATCGGGTGCTGCCGGGTGAGGACCCGGACGCGGCCGCTGTACTGGAGGACGTCTTCCGGCGCCGGGGCATGAACGTCATGGCGCGCTCGCGGGCCGCCGCCGCCAAGCGGGTCGGCGACCGGGTGGAGGTCACGCTGGCCGACGGGCGGGTCATCACCGGGTCGCACTGTCTGATGGCGGTCGGCGCCATTCCCAACAGCGCCGGACTGGGGCTGGAGGAGGCCGGGGTCCGGGTGCGGGAGTCCGGGCACATCTGGACCGACAAGGTGTCCAGGACGACGGCTCCCGGTGTGTACGCCGCCGGCGACGTCACGGGCGTCTTCGCGCTCGCCTCGGTGGCGGCGATGCAGGGACGTATCGCCATGTACCACTTCCTCGGTGACGCGGTCGCTCCGCTGAACCTGAAGACCGTGTCGTCGAACGTGTTCACCGACCCCGAGATCGCCACCGTGGGGTACACCCAGGCGGACGTGGACGCCGGGAAGATCGACGCCCGTGTGGTGAAGCTGCCGCTGCTGCGCAATCCGCGCGCCAAGATGCAGGGCATCCGGGACGGCTTCGTGAAGCTCTTCTGCCGGCCGGGCACGGGCATCGTGGTGGGTGGTGTCGTGGTCGCCCCGCGCGCCTCGGAACTGATCCATCCGATCTCGATCGCCGTCGACAACAATCTGACGGTCGAACAGATCGCGAACGCGTTCACCGTTTATCCGAGTCTTTCGGGGTCGATCGCGGAGGTCGCGCGTCAGCTGCACACTCGTAAGACGGGCGGGGACGTCTGACGGCCGAAAGCGATTCCCCGCTGGTCACCGGGAGTTGTCGCACGTGCGTACGGCATAGGCGCTGCGGGTAGGTCCTATACCACTTTCCGTCCTGGCGTGCGAACAACTTCTGCTATTCGGCGCAAACAGCTGAAACCAGACGGTCGTTGGCATTACTGTCAGTTTCGTGTTCGCTGCAGAACGTCGCCAATTGATCCTCGAAATGGTGCGAGCGAACGGAGCCGTGTCGCTCCGTGAGCTCGCCCGCGTCGTCCAGACCTCCGAAGTGACCGTACGGCGGGACGTGCGCGCACTGGAGGCAGAAGGACTCCTCGACCGCCGGCACGGCGGTGCGGTACTGCCGGGCGGATTCACGCGGGAGTCCGGCTTTCCGCAGAAGTCACATCTCGCGACCGCCGAGAAGACGGCCATCGCCGACCTCGCCGCGGGCTTCGTCGAAGAGGGCGAGGCCATCGTGGTGGGGGCCGGAACGACCACCCAGGAGCTGGCCCGCCGGCTCGCCCGGGTGCCCGGTCTGACCGTCGTCACCAACTCGCTGCTGGTGGCCCAGGCCTTGGCCCATGCCAACCGGGTGGAGGTCGTGATGACCGGCGGTACGTTGCGTGGCTCCAACTACGCGCTGGTGGGCAGTGGGGCGGAGCAGTCCCTGCAGGGGCTGCGGGTCTCGCGGGCCTTCCTGTCCGGCAGTGGCCTCACGGCCGAGCGGGGGCTGTCCACCTCCAACATGCTGTCGGCCTCCGTGGACCGGGCGCTCGTCCAGGCCGCCGCCGAGGTCGTCGTGCTCGCCGACCACACCAAGCTCGGTACGGACACCATGTTCCAGACCGTGCCCACGGACGTGATCACCCGCCTGGTGACCGACGAGCCGCCGGCGCACGACGACCGGGCGGCCACGGAGTTGCAGGCGCTGGCCGACCAGGGTGTGCAGATCGCCGTCGCCGGGGCGTCCGGGAACTCCGTGGGCGGTGATTCCGTCCCCCCGCGCCAGGCCCGCCGGGACGTCGCCCTTCCGGGGCCCCGGCGCGGGGCGGTTCCCGGGGCGGGGGCGGGGCTGCGCAGCGCCGCGGTCCTCGGTGAGCCGGCGCCGGGTACCGAGCGGGCGCGGGTCGCCGACATGCGGCGGCGTTAGAGACGCCCTTGCGCCGTGGGGCTTGTGCCGGTGGGTGCGTGCGAATGGTTCGTACGGTCAGCCCGGCTTCAGGCCTCTCAGCGTCAACTGGAGCAGGCGGTCCGCCAGTTCCGGGTCGCCCGGTGCCTCCTCCGCCGCCAGCGCGATCGCGTTCGTCAGCTGCAGCAGGTCGTTGACCGCCACGTCCTCGCGGACCCGGCCCGCCCGCTGGGCCCGGGCCAGCAGCGCGGCGCCCGCCTGTCTGATCGGGTCGCTGCACCGGGCCAGGGCCGAGGTGTGGTCGGACGTCACGGACATCAGGGCGCGGGCCAGCCCTCGGTACTCGCCGGCATGGGCGATGATCTCGCGCAGCCAGGTCACCAGGGCCGCGCAGGGCTCGGGGGCGTCCAGCAGTTCACGGGAGCGGGACAGCAGGTCGCCCACCGCGTCCTCGAAGACCGCGCTCAACAGGGCGTGACGGTTGGGGAAGTGACGGTAGAGGGTGCCGATGCCGACACCCGCGCGCCTGGCCACGTCCTCCAGGGACGCGTCGGCGCCGTGTTCGGCGAAGACCGAGCGCGCCTCGGTCAGCAGCCGTTCGCGGTTGCGGCGGGCGTCGGCGCGCAGGGCGCGTCCCGATGCCGTCGTCACCATGGCCTCCCGGTGCCTTCGGCCGAGGTCACGTGCGCCATCACTCCCACCTGCTCCCTCTCGCGCCCCCCTTTGCCTCCAGCATGCCATCGGGGACGCGCGAGCGGCCTTCCCCGACGGGACGCAGGCCGTACCTTCGTCTCAGGCGAGAGCAGCGCCGGGAGAGTGCGATGGACATCAGCGGTGCGGACGCGCGTCGCGTACTGACGCTCGTAGGGGAACTCGAAGACACCTCCTCCGTGGGGGAGTTGCAGGAACGGGCGCTGTACGGGCTGATGGAGCTCGTACCGGCCGACGGCGCCCAGGCCTACCGGCTGTCCGTGGACGGCACGGGGGAACTCGCCGCCCTCTCCCTGCCCCGGGAGACCTTCCACGAGGACCCGATGGTCATCTACGACCACCCCCTCGACCATCCGCTCACCGACCTGATGCTGGAGACACCCACCGCGGAGGCCTGGCGGGTCAGCGATGTCGCCGCGGACCGTCAGTGGCGGCGCACGTACTGCTACAACCTGGACTTCCGGCCCTTCGGCATGATCCGTCACCTCGTCGCCTCCGGCGGCTCGGACCTGTCCGTCGTCGAGGGGTACGCGCTCACCCGCTCCGGGACGGACTTCAGCGAGCGCGAGCGCGATCTGTTCGGCTTCGCACAGCTGCAACTCGGTGCCGCCGAACGGGCGCTGAGGGAACGCGAGCAGCTGCGGGCGCTGGCCTCCCTCGCCCTGGACCTGGCCGGCGGCAAGGAGCGCGGGGTCGCCGCCCTGGATCCGAGCGGACGGCCGTACGCCCTCAACGCGGTCGCCGCCGGCCTGCTGGCCGTCGTGGGGGACGATCCGCGGCTCGGCGGCGCGGGGTGCTTCACGGCGCGGGACGTGGAGGTGCGCCGGGTCCCGCCGAGCACCCCCGGCGGGCCCCCGCTCCTGCTGCTGCGCGATCTCGCCCGGCCGCGCGCCCTGGCCCGGCGGTACGGGGTGACCGAGCAGGAACACCGCACCCTGTGCCATCTGCACGCCGGGTGCACGGCGACCGAGGCCGCCCGGCGGATGGGCCTGTCGACGGTGACCGTGCGGGGCTACATCGCCTCCCTGCACCGCAAGCTGGAGGCCGGCCACACGGCCGCGCTGCTGCGCCGCGGGCGGGACCTGGGGCTGCTCGTGGACTGAGGCCCAGGCGATATGTCGCGACCCGTCAGAATTGACGGATGGCCCGCGGGCGGCCGCGCTGGGTTCACTGGCTCAGGGCGCTGTACGCGGGGGCGGCCGCCACGAGAGGCCACCGTCACGGGGGACGGGGAAAGGCGAGGCGCCCGGCGGACCGACTGCTCCGGTCCGCCGGGCGCCTCGCCCGGGTGTCTCGCGGGTCAGTCCTTGATCTCGCAGATCGCGGCGCCGGAGCTGATGGAGGCGCCGACCTCCAGGCCCAGGCCCTTGATGGTGCCCGACTTGTGGGCGTTGAGCGGCTGTTCCATCTTCATCGCCTCGAGTACGACGACCAGGTCGCCCTCCTTGACCTCCTGGCCCTCCTCCACGGCGACCTTGACGATGGTGCCCTGCATGGGGGAGGCGAGGGTGTCGCCGGAGGCGGCCGGGCCGGACTTCTTGGCGGCGCGCCGCTTGGGCTTGGCGCCCGCGGCCAGGCCGGTGCGGGCCAGGGTCATGCCCAGGGACGCCGGCAGGGAGACCTCCAGGCGCTTGCCGCCGACCTCGACGACGACCGTCTCGCGGCCCGTGTCCTCGTCCGCCTCGGCGTCGGCGGGGGCGGCGAAGGGCTTGATCTCGTTGACGAACTCGGTCTCGATCCAGCGGGTGTGGACCGTGAACGGCTCGTCGGAGCCGGTCAGCTCGGGGGCGAAGGCCGGGTCGGTGACGACCGCGCGGTGGAAGGGGATGGCCGTGGCCATGCCCTCGACCTGGAACTCCTCCAGGGCGCGGGCGGCCCGCTCCAGGGCCTCCTTGCGGGTGCGGCCGGTGACGATCAGCTTGGCCAGCAGGGAGTCCCAGGCCGGGCCGATGACCGAGCCGGACTCGACGCCCGCGTCCAGGCGGACGCCCGGGCCGGAGGGGGCGGCGAAGGTGGTGACGGTGCCGGGGGCGGGCAGGAAGTTGCGGCCCGGGTCCTCGCCGTTGATGCGGAACTCGAAGGAGTGGCCGCGCAGTTCCGGGTCGTCGTAGCCGAGTTCCTCGCCGTCGGCGATGCGGAACATCTCGCGGACCAGGTCGATGCCGGCGACCTCCTCGGTGACCGGGTGCTCGACCTGCAGGCGGGTGTTGACCTCCAGGAAGGAGATCGTGCCGTCCTGGCCGACGAGGAACTCGCAGGTGCCGGCGCCCTCGTAGTGGGCCTCCTTCAGGATGGCCTTGGAGGCGCGGTACAGCTCGGCGACCTGCTCCTCGGACAGGAACGGCGCCGGGGCCTCCTCGACCAGCTTCTGGTGACGGCGCTGCAGGGAGCAGTCACGGGTGGAGACGACGACCACGTTGCCGTGCTTGTCGGCCAGGCACTGGGTCTCCACGTGCCGGGGGCGGTCGAGGTAGCGCTCGACGAAGCACTCGCCGCGGCCGAAGGCGGCGACCGCCTCGCGGACGGCGGAGTCGTACAGTTCGGGGACCTCTTCGAGGGTCCGGGCGACCTTCAGGCCGCGGCCGCCGCCGCCGAAGGCGGCCTTGATCGCGATCGGCAGGCCGTGCTCCTCGGCGAAGGCGACGACCTCGTCGGCGCCGGAGACCGGGTCGGGCGTGCCCGCCACCAGGGGGGCGCCGGCGCGCTGCGCGATGTGCCGGGCGGCGACCTTGTCGCCGAGGTCGCGGATGGCCTGCGGGGGCGGGCCGATCCAGATCAGCCCGGCGTCCAGGACGGCCTGGGCGAATTCGGCGTTCTCGGAGAGGAAGCCGTAGCCCGGGTGGATGGCGTCGGCGCCCGACTCGCGCGCCGCGTTCAGGATCTTGTCGATCACCAGGTAGCTGGTGGCCGGGGTGTCACCGCCCAGGGCGAACGCCTCATCCGCGGCGCGGACATGCAGAGCGTCCCGGTCGGGGTCGGCGTAGACGGCGACGCTCGCGATGCCGGCGTCCCGACAGGCCCGGGCAACGCGGACAGCGATTTCGCCACGGTTGGCGATGAGCACCTTGCGCACGATTGAGGCTCCCTCCTTGAAACAAGCCGAGTTTAGGGACAGCCGACGAGGCACTTCGACCCGTCCCCAATGGTGAGCTTGCCCACACGGAGCGTGATTCGAGGCTTGCTCGACCCGTGAAATCCCTTGTCGCACCCTGGTGTGCAGGGCTCCTCCCGGCAACCCTAGCCCTCTGATGTGGTCAAGGTCTCTGTGAGAGCGTGCTGCGGGCCACTCAGTTTCTTTGTGGAGTCCCTACGAATGGCCCAACGATTCTTTGCCGCCCGCCGAACCCTTGTCCCGCGGTTTACCCGTTAGTAGCGTTCGCGATGTATCGAACGGACGTGAAGGGGTGGCCCGGTGGTGCGCAGACCGGTGGCGTGGGTCGTGGCGGTCGTGCTCTTCGTCGAGGCGCTCGGCGTCGCGGCGCTCAACTGGTTCCTGGGGGTCGTCGTCGACCGGCAGGACATGTCGCTCGCCGGACTCGACCCGGACATGATGTCCCTGTCGTCGAAGATCGGCGGCATCCTCTTCGGCCTCTACTTCGCCCTGTGCGGCCTGGTCGCGCTGCTGGTGGCCGCACGCAACCGTCCCCCGGCCGGCTTCGGCCGCGTCCTGCTCGTCAGCGCGGCCGTCGTGCACGGCCTGCTGGGCGCGTTCGCGTGGGGGCTGGTGGGCTGGCAGGCGTTCACGTTCATGGTGGTCGTACTGGCGTTGATCGTGCTGCTGCTGATGACCTACGACCGTCCGGTCGAACCCGCCGACGCGGCTCCGCCCGCGCAGGCGCCGGCGCCCGAGGGCGACGGTGACGGGGTCGCTCCCGTCACCCCTCCACCGGCGCCCACAACTCCGTGATGCCCACGCCCAGTTGAGCCAGCAGCCTGCGCACGAGGGGCAGGCTGAGGCCGATCACGTTGCCGTGGTCGCCGTCGATGCCGTCGATGAACGGCGCGCTGCGGCCGTCCAGCGTGAACGCTCCGGCGACGTAGAGGGGTTCTCCGGAGGCGACGTACGCGGCGATCTCCTCGTCGGTGGGGTCGCCGAAGCGGACGACCGTGGAGGCCGTGCCGGAGGCGTAGCGGCCGGTGACGGTGTCGTAGACGCAGTGCCCGGTCTGGAGCGTGCCGGCCCGGCCGCGCATCGCCTTCCAGCGCGCCGTGGCCTCCTCCGCGTCCGCGGGCTTGCCCAGCGCCTCGCCGTCGAGGTCCAGGACCGAGTCGCAGCCGATCACGACGGCGCCGTGGGCGTCCGGGCGGGCGGCGACGACGGAGGCCTTGGCCTCGGCCAGGGCGAGGGCCAGTTCGGCGGGGGTGGGCGCGCTGACGGCGTCCTCGTCCACCCCGCTCACGATGACCTCGGGATCCATGCCCGCCTGGCGCAGGAGGCCCAGCCGGGCGGGGGACTGGGAGGCGAGGATGAGGCGGCGGCGGGGCTGATCGGTCATGGGGCCAGGGTATCGACGCGGGTGCCGGGGTTCACCTCAGGCCGATCACGATCATCGCCAGCACCATGGCGAGGGCCATGAGAACCCCGAGTCTGCGCAACATGTCCTGCGTGTCGCGCAGTTCCTCGGGGGGTTCGTTCTCGGGGTCCGACCAGAGCATGCCACCAGCGTGCGGCTGGGGGCGGGGTGGGCGCCTGAGTACGGGTACTCAAGTTGGCGCCCCGGGTCGTCCTACCGTGCGCGGTTCCCCGCGCCCCTTGGGTGGCTGCGGTCAGCCCGGCCAGTAGGTGCGGGTCCATGCCGTCGGGCCCGGCTGGGGCAGGCGGTGGGTTGCGATGCGGGACGGGTCGGACCAGGAGTCGCGGGGCCGCGCGGCATCCGGTGTCACGGCGGACGCCGCTGCCGCGCGGGCCCTGACCACCGCCAGGGCGGCGGCCAGCTCCTCGGGGGTCGGGTTGCCCCGTACGACCTTGATGTTCACAGCGACTCCTTAGAGGGGGATGTTGCCGTGCTTCTTGGGCGGCAGCGACTCGCGCTTGGTGCGCAGCTGGCGCAGGCCGCGGACGATGTGCTGACGGGTGTCGGACGGCATGATCACGGCGTCGACGTAGCCGCGCTCGGCCGCGACGTAGGGGTTGAGGAGGGCGTCCTCGTACTCCTGGATCAGCTGGGCCCGGATGGCCTCGACGTCGTCCGCCTCGGCGATGGCGCGCCGGTGCAGGATGTTGACCGCGCCCTGGGCGCCCATGACCGCGATCTGGGCGGTCGGCCAGGCCAGGTTGAGGTCGGCGCCCAGGTGCTTGGAGCCCATGACGTCGTAGGCGCCGCCGAAGGCCTTGCGGGTGATGACCGTGATCAGCGGGACCGTGGCCTCGGCGTAGGCGTAGATCAGCTTGGCGCCGCGGCGGATGATGCCGTCGTGCTCCTGGTCCACGCCCGGCAGGAAGCCGGGGACGTCGACGAAGGTCAGCACCGGGATGTTGAAGGCGTCGCAGGTGCGCACGAAGCGGGCCGCCTTCTCGGACGCCTTGATGTCCAGGCAGCCGGCGAACTGCATCGGCTGGTTGGCGACGATGCCGACCGGGTGGCCCTCCACGCGCCCGTAGCCGGTGACGATGTTCGGCGCGTACAGCGGCTGGGTCTCGAAGAACTCGGCGTCGTCCAGGACGTGTTCGATCACCGTCTTGATGTCGTACGGCTGGTTGGCGCTGTCCGGGACGAGGGTGTCGAGCTCGCGGTCCTCGTCGGTGACGGTGAGGTCGGCCTCCTCCGGGTAGACCGGGGCCTCGGAGAGGTTGTTGGACGGCAGGTACGACAGCAGCTGCTTGATGTACTCGATCGCGTCCTTCTCGTCCCCGGCCATGTGGTGGGCCACGCCGGAGGTCGAGTTGTGGGTGCGGGCGCCGCCGAGCTCCTCGAAGCCGACGTCCTCGCCGGTGACCGTCTTGATGACGTCCGGGCCGGTGATGAACATGTGCGAGGTCTGGTCGACCATCACCGTGAAGTCGGTGATCGCGGGGGAGTAGACGGCTCCGCCCGCGCAGGGACCGACGACCAGGCTGATCTGCGGGATCACGCCGGAGGCGTGGGTGTTGCGGCGGAAGATCTCGCCGTAGGCGCCGAGCGAGGCCACACCCTCCTGGATGCGGGCGCCGCCGGAGTCGTTGATGCCGATGACCGGGCAGCCGGTCTTCAGCGCGAAGTCCATCACCTTGACGATCTTCTGGCCGTAGACCTCGCCCAGGGCGCCGCCGAAGACGGTGAAGTCCTGCGAGAACACGGCGACGGGGCGGCCGTCGACCGTGCCGTAGCCGGTGACGACGCCGTCGCCGTAGGGGCGGTTCTTCTCGAGGCCGAAGTTGGTGGAGCGGTGCCGGGCGAACTCGTCGAGCTCGACGAAGGAACCCTCGTCGAGCAGCAGCTCGATGCGCTCACGGGCCGTCAACTTGCCCTTCGCGTGCTGCTTCTCGACGGCGCGCTCGGAGCCGGCGTGCGTCGCTTCCTCGATGCGGCGTTGAAGATCCGCGAGCTTGCCCGCGGTGGTGTGGATGTCGATCTCTTCCGGCTCGGACATCGGGATCGCGGCTCCCTGCCTGCTCAAAAGGGGGGACGGTTACTCATCCGTAGAGTAGTGGTGCCCCTACGAATCAGCAGTGCGGCGTTTCACACACCTAGGGTGGCTTGCATGACGCCGCGAGATGCATCAGACGACAGCCGTTGGTCCGATCTGGACCGGCCTCCCCTCAACGCCGTCGCGCTGCGGCGCGGACTGGTGCGGGAGGGCGGGCTGTGGCGCGAGGTGGAGGTGGTGCAGCGCACCGGCTCCACCAACTCCGACCTGGTCGCCCTGGCCGAGGCCGGCAAGGCGGGCGAGGGCTCGGTCCTGGTCGCCGAGGAGCAGACCGCCGGGCGGGGCCGTCTCGACCGGCAGTGGACGGCACCGGCCCGCTCCGGGCTCTTCTTCTCCGTGCTGCTCACGCCGAGCGAGGTGCCGGTGGCCAGGTGGGGGTGGCTGCCGCTGCTCACCGGGGTCGCGGTGGCGACGGGGCTGGCACGTGCGGCAGGGGTGGACACGACACTCAAGTGGCCCAACGACCTGCTGGTCTCCATCGGCGGCGAGGAACGCAAGGCCGGGGGCATCCTGGCGGAGCGGGCCGGGGACCACGGAGTGGTCGTCGGTGTCGGCATCAACGTCACCCTGCGCGAGAACGAACTCCCGGTTCCCACGGCGGGCTCCGTGGCCCTCGCCGGAGCGGTGAGCACGGACCGCGATCCCCTGCTGCGGGCGGCGCTGCGGTCGCTGGAGGAGTGGTACCGGCGGTGGCGGGACGCCGGCGGCGATCCCGCGGAGAGCGGCCTGCAGGAGACGTACGCGGCGGGCTGCGCGACGCTGGGACGGACGGTCCGGGCGGAGCTGCCGGGCGACCGGTCCATCGTGGGGGAGGCGGTGGCGGTGGACGGCGACGGAAGGCTGGTGATCGCCACCGAGGACGGCGTGCAGGAGCCGGTGGGGGCCGGAGACATCGTCCACCTGCGACCTGCCTGAGAAGACCCGTCTTCGGTCCCACCTTACGGAGTGAGCTGGCGCACACCTGCCGTACAGTTGAGGCCGGTCGATACGTGACCGCGGCAGATCGGAAGGGCAGCAGGCGTGACCGTCGACGACACCGGCTCTGGCGAGGGCGCGGACGCCGCCGACCCCGGCGAGGACCCGCTCGCCCTGCGTCTGGAACACCTGATCCTCGGCGCCGAGCGGCGCTACACCCCCTTCCAGGCGGCCCGCAGCGCGGGCGTGTCGGTGGAGCTGGCCACCCGGTTCTGGCGGGCCATGGGGTTCGCGGACATCGGGCAGGCCAAGGCGCTGACCGAGGCCGACGTCCTCGCGCTGCGCCGGCTGTCCGGCCTGGTCGAGGCGGGCCTGCTGAGCGAGGCGATGGCCGTGCAGGTGGCCCGGTCCACCGGGCAGACCACGGCCCGCCTCGCCGAGTGGCAGATCGACTCCTTCCTGGAGGGCCTGACCGAGCCCCCGGAGCCGGGCATGACCCGCACCGAGGTGACGTACCCGATCGTCGAGCTGCTGCTGCCCGAGCTGGAGGAGTTCCTCGTCTACGTCTGGCGCCGCCAGCTCGCCGCCTCGGCGGGCCGGGTCGTGCAGGCGGCCGACGACGAGGAGATGGTCGACCGGCGCCTGGCCGTCGGCTTCGCCGACCTGGTCGGCTTCACCCGCCTGACCCGCCGTATGGAGGAGGAGGAACTCGGCGAGCTCGTCGAGGCCTTCGAGACGACGGCCGCCGACCTGGTGGCAGCGCACGGCGGACGGCTGGTCAAGACGCTCGGCGACGAGGTGCTGTACTCGGCGGACGACGCCGGGGTGGCCGCGGAGATCGCGCTGCGTCTCATCGAGACGATGGCGAACGACGAGACGATGCCGGAGCTGCGGGTGGGCATCGCCTTCGGCACCGTCACCACTCGTATGGGCGATGTCTTCGGTACGACGGTGAACCTGGCCTCCCGGCTGACCTCGATAGCTCCCCGGGACGCCGTCCTGGTCGACAGCGCCTTCGCCGAGGAGCTGATCCGCACCGCGGAGGCGCCGGCCTCCGAGGCGGAGGCGGCCGAGGCCGCGGCCGCGGCGGAGAAGGAGGGCGAGGAGCCGCCGGTCTACCGCTTCGGACTCCAGCCGATGTGGCAGCGACCGGTGCGCGGGCTCGGCGTGGTCGAGCCGTGGCTGCTCACCCGGCGGGCGCAGGAGGCGTAGGCGCGTCAGTGCCCGAGCGGGCCCACGCACAGACCGACGACCGGCACGCACAGACCGGGCTCGCCCGGCTGCGGGGCGGGGGACGACGGTGACGTGCTGCGGCCCGGGTGCGGGGCGGCCGGAGTGGTCGCGGGCGGGCGGGGCGCCGCCGTCGAGGGGGCGGGCGTGTTGGGTGCCTCGGGGATGGTGGTCATGTCCGGCGGGTCCGGGGTGCCGGGGGTCGCGGAGACTTCGGGCGCCGGTGTCGCCGCGCTGGTGGCCGGCCCGGAGGCGAGGCTCGGGCCCGCCGTGGGGGTCGCGCTCACGCCGCCCATGACCGAGGTCGCCGACGGGCTGACGCCGAGGGCGGCCGGGAGGGTGGCCGCCGCGTTCGTCGCCCCGTCGCTCACCCCGCCGCCGACGTCCTCCCGCGGCTCCGCCCCGGCAGTCCCGGGCACACCGCTGCCCGGCCCGGGAACCATCCGTACGACACTGAGCGCCCCGGCGGCCAGAGCGAGCCCGCCGACGGCGAACAGCACCTTGCGGGGCCGGGGCCTGCGATGCCGCCCCCGAACACGGGCACCGAAGAGCCGGGGGCCGGGGAGGGCGGGCGGTACGGTCTCGACGCCGGTGGCCGCGGGTGCCGTTTCCCGGGCCCGGTCTCCGGCGAGGCCCGGTGGTACGGCCACCCTCCGGGTGCCCGCGGGGGCCGCCTCCCCGGCCCGATCGCGCTGCCGGCCGCCGTCGAGCGGCACATCAGGCCGGTCGACGGCGTGGTCGCCCGGAGGGAGGCGGTCGGGAGGACGAGACGTGGCCTCGCGCTCCGCCGCTCGCGCGCTCTCCGGCCTGGTCGGTGGCTGCGTCGTCTTTGCCATCCCGGTCCCTCCCCGATGCGCTCGCGTCCCCTGTGCGCCGTGGCGGACGCACGTTATGCGCTCTCGTGGGCGGTGGGAGGGGAGTTGGGCGGGATGTCACTCGAACGGGGTCTCGGGCCGGGTGCGCGGGAACGGGCGCCCGGCCGCCGCCGTCGGCTCTTTCCCCTGTCGCGTGCGTCCTGCGATGATCGGGCCGAGCACTGTTAACCCGCGTTAACCGGAGGGTGTCATGAGCGAGGAGCGGTTCGGGGAGTTCGTCGTCGTACGGCGGCACGGGCAGGGGCATGTCGCGGAGCTCGCCCTCGACCGGCCGAAGGCCATGAACGCCGTGTCGACCGAGATGGCCCGGTCCGTCGCGGCGGCGTGCGCGGCGCTGGGGGCCGACCGGGACGTGCGGGTCGTCGTGGTGACCTCCACGCACGAGCGCGCCTTCTGCGTCGGCGCCGACCTGAAGGAGCGCAACTCCTTCACAGACGCCGACCTGGTGCGCCAGCGGCCCGTCGCGCGCGCCGCCTACACCGGCGTACTGGAGCTGCCCGTGCCGACGATCGCCGCCGTGCACGGCTTCGCCCTGGGCGGCGGATTCGAGCTCGCCCTGTCGTGCGACCTGATCGTGGCCGACCGCACGGCGGTGGTGGGGCTGCCGGAGGTCTCGGTGGGAGTCATCCCCGGCGGCGGCGGTACGCAGCTCCTGCCGCGCCGGATCGGTGCCGCGCGGGCCGCCGAGCTCATCTTCACGGCACGGCGCCTGGAGGCCGCGGAGGCGGCGGAGCTGGGGCTCGTGGACCGGCTGGTGGAGGAGGGGCGGGACACGGAGGAGGCGCTCGCCCTGGCGTCCCGCATCGCCGTGAACTCGCCCGTCGGCCTGCGCGCCGCCAAGCGGGCCCTGCGCCTCGGCCACGGCCTGGATCTGCGGGCCGGCCTGGAGGTCGAGGACGCGGCGTGGCGCTCGGTGGCCTTCTCCGGGGACCGGGCGGAGGGTGTGGCGGCGTTCAACGAGAAGCGGAAGCCGCAGTGGCCGGGGGAGTGAGGACGGGGTCGGGGCGGGTCCACGGAGAGCCGGTCACCCTCCCGCCGCGCCAACGGAACGAAACCCTATAAACCTCCCTAACCTGGATTAATGGGTGAGGACAAGCGGCTCGCAGCCGTCGTCGCGTTGGCTCAGGGCATGGCTGCGGCCCAGGGTGCGCGCGATGCGTGGCGCGCGGCGGCCACCGGGGCGTGCCGGGCGCTGGGCGGCAGCTTCGCCGCGCTGTCGGTGTGGGAGCGGGAACTGGGGCGGCTGAAGGTCCTCGTCAATGTGGGGGAGCGGGCCGCGGGCGAGGACGAGTTCCCGGAGGACGAGTCGTACCCGGTGCACCAGTTCCCCGAGATCACCGAGTTCCTGCACGAGCGGTGGGCCGGGGGCGGTGAGCCCAACGCGTGGGTGGAGACGGCGGAGGGGCCCGCGGCCGGGCGCCGGCCCGGGTACGTCCACCAGCGGGTCGCCGCGCTGCGCCGCAGGGGGCGGGGCTGCTGTGTCGTCGCGCCGATCGTGCTGAACGGGCGGGCCTGGGGCGAGCTGTATGTCGCCCGGCGCTTCGGGGTGCCGGTCTTCGAGCGGGCCGACGCGGACTTCGCCACCGTGCTGGCCGCCGTCGTCGCCGCCGGGATCGCCCAGGCGGAGCGGCTGGAGGAGGTACGGCGGCTCGCCTACACCGACGCCCTGACCGGGCTCGCCAACCGCCGCGCCGTCGACGCGCGGCTGGACGAGGCCGTCGAGCGGCACCGCGCGGACGGGACGGTGGTCAGTCTCGTGGTCTGCGATCTGAACGGGCTCAAGCGCGTCAACGACACCCGGGGGCACGCCGTCGGCGATCGCCTCCTCGAGCGCTTCGGTTCCGTCCTCTCCCTGTGCGGCGCCATGCTGCCGGGCGCGCTCGCCGCGCGGCTCGGCGGTGACGAGTTCTGTCTGCTGGCCGTCGGGCCGGCCGCCGACCAGGTGGTCAAGGCGGCCGACGAACTGTGCCGTCGCGCCGCCGAGCTGGAGCTGGGGGAGGGGGTGGCGTGCGGGGTCGCGTCGACGCAGGACCCCATCGGCCCCGTCCGCTCGGCCCGCCGTCTGTTCCGCCTCGCGGACGCCGCGCAGTACCGCGCGAAGGCGCTGCGCGCGGGGCAGCCGGTGGTGGCCGGCCGCGAGGGGCCCGACGACCCCGTCGTGCGACTGGCGGACGAACCGTCGCCGACGCTGCCCGTCGAACGGCGGCGCTTCCGGGGACGGCAGGACTGACATCCCGCGCAGCCGCACTTCCTGTAAGGGGCGTACCGCCCACCCAGTAGTGACATCCTCGTCTTCACTGCGTACGCTCCTGAATATGGATATGCACACTGTGGTGGTGGGGACGTCCGGGGTGACCGCGTCCGACGTTCTCGCCGTGGCGCGCGGCGGTGCCCGGGTCGAGCTGTCGGCGGAGGCGGTGGCGGCCCTCGCCGCCGCCCGGGAGATCGTGGACGCGCTGGCGGCCAAGCCCGAGCCCGTCTACGGCGTCAGCACCGGCTTCGGCGCCCTGGCGACCCGGCACATCAGCCAGGAGCTGCGGGCCCAGCTGCAGCGCAACATCGTCCGCTCGCACGCCGCCGGCCTGGGGCCGCGGGTCGAGCGGGAGGTCGTACGGGCGCTGATGTTCCTGCGGCTGAAGACCGTCTGCTCGGGGCACACCGGGGTGCGGCCCGAGGTCGCGCAGACCATGGCCGACGTGCTCAACGCCCGGATCACGCCCGTCGTCCACGAGTACGGCTCGCTCGGCTGCTCCGGCGACCTCGCCCCGCTGTCCCACTGCGCCCTCACGCTCATGGGCGAGGGGGAGGCCGAGGGCCCCGACGGCGTCGTCCGGCCCGCCGGCGAGCTCCTCGCCGAGCACGGGATCGCCCCCGTCGAGCTGCGCGAGAAGGAGGGCCTCGCCCTCCTCAACGGCACCGACGGCATGCTCGGCATGCTGGTCATGGCCCTCGCCGACCTCGACATGCTCTACAAGTCGGCCGACATCACCGCCGCCCTCTCGCTGGAGGCGCTCCTCGGGACCGACAAGGTCCTCGCCCCCGAACTGCACGCCATCCGCCCGCACCCGGGGCAGGGCGCCAGCGCCGCGAACATGCTCGCCGTACTGAAGGGTTCGGGCCTGACCGGTCACCACCAGGACGACGCCCCGCGCGTCCAGGACGCCTACTCGGTGCGCTGCGCCCCCCAGGTCGCCGGCGCCGGACGGGACACCATGGCGCACGCCCGGCTCGTCGCCGAGCGGGAGCTGGCCTCCGCCGTCGACAACCCCGTCGTCCTGCCCGACGGACGGGTCGAGTCCAACGGCAACTTCCACGGCGCCCCCGTCGCCTACGTCCTGGACTTCCTCGCCATCGCCGCCGCGGACCTGGCCTCCATCGCCGAGCGTCGCACCGACCGGCTGCTGGACAAGAACCGCAGCCACGGCCTGCCGCCGTTCCTGGCCGACGACCCCGGCGTCGACTCCGGGCTCATGATCGCCCAGTACACGCAGGCCGCCCTGGTGAGCGAGATGAAGCGGCTCGCCGTACCGGCCTCCGCCGACTCCATCCCGTCCTCCGCGATGCAGGAGGACCACGTCTCCATGGGCTGGTCGGCCGCGCGCAAGCTGCGCACCGCCGTCGGCAACCTCGCGCGGGTCGTCGCGATCGAGCTGTACGCCGCCACCCGCGCCATCGAGCTCAGGGACGGGCTGACCCCCGCCCCCGCCTCGCGGGCCGCCATCGACGCCGCGCGGGCCGCGGGGGTCGCCGGTCCCGGCCCGGACCGGTTCCTCGCGCCCGACCTTGCCGCGGCGGACGCCTTCGTGCGGGAGGGCAGGCTGGTGGCCGCGGTGGAGACGGTCACCGGACCGCTGCAGTGAGCGGTCGGGGCCCCGCCCCGGCGGGGCCCCGGTCCGTCACTTGAGCTTGGCCGCCTGGGCCTTGATCACCTCGGCGGGGATCGAGTACTCGCTCTTCTCGCCGGCCAGGGCGGCCAGACTGATCGAGTAGTACGTGGCGATCGTGGAGCCGTGCCGCACGACCTCGCCGTGCACCGTCTGCGTGTCGCCCTCGACCTTGCCGGTCGCCTCGAACGCCACCGACCGCTCGCCCGTCCCGGAGGACTTCTCCGCGACGACCTTCGTGAACTTCTGCGTGTCCTGGCCCTGCGCCGCGATCGTGAACCCGCCCGCGCAGCCGGCGACCGCGTCCGACACGGACTTCATGGTCTTCTCCGCTCCCGCGCCGTCGTAGGAGGAGAGCGAGACGATCGTCATCGTCGAGCCCATGATGTCCCGCAGGCTCTTCTCCAGGTCTTCGAGGCTCTCGTCGGAGGTGCTCGTGGAGGAGGGCTTCTCGCTCTTCTCCGTCACCATCCGGTTGACGTACGCCTTCTCGTCGTCGCCCGGCGCGAAGCCGGTGAGGACGTGGGCGAGGGGCGCGCACTTGGCGTCGGTGACCGTCACCGCGTCCTTGGAGGCGGCGAACTTCCCGCCCGTGTCCGCCGACTTGACGTCGTATCCGTCGAGGTCCTGAGCGGTGACGATCAGCTCTCGCAGCTCAGCCGCGGTGTACGCCTTCGCGGCCGCGGTGGACGCGGAACCCCCGGCGTCCGAGGAACCGGAGTCGGAACCCGAATTCCCGCCGCAACCCGTGACAAGGGCGAGCGACAGCGCGCTCACGGTGACCGTGGCGGCCATACGCACGCCCGATGATCTCTTCATGATCCGGACTATGAAGTCCACACCAAGGAAGAGTCAAGCGAGTTAAAAGCCGAGGCGTTCCCGGCGGACCGAGTAGACGACGAAACCGGCACCCAGCGTGAGGAAGAACGTCCCGCCGACGACGTACGGAGTGGTGTCGATGCTGCCGGTGTCGGCGAGCTCGGTGTCGTCCGCGGACGTGGTGGTCCCGCTGTCGCCGAGCTGCGAGGTGGCCCTGGCCTGCGTCGTCGTCACCGTCGAGGGCTGGGTTCTCGCCGGGCCGGCCTGGGAGGCGTTGGCGGACGGGACGAACCACAGGGCCGCCAGCAGGGTGCCTGCGGCGGTGGCGGTCAGCAACGGACGGCGAGCGGATGACACGGAATATCGATCCCCTTGTGGCGCTGGCGAATTGGCCGTGTGGAGCGATGTTAGTGAAAGGCGCGGGTCACGGGAAAGTCACGGGAGGTTTGAGTCGTACGCTCGCGCCATGAGCACTGAAGAGACATCACGTTTTGTCCGCCTTCGGGTGGAACTCGTCCTCGAGATCGGCGACGCCGAGGGCGTCACCAAGGCCGCGCTGCAGCGGATCGCCGGCGAGAGCGAGATGCCGGACGACGAACGCGCGCACGCCGAGGGCGCTGTGACGGAAGACACCGCGGAGGCGCTCGCGTATCTCGTCGATCCGTTCGACCTGGTCAACGCCGTGCCCGGGGTGGAGCTCGCGCAGGCCTCCTGGTCCACCGAGGCCATCGACTACGACCCCGATTCGCCGGACTGGGACCTCGACGAGGATGATGTGGACGAAGATGACGAGGAGGACGGCGTCGGCTGATCCGCCTGGGCGAACGGGACCCCGGTCGGCGAGCGCCGTCCGGGGTTTCGTCGTCCCGACCCCGGTGGACGTGGTGTGCCCCACACATCTCAGGCATGTGGAACGGAAGCGACCGGTCGTAGCGTTGATGTTCGTTGACGGCTGAAGTTCTGTGATTCAGGGGCCCGTCAACGGGGACTCTCGGGGTTCTGGGGAAAATCGGCAACGATGGAGAAGCGTGTGATGACGAACAGTAGGCGGCGCAGGGGCCTGACGGTCGCGTCCGCACTGCTCGGCGGGGTTCTGGTGCTCTCGGCCTGTTCCGGCGGCGGTGACAGCGCCTCCGGCGGCAAGAGCAAGGACACCTCGCAGGCCAAGGCCGACGAGGCGGCTGCCAAGAAGACCTCCGAGGCCGACATCAAGATCACGCCCAAGGACGGCTCGGACAACGCCTCCATCAACAACTCCGCCGCCGTCACGGTCAGCAAGGGCACGCTCACGAACGTGACGATGACGACCGCGAACGGCACCGCGGTGCCCGGCACCCTGTCCGCCGACAAGACCAGCTGGAAGCCCAACGGCCAGCTGGAGCGCTCGACCACCTACAAGCTGGCGGCCACCGCGAAGGACTCCAAGGGGCTGGAGGCCCACGAGAACGCCTCCTTCACCACGGTCTCCCCGTCCAACAGCTTCATAGGCAACTTCACGCCGGAGGACGGCTCGACCGTCGGTGTGGGCATGCCGGTGTCGATCAACTTCGACAAGGCCATCACCAACAAGGCCGCGGTCCAGAAGGGCATCACGGTCAGCTCCAGCAGCGGCCAGGAGGTCGTCGGGCACTGGTTCGGGGCCAACCGCCTCGACTTCCGCCCCGAGACCTACTGGAAGGAGAACTCCACCGTCACGCTGAAGCTCGCGCTCGACGGCGTCGAGGGCGCCCAGGGCGTCTACGGCGTGCAGCAGAAGACGGTCACCTTCCACATCGGCCGCAACCAGATCTCCTACGTCGACGCCAAGACGAAGCAGATGAAGGTCACCGAGGACGGAAAGGTCGTCAAGACCATCCCGATCTCGGCCGGTTCGCCGCAGAACAAGACCTACAACGGCATCATGGTGATGTCCGAGAAGTTCAAGGAGACGCGCATGAACGGCGCGACCGTGGGCTTCACCGACGACGACGGCAAGGGCGAGTACGACATCAAGGACGTGCCGCACGCCATCCGGCTCACCAACTCCGGCACCTTCCTGCACGGCAACTACTGGGGCGCGAAGTCCATCTTCGGCTCGGTGAACACCAGCCACGGCTGTGTCGGCCTGTCCGACACCAAGGGCGCCAACGACACGAGCACGCCGGCCTACTGGATGTACACGCACTCGATCGTCGGTGACGTCGTGGTCGTCTCCAACACCGGCGACAAGACCGTGCAGCCGGACAACGGCCTCAACGGCTGGAACCTGAGCTGGGCGGACTGGAAGGCCGGTTCGGCCGTCTGATCCCCTCGGGCGCCCGAACCCACAGGCGCCGTACAGCTTTCCGATGCCGCCCCCCAGGGGCGGCATCGGTGTTTCCGGGCCCGGTCACAGCCTTCTCATGCAGCTCTTATGGCTGCCTTATCCAGTCATCACGCGCCGTACCTACCTTGCGGCGCATGTTCTTCACCTACCTGAGGCGCGAACTGCGCCGCCGCAGAAAGGCGGCCCTCGTCGTCGCCTCCGGCCTCGCGCTGGGTATCGCACTGGTCATCGTGGTCAACTCCGTGTCCAACGGCATGGGGAAGGCACAGGACAAGGTTCTCCAGTCGCTCTACGGCCTGGGGACGGACATGACGGTCACCAAGGCGGCGACGCCGACCGCGAGCAGTTCACAGCGTCCGCGCTTCCAGTTCGACGCGCGCGGCAACGACGACGACGCGACGCAGAGCAGCGACCGGGTCATGGTGCAGGGCTTCACCACCCTGGCCTCCTCGACCGTCGGCAAGGTCGGCGACCAGAAGGGCGTCTCGTCCGCGGTGGGCGGCCTCAGCCTCAACGTGGTCAAGGTCAGCGGCCAGTTCACCCGCGGCCAGTTCCAGCAGAACCAGAACTCCGGCGGCAACCAGGGCTTCCCGGGCGGCAACGGCGGCGGCAGCGGCCGGCCGCAGGGCGAAGTGCGCGGCGGCGGCGCCGACTTCAGCCTCAACCAGTACACGGTCTACGGCACCGACGTCACCCGCACCGCCCTCGGTCCGCTGACCTCGTCGAAGATCACCAGCGGGCGCACCTTCAAGGCGACGGAGACCGACGCCAAGGTCGCGGTCGTCGACTCGGCGTACGCCAAGGAGAAGAAGTACAAGGTCGGTTCGACCGTCACCGTCAAGAGCGTCAAGTACAAGGTGATCGGCATCGCGACCGCGGACAGCGGTGACGCGGCGGCCAACCTGTACATCCCGCTGAAGCAGGCGCAGACGCTGGCCGGCGAGAAGAACAAGGTCACCACGATCTACGTCAAGGCGACCGACTCCCAGCAGATCGACTCCGTGAAGTCGACCATCCAGAAGAACGTCTCCGGCACGACGGTCACGACGTCGACGGACCTCGCGAAGACCGTCTCCGGCTCCCTGTCCACGGCGTCCTCCCTCGCCACGAACGTCGGCAAGTGGCTGTCGATCGCCGTGCTGGTGGCCGCCTTCCTGGTCGCCGGTCTGCTGACGTCCTCGGCAGTCTCGCGCCGGGTGCGGGAGTTCGGCACGCTGAAGGCGCTGGGGTGGAAGTCGGGCCGGGTCACCCGGCAGGTGGTCGGCGAGGCCATGGTCAACGGGCTGCTGGGCGGTGCGCTGGGCATCGCGCTCGGCCTGGCCGGCGCCTACGTCGTGACGTCCGTGAGTCCCACGCTGCAGGCGCAGCTGGGCGGGGGCGGCGGCAATGCCGGCGGCCCCGGTGGCGGTGGTCCCGGCGGGGGCTTCGGCGGGCCGGGACGGCAGGCCGCGAAGACGCTCGAGGTCGCCCTCACCGCGCCGGTGAGCGTGACGACCATCGTGCTGGCGGTGGCCCTCGCGGTGGCCGGCGGACTGATCGCGGGCGCCTTCGGCGGCTGGCGCGCGTCACGACTGCGCCCGGCGGACGCACTGCGCCGCGTCGAGTAGCGCACCACCACGCGCACCACCCCGACCCTCCTCCCTCTCAGGAGCCCCCATGTACGAACTCAGAAACGTCACCAAGCGCTACACCCGGGGCAAGGACACCGTCGACGCCCTCGACGGCGTCGACCTCTCCATCGCCGACGGGGACCGGCTGGTCATCCAGGGCCCCACCGGCGGCGGCAAGTCCACGCTGCTGCAGATGCTCGGCGGCCTGGACCGGCCGACCGCCGGTGAGGTCAGCCTCGACGGCACCGACCTGGCCAAGTTGTCCGAGGCCCGGCTGACCAAGGTCCGCAGCGAGAACATCGGCTTCGTCTTCCAGAGCTTCAACCTGATCCCGACCCTGACCGCCCAGGAGAACGTGGAAACCGCTCTCGTACCGCTCGGGGTGAAGGTGAAGGACCGGCGCGACAGGGCGGCCGAGGCGCTGCGGTCCGTCGGGCTCGGTGAGCGGCTCGGACACCTGCCCTCCGAGATGTCCGGAGGCCAGCAGCAGCGCGTCGCCATCGCCCGTGCCCTCGTCAAGCAGCCGAAGGTGCTCCTCGCCGACGAACCCACCGGCAACCTCGACGAGTCGATGCGCGACGAGATCATGGACGTACTGGAGCGCATGTGGAAGGAGCTGGGGCTGACCTTCATCATGGTCACCCATGACTCAGCGATCGCGCGGAAGGCCCCGCGGCTGGCGACGATCCGCAAGGGAAAGCTCACTGTCAAGGAGAACGCGGGAGCGTAACTCGACGAGTTTGTAACGGAGTTGGGCCCAGTGGGTAACAGTCCCGACGGCCCTCTCTCACCTTCCTCTCACCTATTGAGGTGTCAGATCACCCCCCGGCATACTCCGTATTCCGGGGGGTGTACGCGCTTGCGTACGAGACCACCCCCGCCCGGGTGAACGGGGAATTCGCCCGGAACCTCATCTCCAGGGGGAGACTTGCGCAGACAAGTGAAAAGAGCATGCGCGGCCACCGTCGCCACGGCGGCCGCGGTGGCACTGGCGGCGGGAATGACCAGCCCGGCGTCGGCGAAGGCGGAGCGGTCCTCGACCGCCCCCGAGACTCAGCTCACGTCCAAGCACCGCATCACCCTGATCACCGGCGACCGCGTCCTGGTCGACTCCAAGGGCCGCGTCGTCGGCCTGGAGCGGGCGAAGGGGCGCGAGCACATACCCGTCCAGATACGCAAGGAAGCCGGGCACACGCTCGTCGTCCCGGCGGACGCGGTCCGACTGGTCGCGGCCGGCAAGGTCGACCAGCGGCTGTTCGACATCACCGAACTCAACAAGTCCGCGACCCGCAAGTCCCAGGCCAAGGGCCTGAAGGTCATCGTCGGCTACCAGGGCGCGGCCACGGCCGCCAAGGCCGACGTACGGGACGCGGGAACCCTCCGGCGCACCCTCAGGTCCCTCAACGCGGACGCCGTGCAGACCCCGCAGAAGGAGACGCCCGAGCTGTGGGACGCCGTCACCACCGGCGGTAGGACGGCCTCCGGCATCGCGCACGTCTGGCTCGACGGCACCCGCAGGGCCAGCCTCGACAAGT
Source organism: Streptomyces sp. C1-1 (assembly GCF_050214755.1). Classification (NCBI taxonomy): domain Bacteria; kingdom Bacillati; phylum Actinomycetota; class Actinomycetes; order Kitasatosporales; family Streptomycetaceae; genus Streptomyces; species Streptomyces sp. C1-1. The sequence goes on along the minus strand of NZ_CP189826.1, from coordinate 4,124,474 downwards.
CCGTGCCGCAGATCGGCGCCCCGAAGGCCTGGGCGAAGGGCTACACCGGCAAGGGCGTCAAGATCGCCGTCCTGGACACCGGTGTCGACGCCACCCACCCGGACCTGAAGACCCAGGTCATCGCGTCCAAGAACTTCTCCACGGCGGCCGACGCCACCGACCACTTCGGGCACGGCACGCACGTCGCCTCGATCGCGGCCGGCACCGGCGCCAAGTCGAACGGCAAGTACAAGGGCGTCGCCCCCGACGCCAAGATCCTCAACGGCAAGGTCCTCGACGACGAGGGCAGCGGCGACGACTCCGGCATCCTCGCCGGCATGGAGTGGGCGGCCGAGCAGGGCGCCGACGTCGTCAACCTCAGCCTCGGCGGCCAGGACACCCCCGGTATCGACCCGCTCGAGGCCGAGGTCAACAAGCTGTCCGAGGAGAAGGGCATCCTCTTCGCGATCGCCGCGGGCAACTCCGGCCCGGAGTCGGTCGGTTCGCCCGGCAGCGCCGCGGACGCCCTCACCGTCGGCGCGGTCGACGACAAGGACAAGCTGGCCGACTTCTCCTCCACCGGCCCGACCGTCGACGGCGCCCTCAAGCCCGACGTCACCGCCCCCGGCGTGGACATCACGGCCGCCGCGGCCAAGGGCAGCGTCATCGACCAGGAGGTCGGCGAGAACCCGCCCGGCTACCTGACCATCTCCGGTACGTCGATGGCGACCCCGCACGTCGCGGGTGCGGCGGCGATCCTCAAGCAGGAGCACCCGGACTGGAAGTTCAGCGAGCTCAAGGGCGCGCTGACCGGCTCCGCGAAGGGCGGCAAGTACACGCCGTTCCAGCAGGGTTCGGGCCGTATCGCGGTCGACAAGGCCATCACCCAGTCCGTGATCGCCGACCCGGTGTCGGTGGGCTTCGGTGTGCAGCAGTGGCCGCACACCGACGACAAGCCGGTCACCAAGGAGCTGACCTACCGCAATCTCGGCACCAAGGACGTCACGCTGAGCCTCGCGGTCACCGCGACGAACCCCAAGGGCCAGGCGGCCCCCGCGGGCTTCTTCAAGCTCGGCGCGACCAAGGTCACCGTGCCCGCGGGCGGCAAGGCATCGGTCGACGTCACGGTGAACACCAAGCTCGGCGGCACCCTCGACGGCGCGTACTCGGCGTACGTGACGGCGACCGGTGGCGGCCAGAGCGTCCGTACGGCCGCGGCCGTGCAGCGCGAGGTCGAGTCGTACAACGTCAAGGTCAAGCACATCGGGCGGGACGGAAAGCCGACCGGCGACTACAACACCATCCTGTTCGGCTACTCGGGTCTCGCCGAGGGCCGCGGCTACCAGGTGAGCGTCGACGCCTCCGGTACGACGACCGTGCGCGTGCCCAAGGGCAAGTACCTGCTGGACGCCTGGATCGCGAAGGACTTCGTGAACTTCGAGGGTGGCATCGACTGGCTGGTCCAGCCGAGCCTGAACGTCACCAAGGACACCTCGGTGACGATCGACGCCCGGAAGACGAAGGCGGCCGACATCACGGTGCCGGACGCCCAGGCCAAGCAGCAGCTCGGCACGATCGACTACTTCTACGAGGCCGCGGGCATCGGCTTCGGCCTCGGTCTGCAGTCCTTCGCCGACGTGCGCATGGCACCTCTCGGCGGCGAGGTCTCGGGCCTGCAGCAGACCTGGAGCGGCCAGTGGAGCAAGGGCGCGGGCGCCGAGTACGACGCTGCCACCACCGCCAAGGTCAAGAAGATCACCGGTGACAAGGTCCGCCACTTCAAGGCCTCCGAGTTCGCCACGGTGAAGAACGGCCTCGGCGCGGGCGCCCCCGGCAAGACCGGCGGGCTCATGCCGCTCGGTGAGTTCCCCGAGGACGTCGTCATCGCCAACCCCATCGAGCAGACGCTGCCCGGCACCCGTACGGTCCACCTCTCGACCGTCGACAAGATCAAGTGGTCGTTCGACTTCCAGCAGTACAAGGGCCACGACGCGGACGGACTGCCGATCCCGGAGGCGTACTACACGCTCGGTCCCTCGCAGCTGTTCAAGGCGGGCCAGAAGTACACGAAGACCTTCAACACCGCGGTCTTCGGCCCGCACCTGAGCGCCGACTTCGGGCTCTACCGCGACGGCAACAGCATCTACGGCTTCGTGCCGCTGTTCACCGACGGGGCGGGCCACGCAGGTTCCTCCGACTTCACCTCGGTGAAGACGACCCTGTACCGCAACGGCACCCAGATCGGCACGAACGACGACCCGCTCTTCGGCAACAAGGAGTTCACGGTCCCGGCCGGCCAGGCCGACTACAAGCTGACCACCTCGGTCAGGCGTAGCGCCGACATCGCGGGCGCCTCCACCCGCATCGACGCGAGCTGGACCTTCGGCTCCAAGAAGCCGGCCTCCGGCGACGTGGCCACGCTGCCCGCCTCCACCGTCCGCTTCAAGGCGGCCACCGGCCTGGACAACAAGGTCGAGGCCGGCAAGACGGTCACCTTCCCGGTCGCCGTCGAGGGCGCGGCCAAGGGCCGCAACCTCAAGTCGCTGACGGTGTACGTGTCCTACGACTCCGGCAAGAACTGGACGAAGGTCTCCGTGACCGGCGGCAAGATCAAGGTGAAGAACCCCGCCAAGGGCAAGTCCATCTCCTTCCGGGCGAACATCACCGACAAGAAGAACAACAAGTCGTCGGTGACGATCTACGACGCCTACTTCGGCAAGTGAGCCGATGCTTCGGCCAGTGAGCCGGTGCTCGGGCCGGTGAGCCGATAGCGAACCGCCCGTCGGAGGCACCCCCTCCGGCGGGCGTTCGTGTTTCGGTTGAGGCATGACCACACAGACCGTCGAGTACATCCGCTACCGCATCCCGGAAGACCGCTCGGCGGAGTTCCTCGCCGCCTACACCCGGGCCGCGGCCGAACTGGCGGCCGCCCCGCAATGCGTCGACTACGAACTGGCTCGCTGCGAGGACGACTTCGAGCACTACATCCTGCGCATCGTGTGGACCTCGACGCAGGACCACATGGAGGGCTTCCGCGAATCGGAGCTGTTCCCGCCCTTCCTCGCCGAGATCCGCCCGTACGTGGAGAACATCGAGGAGATGCGCCACTACAAGCCGACGGCGGTACGGGGCACGGGCTCGTCCCTGCCGACGCCGTACGACTGGGCGGGCGGCGCCCCCGCCTTCTCCCGCCTGACCTCGGTCTTCTACGACAAGGTCCGCAAGGACGACCTCCTCGCACCGCTCTTCGCCGACCTGCCCCCCGACCACGCCGAACACGTCGCCCTCTGGCTCGGCGAGGTCTTCGGCGGCCCGCCCGCCTACTCCCTCAACCTGGGCGGCCACGGCCACATGGTCGCCAAGCACGTCGGCAAGCACATCACCGAGCCGCAGCGGCGGCGCTGGGTGAACCTGATCCAGGACGCCGCGGACGACGCGGGCCTGCCCACGGACGCCGAGTTCCGCTCGGCGTTCCTGGCCTACGTCGAGTGGGGCACCCGCCTCGCCGTGCACTTCTCCGCCCCGGACGCGAAGCCGCCGGCGCCGCAGCCGGTGCCGAAGTGGGGGTGGGGGGCGATGCCGCCGTACCGGGGCGAATGACATGTCCACTAAGGTCGCGGCATGACCGCCGCCGTGACCGCCATGATCACTGCCGTCGTCGGTGTCCTCGGCACGCTCTTCGCCCCCGTCCTCAGCCAGCGCCTCACCGCCCGGCAGCGGGCGGAGGAGGCCGGACGGGCCGAGCACAGGCGGCTGTTCGAGGAGCGGCGGGCCGCCTACACGGCCATGAACCGTGCCTCCCGCCAGTTCCACACCCTCCTCAAGGACGCCCTGCACCGGCTGCGCGACGGCGTCTACACGGAACAGGAACGGGACCAGCTGGAGGAGGCCCGCCGCGACTACCGCGACCGGTACGCGGAGGCGCAGATGGTGGTGCCCGAGCGGATCCTGCAGGCCTCCAGGTCCGTGAACGTCGTCCTCGCCGGAATCGACGCCGAGGTCAAGCGCCTCGACCGGGGACTGGCCCGGGAGGGCGAGAGCCCGGAGCAGGCGCTGGTGGACCTCAAGGAGGTCGAGCCCCGGCTGTCGGCCATGCGGCGGCTGATGAGGCAGGACCTGGGAGTCGACGACTGACGGCACCCGGCTGGCCGGTCACGGCTGGGGGCCGCCGCCTGCTCACCCGCCGGTCACGGCTTGGGGGCCGCCGATCCCTTGCCCGCCCGGGTGGCGTCCGTGCCCCAGCTCGCCAGCAGCCGCAGCGCCTCCGCCGAGGGGGAGCCCGGCTCGGCGTGGTACGTGGTCAGCGCCTGCCCGTCGTCGTCGGCCGGGCGGAACGCCTCGAAGTTGAGGATCAGGTCGCCGACCAGGGGATGGTGCAGGTGTTTGACCCCGTGACCCTTCTCCTTCACGTCGTGCGTCGCCCACAGCCGCCGGAACTCCTCGCTCTTCACGGAGAGTTCGCCGACCAGCGCGGACAGCCGCGGGTCGTCGGGGAAGCAGCCCGCCTCCATGCGCAGGAAGCTGACGATGTCGGACGCCTTCTGCTCCCACTCCACGAACAGCTCCCGGTAGGCCGGGTTGAGGAACACCAGCCGCGCCCAGTTGCGCTCATGCGCCGGCAGCTCGCCCCAGTCGCCGAACAGAGCCGCGGCCATCCGGTTCCAGGCGAGGATGTCCGAGTACCGCCCCGAGACGTACGCCGGCACTCCGTCCAGGGTGTCCAGCAGCTGCCTCAGCGACCCGCGGACCGCCTGCGTCCGCGCGGCCGGCTTCTTCTTGTGCTGCTTCGGCTTCGCGAGGTGGGTGAGGTGGGAGTGCTCGGCGTCGGACAGGCGCAGCGCCCGCGCGATGGCGTCGAGGACCTCCGCCGACACGTTCCGCCCGTTGCCCTGTTCCAGCCGGGTGTAGTACGCCACCGAGACGCCCGCCAGCTGAGCCAGCTCCTCGCGCCTGAGCCCCGGCACCCGCCGGTGCCGTCCGAAGTCCGGCAGCCCCACGTCCTCCGGCTTCAGCCGGGCCCGCCGGGTCCGCAGGAACTCGCTGAGCTCGGCGCGCCGGTCGAGGGCCCCGCCGGTCACGCCCACGGGCTCCTGTGCGGCGTCGGGGTAGTCGTCCATACGTCAAGGATGCATGGTCGTACGTCCACCAGCCTGACCCCGCCAGTGGTAGGCACGGCGGACGTACGCAGAGGCGTGGGCTGGGTGAGGCCCGATCTTCGGGGCACGCTGGACTGCGTGCCCGGACGGACCGACAGCCGGACCGTCGGACAGAAGACAGCCGGGCACGGACCCCCCGAGGAGATTTCCGGCATGACCACCGTTGCCGCATACGCCGCACCCGCCGCCAAGGCTCCCCTGGAGCGCACCACCATCGAGCGCCGCGAGGTCCGCGAGTTCGACGTCCTGATCGACATCAAGTTCGCCGGCATCTGTCACTCCGACATCCACCAGGCCCGCGAGGGCTGGGGCGAGGCGATCTTCCCGATGGTCCCCGGCCACGAGATCGCGGGCATCGTCTCCGAGGTCGGCCCCGGCGTCACCAAGTTCGCCGTCGGCGACCGCGTGGGCGTCGGCTGCCTGGTCGACTCCTGCCGTGAGTGCGACAACTGCAAGGCGGGCCTGGAGCAGTACTGCACCGGCGGCGGCGTCGGCACGTACAACGCCGTCGGCAAGGACGGCGAGCCCACCTACGGCGGCTACTCCGAGAAGATCGTCGTGGACGAGAACTACGTCGTCCGCATCCCCGACGCCCTGTCCCTCGACGTGGCGGCCCCGCTGCTGTGCGCCGGCATCACCACGTACTCCCCGCTGCGCCACTGGAACGCCGGCCCCGGCAAGAAGGTCGCGATCCTCGGCATGGGCGGCCTCGGCCACATGGGCGTCAAGATCGCGCACGCGCTGGGCGCCGAGGTCACGGTGCTCTCGCAGTCCCTGCGCAAGAAGGAGGACGGCCTGAAGCTGGGCGCCGACCACTACTACGCGACCAGCGACGAGAACACCTTCAAGGAGCTCAAGGGCACCTTCGACCTGATCCTCTCCACGGTCTCGGCCCCGCTGGACCTGGACGCCTACCTGTCCCTCCTGCGGACCGACGGCGCCTTCGTGAACGTCGGCGCGCCCGAGGAGCCCGTCAAGCTGAACCTGTTCTCGGTGATCGGCGGCCGCAAGACCCTCGCCGGCTCCGGCATCGGCGGCATCCGCGAGACCCAGGAGATGCTGGACTTCTGTGCGGAGCACGGCTTCGGCGCCGAGATCGAGCTGATCGGCGCGGACCAGATCAACGAGGCGTACGAGCGGGTGCTCTCCAGCGACGTCCGCTACCGCTTCGTGATCGACACGTCGACGATCTGACCGCGGTGCCCGTTCCCGTCCCCACCGCGGTGAGGACGGGAACGGGGTCCTAGCCCCGCAGACCCGTGAGCCCGTCGTAGGCGGACATGACGATCTCCAGCCCCCGGTTGTCACCGGCCGGTTCGCGCATCTGGTTGGTCACGTACGCGACCACCATCCGCGCCTCGGGCTCGATCATGACGAGCGAGCCGCCCCAGCCGCCCCACCCGTACGTACTGCCGAACAGCCCGTAGCCCAGCCCCCAGCGCACGGGCATGCCCAGCCTGAGGTCGTCCCCGCTGAACTGTTCCTCCCAGGCACGCGCGCAGCCGGCCGCCGAGAGCAGCCGCACCCCGCCCACCGTCCCCCCGCAGGCCATCACCGACTGCACGAGGGCGACCGAACGGGCGTTGCCGAAGCCGCCGGCCGCCGGGATCTGCGCGCGCCGCCAGGCGACGCTGTTGCCGTCGCGGACCCGCAGGGCGGTCCCGGGAGCGGCCTCGTTGCCCGGCGCACTGGCCGTGTAGTCCTCGTCCCGCCCCGGTGGCGGGACGGTCAGCGCCAGCCGCCGGTCGTGCTCGGCGCCCAGCCCCAGGTGGAAGTCGGCGCCCAGCGGCCCGGCCACCTCCTCGGCGAAGAACTCACCCACACTGCGCCCGCTGACCCGCCACACCACCTCGCCGACGAGGAACCCCTGGGTGAGCGAGTGGTATCCGGCCGCGGTGCCCGGCTCCCACTGCGGAGCCGACGCGGCGAGCCGCGCCGTGGCGGACGCCCAGTCGTACAGCTCCTCCACCGGGCCGTCCCAGTCGGGCAGCCCCGCGGTGTGCGACAGCAGATGCCGCACCAGCACCTTCTCCTTGCCGAGCGCGGCGAACTCCGGCCAGTAGCGGGCCACGGGCGCGTCCAGGTCCAGCTCGCCCCGGTCGGCCAGGATCAGCGCGCACAACGCGGTCATCGTCTTGGTCACGGAGTAGACGCCGACGACCGTGTCACGCTGCCAGGGCACCGTACGACCGGCGTCGGCGAACCCGCCCCACACGTCCACGACGGGCACCCCGTCCACGAACACCGCCACCGAGCCCCCGACGTCCCCACCGTCCAGCAACTCGGCCAGCGCACTGGGCACAGCGGTGAACAGATCGTCGTAGGACCCCTGGATGTCAGCCATGCATGGCATTAGCCCGCAAGCGAACCGCGGGGGGCAACCGAATTTGCGGCCACCGCCGGTCCGGTGGCGGTCCGACCCTCGTCCGCGTCCATCAGGATTCCGTCTCGGCGCTGTCGGCGGGTCCGTCGGGCGTGGCCCGGGTCCACAGGGATACGTCACTGCTGGTCGCGACGGCGGTGGTCTGCCCGGAGGGTGAGAAGCCGGCCCTTCACGCGGCCGTGATCCCCGCTTCCCGGGGTTCACCCAAGGGAATCGTCACCGGCGCCGGAGCGACCGGCGGTGCGGTAGTACGAGCGCCAGATCAAGCGGTGTACGCGTGTCCAGCGGGGGATGGACCGTACGCCGGGGATGAAGGGGACCAGCATCAGGGCCAGGCTGAGCAGGGCCATCAGGCCCCAGACGAGGGCGTCCGCGTTGCCGGACGACTTGAACGGGTCGATCTGGTACCAGAACGTGTAGAGCCACAGCCAGGCCTGGCCCGGGTAGTCGCCCGTCTCGTTCATCATTCCCCACTGGTCCCCGCCCAGGTGCTGGGCGCGGGCGAGGGTCTCCAGGTAGGAGCCGTCGGAGAGGAACAGCAGGGGGCGGGTGTAGTCGGTCTCGTAGAACTTCCCCTCCGCCTGCAGTTGCCCGTCCAGGGCACCCGACCTGGCCAGTTCGAGAAGACGCGTGATGAGGACCGGGACCGGGCCGAAGCCGCCGCCCGCGACCTTGGCGGGATCGCCGCCGGGGGCCTTGGCCAGCGCGTCGGAGTAGGCCTTGGTCCACGCCTGCTGCCGGGCGGCCGGAGCCGCGGCCCAGGCGGCGAGCGCGGTGCGGACACCGGGCGGCTCGGGAGCGCTGGCCAGCGGACGCAGGACGAAGTCCTCGGCGGTGTCGATCGGGATGCGGACCCCGGCGGCGCTCTGCAGCCCGAGCGGACCGAGCTTCTGCGCCGCGCCGGGCGTGTGGTTGTACGGCGGCCCGTACTCGGCCGTCCCGCTGGTGCCGCCGAGTTCGGCGGCCGCCGTCGCCGTGAAGTCCGCGCCGTCGGCCCGCGACCAGGAGGCCAGGGTCACCGGCCTGTCGTCGGGCGAGGAGAAGACGGCGGCCAGGGCGGCGGTGAGGACCGCGACCACCACCAGGGCGATCGTGAACTCCTTGACCAGGTCGTACGACCGGGTGGGGAAGCCGGCCGGGTCCGGCACCGCGGACCTCCCCCGTCGTCGGCCCGTCACGACGCCTCCCCCTCCGCGGGCACGGGCCCGGACGCGGCGCGGGAACCGTCCGCGGGATCGGCCGCCCCGATCGGCGGCACGATCCCGCGCAGCCGTACCAGCAGGAGGTGCCAGGCCGTCAGCAGCGCGAGGACGAACGGGAGCAGCACGATGTGCCACATCAGCATCTGCCCGAAGTCCAGAACGTTGAAGAAGGCGCCGATACCGACCGAGTTGAGGCCGTCCTTCGCCTGCCCGGCGATCCACTGGGAGTCGAAGTTCTGCTGGACGAGGTAGCCGGTGAAGGCGGTCCCGATCGAGGTGAGGAAGCACACCACGCCCGTGATCCAGGTCAGGGCCCGCCGGCCGCGCCAGGCGGCCATGAAGAACTTGCCCCACAGATGGACGACCATGAAGAACATGAACAGCTCGACGCTCCACAGGTGGAGGCTGTTCACGTACTTCCCGGTGTCCGAGACGTGCCACCACGCGGGCCCCTTCAGCGCGAGTACCCCACCGGTGGCCAGCACCACGACCAGCGAGGTCAGGGTGAGTACGCCGAAGACGTAGAGCCATGAGGTCAGGTAGGCGGGCTGGGTGTCCGGCAGCAGCTTGTCCGGGGGCAGGGCCGCGACCGCGCGCCGCCGCACGGCTCCCGTCCAGCCGCCCGAGGCCGACTCGTGTCCGCGCGGCCCGGTCATTTGCGGCCTCCGGGGAACGGCAGCAGCAGGGCGAGGACGAAGACGGCCACCATCACACCGATGACCACGAGGTTCGCTACCGAGAGCTGGATCACGCCCCAGTGCACGTAGTGCCCGGTCCCGTTCAGGTCGACCGGCGCGGCGAGCGCTCGGCCCCCCGGCATTCCCGTGACTGTCATCATCCGACTTCCCGTCCTTCCCGGTGCCGCCCATGACCAGCCAAGCGCCTCATGGAGCGACAGGCATCCGGGCCGGACCGGCAGTGGGCCGAAAGGAGCAACGGGAGGGTGTTCCCGGGGTGCGCGGGCCGTCGTACCGGGCGGCCCGCCCGTACCTCAGGTGACGAGGCCGTGCCGGTAGGCGTACACGACGGCCTGGACGCGGTCGCGGAGCCGGAGCTTGCTGAGGATGCGCGACACGAACGTCTTGACGGTCTCCTGGCTGATCACGAGAGCCGCGGCGATCTCGCTGTTGGACAGCCCGTCCGCGATGAGGCGCAGGACCTCCAGCTCACGGGGGGTCAGCGGGATGTCCTGCGGCGCGCCGCCCGCGGCGGGCCGGATCCGCGCGGCGTACCTGCCCACGAGCTGGCGCGTCACCTCGGGATCCAGCAGGGCGGCGCCCGTGGCGACGGTCCGGATCCCGTGCAGCAGCCGGTCCGGCGGCGCGTCCTTGAGCAGGAACCCGCTCGCTCCGGCGCGCAGCGCCTCGTAGACGTACTCGTCCAGGTTGAACGTGGTCACCACGAGCACCTTGACGGGATGCGGCACCCCGGCGCCGGCCAGCAGGCGGGTGGCCTCCAGGCCGTCGAGCACCGGCATGCGGATGTCCATCACCACGACGTCCGGGCGCAGCCGGCCGGCGAGTTCGACCGCGGCCCGTCCGTCCCCGCACTCGCCCGCGACCTCCAGGTCGGGCTGGGCGTCGATGATCGTCACCAGCCCGGTGCGGATCAGCATCTGGTCGTCGCAGACCAGCACCCGGATCGGTACGGTCACGGCGTGCTCCTCGCCGGTATCCGCGCCCGTACGACGAAGCCGCCGCCCGAACTCCGGTCCGCGCTGAAGTCGCCGCCCAGGATGCCGACCCGTTCGCGCAGGCCCGCCAGGCCCCGCCCGCTTCCGCCGGGGGAGGCGGGCCCCGAGCCGGAGCCGTCCGTGCTGACCTCCACGGTGATCTCCCGTTCCCCGTGGCACACCTGGACCGAGGTCCGGCTGCCGTGGGCGTACTTGAGGGCGTTCGTCAGGGACTCCTGCACCACCCGGTAGGCCACCAGGTCGGCGCTGCCGGTCGACTCGGCCGGCGTGCCCTCCTCGGTGAACTCCACCGGCTGACCGGCCCGGCGCGTCTGCTCCACGAGGGTGAGCAGCCTGCCGACCGGCGGCGTCCTGGGCTCGGCCGCGTCCGCCGCCGTCCCGGTGCCGTGGTCGGGGTTGAGCAGGTCGAGCAGGTGCCGCAGGTCGGTGATGGCCCGCCGGCCGGTGTCGGTGACGGCGGTCAGCGCCTGGTCGAGCCGGTCGGGCGCGGCGGTCAGATAGCGTGCCGCCTCGGCCTGTACGACCATCGCCGTCACGTGGTGGGTCACGACGTCGTGCAACTCGCGGGCGATACGGGTGCGTTCGGCGGTGCGGGTGTCCTCGGCGACGCGGCGCCGACGGTCCGCCTCGGCGATGCGGGTGGAGCGCAGCCACGCCCCGGCGCCCCACGCGAGGACCAGCGCCAGGTAGAACGTCACGAACTCCTCCGGCGACTCGCCCGTGCCGAGCCGGGAGAGCGCCACCGCCAGCGGCACGTACGCCACGGAGAGGACGAGTACGCAGGTCCGGCGGTGCCGTTCCAGATGGGACCCGGCGCTCAGCAGTGCGATGGGCAGCGCGGTCGTGGCGAACGCGTGGTAGCCGCGCAGCTGGTCGATGGCGAAGCCGCACGTCACCAGGGCGAGCATGACGGCCGGCCGGCGTCGGCGCACGACGAGCGGGAGGCATTCCAGGAGGATCGCCACGACGGCCAGTTCGTCGGTGGGGCGGGCCGGAACGCCACCGATCACGGTCCCGTTGCCGTGGAGCGCCGGCACGAACGAGCCGATGAGGAACAGCAGTCCGAGCGGGAGGTCCCGTACCGTGACGTCCAGCCGGCGCCACACCCGGCCGGCCTGCTGAGGGGTCATCACCGGCCGAGTGTAGCCAGGGCGTCGACGCGCTCGGCACGCCGCCGGGGCACCAGGTTGCCGCGCCGGCGGGCCAGCCGCAGGAGGACGATCGTCACCAGCACGCCGAACAGCATCGAGTACAGGCTGGCCTCCGGGCCGAACTCGCCGCCCGTGATCAGGGTCGAGCCCGACGTCGAGGCGTCCAGCAGTCCGTGCGCGGCGCCATTGCCGGAGACCTCGGTGCCGAAGATGCCGGACTCCGCGAAGTTCCAGCCGAAGTGCAGGCCGATCGGCAGCCACAGGCTGCGGGTCGCGGCGTACGCGGCGCCGAGCATGCCGCCGGCCTCGATCGCGATGGCGACGGCACCCAGCAGGGTGGCGTGCTCGTTGAACAGGTGCATCGCGCCGAACAGCACACTGGACAGGGCCAACGCCGCGTAGGTGCCGAGGCCTCGCTCCACCAGCCGGAAGAGCAGGCCGCGGAACATCAGCTCCTCTGTCACGGCGGCGGCGGCCATGAAGCCGACCAGTCCGATCGCGCCCGTCAGCGAGCCGAAGCCGTGGACGTCGTAGTCCCCGAGGAGGGCGATGTTCGCGATGACGCACCCGAACAGCGCGACGCCGAGCACCGTCCCCCGGTACAGCGACCCCCGCGCGCCCTCCCGGGCCAGCTCCGTGACCGGACGCCCCTCGGTGCGGCCCACGACCCACCGGTAGACGAACACCGACAGCACGGCCGTCAGGCCGCCCAGCAGGAGCGAGAGCCACGGGTTGTCCTGCACCGCGGTGACGCTCTGACCGCCGATCGCGCCGACCGCCACCACGGCCAGTATCTGCCACACCAGTTTCATGACGACTCCTCTTCCGGACCCGCGACCGGAGCGCCGCGGCTGCTCCAGACGCTATGGATCCGCGCCCCGGGAATCGTCACCTCACGGTGGACACCTGCACGTAGCTCCCACGGGGGACAACTCCCTCACCGCACGGCTCTCTTCACGCCTCTACAGGTGCCCGGGTCCGCGACCGTCGAGGCGGGTGTGGCGCCGGGCGGGCAACTGTTCGGGCCCGGCGGGAGTCTAGGGACCGAAGCGGTGTTCGCCGTTCCTCAGGAGGACACCGTCCATTCGCCCGCATTCCCACAGAGGTTCTCCATGCCGATGCCCCGATCCGACCGCCGCGTCTCCCGTGCCTCGCGCGCTTCCCGTGCGGCTGTCGCCGCCCTCGGCGCCGCGGGACTGATCGCGCTGGCCGCGGCTCCCGTCGCGTTCGCCGACGACGCCGAGCCCGATCTGGTCGTCGGAGGCATCAAGCCGATCGACGGGCTGAAACCGGGGAACACCTTCGACGTGCCGGTCACCGTGGCGAACAAGGGCACCGCCACCGCCGGGAAGGCGTGGGTCACCTACGCCGTCACCCGGGGCCTCGACTTCGCGGAGGTCCCCTCCAACTGCTGGACACAGCACGTCAGGTCCTACGACGAGATGCCCGAGCGATGGACCGCGGTCTGCGAGTACGACCAGCCGGTCGAGCCGGGTGTCCGCTACACCCCGGAGACCCCGCTCCGCGTCAAGGCACTGGACCGCGCGCTCGACGACGAACTGCGCGTGGAGGTCGACTGGAACGCCCCGTGGCCGGACGAGAACGGCGACGACCCGGTCGCGGGAACCGCACCGGCGGTGAAACTGGTCGAGACGCAGACCGGGGTCACGGGGACCAAGCGCCTCGTCGACGTGCCGGTCACTTCCGTCAACACGGCCGACTTCCAGGTCACGGGCGCCGCGTTGAAGGGGAGCGTCGGCGAAACGGTGCCGATGAAGCTGGAGTTCACCAACGCCGGGCCCGCCTGGGTCATGTCCACGACCGTGAAAGTCGTGGTCACACCGCCCGCCGGAACGTCGGTCGTCAAGGTCGCCGCGTTCTGCAGGGCCGAGGGGCACGTCTATTACTGCGGCATGCGTCAGCCGGCCTACAACGAGGGCGGCCACGAGAACTACACCTTCCAGCTGAAGATCGACAAGCGAGTGCCGCACGCGAAGGGCTCGGTGGCCCTGAGTACGGAGCCGCGCCCCTTCGACCCCGACAAGACCAACGACAAGGCCGACATCACCCTGGACGTCACGGGCGGAGACCCGACGGGCACACCGACGGGCACTCCGACCGGCACGCCGGGTGGCTCGGGCGGCCCGACGGGCAGCCCGACCAGCGGCTCGACCAGTGGCTCGAGCGGATCGGCAGGGGGGACGTCGTCGACCGGCGGCGCCGGTACGACGACGAACGGCGGCAACCTGGCCGCGACCGGATCCTCGGCGCTACCGATCGCGGGCGTGGCCGCCACGGCGGCGGTCACCGGCGCGGCCACGCTCGCCATGGTGCGCCGCCGCCGAAACCAGAACCCGAGCTGACGGCCGCCCGCGACACCGACCACGCACGCGCCTCCGCGTGCGCAGGACGATGAAGCGCGACCAACCCGGTCGTCAGCCCCGGACGCGCCCCTTCCTGCTCCCGGGCTCGGCGCCCTTGCCGCTGAACGCCTCGTTGCGGATGAGGTCCAGGAAGCTCGGGGTGTCCTGAGTGGTGCGTACGTCGATGAAGGCGCGCACGTGGCGGTCGTCGGCGGCCTGCCGCAGCAACTCGTGCGCCAGGTCGACCCGCGCGGTGTACCGGCCGGGGAGGCGCTCCGTGCCGACCCGGTAGTCGCTGACCCCGTTCCTGTCGAACAGACCGCCGGGGCGGATGACGGTCCAGTCCAGGTCGGTCTCGCGGACGATCTCCTCCATGCGCCGCATGTCGTCGTACACGTGGCGCCCCATGAAACGCACGACGGCCGGCTCCAGCACCTTGCGGAACAGGAAGCCCTCGTCGGGCGCCGCCGTCCCGAAGAGCACGGTCGAGGTCACGCCGACGACGCGTCGCACGCTGTGCTTGGTCATGGCCTGCGTGATGTGGCTGATGCCGACGGAATACACGGTGACCGGGCTTCGGCCGAACGGGACTCCGAGAGCCGAGATCACGGCGTCCTGCCCGGCCACCACGCGTTCGACCGCGGCGGGATCGAGCACATCCGCCTCAACCACCCGCACTCGCGGACCACTTACGGGAAAGGCCTTGGGGCGGCGCGTGACCGCGGTGACCGTGTGCCCTTCAGCCTGTGCCTGTTCGGCAGCCAGACGCCCGGTCGGTCCGTTCGCCCCGAAGATGACGATGTTCACTGGGTCTCCCTCTTCAAGTCGCTCCTGCCGACAAGAGGGCCGGCACGGCACGAAGTGTGACGCCGGCGGGCCACTTTCCCATGGCGTCCGGCGCGGGAGCGATACCCGGCCCAGCCAGAGCCGGGAGGTTCATTCGGGTGTGACCGCGCAGCGTGCCATGACGTCGAGGAGGACGCGGGTAGGCGTACCAGACCGGTGTGGTTGCTCGTCGTCGGTGTGGGGAGTGCCGTGTCGATGGCCGGCCAGTCGCTGTCGTCGAAGTGGTAGGCCACTGCTGCCGCGAGCGACTCACGGAAGGCGCGGAGGCCGGCCTCCCGGATCCACCCCTCCGCGACGGCCTTGCTGCGGGGCGCTGCCACCTGGGATCAGCCCCCGGCCTCGGCCACACCGATCGGGCACGAGACGCCCGTGCCTGCGAGCCTGTGCCGCCAGGTGACCCGTGGGCCTGGCGTCGGCTTGATCAGTCCGTCATCCGTGTAGCAGGGCAAGGACTTCGTCCTCAACCGGGTAGGGGTGCTCCTGGGGCAGCAGCCGGGCGGCGGAGTCCAGGTCGCCGCCGCTGACGAGAGCGTGGATCTCTCGGGCGAGCGGGGTCACGTCGCGTATGGAGACGGTCCACTCGTCGGCGTAGCGTCGTGCGGCCTCGCCGGAGAGGCCGAGTTGCAGGGACCGGTACGGCATGGGTCGCAGGTGCAGGTCCCGCTCCGGGTCCCACTGCACGCGGGTGGGAGCGCGTCTCAGCTGTCGCTGCCAGGTGGCACGGTCGGGGTGGACCCCACGGGTGTAGCTGGACAGGCAGGCGTGGCGCAGCGCCCACTCGAAGCCGTCCCGAGTGATCTCGACGGCGAGAACGGTCTCCTGTCCTTCCTTGGAGCCCCAGCCGCAGCGGTACATCATCCACAGGAACGACGGCTTGATCCACGTCATCCGGTCCCGCTTCCAGGCGGCGGGAAAACGGCCGTCGCGGACGGCCGGCAGGCCGATTTCCGGGGAGTACGCCTGGTAGACAGTGATCGTGGATTCCGAGTGGGCCGCGCGGATCCTGCGTTGCGGTTCTTCCATGGCGTACAGCGTGAGGTCGGCCGGTTGAGGCGGCCACTGATTTTCGGCGGCCGTTCACTGCGACGAGAGCAGCTGCCGAAGCGCCGTGCTGGTTGTCAGTGCCGCAGCCGTTGCGGCTCGCGAGCCACCGACGCGGTGGCCCTGCGGCTTGAAAAGTCTGTGGAGGAGCCACTTCGATAGCGCTGTGAACAAGGTGGCGATGGACGGTGACAGGAATGTCGCTGGGCGCGTCTCACTCGGCGACGTCATTGCGCAACTGGGCAGGCACAGGCCGGTCTTCCACTCCGAAGCAGATCTTCAGCACAGCTTCGCGCGGGCTCTGTGGGAATTGTCGCCGGATGTGCACTCCAGGCTTGAGGTGCCGCAGCGGGCGGAGGGCAAGGCCGAGTACCTGGACCTCCTGTGCATCGGCCCCTCGACCCGCACCGCGATCGAGTTCAAGTACTTCACCCGGAGATGGACGGGCACGGTCGGTACTCCTGCCGAGGACTACGCCTTGAAAGGGCACGCCGCCGCCGACCTCGCTCGTCTGCACTTCGTGCGGGACATAGCCAGGCTGGAGCGCTTCTGCCGCCGGTCCGACCAGAACGGTCTTGCCGTCATGCTGACCAACGACGCCTCCCTGTGGACTCCGCCCGGCGCCGGCCGCGGGCGGACTCGGGATCAGGAGTTCAGGATCCATCAGGGGCGGGAACTCACCGGCACGCTGCTGTGGGCCGAGGGCGCCTACACGGCCAACGCGTGCACGTTGAGGGGTACATACCCCATCGATTGGGTGCCGTACTCCGAACTGGACGGACCGGGAGGAGAGTTCCGGTATCTCGCCGTGTCCGTCAGCCCGCCGTCGGACGTGGCTGACGACAGTCCCTCGCATGCATAGCGGGGACGACCCGAACCGCTGCGCAGGGCGCCGGCACTCACTAACGTCGTGGCATGACGTCGGTCGACGAGTGGCCAGATTTTCCCGAAGGGCTCGACCCCGAAAGCGTGTCGTTTCGGGAAGCCCGGTGCACGTGGCATGGCAGGACGTGTGCGGAGCCACCCGTCAAGATCGTGCGCACCCGGGATGGAGCGCGATGGGCGGCATGCGCCCGTGCTGTGCGCACCATCGCTGCCGAACGTGGTGTCCAGCCTGACCCATGAGCCACTGCAGTCTCGCGGCTCACGGATCTTTCCGGAAGCAGGCCTGTCACACAGATCCCTCTTCATAACGCCTACTCAGTGCCTCTGTGCTTCCCGGAGTGCGTCTACCTGAGACTTGAGCATGCCGGGGTCCACCTTCGGCATGAAAGCGCGTTTCTTCGCTGCCGAGAGTTGGTTGCCGACACCGATGTCCGCCACGTCGGTGACGGTCGCCTCACCGACGCGGACAGTGGTGATGAGGACGAACGTGTCCGACTTGAACTTGCCCTGATCGACCGTCCAGTGCATCCGGAAGCTCACGGAGGCATCTCCCAACGCGACCTTGTTGTCGACTCGCTTGACGTCTGCCGTGCCACGAGTGCCAAGGCTGTTCGGGAAGGACAGGGACGAGCAAGTGGTCAGAGCCTTGTCAAGGGAGGACAGGTACGCCTCCGCGTCTCCGGAGTCATAGCTGGCAAAGGAGAGGAATTCGGTCGGAGGGGTGAAGTCGGAGCGAGCTATCGGGATCCAGGCGCTGGCAACCGATGTGGTGGCGGCTCGGGCACGAGCGTCCCAGAGCGGGCGGCAGGCCCTCGGTCTCACGCCAGAGTTGGACGTACCGCCATCGCCGCCCGACTTCGGTGTGTCGAGCACCCTGTAACCCGGCAGCGTCCCCTCTGTGGGAAGCGCCGCCACCAACTCGGCGTTGCCCAGTGGCCGCACGCTCGCAGTCGGCGTCCCTGACGCAGTCGACCGCGTGGACTCGACACCGACGTCGCTCGCCGCTGAGGAACACCCTCCGGCAAGAACAAGCACGGCGCCAACCGCGGCCACTGTTTGGGCGCAACGGCCTCGTGCGCACGACATGCGGACCCCCGTCACAGAACGTCGATTGGCACGCAGTGTAAGTGGCCAACAGCCCGCGGCGCTGCTGAACCTGAGAGATCGGCCGACCAGCGTTTACCGCGCTGACCTGCCCCGGAGAGGCTCTGAACGTCGCTCGAAACCGTGGTGTGCTCCCGGCGAGCCTGTGCTGCCATGCGACCCGTTACGCAGCGGGCCGGGCCTCGTATCGCTATGGCGGCGTGGGCAGGGTCGGGTCGCCAACTGTCACCAGTGAGTTCAGGGTGGCGCGGGACCGGGCCGCCCGGTCTTGCGCCGCACTGGCGTCACGGGCGATTCCCTCTCAGTCGACCTTGAGCGGTCGCCGGCGTTGGGTCCACCACGCTGCAACGGCGACGGCCAAAGCGCCGGCCCCGCTCAGGACGCCAATCGCACTCCACAGTTTGCCCATGCCCGCCCGTCCCCAAGGCCCTCTCAGCGGATCGATCGAGCGTCTCGCCTACTCCCCAGCAGGAGCAATGCCTGTCGGGCAAGACGCTCCCCAGTTCGTCCCGAATGGGTCACTTAGCTTGACCCCCGTCCCGCCGATCCCGCAGTACCCCGCCGGGTTCTTGTCCGGGTACTGCTGGTGTCAGTGCTCGATCGCGAAGGACGCGTGGGCGGCGTACGTGAGTAGGTTCGCGAAGCGCAGCCATGGGAGCAGGTACATGTTGAGGGGCGAGTAGCCAGGCCGGGTAGGGCTGCGGATGCCGTGGACGGTGTCGGTCAGTTCCGCAGCCGCCGGTTGGTCCAGGCGACCCAGGGCCTTGAGGTAGGACGCGGCGGAGTCTTCGAGGCGGGCGTGCAGGTAGGCGAGTTGGCGTACCTCGACGTCGGGGGAGAGCGTCTCGTCCGGGTAGGGGAAGCGCTCGAACGCCGAGCGGCGATTCGCCACGGCGGCGATCAGCCCCAATCGGGAAGGGGGTGCCGAACCCGGCCAGCGCGGAAAACGCAGAGCGGCTGTGTCGGAAGCCCTTGGAGTTCGGCGGCCGGCCGCCTTCTCCACCCGGCGGCGGGCGGCGAAGGCGTCCATCTCGGCGAGGTGCGCGGCCCGGCTCTCCTCCAGGGTGCCCAGCGCGCGCAACAATGCCGCCGAATCCCTGCGCAGATCGGGGGCGGGGCACGCTGTCGCGCTCAGATACGCCCAGGTCGCGTTGAAGCCGAGCGGGCCGTAGTCGCCGACGGCACACCTCAGCGCCGCGTGCCGCCTCACGAGCGGCAAACGCTCGTCACGCACTCTGCGGGCGTACGTTCCGAAGGCCACCCTTGACGTCAGCCTTCGGCCTTGGCCACACCGACCGGGCAAGAGACACCCGTCCCGGCGGGCCTGTGCTGCCATGTGACCCGTGGATTTGGCGTCGCCCGGCCTTCCGTCGAGACCGGGTCGAGGCAGAAGACGCACTGGTCGGCGTTGAACTCGCCTGCCTCGGCGACGAATCGGAAGTTGTGGCCTGCGCCGACGATGCTCATGGACGTAGGTGAACCTCACGTCTTCCTCAGGAAATGTGCGGAAGACGGTAGCCCATCCCCAGCACTGGCATGATCGCGTCAGTTGCCCGCATGGCCCGAGGAACTGCAAGGGCAGCAATCCACACCCACCCTTTACACGCCGCCTGTGGAAGGACTGATATGCCTCGCCGCACCCGTGCAGCAGGACTGAGCCTCCTGTGCGCTGCCATGGCCTTCCCCCTTGCCGCGTGCACATCAGATCATTCGGACACCCGGCAGGCTTCGCAGCCTTGGCGATCCCCCTCGCCCAGGCCGGCAACGGCAACTGCCGCGCCGAACACTGCACGACCCTTCGTGATGAAGCCGCCGGAGCTGGACGCCGACGAGACTCTCGCAGGCCGACAGGAAATGACCAGCGGGAATGCGAGCATCGCCTACAGCAAGGGCAGGAAAGGCGACGCCCTGATCGTGGCAGTGAGCTGCCAGGGCAAAGGGAAGATCAAGGTTGTCGTGCGGTCCGTACACGTCTCCTTCTCACAGCCGTGCGTCGCCGACAAGAACAGCACCAACTACAACCAGGTTGACCTGACAGGGGCAGATCGAAACGGCGTCGCCTCGGTCGAAGCACCCTCGGCCGTGCGTTGGTCCATGACCATCGGCCATGGCGCACCTGTACACGAAGAGTCACCTGAGAAGAGCTAAGAGGTTCCCAATGCGGCTTGACGAACACGTGAAGCCGCGCTCACGGACCATCTGTGACGATGGGCCATATCACCCAGCAGGAGCAATGCCCGTCTGGCAAGACGCTCCCCAGTTCGTCCCGGAGGTCACTCAGCTTGACGCCCGTGCCGCCCAACCCGCAGTACCCATCCGGGTTCTTGCTGCCTGAAAGGTACTGCTGGTGTCATTCCTCGATCGGTCAGTGAGCTTCTTCAGTGTTGCCGCTCCAGGGTGAGGATGGCCTTGGCGATTGACGTCATGCGGTTCGGACTGCATCGGGATCTGCGGAAGATCCGCCAGGACTTCAGGCGGGCTACGCCGCGTGCGACCGGTGCCCGTGCCGCGGCCAGCGCCCGGTCCAGGGTCTTCTCGGTGAGGGTGAGCTCCTGAAGGGGTCTGCGTTTGATGCCCGTGGTCACCCAGGGGCCCGCGCCCTGGTAGGCGAGGTCGGCCAGGACGGGGCAGGACAACCCCCTCAACCCGCTACTACGCCGAAGTCCTGCTGGGGGAGTGGGGGCTGAGGGGCCGTCGTGAAGCTCAACACGCCAATATGTTCGAATTCGTGGAACTGAGGCGGGCCGATCACATAAGTTGACCTCCGATTAGCCGATGCCGTCCGCGCCTGACCAGCGCCGAATGACGGGCGGCCAGAGTCTGCGTCGGGGGAACAACTTGAGAAAGAATGCTGTCCGCCGTGCCACTTGGGGCGGTGTCATAGCCCTGCTCACAGCTACCGTCATGGCCAGTACCGCTGCCGGCGCGCTCGCCGCCGAAGACTCCAAGGCAACGAGCCTGGCTGAGGGACCGAAGATCGTGAGCTCGTCCCAGTACACCGAGGAAGGTGGCGCGGACCCTCAGTCCATGGCGCCCGTCGGCGAAGTTGCCCCCGCCCAAGGTGTCAGCGTGGAGAAGCTCACCGATCTGCTGACACAGACGACCGGGCTGGAGCTCTTCGAGGCGCCTGGCGTGGAGGATTACGAAAAGATCGGTCAGACCCTTACGTTCAGTCTCGGGGACGGGAACTATGAGCGCCCGCTCAACATCACCCGCCTGACCGTCCACGGGGACGTACCGTCGTCGGTCCTCTCAGCTGAAGGCGACAAGACGAGCACGACGACGTTGCCCAACGGGAGTCAACTGCTGACCGCCGTCGGCAAGGAGGGCACCAGGGTGACCACCCTGTCCAAAGACGGGGAGCTGACGATGTGGGAGGCTCCCGCCACCGCCACCGCCACCGCCACCGCCACCGCCACCGCCACCGCCACCGCCACGGCCACCGCCTAAAGCACCGAGACCCTCGTGGGTTGGGCCACGGCCGTCGACGAGCAGGGAATCAAAGCGTCGAGCTCTCCCCTTCTCGCCGCCCGGGCCGCCGCGCCGCACTGCCAGCTCACCCAGAGCAGGAAGCCGTACCGGCACGGGGGCGACCTGACGATCCAGGCTGACGCCGCAATGGTCTGCGACCAGGAGGGCAAAGGGAACTTCACCGCTTCGCTGCGCCAGTACCAGGGGCTCGGGATCTGGAGGACCAAAGACGTCCAGGGCTACAGGAACAGGCACGACCGGAGCTTCCCAGTGACCCTGCTTTTCGATTGCTCAAGACTCACCACGAGCGGTTGGATATACCGCAGCAACATAGGCAACGCAACGCTGCGCAACAGCAACGGTTACTGGGGAGACCACAACGTCTTCTCCCAGACGGCCACAATTCACTGCGCCTAGCGGTCGCCTCCAGCTGCTGTCTGCCTCCATGTGGCACCTCGGACCGGCTCGCAGTCGTTAGATCGAACCTGGCCGGGCGGCGTACGGTTGGAGACCGTGACACTGTACAAGCCAGTGAATGGGGACCTGGTGGACAACGAGCAGCACCGTCCTGATTCAGCGGACATCGGCATCGCTGGATGCGGGTGGCTTCTGATCGTGGCCGTCATCGCCATGCCCGGACTCATCCTGAATGACGGACCACTGACGGTGTACCTGGTCGTTGTCGGCGGAGTGATCGGGATCCTGTGGGCACGCAAGAGACTGCGTCGCTGAAGGGCTCCCTTCCTTATCCCATGAACGAAGCGTCGACAGCAGTACGGCAGACTGCGGACCGAGCCGCTCTGGGTAAGCCGGAAGTTACGGCCTTCTCAGGGCGGCACATTCCGTCCCACCGTGGGTGAGGTCACCTGCAACCCTCCACCTTCGCAGGGACCTCGAAGCCCCAGAGCTACAGCCAGCGCATGCCCTCTCTGCCCGCTTCCGACTCCAGCACCAACAGTGAGCTTCTTCGAGCTGGCCTCCGATCATGTGCTGCCGGGTGCGGGATCAGCGAGTCCACCGCCCACGCCTACACCAGCGCGGTCATCGACCTGCTCGCCGAACGCGCACCGGGACTGCTGAAGGTCCTGCGGGAGACCGATGCGCACTTCGTCCTGCTGGACGGCACACTTGCCGAGTGCGACCGGGTCGGCGACGGACGCGCGGACTATTCCCACAAGCACCGCCGACACGGGGTGAACGTGCAGGTGGTCACCGATCCGGGCGGCCAATTGCTATGGCTCTCACCCACGCTGCCGGGCCGAGCTCACGACCTGACGGCGGCTCGCACCCACCGGATCATCCGCATCTGCGAGCGCCAGGGCGTCCCCGTCCTGGCCGACCTCGCCTACCAGGGCGCGGGCCCCTGGGTGACCACGGGCATCAAACGCAGACCCCTTCAGGAGCTCACCCTCACCGAGAAGACCCTGGACCGGGCGCTGGCCGCGGCACGGGCACCGGTCGAACGCGGCGTAGCCCGCCTGAAGCCCTGGCGGATCTTCCGCAGATCCCGATGCAGTCCCAACCGCATGACGTCAATCGCCAAGGCCATCCTCACCCTGGAGCGGCAACACTGAAGAAGCTCAGTGATCGGTCCTGCACTCAGTCTTCACAGGCCGGCCGGGTTGCGGGGCAGCCAGGCGCGGTGATCGTCGCGCAGTCGGTTGCGTTCTTCGGGGCTTGCCGCAATGACGTCTGCGCCGCCGTCGTAGGGATGGTGCGCGGCTGAGTCCGCTGTCGGTGATGATCACTCCGCTGAGGACGTCGTCCGCAACCTCTCGGAGGATCTCGTCGGCCG
The DNA here is from genome assembly GCF_050214755.1 of Streptomyces sp. C1-1. NCBI lineage: Bacteria > Bacillati > Actinomycetota > Actinomycetes > Kitasatosporales > Streptomycetaceae > Streptomyces > Streptomyces sp. C1-1. The sequence continues at coordinate 4,101,405 of NZ_CP189826.1, read as the reverse complement.
CGCCCGGTCGCCAGGGGCGGCGGTCGGCGTAGAGGTGCGTGTAGCTATGGAGTTCGGGGTCTGGGTCGTCCTCGTGCGCCAACGTCGTCCAACGGCTGCCCTCGGGGTGGACCTCGGGCCGTCGTGGCGGGAGTTCGGCTCCGTCCGGTTCCCAGGACCAGGCCACGGTCACGACGTAGACGTCGGTGCCTTCGAAGAGTTCGTCCAGGAGCGTGTTGTACCGGTGGAGGACGATGGCGTACTCATCCTCGGTCTCCGGGTAGCGCTTGGAGCCCCGGAGACTGTGGAAGCGCACCCAACGGTCGCTGTATGCAGCGCGGAGTTCGTGCGCGATGGGAGGCACCTTCGGGAACTGCTGCTGCCACAGTGCGGACAGACGGTCTCCGTCGAAGTGGCTGCTCATCCCTCGGCCGGCGCCAGTCCGATCGGGCACGACACCCCCGTCCCGCCCAACCCGCAGTACCCGTCCGGGTTTTTGCTGCCCGAGAGGTACTGCTGGTGGTAGCCCTCCGCCGGGTACAGCGGGCGGCTGTCCGCCGGCAGGATCTCCGTCGTGATCGTGCCGTGGCCCGCGCGGGTCAGGACGCGTTGGTAGGCCTCGCGGGAGGCCTCGGCGGACGTCGCCTGTTCGGGGGTGTGGGTGTGGATCGCCGAGCGGTACTGGGTGCCCACGTCGTTGCCCTGGCGGAAGCCCTGGGTGGGGTCGTGGGACTCCCAGAAGGTCTTCAGGAGGCGTTCGTACGAGATGAGGTCGGGGTCGAAGACGACTCGGACGACCTCGGTGTGGCCGGTGAGGCCGGAGCAGACCTCCTCGTACGTGGGGTGCTCGGTGTACCCGCCCTGGTAGCCGACCAGGGTGGTCCACACCCCGGACGGGAGCCGCCAGAACTTGCGCTCGGCGCCCCAGAAGCAGCCCAGGCCGAAGTCGGCCACCTCCAGGCCCTCGGGATAGGGGCCCAGGAGCGGGGTGCCGAGGACGGTGTGCCGGTCGGGGACCGTGAAGATCGGCTCCGGGCGGCCCCGCAGAGCCTGCTCTGGGGTGGGGAGCTGGGGCGTGCGGCTGTACAGGAACATGCGGTCTCCAGGCGAGGGGCCGAGGGTTCGCCGGCGTCAACACGCCGTGTCAGGACGGAATTCCGCCGCGCTCCCCGGCTCGTCGCTGCCGCAGCGTCGCCGTGCTCCCCGCCCGTTCAGTGCGGCAGTGTCGCCGGGCTGCCGCCGTTCGCCTCGTAGCCCGCCACCGCCAGCGCGCGGTAGACCGCGAACTCGGCGGCGGGGTCGGCGGACAGGGTCCAGGGAAGCGCCCCGACGTGTCCGTCGATGTGTATGAGCTGGTTCATCGCCTCGCCCCAGCGCTCGGCACGCACGAGGAAGAAGACCAGCAGGTGCCGCACATGCGCCAGCATCGGATCGTCGGGGCGGGCCGAGTGGACCGCGTGCAGGGCGCCGTGGATGGCCTTGGTGACGACCTCGCTCTGGTAGAAGCCGCGGACCAGGTTCACCTCGGGCAGGTGCTCGAAGACCGCGAACAGCGGCATGGCGGCGAGGAGGGAACCCCGCGGGGCGCGGGCGGCCGCGGCCTCCGCGAAGGAGTACGCGAGCTCACGCGAGCCGTGCCACTTCTCGCACCAGTAGTGCAGGGCCGCCAGGTGCGCGCCCATGTGGGACGGGGCGCGGTCCAGGATCTTCAGCCACAGCTGGTCGAACTCCGGCTCGGAGTAGCCCAGCCCGCGGGCCACCGACAGCTCGACGATGTACGGGACCGGGTCGCCGGGGGCGAGCAGCGCCGCGTCCCCGCAGGCCGCCCTCGCCTCCTCCATGATGATCCGGAAGTCGTCCGTGCCCGGCGTCGACGTCCGCCACGCCTGCTGCACCAGGAACTCGGCGTGCACGGCCGCACCGCCGGCGTCCTTCGGCTGCTCGGCCCGCCACACCCGCAGCCACTGCCCGCCCGGCACCTCGCCGACCCCGCCCGGCCGCTCCTTCAGCTCCAGCGACGCGGCGCCCGCGAAGGCCTGCACCCGCTGCCAGCGCAGCTCGCCCTCAGCCTCGGTGCCCGCCAGCAGCTGGGAGGCCGCCCGGTAGTCCTGCGTGCGCTGCACCAGGTCCAGCACGTCCAGCAGGTCGTGGTCGGGGCCGGGCATGCGGACGTCCAGCTCCTCCTCGAGTACGAAGCCGTAGTCCGCGGGGTCCGCGGCGTCCGGGTGGCCGGCCGGGACCTGCTCGATCCCGCCCCGCCTGCGCCGCATGACCGGAAGCAGCACGAAGCCCAGCATGGCGACCGCGACCAGGACCCAGAGAAGTTCCATGCCTCAAGCGTTCCAGACGCCTCGGACAATTGGCCAACCGGTCCCCGAGCCTGTGGAAAGAACCTGTGGAAAACCCCCCGGTCCCGCTTCCCGAGCCTCGCCGTCCGGCACCTGTCCCGCGAGCGCACTACGCTCGGTCCCCATGAGCGACAGGCATATCAGTCAGCACTTCGAGACCCTCGCGATCCACGCGGGCAACACCGCCGACCCCCTCACCGGCGCCGTCGTCCCGCCGATCTACCAGGTCTCGACCTACAAGCAGGACGGCGTCGGCGGTCTGCGCGGCGGCTACGAGTACAGCCGCAGCGCCAACCCCACCAGGACCGCTCTGGAGGAGAACCTCGCGGCCCTCGAGGGCGGCCGCCGCGGTCTCGCGTTCGCGTCCGGACTGGCGGCCGAGGACTGCCTGTTGCGTACGCTGCTCAGCCCCGGCGACCACGTTGTCATCCCGAACGACGCGTACGGCGGCACGTTCCGCCTGTTCGCGAAGGTCGTCGCCCGCTGGGGCGTGGAGTGGTCGGTCGCCGACACCAGCGACCCGTCCGCCGTGCGGGCCGCGATCACCCCGAAGACCAAGGCCGTGTGGGTGGAGACCCCCTCCAACCCGCTGCTCGGCGTCACCGACATCGCCGCCGTCGCCCAGGTCGCCCGGGACGCGGGCGCGAAGCTCGTCGTGGACAACACCTTCGCCACGCCGTACCTGCAGCAGCCGCTGTCGCTCGGCGCGGACGTCGTCGTGCACTCCCTGACCAAGTACATGGGCGGCCACTCGGACGTGGTCGGCGGCGCCCTGATCGTCTCCGACGAGACGCTCGGCGAGGAGCTCGCCTACCACCAGAACGCGATGGGCGCGGTCGCCGGGCCCTTCGACTCCTGGCTGGTGCTGCGCGGTACCAAGACGCTGTCGGTGCGCATGGACCGGCACAGCGAGAACGCCACCAAGGTCGCCGAGATGCTCACCCGGCACGCGCGCGTGACGCGTGTGCTCTACCCCGGCCTGGAGGACCACCCCGGTCACGAGGTCGCCGCCAAGCAGATGCGGGCCTTCGGCGGCATGGTGTCGTTCCGCGTCGAGGGCGGCGAGGAGGCGGCCGTGGAGGTCTGCAACCGCGCCAAGATCTTCACGCTCGGCGAGTCCCTGGGCGGCGTCGAGTCGCTGATCGAGCACCCGGGGCGGATGACGCACGCGTCCGCGGCCGGCTCGGCCCTGGAGGTGCCCGCCGATCTCGTGCGGCTCTCCGTGGGCATCGAGAACGTCGACGACCTCCTGGAGGACCTGCAGCAGGCGCTCGGCTGACCGCCCGCTCACCAGCCCGTGTACGGGGGAGTCGTCTGCGACGGCGGCTCCACCCACGGGCGGGCCGTCAGCGCCCACACCACGAACGCCACGGTCGCGGCGCACAGCAGCAGCCACATCAGCCGCCGGACGATCCTGCGGCGGCGCAGCATGCGGGCGCCGCGCCGCATGACGTCGTCGTACAGCTCCGGCGGCACGGGCGGCGGTTCCTGCTCCATGAGCCGACGTGCCGTGGCCTCACGCTCGGGCCGGTTCACCCCGCACCTCCCCGCACCGGTGCCCGCCGCCGGTCACCAGCCGCAACTCCGGAACGCGTCCGCGGAAACCCGCGCCTCATGACGGCGCCACCTTCGCCCCGATCACCGGCGAGGGCCTGCCACGCGCGGGATGCAGCAGGGACGTCGTGGCGCGGTCGCAGATGGAGCGCACCCGGTCGACCGGGAGACCGAGCAGTGCAGCCGTCTGCTCCTCGGCGACCCCCTCGTACAGCCTGAGGACCAGGATCAGGCGCTCCTGCGGTGCCAGCCCCGCCAGGGCGCTGCCGGGGTGCGGGCGGCTCCGGCCGAAACCGCCGTACTGGTGCCAGGCGGCACGCGCGAAGCGGGTGGCCAGATACTGGCGGGTGCGGTCGTACGGGTCCTCCCCGCGCATACGGTCCCAGCACGCGTACGTGTGCGCGAGGGCGTGTGTCAGCAGCCGCCGCGCCCGCGGGTTGTCCTCCGGCAGCTCCGCCGTGAGCAGCGTGGCGGCATGCAGCAGCCGCCCTGCCGCGCCCGCGACGAACGCCTCGAACTCCCGGGCCCGGCGGGCACCTTGTGACGCCTGCCGTTGTCGCACCGCGCCTCCCACCCTGACGCGCCTCCGTGAGACCCCGGACCCGGCCGCCGTACGGCATACGAAACCGTGTACGACGAGGGCCCGATCTCATATGAGGCCAGGGGCGGCCTTTCGGTCAAGAGCCGCGCGCCATGCACGCGCGCGAGAGGGGCCGCGCAGCAACCCGAGAGGCGCAGGCACAGCACCTGCGCACCCACGCCGCCTACGGCACTCTCCACGCCGCCCACAGCACCCACGCCGCCTACGACGGCTGCGACGCCTCCGGCCCCGGTACGCCCTGCACGCTCATCCGGGCGGAGAGGGCGGTGTTGAAGCGCGTGAGGAGAGTGCAGAACGCCTCGCGCTCCTCCGGCGCCCAGTCGTGTGTCAGCTCGGCCATCAACTGACGCCTGGAGGACCGCACTTCCTCCAGCCGCGACTGCCCGCGCGGGGACAGCTGGAGCACCACCGCGCGCCCGTCCTCGGGGTGCGAGGTGCGCTTGACGAGCCCGGTGTCGACGAGCGGAGCCACCTGCCGGGTGACCGTCGAGGAGTCGATGCCCATGCTGGCCGCGAGGGCCTTGACGCCCATGGGGCCCTCGTTGTCGAGGCGGTTGAGCAGCAGGTACGCGGCGCGGTCCATGGAGTTGCGCACCTGCCCGACCCCGCCGAGCCGGGTCTGTTCGGCACGGCGGGCGAAGACCGCCACCTCGTGCTGCAGCGTGTCGAGGAGACCGGTGTCACCGACGGTCGTCATGTCCATCGACATTTCAGGTGTTGTGGGCATGGCCGGAGGCTCGCTTCATGAGGGTGGTCTGTGAATGGGGGACAGAGTACGCGGCCGGGAGGCGGGCCGTACCGGCGCTGCGCAAACCAGTCTCGGACGTTGGTCACACCGGCCGTACGCGCCTGTGAACTGCGATGCTTGAGTCATGAGCTACAGCACGGCTGACTCCTTGCGGTCCGTCACCCTGGACGACGTCCGGGGCGCCCAGAAGATGCTCTCGGGCGTGGCGCGGATGACGGCGATGGAGGGCAGCAGGCATCTGTCCCAGCTGGTCGGCGCGCCGGTGCACCTGAAGTGCGAGAACCTCCAGCGGACGGGGTCGTTCAAGCTGCGCGGCGCGTACGTCCGTATCGCCGGGCTGCTGCCCGAGCAGCGGGCCGCCGGGGTCGTCGCGGCGAGTGCCGGCAACCACGCGCAGGGCGTGGCCCTGGCGTCCTCGCTGCTGGGCGTGCGGGCGACGGTGTTCATGCCGAAGGGCGCCCCGCTGCCGAAGATCAGCGCGACGCGCGAGTACGGCGCCGAGGTGCGTCTGCACGGGCAGGTGGTGGACGAGACGCTGGCCGCCGCCCAGGCGTACGCGGCCGAGACGGGCGCGGTGTTCATCCACCCCTTCGACCACCCCGACATCATCGCGGGGCAGGGCACGGTCGGCCTGGAGATCCTTGAGCAGTGCCCGGAGGTGCGGACGATCGTCGTCGGCATCGGCGGCGGCGGTCTGACGGCCGGTGTCGCGGTGGCGGTGAAGGCCCTGCGGCCGGACGTGCGGATCGTCGGGGTGCAGGCGGAGGGCGCGGCGGCGTACCCGCCCTCGCTCGCGGCCGGGCACCCGGTGTCGATCGAGCATCCGGCGACGATGGCCGACGGCATCAAGGTCGGGCGGCCCGGTGACGTGCCGTTCGGGATCATCGCCGAGCTGGTGGACGAAGTCCGCACGGTCACCGAGGACGAGTTGGCCGCCGCGCTGCTGCTGTGCCTGGAGCGGGCCAAGATGGTCGTCGAGCCGGCGGGCGCGAGCCCGGTCGCGGCGCTGCTGAGCGACCCGCGCGCCTTCGAGGGACCGGTCGTGGCGGTGCTGTCCGGCGGCAACGTCGACCCGGTGCTGCTGCAGCGCGTGCTGCGGCACGGCATGGCCGCGCAGGGCCGCTACCTGGCCGTACGGCTGCGGCTGACGGACCGGCCGGGGGCGCTCGCGACGATTCTCGGGGTGTTGTCAGTGGTCGACGCTAACGTCCTCGATGTGAGCCACGTACGGACCGACCCACGGCTCGGGCTCACGGAGGCGGAGGTCGAGCTGCACCTGGAGACGAAAGGGCCGGAGCACTGCGCCGAGGTCGGCCGCGCCCTCCGCGAGGCGGGCTACACGGTCATCGACTGAGACGCCGGGATTCGCACAGCCGCAAGGGAAAGCCCAGCTCAGGGGCTCTTCGTCACACATTCGGGAAAATCCGTTGAGAGACGCGATACATCGCGTTATGGTGTGTCTCGTGGCCGCTCGCCCGTCCGTCCGGCATCCGTCGGGCGGAGCAAAGTGCACAAACCTAGGCTTTCCAAAGAATCCCCAACGACGTGGAGACTCATATGCCAGGCGCCATCTATGCCGAAGGCCTGGTGAAGACCTTCGGTGACGTAAGGGCTCTGGACGGCGTCGACCTCGATGTCCCCGAAGGCACCGTCCTGGGCCTGCTCGGGCCGAACGGCGCGGGCAAGACGACCACTGTCCGCTGTCTGACCACGCTGCTGCAACCGGATAGTGGCAGGGCCGTCGTCGCGGGCCTCGACGTGCTCAAGCACCCGAACGAGGTACGCCGCTCCATCGGCCTGTCCGGCCAGTTCGCCGCGGTCGACGAGTACCTGACCGGCCGGGAGAACCTGCAGATGGTCGGGCAGCTGTACCAGATGAGGGCCAAGGCCGCGAAGGCCCGGGCCGAGGAACTGCTGGCCCAGTTCGACCTCGCCGACGCCGCCGACCGCACGGCCAAGACGTACTCGGGGGGCATGCGCCGCCGGCTCGACCTCGCCGCGGCCCTGGTCGTCTCCCCGCCCGTGATGTTCATGGACGAGCCGACGACCGGCCTCGACCCGCGCAACCGCCAGATGCTGTGGGAGGTCATCAAACAGCTCGTCTCCGGCGGTACGACCCTGCTGCTGACGACGCAGTACCTGGAAGAGGCCGACCACCTCGCCCACGACATCGCCGTCGTCGACCACGGCCGCGTCATCGCCCGCGGCACCTCCGACCAGCTCAAGGCCCGCACCGGCGGCGAGCGCGTCGAGGTCGTGGTGCACGAACGCGAGCACATCCCCACCGCCCGCGAGGTCCTCGGCGGCTTCGGCAAGGGCGACGTCACCGTCGAGGAGCACACCCGCAAGCTCACCGTCTCCGTCACCGGCGGCGCCAAGCTGCTGGCCGAGATCATCCGAGAACTGGACGTCCGCGGCATCGAGATGGACGACATCGGCCTGCGCCGCCCGACCCTCGACGACGTGTTCCTCTCCCTGACCGGCCATGTGGCCGAGATGAAACCCGAGGAGAACGGCGCGACGGCGGACGCGCCCGCCCAGGACCGCAAGCAGAAGAAGGAGGAGGAGGCCAAGTGAGCGCCGTCACCGACGCCGTGCGGGTCGCGCCGACCGGGAACCCGATCAGCCAGTCCTTCCGGGACTCGATGGTCGTCGCCAAGCGGAACCTGATCCGCATGTCCCGGATCCCCGAGATGATCATCTACGGGCTCATCCAGCCCATCATGTTCGTGGTGCTGTTCACCTACGTCTTCGGCGGCTCCATGCAGATCGGCGGCAGCACCAGCGCCACCGACTACAAGAACTTCCTGATGGCCGGCATCTTCGCGCAGACCGTCACGTTCGCCACCGCCAGCTCCGGCGCCGGCATCGCCGACGACATGCACAAGGGGCTCATCGACCGCTTCCGCTCCCTGCCGATGGCGCGCGGCGCGGTGCTGACCGGGCGGACGCTCGCCGACCTCGTCCAGACGGCGCTGACCCTGGTAGTGCTCGCCGTGGTCGCGGTCCTGGTCGGCTGGCGGGTCGGGTCGAACGGCTCCACCAACGCCGCCAAGGTTCTCGCCGCCTTCGGCCTGCTGCTCCTGCTCGGCTACGCGTTCACCTGGATCGGCGCCCTGATCGGCATGTCGGTACGCACCCCCGAGGCCGCCACCTCCAGCGGACTGATCTGGCTGTTCCCGGTGACGTTCATCTCCAACGCCTTCGTGGACACCAGCCACATGACCCCGTGGCTGCGCCACATCGCCGAGTGGAACCCGTTCAGCGCCACCGTGCAGGCCTGCCGGGTGCTGTTCGCCAACCCCGGCCAGTCGCAGTCCGGAGCCTGGCCGATGCAGCACCCGGTGTGGGCCTCGCTGATCTATTCGGCACTGATCATCGTCGTCTTCCGGACCCTGGCGGTGAGGAAGTACCGCTCGGCGACGGCGTGAGCGGCCCGCGCGCCGACTGACGGCCGCGCGGTGCGGACACGACGACGCCCCCGGCGCCGAGAGGGCGCCGGGGGCGGGTCGAGGGCAGGGTGGCCGCGAGCGGCCCAAGAGCCGGGTCAGCCGTTGTAGGGCTCGGCCTTGAGGATCTTCACGGAGGCCTTCTTGCCGTTCGGCAGCTCGTACTCCGCGTCCTCGCCGACCTTGTGGCCGATCACGCCCGAGCCGAGCGGGGACTGCGGCGAGTAGGTCTCGACGTCGGAGCTCGCGTACTCGCGGGAGGCGAGCAGGAAGGTCATCGTGTCGTCCTCGTCGCCGTCGAAGGCGATGGTCACGACCATGCCGGGCGCCACGGCCCCATCCGTCGACTCCGGCGTCTCACCGACCTTGGCGTTCTCCAGGAGCTGGGTCAGCTGGCGCACACGGAGCTCCTGCTTGCCCTGCTCTTCCTTGGCCGCGTGGTACCCGCCGTTCTCACGCAGGTCGCCCTCCTCGCGCGCGGCCGCGATCTTGGCGGCGATCTCCGTGCGCGCGGGACCAGACAGGTACTCCAGCTCGGCCTTGAGCTGGTTGTACGCCTCCTGGGTCAGCCAGGTGACGTTCTCGCTGGTCTGGGTCACAGGTGCTCCTCGTAGGTACTGGGAATACAAAGCATCGCCCTACCCAGAAGAATGTTCCTTCACGGAAGGGCGAAACCACGAGCCTAACAATTCAGTGGCCGAAGGGGGAGGACATAAGCCATCAGAATTACGTCGGCGCAGGTCAGACGCAATGCATCGGGGTGATGTCAGTCGGCGTGACAGCCCAGTAGCTCGGCCGTGGTGCCCGGAGCGGTCGTACGGAGCGTGACGACCTTGTCGATCCGCGTGGCGCTGCCGTCGAAGCGGAAGTCGGCCCGGCCCACCTCGGAGCCGTCCGCCGCCTGGGAGCGGACCGTGCAGTAGCCGGAGGCGTCGGCGTCCTTGCGGACCTCCAGATGCACCGTGACGGAGCTCTGGTGCGGCTCGAACGTGATCACCTCGCCGCTGATCTTGTTCTGGGCGACGTAGTGGTAGGCGAAATAGCCGACCAGGACGAGCAGGAGGGTCCCGAGGACGGCGCCGGCGATCTTGAGCTTGTGGTCGGCACGCGCGTCCGAGGAGCGGCCGTAGCGGCCCTCGGGCAGCTGAGTGCTCGCCGTACCCATGATCGTCCTCTCCGTGCGGGGCCTGCGGAGCCGGACCCCGGAATTATTCGCCCCCGGATTCGGTCACTATAGAAGCCGCCGTTCGCACCCGAAGACACCGGGGCGCCGACTTTACGAGGATTGAGTCTTGACTGACCAGCTGCGACTGATGGCCGTGCACGCCCACCCCGACGACGAGTCGAGCAAGGGCGCGGCCACCATGGCGAAGTACGTGTCCGAGGGGGTGGACGTGCTGGTCGTGACCTGCACCGGTGGGGAGCGCGGTTCCATCCTCAATCCGAAGCTGCAGGGCGACAAGTACATCGAGGAGCACATCCACGAGGTACGCAAGAAGGAGATGGACGAGGCCCGCGAGATCCTCGGCATCAAGCAGGAGTGGCTCGGCTTCGTCGACTCCGGCCTGCCGGAGGGCGACCCGCTGCCGCCGCTGCCCGAGGGCTGCTTCGCCCTGGAGGACGTCGACAAGGCGGCGGGCGAGCTGGTGAAGCAGATCCGCTCCTTCCGTCCGCAGGTGATCACCACCTACGACGAGAACGGCGGCTACCCGCACCCCGACCACATCATGACCCACAAGATCTCGATGGTGGCGTTCGAGGGCGCGGCGGACACCGAGAAGTACCCGGAGGCCGAGTTCGGTCCGGCGTACCAGCCGCGGAAGCTGTACTACAACCAGGGCTTCAACCGCCCCCGCACCGAGGCGCTGCACAACGCGCTGCTGGAGCGCGGCCTGGAGTCGCCGTACGGGGACTGGCTCAAGCGCTGGAGCGAGTTCGAGCGCGTCGAGCGCACGCTGACCACGCACGTCCCGTGCGCCGACTTCTTCGAGATCCGTGACAAGGCCCTGATCGCGCACGCCACGCAGATCGACCCCGACGGCGGCTGGTTCAAGGTCCCCATGGAGATCCAGAAGGAGGTCTGGCCGACGGAGGAGTACGAGCTGGCGAAGTCGCTCGTGGACACCTCCCTCCCCGAGGACGACCTCTTCGCGGGCATCCGCGACAATGCCTGACATGAGTGCAAGCGTGAGCCTGGCAGTGACGCACCTCGTCCCCCTCGCCAAGGAGGTGGACGAGAACAAGGTCACCCCCGGCGTCCTCGGTTTCATCGTCTTCGCGGTGATGGCCCTGGCGGTGTGGGGGCTGATGAAGTCCATGAACAAGCACATGGGCAAGGTCAAGTTCGAGGACCCGGCGGACTCCGAGGAGAAGCCCTCCGCGGAGGCCTCCGGCAAGACCTCCTCGAGCTGACCGCCCGGCGGCGACGGGGCTGACGCCCCACGGCGGGGCTGACGGTCGTCAGTCCTGCCGCACGGCCACGGGCACCCCCATCACCTCCCGCGCATGCCGGCTCGGCACCATGCCCAGGCGCCAGGCCTGCCAACCCGTGTCCAGGTCCACGCCGCGTTCCAGCAGAAGCTGGTAGGCCCCGACGTAGTCGTCGAGCTTCTCGTCCCGCAGGGGGTGTCTCGTGCGGGACAGCTGGGTGAGGTCCTCCTGGGCGACCGCCGTGCCGATCTCGACGCCGCCGGGAGCGGCGTAGGGCAGGAGGGTGCAGCGCAGGAAGCGGGCCCAGTCCTCGCCGCGCCGGTCGCCGTAGGACGTGAACAGGTCGATCGCCTCGTCGCACAGGGCCAGCGCCTGTGGGGTACGGGCGTTGCCCGCGTCCACGACCGCCAGTTCCAGGCAGGTCCAGGCCTCGCCGTGGGCGACGCCGATGCGCTGGAAGTCGGCGCGGGCGTCGACCAGGAGCTGTCTGGCGAAGCCGGAGTTGCGCAGCGAACCGGTCTGGGCGGCGCGCTGGTCACGGGTGACCCGCGCCGAGTGGTGGCGGGCGCAGGCCAGCCCGTAGACGTCCCGCATCCGGGAGAACATCGTGCGGGAGCGTTCCAGTTCGCGGACGGCCAGGTCGAGGTTGCCCGTCTCCTCCAGCGCCTGGCCCAGGTAGTAGATCGTCCAGGCCTCGCCGCGGGCGTCCTCGTTCTCGCGGTGGCGGGAGGCCGCCCGGCGCAGGCCGTCCACGGCCGGTGACGGGTCGCCGGCGACGAGGCGGGCGCGGGCCAGCTGGGTCAGGGCCCAGGCCTCGCCCCGGGCGTCGCGGGTGCGGCCGTAGCGGTCCAGGGCCGCGCGCAGCTCGGACTCGGCGCGCGGGACGTCGCCCATGCGCAAGCCCAGCTGGCCGAGCTGGAAGTGCGCCCAGGCCTCGCCGTGCACCGACTCGCCGGCGCGGTGCAGGACCAGGGAGCGGGTGAGCAGGTCCAGGGCCTCGGCCACCTGGCCGCGGTCGCGCTCCACCGCCGCCAGCGCGTGCATCGTCCAGGCGCGGTCCGTGGCCAGTTCGGGGGCGGACTGGAGGCTCAGGGCCTCGCGGAGCTTCGCCGCCGCCTCGGTCAGGTTGCCCTGGTGGTGGAGGGTGATGCCGAGGGAGCACAGGGCGCGGGCGGCGCCCGCGTCGTGGTGCGCCTCCAGATAGAGGTCGACCACGGACGACAGGGTCGTGCGCGCCTTGTCCAGTTCGCCGAGCTGGCGGGCCGCGATGCCGGTGCGCCACTGCACCGAGCGGACCAGCAGGCCCTGGTCGACGGCCTGGGCCAGCTCGCTGATCTCGCCCAGGCGGTAGAGGTCGCCGCGCAGCAGGCAGTAGTCGCACAGGGCGCCGAGCAGGTTGAGGACCGCCGCCTGGTTCACGCCCTCCGCGTGCCGCAGGGTCGAGGTGATGAAGCTCGTCTCGTCGTCCAGCCAGCGCAGCGCCTCCTCCAGCGAGGTGAAGCCGTGCGGGCTGAAGCGGTCCGAGCGGGTCGACATGTTGCCGTCGACGAGGCGCAGCACGGAGTCCGCGAGTTCGGCGTAGTTGACGATCAGCCGTTCCTGCGCCGCGGTGCGCTCGGCCGGCTCCTCCTCGTCGAGGAGGCGGGCCTGGGCGAAGGCCCGCACCAGGTCGTGCAGGCGGTAGCGGCTGCCGCGGACGTGGTCGATCAGGCCCGCGCGGGACAGGGCGGCCAGCCGGCGGGTCGCCTCGGTCTCGTCGGTGGCGAGGAGGGCGGCGGCGGCCGCGGCGCCGAGGGAGGCCCGGCCGGCGAGCGCGAGGCGGCGCAGCAGCCGGCGGGCCGTGTCCGACTGGTCGGTGTAGCACAGCCACAGGGCGCGCTCGGTCGGCTCGACGGGGCCGTACGCCCCGAGGTCCGTGGCCAGCCGGCGCGGGGAGCGCGGCCCCAGCGACGAGCCGGCGATGCGCAGGGCCAGCGGCAGGCCGCCGCACAACTCCCGGATGCGCTCGGCGGACTGGGCGTCGTAGGGCTCGGAGCTGTCCTGTGCGGCGGCGTCCAGGAGTTCCTCGGCGCCCGCCGCGTCCAGGGCCTCGACCGGCAGCTCGTGCACCCACGCCTGGATGTCGGAGGGGAGGGCGAGAGGCTCGCGGGTGGTGACCAGGACCAGGCTGTCGGAGCGTTCGGGGACCAGCGCGCGGACCTGTTCGGGGTCGGAGGCGTCGTCCAGGACGACCGTGACCGCGAGGCCCTTGAGGTGCTGGTGGTACAGCTCGCTCAGCCGCTTGACCTGCTGGTCGGGGGAGGACCGCTCGCGGAACAGGAGCTGTTCGCGGGGTGCGCCGAGGCGGTTGAGGAGGTGGAGCAGGGCATCCCGGGTGGACAGCGGGGCCTCTTCGGGGCTGCCGCCGCGCAGGTCGACGACGCAGGCGCCGCGGAAGTAGTCCTTGAGGTCGTGCGTGGCGCGCACGGCGAGGGTCGTGCGGCCGCTGCCGGGGGCGCCGTGCAGCACGACGACCGTCGGCCGGGTCTCCGTGCTCGCGCGGGAAGCCTGCACCCACTGCCGGATCCGGGCCATCTCCTGCCGTCGGCCCGCGAACGCGCCCTCGGGGGAGGGGAGCTGGCCGAACGACTGCTGCAGCACGGTCCGCCCGCGGGCCGCCGCGCTCTTGTCCGCGCCCTTCAGCCGCGGGCCGCTCTGCTTCGGTCCTGTCGAGGCGGCCAGTACCCGCTGCTGGTCGAGGAAGGGGCGGATGCCGCGCACCTCCAGCGCCGTCAGCCACTGCAGGCGCAGCTGCTCGGGGCCGCCCGGCTGGTTCGCGGCACCGGCGTGGTGGTGTGCGTCGGGCAGATGGGAGCCGGCGACCTTGACGACCGTCGCCGCGGCGGCCACGACACCCACGGTCGCGCCCACCCCGACCGCCGTGCCGGTGTCGGTGCCGAAGGCCAGGTCGGCGACGACGGCGGCGATCGCGGCGACGGCCGCCACCAGCAGGGGAGTTCCGGACCCCTCCTTCGCGTACCGCTGGGCGAAGGTGAGCCGTCCGGCGTCCGCCTCGTCCAGCGCGCGGGTGTACGCCGCGTACTCCTCGGCGGCCGTCTCCGCCATGGCGTCCAGGGCCCCGCGCGCCCGCGACAGCAGGACGGCCCCGTCGGTGCGCCCGCCGGAGCGCCGCACCTCCTCCTCCACGGCCCGAGCCAACAGCCGCTCGGCCTCCGCCCGATGGCCGTCCCGCATGTCGCTTCCCCCTCCGGCGGCAACTCCTGTGCCTACGAGTGTCCTTCGCGAGGGACGCGAGCGACAGAGGGCCGCGATCAACGACGCGATCAACGGCGCGATCAACGGCGCCATCAACCGCGCACGAGGACCGCGATCGACGGCGCATGACGGCCCCTCAGGTCCGGGAGCGGCGGTCGGTCACCGCCAGGAACACGCAGACGCAGGCCAGCGCCGCCTCGCCGACCGCGCAGGCCAGGGCCTGGGCGAGGCCGGAGCCCGCCTGCGCGGTCGTTATGTCGAACCAGGCGTCCAGGACGGCGACGGCCGCCGTGGCCGAGGCCGTGAGGCGGGCCGCGGGACGGCCGCGCAGGCCCAGCAGGGCTGTCGCCGCGCAGCCCGCCGCCATCAGGACGTCCAGGCCGGTCCAGGCCAGCGACCAGTGCCGCACCTCGGTGTCGGCCGGCAGGGTCAGGCCCAGCACCACGGTCCACGGCACCAGCAGCACGGCCGCCGCGGCCAGGAAGACCACCGTCCACCTCTTCAGCGCCACGGCCACCGCGCCGACCGCCATGCCCAGCAGGAGGAGTGTCCATCCCGCCAACTGCTTCTCGTACGACTGCTTCCTCACGCTCTTCCCCCATTCCGTTCCCAAGCCCCCACGCTAGACCGCAGAGAAAATTCTGCAAAGAAAAATCGGCAGACATCAGGGTCGGATCAGGGTTGCTCAGGGTTACCGTGGCCGCATGAGCGACCAGGCTGACAGTGGCCGCATGAGCGACGGCAGGACCGGGACCACCGACTCCGGACACACCGAGACGACCGACTCCGGACACACCGGCATGACCGGCCTCGAGCGCACGGCGTTGTACAAGTCCCTCGGCAACCCGTTGCGCCGCCGCATCCTGGACTACCTCGGCCGGCACGCCGAGGCGAACTCCACCGTGCTCGCCCGTGAACTGGGCGAGAGTTCCGGGACGACCAGCTACCACCTGCGCAAACTCGCCGAGCAGCGGCTCATCGAGGAGATCCCGGAGAAGTCGGGCGGCCGGGAGCGCTGGTGGCGGCTGCTGCCGTTCAGCCACACCACGCCCGACCCGGCGAGCATGACCCAGGAGGAGTTCGAGGCCGCCCGGCATCTCGCCCTGCTGAAGATCGACGTCGACACCCAGCTCTTCCGCCGCGCCCACGAGGAGTACCGCGGCCCGGACGGCTGGGCCCATGTGCAGCGCCACGGCACCTGGCTCACGAAGGACGAACTCCTCGCGTTCATGCGCGAGTACCGCGCCATGCTGGACCGCTACGGCCACTCCCGCGAGACCGCCCCCGAGGGGGCGCGCCCGGTCAACATGCGTTTCTACGCCGTGGCCGAGCCCGTGGGAGAGTGGAGGAGTGAACCGACTGGCCCATGAGACGTCCCCGTACCTGCTCCAGCACGCCGACAACCCCGTCGACTGGTGGCCCTGGTCGGCCGAGGCCTTCGAGGAGGCCCGCAAGGCGAACAAGCCCGTTCTGCTGAGCGTCGGTTACTCCAGCTGCCACTGGTGCCACGTCATGGCCCACGAGTCCTTCGAGGACCGGGCCACCGCCGACTTTCTCAACGAGCACTTCGTCAGCGTCAAGGTGGACCGCGAGGAGCGTCCTGACGTCGACGCCGTCTACATGGAGGCCGTCCAGGCGGCCACCGGCCAGGGCGGCTGGCCCATGACCGTCTTCCTCACCCCGGACGCCGAACCGTTCTACTTCGGCACCTACTTCCCGCCCGCCCCCCGCCACGGCATGCCCTCCTTCCGGCAGGTCCTGGAGGGCGTGCGCAGCGCCTGGGCCGACCGGCGCGAGGAGGTCGCGGAGGTCGCCGGCAAGATCGTCCGGGACCTGGCCGGCCGGGAGATCTCCTACGGCGGCCCCGAGGCCCCCGGCGAGGAGGAGCTCGCGCAGGCCCTGCTCGGGCTCACCCGCGAGTACGACGCGCAGCGCGGCGGCTTCGGCGGCGCCCCGAAGTTCCCGCCGTCCATGGTGGTCGAGTTCCTGCTGCGCCATCACGCCCGCACCGGCTCCGAGGGCGCCCTGCAGATGGCCGCCGACACCTGCGAGCGCATGGCCCGCGGCGGGATCTACGACCAGCTCGGCGGCGGCTTCGCCCGCTACTCCGTCGACCGCGACTGGATCGTGCCGCACTTCGAGAAGATGCTCTACGACAACGCCCTGCTGTGCCGCGTCTACGCGCACCTGTGGCGGGCCACGGGCTCCGAGCTCGCCCGGCGGGTCGCGCTGGAGACGGCCGACTTCATGATGCGCGAACTGCGCACCGGGCAGGGCGGGTTCGCCTCCGCGCTGGACGCCGACAGCGACGACGGGACGGGCAAACACGTCGAGGGCGCGTACTACGTGTGGACGCCCGAGCAGCTGCGCGAGGTGCTGGGGGACGACGACGCCGAACTCGCCGCCCAGTACTTCGGCGTGACCGAGGAGGGCACCTTCGAGCACGGTCAGTCGGTGCTGCAACTCCCACAGCAGGACGGCCTGTTCGACGCGGAGAAGATCGCCTCCGTCCGTGAGCGCCTGCTCGCCGCGCGCGCCGAGCGCCCGGCTCCCGGCCGGGACGACAAGGTCGTCGCCGCCTGGAACGGCCTCGCGATCGCCGCGCTCGCCGAGACCGGGGCCTACTTCGACCGCCCCGACCTCGTCGAAGCGGCCGTCACGGCGGCCGACCTCCTCGTCCGGCTGCATCTCGACGAGCAGGCCCGCCTCTCCCGTACCAGCAAGGACGGCCGGGCCGGCGCCAACGCGGGCGTGCTGGAGGACTACGCCGACGTCGCCGAGGGCTTCCTCGCGCTCGCGTCCGTCACGGGCGAGGGCGTCTGGCTGGAGTTCGCCGGATTCCTGCTCGACCACGTCCTGGCCCGCTTCGTCGACCCCGAGTCGGGTGCGCTCTACGACACCGCCGCCGACGCCGAGCGGCTGATCCGCCGGCCGCAGGACCCGACCGACAACGCCGTGCCGTCCGGCTGGACGGCCGCCGCGGGCGCCCTGCTGAGCTATGCCGCCCACACCGGTTCCGAGCCCCACCGCACCGCCGCCGAGCGGGCGTCGGGAGTCGTGAAGGCGCTGGGTCCGCGGGTGCCGCGGTTCATCGGCTGGGGGCTCGCGGTCGCCGAGGCGCTGCTCGACGGGCCGCGGGAGGTCGCGATCGTCGGTGCGGGCCTCGACGACGACGGCACGCGGACCCTGCACCGTACGGCTCTGTTGGGGACCTCCCCCGGCGCGGTCGTGGCCGTGGGGACCGCGGACGGCGACGAGTTCCCGTTGCTCGCGGACCGGCCCCTGACCGACGGCCGGCCGACCGCGTACGTCTGCCGCAACTTCACCTGCGACGCCCCGACCACCGACCCGGAGCGACTGCGCTCGGCGCTGAACGGCTGAGCGGTCCCTAGCCCGCGAACTCCGCCAGGGCGCGTTCCACGATGGCCACCAACTGCTCGTGGTGCGCGCCCTTCCAGTACGCACGCCCGCACTCCCGGCACTGGGCGAAGACGTCGTACGAGCGCTGGGTGCCGCCGTGCAGCTGGTCCGCGACCTCCTCCTTGGTGGCCTCCTTCAGCAGCCCGTTGCACGCGGTGCAGCGGGTCCAGGGGCGCAGCTCGGGCCGGAACCGGTCGAGGACGTCGCGGAGTTGGTCCTCGGGGCGGGTGCTGTACACGTAGGCGCCGGCCCACAGCTCGCGGCGGCGCAGCAGGCCCCGGTCGCGGCTGAGCATGACCCGCTTCTCGGCGGCCGAGAGGGCGGCGAGCGCCGGGTCGCCGATGTCCGTCGACTCGTAGGCCGTGTCCACGCCGAGCAGGCGCAGCCGGCGGGCGAGGGTGCCGAGGTGGACGTCGAGGAGGAAGCGCAGGGGCGCCCCGGGGACCCGCTGGGGGCGCTCGACGGTGCGTACCTCCACGCGGTCGCCGGCGGCGGGGACGTAGGAGACCGGGACCTCCCGGCCGTCGACCCGCAGCGTGCCGACCTCGGTGAGCGGGACGCCCGCCGACTCCACGGCGTGGCCCAGGGACGAGACGCCGTCGGTGACGAGGGTCCGGTTCGGCCGGCGCTGGACGAACAGGGCCAGTTCGGGGGCGAACTCGACGTGGATCTCGGGACCGTTCACCCGGTCAGGATGTCACGGGAGGGAACGACGGGCTCAGGGGTTTTCCGTGGGGAGGCCGTGTTCAAGGACGTCCAGCGCGCGGTCCACGAGCTCGCGCAGGTCGTCCCGGAAGTCGTTCTCCGCCCAGCACATGTTGGCCTCCATCAGCCCGCCGACCAGGGACATCGCGGAGACGCGGACCTCCAGGGAGTCGGCGGCCCGACCGGAGCGCTCCGCGATGGCCTCGCGCAGCAGGCGTCCGGTCTGCGACATGGACTCGACCATCCGGGAACGGACCGCGGGGACCTGTGCCGACAGGTGTGCCCGGGTGCGCACCACCTCGGGGTCCTCGGTCATCATCACGTCCATGGCCCGGTGCATCACGTACCGCACGGAGTCCATCCACGCCTCGTCGGCGGGCCGCGCGCGCAGCTCCTCCAGCATCAACGGGTCGTACTCGTCCGTGAGGACGATGTCCTCCTTGGTGGGGAAGTACCGGAAGACGGTCGACGGCGACACCTCGGCGCGCTCGGCGATCTGCTCGATCGTCGTGGCGTCGTACCCCTGCTCCCGGATCAGCCCGTAGGTCGCGGTGCGGATCGCCTCGCGGGTCTTGATCTTCTTGCGTTCGCGCAGGCCGAGCCGGGGGCGGTCGGCGGGGGAGAGGGGGGAGCGTGCGGCCGTCATGGACGTCATTGTCCGGCATCCGTGACGGCGGTGGCCATCCGCGGGGCGTCCTGCGGCTCCTTCCCGGCGACGGGTGTGTTCGGCAGGAACGCGGCGGCCAGCAGCGCCGATACGAGGGCGGCGGCGCCGCACACCAGCAGGACCAGGCCCATGCCGTGCACGTAGGCGCCGTCCGCCGAGGCGGCCAGATGGGGGAAGTGCGCCCGGACGGCGACGATGTGGGCCGCGACGACGGAGTCGCCGGCGGTGTCCGCGGCCCCGGCGGGCAGCCCGCTCACGTCGAGCCGGTCGCGGAAGGCACTCGAGAGCAGGCTGCCGAGCAGGGCGATGCCGATGGCGCCGCCGACCTGACGCAACGTCATCAGGAGGCCCGAGCCGCTGCCCGCCCGGTCCCTGGGCAGGGTGGCGAGCGCCCCGGACATGGCCGGGACCAGCGCGAAGCCGAAGCCGACGCCGGTGAGCGACAGCCAGAGCGCGGTGAAGCCGTAGCCGGAGTGGACCGTCGTACGACTGCCGAGGAACGCGGCGAACGCCAGCACCACCAGGCCCGCGCTGACCGTGGCCCGTGCGCCGAATCGCTGGGCGGCGGCCGGCGCCCCCTTCGCGGCGACGGTGAGGCCGCCGATCATCGGCAGCAGTCGGACGCCCGTGCCCAGGGCGTCGTTGCCGCGTACCGCCTGGAGGTACTGCGGCAGCACGAACAGCAGGCCGGACAGGACGAACATCACCAGGGTCGCGGCGACGGTGTTGAGCAGGAAGCCGCGGTGGCCGAGCAGCGTCATGTCGAGCATGGGGCGCGCCGTGCGGCGTTCGCGCAGCACCAGCGCGGTGAGCAGGGCGGCGGACGCGGCGAACAGGGCGAGGACCAGGGGGTCGCTCCAGCCGCGGTCGGGCGCCTCGATGATCGCGTAGACGAGGGCGCCGAGGCCGAGTGCGGTGCACGCCGTGGAGACGGTGTCGACCTTCGGGGAGGCCGGGTCGCTGGTCTCGGGGAGCAGCAGGACGCAGGCGGCGATGCCGATCGCGGCCATGGGGACGTTGATCAGGAAGACGGAGCCCCACCAGTAGTGGTTCAGCAGCCAGCCGCCGATGATCGGGCCGAGCGGCAGGCCGAGCGCGGACGCGGTGGAGATGATGCTGACGGCCTTGGTGCGCTCGTCCGGGCTGAACAGCGAGGGCAGGACGGACAGCGCGAGCGGGGTGACGAGTGCCGCGCCGACGCCCATGACCGCGCGGGCGGCGATGACCCAGTTCACGTCCGCGGCCAGCGCGCCCACCAGCGAACCGGCCAGGAAGATCCCCAGCCCGGTGATCAGCATGCGCCGGCGCCCGAAGCGGTCGCCGAGAAGGCCCGCGGGGAGCATCAGGGCGGCGAAGACCACGATGTAGGAGTCGGCCATCCACTGCTGCTGACCGGTGGTGGCGCCGAGGTCGGCGGCCATGGTCGGCAGCGCGACGTTGAGGATCGTCATGTCGAAGCCGAGCGTGAGCATGCTCGCGACCAGGGCCGCCAGGGCCCACCAGCGCCGGGGATCCGGAGTGACAGTAGCCATGAAATGAGAGTAGCTCTCAAAATATGGTGTCTGTCAATCGAAATCAGCATGCAAAAAGGGCCACGGCTCGGAAGCCGTGGCCCTTGCTGGGCGCCGGGAGGCGCTACGCGTGCTGGTACGCCACCAGCGAGATGCCCACGTAGTGGACGACGAACGCGGCGAGCGTGAGGGAGTGGAACACCTCGTGGAAGCCGAACCAGCGCGGTGACGGGTTCGGCCGCTTGATGCCGTAGATGACGCCCCCGGCGCTGTAGAGGAGGCCGCCCACGATCACGAGGACCAGGACCGCGACGCCGCCGGCGCGCATGAAGTCGGGCAGGAAGAAGACGGCGGCCCAGCCCATCGCGATGTAGCAGGGGGTGTAGAGCCAGCGCGGGGCGCCCACCCAGAACACCCGGAAGGCGATGCCCGCCAGGGCCGCGCCCCAGATGCCCCACAGCAGCCACTGCCCCTTCGCCCCGTGCAGCAGCAGCATCGTCAGCGGGGTGTAGGTGCCCGCGATGATCAGGAAGATGTTGGCGTGATCCAGCCTGCGCAGGATGCCGTCCATGCGCGGGGACCAGTTGCCGCGGTGGTACAGCGCGCTCACGCCGAACAGCAGACAGGCCGTCAGGGCGTAGATGCCGCAGGCGATGCGGCCGCGGGGCGAGTCGGCGAGGGCGGTGAGCACCAGGCCCGCGATCAGGGCGGCGGGGAACATGCCGAGGTGCAGCCAGCCGCGCAGCTTCGGCTTGAGTGGATCGGTGAGCTGCTGGGTGTGCTGCTTGATCTGTTGCGGAATCGAGTTCGCCTCGGGACGGCGGCCGGCGGCCGGCGTGTTCTTGGCGGCGTCGGGGACGGGCGCAGTCATGCCCTGCATCGTACCTACGGAACCGTAAGTTACGGGTCAGCGCGGGCCGAGATGTTGGCGAAGAGTGGCCATCATCTCATGGCCGGTGGGTGTTCGGTCGTCCGGCAAAAGAACCTTCAGATGAACTCAACGTGCACGCAAAATCACGCGTGGAAACACGGTTGTGCGTGACGATCCCCACTCCGCTCACTTGTGAGGCCCTCTGGACATATGGGCACTCGACTCGGATCATCAAATGAGTGCGGTCGGCACCGGATGAGCGCTGAAGATCCAGTCATGCAGCGTCCGGGCCGCAGCCCCCACGGGGCCTCCAAAATCACAAATCCCTCATTTAGGAGCAATCGTGGCGCGCGACATCGCGGCTCCCACCGTGATCCCCACCAACCACCAGGAACTGATCTCGTGGGTCAACGAGATCGCGGAACTGACCCAGCCGGACAACGTGGTCTGGTGCGACGGATCCGAGGCCGAGTACGAGCGCCTGTGCGAGGAGCTCGTCGCGAAGGGCACCTTCAAGAAGCTCGACCCGATCAAGCGCCCGAACTCCTACTACGCCGCCTCCGACCCGAGCGACGTCGCCCGCGTCGAGGACCGGACCTTCATCTGCTCCGAGCAGGAGAAGGACGCGGGCCCGACCAACCACTGGAAGGCCCCTGCCGAGATGCGGGAGATCTTCCAGGGCGAGAAGGGCATCTTCCGCGGCTCGATGAAGGGCCGGACGATGTACGTCGTCCCGTTCTGCATGGGCCCCCTCGGCTCCGACCTCTCCGCGATAGGCGTCGAGATCACCGACTCCGCCTACGTCGCGGTCTCCATGCGCACGATGACCCGCATGGGGCAGCCGGTCCTCGACGAGCTCGGCTCCGACGGGTTCTTCGTCAAGGCCGTCCACACGCTGGGCGCCCCGCTGGCGCAGGGCGAGGCCGACGTGCCGTGGCCGTGCAACTCCACCAAGTACATCTCGCACTTCCCCGAGTCGCGCGAGATCTGGTCCTACGGCTCCGGCTACGGCGGCAACGCCCTGCTCGGCAAGAAGTGCTACGCCCTGCGCATCGCCTCCGTGATGGCGCGGGACGAGGGCTGGCTGGCCGAGCACATGCTGATCCTCAAGCTCACCCCGCCGACCGGCGAGTCCAAGTACGTGGCGGCGGCCTTCCCGTCGGCCTGCGGCAAGACCAACCTCGCCATGCTGGAGCCCACGATCTCCGGCTGGACGGTCGAGACGATCGGCGACGACATCGCCTGGATGCGGTTCGGCGAGGACGGCCGGCTCTACGCCATCAACCCCGAGGCCGGCTTCTTCGGCGTCGCGCCCGGCACGGGTGAGCACACCAACGCCAACGCGATGAAGACGCTGTGGGGCAACTCGGTCTTCACCAACGTGGCCCTCACCGACGACAACGACATCTGGTGGGAGGGCATGACGGAGGAGACTCCGGCCCACCTCACGGACTGGAAGGGCAACGACTGGACGCCGGAGTCCGACACCCCGGCCGCCCACCCCAACGCCCGCTTCACCGTGCCCGCCTCCCAGTGCCCGATCATCGCGCCGGAGTGGGAGGACCCCAAGGGCGTGCCGATCTCGGCGATCCTCTTCGGCGGCCGTCGCGCCTCCGCGGTGCCGCTGGTGACGGAGTCCTTCGACTGGAACCACGGCGTCTTCCTCGGCGCCAACGTCGCCTCCGAGAAGACCGCGGCCGCCGAGGGCAAGGTCGGTGAGCTGCGCCGCGACCCGTTCGCCATGCTGCCGTTCTGCGGCTACAACATGGGCGACTACATGGGCCACTGGATCGACGTGGCCAAGGGCAAGGACCAGTCCAAGCTGCCGAAGATCTACTACGTCAACTGGTTCCGCAAGAACGACGAGGGCAAGTTCGTCTGGCCGGGCTTCGGCGAGAACAGCCGCGTCCTGAAGTGGATCGTGGAGCGGCTGGACGGCAAGGCGGAGGGTGTGGAGACCGCGATCGGCGTCCTGCCGGCCAAGGGCGCCCTCGACACCAAGGGTCTCGAACTGTCCGAGTCCGACCTGGACTTCCTGCTCACCGTCGACAAGGACGTGTGGCGGGAGGAGGCCTCGCTGGTTCCCGAGCACCTCAACACGTTCGGCGACCACACGCCGAAGGAGCTGTGGGACGAGTACCGGGCGCTGGTGCAGCGGCTGGGGTGACGTCAGCTCCCTGAAAGACTCCGCGGCCGGCTGGGATGTGCCCTGACCAGTGATCGTCACGGCCGGCCGCGGTGTTGTACGGCGAGGCCGCGCACAATGGCGTGTGTGGCTCGGGCCTGTCCTTCTCTTTCCGTCCGCCCCGACGGGAGGAACGGGGCGGGCCTTCGCCGTTTTCGTCCGCGGGCCGTCTGTGGCTTGTCGCGCGGTTCCCCGCGCCCCTGGAAGCGGGGCGCTTACCGTGAGCGTTCCTCCAGATAGCGGGTGTGGGTCTCCTGGCGGCGGGTCTCCGTCTCCCTCAGCGCCGTGGCCAGTGTCTTCGCCTCCTCCTGGAGGAGTGCGAGTTGGCGTTCCAGGTGGTGTTCCGGGGGTTCGGAGCCGGGGGTCAGGCGGGTCCACCAGCGGGTTCGTACGTAGCTGTCGACGGCCTCGGGGATGTCCTGCCGTACCGTCCGGGACAGGGTGTGCACGCCCTCCGGGTCCTGGGCGAGCAGTTCGGACGCCCGGCCGGGGTCGAGCAGGGCGGTCAGCAGGTCCGTCAGTTCCGTGAGGCGGTCCGCAGCGGCCGGCGCAAGGTCGACCTCCGCCAGGTATGCGCCGAGCTTCTCCAAATCGGCCCGCAGTTCCTCCAGCTGGGCCGACGGCGACGGGAAGTCCGGCAGCGGCGGGCGTTCCGGTGGGGCGATCAGGGCACCGGCGCCGTACAGACCGGCGACCACCACCGGCCAGTAGGGGCCCGCCACGCCTGTGAAAGTGAGCGCGAGGCCGGCCAGTCCGCAGACACTGCCCGCGATGTTCTTGCGGGACTCGAGGTACTCACTGATAGCCACGGATCTCCTCGAAGGCGCCGTCCAGCGAGCTCTTCCGAGCGTCGAAGAGGCGGCCGCCGGTCAGGTCGGCGATGTGGGACAGCTCCCCGCGGTCGGAGTCGCCGAAGAGGATCGGGAAGACCGGGATCTCCCGCCGGTCGGCGGGCAGCGAGCGGTAGAAGGAGTCGAACTCCGCGGCCTTCGCGCCCGTCGTGTTCTCGCCGTCCGTCATCAGCACGATCGACGTGAACGTGTCGCGGTCGGTGCCGAGATGCCCGTACGCCTTCTCCAGCGAGGTGTAGATCGCGGTGTCGCCGTCGGCGGACAGTGCCTCGGTGTCCGCGCGGATGGCGTCCAGTCCGGCCTTGGGGTCCGCCGGGTCGACCACGTGCGTCCGCACGCTCTTCACCCCGGAACCGAACGGCATCAGCGTCACCGCCTCACGGTCCCGGAAGTCGCCGGTGAGGTCCGCTAGGGCCCGCTTCAGGCGGGCCAGCCGGTCGCCGTCCATCGAGCCGGAGGTGTCGAGGACGTAGACGGTGCGGGAGGGGCGGCGCAGTTCGTTCTCGTACGAGTGCAGCAGGCCGTCGGCGACCGAACGGGAACCCGGGAAGGGGAGTTCGCGGCGGCGGGCGGTGTCGAGGCCGGGCGCGGGTGGCACCGACGGGATCACCGGGCGGCGGTGGGTGGCGGTGGTGATCCGCCGCTGGATCGCGGGCGTGCGCAGTGCCTCGGTCAGGCGGCGGACCTCCTCGCGGGTCGCCGCGTCGGTGGTGGCGAGGGAGGAGAGCGGATAGTCGGCCGTCACCACGCCGTCCTTGGGGCGGATCACGGTCAGGCCCGGGATGCCCGCGAGGACGGACTCGTAGTTGAGGAGTGCGTCGACGTTCGCGCGCCGCTTGTACGCCGTCGCCAGCCAGCCCGACGAACCCGACGTCAGCTTCTGGCCCTTGAAGAACTCCTTCAGGCGGGGAGTCGCCTTCGCCACGTCCGCGTCCGTGAGCGCCGACTGGGCGCCGGAGAGCGCGGAGGCGACCGAGATCAGCGTGGAGAAGCCGGAGTTGGAGCGGGCCGGGTCCGTCATGCCGTAGGTCAGTTCACCGTCCTGTACGGCCTTCTCCACCTGGGACCAGGTGACGTTCTCCGGCTGCCAGCCGAGCGCCCGCAGGGTGCCCGTCCTGACGCCGACGGCGACCGGGCTCGACATGACCGGCGTCTCGGAGACGATCTTCTTCGCCGCCTCGGGGCGCAGCCGCAGATAGTCGTCCGAGGAGAGCCACAGGGCGTCGTAGCGGCCGTCCGCCCGGCCCGACGCCAGCAGGTTCACGGCGTCGAGGGTGCCCATGTAGGTGGGGCGGACCCTGAGCCCGGTGTCCTTGCGGACCTGCTCCAGGACGGGAGCCATGTCGGCGATTTCGCTGGAGGCGAGGATGCGCAGGGTGCCGGGTTCGGGGGCGGTGGGGTCGTCCTTGTGGGCCGTGCTGCACGCGGTCAGCAGGGCGGCCGCCGACAGGACGGCGGTGAGGGTCCGTCTCACGCGAGACCCCCTTCCAGCGCGCCCCGCGACCGGCTGCGCTCCAAGTAGGCGCTCGCGGACCGGAGTTCGGTCGTCAGGTTCTCCACCGTCGTCGCCATCGCCTCGGTCGCCTGGACCTTGTACGTGTCGATCGCGTCCAGCGTCCGGTAGATCTGCTGGAACGCGGCACGCAGGGTCTCGGCCCCCACGGCCGGGTCCGCGGCGATCCGCTGGATCTCCCCGCTCTGCGTGGCCAGCATCTCGGCGTTGCCCCGGATGAGGTCCTCCGTGGTGCCGCGCAGGGCGTTGACCTGCTCGACGACCTTCTTCTGGTTGTCCAGCGCGGACGCCAGCATCACCGAGATGCGCAGGGCGGACACGGTGGTCGTGGCCGCCCGGTCGACGCCCTTGATCAGCTCGTCGTTGTTGCGGCGTACGACGTCCATGGCGAGGTAGCCCTGCGCGCACACCGCGAGCTGGGTGAGCAGGTCCTGGTGCTTCTGCCGGACCGGGAAGAGCACGTCGGCACGGAGACCGTCGGCCTCCTGGGGGTCCGCGACGCCGGCGACGTGCTGTTCCACGGCCGCGTCCAGGGCCTCGGTGAGCACGACGTACTCCTGCAGCTTGCCCATGGTCTCCCAGAGGCGGACCCGCTCGGTCTGCAACGCGGCGTTGTCCCGGCGCAGTTCGTCCTGGCCGCCGCGCAGCGAGCCCACGATCTTGTTCAACGTGCCCTGCGCGGAGGCGTACTTGGCGACGTGGTCGCGCAGCTTGTTCCCGCCGGGCAGCCGGGAGAGGAACTTCCGTCCCTTGCCGGCGGGCAGGTCCCGGGGGTCCAGGTCCTCGACGACGCGCCGGAGTTCGACCAGCGAGCCGGCGACCTTCGACTGGGCGTCCCCGCCCTTGTCCGGCAGGCTGCGCACGGTCCGCTCCAGCATGCGGTTGGACTGCGCGGCCGCGGCCCGCATCTCGCCGGCGCCCAGGCCGGTGATCTCGCCCACCTTGCCGGCGAACTCCGGCGAGCGGGCGTCGAGGGCGGCGAGACCGGCGACGTACGCGGAGGCCTTCGCGGCCATGTCGGTGCGGACGCCGTCGTCCACCGGCACGAGTCCGCCGGCCTTCTCCCGCGGCACGGGCGCGACGGCCTCGGGTGGGGTCAGCGTGAAGACGTCGTCGCCGCTGAGGGTGGGCTGATGGCCGTGCTGAGCTGTGTCGTTGAAGCCGTTCACAGGAGTTCCCCCGTTCATCCGCGCGCCCGGCGCGCCATCTCGTGCAGCACCGCGGAGGTGGGCACGGGCGCCTGCCGGACGCCGGTCAGTGCTTGCTTGAGGTATGTGGTGTCCGTGGCGAACTCGGACGTGTCGCCCTGCGGCCGGAACCCGTGCCGCACCGCGAGCCGCCGCAACTCCCGGTCGGTGGACAGGAGTTCGGAGAGCGTCTTGCCGGCGTCCGTCAGCGGTACGACGGTGTGGTCGCTGTCGACCGTGGTGTCCGGGTAGAGCACAACCAGGTCACCGGGCTTCTGTCCGCCCGCGAGCAGCGAGGCGACCTGCGACTCGTAGACCCAGACGAGCGGGTTGCCGGCCCCGCTGACGAAGTCCCGGAAGACCGCGTCCGAGCCGGTCTGCTGGGCGCCCTGCACGGTGACGAGCTTCCTCAGCACCGGCTCGGTGCGGTCGAGACCGCCCTTGTCGGAGACCACCCGGCCGCCGTTGGCCACGTACGAGGCGGCGGCGAGGTAGAGGGCGCCGGAGTTGGAGGACTCCGGGTCGGTGCTGGCGATGAAGAGGGTTCCGCTCAACTCGCCATAGCTGCTCGCCCCCTTGAGCTGCTGCCAGGTCCGGTCGTGGCGGGCGGCGTCCAGCAGGGCGGCCATTCTCAATGTGCCGCGGTGCCCGGTGTCGAGGGTCGCGAGGCCGTTCGCCGCGAGCACCTGGGCGGCGCTGCGGTGGGCCACGACGACGAGCGGCGAGTAGAAGGGCCGCGGCAGGGCGCCGTGCACCCGGTAGCGCGCGGCCAGTTCGACGGCGGGCGCCTGACTGGAGGGGAAGGCCAGGTCGTAGCCCTTGAGGTCGAGTCCCTCCATGGCCCAGGACCCCGAGGTCTCGGCCTTCACGGTGTAGCCCTTGGCGGCGAGGGCGTTCACCACTGCGGGGTCGGCGAAGTACTCGGCCTTCTCCGACCCGATCACCATGCGCACGGTCTTCGTTGCCGTGCCCTTGTCGTCCGCTTCCCGGCCCGCGAGGACGGCAGCCACCACGCCGCCCATCAACACGACCGCGAGGACGATCCCTACGATGCGTCTCACGCCGTGGAGAGTGCTCCCGGAACCCAACATTCCCCGCCGCAACCGATGAACGGGGGGTGACATACCGGCCCCGGCCCTGCAACGCCCTCGAAGAGCCGCGGAAACGCGCTCTTGAGGGGCCGCGGGGAACTGCGCGACAAGCCACGACGAACCCGCAGCCGCCGACGCACAGAACGCCCCACGGCGACACCGCACCCCACGCCAAGCCAACGCAGTGCATGGCACCCGGTCCGCGCGTCGCTGCGGGTGCACGCGGACCGGGGCCGTCAGGGAGAGCCCCGCGGGGAAGGGCTCAGGTGGACGCCAGCTCGCGCGGCTCCAGCGCCGCCGCGTGGACGTCCATCTGCTCGGCGGCGAGGATCGCCGCCGCCGTGTCGGCGCGGGAGGCCGCCACGACCAGGGCGCGGCCCGCGAGGGCGTGGGCCCGCTCGTGCAGGGCCGTGACGTCGGCATCGGACGGCGCCGACGTCATACGGACCGGAGTCACCCCGCCCCGCAGCCGGGCCACCTGCCGGGCGAGTCGCTCCGCCGCCTCGTCGAGGCCGGGGGAGGGGGCCGCCGCCCGCAGCTCGTCCGTCACGGTCAGCAGCGCCGCGAGATGCCCGGCGAGCTGGATGTCCAGCTCCTCCTCGCGGGAGCGGTGGGGGAAGTCGGAGGTCGTGCCGGCCATCGTGCTGTGGACCGACTTGGTGCGGATCGGCTCGTACATGGATGACCTCCTGTGCTGTCAGGAAACCATCCTAGCTTAGATTCCGTCTAAAGTTGAGCGAACTGAAAAGATCAGGAGGCCGCAGAGGTTTAGGGCTGGCCGTAGCCGTCCAGGAAGCGTCCGATCCGGCCCATCGCGTCCCGCAGGTCCGTGACCGTCGGCAGGGTCACCACCCGGAAGTGATCGTGCTCGGGCCAGTTGAACCCGGTCCCCTGCACGACCATGATCTTCTCGCTGCGCAGCAGGTCCAGCACCATCCGACGGTCGTCCTTGATCTTGAACACCTTGGGATCGAGCCGCGGGAACAGGTACAGGGCGCCCTTCGGCCGTACGCAGCTCACCCCCGGGATCTGCGTGAGCAGCTCGTACGCGGTGTCCATCTGCTCCTTGAGCCGGCCGCCCGGCAGTACCAGGTCGTTGATGGACTGCCGGCCGCTGAGCGCGGCGACCACGCCGTGCTGACCCGGCATGTTCGCGCACAGCCGCATGTTCGCGAGGATCGTCAGGCCCTCGATGTAGGAGTCGGCGTGGGCGCGCGGCCCGGAGATCGACATCCAGCCGACCCGGTACCCGGCCACCCGGTAGGCCTTCGACATGCCGTTGAAGGTCAGGGTCAGCAGGTCCGGGGCGACCGCGGCGGTCGGGGTGTGCGTGGCACCGTCGTAGAGGATCTTGTCGTAGATCTCGTCGGAGCAGACCAGCAGGTTGTTGCGGCGGGCGATGTCGGTGAGCCCCTTGATCACCGCCTCGTCGTAGACGGCCCCCGTCGGGTTGTTGGGGTTGATGATGACGATCGCCTTGGTGCGGTCGGTGACCTTGCGCTCGACATCGGCCAGGTCGGGCATCCAGTCGGACTGCTCGTCGCAGCGGTAGTGCACGGCGGTGCCGCCCGACAGCGACACGGCGGCGGTCCACAGCGGATAGTCGGGGGCCGGTACGAGGACCTCGTCGCCGTCGTCCAGCAGCCCCTGCATCGCCATCACGATCAGCTCGGAGACGCCGTTGCCGATGAAGACGTGCTCGACGTCGGTTTCGATGCCGAGGGTCTGGTTGTGCATGACGACCGCCCGGCGGGCTGCCAGCAGGCCCTTGGCGTCGCCGTAGCCGTGCGCGGTGGAGACGTTCCTGAGGACGTCCTCCAGGATCTCCGGCGGGCACTCGAAGCCGAACGCCGCCGGATTGCCGGTGTTCAGCTTGAGGATGCGGTGTCCGGCCGCTTCCAGCCGCATCGCCTCCTCGAGCACCGGGCCGCGGATCTCGTAACAGACGTTGGCGAGTTTCGTCGACTGGATCACCTGCATGTCAGGGAGCTTACGGCCCGGTAACGCCTTTCGGGCCGTGTTTTCCGCCACGTGAGACGCGAGGTTTGTGCTGTTATCGCCGGTAGCTGTCTCGTCGGCCCCACCCGTCTCTACAATGCGCGGCCATGTCGAGGCCAGCCGAGTACGAGAACGGGGCGCAGGGGACGGACATCGCCTGCCACCCGGCGAGCGGTGGTGTGCAGGACCCGCCGAGCGTGTACCACCCGCAGGAGCAGCCCGCGCCCTCCTACGAGGAGTACGCCGACCCGGCCGCCGCGCACGGCTGGCAGAACGCCTACGACGAGACGGCCCGGCTGCCCGCCGTGCTGCCGGTCACGGACCGTCCCCAGCGGCGTGCCGCACCCGGCCACCGTGCCCGGCGCAGGCCCGGCCGGTGGCGTTCGCCGCGGATCGCGGTCGCGGGAGCGGTGGGAGCCGTGTCGGTGGCGGCCGTGATCGCCGGGTTCTCCTTCTCGGGGGCGTCCGCGGGCGGGACCGGGGGGAAGGGGGCGCACACGGGGCCGTCGGCCACCGACCTTCCCGCGCCCACCGGCCAGGAGGCGTCCGCCGCGAGCGGTGACGCACCGGCGTCCCCCGGCGGCGCGCCGGTGTCCGCCGAGCCCGCGACCGACGCCACCACACCCGGCGGCGGGACCTCGACCCCGAGCCCGAGTCCGACGGCCGCCGCCACGGCCTCCGCGCGGCCCTCCGCCCCCGCCACCACGTCCGGCTCGGCCCCCGTCGAGACCACCTCCGCGCCCGGCAACTCCGGCAACAACCCCGGTCACGGCAAGCGGCCCCGGTAGTCGGGTGGTGGCGCAAAGCCTCTCCCGAATCCGGTCCTGAAACGACTCCTTGCCCCACCATCCCTCTCCCCTCACAATGCCCATGACAAATACGCGGGCGGCCGGAAGATCTCCGGTCGCCCAAGTCGCAAGAGGGGACCCCCACATGAAGAAACCTCTCGGCGCCGTCGTCACCGCCCTGGTACTCGCCGGGGCCGGAGCGGCGCCCGCGGTCGCGGCGCCCGTCAAGGACACGGCGGCACCCGCCCTGAAGGCCGTCAACTTCGCCGGCACCGTCTCGCTCAGCAACTGCTCCGGCTCGGTCATCCGCTTCCCGAACTCCGCGGACACCGACCCGGCGCTGGTCATGACCAACGGCCACTGCCTGGAGACCGGCTTCCCGTCGCCCGGCGAGGTCATCACCGGCCAGTCCTCCAGCCGTTCCTTCGGCCTGCTGAACTCCTCCGGCACCCGGGTCGCCACGCTGCGGGCCAACCAGGTCGTCTACTCGACGATGACCGACACGGACGTCACCATCTACCGGCTGACGACCACGTACTCCGCGATCAGGAGCTCGTACGGCATCAGCCCGCTGACCGTGCAGGACACGCACCCCACGGCCGGCACCGCCATCACGGTCGTCTCCGGCTACTGGAAGCGGACCTACGCCTGCAACATCGACGGCTTCGTCTACCGCCTCAAGGAGGGCGACTGGACCTGGAAGGACTCGCTCCGCTACACCTCCGCCTGCCAGACCATCGGCGGCACCTCCGGCTCGCCGGTGATCGACAACGCCACCGGCAAGGTCGTCGCCGTCAACAACACCGGCAACGAGGACGGCGAGCGCTGCACGGAGAACAACCCGTGCGAGGTCGACGCGAGCGGCAACGTCACCGTCCGCCAGGGCATCAACTACGCCGAGGAGACCTACCAGATCCCGGCCTGCTTCACGACGGGAAACAAGCTGAACCTGAGCGCGAGCGGCTGCACGCTGCCCAAGCCGTAACTCAGCCGCGGGTGGCGTTCCGTCGCACGGGACTGCGACGGACCGCCCGCCCCGCCAGCACGTCCGTCCGCCGCCCGTCCTCGATCACGAAGCGGCCGTCGACGAGGACATGGGGAATGCCCGTCGGCAGTGTCCGCGGATGCTCGTACGTCGCTCCCGCCGCCACCGTCTCCGGGTCGAACAGGACGAGGTCGGCTCGGTACCCCTCGCGGACCAGGCCCCGGTCCGGCAGCCGCAGCCGCGCCGCCGGGCGCGAGGTGAGGTGGGCGACGCACTCCTCCAGCGACAGCACGCCCAACTCCCGCACGTAGTGCCCGAGATAGCGGGGGAAGGTGCCGTAGGCGCGCGGATGGGGCTTGGTGCCCTGCAGGATGCCGTCCGAGCCGCCGGTGTGGACCGGGTGCCGCATGATCGTGCGCACGTTCTCCTCGTGGCCGACGTGCTGCAGGATCGTCGAGCCCAGCCGGTCGCGCAGCAGCAGGTGCCGGGCGGTCGCCCACGGGCTCTCGCCCCGCAGGTCCGCCGACTCCCGCACGCTGCGGCCGACGAAGCCGGCCAGGTCCGGGTCGCTCACCCCCGAGATCTCGATCGTGTCCCACTCGATGGGCACGCCGTGACAGCCGTCCGAACCCACCGCCTCCATGTGGTGCCGGATGCGCTCGGCCGTGTCGTCGTCCGCCAGGCGCTTCAGGACCGCCTCCGGACCGCCCTCGTTCGCCCAGCTCGGCAGCATCGCCGCCAGCGTCGTGCAGCCGGGGGTGTAGGGGTAGGTGTCCAGCGTGATGTCCGCGCCGGACGCCAGCGCCTCGTCCAGCAGCCGCAGCAGCTCCGGCGCCCGGCCCTCGTTCACGCCGAAGTTCATCGTGGCGTGGGCGAGATGGAGGGAGCAGCCGGCCTCCCTGGTCAGGGCCACCATCTCCGCGTACGCCTCCAGGGCGCCCGCCCCGTACGAGCGGTGGTGGGGGCAGTAGTAGCCGTCGTACGACGCCACCACCCGGCACAGCTCTGTCAGTTCGGTGTCCTCGGCGTACATGCCGGGGGTGTAGGTCAGTCCCGAGGACATGCCGACCGCGCCCTGCTCCATGCCCTCGGCGACCAGTTGCCGCATCCGGTCCAGTTCCCTGGGCGTCGCCTCGCGGTCCTCCCAGCCGACGGCGAGCATCCGCACGGTCCCCTGAGGGATCAGATAGGCCGCGTTGACGGCGATGCCCCGGTCGAGGCGGTCCAGGTACTCGCCGACCGAGCGCCAGTCGAAGTCGATGTCGTCGCCGTGGCCGTTCCAGCCGGTGATCGTCCGGCGCACCTCGGCGAGAGTGCGGTCGTCGACCGGCGCGTACGACAGCCCGTCCTGGCCCAGGACCTCGAGCGTGACCCCCTGCGCGGCCTTCGCGCTGTGGTCGGGGTCGCGCAGCAGGGCGAGGTCGCTGTGGGCGTGCATGTCGATGAAGCCCGGGGACAGCACGAGCCCCTCGGCATCCAGCTCCCGGCGGGCCTCGGGCCGCTGGCAGCCGGCCGCCGCGGCCTCCTTCACGATCGAGACGATCCTGCCGCCGTCGACCACCACGTCGGCGCGGTACGACGGCTCACCGCTGCCGTCCACGACGTCCGCGTCCCGGATGACGAGCTCTTCCATGGCGGGCTCCCTCTAGAAGAACGTACGGATGTAGTCGACGACCGTGCCGTCCGCCTCGGCCAGCGGGATCAGCTGCCACTTGTCGAAGGACGTGCACGGATGGGACAGCCCCATCCCCACCCAGTCTCCGACCTCCAGGTCCGCCTCGTCGGTGGTCCGCAGCCACGCGTGCTGGTCGGACAGGGCGGTCACCGAGACGCCGGTGGCCGGGCGCTCGGCGCCGTCCCGGCGTACGACCTGGGCGAACGGCAGATCGAGGTCGTGGGCCGCGTCCCGCTTCCCGGCGTTGACGAAGGCCTGCTCGGCGGAGGGACGGGAGACGACCTGCGCCCACAGCCGGAACGCCGGCTCCAGGGCGCCCTCCTCCGGGACCCGGTTGAACGGCGTGAGCTTGCGGTAGTGGCCGTCGTCGTGCGAGACGTAGGCGCCGGAGCGCAGCAACTTCAGTACGGGCGCCGACAGTGCGGGGATCTCCGCGAACACGTCGGCCACCGCGTCGAACCAGGCGCTGCCGCCCGCGCTGACCACGATCTCGTCGAGTCCCGCGAACCGCCCCGCCCCGTCGAAGCCGACGGCCAGCTCGACCAGCCGCCGCAGCCAGGCGCGCACCCGCTCCGGATCGGCCCGCGGCACCTCGCCCTCGTACCCGGCGACCCCGACGAGCCGGAGGGTGCGGGTGCCGGCGACCGCGTCCGCGACGGCCGCGCACTCGGCCTCCGTCCGGACGCCGGTCCGGGCGCCGTCGCCGGCGGCGAGCTCGACGACGACGTCGAGGGGGCGCCGCGCTCCGGCAAGGGCCGCGTCCATCAGCTCGACGCCGCGCACGGAGTCGACGTAGCAGACGAGCCGGAAGCCGGGGTCGGCGTCGAGTTCGGCGGAGATCCACCGCAGCGCGGCCGGGTCGACGAGCTCGTTGGCGAGGAAGACCCGCTGGATGCCGAACTCCCGTGCCACGCGCACCTGATGGGGTACGGCGAGCGTGATGCCCCACGCCCCGCGGTCGATCTGCTGCCCGAACAGCCGGGGCGCCATGGAGGTCTTGCCGTGCGGGGCGAACGCCAGGCCGTGCCGGGCGGCGTACGTCTCCATGAGCGCCAGGTTGTGCTCCAGGCGCTCGGCGGACAGCGCGAGCACGGGGGTGGTGAACCCGTCCGTGAACAGATTGCGGCGCTGCGCGGCGAGCTCACCGACCGTCAGGCCGTCGGCGTCCGGCGGGAGGCCCTTGAAACGGTGGTCGACGCGTTCCTCCGCGAGGCGGGCGAGCGCTTCGGAGCCGGTGTCGCGGGCCATACAGCCTCCCTGATCAGGTGCGTTGCAGTAAATGCAATGCTCATTGCGTATGTCGCTTACTGCTGTCTAACATCTCGGCCAACGCGGGGTCAACGAAAAGCCGTTACCCGCATCTCACCTGGGAGCTACGACGATCGTGACCACCGACGGACCCCGCAACGCCCCCGACGTCGTGGACGTCGTCGCGCTCGGCGAGTCCATGGTCACCTTCCTGCCCAGCCGCCCGGGCCGCCTCGCCGACGTTCCGTCGTTCGAGCGGGGGATCGGCGGGGCGGAGTCGAACGCGGCGTGCGGACTTGCCGCCGCGGGCCACGCGGTGAGGTGGGTCAGCCGGGTCGGCGCGGACGGGTTCGGCGATCACCTCGTCGAGACGATCGGGGGGTTCGGCGTCGACGTCTCCTCGGTGGAACGGGACTCCTCGCGCCCCACGGGCGTGTACTTCCGTACGGCGGGGGACCGGTCGACGGACGCGCACGAGGTCGCCTACTACCGGGCCGGTTCGGCGGCCTCCGCCATGTCCGCGGACACGGTGGACCCGGCGGCGCTGCGGGCGGCGCGCGTGCTGCACCTCTCGGGGATCACGGCCGCGCTGTCGCCCGGGTGCCTGGAGCTGCTGCGTGAGCTGACGGCACCCGCGCCGGGCCGGCCCCTCGTCTCCTTCGACGTCAACCACCGGGCGGGGCTGTGGCCGGACGCCGACGGCCCCCGGGTGCTGCTGGAACTGGCACGGGGAGCCGACGTGGTGTTCGTCGGGGAGGACGAGGCGGAGGATGCCTGGGGGGTCACGGGCGGCCCGTCGGAGATCCGGGCGGTGCTGCCCGAGCCGGGAGTGCTGGTGGTGAAGCAGGGGGCGAAGGGGGCCACCGCCTTCGTGTCGGCGGGCACTCGAGCCGCGGGAACGGATACTTTCGTCCCCGCCCCCGCCGTGGACGTCGTGGCGACCGTCGGCGCCGGTGACGCCTTCGCCGCGGGGTTCCTCTCCGCCACCCTGCGCGGCCTGCCCGTGAAGACCCGCCTGCGCCACGGCCACCTGTGGGCGGCCGCTGCCCTCACCGCCCCCGGCGACCTCGCGCCGCCACCCGCCCGCGCACACGCCGACCACCTCGCCGCCCTCGACGACGACACCTGGGAGACACTTCGACTCGGCCCCGGCTGGACGCAAGCCGGCAAGGCCCCGGAGGAGGTACGCACCCCATGAGCCAGACCGTCGACCGCGCGCTCAGCATCCTGCCGCTGCTCGCCGAGGGCCCCGCCGACCTCGGCCAGGTCGCCGACCGCCTCGGCGTGCACAAGTCCACGGCGCTCCGGCTCCTGCGCACGCTCCACGAGCACGGCATGGTCTACCGCCAGTCCGACCAGCGCTACCGCCTCGGCGCCCGCCTCATCGCCCTCGCCCAGGAGGCGATGGAGAACCTGGACATCCGCGAGATCGCCCACCCCCACCTCGTACGCCTCAACGAACAGTGCGGGCACACCGTGCACCTCGCCGTGTACGAGGAGGACGAGGTGCTCTACATCGACAAGGTGGAGAGCCGGTACCCGGTGCGGATGTACTCGCGGATCGGCAAACCCGTCGCCATCACCGTCGCGGCCGTCGCGAAGCTGCTCCTCGCCGACCTCCCCGAGGCCGAGCGCCGGGCCCTCGCCGACAAGCTCGACTACCCCATGTACACGTCCCGTTCCACGCCCAACCCCGCGGCCTTCCTGCGGGAGTTGGAGAAGGTGCGCGAACAGGGCTGGGCCACCGACCTCGGCGGCCACGAGGAATCCATCAACTGCGTCGCGGCCCCCGTCCGCGGCGCCGACGGCCGGGTCGTCGCCGCGATGTCGGTCTCCGCGCCGAACGTCGTCGTCACCGCCGACGAACTCCTCACCCTGCTCCCGCTGGTGCGCCGCACGGCCGACGCGATCAGCGGCGAGTACTCGGGCAGAACCACAGCAAAGGACCCCGTATGACGGACAAGACCGCCCTCACCCCCAGGACCCACACCACCCCGCCCGCCCGGTTCTCCCACGGCGTGAAGAAGGGCAACATCCTCCAGGTCGCCGGCCAGGTCGGCTTCCTGCCGGCCGAGGAGGGCAAGCCGCCGACGCCCGCCGGCCCCACCCTGCGCGAGCAGACCCTCCAGACCCTCGCCAACGTCAAGGCCATCCTGGAGGAGGGCGGCGCGAGCTGGGACGACGTGATGATGATCCGCGTCTACCTCACCGACGTCGACCACTTCGCCGAGATGAACGGCATCTACAACACCTACTTCGAGGAGCAGGGGCTCACCCAGCCGCCCGCCGCGCGCACGACGGTCTACGTCGGTCTGCCCGCCGGCCTCCTCATCGAGATCGACGCGCTCGCCGTCCTCGGCTGACCCTCCCCCGACTCCCCGCACGACCCGCACGGCACGGCACCTCGCGAGGTGCCGTGCCGCGATCCCCCCTGCCCGAAAGCTGCATGTACTTACCCAGAGGACCCTCGAATGCCCCCTTCGCTCGCCGCGGCCGCCCCCGAGACCCCGCCCCACACCGGCGGTCTGCTCCTCCTGGTCGACGGCACGGCCGGTCTGCTCACGGTCGCCGCCATCGGTATCGCCCTGCTCCTCTTCCTCATCATCAAGGTCAGACTTCAGCCGTTCGTGGCGCTGCTCGCCGTCTCCATAGCCGTCGGCCTGCTCGCCGGCCTGTCGGTCACCGAACTCTTCGGCACGGTCCAGCGGTCGGACGCCGTGTCCACGATCGAGTCCGGCATGGGCGGCATCCTGGGGCACGTCGCGATCATCATCGGTCTCGGCACGATGCTCGGCGCGATCCTGGAGGTCAGCGGGGGCGCCGAGGTGCTCGCCTCCCGGCTGCTGAACCTCTTCGGCGAGAAGCGGGCCCCGCTCGCCATGGGGCTCACCGGCCTGATCTTCGGCATCCCCGTCTTCTTCGACGTCGGCATCTTCGTCCTCGCGCCGATCGTGTACGCGGCCGCCAAGCGCGGCGGCAGGTCGATCCTGCTCTACTGCCTGCCCCTGCTCGCCGGCCTGTCGATGACCCACGCCTTCCTGCCCCCGCACCCCGGCCCGGTGGCCGCGGCCGGTCTGCTCCACGTGGACCTCGGCCGGGTCATCCTCATGGGCGTCGTCTGCGGCATCCCCGCCGTGCTCGCCGCGTGGGCGTACTCGGCGTGGATCGGCAACCGCGTCTTCGTGGCCGTACCGCAGGACATGGTGGAGGCGGCCGCCGAGGCCCGGCAGGCCGTCGTCGAGGAACAGCGGGCGTCGGGGGTCGAGCCCCCGGAGAAGCCGGTGCCGCTGGGCACGGTGCTGGGCATCATCGGCACCCCGCTGATCCTCATCCTGGCCGCGACCTTCTCCTCGATCGCCCTCGACCCCTCCACCGGCCGCTCGGTGATCGAGTTCTTCGGCCACCCCTTCGTGGCCCTGACGATCGCCCTGCTCCTCGCCTACTACCTCCTCGGCATCCGCCGCGGCTGGTCCCGCAGGTCCCTGGAGACCGTCTCCACCGCCTCCCTCAAGCCGGTCGGCAACATCCTCCTGGTCGTGGGCGCGGGCGGTGTCTTCGGCGCGGTCCTCAAGGCCAGCGGGGTCGCCCAGGCCCTCTCCGACACCTTCAACGACGTCGGCCTGCCCGTGATCGTCCTGTCCTACCTGATCTCGGTGGTCCTGCGGGTGGCCCAGGGCTCGGCCACGGTCGCCATCGTCACCACGGCCGGCATCGTCGCCCCGCTCCTCGCCGGGGGCCACCACTCCCAGAGCTTCGTCGCCCTGGTCATCATGGCCATCTCGGCGGGCTCCATCTTCGCCTCGCACGTCAACGACGGCGGCTTCTGGATGGTGGCGAAGTACTTCGGCATCAGCGAGCGGGACACGCTGAAGTCGTGGACGGTGCTGGAATCGGTGCTGTCGGTGGCGGGGTTCGCCGTGGCCGCGGCGGTCAGTGTGTTCGTGTGAGCCGCATGTAGGCGTCTGATAACGAAGTTGGGGCCGACTGTGTCCGGCACAGGATCGTCGACCATACTGCCCGCTGTGGAGCAGCGCATAGGTTCGAGCAGCCAGCCCCTGAAGGGCGAGCCCGTCACGGGTGCCGGATTCGACCCGGCCTTCATCCCCGGGCTCACCTCGCCCGCGACCGAAGAGCCGGAGGACACCGGGCCCGAGGACGCCGAGGCCGGGACCGCGGAGGCGGACACGGATGCCGCCGGGGCCGGGACGGAGGACGCCGTCGAGGAGCCCGCGACGGACGACGACGGGGAAGAGGCCCCCGAGGGACCCGTGTTCGAGGCCTCCGACCGCCGCGCCAGAATCGTCGCCGACGCAAGGGGCGTGCGACTGTTCCTCGACGACCAGGAGTGCGAGTTCCGCTGGGACGAGATCGGCGCCGTCGAGACCGAGTCCCCCCGCTTCGGCAAGCGGTTCACCATCACGGTGCACACTCCTGAGCGCCGCTGGTACCCGATCGAGATCGAGGCGTCCTCCCGGTCCCGCTTCGGCGAGTGGGAGACGCAGCTCGACGCAGTCCTCGACGCGTACTTCGAGGACGAGGACGACAAGGGAGCCGACACCGAGGACGCCGAGGACGCCGAGGACGCCGACTGACGGTCGCGGGAACCCCGCACCCGGCCGCCGAACCCGTCGGCCTCCTCCGCCTCCCGGTGTGAACCGTTCCGCTATGGGCCGCGCAGTGTACGCGCGGCCGTTCCTCCCGCCCTCTCCTCGGGCAAAGTTGCACTCGGCCGTGTGAGCGGCGCGTGCATATATGCCGAAGCCGGAGGAGAGTGAGGTTCCGTTTCAACGGGAGGCTGATCATGGGCGGATCAGCGCCGCGACGGGACCGTCACCTGCCGGTCGAGACGACCGGTTTCGTCGACCGGCGCGGCGAACTGACCGAGGGCCGCGAGCTGCTCGCGAGAGCACGCCTGGTCACCCTGACCGGGCCGGGCGGCGTCGGCAAGACCCGGCTGGCCGCACGCATCGCGGCCCGCGTCGAACGCGGCTTCGCAGACGGCGTCCGCCTGGTGGAGCTGGCCGGCCTGCACGACCCGGCACTCGTCCCGGTCGCCGCCGCCGACGCCCTCGGCCTGCACGACCACTCCTGCCGGCCTCCGCTGGACGCCCTGATCGAGCAGGTCCGCGACCGGCGTCTGCTCCTCGTCCTCGACAACTGCGAACACCTGCTGGGCGCCTGCGCCGAACTGGCCGCCGCCCTGCTGCACGGCACCACCGGCATCCGCGTCCTCGCCACCAGCCGCCACCGCCTCGGCCTGACCGAGGAACACCTGCTGGAAGTACGCCCGTTACCCGTGCCCGACCCGGACGGCGACCTCTCCGACCCCGAGGGCTACCCGGCGCTCGCCCTCTTCGCCGACCGGGCCGCCGCCGTCGTTCCCGGCTTCCGGCTCACCGCCGCCAACCGCCCCGCCGTGGCCCGCCTCTGCCGCCGCCTCGACGGACTCCCGCTCGCCATCGAACTGGCCGCCGTCCGGATGCGCGTCCTCGGCGTCGAGCAGCTCCTGGAACGCCTCGACGACCGCTACCGCCTGCTCACCGCCGGCTCCTCCGCCGCCCTGCCCCGCCACCAGACACTGCGCGCCGCCGTCGACTGGAGCCACGAACTCTGCACCGAACGGGAACAGCTGGTGTGGGCCCGGGCCTCCGTGCTGGCCGGCTCCTTCGACGCCCGCACGGCGGAGGCGGTGTGCGCGGACGGCGAGCGCGTCGCCTCCCACGAGGTGCTGGAGGCCGTCGCCGGGCTCGTCGACAAGTCCGTACTCAGCCGGGAGGAGGGCCCGGACGGGGTGCGCTTCCGGCTCCTCGACACGCTGCGGCACTACGGCCTGGACCGGCTCGGGAGACGGGACGGCGAGGAGACCGCGGCCCGGCGGCGGCAGCGGGACTGGATGCAGCGCCGGGCCGCCGAGTCCGAACGCGCCTGGTTCGGGCCAGGGCAGCGCGCGATCGTCACCCGGCTCCGGGCCGACCAGGACAGCCTGCGCGCCGCCCTCGACTTCAGCCTCAGCGGGCCGGGCGAGGCACCGGCCGGACTGCGTCTCGCGGGCAGCCTGTGGTTCTACTGGCACGCCTGCGGCGCACCCCGCGAGGGCCGCTACTGGCTCGAACGGGCCCTGACCGCCTGCCCCGAGCCCACCCGGGAGCGGGCCCGCGCCCTGTGGATCGCCGGACTGCTCGCCGGCTCCCAGGAGGACCTGACCTCCGGCCGCCGGCGCGCCGAGGAGGCCCGCGACCTGGCCCGCTCCCTCGGCGACGAGGCCGAGGCCGCGCACGCCGAGTACGTCATCGGCGTCCTGCGGCTGTTCAACGACGACCTCACCGGCGCCCTGGAGCACTTCCGCGCCACCGTCGCCCGCGGCCGCGTCCCCGGCCAGCACCTGAGCATGGTCGGCCTGGACCGGGTCGAACTCGCCTGTGCCCTGAGCTTCCTGGGCCGGGCTGACGAGGCCGTCGCCGTCTGCGTGGAGACCCGGCGGCTGTGCGAGGAGCAGGGCGAGGAATGGGTGCTGTCGTACGTGCAGCGGATGCTCGCCCTCGCCCACAGCGTCAAACAGGACTGGGAGCGGGCCGAACGGCACGCCCGGGACGCGCTGCGGCTCAAGCTCGCCGTGCGCGACGCCACCGGCATCGGCCTCACCCTCGACCTGCTCGCCCAGACCGCCGCCCGGCTCGGCGCCTTCGAGCGGGCGGCCGTCCTGCTCGGCGGCTCCGACCGCGTCTGGGCCGACGTCGACCGCTTCCGCTGGGGCTCCCAGGCCCTCGGCGCCACCCGGCTGGAGAGCGAGTCCCGCGCCCGCGAGGCCCTCGGCGCGGCCGCCTTCGAACGCTCCTACCGGTGCGGCGCGGCGCTGGGCCTCACGAAGGCCGTCGGATACGCGATGGGGGAGGAGACCGCCGAACGCCCGCCGGCGCACGGCACGCCGGCCCGCGCCGACGGGCCGGCGGACGTCGTCCGCCTCACCCGCCGCGAGTCCGAGGTCGCCCAGCTCGTCGCCCTGGGACTGGCCAACCAGCAGATCGCCGACCGTCTCGTCATCGCCCGCCGCACCGCCGAAGGCCATGTGGAACGCATCCTCAGCAAGCTCGGCTTCAGCAACCGCAGCCAGATCGCCGCCTGGATGACGGCCCAGCGCTGAACCGCCCGTGCACCCTCCCCATTCGAGGAGAACCATGACCGCCGAACCCACCACCCGCTTCGACCACCGCATGGCCGTCTTCGGCGCGGACGACGAGTTCGTGGCCGCCGCCCTGCCCTTCCTCGCCGAAGGCCTCGGCGCGCCCGGCGAACCCCCGCCCGTCGCCATCGCCGCCCCCGGCAAGCTGGGCCTCCTGCGGGACGCGCTCGGCGCCGACGCCAAGGACGTCGCCTTCATCGAGCACACCGACTGGTACACCGGCTCGG
This sequence comes from Streptomyces sp. C1-1, assembly GCF_050214755.1. NCBI lineage: Bacteria > Bacillati > Actinomycetota > Actinomycetes > Kitasatosporales > Streptomycetaceae > Streptomyces > Streptomyces sp. C1-1. Next base: position 4,058,939 of record NZ_CP189826.1, on the reverse strand, counting down.
CCGCCAACGCCGTCGCCCAGAGCGCCGGTTACCTCGCCGGGAACGCCGGTCCCGGCGGCCGTCTCCACCTGCTGATGGAACCGGTGTGGGACGGCCGCGCCGGACGCTCCGCCCGGGAGACCGGCGAGTGGCTGCGTTACGAGGCCCTGGCCAACCTCCTGTTCGCGCCCATGGCCACGACCGCCCTGTGCGCCTACGACACCCGGATCACCGGTGAGGCCCTCGCCGCGGCGGCCCGCCGCGCCCACCCCGGCACCGGCGTCTACGAGGACCCGGTCCGGCTCGCCGCCGAGCTGGACGCCGTACCGCTGGCGCCGCCCCCGTCCGACGCGGAGCCGCTCGGCGAGCCCTGGGCCGACGCCGTGCGCTCCCGGGCTGCGGCGCGGGGACTGGGCCGGGTGGACGCGGAGCTGCTCGCCGAGTCCGTCACCGCCGCGGCCGCCGCCCTCGGCCCCGTCACCGGCGTCACGCTGTGGGGCGAGGCCCCCGCCTGCGTCTGCGAACTGCGCATCACCCGCCGCGTCGAGGACCCCCTGGCCGGCTTCGTCCCGCCGCCCGCCACCGAACTGGAGCCGGAGCAGGGGCTGTGGTTCGCCCGCCAGGTGTGCGCGTACGTCGACGTGCGTGACGACGCCCACGGGGCGACCGTGCGGCTGCAGTACGGGTAGTGGCAGGTATGGATTCGGGTAGTCCTCCCCGTGCGCCGCGCCCGCGGGAAGGCCATCCTCTCCCCATGGTGCACACCGCGTATCCCCAACCGCCCCTGGGAGCCGGTTGTTCGAGCACCGACTACGCCCCTCGCCCCACCAGTGTCCGTGAGGCCCGCGCCGAGGTGCGCGGGCAGCTGGAGCGGTGGGGGCTCACGGACGGCGACGGTGACCTGGCGGACGTGGCCGAGCTGCTGGTCAGCGAGCTGGCCACGAACGCCCTGCGGCACTCCGCGGGCCGCTTCCGGCTCACCCTGTGCGCGGCGCACGGCGTGCTGCGCTGCGAGGTGAGCGACGGCGGCCGCCGCGAGCCGCGCGTGCTCGACACGGACACCGCGGAGAGCAGGCGCGGGATGTTCCTGGTGGAGGCGTTGGCGCTGCGCTGGGGCTGCCACCAGGAGGGACCGGGCAAGACCGTGTGGTTCGAGCTCGGTACGTGCGGGGCGGACGGCTGTGGTCGGCGATAGCCGTTCCGCTCGGTCCGGCCGCCCGGGGGGTTGCCCAGCCCCGGGCGGCCGTCACCTGCCCGGCCGGGCAGACGGTCCTCAGGCCGTCGGGGCTACCGCCACCACCTCGGGCTGAGGGCGATGGCCCGCAGCTGCTCGACCGACAGGGCGGGGGTGCCGCGCGTCGCGGCGTCGTGCGGGGCGCCGGAGTTGAGCTCGCTGATCACGACCCGCCTCCCGTCCCCGCGCATGGTGTCGACGGTCCACATCACGGCACCCGCGCCGCCCTTCTCACTGGGCCCCTGGTGCACGGCGACCCTCGTCCCGTCCGGCAGCGTCTGGGAGCCGGAGCCGAAGAGGTCACCGGCGACGTCCGACATGTCGTCCTGGACGTTGACCTGGACGAGGCACTTGCCCTTTCCGTCGTCGACGACGAGATAGCCGAAGCCGGTGTCGTCGCCGCTGTCCTCCGACACCGTGAACCTCCCCTTCGGCAGCAGGCCCCGCAGCGTCGGGGCGACCGCCACGGCGGGCCGGGTGGCGGTGGGCGTGGGATCGCCGGCCGGCCGGCCGGGGACCTCGGGTGTCGCGTCGATGGCGTCCCGCCAGACGCGGGCCGCCGCGAGCTGCCGCAACGCGGCCGGGGACAGCGGCGGTTCGGGCCGGGTGACCGGCGCGTCCTTCTCGGCCGCCGCGTTCCACTCGCTGATGCCGATGTGCTGCCCCTCGGGCGTGACCAGCTCGGCGCTCCACAGCTTGGTGTCCACCCGGCGGTCCGGATACTCGTACCCCTGCAGGACCATCACCACCGAGCTGTCCGGCAGCCGGGTCGTGCCGCAGGTGTCGTAGTGCGTGAACACCTTTCCCGGGCACTCGGTGGTCTGCCGTGCCTCGTCGCTGCCGGGCTGGACCCGCCCGAGGCTCACGGCGATCGCCGCCGCGCCCTTGCCGTCGTCGTACACGCCACTCACGTACGGACCCGGCTCCTCGTCCGTGCCGCGCGCCTCCGCCTTGCTGAACTTCCCCTCGGGCAGCAGCTTCTCCAGGGCACGGATCAACGCGTCGCCGGAGACGGGGTCGGGGGCGGGGGCCGCGGTGGCGGAGTTGCCGGAGGTGCCCACGGTGGCCTCGTCCCGCGGTGCCGACCCGTTGCCGCCCGGCAGCAGCAGCGCCCCGCCCAGCCCGACGAGCGCGAGGGAGGCGGCGCCGCCCACGACGGCGGCGCGCCGCCTGAGCATCCGGCGCCGTCCGCGCACCGCCCCCGCGGCGACGAGCGCGGCCCGGTCGGCGTCGAACCCGGCGCCGGCGCGGCGCAGGTCGGCCGAGAGCTGTTCCTCGAAGGGGTCGCTGTGCTGTTCGACGTCGGGCATGACGGACCACCGTTTCGCGAAGTGAGGTGTGAAGGAGCGGTCAGGGGCGTGCGTACTCGCCGAGCTCCTCGCCCAGCAGCCCGCGCAGCCGCCCGAGCGCACGGACGCAGCGGGTGCGCACGGCGGCCGAACTGACGTGCATGGCGTCGGCGGTCTCCTCGATGGAGCGGTCCTCCCAGTAGCGCAGGACGACCACCGCCCGGTCCTTCGCGGGCAGTCGGGAGAGCGCCTCCAGCAGGGTCAGCCGCAGCGGTGTGTCCCCGGTGCCGTCGTGCGCCCGGTCCGGCAGCACGTCGGTGGCACGCTCGGTACTGCTGCGCCGGCGCTGATGCGCGAGGAACGTGCGCGCGAGAACGGTCTGCGCGTACCCGGCGGGGTTGCCGACCCGTGACACGCGTCCCCAGCTGACGTACAGCCGGCCGAGGGTCTCCTGCACCAGGTCCTCGGCGAGATGCGTGTCACCGGCGGTGAGCAGACAGGCGGAACGGTAGAGATGCCCGGCACGCGCCGCCGCGAACTCCGCGTACTCGTCCGCGCGTGCCTGTCTCATGCCCGTTCCCCCTGTCCGCCGGCGCCGTTCTCACTTCATTGATGCGGTGACCCCGGGGAAATGTTTCACCCTTCTTCGGCTACGGCAGCGCGTGCACATGCGCTCCCACCGAGCCGGACCACGAACCGCCCGCCGACGCGTCCCAGTTCGTCGACCACGTCATCGCGCCCCGCAGGGCGGGATACGTCTTCGACGGCTTGAAGGAACCGCAGTTGGTGCCGGCCGTCAGACAGTCCAGGGCGTTGTTCACCACGGTCGGCGACACGTACCCGCTGCCCGCGGCGCTCGTGGACGCCGGGACGCCGAGACCCACCTGGGACGGGGCGAGGCCGCCCTCCAGCTGGATGCAGGCGAGGGCGGTCAGGAAGTCCACCGACCCCTGCGAGTACACCTTGCCGTCGCAGCCCAGCATCGAACCGCTGTTGTAGTACTGCATGTTGACGACCGTGAGGATGTCCTTGATGTTCAGCGCGGTCTGGAAGTAGGAGCCGGACGTCGACTGCATGTCGATGGTCTGCGGGGCCATGGTGATGATCAGGGACGAGCCCGCCTTCGCCGAGAGGGACCGCAGCGCCTGGGACATGTAGGTGGCGTTGAGCCCGTTCTCCAGGTCGATGTCGACGCCGTCGAAGCCGTAGGTCTGCATCAGGGAGTAGACCGAGTTGGCGAAGTTCGTCGCGGAGGCCGAGTCGCTCACCGACACCGTGCCGTTCTGGCCGCCGACCGAGACGATCACCTTCTTCCCGGCGGCCTGCTTGGCCCTGATGTCCGCCTTGAACTGGTCGACGGTGTAGCCGCCGAGCCCCGCCGAGTCGAGGTTGAAGGTCACCGCGCCCGGTGTCGTCGTCGCGTCCGCGAACGCCACCGCGATGATGTCGTACTGCGCGGAGACGTCGGAGATCTTCTGGACCTTCGCTCCGTTGTTGAAGTTCTGCCAGTACCCGGTGACGGCGTGCTTGGGCAGTGTGCCGCCGCCTCCGCCGCCCCCGCCGGAGGTGGCCGTCGTCCCGGTGACCGCCCCGGACTTCGCCGACTCACCGGCCGAGTTCACCGCCGTGACCTGGAAGGAGTACGAGGTGGCGGCGGCCAGGCCGGTCACGGTCGCCGACGTCCCCGTCACCGCCGTGACCTTGGTGCCGTCCCGGTAGACGTTGTAGCCGGTCGCGCCGGACACGGTGTTCCAGGCCAGCGACACCGAGGAGGACGTCGTGCCGGAGACCGCGAGGCCGCCCGGCGCGGCCGGGACCGTCGGGCCCCCGCCGCCGCTGCCCCCGCCGCCGTCGGGGCCGTAGACCGAGACGTCGTCGGCGTAGTAGGCGGCCTGCCCGTACCAGCCGTGGGTGTAGACCGTCACGGACGTCGTCGACGCGCCGGTGGTGAAGGTCGTCGACAACTGCTTCCAGGCGGACGAGTCCGGGGTCCAGGTGGAGACGTCGGTGGTGCCGGTGCCGGTGACGCCCAGGAAGGCGTACCCGCCCTGCACCCAGGCGCTCATGGTGTACGTGGAGCCCGGCCGGACGGCCACCGTCTGGGCGCACTGGGCGTTGTCCTGCCCGGCCGGTGTCGCTTTCAGGGCGGCCGAGCCGCTGTGGACGGGGGAGGAGACCGTCGTCCCGCTGCTCGCGGAACAGGTCCAGTTGCCCAGGCCCGACTCGAAGCCGGCGTTCTGGGCGTTGTTGACGTCCGCGGCGGACGCCTGGCCCGTGCCCAGGAAGGTGAGGGCGAGGGCGGCGGTGACGGCTCCTGACCAGAACCGTGCTGATCGTCTCTGTGGGGACATGACAATAAGTTGGTCCAGACCAATACTGCTGTCAAGAGGTCCAGACCAAATGCGGGCGGTCGAGGGCGAGGGTCGGCTCGGGATCGGCAAGATGCACAAGGTGCCCCGTTTTGGCGCAACTTGCGAGGCGGCAGTTCCACATCAGCTGCACAAACGCTGTTCTCCGGTCACAGGCCCGTGGTTACAGTGCTGACGTAGTCACGCAGTGAAGTCATTTCGGTGCACCGGAGTAATCCCGGCGCGCCGACGGCGCAACACGGGGAGCTGCGCGTGCCAACAGCCGTTGCCGTGACCAGTGCCGACATGGCGCTGCCGCCGCAGGACGAACGGACCCTGCCCGCCGTCGTCCTGCGGGACCTGGACCGTCAGCCTCTCGACCAGGCGCTGGCGGCCGTACAGGCCCTGATCGACCAGTACGGGCATCTCGTCGTCGTGTGCTCGAAGGCGGCCCCCGCCGGAGTGGAGCAACGGCTGCGGACGATCCGCTCCCTGCTGGAGAGCGACCGGATCGCCCTGTTCCGGCCCGACCTGCCCCCGCTCGGACTCGCGGTCCTGGCCCGCCAGTTGCGCCAGCTCGCCTCCTGCGACCTCAGTCCGGGCGTCCTGGCCTCCGCGGGCCGGCTGCTGACCCACTACATCCACGCGGGCGCGCTGCTCGGCTCCGTCGCCCGGCTGGACCGCGTTCCCGTGGGCCTGAAGTCGCACGCGAAGTCCTGGGTGCCGGGCAGCCAGTTCGCCGTACTGGCCCATCCCGAGCCGCAGTTGGTCAAGCTCGGGCCCGGGGCCGCCCTTGCCGGACCGGAGTTCGGCACCCGGATGCTGGTCGCCAAGGGACAGCTCCAGTCGGACTGGGTCACCGCCACCCTGGCCAAGCAGTGGAACGCCCAGGGACTGCGGGAGATCCCGGCGCCCGCCGAGTCCGCGGCCTGGTGGGGCACGAACAAGCTGATCGAGTTCGCCGCCTACCTGCCCGACCTCTCGGTCCTCTACCAGCTGGTCACGTCCGTCCGGCAGGGCGTCTGCCACTGGTGCGGCATCGACGTGATCGGCGACCGCTGCGTGTTCTGCTCCGCCACCCCGCCACCGCCCCCGGACGGCCCCAGGCAGCTCCCCGCCGGGAGAGGCTCCTGAAGCCGCCGCCCACCACCCCGCGTACCGCTCGCACACCCCCCATCCGCTCGACCGATATCCCCCAATGAGGTTGTACGGTTCATGAACTCCCGTCAGCGCCGCGGCGTGCTCCTGCTGGTCCTGTCGATCGTCTGCGCCCTCGGCGCGTTCGCCGGCGTCCTGTCCGTGATCGGCGACGTGCGGTCCAAGGTCGGGCCCGAGGTGACGGCGTACCAGGTCAAGGCCAAGATCGAGCCGTACACCCAGCTCAGTGCAGACCAGTTCGAGAAGATCTCGATGCCCAGGCGCTGGCTGTCGGAGAACGCGGTCACCCATATCGGCGACATCCGGGGCAAGATCGCCGTCACCACGCTGAAGCCGGGCTCCCTGCTGCAGACCGACATGATCGTGGATCAGCCGGCCCTGCAGCCCGGACAGCAGGAGGTCGCCATCATGATCGACGCGGCGACCGGGGTGGCGGGCCAGATCACGCCCGGTTCGACGGTCAACGTCTACGCCACCTTCGCGGGCCAGCGGCAGGGCGACCCCGCCGAGTCCAAGATCATCGTAACGAACGCGAAGGTCCTGAACGTGGGCCAGATCAAGGCGCTCGACCCCGCGGAGGCCGGCAAGAACCAGCCGACCGACACCGTCCCCATCACCTTCGCCCTCTCCACCCTCGACGCGCAGCGCATCACCTACGCCGAGTCGTTCGCCCAGCGGGTCCGGCTCGCGCTGGTCGCACCGGGCGGCGGCACGACGGTCCCGGACAAGGACCGCACGTACGAACTCGCGAAGGACAAGTGAGCCCGCATGCCCACCAGGATCCTCCCGGCCGTCGGTGACGCGGACGCGGTCCGTTCCCTCACGACCCTGCTCAGCCAGCTCCCGGACGCCGAACCGGTCGCCCCGGTCGTCGACTCCACCCAGCTCGTCGACACCCTCGCCCGCCTGGCCGCCGAGTCGGTCGACGAGCTCCCCGAGGTCGTGGTGGTCCACGAACGCATCGGCCCGGTCCCGGCCCTGGAACTCATCCGCGAGGTGGCGCTGCGCTTCCCGGCGGTCGGGGTCATCCTCGTCACCACGGACGCGAGCCCCGGCCTGTTCCAGGCCGCGATGGACTACGGCGCGCGCGGCCTGGTGGCCCTCCCGCTGAGCTACGAGGAACTCGCGAGCCGCGTGCAGGCCGTCGCCCAGTGGTCGGTGGGTGTACGGCGCCATCTGGGCGCCGGAGGCGATGTGTTCACCGGCGTCGGCGGCACCGTCGTGACGGTGAGCGGGGCCAAGGGCGGGGTCGGGGCGACCCTCACCGCCATCCAGCTCGCCCTGGCCGCGCAGGCCTCGGGACGGGCCACGGCCCTGGTGGACATGGACCTGCAGACCGGCGACATCGCCTCCTACCTGGACGTGCAGTTCCGGCGGTCGGTGGTCGACCTGGCCGCGATCACCGACATCTCGCCGCGGGTCCTGGCGGACGCGGTCTTCCGGCACGACACGGGCGTGTCGCTGCTGCTCGCGCCGGGGGAGGGCGAGCGCGGCGAGGAGATGACGGACCGGGCGGCCCGGCAGATCGTCAGCGCTCTCAGGTCCCGCTACGAGGTCGTGGTCGTCGACTGCGGGGCCCAGTTGAGCGGGTCCGGTGCCGCCGCCGTGGAGATGGCCGACCTGGCACTGCTGGTCACCACGCCCGACGTGGTCGCGGTGCGGGGCGCCAAGCGGACGGTGCGGATGTGGGACCGGCTGCAGATCCGCAAGGCGGAGGAGACGACGGTCGTCGTCAACCGGCACTCGCGGGCCGCCGAGATCCAGCCGCCGCTGATCCAGAAGATCACCGGCACCGCGGTCGCGGCGACCGCGATCCCGGCGAACTTCAAGGAACTGCAGTCCGCGGTGGACGCCGGCCGGATCCACGAACTGGACAACAAGGGTGCGATCAAGCAGGCCCTTTGGGGCCTCGCCGGAGAGCTGGGCCTGATGCGGGCCATGGAAGGGGCGCACCGCGGCGGGGGGCGGCTCCGCGGGGACCGGGGGTCGGTGAGTTTCCGGCGGCGCAGGGAGCTGGGGCCATGAGGAGGCGGCGCGGCGACCGGGGCCAGGTGACCATCGAGTTCCTGGGCATGACACCGCTGATCATCCTGACCCTGGTGCTGGTGTGGCAGTTCGTGCTGGTGGGGTACGCCTACTCGCTCGCGGGGAATGCTGCCGACGAGGGCGTACGGGCGGGAACGGCCGCACCCCGGGGCGAGCGGTTCGGCGTCTGCCAGCAGGCGGCGCTGAAGCATCTGTCGGGGGCATGGAGGGGAGCGGCCACGGTGGAGCAGTGCGACGGCACCGGCTTCGTGACCGCGGACGTGGCGATCAAGGTCCCCGTCCTGTTCCCGGGGTCGGTCTCCTTCCCCCTCACCGTGCACGGACACGCGGGCGCCGTGGAGGAGGTGAAGGAGTGAGATGTCGTACCACCGCAGACGTCGTGACGCGGGCCAAGTGGCCATCGAGTACCTCGGGTTCCTCCCCGTCCTGCTTCTCGTCGCGCTCGCCGGAGTGCAGCTGGGGCTGGTCGCCTACGCCGCCCAGCAGGCGGGCACCGCGGCCCGGGCGGGGGCTCGTGCCGCCTCCCTGGGGCAGGACGCGGGCGCGGCCTGCGCGCAGGCCGTGAGCCTGCAAGTGACCTGCGCGGAGGCAGGCCTCGGCACCGAGGTCCAGGTCACCTCCCGCGTCCGCATCCCCGGCATCTTCCCGGGAGTGGGCGACGGCCACTACGCCAGCAAGACCGCCACCATGCCGCTCGACCACTGACGCACGGCACAGCGAGGAGCACCGACCCATGAGCCTGCGGGCACGCATCAACTCCCCCGAGGAGAACGGCCATCGGGGCGAGGACGCGCACCTGGTCGCCTCCTACCGGGCCAAGCTCCTGGAGGAGATCGACCTCGCGGAGATGTCCTCGCTGGCCGCGGCCGAGCGCCGGGCCCGCCTGGAGCGCGTCCTCGGGCACATCATCAGCCGCGAGGGCCCGGTGCTGTCGACGGTCGAACGCTCCCAGCTGATACGCCGCGTCGTCGACGAGGCCCTGGGCCTGGGCATCCTGGAACCCCTGCTGGAGGACGCGTCGATCACCGAGATCATGGTGAACGGCCCCGACGCGATCTTCGTGGAACGCGGCGGCCGCGTCGAGCAACTGCCGCTCCGGTTCGCCTCCCACGACCAGCTCATGCAGACCATCGAGCGGATCGTGTCGACGGTCAACCGGCGCGTGGACGAGTCGAACCCGATGGTCGACGCCCGCCTGCCGTCCGGCGAGCGCGTCAACGTGATCATTCCGCCGCTGTCGCTCACCGGCGCCACGCTCACCATCCGCCGCTTCCCGCGCTCCTTCACCCTCCAGGAGATGGTGAGCTTCGGCTCGCTCGACGAGCACATCCTGTTCCTGCTCGCGGGCCTGGTCAGGGCCAAGTTCAACGTCATCGTCTCCGGCGCCACCGGCACCGGCAAGACGACCCTGCTCAACGCCCTCTCCGGACTGATCCCAGAGGGCGAGCGCATCATCACCATCGAGGACTCCGCCGAACTCCAGCTCCAGCAGTCGCACGTGATCCGCCTGGAGTCCCGCCCGCCCAACGTCGAGGGCAAGGGCCAGATCACCATCCGCGACCTGGTCCGCAACTCCCTGCGCATGCGCCCCGACCGCATCGTCGTCGGCGAGGTCCGCGGCGGCGAGTCCCTCGACATGCTCCAGGCCATGTCCACCGGCCACGACGGCTCCCTCGCCACCGTCCACGCCAACAGCGCCGAGGACGCCCTGATGCGCCTGCAGACCCTGGCGTCCATGTCCGACGTCGAGGTCCCCTTCGTCGCCCTGCACGACCAGATCAACAGCGCCGTCGACGTCATCATCCAGCTCACCCGCTTCGCCGACGGCGCCCGCCGCGTCACCGAGGTCGCCCTGCTCGACAGCCACGGCGGGGAGCCGTACCGGCTGGCCACCGTGGCCCGCTTCAACGCCCGGCCCATGGCCCCGGACGGCCGGATCCACGGCGCCTTCGAGCACTACCCCCTCACCCGCCGCAGCGCGGACCGCCTCTACATGGCGAACCAGGCCGTCCCCCAGGCCTTCGGCGTCGCCCGGTCCGCAGACCAGCTAGCCACCCGAGAAGCCAGGTAGGTGCCGCCCCCATGGATCTGCAAGACCTCGTCGCCCTCACCACCGGCATCACACTGCTGACCTGCCTCCTGGCCGTCATGGGTCTGCACGCGTACGCCACGGGACGCGCCGAGCGCGCCGCGCTGATCGAACGGCTCTCGCACACCGGCCAGATACCGGTCACCGGCCGCGCCCGCCGCTTCCGCAACCTCGACCGCCGGCTGCGCCGCACCGGGCTCGGCCGGAAACTGGAGCTGAAGCTCACCGCGACCGGCCTCGACATCACCCCGGGCGAGTTCTTCGTCTACATGCTCGCCGGGGTCGCCGCGCTGTGGCTCATCGGCCAGGCCTCCCTCGCCCCCTTCTTCGGCCCGCTCGCAGGCCTGCTCGGTGTCTGGGCGGCCTGGCAGTTCCTCAACTGGCAGCGCCAGAAACGCATCGAGAAGTTCATCAACCAACTCCCCGAGCTGGCCCGCATCCTGGCGAACGCCACGCAGGCCGGGCTGGCGCTGCGCACCGCGATCAGCATGGCGGCGGAGGAACTGGAGGCGCCGGCCGGCGAGGAACTGGAGAAGGTCGCCAACCAGCTGGCGATCGGCCAGTCCCTCGACGAGGCGCTGGGGGACCTCGCGGAGCGGCTGCCCTCCCGCGAACTGGTCGTCCTCGTCACGACCCTGGTGCTGTCCAACCGGGCGGGCGGACAGGTCGTCGGAGCGCTGCGCAACCTCACCGAGACGCTGGAGGAGCGCAAGGAGACCCGGCGCGAGATCCGCACCCAGCTCTCCCAGGTCAACATGACGGCGTACGCCGTACCCGTGATGGGCATCGGCTCCCTGTTCCTGATGAACGGGGTCAAGGACGGCGCCCTGGACCGCATGACCGGCTCGCCCGTCGGCCAGGCGTGCGTGATCATCGCCTTCGCCATGTACGCCGTCGGGTTCGTGCTCATCCGGCGCATGTCGCGGATCGACGTCTGAGGAAAGGGGGGTATGTGACATGGCACTGCTGCTCGCGCTCGTGATGGGCCTCAGCGTCTGGGGCGTCTTCGCCGGCATCCGCATGTACCGGGCGGAGGCCAAGCTCCCCGGCGACCTGCTCCTGGCCCTGGAGGTCGGCGCCACCCGCACCGGCGCGGTCGACTCCCTCATCGACCGCCTCGGCATGCGCTACGCCCCCGCGGTCCTGCGTCTGATGGGCCCCGGGCTGGTCGCCAAGTACCGCCGCAAGATCGACCTCGCGGGCAACCCGGGCGGTCTGACCATCGACCGGTACGCGGCCCGGCGAGCGGTCTACGGCTTCCTCGGCGCCGTCGGCTTCCTGGTGTTCCTGCTGCGCGGCCAGTACCTGGTCGCGCTGCTGCTGCTCGCGTTCGGCGCGTTCTGGACCGAGGTCGGCATCTGGGTGGCGATCCGCCACCGCAAGGACGTCATCGAGCGCACCCTCCCGGACTTCCTGGACGTACTGGCGGTCGTGGTGAGCGCGGGCCTCGGCTTCCGGCAGGCCCTGGACCGGGTGGCGTCCCGCTACGAGGGCCCCTGGGCCGACGAACTGCGCATCACCCTGCGCCAGATGGACCTCGGCATGAGCCGCCGCCAGGCCTTCGCGGAACTGCGGCGCAGGAACGACTCCGAGCAGGTGGCCATGTTCGTGACGGCGTTGCAGCAGGGCGAGGAACTGGGCGCCCCCATCGTGGACACCCTCGTCTCGCTGGCCAAGGACATGCGCCGCACGGACGCCCAGAACGCCCGCCGCAAGGCCGCGCGGGCCGTCCCGCGGGCCACGCTGATGATCACCACCTTCATGGTCCCGGCGACACTGCTCCTGCTCGGCGCGGGACTGCTGCTGGGCTCCGGCACCGACTTCGGCACGCTCACGGGCAAGTAGGCAGGGGAGGGCGACGAGCATGGCGACGACGAAGGAACGCGGCGGGCCGCCGTGGCGCCGCCCGCGGACGGCGCGGATCACCACACCGCCGACGGGCACGGTCCTCGCGGACCACGCGCGCACCGGCGCCCCCGACGTCCCGGTGCCCTCGGTGACCCCCTTGCTCCCGCCGGACCGGGTCCTGCCGGAGACCCCGGAACCCCCCGCCCTCTCCATCCAGGTCAACGCCCTGCAGGCCATGTGCCGTCAGGTCTTCGCCTTCCGCCTGGCCATGATCGCCCTGGCCGCCCCGGCCGCCCTCGTCAACGCCGCCCCCGGCATGCCCGTCCGTCTGGTCGGCGCCGCCGTCGTGGTCACCTTCATGGGCTCCTACGTCCTCTACCGGGACTGGGAACGCTTCGGCCCCCTGCTCCTGCGCCACCCCACCCTGCTGGCGGTCGACACCCTCCTCGGCTCCCTGCTGCTGATCTCGGCGGGCCCGGACACCACGCTCGCGTACGTCAGCGTCTGCACCCCGCTGCTCGCCGGGATCGTCTACAGCTGGCGGGGAGCGGCCTGCTTCGCGTCCCTGCAGTCCCTCATCCTCCTGCTGGTCTACGCGACCAGGCACGACCTGCACGCCGCCCTCGCCGAGTCGCTGCTCCTGCCCGGCCTGTGCGTCATCGCCGGCGCGGTCGGCTCCTCGCTGCGCGGCCTGATGCTCCGCTTCGGCACGGCGACCCAGGCCCTGACCCAGGTCCAGGCCCGCCTCGCCGTCACCGAGGCGGTCAGCGCCGAACGCGCCCGCCTGGCACGGGAGATGCACGACTCGGTGGCCAAGACCCTGCACGGTGTCGCCCTCGCCGCGGACGGCCTCGCGGCCTCGGCGGGCCGGGACGGCGCCGATCCGGCCCGGCTCAGGCAGCAGGCGGAACTGGTCGCCCGCTCCGCCCGCCGCGCCGCCGCCGAGACCCGTGAACTCCTCACCGACCTGCGGCGCGAGAACGACCCCGACCACGGCACCGACGTACTGGCCGAACTCGCCTCCCGCACCCGGGACTTCGCCACCCGCACCGGCCTGTCCGCCGCCTGCCGCCCGACCGGCGACGACACCGTGCCCCCGGTCCCGCCCGCCGTCGCCCGCCAGCTCCTCACCATCGCCGAGGAGGCCATGGAGAACGCCCACCGCCACGCGGCCCCGACCCGGATCGACGTGAGCGGGGGCGTGCACGAGGGCCTGCTGTGCATCAGCGTCTACGACGACGGCGGCGGCCTGCCCCCCGGCACCACCCTCGAACAACTGCGCCGCGCGGGCCACTTCGGCCTGGTCGGCATGGCGGAGCGGGCGGCCTCGGTGGGCGCCCGGATCAGTGTCGGCCGCGGAGACCACCCGCAGGGCACCGAGGTCCGCCTGGAGCTGCCGCTCACGGCCCTGACCGCACTGACCGCATGAGCGTCACGCCGATTTCCCACGCCGACGAGAGGAGGCCGTCGATGCCGGACCTTCCCGACCTGCCCGCGGCCCAGCCGCCCCCGCCGCTGAGGGTGGTGGTCGCCGACGACAACCTGGTCGTCCGCGCGGGCCTGACCGCCCTGCTCTCCGGGCGCGAGGACATCACGGTCGCCGCCGAGGCGGCCGACGGCCGCGAGGCCTACGAGGCGGCCCGGCGCTGCCGCCCCGACGTCGTCCTCCTCGACGTCCGCATGCCCGGCATGGACGGCCTGTCGGTCCTGCCCTACCTGGTGCCGATCGCACCGGTGCTGATGCTCACGTACAGCAGCGAGTCGGAGATCGTCCAGGAGGCCCTGCGCCGCGGCGCGGGCGGCTACCTGGTCCACGGCGAGTTCACGGCCGACCGGCTGGTCGCGGCGATACGGGACGTCAGGGAGGGCCGCGCGCACTTCACGGCGACGGCGGCCGACGTACTGCGAAGTGCGATTGCACATTCCCCTTCTGCTGTAACTGTCAAGTCTCCACTAGTTTCTTCACAAAGTCTTTCGCAAGTGCAACCGGATGTGGGACAGTTGGGGTCACGGTCCCGGCTGAGTACGAGGGAGGCGGAGATCATGGACCTCATCGCGTCCGGCATGAACAACCAGCAGATCGCCGCCACTTGCTTCATCAGCGAGAAGACCGTCAAGAACCACATCAACCGCATCTTCGCCAAACTCCACAGCACCAACCGCTCCGAGGCCACCGCCACATGGCTCGGTACGCGAGGGACGGGGTGAGGCGCCGTGCGGGGTCGAAGGCGCGTTTGGGCCCGGGATTGGGTCCTGGGACCCTCGGGACGGCGAGGGACGGCATCGTACGGTTCCGGGATCGGAAGCGAACCCGGAGGGGAGCACCATGAGCAACTGGATCAACACCACCGTCGCGTACCTGCAGGCTCGCACCGCCCGCAACGACAAGGGCCAGACGGCCGTGGAGTACCTGGGCATCATCGCGGTGGTCGTGGCGATCGTGCTGGCGATCACGGGTACGGACATCGGGCAGACGATCTTCAACGCAATCACGGACAAGATCACCGAGGTGACCGGTGGTTGATGCGCCTGCGTAGTCACGACGATGCAGGGCAGGCCTTCCCCATCTACATCACGGTGGTGGCGGGTCTGCTCTTTCTCGCGTTCGCCTACGTCGCGGTCGGCCAGGCCGCTGTGAATCGGAACGGTGCACAAACGGCGGCCGATGCGGCAGCGCTCGCGGCGGCTCAGCACACCAGGGACGAACTCGCGGGCCAGTGGGTGACGGACGTACTCGATCCGGCCAAGTGGCAGGACCTCTTCGACGGCAATCTGCCGGACGACCAGGCGTGTGCCCGCGCAGCGCAACTCGCCGAGCAGAACGACGCGGTGCTGAGCGGTGCGATGTGTCAGCGGCCGGAACTCCTCACCTACACCGTCGAGGTCACGACCAACAAGCCCGTCGGGGACTCCATCGTCCCGGGTGTCGCGGACAAGCGCTCCAGGGCGTCCGCCACGGCCGTCATCGACCCGCTGTGCTCGTTCGTCCCTCCGGCCGGTGACGCCGGAGGCGACACGCTGCCGCAGCTCACTTGCAAGGACAGGGACTGGAAGCTGGATCCGAAGGATCTCACCGATCTGCCGGAACCCAAGGACCTGTTCGACGTCCACCTGGCCGAGTGACAAACGAACGACGAGACAAGGGAAACGCAGTCATGAGCATTCGGTTCACCACGAAGGCCCGCAGGGGGGCGGTCGCGTTGACCGTCGCGGTCGGACTGGCCCTCGGAGTGGCCGGCTGCGGCAGTGGTGGCGACGGCAAGAAGCCGGAGGCAACGGCGTCTGCGTCCAAAGCCGGGGGGACCGACCCGAGTGCTCAGGAAGGTCAGTCCGAAGAGCCCCTGGCAGAGTTGAAAGGTCCCGACGGCCTGCTTATTCAGGTCACTTCCGCCAAGCGGGATTCCGGTGGTTTTGTCACAGTCAGTGGAAATCTGAAGAACGACAGCGGCAAGACACTCACGCTTCCGGCGCAGCTGAGTGGCAACGAAACCGAGATCATCAGGAACGGCCGATCGTTGGGCGGCGCCACACTGGTGGACTCCAAAGGCAAGAAGCGGTACTACGTCCTGCGCGACACGGACGGTCGCCCGCTGACCACGACGGGCATTACTTCCGTCAAGTCGGGCGAGAGCGTCCCGGTATTCATGCAGTTCCCCGCGCCGCCCGCCGACACGACCCAAGTGTCCTTCCAACTGCCTATGTTCGCGCCCGCTGACATCGAGATCTCCGGGTGAGGCCCCAGGTGACCGCCCCCCGCCTCCCCCTGCTCCTCACGGCCGCCACCCTCATGGTCGCGACCAACCTCGTCGGTGCCGTGTCGGCGCACGCCGACGGCAGCCCCAGCGTGCCCCCGGGCACCGAGCCCTCGGCCTCCGCCCCGGTCGAGGTCGACCCGAACGATCCCGATCTGAAGCTGCCGGAGGGCGCCACCCTCGCCGCCCCCAAGGTCCTGGACATCAAGTCGGTCGTGGAGGACGAGAACGGCGACGAACGCCGCTCGGACACCAACACGTCCGTGACGTTCGCCCTGCAGGCGGAGGTCCTGTTCAGCAAGGACAGCGCCAAGCTGAACGGCGAGGCCAAGTCCCGTATCGCGACGATCGCCGACGAGATCAAGAAGCAGAACGCGACGCACGTCCGTGTCTTCGGCTTCACCGACGACCTCGGCAGCTACGCCCACGGCCTCGTCCTGTCGAGGCAGCGCGCGAACGCCGTACAGGACGTCCTCGCCCAGGAACTGAACGACCCCGGCATCACCTTCGAGGTCCGCGGCTACTCCGAGGACTACCCGATCGCCTCGAACGCCACGGAGGAGGGACGGCGCAAGAACCGCCGCGTGGAGGTGTCGTTCCCGCGCGGCGAGAGCTGACGGGCGCGCGTTGAACCGCTCGGCCGGGCACCACGTACCAGTCGGTGACGGTCCGTGGCAGGCCTGTGCGCCCAGAGAAGGGTCCGAGCGATTTCAGTTGATTCGAGTCCGCCGGTCGGCAGCGCCGTGGAGGTGGCCGGCCCCGCGGGGCGGACGGAACGGGCGAGCGGGGCACCCGCCCGCCGGCAGCAGGTGCGGGGCCTGGACGGCCTGCGCGGCCTGGCGGCGCTGTACGTCGTCCTGTTCCACTGCTGGCTGTACACCTTCCCGGGTTATCCCGACAGTTCCGCGCCCGCCTGGCTGGACGGGCTGATGTTCGGGCGGGTCGCCGTCGTCTTCTTCCTGGTGCTGTCCGGTTTCTCCCTGGCGATCTCCCCGGCACGCCACGGCTGGCGCTCGGGTGGCGCCGCCGAGTTCCTGCGCCGCCGCGCCTGGCGCATCCTGCCCCCGTACTGGGCGGCGCTGGTCCTGAGCCTGGCCATCTCCTGGTTCGTCGTTCCGGCGTCGCACTTCGGACCGCCCACCGCCGCGACGGTCCTGGTCTACGGCCTCGTCGCACAGGACGTGTTCACCGCTCCGACACCGAACGGCGCCTTCTGGTCGATCGGGGTGGAGGCCGAGCTGTACCTCCTCTTCCTTCTCTTCCTGTACGTCAGGCGGCGCACGAACGCCGTGGTCCTCGTCGCCTGCGTGGCACTCCCGGTGATCGCCGGCGGCCTGGCGGCGCCCGGCGCGTCCCCCGTCGAGGGAGACAACTGGCTCGCTCCGCACCTCGCCCCCGTGTTCGTCGCCGGCATGGCCGGTGCGGGAGTCGTCGCCGCCTCCGAGAGAGTGCGGCGCCTGCCGTGGGCCTGGTTCGCGGCTCTGGCCGCTCTGCCCGTCCTGGTGCTGGGCGTCGTACAGGGTTCCGTCTGGACGGTGAACCACTACTTCTGGGTGGATCTGGCCATCGCCCCCGCCATGACGCTGCTGCTCGCCGGGGTGGCCACCGGCAGGCCCGCCGTCCTGGTGCGGCTGCTGACCACGCGGCCCGTCGAGAGCCTGGGCGGCTTCTCCTACAGCCTCTACCTCATCCATCTGCCGATCGTCCTGGCCGTGATCCGCCGAGTGGCCCCGCACTTCGTGGCGCCTGGCCTGCCCACGTTCCTGTTCACGCTCGCCGTCGCGCTGCCGGTCTCGGTGACCGGCGCGTGGCTGTTCTCGAAGGTCTTCGAGACCCCGTTCAAGCGGTACAGGTCGTGGGAGTCCCTGACCGCCGCGCTCAGGGCGCGCCCCCGGCCCTAGGCCCGAACCGCCACCCGCTCCCCGACCCGCAGGCCCCACCCCTCCATGGCTCCGGCCTCGGCCTCCAGGACATGCCGTGAGCGGAGCCGGGGCAGCCCGAGCCGGCCCGGACGCATGGTGCGCACGGCGACGACCCTGAGGCCGCGGTCGAGGTAGGCGACGTCGATGGGGAAGCGCATGCGGAAGGTGTGCACGCTGTTCGCGGGGGAGAGCAGGATCGCGCCGTCGACGCCGTCCCGCCCCAGCAGCCCTCTGGTACGCGCCCGATAGGAGGCGGCGATCTCCAGGGACACGGACACGGCGGCCGCCCCGTCCTCCGGACGCACTACGAGTTCGCCCCGTCCGTCACGCCATCGCCGCGCCATACTCAGGACCTCCCGGCGGTGCCGCCCACCGCGCGAACCGAAGGTATCCGCCCTGCGCACGGGAAAGAAGGGGACCATGGGAAAGATCGTCCTGATGATGTCCGTCTCCCTCGACGGTTACATGGAGGGACCGGACCACGACATCAGCTGGTCCCGGGCCGACGAGGAACTCCACCGGCACTTCAACGACACGGTCAGGGGACTGGGCGGCCTGATCGAGGGCCGCCGGGTCTACGAGCTCATGGCCGCCCACTGGCCCACCGCCGACGCCGACCCGGACGCCTCCCCGACCACCGCCGAGTTCGCCGCGATCTGGCGGGACATCCCCAAGTTCGTGTACTCGCGGACCCTGGAGAAGGTCGACTGGAACGCCACCCTGGTCCGGGAGGTCGTGCCCGAGGAGGTCCGGGCCCTCAAGGAACGCACGGAAGGCGATCTCTGGGTCGGCGGGGCCGAACTCGGCGCCGAGTTCCTGCGCCTCGGACTCGTCGACGAGTACCGGGTGTACGTCCATCCCGCCCTCGTCGGCCGGGGCAGGCGGCTCTTCCCGGAGGGCGACATCGCCGCTTCGCTCAGGCTCGTCGAGAGCCACGTCTTCGGCAGCGGGGTCGTACTGCTGCACTACGGGCGGGACGACAACACCGGCGAGGAGTAAAGAAGTTGTCCGGTTCGTCCCCGCCGGGTAGGAAGGGGGCATGACTGGACTCGGCGTTGTGTTCCGACCCCAACTCCCGCCCGAGCGACTGCGTGCCGTCGCCGAACTCGCCGACGACAGCGGGCTCCAGGAGCTCTGGCTGTGGGAGGACTGCTTCCTGGAGGGCGGTATCTCCACGGTCGCCGCCGCCCTCGCCTGGACGGAGCGGCTGAAGGTCGGGATCGGTCTCCTGCCGGTGCCGCTGCGCAACGTCGCCGTCACCGCCATGGAGACCGCGGCGCTGCACCGCATGTTCCCCGGCCGCCCGATCGTCACCGTCGGACACGGAGTGCAGGACTGGATGGGGCAGGTCGGGGCGCGGGCCGCGTCGCCGGTCACCCTGCTGCGGGAGCACCTCCTCGCCCTGCGCGCCCTGCTCCGCGGGGAACGGCTGACCACCACCGGACGCTACGTCCGTCTCGACGACGTCGCCCTCGACTGGCCGCCCGCCACGCCCGTCCCCGTGCTGGCCGGCGTCACCGGCCCGCGCTCGCTGCGGCTGGCCGGGGAGGCCGCCGACGGCACCCTGCTGACCGCGTCGACCAACGCCGACGGCGTACGGGCGGCACGCCGGCTCGTCGACGAGGGCCGCGAGGCGGCCGGACGGACCGCGGAACTCCACGAGATCGTCGTCTACCTCCTCACCGCCACCGGCCCCGACGCCGCCTCCCGGCTGCGCGCCGAACTCACCGCCGAGGGCCTGGAATCCGTCCCCGACCTCGGCGTCGCCGGAGACGCCGACACCGTCGCGAAGGCCGTCCGACGGCTCGCGGAGGCCGGCGCCGACCGGGTGATCCTTCAGCCGACGGGCGACGAACCCGACCCGGAGGGGTTCGTGCGGTTCGCGGCCCAGGAGGTCGGGCCCCTCGTGCGGTGAACGGCGGCCGCACCGGGTCCGGCGACCCGGCTGGGCACGCCGAGACCGTCCGGCAGGCGTACGAGCTCCCCCGACCGGGCCTCGGCCCGCGGTACGGCACGGGGTGAACCGACGGGCGGGACACCGGAAAATTCGGAGGCGCCCGTCGCCGTACCCCTGTCAGGATCACCTCATGGCCGCCGACGACACCCCCCGCTCCTTCGAGGCCCTTCTCGCCGAGGGTGCCGCCGTCCCCACCGAGGGCTGGGACTTCTCCTGGTTCGACGGACGGGCCACGGAGGAACGGCCCTCGTGGGGATACGCCGTGTCGCTGGCCGGCCGGCTCGCCCGTGCCACCGCCGCGCTGGACATCCAGACCGGGGGAGGAGAGGTACTCGACTTCGCCCTGGGCCGGGCCGCGAGCGCGCCGGCGCTCAGCGCCGCGACCGAGGGCTGGCCGCCGAACGTCGCCAAGGCCACCGAACTGCTCGGCCCGCGCGGCACCGTGGTCGTCGACGCGCACGAGGACGCGCCGCTCCCCTTCGCGGACGGCGCCTTCGACCTGGTCAGCAGCCGGCACCCGGTGACCCCGCACTGGACGGAGATCGCCCGCGTCCTGCGGCCCGGCGGCACGTACTTCGCCCAGCACGTCGGACCCCGCAGCGTCTTCGAACTCGTCGACCGCTTCCTCGGCCCGCTCCCGCCGGAGCAGGGCATGGGCCGTGACCCCGGCCGTGAACGCGCGGGCGCCGAGGCCGCCGGCCTGGAGGTCGTCGATCTGCGCGCCGAGCGCCTGCGGATCGAGTTCCACGACATCGCGGCCGTCGTCCACTTCCTCCGCAAGGTGGTGTGGATGGTCCCCGGCTTCACGGTCGAGGCGTACGAGGACCGCCTGCGGTCCCTGCACGAGGAGATCGAGAGCAAGGGCCCCTTCGTCGCCCACAGCACCCGTCACCTCTTCGACGTCCGCAAGCCACGCCGACAGCCCCCCGATGCCCGCTTCGGTGGGATTGGCCGGGAACCGTCGCTGCCGACGACGACCCGCGGGACGGGATGAGGACAGCTGCTGTCCGCCGCCGTCGGCGGTTCACCGGGCCCGGTCCGTCCGGCCCACGCACCCCGGTTTCCACATTGTTATGCCCGCGAGTCGCATCCAGCCCCAACCGTCACGTAGGTTCAGACCAAGGTAATTCGCGTCAGCAAAGCTGCGCGGTCGGCACCGCGCGGTGGAGGGGGCTGCGCGGTGCCGTTCTCACGTGTCCGGGGCCGATACCGCCGTCAAGCCGGGGTTCGCGGCCCGCGTCACCCGCCCGGGCGACCCCGACGGCATTCCGCCGAACGGCCGCACCGGCGCGCCGGACCTCCCGGACTCGCCGCCTCCTGCGCGAAACCCCTGTCCATCAGCTGTCTTTCGGCCATGGGGCGGCCACGAAAAGGGCCCTCGACCAGCACCCGCGCGTCGCCGTTCGATTCCGGAGAGTAGTTGTGGCACGCCGATGCACGCAGCATCACTTACGAAGGGTTATGGTGGAAACCCCCCCTCGGGCCGGTCCGTCTCCCCCCCACGGACCGGCCCGTTTTTTGTGCTCCCCGGCCGCCTTTGGGAGAGTGGCGGTGCGGCGGGGGTAGGCTTTCGCCGCCGGGGACCGCCATACGGACAGGGAGCGCCCTGCGCACGCCTGGGCCCGCCGTCCGATCGCATCTGAGGGGCTGACAATCACGTGAACCTGCGCGACAAGCTGCGCGGCCTGCTGGTCAGGCTGTACGCGCGCCGGGTGGAAGGCCACCTGGACCACGCTCAGGTGCCCAAGCACATCGGCGTCATCATGGACGGCAACCGGCGCTGGGCGAAGGCCTCGGGCTCCACCACCGTGCACGGCCACCGCGCCGGCGCCGAGAAGATCGAGGAGTTCCTCGGCTGGTGCAGCGAGACGGACGTCGAGGTCGTCACCCTGTGGCTGCTGTCGACGGACAACTTCGACCGGCCGCAGGAGGAACTCGGCCCGCTCCTCGGCATCATCGAGGACGTCGTGCGCACCCTCGCAGCCGACGGCCGCTGGCGGGTGCACCACGTGGGCACCCCCGACCTGCTGCCGTCGAACATGCAGACGACGCTCAAGGAGGCCGAGGAGACCACCGCCCACGTCGACGGGATACTCGTCAACGTGGCCATCGGCTACGGCGGCCGCCAGGAGATCGCGGACGCCGTGCGCTCGATGCTCCTCGACGCCCACGACAAGGGCACCACCATGGAGGACCTCGCCGAGGCCGTCGACGTCGACATGATCGGCCGCCACCTCTACACCGGCGCCCAGCCCGACCCCGACCTCGTCATCCGTACCAGCGGCGAGCAGAGGCTGTCCGGCTTCATGCTGTGGCAGACCGCGCACTCCGAGTACTACTTCTGCGAGGTCTTCTGGCCGGCCTTCCGCAAGGTCGACTTCCTGCGGGCCCTGCGCGACTACGCGGCGCGACACCGGCGCTACGGAGGCTGACGGCCCTACCCACATTGGGGCGGGTGTAACAAGGAGTTCACCGGGGCGCCGTCGTGAGTGTCGGCATGGTGACGCGTGTTCGAGGGCATAAGCCAGTCAGGTCGATGCCCGAACCACGGGTGTCGGATCTCAGCGGACGGCACGGGGCCGTCCGCCCGGGAGGCCCTTTGCACCAGCCCGACCGTGCGGTTCCAGCACGGAAGACAAGGCGGAGGGCCGGTTCTCGGCCCGTGCATCGCGGCCGTCGACCGGTCCAGCTCCACTCCGTCGCTCCCCGACCTCATCCGAGGGGGTACGTCCTTCCGTGGTGACCAGCACAAAGCGCCACAAGCCAGACCGGCGCACCTATGTTCTCGACACCAGCGTCCTGCTGGCCGACCCGAACGCCCTGACCCGCTTCGAGGAGCACGAGGTCGTGCTCCCCATCGTGGTGGTCACGGAGCTGGAGGCGAAGCGGCACCATCCCGAACTCGGCTACTTCGCCCGGCAGGCCCTGCGTCTGCTCGACGACTACCGGGTGAAGTACGGCCGCCTCGACGCCCCCATCCCGATCGGGGAACTCGGCGGGACCGTCCGTGTCGAGCTCAACCACTCGGACCCCAGCGTTCTGCCGACCGGCTACCGCCTGGGGGACAACGACTCCCGCATCCTCGCGGTCGCCCGCAATCTGCAGGCCGAGGGGTTCGACGTCACCGTCGTGTCGAAGGACCTGCCGCTCAGGATCAAGGCCTCCTCCGTCGGTCTCCTCGCCGAGGAGTACCGCGCCGAGCTCGCCATCACGGACTCCTCCGGCTGGACCGGAATGTCCGAGCTGACCCTGGCGGCCGAGCAGGTGGACATCCTCTTCGAGGAAGGGCACATCCACGTCCCCGAGGCCTCCGACCTGCCCGTGCACACCGGCCTGACCATCCACTCCGAGCGCGGCAAGGCGCTCGGCAGGGTCACGGCCGAGGGCAGCGTCCGGCTGGTGCGCGGCGACCGGGAGGCGTTCGGCATCAAGGGCCGCAGCGCCGAGCAGCGGATCGCGCTCGACCTGCTCCTCGACCCGGACGTCGGGATCGTGTCCATGGGCGGTCGGGCCGGCACCGGCAAGTCGGCGCTCGCGCTGTGCGCCGGCCTCGAAGCGGTCCTGGAGCGCCGCCAGCACCAGAAGGTGATGGTCTTCCGTCCGCTGTACGCGGTGGGCGGGCAGGAACTCGGCTATCTGCCGGGCTCCGAG
Source organism: Streptomyces sp. C1-1 (assembly GCF_050214755.1). Lineage (NCBI taxonomy): Bacteria > Bacillati > Actinomycetota > Actinomycetes > Kitasatosporales > Streptomycetaceae > Streptomyces > Streptomyces sp. C1-1. The sequence continues at coordinate 4,035,666 of NZ_CP189826.1, read as the reverse complement.
GCCGAGAAGATGAGCCCCTGGGCGCAGGCGGTCTTCGACACCCTGTCCGCGGTCACCAGCCGCGAGGTCATCGAGGAGGTCACCTCCCGCGGGATGCTGGAGGTCCTGCCGCTCACCCACATCCGCGGGCGCTCGCTGCACGACGCGTTCGTGATCGTGGACGAGGCGCAGTCGCTGGAACGGAACGTCCTGCTGACCGTTCTGTCCCGAATCGGTGCCAATTCACGGGTGGTTCTCACTCATGACGTGGCACAGCGGGACAATCTGCGCGTCGGGCGCTACGACGGTGTCGTCGCCGTCGTGGAGAAGCTGAAGGGGCATCCGCTCTTCGCGCACGTGACCCTGACGAGGTCCGAGCGGTCCCAGATCGCGGCGCTTGTGACCGAAATGCTGGAAGACGGTCAAATCTGACCGATTCCGCACCAGTTGGCGCCGTCTCGTAAAGGCCGAGAGCCTAGCGGGGCGGCGCCTTCGCGTGGTGCCGTTCCGTGAAATCCCGTGGGGCAAACAGCATGTGAGCTTTCACACGCAACTCAGAATTGCCACCCGGCGTCCCCGTACGGCAGAGTCTCACTCCTGTCAGGCCCCGCATACGACACACCTGTACCCCCAGCGGTACGGCACCACAAGAGCACCACAGCCAACTCCATAGCGTCGTCGTATGCCGCCCGAGCACCACGCGGCGCTCCCCGAGCGGGAGTTGCCCACCGGGCCCGTGTCTCCCGTGACCCCGTAGTTGGGAGGCCAGCGCCAGGGGCACGATTGCGTCCGCCAGGGTCACCGAAGCGGGCGATGCTGGAAGGAAACCGTGTGAGCCGGATTTCGGTCCGGGGATTCGCAGTGGCCTCGGCCACCGCGGTCACCGCCGTCGGAAGCGTCGTCGGAGTTGCCTCGGGCAGCGTCGCGCAGAACAACGACGCCGAGCCGACGGCCGCCGACACCACGCTGCTCGCGGACATACCGACGGGCCAGCAGGCCCAGGTGCAGACCGCTTCCCTGACGCAGCAGGCCGACGCGCAGGCCATCCAGGCCGACGCGAGCGCCAAGAAGGACGCCGAGGCTGCCGCCCGCAAGGCCGCAGCCGACACCGCCATCGCCAAGAAGGCGGCGGCGGAGAAGGCCGCCAAGGAAGCCAAGCAGCGCGCCGAGGTCAAGCAGGCCGCCAGCCGCAGCAGCGCCGACTTCCCGGTCCAGAGCTCGTACACGGTCGCCGAGATCCAGGCGATGGCCCGGCAGATGGTGCCGGGCAACCAGTTCCAGTGCTTCAGCTACATCGTGGACCACGAGTCCAGCTGGAACTACCACGCGGTCAACGCCTCCTCCGGCGCCTACGGTCTCTTCCAGGCACTGCCCGCCTCGAAGTACTCCACGGCCGGCTCCGACTGGCAGACCAACCCGGCCACCCAGATCAAGTGGGGCCTCAACTACATGAACAGCCGCTACGGCAGCCCGTGCGAGGCGCAGTCCTTCTGGGTCGCCAACCACTGGTACTGAGTCGGCGAGGCTCACCGCCTCACCTCTCAACCCCGCGCAGCCCCTCCCCGTCCTAGGGGGAGGGGCTTTCGCCCTGTACGGTCGGACGCGAACGACTCCAGGGGGGAGTGGTGGCCAGCACCCGGGGACGCGGGGGAAGAGGACGGATCATGTCGCGAGTGCCAGGGTGGCTCGGCCGACTCGGCGCCGGGCTGACGGAGGTCGGCGAGCGGCTGGACGAACGCCGCGCGGAGGTGGAGCGCGAGGAGTCCGAGATCGGGCCGCCGCACCGCCCGCGTCCGGTGCGTTCGGCGAAGGAACCCGTGTCGGACGAGGTGCCCCAGGCCGTCGTCGTCCCGGTGCGCCCCGACCCCGCCCAGGCCGTGCCCTGGGGCGTGCGCGTCGCCGCCGAGGCCGGCTGGCGGCTGCTGGTGCTCGCGGGCACCGTGTGGGTGCTGATGCGGGTCATCAGCGCCGTACAGCTCGTCGTCTTCGCGTTCGTCGTGGCCCTGCTCATCACCGCGCTGCTGCAGCCCACGGTGGCCCGCCTGAAGAGCTACGGCGTCCCGCGCGGCCCCGCCACCGCCCTCACCGCGATCCTCGGCTTCATCGTGATAGGGCTCCTGGGCTGGTTCGTGACCTGGCAGGTCATGGAGAACATCGACACGCTCTCCGACCAGATCCAGAACGGCATCGACGATCTGCGCAACTGGCTGCTGAAGAGTCCCTTCCACGTCACCGAGAAGCAGATCAACCAGATCGCCAAGAACCTCAGGGACGCGGTCGGCGCCAACACCGACCAGATCACCTCGGCGGGCCTGGAGGGCGTCCAGGTCGTCGTCGAGGCACTCACCGGCATCCTGCTGACGTTCTTCTCCACCCTCTTCCTGCTCTACGACGGCCGGCGCATCTGGGAGTGGTTCCTGAAGCTGGTCCCCGCGGCGGCCCGTCCGGGCGTCGCCGGCGCGGGCCCGCGGGCCTGGCGCACCCTGACCGCCTACGTCCGCGGCACGGTCCTCGTCGCCCTCATCGACGCCGTCTTCATCGGCCTCGGCATCTACTTCCTCGACGTCCCCATGGCCGTCCCGCTGGCCGTCTTCATCTTCCTGTTCTCCTTCATCCCCCTGGTCGGCGCGGTGGCCTCCGGCGCGCTCGCGGTGGTCGTCGCACTGGTCACCCAGGGCGTCTTCACGGCGCTGATGACCCTGGTCGTGGTTCTCGCCGTGCAGCAGATCGAGGGCCACATCCTGCAGCCCTTCATCCTCGGCCGCGCGGTACGCGTCCACCCCCTCGCCGTGGTCCTGACGGTCGCGGCGGGCGGCATGGTGGCGGGCATCGGCGGCGCCGTGGTGGCCGTCCCGCTGGTGGCGGTGACGAACACCGTGGTGGGCTACCTGAGGGCGTACTCGGCGGGGGAGACGGACGAGACGGAACCGGAGGACGCCGTCGAGCTCCCAGCCCGTCCGGCGATTGAGGACGAGGCCGTCGAGGCCGAAGCCGGGTCCGGGGGCGCAGCCCCCGGCGACGCCCACGACAAGGCCGGAGCCTGACCGCCGACCTGCTCGAAATCCCCTTCCCGTTCGATCAAATGAGCGCCGAACAAAACCAATTGCGCGGACCCTCGGCCCAACTTCCGCCATTGAGCGACAGGTCGGAAATCTCCGTCCGGAATATGCGCTCCGGCTGATAAATCTTCCCCCCTCAGCGCTACGCGTCAGGCGTATGTGCGAGACGGCTGCGGCGGGCGAGGAGCGTGATGTCGGGCTACGACCTGCTGGCGCGGTCCCTGGCCGCCTGTGGGCGCGAGGAGCTGACCGGAGAGCTACGGGTGTCCGGGGTGCCCGGCGCGACCTTCCACCTGCGGAACGGACTCGTCGTCGCCGTCGAGACACCCGGCGCGCCCGGCCCCGAGGCCCTGCTGCTGCGCTCCGGACGGGTGACCGGCGAGCAGTGGGCGGCGCTGGTCCGGGAGGCCGGCGGCGCGCGCTGGCCGGTCACCGGGCTGATCGCGCACGGCTACACGGGCGCCGCCCAGTTGCGGGTGGTGTGCGCGATGGCGCTGCAGGACGCGGTGTTCGCGGTCATCGCCGGACGGATCGACGGCTGCGAGAGCGGCCCCGCCGGCCGGGAACCCCCCGCCCCGGTACCGGTCGGTGAGTCCTCGGTCCGGCTGCTGGAGGAGGCGAGCCGCAAGCTCGCCGCCCTGGCCACCCTGCCGTACCCCGTCCACCCGGACCGGGAGCGGCCGCTGCCCGTCGTGGGCTTCGAGGGGCCGCTCACCGAACTGCGGCGGGACGTCCTCGCCCACGCCGACGGCCGCCGCACCGCCCGCGACCTCGCCTTCCGCACCGGGCGCGGCGTCTACACCGTCACCGTCGAACTCGCCCGCATGCTCGCAGAGGGACTGCTGACCTGCCCCCCGCGGCCCGCTCCCATCCCGGTCCGCACTCCGCCCGAGGGCGTACGGCACCGCGCACCCCTGCCCCCCGCACCGCCCCCGCCCGAACCGCCCGGCCCGGCGGACCTGCCGCGCCGCAGGCCGGGCGGCTTCTTCCGGCTTCGCAACGGCAGCACGAGATGAACAGACACCAAGGAAATCACGGGAGTTGAGTACATGGATCACGAAGCCCTGGCGCTCGAGATGCGCGGACTACGGGAGCAGGTGACCGGCATCACCGACACCGCGGTCGCGGCGGCCGACGGCCTGCTCATCGCGGCCGACACCGCCGACTCGATCGACCCGGAAGGCCTCGCCGCGCTCGCCGCGGCCGGCCTGGGCCTGGCCCGCCGTACCGCCCAGGCGACCGCCCGCGGCGCCCTGCGCCAGACCGTGACGTACGGAAGCCACGGCTGCGCGGCCTTCTACGCGGTGGGCGACACGGCTCTCATGATCGTCCTCGGTGACGAGGGCATGGACGTCGACCGGCTGCACCTGGCGACCCAGCCCGCCCTGGACCGGATCGGCTCGATCCTCATGAGCAAGACGGCAGAAGGAGTCTGAAAGGATGGCGACGAAGCGTATGAACGCCGGTTTCTCGGACCAGGTGATGAGCCTGGTCAAATCCCTGCGTACCGAGGCCCCCGACTGTGTCGCGTCGGGTGTCGTCGACATGGCCACCGGCATGCTGCTGGCGTACGAGACGGTCGACAATCACCCTCCGGAGGTCCTGGACCTGCTGGCGGGCGCGACGCTCGATCTGTTCCAGGGCCGTACCGTCCTGATGATCGAGGACCTTTGGAAGGAACGCCGGGGGCAGAGCGGCGACGAGACCCACTTCTTCCAGGAAGTCCTCGTCAACAGCGACAACGTCACCCACCTGTTCGTGAGGATGAGCCAGCAGCAGGACGTCGTCGCGGTCGTCGTGTGCCGCAAGTCCGTCAACGTGGGCATGCTGTTCGCGCAGGTACGACGGGTGGTGCAGCAGCACAGCCTGTGAACGCGCCGGCCCCTCCCCGGCGTGGAGGAGGGGCCGACGGGGCGCGCCCCGCTACTCGGTGCGCAGACCGTCCGGGCGCATCAGCCGCAGCAGCGGCGGCAGACTCAGCACGGTCACGGCGAGGACCACCGCGGCGCCGATGCCCGTCATGGACAGCACGCTCGCCCAGTCCACGGTCACCGTCTCGCCGGTCATCCGCAGCAGCACCGCGCCCAGTGTCAGACCGACGATCGACGCCAGAAGCAGGCCCAGCGCGATCGGGATCGCCGTCTGCCACAGCACCGACAGGCTCAGCGTGCGGCGCCGGGTGCCGAAGGCGACCAGTGACGACAGCAGCTTCTTGCGCTCGCGCAGCTGCTCCAGCTGGGAGACCAGCAGACTCGCGCCGATCAGCACCAGGACGCAGGTGGCCCCGACGAACAGGCCGGTGCGGATGGAGCGGAACTGCAGGTTCACCTTGCCCGACGTCAGCGCGTACACGTCCGCCAGCGGGTCCATGGCCGCGGCGGCGTTGCGCGCGTACTCACGGGCGTCGGACACCGACGGGTCCAGTGAGACGTACACCTTCCGCACGAAGCCGGCCGTGGTGGCCGAGGGCAGCGCCTTGGGCGTGATGAGCAGACCGCCGCGCTCGTAGCCGGTCGGGTCCTCCCGCGGCCCCGCGGTCTTCAGGCCGGCGGGCAGCTTCCAGGGGACCGTGTGGCTCGTCGACCCGCTGTAGGCCGGGTCGAAGTACAGGGTCCTGCCCGCCTTGAGCAGCTTCGGCGACGTGGAGTCGTAGTGGGCGCCGACGATCCGGAAGATGTCGCCGTCCCGGCACGAGGCCAGCCGCGCCACCTGGCCGAGCTCCGCGCAGGAGCCGACGGCCACCTCCACGCTGTCGTCCGGGTCCTTCGGGCCGTTCCCGGCCGAGCCCAGCGAGAGGGCCGTGGCGTGGCGCACCCCCTCGGTCCGCGCCAGCCGCCGGCCGGCCTCGGACGGCGCCATGTCCCCGTGCAGGGAGACCTCCATCTGAGCCCGGTTCAGATCGGCGCGGGTGGACTTGACGTAGTCGTGCTCGACGCCGGCGAACAGCATCTGCAGCGCGATCGCCCCGGCCACCGCGACGGCGATGCCGTTGACCATGCGGGCCGCCGAGCCGCTGCTCAACTGCAGGCGGCGAACGGCCAGTTGCCAGGAGACGGCGCCCGGGTCCAGCCGGGCCACGACGGCCTCCACGAGCCACGGCAGCAGCGCGGTGACGCCGATCAGCAGCAGCACGGTGCCGCTGATCACCATCCACTCGTTGAAGTTCCCGTTGCCGTTGCCCTTCCCCATCATCGGGTACAGCAGCGCCAGGCCGCCCAGCGGCAGCAGCAGCCGCCACCACAGCCGGCGGCGCGGCGGCTTCGCCGTACGGACCACGCCGAGCGGCTCGATGACGACCCCGCGCAGCGCGAACAGCGTCACCAGGACGGCCGAGGCCGGTACGGCGATCGCGACGAGCGCCACCAGGGCGGGCGAGGGGTTGAGGTCGCTGGGGAAGACGCTGATGTCCCGCACCACCAGCAGGCCCGCGGACTGTCGCCCGATCAGGAAGAAGACACCGCCGAGGACGAGCCCCAGCAGCGCCCCCGCCAGGGCCTCGCCGCCCGCGATCCGGCGGGCCATCCGGCCGTCCGCGCCGACCAGCCGCAGGGCCGCGAGCCGCCGGTCCCGGCGCTCGCCGCCGAAGCGCACGGCCGCCGCGATGAACACGCCCACCGGCAGCAGCAGCACCACGAAGATGATCATGATGAGCAGGATCAGGACCGGATCCAGCTCGTCCTGCTCGTGCCCCGGAGAGGGCCCGAAGTAGTCGATCCGCTCGACGTATCCGCCGGACAGGTGGTGCTCCAGGCCCGTGGCGCCCGCGTAGTAGGCGAGCTCGGCGGGCCCGATCAGCCCCGCGTGCCCGATCGTGCCGCTGATCCGGTACGGCAGGCGCTCGCGCAGCAGCTTGCCCGAGCCGGACTCCAGCAGCTTCTTCAGCGCGGGCGAGACGACCATCTCGCCCTGCGCGGGGAACGTCCCCACCCCGGGCGGCAACGGTGCCTTCGCGCCCTCCGGCTGCAGCAGCCGGCCGCGGACGTTGTCGCTGCGGAAAGCCGTGTCCGTCTGGGCGACGATCACCGTGTCGTCGGCCTTCGGCAGCACCTTCGCGCTGTACGTGAAGTCGTCCCGGTCGCTGCCGCGCCGGTCACGCGCGGACAACGCACTGGGAATGGCCGTCGTCAGCAGCAGCAGGGCCACGCCGAGCCCCACGCCGACGGCCGTCAGCAGGGCCCGTACCCAGCCCTCGCGGCCGCCGGCGAAGGCGAACCGCACCCCCATGGCCAAGTCCTTGGCCCACCCCCGCAAGGTCATACGACGCGCTCCATGTCCCGGGACTTGCCGTCCCGTACGACGATCTCGCGGTCCGAGTACGCGGCCACCCGCGCCTCGTGCGTGACCAGCACCACGGCCGCGTTGGTGGACCGCGCGGCGTCCGTGAGCAGTTCCATCACGCGCTCGCCGTTGAGCGAGTCGAGCGCGCCCGTGGGCTCGTCGGCGAAGAGCACGCGCGGGTCGGTCACCAGCGCCCGCGCCACCGCGACCCGCTGCCCCTGACCGCCCGAGACCTCGCCGGGCCGCTTCTTGCGGAGGTCGTCGACCTCCAGCCGCTCCATCCAGGTGAGCGCGGCCTGCTCGGCCTCCTTGCGGGAGGTGCCGTTGAGCCGCAGCGGCAGCGCGACGTTCTCGACGCAGGTCAGTTCCGGTACGAGCTGACCGAACTGGAAGACGAACCCGAACTCCGAGCGACGCAGGGCGCTGCGCTCGGAGTCGCTCATGGTCGCCATCTCGCGCCCGTTGTAGAGGATCGACCCCGAGTCGGGCGGCACGATCCCGGCGAGGCAGTGCAGCAGCGTCGACTTGCCGGACCCGGAGGGGCCCATGACGGCGACGACCTCGCCCGGGTGGATGGAGAACTCGGCGCCGTCGAGGGCGACGGTCGGGCCGTACGCCTTGTGCAGGTCGTCGGCGACCAGCAGGGAACCGTCGGGAGTCACTTGGTCACCGCCTCGGCGAGCTTGTCGAGGCGCGCGGCGGTGAGCTCCAGCCAGCGCAGGTCGGCCTCGAGGTGGAACAGGGCGTGGTCGCAGATGAGCTGGTCGGCGAGATCGCCCCTGCGCTTGCGGTCGGTGAGGATCCGCATCAGGCGCAGGTGCTCGGCGCGCTGGGTGTCGAGGATGTCGGCGGCGTTGCGGTGCGTAAGCAGCGCCAGGACGACCTTGGTGTAGAGCGTCGACTGCAGATACGGCTCCGGCGCCTCCGGCGTCGCGAGCCACCGCTCGACGTCGGTGATCCCGGCGTCGGTGATCGCGTACCGCTTGCGCTCGGGGCCGCCGCCCGGCTCGATGCCGTCGACCTCGACGAGGCCGTTCTTCAGCAGCCGGGACATCGTCGAGTAGACCTGGCCGTAGTGCAGCGGCCGGTCGTGACCGAACTTCTCGTCGAAGGCCCGCTTGAGGTCGTAACCGTGGCGTGGCCCGGACTCCAGGAGTCCCAGAAGGGTGTGACCGATGGACATGCCAAGGACTGTACACGGGGTGTATACGCCTTGTGTATACGCGCCGTGTGTAGATCATGGCGCGCTGTGCGGGAGCCCAGGTGGCGACCGATTGTCATGGTTCTGCAACAAGGCCCCCAGGTGTCGAGGTGGTATCGCTTCGCCTGGTCGGGCAACCCCTGACCGCTCGTAACCGTCGGTTCCGTTGGGGTGGGTGCTGATTGTCACGTCCGCAAAAGGCGGGAACGACGGACCTTTGGCACATCTCCCGGTGTTAGCTTTCTGAGCTGACCTGTGCGGCGAACCTGTGTGACACATGAGCACACATGAACGAAGCGGAGCGGAACGGACTCATGGGACGAGCGGAAGAGAGAAGAGCGCGACAGCGCGGTGGCCGCCGCGCGGCGCCCCCCACGCGCTCGTCCGGTACGGCGGCGCCCACCCGCCCGGCCGGCTCGGCGTCGGTCGGCACGGTCGAGGGCGGCCCGGCCGAGGGCGGCCGCGCCGCAGCTCGGCGCGCCGCCAAGGGCAAAGCGGGCCGTGGCACCGCGGACAGGGCCAAGGGCAAGGACGGCAAGAGCTTCATACGCCGGCTCTTCACCTGGAAGAAGATCGTCGGCGGCTTCCTCGGCGTGTGCCTGCTCGGCATGGGCGCCTTCATCGTGCTGTACATGATGATCGACATTCCCAAGGGCAATGCCGACGCGACGCTGCAAAGCAACGTCTACAAGTACAGCGACGGCTCGCTCCTCACCCGCGACGGCAAGCGCAACCGCGAGATCGTGCCGCTGTCCAAGGTGCCCAAGAGCGTCCAGAAGACCTTCGTCGCCGCCGAGAACAAGACGTTCTACAAGGACAACGGCATCGACCTCAAGGGCACCGCCCGCGGTCTGCTGAACACCCTGTCCGGCAAGGGCGCGCAGGGCGGTTCGACGATCACCCAGCAGTACGTCAAGAACTACTACCTCACCCAGAACCAGACGGTCTCGCGCAAGCTGAAGGAACTGGTCATCTCGCTGAAGCTGGACCGGGAGAAGTCCAAGGACTACATCCTCGCCGGCTACATCAACACCAGCTACTACGGCCGCGGCGCCTACGGCATCCAGGCCGCGGCGCAGGCCTACTACCGCGTCGACGCCGAGAAGCTCTCGGTGCAGCAGGGCGCCTACCTCGCCGCACTGCTGCAGGCGCCGAACCAGTACGACTGGGCGATCGCCTCCGACACCGGCCGGCGTCTGGTGCAGGCCCGCTGGAACTACGTGCTGGACAACATGGTCGGACAGGGCTGGCTGGACAAGGCCGAGCGCGACAAGATGACGTTCCCGAAGCCGAAGGCGCCCAAGGCCGCCGCCGGTATGGAGGGCCAGACCGGGTATCTGGTGAAGGCCGCCAACAACCAGCTGGCCCGGCAGCTCGTGGCACAGGGCGCCGCCGACAACCTCAACGATGCCCTGAATCTTGTGGATGCCGGCGGGTGGACCATCACACTGAACATCGACAAGAAGAAGCAGGCGGCACTGGTCGAATCCGTCAAGTCACAGTTGACCAGCAAGCTGAACCCGAAGCAGCGCAAGGTCGATGCGGACGTCCAGGCTGGTGCCGTGTCGGTGAGCCCGAAGACGGGTGCGATCGTCGCGATGTACGGCGGTACCGACTACCTGAAGCACTACTTCAACAACGCGACTCGCACGGATTATCAACCGGCGTCGACGTTCAAGCCGGTCATCCTCGCCGCCGCCTTCGACGAGGCCGCCCAGACCCAGACCGGCAAGCCGATCACCGCGAACACGATGTACGACGGCACCAGCAAGCGCCCGGTCGTGGACAACGGCACCAAGGTCGGCTTCGCCCCGCAGAACGAGGACGACCACGACTACGGGCCCATCACCGTCCAGACGGCGATGAACTACTCCGTCAACTCCGTCTTCGCGCAGATGGGCGTCGACGTGGGCATGGAGAAGGTGCTCAAGGTGGCGAGCCAACTCGGCATGGACACCGCCGACCTCAGGGCCGTACCCGCCCAGACCCTCGGCACGATGGGCGCGAGCCCCCTGCAGATGGCCGGCGTCTACGCGACCCTCGACAACCACGGCAAGAAGGTCACCCCGTCCATCATCAAGTCGGTCGAGAACAGCAGGCGCACCGTCGACCTGCCGAACCCGATCGGCGGGCAGGTCATCAAGCGCGAGGCCGCCGACTCGGTGACCTCCGTGCTGACCGGCGTGGTCGACGACGGTACGGCCAAGATCTCGGTCCGGGACAACGCCAATCGCGACGGCCGCAAGGTCGCCGGCAAGACCGGTACCTCCGACGAGAACCGCTCGGCCTGGTTCAGCGGATACACGCCCGACCTGGTCACCTCGGTGGGCCTGTTCGGCGAGTCCAAGAAGAACGGCGCCCAGGTCTCGATGTACAAGGCGGGCGGCTACCCGCGCGTCAACGGCGGTGGCTTCCCCGCGCAGATCTGGGCGGCCTACATGTTCGGCGTCTCCCAGACGGGCCTGAAGTTCGAGCTGGAGACCGACCAGGGCGCGGCGGTCCAGCCGTCGTACACGCCGACGGTCTCGCAGACGCCGACCCAGACCCCGTCGCAGACCCCGTCGAGCCAGGCGCCGACGTCCCAGTCGCCGTCGCAGACACCCACGCAGACGCCGACCCAGACCCCGACGCAGACGCCCACCCAGACCCCGACGCAGACTCCGACGGGGACGCCGACCAACGGGAACATCGACAATCCGCTGAATCCCAACGGCGGGCAGTAGCAGCGCAGAGAGAAGGGCGCCCGGTGAGAACACCGGGCGCCCTTCTCTTCGCCTGTCCAACCCCTACGGCGCGGTCTTGCTCAGCTCGAACCACACGACCTTGCCGGTGCTGAGCCGGGTCGCCCCCCACCGCCGGGCCAGCCGGTTGACGAGGTACAGCCCGCGTCCGCCCTCGTCCGTCGCCCGGGCCTGCCGGAGCCGGGGCAGCTGGGGCACGTCGTCCCCCACCTCGCACCGCAGCACATCGGTCCGCAGCAGCCGCAGCGTCACCGGCCGCGAGGCGTAGCGCACCGCGTTGGTGACGACCTCGCTCACCAGCAGCTCGACGGAGTCGCTGAGCTCCTCCAGCCCCCACCGGGACAGTGCCCGGCGCGCGAGCCGCCGCGCCCGCCCGGGCGCCGCGTCCTCCGGTTCCAGGAACCAGTACGCGACGTCACTGGGCGCGATCCCGTCGAAACGCGCCGCGAGCAGCGCGATGTCGTCGTCCCGGTCGCCCGGCCCGAGCATGTCCAGGACCTCGTCGCACAGCGCCTCCAGCGGCGGCGGATGATCCGGCCCCGTCAACTGCGCGGTGGCGGCCAGCTTCTCCCGCAGCTGCTCTATCCCGGTCCACACGTCACGCAGCCGGGACTCCACCAGACCGTCGGTGTACAGCAGCAGGGTCGCGCCGGCGGGCGCGTCCAGCTCCACGGCCTCGAAGTCGACCCCGCCCACACCGATCGGCGCGCCCGGCGGCACCCGCAGCACCTCGGCCCGCCCGCCCAGGTGCAGCAGCACGGGCGGCGGATGGCCCGCGTTGGCGATGGTGATGCGGTGCGAGACCGGGTCGTAGACGGCGTAGAGGCAGGTCGCCATGCGGTCGGTGCCCAGCCGCTGCGCCTGTTCGTCGAGGTGGTGCAGCACCTCCTGCGGCGGCAGGTCCAGGCCGGCGAGCGTCTGTGCCGTCGTGCGCAGCTGGCCCATGATGGCCGCCGACGTCATGGAGTGCCCCATGACGTCACCCACCACCAGCGCCACCCGGCTGCCCGGCAGCGGGATCGCGTCGTACCAGTCGCCACCGACCCGCGCCGTCTCGGCCGCCGGGAGGTAGCGCGAGGCCAGCCGCACGCCCGTCGGCCGCGGCAGGTGCTCCGGGAGCATGGTGCGCTGCAGCTCGTCGGCGATGTACGCCTCACGGCCGTACAGCACCGCCTTGTCGATGCCGAGCGCGCTGTGCGTGGCCAGCTGGGCGGCGACCAGCAGGTCGTCGGCCTCGAAGGCCAGGCGCTCCGGCCGCCGCAGGAAGAGCGCGGCGCCGATCACCCGGCGCCGGCCGCGCAGCGGGGCGAGGATGGAGCGCTGGCCGCCGGGCACCAGCGTCTCCCCGCCCTCCCCGAGCAGTTCGGGCAGGGCGGCGTGGGCCGCGGGCGCGTCGGTGAAGACCGGGCGGACCCCGCGCAGCACCTCGGCGAGCGCGCTGCCCGGCCGCACCTCGCACAGCTCGGCGCCGAGCGAGTCGAGTTCGGTGAGCTCGGCGGGCTCCGGCTGGAGCGCGGGCGAGAAGCCGGCGCTCTCGGTGTCGCGTTCGGCCGGGATGCGGTCGGTGCGGCGCAGCCGCAGCAGCAGCGGGCCGGTGGGCCGCTCGTCGCCGACGGGCAGCGGGTCGCGCAGATAGACCAGGATCGCGTCCGAGAACGTCGGTACGGTCGCCCGGCACAGCCCCATGACGATCTCGTCGAGGTCGATGCCGCGGGCGATCCGCCGCGTCGCCGCCCCGACGAACCGCAGCCGGTCGCCGTCCCGGCGCATGGGCGTGGGCTGGCCCGGCGCGAGCCCCTGGCCCTTGCGACGCTCCGGGCCGCCGCTCTGCGGCCGGTCCTGCTCGGTGTCCGCCCGGTCAGGGGCGGACTCGGGCACGGGCCGCGGACGGTGCGTGTCGGGCTCCACGGCGGAAGGCTGGGAGTGCTCGGGGCCCTGGCCCGTGGTGTCGGCAGACGAGGCCGGCTCCTTTCCCTTGCCGCACGGTGTGGCCGTACTCGGTGTCGAGGGTGTCTCTCCGGCGCGCGCCTGCGCGGGTAAGGCGGCCATGGGTGCGTCCGGCAGCTGCGTCGGGGTGTGCAGAACCGCCCCGCGGGCGTCCGCAGGGTCGGCGCCGGGGCGCTCGAAGGAGATGGGGTACTCCGTCACGCGTGTCGAATCCGTCCGTCCGGGGCTGCGCGTCGAGCGCGCAGTTGGTCCCGCAGGAATCCCGATACCCGGAATACGTGTCCCCGGAACGGAATTCCCGCGTGGTCAGAGGCTGTTCCTGTGCCACCGGCGAACCGTCGACGGTCCGTGCCGGCGTTGCCCTCGTACCCCTCGCTCACGTCCTGCCGCCCCTCGGTGACGTTCGGTCAAGCCCGGCGCATGCTCCGGGAGTTGCTGCTGCACGCCCACCCGTCACCCGGCCACCACCCCTCAACGACGGTGTTGCGCACCGGTCCTTGATATCAAGTTGCGGAGGACGATCCTACGGTTGTGGACCGGGGGCGCATCAAGGGTCTCATGAGGACACGTGCGCGGGCGTACGGTCCCAGTCCTCCGGCAAAGAAGGTACAGCCCAGGACGGATCCGGGCGCCAGTGCTGCCAGCCCTCGCTGAACGGCGGCCCCCAGGCGCGGATCACCTCCACCGCGGAATCGCCCGCCTTCCGCACCCGCTCGGCCACCGACTCGTCCATCAGCCCGTCCCGCCGGGCCTGCGCGAACTCGTCCTCGTCGCGCCAGTGCCAACTGCGGTCCGGGTGGACGGAGATGTCGAGGAAGTGGTCCTCGGAGTCCACACCGCCACGCCAACGGGTGAGCGGGGTCTCGAGGTTCACGTACCAGTTCTTGAACCGCCAGCCCGGCTCCCAGAACAGCCACACCGACCAGGGCTCGCCCGGCCGGGCCAGCTTCAGCACGCCGGTGCCGAACCAGCGGTCGTACTGCACGGTCCGCGGCTTGGTGTAGCGCGTCCGCAGCGGCTCGACGTGCACGGGCGTGCCGTCGGCGAGGACCGGCTTGACGCACTCGGTGCCGGGCGCCAGCCACACGGCGAGCAGCTCGGCGTCGTCGCGGACGACGGTGACGGGGCGGGCGATGTGGAAACGCTCGCCCGCGTTCTCCCGGTACCGCCACAGGATCTGGCTGCCGGGCGCCCAGAAGTCCGCCGACGTGCCCGCTGCCGCTTGCGCCCTCACCGCTCCGCCCTCTGCCATGCACAGATATTAGGTGTCACAGGCAAACGACGCTGCGGTCCGCGTCACGGTTCTCGCCGGGGCGCCGATTGGTTACGGACGCGTCATACGCAGGACATCCAGGGCCTCGTCGAGCTGCTGTTCGGTCAGGTCCCCCCGTTCCACGTAGCCGCCCTCCACCACGACCTGCCGGATCGTCTTGCGCTGGGCCAGCGCCTTCTTGGCGACCTTGGCGGCCTCCTCGTAGCCGATGTACTTGTTGAGCGGGGTGACGACCGACGGTGAGGACTCGGCGTACTCGCGCGCCCGCTCCCGGTTCGCGGTGATGCCGTCCACGGTCCGGTCGGCGAGCAGCCGGGAGACGTTGGCGAGCAGCCGGATCGACTCCAGGACGTTCTTGGCGATCACCGGCAGCATGACGTTGAGTTCGAAGTTGCCGGCCGCTCCCGCGGTGGCGACGGTGGCGTCGTTCCCGATGACCTGGGCGGCGACCATGAGGACCGCCTCCGGGATCACCGGGTTGACCTTGCCCGGCATGATCGACGAGCCGGGCTGGAGGTCGGGCAGGGCGATCTCGGCGAGCCCGGTGCGCGGACCGGAGGACATCCAGCGCAGATCATTGGCGATCTTCGTCAGCCCGACCGCGATGGTCCGCAGCTGCCCGCTGGTCTCCACGATCCCGTCCCGCGCGCCCTGCGCCTCGAAGTGGTCGCGCGCCTCGGTCAGCGGCAGCCCGGTGGCCCGGGCGACCTCCTCGATGACGGCCGCCGAGAAGCCGGGCGGGGTGTTGATGCCGGTGCCGACGGCCGTGCCGCCCAGGGGCAGCTCGGCGAGGCGGGGGAGCGAGGCGTGCAGCCGCTCCACGCCGTAGCGGATCTGGGCCGCGTACCCGCCGAACTCCTGGCCGAGGGTGACGGGCGTGGCGTCCATCAGATGCGTGCGCCCCGACTTCACGACGTCCGCGAACTCCTCGGACTTGCGCTCCAGCGAGCCCGCCAGGTGTTCCAGGGCCGGGACCAGGTCCCGGGTGACGGCGGCGGTGGCGGCGATGTGGATGGAGGACGGGAAGACGTCGTTGGAGGACTGCGAGGCGTTGACGTGGTCGTTGGGGTGGACGTCCCGGCCGAGCCGCTCGGTCGCGAGCGTGGCGATGACCTCGTTGGTGTTCATGTTCGAGGAGGTGCCGGAACCGGTCTGGAAGACGTCGATCGGGAAGTGCTCGTCCCACTCGCCCCGCGCGACCTCCTCGGCCGCCTCCCGGATCGCCTCCGCGACGTCCTTGTCGAGCACCCCGAGCCGCCCGTTCACCTTCGCCGCCGCGCCCTTGATTCGGGCGAGCGCCTCGATGTGGGCGCGTTCGACGCGCTGGCCGGAGATGGGGAAGTTCTCGACGGCACGCTGCGTCTGGGCCCGCCACTTGGCACCCGCCGGGACGCGTACCTCACCCATGGAGTCGTGCTCGATCCGGTATCCGGTCCCGCTCTGTTCCTGCTCGTCGGTCATCGACGATCACCTCCACGTCTCACAGCGTCCACGACGGGACCACTGTTCCCCGCGGAGGCGAACCGTCACCGCCGTCCGCCGTACGGGCCTAGCCCAGGCCCGGCCCCCGTACCGGGATCGACGTGAACGTCGGCTGTGGGGCGGGGTCCTGGAAGAAGTCGTTGCCCTTGTCGTCCACGACGATGAACGCCGGGAAGTCCTCGACCTCGATCTTCCAGACCGCCTCCATGCCGAGCTCCTCGTACTCGACGACCTCGACCTTCTTGATGCAGTCCTGGGCGAGACGGGCGGCCGGACCGCCGATGGAACCGAGGTAGAAGCCGCCGTGCGCGTCGCAGGCGTCCGTGACCTGCTTGCTGCGGTTGCCCTTGGCGAGCATGACCTTGGAGCCGCCGGCGGCCTGGAACTGCTCGACGTAGGAGTCCATGCGGCCGGCCGTGGTCGGGCCGAAGGAACCGGAGGCGTACCCCTCGGGCGTCTTCGCCGGGCCGGCGTAGTACACCGGGTGGTCCTTCAGGTACTGCGGCATCTCCTCGCCCGCGTCGAGCCGCTCCTTGATCTTGGCGTGCGCGATGTCACGGGCCACGACCAGCGGGCCGGTGAGGGAGAGGCGGGTCTTCACCGGGTACTTGGTGAGCTCGGCGAGGATCGACTCCATCGGCTGGTTCAGGTCGATCCGCACGACGTCGGACTCGTCCAGGTGCTCGTCGGTCGTCTCCGGCAGGAAGCGCGCCGGGTCCGTCTCCAGCTGCTCCAGGAAGACGCCCTCCGGGGTGATCTTCGCGAGTGCCTGGCGGTCGGCCGAGCAGGAGACGGCGATGGCGACGGGGCAGGAGGCGCCGTGGCGCGGGAGGCGGACGACGCGGACGTCGTGGCAGAAGTACTTGCCGCCGAACTGCGCGCCGATCCCGATCCTCTGCGTCAGCTCGAAGACCTTCTGCTCCAGCTCCTTGTCCCGGAAGCCGTGCCCGAGCTCGGAGCCCTCGGCCGGGATCTCGTCCAGGTAGTGGGCGGAGGCGTACTTGGCGGTCTTCAGCGCGTACTCGGCGCTCGTGCCGCCCACGACGATGGCCAGGTGGTACGGCGGGCAGGCGGCCGTACCCAGCGAACGGATCTTCTCCTCCAGGAACTTCATCATGGAGGACTCGTTCAGGACGGCCTTCGTCTCCTGGTACAGGAAGGACTTGTTGGCGGAGCCGCCGCCCTTCGCCATGAACAGGAACTTGTACGCGCCGCCGTCGGTGGCGTACAGCTCGATCTGGGCGGGGAGGTTGGAGCCGGTGTTCTTCTCCTCCCACATGGTGAGCGGAGCCATCTGCGAGTAGCGCAGGTTGAGGTTCTTGTACGCGTCGTAGACGCCGCGCGAGAGGGCCGCCTCGTCGCCGCCCTCGGTCAGCACGTTCTGGCCGCGCTTGCCCATGACGATCGCCGTACCGGTGTCCTGGCACATGGGCAGCACGCCGGCGGCGGCGATGTTGGCGTTCTTCAGCAGGTCCAGGGCGACGAACTTGTCGTTGCCGGACGCCTCGGGGTCGTCGATGATGCGGCGCAGCTGGGCGAGGTGGGCGGGCCGCAGGTAGTGCTGGATGTCGTGGATGGCCTCCTCGGCGAGCTTGCGCAGCGCCTCCGGCTCCACCTTGAGGAACGTCCGCCCGTCGGCCTCGAAGGTGGAGACACCCTCGGAGGTCACCAGCCGGTAGGGGGTGGTGTCCTCTCCCATGGGGAGCAGATCGGTGTACGCGAACTCAGGCATCGCAGCCCATTCCTCACTCGACAGACGGCCGCCCGCCGACACTGGCGGGCGCTCACCAGCGTAGAACCTCCCGTTGACGGCGAGCTTGTGAGGTTGTCCTCAGTTGGGGGGTAGTCGCGATCTATCGCGTTTCGCTACGCTGCTGCCGTGGACCTTCAGAAGCACACCGAACCGACGTCCGCGGCGGCCGGCCTGCGCGCCTCGGACGCCGACCGCGACCGTGTCGCCGACATCCTGCGCGAGGCCCTCGGCGAAGGCCGTCTGACCGCCGACGAGCACGCCGAGCGGGTGGAGGGCGTGCTCGCCGCCAAGACCGTCGGGGAGCTGGAGGTGTTCATACGGGACCTGCCGGCCGCCCACGGGCACCGCGCGGCCCCCTCGTTCGCCGCCGCCCCCGACCGGCCCCCGCTGGGCAGCGTCCCGGTCGACCCGGACGACCATGTGGTGGCGGTGCTCAGCAGCGCCGTGCGCAGGGGCCGGCGGCGCGCCGGACGCCGTATCCACGCGTACGCGTTCTTCGGCAGCGTGGAGATAGACCTCAGCGAGGCGCTGTTCGAGTACCAGCAGGTCGTCATCAAGGCGGTCGCGGTCTTCGGCAGCGTCGAGGTCCGCGTCCCGGAGAACGTCTCGCTGCGCGGCACCGGCGGCGGGGTGCTCGGCAGCTTCGAGGTGGCCACGCTGGACTCGGACGACGAGAACGCCCCCGTGGTCTACGTCGACGGCTGGGCCGTGCTGGGCAGTGTCGAGGCGAAACCGAAGCGTGGCAGGTTCGTCGCGGACATTCTCGATCGCGTGCAGCACAAGGTCGACAAGAGTTTGCGCAAATACCTGGACCGTTGACGGATGTGAATCCGGCCCTTCCGCAGGGGAACGGGTTCACCGGCGGCCGTGGCGGCGCACCCCTGGCAAGCACGGGCGATCCGGCGGTTCGGAACTCAGTGCATAGGCGTGCGCACAGCGGGTAGGGCTTGCTGCATCGTCGCTCGCTCGCGAAGCCGTCGTCAGGAGTAGACCGTGCTGCAACCGCCGCATTCGTCCCTGCAGGTAGCTGCCGTTCCGGCCCAGCGGGTGCCAGTGCCAGTCAGGGACCAGGACGCCCCGTGGCACACCGAGGCCGTGTGCCGGCGGGACGAGGCCGGCCTGTTCTTCGCTCCCTCCAAGGAGCCCACGGCGGCACGCCTGTCCCGCGAGGAGGCGGCCAAGCGCGTCTGCGCCCGCTGTCCGGTGATGGTCGAGTGCCGTGAGCACGCCCTGCTGCAACCCGAGCCCTACGGCGTCTGGGGCGGTCTCACGGCCGCCGAGCGCCGCGTGGTGCTCGCCAGGCGCCGGCGCCGCGAGATGGAGCTGAAGAAGACGGCGCGAGCGCAGGGCCGTATAGCGGCGGCGGGATAGCACCCGTACGGACGAGAAGTGGGCGCCCCCTACCGCACCAGGGGGCGCCCACTTCTCGGCTCGGCGGCCGGTTCCCGGCCGGACCGGGCTACTTGGCGCGGTCGAAGTCGATCGCGCTGTAGGCCCGCAGCTTGCTGAGCCGGTGGTCGGAGGCGATCCGCCGGACCGTCCCCGACTTCGAGCGCATCACGATCGAGTCGGTCGTCGCGGTCTCCGACCGGTACCGCACACCCCGCAGCAGCTCCCCGTCGGTGATCCCGGTGGCGACGAAGAACACGTTCTCCCCGGCCACCAGGTCGTCGGTCATCAGCACGCGGTCCAGGTCGTGCCCGGCGTCGATCGCCCGCGCCCGCTCCTCGTCGTCCTTGGGCCACAGCTTGCCCTGGATCGTGCCGCCGAGGCACTTCACGGCGCAGGCCGAGATGATGCCCTCGGGCGTGCCGCCGATGCCCAGCAGCATGTCGACACCGGTGCCCTCGCGCAGCGCGTAGATCGACCCGGCGACATCGCCGTCGGAGATCAGCTTGATCCGTGCCCCGGCCTCCCGGATCTCCTTGATGATCCCCTCGTGCCGCGGCCGGTCCAGGATCACCACGGTCACGTCCTCCGGGGTGGACCGCTTGGCCTTGGCCACCCGCCGGATGTTCACCGACACGGGCGCGTCGATGTCGACGAAGTCCGCCGCCTCGGGCCCGGTGACCAGTTTGTCCATGTAGAAGACGGCGGACGGGTCGAACATCGACCCGCGGTCCGCGGCCGCCAGCACGGCGATCGCGTTCGGCATGCCCTTGGCCGTCAGCGTGGTTCCGTCGATCGGGTCGACGGCGATGTCGCACTCGGGACCGGTTCCGTCACCGACGCGCTCGCCGTTGAAGAGCATCGGCGCCTCGTCCTTCTCGCCCTCGCCGATGACGACCACGCCGTTCATCGACACGGTGGAGACGAGGGTCCGCATGGCGCGTACGGCGGCGCCGTCGGCGCCGTTCTTGTCGCCCCGTCCGACCCAGCGGCCCGCGGCCATCGCGGCGGCTTCGGTCACCCGGACGAGCTCCAGGGCGAGGTTGCGGTCGGGGGCTTCGCTGGGAACTTCGAGCTCGGACGGCAAGTGATGATGCTCGGTCATCGGAGCGCACCTTTCTGATACGACGACGGCCGGATGAGGGTTCGACCCTCGACTCTATCGTCAGTCCGACAAAATGAGCAGGGGACCCCACGGATGAGCGGACCGGGCACCTGCGACGATAGAGGGCGTGGCAGGTTCGAACGGCAGGCAGAAGACGGTCCGGGACATGATTCTCTCCCTGGGCCTCATCGGGATCGCGGCGGCGCTCATCTACGTCTTCATCCCCCACGACGACTCGGCTCCCGACATCAAGCGGGTCGACTACCGCGTCGAGCTGCTCACGGCACGCCGCGCCGCGGCCTATCCGGTGGCCGCGCCCGAGGGCCTGCCCAAGACCTGGAAGGCGACGTCCGTACGCTTCGACGGCGCGAACTTCGACGCCTGGCACCTGGGCTTCCACGCCCCCGACGGTCAGTACGTGCAGGTCGAGCAGTCGACTCAGAAGCCGTCGGAGTTCATCGACCAGGCCACTCAGGGCGGTACGGCGACCAGGGCCACCCAGGACATCGACGGCAGGACCTGGACGCGCTACACCGGCGGCCGCTACGACGCCCTGGTGCTGCCCGGCAAGGGCTCGACGACGGTGGTCGCGGGCACCGGCTCCCTGCGGCAGCTGACCGAGGTGGCGCAGGCGCTGAAGATGTCGTGACCGAGACGCGCGCATGCGAGGAGGCCCCCGGCGGTGACGCCGGGGGCCTCCTCGCATGCGGGGCTCGCTCAGACCGTGGTGACGACCTGCTCGTAGTCCAGGCGCGGAGAGCGCGGGAACCAGGCGTCCTCGCCCGGCTTGCCGATGTTGACGACCATCAGCGGGGTGTGGTCGTCGTCCAGGAACTCCTTGCGGACGCCCTCGAAGTCGAGACCGGTCATCGGGCCGGCGGCGAGACCGGCGGCACGGACGCCGATGATGAAGTAGGCGGCCTGGAGGGCGGCGTTCAGCGCGGCGTTCTTCTCGCGGGCCTCGCGGCTGCCGGCGAAGAGGTCCTTGGCCTGCGGGAAGTGCGGGAAGAGGTGCGGCAGCTCCTCGTGGAACTCGTTGTCCGCGGAGAGGATCGCGACCAGCGGGGCGGCGGCGGTCTTCTTCTGGTTGCCCTCGGCCAGGTGCTGCACCAGGCGCTCACGGGCCTCGGCGGAGCGGACCAGCGTCACGCGCAGCGGCGACTGGTTCATGGAGGTCGGGCCGTACTTGACCAGGTCGTAGATCGCCTGCACCTGCTCGTCCGTCACCGGCTCGTCGGTGAAGGTGTTCGCGGTGCGGGCCTCACGGAACAGCAGGTCCTGGGCGGCGGGGTCGAGAACGAGAGACATGCGGGATCTTCCTCGGGGTGACGTGCGACCCGTACCGGACCGCGGTCCGGATCGGCTGACGGCACCGAAGGTACGCCAGGGGAGGTTCAAGTTTCAACTAATGTGAAGGTGTGGTGATCCGCTTCACAACGGGACGGCTCGCGCCCCTACTCGTCGTCCTCCCGGGCGTCGCCCCCGTCGGCCGCTTCCTCCTCGGCCAGAGCGGCGTCCAGGCGGGCGCGGGCCCCGTCCAGCCAGCGCCGGCACACCTTGGCCAGCTCCTCGCCGCGCTCCCACAGGGCCAGCGACTCCTCCAGCGTCGTGCCGCCCGCCTCCAGCCGCCGTACGACCTCGATCAGTTCGTCGCGCGCCTGCTCGTACCCGAGCGCCTCTTCCGCCACCTTGCTGGTCATCCACCCACCCTATGTGTCGACTCGGACAACGAACTCGCCCTCACTGACCCGTGCCCGCAGCGTCTCGTCCGCCGTGACCTCGCCCGGATCCCGCACCACGTGCCCGTCGGCCTTCTGCAGCACCGCGTACCCGCGCTTGAGGGTGGCGGAGGGAGAGAGGGCGACCACGCGCGCGTGCGTGTGCGTGAGCTCGGAGTCGGCCCGGTCGAGGAGATGGCCCACGGTCCGCCGCGAGCGGTCCACCAGCGAGGCCACGTGGTCGGCCCGCTCGTCGACCATCCGGTGCGGATCCTGTATCGCGGGCCGGGCGAGGGCGTGCGCGAGCCCGCGCTCCTCCCGCTCCACCAGGGCCTGCGCACAGCGCCGGGCCCGGTCCCGCAGCATCCGCACCCGCTCGTACTCCTCGCCCACGTCCGGGACGACCTTCTTGGCGGCGTCGGTCGGAGTCGAGGCACGCAGGTCGGCCACGTGATCGAGGAGGGGATTGTCGGGCTCGTGCCCGATGGCGGACACCACGGGCGTACGGCACTCCGCGACGGCACGCACCAACTGCTCGTCGGAGAACGGCAGCAGGTCCTCCACGCTGCCACCCCCTCGGGCGACGATGATCACGTCCACGCCGGCCAGCTCGTCGAGCTCCTTCACGGCCTGCACGACCTGCGGGACGGCGTGCACACCCTGCACGGCGACGTTGCGCACCTCGAAGCGGACCGCGGGCCAGCGGTGCCGGGCGTTCTCCAGCACGTCCCGCTCCGCCGCGGACGCCCGCCCGCACACCAGCCCGATCAGCTGCGGCAGAAACGGCAACGGCTTCTTCCGCTCCGCCGAGAACAGCCCCTCGGCGGCCAACGCCTTCTTCAGCCGCTCCAGCCGGGCGAGCAGTTCACCGACACCGACGGGCCTTATCTCGGTGGCGCGCAGGGAGAGCTGGCCGCGCGGGGCGTACCACTCCGGCTTGGCCTGCACGACGACCCGCGCGCCCTCGCCGACCACGTCGGCGACGGCATCGAACACCTGCCGGTAACAGGTCACGCTGATCGAGATGTCGTACGACGGATCACGCAACGTCAGAAACACCACCCCGGCCCCGGGCCGCCGCGACAACTGCGTGATCTGCCCTTCGACCCAGACCGCCCCCAACCGGTCGATCCACCCCCCGATGAGCCGCGAGACCTCACCGACGGGCACGGGCGTTTCGGCGGACGTGTTGAGAGCCATGCCGCGAGGGTAACGGCCCGCTCCGACAACGCGGGTCAGCGTCGTTCGGCCGGCCCTGCGCGACTGGCGCCCGCGCTGTGCCACCGGTACCGCGCACCCGACCGCCGGCCACACCGCCCCCACCACCTGCGCCGCACCCGACGCCGCCACGATCACCGCGACCGTGATCGCCGCCCCCAGCACCGGAACCAGCACCTGCCGCCACCACCTCACCGGACCCGCGGACCGAGGCCGCGTCGCAGGCCGTGCCCCTCGCCGGTGGTTTGTTCCGCCGTGCCGGTCCTGGACATGCCGCCTCCGCCGGTGCCCCGTCCGTCGTGTCCCGTCCCACCCCTCCCACCCCACGGCCGGTCTCCCCGCGGACGCGATCTTCGACCCCCCGGACGTGGCCCTACGATGGACGCATGACTGCTTCGCCTGGCCGCCGTGTCCTGCTCGCCGCCCCCCGTGGCTACTGCGCGGGTGTGGACCGCGCCGTGATCGCCGTCGAGAAAGCCCTCGAGCAGTACGGGGCTCCGATCTACGTCCGCCACGAGATCGTCCACAACAAGTACGTCGTGCAGACCCTGGAGAAGAAGGGCGCGATCTTCGTCGAGCGGACCGAGGAGGTCCCCGAGGGGAACATCGTGATGTTCTCCGCGCACGGCGTCGCCCCCGTCGTCCACGAGGAGGCCGAGCGCGGCAGGCTCGCCACCATCGACGCGACCTGCCCGCTGGTCACCAAGGTCCACAAGGAAGCCGTCCGCTTCGCCAACGAGGACTACGACATCCTCCTGATCGGGCACGAGGGGCACGAGGAGGTCATCGGCACCTCCGGCGAGGCCCCCGACCACATCACCCTCGTCGACGGCCCCGGCGACGTCGCCAAGGTCGAGGTCCGCGACCCCTCCAAGGTCGTGTGGCTGTCCCAGACCACGCTCTCCGTCGACGAGACCATGGAGACCGTCGACGCGCTGAAGGAGAAGTTCCCGCAGCTGATCTCCCCGCCCAGCGACGACATCTGCTACGCCACCCAGAACCGCCAGCTCGCGGTGAAGCAGATGGGCGCCGAGGCGGACCTGGTCATCGTGGTCGGCTCCCGCAACTCCTCCAACTCCAAGCGCCTGGTCGAGGTCGCCAAGCTGGCCGGGGCCCGCGCGGCGTACCTCGTGGACTTCGCCGACGAGATCGACGCGGCCTGGCTGGAGGGCGTGACCACGGTCGGCGTCACCTCCGGCGCCTCCGTCCCGGAGGTCCTCGTCGAGCAGGTCCTGGAGTGGCTGTCGCAGCGCGGCTTCGAGGACGTGGAGATCGTCAAGGCGGCCGAGGAGTCCATCACCTTCTCGCTGCCCAAGGAGCTGCGCCGCGATCTCCGCGAGGAGGCGGCTGCACTGATCGCCGAGCGTACGGGCACCTCCGCGGAGTGACCGTCAGTCGTACGTCGTAACGTAGAGCCATGCAGATCTTCGGCCTGGACATCGGTGGATCCGGGATCAAGGGCGCCCCTGTCGACCTCGACAGGGGCGACCTGGCCCAGGAGCGCTTCAAGGTGCTCACCCCGCAGCCGGCCACGCCCGACGGCGTGGCCGACGGTGTGAAGCAGGTGATCGACCACTTCGGCTGGACGGGCCCGGTCGGACTCACCTTCCCGGGCGTGGTCACCGACGGATCCCACATCCGTACGGCGGCCAACGTCGACAAGAGCTGGATCGACACGGACGCGCGCGCGTTGTTCAGCGAACGTCTGGGCGGCCTGCCGGCGACGGTGGTCAACGACGCGGACGCGGCGGGCGTCGCCGAGATGCACTTCGGTGCCGGCAAGGACCGCAGGGGCACCGTCATCCTGCTGACCTTCGGCACGGGCATCGGCAGCGCGCTCTTCGTCGACGGCGTCCTCGTCCCCAACACCGAGCTGGGCCACCTGGAGCTGCACGGTCACGACGCGGAGAAGCGCGCCTCCAGCAAGGCCAAGGACGACGCCGACCTGACCTGGGAGCACTGGGCGAACCGGGTCCAGAAGTACCTCGCCCACGTCGAGATGCTCTTCTCGCCGGACCTGTTCATCATCGGCGGCGGCGTCAGCCGCAAGTCCGCGAAGTTCCTGCACTTCATCGAGGGCATCAAGGCGGAGGTCCTCCCCGCGCAGCTGCAGAACAACGCGGGGATCGTGGGCGCCGCGATGCGAGCGGTCACCGAGCACTAGCAGCGCCCCCGGAGGGGTCGGTCAGCGGGGCGGGTCGGTCCTGCGCCGGACGGCCTGACGGCGCATCAGCGCGGCCCGCCGCACGATCACGATCAGTCCGGCGATCAGCGTCCCTCCGTACAGCCATCCCGCCTGGGTGGCGAGCGCCGTCACCAGGCCCATCAGCCGGTCCAGCGCCCCGCCGCCGCTGTCGGCGACGGGGAGCAGGCCCACCGCGAAGGCGATCGGCACGACCACGGGGGCGGTCACCAGGTCGCCCTTGCGCACCCAGGCCGCGGTCAGGACGCACACCGGCAGGAACAGCACGCCGTACACCGTCAGCGAGCCGCCGAGGAGCAGGTCGTCGAGGCAGCCGAGGACGAACATCACGGCCCCGCAGAACAGGCCGCCGCCCAGCCCGGTCAGCCGCGGGTTGGGCAGCCGCCGCGCCCCCACCAGCAGGGGAGCGCCGGGTCGCCGAACCCCCGCGGGGCGGGCGGCCGGGCGCTTCGGCGCGGGATGCGGCGCAGGTCGCGCACCACCGCCCGCGGCGCCGCCGCGGGTCGCCTGCGGGGGCAGCGGGGGCGTGCCTCGTCGCGTTCCGTCGTGCGGGGGTCGCGTCCTGTGTTGCTCCACCCGACCAACTTAGGTCTGTTTATGTGTCGAATCGCCCCTGGGACACGCCGTAGGAAAGACCTTGGCCATGCGTTCGATCCGTATCCGGGGCGCGGTTCGGCACGCCGTAGACTGGTGGATCGGCCCAGCCCCTCCAGTCCTCTCCTCTCACGTACGGGAAGTCGCAACGTGTCGCTCACGATCGGAATCGTCGGTCTGCCGAATGTCGGCAAGTCGACCCTGTTCAACGCCCTGACCAAGAACGACGTGCTCGCGGCCAACTACCCGTTCGCCACGATCGAGCCGAACGTGGGCGTGGTCGGCGTCCCCGACGCCCGGCTGACGAAACTGGCCGAAATCTTCTCCTCGCAGCGGATACTCCCGGCGACCGTCGACTTCGTCGACATCGCGGGCATCGTGCGCGGCGCGAGCGAGGGCGAGGGCCTGGGCAACAAGTTCCTGGCGAACATCCGCGAGTCCGACGCGATCTGCCAGGTCATCCGTGCCTTCAAGGACGAGAACGTCGTGCACGTCGACGGCAAGGTCTCGCCGAAGGACGACATCGAGACGATCAACACCGAGCTGATCCTCGCCGACCTGCAGACCATCGAGAAGGTCCTGCCGCGCCTGCAGAAGGAGTCGCGGATCAAGAAGGACATCGCGCCGAAGGTGAAGGCCGTCGAGGAGGCCAAGGAGATCCTGGAGAAGGGCGACACGCTCTTCGCGCACGGCATCGTCCAGGGCAGCGAGCGCGCCGAGCCGCTGCACGACCTGCACCTCCTGACGACGAAGCCCTTCCTGTACGTCTTCAACGTCGACGAGGACGAACTGGTCGACGACGACTTCAAGAACGAGCAGCGCGCCCTGGTCGCACCCGCCGAGGCGATCTTCCTCAACGCCAAGCTGGAGGCGGACCTCGCCGAGCTCGACGAGGCCGACGCGATGGAGCTGCTGGAGTCCGTCGGCGCCGAGGAGCCCGGCCTCGCCACCCTCGCGCGCGTGGGCTTCAACACCCTCGGCCTGCAGACCTACCTCACGGCCGGCCCCAAGGAATCCCGCGCCTGGACCATCAAGAAGGGCGCCACCGCCCCCGAGGCCGCCGGTGTCATCCACACCGACTTCCAGAAGGGCTTCATCAAGGCGGAGGTCATCTCCTTCGCCGACCTGGTGGAGACCGGCTCGGTCGCCGAGGCCCGCGCCAAGGGCAAGGCCCGTATGGAGGGCAAGGACTACGTCATGCAGGACGGCGACGTGGTGGAGTTCAGGTTCAACGTGTGATCACGGCGGGGACCGGGCTCCTTGCGGCCCGGTCCCTTGTGCGTTCGCCCGCTCAGCTGCTGGGTGGGGTGAGTTTGTTCAGGTCCAGGGTGATCTCGAACTGGCTCAACCGTGGCGACTCGGCGAGGGCCGAGCCGCGAGATCGTCGACGGTGCGACCGGTCCGGTTACCCCAGGGCGGCCTCGGCTGCCGCCAGTACCGTGCGGGTCTGGTGGGCGACCTGGTGGTGGACGGGGACCCAGCGCAGGCCGAGGGTCTTCTCGAAGTCCGTGCACCAGGTGGTGAAGAGGTCGTCCAGGTCGCGGTACAGGCCCGGGGCGGCGGGGTCGTCCGCCGTCTTCAGCAGGCGCAGGAGGAGGCCCGCGGCCCGCAGGGGCTGGCGGCGGGCCACGATGTCGAGGGCGGAGACCTGGGCCCTCGTCAGCGCGGGCCGCTCGTCCTCGGCCGCCTGCCGGGCGAGGGGCTGCCAGGACTCGGCGACCAGGTCGTAGAGACCGTCGGCCATCCACTCCAGCACCCGCCGCGGCGGGCTGCCCTCGGGCGGCGGCAGGAAGGCGCGCGCCTTGTCGAGGACGGCGGTCACCTGCCGGCCGCCGTCCCGGACCAGGCCGGCCAGGTCGCGCAGTACGGCGGCGGCCTCCGGATGCGGCGAGGAGTCGTCGGCCAGGTCGCTCGCCCACAGGGGCACTTCGACGATCGCGGTGAGACCGCCGTGGCGCTGGGGCGCGCACCAGGTGGACAGCCCGATGTTCTCGGAGCCGGCCGCCAGCCGGGCGGTGCTGTCCGGCGGGGGCAGTACGTGGATTCCGGGGCTGGGGTTCTCCCAGTACAGGGCGTCGAAGGTGCCGAGCTGGACGGGGATGCCGAGGGCCGCGGCCGACGCCTGGAAGGGCGCGGCCAGTTCGGGCAGGTCCCGGGTCAACTGCACCCAGCTGCCGCCCGCTTCGACGCTGTGCAGGGAGCACTGGAGAACGGGACGCAGTTCGTCGATCACCGCGAACAGCGCCTGGCTCTCGGGGAGTTGTCGTGCCACGATCGGCGCCCACTCCGGCTGCTCCGCCGCGACGGGGCGGTAGGCGGCGCGGTAGTAGCCGGCCAGGGGGTGGTCCGGGCCGGCCGTCGCCTCTTCGACTCCCCGGCTCAGCGCGGCGCCGTCCGGGTCCAGGCACAGGACGATGTCCCAGGTGACGAGGGAGAGGTCGGTCGCCGCGCACGACCGGTCACCGCGTGCCAGCCGCTCCGCCAGGGCCAGCGCGGTGGCGGGGCCCACCGGTTCGTCGGGATGCGGCCCGGCGACGACCAGGACATGGCGCGGTCCGTGTCCCAGGGACAGCATCGTCATCGGGCGGCCCGCACGGGAGGTACCGATCCGGCGCAGCCGGCCGGTGGCACCGGGGAAGCGGGACACCAACCGCCGCGCCGAGTCGGTGACTTCCGCGACCGTCGGGTAACGGTCCATGACCGTCGGAGAACGGTCCATCGTCCGCGTCCGGTCAGGCGCCGCCGTTGCCACCGGACTCGCCGGTGGTCTCCTTCTTGTCCAGCGGGCGGATCTCGATCTTGTTCGGCATGCCGTGTCCTCCTGACGATGGCTGCGGCCTGCGGTGGTCCGACGTGCTCATGCCAGAGTTGGTCAGCCGCACGATTGTTGTCAATGTCCGTTGCCCGCCGGTGAGTTGGGGCTGACGAGATTGGCGTGAAGATGACTGTGCACGCGCTGCGGCGGCCCCGGATCAAGCCGGAGCACCGGGCCTACCGGACCGTCGACGGCAACGTGCGGATCGGCAGCGTCGTCCACGGCGTCGGCGCCGAGGTCAAGGACCCCGACGGCTGGGTGTGGACGCTGGTCGAGGCCATGGACGGCACGCGGAGCGCCGCGGCCGTCGTCGCCGAGGTCGCCCGCCGCCATCCGCAACTGCGGCTGCCGGAACCGGACATCGCCCAGGCGATGGCGGACCTCACCTCGGCCGGGTACGTGGAGGACGCCGGCGCCGTGCCGCCCGCGGAGCTGTCGGAGCGGGAACGAGAGCGTTACGGCCGGGGCATGACCCTGCTGCGCTGGATGGACCTCCGGCCCAGGGAGAGTGCCTGGGAGCCGCAGCTGCTGCTGCGCCGCGCCCGGGTCCTGCTGGTCGGCCTCGGCGGCACCGGCTCGGCCGCCGCCCGGGACCTGGTGGCCTCCGGGGTGGGGCGGCTGCACTGCGTCGAACCCGACGTCGTCGAACTGTCCAATCTCGACCGCCAGACCCTCTTCCGCGAGGCCGACGTCGGCACACCCAAGCTCGACGCGGCCCTGACGGCACTGCGCGCCCTGAACTCGGACACGACGGTCACCGGCGAGCGCCGGGAGGTGCGCGACCCGTCGGACCTCGAGGAACTCCTGGCCGAAGGCGCTCCGCACTACGACCTGCTGCTCCTGGCCGCCGACCGCCCGCCCGTGATCCGCCGATGGGCCAATCAGGTCTGCCTGGCCTCCGGCATCCCGTGGGCCGAGGCCGGCTATCGCGGGCCCCTGGTGAGTGTCGGGGCGTTCACGCCCGGCCGGGGCGCCTGCTGGGAGTGTCTGCGCAGTACCGAGGTCGAGCGCCGCGACCTGCGTCTCGCACCCGGCCAGGACGAGGAGGCCGCCTCGCCCCGGATGCCGTGGAACCCGGTGAACGCCGTGACCGCGGGCCTGTCCGGCGGTCTGCTGGCCCATGCGGCGATCATGCTGCTGTGCGGGGTACCGCCGGTCGAGCCCGGCTGCCGGTTCGGCCTCAACCTCATGGTTCCCGGCGAGGCGATCATGCAGCGCTCGGAGCGCCGCCCCGACTGCCCGGCCTGCGGAACCTGAACACCGAAGGCCCGGCGTGACCGGCCCCCGCGGCCCCGGCGGCCGGCCCCCGCGGTCCCGGCGCCCCGGCCCCCGGCGCCCCGGCCCCCGCGGTCCCGGCGCCCCGGCGCCCCGGCCCCCGCGGTCCCGGCCCCCGGCCCCCGCGGTCCCGGCGCCCCGGCCCCCGCGGTCCCGGCCCCCGGCCTTCGCGGTCCCGGCCTTCGCGGTCCCGGCGCCCGGCCCCCGGCCGCTGCCGCACCGCGCGTGACACGCCCCGGGATGGCCCATCGCACCGTCCCGCGAGCAATCCGGTCATAACGTATGGAATATGACTAAATGTCGCATCGCGTATCTGGCGTGCACGGCAGCGATCCTCGGGGCGGGCCTCGGTGCCGCCCCGCCGGTCTCCGTGCCCAGTTTCCACCTGGTGTTCCCCGGCCAGTCCATCCAGAAGGCGGTGGATGCCGCCGCCCCCGGGGACACCGTGCTGGTGACCCCCGGCACCTACCACGAGAGCGTCAAGGTGACGACGCCTCACCTGACCCTGCGGGGCACGGGCCGTGAGACGGTCGTCGAACCGGGCACCGACAAGACGGGCGCCTGCGCGGCGCGCGGCAACGGCATCTGTGTGATCGGCGCCAAGGGCCACGACCTCCGCGGCGTCACCGTGGCCGACCTGACGGTGACCGGTTTCGGCCACACCGGCGTCTTCGCCATGGCCACCGACGGCCTGACCGTGCGGAACGTGACCTCGGCGAAGAACGGCGTGTGGGGCATCGCCCAGGAGGGCTCGGTGCGCAGCGTGCTCCGCGCCAACACCGCCCGGGACAACGGCGACGCGGGCATCTTCCTCGCCAACACCATCACCAGGGAGGCGGGCGCCGCGGACACCCACGGCACCCGCGTGGAGCACAACCGGCTGCAGGGCAACCGGATCGGCATCACCGTCCGCCGCCTGCGCGACCTCTCCGTCGCCGCCAACCACCTCACCGGCAACTGCGCGGGCGTGATGGTCGTCGGCGACGAGAACAAGCCCAAGACCGGCGACGTGACCGTCCGCGACAACCGCGTCGTGCGCAACAACAAGTCGTGCCCCAAGACCGAGCGGCTGCCCGCCCTCCAGGGCTCCGGCATCGTCCTGACCGGCGCCGACGACATCCTCGTCACCCACAACACGATCCGGGACAACGTGGGTGCCTCACCGCTGTCCGGCGGCATCGTGCTGTTCAAGAGCTTCGTGGGCGTCACCAGCGACCACAACCGCATCAAGGACAACGTGCTGCAGAACAACGCCCCGGCCGACCTGGTCAACGGCGACCCCGGCCGGGACAACACCTTCGACGGCAACAACTGCCGGGCGTCCAGGCCCGCCGGCCTGTGCTGACCGCCGTACCGTTCGACTCCAGGAAGGAGGGCGGCACATGACGACCGCCCAGACCGCCCCACCGCCGTCGATGCGGCTGCGGGAACTCGCCTTCGGGGCGGCCTGTGCCGCCGCCCTGCGCGCCGCGGCACGCCTCGGCGTCGCCGACGCCCTCGGCGACGACCCCATGGCCGCGGAGGACCTCGCAGCCGCGGTGAAGTCCGAACCGGGGCCGCTACGACGGCTGCTGCGGGCCCTGTCCTGCTACGGCGTCTTCGCCGAGCGGCCGGACGGGACGTTCGCGCACACCGACGTGTCCCGGCTGCTGCGCGAGGACGACCCGCACAGCCTGCGCGCCATCGCCCTGTGGTGCACCGAGCCGTGGACCTGGGACGCCTGGCCGATGCTGGACGAGGCCGTGCGCAGCGGCCGCAACGTCGTGCAGGAGCTGTACGGCAAGGAGTTCTTCCAGTACCTCAACGAGGACGCGCCCGAGTCCGCGCACGTCTTCAACCGGGCCATGACCACCTCCAGCAAGCAGTCCGCGAAGGAGGTCGCCGAACTCCTCGACCTGTCCGGGAGCGCGTCGGTCGCCGACATCGGGGGAGGCCAGGGGCACGTCGTGGCGAGCCTGCTGGAGAAGTACCCGTCGATGCGCGGCACCCTGCTCGACCTGCCGCAGGTGGTGGAGAACGCCGACCCCCGGCTGCGGGAGGGCGGCGCGCTCGCCGACCGGGTGCAGATCCTGGGCGGCGACTGCCGGGTGTCCGTGCCGGTCCGGGCCGACACGTACATCATCAAGAACATCCTGGAGTGGGACGACGAGAGCACGGCCCGCCTGCTGCGCAACGTCCGTGAGACCGGCGGGCCCGGGGCCAGGGTCGTGGTCATCGAGAACCTGGTCGACGACACGCCCTCCATGCGGTTCAGCACCGCCATGGACCTGTTGCTGCTGCTCAACGTCGGCGGGGCCAAGCACACCACCGAGAGCATGGTGAGCCGGATCACCGAGGCAGGGCTGGTCATCGACGACATCAGCCCCGTCAACCCCTACCTGCACGCCTTCGACTGCCACGTCCCGGGCTGAGCGGGGCCTCACACACCGGTCGCCGGACCCGCGACGCTGCGGGTCCGGCGACCGGTGAGATGCGTGGGTCAGCCGGCCGGGTCGCGCTCCCAGAGATAGAAGCGCTGGGCCATGGCGTCCTTCGGGGAACGCCAGGTCTCGGGGTCGTACGCACTGACGTACGAGGCGAGACGCTCGCTGACCCCCCGGAACTCCGGGTGGTCGACGACCTTGGCGATGGCGGGTCCGGGATCGCGCTCGGACTCCACGAGATGCATGTACACATCGCCGAACTGGAACAGGCTGCGCCGGACTACTCCGACGAGGTGCGGCAGCTCGCCCCGGTCGGACTCCGCGAAGATCTTCGCGATGTCCTGGGCCGAGCCGGGGGCCATCCGGGCGACGATCAGCGCCTGGTGCATGGGCGGTCCTCCGTCCGGCTCAGTCGGTCAGGCCGGGCGTGAGGCCCTGCTCGGCGGCGGTCTTCTCGATGCGGTCGCGGATCAGCGCCAGCTGCACCTTGGAGTTGCGGTTGATGTTGTCGGTCATCCAGTCGTCGTCGACCGGCGCCTCGGGCTTCATCGCGAAGTCCTGTGTCCAGACCATCCGCACGCCCTGGGGGACCTCCTCGTACCGCCACAGGATGTTCATGTGGTCGAACGGCCCCGTCTCGACCCGGCGGGCCCGGACGGTGAGGGTGTCGCGGTCCGCCTCGCGCTCCGAGACCCAGCTCCACACCTTGCCGTTGTCGTCGGGGTGCATGGTGAGCCGGAAGGTGACCTTGTTCCCCTCCCGGGAGAGGATCTCGGCGGAGGCGTACTCGCTGAACAGCCGTGGCCAGCCCGCCACGTCGTTCGTGATGTCCCACACCAGGTCCAGCGGTGCGGCGATGGTGATCTCGTTCTCGGTGTGTCCGGTCATGTCACGCCCCCGCCGGCAGGGCGCCGTTGACCTGGTCGAGGAACTGCCGGGGCGTCTTGCTGCGCTCGGCGTCCGGCGGCATCGGCGTGCCGTAGCGGTTCTCCAGCTCGCCGACGATGCCCAGCAGCCCGAGCGAGTCGATGCCGAAGGTGTCGAAGCCGGAGTCGTAGCCCCGCTGCAACTCCTCGGGGGCGACGGTGACGCCGGCTGCCTTCTTCATCAGCTCGGACAGTTCTTCCACGGTGATGCGGTCACTCATGCGGTGGTTCTCCTTCGCTCTGTGACGGTTCGTCAGGTGGCGCCGTGCCGCAGCACGAGCGCCGAGTTCGACCCCATGAGCCCTCGGCTGAGGACCAGCGCCGTGCGCGGCTCGGCGGCGCGGGCCGCGCCGGTCACGAGGTCGAGGTCGTGGCAGACGTCGAAGACGTTCGGGGTGGGCGGGATCACGCCGTACCGCATCGCCAGCGCCGCCGCCGCGACGTCCAGCACGGGCGCGGCTCCGTAACCGCGGCCGATCCCGGTCTTCGGCGCGGTGACCGGCACCCGCCTCCCGTGCGCGCCGAACACGTCGGCGATCGCCAGGGCCTCGGCCCGGTCGGCCTCCGGCACACCCAGCGCGTCGGCGAAGACCACGTCGATCTCCTCGGGCGCGCAGCGGGCCTCGGCCAGGGCGCCGCGGATGGCGTGCGCGAGCCCCTCCCGGGACCGCTCCCAGCGGCCGGCCCCGGTGAACGTCGCCGCGTGTCCGGCGAGCCGGGCCCGCACGTCGGCACCGCGCTCGCGGGCCGAGCCCTCGTCCTCCACCACCAGCATGGCGCCGCCCTCGGCGGGCACGAACCCGCAGGCCGCGGAGGTGAAGGGGCGGTAGGCGCGGGTCGGGTCCTCCTCGGTGCTCAGCTCCGGGTAACCGAGCTGGCAGACCACCGAGTACGGGGCGAGCGGCGCCTCCGTGGACCCCGCCACCACCACGTCGGTGCCACGGCGCACCGCGCGCGCCGCGTGCGCCAGGGCGTCCAGGCCGCCCGCCTCGTCGGAGGCGACCACACCACAGGGGCCCTTGAAGCCGCGGCGGATGGAGATCTGGCCGGTGCTGGCGGCGTAGAACCAGGCGATCGACTGGTACGGGCCGACGAACCGGCTGCCCTTGCCCCACAGCTGCTGCAGTTCCCGCTGTCCGAACTCGCCGCCGCCGGAACCGGCCGCGGTGACCACGCCGACCGAGAACGGAGCGTCGTCGGTGTCGGCCCGGCCGAGCCCGGCGTCGTCCAGCGCGCGGTCGGCGGCGGCCAGCGCGAAGTGCGTGAAGCGGTCGGTCTGCACGAGATACCGCTCCTCGACCGCCGTGCCGGCGTCGAAGCCCCGGATCTCGCCGGCCACCCGCAGCGGCAGGTGCTCACAGCCCTCGCGGGTGACCCGGTCGAGGACGCTGAGGCCCGCCTCGGTGGACTTCCAGAAGGCGTCCGTGCCGTCGCCGTTGGGCGCGACCACGCCGATTCCGGTGATTGCGGCACGCCGTGGATACGGTTCGCTCATCGTCTTGGCTCCCTCGACCGGGACAGGACCACCGCGGACTGGAAGCCCCCGAACCCGCTGCCCACGGACAGCACGCTGTCCAGCCGGCGTTCGCGGGCCGTGCGCGGGACGTAGTCCAGGTCGCACTCGGGGTCCGGGGTCTCGTAGTTCGCGGTGGGCGGTACGACCTGGTGGGCCAGGGCCAGCACGCAGGCGACGACCTCTATCGCGCCGATCGCGCCCAGGGAGTGGCCCACCATGGACTTGATGGAGCTCATCGGGGTGTCGTAGGCGTGCGGGCCCAGCGCCCGCTTGACCGCCGCGGTCTCGTGCCGGTCGTTCTGCTGGGTGCCCGACCCGTGCGCGTTGACGTAGTCGATCGCCGTCGGGTCGAGCCGGGCGTGGTCGAGGGCGTCTCGGATGGCACGGGCCATCTCCACTCCCTCGGTGGTCAGACCGGTCATGTGGTAGGCGTTGCCGAAGGTGGCGTAGCCACTGAGCTCGCAGTACACGTGCGCGCCTCGGGCTCGCGCGTGCTCCAGCTCCTCCAGGACGAGTACGGCGCCGCCCTCGCCCATGACGAAGCCGTTGCGTTCGGCGTCGAAGGGGCGGGAGGCGTGGGCCGGGTCGTCGTTGTTGGGGGAGGTGGCCTTGATCGCGTCGAAGCAGGCCATGGTGATCGGGGAGATCGGCGAGTCCGAGGCGCCGGCTATGCAGATGTCGGCCCTGCCCTCCTCGATCGTGTGGAAGGCGTAGCCCACCGCGTCCAGGCCGGAGGTGCAGCCCGTGGAGACCGTCTGCACCGGCCCGCCCGCGCCGAACCGTTCCGCCACCGTCGCGGCGAGCGTGCTCGGCGCGAACGCGCGCTGCAGGTGCGGGCCGGCCTCGCGTTCGTCCACGTCCCAGCGCTGCCCACGATGGCTGACCAGGACGTAGTCGTGCTCCAGTCGGGTGGTCCCGCCGACGGCGGTGCCCAGTGAGACCCCGACCCGCCAGGGATCCTCCCGGCCCAGGTCGAGACCCGCGTCAAGGACCGCCTCCTCGCCCGCCACCAGGGCGAACTGGATGTAGCGGTCGCAGCGCGCGACCTGCTCCGCGTCCAGCCCGTGCGCGCCGGGCTCGAAGTCGCACTCGGCGGCGATCCGCGACCGGAGCCCGGACGGGTCGAAGAACGTGATGCCCCGGGTCGCGGTGCGCCCCTCGGCCAGCAGGTTCCAGAACGCCGGTACGCCGATGCCGCCCGGTGCGACGATGCCTATGCCGGTGACCGCGACGCGCCTGCTCATGACGCGACCCGATCTCGGCCGGCCACCGGGGCCGAGTCCGTCTCCTCGGTGTCCACGTGCCCGAGCGGCGGGGTCGGTGCCAGCGGGCCGAGATGGAAGACGAGACGGGCCTCGACGTTGCCCACGTTGCGGAAGCGGTGCCGCATGTGGGCGGGGATCATCAGCCCCTGCTCGGGCTGCAGCGGGTGGGCCTCGCCGTCGAGGTCCACCTCCAGCTGCCCGCACAGGACGTACACGAACTCCTCGGAGTACGGGTGGTAGTGCTCACCGATGCGGTCGCCGGGCTGCACGATGGCCACACCCATGAAACCGCTGGTCGAGCCGACCGTGGCGGGGGTGAGCAGGGCGCGCAGATCGCCGCCACGGCGGGTGTTGGGCTCGATCTCGTTCAGAGCCACGATTCTGGGACGGGAAGTGGTCACGACAGTGCTCCGATTCATGCGCTGCACGGGCGGGTGGGGGAGTGGCCGTCGCGGTCGACCGATCAGGCGTCGGGCGAACGGCGGTCGGTGACGAGGTCCATGCGCGCGGCGTCGAGCACGCGCGCCGGGTCGCCGTCCGGGAACGTGGTCAGGTCGGCCACCTGCCCGGGCTCGGCGAGACCGAGGAACGGCGCGGGGACGGCGGTGTCGAGCGCGCCGCGCACGTCGATCAGCCGGACAACGATGTCGTCCCGCTGGAAGATCGTGCTGCGCAGGACCGGACCGTGCGGGTTGTCCGCCGCCGCCGCGTCCTGCCGGGCGAGCACCTCGGCCAGCCGCATTCCCTGTCCCGGACGGGCCGGGTAGTACAGGGCGTGCCGCTCCACCTGCGCGTCCCCCTGCTCCGCCGTCACGTGGTGCACGGCGGGCAGGGCCGCACGGGTGAAGAACATCCGGGCCGACTCGGGGTCGTCGAGATCCCGGTCCTGCTCCAGATAGGGGTTGATGGCCTCCTCGACGGCGCGGACCTCGGGCTGGCGGGCGACGTGGCGCAGCGCGGCGAGCAGGTCGCCCTTGACCTCGACGGCCCGCACCACCCGGTTGCCGTGCATGAAGAGGGACGTACGGCACAGCCGGGTGTTGTCGTCGACCCGGGGTTCGGGGGAGGCGTAGTCGGCGAGGATCTTCTTGACCTGCTCCTCGCTGCCCGGCTTGACGGTGAAGGTGAGCGCGTGCCGGATCACACCGTCACCGATGCGGGGCATGCTCTGCAGCCGGCGCTCGTCGCCCACGGCGGGACCGCCGGTCTCGCGGACGACGTGGAAGCGCAGCGACCGCGTGTCGCGCACGCAGCTGTGCAGCGGCTCCACCATCCGCACGTGCTCCTCGCTGTTGACCCAGGCGAGGAACGGCGGGGCGCTCTCCCACTCGCTGGTGATCAGCCACTGGGAGGGGTTCTCGATGGACTGGCACAGCTGGTCGCTGACGTGTCCGGGGACGGACGCGACCTGGTGGCACAGCTGCTCGTAGGCCTCCAGGAACTGCTGCTGGGCGCCGTCGTAGACGTCCACGAGCAGGACGACCCGCAGCCGGGAGCCGTCGAACACGGACTGGGACACACGGGGCGATGCCTGGGGGGCACGTTCGGACGTGGTGGTCATCCTGCGCACATCTCCTTCTCGGGGGATTGCTTCTCGGCGTACTCGATCCTGTGCCCGTCCTGTGAAGCGCGCGACTCGCGTGAATCACGCGGGTGACCGTGACTCACACCAGGTGCGCGAAGACGACCAGGTTGTCGGTGTAGTCGCGCACCGTGCGGTCGTAGTCGCCCGCACAGGTGATGAGGCGTGCCTCGGCCCGCGGGGTGTCGCCGTAGACGCGGTCGCTGGGGAAGTCCGCCTTCGAGAAGGTCTCCGCGCCGTCGACCTGGAAGGTGGCGGTACGGCCGTCGGCGCGCTCCACGGAGAAGACGTCGTCCTTGCGCAGTTCGCCCAGGTCGGCGAAGACGGCGGCGGACGTCTTGGTGTCGACATGCCCCGCGATGACCGCCGTGCCCGTCTGCCCGGGCGCGGCGCCGTCGGCGTACCAGCCGACGAGGTTGGTGTCGGCCGCCGGCGGCGGCTGGAGCTGCCCGCTCGCGCCGATGGCGAGCTCGGTGAAGGGCGCGTCGACGCCGATCTTCGGGATGAGCAGACGCACCGGCCGCGACCAGGGCATATGCGGTCCCGCCGAACTCCCCGAGGGAGCCGCCCGGGCGGGTGGGGCCGATACGACGGCCTGCTCCGCGCGCGGGGCCCGGGAGGTGCCGGGCGCGGGGTCGTGGCCCGCGATCAGGGCGATGGCCAGGAGCAGCCCGGTCGCGGCCCAGATCATGACCGGGCTCGTACGCGAGCCCGTGGTGGAGGCCGGGTCGTCGCCGGAGGGGGGAGAGGAAGGGGCAGCCATCGGGAAGAACACCTCACTCGGACACAGCAGTCGAGCGGACGGGACGGGGGAGGGAGCGGCCGGGCCGCCACGGGGGCGCGTGTGGCGGCCCGGGCCGCTATCGCGTCCGGCATGGCTCAGGCCAGGCTTCCGGCGGTCTTCCTCCGCCGTGCCGCGTACAGGCCGGTCCCGGCGAGGCCCAGGACGGCCAGCCCGCCCGCGGTCATCGTCGGCGTGGCGAGCGCGCCGCCACCGGTGTGCATGCCCCCGTGCGGCTTCTCGTGCTCACCGCGCCAGCCGTCCGAGTCGCCGGAGCCGCTCGACGAGCCGTCACCGTGGTTGCGGTAGGTGTTCGGGTCGAACCGGGGGTCGGAGGAGCCGCCCCAGGAGTCCCCCTTCACGGCGGTCAGCGCCCCGCCACCCGTGTGCATGCCACCACGCGGTCCGTCGTGGCTGCCGTCCGTGTCGTGCTCCTTGCCCCAGGAGGACGAGGAGTCGTGCTCCTTGCCCCAGGAGGACGAGGAGTCGTGCTCCTTGCCGGAGGAGGAGGAAGAGTCGTGCTCCTTGCCGTGGGAGGACGACGAGGAGTCGTCCGGACTCCAGCCACCGTCGGCCGCGTAGGCGCCGGGGGCGGTGATCGCCAGGACGGCCGAGGCCGCCGCGGTGGCCAGGAGCATGCGAGCAGAGCGCATAGGTGGATTTCCTTCCGTCACGGCCTGGGCAGCTGGCGTCGTGTCAGCTGAGGTGACCCGGCCCCGACATGAACCACCGTCAGCGCGGTGGCGCTCCACCACCACTCAAGACGATCACGCGGGTGAACGGCATCGGCCGGCCGGGCGGTGTCGCGCCGCCCGGCCGGCCGTCCTGCCCCGAGTTCAGGCCAGTGCCGCCACCGCCGCCAGAACATGACGCAGCGTCGACTCGGCGTCCGGCACCGGGCCCGGCGAGCGCCAGGCGACGAACCCGTCGGGGCGGACCAGTACGGCGCCCCCGTGCTCCGTGCCGTGGCACTGCGCCCAGTCCGCGCCCTCCTCGGGCACCAGCTCGGCATCGGGCCCGGTGCCCACGCGGTACGACACGACGGGGACGGGCGTCTGCTCGGCGAGCCGCGCGGCCGCCTCGTGCCAGCCACCCGCTTCGCCGGCCCCGCTCAGCAGGACCAGGGACTTCTCGTACAGGTCGAGGGTCGAGATCCGCTCGCCGCGGTGACGCAGCCACATGTGCGGGGCGCGGCTGCCGGGTTCACCCGTCAGGGCGAGGCCGTCCGGGACGACCGGGGCGGTGGGCTCGGTGCCGACGACGGCGCCCTGCGGATAGCGGTAGCCGAGGGCCACGTTGAGGATGCCCCGCTGGGGGCCGCCGGCGCCCGCACCGGGCGGCGGTGCGAAGCCGGGGTGGCTGTGCTCGGCCGACCGGGCGGCGGCCCGGGCGCTGGTCGCCTCCGCCACCGGCCGCCGCTCGGCGTCGTACGTGTCCAGCAGTCCCTCGCCCGCCCAGCCGCCGAGCACCGCGGCCAGCTTCCACGCCAGGTTGTGCGCGTCCTGGATGCCGGTGTTGGAGCCGAACGCGCCGGTGGGGGACATCTCGTGGGCCGAGTCGCCGGCCAGGAAGACGCGGCCCGAGCGGTAGGCGCGGGCGACGCGCTGGGCGGCGTGCCAGGGCGCCCGGCCGGTGATCTCCACGTCCAGGTCCGCCACGCCGACGGCCCGCCGGATGTGCTCGACGCACCGCTCGTCGGTGAACTCCTCCAGCGTTTCGCCGTGTTCGGGGTGCCAGGGCGCGTGGAAGACCCAGTTCTCGACGTTG
Source organism: Streptomyces sp. C1-1 (assembly GCF_050214755.1). Classification (NCBI taxonomy): domain Bacteria; kingdom Bacillati; phylum Actinomycetota; class Actinomycetes; order Kitasatosporales; family Streptomycetaceae; genus Streptomyces; species Streptomyces sp. C1-1. Next base: position 3,995,376 of record NZ_CP189826.1, on the reverse strand, counting down.
TCCACCGGCAGCAGCGCGCCGTCCGCTTCCGGGCTGGTCAGGTAGCAGACGATGAAGCGGCGCTCGCCGACCACCTCGGCCAGCCGGCGGGAGCGGAAGGTGACGCTGACGTTGTGGAACAGGTCGCCGGGGCCGCTCTGGCCGATGCCGAGCTGTTCGCGGACCGGGCTGCGGGGGCCGTCGGCGGCGACGAGGTAGTCCGCGCGGATGGTCGTGTGCTCGCCGGTCTCGCGGCTCTTGACCACGGCGGTCACGTCGGCCGGACCGGCGTCGAACGACAGCATCTCCGTGGCGAACCGCAGATCGCCGCCCAGCCGTCGGGCGTGCTCCAGCAGGACCGGCTCCAGGTCGTTCTGGCTGCACAGGCACCAGCCGCTGGGGCTGAACCGAGCCATACCGCCGCCCGGGTCGATCTGCCGGAACAGCCACTCGCCCGCGTCGCCGACCAGGGTCGGCGTCTGCAGGATGCCGTGGTTGCCGGCCAGGGTGGCGGCCGCCCGATGGATCGCCGGCTCCACGCCGGCCACCCGGAACAACTCCATCGTGCGGACGTTGTTGCCCCGGCCGCGCGGGTGGATGGAGGTGCCGGCGTGCCGCTCGACCAGCGTGTGCTCCACCCCCAGCCGTCCGAGGAACAGCGAGGTCGACAGACCGACCAGGGAACCGCCGACGATCAGGACCGGCGTCCTGTGGACGCGGGCGCCCGTCTGTTCCGCTTCTTCGTTCATCACTCGCCTCCGGCGCGTCGTCTCCACCGACTCGGCCGTGTTGGGGTCGGCCCTCCATCCATGCCCCGCAGAACTGACAATGGGTCAGATTTCACCCGTTGGCAGGCGCGGAGGCCTGGCCGGCGGGCGGGCGCGGGGGCGGTGGAGCGGGAGCCCGGGCGGCGCTTTCTCGGGGCGGGTGCTTCCCGCACCACCGGGTGACGCTCCCGTGATCCGCGTACGAGCCCCAGGTGGGGGTTGCCCAAGTGGGTAGGCTGGTAACGGTGTTGGGGCGGGGAGGGCGTGACCGGCCTCGGCGCACGCGGCAGATCGGACCTCGACGCGGGGGCGTTGGCATGGCTGTGAAGATCTCGGTGTCCGTCAAAGGACAACTCGGGCTGGACGATCCGGACCGCATGCTCGGCGAACTCGCGGCGGAGACCGGCCTGGCCTGGCACCGCCGGGAGGTCGAGGAGGACGGCGTCCTCACCGGCGGCATCGTCGAGATCATCCTGGTCGCCGTGGTCGGCAAGGCCACCGAGATGACCGTCTCGGCGGCGGTGGACGCGGCCAAGCACGTCGTCGAGCGGTGGCGCGGCGAGCGCCTCGACCCGCTGGACACTGCCGTCGACACGGAGCCGGACCCCGGCACGACCGGCCAGGACGGCTGACATGGCATCCAGGGCGGTGGTCATCGGACCGGCGACGTACGCCGTGAACTCGGGCATCGACTCCCACCCGTCGATCGGCGAGAGCGCGCGCATGTACGGCGAGGTGCTGTCCGGCGACGCGATGTGGGGCCCCGACAGCTGCCGCGTCCTCGGCCCCGACGAGGTCCGCACCGCGGACGGGGTGATGCGGGCCCTGCAGGAGGCGGCGGACGAGACGCAACCCGAGGACATCTTCCTCGTGGTCTACGTCGGCCACGGCCAGTACTGGAGCGACCTGCCCGGCGCACAGGTGCACTTCTCCGTGGGCTCCTCGCACAAGAACCAGCCCTGGACCTGGCTGTCGAGCTGGTACGTCTACCGCGTGATGCGCAGGGCCAGGGCGAAACTGAAGGTCCTGATCGCCGACTGCTGCTACTCCAACCTGCTGCCGCAGCTGGGGGAGGAGCCGGTGCTGCCCGGCGTCCTGGGCGAACTGGACGAGGGCACCTGTGTCTTCACCGCCGTCAAGGACGCCAACTTCGCCTCCGCCGAGGGCTGTTCCTCGCTGCCCGGAGACCTCGCGCGGTGCACCCCGTTCAGCGGGCACCTGCTGCGGATACTGCAGGACGGCACCAAGGACCACGAGTCGCGGCTGACCATCGGCCTGCTGCGGGAGGCCGTCAAGCGGGAGATGGACAGCTGCGCGGCCGCCCGCCACCAGGTGCCGCGGATGTCGCTGAACGACGCCCGCGACGGCACGCCGCTGTTCACCAACCGGATGGAACCCACGCGCCGCGACCGGGCCCCGTACCTCCCGGTCGATCCGCAGGACTGGGTCAGGACACTGATGCTGGACCGCGACTCCCGCCTCGACGAACTGCTCAGGGACGAGCGCAAGACCGGTGACGTGGTCGCCATCCTCCGCTCCCGCCCCGATGAGGCCAGCAGGCATCTCGCCCGGCACATCGACGCCCGGGCCAACACCTCCTTCAGCGATCCGCACGCCTTCGCCCGGTACTGGAACAGGGCGGAGAAGGCACTGCGCGTATGAGCGACGGCCGTACCGCCGCGGGCTCCGAACCGGCCGGCGCCGCCGAGAGCGAGGACGGCGAGGCGTGGAGCTCCGGCTACGAATGGGTGACCAACTGCACGGTCGACGGCTTCGTGGGCCGCGTCCAGGCCATGCGCGAGGGCGACGAGCCGGGCACCGAGGGCGGTGTCGGGCCCCGACCGGCCGCCGCGGTCCGCGCCCTGCACGCCTTCGCCGTCCGCCGGTCCGTGGACGAACTCATCCGCTCGGCGGCCCGGTTCCACGACCGGGACGCCGTCACCGTGCTGGCCACCGCGGCCCTGCACCGCACCATCCTGCAGGCCGCGGAACTCGCCATCAAACAGTGGGACGTCGAGCACGAGCCGGGCGGCGCCGCCGACGGAGGCCCCCGGCTCATCGACGGCGTCATCCACGACATCGCCTGCCAGCGCACGGTCCTGGACGTCGCCGTGTTCATCCGCCAGTGCCGCGCCGCCGGCCGGAACGAGATGGTGGACCGCACGGTCCGCGTCTTCACCACCCCCAGCTCGGGGCGCACCAACCTCGACAAGGCGCTGCTCTACGTCGCCCTGCGCGACGAGAAGTGCGGGGAGGAGGCGGCCGAGCTCCTGCGCCGGTCCCTCGTCGCGATCACCGAGAACGGCGCGCAGACCCCGGACACCGTGCCGAGGCAGTTCCACGACCTCGCCGGAGCGCTCCACCACGTCAGCCCCTCCGAGAGAATCCTGGAGGAGTGGGCCGACGCCCAGCTCCAGCTCGACGACGACTTCGTGCACGAGACCCGCCAGATCATCGCCCAGCTGATCGCCACCCGCACCGACGGCCGCGACACGCTCGTGGAGCACGTCGGCAAGCGGCGCACCCGGCACGACATCGCCGAGATCTGCGGCCGGCTCAGCAGGCCCCCGCACGCCGCGAAGTGCGCCGAGATCCGCCGGCACGCCGCCGCGCGCGACAAGACGGAGGACCTCGCCGAGATCGTCCGTACCTGGTACGAGTCCGACGCGCTGAAGGGGACGACCGAGGAACTGCTCGCCGACATCGTCGCCCGGGGAGCGGCCCGGGACGCCGGGCCCCGCTCGCTGCGCGAACTCGACCGGCTGGACACGGCGCTGAGCAACGTCAACGCCCCGTCGGAGTGCCGGCGGATGCTGCGCGTCGCCGCCGCGGTGCACACCGACGGCCGTACCGGCGCCGAACTGGTGGCGCTGCTGGGCAAGGTCGAGCGGCCGCGGGACCGCAACCGCGCGGCCCGGACCGTCGCCCGCCGCCTCGCCGCCCGCGTCCTGGCGAACTCCGCGGAGGCCGACCTGTTCGTCGAGTACGTCCACGGGCTGCGCGGCGCCGGCCGCACCGAGGCCGTCTACCTGGCCTGCAAGGAGCTCGCGGACCCGTCCGACCCCGTGACCGCGCCCGAGGGCTCGGGCGCGGTGGTCGCCAGGATCGCGGCCCGGCTGTACGACGCCGACCTGCGCCGCGACGGCCGGGACCCGCGCCGGGACGGCTGGGACCTGCTGGAGCGCTGCCTGGAGAACGAGCAGCGGATCACCCCGCAGGAAGTGGCGGTGGTCGTCGCGCAGTTGCGGCTCAGCGCCATGAACGAGGAGGACCGGCACTTCCTGCTGCGGGCCACCGTGGGCCGCTGGTCCGACGCCCGGCGCCGGGAGGAGGCGGTCGCCGAGCTGAGCGAGAAGGGGTTCGACGCGGAGGCCAGGGAGGTCATTCGCTCACTGCGATAGGCGTCGGCGCCGGCGCGGGCGCGCCGGCCCCCGGCCTCGGCAGCATGGGCGGCACCTGCCGGATGTGCCGCCGGGACGCCCTGACCAGGCCCTCGAAGGACACCAGTGCCGTGACGACGGCCAGGAAGCCGCCCAGGACCTTGTGGTGCAGGCCGACCGGGGAGTCGCCCAGGAACAGGGTCAGCAGCATCAGCACCGTGAGATGACCGAGCAGCCACACCGCCGCCTGGGCGGAGGGTCTGGTACGCCAGTCCCGGAACTGCGTCACATGCACCTTGGCGTCGTATATCCGCCCGAACGCGGGCAGCCACTGGGCGAGGCTCGGCAGCCACAGCAACAGCACGCAGCCCACCGCGAGCGCCGCCAGCCCCTGCCAGAGGAAGGCCCAGCCGGCCCCGTAGAGGATCAGCGCGACCAGGGCGAAGCTCGCCCGGGCCAGCACCTCGTGGGCGTCGCGCCGCCGGCCGGAGTAGCCGGGCAGATGCTCGCGCAGGGACACCAGGGCCACGCCGGGGACGGCGTAGACGACCAGGGTCAGCACTCCGGTGGCGGCGACGAGGGCGCTCCAGCTGCCGCCGAGCGCGCGCAGGGCGACGGCGGCGATGAAGAAGTCGACGACCAGGACCAGCCAGTACACGTCGTAACGCCGTTTCAGGGACGCCTTGCGGGCGGTCTGCAGCCCCCGGTGCGTCAGGTGCGCCCGGCTGAGCGCCGCGACCTCGCGCGTGAGGGCGTGCGCGAAGACGAGCCCGGCACCCATCGGTGAGACCACGCCGTTGACGCGGAGCAGCACGCCCAGCCAGAACAGTCCGACGGCGTACGCGAAGTGGGCGTAGGGCGAGGACCCCATGTCGGCCGTGCTCCACTGGGCGTCGTGGTACCGGGTGAAGACGGTCTGCAGCGCTATGTACAGCACCATCGAGCCGACGATCGTCCCGAAGACCGCCCGCCGCAGCCGGGCCGCCTCACCCGGCGGCCGCCGTTTGACGTTGCCGGCGAAGTCCAGCGGCCCCTGGAAGCCGACGTAGGCGTAGATCACACCGCTGCCGACCACCGCGCTCAGCGCCGCGGCCGCGCCCTTGCCGTCGCTGTGCGCGCTCGCCGTGAGCCCCCGGTCGTCGAAACCTGCGGCGATCAGCAGGACGACGGTCAGCACGGGGACGAGGACCTTCAGCACGGTCAGCCAGGAGTTGATCCGGAAGAAGATGCGCGGGGCGACCAGGTTGACCGCGGAGATCACCGCCATGAACACCAGCGCGTAGCACCAGCCCCGGTCGGTGAGCGTGTCCGAGCCGTCCAGGAGTCCGTGGACCCGCCATCCGGACAGCGCCTTCGTCATCGCGACGGCCTCGCTGGCCAGGTTGATCGCGTACACCAGCCACAGCCCGGCCGCGACGACCGTGGCCACCACCTCGCCGCTGCTCTGCAGCGGCAGGAAGATCAGCCCGCCGGTCTTGGGCGCCGCGGTACCCAGTTCGACCATGACGCCCGCGATCAGCAGCATGAGCAGACCGCCGAACAGCCAGGCGAGCCAGGCGTCCGAACCCGCCTTGCGGAACGCCTCCCCGGCCCCCAGCATCCAGCCCGAACCGATCACACCGCCCGCCGCGAGACCGACGAGGTGGAACACCGACAACCGCCGCTGTTCGTCCTCGTCCTCGAACGGCAATGCCCGGAGACTCATCCGCCCTATCCCCCGCGTAGCGTCGGCAGCTCCTCACGCACAGTGGCCACAAGGGTACAGCCAGGGGCATTGTGTCGCCCGGGAGTTGATCGCACGGCCGGGCCACGGGCCTCACGGGCCGCTTCCGTTGTCGGTGCCCGGTGCGAAGATGTGGGCAGTGGGACGGGCGGCGCGGGAGGGGCGGTCGGGTGGGTGCGGGGGAGGTGCAGGCGGCGCCCGTGGGGCGGCGGGCCCGGGAGGTCTGCGAGCAGGGCACACGGCTGTACGACGCCGCGCGTGCCGTACTCGACGATCACGCCCGCGCCCTGCAGGCGGTGCGCTCCGCGCTGGTGCCGCTCAGGGACGAACTGGTCGCCCGGGAGCTGGAGTCCATCCCGGTCGCCCGGCTGAAGGACGCCACCGAGGGCAGGCTGCGGCTGGCGGCCGTGGAGGCGGCCGGCTTCACGACGGTGCGGGCGGTGCACGAGGCGAGCCGGTACGAACTGCGCCGGCTCCCCGGTGTCGGTGCCCAGACCGCCGACCAGGCCCTCGCCGCCGCCCACCAGATCGCGGCGGCCGTCGCGGAGACGGTCTCGGTCCGGATCGACGTCGACCGTCCCGAACCCCGCACCACGGCCCTCGTCGTCGCCCTGCACCGGCTCGTCGAGGCCGGGCCGGAGCTGCGCAAGGCCGTCGACACCGCCGGGCGGCTGGACGGCGAGCTGGCCGGATTGCTGAGCGCCGCCCGTCCCGCCACCGGCCGGCTCCGCCTGGCCTTCGCCGGCCGCCGGCGCAGGGAGGCCACACTCGCCGCGACGGCCCGGCTGCGCGAGCTGGCGGCCGAGGCGGAGGCGGAGGGCACCCGGCTGAAGCTGGCGCAGGCCTCGACCGACCTGCTGCGCGGACCCGCGGGCGAGATCGAGGCCTGGGTCGACTTCGAGCTGCGCTCCGCCGAGTACTACAGCCAGCTCGCCGAGGTCTGCGCCCACCGCACGGACGAGGCGGCCGCCGAGGGCTTCCTGCCGTCGGAGGTGGCCGAGCGGGTACGCGCCCAGCCCCTCGACGACACCCACCGCCGGGTCTCCCTGCGCGGCTACCAGTCCTTCGGCGCCCGCTTCGCCCTGGCCCAGCGCCGCGTCGTCCTCGGCGACGAGATGGGCCTGGGCAAGACGGTCCAGGCCATCGCCGCGCTCGCCCACCTCGCGGCCGAGGGACAGACCCACTTCCTGGTGGTGTGCCCGGCGAGCGTGCTGATCAACTGGACGCGGGAGATCCGCTCCCGCAGCACCCTGCGGGCGGTGCCCGTGCACGGCCCGGACCGGCAGGACGCGTACGCCGAGTGGCGCGAGCGCGGCGGCGTCGCCCTGACCACCTTCGACCTGCTGCACACCCTGCCCGCCCCGGACGGCGCCGGGCCCGGCATGCTCGTCGTCGACGAGGCGCACTACGTGAAGAACCCCGACACCCGCCGCACCAGGTCGATCGCCGCCTGGACGGGAACCTGCGAGCGCGTGCTGTTCCTGACCGGAACCCCGATGGAGAACCGCGTCGAGGAGTTCCGCACGCTCGTCCGCCACCTGCGGCCGGAGCTGCTCCCCGAGATCCGCGACAGCGACGCGGTCGCCGGCCCGCACGCCTTCCGCAGAGCCGTCGCCCCCGCCTACCTGCGCCGCAACCAGCAGGACGTGCTCACCGAACTCCCCGCCGTGCTCCAGGTGGACGAGTGGGAGGAGTTCAGCGCGGCCGACCAGGACGCGTACCGCGGGGCGGTCGCCGCGGGGAACTTCATGGCGATGCGCCGCGCCGCCTACGCCGACCCGGAGAAGTCCGCGAAGCTGCAGCGGCTGCGCGAACTGGTCGCGGACGCGGCGGCGAACGACCTGAAGGTGGTGGTGTTCTCGTACTTCCGCGACGTGCTCGCCGCGGCCCGGTCGGCCCTGGACGGCACGCCCGTGGGCCCGATCGCGGGCAACGTGCCCGCCGCCCGCCGTCAGCGCCTGGTCGACGACTTCACGGCCGCCGACGGCCACGCGGTCCTGCTCGCGCAGATCGAGGCGGGCGGCACCGGCCTCAACCTCCAGGCGGCGTCCGTGGTGATCCTGTGCGAACCGCAGGTCAAACCCACCCTGGAGCACCAGGCCGTGGCCCGCGCCCATCGCATGGGCCAGGTCCGCCCGGTCCAGGTGCACCGCCTGCTGTCGCCCGACAGCGTCGACGAGCGCCTCCTGCGCATCCTGAACGACAAGAGCCGCCTGTTCGACGCCTACGCCCGCCGCAGCGACACCGCCGACGCCACCCCGGACGCGATCGACGTCTCGGACGCCGACATCGCCCGCCGGATCGTGGAGGAGGAGCAGCGCAGACTGGCGGGCGAACCGGCCGGGTGACCGTCAGATCCCGTCCACCCAGGCCACGGTGAACGGCTCCTCGGGCACGCCCGGACCCATCGGGCCGCCCTTGTCGAACTGCGACCGCACGACCAGCAGCCGGCCGTGGAGGCGGGCGAGTGTGGTCGGGACCTGCAGCGCGGAGTCGGTGAAGCGCCGCTCCAGCCGGGCCGAGGCGCCGTCGCGGGCGAGCCGCCACCGGCTGAGGGTGTTGACGGCGTTCTGCGCTGCCCACAGCGTGCCGTGCGCCAGCTCCAGCCCGTCACCGTGGGTCAGGTCGCCGCCGTGCAGGGCGACTTGGCGTACGGCGCCGGTCGCGGTGTCCACCCGGTACAGGCCGCCGCCGGTCATGCCGACGACGAACAGGTGCCGCCCCGAGGGATCGACGACGATCCCGTTGAGGAACAGACCGCCCGGGTCGGCCACGGAGCTCAGGTCGTACGCGGCGTCCAGCGTCGCGCCGCCGCGGCGGGCGCGGGCGAGGTCGGCCGGGGTGACGCGGTAGACCACGGGGCGGGAGCTGTCGGTGAGGTAGGCGGTGCCGTCCGGCCCGATCGCCAGGTCGTTGACGAAGGACGGGCCGCCGTCGGGGACGGTGAGCCGGGCGAGCGGCGTGCGGCCGGGCAACGCGTAGACGTCCACGCCGGCCGTGGAGTCGATGACCCACAGCCGCCCGGCCCGGTCGACCTCGAGACCGTTGGCGGTGGTGCGGCCGTCCGCGCCGGCCGCCAGGAAGACCTCGGCAGCGCGGCTGCCCCTCGCGGCGCGGTACACCGCGCCGGTCGTGTACGAGCCGACATACGCGTCGCCGGTCCGCGGATCGAGTGCGATGCCCTCCGGATAGGCGCGGTCGTCGGGGAGCGTGAACGCCGTGGATATCCGCGGCGCGGTGGCCGCCCGGGCCGGGCCCGCCGCGGTGACGGCCAGCGCGGCGGCGGTGGTGGTCAGAAAGGTACGGCGATGGATCGAACGGGACACGTCGGTGCCTCTCACTTCGGATACTCACTACCTTCAGGACCCGAATTTAAGTTAGAGCTCTAATGCACGTCAATGCATTAATTATCCAGCGTGGTCTCATCACAGAAAGAGGCCGTTACCATGCGCAGATGACGTCCATGCCCGTGTCCGAGCGCCTCGGCTCCCACATCAAGCGGGCCGAACAGGCTCTCAGCGCGACCAAGGCCGCGGTCCTGAAACCCGCGGGCGTGACCGTCGCCCAGTACTCGGCGCTGCTCCACCTCTCCGAGAACCCCGGGATCTCGGCGGCGGCCCTGGCTCGTCTGTGCGGGGTCACCCCGCCGACGATGAACACGGTCCTGAACAACCTCCAGGACCGCGCGCTCATCGAGCGCACCCCCCACGAGTGGCACCGGAACGTGCTGGAGACCCGTCTCACCGACGAGGGTCGCGCGGTCATGGCCGACGCCGACTCCCGCGCCGTACGGGTGGAGCGGGCGCTCGCGGCCGAGTTCACGGACGAGGAACGAGCCGCCCTGGCGGGGCTGTTGGGGCGGTGCGTGGAGTTGCTGGAGCGGGAGCGGCCCTAGCCCCGCCCCAGGGGTACTCCTCGGCGTACTCCGGGTCCTGGTCCGGATACGGCTCCGGGTCCGTCACCCACCCGGCGGCCAGTACGAGCCGGGAGTGGCGGTGCAGGGCGAGGAAGCCGAAGGGGCGGTCGTAGACGGCCTCGACGACGGTGGTCGCCCAGCGGAGCCGGGGCACTCCGGCCCCCACCATGCCGAAGGCCGTCACCGCCGCCGCCTCGAAGCCACGGGCGAAGAACCGGGCCATCGCAGACTGCCGGGCCGACGCGACGCACAGCGGGTCGGCGCTGATGCCGGGGAAGGGGGCGGGCGTGCCGTCCGGCATCGCCGTGCCCGGCCCGAACACCTCGGGCCGCTCCAGCAGATCGTGCTCGGCCGTCACCCCGAACGCCACGGTCTCGCAACTCGCGTGCGGCCGCGCCCGCTTGCCCGTCGGGCACGCCCAGCGCCTCCACCAGCTCCGCCCGGGCCGCGCCCCCGGCCCCGTCGGCCAGGAGGCCGAGCAGCGGGCACACCCCGGCCGCTGAGAACACCGTGCCGCCGGGCGCCCCCGCCGCTCACCGCGCGGTCAGGTCGTTGACCGCCCGAATCGTCCGATGCGTGATCCCCATTCCGCCCCTGCCAGCCCCGCGCTTACCATGCGCCCAGCCGTACACCGCTCCCGCAAGGCCGGTCGCCGCGTACGTCTCCGCACCCCTCCGCGCAGCTTCCGCAGCGCCGCCCGAACCAGGAGCACGGTACCCGTGTCCATACCGCCGCCCCCGGGGCCCCACCAGCCCCAGGAGCCTCAGCTCCCCGCGCAGCCGCCGTATCCGCACCCGTACCCGTACCAGCCCTGGGGCCAGGGCTACAGCCCGTACAACCGACCCGCCCCGGTCAACAGCCTCGCCATCGCCTCCCTGGTGCTGGGCATCCTCTGCTGCGTCCCCGCCCTCGGGCTGCTGTTCGGCCTGATCGCGCTGGGGCAGATCCGCAGGAAGGGCGAGCGGGGCAAGGGCATGGCGATCGCCGGGTCGGTCCTGTCGTCGGTCGGACTCGCCCTGTGGGTACTGGTACTGGCCACGAACGGCATCTCCGAGTTCTGGTCCGGCTTCAAGGAGGCCGCGCACGACAACGGCAGCGCCTACACCCTCACCAAGGGCGAGTGCTTCGACGCGCCGGACGGGTCCCTGGAGGGCGTGGCCTACGACGTCGACAAGGTGCCCTGCGCCGGACGGCACGACGGCGAGGTCTTCGCCGCCTTCAAGATGTCCGGCTCCGCCGCCTACCCCGGCGACCAGAAGGTCACCGAGACCGCCGACAGCCGCTGCTACGCGCTGCGGTACTCCTACGCCATGGACGTCTGGGCCGTGCCCGGGGACGTCGACGTGTACTACCTGACGCCCACCCGGCAGAGCTGGCGCTACGGCGACCGGGAGGTCACCTGCGTGTTCGGCAGCACCGAGGACGGCGGGAACCTGACCGGCTCGCTGCGCAACGACGGGCGCTCGCTGGACGCCGACCAGATCGCCTACCTCAAGGCGGTCAACATCGAGAACAAGGCCCTCGACACCCAGCCCGTGGACGGCCCCGACGACGATCTGCGGGCGAGTAGGGACTGGGCCGCCCGGATGGCGGGGGCGCTCGCCGAGGAGTCCCGCACACTGCGCGGCCGCACCTGGCCGGCCGGTGCCAGGGGCCCGGTCACGGCCGTCGCCAAGGAGGTGGAGACCATCCGGAAACAGTGGGCCCGGGCGGCCGCGGCGACCGACGCGGACGGCTTCTACGCCGCCTACGACCGGATCATGGTGCTGTCCGCCCCCGGCAGGTCCGTCACCGCCCGCAAGGCTCTGGGTCTCGCCACCACCCCGCCCTCGGGCGACGCGCGGGGCGGTGGAGGGGGTGGCGGGGGAGACACTTCCGAACTGGAGGTGTGACGGCGGCTATAGCGGGGAGAAAGTGCCTGCGTAAAGCCCTCACCCGGCACATGTCATCACATCGAGTGATTCCCTGGCCTTTGCTTGCATGGCGGAACCCACGGTTGCCAGGCTGTTGCTGTCTGTACAACCTGATGGGAGTGGCCAGTGACTTTCGGTGAGCAGCCGGCGTACTTGCGTGTCGCGGGTGATCTCCGCCAGAAGATCGTCAACGGTTCACTGCCACCGCACACCCGGCTGCCCTCCCAGGCGAGAATCCGCGAGGAGTACGGCGTCTCGGACACCGTGGCCCTGGAGGCGCGCAAGGTCCTCATGGCCGAGGGACTGGTCGAGGGCCGCTCGGGTTCGGGCACGTACGTCCGCGAGCGGCCCGTGCCCCGCAGCATCGCCCGCTCCGGCTTCCGTCCCTCGGGCGGGGCGACGCCCTTCCGGCAGGAGCAGGCCGACGGCGAGTCACGCGGTACCTGGGAGTCCCGCAGCGAGCAGACCGAGGCCGGCGGCGCGATCGCCGAGCGGCTGTCCATCAAGCCCGGCGACCGGGTGATGTGCACCCGGTACGTGTTCCGGGAGGCCGGCGAGGCGATGATGCTCTCCACCTCCTGGGAGCCCCTCGCGGTCACCGGCCGCACCCCCGTGATGCTGCCCGAGGAGGGCCCGCTCGGCGGCATGGGCGTCGTCGAGCGCATGGCGGCGATCGATGTGATCGTGGACAACGTCACCGAGGAGGTCGGCGCCCGCCCCGGCCTCGCCGAGGAACTCCTCGCCCTCGGCGGCGTGCCCGGCCATGTGGTCCTCGTCGTCCAGCGGACCTTCTACGCCTCGGGCCGCCCCGTCGAGACCGCCGACGTGGTCGTCCCGGCCGACCGCTACCGGGTCGCGTACCACCTCCCGGTGAAGTAGCGCACACCTTTACGGCTGTTACCGCCGGAAGCGCCCCCTGGGGACTCTCTCCGGCGGTGCTCGCCGTCGCCCGCGCGCCGGTGGAATCTGGCCGTTTTCGCAGGTGGCCCCCTGCCTGTCCGGAGTGCCCCTGACCGGATGCGTCGCCCCGCGCGAACGGCGCATCCGGCGTCGCGCGCCCCCTTCGGTCTGGCCGGTTGCGTACCTCTTTGTGAAAAGGCGTATTCGCTGCGTGAAGCGAAGGCGTAGGCTCGGGCATATGCGGATTGCGGTTTCCTTAGCGGGCGGGGGCGGTGGAGCGCGGTGAACGACGGCACGATCACTCTTCCCTGGCTCGTCATACGACAGGACGACAACGGCAATCGCTACCGAGTGGGCCGGTACGCGACCCGCGCCGAGGCCCAGAAGATCGCGGACAGCCTCGACGACCGCGGTCACAAGCAGCTCTACTGGGTCGAGCGGATCGGCCAGAACGGAGCGAGCACGGTCAACTGATCCCGGTGCCGTAGGCTCCCGCGCATGACGGATCGGATCGTGGTGGTGGGTGCGGCCCTGTTCGACGGCCCCCGCCTCCTGGCCGCCCGCCGCAGCGCACCCCCCGCCCTCGCCGGGCGCTGGGAACTCCCCGGCGGCAAGGTGGAACGGGGCGAGACGGCCGACGCGGCCCTGGTGCGGGAACTGCGCGAGGAGTTGGGCGTCGAGGCGGAGGCCCTGGTGCGCGTACCGGGCGAGTGGCCGCTGAAGCCGCCGTACGTCCTCCAGGTCTGGACGGCCCGTCTGCTCACCCGCTCCCCTGTGCCCAAGCCGCTCCAGGACCACGACGAACTGCGCTGGCTCGGCCCGGACGAGATCTGGGACGTCGACTGGCTCGACCAGGACGTGGAGGCGGTCCGCGCGGTCACCGGCGGCTGAGCCCCCCATCACTTCTACGCCGTTCGTGCCACAGCGCGCCCCCCGCGACGGTACTCGCCTCTCGATATCGGGTATGTGCCCATTAACCCCAAGAAAACCGGACATGGGGTGAGTATCGGCCCGGGAAGTGATCGGCGTGATCGACACCGAAGGCGACTGCGCCGAGTGGAGCTTTCCCGCCCAGCCCGGCGCGGTCAGAACCGCCCGCACCGCCGTCCGCGGCCAACTGCACAGCTGGGACCTGGACACCCTGGGCGATCTCACGGCCCTGCTGGTCAGCGAACTCGTGACCAACTCCCTGCGGCACGCCACCGGCCCCATCGGCGTCCGTCTCGTCCGGCCCGTCGGCCTCCCCGGAGTGCTCCTGGTCGAGGTCTCCGACCCACTGCCGGACCCGCCCCGCGAGCGCGTCGCCCACGCCGAGGACGAGAGCGGCCGCGGTCTGCAACTGGTCGCTCATTCATCCCGCCGCTGGGGTACCCGGCCCGGACACGCGGGAAAGACCGTGTGGTTCGAGCTGGCGGTGCCCGGATAGGGACTTTGGGCGCTGTACGCGGGCGCCTTCCGTGTCGATCGCGGGACGGTCCCGACGACCGTTGGCGGAGAGTGTGGTTCGACGCCGTGTCCGCTGGTTAGAAGACTGGAAGTGTTGTCACGGCCGGGACCGAAAACCGCCGGGAACGTGCTGTGATCGTGAACACCGTGTTGTGCGGCGCCGTAGTGCTGGATACTGCGGGCAGCCGCCCCCGGTGACCGGTGCCGGGCGCGGTGAGCTGGAGGGGACGGTTCGCGTGAGCGAGATACCAGCGAAGGCCACGGAGTCCGAGGACCCGTCGGACGGCGCGAGGAGGAGTGCCGCGGGCGATGCCGCGGCGGACACGACCCGCGCGACGACGGGCGGGCCCGGGCCGTCCTCGTCCGGCGGACCGTCCTCCGGCAGGGCGACCCGCGACACCGGCCTCGGTGACGAGCCCACCGCCGACGCCATGTGGCAGAGCAGCCCGCCCGGCTCGATCTACGACTACATCAAGGTCGCGTCCTTCTCCATCGGTCCCGACGGCCTCGTCGAACAGTGGAGCCTGCGTGCCGAGCAGCTCTTCGGCATCCCCGCCCGGCGCGCCCTCGGCATGGACCCCATCAAGGCGTTCGTCGACCCCGACCTGCGCGAGCAGGGCCAGCGCAAGATGGCCGAGATCCTCGACGGCCGGGAGTGGACCGGCGTGGTGCCGTTCCGGACGCCCGGAACGGCCGGGGGAGCGGACGAGAAGGAGGGCCTGGCCGAGGTCTACGTCATGCCGACGCGGACCGAGGAGGGCGAGAAGGCCGCCGTCTGCATCGTCGTCGACGTGCGCACCCTGCGCAGCATCGAGACCGACCTCGCCGCCTCGCAGTCGATTTTCGGTCAATCCCCCTTCGGCTTCCTGCTGATCGACCCCGATCTGCGGATCCGCCGCGCGAACCAGCAGTTCGCCCAGACCTTCGGCGGCGCCTACGGCAGCTCGCCCGAGGACCACCGCGGCCGCGGCGTCCACGACTACCTGCGCAGCCCGGAGGCCGAACGCGTCGCCGCGACCCTGCGCCGGGTCCTGGAGACCGGCGACTCCATCACGGACATGCACGTCACCGGCTTCCTGCCGGGCTCGGAGGAACGCCGGCACTGGTCGGTCAACCTCTACCGGGTGCACAGCGGCTCCGGACGCCCCATCGGTATCGCCTGGCTCGGAATCGACATCACCTCCCGTCGCGCCGCCGCCCGGGAGGCGGCCGCCGCACGGCGCAATCTCGCCCTGCTGAACGAGGCCGGCGCCCGCATCGGCAACTCCCTCGACCTGGAGACCACGGCCCGCGAACTCCTCGACGTCGTCGTCCCCGGCTTCTGCGACCTCGCCACGGTCGACCTCTACCAGGGGCTGCTGGCCGGCGACGAGACCCCGCCCGGCCTCGCCGACGGCAGCGCGGAGCTGCGCCGGGTCGCCTTCGCCAGCGCCGTCTCCGACGCCCCCTTCATCGGCTCCGGACAGCCCGTCGCCGTCGGCGCCGTCCACCACTACCCCTTCAACTCGCCCTGCGCGGACGCCCTGCGCACCGCCCGCCCCCAGCTCGTGCCCGCCGAGGACGGCGGCCTCGTCCAGTCCACGCTGGCCGTCCCGATGGTCGCCCACGACACCGTCGTGGGCCTCGCGCAGTTCGCCCGGACCAAGGGCAGCGAGCCGTTCGGCGACCGGGACCGGGATCTGGCGGTGGAACTGGCGGCACGCGCCGCGGTCTGCATCGACAACGCGCGTCTGTACCGCCGCGAGCACGAACGGGCGCTGATACTGCAGCGCTCCCTGCTCCCCCCGGGCGACCCGGTCGCCGCCGGTCTGGACATCGCCTGCCGCTACCTGCCGGGCAACTCCTCCTCCGACCGCCCCAGCGAGGTCGGCGGCGACTGGTTCGACGTCATCGAACTGCCCGGTCACCGTACGGCTCTGGTGGTCGGCGACGTCATGGGCCGCGGGCTGCGCGCCGCGGTGGCCATGGGTGAACTCCGGTCCGCGGTCAGAACGCTCGCCCTGCTCGACCTCGAACCGGCCGAGGTGCTCAGCGCGTTGGACGAGATCGCACGGGGCCTCGGCGCACCGGGCGGGGTCCAGCAGGCGACCCGCGCGGCCCGCCGCCCGCGCGAGGCGGACCTCTCCGAGGTGTACCTCGCCACCTGCGTGTACGCGGTCTACGACTCGGTGACACGCCGCTGCACGTTCGCCAACGCCGGGCATCTGCCGCCGGTGCTGGTCGAGCCCGGCGAGGACGCGTTGATGCTGGACGTGCCGCCCGGGATGCCGCTGGGCGTGGGCGGGGAGCCCTTCGAGGAGGTGGAGGTCGAACTGCCCGAAGGCGCCCTGCTCGCGCTCTACACGGATGGACTGGTCGAAAGCCGCGATCACCCCCTCGACGAGGGCCTGCAGGCCTTCGTCGGCGCTCTGACCGATCCCACCCGTCCCCTGGAGGACGTCTGCGACCACGTCCTCAACACCCTCGACACCCACCACGGCGAGGACGACATCGCCCTGCTGATGGCCCGAGTCCAGGGCCTGCCGGCCGACTCGGTCGGCGACTGGACGCTGCCGCGCGAGCCGCGCAGTGTCGGGCGGGCGCGGGAGTACGCGCGCGGTCAACTGCTGTCGTGGGACCTGGAGCCCCTCGTCGACACGACGGAGCTGCTGGTCAGCGAGCTGGTCACGAACGCCCTGCGGTACGGCGAGGGTGAGATCCGGCTGCGGCTGCTGCTCGACCGGACCCTGGTGTGCGAGGTGTGGGACTCAGGGCTGGTGCAGCCGAGGCGGCGGCGGGCCCGGGACACGGACGAGGGCGGCCGAGGGCTGCAGCTGGTGGGGTTGCTGAGCGCGGCCTGGGGATCGCGGCGGACCCCGCGGGGCAAGACGGTGTGGTTCGAACTGCCGTTGCCCGACGGGGAGACGGGGCTCGCGGACCCGGCGGAGGCGTTGCTGAGCCTGTTCTGAGGCGCCGGATGTCGCGGTGGCTGTAGCGGCTGCGGGTCCGTCGTGGCTGGTCGCGCAGTTCCCCGCGCCCCTAACGGGGCGCTTGGGCGGCCCGGTGAGTGTCCTGTTCCGCCAGGTCCAGTGCCTGTCCCGCCAAGGTGTCCGCCGCGGGCGGGTCGGTGAGGAGCAGTCGGCGGGCCTCAGCCAGGCGGGTGCGGGCCTCGGCGCCCACGAGTCCCCGGTGCGTGGTGACGAAGTCGTCCGCGGCGGTGACGGAGGTACGCGCGACCAGCCAGGCGGCGGCCGACAGCACACCGTCCGGTGGCGGACCGACCGCCCGCACGATGTGCCGCAGGGCGTCCAGCGGGTCGTACGCCCCGGTGGTCAGGTCTTCTCGCACGGCGGCCAGCACCCGGTCGGCCCCGGGGTCCCGCCGCCCGGCGAGTGCCGCCTCGGCGCCCGTGAGCGCGGCCGGGACCAGGGACGCGGCCGAGGTCAGGGCCGCGTCGAGGCGGTCGATGGCGTCGATGAGTGACGCCGCGAGGGCGATGTCCTCCTCGGCGGTACGAAGGTGCTGCGCGGCCTGCTCTCCTTCTCCCAGGTCGGAGCTCTGGCGCGCCTGGTTGAGGCGGGTCGTGGCGGACACCAGCCGGTCCTTGGCCTGTTCGACGTGGCCGGCGACGGAGGAGGTCGCGGTGCGGCCGTGACGTGCGGTGAGGTCGGCGACGGTCGCCTCCGCGGCCGCGGTACGGCCGGTGAGGTCGCGGAAGCGGGCCTCCGCGATCTCCAGAGCCGGCCCCAGCCCGTCGCTCTCCAGAGCGCGCAGCCGGTCGAACGCCTCCCGCTCCGCGTCCAGCCGCCGGACCGCCTCCGTGCACCGGCCGACGATCCCGGCGAGCGTGTGCCGTCGGGCCGTGTCGTCGTCCGGGACCCCGTCGTCGTACCGCTGCCGCATCCGGAAGGCGGCGGAGAGTTCGGCCTCGGCGCCCTCCAGGGCCCGCGCGAAGGGCGCGACGGCCTCGGCGCCCGCCCGTTCCTCGGCGAACCCGAGTTGCTCCCCGTCCGCCCGCACCCGGTCGTCCGCCTCGGTCAGCAACACGCGCGTGCGTCCGTCGAGTTCGGCGGGGTCGGGCAGGGCGGCGGGCACGAGACGGCCCGCGGCGGGCGTCGTGCGGGTCCGGCTCCGGCGGACGCGCCGTACGTACCCGTATCCGGCGAGTACCCCCGCCGCCCCGACGACGGCCAGCGGCAGCACCAGATCGGTGGCGGACGTCTCGTCCCGCGCGGCGCCGCTCGCGCTCGCGGCCGGCGGATGCGCACGGGTGTCCGGAACCGGGACACCGGCATTGATCGTCATCCCCGGCAACACCAGCCACACCACCCCGGCCAGCCCGCCCACCAGGGTGTGCACGACCCGCACGGATATGTGGGACGGCGAGGCCCGCCGCGGCCGTCCCCGGATCAAGGATGACGTCACATTCCGGAGCGTATGGGCAGGAATGCGGGCCCGCGACCGGTATGCGTCCGGGGCGGGGAGGGCCGGCGTATTGGGACGGGCGAGGGGGACAAGGGGATGGACACCGCGGAGCGCACGGAGAACACCGGCGAGACGGCGACCGGGCGACGTTCTTGGCGCCAGTGGCCGCGGTGGCGCCCGTGGCCCCGGTGGCCCCGGTGGCCTCGCTGGGCCCGTCGGGTCCGTCGGATCACGGTCGGCGTCCTCCTCGCCGTGCTCCTCCCGCTGCTGGCCGCCGAGGTCACCCTCCGCGTGAACTACACCGGTGACCCCGCCGACGGCACCCGCACCCGCGACCGCGACGCCCTCTGGCTCGGACACGCCTGGGTCGACGGGCGCAGGACCGACGCGGACGTCACCGCCCTCGCCCGCCGGCTGAGGGACACCGGCGTCCGTGACCTGTACGTCCACGCCGGCCCTCTGGAACACGACGGCACACTGCCGAAGTCGGCCTACCCGAAGGCGCGTTGGCTCGTCGACAGCCTGCGGAAGCAGGCGCCGCGGTTGCGGGTGCAGGCCTGGCTGGGCGACGAGGTCGCCCCCGAGAAGCCGTACGCGATGCATCTGGAGCGCCCGGCGACCCGCGCGGCCGTCGTCGCCTCCACCCGGCAGGTACTGGCCGCCGGATTCGACGGCGCGCACTTCGACCTGGAGCCCCTGCACTCCGGCGACCGCGACTACCTCGCCCTGCTGGACGCCCTGCACCGCGTCACCCGCGCCCACGGCGCCGTGCTCTCCGTCGCCGCCCACCAGATCGACCCGCTGCCGGGCTTCCACTCCTTCTGGGGCACGGTCACCGGCCACCCCAAGTGGTGGTCGCAGGCGTACTTCGGGCAGGTCGCGCGCCGGGTCGACCAGATCGCCGTGATGTCGTACGACACCATGCAGCCGCTGCAGAGCCTGTACGGCGGTTACGTGGCGCAGCAGACCTCGCTGGCCCTTGAGGCCACCCCGGACTCCACCGACCTCCTCATGGGCCTGCCCTTCTACCACGAGAACCGGTTCGGTCACTGGGCGCACGCCGAGACCGTCCCCGCCGCCGTCCGTGGCGTCCGCCTCGGCCTGTCCCGCACGGACGCGGACCGGCCCGGCTTCGGCGTCGCGCTGTACGTCGACTTCGCGGCGACGGAGGCGGACTGGGCGGCCTACGAGGAAGACTGGGTCCGGTGAGCCGTACCCGACAGCACCTGACCCCTGCCGACCTCACCCCCCTCACCCGCGCCGCCCTGGGCCCGTCCCGGACCCCCGTCGCCGTGACCCGGCTGCGCGGCGGCACCAAGAAGGGCGTCTACCGTCTCCATCTCGACGACGGCTCCACCGCCGTCGCCTACGTCTGGTCCCCGGACGAGGACTACTGGGACGCCGGGACGCCCGACCCCCGCGACCCCTTCTCCCACGGCACCGGCCTCGACCTTTTCACGGCGGCGCACGACCGGCTGACCGGCGCCGGCGTGCGCACTCCCCGGCTCCTGTACGCCGACGCCACCCGGGCCCTGCTGCCGGCGGACGCGGCGGTCGTGGAGGACGTCTCCGGCGGCAGCCTGGAGGAGGCCCTGCGGCGGGACCCGGAGACGGCGGCCACGGCCCTGCGCCGCCTGGCGGAGGCGCTCGTCGTCCTGGACGCCCAGCGGTGCCCCGCCTTCGGCAAGGTCGTCCTGGTCGACAACGGCGGTACCTCGTACGGCGTCTCGTGCGAGCAGCGCGTCCTCGACGGCGGCCTGCGCAGCGTCGAGGCGGCCGCCGTACGCGAACCGCGCGTGGCCGCCGTACGGGCCGAACTCGCGGACCTCCTGCGGACCCTGGCCGCCGAGGTCCGCCCCCGCGCCCGCCACTGCCTCGTGCACGGCGAACTGGGGCCGGACCACGTCCTGTTGACCCCCGACGGCCACCCCGCCCTCATCGACATCGAGGGCCTGCTCTACTTCGACGCGGAGTGGGAGCACGTCTTCCTCGAACTGCGCTTCGGCCCGCACTACGACGTGCTGCGCACCCCGGACCTGGACCCCGACCGTCTGCGCCTGTACCGCCTGGCCATGCATCTCGGCCTGGTCTCGGGCCCGTTGACCCTGATCGAGGGGGACTTCCCCGATCCCGAGACGATGCGCGGGATCGCCGAGTTCAATCTCGGGCGCGCCCTCAGTCTCCTGCGGACCGCCTCCTGATCTTCGAGCCCAGCCACACCAGCGGGTCGTACTTGCGGTCCACGGCCCGCTCCTTCAGGGGGATCAGCGCGTTGTCCGTGATCCTGATGCCCTCGGGACACACCTCGGTGCAGCACTTGGTGATGTTGCAGTAGCCGAGGCCGTGCTCGTCCTGCGCGGTCTTCTTGCGGTCGAGGCCGGTGTCGGAGGCCGCGTCCAGCGGGTGCATGTCCAGCTCCGCGACCCGCATCAGGAAGCGCGGCCCGGCGAACGCGGGCTTGTTCTCCTCGTGGTCGCGCACGACATGGCAGGTGTCCTGGCACAGGAAGCACTCGATGCACTTGCGGAACTCCTGCGAGCGGTCCACGTCCTCCTGCATCATCCGGTACTCGCCCGGACCGAGACCGGCGGGCGGCACGAACGCCGGGACCTCCCTGGCCTTCTGGTAGTTGAAGCCGACGTCGGTCACCAGGTCCCGCACCACCGGGAAGGCGCGCAGCGGGGTGACGGTGATCGTCTCCTCCGGCGTGAACACCGACATCCGGGTCATGCACATCAGCCGCGGCCGTCCGTTGATCTCGGCCGAGCACGAACCGCACTTGCCCGCCTTGCAGTTCCAGCGGACCGCCAGGTCGGGCGCCTGGGTGGCCTGGAGGCGGTGGATGATGTCGAGGACCACCTCACCGTCGTTGACCTCGACCTCGAAGTCCTCCAGGCCGCCGCCCTTGACGTCGCCCCGCCACACCTTGAAGCGGGCCTTGTAGCTGCTCACTCGTACAGCTCCTCTTCGGCGAGGTACTTGACCAGCTCTTCCTTGTCGAAGAGGGCGAGCAGGTCGGCGCGGATGGGGTCGGTGGTCTCGCGGGTGAGCTCGATCTGGCCGCGGACGGGGTCCGTCGCGGCCAGCCCGCCCGTGGGGTCGGTCAGCCGGCACAGCAGGTTGATGTTGCGCCACTTGCGGTCCATCGCCCCGAAGTCCTCGCGGGTGTGGCCGCCGCGCGACTCGGTGCGCTCCAGCGCCGCCCGGGCCACGCACTCGCTGACCAGCAGCATGTTGCGCAGGTCCAGGGCGAGGTGCCAGCCGGGGTTGAACTGGCGGTGGCCCTCGACGCCGGCCCTGCGGGCCCGTACGCGAAGCTCCGCGAGCTTCTCCAGGGCCTGCTCCATCTCGCCCTCGCGGCGGATGATGCCGACCAGGTCGTTCATGGTCTGCTGGAGTTCCTGGTGGAGGGTGTACGGGTTCTCCGGTGGCCGGCCGTCGTCCTCGCCCGGCGCCGGGCCCTCCGCGGAGAACGGCCGCAGCGCCTCCGCCGCCGCCGTGTCCACCTGTACGTCGTCCACCGGGGGGCGCGCCCCGGCCAGTCCCGTGGCGTACTCGGCCGCGTGCCAGCCGGCCCGGCGTCCGAAGACCAGCAGGTCGGACAGGGAGTTGCCGCCCAGGCGGTTGGAGCCGTGCATGCCGCCCGCGACCTCGCCGGCCGCGAACAGCCCGGGCACCCCGCGCGCCGCCGCCGAGTCGGAGTCGACGGCGATGCCGCCCATCACGTAGTGGCAGGTCGGGCCGACCTCCATCGGCTCCGCCGTGATGTCGACGTCCGCCAGCTCCTTGAACTGGTGGTACATCGACGGCAGCCGGCGCCGGATGACCTCGGCCGGCATACGGGTGGACACGTCCAGGAAGACACCGCCGTGGGGCGAGCCGCGGCCCGCCTTCACCTCGGAGTTGATCGCGCGTGCCACCTCGTCACGCGGGAGCAGTTCCGGGGGCCGCCGGTTGTTGTCCGGGTCCTCGTACCAGCGGTCGCCCTCCTCCTCCGACTCGGCGTACTTCTCCTTGAAGACGTCGGGGACGTAGTCGAACATGAACCGCTTGCCCTCGGAGTTCCTGAGCACCCCGCCGTCACCGCGGACCGACTCGGTGACGAGGATGCCCTTCACCGACGGCGGCCAGACCATGCCCGTCGGGTGGAACTGCACGAACTCCATGTTCAGCAGGGGCGCGCCCGCCAGCAGCGCCAGCGCGTGTCCGTCGCCCGTGTACTCCCACGAGTTCGACGTCACCTTGAAGGACTTGCCGATGCCGCCGGTGGCGATCACGACGGCGGGCGCTTCCAGGACGAAGAAACGGCCGGTCTCGCGCTCGTACGCGAAGACACCGGAGACCCTCTCGCCGTCCTTGAGGATCCGGGTGACCGTGCACTCCTGGAAGACCTTCAGCCGGGACTCGTAGTCGCCGGTCTCGCGGTGGTCCTCCTGCTGCAGGGAGACGATCTTCTGCTGGAGGGTGCGGATCAGCTCCAGGCCCGTCCGGTCGCCGACGTGCGCCAGGCGCGGGTACTCGTGGCCGCCGAAGTTGCGCTGGGAGATCTTTCCCTCCTTCGTGCGGTCGAAGAGGGCGCCCCAGGTCTCCAGCTCCCAGACCCGCTGCGGGGCCTCCTGGGCGTGCAGCTCGGCCATCCGCCACTGGTTGAGGAACTTGCCGCCGCGCATGGTGTCGCGGAAGTGGACCTGCCAGTTGTCGTGCGGATTGGCGTTGGCCATCGCCGCCGCGATGCCGCCCTCGGCCATCACCGTGTGCGCCTTGCCGAACAGCGACTTGCAGATCACGGCCGTACGGGCGCCTCGCTCGCGTGCCTCGATGGCGGCTCGGAGGCCCGCGCCCCCGGCGCCGACCACGACGACGTCCCACTCCTGGCGGTCGACCACGGACATCAGTTAGGCCCCACTCATCTCAGTCAGAAGAAGCGCGGATCGTCGAAGGCACCGGACGCGAGCAGATAGACGTAGAAGTCGGCGAGTGCCACGCTCACCAACGACGCCCAGGCGAGCAGCATGTGCCGGGCGTTGAGCTTCCCGACGAACTGCCACGCCTTGTACCGCACGGGGTGTTTGGAGAAGTGCTTGAGCTTGCCGCCGACGATGTGCCGGCAGGAGTGGCAGGAGATCGTGTACGTCCAGATCAGCACGATGTTGATCAGGAAGATGACCGTCCCGAGGCCCATGTGGCCCCAGTTCTCGTCCGTGTCGCGGAAGGACAGCACGGTGTCGTAGGTCAGCACGCCGGCGACCAGGATCGCTGCGTAGAAGAAGTACCGGTGGATGTTCTGCAGGATCAGCGGGAAGCGGGTCTCGCCGGTGTACTTCTTGTGCGGCTCGGCGACCGCGCAGGCCGGGGGCGAGGCCCAGAAGCCCCGGTAATAGGCCTTGCGGTAGTAGTAGCAGGTCAGGCGGAAGCCCAGCGGGAAGATCAGGATGATGATCGCCGGGGAGATCGCCCACCAGCTGCCGAAGAGGTCGGCGTTGGGGCCCGAGGGCATGTTCTTGCAGTTCTCCGCCAGACACGGCGAGTAGAACGGCGAGACGTACGGCGCCGAGTAGTAGTCCGCGTTCGCGAAGGCCCGCCACGTCGAGTAGACGATGAAGGCGAGCAGACCGGCCGCGGTGGCGGCGGGGGCCAGCCACCAGCGGTCGGTGCGCAGGTGCGGGGCGCCGATCGCGGCGCGCGTACCGGTGCGTACGCCGCCGCTGTTCAGATGTGGTTCCGTACCAGTGGCCAATTCTTGACTCCGGTCGGTTTCGGGGGTGCTCAGCGGTGTTCGGGCCCGTGGTGCGCGCCGAGACCCTCGTCGTCGCAGTCCGTCCACTGAGTGTCGTCGTACGGCTGGTCGGGGATCGTGACGAGCTCGGGCTTGCGGGGGGCGGCGGCCTGGAGCGAGGCCGCCGCGCGCAGCAGCGCGACGCTTTCGCGCAGGTGGTCCGCGTCGGCGCGGACACGACGTATGTCCAGGCCGCCACTGCCGAGCTGCTGCTCCAGGCGGCCCACCGACCGGCTCAGGTCGTCGAGGCAGCGCTGGACTGACGTCAGGTCGTCTTGCACGGACATGACGTGACCTCACTTCCTTGGGCCCTGCGGGCCTCAGGTGGCAACGTTCATGCGCCTGCGAGTGTTGCGCGTCACACCTGTCGGTGGGAAGGGATGTGCAGCGATTGGCGGATTGCACGCCTCCAGTGCACGCCCGCATGCGCTTCTTGTGCGCCGGGATGCGCGTTGCGCCCATCGGGTGGCCTTGGCCGCCCCGTCGCCGTGTCGCCCCCGGCAGGCGAACCCTTTCCTCTTCAGTGGGGCCGTACATCTGATCAACTCCAAAATACCGCCAAATGTGATCAGAAGCCTTATCCGTGGCTTGGGCGGAAGCGGCTCCCCGGAGGTAACCAGAGATGTCCCACGACGGCGTCGGACCGCGCGCAGTGATGCGATCGGTCGCCTTCCTCACCGCGGGCGCCCTAGCGGTGCCCCTGCTCGCCGGATGCGGTTCCGACGACGAGGCGGGCAAGCCGCTCGCCGGGCCGGAGATCGCCCCCGCCGCCCGCGCCCTGATCGCCGACGGCGGCACCCTGCGCTGGGCCGTCGACGACGTGCCGGAGACCCTCAACACCTTCCAGTCGGACGCCGACGCCGTCACCGGCCGGATCGCCCAGGCCGTCCTGCCGTCCATGTACCGGCAGGACGCGGCCGGCCGCCCGGTGCGCAACGCCGACTACCTGGAGTCCGCCAAGGTCGTCGACACCGAGCCCAAGCAGGTCGTGCTGTACAAGCTGAACCAGCAGGCGGTGTGGAGCGACGGCCGCGAGATCGGCGCCGCCGACTTCGCCGCCCAGTGGCGCGCCCTGTCCGGCAAGGACGGCGCCTACTGGACCGCACGCAACGCCGGCTACGACCGCATCGAGAAGATCGAGCGCGGGGCCAACGACCTCCAGGTCAAGGTCACCTTCGCCCGGCCGTACGCCGACTGGCAGTCGCTGTTCTCGCCGCTGTACCCGAAGGACGTCATGGGCACCCCCGACTCCTTCAACGACGGGGCGCGGCGCACCCTCAAGGTCAGCGCCGGTCCGTTCGCCGTCCGGAAGGTCGACCGCAAGGACGACCGGGTCACCCTCGTCCGCAACCCGCGCTGGTGGGGGCACCCCGCCAAGCTCTCCGAGATCGACCTCGACGCCGTACCGCGCGGCAAGCGCGCAGATGCGCTGGCCGCCGGGAAGATCGACCTGGCCGAGATCGACCCCGCCGACGCCGAGCGCATCGACCTCGCGGCACGGGCCAAGGGCACGAGCACCCCGCTGCAGGGCGCCTCCCCGCTGCTCGGCCCCGGCGGCGGGCGCCTCGCCGCCAAGTCGTTGCGCTCCTGGGCGCGGGCCCACGAGGACGAACTGTCCGGCAGCCGGCTGCGCGCCCTGAAGAAGCGGCTCAGACAGCTCGATCGGTACGAGAAGCAGCAGGCGAACCTGCGCGGCTTCGAGGTCCGCAAGTCGCTGGAGCCCGCCTACACCCAGCTCGCCCTCAACGGCTCCGCGGGCCCCCTCGCCGACGAACGCGTCCGCCGTGCCGTGGCCCGCGCCCTGGACCGCAAGGCCCTCGCCGAGGCCGTCCTCGAACCGCTCGGACTGCCCGCCAAGCCGGTCGGCAGCCACCTCGCGCTGGCCGGGCAGGCCGCCTACGCCGACAACAGCGGCGCCATCGGAGGCCAGGACACCGCGGAGGCGCAGGCGCTGCTCGCCGACGCCGGATGGGTGCGGGGCGGTCCTGTCGAACCGCAGAAGAAGAAGGGCGACAAGGCCGCGGGCGCCCAGGGGAAGAAGGCCCGCGACGACTCCGAGGACGGCGACGGCACGTACATCGTCGGCCAGGACAACAAGAAGGACGGCAAGGGCGACGACCGCAAGGACCGCGGCGGCGAGGACGGGGCCAGGCACCTCGCCGACGGCAAGCAGTACGGCGACGGGCACCTGCGGCAGGGCGGGGCGGCGGGCGCCTACGCCCCCAAGGGCACGGCCGCGCCGGCGGGCGCCTCGTCCGGTCTGCTCGCCAAGGACGGCAAGCCGCTGGTCCTGCGCTTCGTGATCCCCTCCGGCCCCGGCTCCGAGGCCGTGCGCACCGTCGCCGACCACATCGGCCGCATGCTGGCGCGGGTCGGCATCCGCACCGACATCAGCAAGGTCTCCGACGACAGCTACTTCAAGGACCACATCGCCAGCGGCGAGTACGACCTCGCGCTGTACTCGTGGCCCGCTTCCGCCTTCCCCGCGACCGACGCCCGGCCGATCTACGCCAAGCCGGTCCCGGCCGCCGACGGCTCCCTGAACGTCGAGCAGAACTACACCCGTGTCGGCACCGACCAGGTCGACCAGCTCTTCGACCAGGCGGCGGCCACCCTGGACAGCGGCGAGAACCATGCCCTGATCCGCAAGGCCGACTCCCGCATCTGGGCCGCGGCCGGCTCCATCCCCCTCTACCAGCGCCCCCAGCTGACGGCGGCCCGCAAGACCCTCGTCAACACCGGCGCCTTCGGCTTCCAGACGCCGCTCTACGAGGACATGGGCTTCCTGAAGAAGGGAGCGAAGCCGTCGGCGAGCGCGTCCACGAAGGGGTGAGAGCGCCGTAGCTCAGAGCTCCCTCAAGTCGATTGCCGTACCCGACCGGCGCCAGCAGCATGGGTCCCCAGCGGATCATGCGGCGGGCGCCGGTCGTCCGTGCACGGGGTAGACGGGGGCAGCGGATGCGCGGGGGCTGGGCGGCGGGGCTGACGGTGGTGGCGTTGGCAGCGGGGCTGACGGCGTGCACGGGCGACGGCGCCGCGCACGACGGCAGGACCGGGGGAGCGGTGACGAAGGCCGTGGTGAAGGCCTGCGCCGACGGCACCTTCACCTGGTCCGGGATCAAGAGGACGGACGAGCTGACCGGCGTGTCCGAGCCGGAGGTGCTGGGCGCCGGCGGCGGACCGCTCACCCACACGGTGCGGCGCGTGTTCACACCCCGCCCCTCGGTGCGCGTGACGGGGCCGGCGGTGTCCGCCGCCGAGGTCCTCTTCTCGCTGGGCAAGAGGATCGGCGAGATCGACTCCGACGCGCGCACCCTGGCAAGGGACGGCGACGGCACGACGTACACCTTCACGGACGTGCACACCAAGGCCCCGAAGCTGGGCCACCGCGTCACCCGGATCGACGGAGCCGGGCACATCGTGCAGTACGCCGGGGTGCGGATGGCGGAAGGTGACTTCCGCTACTCCTGCCCCGGGGGCCGGACCACCTCGGGCCACGCGCGCAACTGGACGGTCGACATGGCCGGCACCCTCGACTGCCAGGAGAGTGTCGGCCACTCCGCCCTCGCCCGTCGGGCGGCCCGACGTGCCTGCGAGCCGGGCTCCCGGGCGGTCCGGGACGCCTGACGCGAACCGCCCGCGCGAGCCGCCGCGGCCGACGCCCCGTACGATGGGGTGAGGCCGTGGCGTGTCCAGCCCGGCAGGGTCCGCGTATCACCGACGTACGTGCTGGCCTTCCTCACACTCCAGGAGTACGCCTTCATGGCCACGCGCCACGACATCCGCAACGTCGCCATCGTCGCCCACGTCGACCACGGCAAGACGACCATCGTCGACGGAATGCTGAAGCAGGCCGGTGCCTTCGCCGCCCACCAGCTCGACTCGGTCGACGACCGCATGATGGACTCGAACGACCTGGAGCGTGAGAAGGGCATCACGATCCTCGCCAAGAACACGGCGGTGAAGTACCACCCCAAGGACGGGGGGGACGTCATCACCATCAACATCATCGACACCCCCGGTCACGCCGACTTCGGCGGCGAGGTCGAGCGCGGTCTGTCGATGGTGGACGGTGTCGTCCTGCTCGTGGACGCCTCCGAGGGCCCGCTCCCGCAGACCCGCTTCGTGCTGCGCAAGGCGCTCCAGCAGCGGCTGCCCGTCATCCTGTGCATCAACAAGACGGACCGCCCGGACTCCCGCATCGACGAGGTCGTCAACGAGACCTACGACCTCTTCCTCGACCTGGACGCGGACGAGGAGCAGATCGAGTTCCCGATCGTCTACGCCTGCGGCCGTGACGGCATCGCCTCGCTGACCAAGCCGGACAACGGCACCGTGCCGGCCGACTCCGACAGCCTGGAGCCGTTCTTCTCCACGATCCTGGAGCACATCCCGGCCCCCACCTACGACGAGGACGCCCCGCTCCAGGCCCACGTCACCAACCTGGACGCCGACAACTTCCTCGGCCGTATCGCGCTGCTGCGCGTCGAGCAGGGCGAGCTGCGCAAGGGCCAGACCGTCGCGTGGATCAAGCGGGACGGCTCCATCGCCAACGTCCGCATCTCCGAGCTGATGATGACCGAGGCGCTGACCCGCAAGCCGGCCGAGGTGGCCGGCCCCGGTGACATCTGCGCCGTCGCCGGTATCCCGGACATCATGATCGGCGAGACGCTGGCCGACCCGGAGAACCCCATCCCGCTGCCGCTGATCACGGTCGACGAGCCCGCGATCTCCATGACCATCGGCACCAACACCTCGCCGTTGGTCGGCCGTGGCGGCACCGGCAAGGGCGCCGACAACAAGGCGGCCGTCAAGGACCGCAAGGTGACCGCCCGTCAGGTCAAGGACCGGCTGGACCGCGAGCTGATCGGTAACGTCAGCCTGCGCGTGCTGGAGACCGAGCGACCCGACGCCTGGGAGGTCCAGGGCCGTGGTGAGCTGGCACTGGCCATCCTCGTGGAGACCATGCGCCGGGAGGGCTACGAGCTGACGGTCGGCAAGCCGCAGGTCGTGACGAAGGACGTGGACGGCAAGGTCTACGAGCCCGTCGAGCGCATGACCGTCGACGTGCCCGAGGAGCACATGGGCGCGGTCACGCAGCTCATGGGCGTCCGCAAGGGCCGGATGGACAACATGTCCAACCACGGCTCGGGCTGGGTGCGCATGGAGTTCGTCGTGCCCTCGCGCGGACTCATCGGTTTCCGGACCGAGTTCCTGACCCAGACCCGGGGCACCGGTATCGGCCACTCCATCCACGAGGGCTTCGAGCCCTGGTTCGGCACCCTGCAGACCCGTAACAACGGCTCCCTGGTCGCCGACCGCGCCGGTGCCGTCACGGCGTTCGCCATGACGAACCTTCAGGAGCGCGGCGTGCTGTTCGTCGAGCCCGGCACCGAGGTGTACGAGGGCATGATCGTCGGCGAGAACTCCCGCGCCGACGACATGGACGTCAACATCACCAAGGAGAAGAAGCTCACCAACATGCGGTCCTCGACGGCCGATGTGGCCGAGTCGATCGTGCCGCCGCGCAAGCTGTCGCTGGAGCAGTCGCTGGAGTTCTGCCGCGACGACGAGTGCGTCGAGGTGACCCCGGAGGCCGTCCGCATCCGCAAGGTGAACCTGGACGCCCGCGAGCGCGCCCGCGCGGCCAGCAGGGCCAAGCACGGCTGATCCGGGCCGTCGTACGACGTTGCCGGGCGCTCCGCGAGGCGGGGCGCCCGGCCTGGTGGCCTGACGGCGCCGGATGACACCTCAAGTGTTCCTCAGATCGATTGTCAAGAAGCCCTCCCTCGATCAGGCTTGTCGATGCCTCGTCAAAGCCGAGGGCTTGCACAGTTGACCACTGCGGCCGTGCGGCGGCCGCACAAGGGGGATTGGCATGAAGAAGAGGTTCGGGCTGATCGCAGCCACCACTGGTGTGTTCGCATCCGCGCTTGTGGTGATGCCTGCCGGCCAGGCGGGTGCCTCTGAGGTGATCTGCGACCCGGGGACGCACACAGTGAAGTGGGTGAGCACGGATCACAGCCGGGTGCTCACGCACGAGGTGAAGGGCTACGAGAAGGAGTACTCGGGCGGCAGCCGCAGGATCACGAAGACGCTGACCCACACCAAGACCCTCTCGTCGGGGTGGACCGTGGGTGGCGGCAGCACGGCGGGTCTGTCCGTGGCGAAGGTGCTCGCCAGCCTGGACGCGCACGTGGAGGGTAGTTACACCCATTCGAAGGGTTCCACCACGACCAAGACCGTCACGGTAACCGACACGCTCACGAAGAAGGGGCAGTACTTCTTCTACGTCGGCCGGTACAAGGCGTCGGGCTACTGGGTCGGATACCGGTGTGACCGCGGCACCAAGTGGATCGAGCAGGCGCACGGCACGGCCAGGACATTCGCTGCGATGGTCGACGGAGCTGTGCGCTGCGGTGAGAGCGTCAGCAAGAAGAGCGTCGCCTATGTGGTCAAGCGGGATTACTGCTGACGGCGGTTGATGACGCTGTGGGCGTGGGTCCGGCACATTGCTGGACCCACGCCCACGATCGTTTCTGCGTCCGCAGGCTCCTCATATGCCTGCTGTGTGCCCTTGGGCACGTTGCTATGTGTCGGGACATCACCATGCAGGGTTTTCCCTACGAATGAGCGGGTGACCCCCTAGGGCGCATCCCCCTCGGCTCTGTGTCGATAAAGTCGCCTTGTGGTCGCACGTTCGGGTGCGACCACCGTTGAGGTTTGCCAAGTTCGGGGCGTCGATGCACAGTCCGCCTGTCGGTGCAACTCAATTTGCGTCTCTCGCGTCCGATAAGCGGATGTCTCTGCCCGATAGTTGTGTAACAAGTCCGTTTCGCAGGGATCTTTCGGCAAACCCTTTGTCCGGATTTTGGAAGATGTACGCGTCAGGTGTGATCGAACCGAGACCTTGTGGGTGTGGTTCGGTCATGGCGCATGGCAGATAGTTAGGCGCGTAGAGCTCGGATCAACGGGTCACGCGCTGCAGGCGGCGCCGACTCACGAGCGCGGGGGACACCTGACCGTTTCAGGCACCGGTGACGGTGACGTGTCATGTGTCCCTCCATGCGGTGAACCAATGGACTCATGAGGAGGAGCCCCATGCGTGGTGCCAAGAGCGCCAAGTGGGTTGCGATAGCTGCGGTTGTGGCGCTGGGGGCCACTGCGTGTGGCGGCGGCGGGGACGACAACAGCTCGGGCAAGAGCAAGGGCAACGGCGTCGTCTCGGTGGAGATCGGTGAACCGCAGAACAGCCTGGTTCCCACCAACACTTATGAGACGGAGGGCGGTCAGGTCATCAACGCCCTCTTCACGGGCCTGACCAAGCTTGACGCCGACAACAAGGTCGTCAACGCCATGGCGCAGTCGATCGAGTCCAAGGACAACAAGGTCTGGACGATCAAGCTGAAGCCCGGCTACACCTTCCACAACGGCGAGAAGGTCACCGCGGAGTCCTTCATCGACGCCTGGAACTACGGCGCCAACCAGACGAACGCCCAGCAGACCAACCCACTGTTCAGCCACATCCAGGGCTACGCGGACCTGAACCCGGGCGAGGGCAAGAAGCCGAAGACCGACAAGCTCTCGGGTCTGAAGGCCATCGACGACAACACCCTCCAGGTCACGCTCACCGGCGCGTTCTCCGCGTTCCCCTCGCAGTTGTCCTTCACGGCGTTCGTCCCGCTGCCCAAGGCCTTCTTCAAGGACCCGAAGGGCTTCGGCGAGGCCCCGATCGGCAACGGCCCCTTCAAGATGAAGGGCAACTTCAAGCACAACGAAGAGATCGACACCACGAAGTACGACAAGTACCCGGACGCCTCGAAGATCGAGGTCAAGGGCGTCAACTTCAAGATCTACTCGAACCTTGACACCGCCTACAAGGACCTCGTCGCCGGCAACCTCGACAGCCTGCTGACGATCCCCACCTCGGGTCTGCCGACCTACCACAAGGACCTGCCGGGCCGTTACATCGACGAGGCCGACTCGGCCGTCGGTTACATCGGTTTCCCGATCAAGTACAACAAGGCCTTCCAGAACGCGGACCTGCGCAAGGCCATCTCCATGTCGATCGACCGCAAGACGATCGCGGACAAGATCTTCCTCGGTGCCCGTACGCCCGCGGACGACTACATCAGCCCGATCATCGACGGCTACCGCAAGGGCGCCTGCGGTGACACCTGCACGTACAACCCGGCCAAGGCCAAGGAGCTGTACAAGCAGAGCGGCGGCCTCCCGGGCAACACGCTGGAGATCGGTTACAACGCGGACGGCGGCCACAAGGAGTGGGTCGAGGCCGTGTCGAACCAGATCCAGCAGGCCCTCGGCATCAAGGTGAAGGCCAAGCCGTTCGAGCAGTTCCAGACCATCCTGAACGACCTGGACGCCAAGAAGTACCAGGGCGCGTTCCGTATGGCCTGGAGCATGGACTACCCGGACATGGAGGACTACCTCCGTCCGGTCTTCTCGAAGGACGCCATCGCCAACGGCTCCAACTACTCCGGTTACGTCAACCAGGACTTCGAGAAGCTCCTCGTCAAGGGTGACCAGGCCCCGACGCACGAGGAGGCCATCAAGATCTACCAGCAGGCCGACGACGTCGCGCTCAAGGACCTGCCGTACATCCCGGTGTACTTCTACACGATGAACGCCGGCTTCAGCGACAAGATCAAGTCGATGAAGGTGGCCGGTCACCAGATCCTGTGGGACACGGTCAAGCTCAGCTGACCGGATTCTGAGCAGTCCTGAACGGTACGGGGTGAGCAGGGGGAGGTTTCGCCTTCCCCTGCTCACCTCTGCTGCCGTCTCCCGTCCGTCCGTGCCTTCCCCTCGGCCACGGCCGGGTCGAGCACCCCTCTGGAGTACCCGATGGGCCGATACGTCGTGCGCCGCCTGCTGCAGGTGATCCCTGTGGTCATAGGCGTCACGTTCATCATCTTCTGCCTGGTCTTCGCACTGCCCGGCGACCCGATCCAGGCTCTGGCCGGCGACAAGCGCGCCGACCCCAACATCGCGGCGATCCTGCGCGCGCACTATCACCTCAATGAGCCGCTGTATCTGCAGTACTGGCACTACATCAGCGGCGTGTTCACCGGTGACCTCGGTGAGACGTACAACGGGCGTGCCATCTCCGACATCGTCTCGCAGCGGTTCCCCATCACCCTCAAGCTGGGCCTGACCGCCTTCGCCCTCGAGGCCGTGATCGGCATCGTCGCGGGCATCTTCTCCGCCCTGAAGAAGGGCAAGTTCCTCGACAACGTCGTGCTGATCTCGACGCTCGTGCTGATCTCGATCCCCGTCTTCGTCCTCGGTAGCGTGCTCCAGCTGGAGTTCGGCGTGAACCTGAAGATCACGCCCGTCGCCGGTATCGAGAAGGGCTGGCCGGACAGCTACATCCTCCCGGCCATCGTGCTCGCCTCGACTTCGATGGCGTACATCGCCCGTTTGGTGCGCACGAGCATGACCGAGTCGGTGCGTGCGGACTACGTCCGTACGGCGATCGCCAAGGGCCTGCCCCAGCGGCGGGTCATCGGCGTGCACGCGCTGCGCAACTCCCTGATTCCCGTGGTCACCTTCCTCGGTTTCGACCTGGGTGCTCTCATGGGTGGTGCCATCATCACCGAGCGGGTGTTCAACCTGCCCGGTATCGGTGGACAGTTGGCTCAGTCGGTCTATCTGCGCGAGCGGCCCGTCGTGGTCGGTCTGGTGACCCTGCTCGTCCTGATCTACCTGCTCGCCAACCTCCTCGTAGACCTGATGTACGCCGTGCTCGACCCGAGGATTCGCTATGAGTGAGAAGACGATAGAGAGGCCGACCACCGACGAGGACATCCTCGTCAAGGAGATCGAGGCCGAGGAGAAGGCGGCTGCCCGTCAGGCGAGCCTGATCAAGGACGGCTGGGCGGACCTGCGCAAGCGGCCCATGTTCCTGGTGTCCGCCTTCATCATCGTGTGCCTGCTCGCTCTGGCGATCGCGCCCAGCCTGTTCACGGGCCGCTCTCCCTACTCGGACGGTTTCTGCCAGCTGACGAACTCCATGGACGGGCCGTCCTCCGGGCACCTGTTCGGCTTCGACGTGCAGGGCTGCGACATCTATACGCGCACGGTGTACGGCACCCGCAACTCGATCGTCGTCGGTGTGGTGACGACCCTTGTCACCACACTCATCGGCGCTCTGCTGGGCATGCTGTCCGGTCTCGTCGGCGGCTGGGTGGACATGCTCCTCTCCCGCGTCACCGAGGTCTTCTCGGCTCTGCCGCTCATCATCGGCGGTCTGCTGATCATGTCCATCTGGGGCGGCGGCGACGTGTGGACCGTGTCGTTCATCATGGCGATCCTCGGCTGGCCGCAGGTCTTCCGGATCATGCGCGGCGAGGTCATCGCCAACAAGTACAACGACTACGTGACCGCTGCCCGGGCGTTGGGCGCCGACTCGTCCCGGATCGCGTTCCGGCACATCCTGCCGAACACGCTCGCCCCGGTCATCGTCATCACCACCATGAACCTCGGCGTCTACATCTCCGCCGAGGCCGCCCTGTCCTACCTCGGCATCGGTATCCAGTCCCCGAACATCTCCTGGGGCCTGATGATCAGTGACGCCCAGGACAGGTTCCTCACCTCGCCGCACGCGCTGCTGTTCCCGGCAGGCGCCCTGAGCATCACCGTGCTGGCGTTCATCGTGCTCGGCGACGTGGTCCGCGACGCCTTCGACCCCAAGATGCGCTGAGGGAGGCGTACGTGACCATCATCGACCCGACGGACGCCATCCCGGCTCCGCGCCCCGGCGACCCCGAGCGCACCGGCCCGCTCCTCGAAGTGCGGGACCTGCACGTGGAGTTCCAGACCCGAGAGGGCGTCGTCCGAGCCGTCAACGGCGTCAACTACTCCGTCAACTCCGGCGAGACTCTCGCCGTGCTCGGTGAGTCCGGCTCCGGCAAGTCCGTGACCGCACAGGCGATCATGGGGATCCTGGACATGCCGCCGGCCCGTATCCCCAAGGGAGAGATTCGCTTCTACGGCAAGGACATGCTCACCATGTCCAACGAGGAGCGGCGTAAGCTGCGTGGTGCGCGGATCGCGATGATCTTCCAGGACGCTCTGTCCGCGCTCAATCCCGTGCTGAGCGTGGGCTATCAGCTCGGCGAGATGTTCCGCGTCCATCAGGGCATGTCCCGCAAGGCGGCCAAGGCCAAGGCCGTGGAGCTGATGGACAAGGTGAAGATCCCGGCCGCCGCGGCCCGGGTGAACGACTACCCGCACCAGTTCTCGGGCGGTATGCGCCAGCGCATCATGATCGCCATGGCGCTCGCCCTGGAGCCGGACCTGATCATCGCCGACGAGCCGACCACGGCCCTCGACGTGACGGTCCAGGCCCAGGTGATGGACCTGCTCGCGGAGTTGCAGCGCGAGTATCAGATGGGCCTGATCCTGATCACCCACGACCTCGGCGTCGTGGCGGACGTGGCCGACAAGATCGCCGTGATGTACGCGGGCCGGATCGTGGAGACCGCCCCGGTGCACGAGCTGTACAAGCGCCCCGCGCACCCCTACACCCGCGGTCTGCTGGACTCGATCCCGCGCCTCGACCAGAAGGGCCAGGATCTGTACGCGATCAAGGGGCTGCCGCCGAACCTGCTGAAGGTACCGGCCGGTTGCGCCTTCAACCCCCGCTGCGAGAAGGCGCAGGACATCTGTCGCACCGACCGCCCGGCGCTGGTCCCGGTGACCGAGTCGGACGGCAGGGAACTGCCTGGTCGCGCGAGCGCGTGCCACTTCTGGAAGGAGACGATCCATGGCTGAGTCGACCACGACCGGCAAGCCGGAGGACGCGATGCCGAACGTCTCCGACGTCCAGGTCGCTGATGTGAGCAGCGAAGACGAGGCGGTGGCCGCCCTCGACGCGAAGGTGGGGCAGGGCGAACCCATCCTTCAGGTGCGTAACCTGGTCAAGCACTTTCCGCTGACGCGTGGCATCGTCCTCAAGCGTCAGGTCGGCGCCGTCAAAGCGGTCGACGGTGTCTCCTTCGACCTGTACCAGGGTGAGACCCTGGGCATCGTGGGCGAGTCCGGGTGTGGTAAGTCGACGGTGGCCAAGCTCCTGATGAACCTGGAGCGGGCAACAGCCGGCGAGATCTTCTACAAGGGCCAGGACATCACCCGGCTGTCCGGCAAGGCCCTCAAGGCCGTACGCCGCAACATCCAGATGATCTTCCAGGACCCCTACACCTCGCTCAACCCCCGTATGACGGTGGGCGACATCATCGGCGAGCCCTTCGACATCCACCCCGAGGTGGCCCCGAAGGGCGACCGGCGCCGCAAGGTGCAGGAGCTGCTGGACGTCGTCGGTCTGAACCCGGAGTACATCAACCGGTACCCACACCAGTTCTCGGGCGGTCAGCGCCAGCGCATCGGCATCGCCCGAGGCCTCGCGCTCAACCCCGAGGTCATCATCTGCGACGAGCCGGTCTCGGCCCTGGATGTGTCGGTGCAGGCGCAGGTCATCAACCTGATGGAGCGACTGCAGGACGAGTTCAACCTCTCCTACATCTTCATCGCGCACGACCTGTCGATCGTCCGGCACATCTCGGACCGGGTGGGTGTGATGTACCTGGGCAAGATGGCCGAAGTCGGCACCGACGAGCAGATCTACGAGCACCCGACGCACCCCTACACCCAGGCGCTGCTGTCGGCTGTGCCGGTGCCCGACCCGCAGGACCGCGAGCAGCGCGAGCGGATCATCCTGACCGGCGACGTGCCCTCCCCGGCGAACCCCCCGTCCGGCTGCCGCTTCCGCACCAGGTGTTGGAAGGCCAAGGACAAGTGCGCCGAGGAGGTCCCGCTTCTCGCGATCCCGGAGCGCTTCAAGGACACGGACTCGCCTGCGGCCCACGAGTCGGCATGCCACTTCGCCGAGGAGAAGGACGTCGTGGGCGCCAACTAATACGACACTGCCTCCATTCCAGGGTCTCACGGGTCCCGCGAGGGTGGTCGGTCACCGCCGATGCGCATGGTGACCGACCACCCTCATTTCTTTCCTTACGGCCATAAACATCAGCGGGACTATTTTCGGCCACTAGGGAGAACGAAAGGAGACAACATTCAGAATGATCTTTCGTTGTGTTGTGAAGCATGGAAAGATCGAACTGCTAGGTAAGTGCTTCTCGAAATTTCTCCGGGGATCTCCGGTGAGTGTTTTATTCATCGAATTATGGTGAGTCGAACGCAAGGGAAGCCTTTTCGATGCATCAGATCGTTCCGTCACTGAAGTCATTCGACGTCTCTGTCGAGGGACTTTGGTCCGATTGGAGGAATTCACATGGGCACTCCGATTTTCATTGAAGAAGAGATGGACGCGGATCTCGCGGATCTGGACCTCGACATCCGGACCACGTTGACTGGCGACGCAATGACCCAGCTGCGGCCGATGATGGCCACTCACCTCACCTGTGACCCCGGAACTGGAACGATGACCTCGTGTCAGCTCACCAGGGGATGCAACCCTCCCTGCTGCTGATCCATTGCCGGGTGGGATTAACTAAGAGTATCCCACCCGGCTTTCTTCGTGTACCAGAGAGAACAGGGCTATGGAGCAACAGAGCGTCTACAAAGCCGTGAATCCGATTACGTTGCGAGTCGCCACGCTGCAGCGTGATACATTCGGCGAAGTTTTTGCTGGCCTACGTGATGATTCCCTGCCAACCGATGCAGAGTTGGCGGATTACATCCGGACCATGGCAGAATTCCCTGAACTTGTAGAAGCTGTTGCTGTTTCCAGCCCAGTCCTGTTGAGAACGCTGGAGAAGGTCATTTCCGGCGATGAAACGAGGCGGAAGAGACTCCTAAGTACTGCCACTTCAATCACACGCTATGCGATTCGAATGAGTAGCCGTTCGACCCCCTTCGGATTGTACGCCGGGGTGACAGCAGCCCAGATCGGCACGACGGCATGTTCCACGATCGGTGATCATGCAAAAAAGATCGTCCGTTTGGACTCCGGCTGGTACGACAGCTTGTCGCGTGAGTGGATTTCCAGTCCCAACTTGAAGCCCACGCTGGAGGTTGTGTTGAACAACCTCTGCATGGTGCGTGGGGACCGACTTGTCGTTCCTCACGTACGGATTAGGCGAGAAAACAACGCTACAGAGGGCCAGATGCTCAGTCGAGAGACCTCGATGAGACTGACGCCTCTCCTGCAATGGATTTGCGGGCGTGCACATAAACCTATGCGTTATTCAAATTTGCTGTCAGAAGCAAAAGCTCGTTTCATACATGTTCCCGAGCAGAAACTCGACACCTTTCTCGAAAACCTTCTTGCCAATGATGTACTCCTGAGTAAAATATCTATCACCGCATTGGATGAGACGTCTCTCGCCGAAATGGAGAAAATAATTCCCTCTGAGGCATCAGAGGCGGTAGCTCTCAAGGAGCTGCGACAGTCCATTCAGGCCTACGCCGGCACACGAATGGGCCGAGGCAAAGATGCCTGGTCTCGCTTGCGAGCGACTGTTGCGCGTATACATGACGGAGACGGTGCGGATGTGAGCCCTCAGGTCGATGTACGTGCTGATGTGTCAGTCACTTTGCCTCAACATGTGATCAACGAGGTCGAGAACCTGGCCACGACCATCTGGAGGATTTCACCGGACGGCACGGCCTACACTCATATGCACCGATATCGTATCGCATTCTTTGAAAAATATGGACCGCACGGTGTAGTGCGACTGAAAGACCTTATCAATCCTCACATCGGACTCGGGTACCCGGAGGGCTATCTAAACCCAGCCAGTACCACCTCTTTCGGAATTGCCGGGAACCATAAAAGCCCCTCAATAGATGCGCGAGCAAAAACACTCGGATCATTGGCGTACAGAGGACTTTCTTCAGGAAATCGTGAGGTTGTCCTAACGGATGCCGATGTGAATCGCTTGAATAGCCGCCTGGGGTCGTCGCTCCCTTCCCAGGCAGTCGAGATATGCTTTCAGCTATTGGCCGATACTCTAGGTGCGGTCGATGAAAATGATTTTTGTCTGTGGGTTACGCCCACAGGTGGTTCGCTTACTGCGGGAGCTATGGCAGGTCGATTTTCCGATGTCATAGGCAATTCCGCCCAGCTTGGTCAACTTCTGTCTACAAATAGTGTCGATGCAATTGTGGCTCAAGTTGACTTTGCTCCAATATTGCCGCGAGCCATGAATGTGGTTCAAGGAAGACGCTTGGTCGACTACAGCATACCTGTGGGAGTCTTCCACGAAGACAGTGAGCACGGCGTCATTGATTGGCGTGATCTCATTGTGGCAGCGGATGGCGACGCATTGCACTTGTACTGGGAGTCCACTGGCCAGGAGGTTATCCCGGTCATTCCTCATACACTCTCTCTGTCCACTGCGGCACCCAACCTTGTAAGGTTTCTTGCAGAGCTGCGCTACGCCAATGAAACCAGGGTCTGGCAGCCCTGGGAGTGGGGAGAGATGTCATCGCTTCCCTGTCTTCCTCGTGTTCGATTCGGAAGCAGCATCATCGCTCCACTGACATGGAAGGTGAGTGCCGAACTGCAAACAGCGTCGCCCCAACAAATTGGCTGGGACGCAGCAGTTGCCGAGTGGCGTAAGCGCTTGAATGTTGACGCTCGAGTTCGGGTCATGAATCAGGATCAATACTGTGAAATAAATTTGAACAACGTTCTCCACCGTGAAATATTTCGTAGGGAAGTAGCGCAAGGAAACAGGCTCGTTACCGAAGTTCCAGGTGCTGTAGGCAAAGACTATGGATGGTTGCAAAATACCTGCAATGAATTCACGGTTCCGCTTCTTCCTAGGAAACCTCCCAGACAGAAATCTCGGCGACTGGATAAGGCAGATATCGAGAGATCCGAAAAGTCCTCATATCCTCCTGGAAGCGCCTGGGCGTATCTTGAGCTCGATTGCATACCTGAGATCCACAATGATCTGATCAAGAAACGTTTGCCGGAAATTTTGCAGGAAGTCTGGGATGGAATCGACCGCTGGTTCTTCATTCGCTACAATAAGCCTCGGCATCATATACGCCTCCGGCTCCGGAGCAATGAACCATCTATGCCTGCAGAAGTATGGAGCAGGATTCTGCAAATTTGCGCATCACTCCGAGAGGACGGATATATTTCTGACTTTAGGCTCTGTGCTTACGAGCCGGAGTTTTCTCGCTTTGGAGGAGTCGAGGGGGTGGATCTGGCGGAGCGGCTGTTCCATGCCGACAGTGAATGGGTGATCAACCTATTGCGGCTTGGCAATGGCGGGAATGACTTTGAAAACGACCAGATCGAACTGGCCAGTTACGGAATAATCTTGGACGCACTTGGCGACTGGGATTGGTGCGAGTGGGTTGCGGAGCATTTTCGACAGACGGGGCAAGATAATCAAGCGCCTCGCGGAGAGATTCAGCAGGCGGGGCGCATTGTTGAGCCCGGTATGACCCTCAAGAACCTGGCTCAAATCTTGCCCGATTCGGCACTGATTTCGGCCCAGAAACTGGCAGCTGCTGCCCGTGAAGTGGGAGAAAAGCTCCGTCCCGAACTGACTCAGTTGGCCGGGTGGACATGGCGTGACGAAGCTATTGGTTCCTTCCTGCATCTGCACCACAACCGGTTCATCGGTATCAGCCCTGATCGGGAGAAGCGTAGTTTGGCGCGCTTGTATCATATTTCGCGCATGTATCAGGGTCGCGCTCGGCACGGCATTATCCGCTCCTCTCTGAGGGGCGACTCATGAGCGGCGAAACCTCCTGGCGCCAGGACGTTGCGAAACGAATATCCGATCAAATTTCCGTGTATTTGAGCAACCCAGAAAATCTTGCCCCATCAAAAAATCCTGATCCGGTAGTCCGAGCTTCGCTTGCCAGCGGTTTCCCGGGCCTCTCGATAGTTTATGCGGCTCGCCTGCACCAAGGGAATAAGAAGGACAGGGCGACAGCTCATTGGTATCTCAAACAAGCAGCGGAAAACCTGAAACTGCGTGACCGTCAGGTTATGGGTCTGCACTATGATGCGTGTGGGCTAGGTTTCGCGCTATCCATGGCGCAGACTGCAGGTGGAGGATACACCGGCGCCCTTGCGCAGCTCGACGCGGAAGCAACAAGGAGCGCAGAAGCTCTATGCCGGCACGTCGATTCGATAGCCCTTGGGTCAATGGCGAGATTTGACGTATTGAATGGGCTGGCTGGTGTTGCTCGTTATCTTCTTATGCGTGATCCTCAAGGGCAAGCCCTGGAGCGTGTTCTCACGTGTTTGTGTGAGATGTTGATGCCTGCCGATCATTTCAATTGCAAGGTTCCGCGTTTCTGGTCGACGACTCCGCCGAACTGGCAACCAAAGACCCGCACGCATGCGTCGGAGGGTGGGCATCTGAATCTGGGATTGGCACATGGCATAGCTGGACCACTAGCCGTCTTGTCCATCGCCTCCCTGCATCAGGTTACGGTTCCTGGGCAGGATTTGGCTATTACTGGGATTGTTGAACTACTTGAGCGATTTCAAGGAATCGACGAATATGGGGTCTTTTGGCCAAATACCATAACTTTGGAGGAGTTCGATAGCCCGTCCATGAGACGTTC
Organism: Streptomyces sp. C1-1; assembly: GCF_050214755.1. Taxonomy (NCBI): domain Bacteria; kingdom Bacillati; phylum Actinomycetota; class Actinomycetes; order Kitasatosporales; family Streptomycetaceae; genus Streptomyces; species Streptomyces sp. C1-1. The sequence continues at coordinate 3,953,592 of NZ_CP189826.1, read as the reverse complement.
ACGCAGCAGGGTTTCGTGGTGCTATGGAGCTCCTGGCGTTTCACGAGCTCTGCAGCTTGCCGGGCAAGCACACGGTAGGGACGATTGGCTGCACACTGCCCATTCTTCAGTGAGCGCCCTCTGTGCGCTCCCCATGGGGAAATGGATGGTTGACCATTGGTCAATGTGTCATGGCTGGGCTGGGATAATGCACATACTACGATACTTCACGGACGGCCGAGACGGTGATCAAGTTGGTAGGATGATCGACACTATCGCCGAAAAAATCTTCGACATTTTCGCCGAGGGGCTGCCCCCCCGCTTCGAGGTGGGAATGATGGACATCTCTCCTGGGAATCATCCGGCCGGAATTCTCGAGGGTATCGCAGGCCTCGGCCTCGCCCTTCAGTCTTACGCAGAACGGGAGGATTCAATTCCGTGGGACATAGCGTTTCTGATGCAGTAGACCTCGGAAAGGAAGCTGTGAGTCCACATCCCCTTGCATCCTCGCCTATTTCCGTTCAGGGAAGCACAATTAATACGTTGAGCTTCTTGCGTATGGTGACAGAATATCTTGAGTCCGGAAGTATTACCTCCGACTCCTCCCGTTTGGACGAGGCCGCCGACAGATTTATCCGGGCCGGCATTTCTGCTCTCGAGGAAAAGGAACTCAAGTCCTCTTGGATTGAGCGCCGATTGAATGTGGAAGGATTTGTCCCTCGGGAGATATATGTCCGGCTGAATAGTTTGGCTCAAGAATTGCTTGAGGAGAGGAGCGCTCGCAACTTCCATTTCATCCATAAGCCTCCGGGTGTGCGCATTAGGTTTGAGTCTCCCGCTCAGTCCCGCATCAGGGTGCGAGAGGCACTCCGCGAACTGTGCTCCGGGATTACTCGAGATGGTCTGGCGCTTCAACACCACCCGGCTGTGTATGAGCCTGAGTACAAACTGTTTGGTGGTGCGGAATCCATGGCCGGCGTGCATGGAATGTTCACGGCTGATTCCTTGGTATGGGTTGACTATTGGGGAAAACAACGGCAGGCGCCTGCTTGGGCCCTTTCACTCCGACTGATTCGATCCCTTTTTTCAGTTATGGAGATCGCAGACGTTGAGGATCGTGATGTCTGGGACCGTTTGGGCTGGCAGGCAGGCAGGAAGTTTGATGGAGATCAACCTTCGGGGTGGGCAGAGATCTCGCACAGGATTGGCTTGATGTGGAGTAACCCGGAACACCTATCTTCGATAACCGCGGCCATGGGCGGGAGGTGCTCCTCATTTGAAGATCGCGCGAAAGCCGAATGGGTGCAGTGGAATCGGGAGTACTTCCAAAGCGATTCCGCTGTTTTGGGACCTAGGCAGGCTGCAGCGTTTCTTATCGTATTTCATTGGAACCGCGCGCGACTTCCATTTTCCTGGCAAGCAGGCATTGCTACAGCGTTGGCAAACGTCACAATCTAGCGGGCGAAGCATTGCACGTAGTCCCCGGATTGCCTCTTGAGCTAGGAGTCAGGAGAGTACATGGCACAGCGGCTTCGGGCCCCAGGGGAAGATGACTCGTCAGCGGAAGGTTTCCTGTTTGGCGGTAAGCTGAGATACGACTTGGGTTTTAACCGCTACGAAGGTGCACTGTTGAAGCACTCTCTGTGGCAAGCAGGGAAGATGCTCCCTGCGATTGTTCGTCAAGTGTTGCGTATGGCATATCAGGCCGATCGCAGTGCGCTACGGCGAGTCGCTGTGTTGGAAATATTTCAGGGTATTGCTATGGCCATCATGCTAGCCGCGGCCAATAAGACAATATTGACTCTTCTGGCTCCGGATATCGATCTCGCTGCGGTTCGAAACGCCCTACCTTTCCTCATCAGTGTGGTTCTGGCCGGAGGGCTACGGTCGCTGGCATCAGCAATGTCTCAAGCTCATTTGGGCCGTCTTGAGCCTAAAATTGAACGTGTAGCGACCCAGCGTTACCTGGAGCGGGCTATCAGAGTTGAGCTGGCGTCCATTGAGGATCCGAAGTTTCACCGGCTTCTGGACTCGGCTCAGCACGGAGCCACGAGCGCACGCCGTGTCCTCCTCTACTGTGGAGCCATAGCGAACGCACTGATCACCTTTCTGTCCACTTCCGTGATCTTGTTTAGCGTCAACCCTTTTCTTCTTCCCCTTCTGGTGTTGGTCGCTGTGCCTCGTTCTTGGAGCGCGTTGAGGAACGCGCAAGCGCGCTACCTCTCTGCTCACACTTGGATCGAGCATGCTCGGGCGGCGAAATTGCTGAGTGCTCTGCTGATTGAGCGGGACTCTGCTCCCGAGATTCGGGTACATGGGGCCGGGGAATTTTTGCTGGAACAGTATGGAGAATTGGCGCGCTCGTCTGAAGAGGAGCAAACCCGACTGGCCAAGGCGGCTGCTCGGACACAGATGTTCGCTGCCCTCGTAACCGGCCTAGTGTGGGTTTTCGCATATTCGATCCTGGGGGCTCTTGTTGTCTGTGACGTGATGAAGCTGGCCACGGTCGGGACAGTCATCATTGCCGTTAGAATGGGCACGGCAAACTTCAGCTCCGTGATGATACAGGCCAACTCCCTTTATGAGGATGCGCTCTACGTAGCTGACCTTGGGCGGCTGTGCGAAGAAGCGGAATCTCGAGCCGTACCTCCCAGCGGTCAGAAGCTGGGAAAAGATATCGATGAGATAATTTTCGAGAAGGTAGAATTTAGTTACCCGAGTTCGGATCGACCTGCGCTCCGGGATGTGGATCTAGTGATTCCGAAGGGTAATGTAGTCGCTCTTGTGGGCGAAAATGGATCAGGAAAGACGACGCTGGTCAAGCTATTGGCTGGATTGTATAAGTCCGACTTGGGGCGGGTTTGTTGGGGCGACGTTGATGCCTCCCAAGCGGATCGCAGAGATCTTCAATCGCGCGTTGCAATGGTGGGGCAGGATTTTAAGCGTTGGCCTTTCACGGCACAGGCGAACGTGATGATCTCGCGTTCCGATGAGGGGGTAGACCATGTGAGGCTGCAAGAAGCGGCGGCTCACTCTGGCGTCGATAAAGTCATCGAACAGCTGCCATCTGGTTGGGGCACTCTGTTGGCTCGTGAATACCATGGCGGATTCGACATCTCCGGGGGGCAATGGCAACGACTAGGTATCGCGCGCGCCCGCTATCGCGATGCTCCCGTCCTGATTGTGGACGAGCCCACAAGTTCCTTGGATGCGCGCGCCGAAGCGGAGGTTTTCGAGAAGATCCTAAAGCGAAAACGAGAAGATCAAACGGTGGTACTCGTAACTCACCGGATGGCTTCTGTAAGAGCCGCCGACCTTGTTTATGTTCTCAAGGAGGGTCGCGTGGTCGAATCCGGTTCGCCTGATGAGCTCCTCACAAAAGGCGGTTTGTTCGCGGAGCTTTTTGGTATCCAAGCGAATGCCTATGCTCTGGATAACTGAAGTTTGAGCTGGCTGGTCCTGTTGAGATTCTCGTCTTGCTGGCATCAGGCGCTGCAGCTGACAATGTCTTTCGTGGATCCAGCGGGCTGTGGGCGCCGTGATCATCCGGGCCGATCAGATTGCGCCATCTTACGGCTTCCGGCACCTGAGTGATGGCGCGGAGAACATAGCTGGGGCGTCTTCTCGGCCCCCGGCACCCGGCGTCCTAGTCCTCTGGCTCCCAGGCCTGGGGCAGTTCGAAGCGATGTCGGACGCCGTTGAGTTCAGGGGGTCCTCCTGAACCCGCACTACAGGGCGAGGGCCATCTCAGCGGCCATGCCCCAGTCGGAGGCGGTGGCCCCGCTCGGCTTTCGTCGACAGCGGTGGCGGGGATTGTGCAGGCTGGGGTAAGACGGGTCCGGGTGCCGTCGGCGGAGGGCACAGGAACTCGTCTACTGACACAGTATGGCCGGCGAGTTTAAGTAGTCACCCGGGCGTGGGCCCAGTGGCAGGCCACCTGGGTCTCGTCCGTGCCGGTCAGGATGTCCAGGTCGCGGGTGCGGCATGCGTCCGCCACTCCGGCGCGGTCCGCCTCGCCGGTCGCCAGGATCTGGCAGCGGGCGTGGAAGCGGCAGCCGGAGGGGATGCGCGAGGGGTCGGGGGGTTCGCCGGTCAGGACCACCGGGTCGCCGGGCGCCTCCGGGAGGACCGACAGCAGGGCCTGGGTGTACGGGTGCCGGGGCGCCGTCAGGACCTGCTCCACCGTGCCCGTCTCCACGATCCGCCCCAGATACATCACCGCCACCCGGTCGGCGACGTTCCACGCCAGCCCCAGGTCGTGCGTCACCACCAGCGCGGACAGACCCAGTTCGGTGCGCAGACGCAGCAGCAGGGCGAGGATCTCACCGCGCACGGAGGCGTCCAGCGAGGCCACCGGCTCGTCGGCGACGATGAGTTCGGGCTGCAGGACCAACGCGCCCGCGATGACGACCCGTTGGCGCTGACCCCCGGACAGCTCGTGCGGGTAGCGCAGGAAGAACCGTTCGGGTGGGCGGAGTCCCGCGCGGGCGAGGGCCTCGGCGACCGCCGCCCGTTCGTCGCCCGGGTGCCGGTGGATGCGCAGGCCCTCGGCCACCGCCTCGTACACCGTGTGCCGCGGGTTCAGCGAGCCGCTGGGGTCCTGCAGCACCAGCTGGACGCGTCGCCGGTAGGCCTTCAGCGCCCGGGACGAGTACTCCAGCGGCTTCCCGTCGAAGCGCACGCTCCCCGAGGACGGCTCGACCAGCCCGAGCAGCGAGCGCGCCAGCGTCGTCTTGCCGCAGCCCGACTCGCCGACCAGCGCCACGATCTCCCCGGCGCCGATGTCCAGTTCCACGCCGTCCACCGCCCGGGCCGGCGCGGCGCCGTGCCGGCCGGGGAAGGTCACGTGCAGGTCCCGCGCGCTCAGCAGGGGCGCCGAAGTCGTCATGTCGTGCTCCTCACGTCCTCCGCCGGGCCGGCCGGCGGCGGAACCGTCGCCCCGACGTGCACACAGGCCGCCCGGCGGCCGGGCCCGGCCTCCCTCAGCGGCTGGTCCAGCACCGCGCACTCGTCCAGGGCGACCGGACAACGCGGGTGGAACGTGCAGCCGGACGGCAGGTCCGCCGGGTCCGGCGGGTCACCGGCCAGCCCGCGCGGGGCGAACCGGGACGCCGGGTCGCCGATGCGCGGAAACGCCGACGACAGAGCCTTGCCGTACGGGTGCAGCGCGTCCTCGTACACCGCCCGCGCGGGGCCCTCCTCGACCACCCGGCCCGCGTACATCACGGCCAGCCGGTCGCAGGTGTCGGCGAGGACCGCCAGATCATGGCTGATCATGATCAGGCCCAGCTCCTGCTCGGACACGAGCTGTTCGATGAGCCGGAGGATCTGCGCCTGGATCATCACGTCCAGGGCGGTGGTCGGCTCGTCGGCGACGACCAGCCGCGGGTCGCAGGCCAGCGCCATGGCGATCATGACGCGCTGCCGCTGGCCGCCGGAGAGCTCGTGCGGATACGCCCTCGCCCGCGCGGCCGGCAGACCCACCTGCTCCAGCAGCTCACCGGCCCGCCGCTTCGCCGCCGGCGGGGTCGCGTCGCCGTGCAGCAGGATCGGCTCGGCGATCTGGTCGCCTACGCGGTGCACGGGGTTGAGCGAGTGCATGGCCCCCTGGAACACGATCGAGGCGCCCGCCCAGCGCACCGCGCGCACCCGCCCCCACCGCATCGTCAGGACGTCCTCGCCGTCGAGCAGGACCTGACCGCCCACCTTCGTGCCGGCCGGCAGCAGCCGCAGCAGGGCCAGCGCCAGCGTGGACTTGCCGCAGCCCGACTCACCGGCGACCCCGAGCTTGCGGCCCGCCTCCAGCGACAGGTCCACCCCCCGTACGGCCTCGGCCCCGCCCGGATACGTCACGGTCAGACCCCGGACCTCCAGCAGCGTCAACGGGTCACCCCCAGCCTGGGATTGAGCACGGACTCCACCGCCCGCCCGCACAGCGTGAACGCCAGCGCCACCAGCGCGATCGCGATGCCCGGCGGTACCAGGTACCACCAGTCGCCGGCGCTGACCGCGCCCGCCTCGCGCGCGTCCTGCAGCAGCCCGCCCCACGAGATCACCGTGGGATCGCCGAGCCCGAGGAAGGCGAGCGTCGCCTCGGCGAGGACGGACGAGGAGATCATCAGCGTGGTCTGCGCCAGCACCAGCGGCATCACGTTGGGCAGCACATGCCGGCTCATGATGTGCCAGTGCCCGCCGCCGAGCGCCTTCGCCCGTTCGATGTACGGCCGTGACTCCACCGCCAGTGTCTGGGCGCGCACCAGCCGGGCCGTCGTCGGCCAGGAGGTGACGCCGATCGCGAGGATCACCGTGCCCAGGGAGCGGGACATCACGGTGGCCAGCGCGATGGCCAGTACCAGCGCCGGCATCACCAGGAACCAGTCCGTGATCCGCATCAGCACGGTCGCGTACGCGCCCTTGAAGTGCCCGGCGGTGACCCCGACGACCGTGCCGATCACCACCGACAGCACGGCCGCGAGCAGCCCGACCAGCAGCGAGACCCGTGAACCCCACACCACCAGCCCCAGCACACTGCGCCCGAACCGGTCGGTGCCCAGCGGGAAGTCGAGGCTCGGCGCCTGCAGCGGAGCGCCGGGGGCGTCGGTCACGCCGGCCACGTCGGACCCGACGGTCAGCGGCGCGGTGAGTGCCATCAGCGCGAACAGGACGAGCGCGGCCAGGCCGATCAGCCCGGCGCGGTGGGTGCGGTAGCTGCGCCAGAACCGGGCGGCGGACAGGCGGCGGCGCTGCCGGGCGAGCCGGCCGGGGGTCGCCGGTGCCACGTCGGCGGTCATCGGCCCACCCGGGGGTCGAGCAGCGGATAGAGCAGGTCGGCCAGCGTGTTCATGACGATCACCGCCGAGGCGAAGAAGAGGAACAGGCCCTGCACGAGTGGCAGGTCGGGCACGCTCAGCGCCTGGTAGAACAGTCCGCCCAGGCCCGGCCAGGAGAAGACCGTCTCGACCAGGATGACGCCCGCGACGGTCCGGCCGAGGTTGACGAAGACGAGGGTGACCGTGGGCAGCAGCGCGTTCGGTACGGCGTGCCGGCGGCGCACCAGGTCGTCCCTGAGCCCCTTGGCGCGGGCCGTCGTGAGGTAGTCGCTGCCCATCTCGTCCAGCAGCGCGGAGCGGGTGACGAGGAGCGTCTGGCCGTACTCGACGGCGACCAGGGTGATGACCGGCAGGACCAGGTGGTGGGCGACGTCGAGGACGTAGGCGAAGCCCTCCTTGCCGCCCGACTCCATGCCGCCGGTCGGGAACAGCCCGGGGATCGGGCCGAGGCCCACGGCGAACACGATGATCATCAGCAGGCCGAGCCAGAAGGACGGCACGGAGTAGAGGGTGAGCGCCAGGCCGGTGTTGAGCTTGTCGCCGAGCTTTCCGTGCCGCCAGGCCGAGCGGGTGCCGAGGAACATGCCGAGCGCGGTGTAGAGCACGAAGGCGGTGCCCGTCAGCAGCAGCGTGTTCGGCAGCGCCTCCGTGATCTTGTCGATGACCGGGGCGCGGAACTGGTACGACGTGCCCAGGTCACCGGTGAGCGCCTTGCGGCAGTAGTCGGTGAACTGCTCCCACATCGGCAGGTCGAGCCCGAACTCCTTGCGGTACTCGGCCAGTTGAGCGGCGGAGACCGGCCGGCCGCCCGTCATGGTCTTGACCGGGTCGCCCGGGATCAGCCGGAACAGGAAGAACCCGGTGACCAGGACGGCCAGCAGCGAGACGGCGGCCCCGCCCGCCTTGCCGGCCACGTACCGGGGATAGGCGGTGCCGGTACGGGGCCGTCTCGCCCGGGCGACGGGCGCGGTGACTGCGTCGGAGACCATGAACCACCTATTCGCGGTCGTCGGCGGTGGTACGGCGGCGCATCGCGAGGAACACACCGGCGGCGGCGAGGACCACGACCCCCACGACGACGCCGACGATCACCCCGGTCGAGGAACTCCCGGAGGAGGAGCCGGAGTCCGCGGGCACGGCCGACCACCAGCTCCAGTAGCCGTCCTGGCCGTAGATGTTGCCGGCGGACTTCGGCATCGTCGTGATCGACTTGATCTGGTCGGTGCGGTAGGCCTCGACGGCGTTCGGGTACGCCATGACGTTCATGTACCCCAGGTCGTACAGCCGCGACTCCATCTTCTTGACGATGTCGGCCCGTTTGGCGGAGTCGTACTCGGCGAGCTGCTTGGCGTACAGCTCGTCGTAGGTCTTGTCGCAGATGAAGTTGTCGGTCGCGCCGGTGTCCTTCGGGGTGGCCGGCAGGGCCCCGCAGGTGTGGATCGACAGGACGAAGTCGGGGTCTGGGTTGACCGACCAGCCGTCGAAGGCGAGGTCGTACTTCCCGGCGAGCCAGGGGTCGGTGACGTTGTCCAGGCAGTCCAGCGTCATGCCGATGCCGAGCTTGCCCCACCACTCCTTGAGGTACTGGCCGACCGCCTTGTCGTTGGGGTCGGTGGCGTGGCACAGGACGCGGTAGTTCAGCGGCTTGCCGTCCTTGCCGGTCCGCTTTCCGTCGGCGTTCTTCTTGTAGCCCGCCTGGTCGAGGAGTTGAGCGGCCTTGGCGGGGTCGTAGGAGAGGTCCTGGCTCGCGGAGGGCTTCCAGAAGTACGTCGAGAAGCGGGGCGGGATGTAGCCCTGGCCCTCGACCGCCTGGCCCTGGAACACCTTGTCGATGACGGCCTTGCGGTCGACCGCCATGAACAGCGCGTTGCGCACCCGCTGGTCCAGCAGGGACGGGTCGCCGTCGCCGAACTTCTGGCCGTTCCTCGCCTTCGCGCCCGGGTTGGTGGCCAGGGCGTAGAAGCGTCGGCCCGGGCCCTCGTTGACGTGGATGTCCTTCTGGCCCTTGAGGGACGCCGCCTGAGCGGGCGTCAGGGCGGGCTGGCCCGCGACGAAGGAGACCTCGCCCTTGCGCAGGGCGGCGACCGCGGCGTCCTGGTCCTTGTAGTACTTGAAGACCAGCTGGTCGAACTTCGGCGCCCCGCGCCAGAAGTCCTTGTTCGCCTTCAGCCGGACGTAGCTGTCCGCCTTGTAGTCGGTGAGCACGAACGGCCCGTCACCGACGATGGGGAAGGACTTGTCGTTGTTGAACTTCGAGAAGTCCTTGACGTCCTTCCAGATGTGCTCGGGCACGATCGGCACGTCCAGGGCCGTCATCGTCGCCTGCGGCTTCTTCAGCCGGATGACCAGCTGCGTGGGGCTCGGCGCGGACACCGAACGGAAGTTGGCGACGAAACTGCCGTTCGCCGTCGCCGCCGCCTCGTCCGTCATCATCTTGTCGAACGTCCAGGCCGCGTCCTGGGCGGTCACCTTCTGCCCGTCCGACCATTTTGCGTCCGAGCGGATCGTGTACGTCCAGGTGAGCTTGTCGGCGGACGGCTTCCAGCTGGTGGCGAGGCCCGGCACCGGGTGCGCGTCCCCGGGGTCGTAGTCGGTGAGGTACTCGTACGTCAGCCGCAGGATGCTCGTGCTGAGCAGCCGTACCGCGAGGAAGGGGCTGAGCGAGTCGACGCTCTGGGCGACCGCGACGGTGAGCGTCTTCTTGCCCTCGGCGGCCTGGGCCCGCTGGGGCGCCGGGTTGAGCGGGGTCGCGAGGCCTGCCGACAGGGTCAGCGCGACGGCTCCGCCGGCCGCGACGAGCCGGGCCGTACGGTGGCGTGGGCTTCTCGGCTGTGAACGCCTTGTGCCGTGCTGGTCTTGTGGACTCATGAATCGTGACCTCGCGTCATCGCTCGCACAGGGAGGGCTTGTTCGGACTTCAGTACCGGGTTCCGCCTGGTGACGCCAGCTGGGTGATGTGTGTGTCTATCAGCGGGTGTCTGCGCGCGTCAACGGCCCGCCAAACCTGATGTGGCCTGCGGAAACGGTGATTTGATGTTCGATCAGGCCAATATTGGTAGAGACCGGTGAAGGGGGCCTGGTGGAGGGCTGACGCCGTCAGCGCATGGATTCAGCCACCGTGATGATCTCGTGACTGTCGGCCTTCAGGGGGCCGCGTTCCCAGTCGCCGTACTGTTCCGCCACGCGAAGGCCCGCTCCGTCGAGCAACCGTGACAGGGCGTCGGCCGAAAGGAAGCGCCGGGTGGAGCGGCACGTCTGCGGGCGGGGCCAGGGGCCGCCCTCGAACGTCGTCGTGAAGGTCACCCGTTCGCCGCCGCCGGCCCCCTCGACCTCGCGCCACACCCGTATGGCACGGCCGTCCGGGCCGGTGACCCGGCGCACGTGCTTCGGCGTCCACCGCGACCAGGCGCCCGCCGCCGGATTCCGCGTGCCGAACACGAACCGCCCGCCGGGGGCCAGGGCGGCGCGCACACCGCTCAGCGCGCGCCGCAACTCCTCGTCGCCCACGAACACCTGGAAGGTGTGCCCGGTCATCAGGACCAGCTCGAACTCGCCACGCCACGCCCGCGACCCCAGATCCCCGAGCACCCATTCGACCCCGGGTGCACGCCGCCGTGCCTGGACGAGCAGCGCGGCCGCCGGATCCAGCCCCGTCAGCCGCCCCCGGTGCCCCGCCCCACGGGCCCGCGCGAGCAGCCGCCCGGTGCCGCAGCCCGCGTCGAGCACCGACGGGGCGGACATCACCAGCCCCAGACAGAACTCGTCGCCCGGCCCCCACGGATGGAGGGCGTCGTAGAGGGAGGCGAGGGAAAGATCGGCGAACGGTCGGTCGACCACGCGCGGAAGTGTGTCACAAGCCACCGAACACAAGGACACGAACAACCGTCTTCTTGCCTCCCCCAACCCCCGTTCTTGCCTTCACCGACCGCTGCCGCTCCGCCGCTCAGCAAGCCGGAACCCACCACCGTCCTGCGAATGGGCGCGTCGGGGGTGCGGGAGATCGTTATTGATCACATATTGGCCGATATCGGACCGGGATTCCTGAGGAGGCACTCCATGCGCGGAGCGCACGCCAAGTGGGCCGCATGCGCGACGGCGGTCGCACTCGCCGTGACGGCCTGCGGGGGCGGGGGGAGCGACAGCGGAGTTGGCAGCGGGTCCGGCAGTGGGGTGCTCAGCTCGTCCTGGGGCGATCCGCAGAACCCGTTGGAACCGGCCAACACCAACGAGGTGCAGGGCGGCAAGGTCCTCGACATGATCTTCCGTGGGCTGAAGCGGTACGACCCCAAGACGGGCGCGGCCCAGGACATGCTCGCCGAGAAGATCGACACCACGGACTCGCAGAACTTCACGATCACCGTCAAGAGCGGCTGGAAGTTCAGCAACGGCGAGGCCGTCAACGCCAAGTCCTTCGTCGACGCGTGGAACTACGGCGCCAGCCTGAAGAACAACCAGAGGAACGCGTACTTCTTCGGCTACATCGAGGGATACGACAAGACGCACCCGGACACCGGCAAGCAGACCGCGGACACCCTCTCCGGCCTCAAGGTCACCGGCGACCGCACCTTCACCGTCAAGCTCACGCAGAAGTTCTCGACCTTCCCCGACACCCTCGGCTACGCGGCCTACTCCCCGCTGCCCCAGGCCTTCTTCACCGACCACGCCTCCTGGATCGCCGAGCCGGTCGGCAACGGCCCGTACACGGTGCAGTCGTACACCAAGGGCTCGAAGATGTCCCTGCGCAAGTGGGACGCCTACCCCGGCAGCGACAAGGCGCAGAACGGCGGCGTCGACCTCAAGGTCTACACCGACAACAACACCGCCTACACCGACCTGATGGCCGGCAACCTCGACCTCGTCGACGACATCCCCGCCGCCCAGCTCAAGAACGTCAAGAACGACCTCGGCGACCGTTACCTCAACACCCCCGCCGGCATCATCCAGACGCTCGCCTTCCCGTACTCCGACAAGAACTGGAACACGAGCGGCTCGGTGAAGGTCCGCAAGGGCCTGTCCATGGCGATCAACCGCGAGCAGATCACCGAGACGATCTTCCAGAAGACCCGCACCCCCGCCGGCGACTGGACCTCGCCCGTGCTCGGCACCAAGGGCGGCTTCCAGGACGGGCTGTGCGGAGACGGCTGCACCTACAACCCCGGCGAGGCCAAGAAGCTCGTCCAGGAGGGCGGCGGCCTGCCCGGCGGCCAGGTCAAGATCACGTACAACGCGGACACGGGCTCGCACAAGGAGTGGGTGGACGCCGTGTGCAACTCCATCAACAACGCCCTCGGCAACAACAAGGCCTGCGTGGGCAACCCGGTCGGCACCTTCGCGGACTTCCGCAACCAGATCGGGCAGCACAAGATGAGCGGGCCGTTCCGGGCCGGCTGGCAGATGGACTACCCGCTCATCCAGAACTTCCTGCAGCCGCTGTACTACACCAACGCCTCCTCCAACGACGGCCAGTGGTCCAACAAGGACTTCGACAACCTCGTCAACCAGGCCAACGCCGAGACCGACACCGCCAAGGCGATCGGCCTCTTCCAGAACGCCGAGAAGGTCGTCCGCGACAACATGGCCGCCATCCCGCTGTGGTACCAGAACGGCAGCGCCGGCTGGACCGACCGCCTCTCGAACGTGGCCCTCAACCCGTTCAGCGTCCCGGTGTACAACGAGATCAAGGTCGGCTGAGCCCCCATGGGCAGGTACGTGGTCCGGCGTCTGCTCCAGATGATCCCGGTGTTCATCGGGGCCACGCTCCTGATCTTCCTGATGGTGAACGTGATGGGCGACCCCATCGCGGGCCTGTGCGGCGAGCGGCAGTGCGACCCGGCCACGGCCGCCCAGCTGAAGAAGGAGTTCGGGCTGGACAAGCCGGTGTTCCCGCAGCAGTACTTCAACTACATGCGGAACGTCTTCACCGGCGACTTCGGCACCGCCTTCAACGGGCAGAAGGTCACCGAGCTGATGGCGACGGCGTTCCCCGTCACCATCCGGCTGACGATCGTCGCGATCTTCTTCGAGATCGTCATCGGCATCACGCTGGGCGTGATCACGGGCCTGAAGCGGGGCCGCCCCGTCGACACCTCCGTCCTCCTCCTCACCCTCGTCGTCATCTCCGTGCCCACCTTCGTCACCGGCCTGCTGCTGCAACTGCTGCTCGGCGTCGAGTGGGGCTGGATCAAGCCCTCGGTCTCCTCGGAGGCCACCTTCAGCGAGCTGATCGTGCCGGGCCTGGTCCTCGCCTCGGTCTCCCTCGCCTACGTCACCCGGCTGACCCGCACGTCCATCGCGGAGAACCGCCGCTCCGACTACGTCCGCACCGCCGTCGCCAAGGGCCTGCCCCGGCAGCGGGTGATCGTCCGGCACCTGCTGCGCAACTCCCTGATCCCCGTGGTCACCTTCATCGGCACCGACATCGGCGCCCTGATGGGCGGGGCGATCGTCACCGAGCGGATCTTCAACATCCACGGCGTCGGCTACCAGCTCTACCAGGGCATCCTCCGCCAGAACACCCAGACCGTCGTCGGCTTCGTGACCGTCCTCGTCCTCGTGTTCCTGGTCGCCAACCTGCTCGTCGACCTGCTGTACGGCGTACTCGACCCGAGGATCCGCTATGCCTGAGCAGCCGTACGAACAGGAGGGCGCCGTCGCCGGCACCGGAATGGGCGGCGCGATGGACCTCGCGGAGAGCGAGGCGACGACCCTCGAGAGGACGCCGGCCGAACCGGAAGGCACCGGCCCGGCCGGCAAGCCCCGCTCGCTCTGGTCGGACGCCTGGCGCGACCTGCTCCGCAACCCCGTCTTCATCATCGCGGGCGTCGTCATCCTCTTCCTGGTCCTCATCTCGCTGTGGCCCTCGGCCATCACCTGGATGAGCCCCCTCACCTGCGACCTCGCCAAGGCCCAGCAGGGCTCCCAGCCCGGCCACCCCTTCGGGTTCGACGGCCAGGGCTGCGACGTCTACACGCGCACCGTCTACGGCGCCCGTACGTCCGTCACGGTCGGCGTCTGCGCCACGCTCGGGGTCGCGATCCTCGGCTCGGCGCTGGGCGGCCTCGCGGGCTACTTCGGCGGCGCGTGGGACTCGTTCCTCTCCCGCATCACCGACATCTTCTTCGCGATCCCGGTGGTGCTGGGCGGTCTGGTCCTGCTGTCGGTGGTGACCAGCAACACCGTGTGGCCGGTCGTCGGTTTCATCGTGCTGCTGGGCTGGCCGCAGATCGCCCGCATCGGCCGCGGCTCCGTCATCACCGCCAAGCAGAACGACTACGTCCACGCCGCCCGCTCGCTCGGCGCCTCCAACTCCCGCATCCTGCTGCGGCACATCGCGCCCAACGCGGTCGCCCCGGTGATCGTCGTCGCCACCATCGCGCTCGGCACCTACATCGCCCTGGAGGCCACCCTGTCCTTCCTCGGCGTCGGCCTGAAGCCCCCGAACGTCAGCTGGGGCATCGACATCTCCGCCGCGTCCCCCTACATCCGCAACGCCCCGCACATGCTCCTGTGGCCGGCCGGCGCCCTCGCCGTCACCGTCCTCGCCTTCATCATGCTCGGCGACGCGGTCCGCGACGCCCTCGACCCGAAGCTGAGGTGAGCCGCCGTCATGCTCCTCGAAGTGCGTGACCTGCACGTGGAGTTCCGGACCCGGGACGGGGTCGCCAAGGCCGTCAACGGGGTCGACTACAGCGTGGACGCGGGTCAGACGCTCGCCGTGCTCGGGGAGTCCGGGTCCGGCAAGTCGGTCACCGCGCAGGTCGTGATGGGCATCCTCGACATCCCGCCCGGGAGGATCACCAGCGGCGAGATCCTCTTCCAGGGCCGGGACCTGCTCAAGCTCAAGGAGGAGGAGCGCAGGAAGGTCCGCGGCGCCGAGATGGCGATGATCTTCCAGGACGCGCTGTCGTCCCTGAACCCCGTCCTGACCGTGGGCGACCAGCTCGGCGAGATGTTCGTCGTGCACCGCGGGATGTCGAAGAAGGACGCCAGGGCCAAGGCGGTCGAGCTGATGGACCGGGTCCGCATCCCGGCCGCGGCGGCGCGGGTCGGGGACTATCCGCACCAGTTCTCCGGCGGTATGCGCCAGCGCATCATGATCGCCATGGCGCTGGCCCTGGAGCCGGCCCTCATCATCGCCGACGAGCCCACCACCGCCCTCGACGTCACCGTCCAGGCCCAGGTGATGGACCTGCTCGCGGACCTGCAACGCGAGTACAACATGGGCCTGATCCTGATCACCCACGACCTCGGCGTGGTCGCCGACGTCGCGGACAAGATCGCCGTGATGTACGCGGGCCGGATCGTCGAGTCGGCGCCGGTGCACGACATCTACAAGGCCCCGGCCCATCCCTACACGCGCGGACTCCTCGACTCCATCCCGCGGCTGGACCAGAAGGGCCAGGAGCTGTACGCGATCAAGGGCCTGCCGCCCAACCTGATGCACATCCCGCCGGGCTGCGCCTTCAACCCCCGCTGCCCGATGGCCCAGGACGTGTGCCGCACCGACGAGCCGCCCCTGTACGAGGTCGACGAGGACCGGGGCAGTGCCTGCCACCTCTGGAGGGAGTGCCTCGATGGCTGACCGGGCCGAACCGATCCTCGAGGTGAGCGGACTGGTCAAGCACTATCCGTTGACCCGGGGCATTCTGATCAAGAAACAGGTCGGTGCCGTCAAGGCGGTCGACGGCGTGGACTTCATGCTGCACAAGGGCGAGACCCTCGGCATCGTCGGGGAGTCCGGCTGCGGCAAGTCGACCGTCGCCAAGATGCTCGTCAACCTCGAGCGGCCGACCCAGGGGCTGATCAAGTACAAGGGCGAGGACATCGGCAAGCTGTCCGCCAGGGCCCTGAAGTCCGTCCGCCGCAACATCCAGATGGTCTTCCAGGACCCGTACACCTCCCTCAACCCCCGTATGACGGTGGGCGACATCATCGGGGAGCCGTACGAGATCCACCCCGAGGTGGCCCCCAAGGGCGACCGGCGCAAGAAGGTCCAGGAACTGCTGGACGTCGTCGGCCTCAACCCCGAGTACATCAACCGCTATCCGCACCAGTTCTCCGGCGGCCAGCGCCAGCGCATCGGCATCGCGCGCGGGCTGGCGCTGCGCCCGGAAGTGATCGTCGCCGACGAGCCGGTCTCCGCGCTCGACGTCTCCGTGCAGGCCCAGGTGGTCAACCTCCTCGACCGGCTGCAGAGCGAGTTCGAGCTGAGCTATGTCTTCATCGCCCACGACCTGTCGATCGTCCGGCACATCTCCGATCGGGTGGGCGTGATGTACCTGGGGCGGATCGTGGAGATCGGCAGGGACGAGGAGATCTACGACCATCCCACGCACCCGTACACCCAGGCGCTGCTGTCCGCCGTCCCCGTGCCCGACCCGGAGGCCCGCGAACACCGGGAGCGCATCATCCTCGTCGGCGACGTCCCCTCCCCGACGAACGTCCCCTCCGGCTGCCGTTTCCGCACCCGCTGCTGGAAGGCGCGGGAGCGGTGCGAGCGGGAGGTGCCGGCGCTGGCGGTGCCGGCGGAGTTCCGGCACACGAGCGGCCCGGCCGCGCACGCCTCCGCCTGCCACTTCGCCGAGGAGAAGCAGGTGGTCCCGCCGGAGGAGGCGCAAAGCAACGGACCGGGGTGACATGGCGCACCCCGGTCCGTTCACGGCACCCGCACGGCCGTACGTTCTTCAGAGTGGCGCGTCCGTATATCGGGACCGGGTCGGCCAAGTTGCCTGCGTGTTAACGCGGTTCATGCGGATTTGTACGGATGCGCAAGCCCCAGTGACCGTTTGAGGAAGTCGACCTGGAGCAGCAGCAGGTTCTCCGCGACCTGTTCCTGCGGGGTCATGTGCGTCACCCCGGACAGCGGCAGCACCTCGTGCGGACGGCCCGCGGCCAGCAGCGCGGAGGAAAGGCGCAGGGCGTGCGCGACGACCACGTTGTCGTCCGCCAGGCCGTGGACGATCATCAGCGGGCGGTGCGGTTCGGCGGGCGCCGACAGGCCGTCGTCGGTGACGAGCGAGCTGTTCGCGTACGCCTCCGGGCTCGCCGCCGGGTCGCCCAGATAGCGCTCGGTGTAGTGCGTGTCGTACAGCCGCCAGTCGGTGACCGGGGCGCCGGCGATGCCCGCGTGGAAGACGTCCGGCCGGCGCAGCACCGCGAGGCCGGCCAGCCAGCCGCCGAAGGACCAGCCGCGGACGGCCACCCGGGAGAGGTCCAGCGGGAAGGTCTTCGCGAGGGCCTGCAGCGCCTCGACCTGGTCGTCGAGGGAGACGGTGAAGTCGCCGTGGACGGCCTTCTCCCAGGCGGGGGAGCGGCCCGGGGTGCCCCGCCCGTCGGCGACGACCACCGCGAAGCCCTGGTCGGCGAACCACTGCGAGGTGAGATGGGCGTTGTGCGCGGCGACCACGCGGGGCCCGTGCGGACCGCCGTACGGATCCATGAGGACCGGCAGGGGGGTCTCACCGTCGTGATCACGGGGGAGCAGGACGGCGCACGGGATGCGCCGTGCGCCCCCCTCGGTGAGCCGCACGCGCGGGGACATACCGGGATCTTCCGCGTACGAGGTGATCGTCGCCGTGGGCTTGTCGTCCCGCAGCACCCGCACGCGGGCGCCCGGCCGGTCCAGTGCGGACGACACCAGCACGGTCACGCCCCCGGCGCGCACCGCGGAGTGCACGCCGGGTTCCTGCGAAAGGCGCTGCACGCCGAGCTCGTTGACGCGATAGACGTGCACCTCGCCGACCTCGGAGGCGCCCTCGGGGGCCTCCTCGCCGGCCGAGGCCGCCACCAGCACGTCCTCGGCCGTCACGTCCAGCACCGCGCGGACGTGCAACTGCGGTCCCGTCAGCGGACGTTCACCCACCGCGAGCACCCGCGCGCCGCCCTCGTCGGCGACCCGCACGAGCTGTCCCGAGGGGCTCCAGCAGGGCACCCCGGGGAAAAGATCCAGCCAAACTGGATCTTCGTCCGCGTGTACCAGCCGAGTCGCCCCGGTGCCCGGATCCACGGCCAGGAAGAGCTGACTGCGCTGATCGCGCGCCTGCACGAGCAGCAGTGGCGCCCCCGCATCTGACCAGTGCACATGCGCCAGATACGGATAGCGCGCCCAGTCCCAGACCACCTCGGTGCGCGACCCGTCCAGGCCGACCACGAACAGCCGGACGTCCGCGTTGTCGGTGCCCGCCGCCGGATACGGCACGTGCTGTGGGTCACGTTCCGGATGGGCGGGGTCGGAGATCCACCAGCGCCGCACCGGCGTGTCGTCCACGCGCGCGACCAGCAGCCGGTCCGACTCCGGCGACCACCAAAAACCCCGCGAACGGCCCATCTCCTCGGCCGCGACGAACTCGGCGAGACCGTAGGTGACGTTCTCCGACTCCGGCTCCGCGAGCGCCCGTCCGCCCTCACCCTCGGCGCCCACCACCCGCAGGGCGCCCCGGGCGACGTACGCGACGAACCGGCCGTCGGGGGAGGGGCGCGGGTCGATCACCGGTCCCGGGGCGGGCAGTTCACGTGCCGTGCCGGCCCTCAGTTCGGCCGTGAAAAGCCGCCCTGACAACGCGAAAGAGGCCAACTCGACGCCCGCGTCGGTGGCGTAGCCGACGATGCCCGCGCCGCTCTCGCGGCTGCGTTCGCGGCGAGCCCGCTCCTCGGCGGACAGCTCCTCGCGATCCCCTTCGAGCAGGGCGCGCGGATCGGCGGCGACGCGCTCCCCGCCCCCGGACATGTCCAGCACCCACAGGGAACTCGCCCTGTCGGTACCGGAGGTGGAGCGCAGGAACACGACACGGGCGCCGTCGGGCGCCACCGTGAAAGCCCGCGGCGCGCCGAGGGTGAAACGCTGGGTGCGCGCGTGCCGGCGGGGGAAGGAGTCGGACCTCGTCGTCATGGACCGACCATATTGGCCATGCGCCCCCTTGTGCGGCCGTGCGCCGATCGATGCGCAGCCCCGGATAGTTATGATCACTAGCGCATAGTGGGTATGAACCTGCTGGTCCTTGTGGATTTATCTGCGAGGAATGCGTTGCCCCTTGGTCCGACCCCCCGCGTACTTGGGATCTTTGGAGGTGAGCCGCCGTGGCACTCTCGATTTCGGCGGTGGTGCTGCTGGCGATCGTCGTCTTCCTGCTGGTCAAGAAGTCCGGACTGAAGGGCGGGCACGCGCTCGTCTGCATCCTGCTGGGGTTCTATCTCGCCTCCTCGACCGTCGCACCCACGATCAACGACCTGACGACGAACATCGCCAGCATGATCGGCAGCATCAAGTTCTGAGATGCGTAGGGTGGGGACCATGACGGAACCCCCCGCCCGGCGTCTCCTCCTGGTGCACGCGCACCCGGACGACGAGTCGATCAACAACGGCGCGACCATGGCCAGGTACGCGGCCGAGGGTGCCCGGGTGACCCTGGTCACCTGCACGCTCGGCGAGCGCGGCGAGGTCATCCCGCCCGGGCTGCGCCACCTCACCGGCGCGGCCCTGGGCGAGCACCGGCTGGCCGAGCTCACCGCGGCCATGGGCGAGCTGGGCGTCGAGGACTTCCGTCTGCTCGGCGGCCCGGGCCGCTACGGCGACTCGGGAATGATGGGCATCGCCGACAACGACGACCCCTCCTGTTTCTGGCAGGCGGACGTCGACGAGGCCGCCGCCCTGCTCGTCGAGGTGATCCTGGAGGTGCGTCCCCAGGTCCTCGTCACCTACGACGAGAACGGCGGCTACGGCCACCCCGACCACATCCAGACCCACCGCGTCGCCATGCGCGCCGCCGAACTGGCCGCCGGACAGGGCTGGGAGATCCCCAAGGTGTACTGGAACCGGGTGCCCCGGTCGGTCGCCGAGGAGTCCTTCGCCCGGCTCGCGGGCGAGTTGTCCGGTACGCCCTTCTCCAAGCCCGCCGCCGTCGACGACGTACCGGGCGTGGTCGACGACGACCGTGTCACCGCCGAGATCGACGGCACCGCGTACGCGGCCGCGAAGGCCGCCGCGATGCGCGCGCACGCCACGCAGATCGACGTCGCCCCGCCGTACTTCGCCCTCTCCAACGAACTCGCGCAACCCCTGTTCACCACCGAGTACTACGAGCTGGTGCGCGGGAAGGCCGCGGCGGAGAGGGAGAACGACCTGTTCGCCGGGCTGGTCCCCGGCAAGGAGGAGTCATGAACGACCGGGGCTCCGCGCTCGCCCAGCCCCTGCGGCCCCCGTCCGCGGGGCGATTCCTGCTCTACCTCGGCCTCTTCCTGCTCGGCGCGGTCGTCGGGGCGGCCGGTTCGCTCGTGCAGGCAGGCTGGTTCCCCGGCGGGCTGCTGCTCGCGCTCGCCGGCGAGGCCGGTCTCTGCCTCGGCGGCGGACGGGCCGTCCGCGGCCGGGGCGGGGCCGTCGCGCCGGCCGCCGGCTGGATCGTCGCCGTCATCCTGCTCACGGCCAGTCGGCCCGAGGGCGACTTCCTTTTCGGCGCGGGAGGCGGCTCGTACCTCTTCCTCCTCGGCGGCATGGCCGTTGCTGTGATCTGCGCCACCATCGGGCAGGGACGGCAACCGGGCGGCGGCGACGTCCGACTTGGCAAGTGACGTACCACTTCGCCATTAAACGCACGTGGGAGTCCCGTGTGGGTTTCCCCGGCGGTCGTGGGATACGGGCCAGAAGTGGCCAGTATGGTGGTGCGCGCCGCCGAGCTGCCCGTGAGGTCGTGTCGGGCGGTGGAGCCAACCGGGAGAACCTGCCTTGAGTCGTGAAACTGACACTCCGTCCTCCGGGCCCAACGGGCGCGGCGGAGCCGCATACCCGTCGGGGACGCCCCCGTACGGCATCCCCGCGGCTTCCGATGCCGGTGCGGACGCGGCCCGTTCGGCCGAGCGGCCGGAGGAGCGCAAGACCGAGACCACGCTGACGACCCGGATCCGGATCAACATCCCCGGGTCGCGGCCCATCCCGCCGGTCGTCGTGCGCACGCCCGTGGCCGAGGCCGAGGGCGGCTCCGAGGAGACCGGCGAGACCGAGCTGCCCACGTCGGGGACGCCCCAGACCATGGGCGTCGTCGAGGCCCCCGCCGAGCCGGCCGGGCCGGCCGACGACAAGACGAGCGACTGGTTCGCGCCACGCAAGTCCGGTCCGGCCAAGGGCGGTCAGGGCGGCGGTGCCACCAACGGCGCCGGGATGCCCGGCGGTTCCGCTCCCGCGGCGTCCGGCCCCGCGGCTGCCCCGGCGGGCGGTGCGCGTCCGTCCGGTCCCGGCGCGGCCCTGCCCGGCGGTTCGCGGCAGAGCGGCGGCCGCCCCGGCGGTGTGGTCGGCTCCATGAGCGTGCCCGGCGGCGCACGGCCCGGCGGGACGAACGGCGCCGGACTCCCCGGCGCGACCGGCGGACCGGTGGCTCCCGGACACGGCGGCGGCACGGGCTCCTTCGACGTGACCGAGGCGCTGGCCGCGGGACCGCTCGGCGGCAACGGCAACGGCAACGGCACCCGCACCGGCGGTGAGCCGCGCCGCGACGAGCTGCCGTACTTCGCCGAGGGCGACCGCGGCGGACAGAACGGCCACAACGGCCAGAACGGTCAGGGTGGTTACGGCGGCCAGGGCGGCGCCAACGGCTTCGACGCCCCGGGCGGCCCGGGCGGCCCGGCCGGCCCGGGCGGTCCCCAGGGCCCCACGGGCCCGACCGGCGGCCCGGTGACCGGCGACGGCCCGAAGGTGCCGCCCATCAGCGCCGGCCCCTCCGGCTTCGCGGGCCCGTCCGGCCCCGGCACCGGCCCGCTGGGCCCGGGCGCGGGCCATGGCCCCGGTCCCCTCGGTCCGGGCGCCGACACCGGCGCGGGCCCCTTCGGCCCGGGCCCCGGCACCGGCCCCCTCGGTCCCGGCTTCGGCATCGGCGTCGGCCCCCAGGGCGCGAGCCTCGGTCCCGGCGGCGGACTCAGCGACGACACCGCGATCCTCACCCCGCAGAAGCCGGCCCCCGAGCCCGGCCCGCAGGGCTACCCGGCCCCCGACAACATCTCGGGGCAGACCGTCACCAGCGGCATCCCGGTCGTGCCGCCGGGCGCGGGCTCGCCGTTCGGCCAGAGCGAGCGCCCCGAGGGTTCGGGGCCGCACACCCCCCCGAAGCTGCCCGAGCCGAACGCGCAGAAGCCGAAGGCGTCCGCGTCCTCCGCCCCGAAGAAAAAGAAGGGGCGCAACAAGCTGGTCCTGCTCGGCGGTCTCGTGGTCGTCGTCGGCGTCGGCGCGTACGGCGCCGGGCTGCTGATGAACCACTCCGACGTTCCCAAGGGCACCACCGTGCTGGGCGTCGACATCGGCGGCGGCACCCGCGACGAGGCCGTCAAGAAGCTCGACGCCGCCTTCGGCGACCGGGTCGACAAGCCGCTGAAGCTGTCCGTCGGCGGCAAGACCGTCGCCCTCAAGCCGGACCAGGCGGGCCTGCAGTTCGACGAGCAGTCCACGGTCGCGAACGCCGCGCAGGCCGACTACAACCCGGTCTCCGTCATCGGTTCCCTCTTCGGCAACCACCGGGTCGTCGACCCGGTGATGCCGGTCGACGAGGAGAAGCTGAACGCCGCCCTGCAGTCCGTGGCCGGCGGCTCCGGCTCGATGACCGAGGGCACGATCAAGTTCGAGTCCGGCAAGGCCGTCGCCGTCTACGGCAAGGCGGGCAAGGGCATCGACGCCGCCAGGTCCGCCCAGGCCGTCGTGGAGGCGTACCGCAACCAGGTCGAGACCAACTCCACCGACCCCGTCACGGTCGTCACCACGACCAAGCAGCCGACGATCCCGAACGCCGAGGTCGACCGCGAGATGAAGGCCTTCGCGAAGCCGGCGATGTCCGGGTTCGTCACGGTCAAGACGGACACCGGAAAGCTGGTCCAGTTCAGCCCTCAGAACTCCCTGTGGAAGTTCCTCGCGGTCAAGGCAGTGAACGGCAAGCTCGTCGACAGCCCTGACCTGAACGCTCTCAAGGGGCTCTACGGCAACACCTTCGACGGCGTCCTGATCACCCGCGGCACCGGCAAGAAGACGGCCGTCACCCCGCAGGACGTCTACGTCGCCCTGCGCCAGGCCCTGCTGAGCAAGACCAACCGGGTCGGGGTCATCCAGACCAACCCGAGCTGACGCCAGGCCCGCGAAGGGGGCACCCGGCACACGCCGGGTGCCCCCTTCCGTCGTATGACATCTGTCATCCGGCAGTCAGGACCGCCGACACTGCCGGGACCGGGGCCCTCGCGGCCACGATGGATCACATGACGACGACAGCGAAAGCGGCCACCGGCACCCCGGTGGTCGGCTTCGACCAGGTGAGCAAGACCTACGGGACCGTACGGGCCGTCGACGGGCTGACCCTCGCCCTGCACCCGGGGGAGACCGTGGCCCTGCTCGGCCCGAACGGGGCCGGCAAGTCGACCACCCTCGACCTGCTGCTGGGCCTGAAGAACGCCGACAGCGGCTCGGTGCGGGTCTTCGGCACCAGCCCCCGCGAGGCCATCGTCGCCGGGCGCGTGGGCGCCATGCTGCAGAGCGGCGGGCTGATGGACGAGGTGACGGTCGCCGAACTGGTCCGGCTCGGCTGCGACCTGCACCCGAGGCCGTACAAGGTGGCCGACGTCCTCGCCCGCGCCGGCATCTCCCAGATCGCCGACCGCAAGGTCAACAAGCTCTCCGGCGGCCAGGCCCAGCGCGTCCGCTTCGCCCTCGCCACCGCCGGCGACAGCGATCTGATCGTCCTGGACGAGCCGACCACCGGCATGGACGTCTCCGCCCGCCAGGCCTTCTGGGCCACCATGCGCGAGCAGGCCGACCAGGGGCGAACCGTGCTGTTCGCGACCCACTACCTGGAGGAGGCGGACGCGATCGCCGACCGCGTGCTCGTCCTGCACCGGGGACGGCTCCTCGCGGACGGCACCGCCGCCGAGATCAAGGCGAGGGCCGGGGCGCGGCGCGTCTCGTTCGACCTGGAGGGCCCCATCGACGAGGCGCCCCTGCGCGATCTGCCCTTCCTCACCTCCTTCGACGTTTCCGGCCAGACCGTCCGCATCCAGTCCGCCGACGCCGACGCGACCGTGCACGCCCTCTACGGCCTCGGCCTCTACCCCCGCAACCTCGAAGTCGCCGGGCTCGGCCTGGAGCAGGCCTTCGTCGCCATCACCGCCGCCGAGGAGGCGAAGCAGTCGTGAACAGCCTGATCAAGCTGGAACTCACCCGCGCCCTGCGCAACCGCAGGTTCCTGTTCTTCTCGGTGATCTACCCGTCGGTGATCTTCCTGCTCGTCTCCAACCAGACGGGGAACGTCGACGGCTCCGGCCTGAGCGTCGCGAAGTACGTCATGGTCTCCATGGCCTCCTTCGGCGCCCTGACCGCCGTGCTGATGGGCAACAGCGAACGCATCGCCAAGGAACGCGAGGGCGGCTGGGTTCGGCAGCTGCGGCTGACCACCCTGCCCGGGCGCGGATACGTCCTCGCCAAGACCGCCGGCGCCGCCGTGATCAGCCTGCCGTCGATCGTGGTCGTCTTCCTGGTCGCCGCCGCGGTGAAGGACGTACGGCTGGACGCCTGGCAGTGGATCGCCCTCACCGGCGCCATCTGGGCCGGCAGCCTGGTCTTCGCCGCGCTCGGTGTCGCCATCGGCTACCTCGCCTCCGGGGACGCGGTCCGGCCGATCACGATGATCGTCTACTTCGGCCTGTCGATCCTCGGCGGCCTGTGGATGCCCTCGTCCACGTTCCCGGGCTGGCTGCAGGACATCGCCAAGTGGCTGCCCACGCACGCGTACGCTGCCCTCGGACGGGCCATCGAGCAGAGCCAGGCCCCCCACGCCCAGGACATCGCCATCCTCGTCGCCTTCTTCCTCCTCTTCGCGGGCGGCGCGGCCTGGCTGTACCGGAAGGACACGCTGAAGGCGTGAGCGCGATGACGGACGACGGGCTGCCCGAGGACCTCCGGGCCGAGAACGCGATCCGGGTGGGGCAGCCGCCCCGCAACCGGGCCGAGGCGATGCGCAAGATCGTCTGGATCCTGCCGTGGCTGATCTTCCTCGGTTCGCCGGTGCAGGACCTGAACTCCGGCCACCACACGCCCGCCGCCACCGCGGCGGGCTGGGTGGCCCTGGCCTGCTTCACCGGCATCTATCTGACCCTGGTCTTCAGGAACATGGGCCGGCCGTTCTCCGGCGGGGCCGTCGGGGCGTTCGTCGTCCTGCTCGGCATGCTCGCCGTGGTCCTGACCCTCACCCTCGGCAGCAACTGGATCGGGCTGTTCGTGTACGTCTCCGTCACCTGCGGCGCCACCCTGCCGCAGCGGGTCGCCTACTGGGCGGTCGGGGCGAACACCCTGGCGATGATCCTGGTCGGTCTGCGCACCGGCGAGGACGACTGGAGCCTGGTCCTGGTCGTGCTGCTGCTCGGCTTCGCGATGATGGGCGTCAAGCAACTGGTGCGCACGACGGTCGAGTTGCGCAAGGCGCGCGCGACGGTGGCCCAGCTGGCCGCCAACGAGGAGCGGCTGCGGCTGGCCCGGGACCTGCACGACCTCCTCGGCCACTCCCTCTCCCTGATCACGCTGAAGAGCGAGCTCGCCGGCCGTATGCTCCCCGACCACCCCGACAAGGCGGCCCAGCAGGTCGCCGACATCGAACAGGTCAGCCGGCAGGCCCTCGTCGACGTCCGGGCGGCCGTCTCCGGCTACCGGCGCACCCGCCTGTCCGACGAACTCGCCGGCGCGCAGGTCGCCTTGAAGGCGGCGGGTGTCATCGCCGAGGTACCCACCGAGCCCGACCTCACGGACGTCCCGGAGGAGAGCGAGTCCGCCCTGGCCTGGGCGCTGCGCGAGGCGGTCACCAACGTCGTACGGCACAGCGGTGCCTCGCGCTGCACGGTGGAGCTGCTGCGCCGCCAGACCCTGGACGGCGCGGTGCTCGAACTCTCCGTGGAGGACAACGGCTCGGGCGGCTCCGGCAAGGGCCCCGGCAACGGGCTGACGGGCCTGACCGAGCGGCTGGAGAAGGCCGGCGGCACCCTGGAGGCGGCCCGCGTCAGGAAGGGCTTCCGGCTGGTCGCCCGCGTCCCCCTGGGCGCCGCACCGGCCGTAGGATCCGGTGCATGAGCCCTACGATCAAGGTGCTGCTCGCCGAGGACCAGTCGATGGTCCGCGAGGCCCTGGCCGCCCTGCTCGGCCTGGAGGCCGACATCGAGGTCGTCGCCCAGGTGGCGCGCGGCGACGAGGTGCTGGCCGCGGTGCGCGAGCACGAGGTGGACGTGGCCCTCCTCGACATCGAGATGCCGGGCTGCACGGGCATCGAGGCGGCGGCCCAGGTCCACAAGGCGCTTCCGGCGGTGAAGCTGGTGGTCCTCACCACCTTCGGCCGCCCCGGCTATCTGCGGACCGCCATGGAGGCGGGCGCCGACGCCTTCCTGGTGAAGGACGCGCCCGCCGCCCAACTGGCGCAGGCGGTACGCAAGGTACTGGCGGGGGAGCGGGTCATCGACCCGACCCTGGCGGCGGCGGCCCTGGCGGAGGGCGCCAACCCGCTGACCGACCGCGAGCGCGAGGTGCTGCGCGCGGCGGCCGACGGCTCGACGAACGCGGAACTGGCGGCGGCCCTGCACCTGTCGCAGGGTACGGTCCGCAACTACCTCTCCACGGCGATCCAGAAGCTGGCGGTCCGCAACAGGGCGGAGGCGGTACGGATAGCGAGGGAGAAGGGCTGGCTGTAACCCCCCGAGGGGCGCGGGGCTGTTTCGATATGCGGCTCCGCCGCGTGGGCGCGACAAGCCACGACGAACCCGCACCCGCGCTGCCACCGAAGCCCCTGCGGCGAACCGGCGAACGGCGAGCCTCAGTTGAGCAACGCCCGAGCAGCCCGGGCCTGGCCCCGCACCCGCTCCGCCGCACCCTCGTCGACCGCACTGATCAACTCCGCGTACTCCTCCAACTCCACGGCCCCGTCGACGAAGTCCCCCCGCTGGACGAGCAGTTGCGCCCGCTCGTACCGCAACCGCGCCGGATGCGCGGGCAGCAGCAGCGACAGCTCCACCGCCCACAGCGCCACGTCGGACCGCTCGGGCCGGGCGGCGGCCCACGCGCGGATGTTGTTCAGGATCCGCAGGACCACCTCCAGCGGGTCCGCGGGAGTGAGCATCGACGGATGCAGCGGCGCCCCCGTGGCCCCCGCCACCAGCAGTTCGGCATCGCTCCCGCTCAGCACCCGCCCCCCGTCGAACGGGTCGGCGAGCACCTGCTGTTCCGGCGGACCGAAACCGATCACGAAGTGCCCCGGCAGCGCCACCCCGTACACCGGCGCCCCGGCCCGCCGCGCGACCTCCAGCCACACCACCGACAGCAGGATCGGCAGCCCGCGCCGCCGCCGCAGCACCTCGTGCAGCAGCGACGACTCAAGGCGCTGGTAGTCGGCCGGGGAGCCGCGGAAACCCTCCCTCTCCCCCAGCAGGTGCTCCAGCGCCGTCGCCCACGACAGGGGGCCGCCGGGCCGGAACGGAAGCTGCCCGGCCAGCCGGTCCAGCTCCATCTGCGCCGCGTCCATGCCCGCCTCGTCCAGCGCCCCGTCGGCCTCGGCACCCAGAAGCAGGCAGAGCGTGGACAGGTCGGGCCGCTCGGACCGGGCCTCTTCGGCGAACCGCCGCCGCAGTTCCGCGGACCGCTCGGGGGGCGGGGGATAGGGGGGACGCATAGCAGGCTCGTGCCCTCTCACGGCGATCCGTTACCGGCCACCGTCGCCGGCGGCCGGTTCCCGGTAGTGGTGGTACGCGTGGTGCGCGGCGAACCCCGTTCCGGCGTACAGCGCCCGTGCCCCCGCGTTGTCCTCCTCGACCTGCAGCCAGGCGGCCGAGGCGCCCTCGTCGAGCGCCCGCCGGGCCAGCGCCGCCATCACGGTCGTCGCAAGGCCCCGGCGCCGCATCGCGGGATCAACCTCGACGGCGGCGAACCCGGCCCACCGCCCGTCCACGACACACCGCCCGATCGCGGCGGGAGCCTCGGCCCCCGGCACCGTCGCGAACCACACCGAGGGACCGCTCCCGAGCACCTTCAGCGCCACCTCGCTCACCCCCTTGCGCTGGTACCGCGCGAGCCACGCCTCGTCGGCCTCCCGGGACAGCACGACACCGGTGTCCTCCACCCGGTCGGCGAGCGGCGCGAGCGCCCCGGTCCACAGTTCGGCCGTCACCTCACGCACCCACCCGCGCCGCTCCAGCTCGGCGCAGAGCAGCTCCTGGGTGCCCTCGCCGCCGGTCGCGGTCTGGACGTACGCGGGCAGCCCGCGGTCGCCGTACCAGCGTCTTACGACGGCCAGCGCCTCGTCGAGGGGCAGGCCGGGGTCGCCGAGCGGCAGCACGGAGTTGGCCCGGCGCGTGAAGCCGGCGGCCGCCCGCAGCTCCCACTCGCCGAGCCGCTCGCTCTCCACCGGCCGCCACGCGCGCGCGGCGACGGCCGTCAGTTCCCCGTAGGAGGCGGCGGGCCCCCGGCGACGGGCCGGGGCCGCCGGCACGACCTTTCCCGCGACCAGCGAGGATTCCGGGATACGGACGCTCTCGCCGCCCTTTCGTGTGATCAGCAGCACACCGTCGTCCCATGATGTGAGAACACCCACCGTGTCGGTGAACTTCTCGGTGGCGTCCGCAGGTTCGATCAGCTGCCGTACCGAGACACGTTTTCCCACGTCAGCAGCGGTGATGCGGACCTCGAGACGTCCACCGGCCGAGATTTCCACAGGTCAGTTCACCCCTCCTGTTCGGATCATGCCCCGGAACGGAGATACTAGGGGCGGGCATCGACGACGCCGCGCTCCCGCGCGCCAGGCGGCGGAGCCTGAGGAGGCCCGCCAGCGCCCTATCGAGGAGGAACGACAGCGTGACCTACGTCATCGCGCAGCCTTGTGTCGACGTCAAGGACAAGGCGTGCATCGAGGAGTGCCCGGTCGACTGCATCTACGAGGGCCAGCGGTCCTTGTACATCCACCCGGACGAATGCGTCGACTGTGGTGCCTGTGAGCCGGTATGCCCGGTCGAGGCGATCTTCTACGAGGACGACACTCCGGAGGAGTGGAAGGACTACTACAAGGCGAACGTCGAGTTCTTCGACGAGCTCGGCTCCCCGGGCGGCGCAAGCAAGCTGGGCCTGATCGAGCGGGACCACCCCTTCATCGCCGCGCTGCCGCCGCAGGCCTGACGGGGCGGCGAGCCCGCAGCATCTCTGCCGCCTCGGTCCCGTACGGCCCGATCACCCCTGATCACCGCACGGGACCGAGGCGTTTGCCGTACGACCCGAAAGCGAGCGTCAGTCCCGTGTCCGCAGTCTCCGACCGGCTTCCCACCTTCCCCTGGGACAAGCTGGAGCCGTACAAGAAGACGGCCGCCGCGCACCCCGACGGCATCGTCGACCTGTCCGTCGGCACCCCGGTGGACCCGGTCCCCGACCTGATCCAGAAGGCCCTGATCGACGCGGCGGACTCCCCGGGCTACCCGACGGTGTGGGGCACCCCGGCGCTGCGCGACGCGATCACCGGCTGGGTCGAGCGCCGGCTGGGCGCCCGCGAGGTCACCCACCGGCATGTGCTGCCGATCGTCGGCTCCAAGGAACTGGTCGCCTGGCTCCCCACCCAGCTGGGCCTGGGCCCCGGCGACAAGGTCGCCCATCCGCGCCTGGCCTACCCCACCTACGAGGTGGGCGCCCGGCTGGCCCGTGCCGAGTACGAGGTCTACGACGACCCGACGGAGCTGGACCCGGCGGGCCTGAAGCTCCTGTGGCTCAACTCGCCGTCGAACCCGACCGGCAAGGTCCTCTCCAAGGCGGACCTGACCCGGATCGTCGCCTGGGCCCGTGAGCACGGCATCCTCGTCTTCTCCGACGAGTGCTACCTCGAACTGGGCTGGGAGGCCGACCCGGTCTCGGTCCTGCATCCGGACGTCAACGGCGGCTCCTACGAGGGCATCGTCTCCGTCCACTCCCTGTCCAAGCGCTCGAACCTCGCGGGCTACCGCGCCGCCTTCCTGGCCGGTGACCCGGAGGTCCTCGCCCCGCTCCTGGAGATCCGCAAGCACGGCGGCATGATGACGTCGGCGCCCACGCAGGCGGCCGTGGTCGCGGCCCTCGGCGACGACACGCACGTGCGTGAGCAGCGGGAGCGGTACGCGGCCCGCCGCACGGCCCTGCGCGAGGCGCTCCTCGCCCACGGCTTCCGGATCGAGCACAGCGAGGCCAGCCTCTACCTGTGGGCCACCCGGGACGAGTCCTGCTGGCGGACGGTGGCCCACCTGGCCGAGCTGGGCATCCTGGTGGCGCCCGGCGACTTCTACGGCACTGCGGGCGAGAAGTTCGTCCGCGTGGCGCTGACGGCGACGGACGAGCGCGTACGCGCGGCGACCGACCGACTGGCCTGAGCCGACGTCCCCGGCACGCGACGAGAAGGGGCCCAGGGAATCACCCTGGGCCCCTTCCGTACGCGGCGGCGTCAGCCGACCGGCAGTCCCTTCAGCGGCAGCGTCCGGGCCGACGGCAGGCCGCCACCCTTGGCCACCGAGTCGGTCGGCAGGCCGCCCTTGGTCGCCGACTTGGCGGTGCCGCCGAGCAGGCCACCGGCCGACCCCGCGGCCTTCCGCGCGGCGGGCGTCGCCTTCTTCACGGCCTGTCCGCCGGTCTTGCCGACGGCGGGCACCGCCTGCTTGACCGCCTTGCTGCCGGCGTCGCCCGCGAGCCCGGTGACGTGCTGGGTCGCCCCGTCGGCGGTGCTGCCGACGTTCGCGCCGTCCAGGGCGGTCAGCCCGCCGAGGCTGGGCGTGGCGGGCAGTTCGGTGGCCGCGCTCGCGGAGCCGGCCGCACCTACCCCGGCAGCCGCTCCCGCTGCGACGAGCAGCGCGGCACGGGCGATCCGACGGGTCAGGGGGAGGGACATGATGCTCCTGTTGATCGACTGGATGTCACTGCGTCCGGGCTCGGACGCAGTGACTACCGCTCGAAGCCCGCGAAGGTTGCGGAGCACAAACGTAAAGAGTTTGCAATGCGTCGCATTATCGGCTGCGGATAAACCCGGGCAAAGATCCCGCGGTCCGAAAGTGTGCCGAATCCTTCCCGCCCTTTGTTCCCAAGGGTTTGCGCAGATGCGAGGGTGACGGCGCGAAAACCTGCGCACAGCACCGGACCGACGGGCCCCCGCTAACTCGCCCGGGTGAATCCCCGTACTACTGCCCAGTGACGATTCGGACGGCTCCCGCGTCCTTTTCCGACCCGTCGCCGCCGCCCGCACCGGTCGTGCGCCACTGACTGTCGGTGTTCCCGGCGACCCACTCCCGCCCACCGAACGAGACGCGTTCGATGTGCAGGGCGGTGGCGTTGGCCACGGCCCAGTGCGCCAGCTGCCAGCCGCGCCGGTGGGCGGTGCGCCCCTTGGCCGGGCTGGTGCCCGCGTCCACGGGCAGCGTGACCGTCCGCGCGCTCGCGCTCGGCGCTGGCGAGGACGCCGACGTACCGCCGCCCACCTCGGCGCCGGCCGGCTGCAGCACGTCGCGGCCGAAGTCCCGTACGAGAGCGGCCCGTACCGCGTCCGGCCCGGCCGCCCGCACCGTGGTGGCGTCCACGCGGCCCTGGCAGGTCAGCGTGGCCGGCGAGGACCCGGTGAGGGCGGCGGCGAGCAGCGCGGCGTCCGGCTCGTGCTTGGCGTACGCCTCCGGGAAGCCGCTGCGCTGCACGCGCTGGGCGGCCACGGTCAGCGGCAGCTTCGTGTAGTCCGGCACCTTGGCGAGGTGCTCGTAGAAGATGTTCGCCGCGTACGTCGGGTCCAGGATCTGCTTCTTCGTGCCCCAGCCCTGCGAGGGACGCTGCTGGAAGAGACCGAGGGAGTCCCGGTCGCCGTGCTCGATGTTGCGCAGCCCCGACTCCTGGATGGAGGTCGCCAGCGCGATGGCCACCGCCCGCTCGGGCATGCCGCGCCCGGTGCCCACGGCGGCTATCGTCGCGGCGTTCACGGCCTGCTCCGGCGAGAACTCGTACTCCTCGCCGTCCTGCCTGCCCGAGACCACCTTGCAGCCCGGCCCGTGGCCTCCGGTGACGTACTGCACGACGAGGTAGCCCGCGAGGGCGAGCAGGACCACGAGCGCCGCCCCGATTCGCACGAGGCGGCCACGGCGCTTGAGGGTGGATGACGGCTCCGGCACGCCGTACAAGGTAGCCGAGGCGGTTGTGGCCCCGGCGCCTGGTACGGGACAGTCGGCCGGCGCTCGGGCGGGTTAGGGTCGAGGCCATGGCCGACAGCCCACTTGACCTCACTCTGAACGCCGCCGAGCTCACCGCGCAGCTCGTCGACCTCCCCTCCGAGAGCGGCACCGAGAAGCCTCTCGCCGACGCCATCGAGACCGCCCTGCGGGCCCTGCCCCACCTCACCGTCGACCGCCACGGCAACAACGTCGTGGCCAGGACGGACCTGGGCCGCCCGGAGCGGGTGATCCTCGCCGGCCACATCGACACGGTCCCCATCGCGGACAACGTGCCCTCGCGGCTGGACGAGGACGGCGTCCTGTGGGGCTGCGGCACCTGCGACATGAAGTCCGGGGTGGCCGTCCAGCTGCGCATCGCGGCCACGGTCCCGGCCCCCAACCGCGACCTGACCTTCGTCTTCTACGACAACGAGGAGGTCCAGGCGGAGCTCAACGGCCTCAAGCACGTCGCCGAGGACCACCCCGAGTGGCTTCAGGGCGACTTCGCGGTGCTCCTGGAGCCGTCGGACGGCCAGGTCGAGGGCGGCTGCCAGGGCACGCTGCGGGTGCTGCTGAGGACGAAGGGCGAGCGCGCCCACTCCGCGCGCGGCTGGATGGGCTCCAACGCGATCCACGCGGCGGCGCCGATCCTCGCGAAGCTCGCCGCGTACGAGCCGCGCCACCCGGTGATCGACGGCCTGGAGTACCGCGAGGGCCTGAACGCGGTGGGCGTCTCGGGCGGCGTGGCGGGCAACGTCATCCCCGACGAGTGCGTCGTGACCGTGAACTTCCGCTACGCGCCCGACCGCACGGAGCAGGAGGCGATCGCCCACGTCCGCGAGGTCTTCGCCGACTGCGGGGTCGAGGAATTCGTGATCGACGACCACAGTCCCGGCGCCCTGCCCGGGCTCTCGCACCCGGCGGCGGCGGCGTTCATCGAGGCCGTCGGCGGCACCCCGATGCCGAAGTACGGCTGGACGGACGTGAGCCGCTTCTCGGCCCTCGGCGTCCCGGCGGTCAACTACGGGCCAGGAAACCCGCATTTGGCCCACAAGCGTGATGAACGGGTGGAAACCTCCAAGATCCTCGCCGGTGAGGAACGCCTGCGCAACTGGCTGACACGCTGAGGTCCCTCCTCCGTAACCCGCGTAGACCTACGCTGAGGTGGAAACACCCGCAAGTGGAGGGAGCGCATATGGCTACCGGGAACCCCGAGGGCAAGAAGGTGCCACCGGACGAGCAGCGCCTGGGCCCCGTCCTCCGGAGGCGGGGTCAGGTGACGGCCAGCACCACCGACCAGCGGTTGCTGGACGCGGGCGGTCCCTCGGACTGGGTGCACACCGACCCCTGGCGCGTGCTGCGCATCCAGTCGGAGTTCATCGAGGGCTTCGGCACCCTGGCCGAACTCCCGCCCGCGATCAGCGTCTTCGGCTCGGCCCGCACAGCCGTCGACTCGCCCGAGTACGAGGCGGGCGTGCGGCTGGGCAGCGCGCTCGTCGAGGCCGGCTGGGCGGTCATCACCGGCGGCGGCCCCGGCGCCATGGAGGCGGCCAACAAGGGCGCGTGCGAGGCGGGCGGCACCTCGGTGGGCCTCGGGATCGAGCTCCCCTTCGAGCAGGGCCTCAACCCCTACGTCGACATCGGCCTGAACTTCCGCTACTTCTTCGTCCGCAAGATGATGTTCGTCAAGTACGCGCAGGGCTTCGTCGTGCTGCCCGGCGGTCTCGGCACCCTCGACGAACTCTTCGAGGCCCTCACCCTCGTCCAGACCCAGAAGGTCACCCGCTTCCCCATCGTCCTGTTCGGCACCGAGTACTGGGGCGGTCTGGTCGACTGGCTGAAGAACACGCTGATCGCCCAGGGCAAGGCGTCCGAAGCGGACCTGCTCCTCTTCCACGTGACGGACGAGGTGGAGGAGGCCGTGGCCCTGGTGTCGAAGGAGGCGGCCCGCTAGGGCGTGTGCCGAGCGGGGGCTACGCCAGCCCCCGCCGGGCCACCGCGGGCGGGCGGTGGCCCGCGATCGACGCCACCATGTCCAGCACCTGACGGGTCTCCGCGACCTCGTGCACCCGGTACACCTGCGCCCCCAGCCACGCGGAGACGGCGGTGGTGGCCAGCGTGCCCACCACCCGCTCCTTCACCGGCTTGTCCAGCGCCTCTCCCACGAAGTCCTTGTTGGACAGCGAGACGAGCACGGGCCACCCGGTGTCGACCATCTCGCCCAGCCGCCGCGTCGCCTCCAGGCTGTGCCGCGTGTTCTTCCCGAAGTCGTGCCCGGGATCGATCAGCACGGACTCCCGCGGCACCCCCAGCGCCACCGCCCGCTCCGCCAGCCCGAGCGTCACCCGCAGAATGTCCGCCATGACGTCGTCGTACGTCACCCGGTGCGGCCGCGTCCGGGGCTGCGCGCCCCCCGCGTGCGTGCACACCAGCCCCACCCCGTGGCGCGCCGCCACCTCCGCGAGCCCCGGGTCCACACCACCCCACGCGTCGTTCAGCAGGTCCGCCCCCGCCTCGCACACGGCCTCGCCGACCTCGGCCCGCCAGGTGTCGACGCTGATCACGACGTCGGGGAACCGCCGCCGCACCTCCGCCACGAACCCGACGGTCCGCCGCGCCTCCTCCTCGGCGGTCACCTCGTCGCCCGGTCCGGCCTTCACGCCCCCGATGTCGACGATCGCGGCCCCCTCGGCCACGGCGTGCTCCACGCGCGCGAGGGCGGGCTCGTCGAGGAACGTCGCACCCTGGTCGTAGAAGGAGTCCGGAGTCCGGTTCACGATCGCCATGATCACCGGCTCGTGCGCCTCGAACTCACGCCCGCCCAGCCTGAGCATCCGCTGTGACCTCTCGTAGTACGGCCTGGGTGTCCTGGCCTTTCGGCCGTCTGCGACCCTAACTGTCAGACTCGCATGGCACGATCGGACCCTGACACCTGAGGCTTCGACGCACGAGGCTTCGTCGAGCTTCCTGACACCGAGCGTGGGGACCACCGCGATGGTTATGTTCTTGTTCCTGGTCGTCGCTCTCGCCGTCGTGGTCGCCGCGGTCACCCTGGCCGTGGTGGGCGGCGGCGAGGGCGAGGGCCCGTTGCCCGAGGTGGCCCCGGACCGGCTGCGGGACCCGTTGCCGCCGGACCGCCCGGTGGGCAGGGCGGACATCGACGCCCTCCGCTTCCCCCTCGCCGCCCGCGGCTACCGCATGGCGGACGTCGACGACGCCCTCAACCGGCTCGCGGCCGAACTCTCCGAGCGCGACGCCCGCATCGCCGACCTGGAGTCGGCCCTGGCGGGCGCCCGGGCGGCGGCCCACGCCCCGCACATCTCCATGGAGAAGCCGGCGAACGACGAGGGTGAGCAGCGGTGACCGACGGCGCCGCCATCGCCGGCCCGGACGGCGCGCTGCGCTGTCCCTGGGCCCTGTCCACCGAGGACTACGTGGCCTACCACGACGAGGAGTGGGGCCGCCCGGTCCACGGCGACGACGCCCTCTTCGAACGCCTCAGCCTGGAGGCCTTCCAGTCCGGCCTGTCCTGGATCACCATCCTGCGCCGCCGCCCCGGCTTCCGCGCCGCGTTCGCCGACTTCAGGATCGGGAAGGTCGCCGCCTTCACCGAGTCCGACCGCGCCCGGCTGCTCACCGACCCCGGCATCATCCGCAACGCCGCCAAGATCGACGCGACCCTCTCGAACGCGCGCGTCCTGGCCGAATGGGCGCCGGGCGACCTGGACGAACTGATCTGGTCCCACGCCCCGGAGCCGGGCCCGGCCCCGAGGACGCTTGCAGACGTCCAGGCCGTCACACCGGAGTCGACGGCCCTGTCCAAGGCCCTGAAGAAGAAGGGCCTGCGGTTCGTGGGCCCGACCACCGCATACGCCCTCATGCAGGCGTGCGGCCTGGTCGACGACCACCTGGAGGCGTGCGTCGCACGCCTCGCCTGAGGGCGCCGGCGGGGATCAGCGGCCCAGGTACTTCGGCTTCTCCTTGTTGACGAACGCCTGCACCGCGATGACGTGGTCCTCGGACATCCCCGCCCGGGTCTGCAGCTCGTCCTCCTTCTCCAGGCTCTCCTCAAGGGAGTGGGACAGCGCGTAGGCCAGGGACTCCTTGATCGCCCCGTACGCCACCGTCGGCCCCTCCGCCAGGGCCCGCGCCACCTTCTCGGTCTCGGCACGGAAGTCGCCGGCCGGCACCAGACGGTTCACGATCCCGAGCTCCCGCGCCTCCTGCGCGGTGATGCTCCGCGGGAAGAGCAGCAGATCGGCGGCGCGGCCGGGCCCGACGACCCGGGGCAGCGTCCACGAGATCCCGGAGTCGGCGGTGAGCGCCACCCCGGCGAAGGACGTGTTGAAAGCGGCGTTGTCGGCGACGACCCGGTAGTCCGCGGCGAGCGCCAGCCCGAAGCCCGCCCCCGCGGCCACCCCGTTCACCCCGGCCACCACCGGCTTCGGCATCGCCACCAGAGCCCGCACGATCGGGTTGTAGTGCTCCTTCACCGTGCTCATCGTGTGCGACGACCCGGTCTCCCGGTCCGACGCCAGCAGCCCGATGTGCTCCTTGAGGTCCTGGCCGACGCAGAACGCCCGCTCCCCGGCGGCGGTCAGCAGCACCGCCCGTACGGCATCGTCACCGGCCGCCTCCTGGACCGCCTCCCGCAGCGCGACCTTCGTCGCGATGTTCAGCGCGTTCATCGCCTCGGGGCGGTTCAGCGTGATCGTCGCGAGTCCGGCGCTCACCTCGTAGAGCACGGTGTCGGCCATGGTGTGTCCCCTCCGCAGTCGCGGCTGCGGGCGTACCGGCCGGTACGCCCCTGTCCGTAGGACAGCATGGCGGAGATCACCGCCGTACGACCTGAACGGACGTGTGACCTGCGTCAAAGAATTCTGCGGGGTTTTCGGCCGACCGAAACCCGCGCGGTCGCGCAGTATCGCAGTCACATCGCCGAATTGGGTGGTTTTGCTCGCGCGCGTTGCCCAAGCGATGCCGACTGATGTTGGTCATCGGGTCCTGAGATGCGGGATAATGGCTTGGAAGCAATGTGTTCGATGCCGGTGTCGCGTGTCCAAGTCCCACGCCTGGACCGCGCGTGCCCTCCAGGGCCGTCGGCTTTGACGATGAGCTGGTTTCAGGAAGGGGAACGAGCATGGCGGCCATGAAGCCGCGAACGGGTGATGGCCCGCTCGAGGTGACCAAGGAGGGGCGGGGCATCGTCATGCGCGTTCCGCTCGAAGGCGGCGGTCGGCTCGTCGTCGAGCTGACCCCTGACGAGGCCGACGCGCTCGGCGACGCCCTCAAGAAGGTCGTCGGCTGACGCGGAAGCGACCATACCCTTACAGCTACCCCGGCATCCAAACGATGCCGGGGTTGCTGTTTTCTCCGGTATGCGTACGGCCCTCACGTGCCGTTTCGCCGCAAAGTCAGCGCTTGACGGCGCACAGCAGACCGTCGCCCACCGGCAGCAGCGACGGCACCAGTTCCTGGCTCTCGCGCACCGCGCGCAGCAGCTCCCGCAGCCGCAGCACCTCGGTCGGCTGCGGGCCCGAGTCGACCGTGCGCCCGTTGGCGAAGACGCCCTCGAAGACCACCAGACCGCCCGCACGGAGCAGGCGCAACGATTCAGCGAGGTAGTCCATGACCTCCTGCCGGTCGCCGTCGCAGAAGACGAGGTCGTAGCCGGCGTCCGCGAGGCGGGGCAGGACGTCCAGGGCGCGGCCCGGGATGAAGCGCGCGCGGTTGCTGGCGAAGCCGCAGGCGCGGAAGGCCTGACGGGCGAACTGCTGGTGCTCGGGCTCCGGATCGACCGTGGTCAGGACGCCGTCCGGGCGCATGCCGTGCAGGAGATGGATGCCGGAGACGCCGGTGCCGGTGCCGATCTCGGCCACCGCCTTGGCGTCCACCGAGGCCGCCAGCAACCGCAGCGCGGCGCCCGTGCCCGGCGACACCGAGCGCAGCCCCGCCTCACGGGCCCGGTCGCGGGCCCAGCGAAGGACTTCGTCCTCGGCGACGTAGGCGTCGGCGAACGCCCAGCTCGTCTGCCGGTTGCCGGTAATGACCCTCTCCTGTCCCCGTGGTTGCCTGGGCGTGACTGTATCCGTTGGGCCCGGGAACCCGCAGATGGGACCGGGCGTTTAGAGGGGTGTGGAGGACGGCGGGGGGACACGGTTGGATCACGACGACGGACGGACGGCCGAGCAACTGCAGACGCAGCGGGCCGAGCCGTATCAGCCCAGATCAAATTCTCGTAAAACCGCTTATCCGGTCCTAACGGGCGAGGTGGCTATGGTAGGGGCTCCACTGGACACCACCAGAGATGACAGGGGAGGTGCGGCCGCGCCCAACGGGGATCGGGGTGGAGTGCTGCGGCGCTTCCTCGGGTCGGCGGGCAGGCCGAAATCCGTGAACGACACCGCTGCTGACCCCAGCCACGCCGCTGACCAAGCCCAGACCGCGACTTTCTCCACCGACGCGGACGGGCAGGCGTGGACTCCGCCCACCTGGGAGGAGATCGTCAGCATGCACAGCGGCCGGGTCTACCGGCTGGCCTACCGCCTGACCGGCAACCAGCACGACGCCGAGGACCTCACCCAGGAGGTCTTCGTCCGCGTCTTCCGCTCCCTGTCGACGTACACGCCGGGCACCTTCGAGGGCTGGCTGCACCGCATCACCACCAACCTCTTCCTGGACATGGTCCGCCGCAAGCAGCGCATTCGCTTCGACGCGCTCGGCGAGGACGCGGCCGAGCGGCTGCCCAGCCGCGAGCCCAGCCCCCAGCAGATCTTCAACGACGCCCACTTCGACGCGGACGTCCAGCAGGCGCTGGACACCCTCGCGCCGGAGTTCCGCGCCGCGGTCGTCC
This sequence comes from Streptomyces sp. C1-1, assembly GCF_050214755.1. Lineage (NCBI taxonomy): Bacteria > Bacillati > Actinomycetota > Actinomycetes > Kitasatosporales > Streptomycetaceae > Streptomyces > Streptomyces sp. C1-1. The sequence continues at coordinate 3,914,754 of NZ_CP189826.1, read as the reverse complement.
TGTGCGACATCGAAGGACTGTCGTACGAGGAGATCGCCGCGACCCTGGGCGTCAAGCTCGGCACGGTCCGCTCCCGGATCCACCGTGGCCGTTCGCAGCTGCGCAAGGCCCTCGCGCACCGGTCACCCGAGGCCCGGGCGGCCGAGCGCCGCTCGTTCGTGCCGCGGGTGGCCGCTCTGGGGGGAGGGGGCGCGACCGCGTGAGTGGATCACGACCCAACCCGGCGGAACGCCGGATGGCCGAACAGCATCTGGGAGACCGGCTCTCCGCCCTGGTGGACGGGGAGCTCGGACATGAGACGCGTGAGCGGGTCCTCGCCCACCTGGCCACCTGCGCCAAGTGCAAGGCCGAGGCGGACGCGCAGCGCCGGCTGAAGAACGTCTTCGCGGAAGCGGCTCCGCCGCCCCCGTCCGAGAGCTTCCTGGCCCGACTCCAGGGGCTTCCCGGAGGAGGTGACCCGGACGGCGGTGGCTCGCCGTTCGACGGGGGAGGATTCGCAGGACTGCCCGGACGGCTCCAGGGCCCGGCGGCGACCGGGGTCTTCGGCCTGAAGCGCGGTGACCGCTTCGCGTTCGACTACGTCCCCTCGGGGCCGGGATCGCACGCCGGTCCCGCCCTGCCCGCCTCCGACCCGCGCGACGCCGGCCGGGGATTCCGTATCCACGACGTCAGCCGTCACGAGAGCGACCGTTCGGCCTCGCGCGGCATGCGGTTCGCGTTCGTCGCCGCCGGCGCGGTGTCGCTCGCCGCGATCGCGCTGGGCGGTGTCACGACCGGCACGCCGACCGACGCCGCCGCGGACGCGCGCGGCGGCACGGGCGCCGGCAGCAATGTGACACCGGCGCGCACGCCGGGCTCGGGAGCCGCGACGGCCCCCGAGAGCCAGCGGCGCCGGGGCGTCGGCCCGCTCCTCGCCCAGCAGGGCCAGACCTCGCTCGGCGACACCCCGGTGGCCCCGACCGAGGTGTCCGCCCCGCTGCTGCCGGGAGTACCGCGTCCGGCGGCCGCCGACGAGACCATGCACACGCTCACCGCCCCCGTGCTGGCCGGCGCGGCCGTGATGTCCCCGCTGATACGTCCGCTCACCGCGTCCGCGCCGCTCACGCTGACCACGTGGTCGGCGGTCCCCGAGGTGACCCGCCCCGGGGTGCTCGCCGCGCCCGTCCCCGACCCTGACTCAGCTCCCTCCCCCTCCGCGTCCTCCCGCTGACCCGGCTCCGTGAACCTGGTTGAATCCGGGGTGGACCGTGCCCACGGCAGGCAGCCGGGCGCGGAGTCGAGGAACCGCGGCCACCGAGACGGACCGTGCCGCGGTGAGCTGTGGGGAGAGCATGGACGAGGGGAAGCCGACGAAGCCGAAGTGGTGGAACCGCACGGGCCGCCAGGCCTCTGCCGACACCGACGGCGACTTCGAACTCCAGCGGCCGGCGGGGCCGGGGGCCGACGGCGACTTCGAGCTGCAGCGCCCCCGGGAGCCGGTCGCCACCGCCGCGGCGTCCGGCCCGCAAGGGCCCGACGCCACCCACGCGGAGGGCGACGTCGCGCCGCAACAGCCCGCCCAGCCACCGACGGACGACCAGGCGCCGCCCGAAACGGCCCAGGCGACACCCACCGCCCCCGCGCCGGCCCCCGTGGCTGACGCCGCTTCCGCGACGGCCGCCGCCCCCACGCCTCCCGTAGAGCTGCGCAAGCCGCTGCACGACCCCGACCCCTACAGCACCCCGCCGTACGGCGAGCCCGGCCCCTGGGCCCCGGCTCCCCCCGTCCAGCACCCGGCGGCCACCCCGGCCCACGGCACGGCGTCCCCCACGCCCCACGGCACGGCGTCCCCCACGCCCCACGGCACGGTGACCCCCACGCCCCACGGTGCCCCGCCTCCGCCGGACCCCGGGACCCAGTCCACCCCGGCGTCGCCCCTCTCGCCGGACGTCGTCCATCAAGGCTCGTCCGGCCCGGCCCCGGCGCCTTCGGCGGACACCGTCCTCCCGGGACCGGGCGGCGCGGCGGCCGCGGCGTCGCCGCCTGTTGCCGATCCCTGGCGGAACTACGATCCCTGGGCCCAGCCCCCCACCCCCGCTCCCCTCCAGCACATCGGGGGGCCGGTGCGGCGGGGGCGGAGGGGGCTGGTTCTCGGGGCCCTGGTGCTCGCGCTCGTGGCGGGCGGCGTCGGCGGGGCCATCGGGGCGTACCTGGAGCGGAACGGCGGCGTGGGTGCCGTAGAGCTGCCGCAGGCCGGGAAGGAGCCCGCCGGGCGGGCGCCGGACAGTGTGGCCGGGATCGCCGCGCGGGCGCTGCCCAGCGTGGTGACCCTGCATGTGACCGGCAGTGAGGAGTCCGGTACCGGAACCGGCTTCGTGCTGGACGACCTCGGGCACATCCTCACCAACAACCACGTCGTCGAGCCCGCCAAGTCCGGCGGCCGCATAACCGTCACCTTCAACAGCGGCGACACCGCCAAGGCCACCGTCGTGGGCAGGGACAGCGGATACGACCTCGCCGTCGTCAAGGTGAGCGGGGTGCGCGGGCTCAGGCCCATGCCGCTGGGCAACTCCGACAACGTCCAGGTCGGCGACCCCGTCGTGGCCATCGGCGCCCCCTTTGACCTGGCGGGCACCGTCACGTCCGGCATCATCAGCGCCAAGGAACGGCCCATCACGGCCGGCGGCGACAGCGCCGACGGGACCGACGTGTCGTACGTCGACGCCCTGCAGACCGACGCGCCGATCAACCCCGGCAACTCCGGCGGCCCCCTGCTCGACTCGCAGGCCCGTGTCATCGGCATCAACTCCGCCATCCGGTCCGCCGACGACGGCTCGGAATCCGGCAGCGGGCAGGCCGGTTCGATCGGCCTCGGCTTCGCCATCCCCGTCAACCAGGCCAAGCGCGTCGCCGAGGAGCTCATCAACTCCGGCCACGCGACCCACCCCGTCATCGGCGTGACCCTCGACATGAGCTACACCGGGGACGGCGCCCGCGTCGGCACGAAGGCCTCCGGCGGCGGCCCCGCCGTCACCAAGGGCGGCCCCGGCGACAAGGCCGGCATCGAGCCCGGGGACGTCATCACCGCGGTCGACGGCCAGCGCGTCCACTCCGGCGAGGAACTGATCGTCAAGACCCGCGCCCACCGCCCCGGCGACCGCCTGGAACTGACCCTGCGGCGGGACGGCAAGGAGAAGAGGATCTCCCTCGTGCTCGGCTCCTCCGACAGCGGCTGACTGACACGAACCTCACAGGCGTGCCCCGCGACCGCCGCCCACAAGGCAAACAACCCCCAAAACCGCACACGCGGCCACATCCCAAGGCCCCGGGACGGTACCGGTCGTACAGGATGGCCGGGTACCGTGGACCCGGCCCGGACCACGGAATACCGCACAGACCGCGAGGGCCGAGGACCGAGGACATCGCTAGGAGCTTCAGGTGTTCAATGACGTAGGACCGCTCGAGCTGGTCACGCTCGTTGTCCTTGCCGTGCTCGTCTTCGGTCCGGACAAGCTCCCGAAGGTCATCCAGGACGTCATGCGGACCATCCGCAAGATCCGGGAGTTCTCGGAGAGCGCCAAGCAGGACATCCGGTCCGAACTCGGTCCCGATTTCAAGGACTTCGAGTTCGAGGACCTCAACCCCAAGACGTTCATCCGCAAGCAGCTGGACAACGACGACCTGGGGCTCACGGAGATCCGCAACGGCTTCGACCTGAAGAAGGAGATGGCCGAGGTCACGGAGGCGGTGCAGAGCCACGACACCGACTCCGCCACGTCGGCCGCGAGCGGTTCCGCCGGCTCCTCCGGCGGCCGCGTCGACATGACGAAGAAGCCCGAGGAGGACGACCGTCCTCCCTTCGACGCGGACGCCACCTGAGCCGTACCGCGGAGGGCTTCGAAACCGTCGTACGTGACGCGTTTCATACTCCGACCTGCCCCCGCACGGCCTGAACCGACCCTCCTCGGCGCCCCACGCGCCGGGCGGTTTCCCGGCTGCCCGGAGCGGGGTGGCTATGCTGCCGAGTTGTTGTGCGGACCGGACGAGTCAGCCCGAAGGGGGGCGGGCCGCTCCGGACCGACGAGAGCGAGGAGGCGTCCGGGCAATGGAGACGACGAGTCGGGCAGTCGCGCAGGCGCCGGCCGCGGAGGGCGGACAACACTTCCCCTCCGCCCGGCGCACGGTCGACGGCTACCTGCAGGCGCCCTTCCCGTGGTACGGCCTCGACGAGGCCTTCACGGGGCCGCGCTGGCTGATGCAGGTGGGAACGGCGGCCGACGGTGCCGTCGAACACGGGTCGATCGGGCACGGCGACGAGCCCTCGGTCAAGAACGAGGTGGGCAACACCGGCGAGCCGCGGGAGAAGTTCGCGGTCGTGGTGACGGTCGCCGCGAACCCGTCCCGCAGGAGCGCCGACGGCACCGGCCTGCTGGAGGCCACGTCGGTCTCCTCGGCGGCCTGGCTGGCGGGGGTGGGGCTGCTGTCGTTCACGTGGCCCGGCCAGATGGACCACACGCTGCGGGACGACTGGCTGGAGCAGCAGACCGAGACGGCCTGGGCGCTGGCCGACGACCTGGACGGCCCCGAGTGGTCGACACTCTCCCTGCCCGTGGACGGCGTGCCCACGCCCTTCCACTACCGGGAGTCCGAGTTCGGCTGGGTGCTCGCGGGGTCCACGCAGGAAGGCGTGCACGTGGGCGCGTACGGCAGGGGCATGAGCGCGTACGGACTCGGCTTCGCCATGATCAAGGACATCGGTTCGTACGCGTGAGAACCGGTGGGGAACTGCGGGCCGGGTGTGGCCGGTCGCGCAGTTCCCCGCGCCCTGAGCGGGTCTAGAACTTGTTCTTCGGAGTGATCCCCAGGGACAGTCCCGAAAGGCCCCGCTGCCGGCCGCCCAGCTTGCCCGCGATGCCCCGCAGGGCCGTGCCCGCCGGGCTGTCGGGATCGGTCAGCACCACCGGCTTGCCCTCGTCGCCGCCCTCGCGCAGACGCACGTCGATCGGGATGCTGCCCAGCACCGGAACCGTCGCACCCGTCGTCCGGGTCAGGCCGTCGGCGACCGACTGGCCGCCGCCCGTGCCGAAGACGTCGACCATCTCGCCGCAGTGCGGGCAGGGCAGGCCGGACATGTTCTCGACCACGCCGACGATCTTCTGGTGAGTCTGTACGGCGATGGAGCCCGCCCGCTCGGCCACCTCGGCGGCCGCCTGCTGCGGGGTCGTCACGACCAGGATCTCGGCGTTCGGGACCAGCTGCGCCACCGAGATCGCGATGTCGCCGGTGCCCGGGGGCAGGTCCAGGAGCAGGACGTCCAGGTCGCCCCAGTAGACGTCGGCGAGGAACTGCTGCAGCGCGCGGTGCAGCATCGGGCCGCGCCACACGACCGGCGCGTTGCCCGGCGTGAACATGCCGATGGAGATGACCTTCACGCCGTTCGCCGACGGCGGCATGATCATGTTCTCGACCTGGGTGGGTCGGCCGTCCGCGCCGAGCATGCGCGGCACGCTGTGGCCGTAGATGTCGGCGTCGACGACACCGACCTTGAGGCCGTCCGCCGCCATCGCCGCCGCCAGGTTCACCGTCACCGACGACTTGCCGACGCCGCCCTTGCCGGAGGCCACCGCGTACACGCGGGTCAGCGAGCCCGGCTTGGCGAAGGGGACCTCGCGCTCGGCCTGGCCGCCGCGCAGCGCGTTCGCCAGCTCCTTGCGCTGCTCGTCGCTCATCACGTCCAGCGTGACGTCGACGCGGGTGACGCCGTCGACCCGGGAGACGGCCTCGGTCACGCGCTGGGTGATGGTCTCGCGCATGGGGCAGCCGGAGACCGTGAGGTACACGGTGACCGCGACCGCGCCGTCAGCCCCGATCTCCACCGATTTGACCATCCCGAGCTCGGTGATGGGGCGGTTGATCTCGGGGTCGTTCACCGTCGCCAGTGCCTCGCGCACCGCGTCTTCGCTAGCCATAGGAACGATGGTACGGCTCGGTAGCCCGGCCCCGGTAAGCCCGTCACCGGTCGTCTACGTCACGTCCCCGCGACCGTTCCGCCGGGAATACGGCATGTTCGTGGTGCCCGTCCTTGCGGTACTCCAGCTCCTTCATCAGGTCCTGCAGCTCGGAGCGGATCCAGTCGCGGGTCGCGACCTCGCCGAGGCCGATGCGCAGGGCGGCGATCTCCCGGGTCAGGTACTCGGTGTCGGCGATGGAGCGCTCGTTCTGCTTGCGGTCCTGCTCCAGGTTGACCCGGTCGCGGTCGTCCTGCCGGTTCTGCGCGAGCAGGATGAGCGGGGCCGCGTAGGAGGCCTGCAGGGACAGCATCAGGGTCAGGAAGATGAACGGATAGTTGTCGAAGCGCAGGTCCTTCGGCGCGAAGACGTTCCACACCACCCACATGATGATGACGACCGTCATCCAGACGATGAACCGTCCGGTGCCCAGGAAGCGCGCGATGCGTTCCGACAGCCGCCCGAAGGCCTCCGGGTCCCACTCCGGCAGCAGCCGCCGGCGCGGCGGCCGCGGCTGGTCCAGCCTCGGCCGCGGGCGGGTGCTCGCCGTCGCGCCCGCCGGGGTCCGCTCACGTGTGCTCTCGCGCTCAGGAGCCATGCGCGGCCACCCCCTCGGCATCCTCGCCGTCCAGGTGGAACTCCGTCTCCCGCCAGTCCTCGGGCAGCATGTGGTCGAGGACGTCGTCCACGGTCACCGCGCCCAGCAGCGAGCCGGACTCGTCCACGACGGGCGCCGCGACCATGTCGTACGTCGCGAAGAACCCGGCGACGACCGGCAGCGCGTCGTCCGGGTCCAGCGGCTGCAGGTCGTCGTCGATGATCGAGCTGACCAGGGTGTACGGCGGGTCTCGCAGCAGGCGCTGGAAGTGGACCGTGCCCAGGTACTTGCCGGTGGGAGTCTCGTCCGGCGGGCGGCAGACGTAGACCTGGGCGGCGAGGGCGGGGGAGAGGTCGGCGTTGCGCACCCGGGCGAGGGCGTCGGCGACGGTGGCGTCCGGCCGCAGCACGATCGGCTCGGTGGTCATCAGACCGCCCGCCGTGTGCTCCTCGTACGCCATCAGGCGCCGCATGTCGGCCGCGTCGGCGGGCTCCATCAGGCTCAGCAGCCGCTCCTTGTCCTCCTCCGGCAGTTCGGAGAGCAGGTCGGCCGCGTCGTCCGGGTCCATGGCCTCCAGGACGTCCGCCGCCCGCTCCTCCTTCAGCTTGCCGAGGATCTCGATCTGGTCGTCCTCCGGGAGCTCCTCCAGCACGTCGGCCAGGCGGTCGTCGTCGAGGGCGGCGGCGACCTCCGCGCGCCGCTTGGCGGACAGGTGGTGCAGGACGTTGGCGAGGTCGGCCGGGCGCAGCTGCTCGAAGGTGGCCAGGAGGCTCTCGGCGCCCTGTCCGTGCTCCTCCAGGGAGAAGCCGGTCACCGCGGACCACTCCACTGTCAGCGTCTCGCCCTTGGCCCGCCGGAAGGCGCTGCCCTTCCTGCCCTTGCGGACGAAGACGCGGTCGACCTCCCAGTCCCTGCGGGCCGTCAGATGATGCACCGACAGATCGAGGACGGTGACCTCCTCGCCGGTCTCCACGAGCGTCACCCGCCGGTCGAGGAGCTCGCCGAACGCGAGGCGCTCGGTGGGCCGTTGCTCGAAGCGGCGGACGTTGAGCACACCGGTGGTGATGACCTGTCCGGACTCGATGCCGGTGACCCGGGTCATCGGCAGGAAGATCCGGCGCCGGGTGGACAGTTCGACGACGAGCCCGAGCACGCGCGGGGGCCGCCGCCCGACGCGCAGCATGACGACCAGATCGCGCACGCGGCCCACCTGGTCGCCGCTGGGATCGAACACGGCGACACCGGAGAGGTGCGAGACGAAGATCCGGGGGGCGCCCGCTGCCATGGCCGCGCCTCCTTTTCTGACGGGTTCTCTACGGGTGTTTCGGCTTGTGTTGCTTTTCCGCTTTGCCCACTCCGGTGGGCTTCAGGCTAGCCCGTCACGATCGCGGCCGCCCTGGTGGGAGGTCCGGACGGACTGCCTCCGCCCGGGCCCGCGGACCCCCGGTACGCTGCCGTACGCCGCTCACGTCCCACGACCGGAAGGCAGCCCCACCTGTGTCTGTGATCCCCCAGGACCGTATCCGCCGGACCACGCTGCTGGGTGCGATGTGCGCCCTGGTCGTGACGGGCACGGGGTTCCTCACGGGATGCAGCGAGGACCCCGACGCCGGCACCAACGGGGTCGGCAAGCTGTCGGCCGCGCAGATCCAGTCGAGAACCCGGGCGGCCGCCCGGTCGGCGAAGACGGTACGGCTCTCCGGAACCGTCGTCACCAACGGGCGCACGTACACCCTCGACATGCGCCTCAAGCCCGACGGCGGTACCGGCTCGGTCACCTCCAAGGGCGTCGCCTTCGGGCTGCTGCGGATCGGCGAGAAGCTGTACCTGAAGGCCGGCGCGGGCTTCTGGAACCACGCCGACGGCGACCACGCCGACGGCGGCACGGGCGCGGCGAGCGCCGGCAAGCTCGACGGCAAGTACGTGAAGGTGCCGCAGGGCGACCCCTCGTACAAGAGGTTCAGTGGCTTCACGGACAAGGACGTCCTCCTCGAAGGTCTGTTGACCCTGCACGGGTCCCTCGCGACCGACGGTCATCACGAGCAGTCGGGTACCCGCACCATCCGCATCACCGGTGACAAGGGCTCCGGCGGCACCCTCGACGTCTCCCTGGAGGGCAAGCCGTATCCCCTGCGCCTGCAACGCGCGGGCGGCGCGGGCACGCTGACCTTCTCCGCCTGGAACAAGGACTTCGCACTCGTCGAGCCGGACAAGAGCGAGACGGTGGACTACGGCAAACAGCTCCCGACGTCCTGAACCGTCAGGGCCTGCGTTTCCTCTTGAAGAGCAGCCGCGGCAGGCCCGCGGGGGCCGGCCGGCGTGTGGTGGCGGGGGACGGCAGCGGTGCCTCGGCCAGGGAGCCGTCCGGCAGGGGAGCCGACGCACCCGCCGGCTCCAGACGCAGCACCCGGCACTCGCGTGCCCACCGCTCCGGCATCGCCTCTCCGTCGGGCGCGTTGAGACGCTTGCCCTTCAGCTCGGCGACCGCGGCCTGCCACGCCTCGGATCCGGACGCGAGCTCCACGACCTTCGCCGGCCAGGTCACCAGCCGGCCGCCCTTGTCCTTGCTGCGCACGGTCACCTCGGCCGGGCCGCCGTCGGCCAGCCCGGGCAGCGGCTGCTCACCGGGACCGTCGCCGACCACGCACGCGGCACCCTCGTGCCACGCGTGCCACAGCGCGCGGGCCGGCACCCCGGCACCCCGGACCCAGATGAGGCCGGACTTCTTCGTGGCCTCCTCGACGAGGGCCTGGTCGAGCAGCTCGCTTGTCATGGGCTCAGCCTATCCAGGCCGTCTCACAGCCAGCCGTTCCGCTTCAGGCTGCGGTGAATGCCGACGCACAGGGCCACCGTGACGCACAGGACCGTCGGGTAGCCGTAGTGCCAGTGGAGTTCCGGCATGGAGTCGAAGTTCATGCCGTACACACCGGTCACCATCGTCGGGACGGCGATGATGGCCGCCCACGCGGTGATCTTCCGCATGTCCTCGTTCTGCGCGACCGACGCCTGGGCGAGGTTGGCCTGGAGGATGGAGTTCAGCAGCTCGTCGAAGCTGAACACCTGCTCCTGGACGCGCGCCAGGTGGTCGGCGACGTCCCGGAAGTACTTCTGGATGTCCGGGTCGATCAGCCGCATCGGCCGCTCGCTCAGCAGCTGCATCGGCCGCAGCAGCGGCGACACCGCGCGCTTGAACTCCAGCACCTCGCGCTTGAGCTGGTAGATCCGCGCCGAGTCGACACCGCGCGCGACACCGCCGCGGCCCGGCGAGAAGACCTCGGTCTCCACCTCGTCGATGTCGTCCTGCATGGCGTCGGCGACCGCGAGGTAGCCGTCGACGACGTGGTCGGCGATCGCGTGCAGCACCGCCGAGGGACCCTTGGCGAGCAGCTCGGGGTCGTCCTGGAGGCGGTGGCGCAGCGCGCGCAGCGAACCCTGGCCGCCGTGCCGGACGGTGATGAAGAAGTCCCGCCCGGTGAAGCACATGACCTCGCCGGTCTCGACGATCTCGCTGGTGGCGGTGAGCTCGTCGTGCTCGACGTAGTGGATGGTCTTGAAGACGGTGAACAGGGAGTCGTCGTAGCGCTCCAGCTTGGGCCGCTGGTGGGCCTGGACGGCGTCCTCGACGGCCAGCGGGTGCAGTCCGAACTCGCTTGCGATGCCGGAGAATTCGGACTCGGTCGGCTCGTGCAGCCCGATCCACACGAAGCCCCCGTCGCGCCGCACCGAACGCATCGCCTCGTGCGGCGTCAGCGGCTGCGGGGTCTGGACCCGGGTGCCGTCGCGGTAGACGGCGCAGTCGACGACGGCCGAGGGGGTCGCCGGGTCGCGCGTGGTGTCGTAGCCGCCGTTGTCCAGGTGCAGCGCGCCCTTGCGCAGCGCGGGGCGGGACGGGCGGACCGCGGCGCGGAGGTCACGGATCATCGACATGGCTGGCTCCTTCGTGACAGGCAACGAAAGGGCGCCGACGACGGATGGAACTACCCGGAATGGGGACGTCCTGGGCCGTGGGTGTTTGGCACGTCCACAAAGCGGGGAGCACCGCACCGTCGCGGTGGCGGGTTTCGCTGCTGATTCAGATCAGACAGATCAGGCAAGGCGAGACGAAGTGCTCTTCCGCGTGAGGACGCAGACCTGAAAGGAGACGGTCAGCCAGAGCCGGACCAGCTCAGCTACATCAGCGGCGGGAAGAGCGAGTGGTACTGCACGGGTGACTTCGATCCATGACAGCCCCACCTCCTCCGGCCGGTCCCTCGTAAGGGACGATCCACTCCCGCAAGGGAGTTCCACAGTGTCGGGGCTCGATCGCGACTCCCCCAATGCCTGAACGGCCTGGGCGGTACCCCCATGCGTGCTGCCCCGACGACCGGGCCAGAGTATCAGCCGCCCAAAGTGTCAAGGCGCTGCTTTGCCCGGTACTGACGAGTTCTATGCTCGCCGCATGGTTGATGTTCTTCCTCTTGTCGAGGCGAGGTTGCGCACCGCCCTGGGCGAACCGGACGCGCGCGCGGCGGTCACGTTCCTCGGCACGGACCGCATCGAGGTGCTCCGTTTCCACGAGGACGACATCGTTCGCTACGCCACCCTCGGCATGTCGGCGCAGCCGATGAGCGACCCCACCGCGGTGCTCGCCGACCCCGTCAAGGGACCGCGGGCCGAGCTGGTGCTCTCGGTGCGCGCGGGCCTGGCCGACACCGACAAGGCGCTGCGTCCGCTCGCCGTCCTCGCCGCGTCCCCGCAGGTCGAGGGCGTGGTCGTGGCCCCCGGTGCCTCCCTCGACCTCGGTGAACCCCTGTGGCCCGGTGCCCCGTTCGGCTCCGTCCTGGTCGCGGAGCCCGGCGGTCTGGTCGAGGACCTCGCACTCGACGAGCCCCTCGACCCCGTCCGCTTCCTGCCGCTGCTGCCCATGACGGCGAACGAGGCGGCCTGGAAGCGCGTGCACGGCGCCCAGGCCCTCCAGGAGCGGTGGCTGACGCACGGGACGGACCTCAGGGACCCGTCCCGCAAGTCCGTCCCGCTGGACTGACCGGCGCGTGAGCAAGCTCACCAACCGGCGCCCGGCTCGCGTCAGTTGGCGAAGACGGTGACACCGTCCTCGGTCGCGTGCGCGGTCTCCAGCTCCTCCGCCTCGTGGGTCAGCGCGTTCCGCCGTACGAGGACGACGAGCGCGCCCAGGACCGCGGTGACCGCGGCGACCACGAACGGGACGTGGATGTCGGTCCACTCCTCGATCTTCGGCGCGAAGTAGGGAGCCGCGGCGGCGGCGAACCAGCGCACGAAGTTGTAGCCCGCGCTCGCCACCGGGCGCGGCGCGTCCGACACGCCGAGGGCCAGCTCGGTGTAGACGGTGTTGTTCACGCCGATGAACGCGCCGGACAGGATCGTGCAGACGACGGCGGTGGTGTGGTCGCCGTAGCCGAGGACGAGTACGTCGGCGGCCAGCAGCACCAGCGAGCCGCCGAGCACCCTCAGGGAGCCGAACCGCTTCTGCAGGCGCGGCGCGACGACGACGGAGAACACGGCCAGCAGCAGGCCCCAGGCGAAGAACACGGCCCCCGACCGGTACGGGGTCATGTTCAGCACGAACGGGGTGAAGGCCAGCACGGTGAAGAACGTGTAGTTGTAGAAGAACGCGGAGGCGGCGGCGGAGGCGAGGCCGCCGTGGCCGAGCGCCCTGATGGGGTCGAGGACCGAGGTCTTGCGGGCCGGCTTCGGCTGCTCCTTCAGGAACGCCGCGATGCACAGGAAGCCGATCGCCATCAGCGTGGCCGTGCCGAAGAACGGGTAACGCCAGCTGACGTTCCCCAGCACCGCGCCCAGCAGCGGGCCGCAGGCCATGCCGAGGCCCAGGGCGGACTCGTAGAGCAGGATCGCCGCCGCGCTGCCGCCCGCCGCCGCGCCGACGATGACCGCCAGTGCCGTGGAGACGAACAGGGCGTTGCCGAGACCCCACCCGGCCCGGAAGCCGACCAGTTCGCCCACCGAGCCAGAGGTGCCGGCCAGGCCCGCGAAGACGACGACGAAGGCGAGGCCGAGCAGCAGCGTCCTGCGGCCGCCGATGCGGCTGGAGACGAAGCCGGTCAGCAGCATCGCCACGGCGGTGATCAGGAAGTACGAGGTGAAGAGCAGCGAGACCTGGCTCGCGGTGGCGTCGAGGCCCTGGGCGATGGACGGCAGGATCGGGTCCACGAGTCCGATTCCCATGAAGGCGACGACGGACGCGCCGGCCGTCGCCCATACGGCCTTCGGCTGCCGCAGGATGCCGCCGGCTCCCGCGTCGAAGGGGTCAGACATGCTTCCTCCACTCCCGGATCGAGATAGTTGGTGTATACACATAGTAAGTTAGGGCAGCTAATAAATGCAAGTGACATCTATTCTTGGGCGGGGAATGTCGTGAACGGTTCCGTCCGGACGGGTGATCGTCCTTGACGTGGGGGAGCAGGGGTAGGACCGTGGGGCCCTATGAGGGGCGAACCCAGTTGCCCGAAGTGTGGTGGCCGGGTCAGGGCTCCCGGACTCTTCGCCGATTCCTGGCAGTGCGATGTGCACGGCACCGTGCACCCGGTGCAGCCCGTGGTCCCGCCCAGCGTCGAGGCCCTCAGTGTCGTGGTGCACCGCACGCAGGTGCCGGTGTGGATGCCGTGGCCCCTGCCGGTCGGCTGGCTGTTCACGGGCGTGGCGTACGCGGGCGACGACCGGCACGGCGGCCGCGCCACCGCGGTGGCCTGCTCGGGCCCGGGCCCGCTCGGCGGCATGGGGGAGCTGATCCTCGTCGCCGAGGAGCTGGGGGTCGGGCTCGGCGCGCGGTACGCGGGCGTCGACGGACCGGACCCGGGGCCGTACCTGGACGTCGAGAAGCCGCCCCAGACCAAGGTGCTCGCCGGTGGCCGGCCGACCCCGCTGTGGCTCGTCTCCGGCAGCCCCGACGACCGCGCGGTCTTCGCCGGGGAGGCGCGGGGGCTGTGGCTGTGGGCCGTGGTGTGGCCCGAGCAGTCCGGGCTGCTGATGTACGACGAACTGGTACTGACGGATCTGCGGGACGCGGGGGCGGAGGTCGAGCTCGTCCCCTGCGGCGCGCTCTCACCCCGACTGTTGAAACCCTGAGGGTCAGCTGTAGGGGGCGCATGCCGGATTCGGGTGTGACAGATGAGTCCGTAAATCCGGTTATCCTTGAGCGTCCCGTTCCGTTCCGTCACCGCCTGGAGCCCGCCGCGTGCGCATCGACCTGCACACCCACTCCACGGCCTCCGACGGTACCGACACCCCCGCCGAGCTGGTACGCAACGCCGCCGCGGCCGGGCTGGACGCCGTCGCGCTGACCGACCACGACACCACCCGCGGGCACGCCGAGGCCGTCGCCGCGCTGCCCGAGGGGGTCACGCTCGTGACCGGGGCCGAGCTGTCCTGCCGTGTCGACGGCGTCTCCATGCACATGCTCGCCTACCTCTTCGACCCCGAGGAGCCGGCCCTGCTCGCCGAGCGCGAGCTCGTCCGGGACGACCGGGTGCCGCGCGCCCAGGGCATGGTCGCCAGGCTGAACGAGCTGGGCGTGCCGGTCACCTGGGAGCAGGTGCTGCGCATCGCCGGGGACGGTTCGGTCGGACGGCCGCACGTCGCCACCGCGCTGGTCGAGCTGGGCGTGGTGCCGACGGTGAGCGACGCGTTCACCCCGCAGTGGCTGGCCGACGGCGGCCGGGCCTTCGTCGAGAAGCACGAGACCGACCCCTTCGAGGCGATCCGGCTGGTCAAGGCCGCGGGCGGGGTCACCGTCTTCGCGCACCCCGGCGCCAGCAAGCGCGGCCGTACCGTGCCCGAGGCCACGATCGCCGAGCTGGCCGCCGCCGGACTCGACGGCATCGAGGTCGACCACATGGACCACGACCCCGGCACCCGGGCGCGGCTGCGGGCTCTCGCGGCAGACCTGGGGCTGCTCGTCACCGGGTCCAGCGACTACCACGGCAGCCGCAAGACGTGTGTCCTCGGGGAGTACACGACCGACCCCGAGGTGTACGGCGAGATCACGCGGCGGGCTACCGGGGCGTTCCCCGTGCCCGGGACCGGCGGGGCCTGAAACCCGCTCCCGCCTCCCCGCTCACCCTCGTCACCACAGCTAGGCCCTCATGTTCGACCTCGCCGTCTTCGGCTCCCTGTTCCTGACCCTTTTCGTCATCATGGATCCCCCCGGGATCACCCCGATCTTCCTCGCCCTGACCGCCGGACGCCCCGGCAAGGTGCAAAAGCGCATGGCCTTCCAGGCCGTCTGCGTGGCGTGCGGGGTCATCACCGTCTTCGGGCTCCTCGGCCACCAGATCCTCGACTACCTGCACGTCTCGGTGCCCGCGCTGATGATCGCGGGCGGGCTGCTGCTCCTGCTGATCGCCCTCGACCTGCTCACCGGCAAGACCGACGAACCGAAGCAGACCAAGGACGTCAACGTCGCCCTCGTACCGCTCGGCATGCCGCTGCTGGCCGGTCCCGGAGCGATCGTGTCCGTCATCCTCGCCGTGCAGAAGGCCGACAGCGTGGCCACGCAGGTGTCGGTGTGGTGCGCGATCCTCGCGATCCACGTCGTGCTGTGGCTGGTCATGCGCTACTCGCTGCTGATCATCCGGATCATCAAGGACGGCGGCGTCGTCCTGGTGACGCGGCTCGCGGGCATGATGCTGTCCGCCATCGCCGTGCAGCAGATCATCAACGGGGTCACGCAGGTGATCAAGGGCGGGTGAGGTGATCAAGGGCGCCCGGGGTCAAGGGCGCCCGAGCCCCCCTACGCGCAAAGCCCCTGTACGGCGTCCGTGCCGTACAGGGGCTTCGAAGCTTCGGCGGTGATCCGCGTCAGTGTCTGTTACAAGGCCGTGGTGTCGGCCGGACGGATCCAGAGTCGCTGCCCGATGGCGGCGGCCTGCTGGACGATTCGGTTGACGGAGGCGGCATCCACGACGGTGCTGTCCACGGGCGTTCCGTCGACCTCGTCGAGTCGCATGATTTCGAAGCGCATGGCCTCTCCCTTCGTCTCGTGGTTCTGTTCCAGTCAACGGGCTGCGTGTTACAAACATTCCCTACGCTAAGGAAATTTTTCGAACAGCTAACTACTAGCCGGTAAGGGACCGTCGAGACGACTCGACGAGACCGACCGGGACCGGTTGTGTTCGCAGCGTGACCGCCGGGACAATGAAGGTGATGAACGACGACCTCGCGGCCCTCACCGCCCGCATCGACCGCACCAACGAGCTGCTGCAGCGCATGCTCGCCGAGGTTGCGAAGACGCCCTCGACGCATGCGATCTTCGTCGACGCGGGATACCTGTACGCGGCCGCGGGGCGCCTGGTCGCCGGGACGGAGGACCGCCGTGCCTTCGACCTCGACGCCGAGGGCCTGATCGAGGCCCTCATCGACCGGGCCCGCACGGTCTTCGCGGACAGCCGGCTGCTCAGGGTCTACTGGTACGACGGCGCGAGACGCCGCATCCACACCGCCGAGCAGCAGTCGATCGCCGAGCTCCCGGACGTCAAGGTCCGGCTGGGCAACCTCAACGCCAACAACCAGCAGAAGGGCGTCGACTCACTGATCCGGACCGACCTGGAGTCCCTGGCCCGGCACCGCGCGATCAGCGACGCGGCTCTGCTGGGCGGCGACGAGGACCTGGTGTCGGCGGTCGAGGCGGCGCAGGGGTACGGCGCCCGGGTCCACCTGTGGGGCATCGAGGCACCCGAGGGCCGCAACCAGGCCGAGCCCCTGCTCTGGGAGGTCGACAGCCAGCGCACCCTGGACCTCGACTTCTTCAAGCCCTACGTCGCCCGCCGCACCGCCCCCGCCTACGAGGCCGGCACCACCCGGCCGACCCGTGAGAACGTCCGCTTCGTCGGCGCCCAGATCGCGGCGAAGTGGCTGGCGGCCCGCGGGCGGGAATCGCTGGTCGAGCTGCTGCCCGGGCACCCGTATCTGCCGGGCTCGGTGGACCAGGACCTGCTGGTCGAGGCGGAGGGCCTGCTGCAGTACTCGCTGCGCGGACAGGCGGATCTGCGGCGTGCGCTGCGGGACGGCTTCTGGGAGCACCTGCAGACGCAGTACTAGCCGGGGTCCCGCGTGGACGTTCTAGGCGGCGGCCGTCCCGTCCCAGAAGTCGGCGAACGCGCGGGCCGTTTCGAGGGGCCTGTCGGTGTTCGGTGAGTGCTCGGCGCCCTCGATGACCGTGCGGTGGGCGCGCAGCCGCAGGGACATCTCGTCCAGGAGCGGCACCGGCCAGGTGTCGTCGCGCTCTCCCGACAGGACGTGGAAGGGCAGCGGCACGGCGGCCAGTTCCGCCACGCGGTCCGGCTCGACACACAACTGGCGGCCCGTGGCGAGGAGTTGGGCGGGCTTGTTGCCGAGCCAGCGGCGCCGCAGATCCTCCTGGTCGTCCAGACCCGCGTCGAGTTCGCCGGTGTCCGTCTCCTCGGGTGTCTCCATGGCCTGGATCGCCTCCCACACCTCGGCCATCGACATCACGGCGAGGGCGTCGCGGAGCAGCTTGACACGCTGCTGCTGGGAGGCGGAGATGTGCGCCGGTCCGGAAGCCATGAGGGTGAGCGAGCGGAACGGGGAGTGGTCCAGCAGCACGGCCGCCCGCGCGATCTGCCCCCCGAGGGAGTGGCCCACGAGGTGGAGCGGCGTGCCCAGGGCGGCGGCCTGCGCGAGGACGTCCCGCGCCAACTCGCTCTGCGCGTAGGCCGACTCGTCCTCTTCCGGGCCGTCGGACTCGTACTGGCCCCGGCCGTCCACGGCGACGGTCCGGTAGCCACGGGCCGCGAGCGACAGGTGCAGGGGGTTGAAGTCCTCCTTGCTGCCCGTGAAGCCGGGGAGCAGGAGGGCGGTGCCCTTCTCGGCAACGCCGGCCGCCGCGGGCGCGTCCACGACGGCGAACTCCCCACGCCCGGTACGCAGGGCATACGCGCGGGCACCGGGAGGCGGGGTGAAGCTCGGAGGCCTGCTCATAAGGGTGAGGTTATCCGGCCGGGGTGACGGGGAGGGGAGGCGGGCGGGGTGGGGGCGTGGCAGGTGGGGGACGTGGCGCGGGGGGCGGGACGCCGACGGCCCGGTCCACGTGGTGTGGACCGGGCCGTCGGGTGGGTGAGCGGTCAGCTCTCCGTGGGCTCAGCGCCGGCCGCCACCTTGCGGGTGCGGCGCGCCCTGGGCTTGGCCTCGGCCGCGTCGGCGGGAGCCTCGGCGGACGCCGCGGCCTTCCGCGTGCGCGTCCGAGGCTTGGGCTCCTCGGAGGCCTGTGCCGGGATCTCGGCCGCGACGGCCGTCTTGCGCGTACGGGTGCGCGGCTTGGCCTCGGCGCCTTCCGCCGTGTCGACGGCAGCCACCGCGGCCTTGCGTGCGCGCGTGCGCGGCTTGGCCTCGGTGGCCTCGGGCGCCGTAACGGCCTCGGCCGACTCGGCGGCCTTGCGCGTACGCCGGCGGGGCGTGGCCTCGACGGTCTCGGCCGGAACCTCGGCCGCGGCGGCCTTCTTGCGGGTGCGCGGCCTGGTCGCCGTGCCCTCCGCGGTGTCGAGCGCCGTCTCCGCGGTCGCCGCCGCCTTGCGCGTACGGGTACGCGGCTTGGCTTCGACGGCCTCCGCCGTGTCGACGGCCGCCACCGCGGCCTTACGGGTGCGCGTGCGCGGCTTCACGTCCGGCTCGTCGGCCGTCTGCGCCGGGATCCCGGCCGAGACCTCGGCCGCTGCGGCCTTCTTGCGGGTCCGGCGCGGCTTGGCCTCCACGGCCTCCGCCGTGTCGACGGCGGTCTCCGCGGCGGCTGCCGCCTTGCGGGTGCGCGTGCGCGGCTTGGTCTCCGCGACCTCCGCCGTCTCGACCGGGGCCTCCACCGCAGCCGCGGTCTTGCGCGTGCGGGGCTTGGGCTCCGTGGCCTCGGCGGTGTCCGCGAGCGGCTCGGCGACCGCGGCCGTCTTGCGCGTACGGGTACGCGGCTTGGCCTCGGCGGCCTCCGCCGTGTCGACGGCCGACACCGCGGCCTTGCGGGTGCGCGTGCGCGGCTTGGTCTCCGTGGCTTCCGCCGTGTCGACCGCGGCCTCGGCCGCGGTGGCCGCTGCCTTGCGGGTACGGGTGCGCGGCTTGGCCTCGGCGGCTTCCGCCGTCTCGGTGACCGTCTCCGTGCTCGCCGCGGCCTTGCGGGTACGCCGACGCGCAGTGGTCTCCGTCGCCTCCGGGGCCGACTCGGTCGTCGACGCCCCCTCGGCCGTGTCGAGCGCGGCCTCCGCGGCTGCCGTCGCCTTGCGCGTACGACGACGCGGCTCGGCCGGAGACGCCTCGGGCTCCACGGCCACCGGTGCCGGGGTCTCGGCGACGGTCGTCTCCGCCGAAACCACCGTCGGCTCCGCGGACTTGCGGGTGCGGCGGCGGCGCGACTTCGCCGCGGTCCCGCCGGCGGTGTCCAGGGTGCCCTCGACAGCGTCCACGGCGGACTCGGCGGCCGTCACGGGCGCCGTGGCCTCGGGAGCCGTCACCGTGGCCGTCAGCGGCTCCTGGGACGCCCCACCGCGGGTGCGGCGACGGCGGCGCGGGGTACGCGTGCCCGTGGCCTCCTCGGCTGCCGTGACCTCGGCCGCGGCAGCCGTCTCCGACGTGGCCGCGCCGTCCGTCACCGCCCCGCCGCGGGTACGACGGCGCCGTCGCGGCGTACCCGCGGGACGCTCGCGGTCGGCGGAGCGGGACTCGTCCCGGCCGCCCCGGTCGCCGCCCCGGCCACCGCGACCGCGCGCACCGCGGCCGCCGGTCTCGCCCAGGTCCTCCAGCACCTCCGCCTCGAGACCCGCGCGCGTGCGCTCGGCACGGGGCAGGACACCCTTGGTGCCCGCGGGGATGCTCAGCTCCTCGAAGAGGTGCGGGGAGGTGGAGTACGTCTCCGGCGGGTCGTTGAACTTCAGCTCCAGCGCCTTGTTGATCAGCTGCCAGCGCGGGATGTCGTCCCAGTCGACCAGCGTGATCGCGATGCCCTTCTTGCCCGCGCGGCCGGTGCGGCCGATGCGGTGCAAGTAGGTCTTCTCCTCTTCCGGCGACTGGTAGTTGATGACGTGCGTCACGCCTTCGACGTCGATGCCGCGCGCGGCGACGTCGGTGCAGACGAGGACGTCCACCTTGCCGTTGCGGAAGGCGCGCAGCGCCTGCTCGCGGGCACCCTGGCCGAGGTCGCCGTGGACCGCTCCGGCGGCGAAACCGCGCTGCTTGAGCTGGTCGGCGAGGTCGGCCGCCGTTCGCTTCGTACGGCAGAAGATCATGGCCAGCCCGCGGCCCTCGGCCTGCAGTATCCGCGCGACCATCTCGGGCTTGTCCATGTTGTGCGCGCGGTAGACGTACTGCGCGGTGTTCGCGACGGTCGCGCCCTCGTCGTCCGGCGCGGTGGCGCGGATGTGCGTGGGCTGCGACATGTAGCGGCGCGCGAGGCCGATGACCGCGCCCGGCATGGTCGCCGAGAACAGCATGGTCTGGCGCTTGACCGGAAGCATGTCGATGATCTTCTCGACGTCGGGCAGGAAGCCCAGGTCGAGCATCTCGTCGGCCTCGTCCAGGACCAGGCACCTGACGTGCTTGAGGTTGAGCTTCTTCTGGCCCGCGAGGTCCAGGAGCCGGCCCGGGGTGCCGACGACCACGTCGACGCCCTGCTTCAGGGCCTCGACCTGGGGCTCGTAGGCCCGGCCGCCGTAGATGGCGAGTACGCGCACGTTGCGCACCTTGCCCGCGGTCAGCAGGTCGTTGGTGACCTGCGTGCACAGCTCGCGCGTGGGGACGACGACCAGCGCCTGCGGGGTGTCGGTGAGGTCCTCGGGCTTCGCGCGGCCCGCCTCCACGTCCGCGGGGACGGTGACGCGCTCGAGGAGCGGGAGACCGAAGCCCAGCGTCTTGCCGGTGCCGGTCTTGGCCTGGCCGATGACGTCCGTGCCGGAGAGGGCGACGGGGAGGGTCATCTCCTGGATGGGGAAGGGGTTGATGATGCCGACGGCCTCGAGGGCCTCGGCGGTCTCGGGAAGGATTCCGAGATCTCTGAACGTCGTAGTCAGGGTGCTGCCTCTTCTGTGTGCGCGGTGCGAGGCGAGCGCGGGGGTCTTTGACGGACCGTGCCGGGGACGTCGGCTGCCTTACGGGCTTGCCGTAACGCACGGGACCACTGCCGACGCTCTAGCGCTCGTACCGCTGAGGGTGTCCCTCCGGAGGCCGTACGCGATGTGCCGTACGGTTTGGAGGTCTGTCGGGTCGGAGCCGATCGGGCCACCGACCGGGCATCCTCATACGTGCGGCCTGTCGATACTTCGGCAGGCGCATTACCACTGTACCCCGGAATCGCGCACATGCGATGGCCGATTTGGTCACGTAGCCGTCATCACACTGATTGACCAGGGCCTTCCGCAGCCCGGCGAGCGGACTATTGTGCGCTTCATGACGACGCCTGACAACACCTCTGACGCACCCGCCGAGCAGACCGGAGTGGCGGCCCAGGACTGGGCCACGGCCTCCGCGGAACCCCAGTACCGGGCCGCCGTCGTGGACCTGCTCGGCGCGCTCGCCTACGGCGAACTCGCGGCGTTCGAGCGGCTCGCGGAGGACGCGAAACTCGCGCCGACGCTGGCCGACAAGGCGGAGCTGGCGAAGATGGCGTCGGCCGAGTTCCACCACTTCGAGCGGCTGCGGAACCGGCTGACCGAGATCGGCGAGGAGCCGACCCAGGCGATGGAGCCGTTCGTCGCCGCCCTGGACGGCTTCCACAAGCAGACGGCCCCGTCGGACTGGCTGGAGGGGCTGGTCAAGGCGTACGTCGGTGACTCGATCGCCAGCGACTTCTACCGGGAGGTCGCGGCCCGGCTCGATTCGGACACCCGGGAGCTGGTCCTGGCCGTCCTCGACGACACGGGACATGCGGGGTTCGCGGTGGAGAAGGTGCGCGCCGCCATCGACGCCGATCCGCGGGTCGGCGGGCGACTCGCCTTGTGGGCCCGGCGGTTGATGGGTGAGGCGCTGTCGCAGTCCCAGCGGGTCGTCGCCGACCGGGACGCGCTGTCCACGATGCTCGTGGGCGGGGTCGCCGACGGGTTCGATCTGGCCGAGGTGGGACGGATGTTCTCGCGGATCACCGAGGCGCACACCAAGCGGATGGCCGCGCTGGGGCTGGCCGCCTAGCGCACGCCCTCACGGGGGAGCTGTTCCGCTACGGGGAGCCGTCGCGGCCGTCGTCGGGAGGATCTATGCCGGTGCCTGGCGCCGGCGGAGTCTTCCCGCGGGGCGCAGCAGCAGGGACAGGGACGCCGCCGAGACGATCGCCGCGCCGACGAGGACGAGCAGGGAGTTGCCGGGGTCGAAGGCGCTGTGCGTGACGAAGGCGCCGAAGAGGGCTCCGGCGACACCGGTCGCCAGGACCAGGGAACGGGCCGGCAGACGCTGGGCGAGGCGGCGGTTCGCCGTCCACGCCAGCACGAGACCGAGCAGAGCGGAGCCGAGTGCTTCGATCAACATCATGGTGTCCCTCCCACACGGCCACACAGCGCGCACGGCGCGTATCACGGTCGTAGCCCGTCATACCCGTGACCTGCGGAATGCAATCCTCCTCTGTGCACGACCTGTGCTCCATCCGTGGAGGGGAAACCCGCTCGCCGTGAAGGGGAGAATCGCTCGCGGCGGCCTCGCGGCACCCTCGCGAAACGCGACAGGGCCCGGCGACTCGACGTCGCCGGGCCCTGTCGTCGCGTGTGACTACAGCGCGCCGAAGCCCACCTTGCGCGGGGCCGGCTCGCCGAGCTCGACGTAGGCGAGGCGCTCGGCCGGGACGAGGACCTTGCGGCCGTGCTCGTCCACGAGGGTCAGCAGCTGCGACTTCCCGGCAAGTGCCTCGGCCACGATCCGCTCGACCTCCTCGGCGCTCTGACCGCTCTCCAGAACGATCTCGCGGGGCGCGTGCTGCACGCCGATCTTGACCTCCACGGCTATGTCCCTCCGACGGTCAGTGAAGTGCGCGACCAATCCGCGCCGTACCCAGCACACATTAGCCCGGTGAGGGGACGTACACGTTCCGCGTGAGAACGCCAGGAGCGAACAGCCCACGGGAACAAACGACCCTCACGCGCGCGTGCGTGCCCTCAGTGACGTGGTGTCCTGTACGGCGCCCACGCGCGCGCGTGGGTGTCAGTGGTTCTGGTCCGTGCCGTGCAGCGGGAAGCCCGCGATGCCGCGCCAGGCCAGCGAGGTCAGCAGCTGCACCGCCTGGTCGCGCGGGACGCTGCGGTCGCTGTGCAGCCAGGAGCGGGCCACGACCTGGGCCAGTCCGCCGAGGCCGGAGGCCAGCAGCATCGACTCCGCGCGCGAGAGACCGGTGTCCTCGGCGATCACGTCGCAGATCGCCTCCGCGCACTCGTTCGTGACCTTGTCGACGCGCTCGCGCACCGCGGGCTCGTTCGTCAGGTCCGACTCGAAGACCAGACGGAACGCTCCGCCGTCGTCCTCGACGTACGCGAAGTAGGCGTCCATGGTCGCCCGTACGCGCTGCTTGTTGTCGGTCGTCGACGCCAGCGCGCTGCGCACCGCCTGGATCAGCGACTCGCAGTGCTGGTCCAGCAGTGCCAGGTACAGGTCGAGCTTGCCCGGGAAGTGCTGGTAGAGCACCGGCTTGCTGACGCCGGCGCGCTCGGCGATGTCGTCCATCGCGGCCGCGTGGTAGCCCTGCGCCACGAAGACTTCCTGGGCGGCGCCCAGCAGCTGGTTCCGTCGGGCTCGGCGCGGCAGGCGCGTGCCCCTCGGGCGCGCCGCCTCTGTCTGCTCGATGGCTGTCACGCCGCCTCCCAAATTCGTCCACATGCGGTGTGCGCCGCGCGGCCATCGTACTTTTCGGTAACCCCTGTGTGCGCGGTGCGAGCGCAGAATTTCACGGACCGGACGGCGACGAAAGCCGGACGGGTGGTTTCGGGGCGGGCCGGAGTGGGCAGGAGCGTGCTCCTTTCCTGCTCGGCGGGGCCCGTGGATGCACTCGTGTCCCGTGTCAGCGGTAGTCGTCCTCGTCGATGGAGACGACGCGGCGCTGCTCGACGACGTCCGCCTCGTTCGCGCGGGCCGGGTCGACGTCGTCGAGCGGTTCGTCCTGGTCCGGAGTGAGGTCCGCCTGCTGCTCGGCGGCGTCGTTCTCCGGCGCCTCGACGTCGAACTCCGATGCCTTGCGGGCCTCTTCGTCGGCGAACGCCTCGGGATCGGTGGGGTCTACGGTCATGATGGGCTCCCTTCCTACGAATGTCCCTGGGAGAAGCAGGGGCTACAGCGGGTGCCCTCTGTACGAGCCTAGGCAACACCCGATGCGGACGCCATGCGATCCGCAGGTCACCTGTTGTCATCTGTGACGGCGAACACATGAGCCCCTGCGTGATCGTCTCGTAACATTGCCGCATGTCCTCGACCGAGCTGCCGTCCGTACCGGCGATCAACGTGCTCCCGAAGGTCGCGCCCGTCAGGGTCGCCGAGGGCGAGCGGCTCAGGTCGGTCGGGTTGCCCGGAATCACGCTGACCATTCGTGCGAGACCGCCCGCGCGCGAGGGGCTGCCGCCCGCGCTCTACGTCCACGGACTCGGCGGTTCCTCGCAGAACTGGTCGGCGTTGATGCAGGAGCTGGAGGGCGTCGTCGACGGCGAGGCCCTCGACCTGCCGGGTTTCGGCGACTCGCCGCCGCCGGACGACGGCGACTACTCGGTCACCGGGCACGCGCGCGCGGTGATCCGTCATCTCGACGCGGCCGGGCGCGGCCCGGTGCACCTCTTCGGCAACTCGCTCGGCGGTGCGGTGACGACGCGCGTGGCGGCCCTGCGGCCCGATCTGGTGCGGACCCTGACGCTGGTGTCGCCGGCCCTGCCGGAGATCCGCGTCCAGCGCAGCGCGGTGCCCACCGGGCTGCTGGCGCTGCCCGGAGTGGCCGCGCTGTTCTACCGGCTCACCCGGGAGTGGACGGCGGAGCAGCGGGTCACCGGGGTCATGGCGCTGTGCTACGGCGACCCCGGGCGGGTGACGCCGGAGGGTTTTCGCCACGCCGTCGAGGAGATGGAGCGCCGCCTCCAACTGCCGTACTTCTGGGACGCGATGACGCGCTCCGCGCGCGGCATCGTCAACGCGTACACCCTGGGCGGCCAGCACGGACTGTGGCGCCAGGCCGAGCGCGTCCTCGCCCCCACCCTGCTCATCTACGGCGGCCGGGACCAGCTCGTCGGCTTCCGCATGGCCCACAGGGCGGCCCGTGCCTTCCGTGACCGCCGTCTGCTGACGATGCCGGACGCGGGGCACGTGGCGATGATGGAGTACCCGGACACCGTGGCCAGGGCCTTCCTCGAACTCCTCGAAGAGACCGGGCAGTTGCCGGAGGGGGTGCCCTCCGGGAGCCGCCACGCCCGGGCGGGATCCGATGGTGCGGCCGTCGACGGACCGGGTTACGGTGCCGTCGACGGTGAGGACGAGACCGCTGCCAAGAGCGCGGGGAGCTGAGGGGCGACGTGGGACGCCACAGCCGCCGCGGGAGTGCTCCCGCAGCGAAGGGCGAGGCCGAGGGTGAGCGTGCCGGCCGCGGGAACCGGGCCGCGCAGGAGCCGCCGGGCGCACGGGAGCGCGGGCCGGCGCAGCGGGCGGACGGCGCGCCGGCACGGCGGGTTCCCCGCCCCTCCGACGGCACACCCGCCGGGGGCGTGCCCGGGTTCGCCGACGGCACACCGGCCCGCGGGGTTCCGAGGTTCGGCGGCGGGACGCCGGCCCAGGGCGTGCCCCAGGTCCGGGGTGGACACCCCCAGCAGCGCGAACCAGGCGGCGCGTGGGGCGAGTTGAGGGGGCAGGGCGCAAACGGACGCGGACCCTCCACCGGGAACGGACCTTCCGCCGGACGTGGTCCCTCCGCCGGTTACGGACCTTCCGCCGGGCCCGGTCTCGCCATACCGCGGCAGCGCCAGGAGCCCCGGTTCGGGCCACGGCAGGACTACCTCGACGCCTTCGACGAGGACGAGGACGACGACGTCTTCGCGCGCCGTTCCGGCGTCTCCGCGCACGCCGCCGACCCGTACCCCTCCGTCGCCGACCGGGCCCCCAACACCGGCCTGGCCGCCCCCTCCGACACCGACGGCGACCTGGACGACGCGCCGCCCACCGGTGTCCCCGCGCAGAACACGGGCTCCAAGGGGCGGACGTTCACCGGCATCGCGGCCGCCGCGGTCACCACCGTGCTGGCCGTCGTCGTCGCCGGCCAGGTCACGCACGGACGCGACGACACCGCCGTGGGAACGCAGTCGGCCACCGACCAGGCGCGGGACGTGCGGTCGACGCCGCCGTCGGCGCCGTCGCCCGGCGTCGCCACGCTGACGTACGAGCAGGCGATGGGCCAGAAGTACGCGCTCGGCGCCACGTTCCGGGGCTCGGGGAAGTTCGACGCGGTCCCCGGTACCGACCGGGCGCCCGGCAAGGGCCGGAAGTACACGTATCGCGTGGACGTGGAGCGCGGACTGGGCCTGGACGGGGCCCTCTTCGCCGAGGCCGTGCAGAAGACGCTCAACGACGACCGCAGTTGGGCCCACGACGGCGCCCGGACCTTCGAGCGTGTCGACAGCGGCAAACCCGACTTCGTCATCACGCTCGCCAGCCCCGGAACCACGGCCACGTGGTGCGCCAAGTCCGGCCTCGACACCACCGAGGACAACGTCTCCTGCGACTCGGCGTCCACCGAGCGAGTGATGATCAACGCGTACAGATGGGCCCAGGGGTCGAAGACGTACGGCGACCGGATCCACGCGTACCGGCAGATGCTGATCAACCACGAGGTCGGCCACCGGCTCGGCCACGGCCACGTCACCTGCAGCAAGAACGGCCAGCTCGCACCCGTGATGCAGCAGCAGACCAAGTTCCTCGACCACGACGGGATCCACTGCCTGCCCAACCCCTGGCCGTATCCCGGGAGTTGACAAGCGCCTCAGAGGTCACGTTGACATGCGCAGAAAGTTCGTACATATTTCTGGGCATGTCGACCCCCCACGCCGCCGCACGCGCAGC
Source organism: Streptomyces sp. C1-1 (assembly GCF_050214755.1). Taxonomy (NCBI): domain Bacteria; kingdom Bacillati; phylum Actinomycetota; class Actinomycetes; order Kitasatosporales; family Streptomycetaceae; genus Streptomyces; species Streptomyces sp. C1-1. Next base: position 3,888,144 of record NZ_CP189826.1, on the reverse strand, counting down.
CTTCGAGCTGGCGCTCATCGGCGTGACCCCGCTCTGCGTGGCCGACATCCACTGTCGCTGACGTCCGCCTTCAGGCGTTCGCGTCGCGACCCTTCACCTTTCGCGTGACGTCTTCCGTCACGGCTCTCGACGACCCGACGCCCAGGCAGACGTGTGTGCATCTTCGTCTCACTCCTCGTCACTCTGTCTCATCATTCGAGAGGTCGTCCATCCGATGCGTCATCCGTCCGACATAGCGCGCCGTGCGGCCGCGGCATCCGTAGGCCTGGTTCTGGCAGCGGGCGCCGCCGCCTGCGGGCCGCAGGACAACGATGCCAAGGGCTCCGCCGGCGACTCCGCGCCGCACAAGGGCGGCACCCTCACGGTCCTGAACTCCGAGCCCCAGACGGACTTCGACCCCGCGCGGCTGTACACCTCCGGCGGCGGAAACGTCCCCTCCCTGGTCTTCCGCACCCTGACCACCCGCAACCGCGAGGCCGGCGCGGCCGGCGCCAAGGTCGTCCCCGACCTCGCCACCGACACCGGACGCCCCAGCGAGGGCGCCACCGTGTGGACGTACACCCTGAAGAAGGGCCTGAAGTACGAGGACGGGACCGCGATCACGTCCGCCGACATCAAGTACGGCATCGAGCGCTCCTTCGCGCCCGAACTGTCCGGCGGCGCCCCCTACTTGCGTGACTGGCTGGTCGGCGCGGCGGACTACCAGGGGCCGTACAAGGACAAGAAGGGTCTGTCGGCGATCGAGACGCCGGACAGCCGCACCATCGTCTTCCACCTGAACAAGCCCGAGGGCGAGTTCCCGTACCTGGCCACGCAGACGCAGTTCACCCCCGTACCGAAGGCCAAGGACACCGGCACCAAGTACGAGGAGCACCCGGTCTCGTCCGGCCCCTACAAGGTCGTCGAGAACGACAACGACGGTGAGCACCTGGTGCTCGAGCGCAACACGTACTGGTCGGCGGCGACCGACGACGAACGCAAGGCCTACCCGGACAAGGTCGACGTCCGGTCCGGACTGGACTCGTCCGTGATCAACCAGCGGCTGTCCGCGTCCCAGGGGGCGGACGCGACCGCCGTCACCACGGACACCAACCTCGGTCCCGCCGAACTCGCCAAGGTGACCGGCGACAAGGAACTCGCCGCCCGCGTCGGCACCGGCCACTTCGGCTACACGAACTACATAGCGTTCAACCCGACGGTCAAGCCGTTCGACAACGCCAAGGTGCGACAGGCGATCTCGTACGCCATCGACCGCTCGTCGGTGATCAACGCGGCCGGCGGCAGCGCCCTCGCCGAGGCCGCCACCACCTTCCTGCCGAATCAGAAGTCGTTCGGCTACACGCCCTACGACCTGTTCCCGGCGGGTCGGACGGGCAACGCCGCCAAGGCCAAGGAGCTGCTGGCGCAGGCCGGTTACAAGAACGGGCTCACCGTGACGCTCACGCACTCCACCAGCAAGGACTTCGAGACCAGCCCGGAGATCGCGACCGCCGTCCAGGACGCGCTCAAGAAGGCGGGCATCACCGTCAAGCTGCAGGGCCTGCAGGACAACGACTACCGGGACAAGGTCCACAGCGTGAAGACCGAGCCCGGGTTCTTCCTCGCCCACTGGGGTGCCGACTGGCCCTCCGGCGGCCCCTTCCTCGCCCCGATCTTCGACGGCCGGCAGATAGTCAAGGACGGAGCGAACTTCAACACGGGCCTGCTCAACGACAAGTCGGTCAATGCCGAGATTGACGCGATCAACAAGTTGACCGATCTTGACGCTGCCGCCAAGCGGTGGGGTGCACTGGACAAGAAGATCGGTGCGCAGGCGCTGACCGTCCCGCTGTTCCACCCCGTCTACAAGCGGCTGGTCGGCAAGGACATCCGCAACGTCGTGATCAGCGACTGGACCGGTGTGCTGGACATCTCACAGGTCGCGGTGAAGTAGCACCGTGAGCGAGGCACTTGTCGCCGTCGAGGTCCCCGGGGCGTTCGTCCCGGGGACCTCGGGGGCCCGTCAGTTCTGGCGGCGGCTGCGAGCGCAGCGCGCCGCCCTCGTCGCGGCGTCCGTCGTCGCGCTGCTGGTCCTGATCGCGGTCGCCGCACCACTGCTCACCGCGATCGAGGGTCAGGACCCGACGACGTACCACCCGTCCCTCGTCGACTCCGCGCGCGGAGGCGTACCGATCGGCTCCTTCGGCGGCGTGAGCGGGGAGCACTGGCTGGGTGTGGAGCCGCAGACCGGGCGTGACCTGTTCGCGCGGCTGGTGTACGGCGCCCGGGTGTCGCTGGGTGTCGCCCTGGGGGCCACCGCGGTGCAGGTCTTCCTCGGTGTCGTCGTGGGGATCGCCGCGGCGCTCGGCAACCGATGGGTTGATCAACTGTTGAGCCGCACCAGCGACATCATCGTGGCCATGCCCCTGATGATCATGGCGCTGGCCCTGCTGGCCGTCGTGCCCGGCAGCTTCCCCAGGCCCGTACTGGTCGCGCTCATCATCGGGTTCGTCGCCTGGGGCACCATCGCCAAGATCACCCGCGCGGCGACGCTCACCCTGAAGGAACTCGACTACGTCGCCGCCGCCCGGCTCAGCGGCTGGTCGACCCTGAGGATCGCCCGCCGCGAGCTGCTCCCCGGTCTGGCCGCACCCGTGATCACGTACGCCGCGCTCATGGTGCCCGTCAACATCGGTATCGAGGCCTCCCTGGCCTTCCTCGGGGTCGGCGTGAAGCCTCCCACCCCGTCCTGGGGACAGATGCTCACGTCGGCGAACGTCTGGTACCAGGCCGCCCCGCAGTACCTGCTGCTGCCCGCGGGCGCGCTGTTCGTGACCGTCCTCGCCCTCACCGTCCTCGGAGACGGCGTACGCACCGCCCTGGACCCACGCACGGCCTCGCGGCTGCGCGTCGGCACCGGCCGCAAGGGGGAGGCGAAGGCATGACCGGCTTCACCGGATTCGCCCTGCGCCGTGCCGCGGGCGCGATCGTCACCCTGCTCGCCATCTCGGTGATCGTCTACGTGGTCTTCTACGCCACCCCCGGCAACGTCGCCCAGATCACCTGCGGCCCGCGCTGCTCGCCCGAACAGGTCCACCAGGTCGCCCGGCAACTCAGGCTCGACGACCCGCTGTACCTGCGCTACTGGCACTTCCTGCAGGGCATCGTCGCCGGCCGGGACTACTCGACCGGCACGTCCGTGGAGCACTGCCCGGCGCCCTGCCTCGGACTGTCGTACCACAGCGACCAGCAGGTCACGCAGATCATCCTGGGCAAGCTCCCCGTCAGCCTCTCGCTGGTGCTCGGCGCGATGGTCCTCTGGCTGCTGCTGGGCGTCGGCACCGGCGTGCTCTCCGCATGGCGACGCGGCCGGCCGACCGAACGGGCCCTGACCGGTGTGACCCTCGCGGGCGTCGCCACACCGTCCTTCGTCATCGGCCTCGTCCTGATGATCGTGGTCTGCGGGCAGCTGGAACTGCTTCCCTTCCCGGAGTACGTCCCCCTCTCCGACGATCCCGAGCAGTGGATGTGGAACCTGCTGCTGCCCTGGCTGACCCTCGCCCTCGGCGAGGCGGCCTACTTCGCCCGGCTGACCCGGGCGTCGATGCTGGAGACGCTCGCGGAGGACCACATCCGCACCTTCCGGGCCTACGGCGTGGGCGAGCGGTCGATCGTCGGCCGCCACGCCCTGCGCGGCGCCCTCGCGCCGATCATCGCGCTGAACGCCAACGACGTCGGCGCGGCGGTGGGCGGCGCCGTCCTCACCGAGACCCTCTTCGGCCTTCCCGGCATCGGCCAGGAACTCGTCCACGCCGTCGATCTGCCGGTCGTCGTCGGCATGGTCCTGGTCATCGGCTTCTTCGTGGTCCTCGCCAACGCCGTCGCGGACGTCCTGTACGCGGTGGCCGACCGACGGGTGGTACTGACGTGAGTCTCGTCCGAGTCACAGACCTGACCGTCGAGTTCGGCGCCCTCAAGGCCGTCGACGGCCTCTCCTTCGAGCTGGCGCCGGGTGCCGCGCTGGCCCTTGTCGGCGAGTCCGGCTCCGGCAAGTCCACCGTCGCCTCGGCCCTCCTGGGCCTGCACCGCGGCACCGGCGCCCGGATCGGCGGCTCCATCGAGGTGGCCGGCACCGACGTACAGCGGGCGTCCGACGACGAACTGCGGCGGTTGCGCGGCGGGAAGGCCGCTATGGTCTTCCAGGACCCGCTGTCCTCCCTCGACCCGTACTACGCCATCGGCGACCAGATCGCCGAGGTGTTGCGCGTGCACACGCGCGTGTCACGACGAGCGGCACGCGCGCGTGCGGTCGAGGTGCTCGACAGGGTCGGCATCCCGGACGCTCGACGGCGGGCACGCTCACGCCCCCACGAGTTCAGCGGCGGCATGCGGCAGCGCGCGCTCATCGCCATGGCCCTCGCCTGCGAGCCCGACCTGCTGATCGCCGACGAGCCGACCACCGCCCTCGACGTGACCGTCCAGGCCCAGATCCTGGACCTGTTGCACACCCTGCGCGAGGAGACGGGCCTGGGGCTGCTGCTCGTCACCCACGACGTCGGCGTGGCGGCCGAGAGCGTCGACGAGGTGCTGGTGATGCGACACGGGCGCGTGGTGGAACACGGCCCGGTCGGCGCCGTACTGAGGTCGCCCACCCAGGCGTACACACGCGACCTGCTGGACGCCGTACCGCGCGTGGACGCGCCGCACGCCCCCTCGCAGGCCTCCGACGAGATCGTCCTGGAGGCGACGGGGCTCAGGCGCGAGTTCGGGCGCGGCAGGCGGGCGTTCGCGGCCGTCGACGACGTGTCCCTGCGCGTCCACCGGGGCGAGACCCTCGGCATCGTCGGCGAGAGCGGCAGCGGCAAGACGACACTCGGTCGGATGCTCGTGGGACTGCTCGAACCGACGGCCGGACAGGTCCGTCACGACGGCCACGCGCGCGTGGGCGTGAACCCGGCCGTCCAGATGGTCTTCCAGGACCCCGTCTCCTCCCTCAACCCGCGGCGCAGCGTGGGCGAGTCGATCGCCGACCCGTTGCGCGCGCGGGGAGAGCGGGACGAGAAGCGGATCAGGGGGCGCGTGACGGAACTGCTGGAGCGCGTGGGGCTCGAAGGGGCGCACTACGACCGCTATCCGCACGAGTTCAGCGGTGGCCAGCGCCAGCGCGTGGGCATCGCGCGGGCGCTCGCGGCCGACCCGCGCGTCATCGTCTGCGACGAGCCGGTCTCGGCCCTCGACGTGACGACCCAGGCCCAGGTCGTGGAGCTGCTCGGCGAACTCCAGCGTGAACTCGGCCTGGCGCTCGTCTTCGTCGCCCACGACCTCGCCGTCGTGCGCCGGGTCAGCGACCGGGTCGCGGTGATGCGCCAGGGCCGTATCGTCGAGTCCGGGCCCGCCGACGAGGTGTACGACAGCCCGCGCGACCCGTACACCAGGCAGCTCCTGGCCGCCGTACCGGCACTCGACCCGGAGGTGGCGGCGCGGCGCAGGACCGCCCGCTGCGAGCCGACCGCTGCCTGACAGAACGTGACTGCCTGATCTCGTAGCGCGATCGAACGCAACTCGCACGGGAAAGTTACGACCGTTCACCCCTTTTGGTGGCGCGATGGACAACCGTCCATCGCGCCACCGCCTTGTCCGCATACGTTCTTCCCGCTGCGAGCCGCCGGGTCAACGGCGGCTCCTCCAACGGGAGATCGGGGGTGCGCACGTGCGCATCGGACTGCTTACGGAGGGTGGCTATCCGTATGTGAGCGGTGACGCCTGGTGCGATCGGCTCGTGCGCGGGCTCGGGCAGCACGAGTTCGACGTCTACGCGCTCAGCCGCAGCCGCAGCCAGGAGGACGAGGGCTGGGTCACGCTGCCGGCACAGGTCCGCCGGGTGCGCACCGCCCCGCTGTGGGCGGCCGAGGACGACGGCGTCGTGTACGGGCGGCGCGCACGCCGGCGATTCGCCGAGCACTACGGCGAACTGGCGGCCGTCCTGTGCGCGTCCGGTTCCCCGGAGGTCGCGTCGACCCTTGAGGCGGACCGTTTCGGCAGCGCGCTGTACGGACTCGCCGAACTCGCCCTCGACGAAGGGGGCGGCCTGGGGGGCGCACTTCGCTCCGAGAACGCCGTGCGCGCCTTGGAGCGCGCCTGTCACGCGCCCGGCGCCCAACGGACGGCACGCGAGGCGCGCGTACCCGACCTGCTCTCCGTCGCCGCGCATCTCGAACGCGTCCTGCGCCCCCTCTCGCTCGACTGGTACCAGGACGACGCCCTCGGCGCGGTCGACCTGTGCCACGCCACGTCCGGAGGCCCGGCGGCCCTGCCCGGACTGCTCGCCCGCCACTTCTTCGGCGTACCCCTGCTGCTGACCGAGTACGGCGTGCGGCTGCGCACGCACTACCTCGCCGCCACGGACGCCCCGCCCGCCGTACGCTCCCTGCTCGCCGCCTTCCACTGCAGGCTCGCCGCCGAGACCTACGACCGGGCCGCGATCGTGACGCCCGGCAACGCGCACGCCCGCCGCTGGCAGGAGCGCTGCGGCGCCGACCGCGCCAAGCTCCGCACGGTCCACCCGGGCATGGACGCCTCGCCCTTCGCCGAGGTCGGCGAGTCCACGGACTGCGCCGACCCCGACACCCTGGTCTGGGTCGGCCGCGTGGAACCGACCAAGGACCTGGTGTCGCTGCTGCACGCCTTCGCCGAGATCCGCAAGGAAGAACCCAAGACCCGCTTGCGGATCATCGGCGCTCCGGCCGGCCCCGAGGGTGAGACCTACCTCGGCCATTGCCGCGCCCTCGCCGCACAGCTCTTCCCCGACGAGGCCGAGGGCCCGCACACCGTCGGCGACAACCCCGTCTCCTTCGCCGAGATCGGCGGCCCGGAACTGCCGACCCTCGCCGACGCCTACGCCTCAGGGGGCGTGACGGTTCTCTCCAGCGTCGTGGAGGGATTCCCGATCAGCCTGGTCGAGGCCATGTTCTGCGGCCGCGCGACCGTCTCCACGGACGTCGGCGCGGTCGTGGAGGTCATCGGCGGAACCGGACTCGTCGTACCGCCCCGCAATCCGCGGGCGCTCGCCGAGGCCTGCGTGGCGCTGGTGCGCGACCCCGCGCGCCGCGAGCGCCTGGGCGCGGCCGCACGCGCGCGTGCACTCGAACTGTTCACCGTCGAGCAGAACACCACGGCATTTCACGGCATTTACCTGGAGATCGTCGCGCGCACCCCGGTGCGCCGGGTCGTCGTGGACGAGACCGGAGAGCCCCGGCCCTTCGCGGTCCCCGCCGAGGCCCACGTACCGGGTCGCTGGACCGGCGCCCGCGTCGTGCCCCGCAGTGTCCCCGCCTGGGCGAGCCCGGAGGGTGCGCGATGAGCGAGCTGGGAGGACTGGACCGCCCGGGCACGCCCCACAGCCCCGGCGCATGGGACGAGCGATCACAGGACTGGCTGACGGACGACCCGGCCGCACGCACGGACGCCGAACCCACCCCACCCACACGCGCCGACGCAAAACAGCCCACCCCCCGCCGCACCCCAGCCGACCCCGTGAAGGCCCTGATGCACCGTCACCGCGAGCTCTGCGCGCGGGCGGTGGACCCCCTGGAGATCGCGGCCGGTCTGGAAGCCCACGGCATCACCGACCGCACCGCGGCAAGCTTCCGCCACCGTGACGTCTTCGGGCTGGCAGAGGAGATGTTCGCCCGAGCCACCCAGGACGAGGACCGGTCCGAGCACCCAGACCCCACCGACGCCCCCCGCGTACGCGCCGACTGGGCACTGCTCACCCTCCTCCCCGGCCTCCTGGCCACGGCGACCGTCACGGCCCTGCGCCTCACCAACGGACAAGCACGCCCGGCGATCGCCGCCATCGGCGCCCTAGCCGTAGCCCTGGCCCTGCGAGCGGCCCTCTCCCGAGGCCCCCTGGCCACCCCACCCCACACCACAGCGCGCACCCCTGGCACCGCCTTCTGGACCTACTGCCTCCTGACCTACGCCCTCCTGGGCGACGGCCTCCTACAAACAGCGCTCACCGGCGGCCCCGACACCCTGCCCACCACCACCGCCACCACCGCGACCGCCGAAGGCACCTGGCCCCTGACCACGACCCCCCTCCTGGCCCTCGCCTGGTCCTGCGCCCCCGCGGCCTGGACGACCCACCTCCTGGCCGCCCACGCCCACCGCAAACTGACCACCAGCCGAGCCCTGGAGGACTTCTCCACAGCCGTACGCCCCCTCCTCCTCACCACCCTCACGCTCTACCTGCTCGCCCTGACGACCCTCCTGGCCCTGACCGGCGCAGCCCTGGGCGAGCCCGCCCCCTTCGCACGGACGCTCCCCCTGGGCGCCCTCCTGCTCCTGGCCCGGCTCCTCAGGACCCACGGCTTCACCCACGCCCCCGCCACCGTCCTCATGGCGACGGCCGCCACCCAAGCCACGGCCATGGCCACGGTCTTCGCAGCCCGCCTCCCCGGGTGCGCCGTCCTCGCCACCCCGGTGCAGACCCTGGCCGACACCTGGGGCCCGGCAAGCGTCCCGACCCTCACCTGCACCACCGCTGCGCTGATCCTCCTGATCCACGCGAGCCGCACCCTCACCAGAGCCTCGGCCCACACCCCACCGGAGCACCGATGCTGAGGCGGAGGCGGCCACCACCACGCGAAAGCTTCAGCCGCGTACGGCGGGAAGGGGCCGTGCCGGGGGGTGCCCGCCCGCAGCGTCGGGCGTCAGGACACAGCACGACACGGCCGACAGCACCGCCCGACCGAGGACGGACACCCCCCGGCGCGGCCCCGCCCCACCCACCGATCCCCAGGCGCCACGCGCACCGTCGCGAAAGCCGCACAGGCGCCGCAGGCATCCCGGCGCAACCGCCCGGAGGCCCCCGCCTCGAAGGAGCACCACAGATGACCACCGCCCACCCCACCCCCGACGGCGCCCGAGGAGCCGCCCGATGAGAGTCCTGCTGATCGGAGCCAACGGCTACCTCGGCCGCTTCGTGGCCGACCGCCTCCTCGCCGACCCGGCCGTCCAGCTCACCGCCCTCGGCCGGGGCGACGACGCCGACGTCCGCTTCGACCTCGCGTCCGGCAGCCCCGGCGCCCTCACCCGCTTCCTCGACGCGGTACACCCGGGCGTCGTCATCAACTGCGCCGGCGCCACCCGGGGCGGCGCCCGCGAACTCACCCGGCACAACACCGTCGCCGTCGCCACGGTCTGCGAGGCCCTGCGCCGCAGCGGCTGCGGCGCCCGTCTGGTGCAGATCGGCTGCGGCGCCGAGTACGGCCCCAGCCAGCCCGGCTCCTCCACGGCCGAGGACGCCGTCCCCCGCCCGGGCGGCCCGTACGGCGTGAGCAAGCTCGCCGCCACCGAACTCGTCCTCGGCTCTGGCCTGGACGCGGTCGTCCTGCGCGTCTTCTCACCCGCCGGCCCCGGCACCCCGGCCGGTTCCCCCCTCGGCCGCCTCGCGGAGGCCATGCGCCGAGCCATGCAGTCCGGCGACGGCGAGCTCAAGCTCGCGGGCCTGGGCGCCCAGCGTGACTTCGTCGACGTACGCGACGTGGCCCGGGCCGTCCACGCCGCGAGCCTCTCCGCCGCCCAGGGCGTCATCAACATCGGCTCGGGCCGCGCCGTCCGCCTGCGCGACGCCGCCGCGACCCTCGCCCGGGTGGCCGGATACGGCGGCGCCCTCCACGAGCTCGACGGCCCGCCCGGCCCACTGCGCGCCCCGATCGGCCACCCGCGCGGTGATTCCGACCACACGGCCCCCGTGGCGTACCCGTACCCCGACGGCTGCGGAAGCTGGCAGCAGGCCGATGTGCGCACCGCACGGGACCGGCTCGGCTGGCGGCCCCGGATCAATCTCGAAGAGTCTCTCGCCGACATCTGGATGGAGGCGGCATGCCGCATCTGACCAGCACCAAGACGTACTCCCCGAGCACGGCCTTCCGCACCGGCTTCGGCATCCCCGGCTATGCGCATCCTCTCGTCGCCCCCACCGAATGGGGTGAACTGACCCGCCCGGGGACACCTCTGCACTGGGTCGTCCTGAACGTCGCCGACGGCCCCGGCAGTCGCCCCGACCCGCACTGTCTGGAGGCGGCCGGCCGCCTGCGCAACGCGGGTGTGCGCGTCCTCGGCCACCTCGACGCCACCTTCGGCGCCCGCACCTTCGGCGAGCTGATCTCCGACGCGCACCGCTACATCGACTGGTACCGGGTCGACGGCTTCCTCCTGGACCGCTGCCCGACCGAGCGCACGGCGCTTCCCGGGGTCCGCCGCACGGTCACCACGCTCCGTGCCGTGCGTGACGACGCCCACATCGTCCTCGGCCACGGCACGCACCCGCACCCCGGATACGCGGAGACCGCCGACCAGCTGGTCACCTTCTCCGGGCCGTGGAGCGACTACCGCTGGTCGCAGGTGGCGGAGTGGACGGCCGACTACCCGCCCGACCGGTTCTGCCACTTCGTCCACGGAGTACCGGGCCCCCACCTCGAAGAAGCCCTGCGCATCGCCCGCTGGCAGGGTGCCTCGACGATCTACTTCACGGACCGCACCGACCGCGGCGGCCGCACCGACCCCTGGGAGACCATGCCCGGCTACTGGGACGAGATCGTCTCGCGGATCGGAACGGGTGTCTCGGAATGAAAAAGGCCGTGGCACTGTTACAGGGAGAACAACCGTACTGATTGACCGACCAACGGAGTCCCCGTGTCGCTGCCACCCCTGGTCGAGCCAGCCTCTGAGCTCACCGTAGACGAGGTCCGCAGGTACTCCCGCCACCTGATCATCCCCGACGTCGGGATGGACGGGCAGAAGCGGCTGAAGAACGCCAAGGTGCTCTGTGTGGGCGCCGGCGGCCTGGGCTCGCCGGCGCTGATGTACCTGGCCGCCGCGGGCGTCGGCACGCTCGGCATCGTGGAGTTCGACGAGGTCGACGAGTCGAACCTGCAGCGCCAGATCATCCACAGCCAGGCCGACATCGGCCGCTCCAAGGCCGAGTCCGCGCGCGACTCCGTCCTCGGCATCAACCCGTACGTGAACGTGGTCCTTCACGAGGAACGGCTCGAGGCCGAGAACGTGATGGACATCTTCAGCCAGTACGATCTGATCGTCGACGGCACGGACAACTTCGCGACCCGCTACCTGGTCAACGACGCGTGCGTGCTGCTGAACAAGCCGTACGTGTGGGGTTCGATCTACCGCTTCGACGGCCAGGCCTCCGTCTTCTGGTCCGAGCACGGCCCCTGCTACCGCTGCCTCTACCCGGAGCCCCCGCCGCCGGGCATGGTCCCCTCCTGCGCCGAGGGCGGCGTGTTGGGCGTGCTGTGCGCGTCCATCGGTTCCATCCAGGTCAACGAGGCCATCAAGCTCCTCGCGGGCATCGGCGAGCCGCTGGTCGGCCGACTGATGATCTACGACGCCCTGGAGATGCAGTACCGCCAGGTCAAGGTCCGCAAGGACCCCAACTGCGCGGTCTGCGGCGAGAACCCGACCGTCACCGAGCTCATCGACTACGAGGCTTTCTGCGGCGTCGTATCCGAGGAGGCCCAGGAGGCGGCCGCCGGCTCGACGATCACTCCGAAGCAGCTCAAGGAGTGGATCGACGACGGCGAGAACATCGAGATCATCGACGTCCGTGAGATCAACGAGTACGAAATCGTGTCGATCCCCGGTGCCCGGCTGATCCCCAAGAACGAGTTCCTCATGGGCGCCGCCCTGGAGACCCTCCCGCAGGACAAGAAGATCGTCCTGCACTGCAAGACGGGTGTCCGCAGTGCGGAAGTCCTCGCGGTCCTGAAGTCGGCGGGCTTCGCCGACGCCGTGCACGTCGGCGGCGGAGTCATCGGCTGGGTCAACCAGATCGAGCCGCACAAGCCGGTCTACTAGGAGCCGCACGAACCGCGCCACCAGGCAGAAGCCTTTCCGGAAGGGGCTCGGCACCACGGGTGCCGGGCCCCTTCTTGTCGCGCGGCCTACCGGGCGCAGACCTTGCCGTCCGTCGGCACCCTCCCGTCGAGCAGGTAGGCGTTCACGGTCGAGTCGACGCAGTCGCTCCCGTTGCCGTACGCCCCGTGCCCCTCGCCCTTCCAGGTGAGCTCCACACCGACGCCCTTGCCCAGTTCGTCGGCCATCTTCCTGGCGCCCTCGTAAGGGGTGGCCGGGTCGCCGGTGTTGCCGACCACCAGGACCGGCGCCGCGCCGGGCGCGCTCACCTCCGGGGTGTCGTACTGCCCGGCCACCGGCCAGTCGTGGCACCAGCCGGCCGTGTCCCAGCCGAGGAAGTCCCCGAACAGGGGCGAGATCTTCTCGAATGCCGGCAGCAGCTTCCTCGTCTGCTCGGCGGTCGGCCGCTGCTTGTCGTCCAGGCACGATATGACCCGTTGGGAGTGGGTCGTCGTGCCGTAGTGCCCCGCGGAGTCCCGTTCGTTGTAGCCGTCGGCCAGCGTGAGCAGCTCGGTGCCGTCGCCGCGCTTCGCGGAGTCCAGGGCACTGGTCAGGGCCGGCCAGCCCGACTTGCTGTAGAGGGGCAGGACGATGCCGGTGAGCGCGAGCGTCTGCGTCAGTTTGCGCCCGGAGGATGTCGGCAGCGGGTGCGTGTCGAGCCGCTTGACCAGGTTCGCGATCTTCCGTGTGCCCTGCACGGGGTCCTGGCCCGTCGACTTCAGGTAGTCGTCCAGTGCCCGCTGGAAGCCCCGGGTCTGGTTCTCCGCGTGTCCCACCGAGTCCGCGCTGGGGTCGACGACCGCGTCGAGGACGAGCCGGCCGACGTTCTTCGGGAAGAGATGGGCGTAGACGCCGCCCAGTTCCGTGCCGTACGAGATGCCGAAGTAGTGCATCTTCGAGTCGCCGAGCACCTGGCGCATCAGGTCCATGTCGCGGGCGGTGTCGGTCGTCGAGACGTGGGCCAGGAGCTTTCCGGCGGCCTTCTGGCAGCCCTTGCCGAAGTCGACGGCGTCCTGGAAGTACGCGTTCTGCTCGGCCGGGGTGTCGGGTGTGGCGTCGATGCTCTCGGCGGCCTGGATCGCCTTGTCGCCGCGGCAGCGCACTCCTTCGCTGGCGGCGACTCCGCGCGGATCCCAGCTGACCAGGTCGTAGCGCTCGCGCAGCACGGACACCGTGGCCGCGTACTGCGGCATCGTCGACACGCCCGAGCCGCCGGGTCCGCCGAAGTTGAACAGCAGCGACCCGAGGCGCTTGCCCCCACGGGCCTTCTCACGGATCAGTGCCAGACCGATCGTCCCGCCGTCCGGCTTCGACCAGTCCAGCGGCACCTTGAGCGTCGCGCACTGCCAGTCGCTGCCCGGAGCGGTTGCGTCCGCGGTCGCCTTGCAGCGCCCCCAGGCGAGCTTCTGCGCGGTCAGGGAGGAGGGCAGGGCGGCGGTCGTACCGGAGGAGCCGGTCGAGGGCGAGGCGGCCGTACTCTTCCGCCCGTCCTCGCCCCCGCCGCCGTCGGACGACGAGCCGCCGCTGCAGCCCGCCACCAGCAGTGCGGCGGCGGCTCCGAAAGCCGTCCACCGTGCGAATCGCGCCATGTGCGTCCCCCCTGACTGGCCGTCCGCATCGAGCAGCGGACCGCGGTCAGGCCATACTAGGCAGATCACGCCGAGCCCGCGCAGGCCTGTGGATAACGTTCTGACCTGCGATTTTATCCGGAATCCCGGGCTGTCGTCAGGAGCAGACGGTTCCGGCCGCCGGCACCTTCCCGTCCAGCAGATAGCCGTTCACCGCGCTCTGCACACACTTGTTCTTGCTGTCGTACGCGCCGTGCCCCTGCCCCTTGTACGTCAGCTCCACGCCGACGCCCTTGCCCAGCGCGTCCACCATCTTCTTCGCACCCTCGTACGGTGTGGCCGGGTCGCCGGTGTTGCCCACGACGAGGATCGGCGCCGAGCCGGCGGCACTCACGTCGGGGTGCTCGGCGGCGCCCGCCACGGCCCAGTCGGTGCAGCCGGCCATGGACCAGGCCAGGAAGTCACCGAAGAGCGGTGAGGCGGCCCGGAACTCGGGGAGCTTGTGCTGGACGTAGGCGGTGTCGTAGCGGGCCTTGTCGTCCGCGCAGTTGATGGCGATGTTCGCGGCGGTGATGTTGCTGTACTCGCCGTTCTCACTGCGGCCGTTCATCGAGTCGGACAGCGCCATGAGGATCTTGCCGTCACCGTCGTACGCCTCCTGCAGGCCCTCCGTGAGGTACTGCCAGAAGTCCTTGGAGTACAGGGACTGTGCGATGCCGTTGGTCGCGGCGGTCTGAGTGAGCTGACGCGGGAAGATCCCGGGGATCGGCTTCCTGTCGAGGTCGGCCAGGAGCGTGGCGATGCGGTCCTTGACGTCCTGCGCGGTGTCCCCGATCGGGCAGGGCTGGGCCTTGGAGGTGCAGTCCTCGGCGAAGTTGTCGAGGGCGAGCTGGAAGCCGCCGGCCTGCCCGAGTGAACTCTGCTCGACGTTCTGCGTCGGGTCGACGACCGCGTCGAAGACGGCACGGCCCACGTGCCGGGGGAACAAGTGGGCGTAGACGCCGCCGAGTTCGGTGCCGTACGAGATGCCGAAGTAGTAGAGCTTGTCGTCGCCGAGGACCTGCCGCATCAGGTCCATGTCCCGGGCCGCGTCGGTGGTGCGCACGTGCGGCAGCACCTTCTTGGAGTTCTTCTCGCAGTCCGAGTTGAACTGCTTGGTGTTGTTCAGGAACTCGGTGCGCTCGCTGGCGTCGTCGGGGGTGGCGTCCTGCTGGAAGTAGGTGTCGAGCTGCTGGTCGTTCTCGCACTTCACGGGCGCGCTGCGGCCGACCCCGCGCGGGTCGAAGCTGACCAGGTCGTAGCGGGTGCGCAGCTTCGCGTAGTCCTCGCCGAAGGAGGGCAGCGTGGTGACGCCGGAGCCGCCGGGCCCGCCGAAGTTGAAGACGAGCGAACCGATGCGCCTGCTCGCGCTGCCGCTCGTCCTCGCCCGGATCAGCGCGAGGCCGATGGTGTCGCCCTTGGGCTTGTCCCAGTCCAGAGGCGCCTTCATGGTGGCGCACTGCCAGGTGCCGCCGTTCGGCAGAGGCGACGGCGCGGCGCCCCCGCCCTCCGCGGCGGAGGGGGCCGGGCAGTCCTTCCAGTGCAGCTTCTGGGCCGACAGGTCCTCGTCGTTCTTGGCGCTGTCGCTGCAGGCCGCCAGTACGGAGGACAGCAGTACGGCGGTCAGGGCGGCGGCCCGCAGGCGCGGAGGCTTCGGCATGTTTCCATCCTGTGGCCGCGCGGGACGGCCCGCTCGGGACACGGGCCGTATGAGGTACGCGCGCGTACCGCCGTCGTTCGACGGGGCGTCGTATCAGAGGGCCTGCTTGCGGGAGAGCTGGTTGAAGGCCAGCCAACCCGGCAGCACCGGCAGCCACAACGTCATCAGCCGGAACAGCAGGACGGCCGGGGCCGCGACCTCCTTGGGCAGGCCCACGGCGATCAGACCGACCGTCAGCGTCGCCTCGACGGCGCCCACGCCGCCCGGCGTCGGGGCCGCGGAGCCGAGCGCGTTGCCGGCGAGGAAGACGACGGCGACGCTGGCGATGCTGAGCGAGGTCCCCTGGTGGCCGAAGGCGCGGATCGAGGCGTCCAGGCACATCACGAAGCAGGCGGTCAGCAGCAGCATGCCGCCGATGCCGGTGACCAGCTTCTGCGGCCGCTGCAGCACGTCCAGCATGCGAGGCACGACGCCGGCGAAGAGCGACCGCACGCGCGTGACGACGAATTTCCGCAGGAACGGCACCGAGGTGACCACCAGCACGAGCACCGCCACCGTCAGCAGACCCGCGATGACCGTCCGGGACGGCGACAGCGACGGCGTCTTCTCGGTGCCGGTCAGGTAGCCGAAGGACAGCAGCATCAGGATGTGGCAGCCGAGCCCGAACAGTTGGGAGGCGCCCACGCTCGCGACCGCCAGGCCGGGCCGTACGCCCGCGCGCTGCAGGAAGCGCGTGTTGAGCGCGACACCGCCCACCGCCGCCGGTGCGACGATCTTCACGAACGACCCTGCGACCTGGGCCCCGACGGTCCGCAGGAACGGCACCCGTTCGGGCACGAACCCCAGCAGGGCCATGGCCGCCGCGAAGTAGCTGGCCGCGGAGAACGCGAGGGCCGCGACGACCCAGCCCCACTGCGCGTTCTCGATCAGCGGCCCGAACTCGATGTGGGTGAGCTGGGTCAGCAGGAAGTACGCGCCGATGGCGCCCGCGATGAAACTGATCAGCGTCCGCGGCCGCACCCGCTCCAGCCGGGCCGGCTCGACCGGCGCCTGCGGCCTGATGAGCAGTACCTGGTGGCGGATCTGCGTGAGCAGATCCTCTTCCCGCGCTTCGTCGATGGCCTCGTCGATGGCCCGCTTCTCGGCCCTGGCCTCCGCCCGTACGGCCTTCTTGTCGGGCTTTTCGAGTGTGGGCCCGGTGTTGTCGTCGGCCGCCTCCAGGCGGGCCTGCTTGGCCTGCCGCGACGCCTCCAGAACCGCCTCGCGCTCGCGCTGGGCCCGTTCCCGGGCCAGCTTGCGCAGGGTCGCCCGGGAGGTGCGGCTGAGGGCGATGGGCTGCAGCATCGGCAGGCAGTCGGCCACCGCGTCCGGGCCGAGCACGGCCACCGCCGACGCGACCGCGCGCTCGGCACCGACCCGCAGACCGAGCGTCACCAGGAGCTGGGAGACGTCCATGCGCAGCAGCAGATCGCCGGCCGCGATCTCGCCGACGCGCAGGTCGGTGAGGATGACCGTGCCGGAACGATCCACCAGAATCGCGTCGCCCACGAGGCGGCGATGCGCGATGCGCCGGGACTGCAGCGCGCGCACCTGGTGCCAGGTGTCGTGCAGCAGTGCGTCGGTGATCTCGTCGTCCGCCAGGGAGTCGAGTGTGCGTCCGCCGGTGTGCTCGTAGACGAGCATCACCGCGTCGGGACCGAGCTCGGAGGTCGCGATCAGCTTGGGCGCGTTGGCGCCTGCCGCGATGGCCGCGTAGGCGAGCAGGGCCTCCTGCTCCAGGGCCTGGCGCAGCGACTGGAGGCTGCTGCGGGTGGCGAACCCGCGCAGGGTCAGGTTGCGCCACGCGCGGTAGAAGAACCCCTGGGCCTGCTGCTCACGGTCGACGACGGTCACGTCAAGGGGCGGGCCGTCCTCCAGGGTGACGAAGTAACGCCGGCCGCGGTCGCCGGTCTCGTGGTGCTCCGGCATCTCCTCGCGGGCCGCGGTCACCGGGCGGAACCCGACGTGCCGCAGGCCCGCCATCAGCGTCCGACCGGTGGGGCGGACGTTGGGCGAGCCGACCGCGTAGAGCGTGCCGTAGGCCACGGTCCAGCCGATCAGCACCGTCAGGATGATCGAGAACGGTGTCGTGTAGCCGGTGACCAGCATCGAGAAGGCGTCGAGAAGCAGCACGATCCACAGCACCGCCCGCCAGCGCGGCCGCCGTGACATACCGACCGCGGTCATGTAGGCGATGACCGGGGCGAGATAGCCGTGCACCGGGTCGGTCAGGGCGTGGATGTCGCCGGGGGAGGGCTGGGTGAGCGCCTCCTGGATGGAGCCGGGGGCCGCCTTGGCGACCCACAGGTCGGTGGCGAGTGTCACACCGTGCGCGAGGACCGCCGCGAGCACGCCGTCGGCGATGCGCAGTCCGTCGCGCTTGATCAGCCGCTCGATCGCGAACGCGACCGGAACCAGCAGGATCGCGATGCTGGAGGCCAGTCCCGCGATCTTGATGAGCAGGTCGGGTGCCTGTCCGGTGCCCTTGTTGATGTCCTGTTCGAGACCCGAGGTGGTGCCGTGGGCGAACGCGGCGATCGCGAGCAGCAGGACGATCCCCAGCACGCCCACCATGAGGCGCATCAGGTCGGAGGGGCGGTGCACGCGCGCGGGAAGGAGCGGTTCGTCGCCTTCCACCTCGTCGATGTGCGCCTCTTCGACGAGGTCGACGTCGTCCCTGTCCGAGGCCTTCGCGGACGTCCCCGTGCCGCCGGAAACGGGTTCCGGGCGCGACGAAGCGTCAGAGGTGCTCTCCGCGTCCTCTGGGTGCACACCCTGCTGCTTCATCGTCTCTTCTTGATCTCGTATCACCGGTCACCGCCCGCATGATGGTGGCATGCCCCACCGACACACGGGGGCATCAGGGTGCAAATGCGGGGGCGCACAGTCTGCCGGAAGCGCCGCCGGGGAGCGAGGGATGCGCTCGGTCACGAGCGCGTCCCACTGTCGGTGGCGTGGGGCAGGATGGGCCGGATGAGCGAGGAGAGCCTGCCGCAGGAGGACCGACCGGAACACCCGGACGCGCTGCCCGAGTACGCCGAGCGGGTCCTCGAGGTCGCCGAACTGGTACCGCCCGGGCGTGTCATGACGTACGGGGACGTCGCCGAGTGGCTGGGGGAGGGCGGACCCCGGCAGGTCGGCCGGGTGATGGCCCTCTACGGAGGTGCCGTGCCCTGGTGGCGCGTCGTCCGCTCGGACGGTGTCCTGCTGCCCGGGCACGAGTTGCGGGCGCTCGACCACTACCGCGCCGAGGGCACGCCCCTGAAGGAGGCGAGCAGGGCCGCCGAGGGACACCTGCCCCGCCTCGACATGAAGCGGGCGCGCTGGGACGGCGACGGACGCGCTGAGGGTCACACCTGACAGCTTCCGCCATCCGGCAACCCCGTGTGTGACCCGTGATCCGTATGGGGGAACAGGGGCACGTCTGTCGCATGCCGTACGTTCGAGGGGCGAGGGACATGCGAGGCGTGAGCGCCGGGAGGGAAGAAGCGGAAGCTCTGCTTCCGTCCGGCCCGTCGGCGTAGCGTCGGCTGCACACGTCCCCCTCACCCCGCGATCACCGCCCTGCACGCACGGTGGTCCGACAACCAGCACACCCACCAGGACCGGCGAACCACGTGAGCTCCTCTTCCTCCACCAGGCGCCTGTCGCACCCCGCGGTGCGACAGGGGAACCGTGGCGCTTACCGGCTGGTGCGTACCCCTCCGGCCCGACCGGATCCCCCTCGTCTGGACGCCGCTCAGCGCTCCGTGGTTGACCACAGGTCCGGTCCGCTGCTCGTCCTCGCAGGTCCCGGCACCGGCAAGACGACCACACTCGTCGAGTCCGTGGCGGCGCGAGTCGCCCGTGGCGGCGACCCCGCGCGCGTGCTCGTGCTGACGTTCAGCCGCAAGGCCGCCGTCGAGCTGCGCGACCGCATGGCGCTGCGCATGGGGGCGGCCCGCGCCCCCCAGGCGACCACCTTCCACTCGTTCTGCTACGCCCTGGTCCGCGCCCACCAGGACAGTGAGCTGTTCGTGGAGCCGCTGCGCCTGCTGTCCGGCCCGGAGCAGGACGTCGCCGTCCGCGAACTGCTCGCCGGGCAGCCCGACCTGGAGCGGCTCGGCCTCGCGCACGTGCGCTGGCCGGACGAACTGCGCGCCTGCCTGACGACCCGGGGCTTCGCCGACGAGGTCCGCGCGGTCCTCGCCCGCAGCCGGGAACTCGGCCTGGACCCCGTCGCGCTGGACGCCTTCGCCCGCCGTATCGGCCGCCCCGACTGGCGTGCCGCGGCCGCCTTCCTCGCCGAGTACCTCGACGTCCTCGACATGCAGGGCGTGCTCGACTACGCCGAACTGGTCCACCGCGCGGTCCTCCTCGCCCGCCGCCCCGAGGTCGCCGAACGGCTCGCCGCGCAGTACGACGCCGTCCTCGTCGACGAGTACCAGGACACGGACGCGGCCCAGGTCCGGCTGCTGCACGCGCTCGCGGGCGGCGGCCGCACCCTCGTCGCCTTCGGCGACCCGGACCAGTCGATCTACGCCTTCCGGGGCTCCGACGTGAACGGCATCCTGGAGTTCCCCCACGCCTTCCCTCGCGCCGACGGCCGCCCGGCGCCCGTGCAGGTCCTGCGCACCTCCCGCCGCTCCGGCGCCGCCCTGCTCGCCGCGACCCGCCTGCTCACCCAGCGCATGCCGTTGACCCGGCTGCCGGCCGAGAAGGTTCGCGCACACCGCGAACTCGCTCCCGTCCGGGAGGGGGGCCGGGTCGAGGCGTACACGTATCCGACGTCCGGTACGGAGCTGGACAACATCGCCGACATCCTGCGCCGGGCCCACCTGGAGGACGGTGTCCCGTGGCGCGACATGGCCGTCCTGGTGCGTGCCGGGTCCCGGACGATCCCGACGGTCCGCCGCGCGCTGACCGCCGCCGGCGTGCCCCTGGACATCGACGGCGACGACCTGCCCCTGCGGCACGAGCCGGCGGTGGCACCCCTGCTGACGGCCCTGCGAGCGGTGGCCACGGCCGAGGCGGAGACGGCGCAGCCCGAGGAAACTCCCTCCGAGGGGTCTCCGTCCGCGGAGACTCCCTCCGAGGTCGCCCCGCCCGGGGACGCATCGGCCGTGGCTGCCCCGCCCGCGGAGGCATCGGCCCAGGCGGCTCAGCCAGAGGAGACTCTGCCCGCGGCGGCCCCGCCCGGAGATCCCCTGCCCGAGGCGGCAGCCCCTTGCTGGCTCGACACCGAGACCGCCCTCAGCCTGCTCGCCTCGCCCCTCGGCGGTATGGACGCCGCCGACCTGCGCCGTCTCGGGCGTGCCCTGCGCGACGAGGAGCGGGCCGCGGGCAACGCCCTGCCGCCGCCGTCGGACGAACTGCTCGCACAGGCCCTGGCCGAGCCGGAGCGCCTGGCCGTGCACGACCCCGCGTACGCGCGTGGCGCCCAGCGGCTCGGCGCCCTGCTCCGCAAGGCCAGGGAACGCCTCGCGGGCGGCGGCACGGCCGAGGAAGCACTGTGGGACCTGTGGGAGGGCACACCGTGGCCCACCCGCCTGGAGCGTTCCGCGCGGCGCGGCGGGGCCGCCGGGCGCAACGCCGACCGTGACCTGGACGCCGTGTGCGCGCTGTTCGCGACCGCCGCGCGCGCGGAGGAGCGCACCGGCGGCCGGGGCGCCCTGAACTTCCTGGAGGAGATCGAGGCCGAGGACATCGCCGCCGACACCCTCACGCGGCGGGCGGTACGTCCGGACGCCGTACGACTGATGACCGCGCACCGCTCCAAGGGCCTGGAGTGGCGTCTCGTCGTCGTCGCCGGCGTCCAGGAAGGGCTGTGGCCCGACCTGCGGCGCCGCGGCTCGCTCCTGGAGGCCGACCGCATCGGCCGCGACGGACTCGCCGAACCGCTCACCCCGGGCGCGCTGCTCGCCGAGGAGCGCCGCCTGTTCTACGTCGCCGCCACGCGCGCGCGTGAACGCCTCGTCGTCACCGCCGTGAAGGCACCGGCCGACGACGGCGACCAGCCCTCCCGCTTCCTCACGGAACTCGGCGTCGAGCCCAAGGACGTCACGGGCCGACCGCGCCGTCCCCTGTCCGTCGCCGCGCTGGTCGCCGAACTGCGCGCCACCACGGTCGACCCGCGCGTCTCGGACACCCTCCGGGAGGCGGCGGCCCACCGGCTCGCGCGCCTCGCCGCGCTCGCCGACGAGGACGGCCGCCCGCTCGTCCCCTCCGCGCATCCGTACCGCTGGTGGGGGATGTTCGAGCCGACCGAGAGCAAGGTGCCGCTGCGCAACCGCGACCAGCCCGTCGTGCTCTCCGGGAGCGCCCTCGACCAGCTCGCCAACACCTGCTCCCTGCAGTGGTTCCTGGGCCGCGAGGTGAAGGCCGACGCGCCCGCGACGACCGCCCAGGGCTTCGGCAACGTCGTGCACGTCCTCGCCGACGAGGTCGCCTCCGGTCGCACGCCCGCCGACCTCGCCGTCCTCATGGAACGCCTCGACTCGGTGTGGAACGCCCTCGCCTTCGACGCGCCGTGGAAGTCGGCGCAGGAGAAGGAGCACGCGCGCGCGGCGCTCGAACGCTTCCTGCAGTGGCACGTCATGGACCGCACCGGCCGCACCCCGGTGGCCAGCGAGCACGACTTCGACGTCACCCTGGAGGCCGGCGACTACGAGGTCCGCATCCGCGGCCAGATGGACCGTGTCGAGGCCGACGCCGAGGGCCGCGCCTACGTCGTCGACTTCAAGACCGGCAAACAGGCGCCCACCGCGCGCGAGGTGGAGCGCCACCCCCAGCTCGCCGTCTACCAGCTCGCCGTCCGCGAGGGCGCCGTGGACGAGGCCTTCGACGGCCTGCGCCCCGAACCCGGCGGCGCCGAACTGGTGCACCTGCGGCAGGGTGCCGCGCGGCGCGACGGCGGCGAGACGCTGCCCAAGGTGCAGGCCCAGGACCCCATCGAGGGCTCGGCGGGGGAGTGGGTCGGCGAACTGCTCGCCACGGCCGCCGGAAAGGTGCTCGACGAGAGGTTCACGCCGACCGCCGGACAGCACTGCGCGCACTGCGCTTTCCGGGCGTCCTGCAGCGCCCGCCCCGAGGGTCGGCACATCGTCGAGTAGCTCGGGTGATTCATCACACCACCCGTGCTGGCCTGCGCATCCGCCGAGTCGGAAGGAGATCTGTCCTCCGCTGTCAGTGGTCGCCGCTAGCCTCTGTGACGTGCCGCCCCGTATCACCGATCCCGATCAGCTCAAGGAGCTCCTCGGGATTCCGTTCACCCCGGAGCAGACGGCCTGCATCATCGCGCCGCCCGCCCCGCAGGTGATCGTGGCCGGAGCCGGATCGGGCAAGACGACGGTGATGGCGGCCCGCGTGGTCTGGCTGGTCGGCACCGGGCAGGTCGCCCCCGAGCAGGTACTCGGCCTGACCTTCACCAACAAGGCCGCCGGGGAACTCGCCGAGCGCGTGCGCAAGGCGCTGATCAAGGCGGGCGTCACCGACCCGGACGTCATCGACCCGGACAACCCGCCGGGCGAACCGGTCATCTCGACGTACCACGCGTTCGCCGGCCGCCTCCTGACCGACCACGGCCTGCGCATCGGCCTGGAGCCCACCTCGCGCCTGCTCGCCGACGCCACCCGCTACCAGCTCGCCGCGCGCGTGCTGCGGGAGGCCCCGGGCCCCTATCCGGCCCTCACCCGCTCCTTCGCGGACCTCGTCAGCGACCTCCTGACCCTCGACGCCGAACTCGCCGAGCACCTCGTGCGCCCCGAGGACGTGCGCGCGCACGACGCCGAACTGCTGCGCACCCTTCAGGGCGCCAAGCTCACCAACGCCGATCTGCGCAAGGTCCCCGAAGCGGCCGCCGCCCGCCGCGAACTCGCCGACCTGGTGGTCCGCTACCGCGCCGCCAAACGCGAGCGCGATCTGCTCGACTTCGGCGACCAGATCGCCCTGTCCGCGCAGCTCGCGCGCATCCCCGAAGTCGGCCGCGTCCTGCGCGACGAGTTCCGCGTGGTCCTGCTGGACGAGTACCAGGACACCTCGGTGGCCCAACGCATCCTTCTGGCGGGCCTGTTCGGCGGTGGCACCGGCCACCCGGTGACCGCCGTCGGCGATCCCTGCCAGGCGATCTACGGCTGGCGCGGCGCGTCCGTCGCCAACCTGGACGACTTCCCCGAACACTTCGCCCGCCCTGACGGCCGCCCCGCCACCCGCCAGGCGCTCAGCGAGAACCGCCGCAGCGGCGGCCGCCTCCTGGACCTCGCCAACGGCCTCGCGGAACCCCTGCGTGCCATGCACGCGGGCGTGGAGGCCCTCCGCCCGGCCCCCGGCGCCGAACGGGACGGCGTCGTACGCTGCGCGCTGCTGCCCACCCACGCCGAGGAGATCGACTGGATCGCCGACTCGATCGCCCACCTGGTGAACACAGGCAAGGCGCCCGGCGAGATCGCCGTGCTGTGCCGTACGGCGACCGACTTCGCCGAGATCCAGGGCGCGCTCGTCGCCCGGGACGTCCCCGTCGAGGTGGTCGGCCTGTCCGGGCTGCTGCACCTGCCGGAGATCGCCGACCTGGTCGCCGTCTGCGAGGTCCTCCAGGACCCCGGCGCCAACGCCTCGCTGGTCCGGCTGCTGACCGGCCCGCGCTGGCGCATCGGCCCGCGCGACCTCGCCCTCCTGGGCCGCAGGGCGCGACTGCTCGTGTCGCACGCGCGCGTGGAGGAGGACGACGACCGTGACCGGCGGCTCGCCGAGGCCGTCGAGGGGGTCGATCCGTCGGAGGTGGTATCGCTCGCGGACGCACTCGACACCTTCCTGGAGATGCCGCTCGACGCGGAGCGGGAGGACGACGGGCTGCCGTTCTCACCGGACGCGCGCGTGCGGTTCGCCCGCCTGGCCGCCGAACTGCGCGACCTGCGCCGGTCGTTGTCGGACCCGCTGATGGACGTCCTGCACCGCGTCCTCGCCGTCACCGGCCTGGAGGTGGAGCTGTCCGCGTCCCCGCACGCCCTGGCCGCCCGCCGCCGGGAGACCCTCTCCAACTTCCTGGACGTCGCCGCCTCCTTCGCCGCCGGCGACGGCGAGGCGACCCTGCTCGCCTTCCTGGCGTTCCTGCGCACCGCGGCGCAGTACGAGAAGGGACTCGACAACGCCCTCCCCGGTGGCGAGAACACCGTGAAGGTGCTCACCGCCCACAAGTCGAAGGGCCTGGAGTGGGACGTCGTCGCCGTCCCGGGTCTGGTCAAGGACACCTTCCCCAGCACCAAGGGCCGCGAGAAGTGGACCGCCCAGGGCAAGGTGCTGCCGCACGCGCTGCGCGGCGACGCCGACACCCTGCCCGACGTCGAGTCCTGGGACTCCCGTGGCCTGAAGGCCTTCCAGGAGGCCATGAAGGAGCACCAGCACAGCGAGGAACTCCGCCTCGGCTACGTCACCTTCACCCGCCCCCGCTCCCTCCTCCTCGGTTCCGGCCACTGGTGGGGACCCACCCAGAAGAAGCGGCGCGGCCCCTCCGGCTTCCTGCTGGACCTGTACGAGCACTGCGAGGCAGGGCACGGCGAGATCGAGGCGTGGGCCGAGGAGCCCGCCGAGGACGAGGAGAACCCCGTCCTGCACACGGCGAGCGCCGACCAGGTCTGGCCCCTGCCCCTGGACGAGGCGTCCCTCGCCCGCCGCCGGACGGCCGCCGAGACCGTCCTGGCCCACCTGGAGGACCTCGCATCCCACGAGGACGGCCACCCCGCGGCCGTACACGACCCGGACAGCCACGAGGACCCGGAGTGGCCCGCGCCGCCGGACGACGAGGAGCCCTACGAGGAAGACGACGAGGAGCCCTACGAGGAAGAGGAACCGTTCCCGGACGAGGAGCCCGGCGACTGGGACAGCTGGTCCGCGGACCGCCCGACGGTCCCGCACCAGGCGACGGGACCGGAAGGCACCGAGCAGGGCGGCACGCGCGCGCCGGACAACACCCACGCGCGCGCTTCCGTCCCCGGGCACACCCGCCCCCGCCTCACTCCCGAGGAGGCCCGCGCCATCGCCTCCTGGGACCGCGACCTCGACGCCCTCACCGGTGAGCTCCTGCGCGCGCGGGAAGCCGTCACCGACGTGCCGCTGCCCGTGACCCTCACCGCGTCGCAGGTGATGCGGCTGGCCGCCGACCCGGACGGCTTCGCGCAGGAACTCGCGCGCCCCATGCCCCGCCCGCCGCAGCCCGCCGCGCGCCGGGGCACCCGCTTCCACGCCTGGGTCGAGGCCCGCTTCGAAGAACTCACCCTCCCCGTGCTGGAACCGGAGGAACTGCCCGGCAGTGACGCCGATATCGCCGACGAGCGCGATCTGGAGGCCCTCAAGGACGCGTTCGAACGCACCGAGTACGCCCACCGCACGCCCCACCGCGTCGAGGCGCCCTTCCAGCTCGCCATCGCCGGCCGGGTGATCAGGGGACGTATCGACGCCGTGTACAAGGAAGGCGACGGCGAGGCGGCGACGTACGAGATCGTCGACTGGAAGACCGGCCGCGACCGCACCGCCGATCCGCTCCAGCTCGCCCTGTACCGGCTCGCCTGGGCCGAGCAGCGGCGCGTTCCCCTGGCGTCCGTCAACGCGACGTTCCTGTACGTCCGTACCGGTGAGGTGGTACGACCGCAGGGCCTGCCGGACCGGGCCGCGCTGGAGCGGCTGCTCCTGGACGGGCCGACCGCGCAAGCGAACTGTGAGGAACCGCCCACCGAGGATGTCGGTGCGGGCCGATAGGCTCGTGACCATGAGCCAGACCCCGGACAGCGCCGTCCGTACGTACATCGAGCAGCACAGCTCCGCCTTCCTGGAGGACCTCGCGGAGTGGCTGCGCATCCCGTCGGTGTCCGCCCAGCCGGACCACGCGCCCGATGTACGCCGCAGCGCCGACTGGCTCGCCGCAAAGCTCCGGGAGACCGGCTTCCCGACCACCGAGGTCTGGGAGACCGCGGGAGCCCCCGCCGTCTACGCCGAGTGGCCCTCCGCCGACCCCGAGGCGCCCACGGTCCTCGTCTACGGCCACCACGACGTGCAGCCCGCCGCCCGCGAGGACGGCTGGGACAGCGAGCCCTTCGAGCCGGTCGTCCGCGACAACCGCCTCTACGCGCGCGGGGCGGCGGACGACAAGGGCCAGGTCTTCTTCCACACCCTGGGCGTCCGCGCCCACCTCGCCGCCACCGGCCGCACGACCCCGGCCGTCGGCCTGAAGCTGCTGATCGAGGGCGAGGAGGAGTCCGGATCGCCGCACTTCCGCGCCCTCGTGGAGGAGCACGCCGGCCGGCTGGCCGCCGACGCCGTGATCGTCTCCGACACCGGCATGTGGTCCGAGGACACCCCCACCGTCTGCACCGGCATGCGCGGCCTCGCCGAGTGCGAGATCCACTTCTTCGGCCCCGACCAGGACATCCACTCCGGGTCCTTCGGCGGCGCCGTACTCAACCCGGCCACCGCCGCCGCCCGTCTGGTCGCGGCCCTGCACGACGAGCACGCACGCGTGGCCGTCCCCGGCTTCTACGACGGCGTCGTCGAACTCACCGACCGCGAGCGCGAGCTCTTCGCCGAACTGCCCTTCGACGAGCGCGAATGGCTGCGCACCGCCAAGTCGTACGCCGCCCAGGGCGAGGCCGGCCACACCACCCTGGAGCGCATCTGGGCCCGCCCCACCGCCGAGGTCAACGGCATCGGCGGCGGCTATCAGGGCCCCGGCAGCAAGACGATCATCCCGTCCTCGGCGATGGTGAAGCTGTCCTTCCGGATGGTCGCGGGACAGGATCCCGCCCACATCGAGAAGGTCGTCCGCGACTGGGCGGGCACGCAGGTGCCCGCGGGGATCCGGCACGAGATCACGTTCGGTGCCGCCACGCGCCCGTGCCTGACGCCGCTGGACCACCCCGCCCTGCAGTCCGTGGTCCGCGCGATGGGCCGTGCCTTCGGCAAGCCGGTCCGCTTCACCCGCGAGGGCGGCTCCGGACCGGCCGCCGACCTCCAGGAGGTGCTGGCCGCACCGGTGCTCTTCCTGGGCATCTCCGTCCCGTCCGACGGCTGGCACGCGCCGAACGAGAAGGTCGAGCTCGACCTGCTCCTCAAGGGCGTCGAGACCACCGCGTACCTGTGGGGCGACCTCGCCCGGACCTGGCGTCATGCGCCCTGAGCGTCCCGCGCCGCCCGGACGGGCAGGCTGCGAGGGGCACACTGGAGGGAACGCCTCGCACCGCCCAGCCCCACCGGAACCGGTCACCTCCCGCCCTACGTCCCGCCGAACCGCCCGCCGAACCAGCCCGTTCCACAGGGGGAGTTGGAAGCACCCGTGACCACCTGGACCGACCACACCGCCGACCGCCCCATCTCGCTCACCGCTCCGAGCGGCATCGACCGCGCCGCCCACCACCGGCTCGACGAGGCCTGGCTCGCGGCGGCGTGGAGCCACCCCACGACCCGCTGCTTCGTGGTCTCCGGCGGTCAGGTCCTCATCGACGAGACGCCCGACGGCCGTACCGAACTCGTCATGACCCCCTCCTTCGAGGCCCCCCTGACGGAGGCGCACCGCTACTTCCTGGGCACCGACGAGGACGGCGTCAGCTACTTCGCCCTCCAGAAGGACGCGTTGCCCGGCCGGATCGACCAGTCCGCGCGCCCGGCCGGCCTGCGCGAGGCCGGCCTGCTGCTGTCGCCCCGGGACGCGGGCCTGATGGTGCACGCCGTCGGCCTGGAGAACTGGCAGCGCACCCACCGCTTCTGCTCCCGCTGCGGCGAGCGCACCGTCATCGCCGCGGCCGGCCACATCCGCCGCTGCCCGGCCTGCGGGGCCGAGCACTACCCGCGCACCGACCCCGCCGTGATCATGGCGGTCACCGACACCGAGGACCGCATCCTCCTCGGCCGCCAGGTCCACTGGCCCGAGGGCCGCTTCTCCACGCTCGCGGGCTTCGTGGAGCCCGGCGAGTCGATCGAGCAGGCGGTGCGCCGCGAGGTCTTCGAGGAGGCCGGCATCAGCATCGGGCAGGTCGAGTACGTCGCCAGCCAGCCCTGGCCGTTCCCGTCCAGCCTGATGCTCGGCTTCATGGCCCAAGCCACCTCCACCGAGGTCAACGTCGACGGCGACGAGATCCACGAGGCCCGCTGGTTCTCCCGCGACGAACTCGGCGCCGCCTTCGAGTCCGGCGAGGTGCTCCCGCCCTACGGCATCTCGATCGCGGCCCGTCTGATCGAGCTCTGGTACGGCAAGCCGCTGCCGACGAGGAGCGTGTGACGGGCGAGCCGACACAGCGCAGGACGCGAAAAGGCGATACCCGAGTCGATCTCGGGTATCGCCCTGAGCACGAGGGGGCCTGGCGTCACACGCCGATCTTCTGCTTCACCTGGGCCAGCGACGGGTTCGTCAGCGTCGAACCGTCCGGGAACAGCACGGTCGGAACCGTCTGGTTTCCGCCATTCGCCTTCTCGACGAAAGCCGCGGACGCCGGGTCCTGCTCGATGTTGATCTCGTCGTACGTGATGCCCTCGCGGTCCATCTGGCTCTTCAACCGACGGCAGTAGCCACACCACGTGGTGCTGTACATCGTCACAGTGCCCTGCATCTCTCTCGGCTCCTCAGCTGCTCGGGGATCGGTGGTCGCAGAGAGGGAACGTACTTGAAAGAGCCACCATTCCCGCACGCGGTGCCGGGCCCCACGTGACGCCTGCCGCATTAGTACGACAAGAGGTGCCTGCCTGTGGACAACCGGAGCACCCGTCTCCGGCGACCTGGCAGCATGGCTGTGTGACAGCAGCAACGCACTCCACGCTCTTCCCGCGGGTACCGGACTCGGCCGACGCGGTGCTCGAGGGGCTCGACCCCGAGCAGCGCGCGGTGGCCACCGCCCTGCGCGGTCCGGTGTGCGTGCTGGCGGGCGCCGGCACGGGCAAGACCCGGGCGATCACCCACCGCATCGCCTACGGGGTGCGGGCCGGGATCCTCCAGCCGTCCAGCGTGCTGGCCGTCACGTTCACCAACCGTGCCGCGGGGGAGATGCGCGGCCGACTGCGCCAGCTCGGCGCCGTCGGCGTCCAGGCCCGCACCTTCCACTCGGCGGCCCTGCGCCAGCTGCAGTACTTCTGGCCGAAAGCGGTCGGTGGCTCCATGCCGCGGCTCGTCGACCGCAAGATCCAGCTCGTCGCGGACGCGGCCGCCGCCTGCCGCATCCGCCTCGACCGGGGCGAGCTGCGGGACGTCACCGGCGAGATCGAGTGGTCCAAGGTCACCCAGACCGTCCCCGCCGACTACGCGGCGGCCGCCGCCAAGGCCGGCCGTGAGTCCCCCCGCGACCCGGCCGAGATCGCCCAGCTCTACTCCGTCTACGAGGACCTCAAGCGGGACCGCTCCGTCATCGACTTCGAGGACGTCCTGCTGCTGACCGTGGCCGTCCTGCAGGACCGGCACGACATCGCCGAACAGGTCCGCGCCCAGTACCAGCACTTCGTCGTGGACGAGTACCAGGACGTCAGCCCCCTCCAGCAGCGCCTGCTGGAGCTGTGGCTCGGCGACCGGGACGACCTGTGCGTCGTCGGCGACGCCAGCCAGACGATCTACTCGTTCACCGGAGCAACGCCCGACCACCTTCTGGACTTCCGTACCCGCCACCCCGGAGCCACCGTCGTCAAGCTCGTCCGCGACTACCGCTCCACCCCCCAGGTGGTCCATCTCGCCAACGGCCTCCTCGCCCAGGCCCGCGGACGTGCCGCAGACCACCGCCTGGAGCTGGTCTCCCAGCGGGCCGCGGGCCCCGAACCCCGCTACACCGAGTACACCGACGAGCCCGCCGAGGCCGAGGGCGCCGCCCGACGCATCCGCGAACTCATCGACGCGGGGGTCCCGGCGAGCGAGATCGCGATCCTGTTCCGCACCAACTCCCAGTCGGAGACCTACGAGCAGGCCCTCGCCGACGCCGGAGTTCCCTACCAGCTCCGCGGCGCCGAGCGGTTCTTCGACCGGCCCGAGGTGCGCAGAGCCATCGTCAACCTCCGGGGCGCGGCCCGCTTCGGCGGCAACGACTCCCGGCTGGACGACGCCGTCGACCTGCCCTCCCAGGTGCGCGCCGTGCTCTCCGGAGAGGGCTGGAGCACCGAGCCCCCGGCCGGCTCCGGCGCCGTCAGGGAGCGCTGGGAGTCCCTGGCGGCCCTGGTGAACCTGGCTCACGACTTCACCGCCGCCAAGCAGGGCGCCACCCTGGCCGACCTCGTCGCCGAGCTCGACGAGAGGGCGAACGCGCAGCACGCCCCGACCGTGCAGGGCGTCACCCTGGCCTCCCTGCACTCGGCCAAGGGCCTCGAGTGGGACGTCGTCTTCCTGGTCGGCGTCGCCGAGGGCATGATGCCGATCACCTATGCGAAGACCGACGAGCAGGTAGAGGAGGAGCGCCGCCTTCTCTACGTCGGTGTCACCCGCGCCCGCGAGCGCCTGCACGTCTCCTGGGCGCTGTCCCGCACGCCCGGCGGCCGCCCGAACCGACGCCCCAGCCGCTTCCTGGACGGCCTGCGCCCCGGCTCCACCGGCACCGCCGGCCGCGGCGCGACGGGCGGCGCGGGGGGCGTCGAGCGCGGCCACACCAGCAGACCGGAGTCCGTCGCCCCGCGACGCACCCAGCGCACCCCGGCCCGCTGCCGGGTCTGCGGGCGCACGCTCACGGACGCCGGCGAGATGAAGCTGATGCGCTGCGAGGACTGCCCCTCCGACATGGACGAGGGCCTGTACGAGCGGCTGCGCGAGTGGCGTGCGGACCAGGCGCGGCGCAGCGGACAGCCCGCCTTCTGCGTCTTCACCGACAAGACGCTGATGGCCATCGCCGAAGCCGTCCCGGACGACGCGCACGAGCTGGCACGCATCCCCGGGGTCGGACAGCGCAAGCTCAACCGCTACGGGTCGGACGTACTGGCCCTCTGCGCAGGCCAGGACCTCGCGGGAGACGACGAGAAAGACTGATTCCAACTCGTCGGAAAAATAGTTTGCGCATGCCCCAGCAATCCCCATAGGTTCTTGTCCACGGAAACGGAGGCCTTCTCGGAGGCCCTGATTCCGTGTTCTACTTGCATATCCGTCGGGCTGGTTCACCCCAGTCCCCGAAGCGCCGAGAGGAGGCGAGTCCAGTGATCAGCATCAACACCAGCTCCACCAGCACCGTCAAAATGACCGATCGCTCGGTCGTCGTCTCCCTGTGCATGCTCGGCGCCTCGAACCCGGGCACCGGTCTGTCCGGCATCCGTGCCGTGCGTCCGGCGTCCCCCGTGTCTCTCGCGGGTCTTCCCATCCGTGAGCGCAATGAGCGACCGACCAAGGCACTGGAAGCAGTAGCGGCACAGGCGCAGGCCTATGCCTTTACGGCGGCCGGTGCCGGTAGCCGGAAGCAGACGCAGCACCACCTGATGTGGGCCTTCCGTGGGCCAGAACCCTGGAGTGATCCAGCCTGACAGCCGATCAGGCCGGCGCCTTCAGGGCCGCGGAACCCCATCCGGGATCCGCGGCCCTTCTGTTTGTCCCCCCACCGGGGACGACGGAGTGAAGGGGCCTCGGGACAACAGCAGAACCCGGTACCAACCGCCTCCCGGCCCAACAGGGCCGGAAACGAACAGACGAGGAAGACGACCCGTGCAACTCGAAGCGCACGCCCCGTCCGTACCGCCTTCCGAAACGATCCCCCCGCCCGGCCTCACGGAGGACTCCACCTTGACCCCGCTCACCGCGCTCACCGCGCTCGACGACGCCATCGAGAACCTCGGCGTACCCGTCCCCTGCCGTTCCTACGACCCGGAGGTCTTCTTCGCCGAGTCGCCGGCCGACGTCGAGTACGCCAAGTCCCTCTGCCGCACCTGCCCGCTGATCGAGGCCTGCCTCGCCGGCGCCAAGGAGCGGCGTGAGCCCTGGGGCGTCTGGGGTGGCGAGCTGTTCGTCCAGGGTGTCGTCGTCGCCCGGAAGCGGCCGCGTGGCCGCCCGCGCAAGAACCCGGTCACGGCATGAACACCGCAGGCACGATCGACCGTCCCTTCACGCACGACCCCAAGAAGCAGGCCCCGATGAAGCCGTCCACCACTGAGCCCACCGGCTCCGCGATCGAAGACTCCACCACCACGACCGGCGTGACCGGTTCGCGTCAGAACAGGACCCGAGAGATGCAACTCATTCCAGAAGCCCTGGCACGTGCGCATATGCACGAGCGGCTGCGTGAGGCCGAGCGGGAACGCCCGGCCGCGCGCGTGGTGGCCGCCCGCCGGATGCAGCGCCGGGCCGAGCGTGCCTCGCGGCTCGCCCGCCGTGCGCTCGCCATGGCGGTCATGCAGTAGCCGCCCATTCGAAGAAGGCGCCTCCCGAGCCCGGGAGGCGCCGGCTCCCCTCGGGGGCCGGTCCGTTCGCACGGACCGGCCCCCGAGGTGCGTTGCACCCGCCCGAGCTTCGGTCCCGGAGGTATCGTCACCGGATGATGCGTCTTCCCGGGAACCGTGACGACTCGGGCTCCGCGGCGGAGCCCCGGCCGCTGGTGTGCGCCCGCTGCGGCGCCCGCGCCGAGGGGTCGCAGCCCACCTGGACCTTCTCGGTGGAGGACGGCGTCCGCCGGCACTACTGCGACACCTGCTCCCGGGAGCATCTCAGGGCGATCGAGGGCCGGCTGGACTCGGCCTGGTGGTAGGTCAGGCCTCCGCGGCCGGCTCGTCCTCCTCCGCGTCCTCCAGGACGAACCCCGGCAGCCACTCCTCCAACTCCTCGCGCAGCCGCACCGTGGCCCCCAGCTGGCACAGCACGCCGATCGTGCTCAGCGTCACCCGGTGGATCAGAAGGTAGGCGGGGGGCAGGTTCAGCTGCTTGCCGAGTTGGTAGGCGGGTGAGCGGGGGTCGGCGATACGGGCCGCCTGGCTGCGCATCCAGCCGCGGGTGAAGGTGAACTCGTCCGCCCGGGCCGGTTCGATGATCGGCAGCAGGTAGTCGAGGACCGCCGCCGGGTCCAGCTCTATGGACTCCTTGACGAAACCCTCCTCGCAGAGGAGTTCGTAGACGGCCTCCGCGTCTCCGTCGAGGGTCATCCGCAGGGAGTCGCCGATCGGGGTGGGCAGGCCGCCCGGGAGCCGGTCGACCGTGCCGAAGTCCAGCACGCCCAGTCGCCAGTCGCCCTCGCCCTCCGGGGCACCGGGCAGCAGACGGAAGTTGCCCGGGTGCGGGTCGGCGTGCAGCAGGCCGGTGCGGGCCGGACCGGAGAAGAGGAAGCGGGCCAGGAGCTGGCCGGCGCGGTCGCGCTGCTCCGGGGTGCCGTCCGCGATGATCTCCGAGAGCGGGATGCCGTCCATCCACTCCGTGATCAGGATCTGGTCGCACTGGTGGACCACCGTCGGCACCACCACGTCCGGGTCGCCCGTGAACTCCTCGGCGTGGGCCCGCTGGGCCTGGGCCTCCAGTTCGTAGTCGAGCTCCTCCGACACACGGTCGCGGAGTTCGGTGATCAGCGGCTTGATGTCCATACCGGGAATGAGCGGACCCAGCAGACGGGCGAAACGGCTGAGCTGGTTCAGATCGGACAGGAGGGCGTCACCGGCTCCCGGGTACTGCACCTTGACCGCCACCTCGCGGCCGTCGTGCCACACTCCCCGGTGCACCTGGCCGATCGAGGCCGCCGCGGCAGGCTTGTCCTCGAACTCCAGGAACAGCTTCTGCCAGTCTGCGCCGAGTCGCTCGCCGAGCACCGTGTGCACGGTGCGCGTCGGCATCGGCGGGGCCGCTTCCTGCAGCTTCGTCAGCGCCGCCCGGTAGGGGCCGGCGACCTCCTCGGGGAGCGCGGACTCGAAGACGGACAGGGCCTGCCCGAACTTCATCGCACCGCCCTTGAGCTCGCCCAACACCTTGAACAGCTGCTCCGCCGTGCGTTGCTGAAGCTCGCGGCCGACGATCTCCGCCGACTCGCCGACGATCCGCTTGCCCAGTCCCCAGGTGGCCCGCCCGGCGAAGCCGAGCGGGAGCGCGGCGAGCTTGGCGGTCCGGGTGACCGCCTTGCGGGGAAGATCAGACATGCGCCCTCCAAGTCCCTGCCGGCCGCGCCGCCTCTGCCTCACGGCACAACTTCATCGGCGACCGTTGCCCCCTCATTGTCTCGTGCCGCTCCGCGTCCTCAGCGGTGTGTTCCCCCTTCCTTACCTTCTCCCCCGCTCCGCACGGACATGCGGAGTGCGGCCAGACCGGCCGGGAATGCCAGTTCAGGGCCGGTAGGGAGACCTCCCAACGGGCCCCGGCGGTCGCCGGGAGGCGGCCGTCCAGAAAGGCGAGCGCGTGGGCCGCGGCCAGTCCGGCGACCGCCGTGGCCAGTGTCACATCACACGGCCGCACCTGCCGTGACCTGCTCGAACCCGAACGCCACTGGGCGACCAGGCGGGGCCAGGCCGGGTCCCGGTCGGTACGCCCCTCGTGCAGACAGCCCGCGCAGCCCGTCTCGCCGGGCAGTACGAGGGGCCCGACGACACCGGTCGCCTCGACCACCCCGGCGTAGAGATGGGGCGTACCCGAAGTGATGAGGGGTTCGGCGGTGGTCGGCGCGGGGGCGTGGACGGCGACGTCGTCGCGTGGAGCCAGGATCACCAGCGAGAATCCGGGGTCACCGTCCGACGGCGGTGCCGTGGGACCGTGGCGCGGCGGGCGGTCCGGTGCGGAGCGGCGTACCGCCTGCCGGGCGGCCTCGTCCCTGCGGGCGCCGACCGACTCCGGGGGCAGACCGCCCGGCGAGACGTCCCAGCGCTCGACCCGGCCGATGTCCCGGACGTCGACCTCGCCGACGCCCGCCGCCGCCAGGAGCGAGGCAAGCAGTGCCCCCACCCGGCCCGCTCCCCGGACCTGCACGCGCATCGCACGACGGGCGGCCAGGCGGGCGATCGCGTCGCCCGGTTCGGCGGTGAACACGGACAGTGAGGCGAGGTCGGGGCGCAGCCGGTCCAGGACGTCCTTCTTTCCGCGCAGGCTGTCGGCGGCCGGTCCGCCTCCCTTCGCGTCGTCCAGCAGGCCGGCCCCGGCCAGCCGCGACACCAGCTTGTCGACGTGGCCGTCGGGCAGGTGCATGCGGCGCCCCTCCTCACGCAGGAGCGGCAGGCCGCGCGTGCCGTTGAGCAGGTCAAGGAAACTGCCCGTGGCGGAGTCCATCGGGCCCAGCGTCAGCGCGTGTGCCGGGGTCATTCCGAACTGCACCGTGTTGAGATCACGCCAGCCGCGCCTGAGCGCGGGCTTCACCACAGGCGCGACCGCATCAGCCGCATTCATCGCATTCCCGGCATATGTGGCACACGGCGTATTCATGGCATTCATCGGCAGGCCCCCGTAGCCCTGAGAGAACAATCCCGTCGGCCGACAAAGGCAGATCGGCCTCCGCGGTGAGATCCAGCATGCACGGACCCGGCGGAGCGTGCCGAAAGTTGTCCACAGGCAGTGGATATTCGTCGTACAAATCAAACGCTCGGTGGGGGATCGGGACGGAACCGTCCGGGAGTCGGGACTTCCCCATGTGCAGCGGGTAACGTCGGGGCGTGCCCGCCGACCCACTGCACCGCGCCGGAACGCCACAGCGCAGCACGACGAGTCAGCCGCCGAGCGGCTCGGGGGCGAGCGCGATCGAGGTCCGCAGGAGCGCCCGGCGACGCCGGACGGTCTCCGCGTACCGCGAGGGCGATCGCACCGTCGTGCTCATCCCTGCCCGGATGTCCGAGGCGGAGGAGCAGCGCTGGGTCACCGTCATGCTCGACAAACTGGCCGCCCAGGAGAGCAAACGGATCCTCGGCGACGACGCGCTGGCGGAGCGCGCCGCACGGCTGTCCGCCCAGTACTTCGACGGCCGGGCCCGGCCCCTCTCGGTGCGCTGGGTCACCAACCAGAACACGCGCTGGGGCTCGTGCACCCCGTCGGAGGGCAGCATCCGCCTGTCGCACCGGCTGCAGGGCATGCCCGACTACGTCATCGACTACGTCCTCGTCCATGAGCTGGCGCATCTGCTGGTACCCGGGCACGGGCCCCGTTTCTGGCGGCTCCTGGAGGCCTATCCCCGCACCGAGCGCGCCCGCGGCTACCTCGAAGGAGTGGTCGCCGCCGAACGGCTGCCGCATCTGTCGGGAGCCCGCGAGGAGTGACGGCCGCCCCGGCCGCCGGGACGCGGTTGTGTACCGGGTCTGTACCGGCTTCTTCCGATGTCGGAGTTAGCCGTTAGCCTGGCGCGACGCACTCACATTCGGGATGGGGGACGGTCGTTACGCATGGCCAGGGAATTCCAACGCGGCCACAAGGCCAAGATCAGTGACCTCACCGCGGGCACCGATCTGTACGTAGGCGTGCAGATCGGCGGACCCGGGCTGACGTTCGACATCAGCTGCTTCGGTCTCGACGCCGACGAACGGCTCTCGGACGACCGCTATTTCATCTTCTTCAACCAGCCCAAGTCCCCCGAGGAGTCCATCCAGCTCCTGGGTGCGCAGGCCGGCGACACGGAGTCCTTCCGCATCACGCTGGACAGGATCCCGCCGCAGATCCAGAAGCTGTCCTTCACGGCGACCATCGACGGCTCCGGCCAGATGTCGCAGGTCGGCCCCGGATACCTGCGGATCGTCGCGGGCGGCGAGGAGGTGGCCCGGTACGCGTTCAACGGCTCGGAGTTCACCACCGAGCGGGCCGTGATGCTGGGCGACTTCTATCTGAAGGACGTGTGGCGCTTCGCGGCCGTCGGCCAGGGCTTCGACGGCGGGCTGGAGGCGCTGCTGAAGAACTTCGGCGGCGAGGTCGCCGAGGAGGAGGCACCCGCCGCTCCCCAGCAGCCGCAGGCCTCCGGCGCCACTCCCGGTTTCGCGCCGCCCGCGTTCGCCGCCCCGGCCGCTCCTCCCGCTCCGGCACCGGTGCCACAGCCCGCCCAGGGCTTCGCTCCGCCCCCGGGCGCGACCCCGCCCCCGCCAGGGGCACCCGCGCCCGTGCCGAACGTGCACGCCGCGCCCACCATCGTCGCGCCGATGAGCCCGCCCGGCGGCGCCCCGGTGCCACCCCCGGGTCCCGTACCGGCCCCGTACGGCCAGCCGCCCCAGCAGCAGCCGTACGGCCAGCCCCCCGGCCACGGCGCCCCGCCGCCCGGATACGCGCAGCCGCAGGCGCCGCAGGCCCCCGTCCCGCCGCCCGGCTACGGTCAGCCGACCCCGCCGCCCGGATACGGCCAGCAGCCGCCCTTCGGCCAGGTCCCGGGCCAGCAGGCCGGCGGCTACGGCGTCCCGCAGGGCGCTCCCCAGGGTGGTGCCGGCGTGAGTGCCGCGCTGTCGGTGTTCAAGGAGACGCCCACCGGCCAGCGCTGGACGCAGCAGAACAAGAAGCTCATCCGGGTCGACCTCGGCATGGGCGGCCAGCCCGTGCTCGCCCGGCAGGGCAGCATGGTGCTCTACCAGGGCAAGGTCGACTTCAGCTACAAGGGCGCCGGATTCGCGGGCCGCATCGTGGGCAACGCGACCGGCCAGGAGATG
Source organism: Streptomyces sp. C1-1 (assembly GCF_050214755.1). Taxonomy (NCBI): domain Bacteria; kingdom Bacillati; phylum Actinomycetota; class Actinomycetes; order Kitasatosporales; family Streptomycetaceae; genus Streptomyces; species Streptomyces sp. C1-1. The sequence continues at coordinate 3,850,449 of NZ_CP189826.1, read as the reverse complement.
CAGCTGATGCGCTGCACCGGCCAGGGCCAGGTGTTCCTCGCCGAGAACGCCACGCATCTGCACCCCATCGAGCTCCAGGGCGACGCGATCTGCGTCTCCGCCGAGAACGTCCTCGCCTTCGACGAGACCCTGCAGTACGAGGTCCGGCGCATCGAGGGGCACGGCATCCCCGGCGGCGCGCTGTTCACGATGCAGTTCCAGGGGACCGGCACCCTCGTCGTGAAGACGCACGGCACCCCGGTGGTGCTGCCCGTCACGCCCACGACGTTCGCCGACGCCAACGCCGTGGTCGCCTGGTCGGCCGCCTCGCAGGTGATCGTCTCCAGCCAGGTCCGGATGCGCCGCAACGCCTACCCCGGCGACACCGGGGAGAGCGTGAACCTGCAGTTCCGGGGCGCCCCCGGCAACTTCATCGTCGTCCAGCCGTACGAGGTCTGAGGGAGCCCGTCATGAACCAGCCGCTCGCGGGCTACGCCCCCGCACCCGTCACCGCCCGCATGGAGAACCACGGCGAGCACATGCTCAAGGTCGCCATGCAGAGCGGGCAGGACCTCTTCGCGCGCGTGGGCTCGATGATCGCCTACGAGGGCTTCATCCAGTACGAGCCCAACCCGCCGGCCGTGCGGCAGATCGCCCGCGACTGGATCACGGGCGAGGGCGCGCCCCTGATGAAGTGCTCCGGCGACGGACTGCTCTACCTCGCCGACTACGGCGCGAACGTCGTCGTCATCAACCTCAACGGCGACGGCATCTCCGTCAACGCCACCAACCTGCTCGCCTTCGACGCCCACCTCACCTGGGGCGTCGAGCGGGTCAAGGGACTGGCGAAGTTCGCCGGACAGGGCCTGTGGAACACGAAGATCTCCGGGCAGGGCTGGGTCGCGCTGACCTCCCGGGGCACACCGATCGTCGTCGACTGCGGCGGTGGCGAGGACGAGACCTACGTCGACCCGGACGCGCTCGTCGCCTGGTCCCCGAACCTCAAGGTGAAGGGCAAGCGCAGCTTCAAGGCGCAGTCGCTGATCGGCCGTGGCAGCGGCGAGGCCTACCAGATGGGCTTCTCCGGTCAGGGCATCGTCGTCGTCCAGCCCAGCGAGGACAGCACCGACCGCCTCCGGTTCCGGGGCTGAGGGGGAGCCAGAAACGCCATGCAGAGTCCGCTTTTCACCTACAACGACTCCCAGTCCCAGGAGCGCTACAGCCTGCAGAACAAGCAGCTGCTGCGCGTCAGCCTGGAGGGTCATGACGACATCCTGGCCCGCAAGGGCACCATGGTCGCCTACCAGGGGCTCGTCGAGTTCGACGCCGAGTACCAGAGCAACCAGCAGTCACGCGCGCGTGCCTACACAGGCGAGGGCCTGAGCCTCATGCGCTGTCACGGCCAGGGCACGGTGTACTTCGCCAACCTCGCCCAGCACATCCATGTGGTGGACGTGGAACAGGACGGTCTGACCGTCGACAGCGGCTACGTGCTCGCGATGGACTCCTCGCTGCACCACGAGGTCATCGCCGTCGACAGCCTCTACGGCATCTCCGGCTCCGGGAAGTACCAGCTGAACATCACCGGCCGCGGCAAGGTCGCGCTGATGACCTCGGGCGCGCCGCTCATGCTGCAGGTCACGCCCGACAAGTACGTCAACTGCGACGCCGACGCGATCGTCGCCTGGTCCACGGGCCTGCGGGTGCAGATGCAGGCCCAGACGCACTCCTCCGGGGTGTGGCGGCGCCGCGGCAACACCGGCGAGGGCTGGGAGCTCAGCTTCATGGGCAGCGGCTTCGCGCTGGTCCAGCCGAGTGAGCTGCTGCCGCCGCAGAACGCCCAGATCGGCCAGGGCCTCGCCGCCCAGTACGGCATGGGCCAGCACGGGGCCCGGGCCCAGAACCAGGGCAACGTCTGGAGCTAGCACCGGTAAGGGGTGACCGCCAGGGTGGTCACCCCTTACCCGTCAGAGTCGGGCGCGGGCCGCTTCCAGCAGTCGTACCACCGACTCGTCCGCCACGTCCGCCACCTCGTCGTAGCCGAACCAGCGCAGGTCGAGGGACTCGTCGCTGATCTCCTGGACCGCGCCCGGGGGCGCCACGACCGCGTACTGCACGTCGAGGTGCCAGTGGCAGGGGGCCGGGATCGGGTGCCGGTCGAGACGGACCGGGCCGCCCGGCAGCAGTGCGAGCCCGGTGATGCCGGACTCCTCGGTGGCCTCGCGCAGCGCCGCCGCATCGAGCGACGTGTCCTCGGGCTCGCAGTGGCCGCCCATCTGCAGCCACATCCGCAGCTTTTTGTGCAGGGTGAGCAGCACACGCCCCCGCGACGGGTCGATCACCAGCGCGCTCGCCGTGATGTGGCCGGCCCCGCAGGCCTTCCACAGGCCGTCCGGGTGGGCCGCCAGATGGTCGAGGTAGGCCTGGCGCAGCTCTTCCTGGCCCTCGTACCCCTTCAGCACGAGGACCGCGTCGTCGTACAGGCTCACTCGGTGTCGTCGCCCTTGTCGTCGCCCTTGTCGTCGTCCTTCTTGCGCAGGTCGGGCTTGTCCGCCGCTTCGCCCAGCATCTTGTCCAGCTCGGAGAAGTCCAGCTGCTCGCGGTGCACGAAGCCGTCCGGGTCGTCCAGGTCGGAGGCCGTGGGCAGCATGTCCGGGTGGGACCACAGGGCGTCGCGGCCGTCGATCCCGCGCGCGTCCGTGAGCGAGGCCCACAGACGGGAGGCGTCGCGCAGGCGGCGCGGGCGCAGCTCCAGGCCGATCAGGGTGGCGAACGTCTGCTCCGCCGGGCCGCCCGAGGCGCGGCGGCGGCGCAGGGTCTCGCGCAGCGCGTCGGCGGACCCCAGGCGTGGCTTCGCGGCCGCGTGCACCACCGCGTCCACCCAGCCCTCGACAAGCGCCAGAGCCGTCTCAAGACGGGCCAGGGCCGCCTTCTGCTCGGGCGTGTCCTCCGGCTGGAACATGCCCTGCTGCAGGGCGTCCTGCAGCTGCTCCGGGTTCTGCGGGTCGAACTGGCCGACGACGTCCTCCAGCTTGGCGGTGTCGACCTTGATCCCGCGCGCGTAGCCGTCGACCGCGCCGTACAGGTGCGAGCGCAGCCACGGCACGTGCGCGAACAGGCGCTGGTGGGCGGCCTCGCGCAGGGCGAGATACAGCCGCACCTCCTCCTTCGGGACGCCCAGGTCCTTGCCGAAGGTCTCGATGTTCACCGGCAGCAGCGCCGCCTTGCCGGCCGGGCTGAGCGGCAGGCCGATGTCGGTGGAACCGACGACCTCGCCCGCGAGCACGCCCACGGCCTGCCCGATCTGCGTGCCGAACATGGCGCCGCCCATCGAGCGCATCATGCCGATCAGCGGGCCCGCCATGGCCTGCATCTCCTCCGGCAGGACGTCGCCCATCGCGGTGCCGACGCGCTCGGCGACCGGGTCGACGAGCTCCTGCCACGCGGGCAGGGTCGCCTCCACCCACTCCGCGCGCGACCAGGCCACCGCGGTGCCGGCGCCGGACGGCAGGGACGTCACGTCGTCCAGCCACAGGTCGGCCAGACGGACGGCCTCCTGGACGGCGTTGCGCTCGGCGGGGCCGACGCTCGCGTCCTTCACGCCGTCCGCGGTGCCCTGCGAGACCGTCTGGCGGGCGATCTGCTTCGCCATGTCCCAGTTCACCGGGCCGCCCTCATAGGAGAGCATCTGGCCCAGCTGCTGGAAGGCGGCGCCCAGGTCGGTGGGGTTCAGCGAACCGAACATGGCAGCGAGCGGGTTGTCACCGCCGAAGCCGCCGGCGCCAGGCAGCCCGAAACCGAACGGGTTGGCCGGGTCCTGACCACCACCGCTCTGCTGGTCCTTCTTCTTGCCCTCGTCGCCGTCTTCCGGCTCCTCCGGCGGAAGGCCGAATCCGAATGGGGTGTCGCTCACGGGATTCCTCGGCTGGTAAGGCCGCCGGTTGTCCCCGACGGCGCGGCTGCCCGATGACACCACCCAGCGTAGACACCATGGGCGGTTCGGGCCTCGGTGCTTCGCCGACTCATGGCCTGCGGCAGGATGGATGCCACCTGGTACGGACGCGTCACTCGCGTTCTTACTGAAGACAACCGCTGGAGACGCCCGGTGAGTTCCCCAGATCCGCAGGTTCGCGCAGCGCGAAACGAGTCAACCCCGCCGACTGTACGCGGGCCCGTCGTCGCCGTCACCGGCGCCGCGACCGGCGTCGGCGCGCTGCTCACCGAGCGGCTGGCCGCGTCCGACGAGATCAAGCAGGTCATCGCCATCGACGAGCGGCGCGGCGAGTGCGCGGCGGCCCAGTGGCACATCCTCGACGTGCGGGATCCGGCCATCGCGGACAAGCTGCGCGGGGCCGACGTGGTGGTCCATCTGGCGCTCGACCTCGACCTGGAGACCGATGCCGCCGCACGGACGGCGTACAACGTCCGGGGGACGCAGACCGTGCTCACGGCGGCCGCCGCGGCCGGGGTCCACCGGGTCGTGCTGTGCACGTCCTCGATGGTCTACGGGGCGCTGCCGGACAACGAGCTGCCCCTCTCGGAGGACGCCGAGCTGCGGGCGACGGCCGAGGCCACCGGCGTGGGCGATCTGCTGGAGGTCGAGCGGCTCGCACGGCGCGCGCCCCGGGCGCACCCCGGGCTGAACGTCACCGTCGTCCGCCCGGCCGTGCTGGTGGGAGGCACCGACACCGCGCTCACCAGGTACTTCGAGTCGCCTCGGCTGCTGGTCGTGGCAGGGTCGCGGCCCGCCTGGCAGTTCTGCCACGTAGAGGACCTGTGCAGCGCCCTGGAGTACGCCGTCCTGGAGAAGGTCGAGGGCGAGCTCGCCGTGGGGTGCGAGGGGTGGCTGGAGCAGGAGGAGGTCGAGGAGCTCAGCGGGATCCGGCGGATGGAGCTGCCGTCGGCCGTGGCGCTCGGGGCGGCGGCCAGGCTGCACCGCATCGGCCTGACGCCGTCGCCGGCCGGGGACCTGGCCTACACGATGTACCCCTGGGTGGTGAGCGGCAGCCGGCTGCATGACGCCGGATGGCGGCCGCAGTGGACCAACGAGGAGGTGCTCGCCGAGCTGCTGGAGGAGGTTTCCGGGCGGCACACCGTCGCCGGGCGGCGGCTCGGGCGCAAGGACGCGACCGCGGCGGGCGCGGCGGGGGCGACGGTGGCCCTGCTGGGCGCGGCGGCCGTGGTGCGGCGGGCCCGCAAGGCCCGGCGCCGGATCTGAGCGGCCGGCGGCCCCGCAAGACACGACGGCCCTGTAGGAGTCGCCAAAACCGCACGCGCGTGTGCCTGGTGAAAGTCGTATTCCGTGTTGTCACGAGCGTGAGGCACGATGGACGCATGGCAGACACCCACGACCACCCCGGCGAGCGGGCCGCGGACGACCCCGTCAAGCTCATCAGCGTCCGCGAGACGCCCCTGTCCGTCGACGAGGTCTTCCGGGCCGTCGGGGACACCGCGGCCGGCGGGACCGCGCTGTTCGTGGGCACCGTGCGCAACCACGACGGCGGCGCGGACGTCGACCGGCTCGGCTACTCGTGCCACCCCAGTGCCGAGGCGGAGATGCGCCGGGTCGCCGAGAAGGTGGTGGCGGAGTACCCCGTGCGGGCGCTGGCGGCGGTGCACCGCGTCGGCGACCTCGCGGTCGGGGATCTGGCCGTCGTCGTCGCCGTGTCGTGCCCGCACCGTGGCGAGGCCTTCGACGCCTGCCGGAAGCTGATCGACGACCTCAAGCACGAGGTGCCGATCTGGAAGCACCAGACCTTCTCCGACGGCACGGAGGAATGGGTCGGCGCCTGCTGAGCACCCGATGGGTGTCCGCCGACTCCGTCCGTCGGCTCCGGGTTGCGTAACCGCACCCCTGGCGTGAGCGTTGTCAGTGGCGGCGGTTAATCTGCTGATCAGTCAGTTTGCGGACGCTCACCGGGGTTGGGAGGTCGGCATGGGTGCGCTCGTGTGGTTGTTGATTCCGCTGGTGGCCGCGATCGGCGCCGGTCTGTGGGGCAGTTGGGCCAACCGCACCCGGAAGGTGCGCGGCGACGGGCCGGAGCTCGACGGGTACGCGCGTTTCCGCGAGGCGATGGAGAAGTCCCACTCCGGTACATGACAGAGGGTGGGGCTGACGGCCCTCTGACAGACGCGTCCCGTACTGTCGTGGCATGCCACGCCGCACCGCGACGATGCTCGCCTCCACCCTGATGCTGATCGCGCTCCTGTGCGCGGGAGTCTTCATCCCCGTGCCGTACTCGGAGATGTCCCCGGGCCCGACGGTGAACACGTTGGGGAACCACGACGGCGAGCCGGTGCTGCAGATCTCCGGGCGCAGGACGTACGCCACCAGCGGCAACCTGAACATGACCACGGTGCGGGTCACCAGCGCCGACTACCGGATGAACCTCGTCGAGGCCGTGTACGGGTGGCTCGCGCACGACAACAAGGTCGTGCCGCACGACACGCTCTACCCGGACGGCAAGACCGAGGAGCAGTCGACCCAGGAGAACGCCGAGGAGTTCAGCCAGTCGCAGGAGAGCGCCAAGGTGGCGGCGCTGAAGCAGCTCGGCATCCCGGTGACGTCCTGGGTGATCGTCTCCACGGTCGTGAAGGACTCGCCCGCCGAGGGCAAGCTGCACGCCGGGGACGTCATCAAGGCCGTCGACGACACCGCGGTCAAGGAGCCGGCCGACGTCGCCAAGCTCGTGACCAAGCACAAGCCGGGCCAGAAGGTGGTCTTCACCATCGTGCCGGCCAAGGAGCAGGCCGCCGCCGAGAAGGCGCACAAGACGGCGACGAAGACCGAGAAGATCACGATCACGACCGCCACGTCCGACGACAGCGGGGCGAAGCGGGCCATCGTCGGGATCTCCGCCGGAACCGACCACACCTTCCCGTTCACGATCGACATCAAGCTCGCCGACGTCGGCGGGCCCAGCGCCGGTCTGATGTTCTCGCTCGGCATCTACGACAAGCTCACCCCGGGCAGCCTCACCGGCGGCAAGTTCGTGGCCGGCACCGGCACGATCGACGACAACGGCAAGGTCGGCCCGATCGGCGGCATCGAGATGAAGACGGTCGGCGCCCGCGACAAGGGCGCCCAGTACTTCCTGACCCCGGCCGAGAACTGCTCGGCCGCCGCCAAGGACACCCCCGGCGGACTCAGGCTGGTCAAGGTCGACACCATCAAGGACGCCCTGTCCGCGCTCAAGGACATCCGCAGCGGCGACACCGCCGACCTGCCGAAGTGCACGACCAAGGGCTGACGCACGGGCCCGGAACCAAGGGCTGACGCACCGGCTCGGACACGACCAGGGGGCGCCTCGCCGATGCGGGGCGCCCCCTTTGTTGTACCGGAGGAGTTCAGTCCTCGAAGGTCGCCGACAGGGCCTCGGCCAGGCCCGGTACCAGGTCGCCGCCCGTGAGGACCTCCGTGGGGGTGTCCTTCTCGCGCAGCCGCAGGGCCGACTCGCGGGTGCCGTCGCGCAGCACCGCGACCGTCATACGGACCTCCTGGCGGTCCGGGTGCTCGGCGACCCACTTCGCGAGCGTCTTCTCGTTGAGCCCCTCCGGCACGGCCGCCTCGGCGGACGGCGGCAGCATCATCCGCTCCACCGTCAGCGCGCAGCCGGCCACCGCGTCGGGCCAGGCGATCGTGGCGAGGAACTCGTCCAGCGGCTTGCCCGCCGGGATCTCGTCCTGCTCGATCGGGGTCAGACCGGCGGACTCTTGCTCCTCCTCCAGGCCGAGCTGCGCCGCGAGGGCGGGTTCCTGGGCGCGCAGCCGAGCGGTGTCTACGAGGGCGAAGAGGCGGGCGGGTTGGTCCCAGCCGAGGCCGGAGGCGTACTCGTCGATCTCGAGCACGGCCCGGGTGAGCGGGTTCGCCGCCATGGGGGTGTTGGACATGGTCACAATCCTGCCTCGTTCATGGCCGGAATCGGGAACCGAGTAAACGGTGAGTAAGTTGCATAGGTGTGGGCCCACGATCACGGGGGGCCACGGCAGGTCCGTGAAACCGCGGGCCTGACGGACCGACAGCGACTTCGAGGTGCGCACCTTGGCTTTCCAGATGCCGGACCGCGGCGGAGGCCCGACGGGGCCACGGATCAGAGTGGGCCGCCCGTCCCGGCGCGTCCGGACCCTGCTCATGACACTGGGCGTCCTTGCCGTGCTCGGCATGGCGTTCACCATGTTCGCGGGTTTCTGGACGGACTGGCTCTGGTACCGGTCGGTGCACTACTCGTCCGTGTTCACCACCACCCTGTGGACGAAGATCGGCCTGTTCTTCGTCTTCGGCCTGCTGATGGCCCTCGCGGTCGGCCTCAACATCTGGCTCGCGCACCGGCTGCGGCCGCCGCTGAGCGCCATGTCCATGGAGCAGCAGAGCCTCGACCGCTACCGGATGGGCATCGCGCCCTACAAGAGGTGGCTGCTGCTCGCGATCACCTCCCTGGTGGGCCTGATCGCCGGCGCCTCGGCGTCCAGTCAGTGGCGGACCTGGCTGATGTGGGTCAACGGCGTGCCCTTCCACCAGAAGGACCCGCAGTTCCACCTCGACGTCTCCTTCTACGCCTTCGACCTGCCCTGGTACCGCTTCCTGCTCGGCTTCGGCTTCGCCGCCACGATCCTCGCGCTGATCGCCGCCGCGCTGACCCACTACCTGTACGGCGGCCTCAGGATCACCTCCCCGGGCGCGCGTGCCACCGCCGCCGCGACCGGGCACCTGTCGGTGCTGCTCGGGGTCTTCGTCGCGCTGAAGGCGGTCGCGTACTGGCTCGACCGGTACGGCCTGGCGGTGAAGTCCAGCGACTTCAAGGCCACGGACAACTGGACCGGCCTGAGGTACGTCGACGCGAACGCCTATCTGCCGGCGAAGACCATCCTGTTCTGCATCGCCGTCATCTGCGCCCTGTTGTTCTTCGCCACCCTGTGGCGGCGCACCTGGCAGCTGCCGGTGATCGGCTTCGGCCTGATGGTGCTCTCGGCGATCCTGATCGGCGGCCTGTACCCGGCGATCGTGCAGAAGTTCCAGGTCCAGCCGAACGAGCAGGCCAAGGAAGCCCCGTACGTCCAGAAGAACCTCAAAGCGACGCGCGAGGCGTACGGCATCGACGGCACCAAGGTCAGCGACTACTCGGGCACCAGCAAGACCAGCGACAAGACCAAGCTGCGCGACGACGTCGACTCCACGGCGAGCATCCGCATCCTGGACCCGAACATCGTTTCGCCGACGTTCCAGCAGCTCCAGCAGATCAGGAACTACTACGCGTTCCCGACCAACCTGGACGTCGACCGCTACACCAAGGACGGCAAGGTCCAGGACACGGTCATCGGTCTGCGTGAGCTGAACCTCAACGGCATCCCGAAGAACAACTGGATCAACGACCACTTCCGCTACACCCACGGCTACGGCGTGGTGGCGGCCAAGGGAACCGCGGCCGACGCCAACGGCCAGCCGGTCTTCACCGAGTCCGACCTGCCGTCCCGGGGCGACCTGGGGACGTACGAGCAGCAGGTCTACTACGGCGAGAAGACCACCACGTACTCGATCGTCGGCGGTCCCCAGAAGGAGATCGACTACTCCGACGACAGCGGTGAGAAGACCACCAGCTACAAGGGCAACAGCGGCGTCAACCTCGCCAACCCGATCAACCGGGCGGCGTACGCGGTGGCGTTCAGCGAGCCGCAGATCCTCTACTCCGGCGCCATCGGCGAGGGCTCGCGGATCCTGTACAACCGCACGCCCAAGGAGCGCGTCGAGGCGGTGGCGCCCTGGCTGACCATCGACGGCGACGCCTATCCGGCGGTGGTGGACGGCCGTATCCAGTGGATCGTCGACGCGTACACGACGACGAACGGCTACCCGTACGCCTCCCGTACGACCCTGGGCGACACGACGGCCGACTCGCTGACCGCGACCAACAACTCGCGCGCGGTGGTGGCCCAGCAGAACCAGGTCAACTACATCCGCAACTCGGTGAAGGCGACCGTCGACGCGTACACCGGCCAGGTCAAGCTCTACCAGTGGGACACCCAGGACCCGGTCCTGAAGACCTGGATGAAGGCCTTCCCGGGCACGGTCCAGCCCAAGAGCGCCATCTCCAAGTCGCTGCTGTCCCATCTGCGCTACCCGCAGGACCTGTTCAAGGTCCAGCGCGAGCTGCTGACCCGCTACCACGTCACCAACCCGACCACCTTCCTCACCGGCAGCGAGGTGTGGCAGGTGCCGGACGACCCGACCAACAAGTCGGGCAACGCGGTGCCGCCGTACTACCTGAGCATGAAGATGCCCGACCAGACGTCGCAGGCCTTCTCGCTGACGACGACGTTCACGCCCAACGGCCGTGACAACCTGAGCGCGTTCATGTCGGTCGACGCCCAGGCGGACTCCAACGACTACGGCAGGATCAGAATCCTGAAACTGCCGACCAGTACGACGGTCGACGGGCCGAAACAGGTGCAGAGCCAGTTCAACTCCGAACAGGACATCGCCGAGTCGATCAAGCTGCTCAAGGGCGGCGACTCCGACATCGAGTACGGCAACCTGCTGACGGTGCCGCTCGACGGAGGACTGCTCTACGTGGAGCCGGTCTACGTACGCGGTGGTGGACTGAAGTACCCCCTGCTGCGGAAGGTGTTGGTCAGCTACGGCGACAAGACCGCCTTCGAGGACACCCTCGACCAGGCGCTCAACAAGGTCTTCGGAGCGGAGAGTTCGACCACTCCGCCGCCCGACCAGGGGACCACGCCGCCGCCGACGTCCGGCAACCCGACGGTCCAACAGGCGCTCAACGACGCCCAGAAGGCCTTCGACGCCGGCCAGAAGGCCCTGCAGAAGGGCGACTGGAAGGCGTACGGCGAGGCGCAGAAGGACCTCGAGGACGCGCTGAAGAGGGCCGAGGAGGCGCAGTCCAAGGCCGACAAGACCGCCGGCGGCAGCGGCAAGAGCAGCAGCAGCCCCAGCCCCAGCGGCAGTCCGAGCCCGAGCGGCAGCTCCGGCAGCGGTTGATCGAAGGCCGCCCCGCGTCGTGATACGGTTGGCGAACAACGACGCGGGGTGGAGCAGCTCGGTAGCTCGCTGGGCTCATAACCCAGAGGTCGCAGGTTCAAATCCTGTCCCCGCTACTGCGGTCGAAGGCCCGGATCCGTCACGGATCCGGGCCTTCGACGTGTGCGAACGCATGTGCCGAGCACAGGGTGTACGTGGCGCGGTGGGGAGTTGGGGGATCTGTGTTTGACTTGTCTCTCTGTGGGCATGTCGACAAAACGCTGAAGTGACCTCAATGGCTGCGGTATACCAGGTGTACCCAGGTTGCAGGTGGTGCGACGATGGACGTTATGGGGGACAAGGCAACTCTGTTCGAGACAGGGCGATTTGTGCAGCCTTCCGAACCGGGCGGGACCGACGCCGGGGAGGCCGCGGAAGAGGCTGCCGAGGAACTGCGTCAGCGGCTCGCCGCCGAGGCCGGCGACGTCGAGGCGATGAGTGTTCTCGGGGCCATGCTGCTGCGCCGTGGAGATCTCGACGGAGCCGAACCCCATCTGCGTGCCGCCACCGCGGCCGGCGACCGCGCCGCCGCCAACAACCTGGGCGTCCTGCTGCATCAGCGCGGCTATGCCGACGAGGCCGCCGGATGGTGGCGGATCGCCGCCGTCGCCGGGTCGGCCGCGGCCGCTCACGCCCTGGGCCGGCACCACCGCGAGCGCGGGGACGAGCCGGCCGCCGAGTACTGGCTGCGCCAGTCCGCCGAGCAGGGGCACGCCCTGGGGGCGTACGCGCTCGCCGACCTGCTGGAGCACCGCGGGGACGCCGCGGCCGGGAAGTGGATGCGGGCCGCGGCCGAGCAGGGCCACCGCGAGGCGGCGTACCGGCTGGCGCGCGCGCTCGACCGCAAGGCGGCCTGCCCGGACGAGGGCGGGGCCGACAACGGTGTCGAGCTGCTGGCCGAGGCCGAACAGTTCTACCGGCAGGCCGCCGCGCGCGGACACCGGCGGGCCGCGCTGCACCTCGGGGCGATCCTGGAGAAGCGCGGGGAGCTGAAGGAGGCCGGGCGCTGGTACCTGACCTCCGCCAAGGACGGCGAGGCACGGGCCGCCTGCGCACTCGGCTTCCTGCTGCGCGACGCCGGCGACACCGAGAGCGCCGCCGTGTGGTGGCTCAGAGCCGCACAGGACGGGGACGGCAACGCTGCCAACGCGCTGGGCGCGCTGCACGCCGAGCGCGGCGAGACGCAGACCGCCGAGCGGTGGTACCGCGCGGCCATGGACGCCGGGGACGACAACGGCGCGTACAACCTGGGGCTGCTCTGCGCCGAGCAGGGGCGGACCGCGCAGGCCGAGCAGTGGTACCGGCGGGCCGCGTACGCCGGGCACCGGGAGGCGGCGAACGCGCTGGCCATCCTGCTGCTGCAGGGCGGCGACACGGCCGGCGCCGAGCCGTGGTTCTCCAAGGCCGCGGAGGCCGGCAGCGTGGACGCCGCGTTCAACCTGGGCATCCTCCACGCCGGGCGGGACGAGGACGAGGCCGCCCTTGGGTGGTACGAGCGTGCCGCGGCCGCCGGGCACACCGAGGCGGCGCTGCAGGTCGGGATCGCGCGGCTGCGGGACGGGGACGAGCTCGAGGCGGAGCGGCATCTGCGCTGCGCGGCCGGGGGCGGGAGCGCCGAGGCGGCGTACCGGCTGGCGGCCGTGCTCGACGCGCGGCGGCCGCCGGAGCCTGCGCACGAGCTGGGCGAGGTGCTGCACGAGAAGACCGAGTGCGAGGAGTGGTACGAGCGGGCGGCCTCCCAGGGGCACCGGCGCGCGCAGGTGCGGGTCGGCATGATGGCCGCGGCCCGCGGGGACGTGGTGGAGGCGGCCCGGTGGTACCGCGAGGCGGCCGAGGCAGGGTCCCGCAACGGCGCCTTCAACCTCGGGCTGCTGCTGGCCCGGGAGGGGAGCGAGCCGGAGGCGGCGGTGTGGTGGACGCGGGCGGCCGACGCCGGGCACGGTCGGGCGGCGTTGCGGCTGGCCCTGGTCTACGCGCGTCGGGGGGAGCTGGCGGAGGGGCAGCGGTGGGCCGACCGGGCCGTGTCCCTCGGTCCGGCGGAGGTCACGGAGCGGGCGGCGCGGCTGCGGGACGCACTGCGGGAGGAACTGTCGGCGTGACGCCGAGTGACCTTGGCGCCCGGGGCGTCGGCGTGGGCGTCGCTGGGGGCTGCCGCCCCCAGGCCCCCGCCCCCAGGCCCCCGCTTCGGGCCTGGACGGCCTCGTCCGCAAACGCAGGACGGGCTGAGGTGGCGGACGGGCTGAGGTGGCGGACGGGCTGAGATGGCCGGACGGGCTGAGATGGGTGGGCGAGGCCGGAAAAGTGGCCGGTGGTGAAGCGATTTGCTTCTGTCCTTGTCCCTCACGTAGTGTTCTGTTCATCGACGCGGGGTGGAGCAGCTCGGTAGCTCGCTGGGCTCATAACCCAGAGGTCGCAGGTTCAAATCCTGTCCCCGCTACTGAAGACAGAGGGCCGGAATCCAGAAACGGATTCCGGCCCTCTGTGTGTGGCCCGGAGGCGTTTGGCCTTGAGGCCCGTAAGGGCCCGCCGGCCCTTACGCCGCGCAGTTCGGGCAGACGCCGCGGTAGGTGACCTCCACGTCCGAGACCGTGAAGCCGAAGCGTTCCGAGTCCGGGAGGTCGGCCAGGGGGTTGCCCGTCGGGTGGACGTCCTTGATCGCGCCGCATCGGGCGCAGACCAGGTGGTGGTGCGGGCGGTGCGCGTTCGGGTCGTAGCGCTTGGCGCGCCTGTCCGTGGCGACCTCGAGCACCTCGCCGAGCGAGACCAGCTCGCCCAGCGTGTTGTAGACGGTCGCCCGGGAGATCTCCGGCAGCTTCGCGACGGCCCGTGCGTGGACCTCGTCGGCCGTCAGATGGACGTGCTCGCCGTCGAGAACCTCGGCCACGACGCGCCGCTGCGCGGTCATCCGCCATCCGCGTCCGCGCAGCCGTTCCAGAAGGTCACTCATACGGCCAGCCTAACAGAAGGGGACCAGGACGCGAATGAATGTGACTTTAGACTTCGTCCAAGATAGTCCTCAGTGCAGGAGGGCCACCTGCTGTCGGGCGGGTGCCCAGCAGCGGATGATGTCGCGGACCGAGACGATCCCGACGGTCTCGCCGTGATCGAGGACGATCAGATGGCGGAACCCGCCGTGCGCCATGGCGCGGGCGGCCTCCTCCAGGGTCCAGGACGGGGCGGCGAAGACGACGTCGGTGGTGGTGTGGGCGGAGGCGTGCTCCGCGTCCGGGTTCTGGCCGAGACCCACCGAGTTGAGGATGTCGCGCTCGGTGAGGATGCCGATCCCGCCCGCGTCCGGGTCGAGGACCACGGCCGCGCCGACGCGGCGTGCGGCCATCAGGGCGGCTGCCTGACGGAGGGTGTGTGCGGGGCCGATGGTGAGGACCACTGTGCTCATGGCGTCACGGACGAGCATGGACTTGAGCCACCTCCTAGGGAATCCGGAGCGCTAGTTCACGGATTCACAAGTTCACAAGTGGGGGGACTCTCAGAGTGGCAGGTAAAGCACGGGTCAACAAGAGGGCGCGGGCAGCCAATTGAGGGCGCGCACGCTCATCTGCGTGTTCCGGTGTGCCTCAGAAGCGCCGTCCCGTAGCACCGGCCCGTGGCAGCGGCCCGTAGCACCGGCCCGTAGCACCGGCCCGTGGTACCCGGTCAGTAGCGCTGGTTCAGATACCCCAGCAACTCGTCGTGCAGCGGGCCGTTCGACGCGGCCGCGTTGCCGCTGTGCGGGCCCGGGCGGCCGTCGAGGCCCGTGAAGGTGCCGCCGGCCTCGGTCACGATGATCGCGTTGGCGGCCATGTCCCACAGGGAGAGCTCGGGCTCGGCGCAGATGTCGACGGCGCCCTCGGCGACCAGCATGTAGGGCCAGAAGTCGCCGTACGCGCGCGTGCGCCACACCTCGCGGGTCAGGTCCAGGAAACCGTCGAGGCGGCCCTGCTCCTCCCAGCCGGACAGCGAGGAGTAGGCGAAGGAGGCGTCCGACAGCTTCGAGACGCGGGAGACGCGCAGGCGGGAGGCGGAGGAGAGGCTGCGGCCGGTGAACGCGCCGTGCCCCTGCGCGGCCCACCAGCGCCGGCCGAGCGCGGGCGCGGAGACGACGCCGACCACCGGCTCGAAGCCGGTCTCGCCGGCTTCCATCAGGGAGATCAGCGTGGCCCACACCGGGACACCGCGCACGTAGTTCTTGGTGCCGTCGATCGGGTCGATCACCCAGCGCCGGGGGCCGGTGCCCTCGACGCCGTACTCCTCGCCGAGGATCGCGTCACGAGGGCGGGCGCGCTGCAGCTGGCCGCGGATGAGCTCCTCGGCGGCCTTGTCCGCCTCGCTCACCGGAGTCATGTCCGGTTTGGTCTCGACCTTGAGGTCGAGGGCCTTGAAGCGGTCCATGGTCGCCGCGTCCGCGGCGTCCGCGAGGACGTGCGCGAAACGGAGGTCGTCGAGGTAGTCCGGCATGGGACGAACGCTATCCGGCGAGGTGTACGAGGGGCCACACGGCCCGGATCACGGTCTGGCGGCACATGGTGGCCGAAGGGCGCTCCCGCGTGCTTCCGCGAACCCTTGACAGTGCCTGTGCACGCGTCAAATCTGGGCGCAGAGTCGCTCCGCCCCAGGGAGGCGATGATGCCTGCAGCGCGGGAATCCCTACTGGACGCCGCCTACACGGCGCTGGCGCGCCGGCCGTGGTCCGCCGTACGGATGGTGGACGTGGCCGCGGCGGCCGGAGTGTCCCGGCAGACCCTCTACAACGAGTTCGGCAGCAAGGAGGGTCTCGCCCGGGCACTGGTCAGAAGGGAGGCGGACGGCTTTCTCGCGGGCGTGGAGCGGGCGCTCGCCACACACTCCGACGCCCGCGAGCGATTGACCGCGACCGCCGAGTGGACCGCGTCGGCCGCCCGGGAGAACGCGCTCGTACGGGCCATGCTGACCGGCTGCTGGAGCGAGCGGCTGCCCTCGCCGACGCTGTCCGCCGTGCCGTCCTCCTCCGCCGTGCCGGCCCAGCGCCGGGCCGACGGCCCGCTGCCCTCGCCCGGTGACTTCGTGGCGATCGTCCGCGACCGGGCCGTGGCGGTGCTCGCGGGGCCCGGCGCGCACCGGACGGACACGGCGGAGCTTGCCCGCTCCTGCGAACTGGTGGTCAGGCTGGCGCTGTCCTGCGTGGCCGCGCCGCCGGCCGACGGCGGCGTGGGGGAACTGGTGCGCACGGCCCTGCCCCGGCAGCTGGTGTGAACCGACCCGGGCGGGGGCCGCGGTCTAGTGCGCCGAGCCCGACAGCTGCAGGCCGATGACCCCCACGATCACGAAGCTGATCGACACGATCTTCAGTGTGGAGACCAGGTCGCCGAGGAAGATCATGCCGTAGATCGCGGTGCCCGCCGCGCCGATGCCGGTCCACACGGCGTAGGCGGGGCCGACGTCGAGCTTGCGCAGGGAGAGGGTCAGCAGACCGAAGCTGCCCAGGGCGAAGACGCAGAACGCGATCGTGGGCCACAGGCGGGTGAAGCCGTGCGAGAGCTTGAGGCACACGGCGAAACCCGTCTCGAGCAAACCGGCCACCACTACCAGCAGCCACGCCATGTGCTGTCCTCCCCGTATGTCCGCTCGGTGCGATTATGCACTTACCGGGCCGACGTACAGGCAAACAACGCGGTGGTCAGTCGCCCTCCTTGTGCTCCCGCGTGGCCAGCAGCCGGCGCAGCGAGTACAACCGCGCCGGGTCCGCGTGGCCCTGGGCCACCCACTCGTCCAGCGCGCAGTCCGGCTCGTCGTGGCTGCAGGCGCGCGGGCAGCCCTCCGTGCCGGGTTCGAGGTCCGGGAAGGCCTTGATGACCCGGGAGGGGTCCACGTGCGCGAGGCCGAAGGAACGCAGGCCCGGGGTGTCGATCACCCAGCCGTCGTCGTCGCCGAGGGGGAGGGCGAGGGCGGAGGTCGTGGTGTGGCGTCCGCGGCCCGTGACCGCGTTGACATGACCGGTCAGACGGCGGCGGTCCTGGGGGACCAGCGCGTTCACCAGCGTCGTCTTCCCCACGCCGGAGTGGCCGACGAACGCCGTGACCTTGCCGTCGAGTTGCTCGCGCACCCGGGCCACCGCCTCGCCGCTCTCCAGCTCCTCACGGCTGGTGACCACGTACGGGATGTCCAGGTCGCCGTAGAGCTCCAGGAGCTTGTCGGGCGGGGACAGGTCCGACTTGGTCAGGACGAGGAGGGGTGTCAGGCCCCCGTCGTACGCGGCGACCAGGCAGCGGTCGATCAGGCGGGGGCGGGGCTCGGGGTCGGCCAGGGCGGTGACGACGGCGAGCTGGTCGGCGTTGGCCACGACCACCCGCTCGAAGGGGTCGTCGTCGTCCGCCGTGCGGCGCAGCACGGACTTCCGCTTCTCGATGCGGACGATCCGCGCGAGGGTGTCCTTCTTGCCGGAGAGGTCGCCGACGATGGCCACCCGGTCGCCGACCACCGCCGCCTTGCGGCCCAGTTCGCGGGCCTTCATCGCCAGCACGGTCCGGCCGTCGACCAGGCAGGTCAGCCGGCCCCGGTCGACGGTGAGGACCATGCCCTCGGCCGCGTCCTCGTGGGCGGGGCGGATGTTCGTACGGGGCCGGGTGCCCTTGCGGCCCGGGCGGACGCGGATGTCGTCCTCGTCGGTGTGCTTGCCGTAGCGGCGCATCTCCCTTACGTCCCTACGCCCCGAGCATCCCGGTCCACAGCTCGGGGAAGTCCGGCAGGGTCTTCGCCGTCGTCGCCACGTTCTCGATCTGCACGCCGTCGACCGCGAGGCCGATGATCGCGCCGGCCGTCGCCATGCGGTGGTCCTCGTAGGTGTGGAAGATCCCGCCGTGCAGGCGGCGCGGGCGGATGTGCAGGCCGTCGGCGGTCTCGGTGACGTCGCCGCCGAGCTCGTTGATCTCCTTGGTGAGCGCGGCCAGCCGGTCGGTCTCGTGCAGGCGCAGATGGGCAACCCCGCGCAGGGTCGAGGGGGAGTCCGCGAGGGCCGCGACCGCGGCGATGCCCGGGGTCAGTTCGCCGACCTCGCCGAGGTCCACATCGATACCGTGGATGGCACCCGAACCGGTGAACTCCAGTCCGTACTCGGTGAGTTCGCAGGAACCGCCCATTTCGGTGAAGATCTCCCGCAGCCTGTCGCCGGGCTGGGTGGTGTGCGCCGGCCAGGCGGGGACGACGACCTTGCCGCCGGTGACCAGGGCGGCGGCCAGGAACGGCTGGGCGTTGGACAGGTCGGGCTCGATGGTCAGGTCCCGGCCGAGCAGCGCGCCCGGCGTCACCCGCCACACGTTCGGCTCGCCGCCCGACTCCGGCGTGTCAACCTGGGCACCGACGGTGCGCAGCATGTCCACGGTCATGCGGATGTGCGGCAGCGAGGGCAGCGCGGAGCCGACGTGCCGGACCTCGACGCCCTGGTTGAACCGTGGGCCCGACAGCAGCAGGGCGCTGACGAACTGCGAGGACGACGAGGCGTCGATCTCCACCGGACCGCCGTCCAGCGCCCCGCCGCCGTGCACCGTCAGCGGCAGCGCGCCACGGCCGTCGTCGTCGATCCGGGCGCCCAGGACGCGCAGGGCGTCGATCACGCCGTGCAGGGGACGCTCGTACGACCGCGGGTCGCCGTCGAAGCGGACGGGGCCGTCGGCGAGGGCGGCCACCGGGGGCAGGAAACGCATCACCGTGCCGGCGTTGCCCACGTCGACCGTGGCCGGACCGCGCAGGCCCGCGGGCAGCACTCGCCAGACCTCGCCCGTGCCGTCCGGGCCGACCCCCTCCTCGATGCCGACGCCCATGGCGCGCAGGGCGCCGGCCATCAGCAGCGTGTCGCGGGAGCGCAGCGGGCGGCGCAGCCAGCCGGGCTCGGAGGCGAGGGCGGCCAGTACAAGGGCGCGGTTGGTGACCGACTTGGACCCGGGCACGTGGACCGTCGCGTCGACGGCTCCGCTCGCGTGCGGGGCGGGCCAGAGGGCGGTGTGTGCGGGGTTAACGGTCATGCGCCCCACTTTAGTGGCTGGGTGTGACCGGAGATCTTGATCAAATGCGGCGAAAGCATGGTGAAAGAACGGCATGGGAATTGCCGTGCATATATGCGCGTGCACCCGGCGCAAGGGTGCCCGGTCACATCTCCAGCAGCCAGCGCCCGCCGCCGATCAGCGAGCACAGCGACACCGCGTGGAACAGGAACAGCCACAGCCCCGCCGGCACGTGCGTCAGCCGGGAGAGCTGGTCCGCGTCCGAGTCGCCCGCGCCGCCCCGCATCCGCTTGGCCTGCAGCTCGAACGCCGGCCGGACGCCGCCCACCAGCAGGAACCACACCACCGCGTACGCGAACGCCGCCTGCACCTGCGGGCCCGCCAGCCACGACACCAGCAGGAACATCCCGCCCGTGAGTACGACCGTCAGCGCGCCGTAGGCGTTGCGGATCATGATCAGCATGGCGATGAGCAGGGCCGTCGCCGCCCACAGCAGCAGCGTGATGTGGCCCGCGGCCAGCAGGGCGGCGCCGCCCAGCCCGAGCAGCGAGGGCGCGGTGTAGCCCGCGGCCGCGGTCAGGATCATGCCGATGCCGTGCGGCTTGCCGCGGGAGAGGGTGAGGCCGCTGGTGTCCGAGTGCAGCCGTATCCCCGTCAGCTGACGCCCGGTGAGCAGGGCGACCAGACCGTGGCCGCCCTCGTGGGCGATGGTGATGGCGTTGCGCGCGATGCGCCACACGCCGTGCGGGATCGTGACGGCCAGCGCCGCGACCAGGGTCGCGAGGACCACCCACAGGTCGGGGTCGGGCTGGGTGCCGAAGACGCGGTCCCACAGGGAGGCGAGCGAGGATGCGGTGCTGTCCATTGGCGGGCGTGGCTCCCATGGGTCTCGGCGGATCCGGCGGTGTGGCGCGTAGGTGCGGACGGTACCTGAGACGCCGGCCTGGCAGGGATCGTTCCTGACAGCAAACCCGCAGGTCACGCTGTCGATGTGACGAAGTCGTCCAGCACTCTGCTCTACCCGTGCCGACTGTGCGCCCCCTTGGAAATACCTGTGCGTGGCCGACTCCGCCAGTGCCACCTGCGCCTTTTTCGTCACCGCCGCAACCAATCCGGTGTCCCGGCAGGAACGGATTACGCCCGGACACGTCCAGACCACGGAGGCCCTCGGTGAAGGAAGCGGTGCATATCGGCAGAAATCCTGCACATGAGCCTGATCTGCAGGAACTGGTCCGACGTGTGGCCCTGGGCGACGAGGAGGCGTTCGCCGCCGTCTACGACACCGTCGCGAGCGGAGTGCTGGGAGTCGTCCGGGCCGTCGTACGGGACCGGGCGCAGTCCGAGGAAGTGGTTCAGGAGGTGCTGGTGGAGGTGTGGCGGACCGCTCCGCGCTACCGGCCCGACCGGGGCACGGCCATGAACTGGATCCTCACGCTGGCGCACCGCCGGGCCGTGGACCGGGTGCGATCGGTGGAGGCCGCGGCCGCGCGGGACCACAAGGCGTCCCTGCTGGAGCGGGTGCCCGAGTACGACCAGGTGGTCGAGCACGTCGAGGCCCGGCTGGAGCGGGAACAGGTGCGGCGCTGTCTGCGCACGCTGACCGAGATCCAGCACCAGGCCGTCACCCTCGCCTACTACCGGGGGCTGACCTACCGGGAGGTGTCGGAGGCGCTGGCGCTTCCGCTGGGCACCGTCAAGACCCGCCTGCGCGACGGACTCATCCGGCTGCGCGACTGCCTGGGGGTGACCGCGTGACGACCACCGACCTGCACCGGCTGACGGGCGCCTACGCCCTGCACGCCCTCTCGGACCAGGAGAGCGCCGCGTTCGAACGGCACCTCGCGGGCTGTGAGGGCTGCGCGCAGGAGACGGCCGAACTGCGCGCGACCGCCGCCCGCCTGGGGCTCGCCGCCGCCGCGACGCCCGCTCCCGCGATGCGCGAGCAGGTGCTGCGGCGCATCGGCACCGTCCGCCAGGACAGCCCGGGCGAACCGGCCCGGTCCTCCGTCACCCGGACCGGGTCGCGCACGCGGACGGTGTCGCGCTGGGCGCTGGCGGCCTGCCTCGCGGTCGCCACGGCACTGGGCGGCACCGCCGTATGGCAGCACCAGCGGGCCGAGGACGCCCAGGACCGGGCGCGCCGCGCCACGCAGGCGACGGACGACATCGCCGCCGTACTGACCGCGCCGGACGCCAGGACGAGGGTCGCCGAGCTGACCGGCGGTGCCACCGGAACCGTCGTGGTCTCCCGCAGCCGGGACCGGGCCGTCTTCGCGGTCTCCGGGATGGCCGCGCCGCCCAGCGGCAAGGTCTACCAGCTGTGGTTCGACGACGCCGGCACCATGCGGTCGGCCGGCCTCATGGACTCCCACCGCGCCGAGCAGACCCTCCTGCTGCGGGGCGCCGTCGACGGCGCGTCGGGCATCGGCATCACCGTCGAACCCGGCGGCGGCTCGAAACACCCCACGTCCGCCCCGGTCGCACTGCTGTCCTTCCCCAGCTGACGGGCGGCCCGGCTGACTGGCTCATCGGCCGACCGGTCTGACCGGCTGACCGGCCGACTGGCTCATCGGCCGACCGGCCGAGCCGCTCTCGGGTGACCGACTCCCCGGCTGTCCGGTTGTCCGGCCGACTGGGCGACCGGCTCCCCGGCTCCCCGGCTCCCCGGCTCCGCGGCTGTCCGGTTGTCCGGCCGACTGGGCGACCGGCCGCCCGGCTGAGCGGCTGCCGGTTGATCGGCTGACCGGCTCCCCGGCTCCGCGGTACCGGCTCCGCGGCGCCAGCTCTGCGGCGCCGACTCCGTGGTACCGGCTCCCTGGAGCCGGCTCTGCGCCACCGGCTCCGCGGCACCGGCTCCGCGGCACCGGCTCCGCGGCACCGGCTCCGCGGCACCGGCTCCGCGGCACCGGCTCCGCGGCACCGGCTCCCTGGCGCCGGCTCTGCGGCACCGGCTCCCTGGCGCCGGCTCTGCGGCACCGACTCCGTGGTACCGGCTCCGTGGTACCGGCTCCGTGGTACCGGCTCCGTGGTACCGGCTCCGTGGTACCGGCTCCGTGGCGCCGGCTCTGCGGCGCCGACTCCGTGGTACCGGCTCCGTGGCGCCGGCTCTGCGGCACCGGCTCCCCGGTGGGCCGGTTGATCGGCTGCGTCAGACGCGGCCCGTGACCGTCACCGTGATGGTTGGCGGGGGGCGGGTCGGCGCCAGGGTGGACAGGCGGTCGCGGACCCGGGCGCGGACGGTCCGGGCCACGTCCACCGCCCTGGCCTGCCGGGCCACGACGACATGGATCTCCACGTGCCAGGAGCCGTCGTCCCCGTCGGCGGTCATCCGCACTCCCGCGGACCGGACGCGGCCGGGCTGCGGCGCCGGACGGGACAGCGCGGAGCGCAGCCGCTCGGCGAGCCCCGGCTTGAGGAAGGCCACCCCGGCCACGCCCTCCGCCGCCGCGGCGGCCTCCTCGACGAGCGTCGTGCGCGCGATGGGCGTGGTCATGGCACAGGGCCTTCCTGGTCGTAGTCTGCCGGGGCGGCGACGAGATCGATGACACGGATGTCCACTGCCGCCAGGGTCATGCCCAGCTCGCGGTCCGCGGCCTCCCGCACGCACCGGCGCACCCGGTCGGCGACGTCCGGCAGGAAGGCGTCGGCCGGGGCGTGGATGTCGAGACGGGCCTCGACCGTGCCGTCCCGTGTGCCGTCCTCGCGGCCGTCGAGGAGGCGGCAGGAGCCCGCCCGGACGCCGGGGACGGTCTCGGCGGCGGCGCGCAGCACCCGCGCCGCGACCGCCTCCATGACCCACAGGTCCTCCGCGGGTTCCCCGAGGGGCAGCGGCTTGCCGGGACGCAGTTCGAGGCGTACGACGTCCATGACGCGCCGGGTCAGCGGCTCGGCGTCCCCGGCGGCGTCCGCCGTGTCGTCGCGCAGGCCGCGCACCGCGGACTCCAGCCGGTCGAGTTCCCCCACGGCCTCCCGGCAGTACGGGCAGGACCGCGCGTGGGCGTCGCCGGTCCGTTCCTCCCAGGCGCGCCAGGTGTGCGACAACAGCCGTCCGCACGGCAGGAGTTCGTCGTCGTCTCCCGGGGTGACGGCGCTGTTCGGCGGGTCGGTGTGAGAGGTCATCGCCAGGCCCCCAGTGCTTGTGTCAGACAACGGCGTGCGCGGAAGACCCGGGCCCGGACGGCATCCTGGCTGATTCCGACCGTGTCCGCGATGAACTCGTAGGAGCGGCCGTCCAGTTCCCGCAGCACCCAGCAGGCCCGCTGTTCGGGCGACAGCCGGCCGAGGGCCTCGCGCAGCTCCCGGACCGCCTCGCGGGCCTCGGTGATGCGGGCCGGGGACGCGGTGTGCTCGGCGGCGGGCAGGTCGCCCGCCGCGTCCAGCGGGGTCACGGGCCTGCGGGCCCGCAGCACGTTCAGGCAGCGGTTGGTGACGATCCGGTACATCCAGGTGCCGAACGCGGAGCGGCCCTGGAACTCGGGCAGCCTCCGCCAGGCGTTGAGGAAGGCGTCCTGCACGGCGTCCTCCGCCTCGGCCCGGTTGCCGAGCAGACCGGTGGCCAGCCGCAGCAGCGCCGGGGCGTGCCGCCGCACCAGCCGGGCGAAGGCGTCCTCGTCGCCTTCCGCGGCGCGGACCGCCAGCAGGGCGTCGTCCGTGCCCGCCCGGCCGGCCGCTGGTGTGCTCTGGGTGCGGGACCCCGCCACGGGGCCTCTCCTCTCGTCCGTTCTTCCGAAGGTTGGACAGCGCCGGGCCCCCGTTGTTACGGAGCACTTCCGCGCGCGGACCCCCTGCGGATGCCCACCGCGGGCGGAAGCGGGGCGGAGCGATCTCTCGGAGCGAAAGTCCGCGTTATTTCCGTTCTATCCGTAGCCGGACCGGGCTCGGATTGGTCGGGAAAAAGAATTCATTCCATCGTGCGTACGGCCAATCCGGCCGGGCTCGGGGGCCGGATTCCCCACGTGACCGAGAACGAGAAGGAACGCCGGATCCGGGCCGCCGCGGTGGCCCTGGGAGCCCTCAGCGGTGTGCTGGCGGGCTTCGCGGCGCTCGCGTTCGCCGAGGCTGTGGCGGGGCTGGTCCGGCCGCAGGCCGGTCCCGTGGTGGCGGTGGGCGGCGCGGCGATCGACCGCACGCCCACCGCCGTGAAGGACTGGGCGGTCCGTCATTTCGGCACCGACGACAAACTCGTTCTGCAACTGGGAATTCTCGCGGTGCTGACGGTCTTCGCGCTGCTGCTGGGAATTGCCGCACTGCGCGCCCGCCGCACCGCCGCCCTCGGTGTGCTGCTGTTCGGCGCGGTCGGGGCGGCCGCGGCGACGAGCCGCCCCGACACCGGCGGCGCGGCGGACGCCCTGCCCTCGGTCGTCGGCGCCGTCGTCGGCGCGGTGGTGCTCCACGTCCTCGCGGGCCGCCTCGCGCCCCGGCGTCCGGCCGCGACCGAGCGGGAAGCAGCACCCGGCGACGCCGGGTGGGACCGGCGCGGGTTCGTCATCACCGCGACGGCCGCCGCCCTCGCCTCGGCCGGAGCCGGTGCGCTGGGCCGGTCGCTCGGCGGTGCGGCGGGCCGGGACGCGGTGGCCTCCCGCCGGAACGTCACGCTGCCCGCCCCCGCCTCCCCGGCGGCCGCCGTACCCGCCCGCGCGGGGCTGCGGGTTCCCGGAGTCAGCCCCTTCACCACGCCGAACGACTCCTTCTACCGGGTCGACACCGCCCTGGTGGTGCCGAAGATCGACGCCACCGCCTGGCGGCTGCGCATCCACGGCAAGGGCGTCACCCGGCCCCGCGCGCTCACCTACGACGACCTGCTCCGGCGCGAGCTGATCGAACGGGACATCACGCTCACCTGCGTGTCGAACGAGGTCGGCGGCCCCTACGTCGGCAACGCCCGCTGGATCGGCGTACGCCTGGCCGATCTGCTGGCCGAGTGCGGGGTGCGACCGCCCTCCCGGGGTGGGCCGGCCGACCAGCTGGTGGCCCGCTCGGTGGACGGCATGACCATCGGCAGCCCCGTCGAGGACGTCATGGACGGCCGCGACGCCCTCCTGGCCGTCGGCATGAACGGCGAGCCGCTGCCCTTCGCCCACGGCTTCCCCGTCCGCATGGTGGTGCCCGGCCTCTACGGCTTCGTATCCGCCTGCAAGTGGATCGAGGACGTCGAACTCACCACGTTCGACGCCTACGACCCCTACTGGGTCAGGCGCGGCTGGGCCCGCCGGGCGCCGGTCAAGACGCAGTCCCGGATCGACACCCCCAGACCCTTCGCCCGCCCCTCCGCCGGCACGGTCATGGTCGCCGGGGTCGCCTGGGCCCAGCACCGCGGCATCGACAAGGTCGAGGTCCGCGTCGACGACGGGCCCTGGCAGCGGGCCCGCCTGGCCGCCGAGGACAGCCGCGACACCTGGCGCCAGTGGTCCCTCCCCTGGGAGGCGACCAAGGGGAGCCACACCCTCACCGTGCGCGCCACCGACCGCACCGGACGACTGCAGACCGACAGACGCACCCGGACCGTCCCCGACGGCGCCAGTGGATGGCACTCCGTGGTCGTGACCGTCGACTGACCCGTTCCTCCAGCCACCTTTCCCGATCCCCGTACGACCGCGGCTCCCGCCGTGGAACCCGACAGGAGAATCATGATGAACACCCGTATCCGCCGTACCGCCGTCACCCTGGCCGCCGCGGCCGTCCTGCCGTTCGCCCTGAGCGCCTGCTCCGACAGCGGCAGCGACTCCGCCAAGTCCGACTCCTCGCCGAAGGCGTCCGCCTCGGCCTCCGCGTCGAGCGACGGCATGACCGGCGCGGGCAGCACCACCTCGGCGGACAAGCCCTTCGGAGCGGCCTGCTCGGCCGTCCCGAAGGACGGCGCCGGTTCCTTCGACGGCATGGCCCAGGACCCGGTGGCCACCGCCGCCTCCAACAACCCCGCCCTGTCCACCCTGGTGACCGCGGTGAAGAAGGCCGGCCTGGTCGACACCCTCAACAACGCCGAGAACATCACGGTGTTCGCCCCGACCAACGACGCCTTCGCGAAGATCCCCAAGGCCACCCTCGACAAGGTCCTCAACGACAAGGCCCAGCTGACGAAGATCCTCACCTACCACGTCGTCGGCAAGCAGCTCACCCCCGCGGACCTGGAGAAGGGCTCCTACGAGACGCTGGAGAAGTCCAAGCTCACCACCTCCGGCTCCGGTGACTCCTACACCGTCAACGGCTCCGCCAAGGTCGTCTGCGGCAACGTCAAGACCGCCAACGCCACCGTCCACATCATCGACTCCGTCCTGATGCCCTCCAGCTGACGCCTCCTCAGGGGCCGGGCACCACCCGCGCGGTGGCGCCCGGCCCTTTTTTCGGTTCCCCGCGTCACAGGGCCGGCCGCGGCGGGTCCAAGGAAGCGAGACAGAGAGACGGCCAGGAAAGGAACGCGCCATGACCACACAGACCCCCCAGACCGCACTCACCGCCAAGGACGTGTCCACGCCGCGCACGGGCGGGGCGCAGACGAGGACGACGGCCGTGTCCGGCGGCGTGACCGGGGCCGACCAGCCGGCCGCCGACCGCGGCCGGACGTCGATCGCCGACGTGGTCGTCGTGAAGGTGGCGGGCATCGCGGCCCGCGAGATCCCCGGCGTCCACGACATGGGCGGCGGCCTCTCCCGCACCATCGGCGCGGTGCGCGACCGCGTCCCCGGCGGGCGCCCCAACATCGGCCGCGGCGTCAAGGTCGAGGTGGGCGAGCGGCAGACCGCCATCGACCTCGACCTCGTCGTCGAGTACGGCGTCGCCATCACGGACGTCTCCAGGGACGTGCGGGAGAACGTCATCTCCGCGGTCGAGCGGATCACCGGGCTGGATGTCGTCGAGGTCAACATCACCGTCAACGACGTCCGGCTGCCCGAGGAGGAGGAGTCCGAGACCACGGCCGCGGCCCGCGTGGAGTAGCGGCGGGCCGGTCCGTGAAAGGGGATGAGAGATGAGCACAGCGTTCACGGGGATGATCGCGGGCATGGCCCTCGCGTTCGCCGGCTGCTTCGGCGGGTTCGGCGCCTTCCTGCTCGTGGCCGCGCTCGGCGGCCTCGGGTGGGCGCTGGGCCGGTGGGCCGAGGGCGGCGGCGTCCGGGACGTCCGGGACGCCTTCGAGCGGAGCCGCCGATGACCGCGGCCGCGGAACGGGGGACCACCACCGTCTCGGAGCGGGCGGTGCGCAGGATCGCCGAGCGTGCGGCACCGAGGCGCGGGCCGGCCGGGTGGTCGGCTCGGCGGCGTCCGTACGGGGCACGAGCGCCGAGGTGTCCCTCAAGCTGACGCTGCCCTATCCGGCCCCGCTGGCCGACACCGTGCGGGACGTGCAGTCCCACGTCACCGAGCGGACCCGCCTGCTGACGGGCCTGGACGTACCGCTGCCGCGCGTCGGCGTCACGGCACTCACGGCATCGGCCCCTTCTCCGGCGCGGGCGGACCTTCCGGTGCCCGGTGGGCTTCGTACGCCCCGGCGGTGGTGGTCGCGGCGCCGGGTGCCGGTCGCCCTCCTGGCCTGGGTCGCCGCCGTGAGCTGCGGTGCGCTCGCCTTCGACCTGTTCCGGGTGCACCTCGCGGACCGGCCGGCGGCCGCCTGGCGCACCGGTGCCGTGCACTGGCTGTCGGCCCACGGCCCCGGTGACCCGGCCGTGGCCGCGTCAGACGCGCTGATCGCTCTCGCGGGCGCGTGGATGATCCTGCTGGCCCTCGCACCCGGCCGCCGTCACCAGTGGACCGTCGGCACTCCCGCGGCCCGCGTGGCCGTGGCGGTGGACCGCTCGGCGACGGCGGTCCTGGTCCGCGACGCGGTGGCGGCCGTCGACGGCGTTGCCGCCGTGCGGGTACGGGCCCGACGCCGACGCCTGACGGTCCGGGCGACCCTCGCCTTCGGCGACCGCGAGGCGGCACGCGCCGCCGTCACGGCCGCGGCCCAGGACGCCCTGACCGCCTCCAGCCTGCACCGCACCCCCCGACTGCGCGTCAAGGTCACCCCGGCCCCGGTCTGGCGCCCCCCGAACCCGGCACCGGACCCCCGGCCACTCGACGCACCCGTCCCCGCTGTCGTGTCCGGAGGTGATCGGTGTTGGTGTGGTCCCGGGGTGTCGTCCACCGGGTGGTGCTCGGTGTGGTGGGGGTCGGGCTGCTCGGTGCGGGGCTCTGGCTCGCCGGCGGGGATCCCGGCGTCGCGTCCCGGTTGCCGTCGTGGTGGCCCGTCGCCGGGAGGGGTCCCGTCCTGCCGGACCGGGCCGGGTTGGCGCGGCTGCGCGGTGAGGGGTGGTGGGCGCCGGTCGTCATGACCGCGGCGACCGTGTCGACCGTTCTGTTCGTGTGCTGGGCCCTCGCGCAGCTGCACTCCGGCCGTGCCCGTCCGCTCGCCCTGCCGTCGCCGGGTGCCACGGTGCGTCCCCGGACGCTGGCCGGCGCCCTGTCGGCCCGCGCGGCCCAGCTGCCCGGCGTCGCCCGCTGCCGCGCCCGGGTGCTGCCCCGCAGGGGGACCCGGCTGGACGTCGGCCTACGGGTCTGGCTGGAACCCGGGACACCTGCGTGGCGACGCCGAGTTCGTCGAAGAGCCGCAGCAGGCGCGGGTAGGTACGGCGGTTGTGCACGATGAACCCGGAGTCCAAGCGGTGCATCCGGCCGTCGTGCGGCGAGACCAGCTCATGGGTGTGCGCGTGGCCGCCGAGCCGGTCGTCGGCCTCGTACAGGGTGACGTGACGGCTGCGGCCCAGGATGTGGGCCGCGGTCAGTCCCGCCCACGCCGGAACCCACCACGGCCGTCCGCCCCCGATGCCCTGACCTGCCCTGTGAGCCGTGCCGGGCGTCCGTCGACGTCCGCTCCATCTCGTTCCTCCCGCTCCGCGTGATCGGCGATCCGGGTGTAATCCGGAGCGGGCGGTGTGGTGGATTGGCCGAACTGCGGGCAGCCGGAAGTCGGGCCGACCGGGGCTCGCTCTTCCGTAAGGTGGCAGGGGCGGGACGCCGGTGAGGCAGGTCGAAGGGGTGGTTTCGAGGTGTGCGGACGGTATGCGGCGAGTCGGCGGCCGGAGGATCTCGCCGGGATCTTCGAGATAGAGAAGTCGGAGGAGCCCGAGGAGACGTTCGCGCCGGACTACAACGTGGCTCCCACCAAGGAGGTCTACGCCGTCCTGGACCGCCCGCTCAAGGACGTGGAGGACCCGCGCCCGGTGCGCCAGCTGCGCCGGCTCAAGTGGGGCCTCGTGCCGTCCTGGTCCAAGTCGCCCGAGGGCGCCGCGCGGATGATCAACGCCCGCGCGGAGACCGTCCACGAGAAGCCGTCGTACAGGCGGGCCTTCTCCTCCCGCCGCTGCATCGTCCCCGCCGACGGCTACTACGAGTGGGTCACCGGTGAGCAGGAGCGGGACCTGGAGGTCGAGGGCCGCAGGAAGCGGCCGCGCAAGCAGCCGTACTTCGTGCTGCCGGCCGACGGCTCGGTCTTCGCGATGGCCGGCCTGTACGAGTTCTGGCGCGACAAGACCCTCCCCGACGACCACCCCCAGGCCTGGTGGGTCACCTGCTCGGTGATCACCACGGAGGCCGAGACCACGCCCCTGGCCGTCTCCCCGGCCGAGGGCCCGCGGTCCCTGGCCGAGATCCACCCGCGCATGCCCCTGATGCTCACCCCGGACCGCTGGGACGGCTGGCTCGACCCCTCCCGCACGGACCCCGAGGAACTGCGCGGCCTCCTGACCCCGCCCCCGCCGGGCCTGATGCGCGCCTACCCGGTCTCCACGGCCGTCAGCAACGTCCGCAACAACGGCCCGGAGCTGCTGAAGGAGCTGGAGGGCCCCGAAGAGGGCACACTCTTCTGACGTGACGACCGAGATCATCGCTACGGAGGCGGGCGACGCCCGCATCACCTGGCACCCAGCGGACCGCGCCCGGCTCGTGCTGGCCGTCAGCCACGGAGCGGGCGGCGGCATCGAGGCCCGGGACCTGCGGGCGCTGGCCGCGGCCCTCCCGGCCCACGGAGTGAGCGTCGCCCTCGTGGAGCAGCCCTGGCGGGTGGCAGGCAAGAAGGTGGCGCCGGCGCCGAAGACGCTCGACATCGGATGGCGGGGCGTATGGCCCGCGCTGGTGAAGGCCGGGCCGCCGGTGATCTCCGGCGGACGCAGCGCCGGAGCCCGGGTGGCCTGCCGTACGGCCGTCGAGCTCGGCGCCCGTGCCGTTCTGGCGCTGAGCTTCCCGCTCCACCCGCCCGGGCGACCGGAGAAGTCCCGGGCTGCGGAACTGCTCGGCGCCGGGGTGCCCACCCTCGTCGTCCAGGGCGGGAACGACCCCTTCGGCAGGCCGGAGGAGTTCCCCGACGGCGACTACCGACTGGTCGAGGTCCCGCACGGCGATCACGGCTTCGCCGTGCCGAAGAGGGCGGACATCACGCAGGAGCAGGCCGTGGCGCTCGTCACGGACGCGGTGGTGGAGTGGGCCGGGTCACTCGGGTAAGAGGCCGGGAATGTTGCGGCCCCGGCCTCTGTTGTGGCGGACAGAAGTGCTGAACCACCAGCACCGATCGTCGTCGGAGAGGAAGTCCGCCGCATGGGTTCGACCATCTGCCCGAGCCGTGATCGCAGCGCTGACCTGGACTGGACGGTGCTGCACGCGGCCAAGACGACCCCTGTTCGGGGGGCGGCGGGGACGGGTAGTCGTCTATCCTCCAATTCCGGTGGTACCGGTCTCGGTGCTGCCCGGAACTTTGAGGAGGTGGGTCCGGTCACTGGGATCGACGCAGGGACCGACAACGGCCAGGCGGAGCAGCCCGAGGGCCAGGGCGTCAGCGCGGAGTCGACCTCGGAGCGCAGCGCGCGCTTCGAGCGGGACGCGCTCGAATTCCTCGACCAGATGTACTCGGCCGCCCTGCGCATGACGCGCAACCCGGCCGACGCGGAGGACCTGGTGCAGGAGACGTATGCCAAGGCGTACGCGTCCTTCCACCAGTTCCGTGAGGGCACCAACCTCAAGGCGTGGCTGTACCGGATTCTCACGAACACCTTCATCAACTCCTACCGCAAGAAGCAGCGCGAGCCCCAGCGCAGTGCGGCGGAGGAGATCGAGGACTGGCAGCTCGCCCGCGCCGAGTCGCACATGTCGACGGGTCTGCGCTCCGCGGAGTCGCAGGCGCTGGACCACCTGCCGGACTCGGACGTGAAGGAAGCACTCCAGGCGATCCCCGAGGAGTTCCGCATCGCCGTCTACCTCGCCGACGTAGAGGGCTTTGCGTACAAGGAGATCGCGGACATCATGGGGACACCCATCGGTACGGTGATGTCCCGGCTGCACCGGGGCCGCCGTCAACTGCGCGGCATGCTCGAGGACTACGCCCGTGAGCGCGGGCTGGTCCCGGCCGGCGCCGGAGAGTCGAACGAAGCGAAAGGCTCGGGCTCATGAGCTGCGGAGAGCCGCACGAGACGGACTGCAGTGAGGTCCTCGACCACCTGTACGAGTTTCTCGACAGCGAGATGCCGGAAGTCGATCGCGACAAGTTCAAGCGACACTTCAAGGAGTGCTCGCCGTGCCTGGAGAAGTACGGCCTGGAGCAGGCCGTGAAGAAGCTCGTCAAGCGCTGCTGCGGGCATGACGACGTGCCGACCGACCTGCGCGCCAAGGTGATGGGGCGGATCGATCTGATCCGCTCCGGCCAGGCGGTCCCCGGGCACGACGTGACGGCGGCCCCGGCGACTCCCCAGGAGTCGTGACGGTCCTCGGCGTGAGCCGGTGCACGGCCGTGTCCGTCTCGAACTGACGCGCTGCATAAAAGTGTTCGGTCACTCGAACGTGCTAATCACCCTTTCATAAGCCCACGCATTCCCCTGCCCCGCCCTAGGCTCGTCGGGCAGAGCAGTCTCGGCCGGGGAGGGGCGTGATGGAGGCGATTCCGGCGCGGGCACGTGCGTATGTCGCCTGCGTCGTCCTCGGCGCCCTGCTCTGTGCGGCCCCGCTGCCGCGGACGCCCGCGCCGCCCTGGTCGGCCGTCGTCCTGCTCGCCGTCGTGTACGCGGGGTGCGAGCGGGCCGCCGCCCGCTGGCGCTTCGCCGGCACCTTCTACCCCGTGCTCCTCGCCGGTGCCTTCCTGCTGCCGCCGGCCGCCGCCGCGCTGGTCCCGCTGCCGGGGGCGCTGTCGTCCCGGGTCGAGCAACGGCCGTACGCGCTGCGGCGGATCTGGCGCGCGGCGCACCTCATGCTCGGCGTCTGGGCCGCGAGCTCGGTGCACGGGGCGCTGGGCGGCCGGGACGCGGTCGCCGGCTGCGACTTCCCCTACGCCCTCGTGCCGGCCGGTGCCGCGGTCCTCGCCTTCTGCCTGGTGCTGACGGTCCTGGACGGCGGCATCCGCGCGCTCGGCGAACGCGTCCCGGCGCGACGGGCCTGGCGCGGGCTGTTCGTCCGCTCCCTCGCCCCCGTCGCCGTGCACGGACTGGCCGGACTGATGATGGCCGTGCTGTGGCGCAGCCCGTACGGCCCGGTCGCCGCGCTGCTCGTGCTGCTGCCGATGTGCGTGTCCTGGTGGGTGTTCGCGCAGTATCACCGGGAGCGGGCCGCGCACCAGGCGACCATCCGGGCGCTCGTCCAGGCCGTCGACATCAAGGACGGCTACACCCGCGGACACAGCGAGCGGGTCGGCCAGGCGTCGATGATGATCGCGCGGGAGCTGGGCCTGGACGACGAGCGCGTCGAGGTGCTCCGCTTCGCCGGCATCCTGCACGACGTGGGCAAACTCGGCGTCCCCACCCGGCTGTTGCGCAAGGACGGGCCGCTGACCCCGGAGGAACGCCGGGTCATCGAGCTGCATCCCGAGTACGGGCACGAGATGGTGCGCGGGATCGGGTTCCTGGGGGAGGCCCGGGCGGCCGTGCTCCATCACCACGAACGGCTGGACGGCAGCGGCTACCCTTACGGCCTCATGGGCGCCCAGATCCCGGAGTCCGCCCGGGTCGTCGCGGTCGCCGACGCCTTCGACGCCATGACCTCCACCCGCTCCTACCGGCGGGCCCGGCCGGTGCCGGCCGCGCTGGAGGAACTGCGGCGCTGCGCCGGGGCGCAGTTCGACCCGCGGATGGTGACGGCGCTGGTACGGGCACTGGGGCGGGAGGGATGGCATCCGGTGGTCACCGCCGGGGAGGAACCGGCCCCGTTCGTCCCGGCACAGCAGACCGCCGACCGCTCCGGATCCCGCCCGTGAAGGCGCTCATCCACGGTGCCGCCGCCCTCCTCGCCGGCGTCTCCCTGGCCGTCACCCTCTGGACCGGCCTGGAGGAACGCTCCACCGCCCTCGCCTTCGGCCTGCTCGTCTGCGTCGGCGAGCTCGGCCGCTGGACCGGCGCCCGGGTGCGGGAGGCCGCGCCGCTCGGGGCCGCCGGCGCCCTGTCGTACGCGCTGCTCGGCGCGGACGCCGGGGAGCCCTCCCACCACGGCGTCACCCAGGTCGTGAGCGTCGTCCTCGCCGCCTCCCTGCTCGGCAGCGTGCCCCACACCGCGCGCGGCCGGGGGCCGACGACGGACCATCTCGCCCGCCGCGTGCTGACCGTCGGCTTCACCGCCGTCTGCTTCCAGCCCCTCTACGACCAGGGCCTGTTCGAGCAGTGGGGCGGCCCCGCCTACGCCCTCGCCCTGCTCGCGCTCCTCACCCTCACCGCCCTGTGCGACTGCGTGCTCGCCGCCGCCCTCGCGCACTCCCGCACCGGCTGGCCCTTCGGCCCCCTGCTCCGGGACGAGCTGCGCGGACTGCTCGGCATCGGCTCCGCCGTGGGCGCGACCGGCGCGGTGATGGCGCTCGCGGTGGCCGTCGTCGGACTGTGGGCGCTGCCGGTCTTCTCGCTGCCCCTGCTGCTGACCCAGCTGTCCTTCAAGCGGTACGCGGCGGTGCGCACCACCTACCGCCAGACCATCGCCTCCCTGGCCCGCGCCACCGAGATCGCCGGCTACACCCCCGCCGGGCACGCCCGACGCGTGGCCGAGCTCAGCCGGGCCGTCGGCCGCGAGCTGGGGCTGACCCGGCCCGAGCTGGCCGTGCTGGAGTCCGCGGCCCTCATGCACGACATCGGCCAGCTCAGCCTGGTCGACCCGGTCCCCGCGGGCGCCACCGCCGACCTCCCCGGAACCGAACAGCGGCGGATAGCCCTGCTCGGCGGTGCCGTCGTACGGCAGACCGGGGTGGACTCCGCGGTCGCCGTGGTGGTGGAGCGGCAGGCCGACCCCTACCGGGAGCAACCGGTCGCCGCGCGGATCGTCCGGGCCGTGAACGCCTACGACGAGAAGGTGCGCGACACCGGCCCCGGCGGACCCCTGCGGGCACTGGAGGAGCTGCGGCTGGCCACGGCCGGGGACTACGCGCCCGAGGTGGTCGAATCCCTGGCCCGGGTCCTGGCAAGGGACTGTCTGACGCTCCCCTCGGCTGGGTAACCCATGGGTAATGAGCGCCCTTCCAGCCCCACATGGTTGGATGCGAATGAGAGGGTGTCCGGGGGCAGACTCCGGGCCGGCCCACTCCACAAAACTGGCAGGCGGGAATCGTGAGGATCTTCGGCAAGGGACGACACCGGCCCTCCGCCTCCTGGCGGCAGGCCACCGATCGCGCGTTCACGCTCATCGGCGACGGCCGGTACGAGGACGCGGGCGCGCTGCTGACGCGCGCCGCCGATCTGGAGCCCTGGCTGTCGGAGTCCTGGTTCAACCTCGCCCTGCTGCACAAGTTCCGCCACGACTGGGAGCAGGCCCGCGCCGCCGGCCTGCGCGCCGTCGCCCTGCTCGACCGGGAGACCGGCGCGCCCGACTGGTGGAACGTCGGCATCGCGGCCACCGCCCTGCAGGACTGGCCGCTGGCCCGGCGGGCCTGGCAGGCCTACGGGCTGCGGGTGCCGGGTGCGGTCACGGCGGGCGGCGAGCCCGTCGGGATGGAGCTCGGCAGCGCCGCCGTGCGGCTGTCGCCGGAGGGCGAGGCCGAGGTGGTGTGGGGGCGGCGGCTGGACCCCGCCCGCATCGAGGTGCTGTCGATTCCGCTGCCGTCGTCCGGCCGGCGCTGGGGCGAGGTCGTCCTGCACGACGGCGTGCCCCACGGCGAGCGCACCACGGCGGCCGGGCACGCCTACCCCGTCTTCGACGAGATCGAGCTGTGGGCGCCCTCGCCGGTACCGACCTGGGTGGTGCTGCTGGAGGCCGCGACCGAGGCCGACCGGGACGCGTTGGAGCAGCTGGCCGCGGACGCGGGGTTCGCCGCCGAGGACTGGTCCTCGTCGGTGCGGTTGCTGTGCCGGATGTGCAGTGAGTCCCGTATGCCCTCGGACGAGGGCGACGGGGAGCATCTCGACCCGCACGACCACAGTGAGCCGGGGCATCCCGGGCCGCTGGGGCATCGGACCGACGGGCAGTTGTGGGTGCCCGAGCGGGAGTGCGGGGTGGCCGCGCCGGCTTCACTGGTACGGGGGTTGCTGGACGGGTGGGTCGCCGACAGTCCGGAGTCGAGGGACTGGCGGGATCTCGAGGAGGTCTGTTAGCGCCGTTGCCGAGTGCCGGTCGGGACGTGGCTGGTCGCGCAGTTCCCCGCACCCCTGGAGGGGCGCGTCCACGTACCCTGTATCAGCAGTGAACCCCTGTTTTGAGGAAGGCATCGTCGGCATGGCGCAGCAGGACACCGATCAGCAGCACGCGGGCGTGCTCCCCGTGGACGACGAGGGTTTCGTCATCGACACCCAGGACTGCGAGGAGCGGGAGACCGCCTGGCGCGAGGCCGGGACCTCGCGGCCCATCACGGTCGTCGGGAACCCGGTGCTGCACAAGGAGTGCAAGGACGTCACCGACTTCGGCGAGGAGCTGCAGCAGCTGGTCGCGGACATGTTCGCCTCGCAGCGCACCGCCGAGGGCGTGGGCCTGGCCGCCAACCAGATCGGCGTCGACCTGAAGGTCTTCGTCTACGACTGCGGGGACGACGAGGGACAGCGGCACGTCGGTGTCGTGTGCAACCCCAAGCTGGTCGACCTGCCCGCGGACAGGCGCCGGCTGGACGACAGCAACGAGGGCTGCCTGTCCGTGCCGACCGCGTACGCGCCGCTCGCCCGGCCGGACTACGCCGAGGTGACCGGGCAGGACGAGAAGGGCAACCCGATCAAGGTGCGCGGCACCGGCTACTTCGCTCGCTGTTTGCAGCACGAGACCGACCATCTGTACGGCTACCTCTACATCGACCGCCTCTCCAAGCGCGAACGCAAGGACGCGCTGCGGCAGATGGCCGAGAACGAGCCCCGCTACCCGGTGGTCGCGAACGACTGACGGCTCACAATCCCCTTGCGCACGGCGCCTGTTCACAAGCCTCACCGCCAACAGGCGCCGTTCGTGTGTCCGTCGCACCTCCGACCGGCGGAGGTGTGCCTCTATCGAACGGAAACAAGTCGCGCAAGGGGAGAATCCCGGCACGGGGGGTAGTGAATGAAGCAAATGCGTTCCCAGATCGGTCAGTTGTGGTGCTGAATAGTCAGTGCGGGGATACGCAACGGCGCACGCCCGGCACAGCGGGAGGGCGTGCGTAACTGGCGGCTGAGAGGGGCTTGTTCGTGCCTGCTTTCCCACACAGCACCACGTCGACCGCGACGCCGACCGCGGTCCCACCATCACTCTCCCTTCCGGTGATCGAGGCAGCGTTTCCCCGACAACTGCACCCGTATTGGCCTCGGCTCCAGGAGACAACGCGCACCTGGCTGCTGCGAAAACGGCTCATGCCTGCGGACAAGGTGGAGGAATATGCCGACCGACTTTGCTACACCGACCTCATGGCGGGGTACTACCTCGGCGCCCCGGACGAGGTCCTTCAGGCGATAGCCGACTACAGCGCGTGGTTCTTCGTCTGGGACGACCGTCACGACCGGGACATCGTCCACCGCCGGCCGGACGCCTGGCGCCGGCTCACGCACGGCCTGCACGCGGCGCTCGACTCCCCGCAGGAGTACCTGCGCCATCAGGACCCGCTGGTCGCGGCCTTCGCGGACAGCATGGTGCGCCTGTACTCGTTCCTGCCGGGCACCTGGAACGCACGCTTCGCGCGGCACTTCCACGCGGTCGTCGAGGCGTACGACCGCGAGTTCCGCAACCGCACGGAGGGAATCGTCCCGACGGTCGAGGAGTACCTCGAACTCCGCCGGCTCACCTTCGCGCACTGGATCTGGACCGACCTGTTGGAGGCCGCCGCCGGGTCCGAACTCCCGGACGCCGTACGGAAACATCCGGCATATCGGCGGGCGGCCCTGTTGAGTCAGGAATTCGCCGCCTGGTACAACGACCTGTGCTCGCTGCCCAAGGAAATAGCGGGCGACGAGGTCCACAATCTCGGAATCAGTCTCATCAAACACGAGGGGCTGACTCTGGAAGAGGCGATAGCCGAAGTGCGGCGGCGCGTGGAGAAATGCATCAACGAATTCGTATTCGTCGAACGCCACGCCCTGCGTTTCGCCGACGACCTCGCCGACGGCACCGTGCGCGGAAAAGAACTGAGTATCGCCGTACGGGCCTGCGTCGGCAATATGCGCAACTGGTTCTCCACCGTCTACTGGTTCCACCACGAGTCCGGCCGTTACATGGTCGACAGCTGGGACGACCGGTCCACGCCCCCGTACGTCAACAACGAAGCGGCAGGTGAGAAATGACCGTCGAGTCCGTCCCGCCCGAACCGCGGATACTCGCGGAAACCGAGCCGGTCGAGCCGCCGCTCGCCGACGGCGCGATGCCGCTGCTCGGCCACGGCTGGAAGCTGGTCCGCGACCCGCTGGCCTTCCTGACCGGACTGCGCGACCACGGAGACGTGGTACGCCTGCGGCTCGGCCCCAAGACGGTGTACGCCGTCACCGCCCCCGAACTCACCGGAGCGCTCGCCCTCAGCCCCGACTACATCATCGCCGGACCGCTGTGGGAGTCCCTGGAGAGCCTGCTCGGAAAGGAGGGCGTGGCCACCGCCAACGGGCCGCTGCACCGGCGCCAGCGGCGCACCGTCCAGCCGGCGTTCCGGCTCGACGCCATCCCCCGCTACGGCCCCGTCATGGAGGAGGAGGTCCGCGCGCTGGTGGCCCGCTGGCGCTCCGGCGGGACGGTCGACGCCACCGCCGAGGCGTTCCGGCTGGCCGTGCGGATCTCGGTGCGCTGTCTGATGCACGACACATGCAACGAAATCCGCGCCGAACGCATCTCCCGTGCGCTCGCCACCCTGTTCCGAGGTATGTACCAACGCATGGTCGTACCTCTCGGACCGCTTTATCGGGTGCCGCTTCCGGCCAACCGCGAATTCAACCGGGCGCTGGCCGATCTGCACCTCCTGGTGGACGAGATCGTCGCCGAGCGCAGGGCATCCGGTCAAAAGCCGGACGATTTGCTCACGGCTTTGCTGGAAGCGTGCGACGAGAATGGTGAGCCGATCGGGGAGCAGGAGATCCACGACCAGGTCGTCGCCATGCTCACCGCCGGCGACGAATCCATCGGCTCGATGGTCATGTCACTGCTCCTGGTGCTCACCGAGCACCCCGATCTGGCCGACAAGATCCGGAACGAGGCGAATAGCGTCGCCGGCGAGGGGCCGATCGCATTCGAGGACGTACGGAAGCTGACGTACACCGCGAATGTGGTGGTCGAGACAATGCGGCTGCATCCGTCGGTATGGATATTGACCCGGCGCGCGGTGACCGACACCGAGCTGGGCGGATACCGAATTCCGGCCGGTGCCGACATCGTGTACAGCCCGTATGCGATCCAGCGCGACGCGCGGTCGTTCGAGCGGCACGAGGAGTTCGACCCCGACCGCTGGCTGCCCGGGCGCTCCGCCGAGGTGCCGAAGTACGCGATGAGCCCGTTCAGCGTGGGCAACCGCAAGTGCCCGGCGGACCACTTCTCGATGGCCGAGCTGACGCTCGTCACCGCGGAGGTGGCCCGTGCCTTCCGGCTGGAGCAGGCGCCGGACTCCGACGCCCGGACCCGCATCGGCATCACGCTGCGTCCACGCGGGCTGAGGCTGCGGCCCGTGGCGCGCTGAGCGGGGTCAGGCGGCCGCCTCGGGTCCTCTGAAGGTGCGCCGGTAGGCGTTCGGGGTGGTCCCGATCGCCTGGACGAACTGGTGGCGCAGCGCGGCCGCGTTGCCGAACCCCGTCCGTCCGGCGATCGCGTCCACCGTCTCGTCCGTCGCTTCCAGCAGCCGCTGGGCCAGCAGCACGCGCTGGCGCAGGATCCAGCGGTAGGGGGTCGTCCCCGTCTCCTGCTGGAAGCGGCGGGCGAAGGTGCGCGGCGACATGTGGGCGCGCTCGGCGAGCTGCTCCACGGTGACCTCCTCGTCGAGGTGCCGCTCCATCCACGCCAGGACCTCGCCGACGGTGTCGCACGACTTCTTCGGCAGCGGACGCTCGATGTACTGGGCCTGTCCGCCGTCGCGGTGCGGCGGCACGACCATCCGCCGGGCGATCTTGTTGGCGACCTCCGGGCCCTGCTCCTTGCGCACGAGGTGCAGACAGGCGTCGATACCGGCGGCCGTCCCCGCCGAGGTGATCACCGGGTCCTCGTCGACGTAGAGGACGTCGGGCTCGACGGTCAGCCGGGGGTAGGCCTGTGCCAGCTCGTCCGCGTGGTGCCAGTGCACGGTGCAGCGCCGGCCGTCCAGCAGTCCGGCCGCGGCCAGCACGAAGACGCCGGAGCAGACGCTGAGCACCCGGGCACCGCGGTCCACGGCCCGGCGCAGCGCGTCGAGCAGCTCCGGCGGGAATTCGCGCGTCTCGAAGCGCGCCCCGGCCGGCACGGCGATCAGGTCCGCCTCCTCCAGCCGCTCCAGCCCGTGCTCGACGTGCATGGAGAAGCCGGCGCGCGTGCCGAGGACCGGTCCCTCGGCCGAGGCGACCGCGAAGTCGTACACGGGCAGCCCGTCGTCACTGCGGTCGGTGCCGAACACCTCGCAGACGACGGCCAGTTCGAAGGGGTTCACACCGTCCAGCACGACGGCGGCAACGTTCTGCAGCATGCCTCCAGTGTGCCTCGTCATTGGCAGTATTTCGAGGGCCTACGGCAGTCCTGCCACTGTTGGTAAGGAGTCAACGGCGCGACAGTGGTGTCTATGGATACGGCACACATCGAAGGACTGATCGGCATGCTGACCGTTCTCGCAATCCTCGTTCTCCTGGTCCTGCCGTCCGTGCTCGGCATCGCGCGCGACCGTCGTGCCGACCGGCAGATCCGCGAGGCCGACCGCGCGCGCCGGGCGGAGGGCGCCGGACCGGGGCCGCGTGAGGCGCGCCCGCGCTACTTCACCAGGACGGTGACCCACCACTCCTGAATGCCCAGGCACGAGACCCGGCCGGACTGCGTGGCGCACAGCGGCCGCGTGGACTGAAGCCGGGTCCTGCCGTCGGCCACCGCCTTGAACGCGGCGCTCGCGTCGCCCGGCTGCAGCACGAAGCCGCTGTTGACGGCCTGCAGCCCGGAACCGCTGACGGTGACCGGTTTCCAGGGCCTCTTGGTCGTCCCGTCCAGGCTGATCCGGATCGTGTCGCCCACCGACAGACAGACCGTACGGCCGCTGTCTTCGGCGTCCAGCGTGGCGGCGGGCGCGCATCCGGTGGTACTCGCCGAGGGGGTGGGCGTGGTACTGGGAGGAGCGGACGTGGGGGAGGGCGACACGGTGCCGCTGTCGCCGCCCTTGCCGCTGTCGGTCTGGCCGCCGCAGCCGGCGAGGGCGAGGGCGAGCGCGGTGACGGCGAGGGTCGTGTGGGGGATCGATCGACGCATGGGGGGCCTCCTCTCCCCTTTGACGTGTCACCCACATGTTCGGATCCACTCCCGGGCAGGCCGGAGCCCCGGTCGCGAAGGCGGCGTCCGGGGCTCCGGGGTCGGGCGGTGCTCAGCTCGTGGTGACGGCGGTGTCGTCGAGCACGAAGCTCGTCTGGAGCGAGGAGTCCTCGACACCGCTGAACTTCAGGGTGACGGTGGAGCCCGCGTACGAGCTCAGATCGAAGGACTTCTGCGCGTAGCCGGAGGCGGCGTTGAGGTTCGAGTACGTCGCCAGAGTGGTCGAACCGGCGCTGACCGTCAGCTTGTCGTAGGCGGTGCTGCCGGTCTCCGCGGTGTCGATGTGCAGGTAGAAGGTGAAGGTGGCCTTGCAGCCGCTGGGCACGGTCACCGACTGCGAGAGCGTGTCGGTGTGGCTGGAGCCGTAGCCGTCCAGCCAGGCGTAGTACGAGCCCGCGTGCGCGCTCTCACCGGTGGAGTTGGTGATGACCCCGCTGGACGCGGTCCAGGTGGTGTTGCCCGACTCGAAGCCGGGGTTGCCGAGCAGCTGGGCCGAGGTGCACGTGGAGCCGGAGGAGCCGACGGCCCAGGTGAAGGAGGCCGAGCCGGAGGCGCCGGTGGAGTCCTTCGCGGTCACGGTGACCTGGTAGGTGCCCGCGGTGGACGCCGTACCGGAGATCAGGCCGGTGGAGCTGTTGATGGACAGCCCCGTCGGCAGGCCGGAGGCGCTGTAGGTCAGCGTGGCCCCCGCGCTGTCGCTCGCGCTGATCTGCAGGCTGACCGAGCCGCCGGTGGTGGTCGACTGGCTGCCCGGGTTGGTGACGGTCACGGTGTTGCCGGAGGTGCTGCCGCTGGTGAAGGCGGTGGTGCCGTTGGGGGTGCCCCAGCCGGTCGGGCCGTCGTAGCCGGTGGCCGCCGTGCAGAAGTACGACGTGGAGCAGGAGCCGTTGCTGCCGCTGGTGACGTCGTACAGGTTGCTGGTGTGGCTGTAGGGGTACTTCGCCGGGTAGTCGCCCGAACCGGGCGCGCCGGCCAGGGCGTACACGCCGGCGATGATCGGCGCGGAGGCGCTGGTGCCGCCGTAGACCGCCCATCCGGAGCCGCCGTAGGTGTCGTAGACCGCCACACCGGTGGCCGGGTCGGCGACGGCGGAGACGTCGGCCTCCATGCGCTTGGAGCAGCCGGTGTCGGTCTGCCAGCTCGGCTTCGGGTCGTACGCCGAGCAGCCCGAACCGGTGCCCTCGGTGGAGCTGGTCTTCCACACCGACTCGGTCCAGCCGCGGGAGTTGGACGAGGTGGACAGGGCCGTGCCGCCGACCGCGGTCACGTACTGGGAGGTCGCGGGGTACTCGGCGCCGTAGCCCGAGTCGCCGGCGGAGACGGTGATCGCGACACCCGGGTGCTTGAAGTACGAGGTGTCCTCGCCGGTCTGGGACGAGGACTCGCTGCCGCCCCAGCTGTTGGAGACGAACTTGGCGCCCAGCGCGACGGCCTCGTTCTCGGCGGTGCCGAGGTCGGAGTCGGTGGCCGAGTTGGCCTCGACGAGGATGATGTTGCAGTTCGGGCAGACGGCGCTGACCATGTCGAGGTCGAGCGCCTCCTCTCCGGCCCAGCCGCTGTCGTTGGTGGGCAGCGAGGTCGTCGAACCGGTCTGGCTGACCTGCTTGAAGCAGCCGTTGGCCTTGGTGCAGGACGACAGGCCGTAGGTGGAGCGGTAGGTGGCCAGGTCCGACTCGGCGTTCGGGTCGTTGTAGGCGTCGACGACGGCGACCGTCAGGCCCGACCCGCCCGTGGAGGGCAGGTTGTAGGCGCTGTGCAGGTTGGCCGGGCTGAGGCCCGAGGGCGCGGCGGCGGCCACCGCGGAGGCCAGCCGCTGCCTGATGTCGGTACGGCGCTGGGCGAAGCAGGCCGCGTGACCGGGGGCGGCGGTGGCGCACAGGTGCGTGGTGGGCACCTTCTGGCCGGCCCTGCCGGTCGAGTGGAAGGTCTGGCGGTCCGGGGAGGTGAGCGCCTTGGCGTTCTGCGCGGTCCGGGTGCGGGGGGCGCCGGCCTGGGGCTGGGCGTGGACGGTCGGGGCGGCCACGAGTCCGGCGACGCCGAGGGCGAGGGCGGGGAGGGCTGCGGTCAGGAGTCTTCGCAGACTCCGGCGGGGCTTCTCACGCATGGGGGTACTGCCTCCGTCGTTGGAGTGGGGTTCTCGACGCGGGTGGCAGGCCTGTGACGCGCGTAGCGGCGGCGGTGCGCGAACCGTCATGGGCATGACACTTAGGTGTCCTGCGCTGATGTTGTGTGGACATGACAGGACGGCCAGAACGTAGCCGGGATGCGCGAGAGCGGAACAGAGGCGCCGGAAGAACTTTGCCGCTCCATAGCAAGTCCATGGACGGGCGATGGAGGCTCTATGGACGGTCCATGGGCCAGTCCAGGACGGTCAGTTCCGGCCACTGCTTCCGCCACCGGGCGGCCTTGGCCGTGTAGACCGAGCGCGGCGCGAGCACCGGGTTGGGGCGCAGGACCAGACCGAACACGTCCGACAGCCCGTGCGGCGCGTACACCCGCCACCGTCCGCCGGCCTCCAGCCGCACGCCCAGACAGCACGTGGTCGCGGCGAAGCTGTCGATCGCCGCCTCACTGGACTCGTACGGCGCACACGGCACCCCGAACTTCTGCTCGTACCACAGGTGCACGCGCGCCTCGTTGCGGAGTTCGACCTCGGCCGGGAGGCCGGCGAAGACCTCCCGGCCGGCCCTGATCACGGCGTCCTCGGCCTCCCAGGACAGGTCGACGGCGTCGAAGTAGAAGACGTCGTAGTCCTTGATGCCCTCGGTGGGCGGCCGTCCGGTGACGACGTTCCAGACGGTCTGGAAGAGGCACCCGGCGGTGAGATACCAGCCGGGCAGCCCCATCGCCGCGCCCCGCTCCAGCACCTGGGTCAGCACGCTGTTGCGGGACAACACCCCCCGCAGGGCGTCGAGTTGCTGGTCGAGCGGAAGACGACCGATCACCCCGCAGGCTTACCACACGGGCGCCGTCAGAAGTCCTCGTCGAGATCGACGGTGCCCTCGACCGCCACCTGGTACGCCGACGGCCGCCGCTCGAAGAAGTTGGTCAGCTCCTGGACGCCCTGGAGTTCCATGAAGGAGAAGGGGTTCTCCGAGCCGTACACCGGGGCGAAGCCGAGGCGGACCAGGCGCTGGTCGGCGACGCACTCCAGGTACTGGCGCATGGACTCGGTGTTCATGCCGGGCAGTCCGTCGCCGCACAGGTCGCGGGCGAACTGCAGCTCGGCCTCGACGGCCTCGCGCAGCATGTCCGTGACCTGCCGCCGGAGTTCGTCGTCGAAGAGGTCCGGCTCCTCCTTGCGGACGGTGTCGACCACGTCGAAGGCGAAGGACATGTGCATGGTCTCGTCGCGGAACACCCAGTTGGTGCCGGTGGCCAGACCGTGCAGCAGGCCCCGGCTGCGGAACCAGTACACGTAGGCGAAGGCGCCGTAGAAGAACAGGCCCTCGATGCAGGCCGCGAAACAGACCAGGTTGAGCAGGAAGCGGCGGCGGTCGGCCCTGGACTCCAGTCGGTCCAGCTTCTCCACCGAGTCCATCCACCGGAAGCAGAACTCCGCCTTCTCGCGGATCGAGGGGATGTTCTCCACCGCCGCGAAGGCCGCCGCGCGGTCCTCCGGGTCGGGCAGGTAGGTGTCCAGCAGGGTCAGATAGAACTGGACGTGCACGGCCTCCTCGAACAGCTGGCGCGACAGATACAGGC
This sequence comes from Streptomyces sp. C1-1, assembly GCF_050214755.1. Lineage (NCBI taxonomy): Bacteria > Bacillati > Actinomycetota > Actinomycetes > Kitasatosporales > Streptomycetaceae > Streptomyces > Streptomyces sp. C1-1. Next base: position 3,805,941 of record NZ_CP189826.1, on the reverse strand, counting down.
GCGCCTCCGGGGAGTTGATGTGCTTGTAGAGGGTCAGCACGAGGTTGTTCGCCACGATCGAGTCGCCCGTCGCGAAGAACGCGACCAGCCGCCCGATCAGGTGCTGCTCGGCGGGCGTCAGCTTCGCGAGGTCGGCAACGTCCGAGTGGAGGTCCACCTCCTCCACGGTCCAGGTGTTCTTGATGGCGTCCCGGTAGCGCTCGTAGAAGTCGGGGTAGCGCATGGGGCGCAGCGTCAGCTCGAAACCCGGGTCGAGGAGGTTGGTGTTACGGGTAGTCATTACTGGCAGGCCTCGCAGGACTCGGGGTTTTCCAGGGAGCAGGCGACCGCCTCGGGGTCGGCGGCCTGCTGGACGGGGACGGCGCTCTGGGCCCGGGCCGCCCGCGCGATGCGGGTCGCCGGGCGGGAGCGCAGGTAGTACGTCGTCTTCAGGCCCTTCTTCCAGGCGTACGCGTACATCGACGAGAGCTTGCCGATGGTCGGCGTCTCCAGGAAGAGGTTCAGGGACTGCGACTGGTCCAGGTAGGGGGTGCGGGCCGCCGCCATGTCGATCAGGCCGCGCTGCGGGATCTCCCAGGCGGTGCGGTACAACGCCCTCACCTCCTCCGGGATCCAGGCGAAGTCCTGCACCGAGCCGTTCGCCTCGCGCAGCGCCTCGCGGGTCCGGGCGTCCCAGACACCGAGCCCCTTCAGGTCCCGCACCAGATAGGAGTTGACCTGGAGGAACTCGCCGGAGAGCGTCTCGCGCTTGAACAGGTTCGACACCTGCGGCTCGATGCACTCGTAGACACCGGCGATCGAGGCGATGGTGGCCGTCGGGGCGATCGCGAGGAGCAGGGCGTTGCGCAGGCCGACGGCGGCGACGCGCTCGCGCAGGGCCGCCCAGCGCTCGGGCCAGGCCCGCTCCACGTCGTAGTGGTCGGGGTGCAGGACACCGCGGGCCGTGCGGGTCTTCTCCCAGGCCGGCAGCGGTCCGCTCCGCTCGGCGAGGTCGGCGGACGCCTCGTACGCGGCGAGCATGATCCGTTCGGCGATCCGGGTCGACAGCCGCCCGGCCTCGGCCGAGTCGAAGGGCAGGCGCAGCTGGAAGAAGACGTCCTGCAGACCCATCGCGCCCAGGCCCACCGGGCGCCAGCGGGCGTTGGAACGGCCCGCCTGCTCGGTCGGGTAGAAGTTGATGTCGACCACGCGGTCCAGGAAGGTGACGGCCGTGCGGACCGTCTCGTCCAGCCGCTCCCAGTCCATGTCGCCGTCGCGGACGAACGCCCCCAGGTTCACCGAACCCAGGTTGCACACCGCCGTCTCCCCGTCGTCCGTGACCTCCAGGATCTCCGTGCAGAGGTTGGAGGAGTGGACGACGTGACCCGGCTCGGCGGTCTGGTTGGCGGTGCGGTTGGCCGCGTCCTTGAAGGTCATCCAGCCGTTGCCGGTCTGCGCGAGGGTGCGCATCATGCGGCCGTAGAGCTCGCGCGCGGGCAGGGTCCTGCGCGCCAGTCCGGCCGCCTCCGCCGCGCGGTACGCCGTGTCGAACTCCTCGCCCCACAGGTCCACCAGCCCGGGCACGTCCGCGGGGGAGAACAGGCTCCACCGCTCGTCGGCGTCGACCCGGCGCATGAACTCGTCCGGGATCCAGTGCGCGAGGTTCAGGTTGTGCGTGCGGCGGGCGTCCTCGCCGGTGTTGTCGCGCAGCTCCAGGAACTCCTCGATGTCGGAGTGCCAGGTCTCCAGGTACACCGCGGCGGCACCCTTGCGCCGGCCGCCCTGGTTCACCGCGGCGACCGAGGCGTCGAGGGTCTTCAGGAACGGGACGATGCCGTTGGAGTGGCCGTTGGTGCCGCGGATCAGCGAACCCCGGCCGCGGATGCGGGAGTAGGCGATGCCGATGCCGCCGGCGTGCTTGGAGAGGCGGGCGACCTGGTGGTAGCGGTCGTAGATGGAGTCCAGCTCGTCCTTGGGGGAGTCGAGGAGGTAGCAGGACGACATCTGGGGGTGGCGGGTGCCGGAGTTGAAGAGGGTGGGGGAGGAGGGGAGGTAGTCGAGACGGCTCATCAGGCCGTAGAGGGCGGCGACTTCGTCCAGGGCGCGACGGCTGTCGTCCTCGGCGAGTCCGGCGGCGACCCTCAGCATGAAGTGCTGGGGCGTCTCGATCACCTTGCGGGTGATCGGGTGCCGCAGCAGGTAGCGGCTGTGCAGGGTGCGCAGGCCGAAGTAGCCGAACCGGTCGTCCGCCCGGCGGTCGATCAGCGCGTCGAGGCGGTCGGCGTGGACGCGTACGAACCGGTCCGTGCGGTCGGCGATGAGGCCCTCGCGGTGCCCGACGGCGACGGACCCGGTGAACGACGTGACCCCCTGCGAGGCGGCCTCGGCGGCGATGCCGATGGTCAGCAGCCGGGCGGCCAGCCTGCTGTAGGCGGGGTCCTCGGAGATGAGGCCCGCCGCCGCCTCGGTGGCGAGCTCGCGCAGTTCCGCCTCGTCGGCGTGCGCCGACCGGCCGCGCAGCGCCGCGGCGGCGACCCGGCCGGGGTCGGCGTCGGGAAGGTCGGCGGTGAGCTCGGTCAGGGTCCGCAGCAGTGCGGTTCCGGGACCGTCGGTCTCCGTCGCCGCTGAAGCCGGATCGGCTGGCGCGATGGTCACGTGGGGCTCTCCCTCGCTCGGCACGGGGCCTTGCGGGCAGGGGGCAGCTCACGAGCGCACGGGGCGTCGCGTCCACCGGCCCATTCCACGAGGCCCGGACGTCATGGCGCCCGGGCCACGGCGGCCGGGCGCACTGTCGGCAGGTCCTCGGACTGACGCCCATACGCGGATGAAAGCGCATGAGTACACCGTTGCGGGACAGTTCCGGATTCACACCGGATTCCCCTGCGGCGACAGCGAGCATGAGCATACATCTTGTGTCGGGTGAGAACAGCACCCCCATATGTTGTGTCGCGGCGACTTCGGAGCGTGTCAGAGCGCCAACTCGTAGGTGAGGAGCGTGAACGTGTCGCCGGGGATCGGATTCCAGTCGCGGCCGGGCGCGCGGAGGAAGCCGAGGCGTTCGTAGATGCGGTGCGCGGCGTGCATCTTCCGCTGGGTGGACAGCACCACGCCGGTGCACTCCGAGGCTCTCGCGCGGTCGACGCAGGCCCGTACGAGGGCCTCGCCGACGCCCCGGCCGCGGGCCGCGCGGTCCACGGCCAGCATGCGTATCTCGGCCTCGCCGGGGCGGGCGAGGTCGGCCATCGGGCCGCCGGCGGGGACGAAGGTGACGCCGCCGAGGAGGCTGCCGTCGCGGACGGCGACCAGGACGTCGGCGGCCGACGCCCGCTTGGCGACGTCGCGCAGCTCCTTCAGGTACCAGTCGCTCTCGCCGAAGGCCAGCAGGCCGTCCTGGACGTAGGCCCCTGCGGTGATCTCGCCGAGGGCACCGAACTCACCGGGTTCCACCGGCCTGATCAGGATGTCCATGGGCCCGAGTCTGCCGCACGGGTACGACAACGGGCCGCCGGATTCTCCGACGGCCCGCAGATCGTGTGCCGCAGCGCCTAGTGCGAGGTCCCCGCCGTGGCCGACGGCAGCTCCACCTGGACGCCCGGGTCGCCCGCGTCCGCCGTGTAGTCCTCCGGCCGGGTCTCGTCGACGCCGTCCGGCGCCTTGAGGGCCTTCAGGGCGAAGGTCAGGACCACCGTGACGACCACGTTGAGCACGAACGCCGTCAGGCCGATGTAGCCCATCTCGCCGATGCCCGGGATCTCCGCGTTGGAGCCGCCGAAGTGCTTCTGCGAAGGGTTGGTCGGCGAGGCGACGCCATAGGCGGCGAGGGTGCCGTAGACCATGCCGACCGCCCAGCCGGCGAGCAGCGCCCAGCGGTGGAACCAGCGGGTGAACAGGCCGCCGACCAGGGACGGGAAGGTCTGCAGGATCCAGATGCCGCCCAGCAGCTGGAAGTTGATGGCGACCGTCTTGTCCATGGTCAGGACGAAGACCAGCGCGCCGACCTTCACCAGCAGGGACACCAGCTTGGAGACCTTGGTCTCCTGTGCGGGCGTCGCGTCCGGCTTGATGAAGTCCTTGTAGATGTTGCGGGTGAACAGGTTCGCGGCCGCGATGGACATGATGGCCGCCGGCACGAGCGCGCCGATGCCGATCGCCGCGAAGGCCACGCCCGCGAACCAGCTCGGGAACATGTCCTCGAAGAGCTGCGGGATCGCCAACTGGCCGTTGGTGACCTTGACTCCGGCCGCGATCGCCATGAAGCCCAGCAGCGCCAGCAGACCGAGCATCAGCGAGTACAGCGGCAGGATCGTGGTGTTGCGGCGGATCACGTTGCGGCTCTTGGAGGAGAGCGTGGCGGTGATCGAGTGCGGATACATGAACAGGGCGAGCGCGGAGCCGAGCGCCAGGGTGGCGTACGTCCAGTGGGTCGCCTCCGCCGGAGCCAGCGCGCCGCGCGGTTTGCCCGTCACCGGGTTGGTCTGGCTGAACGCCTGGCCGGCCTTGGCGAAGATGTCGTCGAACCCGCCCAGCTTGATCGGGATGTAGATGATCGCCACCGCGATGACGATGTAGATCAGCGTGTCCTTCACGAACGCGATCAAGGCGGGGGCCCGCAGACCGGACGAGTAGGTGTACGCGGCCAGCACGCCGAAGGCGATCAGCAGCGGCAGGTCCTTGACGAACCAGTTGGTGTTCTCGCCGCCGCCGACGCCCATCACGTCCAGCACCGCCTGGATGCCGACCAGTTGGAGGGCGATGTACGGCATCGTCGCGAGGATGCCGGTCAGCGCGACGGCCAGCGACAGACCCTTCGAGCCGAACCGCCCGCGCACGAAGTCCGAGGTGGTGACGTACCCGTGGCGGTGCGAGACCGACCACAGGCGGGGCAGGAAGGTGAAGATCAGGGGGTAGACGAGGATCGTGTACGGCACCGCGAAGAATCCGGCCGCGCCCGCCGCGTAGATCGCCGCCGGCACGGCGACGAAGGTGTACGCCGTGTACAGGTCGCCGCCGAGCAGGAACCAGGTGATCCAGGTCCCGAACGACCGGCCGCCCAGGCCCCACTCGTCCAGCGAGTGCTCGGTCTCTGCCCGGCGCCAGCGCGCGGCCAGGAAGCCCATGACCGTGACGGCCACGAAGAAGAAGATGAAGACGCCGAGCGCGACGCCGTTCACACCGTCCTTCACTTCGACGCACCGCCCTTCTGCGAGGCGCGGGCGCGCTGGTCACGCTGCCACAGCTTGTACGCGGTCATGGTCAGCGCGGTGGAGATCAGCACCCACAGCATCTGGTACCAGTAGAAGAACGGGATGCCGATGAACGCCGGGTCCGTCTTGGCGTAGGAACCGACCCACAGCATCGCCACGAAGGGCGCGATCAGGCAGACGGCGATGACCACCCGGACCGGGGTCACCACCGGAGGTCTCACTTCGGGCACTTCGGACATACGGTGGCTCCGTCCCCTCACGATCACCGGCGATCACGATGTAATGCGCAGGCAATCTAGGTCACGCCGTCACGGCAGCGGAAGACCTCGTCCGCATATCGGTATGTCGATTCCGTGAAGGCCCGACATCGGTGTCAACAGCAGCGGAAGCCCTGGCGCGGGTCCTCCTCCTGACGGTCCGTCCGCATGCGCTCGAACTCGCGCCGGGAGGGCACAGCCGCGTCGGGGTGCGTCCTGCGTACGTGCGCCACGTACCGCTCGTACGCCGACTCGTCGGTCAGCTCCCGCACGTACCAGCACACTCCCCTAATCGCCCGGCGCAGCAGTGCCGACGACCGCACGGCGCTCCCCCTCCCTCTCCGCGCGGGTCGGGACCAGGCCCGCCGGCGCGGTGATCCTCGACTCGACGTACGGCGACTCGCTGAGCGTGGACAGCGCGGGCCTGCGGATGTGCCGTACGCACACGCGCAGCGCGTCCGCGATCACGACGACGATCAGCAGGGCGAGCACCGCCGACAGGACGCCGTCCACCGTGGAGTTGACGACCACGGTGTGCATGTCGTCCATGTTCTTGGCGGGCGGGAGCACCTTCCCGGCGTCGATCGCGTCCTGGAAGACGGAACGCTGCTCGAAGAAACCGACCTTGGGGTCGGAGGAGAACACCTTCTGCCAGCTCGCGGTCAGGGTGACCGTGGCGTCCCAGGCGAGCGGGACGGCCGTGATCCACGCCCACCTCAGCCGGCCGGACTTCACCAGCAGCGTGGTGCAGACGGCCAGGGCGACGGCGGCCAGCAACTGGTTGGAGATACCGAAGATCGGGAAGAGCTGGTTGATCCCGCCGAGCGGCTCATGGACGCCGACCCAGAGGAAGTAGCCCCACAGCGCGCACACGACGCCGCTGGTGAGGACCAGCCCGGGCTTCCAACCGATGTTCCTGAACGGCCGTACGACATTGCCCAGCATGTCCTGCAGCATGAACCGGCCCACCCGGGTGCCGGCGTCCAGCGCGGTCAGGATGAACAGTGCCTCGAACATGATCGCGAAGTGGTACCAGAAGGCCCGCAGGCCTCCGCCGGTGACCTTGGAGAAGATCTCCGAGACGCCGACGGCGAGGGTGGGCGCGCCCCCGGTGCGGGAGAGCAGGGACGACTCCTGGACGTTCTTCGCGGCCTGCGCGAGGTCGGCGGGGGAGATGTGGTAGCCCCAACCGCTCACCACCTGCGAGGCGTTCTGCACCGTCGTGCCGATGACGCCGGCCGGCGCGTTCATCGCGAAGTACAGCCCCGGGTCGATGATGCTCGCCGCGACCAGCGCCATGACCGCCACCGACGACTCCATCAGCATGGAGCCGTAGCCGATCACGCGGACCTGCGTCTCCTTCTGGATCATCTTCGGCGTCGTGCCGGACGAGATGAGCGAGTGGAAGCCCGACAGGGCGCCGCAGGCGATGGTGATGAAGACGAACGGGAAGAGGGAGCCGGCGAAGACCGGGCCGTCGCCACGGGTGGCGAAGCCGGTCACCGCGTCCATTCTCAGCGTCGGCAGGGCGATCACCACGCCCAGCGCGAGCAGCGCGATCGTGCCGATCTTCATGAAGGTGGAGAGGTAGTCGCGGGGCGCCAGCAGCATCCAGACCGGCAGGATCGAGGCGATGAAGCCGTAGGCCACCAGCCAGATCACCAGCGTCGACGGCGCGAGCGTGAACGTGTCCGCCCACGAGGACTCGGCGACCCAGCGGCCCGCGACCAGCGCGAGCAGCAGCAGCGCGACGCCGAGGAGGGAGACCTCGGCGATCCGGCCGGGCCGCAGGACGCGCAGGTAGAAGCCCATCAACAGGGCGATGGGGATCGTCATCGCGATGGAGAAGGTGCCCCACGGCGAGGCGGCGAGGGCGTTGACGACGACCAGGGCCAGCACGCCGAGCAGAATGATCATGATGGCGAAGGCGGCGATCAGGGCCGCCGCGCCGCCGAAGGGGCCGATCTCCTCGCGGGCCATCTGGCCGAGGGAACGGCCGTCCCGGCGGGTGGAGAAGAACAGCACCACCATGTCCTGCACCGCCCCGGCGAAGATCACCCCCGCGATGATCCAGACGGTGCCGGGCAGATACCCCATCTGCGCGGCCAGCACGGGCCCGACCAGCGGACCGGCGCCCGCGATCGCGGCGAAGTGGTGGCCCAGCAGGACCCGGCGGTCGGTGGGGTGGAAGTCGATGCCGTTGTCGAGGCGTTCGGCCGGGGTGGCGCGGGTGCCGTCGACCTTCAGGACCCGGTTCGCGATGAACTTCGCGTAGAAGCGGTAGCCGATCGCGTAACTGCCCAGGGCGGCCGCGACCATCCAGGCGGCGGAGACGTTCTCGCCCCGGGCGAGGGCGAGGACGGACCAGCCCGCCGCGCCGACCAGGGCAACGAGGGTCCAGATGACGATGGTTCGGACGTTCGCGGTACGCACGAGGCGGTCCTCCCGTCCAGACGGAGTCGGGAGGACCGTAGAACAGCGGCGGCGGTTGCGCTACACCATGTGCGTTACTCCATCGGCCTCTTCAGCCTCGCCACGAACTTGTACCGGTCCCCGCGGTACACCGACCGCACCCACTCCACCGGCTCGCCGTCCTTGTCGTAGGAGTGGCGGGAGAGCATCAGCATCGGCAGGCCGACGTCGGTGCCGAGCAGACCCGCCTCGCGCGGGGTGGCCAGCGAGGTCTCGATGGTCTCCTCGGCCTCGGCGAGATGGACGTCGTAGACCTCGGCCAACGCCGTGTACAGGGACGTGTACTTGACGAGGGACCTGCGCAGGGCGGGGAAGCGCTTGGCGCTGAGGTGGGTGGTCTCGATGGCCATCGGCTCGCCGTTGGCCATGCGCAGCCGCTCGATGCGCAGCACCCGGCCGCCGGCGGTGATGTCGAGCAGTTCGGCGAGGCGGTCGTCGGCCGTGATGTACCCGATGTCCAGCAGCTGCGACGTCGGCTCCAGGCCCTGCGCCCGCATGTCCTCGGTGTACGAGGTGAGCTGGAGGGCCTGGGAGACCTTCGGCTTGGCGACGAAGGTGCCCTTGCCCTGGATGCGCTCCAGGCGGCCCTCGACCACCAGCTCCTGCAGCGCCTGACGCACGGTCGTGCGGGAGGTGTCGAACTCGGCGGCGAGGGTGCGCTCGGGCGGTACCGGGGTGCCGGGCGACTGCGTCTCCGTCATGTCGAGCAGGTGCTTCTTGAGGCGGTAGTACTTGGGCACGCGCGCGGTGCGGACGCCTGCCCCGCCCTCGGTCTCCGCACTGCTGACGTCGCTGCTCATGCTCTGCCTTCCCGGCTGACGGATGCGGGTCACTTCGTGATCCCTTCTGTATACCGTCGCCGTCTTTGTTGGTCTAGTCCACAGGGCCAAGTGGTCTAGCGGACGAGAGTACTCCGCCGACGCTGATTTCGCTGGTTTCTTACTTAAAGGTTCCTGCATATGTAGGTCGCATAACGGCTGGTCAGGGCGGTTTCGAGCGCCCTTGACAGGCTTCCTGGTCTGGTCCAAGCTCCCGGTACTGGTCTACACCATTGGTTCAGGTCCCGGCGCATGGGCGGGGAGGTGTGGGCATCCCTGAGGAGGATGGCGTGAAGCGCAAGCTGGCAGCCGCGATCGGTATCGCGGGCATGATGGTCTCGGTCGCTGCGTGTGGGGGCAGCGACAACAAGAGCTCGACGTCCGGCACCGACGCCAAGGAGCTGACGGTCTGGCTCACCGTCGACGCCCAGAACAACTGGCCGAACCTGGTGAAGGCGGCCGACGCGGCCGTGCAGAAGAAGCACCCCGGCATCAAGATCAAGCACGAGTACTACGGCTGGCCGGACAAGAACACCAAGCTCGACGCGGTCCTCGCCACCGACAAGGCGCCGGACGTGGTCGAGATGGGCAACACCGAGATGCTCGGCTACATGGTCAAGGGCGCCTTCGCGCCTGTGGACGCGTCGAAGTTCGACAACTCCTCGGCCTGGCTCGACGGCCTCAAGGCCTCGGTGACGTACCAGGGCAAGACCTACGGCGTCCCGTACTACGCCGGCGGCCGCGTCGCCAACTGGCGCAAGGACCTCTTCGCCTCGGTCGGTGTGAAGTCCGCTCCCAAGACGTACGCCGAACTGACCGCCGCCCTCGACAAGGTGCAGAAGAAGGAGGGCGACAAGTTCTCCGCCTGGTACCAGCCCACCCGTGACTGGTACGCGGCCATGTCCTTCGTCTACGACGCCGGCGGCTCCATAGCCAAGCAGGAGGGCGGCCAGTGGAAGGCCAACCTCTCCTCGCCCGAGTCCATCAAGGGCCTGACCGAGTTCAAGAACGTCGTCGACAAGTACATGCACGGCGACAAGACCAAGGACGAGTCCGACCGTTACATCGTCTACGGCCAGGGCAAGTCCGGCATGATCTTCGGTGCCGCGTGGGAGGGCGCGACCTCCGCCGACCCGAAGAACGACAAGACCGGCAAGCTCAAGGACAACCTCGAGAACTTCGTGATGCCGGGTCCGTCCGGCAAGAACATGCCCGTCTTCCTGGGCGGTTCCGACCTCGCCATCCCGGTCAAGTCCAAGGCGCAGGGCGTCGCCGCCGAGTGGATCAACGCCTTCACCGGCCCCGCCGGCCAGAAGGGCCTGATGGCCAAGGGCAACCTGCCCAACAACAAGACCGACCTCGCGACCCTCAAGAACGACCCCGCGACGGCGGTCCCGGCCACCGCGGCCGAGTCCAACTGGTTCGTCCCGATGGCCCCCGGCTGGGGACAGGTCGAGAAGGCCCAGGTCCTGCAGACGATGCTGCAGAACATCGGCACCGGCAAGAAGTCGGTCGAGGCCGCCGCGAAGGACGCGGACACCGCCATCGACAAGGTCATCAACACCAAGTGACCTGCAAGCGGGGTTCCGTCTCGGCGGAACCCCGCTGTCCGTACGACCTGAGGGACCGCTGAGGAGCGCGCGATGAGTGCCGCAGACACCACCACCCCTGCCAAGGTGCCGCCGCCGCGGCAGGCGCCGCCACCACCGCCGGTCGCCAAGGCCCCCCGCAGAGGCGGGACGTCGGGCGGCGCGGCCACGCCCTGGCTGCTGCTCGCGCCCTGTCTGCTGATCCTGGCGCTGGTCCTCGGCTATCCGCTGGTCCGTCTGGTCACCCTCTCCTTCCAGAAGTTCGGGCAGTCCCAGCTGTGGGGCTTCCAGCCGGCCGACTGGGTCGGGTTCCACAACTTCAGCGGGGTGCTGGGCGACGGCGAGTTCTGGCAGGTCGTCCTGCGCACGATCGTCTTCGCGGCCGGCTCGGTCGTGTTCACGATGGTGCTGGGCATGCTGATCGCCCTGCTGCTGCAGCGGGTCTCCGGCTGGGTGAAGACACTGGTCAACATCGCGCTGGTGGCCAGCTGGGGCATGCCGATCATTGTCGCCACCACGGTCTTCAAGTGGCTGTTCGACGCCGACTACGGCATCCTCAACGCGCTGCTGAGCAAGCTGCCCGGCGTGGACCTGATCGGCCACAACTGGTTCGCCAGCGGCCCACAGGGGCTCGCCGTGATCATGCTGCTGGTGGTGTGGGGGGCGGTCCCCTTCGTCGTCATCACCCTCAGTGCCGGCCTCACCCAGGTCCCGGCCGAACTGGAGGAGGCCGCCCGGCTCGACGGCGCGGGCTCCTGGGGCGTGTTCCGTTACGTCACCCTGCCCATCCTCAAGCCGATCATCGTGATGCTCACGACCCTGTCGGTCATCTGGGACATGGGTGTCTTCCCGCAGGTCTTCGTGATGCGCAACGGCCATCCCGAGCAGGAGTTCCAGCTGCTGACCACCTACTCATACGACCGGGCCTTCGTGGTCAACGACTACGCGCAGGGCTCGGCGATCGCCCTGATCACCGTGGTGCTGCTGCTCGGTGTGGTCGCGGTGTACATGCGCCAGATGCTGAAGATCGGAGAGGTCGAATGACCATCATGAACGCCGTGGCGACTTCGGGCGGCAGTTCGCGGCCCCGCAGGTCCAGGCTCGGCTGGAACTTCCTCGGTCTCCTGGTCTTCGTCACCGCCGGCTTCCCCGTCTACTGGATGCTCAACACGGCGATCAAGCCGGCCAAGGACACCATCGACCCCGATCCGAGCCTGTTCCCGACCGGCTTCACGCTCGACAACTTCCGCCGGGCACTGGACATCGCGGACTTCTGGGGCCCGGTCGGCCGCAGCCTGATCGTCTCCCTGTCCGTGGTCGCGATCGGCATCGTCGTCGGCATGCTGGCCGCGCTCGCCATCTCCCGGTTCGCCTTCCGCGGCCGCAAGATCGTCATCGTCGGCATCCTCGCCGTCCAGATGGTCCCGCTGGTCGCCATGATCATCCCGGTCTTCCTGCTCCTGAACGACCTGGAGCAGTACGACAAGCTCACAGGACTGATCATCACCTACCTGACCTTCATCCTCCCCTTCACGGTGTGGACGCTGCGCGGCTTCATCGTCAACATCCCCCGGGAACTGGAGGAGGCGGCCATGGTCGACGGCTGCTCCCGCACCGCCGCCTTCGTCCGCGTGGTCTTCCCGCTCCTCGCTCCCGGCATGGTCGCCACCTCGGTCTACGGCTTCATCCAGGCCTGGAACGAGTACCTCTACGCCCTGATGCTGCTCAGCCAGGAGCACCAGACGGCCACCGTGTGGCTCGGCAACTTCACCACCAAGCACGGCACCGAATACGCCCCGATGATGGCCGGCGCCACGATGATGGCCGTGCCGATCGTCGTGCTGTTCCTCCTCGTCCAGCGCAAGATGGCCGCGGGCCTGACCGCGGGCGCAGTGAAGGGATAACGCCCCCCGATGACGACATTCGCCAGCGGCACAGACACGCTGACGCGCGACGCCCTGACGGTCCTGCAGCCCGGTTTCACCGGCACCACGGCCCCCGACTGGCTGCTGCGGCGCCTCGGGGAGGGCCTCGCCTCCGTCGGTCTCTTCGGCCGCAACATCGCCTCCGCCGAGCAACTGTCCTCGCTGACAGCCCAGTTGCGCGCCGAGCGGGACGACGTCCTCGTCGCCGTCGACGAGGAGGGCGGCGACGTGACCCGGCTGGAGGTGCGGACCGGGTCCTCCTTCCCCGGCAACAACGCCCTGGGCGCGGTGGACGACGTCGACCTCACGCGCGACGTGGCCGCCGAACTGGGCCGCCGCCTCGCCGCCTGCGGCGTCAACCTCAACTGGGCCCCGTCCGCCGACGTCAACTCCAACCCGGCCAACCCGGTGATCGGCGTCCGCTCCTTCGGCGCCGAACCCGGCCTGGTGGCCCGCCACACCGCGGCCTACGTAACCGGCCTGCAGTCGGTCGGAGTGGCGGCCTGCACGAAGCACTTCCCGGGCCACGGCGACACGGCCGTCGACTCCCACCACGCGCTCCCGCACATCGACGTGCCCGCCGAGGTGCTGTCCGCACGCGAACTGGCCCCCTTCCGCGCGGCGATCGCCGCCGGCAGCCGCGCCGTGATGAGCGCCCACATCCTGGTCCCCTCCCTGGACCGGGACCGCCCGGCGACCCTCTCCCACCGGGTCCTCACCGACCTCCTGCGCCGCGAACTCGGCTACGACGGTCTCATCGTCACCGACGGCATGGAGATGCAGGCGATCGCCGGCACGTACGGCATCGAACGCGGCAGCGTCCTCGCGATCGCCGCCGGCGCCGACGCGATCTGCGTGGGCGGCGGCCTCGCCGACGACGAGACGGTACGGCGCCTGCGGGACGCCCTCGTCTCGGCGGTCCGCTCCGGCGAACTGCCCGAGGCGCGCCTCGCGGAGGCGGCGGAGCGGGTCAGGTCCCTGGCCCGCTGGACGACCACGGCGAAGGAGGCCCGGCCGCAGCCCGTCCCCGACCCCGAGGTCGGCCTGCGCGCGGCCCGCCGGGCCCTGCGCCTGACCGGCGCGGACACCTTCACCCCGCTCACCGACCCGCCCTATGTCGCCGCCCTCACCCCGGTGGCCAACATCGCGGTCGGCGACGAGACCCCCTGGGGGGTGGCGGCGGAGCTGTTCCGGCTCCTGCCGGGCACGGAGACGGGCACGTTCTCCGGCGAGGACGCGGGCCTTGCCACGCTGGCCGCAGCGGGCCCCCGCCGGATCGTCGCCGTGGTCCGCGACGAGCACCGCCACCCCTGGATGGCCGCCGCCCTGGACACGATCCTCAGGACCCGTCCCGACACGATCGTGATAGAGATGGGCCTGCCCCAGGCACCCCCGCGCGGCACCCTGCACATCGCCACCCACGGCGCGGCCAGGGTCTGCGGCCGCGCGGCAGCGGAGACCATCACAGGCGCCTAGGGCCTGTCGTTTGGATCAGCTCGGCGTCGCGGGGTCTGGTGCGTACATCTGCCGCGTTGTCGTCACTCGCCGACGCTCCGCGTCGACTCCCTCCTCCGCCTTGCAGCTGCACGCACCAGACCCCGCTCGGCTCGGCCGCAAGGCACCGTCCCCTGCAGCCGAGCCGATCCAAACGACAGGCCCTAGCCCCTACGACGCCAAAGGCGCCGGTTCCTCGAAAGGAAACCGGCGCCTTTGCCACGCCCCAAGGGGGCGCGGGGAACTGCGCGAGCGACCCACCACGTCCCGCAGCCCGAAGACCACGCCACCCGGCAGACGAAACCGTCCTTAAATGCCCTGCCACTCAGGCTTGTTGACGTAGGTGTGCCGAAAATAGTGCGCCAGCTTCAACTTGGACGCGGCGTCCTCGTCCACCACGACCGTCGCATGTGGATGCAACTGCAACGCCGACGCCGGGCACACCGAGGCCAGCGGCCCCTCCACGCTCGCGGCGACCGCGTCGGCCTTGCCCTCGCCGGTGGCGAGGAGCACGACGTGCCGGGCGTCGAGGATCGTCCCGATGCCCTGGGTGATGACGTGATGCGGCACCTGCTCGATGTCACCCGCGAAGAACCGCGCGTTGTCGATCCGGGTCTGCTCGGTCAGCGTCTTGATCCGCGTCCGCGAGGCGAGCGAGGAACACGGCTCGTTGAAGCCGATGTGCCCGTCCGTCCCGATTCCGAGCAGCTGCAGATCCACGCCCCCGGCCTCGGCCAGCGCCGTGTCGTACGCCTCGCAGGCCCCCACCACGTCCTCGGCCGTCCCGTCGGGCCCCATGAACGCGTCCACCCCGATGCCCAGCGGCTCCAGCACCTCGCGCCGCAGCACGGACCGGTACGACTCGGGATGTTCGGCCGGCAGCCCCACGTACTCGTCGAGCTGCGCAACCCTGGCCCGGGAGGTGTCCACGGCACCGGCGGCCACCTTGGCGGCCAGCGCCTGATAGACGGGCAGCGGGGTCGAGCCGGTGGCCACGCCGAGCAGCGCGTCCGGCTTGCGCCGCAGGAGCCGTGCCATGGCCTCGGCGACGATCTCGCCGCCCGCCTTGGCGTCCGGAACGATGACAACTTCCACGCTGGGCCTGCCGATCTGAAAGAGGGGGACTCAACCGGTACCTGGAAGGGTCAGGTGGTTTAGACCAATCTAACAGAGGCGGCCCCTGGGGCCCAGGGGAGCCGAGGCACTCCGATTCCACCCCCAGGACGGGCATCATTCGCCCCGGGGGAGTGGAATGGGTGCTGCCCCGCGGACCGAGCCAGGAGGAACCGACCATGACCGCCACGACACCTGAGCCCCGGACCGACGCCCCGGGCCGGACCATGGCCCGGGAGATGGCCGAGCAGCCGGCCGTGCTGCGCCGCCTCCTGGACGAGGGCGCCCCCGCCGTCCGGCAGGTGGCCCAGGCGATCGCCGCCCGCCGCCCCCGCTTCGTCCTGCTGACCGCCCGCGGCACCTCCGACAACGCCGCCCTCTACGCCAAGTACCTGCTCGAGATCCGCCTCGGCCTGCCCTGCGGTCTCACCTCGATGTCGACCACCACGGCCTACGGCGCCCGCCCGGACCTCACCGACGTCCTGGTGATCACCGTCAGCCAGTCCGGCGGCTCTCCGGACCTGGTCGCCTCGACCAGGGCCGCCCGCGAGGCCGGCGCGATCACCCTCGCCGTCACCAACAACCCCGACTCCCCGCTGGCCGGTGTCTCCGAGTACCACGTCGACGTCATGGCCGGACCGGAGAAGGCCCTCCCCGCGACCAAGACCTACACGGCCACCCTGCTCGCCCTCTACCTCTTCGTCGAAGGCCTGCGCGGCGGCGACGGCGCCGCCGCGAAGCCGCTGCCCGACCTCGCCGAGCAACTGCTCGCCCGCCAGGACGAGGTCCGCGCCCTCGCCGCCCGATACCGCTTCGCCGAACGCATGGTCATCACCTCCCGCGGCTACGGCTATCCCACGGCCAAGGAAGCCGCTCTGAAACTGATGGAGACCAGCTACATCCCCGCTCTCTCCTACTCCGGCGCCGACCTCCTGCACGGCCCGCTCGCCATGGTCGACAACGTCTCCCCGGTGATCGCGGTGGTCACCGACGGCAAGGGCGGCGAGGCCCTCCAGCCCGTCCTCGACCGGCTGCGCGGGCGGGGGGCCGACCTCTTCGTCGTCGGCCCCGCCCACCAGGTCGAACAGGCCTCGGCCGGCTTCGTCCTGCCCACCGAGGGTGTCGCCGAGGAGGTCCAGCCGATCCTGGAGATCATCCCCCTGCAGCTGCTGGCCTACGAGGTCACCATCGCGCGCGGTCAGGACCCGGACGCGCCCCGCGCCCTGGCGAAGGTCACCGAGACCCACTGAGCCCGGCCGCCGCGGAAATTGCCATGGCCAACTGGCCCCGCGCATGAACCCACACGGGTTAGGCTGCGTGATGGATGTCGGGGCGGCGACTGGTTGGAGCCGGTCGGGAAATAACAACAACGAACAGGCTCCAACGCATGGACACCCCGAGTGGTCTAGTCCACAATTGAAACAGTGCGCAGCAGCACGAACAGGCTTCCGTCTTCCCCGCACAGGAAGGCGGACCGAGGAACCGGAGCTCTCTGCCCTGACTGCCCCGGCTCCTCAACCTTCGGCCGACACCGGGACCGCACACCCCGCGGCCGATACTGCTCCGGGCTGCGGTGCCGGGAGGGTTGAGGGTCCCTCCCAGGCGCCGCGGCCCGCGGGTGTTTCTAAGCCACACATACCGCCAGGTACGCTCGCACATGTGCCCTCCATGAACGAACTGGTCCGCCAGCACACCGCCCTCGACGACTCCGACCTCGAGTGGCTCCATCTGCTGGTCTCGGAGTGGCAGCTGCTCTCCGACCTCTCCTTCGCCGACCTCGTCCTGTGGGTCCCCACCAGCGACGGCACCCGGTACGTGTCCGTGGCCCAGATGCGGCCCAACACCGGCCCCACCTCCTACCAGGACGACATGGTCGGCCACCTCGTCCCGCGCGGCCGCCGCCCCATGCTGGACGCGGCCCTGGACGAGGGCCGGATCGTGCGCGAGGGCGATCCGGAGTGGCGCGAGGAGGTCCCGGTCCGGGTCGAGTCGATCCCGGTACGACGAGAGGGGCGCGTCCTCGGCGTCATCGCCCGCAACACCAACCTGCTGACCGTGCGCACCCCGAGCCGCCTGGAGCTGACCTACCTCCAGAGCGCCTCGGACCTCGCGCAGATGATCGCGGCCGGCGCCTTCCCCTTCGCCAACCAGCAGATGGACATGGACGCCGCCCCGCGCGTCGGCGACGGCCTGATCCGGCTCGACGCGGACGGCATCGTCCAGTACGCCTCGCCGAACGCGCTGTCCGCGTACCACCGCATGGGCCTCGCCTCCGACCTCGTCGGCCAGCACCTCGGCAGGACCACCGCCGAACTCGCCCCGACGCGCGGCCCGGTGGACGAGGCGCTGTCCAAGGTGGCCAGCGGCTGGGCGCCGCGCGAGTTCGAGATCGAGGCGCACGACGGGGTCATCCAGTTCCGCGCGATCCCGCTCAAACCCAAGGGCACCCGCATCGGTTCACTCGTCCTGCTCCGGGACGTCACCGAACTGCGCCGCCGCGAACGCGAGTTGATCACCAAGGACGCGACCATCCGGGAGATCCACCACCGGGTGAAGAACAACCTCCAGACGGTCGCCGCCCTCCTTCGCCTCCAGGCCCGGCGCATCGACTCAGAGCGCGGCCGCGAGGCGCTGGAGGAGGCGGTGCGCCGGGTCGGCTCCATCGCGATCGTGCACGAGACGCTGTCTCAGAACCTGGACGAGCGCGTGGAGTTCGACGAGATCGCCGACCGCGTGCTGGCCATGGTCGCGGAGATCTCGCCGGGCAAGGTCACCGGCCGGCGCACGGGCCGGTTCGGCATCCTGGACGCGGAGGTCGCCACCCCGCTGTCCATGGTGCTCACGGAGATCCTGCAGAACGCCCTCGAGCACGGTTTCCGCGAGGGCGACACCGGCACGGTCGAGGTCTCGGCCGTCCGCGGCGGCACCACGAAGGAGACCCGCCTGCTGGTCACCGTCCAGGACGACGGCGTCGGCCTGCCCGAGGGCTTCGACCCGCACACCGCGGGCAACCTCGGCCTGCAGATCGTACGGACGCTGGTCGAAGGGGAGTTGGGCGGTACGTTCGACATGGTCCCGGCTCCCGAGCGGGGCACCCGGGTCATCCTCGACGTGCCGGTGCGGGCCGGCAAGTAGGCAGCAAGAAGCCCCGGACCCATTCCCGGGTCCGGGGCTCGAATGCTCGTTGCCAGCTTGTGCTGCGCATCGGGGGTACTGCGCGCTGCGGCTCGGGGGCGGGAGATGCGTACTCGCTGTACGCGCCGCCAAGCTCAGGCTTTGTGGGGCGGGTGGGTCAGGCGGAGGCCTGACGGGCCCGGTTGCGGGCGGCACGGCGCTTCATCGCGCGACGCTCGTCCTCGCTGAGACCACCCCAGACGCCGGAGTCCTGACCGGACTCGAGCGCCCACTGCAGACACTGATCCATGACGGGGCAGCGACGGCAGACGGCCTTGGCTTCCTCGATCTGCAGCAGCGCAGGACCGGTGTTGCCGATGGGGAAGAAGAGCTCGGGGTCTTCCTCGCGGCAAACGGCGTTGTGACGCCAGTCCATGGCTGCTACCTCTCCTTGGTATTACGTGCAAGTTGCTTGTGAATGTGAACGCTTTCACGAATCCCTCAACAAGTGAAGGGCCTACCGCCAGTTCCCTGGCGCGGGTCCTGTGAATTGAAGAGGGGTTCCGGTGATCTGTGGATGCCGGTGTTGCGGGCTGTCCCGATCGCCACGTAGAGACTCGCAAACCTCAGCGGCGGATACAACCCCTTCTGGAAAGTTTTTTTTGATTCCTCGGTGTCGACTAGGTCACAGCCGTACTTCCATGGGGTGGACCCTGGCCTAAACGTTCGAGTGAAAGGACTTTAGCCCCTTCTGCTCACACAATCACACGCAGTGCACGGCGTACGCCTGTGAACGTCACGCTGGTACGCAGTCCGAGGTGGTCGCCGTCCATCTGAAGGGGCAGAGGCACCTTCGAATGCAAGGTGAACCGGTCCAGGTCATGCAGGGTTGCCACGTGCCGGCCGTGGGGTCCGCGGTCGGCGGACGAAGTGAGCAACTGTGTGGCATACCGGGCAACCGCGACCGTGGACATACGGCTGAGACCGAGTACGTCGAGCCCGGTATCGAACGAGGCCTTAGGTGCCGCGTACACCGGACGATTACCCAGATACGTCCATGGCGAGGTGTTGCAGATTATGGAGAGCACCAGATCGGTCACCGGATCTTCACCGGGCCGCTCCAGGGTGATCGTGCCGTGCCGCTTGTTCGGCTCCTGCAGGTACTGCCGTACCACCTGGCGCAGGTAAAGGGCGTGCGTGGACTTCCTGCCCTGTTCGCGCTGCTGTTCCACCCGGCCCACCACGCCCGCGTCGAAGCCGAGCCCCGCGCAGAAGGTGAACCAGCGGGCGGGCACCGCCTCGTCCTCGGTGCCCGGCGTGCCCGCAGCGAGGCCCATGCCGACCGTGCGCTCGCTGCCCTCGCGCAGCGCGTCCAGCAGCGCGCCGGTCGCGTCGACGGCGTCGTTGGGCAGCCCCAGCGCGCGGGCGAAGACATTGGTGGAGCCGCCGGGGACCACGGCGAGGCGGGGGAGCCCGTCCGGGTTGGGGCCGGCGTGCAGCAGGCCGTTGACCACCTCGTTGACCGTGCCGTCGCCGCCGAGGGAGACCACGAGGTCGATGTCGTCGCTCTCCGCGGCCTGCCGGCCGAGGTCGCGCGCGTGGCCGCGGTACTCGGTCGTGACGACTTCGAGCTTCATCTCGCTCGCGAGGGCGTGGATGAGGACATCGCGCCTACGTGCGCTTGTGGTGGTGGCTGCCGGGTTGACCACGAGAAGTGCACGCATGGGTTGCAGCGTACCTACTGGGTGGTACCGGGCACAGGGCGAGGTGTGGATCAGGTAAGAGGCCGGGGCGTGAGGCTCACCACGGGTGGCGTCTCGACCTCGCCGAGGGGGCCCGCGTCCCCGGGGCTACCCTTCAGAGGTGACCACTGAGCAGACCCCCGCCACCGAGGAAGACAGCGGCCCCCGCCCGCGCCGCCTGACCTACGCGGCCGCGCTCGCCGCGCTGGAGGGGCTGGCACTGGTCGCCGGCGGTGTCTGGATGCTCGTGGAGGGTCTGGCGGGTGCCCCGGACGACCGCGGCTCCGCCGTCACCGGCGGCATCACCCTGATCGTCCTCGCCCTGCTGCCGCTGCTGGCCGCCCGCGGGCTGCTGAAGCGCAGGAGCTGGAGCCGGGGCCCGGCCGTCATCACGCAGATCATGGCGCTGCCGGTGGCGTACAGCCTGCTGCAGGCCGACAGCGTGGCCGTTCCGGCGGGGATCGCGCTGGCGGCCGTCGCCGTCGCCTCCCTGGTGCTGCTGGTCAATCCCGCGACGACCCAGGCCCTCGGGATCAAGGGTCCGGGCCGCACACAGGACGGCGGGCGGTAGTCCCACGACGCCGTAGCGGTCGTCGGCCTACTCCTCCACCAGGAGCTTCTCCCGCAGCTGGGCCAGTGTGCGGGCCAGCAGGCGCGAGACGTGCATCTGTGAGATGCCGACCTCCTGCGCGATCTGCGACTGGGTCATGTTGCCGAAGAAGCGCAGGAGAAGGATCCGCTTCTCGCGGGGCGGCAGGTCCTCCAGCAGCGGCTTGAGGGACTCGCGGTACTCGACGCCCTCCAGCGCCTCGTCCTCCGCGCCGAGGGTGTCCGCGACCGCCGGGGACTCGTCGTCGGTGTCGGGGACGTCCAGGGACAGCGTGGAGTACGCGTTGGCGGACTCCAGGCCCTCCAGGACCTCCTCCTCCGAGATGGCGAGCTTCTCGGCGAGCTCGTGCACCGTGGGGGAGCGGCCGTGCTGCTGGGAGAGCTCCGCGGTCGCCGTGGTCAGCGCCAGGCGCAGTTCCTGCAGGCGGCGCGGCACGCGGACCGCCCAGCCCTTGTCGCGGAAGTGACGCTTGATCTCGCCGACGACCGTCGGTGTCGCGTACGTGGAGAACTCCACGCCGCGGTCCGGGTCGAAGCGGTCGACCGACTTGATCAGGCCGATGGTGGCGACCTGGGTGAGGTCGTCCAGCGGCTCGCCGCGATTGCGGAAGCGGCGCGCGAGGTGCTCGACGAGCGGCAGGTGCATCCGGACCAGCCGGTTGCGCAGCTCCGCGTACTCCGGGCTGCCGTCCTCCAGCCCCCGCAGTTCGACGAACATGGCGCGCGCCCCGCTGCGGTCCTGTGCGTCGTGCTGTGTGGCCCGCGGCACGCTCTGCGCGTCCTGCTGGTCGTCTCGCTCGTGCTCGCTCATCGTCCCGCCCGTTGTCCTTCGCCGAGCCCTCGCCGCCGGGCGGGCCGGGGAGATCCCCGTCGGTCCGTCCGCGGGCGTACCCGGCGCGACACCTTCCCGATCCCACTGCCCGTCGTCCAGGAAGCCGGCCGCGAGGGAGGTGTCCTCCGGGTGCGGCCGGGCCTGCTCGGGAATGCCCGCCATGCCCTCGACTGCGTCGCCCGTGCTGCGGGACCCACCCGTGCCGTCGGCCGGCAGCTCCCTTGTGCCGCGCTCTTCGTCACGCACCGGCCCGTCCCCTGTCCTCACGCCGGCCCGGGTCCCGCGCCGCGCTGTTTGTAGAGGCTGATCGAAACGGTTTTGTCCTCGTCCACGGCGGAGGAGACCTTGCCCGCGAGAGCGGACAGGACGGTCCAGGCGAAGGTGTCCCGCGAGGGGGCGTGACCGTCCGTGGTCGGGGCCGAGACGGTGACCTCGAGAGAGTCGTCGACGAGCCGGAAGACACAGCTGAGCACCGAGCCGGGCACGGCCTGCTGGAGCAGGATCGCGCAGGCCTCGTCCACCGCGATGCGCAGGTCCTCGATCTCGTCGAGGGTGAAGTCCAAACGGGCCGCGAGACCGGCCGTGGCCGTACGCAGCACCGACAGGTAGGCACCCGCGGCCGGCAGCCGGACTTCCACGAAGTCCTGGGTCGCGGGCTCGCCTGCGATCTGGGACACCCTCACCTCCATGGTGGTACAAGCTTTACAGGGCCGAGGGTCGCCCCTCGGGGTAACGCGACATGTGCTTCAGCGGTGACGCTATCGCGCTCTCAACTTTCCTGTCCCCAGGACCCCAACCCCTTGCCGTCACTCACAGTAAAACTGTGGATACGCTCCGTGTCTAGAGGTCTGCGGCTCCAATTGGGAAGAACGCGCGCCGGGTTGACGTACCCAGACGTCAGACGGTCGAACCGTCCGGATCGTTGCCCGTCCCCGGCCCTCCAGGGTCACACGAGAACGTGGTCCACGAAGCACCAACGCCAGTTCTCCCCCGGCTCGAACGTCCGCATGATCGGGTGGTCGGAGTCCTTGTGGTGCTCCGTGGCGTGCCGGCCGGGCGAGGAGTCGCAGCAGCCGACGTGGCCGCAGGTGAGGCACAGCCGGAGCTGCACCGGGTGCGTGCCGTCCCGCAGACACTCCGGACACGTCTCGCTCAGCGGCTCGGGTTCCGGGTGCGGCAGCGCGTCGGCGTGCGTGCACTGTTTCATGATTGCCAGGTTACGACGGCCGCGCGGATGGTCGCGCGGAAAATCGAGGGCGGGCGGAAGACGATGAACGAGGGCGGGCGAGGGCCATGGACGTGATGCCACTGCTGCTGCTGGTGGCGGGCAGCACCGCGGTCGCGGCGGCGGCCCGGCGGACCCCGGTGCCCGCGCCCCTGGTGCTCGTCGCCGTGGGGCTGGTGGTGTCGGGCATCCCGGGCATGCCGGACTACACCCTCGACCCCGAGATCGTGCTGCCGCTGGTGCTGCCCCCGCTGCTGCACAAGGAGGGCGTCGAGAGCTCGTACCTCGATCTGCGGGCCTCGATACGGCCGGTGGCCCTGCTGTCGGTCGGATACGTGCTCTTCGCGACCTTCGTCGTCGGCTGGGCCGCCTACCAGATCGTGCCCGGCCTGCCCCTGCCCGCGGCACTGGCGCTGGGCGCCGTGGTGGCGCCGACGGACGCGGTCGCCGCGGCCGCGGTCGCCCGCCGGGTCGGACTGCCGTCCCGGATCACCACGATCCTGCAGGGCGAGTCCCTGCTGAACGACGCCACCGCGATCACCGCCTACCGGGTCGCCGTCGCGGCCGCCGTCGGCGAGGGCGCCTCCTGGATCGGCGGGATCGGCGAGTTCCTGCTGGCGGCGGTCGGCGGTGTCGCGGTCGGCCTGGTGCTGATGCTGCCGATCCACTGGCTGCGCACGCACGTGAAGGAGGCCCTGCTCCAGAACACCATGTCCCTGCTGATCCCGTTCGTCGCCTACGCCGTCGCCGAGCAGGTGCACGCCTCCGGTGTCCTCGCGGTCGTGGTCGTCGCCCTCTACATCGGGCACCGCGCGTGGGAGGTCGACTTCGCCACCCGGCTCCAGGAGGAGGCGGTGTGGAAGGTGGTCGCGTTCGTCCTGGAGTCGGCCGTCTTCGCGCTCATCGGACTGCAGCTGCCGGTGGTGCTCAGGGGGCTCGGGGAGTACAAGGGCGTGGACGCCGCCTGGTACGCGATCGCCCTGTTCCTGGTGGTCGTCGCGGCCCGGTTCGTCTGGGTCTACCCCGGGACGTTCGTGCCCCGCATGCTGTCGGCGCGGATCAGGGAACGCGAGGACAACCCCACCTGGAGAGGGCCGATCGTCACCTCCTGGGCCGCCATGCGGGGCGTGGTCTCGCTGGCCATCGCCTTCTCGATCCCGCTCACCGTGCACGGCGGCGAACCGTTCCCGCAGCGCAACCTCATCCTCTTCCTGACCTTCACCACCGTCATCGGCACCCTGGTCGTACAGGGCCTCACGCTGGCCCCGGTGATCCGCCTGCTCAAATTCCCCGGCCGGGACGCCCAGGCCGAGACCCTCGCCGAGGCCAACGCCCAGGCCCAGGCCTCCCGGGTCGCCGAGCAGCGCCTCGACGAACTCCTCACCGACGAGCGCAACAGCCTTCCGCCGCCCCTCGCCGACCGCCTCCGCCAGAGCCTGGAGCGCCGCCGCAACGCCGTCTGGGAACGCCTAGGCCAGACCAACCCGGTCACGGGCGAGTCCGTCGACGACACCTACCGCCGCCTGTCGCGCGAGATGATCGGCGCCGAGCGCGCCATGTTCGTCCGCCTCCGCGACGGCCGCTACATCGACGACGAGATGCTGCGGACACTGCTGCGCCGGCTGGACCTGGAGGAGGCGGCGGCCTACCGGGAGGCGGTGGACGGCGCCTAGTCCGTGGGCGGCGCCTGGTCGGTGGGCGGCGCCTGAGGGAAGGGCCGCCCCGTCACCACGGCCGCCACGGTCGTCCCGCGCGCGAACGCCCCCTCCTCGGCCAGGGCGACAAGTCCGTACAGCAACTTGGCGACATACAGCCGCTCCACCGGCACCGAGTGACGCTGCTCGAAGTCCTCGGCGAAGGCATCGAGTCCGGCGGGCACGCGCGCGTAGCCGCCGAAGTGGAAGCGGTCGTCGAGGTGCCAGGTGCCGCGTGGGCCGCCGAAGGCCTCCTCCTGGAGCCGCCCTATGTCGGCCCTCAGGAAGCCGCCCCGAAGGACCGGTATGCCGAGGGCCCGTCGGCCCGGCGCGAGTCCGGCGGCGAGTCCGGCCAGCGTGCCGCCGGTTCCGCAGGCGATGCCGACGACGTCGGCGTGACCACCCAGCTCCTCGCCCAGGGCCCGGCAGCCGCGTACGGCCGCCGCGTTGCTGCCGCCCTCCGGCACGACGTACGCCTCCTGCGCGCCGGCCGCGCGCAGCACGCGCGCGAGGGTGTCCGGCTCGGCCTTGCGGCGGTAGGTCGACCGGTCGACGAAGTGCAGCCGCATGCCGTCGGCCGCGCACCGGGCCAGGGACGGGTTGAGGGGCCGGCCGGCGAGCTCCTCGCCGCGGACCACGCCGACGGTCGCCGACCCGAGGAGGCGGCCGGCCGCGGCCGTGGCCCGCAGGTGGTTGGAGTAGGCCCCGCCGAAGGTGACCAGCGTCCGGCCTGCCGCGGCGCGAAGGTTGGGCGCGAGCTTGCGCCACTTGTTGCCGACCAGGTCCGGGTGGATGAGGTCGTCGCGCTTGAGGAGGAGGCGCAGGCCGTGGCGGGCGAAGCGTGGGTCCGACAGCTCCTGCAGCGGGGAGGGGAGGCGGGGGCGCAGGGTGTCGAGGCCGGTCACTCCACCATTGTGACCTGGGGTGTCACTTCAGGCGCTCCCGGATCCGCTCCCTCATCCAGGCCATGGTGAACCCCTTCGGATCCACCTTCCCCGGCTGCCACTCCCGGTGCCCGATCACCGACCGCTCCGTCCACCCGTGATGCCGGCACACCGCGGCCGCCGCCTTCTCGATGGCCTCCAACTGCGCCTGCGGCCAGGGGTCCTCGCCGTCGCCCAGGTTCTCGCACTCGAAGCCGTAGAAGTACCGGTTGCCGTCCGTGTCGGCCTCGTTGTCCGGCGGCAGCGCCTTCTCGGCGATCACCGCGCGCAGCACGTCGTCGTCGCCGAGACCCGCGTGGTTGGCGCGGCCGTAGCCGACCAGGTGGACGGTGCCGTCCTTGGTGATCACGCCGTGGCACAGCGGGCCGGGCAGGCCCGCGTAGCCGTCCCGGCAGATCTCCACCGTCCGCTCGCTGCCGCTCGACGCCGTGTGGTGGATCATCACGCCGTGGACCGGCCCCCACGGGCCCTTGTGGTTGCGGTTGTGATGCGCCCAGTCGCCGACCTCGACGACGGTGACGCCCTCCGCCCGGAGAGCGTCGAGAAAACTGCCCGCGGACATGGGTGAGGCCATGACCGCCTCCTTCGTGCCGTGCTGACGGCCGCCGGTTGCGGCCTCCTCATGCCGCTTCTTTTACCGACAGTGCACGGGTGGTTACACATCGTGCTCGCGCCGAGGGGGTGCTTTTCGGACACGCGGCACTCCCGGCCCGCTGTACGCGAACCGCGGTTCTGCCCAGACCGCCGGTGATCCATTCCCGCTCTTTCGGGTAATAGCACCGACACGCTCCGTGATGGAAGGCTGGTCAACGCAGATCGCGATGGGCGGTGCGGTTCGACCGCCGTCCATGACCGGGAGGGCAATTCTCATATGTCGGTAGGCGAAGAGGTCCGTACGGAGCAGGGCAGGCCGCAGCAGAGTCTCGGCACCGCCGCCGCGCGGAACCTGGCCACCACGACCAAGTCCGCGCCGCAGATGCAGGAGATCAGCTCCCGCTGGCTGCTGCGCATGCTGCCGTGGGTGAACGTGCAGGGCGGCACGTACCGGGTGAACCGGCGACTGACCTACGCCGTGGGGGACGGCCGCATCACGTTCGTGAAGACGGGCGACCGGGTCGAGGTCATCCCCGCCGAACTGGGCGAGCTGCCCGCGCTGCGCTCCTACGAGGACGAGGAGGTGCTGTCCGAGCTCGCCCAGCGCTGCCGGCAGCAGGAGTACGCGCCCGGGTCGGTGATCGCCTCCTTCGGCGGCCAGGCCGACAAGGTCTACCTGCTGGCGCACGGCAGGGTGGAGAAGGTCGGCACGGGCCCCTACGGTGACGACGCGGTCCTCGGCGTGCTCGGCGACGGCTCCTACCTGGGTGAGGCCGCCCTGCTGGACCCGGACGCCATCTGGGAGTACACGGCCCGCGCGGCCACCGCCTGCACGGTGCTGATCCTGTCCCGGCAGGACGTCGAGCAGGTCGCGGAGCGCGCCGAGTCCCTGCGCGAACACCTCCGGCGGCAGCGCGCGGTCCCCGAGCAGGACACCAACAAGTACGGCGAGAAGGCGATCGAGCTCGCCGCCGGCCACTCCGGCGAGCCGGACATCCCGCACACCTTCGTCGACTACGAGGCCCGGCCCCGCGAGTACGAACTGAGCGTCGCCCAGACCGTGCTGCGCATCCACACGCGCGTGGCCGACCTCTACAACCAGCCGATGAACCAGACCGAGCAGCAACTGAGGCTGACCGTGGAGGCGTTGAAGGAGCGCCAGGAACACGAGCTGGTCAACAACCGGGAGTTCGGGCTGCTGAACAACTGCGAGTACGACCAGCGGCTGCAGCCGCACGACGGGGTGCCCAGCCCCGACGACCTGGACGAACTGCTCAGCCGGCGCCGCGGCACCAAGTTCATGCTGGCGCACCCGCGCGCGATCTCCGCGATCGGCCGCGAGTTCAACAAGCGCGGACTGGTCCCGGAGACCATCGAGGTGGGCGGCAACCGCATCCCCACCTGGCGGGGTGTGCCCATCTACCCGTGCAACAAGATCCCCGTCACCGAGGCGCGGACCAGCTCGATCATCGCCATGCGTACCGGCGAGGCCGAGCAGGGCGTCGTCGGCCTGCAGCAGGCCGGCATCCCGGACGAGATCGAGCCGAGCCTGTCCGTGCGCTTCATGGGCATCAACGAACAGGCTGTCATCAAGTACCTGGTGACGGCCTACTACTCGGCCGCGGTCCTCGTCCCGGACGCGCTCGGCGTCCTGGAGAACGTCGAGATCGGCCGCTGGAGGTGACGTTTCGCCACCTGGAAGCAGTGTCCCCGCCCGGCCGGACGGGTAGACCTCGGTCGTATGCGCCCGGCCGGAGCGCAGACGCCGCCGTCCGCGGACCGACCGAGGAGGAGCCCATGACCGCCGAGTCCGTGGCGGAGACTCAGCATCGCTCCGACGACGGGGGAGACCGTGCCACGGCGGTGCGGTACCGCGCCGCGGGACCGCCGCCGCTCGACGGCCACGAGGCGACGGTGATCCTGGAGCGCACCCGGGCGTCGGTCGACCCCGAACTACACGCCGCCATCGACTCGTTGCCCGGCTCCATGCGCCGGATCGCGCTCTACCACTTCGGCTGGGAGCGGGCCGACGGGACACCGTCGGCCGACAACGCCGGCAAGGCGATACGCCCCGCGCTCGTCCTCACCGCGGCCACCGCGCTCGGCGGACCGGCGGCGGCCGCGGCGGCCGTAAGGGCGGCGGCCGCGGTGGAACTGGTGCACAACTTCACGCTGCTGCACGACGACGTGATGGACCGCGACACCACCCGCCGCCACCGGCCCACCGCCTGGACGGTGTTCGGTGACGCCGACGCCATCCTCGCCGGGGACGCCCTGCAGGCGCTGGCCCTCGGACTGCTCGCCGAGGACCCGCACCCGGCGGCCGCCGCGGCCGCGGCCCGGCTCGCGGCCTGCGTCGTCGAACTGTGCGCCGGGCAGCACGCGGACACGGCACTGGAGCGGCGCCGGCCCGGCGAGGTCCGCCTCGACGAGGTGCTGACCATGGCCGAGGCCAAGACGGGCGCGCTGCTGGGGTGCGCCTGTGCGCTCGGCGCGCTGTACGCGGGCGCCGAGCAGGAGCACGTCGAGGCGCTGGACGCGTTCGGCCGCCAGGCCGGGCTGGCCTTCCAGCTCATCGACGACGTCATCGGCATATGGGGCGACCCGCACCGCACCGGCAAACCGGCCGGTGCCGACCTGGCCGCCCGCAAGAAGTCGCTGCCGGTGGTCGCCGCGCTGACCTCGGGCACACCGGCGGCCGCCGAACTGGCCGAACTGTACGCGGCGCCGTACGAGAAGGAGGACGTGGCGCTCACCGCCCTCGCCGTCGAGCGGGCCGGCGGGCGGGACTGGGCGCAGGACGAGGCCGCCGACCGGATGGCCCGTGCGATGGACGAGCTGTCCCGCGCGGTCCCCGACCCGGAGGCGGCGGGCGGGCTGCTGGCGCTGGCGGAGTTCGTGACGCGGCGCACCGGCTGACCGGGCCGCCCGAAGACCCCGGGGCCCCACCGGCCCGGCCGTACGGCTCCTGACCCCGTACGGCCGCCGAGGACCCCGGCCGACGGGTCCCGCACATCCCCACGGTGTGCGGGCCCCGTCATCCTCCACGTCCTGTCTGCCCGCGTCGCATTTTGCCCCTGTCGTCCGCCCGCCTTCCGGATAGGCTCAACCCCCGTGCGATCAAGGTCGGTTGAGACGGAGGGACGGCACATGGGTGTGGCGATCCGGACGGCGGACGAGGGCGACCGCGACATGGTCGTCCGGCTGCTGGACGAGGCCTTCCAGGACGATCCGGTCAGCGGCTGGGTCTTCCCGGGCGACGAGTACCGCCGTACGACGCACCACAGGCTGATGGCCGCCTTCACCGGGATCGTGCTCGCCGAGGGGCGGATCGACGTCACCGAGGACGGCAGCGCGTGCGCGCTGTGGCTGCCGGTGCCCGCCGAGGCGCACGACCCCGACGACGACGGCGCGCAGCAGCTGCGGGCCGCGGTCGACCCGGACAACGAGCGCGTCGAACTGATCGGCCGGCTGACGGCGGACATCCATCCCGCGGGCCGCGCCCACGAGTACCTGTGGATGATCGGCGTGCAGCCCCGGCGGCAGGGCGAGGGCCTGGGCACCGCGCTGATCCGGCACGTCCTCGACCGCTGCGACCGCGAGGACCTCCCCGCCTACCTGGAGGCGAGCAGCGCCCGCAGCCGCGCCCTGTACGAGCGCCTCGGCTTCGAGCCCGCCCGCGCCCCCCTCGCCCTTCCCGACGGCCCCACCATGTGGCCGATGTGGCGCGAACCCCGCACCCCCTGAGAAACCCAGCGGGACACCGCGATCCAGGGCCCTGCGCGCAAGCGGTGACCGGCCTACCCTGAGGGCATGGACCGCTCGGACCGGGTCTGTCCCGTCTGTGGACAGCCCGTGGAGACCGTCGTCAAGCGGCACAAGACGCTCGGCGCCTGGGTCCCGGTGTGGACGCCGGGCCCCTGCCGCAACCCCGAGTGCGAGGCGTACGTCCCCGGTGTCGCCGAGCCCCGAGGGGAACCCGGCGGGACGGTCCCCGAAGAATCCTGAGAGCCCGTGTCGAGAATCGCGGGCCGGCTCCGACGTCCCCTGTGCAGGCCGCCCGCCGCGGGCGGCCCCGGCCGAAGGAGCGAATCATGAAGTACCTGGTCATGGTGGAGTGCACACAGGCGGACTACGAGGCCATGCGGGGCAGCGGCAACGCGACCTCCCCGGCCTGGAGCCAGGAGGAGATCCAGGCGATGTACGCGTTCATGGGCGCCCTCAACGACGACCTCGCCGAGACCGGCGAACTCGTCGACGCCCAGGGCCTCGTCGAGCCGGCCAGGACCCGGCTGGTCGGCCTGGACGACGACGGCAAGCCGGTGATCACCGACGGCCCGTACGGCGAGACCAAGGAACTGCTGGCCGGCTACTGGGTCCTGGACTGCGCGAGCCTGGAGCGCGTCACGGAGATCGCCGAACGCGTCCTGCAGTGCCCCCAGCCGGCCGGCGCGCCCAGCTACCCGGTGGTGATCCGGCCCATCGACCACCCCTCCGCGGACGTCTGAGCCCCGTGCGGACCGCCACCGACGTCGAGGACCTGCTGCGCATCCACGCCCCGCAGGTCCTCGGCGCGCTGGTCAGGCGGTACGGACACTTCGACGCGGCCGAGGACGCCGTACAGGAGGCGCTGCTCGCGGCGGCCCGGCAGTGGTCCTCGGCGGGCGTGCCGGACAACCCGCGCGGCTGGCTGATCAAGGTGGCCGCGCGGCGGCTGACGGACGCCCTGCGGGCCGACGAGGCGCGGCGGGCGCGCGAGGAGCGGGCGGCCGCGCTGAGCCTGCGGGTCTCCGGCGCGGACCGGGCGCCCCGCGAGGACGACACCCTCAGCCTGCTGTTCCTGTGCTGCCACCCGGATCTGACCCCGCCCGCCCGGATCGCGCTCACCCTGCGCGCGGTCGGCGGCCTGACCACCGCGGAGATCGCCCGCGCGCACCTCGTGCCCGAGGCGACCATGGCACAGAGGGTCAGCCGGGCCAAGCAGAAGCTGCGGGGCGTGCGCTTCGGGCGGCCGGACAACTGGGAGAGCCGTCTGCCGGCCGTCCTGCACACCCTCTACCTGATCTTCAACGAGGGCTACACGGCGACCTCCGGCGCGAGCCTGCAACGCCGTGACCTGGCCGCCGAGGCGATCCGCCTGACCCGGGCCGTCCACCGGCTGCTTCCCGAGGACGGCGAGGTGGCCGGTCTGCTCGCCCTGATGCTGCTCACCGACGCCCGCCGCGACGCCCGCACCGGACCGCACGGCGAACTCGTCCCCCTCGACGAGCAGGACCGGTCCCGCTGGGACAGGGCGGCCGTCGAGGAGGGCGTCGCGCTGGTCACGCGGGCGCTGTCCCGAGGCCGCGCCGGCCCCTACGGGTTGCGGGCCGCCATCGCCGCCGTGCACGACGAGGCACCCAGCGCCGAGGCGACCGACTGGCAGGAGATCCTGGGCCTGTACGAGGTGCTGGTCCGCCGGGTCCCGGGCCCCGTGGAACGCCTCAACCGCGCCGTGGCGCTCGCCATGGTCGACGGACCCTGCGCCGGGCTCGCCGAACTGGCCCTGCTGCAGCCCGCCCCCGGTCACCGTCTGGACGCCGTCCGCGGCCATCTGCTGGAGCGGGCGGGCGCGTACGAGGAGGCCCGGGCGGCCTACGAGACGGCGGCCGCGAACACCCTCAGCCTGCCCGAGCAGCGCTACCTGCGGCAGCGGGCGGCGCGTCGGGCGCCGTAACGTGCCCCCATGACCGACCACATCGTCCACATCACCGAGCGCTCCCTGTGGGAGGCCGCCCGCGCGACGGGCACGTACGAGATGTCCACCCGCGGCCGCACCCTGGGCCAGGAGGGCTTCGTCCACTGCTCCACCCGCGCCCAACTCCCGGCCACCGCCCGCCGCTTCTTCGCCGGTCTCGACGACCTGGTGGTCCTGGTCATCGACCCCGACCGTCTCGACGTACCCGTGAGGTACGAGGCGAACAAGCCCGGCGGTGAGGAGTTCCCGCACGTGTACGGGCCGATACCGGTGGGAGCCGTCGTGGACGTGGAGCCCTGGGCGTGACCGGGTTGTCGCGCCGCGGCGGCCGGCGGTGGGCCCTCAGCCCTGCCGCTCCATGAACCGCAGCATGTTCCCCGCCGGGTCGCGGAACGCGCAGTCGCGCACCCCGTACGG
Organism: Streptomyces sp. C1-1; assembly: GCF_050214755.1. Taxonomy (NCBI): domain Bacteria; kingdom Bacillati; phylum Actinomycetota; class Actinomycetes; order Kitasatosporales; family Streptomycetaceae; genus Streptomyces; species Streptomyces sp. C1-1. The sequence goes on along the minus strand of NZ_CP189826.1, from coordinate 3,774,182 downwards.
CATGTCCGTCGGCTCCTGGATCACCTCGGCGCCGGACGCCTCGACGCGGGCGAAGAGGGCGTCGCAGTCCTCGGTGGTGAAGTTGACCCCGCGCAGCACACCCTTGGCCAGCAGCTGCTCCATCACCTCACGGTCGGCGGGCGAGAGGTCGGGGTTGGCCGCGGGCGGCTCCAGGACGATCGACACGTCCGGTTGCAGTGGCGGCCCGACGGTCGTCCACCGCATGCCCTCGTACTTGACGTCGTTGCGGATCTCCAGGCCCAGGACGTCGCAGTAGAAGGCGATCGCCTTGTCGTGGTCGTCGACGGCGATGAAACAGTTGTGCAGTTTCAGGTCCATGGTTCCAACCTAAGGCGACGACCGGCGTCACGTCCGTCGTGGACGCGTGTACGCGCGCACCACGCAGGGCGGGATCTCCGCGCTCTCCTCGTGCGAGCGGGCCCGGTAGGAGCTGGGTGTCTCGCCCACCAGCTCGGTGAAGCGGGCACTGAAGGAGCCGAGGGAGGTGCAGCCGACCGCCATGCAGACCTCGGTGACGGTGAGGTCGCCGCCGCGCAGCAGGGTCTTGGCGCGCTCGACGCGGCGGGTCATCAGATAGCCGTACGGGGTCTCGCCGTAGGCCTCGCGGAAGCTGCGCTGGAAGTGGCCCGGCGACATCAGGGCGGTGCGCGCGAGCGCGGCCACGTCGAGGGGCTCGGCGTACTCGCGGTCCATGCGGTCGCGCGCCCTGCGCAGCCGTACCAGATCCTCACGATTCACCACGTCAGCATCGCACGATCCTCACCGGCCGGGCGCGGGAAGCCGAACTGGGCTTCGCCCTCAGTTCGCCTGCTGTACGAAAGCGCTTGTTCCCATGGGGCGATGGACCACATCACGTTCCTCGTGGCGGTCGTCATCGTCACGGCTCTCGCCTTCGACTTCACCAACGGTTTCCATGACACGGCGAACGCGATGGCCACCTCCATCGCCACCGGCGCCCTCAAACCCAGGACGGCCGTCCTCATCAGCGGAGTCCTCAACATCGTCGGGGCCTTCCTGTCGACGGAGGTCGCCAGGACGATCTCCGGGGGGATCGTCGACGACACGCTCGTCAGCCCGGCGATGATCTTCGCCGGGCTGGTGGGGGCGATCCTGTGGAACCTGCTGACCTGGCTGCTCGGGCTGCCGTCGAGTTCGTCGCACGCGCTGTTCGGCGGACTGATCGGGGCCGTGTGGGTCGGGGCCGGCTCGCACGGCGTGCACTTCGACAAGGTCGTCGAGAAGGTGCTGATCCCGGCCGTGGCCTCGCCCGTCGTGGCCGGCGTCGCCGCCCTGATCGCCACCTACTTCGCCTACCGGCTCACCGCCCGCGCCCGCAGGGGCTCGGTCACCAGGGGCTTCCGGCTCGGTCAGATCGCCTCGGCCTCCCTGGTCTCCCTCGCGCACGGCACCAACGACGCGCAGAAGACCATGGGCATCATCACCCTCACCCTGATCTCCGCGGGCGCCCTCGGCCACGACGCCGGCCCGCCGGTGTGGGTGATCGCCTCGGCCGGCCTCGCCATCGGCCTGGGCACCTACATCGGCGGCTGGCGGATCATCCGCACGATGGGCAAGGGCCTGACCGAGATCCAGTCCCCGCAGGGCTTCGCCGCGGAGACGGCCTCCACGACCGTCATCCTGACCTCGGCGCATCTGGGCTTCGCCCTGTCCACCACGCAGGTCGCCTCCGGCTCCATCCTCGGCGCGGGCCTGGGCCGGCGGCTGGCGGAGGTCCGCTGGGGCGTCGCCGGCCGCATGGTCGCCGCCTGGCTGATCACGCTGCCCGCCGCCGCGCTCGTCGGCGGTGTCTCGGCGAGCGCCGTCAAGCACGGCGGCGACCTCGGCACCGTCGTCGTCGCGCTGGTCGGCGCCGCCCTCGCCGCGGGCATCGTCCTGCTCTCGCGCCGCAACCCGGTGCACGCGAACAACGTCAACGACGCCCACGAGGTCACCATCCGCACCGAGCCGCCGGCCCGCGTCGGCACGGCCGCCTGAGGCAGGGGGAGTTTCGATGAGTCTCGACTGGAACGCACTCGGTCAGGTCACCGCGGTGAGCATCGGCGTCACCGTCGCCGTGGTCGTCGTCTTCGCCCTCGGGGTTCTCGGCCTCGCGCGCCACGAGGGCGCCCGTGAGGAGGGGGAGGGCGCCTCGTCCCCAGGCATGGCCCAGGCGGGGCTGTGCTTCCTGGCCTGCGCGGCCGTGGTGGCGTACGGGATCTGGCTGATCGTGCCGCAGTTCCACTGAGCACCGGAAAGGACTACGGGATGACGAAGCCCCTGCTTGGACAAGGACGGGGAGGTCGTCGGCAGCCCCGACCCGCGGATCGTGGGCGCTGCGGCGGGACTGCTGGAGGCGGGGGAGGACGACGACGGCGGCCGTTAGGCGGGGGAGGACCACGGGAGGCCCCGGATGCGGGAACGCCGAAGGGGTCCGACCGGTTTTCCGGTCGGACCCCTTCGGGAAGCCCGTGGACCCGCGATGGTGCACCGATCGCCGGTCCCCGCGAACGGAAGGCTTGTCAGGCCTTCTTGGTCTCCCAGAAGATCTTGTCGATCTGGGCGATGTAGTCCAGGGCCTTCTGGCCGGTGGCCGGGTCGGTGGACGCCTTGGCGGCCGAGAGGGCCTTCAGGGCGTCGTTGACCAGCTGGTGCAGCTCCGGGTACTTCTCGAAGTGCGGGGGCTTGAAGTAGTCGCTCCAGAGCACGGAGACGTGGTGCTTCGCGAGCTCGGCACGCTGCTCCTTGATGACGGTGGCACGCGCCTGGAAGTGCGGGTCGTCGTTGCCGGCCATCTTCTCCTGGACGGCCTTCACGGACTCCGCCTCGATGCGGGCCTGGGCCGGGTCGTACACGCCGCAGGGCAGGTCGCAGTGCGCGCTGACCTTGACCTTGGGGGCAAACAGGCGGGAAAGCATGAAGCGTTCCTTCCTCGTGATCGTCTTCTCAGGTGCGACATTACTCCCTGGGAGAGGCTATTTCGCGAGTGCCCCCATGGGCTTAGGACAAAAGTCCAGGGTGAGACTGAGACTGGTGGAGGATCGGACCGGGGAGGTGCCGGGGATGCCGGAGCTGTCGCAGGACGTCGAGCGCGGACGGGCGCTGCTGCCCTTCGGGGTGGCGGAGGTGACCGGACCGTCCATGGTGCCCACGCTCCATCACGGGGACCGCCTCGTGGTGCAGTACGGCGCCCGGATCCGGCCCGGTGACGTCGTCGTACTGAGGCATCCCTTCCAGCAGGACCTGCTGGTCGTCAAGCGGGCCGCCGAGCGCCGCGAGGGCGGCTGGTGGGTGCTCGGCGACAACCCCTACGCGGGCGGTGACAGCACGGACTACGGGACCGTCCCGGAGGACCTGGTACTGGGCAGGGTCCGCTTCCGGTACCGGCCGCTGAAGGCCGGTCAGCGCTCCCCGTTCGCGCTCGCGCGCTGGGCGCTGTCGGCCGCGTGGCCCGTCGTCTCCGACCGGTCGGCCTCCAGGCGCTTGCGGGCCCGGTAGGCGGCCACGTTCGCCCGGGTGGCGCAGCGGTCGGAGCAGTAGCGGCGGGAGCGGTTCGTCGAGGTGTCGAGGTAGGCGTTGCGGCACGGCGCCGCCTCGCACAGCCCCAGGCGGTCGACGCCGTACTCGGTCAGATGGAACGCCAGGCCCATCGCCGCGGTGGCCGCGTAGCCCGCGGTCGCGTTCGACGGGTGGTCGGCCAGGTGCATGTGCCACAGGGGGCGGCCGTCGTCGTCCCGGAAGTTGTGCCCCGAGATCTGGGGGCTGACCGGGAACTCCAGGAGCAGCGAGTTCAGCAGGTTCACCGCCAGCGTCTCGTCACCGGCGTCGGCCGCCTCGAAGACCGCCCGCAGCCGCGCCCGGACCGAGCGGAAACGCGTCACGTCCGCGTCCGTCGCGCGCCGGGCCGCCTCCTTGTTCCCGCCGAAGAGATCCCGGACCGCTTCCACCGAGGTGAGCGCGTCCTTGCCCCGCTTCGGCTCCTCGGTGTTGACGAGCCGTACGGCGTAGTCCGAGTAATAGGCCAGTTCCACTTGTGGTCCTTACGCAGGCACTCTAGGGTCGGGGGTGCGGTCGGTAACAGACGATCGTGCTTCCAGGGTATTACGAACGTCGACGGTGGAGGGGCAGCGATGACGACGGACGCGACGGACGCCGGCAGCCGTGCGTGGGCACTGCGATACCAGCATTCCTGGGACCGGCAGCAGGAGTGGTACATGCCGGACCGCGAGGAGCGGTTCCGCGTCATGCTCGACATGGTGGAGGCCCTCGTCGGCACCGAGCCGCGCGTCCTCGACCTCGCCTGCGGCACCGGCAGCATCACCGCCCGCCTGCTCGACCGGTTCCCGAACGCCACCAGCACCGGAATCGACCTCGACCCCGCCCTGCTCACCATCGCGCGCGGCACCTTCGAGGGCGACGAGCGGGTGGGCTTCGTCGAGGCCGACCTCAAGGACCCGGACTGGCCCGCGCGGCTGCCGTACGACACCTACGACGCGGTCCTCACCGCCACCGCCCTGCACTGGCTGCGCACCGACGCCCTGGACGACCTCTACGGCCGGCTCGCCGGACTCGTCCGGCACGGCGGCGTCTTCATGAACGCCGACCACATGCCCGACGACACCACGCCCCGCATCAACGCGGCCGAGCGCATCCAGCGCCACGCCCGCATGGGCCGGGCGCAGAGCGACGGCGCCCTCGACTGGGCCGAGTGGTGGGCCCGGGCCGCCAAGGACCCGGTCCTGGCCACCCCGACGGCCCGCCGCTTCGAGATCTACGGCGACCACGCCGACGGCGAGATGCCGTCCGCGGCCTGGCACGCCCGCGCACTCCTCACCCACGGCTTCGCCGAAGCCCGCCCGGTGTGGTGCTCACCTTCGGACACGCTGCTGCTGGCGCTGAAATAGCTCACTTGCGCAACTTGGCACGTATGACGAATGATCTTCCCCGACCATTTGCTGGACGCTTGTCGAACGGGGAGAGCTCTGTCGTGAAGTTGAAGTTGAAAAGGATGACCACGGGCGTCGCGGCGACGTGCGCGCTCGTCGCCTCCGCCGGACTGGCCACCGCGCCTTCCGCGTACGCCGAGTCCGGGAGGGGTGGTTGCTACTCCTACTCGGACGTGGACACGTATCCGAACGACGACACCGTGATCCTGTGGAAGTCGTGCATCAGCAAGAAGGCCAAGCACGAAGGCCACCCCTACGCGATCGTGTCGATGGGGAAGAGGCACCCCAGGTGCAAGATCCTGATCACCGTCTTGACCACCGGTGAGAGGATCGTCTCCAAGAAGGTGTACCCCTGCCCGTCGGGCAAGGTGGTCAAGAAGCACTACAACGGCAAGGACTTCCACGGCTCGGGGCAGTTCACGACCTTCGTGCACATGTACAACGTGCAGACGGAGGGCAACCTTTCGCCGCGCAGCCCTTGGCTGAACCTCTGACGCGGTGGTGAAAAGCGGATGCCGCCCACCCCGGCCGGGGTGGGCGGCATCCGTCGTTCGTCTCAGGTCACAGGACCTTGGAAAGGAACGACTTGGTGCGCTCGTGCTGAGGGTTGGTCAGGACCTCTCTCGGGTGACCGGACTCGACGACCACACCGCCGTCCATGAAGACCAGGCTGTCGCCGACCTCGCGGGCGAAGCCCATCTCGTGGGTGACGACGATCATCGTCATACCGGACTCGGCGAGGTCGCGCATGACGTCGAGGACGTCTCCGACCAGCTCCGGGTCGAGAGCGGAGGTCGGCTCGTCGAAGAGCATCAGCTTCGGGTCCATGGCGAGCGCGCGGGCGATGGCCACGCGCTGCTGCTGACCGCCGGAGAGCTGCGAGGGGAAGCTGCCCGCCTTGTCGGCGAGACCCACGCGCTCGAGAAGCTGCTTGGCGCGCTCCCTGGCCTCCGCCTTGTTCTGCTTCTTGACCTGGACCGGCGCCTCGATGACGTTCTCCAGCGCGGTCATGTGCGGGAACAGGTTGAAGCGCTGGAAGACCATGCCGATGTCCCGGCGCTTGACGGCGACCTCGCTGTCCTTCAGCTCGTACAGCTTGTCGCCCTTCTGGCGGTAGCCGACCAGCTCCCCGTCGACGTAGAGCCGCCCGGCGTTGACCTGCTCCAGGTGGTTGATGCACCGCAGGAAGGTCGACTTGCCGGAGCCGGAGGGGCCGATGAGGCAGAACACCTCGCCGGACTTCACCTCCAGGTCGATGCCCCTGAGGACCTCGAGGGGACCGAAGCTCTTGTGGACGCCCTCGGCCTTGACCATGGCGAGGGACGGGTCGCGCGGAACGCCGGTGTCCGTCTGCTTGCTCAGCTTGTCGGTCATGCGCCCACGGCTCCCTTCGGCCGGCCCAGCGACAGCAGATTGGCCCTGACCTTCTGCAACGGTGTCGGCGGCAGCTGGCGGCTGGACCCCCGCGCGTAGTACCGCTCGATGTAGTACTGGCCCACGCTGAGGACCGACGTCATGATCAGATACCAGGCCGCGGCGAGGAAGTACATCTCCACCGGGGCGCCTGAGTTCTGACCGATGTCCTGGGCGTACCGGAACAGCTCCTGGAACTGGACGGCCGCCACGAGCGAGGTCGTCTTCAGCATGTTGATCACTTCGTTGCCCGTCGGCGGCACGATCACGCGCATCGCCTGCGGGATGATGATCCGACGGAGCGTCTTTCCGTGGCCCATGCCCAGCGCCTGGGCCGCCTCGGTCTGTCCCTCGTCGACCGCGAGCAGACCGGCGCGGCAGATCTCCGCCATGTAGGCAGCCTCGTTGAGACCGAGGCCGAGCAGCGCGGTCAGCAGCGGCGTCATGAAGACGGACCAGTACTGCTTGTAGAACGGCCCGAGGTCGATGTACGTGAACACCAGGCCGAGGTTGAACCAGACGAACAGCTGGACCAGGACCGGGGTGCCCCGGAAGAACCAGATGTAGAACCAGGCGATGGACGAGGTCACCGGGTTCTTCGACAGCCGCATCACCGCGAGGACGATGCCGCCCAGGATGCCGATCAGCATCGACAGGACCGTCAGCAGAAGGGTCTTGTAGACACCCTTCAGAATCCGGTCGTCGAAGAAGTAGTCGGGGACCGCGCTCCAGTTGATCTTTCCCTGGCCGAACGCGTAGATGATCGCGACCAGCAGGCCGATCGCGATGACGGCGGAGACGTAGCGCCCGTAGTGCCGTACCGGAATGGCCTTGATGGCCTCCGGACCGGCCTGGGGCATGCCCTCCGGGCCCGCCGTCTTGTTGTCGATGTCAGAAGTCACGGGTATTGCCTCTCAGTGCCCGCTCGAACAGTGACCGCTCGCGCGGTCACTTGCCGCCGTTGATCACGGACTCCTTGACGGCGCCGTCCTCCGCGCCCCACTTGTCGAGGATCTTCTGGTACTCGCCGCTCTTGATGATCGCGTTCATCGCGGCCTGCAGGGCGTCGCGCAGCTGGGTGTTCTCCTTGGACACCGCGATGCCGTACGGCGCCGCCTCGACCTGGTCGCCGACGATCTGGAAGTCCTTGCCGCCGCCGGAGGTCTTCACCGCGTACGCGGCGACCGGGAAGTCGGAGGAGGCCGCGTCCGCGCCGCCGGAGCGCAGACGGGTCTGGGACTGCTGGTCGTCGTCGAAGGCCTCGATGGTGATCTTCTTGCCGCTCGGGCACTTCTTCGCCTCGGACTTGGCCAGGTCCTCGGAGACGGTGCCGCGCTCCACGGCGAGCTTCTTGCCGCACAGGTCCGACCACGAGGCGATGCCCTTGGTGTCGCCCTTGCGCGTGTAGATCGAGACGCCGGCGGTCAGGTAGTCGACGAAGTCGACGCCCTCACCGACCTTCTTGCCGGTGTCGGGGTCGACGCCCTCCTGCCGGTTCTTGTTGTCCGTCATGGCCGACATGGCGATGTCGTACCGGTCGGAGCGGATACCGGTGAGCAGGGCGTCGAAGGTGCCGTTCTGGAACTCGAACTTCACACCGAGCTGCTTGCCCATCGCGGCAGCCAGGTCCGGGTCGATGCCGACGACCTTGCCCGAGCTGTCCTTGAACTCGACCGGGGCGTAGGCGATGTCGGAGCCGACTCGGACGACCCCCTTGTCCCGGATCGAGGCGGGCAGCTTGCTCGCGAGCGGGGCGGTGCTCGTCGACGCGCTGCTGCTGGAGTTGTCCTTCTTGGTCTGGTCACCGCAGCCGGTGAGGATCAGGGTGCCTGCGACCGCGATCGCACCGACCGCGGCCAGACGGTGGTGCGCGGCGGTCGCACGACGGGTGGAGCTTGCGGTCATTTTGGGTTCCTCCGGCTGATGGGTGGAGTTGCCGATGGGTCGACGAGAACACACACAATCGGGTGTCGCGACCTCGTGGGTTTACGGCATCTTGCCATTCGGACGTCGCCGTTCAGGGGGCCAGCGATGTCAAAATCGGGTAACGGGTGACCCCCGAACCCGGCCAGGTCCGGACAAGATGACAGGACCATCTCCGGAAAACCGTCATTCCGGCCGGAAGATCTCCGGCGGATCTCAGGATGCGGACCTGTATGACGAGGTGTTGATCACTGTTCGACCGGTCGTCGAGCGCAGGTCGAGGGTCTGTTCCCTATATTTCGGGACGATTCTCGTCACCTAGATGTGACCTTCCGGTGCTGTGGTGTGACCTTGCACTTAATGGACTCGTCCTCGACGGGTCCGTCCGGTAAGAAGGTTCTTTACACCCCTCATCCGGGGCTCGAGGCGCGTGTGCGGCGCGCCCGTCGCGTATGACCCGTACGCATCAACAGATCGGGGCATGCGCGGTCCCGCCCACTTCTCACCAGGAGTGGCCACCCTCAACCATTGAAGACTTAAGGGGTAAAACAAAGTGGCAGCGGAGATCGTCAATCCTCGCAGCGACAGCAGTACGGACCAGGACGGCGGGGCGGAGCCCCTCGATTCCTTCGATCCGGCGTTCGCGCTGCACCGCGGCGGCAAGATGGCCGTGCAGGCCACCGTGCCGGTCCGTGACAAGGACGACCTGTCCCTCGCATACACACCCGGCGTGGCGCGCGTGTGCACCGCGATCGCCGATCAGCCGGAGCTGGTCCACGACTACACGTGGAAGTCGTCCGTGGTGGCCGTCGTCACCGACGGCACCGCCGTTCTCGGACTCGGGGACATCGGCCCCGAGGCCTCCCTCCCGGTCATGGAGGGCAAGGCCATCCTGTTCAAGCAGTTCGGCGGCGTGGACGCCGTGCCGATCGCTCTGAACTGCACCGGTGTGGACGAGATCGTCGAGACCGTGGTCCGGCTCGCGCCCTCCTTCGGTGGCGTCAACCTGGAGGACATCTCGGCACCCCGGTGCTTCGAGATCGAGCGCAAGCTTCAGGAGCGCGTCGACATCCCGGTCTTCCACGACGACCAGCACGGCACCGCGGTCGTGACGCTGGCGGCCCTCAGGAACGCCGCACGGCTGACCGGCAAGGGCCTGGGCGACCTGCGGGCCGTCATCTCCGGCGCCGGCGCGGCCGGTGTCGCCATCGCCAGGATGCTGGTCGAGGCCGGCATCGGCGATGTCGCCGTGGCCGACCGCAAGGGTGTCGTGTCCGCCGACCGCGAGGACCTCACGCCGGTCAAGCGGGAACTCGCGGGCTTCACCAACAAGGCCGGCATCACCGGTTCGCTGGAGGACGCCCTGGCGGGCGCGGACGTCTTCATCGGCGTCTCCGGCGGTACGGTCGCGGAGGAGGCCGTCGCCTCGATGGCCGAGGGCGCGTTCGTGTTCGCCATGGCCAACCCGAACCCCGAGGTCCACCCCGACGTCGCGCACAAGTACGCGGCCGTCGTGGCGACCGGGCGGTCCGACTTCCCGAACCAGATCAACAACGTGCTGGCGTTCCCGGGCATCTTCGCGGGCGCGCTGCAGGTGCGGGCCTCCCGGATCACCGAGGGCATGAAGATCGCCGCCGCCGAGGCGCTGGCGGGCGTGGTCGGGGACGACCTCGCCCCGGACTACGTCATCCCGTCGCCGTTCGACGAGCGCGTCGCTCCGGCCGTCACGGCCGCGGTCGCCGCCGCGGCTCGCGCGGAGGGCGTCGCGCGGCGCTGACGTCCGCCTCGTCGGCCGTCGCATCGGCCGAATGACCCGTTGAATGACCCCGTCCGGTCGGGCGGGGTCATTTCTTTACCCGGCCGCCCACCCGTGTGAGTGAATGTGCCGCCGGCGCTCGGGCCGGCGGGTGCAAGAGGGCATGTGTCACAGGGCCGCACGGTTCCGTCGGTTCGGGTCGCCGCCTATCGTCAAGGTCATGTTCGCCGTCTACGCCGCCCGAATCGACCGCGACCAGCCGCTGAGCGGCCTCGAACTCGGGGACCGCCCCGCTCCCGAGGCCCGGCCCGGCTGGAGCACCGTCAACGTCAAGGCCGCCTCCCTCAACCACCACGACCTCTGGTCGCTCCGGGGCGTGGGTCTGCCCGAGGAGCGACTGCCGATGATCCTCGGCTGTGACGCCGCCGGCGTCGACGAGGACGGCAACGAGGTCGTGCTGCACTCGGTGATCGGCCAGAGCGGACACGGGGTCGGGCCCAGGGAACCCCGTTCCATCCTCACCGAGCGCTACCAGGGGACCTTCGCCGAGCAGGTCGCCGTGCCGACCTGGAACGTGCTGCCCAAGCCCAAGGAGCTCTCCTTCGCGGAGGCCGCCTGTCTGCCGACCGCCTGGCTCACGGCGTACCGGATGCTCTTCACCAACGCGGGTGTCCGGCCGGGGGACTCGGTGCTGGTGCAGGGCGCCGGCGGTGGTGTCGCCACGGCCGCGATCGTGCTCGGCAGGGCCGCGGGGCTGCGGGTCTTCGCCACCAGCCGGGACGAGGCGAAGCGGAAGCGGGCCCTGGAGCTGGGGGCCGTGGAGGCGGTGGAGTCGGGCGCCCGGCTGCCGCAGCGGGTCGACGCCGTCATCGAGACCGTCGGCGCCGCCACCTGGTCGCACTCCATCAAGTCCCTGCGCCCCGGCGGCACGCTCGTCATCTCCGGCGCCACCAGTGGCGACCGGCCCTCGCATGCCGAACTCACCCGCATCTTCTTCCTCGAACTCAAGGTCGTCGGCTCCACGATGGGCACCAAGGACGAACTGGAGGACCTGCTGTCCTTCTGCGCCGCCACCGGCGTGCGTCCCGTCATCGACGAGGTGCTGCCGATGGACCGCGCGCGCGAGGGCTTCGAGCGGATGGAGTCCGGGGAGCTGTTCGGGAAGGTCGTCCTCACCAACGACTGACGCTTCTCCCGCCCTTGGTCCGTGCCTGCGGCCGACCCGTTCTCCGGGTCGGCCGTCCGCGTTTGTCAACCATGGTTGACGGGGGCGGCTTGTCAACGTAGGTTGACGCCATGACCGAAGCAACGGATCTCGCCGAGCGTGCCGGCGACCGCGATCCACGGGTCGGACTCCGTGCCGTCGCCGCACTTCGCCGTCTGCTGGAGCAGCTGGAGGCGGTGCAGGTGCGCAGTGCGCGCAATCAGGGCTGGTCGTGGCAGGAGATCGCCGCGGAACTCGGCGTCAGCAGGCAGGCCGTGCACAAGAAGTACGGGAGGCATTGATGTTCGAACGGTTCACGAAGGACGCCCGTGCGGTGGTGCGGGGCGCGGTGGAGCACGCGGAGCGGGCGGGGGCGGGCACGGTCGACGCCGAGCACCTCCTGCTCGCGCTGCTCGAACGGGAAGGCAGCCGGGCCTCTTTCGCGCTGACCTCGCTGGGAGTGGCCGGTGAGGGCAGGGAGTCCGTACGCGACGCCGTGGCCGAGGGGCGACGGCGCGCCGGGCTCTCCCGGGCCGATGCCGACGCCCTCGCCGGGCTGGGCATCGACGTGTCGGAGATCGTCGCCCGGGTCGAGGAGGTGCACGGCGTGGGAGCCATGTCCGGTGACCGGGGGGACAAGGGCTGGTGGTCGGGCCGCCGTGCCTTCGGCCGCGACGCCAAGGGCGTCCTCGAGAGGTCGCTGCGCACCGCGATCGCCCACGGCGACCGGCACATCGGCGATGAGCACCTGCTGCTGGCGCTGACCGCCGGCGGCGGCGTGGCGGCCGAGGCCCTCGCCGACCACGGCGTGACACACGAGTCCCTGACGCGGGTCCTGTACGGCGGGGACGGGGGGCGAGCGAAGGCCGGCTGAGGGGCCCGGGCGGGGGTAGGCGGCTGGGGGCTGGCTGAGGGGGTAGGGCCTTCGCCGGTGGTAGGGCCTTGGCCGGCCAGTCGGCCGGCCAATCGGGCGGGCGGGCGGCCGGTCGGGCGGAGTCCGCTTCCCTCGGGGCTGACGTCGGTGGCTGTGGCGTCCGCGAGGGGAAGCGGTCCTCCGGTGCTCAGACCCTGGGGCCGCGCAGTATCGCCCCGATGTGGGCCGCCGCCGTCGACAGGTGGCGGCGCGCTTCGCGGAGCTGGTCCTCCGTGACGCCGTGGTCCCTGGCCGCGTCGCGGATGTCGTCGCGGAAGCGGTCCAGGAGACGGTCGAGGTCACGGGCCGGTTCGCCGGTGGCGTCCTCGTGCGCCCAGGCCGGCTCGTACTCGGCGGGGAAGTCCTCGGGCGTCGGCGCGTACTCCGGCCGCGGTGCCGAGGCGCCGGTTCCGGTGCCGTTCCGTCCGAATCCGAAGTCCTTCCCGAACTCCTTGCCGAAGTCCTTCCCGAAGTCCCCGAACTCCTTGGCCAGTTCCGTCAGGCCCTCGCGCACCCCCGTCGGCCAGTCACCGCGCGCGAAGTGGTCCTGGACCTGCTCCTGCACGCGCCGCCCGATGCGCTGCAGTTCCTCCTGTGCCTGGGCCCGGGCCCGCTCCTGTGCCTCCTTGGCCTGACGCCGGGCCCGCTGGGCCTCCTCGCGGGCCCGCCGGCTCTCGTCCTTGGCCCGCCGGGCCTGCTCCTTCCACTCCTGCTTGACCCGCCGCATCTCCTCCTTGGCGGCGCGCCAGGCCTCCTTCTCGTCGTAGTCGCCGAAGTCCTGCGGAGAACCGTCACGTTCACCGTGGTCCTTTGCGCCCCCACCCCGCCGGGCCTCGGTGGCCGCCGCCCGCATCTCGCGCCGCAGGTCGCCCGCGGCACCGCGCACGTCGGCCCGGATCTCGGCGGCGAGTTCGGCGACCGACTCGCGGATCTCCAGCTCCAGGTCGGCCAGTTCACCGGAGCGGTCGGCCAGTTCGGCGCGGCCCGCGTCCGTGATGGCGTACACCTTGCGACCGCCCTCGGTGGTGTGGGTGACCAGGCCCTCGGCCTCCAGCTTGGCGAGGCGGGGGTAGACGGTGCCCGCCGACGGTGCGTACAGCCCCTGGAACCGCTCCTCCAGGAGGCGGATCACCTCGTAGCCGTGGCGCGGGGCCTCGTCCAGCAGCTTCAGCAGGTAGAGGCGGAGGCGGCCGTGGGCGAAGACGGGGGGCATGTCAGAGCACCTTCTTGTCGGTCGTGCCGTCGGCCGGGGCGTCGCTCGCGCCACTGTCCTGGCCGGAAACGGAATTGTCCCCCGAGCCGCCGTGCGCTCCGTCCGCCGGGGTGTCCGCAGAGTCCGCCTGCGGTGCGGCGTCCGATGGCGGGGAGTCGGTCCCCGTGTCCCCGGGGGCCGCGTCCGACGGTGTCGCCTCCGTCCCCGCACCGCCCGGGGCCGGGTCCTCGACGACCGGGCCGATGTCCTCCGGATCGACGTCCCAGGGCTCGTCCTCGATCGGGGGCCGGCGAAGCAGGGCGATCGAGCCGGAGACCGTCGTCGCCTTGAGGCTGCCGCTGCCCGAGCCGAGCCGGCCGGTGATGCGCTTGGCGCCCCACTGGCCACTGACCCGCAGGTCCTCGAAGGCGTTGGAGACCGTCCCGCTCGCCGTGTTCGCCTCCACCCTCGCGTCCGCCGGGTGGGGCAGCCGGATGGCGATCTCGCCGGAGACGCTCGTGAGACTGATGTCGGTCGGCCGGCTCGCCGGGTCGAGGTCGACGATCATCGAGCCGCTCACCGAGTCCGCCTTGACCGAGGAGCCCGCCTCGACGACGGTCAGGTCCCCGGAGACGGAGTTGAAGCGGAGGTCCCCCCGCAGCGCCTGCGCCTCCAGGTTTCCCGAGACGGTGTCGGCGCGCACCGGGCCGGTGAGCCCCACCAGGGTCGTGTCCCCGGTGACCCCCTTGACCTCCGTGCGCCCCTCCAGGCCGGAGACCACGGCCGCGGCGCCGACCACGCCCACCTCGAGGCGGGTGTCGGCCGGCACGGCCAGGGAGACCACGGCGCTGCGCCGCCACCCCTTGCGGTCGAGCCACTTGAGGAACCCCTTCCAGGGCAGGTCCTCGTAGGCCACGGTGAGTGTGCCGTGCTGCTGGGTGACCACCAGGGGTGGTCCTGCGAGGTCGGAGACCTCCAGGCGGGCGGAACCTTCGTCCGTGCCCACCACGTTCACCGTTCCGTTGACGATGCGTACGTGGAGCTCTCGCACGGGCTCGTCGAACGTGAGCTTCCGCGGCTCTGAGACGGACCACTCGGGCATGGTGCTGACCTCCCCGTCGCAACGCGCCATATCGCGTCTTCTTGATTTCACGATATATCGCGGACGCGGAAAGTCAAGACACTCTTTCCGGTGACACGGCGACATCGGCGCCACCGCCACCGCCACCGCCGCCGCCGCCGACCCCGACCCCGCTACCGACACCGACCTCGACCCCGCCGCCGACCTCGACCCCGCTACCGACACCGACCTCGACCCCGCCACCGACCTCGACCCCGCCACCGACCCCGCCACCGACCCCGCCACCGCCGCCGGTGGTGTCGCCCGCCCTGAAATCGACCCGGCGGCGGAATCGTCCTAGTTTGTGACCATGCCGACGGATACTCCTCGCCGTGCTGCCCCCGCCGGAGGCCTGCTGCTCTGCCGGTCCGAGCCCGACTCCGTCGCCTTCGCCGCCCAGCTGCTGCGCGAACCGATGCTGCTCGCCGGAGCCGGCGAGACCTGGAGCGTCCTCGTGCCCGAGGGTCGGCCCTGGCGGGACGGCGGCGAACCCGTGGACGGGGTCCTGACCGGCTGGGCCACCGCCCTGGCCGTCGGCGCCCCGTGGCCCGTACTGGCCCTGTGGTGGGACGCCGACCGTTCCGGTTACACCCTCGCGTCCGGCTTCCGCCGCCCCGTCGGTTACGTCTGGCTCGCCAACGGCACACCGGCCGGCGAGGGCGAGGCGATGCGCACGTTCGCGGCCCGCCTGGGCCTCGACCCGGTGCTGGACGTACAGGCCCTCGACGAACTCACCGAACCCGACCCCGCCATCGACGCCGCGGCCCGTCTGCGGGCCCTGCTGGCCGTCCTCACGCGCGCGGGGGTCGCCCTGCCGGCCGGACTCGCCCCCGGTGAGTCCGCCGACCGCCTGCGCGAGGCCGCCCGGGAGCAGCGGGACGCCCGTCCGGTGGAGTGGCCGGGATGGCGCGAGGCCGTACGGGCGGAGCTGGACGTCGTCGACAGCGGCGGCCGCCTGAGCCGGTGGCGTCCCTGGGCCGGCACGCCCCAGTCCCGCGCCCTGGCCCTCGCCCAGGTGGTGGCCGGTGTCCCGCTCGCCGTCCTCGGCGCACGAAGGCGCAGCGGCGGCTGGGCCGCGGCGGGGGTGCTCCTGCTGGCGCACGGGGCGCTCGGACTCGCGTACGAGCTGGTACGACCGCGCGACTGACGGCGACCGACGGTCCGCCACTCGTGAAGGACGCGTTCACGCCGAGCGAGGCGGCGTCGCCCGCATCGCGGGGCGTGCCCCAGAAGCCCCGTCCGGTCTCGAAGCGCCGCGGCTCTACTCGTCGTCCTCGTCGTCCAGGCGGGCCAGCCACGTCGCCAGGCGCTCCACCGGAACTTCGAAGTCCGGGTTGAGGTCGACGAACGTACGCAGCTGCTCGGCGAGCCACTCGAAGGTGACCTCCTCCTCGCCGCGCCGCTTCTCGAGCTCTTCGATGCCTCGGTCGGTGAAGTACACGGAACGCTCTCCTGGGGCTGGGCCTGGGGCCTGGGGTCGTACTCCTCCAGGTTATGCGCCTCGGCTCGCTGCCCGTACCGACGGGTTTGCGCTGCCCGCACGCGCGCGTGCGGGCACAATGTCGGTGGTGCGCCCACCGGTGCACCGGGTACGTCAACCAGGCTGGAGCACACGGGCGTTGCTCTGGAATGCGGGGGAGCATGGAGCGCATGATCCAGGAGATCGAGCTGCCCGGAGGGCGGACGGCGCTGGCGCGGGTCAGTGTGCTCGGACCCGAGGAGACCGGCGCGGATCAGGAGGACCTCTCCTACGACGACGTCGGCGCCCTGGACCGGCTGACGGCACGCGTCGACCGGCTGAACGAGCTGGTGGCCGGCGTCGGCGCGGCCGTGCTGGACGCGGCCCGCGCGGCGCGCCCCGACGAGGTGAGTGCCACGTTCGGCGTGGAGCTGGCGGCCAAGACCGGCAAGGCGGTCGCCGTGCTGGCCGACGGTGAGGCGAAGGCCGCGATCTCGGTCACCCTGACCTGGCGCACCGCCGCGGACGGCACGACGGGCGAGACCGAGGACGACGCGGCCGCCGTCCGGCCATGACGGCGTCCGAGGTCGAGGACCTCGCGCGCGACGCCACCGTCCGGCTCGGTCCCGACCAGGACGCGGACACCCTGTGGGGCAGCGGTTTCTTCGTGGCGCCGGGCTGGGTGCTGAGCTGCGCGCACGTCCTGCTGCTCGGCCGGGAGGGCGCGCGGACCGGCGTGCTGCGGGTGCGCGGCGAGCACGGCGCGGCCCGCGCACGGCCCGCGTACTGGCTGGGCTCGGGTCCCGACACCGAACAGGACCTCGTCCTGCTGCGGCTGCTGGACGAGGTGAGCCACCCCTGCGTACGCCTCAGCGACCGCTACGACCGCCCCCACGACATCACCGCGCTCGGCTGGCGCCCCCGGGAGGGCGGGCCCGACCGGTGGAGCGGCCGTTGCCAGGTCAACGGCACCGACGGGGACTACGGCGTCACGCTCGGGCCGGAGGCCGAGATACCGCACGGCGCCTCCGGTGGCCCCGTCCTCGACCGGGACCAGGGTGTGGTCGCCGGGGTCGTCAAGGCCCGCCGCAGGGGAGCGGACGGCGGCCTGGCCATCGCGGTCACCGCACTGCGGGGCTTCACCGAGGCGCTGGTGCTCGAGGCCGAGGACGAGCTGGGTCCCGACCCCTATCGGGCGCTGATCCGGGCCCACGACCGGTGGCACCATCGGCGGCGCACGGCCAGGGACGCCTGGCGCGGCAGCTGGGTCGCAGCCCAGGAACGGCTGCTCCGGGCGGCCGAGCCCGAATGGACCCCGCACGACGCCGCGACCGCCTGCGCGCTGCTCGCCGACCTGCCGCTCCCCGACGGCACGGACACCCTCCGAGGCCTGATCAAGGCCGTCCTGGACGTCGAACCGCACTGGCGGGGAGCCCCGCCGCCCCGCGACTGGCGCGACGGCCAGGGCTGGCTGTACGACCGGGGCGAACGTGCCGAACTCGCCTTTCTGCACTACCTGTTGCTGGTGGCCCGGCGCTGCGCACCCGAGGCCCCCGAGGCGACCGCGGCCCTGGAGGACTGGCTGTACGACCGGATGGAGCAACTGCCCGACCCCGTAAGGGCGTTGCTGAAGGCGCGGGCAGCTCCGGACGCCGCCGTCCGGTGCGGCGCGGCTTCCCACCCGGTCGCGTCGCGCCACGCGGAGCCCCGGGGCCTCCCCGGCCCGGAGCCCGCCACCTCCACCGCCCCCGTCGTCGCCGTCGAACTGGAACCCGACGCCTTCCGGCCCGCCGACCGCTTCCACTGGCGCGTCTGGACGTGGACGCGCGGCCCCGACACCGTGCGGTCCTGGGCCGAGGGCGACAGCGCCGAGGGCGTCCCGCTGGCCGCCCTGCCGTACGAGCTGAGCGTCCCGCTGGCGGAGGCGTTCGCCCAGCTCGACTCCGAGGGGTGCCTGGCCCGGCTCGAACTCGCCCTGCCCGTAGAGCACTTCGACGTCAACGTGGACCTGTGGCGTGCCCAGCCCGCCGTCCGCAGCTACCGGCCGCACCCCGCCGAACGCCCCTTCGGCGCCCACCGCCAGGTGGTCCTGCGCTGTCTGCGCCGCGGCGGTGAGCCGTCCGTACAGGCATGGCGGGACCGCTGGCTCGGTGTCACCGAGGGCGGCCTCCAGGCCTTGCCCCTGCCCTCGCCGGCGCTCGCCGGGCAGCTCCTCGCGACGGCGTGCGATGCGGCCGTACCGGTGCTGTGCCGGACGGCCGCGGAGAGCGTGGAGTCGCTGCGCGAGGTGATCGCCGCCGGCTACGGCATCGCCCTGTGGGCCCGCAACACCCAGCACACCTACGGGTGCGGCCCCCAGTGCCGCGAACTGCACGACCACACCGCCAAACTGCTGCGCCGCACCGGCCGTGCCGCCCTCCTGCCCGAGGAACTGCGCCGCCTGCGCGAACGCATCGGCGACTTCGACACCGCTGCCGAGTGGGCCGAGCCGCTCGCGCTGCTGTACGACGACCCGCACCGGCCGCTGCCGCTGTGCGACGAGAGGGTGAACTCCCCATGAGCTCCCGGCCCTTCGGCCCGCCCGCCGGCCGCGCGCCGACCGCCGTCCCGCCCACGCACCCGCAGGAGAGCCCGTGACCACCCCAGACTGGTACGTCTTCCAGGGCTCGGGCGAGCCCCACGACGGCATCGCCCGGCTGCCCGCCCCGCCGCCCTGGCGCGACTTCGACGGCGGCCCCGCCCTGACCGAGGCACCTCCGCTGGGCAGTGAGTCCGTCCGCCGCCTCGGCACCCGCGGCGCCCGCGCGCTCGCCTGGCGCCCGGAGGAACTCGAACTGATCAATGCCGCCCTCTACCTGCGCCGCCCCCTCCTCGTCACCGGCGACCCCGGCTCCGGCAAGTCCACCCTCGCCCACGCCATCGCCCATGAACTCGGCCTCGGCCGGGTGCTGCACTGGCCCGTCGTCAGCCGCACGACCCTGCGCGACGGCCTCTACGCCTACGACGCGATCGCCCGTCTCCAGGACATCCAGATGGCGAGGGAGATGGGCCGCCCCCACACCGAGGACATCGGCGGCTATCTGCGGCTCGGTCCCCTGGGCACCGCCCTGCTGCCGTACGACCGCCCGCGCGTGCTGCTCGTGGACGAACTCGACAAGAGCGACATCGACCTGCCCAACGACCTGCTCAACACCCTGGAGGAAGGCGAGTTCGGCATCCCGGAGCTGGAACGGATCGCCCGCAAGCAGCCCACCGCCGAGGTCCTCACGGACGACGGCCGGCAGGCCGCCCTCACGGGGGGCAAGGTGCGCTGCAGGGCGTTCCCCGTGGTCGTCCTGACCAGCAACGGCGAACGCGACTTCCCCGCGCCGCTGTTGCGCCGCTGCATCCACCTGGACCTGCCCTCGCCCAAGAACGACGAGTGGGGCGCGGGCCGGCTCTCCGCCATGGTCCGGGCCCACTTCGGCGACCGGGACACCGAGGACCACGAGGAGTTGATCCGGCACTTCCTGCAGAGCAGCCCCGGCTCGCTCCGAGCCGCCGACCAACTGCTCAACGCCATCTACCTCACCCAGGAGGCACTGCGCGACAACCGCCCCGACCGGCGGCGGCTCGCCGAGCTGCTGATGCGCCCGCTCGACCACGGCGACCACGGAACGCGCTGATGGACGAGGGAGCGGGCGCGCTGGCCGAACTGGCCGAACGACTCGTGGCGTCGGGCCTCGCGCCGACCGCGCGCGAGCTGGCGGAGGCCCTCTGGCTGGCCCGGCACGTGGCACCGGCACGGCTGCGGCCCGTGGACCCCGAGCCGCCCTCACGGCCGCCGGAGCCGGCGCAACCGGACCGGGCCAATCCGCGGCCCGTGCCGCCCGCCGGGGAACCACCGGCCACCCACGGCGCCCCGACCGAGGACGCCCCCCGCACACGCCTGCACCCCGACACACCCGGCCCCGGCCCCCGGCAGGCCTCGCCCCGCCCCGCCCCGACGCCGGGCGACACCTCCGTCCGGGTGCGCGCCCCCATGGCCACCGCGCTGCCCCGCTCCCTGCGCCTCCAGCGGGCGCTGCGGCCCCTCCAGCGCTACCGCCCGCCCGTCCGGGCCGCCGCCCACCACATCGACGAACAGGCCACCGCCGAACGCGCCGCCGAGACCGGCCTGCTCCTTCCCGTGCTCCGCCCGGTGACCCGCCGTCAGGCCCGCCTGCGGCTGCTGATGGACGCCTCCACCTCGACCGGTGTCTGGGACCGCACCCTCGGCGAACTGGCCCAGATCTGCGCCGGCACCGGCGCGTTCCGCGAAGTGGTCGTGCACTACGTCCACGAGCGCGCCGGCGCCCTTCTGGTCGGCCCCGACCGCGCCCCGGACCACGCCTCGCGCACCGCCGATCAGCTCCGCGACCCCACCGGCCACCAACTCACCCTCGTCCTCAGCGACTGCGCCGGACCACTGTGGCGGGACGGCGCCATGCAGCGGCTGCTGTGGAACTGGGCGCAGGCCGCACCCGTGGCCGTCGTACAACCCCTGCCCCAGCGGATGTGGCGGCGCACCCACCTGCCCGCCGCGGCCGGCACGCTCCGGCGGCGCGAAGGGCTGGGCGCCCGTATGGAGTTCGCGGCGCCGGGGGACCCCGCCGACGGGCTGCCCGTACCGGTGCTCGCCCTCACCGGCGCGGCGTTCCTGGCCTGGGCGCGACTGGTGTCCGGCGGCACCGGCCTGACCCTCCCCGCGGCGGCAGGCCGGGTCCGCGCCGACCAGGAGCCGACACCGCCGCGCCCGGCCGACCGGGCCCCGCAGGCGCCGGAACTGCTGCGCGCCTTCCGCCTGTCCGCCTCCCATCACGCCGTCCAGTTCGTCGTCTCCCTGTCGGCCGTCCCCCTCACCACCCCCGTGATGCAGCTCGTCCAGCGCGCGATGCTGCCCGACACCGGCCCGGACGTCCTCGCCGAGGTGCTCCTCAGCGGCCTGGTCACCCGCGGTCCCGCCGACGACTGGTACGCGTTCCGCCCGGGCGTACGGGAGTTGCTGCTCCAGCTGCTGCCCAAGGGCGACGCGCTCCTCGTCCTCCGCCACTGCGGCGACTACGTCGACCGCCACTTCGGGCGCCGGGCCCGCAACTTCCCCGCGCTGGCGCTCGCCGAACTCAGCGGCGACGCACCGCCCGAGGGCGACGAGGCGGGCGTACCGGCGGCCTTCGCCGAGGTGTCGCGGCTGGTGGTGCGACGGTACGGCGGCTCCGACCCGGCCGGGACGGGGGACACCGGCGAGCGGGACGGGACACGCCCCGGAGAGGTGCTGAGGATCGTGCACGCCGGGTACGACCGGCCGTGGGCCGCGTGGGCGGAGCGGGTGCTCGGCGCGCACGGCCACCGGGCGACCCTCGTCCGCTGGCATCCGGGGCGGCGCCCACTCGTCGAGGCACTGGCGACGCTGCGGGACCTCGAACTCGTACAGCCCTCCGGCCGGATCCTCCTGATGCTCAGCGAACACCTCCTGCAACAGGGCAGGCGGGACCCCGACGAGTGGCGAGAGGCGTTCCGGCAGGTCGTCGGGGGCAGTCCCGGCCTGTTCGTGGCGGTCGTCCTCAGCGAACGGCTGGAGCTGCGGGTCCGGCTCAACGGGCTGCTCCCGGTCGCCACCACCGCCGTCTCCGTCGGCGAGGCCGACGCCGAACGCCGGCTGCTGGCCGCGCTCTCCACCGGCACCGACGCCGGAGCGTGGCAGCGGCGGATCACCGCGACGCCACGCTTCCCCGGCTCGAAACCCGCGGTGTGGCGCGGGGTCCCGGCCCGAGACCGGCACTTCACCGGCCGCGACGACCTCCTGGACGCCCTGCCGGAGAAGCTGCGGCAGGCACGGCGGGCGGGGGTCGTCTGTGTGCTGAGCGGCGCACCGGGCTCGGGCAAGACCGCCGTCGCGGTCGAGTACGCGCACCGCTACGGCAGCGACTACGACGTGGTGCACTGGCTGCCGAACACCGGTCACGGCAACGAGGAAGCCCGGGAGCGGACGGATCGACTGGTCGCCGAGTTCGCCGGGACGACCGGCCGGTCCTCGGGTGCTCGGGTGCCGGACCGTCGGTTGGTCGTCCTGGACGACTGGGACCACAGCGGGTCGGCGGGGCTGTCGCAACTGGCCCCTCACGCGCATGTGCTGGCCACGACCCGCCGCCCGGCCGATCCGCTCGACGAGCGGAATGTGCCTCTCGGGCCTTTCGAGCGCGCGGAGTCCTTGGAGTACGTCATGCGCGCCCTGGCGGTGTCCGCCGAGGAAGCCGAGACGATCGCCGACTTCTGCGGCGACCGGCCGGGAGCGCTGGCACAGATCGTGGAGGGCCGGCCGGAATCCGCGCCCTCGGAGCGGGAGTTCGCGCTCGGCGCCCCGTCCCGCCCCGCGGAACTCGAGGAACTGGGCCGCCGGGCGGTCGTGGGCGTCAGCGACACCCGGAAGGGCTCCCCGCTCAGGGGAGTCGGCTTCTTCGTCGCGCCCGGCTGGGTGCTGACCCTGTGGCCGGTCGTCGGCCTCGGCGGGACGGCCTGGGTACGGACGTACGACGGCCGTCTGGTGGAGGGGGAGGTTGTGCGCCTCGACTCCGAGTTCGACGGCCCCGATCCCGTGTTGATCAGACTCCGCGAGCGGTTCGAGCACGAGTGCCTCTGGCTGGACGACCACGCGGGCACCGACGTCCACCGCGTGCTGGCGCTGGGCGTCACGGCCCGGGAGCCCTGGCAGGCGAGGGGGGAGGTCACGGGCCGGGGCGAGCTGCTGCACATCGGCGGCTTCCGGGCCTCGGTGACGAGCATGGGCGGACCGGTGCTGGACCTCGACCGAGCCGCCGTCGTGGGCGCCCTGTGGGGTCCGGGGGACGCAGTCAGCGACGGGAGCCTCGCCGTACCGCTTCCGCTGCTCGGTGACGGCGACCTGGCCCGGCAGATCATGCGCGAGCACGACCGCCACCACCTGCGCCGGGAACCGGGCACCCGCTCGGGCCCGTCCTGGACCTCGCTCCAGCAAGGCCTGCACCAGGAGGCCGACGGCGACCTCACCCCGGAACTGCGCACGCGGCTGTACGGCATCCTGGCCGCCCTGGAGCCCCCGACCGGGGAGCGGGAGATGCGGCTCCTCCTGCCCGGGCCGGCGTCGCGGCTGCCCGCTGACGGGCTGCGGGCCTGGCGCGACGGAGTGCGGCTGCTGATCGCACAGGGCGGCGGCCTGGCCGAGGTGGCGCTGTACGCCGCCCACGTGTGGTCCGCGCGCATCGACGCCCCCGACGGCCACGACGACCCCGGCGCGCTGTCCCTGCTGCGCACCTGGATGGAGGACGTCGTCCGCGGGCTTCCCGACGGCGCGGCCCGGTCCGGCGTGAGCGAACTCCTCGACGCCAGACGCAGGGAGTCGCGCATGCCGGTCCTCGTCGAGATCCGGGAGACCCGGGGCGGACACCGCTGGAACGTGTCGCGCTACGGCGGCAGCCGCCGATGGCCGATGCCCCACGTCTCCAGCGGGCACGCCCGAGCCGGCCTGCGGGAGGCCCTCGCGCCCTCCCTCACCGCGTCCCTCCGCCTGTCGCGGGCCTTCGACCAGCCGCTGTACATCGAGTTCTCCATGCCGTACGACCTGCTCGCCGAGCCAGTGGACGAGTGGCTGCTCGACGGGGAACCGCAGGAACCGCCACTGGGCGAACGCGCGAGCGTCACCGTGGCGCTCGAACACCCCCTGCTGCCCCCCACGGCCCAGGACGACTCCCTGCGCCTGCTGCGCTGGGCCGGAGTGGCCAACGGTCCGCTGGTGCCGATCCCGCTGTCCCACGACTCCGCGTCGCTGGAACTGCAGGTGATGACCTCGCCCATGACCGCGGTCCCCGTCTACTGCGGCTGCCTGGGTGGAGGCGGCCAGGGGCTCGCGGTCTTGGAGGCGACCGGGGCGAACGGTCACGCGCTGGTGCTGTGGCGGCGCGGCACGGACCACGAGGACTGCGACCGGTTCGTCGAGCGCGCGCAGGAGCTGGTCCGCGGGGCGCGATCCGCGGAGGGCCTGCTCGCCGCGGTCTGGACCCTGCGGCTGCGCGACGACCCCGACGCGGCGTGGGCCCGGGGCATCGCCCTGCTCTACGAACCGCCCGGCAGGCCCTCGTACCTCAGCCGGGACCTGTGACGGACATCGGCCCCACCGCCTCACCCGAGGCGATGGGGCCGATCCGTCGATCCGGTCGGTCGAGCGATGCTCAGAGGCTCACGCCTCGAACACCTCTCGCACCAGCTGCTCCTGCTCCGCCTGGTGGCGCTTGGCGGAACCCACCGCCGGGGACGAGGAGTGCGGGCGCGAGATGCGCCGCAGGCGCTCGCCGTGCGGGACGTCCGCGCCGACCGCCAGGTCCAGGTGGTCGATCAGGTTGAGGGCGATGAACGGCCAGGCACCCTGGTTCGCCGGCTCCTCCTGGGCCCACAGGTACTTCTCGGCGTTCGGGTACTTGGCGATCTCCGCCTGGAGCTCGGCACCCGGCAGCGGGTACAGACGCTCGATACGGATGATCGCGGTGTCCGTGATGCCGCGCTTCTGCCGCTCGGCCTCGAGGTCGTAGTACAGCTTGCCCGCCACGAAGACGACCCTGCGGACCGCTGCCGCTTCGACCGACGAGTCGCCGATGACCGGGCGGAACTGACCCGAGGTGAACTCCTCCGTCTTCGACGCGGCGGCCTTCAGGCGCAGCATCGACTTCGGGGTGAAGACCACCAGCGGCTTGTGGTGCGGGTTGTGCACCTGCCACCGCAGGAGGTGGAAGTAGTTCGACGGCAGGGTCGGCATCGCGACCGTCATGTTGTTCTGCGCGCACAGCTGCAGGAAGCGCTCGACGCGGGCCGAGGAGTGGTCCGGGCCCTGGCCCTCGTAGCCGTGCGGGAGGAGCAGGGTGACGCCGGACGTCTGGCCCCACTTCTGCTCGGCCGCCGAGATGTACTCGTCGACCACCGTCTGCGCGCCGTTGACGAAGTCGCCGAACTGCGCCTCCCACATCACGAGCGCGTCGGGACGGGCGAGCGAGTAGCCGTACTCGAAGCCCATGACCGCGTACTCGGACAGCAGGGAGTTGTAGACGTTGTAGCGGGCCTGCTCCTCGGCGAGGTACTGCAGCGGGGTGTACTCCTCGCCCGTCTCGCGGTCGATGAGGACCGCGTGACGCTGGCCGAAGGTGCCGCGCTGGGAGTCCTGGCCGGACAGGCGCACCGGGGTGCCCTCCAGCAGCAGGGAGCCGACGGCGAGGGTCTCGCCCATGCCCCAGTCGATCGTGCCGTCCTCGACCATCGCGGCCCGGCGCTGCAGCTGCGGCAGCAGACGCGGGTGCACGTGGAAGTAGTCCGGGATGTTGACCTGGGACTCGGCGATCCGCTTCACGGTCTCCGTGGAGATCGCGGTGTTCACGGCGACCGGGAACTCCGCCTTCGGGTCCGACACCGGGCCCGAGGTGGGCTGGGCGGTGATGGCCTCGCGGACCTCCGTGAAGACCTTCTCCAGCTGGCCCTGGTAGTCCTGCAGGGCCTGCTCGGCCTCTTCCAGGGTGATGTCGCCGCGACCGATCAGGGACTCGGTGTACAGCTTGCGCACCGAGCGCTTCTTGTCGATCAGGTCGTACATCAGCGGCTGGGTGAAGGCCGGGTTGTCCGACTCGTTGTGACCGCGGCGGCGGTAGCAGATGAGGTCGATCACCACGTCCTTGTTGAACGCCTGGCGGAACTCGAAGGCGAGCCGCGCGACGCGCACGACGGCCTCCGGGTCGTCGCCGTTCACGTGGAAGATCGGGGCCTCGATCATGCGGGCCACGTCGGTGGCGTACATCGACGAGCGCGAGGACTCCGGCGCCGCGGTGAAGCCGACCTGGTTGTTGATGACGATGTGGACCGTGCCGCCGGTGCGGTAGCCGCGCAGCTGCGACATGTTCAGGGTCTCGGCCACGACGCCCTGGCCTGCGAAGGCCGCGTCGCCGTGCAGGGCGATCGGCAGGACCGTGAAGTCCGTGCCGCCCTTGTTGATGATGTCCTGCTTGGCGCGGACGATGCCCTCGATGACCGGGTCGACCGTCTCCAGGTGGGAGGGGTTCGCGGCCAGCGAGACCTTGATCTGCTCGCCGTCCAGGCCGGTGAAGGTGCCCTGGGCGCCCAGGTGGTACTTCACGTCGCCGGAGCCGTGCATCGACTTCGGGTCGAGGTTGCCCTCGAACTCGCGGAAGATCTGCGCGTACGACTTGCCGACGATGTTGGCCAGGACGTTCAGGCGGCCGCGGTGGGCCATGCCGATGACGACCTCGTCCAGGCGGGACTCGGCGGCCGAGTCGAGGACCGCGTCCAGCAGCGGGATGACCGACTCGCCGCCCTCGAGGGAGAAGCGCTTCTGGCCGACGTACTTCGTCTGCAGGAAGGTCTCGAACGCCTCCGCCGCGTTCAGCCGGCGCAGGATGCGCAGCTGCTCCTCGCGCTCCGGCTTGGCGTGCGGGCGCTCGACGCGGTCCTGGATCCACTTGCGCTGCTTGGGGTCCTGGATGTGCATGAACTCGATGCCGGTGGTGCGGCAGTACGAGTCGCGCAGCACGCCGAGGATGTCGCGCAGCTTCATCATCGACTTGCCGGCGAAGCCGCCGACGGCGAACTCGCGCTCCAGGTCCCACAGGGTGAGGCCGTGCTCGGTGATGTCCAGGTCGGGGTGCTTGCGCTGGCGGTACTCCAGCGGGTCGGTGTCGGCCATGACGTGACCGCGGACCCGGTAGGAGTGGATCAGCTCGAAGACGCGGGCGGCCTTGGTGACGTCGTCGTCGTGGCTGGCGTCGATGTCCTTGAGCCAGCGGACCGGCTCGTAGGGGATGCGCAGCGCCTCGAAGATCTCGTCGTAGAAGTTGCCCTCGCCGAGCAGGAGGTTGGCGACCTGGCGCAGGAACTCGCCGGACGCGGCGCCCTGGATGACCCGGTGGTCGTAGGTCGACGTGAGCGTCATGACCTTCGAGATGCCGAGCTTGTTCAGGGTGTCCTGGCTGGTGCCCTGGAACTCCGCCGGGTAGTCCATGGAGCCGACGCCCATGATCACCGACTGGCCGGGCATCAGCCGCGGCACGGAGTGGACGGTGCCGAGGCCGCCGGGGTTGGTCAGGGAGACCGTGACACCGGTGAAGTCGTCCATCGTCAGCTTGCCGTCGCGGGCGCGGCGGACGATGTCCTCGTAGGCCTGCCAGAACTCGAAGAAGTTCAGCGTCTCGGCCTTCTTGATGGCCGCGACGACGAGCTGGCGGTCGCCGTTGGGCTTCACCAGGTCGATGGCGAGGCCGAGGTTGACGTGCGCCGGCTTGATCAGGGTCGGCTTGCCGTCCTTCTCGCCGAACGCGTTGTTCATCGACGGCATGGCCTTGATGGCCTGCACCATCGCGTAGCCGATCAGGTGCGTGAAGGAGATCTTCCCGCCCCGGGCGCGCTTGAGGTGGTTGTTGATGACGATGCGGTTGTCGAACAGCAGCTTCACCGGGACCGCGCGGACCGAGGTGGCCGTCGGCAGCTCCAGCGAGGCGTTCATGTTCTTCGCGACGGCGGCGGCGGGGCCGCGCAGCGTCACCAGCTCCGGGCCGTCGGCGGCCTGGGCGGCGGGCTCGGCCTTCGCGGCCGGCTTGGCGGCGGCCGGCTTGGCCGCGGCGGGCGCCGGGGCGGCGGCGGCCGGCTTCGCGGGGGCCGGGGCGGCGGCAGCGGGCCTGGGCTGCGCGGGGGCGGCCTGGGCGGGCGCGGGAGCGGAGGCGGCGGCCGGGGCCGCCGGAGCCGCGGCGGGGGCCGCTGTGGTGGTCTCCGCGGCAGCCGTCGTCGGAGCCGAGGCGGCCGCTCCCGGCTTGTAGTCGGCGAAGAAGTCCCACCAGGCTCGGTCCACCGAGTTCGGGTCCTGGAGGTACTGCTGATAGATCTCGTCGACGAGCCACTCGTTGGGACCGAACGCAGCAGCGGGGTTCTTCCCGGCTTGGTCGGTGTCGGTCGAGATGCTCGAGTTACTGGGGGACTGTGGCGACACGGCGGCAACCGCCCTCTTCCGCTTCACAAGGTGATGGACAGCGGGAATAAAGGCTACGCCCCCTGGGGCGGGTAGGTCAGGCCGAGCAAGGTCATCGTCGCGTAAGTCACATCTGAAATCGTGTTTCGGGCGTGGAAATGGCGGGAAACAAGCGAGGTTCCGCTTCTGGTGAGACTTCCCGCGGGTTCGCCGATCAAGCCCGGCAGACACCGTCTGTGGGCGTGTTCCTGATCACACGTGTCAGTCAGCGGGTCCGGCCCGGCGACACGGATGGATCTTGAGGCTCCGGTTCGGACTTTACGTCAACTTTGAACGGATGTCTCTCCCGGAAGGGTGACGAGAATCCGGCAGCCACGCACGGATTCGGCCACTCCGATCCGGCCTCCGTGCAGATCGACGGCCCAGCGGGCGATCGCCAGCCCCAGACCCGTACCGCCGTCGCCGCTGTGTCCGTTGGACGAGCCCGCGCCACCGCGGTTGAAGCGCTCGAAGACGCGGTGCCACTCCGAGCGCGGGATGCCGGGGCCCTCGTCGAGCACCTCCAGCTCCAGCGACTCCGGCAGCGCGCCGCGCCGGGCCTTCACCGTCACCCGGCCGTGCGCGGGGCTGTGCTTGACCGCGTTGTCGATGAGATTCGCCACGACCTGGTGGATGCGCTCGGGGTCCGCGTGCGCGGTCAGCTCCGGCGGGGAGACGTCCAGGTGCAGATGGACGTCCGTGCGCGTGCTGCTGCCGGAGCCCGAGGCGATGCCCGCGCGCGCCGGCACGGCCATGTTGGCCTCCTTCAGCACGCCCGACAGATACGGCCACACCTCGAAGCGCCGCTGCCTGAGCGGTACGACGCCGTTGTCCAGCCGGGACAGGTCCAGCAGCGTCTCCACGAGCCGGCCCAGCCGCTCGGTCTGCTTCAGGGCCGTGCGCATGGTCTCGGGGTCGGCGGTCGTGACGCCGTCCACGATGTTCTCCAGCACCGCGCGCAGCCCCGCGATCGGCGTGCGCAGTTCGTGCGAGACGTTCGCCACCAGCTCCTTGCGCTGGCGGTCCTGGGCCTCCAGGTCGTCGGCCATGCGGTTGATCGTCTGCGCCAGGTCGCCCAGCTCGTCGCGCCGGTTCTCCCGCACCCGGCGCGTGTAGTCGCCGTGCGAGATGGCGCCGGCCACCGCGTTCATGTCGTCCAGCGGCGCGGTGAGCGAATGCGCCACGAACTGCGTTATCAGCAGTGTGGCGATCATCGAGAAGACCGTGATGAAGCGCAGCTCGGTCGCCGTGCGCATCGCGATCATCATCAGGCCGGTGGTGATGAGCACCGCGATGACGACGAGCGCGCCCAGCTTCGTCTTGATCGAGAACGGGCGCAGGCCGCCCCAGGGCTCCGGCTGCTCTCCGGGGCCTCTCCGTGCGGACGGACCGCCGCTCATGGCGTCGGGGTCTCCAGCGCGTAGCCCACACCGTGCACGGTGCGGATCCGCTCGGCGCCGATCTTCCGGCGCAGCGCCTTGATGTGGCTGTCGACGGTGCGCGTGCCGGACGCGTCCGCCCAGTCCCACACCTCGGCCAGCAGCTGCTCCCGGGAGAGCACCGCGCGCGGGGTGTTGGCCAGGCACACCAGCAGGTCGAACTCGGTCGGCGTGAGGTGGACGTCCTCGCTCCTGACCCGCACCCGGCGCTGCGCGTGGTCGATCTCCAGCTCGCCCAGGCGCAGGATGCCGCTTCTCGGCGTCGCGGCGGCCAGCGCGGCCCGCTCCACGCGCCGCAGCAGGACGTGCACGCGCGCGGCCAGCTCCCGCATCGAGAACGGCTTGGTCATGTAGTCGTCGGCGCCGACGCCGAGCCCGACCAGCATGTCGGTCTCGTCGTCGCGCGCGGTGAGCATCAGCACCGGCACCGGACGGGCGGCCTGCACACGGCGGCAGACCTCCAGACCGTCGAAGCCGGGCAGCATGATGTCGAGGATCAGCAGATCGGGCTGCCAGGCCTCGGCGGTGTCGACGGCGGCCGGGCCGTCACCCGCGGTCTGCACGAGGAAGCCCTCGGCGCGCAGGCGGGCCGCGATGGCGTCGACGATGGTCGGGTCGTCCTCGACCACCAGCACCCGGCGCTGTGCGCCAGGGGTCGCCGTCGTGCCGTTGTGGGATGTGTGGGTCTGCTCCATCGCCCGCCCCTGAGTTGCTTTCCGGAATGCGTGGGGTCATTCCTTCTGACTGGCTCATGCCTGCGCATGCTTGCGATTGACGCTTGAATGATCCGCGTCAGGGAAGCAGAGTACGGGGAGTAACCGCGCTTCGGCTATCCAGGTCGGACGGCGAGGTGCACGGCGTCCGGAACGCCCCGGGCAACCGGGATCTCTTCGGTACGCACCCGCTGGAACCCGGCATTCCGCAGTGTTCCTTCAAATTCCGGAGAGGGCCGCGCGGACCACACCGCGAGGACGCCGCCGGGTTTCAACACCCTTGCGCAGCTTGCGAGTCCGGCCGGCGAGTACAGCCCGTCGTTGCCGTCGGTGACAGTCCAGTCCGGACCGTTGTCGATGTCCAGGCAGAGGGCGTCGTAAGTGGCGGATGTCTCACGGAGGTATTCGACGAGATCCGCCTCCACGACGGTGGTGCGGGGATCGGCGAGGGCCCGGCCGGACATTTCCGAAAGGGGCCCGCGGCGGTGCCAGTCGACGACGGCGGGTTCCCGCTCCACGACGGTGACGGCGCCCCAGCGCGGGTTCGCCGCGGCGTGTGCGAGCGAGAAGCCCACGCCCAGGCCTCCGATCAGCACGTCGGGGTTCGGCCGGTCGTCCAGTTCGGCGAGCGCCACGTCGACGAGCAGGCGCTCCGAGCGCCCGTCCGACGTGTCCATCAGGAAACACCCGTTGGCGATGATCTGCAGCAACTCCCCGTGCCGGCGCAGCGCGACCTCCCCGTAGGGACCCTCGCGACGGTCCAGCACAACTGGCGTGTCGTAGGCGGCGGTCATGGTCCCATCCTGCACGAACCTGGAACGGGGGCGCGGGCAATTGCCGGGCGGCCGGCGCGGGGGCCGCCGCACTCGGCCCCTCCGTCCGCCCCGCCGTCCGCCCCTCCGTCCGCCCCGCCGCCGCCGCGGCGCGCCCTCACCCATGCCTCGCGCGCCCGGCACCCATGCCTCGCGCGCCCGGCACCCATGCCTCGCGCGCGCCGCGGTCGGTGCCTACGCTCGAGACAGCGGGAGATCGGCGAGAGAGCCGGCGTCAGACGGGTGCGAGGTCGGCGTGCGACGGCGGAAGTGCGTGGTGGATGTATGGCCGCGGAATACCCGTTCGTGGGACGCGAGGGCGTGCTGGGTGAGCTGCGCGCGGCTCTGGAGTCCGCCGCGGCCGGCCGGGGCGGACTGGTGACGCTGGCCGGGCCGGCGGGCGCGGGCAAGACCCGTACGGCCGAGGAGGCCGCCGCGCACGCCGAGGGCTTCCGCACGCTGTGGACGTGGTGCCCGCCGCAGACCGTCGGCCGCGCGTTCAGACCCTGGTCGCGGCTGCTGCGCGAGCTCGTCGCCGACGACGTGGCATGCGGCCGGCTGGTCGCCGCGTCCCCGCCGCTGCGGGCGCTGGTGGCCGGGGCCGGCCCCGGCGCCCTGCGCGGCGCGGACCCGGAGGCGGCCCGCCTGCGCCTGACCGCCGACGTGGCCGAGCTCCTCGCGACGGCCGCCCGGCGCCGTCCTCTCCTCGTCGTCCTGGACGACGCCCACGCCGCCGACGCGTCCTCGCTGCGCCTCCTGCTGGAGACGGCCGACACCGCCCGCACGATGCCGCTCCTGCTGGTGGCCACGGCTCGTGACGAGGAGGCGGCCTGGCGGGAGGGCGGTGGTGGTGGCGGGCCGGGCCGGGACCGGGTCCGGGCACAACTGCTGCGGCGGGGACGCGTGTCGGTGCTCGGGCCGCTGCCCGAGAGGGATGTGGCGGCGCTCGTCGAGGCGGTGACCGGCGCGGTACCGGAGTCGGAGGCCGTGCGGTCGCTGGTACGGCGCACCGGCGGCGACGCGTTCTTCGTCACCGAGCTGCTGCGGAACGGGAGTTGGAGCGGCGAGGCGGCGGACGGGGAGGGCGCCGGTGTCTTCCCGGGTGCCGTGCGGGCCGCCGTGGGGGAGCGGTTGGCCGATCTGACCCCGCGGGCCGCGCGTCTGCTGGACGTGGCCGCCGTGCTCGGCACCCGGTTCCGGCTGGACGTGCTGGCCGAGGCCGCGGAGGTGCCGTTGGCGGAAGTGCGGTCGCTGCTGGGCGAGGCCGCCGGGGCCGGGCTGCTGGCGGAGGTGGGCGCCCACCGGGCCGGGTTCCGCCACGACCTGCTCCGGGACGCCGTGTACGACGTCCTCGCCCCAGCCGACCGCGCCGCCCTCCACCACACCGCCGCGGAGGTCCTGGCCGGTTACGCCCGCCGCGGCCGTGACACCGGCCCCGCGGAGGTCGCCCACCACCTGTTCCTCGCCGGCCCCGAACACGCGGCGGACGCGGCGCGCTACGCCTGCGCGGCGGCCACCCGGGCGGAGGCCCTGTTCGCCTTCGAGGACGCGGCCCGCTGGTACGAGCGCGCGGTCGACGCCTGGACCGACGGTAACGGCGACGCGGGGGAGGAGCCGGCCGCCATCGCGTCCCGTGGCCGTGTCGAGCAGGCCCGCGCCGACTCCCCCGATCGTGCCGAGCTGGTCGAGATGCTGCTCGGGCTCGGTGCCGCGCGGCTCGGCGCGGGGGAGCGGGAGGCCGCTCGGGGCGCGCTGCTCAGAGCCGCCGGGCTGGCGCGGGAGGTCGGGCGCCCGGACCTGCTGGCGCGGGCGGCGCTCGGGCTCGGTACCGGGCCCGTCGGGTTCGAGGTCGACCTGGACGACCGCCCACAGGTCGACCTGCTGACGGAGGCGAGGGCCGCCCTCACGAACAACAGCTCCCCGCCCGCAGCGCCTTTCACCGCCCTCCGGGCCGCCGTCACCGCTCGGCTTTCGCTCGCCGTCGGACTCGTCGAGTCGGTGGGGCGGCGGCTCGCCCTCGCCGAGGAAGCCGTCCGGACGGCTCGCGAGGCCGGTGACCCGGCCACCCTCGCCGCGGCCCTCGCCGCGCTGTGCGACGCCCGGCCCGGCCCCGACCACTGCCATGACCGGCTCGCCTGGTCCGAGCGGATCATCGAAACCGCCCGCGACCTGCGCGATCCGGCCCTCGAACTCCTCGGCCGACGGCTGCGGTCGGTCGCGCTGATGGAGACCGGCGCGTTCGCCGAGGCCGACGCGGAGGCGGCGGCGTACGAGACGGTCGTACGACCGCTGCGGCGCCCCCTGTACGCCTGGTACGTGCCGCTGTGGCGCGGCACGCGGGCACTGATGGAGGGCCGGTACGAGGACTGCGCGACCGCACTCGACGAGGTCGAGCGGCTGGGCCGCAGGGCCGGAAGCGCGAACGCCGGCCTGCTCGCCGTCACCCAGCGCTGGTGCCTGTACGCCGAGACGGGCGACCGTGCCGGGCTGCTGAGCGTCAGGGCCGAGGCGGCCGTGCTGGAACGCTCCCCGCTGCTGTGGCCGCGCGTCACGCTCGCCCTCCTGGCCGCCCAGTCCGGCCGCCCGGAGGAGGCCGCGCGCCGGCTGTCGGCCGTGGCACCCCGGCTCGGCGGCGCGCCCCGGGACAGCGAGTGGCTGCCGATGGTGGCGCAGGCCGCGGAGACGGTGGCCGCCGTGGGCTCCCACCCCGCCGCTCCCGTCCTGTACGACCTCCTCGCCCCCTACGCCGGCCTGTTCGTGGTGGAGGGCATCGGCGCGGCGGTACGGGGTCCCGTCGACCGGCATCTCGCCCTGCTGGCCGCGGCCATGGGCGACCCGGACCGGGCCCGCGCGCACCGTACGGAGGCCCTGCGGGCGGCCGGGGCGGCGGGCGCGGTCGCCCTCGTCGACCGGATCACGCACGAGACGTCACAACCCCCCGCAGCCACCATCCCCACCGTCCCCGACACCGCCCTCTTCCACCACGAAGGTCCCCTCTGGCACCTGCGCTACGCCGGTCGTGAGGTGCGGGTCCCCGACGGCAAGGGCCTGCACGACCTCGCCGTTCTCCTCTCCCGCCCCGGCACCCCCGTGCCCGCAGTCGAGCTGGCGTCACCCGGGCCCGTGGGCCCGGGTGACGGGGACGCCACCGGTCTGCACCCCCAGGGCGACACCGGTGAGGCCGTCGACGCCGTCGCCCGGGCCGCCTACCGCCGTCGGCTGCGGGAACTGGAGGAGGACGCGCGGGACGCCGACGCCACGGGGGACGCGGAACGTTCGGAGCGGATCGCCGTCGAGCGGGACGCCCTCGTCGGGCAGCTCGCCGCCGCGTACGGGATCGGGGGCCGGGTCCGCCGTACCGGTTCCCCCGCCGAACGTGCCCGCACGGCCGTCACCGCCCGTATCCGGGCCGCGGTGGAGCGGGTCGCCGCCGTCCATCCCGAGCTCGGCCGCCATCTGCGCACGGCCGTGCGCACCGGAACCCTCTGCGTCTACCAGCCGGAACAGCCGCCGGAGTGGCGTCTGTGAGCCCCCGCCTCACATCGTGCCGCCGGATCTGACGCCTTCTTCCCGACGGAGAAACTCCGAGGGAAGGCAGGACATCATGCCCCGCACATCCAAGGCCGAGGCCGACCTCTTGGTGGACGAGCCGGTCATCGAAGGACGCTACGCGCAAGTCGGTCCGTACACCGTCGGCTACGAGACCATGAAGGCGGACATGGACCCCGCACAGCTGTTCCGCGGTCTGCCCGACGACCGCTGCCAGTGCCCGCACTGGGGCCAGGTCATCAGCGGCAGGCTCGTCCTGCGCTACGCCGACCACGACGAGGTCTTCCACGCCGGCGACACCTACTACGGCGCCCCCGGCCACCTCCCGCTCATCTTCGCCGGCACCGAGGTCGTGGAGTTCAGCCCGACCGCCGAGCTGAACCGCACCATGGAGGTCGTCGGCCGCAACCTCGCCGAGGCCGAGGGCCGGTCATGAGCACCGCGACCGACACCCGGGTGAAGGAACTCGCCGACCTCTTCGTGCGGTTCCTGGAGACCAACACAGCCCCCGCGGGGCTGTTCACGGACGACGTGTTCCTCGACCTGACCCTGCCGCAGTGGCGGCTGCAGGCCCGGGGGCGCGAGGAGCTCGTCGCGCTGCGCCGCCGTGGCCACCCCGTCCTCGGCACGGTCCCCCGCCACCGGGTCGACGCCACCCCCACCGGCTTCGTCCTCGAGTTCGAGGAGAGCTGGGAGGACGGACAAGGCACCTGGTACTGCCGGGAGTTGATGCGCGCAGAGGTCAGGGACGGCTCCGTCGCCGAGGCCTGCGTCTACTGCACCGGCGACTGGGACCCGGCGACCAGGGCCGCTCACGCCAGGGAGGTGGTCCTGCTCAGGCCCTAGCCGAAGGGGCGGACGCAGGAAACGTCTTAGAGGTTCCTGAGAATCGGCTCACGCGTGGCGTCGGTCATAGACAGTGGCCCGTGGGGCCCCGAAAGGTGGGGTGAAACGGAAGGAGCACCTCACCGTGGAACCCGCCGCGACGGCCGACGCCCACTCCTTGGCCGCGCCCCTCCCCGAGGTCTCCGACCTGCTGGACGGCCTGCCACGGCAGCGGGGCCCGGCCGCGGCGCCGGCACCCGCCGGCGCGCGTCGCGCGGTCCGCCCCTGGCGTCTCCTGCCCACCCCCACCGGCACCCCGGTCACCTTCGCCTACGCCGCCGTCCTCGCCGTCACCTCGCTCGTCGCCGCCTACGCCTCCCCGGCCCTCGTCGACGCCCTGCAGCAGGGATCCAGCACGGACGTGGCCCACCTCATCCGCACCCCGGTCCTGGTCCTGCTGGCCAGCGCGCTGTGGGTGGCGGGCGGGCTCGTGTCGCCGTACGTCGTGTGCTTCCTGCTCGTCCTGACGGCCCTGGAGCGGCGGATAGGCGGCGCCCGCGCGGTCGTCGTCTTCCTCCTCGGCCACGTCCTGGCCACCCTCGCGACCGAGGGCTCCGTGGGGCTGGCGGTCCTGGCCGGGCACCTGCCGCACACTTCCCTGCACCGCCTCGACTACGGCATCAGCTTCGGCGTGGCCACCGCCGTCGGCGCCCTCGCCGGCCTGCTCGGTCCGTGGCTGCGCTGGCCGCTGCTGATCCTGTTCGGCGGCATGCTGGTGGAGGACCTGATCGAGTTCACCGACCCGATGACCAACTGGGGTCACCTGATCTCCCTCTCGATAGGCATCGCGACCTGGCCGCTGGTCCGCCGCTGGCGCCAGGAGGCCCTGGCGGCCCGGTCCTAGGGCGCCCTAGACGCGCGGCGCGCCCGTCACCGACATCACCAGGGAGTACACCGTGGTCGCGGCCGTGATGAACAGGCGGTTGTTCTTCGGGCCGCCGAACGTCACGTTGGCCACCGTCCCGGGCACCCGGAGCCGGCCGATGAGGGTGCCGTCCGGGTCGTAGCAGTGCACCCCGTCCTCCAGGGCGGCGGCCCACAGCCGGCCCTGGTCGTCGAGCCGGATGTTGTCGTAGTGCACGCCCTCCCCGGCCGCGGCGAAGACCTTCCCGCCGGACAGCGTGCCGTCGTCGGCGACGTCGAAGACGCGGATGCGGGCGGCCCGCGAGTCGGAGACGTACAGCCGGCGCTCGTCCGCCGACAGGATCACGCCGTTGGGTCCCTCGAACCCGTCGGCGGCCAGCCGCACCCGCCCGCTCGCCGGGTCGATCCGGTACACGTTGCAGGCGCCGATCTCGGACTCGGCGCGGTGGCCCTCGTAGTCGCTGAGGATGCCGAAGTCCGGGTCGGAGAACCAGACCGTGCCGTCGGAGCGCACGACGGCGTCGTTCGGGCTGTTCAGGCGCTTGCCGTCGTAGCGGTCGGCGAGGACGGTGACCGTGCCGTCGGGCTCGGTGCGGGTCACCCGCCGGTTGCCCTGCTCGCAGCTGACCAGCCGCCCCTGCCGGTCGAGGGTGTTGCCGTTGACGTGACCGGCGGGGTGCCGGAAGACGCTCACCGCGCCGGTGGCCTCGTCCCACCGCAGCAGCCGGTCGTTGGGGATGTCGCTCCAGACCAGCTGCCGCCACGCGGGCACGTACAGCGGGCCCTCCGCCCAGCGGCAGTCGTCGTACAGCACCTCCAGCCGCCCGTCGCCGTTGGCGCAGCGCCCCGTGAGGAAGCGGTCGTCCAGAACCTCGTACAGACCGTTGACGACGTGACCGGACATGTCCACCCCTCAGTGCCGCTGACCGGGACGTGATCCAACCTACGCCGCGTCAGGCCCCGTGCTGATCGCTTACAGCGAACGGCGCAAGACCCCGGGAACATCCACGGGCCCCCGCGCATTGAGTCGGCATAGCTCAACTTGACTGCCGAAGGGGAGATCATGGGTTCGACGTCCACACCGCTCACCCTGCCTGTGCTGCCGCTCGACGGCGAGGTCGTGCTGCCCGGCATGGTGGTTCCGCTGGACCTCAACGACGCCGACGTACGCGCCGCGGTGGAGGCCGCCCAGGCCGCCGCCCGGTCCGAGCCCGGGAAGCCCAAGGTCCTCCTGGTTCCACGCATCGACGGGACGTACGCCGGCACCGGTGTCCTCGGCACCGTCGAGCAGGTCGGCCGGCTGGCCGACGGCGACCCGGGCGCGCTGATCCGCGGCCGCGGCCGCGTGAAGATCGGCGCCGGCACCACCGGGCCGGGCGCGGCGCTGTGGGTCGAGGGCACGCGGATCGACGAGACCGTTGCCGAGCCGCTGCCCGGTCACGTCGCCGAACTGGTCAAGGAGTACAAGGCCCTCGCCACCGCCTGGCTGCGCAAGCGCGGCGCCTGGCAGGTCGTGGACCGCGTGCAGGCCATCGACGACGTCTCCCAGCTCGCCGACAACTCCGGCTACTCGCCCTTCCTGACCACCGAACAGAAGATCGAACTGCTGGAGACCACCGACCCGGTCGCCCGCCTCAAGCTCGCCACCCAGCACCTGCGCGACCACCTCGCCGAGCAGGACGTCGCGGAGACCATCGCCAAGGACGTCCAGGAGGGCGTCGACAAGCAGCAGCGCGAGTTCCTGCTCCGCCGCCAGCTGGAGGCCGTGCGCAAGGAGCTGCGCGAACTCAACGGCGAACAGGACGGCGAGGAGTCCGACGACTACCGCGCCCGGGTGGAGGCCGCAGACCTGCCGGAGAAGGTCCGCGAGGCCGCCCTCAAGGAGGTCGACAAGCTGGAGCGGTCCAGCGACCAGTCGCCCGAGGGCTCCTGGATCCGCACCTGGCTGGACACGATCCTCGAACTGCCGTGGAACGAGCGGACCGAGGACGCCTACGACATCCAGGGCGCCAAGGCCGTCCTCGACGCCGAGCACGCGGGCCTGGAGGACGTGAAGGAGCGCATCACCGAGTACCTGGCCGTGCGCAAGCGCCGCAGCGACCGCGGCCTCGGCGTCATCGGCGGCCGGCGCGGCGGCGCCGTCCTGGCCCTGGTCGGCCCGCCCGGCGTCGGCAAGACCTCGCTCGGCGAGTCCGTCGCGCACGCCATGGGCCGCAAGTTCGTCCGCGTCGCCCTCGGCGGCGTCCGCGACGAGGCGGAGATCCGCGGCCACCGCCGTACGTACGTCGGCGCGCTGCCGGGCCGTATCGTCCGCGCGATCAAGGAGGCCGGTTCGATGAACCCGGTCGTCCTGCTCGACGAGATCGACAAGGTCGGCTCCGACTTCCGGGGCGACCCGGCGGCCGCCCTGCTCGAAGTCCTCGACCCGGCGCAGAACCACACCTTCCGCGACCACTACCTGGAGGTCGAACTCGACCTGTCCGACGTCGTGTTCCTCGCGACGGCGAACGTCCTGGAAGCCATCCCGGAGGCCCTGCTGGACCGGATGGAGCTGGTCCGCCTGGACGGCTACACCGAGGACGAGAAGGTCGTCATCGCCCGCGACCACCTGCTCCCGCGCCAGCTGGAGCGGGCGGGCCTGGACAAGGACGAGGTGACCCTGGACGAGAGCGCCCTGCGCAAGCTCGCCGGCGAGTACACCCGTGAGGCGGGCGTGCGCACCCTGGAGCGGTCGATCGCGCGGCTGCTGCGCAAGGTCGCGGCCCAGCACGAACTGGGCGACCGGGAGCTGCCGTTCACCATCACGGACGCCGATCTGCGCGGTCTGATCGGCCGCCCGCACCACGTCCCGGAGTCGGCCCAGGACCCGGCGGAGCGCCGTACGGCCGTGCCCGGTGTGGCGACGGGCCTGGCGGTCACCGGCGCGGGCGGCGACGTCCTGTTCGTCGAGGCGTCCCTCGCGGACCCCGAGACGGGCGCGGCGGGCCTGACGCTCACCGGCCAGCTGGGCGACGTCATGAAGGAGAGCGCGCAGATCGCCCTGTCCTTCCTGCGCTCGCACGGCGCGGAACTGGAGCTGCCGGTCGCGGACCTCAAGGACCGCGGCGTGCACATCCACTTCCCGGCGGGCGCGGTCCCCAAGGACGGCCCCAGCGCCGGCGTCACGATGACGACGGCCCTGGCGTCCCTGCTGTCGGGCCGGCTGGTCCGCACGGACGTGGCGATGACCGGTGAGGTCTCGCTGACCGGCCGGGTCCTGCCGATCGGCGGGGTGAAGCAGAAGCTGCTGGCCGCGCAGCGGGCGGGGGTCACGACGGTGATCATCCCCAAGCGCAACGAACCCGACCTGGACGACGTCCCGGCCGAGGTGCTGGACAAGCTCGACGTCCACGCCGTGACCGACGTCCGTCAGGTCCTGGAGCTGGCGCTCGCGCCCGCGAAGAGCGGCGCCGAGCCGGAGGT
Source organism: Streptomyces sp. C1-1 (assembly GCF_050214755.1). Taxonomy (NCBI): domain Bacteria; kingdom Bacillati; phylum Actinomycetota; class Actinomycetes; order Kitasatosporales; family Streptomycetaceae; genus Streptomyces; species Streptomyces sp. C1-1. The sequence continues at coordinate 3,734,468 of NZ_CP189826.1, read as the reverse complement.
TCCGGTGGCGGCGTGACGGACGCCGCCGGACAGGCAGGGCCCGGGTCCCGTGAGGGAGGCCCGGGCCCTCGCCGTACGCCGGTGCCTCAGCCGTTCGCGAGAGCCTGTACGCGGTCCAGGGCGCCGTTGAACTTGTCGTGGTCGCCGACGGTCGGACCGGACGAGGTGTACTGCCACATCGTGTAGTAGCCCCAGCCGGCCGGCAGCGTCCCCGGGTCCGAGGCGTACCGCGCGATCCACAGCGGGCTGCTCGCCGCGAAGCCTCCGTAGTTGCCGGTGCAGTCGGTCCACCAGCTGGTGGCCGTGTAGATCACGGCGTCCCGTCCGGTGCGCGACCGGTAGGTGTTCAGGAAGTCGGCGATCCAGCTCACCATCGCGGACTGCGACTTGCCGTAGCAGGCGGCGCCGTACGGGTTCCACTCGATGTCGAGGACGCCGGGGAGGGTCTTGCCGTCGCGGGACCAGCCGCCGCCGTGGTCGACGAAGTAGTTCGCCTGGGTCGCCCCGCTGGTGGTGTCGGGGGTGGCGAAGTGGTACGCGCCACGGATCATGCCGACGTTGTAGGAGCCGTTGTACTGCTGGGCGAAGGAGGGGTTGGTGTAGTACGTCCCCTCGGTCGCCTTGGTGTAGGCCCACCTGACCCCGCTGCTCCACAGGGTCGACCAGGCCACGTTGCCCTGGTAGCCGGAGACGTCGACGCCCTCTGTCTGGGTGACGGCGGTGGGGGCGGGCGTGCCGTGCTGTCCGTCGTGCGCGAGGACGCCCATGCCCATGTGGGCGGAGCCGCGGGCCGGGGTGGTCGCCGCGTCGGCCGGGGCGGCGAGGGCGAGGGTGAGGGCGGCGAGCAGAAGGCCGGCGAGGAAGAGGCGCCGGGGGCGGAGCGGGTTCGGTCTGTGCACGGGCATGGCGTGCCTCCGAAGGCTCGGTGATGCTCGGTGGGGGGAACACCGGGGTGCCGGTGGACCGGGCGGCGCGGGCGGCCGGGCCCGGCTCGTCAACGAAGCTACGCACGTAGACGAGCGGCTGGGAAGAGGGGCCGGACGGTGCCGTTGGTCTAGCCCTGCGAAATACTGACGGAGCTGCGGCGATGACGGGGTTTGGCGGAAACTTTCAGTACGGGGAAAACCGAGGCAGGGACTGACGTGCACGAAGGCGGAAACGGCGACGGACGCCGGCTCGGAGCGGAGCCGTCGGCGAGTGGTGCAGACCAGGAGTACCTGTCCCTGGAACGCGAACTGACGATCCTGTTCCGGCGCGCCCGCGCCAACCAGGGCGAGATGGCCCGCGAGGTCCACCCCGACCTGGAGTCGGCGGCCTACGGCCTGCTGATCCGGCTGGACGAGTGCGGCCGCCAGCGCGCGACCGAACTCGCCGCCTACATCGGCGTCGGCAAGGCCACCATGTCCCGTCAGCTCCGGGCGCTGGAGGATCTCGGCCTGGTGGCCCGCGAGCCCGACCCGGCCGACGGACGGGCGTGGCTGGTGCATCTGACCCGGGAGGGGCACGCGCGGGTCGCCAAGGTGCGCGACGCCCGACGGGCCCGGTACTTCAGCCAGCTGTCCCACTGGGACCGCGGGGAGGTGGCCCAACTGGCGCACCTACTGGGGCAGTTGAACCGCGGTATGGAGCGGTAGGCGACCCGGCCGCGGGGTCGGCCGGTCGTTCAAGAGTGCGTCATGTGGCGCCGGACGCTGAGAGCACGGCGACCGCCGGACGTACCAAGGGGTGACAGGACGGCGACTCCCGCAGAAGGGCAACCCCGTGATCCCGCACCGCATCGTGCTCGCCTCGGCCACCGGCCTCATCGCAGCGTTCCTGCTGGCCGCGTGCAGCTCCGCCGGCTCCGACGCCTCCGGCACCGTCGCCCCGGCGGCCGTCGCCTCCTCCGGCCCCGCCACCTCCGCACCGGCCTCCTCCGCACCGGCCGACCCCTCTCCGGCGGGCGGCGCGCAGTCGGTCACGACCGCCGTGCGCAGCGCGGGCGGCACGGTCACCGACGGCAGCGGGATGACCCTCTACCGGTACGACCGGGACCGGCCGAACCCGTCCCGGTGGACGTGCTCCGGCGCGTGCGTGAAGACCTGGATCCCCGTGATCGTGCAGGGCGCGGTTCAGGCCTCCGGGGTGGACAAGGGCCTGCTCGGCACGGTCCACCGCGACGGCAGGACGCAGCTCACCCTCGCCGGCTGGCCGTTGTACCGCTACGTGGGCGACACGGCGGCCGGACAGACCAACGGTCAGGGCAGGGACGGGCAGTGGCACGCCATCACCCCGACCGGCGGCCGGGCCGGCTGAGCCCGTGCCGGCCGGCCCCGCGGCTCACGGCAGTTCCACGTACACGACGGTCGCGTCGTCGTGCGTCTTGCTGCGCCGCAGATGCACCCGCTCGCGCTCGTCGGCCCGTTCCAGTTCCCGGACCCGGTTCACGAGCGCCCGCGCCCCCTCCTTGCGCACGAAGTGCAGACAGTCCGCCCAGCCGCCCTCCCCGAACCGCTCCACCCACCGCGCGGCGCCGTCCGTCAGCGCGGCCAGCGCCCGCACCTCGCCCCGGGGCACCACGCCGGTCACCGCCCGTGCCGCCACGGCCGGGTCGGCCGCCGCCGTGAAGAAGCCGCCCTCCTTGTTGCGGACCGTCGCGTCCACGATCGCGTCCGTGGCCAGCGAGGCCGCCGGCAGCCGGGAGATACGGTCGTCCAGCACCGCGGTGACCACGCCGCGCGGAGACCGCAGCAGCAGGGCCGAGTCGGACAGCACCAGGTACTCGACCGTCTCCGCGCCCCACCGGGCGACGACCACGGTCGCCTGCGGAGTGCGCGGGTGAGAAAGGTCACAGGTCCGCTCATGTGCCTCAGCGGTACGGATGATGGCGCGGGAGAGCGCCTCGGTCAGCGGCACATCCGGGAGGGAAACGGTCAGTTCGGTCAGCGAGCCGCCCAGGTGGGCCGTGTACCAGGGGACCGAATGCAGACAGCCGGTCCCGCCACGCGGCGGCGTCACCCCGTCCAGGACGACCACCGCGCCGCCCTGGCCGGAAGCGGGCAGCGCCACCGCGGCGAAGTCCTCGTTGGGGTGGCCCGGTTCGCCGGGTTCCGAAACAAGTTCCGTACGCATCCGGCCAGTCTCCACGACGTCTTCACGGCGTTCACCAAAGGCGGCCATCGGTCGCCGAATTGGCGCACTCACGCAGGTCAGACGTCTGATTTGAGGTGTAATTCGTTGTTCTGGGAAAGCGCGGCGGCGAATACTGCCACCGCCCGTGGCAGACGTCCAACCGGCCCGCCCGGAAGGGCGGCCGCAATCGCCGGAGGAACTTGCCCGCCAACTCCTCTCCGAGGTTCACTCCTTCGGGTGGCGGGTCAGGTGATGCGCGACCGCTGCCCAACGGAGTTGGGAGGGTCGGGACCCGTACCCGGGTGCGTGGTCGGCGTCAGTTGACGGAACGTCACCCAGGCCCACGAGTATCACGAGTCAGGAATGCGAGCACCGGTGCAGAAGACGCGGCCTCGTCGCACAGGCAAGCAGACGGCCCCTCAAGGGGGTTCGGAGCAGCCCTCCGGCACCGTCACCGGCAAGGGCCGGCCCACCCACGTACGCAATCGGCTCATCGTCGCCGTGGCCGTCGTGGCCGCCGCCATAGCCGGCGCGGGAGCCCCGTCCGTCCTGGCCGCCTCCGGGCAGCTCAAGGACTCCCAGGACCTGGTGACGCTGGCCGGGCAGACCCAGGACGCGCTGGTCCTCGCGCACTCCCTGGCCGACGAGCGGGACGACGTCACGTCGTACATCGCGGCCGGCCGGTCCAAGTCCAAGGCGCCCTCCGAGCAGCGCAGCGCCCGCGTCGACCGGCAGATCGAGGAGCTGCGCGCCGACCCCGACCTCCCCGCCTCGCTGCGCGGCGACCTCGACGGCATCGCGAGCCTGCGCCGTTCCGCGCTCACCGGCAAGAGCAGCGCCCTGCAGACGCACGACGCCTACTCCGCCGCCATCGCTGGGCTGCACCGGCTCGCCGAGCAGCTGGCCGAGAAGGTGCCGCCCAGGGCCGGAGGCGGCGCGTACGCGCTCGCCCAGCTCGACTCCGCCGTACAGCAGTCGGCCGCCGCGCGCGGGCTGCTGCTGGCGGCCCTCGCGGTGCCGCGCTCCACGCAGACCGTCATCAGCCCCGTCACCGGCCTGCCGACCACGACCACCTCCTCCTCCAGCGCAGACGCCAAGACGCGCGACGCCCTGACCGCCGCCGCCCAGCAGGCCCGGCTGCGCTCCGACGCCGCCCTCGCCGGCTTCCGCGAGACGGCGCCCAAGGAGGCCCTCGCGTCGTACGACTCCACCGTCACCGGCGCCGAGGTCAACCAGGCCGAGAAGTACCTGGCCTCCCTCACCGACCAGCCGACCCTGAGCGACTCCGAACTCGGCACCCGCGCCGGGAAGGTCGACGCCGCGCTCTCGGCCCGCGTCGACATGATGAGCGGCGTCGAGTCCGCCCTCTACGACCGCCGCACCAAGGACCTCGCGAAGCTGCGCGACGACGACGTCACCGCGCTGGAGATCCGGATCGCCGTCCTGGGCGCGCTGATGCTGCTGGCCGTCGGCGTCGCCACGGGGATGGCCCGCAGCCTCACCCGACCCCTGTCGGTGCTGCGCCGCGGCTCCGCCCGGCTGGCCGAGTCGGCCGACCCCGTCGCCGAGGAACCGGTCACCTTCACCGGCCGCAACGACGAGTTCGCCCAGGTCGTCCGGTCCGTCAACGCCCTGCACGCGCACGCCGCCGCCCTGCACGAACGCGTCACCACGCTGGAGTCCGACCGCAAGCACCTGGTCGGGCAGCGGCAGAAGATGGCCGACGCCCGCGAGGAGCTGCGCGCCGAACTGACCGACTCCGCCGCCCAGCTCGAGCGCCTGCGCGACAGCATCGGCGGCACCTTCGTGAACCTGGCGCTGCGCACGCTCGGCCTGGTCGAGCGCCAGCTGACGGTCATCGAGGGCCTGGAGGAGCGCGAGCAGGACCCCGAGCGCCTCGCGACCCTGTTCAAGCTCGACCACTTCGCCACGGTCATGCGCCGCCACAGCGAGAACCTCCTGGTCCTCGCCGGTACGGAGCACGTTCAGCAGCACGCGGGTCCGGTGCCGCTGGTCGACGTGGTGCGGGCCGCGGTGAGCGAGATCGAGCGCTACGAGCGGGTCCGTATCTCCGCCCTTCCCCCGCACGCCCATGTGGCGGGCTTCGCCGCGGACGACCTCTCGCACCTGCTGGCGGAGCTGCTGGAGAACGCGGCGTCCTTCTCCCCGCCGGACATGCCCGTCGAGGTCTCCGGCTGGCTGCTGGAGAACGGCGAGGTCATGCTCTCCGTCCAGGACGAGGGCATCGGGATGACCGCGGACCGGATGACCCGGCTGAACGCCCGCCTCGCCGAGTTCGACCCCGAGTCCCCCTACGACCAGGAGGGTGAGGAGGGGCTCGGTCTCGGCCTGTACGTCGTCGCCCGCCTCGCCCACCGGCACGGCGTCCGCGTCCAGCTGCGCGAGCAGAAGCAGGGTGGGGTGGCCGCGGTCGTCGTCCTGCCGGGCCCGCTGCTGGCGGCGGCCCCGTCGTCCGCGGTGCCGACTTCGTCGTCCTCGGTCCCCACCGCCCACACGTTCTCCCTCCCCGGCGCCGACGCCGAGGCCAACTCCAACCTCCTGCCCGCGCGCACGCCCGCCGCCGACCCGTTGGTCGCCCTGGCGGAGAAGGCCGTACGGGAGAGCCCGGAAACCCAGGACGTCGGCGCCACCCCGGTAGCCGCAGCAGACCTCCCGGCCCCGCGCGCGGCCGGCGACGACCTCGCGCCCGCCCCGGAGCGCCCGGCCGAGACCACGATGGAACTCCTGATCCCGGCCCCGGCCACGGAGGGCCCGGCCGCGGCGGCGGAGGACCCGGCCAACGTGCCGGAGGCCCACGGCCGCCCGCCGGAGGCGGACGACGCCTACACCCAGACCGCTCCCGCTCCCGCTCCCGCCGCCGCGGCCGCCGACGGCGAGTACGCCCCAGCGGGGCCATCCGCACCCGGCGACGAAAGCCGCACGGGTGATGCGGGTGGGAACAACCGGGCCGAAGGCGAAGCCGAGGCCGCGGCCGAACACACCCGTACCCCGGACGAGGAGGAGCCCGTCACCGCGAAGGGCCTCCCCAAGCGCACCCCGAAGATCACCACCCCCACCGAGGCACCCCGCCAACGGAGCGGATCCGTCGACGCCGATGCTCTGCGCCGCAGGCTGGGCGGCTTCCGTCGGGGGGCGGAGGCCGGCTACCGCGACGTACAGGCGGAGATCGCCGAGCAGACCGGTCAGACCCAGGCTCCCGCCACAGAATCAGCCACATCCGAAGAAGCCACGGGGGGCACAGTCGAGGAGGCAAGCAGTTGACCGCGCCCAGTACCTTCGGACTGAGCAGTGAAGCCCGTAACCTGCACTGGCTGCTGACGAACCTGGTCGAGGAGGTGCCGGGCATCCAGTCGGTGGCGGTCGTCTCCTCCGACGGCCTGCTCCTGCTCTCCTCCGACCCGGGCCGGAACGACGAGGCCCGCCAGGCGCAGACCCGCACGGCGGCGAAGGGCCCCCGCGGCTCCGCCGCCGACCTCGCCACCATCGTCTCCGGCATCGGCAGCCTCACCATCGGCGCCGCCCGGCTGATGGACTCCGGCCCCGTGAAGCACACGATGGTCGCGATGGACGAGGGCAGCCTGTTCGTGATGTCGATCAGCGACGGCTCACTGCTCGGCGTGCACGGCTCCGCGGACTGCGACATGAGCGTGGTGGCGTACCACATGGCGCTGTTCGTCGGCCGCGCCGGCCACGTCCTGACCCCCGAGCTCCGCAGCGAGCTGCGAAAATCCCTGGAGCAGGAGTCCGCCGGGAGTGCCCGATGACCAGTGACAAGCAGCAGAGGCGGACGCTCCCCGTCCGCGGCGGCGACCGCAAACCAGCCCGCGTCCGCCCCTACTCGCTCACCGGCGGCCGTACCCGCTTCGGACACGTCCTCCTCGTGGAGACGTTCGTCGCGGCGCTCGAGGCCCCGCAGGAGCGCAAGGAACTGACGAATGGTTCCCTCAGCACCCGGGTCATGCCCGAGATGCAGGCCATCGTCGAACTGTGCCGCCGCATGCGCACGGTGGCCGAGATCGCCGCGCTGCTGAAGATGCCGCTCGGCGTGGTCCGCGTGCTGCTCAGCGATCTCGCGGACCAGGGAAAGATCCGTGTGTACGGCACCGGGACCGGTCACGGCACTGGCCGTCCGGACCGCGCTCTGCTGGAAAGGGTGCTGAGTGGACTCCGCCGTCTCTGACGCCGCTGGCGTCGCCGCCTTCGTCGACCCCGACGAGAACCTGCAGTCCTGGCAGACGGACCGCACCCGCGCCCCGATCGCCACGAAGATAGTCGTGGCGGGCGGGTTCGGCGTCGGCAAGACGACCCTGGTCACCGCCGTCTCGGAGATCACGCCCCTGCAGACCGAGGCGCTGATGACCGAGGCCAGCGAGGAGACCGACGACCTCACCGCCACGCCCGGCAAGCTGACCACCACGGTGGCCATGGACTTCGGCCGTCTCACGCTCGACGACGACCTGGTGCTCTACCTGTTCGGCACGCCGGGTCAGCAGCGGTTCTGGTTCATGTGGGACGACCTGGTGCGCGGTGCGATCGGCGCCGTCGTGCTGGCCGACACCCGCCGCCTGAAGGACTGCTTCCCCGCGCTCGACTACTTCGAGAGCTGCGGACTGCCCTACGTCGTCGCGGTCAACCACTTCGACGGCAGCGAGCTGTTCGAACCGGAGGACGTGCGGGAGGCGTTGACGATCCCCGCGCACATACCTGTAATGATCATGGATGCGCGGCGGAGGATCTCGGTGATCGAGACTCTCCTGTCCCTCGTCGGCCACGCGCTCGACGAGACCCCCGAGTAGTCGCCCTCTTAGGAGCAGTCACCCGCATGCGGAAGATACTCGTCGTAGGAGCCGGCCAGTCCGGACTCCAGCTCGCCCTCGGCCTCCAGTCGCACGGGTACGAGGTCACCCTGATGTCCAACCGGACGGCGGACGAGATCCGTTCCGGCCGGGTCATGTCGACGCAGTGCATGTTCCACACGGCACTGCAGCACGAGCGCGATCTCCAGCTGAACTTCTGGGAGTCCCAGGCCCCGAAGATCGAAGGGCTCGGCGTCTCGGTGGCGGCCCCCGGCTCCTGGAGCGAGGGCCCGGCGGCCCGTGCGATCGACTGGGTGGGCGACCTCGACGGGTACGCGCAGTCGGTCGACCAGCGGGTGAAGATGGCCGGCTGGATGGAGACCTTCGCGCAGCGCGGCGGCCAGCTGGTCATCCACGGCGCGGCCGTGTCCGACCTCGACTACTTCTCCCGCACCTACGACCTGGTGCTGGTGTCGGCGGGCAAGGGCGAGCTGGTGTCGATGTTCGGCCGCGACGCCTCGCGCTCCCCGTACAGCGAGCCGCAGCGCGCCCTCGCCGTCTCCTACGTCCACGGACTCGGCCCGCGTGCCGAGCACCCGGACCGCGAGGCGGTCCGCTGCAACCTGGTCCCGGGCGTGGGCGAGCTGTTCGTCATGCCGACGCTCACCACCTCCGGCCGCGCCGACATCCTGTTCTGGGAGGGCATACCCGGCGGCCCGCTCGACGTCTTCAACGGCGTCAAGGACCCGGCGGAGCACCTCTCCCTGACCCTGGAACTCATGGAGCGGTACACGCCCTGGGAGTACGCGCGGGCCACCAAGGTCGAACTGACCGACGCCGGCGGCACGTTGTCCGGCCGCTACGCCCCGACCGTCCGCAACCCCATCGGCCGCCTCCCCGGCGGCGGCCTGGTCCTCGGTGTCGCCGACGTCGTCGTCGCCAACGACCCGATCACCGGGCAGGGCTCCAACTCCGCCTCCAAGTGCGCCGCCGCCTACCTCGCGTCGATCCTGGAGAACGGCGAGAAGGAGTTCGACGAGAGCTGGATGCAGGCGACGTTCGACCGCTACTGGAAGACGGCCCAGCACGTCACCAAGTGGACGAACGCGATGCTCGCGCCGCCGCCGGAGCACATCCTCAACCTGATCGGCGCCGCCGGGCAGCTGCAGCCGGTCGCCGACCGGTTCGCCAACGGCTTCGACAACCCGGCCGACTTCGAGAACTTCTTCTACGAGCCGGCGAAGGCCGAGGCCTACCTCGCCTCGGTCGCGGGAGCCTGATCACCGTCCGGCCGCACGGCCCCGAGGACGGGATACGAGGCGATCGGGGAGACCTTGATCTGCTCGCCCGTCCTGGGGGCCTGGATCACCTTGCCGGCCCCCAGGTACATCGCCACGTGCGTGGCCTCGGGGAAGTAGACCACCAGGTCACCGGGGCGCAGCCGGTCGAGGGGGACCCTCGGCAGCCGCGCCCACTGCTCCTGGCTGGTGCGGGGGATCGGCGTCCCGGCGTGCCCCCAGGCCTGCGACGTCAGCCCCGAGCAGTCGTACGACTGTGGGCCCGCCGCACCCCACTCGTACGGCTTTCCGAGCTGCTGCACGGCGTAGCGCAGGGCCCGGTCGCCCGCATGTGACGGCTCGCGCTCGTCGCCGAGCGCCCCGGAGGTCACGAGCGAGCGCTGCGCGGTGTCGACTCCGCTCTTCTCCAACGCGTCGACCGCGGCGATCTGTTGAGGGGTGAGCGAGACGAGGAGCTCCTCGACGTCCCGCAGACGCTTCTGTACGTCGTCGCGGTTCTTCTTCTGCCGTGCGGCGAGGGTGAGTTGGTCGTCCAGGGCCTTGCGCGCCCTGCGGGCGAGGTCGTCGGCCTTCTTCTCGGTGCCGGTGAGGCGGCCGACGGTCTTGGCGCGCTCCTGGGCCAACTGGCCGATGACATGGCTCTCGTCGAGGGCCTGCTGGGGGTCGCGGGCGAGGAGCAGGCGGACGTAGGGGGAGAGGGCGGTGCTGTTCCGGTACTGCTCGCGGGCCAGTCGTCCCGCCGCCCCCTGGCTGTCGCGCAGGGCGAGCCGGGTGCGGGTCAGCTCGGTGTCCAGGCGTGCCACCTCGGCTCGCTGCCTGCCCAGCTTCTCCTCGGTGACGTCGTAGGTCTCGGTGGCCCGCTCGGCCTCCCGGTACAGCCGCTGAAGGTCCGTCAGTACTTCGGAGACGGGACGCTCGCCGGTCCTGGGCTCTGGAGCGGCCGTGGCGGGCAGCGGTGCGAGGACGGTGCCGGCCGCCACCGCGACCGTACAGACCAGACGCAGAAGCCTTTCTGACATGCCATCACCTCCGGTGCGGGGCAGCCCCTCCGCCCCGCACCGCGAGCCTGCGACGGACGCCGGAGCTTCGCGCGCCGAGTGTGCGCGGTTCGGCGCAACCTCGTCACCCGTCGGTGTCCTCCGGCTTGCCGCCCGGCGTGGCGTCCGGCTTGGACCAGGGCCACTTCGGCCGGCCGGTGTCCCTGCCCTCCGGGTCGTACGCGTACTTCCAGCCCCGCGGGATCCCGAGCCGCTTGCTGTGCCCGCGGGGCACCCGCCGGTAGACCAGCACGGTGTCCGGACCGCCGGCCGGGTCGGGGACCGGGATGCGGTAGGTCTTGGGCGGGTGACCGGTGGCACCGACCAGCACCGGCAGTACCCGGCCGTCCATGGGCCCGCCCTCGAAGGGGGTCGGTTCGCTTCTCACGGCACCAGTGTCAGACATCCTCGGCCATGGTCCGCACCAGCGCCGCGGTCTGCGGGTCCCGGTTCGCGGTCACGGTCAGCACGGCCAGGAACTGCTCCACCAGCCAGTCCCGCAGCTCGTCGAGCGGTGGCTGCTTGTCCTCGTCCAGCCAGATGAGCGAGGCCGCCTCCACGGCGGTGATCCACATCCGCACGGTCATGCGCAGCAGCAGACCGGGGTCGCTCACCCCGAGATGGCTGAGGATGTGCTCGGCGGCGGCCCGGCGCACGCCGTCCACGATGGCGGTCGTCCGGGACGTCTCCACCACGCTGCCGCCCTGGAGGAGGGCGCTGAACCCGGCGTCGTGGTGGTCGACGAAGGCCAGGTAGCGGTCGAGGGCGCGGGCGAGTCGGGGCAGGAGCGGCCCTTCCCGGGGCTCGTCGAAGCACAGCCGCAGCTCGTCGGCGGCCGACCGCAGCGCGGCCTCGTACAACTGCTGCTTGCCGCCCGGGAAGTACCGGTACACCAGGGGGCGGGAGACTCCGGCCGCCTCGGCCACGTCGTCCAGGGAGACCTCTTCGGGCGCGCGGTGCGCGAAGAGGCCGAGGGCGGCTTCGAGGAGCTGGCTACGGCGCTCCTCCACACTCAGGCGGCGATAGGCGGGCGCGGCAGGGGTCATGGGTGCAGCGTAGTCGGGCGTCCACAGGTGCGTCGTGGCTGGTCGCGCAGTTCCCCGCGCCCCTGAAAGAACCCAGCCGGACCTGATCGAGGGGCGCGGGGAACTGCGCGACCAGCCCCCACCGGGCCGCAGACTGCGTCAGGCCAGAAGACCCGATGACCTCCACAGCCGCCTGCCGACCCCCCGCAGCACACCGATGTCGTCCAGGAAGTCGGTCAACCTCTTCGCGCCGGTCTGCATGACCTCTCGCCGGTGCCCGCTGGCCCTCACCTGTGCCAGGGCCTCCCGCTTGTCGAGCCCGACGTTCGTGTAGACCTCGGGGTTGACGAAGGCGACCGAGAACACCCGCGCGAACTCGCCGGAGGTGACCCGGGTGAACTCCTGCGACCACCTCGGCGCCGTCACCATCTGCCGCCGCAGCTCCTCACGCGCGTACCGCACATGACGGGCCTCCTCCACGACGTGGATGCGCGTGACGCCCCGGATCAGCGGCTGCACCCGCTCGTCCGGGAAGGTCAGCCGCTGCATCCAGTCGAGGACCTCCTCGCCCAGCAGCGTGGCGGTGAACGACCCGGGCGTGGTCGAGATCGTCTTGAACAGCCGGCCGAGGTGCTGGTGTGCCCGTGCCACCGGGTACCAGGGCGTGCCCCCGTGCGAGATCAGCCGGGCGAACATCTTCGAGTGCCGGCACTCGTCCTCGATCTCGGTGAGCGCGTAGCGCACGTGCGCGCTCGTCGCCGCCTTGTCGTAGATGTGCCGCACGAGCAGCTGCATCAGGATGATCTCGAACCAGATGCCCAGCGAGGCGAGGGCGGCGGCCTCGTGCTGCGACAGCAGGATCCGCTGCTCCTCGCTCATCCGCCGCCACATCGGGGTGTCGTAGAGGGACACCAGCTCCGGTGGCCAGAACCACTTGCCCTCCTCGAAGGGGGCGTCCCAGTCCAGCTCCTTGTCGGGGTCGAAGGAGTGTTTGGCGGAGGACGCGAGGAGTCGCTCGGCGACCTGCTCGCGGTCCTTGAGCAGCCCGAGAGCGTCGCGCAGGCCGTCGAGCGCGTCGGCTTCCGTGAGAGTCGTCATGGCTCTTATGAGACTGCTTGTCAGCAAGGCAGTCAATCCCCTGCACGGGACTTGTTGACTCGGCGTCTACGTGTGAGCCTGCGGGGTATGCCGACCCACGAGCTGTACACCAATGACCCCGGTGACTATCTCTGGCAGGTTCCCGCCTCCGGTGCGGCCCGTTTCAGCTGGGAGTACGACGACGGGAGGGACCGGCTGCTCGCCCTGTACCAGAAGGGCAAGGACAAGCAGTGGGACGGGCAGCGGCGCATCGACTGGGACCTGGAGGTCGACCCGCACGACGTGCTGGGCACTCCGGACGAGGCCATCTCGCTGTACGGCACGCCGTACTGGGCGAAGATGAGCGAACGGGAGAAGGGCGAGCTGCGGCAGCACTACGCGTCCTGGCAGTTCAGTCAGTTCCTGCACGGAGAGCAGGGCGCGATGATCTGCGCCGCGCGGATCGTGGAGTCGGTGCCGGATCTGGACGCCAAGTTCTACTCGGCGACGCAGACCATGGACGAGGCGCGGCACGCCGAGATCTACGGCCGCTTCCTGCACGAGAAGGTCGGGATGGTCTACCCGATCAACGACAACCTCCAGTCGCTGCTGGGGGACACCCTCCGCGACAGCCGCTGGGACATGCCCTACCTGGGCATGCAGGTGCTGATCGAGGGGCTGGCGCTGGCCGCCTTCGGCATGATCCGCGACACGACGACCAAGCCGCTGCCCAAGCAGATCCTCGCCTACGTCATGCAGGACGAGGCCCGGCATGTCGCCTTCGGGCGCATGGCGCTGCGCGACTACTACAAACAGCTCACGGACGCCGAACTGCGCGAGCGCGAGGAGTTCGTCATCGAGGGCTGCTACCTGATGCGCGACCGGCTGCGGGGCGTCGAGGTCCTGGAGAACTTCGGCATCCCCACCGCGCAGGCCGAGGAGTACAGCGAGCAGTCCGAATTCCTCGCGCTGTTCCGGCAGTTGCTGTTCTCCCGGATCGTGCCCTGCGTCAAGGACATCGGCCTGTGGGGCAAGCGGCTGCAGCAGGCCTACGTCGACATGGGCGTCTTCGAGATGGGCGACTCCAACCTTGACCTGCTGATGGCGCAGGACGAGGAGATCGCCGAGCGGCTGGACGCGCAGCGGTTCGCGGAGGAGGAGCGGGAGCGGGTCGCGGAGGTGACGGAGGCCGTCGAGGCGGGCGTCGGGGAGGGCTGACATTCGGGTCATGGGTCGCGGATGCGCCCGTATGCAGTAACGTGCCGACGTGTCCACGCCACCACCGCCGCAGGGCCCCTACGGGCCGCCGAATCCCTACGGAGGGCAGCAGCCCCCGCAGGGCCCCTACGCCTCCGGCCCGTACCCGCAACCGCAACCGCAACCGCAGCCGCCGTACGGAACGCCCTACCCGCAGCAGCAGCCCTACGGCTGGGGCGCGCCGCCGATGTCCCCGCCCCCGCGCCGGCGCCGGACCGGTCTCGTGCTCGGCATCGTCGGCGGAGTCGTCGCGCTGATCGTGGCCGTCGTCGTAGGGCTCGCGATGGTCGGCGCCAAGGTGACGGGCGGCAGCTTCCCCGAGGCCAAGTTCACGCTGTCGCTGCCCAAGACCCTGGTGGACGGCCGTTACGAGCTCGCCAAGGACCTCTCCGACACCGAGGGCCAGAAGGTGGAGAGCGAGGCGGAGGGCGCCTGGGACGCCAAGGACGTGCGGGCCGTGGTCGGCCAGTACAGCCTCGGCGGCGACCAGACCAGGGGCACGCTCGTGGTGTCCGGCATGTACGGGCGGTTCAACCACACCGAACTGACCCGCAAGAACATGATGCGGGGCGCCGCCGAGGGCGCCGGCGCCAAGGTGGCCGTCCCCGCGCAGGACTTCCACCCCGAGGGCACCGACGGGATCACCGTCACCTGCGAGGTGCTCACCCAGACCCAGCTCGGCACCCAGGTGACCGTGCCGGTCTGCGGCTGGGCCGACGGCAACACGGGCGCCTCCGTCGCCGAGGTCACCACCGCCACCATGAGCCAGGACCCCTCCGAGGTGGACCTGGACAAGGCGGCGGCGACGACGGCGCAGATCCGCACGGAGATGCGCAAGCCCATCGGGTGACGACGCGTCAGACCGGGCAGCCCAGGTCCTCGGGGAGATCCGCGAGCACCGGGGCCGCCGTGCCCGGCGGGAAGGAGGTGCGCAGGGTGAACGCGTACGGCGTGGGGCCGTCGGCCCGCAGACGCAGGACGCGTTCCTCCGCCTCCGCGACCGTCGGGCGGTGGCCCGCCGGGACCCACCACAGGGCCACCATCGCCTCCGCGACCCGCTCGAACCACTCCCGGCGCCGCGCCAGCATCTCGCGGTGCCGGCCCTGGTACATGTAGGCCGTCAGGGCGTTCGTGTCCCGCCACACGGACATGTTGATGATCAGCCACTCGTCGCCGAACACGGCGATGTCCGTCGCGTCACCGCCGTCGCTCTGCAGCCGCCACACGAACCCGTCGGCGGCGTCCGCGTCGGCGTTCACGGGGTCGAGGTTGTCGACGAAGTCCTTCAACTGCGGTGAGTCCAGCGGGGCTTTGAGACGGCCGATGTTGACCTGGGCGAGTTCGTACGCGGCTGAATTCATGGACCGAACGTTAGGTCGGGAGCTGTTTCGTCCGGTAGACCCGTCTCATCGATCGAGAACGCCCTCCCGGGAGCCGAGGGCCGTTCGGGAGTCGGGAACCGTTCGGGAGCCGAGGTCGGTTCAGGAGTCGAGGACCGCCTCCATCACCGCCCGTGCGATCGGCGCGGCCACCCCTCCGCCGGTGATCTCCCCCCGGTCCGCCGACGCGTCCTCCACCACCACGGCCACCGCCACCCGGGGTTCCGGGTCGCGGTCTCCCTGCGCCCAGGACACGAACCAGGCGTACGGCGTACCGGCGTTGCCGACGCCGTGCTGGGCCGTACCGGTCTTGCCGCCGACCGTCGCTCCGGGGATGGCCGCGTTGGTGCCGGTGCCCTTCGTGACCACGTCCTCCATCAGCTCCCTCATCCGCTCCGCCGTCGTACGGCGCATCACCTGGCGCCCCGGGCGCGGCCCCGGCGCGGACAGCGTGCTGCCGCCGTCCGTCGTGGTCCGCTCCACCAGGTACGGCTGCCGCAGCTCCCCGTCGTTCGCCACGGCGGCCGCGACCATCGCCATCTGCAGTGGCGTGGCCCGGGTGTTGTACTGACCGATCGAGGACAGCGCCAGCTGCGCCTTGTCGACCGTCGTGTCGAACGTGCTCGGCACCACCGAGAACGGCACGCGCACACCCGGGTCGTTGAAGCCGAAAGCCTGCGCCGTGGCCGCCATGTCGGCCACCCCGACATCCACCCCGAGCTTGGCGAACACCGTGTTGCACGACCACTCGAACGCGTCCCGCAGCGGTGCGTCCTCACAGCCGTCGCCCTCGTTCGCCAGCAGCGTCCGCGTACCCGGCAGCCGGTACGGGTCGGGCGAGTCCGTCGGCCGGTCGACGTCCGTGACGACCCCCGCGTCCAGCGCCGCCGCCGCGGTGACCACCTTGAACGTCGAGCCCGGCGGATACGTCTGCCGCACCGCCCGGTTCAGCATCGGCTTGTCCGGATCGGCGTTCAGCCGCGCCCAGGCCCGTTCGGTGGCCGCGGAGTTCCCCGACAGCACGCCCGGGTCGTACGACGGCGACGACACCAGTGCCAGCACCTTCCCGGTGGCCGGCTCCACGGCCGCGACCGCGCCCTTGCGCCCGTTCAGGCCCTCGTAGGCCGCCTCCTGCGCCGCCTTGTCGAGTGTCGTGACGACGTGCCCGCCCAGGGTGTGGGCCCGCGTGAGGTCGTTCCACAGCGGGAGCGGCGTGAGGACCGGGTCGGCGCCGGAGAGGATCGCGTCGTGCGTGTGCTCCAGCAGTGTGGTGCCGTAGATCTGCGAGGCGAAGCCGGTGACGGGCGCGTACAACGGCCCGTCCGCGTACGTCCGTTCGTAGCGGAGCTGCTCGCGGGAGTCCCGGGAGCCGGTGACGGACTGTCCGCCGACCAGGATGTCGCCGCGCGGCCGGTCGTAACGGGCGATCGTGGGACGGCGGTTGGCCGGATTGTGGTCGTAGGGGCCGGCCAGGACGATCTGGATGCGGGCGGCGTTCACGAGGAGCGCGACCAGGAGGAGGGCGCAGAAGACGGCCGCGTGCCGGATGTACCGGGTCACGGGGCGCTCGCACCGTCGTACTGCCTGCGGGCGCGATCGCTGATCCGGATCAGCAGGGCGACGATGGCCCAGTTGGTGACGACCGAGGAGCCGCCCTGCGCCAGGAAGGGCATCGCCATGCCGGTGAGCGGGATGAGGCCGGTGACCCCGCCCGCGATCACGAAGACCTGCAGCGCGACGATCGACGCCAGACCGACCGCGAGGAGGCGGCCGAAGGGGTCGCGCAGGGCGAGGCCGGCCCGGTAGCCGCGCTCCACCAGCAGACCGTAGAGCAGGAAGATCGCGCACAGGCCCGCCAGGCCCAGCTCCTCGCCCGCCGTGGCCAGGATGAAGTCCGACTTGGCCGCGAAGCCGATGAGGACCGAGTGACCGAGGCCCAGGCCCGTGCCCAGGACACCGCCCGCCGCGAAGGCGAACAGCGACTGGGCCAGCTGGTTCGGTCCCAGACCCGCCTCGATCGACCCGAGCGGGTGCAGCCAGTCCTCCACCCGGCCGTGCACGTGCGGTTCCAGCCAGCCGACGGCCACGGCCCCCAGGGACGCCAGCAGCAGGCCGACGGCGATCCAGCCGGTGCGGCCGGTGGCGACGTACAGCAGCACGACGAACAGGCCGAAGAAGAGCAGGGAGGTGCCCAGATCGCGCTCCAGGACCAGGACCCCGACGCTCAGCAGCCAGATGGCGAGGATCGGGCCGAGGGCCCGCCCGGTGGGCAGCTGCACGAACCACACCCGTCGGCCCGTGTACGCCAGCGCACTGCGGCTCGCGGCCAGGTACGCGGCGAAGAAGACCGCCAGCAGCACCTTCGCGAACTCGCCGGGCTGGATGGAGAATCCGGCGATCCGGATCCAGATCCGGGCGCCGTTGACGGCCGGGAAGAGGATCGGCAGCAGCAGCAGGACGAGGGCGGCGGCGACGCACACGTAGGAGTAGCGCTGCAGCCACCGGTGGTCGCGCAGCATCAGGACGACCAGGATGAACAGGGCCACCCCCAGCGTGGACCACACCAGTTGGGTGGGCGCCGCCCGGTCGCCGGGCGTCTCCAGGTCGAGGCGGTAGATCAGCACCAGGCCGAGGCCGTTGAGCAGCACGCCGATCGGCAGCAGCAGCGGATCGGCGTACGGGGCCCGCAGCCGCACCGCGGAATGGGCGAGCAGTGCGAGCACGCCGAGCCCGGCGCCGTAACCGGCGGCACCGGACGGGACGGTGCCGTTCCTGGCGAGGCCGACGTCGCAGTAGCCGTACACGCAGAGCAGGACGGCGAGGACGATCAGGGCCAGCTCGATGCCGCGGCGCCGGGGGAGGCGGACGGCGGGAGCGGGGGCGTCCGCCTCGGCCACGGCGGTTCCGGCGTTGGTCATGTCCGGAACTTACCCAAATAGTGGGTCTTGTGACCTGAGAGCCTCAGCACCAGCGTGGCGTGGGCCCGATGGTGTCGATGTAACGGGCCGCCCCCCAGGCCCAGGTGCCGTCCGTGAGGAGGTACCAGAGGTTGTTGCCCTGGACGTTCTGGCCGGTGGTCTTGCAGAAGATCGAGACGCGCTCGCCCCGGTGGGCCACTCGGATCACCTGGCTGCCGCGGTTGGGCGCGCTGCGCAGGAACAGTTCGCTCGCGGTGACGACGCCCCGGTACAGCCGCGGGTCGTTCTGGTTGTGGTGGCCCCCGCTGCCGTTCCAGCTGCCACTGCCGCCGGCGTTCTGGTCGCCGCCTCCGTTCCCGTTCCAGCCGTCGCTGCTCCCGGCGTTCTGGTCGCCGCCTCCGTTCCCGTTCCCGTTCCAGCCGTCGCTGCCGCCGGCGTTCTGGCCGCCGCCTCCGTTCCCGTTCCCGTTCCCGTTCCAGCCGTCGCTGCTCCCGGCGTTCTGGTCACCTCCTCCGTTCCCGTTCCAGCTGTTGTCACGGCCGGCCGTCTGGTCGCCGCCTCCGTTGCCCTGGTCGTCGGCGAGTGCGGGGGTGGCGACGACGGAGGCGAGGAGGGCGCCGGCGGCGGTGGCTATGGCGAGGCGGGTGAGGGTGCCGCGGGGGGAGCGCAGGGACATGGGGTACCTCCACGAAAGGGATGAACCTGACTATCCGCCACGTTAGGAGGAGCGCCCGGCGACCGCCCGCCACGCTGGGCCATCGGGGAGCAGGACTGTCCGTCAGGTCGAGCCGTCGACGGCGGCCGGGTCGTGTTGAGGGAGCGTCAGGACCGCCACCGCTCCGCCGTCCGGCGCGTTGGCGAACTCCAGCCGGGCCCCGAGCACCTCCGCCTGCCCGACCGCGATGGTCAGCCCCAGCCCGTGCCCCGTGGCCCCGCCCTCCGTCCGAAACCGCTGCGGACCGTGCTCCAGGAGATACTCCGGGAACCCCTCCCCGTGGTCCCGGACGGCCACCACGGGCCCGTCCACCGTCACCGACACCGGCCCCCGCCCGTGCTTGTGCGCGTTGGCGACCAGGTTGCCCAGCACCCGCTCCAGCCGCCGCCGGTCGGTCTCCACCCGCACGTCGCGTACGACGACGACCTCCGTGTCCGTACCCGACGCCCGCACCACCCGGACCGCCAGCGCACCCAGCTCCTCGGTGTCCACGTCGAGCTTCTCCCGGCCGGCGTCCAGCCGGGAGATCTCCAGCAGGTCCTCGGTCAGCGTCCGCAGCGCCGCCACCCGGTCCCGCACCAGTTCCGTGGGCCGCCCCGGCGGCAGCAGTTCGGCCGCCGCGTGCAGCCCGGTCAGCGGAGTGCGCAGCTCGTGCGCCACGTCCGCGGTGAACCGCTGCTCGCTCAGCAGCTTCCCCTGCAGCGACGCCGCCATGGAGTCCAGCGCGGCGGCCACCGCGCCCACCTCGTCCTGCGGCCGCGTCGGATCCTTGGTCCGCGGATCGCCGACCCGCGCGTCCAGGTCACCGGCGCTGATCCGGCGCGCCACGGTCGCCGTCGCGTGCAGCCGCCGCGTCACCCGCGTCACCGCGAACGCCCCCACGAGCAGCGTCGCCCCGATCGCCAGCCCCGAGGACCACAGGATGGCCCCGTCGAGCCCCGCGATGGTGCGGGACTGCTGCGAGTAGTCGACCTCGACGGCCAGCGCCCGGTTCCGGTCGGCGGGACCGGCCGCCCACATCGTCGGATGCCCGTGGTGCCGGGAGACCATCGTGCCGCGCTCGCCGTCCGCCGCCAGCTCGCGCAGCGCCGGCGGCAGCCCCGGCGGGTCGACCCCCGCGCCCGGCAGCAGCGTGTCCCCGGCCTGGTACGCCCGCGTCGCGTCCGTCAGCCGCGACAGCGCCAGGTCGCGGGCCTGGCCGACGGTCTGGTTCGTCACCGAGACGTGCACGAGGACGCCCAGCAGCGCCGCCAGCGCACAGGACATGACCGCGATGAACACCGCGGCCTTCACGGCGAGCGTGCCGGCCCACTGGGGCAGCGCGAGCCCGCTCACGGGGTCGCCGAGGGGGACGGGGACGAAGGGGAGGGGGACGAAGGAGAGGGGTGTCCGGCGTGTCGCCGGCCGCCCTCTCTCCTGCCGAAGTGCAGCATCTCGTCCTGGGTGAGCAGCATCACCTTCTGCTCCGGGTCCCAGGTCCACTGGAAGCGGTACTCGTAGTCCGCGAGGTCGGACGGAGCGTGGATGATCACCGACCGCCCGGCCAGCTCGACCCCGCTGACGGCGTCGTTGTTCGACATCACCTGCACCACCCGGCCGGCCTCGACGGTGTACACCCGCACCGCCGTCTGGTTGCCGGGCAGCAGCCGGAAGCCCAGCGCCAGGTCGGGCTTCCCGTCCCCTGTCATGTCCCGGTAGTACGCCTTGAGCAGCGGACACCTGCCGTCGGCGGGCTGCTCGCCGCAGTACGCCATCCGGCGGGCCGTCACGCGGTACGGCGCCTTCGACCCGGCGTAGTCGTCCGGGTGCTGGGCGATCTCCCGCCGCACGAGATCCACCGGCGGCACCTTGCGGATGTCGTCGCCGGGCGCGGTGATGTGCATGGCCTCGGCCTCGCCGTTGTCGTAGTCCCAGGCCGGACTGGACGCGGGGGCGAGGTCCGGCCACAGCTTCGCCGGGCTGGTCGCGGTCGGCGTCGCACCGGCCCTCTCCAGCCCGCCCGCGTCACCGCAGCCGGCCGCGGTCGCCGCCAGCAGCGTGACGGCGACCGCGGCGAGGACGGTGCGGAGGGGGCGGGGCACGGGACTCCTGTTGCTGTTCCTGTTGCTGTTCCTGGTCTTGCTGCTGATGCTGTGGCCGATCCTGCTGATGCTGCTGTTGCTGCGGCCTGATCCTGATCCTGCGGCCTGATCCTTTGGCTGAGAACGATCGGTGGCCCAGTACACCCTATGGCGCCGAAGAAACGATTACCTCGTTACTCGGCCAGCTCCTCCAGCAGCCGGGCCGTCGGCAGCCCGGCCCGCAGATAGTCGACGAACAGGTCGTTGTGCAGCGCCCAGGGCGAGCGCCGGGCCCGGATCAGCCGGATCGCCTCCTCCGCCGGGTGCCCGCGCCGCACCAGGGCGTGCGCGACCACCAGACCCGAGCGGTTGTACCCGTGGTAACAGCGGACGAGGACCTTGCGGCCCTCGTCCAGTGCCTCGCTCGCGGCCCGCGCCAGGCGGATGACCCCCGCGAGCTGGGTCCCGTCCAGCGGCCCGTCAGGGATGGGCCACACATGATGTTCGACGCCCGGATCGGGACCGTATCCGGGCAGTCTCAGCAGGGTCTGCACGAGATCGAACTCATCCCGTACGACGACCGTCTCCACTTGTCCGGTCCGGCCCCGGAACTCGTGCCCGCCCATCCACAGACCAGGCACGATCTCGTTCCAGGGGCCGTCCGGAGCCGGTACGTCGGGTTGTTTTCTGCGGGTACGCAATCACGCCTCCCCAACTCCCCTCCAACGGGGCCCAACTGCTCTCAAAGGTAGCCGGGTTCTTGCCGATGGAGCACCCCGCCTGTTCCCATGGTCGAGGGGTGATGGTGCATGAACGGACTGCGCGTCATACCGACCTGGCGGCATGGTCAGGAACGGCTCTACGTGAGCCGTACGGACGGCCGGAACATCGCCTGGTACGACCGGGAGGCGGCCAGGATCAACCTGCTCAGCGAGGAGGAGGCGGACGAGGTACTGGAAGTGCTGGGCCCCTTCCTCACCGGCCCGGTGACGGTCGGCCCGCCACCGGTGCCCACGCCGGCCGAACTGGCCAGGCTCTCCCTCCACCCGGACGACGACCTGGCGCCCAACCGGCCCGGCGAGGCCCTGATCGTCTCCCTGGACCGCGACCCCGGCCCGCCCCACCGCCTGCGCCCGGACCCGCGGCGCCGGGCCCTGGCCGCGGAACAGACGGTCGGCGACACTCTGGACCGTCTCGACGGCGCGGGCTGGCACGCCCTGCACTCCGTCCCGCTCCCGGGCGGCGACCGCATCCACCACCTGGCGATCGGCCCCGGCGGCCTCTTCGCGCTCCACACCCTGCCCGCCCGCAAACAGCGGGTCACGGTGGCCGACCCCATGGTCACCCTGGGCCGCCGCGACCCCCAGCCCCTGCTGCGCCGCATCCGCGGCGACGCCGACCGCGCGTCCTACGCCCTCACCGCCGAGGTCCACCCGGTCCTCGTCCTGGTCGCCCCCACGGACGTCTCCGTCCCCGTCCCACCACGCGAGGTCCGCGTCCTGCGCGACACGGAGGTCGAGGGCCTGTCCCGCACCGGCGGCGTCCTGAAGCCGGCCGACGTCGAGGCGTTGCACGCGATGGCGAGGGACCGGGGGACGTGGGGGCGGGTGTGAGGGGGCGCTCATGGAACTGAGCCGGCGTTCGCCCGATCGAGGAGCGGCGGCCCATGGAACTGCGCGGGCGTTCGCCTGATCGCGGAGCGGTGGCTCATGGAACTGCCCCGGCGTTCGCCCGATCGAGGAGCGGTGGCTGATGGAAATGCGCGGGCGTTCGCCTGATCGCGGAGCGGTGGCTCATGGAACTGCCCCGGCGTTCGCCCGATCGAGGAGCGGCGCCAGCAGGTCGCCGTAGTCCTGGACGCGAGGGGCGATGTCCGGCGCGAGGAAGGTGAGCTGCCCCGGCGCCTCGCAGTCCTCGACCTCGGTCCAGGTCACCGGCGCGGAGACGGTGGGTTCGGGGCGGGCGCGCAGGGTGTAGGGCGTGGCGGTGGTCTTCCGTGCCGCGTTCTGACTCCAGTCGACGAAGACCTTCCCCGGTCGCAGACTGCGGGTCATCCGGTGCAGGGCGAGCCGGGGCATGGCCCGCTCGGCCTCGATGGCGAGCTGCTTCGCATAGTCGCTGACCTGATCGGAGGGCGTCGGGCGCACGGCCGCCAGCAGATGCAGCCCCTTGGAGCCGGAGGTCTTGACGCAGGCGTCGATCCCGTCGGCGGCCAGCCGCTCGCGCAGCCACAGGGCGACCTCGCAGCAGTCGACCACGGTGGCGGGCGCGCCGGGATCGAGGTCGAAGACGATCCGGTCGGCGACTCCGGGGTCCTGGATCACCCACTGGTGCGTATGGAACTCGGTGACGAGATTGGCGGCCCACATCAGGGACGCCAGATCCTGCACGAGGACCATCCGAGCGGGCCCCTCGGACCGGGGCACCTCGGCGGTGGTGACCCACTCGGGCGTACCGGGCGGCACGTTCTTGGCGAAGAAGACCTGCCCGTTCGGCCCGTCGGGGTAGCGCAGGAAGGAAACCGGCCGATCCCGCAGGTGAGGGAGCAGCACCTCGGCGTTGCCCGCGTAGTAGTGCAGGACCTCGGCCTTGGTGAACCCGGTCTGCGGATACAGCACCTTCTCCAGGTTGCTGAGGGCGAGCCGTCTCCCCTCCACCTCCGTGATGGGCGTCATACGATGAGAATCTCACGCAAATAGTGACAGAACGCCACAAAGCGACCGAAAGGGTGCCGCACGTGAGATCCATATGGAACGGCGCCATCTCCTTCGGCCTGGTCAGCATCCCGATCAAGCTGGTCAACGCCACCGAGAGCCACTCGATCTCCTTCCGTCAGATCCACACCGAGGACGGCGGCCGTATCCGCTACCGCAAGTTCTGCGAGGCGGAGGACAAGGAGGTCAGCGGGGCGGAGATCGGCAAGGGCTACGAGGACGCGGACGGCTCGATCATCCCGATCACGGACGAGGACCTGGCCCATCTGCCGCTCCCCACGGCGAAGACGATCGAGATCGTGGCCTTCGTGCCGGCGGACCGGATCGACCCGATGCAGATGGACGCGGCGTACTACCTGGCGGCGGGCGGCGCCCCGGCCGCCAAGCCGTACACGCTCCTGCGTGAGGCGCTCAAGCGCAGCAACAAGGTGGCGATCGCCAAATTCGCGCTGCGCGGGAAGGAACGGCTGGGCATGCTGCGGGTGGTCGGGGACGCGATCGCGATGCACGGCCTGCTCTGGCCGGACGAGGTACGGGCCCCCGAGGGCGTCGCCCCCGACACCAACGTCACGGTGAACGACAAGGAGCTCGACCTGGCGGACGCCCTGATGGACACGCTGGGGGAGATCGACCTGACCGAGCTGCACGACGAGTACCGCGAGGCACTGGAGGAGGTCGTCGCGGCGAAGGCGGCGGGCGAGGCACCGCCGGAGACCCCGGAGCCGGCACGGGGCGGCAAGGTGCTGGACCTGATGGCGGCCCTGGAGAAGAGCGTGAAGGCGGCGAGGGAGTCGCGCGGCGAGGAGCCGGAGGAGGAAGCGGAAGTCACCCGCATCCCGGCCCGCAAGACGTCCCGCTCGACGCCGAAACAGACCGACGGCAAGAAGTCCACGTCGACGGCGAAGAAGACGACGGCATCCGCCAAGAAGCCCACGGCCTCCACCCGGAAGTCGACCTCCAAGTCGACCCGGAGCAGCACGAAGAAGACGGCATCAGCAAAGAAGACGGCGACTTCGGGGACGGCGAAGAAGACGGCGGCAAAGAAGACGACGCCACGGAAGCGGTCGGCGTGAGTGCCGGTACGGGCCAACGGCCAGAACCGGCGCTTCCAGGACCTTTCAGCCCTTGACCGCCATGCTGATCGAATAACCCTTGCGATCACGCCAGGAGAACCCTGGTTGCCGGAATGCGGAATTGACTTCATCCGCAATCGAGGCGCACACGGCGGAGAATTCGCTGCTGGCGACGGGAACGCCATAGAAAGTGAGAAGCGATACCGCGAACTCTATGAGAGGGTCGGGTTCGTCGAACACAAGGAAGCCGGAAACGCTCTTCACCTGAACGTTCCCGAATATTTCCTCGATCATGGCGGGAAGATTTCCCGAGTCGATTTCCGGTCGCGCGTCCGGAGGGGTGATGTCGATCCCGTAGGATTCCACCGTCCGTGTGATGAGTTTGCTGAGCATCGGCGCCTGCCCCGCGTCGTTCACCACGGCGACGAATCTCCCCGACCGCTTGAGAACTCGTCGGCACTCTTCGAGTGCTTCGGGAACCCGGTGTATATGGTCCAGCATGTGACGAGCGAATACGACATCGAATTCGCCTTCTTTGAACGGAAGCCGATGGACCTCGCCGCGCACAGCCGGGACACCGTGGGCGGTCACGCTGGCCACGGCCGCCTCGGAGATGTCCAGACCGAGTACTCGCCCCGTCCGGTGTGGATGCGAGAGGCGGGCGAGGAAGCTGCCCGTCCCGCAGCCGATGTCCAGAACCGAAGCACTGTGATCCACCGGCGCGAAGGAAAGTGTGGATGCCTCGATGTCATCGGGGGGATCACTGTGAAGCAGATGTACGCGCTGCCTCACGGTGAGGCGGTCCATGGTCTTGTACTCCTCGAAGTGCAACCTTCGCCCCCCAGCATCTCACTTCTCAAATATTCGCAGAGAACCTGATGATCGACTCGACCCCGTCCAGTGAACTATGCATGTTCTCAATGCCGAGCAACCTCAATCGACAGTCCTGGAGAAGCTGTTCCAGTTGGGCACTGTTCTCCATGAACAGAATTCTCTCATTGCTCTCTGAGATCAATCGATGGTCTCCGAAACGAACACACATGATTCCTTGGGAATCGGCACTGGCCAGGTAACGTCCGGCCCGTTCCAATGCGGAGTGAAGGGTGTCCGTCTGGGAAGACGAAGCGATGGTCGGCAGGTAGACCAGATCGAATTCGCCTTGCGTCGGAGAGGATCCCGAGCGGAGCCAGTCGGCGAAGTCGTATTCCACCAACCGTGGCTGTCCGTGAGGCGTCAGGCCGACAGAATTCTCTGCGTCACCCGTGATCCAGAGGATGTTCGATCCCGCATTCTCGGAAAGAATGCGGCGCACTCTTCCCGCCGTCGGCTGTTGCGGACGCCATGCGGTGGTGGTTGCCGATTCCTCCACCTTCTGATCGTCCGGCAGGTAGTAGCCGTTCTCCAGGATTCTCGACCATGCTCTTGCCCAGGCCGTGCAGTTCGAGGACTCGACTGCGGTTGCCGAGCTCCCACGATGCTCGGCGCACAGAACGGCTTGGTTCGAAATGTCGCGTTGGCTCAGAGTCGCTCTGCTTGTGCGGGAGGCCGTGAGATGCAGTGTCCTGTCCACATGAAAGGCATGTGTGACGGCTGGGTCTTGGAGAAGGCCGGCAAACTGCGCACCATGTGTGTAGCGGAGCTTCGCTTCCAGTTCGACTTCATCGGCCGACTGGAACGTGCGATCCAGAGCACGGCGCAGTATCTCGCCGGCTGAGGCCGTCTTGTCGTCCGAAGGATGAGCCGCGCAGAGATCGTCGAACACGGACAGTGCCTGGATGGTCAGGCCGATGTCAGCGTGCGGTCCGCTGGGGGTGGGGACTGCGAGGAGCCCGTCACGTGAGTCCTCTCCCCGCAGTACGGCAAGAGCGATCCTCTGGCATGTGGCGATGATCTGCTCGTATACGTACTGCTGGGCCAACCCGAGCGGTTTGCGCCCGAGCCGGAGGGAAGTCAGGTGCTTGGCGCTGAAAAGGAAACTGGACTGAGCCAGCGCCGACAGGTCACCGTATGCGCCGAAGCGGGCGTAGGTGGACTTAAGTGAGGTGTCGCCGGAAGCTGCCGCTATGCGGCGCTCCATTTCTTGGGCCATTTCATCGACGGTGGTCGACAAGGTGTTCTTCAGTTTTTCCGAGAGATGTGAGCCCAGGATTGCGTTGTCGGTTGCCAGGAGTTCGTACAGCGCCCAGGCGCCGGCCAGCATGCCGAAGGTCCCTGATGTGTCGAGTCGCCAATGGTCCAGCGAGGCCACCAGGTAATTGGCGCTGCGCACGACTTCTGGATAAGGATCTGTCTCGCCGAAGCTGCGCTGCAGTCTCAGCAGCGTGGCCAGGGTGAGTGCTGTATGACGTATGCGGACTTCTGTCGGAGCGGTGCGCGTTTGTATGGTGGCCCCGACGGCTCCACCGCTGGGGGTTCGCTTGCGCAGGAAGTTCGTGCCTGCCTGCAAGGGTTCCTGCAGCGCTGCCCGCAGGCGTCCGGAACTGGCGTCGCTCACCGATGTCAGTGCGTTCAGTGCAGAACACGTGACATCGATACCCCCGTGGATTCGCATGGGCGGTCTGTCCGGCGCCTGCCTCTCTGAAGCGGCGGCGTACCTTGTCATCCAGCGAGCAAGGGATCGGGCCCAACCTCCGCTTGGCAATTGCTCTGACAGCAGCGCAAGCAGCACTTTTTCCGCGACGGCGTCGGCGTCCGACCATGCGCCGCCCGTCGTGGGCCGTACGGGCACGGCGCCTGAAACGTCGGTCGGCTTCTCCCGGGCCTGTAAGGCTCTGGGAGGAGCCGACTCCTCGAACTGCTTGGAAAGGAAGCGTTTCACCTGGATGTAGGTGAGATCCGTTCTGTCGGAAAACTTGCAGATGGTGCGATGGTCGGCATCGACCGGAATCGCCGTCGCTCCGGGCAGGTGCGGATTTCCCGAAGACTCGCCCACGACTCGCAGACCTTTGGTGTCCTGCATCTCAAAAAAGCTGAGATGCGCCAGCCCTTCGCGCACCGTGTGGTTGCGGTACCAGTCATCCAGCTCGCGTAGGTATGCATGGTCGGTGACCAGTTCTTTCACGAGCGGCGTCGATCGCGCAGATTTCAGATAACTCAGCAGGGAGGCAAGCCCCGAGCCTGTATGGGGGGTGGAAAAGAACACGACCCCCGCGAGATTGTCACAGAATCCCGAGTACTGGTCGCCCATCGTGCTGCTGTGCCTGATGATCTGCTTGATCACCAGCCCGCCGAGGCTGTGCCCGACGAGGATGAAAGGCCGCCTGCCGATATCGTTTCCGTCCCGCAGTGCGGCCAAGAGGTTCGTGGCCCGGTCTCTTATCGGCATACTTTGTCCGTGCCATCGCGTGGCCGCTGCCGGATAATCGACGCACCATACGGCGAATCTGGAATCGTCTTCCGCCAGCCAGGTGGGCCAGGAGAGATAATTTCCCTTGGTTCCCTTACGGGACCACGTCCCGTGCCAATCGCCGCCGAGACCGTGAAGCAGCACGATATCTGCCGAAGTGGAGTGACTATCTCCGATGCGTCGTACTTCTACCAAGATCTTCTCCCGGGGAAGCCTGAATTGATCCTAGCAAGGACACAGCTTGGCCGGTGCTCTCTTGCGCCAAGAAATATGGCCGGAGTCGGGGAAAGGCTTCACGGGGGCACTGCCGAGTGAGGCCGGACGGCACCGGTCGACCGGTGCCGGGTCGGCTCCGACCTGATCACCGAGGGCTCGGCGCTCGACGGCCGTCATCCTCACCAGCGGCAACCGTGAACGGCGTCACCCAGCTCATGCCCGGCTCGATGCCATCCCACCACTCGGGGCCGACGCGACCGGCTGGGGCACACCCCATGGCACGGGGGCACACCCCATGGCAGCGGACCGAGCCGCTACCGCTGGGGTTCCGCGGCACACGTTCGCGTCGTTGCATCGCTTCCGGCGCCTGTGTCCGTGCTGTCTACGCGGTCTGACATCCGCGGAGCCTTCCTCGAACTCGTCGGCTGCCTGATCGTCCTGCGCCGGATCCGCTCCTCGGCCTGACCGACGTGGGTGAGAATTCGGCCGTTCGCCCGAAGCTGTCGTCCGCCGCGCGGCCAGAATGCCGGTCCATCCAAGGTTCCGGGGTTCCATGGCCGGTATGACAAGGCTGAGCACCTCGGCGCAGCTGCGCCGAATTTCTCACCGAGGCACACGTCACGGAAGCCGACGCCGCGCGAGACGCCCTCGCGCGGACGACCGTACGACGGGAAACCGCCTGCAATGGGTGGCACTGGCGGCGACATCGCTGCCGGGGCTCGCGGCTCTTGCCGCCTTGCTGTTCACCTGGGTCTCGGTCGAGCAGTCGGGCGAACAGCTGCGGATCGCGGAGCGTGGACAGGTCACCGGCCGTTTCAATGCGGCGATCGGCAACCTCTCCTCGTCGGCCGTGGACGTCCGCCTCGGCGGCATCTACGGCCTGGAACGCCTCATGCGGGACTCGCCGTACGACCAGCCCACCGTCGTCACTCTCCTGACGGCATACGTCCGTGAGCACACTCACGGGCAGGTGGACGGCTCAGCCGATGCCCGCCCGGCCACGGACGTGCAGGCGGCCATGACGGTACTGGCCAACCGGGATGCCACGCGTGACGGCAGCGGTGACTTCGACCTGCGCAACGTCCGCCTGCGCAACCTGGGTTACATGGGGATGTGGGACCGGGCCCGCCAACGCGTGATCGGTATCAATTTCCCGGAGGCCGACTTCAGCGACGCAGACCTGGGCAGCGCGGACTTGGAGCACGCCCATCTGGCCGGGGCGGTCCTGGTGGGCA
Source organism: Streptomyces sp. C1-1 (assembly GCF_050214755.1). NCBI lineage: Bacteria > Bacillati > Actinomycetota > Actinomycetes > Kitasatosporales > Streptomycetaceae > Streptomyces > Streptomyces sp. C1-1. Next base: position 3,705,190 of record NZ_CP189826.1, on the reverse strand, counting down.
CATCTCTGCGCGAAGCAACCCTGGACGGGACCGAGTTGGCGGACGCGGTCCTGACCGACGCCGATCTGGCCCGGTCACACCTCGTGCGCGCCGACCTGAGGCGGATCCAGGCGACAGGGGCCCACTTCGACGATACGTACCTGACAAGGGCCGAGTTGGAGGGTGCCCGTCTGCAGCGGGCCAGTCTCGTCCGCGCCAGCCTGCCCGGCGCCATCCTGCGCGGCGCGGACTTGAGGGAGGCCGACCTCCGCGACGCGGACTTCACCGGAGCGGACCTGAGCGGCGCCGATTTCACGGGCGCCAAGAACCTGTCGACCGTGGAGTTCAAGGGCACGGTCCGCAAGGGCACTCGAGGGTTGGGTTCCTATGGCTGATCGCTTCCGCCGGGACGAACGCCAGGACAGGCTCACGCGCGTGCTCTCGGCAACCGAGGCGAGGAAAGCCGTCGCCAGGACAAGCGGTTTGCCGAGCTCCAACGGTTGGCCAGATCAGTCCCTGTTGATCGACACCCGCTTCAGCACCTCGCACCGAGCCGGCTCCGGCCGCTGCCGGCGACCAATGCGGCGGCCGGACGGAGACGCTGATGTACGCCTCCGCCCGGCGTGTCGATGTCAGCCGTAGATGTCAGCTGCCGATCAAGCAACGGACCCGCCTCTCGCGTCAGATCCGCCCACCGGTCAGACGGGTGATCGGACCCTGCGTGCGGCGCCCCGCACGGCGACCCGCCAGGTATGACGTGGTACCCAACGCCGACAACCCCGCGCCCACACCAGCGGCGAGGAGCCTTCGCTGGGCGATCAGCGTCCACGCCGTCCTGGCGAAGGCGACGGCCTGTCCCGAGGCGGCGATGACGGCCTGCCGGCCGGCCTGGACACGCTCGGCCGCGCCGTGCACGACCGCGGTGCTCGCCCCGGCCGTACGCTCGGCCGCGCCCACGGCCGCCGACTCGACAGCATCCGATTTCTCGGCTGCCTTGTCTGCCGCCTGCGACGCAGGAGCAGTTGCCTTCGCCGTGGCCCGCCGGGCCTTGGCCGCTGCACTGCGACTGGATGCGGAAGTTCGCTTCGTTTCGCTGTTCGATTGACTCATGGACTTCGCGTTGCCGCTCGCGCGAACGGCAAACCACTCCGCCATGACGGCACACGCCGAGAGACATCTGGCACAACTGCTCTCCCAACCGGGCAACTTGGGCAAGTGCTGTCCCGTGCGCCAGGGATGAACCACTGGGAACGGCTGCCCCGCATGTGAGGCGCGGGTCCGGTCAACCACCCGCTCGATCTTCACGAGGTGGGACTCCACGACCGCCGTTGCGGTCTCGCACTCACCGGGGTCCCGTCGCCATGTGACCAAAAGGTCCGGGCGAGGAGCACGCCATGGAAGACTGCCTGACGCGGACCACACGGCTCACGCGGCCCCCGTCCGAAGCCTTGGAGAGATCCGAAGCCGCATCGTGCAGCCGGCATTCCGGACTCTCCCGACCCTATGGACCCTGTGGACCGCGCTCCGCCGGAACTGCCGGCAGACCCGCGGCTCCGGTCAACGTGGCGGGCTCCAGAAGTCCCGCCACTACAGCCTGGATGATGACGTCATTGGCTACCCGCTCGCTTCCCACCCCGGCGATGTAGAGCCGGAGAGGCACGATCAGCATGAGAGCCCACCAAGGGGAGTAGAGCCGGCTGAGCGCGGCAGCCAAACCCACGAGGGCGTAAGCGACGTTCTTGCGGAACTCTGCCTCACCCACGGCCCGGTCGTACTCGTTGAACAAGTCGTAGTTGGCGATCAGCAGCTTTATCCGAAGCTGCCTGGTCTCGCCAAGAACGTCACGGGCCACGAGGTTGACGAGCCCGCGTTCACCCTGCTCGCGCCGAGGATCTCTCACCTCTCCTTGCCCGGGTACGGGCACTCGGCCTTGCGTCTGAAGGAAGCGAATCAGGTCATCGAACGCGAGCTTCGATACGCGCGGTCTGAGGGCCATCTGAATGTTCCTGAGCCTCGCGGTCTTCCGTGCCTCCTGCACATTCACCGTGGCGACTCGGACCATCAACATCGCGCCGATGAGATACGCGGCAAAGGCTGCGGACGCCAGGAGAGCGGCAGGGCCCAGCAAACCGCCGAGGCGGTACAGCGACGCCCACACACCATGAGCTTGTTCCCGTGTCGGGACCCGATGCTCCACGATCAGCCAGAGGGTCAGAAGCCAAATGCACCCCGCCGACAGCGGTGCCCGGACGTCACGAAGCCCAGGCAGTAGGTTCGCCAGCATCTCTCCTCCTCGATCCAACGCGCTGGCCACTCCGGCTGATCGGCCGCACCCCAGGTCTCGCACTGCGGAACCTCACAGCTGGCAGCGTGAGGCCTTAAGGCTGATCGTGTGGCCACATGCCCGGGATCTTCACCTGCACGTTGCCCGAGGGGGCTTGGGTACCTGCGGTTCTCCCGACGGCACACGGCTGCACATACGCAAAGACCCCGCACGCAGCGTTCTCGCTGGTGGCGGGGTCTCTAGGCACCTTCTTCGAGGTGCCCCCGGCAGGATTCGAACCTGCGCACACGGCTCCGGAGGGCATGCCTAGACGACTCCATGAGTGCGGGCTGACCTGCACGTTCTCTCTGTCCTCCTCAGTCATGGGCTGATCTCTATCGCATATCGTGCGTGGCCACCCCCTGGTGGCGGGACGCCCCCGAGGGCCGGCCGACCCGCGCCCGCCTCCTGCGGCGCAGTCATGCCCACGGGTGGCGCGTGAGACGGGTTTGCTTCCTATGCCAGCGAGGCTGGCTCTCGGTGAGTGGGTCACCAGGCGCGTTGCGATCCCCAGAGTGCCCGCCAGCTAAGCTAGGTGCCCTGGTGCCGGGGTCCACCTGGTGCCCAAGCTCTACGGGTGCCGGGGGTGCATCGCAGGGTGGCGTCTCCGCAAATTACGGTGACTGGGCTGATCGAGCATGCCGAGATGGATTCGTCGGCATTGCTGACCAAGATTCAGACCGCATTCCCTCGTGCCGCGGCGGGCGGGATGGACTTTGTAATTCCGCTGAACGACTGCGAAGTTCACTTGTACTGCATGAGTACTTCATCCCTTGAATTTCACGTCAAAGCTACGCCTAGTGCCGGTTCGCGCAGTGTAACTGTTGTTGAACTACTGGTTAGATCGACGAGCATCCTTTGGTCCGGCCTGGAAAGATCTCTCAAGACGGATGGCAGATCAGGAAAGGTCAGCCTTACGAGATGTGTCATCGAGGACACGAGTTCGAGAGGCACCTTGCTGACTTGCGATATGACCTCCCCGTTGCATTCGACAGGGGCGCGTGTCGCCTTTTCCTTTTCGGGCATTTTCGTACTGACGGCTATCGGGCTGATTCTTTGGCAGGTCTTCACCCCACACTCAGGTCCTGACCGAGAAGCGAACCTTCTTGGCATTACACTATCTCTCTTCGTTACGGCTATTACAACGCCTATCCCGATTATCATTAACTGGCGAGAGTGGAAGAAAGAACTCTCCTGGAAATATGTTAGGAGCGGGCCGTGAATCGGGCCGAAGAGGAAGAGTTCTTCCAAGTTCTGTCAGCAGCTCTCTCTGAACGAGGGTGGGAAGTTGCTCTAAGGCCACGCTTTGGTGACCTGGAGCCTGATGCGCTGGTAACGCGACAGGGATTCATCGTTGCGGTTGAAGCTAAAATGTATGGCCGGTCAGTGCAGAGCGCCTGGGTCCTAGATCTTGCTGAACAGGTTCGACGTCTAGACAAGCTTCTTAGTCCAATCAAAGGTGTATACGGGCTGCTCCTTACGAATGCTGAAATTCCAGATCGACTCGCGGCGGCCGCAGCGCGCTACCCACTAGCCATCCATTACTGTCCTTCGGGTCAGAATATTCAAGAAATGACGCAAGAAGTCGCCGATAAGTGTGATGGTCTAAGTAGGCGCCACTATGCAATGCGTTCTATCGAGGAGACGGAATTTATTGGAGATTCGGCAATCTCTGCCAATAATTCGGGCATTGCTGCGTCTGCGATCTCCACGGCCTATACATTGGACTTCTCGGCTGAGGAACGAGGGGCTACTCGGGATGAGCTTGAGCAGCGCATCGCACACTTGACAGACGTTTTGGGCGAATGGCATCCAAGCGTCCTCTCTCTTCGTAGCGAGCTGGCTCAGTTGCTTCAGTCTGAACAGCTATACCGTACTGTTCTGGATGACCAGCAGCGACATCTCGGGGATTTGAGTCCGGACGTTCTGGAAACAAAGACGGGTCTAGCCTCCCTTCTGTCCCAAAAGGGTCACTACGCAGAAGCGCGGCAATTGTATTCCGATGCGTCTGAGCAATGTTCGACGATTTACGGCGCGCGAAGTTCGAAAAATCTAGTCATTCTTAACAATCTCGCAAGCGTGTATGTCTCCATGGGGCAAACGAGGGAGGCAGCAGATCTGTATCTTGACATTTTGGCTCAGCGTAAGCGGTCGTTGAGTGTCGGACATCCCGATGTTCTGACATCCCAGAACAACCTAGCTAACACTCTGAGGGAGCTGGGCGAAACTAGCCGAGCCATCTCGTTGTTGAGTGAGGCACTTGATTCCTCATTTCGGTTCAATGGGCGTGATCATCCGCTTACTCTAACGCTCCAAAATAACCTTGCTTCTGCCCTTTTGGAGGCTGGGGATGTTGAGCGAGCCATCACTCTCTCTGAGGCGACGCTTAATGCGCGTATGCGGGTACTGGGGCCGGACCATCCGGAGACGTTGAGTGCCCGCAATAACCTGGCTTACGCCTATGCGGAGGCTGGGGATGTTGAGCGAGCCATCACTCTCTCTGAGGCGACGCTTAGTGCGCGTATGCGGGTACTGGGGCCGGATCATCCGGAGACGTTGAGTTCCCGCAACAACCTAGCGAATGCGTACGTCTCTGCCGGAGATGTTGGGCGGGCTATCTCTTTGCATGAAGAGGTACTCGCTGAACGAATTCGCGTCCTTGGTCCAAGGAATCCGCAGACGCTCAGTTCTCGGAACAACCTTGGCCATGCTTACCTGATGTCGGGGAATGTAGACCGATCAATTTCCTTGTTCGTCGAAACTCTTGAGTTGTGTCGCGAAGTGCTGGGAGAAGACCATCCCGATACCTTCACGGCCCAGGGGAATCTTGGCCTCGCCTGGCAAGCTCATGAGGAATTTGATCGAGCGATCTCCCTGTTGAGAGAAACGCTCGCTGGACGGCTAAGGGTGCTGGGTCCAGACAACCCTGAGACGATCCAGTCAGAGATCGACTTGGCACTAGCTCATGCACAGTCAGGGAACCTTGAGCAAGGCATCTCGCTGCTTCGCAATGCAGAGGAGTCTTGCGTTAGGGTATTTGGCCACGATCACACTCAAACACAATGGGTACGAGCAGCGCGTGAGAGGCTTGTCGAAGGGATGGAGGGCTCTTCGTAGCCGTGGGGACGCAACGCGATCAGGGAGTTGATGTGCCGCAAGCAAGTCCGCGAGGTACCTACTTGCAGGTCGCTGAGTTGCTGCGCCAGCAGATTGAGTCGGGAGACGTCGGCGAAGCATTGCCGTCAGAAGCTGCTCTCATGCGCTCGCACGGCGTCGCCCGTAACACCATCCGTCGTGCTCTCAAGGCTCTTGAAGCTGACGGTGTGGTTGAGTCTGCTCCCGGGATCGGGTGGCGCGTCGTGCGGGGCGGTGACCCACGGTCGCTCGCGGAGCGGATGACAGCCGTGATGACAGAGGACTCACTCTCAGTTGGGGACACGTACCCGTCGGAGGCCAAGCTTTGCGAGCGGTTTGGCGCTTCGCGTACCGCAGTGCGGCGCATCCTGGCTCAGATGGAAGGAAACGGTCTGCTCACCACTGTTCACGGGAAGGGGCGAACAGTGCGTGCTCTCCCGACGCCCACTGTCCGGCCGTAGTCTTGGCTGCCATGGGATTGACTGAGTGGGCGTACTCGCTCTCCGAATCGCTGCTGTCCGATCCGCTCCCGCGCCGGTGGGCGCACTCGCTGGGGGTCGCCAAGCGCGCTCGCTCCTTGGGCCCGATCATGGGCGACGACGCCGAGTTGCTGGAAGCCGCCGCGGTGCTGCATGACATCGGCTACTCGCCGGCCATCGCCACGACCGGCTTTCACCCCTTGGACGGTGCGCGGTTCCTCCGCGACCAGGAGAAGGCAGACGAGCGGGTCGTTCGTCTCGTGGCCCACCACTCCTGCGCCCTGCTGGAAGCCGAGGAACGCGGGCTGAGGCAGGAGCTTGAAGGGGAGTTCGAGCTAGAGCGTCCGGACCTGGTCGACGCCCTGCTCTTCTGCGACATGACGACGACGCCCGACGGAACGCAGACCACCTCGACCGAGCGGCTGGACGAGATCGTGCAGCGGTACGGTCCGGACACGATCGTCGGGCGGTTCATCCAGCGCGCGGCCCCTGAGATCCACGCGGCGGCGAAGCGTGTTGAGGGCCGGTTGGCGCAGGTCTCCGCCGACAGTCAGCCGATGTAGGGCTCTCGCCGCGAGTCGTCGAGACCGTGGCGGATGCGCAGCATCATCGACGGATGAATGTCCAGCCCGTCAAGGTCCGTTGGGTCAACCCAGCGGACCTCTTTTGACTCGCTGCTCGTACGCAGCGAACCCCCGACAGGGTGGGCTCGGAAGCAGATGGAGAACTGTTGCCGGACCTCTCCGTCGTCGTACGCCAGCACGTGCTCAGGGTCGGTGTAGAGGCCGACGATGTTGTCTACCTCGACGTCAATGCCGGTCTCTTCCGCGACCTCACGTACGGCGGTGTCAGCGATGCGTTCGCCGATGTCGTGGCCACCACCGGGCAGCGCCCACAGGTCGTTGTCGGTCTTGTGGATGAGCAGCAACCGCCCCGTGTCGTCTCGGACGATCGCGGTGACCGAGGGCACCACCGAGTTTGCCTGAGGTGCGTTCGGGTCGCGGAAGTAGTCGATGCGGCTCATCAGGCAGTGCCTTCCCAATCGGCGGGTGAAGAGATCGGGCGGGCCGATTCCCAGACCTTCTCAACGCTCTCAGCGTAGGCGTCGAAGAGTTCACCGCCGGGCACGCGTTGCAGGTGCAGCACAGGGGCCATGTAGGCGCCGACGCCGTAGAGGTGCCCGTTGGCCAGCATCTCGTCATCGGCCCGGTAGATGGAGTTGTAGAGGGTCGTACTGTGCAACCGGAACTCCACCCCGGGGAGACCGAAGAGCGGGCCGTAGTTGATGAGGGCGTTCCGGATCTTGCCTGCCATCGCCCCGCCAATTCCTTCGTCCTCGCCGCGGACCGCGACGGCCGGCGACGTGGGCTCTCCCAGGATGAAGCGGATGGGCACTCCGTCGGCTGACTTCTCTTTCACGATGCGGTGGAACGACGCGTCTTCCGTGAGCCAGAACCCGGAGTACACCAACAGGTCAAACTGTCGGGTCGCCTTGGAGTAGAGGTTCGTCCAGAGGGTTTGCATCACGACGGACCGGTGTGGATAGAGCCTGACCAACTCCGCGTTGCCGGCGGCCGCGACCTCCGCCGACGTGCGCTCATCCGGCCACAGGTACGACACCTCGCACCTCAACAGGGATGCGGTTGCGAACTGGAAGCGGCGGTACGGCTTGCGCTCAGGTTCGTTGATCCATCGCTCGACCGTCTTGGCCGCGACCCCGAGCCGTTCGGCGACCTCATCGAGCGTCAGGCCCAAGTCCACTATCGCGCCGCGCAGTCGCTCGTTCGCCATGCCAACCTCCTACTGCTTGGGACGACTTGGTTCGACTTCACGGTAGCTAAGGACGACTTGAGCCGCGCAACCGCGAAGTCGAACGTCGTCGCTGCCGACGCCAGTCTGTAGGTACATCGAGCGCGAGGGCTTCGCAGACCTCCAACAGCCGAAGGGCTTGACGGGGCGAACCTCTCTCTGCAAGATGAGGAACACGTAATACATGTTCCTCTCGATCGGGTCGCGTCAGCGACCGAACGAGCGCATGACCAGGAGCCCCGCGTTGGACGGGGGGAGGCGACCCGGCGCCTTGGCATTCACCGGAGGGCTTAGACCGAAAGGTCATGTCTCCATACGCCTACTTCGAGGCCGGACAGCTCTACCTGACACGGGAGCGCGGTCGCGATGAAGGAGACAACGCACCACCTCATCTCACCGCCGCGCTTTCGCACGGCGGCCGGTTGCCTCCGCTGCTCGTCTCGTACGAGCAGCGCTGCGGGGAGCCGGGATCGTCTCGGACATCTGACCCCGCCGCTCCGCCCTGCGAGGCGGTCGCCTCTCGCCAAGGACTGCGACCGCCTCGGCTTCAAGTCCCTCGACATCAGGAGAAGATCCGTGAATCAGCGCGACCTCGACAACATCGCCCACCGCATCGGTTCGGCCGCCATGGAGTTCGCCCCCGGCCACCGTCCGACGGCCGCTCAGGTGGCCGACGCCGCGTCGATCCTGCACGGCATGCTTCAGGCTGCCGAGACCTACGGCGTGACGTTCGCGGACTTCGACGCCGTTGCCCACTTCGCCCGGCTGGCCATTCAGCTCGTCCAGTCCCGCGACGAAAGCCGGTGACCGCCATGGCTGCCGCCACCTTCGCCGCCGTGTTCGTCGCCCTGTACGTCGCCCACAGCGTGGGCGACCACTGGGTGCAGACTTCCCACCAGTCCGCGCACAAGGGGCGCCCCGGCTGGGTCGGCCGCCTCGCCGACGCCCGGCACGTCGCGACCCTGACCGCCACCAAGGTCGCGGTGCTACTGCCGGTCGTCTGGCTGCTGGACCTGCGCCTGTCCGTGCTCGGCATCGTCGCCGGGCTCGGCGTCGACGCGGTTACGCACTGGTGGGCGGACCGGCGCAGCACGCTCGCGTGGCTGGCCAAGGTGACGGGCAAGGGCGAGTTCTACCGGCTCGGCACCCCGCGCGCCGGGCGCGACGACAACCCGCACATCGGTACCGGCGCGTACGCCCTTGACCAGTCCTTCCACCACCTGTGGCTGCTGATCGCCGCGCTCATCATCGCCACGGTCTGACCCTCCCCGCTCCGTGCACCACCCCGCCCGTCTGCGGTGCGGGTCTTGTCTTTCCGGGGCGGTCGCCTCTCGCCAAAAGACCGCGACCGCCCCGGCATCCCTTCGATGTCAGGAGAACTGCCATGCGTACGTACATCGGCCGCCAACAGGCCATCTCTACCGAGGACTTCGCGGAACTGGCGCTCGGCACCCCGGTTGAGCTGTGGCTGGGGGTCGCGGGCGAGACGGACGAAGAGCGCGCGGCCCGCGAGGACGCGGCGCGCGACATCCTCGCCGACAGCCCCGAGCTTCCCGATGACCTGGTCCGCATCGCTGCGCAGGTCATCGAGGAGAACCCGGACCTGTTCGACGTCGTCCCCCTGGTCCGTCCCGCCCGCCGTCGCAGGGCGCGCAAGGGGGCTGCGGCATGACCACCACTCCTGCCCCCGAGGCGCCCGCGTCCGGGGTGCCGCCGCTGACCCGCCCGGAGCTGGGCCTTGCCGGAGTCGGAGCGTTCGCTGCCGCCGCGGTCGGCGCGCTGGGTCTGATCTCCTCCTTCGACGCGGTGTCCGCCGCCGCGGTGAGCTGGGGTTTCCATTCGCCGTGGATGCTTCCGGTCGGTATCGACGTGGCCATTCCGGTGTTCACCGTGGCCAACCTGCTGCTGATCCGGATGGACATGGCGCTTGCGTGGGTGCGGTTCGTGCCCTGGGTGCTCACGCTGATCACGTGCGGGCTGAACATCGCGGCCGGACACTCCCTGTCGGCCAAGGTCGCGCACGGCACGATGCCGCTGCTGTGGGTGGTGTTCTCCGAGATCGGTGCGCACATCTACGCCGTGCGGATCGGCGCCGCCACCGGTCGCCGGATGGAGAAGATCCGATTCTCCCGCTGGCTGCTCGCCTTCCCCTCCACCTTCGCGCTGTGGCGCCGCATGACGCTGTGGGAGGTCACCTCCTACAGGGAGGCACTGGCGCGGGAGAAGGAACGGCAGTTGGCTCGCGCGGACCTGCGCGAGCAGTACGGCCGACAGTGGCGTTCCAAGACCCCGCGCCGCGAGCGCGTGATGCTGCGCATGGGCGACCTCGCCCCCGCCACCGAAGAGCCCACCCCCGCGCTGCCCCCGGCGGACACGCCGGCGCCCCCGGTCGACGCCAAGCCGCGCCCGCGCCGACAGGCCCCCGCCAAAGGCAAGGCGAAGGCGAAGGCGCAGCGCACCTTCGAGGAGCTGCTGACCGAGGCGCGCACGGTCACCGCGGAGTGGAAGGACGCGGAGCTGACCGCGGACCGCATCCGCAGCGCGGTGCACTGCTCGGCAACCAACGCCCGTGCACTGCGCGACGCGTTGAAGTCCGAGCGCGCCGACGGCCGCCCGCTGCACGCGGTCGACGAAAACGCCGTTACCGATTCGCGTCAGGATGACGCATCGGCTGAGGCCGCCTGATGCCCGCGGCATTCGGCAAGTGCTACGACCCTTCCGGCAGCCAGTACGGCATCCCCACCTACCCGTGGCGCTACGCCCCCGACGGGCTCGCCACGCGCCGCCAACTGCGTGCCCGTGGCTTACGTCCGGGCGGTCAGCCGATCGCGGCGCAGGTGCTGCGCCCGCGCTATCGGCGCGGCCCGCTGGTCGCCTACCTGTACCGCGTCGACCGTGCCAAGCCCGTGCGGCCGATGACGCCCGGCAAGCGGGCCGCGCTCGCCAAGGCGATGTGCGCCCGCCGGACCTGCCCGCAGTGCCGCACCGATGCGGGATACGTCATCCCGACCTCCATCGGCCTGTGCGTGCCTTGCGCCTACCCCGACACCCCGAGGAGGGGCTGACCATGGCCAAGCCCAACACCAGCCGCCTGGACCGCGAGATCCGGCAGACGGAACGCAAGCTCGAAGCGGTCGGCAAGGGCGAGATGTGGCCGCTGACCGGCCAGGAACGGCGCGCGGTGCTCCGGGGGCTGGCCGGAGGCTCCTACAAGGTCGCGCGGGGCAAGAGCCCCGCCCGCGCGGAACGGAAGCTGGACACGCTGTGGCAGTCGGTGCAGACCCGGCTGACCGCGGAGCTGACCGCGTTGCAGACGGAGCGGCAGCGGATCGTGAACGAGGCCGCCGCCGCCAAGGCCGCCAAGAAGTCCTCGGGGTGGTGGTGACCATGGCGGTTAAGGAGACACCGCCCGGCGAGTGCCCGCAGTGCTGGCAGCACGCCCACGACCGGAGCATCCACCGCCGCCTCAAGCCCCGCGAGGACTGCCGGCCGTGCTTGGACCACATGAACAACGGCTGCCCCTACCTCGTGCCCAAGAGGAAGTCGAGCTGGTGGTGAACCTGAAACGGATCACCCGTCTCTTCCGCGGCTCGGGTGACCCGCTCGGTCGGCCGCTGCCCGCCGACTCCGCGCGGGCCGTCTGCCTGTCCGGCCCCAGGTTCGGTGTGCACGGCGTGATCCCGGCGTCCTACGCCCGGTTCACAGTCAGCCGACGCCGGGCCTGGGGCCACGACGTCCGCGCCTATCCGACCACCGGCCGCGACGGCACCCCGTTCACGGTCGTCTACACCCGCGTTGCCTACGCCGACGACCCCGGCCTTGAAGTCCTGGTCACGGTCTTCGAGTTCCCCAATGGCAGCGCACTCCCGCCCGGCATGTAACCCGCGGGTCCGGCCGCTCACCTCCTACAGCGTCGGCCGGACCCGCTCTCCCTCACACCCGAAAGTGGAAGGAATCCCAGTGAAGCACCCCGACGACGACAACGAACTCTTCAACCGGCTGGAAGCCGAAATGGCCGACTCCGGGGGCGAGGTGGTCGACCTCGACAAGGCCCGATCGGCCCGCAGCGAGTCGGCCGACCCGACCACCCGACCCGACTCGGACCCGTCGGCCGACTCCGAGACCGGTCGGTCGGCTGCCGAGTCGGGCGACCCGACCGCCCGCCGGTTGGTCGACCTTCCGACCGCCAAGGCGGCCGGTCCGGGCTACCTCGGTCGGCTGCACGCTGCGCAGCGCCGTGACGTCGTTCCGGCGTGGCTGAAGTCCACGGCGGAGCTGAAGACCGCCACCGGATGGGTGGCACGCCACTACGCCCACTCGGTCGGCTACCACGCGCTGCGCTCGCCGGTCTATGCCGCGCGGCTCACGCTTCAGGCTCCGTCCGGGGCCGCGAAGTTCCTGGGCGGCACCATGCGGTGGGTGGCCGACCGCGAGGGCGAACCGGTCCGCCTCGCCGCGGTCCGCCGCGAGGACGCGGCCGAGTACCTGAAGCTGTCCCGGCAGCGTGATGGTCGGGTCCGACTGCGGACCCTGGTGGCGGTGCTCGCGATGTTCATCGGGCTCGGCTCCGCGCTCGCCATGTACGTGCTCGCGCCGGACTGGCTTCAGGCGGTGTCGGTGAGCGCGGTCGTGATGGCGCTCGGGTTCGCCGGCCGCAAGGCGGACGACCCGGTCATCCACCGCGCGGTGGAGCTGCCCAAGGCGGTCAAGCTCACGTCGGACATCGTGCTGCGGGCGCTCGGCTCGCTCGGCATCCCCGCCATCAACCAGGCGCAGGGCAAGGGACGGGACGGCTTCGAGTTCACCGCCCCGATCACCCGCGACGGTCCGGGCTGGCGTGCGGAGGGCAACCTCCCGTACGGCGTTACGGTCACGGACGTCATCGAGCGGCGCGACCGGCTCGCCTCGGGTCTGCGCCGGCCGCTGGGCTGTGTGTGGCCCGAGGCGGTCCCGAACGAGCACACGGGGCACCTGGTGCTGTGGGTCGGCGATCAGGACATGTCGACCTCCCGCAAGCCCAAGTGGCCGCTGCTGACCAGCGGTTCGGTGAACCTGTTCAAGCCCGTCGCCTACGGCACCGACCAGCGCGGACGCTGGGTCGAGGTCACCCTGATGTACATCGCGGGCATCATCGGCGCCATCCCGCGTATGGGCAAGACCTTCCTGCTCAGGCTGTTGCTGCTGATCGCCGCGCTGGACCCGCGGGCGGAGCTGCACACCTACGACATGAAGGGCACCGGCGATCTGGACCCGGTCGGCAACGCGGTCTCGCACCGGCACGCCGCGGGCGACGATGACGAGGCCATCGAGTACGCCCTTGCCGACTTCAGGGCGCTGCGCGAGGAGCTGCGCCGGCGCACCAAGGTGATCCGCTCGCTTCCGCGGGACATCTGCCCGGAGTCCAAGGTGACCAGCGAACTCGCCGACAAGCGCTCCCTTGGCCTGCACCCCATTGTGATCGGGGTGGATGAGTGCCAGGTGCTCTTCGAACACCCCAAGCACAAGGATGAGTTCGAGGAGATCGCAACCGACCTGGTCAAGCGCGGTCCGGCCACCGGCATCGTGCTCCTGCTCGCTACCCAGCGTCCCGACGCGAAGGCGCTGCCCACCGGCATCAGCGCGAACGCGTCGGCGCGTTGGTGCCTGAAGGTCATGGGGCAGTTGGAGAACGACATGGTGCTCGGCACGTCCGCCTACAAGCGGGGCGTGCGGGCGACCATGTTCGCCTGGGGCGACAAGGGCATCCACTACTTCGTGGGTGAAGGCTCCGACGCGCGGATCGTGGGCTCGGTCTACGTGGACGGGCCCGGCGCCGACAGCATCGCGGCTCGCGCTCGCAAGGCCCGTGAGCTGGCCGGACTGCTGTCCGGGCACGCGCTCGGGGAAGAGCCGGAGACGGACGCAAGCACTGGCTACGACCTGCTCGCCGACATCCTCGCCGTGGTCCCCGCCAAGGAGACCAAGGCATGGTCCGAGACCGTCGTCGCGCGGCTCGCTGAGCTGCGCCCCGAGGTCTACGACGGATGGGACGCCGACGCGCTCGCCGCAGCCCTGAAGCCCCGCGGCGTCTCCACCGTCCAGGTGGGCCGCCGCATCGAGGGCAAGTTCACCAACAAGCGGGGCATCGACCGCTCCCACATCACCGCAGCGATTGCGGAGCGTGACGGAAAGCGCGACGCGGGCTGAGCCTCCGGGGCCGCTATCGATAGCGCCACACCCTGCTATCGATAGCGGCTCCGATAGCGCCCCAAATCCGCCCTGATCAGGCCGCTAGCGCGTAGCGGCCTGCCTGCGGAAACCCCTGAAACCCGCCTGGAAGGGCAGTTCATGACCTTCACCCTGCTCGCTATCACACTCTTGCTCGGTGTCACGCTGTGTTACGTCGCTGTGTGTGCCGCCTCGCCGTTCGGCGACTGCCGCAAGTGCCGCGGCATGGGCCACGCGCTCAAGACCAACCGCAAGGGACAGCTCAAGCGCGGCAAGGACTGCCGCCGCTGCCACGCCACCGGCAAGCGCATACGCGTCGGCCGCTGGCTCTACAACCGCTGGGCCCGTATCTACCGCGCGGGCACCGACACCCCGCGCCCGGAGGGCTCGCGATGACTCTCACCTTCTCCGCCGTGCTGCTCTTCGGCATCGCCTCCGTGTTCGCCGTCAAGACCAGGGCGACCGGCGCGGGGGCAGCGGTGCTGCTGTTCCTGTTCGGCTTCTTCACCGCCGGGACCGGCGCCTACGGCCCGATTCACGACCTGGTGGCGTCCTTCGCCCGCTTCCTGTCCCAGCTCGGCAACTGACCGGAGGAGTACTCGTGAACGACCCCATCGTCGCGCGGCACTGGCTCGCCAGTGCCGCGCCCAAGGCTGCGCCCGCCATCGCCACCACGACCGTGCTTGCACTCGCCCGGATCTGGAACGCCAACGGCGCCGAACACTCCGTCGGCAACGCCGCGTTGATGGCGGTGCTGTCCGCCGGGGCTGCCGCCGCGGGCGTGGCCGCGGGCAACAGCACCGGCGATTCCGTACTCGTCGGGACCGCGTTCGCTGCCTCCGGGGCGCTCGCCTTCGCGGGCGTGGCCGGATACGCCGACGGGCTCCCGCTGCCCCTGCTGCTGTGGTCCCTGGCCACCGCCGGCGCCTACGGCCTCGCCGCCCGCTACTGGCGCCACGACCGTCGCGAGACCGTCGCCTACGAGCGGCAGACGAGCGAGCGGCGCGAGGAGTACGCCCACATCGAACGCGTCGAAACCCTGCGCGCTCAGACGCAGGTTGAGGTGGCACGTAGCGGCGCCGCCTACGCCGAACAGCTCGCACAGGCGCTCGTCATCCGCTCCACGCTGCCCGGCTTCGACCCCAAGGCGCTGGAGACCGCAGGCCTGCCCGAACTCCCCTCCACCAACAGCCAGCACTGATCCGAAGGAAGGCAACCGCCATGGCACGCACCGCCATCGCCCGCCGCGCCACCCAGTACACCCACATCGACGACCGCCGCAGCGGCGGAATCCGGCTGGCCGCACACGAGGCCGTCACCGCCATCCGCAGCGCCCGCAAGCAGCCCGCCAAGGTCGTGGACGCGGTGCACGTGTACGCCACCACTGCCTACGACGGCACGCCGCTGCACGTCGGCTACGTCCGCTACACGCCCGGCTACTGGACCGGCGTGAACGAGGTCATCAACGTCTACGAGATCCCCACCGACGCGCTCACCGACCTCTAGCTGTGGCTGGGGCGGTCGCCTCTCGCCAAAGACCGCGACCGCCCCGGTTCTCCGTCCCTTCGACAGAAACAGGAGACCCCCAGCATGACCCAACCCACCCCCTTCCGGCGAGACCAGGCCCGGCCGCGCCTGTTGGATCTGTTCTCGTGCGCCGGCGGGGCAGCCGTCGGCTACGCCCGCGCAGGGTTCGCCGTGGACGGCTGCGACATCGCCCACCGTTCCAACTACCCCTTCCCGCGCCACCAGGGCGATGCTCTCGCCTACCTCACGCACCTCATCGCCACGGGTCAGATCCGCCGGTACCGGCTCGTCCACGCGTCCCCGCCGTGCCAACACGGATGCGCGCTGACCGTGGGCACCAACGCATCGCAGGGCTGGGGCCGAGATCACGTCGACCTGGTGGCGCCAACCCGCGACCTGCTCGACAAGACCGGCCTGCCGTACGTCATCGAGCAGCCCAACGGCCGCGCCGAGATCCGCAAAGACCTCACGCTGTGCGGCGAGATGTTCGGGCTCGGGGTCATCCGGCACCGCAACTTCGAGTTGGGCGGCTGGACCACCGCACGGCCGGCGCACGTCCCGCACCGCGGGCGGGTGCGTGGCTACCGGCACGGTCGCTTCTACGACGGTCCCTATGTGGCCGCGTACGGCAGCGGCGGGGGCAAGCCGTCCGTTCCGGAGCTTCAGGCGGCGATGGGCATCACGTGGACCGACGTCCGCGAGGAGCTGACCGAGGCGATCCCGCCCGCCTACACGGAGTTCATCGGCCGCGCCTACCTCGAAGCCATGGGGACGCTGGGGGCGGTCGCATGAGCCCCGCGATTCGCCATCTGCGGACCGCGCTGCACCTGGCTGTGGTCGGTGTGCCGGTGCTGCCGCTGCGAGACGGAAAGGTGCCGTTCGGCAACTGCCGTGCCTGCGCCAAAAACGCGTGCGGCGGGCGGCCGAACATGAAGCGCGCGGGAACCTGCAACTGCCCCGCCCCCTGCCACGCATGGGCCGCCGCCACCACCGACCCGAACGTCCTCACCTCGCCGCTGTGGGTGGCGGCATGGGAGCGGGCCGTGTGCGTCGGCTACCACCCCGGAGGAGCGAGGCTGACCGTGGTCGACCTCGACAACGCGGCGGCCGTCGCATGGGCCCGCGAGACCCTGCCCACCACCCGAACCGTGGCGACGACGCGCGGCGAACACTGGATCTACCGGGGCGCTATGGGATCGCACAACGCGTTCCGGGCAGGCGTCGACATCAAATCCCTGATGTCGTACGCCCGTTGGCTCGGTCCGGGCACCGGCCGCATGACCGATCTGCCGTCGGCCGTCCGCGCCCTGGGGGCGAAGGAAGAGACCACCCCCGCCCGCGGCGAGGTGGTCTCTTCCCTCCCTGAGCGCGCCACCTGGGACCGGACGGTTGCCACCGGATGCCGACACACCGACAGCTACGTCCGCACTGGCCTGGAACGCGGCCTCACCCTCGTCCGCTCCCGCGTCGAATCCGGCGCCGGATCACAGGCGTTCGGCGTGGCCCGATTCCTCGCCGCACAACACGCCGCCTGCCCCGGACCGTGCGGACTGGACGTCATCGGAGCAGAGATCGTGGCCGCCGCCGTCTCGGTCGGTGTCCCCGAGCCCTACGCCCGCCGCGCGGTCACCAACGGCCTCAGCGCGACCGAGAGGGGCGCCGCATGACCTATAAGCCCTTCAACCCCCTGAAACAGCCTCAGAACGCCACACAGGCCGCACCACGGGCAACCGTAGGCGACCGAAGGGACGTCGCCGAAGGCGTCCGCACTGCACTTGGTCCTGACCCGCACATCGGCGATCCCACCGAAGGGAGGGCAGCCTCATGACCGCACAGCCTGTGGACCACGCCGACCTGTGGGCCGGACTGCCCACTCTTGACGAGCCGCCCGCCCCCGTGTGGGAGGACCCCGTCCCCCTCGCAGGCCCCCGCAAGCTCGCCCCCTTCCCCACAGCCTCCCTACCGGGGTGGCTACGGGAATTTGTGGCTGCGGTCGCCGAGGAGACACAGACCCCCGTCGACCTCGCCGGATGCATCTCCCTGTCCGTGCTCGCCACCGCGGCGGGCGGTAGGGCAGTGGTGCAGGTACGCGGGCACTGGCGCGAGCCCACCAACCTCTACGTCGTCGTCTCGCTGCCGCCCGCCAACCGCAAATCCGCCGTGTTCGGCCTGCTCACCGACCCGCTGTACGAGGCCGAACAGCAGCTCCGCACGCTGACCCAACCGGCCATCGTGGAAGCCGAGATGACCGCCCGTCTCGCCAAGGAGGCAGCCGACAAGGCCGCGTCCAAGGCGGCATCAGCGGGCGCGGACGAGCGGGATCAGTTGGTGGCCACAGCGATCGCGCTGGCGCAGACCGCGGACAGCGTCACAGTGCCGGCCAAACCGCAGTTGCTCGCCGATGACACCACCGCCGAGACGGTCACCTCCCGCATGGCCGAGCAGGGCGGCCGGATCTCCGTCATGTCCGCGGAGGGCGACATCTTCGACATCATCGCCGGACGCTACTCCGGCAAGCCCAACATGGGCGTCTTCCTCAAAGGCCACGCCGGCGACCGCCTCAAGGTCGACCGGCAGACCCGAGAGGAATACATCGAACACCCCGCCCTCACCATGGGCTTGTGCGTGCAGCCGCAGGTCTTGGACGACATCGGGCGCCAGGACGGGTTCAAGGGCCGCGGGCTGCTCGGCAGGTTCCTCTACTCGGTTCCTGAGTCTCTGGTTGGCCGTCGCAAGATCGAGCCGGACCCCATCCCTGAGCAGGTGATGGAGACCTACCGGCGCCACGTCCTGGACCTGACGCTGTTCCTCGCCGAGTGGACCGATCCGGCTCTCATCCAGCTCACCCCCGAGGCGGTCGCCGCCCTGAAAGCCTTTCAGGCGCGGGTGGAACCGATGCTGGAAGCCCGCGGCGGCATCATGGGCCAGATCGGCGATTGGGGCGGAAAGTTGGTCGGCGCCACCGCCCGTATGGCCGCTCTGCTGCACCTCGCCGAACACCTCACCAAGGGGCACACGGTGCCCGTGGCGGAAGCGACCATGCGCGACGCGATCGCGCTGGCGGAGTACTTCATCAGCCACAGCCTCGCCGCGTTCGACTCCATGGACGCGGACCGCATCGTCGAGCGGGCCCGCACCGTGCTGGAAGTGCTCCACGCCCATGGGTGGCGTGAGGTCAGCAAGCGGGACCTGATGGTCAAGCTCTCCCGCTCCGAGTTCCGCACCGCCAACGACCTCGATCCGGTGTTGGCCCTGTTGGAAGACCACGGCTACGTGCGCGCCCAAGCCGTCCAGCGCACCGGAGGACGCGGCCGGCCGCCCTCGCCCCGCTACCTCATCCACCCGCGCCTGACCGACCCGACCGCCTGACCCCCGCCACAGAAACCACAGAATCACAGAAATAACCCCGGCGAGCCCCTGACCAGCGCAGACAGTCCTGTCAGGGGCTTGCCGAGCGCTGCCACAGAAACGAACCGAGAAGCCACAGAAATAGCTCGGCACCGAGCCCACCGGTCCGGCCGCCTATTTCTGTGGAACTTTCCGCGATTTCTGTGGCAGCCCCCGCCGCGGGGCATCGCCGCAGGTCAGCCCGCCATTCCAGGGTTTCTGTGGTTTTCGTGGTTTCTGTGGCGGCTCTCGGCTGGTCCCACCACCTTCCCTTGCTCTCTCGCCCAAGGAGGAGTCGTGGCCAAGCCCCGCGACGAGATGCTCACCATCCCCGAAGTGATCGAAGAGATAGGCGTACCGCGAGCGACCTTCTACCGCTGGCGGCAGTACAAGAAGGGCCCGAAGTCCATCAAGCTCCCGAACGGCGCGGTGCGCATCCGCCGGTCCGAACTGAGTCGGTGGCTCCAGACGCTGGAGGAGAGCGCGTGACGAAAGACACCGACAACGGGGCCGGGCAGAACAACCGCTCGGCCCCGGACGGGTTTTCGCTTGACGTGCGCCTGTGGAAGGTGACCAAGGCGCAGAGCAAGACCCGCCCCTACCAACTCCGCTGGAAAGTCGGAGGAAAGGTCAGTAGCGCCACCTTCGCCACGGTAGCTCTCGCAGAGAGCCGCAGATCTGAACTGTGGCAGGCAATGCGCCGCGGCGAGGCATTCCGCATTGCCGACGGACTGCCTGAATCTGAGGTACGGGCTGAGGCCACTGCGGAGCAAGTCCGTGAGGAACTTCCCTGGTTCGCATTCTGCCGCGAGTACATGGCGATGCGGTGGCCGACCGCCGCGGCCAAGACCCGTGAGGGAATCGCCGACGGGCTCGCAGCGGTGACGCTGGCCCTGGTGGAGCAGGAGCAGAAGATGCCGTCACCGGAAGAGCTGCGTCTTGCCTTCCGATGGGCGGTCATTCCCAAGAACGCCGAACTCGACCCGCCGGAGGAACTTGAAGACGCCTACGGGTGGATCTCCAAGAAATCGCTTCTCGTCTCCTCGCTGAAAGACCCGAAGATTCTCCGCGATGTTCAGTATCGGATCTCCTTCAAACTGGATGGCACTCCCGCGGCGGGGGAGACCTCCCGTCGTCGTCGGCGCGCGCTCAACACGGCAGTTGAATACGCCATCGAACGCAAGCTACTGACGGAGAACCCACTCACCGCCATAAAGAAGGTGAAGAGTTCCTCATCGGACCGTGTGGACCCCCGTGTTCTCGTGAACAAGACGCAGGCCGCTCAACTCCTCGCCTCGGTCTCCTACGTCGGGACATGGGACCGCAAGAAAGGCCGGCGCCTGGTGGGCTTCTACGCGGTCATGTACTTCGCGGGGCTCCGCCCGAGTGAGGCTGTGGGCCTCAGAAAGGCTGATTGTTTCCTCCCAGAGAAGGGTTGGGGCGTCCTGACGCTCCACGACACGCACCCCGTGTCTGGCAAACAGTGGACAGACAGCGGAGAACGCCACGACAAGCGCGGTCTGAAGTCGAGGGAACCCAAGGAAGACCGGCCGGTCCCGATCCCCCCACCGCTCGTGGCCATGCTTCGTGCTCACCTGAAGGAGTTCGGCACGGCCAAGGACGGGCGGCTCTTCACGAACGAGCGGGGCGGTCTCGTGGGGAGCAGCACCTATTGGCGCGTGTGGCGGGACGCTCGGGAGTACGCGCTCCCTCCGGACCTTCAGGCTTCCATCCTCGGGGGGCGGCCGTACGACCTACGACACACCTGCATCACGACCTGGCTGAACGCCGGCGTGCCCGTTGCCGAGGTTGCCCGTCGGGTTGGCAACTCGCCCGAGGTGATCCACCGCGTCTACGAGGGGTGCCTCTACGGCCAGGAGGAGGCCATGAACATGAAGATCGAAAAGGAACTCGACTGGGCTGAATGAAAGCCTGAGGGTTGACATAGCTTTTTATCTGCAAGGTCCAGGTTGCTATAGAGTGCCGTTGGGCAAGTCGCGTACGCCCATCGCTGCTTGGGTGCCCACGTCACCCTGGAATGGCGGCCAAGGTCCCCGGGGGCCCGCGTCCTTATCGTTGTGTCGAATCGCAGCGGTCAGGACGTGGGGCAGTGCCGCGGGAGTCCTGACATGCTTCGCGACAACGACGCTCCTGAGCAGCCACAGCAGCCTTACCGCATTCGCGGCCTTGTTCTCTCGGGGCTGACGATCCCGACAGGCGCAGCACTGGCCGTGTATCACTCTTCGCGGTTCCAGTCGTGGTTCCTGGCTCTGGCCCTGCTCCTGGCAAGTTCGATCGTGGTCGCCTTCGTGGCCGCGGTGTACGTGCTCCTCTTCACAGGTAGCGGTACGGAGCGTCGGCGAGCTGCGATGGCACTGCTTGATCGGCTGCCCTTCCTGAGGCCCCGCCGGTAGTCGTGCATCCGCCGGTCTATCGCAGGTCTATCGCGATCAGCGCGAAACAATGAGAAAGAGCGGGACCCAGTGAGACTGGTTCCCGCTCTTTCGTATCGGCATCCGCCCTGGTCAGCGCCATGTTTCTGCTGATCCTGGGCGAGTGCCCCCGGCAGGATTCGAACCTGCGCACACGGCTCCGGAGGCCGTTGCTCTATCCCCTGAGCTACGGGGGCGTGTCGGGCGCCTTGCTTGGCGGCGACGGGTAGAACCCTACCAGTTCCCTCGGGGTGTTCATGAACGGGTTTCCTGAGGTCCGGGCCGGGTGTCGCTCCGCTTGGTGTCCAGTCACTTCGCGAGGTGGCGAGAGGGTGCGTCCGCCGGCCGCTCCTCGATCGCCCGTCCCGTCCCACGCCCGGGGCGGAAGTATGGAAAACCCGGACGCGGTGGCCTGTCTCGACCTACTCTCGAGTTGTGCCAGGCACTTCGGGCCGGGTGCTTGTTGTGGACGACAACAAGGTCATCCGGCAGTTGATCAGGGTCAATCTCGAGCTGGAGGGGCTCGAGGTCGTGACCGCGGCCGACGGTGCCGAGTGTCTGGATGTCGTTCATCAGGTGCGGCCGGATGTCGTGACCCTCGACGTGGTCATGCCTCGGTTGGACGGCCTGCGCACCGCCGCCCGGCTGCGTTCCGACCCCCGTACCCGTGACCTTCCCCTCGCCATCGTCAGCGCCTGCACCTCCTACGAGGTCGAGACCGGGCTCGACGTCGGTGTCGACGCCTTTCTCGCCAAGCCCTTCGAGCCCGCCGAACTCGTCCGCCTCGTAGAGCAGTTGATCCAGCAGAGGCGGAACGGGGGTGGCGCGGGAGGGGACGACTCCTCCCTCGGATCCCGAGAATCTCCGGAATCTCTGGAATCTCCACCGGATTCTCGGGAGGCCCGAGAATCGTGGGACTCCCGAGAATCCGAGCGTGCCGGGCGGGCCGCCGGCGCCTGAGGAGGGGCCGGCGGTGGCTGAGGAGGGGCGGCGGTGGCTGAGGAGGGGCCGGCGGTGCTGAGGGTGGTTCGCCGACGCGCGTTCGTGTTCGTCTCGCGGGCCACGTCGGGAGACCCCCGCTCCGTCCCACATCCCGGGACCTCTCCAAACCGGCTCGCGTACCCACCCCCCTCCTCCCATACGCTTGTCCCGTGACCCCCGTCGAGCTCTCCCGTACCGTGCTGCGCGCGGTGCGTCGTGCTGTCGACGAGGGCGAGCTCAGCGTCCCTGTGCCGGCGCGGGCCGTCGTCACGACCCCCGGCCCCGGTGGCTGCGGTGACTACGCCACCAACATCGCCCTCCAGCTCGCCCGCCCCGCCGGCCAGCCGCCCCTCCGTGTGGCCGAGATCCTCCGGCAGCACCTCGCCGGGACCGCCGGCGTCGCCGACGTCACCGTCACCCGGCCCGGCTTCCTCAACATCAGCCTGAGCGACACCGCGCCGGCCGCGCTCACCCTCACCCGCCAGATCCTCGCGGAGGGTACGCAGT
The DNA here is from genome assembly GCF_050214755.1 of Streptomyces sp. C1-1. Lineage (NCBI taxonomy): Bacteria > Bacillati > Actinomycetota > Actinomycetes > Kitasatosporales > Streptomycetaceae > Streptomyces > Streptomyces sp. C1-1. The sequence goes on along the minus strand of NZ_CP189826.1, from coordinate 3,682,424 downwards.
ACGGCCATGGCGACGCCCTCGCCGACCGGATCGTCGAGCTGCGCATCCCGTACGACGTCCGTGCCGAGGTCGTCGCCGACGCGCTCACCCGGCTCGTCGCCGCACAGGGCGGCCGCGCCGAGGTCGACCACCGCGAGCCCGTCAACCTCCGGCCCGTCCCGGCGCCCGAGGACCCCGCCCCGCTCGGCCCCGACGCCGCCCGTTGGGCGCTGCTGTACCCCGCCGCTCACGACCGGCCGCGGATCACCGCCGATCATCTGGTCCAACGCGAGAACAACCCTCTCTTCCGCGTTCGTTACGCCAACGCCCGCACCCGGGCCGTCAGCCGTAACGCCGCCTCCCTGGGCTTCGCCGCCGAGCCCGGCGATCCAGCTCTCGGCGACCGCGTCCTCGGCGCCCACCCCTATAACGCCGCCGCGCAAAACCTCACCCCCCTCCTCACCCCTCTCCTCACCGCCCTCGCCGACCACCCCCGTGTTCTGGCCCTGGCGGCGGCCCACCGTGCCCCCGACCGTCTCGCCCGGCACCTCGTCACCGTCGCCGATGCCGTGCTCCCCTTTCTCCCTGCCGTACTCCCGCTCGGCGAGGAGAAACCCTCGGCCGCCCACCGTGCCCGGCTCGCCCTTGCCGAAGCCGCCGGGACGGTGCTGGCCGGCGGCCTGTCCCTGCTCGGCATCGACGCACCCGACCACCTCTAGAGGCAGCCGGAGGAGTCGCCTGGAGCCGTAGACCGCCACACCGTGGACCGCCACACCGTCGGACCGCCACACCGCCACACCCGCCACACCATCGGACCGTTGGTCAGCTCGACAGCTCGACAGCTCGACAGCTCGACAGCTCGACAGCTCGACAGCTCGACAGCTCGACAGCTCGACAGCCGTCGGACCAACCCGGCCGACCTGCGTGGTTCACGGTCCGCGATCCACGATCCAAAGCTCCCCCTCGACACCCCGCAAAGCCCCCAGAGAGAGCCAAGAAAGCCACTGAGATGAGCCGTTCCGCACACCCCGCCGGGCCCCGTCACGCCGATGTCCTCCCCGAGGGCCACTACTCCGCGCCGCCCACCGACCTCAACGCCCTCGACCCGAAGGTGTGGGCGCAGACGGTCGGCCGTGGCGAGGACGGCGTCGTCACCGTCGGCGGCATCGACGTCAGACGGATCGCCGAGGAGTACGGGACTCCCGCCTACGTCCTCGACGAGACCGACTTCCGGGCGCGGGCGCGGGCCTGGCGCACCGCCTTCGGGCAGGACGCCGACGTCTTCTACGCGGGCAAGGCGTTCCTGTCCCGGGCAGTGGTGCGCTGGCTGCACGAGGAGGGGCTGAACCTCGACGTCTGCTCCGGCGGCGAGCTCGCCACCGCCCTCTCCGCGGGCATGCCCGCGGACCGCATCGCCTTCCACGGCAACAACAAGTCGACCGAGGAGATCCGCAGGGCCGTCACCGCCGGTGTCGGGCGGATCGTGCTCGACTCCTTCCAGGAGATCGTGCGGGTCGCCCACATCGCCCAGTCCCTGGGCAAGCGGCAGCGGGTGCAGATCCGTATCACCGTCGGCGTCGAGGCCCACACGCACGAGTTCATCGCCACCGCCCATGAGGACCAGAAGTTCGGCATCCCGCTGGCCGGCGGGCAGGCCGCGGAGGCCGTGCGGCGGGCGTTGCAGCTCGACGGGCTGGAGCTCATCGGGATCCACAGCCACATCGGGTCGCAGATCTTCGACATGTCCGGGTTCGAGGTCGCCGCCCATCGGGTGGTCGGGCTGCTCAGGGACATCCGTGACGAGCACGGGGTCGAGCTGCCGGAGATCGACCTCGGCGGTGGGCTCGGGATCGCGTACACCAGTGCCGACGACCCCCGTGAGCCCCACGAGATCGCCAAGGCCCTCACCGAGATCGTGACGCGCGAGTGCGAGGGCGCCCGGCTGCGCACGCCCCGCATCTCCGTCGAGCCCGGGCGCGCCATCGTCGGACCGACCGCCTTCACGCTGTACGAGGTCGGCACGATCAAGCCCCTCGACAACCTCCGCACCTACGTCTCCGTCGACGGCGGCATGTCCGACAACATCCGCACGGCGCTCTACGACGCCGAGTACAGCGTCGCCCTGGTCTCCCGCACCTCCGACGCCGAGCCCATGCTCGCCCGCGTCGTCGGCAAGCACTGCGAGAGCGGGGACATCGTGGTCAAGGACGCGTTCCTGCCGGGCGACCTGGCGCCGGGCGACCTGATCGCCGTACCGGCGACGGGTGCCTACTGCAGGTCCATGGCCAGCAACTACAACCACGTCCTGCGTCCGCCCGTGGTCGCCGTGAGCGACGGCGAGGCGCGTGTCATCGTCCGCCGCGAGACGGAGGAGGACCTCCTGCGTCTCGACGTCGGGTGAGCCCCGTAGACAGGGAGGCGGGGTGGAAGATCTGCGGTTCTCCACCCCCCGACAAATGAAATAGATGTCTCACGATCCGGACAATCGACAGAAAGTCCCGTCCGGTGAGTGAGACTGGACCCACCGTTGACGGTATGAGGAAACGAGGTCGGATGATGCGTACGCGTCCGCTGAAGGTGGCGCTGCTGGGCTGTGGGGTCGTCGGCTCAGAGGTGGCGCGCATCATGACGACGCACGCCGACGACCTCGCCGCGAGGATCGGCGCTCCCGTCGAACTCGCGGGCGTCGCCGTCCGGCGTCCGAGCAAGGTGCGTGAGGGCATCGACCCGGGCCTCGTCACCACCGACGCCACCGCCCTGGTCAAACGCGGCGACATCGACGTCGTGGTCGAGGTGATCGGCGGGATCGAGCCCGCCCGGTCGCTCATCACCACCGCCTTCGAGCACGGCGCGTCCGTCGTCTCCGCCAACAAGGCGCTGCTCGCCCAGGAGGGGGCCGCGCTGCACGCGGCGGCGGAGGAGCGCGGCAGGGATCTGTACTACGAGGCCGCCGTCGCGGGCGCGATCCCGCTGATCCGGCCGCTGCGCGAGTCCCTGGCCGGCGACAAGGTCAACCGGGTCCTCGGGATCGTCAACGGGACGACCAACTTCATCCTCGACAAGATGGACTCCACGGGCGCCGGCTACCAGGAGGCCCTCGACGAGGCCACCGCGCTCGGGTACGCGGAGGCCGACCCCACCGCCGACGTCGAGGGCTTCGACGCCGCCGCCAAGGCCGCCATCCTCGCCGGCATCGCCTTCCACTCCCGCGTACGTCTCGACGACGTCTACCGCGAGGGCATGACCGAGGTCACCGCCTCCGACTTCCGTTCGGCGAAGGAGATGGGCTGCACCATCAAGCTGCTCGCCATCTGCGAGCGGGCCGAGGACGGCGGCTCGATCACCGCGCGCGTGCACCCCGCGATGATCCCGCTGACCCATCCGCTCGCCTCCGTGCGCGGCGCGTACAACGCCGTGTTCGTCGAGTCCGACGCGAGCGGACAGCTGATGTTCTACGGCCCCGGAGCGGGCGGCGCGCCGACCGCCTCCGCCGTTCTCGGCGACCTCGTCGCCGTCTGCCGCAACCGGCTCAGCGGGGCGACGGGGCCCGGCGAGTCGGCGTATGCCGCGCTGCCGGTGTCGGGGATGGGTGAGGTCGTCACCCGGTACCACATCAGCCTCGACGTCGCGGACAAACCGGGTGTTCTCGCCCAGGTGGCCACCGTGTTCGCCGAGCACGGGGTGTCCATCGATACCGTTCGGCAGCAGGGCAAGGACGGCGAGGCCTCTCTCGTCGTCGTCACCCACCGCGCGTCCGACGCGTCCCTGTCCGGGACCGTCGAGTCGCTGCGCAAGCTCGACACCGTGCGGGGTGTCGCCAGCATCATGCGGGTTGAAGGAGAGTAACCAGCAATGACCCACCAGTGGCGCGGAATCATCGAGGAGTACCGGGACCGGCTGCCCGTCTCCGACACCACGCCGGTCGTGACGCTCCGCGAGGGCGGCACGCCCCTCGTGCCCGCGCAGGTGCTCTCCGAGCGCACGGGCTGCGAGGTCCACCTGAAGGTGGAGGGCGCGAACCCCACCGGGTCCTTCAAGGACCGCGGTATGACCATGGCCATCAGCAAGGCCAAGGAGGAGGGGGCGAAGGCCGTCATCTGTGCCTCCACCGGCAACACCTCCGCCTCCGCCGCCGCCTACGCCGTCCGCGCGGGCATGGTTTCGGCCGTTCTCGTGCCGCAGGGCAAGATCGCGCTGGGCAAGATGGGCCAGGCCCTCGTGCACGGCGCCAAGATCCTCCAGGTCGACGGCAACTTCGACGACTGCCTCACCCTGGCCCGCGCGCTGAGCGACAACTACCCCGTCGCGCTGGTGAATTCGGTCAATCCGGTGCGTATCGAGGGGCAGAAGACCGCCTCCTTCGAGATCGTGGACATGCTGGGCGACGCCCCCGACATCCACGTCCTGCCGGTGGGCAACGCGGGCAACATCACGGCCTATTGGAAGGGCTACAAGGAGTACGCCGCCGACGGCGTCTCCTCCCGGACTCCCCGCATGTGGGGTTTCCAGGCCTCCGGTTCCGCCCCCATCGTGCGCGGCGAGATCGTCAAGGACCCGTCGACGATCGCCACCGCCATCCGCATCGGCAACCCGGCCTCCTGGCAGTACGCGCTGGCGGCACGGGACGAGTCCGGCGGCCTCATCGACGAGGTGACGGACCGTGAGATCCTGCGCGCCTACCGGCTGTTGGCCTCCCAGGAGGGCGTCTTCGTGGAGCCCGCCTCGGCCGCTTCCGTGGCCGGTCTGCTGAAGGCCGCCGAGCAGGGCAAGGTCGACCCGGGTCAGACCATCGTCTGCACGGTCACCGGAAACGGACTGAAGGACCCGGACTGGGCCGTCGCCGGCGCCCCGCAGCCGGTCACCGTCCCGGTCGACGCGGTGACGGCGGCCGAGCGCCTCGGACTGGCGTAGCCGCACACCGAGGGACATCCCCGACGGGGGTGCACAGGGGGCTTACGACACGCATCGTGCGCCTCCTGTGCGCCCTATGTCGCCACAGAACCTTCCTTCGATAGGCTGTACCGAACCCGCCCGCTGCATATGCCTCCGCATACAGCCGGGTGCCGCGCCGTCTCCGCGGCCCGGAAGCGGTTCCCGCGGACCTCCAGGTCCTCACGCACGTAGCGAAAGTCCTCGAAGGTTTTCGACAATCACGCAGCTCAAGGAGAGTCGTCGAGCGATGGCCGGTCCAGCCTTCCGCGCCGCCGCCGTAAGGGTGCGCGTTCCCGCCACCAGCGCCAACCTCGGCCCGGGCTTCGACGCCCTCGGCCTGTCGCTGGGGCTCTACGACGACGTGGTCGTCCGGGTCGCCGACTCCGGGCTGCACATCGACATCGCGGGCGAGGGCAGCGAGACGCTCCCGCGCGACGAGAGCCACCTTCTCGTACGGTCCCTGCGCACCGCCTTCGACCTGCTCGGCGGGCAGCCGCGGGGACTTGAGATCGTGTGCGCCAACCGCATCCCCCACGGCCGCGGCCTGGGCTCCTCCTCGGCCGCCATCTGCGCCGGCATCGTCGCCGCGCGCGCCGTGACGATAGGTGGCGAGGCACGGCTGGACGACACGGCGCTGCTCGAGCTCGCGACCGAGATCGAGGGCCACCCCGACAACGTGGCCCCGTGTCTGCTCGGCGGTTTCACCATCGCCTGGATGGAGGCCGGCGCCGCCCGGGCGATCAGGCTGGATCCCGCCGATTCCATCGTTCCGGTGGTTTTCGTGCCCGGTAAGCCGGTCCTGACCGAGACCGCGCGCGGACTGCTTCCGCGCACCGTGCCGCACGTCGACGCCGCCGCCAACGCGGGCCGGGCGGCCCTGCTCGTCGAGGCCCTGACCAGGAGCCCCGAGCTGCTGCTGCCCGCCACCGAGGACCGTCTCCACCAGGAGTACCGCGCACCGGCCATGCCGGAGAGCGCCGCGCTGGTGGAGCGGCTGCGGGCCGACGGGGTCCCCGCAGTCATTTCAGGAGCGGGACCCACCGTGCTGGCGCTGGTCGACGCCGACAGCGCCGACAAGGTGGCCCATCTGGCAGGCGAGGGCTGGGCCGCGAACCGGCTCGACCTCGACGCGCAGGGAGCGAGCGTGTTGCCGCTTGCGTCCTGACACGCGGTTGCCGGATTTCGAGAGGGGGAATGTTTGTTGGATCCGGTAGTGTTAATCTCAAGTCTGCACCCGACCCCACCATGGCGAGGTGCTTCGTGTCCCCGTCCGGGACAGACATTCTTCCGGGAGCCTCCCAAGCCGCACTGTGTTCCGTACGACGTACGCGGGCAGTACCTCGTACGCGAGCACTGAGCGACTTGCCGGGCACGCTCCGGAATCGGTGCTACCGAGCCACGTGACACTGACACCCGGTGCCACGGCCCAGGCTCTGGTCAGCGCCATCCCAGATATTCCCTCCGCCTGCATTGGCGGACCACCGCCCCGGCACGGTCCACACAGCAAGGACCACTGCCGGACAGCACAACCGGTCGCCGAGCCAGAAGGCCGACGTCCGCTCCAGGGAAGGACCCTTCGTGAGCGACACCACCGATCTGATGGGCGCACGTGTCGAGGAGACCGCTGCCGCGCCCGCCACGGACGCCTCCGCGCCTGCCACCGGTGCCGGCTCCCGGCGGCGCCGCGGTACCGGCCTCGACGGCATGGTGCTGGCCGAGCTGCAGCAGGTCGCCTCGGGCCTCGGCATCAGGGGCACCGCGCGGATGCGCAAGAGCCAGCTGATCGAGGTCATCAAGGAGGCGCAGGCCGGTGGGGGTGCTGCGGCCCCCAAGGCCGACGCCGCCACCGAGACCAAGCCGAAGCGCCGGGCCACCTCCAAGGCCCGTACCGGCGAGGACGGCGCTCCCGTCGCCGAGAAGAAGGCGACCGAGGCCCCCGCCGAGAAGGCCGTGGCCCAGCAGCAGATCGAGATCCCCGGCCAGCCCGCCGCCGGTGACGACGCCCCCACCGAGCGCCGTCGTCGCCGCGCCACCGCCGAGGCCGGTGCCCCCACGGGTTCGGGCGCCGAGACCGTCGTCGCCGAGGCCAAGAGCGAGGCCAGGGCCGAGACCTCCGCCCCGCAGGCGCAGAACGACGCCAAGGGCGACGCCGGTGACGGCGAGGGCCGTGGCCGCCGCGACCGCCGGGACCGCGGCCGTGACCGCGGTGACCGTCAGGACCGCGGCGAGCGCCAGGACCGCGGTGACCGCCAGGACCGCGGGGACCGTCGCAAGGGCGACGACCAGCAGGGCCAGCGCGGTCAGCAGCAGAACCAGCAGGGCGGCGGCCGTCAGGACAACCGCCAGCAGCAGGACGACGACGACTTCGACGGCGGCCGCCGTGGCCGTCGCGGGCGTTACCGCGACCGCCGTGGCCGTCGTGGCCGCGACGAGATGGCCACCGAGCCGCAGCTCGCCGAGGACGACGTCCTGATCCCGGTCGCGGGCATCCTCGACATCCTCGACAACTACGCCTTCATCCGTACCTCGGGCTACCTCCCCGGGCCGAACGACGTGTACGTCTCCCTCGCCCAGGTCCGCAAGAACGGCCTGCGCAAGGGCGACCACGTCACCGGCGCGGTCCGTCAGCCCAAGGAAGGCGAGCGGCGCGAGAAGTTCAACGCGCTCGTGCGGCTGGACTCCGTCAACGGCATGGCGCCCGAACACGGCCGCGGCCGCCCGGAGTTCAACAAGCTCACCCCGCTCTACCCGCAGGACCGCCTCCGCCTGGAGACGGACCCGGGCGTCCTCACCACGCGCATCATCGACCTGGTGTCGCCGATCGGTAAGGGCCAGCGCGGTCTGATCGTGGCCCCGCCGAAGACCGGCAAGACCATGATCATGCAGGCGATCGCCAACGCGATCACGCACAACAACCCCGAGTGCCACCTGATGGTCGTCCTGGTCGACGAGCGTCCGGAAGAGGTCACCGACATGCAGCGGTCGGTCAAGGGCGAGGTCATCTCCTCGACCTTCGACCGCCCGGCCGAGGACCACACCACGGTCGCCGAGCTCGCCATCGAGCGCGCCAAGCGTCTGGTGGAGCTGGGCCACGACGTGGTCGTGCTGCTCGACTCGATCACGCGTCTGGGCCGTGCGTACAACCTCGCCGCGCCCGCCTCCGGCCGCATCCTGTCCGGTGGTGTCGACTCGACCGCCCTGTACCCGCCGAAGCGCTTCTTCGGTGCGGCCCGCAACATCGAGGACGGCGGCTCGCTGACCATCCTCGCCACCGCCCTGGTGGACACCGGGTCCCGCATGGACGAGGTCATCTTCGAGGAGTTCAAGGGCACCGGCAACGCCGAGCTCAAGCTCGACCGGAAGCTCGCCGACAAGCGGATCTTCCCGGCGGTGGACGTGGACGCGTCCGGTACCCGTAAGGAAGAGATCCTGCTCGCTCCCGACGAGCTCGGGATCGTCTGGAAGCTGCGCCGGGTGCTGCACGCCCTCGACCAGCAGCAGGCGGTCGAGCTGCTTCTCGACAAGATGAAGCAGACGAAGTCGAACGCCGAGTTCCTGATGCAGATCCAGAAGACGACGCCGACTCCCGGCAACGGCGACTGACCGCAGCCGCCTCGAAAGGCGCCCTCCGTCACGTGTGTGACGGAGGGCGCCTTTTTGGCGCTGATAGGAACGGGCGTGCTATGCCGCCCCTCCCATCACCTGTGCCCCGGGGGGAACACCCTTGTCCACATCCCTGTCCGGCAGCGGTCGTCACAGACGCCGGATGCGTCTCGTGCTGCCCCTCGCCGCCGCCGGTGTCGCGGCGGCCGTCGGCGCCGCCGTGCTGACCTCCTCGGCCAGCGCCGCGACCTCCGTGCCGACGCCGACCGCCAAGCCCGCCACCAGCTCGGTGCCGACCGCCGAGCTGACCGAGCGGATCGCGGGCGCGCTCGCGACCGACGGCACCGCCGGGGAGGCCGCTCCCCAGAAGTCGTCGTACAGCGCGAGCACCACCACCTCCGGCTCCACGGTCAGCCCGTACGTCATCGGCGGCACCGACACCGCCATCACCTCGGCGCCCTGGATGGCGCAGCTGTGGTACTACGACGACAACGGCACGTCCTCCGACACCAGCGACGACATCGGCTTCTTCTGCGGTGGCACGGTCGTGTCGCCGACGAAGATCCTCACCGCCGCGCACTGCGTCAAGGACGAGAACGGCAAGAGCTACAACTGGAAGGCCTACGGCGCCGTCCTGACCGGCACCAGCCAGCTGCCGACCACCGACAGCTCCGGCAACACCGACCTGCACGGCGGCACCGTCTCGCTGCCGCTGCGGCAGTGGAACCACCCGTCGTACAGCCCGACGACGATCAACAACGACATCGCCGTCCTCACCCTGGCCTCCCCGGTCAAGGCGACGCCGATCCGCATGACGACGTCCGGTGACACCGCCTCGTACGCCGGCGGCACCAGCGCCACGGTCTACGGCTGGGGGCGCACCAGCTCCACCAGCCAGGACATCTCCGACACGCTGAAGTCGGCGGCGCTGACCATCCACACCGACTCGACCTGCTCGAACGTGTACGGCTCCGAGTACATCGCCGGACACATGGTCTGCGCCGGCGTGCAGAGCGGCAGCGACACCGGGACCAAGGCCGCCTGCAACGGCGACTCGGGCGGACCGCTCGTCGTGAACAACCGGATCGTCGGCGTCGTCTCGTGGGGTGTCACGGACTGCGTCGCGAAGGGCTACTACAGCGTCTTCTCGAAGGTCAGCACCTACATCGGTGCCGCCTACGCGAACGTCGACGACACCAACCTCAGCTACACGGACGGCAAGGCCGACCTGTTCGTGCGCAACTCCTCGACGCAGGAGGCGTACGAGAAGGACTCCACCGGCTCGGCGTTCGCCGCCCGGCAGTCGCTGGGGTCGTACAGCGGAGTGAACCTGGTGCTGCAGACCGACCTGAACCGGGACGGCTACCAGGACCTCGTGCTGCGCCAGAGCTCCACCGGCGACGTCTACTGGCTGCACTACGTGCCGTCCAGCGACTCCTGGTCCAAGACCAAGATCTTCAGCGGCTGGACCACCCGGACCCGGATCATCGCCCCCGGCGACGTCACCGGTGACTACCTGCCCGACCTGCTGTCGGTCGACTCCGGCGGCACCCTGTGGATCTACCCCGGCAACGGCAACGGCACCTTCGCCGCCCGTGTGCAGGTCGGCACCGGCTGGAACCAGTACAACATGGTGCGCGGCAAGGGCGACTTCACCGGCGACGGCAAGGCCGACCTGCTCGCCCGCAACAAGTCCACCGGCGACCTGTACCTGTACAAGGGCACCGGCAAGTCCGGCACCGGCGCCTTCTCGTCCCGCATCAAGGTGCGCAGCGCCTGGACGGGCTACAACGCCTTCGACGCGATCGGCGACGTGAACGGCGACGGCAAGGCGGACTTCCTGGCCCGTACGTCCGGCGGCACCCTTTACCTGTACAAGGGCACCGGTAAGGCGACGAGCGAGATCTTTGCCACAAGAGTGTCGGTCGGTACCGGTTTCCAGCAGTACGACATCTTCGGCTGACATCGCAGGTGAACCGGGACTCCCCGGTGTACATGTTCACGCTCTGTGCCCAATCCTCCACGGGTTGGGCACAGAGCGTTGTGCAACCCTTTCTCGAGTTTCCCCGTCTGACCCGACGGAGCGACGATGGAGCGGTAACCAGCCGCGCCTTTCCAGGCCTGTCCCCGGAAGCAGGGGGTATCCGACCGGACGAGATTCGAGGAGCACATGTCTGCCGAGAGCACGCCGGAGCCCGGCATACCGGGCGGGACCGGCACCGAGGGCCGGCGCGACCGCGCCAAGGGCCGCCGCCGCAAGCCGCGCAGCGAACACCGCAAGGCCTTGATCCTGATGGCCTGGACCGCCGCGGGCATCGTCGCGCTGGGCGGCACCGGCGCCGGTTACCTCTACTTCAAGCTCAACGGCAACATCAAGAGCGTCGACATCAACGGCGCCCTGGGCACCGACCGGCCGGCGAAGGCCGACAACGGCTCCGAGAACATCCTGGTCCTCGGCTCGGACAGCCGCTCCGGCAGCAACAAGAAGCTCGGCGGCGGCGCCGACGACGGCAGCGCCCGTTCGGACACGGCGATGATCGTGCACGTCTACAAGGGCCACAAGAGGGCGAGCGTCGTCTCCATGCCGCGCGACACCCTGATCGACCGGCCCGAGTGCACCGACTCCAAGGGCGTCAAGCACGACGCCGCCTCGGGCGTGATGTTCAACAGCGCCTACTCGACCGGCGGCGCGAGCTGCGCCGTGAAGACGGTCGAGTCCCTCACCGGCCTGCGCATGGACCACTACCTCGAGGTCGACTTCAGCGGCTTCGAGAAGCTCATCGACGAACTCGGCGGTGTCCCGGTCACCACGACCAAGGACATCAACGACAAGCAGAGCCACCTCGACCTCAAGGCCGGCACGCACAAGCTCGACGGCAAGCAGGCCCTCGGCCTGGTCCGCACCCGGCACGGCGTCGGCGACGGCTCCGACCTCGGCCGCATCCAGCTCCAGCAGGCGTTCATCAGGGCACTGGCCGACCAGGTCAAGCACGTCGGCATCTTCACCAGCCCGAAGAAGCTCTACGACCTCGCCGACACCGCCACCAGCACCGTGACCACCGACTCCGACCTCGGGTCCGTGAAGTCGCTCATGTCCTTCGCGAACGGACTGAAGGGCATCGGCTCCGGCGACATGCACATGGTGACCATGCCGGTCCGCTACGACCCGGCGGACCTCAACCGCGTCATCGTCGAGAAGGCCAAGGCCCGGCAGGTCTGGGAAGCCCTGAAGAACGACCGGGCGATCCCCGCGAGCGCCGTCAAGGACACCGCGTCGGGCAACGCCAAGGGCGTCGTGGAATAGATCGTCCCGGCCCCCGGTTTTGGGGGATGGCCCCAGTCCTGGCAGACTGGTACGTCGGCTCCGGTTCACGCCTGTCGCATCCCGCGGCGGCGACCCGGCGCCCTCCCGAAACTAGGAGACACCTTGAAGCGCGACATCCACCCCGAGTACGTCGAGACGCAGGTCAGCTGCACCTGTGGCGCGTCGTTCACCACCCGCAGCACGATCTCCAGCGGCACCATCCGCGCCGAGGTCTGCTCCGAGTGCCACCCGTTCTACACGGGCAAGCAGAAGATCCTCGACACCGGTGGCCGTGTGGCCCGCTTCGAGGCCCGCTTCGGCAAGGCTGCGGCCGGCTCCAAGAAGTAGCGAGCTCCAATGCGCCGGTCCACGGCCGCGCCCTTCCACAGGCGCGCCGGGACCGGCGTTTTTGGTCGCCCGCCTTCCCTTCCGCATCGCAGTACAGGAGCCCAAGATGTTCGAGGCCGTCGAGGAACTCGTCGGTGAGCACGCCGACCTGGAGAAGAAGCTCGCCGACCCGTCGGTCCACTCCGACCAGGCCAACGCGCGCAAGCTCAACAAGCGCTACGCCGAGCTGACTCCCATCGTCGCCACGTACCGCTCCTGGAAGCAGACCGGCGACGACATCGACACCGCGCGCGAACTCGGCGCCGACGACCCGGAGTTCGCGGCCGAGGTCAAGGAGCTGGAGAAGCAGCGCGAGGAACTCACCGAGAAGCTGCGTCTGCTGCTGGTCCCGCGCGACCCGAGTGACGACAAGGACGTCATCCTGGAGATCAAGGCGGGCGCCGGCGGCGACGAGTCGGCCCTGTTCGCCGGGGACCTGCTGCGCATGTACCTCCGCTACGCCGAGCGCGTCGGCTGGAAGACCGAGATCATCGACGCCACCGAGTCCGAGCTGGGCGGCTACAAGGACGTCCAGGTCGCCGTGAAGACCAAGGGCGGCCAGGGCGCCACCGAACCCGGTCAGGGCGTCTGGGCGCGGCTGAAGTACGAGGGCGGTGTGCACCGCGTGCAGCGCGTGCCGGCGACCGAGTCCCAGGGCCGTATCCACACCTCCGCGGCCGGTGTCCTCGTCACCCCCGAGGCCGAGGAGGTCGACGTCGAGATCAACCCCAACGACCTGCGCATCGACGTCTACCGCTCCTCCGGGCCGGGCGGCCAGTCGGTCAACACGACCGACTCCGCGGTGCGCATCACGCACCTGCCCACCGGAGTCGTCGCCTCCTGCCAGAACGAGAAGAGCCAGCTGCAGAACAAGGAGCAGGCGATGCGTATCCTGCGCTCCAGGCTGCTCGCCGCGGCGCAGGAGGAGGCGGAGAAGGAGGCCGCCGACGCCCGCCGCAGCCAGGTCCGCACCGTCGACCGCTCCGAGAAGATCCGCACGTACAACTTCCCGGAGAACCGCATCTCGGACCACCGCGTCGGCTTCAAGGCCTACAACCTGGACCAGGTCCTGGACGGCGAACTCGACGCGGTGATCCAGGCCTGCGTCGACGCGGACTCGGCGGCGAAGCTGGCGGCCGCGTAAGAGGTACGTACGCACGACCCAGTACGACACGGAGGACTTGCGTGAACCTGCTGCTCGCAGAGGTGGCACAGGCCACCCAGCGGCTGGCCGACGCCGGCGTGCCCTCGCCGCGCAACGACGCGGAGGAGCTCGCCGCGTTCGTGCACGGCGTGAAGCGGGGCGAGCTGCACTCCGTGAAGGACTCGGACTTCGACGCCCGCTACTGGGAGGTCATCGCCCGGCGCGAGCAGCGCGAGCCGCTGCAGCACATCACCGGGCGCGCCTACTTCCGGTATCTCGAACTCCAAGTCGGGCCGGGCGTGTTCGTGCCGCGGCCGGAGACCGAGTCCGTGGTCGGGTGGGCCATAGACGCCGTGCGCGCCATGGACGTCGTGGAGCCGACCATCGTCGACCTGTGCACCGGCTCCGGCGCCATCGCGCTCGCCCTCGCCCAGGAGGTCCCGCGTTCCAAGGTGCACGCCGTGGAGCTGTCGGAGGACGCCCTGACGTGGACCCGCAAGAACGTCGAGGGCTCGCGGGTCGACCTGCGGCAGGGCAACGCCCTGGACGCCTTCCGCGACCTCGACGGCCAGGTCGACCTGGTGATCTCCAACCCGCCCTACATCCCGCTGACCGAGTGGGAGTACGTCGCCCCCGAGGCCCGGGACTACGATCCCGAACTCGCCCTGTTCTCCGGGGAGGACGGCCTCGACCTCATCCGCGGCCTGGAGCGGACCGCGCACCGGCTGCTGCGCCCGGGCGGCGTCGTCGTCATCGAGCACGCCGACACCCAGGGCGGCCAGGTGCCGTGGATCTTCACCGAGGAGCGCGGCTGGGCCGACGCGGCCGACCACCCCGACCTCAACAACCGCCCCCGGTTCGCCACGGCCCGCAAGGCACTGCCGTGAGCACCGCCCGAGTCCTTTGCCCGCAGCACGTGTACGAGGAGGCCCGCTAGATATGGCACGGCGATACGACACCAACGACGCGACCGACCGCATCACCGGTCTGCGCGAGGCCGCGTCCGCCGTCCGCCGTGGCGAGCTGGTCGTCCTCCCGACCGACACGGTGTACGGCATCGGCGCCGACGCGTTCTCCTCGGAGGCCGTCGCCGACCTGCTCCAGGCCAAGGGCCGGGGCCGCAACATGCCCACCCCCGTCCTGATCGGCTCCCCGAACACGCTGCACGGCCTGGTCACGGACTTCTCCGAGATGGCCTGGGAGCTGGTCGACGCGTTCTGGCCGGGCGCGCTGACCCTGGTCGCCAAGCACCAGCCGTCCCTGCAGTGGGACCTGGGGGACACCCGGGGCACGGTGGCCGTCCGCATGCCGCTGCACCCCGTCGCCATCGAGCTGCTGACCGAGGTCGGCCCCATGGCGGTCTCCTCCGCCAACATCAGCGGCCACCCGGCGCCGGAGGACTGCGACGCCGCCCAGGAGATGCTCGGCGACTCGGTCTCCGTCTACCTCGACGGCGGCCCCACCCCCGGCAACGTGCCGTCCTCCATCGTCGACGTCAGCGGACCGGTGCCGGTACTGCTGCGCGAGGGCGCGCTGTCGCCGGAGGAGCTGCGCAAGGTCGTACCAGACCTCGAGGTGGCCAATTGACGGCCCCTGACGCGGGGCGTGGCATAGGCAACGGGGAAGGCATGGCGGAGATCACGACGACGTTCGTGGGGCTTCCGCGCGACTGCTTCCGCATCCTCCACGTCAGCACCGGCAACGTCTGCCGCTCGCCCATCACCGAGCGGCTGACCCGGCATTACGTGAAACAGCGGCTCGGCGTCCTGGGCGCGGCGCTGATCGTGGAGAGCGCGGGCACCTGGGGCCACGAGGGCGCGCCCATGGAAGCCAACGCGGAGACCGTGCTGGCCGACTTCGGCGCCGACGCCTCCGAGTTCACCGGCCGGGAGCTGCTGGACGAGCACGTCATCATGGCCGACCTCGTCCTGACGGCCACCCGCGACCACCGTGCCCAGGTCATCTCCATGGGCCACTCGGCGGGCCTGCGCACCTTCACGCTGAAGGAGTTCACCCGTCTGGTCCGCGCGATCGACCCGGCGACCCTGCCCCCGCTGGAGGAGGGCATAGTCGTGCGCGCGCGGGCCCTGGTGCGCGCGGCGGCGGCTCTACGCGGGTGGCTGCTGGCGCCCACCGCGGAGGCGGACGAGGTGTACGACCCGTACGGGGCACCGCTGACCTTCTTCCGGTCGATCGGCGACGAGATACACCAGGCGCTCGATCCGGTGGTGACGGCGCTGACCGGAGTGCCCGCGCGCAGGTGACCCGGGCGGCCAACGGGTCGTCAAGGGGCTCAACGGTTCCCCGGAAGAGACCTCACGACCGGGCGCCCCACCAGTACCGGGCCTACATTGGTCGTACGTCACCGTCGACGTACGGAGCCCACCATGCCGGTCACCCATGCCCCCGCGACCGCCGACGTCCTGCGGCTGCAGGACCCCGAGCTGGCCGAGATCCTGCTCGGGGAGCTCGACCGGCAGTCGACGACGCTGCAGCTCATCGCCGCCGAGAACTTCACCTCGCCGGCCGTGCTGGCCGCGCTGGGATCGGCGCTGGCCAACAAGTACGCGGAGGGCTATCCGGGCGCCCGGCACCATGGCGGCTGCGAGATCGTCGACGTCGCCGAGCGGCTGGCCGTCGACCGCGCCAAGGCCCTGTTCGGCGCCGAGCACGCCAACGTCCAGTCGCACTCGGGCTCGTCCGCCGTCCTCGCCGCGTACGCGGCACTGCTGCGGCCCGGGGACACCGTCCTGGCCCTCGGTCTGCCCTACGGCGGCCACCTCACCCACGGCTCGCCCGCCAACTTCTCCGGCCGCTGGTTCGACTTCGTCGGCTACGGGGTGGACGCGGAGACCGGGCTCATCGACTACGACCAGGTCAGGACGCTGGCGCGCAGCCACCGGCCGAAGGCGATCGTGTGCGGCTCCATCGCCTACCCCCGGCACATCGACTACGCCCTCTTCCGTGAGGTCGCCGACGAGGTGGGCGCCTATCTGATCGCCGACGCCGCCCATCCCATCGGGCTCGTCGCCGGGGGAGCGGCGCCCAGCCCGGTGCCGTACGCCGACATCGTCTGCGCGACCACGCACAAGGTGCTGCGCGGGCCGCGCGGCGGGATGCTCCTGTGCGGCAGCGACCTGGCCGAACGGGTCGACCGGGCGGTCTTCCCGTTCACCCAGGGCGGGGCGCAGATGCACACCATCGCCGCCAAGGCCGTCGCGTTCGGGGAGGCGGCAACACCGGCGTTCGCCGCGTACGCCCATCAGGTCGTCGCCAACGCGAAAGTCCTCGCGGCCCGGCTCGCCGCGGAGGGACTGGTCGTGACGACGGGCGGCACGGACACGCACCTCATCACCGCCGACCCCGCGCCCCTCGGCGTCGACGGGCGCACCGCGCGCGGGCGGCTCGCGGCGGCCGGGATGGTGCTGGACTGCTGCGCCCTGCCGCACGGGGACGCGCGCGGGCTGAGGCTCGGCACGGCGGCGGTGACCACACAGGGGATGGGGGAGGAGGAGATGTCTCACATCGCCGCATTGTTCGCACAAGTGCTGCGCGGTGAGGTGGAGAGTCAGAAGGCGCGTGATCAAGTGCGTGAGCTGGCCGGTAGATTTCAGCCGTATCCCGGCTGAGCGGGGGTAGGCGCACCTGCGTCCACGTGTGTGCGACCGCACGCACAGCCACGCGTGCAACCATCGTCGCTACCCGGAAGTCCCCACTCATATGCGTCCGTCGCTAGGGTGTGGGGCTGAGATGGCCAGCGAGACCTGTGGGGAAGCCCGTGCGTGAATACCTGCTGACGCTCTGCATCACGGCCGCGGTGACGTATCTGCTGACAGGGCCGGTACGGAAGTTCGCGATCGTGGCCGGAGCCATGCCGGAGATCAGGGCCCGTGACGTGCACCGGGAACCGACTCCGCGCCTCGGCGGTATCGCGATGTTCTTCGGTCTGTGCGCCGGGCTGCTGGTCGCGGACCATCTGACGAACCTCAACGAGGTCTTCACCAAGTCCAACGAGCCGCGGGCGCTGCTGTCCGGCGCCGCGCTGATCTGGCTGATCGGTGTGCTGGACGACAAGTTCGAGATCGACGCCCTGATCAAGCTCGGCGGCCAGATGATCGCCGCCGGCGTGATGGTCATGCAGGGTCTGACGATCCTGTGGCTGCCGATCCCCAAGGTCGGCACGGTGGCGCTGACCCAGTGGCAGGGCACGCTGCTGACGGTGGCGCTCGTCGTGATCACCATCAACGCGGTGAACTTCGTGGACGGCCTCGACGGCCTGGCGTCCGGCATGGTGTGCATCGCGGCCGCCGCGTTCTTCATGTACTCGTACCGCATCTGGTACTCGTACGGCATCGAGGCGGCCGCCCCGGCGACGCTGTTCGCGGCCGTCCTGATGGGCATGTGCCTGGGCTTCCTGCCGCACAACATGCACCCGGCGCGGATCTTCATGGGCGACTCGGGCTCGATGCTGATCGGGCTGGTGCTGGCCGCGGGCGCGATCTCCATCACCGGGCAGGTCGACCCGGACAGCCTGTTCGGCGGGTCCGAGCGGCAGGCCGTGCACCAGATGGTGCCGGTCTACATCCCGCTGCTGCTGCCGCTGACGATCATCGCGATCCCCGCCGCCGACCTGGTGCTGGCGATCGTGCGCCGCACCTGGCGCGGCCAGTCGCCGTTCGCCGCGGACCGCGGGCACCTGCACCACCGGCTGCTGGAGATCGGCCACTCGCACAGCCGGGCCGTGCTGATCATGTACTTCTGGTCGGCGCTGATCGCCTTCGGCGCACTCGCCTACTCGGTCAACTCCGCGTCAATGTGGATCGTGCTCGGCATCGTGATCCTCAGCGCGATCGGCCTCGGTCTGCTCCTGCTGCCGCGCTTCACGCCGCGCACCCCGCGCTGGGCCGAGGCCTTCGTGCCGCCGCGCTACCGCCGTCGTCGTGCCGCCTCAGCGGCCTTGGCGCAGGCGGCAGTTGAGGCCTCGGAGGAGGAGCCGTGCGACGCGGAGGAGCGCACTCCGGTCGTGGCGGGTGTGGCGGGAGTCAACGGAGCGACCGCTCTCGGTGCCCGTTCGCGCTTCTTGGACAGGCGAAAGGCCGGAACGTCCCGCTGACGTTCGCAAGGTAAGAATCTGACTAGAGCATTGCCAAGTCGTGGGGTTGCAAAGCGACTCAATACCAGACAACTTGGCCCTGTTTTTGCACAGACGGGCACTGTCACTCTCATGTGTGACAGCGAGCACACCTTCTTGGTAAAGACCGCATCAAATAGTTTGTGATACGGTTCACGAGAACCCCGGACAGAGCCAAAGGACCGCAGTGCGACGGTCCATTGGCCGTGAGTTCCTCCCTCGCCCCGGGACTACGCTCGTCCATGACGACACCTGCCCCCCTTTGAAAGCGGAGTTGCCGCCATGCCGTCCAACGACGTCCGGAACCTAGTGCCGATCGCTGTGCCCACAGCGGCTGCCGGCGTGGTCGCCGTCGCCGTCAGCGCTGCGGTCGCCGGTGGCAAGGGTGCGATCGGGGCGGCTGTCGGTGTCGTGCTGTCGATGCTCTTCATGGGCCTCGGCCTCTACGTCCTGCAGTGGACGGCAAAAACGCTCCCGCAGCTGTTCCAGGCCATGGGGCTGATGCTCTATGTCGCCCAACTCCTGCTGCTCATGATCTTCGTGGCCGTCTTCAAGGGCACCTCTCTCTTCAACGGCAAGGCGTTCGCGCTCTCCCTGGTGGTCGCGACCGTCGTGTGGATGGCCACCCAGGCCCGTGCACACATGAAGTCCAAGATCTTCTACGTCGATCCGGACTCCGAGAAGAGCGGCAGGCCCGAGAAGACAGGGTCGTCGTCGTGAGAGGTAGGGGCGGGATAAAGGCTTGTGAGATCTCCTGCTATCGTCCGGTGCCAACTGCGGCATCGCGGGCGCGGGCATCTGAGCTGACGCCTGTTCGATCGCGAGGCTCGAAGCCCCTCAGCCGCCCCCACATCCGTAACACCAGTCCGGTGCCGACCCGCGGCCGCGCGCCGCGCCGACACAACGAGGTTGCCGTACCCATGCGTCATGCCGAAGGAGCCCGCGGTGAGTGCTGACCCGACCCAGCTCGCCTTTGAGTGGGATTGCCGCATTCTGTCCGACAACGGCTGCGGCTTCCCGGCGCCGGGGCTGAACTCCTTCCTCTTCAAGCCGCTCTTCACCGTCGGCGGGTTCGAGTTCAACAAGGTGATGCTGCTCGCTCTCATCACCACCCTGATCGTCACCGTCTTCTTCTCGGCCGCCTTCGGCAAGGCCAAGGTCGTCCCGGGCAAGCTGCAGATGGTCGGCGAGGCGGGCTACGACTTCGTCCGCCGGGGCATCGTCTACGAGACGCTGGGCAAGCGCGAGGGCGAGAAGTACGTCCCGCTCATGGTCTCGCTGTTCTTCTTCATCTGGATCATGAACGTCTGGTCCGTGATCCCGCTGGCACAGTTCCCGGTCGCGTCGATCATTGCGTTCCCGGCCGTGCTCGCCGGTGTCGTCTACGTGACCTGGATGGTGCTGACCTTCAAGAAGCACGGATTCGCCGGCGGCTTCAAGAACCTCACCGGCTACGACAAGTCGCTCGGCGCGGTTCTCCCGCTCGTGGTCGTCATCGAGTTCTTCTCCAACGTTCTCGTTCGGCCCTTCACCCACGCGGTCCGACTCTTCGCCAACATGTTCGCCGGTCACCTGCTCCTGGTGATGTTCACCGTCGCCAGCTGGTACCTGCTGAACAGCTACATGATCCCGGCGGCGGGCGTCTCCTTCGTCATGACCGTGATCATGGTCCTCTTCGAGCTCTTCGTGCAGGCCATCCAGGCGTACGTGTTCGTGCTCCTGGCCTGTTCCTACGTTCAGGGCGCTCTCGCCGAGCACCACTGATCGCACTGCCCGCTGACCCCCAATCGTCCGGTGGCCAACCCCCACCGGTCCGTAAAAGAGAAGGAAGAACCGGCATGTCCGCTCTCCAGACCCTCGCTGCAGAGACCGTCCACGGCTCCGTCGGCTCCATCGGTTACGGCCTCGCGGCCATCGGCCCGGGCATCGGTATCGGCATCATCTTCGGTAACGGCACCCAGGCCCTGGCCCGTCAGCCCGAGGCGGCCGGTCTGATCCGCGCCAACCAGATTCTGGGCTTCGCGTTCTGTGAGGCGCTCGCCCTCATCGGCATCGTTATGCCGTTCGTGTTCGGTAAGTAATCACTCCTTACTGACACGCATCGACGAAAGGCACTGATGTGATCGCCAACCTGGTTCAGCTGGCGGCCGAGGAAGAGCAGAACCCGCTCATTCCTCCCGGCCCCGAGCTGCTCGTCGGCACCATCGCCTTCGCCATCGTGTTCTTCTTCTTCTGGAAGAAGCTGCTCCCGAACATCAACAAGGTTCTGGAGGAGCGCCGCGAGGCGATCGAGGGTGGCATCGAGAAGGCCGAGGCCGCTCAGGTCGAGGCCCAGAGCGTTCTCGAGCAGTACAAGGCCCAGCTCGCCGAGGCCCGGCACGAGGCCGCGCGTCTGCGCCAGGAGGCGCAGGAGCAGGGTGCCGCGCTCATCGCCGAGATGCGCGCCGAGGGCCAGCGGCAGCGCGAGGAGATCGTCACCGCGGGTCACGCGCAGATCGAGGCCGACCGCAAGGCCGCCGCGTCCGCGCTCCGGCAGGACGTCGGTCACCTCGCGACCGAGCTGGCCGGCAAGCTCGTCGGTGAGTCCCTCGAGGACCACGCCCGGCAGAGCCGCGTCATCGACCGCTTCCTCGACGAGCTCGAGGAGAAGGCCGAGGCCACCCGATGAACGGAGCGAGCCGCGAGGCACTGGCCGCCGCACGCGAGCGTCTCGACGCGCTGACGGACTCCACGTCCGTCGACGCGGCGAAGCTCGCCGACGAGCTGGCCGCCGTCACCGCGCTGCTCGACCGCGAGGTCAGCTTGCGTCGGGTCCTGACCGACCCGGCGCAGGCCGGTGAGGCCAAGGCCGGGCTCGCTGAGCGTCTGCTCGGCGGCCAGGTCGGCGGCCAGGCCGTGGACCTGGTGTCCGGCATGGTGCGTTCCCGCTGGTCGCAGTCGCGCGACCTGGTGGACGCGCTGGAGGAACTGGCGAACACCGCCGACCTCACCGCCGCGCAGAAGAGGGGCGCCCTCGACGACGTCGAGGACGAGCTGTTCCGGTTCGGCCGGATCGTCTCCTCCAACACTGAGCTGCGTGCCGCGCTGACCGACCGCGCCGCCGGCACCTCGGCGAAGGTCGAGCTGCTGCACCGGCTGCTGGGCGGTCGCGCCGCCGCGACGACCGAGCGTCTGGTGACGCGCCTTGTGACCGCGCCGCGGGGACGTAGCCTGGAGTCGGGACTGGAGTCCCTGTCCAAGCTCGCCGCCGAGCGCCGGGAGCGCCTGGTCGCCGTCGTCACCTCGGCGGTGCCGCTGAGCGACACGCAGAAGCAGCGCCTGGGCGCCGCCCTCGCCAAGCTCTACGGCCGCCAGATGCACCTCAACATCGACGTGGACCCCGAGGTCCTCGGCGGGATCCGGGTGCAGGTCGGCGACGAGGTCATCAACGGCTCGATCGCGGACCGCATCGAGGACGCCGGCCGCCGCCTGGCGAGCTAGCAGCAACTCAATACGACGTAGTAAGACGGCCCGAGTTGGGCCGTGCAGAGGATTCCTGGGGGTCGCCCCCAGACCCCCAAGTTGAAACTTCGGGCCCAACAAGGAGAGCAGGGAACCCAGATGGCGGAGCTCACGATCCGGCCGGAGGAGATCCGGGACGCGCTGGAGAACTTCGTCCAGTCGTACAAGCCGGACGCGGCCTCGCGCGAGGAGGTCGGTACGGTCACCCTTGCCGGCGACGGCATCGCGAAGGTCGAGGGCCTGCCCTCGGCCATGGCCAACGAACTGCTGAAGTTCGAGGACGGCACCCTCGGCCTCGCGCTCAACCTGGAAGAGCGCGAGATCGGCGCCATCGTCCTCGGTGAGTTCAGCGGCATCGAGGAGGGTCAGCCGGTCTCCCGTACCGGTGAGGTGCTCTCCGTGGCCGTCGGCGAGGGCTACCTCGGCCGCGTTGTCGACCCGCTCGGCAACCCGATCGACGGCCTCGGCGAGATCGAGACGTCCAGCCGCCGTGCCCTGGAGCTCCAGGCTCCCGGAGTCATGGCCCGCAAGTCGGTGCACGAGCCGATGGAGACCGGCTACAAGGCCGTCGACGCCATGACCCCGATCGGCCGCGGTCAGCGTCAGCTGATCATCGGCGACCGCCAGACCGGCAAGACCGCCCTGGCCGTCGACACGATCATCAACCAGCGCGACAACTGGCGCACCGGCGACCCGAACAAGCAGGTCCGCTGCATCTACGTCGCCATCGGCCAGAAGGGCTCCACCATCGCGTCGGTCCGCCGCGCGCTGGAGGAGAACGGCGCGCTGGAGTACACGACCATCGTCGCCGCCCCGGCGTCCGACCCGGCCGGCTTCAAGTACCTGGCGCCGTACACCGGTTCGGCCATCGGTCAGCAGTGGATGTACGAGGGCAAGCACGTCCTCATCATCTTCGACGACCTGTCGAAGCAGGCCGACGCCTACCGCGCCGTGTCGCTGCTGCTGCGCCGCCCGCCGGGCCGTGAGGCCTACCCCGGTGACGTCTTCTACCTGCACTCCCGTCTGCTGGAGCGCTGCGCGAAGCTCTCCGACGAGATGGGCGCCGGCTCGATGACGGGTCTGCCGATCGTCGAGACCAAGGCCAATGACGTCTCGGCGTTCATCCCGACCAACGTCATCTCCATCACCGACGGCCAGTGCTTCCTGGAGTCGGACCTGTTCAACGCCGGTCAGCGCCCCGCGCTGAACGTCGGTATCTCCGTCTCCCGAGTCGGTGGTTCCGCGCAGCACAAGGCGATGAAGCAGGTCTCCGGCCGTCTGCGCGTCGACCTTGCCCAGTTCCGTGAGCTGGAGGCGTTCGCCGCCTTCGGTTCCGACCTGGACGCCGCGTCGAAGGCGCAGCTGGAGCGCGGTCAGCGCATGGTCGAGCTGCTGAAGCAGGCCCAGTACCAGCCGATGTCGACCGAGGACCAGGTCGTCTCGGTGTGGGCCGGCACCACCGGCAAGATGGACGACGTCCCGGTCAACGACATCCGCCGCTTCGAGCGCGAGCTCCTCGAGTACCTGCACCGCAAGGAGCAGGGCCTCATGACCTCCATCAAGGAGGGCGGCAAGATGTCGGACGACACCCTCACCGCTGTTGCCGACGCGATCGCCGAGTTCAAGAAGCAGTTCGAGACCTCGGACGGCAAGCTTCTCGGCGAGGACGCCCCGGCCGCCGCCAAGTGACGTAAGGAAGGGACCTGACTCATGGGAGCCCAGCTCCGGGTCTACAAGCGTCGCATCCGATCCGTCACCGCGACCAAGAAGATCACCAAGGCGATGGAGATGATCGCCGCCTCGCGCGTCGTCAAGGCGCAGCGCAAGGTGGCGGCCTCCACGCCGTACGCGCGGGAACTGACGCGCGCGGTCACGGCGGTCGGTACCGGCTCGAACACCAAGCACCCGCTGACCACGCAGGCCGAGACGGTCACGCGGTCCGCGGTGCTGCTCCTGACGAGCGACCGTGGTCTGGCCGGTGCCTTCAACTCCAACGCCATCAAGAAGGCGGAGCAGCTCACCGAGCGGCTGGAGCGCGAGGGCCAGGAGGTCGAGACCTACATCGTCGGCCGCCGTGGTGTCGCCCACTACAACTTCCGTGAGCGCAAGGTCGCGGAGTCGTGGACGGGCTTCACCGACGAGCCCACGTACGCGGACGCCAAGAAGGTCGCGGCTCCGCTGATCGAGGCCATCGAGAAGGAGACGGCCGAGGGCGGCGTGGACGAGCTCCACATCGTCTTCACCGAGTTCGTCTCGATGATGACGCAGACGGCCCTCGACGACCGTCTGCTGCCGCTCAGCCTCGAAGAGGTCGCCAAGGAGGCCATGCCCAAGGGCGAGATCCTCCCTCTGTACGACTTCGAGCCCTCGGCGGAGGACGTCCTCGACGCCCTGCTGCCGCGCTATGTGGAGAGCCGTATCTACAACGCGCTGCTCCAGTCGGCCGCTTCGAAGCACGCCGCCACGCGGCGCGCGATGAAGTCGGCGACCGACAACGCGGGCGAGCTCATCGAGACGCTCTCCCGGCTTGCCAACGCGGCCCGCCAGGCCGAAATCACCCAGGAAATCAGCGAGATCGTCGGTGGCGCGAGCGCCCTGGCCGACGCGACCGCGGGGAGTGACCGCTAATGACCACCACTGTTGAGACCGCGACGGCTACGGGCCGCGTCGCCCGGGTCATCGGCCCGGTCGTCGACGTGGAGTTCCCCGTCGACGCGATGCCGGAGATCTACAACGCCCTTCACGTCGAGGTGGCCGACCCGGCCAACGCCGGCGAGAAGAAGATCCTGACCCTGGAGGTCGCCCAGCACCTGGGTGACGGTCTGGTCCGCACCATCTCCATGCAGCCGACCGACGGTCTGGTCCGCCAGGCCGCGGTGACCGACACGGGCACGGGCATCACCGTCCCCGTCGGTGACTTCACCAAGGGCAAGGTGTTCAACACCCTCGGTGAGGTGCTGAACGTCGACGAGACCTACGACGGTGAGCGCTGGTCCATCCACCGCAAGGCCCCGAACTTCGACGAGCTCGAGTCGAAGACCGAGATGTTCGAGACCGGCGTCAAGGTCATCGACCTGCTGACCCCGTACGTCAAGGGCGGCAAGATCGGTCTGTTCGGCGGTGCCGGCGTCGGCAAGACGGTGCTCATCCAGGAGATGATCTACCGCGTCGCCAACAACCACGACGGTGTCTCCGTGTTCGCCGGTGTCGGTGAGCGCACCCGTGAGGGCAACGACCTCATCGAGGAGATGTCGGACTCGGGCGTCATCGACAAGACCGCGCTGGTCTTCGGTCAGATGGACGAGCCCCCGGGCACCCGTCTGCGCGTCGCGCTGGCCGGCCTGACCATGGCCGAGTACTTCCGTGACGTCCAGAAGCAGGACGTGCTGTTCTTCATCGACAACATCTTCCGCTTCACGCAGGCCGGCTCCGAGGTCTCCACGCTGCTCGGCCGTATGCCCTCCGCGGTGGGTTACCAGCCGAACCTGGCGGACGAGATGGGTCTCCTCCAGGAGCGCATCACCTCGACCCGTGGTCACTCGATCACCTCGATGCAGGCGATCTACGTCCCCGCGGACGACCTGACCGACCCGGCCCCGGCCACCACCTTCGCCCACCTCGACGCGACGACGGTTCTCTCCCGTCCGATCTCGGAGAAGGGCATCTACCCGGCCGTGGACCCGCTGGACTCCACGTCCCGCATCCTGGACCCGCGCTACATCGCGCAGGACCACTACGACGCCGCCATGCGCGTCAAGACGATCCTGCAGAAGTACAAGGACCTCCAGGACATCATCGCGATCCTCGGTATCGACGAGCTCGGCGAGGAGGACAAGCTCGTCGTCCACCGTGCCCGTCGCGTGGAGCGCTTCCTGTCCCAGAACACCCACGTCGCCAAGCAGTTCACCGGCGTCGACGGGTCGGACGTCCCGCTGGAGGAGTCGATCGCGGCCTTCAACGCGATCTGCGACGGCGAGTACGACCACTTCCCTGAGCAGGCGTTCTTCATGTGCGGTGGCCTCGAGGACCTCAAGGCCAACGCCAAGGAGCTCGGCGTCTCCTGAACTCCCTGAGTTCGACTGAGGGGGCGGGTGCGTCCCGCCCCCTCTTTCACGCCTACTAGACTTGTAACCAACACCCGGCCGAACCGCCGGGTGGTGACCCGAGGAGCCACCTTGGCTGCTGAGCTGCACGTCGCGCTGGTCGCGGCCGACCGAGAGGTCTGGTCCGGCGAGGCCACCCTGGTCGTCGCGCGCACCACGTCCGGCGACATCGGCGTCATGCCCGGTCACCAGCCGCTGCTCGGTGTGCTGGAGTCGGGCCCGGTGACCATCCGTACGAGTGATGGTGGGACGGTCGTCGCCGCGGTGCACGGCGGTTTCATCTCGTTCGCGGACAACAAGCTGTCGCTGCTGGCCGAGATCGCCGAGCTGTCGGACGAGATCGACGTCCAGCGCGTGGAGCGCGAGCTGGAGCGGGCGAAGGCGGAGGGCGACGCCGCCGCCGAGCGCCGCGCGGATGTACGACTGCGTGCGGCGGCCACGCGCTGAGGCCGCGCGGAGCTGCATGACGTCACTCAGCCGCGGTCGGCACCGGAGCAATCCGGCGCCGACCGCGGCTGAGGCAGATATGGATGTTTTTTCCGTTCCGTTACCTGTATTCGGTACCTAGGAGACGAGGAGGTCGGTGTCGATGGTCCTCGCTCTGACTGTGTGCGGAATCGTCGTGGCACTCGTGGTGCTGGGGCTCTTCGTCTTCGGCCTCCGCCGCAGACTCATCCAGCGCTCCGGGGGCACCTTCGACTGTTCGCTGCGCTGGGACGTCCCCGAGAAACCCGACACCAGCGGAAAAGGCTGGAGCTACGGCGTCGCCCGCTACAACGGCGACCGCATCGAGTGGTACCGCGTCTTCTCCTACGCCTACCGGCCGCGCCGCGTCCTGGAGCGCGCCGCGATCGAGGTGGCCGGCCGCCGTCTCCCCGAGGGAGAGGAGGAGCTGGCCCTCCTCTCCGACGCCGTCGTCCTGACCTGTCTGCACCGCGGCACGCGCCTCGAACTCGCCATGAGCGATGACGCGTTGACCGGTTTCCTGGCCTGGCTGGAGGCGGCGCCTCCCGGTCAGCGGGTCAACGTGGCCTGACACACCGGGTTCGGTACGTCGGCCTGCGAGGCGACGACGGTACGCGGCTCGGGGCCGAACGTCACCGTTATGTTCACCGGCGACGCGGCCAGCAGAGCCGCTGCCGCGGCCCCGGCGAACCCCCCGTAGGAGACCGCCCTGGAGGCGGTCGGCCGTGCGTTCTTATGTGACTTGTGGGACCTGCGTTTCATTCTTCCCCCATGAATGAGTTCTTCCGCTTAGTGCCTGAGATACAGGATGTGCCCGGTCAGGGGTGCCGCGCACCTGCCGACCTTCCCGCCACAGGGGCCGGATGACCCCACGCCGCGCACGCCTGGGGCGCGCGGCATCTGCCGCGCGCCCCAGGTGGTGGATCCAGACCGTCAGCTCATGCCGTTGCTGATGGCGCTCACCAGCTCTCCGTTGCTGGTGTCACCGCTGAACTCCCAGAAGAACGCGCCGCCGAGGCCCTGGGACTTGGCCCAGCTCATCTTTCCGGCGATGGTCGACGGGGTGTCGTAGGACCACCAGTTGCTGCCGCAGTGCGCGTACGCCGTTCCCGCGACCGTGCCGGTCGCCGGGCAGGACGTCTTGAGGACCTTGTAGTCCTCGATGCCCTGTTCGTAGGTGCCGGCCGCCGGGCCCGTGGCGGTGCCGCCGGGCGCGTCCTGCGTCACGCCCGTCCAGCCGCGGCCGTAGAAGCCGATGCCGATGAGCAGCTTCTTCGCGGGGACGCCGATCGCCTTGAACTTGGCCATCGCGTCGGCCGTGGTGAAGCCGGCCTTCGGGATGCCAGAGTACGAGGTGAGCGGGGAGTGCGGGGCGGTCGGGCCCTGCGCGTCCCAGGCGCCGAAGAAGTCGTACGTCATCACGTTGTACCAGTTGACGTACTGCGCGGCGCCCGCGTAGTCGGCGGCCTCGATCTTGCCGCCGGCCGAACCGTCGGCCGTGGTGGCCGCCGTGACCAGGTTGTTCGAGCCGAACTTGGCGCGCAGCGCGGACATCACGTTCTTGAAGGCCGCGGCCCCGCTGGTGTCGCAGGACAGCCCGCAGGCGTTCGGGTACTCCCAGTCGATGTCGATGCCGTCGAAGACGTCGGCCCAGCGCGGGTCCTCGACCAGGTTGTAGCAGGACTGCGCGAACGCGGCCGGGTTGGCCGCGGCCTGGGCGAAGCCGCCGGACCAGGTCCAGCCGCCGAAGGACCACAGCACCTTGATGTTCGGGTACTTGGCCTTCAGCTCACGCAGCTGGTTGAAGTTGCCGCGCAGCGGCTGGTCCCAGGTGTCGGCGACGCCGCTGACGGACTGGTCGGCGGTGAACGCCTTGTCGTAGTCGGCGTAGGAGTCGCCGATCGCGCACTGGCCGTTGGTGACGTTGCCGAAGGCGTAGTTGATGTGCGTGATCTTCGCGGCCGACCCGGACGTCACGAGGTTCTTGACGTTGTAGTTGCGGCCGTAGATGCCCCACTCGGTGAAGTAGCCGAGCTTGACCTTGTCGCCGGTGGTCGGCGGCGGGTCGGTGGTGCCGCCGGTGGTGTGCACCGCGACCGCGCCGCTCACCGGACCGGTCTGGTCGGCCGTGTCGCGGGCCTGCACGGTGTAGGAGTAGTCGGTGCCGGCGGTGAGGCCGGTGTCCGTGTACGAGGTCGTGGTGACCGTCGCGACCGTCTTGCCGTCGCGCAGGACGTCGTAGTTCTTCACGCCCTTGTCGTCGGTGGCGGCGCTCCAGGACAGCTTCACCGTGGTGTCGGTGACCGAGGAGGCGGTGGGGGTGCCCGGCGCGGACGGTGCCGCGTCGCCGGGGACCGTGGTGCCGTCACAACTGTCGCCGTTCAGCTTGCAGTTGGACGGGGAGCCGGAGCCCGCGCCGTTGAAGCCGAAGGAGACCGAGGCGCCGGGGGCCAGGGTGCCGTTGTACGACTTGTTCTTGGCGGTCCAGTGGGTGCCGGAGCTCGTGACGTCCGCGTCCCACGCGGAGGTGACGGACGTACCGGAGGGGAAGTCCCACTCGACTTTCCAGGAACTGATGCTGCTGGAGCCGGTGTTCTTGATGGTCCACTGACCGCCGAAGCCGGTTCCCCAGTCCTGGGTCTTGGTGTACGTGGCGGTCCCGTTCGTCGCGGCCTGGGCGGGGCTCGCGAGGCCGACCAGTCCGGCCAGGGGGAGCAACAGGGTCGCGAACCCTGCCGCGGCTCTGTGTCTGAAGCGCATGCTGCGCCTCCCTCTTCGTCAAGGGGGTGGGGGCGCGACTGAGCCTTCACGCCCACGGTGTCGCGAGAATAGAAAGGTCTGGACCATCGGTCAATAGGTCTGGACCACTTGCGCCCGGGTTGTCTCAGACCCCCAACTCCTGTGCGAGCACCGCCGCTTGGACCCGGCTGCGCAGCTCCAGCTTCCCCAGCAGGCGGCTGACGTGCGTCTTCACCGTCGCCTCGGCCATGTCGAGGCGGTCGGCGATGCCGGCGTTGGACAGGCCCTCGCCGAGGCAGGACAGCACCTCGCGTTCTCGCCGGGTGAGGGCGTCGAGGACCGCCGCGTCCCTCGGCTCCCGCACCGGCACGGCGGCGAACTCGGCGATCAGCCGGCGGGTGACGGCCGGCGCGATCAGGCCCTCGCCGCGCGCCACCGTCCGCACCGCCGCCAGCAGGTCGGCGGCGTCGGTGTTCTTCAGCAGGAACCCGGCCGCCCCGGCGCGCAGCGCCCCGAACACGTACTCGTCCAGATCGAAGGTGGTCAGCACCAGCACGTCCGCGAGCCGCTCCTCGACGATGCGCCGGGTCGCCGACACCCCGTCCAGGCGCGGCATCTGAACGTCCATCAGGACCAGGTCGGGGCGCAGATCCCGGGCCAGTGCCACCGCCTGCTCGCCGTCGGACGCCTCGCCGACCACGTCCATGTCCGGTGCACTGCGCAGGATCAGGACGAGACCGGCGCGGACGGCGGACTGGTCCTCGGCGACCAGGACACGGATCATTCGGGGTCTCCTTCGGTCACGGGAAGCGTGGCGCGGACGGTCCACAGCGCGCCCTCCGGCCCCGCCGCGAACGTGCCGCCGAGCAGCGCGGCCCGCTCCCGCATGCCGACCAGCCCGGCCCCGGAACCGGGGGCGCGCGGCCCGTTCCGACGGCCGTACGGACTGCTCACCTCCACGTCGAGCGTGCCGTCCAGCCGGGCCAGCCGCACGGTCACGCGGCCGGGGCAGGCGTGCTTGAGGGCGTTGGTCAACGACTCCTGGACGATGCGGTAGGCGGCGAGTTCGACGGGTACGGGGACCCGGCCGTGCTCGGCGTCCAGGGTGACGTCCAGGCCGTTGGCGCGGGCGCCGTCGACCAGTGCGGGCAGGCCGTCGAGGGCCGGGACCGCGCTGGGTCCGCCGTGCCCGTCGCGCAGGATGCCGATCAGCCGGCGCATCTCGGCGAGCCCCTCGACGCTGTTCTCGCGGATGACGGCGAGCGCCTCCCGGGAGGTCGCGGGATCGTCGATGGACAGCGCGGCCGTCGAGTGGATGGCGATGGCGGACAGGTGGTTGGCGACCATGTCGTGCAACTCCCGCGCCATCCGCGCCCGTTCCGCGGCAACCGCCTGACTGCGGTCGATCTCGGCGAGCAGCGCGGTCTGTTCGGCGCGCAGCCGGGCCGCTTCGGCCGCGTCCCGGTGGTCGCGCACGATCCAGCCGGTGGCGGCGGGCCCGTACGCCACGACACCGACGACCACACCGATCAGCAGCGCCTGCGGGACCCGCCACACCGCGAACGGCACCAGCGTCGCGGCCACCGTGAGCAGCCCGGTGATCCACTGGATGCGGCGGGCCGAGGCGAGCGGGCCGTACAAGACGGCCGCGTAGAGCAGGTCGGTGAACATCAGGACCGTGGCCAGGTTGCCCTGCGTCACGACGTCCGCGCAGACCGCGACCGTGCCGGCCAGCAGCGCCGCGCGCGGTGCCGTGCGGCGCAGCAGCTCGCAGCCGGCCATGACGACGAGCGGCGGCAGGATCGGCCAGGGCCCGTCGAAGAGGGTGATCGGGTCGTCGGCGGGCCGGGTGGCGAGGCCGATGCGCACCAGGAGCAGACCACCGAGGAGCCCGCCGACGGCGACGAACACGTCGAAGCGGTGCGGGCGGGGCAGGGGCATGGCCCCATCCAACACGGTTGGCGCGACCCGCGCCTGATGCCGGGGGACGGTCCTGGACTGCATCTTTCGATGTACGGCGGGTTCGTCACCACCGACGACGAAAACGGCCGGACGCGCCGCGAGCCTGGAAGGGTGACCGAAAGGAGCGTGCCGTGGTCGTCACGTTGATCATCGCCTGCGAAGTGGGCTTCTGGGTGCTGCTGGCCCTGGGCCTCGCCGTCCGCTATCTGCTCAGGTGGCGTCGCACCGGCGTGGCGATCCTGGTGTGCGAGCCCGTGCTGGAGCTGGTGCTGTTCGCGGTGACGGCGATCGACCTGAGGAACGGCGCCGAACCCGGCTGGGAACACGGCCTGGCCGCCCTCTACATCGGCTACACCGTCGCCTACGGCCACTGCACGATCCGGTGGCTCGACGGCCACGCGGCCCACCGCCTCGCGGGCACCCCGCGCCCGCCGAAGCCCCCGCGGTACGGCATGGCCCGCGCCCGCCACGAGGGCGGCCTGTGGCTGCGCACCCTGCTGGCGGTCGTGGTCGCCTGCGCCCTGCTGCAGGCCGCGATCCGGTACGTCGGCGACGGCGACACCTCGTCCCTGCGATCCTTCCAGCTGGTGGCGCTGCGGGCCCTGGGCATCCACGGCATCGTCGCGCTGACCTACCTGATCTGGCCCAAGAAGGCTCCGGCGACCGCTGCCGCCCGCCCCGCGGAGGACCGTACGCTGACCGGGCGGTGAGCGAGGAGGGGTGCATGAGCGAGGCGGAACGTTCCGGGGCCGTGCTGGTCGTGGACGACGACGCGGCCATCCGGCGCTCACTGGAACGCGGGCTCAGGCTGAGCGGATTCCGGGTGCGCACGGCGGACGGCGGCCGCGAGGCGCTGGCCGCGATCCGTCAGACGCCGCCCGACGTCCTCGTCCTCGACGTGTCGATGCCCGGCATGAGCGGAATCGAGGTGTGCGAACGGCTCCGGGAGGACGGCCTTGACCTGCCCGTGCTGATGCTCTCCGCGCTCGACGAGACCGCCGACCGTATCGCCGGCCTCCAGGCGGGCGGCGACGACTACCTGGTGAAGCCGTTCGCCCTGCAGGAGCTGGTGCTGCGGCTGCGCGCCCTGCTGCGGCGCCGGCCGCCCGCGGGAGAGGCGCTCCGGGTCGCCGGTCTGGTGATCGACCCGGCCGCCCGCACCGCCGAACGGGACGGGCGGCCGCTGGAGCTGACCCGCCGCGAGTTCGAGCTGCTGGAGGTGCTCGCCCGCAACGCGGGGCTCGTCCTCACCCGAGACCAGTTGCTGGAACGGGTGTGGGGCTACGACTTCGACGTGCGCACCGACGCCGTCGACACGTTCGTCAGCTATCTGCGGCGCAAGCTGGAGGCGGACGGCCGGCCCCGGCTCGTGCACACCGTGCGCGGGGTGGGCTTCGTCCTGAGGCAGGAGTCGTGAGGATCTCCACCCGGATCGGGCTCGCGGTCGGCGTCACCGTGCCGCTGCTCGTCCTGGCCTCCGGCTGGCTGCTGCTCCGGCTCGTCGGCCACGACCTGCACGGTGCCGAGGACGACCACCTCCGCACCCGTGCCACCGCCCTCACCGTCGACGCCCGCGCCCTGCTGCGGGCCACGGCCAACGACCGTCCGAGGGCCGCCGACACCCGTGAACGCCGGCTGTTCAGCGCGGCCCTCGACGTCGGCGTCCGGGTCGTCGGCCCGGACGCCACCTTCAGCGGCGGCCCCCAGCCGGACGCCTCGGTGCCGCTGCCCGAGGGGACCGGGGGACCGGTGACCGTCCGCGACGGCGGTACCAGCTGGCGTGCCCTGTCGAGGACGATCACCACCGCGCGCGGCACCGGCACCCTCTGGGTCTTCTCGCCCAACGCCGCCGACCAGGCCCAACTCCGGCTGGTCAGGCGCCGGGTGGCCGTCACGACTCTGCTCGCCGCCCCGCTGTCCGGCCTGCTCGCCTGGGCCGTGGCCACCGGTGCCACCGGTCCGCTGCGCCGGCTCGGCCGCCGTACCGCCGGACTCGACCCGCGCACCAGCGGCACCCGGCTGCCCGACGAGCCGAGCGGGGTCACCGAGGTCGACGAACTGGCGGCCACTCTGCGCACGGTCCTGGCCCGTTACGACGAGCAGGCCGCACGCACGGCCGAGGCCCTGGACACCGCCCGCTCCTTCTCCTCCGCCGCCGCCCACGAACTGCGCACCCCGCTGATGAGCATGGGCACCAACCTCGACATCCTCGCCGCCCACCCCGACCTCCCCGGACCGGACCGCACGGAGGTCCTGACCGACCTGCGCACCGAACACGCCAGGCTGCTGAACCTGCTGGTGATGCTGCGCGAACTGGGCCGCGGCGACCTGGTGGAGGCGGAGGCCCTGGGAAGCGTGGACGTGTCGGAGGCGGCGGACGCGGCGGTCGCGGAGGCCCGGCGGCGCGCTCCGGACGCAACGATCACGCTACGGGCCGAA
The DNA here is from genome assembly GCF_050214755.1 of Streptomyces sp. C1-1. Classification (NCBI taxonomy): domain Bacteria; kingdom Bacillati; phylum Actinomycetota; class Actinomycetes; order Kitasatosporales; family Streptomycetaceae; genus Streptomyces; species Streptomyces sp. C1-1. The sequence continues at coordinate 3,648,735 of NZ_CP189826.1, read as the reverse complement.
CCCGGTGCGACGGTGCCCGGCTGGGAGCCCGGTCTGCGGCTGCTCCTGGACAACCTGCTGGCCAACGCCCTGACGCACGGCAGGGACGCCGACGGCCGGGCCACTGTGACGGTGGGGGTGCGGCGCGTGGGCGAGCAGGTCGTCGTCACCGTGGACGACGCCGGGCCCGGGGTGCCCGCCGACGCCCGCGCACGGATCTTCGAGCGCTTCGCACGCGGGCCCGCGAGCTCCGGCTCCGGGCTCGGTCTGACCCTTGTGGCCCAGCAGGCGGCCCTGCACCGGGGGAGTGTCACCGTCGCCGACGGCCCGTCCGGGGCCGGTGCCCGCTTCGAGGTGCGGCTGCCGTCGACCGGCGGCCCGCTCCCCGCGCAGCGCGACTGGCTGATCCACACAGCCGGGACGAAACGGTCACAGAGTTTCCCCAAGGACGGCTCCTAGCCTCCCCGGCGAGCGGACGGACGAAGGGGGCCGTCCGCGGGAAACGGAGGCAGAGATGTACGTACGACGAGACCGGCGCACCCTCCTCGTGGGGGCGGCCGTGGCGGCGATCCTGGCCGGCACCACCGGTGCGGCCGTGGCCGAGAGCACACCGTCGCCGGCGGCGGCCCCGACCGGCGACGGCGCGCAGGCGCTGTGCAAGCGGGCGCCGAAGATCGACCGCCGCATCGACCGTGCCCTCGCTCGCCTGAACGCGGGCGCCGACCAGCGCGGTTCCATCGCCCGCCTGCAGCAGCGCGTGGACAACGCCAAGAGCGCCGGGCACTCCGAGATCGCCACCTATCTCCAGGACCGGCTGACCTTCCGCAAGTCCCTGGTGACGACCCTGGGACAGCGGCAGAAGGACCTGGCCGACGTCCGGACCTGGTGCAAGGACAACGACGGGGGCGCGAGCTGATGCGGCCGAGGCTCGCGGCCGCCGCGGTCGTCCTGCTCGCCGGGCTCGCCACGGCCTGCGCGCACGACGGCGGCCCGACCGGCACCCCGGACAGGGCCGCCGCCACCCCCTCCGGCTATTCGGAGATGCAGAAGAAGGTGGCCGCCGCCGAGTCCGCCCTCGCCCGCGCGGACGAGGACGCGGCCCGGGACGCCACGGATCGCTGAAGGAAGGGGCGGGGGGCGGGGGGCCTCAGCGCTCCCCGCCCGGCACCCACAGCACGTCCCCGACGTCCTTGTTGGCCGTCCTGGCCAGGATGAACAGCAGGTCCGAAAGGCGGTTGAGGTAGGTCGCGGTGAGCGGGTTCATCGCCTCGCCGTGCACCTCCAGCGCCGCCCACGTCGAGCGCTCGGCCCGTCGTACGACCGTGCAGGCCTGGTGCAGCAGGGCCGCGCCCGGGGTGCCGCCCGGCAGGATGAAGGAGCGCAGCTTCTCCAGCCGCTCGTTGAAGCGGTCGCAGTCCGCCTCCAGCTTGTCGATGTAGAACTGCTCGACCCTCAGGGGCGCGAACTCCGGGTTCTGAACGACCGGCGTCGACAGGTCCGCGCCCACGTCGAACAGGTCGTTCTGGACGCGGGTGAGGACCTCGACGACCTCCGCGTCGAGACCGCCCAGCGCGATCGCCGTCCCGATCACCGCGTTCGCCTCGTTGGCGTCGGCGTACGCGGAGATCCTGAGGTCGGTCTTGGCGACCCGGCTCATGTCGCCGAGGGCGGTCGTGCCCTGGTCGCCGGTCCTGGTGTAGATGCGTGTCAGATTGACCATGTGGCCAGCGTAATTACGCCCCGGCCGTGCGGAAGACGCGTGTGCCCACTGTCACGGCGAACAGGGCGAATCCGAGGGCGACGAGGACGCCGTACGCCATGTGATGTGTCGCATACGAACCGACGTACGCGTCCCGCACCGCGTCCACCAGATAGCGGAACGGTACGAAGTGGGACAGCACGTCCAGCCATGTCGGTGCCAGGGTCATCGGGAGCATCAGGCCGGACAGCAGCATGGACGGCATGGTCAGCGCGTTGACCAGGGGACCGAACTCCTGGGGGGTACGGACCTTGAGGGCCAGCGCGTACGACAGCGAACCGAGCGAGACGGTCAGCAGGGCCACGAACGCGAAGCCGATCAGGATGCCGACCAGCGGCGCGCGCAGGCCCATCACCACCGCGGCGAGCACCAGCAGCACGGCCTGGAAGACGAAGACGGTCGCGTCGCGCAGGACGCGGCCCAGCAGCAGCGCGAGCCGGCTGACCGGGGTCACGCGCATGCGCTCCAGCACGCCCTGACCGTTCTCCATGATGACCGTGAACCCGGCGAACGCGGCCCCGAACAGGCCCAGTTGGAGCAGCAGCCCGGGGACGAGGACCTGCCATCCGGTGCCGCGGGAGGCCAGCGGCAGCCCGGTCAGCAGCGGCCCGAAGAACAGCAGGTACAGCAACGGCATCAGCACGCCGAAGAGCAGCGCGAAGCGGGAGCGCAGGGACTGGCGGAGATAGCGGCCGTAGATCAGGCCGGTGTCGTGGAGCAGCATCGTCTCCGGCTTCCTATATGGCCACGGGGGTGGGGTCGGCCTTACCCGGACCCCGGCCGGTGATGGCGAGGAACGTGTCCTGCAGGCTCGCGTCGATGGAGCCGGCGTGGCGCAGCTTCAGGGCGCTCGGCGTGCCCTCGGCGGCGACCACGCCCCGGTCGACGACGACCAGGCGGTCGGCGAGCGCGTCCGCCTCGTCCAGCAGAGGGGCTCCGGGAGCGGAAGAAACGGCAGACCAGGCAGTACATCTCCGATGTCGCCACGGGCCTGTTCGTCGAGCGCGGCTTCGACGCCGTGACCGTCGCCGAGATCGCCGACGCCGCCGACGTCTCGGTCAACACCGTCTACAACTACTTCCCGGCCAAGGAGGACCTCTTCTTCGACCGCTCCGGCGACATCGGTGACCGCCTGGCCCGGTGGGTGCGCGGCCGGCGCAAGGGGGAGTCCGCCGCGGACGCCGTCCTGCGCGAACTGCGCGAGGAGGCGGAGGCCGTCTCGCCGCGGCTCGGACTGATGCCGGGCATCGCCGACTTCATGCGGGTCGTCGAGCAGGCCCCCACCCTGCGCTCCCGGCTGTGGGCCATCGGCCAGGAGGTCCAGGACAACCTGGAGGCGGCCCTGCGCGAGGAGACCGGCGCGGCCGACGACGACCCCCTGCCCCAGCTGATCGCCGGTCAGCTCGGCTGGGCGCACGGTGCCGTCATGGCGGTCGTCCGCCGCGAGATGGTCAAGGGGCGCGATCCACGCGAAGTGTCACGAGAGGTGCTGAACCTCCTCGGCGACATCGAGGAGCTGATGGGCGGAAAGGTGCTCAACTACGCCGTCCGTGGCGTCGAATGACCCCTGCCGGTGTGATGTCCGTCAGATGAGACGTGACGCGCATTACTTACCGGACACACGGCACCTCACGACCGCTAAGGTCCGCCGAAGAGACATACGTAAACGTGGTGTAAGGCGTTTCAAAGGGGAGTCGCAAACGTGGCACGGAAGCTTGCCGTCATCGGCGCCGGCCTGATGGGTTCCGGTATCGCCCAGGTCTCGGCCCAGGCCGGCTGGGAGGTCGTCCTGCGGGACGTCACGGACGAGGCCCTCAGGCGCGGCACCGACGGCATCAAGGCCTCGTACGACAAGTTCGTGAGCAAGGGGAAGATGGAGGCGCACGACGCCGACGCCTCCCTCGCCCGCATCACCGCGACCACCGATCTGGACGCCGCCGCCGACGCCGACATCGTCGTCGAGGCCGTGTTCGAGAAGCTGGAGGTCAAGCACGAGATCTTCCGCACGCTCGACAAGATCGTGAGCTCGGACACCGTGCTGGCGTCCAACACCTCCGCGATCCCGATCACCAAGATCGCGGCGGCCACCGAGCACCCCGAGCGGGTCGTCGGCGTCCACTTCTTCTCGCCGGTGCCGATGATGCAGCTCGTCGAGCTCGTCCGCGGCTACAAGACGAGCGACGAAACCCTCGCCACCGCACGGGAGTTCGCCGAGTCCGTCGGCAAGACCTGCATCGTCGTCAACCGCGACGTGGCCGGCTTCGTGACCACCCGGCTCATCTCCGCCCTCGTCGTCGAGGCGACCAAGCTCTACGAGTCGGGCGTCGCGACCGCCGAGGACATCGACCTCGCCTGCAAGCTGGGCTTCGGCCACGCGATGGGCCCGCTGGCCACGGCGGACCTGACCGGCGTCGACATCCTGCTGCACGCCACCAGCAACATCTACACCGAGTCCCAGGACGAGAAGTTCGCGCCGCCGGAGCTGATGCGCCGGATGGTTGACGCCGGTGACATCGGGCGCAAGAGCGGGCAGGGCTTCTACACGTACTGACCACATCGGTACGTCCACCCACTCAAACCGCACAAACCCCGGGAGCATCACTCGCGGGGGTGAATTCGGTATCGGTTCGCTTACAGACGGCAACCTCCTGGCCGCTGAAGCAGTCAGACGATGCACAGCCACCGTCACGGAGTACGCAACGCACTCACGGGGAGCGCTTATGTTCATCAGGGGCGACCACGCCGAGCTGGTCGTCGGGGGCCGCCTCGACGTCCGCAGCGCGGCGGACGCCCGCACGGTCCTGCACTCGGCCGTCGACGACGGAGTCGGCGACCTCGTGCTCGACCTGTCCGAACTGGACTCCTGGGACGCCACCGGACTCGGGGTGATCATGGGCGTCCACCGGCGGGCCGGCCGCTGCGGCCGGCGTCTGGTGCTGCGCGACGTACCGCCGCAGATGCAGCGCCTGCTGGTGGCCACCCGACTGCACCGGATCCTGGCGATCGAGGGGGGCATCGGAGTGGAGTCGCTGCCCCGCGTGTGACCTCTGGCACGCGTGGGGCGGGCGCGACCGGGCATTCCGGCCGGGAAGCGCAGGTCAGCGCGATCCATACGACACTGTGACGTCTCGGGCGGCGCCGTACCCCGGGCTGTCGTAGATACTGAGCGAAGGTTTAGGGTTCGGCTGCCCGCCGCCAGCGAAACCCTCGAGCGGGCACCGGACCAGAAGCGACAGCGGAGTGTGCGACAAGGCCGGGAGGGGCTGTATCGGCACACGATCGCTTTTGGGGGGCTTGACCTATGGACCCGAACAACCGGGGACCCGAGGGCTACGGCCATGACGGCGAGACCGGTGCGTCGCGCCAGCGCCCGCCCAGGGACCCCCTCACACCCGACTTCGGACAGCACACGCCCGCGCTCGCCCGCACGGTGCAGCTCGTCACGGGCGACCACCTGCTCACCGTCAATCCCGTCGACGGCAGCGAGATAGAGGCCTGCCCGCCCGGGGAGCGGCCGGCCCGGCCCGAGAAGCTCACCGCGGCCGAGCGCGCCGAGGCGGCCCGCGCCGCCCGGGCGCCCGTCCCGCCGGGACCGGCCCTGCCCGTCCTGCCGCTCCTGGAACGCCAGGACGAGCGCGAGGGTCTGGTCCGCCTGCTCGCCCGCGGCCGCTCCGTACGCCTCACCGGCCCCGCCGGCTCGGGCCGCACCGCCCTGCTCGACCTGGTCGCGGAGGACTGCGCGGACCTCGCCCCCGACGGCGTCGTCCGCCTCAGCGGCTTCCACCGCAGCGCCGAAGAGCTGCTCCACGACCTCTTCTACGCCGTGTACAGCGCGCCCCTGTACCGCCCGGAGCGGGAGGAACTGCTCGCCCTCGTCCGGGAGGTCGGCGCGGTCGTCGTCCTGGACGACATCGAGTTCGGCGGCGCCGCCCTCGACGAACTGCTCGACGCGACGCCCGAGTGCGCCTTCGTCATCGGCGCCACGCCCGACGTGCCCGCGCCCTCCGCCGACTCCGCCATCGAGGAGATCTTCCTCGGCGGCCTGGAGCGGGCGGGCGGCGTCGACATCATCGAGCGCGTCGTCGGCCGGGTGCTCACCGAGGAGGAGGCCAACTGGGCCGGCGACCTCTGGTTCGAGTCCGAGGGCCTGCCGCTGCGGTTCGTCCAGGCCGGCGCCCTGCTGCGGCAGCGGGACCAGCAGCGGGCCGGGGCCGGCGCAGTGGACGAGTTCGGCGTCTTCGCCGACTCGCTGCCCGTGGACGCGCCCTTCGACGCCCCGTTCGACGCCGAGGAGGACGCCGTACCGCTGCCCTCGCTCGGCGAGGCCGCCGCGCCCGCCCCGCTGCTGGCCGCCCGGCTGAGCCCGTCGGCCCGGGCGACCCTGCGTTTCGCGGTCGCCCTCGGCGGCGAGGTGCCCCACCAGGCCCACCTGCCGGCGCTCGTCGGAGACACCCACGCGGACGCCGCCCTCGGCGAGCTGGCCTCCTGCGGCCTGGTCTCCCCGGTCGGCTCCCGCTACCGGCTCGCCGCCGGAGTGCTCCAGCAGCTGGAGGCCGCCGGATACAACGACGACATCGCGGCCCGCGCGCTGACCGCCGCCCAGCACTACGCCTGGTGGGCCGGGCATCCGTCGGTCACCCCGGACCGGGTGTGCGCCGAGGCCGACGCCCTGCTCGCCGCCCTCGGCGTCCTGGTGCCGGCCACCACCCCGCCCGCGGAGGACGAGGAGGCCGTCACCGTCCAGCTGGCCCGCACGGCCGCGCCCGCCTTCGCCGCGGGACTGGACTTCAGCGCCTGGGAACGCGCCCTGCGCGCCGGTGCCGAGGCCGCCCGGCTGGCCGGAGAGGTGTCCGAACAGGCCTACTTCCACCACGAGCTGGGCGTCCTCGCGCTCTGCGCCGGGGAGTTCGACCGGGCCCGCGCCGAGCTGGAGACCTCCCTCGGTCTGCGCGGCGCGACGTCCGACAAGCGCGGCACGGTCGCCGCCCGGCGTGCCCTCGCCCTGGTCGCCGACCGCACCGGCACGGCGCCGGGTCTCGTCTCGACGGCCGGCGAGGAGGTGCCGGACGCCCGCTACGAGGAGTCCCAGTCGCCGCCGGGCGGCGTACCGGCGGTCCTCCCGGGCTTCCCGCCCGCCCGGCCGCCGGCCCCCACCACGGGTGAGGGCGCGACGATCGTCGTCAACCGATCCGCCTCGTCCGGCGGGCACCCGCCCAAGACCCACCGTGCGGGCATCAGGGGTCTCGCCCGCCGCAACCTGGTGGCGGCCGGCGCGGGCGCACTGCTCGTCGCCGTGCTGGGCACGGTGGTCACGCTCGGCGCGACCTCCAACAACGACGCCAACAACCCCTCCGACAAGGTCGGCGTGAACCCGTCCGCCAGCCAGGGCGTCGACGACGGCTCCCTCGGCGCGGACAAGCCGAAGACCGACAAGGGCGGCGGCGACACCGGCACGGCCACGAGCAGGCCGACGGATCCGGGGCCCGACGGCACCTACGGCACCTCGGACGACCCGACGCCGCCGTCCGACACCGGCAGCACGCCGTCGGACCGGCCCAGCGGCACGAAGGGCTCGGGCGGCGGTTCGACGAGCTCGCCGTCCAAGTCGCCGTCGAAGCCGCCCTCGTCACCGTCGACCTCGCCGAAGCCGAGCACCTCGTCTTCGAGCCCGTCGACGTCGCCGAGCACCTCGACGTCGCCCTCGCCGTCGACGTCGTCGACGGCGCAGCCCCCGTCCACCTCTACCTCGGCCAGCGGCCCGGCTTCCGGCGCCCCGGCGTCCTCCACCGCCCCGGCCCAGACGAGCGGTTCGGCGAGCGCGCCCGCGACCGGCAGCTCGGGCGCGGTGATCTGAGGCAGGCACACCGAAGGGGCGGGGTTCCACCAGGAACCCCGCCCCTTCGCCGTACCGCCGCCGCTCAGAACAGCCGCAGCTTGTCGTCCTCGATGCCGCGCAGCGCGTCGTAGTCCAGCACCGCGCAGCCGATCCCGCGGTCCGTGGCGAGGACGCGGGCCTGCGGCTTGATCTCCTGTGCCGCGAAGATGCCGCGGACCGGGGCCAGATGCGGGTCGCGGTTCAACAGCTCCAGATAGCGGGTGAGTTGCTCCACGCCGTCGATCTCGCCGCGCCGCTTGATCTCCACCGCCACGGTCCGTCCCTCGGCGTCCCGGCACAGGATGTCGACGGGGCCGATCGCGGTCATGTACTCGCGCCGGATGAGCGAGTAGCCCTCGCCGAGGGTCTCGATGCGGTCGGCGAGGAGTTCCTGGAGGTGTGCTTCCACGCCGTCCTTGATCAGGCCCGGGTCGACGCCGAGTTCGTGCGAGGAGTCGTGGAGGATCTCCTCCATCGTGATGATGAGTTTCTCGCCCGCTTTGTTGATCACGGTCCAGACGCCCCCGTCGTCGCCCGCGCCCTCCTTCAGAGTGCAGGGCGGTGACATCCAGTTCAGGGGCTTGTAGGCACGGTCGTCCGCGTGGATCGACACACTGCCGTCCGCCTTCACCAGGATCAGGCGGGGCGCCGAGGGGAGATGGGCGGTGAGCCGGCCCGCGTAGTCGACGGAGCATCGGGCGATGACGAGACGCATGGTCGGCAACGCTACTCGACGGGCAGGTGTCGACGCGATTCGCCCCAGAAGACGACTGACCGCCCCTGTTCGGTTGTGGCCGATTGTGGGCCTAAAGGGAACCCCCTATGTACGCAATCTCCTGGTGCCGTCACGGTCCGTTGCCTACCGTATAAACGGGAGGTCGCGAGGCGTGTACACAGCGTGTCCGGTATCGCGAACTCCCTCATCTGTCCGGCAACCCCTGTGGACCACAGGGGTGCGAGAGGAGAACCCATGTCGCTCGACGTCTCACCGGCCCTACTCGAGAAGGCCGAGCGAGGCGAGGTCGGCGAAGCAGAATTCGTCGACTGCGTCCGGACCTCCCTGCCCTACGCATGGGAGATGATCAGCTCCCTGGTGGCCCAGCTGAAGGTCGACGGCGGACAGTTCGCCGACAACCAGACGCCCCCGCCGGACGAGCAGGCACGCGGTCAGCTGCTGCGTGCGCTCGCGAGTGACGCGATACGCGGCGCGCTCCAGCGGCACTTCGGTGTCCGGCTGGCTTTCCAGAACTGCCACCGAGTGGCGGTGTTCCCGTTGGACTCGACCGTCGACGAGACGCTGGCGCGCTTCACCTCGGTCCGCAGTCAGCTGCTCAACCAGTCTCCGGAGTTCCGGGACTGCTGAGCGGCATGCCGCTTGCTTGCCGCTCCGTACGCGGGAGGTGCATCAAGTACTGGAGCGGCAAGCCCCATGCCGGACCACGCGGTCAGCCGAGGTGGGGGAGGACCTCGGCACCCAGCCGTCGTACGTTCTCCTCGGTGGCCGCCAGGTCGCCGGAGCCCTCGACCAGCAGGGCGAAGCGGGAGATGCCCGTCCGCTCGCTGGTCGCCGTGAGCCGGTCGACGCACAGCCGCGGCGTGCCCACCGGGTGCAGCCCGCAGAGCAGTTCGGTGTACGCCAGCGGGTCGCGCATCCGCCGGATCCGGCCGTCCACCGTGACATGCGCGTCCAGCCCCTGCTTGAGCCAGGCCGGCATCGCCTTCGTCAGAGCCTCCACCGCGTCCGTGCGCCGGTCCGCGATCTGGCAGACGCCCGCGGAGACGTGGCCGGCGCCCATCACGCGCTCCGGCGGATGCCCGGCCGCGCGCGCCAACTCCCGCCACATGGCGATCATTTCCGCCTTCTCCTCGTCCCCCACATGCATGCCGAGGAGCATCGGCAGGGCGCGCTCGGCGGCCAGCCGCACGCTCTTGGGCGAGGTGCAGGCGACGACGACCTCGGGGCCGTCGGCGTCCGTCAGGGACTCCGACGGCCTGGGCACGACGGGGACTTCACGGAACCGGAACCGGTCCCCGGCCGCCCCGACGGACGGTTCGCGCAGCCAGCGCACCAGCAGATCGAGTGATTCCGGGAACCCCTCCTCGTAGGCCGCGAGACCCGACCCGAACACCTCCAGGTCCACCCACGGTCCGCCGCGCCCCACGCCGAGCGAGAACCGCCCCCCGGAGGTGAGGTGCAGCAGCGCCGCCTGCTCGCCGAGGGCCACCGGGTGGACGGTGGGCAGCACGCTGACCGCCGTGCCCACCCGCAGCCGGCGGGTGCGGCCCAGCAGGAACCCCGCCAGGGTGATCGCCGACGGACAGGTCCCGTACGGCACGAAGTGGTGTTCCGCCAGCCAGACCGAGTCCAGACCGGCCTCCTCGGCGACCTCCGCCGAACGGACCGCGCGGTGCAGCGCCTCCCCATGACCCTGCCCCGGGAACTGGGCCGACAGCACGAAACTTCCAACACGCATTGCTTTTCCTGCTTCCTTGGCTCCGACATGGAGCTCCCCCACACGGCATAACCGTCTGACACGTGCGGGGGTCACGGCCTGGCGAAGAGATTTGCGGATTGTCTGCAGAACGGGCTGTCGCGGGCGGGACCCGGGGGGTCGGTGCCCCACGCGTACCCGGGTTCCGGGACCGTAGGCTGGACACGAACCGTGCTTCCTGTATAGCCCCGTGAGGTGTTCCGTGTCCCCGCGTCGCAACCGACCCAAGGGCTCCGATCCGTCGGGCTCGTCCGGCCGCAGCGCCGAGGACGACCGCCCCGGCCGCTACGGCGGCTGGCAGTCGACGGAGAGCTGGCAGGGCGAGGAGTGGAGCGTGCGGCACGTGGCGGGCGCGAGTGCGCAGGGCAAGACCTACCGCTGCCCCGGCTGCGACCAGATGATCCACTCCGGGGTGCCGCACGTGGTGGCCTGGCCGGAGCACTCGGGCGTCGACGACCGCCGCCACTGGCACAAGGCGTGCTGGAACGCGAAGGACCGCCGCACCACGCGGGTGCAGCGGTCCCGTAACACGCCGAAGTTCTGACGGGGCTCCCGGAGGCTCACACGTCCCGGCTGTTGAGCAGCGCGACCGCGCCGGCGAACGCGGCGGCCGTGACGCCGAGGGCGATCCACAGCGGGTCCCAGCCGCTGGGGCCGCCGGAGTCGCTGAGGGAGTTGGAGTAGAAGACGGCCAGCTGGTTGGGGATCGAGTACTCGAACAGCGCCTGGCGGACGTCCTCCAGCGCCTGCGAGAACATGAACAGCGCGATCACCAGCGGTGCCAGCACCAGGCCGATCATGATCGTGATGGCGCCCGCGGAGTGCCGGATGACCGAGCCGATGACGAGCGAGAGCAGTCCGAGCAGGGCGATGTAGAACGAGATGCCGAGGGTGCCCTTCAGCCATTCCTCGCCGGACGGGGTCCGGGCCGAGCTCAGCATGGACACATCGGCGAGCGCCACGAGCAGCACCGACACGAACGTCACGGTGAAGGCGACCGCGAAGAACACGATCGCCTTCGCCGTGAGCACCCGGGCGCGGGACGGGCACGCGGTCATCGTGGTGCGGATCATCCCGGTGCCGTACTCGGAGGCGGTGGTCAGCACGCCGAGGGTGATGATGCAGATGCTGCCGAGGAGCAGGCCGAAGACACCGAAGGACAGCGGGTTCTCGCCCTCCAGGGTTCCGTCCGACTCGCTGGCGGACACCAGCGCGGCCACCAGCAGGCCGATCCCCACCACGAGCAGCACGAACACGCCGAGCGTCCACATGGTCGACCGGACCGACCTGATCTTCGTCCACTCCGAGGCGATCGCGTGCCCGAGGTGGGTGCGCACCACGGGGATCGGCGAGGTGTAGCCGGGATACGGCGAACCGGGCGCCGCCGCCTGCCAGTCGGGTGCGGCGGCCTGCGGCATCGGGGGCTGCGGGGTGCTCATCGGACGTCCTCGGGCTTGGTCAGGTCGGCGGAGGCGGCGGACTGGACGGGCGCGGGCGCCGCGTCCTGCGGGCCCGCGGCGGCGCTCTGCGGAACGGACGCCTGCGGCGCGCCGGCGGGCGGCGCCGGGACGGCGGGCGTGGCGGAACCTTCCGGCGCCTGCTGCGCGGGGTGCGGCGGCTGCGGCGGCGTGCCGGGGGCCTCGCCGGTCGGTACCGCGGGCACCGGCGGCTGTCCCTGAGGCGCCTGGGACGCCGGCTGGGCGTACGGGTTGCCCTGGCCCGCGGGCGGCGTGGTGGGGGCGCCGTACGGGCTCGCGGGGGGCTGTCCGGCGGCGCCGTAGGGGCCGGGCTGACCGGGCTGCCCCTGCGGCATCGCGAAGGGCTGCCCGCCCTGTCCGGGCGGCGGCGGGGCGTACCAGCCCGGCTGGCCCTGGCCGGGCACCGGCATCGGGGGCTGGGCGCCGGGCGGGAGGGGCTGCATCAGTCCCGCCTTCTGGTCGATCGTGGAGCGGTAGTCGACGGCGGCCTGGGTCATCCGCATGTACGCCTCCTCCAGCGAGGCCTGATGCGGCGACAGCTCCCACAGGCGTACGTCGGTGTCGTGCGCGATGTCGCTGATGCGGGGGAGCGGCAGCCCGGTGATCCGCAGGGCGCCGTCCTGCTCGGGCAGCACGTGGCCGCCCGCCTCGGTCAGCGCGGACGTCAGCTTCTCGCGCAGCTGCGGTTCGGCGTCCGGGGTGCGCACGCGCGCGAAGCCGGCGGAGTTGGCGGCGATGAAGTCCGCCACGCTCATGTCGGCGAGCAGCTGCCCGCGTCCGATCACGATGAGGTGGTCCGCGGTCAGCGCCATCTCGCTCATCAGGTGCGAGGAGACGAAGACCGTACGGCCCTCGGCCGCCAGCGCCTTCATCAGGTTGCGCACCCACAGGATGCCCTCGGGGTCGAGGCCGTTGACCGGCTCGTCGAAGAGCAGCACCTGCGGGTCGCCCAGCAGCGCGGCGGCGATGCCGAGCCGCTGCCCCATGCCGAGCGAGAAGCCCTTGGACCGGCGCCTGGCCACGTCCTGCAGGCCCACCACGCCCAGCACCTCGTCGACCCGGCGGGAGGGGATGCCGGACAGCTGGGCGAGGCTCAGCAGGTGGTTGCGGGCGGACCGGCCGCCGTGCACCGCCTTGGCGTCGAGCAGCGCACCCACCTGACGCGGCGCGTTCGGCAGCTTCGCGTACGGGTAGCCGCCGATCGTCACCTGCCCCGCGGACGGGTTGTCCAGGCCGAGGATCATCCTCATCGTCGTCGACTTGCCGGAGCCGTTGGGCCCCAGGAAGCCGGTGACGGCCCCCGGCCGCACCCGGAACGAAAGGTTGTACACAGCGGTCTTGTCGCCGTAGCGCTTGGTCAGGCCGACTGCCTCGATCATGCTCCGCACCCATCGAAAGGTTCAGGACAGCGGGGCACACGCCCCCGTAAGGGTTAGGAGGATATCGAGGCGCTGACGGTTCCGCTCAAGAGGAGGTAAAAACCGGACCTCGGCTCACGCGTCCCGCCTCCGCAGCAACACGTACCCGCCGAACAGCGCCGCGACCACCCACAGCACCATGACCCCGAGACCGCCCCAGGGGCCGTACGGGGTGTCGTCGTCGATCCTCGGCACCACCTGCATGATCTTGCTGCCCGCCTGGTCCGGCAGGAACCGGCCGATCTTCTTCGTCGCGGAGACGTTCCCCAGGATGTTGGAGATGAGGAAGAAGAAGGGCATCAGGATGCCCAGCGACAGCATCGGCGAGCGCAGCATCGTGGCCACCCCCATCGAGAACACGGCGATGAGGGTCATGTAGAGACCGCCGCCGATGACCGCGCGCAGCACGTGCGGGTCGCCGAGGGCGGTCCTGTGCGAGCCCAGCATCGCCTGCCCGAGGAAGAAGGCGACGAAGCTGGTCGCCATCGACACCACGAGCGCGAGGCCGGACGCCACCCCGATCTTGCCGGCGAGGAAGGTGCCGCGCTGCGGCACGGCCGCCAGCGAGGTGCGGATCATGCCGGTGCTGTACTCGTTCGACACGACCAGCACCCCGAACACGATCATCGCGAGCTGGCCGAGGCTCATGCCGGCGAAACTGATGTAGGTGGGGTCGAAGGACAGCCGGTCCTTCGTGCTCATGTTGTCGAACTCGTGCTTCGTCAGCGCCGAGATCAGCATGCCGAGGGCGATGGTGACGACCACGGCGAGGGAGAGGGTCCACACGGTCGAGGCCACCGACCGGATCTTGGTCCACTCGGACCGCACGACCTGGATCGCCGCCATCCTCAGCTCCTCTCCCAGCCGTCGCCCCAGGCCGGCCGCCGCTCGGCGGGGGCGTCGGAATGCGCGTGGTACTCCACGGACTCGGCGGTCAGCCGCATGAACGCCTCCTCCAGGGACGCCTGCTGCGGGCTGAGCTCGTGCAGCACGATCTGGTGCTGGGCCGCCAGCTCGCCGATCTGCTCGGCCTTCCCGCCGTCCACCTCCAGCGCCCCGCTCCCGGACTCGACGACGGTGACGCCCGTCTCGTGCAGCACGTCGAGCAGCCGCTCGCGCTGCGGGCTGCGGACGCGGACGTAGGACCGCGAGTTCTGCTCGATGAACTCGGCCATGGAGGTGTCCGCGAGCAGCCGCCCCTGACCGATGACGACCAGGTGGTCGGCGGTGAGCGCCATCTCGCTCATGAGGTGGGAGGAGACGAACACCGTCCGACCCTGCGCGGCCAGCGACTTCATCAGGGTCCGGATCCAGTGGATGCCCTCGGGGTCGAGGCCGTTGACCGGCTCGTCGAACATCAGGATCCGCGGATCGCCGAGCAGCGCGCCCGCGATGCCGAGCCGCTGCCCCATGCCCAGGGAGAACCCCTTGGCCTTCTTCCTCGCCACGCCGGTGAGACCGACGGTGTCCAGCACCTCCGCCACCCGGCCGCGCGGGATGCCGTTGCTCTGCGCGAGGCAGAGGAGGTGGTTGTAGGCGCTGCGCCCGCCGTGCATCGCCTTCGCGTCCAGCAGGGCGCCGATGTACTTCAGGGGGTCCTTGAGACGGTCGTAGTGCTTGCCGTCGATACGGACGTCTCCCGCCGTCGGACGGTCCAGACCGAGCATCATGCGCATCGTCGTCGACTTGCCGGCGCCGTTGGGCCCCAGGAACCCGGTGACCATGCCCGGTCTGACGGTGAAGGTCAGGTTGTTGACCGCCACCTTCTCGCCGTAACGCTTCGTCAGGCCCGCCAGCTCGATCATGCGGCCACGCTAAGACGCCTGCAGGGCCGGTGCCACCCGAGGGCCGCGGGCACGGCGAAGGCCCGCACCTTCGGGGGAGACGGTGCGGGCCTTCGAACGTACTGCTGGTTACCGGGACTGCTGAGCCGGAACCCCACGGGAGATCGGCTCGTCGTCGGCCGGCGTGCCGGCGGCGGCCACCGCGGCGCCCGTGAGCGTCGCGAGCATCTCGCGGACGTTCGTCAGCTGGGCGTTGATGCTGTCGCGGCGGTTGGTGAGGGCGGCCAGCTCGCGCTCGGATTCCGAACGGATCCGGTCGGCCTTGGCGTTGGCGTCCGCCACGATGTCCTCGGCCTGACGCTGGGCCGTCTCCACCGTCTGGCGGGCGCGGCGCTCGGCGTCCGTGCGCAGCTTCTCCGCCTCCAGGCGCAGCTGCTCGGCGCGGTGCTCGATCTCGGCGAGGCGCTTCTCCGCCTTGGCCTGGCGCGAGGCCAGGTCGCGCTCCGACTGCTCGCGGCGCTTGGCGAGGTTCGTCTCGAAGTCCGCGGCGGCCTGCGCGGCCTTGGCACGGGTCTCCTCGAAGAGGGCGTCCGCCTCCTCGCGCTTCGACTGCGCGTCCTTCTGGGCGTCGGAACGCAGCTGAGAGGCGTCGCTCTTGGCCTTCTCGACGATCCGGACGCCCTCGTCCTCGGCCTTGGCCTTGCGCTCCGCCGCGAACGATTCTGCGTCGTTGCGGACCTGCTGGGCCGCCGACTCGGCCAGCTCGCGGTGCTGCTCGGCGGCGCGCCGGGCCTCCTCGCGCAGGTCCTTGGCCTCTTCCTCGGCGAGGCGGAGGATCTTCTCGACGCGGGCGCCGAGACCGGCGTAGGACGGCTCGGCGTCGCTCACGGCGGCCTGGGCGTTCTGCGTCTCGAGGTGGAGCTCCTCGATGCGCTTTTCCAGAGCGGTGATGCGGGCGAGAGCGCTGTCACGGTCGGAGACGAGCTTGGAGATGCGTTCGTCCACCTGAGCGCGGTCGTACCCACGCCGCACAAGCTCGAAGCCGTAGGGGGAAGTGTCGCTCATGGGGTTCCTGTCAAATGAGACCGGTGAGGTGATAGGGGGAATCCTAGGGGCCGAAGCGGTGTGTCATCGAGCGGATACGTGTTTGATCTGGAGAATGACACCCCTTTTGAGTGGCTGACCCCCGGACGGCTTGCCAAAAATGTGGTCAAAGGCCCCTGACCGCATCGCAATTCGAACCGGTCGGTCAGCCGTCCGAAGGCTTGCCACCCGAACGAGGGGCTCCGACCGCGGCGCCCGCCTTGACCCCCGCGTCCTTGCCCGCCGACGGTGCCTCGAAAGACTCCAACGCCTCCAGGACGTCCTGGACACGGGAGATCTCGGCCTGGATGTCCTCGCGCCGGCGCACCAGGATCTCCAGCTCCCGCTTGCCCTCCTCGACCGTGGCCTTGGCCTCGCGGATCGCCTCCGCCTTGAGCTCCTCGGCCTCCCGCACGAGCGCCGACTTCTTCTGCTCGGCCTCCTTCAGCAGGCCCTCGGCCTTCTTCACGGCGGCGATACGGACCTTGCCGGCCTCGGAGTTGGCCTCCGACACCAGCTCCTTGGCCTTCGCCTGGGCCTTGGCGAGCTGCTCCTCGGCGGCCTTGATGAGCGCGTCGCAGCGGTCGCCGGTGGACTTCATCGTCTCGGCGGCCTCGCGGCGGGCCCGCTCGTGCAGGGCCTCGATCTCGCCGGTGATGCGGTCGCGCAGCTCCTCCGCGCGCTCCCGGATCTGCGTGGCGTCGCGACGGGCACCGACCAGCAGCTCGTCCGCGTCCGTACGGGCCTTCTCCACCAGCGAGTTGCCCTCGACCGTCGCCTCCGACACCAGCCGGTCGGCCTCCTTGCGGGCCGCGCCCACCATGGTGTCGGCCCGCGTCTCCGCCTCGGCGGTCGTCTTGTGCGCCTGCTGCTGCGCCTCGGTGAGCAGCTTGTCGGCCTCGGCCGTGGTCTCCGTGATGAGCGTGTCGACCTGCTCCGCCACGTCCTGGCGCCGCTTGTTGGCCTCCTTGCGGGCCTCGTCCAGGGTGCGCTCGGCCTCCTCGCGCGCGGAGTTGACCAGCCGCTCGGCCTCCGCCGCCGCCTCGGCCCTGACCCGCTGGGACTCGCTGCGGATCCGCTCGGCGTGCTGCTGGGCGGAGCCCACGGTCTCGGCGGCCTCCGCGCGCAGCCGCTCGGCGTCGCCGGTGGCGTCCGCGATGAGCTTCTCGGCCTTGGCGACCGCCTCGACCCGCGTCCGCTCGGCCTCGGCGACGGTGTCGGTGCGCAGCTTGTCGGTGTCCCGGACGGTCTCCGTGGTCAGCCGCTCGGCCTCGTTGCGCGCCTCGGTGATGAGCGTGTCGGCCTGCGTCGCCGCGTCCGACCGGATGCGGTTGGCGTCCTCGCGGGCGTCCGCCCGGGTACGCGCCGCCGCCTGGTCCGCCTCGGCGAGGGCGTCCGAGACCTCCGTACGCACCCGCTGGGCGTGCTCGGCCGCGTCCGAGCGCAGCCGCTCCGCCTCCGCGATCGCCTCCGAGACGGTGCGCTCGGCGAGCGCCTTGGCGGCGTCGGTCTCCTCGGCGGCCTCCCGCCGGATGCGGTTGGCGTCCTCGGTGGCCCGCTCCCGCTCCGCGTAGGCGTCGGCGCGGACCCGGTCCGACTCCTCCTCGGCCTCCCGCCGGGTGCGGTCGGCCGCGTGCTCGGCGGCACTGCGCAGCCCGGTGATCTCCTCCTGGGCCTGCTCGTGCAGCCCGGCCACGGAGTCCCGTACGTGCTGGGCGTGGAGCTCGGCCGCGGACACCATCTCGGTGGCACGCCGGTCGGCCTCCTCGACCAGCCGGACCGCCTCGGTCTGCGCCTCCTCGACCCGGTTGCGGGCGGAGGCCAGCAGCTCCTCGCTCTGCTCGCGGGCCCGGCGGCGCTCCTGGTCGGCCTCGGTGCGCGCGGCGCCGAGGAGCTCCTCGGCCTCGCGGCGGCGCCGGTTGGCCTCCTCCTGGGCCGCGGCCAGCGTCTCCGACGCCTCGGTGCCCAGCCGCTCGGCGGCGGCCTGGGCCTCGGCCCGCACCCGGTCGGCGGTGTCCTGCGCCTCCGACTTCAGCCGCTCGGCCTCGGCCGCGGCCTCCGAACGCAGGCGTACGGCGATGGCCTCGCCCTCCGCCCGGGAGGCCGACGCGTCCGACGCGGCCTCGTCGCGCAGCCGCTGGGCCTCCGCCTCGGCCTGCTGCTGGAGCGTGCGGATCCGCTCGCCGGCCTCGGCGCGCAGCCGGTCGGCCTCCTCGCCGGCCTCGCGGCGGATGCGCCCGGCCTCCTCGCGGGCCTCGGTCAGCGCCCGCTCGGCGGCGGCCAGCCGATCCTCGGCCTCGGACTGCAGGCGCGTCAGCTCCCCGGCGGCCTCCGCGCGCCGGTTCTCTATCGCCCGCTCGGTCTCCTCGCGCAGCTCGCGCGCGGCCCGCTCGGCCTCCGCCCTGATGCCCTCGGCCTGCTCGGTGACCTCCTCGCGGTGCCGCTCGGCCTCCTGACGGGTGCGCTGGAGGGTCTCCTCGGCCTGCCGGCGCAGCGTGGTCGCCCGCTCGATGGCCTCGGTGCGGACCTTCTCGCTATCCGTGGTGGCACTCTGGCGCAGCTCGTCCGCGTCCGCCTTCGCCTTGGACAGCAGCTCCTCGGCGGTCTTGGCGGCCTCCTCGATCTGCGCCACGGCCTCCTTGCGGGCCTCCGCGCGGATCTTCTCGCCCTCGGCGACCGCGTCGGAGCGCAGCTGCTCGGCCTCGCCGCGCAGCCGGCGGGCCTCCTCCTGCAGCTCGACCGTCTTGGCGCGGTACTCCTTGGTGTCGTCCTTGGCCGCGCCCTTGAGCTGCTCGGCCAGGTCGTGCGCCTCGGCACGCAGCCGGTCCGCCTCGGCCTCGGCCTCGGAGCGGATCCGCTCGGCCTCCTCGGCGGCGGCCTTGGTGGTGTTGCGGGCCTCCTCGGAGGCCTTGTTGAGGACGTCCTCGGCGGTCTTGGCCGCCTTCGACAGCTGGGTGGCGCTCTCCTCGGCGGTGATCGTCCGGGCCTTCTCGGCGGCCTCGGCGACGATCCGCTCGGCCTCGGCGCGGGCGTCCGCGACGGCCTGCTCGGCGTCCGCCTTGGTGGACTCGGCCTCCTTGGTGGCCTCCTGGACCAGCCGGGCGACCTGCTCCTTCGCCGTGCGCGTGCGCTGCTCGTTGGCCGACTCGGCGCTGGCGAGGGCCTTCTCGGCCCGCGCGGTCGCCTCGGTGACCAGCTTGTCGGCCTCCGCCTGCGCCTTGCGCAGCGCCTCCTCGGCCTCGGCCATGCGCTGCTCGGCGGTGCGGCTGAGCTCCTGGGCCTGGCGGCGGGCCGAATCCGACTCCGTGGCGGTGGAGTTGCGCAGCTGCTCGGCGTGGTCGGTGGCCTCCTGGGCCTGCGAGGAGGCGGCGTTCAGCAGGCGCTCGGCGTCCGTGCGCGCCCGGCGCAGCAACTGCTCCGCCTCCGCGCGGGCCGACTCGGCCTCGCTCTGCAGCCGCTGCCGGGCCTCCTCGGTCAGCCGCTCGGCCTCCGCGCGGGCGGCCGCCATGGCCTGCTCGGCCTCGGCACGGGACTCGTCCAGCAGCCGACGGGCCTGCGACTCCGTACGGGCGCGCAGCTGCTCCGCCCAGGCCACGTTCTCGTTGACGTGCGACTCGACGGTCTGCCGGCGCTCGGCCAGCTCCTGGTCCAGCTGCTGCCGGCGGGTGACCGCCTCCTGGTGCAGCTCGGCCTGCAGCCGGGCGGCGTTCTCGGCGTGCTCCTGCAGGATGCGCTGGGTCTGGGCCCGCGCCTGGCTCAGCTCGCGCTCGGCCTCCTGGCGCAGCTGGTCGGCCTGCATCTGCGCGTTGCGCAGCAGCTGTTCGGCCTGGTAGCCGAGGTCACCGCCGTCGAAGGCGGGCCGGGACATGATGGTGCGGCGCGCCTCGTGCAGCTTGGCGCGCAGCACCTCGACCTGGTAGCCGAGGTCCTCGGCGTGCTGGATCGCCTTCTCCCGCTCGGTCTTCAGCCGATCCATCTCGGCCTCGAACCGAGAGAGGTGGTCGACGTCAGCCGCCGGCTCTCGCTCCTGGCGTTCGTAGCCCCGCACTGCGCGGTCCCATCCGTCCCCTGGTCGCAAGTCTGGCCATACGAGCTCCGTCCGTCCGACGGACGGAGCCCCCGGGGAATGGTGTCAGATCCGCGGCGGAGCATGGGCTGCTGCCCCAGCGCTCGCCCCCCGAAACCCGGACCCCGGCGTGCGGCCACCCCGGTTCGAGGAGCGACCGCCCCCAACCCTACCGGCCCTTATGTACGGCGGTCAGTGCTCAGGTGACTCAACAGGCGCCGAAGTGACCAGTTCTGTCAGTACGCCGTGACAATCCTTGGGGTGCAGGAACGTGATCCGTGACCCCATGGAGCCACGTCGCGGCTCTTCGTACAGAACGCGTACACCCTTGTCCTTGATGCCGGCGGCCTCGTTGTCGACATCCGCCGTACCGAAAGCGATGTGGTGGACTCCCTCGCCGTTCTTGTCGAGCCACTTGGCGACCGTCGAGTCGGGGCGCGTCGGCTCCAGGAGCTGCAGGTAGGAGGCCCCGCCGTCGGAGGTGTCGTTGATCTTCAGCATGGCCTCGCGGACGCCCTGCTCCTCGTTGACCTCGGAGTGGAACACCTCGAAGCCGTACGTGGCCCGGTAGAACTCGACGGTCTTGTCGAGATCGAAACAGGCGATTCCGATGTGGTCGATTCGCGTCAGCATGTCTGTCAGTGCAGCGCTCTTCGGATGGTTACGCAACGTGCGCGCGATCACACCGACGGCCCGGTGACGGCACGGAGTGCCACTCAGTACATTCGAAGTAAACCCTCGTTCACTCCTCGGCAGTGCAGCCGGAAGGGGATCGCAGCTCATGTCTGGATCGAACAGCACGACCTCGGTGATCGTCGCGGGGGCCCGTACGCCCATGGGACGGCTGCTGGGCTCCCTCAAGTCCTTCTCCGGAGCCGACCTCGGCGGCTTCGCGATCAAGGCCGCCCTCGACCGTGCGGGGATCGGCGGCGACCAGGTGCAGTACGTGATCATGGGCCAGGTGCTCCAGGCCGGGGCGGGGCAGATCCCGGCCCGCCAGGCCGCCGTCAAGGCGGGCATCCCCATGAGTGTCCCGGCGCTCACCGTCAACAAGGTGTGCCTGTCCGGCCTCGACGCCATCGCCCTCGCCGACCAGCTGATCCGCGCCGGTGAGTTCGACGTGATCGTCGCGGGCGGCCAGGAGTCCATGACCAACGCCCCCCACCTGCTGCCGAAGTCCCGCGAGGGCTTCAAGTACGGCGCGATCGAGATGCTCGACGCGATGGCGTACGACGGCCTGACCGACGCCTTCGAGAACATCGCCATGGGCGAGTCCACGGAGAAGCACAACACGCGCCTCGGCATCAAGCGCCCCGAGCAGGACGAGATCGCCGCCCTGTCCCACCAGCGCGCGGCGGCCGCCCAGAAGAACGGCATCTTCGAGGCCGAGATCACCCCGGTCGAGATCCCGCAGCGCAAGGGCGAGCCGGTCGTCTTCAGCAAGGACGAGGGCATCCGCGGCGACACCACCGTGGAGTCCCTGGGCAAGCTGCGCCCGGCCTTCACGAAGGACGGCACGATCACCGCGGGCACGAGCTCCCAGATCTCGGACGGTGCGGCGGCCGTGGTCGTGATGAGCAAGGCCAAGGCGCTGGAGCTGGGCCTGGACTGGATCGCCGAGATCGGCGCCCACGGCAATGTGGCCGGCCCGGACAACTCGCTGCAGTCGCAGCCGTCGAACGCCATCCTGCACGCCCTGAAGAAGGAGGGCCTGAGCGTCGAGGACCTCGACCTCGTCGAGATCAACGAGGCCTTCGCCGCCGTCGCGGTGCAGTCAATGAAGGACCTCGGGGTGTCCACGGAAAAGGTGAACGTCAACGGCGGTGCGATCGCCCTCGGTCACCCGATCGGCATGTCCGGTGCCCGTCTCGTCCTGCACCTGGCCCTGGAGCTCAAGCGCCGGGGCGGCGGTGTCGGTGCGGCCGCGCTGTGCGGTGGCGGCGGCCAGGGTGACGCGCTGATCGTGCGGGTACCCAAGGCCTGAACCCTCTGTCGTACGAACCTCTCTGAACGGAGCTGTGATGCAGGACGTCTCCACACTCGTCGCCCAGGCGAGGGAAGGCCGGCCGCGGGCCGTGGCCCGGCTGATCTCCCTGGTGGAGGGGGCGTCCCCGCAGCTCAGGGAGGTCATGGAGACACTGGCGCCGCTCACGGGCAACGCCTATGTGGTCGGTCTGACGGGCTCGCCCGGCGTCGGCAAGTCCACGTCCACGTCGGCGCTGGTGACCGCGTACCGCAAGCAGGGCAGACGGGTCGGCGTCCTTGCCGTCGACCCGTCCTCCCCCTTCTCGGGCGGCGCCCTGCTCGGCGACCGCGTCCGTATGTCGGAGCACGCGTCCGACCCGGGTGTCTACATCCGCTCCATGGCGACGCGGGGCCACCTCGGCGGACTCGCCTGGGCGGCGCCGCAGGCGATCCGCGTGCTGGACGCGGCGGGCTGCGACGTGATCCTGGTGGAGACGGTCGGCGTCGGCCAGTCGGAGGTGGAGATCGCCTCCCAGGCCGACACCAGCGTCGTCCTCCTGGCCCCCGGGATGGGTGACGGGATCCAGGCGGCCAAGGCCGGAATCCTGGAGATCGGCGACGTCTACGTCGTCAACAAGGCCGACCGCGACGGAGCCGACGCCACCGCCCGCGAGCTCAACCACATGCTGGGCCTCGGTGAGTCCCGCGGCCCCGGCGACTGGCGTCCCCCGATCATCAAGACGGTCGCCGCGCGCGCGGAGGGCGTCGACGAGGTCGTGGAGGCCCTGGAGAAGCACCGCGCGTGGATGGAGGAGCGCGGCGTCCTCGCCGAGCGCCGACTGGTCCGCGCGGCCCGTGAGGTCGAGACGATCGCGGTCACGGCCCTGCGCGAACGCATCGGGGACCTCCACGGCGACCGCCGTCTGAGCGCGCTGGCGGAACGCATCGTCGGCGGCGAACTGGACCCCTATCGCGCGGCGGACGAGCTGGTGGCGGGACTGACCCAGGGCTGAACGCCCCCGCACCGGCGGGCGGAGCCGTGTTCGGACTCCGCCCGCCGGACTGCCGGTCAGCCGCCTAGGGGCGTCCCCGCTGCCCGCGCAGGTGTTCCTGGATGGGCTTGAGGGCCTTGTCGAGTTCCGACAGGGCCTCGGGGGACAGCAGATCGATGAAGTGCCGCCGTACGGACGCCACGTGGTGCGGTGCGACCTTCTGCATCGTCTCCATGCCGTGCTCGGTCAGCACCGCGTACAGGCCGCGCCGGTCGGACTCGCAGTTCTCCCGGCGGACCAGGTTCGCGTTCTCCATGCGGGTGATCTGGTGCGAGAGCCGGCTCTTGGACTGGAGGGTGGCGGACGCGAGGTCGCTCATCCGCATCCGTACGTCCTCCGACTCGGAGAGGTTCACCAGGATCTCGTAGTCGTTCATTGTCAGGCCGAACGGCTGCAGATCCCGTTCGAGCTGGTACGTCAACAGCCTGTTGACCTCCAGGTGTGTGCGCCAGGCGCACTGCTCCGCATCGGTCAGCCAGCGCGTGGCCGTCTCGGTCTCCATGAATGAAGTCTACCTAAGAAGTTGAAAAGCGAACTAGTGAGGGTTTTCGCGTGACGGTGCGCACACGTTCGACGTCACACTCCGCAGACTACCGCTCACAGCCCGAAGCGACGCTGGAGGTCTCCCAGCTGTCCGGGAAGGCGCGGTGCCCCTCCCGGCTGTGAGGGCCCTGTGAAGAGCCCCCCGGAACCGGGTACTCCGGGCTCCTGCGGAACCGCCCCCACGGCCTGCTCCGCCATGAGGGTCTCGGACGACTGGAGCAGGACCGTTCCCGCCCCGACGAACTCGAACTGGTGCTCCTCCCCGGAGGCCCCTCCGAGGCCCGTCATCGCACGTAGGCCGCCCATGAGGCCGGTCATGTAGCCGTGGTCGTAGTGGTGGCACGGAGAGGGGCAGTCGGCCCAGCCGACGAGCGCCTGCGGGTCCACCCGGATCGGGGGTTCCATGAACACCACCGGACCGTTAGATGCGGCCACGAACTTTCCGGTTCCGATGAGTGTCAGAAAACCCGGCACGATCGATTGCTTGAGCGCGAGACTTGGCTGAAAAGCGAGCAAGTTGCCGGAGCGAATGGTCAGGTTGCCGTCGTCCAGGTCGTACGAATTCACGTCGAAGGCCCGGTCGGCGAGGAGCATCTTGCCCGAGCCCTCCGCCACGACCCAGTCGCTCGCGTGCAGAGGCGAATGGAAGGACGTACGGACAAGTCGGTCGAGTCGGCCGTGCCCGACGCCGTTGAACTCCATCGAGCCGTAGTAGGCGATCATCTTCCCCTTCTGCAGGAACCACTGGCTCCCCTTGAGCTCGACGCAGAAGGTGTACTTGTTGACGTTGTCGTCGACCGGCAGGGTCATGGGGTCGTAGACCGTCGGGCCGCCGCCCGGAGCCCCGTACATGCTCACAGCTTCTCCTCCGAGGCCTGGACGTACACCGTGCCGCTTCCGCTGAGCTCGAGCTGGAAGGCCTCGCCGGAGCCGCGGCCCACCATGTCGCGCCAGCCGAGGGCGGCCGACAGCTTGTTGCGCACGTCCCCGTAGTGGGCGACGTACGCCTGCGGGTCGACGTGCACGGCCCGCCCCGGGGTGATCGGCACCTCGAAGACCCCGCCGTGCGCCATGACCGCCACCGCGCCATGCCCCTTCAGGGTCGTGGTGAACAGCCCCTGCCCGGTGACCTGCCCGCGCACCATGCCCATGACCCCGCCCTGCGAGCCCATGAACATCGTGCCCTGCTCGAGCGTGCCCTCGAAGGCGAGCAGCCGGTCCGCCTCCACGTACAGGGTGTCCCCGGTGAGGTCGATGACCTGGACGTGGTGGCCGCCGTGCCCGAACAGCACGGTCCCGCTGCCCTCGACGCTCATCAGCGGTGTGGCCTCGTTGGCCACCCGGCGGCCGATCATCGACATGATCCCGCCCTGGCCGCCCTGCATGTTGGGCGTGAAGGACACCTCGCCCTTGTACGCGAGCATCGCGCCGCGCTGACTGAACAGCCGCCGGCCCGGCACCACCGTGGCCTCGATCATCTTGGAGTTGATCTCCCGGAAGCCCATGTCAGACGTCCCCCGCGATCGTGTTCCGCTCGCTCGGCTGCACGTACACCAGCCCGTCCCCCTCGAACCGGATCTGGAAGGCCTCCCCGCCGCCCTCCCCGAGAAGGGTGCGGAAGGTCACACCGGACTGGAAGGACTGCCGCAGGTTCCCCTGGTGCGCGATGTACGCGCCGGGGTCGACGATCAGCGGGTACTGCGCGCTCACGCGCAGCACCACCGCCGGCCCGTCGGACATGATCGCCGCCTGTCCGTGCCCCTCGACGGTGGTCGTGAACAGCCCGTTCCCCTGGGAGGCCCCGCGCAGACCGGTGAAGGTCGTGCCGGTCCGCAGCCCCGCGTCCGTGGCGAGCAGATTGCTCGACTCCACGAACAGCTTGTCGCCCTGCAGGCTGACCAGGTTGATCTCGGACGCGCGGTCGGCGAACCAGCAGGTCCCCTGCCCCCGCACCTCCATCACGGTCATCTGCTCACCGGTGAGGCGCCGCGTCACCATCCCCCGCAGCCCCTCCCCACCGCCACTGAGCTTCTTGAACGCCATCTGACCGTCGTACGCGACCATCGAGCCGTTCTTCGCCTTGACGGCGTCTCCGGTCATGTCGACGGCGAGCACCTTGGTGCCTTGAAGTCGGAACATCGCCACGGTGTGAAGGTAACCCCCCGACCCACATCCGCTCGTCCCTTTGTCACAATGGGGAACGCTTGTGCATCCGTTCACAAAGAGCGACCTGTCTCCCACCGAAGGTGACCCGTGGACCTCAAGACCGCCACCGCCCTCCGACGCCTCCGACTCGTCTCGGCTCCCGAGGCCGTTTCCTTCCTGCTCCTGCTGCTCTGCTCGGTACTGAAGCGGACGACGGACTTCAACGCGGTGCCGGTGATGGGCATGGTCCACGGCGTTCTCTTCATCCTGTACGTGATCTTCTGGGCGGACGCCTGGAACCGCGCCAAGTGGCCGCTGCGGACCGCCGCCCTCTACTTCGTCCTCTCCGTCCTGCCGACCGGCGGGTTCTTCGCGGAGCGCAAGCTCAAGCGGGCCGCCGAGGACGAGGTCATCGCCTCCCGCGCCCGCGCGGAAGGGATCGTGAACGCATGATCGTCGCCTTCTCCGTGACCCCGCTCGGGGTCGGCGAGGACGTCGGGGAGTACGTCGCCCACGCCGTCCGCGTGGTCCGCGAGTCCGGCCTGCCCCACCGGACCGACGCGATGTTCACCAGCATCGAGGGCGAGTGGGACGAGGTGATGGACGTGGTCAGACGGGCCGTGGCCGCCGTGGAGGAACGCGCGCCCCGCGTCTCCCTGGTCCTCAAGGCGGACATCCGCCCAGGCGTGACCGACGGCCTCACCTCGAAGGTCGAGACGGTGGAACGCCACCTGGCCCAGTAGGAAGCGCCACCCCCGGCCCGCAGGGGCCGGGGTTTTTCGTATCCCCCCTTTGAGCGATCGCTCAAAAAGACGTACGCTCCCTCTCGCAACATTGAGCAGTCGCTCAAAACCAAAAATAGGGGGACCGCATGGCCCGCACCGGGCTCTACGTGGAGGCGCGCATCCACGCCCACCTCGACGACCTCTGGACCCACACCCAGGACCCCACCGCGCACCAGCGCTGGGACCTGCGCTTCACCGAGATCTCCCACCTGCCGCGCACCGAGGGGGAGCCGCAGCACTTCCGGTACGCCACGCGGGTGCTGCCCTTCCTCACGGTCGCCGGCACCGGCGTCTCGGCGGGGGAGCGGGAACGCCCGGACGGCACCCGCA
The DNA here is from genome assembly GCF_050214755.1 of Streptomyces sp. C1-1. NCBI lineage: Bacteria > Bacillati > Actinomycetota > Actinomycetes > Kitasatosporales > Streptomycetaceae > Streptomyces > Streptomyces sp. C1-1. Next base: position 3,621,981 of record NZ_CP189826.1, on the reverse strand, counting down.
CCTCCGCCCTCCGCTTCTCCTCCCCGCACCCCCTCTCCCTGCTGGCCGAGGGCAGCGGCTACTGGCGCTACGTCCCGGACGGCGACGGAGTCCGCTTCCTCACCGGCTACGACTACCGCCCCCGCTGGGGCGCCTTCGGCGCGGCGGCCGACCGCCTGCTGTTCCGCCCCCTGATCGGCTGGGCGACGGCCTGGTCCTTCGACCGCCTCCGGCTCTGGCTGGAGCGGGGCATCACCCCGGAGCGGGCGCTGCGCAACTGGCTGACCGAACTGCTCGTACGCACCCTCCTGATCACCGCGGGCTGCGCCGGATTCGGCCTGGAGCACCGCTTCCTGCGCCTGTCGGGCCCCCTGGCGGCGCCGATGGCCTACGCCTGGCCCCTGCTCCTGGCCGTGACCGTCTCCCTGGCCCTGTTCACGGCACCCCTGCCCTGCACCCCGGCGTCCCGCCGCTGCCTGCGCACGCCTCCCACCCGCACGCGCGCCCCCCGCCTCCTGCGCACCCTGGGAAGCCCCCGATGACGGCGTCGATCTTCCGCACCGCCATGGGCGCCGACTTCGACCGCCTCCACCCCCAGTTACGGCGCCGCTTCTCGGTCGGCCTGGCGAGCGGCGAGGCGTGCACCGGACGCGGCGTGATGGACCGCATCTGGCACGGCGCGCCGTGGGTGAAGCCCTTCCTGGCCCTGGGCGCGACCCGCAACATCCTCGTCCCCTGCCCCGGCCGCGACGTCCCCTTCGTGATCGAGAACGTCCCGTACACGGACACCTTCGGCCGTGAGACGGTGAGTTTCGTGCGCACCTTCGACCTGCCCGGCCGCCCCCGCCGCTTCGACGCCCAGATGGTCCTGAGCCCCAAGAGGGACCGTGTCCTGGACTACCTCGGCACCCACCAGCACCTCGCGAGCGACCTCCACTTCCACGCCGAGCCGGACGGCTCCCTGCTCATCCGCTCGGGCGAACACCGCTTCAGAGAGGGCAAGGTGGACGTCCGAGTCCCCGAATTGATCGGCGCCACAGCACAGGTTCGCGAGTCCTACGACGACGAGACGAACCGCTTCCGCATCCAAGTCAGGGTCGTGAACAAACACTTCGGCCCCCTCTTCGGCTACGAGGGCTCCTTCGAGGCGACGTACACGGACGTCCGCACCCGAGCCGTCCGCCCGGGCCTGCGCCCGGTCCGCGAGGAGCGCCGAGCATGAGCCCGGAGACGGCCAAGTCCCGGGAGACGAAGACCAAACTGCTCGAAGGGGCCCTGAACGTCCTCACCGAGCAGGGCATCGCGAAGACCTCGGCCCGCACGATCGCCTCGGCGGCCGGAGTCAACCAGGCCCTGGTCTTCTACCACTTCGGCTCCGTGGACGAACTCCTCGCCGCGGCCTGCCGGCACGGCGCCGAACAGGCGGTCGCCCGCTACCGCAGCCGCCTGGCCGCGGTCACGTCTCTCTCCCAACTTCTCACCCTGGGCCGCCGGATCCACGAGGAGGAACGCGAGGGCGGCCATGTCGCCCTCCTGGGCCAGCTCCTGGCAGGCGCCCAGACCCACGCCACCCTGGGCCCCGCCACCGCCGCGGGCCTGGACCTCTGGATCGCCGAGATCGAGAAGACCCTCACCCGCGTACTGCCCAACACGCCCTTCGGGGAGTTCGCCGACCCCAGAGGCCTGGCCCGCGCCGTGGCGGCGTCCTTCGTGGGGATCGAGCTCTACGAGGGCGTCGACCGCCAGGGAGCCCACGCGGCCCTGGACGCCCTGGAACAACTGGGCGCCCTGGTGGCCGCCCTGGAAGACCTGGGCCCGGTGGCCCAACGAGCGATCCGCCACCACCTGCGCCGCCGAGTCTGAAGCGCACCAGCAAGTGCCACGCTCCGCGGCCCACAACGGCCGGCCGCGCAATTCCCAGCGCCCCCGGGAGCCTGCACCCGCCGACGGCGGAGAGGGGACGGGGTGGGGGGTGCCCGCCCGCAGTGTCGGGCGTCGACGCCGAGCACAGCAAGACCGACAGCACCGCCCGACCGAGGACGGACACCCCCCACCCCGTCCCCGCCCCACCCCAAGAGCCGAAGGCGCTACGCGCACCCCCACCGAACCCGCACAGGCGCCGCAGGCACCCTCACCCGTCCCCCGACACCAACGCGATCCCCAACGGCGTCCGCTCGTACAGCACTTGATGGCCGTACCGTCGCGCGACCAGCAGCCCGGCGTCCCGCAGCAGGGTCAGATGCGCGGAGACGGAGGACGGCGCGAGCCCCAGGCGGTGGGCGAGCGCGCCGGTGCCGGCCGGTTCGTCGAGGGCGGCGAGCACGGCGGCTCGCCCCCGACCCAGAAGCCGTACCAGAACGTCCGGGGTGCGCTCGGCCGGCTCGGCCCACAGCCCGCCGATCCCCCGGGCCGGATAGGCGAGGGTCGGCTGCCAGGGCGGCTCGAAGGTGCTGACCACGTCCGGCCAGATGAAGACGCTGGGCAGCAGAACGAGCCCCTGCCCGGCCAGCTCACGCTCGTGCTCGCCACGGATCTCGACGGTCAGCGTCCCGGCCTCCCAGTCGAACCGCCGGTTGATCTCCGGCAGCAGCCCGCCGAGCCCCACCTCGGCCAGCCGCCGCGAGTGGAAGGCGATGTCGGCCTCCAGCAGGGCGCGCAGCCGCGGCCAGTCCGGGGCGATCAGGGCGCGCCACACAGCCTCCATCGCGTCCGCCAGTTCCTCGACCATCCCGGCGGGATCACCGAGCCACCGCTCGGCCACAGCCGAACCGAGAGCACCGGGGGTGCAGGCAAGCGACTTCAAGGTATCCGCGAGAGCCACCTCCGGATCGCTCCCGCGCACCGCCGCGATCTCCTCCTCGAACGAGGCGGCCGGCCCGATCGGCGGCGGACACAGCCAGTCGGGACAGTGACCGGGCTGCGGCATCAGCAGCCACAGACCACTGAGGTCCAGCCCCCGGGCCACCTCACCGACGCGCCGCAGCCAGCGCGCGTGATAGCCGTGCCGCTCGGGCCGCTTGAGCGTGCGCACCACCTCCTGCGTCTCCCACAACGGGGACACGGCGAAGCGGCACCGCAGAAAGTCGTCCTCGCCGAACCTGAGCCGCGAAGGCACCGCGCACCACCCCTCGCACCAGCCCCAACATTCGCCTGAGCCCGAATCTCTAGGATGCCCCACCCCAGAGCCCCAAGCTCCTCCCCATGCCCGCAGCAGCACCCACACCCACACCCACACCCGGACCCGCACCCGGACCCACACCCGCACCCCCCACCGGCTACACAGCCGTCTTCGCCGTCCGAGAGTTCCGCGCGGTCTTCGCGGCCCACGCCCTCTCCCTCCTCGGCCTGATCGTCAGCGAGATCTCCCTCTCGGTCCTCGTCTACGACCTCACCGGCTCGCCCTTGATGAGCGCGCTCACGTTCGCGCTCGGCTTCCTGCCGTACGTGATCGGCGGCACCCTGCTAGCGGGCATCGCCGACCGCTTCCCGGCCCGCCGGGTGCTGGTGTCGTGCGACCTGCTGTGCGCGGGCTGCGTGGCGCTGATGACGGTGCCGGGCGCGCACATCGGCGTACTGCTGGCCCTGCGCTGCGGCGTCGCGGTGGTCTCGCCGGTGTTCCAGGGGACCCGCCTGGCCACGCTCGCCGACATCCTCGGCGACGGCGACCTGTTCGTACTGGGCCGCTCGCTGCTGCGGATCGTGAGTCAGAGCGCGCTGCTCGTCGGGTTCGGCCTGGGCGGCCTGCTGCTGATCGTGGTCTCGCCGCGGCACGCGCTGCTGATCACGGTCGGCACCTTCTGCGCCTCCGCGCTGCTGCTCCGCTTCGGCACCCTGCGCAGGCCCGCGAGGACCGGCACGGCGGCCCCGCTGGTGAAGGACTCCCTCAGGGGCGCCCGCCAGGTCCTCGCCGACCGCCGGGTCCGCGCCCTGCTGCTCCTGTTCTGGATCCCGCCGATGTTCGCGGTGGCGCCGGAGGCCCTGGCGGCCCCGTACGCGGACGAGCTGTCGGCGGGCTCGGCGGGCCTGGGCCTGCTGATGTGCGCCCTGCCGGTCGGCACGATCGCCGGCGAACTGTACGCGGGCGCCCGGCTGCGTCCCGCGACCCGGGAACGCGTCGTGCTCCCGTTGGTCTGTGCGACGGTCCTGCCGTACGCCGGCTACGCCCTGCGTCCGGGCCTCGCCGCCTCGCTGGCCCTGCTGCTGGTCGCGGGTGCCGCGTCGGCGTACACGCTGGGCCTGGACCAGTGGTTCGTGCGGGCCGCGCCGGAGGAGCTGCGGGGGCGGGCGATGACGCTGCTTCAGGCGGGGCTGATGACGCTGCAGGGGGTGGGGATGGCTCTGGCGGGGGTGGTCGCGGAGTTCACCGGGGTGAGGGCGACGGTCGCGGGGGCGGGAGTGCTGGGTGTCGTGGTCTGCGCCCTGCTCGCCCGAGAGGCCCGTCGCACGGAGGCCCCCGAACCCTCCCGACCGATGGGCGAGACGGGGCTGACCACCATGTGACCGGCCGGTAAGGTCTGGGGCGTGCCGAAGCCGCTCAGTCTTGCCTTCGATCCCATCGCCCGCGCCGACGAACTCTGGAAGCAGCGCTGGGGCAACGTGCCGTCGATGGCGGCCATCACCTCGATCATGCGCGCGCACCAGATCCTGCTGGCCGAGGTCGACGCGGTGGTCAAGCCGTACGGGCTCACGTTCGCGCGGTACGAGGCGCTGGTGCTGCTCACCTTCTCCAAGGAGGGCGAGCTGACGATGTCGAAGATCGGCGAGCGTCTCATGGTGCACCCCACCTCGGTGACCAACACGGTCGACCGCCTGGTCAAGTCGGGCCTGGTCGCCAAGCGACCCAACCCCAACGACGGCCGGGGCACCCTCGCGTCCATCACCGACAAGGGCCGCGAGGTGGTCGAGGCGGCCACTCGTGACCTGATGGCCATGGACTTCGGCCTCGGTGTCTACGACGCCGAGGAGTGCGCGGAGATCTTCGCGATGCTGCGGCCGCTGCGGGTGGCGGCGAGCGACTTCGACGAGGACTGACCCGGCACGGACCCCGCCCAAGATCTCCCGGAACGGGCGGTTACGCTCGACGCCATGAAGAAGAGCGTGCTGACCCGCTACCGCGTCATGGCCTACGTCACCGGTGTGCTGCTGGTCCTGCTGACCCTGGGCGTGATCGCCAAGTACGGGCTCCACCTCGACGGGGCGGACAAGTTCACCACCTTCGTGGGGATCGCCCACGGCTGGCTCTACGTCGTCTATCTGGTCTTCGCCTTCGACCTGGGCTCGAAGGCGAAGTGGCCGGTCGGCAAGCAGCTGTGGGTGCTGCTGGCCGGGACGATCCCGACGGCCGCGTTCTTCGTGGAGCGCAAGGTCACCCACGAGCTGGAGTCCAAGGTCGCCGACGAGGCTCCGGTCGTCGCGAAGGCGTAACCGCTCCGCCGTACGGATCGCGTACGGCGGTCCGCCGTCGACATTTACTTGGACGTCCTAGTAAATTCGAGGGTATGGACGCTGACGCCATCGAGGAAGGCCGCCGACGCTGGCAGGCCCGCTACGACGCCTCCCGCAAGCGGGACGCCGACTTCACCACGCTCTCCGGTGATCCCGTGGAGCCGGTGTACGGGCCCCGACCAGGGGACACCTACGGGGGATTCGAGCGGATCGGCTGGCCGGGGGAGTACCCCTTCACCCGCGGGCTGTATCCGACCGGCTACCGCGGGCGGACCTGGACCATCCGCCAGTTCGCCGGGTTCGGCAACGCCGAGCAGACCAACGAGCGCTACAAGATGATCCTCGCCAACGGCGGCGGCGGTCTCTCCGTGGCCTTCGACATGCCGACCCTCATGGGGCGCGACTCGGACGACGCGCGGTCGCTCGGCGAGGTCGGGCACTGCGGGGTCGCCATCGACTCCGCAGCCGACATGGAGGTCCTGTTCAAGGACATCCCTCTCGGCGACGTCACGACGTCCATGACGATCAGCGGGCCGGCGGTCCCCGTCTTCTGCATGTACCTCGTCGCCGCCGAACGCCAGGGCGTCGATCCGTCCGTCCTCAACGGCACGCTCCAGACCGACATCTTCAAGGAGTACATCGCGCAGAAGGAGTGGCTCTTCCAGCCCGAGCCCCATCTGCGGCTGATCGGCGACCTGATGGAGTACTGCGCCGCCGGCATCCCCGCCTACAAGCCGCTGTCGGTCTCCGGCTACCACATCCGCGAGGCGGGGGCCACGGCCGCACAGGAGCTGGCCTACACGCTCGCCGACGGCTTCGGGTACGTCGAACTGGGGCTCTCCCGCGGCCTGGACGTCGACGTCTTCGCGCCTGGCCTGTCCTTCTTCTTCGACGCGCACGTCGACTTCTTCGAGGAGATCGCCAAGTTCCGCGCGGCGCGCAGGATCTGGGCGCGGTGGATGCGCGACGTGTACGGAGCCCGGTCCGAGAAGGCCCAGTGGCTGCGCTTCCACACCCAGACCGCCGGCGTCTCGCTCACCGCCCAGCAGCCGTACAACAACGTCGTCCGTACGGCCGTCGAGGCGCTCGCGGCGGTACTCGGCGGCACCAACTCGCTGCACACCAACGCGCTCGACGAGACCCTCGCCCTGCCCAGTGAGCAGGCCGCGGAGATCGCGCTGCGCACCCAGCAGGTGCTCATGGAGGAGACCGGGGTCGCCAACGTGGCCGACCCGCTGGGTGGTTCGTGGTTCGTGGAGCAGCTGACGGACCGGATCGAGGCGGACGCGGAGAAGATCTTCGAGCAGATCAAGGAGCGGGGCCTCAGGGCGCATCCGGACGGACGGCACCCCATCGGGCCCATCACGTCCGGCATCCTGCGCGGGATCGAGGACGGCTGGTTCACGGGCGAGATCGCGGAGTCCGCGTTCCGCTACCAACAGTCCCTGGAGAAGGGGGACAAGAGGGTCGTCGGCGTCAATGTCCACACCGGGTCGGTCACCGGGGACCTGGAGATCCTGCGGGTCAGCCACGAGGTGGAGCGGGAGCAGGTGCGGATGCTGGGCGACCGCAAGGCGGCCCGGGACGAGGCCGCTGTCCGGGCGGCCCTCGACGCCATGCTCGCCGCCGCCCGCTCCGGCGCCAACATGATCGAGCCGATGCTGGACGCCGTACGTGCCGAGGCCACCCTGGGCGAGATCTGCGGGGTGCTGCGGGACGAGTGGGGGGTGTACACCGAACCGGCCGGTTTCTAGGTCCATCCGTGCGCAGGTGCCGGGGGCTCGCCCCTCGGCACCCCGGGCCTCACGAGGTCAGCCCCACCAGCAGGATCCGGGTGAAGCCGCGCACCCACTCCTCGTCCGCCGCCTCGGCGCTCACCAGCGTGCGGTGGACCACCGCGCCCGCCACCACGTCGAAGATGAGGTCGACCGTGCGGGCCGCCTCCGCGGGGTCCGGCTCGGGCGGCAGCTCGCCGCGCTGCTGGGCGCGCTCCCGGCCCTGCAGGACTAGCCGCTTCTGCGGCTCCACGATCGATGTGCGGATCCGTGCGCGCAGGGCGTCGTCGCGGGTCGACTCCGCGACCACCGCCATCAGGCCGCACGCCGCCTCCGGGCGGGCGAGGATCGCCGCGAACTGCAGGACCACGCCCTCGATGTCGGCGGCGAGGCTGCCGAGGTCGGGCAGGCGCAGCTCGTCGAAGAGCTCCGCCACCGCGTCGACGACCAGCTCGTTCTTGCCCGCCCAGCGCCGGTAGAGGGTTGTTTTCGCAACCCCGGCCCGCGTCGCCACGTCTCCCAGGGTGAGCTTGGACCAGCCCAGCTCCACCAGCGCCTCCCGCGTGGCCGCCAGGATCGCGGCGTCCGCGGCGGCGCTGCGCGGGCGCCCGGTGGCGCGGGGGGCGCGGGTGTGGCTCTGCATCCCACGACCATAACCGGCGGTTCGTGTGAGGCAGTGAGGGAGATCACCGGGGGGTGGTACCCCGGAGGCACTCAGTGCCATTACGCTACGACTCGTAGCGAAAGCTCGCGCGGCTCGCGCGGGTGACGCACGTGAGTGACGACCACTGGCGTGGGGTGGGGACCCGGCGCCGAACCACGTACGACCACGCATCGACCACGCATCGGCGACCACGCATGATGACCGGGTTTCACCACGCTTTTCACACGCGCGCACAGTACGGGGGAGGATAGACGCATGCAGCCACGGAACATGTCCATGAGCGGAGTCGTCGACCTCGCCGCGGTGAAGGCGGCCCAGGAGGCCAAGGAGAAGGCGGAGCAGGCGCGTGCCGAGGCCGCTCGGCAGGGTGGCGGCCCGGGAGCCGTCTCGCCGGCGGACCTGGTGATCGACGTCGACGAGGCCGGCTTCGAGCGTGATGTCCTGCAGCGCTCCGCCGAGGTGCCCGTCGTCATCGACTTCTGGGCCGAGTGGTGCCAGCCCTGCAAGCAGCTGAGCCCGGTCCTGGAGCGGCTCGCCGTCGAGTACAACGGCCGTTTCCTGCTCGCCAAGATCGACGTCGACGCCAACCAGATGCTGATGCAGCAGTTCGGCATCCAGGGAATTCCGGCCGTCTTCGCGGTCGTCGCGGGGCAGGCCCTGCCGCTCTTCCAGGGGGCCGCCGGTGAGGCGCAGATCCGCCAGACCCTCGACCAGTTGGTGCAGGTGGCCGAGCAGCGGTTCGGCCTGACCGGCCTGACGGTCGACCCCGACGCGGAGCCGGGCGGCGCCCGTCCCGAGCCCGAGGAGATGCCGGCGGGGCCGTACGACGCCCTGCTCGAGGCCGCCGTACAGGCCCTGGACTCGGGGGACTTCAGCGGCGCGGTCCAGGCGTACAAGAACGTGCTGAGCGACGACCCGGCCAACCCGGAGGCCAAACTCGGCCTCGCGCAGGCCGAGTTGCTGCAGCGGGTGCAGGGGCTCGATCCCCAGGCCGTGCGGCGGGACGCGGCCGAGAAGCCGGCCGACGCGCGGGCGCAGATCACGGCGGCGGACCTGGATCTCGTCGGCGGTCATGTGGAGGACGCCTTCGGGCGGCTCATCGAGACCGTCCGGCGCACGGTGGGTGACGACCGGGACGCGGTACGTCTGCGACTGCTGGAGCTTTTCGAGGTTGTCGGGGCGGATGATCCGCGTGTGGCGGCGGCCCGACGGGCGCTGGCGCGGGCGCTGTTCTGACCAGTCGCTAAACGTCACCGCATGTGATGCCCGAGTGAAAGATTTGCCGACGTAGCTCCACTGCGGCCGCGCTTTACCAAATCTTGGTAATCGCGGCCGCTGTTACTGGGAGTAAGTTACGGGCGTTGATCTGTCGGTTTCTGTCCAACGATCAATAGCTTTGTCCTCGCCTCCGAGTGCACCCTGCGTCGCCACCCGAGACCTGTGGGTCGTCCTTCGGTTATCCGGCCGTTACTACCCAGTAACGAAGGCCCTTGTGCGGGCGGCGAGAATGCACCACGATCGGCCACGCTCGGTCCGTTCCCGTACCCCGACAGCCGGTCGGGTCGCGGGAGTTCCAGGGTCCCCACCGAGCAGAGCCAGTGCCCGACGGCACCGGCTCTTGGGCAGGGGGGTCTTCACCCACTCGGTGAAGCCTGTCCAGCAAGGTTGTGCGTGATGCGTGTCAGGCGCGACCAGTGGTTGTCGCTCGGGGGTGATCGCCGGTGATCGGTGCGCGGTTCGCGCCTCCGAGACGGGCGCTCTCCTTCCCGAGGACGTAGCACTTCTCCCATCCCTGCCCGGACGAGCCGCCGACTGGGGGCAGCCGGGACCAGGAGATGTACGTCCGAGAAGGAGGAAATATGGAGTCCCAGGTGCGTGGCGGGACCAGATGGAAGCGGTTCGCTGTGGTCATGGTGCCCAGCGTCGCCGCTACGGCCGCGATAGGTGTCGCCCTCGCGCAGGGCGCTCTCGCCGCGTCGTTCAGCGTGTCCGGCCAGCAGTTCAAGGTCACGGCCGACCAGCTGGAAGGTGACGGCTTCTCGCAGTACGGAGCCCTCGACCAGGGGTACACCCTCGACGGCAAGAAGACGGTTCACCCGGTCGCGGTCTCGGCGTTCAAGTCCGCGTCCATCAAGAGCCTGTGCCAGTCCGTCGTCACCCCGGACGTTCCGATTCTGGGCAGCGTCAGCCTCATCCTGAAGGCGGGCGGCGGTGACACGCCGGTCGAGGCCAACAACCTCTACATCGACCTCGACGACCTGTCGGCCGACGCGACGTTCACCGGCATCGACATCGGTGTGGCGGCCAAGGACGCCAACAAGGGCCCCGGTATCCACAGCGGGGACAGCGCGAACCCCTACGGTTTCGCGCAGCAGGCCGAGCACGCCTCCCTGAGCCACGTGAAGCAGACGGCGTGGGCGACCACCGCCGGAACCTTCAAGCTCAGCGGGCTGAAGATGTCTGTGCAGGCCGGTACGCACGAGTGCTACTGAGCACTCTGTGACGGGCGGGGGAGCCGATGGCGCCCCCGCCCGTCCACCTTCCCGCACCTTCTTCACACGCAACACACTCACCACCACAGCGTCACCACACAGCACGATCACCACAGCAACGCCGCACCAGGGAGCTGTTTTCCATGAGCGCCGAGACTCCTGCCGCACCCGTCGGCCAGTTCAGCCGCCGGAGGCTGCAGTTCCGCGCCTGGCGGGGTACGCGGCCGTTCTGGGCCGGACTGTTCGTCCTGCTCGCCGGCTTTCCGATCATGTACTTCCCGTACGCGCATCTCCAGATCGGTCACCTGACGTTGGCGATGGCCACCACCGGTGGAGCCGGTTCCCTGATCATCGGCGTGCTGCTCGTCGTCCTGGGCATCAGCCTCTGGTTCCAGAAGCACGTACGGGTCTTCGCGGGTGTCGCCGCGATCCTGCTGGGCCTGGTCTCCATCCCGGTGTCCAACCTCGGCGGGTTCCTGATGGGCTTCCTGCTCTCGTTGGTGGGCGGGGCCATGGCCGTCGCCTGGGCGCCGGGCGCCGAGCCCGGTGAGCAGCCGGCCAAGGAGGACACGACCGGGACGGGCGGTGCGCCGGAGGCCACCGACCCCGACACCACCATCCTCAAGCCCGTGGTGGGCGAGCCGAACGATCTGTCAGGAACGAGCCCGGCCAACGGGGCGAACGGGAGGCACAGTGCCGGCTGACGAGGTGACCCACGGGGCTGATGTGGACGAGTCCCGTGTGAGAACCGGGCCGCGCCACGCGGCACCCAAGAAGCCGCTGTTCACCCGGTTCCACATGCCGGCCGGCAAGGCGATAGCCATGGCGGCGATGCCGACCGCCGTCCTGATGGGCATGGGCTTCACGTCCTCGCTCGCCCTCGCCGACAGTGGTGGCTCGACGCCGACGGCGAAGAGCCTGACCGCCGACGAGTACAAGAACTGCGTTGCCGCGCTGGACGGTTCCTCGGCCTCGCCGTCGCCGTCCGCCTCGGCGAGCTCCGACACGGCGACGCCCTCGCCGTCGTCCTCCGCCGGCACGTCCAAGGACTCCTCCGCCACGGGCACGGACTCGGGCAAGACCTCTTCGCCGGATTCAGGTTCCGGCGACAAGGCCACGCCCAGCCCGTCCGCGACGGACGGCGGGAGCAAGGACACCTCCGGCGGCGCCACCCCCACGCCGACCCCCTCGGCGTCCGCGAGCAGCGGCAGCGGCGGCGGTCTGCTGGGCGACATCGGCGACGCGATCACCGGGATCTTCACCGGCGGCTCCGGCTCCACCTCCTCGTCGAGCGCGAGCCCGTCGCCGTCCGCCTCCGCGTCCTCCTCGTCGAGCGACACGTCGAAGGACTCCTCGACGTCGAGCGCGTCCGACACCGTGAAGGACACGACCAAGAAGGTCACCGACACGGTCAAGAAGACGACCGACACGGCCACCGACGCGGCCAAGGACGTCACCAAGTCGGTCGAGAAGGCGGCCGAGACGGCCACCTCCTCGCCGAGCCCCTCGGCGAGTTCCAGCACCGACGCGCAGAACTGCCCCGCCGCCACGGAGGACGTCAGCGGCGTCGACAACAAGGTGGCGGTGGCGGACGACCCCTGGTACCTCAACGCCAGCTCCCTGCTGCTGAAGGGGGCCGACTACCAGGGCGTCGTCGAGGTGAAGACGGCCAGTGGCGCCACCAAGAAGGTGCTGAAGTACGTCATCTCGAACGGCACCGACATCGGCGACCTGAACCAGACGGTCAAGGACAAGCAGCAGAACAAGACGTACCACGTGGAGGCCGGGAAGGGGACGACGTCCACCATCCGCGGCGGCGCCACCACGATGTACACGGAGTCCATCTCCGGGAACCTGTTCGGGCTGATCCCGATCACGTTCAGCCCCGACAACCCGCCGCCGCTGAACATCCCTCTGATCTACTTCACCAACGTCAAGGTCGTCCAGGCCGCCCAGTTCGGCGGCACGCTGCACGTGCCGGGCATGCACCTGTACACGACCGACGGAATCGGCTGAGCGCCGCCACAGGCCCGTTCGGGAGCCGCACGAGCTGAGGGCGCCCCCCACTGCCGGGGGGCGCCCTCAGCGCCGTACACGAGTCTCGATATTCCGTCGACAGATGATCAGTATTCGATAGTATGTTCGATCTCAGGGGTGTCGTCCGGCGGCGTTCCTTCTGTTCGTTGCCGGGCCGCCGACGATCGGGGAGTGTACTTTGAAGAAGATCTATTCCGTCCTGGCGGTGCTCGGCGCCGCGCTGGCGCTCGTCTTCGCCACGAGCACATCGTCCTTCGCGGGCACGGACGGCCCGCAGGTCTGCAACTCCGGTCCGCAGTCCACGTGCGCGAAGTTCTACCAGGACGGCGACATCATCCGGGTCTGGGACACCGACTGCGACAACCACTCCGCCGTGGCGGTCGTCGAGGTCCCGGACGCCGGGATCTACGAGAACGTGTGGAACACCGCCGGCTGCAACAAGTACGTCGACAGGGCGTACGGCACCGCGATTCCCGAGGGCTACGCGGTGTACTACAAGGCCTGTTACGGCGTGTACTCGACGAAGGAGATCACCCGCTGCTCCGGCTGGGGCAGCGGCCGGGCCTGACCGGGAGCCGCACGAGCTGAGGGCGCCCCCCACTGCCGGGGGGCGCCCTCAGCGCCGTACAACCGCCTTCGCGGCGGTGTCAGTTGCTGCCGCCGATGTGGTGGACGCGGAGCATGTTGGTGGTACCGGGGACGCCGGGGGGCGAGCCGGCGGTGATGATGACGGTGTCGCCCGCCGAGAAGCGGTTGATCTTGGCGATCTCCTGGTCGACCATGTCGACCATGTCGTCGGTGGTGTTCACGAACTGCACCACGTGCGACTCCACGCCCCAGCTCAGCGTGAGCTGGTTGCGGGTGTCCTCGTCGGTGGTGAAGGCGATGATCGGCTGCTGCGCGCGGTAGCGCGACAGACGGCGGGCGGTGTCGCCGGACTGGGTGAAGGCCACCAGGCCCTTGCCGCCGAGGAAGTCCGCGATCTCGCACGCGGCGCGCGCCACCGAACCGCCCTGCGTACGCGGCTTCTTGCCCGGCACCAGCGGCTGCAGGCCCTTGCTCAGCAGCTCCTCCTCGGCCGCGGTGACGATCTTCGACATCGTCTTGACGGTCTCGACCGGGTAGGCGCCGACGGAGGACTCGGCGGAGAGCATGACCGCGTCCGCGCCGTCCAGGATCGCGTTGGCGACGTCGGAGGCCTCGGCGCGGGTGGGACGGGAGTTGGTGATCATCGACTCCATCATCTGGGTCGCCACGATCACCGGCTTGGCGTTGCGGCGGCACAGCTCGATGAGGCGCTTCTGCACCATGGGGACCTTCTCGAGCGGGTACTCGACGGCCAGGTCGCCACGGGCCACCATGACGGCGTCGAACGCCATCACGACGTCCTCCATGTTGTCCACCGCCTGCGGCTTCTCCACCTTGGCGATGACCGGGACCCGGCGGCCCTCCTCGTCCATCACCTTGTGGACGTCGGCCACGTCCCGGGCGTCCCGGACGAAGGACAGCGCGACCATGTCGCAGCCCATGCGGAGTGCGAAGCGCAGGTCCTCGACGTCCTTCTCGGACAGCGCGGGCACGTTGACGGCCGCGCCGGGCAGGTTGATGCCCTTGTGGTCGGAGACGACACCGCCCTCGATGACGATCGTCTTCACCCGCGGGCCGTCGACGTCCAGGACCTTCAGCTCGACGTTGCCGTCGTTGATCAGGATCTGGTCGCCGCGGTCGACGTCCCCGGGCAGGCCCTTGTAGGTCGTACCGCAGATGGTCTTGTCGCCCGGGACGTCCTCGACGGTGATGACGAACTCGTCACCCCGCTCCAGCTCGACCGGACCCTCGGCGAAGGTCTCCAGGCGGATCTTCGGGCCCTGCAGGTCGGCGAGGACACCGACGGCCCGGCCCGTCTCCTTCGACGCGGCACGGACGCGGTCGTACCGCCCCTGGTGCTCGGCGTGGGTGCCGTGGCTGAAGTTGAACCGGGCCACGTTCATTCCGGCCTCGATCATCGAGACCAGCATTTCGTGGGAGTCGACCGCGGGGCCGAGAGTACAGACGATTTTCGAACGGCGCATGGGGTGGATCCTATCGGTTTGTTTCGCCGCGGAATATTCCGTCTGGCGGAAGATACAAATGGGCGGACCGGCGCTCAGTTGCTTTGTTACCGCTCAGTTGTCACACGGCGGAGCCGCATATCAATACCGACCGACCAGTGCGTAGGTCTGCGTCGCGATTTCCAGTTCTTCGTCGGTGGGCACCACCGCGACCTTCACCCGCGCGTCCGCGGGCGAGATCAGCCGCGGCTCGTCGCCGCGCACGGCGTTCAGCGCGCCGTCCACCGCGAGGCCCAGGGTCTCCAGGCCCGCGACGGCCGCCTCGCGCACCGCTGCCGCGTTCTCGCCGACGCCCGCGGTGAACGCGATCGCGTCCACCGTACCCAGCACGGCGTAATAGGCGCCGATGTACTTCTTCAGGCGGTGAATGTAGATGTCGAAGGCGAGCTTCGCCTCCTCGTCGCCCTCGTCGACCCGGCGCCGTATCTCCCGCATGTCGTTGTCGCCGCACAGGCCGACCAGCCCGCTCTTCTTGTTGAGAAGAGTGTCGATTTCGTCGATGGACATTCCGCCAACACGCGCCAAATGGAAGATGACAGCCGGATCCATGTCTCCCGAGCGCGTACCCATCACGAGCCCCTCCAAAGGCGTCAGTCCCATGGAGGTGTCCACACACCGGCCGCCGCGCACCGCCGACGCGGAGGCGCCGTTGCCCAGGTGCAGCACGATCACGTTGACGTCCTCGGGCGCCTTCCCCAGCAGCTTCGCCGTCGCCCGGGAGACGTACGCGTGCGAGGTGCCGTGGAAGCCGTAGCGGCGGACGCGGTGCGCGTCGGCGGTCCGCACGTCGATCGCGTAGCGGGCGGCCGACTCCGGCATCGTCGTGTGGAAGGCGGTGTCGAAGACGGCGACCTGGGGCAGGTCGGGCCGCAGGGCCTGCGCGGTGCGGATGCCGGTGAGGTTGGCGGGGTTGTGCAGCGGGGCCACCGGGATCAGCCGCTCGATCTCGGCGAGCACGGCGCCGTCGATGACGGTCGGCTCGGTGAACGTCATCCCGCCGTGCACCACGCGGTGGCCGATGGCGGCGAGCTCGGGGGAGTCCAGTCCGAGCCCGTCCTTGGCCAGTTCCTCCGACACCGCCTTCAGGGCGGCGTCGTGGTCGGCGATGGGCCCGCTCCGCTCACGTGTGTCGTCGCCGCCGAGGTGCGTGTGCCTGATCCGTGAGGACTGCTCGCCGATGCGCTCGACGAGCCCCATGGCCAGCCGGGTGCTGTCCCGCATGTCGAGGAGCTGGTACTTCACCGACGAGGAGCCGGAGTTGAGGACGAGGACGCGGGACGCGCTCACTGGACGGTCGCCTTCTGTGTCGGGGTCTGGGCCTGGATGGCGGTGATGGCGACGGTGTTGACGATGTCCGAGACCAACGCGCCCCGGGACAGGTCGTTGACCGGCTTGTTCAGGCCCTGCAGCACCGGGCCGACCGCGATCGCGCCGGCGGAACGCTGCACGGCCTTGTAGGTGTTGTTGCCCGTGTTGAGGTCCGGGAAGATCAGCACCGTCGCCTGCCCGGCCACGTCCGACTCCGGCAGCTTGGTCGCCGCGACGGTCGGCTCCACGGCGGCGTCGTACTGGATCGGCCCCTCGATCTTCAGGTCGGGCCGCCGCTGCCGCACCAGCTCCGTCGCCTCCCGCACCTTGTCGACGTCGGCCCCGTAGCCGGAGGTGCCGGTCGAGTACGACAGCATCGCGATCCGCGGCTCCACGCCGAACTGCTCGGCGGTGGTGGCCGCCTGGATGGCGATGTCGGCGAGCTGCCGGGCGTCCGGGTCGGGGTTGACGGCGCAGTCGCCGTAGACCAGGACCTTGTCGGCGAGGCACATGAAGAACACCGACGAGACGATGTCGGCGCCCGGCCTGGTCTTGATGATCTCGAAGGCGGGCCGGATGGTCGCCGCCGTGGAGTGCACGGACCCGGAGACCATCCCGTCGGCCAGCCCCTCCTGGACCATCAGCGTGCCGAAGTAGTTCGCGTCGCTGACCACGTCGTAGGCCAGCTCGACCGTGACCCCTTTGTGGGCGCGGAAGGCGGCGTACTTCTCGGCGAAGGAGTCGCGCAGCTCGCTGCGGGCCGGGTCGATCAGCTGGGAGTCGCCGAGGTCGATGCCGAGGTCGGCGGCCTTCTTGCGGATCTGGTCGACCGGGCCGAGCAGGGTGAGGTCGCAGATACCGCGGCGCAGCAGCACTTCGGCGGCGTGCAGGATGCGCTCCTCGGTGCCCTCGGGCAGGACGACGCGGCGCTTGTCGGTGCGGGCCTGTTCGAGCAGTTGGTGTTCGAACATCATCGGGGTGAGGCGGTCGCTGCTGGGGGCGGAGACGCGCCGGATGAGGTCGGCGGTGTCGACGTGCCGCTCGAAGAGCCCGAGCGCGGTCTCCGCCTTACGGGGCGTGGCCGCGTTCAACTTGCCCTCCAGCGCGAAGAGCTGCTCGGCCGTCGGGAAGCTCATGCCGGGTACGGACAGCACCGGGGTGCCGGGCGCCAGGCGGGCGGCGAGGGTGAGGACGTTCTCGTCGGGGGCCTCGCCCAGGGTGAGCAGCACGCCGGCTATCGGCGGGGTGCCGGCGCTGTGCGCGGCCAGCGAGCCGACGACCAGGTCGGCGCGGTCGCCCGGGGTGACGACCAGACAGCCCGGGGTCAGGGCGCTGAGGAACTTCGGCAGCATGGCGCCGCCGAAGACGAAGTCGAGTGCGTCCCGGGCCAGCCCCGCATCGTCGCCCAGCACGACCTTCGCGCCCAGTGCCTGGGCGATCTGGGAGACGGTCGGCGCGGACAGGGCGGGCTCGTCGGGCAGCACGTAACAGGGCACGGGCAGCCGTGAGTCCAGCTTCCCCGCGATCTCGTCCCGGTCCTCCCGGGCCACCCGGTTGGCCACCATGGCCAGCACGTCGCAGCCCAGGCCGTCGTACGCCCGGTAGGCGTTGCGGGTCTCGGCGAGCACGGACTCACAGGTCTGCTTGCGGCCGCCCACCACCGGGATCACCGAGGCGCCGAATTCGTTGGCGAGGCGGGCGTTGAGGGAGAGTTCGTCGGGCAGTTGGGTGTCGGCGAAGTCGGTGCCGAGGACGAGGACGACGTCGAAGTCGCGGGCCACGGCGTGGAACCGGTCGACGAGGACGGACACCAGCTCGTCCGCGCCCCGCTCCGCCTGGAGCGCGGAGGCCTCGTGGTAGTCCATGCCGTAGACGGTGGCCGGGTCCTGGGAGAGCCGGTAGCGGGCCCGCAGCAGCTCGAACAGCCGGTCGGGGCTGTGGTGGACCAGCGGCCGGAACACCCCCACCCGGTCGACCTGCCGGGTCAGGAGCTCCATGACCCCCAGCTCGACGACCTGGCGGCCGTCGCCGCGGTCGATACCGGTCACGTACACGCTGCGCGTCACGCGTGCTCTCCGTTTCGTCGCTCGCCCGTCGATGTCGGCCCGAGTCCCTACGGGTCATATGGGGGCTCGTGAAAATCGCCCACCGAGGTGAGCGGAACCTACTTGACAATACCCCCGGGGCTGGATAAGGCGCCCGTCAGCATTCGTCCCCCATGTCAGGACCTGTGGCGGGGGTCGCACCGGGACCCATGGCCCTGTGCCGGAGAAGGGCGATCGGTGACCATCTCCGGACATGAAACAATCGGACTGGCTCATCGGTACCGACAGCGAGCAGGAGACACAGCACGATGCGCATCGGGGTTCTCACCGCAGGCGGCGACTGCCCAGGCCTGAACGCAGTGATCCGATCGGTCGTGCACCGAGCGGTCGACAACTACGGCGACGAGGTCATCGGCTTCGAGGACGGCTACGCCGGCCTGCTGGACGGCCGCTACCGCGGTCTCGACCTGAACGCGGTCAGCGGCATCCTGGCCCGCGGCGGCACGATACTGGGCTCGTCGCGGCTGGAGCGGGACCGCCTGCGCGAGGCCTGCGAGCGGGCCGAGGACATGGTCGAGGCCTTCGGCATCGACGCCCTCATCCCGATCGGCGGCGAGGGCACGCTGACGGCGGCCCGGATGCTGTCCGACGCCGGTCTGCCGGTGGTCGGCGTGCCGAAGACCATCGACAACGACATCTCCTCCACGGACCGCACCTTCGGCTTCGACACCGCGGTCGGCGTCGCCACCGAGGCGATGGACCGCCTGAAGACGACCGCCGAGTCCCACCAGCGGGTGATGGTCGTCGAGGTCATGGGCCGCCACGCGGGCTGGATCGCGCTGGAGTCCGGCATGGCCGCCGGCGCGCACGGCATCTGCCTGCCCGAGCGCCCCTTCGACCCGGCGGACCTGGCCGAGATGGTCGAGGAACGCTTCTCGCGCGGCAAGAAGTTCGCGGTCGTGTGCGTGGCCGAGGGCGCCCACCCGGTCGAGGGCAGCATGGACTATGGCAAGGGTGAGATCGACAAGTTCGGCCACGAGCGCTTCCAGGGCATCGGTACGGCACTCGCGTACGACCTGGAGCGCCGCCTCGGCAAGGAGGCCAAGCCGGTCATCCTCGGCCACGTCCAGCGCGGCGGCGTACCGACGGCGTACGACCGCGTCCTCGCCACGCGCTTCGGCTGGCACGCGGTGGAGGCGGCGCACCGGGGTGAGTTCGGCAACATGACCTCGCTGAAGGGCACCGAGATCGTGATGGTGCCGCTGGCGCAGGCGGTGACCGAGCTGAAGACGGTGCCGAAGGACCGCATGGACGAGGCGGAGTCGGTCTTCTAGCCCCCCGCTAGCGGGTGTTGTCCTGCACGGCGCCCCAGAAGTGGTCGACGATCCGGTCCAGGAAGTCCCGTCCCGCCTGGCCGGCGTCGTTCGCCGCGCTTCCGTCGCCCCAGCTCAGTGAGGCGACCATCTGCCCCTGGTAGTCCTGGTGCAGCTCCTGGAGGGTGTCCTCCAGGAGGCGCCGGTCCAGCGGCACCATCCTGGCGACCGGGCGGACGTAGGCCTGCCAGCGCGTGGTCACCGCACCGCGCAGGGCGTCGGCGAGCTTCGGCTCGCGTCCGGTGACGGTGACGAAGTCCGGCAGCGACAGGTCGAGCAGGTCGGCGAGGGCGGCCGACTGACGGTCGTTGCCGCGCCAGGTGTTGTGTTCCTCCATGTGCAGATAGGCGAGGAGTTCCAGGCCGACGCTGCGGGCCACGTCCTCGGGGGCGAGGCCGCGGGCGAGGCGGTGCTCGCGCAGGGTGCGCGGCCTGCCGATGAGTTCGGCGGGGGAGCACCACAGCACGCCCGCGAGCGCGGCCAGTTCGGGGCTGGTGGGGGAGACGACCCCGCGTTCCCAGGCGATCACGAGATCCGGGGTGACGTAGGGGAGCCCGTACGAGGAGCACAGTCCGTAGGCGACGTGTTCCGGGCCCATGTTGAGCGCCGTGCGCAGCCGGCGGGCGGCGGTGGAGTCGAAGGGCGGGGCCGGCTGGGGCGGCCGTGTGGGGTGGATCGGGCGGTTGGGGTGGGGGTCCGGGTGGTGTGAGGGATGGCGCACGGGCACAACGTAGGGCCGCCGGGGTGCAGTGACTACGGTCTGTTCGGCCAGGATCACGGATTGTAGGAATGTACGGCTGAGGGGGTCCGGGAGGGGTCCGGAGATCGTCCGACCGCGGACCGGACGCGGTGGCGAGGACGGCGGCAGGCCACCCACCGTGTCACGGACGGTGAGGTCGATCTTCGTGCACGAGGCGAATGGCAAGGTAGGCGGGCATATTCGCGGATGGCTTCGCGTGCCGGGCCTCCGGCACGGCGCGACGGCCGGTCCGGACGGCGTCCCGCGGCCGTCGTCCGCGCGGGCGGGCCTCGAAGAGGGGTTCGCACGGTCGGCCCCGCCCGCGGGTGGCGTGAAGTCACCCCTTCACCGCCCCGCCCAACGCGAACCCCCCGCCCAGCCGCCGGGCGATGAGCACGTAGAGCAGGATCACCGGTGTCGAGTAGACGATCGAGAACGCCGCCAGCTGCCCGTACGCCACCATCCCCCGGTTGCCGAAGAACTCGTTGATGCTCACGCTCGCCGGGATCTGGTCCGGGGTCAGGAGCAGCATGAACGGGACGAAGAAGTTCCCCCACATCATCACGAACGAGAACACCGTCACCACCGCCACTCCGGGCCCCATCAGCGGCAGCACGATGCGGACGAGGGACTGCAACGACGACGCCCCGTCCGTCCACGCCGCCTCCTCCAGCTCCTTCGGCACCCCGTCCATGAAGTTCTTCATCAGCCAGATGGCGAAGGGGAGTTGGGAGGCGGCGAAGAAGAGGATCGTGCCCTGCATGGTGTCGATCAGGTTCACCTGGACGAACAGCGCGTACACGGGGACCATGACCGCGGTGATCGGCAGGCTCGTCGCGAACAGGATCGTGAGGAGGAAGGGCCGGTTCAGACGGGAGCGGAAGCGCGACAGCGGGTAGGCCGCGAGCGCCGCGCACACCACCGTCAGCAGGGTTCCCCCGCCGCACAGGATCAGGCTGTTGAGGAGCGGCGTGAAGGTGATGTCCTGCTTCAGGATCGCGTCGAAGTTGGCGAGGGTGAGGCCGTCGGGTGCTTTCACCCGCAGGTCCGCGTGCGGGTCCACCGAGGACAGCAGGACCCAGGCCAGCGGCAGCGAGAACGCGGCGGCGACCGCCAGCAGGCCCGCGTCGGCGGCCAGCCGGCGGCTGCGGCGGCGGGCGGCGAGGGTGACAGTGGGGGCCATGGCGGGTCAGACCTCCGTTCGCAGCAGGCGCAGATAGACCAGCGAGAAGAGGGAGCCGACCACGAGCAGGAGCAGGGCGACCGCGGTGGCGTAGCCGATCATGCTGTTCTGGAAGGCCTGTTCGTACATGTAGAGGGGAAGGGTCTGGCTCTTGTTGCCGGGGCCGCCTCTCGTCATCACCCAGATGAGCCCGAAGACGGACAGCGTCTGCAGGGTGTTGAGCATGAGGTTCGTGCCGATGGAGCGGCGGATCATGGGCAGCGTGATGTGCCACATCCGGCGCCAGCCGCCCGCGCCGTCGACCTCCGCCGCCTCGGTGATCTCGCTGGGAATCTCGTTCAGCGCGGCCGAGTAGACCAGCATCGAGAAGGCCGTGCCCCGCCAGACGTTGGCGAACGACACCGCCAGGATCGGCAGCGTGAACAGCCAGTTCTGGGAGGGCAGATGGAGCCATCGCAGGATGGCGTCCAGGGTGCCCTCGCGGCGGAAGAACGCGTACAGCAGGAACCCCGCGACCACCTCCGGCAGCACCCACGCCGTGATGACGACGCCGCCGGTGAGCGTGCGGACCGGTTTCGACGCGCGCTGCATCAAAGCGGCCAGGGCCAGGCCCAGCGTGTTCTGGCCCAGCAGGGACGACACGACGGTGAAGACGAGGGTCAGCCATACGGCGTTGAGGAACTCGTCGTCGGCGAAGGCCTTGCGGAAGTTGGCCAGCCCCACGAAGGAGGAGTGGGCCTGGCCGGTGAGCTGGAGGTCGGTGAAGGCGATGTAGGCGCAGTAGGCGATCGGTCCGGCGAGGAAGAGCAGCAGCAGGACCAGGGCGGGGGAGACGGGCAGGGCCCGGACCAGGGCGCGGCGGACGCGTGCGCCGGGCGTGCGACGGCCCGACGAGGGGCCCGGAGGGAGGGAACCTCGAGTCTCCGGGCCGCCGTCGACCGTCTTCGTGTGCGGGAGTGCGGCGGTCATCGGCGGGTGCCGCCGTTCACTTCCGGACGACCTGGTCGTCCGTGGCGTCCTTGAGCGCGTCGTCGTAGCCGCTCGCCGCCTTGTCCACGGACATGTCGCCCGTCGTGACGCCCTCCATCGCCTCCTGGACGGCGGTGGAGACCTTCGGATACGCGGGGTAGGCGGGCCGGTAGTGAGTGCTGGCCACCAGGTCCGTGAAGAACTTGATACCGGGCTGCGCCGTGGCGTACGACGGGTCGCTCGCGACGTCCTTGCGGACCGCGATGCCGGAGTTGGCGATGTACCACTTCTCGGCGTTCGCCTTCGTCTGCATCGTCCTGATGAAGTCGAAGGCCAGGTCGGGGTTGCCGGCCTTGGCGGGGACGGCCCAGGTCCAGCCCCCGGACATGCTCACCTTGCCGGGGGCCTGGCCGTGCTGGGTCGGCATGGACGCCAGCCCCAGCTCGCTGGACCACTCGGGCCATTCGTGCCCGCTGCCCTTCAGCCAGGCCTGCGGCAGCCACGACCCGTCGAGGGCCATGCCCAGCTTGCCCTTGGGCAGGAGGTCACCGGCCACGATGGTCTGGATGTTGGGGTCGAGGGCGGTGGAGACGTCGGGCCCGAGCTTCTCCCGGTACACCGTGTGCACGAACGACAGTGCGTCCCTGAACCCCTGGCTCCCGGCGATCCACTTCTTCGACGCCCGGTCGTACAGCGGGTCGGACGTGCCGTCACCGGTGCCGTAGAGCAGCATCTCGAAGGTCTGCATGGTCGCCGCCTCACCGGCCGGCTTGCCGGTGTAGACGTTGATCGGGGTGACGCCGGGGACCTTCTTCTTGATGGCGCGGGCGGCGGAGAGGACGTCGTCCCAGTTCTTCGGCTGCCAGGTGGCGGGCAGCCCCGCCTTCCTGAAGATCCCCTTGTCGAACCAGAGGCCCCGGGTGTCGGTGCCGTCCGGGACGCCGTACGTCTTGCCGTCCTCGCCCTTGGCGGCGTTCTTCGCCGTGTCGATGAACTGCTTCCAGTCCGGCCACTTGGCGAGATAGGGGTCGAGCGGTTTCAAGTACCCGCTGGTGATGTCGGAGTTGATGAGGAACGTGTCCTCGTAGACCAGGTCCGGTGCCGTCTTGGGGGAGCGGAGCATCTGCTGGACCTTGGTGTAGTACTCCGAGTCCGGGGCCTTGATCGGGATCAGCTCGACCTTCTTGCCCGGGTACTTCTTCTCGAACTGCTTCTTGATGTCGGCGAGATAGCCGTCCATCACCTTGATGGAGTTGTCCGTGGACTGCTTGAAGGAGACCTTCACGGTGTCCGGACTGCTGCCGGAGCCGCTGCCGCAGGCCGTGAGGGCGGTGGCGGCGAGGGCGGTGGTGAGGAGAACGGGGAGGAGGGGGAAGGCGGCGGTGGGGCGCACGGGCATGACCTCCTGCGGCTGCACTACGTCGTGGCGCGGGATGACTGCCCGGTGAACGTAAGTGGAGTGGTCTAGTCAGGTCAATGCGTCTGCGTCGGATTGGGCACGCGCAGCCCGGTCGAAGGCCTCCGACCGGGTGAAGGCTTCGGCGGCCTGCCGGTAGGCGAGGCGGGCCGCGTCCCGGTTGTCGTTGGCCAGGTGCGAGCGAGCCTGGTTGCTCAGGGCGTGGCCGACCCCGTACCAGTCCTCGAACTCGCTGAAGATGGCATGGGCGTTGGCGTATGCGTCGATCGACTCCTGCACCCTGTCGGTCTGCTCCCAGGCGTGGGCGAGGTTGTACCAGGCGATGCCCTCGCCGTGCCGGTCCCCGTTGGCCCGATAGAGACCACGGGCACGCAGATGGGCCTCGATCGCTTCCTCGGCGCGGCCCGCGTCGCGCAGGGACAACGCGAGGTTGTTCCACACATTGGCCTCGCGTTGGCGGTCGTCTTCGGCCTGGTACAGGTCGCGCGCGCGGAGGTGCGCGTCGATCGCCTCGGATGTACGGCCCGCGTTGCGCAGAGCGTTGGCGAGGTGCTCCCATTTGACCGCCTCACCATGGCGATCCCCGATGGCCCGGCTCAGGTCGAGGGCGCGCAGATGCGCGTCGATGGCCTCCTCGACGCGGCCGACGTTCCGCAGCGCCAGGCCCAGGTAGTCCCAACCCCAGCCTTCCGCCCGGCGGTCGCCCAGGCGCTGCGCCGCGTCCCGGGCCACGCGGGAGACGGTGATCCAGTCGTCGAAGTAGCGCCGCCACTCCAGGTACTCCGCCAGGCACTCGGACAGCGGCACGGCGAGGGGCGCGTACCGCTCCGCCTCCGCCCACTGCACCGCCGCCACCAGCGCGGTTCGTTCCCGGTCCAGCCAAGCCAGCGCTTGCCCCCGGCTTTCGAAAATCTCTGGCTCCTGCTGTCCCGGCAGCCACTTCAGGCGGCGGTCGGCCAGGCTCGCGCACATGACGTAGAACTTCAGCACCCGCTCCCGCGCCGCCTCCCCCTCCTCCTTGAGATCCACGTCGCCCTCCACCACTCCGGCGGCGAAGGCCCGCACGAGGTCGTGCACCCGCCACCGCGGCGTGGCAGTCCCGTTGCCGCTCAGGACCCGCGTGACCAACGAGGTGGCGGCGAGCTCCTCGAGCAGGACCAGGGTTGCCTCGAAGCCGAGACCGGCGAGCGACGCGGCGGCCAGCGTGGCCGTCTCGGTACCGGGAGCGAGGGCCAGCAGGCGCAGTAACCGCGCCTGTTGGGCGGGCAGTTGCCGGTACGAGGTCTCCAGCACCGGGCGGAGGACCAGCGAGCGGCCGTACTGGTCAGTGGCACCGGTGCCGCCGTCCAAGGCGATGGTGGGGTCCGTGGCCTTCCGGATGTCGTGCACCAAGGAAGCGATCGTGCGGGGCTGACGCCGGCGCAGCATGGCTGCGGCGATCTGCAGAGCGAGAGGCAGGTTTCCGCACAGAGTCGCCAGTTCCCGCAGAGCCTCCGGTTCCCGCGCACAACGCTCGTCGCGCTCGTCGGAGTCGCCCAGGGCACGTGTCAGGAGGGCCACCGATTCGTCCGAGGCGAGCGTGTCGAGGTCGATCCGTCGAACGGGAAGGGAATCCGGCCGTTTCCGGGACGTGATCAGCACCCTGTGGTGATCCGTGCCCGGCAGCAGCGGCAGGAACTGCGCCGGATCGGAGACGTTGTCCAGGATCAGCAGAATGCGCTCCCGACGCTCGGCGAGCAGCGCGCGGTAGGCGTCGTACTGGCGCTCCGCCGTCGGCGGCAGATCCCGGTTCCTTACGTCGAGCGCGTCCAGCAGGGCAAGCACCGCCTGGTCGGCCGTGACCGGGTCGTCGTCGTAACCGCGCAGGTCCACGAACAGCGTCCCGCCCGGGAACCAGCCCTTCCCCTGCGCCCGGTGCGCCACCTCGACCGCCAGTGCCGTCTTGCCGATCCCGCCCATGCCGGTGACAGCGAAGATGAACAGCGGTTGCGCGGTCGAGTCGTCGGCGCCGGGGGCGAGGTGGGGGAGCAGGCGGTCCAGTTCCGCCGTGCGGCCGGTGAAGCCCAGAGGGCGGGGCGGCAGCGTGGCCGTGGCGCGTGGGACCGGGCCGTGGGTGATGCCCCTACCGCTGCTCGATCGTCTTGCCGGTGACGGGACCGTAGAAGGTACCGCCCCTGAGGTCGATGTGGTCTCCGCCGTACGACGCTCCGTCGTCCCCGCGTCGATGGGGCCCCTCCTCGGCGTCGGAAGAACCCTTGCGAGGCCTGTGCTTGCGGAGGACCGCCATGGTCACTGCGGCCGCCTGTTCGGCGGCGACCTTCTGTGAACCCGAGGCGTCGGCCTTGTGCTTGTCGGCGTCGGCGCGGTCGCTGATGCCGCGGATGACCAACGCGTCCACATGACCACTGAGGTGGGCCGCTTGCGCCGCGCCGGAACCTTCCATCTCGATGGCGCCGGCGTCGTTGTAGTTCCTGCGGATGTGCCGGGCGATCTCTGACTCGGCGTCCGCCAGGACCACATCCCCCGAGGCGATCGGCATGAAGTGTGCCCGCACGTCCGGCATGTCCCGCACCGCCGAACGGGCTGCCTGTTCCAGCGCGTGCGAGGCAGGCAGGGCCGTCGGCCGGACCAGGAAGCCGTCATCGGCGGACTGCTTACCGCCGTGGATCTCGTACACCTTCGTGCCCACGACGACGTCGCCGATGCCGATGTCGTCCTTGAGACTGCCGGCGACACCCACGAAGAACACGGCCTTGGGATGCAGCCAGTTGATGAGCTGGGTGGCGAGAGCGGCGGCCCGCTCGGCGCCCACGCCCAGCTCGGCGAGGGCGATGTCCCAGTCCGTTCCCGGCAGTCGGCCCTGCTCGACCCAGGTTCCGTCGGGGTGCGGGCGGTCCCGACGCTCCGGGACGTGCACGCGTACGGCGGCGTATTCGAGGGGAAGCGCGGTCAGGACGAGAGCGGTGGATATGGTCTCCGGCACACTCATAAGGTACTGCCGGGGGAAGGAAGTCGAGTGCCGGAACGGGACGTCACGGTGGGGCAGTTGCTGCTCGCCGAGTACCAGAGCATCAAGGACGAGCAGAAGGCGCGGATCGGGTTCCGCGACAACCTGCTCTATGTGACCTTGACCGTGGTGGCCGCCGTCATCGCCGCCGCCGCGCAGGCCAAGCAGCCGTCGATGCTTCTCGCGTTGCCGCCGGTGTGTGTCGTGCTCGGGTGGACCTATCTCGTCAACGACCAGAAGATCTCCGCGATCGGATCGTACGTGCGTGACGAACTCGGTCCCAGACTGGCTCAGTTGGCCGAGCCGGGCGGGGGATCCCCGGCGTTCGGGTGGGAGACGGCGCACCGTGGGGACGCGCGGCGGAGGTCTCGCAAGGCCGTGCAACTGGTCGTGGACCTGCTCGCCTTCTGCGGGGTGCCGCTGGCCGCGCTGGTGGTGTTCTGGGCCGCCGGTGGCAACGGGTTGCTCATCGCCCTGTCGGGGGTGGAGGCGCTCGCCCTGTGCGGGCTCGCCTCGCAGGTGGTGTGGTACGCGAAGGCCGCGTGAACTTCCGTACGACGCCTTGCCTTTGAGTTCGACGACTGGCTCGCCGTCACGGGGGGCCGCACGGGAGGCCGCCCACCGATCGGGCGACCAGCTGGGTGAGGCCATCGCGCAGGACCACTTCGGCAGCGCCTTGAAGAGCGTGGGACGGGCGGAGGAAGCGATCGACGCCCTCACCGGGCCCGCGCCCCGTGCCAGGCCGTAGGGGATCGTCGCCGCGTGGCAATCGCGTCGATCAACTCGGTAGCGCCACCCTCCAGAACCTGGCCGTCGCCCACCCGGCGGACCGCCGCCCCGCTGAGGCCCGCACCGCCTTCCTCCAGTCCGCCGAGGCCTGCACCCGCGCCAACTCGCCCGCCAAGGCAGCCCAAGCCCGCACCTGGGCCGCCGAACTCGACGGCGCGCAGAGCCGCTACCTCCCCGCCTCCCCCCGAACCCACCGGTACTGCAACTCCGGTCGTCCCACCGTTCCGTACTGCGGAGCCCGGGCCGCCCGGCCCGCCTCCACCAGGTGCTCCAGGTAGCGCCGGGCGGTGATCCTGGAGATGCCCACCGCCTCCGCCACACCGGCCGCGGTCATGCCCTCGCCGCGATCGCGCAGCGTGACCGTCACCCGCTCCAGCGTCGGCCCGCTGAGCCCCTTCGGGAGTGCCGCCGGGCCGGGTGCCCGCAGCGCGGCCAGTGCCCGGTCCACCTCGTCCTGCCCGCTCGCCTCGCCGGCGGCGCCGCGGAACTCGGCGTACCGCACGAGCCGGTCGCGCAGGGTCGCGAAGGTGAACGGCTTCAGCACGTACTGCACGACCCCCAGCGAGACGCCCTCCCGCACCACGGTCAGATCCCGCGCCGAGGTCACCGCGATCACGTCCGCGTGATGCCCCGCCGCCCGCAAGGACCGCGCGAACTGCAGCCCGTGCACGTCCGGCAGATGCAGGTCGAGCAACAGCAGATCCACCGCCGTACGGTCGAGCAGCCGCCGCGCCTCCGCCCCGCTGTGCGTCTTGCCGACGGCCACGAACCCCGGGACCCGGCCGACGTACATCACATGGGCGTCCGCGGCCACCGGGTCGTCCTCCACGACCAGCACCCGGATGGGCTGTCCGCCCGTCATACGCCACCCCCCGGGACCACAGCGCCCTCCTCCGCCAACGGCAACCGCACCACGAACTCCGCTCCGCCGCCGTCCGCCTCCGCCACGGACAGCGAGCCCTCGTGCCGCTGCACAGCCTGCCGGACCAGGGCCAGCCCCAGGCCGCGGCCCCCCGGCCCGGCGGGCTTCGTCGAGAAGCCCCGCTGGAAGACCAGGCCGGCGTGGGCGGGGTCCACTCCGTCGCCCGTGTCCGCGACGCACAGGACGAGTTCGGCGCCCTCCGCGTACGCCGTCACCGTCACCCGCGCCCGCGGGCTGCCCTGTGCCGCGTCGACCGCGTTGTCGATCAGGTTGCCGAGGATCGTCACCAGGTCCCGCGCCGGCAGCGAGGGCGGCAGCAGGCCGTCGTCGAGGCGGCTGTCCTCCGACACCACCAGTTCCACGCCCCGCTCGTTCGCCTGCGCCGTCTTGCCCAGCAGCAGTGCCGCCAGGACCGGCTCGCTCACCGCCGCCACCACCTGGTCGGTGAGGGCCTGAGCCAGTTCCAGTTCGGCCGTGGCGAAGTCGACGGCCTCCTCCGCGCGGCCCAGCTCGATCAGGGAAACGACGGTGTGCAGCCGGTTCGCCGCCTCGTGCGCCTGCGAGCGCAGCGCCTGTGTGAAGCCCCGCTCGGAGTCCAACTCGCCTGTCAGGGACTGGAGTTCGGTCACGTCTCGCAGCGTGACGACGGTGCCCCGGCGCTCGCCGCCCGACACCGGTGACGTGTTCACCACCAGCACCCGGTCGTTCGTCAGGTGCACCTCGTCCACCCGCGGCTCGGAGGCGAGGAGCGCCCCGGTCAGCGGCGCGGGCAGCCCGAGGTCCGCGACCGACCTGCCGACCACGTCCTCCTCGGACTCCTCCGGCGGCAGTCCCAGCAACTCCCGGCCCCCGTCGTTGATCAGCGCCACCCGGTACTGCCCGTCCAGCATCAGCAGCCCCTCCCGCACCGCGTGCAGCGCGGCCTCGTGGTAGTCGTGCATCCGGCTGAGCTCGGCCGCGTTCATGCCGTGGGTGTGTCGGCGCAGGCGGGCGTTGACGACGTACGTGCCGACCGCGCCGAGGGCGAGGGCGCCGGCCGCGACACCGAGCAGGGCCCACACCTGGTCCTGTACCTGCTTGCTGATCGCCTTCACCTCGATGCCCGCGCTCACCAGCCCGATGATCCGCCCGTTGTCGTAGATCGGGGTGACCGCCCGGACCGAGGCGCCGAGCGTACCGGTGTAGGTCTCGGTGAAGGACCTGCCGTGCAGGGCGGGCTCGATGGTGCCGCGGAAGTGCTTGCCGATCTCGCTCTCGCGCGGGTGGGTCCAGCGGATGCCCCGCGTATTCATGATCGTGACGAAGTCGACGTCCGCGCCGCGCATCACCTGCAGCGCGTACGGCTGGAGTTCCGCCGTGGGGTTCGGGGTGTGGATCGCGGCGCGCACGGACGGGGCGTCCGCGATCGAGCGGGAGACCGCCATGGCCTGGCGGGCGGCAGCGTCCTGGGCCTGCCGCTGGTCGGTGACGTACGTGAACAGTGCGTATCCGGCCACGACCACCGCTATCAGCACGGCCTGCATGGCGAACAGCTGGCCGGCCAGGCTGCGGGGTCGGGGGAGGCGGATGCGCATGCCGTCAGTGTGCCTCGCATGCCGATTGTGAACTAAATGAACGGAAGGGTGACCGCCCTCACAGCCGCACGGGATAGTCACCGCAATGCGGCAGCGAGCGAAAGCGGGACATTCGGTTCCAGCCATCGCGGCCGCCGTGGAGAACCGCACCCCCATCCCCATCCCCCGGACGTGAGCCGCACGCCGGTGATGCCGACGAAGACGTCAAGGAGGGCAGCCGTGGCCGCCAGCACCCCCGATACGGCACCTGCCGCACCCGCGCGCAAGCGGGACCGCACCCATTACCTGTACATCGCCGTCATCGTGGCGGTGGCACTCGGCATCGCCGTGGGGCTCATCTGGCCGGACGCCGGTGTGGAGCTCAAGCCGCTCGGTACCGGCTTCGTGAACCTGATCAAGATGATGATCTCGCCGATCATCTTCTGCACGATCGTGCTCGGCATCGGTTCGGTCCGAAAGGCCGCGAAGGTCGGTGCCGTCGGCGGCATCGCGCTCGGCTACTTCCTGGTGATGTCCCTGGTCGCGCTGACCATCGGCCTCGTCGTCGGCAACATCCTGCACCCGGGCGACGGGCTGCACATCACGAACGCCATCAAGGCCTCCGGGCACGACCAGGTGTCCGCCGACGCGCTGCCGCCGGTCGACTTCGTCCTGTCGATCATCCCGCTCACGTTCGTCTCGGCCTTCACCGAGGGCCAGGTCCTGCAGACCCTGCTGATCGCGCTGCTCACGGGCTTCGCCCTGCAGGCGATGGGCTCCACGGGCCAGCCGATCCTGCGCGGCGTCGAGCACATCCAGCGGCTCGTCTTCCGCATCCTCGCCATGGTCATGTGGGCCGCCCCGATCGGTGCCTTCGGCGCCATCGCCGCGGTGGTCGGCTCCGCCGGTCTCGACGCGCTGAAGAGCCTCGCCGTGCTGATGCTCGGCTTCTACGTGACCTGTGCGCTGTTCGTCTTCATCGTGCTCGGCGTCATGCTGCGGGCCGTCGCGGGGCTGAACATCTTCACCCTGTTCAAGTACCTGGCCCGGGAGTTCCTGCTGATCCTGTCCACCTCCTCCTCCGAGTCCGCGCTGCCGCGGCTCATCGCGAAGATGGAGCACCTGGGCGTCAGCAAGCCCGTCGTCGGCATCACCGTGCCGACCGGCTACTCCTTCAACCTCGACGGCACCATGATCTACATGACCATGGCGTCCCTCTACATCGCCGACGCCCTGGGCACCCCGATGTCGATCGGCGAGCAGATCCCGCTGCTGCTCTTCCTGCTGCTGGCCTCCAAGGGCGCGGCGGGCGTCAGCGGCGCCGGTCTCGCCACGCTCGCCGGTGGTCTGCAGTCGCACAAGCCCGCCCTGGTGGACGGGGTCGGCCTGATCGTCGGGATCGACCGCTTCATGAGCGAGGCCCGCGCCCTGACCAACTTCGCGGGCAACGCCGTCGCCACCGTGCTGATCGGCACCTGGACCAAGGAGATCGACAAGGCGCGGGTCCAGCAGGTCCTCGCCGGCGAGCTGCCCTTCGACGAGACGACCCTCCTGGACGAGGGTGTCCAGCCCCACGCCGAGATCCCGGAGCAGGGCGGCGAGAAGGAGCTGGCAAAGGCCTGACCCGGGCAACTCCTCCCCCCGGGCGACTGAACTCTCCCCCCGTAGATCAGTCGCCCGGCGGCAGAAGCCGAGCGGCCGAGTCCCACCCCCGTGGACCGGCCGCTCGGCTTCCGCGCGTCCGGGGGTGCGTCGGGCCCCGGACGAAACCCGCGTCGGCCGGGGGTCCGGGGATGTTTCGGGTCCGCTCGGCCAGGGCCCGCGTCAGGCGTCGGCCAGCTTCGTCACCAGGGAGCCGGCCAGTGATGCCGGTACCCCCGCGGCCGTCAGGGCGGTGACCGCGGCCGAGCGGCCTGCCTCCTCGGGCGGCAGCAGGCCGTCGTTCACGGCCTCCATGAGCGCGAACAGCAGCTGCTCGTGCACGTACGCCAGTGCCGGCGCCGGCAGCGGGGAGCTGAAGACGCCCCGGTCCAGGCCGTCCCGGAGCAGCGCGACGGAGGCCTCGCGCACCGGGGCGAGCCGCTCGCGGATGCCCTGCATGGTGACGCTGCGCTGGGCCAGGGAGACCAGGATGCGGTAGCGGTCGGCGACCTCCCAGACCGCGAGCACCGACCCGGCCAGTGCCTGCGCCGGGTCCCCGGTCCTCTCCCGTCCCGCCGCGTGCGCGGCCGCCACCGCCTCCACGGCCCCGTCGACGAGCGTGCCGACCAGCGCCTCACGGCTGGGGAAGTGGCCGTAGACCGTCCGTCGTACGACACCCGCGGCGCGGGCGATCTGGTCCATGGACGCGTCGGGGTCGCGCAGCAGCTCGGCGAGCGCGACGTCGAGGATGCGGCGGCGGTTGGCGTCGGCGCGGCTGGTGCTACCCGTGGTCATGGCTGACATTGTGCCTCTCCCCACTCCTCCGCCTTCTCCGCCGGTTCCTCCCGGCGACTTGCACATGGCTGTGCAATCGGCGTACATTACACATCGTTGTGCAAGTGCACGGTGCTGTGCAACCCGCAGTGCCAGTCCACCGTGCAAGACACGTTGTTGCCGAGGAAGGCCACCCCTGCCATGCGACTCTTCCTGACCGAACCGGTCGACCGGACGGAGCCCCCCTATGCCCGGCGTTGGTGGGCGCTCCTGGTCCTCTGCCTGAGCCTGCTGATCATCGTGATGGCGAACACCGCCCTCACGGTCGCGGCCCCCGACATGACCCGGGACCTGGGTCTGTCCAGCGCCGACCTGCAGTGGGTCATCGACGGATACACCGTCCCGTACGCCGCGCTGATGCTGCTGTTCGGCGCGATCGGCGACAAGTACAGCCGCCGCGGCGCCCTCCTCCTGGGCCTCACGGTCTTCGGCGGCGGCGCGGTCTTCGGCTACCTCGCCGACAGCGCCGCGACGGTCATCGCGGCCCGCGCCGTGATGGGCACCGGCGCCGCGCTGATCATGCCCGCCACACTCTCCCTGCTCGCCGCGACCTTCCCGCGCGCCGAACGCGCCAAGGCGATCACCCTGTGGACCGCCACGGCGGGCCTCGCCATCGCCGCCGGTCCCGTCGTCGCCGGCGCGCTGCTGAAGAACCACGGCTGGCCCTCGACGTTCCTGATCAACGTGCCGATCGCCGCCGTCGCCCTGGTCGCCTCCCTGTTCCTGGTCCCGCCGTCCAAGGCCGGTCACAGCGACCGTGTCGACCACGTCGGCGGGCTGCTGTCGGTGATCTGGACCGGCTCGCTGGTCTACATGATCATCGAGGGTCCGCACTTCGGCTGGGGCGTCAAGGCGGTCACCGCCGCGGTCGTCGCGGGCGCCGGCCTGCTCGCCTTCGTCGCCTGGGAGCTGCGCCACCCGCGCCCGGTCCTCGACGTCCGCCGGTTCGCCCACCGCGGCTTCGCCGGCTCCAACCTCGCCGTCGCCCTCTTCTTCCTCGCAGTCTTCGGCGCCTTCTACTACCTCACCCAGCACCTGCAGTTCGTCCTCGGCTACGACGCCCTCGAGACCGGCCTGCGCATGCTCCCGCTCGCCGGTGCCGTCTTCGTCGGCTCGGCCCTCACCGGCTGGCTCACTCCGCGGGTCGGCATGAAGTGGACGGTCACCGCGGGCATGGTCGGCGGCACCACCGCTCTCGCCCTGCTCACCCGGATCGACGCGACGTCCTCCTACGGCGACTTCCTCGCTCCCCTGATCATCCTGGGACTGGCCATCGGCCTGGCGCTCTCGCCCTGCACGGACGCGATCATGGGTGCCTTCCCGGAGTCCCAGCTGGGCGTCGGCGGCGCGGTCAACGACACCTCGATCGAACTCGGCGGCTCGCTCGGCATCGCGATCCTCGGCTCGCTGCTGGCGACCTCGTACTCGGGTCGCCTCTCGGACGCCACCGCCGGCAGCAGGCTCCCCGCCGGCACGCTCGCCACCGCCCAGGACTCGGTCGGCGCCGGATACGCCGTCGCGCAGGGCATCTCCGACAAGGCGCGGCAGGCGGCCGCGCAGGCCGCGCGGGCGACCGACCCGCAGCAGGCGGCGCAGCTCAAGGCGCAGGCGCGCGAACTGGCCTCGGGCGCCCGGCAGATGGCCGACGCGGTCGGCTCGTCCTTCTCCTCCGCGGTCGCCCACACCAGCCTGATCGGAGCGGTGGTCCTGGGCATCGGCACCGTCGTGGTCGCCCTGCTGCTCCCGGGCAGGCCCAAGGGCGCCGGGGAGGAGAGCCGGGAGCAGGAGGAACGGGAACTCGTCGGCAGCGCGGCGAACTGACCCGCCCGGACCGTCGTCTCTTACGTCGATGCACTACCGTGCCGTGCCGGACCGTCCGGTACGGCACGGCCGTATGCACGTATGGAGGCACGGGGGATGAAGATCGACTGGGACCGGCGGACCTGCGCGCGCAAGGGGCACGTCACCTACGCGCCGGACGACCCCCGCCTCCGCGTCCGGCTGCACGCCGAGACCGCGCTCGGCGAGGTCTGGCGCTGTCTGCGCTGCGGCGACTTCGTGCTCGGCGAGCCGCACGGCTCGGGGCCGGCGTCCGATGCGCCGCTCGTGCCGCGCGGCAAGGTGCTGCGCGATCTGTTCATCCTGCGCTTCCTGGCGATCGAGCGTGCGGTGCGCGGGGTGTTCATCGTGCTGGTGGCCGCGGCGGTGTGGAGGTTCAGCAACAGCCAGGACGCGGTGCGCCGGCTCTTCGACGAGTACCTGAACGTCTTCCGGCCCGTCTTCCGGCACTTCCACTACGACCTCGACCACTCGCCGGTCGTCGGCACCATCCAGAAGACGTTCGGCTACAAGCACTCCACGCTGCTCCTGGTGGCCGCACTGCTGCTGGCGTACGCGATCGTCGAGCTCGTCGAGGCGGTCGGCCTCTGGTACGCCAAGCGGTGGGCGGAGTACCTGACGGTCGTCGCGACCGCCGCCTTCCTGCCGCTGGAGATCTACGAGCTCACCGAGCACGTCAGCTGGCTGAAGATCACCACCCTGGTCCTCAACATCCTCGCCGTGCTCTACATCGCCCTCGCCAAGCGGCTGTTCGGGCTGCGGGGCGGCCGCAGGGCGTTCGACGAGGAGCGCCGCAGCGCCTCCCTGCTGGAGGTCGAGGAGGCGGCCGGGGTCCCGGTCTAGGCAGGCTCTAGGAGTCCCCGGCCCACGGGTCGGTGATCTCCCTGAGCAGGGTCAGGGCCGGGGGACGAGGCGGCGGACCCGAAAACGGGCCCGTCGCCTCCGACAGGCCTTGCCTTGACGTCGGGGGCAACGCCTACCGTCGTGGTCATGCGAATCGGCGAGCTGGCCGCGCGGGCCGGGACCACGACGCGAGCGCTCAGGTACTACGAGTCGCGCGGGCTGCTGTCCGCGCGGCGCGACGAGCTGGGACACCGGACGTACGACGAGAACGACCTGAGGCTGCTGCGGCAGATCAGGACGCTCCAGGACTTCGGCTTCGACCTCGAGGAGACCCGGCCCTTCGTGGAGTGTCTGCGCGCGGGTCACCCGGAGGGCGACTCCTGCCCGGCCTCGCTCGCGGTCTACCGGCGCAAGCTGGCCGAACTCGACGAGCTGATCGGCGAGCTGCAGGCGGTCCGGGCGCAGATCGGGGTGCGGCTGGCCTCGTTCGACGCAGAGCCACCGTTGTGCGAACTGGGAGGGCAGGGATTGTGATCAGGGCTGCTGGTGTTTCCGAGGTGACCGACGCGGATTTCCCGAAGGAGGTCATCGGTTCGGCATTGCCGGTGCTGGTGGAGTTCACCACCGACTGGTGCCCGCCGTGCCGGCAGATGGGGCCGGTGCTCAGCGCCCTCGCCGCGGAGGAGGGCGAGCGGCTGAAGGTGGTCCAGCTGGACGTGGACACCAACCCGGAGACGACGAACGCCTACAAGGTGCTGTCCATGCCGACCTTCATGGTGTTCCGGGACGGTGAGCCGGTGCGGTCGATGGTGGGGGCGCGGCCCAAGCGGCGGCTCCTGGCGGAGATCGAGGAAGCCCTCTGACCTGACGGCATAAGAAGAAATCCCCCGGGCAATTGCGCCCGGGGGATTTCTTTGCGTATATTCAATGGTTCGCGACTTCGTGGCATTTCGGTCGCAAAGAAGTTCAGTAGGCACAGTATATCGGCGCGGGAGTGGAATTGTCAAACAGCGATGAAATTCGCGGTGAGCAGGAATTCATCGACACCCTGTACGCCCGCGTGGACGCCCTGCGCGCAGGCACCGAGGCCGGTGTCACGGACGCGCTCGCCCAGGGCAACACGCCCATGCAGGCCCGGCTCGAACGGGACATCCTGGTCGCCGAGCGGTCGGGGCTGCTCGCCGCGCTGAACGCCGTCGACGGCTCGCTCTGCTTCGGCCGGATCGATCTCACCTCCGGCACGAAACACCACATCGGCCGGATCGGCCTGCGCACGGACGACACCGAGCGCACGCCGATCCTCATCGACTGGCGGGCCGAGGTCGCCCGCCCCTTCTACCTGGCCACCGGCCACACCCCGATGGGCCTGCGCAGGCGCCGGCACATCACCACCAGCGGCCGCACGGTCACCGCCCTGCACGACGAGATCCTCGACCTCGGCGACCGGGAGCGCACCGGCCACGAGGACCCGACCGGCGACGCCGTGCTGCTCGCCGCGCTCGACGCCGCCCGCACGGGCCGGATGCACGACATCGTGCAGACCATCCAGGCCGAGCAGGACGAGATCATCCGGGCGCCGCACCGCGGGGTGCTGGTCGTCGAGGGCGGCCCCGGCACCGGCAAGACGGCCGTCGCCCTGCACCGGGCCGCCTACCTCCTCTACGAGCACCGGGAACTGCTCTCCAAGCGGGCCGTCCTCATCGTCGGACCCAACCCCGCCTTCCTCGGCTACATCGGCGAGGTGCTGCCCTCCCTCGGTGAGACGGGCGTGCTGCTCGCCACGGTCGGGGAGCTGTTCCCCGGCGTGAAGGCGACGGCCGCCGACTCCCGCGAGGCGGCCGCCGTGAAGGGCCGCGCCGACATGGCGGACGTGCTCGCCGAGGTCGTACGCGACTGGCAGTCGCTGCCCGACCCGGTGATCACGATCGAGCACGACCGGGAGGTGCTGATGCTCGACGACGGCCTGGTGAAGGTCGCCCGCGACAAGACCCGGGCCGCGCGGCTGCCGCACAACGTGGCCCGCGAGCACTTCGAGGGCCACATCCTCAACACCCTCACCGAGCTGTACGCCGAACGCGTCGGCACCGACCCCTACGACGGCGGCAGCCTCCTGGACGCGGCCGACATCACCCAGATCCGCGACGAACTCGCCGAGAACCCCGAGGTCTGGGCCGCCGTCGACCAGCTCTGGCCGCGGCTGACCCCGCGGCGCCTGGTCGCCGACTTCCTCGCCGACCCCGTGGGCTACCTCCCGGACGAGGACGCCGCCGCCGTGCGACGCCCGGTGACCCGCGAGTGGACCGTCGCGGACGTGCCGCTGCTGGACGAGGCGGCCGAACTGCTCGGCGTGGACGAGCGGCTCGCGCGGGCGCGCGCGGAACGCGAACGCGAGACCCAGGTCGCCTACGCGCAGGGCGTGCTGGACGTCTCCTACGCCTCCCGCACCTACGAGTTCGACGACAAGGACGAGGAGGACTCCGAGGTCCTGTCCGCGCACGACATCATCGACGCCGAGCGGTTCGCCGAGCGCCAGGAGGAGGACGACCACCGCAGCGCCGCCGAGCGCGCGGCCGCCGACCGGACCTGGGCGTTCGGGCACATCATCGTCGACGAGGCGCAGGAGCTGTCCCCGATGGCCTGGCGGCTGCTGATGCGCCGCAGCCCGACCCGCTCGATGACCCTGGTCGGCGACCCCGCCCAGACCGCGGAGGCGGCGGGCGTCGGCTCCTGGCAGCGGATCCTCCAGCCGTACGTCGAGGACCGCTGGGAGCACACCCGCCTGGGCGTCAACTACCGCACCCCCGCCGAGATCATGGAGCTCGCGGCGGCCGTGGTCCGCGCCGAGAACCCCGGCTTCGAGCCGCCGAGCTCGGTCCGTTCCACCGGTGTACGGCCCTGGGTGCGCGCCACCGACGACCTGCCCGGCGCGGTCGCCGGGGCGGTGAAGGAACTGACCCCCGAGGAGGGCCGGCTCGCCGTCATCGCCCCACGCCACCTGCACCGCAGGCTCGCCGCGCGGCTGGAGGGGGTGACGGCGGGCGCCGAGCCCGACCTGACGAAGACCGTCGTACTCCTCGACCCGCGGCAGGCCAAGGGACTGGAATTCGACTCCGTCCTGGTGGTGGAGCCGGGGCTGTACGGCACGAGCGACCTGTACGTGGCACTGACCCGAGCCACCCAGCGCCTGGGCGTCCTGCACACCGGACGACTGCCGAAGGCGCTGGTCACCACCTGAGTGACGCGCCTCGCCCGGGTGCGTGGGTGCTCGCACCCGGGCGAGGCGCGTCGGTGCCCCGCGGTCAGGCCGGCCGCAGCCAGATGGTGGCGAGCGGCGGGAGGGTCAGCCGGATGCTTGCCGGGCGGCCGTGCCAGCCCTGCGGTTCGGGCTTGATGACGTCCGCGTTGGTGACACCGCCGCCGCCGTACTTGCCGATGTCCGTGTTGAGGTACTCGTGCCAGGCCGGTACGTCGTCGGGGGCGCCCAGCCGGTAGTCCTGCCGGACGACGGGGGAGAGGTTGGAGACGGCCAGCAGGGGACTCCCGTCGGCGGCGAACCGCAGGAACGCGAAGACGTTGTCCTCGGCCGCGTCGCCCACGATCCACTCGAAGCCCGCCGGGTCGATGTCCTGCTGCCACAGCGCCGGGGTGTGCCGGTAGACGGTGTTGAGGTCGCGGACCAGGTCCTGCACCCCGCGGTGGTCGGCCTGGGCGCCGTAGCCCGGGTCGAGCAGCCACCAGTCGGGGCCGTGCGCCTCCGACCACTCCGCTCCCTGCGCGAACTCCTGCCCCATGAAGAGGAGTTGCTTGCCCGGGTGGGCCCACATGAAGGCCAGGTAGGCACGCAGGTTGGCACGCTGCTGCCACCAGTCGCCGGGCATCTTCGACACCAGTGACCGCTTGCCGTGGACGACCTCGTCGTGCGAGATCGGCAGCACGTAGTTCTCGCTGTAGGCGTACACCATCGAGAACGTCATCTCGTTGTGGTGGTACTTGCGGTAGACCGGCTCGTGGCTCATGTAGTCGAGCGAGTCGTGCATCCAGCCCATGTTCCACTTCAGGCCGAAGCCCAGGCCCCCGAAGCCGCCCGGGCCGCGGTGGTGCGTGGCCCGCGTGACGCCGTCCCAGGCGGTGGACTCCTCGGCGATGGTCACCACGCCGGGCACCCGCCGGTACACCGTCGCGTTCATCTCCTGCAGGAACGCCACCGCGTCCAGGTTCTCCCGGCCGCCGTGCTCGTTCGGGACCCACTGTCCCGGCTCGCGCGAGTAGTCCAGGTACAGCATGGAGGCCACCGCGTCGACCCGCAGGCCGTCGATATGGAACTCCTCGCACCAGTAGACGGCGTTCGCCACCAGGAAGTTGCGGACCTCGCGGCGGCCGTAGTCGAACTCCAGGGTGCCCCAGTCGGGGTGCGCCGACCGCAACGGGTCCTCGTGCTCGTACAGCGGACGTCCGTCGAACTCGGCCAACGCCCAGTCGTCGCGCGGGAAGTGGGCCGGAACCCAGTCCATCAGGACACCGATGCCGGCCTGGTGGAGCGCGTCTACCAGATACCGGAAGTCGTCCGGGGTGCCGAGGCGGGCCGTGGGGGCGTAGAAGCCGGTGACCTGGTAGCCCCAGGAGCCTCCGAAGGGGTGCTCGGCGATCGGCATCAGCTCCACATGGGTGAAGCCGAGGTCCCTGACGTACGCGGGCAGCTGCTCGGCGAGCTGACGGTAGGTCAGGCTCGGTCGCCAGGACGGCAGATGGACCTCGT
This sequence comes from Streptomyces sp. C1-1, assembly GCF_050214755.1. Taxonomy (NCBI): domain Bacteria; kingdom Bacillati; phylum Actinomycetota; class Actinomycetes; order Kitasatosporales; family Streptomycetaceae; genus Streptomyces; species Streptomyces sp. C1-1. The sequence continues at coordinate 3,582,260 of NZ_CP189826.1, read as the reverse complement.
AGACCGAGAAGGGTGCCTTGTGGGCGGGGAGTTCCGCGCGCCGGGAGAGCCACTCCTCGTCCTGCCACTCGTGGTGGGAGGCGGTCACGATCGACGACGTGTCCGGCGGGGCCTGGGTGCGGCGGGCCAGCGGGTCGGCGCGCAGGGTCTTCGAACCGTCGGGGCGGGTGATCTGGAACTTGTACAGCTCGCCCTCGCCGACCTCGGGCAGGAACAGTTCCCAGACGCCGGAGGAGCCCAGGGAGCGCATCGGGTGGCCGGTGCCGTCCCAGAAGTTGAAGGTGCCGGCCACGTGCACTCCGCGCGCGTTCGGCGCCCACACCGAGAACCGGGTGCCGGCCACGCCCTGGTGGGTCATCGGGTGAGCGCCCAGCACGGTCCACAGCTGCTCGTGCCGGCCCTCCCCGATCAGGTGCAGGTCCAGCTCGCCGAGCGTCGGCAGGAACGCGTAGGCGTCCTCGGTGTCCTGGACGGTGCCCTCGTACGTCACCAGGAGCCGGTAGGCCGGAACCTCGGCCAATGGCAGCAGCCCGGAGAAGAACCCGTCCCCGTCGTCGTTCAGCTCCGCCCGCAGCTCGCCCGCGACGACGGTCACGGCCAGCGCGTACGGCCGGAAGACGCGGAAGGCGACACCGCCGGGGACGAGGTGGGCGCCGAGAACGGTGTGCGGGTCGTGATGCGTACCGGCGAGCAGCCGCTCGCGCTCCCCGGCGTCCAGAGCGGCGGAGACCTCCGGCGCGGGAGCGGGGGTCGGCGAGCCGGCAGTGGTACCGACGGAGGTCGTCTCGGGTGCGGCCCTCTTCGCGGCGGCCTTCCTGGCCGGGGCCTTCTTGGCGGCGGCCTTCGCCGGAGCCGCCTTCTTCGCGGCGGCCGGTGCCGGCGTGATCTTCCCCGCGGTGGTCGCCTTCTTCGCGGCAGCCTTGGTCGTGACGGCCTTCGCGGCGACGGCCTCCTGCGCGGCGGCCTGGTCGGCGACGGCCTCCTGCGCGGCGGCCTGGTCGGCGACCGGCTCCTGGCCGGGGGCCTTCTTCGCCACCGCCTTCTTCGCCGGGCTCTTCTTCGCGGCGGCCTTCTTCGCCGTGCCCTCGCCCGCCGCGGCCTTCCGCGCCACGGCCTTCTCGGGCGTCGCCTTCTTGGCCACAGCCTTCTCAGCCACGGCCTCCTTGGCCACCGCCTTCTTGGTCACGGCCTTCTTGGTCACGGCCTTTTGGGCCACCGCCTTCTTGGTGACCGCCTTCTTGGTGACCGCCTTCTCGGGCGTGGGCTTCTCGGCCGTCTTCCTGGCGGCCGGCGCCTTCTTCGGCGCGACAGCCTTCTCCGCCACCTTCTTCACTGCTTTCGCGGCCTTCACGGCCCTCTCCTCGGCCGTCTTCTTCGGAGTCTTCGGATCCGAACCGCTGGACGTGGGGCGGGGGGTCACGGGCGGCGCCTCCTCGGCGAGGGTCGGTCGGTTCAGTACAGGTCGGACGCGGCGTAGTGCTCGATCGCCGCCATCGGGACGGACAGCCACTCGGGGCGGTGGCGGGCCTCGTAGAGCACCTCGTATATCGCCTTGTCCGTTTCGTATGCTCGCAGCAGCACCGGGTCGGTGCGTGGATCCTGGCCGCTGACCTCCGCGTATCCGGTGCAGAAGGCGGCCCGGCAGGTCTCGGCCCAGCCCTCGTCGGGCCGTTCGGCGGAGTGGGCCGCGTAGTCGAAGGACCGCAGCATGCCCGCCACGTCCCGCTCCGTCGGCTGCGGCATCCGCCGCTCCGCCAGCGGTTTCGACGGCTCTCCCTCGAAGTCGATCAGCCACCACTGACCGCTCGGCGAGCGCAGACACTGCCCGAGGTGCAGGTCCCCGTGGATGCGCTGCGCGGTCCAGGTACTGCCCTCGGCGGCCAGGTCGGCCAGCGCGGTGAACGCCGTGCGCAGCGCGGGCGCGTAGGGCCGCAGTGCGGGCACCGACTGCGCGGCCACGTCGAGGCGCTCGATCATGCCGTCGGCCAGCAGCCGCATCTGGGTGTGCCCGAGCGTGACTGTCGGCAGGGCACGGGCCAGGGCCGTGTGCACCTCGGCAGTGGCGCGGCCCAGCTCCCGGGCCTCGCTGCCGAAGTCCTCACCCTTGGCGAGCTCGCGCAGCGCCAGCTCCCAGCCGTCCGAGGCACCCTGCAGGAAGGGCTGCAGCACGCCGAGCACGTACGGCTCACCGCCCAGCTCCGCCCGCACCCACGCCGTCGGCGCCGGCACCCGGGGGCAGCCCTCGCGGGCCAGGGCCAGCGGCAGCTCCAGATCGGGGTTGACGCCGGGCACCACCCGGCGCAACAGCTTCAGAATGAACGTATCTCCATAGATGACGGAGGAGTTCGACTGCTCGGCGGTCACCACGCGCGGGACGAGTCCGGAGCGGATCTCCCGGCCGGCCTCGCGCTCGAAGCGCAGCCCGCCGATGCGGGCCTCGGAGCGCATGGCCTCCAGGAGCACCTCGGCGGACCGGCCGTCGTACAGGGCCTCGTAGACCGTCCGGCCGGCGAGCGGGCCGTCCTCCACGTGTCCGATCAGCGCGGGCGCCAGCCGGGGCGGCAGCGCCTCGCGCACGCCTATCAACAGCTGGTAACAGTCACCGGGGTGCGGCTCGGCGCCCAGGGTGAGCGGCTGATGGGCGCGCACCAGCAGGTGGTACAGGCCCAGCTTGCCGCCGGCCGGCAACAGCTCGGTGGCCTCGACCAGCGAGAATCCGGTGACCGGGCGTCCCTTGCCCGCGAACCAGCGCTGCCGCGGCAGCCATTCCCTGAGCAGTGGATCCAGGGATTCCAGCAGGCCGGGACTGGTCTTGCCGGAAAGTGTGACCGTTTCCGCCATAACGTCACATTCCTTTCCCCGGGGTGGGCGGGGTGTTACGTATGCGTGCCCCGGGTGGGACGGAGGAAACCGCCCCACCCGGGGTTCTGCCTGGCTCTACGCCGGCTCCTTGCGGAGCCGGAACCAGTAGAAGCCGTGGCCCGCCAGGGTCAGCAAGTACGGCAGCTCACCGATGGCGGGAAAGCGCACCCCGCCGAAGAGCTCCACCGGATGCCGGCCGTTGAAGATCCGCAGATCCAGCTCGGTGGGCTGCGCGAACCGGGAGAAGTTGTGCACGCACAGCACCAGATCGTCCTCGTACTCCCGCAGGAATGCCAGTACCGCCGGGTTCGACGACTGGAGCTCCGTGTAGGACCCGAGGCCGAAGGCAGGGTTCTGCTTGCGGATCTCGATCATGCGGCGGGTCCAGTGCAGCAGTGAGGAGGGCGACGACATCGACGCCTCGACGTTGGTGACCTGGTAGCCGTAGACGGGGTCCATGATGGTCGGCAGGAACAGCCGCCCGGGGTCACAGGAGGAAAAACCCGCGTTACGGTCCGGTGTCCACTGCATCGGGGTGCGGACGGCGTCGCGGTCGCCGAGCCAGATGTTGTCGCCCATGCCGATCTCGTCGCCGTAGTACAGGATCGGCGAGCCGGGCAGGGACAGCAGCAGGGCGGTGAACAGTTCGATCTGGTTGCGGTCGTTGTCGAGGAGGGTGGCCAGGCGCCGGCGGATGCCGATGTTGGCGCGCATCCGTGGGTCCTTGGCGTACTCGGCCCACATGTAGTCGCGTTCCTCGTCGGTGACCATCTCCAGGGTCAGCTCGTCGTGGTTGCGCAGGAAGATGCCCCACTGGCAGTTCGACGGGATCGCGGGCGTCTTGGCGAGGATCTCCGAGACCGGATAGCGCGACTCCCGCCGGACGGCCATGAAGATGCGCGGCATGACGGGGAAGTGGAACGCCATGTGGCACTCGTCGCCGCCGGACTCGTAGTCGCCGAAGTAGTCGACGACGTCCTCGGGCCACTGGTTGGCCTCCGCGAGGATCACCGTGTCCGGGTACTGGGCGTCGATCTCCTTGCGGACGCGTTTGAGGAACTCATGGGTCGCCGGAAGGTTTTCGCAGTTCGTGCCCTCCTCGGCGTAGAGGTAGGGCACGGCGTCGAGGCGGAAGCCGTCGATGCCCAGGTCCAGCCAGAACCGCAGCGCCGAGATCATCTCCTCCTGCACGGCCGGGTTCTCGTAGTTGAGGTCCGGCTGGTGGGAGAAGAAGCGATGGAAGAAGTACTGCTTGCGGACCGGGTCGAAGGTCCAGTTGGAGGCCTCGGTGTCGACGAAGATGATCCGGGCGTCCGCGTACTGCTTGTCGTCGTCGGCCCACATGTAGTAGTCGCCGTACGGGCCGTCGGGATCGCGGCGGGACTCCTGGAACCACGGGTGCTGGTCGCTGGTGTGGTTCATGACGAAGTCGATGATGACCCGCATGCCGCGCTGGTGGGCGGCGTCGACGAACTCGACGAAGTCGGCGAGGTCGCCGAACTCCGGCAGGACGGCCGTGTAGTCGGAGACGTCGTATCCGCCGTCACGCAGCGGTGACTGGAAGAAGGGCGGCAGCCACAGGCAGTCGACGCCCAGCCACTGCAGGTAGTCGAGTTTCGCGGTCAGGCCCTTGAGGTCGCCGACGCCGTCGCCGTTGCTGTCCTGGAAGGAGCGGACGAGGACCTCGTAGAAGACCGCGCGCTTGAACCACTCCGGGTCCCTGTCCTTGGCGGGGGTGTCCTCGAACGTGTCCGGGACGGGTTCGTTGACGATCATATTGTGGGTGACCCTCCGATCTGCGGGGTGGACGGTCGCAGGACGGTGAACACGTGCGCGGGACGAGTGCCCGGTTCGAGGCGTACGTAATTCGCCCTGCCCCAGTGATAGGTCTCGCCGGTGAGCTCGTCGCGCACCGGCACCGACTCGTGCCAGTCGAGGCCGAGTTGCGGCATGTCCAACGAGACCGTGGCCTCCTGGGTGTGGTGGGGGTCGAGGTTGGCGACGACCAGAACAGTGTTCGACCCGCTCCGCTTCGAATACGCGATCACCGCGTCCTTGTCCACATCGTGGAAGTGGAGGTCGCGCAGTTGGCGGAGGGCGGGGTTCGCCCGCCGGATGGTGTTGAGTTTGGTGATCAGGGGGGTGATGGTGCGGCCCTGGCGTTCGGCGGCTTCCCAGTCGCGTGGTTTGAGCTGGTACTTCTCCGAGTCGAGGTACTCCTCGCTGCCCTCGCGCAGCGGGACGTTCTCGCACAGCTCGTAGCCGGAGTACACGCCCCAGGTCGGCGAGAGGGTCGCGGCCAGGACGGCGCGGACCTCGAAGGCGGGCCGGCCGCCGCGCTGGAGGTACTCGTGCAGGATGTCGGGGGTGTTGACGAAGAAGTTCGGCCGCATGTACGCCGCCGTCTCCGTCGACAGTTCCGTGAGGTAGTCGGTCAGCTCCTGCTTGGAGGTGCGCCAGGTGAAGTAGGTGTAGGACTGCTGGAAGCCGATCTGGGCCAGGGTGCGCATCATCGCCGGGCGGGTGAACGCCTCGGCCAGGAAGATCACGTCCGGGTCGGCGGCGTTGATCTCGGCGATCACCCGCTGCCAGAACACCACCGGCTTGGTGTGCGGGTTGTCCACCCGGAAGATCCGCACCCCCGCCGCCATCCACACCCGCAGCACCCGCAGTGTCTCGGCGACCAGGCCGTCCATGTCGGCGTCGAAGGCGATGGGGTAGATGTCCTGGTACTTCTTCGGCGGGTTCTCGGCGTAGGCGATGGTGCCGTCGGGCCGGTGATGGAACCACTCGGGGTGCTTGTGCACCCATGGATGGTCCGGGGAGCACTGCAGGGCGAAGTCCAGGGCGATCTCCAGGCCCTGGGCGCGGGCCTGGTCCACGAACCAGGTGAAGTCCTCCATCGTGCCCAGCCGCGGGTGGACGCTGTCGTGGCCGCCCTCGGGCGAGCCGATCGCCCACGGCACCCCGACGTCCTCGGGGCCGGGGGTGAGGGTGTTGTTGCGGCCCTTGCGGAACGTCGTGCCGATCGGATGGACCGGCGGCAGGTAGAGCACGTCGAAGCCCATCGCCGCGATCGCCGGCAGCCGCCGGGCGGCGCTGCGGAAACTGCCGTGCGGCTCCTCGGCGGTGCCCTCCGAACGCGGGAAGAACTCGTACCAGGCGCCGTACAACGCCCGCTCCCGCTCCACCAGCAGCGCCAGCGTCTCCGAGGCCGTCACCAGCTCCCGCAACGGATGCGCCGCCAGCACCGCATCCACCTCCGGCGTCAACGCCGCCGCCAGACGGGCGGCCGCCGGGCGTGACTCGTCGCGCAGGGCGGCGGCCGCGGCCAGCACGATGTCGCCCGTCTGCGGAGGTGCGTCGGCGGCCGCCCGTTCGTACAGGCGTGCCCCCTCCTCCAGAACCAGCTCGGTGTCCATGCCGGCCGGGATCTTGATCTGGGCGTGGTGGCGCCAGGTGGTGATCGGGTCGCCCCAGGCCTCCACGGTGTACGTCCAGTGACCGGGTTCTCCGGCGGTGACGGTGGCGCCCCAGCGGTCCGTGCCGGGGGCCAGCTCGCGCATCGGCGTCCAGGGGCCGGGTCGGCCCTCGGGGTCGGTGAGGACGACGTTGGCGGCGACGGCGTCGTGGCCCTCACGGAAAACGGTGGCCGAGATCTCGAACGACTCGCCGGTGACCGCCTTGGCGGGGAGGCGGCCGTTCTGGACGACCGGGCGGACGTCGAGGACGGGGATGCGTCCGACGCCGGCGGTGACCGGCGGGGCGCAGGGCGTCTCGGCGCTGGGTGTCGGGGGTGCTGACGAGTGGTGCGTGGCGGGCATGACCGCTCCTGTCCGCGTCAACGTGGGTGGCCGGTTGGCTGTGGGGAGGGGGTCCTGCGTGGCTTCTGTCGTGAAAGGTACCGGAGGAGCCTTCCCACCCTGTTCGGGTGAGCATTCCGGCACTTTGTTAACTACTCACGCGTTTGTCTACACACAAGACTGGCCCCGTTCGTGAACGAACGGGGCCGTCTCTGGGCCAAGTTCCCACGAAGTTCCTACGTAGTTCCTAAGAAGACGGCACCTGCAGCAGTTCGTCCGGCGAACCGGGTCCCCGTCCGGTTACCCCGGAGACCGACAGTCGGAACAGGGCGCGGGCGACCTGCGCCGGCGTGGCCTTCGAGTGGCCGGCCAGGTACAGCGCGGCGGCACCCGTCACGTGCGGGGTCGCCATCGAGGTGCCCGAGAAGGTCGCCTTCGCGGTGTCGCTAGTACCCCAGGCCGAGGTGATCGACACCCCGGGAGCGAACAGATCGACGGCGGAGCCGTAGTCGGAGAAGCCCGCCCGGGCGTCCGCGCGGTCGGTCGCGCCGACCGTGATGGCCTCCCTGACGTCCGCCGGGGAGTACAGGTCGGCCGGCAGGCCGTCGTTCCCGGCGGCGACGGCGTAGGTGACGCCGGAGGCGATGGAGTTGCGCACGGCCGCGTCGAGCTGGGCGTTGTGCGCGGTACCCAGGCTGAGGTTGGCCACCGCCGGCTTCCCGGCGTGTCGGGTCACCCAGTCGATACCCGCGATGACCTGCGACGTCGTACCGGTTCCCGAGTTGTCGAGGACCCTTACGGCGACCAGCTTCGCCTTCTTGGCCACCCCGTACGTCGTGCCGGCGATGGTCCCGGCGACATGTGTGCCGTGGCCGTTGCCGTCGGAGGCGGTCCTGTCGTTTCCGACGAAGTCCCAGCCGTAGCTCGCGCGCCCGCCGAAGTCCTTGTGGGTGATCCGGATGCCGGTGTCGATCACGTAGACGGTCACCCCGGCGCCGGCGGACGAGGGCCAGGTGTACCTCCCGTCCAGCGGTGCGACCGGCTGGTCGATGCGGTCCAGGCCCCAGGACGGCGGGTTGCGCTGGGTGCGGTCGACGGCGACCCGGGTGTCCTGGGCCACCGAGGCGACGCGCGGGTCGGCCGCGAGGCGAGCGGCCTGTCTCGCTTCGGCTCTGATCGCGTAGCCGTTGAGGACGGAGCCGTAGGTGTGGCTTATTCGCGCACCGTACTTCTCGGCGATGCCCTTTCCGGCCGACGTCGGAGCCTTCGTTCCCCCCTTGAGCGTCACCAGGTAACTGCCGCTGACGGAGCCGGGCCGGCCGGCGCCGAGTATCCGCCCCTCGGGTGCCGCGTGCGCGGGCAGGGTGGCGGCCGAGAGCGCGGCGGCACAGGCCACCGCGGTCAGGCCCGCTGCCCGGCGCAGACGTCTGCTTCGCGTCCGTGCCATGGTCGTTGTTCCCCTCCCTTTGACTCCCCCTCGGCAGCCTCTCGTGCGGTGTGAAGCCCCACAAGAGGGCCCAGGGGGTGAATCGGCCATGTCGGCCATGGGGGACCGGCGAGGGTTGCGGTGGTTTCCGGACTGTGTACGACAGTGCCGCCCTCTTGGACGCGCCGTGGTTGTGAAGCCCCTCGCACCGATAACGTCGTCGTTGACGACGAGACGCACAGCGTTGTGCGTCCGCACAGCACAAGCGTCGAGGTGGGAAAGTGAAGGCTATCCGTCGTTTCACCGTCCGGCCCGTTCTCCCCGACCCCCTGCGGCCGCTCAGCGATCTCGCGCGCAATCTGCGCTGGTCCTGGCATGCGGAGACCCGCGACCTCTTCCAGTCCGTCGACCCCGAGCGCTGGGCCGCCTCTGAGGGCGATCCCGTACGGCTGCTCGGCAGCGTATCGCCGGCGCGGCTCGCGGAGCTGGCCGAGGACCGCCGGTTCCTGCGCCGGCTGACGGCGGTCGTGGACGACCTCAACGACTATGTGACCGGCGAGCGCTGGTACCAGGCGCAGACCGGCGGACTCCCGGCCGCCGTCGCCTACTTCTCACCCGAGTTCGGCATCACGGCCGCCCTGCCCCAGTACTCCGGCGGCCTCGGCATCCTGGCCGGCGACCACCTCAAGGCGGCCAGCGACCTCGGCGTCCCGCTGATCGGCGTGGGCCTGCTCTACCGGCACGGCTACTTCCGGCAGTCCCTCTCCCGCGACGGCTGGCAGCAGGAGCACTACCCGGTCCTCGACCCCAACGAGCTGCCGGTGGCCCTGCTGAACGAGCCCGACGGCACCCCCGCCCAGGTCTCCCTCGCCCTGCCCGGCGGCCGGCGGCTGCACGCCCGGATCTGGCTCGCCCAGGTCGGCCGCGTGCCGCTGCTCATGCTCGACTCGGACGTCGAGGAGAACGACCTCGGCGAGCGCGGGGTGACCGACCGGCTCTACGGCGGCGGCAGCGAGCACCGGCTGCTGCAGGAGATGCTGCTGGGTATAGGAGGGGTGCGGGCGGTGCGGACGTACTGCCGGCTGACCGGGCACCCGGAGCCGGAGGTGTTCCACACCAACGAGGGGCACGCGGGCTTCCTCGGCCTGGAACGCATCGCCGAACTCTGCGCCCAGGGGCTCGACTTCGACTCCGCGCTGGAGGCGGTGCGGGCCGGGACCGTCTTCACCACCCACACGCCCGTCCCGGCCGGCATCGACCGCTTCGACCGCGAGCTCGTCGCCCACCACTTCGGCCCCGACGCCGAGTTGCCGAGCATCGACGTCGAGCGCGTTCTCCGGCTCGGCATGGAGACCTATCCCGGCGGCGAACCCAACCTGTTCAACATGGCCGTGATGGGTCTGCGCCTGGGCCAGCGCGCCAACGGCGTCTCGCTGCTGCACGGTCACGTCAGCCGGGAGATGTTCTCCGGACTCTGGCCGGGATTCGACCCCGACGAGGTGCCGATCACCTCCGTCACCAACGGCGTGCACGCCCCCACCTGGGTCGCCCCCGAGGTCTTCCGGCTCGGCGCCCGGCAGATCGGCGCCCAGCGCACCGAGGACGCGCTGACCGTCGGCGCCTCCGACCGCTGGGACGCCGTCGCGGACATCCCCGACCAGGACATCTGGGAGCTGCGCCGCAATCTGCGCGAGCAGCTGGTCGACGAGGTGCGCGCGCGGTTGCGCGCGTCGTGGCGGCAGCGCGGCGCCGGAACGGCCGAGCTGGGGTGGATCGACGGGGTGCTGGACCCCGACGTCCTCACCATCGGCTTCGCCCGCCGCGTTCCGTCGTACAAGCGCCTGACGCTCATGCTCCGCGACCGCGACCGGCTGATGGAGCTGCTCCTGCACCCGGAGCGGCCCCTGCAGATCGTGGTGGCGGGCAAGGCGCACCCGGCGGACGACGGCGGCAAGCGCCTGGTCCAGGAACTGGTCCGGTTCGCCGACGACCCCCGGGTCCGCCACCGCATCGTCTTCCTGCCCGACTACGGCATGGCGATGGCGCAGAAGCTCTACCCGGGCTGCGACATCTGGCTGAACAACCCGCTGCGCCCCTTGGAGGCCTGCGGCACGTCCGGTATGAAGGCGGCCCTCAACGGCTGCCTCAACCTCTCCGTCCTGGACGGCTGGTGGGACGAGTGGTTCCAGCCCGACTTCGGCTGGGCGATCCCCACGGCGGACGGCGTGGGTACCGACCCGGACCGGCGAGACGACATAGAGGCGGCGGCGCTGTACGACCTGCTGGAGCAGCGGGTGGCACCCCGCTTCTACGAGCGCGGCCAGCACGGACTGCCCGACCGCTGGATCGAGATGGTCCGCCAGACCCTGACCCTTCTCGGCCCGAAGGTGCTGGCCGGCCGCATGGTGCGCGAGTACGTGGAGCGCCTCTACACCCCGGCCGCGCAGGCCCACCGCGCCATGGACCCCGACTCCGCGCGTGAACTCGCCGCCTGGAAGGGGCGGGTGCGGGCCGCCTGGCACGAGGTGAAGGTCGACCACGTGGAGACGTCGGCCACCACGGCGACCGCGGAACTGGGCACGACGCTCGCCCTGCGGGTGCGGGTCGGCCTCGGCGACCTCGGCCCGGACGACGTGGAGGTGCAGGCCGTGTCGGGCCGGGTCGACAGCCAGGACCGCATCGCGGACGCCGAGGCGGTCCCGCTGAAACCGGCGGGCGGCCCGGACCTGGACGGCCGCTGGGTCTACGAGGGTCCCCTCTCCCTCGACCGCACCGGCCCCTACGGCTACACCGTCCGCATCCTGCCGACGCACCGGCTGCTGGCCTCCGGCGCGGAGCTGGGACTGGTGGCGGTGCCGAGCGAGGAGACCGGTGAGGGAGCGGGGGTGCTGATGCGCTAGCGGTCCGGGGTGCCGGGCGGGGGTGCGGTCGTAGGGCCGTCCCGCCCGGTTCGGGCCGCGGGGGCCGTCACCACTCCGCGAGGTCGGCGCACATCCTGCGCAGCACCTTCCCGCAGCGCCGCGCGTACGCGTTCTGCAGGCCGCGGGTGGCGGCCCCGCCCGCCCGCGCGTACCACTTGGCCGGGCGGCTGAACGCCGACACCGTCAGCCACACCGTGCCGTCGCCCGTCCGCTCCACGACGAACGCCTCCTCGCCGCACTCCGGATGCCCGGCCAGCGTGCCGTACGCCCAGCCGGCGCGGCGGGGTTCCTCGACCGTGTAGACGATCCGGCACGGGGCCTTGATCATCCCGGCGAGGGTGACCGTGACGTCGACGTCGGCGGCGGCGCGGTCCGCGCCCGCCTCGATGCCGACGCCCATCTCGCGGTGCATCTTCCAGGTCAGCACCGCCTCGGAGGCCCGGCGGAAGACCTTCTCGCCCTCGCCGATGCGCGAACGCACATGCAGCTGGTGGAAGCCCGGCGGGCAGAACCCGCCGCGCCGGGTCGCGCCGATGTCGTCGTACGTGAAGTCGCTCGGGGGCATGGGACACAAGAGTAGGGCGGCACCCGGGGAAGCCCTCTCCCCGGGTGCCGCCCGCCAACCCCCCTCGGGTCAGCTCACGTTGACCGCGGACCAGGCCGCCGCCACCGCGTTGTACTCCGTGCTGCCGGAGCCGTAGAGCGCCGCCGCCGCGCTCAGCGTGCCGGTGCGGGCCGACTTGTAGTTCGTCGTCGACGTGAAGTACGTCGTCAGCGCCTTGTACCAGATCTGCAGCGCCTTGGCGCGGCCGATGCCGGTGACCGTGGAGCCGTTGGACGTCGGCGAGTTGTAGCTGACGCCGTTGATCGTCTTGCTGCCGCTGCCCTCGCTCAGCAGGTAGAAGAAGTGGTTCGCCACACCCGAGGAGTAGTGGACGTCCAGGTTGCCGACGGAGGAGGACCAGTAGTCCGCCGAACCGCCGTCCTTGCTGGGCTTGTCCATGTAGCGCAGCGGGCTGCCGTCGCCGTTGATGTCGATCTTCTCGCCGATGAGGTAGTCACCGACGTCGGAGGAGTTGGCGGCGTAGAACTCCACACCCGTGCCGAAGATGTCGGAGGTCGCCTCGTTCAGACCGCCGGACTCGCCCGAGTAGTTCAGGCCCGCGGTGTTGGAGGTGACGCCGTGGCTCATCTCGTGGCCGGCGACGTCCAGGGACGTCAGCGGGTGGGTGTTGCCGGAGCCGTCGCCGTAGGTCATGCAGAAGCAGCTGTCGTCCCAGAAGGCGTTGACGTAGCTGCTGCCGTAGTGGACGCGGGAGTAGGCGCCGACACCGTTGTTCTTGATGCCGGAGCGGCCGAACGTGGCCTTGTAGAAGTCCCAGGTCTCCTGCGCGCCGTAGGCGGCGTCGGCGGCCGCCGTCTGGTCGGTGGTGGAGCTGGAGGCGGCGCCGGTGCCCCACACGTTGTCCGCGTCGGTGAACAGCGTGCCGGTGCCCGAGGAGCTGCTGTGCTTCAGGTTGTACGTCTTGTGGCCGCCGCGCGTGGTGTCGTACAGCTGGTACGTCGAGCCCGACAGGGTGGTGGTGAGGCTGACGGTGCCCGAGTACAGCGTCTTGCCGGTGCCGGTGGCGTTCTCGATGCCCTGGTACTCGAAGAGCTTCTTGCCGGTGGCGGCGTCGGTGATGACGTGCAGCTGGTTCGGGGTGCCGTCGTCCTGGAAGCCGCCCACGATCGTCTCGTAGGCGAGGACGGGCTTGCCCGAGCCGGCCCAGATCACCTTGCGGGCGCCGTCGGCCGCGGACTTGGTCGAGCCGAGCGTCTTGGCGGCGCTGACCGCCTGCTTCTCGGCCTTGACGGGGCTGACCTGCGCCTTGAGGGAGGCGACCTTGATGGCGGCCTTCACGGCTCTGGTCACGCCCTCGGTCTTGCCGGCCTTCGAGGTGTGGACGACGAGGTCGCCGCCGAGGACCGGCAGGCCCGCGTAGGTGCGCTCGTAGCGGGTGTGGGTGGTGCCGTCGGCGTCCTTCACGACGTCCTTGACGACCAGCTTCTCCTTGGCGCCCAGGCCTATCTTCTGCGCCGTCTCGGCGACGTCCGCCTGCGCCTTCTTGATCAGCGAGACGCGGGTCGCGGCAGAGAGCGCGGTGGGGGCGGCCGCCGGGCGGGCCGCGGTCGCGGCGTCCGCCATGGTGGGGGCGGCGGCCGCGGAACCGGTGGTCAGACCGGTGGTGAGCAGGGCTCCGGCCGCGACGGCGGTGGCGATGGCCAGAGTCGAGCGCTTGTGACGCGCGTAGAGGGGGGTCACACAAGCTCCTTGTGGTGGGGGAGTCCTCGCCCGGCGTGGGGCTGCCGGGTTGCGGGTTGCTGTGAAGTTGTGCGGCGGTTGTGAGGAAGAGTGACATCCGGGCGCGTACATGTCAGTCCCCCCAAGTGATGTTGGCCGAAAAGCGTCGGCCGGGTGAACATTGCAGGCATGTAAACCGGGTTGGGGCGCGTAAAGGGCCAACCTTGGAGGTGTAACGCGACGGCAAAAAGGGGGCGCCGCCCCGGGGAGTCGAACCACCGGGGCGGCGCCCTGAATTCGGGGCTGGAGGCCTCTGCGGCCCGTCGCCTACGGGAAGGTGATCTTCCAGCTGTTGATCTTGCCCGTGTCCTGTGCGGCCTGGTCCTGGACCCGCAACTTCCAGGTGCCATTGGCTGATTCGGTGGAGGCGTTCACCGTGTAGGTGTCCGTCACGTTGTCCGCCGAGTCGGAGGAGCTGAAGTTCTTCAGCCGGTAGGCGGTGCCCGACGGACCGATCAGATCGATCACCAGGTCGCCGCGCCAGGTGTGAGTGATGTTCGGCGTGACCTGCAAGTTGGACGGTGCGTTTCCGGTCCGCCCGGAGACCGTGATCGACGAGGTGACGGCGGGGCCGTTGTCCGGAATCGACACCACGGTCGAGCTCTCGTACGACGTCCCGGTACCGCCACCGCCGCCGGAGCGCGAACCGACCGCTATGGCCGCCCAAGCGTCCTGCACCGCCTTGTACTCGGCGGAGGTGGTGCCGTAGAGCTCACCGGCCGCCGCGAGGGTGCCGGTGCGCGCGGAGGCGTAGTTGGTGGTGGACGTGAACTTGGTGGTCAGCGCCCGGTACCAGATCTGCAGGGCCTTGTCGCGGCCGATGCCGGTGACCGGCAGCCCGTCCGCGGTCGGCGAGTTGTAGCTGACGCCGTTGATGACCTTGGCGCCGCTGCCCTCGCTCAGCAGGTAGAAGAAGTGGTTGGCGGGACCGGACGAGTAGTGCACGTCCAGACCGCCGAGGCCGGAGTACCAGCTGTCCTTGGACGCGCCGTCCTTGCTGGGCTTGTCCATGTAGCGCAGCGGGGTGCCGTCGCCGTTGATGTCGATCTTCTCGCCGATGAGGTAGTCGCCGACGTCGGAGGAGTTGGCGGCGTAGAACTCCACACCCGTGCCGAAGATGTCGGAGGTCGCCTCGTTCAGACCGCCGGACTCGCCCGAGTAGTTCAGGCCCGCGGTGTTGGAGGTGACGCCGTGGCTCATCTCGTGGCCGGCGACGTCCAGGGACGTCAGCGGGTCCGCGTTGCCGGAGCCGTCGCCGTAGGTCATGCAGAAGCAGCTGTCGTCCCAGAAGGCGTTCACGTACGAGTTGCCGTAGTGGACGCGGGAGTAGGCGCCGACGCCGTTGTTCTTGATGCCGGAGCGGCCGAACGTGTTCTTGTAGAAGTCCCAGGTGACCGCCGCGCCGTAGTGGGCGTCCGCGCCCGCGGTGGCCGCGTTCGACGTGGTGCCGTTGCCCCAGGTGTTGCTGGTCTGCGAGAACAGCGTGCCGGTGCCGGACGTGCCGTGGTTCAGGTTGTACGTCTTGTGGTTGCCGCGGTCGCCGTCGGTCAGGTTGTAGTTCGAGCCCGACTGCGTCGTGGTCAGCGAGACCGTGCCGCTGTACTGGGTGTTGCCGGTGCCGGTGGCGTTCTCGATGCCCTGGTACTCGTAGAGCTTCTTGCCGGTGGCGGCGTCGGTGATGACGTGCAGCTGGTTCGGGGTGCCGTCGTCCTGGAAGCCGCCGATGACCGTCTCGTAGGCGAGGACGGGCCTGCCGCTCGCCGCCCAGATCACCTTGCGGGCGCTGTCGGCGGTGGCCTTGGTGCCGCCGAGGGCCTTCGCGCGGCTCACGGCCTGCTTCTCGGCGGCC
This sequence comes from Streptomyces sp. C1-1, assembly GCF_050214755.1. Classification (NCBI taxonomy): domain Bacteria; kingdom Bacillati; phylum Actinomycetota; class Actinomycetes; order Kitasatosporales; family Streptomycetaceae; genus Streptomyces; species Streptomyces sp. C1-1. The sequence goes on along the minus strand of NZ_CP189826.1, from coordinate 3,567,055 downwards.
GCCTTGGTGATGTCCGGGGTGACGTCCGAGACCTTGACGGTCGCGTTCGTCGCCTTGATGACGCGCTGCGTGGCACCCGACTTGGCGGTGTCGACGACGAGGTCGCCGCCGAGGACGGGCAGGCCCGCGTAGGTGCGCTCGTAGCGGGTGTGCAGGGTGCCGTCGGCGTCCTTGACGACGTCGCGGACGACCAGCTTCTCCTTCGACCCGAGGCCGATGTCACGGGCCGTCCGGGCGCGGGCCGCGTCGGCGTCGCGCAGCAGCTCGGCGCGCTGCGAGGGGGAGAGCTTGACGGCCGCGTGGGCCGGGTTGCCCTTGGCGGAGGCCTGGGCCGGGGCGGCGGAGGCGGCGCCCGTCTGGACGGCCGCGGCGAGCAGGGCGGTGACGCCGGCTATGGCGAGGGTGTGGGAGGTGCGTCTGCGAGAGGAACTGCTTCTCAACACTGACTCCTTCTGCGTGGCCGCGGATCGCGCGACCAGGGGAGATCCGGACGGTGGGTCGACCGCCCGGGCAGAACTGGGGTGGAGCTGTGGGGTTGCTGTGTTGAAGCTGTGGGAAGGGTGGCAGGAGATCTGCGCCCTGTCAGGAGCGCGTCAGGAACTTGGCCGGAAATGGTTCGTTGACCGGATATCCGTGTTCGTTATGCGAACCTGCCTCTGGCCTATGAGCCGATCACGCGGGCTGCGGGCGCTCCCCGTGCCACGTCCCCCACAGCGCCGCGTACGCGCCGTCCGCCTCCACCAGCTGCTCATGGGTGCCGAGTTCGGTGAGGCGGCCGTTCTCCATCACGGCCACCCGGTCCGCGTCGTGCGCCGTGTGCAGACGGTGCGCGATCGCGATGACCGTGCGCCCCTCCAGTACGGCGGCCAGGGCGCGCTCGGTGTGCCGGGCGGTCGTCGGGTCCAGCAGCGCCGTCGCCTCGTCCAGGATCAGGGTGTGCGGGTCGGCCAGCACGACGCGGGCCAGGGCGAGTTGCTGCGCCTGCGAACCGTCGGTGCGCCGGCCCCCCTCCCCGAGCGGGGTGTCCAGGCCGTCCGGCAGCTCGCGCACCCACTCGCCGGCACCCACCGCCGCGAGCGCCGCCCACAACTCCGCGTCCGTGGCGTCCGGTTCGGCGATGAGCAGGTTGTCGCGGACCGTGCCCAGGAACACATGGTGCTCCTGGGTGACCAGGACGACCTGACGGCGCAGCTGTTCGGGCCCGAGGTCGACGACGGGCACACCGCCGACGGTCACCGACCCCTCGGTCGGCGCGTCGACCCCCGCGAGGAGCCGGCTGAGGGTCGTCTTGCCGGCGCCGGAGGGGCCGACGACGGCCAGCCGCTCCCCGGGCCGTACGGTCAGATCGACCCCGTGCAGCACCTCGCCGCCGCGGTCGTAGGCGTACCGGACCCCGGACACGTCGATCCGGTCGCCGGCCGGTGTGGGCGAGCCGTCCCGCACCGCACGCGGAGCCCGGGCGAGGCCCTCGACGCGGGCGAACGAGGCGCCGCTGTTCTGCAGTTGCTCGATGCGCATCAGGATCTCGTCGAGGGGCCCGCTCAGCCGCTGCAGATACAGGGCCGCCGCCACCACCGCGCCCAGACTCAGCGTGCCGCGCCCGTGCAGCAGCCCGCCGGCCAGCAGGACCGCGGCGACGGGGACGAGATAGGACACCTCCACCACCGGGAAGAACACGCTCCGCAGGAACAGCGTGTACAGCCGGGTGCGCCGGGACGTCTCCAGCGCGTCCCGGGCCGCCGTCACGCGCCGCTCCTGAAGCCGCAGCGCCTCGACCGTCCGGGCACCGGCCGCCGTCGCCGCGAGGATCTCCGCCACCTCGGACGTGGCGGCGCCCTCGGCGAGATAGCCGTCGCGGGCGCGCCGCAGGTACCAGCGCACACCGCATCCGATGGGGACCAGACCGAGCAGGCCGCAGGCGCCCAGCAGCGGGTGCAGCGCGAACACGGCGCCGAGCAGGAACACCGCCTGCACGCCGTTGATGAGCAGGTCGGGGCCCGCGTCGCGCAAGGTGGTGCCGACCAGCGCCACGTCGCCCGTGCCGCGCGCGGTCAGATCGCCGGTGCCGGCCCGCTCCACGACCGACGCGGGCAGCGCGAGCGTACGGTCGACGAACTGCTCCCGGACCCGGGCCAGCGTCCGCTCGCCGAAGCGATGGCCGACATAGCGGGCCCAGCGGGCCAGCACCAGCTGGGCGAGCGAGCAGAGCAGGATCCACAGGGCCAGCCGGTCGACGGCGCCCACGCCCCCGCCGGCCCGCACCTCGTCCACGATCCGCCCCACCAGCCACGGCCCGGCCAGCCCGGCGCCGGCGGCGAGCGCGTTGAGCGCGAGCACGGCGGCGAAGGCCCGGGCGTCGGCGCGGACGAGCCGCACCATCGCGTGCCGCACGTCGGCGCGTTCGGCGACGGGGAGGTGCCCGCGGGAATCCGCTGTCGCCGTACGGCTGGAATCCGTCGTCACCGCGCGACCTCCTCGGCGTCCGTGTCCCTGGCCACGAGCGCCCGGTAGGCGGGCTCCGTGTCGAGCAGTTCGCGGTGGCTTCCGGCCGCCACGGCCGCTCCCTCCACCAGGAAGTACACGGTGTCGGCCCGGTCCAGCACGAGCGGGGACGTGGAAGTGACGAGAGTCGTACGGCCCTGCCGTGCCGCGCGCAGCCGCTCGGCGACCCGCGCCTCGGTGTGGGCGTCCAGGGCGGAGGTCGGTTCCACCGCGAGCAGCACCTCGGGGTCGGCCAGCAGGGCGCGGACCAGCCGTACCCGCTGGCGCTGGCCGCCGGAGAGGTTGCGGCCCTGGGCCTCGATCACCGAGTCCAGCCCGTCCGGCAGCCCGAGCACGACGTCCTCGGCCACCGCCGTGCGCACGGCCCGCTCGATGTCCTCCGGCGGCCGCTCCCGCCGCCCGCCCACCAGGGAGCGCAGCGTCTGCGCGAACAGGTCCGCCTCGTGGTCGGCGACCAGGACGCGCTCCCTGATCCGCGCCACCGGTATGTCGGCCAGCGGAACCTCGCCCCAGGTCGCCGCCGAGGGCGTGTATCCCCCGAGCCGGTCGACGACGGCCGCCGCGTCGGACGGGCGGGCCGCGGCCAGGGCGGTCAGCCCGCCCGCGGGAACCCTGACCCCCGACTCGGGGTCGTGCAGCGCGGCGGGACCGGCCGGCGCGTCACGGGTGCCGGTGTCGGCGAGGGGCTCGAGCCGCAGGAACCGTACGACGCGCCGGGCCGACACCAGCCCCCGGCTGATCTGGTAGCCGCACTCCACCCAGAAGGCCACCGGGCTCACCAGCACCGCCACATAGCCGTAGACGGACACCAACTGGCCGACGGTGATGAGCCCTTGGGCGGCCAGCCGGGCCGCCAGCCAGGTCACCAGGGCCAGGAACAGCGTCGGCAGGCCCACCCCGAGCGCCTGGACCCAGCTGGTCACCGCGCCGACCCGGTAGCCCTGCCGGCGCAGGCGCTGCGAGTCGCGCCGGAAGGCCTGCGCGAACAGGCCCTTGCCGCCGAGCCCGTTGAGGACCCGCAGCCCGCCGGCGAGATCGGCGATACGGGCCGTCAGCACCCCCTGCCGCTCCCGGTACTCGGTCTCCGCGCCCTGCAGCCGGGCCAGCAGCGGGCCCACGAGGACGACGATCACGGGCATGCCGAGCAGGACGACGGCCGCCACCAGCGGTGACACGGACAGCAGCAGACCGGCGACCACGAGATAGGCGACCACCGCTCCGACGCCGGGACCCACCACCGTCAGCGACTGGCTGATCGTCTGCACGTCGCCCACCCCGATCGTGACGACCTCCCCGGCCCCCACCCGGCGCCGCAACGCCGCCCCCAGCCGCACCGCCTGCGCGACGACCACCTTCACCGTGCGGAAGTTGGCGTCCATGCGCACCCGGGTCATGGTGCGGTGCCGCATGATGCTCAGCCAGGCGTTGAACACCCCGACCGCGAACAGCGCGGCCGTCCAGCCCGCGAGCGCCGGAAAGTCCCCCGGCACCAGCCCGTCGTCGATCGCCCGGGACAGCAGATAGGGGGTCGCCGCCAGCAGGACCATCCACACACTGCCCAGCACCGCCCCGGCGGCGCATCTGCCGGGCTGGCGGCGGACCAGCCACATCAGGTAGTGCGAACCGCCGCGGCAGTCGGGCGCGCCGGGATCCTCGTACGCGTCGATCATCCGCCGTGTCCTCCGCCTCGCCGCTCGGTGGCATCGGGTCCACGAAAGCGGTAACCGGCAGTCCGCTCAAGCGGATTACTCCGGCGAGGGGGTGCGCCCGGCCCACGGGCGGGCTCGTTCGAGCTGCGCGGCGACGGCGATCAGGACGTCCTCGCGGCCGTAGCCGGCGACCAGTTGGACGCCGATCGGGAGTCCCGCGCCGTTCCAGTGCAGCGGGACGCTCACCGCCGGCTGGCCGGTGATGTTGAACGGCCTGGTGAAGGCGATGTACCCGTCCGTCAGTTCGTCCACCTGGTGCACGTCGTCCCCGAACGAGCCGATCGGGGCGGCCGGGCGGCTCGTCGTCGGGGTCAGCAACAGGTCGAACCCCTCGGTCCACCACTGCTGCACCCGCCGCCGGAAGCCCGCGCACGCCGCCAGCGCCTGCGCGTACTCGGCCGCACTGACCCGGCGCCCGGCCTGGTAGCGGGACCAGGTCGCCGGCTCCATGTCGGCGGCGGTCAGGTCCCGGCCCAGAGCGTCCGCCAGCTGCTTGAAGGAGTTCGCCATCGGACTCGTCGCCACCAGCGCCATCCGCTCGTCGGCCTCGGCGAGCGCCGCCGGACGGTCCACCTCGACCCGGTGGCCCAGTTCCTCCAGCAGCGCCGCCGCCGCGTACACCGCTTCCCGGCAGTCGGGGTCCACCGCGTCACCGGCCGGGGTGCGGTCGAGCAGCCCGATGCGCAACGGCGCCGGATCGGCGGCCAGTTCCTCGACGTACGGCCGCCGCGGCGCGGGCGCGACGACCAGGTCGCCCACGCCCGGACCCGAGACCGCGTCCAGCATCGCCGCCGTGTCCCGCACGGTGCGGCTGACGCACAGTTCGACCCCCGGTCCGGCCTCGTCGCCGAACGGGCCGGCGCTGATCCGGCCGCGCGAGGGCTTCAGCCCGAGGACGCCGCAACAAGCCGCCGGGATACGGATGGAACCCGAACCGTCGGAGGCGTGCGCCACGGGGACCATGCCCGCAGCGACGGCCGCGGCCGCGCCGCCGCTGGAGCCACCCGTGGAGTGACCGAGGTTCCAGGGGTTGCGCGTGGCTCCCCACGCGGCCGGTTCGGTCGTCGGCTGGGAGGCGAACTCCGGGGTGTTGGTTCGCCCCGCGATGACCAGCCCGGCAGCCCTGAACCGCCGTACGAGAGTGGAGTCGGTCGGCGACGCGAGGGCCAGCTCCCGCAGCCGGTGGTTGCCGTTCGACATCGGCTGTCCGGCACAGGCGGCCATGAAGTCCTTCAGAAGAAACGGCACTCCCCGGAAGGGGCCCGGTGGCAGCGGGTCCGCCGCCACCGCGCGCGCCTGGTCGAACCACTCCATCACCACCGCGTTCACGGCCGGATCGAGCACCTTGACACGTTCGACGGCCGCCTCCAGCAGCTCCACGGCGGTCACCTCACCCGAGGCGACCAGCCGCGCCTGGGCCGTCGCGTCCATCCACTGCGTCTCACCCGCGAGTCCATGCATCGTCACAACGCCGGACCGTATGCGGCCCGTCGCGGACCGGCCGCCGTCGATCGGGCAACGACTTCGCCGTGCCCCGGCGGGCTGCCCGGTCGGGTACCCCCCTCGCGCAGCCCCCTTCGGCGGACCGTCGCCGTACCCGTTCCCCTCTGTGCCCCGCCACCGCGCGGAGAAAGGCTCGGTCCGAAAGCCCGCTGAGCATCGCCGCCGTCGTCGCGGCAGGAAGGAGAAGCCGGCGTGGCAATGAAGGACGAGGCGTGGTGGACGAGCGCGAGCGGCTACGTGGCCGACGTGCTGTCCGCGCTGGCGGCGACCCCCGGCAAGGAGGTCCTGCGCCACCGGGACGTCGGCGTCACCGCCGCCGAGTACATCCGCTCCGTGGCCGGCACCCACCGCGCCCTGCGGGAGGCGGGCACGCGGCGCGGCACCGTCGTCGCCGTGCTCACCGCTCCCAACAGCCCCGACATGATCGCGGTCCGTCACGCGGCCCACCTGCTGGGCGCGGCCGTCTGCCATCTGCGCTCGACCAACCCGGGATCGAGTACGGCGATGCTGCCCGCCGACGACCAGCTGGAGATCATCCGGGTCACCGGTGCGACGGTCCTGTACGCCGACCCGGACAGTTCGGCCCGCACGGCCGACCTGGCGTCCCGGGCCGGGACCGCCCTCGTGGGCCACGGCGTGCCCGGTGCCGTCGAGCCGGTGCCCGCCGACGATGCCGGGCCCCTCGACCCGAGCGCCGGGGACCCCGACGACCTCGCGCTGATCATGTTCACCAGCGGCAGCACCGGCCGGCCCAAGGGCATCCGCAAGTCCCGCGGGGCCTGGGAGGGCACCGTGCGCACCGCCGTCGCGGCACCAGCCGAGGCCGACGAGATCACCGCCCTGTTCAGCACCCCGCTCAGCCACACGGCGGGGCCGATGGTCGACGGCGCGCTCGCCGCGGGCGGCAGCGTCGTACTGCTCCCGGAGTTCGACGCGGAGCTGGTGGTACGGACGGTGCGCGAGCGAGCGGTCACCCGCACCTTCATGGCGACCACCCAGCTGTACCGGCTGCTCGACCACCTCCAGGAGCGGGGGCACCGGGACGCCGCCGCGGCCGGCCTGTCCGGTCTGCGGCGGCTCATCTACGGCGGCACCGCGGCCGCCCCCGCCCGCATCGCCGCGGCCGTCTCGGTGTTCGGCCCCGTCCTGCTCCAGGTGTACGGCACCTCCGAGAGCGGCCGTATCAGCTTCCTCGGCCCCGCCGACCACGCGGACCCGCGGCTCGCCGCGACCGTCGGCCGGCCCTTCCCGGAGGTCGAGATCGACGTCCGCGACCTGGACTCGGGCCAGTCGCTCGCCGACGGCCAGGTCGGCGAGATCCGGATGCGTTCCCCCCAGCTCATGGACGGCTACCTCGACGCCTCCCTGACGGCGGACACCCTGCGCGACGGCTGGTACCGCACCGGGGACATCGGCTACCGGGACGAGCGGGGCCATCTCCATCTGCTCGACAGGGTCGCCGACATCGTCAAGATCGACGGAGCCAAGGTGTACCCCGCCGTCGTGGAGCGCGAGGTGCTGACCCTGCCCGGGATCGCCCTGGCCGCCGTCTACGGAGTCCGCGACGAGGACGGGACCGAGCATCTGCACGCCGCGGTGACCTCCCGCCCCGGAGCCCTCGTCGACCCGGACGCGGTGCGGGCCCATGTCGCCGCCACCCTCTCGCCGGCCCACGCCCCGGAGCGGGTGCTGGTCCTCGACGAGGTCCCGATGAACGCGGCCGGCAAGCCCGACAGGTCCCAGCTGCGCCGCCGAAGCGCCGCACCCGCCTGACCGGACCCCCATCCCACCCCACACCCGCGAAGGACCCATCATGCCCACGCACCTTCAGTACTTCACCGACGGCATCTCCGAAGAACAGCGCCGCACCCGGACCTTCCTGGAGATCGGCCGGCGCGCCGGGCACTTCCCCAGCGCCGTCGCCCGCACCGACCGGACGGAGAACGAGGTCAGCGTCTGGTGCAGCAACGACTACCTCGGCATGGGCCAGCACCCGCTGGTCCTGGCGGCGGTGCACGACGCCGTCGCACGGTTCGGGGCCGGCTCGGGCGGCTCGCGCAACATCGGCGGCACCAACCACCGCCATGTCGAGCTCGAACGCGAACTGGCCGACTGGCACGGCAAGGACGGGGCGCTGCTGTTCACCTCCGGCTACACAGCCAACGACGGTGCGCTCGCGGTGATCGCCGGCAAGCCCGAGGGCACCGTGGTCTTCTCCGACGAGCTGAACCACGCCTCGATCATCGACGGACTGCGGCGCAGCGGCGCGCGCAAGCGCATCTTCCGCCACAACGACGTCGAGCACCTCGCCGAACTCCTCGCCGACACCGACCCGGAAGCGCCGAAGCTGATCGTCCTGGAGTCCGTCTACTCGATGTCCGGGGACGTGGCGCCCCTCGCCGAGATCGCCGACCTCGCCGAGCGATACGGCGCCACCACCTTCCTCGACGAGGTGCACGCGATCGGCATGTACGGTCCGCAGGGCGCCGGGATCGCGGCCCGCGAGGGCATCGCCGACCGGTTCGACGTCATCATGGGCACCCTCGCCAAGGGGCTCGGCACGGCGGGCGGCTACATCGCCGGGCCCGCCGACCTGATCGACACGGTCCGCACCTTCTCCCGTGCCTTCGTCTTCACCACCTCTCTCCCGCCGGCCACGGCGGCCGGCGCCCTGGCCGCCGTACGCCATCTGCGGTCCTCGGACGCCGAGCGCGCCCGACTGGCCGAGAACGCCGGGCTGCTGCACCGGCTGCTGGACGAGGCGGACATCCCGTACCTGTCCCCGGACTCGCACATCGTCTCGGCGCTGGTGGGCGACGACGCGCTGTGCAAGCAGGCCTCGACCCTGCTGCTCGACCGGCACGGCATCTACGTGCAGGCCATCAACGCGCCCAGCGTCCGCAGCGGCGAGGAACTGCTGCGGATCGCGCCCTCGGCCACACACACCCGGGCGGACGTGCAGAAGTTCGCCGAGGCGCTGGCCGGGATCTGGCGCGACCTGGGGATCGCGTCGGCCTCGGACCGGCGGGCGGCGGTGGGGGACGCGGCCGTGAAGGAGCTGGTGTGACCCGTTCCCTGGCCGCCGTGCTCGCGGACACCGCGGCACGGCGGCCGGACCACCCGGCCCTGGTCTGGGAGTCCACCGAGGTGACCTACCGTCAGCTGTGGCGACTGGCCCGCGAACGGGCCGGCGTACTGCGGCACCACGGCATCGGCCCCGGCGACCGGGTGGCCGTGCTGGTGCCCAACACGCCGGACTTCCCCGCCGTCTACCACGGTGTCCTCGCGCTCGGGGCGACCGTGGTGCCGCTCAACACCCAACTGCGTTCCGCCGAGATCGAGTTCGTGCTGCGGGACAGCGAGGCACGGGCGCTGGTCTGCGACGCGTCCGCCCTGGAACAGGGGGCGCCCGCCGCCGACGCCACCGGTGCCGAGCTGTTCACCGTGGCGGGCGCCCACCCCGGGGCGGTACGACTCGACGCCCCGGCGGCCGCGCCCGTCCCGGCGGAACTCGTCCCCGTCGACCCCGACGGCATCGCCGCGATCCTCTACACCTCGGGCACCACCGGGCGTCCCAAGGGCGCGATGCTCACGCACCGCGGCGTCGTCACGAACATCGAGGTGACCGCCGTCTCCCCGTTCGCGGTGGAGCCGGACGACGTGCTGCTCGGCTGTCTGCCGCTGTCCCACACCTTCGGCCAGACCTGTGTCATGGGCACCTGCTTCGCCACGGGCGCGACGCTCGTGCTGATGCGCAGGTTCGACGCGGCGTCCGCGCTGGAGCTGATGACCGGGCACGGCTGCACCGTCTTCATGGGCGTACCCACGATGTACCACGCGCTGGTGGAGGCGGTGACGTCCGGAGCCCCCGCACCCCCCGCGCTGCGCCGCGCCTACAGCGGCGGCTCCGCCCTGCCGGTGCCCGTGCTGGAACAGGTGCGGCGGACACTGGGCTGCGAGGTGTACGAGGGCTACGGGCTGACCGAGACCTCGCCGGTCGTCGCCTACAACCAGCCCGGCATGCCCTGCCGGCCCGGGACCGTCGGGCTGCCGGTCACCGGTGTCGAGGTCGCGGTCGCCCGTGCCGACGTCGAGGGGGTCGTGGAGCTGCTGCCGGCGGGCGAGGTCGGGGAGATCGTGATCCGCGGCCACAACGTCATGGCCGGATACCTCGGACTGCCGGAGGCGACGGCCGAGGTCCTGGTGGACGGCTGGTTCCGCTCCGGCGATCTGGGCGTGCTCGGCGCGGACGGCTACCTGTCCGTCGTGGACCGGAAGAAGGACGTGATCCTCCGCGGCGGCTACAACGTCTATCCACGGGAGGTCGAAGAGGTCCTGCTGCGGCATCCGGCCGTCGAACAGGTCGCCGTCGTGGGTGTGCCGGACGCCCGGCAGGGCGAGGAGGTGTGTGCGGTCGTCGTCGTCCGGGCGGGGTCCACGTCCGGCGAGCCACTGGCGGCCGCCCTGGTGGCATGGAGCCGTCGGCACCTGGCGGGCTACAAGTGTCCGCGCCGCGTCGAGTTCGTCCGGGAACTGCCCCTCGGCCCGAGCGGCAAGGTGCTGAAACGGGAGCTCACCGCCGCCCTGGCCGCCGTGGTCACTTCCTGAGCAGCCCCGTCTCCAGCGCCCTGACCACGGCGAGCGTACGGTTCGGGCTGTTCAGCTTGGCCAGGATGTTGCCCATCAGCCGCTTGACGCCGTTCTCGGAGATCCCCAGGGAGCGGGCGGCCTGCTTGTTGCTCAGGCCGTCCGCGACCAGCTCCAGCACCTGCAGCTCCCTGGGGGTCAGGGCCACGCCCGGACCGGAGTTCGCCGGCACGAACAGCTGCCTGGCCAGACTGGGCGAGACATGGAAGCGGTCGGCGCCGACGTCGGCGACCGCCTCCCGCAGCAGCTGAAGATGCAGCGCCGAACGGTCGACGAAGCCGTGCGTCAGGGACGCCCACGCCGGGTCCACCCGCTCGTCCGGCCCGACCAGGACCATCAGCCGGACACCGTGTCTGCGCAGCCGCTGCGCCGCCGGCAGGTCGGCCGTCTCCTGCAGTTCGGCGGTCGAGGTCAGCAGCAGGTCGAGGGCGAGCGCGGAGGCCGCGTCGGCGGCGTCGGCGATCGCCGGGTAACTGAAGGTGCCCGAGACGATGTCGAGCGAACGCAGCATCCCTTCGAGACCGTACCGGTGGATGTCGTTGCGCACGGCCAAGGCGACGGTGACGCCACGAGCGGTCTCGCGAGCGGTCTGACGTAGCGGAAAGGACATGTCTCCCTCTTCTCGCTGTGGGCACGCCGCCCGGTCGGCACACGGCGGTGGCCGGGCCGGAGCCCGGCCACCGCCGTGTGCCGACCGGGCGGCGTCAGGACGTCACCGTCGGGTGGCCGCCGGGGGAGCGGCGGCCGGCTCGGTGGCGGCCGGGGCCGCCGGCCTCGCCCGGACCAGCCACAGGCCGGTGAAGACGGCACCGACCAGGGTGACCACGCCGGCCAGCAGGAAGGCCGAGTCGAGGCCGTCCCCGAAGGAGGCGCCGTGCTCCTGCCGGGTCCGTACGACGGCGCCGAGCACGGCCACCCCGAAGACCGCCCCGATCTGCCGGGTGGTGCTGCTGATCCCCGAGGCGAGACCGCCCTCCTGCGGGCGGACCGAGGAGATCGCGGCCCCGGTCAGCGGGGACATCGTCAGACCGAACCCGACGCCGGTGACCGCCAGCCGCCACCAGACGTTGCCGTAGCCGGTGTCCTCCTGCACGCCCGCCATGGCCAGCAGGCCGAGACCGGCCAGGAGCAGACCGACGGTGACGACCGCACGGAAACCGAACCGGGCGGCGATCCGGGCCGCGTACGGGCTGCACACCACCATGGCCAGGGAGCACGGCAGCGTCTCCAGGCCCGCCCGGAGCACCGAGGCACCCTGGACGGAGACGAAGAACTGGGAGAAGAAGAAACCCGAGCCCATCAGACCGAACCCGACGACCGTCATCGCGGTGTTGGACACGCTGAACAGCCGCTTGCGGAACAGCCCCAGAGGCAGCATGGGCGTCGCCGTACGCGCCTCGACCACCACGAACAGGGCGAGCAGCAGGGCCGAGGCGGCGAAGCTGCCCAGGATCAGCGGCGACGTCCAGCCACGGTCGCCGGCCTCGATGAGCCCGAAGGTCAGCGCGCCCACACCGAGGACGGACAGCGCCTGTCCCGGAAGGTCGAGCGGCGGTGCGGCGGGGTTGCGGGACTCGCCGAGGACGCGCAGGCCGACCACCAGCAGGACCAGCCCGATCGGGAGGTTGATCAGGAAGATGGCCCGCCAGTCGAAGGCGTCCACGAGCAGCCCGCCGGCCAGCGGACCGGCGGCCAGGCCGATGCCGCTGAAGCCGGCCCACAGGCCGATCGCCCGCACCCGCTCCCGCGGGTCCGGGTAGCCGGAGCCGAGCAGCGCCAGGCTCGCCGGGCTCAGCGCGGCCGCGCCGATGCCCTGCAGGATGCGGGCGGCGAGCAGCCAGCCGACGGTCGTGGAGACACTGCACAGCAGGGACGAGAGCGTGAACACGGTCAGGCCGCCCAGGAACACGCGCTTGCGGCCGAACCGGTCGGCACAGACACCACCGGCCAGCAGCAGCATCGCGACCGCGAGAACGTAGGCGTCCACGATCCACTGCAGCCCCGTGAGCGTCGTGTGCAGTCGCCGCTCCATGTCGGGCAGCGCGACGCTGGTGATCGTGTTGTCCAGCAGGACCATGAACTGACCGACGCAGGTCACGGTGAGCAAGGCGACCCTGTCGGACCGGGCGTCGTCGGACACAGGGGTACCTCCCTTCGGGAACCGGGAAAGAGGGAACGGGAGTGGGAAGGAGGGGGAACGACCGGGACGCTACGAACTGACACCGATGTCAGGTCAAGCCGTCAGGCTCAGCCCGGGGGAGTCGGCGAACGTCTCGGCCAGCAGCTCACCCACCACGTCGGCCAGCCGCAGCGACTGCGCGGGGTTGAGCCGGGGATCGCAGGCGGAGCGGTACCGGGCGGCCAGGTAGACGTCGTCGATCTCCGAGTCGACGCACTCGGTGACGTCGTCGCCCGACACCTCCAGATGGACACCGCCAGGCGTCGTCCCTGTGTCGCGGCAGGCGTCGAAGAAGGCGCGGAGCTCCGCCTCGATCGCCCCCATGGTGCGCGTCTTCACACCCGCGGCACTGGTCACGGAGTTGCCGTGCATCGGGTCGCTGACGAACCGGTCGGCGAGTTCGGCGTCGGTCGCGGCGGCGAGCAGCGCGCGGCAGCGGTCGTAGGCATGGGTGTGGCCCATGCGCAGGACGAACGTCAGCCGTCCGGGGACGTTGTCCGGATTGAGCGCGCTGTGCAGCCGCAGCAGCTCCTCCGGGCTGCAACCCGGCCCGAGCTTCACCGCGACGGGATTGGCGATGCTCGCGGCGAACTCGATGTGCGGCCCTGCCAGGGCCCGGGTGCGTTCCCCGATCCACAGCAGGTGTGCCGACAGACCGTACGGCCGGCCGTCCTGTGCGGAGTGCCTCACCTGCGGGCGTTCGTAGTCGAGCAGCAGGGCCTCATGGGAGGCGTACACCCCCGAACCGGCCATGAACGACAGGGCCTTGCTGGACTCCCGGTAGGCGCGCAGCAGTTGGCTCGGGTCGGGGGTGCGCTCGCGAGCGGAGAAGGACACGGAGTTCACGGCGTCGCCCAGATAGGAGGGCAGGGCGATGCCGCCACGCCGTTCGACCGGTGAGGAACGGGGCTTGGCGTACTGACCGGCGATCCGGCCGACGGTGACGACCCGGACGCCCGAGGCCGCCGCGATCCGGTCGGACATGCCGCGCAGCAGCGACACCCGGTTCACCACGGAGCGGGGTGTGTTGTCCCGGAAGGTCTCCGCGCAGTCCCCGGCCTGGAGCAGGAAGGCCGGCCCGGCGAGTTCGGCCTGCAGGGCGCGGCAGTCGGTGGCACGCACCAGCGGATCGACTTTGGTCAGGACCTCGCGGACCTGCCGCACCCGGGCCGCGTCCGGCCAGCGCGGCTGGTGGTGCGGCCCCGCCGCGGTGTGCGCGAGGTCGGTGGCGGGGCGGTCGCCGCCGGGGGCGGCCGGGGGCTCGCCGGTCGTCACGAACCGTGGGTTGAAGACCTCGTGCACCAGGACCCGGGCCCGGTCGGAGAACTCGATCTCGTAGACCCGGCCGGGCGATCCGGCGGGCAGCAGTCCGAAGCGTTCGGTGGTCGTGCCGACGGTGAAGATCCGGCGCCTCTCGAACAGCCCCAGGCGCCGGGTGTGCAGCCCGAACGGAGTGTCGTCCCGGGGGATGAGGCGGTCGCGGTCGGTCCGGCGGAAGGTGATGAGGTTCTCGCTCACCAACGTGCCCGCGCTGTCGCGCAGCCGGGAGTGGCGGATCCCGAGACCGTCGTGCGGGCCGGCGCCGAAGACCTCGGTGAGATGTCCGGACGGGGCGAGCGGGGCGGGGTCCGTCTCCGGCAGCACCTGTGCCGACAGCGCGCTGCCGACGAGGGACTGCAGCAGGACGGTCGTGGAGCCCTCGTTGTGCAGCATCATCCGGGTGGCTGCCGGCATCGCGGACGGCGGCGCGAAGTCGGGATACGAGTCCATTCGGAACACCCTTACGTGATTCGTGGTCAGGTGGGGGGTCGGCGGGGGCCGGTCGCGCGCGGGATCAGGCCGCGTCGGCCGTCTCCCGGTGCACATGTGCCTCGGCGGCGGTCTGGGCGATCAACTTGGCGGCCACCTCGGCACCGTTGCTGGTCGGCGCGATCGTCCGGGACGCCTCGGAGGTGGCCCGGGTGAACGTGTCCGGGGCGTCGAACGCGTCCTGGAGGATGCCGAGCAGGGCCGCCTCGTCCGGTTCGGTCACGGTGGTGTAGCCGAGCAGCGCCAGCCGACGCATCGCCTCCAGCTCGTGATACTCGTTGCGACCGCTGAGCACGTACGCGACGGGGGCGTTCATCACGGCCATCTCCGTCACCGAGATCCAGCCCGGGGGCGACAGCACGACCTTGGCGTGCTTCACCAGGGAGTGCCAGTCCGGCACGTAGTTGAGGAAGACGACCCCGTCGATGTCCTCGGCGATCTCCTGGCGACCGATGACGACGAGCCGGGCCCGCGGGTGCGCCGCCCGCAACTTCTCGAACGCGGCGAGGTAGTTGGCGAGCAGCCGGCTCTTGTTCTCGGTGAACATGGTGGTACCGCCGAACCCGGCGACGATGTACTCGCTGCCTTCGAGGCCGAACCGCTCGTCGACCTCCGCGCGCGGCGCGGGGTCGGCCGCGCACTCCGCGCGCACGATCGGCCCGACGAAGTGGCCGTTGCCGGCCCCGATCGCGCGGAGCACGGGTGTGCCGTGGTCGAGCCGTTCGACGGGCGGCTTGTCGGTCAGCACGGCCCGGGCGCGGCGGGTCACCCAGCCGAACAGCCGGGTGAGGGAGGTGCGGATGGCGTCCACCTCGTCGGGGTCACCGACGGTGAAGCCGGCCTCGACGAGGCTGTCGTTGTCGAGCTGCCCGAGGGTGAAGTCGTAGCGCTCGGTGATCAGTACGTGCGGCACCCCCGCCACCTCGGCGGCGAGGCTGCCCGCGATGTTGTAGTCGCTCACGACGACGTCGGGCCCGATGTCCTCGATCAGCGCGACCGCGTTGAGCATCTTGTCGCCGCTGATGAACGTGCGGTCCAGGTAGTTGGTGACGTACGTCGTCCAGTCGAAACTCGTGCCCAGTTGTGAGGTGTTGGCGTGGTCCCGTTCGGCCGGGGCCACGTGCACCCGGGTGCCGACGGTCTCGAACATCGAGCGGAAGACCGTGCTCTTCGACGCGAGGTACACGTGTTGCTCGGCCGCCGGGAACAGGGCGCGCACCTGGGCGGCGACCGCGAGCGCGCGCATGTTGTGGCCGGTGCCGGTCTCGGCCGGCAGGTAGAGCACCTTCATCTCGGACCTTTCGTGTGCACTGCGGAGTTTGCTGGCCGAGCGGCCAGTATGCTGGCGATCAAGGGCATCGCTGGGTGACCGGAGATCCCGGTCGGGGGAGGGGTTCAGGCGTTCGCCAGATCCATCACGTACCGGCCGTAGGCGGAGGAGGCGGAGATCTCCTTGCCCAGCAGGGCCAGTTGCTCCCTGCCGACGTAGCCCATGCGGTAGGCGACCTCCTCCAGGCAGGAGATGCGGATGCCCTGGCGCTTCTCCAGCACCTGGACGAACATCGCGGCCTCCAGCAGGCTGTCGTGCGTGCCGGTGTCGAACCACGCCGATCCCCGGCCCAGCCCGACCAGGCGGGCTCGGCCCTCGCGCACGTAGGTGAGGTTGAGATCGGTGATCTCCAGCTCGCCGCGGGCGGAGGGAGTGAGGCGGGCGGCCCGGTTCGCGGCGTCGGCGTCGTACATGTAGAGCCCGGTGACGGCGAGGTTGGAGGCGGGCCGGGCGGGCTTCTCCTCCAGGGTCGCGATGGTGCCGTCCTCGGCGACGGAGGCCACGCCGTAGCGCTCGGGGTCGCTCACGGGGTATCCGAACAGGGTGCAGCCGTCGAGGCGCCGGGCCTCCTGGCGCAGCATGTCGGGCAGCCGGTGGCCGTAGAAGATGTTGTCCCCGAGGATCAGGCAGACGTCCTCGCCCGCGGTGAACGGGCCGCCGATCACGAGGGCCTCGGCAATGCCCCGGGGCTCCTGCTGGACGGTGTAGGACAGGGAGATCCCGAGCCGGCTGCCGTCACCGAGCAGCGAGCGGTAGGCCTCCAGGTGCTCGGGTGCGGAGATGACCAGGATCTCGCGGATGCCGGCCTGCATCAGGACGGACAGCGGGTAGTAGATCATGGGTTTGTCGTAGACCGGCAGCAACTGCTTGGAGTGCACGCTGGTGAGCGGGCGCAGCCGGGTTCCGGAGCCGCCGGCGAGGATGATGCCGCGCATGGGACTTCCTTCGGTTCGTCGGTCGTGTGTCGATGGGCGCGGGCCCGGTGTCGGTGGACGGGGGCCTAGGTGCCGGTGAGCGCGCGGCACGGCGTCAGGCGGCGCTCCGGACCACGAGGGGCTGCCACCAGTCGGTGTTTCGCCGGTACCAGTCGATGGTCTGCGCGAGTCCGTCCTCGAAGGCGACCTGGGGCCGGTAGCCGAGTGCCCTGAGCTTGCCGTCGTCCAGTGAGTAGCGCCGGTCGTGGCCCTTGCGGTCGGGCACGGGCCGCACCGACGACCAGTCGGCGCCGCACGCGTCGAGGATCAGACCGGTCAGCTGACGGTTCGTCAACTCCAGTCCACCGCCGATGTTGTACACCTCACCCCGGGCGCCGTCGGTCAGGACGAGGTCGATGCCGCGGCAGTGGTCCTCGACATGCAGCCAGTCGCGGACGTTGAGCCCGTCGCCGTAGAGCGGCACGGTGCCGCCCCGCAGGAGGGTGGTCACGAACAGCGGGACGACCTTCTCCGGGAACTGGTAGGGGCCGTAGTTGTTGCTGCAGCGTGTGATGCCGACGTTCAGGCCGTGGGTGCGGGCATAGGCGAGCACGAGCAGGTCGGCGCCCGCCTTGGCCGCGGCGTAGGGGGAGTTGGGGGCCAGGGGCCAGTCCTCGGTCCAGGAGCCGGTGTCGATGGAGCCGTACACCTCGTCGGTGGAGACGTGGACGAACCGCGTGACCTTCCGGTGCAGGGCCGCCTGGAGGAGGTTCTGGGTGCCGAGGACGTTGGTCCTGACGAACTCGGCGGAGCTCGCGATGGACCGGTCGACGTGGGTCTCCGCGGCGAAGTCGACCACGGCGTCCACGCCGGACATCAACTCCGGCACCAGGGCCGGATCGGCGGTGTCGCCCCGGACGAAGCGCAGGGCCGGGTGGTCGGCGACCGGGGCGAGGTTGGCGAGGTTGCCCGCGTAGGTCAGTTTGTCGAGAACGGTGACGCGATCGACCGTGATGTCCGATCGGCCGTCCAGGAGTCGGCGTACGTAATTGCTGCCGATGAAGCCGGCACCACCCGTCACCAATATATGCATGGCTCACCCTTCGGCGGTTTTCAACGCTGTTCCGATGCGGCGATTTCGCGCACCGGTCCGGGGAGCCGCAAGAAATTGAATACTGAAATTAGATGACGTCGCATCACTGCCCCCCGTTCGCTCGCGGTCCTGCCGGCTGATGTGCCGGGGGCGAGCTCCAAGGATCGTAGAACATCGAACATCGGTGCGCAACAGCATACTGGCGGCCGTCGGAGCCGACTGGCGCGGTCCGTGCGGGTGGTTCATGGCAATGACTTGACAAAGATTGCAGATGGCAAGCAGAAGCGGAATTTTCCATTCCCTGAAGAACGGTGAACATGAAGTCTGCGTTAATGGCGTATGACCCGCCGGTCCTTCGTGCCGAGTTTTTCTCAAGGCTTGCGCCCTGGCTGTGAGTGTCATTAATTTCAGATGCCATGGAACATTCCTCCAGGTTATTGACCGCACTCGTCGAAGCCGGGACCGAGGTGACGGCCGGCACCACCGTCGGGGTGGGCTCCTGGATCCGCTTCGGGACCGCCGTGCGCGCGTCCGTCGTCGAGGGGGGAGTCTTCGTCGGATTCCGCTGCCGGATCGACGCCGCGCGTATCGCCACCGGATGCCAGATCGCCTCCATGTCCACCCTCGGCCGTCCCGGCGGCGCGCCCGTGGTGGTGGAGGCCGGTGCCTGGATCGGGGCGCGGGCCGTCGTCGACCCGGGGGTCAGGATCGGGCCCGGGGCGGTCGTCGCGGCCGGCGCCCACGTCACCGCCGACGTGCCCGCGGACACGATCGTCGTGGGGCGCCCGGCCCGCCCGCTGCGCCGACGTCGGGGAGTGACGGAGGACGGGGCCCCGGACTTCACCGCCATCATCGCCCGGGTGCGGGCGCGCGCCGACTCGGGCCGCAGGCCCCTGCCCCCGGGCTGGACCTCGGACGGGGACGGCATGCTCGACGCGGAGTTCGCCGGTGGTGACCGGGTCCGGCTGGGCGCGGGCGTCATCGCCATGGGCCGGTCCGACGGGCCGTCACCGCGGGGCGGCGTGCGCATCGGCTCGGACGGGCGGATCGGGGCCGGATGCGTGCTGGAGGGCTCGGACGGCATCGACATCGGCCCCGGTGCTGACCTCGGCCCACGGGTCCTCGTCGTCTCCAGCGGCCATGATCTGGCCCGGCGTTCACTGCCCTGGCAGGGCGGTCCGGTCCGGATCGGCGCGAACGTCCGCATCGGCGCGGACGCCACGGTCGTCGGCCCCTGCGTGCTGGGCGACGGTGCGGTCGTCGCCCCCGGCGCGGTCGTCGTCGGCGACGTCCCCGCGGGACACACGACGTCCGGGGTGCTGGCGGCGGAGCGGAGGGCGGCGTCGTGAGGGAACCGGACCGCGTCACCGTCCTGCTGGCCCCCGACCCCACCGGTTCCGGTCCCACCACGCGCGCCCTCGCCCTGGCCGGCCGGCTGCGCCTGCAAGCGCCCGGGGCCCGGCTCGCCGTGCTGGTGGACCCGGCGCACTCGGCCTTCGGCAGGCTCTTCGACGCCGTCGGGGCCGAGGTGGTCACCGTCCCGCGGACGGGCCGGGAGACCTACGCCGACGGCGACGCCTGCGGCGACCGGATGCTCGGGCACCTGGCCTGCTTCCACGACGTCGCCCCCGATCTGGTGGTCGGCGACGACAACCTCGCCGCCGGCCTCGCCGCCGCCGTCGCCGGCGTCCCGTACGCGCTGGTGACCGGTCGGTACGACATCGCGCCGCGAAGTGACGGACAGGGAGTCGACTCCCTGCGATCGGTGTTCGACCGGGTGGTGAGCACCGCTCGGCTGGTGCTCACCGACAAGCCGTACGTCCCGGAGACCGACGCGGGCAGCCCCGTCGCCCGCGCCCTGGCCGAGGGCCGGGCCGTCGTCGCCGGACCCCTGGTGCGTGACGTCCCGGAGCACGTCGACGCCGGCGCCGCGCGTGCCTCGCTCGGCCTCGGTCCCGGCCCGCTCATGGTCGCTTCCGTCGGCGGCGCGGGCGGGTCCCGGGACGACCGGCAGCGGGTGGTGGAACGCTGTGTCCTGGTCCACCGGCGACTGCTGCGGCGCCATCCGGACCTCCGGTTCGTCCTGCTGACCCGGGACTGGGTGGAGGTCCCGGACGACGTCGTCGTGCGCCGGTTCGTGCCGGACCGGCCCGCGCTGCTGCGCGCGGCCGACGTCCTGGTGGCGACGCCGGGCTGGGCGACCGTCGTCGAGGCGGCGGTCCAGCGCGTCCCCGCGGTCTTCGTGGCCGGCGGCCTCGACGGCCCGCGCGCGGCCGAGTCGTTCGGCCGGGTCGAACGACTGGGCTTCCCCGCGCTCCTGGCCCCCACGTCCGACGAACTCGAGGCCGCCGTACGGCCGTTCATCGGCGACCGGCCCGTGCGGCCGACCCCGGCGCAGCTCGCGGTGGCCCCCGGGGGGTCGGGCGCGGCGCGTGCCGCGCGGCTTCTCGCGGACACGGCTCTCGCGATCCGTGCCGGTGGATCCCGGGCCGGCGGTGCCGTCCTGACCGTGTGAGAGGGGAGTCCGCCCGGCCGCGATCCGGCACCGGCCGAACTCCCCTGGGCGACAAGCCCGTTCCCTGCTACCATCCCCATGGTTCGATGTTTCACGAACAACGAAACACGTGGAGCGCCGCCGAACCGTGCGACGAGAAGGAGTCCGATGAGCAGTCCCCCCTCCCCGCGCGCCTTCGTCCTGGATCAACTCCTGGACGACCACGCCCGCGTCCCCGCGGTCCTCGGACGGGACGCCACCGACGTCATCACCCCCGACCGCACCCTGCGCGACGCCGCCCTCGCCCTCCTGGTGCTCCCCGGCCCCGGCGAGAGCGAGCTGGTGACCCGGCTCCTCGCCGCCCTGCGGGAGTTCACCGACCCCGACCACCCCGGCTTCCGCGAACTCCTCGACGTCACCGGGGCACCGCACCCGGTCGGCGACGTCCGTACCCCCTCCGCCCAGGCGCTCGCCGGCTGGGCCCTGCACCGCGCGGGCACCCTGCTGGACGACGGCGCGCTCGTCACCGAGGGCCGGACCCTCGTGCTGCACGTCGCCGACGAACTGCTCGCCCACGACTGGCCGGCCCGCCTCGACCGTTCCTGGTCCACCGTCCTCGACGGTGCGAGCCCCCTGGAGGAGGCCGCGGTCGCGGTCCTCGCCGCCGACGCGGTGACCGAGGGCGCCACGGACTTCCTCGACCGGGCCGCGCACCACCTTCAGCGCTACACGCACGGCGACGGGGTATGGGCGTGTCTCACCCCGCGCGGCACACCGGACACCCTGCACGGGCATCGCACCCGGGCGAGCGCCCTGGCCGCTCTCGCCTGGACCGCGCTGTACGAGCGCGGTCACGACGGGGCCGCGGACCTGGCCCGCCGGGCACTGCTGCACATCCAGGCCCACCACGGTCACACCGGTGCGCACGGCTACTGGGACCGCAGCGACGCCGACTCCGTCGTCCGGGTCGACCCCGTCGCCGCCCTGCACGGCCGCCCCGACTCGCCCTTCCCCGCCAAGCTGGTCGCCGACCACGCCCTGCTCGCCCTGGCCGCCCGTCGCGCCGCCGCGCTGGGCACCGGCGGCGAGGCCGACGTACGGCTCAAGGCGCTGGACGAGGAGAGCACCGCCGAACTGGAGCGGTACGCCGACCCGTTGGCCGGCGGTGTCTTCCACGGGCAGGGCAGCTGGTTCTCCACGCCGGTCGACCCCACCGTCCCGCTGGCCCGGCACGTCATGGTGCCGCCGCGCAGCACGGGCTCGTTCGCCGTCGGCAACACCACGTACGTGCCCTTCCACGGCAAGCACGCCCAGACCCAGCTGCTCGCCGTGGCGGCCCTGGGCGACCGCGCCCCCGCCGTGCGGACCGCGCCCCTCCTGACCGAACGGCCCGCCGCGGAGCCGTTCGACAACGACCTCGGGTACGTCACCAGCGCTCCCCTCACCGAGGACAGGGTCGACCTGCCCGGCTATCTCGACTGGCTGCGCTCCACGGCCTCCGGGCTCGGCTACGGCCTCACCCCCTACCGCTCGCCGCTGGGCCTGCGATCCGACCGCACCGCGCAGACCTTCTCTGTGCTGCACGTGGTCTCCGACCTCATGGCCCTCGGCGAACCCGTGCCCGACGTGCCGGGGAAGCTCGCCGGCGTCTTCGCCACGCAGAACCGGGACGGCGGCTTCGGCGAGCAGCCCTCCCTGCCGTCGGAGACCTTCACCACTTACTGCGCGGTCCTGACCGCCGTCGTGCTCGGCGGTGCCGACCACCCCGCCTTCGACCGCGAGGGCTGTGTCGCCTTCCTGCGGTCCTGCCAGCACCCGGAGGGCGGGTTCGGCAACGCGCCCGGTTTCCCCGGCGACGCCTGGCACTCCCACCTCGCCACGCTCACCCTGGTCGCGCTGGACGCCCGGCCGGAGCGGACGGACGACCTGGTGGCGTACCTCGTCAACTGCCAGAACGAAGACGGCGGTTACGGCAACCAGCCCGGCTCGCCGTCCGACACGTTCGCCACCTTCCGGGTGGTCGGCGCGCTCATCGCGCTCGGCCTGCGCCCGCCGCACGCCGAGCGGACCGTCTCCTGGCTGCAGAACCTGCAGACCGAGGCGGGCGGCTTCCGCTACCGCGACGGCGGCCCGGAGAGCTTCGTCGGCTCCTACCACGCCATCGCCACGCTCTACGTACTGGGCGCCCTGCCCACCGACATCGAAGCCTGCAAGCAGTGGATCGCGATCCGGCAGAGCGCCGACGGCGGATTCTCCCGGACCCCCGGTGGTCCCTCGGAGACCACCGACGAGGGATTCATCGCGGTCCAGGCCCTCCACATGCTCGAAGGGAAACTCAACCGCTCCTGGGCGGTGATGATGACATGACCAGTACCTCACCCACCTCCGCGCCCCCGGCCACGTCCACCCCGAAGGCCGCCGGGCCCTCGGCCCGGACCGTCTCCCTGCTGGCCTTCGCCACGATGTTCGTCATCGGCACGGACACCTTCCTCGTCGCCCCCCTGCTGCCGACGCTGGCCCGCACCTACGACGTCTCCTCCGACGTCTCCGGCTGGATGGTCAGCGCCTACGCCCTCGGCTACGCGGTCTTCGCCCTCATCGCCGGACCGCTGTCGGACGGCCGCGACCGGCGCCGGGTGCTGCTGACCGGCCTGGTCGGGTTCATCGTGACGACCACGCTGTGCGGATTCGCCCAGGGCTTCTGGACGATGATCCTGTTCCGGTTCCTCGCCGGAGTGAGCGCCGCGTTCGTCTCCCCGCAGATCTGGGCCTCCATCCCGGTCCTGGTCAAGCCCCAGCAGATCGTGCGGACCATGGGCTTCGCGACGGCCGGCCTGTCCATCGCGCAGTTCGCCGGCATCCCGCTCGGCAGCTGGCTCGCCGCCTCCTCCTGGCACCTTCCGTTCTGGGCCATCGGCGCGATCTCCGCGCTGCTGTGGCTGGTGCTCGCCCGCTTCTTCCCGTCGGTGCCGGGTCACGCCGGGAACGCCGGCACCGGTCCGCGCGCCATGCTCCGCACGTACGGCACGGTCCTCGGCCGCGGCAGGCTGCGCTGGTTCCTCCTGGGCTACCTGGTCTTCCAGACCGGCAACTTCGAGGCCATCTCGTTCTTCGGGTCCTGGTTCAACAGGGACTTCGGACTCGACGTCGGATCCGTCGGCACCGCCATGATGGCGGTCGGCGCGGGCAACGTGATCGGCTCGCTGTTCGGCAGCAGGCTGGTGCAGCGCCTGGGGCTGTACCGCTCCCTGCTGTCGGCCGTGCTGGCCATGACCGTCCTGTACTGCCTGACCCCGCTGTCGCCCAACCTCGGCACGGCCCTGGTGCTGCTGGCGCTCGTCATGATGGTCGCCGGATTCGTCTTCCCGGTGTTCATGAGCGTCCTGCAGCAGCAGACGGAGACCGCCCGCGGCACCGTCTCCTCGCTGGCGAACGCCGCGATGTACGTCGGTACCACCATCGGCGGCGCCGTCGGCGGCATCCTGCTCACCAAGGGCGACGGCTTCTGGGGCGTGGCCCTGTTCACCGTCGTCGCCTACCTCGCCTCGCTCGCCGTGTACGCGGCGGCCGGCGCCTTCCGCCGCGAGGAGGTCACCGCGTGAGCACGGCCGTGCTCTTCGACCGGTACGGGACTTCGGACGAGCTGTACGGCGCCGACGTGCCCGTTCCCACGCCGGCACCCGGCGAGGTGGTGGTCCGCTACACCGCGATCGGCGTCAACCCGATCGACTGGAAGCTCCTCGGCGGCGGTCTGCGGGACCTCGTCCCCATGGACCTGCCCGGCGCCTGCCTGGGCGTCGAGGCGGCGGGCGTGGTCGTGGACGTCGGCCCCGGCGTACGGCGGTTCCAGGTCGGCGACGCCGTCATCCGGCACGGCCGCCCCGGGACCTACCGGCAGTACGAGGCCGTCCCCGCCGCACAGGAGGCCGACGAACTCACCCCGCAGCCGGGCAGGTTCTCGGCCGAGCAGGCCGCGGTCCTGCCCGTGGCGGCGGGCACCGCGTACTCCGCCCTGGTCCAGGTCGGGCTGCGGGCCGGTGAACGGCTCCTGGTGCACGGCGCGTCCGGGGGAGTGGGTCTGGCCGCCGTCCAGCTGGCCCGGCTGATCGGCGCCGAGGTGATCGGCACGGCCTCTGCGCAGCACCACCTGCTGCTACGGCGTCTGGGGGCGACCCCGGTCGCCTACGGAGACGGTCTCCTCGGCCGGCTCGCCCCGCTCGGCCCGTTCGACGCCTCCGTGGACTGCGCGGGCGGGCCCCAGCCGACCGAGACCGCGGCGGAACTGGTCCGGTCCAGGGCGCGCCGGGTCACCGTCGCCTGGGACCCGGGCGCGCCGGCCGGGGACGTGCCCCACCTGGAGCACGTCCCTCTCGAACTGGCCTCCACGCTCGACCTGATCGGTCACAGCGCCTTCGAACTGCCCGTCGCAGCACGGTTCCCGCTGCCGCAGGCCGCCGAGGCGCTCGACCTCGGCCGCAAGGGCGGACTCGGCGGAAAGATCGTGCTCCTGCCCGGCGCCGCCGCCCCCACGGACCGGCTCCTTTCCCCCTCCCCCCACGGAACAGGGCCCGCATCATGACCTACCGCTACGACGCCGACATCGTCGACGCCGCCGCGATGTTCGACGTCTTCGACCTCAGCGACCCCGAGGAGACCCGCGCCAAGCTGCGCCGGTTCAGCGCCTCCCGGCCGGCCCCGGACACCACCGGTGTGGAAGTGACGGACCTTCAGATCCCGGGCCCGCCGGACGGCCCACCCGTGCCGGTGCGGGTCTACCGGCCCGCCGTCGGCGACGCCGTACGGCCGGCGGTGCTGAACTTCCACGGCGGCGGCTTCGTGTTCGGTGTCGTCTCGAACGACGACCCGACCTGTCTGGACATCGTCCGCCGGGTCGACGCCGTCGTCGTCTCGGTCGGCTACCGCCTCGCGCCCGAGAACCCCTACCCCGCCGCGCCCGAGGACTGCTACGCCGCCCTGCAGTGGCTCGCCACGCACGCCGGCGAACTCGGTGTCGACCCCGGCCGGATCGCCGTCCACGGCACCAGCGCGGGCGGCGGCCTGGCCGCCGCCGTGTCGCTGATGGCCCGGGACCGGGGCGGCCACGCGCCGGTCTTCCAGTACCTCGAACTGCCCGAGCTGGACGACCGGACCGACACCGTGAGCATGCGGCGGTTCACCGACACGCCCGGCTGGAACACCCTCAACGCGCGCACCAGTTGGCG
Organism: Streptomyces sp. C1-1; assembly: GCF_050214755.1. Lineage (NCBI taxonomy): Bacteria > Bacillati > Actinomycetota > Actinomycetes > Kitasatosporales > Streptomycetaceae > Streptomyces > Streptomyces sp. C1-1. The sequence goes on along the minus strand of NZ_CP189826.1, from coordinate 3,541,653 downwards.
CCACTACCTCGGTGACCGGGCGGGCGGCGACGACGTGCCGGAGTACGCGGCGCCCGCACGCGCCAAGGACCTGTCCGGGCTGCCTCCCGCGTACGTCGTGGCACTCGAGTACGACCCGTGCCGGGACGAGGCGGTGTCCTACGCGCAGAGCCTGTTCGCCGCGGAAGTGCCGGTGGAACTCCATGTGTTCCCGGGCGCCTACCACCTGGCGTTCCTCGTGCCGACCGCCGCGGTCACCCGTCGGCGGGCCGAGGAGCGCACCACGGTGCTGCGGCGCGCCCTGCACGGCTGACCGACCCGGACGGGCTCCGGCGGTAATGTTCTATCATCGTAGAACGTTGAACGAGGTGGGTCGGAGCTGCGCGGGAAGCGGCTGCGCCACGTCACGGGCCGACGAGGAGGTCGCGCATGCGCAACCAGCTGTATCACCCGGACCGGCGGGACATCTCCCTCGACAAGGTCCTGCATGCCCTGAGCGATCCCATCCGCCGGGACATCGCCCGCGTCATGCACGCCGAGGGCTCGCGCTCGTGCGGGCAACTCGACTACCCCATCGCCAAGTCGACGCTCTCGCACCACCTCAAGGTTCTGCGGGAGTCCGGCGTCATGCACACCGAGGTCCGGGGCACCACCCGGATCATCACCCTGCGACGCGACGACCTCGACGCCCGTTTCCCCGGCCTGCTCGACGCCGTGCAGGTCACCGCTCCCGCGCCCGAGGAGCTGCCGGCGGGCGCGTGAGGGGCCCGGCGCCCACGGGTTGAGCTGACACCGATGTCAGCTCCAAGGATCGGTCTCGTCCCCCCTGAGCGCCTGGAAGGATCTGCCATGACCTCGACCGTGCCCCGCCGGACCGCCCTCCGGGCGGGTGTGGACCTTCCCGTGCTCGGACTCGGGACCTGGCGCACGTTCGACGACCCGGCCCCGGAGCGGCTCGCCGAGGTCCTGCGAACCGCCCGCGAGTCGGGCGTCGAACTCGTCGACACCGCACCGGTCTACGGCCGCGCGGAGGCCCGGCTCGCCGCCCTGCTGCGGGGCGACACCGGCTTCTTCGTCGCCACCAAGGTCTGGGACAGCGACCCGGAGCGCGTCGAGGCCGTCTTCCGGAGCCAGCTGCGCTCCTACGGACGGTCCTCGATCGACCTGCTGCAGGTGCACAACCTCAACGGCTGGCGTGCCAACCTCGACTGGCTCCGGCGGCAGCAGGACTCCGGACGCGTCCGGTTCACCGGCGCCACCTACCAGTTCGACCATGCCTTCGGGCTCGGCGGCAGCCACGAGGACCTCGCCCGGATCATCGCCGAGCGCAGGGTGGACTTCGTCCAGGTCAACCTCAACGCCGCCGAGACCGCGCTCACCGACGACATCCTCCCGGCGGCGGCCGAAGCCGGCATCGGCGTGCTGGCCATGCGGCCCTTCGGCGAGGGCGAACTGCTCCGGGCACGGCCGCCCGCCGGCTGGCTGCGGGAGCTCGGCTGCACCACCTGGAGCGAGGCACTCCTGCGCTGGGTGCTCGCGCGCCCCGAGGTCACCTCGGTCCTCGCGGCCACCTCCCGGCCCGAGCACCTGCGCGCCAACGCGGCGGCCGCCCGCTCGGGTCCGCTGGGCCCGGCCGAGGCGGCGGAGGTGGCCGGATACGCGCTGTCGGTGGCGGCCTCGGGAGCCGGACGATGACCACGACCAGGGAGAAACCGCGCAAGTACAGTGACCGCACAGTTGAATATGTCGGCGAACGGAGCGGCGAGTTGGACCAGGACGGCGGGGAGACCTTCACGGGCCGAATCAACTACCTCTTCTCGGTCACCGGAACGCAGGACGCCGAGCGCCGGTGGCGCAATTTCAGCACCGGAGAAGTCGCCGACATGATCAGCCGCGCCGAGGACCGCTACCAGGTCAAGGTGTCCCGCAGCTACCTCGGCATGCTCCGCTCCGGCCGGTACACCAACCCCTCCATCGCCGTGGTCGTCGCGCTCGTCCGGTTCTTCAACGACCACCTGCGCGAGGGCCATCCGGAGATCAGCGTCGACTGGCTGGCATCCGGCTCGTCCCGGGCGCGGAACTCCCCCGACGGCGCGGGAGACCTCTCGCCCCTCACCGACCAGCAGGTCCGGCACATCGCGATGCGCGCCGGAAAGATGACGCCGGACCTGCGCAAGCAACTCATCGCGATCCTCGACATGATGGACGGAAAGAAGTGATGACCCCGCGGTTGCGGAACATCCATTCCTGCCGGAAACTCGTCCGCTCGCTGCGCCTGGAGCCGTACGCGAGCGCCTATGAACTGTGCGACCAGATGAGTTCGCTCCGGGGCCGGCCGATACACGTCGTCGAATGGCCGCTGCCGATCCCGGGGCCGATGGGAGTCTGGGTCTCCCGCACGCACGACGACGTCGTGGTCGTGCAGGAACGGGCCGGAGGTGTCCATCGGGACCACATCGTGCTCCATGAACTCGCCCACATCCTGTGCGCACATGAGGGCGAGGCGTTCCCGGAGTACGCCTCGGCGCTCCCCACGCTCGGCGACACGGCCGACGGCGGTCCGGTCCTGCGGCTGAGGTCGGTCTACGACTCCGACTCCGAGCGCGAGGCGGAACTGCTCGCCGCCGCGTTCGCCGAGCGGCTGACCGACGACTCCTGCGAGCCGGAAGTCGCCTGGGACGTGCACCGGTACTTCGCCGGAGGGTGAGCGGACGTGGCGGCCACACTCCAGTACTTCCTGTCCGGGTTCCTCTGCGTCGCGCTGCTGGCGAAGATCGCCGAGCTGCGGCTGAAGCGGCTGCGCGACCCACGGACCACGATGCTGACCGTGGCGCTGGGCAGCTTCACCGTCGCTGCCCTGGCCGGAATCCCCGTCGTACGGCGGAACGTCCCGTTCGAGACCGTTCCCGGAGTCGCCTCCCTCACCATGGACACCGGCGTGTCCGTGAGCCTCGCCCTGCTGACGGCCTATCTCTGGCGGCCGCTGCGGCGCACGCGGAGCGGGCCCTGGTGGCGCGGTCGTCTGCTGCTCGCCGCGGGCGCGGTCAGTGCGCTGCTCGCCGTCCTGATGGCCGCGACGCCACCCGCCCGGCGCACCGATCCGCTGCAGAACGAGTACACCGGCGACTGGAAGATCGTCGGTGTCTACCTGATCGGCAACCTCTTCTTCCTCTTCTGCTCGGCGGCGTCCGCGATCGCCTGTCTGCGCATCGCCCGGATCGTGCGCGACCATGTCGCCCTCGGTGTCCGGGTCGGTGCGATCGGCATGGTGGCGTACGCGGTCACCTGCGTGAACCGCCTGGCCCTGGTGGTCGCCCAACTTCTGTCCGCCGACGCCTGGTTCACCTGGTACAGCGTGGTCAACTTCGTCTTCACCGAGGCCGCGGTGCTGGCCAGCGTGCTGGGCCTGCACTTCACGGCCCTGTGGCGGGCGGTGGGCGGCGTCCGCAGGGCGTACGACGATCTGCGGGCCTTCTGGCGGATCGGGCCGGCCTGGCGCAGGCTCACCACGCTCCACCCGGAGGTCGTCCTGCCCCGGGAGCGCGGACTGCGCGGGCTGGGCGACCTGATCGACATCTCGTACCGGAGATACCGGCGGGAGATCGAGTGCCAGGACGCACTGCTGCTGCTGTCCGGCGCCCCTACCGACGCCGGCCCGCCCGGCGGACCCCCGGGCGACGACGACCCACCCACCGCCCTCGGCGTACCGCACGGCAGTGCGAGGAAGGTCCTGTGATGCGCATCGGAGAACTGTCGGAACGGTCCGGCGCGAGCGCCCGCTCCATCCGCTACTACGAGTCGGTCGGGCTGCTGACGTCACGCCGCCGGACCAACGGCTACCGGGAGTTCGACGCGGACGCCCTGGAACAGATCACCAAGATCAAACTGTTGCTCCAGGTCGGCCTGGACATCGTCGACATCGTCACCGTGCTGCCCTGCGTGGACAAGCCGTCGGTGCCCCACTGCGCCCAGGCGCGGCAGCGTTTCGACGAGCAGATCGAGCGCATCGAGCGCCAGCAGCAGCTGCTGGCCCGGGCGAAGTCGCTCCTGGTCGAGCTGCGTACGGAGGGCACGGCGGCCGCGGCCCTGCCGCCGGGCGACTCCGTTCGCGCGGTCAGTGCCAACGTGACCGTCGGCGTCCGCTGACGGCCCCGCCCGTCACGCCAGACTGTCCCGCCAGGCCCGGTGCAGGTCCGCGAACCGGCCGGTGCCCGCGATGAGTTCGGCCGGTGGGCCGTCCTCGACGATCCGGCCGTGCTCCATCACCAGCACCCGGTCGGCGATCTCCACCGTCGACAACCGGTGGGCGATGACGACCGCCGTGCGGCCGTGCAGGACCGTCGACATGGCGCGCTGCACCGCCCGTTCACCCGGGATGTCGAGCGAGCTGGTCGCCTCGTCGAGGATCAGCACGGCCGGGTCGGCCAGCAACGCCCGAGCGAAGGCCACGAGTTGACGCTGGCCGGCCGAGATACGGCCGCCCCGCTTGCGTACGTCCGTGTCGTACCCGTCGGGCAGCGCCTCGATGAAGTCGTGCGCGCCGATCGCCTTCGCCGCCCGCTCGATCTGCTCACGGCTCGCCTCCGGCCGCCCGATGGCGATGTTGTCGGCGACCGTGCCGGAGAACAGGAACGCCTCCTGCGTGACCATCACCACCCCGCGCCGCAGTTCGGGCACCGACAGCTCGCGCAGATCGACGCCGTCCAGCAGCACCCGCCCGTCGGAGGGGTCGTAGAAGCGGGCGAGCAGCTTGGCCAGCGTCGACTTGCCGGCGCCGGTCGAGCCGACGACCGCGACCGTCTGTCCGGCCGGCAGGACGAGGTCGAAGCGGGGCAGCACCTCGCCGCCGGTGCGGTAGCCGAAGCGCACGCCGTCGAAGACGACCTCGCGGCCCGGGCTCTCACCGGCGAGGGCGGGCAGCGGTACGGGCGCCGACGGCTCCGGCACGGACGGCGTCTGCGCGAGCAGACCGGCGATCTTCTCCAGTGAGGCCGCCGCCGACTGGTAGGCGTTCAGGAACATGCCGAGCCGGTCGATGGGGTCGTACAGCCGCCGCAGGTACAGCACCGCGGCCGCCAGCACACCCAGCTCCAGCGAGCCGTCCGCCACCCGGTAGGCGCCCCACAGCACGATCACCGCGACCGCGGCGTTGGCGACCAGCCGGGACCCCACGACATAGCGGGCCATCTCCAGCATCGCGTCGCCGTTGGTCCGCTCGTGCCGCCGGTTGAGCACCCCGAACTCGGCGTCGTTGACGGCCTCGCGGCGGAACGCGCGCACCGGGCGGATGCCGTTCATCGTCTCGACGAACTTCACGATCACGGCCGCGATGGCGGTCGACCGCACCCGGTACACCCGTCCCGCGCGCCGCTGGTAGAGCCGTACCAGCAGATACAGCGGCACGAACGACACCACCGCGAGCGCCCCGATCCCCGCATCCAGCCACAGCAGCATCGCCGAGATGTAGACGAAGGACAGGACGACCGTCACCAGCTCCTGCAGGCCCTCGTTCAGCAGCTCGCGCAGCGACTCCACGTCCGTGGTGGAGCGCGAGATCAGGCGGCCGCTCGTGTAGCGCTCGTGGAAGTCGATGCTCAGCGCCTGCGCGTGCCGGAAGATCCGGCCCCGCAGGTCCAGCAGCACGTCCTGGCTGACCCGGGCCGAGGTCAGGATGAACGCCCACTGCAGTGTCCCGGAGGCGAGCGCGCACAGCAGATAGGCGACGGCCACCACCACCAGCGGCCCGTGGTCCTCGCGCCGGAACGCCGGTACGGCGTTGTCGATGGCGTACGCCACCAGCAGCGGGCCGGCCTGCACGGCCGCCTGCTGGAGCAGCAGCAGGAACGAGGTCAGGGCGACACGGGACCTCAGCGGGGCCAGCAGCGAGCGCAGCAGCCCGCCGGTGGCTCCCGGGGGAGTGGGCAGCACGTCCCGGTCGAAGGGGTCGAGTCTGCCCGCGGGGCGCGGGAGGTCCGGTTCGTCGTCGGCCGTGGACACGGACGTCGAGGGTGCCGTCATCGCTCGTCCTCCGTTTCCCCGACGCCCGACATCAGGTGGGCGTACTCGGCGTTGGTGCGCAGCAGTTCGTGGTGGGTGCCCACGGCCGCGATACGGCCCCCCGACAGCAGAGCGACCCGGTCGGCGAGCAGCACGGTCGACGGGCGGTGCGCCACGATGAGCGCCGTGGTCTCGGCCAGCACGTCCCGCAGCGCGGCCTCCACGGCGGCCTCCGTGTGCACGTCCAGCGCCGACAGCGGGTCGTCCAGGACGAGGAACCTGGGTCTGCCGACGACGGCCCGCGCGAGCGCGAGGCGCTGCCGCTGTCCGCCGGACAGGCTCAGGCCCTGCTCGCCGACCTGCGTGTCCGTGCCCTGGGGCAGGGCGTGCGCGAACTCGGCCTGCGCGACGGACAGGGCGCGGTTCAGCTCGGCGGCCCCGGCTTCGTCGTCGGCGCCCATGAGCACGTTCTCCCCGACGCTCGCGGAGAACAGGGTCGGTTCCTCGAAGGCCACGGCCACCTTGGCGCGCAGCTCCTCGCGGGACATGGCGGTGATGTCCTCGCCGTCCAGGGTGATGCGTCCCGAGGTGAGCTCGTGGAGGCGGGGGACGAGCGCGGTGAGGGTGGTCTTGCCGCTTCCGGTGGCGCCGACCAGGGCCATGGACTCGCCGGGACGGATGTGCAGGTCGACCCGGTCGAGGACGGGGGGCGAGCCGTCGGGGGCGTCGGGGTAGCGGAAGCGGACGTCGTGGAAGCGCAGGCCGCTGCTGTCCGGCGACGGCCCCGAGGCGACCCGCCCGGACCGTTCCGGTTCCTCGTCCAGCACCTCGAAGTACCGCTCGGTGGCCGTCGCCGCCTCCTGGCTCATCGCCAGCAGGAAGCCGATGGAGTCCACCGGCCAGCGCAGCGCGAGCGCCGTCGACAGGAAGGCCACCAGCGTCCCCGCCGACAGCGAACCATCCGCCACCTGCACGGTCCCCAGCACCAGCGCCGCCCCGATGGCCACCTCCGGCAGCGTCACGATGACGCCCCAGATCGTGGCCAGCAGCCCGGCCTTGCGCAGCTCCGTCCCGCGCAGCGTCCGCGACAGTTCCCGGAAGGCCAGCGCCTGGCTGCGGTGGCGCCCGAACCCCTTGACGATCCGGATGCCGAGCACGCTCTCCTCGACGACCGTCGTCAGATCGCCGACCTGGTCCTGCGCGAGCCGCGCCACACGCGCGTACCGCTTCTCGAAGATCACGCAGGTGACCACGACGGGCACGGCCGGCACCAGGATCACCAGGCCCAGCGTCCAGTCCTGCATCAGCATGATGGTCACACCGACGAGGATCGTCACGCCGTTGACCAGCAGGAACGTCAGGGGAAAGGCGAGGAACTGGCGCAGCAGCATCAGGTCCGTCGTGCCGCGCGAGAGCAACTGGCCCGAGGCCCACCGGTCGTGGAAGGCGACCGGCAGCCGCTGCAGATGCGCGTACAGCGTGGCCCGCATGCCCGCCTCGACACCGGACAGCGGCCGCGCCACCAGCCAGCGCCGCAGCCCGAACAGCAGCGCCTCGGCCACTCCGAGGAGCAGCAGGTACAGCGCGCCGAGCCACACGCCCGCCGGATCGTGGTCGGCCACCGGGCCGTCGACCATCCACTTCAGCACCAGCGGGATGACCAGACCCACGCAGGAGGCGACGATCGCCACCAGGGCGGCCGTCACCAGCCGCGCCCGCACGGGCCGGACATGGGGCCACAGGCGCAGCAGGGTGCGTACGGCCGACCGGTCCTTGGTGGTTGCACGTGTCGTGGACATCAGTGGTGAGCCTACGGACCGGCACTGACAACGCCCACCGAGTTTTGGCCGGACCGGAATCGGCCCATGGTCCTACGACCTGCGTGTTCGAGCGGCCGCACGGGAGCGGCGGGCGGGGTCGTAGGCCCGCATCGACCGATCGGTTGATGCGGCTTCGAGCGCGACGGCCGATGTGGCCGGACCCCGCGTTTGGCGACGCTGGTCCCATGTCCGTCATCGAAGTCACCGACCTGCGCAAGAGTTACGGCGGCCGGCCCGCCGTCGACGGTGTCTCCTTCGCCGTCGAGGAGGGCGAGATCTTCGGGATCCTCGGCCCGAACGGCGCCGGCAAGACCACCACCGTCGAGTGCGTCGAGGGGCTGCGCGTCCCCGACGCCGGCCGGGTCCGCGTCACCGGCCTCGACCCCGTCGCCGACCACGCGCGCGTGGCACGCGTCCTGGGCGCCCAGCTCCAGCAGAGCGAGCTGCAGCCCAAGCTCACCGTCCGCGAGGCGCTCGAGCTGTACGCCTCCTTCTACCCGCACCCGCTCGACTGGGCGCCGCTCGCCGAACGCCTGGGCCTGACCGCCAAGCTCGCCACCCGGTTCGCCAAGCTGTCGGGCGGTCAGAAGCAGCGGCTGTTCATCGCCCTGGCACTGATCGGCAACCCGCGGGTCGTCGTCCTCGACGAACTCACCACCGGCCTCGACCCGCGGGCCCGCCGGGACACCTGGCAGCTCATCGAGGACGTCCGCGCGGGCGGGGTGACGGTCCTGCTGGTCACCCACTTCATGGAGGAGGCCCAGCGGCTGTGCGACCGGATCGCCGTCATCGACAGGGGACGGCTGGCCGCCCTGGACACCCCGGCCGGTCTGATCCGGCGCTCGGCGGGCGCCACGGTCATCAGCTTCACCCCGTCCGCGCCGCTGGACGACCGTGACCTGGCCGCCCTGCCCGCGCTCGCGTCCGTCGACCGCAAGGACGGCCGGATCACGCTGGCCGGCACCGACGAGACGGTCAACGCCGTCATCACCCTCCTCGCCCGCCACCGGGTCACCGCCCACCAGCTCCGCGTCGTGGACGCCACGCTCGACGACGCCTTCCTCGACCTGACGAAGGCCGACACGAAGGAGACCGCGTCATGAGCACCGCCGTACTGCGGACCGAGGTCCGTCTCTTCCGCCGGGAACCGGGAGCGGTCTTCTGGATCCTGCTCTTCCCGACCCTGCTGCTGGTGATCCTCGGCTCGATCCCCGGGTTCCGGGAGCACCAGAGCGACCTCGGCGGACTGCGCACCATCGACGTCTACGTCCCGGTCGCCGTCCTGCTCGGCCTGATCGTCGGGGGGCTGCAGTCCATGCCGCAGACCCTCACCGGCTACCGCGAGCGCGGCATCCTGCGCCGGATGGCCACCACGCCCGTCCGCCCCTCCGCCCTGCTGTCCGCGCAGATGGTGGTCTACGGCGGCGCCGCCCTGGTGTCGGCGCTGCTCGCCCTCGTCGTCGGGCGGCTGGCCTTCGCCGTGCGGCTGCCGAAGCAGCCCCTCGGATACCTCCTCGCGCTGCTCCTGGCCGTCCTGGTCGCCCTCGCTCTCGGATCGGTGGTGTCGGCGCTGTCCCGTACGACGAAGATCGCGGGCGCGATCGGATCGGCCGTGTTCTTCCCGTCGATGTTCTGCGCGGGCGTGTGGCTGCCCGTGCAGTCCATGCCGCACCTGATGGCGAGGATCGTCGACTGCACGCCCTTCGGCGCGGCCGCGCAGGCCCTGAACCGGGCGGCGGCCGGGCACTGGCCCGGCTGGGGCCACATCGGCGTGCTGGCGGTGTGGATCCTGCTGCTGACCGGCGCGGCCGGCCGCTGGTTCCGCTGGGAGTAGGCGGCCGGCCGTGCAGACTGAGGACATGACCGGGGTGGACACGCAGATCGAGCGGCGCTGGGAGCAGTTCCACACCTGGGGGCCGTACGGGCTGCTGTTCATCGGTCTCGTCCCCGCGCTCGCCACCGCCGACCCGCATGCCGGACCGGCCAAGTGGTACTCCGCCTGGGCGCTGCTCGGCGCCGCGGTCGTACTCCAGCTGTGGTGGCACAGCACCCGCCCCCACGGGCCCGACCGGCGCCGCACCCCCTCCCGGGCCGGGACCGCGTACTACGCCGTCCGCTGGGCGCTGGCCTTCGCCCTCACCTGGCTCAACCCGTTCTTCGCCTTCTACGCCGCGACCGGCTACATGGACGCCGACGAGACGATCCCGGGCATCAGGTGGCAGCGGCTCGGCCTGTTCGCGAGCGCCGTCACCGTGGCCGGCGCGCAGGCCGGCGGGATGCCGTTCGGCAGCGCGGTGCAGTGGCTGGTCTTCCTCGCGCTGCTGGCCGCCAACTCCGGCCTGCAGATGGTGGTCGCCCATCTCACCGAGCAGGAGACGCGACGGGCCCACGAGCGGACCGAGACCATCACCGAACTGGAGCGCACCAACGCCGCGTTGCAGCAGGCGCTCGACGAGAACGCCGCCCTCCACGCCCAACTCCTCGTCCAGGCACGGGAGGCGGGGGTCGCCGACGAACGCCGGCGCCTGGCCGCAGAGATCCACGACACCATCGCCCAGGGCCTGACCGGCATCATCGCCCAGCTCCAGGTCGTCGCGAACACGCCCGACGAGGCGGCGGCCCGCGAGCACGTGGGCCGCGCCGTGGAGCTGGCCCGCCACAGCCTGGGCGAGGCCCGCCGCTCCGTCCACAACCTCGCGCCGCCGGCACTGGACAACGACGGGCTGCCCCAGGCGCTGAAGAAGACTGTCTTCGAATGGGGCGAACGCACCGGCGTGCGGGCCGACTTCACCGTCACCGGCACCGCGGAGCAGCTCCACGGCGAGGTGGCGGCCACCCTCCTGCGCATCGTCCAGGAGGCCCTGTCCAACGCCGCCCGCCACGCCCGGGCCACCCGCGTCGGCGTCACCCTCTCCTTCATGGGCGACGAGGTCGTCCTCGACATCCGCGACGACGGCACCGGCTTCCACCCGGACGCCGTACCGGCCCGCACCGCCTCCGGCGGCTTCGGCCTGGACGGCATGCGCGCCCGCGCCGAACGCATCGCCGGTTCCCTCACCGTGGAGTCCGAGCCGGGGCACGGCACGGCGCTGTCGGCTCGCGTACCGTTGGTCCGCCATGACGCATGACATCTCCGTGCTGATCGTCGACGACCATCCCGTCGTACGGGACGGCCTGCGCGGCATGTTCGAGTCCGCGCCGGGCTTCCGCGTCCTCGGTGAGGCCGCGAACGGCGTCGAGGCGGTCGAGCGGGCCGCCGCGCTCGACCCCGACGTGGTCCTGATGGACCTGCGCATGCCGGGCGGCGGCGGGGTCGACGCCATCGCCGAGCTCACCCGGCGCGGCGCCCGTGCCAAGGTCCTCGTGCTCACGACGTACGACACCGACACCGACACCCTTCCGGCGATCGAGGCCGGCGCCACGGGCTACCTCCTCAAGGACGCCCCGCGCGAGGAGCTGTTCACCGCCGTGCGCGCCGCCGCCGAGGGCCGCACCGTCCTCTCCCCGGCCGTCGCCTCCCGCCTGGTCTCCGCGGTACGCGCCCCCGGCAACGAGCCCCTCTCGGCCCGCGAACGCGAGGTCCTGGCCCTGGTCGCCAGGGGCACCTCCAACCGCGAGATCGCCCGCGAACTGTTCATCAGCGAGGCGACCGTGAAAACCCACCTCACCCACCTCTACGCCAAGCTGGGAGTGAACGACCGCGCCGCAGCGGTGGCCACGGCGTACCAGCGGGGGATCCTCGGCTAGGTCATCCGGCCACCCGCAGCAGCAGTACCGAGCGGGCCGGGATCGTGATCGCCGTGCCTGCGCGGTGCGCCACCGCCGGTTCTTCCGACTGGGTCTCGCGCGAGGTGTCGACGACCACCTCGTAGCGTTCGGCCCACGGCGGCCCCGGCAGGACGAAGCTCGACGGGCGGTCGCCGGCGTGCAGGACGGCGAGGAAGCTGTCGTCGAGGATCGCCTCGCCCCGCTCGTCGCGGCCCGGGATGTCCCGGCCGGAGAGGTACATGCCGAGGGTGGCGGCCGGCGCGTACCAGTCCCGTTCCGTCATCTCCGCTCCGCGCGAGGTGAACCAGGCCAGGTCGCGCAGGCCGTCCGCCGAGTGCGCGCGGCCCGAGAAGAAGGCGCGGCGGCGCAGCACCGGATGGCGGTGGCGCAGCGCGATCAGCCGGGAGGTGAGGTCGGCCAGCGCCTTCCAGCCGGGCTCCGCCAGCAGTCCCCAGTCCAGCCAGCCGATCTCGTTGTCCTGGCAGTAGGCGTTGTTGTTGCCGCGCTGGGTGCGGCCCAGTTCGTCACCGGCGACCAGCATCGGCACGCCCGTCGACAGCAGCAGGGTGGTCAGCAGGTTCCGCAGCTGCCGCCGCCGCAGCGCCCGTACGCGCTCGTCGTCGGTCTCGCCCTCCGCCCCGCAGTTCCAGGACCGGTTGTCGTCCGTGCCGTCGCGGTTGCCCTCGCCGTTGGCCTCGTTGTGCTTGCGTTCGTACGACACCAGGTCGCGCAGGGTGAAACCGTCGTGCGCGGTGATGAAGTTGACGGACGCGTAGGGGCGCCGGCCACCCCACGCGTAGAGGTCGCTGGAGCCCGACAGGCGGTAGCCGAGGTCCCGCACGTCGGGCAGCGCGCCGCGCCAGAAGTCCCGCACGGCGTTGCGGTACCGGTCGTTCCACTCCGTCCACAGCGGTGGGAAGGCACCCACCTGGTAGCCGCCGGAGCCCACGTCCCAGGGCTCGGCGATCAGCTTCACGCGCCGGAGCACCGGGTCCTGGGCGATGACCGCGAGGAACGGCGAGAGCATGTCGACGTCGTGCATCGAGCGGGCCAGCGCGGCGGCCAGGTCGAAGCGGAAGCCGTCGACGCCCATCTCCGTCACCCAGTAGCGCAGCGAGTCGGTGATGAGGCGCAGCACGTGCGGCTGGACCACGTGCAGGGTGTTGCCGCAGCCGGTGTAGTCCGCGTAGCGCCGGGCGTCCGACTGCAGCCGGTAGTAGCCGCGGTTGTCGATGCCCTTCAGCGACAGCGTCGGGCCCAGCTCGCCCGCCTCGGCCGTGTGGTTGTAGACGACGTCCAGGATCACCTCGATGCCGGCCGCGTGCAGCGCCCGCACCATGCGCTTGAACTCGCCGACCTGCTGGCCCGTCGTACCGGAGGCGGCGTACCCGGCGTGCGGGGCGAAGTAGCCGATGGAGTTGTAGCCCCAGTAGTTCTTCAGGCCGCGGCGCAGCAGGTGGTCCTCGTGGGCGAACTGGTGCACGGGCAGCAGCTCCACCGCCGTGACGCCCAGCCCGACCAGGTGCTCGATCGCGGCCGGGTGCGCCAGACCGGCGTAGGTGCCGCGCAGCTCCTGCGGGATGCCCGGGTGCAGCTTGGTGAAGCCCCGCACGTGCAGCTCGTAGATGACCGAGTCCGCCCACGGGGTCTTCGGGCGGCGGTCGTCGGACCAGTCGTCGTCATCGTGGACGACGACGCCCTTGGGGACGTACGGCGCCGAGTCCCGCTCGTCGCGCACGGTGTCCGCGACGTGCTGCTGCGGCCAGTCGCGCACATGCCCGTACACCTCCGGGGGCAGCCCGAAGTCGCCGTCCACCGCGCGCGCGTACGGGTCGAGCAGCAGCTTGGCCGGGTTCCAGCGGCCGCCGGTCCACGGGTCCCAGCGGCCGTGCACCCGGTAGCCGTACCGCTGCCCGGGCACGACCCCCGGCACGAAGCCGTGCCAGATCTCGTGGGTCAGCTCGGTCAGACGGACCCGCGTCTCCTTGCCCCGCTCGTCGAACAGGCACAGCTCCACCGCCTCCGCCCCGCCCGCCCACAGCGCGAAGTTGGTACCCGCCACCCCGTCCGGCCCGGTACGGAACCTGGCGCCCAGCGGCGTCGGCGCACCCGGCCGCACGGGCACGCCCGGCACCCTGCGGGGCGCGCCGTCGACCACGGCGGAAGGGCGCACACCCTTCTCGGCCACCGCCTCCTGCTCGGCTGCGCTGGACACCTGTCGGCCTCCCACGGCTCGTGGAACGGGATGGAAAGGGCGTGCGGCGTCCCGGCCGCGGCGCCCCTCACGCCGTCCTCCCCACTGTTCTGCCCAGAGCGTGGCTCGCACTCACGTTTCCCCAGGGGGGGCCGCTCGTTGGGCCCCATGTGAAGGACGCACACAGGCGCGCGCGGCGCGCGGGGGCCGCACTGGCCGCCGTACTGACATGGGCGGGGCTCCTCGCCGGCTGCACCTCCCCGACCGGCATCGACGAGGCCCTCGGCAAGCCACCCGCTCCCGAGGACGTCATCCGGGTCTCACCGGACGACGGCAGCAAGAGTGTCCGGCCCGACCAGCGGCTCGTGGTGCGGGTGCCCAGCGGGCGCCTGGAGTCGGTGAAGGTCGTCGAGGCACAGGACGCGCAGGAGACCGAGGTACCCGGGCACGTCTCCGACGACGGACTGCGCTGGGAGCCGGACGACGGCCGGCTCGCGCTCGCCGCCAAGTACACCGTCGACGCGGTCGCCCTGGACGGGCACGGCCGCAGGTCGGCCCGCCACACGACCTTCACCACCTACGTCCCCGACGAGCGGTTCGTCGGCTACGTCACTCCCGAGAACCGCGCCATCGTCGGCACCGGCATGATCGTCTCCCTGGAGTTCAACCGGGAGGTCGCGAACCGCGCGGCGGTCGAGCGCGCGATCCGCGTCACCGCCCGCCCGGCCGTCGAGATCCGCCCGCACTGGTTCGGCGGGGGCCGCCTGGACTTCCGCCCCGAGCACTACTGGAAGCCCGGCACCCAGGTCACGGTCGATCTGCGGCTGCGGGACGTGGAGGGGGCGCCCGGCGTCTACGGCATCCAGGACAAGACGTTCTCCTTCACCGTCGGCCGCAGCCAGGTCTCCCTGGTCGACGCTGCAGGGCACACCATGCAGGTGCGGCGGGACGGCGCCCTGCTGGCCACCGTGCCCATCACGGCCGGCTCGCCCCAGCACACCACCTACAACGGGAAGATGGTGGTGATGGAGATGCTCGAGGTCACCCGCATGAACAGCCGCACGGTCGGCTTCGGCGGCGAGTACGACATCCCGGACGTCCCGCACGCCATGCGCCTGACCGACTCCGGCACCTTCGTCCACGGCAACTACTGGGCGCCCGACGCCCCGGGCCGGGTCAATGTCAGCCACGGGTGCGTGGGGCTCAGGGACGTCAAGGGCGGCGGCTCCGACACCCCCGCGGGCTGGTTCTTCGACCGCAGCCTGATCGGGGACGTCATCGAGGTGGTCCACAGCAATGACAAAAAGGTCGCTCCCGACAACGGCCTCGGGGGATGGAACATGGGGTGGAAGGAGTGGAAAGCGGGCAGTTGATGTTGGGACGAAACGGTGACCTTCGGCTGACACGATTCTCAAAACCCTGCGGTTAATATGCGCGAATGCGCTGGGCTGGCGCACTGGGGTGGGGCCCGACCAGGCCCGGGAGGGGAGAACGACTTGAACGTGCGGCCGATATCGGGGGCGTCGGTTGACGCGCGCGGACGCAGGGGAGTGCCGGCGCTGATACTCGGCGCCCTGCTCCTCACCGTCACCGCGTGCGGAGGGGGTGGCTCGGGCTCCGGGTCCGGTTCCGGGGACGCCAAGGGCAAGGGCGCGGACAGCGCGCAGAGCAAGCAGTCGGTGGCCGTCGTCGCCATCGCCCCGAAGGACGGCGCGACCTCCGTCGACACCAGCGGCGCGCTCAAGGTCAGCGCCTCCAAGGGCAAGTTGACGCAGGTCGAGGTCAAGACCGCCAAGGGCGAGGCGATAGCCGGGAAGATCACCGACGGCGGCGCCTCGTGGACGCCGTCCACGCATCTGGCGGCGTCCACGAAGTACACCGTGCACGCCGTCGCCAAGGACTCCGAGGGCCGCCAGGCGGCCGAGGACTCCAGCTTCACCACGCTGACCCCGAAGAACACCTTCATCGGCAGCTTCACCCCCGAGGACGGCTCCACCGTCGGCGTCGGGATGCCGTTCTCGATCCGCTTCACCCGGGGCATCACGCACCCCGGTGACGTCGAGAAGGCCATCAGCATCAAGACCGAGCCGGCCGTCGACGTCGAGGGCCACTGGTTCGGCAACGACCGCCTCGACTTCCGCCCGGAGGACTACTGGAAGTCCGGCACCAAGGTCACCGTCAGCCTGAACCTGGACGGCGTCGAGGGCCGCCCCGGTGTCTACGGCAAGCAGGCCAAGACCGTGAAGTTCACCGTCGGCCGCAACCAGGTCTCGATCGTGGACGCCAAGAAGCACACGATGAAGGTCATGCGGGACGGGAAGGTGTACAAGACCCTTCCCGTCACCACCGGCAAGCCGGGCTACGACACCTGGAACGGCCAGATGGTCATCAGCGAGAAGCTGCGGGTGACCCGGATGAACGGCGACACGGTCGGCTACGGCGGCGAGTACGACATCAAGGACGTCCCGGACGCCATGCGGCTGACCGACTCGGGCACCTTCGCCCACGGCAACTACTGGGGCGGCGGCGCGTTCGGCAACTACAACGCCAGCCACGGCTGCATCGGCCTGCGCGACGCGCGCGGCGGCTACGACCGCTCGCTGCCGGGCGCCTGGTTCTTCGACCACTCCATCGTCGGCGACGTGGTGACGGTGAAGAACTCCGACGACCGTACCGTCGACCCGGCCAACGGACTCAACGGCTGGAACATGTCGTGGGAGAAGTGGAAGTCGTAGACGTCCGTCGATCGACGGCCCCGGTGTGAGGTACCACACCGGGGCCGTTGTCGTTAGTCCCCGTTAACCTGCCTGCATGACCGTGAATCTCGAAGTCGCCGAAGGTGTCGGCACCATCCGCCTCGACCGTCCGCCGATGAACGCGCTGGACGTCGCCACCCAGGACCGGCTCAAGGAGCTCGCCGAGGAGGCGACCCGGCGCGAGGACGTGCGGGCCGTGATCGTCTACGGCGGGGAGAAGGTGTTCGCGGCGGGCGCGGACATCAAGGAGATGCAGAACATGGACCACACGGCGATGGTCCTGCGCGCCCGCGCCCTGCAGGACTCGTTCACGGCGGTGGCCCGCATCCCCAAGCCGGTGGTCGCGGCGGTCACCGGCTACGCCCTCGGCGGCGGCTGCGAACTCGCGTTGTGCGCGGACTTCCGCATCGCCGCGGACAACGCCAAGCTCGGCCAGCCCGAGATCCTCCTCGGCCTGATCCCGGGCGCCGGCGGCACCCAGCGGCTGTCCCGGCTCATCGGCCCCTCCAAGGCCAAGGACCTGATCTTCACCGGACGTATGGTCAGGGCGGACGAGGCGCTGGCGCTGGGCCTGGTCGACCGGGTCGTCCCGGCCGCCGAGGTGTACACCGCGGCGCACGAGTGGGCGGCGAAGCTCGCGCAGGGTCCGGCGCTCGCGCTGCGGGCGGCGAAGGAGTCCATCGACACGGGCCTGGAGACCGACATCGACACGGGACTCGCGGTGGAACGGAACTGGTTCGCGGGCCTGTTCGCCACCGAGGACCGGGAGCGGGGGATGCGGAGCTTCGTGGAGGAGGGACCCGGCAAGGCGAAGTTCCTCTGAACCACTTGCAATTGACACGCTGTCTGATCCGGTGGTCCCTCGATGGGGCGGTTTATGAGAGCCTTAAGGCAACCTTAAGTCTGGCTGATCCAGGGGGGCGGTCGATTGCCGCTCGCGATGCCTGCGTCGCAGCTCAACCGGGTTGTGGGTGACCACGAATTGACTTTGGCATATGTCAAACGACTCATCCGGAGCGGTTGATTCCGGGGGGCGTATTCCCCCGGAACGGCCCCGGAGTGAGCTTTCGGCGGCCATGATGGGGGCATGGCGGGGCTGGAGGGCATCGAACAGCCGCGGGGACACGGCCGTGCGACGGCGGCGCGCTGGTCGCCCGCGGTGGAGGACGAGCGGGCGCTGAAAGCGCTGGAACTGTTCGGCAACCCGACGGACGCGGAGGTGCCGCTCCCCTCCCGCCCCGAGTCCGCGGCCACCGCCCGCCGCCTCGCCCAGGTCGTCGTCCTCCGCCAGTGGGGGCTGACGCCGAAGATGACCGAGGACGTGGTCCTGCTGGTCTCCGAGCTGGTCGGCAACGCCGTCCGGCACACCGGAGCCCGGGTGTTCGGCCTCCGGATGCGCCGCCGCAGGGGCTGGATCCGCATCGAGGTCCGCGACCCGTCCCGGGGGCTGCCCTGTCTGATGCCCGTCCAGGAGACCGACATCAGCGGCCGCGGTCTGTTCCTGGTCGACAAGCTCTCCGACCGCTGGGGCGTCGACCTGCTGCCCCGCGGCAAGACAACCTGGTTCGAAATGCGCGTCGCCGACCGCTAGGGCCTGTCGGCTCAGGGCCGCTCCCGTTCGCCGCGACCCGAAAACGCCCCCTAATCGGGGCAATCGGCCGTTTTCTTACCCTGCCCCTCTTAAATGGTGCGGGTGACCCCGACCGACCGCCGCACGGCCCTACGCACGGGCGCCGGCCTCCTCGCCGCAGGCGCCCTCTCCGCCGGATGTGCCACGCACGGCGCCGTCGCACATCCCGCGCCCTCCGCGTCGCGTCCGACGTCCACCGAACCCTCCGCCACCCCGCCGACCTCCCCCGCAGTGGCCCCCGCCCCCCGCCGCTACCCGGGCCGACCCGCCCAGCTCACCCACGGCCCCCGCACCCGCCCCCGCGTCGCCCTCACCTTCCACGGCCAGGGCGACCCCGCCATCGCCCACTCCCTGCTGACCGAGGCCGAGAAGCACGGCGCGCACCTGACCGTCCTCGCCGTCGGAACCTGGCTCGACGAGCACCCCGACATCGCCCGCCGGATCCTCGACGGCGGCCACGACCTGGGCAACCACACCCAGCGGCACCTGGCGATCGACACCATGTCCGAGGCCGACGCCCGCTCCGAGATCACCGCCTGCGCGGACCGGCTCCGGCGCCTCACCGGCTCGATCGGCACCTGGTTCCGCCCCTCCCGGGCCCCGCTGGCCTCCCCGCTCGTCGCCCGCCTGGCCCGCGAGGCCGGATACCCGCACGTCCTGTCCTACGACGTCGACTCCCTCGACTACACCCGGCCCGGCGCCGACGCCATCACGCGCAAGGTCGCCGCCGAGGTGCGCGACGGGTCCATGGTCAGCCTGCACTTCGGTTACCCGGACACCGTCAAGGCGCTCCCCGCCGTCCTGGAAGAACTCGCCCACCGCGGTCTGTCCGCGGTGACCACCACGGAGTTGTTCAGCTGATGCAGCGCACCCGAATCGCCCACGCTCTCCTCGCGAGTGCCGTCCTCGTCTCCCTGGCAGCCTGCAGCTCCGGCGCCGACCACCACAAGGACGAGGCCCTCGGCAGCAAGGCGGCCGTCGCGCCGGCCGAGAAGAAGGCCGCCGTCCAGGGGCTGCCCGGCATGCCGCCCGTCCTCGACCCCAAGGACGTGTACGCGGCCGACCGCCCGAACCGGCTCTCCCCGGTCGTCAAGGACTTCCCGTCCCGCGTCTACGTCCCCAACACCAACTCCAACACCGTCTCCGTCATCGACCCCGAGACCTACAAGGTGATCGGGACGATCCCGGTCGGCACCCAGCCCCAGCACGTCGTCCCCTCCTGGGACCTGAAGACGCTGTGGGTCAACAACGACCGCGGCAACACCCTCACCCCCATCGACCCGAAGACCGGCAGGACGGGCAGGACGGTCGACGTGCACGACCCGTACAACCTCTACTTCACGCCGAACGGCAAGTACGCGATCGTCATGGCCTCCCTCGACCGCGAACTCGTCTTCCGCGACGCGCACACCATGAAGCGCGTCAAGACCGTCCCGGTCAGCTGCTACGGCGTCAACCACGCCGACTTCTCCCTGGACGGCCGGTACTTCATCGTCTCCTGCGAGTTCAGCGGAGAACTGCTCAAGGTCGACACCGAGCGGATGCAGGTCGTCGGCCAGCAGAAGCTGCCGTTCCACGGCTCGATGCCGCAGGACGTGAAGATCTCCCCCGACGGCAAGCGGTTCTACATCGCCGACATGATGGCCGACGGCGTGTGGATCCTCGACGGCGACAAGTTCACCCAGCCGTCCTTCCTGCCCACCGGCAAGGGCGCCCACGGCCTCTACATCAGCCGCGACTCGCGCGAGATGTACATCTCCAACCGTGGCGAGGGCAGCATCTCGGTCTTCGACTTCGCGCAGAACAAGCTCACCAAGAAGTGGCACCTGCCCGGCGGCGGCAGCCCCGACATGGGCGGCGTCTCGGCGGACGGCAAGGTTCTGTGGCTGTCCGGCCGCTACAACGCCGAGGTGTACGCCATCGACACCGCCTCCGGCCGTGAACTGGCCCGCATCAAGGTCGGCAGCGGCCCGCACGGGCTCGCGGTCTACCCCCAGCCGGGCCGGTACTCGCTCGGCCACACGGGCATCTTCCGCTGACCCGGCCCTACTCGGGCAGCAGCAGCGCCTCCGAGCCCACGGCCCGGTAGCCGGCCGCCTGGAACGCCCGCACGCTGCGGGCGTTGCCCGGGGCGACCTGCGCCCACAGCGGCTCGGCGACGAGATGGCGGGCGGCTCTCACCAGCAGCCGCCCCAGCCCCCGCTGCCGTACCCCCTCGTCCACCTCCACCGAGACCTCCAGCCGGCCGCCGACCCCGCGCCCCGTCACCAGCACCGCGCCGTCCGCCTCCCAGGCCCGCACCTCGTCGCGCCGCCCGCGGGCGTAGCCGACCCGGGAGTGGACGGCGTCGTCGATCTCCCGCAGCGCCAGGGGCGGTTCGCCGGGCAGCGGGGCGGCGACCAGCAGTGCGTCGATCGTCTCCGCCCTGCGGCCCGTACGTTCCATGAGCGCCGCGAGGAAACGCGGGTTCATGGAGGCGGCCAGCGGATCGCAGTCCGTGGCGCGCAGGGTGTCGTACACCCAGCCCGGATCCTCGTCGGTGAAGACGACGGAGTGCGCGGTGAAGGCGAGGACCCCGGCGTCCCGGTGGCAGGCCTGCGGGACGACGGTCGTACCGCCGTTCGCGGGCGGGAAGACACCGCGGGCCGCCGCGCCGAGAATGTCCCGCAACGTCTCCATCTCCGCGCTCCTTGAGTCTCCACCCACTGGAAGGCCCACACTCGCAGAGATGACCGGTCACCCGCTCCCCGGGCGGCTACCGGCTCTGCGACGCCGGGTCCGCCGCACGCCTGGAGCTGATCCGCACCCCGCGCGAGCTGGGCCTCGGCCTGGAGGACGTGCGCAAGGTGCCGTCTCGCCCGCTACCGCGGTGGTCGCCGCACTGGAGGCGCGTCCGGGCGGTTAGTCTGACCTGCGTCAGTACGCCAGCATGGCAATGGAACATGGATAAAAGGGGCGGATCGGTGGCCGATATCGAAGCAGCGCGCAAGGAGTTCCAGAGGATCGACACCGACGGCGACGGGTTCATCACCGCCGCCGAGTTCAAGACCGCTCTGGCGCAGGGGGGCGACTGGAACGTCACCGAATCGGTGGCCGAGGTCATCATCAAGGCCCGCGACCTCAACGGCGACAAGGTCCTGTCGTTCGACGAGTTCTGGGCGTACCTGAACAAGTGACGCTCGCCCGAGGGGCGCCGGCGCCGTGTGCGCCGGCGCCCCTTCGTCCGTCCGGACGTCCTGCGGAATAGCCCGGAGAGGCCCGGGGTTGACGCCCACCAGACGTATGCGTGTGCATCGACTCGAAAGGCAAGGCCTGTCATGAAGATCGGCATCATCGGCGCGGGCAACATCGGCGGCAACCTCACCCGGCGGCTGACCGCCCTCGGACACGACGTCTCCGTGGCCAACTCCCGCGGCCCGCAGACCCTCACCGAGCTGGCCGAGGAGACCGGCGCGACACCGGTGCCGGTGGAGGAGGCGGCGCGCGACGCGGAGATCGTCGTCGTCACCGTTCCCCTGAAGGCCGTCCCGAACCTGCCCTCCGGCCTGCTCGACGGGGCCGCCGAGGGCGTCGCGGTGATCGACACCGGCAACTACTACCCCCAGCAGCGCGACGGGAAGATCGCCGGGATCGAGGACGAGGGCCTGACCGAGAGCCGCTGGACCGAGCGGCAGATCGGGCACCCGGTCGTCAAGGCCTTCAACGGCACCTTCGCCGCCGACATCCTGGAGCGCCCGAGCCCGGCCGGCGCCCCCGACCGGCAGGCCCTCCCGGTGGCGGGCGACGACGAGGTGGCCAAGCGGAAGGTCAGGGCGCTGATCGACGAGCTCGGCTTCGACACCGTGGACGCCGGCGGCCTCGACGACTCCTGGCGCCAGCAGCCCGGCACCCCGGTGTACGGCCTGCGCGAGGGCGTCGACGGAGTCACGAAGGCGCTGGCCGCGGCGAGCCCCGAGCGTACGGCGGAGTGGCGGGCCTGACGCGGCCTGCTCAGACGATCTCCAACGGCCGGTGCGGCCCCTCCGGCAGCTCGACCTTCACCGGATCTCCGGGCCGCACCACGCCTCCGCTCACGACGACGCCCATGATCCCGGCCCTGAGCCGGACCGAGCCGTCCGCGTCCCGCCCGACGACCTGCTTCAGCAGCCCGCTGCGGAAGTTGTCGATCTGCAGACAGGGGTTGCGCAGCCCGGTGACCTCGACGACGGCCTCGTCCCCGAGCCGCAGCAGCGTGCCCACCGGCAGGCCCAGCAGGTCGAGCCCACGCGTGGTGACGTTCTCCCCGAGCTGCCCGGCCGCGACCTCGAAGCCGGCCTCATGGACCTCGTCGAACAGTTCCTCGTGAATGAGGTGCACCTGGCGCAGGTTCGGCTGCGAGGGGTCCCGGGCCACCCGCGACCGGTGCTTCACCGTCACCCCGGCGTGCACGTCACCCTCGACACCCAGCCCCGCGAGCAGCGTGATGCTCTCCCGGTTGGGCTTGGTGAACGAATACGTCCCGTTGCTGCTGACCGCGGCGACCGAGCCACCCGACATGAGAATTCTCCCCTCGTCCCTATGGGGATGATCTCTCACTCATGCGCCCGCGGCCCACTCCTTGAGGGCCGCCTTGCTCGCGAAGTCCGCGACGTCCTTGTCGTGCGGCTCGCTGGAGTACTGGTGGAAGCGCCACTTGGCCTTGATACGGGGCTTGCCCGCCGTGACGTAGTCGGCGATCCACAGGCCGTCGCCGGCGTACGAGGTGCGGTCGATGTCGAGCCAGAAGTTCCTGTTGGCGTAGAGGATCACCCGGTTGTTCGGCCTGAGCGCCTTCACCTTGCGGATGAACGAGTCCTTCTCCGCGTTGCTCGCGTGCGTCCCGGAGCTCGTCGTCTCCCAGTCCACGGCAAGGATGTCGCCCGCCCTCTCGGGGGCATGACTGACGAAGTACTCGGCCTGGGCCTCGAGGTTGCCGGGCCACAGGAAGTGGTAGAAGCCGACGACCAGACCCGCGTCCCGGGCGGTCTTCGTCTGCGCGGCCAGTCTCGGGTTGACGTACGAACGGCCCTCCGTCGCCTTGACGAAGACGAAGGAGAGGCCGTCCGTGCCGTACGAGGCGGACTGGAACGCACTGACGTCGATTCCGTGCAGCATGGGGGGACTCCCTGAAGTGCTGTCGTGGGGAGGGGAGTTGTAGACCCCATACTTTAAGACGTCAACCTCTCGCAGCCACCGAACTCAGAACGGATGCCGGCTTCGCCGCCCAGTCCGAGGTGATCAGACTCGCGTGGTCCGCCGCCAACAGCGCCAGCCGGGCGGCTACTTCGGCGTCCGTCGGGGCGGTCGAGGAGATCGCCGGGGAGACGCCGGCCGCGTCCGTCGTGATCAGGATGTAGTGGTTCGTCGAGTAGAAGGACGTGTCGTACCCGTTGTTCACGTACGCCGCCGCGTCCCCGTCGAAGAAGACGAACCACGGCCGGATGGAGCTGTCGTAGCGGCCGGTGCGCGGGTCGCCGCTCGCCGCGCCGAGCACCGCGGGAAAGGCCTGCGCCGCCGAGATGTCCCCGGCCGCGTACAGGTCGCGCAGGTGGTCGCCGTACTCCTCGTCGGTCCAGTAGTGGTCGAAGGGGTTCTGCTGCTCGACCGTGCCGGGGATGAGCTCGAAGAGGAACTTGCCCTTCATCGCGTCCCGCGTCGGCCACGCGTTCGCCTTCGCCGCCGCGTCGAGCGTGGAGTAGGAGGAGCCGAGCAGGTCGGCCGGCCTGAAGACGCTGCCGCCGAGCTTGCGCGAGACCAGGGTGTCGAACTCGTCGGGGCCGAGGCCGACGTTGTTGTTGAAGCCGACCTTCATCTCGACCTTGACGACGACAGGGGCGTGGTCCGGGTGGAGCTGCTGCCAGGCCGCCATGTTGTCCAGGCAGCTGCCGAGGTCCTGGTTGCGGTTCTTGCTGTAGAGCTCGCTCGGCGTGGCCGCCTTCTCGCAGTTGTTGTCGTTGCCGAGCGGGTTGCTGTGGCTCACCCGCCACCGCTTGCTCAGGCTGTCCGCGTACACGTCCAGCTCCAGCAGCGAGGCACCGGAGTCCAACGCCTGTGCCCAGTAGGTGTACTTGGCCTTCTCGTACGCGTTGTGCGTCCCGATCGCCGTCGTCTCCGAGAACTTCGGCGACGCCGCCTGAGCGTTGCCCGGTACCGCCATCAGCATCGCGGCCGCGCCCAGCAGCGCCGCCATCCGTCTCACCACGCGCATACGTCAATACCCCTTTGCCGTCACCGAGTTGGCGGCAGCGTAGGGGCAGATGGTTACTGATGGGTAGACCCGGGGGGAACGTCATTCTCCCTCCGTCGCGGTGGCCCCTGCGGTCCCGAGAGGGCGATGCGGTCGGCAAGCGCGGACACCTCAGTGAGCAGGGTGCTCGGAGGCCCACCCAGATTCAGGCCGTGGGCGGTGACAGTAATACCGGCACGGCGGATCACGTGGTCCGTCGCCGGCGCCCGCGAGACGGTGGCCTCATGGCTGGTCGTCGCGTAGACGAGATGACCGGACGGAAGGCCCAGGGCAGTGCAGTAGGACAGCAGTTGATAGAGGTGCTCGGTGGGAGGCGCGGGTTCGTGGCGGACGGCGTACTTGGCGTCGACGACGGAGAGCGTGCGGCCGGACCGGTAGAGCACCAGGTCGGGGCGGAGCCGCACATGGCCGGCCAGGTCGAGGCGATGGTGCTGTTCCTGCGCTGCGCACCGCACCCCGTGGCGGGCGAGGGCGTCACCCAGAGTCGAGGTGAGAAACCGTTCGAAGACGGTCGGCATGTCGAGCACGAAGCCGTCGGCGGTGACGGGTTCGCCGCCCTCGAGCCGCACGGAGCGGCCCGACAGCAGCAGTTCGGCGAGCCTGAGAGCCGGCACATAGCGGGAATTCAGCCGGTTCGGTGTCCATCCGGGCAGGGGCTCGCCCGGGCGCGGCGGCTGCACGGCGTCGAGGTGGTGGGCGAGGTGCCGCAGGGCGACGTCGGTGTGTCGGGGTAGGCCCGGCAGTCTGGCGGCGAGATGCAGTGCCGCGAGGAGAATCCGGTTCTCGGCGATGTCCGGGGTGTGGTCGTCGTAGCGGATGGAGACCGGTAGGGGCATCCCGAAGCGGCGCAGCTGGCCCGCTGTGCGGATCTGGCCCCGGACCAAGGGCGCTTCCTCCTCCACTGTGCGGTAGCCGTGCAGCACTCCGGCCTCCAGGGTGCGGCGGGCGATCCGGACGAGCAGTTCTGCGACGGCGGGCAGCAGGTCCTCTGACTCGGCCCCCGTGACGGCCTCGCGGAGCCAGGGGTCGGAGGGGGAGTGACAGAGCAGAAAGAGCAGGTTGCCCACGGGGAGTTTGGGGCGCAGCAGCAGCTGGACGGCGCCCCCGGACGGGGTACGCAGTCTTACCAGGCCGGCCTTCTGGTTGCCGCTCACCCGCCAACGGCCGCCGACAGCCGGACTCAACCGCACCAGCCCCGGCACGGTGAGCAGTGCGGCGATCTGGTCACCGGTCAGCTCGCGCACCGTGCCGGGGCCCGCTTCGGGCACGGCGAGGTGCAGCAAGTCGGTGCCGGGCGTCATCGCTCCTCCAGCGCGGCGCGCAGGGCGGGCAGACCGTACTCCTCCTCGACCTCGATACCGGTGCCGTAGAGCTGGTCCTCGAGCAGGGGCAGGATCTGGGTGCGCCAGACGAGGTCGAGCCCCTCCGGCCGGACCACGGCCGGCTTCATCAGATAGGACGGCCCGATGGCCCGGTCGGCATCACCCAGCCGGGCGTTGAGCGCGTCCAGCAGCCGGGCGGGGGTGTCCGGCAGGGCGCGGGCCTGTAGCCAGCGTGCCAGGAGCCCGGCGATCGGAGGCCTGTCGGGCGAGAGGCGTCGGAAGGCGAAGCGTCGGCGCATCGCCGCGTCGACCAGCGCGATCGACCGGTCGGCGGTGTTCATCGTGCCGATGACGAGCAGATTGCCGGGCAAGTGGAAGGGGTCGTGCGGGCTGTACTGGGTCGTGACCGGTTCCTCGCGGTACTCCAGCAGGAAATACAGCTCGCCGAAGACCTTCGCCGCATTGGCGCGGTTGATCTCGTCGATGATCAGCACATACGGATTTGCCGGGTCCTTCCTGGCCCGTTCGGCCAGCAGCTTCAGCGGACCCGGCTGCACCTCGAAAACCACCGAGCCGTTCTCGCCCTTGAGCGGGCGGAAGCCCTCGAAGAAGTCCTCGTAGGTGTACGAGGGGTGGAACTGCACGAGCTCCACCCGGTCGGGGCCGGCCAGGTGCCGGGCCAGAGCTCGTGCCAGGTAGGTCTTTCCAGTGCCGGGCGGCCCATGGAAGATCAACTGACGCTGTTCTTGGAGCTGCTCGGCGGTCTCCTTCAGCCATTCCTGCGGCATCAGTAGCTGCGAGGCCAACTCCGCCGTTATCGGTGGCAGTTCAAGCGGTTTGGTGACGTCGGCCTCCAGCAGAGGCTCGGCGACGACGTCCTCCAGACCGGCGCGTTCGGCGAGTTCGGCCGTCACACTGCTGATGTCGTACACCGTGGGCGGTCGCGTCAGCCGTGCCTGTACTGCCTCCGGGAGTTCCGCTCGGGGCAGAGGTCGCCCGGCAGTGGCCCACTGGACGGGGCGGCGGCGGGCGTTGTGCGGGCTCTCCGAGGCGTCGTACCACGCCGCCCCCTGGACGGTGCCCACGTGCACCTCTTCCGGGGTGACCGTGACCACGAGGTCACCGGGCTGCATGACGGTCAGGAAGACATGCAACTGGTACACGGCCTGCCCACGGGCCTGGACCGTGGCGTCCGGCGTGGATTCCGCGACCAAGCGCTGAATCTCGGGCTTGCCGACGCCGGCGGGGATCTCAGGTACCTCCAGCCAGGACACCGAGCAGTAGCCCTGTTCGA
Organism: Streptomyces sp. C1-1; assembly: GCF_050214755.1. Classification (NCBI taxonomy): domain Bacteria; kingdom Bacillati; phylum Actinomycetota; class Actinomycetes; order Kitasatosporales; family Streptomycetaceae; genus Streptomyces; species Streptomyces sp. C1-1. The sequence continues at coordinate 3,514,628 of NZ_CP189826.1, read as the reverse complement.
GCCAGGTGGGGATCAGATTGTGCCCGTCCACGTTGTATCCACGCACCAGCCACCCGCGCTGCCCGTGCTCGACGGGGCCGCGCCGCCAACGGCCCACCCACGGCTCCTCGTAGAGGTCGACCGGTCCTCCGGCCTGCTCCTGAAGGGCCCTGCTGAGAGTGAGCAGATCCCGGTCGTCGTCGCCGGTGCGCTCGCGGAGTTCGTCCCCGAACGCCTTCAGGATCGACTGTTTGTGAAAGACGCTGGCGATGGGCTGGAAGTCGTCCGGGAAGAGCAGGTGCAGCAGTACGTGGATCTGCGCCCGCCCCTTCTTGTGCCCGGCGGCCTCCTGCACGGCGAAGCACTCGGCTCGGAACCGCCAAGGGTCGTGAAGGACTGATGCGCGCTCGGCAGGCGGCATTCCGGCGAGCCGCTCCACCAGCAGCACCAGAATCTGGAACTGTGCCCACCGGTAGTTCAGGAACCCCTGGCCGCCGTGAATGAAGCCCCTGAGAGCCGGCGCCAGGTCTGTCGGGATCGTGATGGGCCGTCCGGCCCAGGACAGCACCTCGCTGAGGATCTCCCGCTTCTTGGGTATTCCGATCTGCTCGGGCACCAGCGGCGCCATGTTCACGAAAAGCAGCTCGGCCGCGAGCGCGATCGTCTCGTCCGGCGCGGCGTCCAGCTGGCGGCGCAGCTTGACGACGAACGTGTCCGCGGATTCGTCCGGGCGGTCAACGAAGCGGGCGCGCAGGTCGGCGGCCGTCTGTTCGGTCCACGCCCGCAGTTCCCGCGCGAAGGCGGACTGTCCGCTGAGCAACCCGTCCCGGAAGACGCGCTGTACGGCGGCCACCACCCTTGCGCCGTCGGACTGTTCTGCCACCGACACCACCCCCAGTGCTCGAAGTGTTCACCCTAGAAGGGGCTGCAGCACGACGTCACTTGTGGTGTCGGGTCGGTCCGTTTCGGGGAGAGCGGGCTGATGGGAGCTGCGGTCGGGAAGCCGACGAGGATCGGGGCCTCAGCACTCGATGATGTTCACGGCGAGGCCGCCGCGGGCCGTCTCCTTGTACTTGACGCTCATGTCGGCCCCGGTGTCCTTCATGGTCTTGATGACCTTGTCGAGGGAGACCTTGTGGGAGCCGTCGCCGCGCATGGCCATCCTGGCCGCCGTGACCGCCTTCACCGCGGCCATGCCGTTGCGCTCGATGCACGGGATCTGGACCAGGCCGCCGACCGGGTCGCAGGTCAGGCCCAGGTTGTGCTCCATGCCGATCTCGGCCGCGTTCTCGACCTGTTCCGGCGAGCCGCCCAGGACCTCCGCCAGCGCGCCCGCCGCCATGGAGCAGGCCGAGCCGACCTCGCCCTGGCAGCCGACCTCGGCGCCGGAGATGGAGGCGTTCTCCTTGAAGAGCATGCCGATGGCGCCGGCGGCGAGCAGGAAGCGGACCACGCCGTCCTCGTCCGCGCCGGGTACGAAGTTGATGTAGTAGTGCAGGACGGCGGGGATGATGCCGGCCGCGCCGTTCGTCGGGGCGGTGACCACGCGGCCGCCCGCCGCGTTCTCCTCGTTCACCGCCATCGCGTAGAGCGTGATCCACTCCATCGCGTGCGCCAACGCATCGCCCTCGGCGCGCAGTTGACGCGCCGACATCGACGCCCGGCGCCGGACCCGCAGGCCACCGGGCAGGATGCCCTCCCTGGACATGCCGCGGGACACGCACGCCTGCATGACCCGCCAGATCTCCAGCAGCCCGGCCCGTATCTCCTCCTCGGTGCGCCAGGCCTTCTCGTTCTCCAGCATCAGCGCGGAGATCGACAGCCCGGTCTCCTCGGTCAGCCGCAGCAACTCGTCGCCGGTGCGGAAGGGGTACTTCAGCACGGTGTCGTCGAGCCTGATGCGGTCCGCGCCCACCGCGTCCTCGTCGACGACGAAGCCGCCGCCCACCGAGTAGTACGTCTTCGACAGCAGCTCGGTGCCGGAGGCGTCGAACGCCCACACCGTCATGCCGTTCGCGTGGTACGGGAGCGCCTTGCGGCGGTGCAGCACGAGATCGTCGTCGAAGGAGAAGCGGATCTCGTGCTCGCCGAGCAGCTTCAGCAGCCCCGCGGCCCTGATCGACTCCACACGCTCGTCCGCCGTCTCCACGTCCACCGTCCGCGGCGAGGCGCCCTCCAGGCCGAGGAGCACCGCCTTGGGCGTGCCGTGCCCGTGCCCGGTCGCGCCGAGCGAGCCGTACAGCTCGCAGCGCACCGAGGCGACCGAGGGCAGCAGGCCCTCGTTGCGCAGACGGCGGGCGAACATGCGCGCCGCCCGCATCGGGCCGACCGTGTGGGAGCTGGACGGGCCGATGCCGATCGAGAACAGGTCGAAGACCGAGATGGCCACGGGAACTCCTCAGTGCGGGGGTGATGGGGCACCCGGCTCGCGGGTGCCCCACCGGGGACTTACTTGTTCAGGCCGGGGTACAGCGGGTGCTTGTCGGCCAGGGCCTCGACCCGGGCCTTCAGGGCCGCCGCGTCGTACGACGGCTTCAGCGCCTCGGCGATCACGTCGGCGACCTCGGCGAAGTCCTCCGCCGTGAAGCCGCGGGTCGCCAGCGCCGGCGTACCGATCCGCAGCCCCGACGTCACCATCGGCGGGCGCGGGTCGTTGGGGACCGCGTTGCGGTTGACCGTGATGCCGATGGCGTGCAGCCGGTCCTCGGCCTGCTGCCCGTCCAGCTCGGACTCGCGCAGGTCGACCAGGAGCAGGTGCACGTCCGTGCCGCCGGACAGGACGTTCACCCCGGCCTCGCGGGCGTCGGCGGCCGTCAGGCGCTCGGCGAGGATGCGGGCACCGTCCACGGTACGCCGCTGGCGCTCCTTGAACTCCTCGCCAGCGGCGACCTTGAAGGACACCGCCTTCGCCGCGATCACGTGCTCCAGCGGACCGCCCTGGAAACCGGGGAAGACCGAGGAGTTCAGCTTCTTCGCGAAGTCGGTGCCGCGCGCGAGGATGATGCCGCCGCGCGGGCCGCCGAGCGTCTTGTGCGTGGTGGAGGTGACGACGTCCGCGTACGGCACCGGGTTGGGGTGCAGCCCCGCCGCGACCAGGCCCGCGAAGTGCGCCATGTCGACCCACAGGTACGCCTCGACCTCGTCGGCGATCCGGCGGAACTCGGCGAAGTCCAGCTGCCGCGGGTACGCCGACCAGCCCGCGATGATCACCTTCGGGCGGTGCTCCTTGGCCAGCCGCTCCACCTCGTCCATGTCGACCAGGCCGGCGTCGTCGACGTGGTACGCGACCACGTCGAACTGCTTGCCGGAGAAGTTCAGCCGCATCCCGTGGGTGAGGTGCCCGCCGTGGGCCAGGTCCAGACCCAGGATGGTGTCGCCGGGCTGGGCCAGCGCGAACAGGGCCGCCTGGTTGGCGGAGGCACCGGAGTGCGGCTGGACGTTGGCGTACGCGGCGCCGAACAGCTCCTTCAGCCGGTCGATGGCGATCTGCTCGGCGACGTCGACGTGCTCGCAGCCGCCGTAGTAGCGCCGGCCGGGGTAGCCCTCGGCGTACTTGTTGGTCAGGACCGAGCCCTGGGCCTCCATGACCGCCAGCGGAGCGAAGTTCTCCGAGGCGATCATCTCGAGGGTGGACTGCTGGCGCCCGAGTTCGGCGTCGACCGCGGCCGCGATCTCCGGGTCGAGCTCGTGCAGGGACGTGTTCAGGACAGACATGCGTCTACGGCTCCTCAGCCGGCGTTCTGGGCGGTGTACTCGTCGGCGGAGAGCAGGTCGGACGGCTCCTCGGTGACCCGCACCTTGAACAGCCAGCCGCCCTCGAAGGGGGCCGAGTTGACCAGGGACGGGTCGTTCACCACGTCCTCGTTGATCTCGGTGACCTCACCGGTGACGGGGGAGTACAGGTCGCTGACCGACTTGGTCGACTCCAGCTCGCCGCAGGTCTCGCCCGCGGTCACGGCGGAGCCCACCTCGGGAAGCTGGGCGTAGACGACGTCGCCGAGGGCGTTGGCCGCGAACTCGGTGATGCCGACCGTCGAGACGCCGTCCTCGGCGGCCGACAGCCACTCGTGCTCCTTGCTGTAGCGCAGCTGCTGGGGGTTGCTCATGGCCTGAATTCTCCTGTACGCGCGGGAGTGCTGGTGAATGGGGGACTGCTGGAAACGCGAGTGAGCAGGGCGGATGTGCTCGGCGTCACGTCCGTGCGGGAAGCCGCCCGCTCCAGTGTCTACTTCTGCCGCTTGTAGAAGGGCAGGGCCACGACCTCGTACGGTTCGTGGCTGCCCCGGATGTCCACGCCGACCCCGGGCGTGCCCGGCGCCGCGTGCGCCGCGTCGACGTACGCCATCGCGATCGGCTTGCCCAGCGTGGGGGAGGGGGCGCCGGAGGTGACCTCGCCGATCACCTCGCCGCCGGCGACGACCGGGTATCCGGCCCGCGGCACCCGGCGGCCCTCGGCGACCAGGCCCACCAGGACGCGCGGCGGGTTCTCCCGCGACCGCGCGGCGGCCGCCTCCAGGGCCTCGCGGCCCACGAAGTCGCCCTCCTTGTCGAACTTCACCACCCGGCCGAGGCCGGCGTCGAAGGGCGTCAGCGCCGTGCTCAGCTCGTGCCCGTACAGCGGCATGCCCGCCTCCAGGCGCAGCGTGTCCCGGCAGGACAGCCCGCAGGGGACGAGCCCGGCGCCCTCGCCGGCCTTGGTCAGCGCCTGCCACAGCTCGACGGCGTGTTCCGGCCGCACGAAGAGCTCGAAGCCGTCCTCGCCGGTGTAGCCGGTGCGCGCGATGAGCGCGGGGACACCGGCGACCGTGCCGGGCAGGCCGGCGTAGTACTTCAGGCCGTCGAGGTCGGCGTCGGTGAGGGAGGCGAGGATGCCGGGCGACTCCGGCCCCTGCACGGCGAGCAGCGCGTAGGCGTCCCGGTCGTCGCGCACCTCGGCGTCGAAGCCGGCGGCCCGCTCGGTGAGGGCGTCCAGGACCACCTGGGCGTTGGAGGCGTTGGCGACGACCATGTACTCGGTCTCGGCGAGCCGGTAGACGATCAGGTCGTCCAGGATGCCGCCGTCGGCCCGGCAGATCATGGTGTAGCGGGCGCGGCCCACGCCGACCGAGGCGATGTTGCCCACCAGGGCGTGGTTCAGCAGGGCGGCCGCCTCGGGGCCGGTCACGGTGATCTCACCCATGTGGGAGAGGTCGAAGAGGCCCGCCTTCGTCCGCACGGCGAGGTGCTCGTCGCGCTCGGAGCCGTAGCGCAGCGGCATGTCCCAGCCGGCGAAGTCGGTCATCGTCGCGCCCAGCGAGCGATGCAGTGCATCGAGCGCGGTACGGCGGATTTCGGTACTGCTCATCGGACGGTCGTCTCCCAGGGCGTTGAACATGACGACGAGGTCATGACGGGCGAGGTCGTTCCTCCCCATCTGTCATCGGAACCTGAGAGGTTCGCCATGACCGCGGAGGGCATGGCTTGCACCGTGGGTGGGACCGCCGAGGACGGCGGCCCGCTTTTCAGATGTGCCTCGCCCGCGCGGTAACGGGGCCTGAGAGATTCAAGGGAGGGACTTGCTCCTTCGGCGCCCCAGCGACGCGAGCGTGCTGCCGGGGACTCTCCCGCGCGGATTCAAACGGCCGGTATGCAGTTGGCGCGCACATCATTGCACGCCCCGCCCGGCCCGTGGCAGGCCGCATCTGTAACAGGCCTGTGGCGGGAAAAGAACCGAACCGCGAGACATCCTGCATTACCTTCCCTTTACAAACAGTGGGGAGAAGCTTTCCTGACCCCGCAGGAAGGACGATCACGGTGAACAGGACCACGGTGTACGCCACGACTTCGGCGGTCGCGCTGCCCGAGCAGTCCGCGGCCCCGGCCCGAGAGCGGTGCGGCCGGGGCCCGGCGCCGGTCGTCCGCGACCTCCGTGACCGCTCGGGCCGCAGCCCGCACGCGCTGCTCTTCGGCCCCCGTGACGTCGTCGTGGTCACCGGCCTGCCCGGCAGTGGCAAGTCCACGCTGATGAGGCGCGCGGTGCGGGGCATACGCGTCGACTCCCAGGACACCCGGGACCGCTGGGAGGCCCGTGCCCCCCGCCTCCTGCCGTACGCGCTCTACCGCCCCCTGGTCCGCCTCGCCCACTTCGCCGGCCTGCGCCGCGCCCTGCGCCGCGGCGAGGGCGTCGTCGTGCACGACTGCGGCACCCAGGCCTGGGTCCGCGACTGGCTGGCCCGCGAGGCCCGCCGCCGGGACGGCGCCCTGCACCTGCTGCTCCTGGACGTCACCCCGCGCACCGCGCTGGAGGGCCAGCGCGAGCGCGGCCGGGGCGTCTCCCGCTACGCCTTCCTGCGCCACCGCACCGCGGCCGCCCGCCTCATCCGCTCCGTCGAACGCGGCGACCTGCCCACCGGTGTCACCTCGGCCCACCTCCTGGACCGCCCCGCGGCGGACACCCTCACCAGAATCACCTTCACCACCTGACCCGGTGTCACCGGCAGCCCGTGCGCGGGGAGGGGGCGGTGTCGGTGGTACCCGCTAGCCTTGCCAGCCTCAGCAGTGGTTCTCAGCAGGCGGTCGTAGACAGATGGACTTCCCAGCGGATCTCCCCGCGGACTTTCCCACGCAGGCACACCCCCATCCGCACGGCGGTTGGCCCGGCAACGAGCTGGAGGAGGTGCTGTCGGCCTCCCTCGGCGTCCCCTCCGCCGGTGGCCGGATCATCGAGGTCCTGGGCCGCAGTTACCTGTGGATCCCGCTGCCCAACGGCGGCGGCCCGGACAGCGGCCCCGTCGACCTGCCCACGGTGGAGATCGAGGGCCAGGCCTATGTCCCGGTCTTCAGCTCCGAGGAACAGTTCCGGCAGGTCGTCGGCAGCCACATGGCGTACACCATCGCCCCGGCCGTCGACTTCGCCCGCGGCCTGCCCCCGCAGGTGGGCCTCGTCGTCAACCCCGACGGCGTGGTCGGCATCCCCCTGCCGCCCGCCGGGGTCGCCGAGCTGTGCCGCGTGGGCCGCACCCCCCTCGACGGCCCGGCCTCCGGCGGCCGGGTCAAGCTCTACGAACCGGACTGGCAGGACGACCCGATCGACTTCCTGGCCGCGGCCTCGGCGGAGTTCGCGGAGACCGGCGTGGTCGTCACGGCCCGCCGCTGCCTCGCGGCCGTGGAGACGGCCGACCCGGTGATGTTCGTCGGCGTGGAACTCTCCCAGCGGGAAGGCGACCTCAGGGCCCTGCCGCTGCAGGCCCTGGAGAGAGCCGTGACCCGGATCCCCACCCAGTGGCCGGTGAACCTGGTCCTCCTCGACGTCACCGACGACCCGGTGGCGGTGTGGATGAGGGACCACGTGCGGCCTTTCTACATCAGGGACCACCTCTAGACGCCGGGCGGCGACGCCGTACGCACCACAGGTTCCGAGCCACCGGGCGCTTAAGCTGTCACTCAATGCGGGGCAACTTCTCGAAGGGGCGGTACGACAGGTGAGCGCGAGCCTCAGCGGCAGCGTCGAGCACATGCTGCGCCAGGTGACGCCCGGGCGCTACGACGCCTACGAGGCACTCCTCCGCGCCCTCGCGACGTCCGGCTCGGGTCAGATCTGGATGCTCCTGTGGCACGGCCAGGCCGGTTCGCCGGACGCCCAGTACGGAAACATGGAGGTCGACGGCTACGGCTACGCCCCCTGCGTCACCTCGGCCCAGGAACTGAGCGCCAGCGGCTGGAACCGGTCGTACGAGGTGGTGGACGGCTACGACGTGGCCCGCACCCTCTACCCCGACCACTTCGGCCTCTGGCTCAACCCGCACGCCCCCGGCGGCGGCGTCGGCATCCCCTGGCTGGATCTGCGCCGTATCGCCACCGGCCTGGAGCGCCAGCCGGCCGGCCCGCTGCGGCTGTCGGAGCCGGCCGTCGAGATCCCGCAGTTCTACGCCCTCCTCACGCAGAACGCCCACCGCACCCCCGCCGTACGCTCCCTGCGCCGCGCGTGGGTGCAGCCGGCGCTCGGCGCGCCGTACCTCGCCATCGGCCTGGACGTGTACGACACCAGCCCCGGTGCCGTCGACTCCGTCCGCGCGATGATGCAGCAGTCCGTGGGCGCCGTACCCGACGGGCTGCCGGTGTCGACCGTGGCGATGTCCGACGACCACGACCCGGTCGCGCTGTGGATGCGTGCGAGCGCCCGCCCCTTCTACGACCGCGAGGCACACGCCCCGGCGGCCGCCCCCGCCCAGGCGCCCGTGGCGGGCTACGGCTACCCGCCGGTGCGGGGTGGGTACTGAGCGTCCGCTCCGGGCGACACGTACTGAGACGCGCGCCTTTGGTTCAGACCGGAGGAGACGTTCTTCGCGCGTAGATACCGCCGACTGATCCGGTTGTAAACTAAATGTCCGAAAAAATTCCCGTCCGGCCCCCGTTACCCACTGTCCGGATAACGGAACCCATCAGCCCGCATCACGTTTGCGCATCCATTCACCGCCAAGTCTGGCAACAGATCGCCAAAGCGTTGAAGACTCCCGCTCCAGGGGACTTCGTCCCCGTGTACTACGGCTGATCACGCCGCCACAGCGGCAAGTGCGGGCCGGCCACCGCCGGTTGAATCGAAGAGGGGTCCCTGCCAGATGACGGCACCATTGCACGAGCCGACTGCGGAAGCGGCCCCGAGCGCGGCCGAGGAAGCAGCGGTTGCCACAGCCGGCGCCAAGGCCGTTCAGGGCCGTTCCCTGGGCCGGATCGCCTGGGAGCGCCTCAAGCGGGACAAGCTCGCCCTGTCGGGCGGCGTCGTCGTGCTCCTCCTCATCCTGGTCGCGCTGTTCGCCCCCCTGATCGCCCACGCCTACGGTCAGGACCCCGACGCCTACCACGAGAGCCTGATCGACCCCCTGTTCAGCACCCCCAAGGGATCTCTGGGCGGTGTCAGCGGGGAGCACTGGCTCGGTGTCGAGCCGGTCAACGGCCGCGACATCTTCGCCCGCGTCCTCTACGGCGCCCGGATCTCGCTCCTCGTCGGCTTCCTGTCCGCGATCGTCGCCGTCGTCCTCGGCACGATCCTGGGCATCCTGGCCGGCTTCTTCGGCGGCTGGGTCGACTCGGTCATCAGCCGTGTCATGGACGGCCTGCTGGCCTTCCCGCAGCTGCTGTTCATCATCGCGCTGGTCTCCGTCATGCCCAACGACATGCTGGGGCTGACCGGGTCCAACGTCCGTGTGTTCGTGATGATCCTGGTCATCGGCTTCTTCGGCTGGCCCTACATCGGGCGAGTGGTGCGCGGCCAGACCCTCTCGATGCGTGAGCGGGAGTACGTCGAGGCGGCACGGTCCCTGGGAGCCGGGCGGTTCTACATCCTGTTCAAGGAACTGCTGCCCAACCTCGTCGCGCCGATCATCGTCTACACGACGATGATGATCCCGACCAACATCCTCACCGAGGCGGCACTCAGCTTCCTGGGTGTGGGCGTCAAGCCGCCCACGTCCTCGTGGGGACAGATGCTGTCGACCGCGATCGACTACTACGACTCGGACCCCATGTACATGATCGTCCCGGGCGTAGCGATCTTCATCACCGTTCTGGCCTTCAACCTGTTCGGTGACGGCGTGCGGGACGCGCTGGACCCGAAGGGCTCCCGTTGACCGCCCCACCGCAAGCGTCCCGTGGCACCAGCACGGGGTCTCTCATCAAATCCGGAGGATCCGAGATCGTGACTACCCAACGCACCTCAGGGCGGCGCAAGCAGGCGTTGGCCGCTGCTGCCGCGGTCGCCGGGCTGCTGACCTTGGCAGCGTGCGGCGGCGGCAACGACAAGGGGGGCTCGTCGTCCGGCGCGGCCGGCTTCGACGCCGCGAACAACAAGGTCGCCCAGGCCGATCAGGTCAAGAAGGGCGGCACCCTGAAGTACGTCAGCACCCAGGACGCCGACTTCTGGGACACCACGCGTGGCTACTACGGCTTCATGTGGGACTTCGCTCGCTACTACAGCCGTCAGCTGCTCACCTACAAGACGGCGCCGGGCGCCGAGGGTGCCAAGCTCACCCCGGACCTCGCCACCGACATGGGCCAGGTCTCGTCCGACGGCAAGACCTACACCTTCCACCTGCGTGACGGCGTCACGTGGGAGGACGGCAAGGCCATCACCTCGCAGGACATCAAGTACGGCATCGAGCGCGTCTGGGCGCAGGACGTGCTGTCCGGCGGCCCGATCTACCTGCAGCAGATGCTGGACCCGAACAACACCTACAAGGGTCCCTACAAGGACACCTCGAAGGACAAGCTCGGCCTGAAGGCGATCTCCACGCCCGACGCGAAGACGATCGTCTTCCACCTGCCCAAGGCGAACTCGGACTTCCCCGAGGTCCTCGCCATGGTCACGGCGTCCCCGATCCGCCAGGACAAGGACACCAAGGCCAAGTACACGCTGCACCCCTTCTCCTCCGGCCCGTACAAGTTCCAGTCGTACAGCCCGGGCAAGGGTCTCGTGCTGGTCCGCAACACCAACTGGAAGGCGTCCTCGGACCCGGTCCGCAAGGCGTACCCGGACAAGATCACGCTGGACATCTCGTCCAACCAGAACGACTCCGACCAGCGTCTGATCAACGGCGACTACGACATCGACGCCAGCCAGACGGGCCTCGGCCCGCAGGCCCGCCAGATCGCCCTGAAGCAGCACAAGGGCAACCTGGACAACCCGGTCTCCGGCTTCATCCGCTACGCGGTCTTCCCGCAGACGGTCAAGCCGTTCGACAACATCCACTGCCGCAAGGCCGTGATCTACGCCGCCGACCACGTGTCGCTGCAGACCGCGCGTGGTGGCCCGGTCGCCGGTGGCCTCATCGGCACCAACATGCTCCCGCCGTCGGTCGCGGGCTCCGAGGGCCAGAAGTACGACCCGTACGGCATCTCCGGCGCCAACAAGAACGGCAACGCCGACCTGGCCAAGAAGGAGCTGAAGGCCTGCGGCAAGCCGACCGGCTTCAGCACCACCATCGCCGTCCGCAACAACAAGGCGCAGGAGGTGGCCACGGCCACGTCCCTGCAGGCCGCGCTGAAGAAGGTCGGCATCAACGCCGACATCTACCAGTACGACGGTTCGCAGAGCTCCGGCATCATCGGCGCCCCGGCGAACGTGGCGAAGAAGAAGCTCGGCATCATCATCATGGGCTGGGGTCCTGACTTCCCGACCGTCCAGGGCTACGGCATCCCGCTGTGGAGCAGCCACTACATCCTGCAGAGCGGTAACAACAACTTCGCCATGATCAAGGACAAGACGATCGACGGCCTGTTCGACCAGTACATCGGTACGCAGGACGAGGCGAAGAAGACCCAGATCGCCACGGACATCAACCACAAGGTGAGCGAGGGCGCGTACTACCTGCCCTTCACCTTCGAGCGGCTGCTGAACTTCCGCTCCTCGCGGATCGGCAACCTCTACACGTCGAACGCCTTCAGCGGCTACTACGACTTCGTCAACATCGGTCTGAAGTCCACGAAGTAAACCCGGCACACCCGCCGAACGGCACGAAAGGCAGGTGAAGGCCGGCGCGGCGGGACCGTGAGCCACCGGATGTCCCCCACAGCCCAAAAGGCGTGGGTGGTACCCCATCCGGTGGCCCGCGGTCCCGCGGCGGGCCGTTAGCTGTGCTCGCTTACCTCATCAGGCGGCTCTTCGCCGCCGCAGTGATGCTGGTGGTCATCATCCTGGTGGTCTTCTGCATCTTCTTCCTCGTCCCCAAGTGGGCGGGCGTGGACATCGCCTCAAGTTTCGTGGGCAAGCAGGCCGACCCGGCGTCGGTGGCAGCGGTGCGCGAGAAGCTGGGACTGAGCGACCCGATCTTCGTTCAGGTCTGGCACTTCTTCAAGGGCATCTTCGTCGGCCGCACCTACTCGGGCGGCGGCGACATCACCCACTGCGCCGCGCCCTGCTTCGGCTACTCCTTCCGTACCGAGCAGGACGTCTGGCCCGTGCTCACCGACCGCTTCCCGGTGACCCTGGGTCTGGCGCTCGGTGCGGCCGTGCTGTGGCTGGTCTTCGGTGTCGCGGCCGGTGTGCTCTCCGCGCTCAAGCGGGGCACCCTGTGGGACCGCGGCGCGATGGTCATCGCGCTCGGCGGTGTGTCCCTGCCGATCTACTTCACCGGTCTGCTGTCGCTGGCGATCTTCAGCTACGGCCTCGGCTGGATCGACGGCAAGTACGTGCCCCTCACCGAAAGCTTCACCGGCTGGCTGGGCGGCATGATCCTGCCGTGGGTCACCCTCGCGTTCCTGTACGCGGCGATGTACGCCCGGATCACCCGCGCCACCATGCTGGAGGTCCTCGGCGAGGACTACATCCGCACGGCGCGCGCGAAGGGCCTCAAGGAGCAGGTCGTCATCAGCAAGCACGCCATGCGCTCCACGATGACGCCCATCCTCACCATGCTCGGCATGGACCTCGGCGCCCTCATCGGCGGCGCGATCCTGACCGAGACGACGTTCAGCCTGCCCGGCCTCGGCCAGGCGGTGCTCAACGCCATCAAGACCCAGGACCTGCCCATCATCCTGGGCGTCACCCTGATCACTTCTCTCGCGGTGCTGATCGCCAACCTCGTGGTGGACGTCCTGTACGCCGTGATCGACCCCCGAGTGAGGCTCGCATGACGGAACTGAGCAAGAGCGGAGCGGCCGTGGGCGAGCCCACGAGCACCTCGCCCGCCCCGACGTCCTTCCTGGAAGTGCGCGACCTGAAGGTGCACTTCCCGACCGACGACGGCCTGGTGAAGTCCGTCGACGGGCTCTCCTTCAAGCTGGAGAAGGGCAAGACCCTCGGCATCGTGGGCGAGTCCGGTTCCGGCAAGTCGGTGACCTCGCTCGGCATCATGGGCCTGCACACCGCCGGCCAGTACGGCAAGCGCAAGGCGCAGATCTCGGGCGAGATCTGGCTGGACGGCACCGAGCTGCTGTCCGCCGACCCGGACGAGGTGCGCAAGCTGCGCGGCCGCGAGATGTCCATGATCTTCCAGGACCCGCTGTCGGCCCTGCACCCGTACTACACGATCGGCCAGCAGATCGTGGAGGCGTACCGCATCCACCACAACGTCGACAAGAAGGCCGCGAAGAGGCGCGCGGTCGAGATGCTCGACCGGGTGGGCATTCCGCAGCCGGACAAGCGGGTGGACAACTACCCGCACGAGTTCTCCGGCGGTATGCGCCAGCGCGCGATGATCGCGATGTCGCTGGTGAACAACCCCGAGCTGCTCATCGCGGACGAGCCGACGACCGCCCTGGACGTGACCGTCCAGGCGCAGATCCTGGACCTGATCCGGGACCTGCAGAAGGAGTTCGGCTCCGCGGTCATCATCATCACCCACGACCTGGGCGTCGTCGCCGAGCTCGCCGACGACATCCTGGTGATGTACGGCGGCCGCTGCGTGGAGCGGGGCCCGGCGGAGAAGGTGTTCTACGAGCCCCGCCACCCCTACACCTGGGGCCTGCTCGGCTCGATGCCGCGTCTGGACCGTGAGCAGCAGGAGCGGCTGATCCCGGTCAAGGGCTCCCCGCCGTCGCTGATCAACATCCCGTCCGGCTGCGCCTTCAACCCGCGCTGCCCCTACGCGGACATCCCGAAGGACAACGTCACCCGCACGGTGCGCCCCGAGCTGACCGAGGTCGGCAGCCAGCACTGGGCCGCCTGCCATCTGACGCAGGAGCAGCGGGAGCGTATCTGGACCGAAGAGATTGCGCCGAAGCTGTGAGCGAGGACAAAGCTGTGACCACTCCCGCGAAGAGCGAGGGCGCGGCGGCCGTCAAGGACGGGGTCGCGCCGGGCGAGACCCTGCTGAAGGTGACCGGGCTCCAGAAGCACTTCCCGATCAAGAAGGGCCTGCTGCAGCGGCAGGTCGGCGCCGTGCGCGCGGTCGACGGCATCGACTTCGAGGTCCGCTCCGGCGAGACCCTCGGCGTCGTGGGCGAGTCGGGCTGCGGCAAGTCGACGATGGGCAGGCTGATCACCCGGCTGCTCGAACCGACCGCCGGCTCCATCGAGTTCGAGGGCAAGGACATCACGCACCTCGGCGTGGGCGGTATGCGCCCGATGCGCCGTGACGTGCAGATGATCTTCCAGGACCCGTACTCCTCGCTGAACCCGCGCCACACCATCGGCACGATCGTCGGGGCCCCCTTCCGGCTCCAGGGCGTCGAGCCGGAGGGCGGGATCAAGAAGGAGGTGCAGCGGCTGCTGTCGGTGGTCGGCCTCAGCCCCGAGCACTACAACCGCTACCCGCACGAGTTCTCCGGCGGTCAGCGCCAGCGCATCGGCATCGCCCGCGCGCTCGCCCTGAAGCCGAAGCTGGTCGTGGCGGACGAGCCGGTCTCCGCGCTGGACGTGTCGATCCAGGCGCAGGTCGTGAACCTCATGGACGACCTCCAGCAGGAACTCGGCCTGACGTACGTGATCATCGCGCACGACCTCTCGGTCGTCCGGCACGTCTCGGACCGGATCGCGGTGATGTACCTGGGCAAGATCGTCGAGCTGGCGGACCGGGACTCGCTGTACCGGGCGCCGATGCACCCGTACACCAAGGCCCTGATGTCGGCGGTGCCGATCCCGGACCCGCGGCGCAGGAGCGCCAAGAGCGAGCGCATCCTGCTCAAGGGCGACGTGCCCTCGCCGATCGCCCCGCCGAGCGGCTGCCGCTTCCACACCCGGTGCTGGAAGGCGACGGAGATCTGCCGGACCACCGAGCCGAAGCTCGTCGAGCTCAAGCCCGGCCAGCAGGTCGCCTGCCACCACCCGGAGAACTTCGAGGACCAGGCCCCGCAGGACACCGTCCTGCTGACCGCGGCCAAGGAGGCGGCCGAACTGGTCTCCGACGAGGTCCTCGCGGAGTCGGCGGAGACGTCGGCGGCAGTGGCGGCGGAGGTCGCGGACCAGAGCGAGCAGACCGAGCCCGCGGAGTCCGCCGAGGCTGCCGAGCCCGCGAAGGCCACCGAGTCCGGTGCCGACGCGGCCGAGAGCCAGGAGTCAACCGACAAGTAACGCATGACAAGTTGGCAAAGTCATGCACATGTTCGAACGGGAGAGTTCAGAGTCGTCCGTGTCCGACTTATCGGCACACGCTCGAAAGGGACGGCTCATGAAACTCTCCCGTTCGGCACGTTTAGGGGCCCTCGCTACCGCGGCGGCCTCTTTCCTTGTCGTCGCCGCGTCCTCCGCCCCCACTCCGGGCGCCCCCGGCATCGGCGACACCTACTTCCCGCTGCTCGGCAACGGCGGCTTCGACGCCCGGCACTACGCCCTCGACGTGGCGTACAACCCAGGCACCGACCGCCTCGACGGCCGTACGACCCTCACCGCCCGCGCCACCCGGGCCCTCTCGTCCTTCGACCTCGACCTGCAGAAACTGGAGGTCACCCGGGTCGAAGTGAACGGCAGACGCGCCGACTTCACGCGCGACGGCGACGAACTGCACATCGCGCCCAAGGGAGTTCTGCGCAAGGGCCGCGACTTCCGGGTCGCCGTCACCTACGGCGGTGTCCCCGAGGCCCTGAACAGCCCCATCGTCTTCGGCTCCGACTACGGCTGGATGAAGACCCCCGACGGAGTCTTCGTCGCCTGCGAACCCAACGCCGCCTCCACCTGGTTCCCCTCCAGCGACCACCCCGCCGACAAGGCCACCTACGACATACGCATCAAGGCCCCCAAGGGCCTGACCGGCGTCTCCAACGGCCGGCTGGTCTCGACGTACGACAAGGGCGACTCCACGTACACGCACTGGCGCGAGAGCAGGCCCATGGCGACCTACCTCGCGACGGCGACGATCGGGAAGTTCGACGTGAGGACGGGCCGCACACCGTCCGGCATCCCGATCTACGTCGCCATCGACCCGGTGCTGGCGAACAGCAACAACGTCGACGTGTACGCCGTCACGGCCGCCGCCACCGACTACTGGTCGCAGGTCTTCGGGCCCTACCCCTTCGAGGAGACCGGCGCGATCGTCGACGACATGCCTGAGGCCGGGTTCTCCCTGGAGGTGCAGAGCAAGCCCGCGTACTCGGCCGTGCGCAACGAGACGACCATCGTGCACGAGCTGGCCCACCAGTGGTTCGGCGACTCGGTGTCGGTGGAGCGCTGGAAGGACATCTGGCTCAACGAGGGCTTCGCCACCTACGCCCAGTGGCTGTGGGCCGACCACCAGGGCACCCGCAGCGCCCACGACTCCTTCCTGGCCGCCTACAACGCCCGTCCCGCCGACAACCCGTTCTGGCAGATCACCGTCGCCGACCCGCAGCGCGACACGATGTTCGCCTCCGCGGTCTACCAGCGCGGCGCGATGACCCTGCAGGCGCTGCGCGAGCGCATCGGCGACAAGGCGTTCTTCCAGCTGCTGCCCACCTGGACGCGCAGCCACCGCTACGGCAACGCGAACACCGCCGAGTTCATCCGCCTCGCCGAGCGGATCTCCGGCCAGAAGCTCGGGGACCTGTTCCAGAAGTGGCTCTACACGACGGGCAAGCCGGCCCTGTGAAAACCCCTGCGTAAGAATGTGGGGTGCTTCAGCAACTGTTCAGCCCCTCCGTCCAGCACACGCTCGATCTCATCGGCATCTTCGTGTTCGCCATCTCCGGCGCGCTGCTGGCCGTCCGCAAGAACTTCGACGTCTTCGGCATCGCCGTCCTCGCCGAGGTCACCGCGCTGGGCGGAGGGCTGTTCCGGGACCTGGTGATCGGCGCCGTACCGCCGGCCGCCTTCACCGATCTCGGCTACTTCCTCACCCCGCTGCTCGCCGCGCTCCTGGTCGTCTTCCTGCACCCGCAGGTGGAGCGCATCCAGTTCGCGGTGAACGTCTTCGACGCGGCCGGCCTCGGCCTGTTCTGCGTCGCTGGCACGACGAAGGCGTACGAGTACGGACTGAACCTCACCTCGTCGGCCACCCTCGGCCTCGCCACCGCCGTCGGCGGCGGTGTGCTGCGCGACGTCCTCGCCAACGAGGTGCCGTCCCTGCTGCGCTGGGACCGCGACCTCTACGCGGTCCCGGCGATCGTCGGCGCCACCATGGTCGTCCTGTGCATCCGCTACGACGCCCTCACCCCGTTCACCAGCGGCCTCGCGGTCGTCACCGCCTTCGTCCTGCGCCTGCTCGCGATGCGGTACCACTGGCGAGCGCCGCGTGCGTGGAACCGCCGCTCGACGGTACGAGAGGAGTAGTGCCGCGGGCCCGGTGCTGGCCCATCTGCACCGACAGCCAGCGGAACGCCGGGACCACCTGCGGCCGCCACAGCGCCATGTTGTGGCCGCCCGCGCTCCTCGGGATGAAGATCACGTGGACCGTCGTCGGGGCCTTCGCGGTCTGTTCGAGGGCGACTCCCGCCTCGTAGCCGTCGCGCGGCTGGCCGGAGATGTACAGCGCGATACGCGGCGGCGTGAGCGCCTTCTTCAGCAGCAGATAGGGGTTGTTCGCCGCCCGGATCCGCAGGTTCTGCGCTGCGAGCGAGTTGCGTTCGCCGATCGGGTCGTTGTAGCCGGACATGCTGACCGCGGCCATGTAGCGGTCCGGGTGGGCGACGGCCAGCTTCACCGCGCAGTGCGCGCCCGCCGAGTACCCGGCGACCGCCCAGCCCCTGGGGGCGGGCTGCGCCCGGAAGTTGTCCATGACCATCTTCGGCACGTCGATGCTCAGCCAGCTGTCGGCGTTGACGGTGCCGGGGATGTTGGCGCAGCCCGTGTCGACGCCGGCCAGCAGGTTGGTGCGCGGGGCGACCAGGATGAACGGCGAGACCTCGCCGTTGCGCATCAGCGGGGCCAGTTGCGCGGTCGCGTGCAGCGAGCCGAACCAGGCCTTCGCGGAGCCGGGGTAGCCGGGCAGCAGCTCGACGACGGGGAACTTGTGGTGGGCGTACTTCGGCTCGCCGTACTGGGGCGGCAGCCAGACGTAGACCTCGGCGTTGACGCCGGAGACGCGGCCCTTGAGCTGGGTCTCGCGCACTCCGCGCATGCCCGGGCCGGTGGCCGCGGTGAAGTTCTGCCGCACCTTGGGCAACCGTTTCAGCGCTATGCCGCCGGTGCCGTCGGCGCCGAGGTTGGCGGCCTGCTGCACGTGGTTTCCGGTGCCGAGGAGGTCGGCCCAGTTGTCGTACAGGCTGTTGGCGTTGTTGACGAGGACGAAGACCAGCGCGACCGCGGTTCCCTGGGCGAACAGCACCATGAACATCCGGGCCACCGCGCGCAGGGCTTTGGGCCCGCGCACCCGCGACCACAGGACGAGCGGCAGTATCAGGGCGACCGCGAACAGCACGATCAGGGTGTAGAGGAACGGAGTCCCGGTGAGGCTCATGTCCCCATAGAGGGCCGGGAAGGGCCCCGGGTTGAGGACGAGTACGGACACTTACCAAGAAATTGCCGGTATCTCACCCAGGGGACGGCGTCCGGCCCCGTGTCACACCGTCGTCACATTCAAAGCTACCGCTTAGTAATTTCCTGTTGTACGGTTCATCCATGCCAGAAGCAGCCTCCGCCGCGACCCCGACGCGGGCCACGATCGGCGACAGCGAGTTCGACCGCGACACCGCGCTCACCGCACGCGCCCCCGGCGTGTACGACATCGACCTCTCCGCCGGCTGGACCATCATCAACGCCGTCAACGGCGGCTACCTCCTGGCCGTCCTGGGCCGCGCCCTCGCGGACGCGCTGCCGCACCCGGACCCCTTCACCATCTCGGCGCACTACCTCACCGCGTCCCAGCCGGGCCCGGCGGTCGTGCGCACGGAGACGGTCCGCACCGGCCGCACCCTCTCCACCGGCCAGGCCTCCCTCCTGCAGTACGACGAGGAGGGCCGCGAGGTGGAACGCATCCGCGTCCTGGCCTCCTACGGCGACCTGGACTCCCTCCCCGACGACGTCCGTACGACCGCCGCGCCGCCCGCCATCCCGCCGCTGCAGGAGTGCTTCGGCCCCCAGGACGGCCCGACGCCGGTCCCCGGCAGCTCGGCCATCACCGACCGTCTGATGATCAAGCTGGACCCCGCCACCCTCGGCTGGGCGCTCGGCGCCCCCTCCGGCAGGGGCGAGATGCGGGCCTGGTTCGGCCTCGCCGACGGCCGCGACGCCGACCCGCTCTCCCTCCTGCTCGCGGTGGACGCGCTCCCACCCACCGCCTTCGAGATCGGTCTGAAGGGCTGGGTCCCCACGGTCGAGCTGACGGTCCACGTCCGCTCCCGTCCCGCTCCCGGCCCGCTGCGCGTCTCCATCACCACCCGCAATCTCGCCGGCGGCTTCCTGGAGGAGGACGCCGAGGTCTGGGACAGCACCGACCGCCTGGTCGCCCAGTCCCGCCAGCTCGCCCGCGTCAGGCTCGGCTGAGCGGCTCACGCCCCAGCCAGGCCGCCAGTCGCCCGTAGACGTCGGCCCCTTCGGGGGCCGGCACGGCCGACGCGAAGGGTGTGTCCGCGTCCCGCTCGGGCTCCGCCAGCACGCGGCGGGCCGTGGCCAGCGCGAAATCGGCCAGTTCCGGGTCGAGTGCGAGAGGGTGACCGAGGGACTCGGAGAGGTCCCAGGTATGGGTCACCAGCTCCATGTGGTACCCCGACAGAGCCGCCCGGCCCGGGACCTCGCCCCACGGCACCCGCACCGGCGCCTCCATGCGGGTGTCGCTCTCCCAGGCCTTGACGACGCGCGTGCGGACCTCCTCGTACGCCGTCGTCCAGTCCTCGTCCGCCACGCCCTCGGCGAAGGGGTGCACGGCCATGCCGTCGCCGCCCTCGCCGACGACCGCGATGCGCAGGCTGCCGCCGACCATGTGGGAGAGCAGCGTGCGGACGTCGAACTCCGCGCACGGGGTGGGGCCGTCGAGCTGCTCGGGGCGGACGGTCCGGATCAGCGCGGCCACCTGCTCGGTGGCGCGGGCGTACAGGGGGCGGGGGTCGATGACGTTCATGTGCTTGCTGCCTCTCTCTGCTGGGCCGACACCCGAAGCTGGTGGGCCGGCACCCGAAGAGTCCCCGCATAACCTGACAGTTTCCGTCAACATTTGCCGCAGGTTTCGCGGCACTGGATCCTGGTGCCGTGAAAGCCGACCGCCTGCTGTCGATCCTGCTGCTCCTGCAGACCCGGGGCCGCGTCCCCGCGCACGAACTGGCCGAGCGGCTGGAGGTGTCGGTGCGCACCATCTACCGGGACGTCGAGGCCCTGTCCGCCTCCGGCGTCCCCGTCTACGCCGAGCGGGGGCGGCACGGCGGCATCGAGCTGCTCGCCGGCTTCCGTACGGACGTCACGGGACTGACCGCCGACGAGTCCCGCGCCCTGTTCATCCTGGCCGCCCAGGGCGCGCACGCGGCCCTCGGCCTCGACGTCGCCCTCGGCTCGGCGCTGCGCAAGGTGATGGCCGCGCTGCCTGCGCCGTACCGCCCGGCCGCCGAGGTGACCAGCCGCCGCATCCTGGTCGACGCCACGCGCTGGAAGGGCGGTCCGCAGAGGCCCGCCGACCTGGACGTGCTGCAGGACGCCGTGTTCGCCGACCGCCGCCTGAGGCTGCGCTACCGGCACAGCGGGGAGCAGGAGCCGCGGACGTACACCGTCGACCCGTACGGCCTCGTCTCGAAGGCGGGCGTCTGGTACCTGGTCGCCGACCGGCGTACGCGACCGCGGCTGTTCCGGGCCGACCGCGTGCGGTCGGCGACGGTCCTGGACGAGCCGGTGCGGCGCCGGCCCGGCGTCGAACTCGGCGACGTCTGGGGGGTGTTGCGCCGTCAGGTCGAGGAGCGCCCCGGCGGGCTCGACGTCACCGTCCGGGTCCGGCGCGACCGCCTCGACATGTTCATGCGCCTGAACGCCGCACAGCTCGCCCGGCTCCCGGACGCCGGCGGCGAGGACGAGTGGGTGACCGTCGGGCTGTCGTACGGCGTGGTCGGCGAGGCGCGGCAGCTGCTGCCGTTCGCCGACCACGTGGAGGTCCTCACCCCGCCGGAGGTGCGCGCGGAGCTGGCGGCGGCAGCCGCCTCCGTCACGGCCCTGTACCAGCGAGCCGGTCACGCCGATTCGTGAAGTCCCAGGTCGGCGCGGGTTGTTGGTGTCTCCTTCACCTGAATCACAGGCCGCCGACAGACCGCCCCCAAGGAAGCCCTAAGCGCCGTTGATTGAGTGCCCGCCTCAGGTCTCCCTCATCCTCCTTGGAGTTGTCTCTCATGAAGCGTGTGCGTCTCGTTCCCGCGGTGGCGCTGCTGGCGCTCGCGCCCCTGGCTCTGGTGGCCTGCGGCTCGGGCGACTCCTCGTCGTCCTCGAACAGCGGCAACTCCGGTCAGCAGCAGGCCTGTTCGGCGCCCACCGGGAACGCCTCCGGCCGCCCGAGCGGTGCCCCCTCGGGCGCCCCGACGGGCACGGCCAGGCCGACCGGCACCCCCACGGGCATGCCCAGCGGCGCCCCCGGCGTGGGCCAGGGAGGCGGTCAGGGCGGGCCCGGCGGCGGCATGGGCGGCTGCGGCGGTCCGGGCGGGGGCCGGGGCGGCGCCGCGCCGAGCGGCGCCCCCACCGGGCAGCCGACGGCGGCGGCCACCAAGAGCTGACCCCGCAGGCGGCGTACGACAGGGGCGGCACTCCCGGTGCACGGGGGTGCCGCCCCTTCGTGCCGTCCGGCGCTCCGTTCAGTCCAGCCAGTGCTGCCGGCCGATGCTGATCAGTCGCATCTGCCGGGTCGCGACCTGCGTGATCCGCTCCCGGTCCTCCTCGGCGCTGTCCAGGGCCTCCAGGAACAGCGAGGCGGTGATCAGCATCTGGTCCACGTACAGGTGGGCCAGCATCAGCAGGTCCTCCTGGCTCCACCCCTCGGCCTCGCGGTCCTTGGCGAGTTCGGCGCTCACCTCCTCGGCGAACCGGGCGAGCTGGTCCCGGATCGCCTCCCGCACCGACTGGACTCCGCCATGTCGCTCACGGGCGATGAAACGGACATGGGCTGGGTACGCGTCCACATGACCGGCAATCAACTCAATGGCGCGTGCTATGCGTTCGTCGCTGCTGTCCGCCGCGGTCACCGTCGTGCGGATCATCGGATGAAGGCTGCCCAGGGCCTCCTCGACCAGGGCCACGCCCAGATCCGCGATGGAGCGGAAGTGCCGGTAGAAGGCGGTCGGCGCGACGCCGACGGCGCGGGTGACCTCGCGCAGGCCGAGGCTGCTCAGGCTCTGCCCCTCCAGCAGGCCGAGCGCGGCGTCGAGGAGCGCCTGCCTGGTCTTCAGTTTCTGGGCCTGCCGGATGCCGAGGGTGTGACTCATGTCATCCAGTTAACAACTGTTCTCTGGATTTGGAAAGCGGGGGAACGCGCTAGACTCTAGAGTCAGTGAACAACTGTAACTACAACTGTTCACCGAAACGTAACGAGAGCGTCCCTCGGGACGTGTCGAAGGGGGATCGATCCCATGCTGTTCCTGGTCGCCGCACTCATGCTCTTCGGCGCCGTACTGGGCACCGTCGCCCACGCGCCGTTCACCTTCACCCTGGTCGCGGCCGCCCTGATCGCCGCCTGGCTCGGCATCTTCGCGCTCCGCGAGCGCCACGGCCGCCGCACCCACTGACCCTGCCGCCCCTACGTCCTGCCGGGAGCTGACCCGTCATGCAACTCACCGCCCCTGCCAACGGCACCACCGCCACCCCGACCCGCCGCGACGCCGACGGCATGGCCGTCGCGTCCTTCATCCTCGGCCTCGTCGGCCTGCTCGTCCTGAACGTCTTCCTGGGCCCGATCGCCATCGCCCTCGCGGGGGCGGCCCTCTGGCGCGGCACCAAGCGCCGCGGACGGGCCTTCCTCGGCCTGACTCTGGGCGTGGCCGACCTCGTGGTCCTGGTCGTCGCGATGGAGATGTCCAACACCGTCTCCTGGAGCCTGTGAGCCGCGGCGGGCACCTCCCGGGGAGCCTTGGCCCGAGGCCGGCGACACCGGCCCCGTAGAATCGGGCCCACCATGGCTTACCTCGACCACGCCGCCACGACCCCGATGCTCCCGGAGGCGGCGGAGGCACTGACCGCCCAGCTGAGCATCACCGGCAACGCGTCCTCACTGCACGCCTCCGGCCGGCAGGCCCGCCGCACGGTCGAGGAATCCCGCGAGACCCTCGCCGAAGCACTCGGCGCCCGCCCGAGCGAGGTCGTCTTCACCTCCGGCGGCACCGAGGCCGACAACCTCGCGGTGAAGGGCCTGTACTGGTCCCGACGCGACGCGGACCCGGCCCGCACCCGTGTCCTCGCCAGCCCCGTCGAGCACCACGCCGTCCTCGACGCCGTGCACTGGCTCGGCGAACACGAGGGCGCCACCGTCGAGTACCTCCCCGTCGACTCCTACGGCCGAGTCCACCCCGACGCCCTGCGCGAGGCCCTCGCCCGCAATCCCGACGACGTCGCCCTGGCCACCGTGATGTGGGCCAACAACGAGATCGGCACCGTCCTGCCGGTCGGCGAACTCGCCGACGTGGCGAAGGAGTTCGGCGTCCCGCTGCACGCCGACGCCGTCCAGGCCTTCGGCCAGGTCCCCGTCGACTTCGCCGCCTCGGGCCTCGCCGCGATGACCGTCTCCGGCCACAAGATCGGCGGCCCGTACGGCATCGGCGCCCTGGTCCTGGGCCGCGAGTACACCCCCGTACCGGTCCTGCACGGCGGCGGCCAGGAGCGCCACGTCCGCTCCGGCACCCTCGCCGTCCCGGCGATCGCCTCCTTCGCCGTCGCCGGCCGCCTCGCCGCCGAGCAGCGCGAGTGGTTCGCCACCGAGATCGGCGCCCTGCGCGACAGCCTGGTCGAGGCGGTGCGTACGGCGGTGCCGGACGCCATCTACGGCGGCGACCCGGTCGACCGGCTCCCCGCCAACGCCCACTTCACCTTCCCCGGCTGCGAGGGCGACTCCCTGCTGCTGCTCCTCGACGCCCAGGGCATCGAGTGCTCCACCGGCTCCGCGTGCACCGCCGGCGTCGCCCAGCCCAGCCATGTCCTGCTGGCCACCGGCACCGACCCGGACCTGGCCCGCGGCACCCTGCGCTTCTCCCTCGGGCACACCTCCACGGAGGCCGACGTGGAAGCGGTCGCCAAGGCGATCGGCCCGGCGGTCGAACGCGCTCGAGCCGCCGGGCTGACCTAGCTCACCGCAGCGAGCTCGGCTAACTGTCCGTCACCATCAGGGACGCCATCATGCCCTCGTCCTCGTGCTGCAGCAGATGGCAGTGGAGCATGTACATGTAGGTGTCGTCGGAGAAGTCCGTGAACTCCATGGCGATCTCGATGGAACCGCCGCCGACCACCTCGTAGGTGTCGAACCAGCCGAGGTCCACGCCGGTCGGATCCTCGCCGTTGACGGAGATCAGCTGGTAGGGCACGTCGTGGAGATGGAACGAGTGCTCCAGCTGGGTGTTGTTCTTGATCGTCCAGATCTCCTTGGCGCCCAGCGTGGTGCTGATCATCGCCATGGACGACATGCTCGTCCCCGCCGACCCGTTGATCGTCATGGTCGTGCCGCTCTGGCCGAGCGTGATCGTGCGGGCGGTGAAGTCGCTGGTGTCGTACCGGTCGATGGTGTTGAGCGAGCTCGGCAGGTCGTCCGGGGTGTCGCTGCCGGACGCGGTGATCGCGAGCACGTCGTAGGTGCCGCTGCCGCCGCGCACCCAGCCGGTGGTGACGACGGCCTGGAGCGTGACCGCGTCCGACAGGTCCAGCACGAACTCCGCGCGGGCACCGGCCACCAGCCGGATGCTGGTCACCTCGGTGGCCGAGGTGAGATAGCCCTGGTCGGTGGCGATCTGGTTCAGCGTGCCGCCGTCGCTGCGCTGGATGGTGATGATGTCCGACGGCGAGGCGTTGAGGCACCGGAACCGGGTGCGGGTCTTGGTCGCCGTGAACGTCAGCGTGGTGTCGTCGACGTTCGTGCCGTTCAGCAGCAGCGGGAAGCTCAGGCCGCTGCTCAGGTAGCCGGTGAGGTTGTACTTGATGTCGCCGCTGCTGTCGGTGGCGAGGCTCTGGAAGATGAGCGGGATGTCGTCGGTGCCGTAGGTGCTGGGCAGGTCCGAGGACGCGGTGGAGTCGTCCTCCACGATGATCATGCCGGCCAGGCCGTGCACCGCCTGCTTGGCCGTGGTGCCCAGGGCGTGCGGGTGGTACCAGAGGGTCTTGGCGTCGTCCTTGACCGTGAACGTAGGGGACCAGGTCTTCCCGTCGGCGAAGGCGACCTGGGGGCCGCCGTCCATCTTGGCCGGGACGTGCGCGCCGTGGAAGTGGACGGTGGTGTCCTCGCCCAGGCTGTTGGTGATGTCGAGCAGGACCGTGTCGCCGCTGGTCCACTTCATGGTGGGGCCGAGGAAGGACTGGTTGTAGCCCATCGTGTCGCTGGTGACCCCGGAGAGGACCTCGGCGGTGCCGGTCTTCGCCTCCAGGGTGAAGGTGGTCGTGTCGCCGGAGGTGGTGCCCTCCAGGAGGTCCGGGACGGTGAGGGTGGCGGTCCCGGTCGCCGCGCTCGCCTTGTTCCTTCCCGCCTCGGCCAGCAGGGAGAAGGCGCCGCCCGCCCCCGCGACCGCCCCGAGTCCCACGCCGGCCATGCCGCCGAGGAACCTGCGCCGGTGCATGCCCTTGCCGCCGGAGGCCCGGTCGGCCTTGGAGTGCCTGGACTTCTTCTCGCTCTTGCCGCCCGTGCCGCTCGTGCGGCCGTCGGGCTCGGTGATGTCAGCCATGGCCCGGGATGTTTGACCCGAGGGCTGTGCGAGGACTGGGCCGAAGTTAGGAGCCGGCCGCGCGCGCTGTGAACGCGCCGTGAGCGCTGGGTGACTCAACTCCCCTGAACAGCAAGCGTAGTTGGCGCCCCGCAGGTCACCTCCACCGGGCGGGACGCAACGGACACCCGGAGCACGCCCGGTACCCACAGCATCACGATTTCATCACCGCCCCCGGGCCTGTTCGGCCCGCCGTACGAGACCCATGTACCGGTCCCAGTCCCAGTACGGCCCCGGGTCGGTGTGATCCGTGCCCGGCACCTCCACGTGCCCGATGATGTGCTCCCGGTCGACGGGTATGCCGTACCGCCCGCAGACCCCCGCCGTCAGCCGCGCCGAGGCGGCGTACATCGCGTCCGTGAAGGAGGACCTCCGCTCCACGAAACCCTCGTGCTCGATGCCGACGCTGCGTTCGTTGTACTGCCGGTTGCCCGCGTGGTACGCCACGTCCAGCTCGCGGATCATCTGCGTGATCCGCCCGTCCCTGCGGACGATGTAGTGCGCCGCGGCCTGGTGGGCGGGGTCCTGGAAGACCTTCACCGCGCTCGCGTAACCGCCCTGCGTCACATGGACGACCACCCGGTCTATGAGGTAGTCGTCCGGCCGGTCCGCCCGCCGGTAGTTGCCCGGCGAGGCCGCGACCCACCGCGCGCCCCGGAAGTCCACCGCGCCCGCCACCCGCGGCTTCTCCACGCCCGGCAGCCGCCACCACAGGTGCGACAGCTCCTCGCGCGCCAGTGCCGCGGTGCCGACGGCGGCGGCCGCCCCGCCGACGATCAGCGCGCGCCGCCCCAGCCGCCTGTCGCCGTCCCCGGACCTCATCTCCGCCCCCATGTGATCGTCAACGGATACTCGCGGGCTCCGGTTCCCGGACCCCCGTACCCTGGAAGGGCTATGACTGACATCCCGCAGCCCACCCGCCCCCTCCGCGTCCTCGCCGCCATGTCCGGCGGCGTGGACTCCGCCGTCGCGGCCGCCCGCGCCGCCGAGGCCGGCCACGACGTGACCGGCGTCCACCTGGCACTCTCCGCGAACCCGCAGTCGTTCCGCACGGGCGCGCGTGGCTGCTGCACCATCGAGGACTCACGCGACGCCCGCCGCGCCGCGGACGTCATCGGCATCCCGTTCTACGTCTGGGACCTCGCCGACCGCTTCCGCGAGGACGTGGTCGAGGACTTCGTCGCCGAGTACGAGGCCGGCCGCACCCCGAACCCGTGCCTGCGCTGCAACGAGAAGATCAAGTTCGCCGCCCTGCTGGACAAGGCGCTGGCCCTGGGCTTCGACGCCGTCTGCACCGGCCACTACGCCAAGGTCGTCGAACTGCCGGACGGCTCCCGCGAACTGCACCGCGCCTCCGACATGGCCAAGGACCAGTCGTACGTCCTCGGTGTGCTCGACGAGAAGCAGCTCGCCCACGCCCTCTTCCCGCTGGGCGACACGGTCACGACCAAGGACGAGATCCGCGCCGAGGCCGAGCGCCGGGGCCTCGCGGTCGCCAAGAAGCCCGACTCGCACGACATCTGCTTCATCGCCGACGGCGACACCCAGGGCTTCCTCGCGAACCGGCTCGGCAAGGCCGAGGGCGACATCGTCGACGAGTCCGGCACCAAGGTCGGCACCCACGAGGGCGCGTACGGCTTCACCATCGGCCAGCGCAAGGGCCTGCGCATCGGCACCCCGGCCCCCGACGGCAAGCCCCGCTACGTCCTCGACATCTCGCCGGTGGACAACACGGTGACGGTCGGCCCGGCCGCCGCCCTGGACGTCACGGCCCTGACCGCCGTCCGGCCCCGCTGGTGCGGCACCGCCCCGGCCGGCCCCGGCACCTACACCGCCCAGCTGCGCGCCCACGGCGGCGAGAGCGAGGTCACCGCCGAACTGGCCGACGGCGAACTGCGGGTGACCTTCACCGAGCCGGTCCGTGGCGTCGCCCCCGGCCAGGCGATCGTCCTCTACGACGACACGCGCGTGGTCGGCTCGGCGACGATCGCGACGACCACGCGCGCGAGGACGACGACCTCGGTCGCCTGACCGCTCAGAGGAACTCCGCCAGCGCCGGCGCGAGGACGTTCGGATCCACCATGTGGGTCTGGCCCTCCAGCACCTGGTACGTCCCCTGGGGCGCGGATTCGGCCACCGCCCGGGCGGCCTCGCGCATCCAGGCGGGGCTCGCGCCGCCCGCCAGCGACAGGACCGGCACCCCGATCCCGGCCAGCCGGGCCTCGGGCACCAGACCGTCGCCCAGCACGGCGTCGTCGTACGCGAGGGTCGGCGCGATCGCCTCCATGCCGGGCCACATGGGGGAGTTCCGGGCGCCCTGGATCATCTGCTCGGCCAGCCCCGTCAGCCGCAGGAACAGCTCCACGGCGTCCCCGCGCCGGCCCGCGCCGAGCGCCTCGGTGAGGTTCCGGGTGTACTCCGCGCGCTCCTTCGCACCGCCCTCGTAGACGGCGTACGGCACCTCGTACACGGCGACCCGCCGCACCGGCAGTCCACTCGCCGCCGCCTCCAGCACCAGCGCGCCGCCCGAGGACATGCCGTACAGCGACGCCTCGCCGCCCACCGCGTCGATCAGCGCCGCGAGGTCCTCGACCTCCCGGGCGACCTCGTAGGGCTGCGTGTCGCCGCTCTGCCCGCGCCCGCGGCGGTCGTAGCAGACGGTGGTGAAGCGCTTGGCGAGAAGCCCGGCGAGAGGGGCCACGGTGGCGCTCGTCGACATCGCCCCGCTCACGAGGACGACCGCCGGGCCCTCGCCGGCGCGCTGGTAGGCGAGGGAGGTGCCGTCGTGCGAAATGGTGTTGTTGTCCATGTCTGTGGAGACTGCCCCACGGCGGCGAAATAATCGCCCTCAGACGCTCACGACACCTCGACTTCGTAGAAGCAGAGGTGATCCTTGATCGGTGCGACCGCCGGCTTGGGATCGGGGTACGACCACACCAGATCCGGCGCGTCCGGCAGCGACCAGTAGGACGCGGTGCCCTTGAACGGGCAGTAGGTGTGGGTCTCGGAGGGCTTCAGCAGGTCCAGCCGTACGTCCTCGGCGGGGATGTAGTACCGCACGGGGCAGCCCGTCTCCCTGAGCACCAGGGGCCGTTCGCTCTCCGCCAGTACCTGATCGCCGTGCACCACGCGCACGTGCCGGTCGCCTTGCTCGATGGTGATCGTGTGTCCTTCGGCCATGAAGGAAACAGCGCTCGCGGGCCGCCGGTTCTTCCCGCGTACGGTGATCCCATGCGTATCTGCGTCTTCCTCTCCGCCGCCGACCTCGACGACCGTTACACGCGACCCGCGCGCGAGTTCGCGGAACTGCTGGGCAAGGGCGGCCACACGCTCGTCTGGGGCGGCTCGGACGTCGGCCTGATGAAAGTGGTCGCCGACGGCGTGCACGCCGCGGGAGGACGGCTGTGCGGGGTCTCCGTGGACTTCCTCGCGGCCAAGGCGCGGCAGGGCGCGGACGAGATGGTGGTCGCCCGCGACCTCGCCGAGCGCAAGCGGCTGCTGCTGGAGAAGTCGGACGCGGTGGTGATCATGGTCGGCGGTACCGGCACGCTCGACGAGGCCACCGAGATACTGGAGCTGAAGAAGCACGGCCACACCGAGAAGCCGGTGGTGCTGCTGAACACCGCGGGCTTCTACGACGGCCTCAAGGAGCAGTTCCGCCGCATGGAGGACGAGGGCTTCCTGCCCCGCCCGCTGACCGAGCTGGTGTTCTTCGCGGAGGAGCCCGTGGGGGCGCTGGCGTACCTGGAGGAGAGCCAGGGGATCGAGTAGCCGCCCGCGGGTGCGAGCATGGCGGGCATGGCTACACATGTGATCACCGGGGCGGGCTCCGGCATCGGCGCGGCCGTCGCCCGCCGCCTCCTCGCGCGCGGGGACGAACTCGTGCTGCACGCGCGCGACGCGGGGCGTGCCAAGGAGCTGGCGGCCCGGTTCCCGGGCGCGCGGACGCTGGTGGGCGACCTGGCCGACCCGGACAAGCTGTCCTGGGCGTTCTCGCACCAGACCCTCCCGGACCGGGTGGACTCGCTGCTGCACATCGCCGGCGTGGTCGACCTCGGCCCGGTCGGCGAACTCACCCCCAAGTCCTGGCGGCACCAGCTCAACGTCAACCTGATCGCCCCGGCCGAACTGACCCGCCACTTCCTGCCCCAGCTGCGGGCCGCCCGCGGGCACGTGGTGTTCGTCAACTCCGGCGCGGGTCTCACCGCCCACGCCGACTGGTCCGCGTACGCCGCCTCCAAGCACGGCCTCAAGGCCCTCGCCGACTCCCTGCGCCACGAGGAGCACGGCAACGGCGTCCGCGTCACCTCCGTCTACCCGGGCCGTACCGCCAGCCCCATGCAGGCCAAGGTCCACCAGCAGGAGGGCAAGGAGTACGACCCCGCCCGGTGGATCGACCCCGAGTCGGTCGCCACGACGATCCTGATGGCGGTCGACCTGTCCGAGGACGCCGAGGTCAACGACCTGACGGTGAGGCCGGGACGGTGACCGGACCCGCTTTCGGCCCGGCCACCGGCATCGGCTCCATGCCCGGCGGTGACGCCCGGGAGGCCGCCAAGGCCGTCACCGGCACCTTCGAGGACTTCCCGCACCTGCCCGAGCTGCCCGCCCGCGGCCCCGGCGCGGACATGATCGGCCGCACCGCAGGAATGCTCGTCGAGGTGTACGCGCGCGTGGAGCCCAGCGGCTGGCGGATCGGGGACCGGCCGGGGCGCGACACCAAGCGGGCGCGGTCCTGGCTCGGCGAGGACCTCGACGCCCTCGAGGAGTTCACCCAGGGCTACGAGGGCCCGCTGAAGGTGCAGGCGGTCGGGCCCTGGACGCTCGCGGCCAACCTGGAACTGCGCAACGGCGAGGCCGCCCTCGGCGACCCCGGCGCCTGCCGGGACCTCGCCGCATCGCTCACCGAGGGCCTGCGCCTGCACCTGGCCGAGGTCGCCCGGCGCATCCCCGGCGCGCGACTCGTCCTCCAGCTCGACGAACCGTCCCTCACCGCCGTGCTGCGCGGCCAGGTGCGGACCGCCAGCGGCTACCGCACCCACCGGGCCGTGGACCGGCAGCTCGTCGAGGCGACCCTCCGTGACGTCCTCGGGGTGCACGGCGAGGGCCCCACCGTGGTCCACTCCTGCGCACCGGACGTCCCCTTCGCCCTCCTGCGCAGGGCCGGCGCGACGGCGGTCTCCTTCGACTTCACGCTTCTCACCGAGCGTGACGACGACGTGATCGGCGAGGCGGTGGAAGGGGGTACCCGGCTGTTCGCCGGTGTCGTGCCGGGCACGGACGGCCGATTGTCAGAGCCTGCCGGTAGCGTCATGGGTGTCAGGACGTTGTGGCGCAGGCTGGGGCTGCGACCGGGGCTTCTCGCGGAGGCGGTCACGATCACGCCGTCGTGCGGACTCGCGGGCGCCTCCCCCGAGTACGCGCGCGGGGCGCTCGCCCACTGCGTCCGGGCGGCGAGATCCCTCGCGGACAACCCAGAGTAACGGGAGGACAACACGGTGGCCGGCGACAAGCAAGCGGAGACGACGGTGCCCGCCGAGGCACGGGAGAAGCACGCGCAGCTCGCTGAGCAGATCGAGGAGCACCGCTTCCGGTACTACGTGAAGGACGCTCCGGTCGTCAGCGACGCGGACTTCGACAAGCTCCTGCGTTCCCTGGAGGCCCTGGAGGACGAGTACCCGGAGCTGCGCACACCGGACTCGCCGACGCAGAAGGTCGCCGGCGCCTACGAGACCGAGTTCACCTCCGTCGAGCACCGCTCGCGCATGCTCTCCCTGGACAACGCCTTCAACGACGAGGAACTCGCCGCGTGGGCCGACCGCGTCGCCAAGGACGTCGGCGGCTCCGTCTACCACCTGCTGTGCGAACTGAAGGTCGACGGCCTCGCCGTCAACCTCACCTACGAGCACGGCCGCCTCACGCGCGCGGCGACCCGCGGCGACGGCCGTACCGGCGAGGACATCACGCCCAATGTCCGCACGATCGCGGAGATCCCGGACCGACTGGGGGGCGACGAGGTCCCCGACCTCGTGGAGATCCGCGGCGAGGTCTACTTCCCGATGGAGAAGTTCCTCGAACTCAACGAACGGCTGGTCGCCGCCGGTGACAAGCCGTTCGCCAACCCCCGCAACGCGGCGGCCGGTTCGCTGCGCCAGAAGGACCCGCGGGTCACCGCCGGCCGCCCGCTGCACATGGTCGTCCACGGCATCGGCGCCCTGGAGGGCTTCGAGGGCATCGCCCGCCTCTCCGAGGCGTACGACCTGCTCAAGACCTGGGGCCTGCCGACCTCCCGGCACAACCGGGTCGTCGACGGCCTCGACGGCGTGCGGGAGTTCATCGCCTACTACGGCGAGAACCGGCACTCCGTGGAGCACGAGATCGACGGCGTCGTCGTCAAGCTCGACGAGATCCGCCTCCAGGGCCGCCTGGGCTCCACGGCCCGCGCCCCGCGGTGGGCGATCGCCTACAAGTACGCGCCGGAAGAGGTCAACACCAAGCTCATCGACATCAAGGTGGGCGTCGGCCGCACCGGCCGCGTCACGCCCTACGCCCAGGTCGAGCCCGTCACCGTCGCGGGCAGCGAGGTCGAGTTCGCCACGCTGCACAACCAGGACGTCGTCAAGGCCAAGGGGGTGCTCATCGGCGACACCGTGGTCATCCGCAAGGCCGGTGACGTCATCCCGGAGATCCTCGGGCCGGTCGTCGACCTGCGGGACGGCAGCGAGCGGGAGTTCGTGATGCCGAGCGAGTGCCCGGAGTGCGGCACGCCGCTCAGGCCGATGAAGGAGGGCGACATCGACCTCCGCTGCCCGAACGCCCGCTCCTGCCCCGCCCAGTTGCGTGAACGCCTGTTCTATCTCGCGGGCCGCAAGGCGCTGGACATCGAGCACTTCGGGTATGTCGCCGCGGCAGCCCTCACCCGGCCGCTGGAGCCCGAGCAGCCGCCGCTGAAGGACGAGGGCGACCTGTTCGACCTCACTGTCGAGCAGTTGCTGCCCATCAAGGCGTACGTCCTCGACCAGGACAGCGGCCTGCCCAAGCGGGACCCGGAGACCGGCGAGGAGAAGACGGCCCTCATCTTCGCCAACAAGGAGGGCGGACCCCGCAAGAACGCCTTGGCGATGCTGGAGAACATCGAGGCCGCCAAGACCCGCCCCCTGGCCCGTGTCCTCACCGGCCTGTCGATTCGTCACGTCGGCCCGGTCGCTGCCGAAGCGCTGGCCCGTGAGTTCCGGTCGATCGAGCGCATCGAGCAGGCGACCGAGAAGGAACTGGCGGACACCGACGGCGTCGGCGCGATCATCGCGGCCTCCCTCAAGGAGTGGTTCGCCGAGGAGTGGCACCAGGAGATCCTCCGCAAGTGGCGAGCCGCCGGAGTCCGGATGGAGGAGGAGGCCTCCGCCGAGGACGAGGGCCCGCGCCCCCTGGAGGGCCTCACCGTCGTCGTGACCGGCACCCTGGAGAATTTCACCCGCGACGGCGCCAAGGAGGCGCTGCAGACCCGCGGAGCGAAAGTCACCGGTTCCGTTTCGAAGAAGACGTCCTTCGTCGTCGTGGGCGACAATCCCGGTTCGAAGTACGACAAGGCGATGCAGCTCAAGGTGCCTGTGCTCGACGAGGACGGCTTCACCGTACTGCTCGAACAGGGACCCGAGGCGGCGGCCGAAGTTGCGCTTCCGACAGAGGAGTAGCGGTTGAAGGCCACCTGTTCGGCGCATACCAGATGCATACGGGTGGCCGGGGTCATTCGGGCAACCGTCTGCGACCGCTGCCCGTGGAAGCCTTCTGCGGCCTACTGTTGAGATGTGCGCCTGCCGTGCCCAGCTGCGGTCGGGGCATCCCCGTGCTCCTGGTGAGCAGGGGGAAGAGTTTTCCAACGCGGCGCCGTGGATGGATGTCGGGCATCGGGCCGCGTGGCGTGGGCACCGCCGGCTGTGAGAGGGACGGGAATGGAACCGACCGAGAGCGCCGCCCCGGACTCACGGCTGCGCCGACGCCGGGTCACCGGTGCCTGGCGGCCGCGCCGGTGGACCGGCCGGCCGTCTGAGCGTCCGGGCGCGGAGGGGCGCGGCACCGGACAGTACACCGTGACGGACGTCCGCGGTGTGCCCCCGCTCACCACCGGCCGGCCGCCCGCGCAGCCGGACGGCACCGACCACGAACGGCACCTGTCCTGGCCGGCGCTGCCCGCGGCGGTCGTCTCGGCCGCCGCGTTCGTCCTGGGCGCCGGGTTCTACCGGGCGTTCACCGGCACGCACGCGCTCTTCCCGTCCGGCACGGTCGGCTGGTCCCTGGCCGTGCTGACCGGCATCATCGTCGGCCACCTGGTGATGCTCGGCCGCTCCCGCTGGTGGGGCGGCACGGGCTCCGGCGCCGCCCTCACCCTCGCCGTGCTGATGCTCTACGGCTGGGTCGCGGCCGGCATGGTCAGCCTCACCGTCGTCGTGCTGGTCGGCATAGCGAGGCGGGGGCGCTGGAGGGCCGGCGTGCTGCACGGCTCGGTCGACATCCTCGGCATCGGCGCCGGCGCCCTCCTGCTCGGCGCCTTCGGCCGGGTGCCGTCGGTCGAGACGCCGTGGAACCCCGACTCCTGGACGGTCTGCACCGCCCCCGAGGTCGTCCTGGTCGCCACCGCCTACCTCCTGGTCACCCGCACCCTGCTGTGGTACCTGCACGCACCGCGCGGCGGACTGCCCACCGTCGCCCGCACCGCCCTGGTCAGACAGGGCCTGGTCGCGATCGCCCTGCTCGGCATCGCCCCGCTGGTGTGCGTGGTCGCCGTCGCCCAGCCGGTGCTGCTGCCGCTGTTCGCCATCCCGCTGATCGCCCTCGACTCCACCCTGTGGATCGCCCGCGCGCGGGCCGAGGAGCAGCTGCGCGACCCGCTGACCGGGCTGCCCAACCGGCAGTGGCTGCTGGAGCGGATCTGGACCGCGCTCGACGACGCCGAGCGCATCGGCGCCCGGTCCGCGCTGATGCTGATCGACCTGGACCGCTTCCGGTCCGTCAACGACACCCTGGGCCACCTCGCCGGTGACCGGCTGCTGCTGCAGATAGCCGACCGGCTGCGGGTGGCACTGCCGCGCGGGGCGGAGGCCGCGCGGCTCGGCGGTGACGAGTTCGCCGTTTTACTGCCCGTCGCCGACTCCACGACGTCCGCGACCCGGGTCGCCCGCGGCCTGGTGACCGCGCTCAGCTCCCCGCTCGACCTCGACGGACTCACCCTCGTCCTGGAGGCCAGTGCGGGCGTCGCCGTCTTCCCCGACCACGCCCTGGACGCGGAGGGGCTGCTGCGGCGGGCGGACGTGGCGATGTACCAGGCGAAGCGGGACCGTACGGGCGTGGAGGTGTACGAGTCCAAGCGGGACTCGAACACGCCGGACCGGCTGGGACTGCTGGGCGATCTGCGGCGCGCGCTGGACGCGCACGAGGTGCAGCTGCACTACCAGCCGAAGGTCCGCTTCGACGGACAGGTGGCGGGACTCGAGGCGCTGGTGCGGTGGGTGCACCCCGAGCGGGGGAAGGTGCCGCCGGACGAGTTCATAGCGATAGCCGAGTCCTCGGGGCTGATGCCCCATCTCACGGAGTACGTGCTGGAGACGGCGCTCGGGCAGGTGGCCGAGTGGCGGTCGCAGGGCCTGTACGTGCCGGTGGCGGTCAACGTCTCCCCGCGCGACGTGCACACGCCCGGGTTCGCGGGCTCGGTGGCGGCGCGGCTCGCCCGGCACGGGGTGCCCGCGGGGGCGCTCCAGCTGGAGATAACGGAACACGTGCTGCTGGAGGATCCGCAGCGGGCCGCGGACACGCTGGCCGGGCTGACCGCGCACGGCGTGAAGATGTCCCTGGACGACTTCGGCACGGGCTATTCGTCCCTCGTCCACCTGCGCCGGCTCCCGGTCAGCGAGCTGAAGATCGACCGGTCTTTCGTGGCGCGGCTGGCCGTCGACACCGAGGACGCCGAGATAGTGCGCTGCACGGTCGACCTCGCCCATTCGCTCGGTCTGCTGGTCGTCGCGGAGGGCGTGGAGGACGACGAGACCTGGGAGCGGCTGCGGGACCTCGGCTGTGACGCCGTACAGGGCTGGCTGGTGGCCGCGGCCATGCCGCCCGAGGAGACCACGGCGTGGCTGCGGGCCCGCGGCTCCCGAGGCTGGCAGCGGCCACGGGCCGCGCTGCCGGCGGCCGAGTAGCCCCCTCCGCGGCACTCACATCAGAGTGCGGCCGTGAAGTGGCCGATCAGCAGGGCCAGCCGCTGGTCGTGGGCTCGCTCCGGCAGCCGGCCGCTGCGCATCAGCGTGACCAGGCCGTGCAGTCCCGCCCAGTAGGTCTCCGTGAGCAGGCCGATGTCCTCGCCTTCCGCCGCGATCGGCTCCACCACCGCGACCAGCTCAGCGAACGCCTCCTGTAGCGGCGCCGGGGCCTCAGGGGTGGCGAACGGCAGGTCCACCGCGTGGGTGAACATCGCGTCGTACAGGGCGGGCCGCCGCCGTCCGAAGGACGCGTACGCCTCGCCCACCGCCGCCAGCGCCTCGCGCGGGCCCTCGGCCGCCGTACGCGCCGCGCGCAGCTCCACCGCCAGGTCAGCGCAGCCCTGCACCGCGACCGCCGCCATGATCGCGTCCTTGCCCTTGAAGTGGCTGTAGAGGACGGGCTGGCTGTACTCGATCTCGGCCGCCAGGCGGCGGGTCGTCACCGCGTCCCAGCCCTCGGCCTCCGCCAGCTCCCGCGCGGCCGTGACGATCAGCCGCTCGCGTTCCGCTCGTTCGCGCTCCCGGCGCGTCTGAATCGACATGCCAGAAATTCTAGCATCGCTAGCGGTTCTGTCGATGCTCTGCTAGCGTCGATTGCGTTCCTAGCGCTGCTAGAAAAAGGAGAACCGTCATGACCGTGGCCGCCTACACCCTGGCCGTCCTGCTCGACCTGTTCTGCCTGTTCCTCGGCTACCGCTTCCTGTTCCAGCCGGGCCCCGCCGCCGCCGGCTACGGCGTCCCGGCCGACCCCGCGGGCGACGCCGGCGCCTATCTCACGATCAAGGGGCTCAGGGACGGCGCCCTCGGCGTGGTCGGCCTCCTCGTCCTGGCCTTCGCGGGCGCGCACGCCGAGGCCTGGTTCATGGTCGGCGTCGCACTCATCCCGTTCGGCGACACCCTGATAGTCCTGCGCAACGGAGGCGCGAAGGCCGTGGCGTTCGGGATCCACTTCGCCACCGCGATCGTTGTACTGATCAGCGCCGCACTGCTCTTCGCGGTCTGACGGCGTCCGCACGCGAGACACAGGGGGAACCGAGAAAATGTCGCTTTTCGTGCCGAAGTTCGACGAAACCGTGCTGGTCCGCGATGCCGAGGCCGAGGTGGTCGGGGGAGATCCCGTCGCCGTGCGGCTGCTGGCCGACAGCAGCGCCAGCGGCGGCGCGCTGTCCACCGTGCGCGTCACCCTCGCCGAGGGCGCCGACGGGGCCCGCCCGCACGTGCACCACAACTCCGCCGAGATGTTCTACCTGCTCGACGGCGCCGCCGAGGTCCTCTCCGGCGACGACGTCGTCACCGCCGAGCGCGGCGATCTGATCATCGTCCCGCCGGACCGGCCGCACGCCTTCGCCGCCGTCCCCGGCGCCACGGCGGACCTGCTCATCGTCATCACGCCGGGAGTCGAGCGCTTCGAGTACTTCCGCCACCTCCAGCGCATCCGCCTCGGCGAGGCCACGGTGGAGAGCCTCCTGGAGGTCCAGGAGCTGTACGACAACCACTTCCTGAAGAGCGAGGCCTGGGACGCTCGACGGTGACCGGGGAAACCGTTTAACGGCCAGAGCCCCGGGCCCCCTAGGATTGGGGCTTGTCGGCACATTCCCGTCTGCCGCGCGACGCCTGGCACGCACGCTCGCCGCGTTGCCGAATCGTCCACGTGGCTCCGCCACGAGGACGCTCCGGCGCCTTGCGATCGCACGCACCAGACGCCGCGCGGCCCGCCCTCCGGGCGGACGACGGGAATGTGCCGACAAGCCCCAGCCCCAAACCACACACACTCACCCCAGAGGAACGCTGCATGCCTGGCATCACGCGCGAGGAGGTCGCCCACCTCGCCCGGCTGGCGCGTCTGGAGCTGAAGCCCGAAGAGCTCGAACACTTCGCGGGACAGCTGGACGACATCATCGGCGCGGTCGCCCGCGTCAGCGAGGTCGCCGACCAAGACGTACCGCCGACCTCGCACCCGCTCCCGCTGACCAACGTCATGCGGCCGGACGAGGTCCGTCCCTCGCTCACCCCCGAGCAGGCGCTCTCCGGCGCCCCGGCCCAGGAGCAGCAGCGTTTCAAGGTGCCGCAGATCCTGGGGGAGGACTGATCACGATGACGGACATCATCAAGCTCACCGCCGCCGAGACCGCCGAGAAGATCGCCTCCGGCGAGCTGACGGCCGTCCAGGTCACCGAGGCCCACCTGGCCCGTATCGAGGCCGTCGACGAGAAGGTGCACGCCTTCCTGCACGTCGACCGCGAGGGTGCCCTCGCCCAGGCGCGCG
This sequence comes from Streptomyces sp. C1-1, assembly GCF_050214755.1. NCBI lineage: Bacteria > Bacillati > Actinomycetota > Actinomycetes > Kitasatosporales > Streptomycetaceae > Streptomyces > Streptomyces sp. C1-1. The sequence goes on along the minus strand of NZ_CP189826.1, from coordinate 3,476,459 downwards.
CCGTGGACGCCAAGCGCGAGCGGGGCGAGAGGCTCGGCCCCCTCGCCGGCGTCCCGCTGGCGCTGAAGGACATCTTCACCACCGAGGGCATTCCGACGACCGTCGGTTCGAAGATCCTCGAGGGCTGGATCCCGCCGTACGACGCCACGCTCACCAAGCGCCTCAAGGCCGCCGACGTGGTCATCCTCGGCAAGACCAACATGGACGAGTTCGCCATGGGGTCGTCGACGGAGAACAGCGCGTACGGCCCGACCGGCAACCCCTGGGACCTCACCAAGATCCCGGGCGGTTCCGGCGGTGGCTCCTCCGCCGCGCTGGCCGCGCACATGGCGCCGCTGGCCATCGGCACCGACACCGGCGGTTCCATCCGCCAGCCGGCCGCCGTCACCGGCACGGTGGGCGTGAAGCCGACGTACGGGGCGGTCTCCCGCTTCGGCATGGTCGCCTTCTCGTCCTCCCTCGACCAGGGCGGCCCCTGCGCCCGTACGGTCCTGGACGCGGCCCTCCTGCACGAGGTCATCGCCGGGCACGACCCGCTGGACTCCACCTCCATCGACGCCCCCGTCCCACCGGTCGTCGAGGCCGCCCGCAACGGCAGCGTCGAGGGCATGCGCGTCGGCGTCGTCAAGCAGTTCCGCGGTGAGGGCTACCAGGCCGGTGTGATCCAGCGCTTCGACGAGTCCGTCGCCCTCCTCAAGGAGCTCGGCGCCGAGATCGTCGAGCTGGACTGCCCGTCCTTCGACCTCGCGTTGTCGGCGTACTACCTGATCGCGCCCTCCGAGTGCTCCTCCAACCTCGCCCGCTTCGACGGCCTGCGCTACGGCCTGCGGACCGGCGACGACGGCTCGCACTCCGCCGAGGAGGTCACCTCCCTCACCCGTGAGGCGGGCTTCGGCCCCGAGGTCAAGCGCCGCATCATGCTCGGCACGTACGCGCTGAGTTCCGGCTACTACGACGCCTACTACGGCTCCGCGCAGAAGGTCCGCACGCTCATCACGCGCGACTTCGAGAAGGCCTTCGAGCGGGTCGACGTCATCGTGTCGCCGACCACGCCGACCACCGCCTTCGCGATCGGCGAGCGCGCCGACGACCCGATGGCGATGTACCTGGCCGACCTGTGCACCATCCCGACGAACCTCGCGGGCAACGCGGCCATGTCGCTGCCGTGCGGTCTCGCTCCGGAGGACAACCTCCCCGTCGGTCTGCAGATCATCGCCCCGGCACTGAAGGACGACCGGCTCTACAAGGTCGGCGCCGCCGTCGAGGCCGCCTTCGTGGAAAGGTGGGGGCACCCGCTCCTGGAGGAGGCTCCGTCGCTGTGAGCAAGCTGTCCAAGGCCAAGGACTTCAAGAAGTCCAAGTCCGGCACGTACCTGTCCATGGCCACCACTGCCTTCGGCGCTGTCGCCGTCGTCAAGCAGATCAAGAAGGCCCGACTGGAGAACGACACGCTGCGGCTGATCGACGCCACCGTCTCCGCCGCCGCGATCGTCACCGGCCTCGCCATCCTGTACCGCGAGCTGAAGCGGCTGGGCGACGACGACGTCCTGCTGGGCTGAGAGGGAAGTTTCACCGTGACCACCACGACCGACCTGGTGTCGTACGAGGACGCGCTGGCGTCGTACGACCCCGTCATGGGCCTCGAGGTCCATGTCGAACTCGGCACCAAGACCAAGATGTTCTGCGGGTGCTCCACCGAACTGGGCGCCGAGCCCAACTCGCAGACCTGCCCGACCTGCCTCGGCCTGCCCGGCGCGCTCCCGGTCGTCAACGCGATCGGCATCGAGTCGGCCATCAAGATCGGTCTCGCGCTGAACTGCGAGATCGCCGAGTGGTGCCGCTTCGCCCGGAAGAACTACTTCTATCCGGACATGCCGAAGAACTTCCAGACCTCCCAGTACGACGAGCCCATCGCCTTCAACGGCTACCTCGACGTGCAGCTGGAGGACGGTGAGACCTTCCGCGTGGAGATCGAGCGCGCCCACATGGAGGAGGACACCGGCAAGTCGACCCACGTGGGCGGCGCGACGGGCCGTATCCACGGCGCGTCCCACTCCCTGCTGGACTACAACCGCGCCGGCATCCCGCTCATCGAGATCGTCACCAAGCCGATCGAGGGCGCTGGCGAGCGCGCTCCCGAGGTCGCGCGGGCGTACGTCCGTGAGCTCCGCGAGCTCATCCGGGCGCTCGGCGTCTCCGAGGCCCGCATGGAGATGGGCCAGATGCGCTGCGACGTGAACCTGTCGCTGCGCCCGAACGGCACCGAGAAGTTCGGCACCCGCTCGGAGACGAAGAACGTCAACTCGCTGCGCTCCGTGGAGCGTGCGGCCCGCTTCGAGATCCAGCGGCACGCGGCCGTGCTGTCGTCCGGCGGCACGATCGTGCAGGAGACCCGGCACTTCCACGAGGACACGGGGTCCACGACCTCGGGCCGCGTGAAGGAGGAGGCCGAGGACTACCGGTACTTCCCGGAGCCCGACCTGGTACCGGTCGCCCCGTCCCGGGAGTGGGTCGAGGAGATCCGCGCCGGGCTGCCGGAGCTGCCGCTGGCCCGCCGCAACCGGCTGCTCGCCGAGTGGGGCATCTCCGCCACCGACATGCAGGCGATCCTCAACGCCGGTGCGCTGGACCCGATCGTCGCCACGATCGACGCCGGTGCCGACGCCGCCTCCGCCCGCAAGTGGTGGATGGGCGAACTCGCCCGCAGCGCCAACGAGTCGGGCACCTCGCTCGACGAGCTGGCGATCACCCCGGCGCAGGTCGCCAGGGTCACCGAGCTCGTCGCGAAGGGCGACCTGAACGACAAGCTCGCGCGCCAGGTCATCGAGGGCGTCCTCGCGGGCGAGGGCACCCCGGACGAGGTCGTCGACAAGCGCGGTCTGAAGGTCGTCTCCGACGAGGGCGCCCTGACCGCCGCCGTCGAGGAGGCCATCGCCGGCAACCCGGGCATCGCCGACAAGATCCGCGGCGGCAAGGTCGCCGCGGCAGGCGCCCTGGTCGGCGCGGTCATGAAGGCGACCCGCGGCCAGGCCGACGCGGCCCGCGTCAAGGAGCTGATCCTCGAGAAGCTGGGCGTCAGCGAGGGCTGAACGACAGTCACGGACGGTACGGCCCCGAAGACTTGGTCTCCGGGGCCGTACGGCTTACGGCTTACTGCTTACGGCGTCCCACGACGCGTACGAAGCCCAGCAAGCGGCCTTCGTCGGCGCGCACCATCTCGCCGACCCGGCGGGCCATCGTGCGGTGGAACTCCTCCGGGCTCTCCTCGGCGACCACCTCGCACCACAGCAGCCAGTCCTTCCAGCCGTCCTGAAGCCAGTCGGCCGTCTCGACCTCGACGGCACCACTGCGGGTCCAGTGGCGGCGCCACCAGTCGGCGGTGTGGAAGCACCAGAAGTCGGGCTCCCACCAGGGCTTCAGATGCTCCGGCGGCTCGGCGCCCGTGGGCTCCTCGCGAAGTGCCGGTACGACGACGCCGATGCGCCCGCCGGGCTTCAACAGCCGGGCGAGGGTGGGCAGATAGAGGTCGGCGGTGCCGAAGTACTGGTATGCGTCGATGGACACGATCGCGTCGAAGCCGCCCGCAGCGAAGGGCAGTTCGTGCGCCTCCGTGTGCACGGGCAGCACCCGGTCGGCGAAGCCCGCCTCGGCGATGCGGCGGGCGTTGTCGTCGGGCTTGACCCACAGGTCGGCGGCGGTGACCTGGGCGTGGAACTCCCTGGCCAGGAAGACCGAGGTCATCGCCCGGCCGCAGCCGAGGTCGAGGACGCGCGCGCAGGGGCGCAGGGCGTCCAGGCCGAGGGCGGGGGCCAGCCACTCCAGCAGCCACAGGGCGTTCGGGCCCATCTGGTTGTCGACGACCCAGCGGGCGTCGTAGCCGTTGCTGCGCGGGTAGTGGGGGTGGTTCAGGCGGTCAGACAGGTCGTCGTTCGTGGTCCTGGTGTCGGACATCGGTGAACGGGCTCCTTGGGATCTTCGTAGAGGAAGTCGATGCGTAGGAGCTCGGTCGGACCTTCAAAAAATGCACCCGCTTCGGTCGTCGGCGAGGGGCCGGTGACGGCTGTCCCGCGGAAGCTAGCAGGTGTGCGGTTCGCCCCGCAGCCGGTTTCCGAGGCGGACGCGCTACGCTCACCCGCCATGAGCGGACGAGATGATTCCGGGATACGGGACGTCGAGGACGACATGGACACGGCCTACGACGCCCGCCGGGCCCGCTGGACGGCGGCCGGCACGGGCACGCTGCTGACCCTCGCCGGGCTGGCCGCGTCGCTGCTGCGCCTCACCGGCTCCGCCCCGGCCCTGGTGCCGGGCGCCTACGGCTTCGGCGCCGCCGTCTGTGCCCTCGCCTCGGTGCTGGGCTCCCGTGGGCACACCCGGCGGGCGCTGTGGCTGCTGGTCGCCGGGGTGATGGTGATGGCGCTGGGAGATCAGTTCGACTAGGTGACAGAGTCTTCGTTACTGTCCTGTGATCTGCCTCCCACTCTTGTGAATAAGGCCACCAGTGACATAAACGATCACATCTGGCTGCAAATATGGACCTCGCATTGCTCATGTGTTCTTTGCGGGCTGTTCATGTGGTGAACCACCGTTCCACGACTGTTCCCGGTCAAAGACCTATAAATCGTCCCCGGGAGCTCGTTCGTGGCAGCCCTTGCACGCTGGTGTGTCCGGCACCGCCTCGTCGCGGTGCTGCTCTGGCTCCTCGCCTTCGGCGGGGTGAGCGCGGCCGCCGCCGTCGCGGGCACGGCGTACTCGAACGACTACGAGGCCCCCGGCACCGAGTCGGGCGCCGCCACCAAGCTGCTGCAGCGGGGCTTCCCCGGACTCGGCGGTGACAACGACACCGTCGTGTGGCACGTGAAGTCCGGCACCGTCCGGGCCGCCGACGTCGAGCAGACGATGAACCAGACCCTGGACAAGATCACGGACCTGCCCGGCGTGGCCTCCGTGAGCAGTCCCTACGACGGCCAGGGCGCCGGCCGGATCAGCTCCGACGGGCACACCGCGTACGCCACGGTCACCTTCGACCACCGCGTCGAGGACATCAAGAAGTCCGAGGTGGAGGCCGTGGTCCGCACGGCCGAGGCCGCACGGGCGGACGGACTCCAGGTGGAGCTGGGCGGCAGCGCCGTCGCCCTCACCGAACCGAGCGGCGGGCACCTCGCCGAGGTCGTCGGGGTGGTCGTGGCGGCGGTCGTGCTGTTCCTCGCCTTCGGCTCGCTCGCCGCCTCGGTGCTGCCCATCGCCACCGCGCTGGTCGGTGTCGGCACCGCGTACGCCGCGATCGCGCTGCTCGGGCACGCCATGACCGTCGCCGACTTCGCGCCCATGCTCGGCATGCTGATCGGACTCGGCGTCGGCATCGACTACGCGCTCTTCATCGTCACCAGACACCGCCGCGGACTCAAACGCGGGCTCTCGGTCACCGAGGCGGTCACCAACGCGGTGACGACCACCGGACGGGCCGTGGTCTTCGCGGGTGCCACCGTTTGCATCGCCCTGCTGGGGATGCTGATCCTGCGGCTCGGCTTCCTCAACGGCGTCGCCATCGCCGCCTCGCTGACGGTCGTCCTCACGGTCGCCGCCTCCGTCACCCTGCTGCCCGCCCTGCTGTCCCTCATCGGCATGCGCGCGCTGAGCCGGCGAGAGCGGCGGCGGCTGGCGGAGCACGGACCGCAGCCGGAGCTGCCCACCGGACTCGCCCACCGCTGGTCGGCGTTCGTCGAGCGCCACCCCAAGGTCCTCGGCGTGGTGGCGCTGGCCGTGATGGCGGTCCTCGCGCTGCCCACCCTCTCCTTGCACCTGGGCACCTCCGACCAGGGCAACGACCCGAAGTCGTCCACCACGAGGCAGGCGTACGACCTGCTCGCCGAGGGCTTCGGACCGGGCGTCAACGGCCCGCTCACCGTCGTCACCAAGGTCAACGGCGCCGAGGACCGGCTCGCCCTCGACAACCTCGACGCCACCATCCGCACCACCGAGGGCGTCGCCTCGGTGAGCCCGGTGTCGTACGACGGCGGCGGGAACACGGCCTACTTCACGATCGTGCCGACCTCGGAGCCGCAGTCCCAGAGGACCAGCGATCTCGTCGACCGGCTGCGCACCGAGGTGCTGCCACGCGCCGAGACCGGCACCGCGCTCGACCTCCACATCGGCGGCGTCACGGCGTCGTACGACGACTTCGCGGGCGTCATCGTGGGCAAGCTGCCCCTGTTCGTCGGCGTCGTCATCGGCCTCGGCTGCCTGCTCCTGCTGCTCGCCTTCCGGTCCATCGGCATCCCGCTGAAGGCCGCCGCCATGAACGTCGCCGCGGTCGCCGCCGCCTTCGGCATCGTCGTGGCGATCTTCCAGTGGGGCTGGGGGAGCGAGCTGCTCGGCCTCGGCCGGGCGGGCCCGATCGAGCCCTTCCTCCCCGTGATCATGGTGTCCGTGCTCTTCGGGCTCTCCATGGACTACCAGGTCTTCCTGGTCAGCCGGATGTACGAGGAGTGGCTGGAGACGGGCGACAACCGGCGGGCCGTACGGGTCGGCCTCGCCGAGACCAGCCGCGTGATCAACTCCGCCGCGGTCATCATGATGTCGGTCTTCCTGGCCTTCGTCCTCAGCGGCGACCGCGTGATCGCCATGTTCGGCATCGCGCTCGCCTCCGCCGTCGCCCTGGACGCCTTCGTCCTGCGCACCCTGCTGGTGCCCGCCCTCATGCACCTGCTCGGCGGCGCCAACTGGTGGCTGCCCCGCTGGCTGGACGCCCGGCTGCCCCGCATCAGCATCGAGCCGCCCGAGTGCCGTGCCGCCCATGAAAGGCTGGCCGAGGCGACGGACGCCGAGGTGGCGGACGTACTGGCGGACGGGGAGCAACGGGATGTACGCGATATCACTGGGTGACGGCGCCGAGCTGCGGCCGCTGGAGACGTGGCACGCCGAGGAGTTCCTGGCACACCTGGAGCGCGGCAGGGAGTTCATCGGGCGGTTCATCCCGTTCGGCTCCCAGGCCGTCGACCTGCCCTCGACGCGCGAGACGCTCCAGCGGTACGCCGACATGCGGGCCGCCGACACCGGCTCGTACCACGGCATCTGGCTGGACGGAAAGCTCGTCGGCGGGGTGCTCACCCTGAACTTCGACGCGGCGACCGGCAACGCCGAGGTCGGCTGCTGGCTGGAGCCCGCCGCCACCGGGCGCGGCCTGATCACCCGGGCGATGCGGATACTGATCGACTGGGCGGTCGAGGAGCGCGGCATCCACCGCGTCGAATGGGTCGCCGCCTCCGGGAACACCCCCAGCCTGAACGTCGCCCGGCGCCTGGGGATGACCCGCGATGGCGTACGACGAGAGGCGCACCCCTATCGTGGGGTGCGGCACGACCTGGAGGTGTGGTCGATCCTCGCCCCGGAGTGGCGTCAAGCACGCGCGCGTGCCGCACACAACGATCATTAAGATCCCTCTCAGAGAGCGTCCGTACGGTGCCAGACATGGGAACCAAGACAGTTGACGAGGCCGGCACGACCGAGGCCACCGAAGTGAAGCCCGAGGACGAGGCGGCGACCACCGCCGAGGCCGAGGCCGCCGAGGAGACCGAGGGGGCGACCGCCGAGGCCGACCTTGTCGAGGGCGGCTCCGAGAGCGACCAGGAAGGCCCCTCCGGCGTCGGTCAGGGCGCGGGCGCCGTAGTCGCCGCCGCCCTCGGCGTCGTCTCGCTCACCGGGAGCTGGGTCGGCACCGTGGCCGCCGCCCGCCAGACCCTCGTGGGCCAGCTCCAGACGTCGTCCTCGGCGAGCGTCGCCAAGCAGATCAAGGCCGTGTACGGCGACGCCTGGCAGGCCAGCGCCCTGTGGGGCGGCATCTTCGCCCTGCTCGCGCTGGTCGTCGGCGTCGTGGTCCTCGTCCGGCCCGCGTTCGGCGCCCCCGGCAAGCCGCAGGCCGCCTGGATCAAGTCCGTCGCCTGGGGCGGGGTCGCGCTCGGTGTCATCGGCCTGCTCCTGGCCGTCCTCAAGTACACCGACGTCCTGCTCGGACTGCCGTCCGCGGGCTGAGTCACCGCAGGCCCGAAGGGGTCTTAGGGCATCCGTGAGCACCTTACGGAGTTCCTGAGGCCCCTTACCCGCGTCTAAGGCCCCGGGCGCCCCGCAAGATGCGGAACTCTCCCGATGTGACGGACCCCCCTTGGAGACGAAGGTTGAGGCATCGCAGAAAGCGAAGCCGCACCAGACTCTCCCGAGGGGACACACCATGTACGAGTACGAGATCGCGCAGTTCCGTTCCGCCGAACTGATCCGCCGCGCCGATCACGAGCGCCTCGCCCGCGAGGCAGTCCGCGGAGCCCGCCGCGAAGCCGCGGAACGCTCCGCCGAGAACGAGTCCCATACCTCCCGCCACCGCCGCCCCAGGTTCGCCAGGGCAGCGTGAACACGGGGGACGCCGGACGGGCAGATCCAGCCCGTCCGGCGTTTGAGGACGAGGACCCCTCAGGGCCGAAGCGGGGGCCTGGCGGCGGCAGCCCCCAGAACGGCGCCCCGAAAACCGGTCCCGCCGCAACCGCCCCGCATGCCATGCTCGCCCCCGTGGAGACCAGGTCCGTCAGTCCGGTGTTCGTCGGCCGAGCCGAAGAGCTGGACACACTGAACGACGCACTCGCCCGTGCCGCCGCGGGAGAGCCGCAGGCGTTGCTGATCGGCGGCGAGGCGGGCGTCGGCAAGACCAGGCTCGTCGAGGAGTTCGCCACCGAGGCCTGCCGCCGCGGCGCGGTCGTCGCCCTCGGCGGCTGCGTCGAGATCGGCGCGGACGGTCTGCCCTTCGCCCCGTTCTCCACGGCCCTGCGCGCCCTGCGCCGCGAACTGCCCGAGGAACTGGCCGCCGCGGCCGCCGGTCAGGAGGAAGAGCTCACCAGGCTGCTGCCCGAACTGGGCGACCCCGGCTCCGGACGCCACGACGAGGAGGGCATGGCCCGCCTCTTCGAACTCACCGCCCGCCTCCTGGAACGCGTCTCCGCGGACCGCACGGTCCTCGTCGCCCTGGAGGACCTCCACTGGGCGGACGCCTCCACCCGCCACCTCCTGGCCTACCTCCTGCGCACCCTGCGCTCCGGCCGCCTCGTCGTCCTCGCCACCTACCGCGCCGACGACATCCACCGCCGCCACCCGCTGCGCCCCCTGCTCGCCGAACTCGACCGTCTGCGCACGGTCCGCCGCATCGAACTCGCCCGCTTCACCCGCACCGAGGTCGGCCGTCAGCTCGCCGGCATCCTCGCCGCCGAACCGGACCCCGGCCAGGTCGAGGAGATCTTCGAACGCTCCGACGGCAACGCCTTCTTCGTCGAGGAACTCGCCGTCTGCGCCACCGAGGGCTGCGGCACCGGCCTCACCGACTCCCTGCGCGACCTGCTCCTGGTCCGCGTCGAGCGCATGCCGGAGAGCGCCCAGCGGGTGGCCCGGATCGTCGCCGAGGGCGGCTCCACCGTGGAGTACCGGCTGCTCGCGGCCGTCGCCGGGCTCGCCGAGGACGACCTCATCGAGGCCCTGCGGGCCGCGGTGAACGCCAACATCCTGATCGCCACCCCCGCCGGCGACGGCTACCGCTTCCGCCACTCGCTGGTCCGCGAGGCCGTCGGCGACGACCTGCTGCCCGGTGAGCGCTCCCGCCTCAACCGCCGCTACGCCGAGGCCCTGGAGGCCGACCCGACGCTCGTCCCCGCCGACGAGCGCGTCATGCGCCTGGCCAGCTACTGGTACCACGCCCACGACCCGGCCAAGGCCCTCCCCGCCGTCCTCGACGCCTCCGTCGAGGCCCGGCGCCGCCACGCCTACAGCGAGCAACTGCGGCTCCTGGAACGGGCGATGGAACTGTGGGACACCACCCCCGAGGCGGTCCGCGACGAGCTGCGCCCCATCGACTACACCGAGGTCTACCCTCCCTGCGGCTGCGACCCCGCCACCACCCCGCTGCGCTACCTCGACCTGATGGCCGAGGCCGCCGTCGCGGGCCGCCTGTCCGGGGAACGCGAACGCGCCCTGAAGATCACCAAGCGGGCCCTGCACCTCCTGGAGGAGGAGGGCGACCCCCTGCGCGCGGCCTGGTTCTGGGCCCAGCGCGCCGTCATGGTGCAGAACCTGGCCCGGGGCGACGGCTGGAAGGAACTCGCCACCGCCCAGGAGCTGGTGCGCGGTCTGCCGCCCTCCGAGGTGCACGCCGAGGTGCTCACCCACGTCGCCGGCTGGTCGATGCTGCGCGCCCCCGGTCCGGAGGCGCTGTCCGCCGCCGAACGCGCGGTGGAGTACGCGCGGATGGTGGGCGCCCGCGAGACGGAGATGAACGCCCGCCTCACCCTCGGCACCCTGATGGTCGACGCGGGGGACGTCGAAGCGGGCCTCGCCGTGATGAGCGAGGTCAAGGACCAGGCCCGGCAGGACGGCATCGCCTCCGTCGCCGGCCGCGCCCACGTCAACCTGCCGTCCGAGCTGGAGGCGGTCGGCCGCTCGCGCGAGGCCGTCGGCATCCTCGAGGAGGGCACCGCCTACGCGCGCCGCTACGGCCTCCTGAACACCGAGGCGTGGGTGTGGTCCAACCTGTCCGACTCCCTGTACTCCCTGGGCCGTTGGGACGAGGCGGTCGAGGCGGCCGACAAGGCGCTGCGCCGGGGGCAGAGCGCCAAACCGCAGGGCGCGGCCGCGCTGAAGCTGGCCCAGGTCGCCCTGGGCAGGGGCGACGTGGGGGAGGCCGCCCGTCAACGGGACGCCGCCGAACGGTACTTCGGCACCCACGACCCCATGCCGCAGCAGTCGCTGCCCCTCGCCGCCCTCACCGTCGGTGTCGCCGCGGCCGAGGGCCGTCTCCTCGACGTCCGTGCCGAAGTGCGGCGCAGCCTGGACGCCGGCGTCCCGCCGGGCACCCACCGCTACGTCTGGCCGCTGCTGCTCGGCGCCGCGATCGCCGAGGCCGAGACCCGCGCGCTGCCCGCGGTCCAGCAGGGCCGTACCGAGGCCCTCGAAGGTCTTCTGGAGGCCGCCAAGCGGCTCACGACCGTCGTCCCCGTGTGGCTCGCCCACGAACAGTGGGTCCGCGCCGAACTCGCCCGCGCCGAGGGCCGGGACACCGTCGACACCTGGTCGGAGGTGGTCACCGCCTTCGAGGGCCTGGACCGCCCCTACGACCTCGCCCGCGTCCGTCACCGTCTGGCCGCCGCCCTGCTGAGCGCGGGCGGCGACGACGAACGCGACCGGGCCACGGAACTGCTGCACCTGGCCCACGCCGTCGCCGGCCACCTCGGTGCCCGCCCGCTCGGCGACGCCGTCGCCCTCCTCGCCCAGCGCGCCCGTCTGGCCCTGACCCGCGTCCCGCAACAGCGGCCCGCCGACCCGGCCGAGGCCCTGGGCCTGACCAGCCGCGAACGGGACGTCCTGCGCCTGGTCGCCGCCGGCCGCACCAACCGCCAGATCGCCGAGGAGCTGTTCATCTCGCCGAAGACGGCCAGCGTCCATGTGTCGAACATTCTGGGCAAGCTCGGCGTCTCAGGAAGGGGAGAGGCGGCGGCGACGGCGCATCGGCTCGGGCTCTTCGCGGCCGACGCGCTCGACCCGGCCCGGTGAGGGCACCGACGAGGAGGCAGGGACCGTGTTCAACGCATTCGAGGAAGTGTTCGCACCCAGTCGCAAGCACACCCAGGACGAACGCAAGCGGCTGGAGCTGAGCCGCGAGGACGTGGGGGACAACGACCCCGGACGCGGCCCGATAGACCTCGACTCCGGCAAGGTCGTCATACGCCCGTCCGAGACCGCCGACGAGGACGACACCGGCGGCGCCGAGAAGTGACGCCCGGCCCGGCAGCCGCGACCCCGAGGCCCTAGCTCACCTCCAGCTCCAGGATCCGGTCGTCGCTGCCCTTCGGCGTGCCCCGCCCGTCCGTGTTGCTGGTGGTCAGCCACAGCTTGTCGCCACCCGCCGAGACCACCGTGCGCAGACGGCCGTAGCTGCCGGTGAGGAACGCCTGTGGGGCGGCCGACGCCTCGGTGCCCTGCAGGGGAATGCGCCACAGGCGCTGCCCCTTCAGGCCGGCCATCCACACCGAGCCCTCGGCGTAGGCGATGCCGCTGGGGGAGGCGTCGTCGGTGTGCCACTGGGCGATGGGGTTCTGGTACTTGGCATCGGACGACCTGCCCTCGGCGTTCGGCCAGCCGTAGTCGGCACCCGGCTTGATCGCGTTCAGCTCGTCCCAGGTGTCCTGGCCGAACTCGGAGGCGAACAGGCGCTGTTGGGGGTCCCAGGCCAGGCCCTGCACGTTGCGGTGGCCGTACGAGTACACCGGCGAGTCCGGGAAGGGGTTGCCGGGGGCCGGGTCGCCCTCGGGGGTCAGGCGGAGGATCTTGCCGCCCAGGGACTTGGTGTCCTGCGCCAGACCGCGGTCGCCGCTCTCGCCCGTGCCCGCGTACAGCATGCCGTCCGGGCCGAAGGCGATCCGTCCGCCGTTGTGGATGTAGCCCTTGGGGATGCCCTTGAAGACCGTGTCCGGGGCTCCCAGCTGTTCGCCGGCGGGCTTCTTGGGGTCGTACAGCACGCGGACGATGCGGTTGTCGGAGGCGGAGGTGAAGTACGCGTAGACCATGTGGTCCGACGCGTAGTCGGGGGAGAGGGCGATGCCGAGAAGGCCTCCCTCGCCGGACGGGGAGACGCCGGACACCTTGCCCAGTTCCGTCTTGCCGCCGGTCCTCTCGTCGACCCTGGTGATCGAGCCCCGGTCGCGGGAGGCGACGAGGAGACCGCCGTCGCCGGGGAGCGCGGCCAGGCCCCAGGGGGTGTTCAGGCCCGTGGCGACCGTGCGCACCACCTTGACCGAGCCCTTGGCCGGCGGGGCCTGTCCGGCCGCCCGTTGCGAGGGGGAGGCGCTCGTGGCACCGCCGCTGCCGCCCGAGGAGCCGCCGTCCCCGCCACCGGAGGAGCAGGCGGCCGTCAGCAGCAGGGCGGTCGTGGCGAGTAAGGCCGGCACAGCTCGTCGTAGCACGGTCCTGGTCCCTTCGAGGCGGCGGTCGGGCGGCGGGCTCTCCTTGTCCTACGACCGCTCGCGCCCTCCAGGTTCCCGGTCGGGCGGTGTCGAACCCATGGCCGGAGCGGACACGGCCGCGGACCCGCTCTCGCTCAGTCCCAGGATCCCCGCGCCCGCGGCAGCTTCGCCACCTCGGCCAGGTCCTGGGGCGTCAGCCGCAGACCGGCCGCCGCCGCGTTCTCGGCCGCCCACCGCTCCCGCTTGGTGCCCGGGACGGCGACCACGTGCCGGCCCTGCGCCAGCACCCACGCCAGGGCCACCTGCGCCGCGGTCACGTCCTCGCCGTGCCGGGCCGCGACGCGGCGCAGACCGGCCACGATCGGCTGGTTGGCGGCCATCATCTCCGCCGTGAAGCGCGGGTGGCGGGCGCGCACGTCGTCCGCCTCGAAGCCCTCGCCGGGGGTCAGGGTCCCGGTGAGGAAGCCGTTGCCCAGCGGCATCGCGGCCAGGAAGCCGACGTCACGCGCCTCGCACCACGGCAGCAGGGCGTCGAGGGCGTCCGGCGACCACACCGACAGCTCGGCCTCCACCGCGCTCACCGGGAACACCTGCTGCACCCGCTGGAGCTGCAGAATCGTTGCGTCGTGCAGTCGGCCCCCCGACCGGCGGCCGCCGCGGGCACCGACCGCGCACAGCCCCAACGCCCGTACCTTTCCCGCCCGTACGAGTTCCGCCATCGCGCCCCACGTCTCCTCCACGGGCACCTCGGGGTCCGCGCGGTGCAGCTGGTACAGGTCGATGACATCCGTCTGCAGCCGCCGCAGCGACGCGTCGCAGGCGCGCTTCACATAGCCGGGGCGGCCGTTGGCCACGATGTGCTGCTCGCCGACCAGCAGGCCGACCTTCGTCGACACGAACGCGTCCCCGCGCCGCTCCTTGAGCACCCGCCCCAGCAGCAGTTCGTTGGTGAACGGGCCGTACATGTCGGCCGTGTCGAGCAGCGTCGAGCCGGCGTCCAGCGCCCGGTGCACCGCCCTCAGCGACTCGTCGCCCCGCCGCCGCGAGGCGCTGTACGCCCAGCTCATCGGCATGCACCCAAGGCCGACGGCCCCCACCGCGAGTGCCCCCGCGCCGATCGTCCTGCGCTCCACCTGCCCGTGACCCTCCCTCTGCCGAGCCCCCAACCTAACCTCTGCCTCCCCATGGCCCTGACATAGCCTCCTGTCATGACTGCTGACGTGTGGCTTCCCCTTCCGCCGGAGGAGATCGAGAACCTTCCCGCGGGTCCGAACTACCTCTTCTGGAACGGTGAGCAGGACTACCCCGCGGACCCTGCCGACTGCCTCTTCTACGTCGTCCCCTACATGAAGCCCGCCGAGGTCGCCGTACGGCCCCTGCCCGAACTGAGCTCCGTCCAGGTGGTGCAGACGCTGTCCGCCGGGATCGACAACGTGCAGCCCGGGCTGCCCCGGCTGCGGCCGGGCGTGCAGGTGTGCAACGCGCGCGGGGTGCACGAGGCGAGCACCGCCGAACTCGCGCTCACCCTGATCCTGGCCTCGCTTCGGGGCATTCCCGACTTCGTGCGCGCACAGCAGCGCGGGGAGTGGCTCGGCGGGTTCCGGCCGGCACTCGCCGACAAGAGCGTGCTCATCGTGGGCTACGGCTCGATCGGATCCGCGATCGAGGACCGGCTCGTTCCGTTCGAGGTCGCGCGGGTGGTGCGCGTCGCGCGCTCCGCGCGCACGACGGAGCGCGGGCCGGTGCACCCGCTCACCGATCTGCCCCGCCTGCTCCCCGAGGCGGACGTCGTCGTCCTCATCACGCCCCTCACCGACTCCACCCGCGGTCTGGTCGGCGCCGACTTCCTCGCCCGCATGAAGGACGGCGCGCTCCTCGTCAACGTCGCGCGCGGCCCCGTCGTCGACACCAAGGCGCTGCTCGCCGAACTCGAGACCGGCCGGATCACCGCCGCCCTGGACGTCACCGACCCCGAGCCGCTGCCCGCCGAACACCCCCTGTGGCGCGCGCCCGGCGTGCTCATCAGCCCCCACGTCGGCGGCCCCACCTCCGCCTTCCGGCCCCGCGCCGAACGACTTCTCGTGGACCAGTTGACCCGGTTCTTGAACCGGAAGCCGCTGCGCAACGTGATCCTTGAGACAGGAACAAGCGGCGCGTGACCCCGACGACTTGAGCGTCCCGCGCGCGTCCCGCGCGACGGGCGCAACAGGCGTGTAATCCATTTCCGGTACCCTCCGCAACCTCTCGGACGCGGTCCGTACTCACAACGCCGCTGGTCGTCACGGAGCGTAGAGGAACTATGTCCCTGAGTGACGAGACTGGTGTATCGTCCCGACAGGGGCTGCGCCGCGCACCGTTCGGCGCCGGGGATGGACATTGCAGACTGTGATGGGGGGCGACGGGCGATGCACGGCCTATGGACGAGCGATCCGACGCGGCGGGGCCGCCGGCGGCGACCCTTGCGCACGGCCGCGCGCAGACGCGGTCACCACGGCAGTCACGGCTGCCGTCACAGCCATCACCACCGCAGGCACAGCAGCCGCAGGAGGCATGCGCACCCGGCGCACCGGGACCCGAGGGACCCCGGAGCTGCGCGGACCGGGAGGGCCCGGTGAACTCGCCGACTGTCACCACCGCCCTCGACGGAGTGCTGCGGGTACAGCCCGCACCGGAGGCACGGCCGACCCGTCCGCCGTCCGACGGCGGCCGGACCGGCGTCGTTCACCAGCTCGTCCTGGCCCTGGTCTGCGCGGGATACGCCGTCGGTTCCGCGATCGGCTGGGGTTCGCAGCAACTCGCCGACATCATGGGTGACTTCGGGCTCAGCGCGGCCGCGGCCACCGCCGCAGTGTCCTGCTTCCTCTACGCCTACGGGCACTGCGCACGCTTCCGTTCCGCCTGGCTGCTGTTCGCCCTCTCCTCGGCGATGGCCGCCCTCGGCAACGGGGTCTGGGGGTGGTACGAGGTCGTCCTCGGCGAGAAAGTGCCCACCGTCAGCTACGCCAACATCTTCTTCGTCGGCTTCGCGCCGCCCGCCATCGTGGGCCTGCTCGTGCTCGCCAAGCGGCCGGTGACGAAGGCCGGCTGGATGTGCCTCGGGCTGGACGCCTGGCTGATCGGCGGCTCGCTGCTCACGCTGTCCTGGAGCCTCGCGCTCGCCAAGACCGCCGAGGCCGACGGGCCGCACCTCGCGCGCAGCGCGCTGCTGCTGGCCTACCCCCTGCTGGACATCGCCCTGGTCAGCGTGGTGCTCGCGCTGCACTTCAGGCGCACGGCCGCCAACCGGGCGGCGATCAACACCGCCCTCGGGGCGCTCGCGCTGACGGTCATGTGCGACGCCCTGTTCAGCTCCCCACTGCTGCAGAACAACTACCAGTCGGGCCAGTTGCTCGACGCGGGCTGGTTCGCCGGCTCGCTGCTCCTCGCGTACGCCCCCTGGGCCGCCCCCCGGCAGGGGCAGGAGTCCGCGGAGGGCGACGGCCACACGCGCGTGGTCCACGAGCACCTGCCCGGCCCGCACGGCGGCACCCACCAGCACCACGCACCCCCACAGGGAGGTGATCGGCCCCAGTACCCGGTCGCCCGGCCCATCGCCGGCTCCCTGGCCGCGCTCACGCCGTATCTCGCGGCGGCCGTCTGCACCCTGGGCATCCTCTACAACGTCCTCAACGGCAGGAAGCCCGACCCGACCGTGCTCGTCACCGGCGGCACCGTGGTGCTCGCCCTCGTGGTGCGCCAGGGCATCATGCTGCTCGACAACATCACCCTCACCCAGGAACTCGCGCAGAAGGAGAACCACTTCCGCTCCCTGGTGCAGGGCTCCAGCGACGTCATCATGATCGCCGCGCCCAGCGGCGTCCTCAGGTACGTCTCCCCGGCCGCCGCCGGGGTCTACGGGCGGCCCGCCGAGGAACTGGTGGGCACCGAACTGGCCGGTCTCATCCACCCGGAGGACCTGGGCTGCGTGGTGCACGAGGTGCGCCGCTTCCTCGCCGCCAGCCCCCAGGAGGAACCCACCACCCGCATCGAGTGCCGCTTCCGGGCCGGCGATGGGGGAGGCTGGCTGCACGTCGAGTCCACCGTCAACCGCCACCACGGCGGCCTCATCTTCAACAGCCGGGACGTGACCGAAAGAGTGCGCCTGCAGGCGCAGTTGCAGCACAACGCCGAGCACGACCCGCTCACCGACCTGCCCAACCGCGCCCTGTTCACCCAGCGGGTCCAGCAGGCACTGTCCGGCCGCCGGGCCGCCGACCGGGCGTCCCTGCGCGGCACGGCCGTCCTCTTCATCGACCTCGACGGCTTCAAGGCCGTCAACGACACGATCGGGCACCAGGCCGGGGACGAGCTCCTCGTCCAGGCCGCCCGCAGGCTCCAGGACGCGGTCCGGCAGGGGGACACCGCCTCCCGGCTCGGCGGCGACGAGTTCGCGGCCCTGATCGTCGGGGACGGCACCCGTGACCGCTCCGCACGCGAACGGCACATCCTCGAGCTCGCCGACCGCCTCAGAATCACCCTCTCCCAGCCGTACATCATCGACGGCAACGATGTCCGGGTGGCCGCGTCCATCGGCGTCGCCTTCGCCGAACCGGGCCTCGGGGCGGGCGAGTTGCTGCGCAACGCCGACCTCGCCATGTACCGCGCCAAGGCCGGCGGCAAGGGCCGCGTCGAGCTGTACGCACCCCAGATGCAGCAGGACGTCGTACGCAAGGCGGAACTGGCCACGCGCCTGCGGGCCGCGCTGCACGACGGCGAGTTCGCCCTGCTGCACCAGCCCGTGGTCTGCCTGGAGAACGGCCGGATCACATCGGTCGAGGCGCTGGCGCGCTGGCGCTCCTCACAGGGGGTCCTTTTCACGCCCGCCGAGTTCCTGCGGGTCGCCGACGAGGGCGACAGGACGCAGGAGCTCGGCCGCTGGATCCTGGAGGAGGCCGTGGAGCAGGCCGCCGAGCGCACCGCCACGGGCCTGGCCGTGCCGGTCGCGGTGCGGATCGGCGCCCGGCGTCTGCTGGACCGTTCGATGCCGCTCGGCTCCGTCGAGGCCCTGCTGACCCGGCACGGCCTGCCGTCCGGCGCCCTGGTGATCGAGCTGTCCGACACCGACCCCAAGGTGTCCCTGGACGAGCTGGAGCGCCGGCTGTCCGCCCTGCGCAGGCTCGGCGTCCGCATCGCCCTGGACGGCTTCGGCAGCGGCCACGCGGCGATCACGGCGCTGCGCAGACTCCCCGTCGACGTGCTGAAACTCGACCGCAGCCTGGTCGAGGGCGTCGTCGAGTCCGCGCGGCTGCACAAGATCACCAGTGGGCTGCTGCGGATAGCGACCGACCTCGGGCTGCAGTCCGTGGCCGACGGCGTGGACCTCCCCGAGCAGGTCGTCGCCCTGCGCGCGATGGGCTGCACGCACGGCCAGGGCATGGCCTTCTCCGGCCCGCTGGACGAGTACCGGCTGCGGCGGGCGCTGGGAACCGGCCATTATCCGGTGCCGCACGGCCCGATCGAGCCGGCGTTTGCGGGCGGCGGCGGAGGCGAACGGGCCATGGAAAGGGGCTCGGGGGCGCGCACCACCGGGGTACCGGTCGTTCTGGGAGGCGGGACCGCCCTGCGCTCACATGATGAGACTCCCGTCCCACCCACTTGACACGTGGTGCGCGTCGGGGGGAGGGTCAGTGCCATGCGCACCCGAATTCTCGTACTTGGAAAGCGCGTCGGCTGACGCTGAGCCCACCATCGCTCAGCGACCTCCACCCGGCGCGCTCCCCTCGCTTGCCTTACGGCACGAGGGGTTTTTTGTTGCACAGGCGCTTTTCGTGCAGCTGCCGAACACCGTACAAACCTCGCAAAAACCCTCAGCATCGAGAAGAGACTGACGATGACCGAGCAGGCCACCGGGGCCCATCCGCAGCCGCGGCCCCGATCCGGAGGACACCAGTCCGCCCCCGAGCACGTCACGGGTGCGCAGTCCCTCATCCGCTCTCTCGAGGAGGTCGGGGCCGACACGGTATTCGGCATTCCCGGCGGCGCGATCCTGCCCGCGTACGACCCCCTGATGGACTCGACCCGGGTGCGTCACGTCCTGGTCCGCCACGAGCAGGGAGCCGGCCACGCGGCCACCGGCTACGCCCAGGCCACCGGCAAGGTCGGCGTCTGCATGGCCACTTCGGGCCCCGGCGCCACCAACCTGGTCACCCCGATCGCGGACGCCCACATGGACTCGGTGCCGCTCGTGGCGATCACCGGGCAGGTGGCCTCGAAGGCGATCGGCACCGACGCCTTCCAGGAGGCGGACATCGTCGGCATCACGATGCCGATCACCAAGCACAACTTCCTCGTCACCAAGGCCGAGGACATCCCGCGGGTCATCGCGCAGGCCTTCCACATCGCCTCCACCGGCCGCCCCGGCCCGGTGCTGGTCGACATCGCCAAGGACGCCCTGCAGGCGCAGACCACGTTCTCCTGGCCGCCGGTGATGGACCTGCCCGGCTACCGCCCGGTGACCAAGCCGCACGCCAAGCAGATCCGCGAGGGCGCCAAGCTGATCACCCAGGCCAAGCGGCCCGTCCTGTACGTCGGCGGCGGCGTCATCAAGGCCGGTGCCACCGCCGAGCTGAAGGTCCTCGCCGAACTCACCGGAGCCCCCGTCACCACCACCCTGATGGGGCTCGGCGCATTCCCCGACAGCCACCCGCTGCACGTGGGGATGCCGGGTATGCACGGTGCGGTCACAGCCGTCACCGCGCTGCAGAAGGCCGACCTGATCGTCGCCCTCGGAACCCGCTTCGACGACCGCGTCACCGGCAAGCTGGACAGCTTCGCCCCGCACGCCAAGATCGTCCACGCCGACATCGACCCCGCCGAGATCGGCAAGAACCGCGCCGCCGACGTGCCGATCGTCGGGGACGCGCGCGAGGTCATCGCCGACCTCATCCAGGCCGTGCAGAAGGAGCACAGCGAGGGCCACCAGGGCGACTACAGCGCCTGGTGGAAGGACCTGTCCCGCTGGCGGGACACCTACCCGCTGGGCTACGACCTCCCCGAGGACGGCTCGCTCTCCCCGCAGCAGGTCATCGAGCGCATCGGACAGCTCGCGCCCGAGGGCACGATCTTCGCGGCGGGCGTCGGCCAGCACCAGATGTGGTCCGCGCACTTCATCCAGTACGAGAAGCCCGCGACCTGGCTGAACTCCGGCGGCGCCGGCACGATGGGCTACGCGGTCCCGGCCGCGATGGGCGCCAAGGCCGGCGTGCCGGAGCGGACGGTCTGGGCGATCGACGGCGACGGCTGCTTCCAGATGACCAACCAGGAGCTCACCACCTGCGCCCTGAACAACATCCCGATCAAGGTCGCCGTCATCAACAACGGCGCCCTCGGGATGGTCCGCCAGTGGCAGACCCTCTTCTACAACCAGCGGTACTCCAACACCGTGCTGCACTCCGGCCCCGATGACGTCAACCCGGAGGCCAGGGGCACCCGCGTCCCCGACTTCGTGAAGCTGTCGGAGGCCATGGGCTGCTACGCGATCCGCTGCGAGTCCCCGGACGACCTCGACAAGGTCATCGAAGAGGCGAACTCCATCAACGACCGGCCCGTCGTCGTCGACTTCATCGTCCACGAGGACGCGATGGTGTGGCCGATGGTCGCCGCCGGCACCTCCAACGACGAGATCATGGCCGCCCGGGACGTCCGCCCCGACTTCGGCGACAACGAAGACGACTGAGCGAGAGAGACGTAAAAGACCATGTCCAAGCACACGCTCTCCGTCCTGGTGGAGAACACCCCGGGCATCCTGGCCCGGATCGCCGCCCTCTTCTCCCGCCGCGGCTTCAACATCGACTCGCTCGCCGTCGGTGTCACCGAGCACCCCGACATCTCCCGTATCACCATCGTCGTCAGCGTGGACGACCTCCCGCTGGAGCAGGTGACGAAGCAGCTCAACAAGCTCGTCAACGTGCTGAAGATCGTCGAGCTGGAGCCCGCGCAGGCGGTTCAGCGCGAACTCGTTCTGGTGAAGGTCAAGGCCGACAACGAGACGCGCTCCCAGATCGTGGAGATCGTCCAGCTCTTCCGCGCCAAGACCGTCGACGTCTCCCCGGAGGCCGTGACCATCGAGGCCACCGGCAGCAGCGACAAGCTGTCCGCCATGCTCAAGATGCTGGAACCCTTCGGCATCAAGGAGCTCGTGCAGTCCGGCACGATCGCGATCGGCCGCGGCGCCCGCTCCATCACGGACCGTTCGCTGCGGGCCCTCGACCGCAGCGCGTAGCGCGTACGGGCGGTTCCGGCCGCCCGTATACCGAGACCCCGAGACTTCCCTTCCGCTCGCCGTCATACGGTGGGACGCAACACCTGCACACAAGGAGAGAACCCAAAGTGGCCGAGCTGTTCTACGACGCCGACGCCGACCTGTCCATCATCCAGGGCCGCAAGGTCGCGGTCATCGGTTACGGCAGCCAGGGCCACGCCCACGCGCTGTCGCTCCGTGACTCGGGTGTCGACGTCCGCGTCGGTCTGCACGAGGGCTCCAAGTCCAAGGCGAAGGCCGAGGAGCAGGGCCTGCGCGTGGTGACGCCCGCCGAGGCCGCCGCCGAGGCCGACGTCATCATGATCCTGGTCCCGGACCCGATCCAGGCCCAGGTCTACGAGGAGTCCATCGCCCCGAACCTGAAGGACGGCGACGCGCTGTTCTTCGGCCACGGCCTGAACATCCGCTTCGACTTCATCAAGCCCCCGGCGGGCGTCGACGTGTGCATGGTCGCCCCCAAGGGCCCGGGCCACCTGGTGCGCCGCCAGTACGAGGAGGGCCGCGGCGTTCCCTGCATCGTCGCCGTCGAGCAGGACGCCACCGGCAACGGCTTCGCGCTGGCGCTGTCGTACGCCAAGGGCATCGGCGGCACCCGCGCCGGCGTCATCAAGACGACCTTCACCGAGGAGACCGAGACCGACCTCTTCGGCGAGCAGGCCGTCCTGTGCGGTGGCACCTCCGCCCTGGTCAAGGCCGGCTTCGAGACCCTGGTCGAGGCGGGCTACCAGCCGGAGATCGCCTACTTCGAGTGCCTGCACGAGCTGAAGCTGATCGTCGACCTCATGTACGAGGGCGGCCTGGAGAAGATGCGCTGGTCCGTCTCCGAGACCGCCGAGTGGGGCGACTACGTCACCGGCCCGCGGATCATCACCGACGCCACCAAGGCCGAGATGAAGAAGGTCCTCGCCGAGATCCAGGACGGCACCTTCGCCCGTGAGTGGATGGCCGAGTACCACGGCGGTCTGAAGAAGTACAACGAGTACAAGACGCAGGACTCCGAGCACCTGCTGGAGACCACCGGCAAGCAGCTGCGCAAGCTGATGAGCTGGGTCGACGAGGAGGCGTAAGCCTCATGGCCACGGGGCCGGAGCGGACCGCTCCGGCCCCGTTGTCCAACCCGTCGCATCACGGACGGGTGATCCTTCCGCAGAGGCGCAAGACGACCACTGCCGCGCCACTACACTGCCGTAATACATACGCGTCAGGCCCACAGCGTCGTGCGTCTTCCACGCGGCTCAAGCGGCCCTCGGGTCGCGACACCCCTCCACCGCCTGCGGCCGTCGGGACGGCCGTCCGCATTGGACTTGTGAGGACTCACGTGAGCTCGAAACCCGTCGTACTCATCGCTGAAGAGCTGTCGCCCGCCACCGTGGACGCGCTTGGCCCGGACTTCGAGATCCGGCACTGCAACGGAGCGGACCGAGCCGAACTGCTCCCGGCCATCGCCGACGTCGACGCGATCCTGATCCGCTCGGCCACCAAGGTGGACGCCGAGGCCATCGCCGCCGCGCACAAGCTGAAGGTCGTCGCACGAGCCGGCGTCGGCCTGGACAACGTCGACGTCTCCGCCGCCACCAAGGCCGGCGTGATGGTCGTCAACGCCCCCACCTCGAACATCGTGACCGCCGCCGAGCTGGCCTGCGGTCTGCTCGTCGCCACCGCCCGCCACATCCCGCAGGCCAACGCCGCGCTGAAGAACGGCGAGTGGAAGCGCAGCAAGTACACGGGCGTGGAGCTGGCGGAGAAGACGCTGGGTGTCGTGGGCCTGGGCCGCATCGGTGCCCTCGTCGCGCAGCGCATGTCCGCCTTCGGCATGAAGGTCGTCGCCTACGACCCCTACATCCAGCCCGCCCGCGCCGCGCAGATGGGCGTCAAGGTGCTGTCGCTGGACGAGCTGCTCGAGGTCTCCGACTTCATCACCGTCCACCTCCCCAAGACCCCCGAGACCCTCGGCCTCATCGGCGACGAGGCGCTGCGCAAGGTCAAGCCGAGCGTGCGCATCGTCAACGCCGCGCGCGGCGGGATCGTCGACGAGGAGGCGCTGTACTCGGCGCTGAAGGAGGGCCGGGTCGCCGGCGCCGGTCTCGACGTGTACGCCAAGGAGCCCTGCACCGACTCCCCGCTGTTCGAGTTCGACCAGGTGGTGTGCACCCCGCACCTCGGCGCGTCGACGGACGAGGCCCAGGAGAAGGCCGGTATCGCCGTCGCCCGCTCGGTGCGCCTCGCCCTCGCCGGTGAGCTCGTGCCCGACGCGGTGAACGTCCAGGGCGGTGTCATCGCCGAGGACGTCAAGCCGGGTCTGCCCCTCGCGGAGCGCCTCGGCCGCATCTTCACCGCGCTCGCGGGCGAGGTCGCCGTCCGCCTCGACGTCGAGGTCTACGGCGAGATCACCCAGCACGACGTGAAGGTGCTGGAGCTGTCCGCCCTCAAGGGTGTCTTCGAGGACGTCGTCGACGAGACCGTCTCCTACGTCAACGCCCCGCTGTTCGCCCAGGAGCGTGGCGTCGAGGTGCGGCTGACGACCAGCTCGGAGTCGGCCGACCACCGCAACGTCGTCACCGTCCGCGGCACCCTCGGCAACGGCGAGGAGGTGTCGGTCTCCGGCACCCTGGCCGGCCCCAAGCACCTGCAGAAGATCGTCGCCGTCGGCGAGTACGACGTCGACCTCGCCCTCGCCGACCACATGGTGGTCCTGCGGTACGAGGACCGTCCCGGTGTCGTCGGCACCGTGGGCCGCATCCTCGGCGAGGCGGGCATCAACATCGCCGGTATGCAGGTCTCCCGTTCGGTCGCCGGCGGCGAGGCGCTGGCCGTGCTGACCGTCGACGACACGGTGCCCTCCGGGGTGCTGGGTGAGGTGGAGACGGAGATCGGGGCGACGTTCGCTCGATCCGTGAACCTCGTCTGAGGTTGCGGTCGGTGCTGGGGGCTGCCGCCCCCAGGCCCCCGCTTCGGCCCTGAGGGGCCTCGTCCTCAAACGCCGGACGGGCTGAAGTGCGCCCGTCCGGCGTTCGTGTGTTCCGTTACTTGTCGCCGACGCGGATTCCCTGCAAGGCCCGCGCTGCCAGCACCGCCGCCCCCGCGAGCAGCACCGCCCCCGCGATGGCCGCGCCCTGCATCCCGTTGGTGAAGGCCTCTCGTGCCGTCGCCGCCAGCCCCGGGACCCGGTCGGCGACCGCCAGCGCGCCGCCCAGGGTCTCGTGGGCCACGTCCGGTGCCGAGGCCGGGATGTCGTGGCGGTAGATCGCCGTGCCGATCGAGCCGAGGATCGCCATGCCCAGCGCGCCGCCGAACTCGCCACCCGTCTCCATCAGGGAGGACGCCGAGCCGGCGCGTTCCACCGGGGCGCTGCTCAGCGCCAGGTCGGTGATCTGGGAGATGACCATGACGATGCCGGAGGCGAGGACGCCACAGGCGACCAGGACCAGCCAGAGGGAGTCGGTGTCCGCGAGGGCGAGCAGGCCGTAGCCGCAGGCCCCGACGGCGAAACCGGCGGTGACGACATGGGCGCGGTCGACTCCCTTCTGGACCAGGGTGGTCGCCAGCGGGGCCGCCATGCCGATCGGCACCGAGGGGAGCAGGGCCCACAGGGCCGCCTCCATCGCGCTCTTGCCGAGCACCGACTGCAGGTACTGCGTGGTGAAGTACGCCGAGCCCATCATGGCGAACGAGCCGATGAGGTTGAGGACGACCGAGGGGGCGAAGCCGCGGCCGCGGAAGAGGGCCGGGTCGATCATCGGTGAGGCCGTGGTGCGCTGGCGGTGGACGAACGCGGCCGCGAAGAGCAGGCCGACGGTGATCGAGACGACGTACTGCGCGTGCCAGCCCTCGGACGGGATCTCCTTCAGGCCGTAGATCACCGGGAGCACGCCCGCCATCGACAGCGGGACGCTCGGCCAGTCGAAGCGGCCCGGGTTCGGGTCCTTCGACTCCGGCAGCAGGAACGGGCCGAGGATCAGCAGCAGCGCCATCGCGGGCAGGTTGACCAGGAAGACCGAGCCCCACCAGAAGTACTGGACCAGCACTCCGCTCATCACCGAGCCGAGCGCGATGCCCGCCGTCATGACGCCGGACCACAGGCCGATCGCCTTCGCGCGCTGGGCGGGGTCGGTGAACATCGTGCGGATCAGCGCCATCGTCGAGGGCATCAGGGTGGCGCCGCCGATGCCGAGGACCGCGCGGGCCGCGATCAGGGTCTCGGCGCTGTCGGCGTAGGCGGCGATCAGGGAGGCCGTGCCGAAGGCGGCGGCGCCCAGGAGCAGGAGCCTGCGGCGGCCCATCCGGTCGCCCAGCGAGCCCATCGTCATCAGCAGGCCGGCCAGGACGAAGGCGTAGATGTCGAAGATCCACAGCTGCTGAGTGCCGCTCGGCTCCAGGTCCGCGCTGATCGCCGGGATCGCGAAGTAGAGGACCGACACGTCCATCGAGACCAGCAGCAGCGGGAGCATCAGCACGCCCAGGGCGGTCCATTCGCGGCGGCCGGCGCGGGCGGTGCCGGCCGCGGTCGCGGTGGTGCTCGTCGAGTTCGTCATGCCGAGGAATGTACGCGCGTCTTAAACGATTGTCTAGAACGGCTGTATAAATCGTTCGTCTAGGACGGTTGTATGGATCGAGCGGTAGGGTGGTCGGCATGGGACACCGTGAGGATCTGCTCGAGGGCGCCAAGCGCTGCCTGCTGGAGAAGGGGTTCCTGCGTACGACCGCGCGGGACATCGTCAAGGAGTCGGGGACGAACCTCGCCTCCATCGGCTACCACTACGGGTCGAAGGACGCGCTGCTGGCCCAGGCCTACATCGCGCTGGTGGAGGACATGTCCTTCGAGGGGGACGCCGGCATCGGCGGTGCGCCCGGGTCGCTGGAGCGTTTCCGGGAGGTCTGGTCGAACATCGTCGACTCCATGCGGGAGCCCGGATCGATGTGGCGGCTGAGCATGGAGATCATGGGCATGGGCGACCGGCTTCCCGAGGTGCGCGAGCAGCTGTCCCGCGCGCAGCGCGAGGGCGGCCGGGGACTGGTCTCGCTGCTGCAGGGCGTACCGGAGGAGGAGGTGTCGGACGAGACCGCCGACAGCCTCGGCCGGTTCTACATGACCCTGATGTCGGGACTCATCTCGCAGTGGACGTTCGACCCGAAGACCGCGCCCGACGCCGAGTCGCTCACCGACGGACTGCGGCAGGTGATCGAGGGCGTCAGGAACGGCTGAGCCCTCGCGCCGGGCGAAGATCCCGCAGGGCCGGGGCCAGCGCGAGCGGCATCAGCAGCGCCGTCACCGTGAAGGCCCACGGGTAGCCGGTCGCCCCCGCCAGCACACCGAAGCCCGCGGCGCCGACGCCCATCCCGCCGTCGTAGGCCAGGTTCCACAGGGCGCTGACCGTGCCGTACGAGGACGGCGGGACCCGGGCGTACATGAGCGCGAGGGTGGAGTTCTGGGCGATACCGAACCCGGCGCCGAACAGGGCGGTTCCGACGATCACGGCGGCCGGGGTGCCGGTCGCCGCGGTCACGGCGACGCCCGCCGCCGACAGGAGCAGGCCGGGCACCACGAGCCGGGCGCTGCCGTGCCGGTCGCCGTGGCGGCCCGCCAGCCAGCGGGTCGCCGTCGCGGCCGCGGGCTGCACGAACAGAGCCACCGTGACGACACCGGAGTGCGCCTCGGGAACGGCCAGCGGCAGAAAGGTGACCATGATCCCGGCGGCCGTCGCGGTGGTCGCGAAGACGAGGACGGGGCGGAGCAGGGCGCCGGTGCGCAGGCCGCGCAGGACGCCGACGGGCCGGTCGTCCGGGCGGGGCCGCCGCTCCTGATCCCTTCCCACGGTCCTGCGCGTGTCCCCGGCAGGCAGTCCCAGCACCGAGACCGTCGCGGCGAGCGCGGCCGTCCCGCCGATCGCGGCGACCGTCCCGTAGCCCGCGTGCGTCACCAGCCACAGGCCCAGCGGCAGCGCGACCAGGGACGGCACCCCGGAGACCACGCCCACCAGGGCCAGCCCCTCGCCCCGGCGCTCGGCGGGAATCAGGGTCGCGGTCAGCGCGCCGCCCGCCACGATCGTCAGCGCGAAGCCCAGACCGCGCAGCAGGCACACGGCGACGATCCACGCGATGTCCGACGAGAGCGTCAGCACCAGGGCCGGGGCGCCGAGCAGGACCAGGCCGGCCACGAGGGTCGGACGATAGCCGTGGCGGGCGACCAGGCGGGGCGTGATCAGCTCGCCGAGGACGGTGGCGAGCATCAGGGAGCCGGTGGCGAGGCCCGCCGCGTTCCCGCCGCCCGACCGGGCCGCGTGGGCGGGGACGACCGAAAGCAGCAGGAAGAAGCTGACGCTCGCGCCGACCAGGCTCACGAAGCGCAGCAGCAGGGGCCGGGTCAGCAGCGACGGTCGCGCCGGGGCCGTCCGGGGAGGGCAGTTCGCCGAAGTCGTCATACCGTCGACGGTAGAGACGTACCGGCCCTCCGCTAAGCTCCAATTCCATGCCTGTGCAGTGGGCCGGTTTGTCACCCGAGCTCCTTGTGACGCTCGACCGGGAGAGCGGGCAGCGGCTGTCCGCGCAGCTGGAGGGCCAGTTGCGGGACGCCGTCCGCTCGGGCCGGCTGCGGGCGGGCGAGCGCCTGCCGTCCTCCCGGGAACTCGCGCGGGTGCTGGGCCTGTCCCGGGGACTCGTCCAGGACTGCTACGCCCAGCTCCAGGCCGAGGGCTACCTCGTCACCCGGGTCGGTTCGGCCACCCGCGTGGCCGCCTGCGCGCAGGTGCCCGACGCCCCCGCGCCGCCTCCGCCCGACGCGGCGCCCCGCATGATCGCCGACTTCCGCCACGGCGTACCGGACCTGACCTCCTTCCCCGTCACCGACTGGCTCTGGGCGACCAGGGAGGCGGCCCGGCGCATGCCGACCGCCGAACTCGACTACGGCGACCCACAAGGCAGTTGGGCGCTGCGCGAGGTCGTGGCCGGCTATCTGGGCCGGGTCCGGGGCGCCGCGGCCGACCCCGCCCGTACCGTCGTCTGCTCCGGCTACGCACAGGGGCTGAGCCTCGCCCTGCGCGCCCTGGCCCGTGCCGGAGTGCGCGTCGTGGCCTACGAGGACCCGGGCGGTCCGGCCACGGCGACGGCGGCCGCGGAGGCGGCGGGGCTGACGGCGGTACCGGTCCCGGTCGACGAAGAGGGCCTCGACGTGGCGGAGCTGGACGCCACCGGCGCTCGGGCGGTGATCGTCACCCCGGCCCACCAATGGCCGACCGGCGTGGTGCTGGCGCCCGCCCGCCGTCACGCGCTGATCGAGTGGGCGGCGCGCCGGGACGCGTACGTCGTCGAGGACGACTACGACGCCGAGTTCCGCTACGACCGCGAACCCGTGGGCGCGCTCCAGGGGTTGGCCGCCGACCGGGTGGTCTCCATCGGCACCGTGAGCAAGTCCCTCGCACCCGCGCTCCGTCTGGGCTGGCTGCTGTGCCCGCCCGCTCTGCTGGAGGCGCTCGCCGACCACAAGCGCGTCGCCGACCGCGGCTCACCCACCCTCGACCAGCTGGCCCTCGCCCGTCTGATCGAGTCCGGCCGCTACGACCGCCACCTGCGCCGCATGCGCTCCGTGTACGCCGCCCGCCGCACCACCCTCCTCTCCGCCCTGGCCCAACACGCCCCCGCGATACGGCTGTCGGGGCTGGCGGCCGGGTTCCACGCGGTGGCGCACCTGCCCGGGGACACCCAGGAGGAGACGGTCGTGGCGCGGGCCCGCGCCCGCGGGGTGGGCCTGTACGGCATGAGCGCCTGCCGGACCTCCGGCGCCACGGTCCCCCCACAACTCGTCCTGGGCTTCGGCCATGTGCCGGACCGTGCGATCACCGAGGGCGTGGCGGCCGTGGCGGATCTGCTCGGCGGGCCGTGAGGGAGGCGGGCTACAGCCGCGCCCCCTTGAGCGCCATGTGGAGCAGCAGCCGGTCCTCGCCGTCGGCCAGGTCGAGGCCGGTGAGCTTCTCGACGCGGGAGAGGCGGTAGTAGAGGGTCTGGCGGTGGATGCCCAGTTCCGCCGCCGTGCGCCCGGCCTGGCCGGCGCGGTCGAGGTACACCTCGGCGGTGTGGGCCAGTTCGCGGTGGGCGGGGGAGAGCAGGACCTGTACGGCGGCATCGTGCGCCGTCTCCGGGGGCAGTGCGGTCAGCAGCCGGAACGGGCCGATGTGCGCCCACTCGGCGACCGGGCCGAGCCGGGGCTCCGCCAGGGCCGCCCGCGCCGCGGCCGACGCCTCCCGCCAGGACGTGCCCAGTTCCGCGAGGCCGGCGCGCGCGGTGGCGAGCCCCGCGGCCGTCCGGACCGGGCCCAGCCGCCCCGCCCGCTCCAGCAGCCGCCCCGCCGCCGACGTCGCCGGCGTCAGCACGTCCGCCGAGCGCAGCCGCACCAGCAGGGCGAGGCACTGGTCGGCGGCCGCCCAGGGCACCGTGCACAGCGCCGTCGCACCCGGCACCGTACGCACCGAGGGCGCGTCGTCCGGGTCGGCGGAGGGCCAGGGCGCCACGCAGACCATCGTGTGGGGGCCGTCGGCGCGGGAGCCGAGGGCGGTGCGCAGCTCGGCCACCGCCATGTCCCGCCGCCAGTCCCGCTCGGCGGTCAGCACCGCACGCAGCTCACGCGTGAGGTCGGCGCCGTGCTGGGCCTCGTCGGCGAGGAGGGCTCCGATGCGGACGGTGACCTCCATGGCGGCCGTCAGCTGCTGGTCGGTCGGGCCCGGGTCGGAGTCCAGCAGCCAGACGTAGCCGAGGACGACGCCACGGTGGCGTACGGGCAGACAGATCCGCCCCCGGTACACGCCCGCCTCGGGCGTCGGCGGGATACGGACCGGACCCGTCGCCCGGGTGATGCCGAAGCCCTCGAACCAGGTGCGGACGGCCGCGGTGGAGCGCCGGGTGAGGATCGAGCGGGTGCGGACGGGGTCCAGCGCCGACGCGTCCAGCTCGCCCTCGCTGTCGTACGCCCCGAAGGCGATCAGCTCGAAGTCGCGGTTCTCCAGTGTCGCGGGGGCGCCGAGGAGCTCCGAGATCTCGTCGACCAGTTCCTGGTAGTCACCTTGGTTGTCGGCCGTCACACGGGCATTCTCCCGCACGACCCCAGGTGCTTCATACATCTGTCTGAGATCTGTGGCATAGATGCGTGACAGCTGTCGATGGCTGACGATCGGAGGGATCCTTAGGTTTCACGGTGGTTCTATCTGCTGGTTTGTGGAGGTGCCCCGTGCTGGGTCCCGTGATTCTTGCCGCGTCGCGCAGCGACCGGATGCGACGCCTGATCTCGGCGGCCCCGGTGACCAAGCAGGTCGTCGAGCGCTTCATCCCGGGCGAGACGGTCGACGAGATCGTGCCGATCGTCCGCGAGCTCACGGGCAGGGGCCTGGAGCTGACCATGGACGTCGTCGGCGAGGACATCACCCGGCCGGAGCAGGCCGCCGCCGCCCGCGACGCCTACCTGGAGCTCGTCGAGCGGCTGGGCGAGCTTGAGCTGGGCGCCCGCGCCGAGATGTCGGTGAAGCTGTCGATGTTCGGCCAGGCGCTGCCCGGCGGACACGAGCTCGCCCTCGCCAACGTCCGTCCGGTCGTCGAGGCGGCCGCCGCCATCGGTACGACCGTCACGCTCGACGCCGAGGACCACACCACCCTCGACTCGATGTTCGCCATCCACGAGGAGCTGCGGAAGGACTTCCCGCAGACCGGCTGCGTCATCCAGGCCTACCTCTTCCGCACCGAGGCCGACGCCCGCCGCCTCGCCGCGGCCGGCAGCCGGGTGCGGCTGGTCAAGGGTGCGTACAAGGAGCCCGCCGAGGTCGCTTACCAGCAGAAGCAGGAGATCGACAAGGCGTACGTGCGGATCCTGCGGATCCTCATGGAGGGCGAGGGGTATCCGATGATCGGCTCCCACGACCCGCGCCTGATCTCGATCGGCCAGGAACTGGCCCGCCGGGCCGGCCGCAAGCCCGACGAGTACGAGTTCCAGATGCTGTACGGCATCCGCAGCGACGAGCACCTCCGGCTCGCCGCCGAGGGCCACCGCATGCGCGTCTACACCGCCTACGGCACCGACTGGTACGGCTACTTCATGCGCCGGCTGGCGGAGAAGCCCGCCAACCTGCGGTTCTTCGCGCGCAGCATGATCAGCAAGGGCTGAGGCAGCCACCCTCCCACCCACCTCCCCGCGACACCCGCTCACGTACAAGGAGTTACGGAACCCATGGACGCTGTGACCCAGGTCCCCGCCCCCGTCAACGAGCCGGTGCACGGCTACGCCCCCGGTTCGCCCGAGCGTGCCCGGCTGGAGGCCAAGCTCAAGGAGCTCGCCGAGAACCCGATGGACCTGCCGATGACCATCGGCGGCGAGAAGCGGATGGGCGGCGGTGAGCCTTTCCAGGTCGTCCAGCCGCACAACCACAAGGCCGTCCTCGGCACCCTGCGCCACGCCACTCACCAGGACGCGCGCGACGCCATCGACGCGGCCCTCGCCGCCGCGCCGGCCTGGCGCGCGATGTCCTTCGACGACCGTGCCGCCATCGTCCTGCGCGCCGCCGAACTGCTCGCCGGCCCGTGGCGCGAGACAATCGCCGCGTCCACCATGCTCGGCCAGTCGAAGACCGCCCAGCAGGCGGAGATCGACAGCCCCTGCGAGCTCGTCGACTTCTGGCGCTTCAACGTCCACTACGCCCGCCAGATCCTGGCCGAGCAGCCCCCGGCCAACTCCCCGGGCGTGTGGAACCGCCTCGACCACCGTCCGCTGGAGGGCTTCGTCTACGCGATCACGCCCTTCAACTTCTCGGCGATCGCGGCCAACCTGCCCACCGCCCCCGCCCTCATGGGCAACGTCGTGGTGTGGAAGCCGTCCCCCACCCAGACCCACGCCGCCGTCCTGCTGATGGAGCTGCTGGAGGAGGCGGGTCTGCCCAAGGGCGTCATCAACCTCGTCACCGGCGACGGCATCGAGGTCTCCGAGGTCGCCCTGGAACACCGCGACCTCGCCGGCATCCACTTCACCGGCTCCACCAAGACCTTCCAGTACCTGTGGAAGACGGTCGGCAACAACATCGAGAAGTACCGCTCCTACCCGCGTCTGGTCGGCGAGACCGGCGGCAAGGACTTCCTCGTCGCCCACCCGAGCGCCGACCGCGCGGTGCTGAAGACCGCCCTCACCCGCGGCGCCTTCGAGTACCAGGGCCAGAAGTGCTCGGCCACCTCCCGGGCGTACCTGCCGGCGTCCATCTGGAACTCCGGCTTCAAGGAGGAGTTCGCGGCCGAGGTCGACTACCTGACCATGGGTGACGTCACCGACCTGGCCAACTTCATCGGCGCCGTCATCGACGACCGTGCCTTCGCCAAGAACAAGGCCGCCATCGACCGCGCCAAGTCCGACCCGACCTGCACGATCGTCGCGGGTGGCACCTACGACGACTCCGTCGGCTGGTTCGTCCGCCCGACCGTCGTCGAGTGCACCGACCCGGAGAACGAGGTGTTCCGCACCGAGTACTTCGGCCCCTTCCTCGCCGTGTACGTCTACGAGGACGACAAGTACGACGAGATGCTGACGCAGATGGAGTCCGTCTCCGACTACGCGCTCACCGGCTCGGTCGTCTCCAACGACCGTGCCGCGGCGGCGTACACGATGGAGAAGCTGCGCTACGCGGCCGGCAACTTCTACATCAACGACAAGTCGACCGGTGCCGTCGTCGGCCAGCAGCCCTTCGGCGGCGGCCGCGCCTCCGGCACCAACGACAAGGCCGGCGCCCCGCAGAACCTGCTGCGCTGGACGCTGACCCGCGCCATCAAGGAGACCCTGGTCCCGCCGACCGACTACACCTACCCGCACATGGGCTGACGCCCGCGGACACACGGACGGGCCGGGTCGCGGCGACCCGGCCCGTCCGCGTGCTCAACCGGGCATCTCCGTCCGCTCCCACCACTCGTACACCGGCAGCGTGCCCTCCGCGGTGTCCGCCTGGCGCGGGGTGGGGCGGAAGTGCTCGTAGCCGTTGCGGAGTTCGATCTTCAGGTCGGCGCCGGGTGTGGTGACCGCGACGATGCGCGCGGGCAGGTCCTGCGGGCCGCCTTCGAGAAGTGCCTTGACCTTGTCGTTCATGACCTCACCGTTCCCTGTGTCGGATCGGATGCGTCTGCCGGCCGGGAGTCAGTCCGGCAGGACGAGTACGAGGCCGCCCTTGATGTGGCCGGCCTCGCCCAGTTCGTGTGCCTTGGCCGCCTCGGCGAACGGCAGGGCCGCCTCGACGTGGACGCGGACGCGGTCGCCGGCGAGGAGGGCGGCGACCTTGGCGAGGCGTTCCCCCGACGGCTCCGCCTGGACGACCGCGAAGCGCATCCCGCGGGCCTCCACGTCCTCCGGGGACAGGCCCAGGTCGCCGGGGACCGCCGCGAGCAGCAGGCCGTTCGGGCGGAGGGTGTTCAGGGTGCGCGGGCCGAAGTCGCCGCCGACCAGGTCGAGGGCCGCGTCGATGTCGTGCACCGTGTCGGAGAAGTCGACGCTGGTGTGGTCGACGAGTTCGTCCGCGCCCAGGTCGTACAGGAAGCCGTGGCAGTCGGCGCGTTCGGTTGCGACGACGTACGCGCCCTCCGCCTTGGCGAGCTGGACGGCGGTGTGACCGATGGCGCCGGCCGCCGCGTGGATCAGCACCCGGCTGCCGGGACCGATCCGGGCGATGTCGATCAGGGCCTGCCAGGCGATGAGGGCCGCCGTCGGGGCGGCGGCCGCGTGGACGTGGTCGACGCCGGCGGGCTTCGCGGCGAAACGGTCGGCGGGAGCGGTGACGTGGCTGGCGTACCCACCGGCGTCGATCATGCCGAAGACCTCGTCTCCGGGGCGGAAGCGGGTGACGGACCCGCCGACGGCCTCCACGGTGCCGGAGACGTCCCGGCCGAGTGTGAACGGGGGCTCCCCGAGGAGCGGGGCGGTGCCCGAGCGCACCAGCAGGTCGACGGGGTCGACTCCCGCGGCCCGTACCCGCATCAGCACCTCGTCCGGGGCCGGCGCGGGGCGGGGGCGGTCCTCGACGGTCAGGACCTCCGGTCCGCCGAAGCGGTGCTGGGTGATCACAGTTGCGCGGGGTTGTTCCGTGGCCATCGGGTCTCCCTCCCGAGTACGGACCGAGTACGGACCTGCGGCCGGCCCGCATGACCGCCTTCCGCCCATCGTGGCCCCCGGGCTCCGACCCGTACATCGTCCCAGACTTCCCCGACCTCCGCCGCCTCGAAAGCGCAGCTCAGAGCCGTGCGACCCAATGCACCGTCTCAGATAGTAGGAAGTCCGAGTAATTGTGGAGACAGACACGGTCGGCTCCCTTAGCTTTGTAGGAGCCGAACGTCTCGCTCGACAAGCGAATGGCGGTCAGGAGCCGGGCCCCGAGCAGGTAACCCCTGCGGCACCGCTCCCCGCCCCTTCCGGCGTCTCGTAACCCCCTTTATGGCACTCCCCGATGTCGAAGGAGTCGATTTCCCATGGCCGAGACGACCGCCCGCCGCCGAGTCCGTCACACCTCCCGTACGAGCGAGTCCGACCGCAAGGCCGCCGCGGCCGCTCTCCAGCGCGCCCTGGACCGCAGGGACAACGGCGGTTCGACCGGCCACTGAGCCGGGCATCATCCACCAGCCGGGAGCCGCCCGCATGAGGTGCGGCGCGGAGTCACACCCCGCGCCGCACCTCGAAGTGGTCGATGCGCTCGCCGTTCTGCGCCAGCGCCGACACCTTCAGGACCGGCCGGGGGCCGCTCACCGCCTCCACCGACAGCAGTGAGAAGCCGCGGTAGCGCACCCTCGACCACTCCACCGTCTCCTCGGCGGCCGACCGTGACCTCGTCCACCGGAAGGTGTCGACGGGCTCGTGGCGCGTCACGTGCCCCTCGTAGCTCTCCCGCACTCCGGACGGGAAGCCGTACAGGTCCCGGCCCCCGCCGCCCGCGGTGACGTACACGGTCCCGTCGCGCGTCGGGTCCGTCGAGGCGCCGATGGGGACCGCGCGTCCGACCGCGCCGCCCCGGACGGCGTCCGTCCGCTCGTAGACGTGGTTGTGGCCGTTGATCACCAGATCCACCTGGTGCCGGGCGAACAGCGGCACCCATGCGGCGCGCACCCCGCCGTCGGAGGCGTGCGTGGACGTCGAGTAGGCACAGTGGTGGAAGAAGACGACGACGAAGTCCACGCCCTTCGACGACCGCAGCTCGCCCAGCTTGTCGTCCAGCCACCTGGTCTGCTTCCCGCCCGTGTGGCCGAGGTTGGCGGGGATCTCGTACGACACGTCGTTGGCGTCCAGCGCCACGAAACCGACGTTGCCGTACGTGAACGCGTACGCGCCGGGCGAGTGGCGTGCGTCGAAGCCGCTCTCCGGGAGGGAGAAGCGGGCCAGCTGGCCGCCGTAGCCGTCCGGCGAGTACCAGGCCTCCATGTCGTGGTTGCCGGTGGTCACCATCCACGGCACCGAGCCGGCGACCGGCTCGTTCTGCTTGAGGAACAGGTCCCAGTACGCGGGGTCGTAGCCGTCCGACCTGCTGCCGCGGCCGTTGGTGTCGGCGTAGCAGATGTCGCCCGCGTGCAGGTGGAAGGCGGGTTTGCGGCGGAGCACGAGGTGGTCGTTCGCGGCAGCCGCCTGGCTGACGCCCTGGTCGCCGAAGGCCGTGAAGACGAACCTCTCCGGCGTCGCGGGCGCGGTGCGGAAGGAGGCGATGGTGGCGCGGTGCGCGGGCGCGGCCGGGTCGAAGCCCTCGTGGCCGACGCCGTAGTAGTACGTCGTGCCCGGCAGCAGGCCGTCGAGGGCGGCGTGCAGGTAGTACTGCTGCAGGGCCGGGCGCACACCGGTGACGCCGGGGGTGTGCAGGCCCCGGACCTCGGCCGGGACCCGCCGGCCCAGGTCGTCCGGCCGCACGCCGACGCGCACGTACGGCCCGCGCACCGCGAGCGGCACCTGCCAGGACACCCGCATCTGCGTCTTCGGGTCGGCGCCGAAGGCGAGGTGGCGGCCGAAGGGGGCGACGGCCGAGCCGTGCACCGCGGAGGCCGAGGAGGGGGCCGCCGGCGACCGGGACGCCGTACCCGGTGATCCGCCGCTGCCGCCGCAGCCCGCCAGCACTCCGCCCGCCGCCACCGCGCCCGCCGTCACCAGCGTGCGCCGCGGCACCAGCTTCGCCCGCAGGTACTCGTGCTGCTCGGCCATGCTCATCCGGTGCGCGAGCCGGGGCGGAATGCCGAAGTCGGGGAGGTCCATGGAGAGGACGTTCCCCCCGGTTGCCGACGCCCGCCATACGCAGGGGTGAACGAGGGGTGACGCGTTGACGCGATGCCGCCCGATGTCCGTATCGCGGACAGCGCATGTCATCCCATGGGACGAGGAGTAGGGTGCCGACATGTCTCGCAGCATCGATCTCGCAGTGATCCCCGGTGACGGCATCGGGCAGGAAGTCGTGGCCGAAGGCCTCAAGGTCCTCTCCGCCGTCCTCCCGCAGGATGTGAAGCTGGAGACCAAGGAGTACGACTTCGGCGCCAAGCGCTACCACGCCACCGGTGAGACCCTCACGGACGCCGACCTCGACTCCCTCAAGGGGCACGACGCCATCCTGCTCGGCGCCATCGGCGACCCGTCGGTCCCCTCCGGCGTCCTGGAGCGAGGCTTCCTGCTCAAGCTCCGCTTCGCCTTCGACCACCACGTCAACCTGCGGCCGAGCAAGCTGCTCCCGGGTGTGGCGACCCCCCTCGCCGGTGAGCCGCAGATCGACTTCGTCGTCGTCCGCGAGGGCACCGAGGGCCCGTACACCGGCAACGGCGGCACCATCCGCAAGGGCACCGAGCACGAGATCGCCACCGAGGTCTCCGTCAACACCGCCTTCGGTGTGGAGCGCGTGGTCCGGGACGCCTTCGCCCGCGCCCAGGCCCGCCCCCGCAAGAAGCTCGCGCTGATCCACAAGAACAACGTGCTGACCTTCGCGGGCCACCTGTGGACGAACGTCTTCAACAAGGTGGCCGCGGAGTTCCCCGAGGTCACCACCGAGTACATGCACGTGGACGCGGCGACCATCTACCTGGTCACGCAGCCCGAGCGCTTCGACGTGATCGTCACCGACAACCTCTTCGGCGACATCATCACCGACCTCGCCGCGGCCGTCTCCGGCGGCATCGGCGTCGCCGCGAGCGGCAACATCAACCCCTCCGGCGAGTTCCCGTCGATGTTCGAGCCGGTCCACGGCTCCGCGCCGGACATCGCGGGCCAGGGCAAGGCCGACCCCACCGCCACGGTCCTGTCCGTCGCCCTGCTCCTGCGCCACCTCGGCTACGAGAGCGAGGCCGAGCGCATCGACGCGGCGGTCGCCGCCGACCTCACCGAGCGCGTCGGTAAGCCCGCCCGCTCCACGTCGGAGATCGGCGACGCGCTGGCCGTACGAGTAGCCGGCTGACCGGGCGGTTCACTCGAAAAGCATCCGAAGCCGCCGGGTCACTCGCACCCGGCGGCTTTCGCATGTCCCCCGCCGGGTGCCACCATCATCCCCTGGGTCGCATTCACGCCGTTTTCTTCCCCGGCTCCCCGCTTGCGATAATCGAACGTGGAGCCGCGGATTGAGGGAATGCTCGGACGTCCTAGCACTGGCCACTGGCAGTGAAGGGCGTGGCGCGGCCCGTCACTACACAACCGGTGAAGGACAACCACTCATGACGACGCCCACGATCGAGCTCAAGCCCTCCGCCAGCCCGCTCGCCGCCGCCGAGCGCGCGGCGATCCTGGCGAACCCCGGGTTCGGCCGCCACTTCACCGACCACATGGTGACGATCAAGTGGACCGAGGGCCGCGGCTGGCACGACGGCCAGCTCGTGCCGTACGCCCCGCTCTCCCTCGACCCCGCCACGATGGTCCTGCACTACGCGCAGGAGATCTTCGAGGGCCTGAAGGCCTACCGCCAGCCCGACGGCTCCGTCGCCACCTTCCGCCCCGAGAAGAACGCCGAACGCTTCCAGCGCTCCGCGCACCGCCTCGGCATGCCCGAGCTGCCGGTCGAGACGTTCATCGAGGCCTGTGACGCCCTGGTCCAGCAGGACAAGGCGTGGGTGCCCGCGCACGGCGGCGAGGAGTCGCTCTACCTCCGCCCGTTCATGATCGCGACCGAGGTCGGCCTGGGCGTCAAGCCCGCCAACGAGTACCTCTTCCTGGTCATCGCATCCCCGGCCGGCGCCTACTTCCCCGGCGGCGTCAAGCCGGTCACCATCTGGCTCTCCGAGAACCGCGTCCGCGCCGTCCCCGGCGGCACCGGCGACGCCAAGACCGGCGGCAACTACGCCGCCTCCCTCCTCGCCCAGGCCGAGGCCGCCGCCAAGGGCTGCGACCAGGTCTGCTACCTCGACGCGGTCGAGCACAAGTGGGTCGAGGAACTCGGCGGCATGAACCTGTACTTCGTCTACGGGAACAAGATCGTCACGCCGACCCTGACGGGCTCCATCCTGGAGGGCGTCACCCGCGACAGCCTCCTCGCCGTCGCCCGCGACCTCGGCTACGAGTCCGAGGAGGGCCGCGTCTCCATCGACCAGTGGCAGCGTGACGCCGAGAACGGCGCCCTCACCGAGGTCTTCGCCTGCGGCACGGCGGCCGTCATCACCCCCGTCGGCACGGTCAAGCGCGAGAGGGCCGAGTGGCAGCAGGCGGGCGGCGAACCCGGCGAGGTCACCATGAAGCTGCGCGAGGCACTGCTGAACATCCAGCGCGGCACCTCCGAGGACAAGCACGGCTGGATGCACCGGCTCGGATAGTCCCTGGTCCCCGGCCGCCGGCCCGACACCGGCCGGCGGTTCGACGCGTATCGCCTCCCCCGTGCGGGTATCCACTGATTCCGCGGAACACGGGGGAGGGGAGCGCGGGGTGCGTGCTGGGCCGATACCGCGGCTGCGATGGCTGATCCGGGCGTTGCGCACACCGCGCCGCCCGCAGAGCCTGACGGTGCTGGCGCTGCTGGCCGTCGTGGCGGGGCTGCTGCTGTGGCGGGCCGCCGGCATGGACAGCTACAGCGCCAACCTCGCCCTCAACCTGGGCACCGACCTCGTCGGCGTGGTCGTCACCGTCTTCGTCATCGGGCCGCTGATCTCCCGGGCCCAGGAAGGGCGGGTGCGCGAGCACACCCGGCTCGACTACGAGTGGTTCGCCGCGCAGGTCCACGGCTCCACCTCCAACGTGAAGGTGCTGGACACCTTCTCCAACCTCTTCGGACCGCAGTTCTCCGAACGCCTCTTCCGCGGTGTCCGCTCGGCCACCGCGCACGGCGCCCGGGTGCAGATCCTGCTGCTCGACCCGGACTCCCTCGCCGTGATCCTGCGGGGACGCGAACTGGGCGAGCAGAGCGCCGACATCCGCCGGGACATCATGCGCAACCTGCGCACCCTGGACCGGTTCGCGCGGCAACTCGACGAGCAGTCCCGCAGCCTGCTGGAGGTGCGGCTGTGCTCGACGTCCCCCGGAGTGACGCTCTACCGCTGGGACGAGCGCTGTCTTGTCTCCTTCCTCACCGTCGGCCGGCTCTCCGGCGAGGGCGTCCAGCTGGAGGTCGCGGTCCGCTCCCCGCTCGGCACCTTCGTCGAACAGCGCTTCGACGAGCTGTGGCAGCAGGGCAAGCCGATGGAACGGTTCACCCATCTGCCGGTCACCCTGGTCGACGCGGCCGACGGGCGACGGGAGTTCACCTGCCGCTTCGTCTTCGTCGACGACTGCCCGTACGTCGAGGCGCCCGACCTCGTCACCTACCTCGCCCGGCGCCGCCTCGACCAGCTCTCCGCCCACAGCGAGGCCCTGGGGCGCGGCCGGGCGCACGAGGTGATCGTCGTCGACGACCGCAGCGCGCTGCACGAGCAACTCATCCAGTACTTCGCGGAGAAGTACGATGCGCAGGCGGCCGCCTTCGTCGAGTTGCGGCCGCCCACGGTCCTGGTCACGGAATAGAGGGCCCTGCTCCATGAGTTCACCGCACCACCCGCGTTTCCGCGCCTTCACGCCCCGTGACCTGGACGGTCTGCTGCGGCGCGTGTCCCTGACCGACGCCGACCGGCTCGCGCTGCGCGCCGTCGCGGCCGTTCTGCCGTTCCGCACGAACGCCTACGTCGTCGACGAACTCATCGACTGGTCGGCCGTACCCGACGACCCCGTCTTCCGGCTGACCTTCCCGCAGGCCGGCATGCTGCCCGCCCCCGACCTGCGCCGGATGACCGGGCTGCTGGCAGGGGACGCGCCCCGGGCCGAGATCCAGCGCGCGGCGCACGAGATCCGCATGAAGCTCAACCCGCACCCCTCCGGCCAGCTCGACGCCAACGTCCCCGTGCACGAGGGCCGCCGGCTGACGGGCCTGCAGCACAAGTACCCGGAGACGGTGCTGCTCTTCCCGCGCCAGGGCCAGACCTGCCACGCCTACTGCACGTACTGCTTCCGCTGGCCGCAGTTCGTCGGCGAGGCCGAACTGCGCATCGCCACCGACGACATCGCGACCACCTCCGCCTATCTGCGCGCCCACCCCGAGGTCACCAGCGCCCTGATCACGGGTGGCGACCCGCTGGTGATGAGCACCGAGGTGCTACGGCGGTACGTGGAGCCGCTGCTGGAGATCGACACCGTCCGCTCGATCCGCGTCGGCACCAAGTCCCTCGCGTTCTGGCCTTACCGTTTCACCGCCGACCGCGACGCCGACGACCTGCTGCGCCTGTTCGAGCAGGTCGTGGCGAGCGGCCGGCACCTCGCCCTGATGGCCCACTTCACCCACCCCCGGGAGCTGGCACCGCCGGTCGTGCGCGAGGCCGTGCGCAGGGTGCGCGACACGGGCGCCGTGATCCGCTGCCAGGGGCCGCTGGTGGCCGGGATCAACGACAGCGCGGACGCCTGGGCCGAGCTGTGGGACACGACGACCACCCTCGGCGCGGTGCCGTACTACCAGTTCGTGGAGCGCGACACCGGACCCCAGGGCTACTTCGGGGTCCCCCTGGTCCGCGCCCACCGGATCTTCCGTGACGCCTACGCCCGGGTGTCCGGTCTGGCCCGCACGGTCCGCGGGCCGGTGATGTCGGCGATGCCGGGCAAGGTGTGCGTGGACGGTGTCGCGGAGGTGGCCGGCGAGAAGGTCTTCGTGCTGCACCTGATCCAGGCGCGGAACCCGGACCTCGTCGGCCGGCCGTTCTTCGCCGCGTACGACGAGGGGGCGACCTGGTTCAGCGATCTGAAGCCGGCGTTCGGGGCGAGCGCGTTTCTGCCGGGACTGGACGTGGGCTGACCTGTGCTCGGCGTTCTCGTGGCCGTCGTCCGGGGCTGCCGCCCCCAGGCCCCCGCTTCGGCCTGAGCGGCCTCGTCCTCAAACGCCGGACGGGCTGCGAGGGCTGACGACTGCTCAGTTCGGAGCCGGGGCTGCAGCAGCAGGTACACCGCGCCTCCCGCCAGGCCCGACAGTGCGAAGCTGCAGTCCACCCCGCCCGTCAGCGACAGCAGTGGGCACTCGTACGACGGGAGGGAGACCGCCGGCAGGCCGACGGCGGCGCCCACGGCCCAGGAGACCGTCGCCGGGATGTTCCAGCCGGCCCTGTACCGGTAGACGCCGCCCCGCGCACGGCGGTTGAAGACCTGCAGCGCGTCCGCGTCGAAACCCCGCGGCAGCGCACGAAGCCGATCAGGGTGATGGCAGCCCACGGGGGAGCAGGACCGAGACGAGGTCTCGCGGCCCGCTGGTGCGTTCCTCGTCGGGGACGGTGTCGACTCCGCGCTGTTCCCTCGAGATCGGCATGGTGGTCTCCCCTCGGTTTGAGTGCCGCTCAATGTGAACCTGAGGCTTGGATGGTGCCAAGCGTTTCGTATCGGGGATTCATTGTTTAGAGTGTCGCTCTAAAGGAGGGATGCGAGATGAGACTCACCCCCACGGAACGCGACCGTCTGCTCCTCTTCGGGGCCGCGGAGCTGGCCCGTGCCAGGCGGGCCCGCGGCCTGCGGCTCAACGTGCCGGAGGCGACCGCGCTCATCGCGGACACCGTGTGCGAGGCCGCCCGCGACGG
This sequence comes from Streptomyces sp. C1-1, assembly GCF_050214755.1. NCBI lineage: Bacteria > Bacillati > Actinomycetota > Actinomycetes > Kitasatosporales > Streptomycetaceae > Streptomyces > Streptomyces sp. C1-1. Next base: position 3,434,157 of record NZ_CP189826.1, on the reverse strand, counting down.
CGCCCGTCTCGCCGAGGCGATCGAGGCGGCCCGCTCGGTGCTGGGCCCCGAGGACGTGCTGCCCGGCGTCGCGGACGTCGTCACGGAGGTGCACGTGGAGGCGGTCTTCGACGACGGCTCCCGGCTCGCGGTCGTCAGCGACCCGATCGGCGGCGGTCTCGGGGAGGAGGCGCCCGGCGCCCTGCTGCCCGGGCCCGCGTACGGCGATCCCGAGGCGGAGCTGCGGCTGACGGTCACCAACACCGCGACCGTGCCCGTCTCCGTCACCTCCCACTTCCACTTCTTCGAGGCCAACCCGCGCCTGGACTTCGTACGGGAGAAGGCCTACGGGATGCGGCTCGCCGTGCCGGCCGGGTCGTCGGTGCGGTTCGGGCCCGGGGAGTCGCTGGAGGTCGGCCTGGTGCCGATCGGGGGCGCCCGCGTCGCCATCGGCTTCGCCGGGCTCGTCGACGGGCCCCTGGACGCCCCCGGCGCCCGCGAGGAGGCGCTGCGCCGCGCCGCCGCCTGCGGCTATCTGGGCGTCGGCGCCGAGGGGGCCGCGCGATGAGCCGCCCCGCAGGACACCCCGCCGAGGCCCGCCGCCTCACCCCCCACGAGTACGCCGCCACCCACGGACCCCGCGCCGGGGACCGCATCCGCCTCGGCGACTCCGGGCTCGTCGTCCGCGTCGAGTCCGACTCGCAGCGCCCGGGCGACGAGTTCCTGGCCGGGTTCGGGAAGACCGCGCGGGACGGACTGCACCTGAAGGCCGCCGCCGTGCGGGAGACCTGTGACGTCGTCGTCAGCAACGTCGTCGTCATCGACGCCGTGCAGGGGATCCGGAAGGTCTCGATCGGTATCCGGGAGGGACGGATCTGCGCCATCGGGCGGGCCGGGAACCCGGACACGCTCGACGGGGTCGACGTCGTCGTGGGGACCGGGACGTCCATCGTGTCCGGTGAGGGGCTGATCGCGACCGCGGGCGCCGTGGACACGCACGTCCATCTGCTGTCGCCGCGGATCATGGAGGCCTCGCTGGCCTCCGGCGTGACCACGATCATCGGCCAGGAGTTCGGGCCGGTGTGGGGCGTCGGCGTCAACTCGCCGTGGGCGCTGCGGCACGCGTTCAACGCCTTCGACGCCTGGCCCGTCAACATCGGCTTCCTCGGCCGGGGTTCGTCCTCGCACCAGGCGCCGCTGGTCGAGGCGCTGGCGGAAGGGGGCGCCTGCGGGTTCAAGGTGCACGAGGACATGGGCGCCCACACCCGGGCGCTGGACACGGCACTGCGGGTCGCCGAGGAGCACGACGTCCAGGTCGCCCTGCACAGCGACGGGCTGAACGAGTGCCTCTCGGTCGAGGACACCCTGCGGGTTCTGGAAGGGCGCACCATCCATGCCTTCCACATCGAGGGCTGCGGCGGCGGGCACGTCCCCAACGTGCTGAAGATGGCCGGCGTCCCGAACGTCATCGGCTCCTCCACCAACCCCACCCTGCCCTTCGGCCGGGACGCCGTCGCCGAGCACTACGGCATGATCGTCTCCGTCCACGACCTGAAGACCGACCTGCCCGGCGACGCCGCCATGGCCCGCGACCGCATCCGCGCCGGGACCATGGGCGCCGAGGACGTCCTGCACGACCTGGGCGCGATCGGCATCACCTCGTCCGACGCGCAGGGCATGGGGCGGGCCGGCGAGACCGTGCGCCGTACCCTCGCCATGGCCGGCAAGATGAAGGCCCAGTTCGGCGCCCCGGACGAGCACGACAACGAGCGCGTCCTGCGCTACATCGCGAAGCTGACCGTCAACCCGGCGATCGCGCACGGCCTTTCGCACGAGGTCGGCTCGATCGAGGTCGGCAAGCTCGCCGACATCGTGCTGTGGCGGCCGGAGTACTTCGGGGCCAAGCCGCAGCTGGTGCTGAAGGCGGGCTTCCCGGCGTACGGCGTGGTCGGCGACCCCAACGCGGCCACCGACACCTGCGAACCCCTCGTCCTGGGACCGCAGTTCGGGGCGCACGGCGCGACCCCGGCCGACATCTCCGTCGCGTTCGTGGCGCGGGCGGCCCTGGAGCAGGGCGACGACCGCATGCCGACCCGGCGCCGACGGGTGGCCGTGCGCGGCACTCGTGGCATCGGGCCCGCCGACCTGCGGCTCAACTCCCGTACCGGAGCCGTGGACGTCGACGGGCGCACCGGCCTGGTCACCCTCGACGGCGAGCCGATCGGCTCGGAACCGGCCGACTCCGTCTCCCTCAACCGCCTCTACTTCCTCTGACAAGGACCCACCATGTCCGCTGCCGCCGACGGTTTCCGCATGCCCGCCGAATGGGCCCCGCACGAGCGCACCTGGATGGCCTGGCCCGGCCCCAACCCCACCTTCGACGATCCCGACGACCTCGCCGCCGCCCGGGCCGCCTGGGCGTCCGTCGCCCGTGCCGTCCGCCACTTCGAGCCGGTGACGGTGGTGTGCGGACCGGGACAGTCGGCGGACGCGCGCGGCCTGCTCGGCCCGGGCGTCGACACCGTCGAACGCGACCTCGACGACGCCTGGATGCGCGACATCGGCCCGACCTTCCTGACCGACGGGCGGCAACTGGCCGCCGCCGACTGGACGTTCAACGGCTGGGGCGCGCAGCACTGGGCCCGCTGGGAGCACGACGCGAAGATCGCCGCGTATGTGTCGGACCTCGCGGGCGCCCGAACGTACGCCTCGAAGCTCGTCAACGAGGGCGGGGCGATCCATGTCGACGGCGAGGGCACGGTCCTGCTGACGGAGACCGTCCAGCTCGGCCCCGAACGCAACCCCGGCTGGACACGGGAGCAGGTCGAGGCGGAGATCCACGGGATGCTCGGCACCCGCAAGGCGATCTGGCTGCCGCGCGGACTCACCGGCGACTACCCCCCGCACGGCTTCGGCACCCTCGGCCACGTCGACATCGTCGCCGCCTTCGCGCGCCCCGGAGTCGTGGTCGCGCACTCCCAGCCGGACCCCGCCCACCCCGACCACGAGGTGACCGAGGAGATCATCGGACTGCTGCGGTCCCGGACCGACGCCCGGGGCCGCAGGCTGGAGGTGGTCGAGGTGCCGGCCCCGACCGTCCTGGAGGCCGACGGCCACTGGGCCGACTACTCCTACATCAACCACTACCTCTGCAACGGCGGCGTCGTCCTGTGCGGCTTCGACGACCCGCGCGACGAGATCGCCGCCGGGATCTTCCGCCGGCTGTTCCCGCGGCGGACGGTGACGCTCGTCGACGCCCGTACGATCTTCTCCGGTGGCGGTGGCATCCACTGCATCACCCAGCAGCAGCCGAGGATCTAGGAGCAGCGCATGGCCGGTGGGCGCAGACAGGCCCCGCCCCGGGAGGACGTCCTCGCCGCCGCCATGGCCATGATCGCCGAGGGCGGTCTGGAGCAGCTCACCATGGCGGCGCTCGGCCGTGAGGTCGGGATGAGCAGCGGACACCTGCTCTACTACTTCCACTCCAAGGACGAACTGCTGCTGCGCACCCTGGAGTGGAGCGAGGGCCGGCTGGGCGCCGAGCGGAGCCGGCTGCTGGCCCGTCGGGGCACGGTCCGCGAGCGGCTCGACGCCTACGTCGACCTCTACGTCCCCGACGGCCACCGCGACCCGCACTGGACCCTCTGGCTGGAGGTCTGGAACCGGTCGCGGGGCGCCGACGAGGACGCCCGCGACCGCCAGGCAGCCATCGAGGGCGCCTGGCACCGCGACCTGGTGGCGCTGGTCGCGGAAGGCGTCTCGCGGGGCGAGTTCCGGCGGGTCGACCCCGACCGCTTCGCCTCCCGGCTGCGGGCGCTGCTGGACGGCTTCTCCATCCATGTGGCGATCGGCCTGCGGGGTACCGACCGGGAGCAAGTTCTCGGCCACGTAAGGGAGTTCCTGGACGGCTCGCTGCCGGTGGCGGGGCTCGCGGACGACTGATCAGCCGCCCGGGTTGTACGTAATGGAGCGGATTGACCCGGGGTGTGCGGTGCGGTTGCATCCGTTCGAGCCGATGAGAACCCAGGGGGAACTTCCATGCGTCTCGCACGTCGAACGGCTCTCGGCGCCGCCCTCGTGGCGGCCCTCGCGGGCACCGCCGTCGCGCCCGCCGCGGCGCGCTCCGCACCCCACCACCCGTCCACCACCAGGGTCAGCACGGGCCCGCACGGCCGCGAGGCGGACGCCGCCTCCGCCGCTCCCGCGCTCAGTGCCGACGGCCGCTACGTGGCCTTCGTCTCGGCCGCCGACAACCTGGTCCCGGGTGACACCGACGGTGTCGCCGACGTGTTCGTCCGTGACCTGCGCACCGGCCGCACCGAACGCGTCGCCGAGGGCCCGGCGAGCCATCCGGCGCTCAGCGGCGACGGCCGGCACGTCGTCTTCGCGACCTCGGCCGCCCTCGCCCGGGGCGACGACAACGATGCCGACGACATCTACGTCCTCGACCGCCGCACCCACCGCACCGAACGCGTCAGCTTCGGCCACCCCACCAGTTGGGGCGCCAACGCGATGCCGGCGATCAGCGCGAACGGCCGCGTCGTCGCCTACGTCACCTCCGCCCCGGACGTCGTCCCCGGCGACGACAACGGACGCAACGACGTGGTCGTCCACGACCGCCGGACGGGCCGGGACGAACTGGTCCAGTACACGACCTCCGGGGCCCTCGGTTCCGCCGACGCCTTCTTCCCCTCCCTCAGCGCGGACGGCCGCTACGTCTCCTTCGACACCCCGGCCCTGCTCGTCCCCGACGTCGATGTGTCCAAGACCAGGCTGGTCTACCTGCGCGACCGGCGCACACGGACCACGGAACTGGTCAGCCGGCCGACGAGATACGACTACAAGGCGTACGCCGACGCCTCCTCCCTCAGCGGCGACGGCGGCCGGGTCGCCTTCGAGTCCAGCCTTTACTCACTGGTCCCCGGCGACACCAACAAGGTCCCCGACGTCTTCGTGTACGACCGGGCGGCGCGGGCCACCGTCCGCGTCAGCACGGCGGCCGACGGCACCCAGGCCGACGGGCCGAGCGGCGGCGCGAGCCTGAGTGCCGACGGGCGCCATGTGGCGTTCACCTCGACCGCCGACAACCTCGTCCCCGGCGACACCGACGGCGTCGCCGACATCTTCGTCAAGGACCTGGCCACCGGCGCGGTCACCCGCATCAGCCTCGGAGCCGACGGCACCCAGGCCGACGGCGCCTCCACCGCCGTGTCCCTGGACGCCCGCGGTCACCGCGCCGCCTTCTCCTCCACGGCCACGAACCTCGTCCCGGACGACACCAACGGCGTCGCCGACATCTTCGTACGGAAGCTGGGGTGAGCCGGCGATGAGACGACTCGTGCGGACCGCCGTGCTGGCGCTCGCCCTGACCGCGGCCGTGCCGACCGCCAGCGCCGCACCCGGTGGACCCGGCGTCGAGCGGGTGGACACCGGCAGCGACGGAAGCCAGTTCAGCACCTACGTCTACGGCGGCCCGGTCAGCGCGAACGGCCGGTTCGCGGCGTTCACCGCCACCGGCCCGGCACCGGACTGCCCCGCGAGCGGCAGCGGCTGCGTGTACCTCAAGGACCTGCGCACCGGGGCGCTGATCCGGGTGCCCGACACCCAGTACTACGCGAGCGGGCCGCTGCTCAGCGCCGACGCCCGGATCGTCGCCTACTCGTCCGGCAACCGCTTCACCAAGCCCTACGTCCACGACCGCGCGACCGGGCGGACCCAGCAACTGTGGCCCGCGGACGGCGGCGGCCGTTACGAACTGGGCACCGCGCAGGCGGTCAGCGCCGACGGCCGGTACGTGGCGTACACCATCGGCAGCCGGACCCCGCCCGAGTACGAGAGCGTCCTGTACGTGCGAGACCTGGTCACGGGCACCGACACCCAGGTCCTGGCGCCGCCGCTGCGGGGCCAGTTGACGGAGGTCATGCTCAGCGCGGACGGGCGGACGCTCGCGTACGGGATGCTCGTGCCCGGCGGCTTCGACCGGACCGGGCGGGTCTACGTCGAGAACCTCGACACCGGCGTCACCGTCCGCGCGGACGCCGACGACTACGGAGACTCCACGCTCGCCGCGCTCTCCGCGGACGGCCGGCGCGTGGTGCTCGGCTCCCGGTCCTACCCGGACGGCGTGGACAGCGCCCGCCTCGTCGACCTGGGCCGCGGGCACGTCCGCAGGCTGGGCCCCGACGGCGTGCTGCCCGTCGCCGCCGACCCCGCCGCCCGGCACGTCCTGCTCACCGACGGCGAGTACGCCCTGTCGCTGCTGGACGTGCGCACCGGCGGCCGCCGGACCGTGACCACGTCGGCCGCCCTCGCCGTGCCCGGCTCGGTCTCCCGAGGCGGCCGCGCGGTGGAGTTCCGCTCCGAGGCCCCCGACCTGGTGCCGGACGACACCAACGGCGTGGCAGACGTCTTCGTGAGTCACCCGAACTGACCACGCGGAGTTCGCATACTGAGACGACCGGTGAGCACGGGGGCGGTCTGTGCCAGACTGCCCCCGTGCTCTCGTTCGCCATGATTATTGGCAGCAGGCGCGCCGGTCCGCAGTGACCGCCACGTACGACCAGGTACGGGCGGACACCGTCGTCCTCGACCCGCGCGCAGACCTCTCGCACCCGCGAGAGGTTTTTCGCATTTCTGGCCCACCTGCAGCCGGAGGCCCAGCGCGAGGGATCATTGGAGGACGGTGGAGCCGGTCATTCCGGTACGACCGAGATCCAACACAGGAGCCTTGACACCATGACCGAAACCAGCGAGCTCGACGATTCGTTCCACGTCTTCGACACGACCCTGCGCGACGGCGCGCAGCGTGAGGGCATCAACCTCACCGTCGCCGACAAGCTCGCGATCGCACGGCACCTGGACGACTTCGGCGTGGGCTTCATCGAGGGCGGCTGGCCCGGCGCCAACCCGCGGGACACCGAGTTCTTCGCCCGCGCCCGGCAGGAGATCGACTTCCGTCACGCCCAGCTCGTCGCCTTCGGCGCCACCCGCCGGGCCGGAGCCAAGGCGAGCGAGGACCCGCAGGTCAAGGCGCTCCTGGAGTCGGGCGCCGAAGTGATCACGCTGGTCGCCAAGTCCCACGACCGCCATGTCGAGCTGGCGCTCAGGACGACGCTGGACGAGAACCTGGAGATGGTCCGCGACACCGTCTCGTACCTGGTCTCCGAGGGCCGCCGGGTCTTCGTCGACTGTGAGCACTTCTTCGACGGCTACCGCGCCAACCCCGAGTACGCGAAGGCGGTGGTACGGGCGGCCTCGGAGGCCGGGGCCTCCGTCGTCATCCTGTGCGACACCAACGGCGGCATGCTGCCGGCGCAGGTCCAGGCCGTGGTCGCCACGGTCCTGGCGGACACCGGCGCCCGGCTCGGCATCCACGCCCAGGACGACACCGGCTGCGCGGTCGCCAACACCCTCGCCGCCGTGGACGCGGGCGCGACCCACGTCCAGTGCACCGCCAACGGATACGGCGAGCGCGTCGGCAACGCCAACCTCTTCCCGGTCGTCGCGGCCCTGGAGCTGAAGTACGGCAAGAAGGTCCTGCCCGAGGGCAAGCTGCGCGAGATGACCCGCATCTCGCACGCGATCGCCGAGGTCGTCAACCTCACCCCCTCCACCCACCAGCCCTACGTCGGCGTCTCCGCGTTCGCCCACAAGGCCGGCCTGCACGCCTCCGCCATCAAGGTCGACCCGGACCTGTACCAGCACATCGACCCCGAACTGGTCGGCAACACCATGCGGATGCTGGTCTCCGACATGGCGGGCCGCGCCTCCGTCGAGCTCAAGGGCAAGGAGCTCGGCGTCGACCTCGGCGGCGACCGCGAGCTGGTCGGCCGGGTCGTGGAGCGCGTCAAGGAGCGCGAGCTCAAGGGCTACACGTACGAGGCGGCCGACGCCTCCTTCGAACTGCTGCTGCGCGGCGAGGTCGAGGGCAGGCCGCTGAAGTACTTCGAGGTCGAGTCCTGGCGTGCCATCGTCGAGGACCGCCCCGACGGCACCCACGCCAACGAGGCCACGGTCAAGCTCTACGCCAAGGGCGAGCGGATCGTCGCCACCGCGGAGGGCAACGGCCCGGTCAACGCCCTCGACCGCGCCCTGCGCGTGGCGCTGGAGAAGATCTACCCGCAGCTGGCCAAGCTCGACCTCGTCGACTACAAGGTCCGCATCCTGGAGGGCGTCCACGGCACCGAGTCCACCACGCGCGTGCTGATCGCCACGTCCGACGGAAGCGGCGAGTGGTCCACGGTGGGCGTGGCGGAGAACGTCATCGCGGCGTCGTGGCAGGCACTGGAGGACGCCTACACCTACGGTCTGCTGCGGGCCGGGGTCGAACCCGCCGAGTGACCTCCGCCGGTGGCGGGCGCGGCGCCGGGCGTCAGCCGCGGCTGAGCGTTCGCGTCACACCCGCCACCACGGCCGTGGTCAGGATCCAGCCGACACCCACCAGCCCGTAGGCGAGCGCCTGCACGCCCGCCTGTGACCAGTGCCAGTCGCCGCGCATCCCCAGGCCGCCGACCGGCACCAGCAGATCGAGGGTGTACACGACCGGGTTGAACGGCCCTCCCTCTCCCGGCTTGTTCCGTACGGGCCGGTACTCGTCGAAGACGATCGAGCCGCACAGGGTGAGCAGTGCCAGCCACAGTCCCGCGAGCCACGGCCGGTAGCCGTAGCCGACCACGCCGTCCAGCAGCCAGCCCCAGAGCCGTCCCGCCGGTCCCAGCGTCGCCCGCCGGCGCCGCTCCCGTACCAGCAGCACGCGCCGCGCCTCGTCCTCGTGCCCGGACCGGCGGTAGTGCGAGGCGAGCTGCTCGTAGGGCTGGGGCGCGTACACCGGTTGGCGGCGCAGCCAGGCGAGGCGGTTGGTGACGTCCTCGTGCCGGGTGCCGGCGATCTCGCCGAGCCATTCGTACGTCAGCCCGTCCAGCCCCAGCGACAGCGGCCAGGTCGACGGGTCGTCCTGGACGCGGGCCGCGTGCGCGGTACGCAGGTTCACGCTCCCCGCCGGCCTGCGTGCGAACCGCAGGTCGAGCGCCCCCACCTGCATACCCACGCACATCAACGACGAGCCGGAGCCGAGGAGTTCGGCGTCGTTGAACGACACCAGGTCCTCTATCCGCACTCCGCGCAACCGCACCCTGCCGTCGGCCCGGAACCCGTGCGAGAGCCGTACGGTGGACGCCTTGATCGCGTCGCCGTGGAACGCGAACCGCTCCGGATCACCGACCGTGATCCGGGCCCCACGCATCCACACCCCGCCCGCCAACTCGGCGCCGGGAAAGCTTACTTCGCCCTCGGCGACGAATCCGTCCTCGCAGAACACCCCGCCCCGCGTCACCAGACCGCCGGCTTCGAGCGCCATCCGCCCCGGCGCGATGAGGTGCGCCCCGTCGAGCCGCAGTCCGCCGGCGATGTCCGCGTGCACCAGGTCGACGGCGCTGTCGGGGCCGTCGCTCTCGCCGACGGTGGACCGCCGCAGGTCGAGCCGTCCGCCGACGTGGGCGGTGGAGGCCCGCAGCCCCGGCAGCACGCAGTCCACCAGCTCGAAGGCGAGCGTGCTCGCCCCCTCCAGCGTCACCGGCCGGTCGAACCGGCACCCCTCGAACCGCACGGCCCGCCGTATCCCGGCCCCGTCGAGCCGGAGTTCGCCCGTGACGCGGGCGTCGCGCAGCAGATACGGCCGCCCGCCCGCGCCCTCGTCGAGGATCTCCCGCCTGACGCGGTCGGCGTCGACTGCGCTGCTCACGGCTCTCCTTGCGACGGGTCCGAGAGGCGCACGCTCCCGACGGGCCGAATGGACCTCCAGATTATGCCGGGGAAGTGGACGCGGGCCGAGGCCCTACTGAAGTCGCCATTTCTGGTTGGCGGCGCCGGTGCAGCTCCAGATCTGCGCGCGGGCTCCGTTCGCGGAGGAGTTGTCCGTGACGTCCAGGCACTTGTTCGCCGCGGTGTTCACGACGTCCCCGGTGGAGGAGTTGTACGACCACTGCTGGGCGCCGGTCCCGTTGCAGTCGTACAACTGGACCTTCGCGCCGTCGGCGACCGAGGCCGAGGTGACGTCGAGGCACTTGCCCAGGGCGCGGACCGACCCGTCGCCCTGCACGGTCCACTGCTGGGCGGCGGAGCCGTTGCAGTCGTAGAGCTGGACGGCCGTGCCGTTGGCGGCCGAACCGCCCGCGACGTCGAGGCACTTGCCGGCCAGGCCGACGAAGGAGCCGGTCGTGCCGCCGCCGCCGGACTGGGTGCCGTTCCAGGTGAAGGTGGCCGAGGTCTTGCCCGGCAGCGAGTAAGTGGCGTGCTGCGAACCCCAGTTGATGGTGACCGTCTTGGCACTGGAGGCGTCGTTGTACGCGATCAGCGCCTTGGAGCCGTCGGGGTTGCGCCACGCCACGTTCGGCACGTTCGTGGACGCGGTGGAGGCGATGCGCTGGGCGCCGGGCCGGACGAACTTCGTCAGCTGGCCCATCGTGTAGTACTCGACCGTGTAGTCGACGGTCCCGCTCGCCCCGTCCCCGTTGTGCACGGTGATCAGTCCGGTGCAGGTGCCGCAACCGCCGTTGTGGGGACCCATGTTCTGGTCCACGGCGAGGGACCACTTGGTCACCGACTTCGCCCAGTTGCGGGTGTAGTCGATGATGTTGTTCATGTCCTCGCGCTGCTGGTTGGCGATCCAGGTGCCGCCGGAGTGCTCGGTGCCGAACGCGTCCAGGTTCGGGTACTGGTTGTGCACCGTGGTCTGCCGGGAGATGTCACCGCCGTAGCCGTGCCAGGCGATGCCGCCGAAGTTGGGGTGGTTGCGGATCGCGGCGTCGTCCACCGAAGCGGCCGCGTAGGAGTCGTAGACGTCCCAGTTCCAGTCGTGCGCCAGGACCTTGGTGGACAGGCCCGCGGACTGGAGCTTCGGCAGCAGCTCGCTCTTCAGGAAGTACTGGATGCCGGAGGCGTTCCAGCTCATCGACGGATAGCCGGAGCAGCATGTCGGCTCGTTCTGCGGGGTGACGTAGGAGACGTTCACGCCCTGGTTCTTGTACGCCTGGAGGTACTTCACGAAGTAGTTCGCGTAGGCCCCGTAGTCCTCCGCCTTCAGCCAGCCCCCGTTGAGAGAGCCACTGTCCTTCATCCAGGCCGGAGCCGTCCATGGCGAGGCCATGACAGTCAGAGAGGGGTTGAGCTGGAGCGCCTGCCTGGTCAGCGGGACGACGTCGGCGAGGTCGTGCGCGATGGAGAAGCCGGTCAGGTTCGGGTCGGTCTGCCCGGCCGGCACGTCGTCGTAGGTGTAGCCGTAGCGCGCGAGGTCCGAGGCCCCCATCGGATTGCGCAGGAACGACAGCCCGATGCCGTCCGTCGGCGAGAACAGCTTCTTCATGGTGGCGTCGCGCGTGGCCTGCGAGAGCGCGCCGCTGGAGTTCATCAGCCAGGCCGCGGTGTCCGTGAAGGACGCGCCGCCGCCGGTGAAGGTCTGGTACCGGGTGTTCTCGTCGACGGTGATGTTCTCGCCGCCGCCACCCGTCCCGGACTGGAAGGCGAACGGCGTCTGCGGCTGGAGCCCGCGCGTGACATGGCGTCCGGCGGCGTCGTCGGTGGTGGTGAGCCAGGCCGTGACCTGCTCACCGGCCGCGTGTGCGGGGGGAACGGCCGCGGTGAAGCCGGCCGCCGAGAGCACGCCGGCCAGCAGCAGCCGGAGTGTGTGGGGGGTTCTTCTCATGGGGGTGCATCCCTTCCTGACGAGACGTCTTGACGGGTCTGCGGGGCCTTAGTTAACTCACGACGTGATCTAAGTCATGAGTGAACAGCTCGAGCCAGAGTGAACCAGAGAGTCGAGGGAAGGTCCATGCCAAGAACCGCCCTGCTCGCCTCCGTGGCAGTGCTCGCCGCACTGCTGACGCCGACCGTGTCACAGGCGGCCGACGACCCCGCCCCCGTCCCCGTCGACCGCTTCGAGGGCGAGGTCCCCTTCGCCTCCCAGCCGGCCGAGGGCATCTTCACCTGGGGCGGCGACGCCGACGATCCGCCCGCTCTGCGGCTGACCGCCAGGCCCGACGCCCCCGAGGGCGCCAAGGTCCTCACCGGCACCTACGACATCAGCGGCTACGGCGGCTTCACGCACGACTTCGCCGCCACCGAGCCGGGCCACGACTGGTCCGCCCACAAGGGCATCCGCTTCTGGTGGGACGGCCAGGACAACGGCAAGAAGATCGCCTTCGAGATCAAGGACGGCGGCGCGAACGGCGAGGCCTCCGAACTGTGGACGACGTCCTTCACCGACGACTTCACCGGCTGGAAGCAGATCGAGATCCCGTTCACCGACTTCCAGTACCGCACGGACTACCAGCCCGTCGGCGGCATCGACCACGTCCTCGGGCTGACCTCGATGTGGGGCTACGCCCTCACCCTGCCGGTCGGCGTCCAGGGCCGGTTCGCCATGGACGACGTGGAGTTGTACGGCAAGGCCGACCAGTCCCTGCGCGCCTCGGTCACCACCGACTCCGCCGTCCACACGGTGCGGGAAGGCGGCACGGCCACCGTCCGGTTCACCCTCGCCACCACGGGCTCGGCCCCGCTGGACGAACCGGTCACCGTCGCCTACGAGACGGCCGCGACGGGCACCGCCGAGCCCGGCAAGGACTACACGCCGGTCTCCGGCACCCTCACCTTCCCCGCCGGCACCGCCTCCGGCGCGACGCGGACCGTCAAGGTGGCGACCCTGCGCGACAAGTCCGCCGAGACCGCCGAGACGATCCCCCTCAAGCTCACGGTCACCGGCGCCAAGGCCCCCGCGGAGAACCCGCAGATCGTCATCGACGCGCACGGACTGCCCTATCTCGACGCCAAGTTGCCGGTGAAGAAGCGCGTCGCCGACCTCCTCTCCCGCATGTCCCCGGCGGAGAAGGCCGGGCAGATGACGCAGGCCGAGCGCGGGGCGGTCGGGGAGGGCGCCGACGTCACCGCCTACGACCTCGGCTCACTGCTCTCCGGCGGCGGATCGACCCCCACGCCCAACACCCCCGGGGCCTGGGCGAAGATGATCGACGCCTTCCAGCTCCGGGCGCAGGCCACCCGCCTGCAGATCCCCCTCGTCTACGGCGTCGACGCCGTGCACGGCCACAACAACCTGGCCGGCGCCACGATCATGCCGCACAACATCGGCATCGGAGCCACCCGCGATCCCCAACTCGCCGAGCGGACAGCTGCGGTGACGGCCAGTGAGGTCCGCGCCACCGGCATCCCCTGGGACTTCGCCCCCTGCCTCTGCGTCTCCCGCGACGAACGCTGGGGCCGCGCCTACGAGTCCTTCGGCGAGGACCCGGCCCTCGTCGAGTCCATGGAGACGGTCGTCCAGGGCCTCCAGGGGCGGGCCGACGGCAGGGACCTGAGCCGCGATGACAAGGTCCTCGCCACCGCGAAGCACTTCGTCGGCGACGGCGGCACCGAGTACGGCTCCTCCACCACCGGCACGTACACCATCGACCAGGGCGTCACCAAGGTCACCCGGCAGCAGCTGGAGGCCGTCCACCTGGCGCCGTACCGCACGGCCGTCGACCGCGGTGTCGGCACGGTCATGCCGTCCTACTCGTCGCTGGACATCCTCGGCGACGGACAGGGTCCGGTGAAGATGCACGCCCGCGCCGACATGATCAACGGTGTGCTCAAGGGCCGCATGGGCTTCGACGGGTTCGTCATCAGCGACTGGAACGCCATCGACCAGCTCCCGGGCGACTACCCGGCCCATGTCCGCACCGCGGTGAACGCGGGCGTCGACATGATGATGGTGCCGTACTCCTACAAGGACTTCACCGCGACCCTCGTCGACGAGGTCGAGGCCGGCCGGGTGAGCGGGAAGCGGATCGACGACGCCGTGTCGCGCATCCTCACCCAGAAGTTCCGGCTCGGACTCTTCGAGCACCCGTACGCCGACACCACCAACGCCTCCCGGATCGGCTCCGCCGCACACCGGGCCGTGGCCCGGCAGGCGGCCGCCGAGTCCCAGGTCCTGCTGAAGAACGCGCACGGCGTGCTGCCGCTGAGGAAGAACCAGAAGGTCTACGTCGCCGGATCCAACGCCGACGACCTCGGCAACCAGACCGGCGGCTGGACCATCACCTGGCAGGGCGCGTCCGGCACCCACACCAAGGGCACCACCATCCTCGACGCGATGCGCAAGGACGGGGACGTCACCTACTCCAAGGACGCCTCCGCGCCCACGTCCGGCTACGACGTCGGCGTGGTCGTCGTCGGCGAGACGCCGTACGCCGAGGGCGTCGGAGACGTCGGCAACGGCCACGACCTCCAGCTGTCCGCCGCCGACAAGGCGGCCGTCGACAAGGTGTGCACCGCCATGAGGTGCGCGGTGCTGATCGTCTCCGGGCGCCCCCAGCTGATCGGCGACCGGCTCGGCGAGATCGACGCCCTGGTGGCGTCCTGGCTGCCCGGCACCGAGGGCGACGGCGTCGCCGACGTGCTCTACGGCAAGCGGCCCTTCACCGGACAACTGCCCGTCACCTGGCCCAGGTCGCAGGCCCAGCTGCCGATCAACGTCGGCGACACCTCGTACGATCCGCAGTTCCCCTACGGCTGGGGCCTGACCACCCTGGCCAAGGTGCCGCAGGGCGGCGCGGGCACCCTCAAGGCCCTCGCGGTGGCCGCGGCCGTCGCCGAGCGGGCCGGCGCGGACCGGGCCGGCCGGGCACTGGTGGCCAAGGCCCGGCTGATCGTCCAGCAGAAGACGGACCAGACCATCACCCCGGCGGTCGCGAAGCCCTTCGCCGACGCCGACCACCTCGCGCTCACCGGGCGCTACGGGGCGGCCGTCCAGCGCCTGGAGACGGCCTGGAAGGCGGTGGACTGACCTGCGCGAATGACCAGCTTTGGGAGGCTTCGGGTAGCTTCGAACCATGAAGGCCGTCGTACGGACCCGAAGCCTCCCCGGGCTGCTGCTGGCCCTGGTGATCGCCCTGCTGACTGTGACCGCGCCCCGGGCCCAGGCCACGACCGGCATCTCGACGATCGCCGAGGCCCTGCGCAAAAGCCCGGTCTACGTCGACCCGGCGGCCTCCGCCCAGTTGTCCGCCGGCGACGCCGACGCCCTGGCCAAGAAGATCAAAGACGCGGACAAACCCCTGTTCATCGCCGTCCTGCCCGCCGACTACCCGACCCGGAACCTCTTCCCGAACCTGCGCACCGCCACCGGCATCACCGGCCTCTACGGCATCCGCCTCGGTGACCGCTTCGACGCCCGCGCCGACTCCTCGGTGCTGCCGCGCAGCGCCGTGCAGAACCTGGTCGGCAGCGTGCAGGGCGAGGACGCCAAGGCCCAGCTGAACGACTTCGCCGACCGTGCCCTCGCCAACATGGGCGGTTCGGCGCCGAGCAGCTGGGGCTCCACCGGCGGCCAAGGCGGACTGTCGTCCACCGCGCTGATCACCGTGGGCGTGGTGCTGGTCGCCGGGGGCGGCGGCGCCTACGCGCTCGTACGCCGCAACAGGCGCCGCCGGGCCGAGGAGCAGCGGGCGGCGCTGGAGCGGCTGAGCGTCGTCGTCGACGAGGACATCACGGCGTTCGGCGAGGAGTTGGACCGGCTCGACTTCCATCCGGCGGAGGCCGGCGCCGACGACGCCATGCGCGCCGACTACGAACGCGCGCTGGACTCCTACGAGCAGGCGAAGTCGTACATGGCCGCCGCCGCGAAACCCGAGGACGTCCGCTCCGTCACCCAGGCCCTGGAGGACGGCCGCTTCAGCCTCGCCCAGCTCGCCGCCCGCCGCGAGGGCCGCCCGCTGCCCGAGCGCCGGCCGCCCTGCTTCTTCGACCCGCGCCACGGCCCGTCCGTCGCGGACGCCACCTGGACGCCGCCCGGCGGCGCCCCGCGCGACGTGCCCGTCTGCGCCGCCGACGCAACCCGCCTCGCCGACGGCCGCGACCCCGTCGTCCGCGAGGTCGACACGGACTACGGCCGCCGCCCGTACTGGGACGCCGGCCCGGCCTACGGCCCCTGGGCGGGCGGCTACTTCGGCGGTGGGCTGCTGCCCGGCCTCCTCGTCGGCACCCTCCTCGGCAGCATGATGGCGACCCCGTCCTACGCGGCCGACTACGGCTCCGGCTACGGCGACTTCGGCACCGGCGGCTACGACGGCGGTGACGTCTCCGGCGCGGACTTCGACCCCGGCGACTTCGGCGGCGGCTTCGGCGACGGCGGGGGAGGGGACTTCGGGGGCGGCGGCGACTTCGGCGGAGGCTTCTGACGCCCGGGCTCAGCCGTCCTGCGCGGGGGTTTCCGACGCCGGTACGCGAACCTCGGCGTTCGCCAGTCGTTCCATCACCCCCGCCGCCAGCGCCAGCACCCCCCGCTCCGTCTCGCTGAGCGTCCGAAGGGCCAGCGCCAGCCACGCGTCCCGCTCGGCCATGTCCCGTTCCAGGGCCCGGCTCCCCTCCTCGGTCAGCGAGAGCACGGAGCGGCGTCGGTCCGTCGTACCGGGCTCGCGCACGACCAGGCCCTCCGCCTCCAGCTCCGCGAAGACCCGGGTCAGCGACTGCGGCCGCTGCCGCTCGGCCGCCGCGACCTCACCGGGTGTGGACGGCCCGTGCCGGTGCAGATGCCCGAGGACCGACAGCTGGTTGGGGCTGAGGCTCCCGTCGCCGCGCTCCTGCCGCAGCCGGCGGTTGAACCGGAGGACGCCGCGACGGACACGGGCGGCTTCGGAGAGGAGTTCCATGCCAGAGATGGTACGCAGAAACTTACTATTCTGACGGACTCAGAACCCGTATTCTCAGGATGGTGACCGCCAAACTGATACGCAACGCGTATGAAGCGGTGCTTACGATGACCGCCGTGCTGCTCTGCTGGACGGCCGCCCTGGTGCTGGAGAGCGCCTTCGGACTGCACACCGACGTGCTCGTCCTCGCGGTCTCCCTGACCCTCACCCTCTCCGCGACCCAGCGCACCGCCGACACCCGCCGCCGGCTCTTCTCGCTGGTCCTGGTGCCCGCCACGGCCGGCGCCTCGATCTTCCTCGGCCGGCTGATCGCATCCCACTACGCGGCCGGCGCCGCCGTCTACACACTCTGGATGGCGCTGGCCATCTGGATCCGCCGCTACGGGCCCACCGCAGCCCGGGTCGGCACCCTGCTGGCCCTCCCGCTGGTCGCCCTCCTGGTCGTGCCCGGCCCCGCGCTGCCGCCCGAGGCACAGAACGGGCTGGTGACCTGGGGTTGGTCGGCGCTGACCGGGGCACTGGCGTGCGGGTCCGTCTGGCTGGTGCAGGGGCTGGGCGACCGGTTCGGGCCGTGGCGCGCCGAACCGGCCCCCGAGCCGCCGCGCCGCCCCTCCCGCCTCCACCCCCGCCCGAGCACCCGGATGGCCCTGCAGATGGCGGCCGGGATCGCCGCCGCCTTCACCCTGGGCACCCTGCTGTTCGACCACCACTGGCCGTGGGTCGTCCTCACCGCGTACGTCGCCGCGAGCGGCAACCGGGGCCGCAACGACGTGCTGCGCAAGGGGATCGAGCGGCTCGCCGGGGCCTGCGCCGGCACGCTGCTCGCGGTGGCCGTGGCGGCGGCCGGCGTCACCGGCCACGCCTCCGTGGCGCTGATGTTCGCCGTCCTCACCGTCGCGCTGTGGCTGCGCCCCCTCAACTACGCCTACTGGGCCGCCGGTATGACCTGCGCCCTCTCGCTCCTCCTCGGCTACTTCGGCCAGGACGCCCAGAGCCTGCTGCCGACCCGGCTGGAGGGGATCGCCGTCGGCGCCGTGCTCTCGGTGGCGTCCGCCTGGTGGCTGCTGCCGGTACCGCGCAGGCGGACGGCTGCCGCCCGGGCCGTCGTACGACCGAGCGAGGCCTGAGCAGGCGGGGACCGGCCGCTCAACCGGTCCGCGGCACCACCAGCCCCGTCTCCATACCGACCTGTTCCAGCACCTCGTCCACGCGCCGGGTGGGCAGACCGTGGGAGTGGGCGAACCGGCGGGGGTGGTCGCGGCCGCGGTGGGGCGGGGTGCAGGGCGGCGCCGTTGGGTCCGACGAAGCCGGTGACCGTGCCCGGCTCGACCGTGAAGGACAAGCCGTCGACCGCTAGGGTCCGGCCGAACCGCGGGGGCCTGCTGATGCCGGGGGGAGCGCTGTTCAGGCTGCGGGACACCCGGGAACCGTGCGGATGGAGGACGAGATGTGACCTACTTCGCTCCTACGGTGCCGTCATGACCCCGCGCAACGACGAGCCGTCCCGCCCCTTCGCCTCCGCCGCCGCTCTCGACGCCTGGCTGGCCGCCCACCCCGCCCCGCACGCCGGGCTGTGGGTGAAGGTCGCCAAGAAGGGCTCGGGCATCGCCTCCGTGAACTGGGCGGAGGTGAACGACGTCGCCCTGTGCCACGGGTGGATCACCGGGCAGCGCAAGGCACTCGAGGCCTCGTACTTCCTGCAGAAGATCACCCCGCGCAGGCCGGGGAGCCTGTGGTCGATGGTCAACGTGCGGCGCGTGGCGGAGCTGACCGAGGCCGGCCGGATGCGGCCGGCGGGGCTCGCCGAGGTGGCGGCCGCCCGGGCCGACGGGCGGTGGGCGGCGGCGTACGCCTCGCAGCGGGAGGCCGAGGTGCCCGAGGACCTCGAGGCGGCGCTGGCGGGGGACCCGCGGGCCCGGGCGGCCTTCGACGGCCTCGGCCGGACGGACCGGTACCAGGTGATCTTCGCGCTGCTCACGGCCCGTACCCCGAAAGGACGGGCGGCCAGGCTGGCGGCCGCCGTCGCCCGGCTCGGCCGGGAGGCTCCGCCCGCGCGCACCTGACCGGAACGGACCGAGCGCCCGCCTCCCTGACACGGGTCGGCGGGCGCTCTCGGGTGCGCGTGCGGGGAAGACCCCGCACGGTGCGGCGACGCGTCAGGCGTTGCGGATCGCCGAGATGTCGAAGTTCAGCTTGATCTTGTCGGAGACCAGCACGCCGCCCGTCTCCAGCGCGGCGTTCCAGGTCAGGCCCCACTCGGAGCGCTTGATCTCCGCCTTGCCCTCGAAGCCGACGCGCTCGTTGCCGAAGGGGTCCTTCGCGGCGCCGTTGAACTCCAGGTCGATGGTGATCGGCCGGGTCGTGCCCAGGATCTCCAGGTCGCCGGTGATGCGGTAGTCGTCGCCGCCCAGGGATTCCGCCTTGGTGGAGCGGAAGGTCATGGTCGGGAACTCCTCGGTCTTGAAGAAGTCCGCGCTCCTCAGGTGCCCGTCACGGTCGGCCGACCCGGTGTCGATGCTCTCCATCTTGACGTCGATGGAGGCGGTCGAGGCCGACGGGTTGCTTCCGTCCAGGTGCAGCGAGCCGCTGAAGTCGCCGAACTTGCCCTTGACGTTGGTGACCATGGCGTGCCGGACGGTGAAGCCGATCGTGGAGTGCGCCGCGTCGATCGTGTAGTCGCCGGTCAGGGTGGTGAGGTCGGTGCTCATGAGGTGCTCCTTCGAGAGGATGTTGAACGTTGAACTACTCAACACGGATGACGGTAGACCTATTCCCTTCAAGTTTCAACATCATCCGGGAAGTGTTGGCGAGACGACCGGAAGGTGGTAGATGCCCAGGGCATGAACTCTCGTCGTAGAGGCCTCATGAGACCCACCCGTCGCGCCGTCCTGCTGGCCGCCGCCCTCCTTGCCACGACCGCGCCCCCCGCCCGCGCCACGACCCCCGACCCGTACGAGGACCTCCGCCTGCGCTGGCTCGACATCGCCCTCGGCACCGGCTACGACCCCGCCGCCGAGCCGTACGCCTCCCGCCTCGCCCGGACCGGCGAACTGGCCCGCGCCTTCCGGGCCGCCATGGCCCCCACCCCCACGTCCCTCTGGCCCGGCTGTCCCTACGACCCGCCCGCCGGCATCACCCAGAGCTACAGCCGCCTGTGGACGATGACCCAGGCCTACGTCCAGCAGGGCACCGGCTCCACCGGCGACCCGGGCCTCCTCGCGGACGTACTGCGCGGCCTCGACCACCTCTCCGCCACCGTCTACAACCCCTCCACCACCCGCTACGGCAACTGGTGGGAGTGGCAGATCGGCAGCCCGCGGCTGCTGATGGACATCACCGCCGCCCTCTACGACCACCTCTCCGAAGCCCGGCGGCAGGCCGCCTGCGCGGCCGTGGACCACTTCGTCCCCGACGCGATGCTGACCGACTACTCCGGCACCTCCACCGGCGCCAACCGCGTCGACCTGTGCCGCTCGGTCGCCCTGCGCGGCATCCTCGGACGCGCCGACGCGAAGATCGCCCTCGCCCGGGACGCCCTCTCCCCGGTCTTCCCGTACGTCACCCACGGCGACGGGCTCTACGCCGACGGGTCCTTCGTCCAGCACACCTGGGTCGCCTACTCGGGGACCTACGGCCAGGTCATGCTCGACGGCCTGGGCCGCCTGTTCACCCTGCTGGCCGGGTCCCCCTGGGAGGTCACCGACCCCGACCGGCAGATCGTCCTCGACGCCGTCGAGCACGCCTACGCGCCGCTCGTCCACGACGGGTTGGTGATGGACAGCGTCAACGGCCGTGCCATCAGCCGGGGTTACCTCAAGAGCGACGACCTGCACGTGATGCGCAGCGACCACTTCCACGGACAGAACCTCATCGCCGCCATCGCCCTGCTGGCGGGCGGCGCGAGCGCGGCGGAGAGCGCCCGCTGGACGTCGTACGTCAAGGGCTGGATCGAACGGGACACGGTGGCACCGGTCCTGACGGCGCCTCAGTTCGAGGTGGCCGACCTGGCCCGGCTGCACGCGGTCGCCGACGCGCCGGTCCCCGCCGCCCCTGAACCCGTGGGACACCGCCTCTTCCCGGCCATGGACCGCGCCGTCCACCGCCGCCCCGCGTTCACCGCGAACATCTCCATGTGCAGCGACCGCATCACCTACTACGAATGCGGCAACGGCGAGAACCCGCGCGGCTGGCACACCGGCGCCGGAATGCTCTCCTGGTGGGCCGCCGGACGGCCCGCCGACCAGTACACCGACTGGTACTGGCCCACCGTCGACCCCTACCGCCTGCCCGGCACCACCGTCTCCACCCTCCGCCTGCCCGACCGCGCCGGCGGCGAGTGGGGCGCCCCCAAGCCGGACGTCCGCTGGGTGGGCGGCACCACCGACGGCGAGTACGCGGCCGTCGGTCAGCATCTCGAGGGCCTCGGCTCGACGCTGCGGGCCCACAAGTCGTGGTTCTGCCTGGCGGACGCGGTGATCTGCCTGGGGGCCGGCATCAGCTGCGCCGACGGCGTCCCGGTGGAGACGGTCGTCGACAACCGGAACCTGGGGGAGGGCGGCACACAGAAGTTCGTACGGGGGCCGGACTGGGCCCACCTGGAGGGGCACGGCGGCTGGGTCGTCCCGCAAGGCCACCTGCGCACCCTGCGCGAGGACCGCACCGGCGCCTGGTCCGACATCAACACCACCAGCACGGACGAGCGGGCCACCCGCCGCTGGCAGACCCTCTGGCTCGACCACGGCACCGACCCGCGGGAGGCCTCCTACCTCTACGTCCTCATGCCCGGCGCCTCCCGGCACACGGTCGCCGCCCGGGCCGCCCAGCGGCACTGGCTGACCCTCCTCGCCAACGACGCCGACCGCCAGGCCGTCCACCTCCCCTCCCTCGGCGTGACGGCCGCCAACTTCTGGCAGCCCGGCACGGCCGGCCCCCTGACCTCCTCCGCGCCCGCGAGCGTCCTCGTGCGCCGGCAGGGCCGCACCGCCACGATCTGCGTGAGCGAGCCGCCCCGAACGGGCGAACCGCTGGAGATCATCTGGCATCATCCGGTCCGCGGCGTGATCCGGGCCGACGATGCGGTCCAGGTACTGTCGACGGGCCGCCGTACGACCCTGCGCGTTACCCCAGGCGTGTCATGTACGACGCACCGATGTGAGCTGACTCTCGGCTGACGGCTTTGTAAGCCCCCTACAAGCCCGACGCCCTCTGAGCAGTCGGAACGGCTGCATGCGGCTCAGGTTCTGTTCAGTGCTACCAGGAAAACGGGCCGGAGACTGTACGGAGTCGACGGCTCGCTTTCCCCGGTGTCCTTCGTAAGGTCACTACATGACCGTTTTGGATGAGGCGCCGGGTGAGTCGACGGGTGAGCCGACGGACGCGCGTGGACGGGTGGCCGAGCTGCACGAGATCCGTGCGCGGGCGCTGGCCGGACCGAGCGAGAAGGCGACCGAGGCGCAGCACGCCAAGGGCAAGCTGACCGCCCGGGAGCGCATCGAGCTGCTGCTGGACGCCGGGTCCTTCCAGGAGGTCGAGCAGCTGCGCCGGCACCGCGCCACCGGCTTCGGCCTGGAGGCCAAGAAGCCGCACACCGACGGTGTCATCACCGGCTGGGGCACGGTCGAGGGCCGTACCGTCTTCGTCTACGCCCACGACTTCCGCATCTTCGGCGGCGCGCTGGGCGAGGCCCACGCCACGAAGATCCACAAGATCATGGACATGGCCATCGCGGCCGGTGCCCCGCTGGTCTCCCTCAACGACGGCGCCGGCGCCCGGATCCAGGAGGGCGTCTCGGCCCTCGCGGGCTACGGCGGCATCTTCCAGCGCAACACCCGGGCTTCCGGCGTCATCCCGCAGATCTCCGTGATGCTGGGCCCGTGCGCGGGCGGCGCGGCCTACAGCCCCGCCCTGACCGACTTCGTCTTCATGGTCCGCGAGACCTCGCAGATGTTCATCACCGGCCCGGACGTCGTCAAGGCGGTCACCGGTGAGGAGATCACGCAGAACGGGCTGGGCGGCGCGGACGTCCACGCGGAGACCTCCGGCGTGTGCCACTTCGCCTACGACGACGAGGAGACCTGCATCGCGGAGGTCCGCTACCTGCTCTCCCTGCTGCCGCAGAACAACCGCGAGAACCCGCCGCGCGTGGAGAGCTCGGACGCCGTGGACCGCCGCAGCGACGTGCTCCTCGACCTGGTCCCGGCGGACGGCAACCGGCCGTACGACATGGCCAAGGTCATCGAGGAGATCGTCGACGACGGCGAGTACCTCGAGGTCCACGAGCGCTGGGCGCGGAACATCATCTGCGCGCTGGGCCGCCTCGACGGGCAGGTCGTCGGCATCGTCGCCAACCAGCCGCAGTCCCTCGCCGGCGTCCTGGACATCGAGGCGAGTGAAAAAGCTGCGCGCTTTGTCCAGATGTGTGACGCTTTCAACATCCCGATCGTCACTTTCCTGGACGTCCCCGGGTTCCTCCCCGGTGTCGACCAGGAGCACGGCGGCATCATCCGCCACGGCGCCAAGCTGCTGTACGCCTACTGCAACGCGACCGTCCCGCGGATCTCGCTGATCCTGCGCAAGGCCTACGGAGGTGCGTACATCGTCATGGACAGCCAGTCCATCGGTGCCGACCTCACGTACGCCTGGCCCACCAACGAGATCGCCGTGATGGGAGCGGAAGGCGCCGCCAACGTCATCTTCCGCCGCCAGATCGCCGAGGCCGAGGACCCCGAGGCCATGCGGGCCCGCATGGTCAAGGAGTACAAGTCCGAGCTGATGCACCCCTACTACGCCGCCGAGCGCGGCCTGGTCGACGACGTCATCGACCCGACCGAGACCCGCGAGATCCTCATCCGCTCGCTCGCGATGCTGCAGACCAAGCACGCCGACCTGCCCTCCCGCAAGCACGGCAACCCCCCGCAGTAACCCAGCGGACCCTCCGCGACACCCTCGCGGAAACCTCTCTCACGGAGACTGACACCCATGAACCTCCCTGACATCCGCGTCGAGAAGGGCCACGCCGACCCCGAGGAAGTCGCCGCCATCACGGCCGTCCTCCTCGCCCGCGCGGCCGCCCAGCCCGCCACCGAGCCGGCCCACCGCGGCCGCCCGAAGGCCGGCTGGCGCCGCCTGGAACGCGAGAACGGCTTCCGCGCCCCGCACAGCTGGCGCTGAGCGCAGTTCGGTAACGCATGACTGAGGGCCCCTCCATCTGGAGGGGCCCTCAGTCATGCGCGGGGGCGCAGGGGCGCGGGGAACTGCGCGAACGGCCACCGAGCACCCGCAGACGGCATCGAACCATCCGAGGCAGCCCGGTGGCCGCACAGACCACTTACCGCAGGCGAGCCATCAGCGCGTGCTCGACGAGAGTGATCAGCGCCGACTTCGCGTCCGCGCGGTGCCGCGCGTCCGTCGTGATGATCGGGGTGTCGGGACCGATCTGCAGGGCCTCGCGGACCTCGTCGGGGTTGTACGGCTGGTTGCCGTCGAAGCCGTTCAGGGCGATGACGAACGGGAGACCCGAGTTCTCGAAGTAGTCGACCGCCGGGAAGCAGTCGGCCAGGCGCCGGGTGTCGACCAGCACGATGGCACCGATGGCGCCGCGGACCAGGTCGTCCCACATGAACCAGAAGCGGTCCTGGCCCGGCGTACCGAAGAGGTACAGGATCAGGTCCTGGTCCAGGGTGATGCGGCCGAAGTCCATGGCGACCGTGGTGGTCGTCTTGTCTCCGGTGTGGGTGAGGTCGTCGATGCCTGCCGAAGCGGACGTCATGACGGCCTCTGTGCGCAGCGGGTTGATCTCCGAAACGGCCCCGACGAACGTGGTCTTGCCCACGCCGAAGCCACCCGCCACCACGATCTTCGCCGAGGTGGTGGAGCGGGAAGGACCGCCGCTAGAGCTTGCGAAGTCCACTGAGCACCCTTTCGAGCAGTGTCACGTCTGGCTGGCCGCCGGCGTTCTCGTCGCCGCCGGGCTGATGAATGGCGACCAGTCCTGCCTCCGCCAAGTCGGCGACGAGGATCCTGGCCACGCCGAGAGGAATCGTGAGCAGGGCCGAGATCTCGGCCACCGACTTGATCTCCCGGCAGAGGTTGCAGATCCGCTGATGCTCGGGCAACTGGCCCTGCATCTGGTGCGGCTGCGCGGTGGTGTGCACCAGCGCCTCGATGGCGAGCTGGTAGCGCGGGCGCGTCCGGCCGCCGGTCATGGCGTACGGACGCACCAGGGGGTTGTTCGACGCACCCGCGGGCGCCGGCTCGGGGGAGCGTCGATGCGGCTGCACGGGCTGGATGCGGGGAGCGGGCGGCTGGTCGTACGGCGACGACCCGGGACCCTGGGGGCCCTGGGGCGCGTACGGCTGGTGACGCCGCTGGTTCGGGGCGGAGGGGAAGTTGTAACGGTTCGGGTTCTGGGAACCGTCGCCCTGGCCCTGGGCAGGGCCGTACGACCAGTTGCCCGTATTCGAACCGCCTGGTGGTGTTGCCACTCTCTTCTCCTCCTCCGACCGTGCCGGGCACCCATCGCTGTGGAGCCGCGTCCCGAAACCTTACGGCCCCGGGACGTCAAAACGCACCGTCCGTCTGTCAGTTGAGCAGGCTGCCCTGGAGCTCGGCCCGCAGATCGGGTGTCAGGACCGTACCGGCACGGTCCACCAGAAGGGCCATCTCGTACCCGATGAGGCCGATGTCCGCCTCAGGATGTGCGAGTACCGCGAGCGAGGAACCGTCGGAGATGGACATGATGAACAGGAATCCCCGCTCCATCTCCACAACCGTCTGGTTCACGCTGCCGCCCTCGAAGATCCGCGAGGCACCGGCGGTCAGCGAGGTCAGACCGGAGGCGACGGCCGCCAGCTGGTCGGCGCGGTCGCGCGGAAACCCTTCGGACATCGCCAGAAGGAGTCCGTCGGCGGAGACCACCACCGTGTGGGACACCCCCGGGGTGTTGTCCACGAAGTTGGTGATCAACCAGTTCAGGTTCTGTGCCGCCTGGCTCATCGGGCTCACACTAACGCTCCTGGTTGTAGGTGCTGTCAGGACCGAAGCCCTGGCCGTTCGTTTCTCCGCCTGCGGTGCGGGCCCGCTGGACACCGCGCCGCAGGTTGCTCAGTCGTCCCCGGACGTCCTCCGGGGCTCGGGAGACCTGTGGGCCTCCCTGGGGGGTGGGTTCGGCGGCCCCGTCGACCAGGTTGGCCTTCGGTATCCGCCGCGGCAGGCCGGAGGAGGTGACCCCGCCCGCCTTGGGCTTCTTCAGCTGCGAAGCCTGCTGCCAGCGCTGGTCGTTCGCCGAGCGCCAGTCGCCGGAGCCGTTGCTCTCCGAAGCCGAAGCCGGAGCCGATGCCGGGGCCGACGCTTCCTGGTGCGCGTGCCGCGTGCCGTTCGAGCCGTTCGTACCGCTCGCGAAGGATCCGCGGCGGGGCAGGCCGGCGTCGGTCAGCTGGTGGGCGACGGAAGAAGCCGGTCCCGGACGGTCGAAGCCTACGCGGTCGCGCTCACTCACGTCAGCGGCCTGCGCAGGTTCCGCTTCCGGAGCGTACTGGTCCGGGTAGCCGTTCTGGTAGCCGTCCTGCTGCGGCCAGTCGTCCTGGTAGCGACGCTGCTCGAAGGCCGAGTAGGTCTCCGGGGCGGCGGCGTGGGCGACCGAGGGCTCCTCCTGCGCCGGCTCCGAATAGCCGGGCTCGGGGTAGCCGCCGTTCGACGAGAAGGTGTCGTTCTGCGGCAGGGAGCCGTTCTGCGCGAAGTACGGGTCCTGGTACGACGGCTGCTGGGCCGTCTCCTCGTATGCCGGACGCGCCTGCTCCTCGTACGGGTTCTGCTGCTGCTCCTCGTACGCCGGGCGGGGGTCGAACGAACCGGTCTGCTGCTCGGGGAAGCCGTTGTCGTAGGCCGGCTGCGCGTCGAAGGCGTCCGCGTACGACGAGGTCTCGGCGGCCGGCTCCTGCGCCTGCGGGTCCGGCGACTGCTGGGCCTCCAGGGCCGCACGGCGCTCCTCGCGCATCAGCGAGCGGCCGACCGGGTCGAGCTCGCGGATGTCGTCCGGGACCTCGGAGTAGCGGGTGTCGTCGAAGCCGAGCTCCGCGGCCGTACGCATCGGCTGGCTGAAGTCCTCACCCTGGAAGTTCTGCTCCGGGATGATCTGCGAGACGGTGAACTCGTCGCGCTGCATCTGCTGCTCGCCGCCACCGCCGTGGGTGATCGCGTCCGGCAGCATGACCAGCGAGGTGGTGCCCGCCTGCTCGCCGGAGGGGCGCAGCTGGACGCGGATGCCGTGCCGGTCGGACAGGCGGCCGACCACGAACAGGCCCATGCGCTGGGAGATCGCGGCGTCCACGGTCGGCGGGTTGGCCAGCTTGTGGTTGATGTCCGCGAAGTCCTCGGCCGTCAGGCCGATGCCCTTGTCGTGGATCTCGATCATGACGCGGCCGTCGGGGAGACGGGTCGCGGTGACGCGGACCTTGGTCTGCGGGGAGGAGAACGTGGTGGCGTTCTCCAGCAGCTCGGCGAGCAGGTGCACGAGGTCGGTCACGGCACGGCCGTGGATCTCGGCCTCCGGGACGCCCGACAGCTCGATGCGCTCGTACTGCTCCACCTCGGAGGAGGCGGCGCGCAGCACGTCGACCAGCGGGACCGGCTGGTCCCAGCGGCGGCCGGGCTCCTCGCCGGCGAGGACCAGGAGGTTCTCGCCGTTGCGGCGCATACGGGTCGCGAGGTGGTCCAGGCGGAAGAGGTTCTCCAGCTGGTCCGGGTCGGCCTCGTTGTTCTCCAGGTCGGTGATCAGGGTCAGCTGGCCCTCGATCAGCGACTGGTTGCGCCGGGACAGGTTGGTGAAGATCGCGTTGATGTTGCCGCGGAGCAGGGCCTGCTCGGAGGCGAGCCGGACGGCCTCGCGGTGGACCTGGTCGAAGGCGCGGGCGACCTCGCCGATCTCGTCCTTGGTGTGGATCGGGATCGGGGCGACCCGGGTGTCGACCCGGCCGGGGTCGGTGCGCGAGAGCTGGTCGACCAGCATCGGCAGGCGCTGCTCGGCGATGCCGAAGGCGGCGTTGCGCAGCTGGCGCATCGAGCGGGACATCTGGCGGGCGACGGCGCCGGCCAGGATGAACGCGAGCAGCAGGGCGACGATGACGATGGCGCCGGTGATCAGGGCGTCCCGCTTGGCGTTGTCGGCGATGGTCGACGCCTCGCTCACCGCGGTGTCGGCCTTCTCCTTCTCCAGCTTGCGGTACGCGTCGAACTTGAGGGTGGTGACACCCCACCAGTTCTGCGCGCTGATGCCCTCCTGGGCCAGCGCCTCACGAGCGGCCGGAGCCGTCGTCTGGAGCTGGGACATCCCCGCGATCATGTCCGTGGGGTCGGCCGGCGGCGGCACGTACTTCTCGTTCTGGGCGGCCGCCTGCGCGGCGGCCTGCTTGGCCATCGCCGCGCCGTCGACCTTGATCTGGTTCTCGGCCGTCTTGAGCTTGGCGAGGTCCTCGTCGGTGCCACCGGCCTGGTACTCCTGCAGGGCGATGCCCTCCAGGTAGGCGTACGAGGTCAGGGCGGTGCGCTGCCGTGCCAGGTCGGTGTCCTTGGGACCCGGGTTGACCAGCAGGTGCATACCGATGGAGCGGTCGAGCGAGAGCGCGCCCTTGGCGAGGGCGATGGCGTAGACAGAGCGGCCGTAGCTGGTGATGTTGCCGGTGCCGAGGCCGAGCTCGTTGGAGAACTCCAGCAGCGGGTGCTCGATGTCGACGTAGGTCTCTTCGGTCTCCACCCCCTTGAACTTGGAGGTGTAGGCCTTCTGCCGGATCGTCGCGAGCTCCGGCTCCACCTTGCGGAAGCGCTCCAGGCGGCGGACCAGGTTGGGCCGGTCCGGCATGTTGCGGGCGGCGGCGTCGAATTCGTCGGCGGCCTGGTCGGTCTGCTTGCGGAGCTTGGCGACGAGGGCCTTGTCGGCCGCGGTCTGGCTCTTGCCCTTCAGCAGCGGCGCGGCGGTGGTGTCACGCTCGACGAGGATCGCGTTGCTGTAGGTGAGGGCGGCCGCGACCAGGCGGGCGGTGTTCTCCGCGTCCTGGGCGTCCTGCCAGGTGTCGATCGAGTTCTTCACCTGGAAGCCGCCCATGACCAGGCCGACGGCCACGGGTATGAGCAGGATCGCGTTCAGCCGGGTGGGCACCCGCCAGTTGCGCGGGGAGAAACGGCCGCCGCTCGAAGCGGGCGCGGCCGTCGGCTCGGATACGGGCACAGGGACGGGCGCCGCTCCGCGCGGCGGCGGGGTGAAGTTGCCCCGGGCCGACGGCTCGGGACCGTTCTTGCTTCGCCTCACTCGACCAACAACCTCTCGGCGGCGGGCACCAACGTCGTGCCGCAGTGTCTCAGAGCCCAGTACGTCATTGAGTACGCAGTACTACGGAGTACGTCTTTGACTATTAGGCAGTTCAGGCATTCCAGCACGACGGCCTGCGCTCTTCCAAACAGTGGAAAGCGCTGATTGCGTGTGATGTAAGCCCCAGATAAAACGGTCATAAAGAGCGAGCCCCGTCAAAAGACGGGGCCTTTGTGTGCGCAGCGACACCAGTTGGCAACGACCCGTGGCCGTACCACCCGATTCCTCTGCCGAAACGTTATGAACACCGGGGCCGACCGTGTCAAAGGCCACAGCCGGCTCCGATGCGTCTACGACAACTGCCGTACGACATGGCTGATTTGGGTGCTATCGCAGCCGTGCCATGAGCGCGTGCTCGACCAGCGTGATCAGCGCACTCTTGGCATCCGCGCGGTGGCGGGCGTCCGTCGTGATGATCGGCGTGTCCGGGCCGATCTGCAGCGCTTCCCGAACCTCCTCGGGGGCGTACGGCTGGTGCCCGTCGAAGCCGTTGAGGGCGACCACGAAGGGCAGACCGCTGTTCTCGAAGTAGTCGACCGCGGGGAAGCAGTCGGCCAGGCGCCGGGTGTCCACGAGCACCACCGCGCCGATCGCGCCACGCACCAGGTCGTCCCACATGAACCAGAAGCGGTCCTGGCCGGGCGTGCCGAACAGATACAGGATCAGGTCCTGGTCGAGCGTGATACGTCCGAAGTCCATGGCCACCGTGGTGGTGGTCTTGTCCCCGGTGTGGGTGAGGTCGTCGATGCCCGCGGAGGCGGACGTCATGACGGCCTCGGTGCGCAGCGGGTTGATCTCGGAGACGGCACCCACGAACGTGGTCTTGCCGACGCCGAACCCTCCCGCCACGACGATCTTCGCGGAGGTGGTCGCCCTACCTCCGTCAGAGCTTGCGAAGTCCACTGAGCACCCTTTCGAGCAGGGTCACGTCCGGTGCACCGGTCGTCTCGTCGCCACCCGGCTGGTGGATGGCGACGAGCCCGGCCTCGGCCAGGTCCGCGACGAGAATCCGGGCCACACCCAGGGGCATGGCGAGGAGTGCCGACACCTCGGCCACCGACTTGACCTCACGGCACAGGTGGCAGATGCGCTGGTGCTCCGGGAGCAGCCCCATGAGTGCTGCCGGGTCGGCCGTGGTGCTGATCAGTGCCTCTATGGCGAGCTGATAGCGCGGCCGGGTCCGGCCACCGGTCATCGCGTAAGGACGTACCAGCGGCTGGTCGCCCTCATCCTCGTACGGCTCCGCGTACGGATCATGAGAGGCGGTGGGCGGGGTCATGAATCCTCCGGGCGGGACAGCAAGTCGGTCGGGCAAGCCGTCTGACGGGGCCGGTGGGGGGATTGTGGCGGCCGGACGGTGGTTTGGTGAGACAGGTGGTGCCGGTGAGGGTCAGTGGAGCAGACTGCCTTGGAGTTCGGCGCGCAGGTCGGGCGTGAGGACCGCGCCCGCGCGGTCGACCAGCAGCGCCATCTCGTAGCCGACCAGGCCGATGTCGCACTCGGGGTGCGCGAGCACGGCCAGGGACGAGCCGTCCGAGACGGACATCAGGAAGAGGAAACCCCGCTCCATCTCGACGACCGTCTGCGCCACGGCACCGCCCTCGAAGATCCGGGAGGCCCCGGCCGTCAGCGAGGTGAGTCCGGACGCGACGGCCGCCAGCTGGTCGGCGCGGTCACGCGGGAAGCCTTCGGACATCGCCAGAAGGAGTCCGTCGGCCGATACGACGACGGTGTGGGACACCCCGGGGGTGTTGTCCACGAAGTTGGTGATCAACCAGTTGAGGTTTTGTGCCGCCTGGCTCATCTGGCTCAACTATCGCTCCTGCTGGTGAGTGGGGCTGGGGAAACTGCCGGTCTGGCCGGTACCGGTACCGGCCTGTCGACCCTGTGCGATGCCCCGACGGAGATTGGTCAGCCGGCCGCGTACGTCGTCAGGCGCACGCGAGACCTGCGGACCTGCTTGGTGCTGTTGCTGCTGAGCCGTGCCCGGGACGAGGTTCGCCCGGGGCACCCGGCGCGGCAGGCCGGAGGTGGTGACGCCGCCCGCGGCCGGCTGCCGTACGCGCTCCGCCTGCCGGACGAGGTCGTCGTTCGGGGAGGTGCGCCAGGAAGAGGTCGCGGGACGCTGAGGAGCAGCGGCCGGTGGCTGCTGCTGGGCCGGGGCGGAACTGTTGCCGTTGCCCGGCCGGCCTTCGCCGCCCTGACCGCCGTGGAACCAGTTGGTCTCCAGCGTGTCGTACAGCGGCGTACGGCCGTCGCCCGGACCGGTGGCCGGCGGCAGCGCCTCGGGCTCCTGCCGGACGGGCCGCTGCGGACGCGGCGGGACGGACTGGCGCGGGGCACCGAAGTCGGCGCCGCCGTTCTGCGGGCGCTCGAACTGTCCGTTGACGGACGGGTTCTGACGCCCCGGCAGGGAGTGCTGCCCGGTCGAGCCGCCGTCGTAGCCCGGCACCGCGAACTGGCCGGTGGAGCCGACGTCGAACGCCGACGGGCTCGGGTACTGGCCGGTGTTCTGCGGGTTGCCGCCCTGGCCGTTCGGGCTGCCGAAGACGTCGGGCCGGACGAACTGGCCCGGGCCCTGCGCGCCGCCGTTCTGCGGGACGCCGTAGTCCTGACGCGGGAACTCACCGGTGTTCTGCGAACCGTTCGCACCGGGACGGGCGAACTGGCCGGTGTTCTGCGGGGAGTCCATGCCCGGGCGGGCGAACTCGCCGGTGTTGTGCGGCGAGTCCATGCCGGGACGGGCGAACTGGCCCGTGTTCTGCGGGTCGTTGCCGAAGGCGGGCCGCTCGAAATCGGCGGCCTGGCCGAGGCCCTGACGGTCGTCGCCGCGCCCGATGGCCGGCATCTCCGTCGTGGCGCCCGGACCCTGGTGGTCGTCGAAGCGCGGCATCCGCGAGGTCTCGTCGTGACCGCGCGGGGTGTCCAGCGAGGCGCGCGGCACCGGCGGCTGGGCGTTCTCGTCGCTCCAGCTCGGCGTACGCGGCTGCTCGCCGCCCGGCAGCTCGGCCCGCGGACCGCCACGGCCCGGCAGCTGCGGCCGACGGCCACGACGGCCGCGGCCCTCGTTCTCGGCGGGAGCCTGGGACTGCGGCGGTACGGCGCCACGAGCGCCGCCGAAGCTGTCCTGGGCCGCACCCGCGGCCTGCATGCCCTGCGGCGCACCCGGCGCCTGACCGAACCCCGCACCGGCGCCCGCGGGGGCCGGCCGGCCCTGCTGCGGAGCGTTCGGAGCCTGCGGTCCGCGCGCGCCACCCGGCGCACCGGAACGGCCGTTGCCGCCCTGGCCGGTGCCCGGCAGTGCGGCCCGCGGCCCCTGACCGGCCCCGAGCCGACCGCCACCGGGCGCACCGGCACCGAGCGCACCGCCCGGAGCCCCGGCACCCGGAGCCCCGCCGAGGGCGGGACCGCCCTGGGCGCCCGCACCGGCCGCCTGGCGGCGGGCCGCGGCCGCACCGGCGGCGGCCTGCGCGGCGGCCGGACCGCCGACGGCACCGGCGTTCTGACCGGGCTTGCCCTGCGGCTTCTTGCCGCCCTGGGCGACGTCGACGGGCAGCATGACCAGCGCGGTCGTACCACCGGAGTCGGACGGACGCAGCTGGATGCGGATGCCGTGGCGCTGGGACAGCCGGCCGACCACGAACAGACCCATGCGGCGGGAGACGGAGACGTCCACGGTGGGCGGCGAGGCGAGCCGCTCGTTGATCGCCGCGAGGTCCTCGGGGGAGAGGCCGATACCGGTGTCGTGGATCTCGATCAGCACGCGGCCGTCGGGCAGCGCGTGACCGGTGACCTTGACCTTGGTCTGCGGCGAGGAGAAGGAGGTCGCGTTCTCCAGCAGCTCGGCGAGCAGGTGCACGAGGTCGTTGACCACGCGGCCGGCCACTTCGGTGGTCGGCACGGCGGCCAGCTCGATGCGCTCGTACTGCTCCACCTCGGATGCGGCGGCGCGGAGCACGTCGACCAGCGGGACCGGGCGGGTCCAGCGGCGGCCGGGCTCCTCACCCGCGAGGACGAGGAGGTTCTCACCGTTACGGCGCATACGCGTCGCGAGGTGGTCGAGCTTGAACAGCGAGGACAGCTGGTCCGGGTCGGCCTCGCGGGACTCCAGCTCGGAGATGAGCGAGAGCTGACGCTGGATGAGACCCTGCGAGCGGCGCGAGAGGTTGGTGAACATCGCGTTGACGTTGCCCCGCAGCAGGGCCTGCTCGGCGGCGAGGCGGACCGCCTCGCGGTGCACGTCGTCGAAGGCCGCGGCCACCTGGCCGATCTCGTCCCGCGAGTGCACACCGACCGACTCGACGGAGGTGTCGACGTCCTGCGGGTCCGACTCCGACAGCTGCGCGACCAGCTCGGGCAGACGGTCCTGGGCGACCTTGTTGGCGGTCTCCTGCAGGCGGCGCAGCGAGCGGATCATGGACCGGGCGATGACGAAGGCGCCGACCAGCGAGACACCGAGCACGAGCAGGATCAGCGCACCGGAGATGATCGCTTCCTGCTCCGAGGAGTTCCGCAGCTCGCGGGCCTTCTGCTCCATGTTCTCGAGCAGCGAGTGCTCGATCTTCTTCATCTGCTCGATCTTGGTCGAGCTGTCGTCCACCCAGTCCTGGTACGACCGCTTCTGCAGGTCGTCCAGGCCGTTCTGCGCGGCCAGCGCACGGCTGGCGTAGGTGTCGGACGCCTTGATGGTGGCGTTGTTCTCCTCGATGGGCTTGAGGAGGGAGGTCGCGTTGTCGGAGCCGTAGATGCTCCGGAAGCTGCGCAGGTCGGACTTCTGGCTCTCCAGTGCCGACTGGGCGTAGAGCCGGTCGTTCTCGGAGAGCCGGCCGACCGTGGTGTTGCTCGCGGGCAGCGCCGCCGCGAGGACGGCGCGCTGCATCGACGCGTACTCCTTGGCCGAGGAGAAGGCGGCCAGGGAGCGCGTGCGCTGGATCATCTCGGGGTTGCTGGTGGCCTCCGCCATGTCCTGGGAGAGGTCCAGCAGGTGCGTGATCAGGCGGTGGTAGGCCTCGACCGTCTGCGAGGAGTTGAGCCTGGCCTCGTACGCCGTGGAGCGGATCTTCGACAGCGTCTCGAGGTCGCCGACCACACCGACGAGGCTCTCGCGCACACCGAGGAGCGAGCCGTCCTTGTTGGAGGTGTCGATCTCCTCGGCGGCGTCGATGAAGTTCTGCTTGGCCCGGTCCGTCTTGTCCCGGTAGCCCTTGACCGTGTAGTCGCTGGCCTTCGAGCCGTGCGCCAGCGGACCGGCGGACTGGTCGCGCTCGTCCTGCAGCGCGGCCGCGAGCTCGGTGGCCTGCTTGGTCATCTCCGTCAGCAGCCGCATGTTGTCGAGCTGCTGGATGTCGTCCATGTTGTCGCTGATGCGCAGCGCGCCCAGCGAGGTGGCCGCGACCACGGGGAGGGCGAGCAGCGAGACAAGGCGCGTGGAGATACGCCAGTTGCGCAGCGCTATTCGCGACCCCGGGCCGCTCGGGCCCTGGACCGGCTTGATCGGCGGAGCCGCGGGGCTCGGCGACCCGGCGGATGCCGACGCGCCGGGGCGCCCGGAGCGCTCACCGCCGTCGCCGGACGCTGCCGGGCCCGGGTTCTGGGCGTGCTGGGGGGAGGGACTGCCGGCATTGGGGCCAGTCCCGCCGTGCGGCTCCGGCTCCGCCGAAGCACTGCCATCCCTCTTGAAACGTCCCTGCACTAGCGTCGCAACCTCTGGACCAGGCGCCCCTCCGCGTGAACGGAAAGACACGGTGTCGGCGTTTTCGAAGGCGCCCTGAACGCGCCCCCTGGTGGTCGTGAGTGACCGGCGCTGGCTCCCCCTTCTCGCCGCCACCCAGCGCTCGTAGCGCCCCCTGTGCGCCGGCTCGATCCTGCGGCGGTCCGTGGCATTCCAGCACAGTGCAGGATCTCCAACAAGGCTCATGGGCCATGCCGTGACCTACGTGACAGCATGTGAGTGCCGAGTCACCTGCCGTAGAAGGATAAATCC
Organism: Streptomyces sp. C1-1; assembly: GCF_050214755.1. Taxonomy (NCBI): domain Bacteria; kingdom Bacillati; phylum Actinomycetota; class Actinomycetes; order Kitasatosporales; family Streptomycetaceae; genus Streptomyces; species Streptomyces sp. C1-1. Next base: position 3,399,131 of record NZ_CP189826.1, on the reverse strand, counting down.
CGCATAAGGGGCGTATGCCCGCGAGTTCCACGGGATCGGACGCTGTCCCAGTCGCCATGATCAGGAGCGGAATGATGGCTTCAGGGGGCCAATGTCCGTTTCGCTGGGATGGGTTGGGGGTCGGGATTGACCGGTTTGTCCGTGCGGTCGTGAGCAAACTCACATGCTGATCATGGGGTCTTCACGACTTCGCCGGGGAATCCGATGTTTAGCCTGGCGCTTTACAAGACGTAGGCAACTGCCAACCCCCGACGGACGACAGGGTCGAGTACAACCGTGAAGACGACGATGATGTTCCGCAACATAGCCAACCCGCGGCGCACGACGCTGGCCCACCTCGAGGACTCCGGCGAACTGCAGACCCCGGAGCAGCCGGAGCACTCCCTCGATCTTCCCACCCAGACCGCCAACCCCAAGCGCACCGTCCTCGTGGAGGTCCCCGTCGCGGCCTCCGTCGCCGAGTAGTACGCACGCCGGCGGCTGATCATTCAGCCCGCCCGGCGGAAGATCCTTCGAGGCGCCCCGCGCGGTAATGCGCAAGTCGGCGCCCCCCTGCCGCGTTAGCCTGGAGCGTCAGACTCCAGCCGGCCAAGTGAGGGGCGCAAGGATCCCGTGCGCATCGCCAGATTCTCCATCGACGGGAACGTCGCCTTCGGCGCGGTCGAGGGCGACAAGCCGGACGAGCTCGTCCTCGACATCATCAAGGGCATCCCGTTCGCGGACTTCGAGCTCTCCGGTACGAAGGTCCCGCTGAGCAAGGTCAGGCTGCTGCCGCCGGTGCTCCCCAACAAGGTCGTGGCCTTCGGCCGCAACTACGCGGAGCACGCCCGCGAGCTGGGCAACGAGGTGCCCGACGCCCCGTTCGCCTTCTTCAAGCCCTCCACCTCCGTGATCGGGCCCGGCGACGAGATCCGCTACCCGTCCTTCACCGAGGACCTGCACCACGAGGCCGAACTCGCCGTGGTCATCGGCCGCATGTGCCGCGAGGTCCCGCGCGAGCGGGTCGCGGACGTGATCTTCGGCTACACCTGCGCGAACGACGTCACCGCCCGTGACGTGCAGAAGCGCGAGAAGCAGTGGGCCCGGGCCAAGGGCTTCGACACCTCCTGCCCGCTCGGCCCCTGGGTGGAGACCGGCCTGGACCTCAAGACGGCCTCGGACCTGACCGTCCAGCTCACGGTCAACGGCGAGCAACGCCAGCTCGGTCGCACCAGCGAGATGATCCACTCGATCGAGGACCTGATCGTCAACATCACCGAGGCCATGACGCTGCTCCCCGGCGACGTGATCCTCACGGGCACCCCGGCAGGCGTCGGACCGCTCACCGTCGGCGACGAGGTCGCCGTCACCATCGAAGGCATCGGCACTCTCACCAACAAGGTTGTCAAGCGTGGCTAGCGCACCCGTCCGCGTACGTTTCTGTCCCTCGCCCACCGGTAACCCCCACGTGGGCCTGGTCCGCACCGCCCTGTTCAACTGGGCCTTCGCCCGGCACCACCAGGGCACTCTGGTCTTCCGCATCGAGGACACCGACGCGGCCCGCGACTCCGAGGAGTCCTACAACCAGCTCCTCGACGCGATGCGCTGGCTGGGCTTCGACTGGGACGAGGGTCCCGAGATCGGCGGCCCGCACGCGCCGTACCGCCAGTCGCAGCGCATGGACATCTACGCGGACGTCGCGCGGAAGCTGCTGGACGCGGGCCACGCCTACCACTGCTACTGCTCCCAGGAGGAGCTGGACACCCGCCGCGAGGCCGCCCGCGCCGCCGGCAAGCCGTCCGGCTACGACGGCCACTGCCGCGACCTCACCGAGGCGCAGGTGGAGGCGTACAGGGCCCAGGGCCGCGCCCCGATCGTCCGCTTCCGCATGCCCGACGAGACGATCACCTTCACGGACCTGGTCCGCGGCGAGCTGACGTTCACGCCGGAGAACGTCCCGGACTACGGGATCGTGCGAGCCAACGGCGCCCCGCTGTACACGCTGGTCAACCCGGTCGACGACGCCCTGATGGAGATCACCCACGTCCTGCGCGGCGAGGACCTGCTCTCCTCCACCCCCCGCCAGATCGCCCTGTACAAGGCGCTCACCGAACTGGGCATCGCCAAGCAGACCCCGCACTTCGGCCACCTGCCCTACGTCATGGGCGAGGGCAACAAGAAGCTGTCGAAGCGCGACCCGCAGTCGTCGCTGAACCTCTACCGGGAGCGCGGCTTCCTCCCCGAGGGCCTGCTCAACTACCTCTCGCTGCTGGGCTGGTCGCTCTCGGCGGACCAGGACATCTTCTCCGTCGAGGAGATGGTCGCGGCCTTCGACATCGCGGACGTCAACCCCAACCCGGCGCGCTTCGACCTGAAGAAGTGCGAGGCGATCAACGCCGACCACATCCGGCTGCTCGACGTGAAGGACTTCACCGAGCGCTGCGCCCCCTGGCTGCGCGCCCCCTTCGCCCCCTGGGCGCCGGAGGACTTCGACGAGGCGAAGTGGCAGGCGATCGCCCCGCACGCGCAGACCCGTCTGAAGGTCCTGTCGGAGATCACCGACAACGTCGACTTCCTGTTCCTGCCGGAGCCGGTGTCCGACGAGGCCTCCTGGGCCAAGGCGATGAAGGAGGGCAGCGACGCCCTGCTCCGCACCGCCCGCGAGAAGCTGGAGTCGGCCGACTGGACCTCCGCGGAGTCCCTGAAGGAGGCCGTCCTGGCCGCCGGCGAGGCCCACGGCCTCAAGCTCGGCAAGGCCCAGGCCCCGGTCCGTGTCGCCGTCACCGGCCGCACGGTCGGCCTGCCCCTCTTCGAGTCCCTGGAAGTGCTGGGCAAGGACCGCACCCTGGCCCGGATCGACGCGGCACTGGCGAAGCTGACGGCGTAGCGCACGCACGCGGACAGGGCGGCGGCCGATCCGGCTGCCGCCCTTCCGCTTTCGTCCGTGCCTGCTTGCCCTGATCGACAGGACGTGTTCATGATCGGTTGGCCCGGGCGTCGCGGGCCGTCCCGATGCTCATGATCATGCCATCCTGGAGAACGTCACTGAGACTGAGCACCCCGGTGGGCCTCGCCGCCGTGCTTCTCGCGGCCGCCGGCACCCTGACCCCGGCGTCGGCCCAGACCAACTGGACGTACACGAACGACTACGAGGGCAACTGCCTGGTGGCGTCGCCCACCACCGCCAACGTCTGGTCGGGCACCTGCGACGACTCGCTCGTCACCCGCAACTGGCACTGGGGCGCGACGACCACCACCGCCTTCGGCTACACCTTTCGCCGGCTGGTGAGCAACGCCAACGGCGACTGCCTCACCACGGACTGGAAGAGCCAGAACAACGCCGTCTGGACGAGCCCCTGCGGCGGCAGCGGTCAGCAGTTCTGGAACGCCGACGGCCACCGCATCATGAACACCTGGGCGCATCAACTGCGCACCTCCGACAACGGCGACGCCATCTACAGCAGCACGGCCGAGGTCACGGACCAGATTCCCCTGGCACGATTCGACTGGTACGGCGCCCACGACTGACGGTTCCGGGGACGCGCCGCCGACCTCCGGGTTACCGTCGGATCATGAGCATTCGCGCCGTGGTCTGGGACGTCGACGACACCCTCTTCGACTACACCACCGCGGACCGCGAGGGCATGCGGTCCCATCTCTCCGCCGAGGGTCTGCTCACCGGGGACGAGACCCCGGAGCAGGCCCTCGCGCGCTGGCGGGAGATCACCGACCGGCAGTGGGCGCGGTTCTCGGCGGGGGAGCTGTCCTTCGAGGAGCAGCGCCGCGAGCGCATCCGCGTGTTCCTTGGCACACCCCTGGCCGCCGCCGAGGCCGACGCCTGGTTCCGGCGGTACCTGACGCACTACGAGGCCGCCTGGGCGCTCTTCCCGGACGTCGTGCCCGTCCTGGACGCCCTCGCCGCCAGCCACCGGCACGCCGTGCTGTCCAACTCCAGCCTCACCGTCCAGGACCACAAGCTCCGCACCCTCGGGGTGCACCACCGCTTCGAGACCATACTGTGCGCCGCGGAACTCGGCGTCTCCAAGCCCCAGGCCGGCGCCTTCCTCGCGGCCTGCGAGGCCCTGGACCTCGCCCCGCACGAGGTGGCGTACGTCGGCGACCACCCGGAGATCGACGGGCGGGGCGCCGCCGACGCCGGACTGCTGTCGGTGTGGATCGACCGCAGCGGCGTGTACACCGGCGGTACCGCCCCCTTCGGGCCCCACCGGATCGCCTCCCTCGCCGAACTCCCCGCGATCCTCGGCGCGGATACCCGTTTTGGAGCCCCGTCCACCTTCGGGTAATGTTCTTCCTGCGCCGCCGGGGAGCGGGCCGAAAGGCCAAAAACCGGAGGAGCGAACTAGAACGAGATCCCCGCAGGGGCTTGCGTTCCAGTGGCCTATGGTGTAATTGGCAGCACGACTGATTCTGGTTCAGTTAGTCTTGGTTCGAGTCCAGGTAGGCCAGCTCGCGGATGCTTTGATCCAACACGGCATCCGCACCGCGGATCCCATCCGCAAAGCCCCCGTTGTGTAGCGGCCTAGCACGCTGCCCTCTCAAGGCAGTAGCGCCGGTTCGAATCCGGTCGGGGGTACTGGTTCCGATCAACTCGGGACTGCTAGGGCCCCCGTTGTGTAGCGGCCTAGCACGCCGCCCTCTCAAGGCGGTAGCGCCGGTTCGAATCCGGTCGGGGGTACTGACTGGTCTAAACCATCATTGGTCTATGGTGTAATTGGCAGCACGACTGATTCTGGTTCAGTTAGTCTTGGTTCGAGTCCAGGTAGACCAGCTCGGGCCTGCGGAAACGCAGAGTCCAGGCCCCCGTTGTGTAGCGGCCTAGCACGCCGCCCTCTCAAGGCGGTAGCGCCGGTTCGAATCCGGTCGGGGGTACAAACCGGGAAGGCCCTCCACTTCGGTGGAGGGCCTTCTTCGTGTCCCGGCTCACTTGAAGCCGTACCGCCGTGCCGACTCCTCCTCCTGGGCCAGCCGGTGCAGCGCCTGCAGCACCGGCTCGTTGAGGATCGCCCCCAGGACGGCGAACTCGACCCGCTCGGGCTCCGAGGGGTACGCCTCCATGTTGTCCAGGTCGAGGACGGCCGTCCGGTGCATCAACTCGGCGTACGGGGCCAGCTGTTCGGCCCCCCAGCCGTAGCCGAGCCGGCGGAACGCGGCCACCCCCACGACCAGGGAGCGGTACGCGGGGGAGATCGTCGAGAGCTGCTTGGCGTTCCGCCAGCCCAGTCGGTCCAGGAGCGCGGTGATCTCCCGGTGCGCGGCCTGCACGTACTCGTCCTCCTCGTCCGGCTCCGGCACCTGCGGCAGCGCCCACAGGGCCGCGCCCAGGCGGATCGTGCGGCCCAGGGAGTCGTCGTCCACGTGTCCCAGCACCTCGCGGACCGTCGCCACCGGGATGCGGCCGACCTGGATCATCGCGCGCACCAGCCGCAGCCGGCGCAGGTGCTCCTCCTCGTACTCGGCGGTCGTCGCGTTGAGCTGGCGGCCGGGCGGCAACAGGCCCTCGCGCAGGTAGTACTTGATCGTCGCGGTGGACACCCCACTGCGTTCGCTGAGCTCCGCCAGCCGCATCTCTTGCGCCTCTCCTTGGGAAGTGTCACTATCCAAGCATCGACCAGAAGGATAGTGCCGCTATCCGACGGAGTGCAGGGGGCTGCCATGTTCACGAAACCGGTGCTGGGTCGCACGACCGCGGATACCGAGGGGGACGTGGTGGTCCTGCTCATCGGGATGCGGGTCAACCGCTTCTGGGCGGTGCACCAGTGGCTGCCGGTCATGCTGGCGATGGTCCGCATGCTTGGGGAGCTTGCGCGGAACCGTGACCGGGGGCTGCTGGGGCACGTGATGCTGACGGCCTCGCCGCGGACGTACTACGTGGTCCAGTACTGGGAGTCCAAGGAGAAGCTGTACGCCTACGCGCACTCGCCCGAGATGTTCCACCACCGGGCGTGGGCGATCGTCAACCGCAAGGAGCGCGCCGGGAAGACGCGCGGGCACGTGGGGCTGTGGCACGAGGCGTACGTGGTGCCCGAGGGGTCGTACGAGGCGATCTACCTCGACATGCCGGCGTTCGGGCTGGCCGGGGCTCACGGGCAGGTGCCGCTGGAGCGGCGGGGCCGCTACGCCGAGGACCGGTTCGCGCACCGGTCGGGGCGGAAGGCGGCCGAGAAGGCCGGTTGAACGGGGGATCGGGGGATCGGGGAGGGCCTGCCGCGGCGTTGGGGCGGGCCCTCCCCGATGACGTTCCCGTCGCAGGGGCGCCGGGCTCACCCCGAGCGGCGCAGGGCCTCCGAGAGGCGGGCGGCGGCGTCGATGACGGCCTGGGCGTGCATACGGCCCGGGTGGCGGGTCAGGCGCTCGATGGGGCCGGAGACCGACACGGCGGCCACCACGCGGTTGGACGGGCCGCGTACGGGTGCCGAGACGGACGCGACGCCCGGCTCGCGCTCGCCGATGGACTGGGCCCAGCCGCGGCGCCGTACGCCCGACAGGGCCGTCGCCGTGAAGCGGGCGCCCTGCAGGCCGCGGTGGAGGCGCTCGGGCTCCTCCCAGGCCATCAGGATCTGTGCGGAGGAACCGGCCTTCATGGTGAGCGTCGAGCCGACCGGGACCGTGTCCCGAAGGCCGGACAGGCGTTCCGCCGCGGCCACGCAGATGCGCATGTCGCCCTGGCGGCGGTAGAGCTGGGCGCTCTCGCCGGTGACGTCCCGCAGGTGGGTGAGGACCGGGCCGGCCGTCGCGAGCAGCCGGTCCTCGCCGGCCGCCGCCGCGAGTTCGGCCAGTCGCGGGCCGAGAATGAAACGGCCCTGCATGTCGCGTGCCACCATGCGGTGGTGCTCCAGGGCCACGGCCAGTCTGTGGGCCGTTGGTCGTGCCAGTCCGGTGGCCGCCACCAGTCCCGCGAGGGTGGCCGGGCCGGACTCCAGGGCGCTCAGGACAAGGGCTGCCTTGTCCAGAACGCCGACGCCGCTACTGTTGTCCATGCAACGATACTCACGTCTCACTCTGTGAAACGCAAGTTCCTTTTTTCGTGAGACGCGCAACCCTTGTATCCACAGCGGCCCGCTGACCGAACGGGCCGGATGACGGTTGCCCGTGAACAGGGGCCGGTGCGCCGTCTCCTCAAGATCTCTAGTTGGGCCGGTGGACGTTTGCCGGCCGGAGGGAAAGCGATGGGTAGGACACTCGCGGAGAAGGTCTGGGACGACCACGTCGTCCGGCGCGCCGAGGGCGAGCCCGACCTCCTCTTCATCGATCTCCACCTCCTGCACGAGGTGACCAGCCCGCAGGCCTTCGACGGGCTGCGGCAGAACGGCCGCCCGGTGCGCCGTCTCGACCTCACCATCGCGACCGAGGACCACAACACCCCGACCCTCGACATCGACAAGCCGATCGCGGACCCGGTCTCCCGGGTCCAGCTGGAGACGCTGCGCAAGAACTGCGCCGAGTTCGGGGTGCGGCTGCACCCGCTGGGCGACGTCGAGCAGGGCGTCGTGCACGTGGTGGGCCCCCAGCTGGGTCTGACCCAGCCGGGCACGACCGTGGTCTGCGGCGACTCCCACACCTCCACCCACGGCGCCTTCGGCGCGCTGGCGTTCGGCATCGGCACCTCGCAGGTCGAGCACGTGCTGGCCACCCAGACGCTGCCGCTGGCCCGCCCGAAGACCATGGCGATCACGGTCGACGGCGAGCTGCCCGACGGCGTCACCGCCAAGGACCTGATCCTGGCGATCATCGCCAAGATCGGCACGGGCGGCGGACAGGGCTACATCCTGGAGTACCGCGGCTCCGCCATCGAGAAGCTCTCGATGGAGGCCCGCATGACCATCTGCAACATGTCGATCGAGGCCGGCGCCCGCGCGGGCATGATCGCCCCCGACGAGACCACCTTCGAGTACCTCAAGGGCCGCCCGCACGCCCCCGAGGGCTTGGACTGGGACGCCGCCGTCGCGTACTGGAAGACGCTGAGGACGGACGAGGACGCCGAGTTCGACGCCGAGGTCGTCATCGACGCCGCTTCGCTGTCGCCGTTCGTCACCTGGGGCACCAACCCCGGTCAGGGCGCGCCGCTTTCGGCGTCCGTCCCCGATCCCGCTTCGTACGAAGACGCTTCGGAGCGCCTCGCCGCCGAAAAGGCCCTGGAATACATGGGGTTGGAGGCCGGACAGCCGCTGCGCTCGATCAACGTGGACACCGTCTTCGTAGGTTCGTGCACGAACGGCCGCATCGAGGACCTGCGCGCCGCCGCCGACCTCCTCAAGGGCCGCAAAGTCGCCGACGGGGTACGGATGCTGGTCGTCCCCGGCTCCGCCCGTGTCGGTCTGCAGGCCGTCTCCGAGGGTCTGGACGTCGTCTTCAAGGAGGCGGGCGCCGAGTGGCGGCACGCCGGCTGCTCGATGTGCCTGGGCATGAACCCCGACCAGCTGGCTCCCGGTGAGCGCTCCGCGTCCACCTCCAACCGCAACTTCGAGGGCAGGCAGGGCAAGGGCGGCCGTACGCACCTGGTCTCGCCGCAGGTCGCCGCCGCGACCGCCGTGCTGGGTCACCTGGCCTCGCCCGCCGACCTGTCCGAAGCCCCCGCGCCCGCTGGAGTCTGATCAGTCATGGAAGCATTCACCAAGCACACCGGCCGGGCCGTCCCGCTGCGTCGCTCCAACGTCGACACCGACCAGATCATCCCTGCTCACTGGCTCAAGAAGGTGACCCGGGACGGCTTCGAGGACGGTCTGTTCGAGGCCTGGCGCAAGGACGCGGACTTCATCCTCAACCGCCCCGAGCGGCAGGGCGCCACGGTCCTGGTCGCCGGCCCCGACTTCGGCACCGGCTCCTCCCGTGAGCACGCGGTGTGGGCGCTGCAGAACTACGGCTTCAAGACCGTGATCTCCTCCCGCTTCGCGGACATCTTCCGCGGCAACTCGCTCAAGAACGGCCTGCTCACGGTGGTTCTGGAGCAGAAGATCGTGGACGCGCTGTGGGACCTCACCGAGAAGGACCCCACTGCTGAGGTCACCGTGGACCTTGAGGCGCGTGAGGTGCGTGCCGAGGGCATCACCGCCTCCTTCGAGCTCGACGAGAACTCCCGCTGGCGGCTGCTGAACGGGCTGGACGACATCTCCATCACCCTCCAGAACGAGGCCGACATCGCCGCGTACGAGGCGAAGCGGCCGTCGTACAAGCCGCAGACGCTCCAGGTCTGATCCCCGGCAGCCGGGCAAGACCAGTTTCAGCCACTCAGTACCCCCGATCGGCTCCGATCGGGGGTACTGCCGTTTCTGCACCCGAACGGTCCCGCACGAAGGCTGGCCTTTGTTCAACTTCCCACGTTAGAACGGTTGTTGCCGGGGTACGCGAGGTTCGTAGCCGTGACTTCCGCATACGCCCGGACGGCCGTTTGAGGTGGCAGTTGCACCCTGGGCAGGCGACAACTCGCCCCAGATGGCACAATCTGTGCATGGAACACGACGGCCAACTCGAGCTCTATGCGGCAGTCGCGGACCGACTCAAGGAAGCGCACTCAAGGGTGCGCGCACTGCAAGTCCCGGAGGGCGTACGGATGGCGCTGACCCGGAAGCTGCTGGTCATTACGGCCGCGGCCAAGCACGATCTCGCCGACGCGGCAAGGCGACTGGAGGCGTTCACCGCGGACCTCGACGAGGGACGAATCCCCGAAGAGGACCGCTGATCGCAGCCGGGGCAGCCGAGTTCGTTGCGGCGCATGGGTGATAAGCCCGTTTCGTGTTTGATTTGCGGTATATATCTGCCTAACGTGCGAAAAAGCTTGAACACTTTCGTTCTGGCGATGTCTCCGAAGGGGAAGACGTGAACAAGGCGCAGCTCGTAGAAGCGATTGCCGACAAGCTGGGCGGCCGCCAGCAGGCCGCCGACGCTGTCGACGCGGTCCTGGACGCCATCGTCCGCGCGACCGTCGCCGGAGACCGGGTCTCGGTCACCGGCTTCGGTTCGTTCGAGAAGGTCGACCGTCCGGCTCGCTACGCCCGCAACCCCCAGACGGGCGAGCGGGTTCGGGTCAAGAAGACCTCCGTTCCGCGCTTCCGCGCGGGCCAGGGCTTCAAGGACCTGGTCAGCGGCTCGAAGAAGCTCCCGCGCGGCGGCGAGGTCGCCGTCAAGAAGGCCCCCAAGGGGAGCCTGACCGGCGGCGCGACCGCGACCGTCAAGAAGGCCGCGGCGAAGAAGACCACGGGCGCCGCGAAGAAGGCCACCGCGAAGAAGACGACGGCCAAGAAGACCACGGCCGCCGCCGCGAAGAAGACCACCGCCAAGAAGACGACGGCCAAGAAGACCACGGGCGCCGCCAAGACCACCGCGGCGAAGAAGACCACCGCCAAGAAGGCCGCGGCCAAGAGCGCCCCGGCGAAGAAGGCGACGGCCAAGAAGGCCCCCGCCAAGAAGTCGACGGCTCGCACCACCACCGCCAAGAAGGCCACGGCCCGCAAGAGGTAAGGGCACAGGGGCACTCACGCGCCGGGCCGGACTCCGTGACGGAGTCCGGCCCGCGGCGTTTTCAGAACGTCTGGAGCGTGATCAGGGTGATGCGCCGGCCGCTGGTCTCGACACGCACCCGCTGACCGGGGCGCAGCAGCCGCAGACCGCCCGCGTCGAACGCCTCCCTGTCGAAGGGCATCGGCGTGCCGTCGTCCAGGAGGACCTGCCCGCTGCGGGTCTCGGGGTCGTACGTGTATGCGGTGGCCTGCATGATGCGCAGCCTACTGCCCGGGGATCAGCAACTGCGCGGCCACCGCGGCCGTCCGGCGCCCCACTCCGAGGGCCAGCGCCGCGCGCAGGTCGTCGCCGGTGTCCACGTCCTGGCGTACGGAATCCACCTCCGTGAGCGCCAGTTCCGCGGCACCGGACGCGCGGTGCCGGGCGCGGGAATCCGAGCCGAAATCGGGGCGCAATTCCTGCGCGGGCGACGCGGCCAGCAGAGTGGTGCCGATTGCGGCCGCATCGGCCAGGAAAGCGCGCGGGAATTCCGCGGCCGCGTCCAGGACCCGGCACAGTTCCATTGGGCGCAGCGCCGGCAGATCGGCGTTCAGGGCGGCCACGGCGCTGTCGGCGCGGTCGGCGCGGACGACGGCCGCGCCGTGCGCCAGCGCCACGTTGAGCCCGCCTCGCGGCTCGTCGGCGACGATGCGGGCGCCGAGCGCGGCCAGCTCGCGGCCCGCCAGGGCGTCGTCCGTGACGACCGCCACATCCTTCACCGCCGGGCAGGCCAGCGCGGCCGCCACGGTGTCCTGTGCGAACGCGAGGGCGAGACTCGGGCGGACCCCGGCATGGGCGGTGTCCGAGAGCCTGCTCTTGGCCCGCGCCAAGGGTTTCAGGGGTATGACCAACGTCCACTGCACGAGCGTTCCGCCCCTCTCCTGTCGCGGTCATTGTCACTCAGCCGTCACCTGGGCCATCTGGCGGCCGAGCCGTCGGGGCGTACGGTGTTCTCGACAGACCGGCGGCCTGGGGCGACACTTGTGCGGCCCCCAGGTCCGATCTCCCGGGCCGACGTCCTTGGCCCCTAGAGGAAGGTGCGCGCGTGCCCCGCCGCAGAATCGGCTTCTGGTACCGCTTCGCCGCGGTGATCTGCAAACCGCCGCTGGTGGCTCTGATCAAGCGGGACTGGCGCGGAATGGAGCACATTCCGGCCGAGGGCGGATTTATCACCGCGGTGAACCACAATTCCCACGTGGATCCCTTCGCCTACGCGCACTATCAGTACAACACCGGACGGGTTCCGCGATTCCTCGCGAAGAGTGGCCTTTTCAAGAAGGGATTCGTCGGTGCCGCGATGCGCGGCACCGGACAGATCCCCGTCTACCGCGAGTCCACGGACGCGCTCAGCGCGTTCCGCGCCGCTGTCGCCGCCGTCGAGCGCGGCGAGTGCGTCGTGTTCTACCCCGAGGGAACGATCACCCGGGACCCGAACGGCTGGCCCATGACGGCCAAGACGGGTGCCGCCCGGGTCGCCCTGCAGACCAAGTGCCCGGTGATCCCCATCGCCCAGTGGGGAGCCAACGAACTGCTGCCGCCGTACAGCAAGAAGGCGTACGTCCTGCCCCGCAAGACCCACCATGTGCTCGCGGGCCCGCCCGTGGACCTCTCGCGCTTCTACGACAAGGAGATGACCGCGGAGGTCCTCAAGGAGGCCACCGAGGTCATCATGGCCGCCATCACCCGCCAGCTGGAGGAGATCCGCGGCGAGAAGGCGCCGGAGACCCCTTACGACCCGCGCCGGGAGCGGATCGAGCAGCGGCGCAGGACGCAGGCGCAGACGCAGGCCAAGGCAGAGCAGGAAGAGGGGCAGAGCACGTGAGCAAGCCCGTCAAGGCGGCCGTCTTCAGCGCCGGTTCGTGGGGCACCGCGTTCGGGATCGTGCTGGCCGACGCGGGGTGCGAGGTCACCCTGTGGGCCCGGCGCCCGGAGGTGGCCGAGGCCATCAACTCCCGCCGCACGAACCCCGACTACTTCCCCGGCGTGGAGCTCCCGGAGAACGTGCGGGCCACCACCGACCCCGCCGAGGCCGCCGCGGGCGCCGACTTCACGGTCCTGTCGGTGCCCTCCCAGACCCTGCGCGCCAACCTCGCCGAATGGGTGCCGCTGCTCGCGCCCGGCACGGTCCTGGTGTCGCTGATGAAGGGCGTCGAACTCGGCTCCACCATGCGGATGAGCGAGGTGATCGAGGACGTCGCCAAGGTCGGCGCGGACCGCATCGCCGTCGTCACCGGGCCCAACCTCGCCCGGGAGATCGCCGCCCGGATGCCGGCCGCCGCCGTGGTCGCCTGCACCGACGAAGCGGTCGCGCGGCGGCTGCAGGCCGTCTGCCACACCCCGTACTTCAGGCCGTACACCAACACCGACGTCGTCGGCTGCGAACTCGGCGGCGCCGTGAAGAACGTCATCGGTCTCGCCGTCGGCATCGCCGACGGCATGGGCCTCGGCGACAACGCCAAGGGCTCGCTCATCACGCGCGGGCTCGCGGAGACCACGCGGCTCGGTGTCGCGCTGGGCGCCGACCCGCTGACGTTCGCCGGACTCGCGGGCCTCGGCGACCTGGTCGCGACCTGCTCCTCGCCGCTGTCGCGCAACCACACCTTCGGCACCAACCTCGGCAAGGGCATGACCCTGCAGGAGACCATCGCGGTCACCAAGCAGACCGCCGAGGGCGTCAAGTCCTGCGAGTCCGTGCTGGATCTGGCTCGCCGGCACGGCGTCGACATGCCGATCACCGAGACGGTCGTCGCCATCGTGCACGAGGGCAAGCCTCCGGTGGTCGCCGTCAAGGAGCTGATGTCGCGCAGCGCGAAGCCCGAACGACGCTGAGCGACGCCGCCGGTGGCACGCTGTCTCAGGGCACTACCAACGGGTACTCTCAACCCGATATGAGCACCGAGAACCTTCCCCAGAGCCCTGAGCAGCCGCCTCGCAAGCCGCGCGTGGCCGTCGTGTTCGGTGGGCGCAGCTCCGAACACGGGATCTCCGTGGTCACCGCGGGCGCCGTCCTCAAGGCCATCGACCGGACCAAGTACGACGTCCTGCCGATCGGCATCACGCGGGAAGGACGCTGGGCCCTGACCGCCGACGAACCGGAACGCATGGCGATCACCGACCGCCGTACGCCCGAGGTCGAGGACGTGGCCGAGTCGAGCCAGGGCGGCGTGGTGCTCCCGCTGGACCCCGGCAACCGTGAAGTCGTCGTCAGCGAACCCGGATCGGTGCCCAAGGCGCTCGGTGAGGTCGACGTCGTCTTCCCCGTCCTGCACGGCCCCTACGGCGAGGACGGCACCCTGCAGGGGCTGCTGGAGCTGTCCGGCGTGCCGTACGTCGGCGCGGGTGTGCTCGCCTCGGCCGTCGGCCAGGACAAGGAGTACATGAAGCGGGTGTTCACCTCTTTCGGGCTCAGGGTGGGCCCGTACGTGGTGATCCGGCCGCGCGAGTGGGAGCGCGACGAGGCCGCCGCCCGCAAGAAGATCGTCGACTTCGCCGGCGAGCACGGCTGGCCGCTGTTCGTGAAGCCCGCCCGCGCGGGCTCGTCGATCGGCATCACCAAGGTCGACGACATCGCCGGGCTCGGCGACGCGATCGCCGAGGCTCAGCGGCACGACCCGAAGATCCTCGTCGAGGCCGCTCTGCGGGGACGCGAGATCGAGTGCGGGGTGCTGGAGTTCGAGGACGGTCCGCGGGCGAGCGTCCCGGCCGAGATCCCGCCGCCGCAGGAGCACGCGTACTACGACTTCGAGGCGAAGTACATCGACTCCACCCCCGGGATCGTGCCCGCGCCGCTGACCCCCGAGGAGACGGCCGAGGTCCAGCGCCTCGCCGTGGAGGCCTTCGAGGCGGCCTCGTGCGAGGGACTGGTCCGCGCGGACTTCTTCCTCACCGACGAGGGCTTCGTGATCAACGAGATCAACACGCTGCCCGGCTTCACGCCCATCTCGATGTACCCGCAGATGTGGCAGGCGAGCGGCGTCACCTACCCGGAACTCGTCGACCGCCTCATCCAGGCGGCCCTGCGCAGGCCGACCGGCCTGCGCTGACCCCGCGCGGGGTACTAGTCGGCGATCCCCTCGGGGATCGCCTTCTTCACGGCCGGGGCCAGGTCGACGAGCGGGGACATGCCGTCCGCGGTGCGGGTCTTGGGGATGGTGACCTCGACGTACGCCTTGCGCAGGGTCGTCGTGAAGCGGAACGAGCCGTCGCCCTGCTTCTCCAGCAGCCACCCCACGCCGTTCACCTCGACCCCGTCGGCCTCGGGATCACCCATCTTCGCGGGCCGGTCGACGCCGCAGCGCAGTATGATCGCCGGGTTCCCCCAGCCCGCGGTCAGCGCGGACGCGGGCGTGGGATCCCGGCGATCCCGACCGTCGACCTCGGACGGCAGGGACTTGTCCAGCTTCTCGCACCACCCGGTGACCTTCGCGCCCGGCGAGGGAACCGCCGCCGACGCACCGTCGTCTGCTGATGAGCAGCCCACGGCAGTGAGCAGGGCGAGTGCGGGCAGCCCGGCAAGGGTGCGGCGCCGGTGACGGAAGAAGTTCACCGGCCAAGGGTAGACGGGGGCTACAGATGGACGACCGGGCAGGTCAGGGTGCGGGTGATGCCGTCCACCTGCTGGACCTTCGCGACCACCATGCGGCCGAGGTCGTCCACGGTGTCGGCCTGCGCCCGCACGATCACGTCATAGGGTCCTGTCACGTCCTCGGCCTGGATCACCCCAGGGATCTTGTTGATCGTCTCGGCGACGGTCGACGCCTTGCCGACCTCCGTCTGGATCAGGATGTACGCCTGTACCACGGAACCTCCAGGGCGGCCACGAGGATCATGTGGGGAAAAGGAACGCCACGGTATCGCGTCGCCGCTCGCCACGGGGAGACCCGCGGCGACCGTGGTCCCCGCGCCGGGGTGCGGGCAGGACACAGGTTGACGGACAACTCGACCGTATCGAGGACACTGATGACGCGCGACCGGGAACGGCACGGGACAGAAGGGGAGCAGAGGCAATGAAGGGCACTGTTGGTGAGCTCGGGGAGTTCGGGCTCATCAGGGAGCTCACCTCCCGTCTCACCACCACCCCGGCGGTCCGGGTCGGCCCCGGCGACGACGCCGCGGTGGTCGCCGCGCCCGACCGCCGGGTCGTGGCCTCGACCGACATCCTGCTGGAGGGCCGGCACTTCCGCCGCGACTGGTCCACGGCGTACGACGTGGGCCGCAAGGCCGCCGCGCAGAACCTCGCGGACATCGCCGCCATGGGCGCCGTCCCGACCGCGTTGCTGCTCGGCCTGGTCGTGCCCGCCGAACTCCCGGTGACCTGGCCCAGCGAGCTGATGGACGGTCTGCGCGACGAGTGCCAGGTCGCGGGCGCCTCGGTGGTGGGCGGCGACGTCGTACGGGGCGACACCATCGTGGTGTCGATCACCGCGCTCGGCGATCTGCGCAACCAGGAACCCGTCACCCGGGGCGGCGCCCAGCCCGGCGACCTCGTCGCGGTCACCGGCTGGCTCGGCTGGTCCGCCGCCGGGTACGCCGTGCTGTCCCGGGGGTTCCGCTCGCCGCGCGCGTTCGTGGAGGCGCACCGGCGCCCGGAGCCGCCGTACCACGCGGGACCGGCCGCGGCCGGGCTCGGGGCGACCGCGATGTGCGACGTCAGCGACGGGCTGATCGCCGACCTCGGGCACATCGCGGAGGCCAGCAAGGTCCGCATCGACATCCGCTCCGGCGCGATCGACATCCCCTCGCAGATGAACGACATCGGGCAGGCCGTCGGCGTCGACCCCATGCAGTGGGTGCTCAGCGGGGGAGAGGACCACGCGATCGTGGCGACCTTCCCGCCCGACGTGAAGCTGCCCGCCCGCTGGAAGGTGATCGGCGAGGTCCTCAACCCCTCGGCGCTGCCCCAGGTGACGGTCGACGGGGCGCCGTGGACCAGCAAGGGCGGCTGGGACCACTTCGGGGACATCGAGTCGTGAAGCCCCGGGTGCTGACGGTCGCCGGCTCCGACTCCGGCGGAGGGGCCGGGATCCAGGCCGACCTGAAGACGATGCTCGCGCTCGGCGTGCACGGCATGAGCGTCGTCACGGCCGTCACCGCCCAGAACTCCCGTGGCGTACAGGGGGCTTGGCAGCTGCCCGCGGAGGCGGTGCGGGCGCAGTACCGCAGCGTCGTCGACGACATCGGCGTCCAGGCGGTGAAGACCGGCATGCTGGCCTCGGCCGAACTGGTCGCCCTGGTCGCCGAGTTGATCGCGGGGACACACGCACCGGCGGTGGTGGACCCGGTGGGCGTCTCCAAGCACGGGGACCCGCTGCTCGCCGACTCCGCCCTGGACGCGATGCGCGAGCGACTGCTCCCGGTCGCCACCGTCGCCACCCCGAACCTCGACGAGGTCGCCCAACTCACCGGTGTGCGCGTCCGGTCGGAGGACGAGCTGCGGCCGGCGGCGGCGGCCGTCCTGGCGTACGGGCCGAGGTGGGTGCTGATCAAGGGCGGCCATCTGCCCGGCGACGCCGTGGACCTGCTCACCGACGGCTCGGAGGAGCACTGGCTGCGCGCCCCACGCCACGACAACCGGCACACGCACGGCACGGGCTGCACCCTCGCCTCCGCGATCGCGTCGCAGCTCGCGAAGGGGCAGTCCGTGCCGGAGGCGGTACGGGCCGCCAAGGAGTACGTCACCGGGGCGATCGCCGCCGGGTTCGCGCTCGGCGGCGGGATCGGGCCCGTCGACCACGGCTGGGCCCTGCGAACGGCTCAGAACGGGTAGTCCCGCAGCGTGATGCCCGTCGCCGCCTTCTCGGTCAGCCGCTTGAAGAAGCGGGCCAGCGGGCGGGAGGCGAGGATCCGGTACATGCGGTCCCGGCTGCGGATGCGCCGCTCGGTCGGCGGGGCGAAGAACGGGCCCGCGTTGCCGGAGATCTTCTGGCAGCCCCTCGCGAAGTCCCGGACCCGGCTCTCGTACTCGGCGAACGCGGTGCGGAAGTCACCGCCCGCGAGGGCGAGTTCACCGGCGAGGACGTACGCCCCGACGATCGCCACCCCCGTCCCCATGCCGCCCATGGTCGCCCCGTACCCGGCGTCCCCGAGCAGCGCCACACGCCCCTTGGTGAGGCGGTCGACGTGGATCTGGGCGATGGCGTCGAAGTACACGTCGTCGGCCTGTTCGAGGGCCTTGAGGACGGCCGGGGTCTCCCAGCCCATTCCGGCGAAACGTTCCATGAGGATCCGCTTGACAGCCGTGAGGTCCCGGCGGTCGTACGACAGTTCCCCGGACCGGAAGACCAGCAGCGCGTGACAGCGCTCCGGGTCGCCGTCGTAGTTGGCCAAGACGATCGCGCGGCCGGGCTCGCTGTAGACGCGGCCGGTGCGGTCCAGGCCCAGGTGGTTGGGGGCGTCGAAGCCGGCCACGTAGTGGTCGAGGAAGCGCAGATGGCGGGACTCGTCGCCGAAGACCAGCCGACGGGTGCGGGAGTGCAGTCCGTCCGCGCCGACGACCAGGTCGAAGCGGCGGGGCGCGCCCTTGTCGAAGGTGACGTCGACGCCGTCCGCGTCCTCGGCCATCGTGGCGACGGAGTCGCCGAAGACGTACTCGACGTCGTCCTTGGTCCGCTCGTACATGATCTGCGCGAGGTCGCCGCGGAAGATCTCCACGTCGCCGCTCATCATGTCCGCGGGCAGGTCGACGCGCGGCCTCCCGTCCGCGTCGACCACGGTCTGGCGGCCCATGTGGGTCTGACGGGCGTGAATCTCGTCCCAGATGCCCATGGAGGTGAGGACCCGGCGGTGGACGTGGCCGCGGAAGTCGACCGCGAAGCCGCCGCCGCGCAGTTCCGGAGCCTTCTCCACGACGGTCACCCGGGCGCCGAGACGGGCCAGGTTCAGGGCGAGGGCGGGGCCGGCGACGCTCGCGCCGGAGATCAGGACTCGGAGGTCGCTGAGGTTCTTCGTCATGCGAAGAGCCTCGGCGGAGGCGCTGACCGTCCCCCTACCGTTCGCTGACCGCCGCTGACCGCAGGGCGCGCCCCTGCTCGAAGGCCTTGTCGTACGCCCGCGCGGGCAGTTCCGCGCGCGCGTGCCGCTCGGTGCGTACGACATCGGGGTCGAACGCGTTGCCGGCGCCGCGCAGGGCCGCCGCGGCGCCGAGCAGTTCGGCCGCCCGCTCCGGGACGGCGACGGACGCCAGGGCCTCGGCGGCGTCGGCGAGTTCCAGGTCGCCCGGCCCCTCCACGGCGAGACCGGCCGCCTGCCGGAACCAGTCGACCGCCTCCTCGGTGTGCCCCTCGGCGGCGGCCGTGCGGCCGAGCCCGATGAGCGCGCGGACGGTCTCGCCGACGCTGAACCAGTTGGCGGCGCACTCCCGCAGGGCGTCCTCGTAATGCACGCGCGCGCGTGCCGTGTCCCCGGACAGCCGGGCCACGTCGCCGAGGCCGCGCCGGGCGGCCGCCACCTTGTCGGGCAGCCCGGCGCCGCGCGCCAGGGTCAGCGCCTCCTCGAAGTGGCCCTCCGCACCGGCCGCGTCGCCCCGGTGCAGCAGGACGATGCCCCGGGTGCGCAGCAGGTCGGCGGTCTCCTCCGGCGCGGCCAGCTCCCGCACGTACGCCAGCCCCTCGTCGAGCAGTTCCAGAGCACGCTCGGTCTCACCGCGCGTGTGGGCGAACATGCCGAGCGGGTCGAGGCAGTTGGCCAGGCCCCAGCGGTCACCGGTGGCCCGGTAGCCCCGAAGCGCCCGCGTGAAGAACTCCTCGGCCTCCGGCGGCCGCCCCGCGAACTGCGCCCGGAAGCCGAGGCCCACGTCGAGCAGGGCCTGCGCCCAGGGGGAGCCGCCGGCCAGGGCGAGGGCGTGGTCGTCGGCCGCGGGCCGCGGACCGGCCGCGACCGCCCACAGCACGAGGACGTACGGCAGCCGCAACGGCCCCCGGTAGGCCGCGAGGACGTCGTCCACCCGTGCGATGAGCTCCGGTTCCTCGCCCGCTCCGGAGAGCGCGTTGATCGCGCACAGGACGTACTCCTCCTCCAGCCCGGGCGGCGGCTCCTCCCCGACGGCGGCCAGCAATTCCCGTGCCGTCGCGACCCGTTCGCCGTGCACCCCGCGCAGCCGCCAGAACCAGGACAGCGGCCCCATGAGACGCAGGGCGCCGGCGGGGTCGTGGCGTACGAGGTGGCGCAGTGCCGTGTCGAGATCGGCGCTCTCGGCGGCCAGCCGGGCCAGCCAGGGCAGCTGCTCGGCGCCGCGCAGGTGCGGTTCCGCCCGCTCGGCCAGCCGCAGGAAGTAGGCGGCGTGGGCGTCCCCGAGGTCCGGCGCCTCCTGCGCCGCGAACACCCGGATCGTCTCCAGCATCCGGTAGCGCCCCTCGGACACCTCCAGGAACGACTTCTCGACCAGCGACGCCAGCACGTCCTCCGGATACGGCAGCCCGCACACCGCCTCGACGGCCTCCAGGGTCGCGCCCCCGGAGAACACCGTCAGCCGCCGCGCCAGCTCCCGCTCCTCCTCGTCCAGCAGGTCCCAGCTCCATTCGACGACCGCGCGCAGGGTGCGGTGCCGGGGCGCCTTGGAGCGGTCGCCGCGCGAGAGCAGCCGGAACCGGTCGTCGAGGCGGTCGGCCAGCTCGTCCGGGGTCAGGGTGCGCAGCCGGGCCGCCGCGAGCTCGATGGCGAGGGGCAGCCCGTCGAGGGCTGCGCAGACGTCGGCCACGCGCGCGTGGCCGACGAAGTCCGGGCGCACGGCCCGGGCCCGGTCGAGGAAGAGCCGGACGGCCGGCTCCGGCGGCAGCGGCGGCACGGGGACCAGCACCTCACCGGTGATCCCCAGGGACTCACGGCTGGTGGCGAGGATCCGTACGCCGGGGCAGGTGGACAGCAGCAGCGAGGCCAGCCGGGCGGCGTCCTCGACGAGGTGCTCGCAGTTGTCGAGGACGAGCAGCAGCTCACGGTCCTCCAGGACGGCCGGCAGACGGTCGGTGACGTCGGTGGCGGGCGACCGGAACCCGTCACGCATGCCGAGAGCGGCCAGCACGGCGTACGCGATCCGCCCGCCGTCGGTGACCGGGGCGAGCTCGACGAAGCAGGGTGCGGGGGATCCCGCCAGTGCGGCGGCCGCCTCGATCGCCAGGCGGCTCTTTCCCGCTCCGCCCGGGCCGGTGAGGGTGACCAGGCGGGAGTCGGTGAGGAGGGCGGCGATGCGGGCGAGTTCGGGCTCGCGGCCGACGAACCGGGTGAGCTGGACCGGGAGGCGGGGGCGCCCGGGCTCCGCCCCTGGAGCAGCTCCAGGTGCAGCGCCGCCAGCTCGGGCGAGGGGTCCGCGCCCAGCTCGTCGGCGAGTGTCCGCCGGGCCTCCTCGTACACCCTCAGCGCCTCGGCGGGCCGTCCGTCGGCCCGCAGGGCCCGCATGAGCTGTCCGTACAGCCGTTCGCTCAGCGGATGGGCGGCGAGCAGCGTCCGCAGCTCCGGTACGAGTCCAGGGCCGCCCCCGAGCGCCAGATCCGCCTCGATCCGGTCATGCAACGCGGAGAGCCTCAACTCCTCCAGCCGCGCGGCCTCGGCCTGCGCGTCCGGGAGGTCGGACAGCGCCGGCCCCCGCCACAGGGCGAGGGCGTCGGCGAGTCGCGCCGCTGCCTGCCGGGGATCCGCGGCGACGGCACGCGCCTGTGCGGCCAGCTGCTCGAACAGGTGGGCGTCGACCGTGTCCGGAGCGGTGAGGATGCGGTAGCCGGCGGGGGTCGCCTCGATCTCGGTGTGCGGGGCGAGCCGGCGGCGCAGGCGGGAGACCTGCGACTGGAGCGCGTTCGCCGCACCGGCCGGCGGCCGGGTGCCGTACAGGCCGTCGACGAGGCGCTCGGCGGAGACCGTACGGCCCGCGTCGAGGAGCAGGAGCGTGAGCAGGGCGCGGGGACGGGGACCGCCGGGGTCGACGGGGCGGCCGTCGTCGGTGCGAACCTCCAGTGGGCCCAGGATCCCGAAGCGCATGCGCCCAGCCTGTCAGGTCCGCCGCCGGGTACGGCAAAAAGCCGGCCCACCTCTCGGTGGACCGGCTCAGTGCAGCGAACCAGCAGTGGCCGCGCGCTCAGCTGTGGGCGTCAGCGCGAGACCTTGCCGGCCTTGATGCACGAGGTGCAAGCGTTCACGCGCTTCGGCGTCCCGCCGACCACGGTACGGACGCGCTGGATGTTCGGGTTCCAGCGACGGGACGTACGGCGGTGCGAGTGCGAGATGTTGTTGCCGAAGCCCGGCCCCTTGCCGCAGACGTCGCAGTTGGCAGCCACGGGTCACTCCAAAGACTTCAGATGCACTTACGGTTGGTTCCCGGCATGCCGGGATCGAGATCGCAGGATCAGTGATCTGAGTGGCGTTGCCAGGTGGGAAAGCCCGATCTGCATCGGGCAACCGGAGCAGCATACAACGACTGCGCCAGTACAACGAAACTACCATGGCTGATCAGGAGCCAGCCCCCGGCCCTCTTCCGGCGGACACCCCTCCGCGGTCTACGCTGCGTCCAGTCCAGCAGCTACAGGAGGCGCAGGTGGCGCAGGTGCCGCAGACATTCCTCGATGCTCTCGCGGTGCGCACCTGGTGCGGCCTCGCGCTGGAGGCGCTCGGCAGCGCGCGCGAGGAGATCGACGCGATCAACGTGTACCCCGTGGCCGACGGGGACACCGGCACCAACCTGTACCTCACCGTGGAGTCCGCCGTCGCGGCGGTCGAGGCCGTCTTCGCCGCCCACGAGGTGGACTCCCGGGCATCGGGGAAGCCCGCGCTGGCCGACGCCGTGCGTGCGATGGCGCACGGGGCCCTGATAGGCGCCCAGGGCAACTCCGGGACGATCCTCGCCCAGTTGCTGCGCGGCATGACCCAGGTCCTCGCCGCCGACGGTGAGACGCCTCACACCGACGGCGCCGGTCTTCGGCTCGCCCTGCGGCACGCAGCCGACTCCGCCCGCCAGGCCGTCGCGCATCCCGTCGAGGGCACGGTCCTGTCCGTCGCCGCGGCAGCCGCGGACGCGGCCCACGCGGCAGAGGGCGACTGCGGGACGGTGGCGAGGGCCGCCTACGAAGGGGCGCGCGCCGCCCTCGCCGCGACCCCGGGGCAGCTGGCCGTCCTCAGACGTGCCGGGGTGGTCGACGCCGGCGGCCGGGGACTGGTGGCGGTGCTCGGGGCGCTGGTGGAGACGTTCACCGGGGAGACGCCCAGGCCGGTCGCGGCCGCCGCGGGCCCCACGGACACGGTGGACGAGCCCGGAGGCGATCCACAGGGGGACGCTGCCGCGCCCCACGCGCGCGTGGACGGCGGCCCGGACGACATCGGTGAGTGCGCGGCGGGCACCTCCGCCGCGGAGGAGGACGGCCCCGCCTTCGAGGTGATCTACCTCCTCGAGGCCGAGGACGCGGCCGTCGCGCGGCTGCGGGAACGGCTGGACGCCCTCGGGGACTCCCTGGTCGTCGTCGGCGGCGACGGCCTGTGGAACGTCCACGTACACGTGGACGACGCGGGCGCCGCCGTGGAGGCGGGTGTCGAGGCCGGGCGGCCGTACCGGATCAGGATCACCCACTTCGGCGCCGGGGACGTCCACACGGCCCGCGGCGGGCGGCCCCCGCGGCCCAGGGTCCAGCGCGCGGTGGTGGCCGTCGTACCCGGCGAGGGCCTGGCCGGGCTGTACGGCGAGGCCGGGGCCACCACGGTCCTCGCCCGCCCCGGGGAGCCGCCCGCCAGCGGGGAACTCGTGGACGCCGTACGACGGGCCCACGCGCGCGAGATCGTGCTGCTGCCCAACGACGCGGACCTGCGGCACACCGCGGCCGCGGCGGCCGAGCAGGCCCGCACCGAGGGCATCCGGGTGGCCCTGATCCCGACCCGCTCCGCGGTCCAGGGCATCGCCGCGCTCGCCGTGCACGAGCCGGAGCGCCGCTTCGACGAGGACGTCGTGTCGATGACCTCGGCGGCCGGCGCGACCCGCTACGCGGAGGTCTGCGTCGCCGAGCGCCAGTCCTGGACGATGGCCGGCATCTGCCAGGCCGGTGACGTGCTCGGCCTCATCGAAGGGGACGTGGCCGTGATCGGCTCGGACGTCACCGCCGCCGCCGAGACCGTCCTGGACCGCATGCTCCAGGCCGGCGGCGAGCTGGTCACCCTGGTCCTCGGCGACGACGCGCCCGAGTCCATCGCCGACCATCTGGAGGCACGCGTGCGGGAGACCCACCTCGCCGTGGACACCGTGGTCTACCGGGGCGGACGGCAGGGGGCGCTGCTCCTGATCGGCGTGGAGTGACGGCCGCTGCCTACCGGGCCTCCTGCTCCTGCGCCACCTGCAGCATCTGCTCCGCCTCGGCCCGCCGCGCCTGCGCCGTCTCGTCGGTGCCGTCCGCTCCGTCGTAGGCGGCGAGGACCGCACGCGCGCGTGCCGCCGCCCGCTCGGAGCGGCCGAGGTCGGTCTCCAGCCAGCCCGCGGCGAGTTCGGCGCCGGTACGGCCGTCCAGGGCACCCTCCCCGAGGGAGGCGAACACCGCGGCGGCCTCGACGACCTGGGACAGAGCCTCCTCCAGGGTGGCCCGGATCGCGTCGTCGTCGGCGTCCTCCGCGGCCGAGCGGGCCAGCAGGTCGCCGAACTGGCGGTGGGTGTGGCCGAGTTCGGCGACCAGCCGCTCCCGCGCCTCCTCGTCGTCCGTTGCGTCGGCCGCCGCCTCGCACTCGTGGACCGCGCCCGCCATCAGCTGCCGCGCCGCGTCCGCCCCGTCGTCCGCCCGCAGCGCCAGCCACGCGCGGGCACGCAGGGAGCGCACCAGTCCGTGGACGTTGCCGACCACGCGCCACAGCTCGCCCGCGCGCGCGTACGCCAGCTCCGCCTCGGCCGGCAGCCCCGCCGCTCCCAGCGACTCGGCGGCGAGGTGGGCGAGCGTGGCGTGGTCGTGCTGCTCGGGCCAGTGCCGGGCGATCTCGGCGGCCCGCAGCCGCCGGTCGGCCGCCTCCCGGTGCTCGCCGAGCTCGCTCAGGCAGTCACCCAGCCACCACTGCGCCTGTACGACCGCCCCGTCGCCGTGCGTCTCCTCGCTGAGGTCGGGCAGCGCCGACTCCAGCACCTCCGCGGCCTCGGCCCACCTGCCCTGCCGCAGCAGCAGTCCGCCCAGCTGGTGCCGCGCCCACGCGCCCAGGGTCGGGCCCTCACCGGCCTCGTCGGCCCAGTGCGCGGCCTCAAGGGCGTGCTCGGCGGCCTCCACGGCCTGTCCACGGCCGCCCAGCACCTCGGCGAGCTGGAGATGCAACTGGGCCCGTCCGACCGCCTCCAGATGCGGCCCGCCGTGCGCGAGGGCCGCCCGCAGCGCCCGCTCCGCCTCGGCGATGTCGCCCAGGTGGTGCGCCAGCCCGGCGAGCCGGGCCTCGTACTCCACCGCGAACCAGGGCAGTCCCGCGCCCACGAAGCCGGCCGAGGCCCGCCCGAACAACGCGACGGCCTCTTCGAGATCCCCGCGCCGCACCGCCAGCTCCGCGAGCATGGCCCGCGCCTCCGCGTCCCGGGAGACGATCCGCACGTCGTCACCGTCGTACCCGCCGACGAACGCGAGCAACTCGCGAACAGCGGCCTCGGCGGCACCCAGAACCGTCTCGCGGTCGCCTTCCGGGGCCTCGTCCGACTCGACCACCCGCCGCATCAGGATCCGTGCCCGTCCCATGAGGACCGACGCCGTCTGGTGTACGCCGGTGGCGTCGTCGGCGTACAGGGCGAGGATCTCGTCGTAGGGCTCGGCCACCGCCGCCAGGGCCTCGTCCACCTGGCCCGTCAGGGCGCGTACGTACGCCGCACGCGTGCGTGCCGCCAGCGCCTCACCCAGGTCGCCCGCCGCGGCGTAGAGCTCGGCCGCCCGCTCGAAGAGCTCGGCGCCCTCGGGGCCCCGCTCCATCGCCTCGTGGTCGACGATCTCCGCGCGGTCACGCGCGTCCAGCTCGACGCCCTCGGCCGCCCGGGCGACCGCCGCCCACGCCTCGACCGCGTCCGGGCGCAGGCTGTCCGACAGGCGTCGGGCCTCGGCCAACAGCGCGGACAGGTCCGGCACGTCCGCCGCCGCGGCCGCCGGGACCGGTGCCGGCGGCACGGGCACGGAGACCGGGCGCACCGCGCGCACACCGAGCGGCAGCCGGTCCGCCAGCGGACGCTGCCCCATACGCGCGCGTGCCCGCTCACTCACGTACGCCGTGCCGTTGCGCTCGTCGAAACGGGCCGCCAGCGCGAGAGCCTCCGCACGCGCGTGCGTGGCCAGCTCGGCCGCGCGCCACGCCCGGCCGGTGGGGCCGGGCACCTCGCGGTCGCCGAGGCCCAGTTCGGTCAGACGGCCCATGAGCAGCGCCACCACGGCCAGGAAGTCCAGCCGGCTGCGCGGATGGCCGGTGTCGGTGAAGTACGCCGGCCGCTCCGCGAGCAGCTCCAGGCCGCGCGCCTCGTTGCCGGTCAGCGCGCAGAACTCCACGTGGTCCGCGTACGCGCCCCGCATGCTCTCCATCGGCCGCACGAGCCGGAAGCCCCGCAGATGGTTGGCGCGCGCGTCGTCCGTACGGCCCAGCCGCAGCAGCGGCACCAGGGACGACGCGAGCACCGTGTGCGGCTCGTGCGCACAGCTGAACTCGCCCTCCAGGACCGGCCGCCACAGCAGCAGCGCCTCCGCGTCCCGCCCCCGCTCCGCCTGCCACCAGCCCTGTCCGTGCAGCTCGCACGCGTGGCAGTCCGCCATGCTGTCCCGGTCCGCCGCCAGCCAGGCGGCGTACGCCCGCTCCGCGCGCGGGACGTCACCGACGTGCGCGGCCACACTGAACTCGGCGCCGCGCACCGCCCTCTCCGAGTGCCCCGCGAGCCGGTAGCGGTGCTCCATCTCGCCGAGCCACTTCTCGATCGAGGCGAGCGGGACGTGCGGCTGGTCGAGCATGCCGGACGACATCCACTTGAAGACCCAGTGCAGCGAGTGCGTCTCGTACTCGTCGAAGTCCTCCGGCCGCTCGTCCCACATGCGCAGCAGGCGCGCGAAGGGGACGAACATCTTGTCCTTCTCGGAGCTGTAGTTGTAGACCTTCAGCTGGTGTCCGAGCGCCTCGATCACGGCGAGCGGGATGCCCAGCTTCTCGGCCTCGGCGAGCAACTGCTCCGCGCGCGCGTTGCGGGCGGGACCCTCCGGCCGTTCGGAGTTGACCGCCATCTCCCGGCGCAGGGAGTCGAAGTCCGTGATCTCAGCCATCAGCGGCCGTCCTCCCCGTGTGCGGACTCTCCGTGCGTGGACTCTCCGTGGGTGGCCCATTCCAGAAGGCCGAGGAACGCCCGGTTCAGCAGGGCGGTGTCCGTCGGCCTGAGCGGCCGCTGCGCCATCAGCAGCGCTTGCCCGTACAGGGACTCGATGGCGGTGCCGATCAGCTCCGCGTCGCCCAGCGAACCGATCCTGCGGACCAGCGGGTTGAGGTGGTTGAGCACCAGACGCGCGCGCGGGGCGCTGCCGCGCAGCGAGCCGAGGATGCCCGCCCACAGGTCGTCGGCCCGCTCCTCGGCCTCGGCGCGGGCCTGTTCGTGCCGGGCGGAGCGGTCGTCGAGGTGGAGGGCGGGGACGGAGATGGGGTGGAAGGCGCGCAGTGCAATGTCACATTGCACGGAGTCCAGCTTCGCCCGCGCCGCCGCCAGGAACTCCGACAGCGCCAGCTCCTCCACCGGGTCCACCGCGTCCAGATGAGCCGTCACGGTGTCCGCGTCCAGCTCCGCGACCACCGTCCCCGGCCGCACCGAGGGCAGCGCCTCGACGAGCTCGCTGTCGTACGTGTAACCGCCGTTGATCACCCCGATGCCCTGCGCGGACGCGATCGGCGCGACCTGCCGGTACTCCTCCACCGTCCGCGTGAAGTGGACCACCGGGTGGCGCTGCGCGAACTCCTCCAGGGACAGCCGCCCGTCGGTCGTCTCGAAGGGCAGCCACGGCAGCATCGTCCGCAGCATGTCCCTGTCGTGCCGCGCCAGGGACTTCACGCCCAGGTGGTGCACCGACAGGAAGGCCGCCAGCCGCTCCGGATCCCCGGCCGCGAGCCCGGTCAGCCAGGAACGTATCCGTTCCCCGAGCGCCTCCCGCACGGCGGCCAGCGTCTCGTCCTCGTACAGCGACTCGCGCGACGCCGTCGGCCGCAGGCTGTCCGTGTCCAGCACGCACCGCACGAAGAACGCCCAGTCCGGCAGCAGCTGTTCGGCCCGCTCCGTCAGCAGCATGCCCTTGAGGTGCACGCGATGCGTCGCCCGCTGGGCGGGGCTCACCGCCGACGGCAGGACGTACGCCACGCCCCGGATGCCGGCGAGCGGCACGTCCAGCTCGATCGAGTCCAGCGGTGTGAAGCCGAACAGTTCGTGGCAGTGCCGGGCCAGCGCCACGCGCCGGCCCGCGGGGGAGACGTACGAGCGGTCCCAGGGCGCCGGCAGGTCGGTGACCGCCTCCTCGCCGACCCGCACGTCGTACGGCAGCAGCGACCCGAAGTCCCGCGCCAGCGTCAGCACCCGCTCCGGCGCCAGCCACTCCCCGGCACCGGCCCGCGCCACCAGATGCACGGTGGTGCCCGGTTCCGGCCGCGCCTCGGGCCCCAACGTCCGCACCGTGTACGAACCGTCGTCGCTCGCCGTCCACTCCACGGGCGCCGCGTCCGGCGTACGGGCGCTGCGGCTGACCACCCGGATCCGCTCGGCCACCACGAAACAGGCCAGCAAGCCGATGCCGAACTGCCCGAGGAAGTCGGAGCGAGCCGCTTCCAGGCCCTCGGCCCGCTTGGAGCTGCGCCCGATGGTCGCCAACAGGCTGTGCACGTCCGCCTCGGTGAGCCCCACTCCAGTGTCCTCGACCCGCAGCGACCCGGCCTCCGCGTACAGCCGCACCCGGGCCGGGGCGTCTGGCTGTTCGGCGCGCCGGGCGGTGATGGCGTCCACGGCGTTCTGCAGCAGCTCGCGCAGGTAGACCCTGGGACTGGAGTACAGATGGTGCGAGAGCAGGTCCACCAGGCCGCGCAGGTCGACCTGGAAGGTGTGGGACGGCTGGGGTGACTGGGACGGCTGGGATGACTTCGAGGTCTGGGAGTCCATCGTCGCAGCGCCGGTGGGGGGACTTCGGACGGCGCGGGGTCGGGCGGTCCCGGGTGGGGCGGTGACCGCGGGGATGGCCGGAGCGCGCCATCCTAGAGCCCGAACAGCCCGGCTGACCAGGGGTTTCCCGAGACGTTTACGGCATTGTCAGTGGCGTGGTGTGCAATGGATCTCGTGCCCGCACTGGAAGAACCACTGAAAAAGGTGCTCGGCCCCGCCACCGCGAAGGTGATGGCCGAGCACCTCGGCCTGCACACCGTCGGCGATCTCCTGCACCACTACCCGCGCAGATACGAGGAGCGCGGCCAGCTCACCCACCTCGCCGACCTCCCCATGGACGAGCACGTCACGGTGGTCGCCATGGTCGCCGACGCCCGCCTGCACACCTTCGCCTCCGCCAAGGCCCCCCGGGGCAAGGGCCAGCGGCTGGAGGTCACGATCACCGACGGCAGCGGCCGCCTCCAACTGGTCTTCTTCGGCAACGGCGTGCACAAGCCCCACAAGGAACTCCTGCCGGGCACCCGCGCGATGTTCTCCGGCAAGGTCTCCGTCTTCAACCGCCGTCTCCAACTTGCCCACCCCGCCTACGAATTGCTGCGGGGCGACAGCGAGGAGACGGTCGAGAGCTGGGCCGGCGCGCTGATCCCCATCTACCCCGCCACCGCCAAGCTGGAGTCCTGGAAGATCGGCAAGGCGATCCAGACGGTCCTGCCCGGCGCCCAGGAAGCAGTGGACCCCCTCCCGACCGCCCTCCGCGAGGGCCGCGGCCTGGTCACCCTCCACGAGGCCCTGCTCAAGATCCACCGGCCGCACACCAAGGCCGACATCGAGGACGCCCGCTCCCGCCTGAAGTGGGACGAGGCCTTCGTCCTGCAGGTCGCCCTCGCCCGCCGCCGCCACGCCGACGCCCAGCTCCCGGCGGTGGCCCGCAGACCCGGACCGGACGGCCTTCTCACCGCTTTCGACGACCGCCTCCCCTTCACCCTCACCGAGGGCCAGCGGAAGGTCTCGAAGGAGATCTTCGACGACCTCGCCACCGAACACCCGATGCACCGACTGCTGCAGGGAGAGGTCGGTTCCGGCAAGGCCCAGCCCTTGGATTCGCTCGTGCTCACACCCACGGGATTCCGCCGGATGGGGGACATGCGGGTGGGAGACGAGGTCGTCGTGCCGGACGGGGAGATCGCACTGATCGACGGTGTCTTTCCGCAAGGAGAGCGCGATGTCTGGCGGCTGGTGCTCTCCGACGGAAGTTCCGTGGAGTGCGACGACGAACATCTTTGGATCGTCGGCACGAGT
This sequence comes from Streptomyces sp. C1-1, assembly GCF_050214755.1. Taxonomy (NCBI): domain Bacteria; kingdom Bacillati; phylum Actinomycetota; class Actinomycetes; order Kitasatosporales; family Streptomycetaceae; genus Streptomyces; species Streptomyces sp. C1-1. Next base: position 3,369,262 of record NZ_CP189826.1, on the reverse strand, counting down.
TGCGGACGGCATCGGGGTCAGGCACCGAAGGTCATGACGACCCGGGAGATCCGTCTCGACACGTTCAAAGCCGACGGATCCTCGAAGTGGTACATCCCGGCGGCAACTCCCGTCGAACTCGGGGACGACTCAGGGCTGCCGCTCGATCCGTACCTCTTCGGCCTCCTCCTGGGGGACGGTTCCTTCCGGCACGATCTGCACCTGTCCACGATCGACGACGAGATCCGTGACGCCGTCGCGGCAGCCGTGGCGCCCGACTGCCGCCTCGTGCCGGTGAGGGGTTCGAAGCGCGACTTCACGATTCAGTCGGCACAGCGTGCCGCAGGCTTGCGGAACCCAGTGATCCAAGTGCTGCGGGACCTGCACCTGTGGGGCGTGACGTCGCACGGCACATTCATCCCCGACCGGTTCAAGAACACGTCGATCAAGAACCGTCTCGCCCTGCTGCAAGGCCTTCTGGACACCGACGGAACCATCCATGCGGACGGCATGAGCATCTCGCTCTGCTCGGCCTCACGGCGACTGGCGGACGACGTCGCCTGGCTCGTGCGGTCGCTCGGCGGCCGGGCGCAGGTCCTGCCGAACAAGGCCGCTTTCAATGTCTCGGTGGCCCTGCCTGACGAGTACGCCCCGTTCCGGCTGACACGCAAAGCGGAACGGGTCCGCTCCCGACCGGAGCACAGCACCTTCCGGCGCGGAGTCAGGGCGGTCGAGTACGTGGGGCGCAAGCCGGTCCAGTGCATCAGCGTCGCGCACCCCGGCCACGCCTATGTCACCGACAACTTCACGGTCACCCACAACACCATGGTGGCCCTGCGTGCCATGCTCGCCACCGTCGATGCCGGGGGGCAGGCGGCCATGCTCGCGCCCACCGAGGTCCTCGCCCAGCAGCACCACCGCTCCGTCGTCGAGATGATGGGCGAGCTGGCCGAGGGCGGCATGCTCGGCGGCGCGGAGCACGCCACGAAGGTCGTGCTCCTCACCGGATCCATGGGCACGGCCGCCCGCCGGCAGGCGATGCTGGACCTGGCCACCGGCGAGGCCGGCATCGTGATCGGCACACACGCGCTGATCGAGGACAAGGTCCAGTTCCACGACCTCGGCCTGGTCGTCGTCGACGAACAGCACCGCTTCGGCGTCGAGCAGCGCGACGCCCTGCGCGGCAAGGGCAAGCAGCCCCCGCACCTGCTCGTGATGACGGCGACCCCCATCCCCCGCACGGTCGCGATGACGGTCTTCGGCGACCTGGAGACCTCGGTCCTCGACCAGCTCCCCGCGGGCCGCTCACCCATCGCCTCCCACGTCGTCCCGGCCGCCGACAAGCCCCACTTCCTGGCCCGCGCCTGGGAGCGCGTCCGCGAGGAGGTGGAGAACGGCCATCAGGCGTACGTCGTCTGCCCCCGCATCGGCGACGAGGAGGACGACCCCAAGAAGTCCGGCAAGAAGAAGTCCCCGGAGGACGAGGCGGAGAAGCGCCCGCCGCTCGCCGTCCTCGACGTGGCCGGGCAACTCGCCAAGGGCCCCCTCCAGGGCCTGCGCGTGGAAGTCCTGCACGGCCGTATGCACCCCGACGACAAGGACGCCGTGATGCGCCGCTTCGCCGCCGGCGACACCGACGTCCTGGTCGCCACGACGGTCATCGAGGTCGGCGTCAACGTCCCGAACGCCACCGCCATGGTGATCATGGACGCCGACCGCTTCGGCGTCTCCCAGCTCCACCAGCTGCGCGGCCGCGTGGGCCGCGGCTCGGCCCCCGGCCTGTGCCTCCTGGTCACCGAGATGCCGGAGGCCACCGCGGCCCGCCAGCGCCTGACCGCGGTGGCGTCGACCCTGGACGGCTTCGAACTCTCCCGCATCGACCTGGAGCAGCGCCGCGAGGGCGACGTCCTGGGCCAGGCCCAGTCGGGCGCCCGCACCAGCCTGCGAGTCCTCGCCGTCATCGAGGACGAGGAGGTCATCGCGGAGGCGCGGGAGGAGGCGGCGGCGGTCGTCGCGGCGGACCCGGAGCTGACCGGCCTCCCGGGCCTGCGGACGGCCCTGGACGCCCTCTTGGACGAGGAAAGGGAGCAGTACTTGGAGAAGGGGTGAGGGAGACTCCTGTCAGGGGCGCGGGGCACCATTGAATGCGGCTACCGCCGCGTGCGCGCGACCAGCCACACTGAACGTAAAGCCGCTCACCATCAAGGACCGAAGATGACCCGCGTGATCGCCGGTGCAGCCGGCGGACGCCGCCTGGCCGTCCCGCCAGGGACCGGCACCCGCCCCACCTCCGACCGCGCACGCGAAGGCCTCCTCTCCACCTGGCAGTCCCTCCTCGGCGGCCCCCTAGACGGCGAACGCGTCCTCGACCTGTACGCCGGCTCGGGGGCGGTCGGCCTGGAAGCCCTCTCCCGGGGCGCGAGCCACACCCTCCTCGTCGAGGCCGACGCCAGAGCGGCCCGCACGATCCGGGAGAACGTCAAGAGCCTCGGCCTCCCCGGCGCCGAGGTCAGGTCCGGCAAGGCCGAGCAGATCATCCAGTCGGCGCCGACGGCCCCGTACGACCTCGTCTTCCTGGACCCCCCGTACCGTGTGACAGATCACGATCTTCGCGAGATCCTGCTCACACTCCGCACTGAACACTGGCTCGCGCCGGAGGCGATCGTCACCGTGGAGCGCAGCACCAGAGGCGGAGAATTCAGGTGGCCCGAGGGTTTCGACGCGGTCAAGGCCCGTCGCTACGGCGAGGGAACGTTTTGGTACGGTCGCGCCGCCTCTACGTGCGAAGACGCACGATGACCGGACCGGAGAGCGAGGGAACACAAGTGCGCCGCGCCGTCTGTCCCGGGTCGTTCGACCCGATCACCAACGGACACCTCGACATCATCTCCCGCGCCTCCCGCCTCTACGACGAGGTCTATGTCGCGGTGATGATCAACAAGTCCAAGAAGGGCCTGTTCGAGATCGACGAGCGGATCGACCTGATCCGCCAGGTCACCGCCGAGTACGGCAACGTGATCGTCGAGGCCTTCCACGGCCTGCTCGTCGACTACTGCAAGGAGCGCGACATCCCGGCCATCGTCAAGGGCCTGCGCGCTGTCAGCGACTTCGACTACGAGCTGCAGATGGCCCAGATGAACAACGGCCTGTCGGGCGTGGAGACCCTCTTCGTGCCGACGAACCCCACCTACAGCTTCCTGTCCTCCTCGCTCGTCAAGGAGGTCGCCACCTGGGGAGGCGACGTCTCCCACCTCGTACCGCCGACCGTCCTCGAAGCCCTCAACGAGCGCCTCCGCCAGAACTGATGGGACTACAGTCGTCCCGTCCGTCTCCAACACATCGGTAGAGAGTGGCGAGCACACGGTGGACGTGCAGAAGAAGCTCGACGAGATCGTGGCCGCGGTCTCCGGCGCCCGGTCGATGCCCATGTCGGCCTCGTGCGTGGTCAACCGCGCCGAACTGCTCTCGATGCTGGAAGAGGTGCGCGCGGCGCTGCCCGACTCCCTCGCCCAGGCCCAGGAGCTGATCGGCGACCGTGCGCAGCTGGTCGAGCAGGCCCGCCAGGAGGCCGACCGGATCATCCAGGGCGCCCACGCCGAGCGCGGCTCGCTGATCTCCGACACCGAGATCGCCCGCCGCTCCCAGGCGGAGGCCGACCGGATCCTCGCCGAGGCCCGCCAGGAGGCCGAGGAGGTCCGTGCGGAGGCCGACGACTACGTCGACTCCAAGCTCGCCAACTTCGAGGTCGTCCTCACCAAGACCCTCGGCTCCGTCGGCCGCGGCCGCGAGAAGCTGCTGGGCACCGGCCCGGGCCTCGACGAGCAGGGCTACGAGGACGAGGACGCCCCCGAGCGCAGCCACGACCCGGAGACCCTGCGCAAGGACGCCGACGCCTACGTCGACGTCAAGCTCGGCGCCTTCGAGGCTGTGCTGGCCAAGACGCTGGAGGCGGTCGGCAAGGGCCGCGCCAAGCTGCACGGCCGTATCGCCACCGACGACCTCGGTGCCCTCGCCGACGACACCACGTCCTTCCAGCACTCCAGCGACGCCGACTACCTGGCCGACCTCGCCGCCCTCACGCAGCAGGAAGCCCAGGCCGAGCAGCAGCCCGTCCCGCAGCAGGACTACGCCGAACCGCAGCCGGCATACGGCTACCAGCAGCAGGCCGACCCGTACGCGGGCCAGTACCAGCAGCAACAGGGCTACGCCCAGCAGGACGCCTACGGCTACCAGCAGGCCGACCCCTATGCCTACCAGGGCTACGACACCCAGCAGTACGACCCGAACCAGACCCAGCAGCCGCACCAGTCGTACGCCCTCGACGAGACCAGCCTCTTCGACACGGGCATGATCACGCCGGAGCAGCTGAGGGCGTACGAGCAGGGTCGCGGCCAGTAAGGAACCACCGGATTGGGCCGTGAGCGAAAGGTCCAGTATCCTGGCTCTTCGGTCGCGCGTACGTCCGCGATCAACGCTGCCCGGGGACACCGAAGGGCGGCGTCCCTCTGAGCTCGAAGATCGAAAGCAGGAATGGCTCCCAACGCTCGCCTCGACCATCGAAACCCTCTCGTGTTCGACACACACGAGCTGGGTCGGCGTCCTGGTGCGCTGCAGCGGCTGACCCGCTCGATCGACGCTCCCAAGGACCTCGGAATCCAGGGAGTCGTCGGAGTGCCGGAAGGCGCCCCGGTGGAGCTCGAACTCCGGCTCGAGTCGGTCATGGAAGGGGTGCTTGTCACAGGCACCGCCCGTGCACAGGCCGAGGGAGAGTGCGTAAGGTGTCTGGAGCCGCTTCAGCTGGACGTCGAAGCGGAATTCCAGGAGCTGTTCACGTACCCTGACGCCGACGACCGGGGCCGTGTGATCGCGGAACCGGGCGACGACGCCGAGGACGACGAGGACAGGTTCTTCCTCGAGGACGGACTTTTCGACCTCGAACCTCTGCTGCGCGATGCGGTGGTGCTCGCACTGCCGATGCAGCCGGTGTGCCAGGAAGACTGCCCGGGACTGTGCGCCGAATGCGGAGCACGTCTCGCGGACGACCCGGACCACCACCACGACGCCGTCGACATCCGTTGGGCGGCTTTGCAGGGACTCGCCGGCACCATGCAGGACGGCGAGAAGGACGAGATGAGCGGCGCCGAACCGGGCGTCGACGAGAAGCAGGAGAAGTAGCCGTGGCTGTTCCGAAGCGGAAGATGTCGCGCAGCAACACGCGCCACCGCCGGTCGCAGTGGAAGGCTGCGGTCCCCACCCTGGTTGCGTGCGAGCGCTGCCACGAGCCCAAGCAGCAGCACATCGCGTGCCCGTCTTGCGGCACCTACAACAAGCGCCAGGTCCTCGAGGTCTGAGCGGCTGGTGAGAGGCACCGTGTCCACTGCCAAGAAGGCGGATGACGCCAAGGCGGACCCACCCGCCAAGAAGAAGGCGGACAACACAGCCTCGTCCCACACGCTTCTGGAAGGGCGGCTCGGGTACAAGCTCGAGTCCGCCCTTCTGGTGCGAGCGCTGACCCACCGTTCCTACGCGTACGAGAACGGCGGTCTGCCGACCAACGAGCGGCTGGAGTTCCTCGGGGACTCCGTGCTCGGCCTGGTCGTCACGGACACGCTGTACCGCACCCACCCCGACCTGCCCGAGGGCCAGCTGGCCAAGCTGCGGGCCGCGGTGGTCAACTCTCGTGCGCTGGCGGAGGTCGGCCGCGGCCTGGAACTGGGCTCCTTCATCCGGCTCGGCCGTGGTGAAGAGGGCACGGGCGGCCGGGACAAGGCGTCCATCCTCGCCGACACCCTGGAAGCGGTGATCGGCGCGGTCTATCTCGACCAGGGTCTCGATGCGGCGAGCGAGCTCGTCCACCGGCTCTTCGACCCGTTGATCGAGAAGTCCTCCAACCTCGGAGCCGGCCTGGACTGGAAGACCTCCCTCCAGGAGCTCACCGCGACCGAGAGCCTCGGCGTGCCCGAGTACCTCGTCACGGAGACCGGTCCCGACCACGAGAAGACCTTCACTGCTGCCGCCCGCGTCGGAGGCGTCTCGTACGGCACCGGCACCGGCCGCAGCAAGAAGGAGGCGGAGCAGCAGGCCGCCGAGTCCGCCTGGCGGTCCATCCGGGCCGCGGCGGACGAGCGCGCCAAGAAGGCGGCCGCCGAGAAGGCCGCCCAGGACGGCGAAGGCCCCACCTCCGTCTCGGCCTGACAGAAGAGTCTTGTCCGACGTACAGCGCGTCCCGAGCGCCCGTCCCCGCCGTGGGGCGGGCGCTCGGACCGTTCACCGGTAGTCACGGGGGAGCGCATGCCCGAGTTGCCCGAGGTCGAGGTCGTCCGGCGGGGTCTGGAGCGGTGGGTCGCCCACCGCGTCGTCGCCGACGCCGAGGTCCTGCACCCGCGTGCCGTGCGTCGGCACATCGCCGGGGCGGACGACTTCGCGCACCGGCTCAAGGGGCATCGCGTCGGCGTCCCCAGCCGCCGCGGCAAGTACCTGTGGCTGCCCCTGGAGGACACCCACCAGTCGGTCCTGGCCCACCTCGGCATGAGCGGCCAGCTGCTGGTCCAGCCGGAGTCGGCCGCCGACGAGAAGCACCTGCGCATCCGCGTCCGATTCGCCGACGACCTGGCCACCGAACTCCGCTTCGTCGACCAACGCACCTTCGGCGGACTGTCGTTGCACGACAACACCCCCGTGGGGCTGCCCGACGTCATCGCGCACATCGCCCGCGATCCCCTTGATCCGCTGTTCGACGAGGACGCCTTCCACCAGGCCCTGCGGCGCAAGCGCACGACGATCAAACGGGCCCTGCTGGACCAGTCGTTGATCAGCGGAGTGGGCAACATCTACGCGGACGAGGCCCTTTGGCGCTCCCGCGTCCACTACGAGCGTCCGACGGCCGGCTTCACGCGCCCGCGCACGGCCGAACTCATCGGTCACATCAGGGACGTGATGAACGCGGCCCTCGCCGTCGGCGGCACCAGCTTCGACAGCCTCTACGTCAACGTCAACGGGCAGTCGGGCTACTTCGACCGGTCCCTCGACGCGTACGGCCGTGAGGGCCTGCCGTGCAAGAGGTGCGGTACGCCGATGCGCCGACGCCCCTGGATGAACCGGTCCAGCTACTTCTGCCCGAAGTGTCAGAGGGCGCCGCGCGTCTCGTCGTAACGGGACCGGGCGGCGAGGACGTCGTCCATGCGCCCCTCCAGCAGGTGGATGAGGCCGAGCAGCCGCTCGGCGACGTCCCGGCCGAGGGGCGTCAGCTCGTAGTCCACGCGCGGCGGGTTGGTCGGCTGCGCCTCGCGGTGCACCAGGCCGTCGCGCTCCAGCGCGTGCAGCGTCTGGGACAGCATCTTCTCGCTCACGCCGTCGACCCGGCGGCGCAGCTCGTTGAAGCGCAGCGAGCCCTCGTGCAGGGCGCCCAGCGTGAGCGCGCCCCAGCGGCCCGTGACGTGCTCCAGCGTGCCGCGCGAGGGGCAGGCCTTGGCGAACACGTTGAAGGGGAGGTCACGCGCCTCCGCGCGCTCCTGCGTGATGTCCATACCTCAAGCGTACTCGAAAGCAGCGCTAACCGGCAGGTTGCACTAACTCGAAGTTAGTGCTTTCCTTTCGTCATTGCCACTGACCTGCTGAACCAGGAGTTCGCATCGTGACCACCCCTGTTGTCTCCATCGCCTACCACTCCGGCTACGGCCACACCGCCGTGCTCGCGGAGGCCGTCCGCGCCGGTGCCGCCGAAGCGGGTGCCGAGGTCCACCTGATCAACGTGGATGAGATCACCGACGAGCAGTGGGCGACGCTGGACCGCTCCGACGCGATCGTCTTCGGCTCGCCCACCTACATGGGCACCGCGTCGGGAGCCTTCCACGTCTTCGCGGAGGCGTCCTCCAAGCGCTGGTTCGGCCAGGACTGGAAGGACAAGCTGGCCGCCGGTTTCACCAACTCCGGCTCCAAGAGCGGCGACAAGCTGCACACCCTGCAGTTCTTCCAGATCCTCGCCGGGCAGCACGGCATGCACTGGGTCAACCTCGGTCTGCACCCCGGCTGGAACAACAGCGAGGGCAGCGAGCACGACCTCAACCGCCTCGGCGTCTTCGCCGGCGCGGCCGCCCAGACCAACGTCGACGAGGGTCCGGACGCCGTCCACAAGGCCGACATCCAGACCGCCGAGCACCTCGGCCGCCGCGTCACGGAGACGGCGCGGGTGTTCCTCCAGGGCCGCGCCGCCTGACCGCCGTACCGGACCAGTAGCCGAAGAAGTGACGGGCCGGGTCTCTGACCTGCGGCCGTGCCGTTGATCAACGCTGCGACCTGCGACTTAGCTGTCGGTGGTTGTCAGCGTTGGTCGTCATTGAGCACCCCCGCACGGCCCGAGCCAGGGTGCACTCGGCCGTCCATGGTCGGCACATCCCCCAGACTGGTTTTGTCGCCTGCTTCAAGGGCACACGGCCAGTGACATCTCCGCGGAGGTATTGAGATGAGTGCCGGAGAACGGGCCAAGGCGAAGGTCGAACAGGTGGTCGGAAAGACTGTGCGGAAGGCGGCCCACGCTGTGCACAAAGGAACCCTCGAAGCAAAAGGCGCCGCTCTCGAAGCACGGGGGATGACGCGCGGCGCGAAAGAACGGTCCAAAGGCTCCCTCAAGCACTGACAGATCGACGCTGTACCGCACGGAGGGCCTGACCAGGGTGGTCAGGCCCTCGGCGTGTGTCCGGTCCGATTGCCTCCAAGCGTGGTGGGAGTTCCTCGTCCTGGTCGGCTGGGCGGACGCCCATGGCGACAGCGCGGCCGGCGTGCTGGCATACGGCGGATCGCTACCTAGATGTCGCCGCGCACCGCTTCAGGAGCGAGGTGGGGCAACGCATGCTGTGACCTGCGGGTTCCCCGCCCAGAGCAGAGTCCGGCGGCACGCGCCTCGGTGTACGCCGATTCCCCGTGACTCCCCGCCCGTTCTGGCACGGATGTGGCACGATCGCTCTTCGTCCTGGAACGGCCGCTCCGTCATTCTCCGCTGACTGCCTCCGATGGGGCGAGCGGGACGCGAATCCCTTGCCGTCCGGTCACCGCGGGTCGACACCCCATATCTTGATGGGCTCGTACGCTCCCTCGCGGAAGTCGAAGACAGTCACTTCGGTGTCGGATATGTGTCGGAAGTGGCCCCCATAGCCGGGCTGCGCGATGTGTGGGGCGAGCAGGTCCAACAGGCCCCGGAGGTAAAGCATGGAGTCGTCGATCCAGCCCTTGCGTGCGAAGAGTTCCCATTCGTACCGCTCCCCGGAGCTCGTGAATTCTTGCACCTCGCGACGGAGGGACACGACGTCTCCACCTGGTATCCGGCGGTTGGCGTAGTTGTCCGGGACGAGCAGTGGGTACAGATACTCGTCCTGGTCATCGAGACCTTCGGGGAACTCGGCGTCCATGCCCAAGTGCCACCGCAGGGCGGCCATGACCCATTCGGGGGTGTCGTCGCGCAAGTAGCAAGAAAGGACGACCTCGTAGCGCTCACTCATGGACGGCATTGTGCACGGCAGGACTGACACCGCCACGACGGTCGTGCTTTCCCATGCCCCTCGATGCGAACTACGGGCGGGGAGGTCACGGAGGTCTCCCGCCCTGGTCACGGGGACGTTATCGGTTCGGGGCGGTGGCCTGCGGTCACCACGGTTGCTGTACTTCGCTGCTGTACCGCACTCGAAGCCCGGATTGGCTTTCTCGACTCTGCCGTTCTCGCAGCGCCTTTAGCTCCTCCGGGGTGAAGACTCGGGAGCAGTCAGGGCAGTAACGGTCACCGCTAGGCCGGCCACTCCGCGACTGAACAAACCCCAAGGGGTCGATTTTCCGGGAGCGGCAGGGGGCCAATTTTCGCGGAGCGTTGTCTCGGGCATGGCAGACTCACGAAACACCGAAGCTCCGTTAGGGGTAAGCGACCCCACAGGTCACTCGCCCCAACGGAGCTACGGTCTTTCTGGTCACGCACACTCTGACCTGGCCCTCACAAGATCACCTCGACCTTGCGACAGCCCTGGTCAGGACACCCCTTCGGGGCTCCTGTTTTGCTCAGAAGAGGGCGCCGATGACGATTTCCAGAAAATTGCCAACAGAACCGAGGACATTGGTCAACATTTCAAGCTCCCTGGAGAGAAGAGGACGGGTAGGTATGAGTAGAAGTACACGTTCTCCCCCGGGTGCGCATGTCAAGGCCGATTTCAGGGTGAATCCGGTCCGCCCGCAAGCGTTTCGGTCGAAACGCTTGGCGCTGATGTTCGAGTCTCGCCCCGTCGTCCCACGAAAGGCGGGTCGACTTCCTTGGCGGGGTGGTGCACGTCGTGCGGCAGGTCAAGCTGCTCCAACGTCACCGGCCGATCTTCGCTCCGCCGAAGGGAGGCAAAGAGCGTGACGTGCCGTTGCCCGAGTCTGTGGCCTTCGCGCTCGCCGCTCACCCGAAGCGTCACCCGGCTGCGCAGATCACCTTGCCGTGGAAGACCCTCGACGGCCCACCGGTCACGGCATCGCTCCTCTTTACCGGCTCCGCCGGCCTGGCGCTGGACCGGAACCGCTTCAACGATCGCGTCTGGCGTCCTGCGCTTCGGGCCGTGGGTGTCGAGACAGGCCGCGACAACGGGATGCACGCGCTGAGGCACTTCTACGCCTCGGTGCTCCTGGACGCGGGGGAGAGCATCAAGGCGCTGAGCGAGTACCTGGGTCACCATGACCCCGGCTTCACGCTGCGCACGTACACGCACCTGATGCCGTCGAGTGAGACCCGGACCCGGGCCGCCGTGGACCGCGTCTTCGAGGACGACGAACCTGCGGATGACGGCCCGGAGACGGCCCAGGAAGGTTCTTAGGTGTCTGACCTGCGGTTATCTCAGTAGCCGAAGTCCTGCGTCCACCAAGGACCGCCGGTCCCGAAGTGGACGCCGACCCCCAGGGTCTTGAAGTCGCAGTTCAGGATGTTCGCCTTGTGGCCCGGGCTGTTCATCCAGGCGTCCATCACCGCGGCGGCGTCCGCCTGGCCGCGGGCTATGTTCTCCCCGCCCAGATTGGCTATCCCGGCCTTCGCCGCCCGGTCCCACGGCGTGGCGCCGCTGGGGTCGGTGTGGTCGAAGAAGTCCTGCGCGGCCATGGCGTCGCTGAAGTTCTCGGCGAGGTCCGTGAGCGCGCTGTTGGCGGCCACCGGGCTGCAGCCGACCTTGGCCCGCTCCACGTTGACCAGGCGCAACACCTCCGCCTCGGCGGCGGCCTGGGTGGACACCGTCGCCACCGCGGAGGCCGCCGGCGCGGAGGTCTTCTCCTTCTTCGGGGGCGTGGTCGCCTTCGGCTTCTTGCTCGGGGTGGCCTTCGGCTTCTTCGTCGGGGCCTGGGTGGGCGCGGCCGTGGAGGCGGACACGCTCGGCGCGGGCGAGGCCGCTCGGCCGGCGCCGCGGCTCGTGGAGGAGCCCTCGTCACGGTTGTCGGCGCTGCCCGAGGCGCCGCCCTGCTCGCTGGCCGAGTTGGTCGGCGAGCTCGCGGCCTGCGCCTTGTCGCCGCCCGCGCCGCCGCCGAGCTTGTAGTTGTCGAGCCCGGGCATCGCGCCCGTGGCCACGGCGACTGTGCCGATGGCGACGGCAGCCGAGACGCCGAGCAGCCCGGTCTTCACCGGTGTCGCGGCGCGCTTCTTGCGCCGACGCGATCCGCCTCGGCGGGCGTCCTTGCCGGAGGCGGGCCCGTGCTCGGGGAAGACCGTGCGGTAGTCGTCCTCCGTGGCGAACAAGTACGCGGCGCTGCGCGCGGAGGTCTCGGCGTACTCGTCGGTGTTCAGGTACGGGGCGGTGCCCATGGCGGGCGTGGAGCCTGCCGCGAAGGACTCCCGCGCGTCGTGAGCAAAGGACTCCCGCACCTCGTGAGTGAAGGACTCCCGCGTGTCGTGAGCGAACGACTCCGGCGGGTCGTAGCTGTACGAGTACTGCTGAGGGTCGTAGCCGCCCGCGTACGAGCCGTCCGTTCCTGTGACTGTCGTGGCGCGGCCCGTGGCGGCGCGGCCGGCGGCGGAGCGTCGGTGGCGTCCCATGTCCTGGCCTTCCTCGTCCTGGCGGTCGACACGTCCCCCCGGTCAACCATGATCACAAAACTCACACCTTCGAGTGAGTTTCGTGTGAGATTGCTTGGCAGGGGACGGTACCGCATGGCGCCAGGGGAGGAAGTGCCCGGAGAGACATTGGCCCGTTAGGTTGCACCCATGAGCGAGGATGTACGGCTGGTCGCCTGGGTGCGCGGACGGGTCCAGGGTGTGGGTTTCCGCTGGTTCACGCGGGCCAAGGCACTGGAGCTCGGCGGCCTGAGTGGTTTTGCTCTCAATTTGGGGGACGGACGGGTCCAGGTGGTCGCGGAGGGGGCGCGGGAGCGGTGTGAAGGACTGCTGGAGTGGCTCCAGGGAGACGACACGCCCGGCCGGGTGGACGGCGTCACCGAGATCTGGGACACACCCCGCGGCGGGTACGAGGGCTTCGCCATCCGCTGAGCCGTTTCCGGGAGACCGGCCAGGCTGAAGCGGAGGGAGAGGGCTCCGGCGCCCGCCCCGAGCGGAAATTGCCTGGTGGTTGCCAAGAACGGGCTTGCTCTGGCAGGCTCCGCACGCAAGGATGATCGTCACGCCCCAAGAGGCCCGCGGGAGTCGCAACGCCGCCAGTTCCAGGCCGCGTGCCCCCCGGATGCCCGCCAATACGGGCGTGATCGTGTTGACCGTCAAACTTTTTGGTGAGACGCTGAAAGCACCCCGCGCACCTTAGCTGTTTGGCATGGATGAACGGCAGCACGAACTCAACAGTGTCAAGCACCGCGGGTGCGAATCCCTCACGACCCACACCGCTTCGGTCGGTCACTCAGTGTGGAGGACCATCCATCATGGCAAAGGCGCTTCTCGGTTACGTCGGCGGCTCCGACCCTCGACTCCTCGCCGAGATGCGACGGCTCCAGCAGCGCGTCCAGGACCTGGAATCCGAGCTCGGACGGATCCAGGCCGAGAACGACGCCCTGACGGCTGCCGCTTCTCACGACAGGATCATGGAGAGCATCGACGCACACCAGGCGGAGCCTGCGCTCACCTGATCACTGCATCGCACCACGACAGCAGTGGTTGGGCTGCCCGTATCAGCCGCTGAATTGTCAGATTTGCAAGGGACGCTTCGGCGTCCCTTCTTTCTTTCCCCCGCACCCTTTCACTCTCTTTAACGTTTGGTGTGCCCTGCACGTTCAAGGGTGAAACCGCGGGTTCATGGAGTGAGATACCGGCGGAAGGTAGAGTCCGGCGGCGTGCACCTCAAGGCCCTGACCCTCCGGGGGTTCAAGTCGTTCGCCTCGGCGACCACGCTCCGGTTCGAGCCCGGCATCACGTGTGTCGTGGGGCCGAACGGCTCGGGCAAGTCCAACGTCGTCGACGCCCTCAGCTGGGTGATGGGCGAACAGGGCGCCAAGTCGCTGCGCGGCGGCAAGATGGAGGACGTCATCTTCGCCGGCACCACCGGCCGCCCGCCGCTGGGCCGCGCCGAGGTGTCCCTGACCATCGACAACTCCGACGGCGCCCTGCCCATCGAGTACGCCGAGGTCACCATCACGCGGATCATGTTCCGCAACGGCGGCAGCGAGTACCAGATCAACGGCGACACCTGCCGCCTGCTGGACATCCAGGAACTCCTCTCCGACTCCGGCATCGGCCGCGAGATGCACGTCATCGTCGGCCAGGGCCAGCTCGACTCCGTCCTGCACGCCGACCCCATGGGACGCCGCGCCTTCATCGAGGAGGCGGCCGGCGTCCTCAAGCATCGCAAGCGCAAGGAGAAGGCCCTGCGCAAGCTGGACGCGATGCAGGCCAACCTCGCGCGCGTGCAGGACCTGACGGACGAACTCAGACGCCAGCTCAAGCCGCTGGGCAGGCAGGCGGCCGTCGCCCGCCGGGCCGCCGTCATCCAGGCCGATCTCCGGGACGCCCGTCTGCGCCTGCTCGCCGACGATCTCGTACGACTGCGCCAGGCGCTGCAGACCGAGGTCGCGGACGAGGCCGCGCTGAAGGAACGCAAGGAGGCCACCGAGCAGGAGCTGAGGAAGGCGCTCCAGCGCGAGGGTCTGCTGGAGGACGAGGTCCGCCGGCTCGCGCCGCGCCTCCAGCGGGCCCAGCAGACCTGGTACGAGCTCTCCCAGCTCGCCGAACGCGTCCGCGGCACGATCTCGCTGGCAGACGCGCGCGTGAAGAGCGCGACGTCGGTGCCGCCGGAGGAGCGGCGCGGACGCGACCCCGAGGACATGGAACGCGAGGCGGCACGCATCCGGGAGCAGGAGGCCGAACTCGAAGCGGCCCTGGAGGCGGCCGAGCGGGCCCTGGAGGACACGGTCGCGCACCGCGCCGAGCTGGAGCGCGAACTCGCCCAGGAGGAGCGGCGCCTGAAGGACGTCGCCCGCGCCATCGCCGACCGCCGCGAGGGCCTCGCCCGGCTGAACGGGCAGGTCAACGCGGCCCGGTCGCGCGCCGCCTCCGCCCAGGCCGAGATCGACCGCCTGGCCGCGGCGAGGGACGAGGCCCAGGAGCGTGCCGTCGCCGCGCAGGAGGAGTACGAGTCCCTGAAGGCCGAGGTCGACGCACTCGACGCCGGCGACACGGAGCTGGCCGAGCGGCACGAGGCGGCGAAGGCCGCGCTGGCAGAGGCGGAGGCACGGCTGAGCGCCGCCCGCGAGGCGGCCACGGCGGCGGAACGCAGGCGCGCGGCGACCCAGGCCCGCCACGAGGCGCTGGCGCTGGGCCTGCGCCGCAAGGACGGCACGGGAGCGCTGCTCGGCGCGAAGGACCGTCTCACCGGCCTGCTGGGCCCGGCGGCCGAACTGCTGACCGTCACCCCGGGCTACGAGGTCCCGCTGGCGGCGGCCTTCGGCGCGGCGGCGGATGCGATCGCGGTGACGTCCCCCTCGGCTGCGGCGGACGCGATCCGCCTGCTGCGCAAGCAGGACGGTGGACGTGCGTCACTCATCCTGGCAGGGTCCCCGGAGACGCCCCCAAGGGGCACGGGGAACCGCGCGACCAGCCCCGACGAACCCGCAGACGCGCCACAACCTGACGCGGCGTCATTCGTCCGCGGCCCTTCCGACCTCATGCCGGCCGTAGAACGTCTCCTCGAAGGCATCGTCGTCGTAGGCACCCTCGAAGACGCCGAAGACCTTGTCTACGCCAACCCCCACCTGACCGCCGTCACAGCCGAAGGCGACCTCCTCGGCGCCCACTTCGCCCACGGTGGCTCCGCGGGCGCCCCGAGCCTCCTCGAAGTGCAGGCCTCCGTGGACGAGGCCGCGGCCGAGCTGGAGGAGCTGGCCGTCCGCTGCGAGGAGCTGACCGAGGCCCAGCACGCCGCGCAGGGGCGCCGCGGGCAGTGCACCACCCTCGTCGAGGAACTCGGCGAGCGCCGCAGGGCCGCCGACCGGGAGAAGTCCGCCGTGGCCCAGCAGCTCGGCCGGCTGTCCGGCCAGGCCAGAGGCGCGGCCGGCGAGGCGGAGCGCTCCGTCGCGGCGGCGGCCCGCGCCCAGGAAGCCCTCGACAAGGCCCTCCAGGAGGTCGAGGAACTCGCCGAGCGCCTCGCCGTCGCAGAGGAGATGCCGGTCGAGGAGGAACCCGACACCTCCGTCCGCGACCGCCTCGCCGCCGACGGCGCCAACGCCCGCCAGACCGAGATGGAGGCCCGCCTCCAGGTCCGTACGCACGAAGAGCGGGTGAAGGGCCTGTCCGGCCGCGCCGACTCCCTCGACCGTGCCGCCCGCGCGGAGCGCGACGCACGCGCGCGTGCCGAGCAGCGGCGGGCGCGGCTGCGGCACGAGGCGGCCGTCGCGGAGGCCGTCGCCTCCGGCGCGCGCCAGCTGCTCGCGCACGTCGAGGTGTCCCTGCGCCGCGCCGAGGAGGAGCGCACGGCCGCCGAGGCCGCCAAGGCCCGCCGGGAACAGGAGCTCACCGCCGCCCGCACCGCCGGCCGTGACCTCAAGGCCGAGCTCGACAAGCTCACCGACTCCGTGCACCGCGGCGAGGTCCTCGGCGCCGAGAAGCGGATGCGGATCGAGCAGCTGGAGACCAAGGCGCTGGAGGAGCTGGGCGTGGAGCCGGCGGGGCTCGTCTCCGAGTACGGCCCCCACCAGCTCGTACCGCCCTCCCCGCCCGCCGAGGGCGAGGAGCTGCCCGAGGACCCCGAGCATCCGCGCAACCGGCCGAAGCCCTTCCACCGGGCCGAGCAGGAGCGGCGGCTCAAGGCGGCCGAGCGGGCCTACCAGCAGCTCGGCAAGGTCAACCCGCTCGCCCTGGAGGAGTTCGCCGCGCTGGAGGAGCGCCACAAGTTCCTCAGTGAGCAGCTGGAGGACCTGAAGAAGACCCGCGCCGACCTGCTGCAGGTCGTCAAGGAGGTCGACGAGCGCGTCGAGCAGGTCTTCACCGAGGCCTACCGGGACACGGCCCGGGAGTTCGAGGGCGTCTTCAGCCGGCTCTTCCCCGGTGGCGAGGGCCGGCTCATCCTGACCGACCCGGACAACATGCTGACCACGGGCGTGGACGTGGAGGCGCGGCCGCCGGGCAAGAAGGTCAAGCGGCTGAGCCTGCTCTCCGGTGGCGAGCGCTCGCTCACCGCCGTAGCGCTGCTGGTGTCGATCTTCAAGGCGCGCCCGAGCCCGTTCTACGTCATGGACGAGGTCGAGGCGGCGCTCGACGACACCAACCTGCAGCGGCTGATCCGGATCATGCAGGAGCTGCAGGAGGCGTCCCAGCTCATCGTGATCACCCACCAGAAGCGCACGATGGAGGTCGCCGACGCCCTGTACGGCGTCTCCATGCAAGGCGACGGCGTGTCGAAGGTCATCAGCCAGCGACTGCGCTGAGCGCCGCCCCCACCACATCTCTTCAAGACTTGAACACTTGCCCATTACCCCTGCGCAAAAAACTCACACGTGGGCCCTCTTGACTTCGAAACTTGAAGGCATAGTCTCGGCAATGTTGCTTTTACCTTCAGGTACCACCTACCTGGAAGGGTCCCCCACCCGGCAGCGCTGCCGGTGGCCCGAGGAGTTGAACGCGTGAGCACAGCGCAGGCACAGAAGTCCGGAGCCGGAACGGCTCATCCCGATCATCTCGGGCATGTCATCTTCATCGCGGCCGCGGCCGCGATGGGCGGTTTCCTCTTCGGCTACGACAGCTCCGTGATCAACGGCGCCGTCGAGGCCATCCGTGACCGCTACGACATCGGCTCCGCGGCGCTCGCGCAGGTCATCGCCATCGCCCTGATCGGCTGCGCCATCGGCGCCGCGACCGCCGGCCGCATAGCCGACCGGATCGGCCGCATCCGGGTCATGCAGATCGCCGCCGTGCTGTTCACGGTCAGCGCCGTCGGCTCGGCGCTGCCCTTCGCGCTGTGGGACTTCGCCTTCTGGCGGGTCGTCGGCGGCTTCGCCATCGGCATGGCCTCGGTCATCGGCCCCGCCTACATCGCCGAGGTCGCCCCGCCGGCGTACCGCGGCCGGCTCGGCTCCTTCCAGCAGGCGGCGATCGTCATCGGCATCGCCATCTCCCAGCTGGTCAACTGGGGTCTGCTCAACGCCGCCGACGGCGACCAGCGCGGCAAGCTGATGGGCCTGGAGGCCTGGCAGGTCATGCTCGGCGTCATGGTGATCCCGGCGGTCCTCTACGGGCTGCTCTCCCTCGCGATCCCCGAGTCCCCCCGCTTCCTGATCTCCGTCGGCAAGCGCGAGAAGGCCCGGGAGATCCTCGCCGAGGTCGAGGGCGACAGCGCCGACCTGCACGCCCGCGTCGCCGAGATCGAGCACGCCATGAAGAGCGAGCACAAGTCCACCTTCAAGGACCTGCTCGGCGGCGGATTCTTCTTCAAGCCGATCGTCTGGATCGGCATCGGCCTGTCGGTGTTCCAGCAGTTCGTCGGCATCAACGTCGCGTTCTACTACTCCTCGACGCTGTGGCAGTCGGTCGGCGTCGACCCGACGGACTCGTTCCTCTACTCCTTCACCACGTCGATCATCAACATCATCGGCACCGTGATCGCGATGATCTTCGTGGACCGCGTCGGCCGCCGACCGCTCGCCATCGTCGGCTCCGTCGGCATGGTGATCGGCCTCGCGCTGGAGGCCTGGGCCTTCTCCTTCGACCTCGTCGACGGCAAGCTGCCCGCCGCGCAGGGCTGGACCGCCCTGATCGCCGCCCACGTCTTCGTCCTCTTCTTCGCCCTGTCCTGGGGTGTGGTCGTCTGGGTCATGCTCGGCGAGATGTTCCCGAACAAGATCCGCGCCGCCGCGCTGGGCGTGGCCGCCTCCGCGCAGTGGATCGCCAACTGGGCCATCACCGCGAGCTTCCCGTCGCTGTCCGACTGGAACCTCTCCGCGACCTACGTGATCTACACGGTCTTCGCCGCGCTCTCCGTGCCGTTCGTCTGGAAGTTCGTCAAGGAGACGAAGGGCAAGACGCTGGAGGAGATGGGCTGAACGCCCGCACCGACTCGGGGAGAAGGGCCCAATCCCCGCTGCCCCTCTCCTCGTACCGTCCGCCGCCCCCGCCCGGATTCACCGTCCGGACGGGGGCGGCGGTGCGTGGCTCACGCGGAACCGCCCGGCTCGGGCTCACGGGAGACCGCCCGGCTCGGGCCCACGGGATGTCGGCCGGCTCAGCCCTCCAGTTCCGGCAGCACCCGCTCCGCGAACAGCCGCAGGCTGCGCCAGCCCTCCTCCAGCGGCATCCCGCCCACCAGCGGATGCAGGACGAGGTTGTCCAACCCCTGCTCCACGCACTGGTCCGGCGTCAGGATCCGGTACACGCCCTCCGCGCGCAGCTCGTCCACGGTCGTCGCCGCCGACTTCACCGCCGACCGGATCTCCCCGGACTGCCAGGAGGCATAGGTCCGCGCCTCGTGCAGGAAGTGCTCGCCGTAGGTGCCCCACGCCCGGTCGGGGTCCTCGGCGATGTGCAGCAGCGGGGTCTCGGCGGTCGGCATCATGGTCCAGCCCTCGGTGCCGTACTCGACGAGCCGTTCCTTGTAGTACGCCTCCAGTTCGGGAAGGTGCGCGCTGGGGAAGAAGGGCAGGCCGAGACGGGCGGCCCGGCGGGCGGCGGCCTTGGAGGAGCCCCCGACCAGCAGCAGGGGGTGCGGCTCGGTGCAGGGGCGCGGGGTGACCCGTACCGTACGGCCCCGGTACTCGAACTCCTCGCCGGTCCACGCCTTCAGCAGCGTCTCCAGCAGCTCGTCCTGCAGCTTTCCGCGGCGCTTCCAGTCGACGTCGAACAGCGCGTACTCCTCGGGGCGGTAGCCGATCCCGGCGACCGTCACCAGCCGCCCGCCGCTCAGCAGGTCCAGTACGGCGATCTCCTCCGCCATCCTGAGCGGGTCGTGCAGCGGACCGATCACCGCCGAGACGGTCACCGCGATCCGGCTGGTCGCCCCGAACACGGCGGCCGCGAAGGCGAACGGCGACGGCAGCCAGTTGTTCGCGACGCCGTGGTGCTCCTCCGTCTGCACGGTGGTGATCCCCTGCCGGTCCGCGTACGCGGCCATCTCCAGGGCGGCCCGGTAGCGGGCGCCCAGCTCGGCGGGGGTGGCGCCGGGCGCGACGAGGTTGAAGCGTACGACCGTGACGGGCATGGGGGTCCCCTTCGCCGGGCGGATGTGCGGGGGACGTTAGCTGACGCAGCGTCAGATCGCCATGGGTGCGCAAGACGCCGCCGTCCCGGGCGCGCGGCTCTTTGGAGGAACCCACGAGACCGGCACGCACTCCGCACTGGGCCCGGCCTGGGCCATGGCCGATACTGGACGGGTTATGGAAACCGTCATCCTTGCTGTAGTCATCGCCGTGGTCGTGCTCGGCGCGCTCGGCGGGCTCATCGTCGGCAGCCGGCGCAAGAAGTCGCTGCCCCCGCCGCCGCCCGCAGCGCCCGACATCACCGCCCCTCCGGCCGAGCCGCACGTCGGCGACGAGGCCGAGACGCCGCGCGACGAACCGCGCCGGACGATAGAGGAGGTGGATCTACCCGACGGCTCGGCGCCGGTCGTCGTCGAGGAACCGCCGGCTCTGGAAGTCCCCGAGATCGAGGTGCCGGAGCCGACCGCCGGCCGGCTCGTCCGCCTCCGTGCCCGACTCTCCCGCTCCCAGAACGCGCTCGGCAAGGGCCTGCTGACGCTCCTGTCGCGCGAGCACCTCGACGAGGACACCTGGGAGGAGATCGAGGACATCCTGCTCACCGCCGACGTCGGTGTGCAGCCCACCCAGGAGCTGGTCGAGGGCCTGCGCGAGCGCGTGAAGGTGCTCGGCACCCGCACCACCGAGGAGCTGCGCAGCCTGCTGCGCGAGGAACTGCTGAAGCTGGTCGGCCCCGACCTGGACCGCACGGTGAGGACCGAGCCGGAGACCAGCAAGCCCGGCATCGTGATGGTCGTCGGCGTCAACGGCACCGGCAAGACCACCACCACCGGCAAGCTCGCCCGCGTCCTGGTGGCCGACGGGCGTTCCGTCGTGCTCGGCGCCGCCGACACCTTCCGTGCCGCCGCCGCCGACCAGCTGCAGACCTGGGGCGAGCGGGTCGGCGCCTACACCGTGCGCGGGCCGGAGGGCGGCGACCCCGCCTCCGTGGCCTTCGACGCGGTGAAGGAGGGCAAGGAGATGGGCTCGGACGTCGTGCTCATCGACACCGCCGGCCGCCTGCACACCAAGACGGGCCTCATGGACGAGCTCGGCAAGGTCAAGCGGGTCGTGGAGAAGCACGCGCCGCTCGACGAGGTGCTGCTCGTCCTCGACGCGACCACCGGGCAGAACGGTCTCGTCCAGGCCCGCGTGTTCGCCGAGGTCGTCGACATCACCGGCATCGTCCTGACCAAGCTGGACGGCACGGCCAAGGGTGGCATCGTGGTCGCCGTGCAGCGCGAGCTGGGCGTCCCGGTCAAGCTCATCGGACTGGGGGAGGGCGCCGACGATCTGGCGCCGTTCGAGCCGGAGGCGTTCGTTGACGCCCTTATCGGGGAGTGACCCCACCACCTGCCGAGTCCGGTACGTGGCCCAAGAAGCGCCCGTCTCCCGTACGGTCCGGGAGGCGGGCGCTTCTCCGTGTGCCGGCTATGCCCGTGACCGGTGCGCCACGTAGGCCAGCGTCCCCAGCAGCAGCCGGGCCGCCGGTGGCCTGGTCGCCGAGTCCAGGGCCGGCGGCCGCAGCCAGCGCACCGGACCCAGCCCGCCCCGGTCCGAAGGCGGGGCCGTGATGTACGTACCGGGGCCGAGGCCGCGCAGGTCGAGGGCGGTGGGGTCGTCCCAGCCCATGCGGTACAGCAGGTCGCGAAGTTCGGCGGCGGCGCCGGGGGCGACGAAGAAGTGTGCGCGGCCGTCCGGCGTGGCGGTGACCGGGCCGAGGGGGAGACCCATGCGCTCCAGGCGGACCAGGGCGTTGCGGCCGGCGGTCTCGGCGACCTCGATGACGTCGAAGGCCCGGCCGACGGGGAGCATCACCGCCGCTCCGGGGAACTCGCCCCAGGTCTTGGTGACCTCGTCGAGGGTGGCGCCGGCCTGGACCTGGGGCGCGAAATTGAGCGGGTGCGCCCCCGGCGCGTCACAGTCCACCCGGCCGCAGGAGCAGGCGCCCGCGGCGGCTCGCGCCCCTGCCACGACGTCCCAGCCCCACAGGCCGGTGAACTCGGCGACCGCGGTGGTGCTCTCCGAGGAACGACCGCGCCTGCGTGTGCCGGAGCGGATTTCCCGGATGCCGCCGATCGTGAAGCCCATACCCCCTCCAACGTGTCCGACGCACCGGTGGTTACGACGCGGATGCGGAACGTGACCCTGCGTGTTCCGGGTCACCGGATCCGCTCGGTCCAGACGGCGCTCCGAAGTGCCCCGGGTGGTGAACTCGGCGGTGCGCGCCCCTGAGTGCATCGCTCCGCCTACTCCTGGCCGTCCTATGTCAAGTGAATCGTGTGAAGGCCACCGTTAGTTCATTCGATGGGGTGGCGAATGGTGGCGTTTCCGGGATCGCCATGGCTGGAAGCGTGATCGTGGGATTACTTTGAGTGTGCGAGGCCTGGGGGCACATGCGCTCGTGGGTATGCCGGAGGCAAGTCGGCTTTCCGTTCGAAGGGTGAGAACCGGCGGACGGGAGGCCCTATTTACCGGCATTCTGATAGGGCTTGGCGCACTCAGCGACAAGTGGTCTCAGGGATGGGGGCGTTCCAGTGAGCGGCAACGGCGGAAGCGGGACAACCGCGACCAGCACGGACAAGCGCCCGAACGAGCTGCTCACGTCCTGGTTCGTGCGCAGCGGCTGGTCGAAGGGTGAACTCGCCCGCCAAGTCAACCGCAGGGCACGCCAGTTGGGCGCCAACCACATCTCCACCGACACCTCCCGGGTGCGTCGCTGGCTGGACGGCGAGAACCCCCGCGAGCCCATCCCCAGGATCCTGTCCGACCTGTTCTCCGAGCGTTTCGGCTGCGTGGTCTCCGTCGAGGACCTCGGCCTGCGCGCCGCACGCCAGTTGCCCTCGGCGACCGGCGTCGACCTGCCCTGGACGGGCCCTCAGACGGTGGCGTTGCTCAGCGAGTTCTCGCGCAGCGACCTGATGCTGGCGCGGCGCGGCTTCCTCGGGACCTCGCTGGTGCTGTCCGCGGGCCCGTCCCTCATCGAGCCGATGCAGCGCTGGCTGGTGCCCGGCCCCCAGGCCCCGCAGCCGGAGGCCGAGCAGTCCGCCGCGAGCCGCCGCCCCGGCCGGCTCTCCCAGCCCGAGCTGGACCTCCTGGAGTCCACCACGGTGATGTTCCGCCAGTGGGACGCCCAGTGCGGCGGCGGCCTGCGCCGCAAGGCGGTCGTCGGCCAGCTGCACGAGGTCACCGACCTCCTCCAGGAACCCCAGCCCGAGAGCACCACCCGTCGGCTGTTCAAGGTCGCGGCCGAACTGGCGGAGCTCGCGGGCTGGATGTCGTACGACGTCGGACTGCAGCCCACCGCGCAGAAGTACTTCGTCCTCGCCCTGCACGCCGCCAAGGAGGCCGGCGACCGGCCGCTCGGCTCGTACGTCCTGTCCAGCATGAGCCGCCAGATGATCCACCTCGGCCGGCCCGACGACGCCCTGGAGCTGATCCACCTCGCGCAGTACGGCAGCCGGGACTGCGCGAGTCCGCGCACCCAGTCGATGCTGTATGCGATGGAGGCCCGCGCCTACGCCAACATGGGGCAGCCCGGCAAGTGCAAGCGGGCGGTGCGGATGGCCGAGGACACCTTCGGCGAGGTCGACGAGTGGGACGAGCCGGACCCCGACTGGATCCGCTTCTTCTCCGAGGCCGAGCTGTACGGCGAGAACAGCCACTCCTACCGCGACCTCGCCTACGTGGCCGGCCGCAGCCCCACGTACGCGTCCCTGTCCGAGCCCCTCATGCAGCGGGCCGTGGAGCTGTTCGCCGAGGACCCCGAGCACCAGCGGTCGTACGCGCTCAACCTGATCGGCATGGCCACCGTGCACCTGCTGCGGCGCGAGCCCGGGCAGAGCGCGGTGCTGGCCGGGCAGGCCATGCACATCGCCAAGAAGGTCCGCTCCGAGCGAGTCAACACTCGTATCCGAAAGACCGTCGACACGGCTGTACGCGACTTCGGCGACCTCGCCGAGGTCGTGGATCTCACGGAGAAGCTCGCGATCGAGCTCCCCGAGACCGCCGAAGCGGTCTGAACTCCCTGAACCCCGGCCGCGGCCGGCCCTCCCGAACTGCCCGACTCGGCTCCCCCATGCCAGGTCATCGGAAGGCCCGCCGCGGCCGGTTTTCGCCTTCCTCGAAGGTTGCGCCACGATAACGATCGCCCGGCCGGGCATCTGGCAATTCATCGATCCGTAACACGCAGGGCGTCTTCGTCACTCCGGTGAAACAACCAGGGGCTTCCACCGAAACCGCGCTGCGCCAATCTCATGGCGCATAACCGGCCCACCCCTCATGACCGGACCGCTCACACGCTCCGACCCGCACGGGGCCGTACAACCGACGAGGAGACGCCGATGGCATCAGCCGCCATCACGCTTGCCGCGGAGGCACCCAAGCTGTCATCCGCGAACACGGGTTTCATGCTGATCGCATCCGCGCTTGTGCTGATCATGACCCCCGGTCTTGCCTTCTTCTACGGAGGCATGGTCCGTGTCAAGAGCACCCTGAACATGCTGATGATGAGTTTCATCAGCATGGGTGTCGTGACCATCCTGTGGGTGCTCTACGGCTTCTCCATGAGCTTCGGCACCGACCACGGCTCAGTGATCGGCTGGACCGGCGACTTCGTCGGCTGGGCCGGCATCGACAAGATGGACCTCTGGCCGGGCTACACCATCCCGGTGTTCGTCTTCGCCATCTTCCAGATGATGTTCGCGATCATCACGCCCGCTCTGATAAGCGGCGCGCTCGCGGACCGGGTGAAGTTCAGCGCCTGGACCCTCTTCCTCATCCTGTGGGCCACGATCGTCTACTTCCCGGTCGCGCACTGGGTCTGGGGCACCGGCGGCTGGGCCTTCGAGCTCGGTGTGATCGACTTCGCCGGTGGTACCGCGGTCCACATCAACGCCGGTGCCGCGGCGCTCGGCGTCATCCTGGTCATCGGCAAGCGCGTCGGCTTCAAGAAGGACCCGATGCGCCCGCACAGCCTGCCGCTGGTCATGCTCGGCGCCGGTCTGCTGTGGTTCGGCTGGTTCGGCTTCAACGCCGGCTCCTGGCTCGGCAACGACGACGGCGTCGGCCCGCTGATGTTCGTCAACACCCAGATCGCCACCGGCGCCGCCATGCTCGCCTGGCTCGCCTACGAGAAGATCCGCCACGGCGCGTTCACCACGCTGGGCGCCGCCTCCGGTGCCGTCGCGGGCCTCGTCGCCATCACCCCGTCGGGTGGTGCCGTCTCCCCGCTCGGCGCGATCGCCGTCGGCGTCATCGCCGGTGTCCTGTGCGCCGCGGCCGTGGGCCTGAAGTTCAAGTTCGGCTACGACGACTCGCTCGACGTCGTCGGTGTCCACATGGTCGGCGGTATCGCGGGCTCCCTGCTCATCGGTCTGTTCGCCAGCGGCAAGGGCCAGTCCGACGTCAAGGGCCTGTTCTACGGCGGCGGCATGCACCAGTTCTGGATCCAGTGCGCCGGTGTCTTCGGTGTCCTCGCCTACTCGCTGATCGCCTCCGCGATCCTCGCCTTCATCCTCGACAAGACCATCGGCATGCGGGTCAGCGAGGACGAGGAGGTCTCCGGCATCGACCAGGCCGAGCACGCCGAGACCGCATACGACTTCAGCGGCGCCGGTGGCGGCGCGGTCAAGAGCACGGTCCCGGCCGGTGTCGGTGCCGCGAGCAAGAAGGTGGACGCATGAAGCTCATCACCGCCGTCGTCAAGCCCCACCGGCTCGACGAGATCAAGGAAGCCCTCCAGGCCTTCGGAGTCCACGGCCTGACGGTCACCGAGGCGAGCGGCTACGGTCGTCAGCGGGGCCACACCGAGGTCTACCGCGGTGCGGAGTACACCGTCGATCTGGTGCCGAAGATCCGCATCGAGGTGCTGGCCGAGGACGACGACGCCGAGCAGCTGATCGATGTCGTCGTCAAGGCGGCCCGAACCGGCAAGATCGGTGACGGCAAGGTCTGGTCGATCCCGGTCGAGACGGCCGTCCGGGTCCGGACCGGCGAGCGCGGCCCCGACGCGCTCTGACAGAAGAAGAACAGGAGCTGCCGGGTGTCGAGTACGAACGTGCACAACGAAGCAGAGGACTCGGGACCCAGCGGCTACGCGGCGGCCCGGCTGCGTCTCCTCACGGAGGGGGCGCGGTCCGGGCCGCCGCGCCGTGCGGCCCTCTCGGGGCTGACGGACGAATGGCTGACCGGCCTGTTCGCCGCCGGCGCCGAGGGACTGCGCGGCGCCTCGCTGATCGCGGTCGGTGGCTACGGCCGCGGCGAGCTGTCCCCGCGCAGCGACCTCGACCTGGTCCTGCTCCACGACGGCAGCGACCCCAAGGCGGTCGCCGCCCTGGCCGACCGCATCTGGTACCCCGTCTGGGACCTCGGCCTCTCCCTGGACCACTCCGTGCGCACCCCGGGGGAGGCGCGCAAGACGGCCGGAGAGGATCTGAAAGTCCAACTCGGTCTCCTGGACGCCCGTCACATCGCCGGCGACCTGGGTCTGACGGCCGGCCTGCGCACCGCCGTCCTCGCCGACTGGCGCAACCAGGCGCCCAAACGCCTCCCCGAACTCCAGGAGCTCTGTTCCGAGCGCGCCGAACGCCAGGGCGAGCTGCAGTACCTCCTCGAACCCGACCTCAAGGAGGCCCGCGGCGGCCTGCGCGACGCCACCGCCCTGCGCGCCGTCGCCGCCTCCTGGCTGGCCGACGCCCCCCGCGAGGGCCTCGACGACGCCCGGCGCCGGCTCCTCGACGTCCGCGACGCGCTCCACCTCGCCACCGGGCGCGCCACCGACCGGCTCGCGCTCCAGGAACAGGACCAGGTCGCCGCCGAGCTGGGCCTCCTGGACGCCGACACCCTCCTGCGCCAGGTCTACGAGGCCGCGCGGGTCATCAGTTACGCCAGTGACGTCACCTGGCGCGAGGTGGGGCGCGTGCTGCGATCGCGCGCCGTGCGGCCAAGGCTGCGCGCCATGCTGGGCGGCGGAAAGCCGGTCGCCGAGCGCTCGCCCCTGGCGGAGGGCGTGGTGGAGCAGGACGGCGAGGTGGTGCTCGCCCGCGCCGCGCGCCCCGAGCGCGACCCCGTCCTGCCGCTGCGCGCCGCCGCGGCCGCCGCGCAGGCCGGCCTCCCGCTCTCGCTGCACGCCGTACGGCGCATGGCGTCCCTCGTGCGCCCCCTGCCCACGCCCTGGCCCGCCGAGGCGCGCGAACAGCTCGTGACCCTCCTCGGCTCGGGCAGTCCGACCATCGAGGTGTGGGAGGCGCTGGAGGCGGAGGGCCTGATCACCCAGCTGCTGCCCGACTGGGAGCGGGTACGCTGCCGGCCGCAGCGCAACGCCGTGCACATCTGGACCGTCGACCGGCACCTGATCGAAACAGCCGTGCGCGCCTCCGAGTTCACCCGCCGCGTCCACCGCCCCGACCTCCTCCTGGTCGCCGCGCTCCTGCACGACATCGGCAAGGGCTGGCCCGGCGACCACTCGGTGGCCGGCGAGATCATCGCCCGCGACGTCGCCGCCCGCATCGGCTTCGACCGCGAGGACGTCGCCGTACTCGCGGCCCTGGTACGCCACCACCTGCTGCTCGCCGACACGGCCACCCGGCGTGACCTGGAGGACCCGGCCACCGTGCGGTCGGTCGCCGAAGCGGTCGGCTCGCAGGGGACGCTGGAGCTGCTGCACGCGCTCACGGAGGCGGACGCGCTTGCCACCGGCCCGGCCGCCTGGTCGTCCTGGCGCGGTTCGCTCGTCGCCGACCTCGTCAAGCGCGTCCACGCGGCGCTCTCCGGGGACGCGCCGGACGAGCCCGAGGCCGCCGCGCCCACGGCCGAGCAGGAACGCCTCGCCATCGAGGCGCTCGCCACCGGCAGCCCCGTGCTGTCCCTGCGCGCGCAGACCGAGCCGCCGGCCGACGACCAGCCCTCCGGCGACCCCGAACCGCTGGGCGTGGAGCTGCTGATCGCCGTACCGGACCAGCCGGGCGTGCTGCCCGCGGTCGCCGGCGTCCTCGCCATGCACCGGCTGACCGTCCGCACGGCCGAGCTGCGCGCCCTGGACCTGCCCGACGGCGTCGAGGGCGCGGTCCTGCTGCTGGACTGGCGGGTCGCCGCCGAGTACGGCTCCCTGCCCCAGGCCGCCCGTCTGCGGGCCGATCTCGTACGGGCCCTGGACGGCTCCCTGGACATCGCCGGACGCCTCGCCGAGCGGGACGCCGCGTATCCGCGCCGCCGGGGCGTGGTCGCGCCGCCGCCGCGTGTGACGGTGGCCTCGGCGGCCTCCCGGCACGCCACGGTCATCGAGGTGCGGGCGCAGGACGCACCCGGACTGCTGCACCGCATCGGGCGGGCGCTGGACGACGCGAAGGTGCGGGTGCGCAGCATGCACGTGTCCACGCTCGGCGCCAACGCCGTGGACGCCTTCTACGTCACCGGGGCCGAAGGGGTGCCGCTGCCCGGCGAGGAGGCGGCCTCCGTGGCACGCAAGCTGGAGGAGACCTTGCGGGGGTGACCCAGGGCCCGTCGTTCGGATCATCCCGGCGTCGCGGGGTCTGGCACGCACTTCCGCGGCGTTGTCGCCGCGTGCCGATGCTCCGCGTCGACGCCCTCCTCCGCCTTGCGGCCGCACGCACCGGACCCCGCTCGGGCCGGCTGCAAGGCAGCGCACGTCACAGCCAGGCTGATCCGAACGACAGACCCTGGAAGGTGCCGGGCGGGGACGATTGTCTTGCGCGTCCGGATACCCTGGAAGACGCTCACACTGCCCCCGACTCCGAGGACCGACGCCGCCGTGTTCGACACTCTCTCCGATCGCCTCTCAGCGACCTTCAAGAATCTGCGCGGCAAGGGGCGTCTGAGCGAGGCGGACATCGACGCCACCGCGCGCGAGATCCGCATCGCGCTCCTCGAGGCGGACGTGGCGCTGCCCGTCGTGCGGACGTTCATCAAGAACGTCAAGGAGCGCGCCCTCGGCGCCGAGGTCTCCCGCGCGCTGAACCCGGCGCAGCAGGTCCTGAAGATCGTCAACGACGAGCTCGTGACGATCCTCGGCGGCGAGACCCGGCGCCTGCGCTTCGCCAAGCAGCCGCCCACCGTGATCATGCTGGCGGGTCTGCAGGGTGCCGGTAAGACCACCCTCGCGGGCAAGCTGGGCCACTGGCTGAAGGAGCAGGGCCACTCGCCGCTGCTGGTCGCCGCCGACCTGCAGCGTCCGAACGCCGTGAACCAGCTGAGCGTCGTCGCCGAGCGCGCGGGCGTCGCGGTGTACGCGCCCGAGCCGGGCAACGGCGTCGGCGACCCGGTCAAGGTCGCCAAGGACTCCATCGACTTCGCGAAGTCCAAGGTCCACGACATCGTGATCGTGGACACCGCCGGCCGCCTCGGCATCGACCAGGAGATGATGCAGCAGGCCGCGGACATCCGCGACGCCGTCTCCCCGGACGAGATCCTCTTCGTCGTCGACGCGATGATCGGTCAGGACGCGGTCAACACCGCCGAGGCCTTCCGCGACGGCGTCGGCTTCGACGGTGTCGTGCTGTCCAAGCTCGACGGCGACGCCCGCGGCGGTGCCGCCCTGTCGATCCGCCAGGTCACCGGCAAGCCGATCATGTTCGCGTCGAACGGCGAGAAGCTCGAGGACTTCGACGCCTTCCACCCGGACCGGATGGCCTCCCGCATCCTCGACATGGGTGATCTGCTCACCCTGATCGAGCAGGCGGAGAAGACGTTCAGCCAGGAAGAGGCCCAGAAGATGGCCTCCAAGCTGGCGTCGAAGAAGGGCCAGGACTTCACCCTGGACGACTTCCTGGCCCAGATGGAGCAGGTCAGGAAGATGGGCTCCATCTCGAAGCTCCTCGGGATGCTGCCCGGCATGGGCCAGATCAAGGACCAGATCAACAACCTCGACGAGCGTGACGTCGACCGCACGGCCGCCATCATCAAGTCGATGACGCCGGGCGAGCGCCAGGACCCGACGATCATCAACGGCTCCCGCCGCGCCCGTATCGCCAAGGGTTCCGGTGTCGAGGTCAGCGCGGTGAAGAACCTCGTCGAGCGGTTCTTCGAGGCCCGCAAGATGATGTCCCGCATGGCCCAGGGCGGCGGCATGCCCGGTATGCCGGGCATCCCGGGCATGGGCGGCGGCCCCGGCCGCGCGAAGAAGCAGCCGAAGAAGGCCAAGGGCAAGCAGCGCTCCGGCAACCCGATGAAGCGCAAGCAGCAGGAGCAGGAGGAGGCCGCCCGGCGCGCGGCGGCCGCTCAGGGCGGCGGCGCCTTCGGCGTACCCGGCCAGCAGGCCCCGCAGGACTTCGAGCTGCCGGACGAGTTCAAGAAGTTCATGGGCTGACCGTGCGGCCCACCGGGGTCGGTCGTCGTCACGACATTGCGTCGCGACGACGACCGGCCCCGCTGCTTTCGGCCAATCGTGTCGCCTAGGGGACGCGCGCGATCACGTACCGGAAGACGTTGGGCATCCACACCGTGCCGTCGCCGCGCACATACGGGTGCAGCGCTTCCGTCAACTCCTTGTTGACCTGCGTGCGGTCGGTCGCCGAGATCGCCGCGTCGAACAGACCGGTCGACAGCAGCCCCTTGAGCGCGCTGTCCGTGTCGGCGTATCCGAAGGGGCAGGCGACCCGCCCGGAGCCGTCCGGCCGCAGACCGGACCGCTGGGCCACCTCCTCCAGGTCGTCGCGCAGGGTGGGACGCGGGCTGCCCGCGCCGCGCAGCGGGTCCGCCAGCTTGCCGGCCACCCGCAGCACGGACGCCGTGGCGCAGCGCTCCGGCGGACCCCAGCCGGCGAGGACCACGGGTGCCCCGCGCTCGGCGAGCGGTATCGCCGCCCGCAGCAGCCCGCCGACCCCCTCCGAGTCCCCTGCCCACCCGAGGGGCTCGAAGACGGTCACCAGGGTGTACGCGGGCGTCTCCGCGCCGCCCGCGGTCCCCAGGTCCCCGGGCGGACCGTCGACGATCCGGACGTCCGCACGCCCGCGTGCGTCCCACGCGTCCGGCAGCAGCCGCTCCCGCGCCAGGGCCAGCCGTTCGGGGGAGGAGTGCTCGACACCGGTGACGGCCGCGCCTCTGGAAGCGGCCATGAGAAGGGAGAGCCCGCTGCCACAACCGAGGGCCAGAAGGCGCGTGCCGGTCCCGACCTCGAGTCGCTCGTAGACGGCCTCGTAGAGCGGCACCAGCATCCGCTCCTGGATCTCGGACCAGTCACGCGCGCGTGCACACAGGTCCACACGGGGTTTCGCGCCCGCGTGAGTCCGGTGCTGCCGCACGAGCGTAGGTGTCATGTAAAGCGCCCCAATCCGCCGAGAGTTGCAGCTGTGCCCGATTCCTTGGCCCCCGTGACGTGCGCTCGCACTCCCCCCGTATGCCAGGTAACTCCGCACTCGACCGCTCGTCCAGTGCTCGTGGGCCCCGGCTTGAGGGTTCGGCGTCCGAGTGGCGAGATTTCACATTCCGGCAACCTGGGCCCGTAGGGTGTCTGCTCTGCGCCGACGGGCCGGCGACGGGGGGTGCGCACGCGCCCGGTAACGTCGCTGCCCTCTCGGGCGCTTACTGAGGCAGGGCCGTTCCGGCGCGAGAGCGACCGAAACGCCTCTTGCGTATCCGCGGAGCACAGCCGCACCCACGCGTGGACGCGATCTACGCGGCGGGGCGTACGTCAGGCTACGTACCGGCTTGGTACGAGCTGCGAGGCTTCTCCGCAGATCAGCGCACCCGCCCTCGTCTCCACGCATCAGCGGCAACTGACGGGTACGTGCAAATTATTTGGGATGCCCCGGAATAGGAACACAGCGGCACCCCCGCTCGTTGTCATTACGTGAGCACGACACAGACACCACCTGTTCTCGCCGCGGAGCTGGCACAGGCGTGGGCCGACATTCAGCGGTACCACCCCGAGCTGCCCGATCTCGCCGCGCCAGAGTCCCTGATCGGAGAGTCGTCGTCCGCGTGCGGGCACGAGCTCTCCTTCGAGCGACTGCTCCATGAGGCAGTCCACGGCATCGCCGCCGCGCGCGGCGTGCGCGACACCTCCCGCGCCGGCCGGTACCACAACCGCCGATTCCTCGCCATCGCCGAGGAGCTGGGCCTGGACCACCCCGAGGAGCCGCATCCCAGCAGCGGTTTCTCGCTGGTCACGCTCAACCCCGAGGCCAAGCGCCGCTACCGTCCCACCATCGACCGCCTCCAGCGCGCGCTGAAGGCCCACACGGTGGCGACGGCGGCGGACACCCCGAAGAGCTTCCGCGGCCCCGCCGCCCGCCACGGCTCATCCGGGGGCGGGGTGCGGGTGAAGGCCGTCTGCGACTGCGGTCGCAACGTCCGGGTCGTCCCTTCGGTCCTGGCCCAGGCCCCGATCGTCTGCGGCGGCTGCGGCAAGCCGTTCCGGATCCCGGAGGTCGTCGGGGCGGCCTGACCGCGCGCCCTGGAGCGCCGGCAACTCGTGGCTGCCGGGATCCGGGCACCGTGGTCGGGGGAGCCGACCGCCGCTCGCGGGAAGCAGTGCCGCTCTGCCGGCACGAGTGGACCGCGGGCGGCACCCGGCAGCGCCGGGCCGTGCGGACGCCGTGACGGCGCGCGAGGCCGGGTGCCGCTTCCGCATGCCCGGCGCCGGGAACCGCCGGTCCGAGGCGACCCTCGAGGTGTGGCACAATGGCTAGCTGTACTCGACAGCC
Organism: Streptomyces sp. C1-1; assembly: GCF_050214755.1. NCBI lineage: Bacteria > Bacillati > Actinomycetota > Actinomycetes > Kitasatosporales > Streptomycetaceae > Streptomyces > Streptomyces sp. C1-1. The sequence goes on along the minus strand of NZ_CP189826.1, from coordinate 3,336,965 downwards.
GCACAGGACCCCTCTCTCCTCCGGCTGACGCGTCCATCGGGCACTCGGGTACCGCAACCCCACGCGGCTCTCTCGCCGTGCCCAACCACGTCAAATCCAGGAGAACCCACTCCCGTGGCAGTCAAGATCAAGCTGAAGCGTCTGGGCAAGATCCGTTCGCCTCACTACCGCATCGTCGTCGCCGACTCCCGCACCCGCCGTGACGGCCGTGCGATCGAGGAGATCGGCAAGTACCACCCGACCTACCACCCGTCGGTCATCGAGGTGGACGCCGAGCGCGTGGCGTACTGGCTGGGTGTCGGCGCGCAGCCGACCGAGCCGGTTCTCGCCATCCTGAAGAAGACCGGCGACTGGCAGAAGTTCAAGGGCGAGCCCGCCCCGGCTCCGCTGCTCGTGGCCGAGCCCAAGAAGGCGCGCCCGTCGTTCGAGGCCCTGGGTGGGGACGACGAGGGCAAGGGTGAGGCGATCACCCAGAAGAAGAAGGCGGAGAAGAAGGACGAGGCCGCCGCCGAGTCCGAGTCGGCCGAGGCCTGAGCATGCTCGAGGAGGCTCTCGAGCACCTCGTGAAGGGCATCGTCGACAACCCTGACGATGTGCAGGTCGCTTCCCGCAACCTGCGCCGCGGACGCGTCCTCGAGGTCCGGGTCCACCCCGACGACCTCGGCAAGGTGATCGGCCGCAACGGCCGCACCGCGCGCGCTCTGCGCACCGTCGTGGGCGCAATCGGCGGCCGTGGTGTCCGCGTCGACCTCGTCGACGTCGACCACGTCCGCTGACGCCAAACGCAGCACCGGCTCGGGCCGGGGAGGGCCACTGGGCCGTCCCCGGCCCGTAGTCGTATGACAGGAGATCCTGAGAAGTGCAGCTCGTAGTCGCGCGGATCGGCCGCGCCCACGGCATCAAGGGCGAGGTCACCGTCGAGGTCCGTACCGACGAGCCCGAACTGCGGCTCGCCCCCGGCGCCGTCCTGGCCACCGACCCGTCCTCCACGGGTCCCCTCACCATCGAGACGGGCCGCGTCCACAGCGGCCGGCTCCTGCTGCGGTTCGAGGGCGTGAACGACCGCAACGGCGCCGAGGCCCTGCGCAACACCCTGCTGATCGCCGAGGTCGACCCGGACGAGCTCCCCGAGGAGGAGGACGAGTACTACGACCACCAGCTCATCGACCTCGACGTGGTCACGGCCGACGGGGTCGAGATCGGCCGGATCACCGAGATCTCGCACCTGCCGTCCCAGGACCTCTTCATCGTCGAGCGCCCGGACGGCAGCGAGGTGATGATCCCCTTCGTCGAGGAGATCGTCACCGAGATCGACCTCGCCGAGCAGAAGGCCGTCATCACGCCGCCGCCCGGTCTGATCGACGACAAGGCGGAGATCGCCTCCTCGCGGGAAGAGTCGTAAGCGATGCGCCTCGACGTCGTCACGATCTTCCCCGAGTACCTCGAACCCCTGAACGTCTCCCTCGTCGGCAAGGCACGCGCGCGTGGACAGCTCGACGTCCATGTGCACGACCTGCGTGAGTGGACCTACGACCGCCACAACACCGTCGACGACACCCCCTACGGCGGCGGCCCCGGCATGGTCATGAAGACCGACCCCTGGGGCGACGCCCTGGATCACGTCCTCGCCGACGGCTACGAGACCGGTTCCCGGGCGCCCGCGCTGATCGTCCCCACGCCCAGCGGCCGCCCCTTCACGCAGGAACTCGCCGTCGAGCTCTCCGAGCGGCCCTGGCTGGTCTTCACGCCGGCCCGCTACGAGGGCATCGACCGGCGGGTCATCGACGAGTACGCGACCCGGATGCCCGTCTACGAGGTGTCCATCGGCGACTACGTACTCGCCGGCGGCGAGGCGGCCGTCCTGGTGGTCACGGAGGCCGTGGCCCGGCTGCTGCCCGGCGTCCTCGGCAACGCCGAGTCGCACCGCGACGACTCCTTCGCGCCCGGCGCCATGGCCAACCTCCTGGAGGGCCCCGTCTACACCAAGCCGCCCGAGTGGCGCGGCCGCGGCATCCCGGACGTGCTGCTCAGCGGCCACCACGGGAAGATCGCCCGCTGGCGCCGCGACGAGGCCCTCCGGCGTACGACGGCCAACCGGCCCGACCTGATCGAGCGCTGCGAGCCCAAGGCCTTCGACAAGAAGGACCGCGAGATGCTCTCCATCCTGGGCTGGACGCCTGACCCGGAGGGGGAGCCGTACGGCCGATTTTGGCGCAGGACTCAGGGCGTGGAAGAATAGGCCGCTGTTGTGCGTCGTCCGGCGTGCGCCCCTGCCACAGGGGGACACGACGCCCGTCCCGACACGGACAGCATCCTCCTGAAGCATCTAACTCCCGTTGATGACCTGTGGCATCAGCGAAGAAAGCAGACGAAATGTCTCACCTGCTCGACTCCGTCGACTCCGCGTCGCTGCGCAGCGACCTCCCGGCCTTCCGCCCGGGTGACACCGTCAACGTCCACGTCCGCGTCATCGAGGGCAACCGCTCCCGTGTGCAGCAGTTCAAGGGCGTTGTGATCCGCCGCCAGGGCGCCGGTGTCCGCGAGACCTTCACGGTCCGCAAGGTCTCCTTCTCCGTCGGCGTCGAGCGCACCTTCCCGGTGCACACCCCGATCGTGGAGAAGATCGAGCTCGTCACCCGCGGTGACGTGCGTCGCGCCAAGCTGTACTACCTGCGCGAGCTGCGCGGCAAGGCCGCGAAGATCAAGGAGAAGCGCGACAACTGAGCTCGCGCGGGTGTTCACATGGGGGCCGGATAACATTCCGCCCCGATGGACACCGAAGCACAGCACACGGAGCGCGACCGCTCCTCCCGCCCTGAACCAGAGGCTGTGGAGGGACGGTCGCGTTTCGCGTTGGTGTCGCGGATCACCGAGTGGCTGCCCGGCGGCCGGATCTCCCTGACGCTGCTGGTCTGCCTGGTCTTTTTGCTGATCCTCAACGCTTTCGTGGTCCAGCCCTTCCAGATTCCCAGCGGATCCATGGAAGACGGATTGAGGATCGGGGACCGCGTTCTCGTAAATAAGTTGGCGTACCGTTTCGGTGCCGAGCCGCGGCGCGGCGATGTTGTGGTGTTCGACGGAAGTGGGTATTTCGGGAACGCGGACTACATCAAGCGCGTCGTGGGAGTGGGGGGAGACCGGGTGGTCTGTTGTGACAAGGAGGGGAGGATCGAGGTGAACGGCCGGTCGGTCGACGAGTCGGCGTTCCTGCACCCCGGGGACAGCCCGTCGACGGTTCCCTTCCATGTCGTCGTGCCCGACGGCACCCTCTTCGTCCTCGGCGACCACCGCAGCGACTCCAGCGACTCCCGCGACCACCTGGGCTCACCCGGCGGCGGCATGATTCCGGTCTCCGACGTCATCGGCCGGGCCGACTGGATCGTCTGGCCCACCGCCCACTGGACCCGCCTGCAGCGACCGGGCGCCTACGCGCGCGTGCCCGCCGCGTCCGCGACGGCCGGCGGTGCCCATGGGTAACCGCGGCAAACCGCGCCGCCCCGAGCCGAGCGGCGGCGGCTACGGCACCTTCGGCACCGAGAACCTGCTGCCCACGGGCTCCCGCCGCACCTCCGGACCGACGTCGGGTTCCGCGCCCAGCGGCGGCCGTACCCGCGCCGAGCGGCGCAAGCTGCAGCGCAAGGTCAAGCGGAAGCGCCGGCGCAGCGCGGTCAAGGAGATACCCCTCCTGGTCGGCGTGGCCGTCCTCATAGCTCTCGTCCTCAAGACGTTCCTGGTGCAGGCGTTCGTCATCCCCTCCGGGTCCATGGAGCAGACGATCCGGATCGGCGACCGCGTCCTGGTCGACAAGTTCACACCCTGGTTCGGCTCCAAGCCCGAGCGCGGGGACGTCGTCGTCTTCAAGGACCCCGGTGGCTGGCTCGCGGGCGAGCAGACCACCACGACGAAGGACGATCCCGTCGTCGTCAAGCAGATCAAGGAAGGGCTCACCTTCATCGGTCTGCTGCCGTCGGCCAACGACAAGGACCTCATCAAGCGGGTCATCGGCGTCGGCGGTGACCACGTCAAGTGCTGTGACGATCAGGGGCGGGTGACCGTCAACGGGGTGCCCCTGACCGAGGGCGACTACCTGTACCCCGGGAACGCACCGTCGACCCAGCAGTTCGACATCACCGTCCCCCAGGGGCGGTTGTGGGTGATGGGCGACCACCGAGGCAACTCCGCGGACTCCCGCGCCCACATGAACACCGCCTACGGCGGCACCGTCTCCGTCGACTCCGTGGTGGGGCGGGCCAAGGTCATCGCCTGGCCCCTCGGCCACTGGACCTCGCTCGACGAACCTAAAACTTTCGCTTCCGTTTCCAACTCCGTGTCGGGGACGACCGCCGCGCCCGAGCTGTCGCATAGGGTTGCCCCAGACGATCTGAAGACAGCGATCCAGCTCCCGAGCCCTGCGGAACTCCCGCTCGTTATGGGAGTGGTGGGCCTGCGCCGCGCATGGGGCAGGCGGCGGCACAGAGTGAGGAGTTGGCGTGGGGGATGTGGCGGTTGGCGCACGGTCCGGACACGACGGCGAGGAGCATCGCGGACGCCCCGCGGAAGCCGTCCCGGCCGCGGACAGCGCCGTGACCTCCGGGAGTGACTCCGGTACCGGCGAGGACGGCACCATGCCCGGTGAGCAGACCCGGACCGACGGCGAGGGGCCGGGCGACTCGGCGCCCAGGGCGAAGAAGCAGCGCTCCTTCTGGAAGGAGCTGCCCATCCTGATCGGTATCGCGCTGGTCCTGGCGCTGCTGATCAAGACCTTCCTGGTGCAGGCGTTCTCGATCCCCTCGGACTCGATGCAGAACACCCTCCAGCAGGGCGACCGGGTCCTGGTCGACAAGCTCACCCCCTGGTTCGGCTCCAAGCCCGAGCGCGGCGAGGTCGTCGTCTTCCACGACCCGGACAACTGGCTGGCCGGCGAGCCGACGCCCAACCCGAACCCGGTGCAGAAGGTCCTCAGCTGGATCGGCCTGATGCCGTCCGCCGAGGAGAAGGACCTCATCAAGCGCGTCATCGGCGTCGGCGGCGACACGGTCTCCTGCAAGGGCACCGGCCCGCTGAAGGTCAACGGCAAGGCGCTGAACGACAAGTCGTTCGTCTACGCCGGCAACACCCCGTGCAGTGTCGACGACCAGGGCGGGCAGTTCTCCGTGAAGGTCCCCAAGGGCTACATCTGGGTCATGGGCGACCACCGCCAGAACTCGCGCGACTCCCGTTACAACCAGAACGACAAGCACCACGGCATGGTCCCGGTGAAGGACGTCGTGGGCCGCGCCATCGTCATCGCCTGGCCGATCAACCGCTGGGACAACCTGCCCATCCCGGATACCTTCGACCAGACCGGCATCAACGACAAGTCCTCGGCCTCCGCCGCCCTCACGGCCGCGCCGAACGCCGTCGCCCTCGTCGGTGTCGTGCCGGTCGCGCTGTGGCGTCGTAGGAAGGCCTCGGCGGCCGAGACCCGCTGAGCCCGTCCACGGACAGCCTGTTCACGGACAGCCTGTTCACGGACAGTCCGTCCACGGACCCGGCCCGCGGCGGCTTGGTGAAGCCCTGGTGCAGTTGTGACCCGGGTGCGGCCCGGAGGGGCTGACCGGGTCAGGTACCGCCGGGTAGGGTGCGGGTCCATGGGTGGCGAGAGCACGACACGTACGGCACCGCGCAGCGGTGGCAAGAGCACGGGCCCGGTGGGCAGCAAGGCCGGACAGCGACTGTCCGGACTGGCCGTCGCGCTGGGCATTGTGCTGTTCCTCGGCGGATTCGGCTGGGGAGCGGTGGTGTACCGGCCGTACACGGTGCCGACCACCTCGATGACACCGACCATCGACGCCGGTGACCGGGTGCTGGCGCAGCGCGTCGACGGCAGCGAGATCCGCCGGGGCGACGTCGTCGTCTTCAACGACAAGACCTGGGTGACCAACGCCTCCGTGGTCAAGCGCGTGGTGGCCGTCGGCGGCGACACCGTCTCCTGCTGCACCGACGGCAAGCTGACCGTCAACGGCAAGCAGATCGACGAGGGCTACCTCAAGGGCGGCGCCGTCGAGGACAAGAAGATCCCGACCGTGAAGGTCCCCAAGGGGCGCCTGTTCCTGCTCGGTGACGAGCGCTCGGGCTCCCTGGACTCCTCCGCCCACCTCAGCGACGCCGCCCAGGGCACCGTCGCGCGCTCTGCCGTGACCGCCCGCGTGGACGCCGTCGTCTGGCCCGCGAAGGGCATGCTGGAGCGTCCGACCGGCTTCGCGACGCTCGGCGCGCTGTCCACGCCGGGACCGCTGCGGGTGATCGTCACCCTCATCGTCGTGGGAGGCGTCCTGGTCCTCGGCGGCGGGGCCTACGGCCCGATCGCCAAGCGGCTGGGCAACCGCCGCGCCCGTACGCGGACGGAGCCCGTGGGTGCCCGCTGAGGTGACCGACGCACACGAGGACTCCTCACCGCGAGAGCTGCGCAGGGTCGCGCGGGTCGTCCTGCTGGACCCCGATGACCGCATCCTGCTGCTGCACGGCCACGAGCCGGACGATCCGGCCGACGACTGGTGGTTCACGCCCGGCGGCGGACTCGAGGGCGAGGAGAGTCGTGAGGAGGCCGCCCTGCGGGAACTCGCCGAGGAGACCGGAATCACCGAGGTCGAGCTCGGGCCGGTGCTGTGGCGGCGGATGTGCTCGTTCCCGTTCGCCGGCCGCCGCTGGGACCAGGACGAGTGGTACTACCTGGCACATACGGCCCAGACGGCGACGCGGGCGACGGCCCTGACGGAGCTGGAGCGGCGCAGCGTGGCCGGTGCGCGGTGGTGGACGTGTGCGGAACTGACCCGGGCACATGAGACGGTGTATCCGACCAGACTCGCCGAGCTGCTGAGCCGGCTGCTCGACGAAGGTCCCCCGGCCAGGCCCGTGACCCTCGATCCGGAAGTCGTCCCGTGACCCGGAAATCGACTGGGGGCGCACGGGACTGGCGCACAATGGGGGGATCGCACGGCTGAAGGGGAACATGCCATGAGCGCCGAGGACCTCGAGAAGTACGAGACCGAGATGGAGCTGAAGCTCTACCGGGAGTACCGCGATGTCGTCGGTCTGTTCAAATACGTGATCGAGACCGAGCGTCGCTTCTACCTGACCAACGACTACGAGATGCAGGTCCACTCGGTTCAGGGTGAGGTGTTCTTCGAGGTGTCGATGGCGGATGCCTGGGTGTGGGACATGTACCGGCCGGCGCGCTTCGTGAAGCAGGTCCGCGTGTTGACGTTCAAGGACGTGAACATCGAGGAGCTCAACAAGAGCGACCTGGAGCTGCCGGGCAGCTGAGGCGCCTGGCCTTCTTGCGTCGCCCTTGTGGGTGACGGAGTTTTCCACAACCGATCGGTCGTCCACCAAGATCCAATCGGTGGGGCGGGATGCGTGACGGTTGGCGCCGGAGGTGGTGCCGACATGAACGCACGGAGCGCACTCGGCAAGTACGGAGAAGACCTCGCCGCCCGCCGGCTGACCGAGGCCGGAATGACGGTGCTGCAGCGCAACTGGCGCTGCGGCAGGTCCGGAGAGATCGACATCGTGGCGCGGGACGGCGAGGTGCTGGTCGTCTGCGAGGTGAAGACGCGGCGGGCGGATTCCTTCCAGCACCCGATGGCCGCGATCACCCCAGGGAAGGCCCGACGGCTGCGCGGCCTGGCCGAGCAGTGGATCCACGCATACGGAGGAGCCCCACCAGGAGGGGTCCGCATCGACCTGGTCGGCGTGGTCCTGCCCAGGCGTGGAGCCGCCCGGGTCGAGCATGCGCGGGGGGTGGCCTGAATGGGATTCGCTCGAACGTGCGCGGTGGCGCTGGTGGGCGTCGAAGGCGTCGTCGTCGAGGTCCAGGCCGACCTGGAACCGGGAGTGGCCGCATTCACCCTGGTGGGGCTGCCCGACAAGAGCCTGACGGAGAGCCGGGACCGGGTCCGGGCCGCGGTCGTCAACTCCGGCGGCGAGTGGCCGCAGAAGAAGCTCACGGTCGGCCTCAGCCCCGCCTCGGTGCCGAAGGCCGGCAGCGGGTTCGACCTCGCCGTGGCCTGCGCGGTGCTCGGTGCCTCCGAGCGGATCGATCCTCGGGTGCTCGCCGACATCGTGATGATCGGGGAGCTCGGACTGGACGGCCGCGTGCGCCCGGTCCGGGGCATCCTGCCGGCGGTGCTCGCCGCGGCGGACGCCGGATACGAGCAGGTGGTCGTGCCCGAGTGCGCGGCCGCCGAGGCCTCGCTGGTGCCCGGTGTCTCCGTACTCGGGGTGCGCAGCCTGCGGCAGCTGATCGCCGTCCTGGCGGACGAGCCGGTACCCGAGGAGGAACCGGACGAGCTGGGCCGCCCGGACCCCCTCCTCGCCGGTCTGCGGGTGCCCGGCACGGGCGCGGCCACCGGTATGCACAGCCTCGGCGCCGCCCAGCACGAGCAGGGCCACGACCTCGCCGACGTCGTCGGCCAGATCTCGGCGCGGACGGCGGTGGAGGTCGCCGCGGCGGGTGGACACCACCTGTTCCTGGAAGGGCCGCCGGGCGCCGGCAAGACGATGCTCGCGGAACGGCTCCCGGCCATCCTGCCCCGGCTCACGCGCGAGGAGTCCCTGGAGGTCACGGCCGTCCACTCGGTGGCGGGTCTGCTGCCACCGGGCAAGCCGCTGATCGACATCGCCCCGTACTGCGCCCCGTACCACTCGGCGACCATGCAGGCGCTCGTGGGCGGCGGACAGGGAGTCGCGCGGCCCGGGGCCGTGTCCCTGTCGCACCGCGGTGTTCTCTTTCTCGATGAGACTCCCGAGTTCAGCAGCCGGGCCCTCGACGCGTTGCGGCAGCCGCTGGAGGCCGGTCATGTGGTGATCGCCCGCAGTGCCGGGGTGGTGCGCTTCCCGGCGAAGTTCCTGATGGTGCTCGCCGCCAACCCCTGCCCCTGCGGCCGCTTCTCGCGGACCGACGACTTCTGCGAGTGTCCGCCCTCGGCCGTCCGCCGCTACCAGGCGCGGCTGTCCGGGCCGCTGCTCGACCGCGTCGACCTTCGCGTCGAAGTGGACCGGGTCACGCGCGCCGAGCTGACGCAGCGCGGCGCACGCGGCGAGTCGACGGCGGCGGTCGCCGACCGGGTACGGGCGGCCAGGCAACGGGCGGCGGCCCGGCTCGCCGGCACACCCTGGCGGACCAACAGCGAGATCCCGGGCCGCGAACTGCGCAGCCGCTGGCACGCGGCGAGCGGCGCGATGGACGAGGCCGAGCGCAACCTGGAGCGCGGCGTCCTGACCGCCCGCGGACTCGACCGCGTCCTGCGGGTCGCCTGGACCGTCGCCGATCTCGTCGGTCACGACAGGCCCGACGCCACGGACGTCGCCCTCGCGCTGCAGCTGCGCACGGGAGTGCCGAGGGGCGCGCCCATGGCCATCGGGGCGCTGACATGAGCGCGGACGAGGACCTGGACGACGAACTGCTCGCGCGGGTGCTGCTCGGTCGGGTTTTCGAGCCCGGGGATCCGGTCGGGGGGCGGTGGGTTCGGGAGTGGGGGGTCGTGGAGGTGGCGCGGGTCCTGCGGGTCGGGGGGCCGCAGCCGGCCGGCGTCAGTGACAATCGGTGGACGGGGATGCTCGGGCGGGCCCGGGAGGCCGACCCCGGACGGGACCTGAGGGCCGCACGGGACGCCGGTGTGCGGTTCGTGGCGCCGGGCGGCCCGGAGTGGCCCGGCCAGCTCGACGACCTGGGTGACGCCCGCCCCCTGGGCCTGTGGGTGCGAGGCCGGCCCAGTCTGCGGATGTGGGCGCTGAGATCCGTCGCCCTCGTCGGCGCCCGCGCCTGCACCGAGTACGGCGCCCACATGGCGGCCACCCTCGGCGCGGGTCTCGCCGAGCACGGCTGGGTGGTCGTCTCCGGCGGTGCCTACGGAGTCGACGGCGCCGCACACCGGGGCGCGCTCGCCGCCGGCGGCGCCACCGTCGCCGTACTGGCCTGCGGGGTCGACCGGCCCTACCCCCGCGGGCACACCGAGTTGATCAACCGGATCGCGGAACAGGGACTCGTCGTCGGGGAGCTGCCGCCCGGCGAGCACCCGACGGCCGGCCGCTTCGTCGTCCGCAACCGGGTCATCGCCGCCCTGACCAGGGGCACCGTCGTCGTGGAGGCCGCCCACCGCAGCGGCTCGCTGGTCACGGCCCGGGCGGCACAGCGGCTCGGCCGGCACACGATGGGGGTGCCCGGCCCCGCCACCAGCGGCCTGTCGGCGGGCGTGCACGAACTCCTGCGGGGCGACGCCGTGCTCGTCACCGACCCCGCGGAGGTCGTCGAACTGGTCGGCGACATCGGTCAGCTGGCACCGGAACGGCGCGGACCCGTGCTGCCCCGGGACCTGCTGGAGGCCGCCGCCCGGCGCGTGCTCGCCGCGCTGCCCGGGCGTGGCACGGCGTCGGCCGCCGCCGTCGCGCGGGGCGCGCAGACCTCGCAGGAGGACGCGGTCGCGAGACTGTACGAACTCCGATCACTCGGTTACGTCGAACGACACGGCGACGGCTGGAAGTTGACGCGCCGGGCCGTGATCTCCGGGCGCGAGGGGGCCGTCGATGTCGACGGAGCGTGTTCGGCCGTCCGGGGGAACGCCTGACACCAGGGCAAACGCCCGGCGGGATGGTCCCGGACGGTCACGCACGGCAATCGCCGTGAGCGGGTGGGGCACCCCTCGGAACGTATCTGCGTACCCGTTTCGCGCCGCTCCTCGCCCACCGCGACGCTCCAGTCACGCTACGCTCACGGGGATTCCGACGCACTTTACGTAGAACGCGTACTTCACGGCAGAACGGCACAAGGCGACGAATGCCCCAGCACACCTCCGGGTCCGACCGGGCGGCGATCCCCCCAGCCGCCCGTGACGGTGGCAGCGTGCGGCCGCCCGCTCCCTCGACGCTCGACGAGCTGTGGCGGTCGTACAAGGCGACGGGGGACGAGCGGCTGCGGGAGCAGCTGATCCTGCACTACTCGCCGCTGGTCAAATACGTGGCGGGACGGGTGAGCGTCGGTCTGCCGCCCAATGTCGAACAGGCCGACTTCGTCTCGTCCGGCGTCTTCGGGCTGATCGACGCGATCGAGAAGTTCGACGTCGACCGGGAGATCAAGTTCGAGACGTACGCGATCACCCGGATCCGGGGCGCGATGATCGACGAGCTGCGGGCGCTGGACTGGATCCCGCGCTCGGTGCGGCAGAAGGCGCGCAACGTGGAGCGGGCGTACGCGACGCTGGAGGCGCGGCTCAGACGGACGCCGTCGGAGGGGGAGGTGGCCGCCGAGATGGGCATCGCGGTGGACGAACTCCACGCGGTGTTCAGTCAGTTGTCGCTCGCGAACGTGGTCGCGCTGGAGGAGCTGCTGCACGTCGGGGGTGAGGGCGGCGACGGGCTGAGCGTCATGGACACCCTGGAGGACACCGCCGCGGACAACCCCGTGGAGGTGGCCGAGGACCGGGAGCTGCGACGATTCCTGGCGCGGGCCATCAACACCCTGCCGGAGCGGGAGAAGACCGTCGTCACGCTCTACTACTACGAGGGGCTCACGCTCGCCGAGATCGGCAACGTGCTCGGGGTGACCGAGAGCCGGGTGAGCCAGATCCACACCAAGTCGGTGCTGCAGCTGCGGGCGAAGCTGGCCGGCTTCGGGCGGTGACGGCCCGCCGGAGGGCGTGACTCGCTCCCGTCAGGGGTGGTGCGTCCGTAAAGTGGTTGACGTGCCAAGGATTCGAGCGGCCTCCGTGGCCGAACACCGGTCGATGCAGCGAGCCGCCCTGCTGGACGCGGCTCGGTCCCTGCTGTCCGACGGCGGGACGGAGGCGCTGACGTTCCCGGCCCTCGCCGAGCGGACGGGGCTGGCGCGGTCGTCCGTGTACGAGTACTTCCGGTCGCGGGCCGCGGTGGTCGAGGAACTGTGCGAGGTCGACTTCCCCGTGTGGGCGGCCGAGGTCGGGGCGGCCATGGAGCGGGAGGCCGCGGCCGAGGACCGGATCGCGGCGTACGTGCGGCGGCAGCTGGAGCTGGTCGGGGACCGGCGGCACCGGGCCGTGGTCGCGATCTCGGCGAGCGAGCTCGACGCGGGGGCGCGGGAGCGGATCAGGGCCGCGCACGGCGGGCTCGTCGCGATGATCGTCGAGGCGCTGGCGGAGATGGGACACGCGGAGCCCCGGCTGGCCGCGATGCTGGTGCAGGGCGTCGTGGACGCGGCCGTGCGGCGGATCGAGCTGGGCGCCGAGGACCCCGCGGTGGTCGCGGACGCGGCGGTGGGCATGGCGCTACGGGGCGTACGCGGCTGAGGCCGGCCGGGGCAGGGGCACTCCGAGCACGGGCAGCAGTCTCGAGGGCCCACCGCGCAGCAGCCACGGCGGGAGCAGCGACAGCGGATCCAGATAGGTCCGCCCGCTGAGCAGGCCCCAGTGCACGCACGCGACCGCGCAGTGCGCACCCGTCCGCTCCACCACCCCCACCACCTCGCCCGCCGCCACCTCGTCCCCCTTGCGCACGGACGCCCGGACCGGTTCGTACGTCGTGCGCAGAGCCGTCCCGGTCAGCTCCACCGACACCACGCCCCGGCCCGCCACCCGGCCCGCGAAGGAGACCCGGCCGGCCGCCACGGCGCGTACCGGAGTCCCGGCCGGCGCCGCCAGGTCCACGCCGCGGTGACCGGGGCCGTAGACCGTCGCCGGGGCCTCCCAGCCCCGTAGGACCACGGGGTGGGCGCCCACCGGCCAGGCGCGGCCGATCGCGGGGGCGCCGGGGGAGGAGGCCGCCGGGACAGGCGGGGGCTGCGCCCACGCCCACGGGGTCAGAACGGCCCACGTCAGAGCCGGCAACGCCGCCGCCGTCAGGGGTACGTATCGCTTCGCTCGCATGGGGAAACCGTCCCGCACCCGAGCCGATCATGGCCGGGATCTGTGGACGACTTCCGGGTTGTGGACAGCGGCGTCACCCGGTGCCCCGCCGGTCCCGTACACTTCTTCTGGCGATCCGGGTCACCGGGTCGACTTCGCACGCCCCGACATCAGGTGGTCACAAGCCGGTGTCAGCGCCTCTCGGTCCCTCGCGGCAAGGCGCACGCGGGCGTCAGGCGCGGGAGCCGTCCGGTCCCCGCGGCACAACCGAGAAACTCAAGGAGAAACGGCCATGGCCGTCGTCACGATGCGGGAGCTGCTGGAAAGCGGCGTCCACTTCGGTCACCAGACCCGTCGCTGGAACCCGAAGATGAAGCGCTTCATCTTCACCGAGCGCAACGGCATTTACATCATCGACCTGCTCCAGTCGCTGTCGTACATCGACCGCGCCTACGAGTTCGTCAAGGAGACCGTCGCCCACGGCGGCACGGTCATGTTCGTCGGCACGAAGAAGCAGGCGCAGGAGGCCATCGCCGAGCAGGCCACCCGCGTCGGCATGCCCTACGTCAACCAGCGCTGGCTGGGCGGCATGCTCACCAACTTCTCCACCGTCTACAAGCGTCTGCAGCGCCTCAAGGAGCTCGAGCAGATCGACTTCGAGGACGTCGCGGCCTCGGGTCTGACCAAGAAGGAGCTTCTCGTGCTCTCGCGCGAGAAGGCCAAGCTGGAGAAGACCCTCGGCGGTATCCGCGAGATGCAGAAGGTGCCCAGCGCCGTCTGGATCGTGGACACCAAGAAGGAGCACATCGCGGTCGGCGAGGCCCGGAAGCTCAACATCCCGGTCGTCGCCATCCTCGACACCAACTGCGACCCCGACGAGGTCGATTACAAGATCCCGGGCAACGACGACGCGATCCGCTCCGTCACCCTGCTCACCCGCGTGATCGCCGACGCCGTCGCCGAGGGCCTCATCGCCCGCAGCGGTGTGGCCACCGAGGGCAAGGAGAAGGCCGCGGGCGAGCCGCTCGCCGAGTGGGAGCGCGACCTGCTCGAGGGTGAGAAGAAGGCCGACGAGGCCCCCGCCGCCGAGGCCGAGAAGCCGGCCGAGGCCGCTGAGGCTCCCGCCGAGGCCGCTGCCGAGGCCCCCGCGGCCGAGGCTCCGGCCGCCGAGGCCGCTCCGGCCGCGGACGCCGAGCAGGCCTGACCCGTCAGCGTCAGTGGTGACGGCGGGGGCGGCGACATCAAGTCCGCCCCCGCCGTTCACCCGTAGATCAGCGGAGAGTCGGCGGCCCCCGGCTACATGAGGGCGGTAGACCCCGTAGATCTTCGATCTTCCAGACTTCGAGAAAGATTCACAGACTCATGGCGAACTACACCGCCGCCGACGTCAAGAAGCTTCGTGAGCTCACGGGCGCCGGCATGATGGACTGCAAGAAGGCGCTGGACGAGGCCGAGGGCAACGTCGACAAGGCCGTCGAGGCGCTGCGCATCAAGGGCCAGAAGGGCGTCGCCAAGCGCGAGGGCCGCTCCGCCGAGAACGGCGCCGTGGTCTCCATCATCGCCGACGACAACTCCTCCGGCGTCCTGGTCGAGCTGAAGTGCGAGACGGACTTCGTCGCCAAGGGCGAGAAGTTCCAGGCCGTCGCCACCGCGATCGCCGAGCACGTCGCGAAGACCTCCCCGGCCGACCTCGACGCCCTGCTCGCCTCCGAGATCGAGGCCGGCAAGACCGTCCAGGCGTTCGTGGACGAGGCCAACGCCAACCTGGGCGAGAAGATCGTCCTGGACCGCTTCGCGCAGTACTCCGACGGCTACGTCCTCGCGTACATGCACCGCACGATGCCCGACCTGCCCCCGCAGATCGGTGTCCTCGTCGAGCTGGACAAGCCGAACGCCGAGGTCGCCAAGGGCGTCGCCCAGCACATCGCCGCCTTCGCGCCGAAGTACCTCTCCAAGGAGGACGTGCCGGCCGAGGTCGTCGAGTCCGAGCGTCGCATCGCCGAGGAGACCACCCGCGCCGAGGGCAAGCCCGAGGCCGCCCTGCCGAAGATCGTCGAGGGTCGCCTCAACGGCTTCTTCAAGGACGCCACGCTGCTCGGTCAGCCGTACGCGCTCGACAACAAGAAGTCCGTCCAGAAGGTCCTGGACGAGGCCGGTGTCACCCTGAAGCGCTTCGCGCGCATCAAGGTCGGCATCTGAGTCCGTACCGCGATCGGCGCGCGACCCCGATAGGGTCGTACGCAGTTGTCAGCGGGTGACGGACGACAGCGGATCTGACGAGGAGGCCATTGCCGAGCATGGGAGCGAAATGCCACCCCAGCGGCAATGGCCTTCTTCGTATGTGCAACACGTGAAAGAGGCGGGATCTCCATGACCACCAAGCCCCAGAAGAGCGACGACGGCAAAGTATGCGGCCGGTTTCTGCTGAAGCTGTCCGGTGAGGCCTTCTCCGGTGGTGGGGGCCTGGGGGTCGACCCCGACGTGGTGCACAAGATCGCCCGTGAGATCGCGGCCGTCGTCCGCGACGGCTCCCAGGTCGCGGTCGTCATCGGCGGCGGCAACTTCTTCCGCGGCGCCGAGCTCCAGCAGCGCGGCATGGACCGGGCCCGCTCGGACTACATGGGCATGCTCGGCACCGTGATGAACTGCCTCGCCCTCCAGGACTTCCTGGAGAAGGAGGGCATCGACTCCCGGGTGCAGACCGCGATCACCATGGGGCAGGTCGCCGAGCCGTACATCCCGCTGCGTGCCGTGCGCCACCTGGAGAAGGGCCGCGTGGTCATCTTCGGCGCCGGTATGGGCATGCCGTACTTCTCCACCGACACCACCGCCGCGCAGCGCGCCCTGGAGATCGACGCCGAGGCGCTGCTGATGGGCAAGAACGGTGTCGACGGGGTCTACGACTCCGACCCCAAGCGCAACCCGGACGCCGTCAAGTTCGACTCCCTCGGCTACGGCGAGGTCATCACCCGCGACCTCAAGGTCGCCGACGCCACCGCCATCACGCTGTGCCGCGACAACAAGCTTCCGATCCTCGTCTTCGAGCTTCTGGTCGAGGGCAATATCGCCCGCGCCGTCAAGGGTGAGAAGATCGGCACGCTTGTGGGTGACCAGGACAGCCGGGACTGACAGGCAACACCTACGGACCCTGACCGGGGGATGGACAATGTCCCGCAGGTCGGGAACCGTGCAGGAAGAAGACGCGACGCAGCCGGCCGCCGCCCCACAGGAACCGCAGCCGGGCCTCACTCAAGACACGCAGGAGCAAGTGGTGATCGAAGAGACCCTCCTCGAGGCCGAGGAGAAGATGGAGAAGGCCGTCGTGGTCGCCAAGGAGGACTTCGCCGCGATCCGTACCGGTCGTGCGCACCCGGCGATGTTCAACAAGATCGTGGCCGACTACTACGGCGCGCCGACGCCGATCAACCAGCTGGCTTCGTTCTCCGTGCCGGAGCCGCGCATGGCGGTAGTGACCCCGTTCGACAAGACGGCCCTGCGCAACATCGAGCAGGCCATCCGCGACTCCGACCTGGGCGTCAACCCGAGCAACGACGGCAACATCATCCGGGTGGTGTTCCCCGAGCTCACCGAGGAGCGCCGTCGCGACTACATCAAGGTCGCCAAGGGCAAGGCCGAGGACGCGCGCGTGTCCATCCGTTCCGTGCGCCGCAAGGCCAAGGACGCCATCGACAAGCTGATCAAGGACGGCGAGGTCGGCGAGGACGAGGGCCGCCGTGCTGAGAAGGAACTCGACGACTCCACCCACAAGTACGTGGCACAGGTCGACGAGCTCCTGAAGCACAAGGAAGCGGAGCTGCTCGAGGTCTGATGAACGACTCTTCCTGGGGAGCGCCGCCACACACCGGGTCGCAGGGCGGCTACTGGGGGCCCACCGACCAGGGGCCTGTCCAGGGGGCCGCCCCGGCGGGTCCCGCGTACGATGCGCCTGAGGCGCAGCAGACTCGCCCCATGCCCATCGCGCCCGACGGACCCGTGCCTCGATACGGCGAAGACCAGGATGACGACCGGGGGGCCGCTCGGCTGAGCGGCCCCTTGTTCCGCGAACAATCGCCGCAGGCGCAGACCTACGACATGCAGCAGGCACCGCCCCACCCGGCGGCGCAGCAGAATCCGGAGCCCATGCCCGACGCCCCCCAGCCGGCGCCGCAGCCGCAGAAGAAGAGCGCGGGGCGCGACCTGGGCGCGGCCATAGGGGTCGGTGTCGGGCTCGGCGTGGTGATCATCGCGTCGCTGTTCGTTGTCAAGGCCGTCTTCGTCGGCGTCATCGCGGTCGCCGTGGTCGTCGGCCTGTGGGAACTGACCAGCCGGCTGCAGGAGCGCAAGGGCATCAAGGCGCCCCTCGTTCCGCTGGCACTCGGCGGCGCCGCGATGGTCGTCGCCGGATACGTGCGCGGTGCCGAGGGCGCGTGGGTGGCGATGGCTCTGACGGCACTCGCGATCCTGGTCTGGCGTATGACGGAGCCGCCGGAGGGCTACCTCAAGGACGTCACGGCGGGCGTCTTCGCGGCCTTCTACGTCCCGTTCCTGGCGACCTTCGTCGCCATGATGCTGACGGCCGACGACGGCCCCTGGCGCGTCCTGACGTTCCTTCTCCTGACGGTGGTCAGCGACACGGGCGCGTACGCCGTCGGCTGGCGCTTCGGCCGGCACAAGCTGGCGCCGCGCATCAGCCCGGGCAAGACCCGTGAGGGCCTGTTCGGCGCGGTGTCGTTCGCGATGGTGGCGGGCGCGCTGTGCATGCAGTTCCTGATCGACGACGGCGCCTGGTGGCAGGGCCTCGTCCTCGGCCTCGCGGTCGCGGGCAGTGCCACACTGGGCGACCTCGGCGAGTCGATGATCAAGCGGGACCTGGGCATCAAGGACATGGGCACGCTCCTGCCGGGCCACGGCGGCATCATGGACCGCCTGGACTCGCTGCTGCCGACGGCTCCCGTGGTGTGGCTGCTGCTGGTGCTGTTCGTCGGGATGGGCTGACAGGCCTGTGAAGTCCCGCTCGCTCGATGGCGCGGCCGTCGGGCGAGTGGGACGATCCCGGTATAAGCCCTCAAAGGGAATGTCCCGAAGAGGAGGCGCCATGACCGCCATCCATGAAGAGTTCGACGTGGACCGCCGTCCCGAGGATGTCTGGGCGTACGTCATCGACCCCTCCCACCTGCCGGAATGGCAGCTGAGCGCGGTCTCCGCCGAACAGCTCGACGACCACCCCTTCGGTCTGGGCTCCCGCGTCCGTGTCACCCGGCACATGGGTCGGCGCGAGGTTCCGATGACGATGGAGTGCACCGAGTACGACCCGCAGCACTCCTGGTCCGTGCACGGAATCGACGGCCCGGTCAGGGGCAGGTTCCACGCCGAGCTCACGCCCCTCGACGACGGCCGTCGTACCCACGTGACGATGGACCTCGACTTCGAGGGCCACGGCATCGGCAAGCTCCTGCTGCCGCTCGTCGTCCGCCGCCAGGCCCGCAGGGAGATGCCCCGCAACGAGCGCCTGTTGAAGGACAAGCTGGAACAGACGGCCGCTTGACGCGACCCCCGTGGCAGAGCACCCCGGGCTGCCTCACCGGGCCGGGCATCCCGGGGCACGGAATTGATCTGCGACACTGGTACGGCCATGCCTAAGCCCGGAGAACTGATCTTTCACGGGCATGAAGAAGCCCCCTACCAGCGGTTTTGTCGCCAGTAGGGGGCCGTCTTGTGCCCGGTGGGCCGTCCCTGGGCCGTCAGGGCTCCTGTGCCGTCCCGAAGACGTCGTCCAAGGCCCGGCGGGCGCGCTCGCTGCTGCTGGGCATCAGGTGGGCGTAGACCCGCAGTGTCATCGCCGGATCGGCGTGGCCGAGGTACTCGCTCACGGCCTTGATGCTCTCGCCCGCGTCCAGGAGGACCGAGGCGTAGAAGTGGCGGAGGGCGTGCATTCCGTGCTGCCGGGCGGAGGCGTGCGGCTTGCCGGATTCCGGCGTAGGGATGAGACCGGCCGCGGCGAGAGCGCGCTTCCACTCGTGGAAGTTGAAGTTGCTCCGCCAGACGATGCCGCCGACCGTGTTGGTGAAGATCAGACGCCGCTCGGTGAGCGGGCCGTCCGGCCGACCCCACGGCAGCTTGATGCCCACGGGCGGGTGACGCTCCATGTGCCGGCGCAGGGCAGAGGCCACGGAGGACGGCAGCGGCACGTCCCGCTCCTTGTTGCCCTTGGGCGGAGCGAAGACGGCTGTGCCCCGGATCAGCTTGACCTGAGTGGTGACCCTGACCGTGTCGCCGTCGAAGCGCACGGAGTCCTCGGACAGACCGATGATCTCGCCCTGGCGGAGACCGCAGCCGCTCCCCACGTCGACCATGGCCCGGTAGCGCTCGGGCAGCGCGTCGCGGACCGCCCGCACCTGGGACGGGAGCCAGGGCACGACCCGAGCCGCCGAGACGGACGGCGGGCGGACCGATGCCGCCGAGCACGGGTTCCGGGCGAGGTGGCCGTCATCCACGGCGGCCGACAGCACCGCGCGGACGTTGGCGTAGATGTTGCGGGCGTAGCTGTCGCCTATCGTCGAGTCGGTCTCCAGGTCACGCACGAACTCGCGGATGTGGACCGGCCGGAAGGACCCGAGCGGACGCGCCCCGATGCGGGGGAAGGCGTGCCGTCGAAGCCGCATCTCCACTCCGATACGGGTGTTCAGGTCGGTCGTCTGCCCGGTGATCCAGCGCTCCGCGTACTGCTGGAAGGTCATCCGGGCAGCCTTGGGGTCGACGTACTGACCACGGGACATGTCGGCCGCCGTCTCGGCCAGCCACTCCTCCGCCTTGCGCTTCTGGCGGTCGGGGAAGGACCGGCTCTTCTCCGTGCCGTCGGGACCGACGTATCGGGCCCGATAACGCAGCCCGCTGCCGTAGCGGTCAGTCTTCACCTTCACCGGCTTGCCGTCTGACCCCGGCTCGGTCTTGTACCAGCGGTCTTGGATATGCCCGGCCATCAGGCAGCCTCCCCGATCTGGGAGTCCACCCAGGCCCGTACGTCATTCGGGTCGAAGCGCAGGTGCCGGCCGACGCGGAAGCCGCGGGGGCCGGTGCGCTTGCGGCGCCACTGGTAGACCGTCTCGACGCTGGGCAGCTCGAACATGTCGACCAAGTCGTCGGGGGTCAGGAAGCGGCTCGGCAGCTCGGAGGACATGTCACCACTCCCTTTCGTCGGCGGATTGGTCGCGTAGGGCTTCGCGGGCGGTCTCGCGGTTGAGTTGGAGGTCGCGGGCGATGGTGGCGGCGAGGGCGGATTCGCCGGGGGTGTGGCCGTGTCCGGCGTACTGCCAGTCGGAGAGGACGAGGACGGTGTCCGGCTCGCGGTCGTCCAGGCCAAGGGCTTCGCGTTCCTGGGCTGCACGGAAGTCGGCGCGGGCCTGGCGGAGTTCACCGAGGGTGGTCGAGTAGCGGCGGGACTTCGAGCTGAAGTGGCCCCGGAAGCCGAGCATGTGTGCCCAGGCCCAGATACGGCGATCGGGGTACAGGGGGTCGAGCAGCTTGCAGGCTTCGATCAGGCGGCGGGTGTGGTCGGGGACCTGGTAGCGGTCGAGTTCGGAGAGTTCGCCGATGCGGCGGTCAAGGGTGCCGGTGTTCTCGGCGGCCTTGGTGGCGTACTTGGCGACGTAGGAGGCGACGGCCTGTTCGGTGATGTCGGAGCCGTCTCCGAAGGCCTTGACGGGGCGGACGTCGAGTTGCGTGCCCCATCGGAAGGTGCGGGCGGGTTGGTCGTCGGCGGCCGGGACCGAGACCGAGGTGTAGGAATGCGCGGCGGCGGCGCGTATCGCGTCGTCGAGCAGCTGCACGGTGGCCCAGGCCGGGGGAGGGGTGCCTGGTCCCTCGGGGCCGTCGATCCGGATCACGGCGTGGAAGTGGAGGGCACCGCGCTTCTGGAACTCGGCAACCTTGCCGTACGAGACGCGTGCGTGGTCGGCGAGTTCCCGACGGGTTATGCCGACGCGGGCGGCGATCTCGCGGCGGAGGCGGGTGGTGAAGCGCTGCCACAGATTGCCCGCGTGGTTGTTGAAGAGGACGGCGCCTGCGTAGTCGTAGGTGTTCGAGTCCAGGGCGGTACCAAGGGCGGGGTCGTCGGCAGGGTGGGGGGTGCCACAGCGGCAGATGCCCTGGTCGGGCCGGTTGTGGACTGGGCCGAACGAGGGGGCGGTGAGGGTAGCGAAGACGCGGGGGTGCTCGCGAACGGTGGACGGGATGTCGCGGCGGTCGTCTCCGGCCAGGCCCGCGCGGATGAGGTGGTAGGTGTCGCCCGCGTACGTCCAGGCGCAGGACGGGCAGCGGGAGGCACGGCGGTTGCCGCACGCAACGCGGAGACGTCCGCCGGGTTCGTTCTCGGTGGAGTAGTGATGCAGGGTTTCGCCGGTCGTCTTGTCCTTGGCGATCGTCCAGCCGGTCAAGTGGATCGGGTCGGCGCAGCCTCCGGTGCGGCGGATCTGCTCATTCCAGCGGTCATAGTCATCGGCCGAGGCCACCCTCAGCAGGTCGCCGAGGGTGGCCGGGTCGAGGAGCAGATCAGGCACGGGCGCCCTCCCGCGTGCGGCGGGTGCGGCGGGTGCGGCGGTGAGTGGTGCCGGTGCCCTGGCAGGCCGGGCAGTGCGCGGTGATGGTGCGCAGGTGACCGTGCGGGTCGCGGCCGCCGAGAGTGATGGCGGCGGAGGCGAAGCCGTCGCAGTTGGGGCAGATGCGGGGCGGCGGTGTGACGCGGTGCGTCATGCTGGAGGTTCCTTCCGGATCTTCGGGTTCGGAATGGGCAGGGCTCCCGGGCAGCGGAGACTTGGCGGTTGAGGCCGCCCGGGGGCCGGTCAGCGTCGCTTGGCCTCGGTGTTGATGAGCGAGCGGATGACCAGGGCGCAGACGGCCACCGAGGCGCCGGTGATGGCGACCGCGAGGAGCATCGAGACCAGGACCGCGCCGACGACCAGGACCACGGCCGTCCCACCACCGATCAGGGCGACGACAGCGCCGGGGGTGAGCTGGATGGTGGGCCGGGCAGACGCCGTGACCGGGGCGACCGACGCGGGGGCGGTGGTCGGCTGCTGGATGACGGTGGTCGGCTCGACGACGGGCGGGGTGATGAGCCCGGTCGGCTGGGGCATGGCGGGGATCTTGGGGCGGATCATGGCGGATCTCCTTCGCGGGTGGTTACTTGACGGCGGTGTCGATGACCGGGGCGAGGAAGCTTTCGGCGATGAGGTAGCCGCCCAGGAGCAGCACCAGGACCAGCCAGAGCGGCGGGCGGATGAGCTTGCAGCCGAGGTAGCCGACGACGGCGAGGGCGAACCAGAGAGGGACGTCCATGAGTGGTGCCTCCTAGCGGACGCGGCAGCGGTGGGTGCGGGCGGCGAGCTGGGCGGCCGACTGACTGGAGTAGTCGGAGGACCAGCCGCAGCGGTCGTTGGTGCACACGGCCGCGTGCTTGGTCTGGCCGTGGCGGTCGCGGTGGGTGCCGATCTGCACGGGGCCGATTCGCATGACGGAGTGGAAGTGGTCGCGGGCAGGCATCGAGGTCGTGTCCTTTCGGCTCAGGCGAGTTGGGCGGCGATGGCGTTGGCGAGCTGGGGCGGGACGCCGAGACGGGCACGCAAGGTGTCGGTGTCGATCGGTGTTCCGGTGCGGGTCCGGTAGTCGTCGGCGACCTTGCGGGCGTGGTCGACCAGAGCGACCGGAACGGCGGGCGCAGCCGGGGCAGCAGGGGCCGCGGGTTCGGGTGCCGGGGGATCGGCGGCCGGGAGTGCCGGGGCTTCCTCGGCCTCGGTGACTGCGGCCGGGAGGGTCTCGGACTCGGGCGAGGTGACCGGCTCGGGCTCGGGCGTGGTGGCCGGCACTTCGGGTGCCGGGTGGTCGGTGGCGGAGTGGGCGAGGAGCGTGCCGCCCATGAAGGCCAGTGCGGGCCAGGCGGCGACGAGGATGCGCAGCCAGGCCGGGACCTGTTGGAGGTCGAGGAGTCCGGCCGTCGCGACGTTGGCGCCGAGTGAGGCCACCAGGGCGATCAGGAACCAGCACCAGGCCAGCCGGGACGGGCCCTCACTGCGCAGCCGCCGCCAAGAGGCGACCAGGAGCAGGTCCACCGAGATCGGGTAGGCCCAGGCTTTCCAGCCGTCCTGTCCGGCAGCGGCAGCGAGGTCGTGAAGGTGGGCGAAGGACAGCGCTCCGGCGATGACGGCCTGGACGAGGACGGCGTCCACGCGGAATGAAGGGCGGGCCATCACGAGCCGCCGGGGTAGTCGGGACCGTCGGTCGGGTCGGAGCCGGGCGGGAACGTACCGGGCGGCGGCTCGGGCAGGGACGCGGCGAGGGACGGGCCCACCGCCTCGATGAAGCCGTGGTCAGCGTCGAGTACGTCGGCGTAGAGGGCGAGTTGGCCCAGCAGGAGCACGGTGCGGGCGAAGTCCTCGCAGTCGGGGCACATGACGTGCTCTCCCTTCAGTAGGCATGGGGCGGGTAGGGACCCGGCGCGAAGGCGGTCGCGCCGACCGGTGGAGCGGGGAGGGGTCAGGCGGTGGCCGGGGCTGTCTTGGACAGCCGTACGCGGGCCGAGGGCAGCGGGGCGACCGCAGGGCGGAAGGCCGCCAGAGCGGGCAGATCCGGGGTGCGGTCGGCGTGCCGGTTGCAGATGTTGACGGCCTCGCGCAGCGAGGTGTGCGGGGCGCGGATGCGGGCCCAGCCGCCGGAGGCGTCGCCGGTGACGGCGATGCCGGGGGTGTCGGTGGGGATCTGGATGGCGGCGAGGACGGCGTCCGGGGAGATGTCGCCGAAGGCCATGTTGGCGGAGGATTCGTCGTTGACGCGGTGGGCGGTTCGGCCGGTGAGCTGGGCGCGGAGCATGGTGATGCCCTTGCCGAGTTCGGAGCCGAAGCGCTGTCCGCAGATTTCCAGGTAGATGCCGGCGGCGCGGCCGAGCTGGGCGAGGCGGACCAGGGCGGTGATGATGCGGTCGCGGCGCTTCTCGTCGTCCTTGGTGGCGAACAGGGCGAGTTCGGCGACCTCGTCGACCAGGACCACGACCGGGACGGGACGTATGTCGGCGGGTAGGTCCCAGATGTCGGCGGCGATCTCGGAATCCGGTACGTCCACCGTGATCCGCTGGTTGGCCCGGATCAGCTGATAGACGCCTTCCATGTGCGTGACCAGCGCTTCGAGGAGGTCGAGGGCGGTGTCAGGGTTGTCGGCGAGGGCGGAGAAGCGGCGGGCCAGCGGGAAGAGTTCGACCCCCTGCTTGCAGTCGATACCGACCAGGGCGACATCCAGCGCGGCCAGCCCGGCAACGAGATTGCGCTGGTAGACGGACTTCCCGGATTCCGTGGCGCCGAGCGTGAGGCCGTGCGGGACAGTGCGGTAGTCGCGGTAGTGGACCGCGCCGTCCTCGCGCAGGGCGACCGGAACTCGCATCGGCTGAGTCTCGGTCTTGGCAGGCATCTGCACCCGCTTGAGCACGTCATAGCCGGTCATCCGCAACTCGACGACGCCGGAGCGAAGTTCGCGGGAGGTGACGCCGTACAGGCCGAAGGAGTGACGGAGCCGGTCTGTTGCCGCGGAGACGTCGAAGGCGTCCTGTCCGGGGCGGAGCTTGAGCCGGAGCACCAGGCCGGTCCGGGTTGGCCGCAGTCGCAGGATGCGGGGAGCGCGGGACTCTGGTGCCGGACGGTTGGTCATCCGGGCTAGAGCAAGGCGCCAACGGGAGGGCGGGACGGTCAGCCCGCAGGCGTCCATGACGGAGGCGTAGCGGACCAGGACCCGCAGGGCGGCGAGGGTGACCCCGAAGGTCATCCAGTACCAGGCGGGGCGCCGCCACCGCAGGATGACTGCGGCAGCGACGACCAGCACCAGCGCAACCATGAACCAGGACATGGTCAGGCCGCCTGGGGCTTCGAGGCGGCGTCGGCGAGCGAGGTCACGGCGACCGCGCGGAAGGCGATTCCGTGCCGCTTCTGCCCATTGAACTCGTTCTCCCACGCCGAGGCGACCAGGCCGGTCAGCGCGACCGGCGTACCCATGGCGAGGTCCTCGGAGACGCCGGGCTGGGGGACGGTGAGCTTCAGGATCTCCACTTCGTCCGGCGTGGAGAACATGACCTCCACGGTCATCAGCGTGACGCCGTCCTTGTCGATGGCGATCTCACCGGTGCGGCGGTCCTTGACCTTCGGCTGCGGAGCCTTGGCGACCATCACGGTCGCGTTGGAGGTGTCGACGGGAATCTGACGCATGACGCGCTCCTGGGATCGATAAACCTAACGTACTTAGTACGTCATCTTGGAATAGAGCATGGACCTGTACTACTTGGTGTGTCAAGTGGTTGTCTCGACGCCTGTCAGCGGGATGTGCTGCACTAGGTACGACAACCACTGAGAGGGGCTATGGCCGACTTCACTGCCGGACGTGCCGCGTACTTGCAGATCGCGGACGACTTCAAGCGCCGGATCCGCGACGGAGAGCTCACACCGGGGGACAAGCTCCCCTCAGAGTCGGACCTGATGGCGCAGCACTCCGTGTCTCGCACAGTCGCCCGGCAGGCGATCTCGCGTCTCCGCGAGGACGGCTACGCCATCTCCCACCAAGGCAAGGGCAGCTTTGCCGCGTTGCCTGGCGAAGGCGGTTCCGCCAAGCGCAGCCCCGAGTTTGAGCAGATCACGGAGTACCTGTCCGAGGTCCGTCGGGATGTGCGCCGCCTTGCGGAGCGGATGGACCAGCTGGAGGACCTGGTTCGGCAGCAGGCTCAAGGGCGATGACCAAGGCGTCCGCTCGACGCGCAACCTCTGCCAGCTCTTCACCAAGTCCCCTTACCTGGTTGATCAGTTCTTGCTTCTCTGCCGGGCTCAGCACGCTCACAGCCCCTTCGTTGCCCTTCCGATCTGACAGCCCCTCGGCCTGTGAGCAACGCTAGGGCCGAAGGAACTCACCGACCCGGAAGAAATTTCCCCCCAGAGAATTTTTCCGGGTCCGCAGAGACAGACGGGTGGACGCTCTTCCCATGCGAGGAATGACGACGAACCTGACGATCGGTGAGCGAGTCGCTTGGTACCGCCGTAGGCGCGGCATGTCCCAAGAGGTGTTGGCCGGGCTCGTCGGCCGCACGGTCGACTGGTTGAGCAAGGCTGAGAACAACCGCATGGAGCTCGACCGGCTCTCGGTCATCAAGACCCTGGCCGACGCCCTTGATGTGTCCCTTGGCGACCTGCTCGCCGAACCGACTCTCATGGAGTGGACCGCTGACAGCGGCAACCGCACGGTGCCGGCACTTCGGTCGGCGCTGATGAACTACCGGCAGCTGACACCGTTGTTGGGGGTGCCGACCGAGGGTGACCCCACGCCCTTGGACGAGCTTCGCACCAGCGTCGTAGAGATCATGGATGCCTACCAGGCTTCCCGCTACGGCTTCGCGACCCGGCGCTTGCCCCTGGTGCTGGCGGACGCTCTCATCGCCGCGCAGTCCTACGACGGCCGTGAGCGTGAGCAGGCGAGCGAGCTGCTTGCGCTCACTTATCACAGCGCCGCCATGGTTCTCGGGAAGGTGGGCGAGGTAGACCTCGCTTGGATCGCCGCCGATCGCGGATTGGGCGCGGCACAGCAGTCCGGCAATCTCACGGTCATCGGCTCACTCTTCCGGTCCGTGGGGCACTGCCTTCTGTCGACCGGTCGTTTCGACGCCGCCGTACAGCTCATCGGTGATGCGTCCGACTACCTTCGCCCGGGCCTCTCTGGGGCCGCCAGTCCGGAGTTCCTGTCGATCTATGGGACGCTCTTCCTCGCTGGCTCGATGGCGGCGGCCCGAGCAGACCAGCGCTCGACCGTGCGCGAGTTCCTTGCCGAGGCCGACCAAGCAGCCCGCCGACTCGGGCAGGACGCGAACCA
Source organism: Streptomyces sp. C1-1 (assembly GCF_050214755.1). Lineage (NCBI taxonomy): Bacteria > Bacillati > Actinomycetota > Actinomycetes > Kitasatosporales > Streptomycetaceae > Streptomyces > Streptomyces sp. C1-1. The sequence continues at coordinate 3,310,227 of NZ_CP189826.1, read as the reverse complement.
CATGTGGACCGCTTTCGGCCCGACCAACGTCGACATCCACCGTGTGGCCACCGCGGCCGAGCTGGGCGACATGCAGGTAGCCGTCGACCTCGGGCCGCGTATCGACACCAGCAGCCTCCCGACGGAGCGGCGGACGCGGCACCACATCGAGGTAGCCCGTGCCCTCAGTGCGTACAACCGTGTCGACGACGCTCTGGCGCTGATCCTTGAAGCCGAGTCCTGGGCGCCGGAGCAGCTGCGGAGTCACTACCTGGCCCGTGAACTCGTACTCACGTGGGTGCGCAACCAGCGCGGCCGACCGAGCCGGGCCATGGCGGATCTCGCCGATCGGCTGCATGTGGTCTAGGTGGGTACGCTCGGCTGCATGGCAGCGAACGAGCACGAAGCAAAGATGGCGCATCCGCGTATGGCAGCGGGTGCGCTTTTCTTCGATGCCGGCGGGCGCGTCCTCATGGTGGTGCCCACGTACAAGGACTACTGGGACGTCCCCGGGGGCTACGTCGAGACCGGTGAGTCTCCGCTGCAGGCTGCCAGCCGCGAGGTACAGGAAGAACTCGGCATCACGCCGACGCTCGGCCGCCTCCTGGCCGTCGACTGGGCGCCCAGCGCTACCGAGGGCGACAAGGTGTTGTACCTGTTCGACGGCGGCGAGCTTGCCCCAGAGGCCGTGGAGGACATCCGCCCGCAGGGCGAGGAGCTGAAGAGCGTCACGTTCGTGGCCCCGGACGAGATCCCGGATCGGACGATCCCTCGTCTAGCCCGACGCATTCTCGCGGCGATCGATGCCCGAGCGGCAAGCGCCCCGGTATACCTCGAGCACGGCCAGGCGCCGGGCGATGTAGCGGCGTAGCCGAGGTCGAAGGCCCTCATCCAGCGGGATAAGACTTTCCCTACTTCATCAAGCACCCGTCGTCGCTTCGCTCCTCCGGGCGGGCGCGGGCGGCCGGCGGCGCCCGCGCTCATGTCTCCGCCCCGCTCGGCACCGCCGGCTGCCCGCTCCCGCCCAAGAGGCAGGCACACGGAGCATGAGGTCAGAACACGTGGTGGCTGGGGCGGTCGGCTCCACGGCTTTAGCCAGCCACTTTGGCGCGAGCCTCGAAGATCATGGCCCCAACGTCGTGCTTTAACGGGCAGGTCAACAGACTGCCCGACGCGCCGGAAGCTTACGGGGCCATGATCACTCGCGCCAAAGCAGCTCCCGGCCAAAGTCGCTACGCCGACCGCGTGCGCCAGCTAACGCAGCCCGGGGTCATCGCCTCCCAGGACTTTGACGTGTGATATCCCCCCAGGTCAGAGTGGGTTTCCCGTGTTCTTCCCTGCGGGGAAGGGCACGGCCGACGGCCTGTTTCGTGCCCCGGGCCGCGAACGATCGGTCGTCGGGGCTGCGGCCGGGCCGTCGCTCAGATCAGCGCATCGGCCTCGCCGGACCGATGTCCACACCCGGCACGCCGAACGCGGTATCACGCGGCATCGATGGCCCCGTCGGCACGGTCCTGACTGTTCGTGCCAGGGCCTTGATGTTCTCCTCCGAGTCCAGCAGCACCGGCGCGTAGGTCCTGGGCGCGGCGGCCAAGCGGCCTGTCCGGATGGCGGCGTCATCCTTCCTGGCCTAGCGTTGAAGGCGCGCCTTCGACGGCCCAGGGCAGGCGCCTGGTACGGCGCAGGGCGTTTCTCGTGGATGGACGGTACGGGTCGGCGACCCGGCAGGTGGTCCACGGCGTGCCTCATGTCTCAGAGACGTCAAGTGCCGGCAGGACGGCGTCGTGCGCCGGCGGAATCGGAGACCCGGAATGCCGCAGACATCCTGGAGTGAGTACAAGCCGGGGCGGTCGTTCCCCGGAGTGATCGGCCGGACGACAGACGAGTCCACTCCGGCGTGGCCGCAGCCTGTACGGGCAGTGCCGGGTACGCCGAACGTGCTGATGATCGTGCTGGACGACACCGGGTACGGGCAGCTGGGCTGCTACGGCAGCCCGATCGAGACGCCCAGCCTGAACGCGCTGGCGGCGGGCGGGCTCCTGTACCGCAACATGCACACCACCGCGCTGTGCTCGCCGTCGCGCTCCTGCATCGTGACCGGCCGCAACCACCACGCCAACGGGATGGCGTCGATCACCGAGCTCGCCACCGGGTATCCCGGCTACAACGGACAGATCCCGTTCGAGAACGGGATGCTGTCCGAGATGCTGCTCCAGCACGGCTACAACACTTACATGGTCGGCAAGTGGCACCTGATGCCCTCGGAGCAGGAGTCGGCCGCGGGGCCGTACGACCGGTGGCCCCTGGGGCGGGGCTTCGAGCGGTTCTACGGCTTCCTGGGTGGAGACACCAGTCAGTGGTATCCGGACCTGGTGTACGACAACCACCAGGTCGAGCAGCCGGCGACGCCGGAGGAGGGCTATCACCTGACCGAGGACCTGACCGATCGGGCCATGTCGTTCATCGCGGACGCCAAGCAGGTCGCGCCGGACAAGCCCTTCTACCTGCACTTCTGCCTCGGCGCGACGCACGCCCCGCACCATGTGCCCAAGGAGTGGGCGGACCGCTACCGAGGCGTCTTCGACGACGGCTGGGACGCGTACCGCGAGCGCACCTTCGACCGGCAGAAACAGCTCGGCATCGTGCCGGCGGACTCCCAGTTGTCCCCGCACGACCCGGACGTGCCGGCCTGGGAGTCCCTGTCGCCGGACGCCCGCCGCCTCGCGGCGCGGATGATGGAGGTTTTCGCCGGGTTCCTCTCCCACACCGACCACCACATCGGCCGGCTGATGGCCTTCCTGAAAGAGATCGGCGAGTTCGACAACACGCTGGTCATGGTGGTCTCCGACAACGGCGCCAGCGCCGAGGGCGGGGTCACCGGCACGACCAACGAGCTGCAGTTCTTCAACAACGCGCCCGAGCCCCTGGAGGAGAGCCTGGCGCGGATCGAGGAGATCGGCGGCCCCGAGACGTTCAACCACTACCCGTGGGGCTGGACGTGGGCGGGAAACACGCCGTTCCGGCGCTGGAAGCGGGAGACCTACCGGGGCGGCGTCAGCGACCCGTTCCTGGTCCACTGGCCGGCGGGCATCCAGGCCCGCGGCGAGGTCCGCGACCAGTTCGCGCACATCATCGACATGGTGCCCACCGTGCTCGACGTGCTGGGGGTCGAGCCGCCCGCCACCATCAGGGGCGTCACACAGTCGCCCCTGCACGGGGTCAGCTTCGCGCACACCTTCGACGACGCCGCCGCCCCGACCCGACACCGCACCCAATACTACGAGATGTTCGGACACCGGGCGATCGACCACAACGGGTGGCGCGCGGTCTGCCCCTGGCCCGGCCCTTCGTTCGTCGAGGCCGGAAAGCCGTTCGGCACCCCGATCTCCATGACGGACCTGGACGACCTGGACGCCCACCACTGGGAGCTCTACCACGTCGAAGAAGACGTCGCCGAGACCCGCGACCTCGCCGAGGAACACCGCAGCAAACTCATCGAGATGATCGCCATGTGGTACGTCGAGGCCGGCAAGTACAACGTGCTGCCGATCGACGGCAGCGCCCTAGAACGCATGATGCTCGAACGGCCGCAGATCACCCAGGCCCGGACCAGCTACACGTTCCGCCCCGACACGCAGGTCCTGCCGGCCGCCGTCGCTCCCCGGGTCCTCAACCGCCCGCACAGCATCACCGCCGACGTGGAGATCCCGCCCGGCGGCGCCGAGGGCGTCCTGCTGTGCCAGGGCACTAACGCCGGAGGCTGGTCCTTCTACGTCAAGGACAACCGTCTGCACTACGCCCACAACTACGTCCACCGCACACTGCACCACGTGGCGTCGGGCGAATCCGTCCCCGAAGGCCGTCACACGCTGCGCTTCGAGTTCGAGCCCACCGGCAGCCCGGACATCGCGGCGGGCAAGGGCTCGCCCGGCCGCGCTCAGCTCTACGTCGACGACCGCCTGGTCGGCGAGATCGACATGCCGTTCACGACCCCGGTCGCCTTCAACCCGGGCGGCATGTGCTGTGGCGCGAACCCCGGATCGGCCGTCACCGCCGACTACCGGGCGCCGTTCCGGTTCACCGGCACCTTGCACGGCGTGACCGTCGACCTGTCCGGCGACCTGATCGTCGACGCGCCGAGCGAGATGCGCATGCACATGGCCCGGCAGTGAGTGCCCGGCCGGGCCAGCTGGTGGTCAGCCGATGCCGTCCAGCAGCAGGCCCAGCCGGATGTCGAACCAGGCCCGCTCGTGTCGCCAGATCTCCGCGGCGCCCACCAGCAGCCGGCTCAGACCGTCGACGGTGAGCGACCGCCACCGGCAGGCCCTCAGGACCTCCACCAGCGCTTCGGCGAGTTCGTGCTGCGGGCCGCGCCCGTTCCGCGGACCACGTGGGCGGGGAAATGCCTGCCCACCGTCCATGGCGGCCACCGCACGGCGGCAGACCAGCTCGGCCGTGAACGACTGCCATCCGAAGGGCTCCAGAGCGGCACGCACCGCGGCGACCCGGGCATCGCCCACCGGCACCGTCACCGCCATCGAGACCACCTCACTTGTGCACAAACACCAGTCGACTCCGATTGTCACACGGTGCCGACACCAGGTGAGCAGGGCGTTCATCGGAAGCGGTTCCGGTCGGCGGGGTCGCGCCACGGCGAAGCCGATCGCCGACGGCCGTTGGGCCAACCGAGCCGGCCGGGCGGGTTCGGCCCAAGGTTTCCGGGGCCCGGCCGGACGGTGAGAGGACGCGCCGGAAACCCGTCTAGCTGACCCTGGCGCAGCCGCCCCGGCGACGACGGATGTCCGATGTGAGGAGTGCGGATGAACGGCTGGGCCGTCGTGGCCGCCGGGGGTGTGGTCATCGGCTACGGGATGCTCTCGCGGCGCCTGTCGACCACGGTGCTCTCGGGACCGTTGGTGTTCATGCTCGTAGGTGTGGCGATCGGCCCCCTGGGCCTGGATTTGCTGGACCGTGCGAAGGATCCCGAGGTCACGCGAACGCTGCTGGAGAGCGCACTGGTGCTCCTGCTGTTCGCGGACGCCGCGGGAATCAGGGCCCGGGACCTGCGCCGGGAGGAGTTCCTGCCGCTGCGGCTGCTCGCGGTGGGCCTGCCGGCCACGATGGCTCTGGGGTGGCTGGCGGCCTGGCCCCTGCTCCCCAGCCTGGGTGTGTGGGAGCTGGCCCTGGCCGCCATCATCCTGGCGCCGACGGACGCCGCGCTGGGGCAGCAGGCCTTCTCCAACAAGCGGGTGCCGCCCCTGGTCCGCGGCGGCCTGACGGTGGAGTCCGGTCTGAACGACGGTCTGGCGCTTCCGTTCTTCGTGCTGGCACTCGCGGCGGCGGGTGAGGGCCACGGTCATCCGGGTGTGGCCGAGACGTTCCTGCGGGCACTGCTGCTGAGCGGCGCGATCGGCATCGCGGCCGGCTGGGCCGGGGCGAGCCTGTTGCGCTGGTCGCTGGCCCGCGGGTGGAGCAGCTCCGACTGGCGGCAGTTCCTGGCCCTCGCCGTTCCGGCCGTCACCTACGCGCTGTGCCTCATGGGCGAGGGAAGCGGCTTCATCGGTTCCTGGGCCGCCGGCCTGGCCTTCGGCATCCACCTGCGCGGGACGCCCACCGGTCTGGGCCTCCGTCCCCAGGACTCGGATCCAGCGCAGAGCACGAGGTTCACCGAACGGCTCGGCCTGCTGCTCGCCTCGCTGAGTTTCCTCGTGTTCGGCGCGGTCATCCTCGGACCGACGCTCCAGCACCTGACGTGGCGGATGGTCGTCTACGCGCTGCTCAGCCTCACCGTCCTCCGGATGCTGCCGGTCGCTCTCGCGCTGATCGGCACCGGGCTGCGCGTCACCTCCGTGGCCTACATCGGCTGGTTCGGTCCGCGCGGGCTCGCCTCCCTCGTGTTCGGCCTGCTCGCCCTCGAAGAACACCTGCCCGGGGGAACGCTGCTGAGCAGGGTCATCGCTGTGACCGTCAGCCTGAGCGTCATCCTCCACGGAGCCTCGGCTCCCTTCTTGGGGAACCGCTACAGCGCATGGTTCACCAGAACACTCCGGCAGGAACCGAACCTGCGCGAGAACGCCCTCGCCCACGACCACACACCGCGCTGAGGGCCCGGTCGCTGGTGGCCCGTAGCTCACTTCTGCTACTGATCGCTCCCACAGGGACTTGACTGGTCCATTGAGACTCCACCGACCTACGAACGTGCGTTCACGAAGCGAGTGGAAAGGTCACTTCACAGGGTGTTGCCAGGCAGCCCAGCGCACCCAGAGGCTCGCCACAGCGAGAAGCAGGGACACCACGCTGATCGCGATGTTCAGAATCGTCATTCCCGACCAAGTCGACGTCGCGTCCGTGATTTGGACTACGGACTTTCTACGGCGCGCAAGCACCATCCCAAGTGCCAGCACAACCGCGGCGATCCCGAGGTAGGCACTCAACTGTCGTCATGGCGTGCGTGATCAACGGCGACACGGTGTCCGGTGTTCTCCGCCAGGCAACGTGGCTGGTCGTCGAAGTGATCGTTCTGATTGTCGTGCAGGCGATCGCAGGGCCGCGTGTCAAGCCCGTCGGAGTGCCTGACACCAACGGCTGACACCAACGGCGGCGAACGTAAACGGACGAGAGCGGCGCCCAGCGGTCGAGAGACCGTCGCGAGGCTTGGATCCCTCCAGCTTCCGGGGGGCCGTGATCGACCTGATAAGGATGGCAGTGCCTCCAGGGCGGACCCATCGCTCACCACAGGCTCGCCACGTGCGTGGGCACGACTCAAAGCGTTCGAGGAGCTGGGAGCTTCCACCAGGTTGGTCTGTGTGTTCTTCACAGCCGACGCCGAGAACGGCATCCATGCCATCCACTGGGGGGACGCCCGTCTCGAACCCGACCGCACCTTCACATGGCCATACAGGGAACAGCTCCAGGTCGCTCCCATGCAGCTGGAGTGAGGGGCGGTGATGCCGCTGCCTGGGCGTGGCTTGTCGGGGCCGACCGAGTCCTGGGCCGTCCCTGGGCCGTCCGAAGCCGACCAACGCTGACAGTCGGCACCCGCGGGTGACCACCCCCACCCCGCTCCGGCCTGGGCCGCCGGCGATGATCTGCCACACTGGAAGGGTTATGCCGAAGCCCGGAGAACTCACTTTCGTCGCCCCCCGTGGAGCCAAGAAGCCGCCGCGGCATCTTGCCGATCTCACGCCCGCCGAGCGCAAGGACGCCGTGGCCGAGATCGGGGAGAAGCCGTTTCGCGCCAAGCAGCTCTCGCAGCACTACTTCGCGCGGTACGCGCACGACCCGGCGGAGTGGACGGACATCCCGGCCGGCTCGCGCGGGAAGCTGCAGGAGGCGCTGCTGCCCGAGCTGATGACCGTCGTACGGCATCTGTCGACCGACCAGGGCACGACCCGTAAGACGCTGTGGCGACTGTTCGACGGCACGCTCGTCGAGTCCGTGCTGATGCGGTACCCGGACCGGGTGACCATGTGCATCAGCTCGCAGGCCGGCTGCGGGATGAACTGTCCGTTCTGCGCCACCGGGCAGGCGGGACTGGACCGGAACCTGTCCACCGCCGAGATCGTGCATCAGATCGTCGACGGGATGCGGGCGCTCAGGGACGGAGAGGTGCCCGGGGGACCTGCTCGGCTGTCCAACATCGTCTTCATGGGGATGGGGGAGCCGCTCGCCAACTACAAGCGGGTCGTCGGGGCGGTGCGGGCCCTCACCGACCCCGCCCCGGACGGGCTCGGGCTGTCCCAGCGTGGGATCACCGTCTCGACCGTCGGGCTCGTGCCCGCCATCCACCGGTTCGCCGACGAGGGCTTCAAGTGCCGGCTGGCGATCTCCCTGCACGCCCCCGACGACGAACTGCGCGACACCCTCGTCCCCGTGAACACGCGGTGGAAGGTGCGGGAGGTGCTCGACGCCGGGTTCGAGTACGTCGAGAAGAGCGGGCGGCGGCTGAGCATCGAGTACGCGCTCATCCGCGACATCAACGACCAGGCGTGGCGCGGCGACCGGCTCGGCCGGCTGCTGCGGGGCAAGCCCGTGCACGTCAACCTCATCCCGCTCAACCCGACGCCCGGTTCGAAGTGGACCGCCTCCCGGCCCGAGGACGAGAAGGCGTTCGTCGAGGCCATCGCCGCGCACGGGGTGCCGGTGACCGTCCGGGACACCCGCGGGCAGGAGATCGACGGTGCCTGCGGTCAGCTCGCGGCCACCGAGCGGTAACCTGAGGCCGTCCATACATATTCATATTCCGACAGGGGAGCGCCACAGCGCTGAGAGTGCGGCAACCGGGCCGCAGACCCTCTGAACCTTGCCCAGGTCATTCTGGGTAGGAAGTTCGGTCATCACTCAAGCTGTTGCGCCCTGCCCAGATCCTTCCGGGCAGGGCCGCGTCTCTTCCTGGTCACCCAGGAGGAACTTCAGTGCACACCAAGACGTTCGTCGCCGCGGCCGTCGGCCTCGGCCTGATCACGTTGTCCGCCTGCGGATCGTCGTCCGGCGGCCAGTCGTCCGGCGACTCCAGGACCGTCACGCTCGTCAGCCACGACTCGTGGGCCGTCTCCAAGAGCGTCCTCGCCGACTTCGAGAAGCAGTCCGGCTACAAGGTCAGGGTCCTCGAGAGCGGCGACGCCGGCCAGGCCGTCAACAAGGCCCTGCTCACCAAGGACAACCCCCAGGGCGACGTCTTCTTCGGCGTCGACAACACCCTCCTCTCGCGGGCCCTCGACAACGGACTCTTCCAGTCATACGCGGCCAAGGGCGCGAACACCGTCCAGTCCCCCTACCGCGTCGACCAGGACAAGCACCGGGTCACCCCCATCGACTACGGCGACATCTGCGTCAACTACGACAAGGCGTACTTCAGCAAGCACAAGCTGACCCCGCCGCAGTCCTTCGACGACCTGGTCAAGCCCGCCTACAAGAACCTCCTCGTCACCGAGAACGCCTCCACCTCCTCGCCCGGCCTCGGCTTCCTGCTCGGCAGCGCCGCGAAGTACGGCGACGGAGGCTGGCAGGACTACTGGAAGAAGCTCAGGGCCAACGGCGTGAAGGTCGTCGACGGCTGGGAGCAGGCCTACAACCAGGAGTTCTCCGGTTCGGCCGGCGGCAAGAAGGCCAAGGCCGACCGCCCGCTCGTCGTCTCCTACGCCTCCTCGCCGCCCGCCGAGGTCGTCTTCGCCGACCCGCGGCCCACGACCGCGCCGACCGGGGTCTCGTACGGCACCTGCTTCCGGCAGATCGAGTACGCCGGTCTGCTCAGCAACGCGAAGAACACCAAGGGCGGCAAGGCGTTCATCGACTTCCTGCTCGGCAAGGAGTTCCAGCAGGACATGCCGCTGAACATGTTCGTCTACCCGGTGGTCGAGGGCGCGAAGGTGCCCAAGGAGTTCACCGAGTACGGCCCCGCCGCCAAGGACCCGGAGACCATGGCCCCGACGAAGATCGCCGCCAACCGTGACCAGTGGGTCAAGTCGTGGACGTCACTCGTACTGAAGTAGCCCCGCGTCCGACGCGGCGGGGGAGCGCGGCTCGGCTCGGGCTCATGGCCCTGCCCGTCGCGTTCTTCGCCGTGTTCTTCGCCTGGCCCGTCGCCGCGATCGTGGCGCGCGGGCTGAAGGCGGACGGGATGTGGCACCTCGGTCGGATCGCGGACGTCGTCACGCAGTCCGACATCCGGCACGTCCTGTGGTTCACCACCTGGCAGGCGCTCGCCTCCACCGCGCTCACGCTCCTGATCGCGCTCCCCGGCGCGTACGTCTTCGCCCGCTTCGACTTCCCCGGCAGACAGGTCCTGCGGGCCGTCGTCACCGTCCCCTTCGTGCTGCCGACGGTCGTCGTCGGTACGGCGTTCCTGGCGCTCGTGGGCCGCGGGGGACTGCTGGACGAGCTGTGGGGCGTACGGCTGGACACGACCGTGTGGGCCATCCTGCTGGCGCACGTCTTCTTCAACTACGCCGTCGTCGTCAGGACCGTCGGCGGGCTGTGGGGGCAGCTGGACCCGAGGCAGGAGGAGGCGGCCCGGATGCTCGGCGCGTCCCGCCTGCGGGCCTGGCGCACGGTCACCCTGCCTGCACTCGGGCCCGCCGTGGCCGCCGCCGCGCTGATGGTCTTCCTCTTCACCTTCACCTCCTTCGGCGTGGTGCAGATCCTCGGCGGCCCGACCTTCTCCACGCTGGAGGTCGAGATCTACCGGCAGACGTCGGAGATCTTCGACCTGTCCACCGCCGCCGTCCTGACGACCGTGCAGTTCGTCGCGGTGGGCGCGATCCTCGCCGTGCACGCGTGGACGGTACGGCGGCGGGAGAGCGCCCTGCGGCTGGTGGACGCGGGCGGCACCGCCCGGCGGCCGCGCGGGGCCGGGCAGTGGGCACTGCTGGCGGGCGTCCTCGCCACCATCGCCGTACTGCTGCTCCTCCCGCTGGCCGTGCTGGTCCAACGCTCGTTCGGCGGCTCGGACTTCGGCTACTACCGGGCGCTGACGAAGGACGACGACACCTTCCTCGTCCCGCCGATCGAGGCGATCGGCAACTCCCTGCAGTACGCCCTCGCCGCCACCGCCATCGCCGTCGTGATCGGCGCGCTGGCCGCCGCGGCCCTCGCCCGCAGGGACGCCGGCCGGCTGGTGCGCGGCTTCGACGCGCTGCTGATGCTGCCGCTGGGCGTCTCCGCGGTGACCGTCGGCTTCGGCTTCCTGATCGCCCTGGACCGGCCGCCGCTGGACCTCCGCTCGTCGTGGATCCTGGTGCCGCTCGCCCAGGCGCTGGTGGGCGCCCCCTTCGTCGTACGGACCATGCTGCCGGTGCTGCGGGCCGTGGACGCGCGGCTGCGGGAGGCGGCGGCCGTGCTGGGGGCCTCGCCGTGGCGGGTGTGGCGCGAGGTCGATCTGCCCCTGGTGCGGCGGGCGCTGCTGGTCGCGGCCGGGTTCGCGTTCGCCGTGTCGCTCGGGGAGTTCGGGGCGACCGTGTTCATCGCGCGGCCCGACAACCCGACGCTGCCGGTCGCCGTGGCGCGGCTGCTCGGCCGGCCCGGTGATCTCAACTACGGCCAGGCGATGGCCCTTTCGACGATTCTGATGGTGGTGTGCGCGGTGGCGCTGCTGGTGCTCGAGCGGCTGCGTACCGACCGGAACGGGGAGTTCTGAATGCTGCTGAGCCTGGAAGACGCCACCGTCCGCTTCGGTGGGCGGGCCGTGCTCGACGCCGTCGGCCTCGACGTCGCCGAGCACGAGGTCGTGTGCGTGCTCGGGCCGAGCGGCAGCGGCAAGTCGACGCTGCTGCGGGTGGTGGCGGGGCTGCAGGAACTGGACTCCGGGCGGGTCTCGCTCGACGGGCGGGATCAGACGGGCGTGCCCGCGCACCGGCGGGGGGTGGGGCTGATGTTCCAGGACCACCAGCTGTTCCCGCAGCGGGACGTGGGCGGCAACGTCGCCTTCGGGCTGCGGATGCACGGGGCGTCCAAGGGTGAACAGGGCGAGCGCGTAAGGGAGTTGCTGGAGCTCGTCGGGCTGCCGGGGGCCGCGGGCCGGGCCGTCGCCTCGCTGTCCGGCGGCGAGCAGCAGCGCGTGGCGCTCGCCCGGGCGCTGGCGCCGCGGCCGCGGCTGCTGATGCTGGACGAGCCGCTCGGCCAGCTCGACCGCTCGCTGCGGGAGCGGCTGGTGGTCGAACTCCGCGAGCTATTCGGCCGGTTGGGCACGACCGTGCTGGCCGTCACGCACGACCAGGGCGAGGCCTTCGCGCTCGCCGACCGGGTCGTGGTGATGCGGGACGGGCGGATCGCCCAGTCCGGTACGCCACTCGAGGTGTGGCAGCGGCCGGCGGACGAGTTCGTGGCCCGCTTCCTCGGCTTCGACAACGTCGTGGAGGGGACGGTCGCTGGGGAGGCGGCGGACACCCCCTGGGGCAAGGTGCCGGTGCCCGAGGACGCCCCCCAGGGCAGCCACGTCCTCCTCGTCCGCCCGGCCGGCGTCCGGCTCGTCCCGGCCGACCAGGGGCTGCGCTGCACGGTCGCCGCCCGCACCTTCAGGGGCACCCACGTCGCCGTACACCTGCAGCCGAGGGAGGCGCCGCGGCTGGAGGCGGCGTGCGCGCTGCGGGCGGCGCCGGAGGTCGGGGACACGGTCGGGGTGGAGTTCGACGCGGCCGAAATCGTGGTGCTGAACTGATCACTCCCTCCGTAGGGTGCGGACATGACACTCCTTCCGCATGACCGCTACTGTGCCGAGATCGCCCACCAGGTCGGCCGGCTGAGGGCGGTGGTGACCTCCGGCGCCGACCTGTCCGCCACCGTCCCCACCTGCCCCGACTGGACCCTGGAACAGCTCGTGCTGCACATGGGCGGCGCCCTGCGCTGGGCGGGGACGCTGGTGCGGACGCGGGCGGCGGAGAACATCGCCGACGAACTGGTGCCGCGCGGCGACGGCCCCGAGACCCCCGGTGACGCGGCCGCCCTCGACGCCTGGCTGGCGGAGGCCGGCGAACTGGTCGTGGGCGCGCTGCGCGAGGCCGGTCCCGACGCGAAGGTATGGAGCTGGGCCGAGCCCCAGACCGCAGGCTTCTGGGCCCGCCGCATGGCCCACGAGATCACCGTCCACCGCGCCGACGCCACGCTCGCCGCGGGAGTGCCGTACGACGTGGCCCCCGACATCGCGGCCGACGCGATCGACGAGTGGCTGGAGATCGTGGAGTTCATGGGCCGGCGCAGGGAGACGGAGCCGCCGCTGCGGACCGGCGGCAGCCTTCATCTGCACGCCACCGACGCCGCGCCGGAGTTGGACGCCGAGTGGCTCGTCGAGGGCACCGGGGAAGGCTTCGTCTGGCGGCGCGGGCACGAGAAGGCCACGGTCGCCCTGCGCGGGCCGCTCACCTCGGTGCTGCTCGCCTTCTACCGCCGACTGCCCCTGGACGGCCCGGGGTTGGAGGTCGTCGGCGAGCGGGAGCTGCTGGAGTTCTGGCTGGAGCGGGCGACGTTCGGCTGAACGCGACCGTGGCCCGTCCCCCGGGGATACGGGGACGGGCCACAGCGTGTTGCGAAGTGAGGCGTCAGCGCGTGCTGTTCGCCCCGCGACGGCGCATGCCGAAGTAGACGGCGCCGCCGCCCACGACGACCAGGCCGCCCGCGATACCGGCGATCAGACCGGTGTTGGAGCTCGCACCGGTCTCGGCGAGGTTGGAGTCGCCGGCCGCCGGGGACGGCTCGTTGTCGGTGCTGCCCGCCGGAGTGGTGCTGCTCTCCGAGGCCGACGGGGTCGGGGACTCCGAGGCCGGGGTCGAGGCGGACTCCGACGGCGAGGGGGTGGCCGGCGGGGTCGACTCGCCCTTGGAGCAGCCCTCGGCGGGGGTGGTCAGGTTCGGCGTGATGTCCTTGTCGACGATCGGGTGGTCCTTGTCCTTCCCGGCCGTGACGTGGACGCGGTACTCGGCCTTGGGCTGCCAGTCCTCGTTGAACGTGACGGTGACACCCTCGCGCGAACCGGTGACGTCCTGCTCACCGATCTGCTTCGCGTCGGCGCCGTTGCTCTCGAGGAACACGGTGATCGTGGCCGGGGTGCCGGAGGCGTCCTTGTCGGTGACGACGATGACGCCCTTGCTGCCGTCGCACTTGGCTTCGGCGGAGAACTCACTGATGTTGCAGGCGAGCGCGGAGCCCGCGGCGCTCACGGCGAGCGCGGTGGAGGCGGCGGCGACGCCCAGGATCTGCGCTGAACGACGCGCGGTGCGGCGAGTTATGGACACGTTTGCCCTTCACGGGATGGCACAACTGCGGGGGGCTGTAGGGGAGGTGACGCGACGGTGAGGTGAGGCTTCACCATCCCCATGAGGCTCACAGGTCTATAAGCGTTCCATAAGGAGTGTCAATCCAAAGGCCTGCACCGCGGGTTGGCTTTACTCGCTTATTAACCACCGAGACGTTTCAATGCCTCCGGGGCCTCCTCGATCCGGTCAACGAGGGCGATACGGGACTCCATCGAGCGTTCCCGGGCGAGTGCCTGCAAGAGGGGCCAGGTCGGCAGCCGCCGCGTCCAGTGCTCCCGGTCGACCAGCACCATGGGCGTCGGCTCGCCCCGCGACTCGTAGTAGTTGGGCGTCGCGTTGTCGAATATCTCCTGTACGGTGCCGGCCGCGCCCGGCAGGAAGACCACGCCGGCGTTGCACCGGGCCAGCAGCCCGTCCTCGCGGGTGGCGTTGGCGAAGTACTTGGCGATGTAGGCGGCGAAGGGGTTCGGCGGCTCGTGGCCGTAGAACCAGGTGGGAATGCCGACCGAGTGGTTGCCCTTCGGCCAGCGGCCGCGCACCTCGAAGGCCGCCCGCGCCCAGTCGGTGACCGACGGCGTGAACGAGGGTGCCCGGGCGAGGAGTTCGCAGGCCTCCTCCAGCATCTCGTCTTCGTACGGCGCCGCGTACGCGCCCAGGTTCGCCGCCTCCATCGCCCCCGGCCCCCCACCGGTCGCCACGGTCAGCCCGGCGCGGCTCAGTTCGCGACCCAGGCGTGCCGCGCCCGCGTACGCCTCCGTGCCGCGTGCCATCGCGTGGCCGCCCATGACGCCCACCACCCGCGCCCCGCGCAGGAGTTCGTCCAGGGCGTCGGAGATGGAGTCGTCGTGCACGGCCCGCAGCGCTGACGCGAAGATGTCGCCGTCCGCCTTGGTGCGCTGGAACCAGGCGTAGGCCAGGGCGTCCGGCGTCTGCTCGTACCCCTTCTCCAGCGAGGCGAACAGCTGGTCGGCCGTGTAGAGGTGCCCGCGGTAGGGATCGAAGGGGAGGTCCGGAACCGGCGGGAAGACCAGGGCGCCGTCGGTCCGGATCTTCTGCGCCGCGTCCTCCCGCATCGGGCAGCCGAGGAAGACCGCGCCCGCGGTGTCGGTGGTGAGCAACTCCCGCGTACGGTCCGTCAGATCGACGGCCTGCACTCGGTAGCCGGCGAGGGTGCCGCGGGCCGAGACGGTCGCGTCGAAGTCCTCGAGCGTCTCGATCTCGCGTTCGTCGTGGTGGGCCGCATGGGCCGGGCTGGTCTGCACCCGGCCATGCTAAGGAGGAGAACGTCGTCGACCGGGCGGGGAACCCTGACGGAGGGACACGGGAGCTCAGGGAGGTCCTGGCCGCCCGGCCGAGGAGGACGTCCGGTACCGGTGGAACCCGGAGCCGCCCGAGCTGTCGTGAGGCCGGAGGGCGTTCAGCTCTGGACGGCCGCAGGGTCCATCCACATGACCTCCCAGGTGTGGCCGTCGAGGTCGTCGAAGGCGCGGCCGTACATGAAGCCGTGGTCCTGGGTCTCGCCGGTCGCCGTGCCGCCCGCGGCGATGGCCTTGTCGACCAGTTCGTCGACCTTCCCGCGGCTCTCGGCGCTCAGACAGATCAGCGTCTCGCTCGTCTTCGTCGAGTCCGCGATCTCCTTCTTGGTGAAGTCCGCGTACCGCTGCTTGCTCAGCAGCATCGCGACGATGGTGTCGCTGATCACGACGCAGGCGCAGTCGTCGGTGCTGAACTGCGGGTTGATCGCGTAGCCGAGCTCCGTGAAGAACTTCTTCGACGCGTCGACGTCGTTGGTCGCCAGGTTCACGAAGATCATCTGCTGGTACATGCGGGTCTCTCCCATCGGGTGTTCGTGCTGTTCGGTGGGTAGACCGCGGTGCGGCGCGCGACTCATCGGCGCTCGGGGAATTTCTTCTACGAACTTCTGCCCACGAACTTCTGCCTGCGAATTTCTTCCTACGGGTTCTCAGCGAGTGAGGGGCAGGGCCGCCAGCTCGGCCACGAGGAGGGTGAGCGGGCCGAAGAGGGCCAGCAGGGCGGCGGCGCGGAGGGCGGCCGCGCTGCGCAGCATGGTGGCGGGGGCGCCCAGACGCTGGAGTGCGGCCGTGGTGTCGGCCCTGGCCTGTCGTGCCTCCACGGCGGCGGTGAGGAGGGTGGCGATCGTGCAGCCGGTGACGAGGAGGGTGCCGAGGGTGGTGAGCGGGCCGAAGGCGGGCTCGTCCGGTTCCGGGGTGTACAGGGCGGTCATGGCGAAGGCGGCGGAGGCCATCGCGCAGACGATGCCGAGGGGGCGGCCGATGCGGCCGGCCTCCTCCATGAGCACACGGCCCGCGAGGAGACGCAGGGCACCGGGCCGGGCGGACTGGAGGAGACGGCCGGTGAGGTGGGTCAGGCCGGGGGCGGTGAGGGCGAGGCCCACGGCCGTGAGGAGGAGGCCGGCGAGTACGGCCGGGGTGGTGGACGCCAGGTTGCCGGGCAGGGCGAGGCTGCGGGTGTTCGTGGCCGCGGCGGCGTACGCCTCCACCGCGAGGCCCGCGGTGAGGGTGGCGATGCCCCAGGGCAGGCCGGCGGGGGGCTTGCGGGGCGCGGGGAGACGGTCGTGGCCGTCGGGGCCGGTCTCGGGCGGCGCGACGTCCGCGAGGGGCGTCCCGTCGGCGCGTGCCGGCCGGGGGCCCGCTGCCTCGCCTGCGGGCGTTCCCGCCGACAGCGGGCGCAGGCGGGCGCCGAAACGGCCGTACGCGCCGAAGGTGTCCCGAGTCGTCGACCTGCGGTACGCGCCGAAGCGGCCGAAGGAGCGGTCCGCGCCCGGTGCCGGCTTCGGGCGGGTCTCCTTCGGCCTGAGCACCAGCATCACCGCTACCGACGCGATCACCGGTACCAGCGCCAGCAGCGTCAGCGCGGCCGGCAGCGGCAGCGGCTGGTCCGCGGCGAGCAACAGCGACGCCGCTCCGTCGAACGGCATGCCCGTGAGGTCGCCCCGCAGGTGCAGGAAGAACAGCAGGGCGGTCATCGAGCCCAGCGTGCAGGACAGGGCCGTGGTCGTGGCCGAGATGGTCATCAGGCGGCCCGGTCCGAGACCGATGGCCGAGAGGCCGGGGCGGGGCCTGGTGGCGGGGTCCGTGCGGGCCACCGCCACCGCGAAGTGGACCGTGGCGGCCAGCGGGGTCAGGCACCAGGCCAGGCGGAACAGGGAGGCGGAGGGGTAGTCGGGGTGGCCGAGGGCGTGGCCGAGGGTGCATAGGAGGAGGAAGCCCGTGCCCGCCGAGGCCATGGCCACCAGGAGGCGGCGCAGGTGTACGGCCGGGTGGGCGCCGCGGGTCAGACGGAGAGCGAGCACGCGGCCCCCTGACCTTCCGTCTCGGCCCCTCGCCCTTCCGGCTTCGCCGCGTGGCCTTCCGGCTCGGGCCCCTCGCCTTCCGGCCGACCCGCTCCGCCGTCCGCTTGCACCCCTCGGCCCGTGGAATCGGCCCCTTGGCCCTGCGCCCGGCTCGCCCGGCTCTCGCGTTCGGTCTCCCGGCCCGCGGGACCCATGTCCTCGCACTGTGCCAGGCTCGCCCGGCTCTCGCGTTCGGTTGTTCGGCCCGCGGGACCGGTCTCCCGGCCCCGGTTCGTCAGGCCTTCGCGTTCGTCGGTTGCTCGGCCCGCGGGACCCGTCTCCCGGGCACGCGCCCGGCTCGTCGGGCCTTCGTGTTCGGTTCCTCGGCTGTGCGGCCCGCTCCTTCGGCTTCCGGGTTCTGCTTTCCGGGCCTGCGCGGGCCTCTCCTGGTCCGTCGATCTGGCTTCCGGGAACGCCGGGAGGTGGAGGGTGTTCACCCGGCGGCCGTCCAGGAGGGACACGGTGCGGTCGGCGAGGGCCGCCGTCTCCGGGTCGTGGGTGGCCAGGACGACCGTGATGCCGTGCGAGCGGGCCGCGGTCGTCAGCGTCCGCAGCACGTGTGCGCGGTCCGCGCGGTGCAGCGGGGCGGTCGGCTCGTCGGCGAAGAGGACCGTCGGCGCGGGCGCCAGGGCCCGGGCGATCGCGACGCGCTGGCGTTCCGCCTGGGTGAGTTCGTGCGGTCGGTTGCGTGCGCGGTCGCCGATGTCCAGGCGCTCCAGCCACTCCAGGGCGGTCGTCTTGGCCAGGCGGCGGCCGGTGCCACGCAGCATGAGGGGGAGGGCGGCGTTCTCCCACACGTTCAGTTCGGGGACGAGGACCGGCGCCGGGTCGATCCAGCCGAAGCGGTCGCGCCGCAGGCGCTCACGGGTGAGCGGGCCCATCGTGTGCACGGGCACGCTGTTGAACCAGACCTCGCCGCGCTGGGCCGGCACGAGTCCGGACAGGCAGCGCAGCAGGGTCGTCTTGCCGCTGCCGCGCGGACCGCTGACGGCGAGGATCTCGCCCTCCTGGACGCCGAGCGAGACGCCGAGAAGCGCGGGCGAGCCGTCGCTGTGCTGGAAGTGCAGGGCGCGTGCCCAGAGCACGTCGTTGTCCGGCGGGGCCACCATGGGCGTACACCTCGGTTCAGATCCGTTATTGCCGTGCCTATCCCCCGTGCGGGGGAACGAAGACAGGGCCGATCGGTCACTCGCACGCTAGGCAGCCGTAGCCCGAAGGCCGGACAGCACACGGCCCCGGGCGCCCGTTTCTCACTCGAACGGGCGGCACCGGGGCCGTGATTGATCTTTCTTGAGTACGTTCCTCAAGGAGGATCAGAGCTTCGTCCACGCCTCCGTCAGCGTCGCGCGCAGGATCTGCTCGATCTCGTCGAAGGTCTCCTGGTTGGAGATCAGCGGCGGGGCGAGCTGGACGACCGGGTCGCCGCGGTCGTCGGCACGGCAGTACAGGCCGTTGTCGAAGAGGGCCTTGGAGAGGAAGCCGTACAGGACGCGCTCGGTCTCCTCGTCGTTGAATGACTCCTTGGTGGCCTTGTCCTTCACCAGCTCGATGCCGTAGAAGAAGCCGTTGCCGCGGACGTCGCCGACGATGGGCAGGTCGTGCAGCTTCTCCAGCGTCGCGCGGAAGGCGCCCTCGTTGTCCAGGACGTGCTGGTTGAGGTTCTCGCGCTCGAAGAGGTCGAGGTTGGCGAGGCCGACCGCGGCCGAGACCGGGTGGCCGCCGAAGGTGTAGCCGTGCAGGAAGGTGTTGTCGCCCTTGTAGAACGGCTCGGCCAGGCGGTCGGAGATGATGCAGGCGCCGATCGGGGAGTAGCCCGAGGTCATGCCCTTGGCGCAGGTGATCATGTCCGGGACGTAGTCGAACTTGTCGCAGGCGAACATCGTGCCCAGGCGGCCGAAGGCGCAGATGACCTCGTCGGAGACGAGCAGCACGTCGTACTGGTCGCATATCTCGCGCACGCGCTGGAAGTAGCCGGGCGGGGGCGGGAAGCAGCCGCCGGCGTTCTGCACGGGCTCCAGGAAGACCGCGGCGACCGTGTCCGGGCCCTCGAAGAGGATCTGCTGCTCGATCTGGTCGGCGGCCCAGCGGCCGTAGGCCTCCGGGTCGTCGCCGAATATCGGGGCGCGGTAGATGTTGGTGTTCGGGACCTTGTGCGCGCCCGGGACGAGCGGCTCGAAGGGGGCCTTCAGGCCCGGCAGGCCGGTGATGGACAGGGCGCCCTGCGGGGTGCCGTGGTAGGCGACCGCGCGGGAGATGACCTTGTACTTGGTGGGCTTGCCGACCAGCTTGAAGTACTGCTTGGCCAGCTTCCAGGCGGTCTCCACCGCCTCGCCGCCGCCGGTGGTGAAGAAGACCTTGTTCAGGTCGCCCGGCGCGTGGTCGGCAAGCCGCTCGGCCAGCTCGACGGCCTTGGGGTGGGCGTAGGACCAGACCGGGAAGAACGCCAGCTCCTGGGCCTGCTTGAAGGCGGTCTCGGCGAGCTCGGTGCGGCCGTGACCGGCCTGGACCACGAACAGACCGGCGAGACCGTCCAGGTAGCGCTTGCCCTTGTCGTCGTAGATGTAGGTGCCTTCGCCCCGCACGATCGTGGGGACGGGGGAGTTCTCGTACGAGGACATGCGGGTGAAGTGCATCCACAGGTGGTCGTACGCGGTCTTGCTGAGGTCCTTCTGGCTCACGGTTATCGGGTTCCCCACATGTAGGTCTGCTTCTTGAGCTTGAGGTAGACGAAGCTCTCGGTGGAGCGCACACCGGGCAGCGCCCGGATGCGTTTGTTGATGACGTCCAGCAGGTGGTCGTCGTCCTCGCAGACGATCTCGGCGAGGATGTCGAACGAGCCCGCGGTCATCACCACGTACTCGACTTCCGACATGTCCGTCAGCGCGTCCGCGATGGACTCGACATCGCCCTCGACGTTGACTCCGACCATCGCCTGCCGGCGGAATCCCACGGTGAGCGGGTCCGTGACGGCGACGATCTGCATCACGCCCTGGTCGAGCAGCTTCTGCACGCGCTGGCGCACGGCCGCCTCGGACAGGCCCACGGCCTTGCCGATCGCGGCGTACGGGCGCCTGCCGTCCTCCTGGAGCTGTTCGATGATGGCGAGGGAGACGGCATCCAGATGAGGGGTGCCGTTCCTGGACTCGCGGGTCGAGTCCCTGTGCTCTGCGCTTCGACTGGCCACGCCCTCACTGTGCACGACGTCTCGACAGTTCCGCAAGGGTGGACCGATGAAATTCGTTGTTTACGCGACTGAGACCTGCGGATTTCGCAGCCTTGGTGCGATCGGGGGTGTTGAAAACGTGGGCTTGCCGATTAGGGTGGGTGTCTCAGCCAATGGACACGTTGGATCCACTCGAACTTGGAGGGCCGGCAGTGAGCACCGAGCTACGTCGTCTGCGCAACCACATCGACGGTGAGTTCCGGGACGCCGCCGACGGACGGACCACCGAAGTGGTCAACCCCGCGACCGGCGAGGCGTACGCCACCGCGCCGCTGTCCGGGCCGGCGGACGTGGACGCCGCGATGGCGGCCGCCGCCGCGGCCTTCCCGGGCTGGCGCGACACGACCCCGGCCGAGCGGCAGAAGGCCCTGCTGAAGATCGCGGACGCCTTCGAGGAGCGTGCCGAGGAACTGATCGCGGCGGAGGTCGAGAACACGGGCAAGCCGATCGGGCTCACGCGGTCCGAGGAGATCCCGCCGATGGTCGACCAGATCCGCTTCTTCGCGGGCGCGGCGCGGATGCTGGAGGGCCGGTCGGCCGGCGAGTACATGGAGGGACTGACCTCGATCGTCCGCCGTGAGCCGGTCGGCGTCTGCGCGCAGGTCGCGCCGTGGAACTACCCGATGATGATGGCCGTCTGGAAGTTCGCCCCGGCGATCGCGGCCGGCAACACGGTCGTGCTGAAGCCCTCGGACACCACCCCGGCGTCGACCGTGCTGATCGCCGACATCATCGGCGGCATCCTGCCGAAGGGCGTCTTCAACGTCATCACCGGTGACCGGGAGACGGGCCGTCTGATGGTCGAGCACCCGACGCCCGCGATGGCCTCCATCACCGGGTCGGTGCGTGCGGGCATGCAGGTCGCGGAGTCGGCGTCGAAGGACCTCAAGCGGGTCCACCTGGAGCTCGGCGGCAAGGCGCCGGTCGTCGTCTTCGAGGACACCGACATCGCCAAGGCCGTCGAGGACATCTCCGTGGCGGGCTTCTTCAACGCCGGGCAGGACTGTACGGCGGCCACCCGCGTGCTCGTGCAGGAGGCGATCCACGACGAGTTCGTGGCGGCGCTGGCGAAGGCCGCCGCCGAGACCAAGACGGGGCAGCCGGACGACGAGGACGTGCTGTTCGGCCCGCTCAACAACCCGAACCAGCTCAAGCAGGTCTCCGGGTTCATCGAGCGGCTGCCCGCGCACGCCAAGGTCGAGGCCGGCGGCCACCAGGTCGGCGAGAAGGGCTACTTCTACGCCCCGACCGTCGTCTCCGGGCTGAAGCAGGACGACGAGATCATCCAGAAGGAGGTCTTCGGGCCCGTCATCACCGTGCAGTCCTTCTCGGACGAGGACCAGGCGGTGGAGTGGGCCAACGGCGTGGAGTACGCGCTGGCCTCCTCGGTGTGGACCAGGGACCACGGGCGGGCCATGCGGATGTCGAAGAAGCTGGACTTCGGCTGCGTATGGATCAACACGCACATCCCGCTGGTGGCGGAGATGCCGCACGGCGGGTTCAAGAAGTCCGGTTACGGCAAGGACCTGTCGGCGTACGGCTTCGACGACTACACGCGCATCAAGCACGTGATGACGTCGCTGGACGCGTAGGGCGTAGCGGGTGAGTGGGACCGGCATCGACAAGGTGTCCGGTCCCCCCGCCTGCGTCCTCGACGCAGCGTCGATTGTCGGTGCACAGTCGGGGGCGGGATGCTGCGGCAATGCCCCTCACACCGAAGAACCTTGCGCTTTCCCGTCGTTCGCTGCTGCTCGCGCTCCTCGGCGGGGTGGCCGGCTGCGGGGTGCCCGCCGCCTACGTGCGGCCCGGTGAGCGTGCCGTCGCGGACCTGTCGGCCCGTCAGAAGAAGCTGACCTGGGCGAACTGGCCGCTGTACATCGACACCGACGACAAGAACCCGGACAGCCGCCCGACGCTGGAGGCGTTCGAGAAGCGCACGGGGATCTCCGTGAAGTACACCGAGGAGATCAACGACAACGACGAGTTCTTCGGCAAGATCAGTCCGGCGCTGATGAACCACCAGCAGACCGGCCGCGACCTGATCGTCATGAGCGACTGGATGTGCGCGCGCTTCGTACGGCTGGGCTGGGTCCAGCAGATGGACCGGTCGAAGCAGCCGAACGTCGCCGAGTACCTCGACCCGCTGCTGCGCTCGCCCGCCTTCGACCCGGGCCGCAGGTACACGGTGCCGTGGCAGTCCGGCATCACCGGAATCGCGTACAACCGGAAGAAGCTCGGCCGCGAGATACGCGGTGTCGCCGACCTGTGGGCGGGCGACCTCAAGGGGCGGGTGACGCTGCTGTCCGGCCTGGACGAGGCGTTCGCGCTGCTGATGCAGGGCAACGGCGTCGACATCACCCGGTGGACGGCCGCGGACTTCGACAAGGTCTGCGACCAGGTGGAGAAGTACGTCGCGAGCGGCCACATCCGCCGCTTCACCGGCAACGACTACACCAAGGACCTGGTCACCGGGGACGTCCTGGCCTGCCAGGCGTACTCCGGTGACGTCATCCAACTGCGGGCCGACAACCCCGACATCCGGTTCGTGGTGCCCGAGGAGGGCGCCGAACTGTGGTCGGACTCCCTGATGATCCCGGACCGCGCCCTGCACAAGCGCAACGCCGAGCGGCTCGTCGACCACTACTACGAGCCCGAGGTCGCCGCCGAACTCGCCGCCTGGGTCAACTACGTCTGCCCCGTGCCCGCCGCCCGGGACGTCCTCGCCTCCGCCAAGGACAAGGACACCGCGGCCCTCGCCGAGAACGCGCTGATCTTCCCGGACGCCGAGATGCGCAAGCGGCTCGTGATCGCCCGGGACATCACGTCGCAGGAGCGGGTGGGGTTCGCGAAGCGGTGGAACGCGATCGTGGGGCTGTGAGTCGACGGCGGCGCGCCCCCGTCAGCGGCGGGACATGCGGATCGCGGCGATGTCGAACTGCAGGCGCACCTTCTCGCTCACCATGGCGCCGCCCTCCGCCAGCCGCTGGTCATAGGTCAGGCCCCATTCGGAACGGTTGATGGTGGTCGTGCCGTCGAAGCCGACGCGCTCGTCCCCGAACGCGTCGGTGACATGGCCGATGTAGGTGAGCTCCAGGTCGACCGGGCGGGTGACCTTCTTGATGGTCAGGTCGCCCGTCATGCGGTAGACATCGTTTCCCACCAGGCGTACGGCCGTGCTGACGAAGCGCATCTGCGGGTAGGAGCGGGCGTCCAGGAAGTCGCGGCCGACGAGGTGGGCGTCCCGCTGCTCCACACCGGTGTCGACGGACGCGGTGTGCAGGACGATCTCGGCCCGTGAGCGCGAGGGGTCGCGACCGTCGAAGTACAGACGGCTTTCGAACTCCGCGAACGACCCCCGCACGGTGGTCACCAGGGCGTGCCGGACGGAGAAGCCGATACGGCTGTGCGCCGGGTCGACGACCCACTCCCCGGTCAGTGGCGCGAGGGAGGGGTCCAGCACCCCGGTCGGTGCCGACTGCTGCTGACCCGGCCTGCGTTGGGGGAGTGCCGGGGTCGTGGGGGCGGGGGCGGTGGGGGGAGCCGGGCGGCGCAGGGACGACGCACGGGTGAACAGGTTCATGATTCACGTACTTACGTCATGCCAACTGCGGCCGCAAGCCTCCTTGGCAACCCGCACACACGGTCGTCACGAATTGCCCTCGGACGTGGAGAAGTTCTCCGGCCGTTCGGCAAGAGGCCTTTCCCGCACGGTGGTTGGGCCGTGGTGCGCCGATCGCGGCCTCGACGGCTTTGCCTTCTCTTTACAACCCGTTCCGGCCCCGCCTCGTCTCTCCGCTCGATCCACCCCACAGCCCGCCGGCCGACCACCGGCCGGGCGGACCGACGAAAGAGAGACCCAGTCATGCGCCGAACCGGCCTCAGTGCCCTGGCACTTGCCTGCACCGCCGTACTGGCGGGCGCGATGCCCGCGTTCGCCGACGGGGCGTCCCAGGCCCCCTCTCCCGTGCCGAGCGCCGCCACGCCGACCGAGCGGCCCAGCACCTCCACCGAGCCCTCCCCGGTCCCGAGCGTCCCGGGCCGACGCGCGAGCGCCGAGCCGACCCGCGCGCCGTCCCGCGGTCAGGTGTCCGTCGTGCCCAGCGGAGCGCCGAACACCGGTGTGGCCGACACCTCGTCGGGGTCCGGGGGCGCGCTGATCGGCGGGGGTGCCGCCGCGGCCGTCGTCGTGGGCGGCGGCGCCGTCCTCCTCCTGCGCCGCCGGCGGGCGAACGGGGCATGAGGCCGCTCGCCGGGCGCGCTCTGGCCGCCGCGGCGCTGGCCGCCCTGCTCGTGGGCTGCGGCGGCGGTGGGGGGAACACCGCCGGGCACGTCGCGAGCGCCCCGTCGTCCTCCGCCCGGCCACCGGCCAAGTCGGTGTCCGCGGTGGGGCGATCGGTCCCGGTCGGGCTCCGGATACCGGCCATCGGGGTCGACACCCCGGTACTGCGGCTGGGCCTGGCCGCGGACGGCACCGTGCAGGTCCCGCCGGTCCAGGCGCACGACCGGGCGGGCTGGTACCGCCACTCGCCGACACCCGGCCAGCGGGGACCCTCCGTGATCCTCGGCCATGTCACGGTCGGCGCCTACGGGGACGGCGTCTTCCGGCACCTGAAGGACCTGCGCCGGGGCGAGCGGATCGAGGTGCGCCTGGAGAACGGCACGGATGCGGCCTTCGCCGTCACTGACGTCCGCACGGTCGCCAAGGCCGACTTCCCCACGAAGGAGGTGTACGGCGACGTGGACCGGCCCGAGCTGCGCCTGATCACGTGCGGGGGAGCCCGTACCGGAGACGGCTACCGCGACAACGTGATCGTCTTCGCGGCGCTGACCTCCGCAAGCCCCTGAACCGCGTCACAGAATCCGGGCCGGGGCAACGATCCGCCCCGGCCCGGGCTCTTCCTCCCAGAGCCGCCCCGCACCCCCACGACCATGGAGAACGTTGAAACGCTCCCGCGAGAAGGCCGCGTCCGAGCTGTTCGCCGCCCTCTATCCGCGCCTCGCCGGCTGGGTCCGCCGGCTGGTCGACGACGACGAGACCGCGCACGAGATCGCCTCGGAGGCCTTCACCCGGCTCTGGGCCCGCTGGACCACCGTGGCGGAGCCGAGCGGCTTCCTCTACGTCACCGCGGCCAACATCGTCCGGGACCACTGGCGCAAGCTGGAGCGCGAACGCCGCGCCGTACGCCGCGCGAAGACCGAGGCGGCGGTGGCCCCGCACCCCGAACAGACGGACCCCTCGGTGCGCCTGCTCGTGCAGTCCCTCCCCGAACGCCTGCGCGTGCCGATCCTGCTCCACTACTACGCTGACATGCCGATCCGGGAGGTGGCCGCCCTCACCGGACGCCGGGAGGGGACCGTCAAGGCGGACCTCCACGCGGCCCGCGAACTGCTCCGCGCCCACCTGAGGAGAAGCGTTGATCACACACTCTGACGAGGGCCCGGACATCGACCCCGAGGACCCGCTCACGGTCCTGCTCCAGCCGCCCGCCCGGCACCTCGGCCCGCCCCCCGGCCGCTACCGGGCCATCCGTCGCGGCGCGGCCCGCCGCCGCTTCCTCAAGGCCGCCGCCGGCGCCGCCCTGACCTGCGGTGTGGCGGCCCTGGCCATCCTTCCGCTGCGCCTGTCCGCCTCGGACACCCGCCCTTCCCCGGTGGCCCCCCTCGCTCCGCCACCGGTGAGCAGCCCCTCGACCCGGCCGCCCGACTCGCCCACCCCCCGCCCGTCGAGCCCCCACCCCACCCCGGACCCCCGGACCGGCAGGCCGACCGCCGGCCCCACCGAGTCGGCCCGCTCCGTGCCCACCACCGCGTCCTCGACCCGGTCCACCCGCACGCCGACCGGCGTCCCCTCGGTGGAACCGTCCGCCGTCCGCAGCGTGCCCGGAGCGTCACCCGGTCAGAGCGCGCGGCGATAGGCGGGCGGAGCACACGGCGATACCCGGACCCAGTTTTTGAACGTGTTCAACAGCGGCGTACGCTGCCCTCATGAGCGACAGAGCCGCCCTGCTGAAGGGCATCCGCGCCTGGTTGGTCCTCTTCGTCGTCTGCCTGGTGCTCAGCGGCGCCACCGCGTTCCCACTGGTGCACGAACTGCACTGGGCCGAGACCCTGTTGCGGTCGCTGTCCGTGCCGCAGCACCTCCCCGCGCTCATGGACTGGATCGAGCACGTCCGGCGCGGCCTCGACACCGCCGACGCCGACTACCCCTTCCTCCTCTACGGCACCGACTGGCTGGCCTTCGCCCACCTCGTCATCGCGGTCGCCTTCTACGGGCCGTACCGGGACCCGGTCCGCAACATCTGGGTCGTCGAGTTCGCGATGATCGCCTGCGCCGGGATCATCCCGCTCGCGCTGGTCTGCGGGCCGATCCGGGGGATCCCCTTCTGGTGGTCGCTGATCGACATGTCGTTCGGGGTGTTCGGAGTGATCCCGCTCTACGTCGTCCGGAAGAAGATCAAGCGGCTGGAGCGGCTGGAGCAGGCCGCCCCGGTGGCCTCAGCGGTTGAAGGCGGGGTAGGCGAAACGCTCGGCGGTGGCCTGGCCGTCGCCCTTGGCGTCGGTGGAGTCGACCGAGTAGACGAGGGTGCGGGAGAGGTCGCGGGTGGCGGCGATCACCGTGGCGTAGCCGGGCCGTGAGCCGGTCTTGCCCCAGATCACCCTGCCGTTGAGCTCGAACCGCTCCAGCCCCGCCGCGTACCGCGCGCCGGGCACGTCGGGAAGCGTGAACATCTCCTGCAGCTGCGGCTCGGGCACCACCCGGCCGCGGAACAGCCCCACCAGCAGCTTCTGCAGGTCGGCGGTGGTGGAGATCAGGTCGCCTGCGGCCTTGCGGTCGGTCATGTTCCAGTCGGTCACGTCCGTCAACTCGCCGTCGATCCAGTCGTATCCGCGGTTGTGGGGGCCGTGGACGCGCGGGTCGGCGCCGACGGGGAACGAGCTGTCGCGCATGCCGAGCGGCCGGAAGACCCGTACCGCGGCCTGGTGGGCGTAGGAGTCCCCGGTCACCTTCTCGATGAGCATGCCGAGCACGGTGTAGTGGATGTTGTCGTAGTCCTGGTGCGTGCCGGGGTCGTACGCCGGGCCCTTGGCGACGGAGGCCGCCACGACCTGCCGCGGGGTCAGCGTCTCGAACCGGTGCGGATAGCCCTCCTCGACCGTGTCGCCGAGGGACGCGCCCGACCGCAGGCCACTGGTGTAGTTCAGCAACTGCCGTACGGTGATGGGCTTGAAGTCCGCGGTGAGCAGACCCGGCAGGTAGCGCTGCACGGTGCCGTCGAGGTCGATACGGCCCTCCGCGGCCAGCTGCAGCACGATCGCCGCGGTGACCACCTTCGTCACCGAACCGGCCCGGAAGCGCCCGTTCTCCAGCGCCGGCGCCCCGGTGCGGACGTCCCGGACGCCCGCCGTCCCTTTCCAGGTCCCGTCGCCGCCGACCCGGATGAGCGCGGCGGTCGCGTCCGCGTCGGGAAGGCCGGCGATCGCGGCGCGCAGGGCCTCGGCGTCGGGCCCGGACGTGTCGTGCGCGGACGCCGGAGCGGGGGCGGCGAACGCGGGGGCCGCCAGGGGACCGGCGGCCAGGGCGAGGACGAGGGAGGCGGCGAGAGCGGTCGAGACACGGGCACGCATGGGCTGCTCCGGAGGTTTCGGCGGTGGGTGTCGAGATCATCCTCGGCCGGTGCGGGCGCACGGGGATCGTCGCTGAGGAGGGGCCGGGCCCTGAGGGTTCCCGGAGCAAGTCCCTTACTGGAGACAGGAGTTGTGGGGGATCGCCCTTACGGGAAGCGCCTTCCGCCCCGGGCGCGCGGAAAAAGTGTTATCGCCGGCGTCCCCTCCGCGTCCCCGACTGTGACCTCCGACATGGACAACACGACCGGTCGGACTGAGAAGGTGCGGTCGCGAAGCGTATGAGCCGGGAGAGTACGGACGTGGACGAAAGAGCCGGACGGCAGTGGCGTGCCACCATCGCCGCCGCGCAGGCCGGTGACCGGCGGGCGCTGGACGACCTGGTCGCGGGCTGGCTGCCGCTGGTCTACAACGTCGTCGGCCGTGCCCTCAACGGCCACGCCGACGTCGACGACGTCGTCCAGGAGACGATGCTGCGGGCCGTCGACCACCTCGGCTCACTGCGCGACCCGGACAGCTTCCGGTCCTGGCTGATGGCGATCGCGATGCGCCAGATCCGGGACCGTGCCCGCCGCAGGACCCCCCGGCAGCTCGACGAGAGTGCGGCCGGGGAGACCACCGACTTCGCCGAACTCACCGTGCTGCGGCTGCAGTTGGCGGGGCAGCGGCGGGAGGTCGCGGAGGCGGTGCGCTGGCTCGACGACGAGGACCGGCAACTGCTGTCGCTGTGGTGGCTGGAGGTCGCGGGGGAGCTGAGCCGGCGCGAGCTGGCCGCGGCCGTCGGCATCAGCAGGCAGCACGCCGCCGTGCGCGTCCAGCGGGTGAAGGAACGCCTGGAGACCTCGCGCGGCATCGTGCGCGCCCTCGACGGCGCCTGTCCGGACCTGCGCGAGCTCACCGCCCGCTGGGACGGCCGGCCCGACTCGGTCTGGCGCAAGCGGCTGGCCCGGCACATCAGGGGCTGCGGCTACTGCGGCGACGCCCGCGAGGCGGTCGTGCCCGCCGAACGCCTGCTCGTCGGCATCGCGCTCGTCCCGCTCCCGGCCGGATTCACCCTCTCCCTGGCCCTCGGCGGCAAGACGGCGGCAGCCGCCTCGTCCGCCGGCTGGTCCGCCAAGATCCTCGGCCTGCTCACCAAGCCGGCGGTCGCGGTGACGGCGGGCGTGACGGTCGCGGTCGGCGGCGCGTACGTCGTCACGCGGACCCCCGACGCGCCGCCGCCGCGCGTGGCGGCCGCCCCCACGGCCGCGAGCACCCACCGCCCGCCCGCCCCCACCCGGTCCGCCTCCGCGTCGCCCAGCCCGTCCCCGTCGGCGACGAAGAGGACGACCGCGCTCTACGGCAGCGTCGTCGACGCCGTGGACAGGGCACCGGACCCCGACACCCCGCCCGCCGTCCTGCCCCGCCGCCCCGGGTCCGGCGTCACCAGCACCGGCGGCGCGCACGCCGTCCTGAACCACCGCGGCGACGCCGTGACCCTCACCGGCACGGGATACGTCCTCGTCCGCTGGCAGATCTCCCCGCAGTACCGCCCGGGCGGTCTGGTCCCGCCCTCCTGGACCGGTCTGAAGGGCAGACTCTTCCACGTCGCCTCGGGCGGCGGCCGCCGCATGGACGACCCCGTCGGCGGGACCGACCCCACCGCCACCGGCATGGGCAGCAAGGCCACCGGCTATGACGTACTGCCCGCCGGCACCCAGCAGATGTGGCAGAACGAGTACTTCTACCTCGACGGCCGTGTCACCCTCACCGTCAACGAACGCGGCGCCGACTACGGCCTCAGCGTCTTCCCCAGCACCTGGGACGCGGCGGAGAAGGACATCACCACCGGCCCCGCCCGGGGCGCGATCCGCTACGGCCTGGTCCGCGACACCGGCAAGGACGACACCCCCGTCCCGCAGTACGTCACCCGGGCGACGCCCGCCGATCCCGCGACGGTGCCTCAGCGCTCCCGCGTGTAGGGCGCCTCCCGCAGCGCGCGCAGGACGTCGACGCGGTTCGTGGTGATCGAGTCGACGCCCAGGTCGATCAGGCGGCGCATCGAGCGGCGGGTGTCCGGGGTCCAGACCGAGAGCAGCAGGCCGTCGCGGTGCACCCGGGCGGCCAGGGCCCGGTCGACCAGCGAGAAGCGGTAGTTGAGCCAGCGCGGGCGCACCGCCTCCAGCAGCACGGGACGCGCGGGCGCCAGCGTGGTGCGGGTCAGCGCGATCTCCGCGGACGGGTCGGCCGCCCGCACGGCGAGCATCTCCTCGGCGCCCGCGCAGTAGTACACCCGCTCCCGTGCCCCGGCCTCCCGCACGGCGTCCACCACCCGGCGGGCCTCCCGCACGTCCCGAGTGCCGGGCAGGTCGATCATCACCCGGCTGCCCTCGGTGGCGGCCAGGGCCTCGGCGAGCGTGGGGATCCGGCCGTCGGTCAGGCCGCGGACCTCGTCCGCGGACAGCGACCGAAGCGGCCGGTCGTGCTCCCACAGCCGCTTGAGCGTCGCGTCGTGCAGCAGCACGGGGACGCCGTCCCTGGTCAGGCGTACGTCGATCTCGACTGCGTCCGCGCCCAGGTCGAGCGCGGAACGCAGCGAGTCGACCGTGTTCTCTCGGACGCGGTACGGGTCGCCCCGGTGGG
Source organism: Streptomyces sp. C1-1 (assembly GCF_050214755.1). NCBI lineage: Bacteria > Bacillati > Actinomycetota > Actinomycetes > Kitasatosporales > Streptomycetaceae > Streptomyces > Streptomyces sp. C1-1. The sequence continues at coordinate 3,279,662 of NZ_CP189826.1, read as the reverse complement.
CCACGGCGGTCAGGTTCTGCATGGCCCCATTGTGGTGGCCGGCGAAGGCGGTACGGCTCAGGGGGCCAGCCACGCCGAGGTGTACGCGTCGATCTCCTCGCGGATGCGGGTCTTGCCGGGCTCGTCCAGGAAGGAGACGTCGACCGCGTTCTTCGCGAGGGCGGCGACGCCCCGCTCGTCGAGGTCCAGGAGGCGGGCGGCGACCGCGAACTCGTTGTTCAGGTCGGTACCGAACATCGGCGGGTCGTCGGAGTTGATCGTCACCACGATCCCGGCCTTCACGAACTCCTTGACCGGGTGCTCGTCGAGGGTGCGGACCGCGCGGGTGGCGATGTTGGAGGTCGGGCAGACCTCCAACGGGATGCGGTGCTCGGCGAGGTGGGCGAGCAGCTTCGGGTCCTGGAACGAGTGGGTGCCGTGCCCGATGCGCTCGGCGTGCAGATGCGTCAGCGCGTCCCACACCGTCTCCGGGCCGGTGGTCTCGCCGGCGTGCGGCACGGAGTGCAGTCCGGCGGCGACGGCCCGGTCGAAGTACGGCTTGAACTGCGGCCTGGGCACGCCGATCTCGGGTCCGCCGAGCCCGAAGGAGACCAGCCCCTCGGGGCGCAGCCGGTCGTCGGTGGCGAGCCGGACCGTCTCCTCGGCCGACTCCAGGCCCGCCTCGCCGGGGATGTCGAAGCACCAGCGCAGCACCGTCCCGAACTCGGCCTCGGCCGCCTTGCGGGCGTCTTCGACGGCGTCCATGAAGGCCCGCTCGTCGATGCCGCGGCGGGTGGAGGAGAACGGCGTGATGGTCAGCTCGGCGTAGCGCACCTGCTGCCGGGCCAGGTCCCGGGCCACCTCGTACGTGAGCAGGCGTACGTCCTCGGGGGTGCGGATGAGGTCCACGACCGACAGGTACACGTCGATGAAGTGGGCGAAGTCCGTGAAGGTGAAGTAGTCGGCCAGGGCCTCGGGGTCGGTGGGGACCTTGGAGTCGGGGTGGCGGGCGGCCAGTTCCGAGACGATCCGGGGGGAGGCGGAGCCGACGTGGTGGACGTGGAGTTCGGCCTTCGGCAGTCCGGCGATGAAGCTGTGCAGGTCGCGGTGGTCGGTCAAGGTTCCTCCCCGGGAACGGCGTCCGGTGCCCTGTGGGCGCGGGACGCGGGTGATCGGCTGATCGGTGAATCGTGGTCATCGTAGACAGACCGCCCGCGGGCCGGGCTCGGCGGTGGTTGGCGGACGCCGGTGGCGGCGGACGGCGGGGACGGCGCGGGTCGGCTACCGGCCCGTCGTACGGGCAGGTCGAGGCTTTACGATGGCCGGACCATCGAGCGAGGGGGACGGGGACGTGGCGGATCAGACACAGCCGGGTGGGGGCGCGGCGCCGGAGCACGATCCGTGGGCGCCGCCCGAGCGCAAGACGTCGCTGGACAAGGGGCCGCGTGATCAGCCGCCCGGCTCGCCGCGGCCGCCGTCCGTGTACGACCAGGCGACCGTGACGTCCGTGCCCTCCGACGGTTTCGCGCCGCCCGGAGCCGGCACTCCCGCCCCTGGAACCCCCGCCCCCGGAACCCCCGGCTACGGCTACCCCGGCCCCGGTACGCCCGCTCACGGAGCCCCCGGTTACGGCGCTCCCGGCTACGGAGCCCCCGGCTATGCCCCGCCCGGCTCGGGCGCCGCCCCCGGTGGCTGGTCCGAGTCCGCCGTGCCGCCCCCGCCCATCGCGCCCACCGGTCCCGGACCGCAGAACCCCGGCGCGCCCGGCGGCTACGGCTATCCCGCCTACCCGCAGGGCTACGGCTGGCCCGGTATGCAGCCGCCCCCGCAGAACGGCCTCGGCACCTCGGCGATGATCCTGGGCATCCTGTCGTGCTGCCTGTTCTGCCTCTACGGCATCGTCTCCCTGATACTCGGCGTCCTCGCCGTGATCCTCGGTATCAAGGGCAAGCGGCGGGCCGACCGCGGTGAGGCGACCAACCGCGGTCAGGCGCAGGCCGGCTTCGTCACCGGCATCGTCGGCATCGTGCTCGGCATCGCCACGATCGCCCTGATCGTCTTCGCGATCGTGGCCGCCGTCAACGACGAGCGGAACAACGTGGACGACGGCCCCTCCTACAACTCCGCGCCCCGCGTCACGGCCCCGCTCCTGCCCCAGGTCTGACAGCGAGGGCACCGCGCCCGACGCCCGGGCGGCTCACTCCTGCCGCAGCCGCTCCCGGGCCCGCATGAGTGCGAAGCCCAGCAGGTTCGGTCCGCGCCAGCGCTCCGGGTCCGCCGCCGCCTCGTCGTCGGCCGCGAGGCCGATGCCCCACACCCGGTCCACGGGGCTCGCCTCCACCAGCACCCGGTCCCCGGTGTTCAACAGGAACTCCCGCAGCTCCGGGTGCGCGGCGAACTTGTGGACGCTGCCCTCGACGACGACGGCGAACCGCTCGCGCCGCCATGTCTCCTCGTCGAAGCCGCGCACCAGCCGCCCCGCCTTCTTGGCCTGCGAGGGGTGCCCGGCGGCGAGGATCCGCTGCTCGGCCTCCGGGTCGGCGAACAGCCGTGCCTTGCCCGCCATCATCCAGTGCTCGGCGGTCCCGTACGTCACTCCGTCCACGGTGAACGGCGCCGGCCACCACTGACTCAGACAGCTCGCGCCGATCCGTCCGTCCGGCAGCGGACGGTGCCCCCAGAAATGCAGGTACTTCACCCTCGACCCCGCGCGGACCTCCCTGACCAGGGCTTCCCGCGAGTCGATACTCCCCGTGATCCTTTCCATGCACGCGAGTCTCGCAGCCACCACTGACACTCCGTCCTCCCTTTTCCGCGGTCACTCGACACCTGGTCGACAGATTCCGTCGCGTAACCGAAAGGCAACAACGGAATCACTTGTAGGACCGCTATTGCTCTGTCAGGATCGGCACTCAAATCGAGCTGGAGCTACGCCACCCGCCCTTTTCGGCAGCGGGGCGACGGCGGAGGAGAGCGACATGCAGAACCCGGGTACCGCCACCCCGGACCGATTCCCCGCGCAGGACCGCTTCGCGGACGGCGCCCAGTACATCGGCGGCCGTCTGACGAAAGGCACGTCCGGCCGCACGCACGCCGTCGTCGACCCGGCGACCGGCGAGGAGGTCTGCACGTACGAGCTGGCCGGCACCGACGACGTGGACGCCGCCGTCGCCGCCGCCCGCGAGGCGTTCCCCGGCTGGGCGGGCCTCACCCCGGGCGACCGCTCGGACGCCCTGCACCGTTTCGCCGCCGTGCTCGCCGACCGCGCCGAGGACTTCGCCCGCGCCGAGTCCCTGCAGTGCGGAAAGCCGCTGAAGCTGACCCGTGAGTTCGACGTGCCGGGGACCATCGACAACACCGCGTTCTTCGCGGGCGCCGCCCGGCACCTTCAGGGGCAGTCCGCCGGCGAGTACTCCGGCGACCACACCTCGTACGTCCGCCGCGAGCCCATCGGCGTGGTCGGCTCGATCGCCCCCTGGAACTACCCACTCCAGATGGCCGCCTGGAAGATCCTCCCGGCGATCGCCGCGGGCAACACGATCGTGCTCAAGCCCGCCGAGCTCACCCCGCTCACCTCGCTGATGTTCGCGCAGGCCGCCACGGACGCCGGCATCCCGGACGGTGTCGTCAACATCGTCACCGGGACCGGCCGGGTGGCCGGCGAGCACCTCGTCGGACACCCCGACGTCGCCATGACCTCCTTCACCGGCTCCACCGCCGTCGGCAAGCGCGTCGCCGAGATCGCCACCGCGACCGTCAAGCGCCTCCACCTGGAGCTGGGCGGCAAGGCCCCCTTCGTCGTCTTCGACGACGCCGACCTGGAGGCGGCCGTGCACGGCGCCGTCGCGGGCGCCCTCATCAACACCGGGCAGGACTGCACGGCCGCCACGCGCGCGTACGTGCAGCGGCCCCTGTACGACGCGTTCGTGGAGCGGACGGCCGCCCTGATGGAGACCGTCCGGCTGGGCGACCCGTTCGCCCCCGGCACCGACCTCGGCCCGCTCATCTCCCACACCCAGCGCGACCGGGTCGCCGGGTTCGTCGAGCGGGCGCGTGCCTACGCGCGCGTGGTCACCGGCGGCGAGGCGCCCGACGGTGAACTCGCCAAGGGCGCCTACTACCGGCCTACCCTGGTCGCGGACGCCGCCCAGGACAGCGAGATCGTCCAGTCCGAGTTGTTCGGCCCGGTGCTGGTGGTCCTGCCGTTCGACGGCGACGACGAGGGGATCGCCCTCGCCAACGACACCCCGTACGGCCTCGCCGCCTCCGCCTGGAGCCGGGACGTCTACCGGGCGAACCGCGCAACCCGCGAGATCAAGGCGGGCTGCGTGTGGGTCAACGACCACATTCCGATCATCAGCGAGATGCCCCACGGCGGGTACAAGGCGTCCGGCTTCGGCAAGGACATGTCCTCGTACTCGTTCGAGGAGTACACCCAGATCAAACACGTCATGTTCGACAATACGGCGGTGGCCCGCAAGGACTGGCACCGCACGATCTTCGGGGACCGATAGCAGCAGGAAAGGCCGCCCGACCCGCGGCCGCCACTCCCGAAAGGGCACCACGCGCATGGAGCAGTACGAGCCCGACCGCCTGTCACCGGTCGTGGCGGCCGCGATGCGGCGCAGCCTTCGCAACGGCCGGGCGGCGATGACCCGCCGGTCCCTGATACGTGCCTCCGCCGGCGGCGCGCTCGCCGTCGGCGGTCTCGCGACCCTGAGCGGCTGCGGCATCCCCGCCGCGGGCAAGACGAGCGGCGGAGTGTCCGCCGACGACCACTCGGCCAAGGAGAAGGTGGTGAACTTCTCCAACTGGCCCGAGTACATCGACGTGGACGACAGCGAGAAACACCACCCGACGCTGGACGCGTTCCGCAAGCGGACCGGGATAGCGGTCAAGTACACCGAGGACATCAACGACAACGACGAGTTCTTCGGCAAGATCCAGCCGCAGCTCGCCGCCGGCCAGGACACCGGCCGGGACCTGATCGTCCTCACCGACTGGCTGGCCGCCCGCATGATCCGGCTCGGCTACGTCCAGAAGCTGGACGCCTCGAACCTGCCGCACGCCTACGCCAACCTCTCGGACCAGTTCCGCAGCCCCGACTGGGACCCGGGTCGCGCCTACTCGTACGTCTGGCAGGGCATTTCGACCGTCATCGCGTACAACAAGAAGGCCCTCGACGGCGTCGAGGTGAAGTCGATCTCCGACCTGCTCGACAACCCCAAGCTCAAGGGCCGGGTCGGCTTCCTGACCGAGATGCGTGACTCCGTCGGCATGACCATGCTGGACATGGGCAAGGACCCGGGGAAGTTCACCGCCGACGACTACGACGCGGTCATCGCCCGCCTGCAGAAGGCCGTCGACAAGGGCCAGATCCGCCGCTTCACCGGCAACGACTACACGTCCGACCTCACCAAGGGCGACTTCGCCGCGTGCGTCGCCTGGGGTGGTGACATCGTCCAGCTGCAGGCGGACAACCCGGACGTCGGCTATGTCATCCCCGACAGCGGCTACATGACGTCGACCGACAACATGCTGATCCCCAACAAGGCCCGGCACAAGACGAACGCCGAACGGCTCATCGACTACTACTACGAGCCCGAACCGGCCGCCGAACTCGCCGCCTACATCAACTACGTGAGCCCGGTCGCGGGAGTGGTGCCCTACCTTTCCAAGATCGACAAGAAGGCGGCGACCAACCCGCTGATCGTTCCCGACAAGGCCATGCAGGCCAAGTCCCACGCCTTCCGCTCGCTGAGCGCGAAGGAAGAGACGGCCTTCCAGCAGAAGTTCGCGAAGCTCACAGGGGCGTGACGAAGATGACGACGACAGACAACAGCGGCGACGTCCGCCTCTCCGGTATCAGCAAGACGTACGACAACGGCTTCACCGCAGTGCGCCCGCTCGACCTGACGGTCCCGCAGGGCTCCTTCTTCGCCCTGCTCGGTGCCTCCGGCTGCGGCAAGACCACCACCCTGCGCATGATCGCCGGCCTGGAGGAACCCACCACGGGCGCCGTCCACCTCGGCGACCAGGAGGTCACGCACCTGCCGCCGTACAAGCGCCCGGTGAACACCGTCTTCCAGTCCTACGCCCTCTTCCCGCACCTCGACATCTTCGAGAACGTCGCCTTCGGTCTGCGCCGGCGCGGCATCAAGAGCGTGAAGAAGCAGGTCGAGGAGATGCTGGAGCTGGTCCAGCTCGGTGAGCAGGCGCGCAAGAAACCGCACCAGCTCTCCGGCGGCCAGCAGCAGCGCGTGGCAGTGGCCCGCGCCCTGATCAACCACCCCAAGGTGCTCCTGCTCGACGAGCCGCTCGGCGCCCTCGACCTGAAGCTGCGCCGGCAGATGCAGCTGGAGCTCAAGCGCATCCAGACAGAGGTCGGCATCACCTTCATCCACGTCACGCACGACCAGGAGGAGGCCATGACCATGGCCGACACGGTCGCCGTGATGAACGCGGGCGGCGTCGAGCAGCTCGGCTCGCCCTCCGACCTGTACGAGAACCCGCAGACGACGTTCGTCGCCAACTTCCTCGGCACTTCCAACCTGATCGAGGCCGAGGTCGACACCAAGAGCGGCGACGACATCGTGCTGCGCGCGGGCGGCGGCAAGCTGGTGCTGCCCGAGGCGCGATGTTCCGCGCCCACCACGGCCGGCGGCAAGGTGCTGGTCGGGGTGCGCCCGGAGAAGATCTCCCTCACCCACGCCGACGACGCCGGCGAGATCTCCGAGGGCCGCAACTGCATCACCGGCCGGATCGCCGACTCCTCCTTCATCGGCGTCTCCACGCAGTACGTCATAGACAGCCCGGTCTGCCCCGAGTTCGAGGTCTACGCCCAGAACATCGACCGCGACGCCCGGCTCGTGCCCGGCGCCGAGGTCGTCCTGCACTGGAACCCGGCGCACACCTTCGGCCTGGACGCGGCACAGGACATCGACGCCGGTGTCGCCGAGGTCGAGGAGGACGCAGCCTGATGGCCGCCGTCACCGAGGCCCCGCCGCCTCTCGCCCCCACCGCGCCGGAGAAGAAGCCCCCGCGCAAACGCGGCCGCATGGTGCCGTACTGGCTCCTGCTGCCCGGCATCCTCTGGCTGATCGTCTTCTTCGCGCTGCCGATGATCTACCAGGCCTCCACGTCCGTGCAGACGGGCTCCCTGGAGACGGGCTACAAGGTCACCTGGCACTTCGCCACCTACTGGGACGCGCTGAGCGAGTACTGGCCGCAGTTCCTGCGCTCGGTGCTCTACGCGGCCGCCGCGACCGTGCTGTGCCTGCTGCTGGGCTACCCGCTGGCGTACCTGATCGCCTTCCGCGCGGGACGCTGGCGGAACCTGATCATGATCCTGGTGATCGCGCCGTTCTTCACCAGCTTCCTGATCCGCACCCTGGCGTGGAAGACGATCCTCGCCGACAACGGCCCGGTCGTGCACACCCTCAACTCGCTGCACGTCCTGGACCTGACCAACTGGCTCGGCTGGACGGCCGGCGACCGCGTCCTCGCGACACCGCTCGCCGTCGTCTGCGGTCTGACGTACAACTTCCTGCCGTTCATGATCCTGCCGCTGTACACCTCGCTTGAGCGCATCGACGGCAGGCTGCACGAGGCGGCGGGCGACCTGTACGCCAAGCCGTTCACCACCTTCCGCAAGGTCACCTTCCCGCTCTCGATGCCGGGCGTGGTCTCCGGCACGCTGCTGACCTTCATCCCGGCGGCCGGCGACTACGTCAACGCGGACCTGCTCGGCTCCACGGACACACGCATGGTCGGAAACGTCATCCAGACGCAGTTCCTGAGAATTCTCGACTATCCGACGGCCGCGGCCCTGTCGTTCATCCTCATGGCCGCGATCCTCATCATGGTCACCTTCTACATCCGCAGGTCCGGGACGGAGGATCTGGTTTAAATGGCCTTCGTCAAATGGCTCAAGCGCAATCTCGTCGTCATCGCGGGACTGCTGACGCTCGGATATCTGCTTCTTCCCAACGTCATCGTGACGGTGTTCTCCTTCAACAAACCGAAGGGCCGCTTCAACTACGAGTGGCAGCAGTTCTCGCTGGACGCCTGGAAACAGCCGTGCGGGGTCGCGGGCATGTGCGGCTCGCTGTCGCTCAGCCTGCAGATCGCGATCTGGGCGACGATCGGCGCCACCGTCCTCGGCACGATGATCGCCTTCGCGCTGGTCCGCTACCGCTTCCGGGCCCGTGGCGCCGTGAACTCGCTGATCTTCCTGCCGATGGCGATGCCCGAGGTCGTCATGGCCGCCTCGCTGCTCACCCTGTTCCTGAACATGGGCGCCCAGCTGGGCTTCTGGACGATCCTGATCGCCCACATCATGTTCTGCCTGAGCTTCGTCGTCACCGCGGTCAAGGCCCGTGTGATGTCGATGGACCCGCGCCTGGAGCAGGCCGCGCAGGACCTCTACGCGGGCCCCGCGCAGACCTTCCTGCGGGTCACCCTGCCCATCGCCGCCCCCGGCATCGCGGCCGGCGCGCTGCTCGCGTTCGCGCTCTCCTTCGACGACTTCATCATCACCAACTTCAACGCGGGCTCGACCGTCACCTTCCCCATGTTCGTCTGGGGTTCGGCACAGCGCGGCACACCCGTCCAGATCAACGTCATCGGTACGACCATGTTCCTGGTCGCCGTCCTGCTGGTCCTGACCTCCATGGTCGTCGGCAACCGTCGTAACAGGCAAAAGGCGTAGGCCTTTTCCGGAAAACCCTCTGTAGGGAGTTGAAATCATGGCCCCGAGCGCCATGAGCCGTTGGACGAAGGCACTCTCCGAAGCCCAGCCGGTCCCGTACTGGCTGGAAGACCCCGGCAAGCCCCACCCCGAGCCCGCGCTGACCGGCGCCGAGACCTGCGACCTGCTGGTCGTCGGCGGCGGCTACAGCGGACTGTGGACCGCGCTCATCGCCAAAGAACGCGACCCCGCACGGGAGGTCGTCCTGCTGGAAGGCCGCGAGGCGGGCTGGGCCGCCTCCGGCCGCAACGGCGGCTTCTGCGCCGCCTCCCTCACCCACGGGCTGCCCAACGGCCTCGCCCGCTGGCCGGAGGAGATCCACAAGCTGGCGGAGCTGGGCGCCCGCAACCTCGACGAGATCGAGAAGGCGGTCGCCCGGCACGACCTGGACTGCGAGTTCGAGCGCACCGGCGAGATCGACGTGGCGACCGAGACGTACCAGGCGTGGGAACTGCGCGACTGGTACGAGCAGATGGAGCGCGAGGGGCTCGCCGACGGCGTCGACTTCCTGGACGCCGACGCGGTGCGCGAGCAGGTCGACTCACCGACGTTCCAGGCGGGCCTGTGGGACCGCAGGGGGGTCGCCATGCTCAACCCCGCCAAGCTCGCCTGGGGCCTGAAGCGGGCCTGTCTGCGGCTCGGCGTCCGCGTCTACGAGCACACCCCCGCCCTCGACCTGAAGCCGTACGGCGCGGGCATGGCCGTACGCACCCCGTACGGCTCGGTCCGCGCCCGCAAGGTCGCGCTCGGCACCAATATCTTCCCCAACCTGCTCAAGCGCGTGCGGGCCTACACGGTCCCGGTCTACGACTACGCGCTGATGACCGAGCCGCTCAGCCAGGAGCAGCTGGCATCGGTCGGCTGGAAGAACCGCCAGGGCCTCGGGGACAGCGCCAACCAGTTCCACTACTTCCGGTTGTCCGCCGACAACCGCATCCTGTGGGGCGGCTACGACGCGATCCACCACTACGGCGGCCGGGTGCGCCGCGAGTACGACGACCGGCCCGAGACCTACGCCAAGCTCGCCGGGCACTTCTTCACCTGCTTCCCGCAGCTGGAGGGCGTCCGCTTCACGCACGCCTGGGGCGGCGCGATCGACACCTGCTCGCGCTTCTCGGCGTTCTTCGGCACTGCCCACCAGGGCAGGGTGTCGTACGCGGCCGGCTACACGGGCCTCGGCGTGGGTGCCACCCGCTTCGGCGCCGAGGTGATGCTGGACCTGCTGGCGGGCGAGGCCACCGAGCGCACCTCCCTCGAGATGGTCCGCAGGAAGCCGCTGCCCTTCCCGCCCGAGCCCTTCGCCTGGACGGGCATCGCCCTCACCAAGTGGTCCCTTGCCCGCGCCGACTCCCACGGCGGGCGCCGCAACCTGTGGCTGCGGACGATGGACAGACTGGGACTCGGCTTCGACAGCTGACCCGCCCCCGGCGCGTGTGATCCGGTTCACTTCGAGGAAGTTCCCGGAAGCCGCGTAATGCCGGCCGAGGACCTCCCTCTCCCTCGTGACGCGAGAAGCGTCCACGACAGAGAGGGAGGTCTTCTCATGACCGGGGCGAGGACGGCGGTCGAGTGGCTGGCATCGGTGGCTCCCGATCCCGAGGCCTGCCGCTGGGAGTGGGAGCGCAATCCCCTCGGGGTCGCGCTGCTGCCCGCCGGCAAGGCGTGGGACGTGCTGATCCTGCCGGGCGAGCTCGGCTATCCCACGCTCGACGTGCTGACCCGGGTGCTGGACCAGCTCGGCCCGGTCCTCGTCGACTTCGGCGACGACCGGATGGGCTTCTTCGTGCCGGCCGGCACGGCCGCCCGCTGGCTGGGCACGGGCATCCGCACGGCCGGGGCCGGCACCTGGATCGTGGTGCCGTACCCGGGCCGCGCCACCGGAGGCGTCCGCTGGCTGGTGCCCCCGGACGGCTCGGGGACCCTCACCGACCCGGCCCTGCTGGAACTGGCGATGCACGAGGCGGCGGCGGGCCTGGCCCAGGACGGCGGCTGACGACGGAAGGCCTTGACAACCAGATTGGTCTGGACCAAGTTGGGCGCGCTCCACCCTCCAATTTCCCCCTGTCCGGAGGCCCTTGTGGATCGCCCCAGACGCACCAGGCCCGTCCTCGCCGCGCTCACGGCCGCCCTGCTGGCCGTGCCCGGCATCACCGCGCTCTCGTCGGCCGCCCGTGCGGCCGACGCGGACCTCGCGCAGAACGGAGGCTTCGAGTCCGGCCTGGACGGCTGGAGCTGCACGGCGGGAACGACGGTCGGCTCGCCCGTGCACAGCGGAGGCTCGGCACTGCAGGCGACCCCGGCCGGCAGCGACAACGCGCAGTGCGCGCAGACGGTGACCGTGCAGCCGGACGCGCAGTACACGCTGTCCGGTTACGTCCGCGGCTCCTACGTCTACCTCGGCGCGTCCGGCACCGGCACCACCGACGTCTCCGCCTGGACCCAGTCCGCCCCCGACTGGCAGCGGCTGACGACCGGCTTCCGGACCGGCCCGGCCACCACCAAGGTCACGATCTACACCCATGGCTGGTACGGCACCGGCGCGTACTACGCCGACGACGTCTCCCTCGTCGGCCCGGGCGCGAGCGCCGGACAGCCGCCGGCCGCCCCCACCGGTCTCACGGTCACCGCCGTCACCTCCTCCTCCGCCACCCTGTCCTGGTCGGCGGTCACCGGCGCGACGAGCTACGCCGTCTTCCGCGACGGCGCCAAGGTCCAGACGGCGAGCGGTACTTCGGCCACCGTGACCGGCCTGTCCCCTTCCACCGCGTACGGCTTCCAGGTCGCCGCCGTGAACGCCGCGGGAGAGTCCGCGAGGTCGGCCGCCGTCACCGCCACCACCACGGCCGGGTCCTCGGGCGGCACCTCGCAGCTGCCCGCCCACGCCCTGGTCGGCTACCTCCACGCGAGCTTCGCCAACGGCTCCGGCTACACGCGCCTGGCAGACGTCCCCGACAGCTGGGACGTCATCGACCTGGCCTTCGGCGAGCCGACCTCCGCCACCTCCGGCGACATCCGCTTCACCCGCTGTCCGGTCACGGAGTGCCCGAACGCCGAGTCCGACGCCGACTTCAAGGCGGCGATCAGGGCCAAGCAGGCGGCGGGCAAGAAGGTGCTGATCTCGATCGGCGGCCAGAACGGCCAGGTCCAGCTCACCACCACCGCGGCCCGCGACGCCTTCGTCTCCTCCGTCTCCGACATCATCGACACCTACGGACTCGACGGCCTGGACATCGACTTCGAGGGCCACTCCCTGTCCCTGAACGCCGACGACACGGACTTCAAGAACCCGAAGACCCCGGTGATCGTGAATCTGATCTCGGCGCTGAAGACGCTCAAGGCCAGGTACGGCGCGAAGTTCGTTCTGACGATGGCCCCGGAGACCTTCTTCGTGCAGATGGGCTACCAGTACTACGGCACCGGCAAGTGGGGCGGCCAGGACCCCCGGTGCGGGGCCTATCTGCCGGTCATTTACGCCCTGCGCGACGACCTGACCCTGCTCCACGTGCAGGACTACAACTCCGGTCCGATCATGGGCCTCGACAACCAGTACCACTCCATGGGCGGCGCCGACTTCCACATCGCCATGACCGACATGCTGCTCACCGGCTTCCCCGTGGCGGGCGACCCGAACAACGTCTTCCCGCCCCTGCGCCCCGACCAGGTGGCCATCGGCATGCCGGCGTCCACGAACGCGGGCAACGGCTACGTGGCGCCGGCCGAGGTCGTGAAGACCCTCGACTGCCTGACGAAGAAGTCGAACTGCGGCTCGTACCCCACCCACGGCACCTGGCCCGCCCTGCGCGGCCTGATGACCTGGTCGGTCAACTGGGACCGCTACTCGAACTGGGAGTTCCAGAAGACGTTCGACGGCTACTTCGGCTGACGGCCGCTTCGGCCGAGGAACACCCACAGAACCGTCAGCAGCATGGCGCACAGGCACCAGCTGGCCACGACGTCCAGTGGCCAGTGGTAGCCGCGCCGGACCAGGCCGTAGCCGACGGCCAGGTTGACGACGGCGCAGGCGGCGACCACTGCGCGGCGGATGTTGATGCCGCGCAGCCAGGGGAGGAGGAGCAGGGTCGCCGCGCCGTAGGCGATGGAGGCGGTGGCGGTGTGGCCGGAGGGGTAGTAGCCGGTGCCGGGGCCCGTGACCGGCGGGCCCGGACGGTCCACCAGCACCTTGAGCGGCACCACCAGCGCCGGGACCAGGGCCATCAGTACGGCGGCCGCGAGGGGCGGCAGCCACCACCGGTACAGACCGGCGGACCGGCCCTGCCAGGCGACGTACCCGATGACGACGGCGAGCACGGGGACCGCGACGGTGACGCTGCCCAGGTCGGCGAGGGCGCCGTAGAAGCGCTGCGGGTCGACGAGGGCGTGGCTGACCCGCTCGTCCACGCGCACGAGCAGGCCGCCGGAGACGACCTGCCAGGTGATGAGCCCGAAGCAGAGGGCCGGAAGCCCGAGAAGGAGGAAGAGGAGGGTCGGCCGCCCCGGAACAGGGGGGGTGGTTCCGAGGCGGCCGTCCAGACCGGATCGACGCCCACCCCGGGGGGTTTGGGGCGGGCGACTGTCCGATCGGTGAGGAGATCCGGAGCCGGAAGCTCCGGGAGTGTGCGCGAGGGCACGACCAGGTCGTAGCTGGGGAGGCCACGGCCTGAGTTCGCCCACAGTCCCCTGTGGGCGGGGTGTATCTCTCATCTGGGTAGAACCTACGGCAGCTCGGTGGCCGAAGACAGACGGAATCCCGTCCCGCCATCCACCCCGCACACGTTCTTCACACGGCCTGCCGCTCGGCGGAAGCCACATGGCGCACATCCTGTGGGTGAGCTGCGGATTCCGTTTGCTCAGATGCGCGCGAACGCCTGCTCGATGATGTCGAGACCCTCGTTGAGGAGGTCCTCGCCGATGACCAGCGGAGGCAGGAAGCGCAGCACGTTGCCGTAGGTGCCACAGGTCAGGACCAGCAGGCCCTCCTGGTGGCAGGCCTTCGCCAGCGCGGCGGTCGCCTCCGGGTTCGGCTCCTTGGTCGCGCGGTCCTTGACCAGTTCGATGGCGATCATCGCGCCGCGGCCGCGCACGTCGCCGATGATGTCGAACTTCTCGGCCATGGCGGTCAGGCGGGACTTCATGACCGCCTCGATCTCCTTCGCCCGGGCGTTGAGGTCGAGCTCCTTCATCGTCTCGATGGAGCCGAGCGCGCCGGCGCAGGCCACCGGGTTGCCGCCGTAGGTGCCGCCCAGGCCGCCGGCGTGCGCGGCGTCCATGATCTCGGCGCGGCCGGTGACGGCGGCGAGCGGCAGGCCGCCCGCGATGCCCTTGGCGGTGGTGATCAGGTCCGGGACGATGCCCTCGTCCTCGCACGCGAACCACTGGCCGGTCCGGCAGAAGCCGCTCTGGATCTCGTCCGCGACGAAGACGATGCCGTTGTCGGCGGCGAACTTCCGGATCGCCGGCAGGAAGCCCTTGGCGGGCTCGATGAAGCCGCCCTCGCCGAGCACCGGCTCGATGATGATCGCGGCGACGTTGTCCGGGCCGACCTGCTTGGTGATCTGGTCGATGGCCTGCGCGGCGGCCTCCGGACCGGCGTTCTCCGGGCCGGTGGGCCAGCGGTAGCCGTACGCCACCGGCACGCGGTACACCTCGGGCGCGAACGGACCGAAGCCGTGCTTGTACGGCATGTTCTTCGCCGTCAGCGCCATCGTGAGGTTGGTCCGGCCGTGGTAGCCGTGGTCGAACACGACGACGGCCTGCCTCTTGGTGTACGCGCGGGCGATCTTGACGGCGTTCTCGACGGCCTCGGCGCCGGAGTTGAACAGCGCCGACTTCTTCGCGTGGTCACCCGGGGTGAGCTCGGCGAGCGCCTCGGCGACCTCGACGTAGCCCTCGTACGGGGTGACCATGAAACAGGTGTGGGTGAAGTCCGCGAGCTGCGCGGACGCCCGGCGTACGACGGCCTCGGCGGAGGCGCCGACGCTCGTCACGGCGATGCCGGAACCGAAGTCGATCAGCCGGTTGCCGTCGACGTCCTCGATGATCCCGCCGCCCGCGCGCGCGGTGAACACGGGCAGCACGGAGCCCACGCCCTGCGCGACCGCGGCGATGCGGCGGGCCTGCAGCTCCTGCGACTTCGGGCCGGGGATGGCGGTGACGACGCGGCGCTCCTGCGGAAGTGCGCTCATGAGGGGCTCCTGGGGGGAATTGCGGTTTCTTGCCTTCTTTTCTCGCAGGCTAGGACGGGGGGAGGGGAGTGGGCATGCTCCATGTGGGCGTTGTCGGCGATCGGCGTTGTCCGCCGTGGACATAGCGCGCGAGCCGGGTGGCCGCCACCGGGCCGGGGCGGCGGCACGGCACCGGCGCCGGACCCCGCCCGGACCGTCCCGCGCCGCCCGGCCCCGTAATCGGTGAACTCCCTTGGCGAGGGCGTTAGATTGACCGCTGAAGGTCGACGGAAGCGGCTGGTCAGGGAGCGAGGGCGATGGACAGCGACGGGACGCAGGACGCGCGGGGTACGCATGCGAATCCTGTGCCACGGGCACGCTCCGCGGTACCACCGAGGCCCACGGAGGCGCCGGGCGTGCCGCCGCGGCCCGACGGCTCGGCGTTCCTGGCCTGGCTGCGGACGCCGCGGCCCGAGGCGCTGCCCGGTGTGTGGCGGTTCGGGCACCGGCCCCGGGCGGCGGAGGAGCCGGAGCTCATCCCCGCCCGCCAGCTGATCAGCGGTGCGCTGATCGCCTTCCTCGTCGGCTGGCTGATCTGGTCGCTGCTGTGGAACGGCTACCTCGGCGGGTGGTGGCTGCTCCCGCTCTACGCGATGATCCCCGACTCCTGGGCCTCGCCGCACAGCTTCGCCTCCGTCGTGGTCGTCTACGCCTACTACGTGCTCATCGCCGTGGTCATCATGATCGGTGTGGGCCGGCTCGGCCGCTGGTCGGAGATCTGGCGCCGCTACGGCCCGCCCGCCTGGAGCGGCAGGACGCCCGCCGCCGGTACCGAACGACCTCCCGCTCCCGAACAGGATCCCGCGGAGTGGCCCCAGCTGCGCGCCGTCGGCGCCGTCGACGCGGCCGAGCGGCTCGCCGCCGAGGCCCGCGCCGGTCTGATGCGGGACGTCGACCACGCCCGCATCTCCCGTGCCTGGCAGGGCGTGCGCAACGGCCGTCACGACCTCGCCGCCTTCACCGGCGCCGTGCTCAAGAACGGCTCAGCCGCCTGTCTGCACCCCTCCGGCGAACGGGACCTGCCCGCCCGCATCGCCCGCCACGACCTCCTCACCGGCCAGGTGCGGCTCGGCACCGCCGCCGACGACCCCCGCAACCCCTACGCCTACCGCGGGGCCGGCCTCGCCCTCGGCCCCGACCTGCTCGGCACCTCCCTGCTGGCCGTCGGCCCGGCCGGCTCCGGCAAGACCGGCACGGTGATCCGGCCGCTCGCCGAGTCGCTGTGCCTGCACGCCCTCGCCGGACGGGCCGCGGTCGTGGTGGTCGGCGCGGCGGGCGCCGGGCTCGGACCGGCCGACGCCTACGACGTGGTCGTCCGCATCGGGAACCCGGAATCCGTGTACGACCTGGACCTGTACGGCGGGACGAGCGACCCGGACGAGGCCGCCGCCGTGCTCGCCGAGGCGCTGGTCGGGGACCTCGCCGATCCGCACCCCGGCAGTGACAGCCGGCGCTCCACGACCGTGCTCGCCCAGCTCCTCGGGCCGTTCCGGGCGGTCCACGGCCGCTTCCCCTCCGTACCGGAGCTGCGGCAGCTGCTGGACGGGGCGCCCGGTCCGCTGGCCGCGCTGCGGACGGCCCTGGAGGGCTCAGGGCAGGAGTCGCTGGTGCGCGAACTGGACGCCCGGGAGCGGCAGTCGGCACACCCCGGGGATGTCGCGGCGGTCCTCGCGGACCGCGTGGCGCTGCTCGACCGGCCCGCCTTCGCCGGGTTCTTCGACACCTCGGGACAGACGCAGCCGTTCTCGCTGAAGGCCCTCGACCACCCGGTGCGGGTCCGTGTCGACCTGCCCGAGCGCGGCCACGCGGACGCCTCCCGGATGCTGGCCCGGCTGGTGCTCGCGCAGTTCACGGCGAGCGTGGCGGTGCGCGAGGACCGGTCGCTGTTCGCCTGTCTGGTGCTGGACGACGCGACCGGGGTCGTCACCCCGGAGGCGGTGCGCGGCATCCAGCGGCTGCGGTCGGCGAACGCGGGAGCCGTGCTCACGCTGCGCACCCTGGACGACGTACCGAGGCCGCTGCGCGGTCCGCTGCTCGGCGCCGCCGGGTGCCGCATGGCGCTGTCCGGTCTGACCCCGTGGGACGGGCAGGACTTCGCCGAGGTGTGGGGCAAGGAGTGGATCGAGGCACGGGACGTCACCGACCGGCAGATCATCGCCGAGACGCCCGCCGGGAAGGCCCTGCACATGCTGCGCCGCGTGATCACCGGCAAGGCGCCGACCCAGCGTGCCGTCACCGTCCGCCAGGTCGAACGCGAGCGCTGGTCGGCGTCCGAGCTGGCGCACGGGGTGCCACCGGGCCACGCGGTTTTGTCACTGACCGACGTGAAGGGCGAACACGCACCTCCGCTGCTGGTGGATCTGCGGGGTCAGTGATCTTCCGGGTCCGTGCTTTCGGGTGACCGGGTGACCGTACGGTGAGGCAGAATCGCCATAGGGCGTTCATACGTGAAGGCCAAATGATCACAAGGTTCGCCCGATCCCCGCAGCTTGCCCGAGCCTCGCAGACCTGAAGGCCTCATGCCCCTGACCCTCGCCGCGCTCGTCCACCACTCCGCGCTCAAGCTGACCGTGCGGGCGGGTGAGGACCGTCTGGACGTGCCCGTCCGCTGGGCCCACGTCAGCGAGCTCGCCGATCCCGTGCCGTACATGGAGGGCGGGGAGCTGCTGCTGATCACCGCGCTGACGCTGGACGCGGAGGACCCGGAGGCGATGCGCCGGTATGTGAAGCGGCTGGTGGGGGCCGGGGTCGTCGGGCTCGGCTTCGCCGTCGGCGTCAACTACGAGGAGACACCCAAGGCGCTCGTCGACGCGGCCGAGGAGGAGGGGCTGCCGCTCCTCGAGGTGCCGCGCCGCACCCCGTTCCTGGCCATCAGCAAGGCGGTGTCCGCGGCCAACGCGGCGGACCAGTACCGGGCGGTGACGGCAGGCTTCGCCGCCCAGCGCGAGCTGACCAAGCAGGCCATCGCCGAGGGCCCGGAGGGCCTGCTGTCCGCGCTCGCCTCGCAGGTCGACGGCTGGGCGGCGCTCTACGACGCCTCGGGCACCGTCGTCGCCACCGCGCCGGAGTGGGCGGGCCGGCGGGCCGCGCGGCTGACGGCGGACGTGGAGCGGCTGCGCGAGCGGCCGGCGCCGGCGTCGTCGGTGGTGGGCGGCCCGGAGAACGAGGACCGCGTCGAACTGCACTCGCTCGGCACCGGGCGGCGGCCGCGCGCCGCGCTGGCCGTCGGAACGGCCGCGGCACCCGGCACGGCCGAGCGCTACGCCGTCCACTCGGCGATCGCCCTGCTCACCCTCACGACGGAACGGTCGCGGTCCCTGCACGCCGCCGAGCAACGGCTCGGAGCCGCGGTGCTCAGGATGCTGCTCGCCGGGGAGCCGGACCACGCGCGGGCCGTGGCCGGCGGCCTGTACGGCGGGCTGCTCGACGCGCCCTTCCGGATGATCGTCGCCGAGGCGGCCCCGGCGGCGCCACGGATGTCCGTCGACTCGCACGCCCCCGCCGCGGTGGCCGCCAACGCCACGCACGGCGATCCGCTGGCCGCGCTCGCCGAGGCCGTGGAGTCGGCCGCCGCGCGGGCCGGGGAGGCCGTGCTGGTGGTGCCCGAGGGCGACGGCGACGGGATGCGGCTGATCGTGCTCGCGGCGGACGGCGGCGCGGCGGTCGCGGCCTGCGGAGAGTACGCGGCGGCGCTGGAGGCCGCGCGGACCGGGACGGCGGTGCGCGAGCAGACGGGCGGCACCGACGAGGGGGAGCTGGTCGTGGGCGTGTCCGCGCCCGTGGGGCCGGTCGCCGCTGCCGCCGCCTACAAGCAGGCCGAGCAGGCGCTGTCGGTGGCCCGTCGGCGGGGCCGGGCGTACGTGGAGCACGAGCAGCTGGCGGCGGGGTCGGTGGTGCCGCTGCTGGCCGACGACGCGGTGAAGGCGTTCGCCGACGGGCTGCTGCGGCCGCTGTACGAACACGACGCGACCGGACGGGGCGACCTGGTGGCCTCGCTGCGGGCCTGGCTGTCGCGGCACGGCCAGTGGGACGCGGCCGCCGCGGACCTGGGGGTGCACCGGCACACGCTGCGCTACCGGATGCGGCGGGTGGAGGAGATCCTGGGGCGCTCGCTGGACGATCCGGACGTGCGGATGGAGCTGTGGCTGGCCCTGAAGGCGGTGGCGACGGAGCACGGCTGAGGCGCCAAACCGTAGCGTCGGCGGCCGCCACTGCTACACCCTGGACAAACACCTCCTGGGACGGCCCGTCCTACCGTGGACCCGAAAGCCACGAACAGCACCCCAACGGGAAGGGCCGGGACTCGCACAATGACTTCCACCACCGCCTTCTGGCTCGCCGGCCGCCAGGTCACCGGCGAGGACACCTTCGACGTCACCTCCCCCTGGGACGGCAGCCCGGTCGGCAGGGTGAGCGTGCCGACCGACGCGCAGGTCGAGGAGGCCGTCGCCGCCGCGTACGCCGTACGCGACGAGTTCGCCGCCACTCCCGCGCACGTCCGCGCCGCCGCCCTGGACCACGTCAGCCGGCGTCTGGCCGAGCGCACCGAGGAGATCGCCCGGCTGATCTCCGCCGAGAACGGCAAGCCGATCAAGTGGGCGCGCGGCGAGGTCGGCCGTGCCGTGTCCGTCTTCCGGTTCGCGGCCGAGGAGGCCCGGCGCTTCAACAGCGGCGAGGCCCAGCGGCTCGACACCGACCTCGGCGGCCAGGGACGGCTCGCGCTGACCCGCCGCTTCCCCAAGGGCGTCGTCCTCGGCATCGCGCCCTTCAACTTCCCGCTCAACCTGTGCGCCCACAAGGTCGCCCCCGCGATCGCCGCCGGCGCGCCCATCATCCTCAAGCCGGCGCCCGCCACCCCGCTCTCCGGCCTGATCATCGGCGACCTGCTCGCCGAGACCGACCTGCCGGCGGGCTCCTGGAGCATCCTTCCGGTCGCCAACGACAAGATGGCCGCCCTCGTTCAGGACGAGCGCCTGCCGGTCATCTCCTTCACCGGTTCCGAGAAGGTCGGCTACGCGATCATGGACTCGGTGCCCCGCAAGCACTGCACGCTGGAGCTGGGCGGCAACGGCGCCGCGGTCGTCCTCGGCGACTACGCCTCCGACGCCGACCTGGACTGGGCCGCCGGCCGTATCGCGACCTTCTCCAACTACCAGGGCGGCCAGTCCTGCATCTCGGTGCAGCGGGTCATCGCGGACGCCTCGGTCTACGACCGTCTGCTGCCGCGGATCGTCGCCGCCGTCGAGGCCCAGGTCACCGGCGACCCGAGCGACGACAAGACGGACGTCGGCCCGCTGGTCAGCGAGGACGCCGCCAGGCGCGTCGAGTCCTGGGTGAAGGAGGCCGTGGAGGCGGGCGCGACCCTGCTCACCGGCGGCGACCGCGACGGCGCCTCCTACGCGCCCACCGTCCTCACCGACGTGCCGGCCGATGTGACGATCTCCTGCGAGGAGGTCTTCGGGCCCGTCCTCACCGTGCAGAAGACGGACGGGGAGGACGCGGCGTTCGCCGCGGTCAACTCCTCCAAGTACGGCCTCCAGGCAGGGGTGTTCACGCACGACCTGCAGGCCGCCTTCCGGGCCCACCGGGCGTTGGAGGTCG
Organism: Streptomyces sp. C1-1; assembly: GCF_050214755.1. Lineage (NCBI taxonomy): Bacteria > Bacillati > Actinomycetota > Actinomycetes > Kitasatosporales > Streptomycetaceae > Streptomyces > Streptomyces sp. C1-1. The sequence continues at coordinate 3,259,112 of NZ_CP189826.1, read as the reverse complement.
GCGGTGTCGTCATCGGCGACGTGCCCTCCTACCGCGCCGACCAGATGCCGTACGGCGGCGCCAAGCAGTCCGGTGTGGGCCGCGAGGGCGTGAAGTTCGCGATGGACGACTACACCTACGAGCGGGTGCTGGTGCTGACCGGCCTCGCGCTCTGAAGCACCCGCACCTCTGGTTGATGGGAACCGTTTCCAGCTAGGCTCCTGGACGAAGAAGCCCGGCACCGCTGCCTTCCGGTGCCGGGCCCCTTCATGTCGTCGGCCTGCTCCGGACCCTCAACCGGAGAAGCCGACGTGCGCGAGCCGCAGTGGGCCGCGCAGCCTCAGGTGCACGTCGTGCACGCCCTCGACGGCGACACCGGCGCCGAGCGAGGTGTAGTCGTACGGCGTCGCCGTGGCGGTGTCGAGGGCCAGTACGGCGAGCGGCGCGCCCCCGTCCACGGACAGCTCCACGACCCCCTGTCCGGCGACCGTCGCGACGAGCCGCGTGGCACCGTCCCCGAAGTCGCAGGCCCGGTAGAGCAGTTCGGCCGTCCGGCCCTCCTGCGGCGTCACCGCGTCACCGGCCGTCTTCGTCCGGTCGACGATCGCGGCACCGCTCTGCTCGTCGAAGTCGGCTCCCTCCAGGCCCCGTCGGAGCACCGGGCGCGGCGCGCCGGGCTCGCCGTCGAGCCGCAGGGTCGTCCGCAGGCGGACGTCCTCGCTGGAGGCGCCGACCAGGATGTCGTAGGGGCCCGGCTCCAGACGTGGGCCGCCCCGGGCCACGTCCCAGAACTCGAAGGCCGACAGCGGGACTTCGAAGGAGAGCTCCCTCTTCTCGCCCGCGCCGAGGGTGACGCGCTCGTGGCCGAGCAGCTCGCGGCGCGGACGGGCCACGGAGGGCTCCACGGCGCGGGTGTACAGCTGGGGCACCTCGTCCGCGGTCATGTCCCCGGTGTTGGTGACGGTGAAGCCGACGTGCAGCGAGCCGCCGTCCACCCGGGTCGTCAGATCGCCGTAGGAGAACGAGGCGTACGACAGGCCGTGTCCGAACGGGAAGAGCGGCGTGCCCTCGAAGTACAGGTACGTCTGACGGCCGCCGATCACGTCGTAGTCGAGCAGGCCGGGCAGGTCGGCGTCGTCCGCGTACCAGGTCTGCGGCAGGCGGCCGGCAGGGGAGACGTCGCCGGACAGGACGCGGGCGAGCGCGGTCCCCGCCGCCTGGCCGCCGTGCGCCGTCCACAGCACGGCGGGCAGAGCGGTCGTGTCCACCGCGTACGGGTACGCCGAGACCAGCACCAGAGCCGTGCGCGGGTTCACCGAGCGGGCCGCGCGCAGCAGCCGCTCCTGCTGGGCCGGCAGGCGCAGCGTCGTACGGTCCTCGGTCTCGCGGCCGTTGAGGTGCGGATCGTTCCCGGCGAAGACCAGGATCGCGTCCGCGCGCTCGGCGACCCTGCGCACGGCCTCCTCACCGCGCTCGGCGACGACCAGCTCCCACACCTCCGGCTCCGGCCCGGCGAGTTCGGGACCGCCCTCGGCAACCTTCACTCCGTCGGCGGCGACGCAGACGTGACGACCCGTGCCCACATGCCGCAGGAGGTGCCCGTGTTCGTGGGGTTCGAGGCGGAACGTCTCCTGGACGACCCAGCCGCCGGGCTGGTCGGCGGAGGCCCGCACATATCCGTCGTCGGCCACCGAGAGGTAGCGGCCGTCGGGCGCGCGGAGGGTCAGCAGGCCCTCGCCCCAGTCGATCAGGGCGAGTTCGGTGCCGGTGGCGTCGGTGGTCAGCGGCGGCAGGTCGGTGCGGCCGGCCAGCAGGGCCGGGTCCAGGGCGCCCTCGGCGCCGCGCACGCCGTCCGCCACCTCGGGCGCCTCGGGCACGTGCAGGAAGGCGCCGGCGGAGGTCCTCAGACGGATGCGGTCCACGCCCTCCGCGAACTCCACGCGCTCGGCGCCGAACCGCTCGTACAGGCCCTCCAGCGGGGTGGAGCGGTGGATCAACGTGCCGCTGTACCAGTCGAGTTTGCACTCGTCGGCCAGCAGGCCGACCACCGCGATCCGGGTGTCCGGGGCGAGCGGCAGCAGGCCGTCGTTGCGCAGCAGCACGATCGCCTGTTCCGCCGCCTCCCGGGCCAGGGCGCGGTGGGCCGGGGTGTCGAACTCCCCGGTGCCGGCGTGCGGGTCGTAGTGCGGGTCGAACTCGCCGAGCCGGAAGCGCACGGAGAGCTGGCGGCGGACGGCCGTGTCGATGTCGGCCTCCGTCAACAGGCCCCGCTCGTACGCCTTCCTGGCCCGCCCCACGATCTGGGAGCTGTCCGTGCCGTGGTCGGTGAAGCTGTCCACGCCGGCGGTCAGCGCGGCCGCCGTCGCCTCCTCGTGGGTGTCGAAGTAGTGCTCGTGGTCGACCAGGTTGGAGGGCGCGCCCGCGTCCGAGCAGACCAGCAGCTCCTCGTCCGTCCAGGCCCGCAGGTGCTCGCGCAGGTACGGGGAGACGTGGTTGGGGCGGCCGTTGACCAGGTTGTACGCGGGCATCACCCCGGCGACCGCGCCCGCCTCGACCGTCTCCCGGAAGGCCCGCAGGTCGTACTCGTGCAGCACGCGCGGACGGACCGAGCTGGACGAGGTCGCCCGGTCCGTCTCGTTGTTGTGGGCCAGCCAGTGCTTGAGGACGGGGGCCGTGCGCCAGTACGTCGGATGGTCGCCGCGCAGGCCACGGGTGTAGGCCGTGGCGATGGCGGAGGTCAGTCTCGGGTCCTCCGAGTAGCCCTCCTCGTTGCGGCCCCACAGGGGGTGGCGCAGCAGGTTCACCGTCGGGGACCAGACGTTGAGGCCCACGCGGTCGTCGTGGGCGCGCATCGCGCGGACCTCCTTGGACACGGCCTCGCCGACCCGGCGCACCAGGTCCGTGTTCCAGGTGGCGCCGAGGCCGACCGCCTGCGGGAAGACCGTCGCCGGACCCATCCACGCCACACCGTGCAGGGCCTCCTGGCCGGTGCGCCAGGCGGCGACGCCCAGGCGCTCGACGGCCGGTGTGAACTGGTGCAGGAAAGAGAACTTCTCATCGAGCGTCAGCCGCTGCAGCAGGTCGTCGATGCGCTTCGCGAACGGCAGGTGCGGATCGCGGAACGGCGGCGTGGACGGCGTCTGTTCGGTCACGTGGGGATCCCCTTGCGATGGAGCGGCCGGGCGCTTTCGAAGCGCTTCGATGCTCATTCGACGGACGGTCGGGTGTCAAGGGTCGCTCACCAACACTTCAAGCGGTGCATGAAGAAAAGGTCGGCCGGACCGGCTCCGAGGAATGTTGGGAGCGACCCTTGTGCACCCATGGGTGTTCACCTAACCTCACAACACATCGAAGCGCTTCGACTGACATCGCGAGCCGCAATGGTCGAAGGATCGCTTCAGCTCAGCCAGTTCCACTCGAGACACCACAGCCGACGGCCACCGCCGGGTGTCCTGGTGCGCCATGAAGGGTTGACGCAATGACGCCGAACGCCGCTTCCGGTTCTGCCGGCTCCTCCGGGACGAGCCGGAGAAGCTTCCTCGCCTCCACCGCGGTCGCCACCGCAGCGGTGGCGGGCGGGATGCCACTGCTCGCCGCCTGCGGCAGTTCGGACGGCGGGTCGCGCGGAGGGACCACCTCGGGCAAGAACGCCAAGAAGATCCTGCCGGCCTACGTGGCCAGCAACGTGGTGAGCCCGGACATCCCGTCCAAGAACGGGTCGTCCATGGGCTTCACCGGCAAGCTCGACGTCGACACCCTCAAGACCTCCGTGCCCAAGAAGCTCGGCAAGGGCGGCAAGGTCACCATCATGTCGCCGTTCTGGGGCTCGCCGCCCAAGGGGAACTGCGCCTACTACACGGCGGCGAACTCCATGATCGGCGTCGACGTCCAGTGGCAGAACCAGGACGGCAACACCTACGACCAGAAGCTGGGCGCGGTCCTCGCCTCCAGCGACATCCCGGACGTGGTGGTCATACCGGGCTGGAACATGACCGCCAAGATACCCAGCGCCATCGTCGGCAAGTTCGCCGACCTCGGCCCGTATCTCTCCGGGGACAAGGTCAAGGAGTACCCGAACCTGGCGGCGATCCCGTCCGACGCCTGGCAGCGCTCCATCTTCGGCGGCAAGCTGATGGGCCTGCCGATGCCCGCGTCCTACGTCCAGAACATCGTGCCGCTGTACCGGCAGGACCTCTTCGAGAAGCAGGGCTACCAAGTACCCAAGTCCGCCGACGAGTTCATGTCCCTGGCCAAGGAGATCACCAGCCCCAGGACCAAGCGGTGGGCGTGCGGCGACATGAAGTGGACCGCGTTCAACACCTTCGGCGTGATCAGCGGCGGGGAGAAGTCGCTCAGCTGGACCATGGTCGACGGCAAGATGACCCACCGCATGGAGACCCCGGAGTACCTCGAGGCGCTGGAGTGGACGCGCAAGCTGTTCGCCGCCGGATACGTCCACCCCGACTTCAAGCTGGGCAAGAGCCAGGCCACCGACCCCAGCGCCAAGTTCGCCGCCGGTGAGTTCCTGATCTGGAACAACGACATCTCCAACTGGTACGCGCAGCAGGCCGTCCAGGCCGCCCAGAACCCCGACTTCAAGATCTGGGGCATGGACCTGTGGGGCCACGACGGCGGCAACCCCGTCCTGTGGGCCGCGAACCCGGCCGGCATCTTCGCCTTCGTCAACAAGAAGGCCTCCGAGTCCGTCATCCGCGACGTGCTGGCCGTCGCCAACGTCACCGCGGCGCCGTACGGCACCAAGGAGTGGATGATGACCAACTACGGCGTCGAGGGCACCCACTACACCCTCAAGAACGGCGTGCCCGTCAAGACCGACAAGGGCAACAACGAGGTCATCAACGCGTTCGTCATGGTCGCGAGCCCCGCCTCGACCATCGCCCACCCCGACCTCCCGGAGTACACCAAGGGCATGGTCGGCTGGCAGCAGCGGATGGGCGACTTCACCAAGAAGTCGTCCTTCTGGGGCCTGCAGATCGTCGAGCCCAACCGCTACACCAACCTCACCAACGACATGGAGCAGTTGGAGGACGACATCGTCCGGGGCCACAAGAAGATGAGCGACATGCAGCAGTTCATCTCCGACTGGAAGAGCAAGGGCGGCGACAGACTGCGCGACTGGTACAAGAAGCTGCTCGACGAGAACGGCTCGGCGGCGAGCTGACCCGGTACCGAGGCAAGGAGATCCGCCGTGTCCCACAGCACGGTGCCTCGGAGGGCCGAGGCCAGCACACCGGTCGAGACCCCGGTGGCGTCCGGCGGCGCCACCGGTTCCCGGGAGAAGAACGAGCCGGGCAGGCTGAGCCTCAGGCTCAGGTTCCGGCGCGACCGCACCCTGCTCCTGATGACGGTGCCGGCGATCGTGCTGGTCCTGATCTTCAACTACCTGCCGATCCTGGGCAACGTGGTCGCCTTCCAGGACTACGACCCCTACGTCAGCGACAACGGCATCGTCTCGATCCTGCACAGCCCCTGGGTGGGCCTGGAGAACTTCCAGCAGATCTTCCAGGACTCGGCCTTCTGGAACGCGGTGAAGAACACGCTGGTGCTCTTCTTCGTCCAGCTCGTGCTCTACTTCCCGATCCCGATCGGACTCGCGCTGCTCATCAACAGCGTCGTCAGGCCCCGGGTCAGGGCGGTCTCCCAGGCGATCCTCTACCTGCCGCACTTCTTCTCCTGGGTCCTGGTCATCGCCGTCTTCCAGCAACTCTTCGGCGGGGCGGGGCTGTTGTCGCAGCTGCTGCGGCAGCACGGCTTCGACGGGCTGGACATCATGACCGACCCGTCGACCTTCAAGTTCCTCGTCACCGCGCAGAGCGTGTGGAAGGACGCCGGCTGGGGGATCATCGTCTTCCTCGCCGCGCTGGCCTCCGTCCCGCCGGACCTCTACGAGGCCGCCGCGATGGACGGTGCCGGGCGCTGGCGGCGGATGTGGCACGTCACCCTTCCGGCGCTGCGGCCGGTGGTCGCCCTGCTGCTGGTGCTGCGCGTGGGTGACGCGCTGACCGTCGGCTTCGAGCAGATCCTGCTGCAGCGGGATGCCGTGGGCCCCGGAGCGGGAGAGGTCCTCGACACCTTCGTGTGGTGGAACGGCGTCCGCAACCAGGACTTCAGCTACGCGGCCGCCGCCGGCCTCGTCAAGGGCGTCGTCAGCATCGGACTGGTGCTGGCCGCGAACAAGGTGGCCCATCTCATGGGCGAGCAGGGGGTGTACAAGAAGTGACCGCCGTGATGACGAAACCGGCACGCGAGCAGTCCCGTTGGGCCGCTCCGCCCCGGCCCTCCTGGGAGGAGGAGCCGAGCAGGGCGGGAGTGGCGGGCAAGGGACTCGTCCTCGGTCTGGCCTGCCTGGGAATCCTCTTCCCGCTGTGGATCGTCGTGGTCACCAGCCTGTCCTCGCGCAAGACCATCAGCGAGGCCGGCGGGCTGGTGATGGTGCCCAAGGGGATCACCTTCATCGCCTACAAGGAGCTCCTCGGCGGGGGACAGGTCACCCGGGCCGCGATCATCAGTGTCCTCATCACGCTCGTCGGCACGCTGTTCTCCATGGCCGTGTCGGTGCTGTGCGCGTACGGACTGTCGCGGACCGGCTCGCTGGGGCACCGCTGGATCCTGATGGTCCTGCTGGCGACCATGTTCTTCAGCGCCGGTCTGATCCCGACGTATCTGCTCGTGCAGTCCATCGGGCTGACGGACAGCTATCTGGCGCTCATCCTGCCCAGCGCGCTCAGCGTGTTCAACATCCTCGTCCTGCGCGGGTTCTTCATGGGCATCTCGCAGGAACTCATCGACAGTGCGCGGATCGACGGGGCCGGGGACTTCCGGATCCTGTGGCAGATCGTGATGCCGTTGTCCCGCGCGGTGCTGGCGGTGATCACGCTGTTCTACGCCGTGGGGTACTGGAGCGCCTGGTTCAACGCGTCGCTGTACCTGAACGACCAGGACATGATGCCGTTGCAGAACGTGATGATCCAGCTGGTGCAGAAGCAGCAGGCGCCGGTGGGGCTGGGGCAGGCCATCAGGACCGGGCAGCTGTCGGGGCTGGCCGTGCAGATGGCCGTGATGGTGATGGCGCTGCTGCCGGTGGCCGTGCTGTCGCCGTTCGTGCAACGGCACTTCAAGAAGGGCATGTTGACCGGCGCGATCAAGGGCTGATCCCTTCGGGCCGCCGCGGTCCCCCTCTTTTCACAGATCGAGGTATGTCATGCTCGCGTCTCGTCCCGGCCGTCGGGCCGCCCTGGCCGACGCCACCCGAGGCCGCATCCTCTTCGGCGGCGACTACAACCCGGAGCAGTGGCCCGAGGAGACCTGGCACGAGGACGTCCGGCTGATGAAGGACGCCGGCGTCAACTCCGTGACCCTGGGCGTCTTCTCCTGGGCGAAGCTCGAACCCCGGTCGGGGGAGCGGGACTTCGGGTGGCTGGACACGCTGATGGACCTGATGCACGACCACGGCATAGGCGTCGTCCTCGCCACCCCCACCTCCTCGCCCCCGCCCTGGCTCGGCCGCCTGCACCCCGAGACCCTGCCCCGCGACGAGGACGGCCGGACCGAGTGGTGGGGCGGCCGCCAGCACTTCTCGCACTCCAGCGCCGTCTACCGCCGGCACGCCGCCGCCATCACCGAGGACCTCGCCGCCCGCTACGGCCGCCACCCCGCCCTCACGATGTGGCACATCAACAACGAGTACTGCACCTACGACTACGGCGACGAGGCCGCCGCCCGCTTCCGCCGCTGGCTGCGTGACCGCCACGGCACTCTCGACGCCCTCAACTCCGCCTGGGGAACGGCCTTCTGGAGTCAGGGCTACGGCGACTGGGAGGAGGTCCTGCCGCCCCGCCACGCCCACTATCTGAAGAACCCGGCCCAGGTGCTGGACTTCAAGCGGTTCACCTCCGACATGCTCCTGGAGTGCTACGTCGCCGAACGCGACATCGTCCGCCGGCACACCCCTCCCCACATCCCGGTCACCACCAACTTCATGCCGCTGTGGGCCGGGCAGGACGGCTGGCGGTGGGCCGAGGAGGAGGACGTCGTCTCCGTCGACCTCTACCCCGACCCGCGCGATCCGTTCGGCGCCCAGCACGGGGCTCTGGTGCAGGACCTGACCCGCTCCCAGGCCCGCGGCCCCTGGATGCTGATGGAGCAGGCGGCCGGAGCGGTCAACTGGCGGGGGGTGAACCATCCCAAGCCGCGCGGCCTCAACCGCCTGTGGTCCCTGCAGGCCGTCGCCCGCGGCGCCGACGCCGTCTGCTACTTCCAGTGGCGCCAGTCCCGGCAGGGCGCCGAGAAGTTCCACTCCGGCATGGTCGGCCACGCGGGGGAACAGGGGCGGACGTACCAGGAGACCAAGCAGCTGGGCGCCGAACTCGCGCTGATCGGCGCTGAAGTGACGGATAGTCACACGCGCAACGACATCGCGATCCTGCACGACTGGCACTCCTGGTGGGCCGGCGCCCACGAGGGCCGCCTCTCCACGCTCGTCGACCACACCGGCATCCTCACCGCCTGGCACCGCGCACTCTGGCAGGCCCACCTCGCCACCGACTTCGCCCGTCCGGAACACGACCTGAGCGCCTACAAGCTGGTCGTCGTCCCGCAGGCGTACGCCCTCACGGACACGGCGATCGACAACCTCCTCGCCTACGTCCGCGACGGCGGCACCCTCGTCAGCGGCTTCCTCACCGGCATCGCCGACGAGCACGACCGGGTGCGGGCCGGCGGCATGGACGCCCGGCTGCGCGAACTGTTCGGCATCCGCACCCTGCACGAGTGGTGGCCCCTGGACGAGGACGAGAACGTCCGGACCGACGGGTTCCTCGGCACCCTGTGGTCGGAGGAGATCGAGAAGGACGCCGACACCACGGCGGACGTCACGTACAAGGGCGGCGAACTCGACGGGATGCCCGCCGTGCTGCGCAGGGGACGGGCGCACTACCTGTCCACGCTGCCCGAGCCGCACGCCCTGCGCGACCTGCTCACCGCAATCGCGGCCGAGGCCGGCGGCCACCCCGTCCTGCCCGGTCTCCCCGACCAGGTCGAGGCGGTACGCCGGGGCGACCTGCTGTTCCTGCTGAACCACGGCCGCGACGCGGTCACCGTCGAGCTGCCCGGCAGCCACCGTGATCTGCTCACCCGGGCGACTTTCGAGGGCCCGTGCACGTTGGAGCGCTACGGCGTGGTGGTGTTGCGCCCATGAACATCATGCACGGCACCTGGGAAGCACGGCCCGCCGCGCGCTGGGAGGACGGCTTCCTCAGCGGCAACGGCCGTCACGGCGCACTCGTGTTCGGCGATCCGAACGACGAGCGGGTGGTCGTCACCCAGCACACCCTGGTCCGCCCCAACGGCGGTGAGAGCGCCCGCCCGCCCCGGCTCGCCGAACAGCTCCCGCTGCTGCAGGACCGTTTGCTCGCCGGTGACCTGCACGCCGCCGAGACCTTCACCGACGGCCGCGACCTGCAGTGGGTACAGCCCTTCCACCCCGCCTTCCAGGTACGGCTGCGCAGAACGCCCGGCGACCCACCGCGCCACTACCGCCGTAACGTCGACTTCCCCACCGGTGTCGTGGAGGAGACCTGCGACGACTGGCGCAGCCGCGTCTTCGTCTCACGCGCCGACGACGTCATCGTCCAGCAGGTCACCACCGCCGACCTGCGCATCGCCCTGGACCACCGCCTCCCGAACGCCCCCACGCGGCTCGCCGTCGGTGACGGCGCCGTCCTCACCGCGGACGGCGCGCTGCTCACCCTGCGCGTCCGCTACCCCGGCAGCGACACCGCGTACACGGGGCTGACGCTCGTCGTCGCCACCGGTGGAGTCACGACCCTCACACCGCCCGGCGTCCGCGTCACCGGCGCGGCATCCGTGCTGCTGCTCACCCGGGTACTGCGCCACTCCGGCGAGCTGGACACCACCCCGCAGGCCCGCGCCCTGCGGGACCTGCTGCCGGCCGGCCAGGACCCGTACGCCACCCTGCTGTCCCGCCACACCGCCCTGCACCGCACCGCCTACGAGCGCGTCACCCTCGACCTGGGCGCCGACCCCGCCGAACGCGCGCTGCCCGGCTCGGAGCTGCTGACCCGCCCGGCGAGTCCCGCCCTGCTGGAACGCCTCTTCGCCGCCGGGCGCTACCATCTGCTCTCCGCGAGCGGCCTGAACCCGCCGCGCCTCACGGGCCTGTGGACCGGCGACTGGGACACCGCCTGGTCGGGCGCCTTCACCAACGACGCCAACCTCAACCTCCAGACCGCCTCGGCCGCGGCCACCGCCCTCCCCGAAGTCACCGCCGCCCTGGCGGACCTGATCGACCGTCAACAGGGAGACTGGGCCGAGAACGCCCGGACCGTCCTCGGCTGCCGGGGCGTCGTCGCCCCCGCCCACACCGACGGCGAGTCCGGGCTGTCGTACCACTTCAGCCGCGAATACCCGCTGCACCTGTGGACCGCGGGCGCCGACTGGCTGCTCAAGCCGCTCGTCGACCACGACGACACCCGCGGCGAACGGGACCCCCGCACAGCCGGCATTCTCGCCCAAGTCGCCCTCTTCTACGAGGACTTCCTCAGCCGGGTGGATCAGGACGGCCGACCGGTCGTCGTGCCCTCCTACTCGCCCGAGAACCGTCCGGCCAACGCCGGCTGGGGCGTGATCAACGCGGCCATGGACCTCTCGGCCGCCCGGCACGCCCTCATGACCGCCGCCGCGTACCACCCCGGCACCCCCGAGGCCGACCGCTGGCGCGTGCTCGCCGAGCGGCTGCCCCCGCACCGGGTCAACGCCGACGGCGCCCTCGCCGAATGGGCCTGGCCCGGCCTCGACGACACCTACGACCACCGTCACCTCAGCCACCTCTACGGCGTCTGGCCCCTCGACGAGATCAACCCCTACGACACCCCGGACCTCGCGGCCGCCGCCCACCGCGCCCTCGAACTGCGCGGCGCCGAGAACGACTCCGCGCACGGCCATCTCCACCACGCCCTCGTGGCCGCCCGTCTGCGCGACGGCGAACGGGTCGCGCACGCCCTCGGCCAGGTGCTCGAGGGGGACTTCTTCCACGCCTCGCTGATGAGCGCGCACTACCCGAACCGCGACGTCTACAACGCCGACGCCGCCCACACCCTGCCCGCCCTGCTCGTCGAGACGCTCGTACAGTCCACGCCCGACCGGCTGGTCCTGCTGCCCGCGCTCCCGGCGGTGTGCCCGACCGGCCGGCTCACCGGCCTGCGCACCAGGTTCGGGGCCGAACTCGACCTCACCTGGAACCCGCGGGAAGCGAAAGCGGTGATCCGCCCCACCCGGACCCACCGCGTCGAACTAAGGACTTCCTCCGGCGCGACCCCGCTCGACCTCGTCGCCGGGGAAGACCACGTCCTCACCCTGGGGGCGTGGTGACCACCCCCGCAACTCCCCCCACCCATGGAAGGGACACCATGGCAGCAAACACCCTCCGCCGCCGGATCACGATGGCCGTGATCGCCCCCGCTCTGGCGCTCGGAGCCACCGTCGGCCTCGCCTCCGCCCCCGCCTCGGCCGCCGTATGGAACTCCTGCGACCAGTGGGCCAGCACGACCCTGAACGGCTACACGCTCTACAACGACATCTGGGGCTCCGGCGCCGGCAGCCAGTGCATCTGGGCCAACTCCGGCACCAACTGGGGCGTGTGGGCGGACCACCCCAACACCGGCGGCATCAAGTCCTACCCGAACGCCAAGAAGGTGATCAACAAGTCGATCACCTCGCTCGGTTCGCTCTCCAGCGGCTACAACGTCACGGTCCCGTCGTCCGGCGCGTACGAGACCGCCTACGACATCTGGGACACCAACTACAAGTACGAGATCATGCTCTGGATGAACAAGACGGGAGCCGTCGGTCCGCTCGGCACCTCGCAGGGCACCGTCACGCTCGGCGGCCACACCTGGACCGTCTACAAGGGCAACAACGGCTCCAACGACGTGTTCTCGTTCGTCCGCACGTCCAACTCCAGCTCCGGCACCGTCAACGTCCTGCCGATCCTGAAGTGGATCAAGGACACCAAGGGCTGGTTCGGCAACGTCACGATCGGCGACCTGCAGTTCGGCTTCGAGATCACGTCCTCGTCCGGTGGCCTGAACTTCACCGTCAACAGCGAAAGCGTCAGCAGTAGTTGACCCGACGGCGGTCGGGGGTGGGGTTTCATGGGCGCATGCGAATCTCCACCCCCCACCGCACCGTCCTGACCGTCGCCGCCGCACTGCTCGCCGTGCCGGGCACCGCGGCGGCGGCCTCCGCGACCGCCCGGTACCCCTCCGACGCCCTTCGGCCGGTGGCCGCCCTCGCCGCCGACCGCCTCGCCACCGCCGACCTGGTCGCGGCCGCCAAGTGGGGCACCGACAGCCCCATCGACGACCCGGCACGCGAACAGCAGGTCCTCGACACGGTCGCCGCGCAGGCACAGGAGATCGGCGCCGACCCCGACGAGATCCGGCGCGTCTTCCGCGACCAGATCGAGGCCAACAAGCTCGTCCAGCGCGCACTGTTCGCCGAGTGGACGGCCCACCCCGACCGGGCCCCGAACACCAAGCCCGACCTGAGCGTCGTCCGCGCGACCATCAACCGCATCAACACGGACCTGGTCCGGTCCCTGGCGGACAGCACCGCGGATCGCGCGGCGCCGTCCTGCCGTCCCGAACTCCTCCTGGCCGCCGTCGAGGTCCACCACGAGAAGCACCCGGACCTGCTCCACACCGCGGCCCTGGGCCGCTCATTGGCCCACGTCTGCCGCGACTGACCTGCTTTGAGGGGCGCGGGGAACCGCGCGACCAGCCACGACGACGCGGCAGCAGCCCGACGTGGCTCAGCCCCGCACGGGCAACCGCGCCCCGTCCCGCAGGAACAGCGGGATGCGGTCCAGCGGAGCGTCGACGGTCACGCGGGCACCACCCTCGTACGTCTGCCCGGTCCACGCGTCCGTCCAGGTCGCGCCCGCCGGAAGGTAGGCCGTGCGGGCCGTCGCGCCCGCCGTCAGCACGGGAGCGACCAGCAGGTCCCGGCCGAAGAGATACGCGTCGTCGACCGACCAGGCCGCCTGGTCCTCCGGGAACTCCAGGAACAGCGGCCGCATCACCGGCAGCCCCTCCTCGTGCGCCTCCCGCATGACCTGGAGCACGTACGGCTTCAGCCGCTCGCGCAGGCGCAGATACCGCTCCAGGATCGCGCCCGCCTCCTCGCCGTAGGACCACACCTCGTTCGGGCCGCCGGTCATCTCCGGGCCGAGCGGCATGCCCGGGTCGCGGAAGCCGTGCAGCCGCATCAGCGGGGACAGCGCCCCGAACTGGAACCAGCGGACCATGACCTCGCGGTACGCCGGGTCGTCCGGGTCGCCGCCGTGGAAGCCGCCGATGTCCGTGTTCCACCAGGGGATTCCGGACAGCGCGGTGTTGAGGCCGGCCGCGATCTGGCGGCGCAGCGTCGGGAAGTCGGTGCCGATGTCGCCGGACCACAGGGCGGCGCCGTAGCGCTGACTGCCCGCCCACGCCGAGCGGTTGAGGGTGACGACCTCCTCGCCCGCCGCCCGCAGACCCTCGTGGAAGGTCCGGGAGTTCTCCGCCGGGTAGATGTTGCCGACCTCCAGCCCGGGGCCCGCCCAGTACCGCAGGTTCTCCTGGAAGCCGGGCTTCAGCTCGGGCTCGCACGCGTCCAGCCAGAACGCCGTGATCCCGTACGGAAGCAGGTAGTTGTCCCGCACCTTCGACCACACGAACTCACGCGCGTCCGGGTTCGTCGCGTCGTAGAAGGCCACCTGGACCGTCGAGGCGACCTCCTTGTCCGGCCAGTCGGCGTGGGCCGTCGGACCGTACTGCGTGCCGATGAAGTAGCCGCGCTGTTCCATCACCGGGTGGTTCTCGGAGAGCGGGGACACCGACGGCCACACGCTCACCACCAACTTGATGCCCAGCGCCTCCAGTTCACGGACCATCGCCGCCGGGTCCGGCCACTCGGCCGGGTCGAACTTCCACTCGCCCAGGTGCGTCCAGTGGAAGAAGTCGCAGACGATCGCCGAGATCGGCAGGCCGCGCCGCTTGTACTCCCGTGCCACGGCGAGGAGTTCGTCCTGCGTGCGGTAGCGCAGCTTGCACTGCCAGAAGCCCGCCGCCCACTCCGGCAGCATCGGCGTACGGCCGGTCACCGCGCTGTAGCGGCGCTGGCCGTCGGCCGGAGAGCCGGCCGTGATCCAGTAGTCGATCTGCCGGGCGGAGTCGGCCACCCACCGGGTCCCGTTGCCCGCCAGCTCCACCCGGCCGATCGCCGGGTTGTTCCACAGCAGGGTGTAGCCGCGGCTGGAGGCCAGCACCGGGATGCCGACCTCGGCGTTGCGCTGGACCAGGTCCAGGACCAGGCCCTTCTGGTCCAGCCGGCCGTGCTGGTGCTGGCCCAGGCCGAACAGCTTCTCGTCGTCGTAGGCAGCGAACCGCTGTTCCAGGCGGTGGTGGCCGTTGCCGACGGCGGTGTACAGCCGCGAGCCCGGCCACCAGAAGTGGGCGCGCTCCTCGGCCAGCAGCTCCCCGAGGTCGTCCGTGCGCAGAAAGCGGACCAGGCCCTCGGCGTCGACGTGCACGGTCAGCGCACCGACCGTCAACTGCCCCTCCCCGTCACCGATCTTGACGCTGCTCTCGGTGGCCGGCGCCTCGTCGAGGAGGGCGCCCGGCAGGCCGTGCAGGATCGGGCCGCCGAGCCGCGCCCGGACCCGGACCGCGTCCGGGCCCCACGGCTCGATACGGAGGGTCTCCTGGCGGCCGCTCCACTCCAGCGCGCCGTCCCGCTCACGGAAGGTGCCGACGGTGGGGGACGACTGTGCGAGTGAGACCTGGGTCTGGTTTTCGGCAGGCTGATTCACGAAGGGTGCTCCCGAAAGGACATGTCCCGGCCGGGACACAGTGGTGCCCCGCAGGGCGATGGAAGGCGGGTCTCAGGAAGAGCCGGAGGGCGCCGGGCCCGTGCTCGCCCGTACCGTCAGCTCCGGTGCGATCAGCACGACGTCGTCCGTGCCGCGGCCGTCGAGCTTGGCGATGAGGTGCTCCACGGCGTACCGGCCCATCTCCTGCGCGGGGATGGCCACGGAGGTCAGCCGCACGGAGGCCTGCACGGCCACCTGCTCCGGGCAGATCGCGACCACGGACACGTCCTCGGGGACGGCCCGGCCCTGCTGGCGCAGCAGGGCGAGCATCGGCTCGACCGCCGACTCGTTCTGCACGACGAACCCGGTCGTGCTCGGGCGCTCGTCGAGGATGCGGGCGAGGGTCACGGCCATCGCGTCGTACCCGCCCTCGCACGGCCGGTGCAGCAGTCGTACGCCCAACTCCTGTGCGCGCGACCGCAGTCCGTCGAGGGTGCGCTCGGCGAAGCCGGTGTGCCGCTCGTAGACCGCGGGCGCCTCGCCGATGACAGCGATGTCGCGGTGACCGAGCATCGCGAGATGCTCCACGCACAGCGCGCCCGTCGCCCTGAAGTCCAGGTCGACGCAGGTCAGACCGGACGTGTCGGCGGGCAGTCCGATCAGGACCGACGGCTGGTCGGTGCCGCGCAGCAACGGCAGCCGCTCGTCGTCGAGTTCCACGTCCATCAGGATCATCGCGTCCGCCAGCCCGCTGCCGGTCACCCGGCGCACCGCGTCCGGGCCCTCCTCGCCGGTCAGCAGCAGGACGTCGTAGCCGTGCGTACGGGCCGTCGTGGCGACCGCGATGGCGATCTCCATCATCACCGGCACGTACATGTCGGTGCGCAGCGGGACCATCAGCGCGATGATGTTCGACCTGCTGCTGGCCAGCGCCCGCGCGCCCGCGTTCGGGTGGTAGCCCAGCTCCCGAATGCTCTGCTCGACCCGCTGCCGGGTGGTCGTGGAGATGGACCGCTTGCCACTGAGGACATAGCTCACCGTGCTCGCCGAGACTCCGGCGTGCTGGGCGACCTCGGCGAGGGTGACCATCCAGCTCTCCAAGCGGTGTGAAGCGCTTCGACAGTGCGCATGACGTACAGGGGCGGGTGTGAGGGTGGTTCGACACTAGCTCTAGCGCGGGTGGGTGTCCATAGTCTGTCGAAGCGCTTCGACAGCTTTTCTCACACAGGGGATGCCGATGTCGTGGGGGTCAACACGAACGGTCCCCCGGTAAGGGCTTCCGGCGCAACACCGCGGAGCCACCCGTTCACGCGCCTGTTCGGCCGAACGGCTGCGCGCGGGGTGGTGGGGCCGCCCGGGATCGGGTACATACGATCGGGTAGCACCCGTCGGTAACCATAACGGCCCAAGATCCCGATTCGCGGCGAGGTGAGCCTCATGTCCGCCAGTCCCTCCGATTCCGCTGGACGCCCCACCGTCTCCGAACGTGAGGCCCGTCAGGTGGCGGAGGCCGCCCGGGAACAGGAATGGCGCAAGCCCAGCTTCGCCAAGGAACTGTTCCTCGGCCGCTTCCGGCTCGACCTGGTCCATCCCCACCCCACCCCCTCCACCGAGGCCGCCCAGCGCGGCGAGGAGTTCCTCGCCAAACTCCGCGACTTCTGCGAGACGAAGGTCGACGGCTCCCTGATCGAGCGCGAGGGCCGCATCCCCGACGAGGTCATCAACGGCCTCAAGGAGCTCGGCGCCCTCGGCATGAAGATCGACACCAAGTACGGCGGCCTCGGCCTGACCCAGGTCTACTACAACAAGGCCCTCGCACTGGTCGGTTCGGCCAGCCCGGCCATCGGCGTACTGCTGTCGGCCCACCAGTCGATCGGCGTACCCCAGCCGCTCAAGCTCTTCGGCACCGACGAGCAGCGGGAGCGGTTCCTGCCGCGGTGCGCGCGCACCGACATCAGCGCCTTCCTCCTCACCGAGCCCGACGTCGGCTCCGACCCGGCCCGGCTCGCCACCTCGGCCGTACCCGACGGGGACGACTACGTCCTCGACGGGGTGAAACTGTGGACCACCAACGGCGTCGTCGCCGACCTGCTGGTCGTCATGGCCCGGGTACCGAAGAGCGAGGGCCACAAGGGCGGCATCACCGCCTTCGTCGTCGAGACCAACTCGCCCGGCGTCACCGTCGAGAACCGCAACGCCTTCATGGGCCTGCGCGGCATCGAGAACGGCGTCACCCGCTTCCACCAGGTCCGCGTGCCCGCCGCCAACCGCATCGGCCCCGAGGGCGCCGGCCTCAAGATCGCGCTGACCACCCTCAACACCGGCCGCCTCTCGCTGCCCGCCTCCTGCGTGGCGGCCGGCAAGTGGTGCCTGAAGATCGCCCGCGAGTGGTCGGCGGCCCGCGAGCAGTGGGGCAAGCCGATCGCCCACCACGAGGCCGTCGGCGCGAAGATCTCCTTCATCGCGGCGACCACCTTCGCCCTGGAGGCCGTACTCGACCTCTCCTCGCAGATGGCCGACGAGAACCGCAACGACATCCGCATCGAGGGCGCGCTCGCCAAGCTGTACGCCTCCGAGATGGGCTGGCTGATCGCCGACGAACTCGTCCAGATCCGCGGCGGCCGCGGCTTCGAGACGGCGGACTCCCTCCGGGCCCGCGGCGAACGCGCGGTCCCCGCCGAACAGGTCCTGCGCGACCTGCGCATCAACCGCATCTTCGAGGGCTCGACGGAGATCATGCACCTCCTCATCGCCCGCGAGGCGGTCGACGCCCACCTCACCGTCGCCGGCGACCTGATCGACCCCGAGAAGTCCCTCCAGGACAAGGCGAAGGCAGGCGCCAACGCAGGCGTCTTCTACGCCAAGTGGCTCCCCAAACTCGTCGCCGGACCCGGACAACTACCGGTCTCCTACGGCGAGTTCAAGCACGAGGTCGACCTGTCGCCGCACCTGCGCTACGTCGAACGGCACGCCCGCAAGCTCGCCCGCTCCACCTTCTACGCCATGTCCCGCTGGCAGGGGAAGATGGAGACCAAGCAGGGCTTCCTCGGCCGGATCGTCGACATCGGCGCCGAACTGTTCGCGATGAGCGCCGCCTGCGTCCGCGCCGAACTCCTGCGCAGCCAGGGCAACCACGGACGCGAGGCCTACCAGCTCGCCGACGTCTTCTGCCGCCAGGCCCGCATCCGCGTCGATGAACTCTTCAACCGCCTGTGGACCAACACCGACGACCTCGACCGCAAGCTGGTCAAGGGCGTCATGTCCGGTACCTACACCTGGCTGGAGGAGGGCATCGTCGACCCGTCCGGCGAGGGCCCGTGGATCGCCGAGGCGGCCCCTGGACCGTCGGAGAAGGACAACGTGCACCGGCCGATCCGCTGACCGGTCACGGACAGCGCGTCCCTCACGACCCCCCGTGCGGGGGACGAGGGGGACGCGCTGTCCTCACACACCGTCCTTACGGCCACAATGGAGGGATGAGCGACAGTCCAGCACTCCGAGGGCGCGGCCCGGAAACCCCGTCCGCCCCGCGACGCCACGCACGCGCCCTCGCCGACCCGCACCTCGTCTACGACCCCGTGACCGGCGGCGGTCCCAAGGACGTGGTGATCCTCGGCTCCACCGGATCGATCGGCACCCAGGCCATCGACCTCGTGCTGCGCAACCCCGACCGCTTCCGGGTCACCGGCCTCTCCGCGAACGGCGGCCGCGTCACCCTCCTCGCCGAGCAGGCGCACCGGCTCCGGGCACGCACCGTCGCGGTCGCCCGCGAGGACGTCGTACCGCAGCTGCGCGAGGCGCTGACGAGCCGCTACGGCGCCGGGGAGCCGCTCCCCGAGATCCTCGCCGGCCCGGACGCGGCCACCCAGCTCGCCGCCTCCGACTGCCACACCGTGCTGAACGGCATCACCGGCTCCATCGGCCTCGCGCCCACCCTCGCCGCCCTGAAGGCGGGGCGCACCCTCGCGCTCGCCAACAAGGAGTCGCTCATCGTCGGCGGCCCGCTGGTCAAGGCGCTGGCCGAGCCCGGTCAGATCATCCCGGTCGACTCCGAGCACGCGGCCCTGTTCCAGGCGCTCGCGGCCGGCACCCGGGCCGACGTGCGCAAGCTCGTCGTGACCGCCTCCGGCGGTCCGTTCCGCGGCCGTACGAAGGCCCAGCTGGCGGACGTGACGGTCGAGGACGCCCTCGCGCACCCCACCTGGGCCATGGGCCCGGTGATCACGATCAACTCCGCGACCCTTGTCAACAAGGGGCTCGAAGTCATCGAGGCACACCTCCTCTACGACATTCCCTTCAGTCGCATTGAGGTGGTCGTGCACCCTCAGTCGTATGTCCACTCGATGATTGAGTTCACGGACGGATCGACGATCGCCCAGGCGACGCCCCCCGACATGCGCGGGCCCATCGCCATCGGGCTCGGCTGGCCCGAGCGCGTCCCGGACGCGGCGCCGGCCTTCGACTGGAGCAAGGCCTCGACATGGGAGTTCTTCCCACTCGACAACGACGCGTTCCCCTCGGTGAACCTCGCCCGGCACGTGGGTGAGCTCGCGGGCACCGCCCCGGCGGTGTTCAATGCGGCCAACGAGGAGTGCGTGGAGGCGTTCCGCACCGGGGAGCTGCCCTTCAACGGGATCATGGAGACCGTGACACGGGTCGTGGAGGAGCACGGCACACCGGTCACGGGAACCTCGCTCACCGTGTCGGACGTCCTCGAAGCGGAGACCTGGGCGAGGGCCCGGGCCCGGGAACTGACAGCGCAGACGGCGACCGCGGAGGCGCGTGCATGACGAGCTTGATGATGATCCTCGGCATAGTCGTCTTCGCGTTCGGCCTGCTGGTCTCGATCGCGTGGCACGAGCTGGGGCACCTGTCCACGGCGAAGCTCTTCGGCATCCGCGTGCCCCAGTACATGGTCGGCTTCGGCCCGACCATCTGGTCGCGGAAGAAGGGCGAGACCGAGTACGGGGTCAAGGCCGTCCCCTTCGGCGGCTACATCCGCATGATCGGCATGTTCCCGCCCGGCCCGGACGGACAGCTGACCGCCCGCTCCACCTCGCCCTGGCGCGGCATGATCGAGGACGCCCGCTCCGCGGCCTTCGAGGAGCTCAAGCCCGGCGACGAGACCCGGCTCTTCTACACCCGCGCCCCCTGGAAACGGGTCATCGTGATGTTCGCGGGCCCGTTCATGAACCTCATCCTCGCGGTCGCGCTGTTCCTGACCGTCCTGATGGGCTTCGGCATCTCGCAGCAGACCACCACGGTCAGCTCGGTGTCCCAGTGCGTGATCGCGCAGAGCGAGAACCGGGACACCTGCAAGAACAGCGACCCGGCCTCCCCGGCCGCCGCCGCGGGCCTCAAGCCCGGCGACAAGATCGTCTCCTTCGCCGGGGTGCGGACCACCGACTGGAACAAGCTCTCCGACCTCATCCGGCAGAGCCCCGGCAAGAACGTGCCGATCGTCGTCGACCGCAAGGGCGAGGAGGTCACCCTCCACGCCACCATCGCCACCAACCAGGTCGCCAAGAAGGACTCCAGCGGCCAGATCGTCCAGGGCAAGTACGTCAGCGCCGGATTCCTCGGCTTCAGCGCCGCCACCGGCATCGTCCAGCAGGACTTCGGCGAGTCGCTGACCTGGATGGGCGACCGTGTCGGCGAGGCCGTCGACTCCATCGCGGCCCTGCCCGCCAAGATCCCCGGCCTGTGGGACGCCGCCTTCGGCGACGGCAAACGCGCCCCCGACTCGCCGATGGGCGTGGTCGGCGCGGCCCGCGTCGGCGGCGAGATCTTCACCCTGGACATCCCCGCCACCCAGCAGCTGGCGATGTTCGTCATGCTGGTCGCGGGCTTCAACCTCTCCCTGTTCCTGTTCAACATGCTCCCGCTGCTGCCCCTCGACGGCGGCCACATCGCCGGCGCCCTGTGGGAGTCGCTGCGGCGGAACGTGGCCCGCGTACTGAAGCGCCCCGACCCGGGTCCCTTCGACGTGGCGAAGCTGATGCCGGTGGCCTACGTGGTGGCCGGAATCTTCGTCTGCTTCACCCTGCTGGTGCTGGTGGCGGATGTCGTCAACCCGGTGAAAATCACGTAGTCACGCGCAGTTCACGGCGGCCCGGCACCCTCGGTTCCGGGCCGCCTCCCTTTGGGTGGGTCGAGAGGCGACGAGGGTCCCCCCGCCGGGCGTGTCCGAGGTGGGGGCGTGCTCGGGCCTCCGCCGGTGCCGTAATCTCGAAGCCTGGAGCCCGTTGTTCCGGGACCGGATCCTGATCCACGACTTGGGGTTGCACAGCAGATGACTGCGATTTCTCTCGGCATGCCGTCCGTTCCGACCAAGATCGCCGAACGGCGCAGGAGCCGGCAGATCCAGGTCGGGTCCGTGGCGGTGGGCGGAGACGCCCCCGTGTCGGTGCAGTCGATGACCACGACCCGTACGTCCGACATCGGCGCGACCCTCCAGCAGATCGCCGAACTGACCGCGTCCGGCTGCCAGATCGTGCGTGTGGCGTGCCCCACGCAGGACGACGCGGACGCCCTCGCCACGATCGCCAGGAAGTCGCAGATCCCCGTCATCGCCGACATCCACTTCCAGCCGAAGTACGTCTTCGCGGCCATCGAGGCCGGCTGCGCAGCGGTCCGGGTGAACCCGGGCAACATCAAGCAGTTCGACGACAAGGTCAAGGAGATCGCCAAGGCCGCCAAGGACCACGGCACCCCGATCCGCATCGGCGTCAACGCCGGCTCCCTCGACCGGCGACTGCTGCAGAAGTACGGCAAGGCGACGCCGGAGGCTCTCGTCGAGTCCGCCCTGTGGGAGGCGTCCCTCTTCGAGGAGCACGACTTCCGGGACATCAAGATCTCGGTCAAGCACAACGACCCGGTCGTGATGATCGAGGCCTACCGGCAGCTCGCCGCCCAGTGCGACTACCCGCTGCACCTCGGCGTGACGGAGGCGGGCCCGGCCTTCCAGGGCACCATCAAGTCCGCGGTGGCCTTCGGCGCGCTCCTCAGCCAGGGCATCGGCGACACGATCCGCGTCTCGCTGTCCGCGCCCCCGGTGGAGGAGGTCAAGGTCGGCAACCAGATCCTGGAGTCGCTGAACCTCAAGCAGCGTGGCCTGGAGATCGTCTCCTGCCCGTCCTGCGGCCGCGCCCAGGTCGACGTCTACAAGCTCGCCGAGGAGGTCACTGCCGGCCTCACCGGCATGGAGGTCCCGCTGCGCGTCGCCGTCATGGGCTGCGTCGTCAACGGCCCCGGCGAGGCCCGCGAGGCCGACCTCGGTGTCGCCTCCGGCAACGGCAAGGGCCAGATCTTCGTCAAGGGCGAGGTCATCAAGACCGTCCCCGAGTCCAAGATCGTGGAGACCCTCATCGAGGAGGCCATGAAGCTCGCCGAGCAGATGGAGGCGGCCGGCACGGCGTCGGGCGAGCCGTCGGTGTCGGTGGCGGGCTGAAGGGTTCTTCGGGCCGGGGGCCTCTTCGGGCGCCGGTCCGCACATCCCGGCCCGTCCGGAGTTTGAGGACGAGGCCCGTCCAGGGCCGAAGCGGGGGTCCGGGGGCGGCAGCCCCCCGTACGGCACCCCCGACACCGCCCGCCTCCGGCCAACGGCCACCCAGGCAGGGCGGCACCGCCCAGCATCCGCAGGTACAGTGCGGGGATCAGCAGAACCTCAGGGTGAGGGCCCGCACGTGTTGACGCAGACCACCTCACGGGTGCTCGAACCGAGCGACCTGGACGCCGCGCTCGCCGTCCTCGACCGCGAGCCGGTCGTGAACGCCTTCGTGACCTCCCGCGTCCAGGTGGCGGGCCTCGACCCGTGGCGGCTCGGCGGCGAGATGTGGGGCTTCTACGAGGAGGGCATGCTGACGTCCCTCTGCTACGCCGGAGCCAACCTGGTCCCGATCTGCGCGACCCCCCGGGCCGTACGTGCCTTCGCCGACCGCGCCCGGCGCGCGGGCCGCCGCTGCTCCTCCATCGTCGGCCCCGCCGAGGCCACCACCCAGCTCTGGCGCCTGCTGGAACCCAGCTGGGGTCCCGCCCGCGAGGTCCGCTCCCACCAGCCGCTCATGGTCACCGACCGCATGCCCGACGACATCGCCCCGGATCCCTACGTCCGTCGCATCCGCAAGGACGAGATGGAGACGATCATGCCGGCGTGCGTGGCGATGTTCACCGAGGAGGTCGGCGTCTCCCCGCTGGCGGGCGACGGCGGCCTGCTCTACCAGGCCCGGGTCGCCGAACTCGTCGGCTCCGGCCGCTCCTTCGCCCGCCTCGACGAACACGGCAAGGTCGTCTTCAAGGCGGAGATCGGCGCGGCGACGTCCCAGGCCTGCCAGATCCAGGGCGTGTGGGTGGCTCCCGAGTACCGGGGGAGGGGCATCGCGGCACCGGGCATGGCGGCGGTCCTGCGCTACGCGCTGGCGGACGTGGCGCCGGTGGTCAGCCTGTACGTGAACGACTTCAACACACCGGCCAGGAGGACCTACCGGAAGGTGGGCTTCCAGGAGGTCGGCGCGTTCATGAGCATTCTCTTCTAGAGGGGCGTTCACATGGCTGTTCTGGCCCCCGTAGGAGACCTGTAGTCTCCCCGGCATGCTGCACTTTCCCGGTCACGGTCATCGCCGCCGGCCCGACGACGTCGTGATCGGTCCACTCGATCTGTCCGCCCGGGTCGACGAGGCGCTCGCCGTGCAGGCCGTGGCCTTCGGACTGGGCGCCGACGAGGTCGCCGTGCGCCGGCAGATCGTGCTGCGGCACATGACCTACCCGGGGGCCCGCGCGCTCGGCGCCACCCTGCCCGACGGCACTCTGGTCGGCTTCGTCTACGGCATGCCCAACGACCGCGGCCACTGGTGGTCGACGGTCGTGGAGCCGTACCTGCGCGCGCACGGCCGTGAGGAGTGGCTGGACGACTCCTTCGTCATCACCGAGCTGCACGTCCACCCCGGTCACCAGAACCGTGGCGTCGGCCGCTCGCTCATCACGGACATCACCGACGGCGCGGCCGAACCCCGCTCGATCCTGTCCGCGATCGACACCGACAGCCCGGCCCGCGGCCTCTACCACTCCCTCGGCTACCAGGACCTGGCCCGCCAGGTCCTCTTCCCGAGCGCCCCCAAGCCGTACGCGGTGATGGGCGCCACCCTCCCACTCCGTCGCCGATAACGGATTTCCACCGGCGCAGCAAGCCCGGCTAACCTCCTTGCCATCACCGTTTTCCCGGCAGGAGTACGAGAACCATGGCCAACGCACCGGTCCAGCGCATGTCCCAGTTGATGGCGAAGACGCTGCGCGACGACCCGGCGGACGCCGAGGTCCTCAGCCACAAGCTTCTCGTCCGCGCCGGCTACGTCCGCCGGACGGCGGCCGGCATCTGGTCGTGGCTGCCCCTCGGCAAGAAGGTCCTCGCCAACATCGAGCGGATCGTCCGTGAGGAGATGGACGCGATCGGCGCCCAGGAGGTGCTGCTGCCCGCCCTCCTGCCGCGGGAGCCGTACGACGCCACGGGCCGCTGGGACGAGTACGGCCAGGAGCTGTTCCGGCTGAAGGACCGCAAGGGCGGCGACTACCTGCTCGGCCCGACCCACGAGGAGATCTTCACCCTGCTGGTGAAGGACCAGGCGTCCTCGTACAAGGACCTGCCGGTCATCCTCTACCAGATCCAGCACAAGTACCGTGACGAGGCCCGTCCGCGGGCCGGCATCCTGCGCGGCCGCGAGTTCCTGATGAAGGACTCCTACTCCTTCGACCTGGACGACGAGGGCCTCGGCCGCTCCTACGCCCTGCACCGCGAGGCCTACCGGCGGGTCTTCGAGCGCCTCGGCCTCGACTACCGCATCGTCGCCGCCACCGCCGGCGCCATGGGCGGCTCGAAGTCGGAGGAGTTCCTCGCCCCGGCCGGCGCCGGCGAGGACACCTTCGCCGACTGCCCCAACTGCGACTTCGCGGCCAACACCGAGGCCATCACGTACGAGCTCAAGCCGGTGGACGCCACGGGCGTGCCCGCGCTCGAGGAGATCCCGACCCCGGACACCCCGACGATCGAGACCCTCGCCGCCCACCTCGGCGTCGAGGCCTCCGCAACCCTCAAGAACCTCCTGGTCAAGGTCGACGGCGAGATCGTCGCCGTGGGCGTGCCGGGTGACCGCGAGGTCGACATGGGCAAGGTCGAAGCGCACTTCGCCCCGGCCGTCGTCGAGATGGTCACCGAGGCGGACTTCGCCGGCCGCCCGGACCTGGTGCGCGGCTACGTCGGCCCGCAGGGCCTGGGCGAGAAGGTGAAGTACGTCGCCGACCCGCGCGTGGCCCCCGGCACCGCCTGGATCACCGGCGCCAACAAGGAGCACACGCACGCGAAGAACGTCGTCGCGGGCCGTGACTTCGAGGTCGACGAGTACGTCGACGTCGTGGTCGTGCAGGAGGGCGACCCGTGCCCGAAGTGCGGCACCGGCCTCAAGCTGGACCGCGCCATCGAGATCGGCCACATCTTCCAGCTCGGCCGCAAGTACGCCGACGCACTCAAGCTCGACGTCCTCGGCCAGAACGGCAAGCCGGTCCGCGTCACCATGGGCTCCTACGGCATCGGCGTCTCCCGTGCCGTCGCCGCGCTCGCCGAGCAGACCGCCGACGAGCAGGGCCTGTGCTGGCCGGCCGAGGTCGCCCCGGCCGACGTGCACGTGGTCGCGGCCGGCAAGGCGCTGCAGACCGAGCTGGCGCTGGAGGTCTCCGAGAAGCTGCGGGCCGCGGGCCTGCGCGTCCTGGTCGACGACCGGGCCGGGGTGTCGCCGGGCGTGAAGTTCACCGACTCCGAGCTGATCGGCGTACCGAAGATCCTGGTCGCCGGCCGCCGGGCCGCCGACGGCGTGGTGGAACTGAAGGACCGCAGGACCGGCGAGCGCGAGGAGCTGACGGTGGACGAGGCGATCGCCCGCCTCAGCGCATAAAGGAACTCCTCAGAAACGTCTCGGGGTGCCTAAAGGCACCTCACAGACTTCTCTGAGGTCCGTGCCCGACCTTGGTGTGTGACAGCACGTCACCAGGGAGGGAACGGCAATGACGAACAGGGAACGAGGTGCCGTCGCCGCGGTCCGCAGAGGGGCCCGGCGCACGGCGGCGACAGCGACGGCCGTCACACTGGCGGCCGTCGCCGGAACATTCGCGCTGATCGGCACGATGCACACGGACACCGGCGCCGTGTCCTCGACGACGAACAGCAGCAGCGGCTCGAGCCAGTCCGGGGACAGCAGGACGAGCTCGTCCTCCTCGTCCGGTGGCCTCACCGCCCCCAACGGCAGCGGCTCCGCCGACTCCACGTCGGGGGCGTCGTGATGAGCGGCACCCTCCGGCCCCGCACCACGGCCGGCACCGAATGGCGCGCCCTCGGCACCACGGTCCGCCTGGTCGTCACCGACCCGGCCCTGCTGGACTCCTGCAACCTGCTCCTGGCCCGGCACCTCGCCGCCGTCGACGCCGCCTGCAGCCGCTTCCGCGCCGACTCCGAACTCGCCGCCCTCGACGCGAGCGAGGGCCGCCCGGTCCGGGTCGGCCCGCTGCTCGCCGAGGCCGTCTCGGTCGCCCTGCGCGCGGCCGAGACGACCGACGGCGCCGTCGACCCGACGGTCGGCTCCGCGATGGACGCCATCGGCTACGACCGCGACTTCACCCTCGTCCAGGACGACGACCGTCCGGTGCGGCTCACCGTGCGGCGCGTCCCCGGCTGGCGCACGGTCCGCATCGACCGCGCGGCGGGCACGATCGCCGTCCCGGCCGGCGTCCGCCTCGACCTCGGGGCCACGGCGAAGGCCTGGGCCGCCGACACGGCCGCCGCGCTGCTCGCCCGGACCGCCGGCTGCGGCGTCCTGGTCGGCCTCGGCGGCGACACCGCCGTCGCCGGCGAGCCTCCGGCGGACGGCTGGCAGATCCGCGTCCAGGACGTCACCGGCCCGGTCGACGACAGCCCCGCCGAGGGCCCGTACGCCATGGTCGGCCTGCGCGGTGGCGGCCTCGCGACCTCGGGCACGGCGGCCCGCAACTGGCGCCGCGGCGGCAAAACCCTCCACCACATCGTCGACCCCGGCACCGGCCTGCCGGTCCGCACACCATGGCGCACGGTCTCGGTAGCCGCCCCCACCTGCGCCGAGGCCAACGCGGCGACGACGGCGGCCCTGGTGAAGGGTGCGGCAGCGGAGCGGTGGCTGACGCGACGCGGGCTCCCGGCACGTCTGGTGAATGAGGAAGGCCTCGTCATGACGACGCCGGGCTGGCCGGCCGGCCCAAGGGGCGCGGGGCTGCGTCGATCAGCGGCTCCGCCGCGGAGCGCGACCAGCCCCCACCGGGGGGCAGCCGCATGACAAGCGAAACCCTCTGGTACGCCAACCGAGCCACCGGTGCCGTCTGCCTGATCCTCTTCACAGTCGTCGTACTCCTCGGCATCGCCGTCCGCCTGCGCAGCAGACTCCCCGGCCTCCCCCGCTTCGGCACCGTCACCCTCCACCGCACCCTCTCCCTCTCCGCGACGGCCTTTCTGGCCCTGCACATCGCGCTCGCGGTACTCGACGGCTACGTCGACATCAGCCCCACCGACGTCCTGATCCCCTTCGTCTCCGCCTACCAGCCCCTCTGGCTCGGCCTCGGCACGGTCGCCCTCGACCTGATGCTCGCCGTCCTGATCACCAGCCTCCTGCGGGAACGCATCGGCCACCGCACCTGGCGGGCCCTGCACTGGCTGGCCTACGCCTCCTGGCCCGTCGCCCTGATCCACGGCATCGGCATCGGCACGGACACCGGCACCGACTGGATGACCTGGCTGACGGTCTCCTGCGTGGCCGCCGTCGCCGCCGCCGGAGGCGTCCGCCTGGCCCACTCGGCCCGCGCCGCCCGCCGCACCCCCGCAGCCGTTCTGCGCACGGCCGAAGGAGCCCGCTCATGACCGCCACCCACGCCGACCTGTACATGCCCCCGCGCCTGCTCGCACCCGGAGGCACCCCGGCCGACCTGCCCACACACGAACAGCGCTACGGCCCACTGCCGTACGGCGATCCGGCCGCGCTGCTGAGAGCCGTCACCGCGTCCGGCCTGACCGGCCGGGGCGGAGCGGCCTTCCCCGTGCACCGCAAGATCGCCGCGGTCACCGAGGCGGCCCGGCGCACCGGCCGGGCCCCGGTGGTCGTCGCCAACGGCGCCGAGGGCGAGCCCGCCAGCCGAAAGGACAGGACGCTGCTCGCCCTGTCGCCGCACCTCGTCCTGGACGGCATCCAGGTGGCGGCGCAGACGGTCGGCGCCGAGGAGGCGTACCTCGCGGTCGGGGAGGGCGCGTCCTACCTGGAGGCGGCCCTCGCCCACCGCGCGGACCCGGTCGCCGTCACCGTCGTACGGCTGCCCCGGCGGTTCCTGTCCGGGCAGGCCTCGGCGCTCGCCCGGTTCGTCGGCGGGGGCGCCGCGCTGCCTGGGCACCAGAGCCCGCCGGTACGGGAAGAGGGCGTCCACCGGGCCCCCACCCTGGTGCAGAACGTGGAGACCCTGGCCCACCTGGCCCTCGTCGCCCGCTACGGCGCGCAGTGGTTCCGCTCGGCCGGCACCGCCGCCCAGCCGGGCAGCGCGCTGTGCACGGTGCTTGTGCCGGGCCACCGGCCGCGCGTGATCGAGGCCCCGTTCGGCATGCCCCTGCACCGCCTCCTCCCCATGGACGGCGCGTCCGCGGTCCTCCTCGGCGGCTACCACGGCACCTGGATCCCGGCGGCACAGGCGTCCGGAATCCCGCTGGACGCCTCGACGATGGGCGCCGGAGTCCTGGCCGCCCTCCCGGCCGAACGCTGCGGCCTCGTGGAAACGGCCCGGGTCCTGCGCTGTCTGGCCCTCCAGTCGGCCGGCCAGTGCGGTCCCTGCCTCAACGGCCTGCCCCGCATCGCGGCCGCCTTCCAGACCCTGGCGACCCCGGGCCCCCAGGGCACCGCCCGCACCGACGTGTCCCGCTGGTCCGGCCTAGTGGAGGGCCGCGGCGCCTGCCACCACCCGGACGGCACGGCCCGCCTGGTCCGCAGCGCGATGACGACGTTCGCGGCGGAAATCGACGCCCACGCAAGGGGCTTGTGCACGCGAAGCGACCGCACGCCTCTGCTCCCCGTACCCCAGGAGGCCTGAGATGGACCAACGGGTCGACATCGACTGGACGTCCTGCCAGGGCCACGGCCTCTGCGCGGAACTCCTCCCGGAGCACATCACCCTGGACGAGTGGGGCTATCCCCTCGTGGCTGGTACCCCACTCCCGTCGCACACAGTGAAACGCGCCCGCAGAGCAGCGGCCGACTGCCCGGTCCTGGCCTTGAAGCTGACGGCCGGGCAAGCGCCCCTGCAGGGGCGCGGGGCTGTGTCGATCAGCGGCTTCGCCGCGGGGCGCGACAAGCCACGTCCGACCCGCAGCCCGAAGTCAACCGCGCCCCCCGAGCCGGTCCGCCCCTAAAGCCACCCGGCGAATTCGAGCAACAGCTCCGCATCCTTCGGCCGCCCCACCCGAAGGGCCCGCACCCCCGACTCCACGGCCCGGAACAACGTCCACCCCCGCAACCGCTCCTGGTCCACGTCCAGCGACTCCGCGAGCCGTTTCACCCGCCGCCGGGTCGTCGCCGCCCCCGACGGCGAGGCGATCAGGTCCTCCACCCGGTCCCGCACCAGCCGGGCCAGATCGAACGCGCACTCGCCCACCACCGGATCGGGCCCCACGGCCAGCCAGGGCATCCGCTCACCCGCGAGAACCTTGCTCTGCCGGAACGTCCCGTGCAGCAGCAGCCGCTCGGGCGGCGCGGCCAGCAGCTCGGCCCGCGCCGTGAGAGCCGCGTCCACGAGCGCCACGACCTCCGCGCCCGCACCGGCCCGCATGGCCGCCGCCTGCCGCTCGGTCCGTTCGGCGACGCTCTCGAAGACGTGGTCGGCCGGCGGCTCCACCCATAGCCGCCGCAAGGTCCCCGCCGCCTCCAGCAGCGCCTTCGCCTCGGGCAGCGACCGCACCGACACGTCGGGATGCAGCCGTTCCAGCAGCAGCACACCTTCCTGCGAGGACTCCTCCACGAGCTGCACGGCACCCGCCCCGCCCCAGCGCGCCAACGCCGCCCGCTCGGCCTGAGGCCGGAACCGCGGCGGGGCCAGCTTGAGCACGGCCGGGCTGCCGTCGGAGCGCCGGACCAGCACCACCAGGCTGCTGCGGCCGCCGGGCACCTGCACCCGCTCCACGCTCAACTCGCGCAGCGCGACGGCCCGCTGCGCCGCCTCGGGCAGCTTCTCCAGCCAGTCGTCACCGTCCGGTGCCGTCTCGCCGAGCGCCCTCACCAGACGCTGCGGCGGTTCGAATGCCATGCGCGAGTCGTTCCCTTCGCTGCCGGTCAAGCCGAGGGCGTCGGCGATGCGGACGTGGTGGCCGCCCGCTCCGCGAGCCCAGGGAAGGCTACGCTCTCCCCGCTCCAGCGCACCGCCCGCACCGCCGCCTCCCGCAGGGCCCGCGCGGCCGCGTCGCGCCGTGTGCCGCCGGTGGCCCGCACCACGTCGGAGTACACGTCGGCCACCCGGTCCTCCAGTTCGGCGGCCAGCCGCACGGCCGCGGCCGAGTCCGGCACCGGGAACGGCAGCGCGTACCCGGCCGCCGCGGCCACCGGCGTGCCGCCGAGGCCCCGGATGTCCCGGACCAGCGCGTCGCGCCGGGCGCGGTGGGCGTCGTACGCCGCCCTGGCCTCCGTACGACGGCTCTCGCCGATCCGGCCTCCGACCACGCCGTAGCCGTACACGGCGGCATGCTCGGCGGCCAGCGCCGCCTGCAGGGCCTTCAGGGTCTGCCGCTCGCTCACCGGGCACCCTCCGTCAGCAGAAAGGCGTGCACCGCGCCGGCCGCCGCGACCGACGCCATCAGCCGCGCCAGCTCGCCGGGTACCTCGAGCAGCGCGGCCGTCCGGCTGTCGGCGAGGGCCCGCTCGGCGGCGGCGAGCCCGGTGAGGGCCTCCTTCTCGTCCACCGGCGGGGAAGCCGAGGCGGAAGGGGAGGCGGAAGGGGAGTCGGAAGGGTGCGCCTTGGGGGAAGCCTTCCCCGTGGCCTTCCGTACCCCGCCGAACGCCTCCGTGTGCCGGACCAACTCCGCCCGCAACGGCGCCAGGTGCTCCGCCAGCCCCGGGAACGCGGCGATCGCGGCGTCGTAGCGCTCCACCAGCCCCGCGCTGTCCCGTGCCGCACGCGCGCGTACCCGCTCGGCGACCGACGGGCTGCCGCCGGTGCTCCGGGAGTCCCCGGAGCCGCTTGAGCAGCCCGCCAGCAGGGCGGCGCCGGCGGCCGAGGCGAGCAGGGATCTTCTGCGCGTCCCCGAGGGGATGCGCGGCGGTGGGGGGTACGGCACGGCTTACGTCCTCGGGGGGCTCGTACGAACACACGGGCGGGAGACCGGCCCGCCGTGATCACGGTACCCGCGTCGCCGTCCGGTGCCGCTCATCGGCACCGCCCCTACGCACTGGACGGCAACACCCCTTGCGACCGGATACCCTTTGACCAGACACGCGACCCATCCCACAACAGCACACGCGGCCGAGGAGTCACCCGGATGAGCACCACCCAGAGCGAGAGGCTGCGAGAGCTCCTGGAACCGCTCGTCACCTCCCAGGGCCTGGATCTCGAAGAGATCGCGGTGGACTCCGTCGGACGCAAGAGAGTGCTGCGCGTAGTCGTCGACTCCGACAGCGGAGCGGACCTGGACCAGATCGCCGATGTGAGCCGCGCGCTCTCGGCGAAGCTCGACGAGACCGACGCGATGGGCGAGGGGGAGTACACCCTCGAGGTCGGCACCCCGGGCGCGGAGCGCCTCCTCAAGGAGCACCGCCACTACGTGCGTGCCGTGGGCCGCCTGGTGAAGTTCCAGCCCGCCGAGGGCGGGGAACTGGTGGCCAGGATCGTGAAGGTGGACGACGAGGGCCTCGACCTCGAAGTGCCCGGCGTCAAGGGCCGCAAGGCCACCAGCCGCAGACTCGCCTTCTCCGACATCGACCGGGCGCGCGTGCAGGTCGAGTTCAACCGCAAGGAAGACGACAAGAACACCGAGAAGGAAGAGGAGGCGTAGCCGTGGACATCGACATGAGTGCCCTGCGGGGCTTGGTACGGGAGAAGGAGATCTCCTTCGACCTGTTGGTCGAGGCGATCGAGTCGGCCCTCCTCATCGCCTACCACCGCACCGAGGGAAGCCACCGCCACGCGCGCGTGAAGCTCGACCGCGAATCCGGTCACGTGGTCGTGTGGGCGAAGGAAGACCCCGAGGACCTCGAGGAGGGCCAGGAGCCCCGCGAGTTCGACGACACCCCGTCCGACTTCGGCCGTATCGCCGCCACCACCGCCAAGCAGGTCATCCTGCAGCGGCTGCGCGACGCCGAGGACGACGCGACGCTCGGCGAGTACGCCGGCCGCGAGGGCGACATCGTCACCGGCGTGGTCCAGCAGGGCCGCGACCCGAAGAACGTGCTCGTGGACATCGGCAAGCTCGAGGCCATCCTGCCGGTGCAGGAGCAGGTGCCTGGGGAGACGTACCCGCACGGCATGCGGCTGCGGTCGTACGTCGTACGGGTGGCGAAGGGCGTCCGCGGTCCGTCCGTGACCCTGTCGCGCACGCACCCCAACCTGGTGAAGAAGCTCTTCGCCCTGGAGGTGCCGGAGATCGCCGACGGGTCGGTCGAGATCGCCGCGATCGCCCGCGAGGCGGGTCACCGCACCAAGATCGCCGTACGGTCCACCCGTTCGGGCCTGAACGCCAAGGGCGCCTGCATCGGTCCCATGGGCGGACGTGTGCGCAATGTCATGGGCGAGCTGAACGGTGAGAAGATCGATATCGTCGACTGGTCGGACGACCCGGCCGAGATGGTCGCGAACGCGCTCTCACCGGCCCGGGTCTCCAAGGTGGAGGTCGTCGACCTCGCCGCCCGCTCCGCGCGCGTGACGGTGCCGGACTACCAGCTGTCGCTGGCGATCGGCAAGGAGGGCCAGAACGCCCGCCTGGCCGCCCGCCTGACCGGCTGGCGGATCGACATCCGCCCCGACACGGAGCAGACCGGGGAATAGATCCAAGCCGCACGTCGCTTGGATCACGACAACAACCGTTCGATTCCTCACCCAGAGGGGTGAGGTCGGTACGGGGAGGTAGACTTAGCAGTGTCTGGCCGGACGCCCGCCCGAGCATGCCCTGAACGCACCTGTGTGGGGTGCCGGGAACGAGCGTCCAAGCCGGATCTGTTGCGGATCGTGGCGATCAAGGACGAGTGCGTCCCTGATCCTCGCGGTACGCTGCCCGGCCGGGGTGCGTATGTACACCCCGCGCTGGTCTGTCTCGACCAGGCGGTACGCCGCCGGGCGTTCACGCGGGCGTTGCGCGCCCCGGGAGCGCTCGACATTAAGGCGTTGCGCCATTACGTCGAACAGTCAGAGAGTTGCTGAGCAGGCAACACCGAAAGACGTGTCGTGCGGAACCTCCGTACGGCCTGGTACCCCGCGAGTTGGAAGTAGGTCGAGATTGCGATGAGCACTCGATGAGCACGCGATGAGTACGCCCATGAAGTAGCGACGGTCCGGACGCACCCGGACCTAAAAGGAGCGAAGTGGCTAAGGTCCGGGTATACGAACTCGCCAAGGAGTTCGGGGTTGAGAGCAAGGTCGTCATGGCCAAGCTCCAGGAACTCGGTGAATTCGTCCGTTCGGCGTCTTCGACCATCGAAGCGCCCGTAGTCCGCAAACTGACGGACGCCCTCCAGCAGGGCAACGGAGGCGGCAAGTCCGCCCCCGCACGCAAGGCCGCCCCGGCTCGTCCGGCGGCCCCCTCTCCCGCGCAGGCCGCCCGTCCGGCCGCCCCGCGCCCGCCGGCCCCCAAGCCGGCCGCCGCCGAGAAGCCCGCGGCTCCGGCCGCGCCGGTCTCTCCCGGCCCCCGTCCCACCCCGGGCCCGAAGCCCGCGCCGCGGCCCGCCCCGGCGTCCCCGGCTCCGACGACGCCCGAGTTCACGGCACCCCCGTCGGCTCCGGCGGCCCCCGCCTCCCAGGGCTCCGGCCCGCGTCCGGGCGCCCCGCGTCCCAGCGGCCAGGCCCCCCGTCCGGGCGCCGCGCGTCCGGGTGGCCCCGGCCAGGGCGGCCAGGGCCGTGGTGACCGCGGCGACCGTCCCGGCGCCCCGCGTCCGGGTGGCCAGGCGCCGCGTCCCGGCGCCCGTCCGGCCGGTCCCCGTCCGGGCAACAACCCCTTCACCTCCGGCGGCTCCACCGGCATGGCGCGCCCGCAGGCGCCCCGTCCGGGCGGCGCCCCGCGTCCCGGCGGCCCGGGTGGCGCCGGTGCTCCCGGCGGCGCTCCGCGTCCGCAGGGTCAGGGTGGTCCCCGTCCCCAGGGCGCGGCGGGCGGTCCCCGTCCGCAGGCTCCGGGTGGCGCTCGTCCCACTCCGGGCGGCATGCCCCGTCCGCAGGGCGGTCCCCGTCCCGGCGGCGGCCCCGGCGGCCCGCGTCCGAACCCCGGCATGATGCCGCAGCGTCCCGCGGCGGGTCCGCGTCCCGGTGGCGGTGGCCCCGGCGGCCGCGGTCCCGGTGGCGGCGGTCGTCCCGGTGGCGGCGGCGGTCGTCCGGGCGGTGGCGGCTTCGCCGGTCGTCCGGGTGGCGGTGGCGGCGGCTTCGCCGGTCGTCCCGGCGGTCCCGGTGGCGGTGGCGGCGGCTTCGCCGGTCGTCCCGGTGGTCCGGGTGCGGGCGGCGGCGGTCGTCCCGGCTTCGGCGGTCGTCCCGGTGGTCCGGGCGGTCGTGGTGGCACGCAGGGCGCCTTCGGTCGCCCCGGCGGTCCCGCGCGCCGTGGCCGCAAGTCGAAGCGGCAGAGGCGCCAGGAGTACGAGGCCATGCAGGCCCCGTCGGTCGGCGGCGTGATGCTGCCTCGCGGCAACGGCGAGTCCATTCGCCTGTCGCGCGGTGCGTCGCTCACCGACTTCGCGGAGAAGATCAACGCCAACCCGGCGTCGCTCGTCGCGGTGATGATGAACCTCGGCGAGATGGTCACGGCCACGCAGTCCGTCTCCGACGAGACGCTGCAGCTCCTCGCCGACGAGATGAACTACACGGTTCAGATCGTCAGCCCCGAGGAGGAGGACCGCGAGCTGCTCGAGTCCTTCGACATCGAGTTCGGCGAGGACGAGGGCGGCGAAGAGGACCTGGTCGTCCGTCCGCCGGTCGTGACCGTCATGGGTCACGTCGACCACGGTAAGACCCGACTGCTCGACGCCATCCGCAAGACGAACGTCATCGCGGGCGAGGCCGGCGGCATCACCCAGCACATCGGTGCCTACCAGGTCGCCACCGAGGTCAACGACGAAGAGCGCAAGATCACCTTCATCGACACCCCGGGTCACGAGGCGTTCACCGCCATGCGTGCCCGTGGTGCGAAGTCGACCGACATCGCGATCCTGGTCGTCGCGGCCAACGACGGCGTCATGCCGCAGACGGTCGAGGCGCTCAACCACGCCAAGGCGGCCGACGTCCCGATCGTCGTCGCGGTCAACAAGATCGACGTCGAGGGCGCCGACCCGACCAAGGTGCGCGGTCAGCTGACCGAGTACGGCCTGGTGGCCGAGGAGTACGGCGGCGACACCATGTTCGTCGACATCTCCGCCAAGCAGGGTCTGCACATCGACTCCCTGCTGGAGGCCGTGGTCCTCACCGCCGACGCCTCGCTCGACCTGCGGGCCAACCCGAACCAGGACGCGCAGGGCATCTCGATCGAGTCCCGCCTCGACCGCGGCCGCGGTGCCGTCTCCACGGTCCTCGTCCAGCGAGGCACGCTGCGGGTCGGCGACACGATGGTCGTGGGCGACGCCTACGGTCGCGTCCGCGCCATGCTCGACGACAACGGCAACAACGTCGCCGAGGCCGGACCCTCGACGCCGGTCCAGGTCCTGGGCCTGACCAACGTCCCGGGTGCGGGCGACAACTTCCTGGTGGTCGACGAGGACCGTACGGCCCGTCAGATCGCCGAGAAGCGCGCCGCCCGTGAGCGCAACGCCGCGTTCGCCAAGCGCACGCGCCGTGTCTCCCTCGAGGACCTGGACAAGGTGCTCAAGGCCGGCGAGGTCCAGCAGCTCAACCTCATCATCAAGGGTGACGCTTCCGGTTCCGTCGAGGCGCTCGAGTCGTCCCTGCTCCAGCTGGACGTCGGCGAAGAGGTCGACATCCGCGTCCTGCACCGCGGCGTCGGTGCGGTCACGGAGTCGGACATCGACCTGGCGATGGGCTCCGACGCCATCGTGATCGGCTTCAACGTCCGCGCGGCCGGCCGCGCGGCGCAGATGGCCGAGCGCGAGGGCGTGGATGTCCGGTACTACTCGGTCATCTACCAGGCGATCGAGGAGATCGAGGCGGCCCTCAAGGGCATGCTCAAGCCGGAGTACGAGGAGGTCGAGCTCGGCACGGCGGAGATCCGCGAGGTCTTCCGTTCGTCCAAGCTGGGCAACATCGCGGGTGTGCTCATCCGCTCCGGCGAGGTCCGACGCAACACCAAGGCGCGCCTCATCCGCGACGGCAAGGTCATCGCGGAGAACCTCAACATCGAGGGTCTGCGTCGCTTCAAGGACGACGTCACCGAGATCCGCGAAGGGTTCGAGGGCGGTATCAACCTCGGCAACTTCAACGACATCAAGATCGACGACGTCATCGCGACGTACGAGATGCGAGAGAAGCCGCGCGGCTGATCCAGCACGCGATCGGGGCCGGTCGGCGAGGAAGTTCCCTCACGGAATTTCCGTCGATCGGCCCCGGCCGTTGCGTGTACGGTTCCCGTATCGGCGTCGAAGCGTGGCGCCCGTACCCCGAACCGGCGGGACATCCGGACACACATGTATGTGGGGACTCTGTCCTTCGACCTGCTCCTCGGTGACGTCCGCTCGCTGAAGGAGAAACGCTCTCTCGTCCGTCCCATCGTGGCCGAGCTCCAGCGCAAGTACGCGGTGAGCGCGGCGGAGACGGGCAACCAGAACCTCCACCGCAGGGTCGAGATCGGGCTGGCGGTGGTATCCGGGGACACGGGACACCTCACCGACGTACTCGACCGCTGTGAGCGGCTGGTCGCGGCGCGGCCCGAGGTGGAACTGCTCTCGGTTCGACGCAGGCTCCACAGCGACGAAGACTGAAGCAAGCAGCAAGAGAAGTTACTAAGGAGACGGACCAGTGGCCGACAACGCGCGTGCCAAGAGGCTGGCGGACCTCATCCGAGAGGTGGTGGCCCAGAAGCTGCAGCGCGGGATCAAGGACCCGCGGCTCGGCTCCCACGTCACCATCACGGACACCCGGGTCACCGGGGACCTGCGGGAGGCGACCGTCTTCTACACCGTCTACGGCGACGACGAGGAGCGGGCCGCCGCGGCCGCCGGTCTGGAGAGCGCCAAGGGCGTGCTCCGCTCCGCGGTCGGCGCGGCGGCCGGCGTGAAGTTCACGCCGACGCTGACCTTCGTGGCCGACGCCCTGCCGGACAACGCCCGCACCATCGAGGACCTCCTCGACAAGGCGCGCCAGTCCGACGCGAAGGTGCGCGAGGTCTCGGCGGGCGCCGCCTACGCCGGTGAGGCGGACCCGTACAAGAAGCCGGGTGAGGACGAGGACGACACCGCCGTATGACGCAGAAGACCACCACGCCCGACGGGCTCGTCATCGTCGACAAGCCGTCGGGCTTCACTTCGCACGACGTCGTCGCCAAGATGCGCGGCATCGCGAAGACGCGCCGCGTCGGGCACGCGGGCACCCTCGACCCCATGGCGACCGGCGTGCTCGTCCTGGGCGTGGAGAAGGCGACCAAGCTCCTGGGCCATCTGGCGCTCACCGAGAAGGAGTACCTGGGCACGATCCGCCTCGGGCAGACGACGGTCACGGACGACGCGGAGGGCGGGATCACGGGGTCGGTCGACGCCTCGAAGGTCACCCGGGACGCGATCGACGCCGGGATCGCCAAGCTCAGCGGCGACATCATGCAGGTGCCGTCCAAGGTCAGCGCCATCAAGATCGACGGCGTGCGGTCGTACAAGCGGGCCCGGGAGGGCGAGGAGTTCGAGCTCCCGGCCCGCCCGGTCACCGTCTCCTCCTTCGCGGTGTACGACGTCCGGGACGCCGTCGCCGAGGACGGCACCCCCGTCCTCGACCTGGTCGTGTCGGTCGTCTGCTCCTCCGGCACCTACATCCGGGCGCTCGCCCGCGACCTGGGCGCCGACCTCGGTGTCGGCGGCCACCTGACCGCCCTGCGCCGCACCCGCGTCGGCCCGTACAAGCTGGACGCGGCGAGGACGCTGGACCAGCTCCAGCAGGAGCTCACCGTCATGCCCATCGCCGAGGCGGCCGCGGCCGCCTTCCCCCGCTGGGACGTCGACGCCAAGCGGGCCCGCCTGCTGACGAACGGCGTACGCCTCGACATGCCCGACGAGTACGCGTCGGCGGGAACGGTCGCCGTCTTCGACCCCGAAGGCCGCTTCGTCGCGCTCGTGGAGGCACACAAGGGCAAGGCCAAGAGCCTGGCCGTCTTCGGCTGACCGGGGAACCAGGGAGCCTGCCCGTGGAGCGGCGATCACGGGGTTGCGCCGCCGCTCCACGGTCCCCCCTCGGTTCCCCCACCCCTAGGGTGTATCCACCGACCCCCCACTGTTCACCCGTGCGGGCAGGCGCTCGGAGTGAAGCGGGGGAGCGGAAGGGGGCGCGTTCACCACGAGATCTGTCCCGCCGATCACCGCACGCATAACGTCGTAGACAGGGCACGGATGTACGGCGCAGGTGTACGGCGGGAGGTTCGCCATGGCGGCACGGGGCCCGCGAGGCGGAGGCGGACGCCGGGCGACGGCGACGGGGCCGACGTCTCCCGGAACACCGCGGGACGAGCCCGCTGAGGACGTCCTCGTCCGCATCCACGACCTCGCCGGGCGCCCCCGCGGCATCGGCTTCATGGCCGACCACCACGGCACGGTGGTCACCAGCCACGAGGCGGTCGACGGACTGCCCGGGCTGGTGCTGCGCGCCGACGGCGACCGCAGCTGCCTGGTGACCGCGGAGGCGGTGACGGCGCTGCCGGACCTCGACCTCGCCCTCGTACACACCGAGGGCCTCGGCGTGCAGCCGCTTCCGGTCACCGTCCGCGAGCGCGTCGAGAGCGGCACCTACGTGCGGCTGGCGGCCGGCTGCTGGCGTGAGGCGCGCGTCCTGGCCGCGACCTCCGTGACCTACGCGGCGACGGACCGCTTCCGCGCCCTCGACGACGCCCTGGAACTGGCCATCGGCACGGCCGGGCAGGACGCGCTGCGGCTCGGCGGAGGCGCCGCCGGCGGCCCGGTGCTCGACGCCGGCACCGGCGCGGTCGTCGGCGTCCTCGGCACGGCCCTGCAGAACGGCCACCGCGACACCGGCTTCGCCGTCCCCCTGCGCCCGGCACCGCCCGGCCCCCTGGCCGACCTCCTCGCCGTGAACACGGCCACGGTCCCCGCCTACGGAGCCGACCTCAACCTCGCCGGGGTCCTGGAACTGACGGCCTCCTCGGTGGGGCAGGACGGGCCGCCGGGAACGCTCGCGGGGCACGCCGGCCACACCGCGGGCGGGGCGGCGGCAGCGGTGCCGCCGGTCGAACGGGGCGATACGGCACGGCAGTTCACCCGCTTCACCCGGGCGAGCGCCCCGACCGCCGTACTGGGCCTGGTCGGCGCACCGGGCAGCGGCCGTACGACGGAACTCGCCGCGCTCGCCGCCCGCCGCAACCGCGGCGCCGAACCGGCCCCCACGCTGTGGCTGCGCGGCGCCGACCTGCGGGACGACGACACGACGGTCGCGGACGCCGCACGCCGGGCGCTGACCCGCGCCGCACGCATCGTCGCCGCGTCCGGGTCCGCCCCCGTGCCGGACCTCGGCGACCTCGGCCCGGACCGCCTGGCCCGGATCGCCGACGCCGCCGGCCGCCCGCTGCTGCTCCTCCTGGACTGCCCGGAGGAGATGCCACCGGTCCTGGCCGGCCGCCTGCGGCAGTGGACGGAGGGGACGGCGGCATGGCTGCGGACGACGGGGGCGCGGCTGGTGGTGGCGTGCCGGGAGGAGTACTGGGAGAGGGCCGGCGCGGAGTTCCCGCGGGAGCTGCTGTACGACCCCGGGGAGCCGGCCGTTGCCGGCGCGAAGCCCTCCCCGGCGGAGGAGCCCCCCTGTGTGCGCCTCGGGGACCTCCGCGAGGACGAGGCCCGCACGGCCCGCGCCCGCTACCGCGTCCCCGAAGGCACCCTCGAAGGGCCGGACGCCCGCCACCCCCTCACCCTCCGCCTCCTCTCCGAGGTCCTCACCGCCCTCCCCGACGCCCCCGGCGTCCCCGTGGACCGCGACGAGGTCTTCGCAGCCCACCTCGACCTCATGTGCCTGCGCATCGCCGTCCGCCTGGCCGACGGAAACGGCCTGCGCGGCACCGCCGTACGCCGCCTCGCGGCCAAGGTCTGCGGCCAGGTCCACGAGGCCGCCCGGCGCAGCCTGGGCCCCGGCCAGGGCGAGCTGGACCGAGCGGCCTTCGAGGCGACCTTTCCCCGGGGGCAGGCCCCGGCACGGCTCGGCGGCGGCACCGGCTGGGCCTCCGCCGTCCTCACCGAAGGCCTCCTCGTCCCCGCCGGCACCGGCTACCGCTTCGCCCACGAGGAGTTCGCCGACTGGATCCAGGGCATGCACCTCGACCTGGACGAGGCCCTGCGCGCCCTGGTCCACCGCCCGTCCGCCCCGGCCCACCCCGTCCCCGTGCCGCACCACCGCATCGGCCCCGTCGTACAGGCCCTGCTCCTGGTGGCCCGCGACCACGGCACCCGCCGACTCGCCCTGCGCCTGGAGGAGTTGGCCCGCGCCCTGCACGGCGATCCGGACTCCTGGTGGGCCGCGCGCCTGCTCACCGAGACCCTGCTGCGCGTCCCGGACGCGACCCCGTATCTCGGCGTACTGCGACGACTGGCCGACGACCTCGTGGCCTCGGCGAGCTCCGGGCGAGGTCCGCTCGGCCCCGCCTTCTGGACCGCCCTGCCCGTCCCCGAGCCCGAACGTCTCGACCTCCTGCGCCGGCTCCTGCCCGCCGACGGCCCCCCGCGGGACCCGGCGGCGGCCCCCGCTCCCCGCTTCCTCGACGCCGCCTCCCGCCTCCTCGCCGCCGACCCCACCGTCGTACAGCCGCTCCTGACCCGCTGGTTCGAGGACGACCGGCCGCTCCCGGCGACCCCGCACGCGACCGTGGCGGAGGCCGCGCAGGCGCTGCTGCACACCCATCGGCACCTCGCCCTGGACGACCTGATCGAGGTGATCGTCGACTGCGCGCACCGGCGGGCCGACGAGTTGCTCGCGGTGCTCGCCGAGGACGAGCCGTCGGCCGTCTGCCGGGCCGTCGACCGGTGGGCGCACGACGAACGCCCGGCCCGGCGGGTGGCGGCGGTCGCCTGCGGGCTGCGGGCCGCACCCCACGTCCGCACCGAGGCCGACCGCGAACTGCTGCGCTACGCGGCCCTCGCCGTGCTCGCCCGCCCCACCGACGCCACCCTGCACGGCGCCGCGCTCGCCCTTCTCGTACGCGACCCCCGCACGCGTGCCCGCCATCTCCCGCAGGCGCTGCGGCACTTCGCGGCCGGCGACCCACAGTTCCCGCCGAGCGCCCTGGTCGCCGCCCTGACCACCCATCCCGAACAGGTCCTGGACGCCTTCCGTCAGCGGCTGCGCGAGCGTGGTGACGCCGGAGACGCGCTGCGCACGCTCGCCGACGTCACCACGCCCCCGCTGGCCCGCCGGGTCGCCGACCTGGTCCGCGAGGCCGTGGAGCGGCGCCCGGAGACCGCGGCCGACGTGGCCGCGTACGTCGACCGGCGCCTGGACCAGGGGCCCGAGGCGCGCGCCGTCCTGCTGCCGCTGGTCACCGGTCTCCTCGACGGCGGCCCGGAGGAGGTACGGGCCGCCCTCGCCGCCGTACTCGCCGTACCGGGCACTGACGCCTCCCGCCCGCTGCGCCGCGAGCTCCTCGACTTCCTCCTCGCCCACGAACACGCCCCGGCCGTCCTGGACGCCCTGCTGCACGCCACCGCCCTCGCCGACGGAGAGGAGGTCCGCGACCTCGTCCACCGCACCGGCCTGCTGCTCGTCCGCACCCCCTACGGCGCGGCCGTCTTCGACCGCGGCCTGGTGGACCTGGGCCGCCATGTGCCCGGCTTCGCGGCCCGGATGGCCGGCTGGCTCACCGACAGCCCGCAGGCCTGGGCGGCGGTGGTGGGCCCCAGCACCCGCCGGATGATCGAGAACCTCGCGGGCGTCCGTGTCCCCGCCTGAACCGCTCCCGCCGCGTGCGTCGGGTCACAGCCCCCATGCCGATGCGGGCGAGGTGGGCCCGGCATGGCACCCTTAGTCCTGCGTAAGAGGTCGATACACACGGACACGGGTTCGAGGAGCGGTCACAGTGCAGCGCTGGCGTGGCTTGGAGGACATCCCCGAGGACTGGGGGCGCAGCGTCGTCACCATCGGTTCCTACGACGGGGTGCACCGCGGGCACCAGCTGATCATCCGGCATGCCGTGGACCGCGCCCGCGAGCTGGGCGTCCCCTCCGTCGTCGTCACCTTCGACCCGCACCCCAGCGAGGTCGTCCGCCCCGGCAGCCACCCGCCGCTGCTCGCCCCGCACCACCGCCGGGCGGAGCTGATGGCGGACCTGGGCGTGGACGCGGTCCTGATCCTCCCCTTCACCAAGGAGTTCTCGAAGCTGTCGCCGGCCGACTTCGTCGTCAAGGTCCTGGTCGACAAGCTGCACGCCAAGGCGGTCGTCGAGGGCCCCAACTTCCGCTTCGGCCACAAGGCCGCCGGGAACGTCGAGTTCCTCGTCGAGCAGGGCGAGGTGTACGACTTCGAGGTCGAGGTCGTCGACCTGTACGTCTCCGGCGAGGCGGGTGGCGGCGAGCCGTTCTCCTCGACCCTCACCCGGCGCCTGGTCGCCGAGGGCGACGTCCAGGGCGCCGCCGAGATCCTCGGCCGCCCGCACCGCGTGGAGGGCGTCGTCGTCCGCGGTGCCCAGCGGGGCCGGGAGCTCGGCTTCCCGACCGCCAACGTCGAGACGCTGCCGCACACCGCCGTCCCCGCCGACGGCGTCTACGCCGGCTGGCTGCACGTGAACGGCGAGGCGATGCCGGCCGCGATCTCCGTCGGCACGAACCCGCAGTTCGACGGCACGGAGCGCACGGTGGAGGCGTACGCCATCGACCGCGTCGGGCTCGACCTGTACGGGCTGCACGTGGCGGTGGACTTCCTCGCCTTCGTGCGCGGGCAGGCGAAGTTCGAGTCCCTGGAGGGTCTGCTGGAGCAGATGGCCGAGGACGTGAAGCGCTGCCGGGAGCTCGTGGGCGCCGCCGAGTAGCCGCGGCCCCCGTCACGAAGGGCGGCCGGTGCCTTCAGGCACCGGCCGCCCTTCGTCGTCCGTGAGGGCTACTGCTGCGTCCAGCCCGGCGGTACGGCACCGGGCTGACCCTGCTGCGGGTCCTGCGGCGGGGGAGGCTGCTGCTGCCAGCCCTGGCCCGGTGCGGGCTGCTGCGGGGGCCGGCCCCAGCCCTGGCCCGGCTGGGGCTGCCCGGGCTGGCCGTAGAGCTCCTGCTGGGGCTGCTGGGGATGCTGCTGCGGGGCCGGGTAACCCTGCTGCGGCTGCTGGTACTGCATGTTGGGGTTGCCGAAGCCCTGCTGGGTACGGGCGATGTCCTCGGCGATCAGTGCCGCGAGGTCGAAGTAGGCCTCGCGGGTCTTGGGCCGCATCATGTCGAGGTCCACCTCGGCGCCCGCCGCGAGATGCTCGTCGAAGGGGATCACGACGACGCCGCGGCAGCGGGTCTCGAAGTGGGCGACGATGTCCTCCACCTTGATCATCTTGCCGGTCTCGCGGACACCGGAGATCACGGTGACCGACCGCTGGACGAGGTCGGCGAAGCCGTTCGCCGAGAGCCAGTCGAGCGTGGTCGAGGCGCTGCTCGCGCCGTCCACCGACGGGGTGGAGATGATGATCAGCTGGTCGGCCAGGTCGAGGACCCCGCGCATCGCGCTGTAGAGCAGACCGGTACCCGAGTCGGTGAGGATGATCGGGTACTGCCTGCCCAGCACGTCGAGCGCGGATCGGTAGTCCTGGTCGTTGAAGGTCGTGGAGACCGCGGGGTCCACGTCGTTGGCGATGATCTCCAGCCCCGAGGGCGCCTGCGAGGTGAAGCGGCGGATGTCCATGTAGCTGTTGAGCTGCGGGATCGCCTGCACCAGGTCACGGATGGTGGCACCTGTCTCGCGCCGCACCCGTCGGCCGAGGGTGCCGGCGTCCGGGTTGGCGTCGATCGCCAGGATCTTGTCCTGCCGCTCGGTGGCGAGCGTCGCGCCCAGTGACATGGTCGTCGTGGTCTTGCCGACACCGCCCTTGAGGCTGATGACCGCGATCCGGTAGCAGGACATCACCGGCGTACGGATCAGCCCCAGCTTCCGCTCCCGCTCGGCCTGTTCCTTCTTGGCACCGAGCTTGAAGCGCGAGGGGCCCTGGTTGTTCTTGCGGGCCTTCGGCTGGTTGCGCAGCAGCCGGTCCGAGGAGAGCTCGACGGCGGCGTTGTAGCCGAGCGGCGTGCCCGGGGCGGCCTGCTGCTGCGGGGGCGCGCCGGGACCGGCCTGCGGACCGGGGGGCGCGGTCCAGCCGCCCTGGCCGGCCGGGGCGGTCTGGTTGCCGTAGGGGGTGGGGGGCTGCTGCTGGGCCGGGGCCGGGGCCGGAGCCGGGGGCTGGTTCGGGTGGGGCTGGGGCTGGGCCGGGGGCTGCGGCTGCGGCCCCGGCTGCTGGGCCTGGTCGGGCTGGGGGTAGCCGTATCCGGCCGGGGGCTGCGGCTGGGGCTGTGGCTGCTGGTGGGGCGGGTAGCCGTAGCCGGGCTGCGGGGGCTGCGGGGGCTGGACGGGCTGGCCCGGCTGACCCGCCTGGCCCGGCTGGCCCGGCTGGCCGGGGGTCTGGGGGTAGCCGTATCCGGCCGCCGGGTGCGGCGGTCCGGGGTGCGGCTGCGGCTGGGCCGGGTGGGGCTGGGGTGC
Source organism: Streptomyces sp. C1-1 (assembly GCF_050214755.1). Lineage (NCBI taxonomy): Bacteria > Bacillati > Actinomycetota > Actinomycetes > Kitasatosporales > Streptomycetaceae > Streptomyces > Streptomyces sp. C1-1. Next base: position 3,214,177 of record NZ_CP189826.1, on the reverse strand, counting down.
CTGGGATGCTTGCGGCGCCTGGGGGCCGTAGCCGGCCTGCTGCGGGTACGGGGGCTGGGGCGCCTGCCGGGGGTCGACCGGTGCGGGCTGGCCGGGGTGCGCGGACACCGGGCCGAAACCGCCCTGCGCGGGCGGCTGTTGGCCGTCGGGCAGGCCGAACTGGCCCGGCTGCGCGGGCTGGCCAGGCTGGCCGGGGGCCTGGGGGTAGCCGTATCCGGCCGGGGGCTGGGGCTGTCCCGGCTGGGGCTGGACCTGCTGGACGGGCGGTTGACCCGGCTGCGGCTGGCCTGTCTGCGGCGCATGCTGCGGATAGCCGTAGGCGCCCGCCTGCGGGTCCGGGTGGCCGGGCTGCTGCGCGGCGGCCTGCGCCGGGTCGGCGGGGACGAAGCCCTGCGGCAGCGGGGGAAGGCCGGGGGCGCCCTGCGGCGGTACGGGGGGCTGCCCGGCCGGCGGTGTGGCCTGCGGCGGCTGGGTCTGGTTCTGGGCAGGGGGCGCGAGGGCCTCCGGCGCCGGCACGGCTCCCGGTTCCGGCTCGGCATCGGGCTGCACGGGGGAGCCGGTGCCGGACGTGGCCTGGGCGGACTCGTCGCCCTCGGCGGTGGCGGGGGCGGGGGAGCCCGTCCCGCTCTCGTCGACGGTGGTCTCCTCCGGCTCCTCGACGTCGTCGTCGCCGCCGAAGAGGCGGGCCGCCTCGGCGTCGGCCGCGGCGTGGTTGAGCTCCAACTCCTCCGGCTGCTCCAACTCCTCCGGCTGCTCCAACTCCTCCGGCTGCTCCGACTCCTCGGGCTGTTCGGGGGCGGCCGAGGGGGTGCCTGCGGGCGGGGTGGACGTGCCAGCCGGGACGCCGGACGCCGGGGTGGCCGTGGCGGGCACGCTCGACGGGGTGTCCTCGTCTACCGGGCGCAGCACGGGGAAGCCGGGTGCGGCGGAGGGCTGGGCGGGCGCCTGCTGCTGCGGAGCCGCGGGCGGGACGGCGGCCTGCGGCTGGGGTGCGGCGGGCTGCTGGGCCGGGGCCTGCTGGGCCGGGGCGTGTTGCTGGGGTGCGGGTGTCGCTGCGGGCGCGGGGGCGGGCGCGGCTGCCGGTGCGGCGGGCTGCGCGGGAGGCTGTGCCTGGGGCGCCCCGAAGCCACCGGAGGTGTCCTGGCCGGGCTGGGGTGCGGCGGCCGCCGGCTGCTGCGGGTAGCCGTATCCGCCGGGCGCCGCGGGAGGGGTGCCCGGAGCGGCCTGCTGCGGGTAGCCGTAGCCGTCCGGAGCCGCGCCCTGCGCCGGTGCGGGCGGCGCAGGGGCGGAAGCCTGCGGAGCCGGAGCCGGAGCCGGAGCCGGAGCCTGCGGAGCGGCGGGGGCCTGGGGTGTGGTGCCCGGAGGTCCCGTGGGCGATCCGATGGGCGGACCGGTCGGCGGTGGTGGTGAGTTCTGGCCGGAGTCCTGCTGTCCACCGCCCGTACCACCGGTGCTCTGTGCGTACCAGGCGGGAGGCGTGTAGACGATTTCGAACTCGCCGGTGAGATCCACCTCGTGATCGTCCCCGTCCGAGGAAGGGCTCCCGCCGTTGTACTCGGACCGATCCCTGTTCACTGCTTGCCTCCTGGTCAGCCACTGCTGATGAGCTGGTCGTCGTCGCGGCCGGGCGGACCGAGTGGCTAGTCCCACGCGACTGCGATCGTCACCGCACCACCAGAAGCCTAATCACTCGCTTGGCGGGACGGAAAAGCCCCCATGGGCCCGGACGGCCAAGCACCGTGGGCCCGGACGGCCAAGCACCGCAGGCCCGGACGGCCAAGTCCCGCGTGCTCGGACGGACCCGGACGGCGAAGTTCCGCGTGCAGGGGCGGACGAGCCTCGCGGGCGCGGACGGAAGGCCCTGACGAACCGTTCCCGGGGGCCGTACGAAATGCCCCGTGGGCGCGGCTCGTTCGGGCTCCGCCCCCGCGCCCACGGACGACGACACGTCAGTCCATACGGCGGGCCACGCCGAGCAGCCCCGTCTCCGCGTCGGTGGGATCGGTCATGACGAACTTCTGATGCTTGCGAGTGCACCACATGGCGACGCCGTCGTGAAGGGTCGGCAGGTGCTGGAGTTGCTCCTCGGGAATGCCCAACGTGTCGCGCACCACCTCCGTCTCGAACGGCGAGATGCGCTGAACACCGACGAGATGGGCCTGGGCCAGCCAGCGCGGCGCGTGCTCGCTGACGAAGGGCAGCACCGTCACGACGGCCTGCCACGGCACGGAGGTCACCCGCCCGCGCGGCGGACGAATGCCGCAGTCTCGGATCAACACCACCGGACTGGACACCGACGGCCCCTGCGCGGGCACCCGGCCCACCGGATACACCGTCACGCACTGCTGGCCGCCGCCCGCCGCCTGCGCCAACTGCTGCCAGGCCTGCGGGCGTCCGGTCTCGACACCCACGCGCGCGCCCGTCGCGGCGGCGCGCAGCGCCAGCACCTGGGCGAGCCACAGACCGCCCACGAGGACGACGTCGAACGGCGTCGGCCGGGACAGGCCGAGCACGGCCGGCTGGCCTTCCGCGTCGCTGCCGATGAGCACGCCGTCGTCACCGATCGGCATGCTGATCGCCGCGAGCTCCTCGGCGGTGACGACATGACGGTTGCGGCGCGGCCCGCGCAGCCCGAACCCCGGGCTGGCGATGCGCCGTTGCTGCTGCGGGCTCTCCGGCTGCCGGATGATCGGGATCATGCCGGTGTCGGTGGGCGAGGCCACGTGGGCGGGCGTACGGGCGGGGGTGCGGCCCTGCTGTCCCTGGGTCATGGCCGGAGTGGGCTGGGACATCAGTAGGTACCTCCGAGCGGCAGAGTCGCGAGGGCCCCGGGCACCTGCTCCCGGTCGAGACGGACGAGGCCGACCTTCGCGGCGCTCGCGGCCCGCTCCAACTCCCGTCCCACCTGGCCGAGTTCGTCGTCACCGCGGGCGGTCACCCGAATGTGTCCGGCGAGCGAGACACCGCGGTTGCCGGCCTTGCTCAGGGTCATGCTGAACGTCGTGGCGAGCACCGGCAGCGAGGTGAGCCGCGTGACCAGCTCGGGCAGCGCCACCCCGCCGTTGCCCAACTGCGGCCAGCGGGACACCCAGTAGGTGGTGTGCCAGCGGTCGTCGACCCGCCAGGTCTTCACCGCCTCGACGGTACGGCGCTGGCTCCGCCCGTCCTGGGCGGCGTGCTGCTGGCTGGCACGCGGGTTGAGGCAGCTGGACGTCGCCAGTGCCTGCACCAGTTCGGTCTCGTCCAGGAGGGTCGCCTTGAAGCCGGCGCCGGCCAGCCGGCTGGTGAGCTGGTCGGCGACGCGCAGCAGCGCCTTCTGCGCCCCGGGGACACCGTCCCCGCGCGCCTGCACCGCCTCCGGGCACAGTTCCGGATCGAGCTTGAGGGCCACCCAGGTGAGCCGCAGCGCGGGCGAACCGACCTGGGCCTGCAGGGGGCCGTAGGACCGCGCGGCGAGCGACTGCTGGGGCAGGTGCGGGGCGGGCGCCGGCTGGGTGTGCTGCACGACCTGCGCGGAGGCGAGCCGGATGCCGTCGACCTCCAGGGCGTCCTGGATGAGCCTCAGCGGCAGTTGCCGGTGGGCCGCCGCGGGGCGCAGCGGTTCGTCGGCGGGCTGCACGAACAGGACGGCCGTCAGGAAGGTCCCGTCGCCGATCATGCCGATCTGGCGGTTGTCACGGGAGACGAAGGCGTACGTCCGCAGGGCGGGGTCGCACTCGACGACCGGGGCCAGCATCGCCTCCGTGCCGGGCGGCACGGGCAGCTTGGCGTCGCGGCGGCGCTGCCGGAGGGCGCGCGTGGTCTCGTACCACTCGGGCAGGGGCCGCCGGGCGCGGCGCAGGACCGCCAGGAGCAGCAGCAGGACGGCCACGACACCGGCCGGTACCAGCAGCCAGGACACGTCGGCGGCCCATGCGGCGAGCAGGACCGCCGCCGCGAGTTCCACCAGTATGAGCTGCTGCAGTCGTACCGGACCCAGGCCGCCCGGCCGGGGCAGCGTGCGCGGCGACGCGGCGACGGCGGTGGGCGGAGCAGCCGTCGTGCGTCTGTCTCCCGGGCCCCCCTGTGGCTGCTGTGCGCGGCGTCCGCGCCGAGTGCTCGTAGCGCTGCTCATCCCCCGGGACATCCCTTTCGCGAATTCAGTGGCCGCTCACTGGGCCCACGACAACCATGTGGGCGGCTCACGGTACCCGTTGCGCGACGGCGGGCGACACACGGGACACCGAAACCCCAGGTGGCCACCCTGTCACGGACCCGCCTCGCGTGGTGGAGCGCTGTGGTGAAGCTCTGTGAAGATGCGGGGTCGGCCGAACACCTGGTGAACCGTCCTGTCGCGGCGCAGGGCATAGTAGGTGCCTGCGCGACCGAAGGTGCCTCAGCCGCTTCGCGTCGGCGATCGGACATCACAGACGCGATCGAGCAGTGCGGGCACTGCGGGCGCAGTTGAGGCACTGCGGGCACTGCTGACGCAGTGCAGTTGCTGCGGACGCTGCTGACGCAGTACAGGCACTGCTGACGCAGTACTGGCACTGCGGACACTGTGAGTGCTTCGGACACGATCGAGCAGTACGAAACGGGAGAAACGGGGACCATGGCAAAGCGTCAGGACGAGCTCGCCGCCTACAACTTCGCTCGAAAGCGCACCGTCGCGGCCTTCCTCGCGCCGTCGCCGGGCGGCTCGGAGGAAGGCGCCCCGCGTCCGGTCCGCACGGTGACGCCCAGCCTGGCGCTCGGGATCGTCCTGGTGGTGGGCTTCATCGCCTGGGGCGTGATCAAGCCGACGGCGCCGCAGGGGTGGGACACCCCCGGGCAGTACATCATCGTCGACAGCGACTCCACGACGCGGTACGTGGTGCTCCCCGACGAGACGTCCAGCGGCAAGAAGGTCCCGACGCTGCACCCGGTGCTCAACTACGCCTCCGCCAAACTGCTGTTGGACAAGGGCAAGGGCAGCGTCCTGGAGGTCTCCGGCAAGGAGATCGACAAGAGCGACATCGCGCACGGCGCCACCCTCGGAATCCCGTACGCCCCCGACCGGCTGCCCTCCGCGAGCGACGCGGAGAAGACGAAGACATGGGCGGTGTGCGAGCGCCCCGCGCAGGGCTCGGGCAGCACCGAGGACGGCAACATCGACCGCGCGGTGTTCGTCATGGACGCCGCGGACGCCAAGTCCCTGAACGGCACGGGCAAGGTCGGCCCCGGCCAGGCCCTGTACGTCAAGGACCCCAAGACCGACCGGGAGTACCTGGTCGACGGCAAGGGCAACCTCTTCTGGCTCGGTGGTCCCTCGGTCGGCGACGCCGCCACCATGCAGCAGTTGCGCTCCGCCGTCATCGGCGGCACGGCCAAGGCGCAGCCGGTGAGCCAGGAATGGCTGCGCACCCTGAACGCGCGCGGCATCATCTCGTTCCCGAAGGTCCCCGGCGCCGGCGGCACGACCTCCGTCAAGGGACTGCCCAGCGGGACGAGCACGGTGGGCCAGGTCCTGGAGGCGCCGGACGCGCAGGGCATGCAGTACTACGTCGTCCTCAAGGACAAGGTCGCCGTCGTCACGCCCTTCGTGGCGCAGCTGTTGATGCAGTCGCCCCAGGCCCAGAACACCAGCGCCACCAAGGTCTCCTCCGGTGTGATCATCCAGGCCAACGGCGGCCCCGCGGACACCTTCTACGGCGACCAGGGCTGGCCCCAGTCCGTCCCGCGGCAGGCCAACCCCGCGACCACGGCGACCGGCGAGGCCCGCACCACCTCGTGCAGCGTCTACGATGGCACGATCGGCGCGGACAAGAAGCCGCAGCTGGCGGCATGGGCCGGAACGACGTACCCGAAGAAGGTCATCGCCGACTCGCTGAGCGCCTACGTGTCCTCGGGCTCCGGCCTGCTGTTCCAGGAGGTCACGGGCGCAGCCGGTGGAGGCGGCGCCTGGTACCTGCTGACCGACACCGGTCTGCGCTACTCGCTGCCGTCGAACAACGACACCACGGCGAAGGGGACTTCGGCCTCATCGACGTCCACGTCGGGCGAGGCGAGCGAGACGGACAAGGCCCGCACGCGCCTCGGCTACGAGGACGTCTCCAGGCCGGCGATCGTGCCGCAGACGTGGGCGACGTTCATCCCGAAGGGGCCCACGCTGGACACGGGCGGCGCGAAGCAGGAACAGAGCCAGTGACCTGCGGGGCCGTGAACGGGTGGTCGAAGTCCGCCTGCCGTCACGGCCAACGGACGTATCAGAAAGCGCACTTGAGGGTAAGACGGCACATGGGTCACGAGAGCGTCGCTCAAGTGTGTGAGCCGTGTAACTGATTGGTCCTGTCAGTGGATGAGTGACAGGCTGACGATAGAGTGTTTGCAGCGCTCAACGGTGCGAAGCTTCTCCGGGTACCTGGCAGGTTTCCCGGAGCCGACAACATGAACGACGACATGGGGGAAGGTTCATCATGGCCGGCCAGTTCCGGGTAACAGAGGACGAACTCACCAAGCTCTCCGGTGACATCAACACCGTCAACGGCCAGCTGCAGGGCGAGATCCGCCGTCTCAACGGCGTCATCGAGCAGATCGCCGGCGGTTGGAAGGGCCAGGCGGCCACGTCCTACCACCAGCTGCAGGAGCGCTGGAACGCGGACGCGAAGAAGATGAGCGACATTCTCAACGACATCAAGGAAGCCGTGGACTCCACGCGGAGCAACTACTCCGCGTCGGAGGAGCAGCAGAACTCCGAGATCAGCAAGATCATGTCGGACTTCGGCTGATCCAGCGGGCATTCGGAGGCTCCCGCCTCCGATCTCCTCTCCCGGATCAGCTCCCCCTGTCTTCCACCACTCTTCCTGAAAGGGAACTGACGATGTCGATCCTCGTCAATTACGCAACGATCACCAACGCGTCCACCGACGTCCGCACCACCGCCGGCCGGATCAAGCAGCAGCTCGAGGACCTCGAGGCCTCGGTCAAGCGCGTCGCCGCCACCTGGGAGGGCGAGGCGCAGGAGGGTTACCAGCGCAAGCAGCGCGAGTGGGACCAGACCGCCCAGGACCTGCACTCCACCCTGCTGAAGATCGCCACCGCTCTGCAGAACGCGGCCGACAACTACCAGGCCACCGAGAAGAGCAACGCCTCGACCTGGGGCTGAGCGCGTCGGCGACCCGAGGGACCTGAGGGACCTGAGATGAAGAGAATCGGCCCAGCCGACGCCACAGCGTCCGCTGGGCCGAGCTCTGCTCCGGGTTCGTGCACGACCCGTGCGGGGCGATACACAGCAAATCCCGCAAATCTTCACACTCGTCAGCAATACGTCTCGGACGTCGAGGAAGCCCTGGGGGCCTGGACAATGAGGGGCCTGAACGTGAAGGGCCACAGAGCCCGTTCGCGTAGCCGCAACGGCCGCAACGGCCGCGGCACCGGAACCCGCGCGGCGCAGCGGGTCCTCGGCGTGCTCGCGGCCGCCGGGGTCTGCCTGGCGTCGACGCCGCCGGCGCTGGCCTCCGACCGTCACCCCGCCCCCGGCCACGCGGACTTCGGGCTGGCCGCGAGCGGGGAGTGCGTCTTCGGGGGCGGCGTCATCAAGTCCACGCCGTGGTCGCTGCAGCGGGTCCTGCTGGACCAGCTGTGGGCCCAGGCGACGGGCAAGGGCGTGACGGTCGCGGTGATCGACACGGGCGTCGACAGCTCCAACCGCCAGCTGAGCGGTGCGATGGCCTCCGGCGGCAAGTCCTACGTCGGCGGCTCGGGCACCCAGGACCTCGAGGGTCACGGCACGCGCGTGGCGGGCATCATCGCGGCCCGCCCGATTAAGGGCACCGGGTTCGAGGGGATCGCGCCCGACGCCAAGATCCTGTCCCTCCGCTACACCGGCGGAGAGAACAAGCAGGGCAACTCGGGAACCATGGCCTCGGCGATCCGCGACGCGGTCGCCAAGGGTGTGGACATCATCAACATCTCGTCGGACACCGCGAACAAGAAGGACGACCCGACGCTGCGGAGCGCCGTGACGGCGGCCGTGAACGCGGGCGCCCTCATCATCGCGGCCGCCGGCAACGACGGAGCCGACGGCAAGTCCGCGGACACGTACCCGGCTTCGTACGACGGCGTCCTGGCCGTCGCGGCCTCCGACCGCAACGACGAACGCGCCTACTTCTCCCAGTCCGGCGACTTCGTGGACGTGGCGGCACCGGGCGTCGACATGGTCTCGACGGTCCCGAAGGGCGGCCAGTGCACGGCCGACGGCACGAGCTTCGCGGCGCCGTACGTGGCGGGCGTCGCCGCCCTGCTGAAGCAGGCGCACCCGACCTGGAAGGCGGCCCAGATCGCCACCCGGATCGAGCAGACGGCCCAACGGCCGGGCCGGGGACCCAACCAGTTCACCGGATGGGGCGTCGTCGACCCGGTGGCCGCCCTGTCGGACACCTCCACCCCGGCCACGTCCCCGACCCCCGACCCAACGGTGCAGGCCGGGTCCGGCGGGGTCGTCCCCATGGCGGTGACCATGGGCGAGAGCGAGGCCGAAAAGGAACGCCGAACAGCCATCTACGTACTGGGCACCGGACTGGCCCTGGTACTGGTGGTCGCGGGGAGCGGGGTGGCTGTGCGGGATTGGCGGAGTCGGCGGACCGGGCGGGCCGGCCGATGAGTTCGGCGCTGAACGGTGCTGACCACTTGAGTAACAGGGGAGAGGACAACGGGGTATGAGTAACGGAATGCGGGTCGATCTGAGCGCACTGGATGAGGTCATCCGAAAGCTCAACGGCCTCCTCTCGGACATGGACAAGGCCAACACCAAGGCCAAGTACGAGACGGACATCCCGAGCAGTGCCTTCGGCAGTGAGAAGTTCCTGGAGTCCAACGAACTTCACGACGCCCACCAGAAGCAGAAGACCAGGATCGAGAACATGATCAGGGACCTGCACAAGCTGATCGACGACTTCGGTACCAGCACCTCGAAGGTCAGGGACAAGTACAGCAACCAGGAGCACGCGAACGCACAGGGCGTCAGCGCGACTCCCAAGGGTGGGTCCGCCTACTAGGCGGTTCGGCGACCGGTCACTGACGGAGGGGATGTTCGAAGATGTACGGCTACGGCTACACGCCTACCGAAGAGCAGATCAAGGCCCAGCAAGAGGCTCAGAAGCAGCGGATCAAGGACAAGCACGACGAGAAGCTCGAATCACTGCCCGACGGGGGCATGGGAGGGCCGGACCGGAGCAAGCTCGACACCCATTTCATGAAGATGGGTATCCCGGAGCTGCGCTCAATGATCCTGGACGCGGACCCCAACCGCATCTACGAGGTCAGCCAGCACTGGAAGTCCGTCCACAACATCCTGTCCGGCGGCGACGGTGACGCCAAGACCGGCGGCGTGGACTCGGTCTCCTCGAAGGACAGCGTCGCGGGCATGATGCAGAGCGCCGTGGAAAACGTCCTCGAGCACTGGGAGGGCGACGCGGCCGAGGCCTTCCGCAAGAAGGCCAACGAAATCATGGGGAACGTCCGCAATGCGGCCGCATGGGCCAACCACTACGGGGAAACCATGCACGCCGTCCAGAACGACCTGCGCAACTCCATGAGCAAGATGAGGGACGTCAAGGAGCCCTCGGGCTGGGACCGGGCGTGGGACAAACTCACGGACGACAACCGCAGCGACGAGCAGCTCCTCGCCGATATCAACAAGGGCGTCAGCACGGACGCCGCCCGCCAGGCCAACGCGGATTCCTTGTCCAAGGGTAAGGAAGAGCAGTTGAAGGGGGTGGCGATTATGGAGCAGTTGGGGGTTAACTACAAGGCGTACGCGAATCCTGGGTATTTCGACGGGGACAAGAAGGACCCGTTCTCGCCGCCTAACCCTAGTACGCCTATGCCCCCGCCCATCTCTGTGCCATCTGCTGGCGGTTCCGCTCCAAGCAGGGCAGGAACGACAGCCAAGCCTTGGAGCGCGGGCCCGACGGCCAGCATTAAGCCGTCTCCGACTGTTCCGCGCGATCAGGGCATCACCGGCGGTTCACAGCTCCCGACGGTCCCGACGACCAAGACGAATGTCGACAGCATCCCCCCGGGTATGGGCGGACCTGGCCCCGGCACGGGTGTTGGCGGACCCAGCGTCGGTGGAGGCGGCCTCGGTAATCTCGGTGGCGGCGGATCCATGAGCCCCGGCGTTCTGGCTGCCGGCGAAGCAGGCGGTCTCGCGGGAGGCGCTGCTGCACGCGGCGGCATCGGAGCCATGGGCGGTCGCGGAGGCCTGGCCGGGGGCGGCGCAGCGGCGGGCCGCGGTGTCGGTGGCCGCGCGGGAATGGGCGGCATGGGCGGTGGCGCCGGTGCTGGGGCGGCCGGTCGAGGCGGCGCAAGCGCCGGCGGTCGTGGAGCACTCGCGAGGGCCCGTGGCGGTGTCGTCGGCGGGGCCAAGGGAGTCGGTAAGGGCGCCGGTGGCGGTGCAGGCTTGCACGGAAGCCGAGGCGGAACGCAGGCAGGTGCCGGCGGAGCTGGTGGCAAGGGCCGGAAGTCCAAGAAGGAGAACAGCCAGGGGGACCGTCCCGACTACTTGGTAGAGGACGAAGAGACCTGGATCTCGGAAGAGGACCGCAACCGCAACGTTCCGCGGACGATCGAGTAAGCGTGCCGTCGGGCCTGACGTAAGGTCGTCGTCGGCCCATTTGTCGGGCTGGTGACTCCAGCCGCAGCTGAGTGAGGAGCAGGGAGTTGGGTTTCAAGCGAGTCGGGTCCACGACTGGTGTCGTGGCGTTGACAGGGGCCTTGCTCCTCACTGCGGCTCCAATTGCGTCTGCGGATCAAGTCCGAGACGCGCAGTGGCCGTTGACCGTTTATAGCGCAGAAAAGGTCTGGAAAACCTCACAAGGCGCTGGTGTGACCGTCGCTGTAGTCGACTCGGGAGTCGACGCCTCCCATCCGGACCTCACCGGACAGGTCCTTCCGGGTAAAGACTTCACGGGAGCGGGAAGTCCGCATCGCGACACCGAGGGGCATGGCACAGCCATGGCAAGCCTCATTGCTGGGCATGGACACGGGGCCAGTAACTCTGCTGGTGTGATGGGTCTTGCGCCGAAGGCAAAGATCCTTCCGGTTCGCGTGGACCTGGCTGGTAACAAATTCGTCACTGCAAGTCTGGCCTCCGGCATTCGTTACGCCGTAGATCAAGGTGCTTCAGTCATTAACCTCTCGCTTGGTGATAGTAATTCCTACCCGGGATCGAAAGCGGCGAAGGCGGTTGCATATGCGCAGGCCCATGATGTAGTTGTGGTGGCAGCCACTGGCAATGATGCGGGGACCGTGAGCTATCCAGCCGCACTTCCTGGTGTGGTCGCTGTTACAGCTGTGGATCAGGGGCTAAATTTTTGGTCCAGTTCCAACACTGGAAATGTGACTGTCGCAGCGCCTGGAGTTGAAGTTGCACAAGCCGACCCGACCACAAAAAGCGGTTACGCGGTAGCGGACGGGACCTCGGGATCCAGCGCTTACGTCTCCGCCATCGTCGCCCTCCTCCGCTCCAAGTACCCCGACCTCACCGCAGGCCAGATCATCAACCGTCTGGTGAAGTCGGCGTCGTTCCTGAACAACACCGGCAAGAAGGCTCCGGACAAGGAGCTCGGCTACGGCATCGCCCGCCCGGGTTCAGCGCTGACGATGGACATTCCGAAGGGGCCCAAGGAAGGTCCTCTCGCTCAGGCCTCGTCCTCCACTTCAACGCAGTCCGGCTCCGCCTCCGGCGACAACAACCCGAGCCAGGCGGCCAAGAAGAAGGACAAGTCGTCCTCCAGCGGCATCCTCCTGATCGCCGGCATCGCAGCCGCCGTAATCGTCCTCGGTGTCGTCTTCGCGGTGATCCGCAGCCGCCGTAACCGCGGCAGCGGCGGCTCCGGTCCGGGCGGCGGCGGTATGCCCCCGCATGGCACCGGCTACCCGCCCCAGCCCCCGACGGGCTACCAGCAGTACCCCAACACGCCTCCCAATCAGGGCTACCCCACCCCTCCGGGACAGTCCCCGCAACACCCCAACCCCTACGCACAACAGCCCCCGCATCAAGGGCAGTAGGTAATTCAGCCGGGTGACCGATGCCCAGGCCGATTCGTTGAAGAGAGTGGTGTCTCCGCTGAGGCGTTCGACGCCGCGCCGGGAGACACCACTCTTTGCGTTCATGCCTTGCGGACCCGCTGTACAAGCCCATCCCTGACGCCATTTGGTGCAAGTCAGGTGGATCACGTCGTCGTCAGTAACTGGAGTGTCGTTGGCTATCAAGCGGATGTGGTCCGCCACAGGAGCCGCAACCCTGGGCAGGGGTACTTCTCATGGCCGCGGCTTCCCCTGCTTCGGCAGACTATGTGCGAGACCGCGAGTGGGTCCTGGACGTCTTCTGATCAAGTCGGCCTCGTTCCTTCATCGCAAGGGCCTGAAGGCGCCGGACGAAGGGTACGGCTACGGAATCATCCGCCCCTTCTCGGCCCTCAAGATGAACATCCCCAAGGGGCCGGAAGCGAATCCGCTCGGCGCATTCAGCTGATCGACGATGCAAGCAAAAGCAACGAAAGCTCAGCGACTACGAACAAGGAGGAATCCTCTTCAATGGGCGCACTCGTCCTTCTCGTCGGTGTCATCGGCCTGGTGGCGGTGATCGCCGCCGTCACCGCCCTGCTGATCGCACGCAGCCGTCGGAACACGCGCAACGGCACCCCCGCGAACGCCGTTTACCCTCACGCGGGATACCCGACTCAGCAGTCGATGCCGCCCGGCCCCGGCTACGGGCACGCCGCTCCGCCCGCTCAGCCGCCGCAGCAGCCCAACCCCTATGCGCAGCAACCCCCCTACCAGGGCTGAAGGGGACGACGGCGGTTCCCTCTTTCGGATGAGAGTGATCCCGGTGCCTCTTGCCCTGCCGTAGCTGCGACGCGTACCGCTTCGGCGGCAGGCGATGGCACCGCGCTCCTGTGGTGGCTTCCCGCAGGACCTCAAGGGCGGTGGTGATCGATCTGGGCGCCCGGTGGATCGCGATGGTCTTCCTCGGCGGACTGGTGCTGGCGTTCGGTATGGCGTTCGCCGCCACGAGCAGGTTCCCGCGCGAGGCCGCACAGATCGGCGTGATCACTCGGGAGGTCTCGCAGACCCGGGTGGGGACGGTGCGCAAGCGGACGGTCCGCGGAAGGGGTGGCAGTAGCTACACGGCCGGGTTGTCGTAACTCCTCCCCGGCTCGGGAAACTCCTTCAGGGCGACTCCGAGGCCGCCGACCGCCAGGCCACCGGCGACTGTCGCCTCGTCGATCGCATCCTTTACGGCGCCGTAGGCCTCGGTCGCTCGCCCCCACGTCCTCACCATCTCCGCCATTTCGACAATGGCGGCGCCGTAGCCGGCGCAGAGGCCCACGCCCGTCTCCATCAGCGCTGTGCCCGCCGTCAGTTCGATCTCCACGAGTAGCGCCTGGTCCGCCAGTTGCTCCAGTACGCCCTTGATCAGCTCTGCGCCTCTCGCGATCGCGCGGCCGATGTCCATGTACGAGGTCTGGAGGTCCCGCATGTGCCCGTCCAGGGTGTCGATCTTCTTCGCCAGCTCGTCGAAGTAGACGTAGGCGGAGTCGGCGGCATTGCCGTTCCAGCCGGCGTCCAACTCCTTGTTGCCGGAACGCAGGTTCGTGGCCAGGTCCTTGGTGAAGCTGCCCGTGTTGCGCCACATCTCGGCGCATTTCACGTACGACGCCCAGTCACCGGTGAACCACGCGATGGCCGTCTCCAACGGGTTTGACCCGAAGGTGAACTCGATGATCCCCAGCAGCCATTCGCTGGGACTGAGGAAGTCGCTCACCGTTTCGACGCTGTCGCCGATGACCCCCTGGGAGAACTCCTCCGGCTCGCTGGGTGCTTTGAGATGGCCGACGGGTTCGGCGGCGTCCGCGAAACTCATGGGGTCCGTTCTCCGTGGGGGCTAGCGCTTGCTCGGCGGGTAGGTGGCGTCCAGGCGGGATGCCTGGTCCTGGTCGGTCGTCCGGTAGTACGCCGCGGATTTCGACAACTCCTCGGCGCTGGCGGACAGAAGCGTGTGCAGACGGGTGAGGACGTTCTTGACCCCGTCCATCGCCTGCGAGTGCAGTCCGATGGCGTAGAGGAACAGCCCCTGTCCGTGGAGGGCATCCATGCCGCCGTATTGGGCGATGTACTCCTGCGCATGGTGCACATCGACGGCTGCGCGCCCCACCTGACGGCTGTACCCGTCAAGGTCGTCGGGTCTGACTTGGAACGTCATGTCCCACCCCACATCATGCGCACTGTCCGTAATCGGTCGGCTACTCTAGCGCGTTCCGAAACCCCCTCGACGAGGAGCAATGCGCATGGAACGGCCAGAGGTCGGCGACGAAGAGTTCCTCGACATCGCCAAGGACCCCGCTCGGGCACGGGCGTTGCGCAAGTCGTTGCAGCGGCTCGCCGACAGCCGGGACGAAACCCTGCGGGAGATGGCACGCGAAGTGCTCGCCGGGCGGGTCGGGTTGCGTCAGGCGGCGCGGAACGGGGCGTATCGGGAGGCGCTGAGTGAGGGGGCGAAGGCGGGGATGCGTGCGTACGACCGGATGAGTGCCGAGGAGCGGCTGGCCGCCGAGGCCGAGGGGCGGCGGCAACTGGACGAATGTCAGGGCGAGATCGACCGGGAGCGGGCCGAGCGGCAGGGCGAGCGCGCGAGGGGCCGTAAGGGCGGGGAGGCGCCACATGAGTCGCGGGGCTGGCGACTGTAGGCGCGAGCGCGTGGGGCATCGCCCGTACGAGTGAGGTCCCGCGGGCCGCCAACTGTGAGCTGTAGGCATCGTTTTGGCCAGAGGGCTGCAAAGCGTGTGTCATCGCCTGGCTCCGAGCGCACAAAGATCCCTTCCGTGACAGCGCTCCCCGGACATGCTGGCGACGTCCGGACGATCGACCGAGGAGCGGGATGAGCGGGCAGTTCGGGGTGGACCCCGCCACGCTAAGGGAGCTGGCGGGCAAGTTCGACAGGGAGGCGACGGGGCTCGCCAAGCCGATCGAGGGGTTCGCGGCGAGTGCGGCCGAGATCGGTGAGGCCTTCGGCCTGCTCGGTGTCTGCGACGGCGCGGCGGAGAAGTACGGGCAGTTGCTGAGCCACACGGTCAAGGCGCTGGGCTACCTGCCCGACGTACTCAGCAGCGACGGAGACCGGCTCCGGCTCAACGCGGGCAACTACACCGACTCCGACCAGACCGCTGTCGGCTATCTCAGCGCCGCCGTCCGGCGCACGGGAGGCGGCCCGGCGTGAGCGTCAACAGCTGGATCGACGGCAAGGTACTGGACGTCCTGGAGGCGTTCGGTGTGGAACTGCCGGGCGGCGACGGACCCGCTCTGCGCACCATCGCCCACCAGTGGGACCTCATGGGCACGGAACTGAGCGACCTCGTACGGGCCGTGGACGCGGCGATCGCCGGTGTCGACAAGGAGGGCTGGCACGGCGAGGCACGCGACGCCTTCGAGAGGCACTGGCAGGAGCAGCGCCGGGTCGTCCTGCAGACCGCGGACGACTTCCATCACGTGGCCGACGGGCTGCGGGCCTACGCCACGGAGATCGACGGGATCAACGAGGAGATCATCGACATCTGCGTCGAGATCGCCGAGATGGAGATCGCCGGCGCCGCACTGTCCTTCTTCACCGGCTTCCTCTCCGACCTCGTCGCCAACACCGCCGTGGCCGAGCGCGTGGCGAAGATCGTGGACCTGGTCAAGGTGTTCACCTCTGCGGCGGAGAAGGTGGCCGCCCTGCTGGAACGGTTCACCGGACTGAGCGCGGAGACCGTCGCCACCCTGGAACGAGTGCTCACGACCGTCGCCCGGATCACCGCGGACTTCACCAAGACGGGCCTGGAGAGCCTCGTCACCAACTTCGCTGCCGACTCCGGCAGTCTCATGCTGAACCAGGCCGCCCACGGCCAGCCGGTGACCGTCGGCGACGACCTCACCGCCGGCAGCCGTGCCGCGGCCGGTACGGCGGCGTTCACCGCGGTCGCCGGAACCGCAGGAGCCCGCCTGACCGGGACGGCCGGGGACATCCTGCGGGGCGACGGCCTCCTCGGTACGACGGTCAACGGCGCCGCCGGCAATGTCGCGGGCGGTCTCACGGCCGACGTCGTCGCCGGACAGGACCCGTCGACGATCGGCGAGGACGCGCTCACCAACGCCGCCACCGGTGCCGTCGGCAACGCACAGAACCACGGCGTCAACCACGCCCTGGAACAGCACGGCAGCCTCGGCGGCGAGAACCTGAGCGACCGCGGGAAACTCGCGGACGGCGCCTTCAAGAACACGGTGGGCACCACCCTCAACACAGGCGTCTACGCCGCCGGTTCCGGGATCGAGTCCGATCTGCAGGACCTGATGAAGGACGAGAAGGACGAGTGAGAGTTCCGAACGCCGTTCCGAACCCCGTCGACCTCGCCGCGGTGTGGACGCCGAACCCGGACCACCCCTACACGTGGGCCAAGTTCTTCGGTCTGCTGGCCGTGGTGTTCGGCTCGGTGATCGCGCTCGTCGGGGTGTACGCGGCACGCAGCACATGGCGCGGCCTCGAGCCGGCGCGTCGGCGCAAGCAACTGCGGCCGCTCGCCGTGACGGCCGGCGTCTTCGTCGCCTTCGGCGCGGCGCTTGTGGCGTTCGGGGTGTGGCTGTTCTAGGCCTTCACGGATTCGCCGTCACGCGAAGAACGTCACCAGCAAGCTGATCGCAAGTCCGAGCACACCCACTCCGACCAGCATCATGCAGGCCCGGAACAGCCTCTGGCTCTCACCTTCCCCGTACGGGAAGCCCGTGACGGCGACGAAGACGCCGGCCGCGAGCGCGATCAGCGCGCCGAAGCCCCACGCGCATCCCAGCGCGATGGCGTAGACCCAGCCGCGGTCCAGCTGGTAGGTGGTGTCGCCGCTGCGGCGGGCTTCGAGGACGTGGCCCTTCCGGTAGAGCGCGTCGCTCTTCAGTTCGGCGTTGAGGTCCCTCGCCGAGCCGTTGTCGGCGGTGAAGGTGCCGTAGCACCACCTGGTCTTGGTCTTCTTCCGTGAACTGGTCGACGAGCCGCGGTACTTGTAGTCGACCGTGCAGGTCTCGACCGTGAGCTTGCCCGGCGTGGACGTCGCGTAGCGGACGGGGCCGAGGTAGGCGCCCAGGCCCAGGAGGACGACACCCACGAGGATCAGGCCCGCGCCGATGAGCCGGGCCAGGCCGGTTCGGTCTCCTCGGGTGGCGGTGTCCGGCGCGGTGTTCCCATGTACTTGGGTCATTCAAAGGTCCTCAGAACGCAGAACTCGGTTTCTTGCATCGGAAGGCAACAACGTATTTCAGACTGCCAGTGCGCACGCGAGTGCCGTCACCGCTCCGACGACGAACACGCCGCCCAGCGCGTAGCCCGTCGCATTGCCGCCCGGGAGTCGCTGCCAGGAAGCCGCCAGGCCCGGGCCGTTGCGGGTTCCGAAGCCGGTGAGGAGGCAGAAGGCGCCGAATGCCAGCATGGAAAGGCAGAACGCGAGAATCGCGATGTCCTTGCCGGGGGCCCGGTCCTCCGGAAGTGTGAAGGTGCCGTCCGCCTGTACGACGTCGATCTTCGCTCCGCTTTCCAGACGAGATGACGTTTCCACCGTCACGTCGTCGTACGTGGCGCCACCGCTGTGTGCCGTCCAGGTCCCCGTGCAACCGAACTTGAGTTCCGTTGTCCGCCGACGCGTTCCGTAGTGGGGTTTCGTGTGCACTTCGCATGAAGAAACGGTGAGGGTTCCATCCGTGCCGTCACCGGCGAGTTCGCTGCGAAGTTCCGGCACGGTCACCGCCGCGATGACCGCGGCCAGCAGGATCAGTCCCAGGCCGAGGAGCCTTCCCACCCGCAGGGCCCCTGTACTGCCGTAACTCTGCTGTGTGGTCACCACTGTTGACGTCCCCCCGGGAAACTTGACGATCTCTTGACCAGCGGGTTCGCTGGGCTGTGCGCGAGGAGTCTAAGGTATCGGTCTGTCGTCCAATATGAACTGCAGCAAAGGGAGCCCGGGGGAGAACGTGGGATTCGACACCTTTGACGTCGACACGACGGTGCTCAAGAAACAAGGGCAGAATTTCGCTGAGCTCGGGAGTGTTTTCTCCAAAGCCTCCAAGAAGCTTCAGGACGATCTCGACGGTCTGGGTGAGCCGTGGGACGACGCCGACTTCGGAGAGATCTTCGGTCAGGTCTACACGCCGATTCGCGACGGACTCTTCACGTCGATGGACAGTCTCGCTAAGCGGCTGGCGCAGATCGGCACCAACCTGGAAGACATGGCCGTCAATTACGACGCCTCCGACGCGTCGAACAGCGGTCGGCTGAACGGGGTCATCAGCGAAGTCGGCAATCTCTAAGAATTCCACGTAAACAACGGGGCTATCTGTATGGCGCTCACACTCCCCAGCGAGCTCGTCTGGGTGCTCGACCTCCTCGGCTACTCCTGGCCCGAGGCCGACGAAGACGCACTGCACCAGGTCGCCGAAACCTGGCGGGATTTCGGAAAGACACTCGAGGAGATCCAGGCGGCCGGCGAGGGTTACGCCCGCACCGTCGTCGCCGGCAACGCCGGTACGGCGGTCGACGGCTTCAGCAAGGCCTGGGGCGCCTACACCGGCTCGGGCGGCGACGACAGATATCTCCCGGACGCCCAGCTCGCCTGCGAAGTGATCGCCCTCGCCTTCGACGCGGCGGCGATCGCGGTGCTCACTGCGAAACTGGCTGTGATCGCCCAACTCATCGCGCTGGCAGTGGAGATCATCGCGGCGCAGGCGTCCGCCCCCTTCACCTTCGGCCTCTCCGAGGTCGGTGCGCTCGGCGCCACCCAGGCCACCCGCGTGATCGTCCGCGAGCTGCTGAACAAGCTCAGGCAGGAGGTCATGCAGGCGATCACGAAGGCAATGGAGCACGCCACCATGGACGCCCTGAAGAAGATCGCCAAGGAGCAGCTGGAGAAGGTCACCAGGGAGAAGGTCAAGCAGTTCGCCAAGGACAAGATCAAGGAAGAGGCCAAGAAGTTCGTCCAGGAGAAGGTCGTCGACGCCGCCAAGGAGAAGGCCAAGGACGCCGCCATCGGCATGGCGCAGAACATCGGCCAGCAGAGTGTCGAGACCTACTTCGACGAGCGTTCCGGCATCGACTTCGGTGAGACGGCGGGCGTCGCCAAGGACGCGGCAGGCGAGTACGTCGACGGCCTCAAGAACGAGGTCACGGGCGGCGAAGGCTCCACGGTCGCCGGCTACACGGACGTACAGGGGCACGTGGACGGTGCCGTCGACGCCGCCACCGAGAAGGTCACCGGGGCGGTCGGCAACCGGGTGCAGCACGGCGTCGACGCGCTGAGCGGGCACAGCGGGCAGGGCGGGGAGACGTCCGACGGAGCCGAGTCCGCCTCTTCCTCCGGCACCACCGCGGCCACGCAGGCGTCCGACGCCGACAGGCCGGTCGCCGCGGCTTCCTCCACCTCGCGCTCCGGCTCCTCGCGCTCCGCCGCCTCGCACAGTGGCGGCGCCCAGGACTGGGCACGCAGCGAGTTCGGATGACCTCCCGCGTGAATCGCCGTCCCCGATCGTCATCAACAGCAGGCAGCAGAGAGGACGTGTCCCGCCCATGACCGCGGACCGGGAGATCCAGGACGAGGAACTGACGGGGATCGCCCAGGACCCCGAACAGGCCCTGCGGCTGCGCCGTTCCCTGCGCACCATCGCCGGCGCGACCTCGCTCGACCCGGCCCTGCGCGACATGGCGCAGTCGGTGCTGAGCGGGAACGTCGACGTCAAGGACGCCTTCCAGGACCCTCGTTACACCGAGGCCGTCTACCAGCGCCTGCACGAGATGCGCCGGGCCGCCGAGAACCAGTCGTACGCCGAACAGCAGGAGTCCAAGGCGCAGTTCGGGACGTGGGACGCGAGGCAGCAGGCCGAACTCGACCGCGAGCGCGCGGAGCGGGACGCGCCCGTGCACGGCTCGGGCGGCGGCCGCGAGGGGCGGACGGCTCGGCACTGAGGCCGGGACGGCTCCACGGGCCGTCAGACCGGGCTCCCTCTTGCAGTCAGACGGTTCCCTCCTGCCGCCGGACGGCTCCATGGGCCGTCAGACAGGGCTCCCTCCTGCCGCCGGACGGCTCCGCGGGCCGCCGGACGGCCCCACGGGCCCTTCGCAAGCCGGGCCGTCCTCGGCCCAAGGCCCCGGCGTGCCCGGCCGGACCGCGCGTCGGCTAATCTGTGCGCCTCGAACTCATGAGTGAGCAGGTGCAACGGGGGTTGTCTTATGCCTTTTGGGGTTGTTTTGCCGCGCCCTGAAGGAAACTTGAACGCCGGGCCGGGACGAGGCCGCCGTGGCTTCTGACTTCTCCCGCCTGATGAAGCAGGACTTCTCCGACCTGGAAGCGGCGGCCAAGGCCTGGCGCGACCTGTCGACGACGATGGACACCCTCACCGACCGCCACCGCCGACAGGTCACCGGTCCGCTCCACGCGTCCTGGAAGGGCGACGACGCCGACGCGGCCCTGTTCTACCTGGAGGACGTCGAGTCGCGGATCGGCGTCGTCGAGACCGAGGCGATGGCCGTGGCCGAGGTGCTGGACACCACCAGGTCCTGGATGGAAGCGGCCCAGACGGCCCTGCGCAACGCGGTCCGGCGGGCCGAGGAGGACCACTTCGAGGTCGACGGCGACGGCACCGTCACCGACCCGACGACCGCCGGCCTGCCCCACCAGGACCCCGACGCACGCCAGATCATCGCCGACCGCGACACCCTCCTGGGCCGGCACCGCGCCGAGATCGACACCGCGCTGGCCGACGCGCGCAAGGCCAGCGACGACGGCGCCAAGGCCCTCGGTGAACTCAACGGCGACATCCTCACCGACCCGACCAGCCATGACGCGGCCGCGGAGTCCGCGCAGGACGTCAAGAACGCCCTGAAGGCCATCGGCGTACAGGGTCCGCAGATTCCCGAGGACGACCCGAAGGCCGCCGCCGAGTGGTGGAAGGCGCTCAGCCCCGAGGAACGCCAGACCTACACCACGCTCTATCCCAAGGAGATCGGCGCGACCGACGGCCTGCCGTCGGACGTACGCGACGACGCCAACCGCACCGCGCTCACCCAGGAGTTGAACCTCATCCAGGAGGGCAACTGGGATGAGGGGTTCCCCGGCGACACCGACGAGACGGTCAACCGGCGCCTGAACAACCTCGAAGTGCTCAACGACCAGTTGGAGCAGGCCGACGGCGCGCCCAAGGGCAAGGAGCTGTACCTGCTCGGCTACGACTCCAAGGACGACGGCCGGGCCATCGTCGCCATGGGCAACCCGGACACCGCCGCCCACACCGGAATCCTTGTACCGGGCACCAACACCAACATGGACGCCGTACCCGGCCAGATCACCCGCATCGGCAAACTGCAGTCCTCGGCGGAGCAGCAGTCCGACGGCGAGAGCGTCGCGATGATCACCTGGCTCGGCTACGACGCCCCCGAGGCGTCCATGACCGACTTCGACAGCGTCGGCGGGACCGGGCGGGCCGAGGACGGCGCCCCCGACCTGCGGCAGTTCGTGGCGGGCACCCACGCCGCGCACGACGGATCGCCCAGTCACACCACCGTCATCGGGCACAGCTACGGCTCCACCGTCGTCGGCGCGGCCGCCTCTGGAGGCCCAGGGCTGGGCGCGGACGACGTCATGGTGGTCGGCAGCCCGGGGATGACCGTGGACCACGCGAGCGATCTGCAGATGGACCCCGAGCACGTGTGGATCGGCGGTGCGAAGGACGACGCCGTCATCAACCACGCCTCCGACCTCACCCTCGGCCGGGACCCGATGCTCGCGGACTTCGGAGGCAACAACTTCGAGGTCGACACCCACGGTCACAGCGGCTACTGGGACGACGGCAGCGACTCCCTCGCCAACCAGGGTGCCGTCATCGCCGGCAAGCAGCCCACCGAGGTGCCGAAGGAAGGCAGCGACGTGCCGCCGGAGGCCCAGATCGTCCCCGGTCTGTGACGCCGTAAGCCTGCCGCAGTCCCTGCCCGTTCCCGACTGGAGGCCGCATGCCCCCGACCACGGACCCCCGCACGGATCCGAACGCCCCCCTGCCCCGCGTCGACCAGGAAGCCGCAGCGAAGTGGGCCGAGGAGTACACCACTTACCTGGCCCGGCTCACCGGCGTCGAACTCGACCCGTCGACCGCCAAGGCCAACTTCGAGGCCTGCATGGGCAGGAACGACGAGATCGCCGCGGACGGCCGCTACAGCCTCTTCTACTACGTCAACTCGCCCGCGCCGGTCACCGAGCACACCCGCGTCGTACGCACGCTCCGCCGCGAGCTGCCCCAGCAGGGCTACGAGGTCACCGCGTACCGGGAGTTCGAGAACGCCTACGCGTCCGCGGTGTTCCGGGCCCGCGACACCAGGAGCTCCTACCTGGTCACCGCGGACACGGTCGGCTCCGGCCGGACCAGGCCCCAGCGCCTCTCCTTCGCCGTACGTACGCCCTGCCTGCTCCCGCCCGGCGTCGAGCAACAGCAGTTCTGAGTCCGCAGCTCTCAACCCCCACAGGAACACCGAGGTCCAGGCTGATGAACCCAGTGGCTCGTGGCACGACGGCGGCCGGCCGGGCGGCGCTCGCGGTCTCCACCGCCGCTCTCCTGGTGGCCGGTTGCGCGTCCCAGGACGACACGTCCCCGAAGGGCGTGAACAGTCCGCTGCCCCGCACGGCACGGGAGGACGCGCTGCGCTCGGCGAAGGACACCACCGCCCGCATGGCCCGACTCACCGCCGCCGAACTGCTCCCCGACACGGCCAAAGCGGTCTACGAGCCCTGCGTCGGCCAGAACGACGAGGTGGCGAACGACGGCCGCTACACCCTCTTCTACTACGTCTACTCGCCCGCCCCCGCCGCGGAACACACCCGCATGGTCCGCAAGCTCCGCACCCAACTCCCCGGCCAGGGCTACGAGGTGACCTCGTACCGGGAGTTCGAGAGCGCCACCGCGTCCGCGGTGTTCCGGGCCCGGAACAAGAAGAACGACTACCGGGTGGAGGCGGGGACGGTCGGCTCCGGCAAGTCGAAGCCGCAACGCTTCTCCTTCGCCGTACGGACCCCGTGCCTGCTGCCGCCCGGCGCTCAGCAGCAGAAGTTCTGACCTCTGTCCGTCTCCCGAGATCCCGAGAGGAAGCCGACGTGTCCCAGGGCACCAACGTCGACCCCGCCGAGCTCCGCGCCTCCGCCGGTGCCTGTGACGGCATAGCCCGCACCATGAAGTCGCCCGCCGACAAGGCCGTCAAGGAGGCCGACACGGCCGGCGGCTCGCTCACCGGCTGGTCAATGGGCCCCGCGCTGACGGAACTCGCCACGAGCTGGAAGCCCGCGCTCGACGGACTCCACGCCCGCATCGAGGCCGGCGGGGCCAACCTCAGGTCCTCCGCCGACGGCCACGAGTGGAACGACGAGCGGGTCTCCCAGGACTTCGAGCACACCGGCACGGACACCGGCACGCAGGCCACGCCGGGTGCCATGCCCGCCGTACTGCGCCCGAGCGCGGGCGAGAGCCACCCGGTCACCCACGCCGGGGCCACCCCGCCCGACCCCCGCACCTCCTACGGCACCAACATGCCGACGTACGACGAGACCATCACCACCGGCCCCGCACCCGCCACGAACGACTTCGGCTGACGGTCGGGCGCCGGCTCAGGGAGCCCCGCCACTCGGCACGGCGAACCACAGCTGAGGAACCCGGTGTTGGACGGCCGTGACCACCGCGTTCCGTGAACTGGCCGGAAGAGTGAGGCGGTACCGCTGTCGGGAAAGTCCGGGCCGCAGCGGTTCCTCGTCCCGAACCAGCGGCCCGAGGACCGGATCGTCGTGCTGGACAGATGAGTTGGGGTAGAGCTCGAGGGAGCAGATCCGGATACTGCCTCGCCGCCCTGTCCTGGACCAGTGCAGTCCGACGCCGGCAAGATCCTGCCAAGGGATGACGACCCCTGCGTCGCCGTTGTTGACCCACAGACCGGACTCATCGACGGTCACCGTGGACCGCCGGGCCGACCAGGCGGCGACGACGCTGCTGATGCCGGCGAAGCCCATCAGCAGCCCGATGAGGATTCCTCCGAACCCTGCGGGATTTGGTGTTCTCTCGCCAAGGCCGGCGACCGCCACGGTGCCGCCCGACAGTGTGAGGGCGCCGAGCGCGGTGAGCACGATGCCGCGGGGGAGCACCCGGCGCGTGGCTTGTCGGCCCGTGTGGATGACGGTGGCGGTGGGGGAGGGGGAGAGGTGACCGGGGTGTGACATGCGGGGGAGCGTAGTGATCGGGGGAGGGGGCCGGTTCCCTCAGCGGCCCGGCCCGGGGCCCTACGCTATGCCGGACCGCGCTTGTTGCCGATGAGGTGGGCGATGCCCCATGTGGCCGCCGCGGCTACCAGGAGGCCGAGGAGGTGCAGCCAGTCCACCCCGCCGTTCCCGCTGCTGCCGTGCCACCAGGCCTTGGCCGGGAAGAAGGGATCGTTCTCCAGCAGGTCCCGGAGGGTCTGTACCGAGCTGCTGTTGACGACGATGAACGGAATGGCGTTGGCATAGCCGAAGAAGGCCCCTAGCGCGGCGACGACGGCACCGCCGACCTTGGCCCCGTTGCTGCGGTGCCCCACCTTGCCGACCAGAGCACCGACGAGTGCTCCGTTGAGAAGGGCGTGGGCGAAGTACAGAACCCGAACGGTGCTGTCCGACTGGTCCTTGTACGTGGCCATGATGAGGCCGCTGTAGAGCAGCGAGACGACGAGGGAGACCAGAAGCCCGAGCAGTACCGCGCCTACGGGGTTGCCACTCGCCGTCGACCGTTGCTGCCCGAAGGGCGCCGCCTGGAACGGCGGGGCGGGCTGCATCGGGTACCCCGGCTGCCCGGGGAACGCCTGCGGTCCGCCGTGCACCGGGGGCTGGCCGGGAACGGGCGCGGGCCCCGCATGCATCGGCGGTTGTTGCGGGGCGGCCGGCGGTCCGAACCCCTGGGATGGCTGCTGCGGCGCCGGCGGGGCGGGCTGGGCGTATGGGTTCGCGGGGTACTGCGGAGCCTGCGGCGGCTGCGAGGGTTGTTGCGGCGGCTGGAACGGCGGCTGGCTCATGTTTCCCCGTGGAGTCAGATCGAGTTGGCTGGTAGAAGCAGCAAATTATCAGCGAGATCGGGAGGGGGACGTCGGGGGCGGAGCGGGCTGCGTGAAGGGTGGGGGACTGATTGCGGCGGCCCTTAGATGCGCGGAGCCCCGGAGCGACAAAATCGACTCAGCTCAGTCACTCTGACTTGAGAAAGCCCAGCCTGGCTCAGAGCTTGTCCAGTTGTCCGGCGAGAGCCGCTTCCCAGTTGGACGAAGCAGTTGCTTCAGGGTCGATTTCGACAGTGCAGCCACGCCAGCCATTCACCGTGCGCGTCGGGAGCGACACCGTCGCATTGCAGATAGTGGCGTCGGCAGCGACGCCCCCGACCGGAGGACCGCCGGGCCGGGCGAGCTTGATGGCTTGCTGCAGTGAAACACGGTCGGCGATCGCCGCCAGCGCCGGTTGTTCTTCGATGAGGTGCGGCAACTCTCCGGAGAGCGCCGCATGGACGGCGAGCGCGCGGCGGGCGTACGCCGCGATCCGTGGATCGGCCGCACTCGCTCGCGGTTCTCAGGGCCTCCGCGAGAAGCGCCTCGGTGACAGCCAATCGCTCCGCCGCGGTGATCGGCTTCACCTGACGGAGCAGACGCGCCAGGGTGTCCGAGGCCAGCCGCACCATCGGGGTGCCGTCACCGTCCTCCCTCACAAGCAGTACGCCGCCGAGCTGCTCCGCAATGCGAGTCCGGGCATCCCCGCTGTGCCGGCCACTCAACACCCCGTCCATGAACACCCATATCCGCAAGGGCACTTCAGGGAGTTCGGCCGCAGCCAGGGCGCGCAACGCCGGATGTGTGGCCAGTAGCTCCGAAGGGGCGACGCCGTCGGGCCGTCCGTCCAGCAGGATCTCGTCGGGGCTCTTGGCTTCTGCACGGTTACTTCGGCTCAAGGCGCTCCAGCACCGGAAGTACGTGACCACGCCCTTGACTGCTGAACCTGCCGATCAGGTGGTCGATGAGGCCGGGTCGGTCGACGAGTGGAAAGGGCCCGCCCGTTGCACGTTGGCGAGGAACACGGTTGCGCCCCTGCGCAGACCCGCCAGGGTGTCCGTCAACGGGTCGCTCAGCGGGCGGCGCCTGACCTGGAGGCCGAAATGGATGAGGAGCCGACTGAGTACCTGCTCCGCGGTCAAGTGACGGCAGTCCAGGAATGAGTCGGGCAGCTCCTCGTGCAGGCTCCTCAGGGGACCCGTCTTGACCACCCCCGGTGAGCCGTGCAGGACCAGCTTCGGCGCATGTTGAGGGGGGTCGGCCAGCCAGCTCACGATCTCCTGATCTGAGTCTTCGGCCAACATCGTGCATCACTCCGATCAGACCGGCCGATGAGCGTCAGGGTACGTCAACGTCGGCTGCGAGCTTCATCCACTCTCCGGACGGTTCACCGTGGAAACGGTCCATGTCAGCGCTCTGTTGCTAGGCATCCGTGCCCTGGACGGACTGGGCCTGTCGCTTGGCTGTGCTTCCGTTTGCTGCTTCGCGAGCTACCGCGTCGAGTAATCAGCGTGTCCGCATACATGCTGTATCCGTCGAAGTCCACGACCTCGATCACAGCGTGGTTGCTGCTGACACGGTCTCGTGCGTCCGGGCTTACCGCGCGCAGGGTCCCGGTCGTGCCGCCGATACAGGCCTCATAGGGGCAGGGCGCCTTTGAAGCGGGTGTTGGGTACGTCGGGGTGGGTGGTGGCGAGCCAGCCGTGGCCGTGGGTGTACTTCGCGAGTTGCCGGCCGGGGGCCACGGAAAGGTTGTCCGCTGCCGTCTCGGCGTCGGGAACACCATCGACGTACATCTCGACCTCATCCTCGTCCGCGTTCTCCTTGTACCAGGCTTCGAAGGGCAGGGGGGTGCCTTCGAACTCGGGGTCGGCGTACGTCCCGAACCTCCTCACCACATCACCGTCGCGGGCCACATACCAGCAATGAGAGGAGTGATAGGGGTCGAGGACGTAGAAGTGGGCCTCGCCGCAGTGTTCGCTGAGCTCCGTGGACAGCAGGAAGCCGTCGAGCTCGTCCAGGAAGGAGTTGCCCCACAGCATGCGCCAGTTCTTGATCGGTCCTTCTGCACGCCTGTTCTCGAACTCCGGGGTGATGAAGACCCGGTAGACCCTGTTCCTCTCGCCCTGGGCGTCCTGGAACTCCAGGGAGTCGGCGGCCTGAGTGGCGGCGGCCACCCCCATGACGCTGGTGGCCGGCTGCATGTCGTGCAGACCCAGTGAGTTCACGACGTCGTCGAGCCGGTGAGCCGGGAAGGCCAGCCAACGGCCCCCCTCCGCGGGAGTCTCGACCGGTCGCTCGTCGAGGATCTTGATCCGTACGAGGCGTTCCACGGCGCGTCGGTCGATTGCGTCGAGGGCGTCCGCGCCGCCCAGTTCGACGAGGAGCTCAAGGGCGCTGCCGCGCAGCCGGCCGGGACCCTCACGCCGGATCGCGCGGAGACGTGGGAGTGCTTCGTCGCCCAGGAGCTTGATGATGTACCGGACACTGGAGCTCGGACTCATCGACCGACGGTCCCGGGTGTACGGCAGGAGATGGTGGACGGCGGCGGGGCCGAGCGCGTCCAACGCGGCATCGCGCACTGCATGATCTCTGGACGAGAGGTCTCCGACGAGTGCCTCAACGGTGTTCTGCAAGGGTGGCAACCTGATTCTGTGTTCGGGGTCTTCGTCGTACGCGAGCGGGCGAACCAGATCCAGCGCGCGGTCGGTCTGTCCATGTTCCCTTCAGATCCGGTCCGTGAAGTTGCACCGGCTGGCCTCCGTTCAAAGGAGCATCCGAGACGAGCGAGCCTGAGCTCTCGGTGACACCCCAAGCCCCCATCAGTCGGTGTGTGACATCCTCTGCTGCCATGCCATGCCATGGCAGTCCACGAAGACGGCCTCAGGGATCCGAGCCGTCAGCTCAAGCAGGAACTGCGTCTTACCGCTCCCGGGCAGTCCCCGAAGCGCCAGCGTCTCGTACAGGCGGCTCGGCGCTGCCAGCCAGGCTTCGACCTGCTCGAAAGCCTGCTCAGGCGTCAGTTCCACAGCACTCCCACTCCATGATCGGCCGCACCAGCAGGAAGGGCCTGGCCGGCCGGTTCACGCCTCAGACGTAGTCGTCACCATATGTGGCGAGGTCCCAAGTGCTGTCCTCGAAGTCATAGCCCTCAAGGATGTGCGTCCAGACCTCGCCCCGGGCCGCCTCGGGATCGATGTGCCGGCACCATGCGGCGAGACTGGCCTGTGCGTCCTTGTGGTCGGGAGCACCGGGGCGGTGTGCCCTGCGGAATTCGTCGAAGAGCCGGACGATGGCGAAGAACTGGACGAGGCTGCTGCCGGCCAGCGGTTCCGCCATCCCGCCTGTCGTGTCTCGTAGTACCCGGCCGGTCGTACCGTCCAGCAACAAATTCGAGTACATCCACGAACCCAGCTCGTAGAAGGGGCCGTTGCTGGGTGGCTCGCTCCGGGCCCGGAGATGGCGTGGAGTGTCTCTTCCGCGACCGGGCCAGGGAACTTCGTGCAGCGGGCGGTCGCCGCGTGGCGTGATGGCGAGATGCAGGAAATCCCGGGTCTCGGGCAGGCCGGTCTCGGTCAGGAAACGGCGAGCTTCTGCGTTGCTGATGCCCGAGGGCAGTTGATCCGTGTCGAGCCGATGGCAGGAAGAGTCACCGAACGTCTCTTCCAACCATTCGCGAAGCGCATCCCCGCGTAGCGCGGCTGCCGCACGATCGGGCAGTGGCCAAGGGGCCGCGTGACAATGAACAGCGACCAAGGGCCTGCCCGGGTAGGGCGGTTGTCGTGGGTGATCGTCCACCGCATTCGTGGTCACGGCGAAGATTCCCTCCCTGCCCGCCAGGCTCCAGGTGTCGTGGATACGGATAGCTTGGGTGACGGATGCCGGGCACCGGGGCGGCAGGGAGCCCACCAGTAGGTCTTGTTCCCACCCGTTTTCGCCGTGATGTGCGAAGACGACAGACGAGCCTTCCGCATGATTGCGCGCATCGACCCAGTCCCAGTCACCCTCGACGAGGGCGCGGCGGACCGTGACCGGCGCCGAGGTCCGTGCACCGGTCGCGGAGTCCCACTCCTGCCGCTGATATTGGTATCGGGGTGCCGCGTTCTTGCCGGTGGTGGTGTCTCGCGCGGTGATCAAACGTGAAGAGGGATCGACGCCGGTGATCCCGAACTCGTCGACCCTTCCCGCGTCCTGTGACCGGAGCCCGAAGAAGCCCGGAGGCCGCCACCTGGTCCAGATCGTTCGCCAGGGCAGCCCCGGTGTGGCGCTGAGGAGTTGATCGGCCAACTCTGTACGTCCGGCGCAGAGGGCCGCATGATGCAGCCACGCCGCCCACTCGCCCTGCTTCGAGGGGGCGATGCCCTGGACTTCCATGTAGTGCAGGAGTGCTGCGGTGCTCGCGTACGGGACGCCGTCCGGGTAGGCGACGGTGAGTGCCTCGTACAGGCCCGTCGGCGCGAAACGGGCGAGCAGCGGCCCGTTGTCCAGCAGGTCGGGCAAGGAGCCCGCAAGAGCGGCGTGCATGGGCAGAGCACGGCTGGCGTAGCGAGCCACTGGATCTGAGTGAGTCCAGTTGTTCTCGGGCGGGTTGCTGGCGGCCGACAGCGCCTCGCCCACCCTCGCCTGAGTGGCTGCCTCGCAGGGCCACACACGACGCCAGGCGTGCACGAGTGCGTCTGAGACGAACTCCACCTCCGGGGTGCCTGATTCGTTCTCGATCACCGACAGAACATCCGGCGTGCGGCGAGCCAGGGCGAGCAACTCCTCAGCGTCGGCAAGCGTGCCAACGGCCGCGCAGAGCAACTGCCACACCGCAAGCGGGACTCGACGGAGTTCTGCAGCCGCAAGAGCCTTCACTCGGGCATCGACCTCAGACTGGTCAGCGCCTGGACGGATCGGCGGCTGGTCGGCGAGCGTGACCTGATACTCCTGATCGACGGCCGCCGGAATCAGTTCCGGGTCGTGTTCGGCCATGACCCACACCTCTCGGCCGCCGAACCGCCGGAAGCCGGGAGCCAGTACTTCGGCGATGCGTGTGGGCTGAGCGGAGGTCAGCAGTTCTCCGGCGTACTGCACGTTTGCGAGCAGGATCACCACATCGCCAGGCGTGGGACGCGCCCGGCACGCCTCACGCATACGCAACGCCACAGCGGCCGCCGTCATCCCCCGACAGTCGATCCAGATGGGATCGGGGATCCGCTGCCGCACCTGGTTCAGGAAGTCTGTCTTGCCCACCGCTGAAGGGCCGGTGACGGAGAAGACCCGCCGCTTACGAGCAGGAAGACCTCGCCAGGCCTCGATGTGCTCCAGCCATTGATCGAGAGGTTCAGGCAAGGGGGAGTCCTTCGCTACGTGAAATTGGTTGCGCTGAGATCAGGCGGCCGTCAGAGGTACGGGAAGTTGTCGGAATCCAGGACGTGACCCCAGTTCCTGGTGCTTGCTGCGGCGGGGTCGAGAGCGGACAGCCAGGAGGTGAGTTCGGCCAGCAGGTCCGCGCCATCCAGTCCGCCGGAGGTGGTGTAGGCCCGCATGTACTCCCATTGCAGGCAGACCATCGCCACGAAAGAGGCGAGGGATGAGCCGGCCAGGGGGTCACCGGGCTGCGTGTCGTCGACCGCGCCGGGCCGGGACTGCCGCAGCACGCGCCCCGTAGGGCCGTCGAGCAGCAGGATGCCGCCGATCCAGCTACCCAGCGTGTAGAACGGGCCGTCTCCCACAGGCGTTCGGAAATGCCTTGGTTCCTTCCCACGCGTGTTTCACCAGCCCGGTGTCCAGCAGATGGTGGGTGTCGAGGCCGTAGAAGCCGGAGACGGCGGGGAAGCCGACCTTCTTGAGGAAGCGGCGGGTCAGTTCGTGTGTCAGGCCGGAAGGCAGCTGTTCATCGCTGAGCGTGGGAGCCGTCTCCGCGGTGAAGACGTCGATTACACGGGCCCTTGTCGGCTCACAGGCTGTCTTGTCGAAGGGAATCGGCCTGATCTTGCAGCGCGGTCCGACGGAGGGGAGCGCGGGCAGACCCGCGCTGCCCGAGCGGTGGGCATCTGGTTCCAACGCGTAGAGACCACGATCGCCGGCCATGACCACGAGTCGACCGACGCAGGCGGCGGCCCACAGGCTCGGTGCCTGCACGGCACGTACAAACGCCAGGTCCTCACTGAGTCGGAGCCTGAGGAGATTCCACGAGGGGTCTTCCGCATGCCAGAGAGGGGGTGACGGCACGATGTCCGCACGGGAGTTGTCAGACTCCACTCCCTGCCCGGAAAAGGCATCCCACTCCAGGCTCGTGCGATCCGCGAAGGTGGTGGTGACGGTGTGGGCGGAGGCACTGATCCGCTTCACCGCAGGGATGTCGGGGCCGATGCGATGGAGGCGGCCAGGCGCCCGCCAGTTGGTCCAGACGGTTCGCCAGGGCAGCGTGCCGGCGGACTCGGTCAGAGCCCGCGCTCGTTCCGTGTCGCCCTGGCTGAGGGCGACGAGGTGAAGAAGGAGGACGTCCGTCAGGGCGGTCGCTGCGTTGAAGGAGCCGGTTGCCGTGTGGGACAGCCGGCTGACGTAACGGTGGAGCAGACGGTCGGTGAGGTTGGGGCGCTGGCCTGTGGTGGTGGAGAAATGGATGTCGGTTCCCACAGCGAGGGCCCAGGCGGTGTCGATGCGTCGGCCGATGGCGCGCTGGGCCCGCCGGGCGAGGCCGACAGTCGGGCCTGTGGAAAGGGCGCCGCACAGGGCGAGGGCGCCTTGTGCCGCTACGGACATGCCATGCCCGTAGATCGGGTTGAAGGCGGCTGCCGAGTCTCCGAGGACTACAAGTCCCTCGGGCCACGTTGAGAGCCGTTCGTAATACAGGCGCCGGTTGGCGGTGCTGTGGGTCACCTTGACGTCGGTGAGCGGTTCGGCCGCTTTGATCAGGTCGGCCATGATGGGGTGCCTCAGGGTGCGGGCGAAGGGCTCGAAGGCTTCGGCGTCACCGGTCGGGTGGCCGCCTGGAGCGCCCATCACGCTGACGTGCCAGCGGTCTCCTTCGATCGGCAGGATGGCGCCGGACTTGGCGGGCCGGGGCAGCCTCGGGTCGGCTTGCACGGCGACGACGGGCCAGTTGCGGGTGGGGACGGGGGCGCGGTAGACGCGGCTGGCGTAGACGAGACCTAAGTCGATGCGGTCCTGCCTCAGGCCGTTGATGCCCAGGCCGGTCAGCCATTGCGGGGTCCGGGAGGCGCGGCCGGAGGTGTCGATGATCAGCTTGGCGCGCAGTTCCGATTCCGTGCCGTCGGAGTTGCGTACGCGCACTCCGGTGACGTGATTGCGGTCGCCGAGCAGGCCGACGGCCTTGGTGTGCGACCGGGCGCTGACGCGAGCGTGCTTGAGGACTTGCGCGCGGACGACGGAGTCGGTCAGGTCACGGCTGGCGGTGATCAGGGAGTGCGTGGCCCGGGTCCAGCGGCGGTACCAGCCCTCCGGGGCGTACACGAGCATGTTCGTGGTCACGGGTATGCGATGCGCGCCCGCGGCGAGAAGCAGATCGATGCTGCCGGGCAGAAGGTCTTCGATGGCCTCGAGGCCGCCGGTCTGCAGGAGGTGGATGTGGACGGCCTGCGGAACACCGGTACGCGGTTCGGGGCCTTCCGGCAGCTCGTGGGCGTCGATGATCTCCACGGAGCCGACGAGGTCCGCGACGGCGGCCGCGGCGAGCATCCCGGCCAGCTGCCTCCGATGACGACGGCACGGGGGGCCGGGCGGTGCGGTAAGTCACTCAAGGTGGGCTGCTTTCCTCTCGCTTTGGATCGCCCTGAGACATATGGGGCACTTGCTTCCTGGCACTGAGACAGGTCCGCAGGCGACGCGACAACAGCGCCTGGGCACACTGCCTTCGGGCATCAGCGACGCCCTGGGCCGCCGTAGTCTCAGCGCGACCGGCATGAGCACTCCACGGAGCGGCAGAGATCCACGTGGTTCACGATTCGTTGTTCAGCGGGTAGGTCCAGGCTCCGGCCTGAGCACCCTCGTGATCGATTTCCCAGATGGCGTCGTCGATGTGCTGTCGCAGCAGGTGCTTCTCGTCGCTGTTCTCAAGACGTCCCAGGATACGGAGCCCGGTGACCCAGTGCGTCAGCATTGTCAGACACCGATCCAGGTTCTGGGCGAGAAGGACGCCTTCGAGGCCGTCCTCGTCAGGATCACGGGGCATGCGGAGTACGTGGCCGGATCCGCCGTCGACGACGATCGTGCCACCCATCCAGTCACCGAGTCGAAAGAACGGGCCGGTCTCCTCGGCCTGCTCCACTCCGGCAGGCCACGCCAGCTCTTCCAGGAAATCCGCTTCGCTCGGTCGGAAGGCGATTCCCGAACCGTCGGCCATCGGCAGACCGACGTCCGTGAGTACACGGCGTGCCGTTGCGTCCGTCAGGCCAGGGGGGATGCGGTCCGCGGGGATGCGCACGGCTGGGGCATCCGGGAACAGGGCGGCGAGATCGGACGCGGTGGTCTCCGGAGCGTGCTTCGGCCTGGCGGGTCCGGCAGCGGTGCGGTTGCCCAGCAGTGGCCCACCTGTCAACGTCGCTATCCGTGGCGGGAGTTCAGGATCCGTGCTCTGCACCGCAAGGAGGCCGCCGACACCGCCGACCACTGTGACGGTGCCGTGTTCCAGGGCAACGGGCAGGAACTCGTAGCCCTCTCCCGGACCTTGGACAGACCTGTCCTGCGTACGCAACTCCTCCAGGTTGATCGGACCGGCGTCCGGGGACGAAGGCTGTCCCTCCACATCCTCGGGGTCCCAGGCCAAAGGCCCCCGTTGCGCAAGGGGAAAGTCCTCGTCGGGCCATGGGCCCGCCAGGGGCTCCGAGGTTGCGAGGTCCCAGATGCGGACGGCGTCGTCCATGTCCGTGCTTGCCACCGCGGGCCGCCCGTTCCACCGGACGGCGAACAGCTCGTAGACGGGGCCGGGCTGAAGGTAGCCGGGGTGGTACCCGCCGGGCGGGCACCAACGCGTCCACAAGGCCTTCCAGGGCATTCGCAGGCCGGAGTCCTCGATGCCCCGGCACAGTTCGGCATCACCTCTGGCTGTCGCCATCAGGTGCAGCCAACTCGCCCATTCCGCCTGGGAGGACGGCATGACGCCGTTCATCGTAAGGAAAACGGCGTCCGCGGCAGGGTTCGAGCCGAACAGCGACCCGTCGTAGGCGCAGTGCGCGGCATCGATCAGCGCGCTCTGCGGCAGAGCGGCCACTGTGTCACCCTCGCTCAGGAACGCGTCGAAATCGTTTGCCTGTACCGCGTGCATGGCCAGTCCGTGAGCCGCGTACCGGCCGACCGGGCCGGACTGTTCCCAGCCTTCGGGATGCCGCAGCTGCGGAGCGATCTCCCGCAGCCAACGGGTCATGTGCCGGTTGACGCGAATACGCTCCTCCTCCGGCGTACTGCGTCGCACTTCTTCAGGAATGCTTTCATCCACGAAAGACACACGGTCGTTCGTGAGCGTGAGCAGATCCGGGAATTCTTCCACGAGGCCGAGGAGGGATTGCGTATCGGAATGGGGCGCACTGAGGGCTTCGGCAAGCCGGCTCCATACGAGAACGGGCACCTGCCTCGGCTCGGAGAGTGCGAGGGCCCGGATCTCCGGTGAATGCATCGCCGCACTGATCAACTGGTCCACGCGTCCGTGTCCCTCGCTGGGCGCCGACTCGTCCAGCGTCAACGTGACCACCCCGCGGGCGGGCCTTTCCCCCTGCGGGTCGTGCGGTCCTGCGTCGACGACCACGGCGGCGCCCCAGAGGGCGAATCGCTCGGCGACATATCCTCGTACGAGGGAAGGTTGCGAAGACCGCCTGGTACCTCCTGCCCGCCAGGCATTCGTGATCAGGATGAGCTTGCCCTTGGCCAGTCGCTTGGCCGCACGACGCCAGCTGTACGGTGTCAGATCGGCCTCGGGAACTCCCGTGAGCGCGAGCAGGCGGCGAAACACCTCTTCTCCGTCCGCGCCGGCCGCGTCCAGATGAATGCTCTCGTCGACCTGAGCGTGCACCTGCTGGAGCGCGCCGTGGCTGCCGACCCGGCTGACCACGTGGAGTTTGGACCCGCCAGGGCACCCCGCACGAAACCAGTTCACCAGGTGCGTCGGCAGTTGCGTCGCGGAAAGAGACTCGGGTTGAGGGACCGACTCGGGCATGGGACTCCTAAACGGGTGGAACGATGTGCAGCATAGTCTTCGCCCAGACCTCGCCGATCACGTCCAGATGGTCCTTCATCTCGCCGGCCATTTCATCCTCCCTGGCCGTAGTGAGTTTTCCTACCTTCCGGCTGATCTGTCCGTTCTCCAGGCCCATCTGCTTCAGCTTGTTTTCCTTCTCCTCATCGGAAAGGCTGTCATCCATCGCGTCCAGTGCTTCCGTCTGCTGCTGCTTGAGCTGCGCTCTTTTCTCGTGACGTATCTCCAGTCCGTCGGGGTCGGTTCGGTAAGTGGTGCTGTAGTAGACAGGAACCCTGTTGTTCCTCATGTCGGGATGAATGCGCAGTCGTGTCGAGCAGTCGGCGTGGCCCTCGCCCTTGCCGCACGGTTCGCGCTCCGTGTAGAGCCCGGCCAATGTGTATTTCTTCCCGTCCGGGCCGGTGTTGGTCCGGTCGAACCAGTCGAGGAGGTGCTTCTCCGAGTGCCTCGGCGAAACACCGGATGAATCCGCCGGAACGGATGAATCCACGACGTACATGCTGTTTCCGTCGGCGTCCACGACCTCGATCACCGCATAGTTCTTGCCGGAGAAGTCCGGCTTGTGGCCGGATGCCTCGATGATGGCGTCGAGTTGCTTGACCGTCGGCTTTCTGCGCGGCCCGTTCACCCGCTCATTCAGCGCAGCGAGGTCGCGCTTCGTCTCCTCACCGGAACGATGCCCGGCAGGGAAGTTGCTGTTGGCACGGTCTCGCGCGTCCGCACTGACCGCCCGCTCGGAGTCCGTTGCGCGGTCCGGGCTTCCGTCTCCGCGGGGTTCTGCGTCGTTGTATGGCCGACCGTCGCGGTCATGCTCGGGGCTGTGCCCCACGCCCTGGCTCTCGTGGTAGGTGAGGCTGAGCCTGGCGAGCGAAGCGACAACGGCCGATCGTTGACCGTCGTTCATTCGGCGGAAGTCGTCCCCGAGCGTCTCCTCGAGGAACCGTCGGGTGAACGCGGTCGGCGGAAGGTCGGTCTCTCCGGCCTCGCGCGCCTGCCGCAGCGCGTCCATCCTGCCGGAGGCGTGGCGCAGCACTGAAGCGAGGCGGCCGTCCTGGGCCCAGTTCCTGAGGCTGTCGTGCACCGGGTCGAGGTCGATTCGGTGCACAGCCAGACCCCGGGCTTCGAGGTCGGGGTTCTCGTGGTCGCGTACCTCCTGCTGCGCCTGGTCCGGCGAAAGACCGAGTTGCTCAGCCTCCCTGTGCTCCGGGGGCGGAAGACTCGCGTTCCGTTCCGCTCGAGTCGGGTCACCGTGGTTTGGGTCACCGTGGTTTGGGTCACCGTGGTTTGGATCACCGGGTGTCGAGTCGCCGGGCGGATTCTGCCCGCGGGGTGCTTGGGGGGCCTGGGGTGCTTGACCGTCGGGATGAGTCGGCATGCTGGGCCTGGATCGACCGCCGGTGGTGTTGTCGTCAGTTCCCGGAGTCCGCTGCGGGGAGGTCGTCCGAGAGGTCTGCGACGTGCGCGGATCGACCGGGCGGGGATCCGTGCTCGGTCGCTGAGCGGCGGCATGCGGGGCCGTCGTCCCGTCCGCCGGTTCGGGTGTGGTCCGACTTGCCGTCGGGTCGTTCGCGGCTCCCGCTGTGGGCCGAGTCGGTGCCGTGTCCGCGTCCGGTGCACCCGCGTGGGCGTCGTCGGATCTGGTGCCGACAGGCTGCTTCGGCGTGCCGTCCGCGCCGGGATGGTCGTCAGTCGCCGTCGAGGACCCCGCCGGAGATGAGTGGGTGTCTTCCCCTGGTCGGTCGGCCACGGACGGGGCACCGCTGTCGTCCTGGGGCCGGACATCGTGGTTGTGCTCGACCTTTGCCGGATCAGGCGTGGTGTTCTCCGGAGTCGGACCGGCGTCCGGCGCGGTCGGTGACGTCCTCGTGTCGGGCGGCGACGCGTGTGCGCCAGCGTCGTTGTCCGACGTACCGCCGTCCACCGAAGCCCGCGGCTCGTGGTGGCCGCCTTCCGTGTCGGGGCTGTCGTCCGACTTCTGGGTGTCGCCGGATGCGCCGTCCTGTGGGGTCTGGCCGTTGTCGGGCTGGACGTTGTGGTCGGAGTTCTCCGGCTGAGACGTCTCGCCGTCGGGGTTCTGTGAGCTGCTCTGGCTCTGCGAGCTGTTCTGGTTCTGCGAGGCGTCGTGCCCCTGGGACGCGTTCGTGGGGGGCTGGCTGGTGTCGATCGGGTTGCGGTTGGCGTCGAGGGGGATGTGCCAGACGTGGGTGGCCTGGTCGATGTGGAGGGGCTGGGTGCTGACCTGGCCGCTCTGGGTGTCGATCCAGACGATCTTGCCGTTGTGGTTGACGACGTTGAAGGCGTGGCCGCCGCCGCCCGGCCAGTCGACCTGGACGATGGCCGCCGAGCCGGGGCCCGCCTGCTGGAGGGTGCTGGCGATGTTGTTCGCCGTGTTGGGGTCGCCGCCGGGACCCGCATAGGTGTGGGCGGCGCCGGTCCAGCGGATCTGGTTGTCGTTGGCGTTGTCCTCGGGGGACCAGAGGTCCGGCTTGCCGTTCGCGTCGGTGTCGAGCGTGCGCGGCGCCGAGACCTGGGGGTTGCCGTACCAGGTCTCCAGGAACGAACGGGAGCAGTCGGCGCAGTTGTTGCTTCGGCCGGGGACGTTGACGCCGCCGTCGTTCTGGAGCTGCGACCAGTTGCCGTCGAAGGGGTCGGGGTAGCGCTGCGGG
Source organism: Streptomyces sp. C1-1 (assembly GCF_050214755.1). Taxonomy (NCBI): domain Bacteria; kingdom Bacillati; phylum Actinomycetota; class Actinomycetes; order Kitasatosporales; family Streptomycetaceae; genus Streptomyces; species Streptomyces sp. C1-1. Next base: position 3,176,196 of record NZ_CP189826.1, on the reverse strand, counting down.
GTGCCGTCCTCGTTGCGCGGGACGGCGTCCGACAGGGCCTGCTGGTCGGCCGGGTCGGGGTCGGTCAGGCCGCCCGGGTAGTGGTCCAGGTCGGCGCGGATGTCCTGCAGGCTGTCCTGCTGGGGGTGGTTCGGCGAGGTGGTGTCACCAGGGGTGGCCTGCGGTGAGCCCGGCGCGTTCGGCGTGGCGGGGCCGTTCGCGTGGTTCGGCGCCGCCGAGGTTCCCGGCGTGCGGATCGGCGTGTGTACCGGGACCGGCGTCACCTGCTGCTGGTGCTGTTGCTGTTGCTGCTGAGGGTTGTTCGACTGGGCCGCCGGCTGCTGCGGGGAGGCGGGTGAGTTGGGCGTGCCGCCCGCGGGCTGCTGGGGCCGGTTGGGGGTGGTGCCCGTACCGGTGTCGGAGCCCGGCTGGTTCTGACGGCCCGGCGTGGTGGTCGGGCCGCCCTGCGCCGTGGGGTTGTCGGTACGGCCAGTCGGTGAGGAAGAGTTCGAGGAAGCCGAAGTGCCGTTGCTTGAGGGGGACGTCGAGTTGCGGTCCGGTCCGGAGCCGGTCGAGGTGGATGGCGTCGACGTTGAGTTGCTCGTGGAGGGCGACGTGGTCCGCGGGGACGACGACGGGCTCTGGTTCGAGGTGCTCGTGTTCGCGTTGGAGCCCGGTGTGGTGGTACGAGTGCTGCCGGCCGGGTCCGTCGTATTGCGAGGTGTGGTGCGGTCGCCCGGCGTGGTGTTCCCGGGTCCCGGGGTGTTACGGGACGTCGTCCCGTCGCCCGGCCGCGTGCCGTTGGTGTCGCGTGAGGTCGTACCGTCACCCGGCGTCGAAGTACGGGGTGTGGTCCCGTCGCCGGGCCTGGTCCCCGGGGTGGTCCGCGGTGTCGTGCCGTCGCCCGGCGTCGTGCTCCCCGGCGTGCGCTGGCTCGGTATTCGGCCGTCCGGCGTGCTGCCTGGGGTCCGTCCGTCCGGTGTGCCGGGCGTACGCCCGTCCCCTGTACCGGAGACACGAACCCCCGCCCCGGCGCCGGAGGCCCGGCCGTCAGCCGTCGCAGATGCGGACGCCGTCGGCGTCGGCGTGCTCCGCGGTGCCGTCGACGACGTAGGACTCGGCGTGGAGGCCGGCCCCGACCCGGTCGTGGTGGTGGTACCTGACGTACTGGCCGAAGTCGGCCTCGCCGCACCGGAGTTGGGCGTCGGGCTGCTCGGGCTCGAACCGGCCGACGTGGTGCCGCCGGACGAACTCCCGCTGTGCGGCGAGCTGCCGCCGCCCCCCACGCCACCGCCCGTCGACGGCGCCACGGGAGACGTGGGCATGGACGAGCCGCCGTCCGGACGCCCGCCGCCGGACGATGGATCGCTCGACGTCGGAGTGGCTGCAGGCGCTGCATTCGTGTGCGTGGGCGCGCTCGCGGCCAGGCTGTCGACGTTGGTACTGATGCCGCCGCCGTGGCCGCCGGACGACGGTGTGGCGGACGTACCGCCGGACGACGCGGAGGCCGCCACGGTGTGCGGTGTCGGCGACGAGAGGCCGGACACGGACGAACCGCCGCCGGAGTGGGAGGAGGTGGAGACGCTCGGACCGTCGGACGAGCCGCCGGAGTCCGAACCGCCGGACGAGGCGCTGCTCGGCGAGGGGTCGTCGAAGTCGGAGAGCGACGGCCCCGCGTGGGAGACCGTCGGCCGCGCGGCCCCGGAATCGGCCCCGGACCCCGCGTCCGAACCGGACCCGGAGTCCGACCCCGAGTCGGAGCCCGGACCCGAACCCACGTCCGGCGCGCCGATGTTGTTGCCGCCGGTGTCGGCGGATATCCCGCCGCCGATGTTCACGCCGGAGTCGTGGCCCGCACGCGTCGACGTCGAGGAGTCCGAGCCGGAGGTGTCCGAGTCGCCTGAGTGGGAGTCGCTGGAGTGGGAGTCGGACGAGGAACCCGAGCCGGAGTCGGACGAGGAAGAACCGGACGAGGAGTCCGAGCCGCCGTCGCCGCCCGAACCCTCGGAATCGTTGGATCCATCGGAGCCGTTGGACCCCTCAGAACCGTCCGACGAGTGCGAACCCCCCTCCCCGTCCCCCGAACTCCCATGCCCGTCGATACGGCTGTCGATCGCGTGGTGCGCCCGGTGACCGGCCTTCTCGCCGAGGCTGTCGCGGACGCCCTCGGCGAGGGTCTGCGGGCTCTGCTTGATGGCGTCCCAGCCGGCGTTGGCGCCCTGCTTGGCGGTCGTGGCGAGGTCGTAGCCCTCCTGGGCGCCGAAACCGACGTTCACCGTCTGGCGGATCAGGTCGGTGATGATCGCCTCGATCGCCGAGATCGCGGGCTCCTTCATCGCCTCGACGATCGCCTCGATCAACGCCTCCTTGAGCTCCTTCAGGAGCCGGCGCACGATCAGCCGGGCGGCCTGGGTCGCGCCCAGCGCGCCGACCTCGGACAGACCGAAGGTGAACGGCGCGGCGGCCTGCGCGGCGGCGATCTCGATGGCGAGCGCGATGAGCTGGGCGATGACCGCCCACTTCGCGAACTCGACGATGTAGGCGCAGGCCTCCAGCACGGTCGCGATGATGTACGCGGCCTGCGCCGCGTTCGCGAGGTAACCGTCGCCGCCGCTGTCGAACTTGGCGTACGTCTTGGTGAACGCGTCGATCGACTCACCGGCGTTGTGCGCCATAACCTGGCGGGCGCTGGTGTTCGCAGCGGTGTGCAGTTCGGTGACGTCGTCACCGAACTTCCGCCAGATGTTGGCGCACTCCTTGAGCTTGTCCTCGTTCGCCGTCGGCCAGTCGTAGCCGAGCATCTCGAGAACCCATTCGAGCTCGCTCGGCAGCATCATCGCCACAGCAGAAAGCACCCCCGTAAGCCGACACGGCCGTACAACTCCCTCATCGGTCAAGGGAAATCACGCAGAAGTACAGCCGTTCGCAAAGCTTACGGAATCACCCGCGAGCAACTTCAGAGGGTTGGCGTCACAAATCCGTTGCAGGTCCTGTGCAGGTCTGGTGCAGAACGGCCGACAGGTCAGACCTTCGTGAAGCACAGGGTGTAGCCCATCTGGTGGCTCTGGCGGACCTGGATCCCGTAGACGTACTTCGAGTCGCACTTCATGTCGTTGCCGAGCAGCTTGTCGGCCGTCTTGTACTCGGCCTCGGGGGAGTCGCAGTCGACGATCGTCGGCAGCGGCTCGCCCTGCGGGTCCTTGACCTTGACGCAGTCTCCGATGTTCGGGTCGTGCGTCGCGTCCTCGGAGGCCTGCGCGGACGCCGCGGCCTCAGCCTTCGCCTTTCCGCCGCTCGGGTCGGTGTTGTAGTCCCAGACGTACCAGGCGAGGGCGCCGAAGACCGCGATCACGATGGCCGCGGACTTCGCGACCCTCAACGGACCACCCGAACGCGGGCGTTCAGGCCCTTGCGGCGCCTGCGGCTGTTGCGGGTACCCGTACGGCGGTTGAGGCTGGCCGTACGGCTGCTGCGGCTGCCCGTAGGGCGGTTGGTTCTGGTACTGCGGCGGAGGCGTCGACATGCCGGTAAGACCCCGAGGTTGACAAGAAAGGTGACCCGCGCAGGTTATATGTCGAGGTCAGACGGGTTCCAATCGGACCTGCTCACATCAGGTAACTGATCAGGAACGACACGGCGCCACCCACCAGCCCCACGCCGATCATCCCGAGGATCACCGCCCGCGTGTGGTTCCGCCCCGCCGCCTCCCAGGCATCGTCGTACGACACCCGGCTCCGCCCGGACGGCGCGTACCCGGTCGTGAGGCAGAACAGCCCGAGTCCCGTCAACACCCAGCCCCCGAAGAACGCGGCGAAGTAGCGCCAGGGCCGGTCCAGGCCGCTCTGGACATACCCGCCGCCCGTCCGCTGCACCGACAGCTCGGTGCCCGCCCCGTACCGCCGCCTCACCTGCACCGCGACCCCCGCGTCCCGGCTCCTGCCGCCGTCGGACACGCACACGCCCTCGCACCGCATCGGCCGACGGTTCTTACGGCTGCCGCGGGACGCGTTGTTCGGGTAGCTCACCTCGCACTGCCGCACGGTCAGGATGCCGTGGGTGCCCGCCCAGCCCGCGAGGTACGCGCCCTCGTACGCGCCCCACCCGCCACGTACGACCCTTCGTACGCGCCTCACCCGCTCAGCGCCAACCCGGCGAGCAGGAACACCAGCCCGCCCCAGACCCGAGACGGCCCAGCGCACCGCCCACGAGACCGTGGAGGCCGGTTGCGGAACGGTCTCCCGCGTCGCCCCTCCCAGTACCCTGCGCCTGAGCCATGACGACGAGGTCCTTCCCTTCGCGAGCGAGGGCCCAGCATGACACCCGGCCATGACGGGAGATACTTCTTGAGTCCGAGAGACGAGGGCCAGCGAGGAGAAGCGGCATGACCAGGCGACCCGAGAACTCACCCACCCCGGAGGGCACTTCGCCGGAGCGGGGTGTGCTGGACGAGGCGCTCGAACCGGAGCAGATCCGTTCGCTGAACTCCGCCCTGCGCCAGCTCTCCCGGAGCGACGGCGTCGACAAGGACTTGCAGGAGGCGGCGAAGAAGCTGCTCTCCGGCCGGCTCGCGCTGCGCGACGCCATGGACGACCCCGGCATCGCCCGCGCCCTGGGCAGCGGCATGGCGTCCCTGCGCGGTCAGTGGGAGTCGCTGTCGGAGGAGGAGCGCGACCAGGTCAGGCACGGGGAGCCGCTGGACGGCGCGGACCCGTCCGGCGAGTCGTCCGACCCGGCCAAGCCGGACGCGGACGGGCGGCCCTCGCGCTTCGCGAAGAAGAACCAGGGCCGGCACAGCGGCGGATTCTCGCTGTACTGAGCACCCGCCGCGGGGATCGGATCAGCCGTGCTGCCGGCGGTACAGGTCGATGGCCGCCTGCGTCGGGTAGTTGGGCACGGTGACGGTCTCGCCGGTCGCCTTGGAGACCACGATCTTGCTGCCGCCGGGCGGCGCCGGCTGAGGCCGCCCGGCGGCGTCGGTGACGGGCGGGAACACCGCGTACACCAGGTAGCCGATGTCGAACTCCTCGACGCGGAGCTCGGCGCGAGAGCCATCGGGCAGCCTGGGCTCGGCGAAGCGGCTGCGGACGATGTCGAGGGCCTGTTCGGGGGTGGTCGGCGCTGCCTGGTTGTCCGAAGTCACAGAAGATCTCCCTGATTCTGACTCGCTGAGTGCGGATTTCGAGGCCGGTCAGAACAGCCCGTGCCACATCTGCTCGACGATCAGAGACCACCAGGTCTCGGCGTTCGCCAGCGCGGAGGCGTCCAGGGCCACCAAGTGCTCCTGCAGAACCGCCACTTCCGCGCCCGCCGCGACCGGATCCAGCCCCCGCATCCGCTGCCGTACCGTCGCGAGCAGCGCGAGGGAGCGGGCGAGGGCGGCGGCCGAGACGTTGACGTAACGGCACTCCGCGGTGACCGGGTCCACGGCCCACAGCGCGCCGAGGCCGTCCGGCTCCGTCGTACCGGGCAGGCACTGCACGGCGATGACCGCGAGCCCGTCGAAGCCGATCCGGGCCAGGTGCGCCAGGGCAGCGATCTTCTCCTCGCCAGCCGGGCTCTGCCGCTCGCGCAGGTTCGTGGCGACGTCGGTGAACAGGCCTCCGGGCGGCGGGTTGTCGGCCCGGTCCGCGGTGAAGAAGAGCGGGACGTCCGCCGGGAGCCCTGCCCAGGTGAGGGTGGACTTCGTGGTCTCCGGCAGCGGGCTGTCGGCGATGTCGTCGGCGGCGTAGCGGCGTACGCCGGTCTCGCCGAACACCTCGACGAGGTGCTGGCCGAGGGCCACGTCGCGCATCGGCTCCGCGGGCGTCACCTGGGCGGGTACGGGAACGCGATGCGGGCGGGGCGGCGGCGTCTGGCCCGCCACCTGGTGCAGCATCTCGACCTGCTGGATCAGTGCCTGGACGCCCTCGGTGCGCTCCTCGGGACGGGAGCCGTAGGGCTGTGAGCAGGAGAGCTCGGCGTTCGGGAAGGACTTCAGCAGCTCGGACGTGTAGCCGCCGGGGAGCAGGCTGGGGCGCAGGTCGGTGTGGACGGCGAGGACGCTGTCGGCGGGCACGTTCATCCGGCGCAGCTCCGCGTACGCCTGGTACTCGGCTGGGGGCAGGCCCGGGCCGGAGTTGCGGAAGAGGGTGGTCTCCTCGCCGTTCGCCGGGTCGACGTAGGTGAAGACGGCGGTGTTGCCGGGGCCGGTGACCGGACGGGCTCCCTGGGCCGCGGCCGTGCCCTGTGCCGTCGCCTGCTCCTGGCTGTTCAAGGGGAGGCTCCTTCGGGATGACTGGTCGAACGTGAGAGGTCGGTGGTGGGCGCTGTGCGCTACGAGGCTATCGCCGGGTCCGCCGGGCGGATCCGCAGGGCCTTCGCCCCGCGCTCGGTCGCGACGAGGAGGATGCCGTCGGGGGAGACGTCGGCGGCGGTGAAGGGGGTGTCGGAGATGAGCGCGGCCACCACTTCCTGGCTCGCGCGGTCCCAGACGCGCAGGTAGTCGGCGCCGCGGCTCAGACCGAGCGGTGCCGCGGCCCGCTCCTCCTCGGAGGGGCGCAGGATGCGGGCGGGATCGACGTCAGAGAGATCCTCTCCCCCCATGAGGCCGCGCACCAGCACCGCCGCCGCCCCGGCCGCGCCCGAGGACTCGCCGGCCGGCTGTCCTCCCGGCGTCCCCGCAGCCTCGCCGGCCGCGTCATCTTCCGGCGTCCCCGCAGCCGCACCGACCGGTTCCCCTGCCGGCGTCCCCGCAGCCTCGCCGGCCGCCTCATCTTCCGGCGCCCCCGCAGTCCCACCGACCAGCCACGCCCCCGGCGTCCCCGCCGGCACGACGAGGGCGGCGACCGGTACCGGCGGCCCCTCGGGCCGGGGCGCGCTGCCGACCGTGACGGCGTGGACTCCGGTGACCGGCAGGCTCCACAACGTCCGCCAGGGCAGGTCGAGGCCCAGCCGGCCGTGGACGGCGTCGGCGTACTCGGGCAGGCCGTCCTCCACGAACGCCGTCTCCAGCAGGGCGGCGCGCAGCACCACCTCCGCCTGCGTCCGCGTGAGCAGCGGTGCCGTACGCAGGTAGGTACGGGCCGGAGCGCCGAGTTCCCCGGCCGGGACCGCCTCGACGGCGGCGCGCAGCGACACCGGGTCGGCATGGACGAACAGCCCCGGATCGGTGAGGAGTTGGGGCAGCAGGCCCGCCTCCAGGGTGTGCCCGGCGATGTGGTCGCGGACGTACGGGTCGGCCTTGCTCCAGTCCTGGTCCGGCACGGCTTCCAGCAGAGCCATGGCGACCTGGGTCTGGGCGGCCCGGACGTTGGGCAGGCCGGCGCGGATCTCGTCGCCGACGGCCGGGTGGAACAGCCGCACCAGTGTGCGCCCGCCGTCCTCGCCGGCTTCCTCCGGCTGCACGAACGGCCCGACGAGCAGCATTCCGTCCGCGAAGGCCTGGCTCATGTCCTGTCCGGCGATCGCGCTCGCCAGCCGCGGCCACAGTTGGACAGGGATGCCGTCGGCCTCGGCCAGGGCGAGCGGTGCCAGCAACATCCGCAGCGTCCGCGGATCGGCGCCCAGCCGGCGGGCGTGCAGGTCGAGGGCCTCGCCCACCGAGGTCGGTAGATGACGCTCGTCGGCCGGGTCGAAGCCCTCGGGGGCCATCAGGGCACAGTTGACGGCGAGTTGGACGACCAGCGGGCTGGTTCCGGCCCGTCGGCCGATGGCGGCTCCCAGGGCGAGCCGGGCGGCGGGATCGACGGTGAAGGGCAGTTCGGGCGCCCCGAACTCCGGGTCGAGGGCGGCCTGGGCGTGCAGCACGAGACCCTCGGGGTCGGCCCACTCAGGCTCGTCGAGATCGATGACCTGCACCGCACCGGGAGGCAGGCTCCCGGCCAGTTCGGCGGCCAGCGGCCTGGGCACCTCGGCCAGCAGACGGACCGTCTCGGTGGCGGCCAGGGGCGCGAGCACTTCCCGGACGAGCCGCGCGGGCTCGTCCGCGGCCCGCACCGGGCCGGCCCGGTCGACGTCCGGCACGACGACGGTCACCGGTTCCGCGCGCGCGGCCAGTTCGGCATAGACGCCCTCGGTGCTGGTGGCGGTCAGTTCGTAGTGCTCGGCGAGCAGCCAGAGGACCTGGGCAGCGGTGAGCCCGTCGGGGGCCGGCACCGCGGGGGCCGGCAGCTCCGGGGGCACCGTCGACGGGTCCATCTCCTCCAGCGGCAGCCGCTTGCGGTAGTCCGGTTCGCACAGCATCAGGAACCCGGTGATCAGCCGGGAACGCCCGCTGCCGGAGCGGCCGGTCAGCACGACCACACGGGGAGCGCCGGGCGCGGCCGTACGCCACGCGGCGAGCGCACGCAGCGCTGCGACCCGACCGCCTATGTGAGGGTGCGGTGCGTAGTCCTCGGTGACCCCGGTCATGCTTCCCCGTCCTCCGCCGTCACGGATGCATCCGTCACGGATGGCTCCGTCACGGATGCCTCTTCACCAGACATGCCATGTTCATACGACATGCGACGTCGATCTTAGGCACCGGGCGCGGGGGCGGTGGCGGGGACGGTCGCGGCCGACGGCCCGGTCACGTCCCTGAAGGGGCGCGGCCGGCAAGCCGCGGACGACACGGGCCGTCTACTCGGCCGCCACCCCGCCATTCCCCGGCGCCGACTCCAGATCGAACTCCCCGTCCCGTGCCCCGAGCACGAACGCCCGCCACTCCGCCTCGGTGTACCGCAGGACCGTGTCGTGGTCGAGGGACGACCGCATCGCCACCGCGCCCCCGGGCAGGTAGGCGATCTCGACCCGCTCCTCGTGCTCCTCGGTGCCGGGCGCGCTGTGCCACTCGGCGTCCGAGATGTCGAGCGCGTACAGCTCGTCCCGCTCCCGCTCCTTGCGCGCCTTGATCTGCTCTTCCGTCTCGGCCATGCTGCGGGGCCCTCTTCCTCACGCGCGAACGAAGTACGCGGCTCACCCTACTGGCGGGTGCCGCGCATCCGCCCGCGGATCAGGCGTTTTCCACCTTCGTGAACGTGCCTTGCGCCGCACCGGGCGGAAGCTTCACCTGGCCGTCGTACTCGGATGTCGTCTTCTGCCAGATGTCGACCTGGTCGGCCTCGTTCTGTTCGTGGGCGACGCCCATCTTGGTGAAGGCCAGGCCCATGCCCGCGAGCCGTTCCGCGAGGCTGCCCATCGACTGGTACATGCCGTCGCGCAGGCCCTCGTAGACGACGCCGAACTTCTCGCCGATGTCGTCGTCGCCCCACGGCGGGGTCTGGCCCTGCTCCTGCGCGCTCAGCCCGTTCTGCAGGGCGGTCACGGCCTTCGAGAAGTTCTGGCCGACCGTGAACATGTTGAAGCCCTCGGTCTTGAGGACCTGGGGATCGGAATCCATGTAGTCCGACGACACAACTGCCCCCCGTGGCTCGTCTTTTCTCTTGCAACGTCACCATAGCGGCCGCCACTGACACAAGGGGGCGGCACCCGTGCGGGTACCGCCCCCGTGACCGTGCCGAGCTCGGCAGCCGAGGCTCAGAACCGGGCCGGCAGCCAGCCCGTCTGGATGAGCTGCCCACCACGCCGCCGCGTGTGGAAGTACCCGCGCCCGGGCGGGAGTTGCGAGGCCGTGATGTTGCCGAGCAGCTGGCCCTCCGAACGGTCGCCGGAGAGCACGACGCCCTGGGCGCCGAGCTCACGCATCCGCTGCATCACCGGCTCGTACAGCGACCGGCTCGCACCGCCCGAGGACCGCGCGATGATGATGCGCAGACCGATGTCACGGGCGAACGGCAGGTACTCGAGCAGCGGCGCCAGCGGGTTCACGCCGGTCGCGACCAGGTCGTAGTCGTCGACGATGACGAACGCGTCCGGGCTGCTGTACCAGCTGCGGTTGCGCAGCTGCTCGGGCGTGACGTCCGGGCCCGGCATCCGGCGGTGCATCGAGCCGGCGAGGCCCTCCAGCGTCTCGGTCAGCGCGGGCGCCGAGGCGCAGTACCGCGACAGGTGCGAGTCGGGCACGCCCTCCAGGTGGGCCCGCCGGTAGTCACCCATGACGATCTTCGCCCGGTCCGGCGTGTAGCGCTCGGTGATCTGCTTGACCAGCATCCGCAGCAGCGCCGACTTACCGGACTCGCTCTCACCGAACACGATGAACAGCGGGTCGGTCTCGAAGTCGACGAACACCGGCGACAGCGAGGACTCGTCGATGCCGATGGCGACACCGCGGTCCGGGTGCTCGAAGCCCTTGGGCAGCCGGTCCGCCGCCAGCATGGTCGGCAGCAGCCGGACGGCCGGTGCCTGGTTGCCCTGCCAGTTGTCGTTGACGCCGCGGATGAGGATCTGCGTCGCCTCGGACAGGTCCTCGGTCGAGGAGGAGCCGTCGACGCGGGGGAGCGCCGTCATGAAGTGCAGCTTGTCCTGGGTCAGACCGCGGCCCGGGATGCCGGCGGGCACGTTCTGCGCGACCTTGCGGTCGATCTCCGACTCCGTCGGGTCGCCGAGCCGCAGCTCGATGCGGTTCTGCAGCATGTCCTTGAGCGCGGGCCGCACCTCGGTGTAGCGGGACGCGGTCAGAATGACGTGCACGCCGAAGCCGAGGCCGCGCGTGGCGATCTCGGTGACCGTGGACTCCAGCAGCTCGTAGTCCGTCTTGAAGGTGGCCCAGCCGTCGATGACGAGGAAGACGTCACCCCAGGGCTGGTCCGGCAGATGCCCTGCGGCCCGCCGCTGACGGTAGGTCTGGACGGAGTCGATGTTGTTGGTGCGGAAGTACTCCTCGCGCGCGTTGAGGATGCCCTCGACCTCGCTGACGGTACGGCGCACCTTCTCGGCGTCCAGCCGGTTCGCGACGCCGCCGACGTGCGCCAGCTCCTCCATCGCGATCAGACCGCCACCGCCGAAGTCCAGGCAGTAGAACTGCACTTCGGCCGGGGTGTGGGTGAGGGAGAACGACGCGATGAGCGAGCGCAGCAGCGTCGACTTGCCGGACTGCGGGCCGCCGACGAACAGACCGTGACCGGCGCCGCCGGAGAAGTCCCGGTACAGCACGTCGCGCCGCTGCTCGAACGGCTTGTCCACCAGGCCGACCGGCACGTTCAGCCGGCCGAGCGCCGTGTAGTCGGGCGCGGTCAGGCCGCGGTCCTGGGTGACGGCGAGCTGCGGCAGCAGCTGCTCCAGCGAGGGCGCCTCGTCCAGCGGGGGCAGCCACACCTGATGGGCGGGCGGACCCTGGTTGACCATCTTGCCGACGATGACGTCCAGGACGGTGTCGGCGAGCGCGTCGTCGACGCGGTTGTCGGCCTCCGGCTCCTCGACCACCGGCTGCGGCGGCAGCGCCACGTGCTCCGCCGTGAACAGCGCGGGCCGCAGCTGCGTCGAGCGGTGCACCCGGGAGGGACCCTCGCCGTGGTACGCGCCCGACACGTACGCCGCCTTGAAGCGGACCATGGTGTCGGTGTCGTAGCGCAGGTAACCGGAACCGGGGATCGACGGCAGGTGGTAGGCGTCCGGGACGCCGATCGCCGTACGGGACTCGGCGGCGGAGAAGGTGCGCAGACCGATCCGGTACGACAGATAGGTGTCCAGGCCGCGCAGCTTGCCCTCCTCCAGGCGCTGCGAGGCCAGCAGCAGGTGCACACCCAGCGAACGGCCGATACGGCCGATCTGGATGAACATGTCGATGAAGTCCGGCTTGGCGGTGAGGAGTTCGGAGAACTCGTCGAGCACGATCACCAGCGACGCCATCGGTTCGAGGGCGGCGCCGGCGGCCCGGGCCTTCTCGTAGTCGTGCAGGTTGGCGTAGTTGCCCGCGGTGCGCAGCAGTTCCTGGCGGCGCTGCATCTCACCGGTGATCGCGTCCCGCATGCGGTCGACGAGGGTGAGGTCGTCGGCGAGGTTGGTGATGACGGCCGCGGTGTGCGGCATGTCCGCCATACCGGCGAACGTCGCACCGCCCTTGAAGTCCGCGAGGATGAAGTTCAGCGTCTCCGAGGAGTGCGTCACCGCGAGGCCGAGCACCAGCGTGCGCAGCAGCTCCGACTTGCCGGAACCGGTGGCGCCGACGCACAGGCCGTGCGGGCCCATGCCCTCCTGGGAGGCCTCCTTGAGGTCCAGCATGACCGGCTCGCCGTTCTCGCCGACACCGATCGGCACACGCAGCCGCTCGTGCAGCGTGCGCGGCCGCCAGGTGCGCGAGACGTCGACGGAACCGGCGTCGCCGATGCCCATGAGGTCGGTGAAGTCCAGGTTGGACAGCAGCGGTTCGCCCTCCTCGGCCGAACCGACCCGGAAGGGCGCGAGCTGCCGGGCCAGGGACTCCGCCTGCTCGGGGCTGAGCACGTCCGGTCTGCCCGTGTACGCCGACTCGTGGCCGACGAACAGGCGCATCCGCTCCGGCTTCACGAAGATCGTGAGGCCGGCCCGCAGCTCCTCCTCCAACTCGCCCGGGGCGATCTCCAGGAAGGTGACGCCCTGCAGGCCCTCGGCGCTGGCGAGTTCGGAGTCCGGGGGTACGGTGCCGCCGTCGAGGATGACGATCAGGTGCGGCTGGTCGTAGACCGGGTTGGCGTCCCGGTTCCAGCGCGGACGGTCGTCCAGCTGGTCGGCCAGCGCCTCCTCCAGCTCACCGAGGTCGTCGAAGAGCAGCCGGGCCGAGCCCGCGCCGTCCTTGGCCTTCGGGTGCTGGCTGTGCGGCAGCCACTTGATCCAGTCCCAGTCGGCCGCCGCGGAGGGGTGCGCCACCACCGCGACCATCAGGTCCTCGGGCGAGTGCAGCGACGCCAACTGGGCGAGCGTGGCACGGGCGTTGGCGTACACCGTGTCCCTCTCGCCGCATACCGTCACGTGGTAGAAGGCGCGCAGCGACACGGAGACGGGCAGGTCGTTGAGCGAGCCGTGCGCGTCGAGGAACGCCTTCATGGCCGCCGCCGTCAGCGGCTCCAGTTCCTCCTTGGGCGCCGTGTCCGGCGCGACGAGCGGGGTGTTGAGCTGCTGCACGCCGCGGCCGATCCGTACGGAGGCGAAGTCCGCGTCGGTCGGGCGACGTTCCCACAGCCGCTTGCCGTCGGCGGCCACCGCCCACAGCTGGTCCGGCTCGGGGTGCTGGAACAACTGGCTGTGCCGCTGAAGTTCTGCGGTCTTGTGCACGTCCTTGCGGACCTGCTCCAGATAGCGGAAGTAGTCACGCCGGTCCTGCGCCATCCCCGCGCCGCCGCCCTGCCGGGACTTGGCGTACTGGGCGATGGCCATGGCCAGCGTGGAGGCCAGCATCAGCCCGCCCACCACCCTCATGTACGAGGGCAGGTTGGGCATGAAGAAGAAACCGACGGAACCCAGCATGCCCATCATGGGCAGCAGGTTCATCAGCATGCTCTCGTCGCCCTCGCGGGGCAGCTCGGGCGGCGTCTCGAGCCTCACCTCGCCCTCGGGCACGGCCGGGGGCACTGTCCGCGGTGGTCGTTTGATGATGACGACGCTCACCGATGCACTCATCCTTCGCGATTGATACGTCCTGGCACCGACGCCCCCGTGTACCGCGACGTTCTTGTTCGCGCAGGCGTCGTTCGCGTAGGCGACGATCCTACTGATGGCCAAGGTGACCGAGGGAGCCAGGCGCATGGAGATGCGGCGCAGGTCCTGGGAGGAATGAGGGAGGCAGGGCCTGTCGTGGGTGCGACAACGGATAGGGTGGCGCTCCGCGTCGTACGAGCGACGCGAGGACGCGACTTCGGCAGTCGTCCGGCAGTCGCGTCTGGCAGTCGTCTAGAAGTTGTCTAGCAGGGGGATCACCAGGTGAGCACGGGGACTTCGACAGGTTTCTGCCGAATCACCATCGCAGCGCCGGACAGTCGGGTCGATGTGGCGCTGCCCGAGGACCTTCCGATCCAGGACCTCTTCCCTGAGATCGTCAGGCTCTCCGGCCTGGTCCAGTCGGACACGAGTCTCGCCGGCTACCACCTCGTGACGCGTGAGGGCCAAGTGCTCGACGCGAGCCGTTCGTTGCTGGAGCACCGCGTCCGCGACGGCGACGTGCTGCTGCTGCGCACGTTCGCCGACTCGCTGCCGCCGGCCGTGCACGACGACGTGGTCGACGCGATCGCCGCCGCGGTCAAGCAGGACACCCGCAGCTGGAACGACAACCTGATGCGGGTCGCCGGCCTGGTCGCCGGATCGCTGCTGCTGGTCATGCTCGGCTTCGTCTTCTGGTTCGCCGACCCGATCCGCCACGACATGCACGGCCTGCGGGGCGTCCTCGCCGGCGTCACCGCGCTCGCCCTGACGGCACTCGCCGGCGTCCGCGCACGGGTGTACGACGACCGGGGCGCCGCTGTCGCGCTCGGCATCTCGGCGCTGCCGCACGCGCTCATCGCGGGCTCCGGCGTCATCCCCCAGGACGCGCACGAGGGGCCGGGCCGGATCCAGTTCCTCGTCGGCTGTGTCGCCGTACTGCTCTTCTCCGTCGTGCTGATCATGCTGCTGCCGCAGGGCGACGCGCCGTTCGTGGCCGCCGCGCTGGCCTCCGCGATCGGCACGCTCGCCGTGTTCGCCGGGGTGCTCACCGACGCCGCGCCGCGCGAGATCGCCGCCGGCACCGCCGTCGTCGCCCTGGCCGTCGTCGGATTCCTGCCCGGCTGGTCGGCCCGGTTCGCCAAGCTCCCGATCGGCTTCCGCAACCCCGAGGACCTGGCCCGCGCCCGGCGCGAGGGCCGCGAGGGCGACCTCGAGGCCGTCGACGTCCAGCGCATCGTCGCCCAGACCAGCCGCGGCCACGAGCTGCTGCTCGGCCTGGTGGGCGGCTGCGCCGCGGTCGTCGTCGGCGCGGGCGGCGCGGTGCTCGGCTTCAGCGACTCCGGCTGGGCCCAGCTGCTCGCCCTGTGCACCGGCCTGGCCGCGATGCTGCGGGCCCGTCTGTTCCGCTACACCGCCCAGGTCACCTGCCTGTTCGTGGCCGGCGTCGTCACGCTCGCCCTGCTGGTCCTCGGCCTCGCGATCTCGCCGCCGGCCGGCATCATCATGGACATGCTCCAGGGCAACTCCGGCCCGGTCAACGTACGGACCCTGTGGCTCGGCGCCTCGGTCGCGGTCGGTGTGCTGCTGCTGATCGCGATCGCCCTGATCGTCCCGCAGAAGGGCCTGTCCCCCTTCTGGGGCCGCATGCTCGACCTCGCGGACTCGCTGGTCCTGCTGTCGCTGGTGCCGGTCTGCCTGGCCGTCCTCGACATCTACGGCAAGGTCCGCGGCGGCGTGTAGGGCGTGCGCCGAAAGCCCCGTCGTCCGCCCGGGACGACAGCCGAACCGCCCCACGCTCCGCTCCCGGAGTGTGGGGCGTCTCCGTTTCCGCCTGACCGGAATCCAAGCCCCCGTCGCAGAAACGCTCCGCCGGCGGAAGGCCGTCACCGGAAGGCCGTCCATACGAAAGGGACCCTCGCGTGAGCTTCGGCCCGCCGCCATCGATGTACACGCCCCCCGCCCCGCCCGCACAGCCCCCCGCCGCGAAGCGCCGCCCCAGGTGGCCGCCGGCCCTGCTCGCGCTCGTCCTGGTCGCCGCCCTCGGCACGGGCGGCTGGTACCTGTGGGGCACCGGCACGGACGGTACGAAGACCTCGGGCGCCCCGACCGCCGCACATGGCCCCCTCGACGTCCGGGAGACCGTCGAGAAGAAGCCCGTGAACCCCACCGGAAAGATGGCCTTCCGTTTCTCCGTGGACGACATGAGCCCCGGTGAGCACTACGAGCTCCCCGGCATGTGGGCCACGGACGAAATCCTCGCCAAGGGCATCAACAAGACGGTCGTCGGCCTGCGCATCGGCGACGACGCCTCACCCGGCGACGAGAAGTGGAAACTTCCCCTCGACGGCCCGATCTGCGGCTACACCCGCCGCGTCACCGGCGACAACCGCACGGCCGTCCTGTTCCGGGCCAACGACCGCGGCAACGCCTTCTGCAACCACGTGGCCTTCTTCGACCTCGACGACGGCCGGGAGATCTGGGACGCCGACTTCCCGGTCTCCCAGCTCGGCGACGGCCACGGCATGGCGACCGGCGGCGACGAACAGGACACCCCGAGCGTGACCCTCGTCCACGGCACGGTCGTCGTGACCTGGGGCGGCGGCACGGACGCGTACCGCATGAAGGACGGCACGCGCGCGTGGGAGACGACGGCGACCGGCGCCTGCCAGGACATGGGCGCCGCGGGCGGAGGCGCACTGCTCGTGCGCGAGCAGTGCTGGAACGACAAGGCACCCGCCGACTCCACGGACGCCACCACCTACAAGGCACGCAAGGTGAACCCGAAGACCGGCGAGACGCTGTGGACGTACTCCGCCGCCAAGGGCATCCGTGATCTCGACATCCCCTCCGCCGAACCGCCCGTCCTCGCCGTCCAGGCCGGCGAGATCGGCATCTCCGAGATGCTCTCCCTCGACGCCAGGGGCGGGACCCGGGCCGTGATCCGCCTCCAGAACGGCACCTACGTGGGCGAGTGCTCGTACGACGACTACCTGTCCACCGAGGACTGCCCGACCATCGCCGTCGGGGCCGGCCAGGTCTTCCTGCGCAGCAAGGACTCGGGTGAGCTGATCAACTCCAACTGGATCATCGGCTTCGACCTGGCGACCGGAAAGACCACCAGAAAGTTCGAGTCCGGCCCCGGCTCGCTGCTGTACCCCGTACGGATGAGCGGCGACGCACTCCTCGCCGTCCGCGTGACCGACCAGCACGTCATGCCCACGGGACTGGTCGCCCTGAACCCGCGGACCGGTGCGGAGACCCCGTACCTCTACTTCGACCTCCCCCAGGAGGCCGACTTCATGACGACGACGGAGTACAACGACATCGTCGTCCAGGACGGCCGCATCTTCTTCGGCGTCAAGAAGGTCGACGGACCGGCCAAGGGGCAGCCACGATGGGTCTACCTCGTCCTCGGCGTCGAGAGCATGGCGGTGCGATAGGACCGCGGCGAAAGCGGCCCCGGCCGCCTGGTACGCTGTGTAACGGCCGTTTGTGTACGCGTCCCCGGTTCGTCCGGAGACTGCGCCCAACGGGTCCCCGCCTCCCGAGTCACGGAAGCTCCCCTGAGTAGCAGACCAGGGGCACTCGGCGGCAACCACAGATCACGAGGAGTACGAGTGTCGCTCGACGCCGCTACGAAGAAGCAGATCATCACCGAGTTCGGCCAGAAGGAGGGCGACACCGGCTCCCCCGAGGTCCAGGTCGCCATGCTCTCGCGCCGCATCTCGGACCTGACCGAGCACCTCAAGACCCACAAGCACGACCACCACTCCCGTCGTGGTCTGCTGATCCTGGTCGGTCAGCGCCGCCGCCTGCTGCAGTACCTCGCCAAGAAGGACATCCAGCGCTTCCGTACGCTGGTCGACCGCCTCGGCATCCGCCGCGGTGCTGCGGGCGCCAAGTAAGACATGACGAAGGGAGCGGTTCCCGAAACGATCGGGGATCGCTCCCTTTGCCGTACGTGCGGAAACCTTTGCCGTACGTACGGAAACGTGCGCGGTATCACACCCACTTTGTAGTGTGGTAGCACAACGCAGTGCCGCACACGCGGCACCACGAGGAGAAGTGCACCTCGCCGCCGCCGGTCCTCGGTAGTGGCCCCCGGGCGATGCGAACCCCGGGTGCTTCGATCGAAGACCGGCCCGCACCAGAAGGAGCGCTTCTCCGCTCACGTCCCACCGCCACACGGGCGGACGGGACAAAAGACGAAAAGTAACGGAGAAAACGCTAGTGGAGAACGAGACCCACTACGCCGAGGCCGTCATCGACAACGGCTCCTTCGGCACCCGCACCATCCGCTTCGAGACGGGCCGCCTGGCCAAGCAGGCCGCCGGCTCCGCCGTGGCCTACCTGGACGACGACACCATGGTGCTGTCGGCCACCACCGCCTCCAAGAACCCCAAGGACCAGCTCGACTTCTTCCCCCTCACGGTGGACGTCGAGGAGCGGATGTACGCCGCCGGCAAGATCCCCGGCAGCTTCTTCCGCCGTGAGGGCCGTCCCTCCGAGGACGCCATCCTCACCTGCCGTCTGATCGACCGCCCGCTGCGCCCGTCCTTCAAGAAGGGCCTGCGCAACGAGATCCAGGTCGTCTGCACGATCATGGCCCTCAACCCCGACCACCTGTACGACGTCGTGGCGATCAACGCCGCCTCCGCGTCCACGCAGCTGGCCGGTCTGCCCTTCTCCGGCCCGATCGGCGGCGTCCGCGTCGCGCTGATCAACGGCCAGTGGGTGGCCTTCCCGACGCACACCGAGCTCGAGGACGCCGTCTTCGACATGGTCGTCGCGGGCCGCACCCTGGAGGACGGCGACGTCGCGATCATGATGGTCGAGGCCGAGGCCACCGACAAGACCATCCAGCTGGTCAAGGGCGGCGCCGAGGCCCCCACCGAGGAGGTCGTCGCCGCCGGTCTCGAGGCCGCGAAGCCCTTCATCAAGGTGTTGTGCAAGGCGCAGTCCGACCTCGCCGCCAAGGCCGCCAAGCCGGTCGGCGAGTTCCCGATCTTCCTGGACTACCAGGACGACGTCCTCGAGGCCCTCACCGCCGCCGTCAAGCCGGAGCTCGCCTCCGCGCTGACCATCGCCGGCAAGCAGGAGCGCGAGGCCGAGCTGGACCGCGTCAAGGCGCTCGCCGCCGAGAAGCTCCTGCCGGAGTTCGAGGGCCGCGAGAAGGAGATCTCCGCCGCGTACCGCTCGCTGACCAAGACCCTGGTCCGTGAGCGCGTCATCAAGGAGAAGAAGCGCATCGACGGCCGCGGTGTCACCGACATCCGCACCCTGGCCGCCGAGGTCGAGGCCATCCCGCGCGTGCACGGTTCCGCGGTGTTCGAGCGTGGCGAGACCCAGATCCTGGGCGTCACCACCCTCAACATGCTCCGTATGGAGCAGCAGCTGGACACCCTCTCGCCGGTGACCCGCAAGCGCTACATGCACAACTACAACTTCCCGCCGTACTCCACCGGCGAGACCGGCCGCGTCGGCTCCCCCAAGCGCCGCGAGATCGGCCACGGCGCCCTCGCCGAGCGCGCCCTGGTGCCGGTCCTGCCGACCCGCGAGGAGTTCCCCTACGCGATCCGCCAGGTCTCCGAGGCGCTGAGCTCCAACGGCTCGACGTCCATGGGCTCGGTCTGCGCCTCCACCATGTCGCTGCTGAACGCCGGTGTGCCGCTGAAGGCCCCCGTCGCCGGTATCGCCATGGGCCTGATCTCCCAGGAGATCGACGGCGAGACGCACTACGTCACCCTCACCGACATCCTCGGTGCGGAGGACGCCTTCGGTGACATGGACTTCAAGGTCGCCGGCACCAAGGAGTTCGTGACCGCGCTCCAGCTCGACACCAAGCTGGACGGCATCCCGGCCTCGGTCCTGGCCGCCGCCCTGAAGCAGGCCCGTGACGCCCGCCTCCACATCCTCGACGTGATGATGGAAGCGATCGACACGCCGGACGAGATGTCCCCCAACGCCCCGCGGATCATCACCGTGAAGATCCCCGTGGACAAGATCGGCGAGGTCATCGGCCCCAAGGGCAAGATGATCAACCAGATCCAGGAGGACACCGGCGCCGAGATCACCATCGAGGACGACGGCACCATCTACATCGGTGCCGCCGACGGCCCGTCCGCCGAGGCCGCCCGTACGACCATCAACGGCATCGCCAACCCGACGATGCCCGAGGTCGGCGAGCGCTACCTGGGCACGGTCGTGAAGACGACGACGTTCGGCGCCTTCGTCTCCCTCCTGCCGGGCAAGGACGGTCTGCTGCACATCTCGCAGATCCGCAAGCTGGCCGGCGGCAAGCGCGTGGAGAACGTCGAGGACGTCCTCGGGGTGGGCCAGAAGGTCCAGGTCGAGATCGCCGAGATCGACTCCCGCGGCAAGCTCTCGCTCGTCCCCGTGATCGAGGGCGAAGACGACGCAGAGACGAAGGACGACACCGACAAGTGACGTCGAGCAGCGCCACGGTGACGGCCCGCACCTCTTCGGAGGCGCGGGCCGTCGCCCGTACCCAAACCCTGATCAAGGGCGAGAACGGCATCGGCACGGTCCGCAAGACCACCCTCCCGGGTGGCCTGCGCATCGTCACCGAGACCCTGCCCTCGGTCCGCTCCGCGACCTTCGGCATCTGGGCGCACGTGGGCTCCCGCGACGAGACGCCGTCCCTGAACGGCGCCACGCACTACCTGGAGCACCTCCTCTTCAAGGGGACGCAGCGCCGGTCGGCCCTGGACATCTCCGCCGCCCTCGACGCGGTCGGCGGCGAGATGAACGCGTTCACGGCGAAGGAGTACACGTGCTACTACGCGCGCGTGCTCGACGCCGACCTGCCGCTCGCCATAGACGTCGTCTGCGACATGCTGACCGGCTCCCTGATCCGCGAGGAGGACGTCAACGTCGAGCGCGGCGCGATCCTCGAAGAGATCGCCATGACCGAGGACGACCCGGGCGACTGCGTGCACGACCTGTTCGCGCACACGATGTTCGGCGACAACCCCCTCGGCCGCCCGGTCCTCGGCACGGTCGACACGGTCAACGCCCTCACAGCGGACCGCATCCGCCGCTTCTACCGGAAGCACTACGACCCGACCCACCTCGTGGTCGCGGCCGCCGGCAACATCGACCACAACAAGGTCGTACGACAGGTCCGGGCCGCCTTCGAGAAGGCCGGCGCCTTCAGGAACACGGACGCCGCCCCCATCGCCCCGCGCGACGGCCGGCGCGCCCTGCGCACCGCGGGCCGCGTCGAACTGCTCGGCCGCAAGACGGAGCAGGCCCACGTGGTCCTGGGCATGCCGGGTCTGGCCCGCACCGACGACCGCCGCTGGGCGCTCGGCGTGCTGAACACGGCGCTGGGCGGAGGCATGTCCTCCCGCCTGTTCCAGGAGGTCCGGGAGAAGCGCGGCCTGGCCTACAGCGTGTACTCGTACACCTCGGGCTTCGCCGACTGCGGCCTGTTCGGCGTCTACGCCGGCTGCAGGCCCTCGCAGGTCCACGACGTGCTGAAGATCTGCCGCGACGAGCTCGACCACGTCGCCGAGCACGGTCTGTCCGACGACGAGATCGGCCGGGCCATCGGCCAGCTTCGCGGTTCGACGGTCCTGGGCCTGGAGGACACGGGCGCGCTGATGAACCGCATCGGCAAGAGCGAGCTGTGCTGGGGCGAGCAGATGTCGGTCGACGACATGCTGGCCCGGATAGCGTCGGTGACCCCGGACGACGTCCGCTCGGTCGCCCGCGACATCCTGGGACAGCGGCCGTCGCTGTCGGTCATCGGCCCGCTCAAGGACAAGCAGGCGTCCCGGCTGCAAGAGGCCGTGGCCTGAAATCCGTCTTCGGTAACTGCGTGAGGAAGCGAAAGAGATGAGCAAGCTGCGCGTGGCGGTCCTCGGTGCCAAGGGCCGGATCGGCTCGGAGGCGGTCCGGGCCGTCGAGGCGGCCGAGGACCTGGAGCTGGTCGCCGCCCTCGGCCGGGGCGACAAGCTGGAGGCCCTCGCCGAGACCGGTGCCCAGGTCGCCGTCGAACTGACCACCCCCGACTCGGTCATGGCCAACCTCGAGTACTGCCTGGGGCATGGCATCCACGCGGTGGTCGGCACGACGGGCTGGACCGACGAGCGCCTCGCGCAGCTGAGGACCTGGCTGGCCGCCTCCCCGGAGACGGGCGTCCTCATCGCGCCCAACTTCTCCATCGGGGCCGTGCTGAACATGAAGTTCGCGCAGATCGCGGCGCCGTACTTCGAGTCCGTCGAGGTCGTCGAGCTGCACCATCCCAAGAAGGTCGACGCCCCCTCGGGCACCGCCACGCGCACCGCCCAGCTCATCGCCGAGGCCCGCGCGCAGGCCGGCACGGCCCCGGCGCCGGACGCCACCCAGACCGGCCTGGAAGGCGCGCGCGGCGCCGACGTCGACGGTATCCCGGTCCACTCCGTCCGCCTGCGCGGACTGCTCGCCCATCAGGAGGTCCTGCTGGGCGGCGAGGGCGAGACCCTGACGATCCGTCACGACTCCCTGCACCACAGCAGCTTCATGCCCGGCATCCTGCTCGGCGTCCGCCGCGTGGTGTCCACTCCCGGCCTGACCTTCGGCCTGGAACACTTCCTCGATCTGAACTGAGCTCCTGACGTCATGCGCGCGAAGATCTCCTACGTCATAACGGCCGCCGTCCTGGTGTTCTACTTCGTCCTGGTCGGCAGCCGCGGCGTCATGCTCATCCAGGCCGGCACGGCCGTGACCGTCACCTTCGGCGTCGCGGTGCTGATCCTGCCGGTGATCGGCCTGTGGTTCCTGTGGAAGAACACCCGGTTCGTCCGCAGGGCCAATGCCCTCGCCGCCGAACTCGACGCCGAAGGCGGCCTGCCCGTCGACGAGTTGCGGCGTACGCCCGGCGGCCGGATCGACCGTGACTCGGCGGACGAGGTCTTCGCCAAACGCAAGGCCGAGACGGAGGCGGCCCCCGACGACTGGCGCAGCTGGTTCCGCCTCGCCGTCGCCTACCACGACGCCCGCGACACCCCGCGGGCCCGCAAGGCGATGCAGCGGGCGATCGCCCTGCACGACGGCAGGACGATCGAGGCCTAGCGCAGACGCACGCCGAAGGGGCCGGTCCGCAGTGTGTGCGGACCGGCCCCTTCGGCGTGCGTCTGCCGGTGTCAGGCCCGCCGGTTCTCCGCCGCCCAGGCCTCGATGGTGTCCGCCGCCCGGTCGAAGGAGCCCGTCCGGGCCAGGAAGTCCGCGTTGTGCGTGGTCATCAGCAACGGAACGCCCTGGGCGCCCCGGTCGGCTCGTACGAGGATCAGCGCCTGTCCCTGCACCGTGCGCGGCAGCCCCAGCCAGCGCACCGGCTGCTGCACCGTCCGCACGGCGGCGACCTGCCCCCAGGGCGTCGTACGCGTGCCGAAGTAGCGGACGTGGCGCAGGCCGCGCGGGCTCACCCACACGCCCATGCGCAGCAGCCGCAGCGCGCCGACGATGACGACCAGCGCGATGCCGAGGATCACTCCGGCCTCGGACACCGAGCCCGTGAGGCCGATGAGGACCGCCGCGAACAGCACGAACGAGGCGAGCAGCAGACAGAGCGCCGCCGTGCCGACGCGCCACGGCCCCGGGCGGTACGGGCGCCGCCAGCGGTCACGGTCGTCGAACGGCAGCGCGACGTCATCGGCGGTCTCGAAAGCACGGTCGGCCGTCAGGAAGGGCAGGGGCACGGCTGGTCCTCACTCGCTCCATGCGTGGGCTGTGCCCGGTGAGGCTATCCGCCTGTGTCCCCGCTCACCACCTTCGGGGGTCCGGATGGAGTCAGCGCCCCTGGGACGCCTGTGACTGCTGAGTCGGCGTGGAGGTGTTCACGGACAGGGCCGGCATCCCGAGGACCAGCGAGCCCACCAGCCCGGCGACGATGGTCAGCGCCAACAGCCAGCGCCCGGCCATCTGACCGGCGGACGCCCGTTGACGGGGCGGGGGAGTGACGTTGCTGCGGAACCTGTCGGCCTCGGCGACGAAGGCGAACGGAACGGGTTCGCGCCGACGGAACATGGTGGTGCGCCTCCTTCTGACACGGATGCGGGGGTCGAACGTGTGACTGTCGTCTACAGAGACGGTCGAGTGCCCCAAAAGGTGCCCGCTTGCGCCGAATTCACAGAAATTCGCCGACGTATGCCGTGAAAAGGTGGTGGGTCGCCTCCCGCGACCACGCGGGGAGCAACCCGACCACCTCGGAAGCGCTCAAGGGGAGGGCGGAGGTGTCAGACCTTCCGCCAGCCCGGGACCCAGGCTCCGTCCTCGACGGTGTAGTCACCGAAGAGCGCCGGAGCCTCCTTCATCATCAGCTCGCCCACCTTGCCGAAGATGAGACGGATCTCCTCCTCCGCCCCGGCCGCCGTACGGTTCTCGATCACATGGCGCAGGGTGCGCACGTTCGCGCTCCAGACCAGGCCGGTGCCCAGCCCTTCGGGCGCGAAGCGTCGCATGAAGGAGGTCTTCGCCTTCTTCTCGGAGAAGGGCACCCCCTCCTCGTCCAGCCCGAAGTGGTCCGCCATCCAACGCTGGAAGGCCTCCATCTCCTTCAGGAGCCCGTTGGCGCGGGACATCAACTCCGCGTCCTGCTGCGCCCATTCGGGGAACCAGAACGGCAGATCGTCCAGCCGCACGAAGCGCAGGGACTCCTGGGACACCGCCACACCCGCCCGGTGGCGCACCAGTTCGTGGGTGGCCACGCGGCTGACGTTGTGCAGGATGAAGTTGAACGTGACGTGCTCGAGAACCGATCCGTGGGCGCTGGCCAGGATGTTCTGCAGGTACTTCTCCTGGTCCGCGCGGATGCGCGTCACGTTGGGGTTGAGTCCGGGCTCCCAGGAGCGATAGCAGATGCGGCCGGCGAACTCCGCGAGGTTCTGTGCGTCGTCCAGCTCACCGCGGTCGATGCGCTCCAGCCACTTCTCCCCACCGACATCCTTCAGGTACGCCGCGATCTCGTCGTAGTCGAGGGCGGGGCGACCGATGAGATGCACCTGTGGTTCGACCGCGTGCATGTGATCACTCCAGTTCAAAAACGGGGCAGAGGGGGGTAACCCTCCCACGCCGGCACCCCCGCTTCTGGCGGCGGGGCGGGCAGCGGTCGGGCCGCTTCGGGATGGGGTCTCATCGTAGGCACAAGGACAGGTCACCCCCTCGGGCTGGGACATCTGTACGGACCGCGCTCAGAGGTGTCCGTATTGCGGCTTTTGGAGAAGTTCATCTAGCCTGATCAAACGGACCCGGTACTGCTTGAACCCCCGAGCAGGCAGTACCGGGCTCCGCATTTGTCCTGACTTATCCCGCACCCCAAGGGCAGACCTCGCATTGAGCACCGAGTAGCGTGTTCCCCATGGCTCCGACCTCGACTCCGCAGACCCCCTTCGGGCGGGTCCTCACCGCCATGGTCACGCCCTTCACGGCGGACGGCGCACTCGACCTCGACGGCGCGCAGCGGCTCGCCGCTCATCTGGTGGACGCAGGCAACGACGGCCTGATCATCAACGGCACCACCGGCGAGTCCCCCACCACCAGCGATGCGGAGAAATCGGACCTCGTACGGGCGGTCCTCGAGGCCGTCGGCGACCGGGCCCACGTGGTCGCCGGCGTCGGCACGAACGACACCCACCACAGCATCGAGCTGGCCCGCGAGGCCCAGCGCGTCGGAGCCCACGGCCTTCTGGTCGTCACCCCGTACTACAACAAGCCCCCGCAGGAGGGCCTCTACCGGCACTTCACGGCCGTCGCCGACGCCGCCGAGCTGCCGGTCATGCTCTACGACATCCCGGGCCGCAGCGGGGTCCCGATCAACACCGAGACGCTCGTCCGTCTCGCCGAGCACCCGCGCATCGTCGCCAACAAGGACGCCAAGGGCGACCTCGGCCGCGCCAGCTGGGCCATCGCGCGCTCCGGCCTCGCCTGGTACTCCGGCGACGACATGCTGAACCTCCCGCTGCTCTCCGTGGGCGCGGTCGGCTTCGTCTCGGTCGTCGGCCACGTCGTCACCCCCGACCTGCGCGCCCTCGTGGACGCCTTCGTCTCGGGCGACGTACAGAAGGCCACCGAGATCCACCAGAAGCTGCTCCCCGTCTACACGGGTATGTTCCGCACCCAGGGCGTCATGACGACGAAGGCCGCCCTCACCCTCCAGGGCCTCCCGGCGGGCCCCCTGCGCGCACCGATGGTCGAGTGCACGCCGGAAGAGATCGAGCAGCTCAAGATCGATCTTGCCGCGGGCGGGGTACAGCTCTAACACCAGACTTGGCACCACCGGGCTTCACAACTGAATAGGCAGGGCCACCGCGCGCCTGCACTCCACAACGACAACTGCTACACGCACGAACGTCATGCGCGCCACGTGCCTACCGGTACGTGGCGCGCGTGGTGAGGAGAGTCTTTTGAGTCATCCGCATCCTGAACTCGGCTCGCCCCCGCCGCTTCCCGAGGGCGGCCTACGGGTCACCCCGCTCGGCGGCCTCGGCGAGATCGGCCGGAACATGACGGTCTTCGAGTACGGTGGCCGCCTGCTGATCGTCGACTGCGGCGTGCTCTTCCCCGAGGAGGAGCAGCCCGGAATCGACCTGATCCTGCCGGACTTCTCGTCCATCAGGGACCGCCTCGACGATATTGAGGGCATCGTCCTCACCCACGGCCACGAGGACCACATCGGCGGTGTCCCCTTCCTCCTCCGGGAGAAGCCGGACATCCCGCTGATCGGCTCCAAGCTGACCCTCGCGCTCATCGAGGCCAAGCTCCAGGAGCACCGCATCCGCCCGTACACCCTCGAGGTGGCGGAAGGGAACCGCGAACGGGTCGGCCCCTTCGACTGCGAGTTCGTGGCGGTCAACCACTCCATCCCGGACGCCCTCGCGGTCGCCATCCGCACCCCGGCGGGCATGGTCGTCCACACCGGCGACTTCAAGATGGACCAGCTCCCGCTGGACAACCGCCTCACGGACCTGCATGCGTTCGCCCGGCTGAGCGAGGAGGGCATCGACCTCCTGCTCGCCGACTCGACGAATGCCGAGGTGCCGGGCTTCGTCCCGCCCGAGCGGGACATCTCCAACGTCCTGCGCCAGGTCTTCGGCAGCGCCCGCAAGCGGATCATCGTGGCGAGCTTCGCCAGCCACGTCCACCGCATCCAGCAGATCCTGGACGCGGCCCACGAGTACGGCCGCAGGGTGGCCTTCGTCGGACGCTCGATGGTCCGCAACATGGGCATCGCGCGGGACCTCGGCTATCTGAAGGTCCCGCCGGGCCTGGTGGTCGACGTCAAGACGCTCGACGACCTCCCGGACAGCGAAGTGGTCCTGGTCTGCACGGGCTCGCAGGGCGAACCGATGGCGGCGCTGTCGAGGATGGCCAACCGCGACCACCAGATCCGGATCGTCGACGGCGACACCGTGATCCTCGCCTCCTCGCTGATCCCGGGCAACGAGAACGCGGTCTACCGCGTGATCAACGGCCTGACCCGCTGGGGCGCCAACGTCGTCCACAAGGGCAACGCCAAGGTGCACGTCTCGGGCCACGCGTCCGCCGGCGAGCTCCTGTACTTCTACAACATCTGCCGCCCGAAGAACCTGATGCCGGTGCACGGCGAATGGCGCCACCTTCGGGCCAACGCCGAGCTGGGCGCGCTCACCGGCGTCCCGCACGACCGGATCGTCATCGCCGAGGACGGCGTCGTCGTCGACCTCGTCGAAGGCAAGGCCAAGATCTCGGGCAAGGTCCAGGCGGGTTACGTCTACGTCGACGGCCTGTCCGTCGGTGACGTGGGCGAGCCGGCCCTGAAGGACCGGAAGATCCTGGGCGACGAGGGCATCATCTCGGTCTTCGTCGTCGTGGACTCCTCCACCGGCAAGATCACGGGCGGTCCGCACATCCAGGCCCGTGGCTCGGGCATCGAGGACTCGGCCTTCGGCGCGGTGATCCCGAAGATCGCCGAAGTCCTCGAACGCTCGGCCCAGGACGGCGTGGTGGAGCCGCACCAGCTGCAGCAACTCATCCGCCGGACCCTCGGCAAGTGGGTCTCCGACACGTATCGACGCAGGCCGATGATCCTGCCGGTCGTGGTGGAGGTCTGACACCTCGTCCGGTACGAACTGGGAGCGGGGCGCCTCGATTTGCATCCGGGCGCCCCGCTCCAGTACGTTTACGGCTCCGCCAGCAAGGGAACCCGGACGCTTCGTGTGTCCGGAGCAGACCCGGAGGGGCGGGAAAACCGACTCAGAACTTCTGATAAAGTCGGATCCGCCGGAAAGGAAACCGCGAAACAAAAGCGGGAACCTGGAAAGCACCGAGGAAATCGGATCGGAAAAAGATCTGATAGAGTCGGAAACGCAAGACCGAAGGGAAGCGCCCGGAGGAAAGCCCGAGAGGGTGAGTACAAAGGAAGCGACCGTTCCTTGAGAACTCAACAGCGTGCCAAAAGTCAACGCCAGATATGTTGATACCCCGACACCGGGATTTCCTGGTGGCGAGGTTCCTTTGAAGAAAACACAGCGAGGACGCTGTGAACGGTCGGGCCTATTCCGCTCGACTGTTCCGCTCTCGTGGTGTTCATCCCGATTACGGGAAAACATTCACGGAGAGTTTGATCCTGGCTCAGGACGAACGCTGGCGGCGTGCTTAACACATGCAAGTCGAACGATGAACCACTTCGGTGGGGATTAGTGGCGAACGGGTGAGTAACACGTGGGCAATCTGCCCTTCACTCTGGGACAAGCCCTGGAAACGGGGTCTAATACCGGATAACACTCTCGCAGGCATCTGTGAGGGTTAAAAGCTCCGGCGGTGAAGGATGAGCCCGCGGCCTATCAGCTTGTTGGTGAGGTAATGGCTCACCAAGGCGACGACGGGTAGCCGGCCTGAGAGGGCGACCGGCCACACTGGGACTGAGACACGGCCCAGACTCCTACGGGAGGCAGCAGTGGGGAATATTGCACAATGGGCGAAAGCCTGATGCAGCGACGCCGCGTGAGGGATGACGGCCTTCGGGTTGTAAACCTCTTTCAGCAGGGAAGAAGCGAAAGTGACGGTACCTGCAGAAGAAGCGCCGGCTAACTACGTGCCAGCAGCCGCGGTAATACGTAGGGCGCAAGCGTTGTCCGGAATTATTGGGCGTAAAGAGCTCGTAGGCGGCTTGTCACGTCGATTGTGAAAGCCCGAGGCTTAACCTCGGGTCTGCAGTCGATACGGGCTAGCTAGAGTGTGGTAGGGGAGATCGGAATTCCTGGTGTAGCGGTGAAATGCGCAGATATCAGGAGGAACACCGGTGGCGAAGGCGGATCTCTGGGCCATTACTGACGCTGAGGAGCGAAAGCGTGGGGAGCGAACAGGATTAGATACCCTGGTAGTCCACGCCGTAAACGGTGGGAACTAGGTGTTGGCGACATTCCACGTCGTCGGTGCCGCAGCTAACGCATTAAGTTCCCCGCCTGGGGAGTACGGCCGCAAGGCTAAAACTCAAAGGAATTGACGGGGGCCCGCACAAGCGGCGGAGCATGTGGCTTAATTCGACGCAACGCGAAGAACCTTACCAAGGCTTGACATACACCGGAAACGTCCAGAGATGGGCGCCCCCTTGTGGTCGGTGTACAGGTGGTGCATGGCTGTCGTCAGCTCGTGTCGTGAGATGTTGGGTTAAGTCCCGCAACGAGCGCAACCCTTGTCCCGTGTTGCCAGCAGGCCCTTGTGGTGCTGGGGACTCACGGGAGACCGCCGGGGTCAACTCGGAGGAAGGTGGGGACGACGTCAAGTCATCATGCCCCTTATGTCTTGGGCTGCACACGTGCTACAATGGCCGGTACAATGAGCTGCGATACCGTGAGGTGGAGCGAATCTCAAAAAGCCGGTCTCAGTTCGGATTGGGGTCTGCAACTCGACCCCATGAAGTCGGAGTCGCTAGTAATCGCAGATCAGCATTGCTGCGGTGAATACGTTCCCGGGCCTTGTACACACCGCCCGTCACGTCACGAAAGTCGGTAACACCCGAAGCCGGTGGCCCAACCCCTTGTGGGAGGGAGCTGTCGAAGGTGGGACTGGCGATTGGGACGAAGTCGTAACAAGGTAGCCGTACCGGAAGGTGCGGCTGGATCACCTCCTTTCTAAGGAGCACTTCTTACCGAGTTCGCTCGGTCAGAGGCCAGTACATCGGCGAATGTCTGATGCTGGTTGCTCATGGGTGGAACGTTGACTATTCGGCCGGGTTCTGGGTCGGAGGCTGCTAGTACTGCTCGCAAGAGCGTGGAACGCATGATCTCCGGGCGGGAGCCGGCCGGGCACGCTGTTGGGTGTCTGAGGGAATGGTTTTTCCTCAGTCGCCGGCCCCAGTGAACTCGAGTGGAAGCTCGGGGTGATGGGTGGCTGGTCGTTGTTTGAGAACTGCACAGTGGACGCGAGCATCTGTGGCCAAGTTTTTAAGGGCGCACGGTGGATGCCTTGGCACCAGGAACCGATGAAGGACGTGGGAGGCCACGATAGGCCCCGGGGAGTCGTCAACCAGGCTTTGATCCGGGGGTGTCCGAATGGGGAAACCCGGCAGTCGTCATGGGCTGTCACCCTTGCCTGAACACATAGGGCAAGTGGAGGGAACGCGGGGAAGTGAAACATCTCAGTACCCGCAGGAAGAGAAAACAACCGTGATTCCGGGAGTAGTGGCGAGCGAAACCGGATGAGGCCAAACCTACGACGTGTGAGACCCGGCAGGGGTTGCGTCGTGGGGGTTGTGGGATCTCTCTTCTGTCGTCTGCCGGCGGCAGGACGAGTCAGAAACCGTTGATGTAGGCGAAGGACATGCGAAAGGTCCGGCGTAGAGGGTAAGACCCCCGTAGTCGAAACGTCAGCGGCTCGTTTGAGAGACACCCAAGTAGCACGGGGCCCGAGAAATCCCGTGTGAATCTGGCGGGACCACCCGCTAAGCCTAAATATTCCCTGGTGACCGATAGCGGATAGTACCGTGAGGGAATGGTGAAAAGTACCGCGGGAGCGGAGTGAAATAGTACCTGAAACCGTGTGCCTACAAGCCGTGGGAGCGTCGGAACAAGGCTTGCCTTGTTCTCGTGACTGCGTGCCTTTTGAAGAATGAGCCTGCGAGTTTGCGGTGTGTTGCGAGGTTAACCCGGGTGGGGTAGCCGTAGCGAAAGCGAGTCCGAACAGGGCGTTTTAGTAGCACGCTCAAGACCCGAAGCGGAGTGATCTAGCCATGGGCAGGTTGAAGCGGAGGTAAGACTTCGTGGAGGACCGAACCCACCAGGGTTGAAAACCTGGGGGATGACCTGTGGTTAGGGGTGAAAGGCCAATCAAACTCCGTGATAGCTGGTTCTCCCCGAAATGCATTTAGGTGCAGCGTCGTGTGTTTCTTGCCGGAGGTAGAGCACTGGATAGGCGATGGGCCCTACCGGGTTACTGACCTTAGCCAAACTCCGAATGCCGGTAAGTGAGAGCACGGCAGTGAGACTGTGGGGGATAAGCTCCATGGTCGAGAGGGAAACAGCCCAGAGCATCGACTAAGGCCCCTAAGCGTACGCTAAGTGGGAAAGGATGTGGAGTCGCAGAGACAACCAGGAGGTTGGCTTAGAAGCAGCCACCCTTGAAAGAGTGCGTAATAGCTCACTGGTCTAGTGATTCCGCGCCGACAATGTAGCGGGGCTCAAGCGTACCGCCGAAGTCGTGTCATTGCAGCATGAGGGCCAACGCCCGCTGTGATGGGTAGGGGAGCGTCGTCTGCCGGGTGAAGCAGCACCGGAAGGTAGTTGTGGACGGTTGACGAGTGAGAATGCAGGCATGAGTAGCGATACAAACGTGAGAAACGTTTGCGCCGATTGACTAAGGGTTCCTGGGTCAAGCTGATCTGCCCAGGGTAAGTCGGGACCTAAGGCGAGGCCGACAGGCGTAGTCGATGGATAACCGGTTGATATTCCGGTACCCGCTGTGAAGCGTCAAACATTGAATCCAGTGATGCTAAGCCCGTGAAGCCGCCGGCTGAGTCTTCGGACGAGGTCGGAGTGGTGGAGCCGGTGACCCGAGCTGGTAGTAGGTGAGTGATGGGGTGACGCAGGAAGGTAGTCCATCCCGGGCGGTGGTTGTCCCGGGGTAAGGGTGTAGGACGAGTGGTAGGCAAATCCGCCGCTCATGTGTCTGAGACCTGATGCCGAGCCGATTGTGGTGAAGTGGATGATCCTATGCTGTCGAGAAAAGCCTCTAGCGAGTTTCATGGCGGCCCGTACCCTAAACCGACTCAGGTGGTCAGGTAGAGAATACCGAGGCGTTCGGGTGAACTATGGTTAAGGAACTCGGCAAAATGCCCCCGTAACTTCGGGAGAAGGGGGGCCACACCTGGTGAGAACACTTGCTGTTCGAGCTGGGGGTGGCCGCAGAGACCAGCGAGAAGCGACTGTTTACTAAAAACACAGGTCCGTGCGAAGCCGTAAGGCGATGTATACGGACTGACGCCTGCCCGGTGCTGGAACGTTAAGGGGACCGGTTAGCTCCATTTCGGTGGGGCGAAGCTGAGAACTTAAGCGCCAGTAAACGGCGGTGGTAACTATAACCATCCTAAGGTAGCGAAATTCCTTGTCGGGTAAGTTCCGACCTGCACGAATGGCGTAACGACTTCTCGACTGTCTCAACCATAGGCCCGGTGAAATTGCACTACGAGTAAAGATGCTCGTTTCGCGCAGCAGGACGGAAAGACCCCGGGACCTTTACTACAGTTTGATATTGGTGTTCGGTTCGGCTTGTGTAGGATAGCTGGGAGACTTTGAAACGCGGACGCCAGTTCGCGGTGAGTCGTCGTTGAAATACCAGTCTGGTCGTGCTGGATGTCTAACCTGGGTCCGTGATCCGGATCAGGGACAGTGTCTGATGGGTAGTTTAACTGGGGCGGTTGCCTCCTAAAGAGTAACGGAGGCGCCCAAAGGTTCCCTCAGCCTGGTTGGCAATCAGGTGTTGAGTGTAAGTGCACAAGGGAGCTTGACTGTGAGACCGACGGGTCGAGCAGGGACGAAAGTCGGGACTAGTGATCCGGCGGTGGCTTGTGGAAGCGCCGTCGCTCAACGGATAAAAGGTACCCCGGGGATAACAGGCTGATCTTCCCCAAGAGTCCATATCGACGGGATGGTTTGGCACCTCGATGTCGGCTCGTCGCATCCTGGGGCTGGAGTCGGTCCCAAGGGTTGGGCTGTTCGCCCATTAAAGCGGTACGCGAGCTGGGTTTAGAACGTCGTGAGACAGTTCGGTCCCTATCCGCTGTGCGCGTAGGAGTCTTGAGAAGGGCTGTCCCTAGTACGAGAGGACCGGGACGGACGAACCTCTGGTGTGCCAGTTGTCCTGCCAAGGGCATGGCTGGTTGGCTACGTTCGGGAGGGATAACCGCTGAAAGCATCTAAGCGGGAAGCCTGCTTCGAGATGAGGACTCCCACCCACTTGATGGGGTAAGGCTCCCAGTAGACGACTGGGTTGATAGGCCGGATCTGGAAGCACGGTAACGTGTGGAGGTGACCGGTACTAATAGGCCGAGGGCTTGTCCTCAGTTGCTCGCGTCCACTGTGTTAGTTCTGAGGCAACGACCGTGTTTTTTTCCGGTCTAACTTCATAGTGTTTCGGTGGTTATAGCGTGAGGGAAACGCCCGGTTACATTCCGAACCCGGAAGCTAAGCCTTACAGCGCCGATGGTACTGCAGGGGGGACCCTGTGGGAGAGTAGGACGCCGCCGAACAATCATTCAGGGTTGGTCCCGGAACTTACGTTCCGGGACCAACCCTTTTTTGTTTCACGTCACTTGAAGTTCACGTTGCGCAACGAGCATCCACAGCATGGGTACTGCTGCAATGCTCAGGGCCGCCGGTGTCGGACTCGGTGACGAAGTCGTCGTGCCGGCCTTCGGGAACGTCGAGGTCGCCGAGGCCGTTGCCATGGCCGGAGCGCTGCCGGTGTTCGCCGACATAGATCCGGTCACCTACTGCCTCGACGCGTCCGCGGTGGAGGCGGCGACAACTCCGCGTACCGCGGCCGTCGTTGTCGTACACCGCTTCGGACGGCCCGCCGACATCACGCGATTGCACGCCGTCGGTCAGCGGCACGGTCTTCTGGTGCTGGAGCAGGGCGAGTCCGAGGCGCCGTACGACGAGATCGCGCAGCGCCGGGAGCGGGCCGCCTATCTCGACGCCAAGTTGCGGGGAGTGCGCACGCCCGATGGCGGTGACGGGCACACCTACCAGCAGTACGTCGTGCGGGTGCCGGGAAACGGGCGACCGGACCGGGACGCCTTCGCACGGGCCTTGCGGGCACGCGGAGTTGAGTGCCGGGTGCCGGTGAAGACACCGGTGCACCGGCTGCCGGAGTTCCGGCGCTGCGTGTCCTTGCCGGAGACCGAGCGGGCCGCGGACGAGACACTCGCGCTGCCCGTGGACGCCGCGCTGACGAAGCGGGACATGCAGCGCATCGTGGGCGCGTGCAACGCGCTGGGTGGGCTGCTGCAGCCGGCCTTCTGAGCGTGGTTGGGAGCACGCGAGTGTTCGGGGTATGATCTATTCCGTTGCAGCGGGGGAGACCCCGAAAAGGCAACAGGCCCCCTTAGCTCAGTCGGCAGAGCGTCTCCATGGTAAGGAGAAGGTCAACGGTTCGATTCCGTTAGGGGGCTCCGACAAAAAGAACCCCCGCCCTTTCGGGCGGGGGTTCTTTCGCGTTCAGTCCTTGTGGAGGCCCGGGACCCGCATCGCCAGGATCGCCATGTCGTCGGACGGGGCGTCCGACGCGAAGCGCTCGACGGCGCGCATGATGCGTGCGGCGACCGCGCCCGCCGTCAGACCCGTACAGGTCGTGAGGACGTCGGTGAGGCCGTCGTCGCCCAGCATGCGCGTACCTTCGCGGCGCTCCGTGACGCCGTCCGTGACGCACAGCAGGACGTCACCGGGGTCGAGGGTGATGGTCTCCTCGTACAGGTCCAGGTCCTCCATGACGCCCAGCAGCGGCTGGGGCTCGGCGGCCGGTTCGACCGTGCCGTCCTGGCGCAGGCGGAGCGGCAGGGGGTGGCCGGCGCAGACCACCTTCAGTTCCGCGCTGCCGTCCTCCTGGGGGCGCAGCTCGCCGTAGAGCAGCGTCAGGAAGCGGCTGCGGGCTCCCTCGTCGAGGATCGCCGAGTTGAGGCGCTCCAGGACCGCCGGGCCGCTCAAACCCTCTCTGGCGAGCAGCCGCAGGGCGTGGCGTGCCAGGCCCGTGACGGCCGCCGCGTTCGGGCCCGTACCGCAGACGTCGCCGATGGCGAAGCCGTAGGCGCCGTCGCTGATCGGGAAGAGGTCGTAGAAGTCGCCGCCGACCTCGTTGCCCTCGCCGGCCGCGCGGTAGATGACCTCGACCTCGACGCCGTCGATCTCCGGGAGCTCGGGCGGCAGGAGGCTGCGCTGGAGGGACTGGCTGATCGCCGTGCGCTCCGAGTACAGGCGGGCGTTGTCCAGCGCCAGGGCGGCCCGTCGGCTCAAGTCCTCGGCCAGTTCCAGGATTTCCTGGCGGAAGTGTTCGTCGGTGGGCTTGCCGAGCGTCAGCATGCCGATGACGCGGTTGCGGGCCACCAGCGGCAGGACGACCGTCTCGCCGCCCACGGCGGACGCCGTGGCGAGCGTGGGGCCGATCCCGGAGGCGACCTGGCGGGTCGGGCCGCCGGACAGGCCGAGGCTGCGCATGGAGCTGCGCAGGGCCGCCTGGTGGGCGACCTCGCCGGGGGCGGACCAGACGCGTGCGCCCGGGGTCGGCACCGGGTCCGGCGGGGGGACCTTCGAGAGCAACGACTTGATGCCGTCGATGAGTTCCTCGTCCTCGTGCAGAACGTAGGAGAGGTACGGCTCGGAGGCCTGGTCGGCGATCGTGTAGACCGCGCACCAGGTGGCCAGGGTGGGAACCGTCATCTGGGCCATCAGGGCCAGGGTCTGGTCGCGGTCCAGGGTGCCGGCCAGCAGGTCGGAGGCCTCCACCAGGAAGCTGAGCGAGCCCCTGCGCAGCCGCTCCAGCTCGCCCAGACGCGCCGACTCGACGGCCAGCGCGATGCGGTCGGCCGCGAACTGCAGGCGCAGGGCCTCCTCGTTGGAGTATCTGCCGGGGGACTCGGCCGCGACGCCCAGGGAGCCGGTCAGGCGGCCCTCGACCTTCAGGGGTACCGTGACGACCGAGCGCATGCCCGTGCCGCTCAGCAGCGGTACGGCGCCGGGGACGGCCGTCAGGTCGTCGTGGACCGCCGGCATGCGGGCCGAGCCGTAGCGGCCGGGGCCCGCCTCGACGGGCACGCGCGCGAAGCGCTGCCGGGCGGAGGGCAGGCCGGTCGAGGCGCGGACCTCCAGCTCCGTCTCGTCGTCGGTAGCGAGGAGCAGGAAGGCCGAGTCCGCGTCGAGCATGTCGCGGGCCCGCTCGACCGTGCGCTGCAGGAGGCCGTCGAGGTCGTCCGGGGCGGGGGAGCCGATGAACACCTCGAAGGGGTCGGTGCTCTGGCCCTCGGCGTGGGTGACGGAGTCGGAGGAGGGAACGCGCAGCGGCGTCTGCAGGACGGCCCGCTCGTGGTCGCGGACCAGGAGACAGACGGTGGAGGGTTCGCCGCCCGTGTCGCGGACGCGGAGGTGGGAGGCGTAGACCGGGGTCACACGGCCGTTGGCGCCCCTTATGCCGTAGCTGCCCTCCCAGCGGGAGAGCTGGAGCGCTTCCGCGATGCCGGTGCTGGTGCCGGGGGTGTGCGGCCAGGCGGCGAGATCGGTGAGAGGCTTTCCGATCACCTGTTCGGCGGGGTAGCCGAAGAGCTCCTCCGCGTCCTCGTTCCAGGACGAGATGGAGCCGGTGCGGTCGATCTGGACGACCGCGACCCGGACTCTGCCGTCGGCGAGCGGGAGGAGGTCGGCGGGGAGCGAGGGGCCCGCCGCGCGGGTGCCCACGGCGCGCTCGGGGAGGTCGAGCTGGAACCAGACCTGCTTGTGGGTGGGCGTGTACTCCACGCCCCAGCGGCCCGCCAGCGCCGCGCACAGCTGGAGTCCGCGGCCGCCCTCGCGGTCGGGGCTGCCCATGTTGACCGGGGAGCCCTGGAGGGGGATCTCGCGTTCCGGGTAGTGGTCGGCCACCTCGACCCGTACGCCTTCGTCGGTGCGCAGGCACAGGACGTCGGCGGAAGTGCCCGCGTGCACCACCGCGTTGGTCACCAGCTCACTGGTGAGGACGACGGCGTCGTCGACGATGTCGGCGAACCCCCAGCCCTGCAAGGTGTCGCGGACGAAGGAGCGGGCGGTCGCTACGGATCGCCCGACGGGCTCGAAGCTGGCGGCCGCGCGCGCGGTGATCACAGAACTCCTCGGCCTGTTGTCGACGTGCAGGGCTCCGTGGCCGACCGGCTCGCCCCGCTGATGCGGCATGCGCGTGCCCGTCGGCCGCTCCGGGGGCTGTCCCCCGGGGATCAGTCCGGTGGTCATGTGTCCGGCCGTCCCTCCGATGCCCGCTCGTTCTCGTACCACCGCCCAGGCCGGACGGACCGGCGCGGCTGGACAGCCGCATGCAAGGTTACTTACCTTCGACGGCCGTGCGGATGCCGGTCTGCAGTGTTTCCGCCCAGAGGGTGTGCGGACGATGTGCGAAGCTGCCGAACTGTTATGGCCGGGTTCAGCCAGGGTGAAACACTGGGCAAGCTTCTTGTGAAGGTCCGGGCAGGCCGAGTGACTTCCGTATGCAGTGGGCAGCAGCCCGGGGTGCGGCCTGGTATATCCGGCAGAAATACGCAGCAGTAACGGGAACCGCGAGCAGTAGTGGCGGAGCACAGCAGTAACGGTCGACCCCTGCGGGAGGGACACAGTGGAGTCTGGCGCAGCGACGCGGGGCACTAAGACGCGCGCGAAAGGCGGACAGTCCCTGGACAACCAGCGCTCACCACGCGGTGGCAGCACCGCGGTGGACACGGCGGCCCTGAACCGACTGCTGGCGGCCCTCGTGGCGATGCGTGACGGGAACTTCCGGAAACGGCTGACCGTGTCCGGCGACGGCGTGATGTCGGAGATCGCCGCCGTCTTCAACGAGGTGGCCGACCGCAATCTGCATCTGACGGGCGAGCTGTCCCGGGTACGGCGCATGGTGGGCCGCGAGGGCAAGCTCACCGAGCGCCTGGAGACGGGTGCCTACGAGGGTTCCTGGGCGGCCGCCATCGAGGCCTCCAACGCCCTCGTGGACGACCTCGTACGGCCCGTCTCCGAGGTCGGGCGGGTGCTCTCCGCGGTCGCCGAGGGTGATCTCTCGCCCCGGATGGAGCTGCGGACGCAGGCGCCGGACGGGACGGGGCATCCGCTGCGCGGCGAGTTCCTGAAGGTCGGGCGGACGGTGAACAACCTCGTCGACCAGCTGTCGACGTTCACCGACGAGGTCACGCGCGTGGCCAGCGAGGTGGGCACCGAGGGCAAGCTGGGCGGCCAGGCACGCGTGCGTGGCATGTCGGGTTCGTGGAAGGACCTCACGGACTCCGTCAACACGATGGCGTACCGGCTGACGGCCCAGGTGCGGGACATCGCCCTGGTGACGACGGCGGTGGCCAAGGGCGATCTGTCGCGCAAGGTCACCGTTCACGTCGCGGGCGAGATGCTGGAGCTGAAGAACACCGTCAACACGATGGTGGACCAGCTGTCGTCGTTCTCCTCCGAGGTGACCCGGGTCGCGCGCGAGGTGGGCACGGAGGGCGAGCTCGGCGGTCAGGCGCAGGTGCCCGGTGTGGCCGGCGTGTGGAAGGACCTCACCGATTCGGTGAACCTGATGGCCGGCAACCTGACGGCCCAGGTGCGCGGTATCTCCCAGGTCACCACCGCGGTCGCCAACGGCGACCTGTCGCAGAAGGTGACCGTCTCGGCGCGCGGCGAGGTCGCGCAGCTCGCGGACACGATCAACCAGATGACCGAGACGCTGCGGATCTTCGCGGACGAGGTCACGCGTGTGGCCAACGAGGTCGGTGCCGCGGGGCAGCTGGGCGGGCAGGCGAACGTTCCCGGCGCGGCCGGTACCTGGAAGGACCTCACCGACTCCGTCAACACGGTCTTCCGGAACCTCACCATCCAGGTGCGGGACATCGCCGCGGTGACGACGGCCGTGGCCAACGGTGACCTCTCCCAGAAGGTCACCGTCAACGTGGCCGGCGAGATGCTGGAGCTGAAGAACACCGTCAACGGGATGGTGGACCAGCTGCAGTCCTTCGGTTCCGAGGTCACGCGCGTGGCCCGCGAGGTCGGTGTCGAGGGTGAGCTGGGCGGCCAGGCCCAGGTGCCGGGCGCGGCCGGTACCTGGAAGGACCTGACCGACTCGGTCAACACCGCGTTCCGCAACCTCACCGGCCAGGTGCGCAACATCGCCCAGGTGACGACGGCCGTGGCCAACGGCGACCTCTCCCAGAAGGTCACCGTGGACGTCTCCGGCGAGATGCTCCAGCTGAAGAACACCGTGAACACGATGGTGGACCAGCTGTCGTCCTTCGCCGACCAGGTGACGCGGATGGCCCGGGACGTGGGCACCGAGGGCCGGCTGGGCGGTCAGGCGGTCGTACCGGGTGTGGCCGGTACGTGGAAGGAGCTCACCGACTCCGTCAACGGCATGGCCGGCAACCTGACGGCCCAGGTGCGCAACATCGCCCAGGTGACGACCGCGGTCGCCCAGGGCGACCTGTCCCAGAAGATCGACGTGGACGCGCGCGGGGAGATCCTGGAGCTCAAGAACACCATCAACACGATGGTCGACCAGCTTTCCGGATTCGCCGACCAGGTGACCCGCGTGGCCCGCGAGGTGGGCACCGAGGGCCGCCTCGGCGGTCAGGCGCAGGTGCCCGGCGTGGCCGGCGTGTGGCGGGACCTGACCGACTCCGTGAACGGCATGGCGGGCAACCTCACCGCCCAGGTGCGCAACATCGCCCAGGTCGCCACCGCGGTGGCCCGAGGCGACCTGTCCCAGAAGATCACCGTGGACGCGCGCGGGGAGATCCTGGAGCTGAAGAACACCCTGAACACGATGGTGGACCAGCTGTCGTCGTTCGCGGAGGAGGTCACCAGGGTCGCCCGCGAGGTGGGTACGGAGGGCCAGCTCGGCGGTCAGGCCGAGGTGCAGGGCGTCTCCGGCACCTGGAAGGACCTCACGCAGTCGGTGAACTTCATGGCGAACAACCTGACCATCCAGGTGCGCCAGATCGCCGAGGTCACGACCGCGGTCGCCAAGGGCGACCTGTCCAAGAAGATCACCGTCGACGCCAAGGGCGAGATCCTCGAACTCGTCACGACCGTCAACACGATGGTGGACCAGCTGTCGTCCTTCGCCGAGCAGGTGACCCGGGTGGCCCGTGAGGTGGGCACCGAGGGCATCCTGGGCGGCCAGGCGCACGTGCCGGGTGTCACGGGCATCTGGAAGGACCTCAGCGGCAACGTGAACCTGATGGCCAAGAACCTGACCATGCAGGTGCGCAACATCTCCCAGGTGGCCAACGCGGTCGCCAACGGCGACCTGACGCGGACGGTGACGATCGAGGCGCGCGGCGAGGTCGCGCAGCTCGCCGACACCTTCAACACGATGGTGAAGACGCTGAGCTCGTTCGCCGACCAGGTCACCAAGGTGGCCCGCGAGGTGGGCACGGACGGCATCCTCGGCGGCCAGGCGCACGTACCGGGTGTGGCCGGTACGTGGAAGGACCTGACCGAGTCCGTGAACCAGATGGCGTCCAACCTGACCGGTCAGGTGCGCAACATCGCCATGGTTACCACGGCCATCGCCAAGGGCGACCTGACCAAGAAGATCGACATCGACGCCCGGGGCGAGATCCTGGAGCTGAAGACGACGATCAACACGATGGTCGACCAGCTGTCGTCCTTCGCGGAGGAGGTCACCCGAGTCGCCCGCGAGGTGGGCACCGAGGGCCAGCTGGGCGGTCAGGCACGCGTGCGTGACGTCGACGGCACCTGGCGCGACCTCACCGAGTCCGTGAACGAGATGGCCGGGAACCTCACCCGGCAGGTGCGTGCCATCGCGCGCGTGGCCACCGCGGTGACCAGGGGCGACCTGAACCTGAAGATCGACGTCGACGCCTCCGGCGAGATCCAGGAACTGCAGGACTACATCAACAAGATGATCGCCAACCTGCGCGACACCACGATCGCCAACAAGGAGCAGGACTGGCTCAAGGGCAACCTGGCCCGTATCTCCGCGCTGATGCAGGGCCGCCGCGACCTGCAGGACGTCGCCTCGCTGATCATGAGCGAGCTGACGCCGGTGGTCTCCGCCCAGCACGGCGCGTTCTTCCTGACGATGCCGCTCATGGACGGCCAGGACCTGAGCGCCGACGCCGAGGACCAGTACGAGCTGCGGATGCTGGGCTCGTACGGCTACTCGATGGGCTCCATGCCGACGTCGTTCCGGCCCGGCGAGGCGCTGATCGGGACGGCCGCCCAGGAGAAGCGCACGATCCTGGTGGAGAACGCGCCCAGCGGCTACCTGAAGATCTCCTCCGGTCTCGGCGAGGCACCGCCCGCCCAGGTGATCGTCCTGCCGGTGCTGTTCGAGGGGAAGGTCCTCGGCGTCATCGAGCTGGCCTCCTTCACGCCCTTCACGCAGATCCAGAAGGACTTCCTCAACCAGATCGCCGAGATGATCGCGACCAGCGTCAACACCATCTCGGTGAACACCAAGACCGAGCAGCTGCTGAAGCAGTCGCAGGAGCTCACCGAGCAACTGCGGGAGCGGTCGGCCGAGTTGGAGAACCGGCAGAAGGCCCTGCAGGCGTCCAACGCCGAACTGGAGGAGAAGGCCGAGCTGCTGGCCCAGCAGAACCGCGACATCGAGGTGAAGAACACCGAGATCGAGGAGGCGCGGCAGGTCCTGGAGGAGCGCGCCGAGCAGCTGGCCGTCTCGATGCGCTACAAGAGCGAGTTCCTGGCCAACATGTCGCACGAGCTGCGGACGCCGCTGAACTCGCTGCTGATCCTGGCCAAGCTGCTCGCCGACAACGCGGACGCCAACCTCACGCCCAAGCAGGTCGAGTTCGCCGAGACCATCCACGGAGCCGGCTCGGACCTGCTGCAGCTGATCAACGACATCCTGGACCTGTCGAAGGTCGAGGCGGGCAAGATGGACGTCTCCCCGACGCGCATCGCGCTCGTCCAGCTCGTCGACTACGTGGAGGCCACCTTCCGGCCGCTGACCGCGGAGAAGGGGCTGGACCTGTCCGTACGGGTCTCGCCGGAGCTGCCGGCCACGCTGCACACGGACGAGCAGCGTCTCCTGCAGGTGCTGCGCAACCTGCTGTCGAACGCCGTGAAGTTCACCGACTCCGGCTCCGTGGAGCTGGTGATCCGGCCCGCCGGGTCGGACGTGCCCATGGCCATCCGGGAGCAGCTGCTGGAGACCGGCTCGCTCAGCAATCCGGACGCCGGCCTGATCGCCTTCTCGGTGACCGACACCGGCATCGGTATCGCGGCCAGCAAGATGCGAGTGATCTTCGAGGCGTTCAAGCAGGCCGACGGCACCACCAGCCGCAAGTACGGCGGTACGGGCCTGGGGCTCTCGATCTCGCGGGAGATCGCCCAGCTGCTCGGCGGCGAGATCCACGCGCAGAGCGAACCGGGGCGCGGCTCGACGTTCACGCTGTATTTGCCCCTGCATCCCAGCGAACTGCCGCCGCAGGGCTACCAGCAGCCCGTGGCGGCCCTCGGGGCGAGCGATCTGGTGGCCGCGTCGGACCTCTCCCAGCTCTCCGACGTGGAGATCGAGACGCCGGCGGAGGTGAAGTCGTACCAGCATGCCCAGAACGGCGCCGCGGCCCTGTTCAGGCGCCGCCGCAGGCACGCGCTCGACGCCGGCCAGGGCTCGGTGGCGGCGGAGCAGTGGCCGGCCGACGAGCAGGCCGCGCAGCCGCAGGTGCACCGGGGCATCCGCTTCGGTGGGCAGAAGGTGCTGATCGTCGACGACGACATCCGTAACGTGTTCGCGCTGACCAGCGTCCTGGAGCAGCACGGTCTGTCGGTGCTCTACGCCGAGAACGGCCGCGAGGGCATCGAGGTCCTGGAACAGCACGACGACGTCGCGGTCGTCCTGATGGACATCATGATGCCCGAGATGGACGGGTACGCGACGACCACCGCGATCCGCCGGATGCCCCAGTTCGCGGGCCTGCCGATCATCGCGCTGACGGCGAAGGCGATGAAGGGCGACCGGGAGAAGGCGATCGAGTCGGGCGCCTCCGACTACGTGACCAAGCCGGTCGACCCCGATCACCTGCTGACGGTGATGGAGCAGTGGATGCGGGGGGAGTGACGAGAATCATCGATGTTCACACGGAGTTGCTGACGCAGTGTGGCCGACGCCGTGTAGAAGTACGGGATACGGGGAACCTTCTGGTCTCCCGGTCCGTTTCTGCTACGTGCACAGTGACATCACGGTGACAGGGTGTGGCGACAGGCGGGGTGCGGCTACGATGACCGGCACAAGGACGGGCGGCGAAACGGAGTCGTCCCCAGGGGCGGCGCCCGGTGCACATCCGGGGCGAGGAGGGCGGGCCATGGTGCAGAAGGCCAAGATCCTCCTGGTCGATGACCGGCCGGAGAATCTGCTGGCGCTGGAGGCCATCCTCTCCGCGCTCGATCAGACACTGGTGCGGGCATCGTCCGGGGAGGAAGCGCTCAAGGCACTGCTCACGGACGACTTCGCGGTCATTCTGCTGGACGTCCAGATGCCGGGCATGGAC
Organism: Streptomyces sp. C1-1; assembly: GCF_050214755.1. Taxonomy (NCBI): domain Bacteria; kingdom Bacillati; phylum Actinomycetota; class Actinomycetes; order Kitasatosporales; family Streptomycetaceae; genus Streptomyces; species Streptomyces sp. C1-1. The sequence goes on along the minus strand of NZ_CP189826.1, from coordinate 3,133,022 downwards.
GGTTTCGAGACCGCCGCGCACATCAAGCGGCGGGAGCGGACCCGGGACATCCCGATCATCTTCCTCACCGCGATCAACCACGGCCCGCACCACACGTTCCGCGGCTACGCGGCGGGTGCGGTGGACTACATCTCCAAGCCGTTCGACCCGTGGGTGCTGCGCGCGAAGGTCTCGGTCTTCGTCGAGCTGTACATGAAGAACTGCCAGCTGCGGGAGCAGGCGGCGCTGCTGCGCCTGCAGTTGGAGGGCGGCGGAGGCAAGTCCGCGGTCGGTGACGCCAAGGAGCCGGCCGGGCTGCTCGCCGAGCTGTCGGCGCGGCTCGCGGCCGTCGAGGAGCAGGCCGAGGCGCTGTCCAAGCAGTTGGACGACGATTCGGCGGACGCGGCGGCGGTGGCCACCGCGGCCCATCTCGAACGCAAACTCACCGGTTTGCGGCGGGCGCTGGACGCGCTGGAGCCGGGTGCCGGAAACACCCCCTCGGTGCCCTCGCAGAACTGACGCCCGGGTGAGGCGCAGTTGCCCATGAGGACGCGTCAGTTCCGCGCACGGTCAAGGGCGACACGAACGGGTGAAGCGGTGGGCACACGTGTCCGTCGTCGTCTCCACCGGTAACCTCACACCTATGGCCTCACGTCCCTCCGCTGCCAAGAAGCAGCCCGCGAAGAAGGCGGCGGCTCCGGCGAAGAAGGCCGCCGCGAAAAGGGCCCCGGCGAAGAAGGCGCCCGCCAAGAAGGCCGCGGCGAAGAAGGCCGCGCCGCCGCCGAGGCCGGCGCCGAGCCCGACCGGGGGTATCTACAGGCTGGTGCGCGCGCTGTGGCTCGGCCTCGCGCACGCCGTCGGCGCCGTCTTTCGGGGTATAGGGAACGGAGCGAAGAACCTCGACCCCGCACACCGCAAGGACGGCGTGGCTCTCCTTCTCCTCGGCCTCGCCCTGATCGTCGCCGCCGGCACCTGGGCCGACCTGCGCGGCCCCGTCGGCGACCTCGTCGAGATCCTGGTGACCGGCTCCTTCGGCCGCCTCGACCTGCTGGTGCCGATACTGCTGGCGGTCATCGCCGCGCGCTTCATCCGGCACCCCGAGAAGCCCGAGGCCAACGGCCGCATCGTCATCGGCCTGTCCGCGCTCGCCATCGGCGTGCTCGGCCAGGTCCACATCGCCTGCGGCTCGCCGGCCCGCAGCGACGGCATGCAGGCCATAAGGGACGCGGGCGGCCTCATCGGCTGGGCGGCGGCCACCCCGCTGACGTACACCATGGGCGAGGTACTCGCCGTACCGCTGCTCGTGCTGCTCACGGTCTTCGGTCTGCTCGTCGTCACGGCCACCCCGGTCAACGCCATCCCGCAGCGGCTGCGGATGCTCGGGGTGCGGCTCGGGATCGTCCACGACCCGTACGTGGGCGAACCCACCGAGGAGGACCAGCGCTACGACGAGCAGTGGCGCGAGGCGATTCCCGCCCGCGCGCGCCGGCGCGGATCCGCCCCCGAGCCGTACGACCCCGACAGCGCGGAGCAGGAGGCCCTCTCCCGGCGGCGGGGCCGCCCCAGGCGCTCCGCGGTGCCCCAGCCCGACATGGGCCGTCAGATGGACGCTGTGGACGTCGCGGCGGCCGCCGCGGCCGCGCTGGACGGTGCCGTCATGCACGGGATGCCGCCGTCGCCGGTCGTCGCGGACCTCACCCAGGGCGTGAGCGTGGGCGACCGCGAGGAGACGCTGCCCACGCCGACGCCGGTCCCGGCCGCGCGCCCCAAGCAGGAGAAGCTCAAGGTCGAGGTCGCCGACCTCACCAAGCCCGCGCCGGAGGCGCCCTCCGAACTGCCCGCGCGCGCGGAGCAGCTCCAGCTGTCCGGGGACATCACCTACGCGCTGCCCTCGCTCGACCTCCTCACGCGCGGCGGCCCCGGCAAGGCGCGCAGCGCCGCCAACGACGCGGTCGTCGCCTCCCTCACGAACGTCTTCACGGAGTTCAAGGTCGACGCCGCCGTCACCGGCTTCACGCGCGGGCCGACGGTCACCCGCTACGAGGTCGAACTCGGCCCGGCCGTGAAGGTCGAGCGGATCACCGCGCTGACGAAGAACATCGCGTACGCCGTCGCCAGCCCGGACGTGCGGATCATCAGCCCGATCCCCGGCAAGTCCGCCGTCGGCATCGAGATCCCCAACACCGACCGCGAGATGGTCAACCTCGGCGACGTGCTGCGGCTCGCGGCGGCCGCCGAGGACGACCACCCGATGCTGGTCGCGCTCGGCAAGGACGTCGAGGGCGGCTACGTGATGGCCAACCTCGCGAAGATGCCGCACGTCCTGGTCGCCGGTGCCACCGGCTCCGGCAAGTCGTCGTGCATCAACTGCCTCATCACGTCGGTCATGGTCCGCGCGACCCCCGAGGACGTGCGCATGGTCCTCGTCGACCCCAAGCGCGTGGAGCTGACCGCCTACGAGGGCATCCCGCACCTGATCACGCCGATCATCACCAACCCCAAGCGGGCCGCCGAGGCGCTCCAGTGGGTCGTACGCGAGATGGACCTCCGCTACGACGACCTTGCGGCGTACGGCTACCGGCACATCGACGACTTCAACGAGGCCGTCCGCAACGGCAAGGTGAAGTCTCCGGAGGGCAGCGAGCGCGAGCTCCAGCCGTACCCGTACCTGCTGGTGATCGTCGACGAGCTCGCCGACCTGATGATGGTCGCCCCGCGCGACGTGGAGGACGCGATCGTGCGCATCACGCAGCTCGCGCGCGCGGCCGGCATCCACCTGGTCCTCGCCACGCAGCGGCCCTCGGTCGACGTCGTCACCGGTCTGATCAAGGCGAACGTGCCCTCGCGGCTCGCCTTCGCCACCTCCTCGCTCGCCGACTCGCGCGTCATCCTCGACCAGCCCGGCGCCGAGAAGCTGATCGGCAAGGGCGACGGACTCTTCCTGCCGATGGGCGCCAGCAAGCCGACCCGTATGCAGGGCGCGTTCGTGACCGAGGAGGAGGTCGCGGCGATCGTCCAGCACTGCAAGGACCAGATGGCGCCCGTCTTCCGGGACGACGTCACCGTCGGGACCAAGCAGAAGAAGGAGATCGACGAGGAGATCGGCGACGACCTCGACCTGCTGTGCCAGGCGGCCGAGCTGGTGGTGTCCACCCAGTTCGGGTCGACGTCCATGCTCCAGCGCAAGCTGCGCGTCGGGTTCGCCAAGGCCGGGCGGCTCATGGACCTCATGGAGTCCCGGAACATCGTTGGGCCGAGTGAGGGGTCCAAGGCTCGTGACGTTCTTGTGAAGGCTGACGAACTGGACGGCGTGCTCGCGGTGATCCGTGGGGAGGCTTGAGAAAGGACCCGAGCGGGTGCGCCACCGATGTCCGATCGTGACTCACGCGTAAGGGATCATTGAGCAACCGTTTCCCTTCCCCGTACGTCAACTTGAGGGAAGCGACAAACGCTTGCCCGACCATCGGCGTGTCCGGCCATACCGATGGGCTAACAACCTCGGCCGTCCGGTTGCCCCACCCTTTCGCACCCCCCATAGACTGAACCTCCAGCACAGGTGGCTAAAACGCTCGAAAGGCGCCCCCGTGTCCATCGGCAACTCCCCTGAAGACGAGCGTCCGTTCGAAGACGATCGCGAGCAAGCCCACCTCTCCGTCGGCCGCGCCCTCAAACAGGCGCGCATCGACGCCGGGCTGACCGTCGACGACGTCAGCAACGCCACCCGGGTCCGCATCGCCATCGTGCACGCCATCGAGGCGGACGACTTCGCCCCCTGCGGCGGGGACGTCTACGCGCGCGGGCACATCCGGACCGTGGCCAAGGCCGTCCACCTCGATCCGGCCCCGCTGCTCGCGCAGTACGACGCCGATCACGGCGGCCGCCCGGCCCCGACCCCGGCGGCCCCGCTGTTCGAGGCGGAACGCATCCGCCCCGAGCGGCGCGGCCCGAACTGGACCGCGGCGATGGTCGCCGCGATCGTCGCCGTGGTCGGCTTCGTCGGGTTCACGGCGTTCAAGGGCGGCGACGACGGCGGCGCCAAGGCCCAGGTCGCCGAGGGATCGACGCCCACGCAGAGCAAGTCCGCCTCGCCGACACCGCACGACAAGAAGTCCGCCACCCCGAAGTCCGACCCCTCGGACAGCGCCATCGCGGCCGCGCCCCAGGACAAGGTGACCGTCCGCGTCACGGCCCCCGACGGAAAGAGCTGGATCTCCGCCAAGGACCACAACGGCCGGCTCCTGTTCGACGGGCTCCTCGCCCAGGGCGACTCCAAGACCTTCCAGGACAGCGAGAAGATCAATCTCGTCCTCGGTGACGCCGGAGCCATCCAGCTCTACGTCAACGGCAAGAAGATTGAGGACGACTTCCAGCCGGGCGCGGTGGAGCGCCTGACGTACACGAAGGGCGACCCCCAGGTCGGCTGACCGCACACAGCACCGAGGGGCCCGGCCGGGATCGGCCGGGCCCTTCGACGTGGACCGTCAGCGGGACAAAGTAGTCTTGAGCCCATGCCTGAACGCCGTACCGTCGCACTCGTCACTCTTGGCTGCGCCCGTAACGAGGTGGACTCGGAGGAGCTCGCAGGCCGCTTGGAGGCGGACGGCTGGGACCTCGTGGAGGACGCCGCGGACGCGGACGTCGCGGTCGTGAACACCTGTGGCTTCGTCGAGGCCGCCAAGAAGGACTCCGTCGACGCCCTCCTGGAGGCCAACGACCTCAAGGGCCACGGCAGAACCCAGGCCGTCGTGGCGGTGGGCTGCATGGCCGAGCGCTACGGCAAGGACCTCGCCGAGGCCCTCCCCGAGGCCGACGGTGTGCTCGGCTTCGACGACTACGCGGACATCTCCGACCGCCTGCAGACCATCCTCAGCGGCGGCATCCACGCCGCCCACACCCCCCGCGACCGGCGCAAGCTGCTGCCGATCAGCCCCGCCGAGCGCCAGGAATCCGCGGCCGAGGTCGCGCTGCCCGGGCACGCCCCCGTGGACCTCCCGGAGGGCCTCGCGCCCGCCTCGGGCCCCCGGGCACCCCTGCGCCGCCGGCTGGACGGCTCCCCGGTCGCCTCGGTGAAGCTCGCCTCCGGGTGCGACCGGCGCTGCACCTTCTGCGCCATCCCGTCCTTCCGTGGCTCCTTCATCTCCCGCCGCCCCAGCGACGTGCTGAACGAGACCCGCTGGCTGGCCGAGCAGGGTGTCAAGGAGATCATGCTGGTCTCCGAGAACAACACGTCCTACGGCAAGGACCTGGGCGACATCCGCCTGCTGGAGTCCCTGCTGTCCGAGCTCGCCGAGGTCGACGGCATCGAGCGGGTGCGCGTCAGCTACCTCCAGCCGGCCGAGATGCGTCCCGGGCTGATCGACGTCCTGACCTCCACCCCGAAGGTCGCCCCGTACTTCGACCTGTCCTTCCAGCACTCCGCGCCCGGCGTGCTGCGCGCCATGCGCCGCTTCGGCGACACCGACCGCTTCCTGGAACTGCTCGACACCATCCGGGCCAAGGCCCCCCAGGCGGGCGTGCGCTCCAACTTCATCGTCGGCTTCCCTGGCGAGAGCGAGGCCGACCTCGCGGAGCTGGAGCGGTTCCTCAACGGTGCGCGCCTGGACGCCATCGGCGTCTTCGGCTACTCCGACGAGGAGGGCACCGAGGCGGCGACGTACGAGAACAAGCTGGACGAGGACGTCGTCGCCGAGCGGCTGGCCCACATCTCCCGGCTGGCCGAGGAACTGGTCTCGCAGCGGGCCGAGGAGCGCGTGGGCGAGACCGCGCACGTCCTCGTGGAGTCCGTGGACGAGGAGGGTGTGTACGGCCGGGGCGCGCACCAGGCGCCCGAGACGGACGGCCAGGTGCTGCTCACGAGCGGCGCGGGTCTGCGCGTCGGCCGTATCGTCGAGGCCAAGGTGGTCGGTACGGAGGGTGTCGACCTGGTGGCCGAGCCGCTCGCGGGCTCGCTCGGGTCCAGTGAGGAGGCGGGCAGATGACCGGAGTCCCGGCATCGGCGGCGAACGGCTCCTCCAAGACGGGTCCCTCGCAGGCCGCGGCCACCTCTTCCGAAGCGGAAGGCGGCACGAAGCCGCCGCGGGGCGCGAAGATCGCGGCCGCGGCCGTCAACCAGGCGAGCGTCTGGAACATCGCCAACCTGCTCACCATGCTCCGGCTGCTGCTCGTCCCCGCCTTCGTCGTCCTGATGCTCGCCGACGGCGGCTACGACCCGGCCTGGCGCTCGGTCGCCTGGGCCGCGTTCGCCGTCGCCATGATCACCGACCTGTTCGACGGCCACCTCGCCCGTACCTACAACCTCGTCACCGACTTCGGGAAGATCGCCGACCCCATCGCCGACAAGGCGATCATGGGGGCGGCGCTGATCTGTCTGTCCGGGCTGGGCGACCTGCCGTGGTGGGTGACGATCGTCATCCTCGGCCGGGAACTCGGGATCACGCTGCTGCGTTTCCTGGTCATCCGGTACGGCGTCATCCCGGCGAGCCGCGGCGGCAAGCTCAAGACGCTCACGCAGGGCGTGGCGGTCGGGATGTACATCCTGGCGCTGACGGGATGGCTGGCCAGCCTGAGGTTCTGGGTGATGGGTGCGGCCGTCGTCCTGACGGTGGTGACCGGACTCGACTATGTGAGACAAGCCATTGTGCTGCGCAGGCAGGGAATCGCCGAGCGCAAGGCCGCGTTGGAGGAGACGGAAGCGTGAGTTCCCAGGCCGCTGACGTGGTGAGACTACTGACAGTGAAGGGGCAGACCCTCGCCGTCGCGGAGTCCCTCACGGGCGGGCTGGTCGCGGCGGAGGTCACCGACGTCCCCGGGGCGTCCAAGGTGTTCCGGGGCTCGGTGACGGCGTACGCCACCGAACTCAAGCACGAGCTGCTGGGTGTGGACGCCGGCCTGCTGGCCGAGCACGGAGCCGTGGATCCGCAGGTCGCGGCCCAGATGGCGGCCGGAGTACGCAAGGCGCTCGGCGCCGACTGGGGCGTTTCGACGACCGGCGTCGCGGGCCCGGAACCGCAGGACGGCCGGCCCGTCGGGACGGTTTTCGTGGCCGTCGACGGGCCCTTCGGCCCTGGTTCCGGTTCTGCCTCTGGCGGAAAAGTAGAGGCCCTGCGGTTGAACGGCGACCGTGCGGAAATTCGTAGAGAGAGTGTACGGAGCGTACTCGCACTGCTCCTGACGGAGCTTGCGGGCGAACACAGTGGGAATGAGCGGGCACAGGATACGGAACAGAACGGGGGGTTTTGATGTTTGCAGCCCTGAGTGAACACGACATCGCTCCCCGCACGGCCGCGGCGCAAGGCGGTACGGTGGGGCGTGAAGGATGCGGCTACGCGGTCCGAGGAGGGAGCCACCGATGATTCTGCTCCGTCGCCTGCTGGGTGACGTGCTGCGTCGGCAGCGCCAACGCCAGGGCCGTACTCTGCGCGAAGTCTCCTCGTCCGCCCGAGTCTCACTCGGCTATCTCTCCGAGGTGGAGCGGGGGCAGAAGGAGGCTTCCTCCGAGCTGCTCGCCGCCATCTGCGACGCGCTGGACGTACGGATGTCCGAACTCATGCGGGAAGTGAGCGACGAACTCGCACTCGCCGAGCTGGCCCAGTCCGCTGCGGCCGCCTCGCCGGCACCGGTTCGCCCGATGCTGGGTTCCGTTTCGGTGACCGGTGTGCCTCCGGAAAGGGTGACCATCAAGGCGCCCGCCGAGGCGGTGGACGTGGTCGCCGCGTGACGTTCACGCGGATGTGCGCTTGACCTGACGACGCACCACGAAGTGTGCGAGGCCCCGACCGGGGCTTCTCCGGATGATCCGGAGAGGCGCGGTACGGGGCTTTCGTGCATGGTGGGGAGGCGGGGGACGGGACTCGGGGCCGCACACAGAATCGGAGCACGCGGATGTACGTCGTGAAGAGCCCGTTGTCCGGCACGGACCTGAAGGCCGTCTCCGAGGCGTTGCAGGGGGCGCTCGTCGACCTCCTCGACCTCTCCCTCGTCGCGAAGCAGGTCCACTGGAACGTGGTCGGGCCGCGCTTTCGCTCGGTGCATCTCCAGCTCGACGAGGTCGTGGACGTCGCGCGGACCCACTCCGACACGGTGGCCGAACGGGCCTCGGCACTGGGTGTACCGCCCGACGGGCGCGCCGCCACGGTGGCCGCCGGCAGCGGGATCGGGGCGGTGTCCGACGGGTGGGTCAAGGACACGGACGCGGTAAGGACCCTCGTGGACGCCCTGGGCGCGGTGATCGGCAGGATGCGGAAGCGGGTGGCGGCCACCGGGGAGGCGGATCCCGTCAGCCAGGACATTCTCATCGGGATCACGGCGGATCTCGAGAAGCATCACTGGATGTTCCAGGCGGAGAACGGCTGAGCAGCCGACGCCCGGACGGCACACCACTCCCGAGGGGTACGCCCGTGTGCCGGTCGTGCGCCCTGTCTGGTGGTGAGCGGGTCGGATTAGCGTCGGGCTGGAGGTGGATCCATGGCACTGCCGATGGCGCGCCGGGGGGTGGCGCTCGCACTCGGGGTGCTGTGGTGGTGTGCCGTGCTGCGGCTGGCACTGGCGCCGGGCGCCGGGGTGCTGGAGGGGGCGGTCGTGGCCGGAGGGTGGGGGGTGAGCCTGCTGCCGGTGCACTGTGTGCCCAAGGGACGGGCCGCCGGAGCCATGCGGGCGGGCCGGTGGGGGGCGGCCTGGCGGACGGCGCACGTCACCACGGCATCGCCACTCCGCCGTTCGGACGCAGGATCTGGCCCGTCATGAAGCCCGAGGCGTCCGAGGCGAGGTAGAGCACGGTGTGGGCGACGTCCTGTGGCTCGCCCACCCGGCCCAGCGGCGACAACCGCGCCATCAGTGTCTCGGTCCGCTCCTGTTCCGCGGCCTCGTGGCGTTCGGTCATGGGCGTGCGCGTCCAGCCCGGTGCGACCGCGTTGACGCGGATGCCCTGGCGTCCCACCTCGCTCGCCAGCGTCTTCGTCAGCTGGACGACGGCCGCCTTGGCGGCGCCGTAGCAGAGCAGGCCCGGGCGGCCGGTGTCGATGGCGCTGGAGGCCATGGTGATGATGCTGCCGGGGGTGCGGCGGGCCAGCATCGCGCGGGCCGCCTCCTGGCAGGCGTGGAGAACTCCCTTGAAGTTGACGTTCAGGACGCGGTCGAGGTCCTCGTCCCGTGTATCCAGTACCGGGCTGCTGTGCATGATTCCGGCGATCGCTGCCATCACGTGCAGCTGCTCGCAGGATGCGACGGCCTGGTGGAGCTGCTCGCGGTCGGTGACGTCGAGGTGGTGCGTGTGGGCCGTGCCGCCTGCGTCCTTGATGAGGGTCGCCGTCTCGTGCAGGCCCTGCGCGTCCCGGTCCGCGCAGTGGACCGTGGCGCCGGCCTCGGCCAGCAGCAGGGCCGAGGCGCGGCCGATGCCGGCCGCCGCTCCGGTGACGAAAGCGGTCCGTCCGGTGAGGTCGTACGCCGTTACGGGCATGTAGGGACGGTACGAGTGTTTCTGACGCTCCGTCAATTAGTCGTGCGGGGTGGGGTTCCGCGGTGGGTACGGGAGCCCGGGGTCGGGCCCGCCTGGCAGTGGGGGCACCAGTAGGTGGGGCGCTCGCGCGAGCCGTCGCCCTGGTCGGCCACGCGGATGGACGTGCCACAGCGCAGACAGGGGCGGGGCGCACGGCCGTACACGAACAGGTCCTGGCCGCGGCGGCCCGTGGTGGTGCGGATCGGGCGGTCGCGGTTGACCTCCAGGAGCCGTTTGGCCAGCTCCGGCAGCTTCGCCGCGCGCTCGGAGGGCAGGGCGCCGACCGCGAGCCAGGGCGTGACGCCGAGCAGGAAGCAGAGCTCGCACTTGTAGACGTTGCCGATCCCCGCGAGGTTGCGCTGGTCCAGCAGGGCCTCGCCCAGGGGTCGGTCGGGATCGGCGAGGACGTTCGCGAGCGCCTGCTCGGGGTTCCAGTCCGGGCCCAGGAGGTCGGGGCCGAGGTGACCTACGGCGCGGTCCTCGTCGGCGGTGCGCAGGAGCTCGAGTACGGGGAGGCGGTAGCCGACGGCCGTCTGGTCCGCCGTGCCCAGGATCACGCGGATCTGGTGGGAGGGGCCGCCGGTCCAGCGGCGCCCGTTCGCGTACACCTTCCAGGCGCCGTCCATCCGCAGGTGCGAGTGGAGGGTGAGGCCGCCCTCGATGCGGGTCAGGAGGTGCTTGCCGCGCGGGGTGACGTCCAGGACGGTCCGGCCCGTCAGGTCGGCCGTGGCGTACTTGGGCACGCGGAGGTCGCTGCGGGTCAGCGGCTTGCCCGCGAGGGCCGTGTGCAGGCGTTTCGCGGTCTGCCAGACGGTGTCTCCTTCGGGCATGGGTCCAGGGTGACATGTGCCTCCGGCGGTTGGGCCGGGGGTGCGGGGGCGTGGCGTTATGCGCGTAGGCGCAGGCCTCTGGGGGTTGCGATGAAGCCCGCTCCTTCCAGGAGGGTGCCGATGGGGGAGGTCAGGGCCTGGGCGTTGTTGATGCGTTCCACCGTGACCGTTCCGAGCGAGCCCGCTCGGGCCGCTGTGGCCAGGGCTTCGGCGGCCGACTGGAGGCGGGGGTCGTCCGTGGCCCTGGCGTCCGGGTCGGCGGGCCAGGCGAGAAGGGTCTTGCCGCCGCGTTCCATGTAGAGCGTCAGTTCGCCGTCGACGAGGACCACCAGGGAGCCTGCCTTGCGGCCCGGTTTGTGGCCCGCGCCGGTCGGGGGCTCCGGCCAGGAAAGGGCGGCGCCGTAGGCGTTCGCCGGGTCGGCGGCGGCCAGGACCACGGCCCGCGAGTCGGGGGTCGGACGCGGGCGGCGGTTGGGGGCGGGGGAGCCGTACGAGGCGTAGGGCACGTACGAGGAGCCGCCCCCGCGTGGGCCGCCCGCGCCGGGATCGGCGAAGTCGCGGGGCGAGACGTACTCGTCGCGGGAGCGAGGGGTGGGCGGGAAGCCGTCCAGGTCGTCGGTGAAGCCCGTGATCTCAAGGGAGGCGGGCGGCCAGGTCATGTCGTCCATGGGCGGGTGGGGGAGGGACTCGCCTCGGTCCCGGGCGTTGGAGACCGCGCGGAGGCGGTCCACCGCGCCGTCCATCGCGAACTGGGCCGCGCCGAGTCCCTCCACGACATAGCCGCGTCGCGCCTGGCCGCTCTCCTCGAACACGGACAGGACGCGGTACGTCGCCGAGAAGCCGCCCTCGACGCCCTCCGCGGCGACGGCGCCCCGGGTGACCACGCCGTGCCGGTCGAGGAGAGTACGGGCGAGGGCGTGGGCGCGGACCGTCGGGTCGGGCTCGTGGGCGGGGAGCAGGGACCAGCGGCCGGCGACCGTGGGCGGGCCCGTTCGGGACGCGGTGCGGGCGGCGGCGGTCAGGGAGCCGTAGCGGCCGCGCGGGACTGTGCGCTTGGCCCGGTGGGCCGTGGAGCCCGCGGTGCGGCCCGAACCCAGCAGGGAGCGCATGGGGGTCAGCGTGTCGTTCGTCAGGCGCCCGGACCAGGCCAGGTCCCAGACGGCATCGGCCAGTTGGGGATCGGTGGCCTCGGGGTGGGTCGTGGCGCGGACCTGGTCGGCGATCTGCCGGAAGAACAGGCCGTAGCCGCCGGAGAGGGCGTCCAGCACGGACTGGTGCAGCGCGGTCAGTTCCAGGGGGTGCGGTGGGGGCAGGAGGAGCGGGGCCGCGTCCGTCGTGTAGAGGGAGACCCAGCCGTCCTTGCCGGGAAGCGCGCCCGCGCCGGCCCAGACGATCTCTCCGGCGGCGGTGAGCTCGTCGAGCATCGCCGGTGTGTAGCCGGCGACACGGGAGGGCAGCACCAGCTTCTCCAGGGCCGACGCGGGGACGGACGCCCCTTGCAGCTGCTCGATCGCCCGGACCAGTCCGTCGATGCCGCGCAGTGCGTGTCCCTTGCCGATGTGCTGCCACTGCGGGAGGAACTGGGCGAGTGCGGCGGGCGGCACCGGCTCCAGTTCGTGCCGCAGCGCGGCCAGGGAACGGCGGCGCAGGCGGCGCAGCACGGACGCGTCGCACCACTCCTGGCCGATGCCCGCGGGATGGAACTCCCCCTGTACGACGCGGCCGTTAGCGGCGAGACGCTGCAGCGCGCCTTCCGTGACCGCCACTCCCAGGCCGAAGCGGGTCGCCGCCGTGGCCGACGTGAACGGGCCGTGGGTGCGGGCGTAGCGGGCCAGCAGGTCGCCCAGGGGGTCCTTGACCGGCTCCATGAAGGCCTCGGGGACGCCGACGGGGAGCGCTGTGCCGAGTGCGTCGCGCAGGCGGCCGGCGTCCTCGATGGCCGCCCAGTGCTCGGTGCCGGAGACACGGACCCGGATCACGCGCCGGGCGGAGGCCAGCTCCCGGACCCACTGCGGCTCCGCACCCCGCTCGGCCAGCTCCGTGTCGGTCAGCGGGCCCAGGAGCCGCAGGATGTCGGCGACCCCCTCGGGGTCCTTGACGCGTCGGTCCTCGGTGAGCCACTGGAGCTCGCGCTCCAGCTCGGTCAGGACCTCGGCGTCGAGGAGCTCGCGCAGTTCCGCCTGACCCAGCAGTTCGGCCAGCAGACGCGAGTCGAGGGAGAGGGCGGCGGCTCGGCGCTCGGCGAGCGGCGAGTCCCCCTCGTACAGGAACTGGGCGACATACCCGAACAGGAGGGAACGGGCGAAGGGGGACGGCTCCGGGGTGGTGACCTCCACCAGACGCACCTTGCGGGCCTCGAGGTCGCCCATCAGCTCGACGAGTCCGGGCACGTCGAAGACGTCCTGAAGGCACTCGCGGACGGCTTCGAGGACGATCGGGAACGAGCCGAACTCGCTGGCCACCTCGAGCAGTTGCGCGGCTCGCTGGCGCTGCTGCCACAGCGGGGTGCGTTTGCCGGGGTTGCGGCGCGGGAGCAGCAGCGCGCGGGCCGCGCACTCGCGGAAACGGGACGCGAACAGGGCCGAGCCGCCGACCTGGTCGGTGACGATCTGGTCGACCTCGCCCTTGTCGAAGACGACGTCCGCCGCGCCCACGGGGGCCTGGTCGGCGTCGTACTCCGTGCCCGCCTTCATCGGCTCCCGGTCGAGCAGGTCCAGGCCCATGAGATCGGCGTCGGGCAGGCGCAGGACGATGCCGTCGTCGGCGTGCATGACCTGTGCGTCCATGCCGTATCGCTCGGAGAGCTTGGCGCCGAGGGCGAGCGCCCACGGGGCGTGCACCTGAGCGCCGAACGGGGAGTGGACGACCACGCGCCAGTCGCCCAGCTCGTCCCGGAACCGTTCCACCACGATCGTGCGGTCGTCGGGGATGTGGCCGCAGGCCTCGCGCTGCTCGTCCAGGTAGGACAGGACGTTGTCCGCCGCCCAGGCGTCCAGCCCCGCCGTGAGGAGGCGCAGCCGGGCGTCCTCCTTGGGCAGGGAGCCGACCTCGCGCAGGAACTGGCCCAGCGCGCGCCCCAGTTCGAGCGGGCGGCCGAGCTGGTCGCCCTTCCAGAAGGGCAGGCGGCCAGGGACGCCCGGTGCGGGGGAGACCAGGACGCGGTCGCGGGTGATGTCCTCGATCCGCCAGGAGCTCGTGCCGAGCGTGAACACGTCGCCGACCCGCGACTCGTAGACCATCTCCTCGTCGAGCTCGCCGACCCGGCCGCCGCCCTTCTTGGGATCGGATCCGGCGAGGAAGACCCCGAAGAGACCGCGGTCGGGGATGGTACCGCCCGAGGTCACGGCGAGACGCTGGGCGCCCGGACGGCCGGTGACCGTGCCGGCGACGCGGTCCCACACCACGCGCGGGCGCAGCTCGGCGAAGGCGTCGGACGGGTAGCGGCCCGCGAGCATGTCCAGGACCGCGGTGAACGCCGACTCGGGCAGGGACGCGAAGGGGGCCGCGCGACGGACCGTGGCCAGGAGGTCGTCGACCTGCCAGGTGTCCAGGGCCGTCATGGCGACCAGCTGCTGGGCCAGGACGTCCAGCGGGTTGGCGGGGACCCGCAGGGACTCGATGGAGCCGGTACGCATGCGCTCGGTGACCACCGCCGCCTGGACCAGGTCGCCCCGGTACTTGGGGAAGACCACGCCGGTGCTGACCGCGCCGACCTGATGGCCCGCGCGGCCGACGCGCTGGAGCCCGGAGGCGACCGAAGGGGGTGACTCGACCTGGACGACCAGGTCGACGGCGCCCATGTCGATGCCGAGTTCCAGGCTGGACGTCGCCACCACCGCGGGCAGGCGGCCCGCCTTGAGGTCCTCCTCGACCAGGGCCCGCTGCTCCTTGGAGACCGAGCCGTGGTGGGCGCGCGCGATGACGGGCGGGGCGCCCTGGGCGGCTCCCGAGCCGCCCATGAGCTCGGCCGGGGCGTGGTGCTCGTCCAGGGGCTCGCCCGTGGCGCGCTCGTACGCGATCTCGTTGAGCCTGTTGCACAGCCGCTCCGCGAGGCGGCGGGAGTTGGCGAAGACGATCGTGGAGCGGTGGGCCTGCACGAGGTCGGTGATCCGCTCCTCGACATGGGGCCAGATGGAGGGCCGCTCCGCCCCTTCCGTGCCCTCGGCGACCGGTGAGCCGCCCAGCTCGCCCAGGTCCTCCACCGGGACGACGACCGAGAGGTCGAACTCCTTGCCCGACTTCGGCTGGACGATCTCCACCTTGCGGCGCGGTGACAGGTAGCGGGCCACCTCGTCCACCGGGCGGACGGTCGCGGACAGGCCGATTCGGCGGGCCGGTTTGGGCAGGAGCTCGTCCAGGCGCTCCAGGGAGAGCGCGAGGTGGGCGCCGCGCTTGGTGCCGGCCACCGCGTGCACCTCGTCCAGGATCACCGTCTCCACGCCGGTCAGCGCGTCGCGGGTCGACGACGTCAGCATCAGGAAGAGGGACTCGGGGGTGGTGATCAGGATGTCCGGGGGGCGGGTGGCCAGGGCGCGGCGCTCTGCGGCGGGGGTGTCGCCGGAGCGGATGCCCACCTTCACCTCGGGCTCGGGCAGGCCGAGGCGGACGGACTCGTGGCGGATGCCGGTGAGGGGGCTGCGGAGGTTGCGCTCCACGTCCACCGCGAGGGCCTTCAGCGGGGACACGTACAGGACCCGGCAGCGCTTCCTCGGGTCGGCGGGCGGGGGTGTGGAGGCGAGCTGGTCCAGGGCGGCGAGGAAGGCGGCCAGGGTCTTGCCGGAGCCGGTGGGGGCCACCACCAGCACGTCCGAGCCCTCTCTGATGGCGTTCCACGCGCCCGCCTGGGCCGCGGTGGGCGCGGAGAAGGCCCCCGTGAACCAGCCGCGGGTCGCGGGGGAGAAGCCGTCGAGGGCTCGTTGTGCGTCGCTGACCATGCGTCCATCCTGCACCCGGCCACTGACAATACGGTTGACCTGCGGGTTCGCGGTGCGCGGGCGGAAGGTCCCGGTGCGGTGCGGTGCGGTGCGGTGGGGCGGGGCGGGGCGGGGCCGGGAGCGCGGGTGCGGCTCGGCGGGGGCGGAGCGCGTGGCGGAGAATCGGCGGTATGGCGGATTTCGGTGAGGAGGCGGCTCGGCACTGGCGGTACGCCGACCTGCCCGGCGTCGATCTGCTGCGGGCCCGGTACGTTCGCAAGACGTTCGTGCGCCACACCCATGAGCACTTCGTCATCGCGGCCATCGCCGACGGGGTCGAGGTCTTCCACCACCGCGGTGCCGACCAGTACGCGGGGGCGGGGGCTCTGGCGCTGGTCAATCCCGACACCTCGCACACGGGGCGGGCCGGGGTGCCCGAGGGGTGGCGGTACGGGGCCGTGTACCCGTCGCCGGACCTCGTCTCCGAGATCGCGGCCGAGACCACCCTCATCCGTGGGACCCCGGGATTCGTCAGGCCCGTACTCGACGATCCGTACGCCGTGCGACTCGTCCATCAGGTCCTGCGGGCCGCCGACGAAGGCAACGCGCTGGCCGCCGACACACTGCTGCGGGTCGCCGTCACCCGGCTGCTGCGGCTCAACGGCGGCCCGCTGCCGCAGCGCGCCGTGCGGACGGCGGGGGCCCGGGTCGCGGCACGCGCGCGTGCCGTGCTGGAGGAGCGGATGGTCGAGCCGCCGACGCTTCAGGCGCTGGCGGGTGATCTCGGGACCAGTCCGTTCGCGCTGCTGCGGTCCTTCCGGGACGCCTACGGGATGCCGCCCCACGCCTGGCTGACGGATGCCCGGGTGCGGCGGGCGCGGCGGCTGCTCGACGCCGGGACTGCGCCCGCGGAGGCGGCCGTCGCCGTGGGGTTCACCGATCAACCGCATCTGAACCGGCACTTCGCACGGATCGTCGGCGTGCCCCCGGGTGCCTACCAGCGGGAGCGCAAGAACGTACAAGACGCCCCGCCGTCGTCTCCGTAGCCTCGGGCACGTGGCAGAACAGACAGCTCTCGCAGAGACAGGTGCCGGTGGAGGAGGCAAGACGGATGCCGCCGTGGTCCGGGACGCGCTCGGAGTCGGCGTCGCCGTCGGACTGTCCGGGTTCGCCTTCGGGGTGACCTCGGCCGGCAGCGGGCTCACGCTGCTGCAGACCTGCGTGCTCAGCCTCCTGGTGTTCACCGGCGCGTCCCAGTTCGCCCTCGTCGGGGCGCTCGCGGCCGGCGGCAACCCCTTCACGGCGGCCGCCGGCGCCTTCTTCCTCGGTGTGCGCAACGCCTTCTACGGGCTGCGCCTGTCACAGGTGCTGGCGCTACCGCGCCTGCTGCGGCCGTTCGCGGCGCAGTGGGTCATCGACGAGACCACCGCGGTCACGCTCGCGCAGCCCACGCGGCGTGCTGCCCGGATCGGGTTCACCGTGACCGGGCTCAGCCTGTACCTGCTGTGGAACCTCACCACCTTGCTCGGCGCCCTGGGCGCCAAGGCCATCGGGGACACGGACGCGTGGGGCCTCGACGCCGCCGGGCCCGCCGTCTTCCTCGCTCTGCTCGCACCGATGCTGAGGACCGGCACCGAGCGCGCCGTCGCCGGGCTCGCCGTCGTGCTGGGGCTCGTACTGCTGCCCTTCCTGCCCGCCGGTGTGCCCGTCCTGGTGGCCGCGCTGGCCGCTCCGGGCGTCCTGCTCCTGCAGGGGCGCCGCGCCGGCCGGGTGCCCGCTGACGCCACGGGGGAGGACCGTTGAGCACCTGGATCGCCATCGGCCTGACGGCTCTCGGCTGCTACGTCGTCAAGGTCGCCGGTCTGTTCGTTCCCGAGGGCGCCCTGCAGCGGCCGTACGTCAGGCGGCTGGCCGCCCTCATGCCGGTGGCCCTGCTGGCCGCCCTCACCGCCCAGCAGACCTTCGCCGACGGACGCGCCCTGGTGCTGGACGCGCGCGTGGCCGGTGTTCTCGCGGCCGCTGTCGCGCTGGTTCTGCGCGCCCCCTTCCTGCTCGTGGTGGCCGCGGCTGTGGTGGTGACCGCCGGGGTACGTGCCATGGGCTGGTGACGGCGGGGGCCGTCAGCCGATGGAACGGCCGTACGCCCTGAGGGTGCGCAGCGCCTCGATCGTCACCTGAGGACGCGCCTCCAGGGCGATACCCGGGGCCCACTGACGCCACCGGATCGGCCAGCCGCCGTCCTCCTGCTGACCGCCCGCGAGGAAGTCCAGGGAGCGCTCGATCTCGTCGTCGGTGAACCACGCGCGCGCGAGTGAGCTCGGCGTCTTCGCGTAGTCGTGCGGGAAGTGGTGCTCACCGGGGGCGTAGCCGGGCGCCACCGGATAGGCGGCGAGGTCGTCCGGGTCCAGTGCGGCCAGCCGGTGTTCGCGCACCAGACGGCCGAGCCGGTCGGCGGCCGCCTCCGCGCGCGGACGGTCGGGAGCCGAGTCCAGAAAGGCCACGGCGGCCTCGATCTCGTAGGGGTGGGACTTCTCCAGCGAATCGATCGCGTGCCAGCAGAAGTCGGTGGCCCGGAACAGCCAGGCGTGCCACACCTCGTTGCGGTGCAGCAGACCCACCACGGGCCCGGTGGCGAGCAGTTCGCTCGGCGGGTCGTCCACGATCGGCATGAAGGGGGCCGCCGGGTAGCCCCGCTGGCTGGGATGGATCGCCGGCAGCGCGCCGTCCGCCGTCGAGACGGAGGTCAGGTAGCGGCACACCCGTTCCACGCGCTGGCCGCCGCAGCGCCCGATGGAGTCCAGGACGCGCAGCGCGTGCCCGGTGTGCAGCGGCTGGCTGACGGGGCCGCGCAGATCGGGCTCCAGGGCGTGGCCGTACCCGCCGTCCTCGTTGCGGTAGGCGTCCAGGGCGGTCTCGACCGGGTCGGCGCCGCCGTTCAGGAAGTGGTGCGCGAAGAGGCGCTGTTCCAGTACGCGCGCGGTGAGCCAGACGAAGTGCTCGGCGCGGAAGAGCGGGGAGCGCGCCGGGGGTGTGGCAGGGAGTGGGGAAGCTCCGGTTTCGGACATGCGAAAGACCGTAGGGCGGAAAGCGGTCTCGACAAGCGGTCACGTCTCAGGCCCACCCCCAGGGGCGGGATACTGGAGGCATGCGGTTGACGGTCTTCTGGCAGCGGATGGCGGATCACTTCGGCCCGGGGTACGCCGACACCTTCGCGCGCGACCACGTGATGACGGAGCTGGGCGGGCGCACGGTGCACGAGGCACTGGACGCCGGCTGGGACGCCAAGGACGTGTGGCGCGTGGTCTGCACGGTCATGGACGTTCCGGGCGAGAGGCACTGATCGGGCATGGACGTTCTGCGCGACAGCCACTGATCGGGCGTGAAGGTTCTGCGCGACAGCCACTGATCGGGCGTGAAGGTTCCGCGCGCGAAGTACTGATCGGTCACGAAGATCGCAGGGCGGGGGATGATTGTCGTACCCGTGGGCGAGACTTGCTCCGTGGCACCCACTGACGAGACCGAGCCGCAGGCCCGGCACGCCTCCCCGTTCGGCACGACGCCGCCCGACCGCCCCCCGGCCGACGGCGCCGCCTCGGGCGCGCGCATGCCGCGCTGGCTGCCGCGGGCCGTGGTGCTGGTGCTCTCCCTCTATGCCGCCTTCCAACTGGGCACTTGGGCGTTCCACCAGCTCACCGGCCTGCTGATCAACATCCTCATCGCGTTCTTCCTGGCCCTCGCCATCGAACCGGCGGTGAGCTGGATGGCCGCGCGCGGCATGCGCAGGGGGCTGGCCACGGCACTCGTCTTCCTGGCCGTCATGATCGCGGCCGCGGGTTTCGTCACCCTGCTCGGCTCCATGCTGGCGGGCCAGATCATCAAGATCGTCGAGGATTTCCCGAACTATCTCGACTCGGTCATCAACTGGGTCAACGCGCACTTCCACACCCACCTGAAACGGGTGGACGTCCAGAAGGGCCTGCTCCGCTCCGACTGGCTGCGCAACTACGTGCAGCACAGCGCCACGGGCGTCCTCGACGTGTCCGCCCAGGTCCTCGGCGGACTCTTCCAACTGCTCACGATCACGCTGTTCTCGTTCTACTTCGCCGCCGACGGGCCCCGCCTGCGCCGTGCGATCTGCTCGGTACTGCCGCCCGCCCGGCAGGCCGAGGTGCTGCGCGCCTGGGAGATCGCCGTCGACAAGACCGGCGGATACCTGTACTCGCGCGGGCTGATGGCACTCATCTCCGGTATCGCGCACTACATATTGCTGCAGATCCTGGGCGTGCCGTACGCGCCCGTGCTCGGCGTGTGGGTGGGCCTGGTCTCGCAGTTCATCCCGACCATCGGCACCTACCTGGCGGGCGCTCTGCCGATGCTGGTCGCGTTCACCGTCGACCCCTGGTACGCGCTGTGGGTGCTGGTCTTCGTCGTGGTCTACCAGCAGTTCGAGAACTACGTCCTGCAGCCCAAGCTGACCGCGAAGACCGTCGACATCCACCCCGCCGTCGCCTTCGGCTCGGTCATCGCCGGCACCGCGCTCCTCGGCGCGGTCGGCGCGCTGATCGCCATCCCGGCGGTCGCCACGCTGCAGGCGTTCCTGGGGGCGTACGTGAAGCGGTACGCGGTCACGGACGACCCCCGGGTGCACGGGCACCGGCGCGGAGGACCGGGGTCGGGGCAGGGGATCCTCACGCGCGCCAGACTGCTCTGGGCGCGACGGGCGGAAGAGGCGCCGCTCGAGGGCGAGCCCGGGGGCGAGCCCGGGGGCGAGCCCGAGGTCGGCTCTTCCCGGCAGGCCTGAGGCAGCTCCTTCCGTCGAGCCCGAGTCGAGCCCGAGTCGAGCCCGAGCGGGGCGTCGGCCGCGCTCTCGGCCCGCCTACGGCCCGTCTCCGTCTCGTTTCCGGCCTGCCTACGGCCCGTCTCCGTGGTGCGCTTGACACCAAAATCGAACATCCATTCTTATGGAGGCTCCGGCGAGGCTCTCGACGGGTGATTCGAGCCGGTTTCGGCGGAGAAGTACCCGAGTTATCCACAGGCCGGACGGGCGTCGAGGCGCATTGTCAGTGGCAGGCGTTAGCGTCTTTGACGTGAAGCGATCGACTCAAGCAAATCGGGTGGAACCCATGGCAGGAACCGACCGCGAGAAGGCCCTGGATGCCGCGCTCGCACAGATTGAACGGCAGTTCGGCAAGGGCGCGGTGATGCGCCTCGGCGAGCGGCCGAACGAGCCCATCGAGGTCATCCCCACCGGGTCGACCGCGCTCGACGTCGCCCTCGGCGTCGGCGGCCTGCCGCGTGGCCGTGTGGTGGAGGTGTACGGACCGGAGTCCTCCGGTAAGACCACGCTGACCCTGCACGCGGTGGCCAACGCGCAGAAGGCCGGCGGCCAGGTCGCCTTCGTCGACGCGGAGCACGCCCTCGACCCTGAGTACGCGAAGAAGCTCGGCGTCGACATCGACAACCTGATCCTCTCCCAGCCGGACAACGGCGAGCAGGCCCTGGAGATCGTGGACATGCTGGTCCGCTCCGGCGCCCTCGACCTCATCGTCATCGACTCCGTCGCCGCGCTCGTCCCGCGCGCGGAGATCGAGGGCGAGATGGGCGACAGCCACGTCGGTCTGCAGGCCCGTCTGATGAGCCAGGCCCTGCGGAAGATCACCAGCGCGCTCAACCAGTCCAAGACCACCGCCATCTTCATCAACCAGCTCCGCGAGAAGATCGGCGTGATGTTCGGCTCCCCGGAGACCACGACCGGTGGCCGGGCGCTGAAGTTCTACGCCTCGGTGCGCATCGACATCCGTCGCATCGAGACCCTGAAGGACGGCACGGAGGCGGTCGGCAACCGCACCCGCTGCAAGGTCGTCAAGAACAAGGTCGCGCCGCCCTTCAAGCAGGCCGAGTTCGACATCCTCTACGGCCAGGGCATCAGCCGCGAGGGCGGCCTGATCGACATGGGCGTGGAGCACGGCTTCGTCCGCAAGGCCGGCGCCTGGTACACGTACGAGGGCGACCAGCTCGGCCAGGGCAAGGAGAACGCGCGCAACTTCCTGAAGGACAACCCCGACCTGGCCAACGAGATCGAGAAGAAGATCAAGGAGAAGCTCGGCGTGGGCGTGCGCCCGGAGGAGCCGACGACCCAGCCGGGCGTCGACGCCGCGGTCGGCGCTGCCCCGGACGACGCCGCGAAGGCGGTGCCCGCACCGGCGGCCAAGGCGACCAAGGCCAAGGCTCCGGCCGCCAAGAGCTGACCCCGTGACACGGCGAACCGACTGGGCGGAGTACACCTACCCCGACACACCACGCGGTCGGGGCAGGAGGGACGACGGGGGTTTTGCCGGTCCGGGCGGCGAGGCGGACGGGGAAGAGACGCGGCGGGACGCGGACGGGGGACACGGCCGCGCGAGTGCGTACGGCACGGGGTCGTCGTACGGCACCGAGCCACCGTTCGGCGGTGGTTCGTACGGCGAAGCCGAGGCCGACGGAGGTTCGCGCCGTCGTGGCGGGCGGACCAGTGGTGCGGGCGGCTCCCGCGGGCGTCGCAGGCGGCGCGGCGGAGAGTCGTTCGGTGAGGACGGGGGCTCCTCCTCCTTGTCGAGGGCCGAGCGGGAGGAGCCGCCGGCGGACCCGGTGGAGCGGGCACGGGCGATCTGCCTGCGCCTGCTCACCGGGACCCCGCGCACCCGCAAACAGCTCGCGGACGCCCTGCGCAAGCGGGAGATCCCGGACGACGCGGCCGAGGAGGTGCTGTCGCGGTTCGAGGAGGTCGGGCTGATCAACGACGGCGCGTTCGCGGACGCCTGGGTGGAGTCGCGGCACCACGGCCGCGGGCTTGCCCGGCGGGCCCTCGCGCAGGAACTGCGCACCAAGGGCGTGGAGTCCGAGTTGATCGACGCGGCCGTCGCGCAGCTCGACTCCGAACAGGAGGAGGAGACCGCGCGCGAACTCGTCGCCCGCAAGCTGCGCTCCACCCGCGGGCTCGACCGCGACAAGCGCCTCCGCCGCCTCGCGGGCATGCTCGCCCGCAAGGGCTACCCCGAGGGCATGGCCCTGCGCGTAGTCCGCCAGGCGCTGGAGGAAGAGGGGGAGGACACGGAGCTCCTGGGAGACGAGGGGTACTGACAGGGGGAGCGCCGGGAAGAGCCGGTCACGTGGGTGAATCGCCGACGCTCACCAAGGAGAGGCCCGGAGCCTCCGCCCCACCGCCCGCCTCACCGCCCCCTACGACGTCACCGGCAACCCGGCCGCCCGCCAGGCCTGGAAGCCCCCGATCAGATCAGTGGCCCGGTGCAGGCCCAGCGAGTGCAAGGACGCGGCCGCGAGGCTCGACGCGTAGCCCTCGTTGCAGATCACCACGACCCGCAGCTCATGGCCGGTGGCCTCGGGGAGGCGGTGGCTGCCCTGGGGGTCGAGCCGCCACTCTAACTCGTTGCGCTCGACGACGAGTGCGCCGGGGATCAGGCCGTCCCGCTCCCGCAGGGCGGCGTACCGGATGTCCACCAGTACGGCCTCGCCCGCCCGTGCGGCGTCGTACGCCTCCTCGGGACCGACCCGGTCGTAGCCCTCGCGTACCCGCTCCAGCAACTCGTCGATGCCCACGGGCCGTTCGCCTGCGCCGCTCACTGCCAGTCCTCCGGACGCTCGACCTGCTCCAGCCGCAGGACCTGGCCCACGCGGCTGTAGCGGCGGATCTGCGGAAGTGGCGGGTAGTAGGCGTGCACGGAGATCGCGTGCCGGTCGGTGGACTCGTTCAGGACCTCGTGCACGTGGTGGCGGCCGAAGGAGCGTCCCTTGCCCGCGGGCAGCCGGCGCTCCCGGTCCACCCCGTCGGCGAGTTCCAGAGTGCGCCAGCCGTCGGCGGGCAGGCGGGCGGCGAGCGCGTTCTCCTTGAGCTCACCGGACGCGGTGACGAAGGCGCCGACGGACTCGGCGTGGTCGTGCCAGCCGGTGCCCGAGCCGGGCGGCCAGCCGATCAGCCAGGCCTCACTGCCGCCGGGCCCCTCCAGGCGTACCCAGGTGCGGCCCTCGGGGTCGAGCGGGAGCGAGGCGATCAGCTCGGCGTCGGCGGCCGTCCGCCGCACGAAGTCGAGCAGGTCGGCCTGCGTCGGCCCGGGTGGCGCGGAAGCCGTCGCGGAAGCCGTCGTAGGCACGGGGACAGAGGGGGAGACAGACACGGGGCACCGTCCTGAAGAGCGTTCGCGGGAAGCGCGCGGAAGGGCTCGAGAGCGGCGCGCGCGGAGAAGAAGAGGGACGCGAATTCAGCAGGACGGACGACACACGCAGCCCGCGTAGCGGACGAGGTCCATATGGACCCTCCGCCACAGGCGCACACAGGTGTCGGTCATGGTCGGGAGTAGACCATGACGGTGCGTACCGGTCAACTCACCGTCACTATGTGGACCGCACAGTGACGGCAGGCCGGCACGCCGGCCCTCGCCCCAACGCGCCCTCGCCCCAACGCGCCCCCGCGCCCACACTCGCCTCAACGCGCCCGCGAACCTCTCGTCCCGCCCGCGAACCCTTCAAGGCGCCCCCTTAAACGCCCCCCTTAAACGCGCCCCCCTTAAACGCGCCCTCTCAACGCGCCCCGGCGCCCGCCCCCGCCTCGGCTCCCGCCTCTGTCCCCGCCTGCGCCGTTCCGCCCAACGCCGCCTCCGCGGCCGCGTACAGGTCGGCCGGGCGTACCCCGCCGAAGGCCGTGACCAGGTGGCCGTCGGGACGGACGAGCAGGACGGTGTGTGCGGCGGCGCCCGGGTAGCTCTCGGCGACCAGCAGTTCGGCCTGGTGCGGCAGCGCGGCCACGGCGGCCGCCAACCGGGGCATGACGCCGGCGGTCACCCAGTGCTTGCGGTCCCACACGCCCGTGCCCGGCGCGACGAGGACGACCAGCAGTGCCCCGCGCCCGAGCCGGTCCCGGAGCTGCACGAAGGTGCCGTCCTCCGCGGTCACCCGCACATCGGCGACCGCCGCGCCGAGCGCCGTGTCGACCGGCACCTCGCCCTCCAGGTGCCGGGGTGCCAGCGGCGAGTCGGCGTACGCCCCCGGCGCACCGAGTGCTCCGCGCCCCAGGTGGGCGTCCGTGAGCAGCGCGTCGGCGCCCCGGGCCGAGCCGGGGACGTACGCGCGCAGGCCTCCGCCGCCGCGCAGCAGCGGCAGCACCTGGTCGGCGGCGCGCAGCCGGGCGGCGACCGCGCCGCGCCGCTCCGCCTGGTAGCTGTCGAGCAGTGCCTCGTGCGGCCCGTGGTGCCAGGCCAGGGCCAGTTTCCAGGCGAGGTTGTCGGCGTCCCTGAGCCCCTCGTCGAGCCCCTGCGTGCCGAGCGCGCCGAGCAGGTGCGCGGCGTCCCCGGCGAGGAAGACCCGGCCCGCCCGCCACCTGCGCGCGAGCCGGTGGTGGACGGTGTGGACGCCGGTGTCGAGGAGGTCGTACGGCGGTGTGGAGCCGTCGGTCCAGCCGGCCAGGGTCTCGCGGATGCGGGCCAGCAGCAGCTCGGGCGTGACGAGGTCCTTGCCCGGGGGCAGCAGCCAGTCCAGGCGCCACACCCCGTCCGGCAGCGGGCGTCCGGTGACCTCCCCGCCCGAGGGCCCGGACGTCCGCCACGGCGGCATCCGGTGGAGCAACGCGTGACCGTCGAACGGAAGCTCCGCGCGCAGCGCCGCCACGGCGTGTCGCTCCACCGCGGTGCGGCCCGGGAAGCGGATGTCCTGGAGCTTGCGCACGGAGGAGCGGACACCGTCGCAGCCGACCAGGTAACTGCCCCGCCACCAGGTGCCCTTCGGGCCGCGGGTGTGGGCCGTGACGCCCGAGGGCTCCTGTTCGATGGTGTCGACGCGGCTGTCGGTGGCGATTTCGACGAGCCGTTCACCCGCCAGGGACTCGCGCAGGGCGCCGGTCAGGACGTGCTGGGCGATGTGCAGGGGAGCGGGGTCGGTGTCGTCGTCGAAAGTGATCTCGCGCATCACCTGCTTGCGCCGCAGCGACCGCCATCCGGTCCAGCGCGCGCCGGCCTCGTCGACCGGCAGACCGGTCAGCCGCTGCATCAGGGCGGCGGTGTCCTCGCGCAGCACGACCGTGCGCGCCGGACGCGGTTCGTCCTTGCCGGGGCCCTCGTCCAGGACGACGGAGGGCACCTCCTGACGGGCCAGCGCCAGGGCGAGCGTGAGCCCGACGGGCCCCGCTCCGACGATGATCACCGGGTCCACGGCGCGGCGCCCCCTGCCCGCGGCGGTGTCCTGAGGGACATATGTGAACAGGAAGTTGGAGCAGGGTGCACGATCACAGAACGTATGCAACCCATTGTCGTTGTTTGCGTCAAGTGACGGAGGCAGTGGCGATCATGCCACTGCCTCCATGTGGGTCAAGCCAGTTGAGTGATCATCAGGTCATACGGAAGCGCCGGTCCCGAAGCCACCGCCGACCGCGGCGGGATTGACCTCCACCTGGTCCTCGGCGAGAACCGCCCCCGTGCTCCGCTTGCTGCGCCGCAGCCGGCCCTCGAGCCAGCTCGCGAAGCTGGTGAGGATGAAGTTCACCACGATGAAGATGATCGCCACGCCGACGAAGCTCTGGATGACGTCGGCGTAGTTGGCGGCGAACGTGCTGCGGGCGTTCAGCAGTTCGGTGTAGCCGATCATCACGCCGCCCAGCGCGGTGTCCTTCACGATGACGACGAGCTGGCTGACGATGGCCGGCAGCATGATCGTGACCGCCTGCGGGAGCAGGATGCTGGTCATCGTCTGGCCCTTGCGCAGACCGATGGCGTACGCGGCCTCCGTCTGACCCTTGGGGAGGGCGAGGATGCCCGCGCGGACCACCTCGGCGAGGACGGAGGCGTTGTAGAGCACCAGGCCGGTGACGACCGCGTACAGCGGCCGGTCCTCGGTGGTCACGTTCGTGGAGCGGGCGAAGAACTCGTTCGCGAACAGCATCAGCAGCAGGACCGGGATCGAGCGGAAGAACTCGACCACGGCGCCGGCCGGTACGCGCACCCACCGGTGATCGGACAGACGTGCGATGCCGAAGAACGCGCCCAGCGGAAGGGCGATGACCATCGAGAGCGCGGCGGCCTTCAGGGTGTTGCCGAGGCCCGGCAGCAGGTACGTCGTCCACGCCTCCGACGTGGTGAACGGCTGCCACAGGCTCCACTTCAGCTGGCCCTTGTCGTCCATCGTCTGCCAGATCCACCACAGCAGCAGGCCGAGCAGGACGAGGAAGACCACTGAGAGGACGACGTTGCGCCGCTTGGCCCGGGGGCCGGGGGCGTCGTAGAGAACGGAGCTCATCGCTTCACCGCCAGTCGCTTGCCCAGCCAGCCCATGATCAGGCCGGTGGGAAGGGTCAGTACGACGAAGCCGAGGGCGAAGACCGCGCCGATGAGCAGCGTCTGGGCCTCGTTCTCGATCATCGTCTTCATCAGGGCCGCGGCCTCGGCGACACCGATCGCGGCCGCCACCGTGGTGTTCTTGGTCAGCGCGATCAGGACGTTGGCCAGCGGGCCGATGACCGAACGGAACGCCTGCGGCAGCACGATGAGCCGGAGGGTCTGGCTGAAGCTCAGCCCGATGGCGCGCGCCGCCTCGGCCTGCCCCACGGGCACGGTGTTGATGCCCGACCGCACCGCCTCGCAGACGAAGGCCGCGGTGTAGGCGACGAAACCGAGCACCGCCAGCCGGAAGCCCTGGATCTTGAAGTCGGAGGCGCCCATGGTCACGCCGAAGATGTCGGCGAGACCGAGCGAGTTGAAGACGATGATGACCGTCAGGGGGATGTTCCGGACGATGTTGACGTAGGCGGTGCCGAATCCGCGCATCAGGGGGACCGGACTGACCCGCATCGCCGCCAGCAGAGTGCCCCAGACCAGGGAGCCCAGGGCGGAGATGACGGTCAGTTTCACCGTCATCCAGAACGCCCCCAGGACGTCATAACCATGAAGAAAGTCGAACACGATCTCCCGCGCTTCCGGGTGTGTGGCGTACGAGGAGGGCGAAGCCCATTGCCGGGCGCGCCGCCGCCGTGATCGCGGCGGGCGGCGGCGCGCCCGGGGTCCCTGCGGTGGCCGGGGGTCCGGGCCGCTGCCTTACTTGACGATCTGGCCGAGCTTCGGCGCCGGCTCGTACTGGT
Source organism: Streptomyces sp. C1-1 (assembly GCF_050214755.1). Classification (NCBI taxonomy): domain Bacteria; kingdom Bacillati; phylum Actinomycetota; class Actinomycetes; order Kitasatosporales; family Streptomycetaceae; genus Streptomyces; species Streptomyces sp. C1-1. The sequence goes on along the minus strand of NZ_CP189826.1, from coordinate 3,105,692 downwards.
AGTTGGCCGGGCCGAAGTTCTTCTTGACGTCCTTCTCCCAGGTGCCGTCGCTGACCATGGTCTTGAGAGCGTCGTTGATCTTGTTGAGGGTGGCGGTGTCACCCTTCTTCACGCCGATGCCGTAGTTCTCGTTGCTGAGCTTGAGCCCGGCGAGCTTGAACTGGCCCTTGTACTTGTCCTGCGCCGCGTAGCCCGCGAGGATCGAGTCGTCGGTGGTCAGCGCGTCCACGGCACCGCTCTGGAGGCTGGCGACGCACTCGGAGTAGCCGCTGTTCGTCTTCAGGTTGGCCTTCGGGGCGATCGTCTTCTGGACGTTCTGCGCCGAGGTGGAGCCGACCACGGAGCACAGCTTCTTGCCGTTGAGGTCCGTGCCCTTGGTGATGGTGGAGTCCTTCTTGACCAGCAGGTCCTGGTGGGCCAGGAAGTACGGGCCGGCGAAGTCGACCTTCTGCTTGCGCTCGTCGGTGATCGAGTACGTGGCCGCGATGAACTTGACGTCGCCGCGCTGCAGCGCGTTCTCACGGTCGGCGCTCTTGGTCTCGACCCACTCGATCTGGCTGGGCTTGTAGCCGAGCTTGCCCGCCACGTACGTCGCCACGTCCACGTCGAAGCCGGAGTAGGCGCCGTTGGGCTCCTTCAGGCCGAGGCCGGGCTGGTCGAACTTGATGCCGATCTTGATCTTATTGCCGCCGCCCCCGGAGGAACCGCTGTCCTTGTTGTCGCTGGACCCACAAGCCGTGGCGGCCACGGCGAGGGCGAGGACGGCGGCCGAGGCGGCGGTGACCTTGCGGAGCTTCATGATGAACATCCTTTGGCTGGTGAAGAGAGAAAGGCCGTCGTGGGCGGAGGGCGGGCCGTCAGTGGTGCAGGATCTTCGACAGGAAGTCCTTGGCACGGTCGCTGCGCGGGTTGCTGAAGAACTGGTCGGGCGCGGCCTCCTCGACGATCCGGCCGTCGGCCATGAAGACCACGCGGTTCGCGGCCGATCGCGCGAAGCCCATCTCGTGCGTGACGACGATCATGGTCATGCCGTCGCGGGCGAGCTGCTGCATGACCTCGAGGACCTCGTTGATCATCTCGGGGTCGAGGGCCGAGGTCGGCTCGTCGAAGAGCATGACCTTCGGGTCCATGGCCAGGGCCCGCGCGATGGCGACGCGCTGCTGCTGGCCGCCGGAGAGCTGTGCGGGGTACTTGTCGGCCTGGGCGGCCACGCCGACCCGGTCGAGAAGGGTGCGCGCCCGCTCCTCGGCCTTCTTCTTGTCGGCCTTGCGGACCTTGATCTGGCCGAGCATCACGTTCTCGAGCACGGTCTTGTGCGCGAAGAGGTTGAAGGACTGGAAGACCATGCCGACGTCCGCCCGCAGCCGGGCGAGCTCCTTGCCCTCCTGGGGCAGTGGCTTGCCGTCGATGGCGATCGTGCCCGAGTCGATGGTCTCCAGACGGTTGATGGTGCGGCACAGCGTGGACTTACCGGACCCCGAGGGCCCGATGACCACGACGACCTCGCCGCGGGCGATCGTCAGATCGATGTCCTGGAGTACGTGCAACGCGCCGAAGTGCTTGTTGACGCTTTTCAGGACGACCAGTTCGCCGGTCGCGGCCACGTCCTGCTTGGCCACCGATACTTCGGTCATCGCTATCGGGCTCCGTCCTCCTCGGTTTCGGAGGACAGTAGTGACGCCGTTCCACCAGCGTCATTACATCTGAGGGGAATCTGAGCATCACGATCCGATAGCAATCGGACACTCGTCGTAGCACTTGCGAGCAGGGCGCATATCGGCCGGGTAACTAAAGCCCGGCGCAACCGGAACCCACTTGACTGCGTCCTCGTCCATCAGCGTGACTGCCTGGGTGCCCGCGTGCCCGGGGACGTTCCTACCCACTCTGTTCGTACGGCCGATGAACCGAAGGAGGCCCGGATGAGACTGCTCCTCGTCGAGGACGACAACCATGTAGCCGCCGCTCTCTCAGCGGTTCTGGCACGGCATGGCTTCGCCGTCACGCACGCGCGCAGCGGCGAGGAGGCCCTTCAGGCACTGGTCCCGGAGGGCGCCGGCTTCGATGTCGTCCTGCTCGACCTCGGCCTGCCCGACCAGGACGGCTACGAGGTGTGCGGCAAGATCCGCAAGCGCACCAGCACCCCGGTGATCATGGTCACCGCACGCTCCGACGTCCGCTCCCGCATCCACGGCCTCAACCTCGGCGCCGACGACTACGTGGTCAAGCCGTACGACACCGGGGAGTTGCTCGCCCGGATCCACGCCGTCAGCCGGCGCACCGTCCACGAGGACGCCGCCCACGGCGAGGACAGCACACTGCGCCTCGGCCCCGTGCTCATCGAACTTCCCACGCGTCAGGTCACCGTCGACGGTTCGGTCGTCCAGCTGACCCGCAAGGAGTTCGACCTGCTTGCACTGCTCGCGCAGCGCCCCGGGGTCGTCTTCCGCCGTGAGCAGATCATCAGCGAGGTGTGGCGGACCAGTTGGGAGGGGACCGGACGCACCCTGGAGGTGCACGTCGCCTCCCTGCGCGCCAAGCTGCGCATGCCGGCCCTGATCGAGACCGTACGCGGCGTCGGCTACCGGCTCGTCGCCCCCTCCCCGTAGCGTGCACGGGTGCGTACCCGACTCCTCCCGCTGCTGATCGTCCTGATGGCGGCCGTGCTGCTCGCGCTCGGCCTCCCGCTCGCCGTGAGCCTGGCCGCGGCCCAGCAGCAGAAGGTGGTCGTCGACCGGATCGACGACACCGCGCGTTTCGCGGCCCTCGCCCAGTTCGTCACCGACGCCTGCAGCTCCACCAGGACGTCCACGGACGAACGCCTGGAGACCCTCGGCAGCGAACTCACCAGTTACTACGGCGTCTACGGCATCCGCGCCGGGGTGTTCTGCCGCACCGACATCCCCATGGCCAAGGCGCCGTCGGACTTCTTCCTGCCCAGCTCGGGCGAGGTGCGCGAGGCGTTCGACGAGGCGAAGCTCAGCCGCCGCAGCCACGACCCGAAGCAGGTGTGGCCCTGGCAGCGCCACCGCCTCGTCGTCGCCTCGCCCGTCATCCGGGACGGCGACGTCGTCGCGGTCGTCGTCACCGACTCGCCGACGGGACCGCTGCGTTCGCGCATCCTGCACGGCTGGCTGATCATCGGTGCCGGGGAGATCGCCGCGATGCTGCTGGCCGTCGGCGCCGCACTGCGGCTGACGGGCTGGGTGCTCAGGCCCGTACGGGTGCTCGACGCCACGACACACGAGATCGCCAGCGGCCGGCTGAAGTCCCGGGTCGCGGCCGCCGGCGGACCACCGGAACTCAGGCGCCTGGCCCTGGCGTTCAACGAGATGGCGGACAACGTCGAGGACGTGCTGGAGCAGCAGCGCGCCTTCGTCGCCGACGCCTCGCACCAGTTGCGCAACCCGCTCTCGGCGCTGCTGCTGCGCATCGAACTGCTCGCGCTCGAACTGCCGGAGGACAACGAGGAGATCGCATCGGTCCGCACCGAGGGCAAGCGCCTCGCCGAGGTCCTCGACGACCTGCTCGACCTGGCCCTGGCCGAGCACACCGAGGCCGACCTGAGGGTCACCGACATCGGCGCGCTGACCGCCGAGCGCGTCGCCGCCTGGACACCGACCGCCGAGGCCAAGGGCGTACGGCTGGTGGGCGACTGCCCGCCGACCACGGCCTGGGCCGACCCGGTCACCCTCTCCAGCGCCCTGGACGCGGTGATCGACAACGCGCTCAAGTTCACGCCGCAGGACCAGAGCGTCGAGGTGAAGGTAGCCTCGAACGGCAGCACCTCGACCGTCGTCGTCAGCGACAACGGCCCCGGCCTGACCGACGAGGAACTCGCCCGCGTCGGCGACCGCTTCTGGCGCAGCGGCCGCCACCAGAACATCAAGGGCTCCGGCCTCGGCCTGTCCATCTCACGCGCCCTGCTCGCGGCCGGCGGCGGCTCGATCTCCTACGGCCGTCACGAGCCGCACGGGCTGACGGTGACGGTGTCGGTGCCGAGGAACGGCCCTACGGCTTGACCGAGCGGTAGTAGCGCCTTGCGCCCTCCTGCAGCGGCAGCGGATCGGTGTATATCGCGGTGCGCAGGTCCACGAGCTGCGCGGAGTGGACCTCCTTGCCGATGATGTCCCGGCTCTTGATCACGGTGCGGGTCACCCACTCGGTGAGCCGGGTGTCCACGTCCTTGCGCGTCACCAGCAGATTGGCCACCGCGATGGTCGGCACGGCGATCCCGTTCTGGATGCTGGGATAGGCCGACTCCGGCATGTTGGTGGCGCGGTAGTAGCGGGCCGCGCCGCCCTGGGCGTGCAGCTTGGCGACGAGATCGGCCTTGATCGGCACGAACCGGAAGGTGAGGCCGTCGGCCAGCTTCTCCAGACCCCGCGTGGGGACTCCGCCCGACCAGAAGAAGGCGTCGATGTCGCCCTTCTTCAACTTCTCGGGTCCGTCGTCGATGCCGTCGGCGAACGGCGTGATCTCCTTGCGCGCGTCGATGCCCGCCGCCTTCAGCACCCGTTCGGCGATCAGCCGTACGCCCGAGCGCGGCGGTCCTATCGCCACCTTCTTGCCCCGCAGGTCCGCCACCGACCTGACGGCGGAGTCACGGGGGACGACGAGCTGGACGTAGTCGTCGTACAGCCGCGCGACGCCGCGCAGCCGCCCGGCACCGGGCTCGTGGCCGAGTTGGTACGTCTCCACCGCGTCGGCCTGGGCGATCGTGAAGTCCGACGCGCCGGTCGCCACGCGCCGGACGTTCTGCTGCGAACCGTCACTGATCTGCAGCCGCACCTTCAGCCGCGGCATGTCGTGGTCGAACGCGTCGCGCAGCAGCCCGCCGTACTGCTGGTACACCCCGGCCTCCGCACCGGTGCTGAACTTGATCGTCCCGCTCGGCGGGTCCTCGCCCAGCGGCAGCAGCCACCACAGCAGCAGCCCGAGGACGACGAGGCCGGCGGCCGCGCCCTGCAGGGCCCGACGCCTGCCGATCCGGTGGAACACGTTGGACATGCGGGCGATCCTGCCAGCCGGGACGCGATGCTGACCAGGGCGGAGTCCCACGGGACCGACGTGACTGTCAGTGGCGATCGCTACAGTCGCCGTATGAGTTCATCGCCCGCCGACCTGGTCCGCCAGTTCCACCTCGCCTTCGGCCTGGACGCCCGCACCACGCCCACCGAGGTGCCGCCCGCGCTGGCCGCCCACCGCGGCGAGCTGCTGGCCGAGGAGGCCGCGGAGGTCGCCGAGGTCTCGGTCGCCGGACCGCTCGACCGGCTCGCCCACGAACTGGCCGACGTGGTCTACGTGGCGTACGGCACGGCCCTGGTGCACGGCATCGACCTCGACGCGGTCATCGCCGAGATCCACCGCTCGAACATGACCAAGCTGGGCCCCGACGGCAGCGTCGCCCGCCGCGCCGACGGCAAGGTCCTCAAGGGGGAGCACTACGAGTCGCCGGACGTGTCCGGGGTGCTGCGGCGGCAGGGCTGGATACCGGGCGGGGAGTGAGCCGCGCGGGACTCAGGACAAGGCGTCCCAGTCGCCGTCGAAGCCGGCCGCGTCCAGGAACAGCAGCTCCGCCGCCTCGAGTGACGGCTCGCCCCGGCCGCCGGGGGCGGACAGCGGCTGCTCGGCCCAGATGCACTTCCCGGTCGGGGTGTAGCGGGCGCCCCACCGTCCGGTGAGCGCCGCGATCAGCTGCAGCCCCCGGCCCCCCTCGTCGGTCTCAGTGGCGCGGCGGATACGCGGCATCGTCTGGCTGCCGTCGTAGACCTCGCAGATCAGCTCGGCGCCGTACAGCAGACGCAGCCGGACCGGGCCCCTGGCGTGCCGGACCACGTTGCCCACGAGCTCGCTGGCCAGGAGTTCCGTGGTGGAGACCAGGTCGTCCAGGTCCCAGGCGGCGAGCTGCTCGCGGATGTGCCTACGGGCCAGACCGGCCGCCCGCGGGTCCTGGGGCAGCGGCCAGGAGGCCATCCGGTCCGCCGGCAGGGCGTGCAGCCGGGCCACGAGGAACGCCGCGTCGTCGGCCGCCTGCTGCGCGGTGGGCAGCAGACCGGCGGTCAGCGTGTCGCACAGCCGCTCCAGGTCCACGGCCGTCCCGTCCCGGTGGGCCGTGCCCAGCAGTCGGGCCAGTTCCGCCATGCCCTCGTCGATCTCCCGCTTGGCCGACTCGACCAGGCCGTCGGTGTACAGCACCAGGAGGCTGCCCTCGGGCACGTCCAGCTCGACCGTCTCGAAGGGCGGTTCCGCGGCCCCCAGGGGCGGATCGGCGTCCGGCTCGGGGAAGTGCACGGTGCCGTCGGGACGGACCAGGGCGGGCGGCGGATGCCCGGCGCGGGCCAGCGAGCAGCGCCCGGTGGTGGAGTCGTAGAGCGCGTACAGGCAGGTGGCGTACGACGTCTCGCCCATCCCGGCGACGATGTCGTTGAGGTGACCGAGGATCTCGCCCGGCGGCAGTTCGAGGTCGGCCAGGGTGTGCACGGCGGTGCGCAGCCGGCCCATGGTGGCCGCCTCCGGCAGGCCGTGGCCCATGACGTCGCCGACCACCAGCGCCACCTGCCCGCCGGACAGCGGGATGATGTCGTACCAGTCGCCGCCCACGTCGGCGCCCTGCCCGGCCGGGAGGTAGCGGGCGGCGGCCGTGCACGCGGGCAGGTCGGGCAGTTCCTGGGGGAGCAGACTGCGCTGGAGTTCGCGGGACCGGGTGTGCTCGGCGTCGTAGAGCCGGGCCCGCTCCAGGGACTGCGCCACCAGGGCGCTGATCGTGGTCAGCAGCGCGCGTTCCTCGTCGGTGAGTCGCCGCGGCCGGTCGAAGGACAGGATGCACACGCCGAAGGTGTTCCCGGACGCCGTCAGCGGCAGGAACGCCCAGGACTGCTTGCCGGCCCGCCCCGGCAGGTCGGCCATCGCCGGGTAGCGCGTGGCGAACTCCTCGACGGAGGACATGAACAGCGGGGTGTCGGACTCGGCCGGGTCCCAGCCGGGGTCCATGGGTGACCGGAGGCGGCCGTCGACGGAGTCGAGGAAGTCGTCGGGATAGCCGACGGCGCCGACGTGGTGGAGCCGGTCGCCCTCGATGACCTGCACCATGAGCCCGGTCGCGGCGAACGGCGGGAGCACACGTCTGGCCACCGCGTCGACCACGTCCTGGGAGGTCGTCGCCTTGGCGAGCTCCGCGGTCAACTCGGCGATCCGCAGGGCGCGTTCGGCCGCGGACCGCTCGGCGGACTGGCGCTCCTCCGCCAGCCGGCGCTTCTCGGTGACGTCCTGGAAGTACAGGGTGCGCCCGTCGGGCCCGGGCACCACCCGCAGCTGGAACCGCTGCCCGGTCTCCGGCAGGTGCACGTCGAAGCCGGCCGGCTTCTCCTCCGCCGCGGCCCGCAGACAGCGGGCCTTGAGGCCGGGTATCCGCCGGACGGAGGGCAGGGCCCACAGCAGACGGCCGAACATCTGCTCCTCGGAGAAGCCCAGCAGCCGCTCGGCCTCCAGGTTGGCGAAGGTGATCCGCCACTGGTCGTCCACCGCGAGGAAGCCGTCGCTCATGTGCCGCAGAGCCCTGCTGAGCGCGTCCCGGGTCCGGCGCGACTCGTTGCTCTCCCAGCCCACACCGACCATCCGCAGCGGCTCGCCCCGTCCGTCGTACGTCGCCCGGCCGCGCGCCTGGGTCCAGCCGTACGTGCCGTCCAGGCGCCGTACCCGGTACTCGGCCTCGTAGACCGTGCCGTCGGCGATCGCCCGCTGGGCGGCCGCCAGGGTCGGGGCCAGGTCGTCGGGATGGACGATCCGCATCCAGCTCTCGATCCTGCCCGTGAACTCGGCCGGCCGGGTGCCGTACAGCTCCAGCGCCGCCTCGTCCCAGACCAGGTCACCGGTGCGGATGTCCCAGTCCCACGAGCCGACCCGCACCTCCTTCAGGGCGTCCCGCAGACGCTCGCCGGTCAGCCCCGACCGGTCGGGCCCGCTCGTCGGCGGAGCCTTGGCGATGCGGTCCTCGGCCCAGGCGACCACGCCTCGCAGGAACTCCCACTGCTCCGGTGTGGGCCCGCCCCGCTCGCCCGTCAGGACGGACAGGGCGCCGATCCCGCGCCGCCCGCTGAACACGGGCAGGGCGGCGAGGCCCGTGCCGGGCCAGGCCTGCCGCGGCTCGGGTGCCGCGGACTCCAGCGGCACCCACACGCCACTGCCCTGCTGCAGTGCGCGTGCCGGGGCGAGCGGACCCTCCTGGTCGACGATCTCCCACGAGCGGGTCAGCGTGGCCGGAAGGCCGACGGACGACACCAGGCGCAGCGCGGACATCGGGCCGCGCAGATGGACGACCCCGCCGAGCGCGCCCAGCTCACCCACCGCGTGCTGCAGCGCCAGCCGGAAGACCTCGCTCTCCGTGACTCCGGGAGCCACCGTGCCGAGGAGAGCGAGCCGCGCGTTCATGAGGGGAACTTATCGTTCCCGTTTTCGTCCGAAACCTTTTTCGGGGATACCGGACGTGAGTGCACCGTCCCCGTCCCGCCGACGGTTCCCGACGGGACGGCCACCATGTGAACAAGGCGACCCATACGTGCGTATCCCCCATAGAGGGCCTCTCACTTCAGACCGAGACAAGCCCGGCGGATCGTGAGCGGCCCCGAAGGGGATGAGCCACATGGTGATCGCGAACAAGACCGCACGAACGGCATTCCGTGCGACGGCGCTGGCGTTCTCCGCCGCCCTCCTGGTGGCCGCCTGCTCCAGCGGCGGAGGTGGCGGTGGCGGGAAGGCCTCGCAGAGCACCGGCGCGGCCAAGGCCGGCTCGGGGACGAAGGTGACGGTGACGGAGACCGAGTACGCCCTCAAACTCTCCCGGAACTCCTTCACCCCGGGCACCTACACCTTCACCGCCGACAACGCGGGCACGACCACGCACGCCCTGGAGGTGGACGGCCCCGGTGTCTCCGACGTGCGGACCAAGAACATCTCCAGCGGCCAGAACACATCCGTGACGGTCACCCTGAAGAAGGGAACGTACGAGCTCTACTGCCCCGTGGACGGGCACCGGCAGCTGGGCATGAAGACGGACCTCAAGGTCGGCTGAGCGCGTCCCGGTCGGTGCGCTGCGCAAGGGGCGGACGGGTGCCTCCGGGGACCGCCTACCCTTGACGCATGACCAGCAGCAGCGACCGGAGCCCGGCAGTGGACGTTCAGTCACCCAAGACCTACGAAGTGCGCACCTACGGGTGCCAGATGAACGTCCATGACTCCGAGCGGTTGTCCGGACTGCTGGAGGACGCCGGCTACGTGCGCGCCCCCGAGGGCTCCGACGGCGACGCCGACGTCGTGGTCTTCAACACCTGCGCGGTCCGGGAGAACGCCGACAACCGCCTGTACGGCAACCTCGGCCGCCTCGCGCCCAGGAAGGCGTCCCGTCCCGGCATGCAGATCGCGGTCGGCGGGTGCCTCGCGCAGAAGGACCGCGATACCATCGTGAAGAAGGCGCCCTGGGTGGACGTCGTCTTCGGCACGCACAACATCGGCAAGCTCCCGGTGCTGCTGGAACGCGCGCGCGTGCAGGAAGAGGCGCAGGTCGAGATCGCCGAGTCCCTGGAGGCGTTCCCCTCCACCCTGCCGACGCGGCGCGAGAGCGCGTACGCGGCGTGGGTGTCGATCTCCGTCGGCTGCAACAACACCTGCACGTTCTGCATCGTCCCCGCCCTGCGCGGCAAGGAGAAGGACCGCCGTACCGGCGACATCCTCGCCGAGATCGAGGCGCTGGTGGCCGAGGGTGTCTCCGAGATCACCCTGCTCGGGCAGAACGTCAACGCCTACGGCTCCGACATCGGCGACCGTGAGGCGTTCAGCAAGCTGCTGCGGGCCTGCGGGAAGATCGACGGCCTGGAGCGGGTGCGCTTCACCTCCCCGCACCCGCGCGACTTCACGGACGACGTCATCGCGGCCATGGCCGAGACGCCGAACGTGATGCCGCAGCTGCACATGCCGCTCCAGTCCGGCTCGGACACCGTCCTGAAGGCGATGCGCCGCTCCTACCGGCAGGACCGCTACCTCGGGATCATCGAGAAGGTGCGGGCCGCCATCCCGCACGCGGCGATCACCACCGACATCATCGTGGGCTTCCCCGGCGAGACGGAGGAGGACTTCGAGCAGACCCTCCACGTGGTCCGCGAGGCCCGCTTCACGCAGGCGTTCACCTTCCAGTACTCCAAGCGCCCCGGCACCCCGGCCGCGACCATGGAGAACCAGATCCCCAAGGAGGTCGTCCAGGCGCGCTACGAGCGTCTCGTCGCCCTCCAGGAGGAGATTTCCTGGGAGGAGAACAAGAAGCAGGTCGGCCGCATCCTGGAGCTGATGGTCGCCGAGGGCGAGGGCCGCAAGGACGGCGCCACCCACCGCCTCTCCGGCCGCGCCCCCGACAACCGCCTGGTGCACTTCACCAAGCCCGACCAGGACGTCCGCCCCGGCGACGTCGTCACCGTCGAGATCACCTACGCCGCCCCGCACCACCTCCTCGCCGAGGGCGCCGTCCTCGACGTGCGCAGCACGCGCGCGGGTGACGCGTGGGAGAAGCGCAACGCCGCCGAGGCCGCCAAGCCGGCGGGCGTGATGCTGGGCCTGCCCAGGATCGGGGCCCCCGAGCCGCTGCCGGTGGCATCGGGCAGCGGCTGCGGCTGCGACTGAAGCCGCCGGCCGTCCCGGGCCGACGCGGTCCGCCGAGGAGCGGCTGACGCTGCCGTTTCGGGGCGAGGCGGTCTGCCGGGGAGGGGCTGGCGCTGCCGTTTCGGGGCGTGGCGGTCTGCCGGGGAGCGGCTGACGCCGCCGTCCCGGGCCGACGCGGACCGCCGAGGGGGACTGGCGCTGCTGTTTCGGGGCGTGGCGGCGTGCCGGGTCGGGGTTGGCGCTGCTGTTTTGGGGCGTGGCGGTCTGCCGGGGAGCGGCTGACGCCGCCGTCCCGGGCCGACGCGGACCGCCGAGGGGGGCTGGCGCTGCTGTCTCTGGTCGGCTGCGGTCTGTTGAGGAGCGACGCGCGCTTCCGTCTCGGGCCGACGCGGTCCGCCGGGGAGCGACGCGCGCCGCCGCCGCGGCGTTACCCTGCCGATCATGCTTGTCGCCGCCGCCATCTGCCCCTGCCCGCCGCTCCTCGTGCCGGAGGTGGCCGCGGGCGCCGCTTTGGAACTGGACCGCGCGCGGGCCGCGTGCGCGGACGCGCTCGGCGTGCTCGCCGCCGCCCGTCCCGACCTGCTGGTGGTGATCGGGCCCGCCGAGCGCGACGGGCGCGGCCCGCACCCCGAGGGCACGCCGGGATCCTTCCGCGGCTTCGGCGTCGAGGCCGACGTACGGCTGGGCGGGGCGAAGGACGTGGAGCCCGGGCGCGAGCTTCCGCCCTCCCTCGCCGTCGCCGCGTGGCTGCTGGAGCGGACCGGCTGGTCCGACGCCCCGATCGAGGGACTCGGCGTGGGCGAACCGCTCGAGGCCGACCGGTGCATCGAAACCGGAAGGGAGATCGCCGCCCGGGCCGAGCGGGTGGCCCTGCTGGTGATGGGCGACGGCAGCGCATGCCGCACGCTCAAGGCGCCCGGCTACCTCGACGAGCGCGCCGCGCCCTTCGACGCGGAGGTCGCGCGTGCGCTGGGCGCGGCCGACGTGTCGGCGCTCGAGGCGCTCGACACCGAGCTGGCGTACGAGCTGAAGGCCTCCGGCCGGGCCCCCTGGCAGGTCCTCGCGGGTGCGGCCGAGGGTGCGGACCTCGCCGGAGCGCTGCTGTACGAGGACGCTCCGTACGGAGTGGGGTACGTGGTGGCGACCTGGTCGTGACGGGGGCGCGGCGCTTCCCACGACGCCCTGAGCATGCATGCCGAGCCGCCGAGACGGCGGACGGCCGGAAACCACTCGGGCCCGCGGCCGTCCGTCGGTGTGCCGTGCCGTTCAGGAGTGCGGCGGAGTGGGGGTGTCCGGCGGCACGGTGCCGCCGCCCGCGCCCGCGTCGCCCTTGTGCGCGAGTCGGTCCATGGCGTCCTTGGCCTTGCCGGTCCCGGTCCGGATCCGGTCGCTGTACCTGCCCTTGGTCTTCTCGTCGACCACCTTGGCGGCCTTGTCGAGACCGTGCGAGATCTTGCCCCCGTGCTGCTGCGCGAGGCCCGAGGCCTTGTCCTTCGCGGGGGAGAGCCTGACCTTCAGGTTGTGCAGGAGACCCATGGTCCGCCTTTCTCGTCAGCCCGGGCCCGGTGTGCCCCCCGGCCCACTCGTGCGCGGCCCGGTCACGTGCGGGCGCCCTCGCCGGCCTCGCTGTCGGCCGCCTCCTGGGCGGACTGCTGCTTGGGGATCTCGACACCCTCGTCCGAGCCGGCCTCGTCGGTCTCCGACGCCGTGGACTCCGTCTCGGCCCGCTCCTCGGTGCCGGCCGACCCCTTCGCCTCTGCCGCCTCCGCCGCCTCGGGCTCGGCCGCCTGTGCGGCGACCGGTGCCTCGGCGGGCGACGCCTCCTCCGTGGCCTTCGACCTCCGGAGAAGTCGCGCGAAAACGCCCATATCCACTCCATACGCTACTCGTGCGGGGGAAATCCCGCGTTGCCCGGTGCGTCCGATTGCGCCACCGGGAGGGCCGCCTCCCGGAAACCGGCGACGAGAACCACGCAACGGGCAACGACCCCGGCCCCTCGCCGTCACGCAACTCGTGCGAGGAGACCCCGCGGGGTTTGCGAGACTGTTGCGGTGAGCACCGCACCCCCCGCCCCCCGCGTCATCGCCGTCGTCGGACCGACCGCGGCCGGAAAGTCCGATCTGGGCGTCTTCCTCGCCCAGCGCCTGGGAGGCGAGGTCGTCAACTCCGACTCCATGCAGCTCTACCGGGGGATGGACATCGGCACCGCCAAGCTGACGCCCGAGGAGCGCGGCGGCATCCCGCACCACCTCCTGGACATCTGGGACGTGACGGTCACGGCGTCCGTCGCCGAGTACCAGAGGCTCGCCCGGGAGCGCATCGACGCCCTGCTCGCCGCCGGCCGCTGGCCGGTCCTCGTCGGCGGCTCCGGCCTCTACGTCCGCGGCGCCGTCGACAACCTGGAGTTCCCCGGCACCGACCCCGAGGTCAGGGCCCGGCTGGAGGACGAGCTCACGCTGCGCGGCTCCGGCGCGCTGCACGCCCGCCTGGCCGCCGCCGACCCCGGGGCCGCGCAGGCGATCCTGCCGAGCAACGGCCGCCGTATCGTCCGGGCCCTGGAGGTGATCGAGATCACCGGCAAGCCCTTCACCGCCAACCTGCCTGGTCACGACTCGGTCTACGACACCGTCCAGATCGGCGTGGACGTCGCCCGCCCCGAGCTCGACGAGCGCATCGCCCGCCGGGTGGACCGCATGTGGGACGAGGGGCTCGTGGACGAGGTGCGCGCGCTGGAGGCGCAAGGCCTGCGCGAGGGGCGCACGGCCTCCCGCGCGCTGGGCTACCAGCAGGTCCTCGCGGCGCTCGCGGGGGAGTGCACGATCGACGAGGCGCGGGCCGAGACCGTACGTGCCACCAAGCGCTTCGCGCGCCGCCAGGATTCGTGGTTCAGGCGCGATCCGCGGGTGCACTGGTTGAGTGGGGGTGCGGCGGATCTCACAGAACTTCCGGACCTCGCACTGGCGTTGGTCGAACGACCGGTCACAGCCTGATCACGTCATGGCATCGGGACGCTCCGGCTGCCGTCCGGGCCTCCGGCGCCGTGCCATCATCGAGCTTCGATCGACCAAGTGGAGTCCTAGTTGGGAGGGCGCGTGGCGATGGAGGCCGGCCCTCGCGACACCGCACAAGGCACCGAGCCCCGTACCGTCGTAAGCGGTGCACCGGAGCAGGACGCGGACCGTCTGAGCCCCGACGGGCCCGACGACACCCAGGGCGGTGTGACCGCCGACGGTCCGGAGCCCGAGGAGATGTTCGCGGGCGGCCCGGAGGTCGAGGTCGAGCTGCGCCCGCAGCGGCGGCTGCGCATCTGGCAGCTCGCCCCCATCGTGGCCCTGGCCGCGGTCGGCTCCCTGATGTTCGCCTTCCCGCTCGCCTTCGACTTCGGCGACAGCGGGGCCGTGATCGCCATGCTGGGGCTCCTGATCTGTTCCTGCGCCGCCGGCTGGGGCATGATGGCCGCCCGCCGCGTGGGTTACACGTGGCCCGGGCTCCCGCAGCGCGGCTCCGGCCGCAGACCGGACTGGCGGGTCGTGCTTGCGTACGTCGTGCTCGTCGCGGCGGTCGTGGTGCTCGCCGTATGGCGCGTGGCGCGGCTGCGCTGAGCGCCTCTTCAGGGGTGCGGGGGACCTACGGGACCAGCCCCCACCGGCCCGCGGTGTGCATACGGCCTTCCCTTACGATCGAGGCATGAGCACGCGCACGCGGATCGCCTTCCTCAAGGGTCACGGCACGGAGAACGACTTCGTGATCGTCCCGGACCCCGAGAACACCCTCGACCTGCCCCCGGCCGCCGTCGCCGCCCTGTGCGACCGCCGCGCGGGCATCGGCGGTGACGGCCTGCTGCACGTGGTGCGCTCCGCCGCGCACCCCGAGGCCAGGCACATGGCGGCCGAGGCGGAGTGGTTCATGGACTACCGCAACGGCGACGGCTCGATCGCGGAGATGTGCGGCAACGGCGTGCGCGTGTTCGCGCGCTACCTGCAGCGCGCCGGCCATGCCGCCGAGGGCGACCTCACGGTGGCCACACGCGGCGGCGTGAAGACCGTGCACATCGCCAAGGACGGCGCCGTCACGGTCGGCATGGGCAGGGCGCGGCTGCCGGAGGGCGACGTCACGGTGAGTGTGGGCGAGCGCAGTTGGCCCGCGCGGAACGTGAACATGGGCAACCCGCACGCGGTCGCGTTCGTCGAGGACCTCGCGCACGCGGGCAGCCTGTACTCCCCGCCGCCGTTCAGCCCGGCCTCCGCCTACCCGGACGGTGTGAACGTCGAGTTCGTGGTCGACCGCGGCCCCGGCCACGTCGCCCTGCGCGTGCACGAGCGCGGCTCCGGCGAGACCCGCTCGTGCGGCACGGGCGCGTGCGCGGTCGCCGTGGCGGCCGCCCGCCGGGACGGTGTCGACCCGACGGTCACCGGGACCCCTGCGACGTACACCGTCGACGTGCCCGGCGGGGCGCTCGTGATCACCGAACGGCCCGACGGCGAGATCGAGATGACCGGCCCCGCGGTGATCGTCGCCGAAGGCGAGATCGACTCCGACTGGCTGGAAACGTTCGCCTCCTGAACGGCGTGGGGTTTGGGATCGCAGGCGGTCGTGCCCGGTGGTGCAGAAGTCAACTACCGGTGCGACGGTTCGGCGTTCAAATGCATGGACGCCCGCCCGTCGCATGGCGCGAAACCGTAAACCTCGAAACCGTCGCTCGATTGGGTGATCCGTTTCACGCTCGGCGAGAGGCGGTCGGACGCACGTGATGGGCTCGGTAGCATCAAGCACCGGCCCGGACGGGGGACCGATGCCGCCCCCTGAGCCGTGTCCGCCCTGGGGCACTCCGTCCGCCGGTCCACGCAGCCGGAGGTGCCCATGAGTGCGGAGGCCACGAACCCTGCGACGCCAGGTTCGGTAGCAGGCCCGGCGGCCCGCTGGCGCGCGCGGATCGACCTGCGCCGCCTCGGCCGTGCCGCGCTGCTCGGCCCCGCCGCCCGCGACCGCCTGCCCGACGCCATCGGCCACGTCGTCGACGCGCACCGCGCCCACCACCCGAGCGCAGACCTCGAACCCCTGCGCCGCGCCTACGTCCTGGCCGAGTCCTCGCACCGCGGCCAGATGCGCAAGAGCGGCGAGCCGTACATCACGCACCCCCTCGCGGTGACCCTGATCCTCGCCGAACTCGGCGCGGAGACCACCACCCTGACGGCGTCTCTGCTGCACGACACCGTCGAGGACACCGATGTGACGCTCGATCAGGTGGGTGAGCAGTTCGGCGAGGAGGTCCGCTACCTCGTCGACGGCGTCACGAAGCTGGAGAAGGTCGACTACGGCGCCGCCGCCGAGCCCGAGACCTTCCGCAAGATGCTCGTCGCAACCGGCAGCGACGTCCGCGTGATGTCGATCAAACTCGCCGACCGCCTGCACAACATGCGCACCCTGGGCGTCATGCGCCCCGAGAAACAGGCCCGCATCGCCAAGGTCACCCGGGACGTCCTGATCCCGCTCGCCGAACGGCTCGGGGTCCAGGCGCTCAAGACCGAGCTGGAGGACCTGGTCTTCGCGATCCTCCACCCCGAGGAGTACGAGCACACGCGCGAGTTGATCGTCGACAACGCCTCCCGCGCCGACGACCCCCTCGCCGAGATCGCCGACGAGGTCCGCGGCCATCTGCGCGAGGCCGACATCCAGGCCGAAGTCCTCATCCGGCCACGGCACTTCGTCTCCGTCCACCGCGTCTCCCGCAAACGCGGCGAGCTGCGCGGCGCCGACTTCGGACGGCTGCTGGTGCTGGTCAACGAGGACGCGGACTGTTACGGCGTCCTCGGTGAGCTGCACACCTGCATGACCCCCGTCGTCTCGGAGTTCAAGGACTTCATCGCCGTACCGAAGTTCAACCTCTACCAGTCGCTGCACACCGCGGTCGCCCGCGCGGACGGGCAGGTCGCCGAAGTCCTCATCCGCACCCACCAGATGCACAAGGTCGCCGAGGCCGGCGTCATCGCGCTCGGCAACCCCTACGCGCCCGCCGCCGACGACCCGGCCGACGGCGAGCGCGTCGACCCCACCAAGCCCGGCTGGCTCTCCCGCCTCCTGGACTGGCAGGAAGCCGCGCCCGACCCCGACACCTTCTGGTCCACGCTCCGCGAGGACCTCGCCCAGGACCGCGAGATCACCGTCTTCCGCCCCGACGGCGGCACCCTGGGCCTGCCCGAGGGCGCCACCTGCGTCGACGCCGCCTACGCGCAGTACGGCGAGGACGCGCACGCCTGCATCGGCGCCCGCGTCAACGGCCGCCTGGCGACCCTCAGCACGGTCCTGCAGGACGGCGACACCGTCCAGCTCCTCATGGGTCAGGACCCGGCCTCCGAGCCCTCCAGGGAGTGGCTGGAGCACGCCCACACGCCCGCCGCGCGGATCGCCATCCAGCGGTGGCTGGCGACCCACCCGGAGGCGGACGCGTCCGAGGAGAGAGACCGGCGCGCGTCGGCCCCGCGGCCCGCTCCCGAAGGGGCGGTAGCCCCTCCCACCCCCGACGTCGTCGTCGACCAGCCCGGCGCCACCGCGCGCCTCGCCGGCTGCTGCACCCCCGTACCGCCCGACGAGGTGACCGGCTTCGCCGTGCGCGGCGGCGTCGTCACCGTCCACCGCGTGGAGTGCTCTGCGGTGGCGCGCATGAAGAGCGGGGGGCGCGCGGAGGTCGGCGTGCGCTGGGGGGACACCAGTGAATGCCGGGTCACGCTGCTCGCCGAATCGTTCGGCCGCCCCCATCTCCTCGCCGACCTCACCGAGGCCATGGCCCTGGAAGGCGCCGAGATCGTGTCGGCGACCATCGAGCCGCCGGACCGGCAGCGCGTGAAGCACTCCTACACCGTGACGCTCCCGGACGCGGCGCTCCTGCCGGGCCTCATGCGGGCGATGCGCAACGTACCCGGCGTGTACGACGTGAGCCGGGCGCAGCCGCAGACGCCGGGCGCCTGAAACCCGCAGTACGCCCGGACCATCCCTTCGGGTGGGCCGGTCGCGCGCCGTCGCCGCCACGCGCGCGTGCGCTGGTAGCCGTGATGCATGCTCCTCACCCCCCGCAGGCGTCGCCTGAAGGCAACCGCGCTCCTCGCCTCCGCCGTCTCGGTCTGCCTCCTCGCCGCGAGCGCCCCGCCGGCCCCCCTCGGCGTCGGCGACCGCCTCTTCCCGTACCTCGGCAACCCCGGCTACGACGTGGCGTCGTACGACCTCTCCTTCACCTACCCCGGCTCGAACGACAAGCCGCTGCAGGCCGTCACGACGATCGACGCCTGGACGACCCGGGACCTGGACCGGATCAACCTCGACTTCGCGCACGGCAAGGTCGAGTCCGTCGAGGTCGACGGCGAACCCGCCGGCTTCGCCACCGCCGGCGAGGACCTCGTCGTCACGCCCGAGGACCCGCTGCAGGAGGGCAGCTGGACCCGCATCACCGTCCGGCACACCAGCGACCCCACGGCACCCGGCGGCGAGGACGGCGGCTGGGTGCGCACCGCGGACGGCCTCGCCATGGCCAACCAGGCCGACGCCGCCCACCTGGTCTTCCCGTGCAACGACCACCCCTCCGACAAGGCGATGTTCACCATCCGGATCACCGCCCCCAACGGCTACACGGCCGTCGCGGGCGGCCTGCCGGCCGGCGTCGACCGGGTCGGCGGGAACACGGTCTGGACGTACCGCAGCCAACACCCGATGGCCACCGAGCTCGCCCAGGTCTCCATCGGCCGCTCCACCGTGCTGCACCGCAAGGGCCCGCACGGCCTGCCGGTGCGCGACGTCGTGCCCACCAAGGACGTCAAGGCCCTCGAACCCTGGCTCGCCAGGACCCCCGACCAGATCGCGTGGATGGAGAACAAGGTCGGCCCGTACCCCTTCGAGACGTACGGCCTGCTCATGGCCGAGGCCTCCACCGGCTTCGAACTCGAGACCCAGACGCTCTCCCTCTTCGAGAAGGAGCTGTTCACCGAGCCCGCCTACCCCAAGTGGTACATCGAGTCGATCATGGTGCACGAGCTGTCCCACCAGTGGTTCGGCGACAGCGTCAGTCCCCGTACCTGGTCCGACCTGTGGCTCAACGAGGGGCACGCCACCTGGTACGAGGAGCTGTACGCGGAGGAGACCGCGCATCGGCCCATGGAGACGCGCATGAAGGCCGCGTACGGCGTCTCCGACCGCTGGCGCGCCGCCGGAGGACCCCCTGGCGCCCCCAAGGCGCCCGCCCCCGGCCAGAAGATCAGCATCTTCCGCCCCAACGTCTACGACGGCGCCGCGCTCGTCCTGTACGCCCTGCGCCAGGAGATCGGCCGGCCCGCCTTCGAGCGCCTGGAGCGGGCCTGGGTGCGCCTGCACCGCGACGGCACGGCCGGCACCGCCGACTTCGAGCACCTCGCCTCCCGGATCTCCGGCCGCGACCTCGGCCGCTTCCTCCAGACCTGGCTGTACGGCGAGAAGACCCCGCCGATGCCGGGCCACCCGGACTGGAAGTCGACCCCGCCCGCCAAGGCTGCGCCCCGGAAATAAGGCGGTGACGAGACGTCCCGTACCGTGCGACCATCTTCGGGACGGCGCGGCACGGGTCGCGGGAATCTCCCGGGGTACTCAAGCGTTGTCCACTGTGACCGCCGGTATCGGCATCCCCATCGACGTAAGGATCCAATGACCTCCTCTTCATCCCCTTCCCAGGACACGCAGCGATTCGCGCACTCGTACGCCGAAGGTCTTCGGGCCGATGCCCTGATGGAAGAGGACGTCGCCTGGAGCCACGAGATCGACGGAGAGCGGGACGGCGAACAGTTCGACCGCTCCGAGCGCGCGGCCCTGCGCCGCGTGGCCGGACTTTCCACCGAGCTCGAGGACGTCACCGAGGTCGAGTACCGCCAGCTCCGTCTGGAGCGGGTCGTCCTCGTCGGCGTCTGGACCTCGGGGACCGCACAGGACGCGGACAACTCCCTCGCGGAGCTGGCCGCCCTCGCGGAGACCGCCGGCGCGCTCGTCCTCGACGGTGTGATCCAGCGCCGCAGCGAGCCCGACGCGGCGACGTACATCGGTTCCGGCAAGGCCGTCGAGCTGCGGGACATCGTCCTGGAGACCGGCGCCGACACCGTCATCTGCGACGGTGAGCTCAGTCCGGGCCAGCTCATCCACCTGGAAGACGTCGTCAAGGTCAAGGTCATCGACCGTACGGCCCTGATCCTCGACATCTTCGCCCAGCACGCCAAGTCCCGCGAGGGCAAGGCGCAGGTCGCGCTCGCGCAGATGCAGTACATGCTGCCCAGGCTGCGCGGCTGGGGTCAGTCGCTGTCCCGTCAGATGGGCGGCGGCAAGGGCGGCGGTCTCGCCACCCGTGGTCCCGGTGAGACCAAGATCGAGACCGACCGGCGACGGATCCGCGAGAAGATGGCGAAGATGCGCCGGGAGATCGCGGAGATGAAGACCGGCCGCGAGATCAAGCGCCAGGAGCGCAAGCGCAACAAGGTGCCCTCGGTCGCCATCGCGGGCTACACGAACGCCGGCAAGTCCTCGCTGCTCAACCGCCTCACCGGCGCCGGTGTGCTGGTCGAGAACGCCCTGTTCGCGACGCTGGACCCGACCGTCCGCCGCGCGGAGACCCCGAGCGGGCGGCTGTACACGCTGGCGGACACCGTCGGATTCGTCCGCCACCTGCCGCACCACCTGGTCGAGGCGTTCCGCTCCACCATGGAGGAGGTCGGCGAGTCCGACCTGATCCTGCACGTGGTGGACGGCTCGCACCCGAACCCGGAGGAGCAGCTGGCCGCCGTGCGCGAGGTGATCAGGGACGTCGGCGCCATCGACGTACCCGAGATCGTCGTGATCAACAAGGCGGACGCGGCCGACCCGCTGACGCTGCAGCGGCTCATGCGGATCGAGAAGCGTTCGATCGCCGTCTCGGCCCGTACGGGCCTGGGCATCCAGGAGCTGCTCGCGCTCATCGACAACGAGCTGCCCCGGCCGTCCGTGGAGATCGAGGCGCTGGTGCCGTACACCCACGGCAAGCTGGTCGCCCGGGCCCACGACGAGGGCGAGGTGATCTCCGCGGAGCACACCCCGGAGGGCACCCTGATCAAGGCACGGGTGCACGAGGAACTCGCGGCGGACCTGCAGCCGTACGTCCCGGTTCCCACGGTCTGACCCGAAGCCCGAAGGCCCGCCCCCTCTCGCGGGGGGCGGGCCTTCGGCATGCCGGTGTCACCGACGGTCCGGTCTCACTGACCGGCGAACTTCCTGCTCACCGAGTCGTAGACGCCCTTGGCCACATCGCCCAGCCGCGGACCGGCCAGCCAGCCCGAACTCACCGGGCCGATCGAGGTGTTGGAGACGAGCGCCGGCTTGCCGTCCGAGCCCGTCTCCACCCAGCCGCCGCCGGAGGAGCCGCCGGTCATGGTGCAGCCGATGCGGTACATCGTCGGGTCCGAGGCCTTGAGCGACAGCCGCCCGGGCTTGTCCGTGCACTGGTACAGCAGCTGTCCGTCGAAGGGCGCGGCGGCCGGGTAGCCGGTCGCGGTGATGCTGGAGACCTTCGGCACGGCCGGTGCGTCGAAGTTGACGGGCAGCGCCGAACCGACCGTCTCCTCCAGCGACTTGCCGTTGCCGCCCTTCTCCGGCGTCACATGGAGGACGGAGTAGTCGTACGAGGCACCGTCACCGCCCGTCTCACCGCC
This sequence comes from Streptomyces sp. C1-1, assembly GCF_050214755.1. Taxonomy (NCBI): domain Bacteria; kingdom Bacillati; phylum Actinomycetota; class Actinomycetes; order Kitasatosporales; family Streptomycetaceae; genus Streptomyces; species Streptomyces sp. C1-1. Next base: position 3,084,360 of record NZ_CP189826.1, on the reverse strand, counting down.
CTGCTCGATCCACTGCTGGGAGGTCTTGACCCAGTCGGCCCACCACACGCCGTAGGGGGCCACCTGGTCCCGGGTGGCGTTGCGCAGCTGGTCGGCCGTCCGGCCCGAGTCGTTGTACGACGGCACGAAGGCGATGTTGCGGTACCAGCCGCCCTTCTTGCCCGCGTGCACGCAGTGACCGGCCGTCCAGATCATGTTGGACTTGCCCGGGTGGGCCGGGTCCTGAACGACCGTCGCCGAGCAGACCATCGTGCCCTGGGGGGAGTCGAAGAACACCTTCCCGGCCGTCGCCGCGTTCGCGTGGTACGTGGGCGCCACGGCCTTCGCGTTCACCGGCGCGGGCGTCGGGTCGGTCACGCCCTGGTCACCCGAGAGGTCGTTGCTGTCGACGCTCTTGTCCGGGTCGTTGGCGCGGCGCATCCGGTCCGCGTTCCACAGGCCCTTGATGATCGGGTTGATGAACTCGTCGGCCTCGCGCAGCCAGTCGTCCTTGTTCCAGTTCTTCCAGGCGCCGCCCTTCCACTTGTCGATGTCGATTCCGTGCTCTTTGAGCTTGTTCCTGATGTCGTCCGGGATCTTGATCTTGCCGTCGCCGCCGCTCCCGGAATCGGTCGCGGAAGCGGAGGCCTGGCCGCTTGCCTTGTCACCACCGGAGTTGCAGGCGGTGGCGGTGAGCGCCAGCGCCGAGGAGAGAGCGACGGCGGTGAGAACGCGGGAGGTTCCGCGACGCCCACCCCCGCCTCGCCGGATGCGGAACGACGGCCGAATGGATCGCATGGTCGGAGACTCCCCCTGAGAAGAACGAACCGGGTGCCGAACCGCCTTGACGGACAGGGGCCTTGGACTGGTGCGGCGTGTGCCCACGGGCTGGTTCGGCGTGTGCCTTGGAACGGCACCACACACTATGCGCTCGCTGTGGGGGACTTCCGACGGTACGGCAACGGTTCCGTCACGGTAAGGATCTTGAACCAACCCGTAACCCGTGCGCTGAAAGGAGGTTGTAGCGGTGGGGATTCTGCTGTTCATGTGCGGTCCCCTGTGCCTGTGCGGCGGGAGGACGGTGAGGCGTGGCCGAGTCTGCGTGCGGGGTGAGTGCGGCGGAGGGTGCGACCGGGGCCCGGGTGGCCGCCGGAAAGCCGCCGGCGTCGGTGCGGGCGGCGCACCCGGTGCAGCCGGGCGTCCCGCGGCGCCCGCCGGCGCGCGAGCCGGCGGCGCGCACCTATGCGCGGTCCCTGCCGATCGTGCCCGTCCGCGCCCGGGGGCTGACCATCGAGGGCTCAGACGGCCGCCGTTACCTGGACTGCCTCTCCGGCGCGGGAGCGCTCGCCCTGGGACACAACCACCCCGTCGTGCTGGAGGCGATCCGCGGGGTCCTGGACTCGGGCGCACCCCTGCACGCACCCGGCCTCGCGACACCGGTGCGGGACGCCTTCGTCGCCGAACTGCTGCGCACCCTGCCGCCGGAATTCGCCGGCCACGCGCGCGTGCGCTTCTGCGGGCCGGGGGAGGCCGACGCGATGGAGGCCGCGCTGCGACTGGTGCGCGCCACGACGGGACGGACAGAGGTGCTGTCACTGACCGGCTCGCACGAGGGCGCTTGTGGCGAGGACCCGGCAGGGTCGGCCGGGGTGATCCTCGAACCCGTCCTGGGCGAGGGCGGAGTCGTCCCGGTCGACGACGACTGGACGCGGCGCGTGCGCCGGCTCACGGCCGCCCGTTCCGTCCCGCTGATCGCGGACGAGACCCGGACGGGCATGGGGCGCACCGGGGTCTTCTGGGCGGTGGAGCACAGCGGCATCACCCCCGACGTGATGGTCCTCTCCAAGGCCGTCGGCGGCAGTCTCCCGCTGTCCGTGCTGGTCCACCGCGACGACCTCGGCACCGGGGGAGCAGGCACCGGCCCGGACACCTTCCATGGCAACCAACTCGCCCTGGCCGCGGGGACGGCCACCCTTGCCCACGTCCGCGAGAACGCCCTCGCCCTCCGCGCGGCCACCCTCGGTTCGCGCATGCTCGGCCGACTTCGCGACCTGGCGCGGGACTTCGCGTGCGTCGGGGACGTGCGGGGGCGGGGACTGATGATCGGCGTGGAGTTCGTGGACCCGGAAGCGGAGGGGGTGAGTCCGGAACTGGCGGCCGCCGTACGGCGTGAGTGCCTGCGCCGTGGACTGATCGTCGACCTGGGCGGCCGTCGCCGCAGCGTCGTACGACTGCTGCCGCCGCTGACGATCAGCGACGAACAGGCGGCGGCCGTACTCGACCGGCTCTGCGACGCGGTGGAGGCAGTGACCCGCGCCCGCCGACGCGCGTTCGTACAGGCAGCTCGAGAACGCAGGTAGGGCGGCAGCACCCGGCTCGTCACCGCGCGGGCCAGAACCATCGAAGAGGACCACTGTGAACACCACCCGCACCCAGGGGCCGGCCCCCTCCCCCGACCGGACGACGGAAAGAGTCCCCGAGCAACGGGCCCGGGCCGCCGCCGACACCGATCCGCTGGGGCACGCCGAGCTCTGCGTCGCGGCGGACGCCGATCCGCTGGGGCACGCCGAGCTCTGCGTCGCGGCGGACGCCGATCCGCTGGAGCATGCCGAGCCCTGCGTCGCGGCGGACGCCGATCCGCTGGAGCACGCCGAGCCCTGCGTCGCGGCGGACGCCGATCCGCTGGAGCATGCCGAGCTCTGCGTCGCGGCGGACGCCGATCCGCTGGGGCACGCCGAGCCCTGCGTCGCGGCCGACGCCGATCCGCTGGAGCACGCCGACCCCCGCGTCGCGGCCGACGCCGCGGCCGTCGAGAATCTGCTGCGTTGCTGGGTGCGCGAGACCGGCGTGGCGGGGGTCCCGGACGACGGCGTACTCCGTCTTCCGCTGCCCGCCAGCGGCACGGAGCTGCACGTCCCGGTCCGGCACTGGTCCCCGACGGGATGGCACCGCTTCGGCCTCCCGCGCTTCGCCGGAACCCCCGACCGGCTCCCGCCCGCCGACGCCGTCACGGTCGCCGCACTCCTCGCCCGGGAGACAGCCGCCGACGGCACCGGGGTCGCGCCGGCGAACGCATCGGCAGCCACCGGTCCCGACCTGGTCGCCCGGGTCGCCGACTCCGTCCGCCGCACCGCCGTCTTCCTCCGTGAGCGCAGGCACGACCCCGCCGACGGCACCGACCTCTTCCTCACGGCAGAGCAGGCACTCGTCCTCGGACACCCGTTCCACCCCACCCCCAAGAGCCGTGAAGGCCTCTCCGAGGCCGAAGCGCGCCGGTACTCACCCGAGTCGCGCGGCTGCTTCCCCCTGCACTGGCTGGCCGTCGCACCTGGCCTGCTCGCCACGGACTCCGCCTGGACCGAGCGCGGCCGTCCCGTCCCCGCGCCGCTGCTCACCGTCCGCCTCGCCGAAGCCGAACTGCCGTTGCCCGACGCCTTCGCCGCTCTTCCGCTGCACCCCTGGCAGCTCCGCGACGTCCGGCAGCGGTCCGAGACCGCGGCCCTGTTCGACGCCGGGCTGCTCCGCGACCTCGGCGCCCACGGCGCCGCCTGGTGTCCCACCTCCTCCGTGCGCACGGTCCACCGGACCGGCGCGCCCGCCATGCTCAAGCTGTCCCTGGGCCTGCAGATCACCAACTCGCGCCGCGAGAACCTCCGCAAGGAACTGCACCGGGGCGTCGAGGTCCACCGCCTGCTGCGCACCGGCCTCGCCCAGCGCTGGCGGGCCGCGCACCCGGGCTTCGACATCGTCCGTGACCCGGCCTGGCTCGCCGTCGACGCGCCGGACGGCAGCCCCGTGCCGGGCCTCGACGTGGTCATCCGGCACAACCCGTTCACCCCGTCCGACGACGTCTCCTGCGTCGCCGGACTCGTCTCACCCCGCCCCTACGGCCGGCCGGGCGTCCGCGAGGAGTCGGCCCCGCTTCCGCCGACGGACGGGCCGGCCACGCGGTCCCGACTCGCCGCGGTGATCACCCGCCTCGCGGGCCGTACGGGCCGCCCGCGCGGTGCTGTCGCCGCCGAGTGGTTCCTGCGCTACCTGGAGCAGGTCGTCCGTCCCGTGCTGTGGCTGGACGCGGAGGCCGGGATCGCCCTCGAGGCCCATCAGCAGAACACGCTGCTCCTGCTGGACGCGGACGGCTGGCCCGCGGGCGGCCGCTACCGCGACAACCAGGGCTACTACTTCCGTGCGTCCCGCCGCGCCGAGCTCGACGCCCGGCTGCCCGGCATCGGGGAGCACAGCGACACCTTCGTCTCCGACGAGGTCACCGACGAGCGCTTCGCCTACTACCTCGCGATCAACAACGTCTTCGGTCTCATCGGCGCCTTCGGCTCCCAGCGTCTGGCGGACGAGTGGCTGCTGCTCGCGGCCTTCCGCCGCTTTCTCGGTGACATCGCCTCCGGGCCCGACCGGTTGCGCACCCCTCTGCCGGCCCGCCTGCTGGACTCACGGGTCCTGCGCTGCAAGGCCAACCTGCTGACCCGGCTGCACGGCCTGGACGAGCTCGTCGGCCCGGTCGACACCCAGTCCGTCTACGTCACCGTCGCCAATCCCCTCCACCCGTCGTACCCGAGGAACATGCCCCACCCCGCCTTCTGAGAGGAGCGTCGCGGTGCCTCCCACCGACGCCAGCGCCCACGCAGCCCCCGCCACCGGCACCGACAGCGACGGCGGTGACCTCACCGGTGCCTGCGCGGCCGAGCGCAGTACCGACGTGGCCCCGGAGCCCGTGGCCACGGACTGCGAGGACACGCTGGACCTCCGCCTGCCCGACGAACTGCTCGCCCTCATCGCGGAGCAGGCGGGCGCGGACGAGGTGCCGGTGGCGGGGTCGGACGGCGCCACCGCGCCGCCGCTCTCCGCCGTCACCGCGCCGCCTCTCCTCGCCACCGGGGCTCCGCCCCTCTTCGCCGCCACGCTCGATCACGACCTTCTCGACGGCGTCGCCGAATGGGGTCCCGTCGGCACCCCCGTCGGCACCTTCCACCTCGTCCCCGTCGTGATCGAGCGGGACCTGCCGCTGATCACCCGTTGGATGAACGACCCGGCCGTCGCCGAATTCTGGGAGCTGGCCGGTGCCGAGAGCGTGACCGGGGAGCACCTGCGGGCCCAGCTGAACGGTGACGGCCGCAGCGTGCCGTGCGTCGGCGTGCTGGAGGGCGCTCCGATGAGCTACTGGGAGATCTACCGGGCGGACCTCGACCCACTGGCCCGGCACTGTCCCGCGCGGCCCCATGACACCGGAATCCATCTCCTCATCGGTGAGGTCGCCGACCGCGGACGAGGTCTCGGCAGCGCGCTGCTCCGAGCCGTGGCCGACCTCGCCCTGGACCGGCGGCCGGCGTGCGCACGCGTCGTCGCGGAACCCGCGCTTCGCAACACACCGTCCGTCGCCGCCTTCCTGACCGCCGGTTTCCGGTTCTCCGCCGAGATCGACCTGCCCGACAAACGGGCCGCCCTCATGGTCCGGGACCGGTCCCTGCGCCTTGTGCTGTGATGTTGTCAGTGCCGGGCCGTAGGGTGGTCGCGCTATGACGAAGCCCTCACTCCCCGAACTCCTGCATGCTGCCGTCACCGCCGTCGGCGGTACGGAGCGCCCCGGCCAGGTGACCATGGCCGAAGCCGTCGCGGAGGCGATCGACGACGGCTCCCATCTGCTGGTCCAGGCCGGCACCGGCACGGGAAAGTCGCTGGGCTACCTCGTGCCCGCGCTCGCACACGGGGAGCGCGTCGTCGTGGCGACGGCCACGCTCGCCCTGCAGCGCCAGCTGGTGGAGCGGGACCTGCCGCGCACGGTGGAGGCGTTGCACCCTCTGCTGCGCCGCCGCCCGGAGTTCGCCATGCTCAAGGGCCGATCGAACTACCTGTGCCTGCACCGGCTGCGCGAGGGCGTCCCGCAGGACGAGGAGGAAGGGCTCTTCGACCAGTTCGAGGCCGCCGCGCCCACCAGCAAGCTGGGCCAGGACCTGCTGCGGATGCGTGACTGGGCCGACGAGACCGAGTCGGGTGACCGTGACGACCTCACGCCGGGCGTCTCGGACCGCGCCTGGGCCCAGGTTTCCGTCTCCTCCCGCGAGTGCCTGGGTGCCACGAAGTGCGCCTACGGTGCCGAGTGTTTCGCCGAGATGGCCCGCGAGCGCGCCAAGCTCGCCGAGGTCGTCGTCACGAACCACGCGCTGCTCGCGATCGACGCGATCGAGGGCGCCCCGGTGCTGCCGCAGCACGAGGTGCTGATCGTCGACGAGGCACACGAACTGGTCTCCCGGGTCACGGGTGTCGCCACCGGCGAGCTCACCCCGGGGCAGGTCAACCGCGCGGTGCGCCGCGCCGCCAAGCTGGTCAACGAGAAGGCCGCGGACCAGCTCCAGACCGCCTCGGAGGGCTTCGAGCGGCTGATGGAGCTGGCCCTGCCGGGCCGTCTGGAGGAGATCCCGGAGGACCTCGGTTACGCGCTCATGGCGCTGCGCGACGCCTGCCGTACGGTGATCTCCGCGATCGGCGCGACACGCGACAAGTCCGTGCAGGACGAGGACGCGGTGCGCAAGCAGGCGCTGGCCTCGGTGGAGTCGGTGCACGACGTGGCGGAGCGGATCACGAACGGCTCCGAGTGGGACGTCGTCTGGTACGAGCGCCACGACCGCTTCGGCGCCTCCCTGCGCGTCGCTCCCATGTCCGTGTCGGGACTGCTGCGCGAGAAGCTCTTCGCGGACCGCTCGGTCGTCCTGACCTCCGCGACGCTGAAGCTGGGCGGCGACTTCAACGGGGTGGGTGCCTCGCTGGGGCTCGCCCCGGAGGGCACCGAGGGCGACGACCTGCCGCAGTGGAAGGGCGTCGACGTCGGCTCCCCCTTCGACTACCCCAGGCAGGGCATCCTCTATGTCGCCAAGCACCTCTCCCGCCCGGCGCGCGACGGCGACCGCGCGGACATGCTGGACGAGCTGACGGAGCTGATCCAGGCGGCCGGCGGCCGCACTCTGGGCCTGTTCTCGTCGATGCGGGGCGCGCAGCTCGCGGCCGAGGAACTGCGGTCCCGGATCCCGGAGTTCCCGATCCTCCTCCAGGGGGAGGAGACACTGGGCGAGCTGATCAAGAACTTCGCCGCCGACCCGCAGACCTGTCTCTTCGGCACGCTGTCGCTCTGGCAGGGCGTCGATGTCCCCGGCCCCAGCTGTCAGCTGGTGGTCATGGACAAGATCCCGTTCCCGCGTCCCGACGACCCCTTGATGAGCGCCCGGCAGAAGGCCGTTGAGGACGCGGGAGGCAACGGCTTCATGGCGGTCGCCGCCACCCACGCCGCCCTGCTCATGGCCCAGGGCGCCGGCCGCCTCGTACGGGCGTCGGGCGACCGAGGTGTGGTCGCCGTACTGGATCAGCGGCTGGCCACCGCGCGGTACGGCAGCTATCTCAAGGCGTCGCTGCCGGACTTCTGGTACACCACGGACCGCAACCAGGTCCGCAAGTCGCTGGCGGCGATCGACGCGGTCGCGAAGCGGGCGGAAGCCGAATGAGCGGAGGCCGGTCCGTCTTGGTGCCTGACGGACCGGCCTTGGGGCACCCCTGACGGACCGGCTCCGGACAGTGCAGGGCCCCGGAACCGGCGCAGGGGTTCCGGGGCCCGGTCAGAGGGCGGTACCCACGAGGAACCGCCCGCCGCAGCGGTCAGACGCGCCGCAGCACGGCCACCACCTTGCCCAGGATGGTCGCGTCGTCGCCGGGGATCGGCTCGTAGGCGGCGTTGTGCGGCAGGAGCCAGACGTGGCCGTCCTCGCGCTTGAAGCGCTTCACGGTGGCCTCTCCGTCGAGCATCGCGGCGACGATGTCGCCGTTCTCCGCGACGGGCTGACGGCGGACCGTGACCCAGTCGCCGTCGCAGATCGCGGCCTCGATCATCGAGTCACCGACGACCTTCAGCACGAACAGCTCGCCGTCGCCGACCAGCTGGCGGGGGAGAGGGAAGACGTCCTCGACCGACTCCTCGGCGAGGATGGGGCCACCGGCGGCGATACGCCCCACCAGCGGGACGTACGACGCTGCGGGCTTGCCGGCGGTGTCGGTGGGCTGCACGGTGGCGCCCTGGTCGGAGCCGCGGACCTCGTAGGCGCGCGGGCGGTGCGGGTCGCGGCGCAGGAAGCCCTTGCGCTCCAGTGCCATCAGCTGGTGTGCGACGGAGGAGGTGCTGGAGAGGCCGACCGCCTGGCCGATCTCCCGCATCGACGGCGGGTAGCCGCGTCGCTGGACCGAATCCCGGATGACCTCGATCACCCGGCGCTGCCGGTCGGTCAGCCCGGAACTGTCGGCCCGGATACCTGGAGGTCGGCCCGGCAGGGACCGCTTGTGCGCCTCAGGGTTCACGGCTTCGTTCATCGCATGCACCGGCTCGAGTCGGCCCTGGGAGCGGTCCTGGGCAGTGATGGTGGCACTGTCTGCGGTGGTGGTCACGTCGGCCCCTCTCGATGGTCTCCCTGCTGGACAACGGTAGTTGCTTTCGAAAGGTTGCGCCAAACACACGTTCGAGTGAAAAAGTATGGATCGCCTGACTTGATCATGTGTCTGGGTGTATGGCCAACGCGTTACCTGGCGGACAAAGGGGCGCATTGTTGTACTCTTCACCGCCGGGGTGACGGCCTCGTGGGTCGCTGACCCAGTTTGCCATCCGGCATCCCGTCAACCGGGGACGGCCCCCCATCTGTGCCGGAGTCCCACGCCCTCTCCTTGCGGCGCCCACGGTATCTCCGCATGTGCCGGAACGGTACGCCTGTGCGCTCCCGGGTTCCGTGTCCGCGCGCTCGAGGGTTGTCCGGAGCGGCTCTGGGTACCTGGTGTCAGCCTCTTTGTGCGCGACACGCGTGATGGCCTGGGTTTATGAGCCAGGCCCTACATCTAGTGGTTGGATGGCTACGCCAGCCCACAAGTTGTGTTTCTTTGCGATACCCGGTGGCTTCCGCACCTCTGAGATCGCCTATGCTTGGGGCTGCTTCGAGGGGCCCGTGAGGCCCGGCGAGGCTATTGAGTCTGCTGTGCCGTGAGGAGGGTTGGAGTCCATGCACTGCCCCTTCTGCAGGCACCCCGACAGCCGCGTCGTCGACAGTCGTACGACCGACGACGGCACGTCGATCCGCAGGCGCCGCCAGTGCCCCGACTGCTCCCGTCGTTTCACGACCGTGGAGACGTGCTCGCTCATGGTGGTCAAGCGGTCCGGAGTCACCGAGCCCTTCAGTCGTACGAAGGTCATCAACGGCGTGCGCAAGGCATGCCAGGGACGGCCTGTCACCGAGGACGCGCTCGCCCAGCTCGGCCAACGGGTCGAGGAGGCGGTGCGGGCCACCGGGAGCGCCGAGCTGACCACCCACGACGTGGGGCTGGCCATACTCGGCCCGTTGCAGGAACTCGATCTTGTCGCTTATCTGCGATTCGCCTCCGTCTACCGGGCGTTCGACTCGCTCGAGGACTTCGATGCGGCCATCGCGGAACTGAGGGACGGGGCGCGCAGCGCAGTCGCGGACGACGAAGACCGCCAGGACGCTGTCGCGGGGAGCCAGGAAGACGACGGCGGGCCAGGAGGGACCGTGCAGGTCCCCGAGCCCGCCCACGCCGCCGACTGACCGGCGGGCCGGAAACCGGGCCCAGACCCCGGATCCGGCCGGTTCGGCGGCCATGAAGACCTGTTGCGGGCGGTAGCGAGTGGGTGCCCGCAACACCAGACAGAACACCGTGCCACGGGAACATCGTGGCACTTCAGGGCGTTTTCGCCCGTACAGGGAGGCGGCATGACAGAGACGGCGAGCGGTCCGGCACGGAGTTCCCGCGCCAAGGGCACCAAGGCGGCAGCGAACAAGGGCCTGCGTATCGAGCGCATCCACACCACCCCCGGCGTACACCCGTACGACGAGGTGACCTGGGAGCGCCGTGACGTCGTCATGACCAACTGGCGCGACGGCTCGGTCAACTTCGAGCAGCGCGGCGTCGAGTTCCCCGACTTCTGGTCGGTGAACGCGGTCAACATCGTCACCAGCAAGTACTTCCGCGGTGCCGTCGGCACCCCGCAGCGCGAGACCGGCCTCAGGCAGCTGATCGACCGCATCGTGAAGACGTACCGGAAGGCCGGCGAGGACTACAAGTACTTCGCCTCTCCCGCGGACGCCGAGATCTTCGAGCACGAGCTGGCGTACGCCCTCCTGCACCAGATCTTCAGCTTCAACAGCCCCGTCTGGTTCAACGTGGGCACGCCCCAGCCGCAGCAGGTCTCCGCCTGCTTCATCCTGTCCGTCGACGACTCCATGGAGTCGATCCTCGACTGGTACAAGGAAGAGGGCATGATCTTCAAGGGCGGCTCCGGTGCCGGCCTGAACCTCTCCCGCATTCGCTCCTCCAAGGAGCTGCTGTCCTCCGGCGGCAACGCCTCCGGCCCGGTCTCCTTCATGCGCGGCGCCGACGCCTCCGCCGGCACCATCAAGTCCGGTGGTGCCACCCGCCGTGCCGCCAAGATGGTCATCCTCGACGTCGACCACCCCGACATCGAGAACTTCATCGAGACCAAGGTGAAGGAGGAGGAGAAGATCCGCGCCCTGCGCGACGCGGGCTTCGACATGGACCTGGGCGGCGACGACATCACGTCCGTCCAGTACCAGAACGCCAACAACTCGGTCCGTGTCAACGACGAGTTCATGAAGGCCGTCGAGCAGGGCGGCAAGTTCGGCCTGCGCGCGCGGATGACCGGCGAGGTCATCGAAGAGGTCGAGGCCAAGAGCCTGTTCCGCAAGATGGCCGAGGCCGCCTGGGCCTGCGCCGACCCGGGCATCCAGTACGACGACACGATCAACCGCTGGCACACCTGCCCGGAGTCCGGCCGCATCAACGGCTCGAACCCCTGCAGCGAGTACATGCACCTGGACAACACGTCCTGCAACCTCGCCTCGCTGAACCTGATGAAGTTCCTCAAGGACGACGGCAAGGGCACGCAGTCCTTCGACGTCGAGCGCTTCGCGAAGGTCGTCGAGCTCGTCATCACCGCGATGGACATCTCCATCTGCTTCGCGGACTTCCCGACCCAGAAGATCGGCGAGAACACGCGCGCGTTCCGCCAGCTCGGCATCGGCTACGCCAACCTCGGCGCCCTGCTGATGGCGACCGGCCACGCCTACGACTCCGACGGCGGCCGCGCCCTCGCCGGCGCCATCACCTCCCTGATGACCGGCACGTCGTACAAGCGCTCCGCCGAACTCGCCGCCGTCGTCGGCGCGTACGACGGCTACGCCCGCAACGCGACGGCCCACAACCGCGTCATGAAGCAGCACGCCGACGCCAACACCGAGGCCGTCCGCGTGGACGACCTCGACACGCCGATCTGGGCCGCCGCCACGGAGGCCTGGCAGGACGTGCTGCGCCTCGGCGAGAAGAACGGTTTCCGTAACTCCCAGGCGTCCGTCATCGCCCCGACCGGCACCATCGGCCTGGCGATGTCCTGCGACACCACCGGCCTGGAGCCCGACCTCGCCCTGGTCAAGTTCAAGAAGCTGGTCGGCGGCGGCTCGATGCAGATCGTCAACGGCACGGTCCCGCAGGCCCTGCGCCGCCTGGGCTACCAGGAGGAGCAGATCGAGGCGATCGTCGCCCACATCGCCGAGCACGGCAATGTGATCGACGCCCCCGGCCTCAAGCACGAGCACTACGAGGTGTTCGACTGCGCCATGGGCGAGCGTTCCATCTCCGCGATGGGTCACGTCCGCATGATGGCCGCGATCCAGCCGTGGATCTCCGGCGCCCTGTCCAAGACGGTCAACCTGCCGGAGTCGGCGACCGTCGAGGACGTCGAGGAGGTCTACTTCGAGGCCTGGAAGATGGGCGTCAAGGCGCTCGCCATCTACCGCGACAACTGCAAGGTCGGCCAGCCGCTCTCCGCCAAGACCAAGGAGAAGGAGAAGGCCGCGGTCACGGAGAAGGCCGAGGCGACCATCCGCGAGACGGTCGAGAAGGTCATCGAGTACCGCCCGGTCCGCAAGCGCCTCCCGAAGGGTCGTCCCGGCATCACGACGTCGTTCACGGTCGGCGGTGCCGAGGGCTACATGACCGCCAACTCCTACCCGGACGACGGTCTCGGTGAGGTCTTCCTGAAGATGTCCAAGCAGGGTTCCACCCTCGCGGGCATGATGGACGCCTTCTCCATCGCCGTCTCGGTCGGCCTCCAGTACGGCGTGCCCCTGGAGACGTACGTCTCCAAGTTCACGAACATGCGCTTCGAGCCGGCCGGCATGACGGACGACCCGGACGTGCGGATGGCGCAGTCGATCGTCGACTACATCTTCCGCCGCCTGGCGCTGGACTTCCTGCCCTTCGAGACGCGGTCCGCCCTCGGCATCCACTCCGCCGAGGAGCGCCAGCGTCACCTGGAGACGGGTTCGTACGAGCAGTCCATGGACGACGACGAGGTCGACGTCGAGGGTCTGGCCCAGTCGGCGCCGCGCGCCCAGGAGCTGAAGGCCGTGGCCACGCCGCGTGCCGAGGTCGAGGCGGCCAAGCCGGCCCCGAAGCAGGCCCACACCAGCGCCGAACTGGTGGAGATGCAGCTGGGCATCCAGGCCGACGCCCCGCTCTGCTTCTCCTGCGGTACGAAGATGCAGCGCGCCGGTTCCTGCTACATCTGCGAGGGCTGCGGCTCGACCAGCGGCTGCAGCTGATGCCGCGCGAGCGCGGCTGAGTCGGCCGTGCGGGGCGGTGGAGCCGGTGTCCGGCTCCACCGCCCCTTTCGTCGCTCCACCGCCCCTTCGTTGAAATGCGAAAACTTGTTCCCCCGCGGAGCGTTCACAGGTTAGGCTCCCCCGGCGCACGACCGGCGCGAACGGCAGGGTGGGGAACGTGGGGGACATGGTCGACGGTTTCGCCGACTCCGGAAGAGCAGCGAGTGAGCCCGAGAAGGGCATGAGCGCGGGGGCCCAGGCGATCGCCGCGGTGGTGGTGGTCGGAGGCCTGGCGCTGGCCCTGTGGGCCCTCAGCGGGACCCTGCGGCAGGGGCCCGGCCAGAGCGCGCCGGCCACATGCGAGGCCGCCCACCACTCCAAGCCGTCGAAAGGCGTGACCGGGGACCAGCTGTGCACGGCCCTGAACCGCCCCGACCTGCCCGCGCTGCTCGGCACGCCGGACGAGTACGCGCAGACCGCCGACGGCAACGAGAGCACCATGACCTCCGCCGACGGCAGTAGGACCAGCACGCCGGAGGCGGACGTCGATCTGAAGACGTACTCCCTGAAGCTCTCGCTGTCCGACGACGACGTCCCCGTGGCCGACATGGCCGCCTTCCTCGGCGCCACCGCGCAGCGCAGGACGGTCCTCGGACATCCCGCGGTCCTCTACTCGGACCGGACCATCGCCCTGAGCTTCAACCTGGGCGGCGGCAAGGCCCGCACCGGCCCGGGCGGCATCGCCAGAAGCCTGCTGGTCGCCAGGGACGCCAAGGACGGCGGCGGCTTCTACGAAGTCTCCCTCTGGCGCCAGGACTTCGCGACACCCGACGACACGGCGCTCTTCCGTGTCGCCGAGAAGGTGCTGCCGACGGTTCCGGGCTGGCGCGCGGGGTGAGACGGATCAGGGCTGGTGCGCGCGTCCCATGGTCCTGGTGAACGTCTCAGGATCGTCCTCGTGGCCGTGGATTCCGGGACGGAAGTCCCAGGCTCCGGACCCGTCGCGCACGAACTCCCCGACGGTCGCCGCCGTGGCGCCGAGTACGTCGCCGAATTCGTCCTCGGCCAGGACCGCGTACCCCTCGCGGATGCGCAGACCCGGGTTGATGACGCTGACGAAGGTCCGTGGTTCCGGGCGCGGCTGGATGACGACGCCGACCACCACGCGCGCGTACCGCTCGCTGAGCCGGTCCAGCTCCAGCGTCATGATCTCGTCCCAGCCGAAGCCCTTGCCGTCCCTGCTGTCCCGGTTGAGGTAGATGGTGCCGTCGGGCGAACGGCTGTCGAAGTGCACCACATAGGCGGGATCGCCGTACGGGTCGCCCGACGGGTAGGTGGCGGCAACGATGTCCAGATCGGTCGGCGGCTGCCCCGCCGGACTCGGGTCCCACTTGACCGCGACCTCGACCTTGCGGATCCCCTTGTTGAGGGCGTTCACCAGGTTTCCCCTTCCCCGTTTCCGCTTTTACCCAGTCCGGCCCGAACTGCCGTGCGTACAAGGCCGATTGTCCATCCTGCCACGCGGATGGGCGCGCGTGCTCCGGAGCTGTCCGCCGGAGCGTGACCGGCGCCACCCTCCTGGCCTTACCATGGCGCGGTGCTGGTCAAGTGGATTCGCTGCACCGTGGTGGACCGCCGCGGGTTCGAGCGGGGGCAGCGAAAGTGGGCGGGGCTTCTGGGGGAGCCGGGGTTTCGGGGACAGGGCGGTGGCTGGAGCCGGGGGCGGCCGGGCGTGGCGCACATCTTCTCCTTCTGGGAGAGCCGTTCCTTCTACGACTCCTTCATGGCGCGTTCCCACGACCGGCTCGCCGCGTCGCAGTCCGGCACGTTCAAGGACACCCAGGTCAAGCTCTTCGACTACCGCTTCGACGTGAAGACCGGCTTCGAGCCGCGCTTCACGGACGCGGACCTGGTGCGCGTGGCCCTGTGCCGCGTCCACGAGGAGCGCGCCGAGCACTTCACCCTGATGCAGGAGAAGGTCTGGAACCCCGCCATGGCCGGTTCGCCGGGCATGATCCGTGGGTTGTTCGGGGAGGCCCCCGGTCACGAGTTCCTGGTGCTCTCGATGTGGCGGTCGGCCGCGGAACACGGCAAGTACCGCGCCGAACGCGTCGAGCGGCTCGCCCTGCGGGCCCAGATCGAGGCGGACGTGGCGGCCCTCAGCGGGGACATCGTGGCCCTCGAACCGACCTGGACGGTCTGAGAACGGGCCCCGATCGCGCGCCCGGACGCCGCCCGTGGTGCGGGAACCGTGTGACCTACGCCGTATGGGGCCCGTACGAGTGAACGATCAGCCGTCACTCGATCTAGGGTTTCCGCATGGCACGACCACGGCGCATCGTCCTTGTCCGCCACGGGGAGTCAACGGGCAATGTTGATGACACCGTCTACGAGCGTGAACCCGACCACGCGCTCGCACTGACCGAGCGTGGCCGGGAGCAGGCGGAGGAGACCGGCAAACGGCTGCGGGAGGTCTTCGGCCGCGAGCGCGTCAGCGTGTACGTCTCCCCGTACCGCCGCACCCACGAGACCCTGCGCTCCTTCCACCTCGACCCCGATCTGATCCGGGTGCGCGAGGAGCCCCGGCTGCGCGAGCAGGACTGGGGAAACTGGCAGGACCGCGACGACGTACGCCTCCAGAAGGCCTACCGGGACGCGTACGGCCACTTCTTCTACCGCTTCGCCCAGGGCGAGTCCGGCGCCGACGTGTACGACCGGGTCGGGGGCTTCCTGGAGAGCCTGTTCCGCAGCTTCGAGGACCCCGACCACCCGCCGAACGTGCTGCTGGTGACCCATGGCCTGGCCATGCGGCTGTTCTGCATGCGCTGGTTCCACTGGACGGTCGCGGAGTTCGAGTCGCTGTCCAACCCCGGGAACGCGGAGATGCGGATGCTCGTTCTCGGGGACGACGGCAAGTATCAGCTCGACCGGCCCTTCGAACGCTGGCGGGACCCGGAGCCGTACGGGATCACCGGATAGAGTGGCGCACATATGACCCCTGACTCCTCCTCCGCCGGGCGCCTGGACCGCGCCCTGACCAGCCTCCGTGGACTGGCGGTCGGGGACGCCCTGGGCTCGCAGTTCTTCGTGCCGGCGAACTATCCGCTGCTCAAGCGCCGCGAGCTGCCGCCCGGTCCCTGGCAGTGGACCGACGACACGGAGATGGCCTGCTCCGTGGTCGCCGTCCTCGCCGCCCACGACCGCATCGACCAGAACGCCCTCGCCCAGTCCTTCGCCCACCACCACGACTTCGACCGGGGCTACGGTCCCGCCGTCAACCGTCTGCTGCGGCTGGTCCGCGAGGGCGGCGACTGGCGCGAACTGGCCGCCGCGCTCTTCAACGGCCAGGGGTCCTGGGGCAACGGCGCGGCCATGCGGATCGCACCCCTGGGCGCCTGGTACGCGGACGACCCGGAGCAGGCGACGCACCAGGCGGAGATCTCCGCCTACCCCACGCACCAGCACCGCGAGGCCGTCGTCGGCGCCATGGCCGTGGCTGCCGCCGCCGCGCTGGTCGCCGCGCCCACCGGACCGCCGAGCCCCGAGGCACTTCTCGACGGCGTCGTCGCCCTCGTCCCGAAGAGCGCCGTCGGCGCGGGCCTGCGGCGCGCCCGGGACATGCTCGACTACGGCGACCCGGGCACCGTCGCTGCCGTCCTGGGCTGCGGACGGCGTACGACGGCCCACGACACCGTCCCCTTCGCCCTCTGGTCGGCCGCGCGGGCCCTCGGCGACTACGAGCGGGCCTTCTGGACGACCGCCCAGGTCGGCGGCGACGTGGACACCACCTGCGCGATCGTCGGCGGCGTGGTCGCCTCGGCGAAGGCGGGGCTGCCCCCCGCGGAATGGACGGCGGCGACGGAAGTCCTGCCGGAGTGGACGCCGGGGGAGCGGGCGGCTTCGGCCTGAGGCGCCGGGGGCGGCTTCGCGGCTGGCGCGAGACGGGGCGCTCTTTGCGGCTTCTGCCTGAACGGCCGGTGCCTCGACGAGGCGGATGGCTGAAAACTCTCCGTGTTCGTCGGGAACTCTGCGTGACGGGTTGTCCGTTGTGCGTGTGTCGGCCCGGCTGGCGACGGGCCGACATCACGCGGGTGGCACAACAGGGGTCCGGGGGGTGGGGGTCATGCGGTTCGCGTCAGTGTCGGCGGCGACGTCGTGCGGCGCCGCGGGTGTGCGGACGGCCGGACCGGCGTCCTCGCCATCGGTCCCCTGGACCCGGTCCGGCCGTCCCCGTGCGGGCGGGATCGGCTCAGCCGATGCCCGGGCCCGCCGTCCCGGCGAGGGCCTCCAGGTCGCTCTTCCGTACCCGGATCACCAGCCAGGCGGTCGCGAGTGCCAGTACGGCCATGGCCGCGGCGGCGACGAAGCCCATCGAGATGCCCTGGGCGAGCACCTCGTGCCCCCACGTGCCTGGCAGTTGGTGCGTCTTGGCGAACTCCGCCTTCTGCTGAGCCGATCCGTCGGCGAGGAACTTCGGAAGCTGCTTCGACGCCTCGTCCTTGCTGGCCGAGCCGAACACCGTCGTCAGGATGGACAGCCCGAGCGAACCGCCCACCTGCTGCGTGGCGTTGAGCAGACCCGAGGCCGCACCCGCCTCGTGCTGGGCGACACCGGAGACGGCGGTCACCGTGAGCGTCACGAAGTTCAGGCCCATGCCGAAGCCGAAGACCAGCATCGGACCGAGCACGCCGCCGGCGTAGGAGCTGCCGGAGCTGATCATCGTCTGCCAGGCCAGTCCGATCACCGCGAGCGCGGACCCCGTGAGCATGAACGGCTTGGGTCCGAACCTCGGCAGGAAGCGCTGGGACAGACCCGCGCCGAGCGCGATCACGACCGTCACCGGCAGGAAGGCGAGGCCGGCCTGGATCGGGCTGTACCCCAGCACGTTCTGCACGAAGAGCACGATGTAGAAGAACATGCCGAACATCGCCGCGGCCAGGCTCAGCATGATCACGTACGTGCCCGAGCGGTTGCGGTCGGCGAACATCCGCAGCGGCGTGATCGGTTCCTTCGCCCGCGACTCGATCAGCGCGAAGGCGGCCAGCAGGACCACGGCGGCGCCGAAGGACCCGATGGCCAGACCGTCCCGCCAGCCCTCGTCCGCCGCGCGGATGAAGCCGTAGACGAGCGAGGCCATGCCCGCGGTCGAGGTCACGGCGCCCGCGATGTCGAAACGACCCGAGTGGCGTTCGGACTCGCTGATGTAGACCGGTGCGAGAAGGATGATCACCAGGCCGATCGGCACGTTGACGAAGAACACCCAGCGCCAGTCGAGCCACTCGGTGAGCATGCCGCCGGAGAGCAGCCCGATGGCACCGCCGCCCGCCGAGACCGCGGCGAAGACGCCGAACGCCCGGTTGCGCTCGGGCCCCTCGGGAAACGTGGTGGTGATGAGCGCCAGCGCGGTGGGCGACGCGATCGCGCCTCCCATGCCCTGCAGGACCCGTGCGGCCAGCAGCTGCCAGGGCTCCTGGGCGAGGCCGCCGAGCAGCGAGGCGAAGGTGAACAGCAGGATGCCGGTCATGAAGACCCGTCGGCGGCCGAGGATGTCACCGGCCCGGCCACCCAGGAGCAGCAGACCGCCGAAGGTGAGTGTGTAGGCGCTGACGACCCAGGTGAGGTCGGTCGTGCTGAACTGGAGCGCGTCTTGAATGTGCGGCAGCGCGATGTTCACAATCGTCGCGTCGAGTACGACCATGAGTTGGCAGGCCGCGATGACCGCGAGCGCGACGCCGGGACGGCCGCCCCGGCGAGCCGCACCTGGCTTCTGATCCTTGATCAACTGAGAGGTTGTCACTATGGGTCCCCCACGGAAGCGTTAGTGAACGCCCGCGTTCACTGTCGCGTCAAAGGTAGTGAGTCCCCAATAGTGAACGCAAGCGTTCACTTAAATCGATGTCGTGCGGCACCTCCCCCGCTGTCGCCGCGCGACGCACCCCTCGTCCCGTAAGCCCCCGCTCACCCGCTCGCTGGAGACAGATTCAGATGGTTACCTCGCGCTGGACGGCCGCCCCCGCTCAGGCGGCCTCCCCCCGTCGGCGCGGCGCCGTGCTCGAACGCGCCATCCTCGATGCCGCCCTGGACCAACTCGGCACCGTCGGCTGGAACGGCCTGACCATGGAGGGCGTCGCCGCCGGCGCCCAGACCGGCAAGGCCGCGGTCTACCGCCGCTGGCCGTCCAAGGAGGACCTCGTCGCGGACGCCCTGCAGGCGGCCCTGCCGCGGATCGAGGAGGTGCCCGATCTGGGCAGTGTGCGCGAGGACCTGCTCCAGTTGTGCCGCCAGGCGCGGGACGCGATGTTCTCGCGCCCCGGGTACGCCGTCCGCTCCGTGGTTCACGAGTGCAACCCTGCGCAGGCGGAGCGGTTCCACACCGTGATCTTCGACGGGATCGTGGAGCCCACGCTCAAGCTGCTTCGTGAGGTCATCATGCGTGGCATCGCGCGGAACGAAGTGCGGTCCGGAGCGGCGAACGGCTATGTCTACGATGCCATTCCGGCCATGATGATGTACCGCTCCAAGATGTGCGGGAGTGAATGGGGCGACAGCGATCTCGAGGAAATGGTCGACCAGTTGATGGTTCCGCTGCTCCGGCCGAGCGCCGGCTGAGCGGGGGAGGCGGGGGTCCTGACGCGACCCGGGGAGCCGGGGTGTCGCCGGTGATCCGCGAGGCGTACGCTAAGGGCGCCATGCCGTACGAACCACCTACTCACACCGTCGAGCGCTCCCTTCGCGCAACGACCGGAGCGAAGATCATTGCCGGTGTCGACGAGGTGGGGCGCGGCGCGTGGGCCGGCCCCGTCACCGTCTGCGCGGCGGTCACCGGACTGCGCCGACCGCCCGAGGGCCTCACCGACTCCAAGCTGCTCACCGTGAAGCGCCGCACCGTGCTCGCAGAGGAGCTGCGGAAGTGGGTGACGTCCTACGCCCTGGGTCACGCCTCGCACGAGGAGATCGACCAGCTGGGGATGACGGCGGCCCTGCGGCTGGCGGCGGTGCGCGCCCTGGAGGCTCTGCCGGTCCGCCCGGACGCGGTGATCCTCGACGGCAAGCACGACTACCTGGGGATGCCCTGGAAGGTTCGTACGGTGATCAAGGGCGACCGGTCGTGCGTGGCCGTGGCGGCGGCCTCGGTGATCGCCAAGGTTCAGCGCGACAAAATGATGGCCGAACTGGGTATCGACCATGCAGACTTCGGTTTTGCGGACAACGCCGGGTATCCGTCGCCCGTGCACAAGGCCGCACTCGAGGTACGGGGGCCCACCCCGTATCACCGGTTGTCGTGGGCGTATCTTGATGCGCTGCCCCAGTGGCGGCATCTCAAGAAGGTCCGCAGTTGGGCGGACGGAGGCGTTCCGGAAATCGAGGGTCAGCTCGGCTTCGATTTCTGACGATTCCGCTCGCACTCATGTGCCACCCGCCGACGCGAGTCGCACCGGCGTTTGATAAACATCAGCTCATGCCTCTCATTCCCGAGGAGCCTCAGATTCACGAGAGTGCCCAGGGTCCCCGCGCCACTCCGGCCAGTGGCCGAACCGCGCCGACCCCTCGTCCTGTACCCGGCCCCCGTCCCGCGGCTCCGCCGCGGCCCGGTCGTCCCGGTCCGCTCCGGCCCACCCCGCCGGCGCAACGTACGTCGCGTGACGTGACCGCGGTCAAGCCCGGGCCCTCGGCCCCGGCCGCCCCCGCCGCGGCTCCGGCGTCCCCGCAGATCCAGCTGATCCCGGCCTCGCCCGAAGGCGCCCTCGACGCCGCAGAAGAGGCCGTGGACCTGCTGCTGGACTCGGGGCGGACGCCCGGCGACGTACTCGTCATCACCACCGGCGAACAGCACCCGTGGGCCGACCACGAGCTGTCCTTCGGTGAAGCCTCCTACTGGGCCCAGCACGACGCGGGCGACGACGTCTTCTACGCGGACGCCGCCGTCGCTTCCCGCGCAGCCGCCCGCCCGGTCGTCGTGGTCGCCGTCAACGGCGGATCCGCCTCGGCCGCCGCGACGGCGCTGCAGCTGGCCCATGGCCGGGCCGGCGCCCTGCTGATCGTCTGCGGCGATCCGCAGCAGATCAACTCGGTGCTCGGCGCGGGCGTCTGAGTCCGCTCCGGCACGTCCGAGGGGCACCGGCAGCGCCGCCCGAGTGACGGTGGTGCCGCTACGGCGGCACCGGCACGGCGGGCGCTTTGGCGTGCGCGGGGATGCCCTGCGGGAGTTGCCGGTCGGGGCGCTGGGAGAGACCGGGCGCCCGGAGAGACGGGGCGTCGGTGCCGCCAACACGTGCGGAGAAGCCCGGCGTTGTTAGGGCGTGCGGAGGGTCCGTCTTGCCTAGGCGTGTGGGTGGCCTCCGTGTTGCCGAGGCGCATGAGGGGACCTCGCGTTGCCGAGGCGCATGAGGGGACCTCGCGTTGCCTAGGCGTGCGGAGGGCTCCGTTTTGCCTAGGCGTGTGGGGGGCCTTGCGTTGCTGAGAGGTGCGGGGGACCTCCGTGTTGTTAAGGCGTGCGGAGGGTCCGTCTTGCCTAGACGTGCGGGGGGGCTCCGTGTTGCCAAGGCGCATGAAGGGACCTCGCGTTGCCGAGGCGTGGGGAGGGCTCCGTTTTGCCTAGGCGTGTGGGGGGCCTTGCGTTGCTGAGAGGTGCGGGGGACCTCCGTTTTGCCTAGGCGTGTGGAGGGCTCCGCTTTGTCAAGGCGTGCGGGAGGGCCTTGCGTTGCTGAGAGGTGCTGGAGGACTCCACGTTGCCAAGGCGCGCGGGAGGATCTTGCGTTGCCAAGGCGCGCGGGGAGCCTGGGTGTCGTCGGGGCACGCGGAGGCACTGGGCCGGCCGGCCGAGCGGGCCGGTCCAACGGCCGGCCCGGATGGTGCGGTCGGCCGGTGCTTCAGCGAGCCGCCGCGCGGCGCAGGACCTCCGAGGCGGCGCCGCCGGTGCGCGGCAGCGGAAGCGGTGCCTCGGACAGCCCGAGGGGCTCCGGCGCCGAATCCGCGTTCGGGCGGCGCCCGCCGCGCCCTTCCCCGAGCACCTGCCAGCCGTCCCGGGTCAGCGTGATGTACGCCCCGCAACGCAGCCCGTGCAGCGTGCACGCGTCACGCAGGCCCCACATCCACGCGCCGTCCTCCTCGGTCCAACGCGCGTCGCCGTCACGGCAGTACAGCAGCACGGCGGTGCGCACCGGCGTGCGGCGGCGCAGGTCGTGCGGGATGACCCTGCGTAGTTGGGCGAGCAGCACGTTGCGGAACATCCAGCCGTCGGCCGGGACCGGGCGGCGGGTGAACGAGGCGCTGGCGCACAGCCGTTCGTCCGGGTCGAGGACGGCCACGATCGCCGTCGCCGGCCCGGGGCGATGCCGGGAGTGCAGCCCGCTGACGACCTCTCGGGGATTGCGCAGCAGTGGGATGCCCGCGGCGGCCCACTCGGCCGGTTCGAGCATGCGGACGAGAGGGTTGGCGGATGCGGCGGACAGGTCGGCAGACGTCGACGTGGACGCCGCGGAGGACGGAGCGAATCCGAAGGTCACGGTCCTCCCTTCGGCTACGCGCCCACACTGAGGGCGAGGTCGGATTCGGGGGAGCGCGCACCGCAGCAGAGCCCTACCGGACCACGGACGAGCCTTGCGGGGAGCGGAGTTCAATTCTTCCTGTCGAACTTGGATGCGGCAACGAGCAATTGGGGCCACTGACCGGAAGATGACGGTACGTCGTTTATATCCCTACCCCGGGCTCACGGCCGCGACGCATGAGGCGACCGTTCACCTCTCGTTCGTACATCGTTGGGACACAGGTGGTCCAGAGGAAGGGTGTGCGTCACGGTGAGCGGTGCCCGCCGGGATCACCCCTGTACCGCCAGCACCAGGGGCAGCACCCCCTGTGCGCCGGCCCGGCGAAGCGCGCGGGCCGCGACCGCGAGCGTCCAGCCGGTCTCGGTGTAGTCGTCGACGAGGAGGACCGGACCGCCGGCCTCCGCGAGGGCGGCGGTCAGAGCGGGCGGCACGGTCAGCGCGCCGGCCAGCGCCTTGAGGCGCTGGGCGCTGTTGCTGCGGGAGAGCCGGGGCGCGTCGTCGGTGTACTCCACCGAACCCAGCAGCGGCAGCCGGCCCACCTCCGCGATGCGCGCGGCCACCGAGCCGATCAGCCGGGGCCGGGTGCGTGAGGCGACGCTGACCACGCCCACCGGGCGGGGCTGGGCGTCCGCCACACCCGGGGCCCAGCCGCCGGGCCCCTTGGCCCAGTCCGCCAGAACTCCCACGACGGCCTTCGCCACGTCGTCCGGCACCGGTTCGTCCTGGGCCTGGGGCGCGAACATGGGACGCAGCCGGTTGCCCCAGCCGATGTCCGACAGACGGCCCAACGCCCGTCCCGAGGCGGCCTGTTCGCCGGCCGGGATGCGCCCCTTGAGATCGACGCCGATCGCCGGCAGACCCGTCGGCCACATGCGGCGCGGCTCCACCTCCACGCCCGCCCGGCCGAGGTCGGCGCGCGCCGCGTCCACCGCCGTCGTGGACGTGTCCGCGGTGAACCGCGCGCCCGCGCAGTTGTCACAGCGACCGCAGGGCTTGGCGCCCTCGTCGTCCAGCTGGCGCTGCAGGAACTCCATCCGGCAGTCCGTCGTCGACGCGTACTCGCGCATCGCCTGCTGCTCGGCCTTGCGCTGCCGCGCGACCCAGGCGTACCGCTCCGCCTCGTACGTCCAGGGCTGTCCGGTCGCGGTCCAGCCGCCCTTGACCCGCCTGACCGCCCCGTCGACGTCGAGCACCTTGAGCATGCTCTCCAGCCGGGAACGGCGCAGCTCCACCAGGGGCTCCAGAGCGGGCAGCGACAGCGGGCGGTCCGCGTGCGCGAGGACGTCCAGTGTGCGGCGTACCAGATCCTCCGGGGGGAAGGCGAGCGAGGCGAAGTACTCCCAGATCGCCTCGTCCTCCTGTCCGGGGAGCAGCAGCACCTCGGCGTGCTCGACGCCGCGTCCGGCGCGCCCCACCTGCTGGTAGTAGGCGATGGGGGAGGAGGGTGAGCCGAGATGGACCACGAAGCCGAGGTCGGGTTTGTCGAAGCCCATGCCGAGCGCCGACGTGGCCACGAGGGCCTTGACCCTGTTGGCCAGAAGGTCGTCCTCGGCCTGCTGCCGATCCGCGTTCTCCGTCTTGCCGGTGTACGAGGCGACCGTGTGCCCGCGGTGCCGCAGGAACGCGGTGACCTCCTCGGCGGCGGCCACGGTGAGCGTGTAGATGATCCCGGAGCCCGGCAGCTCGGCGAGGTGGTCGGCGAGCCAGGCCATCCGGTGCGCGGCGTCCGGCAGCCGCAGCACGCTCAGACTCAGGCTCTCCCGGTCGAGCGGACCGCGCAGCACCAGGGCGTCCGAGGTGCCGCCCGTACCGAGCTGCTCCGCCACGTCGGCGGTCACCCGAGCGTTGGCCGTGGCGGTGGTCGCCAGTACGGGTACGCCCGGCGGAAGATCGCTGAGCATGGTGCGCAGCCGGCGGTAGTCGGGGCGGAAGTCGTGTCCCCAGTCGGAGATGCAGTGCGCCTCGTCCACCACGAGCAGCCCGGTGGCGGCGGCCAGCTTGGGCAGTACCTGATCCCGGAAGTCCGGGTTGTTCAACCGCTCCGGGCTCACGAGCAGCACGTCGACCTCGCCCGCGGCGATCTCGTCCTCGACGGTGCCCCACTCCTCCGTGTTGGCGGAGTTGATCGTCCGGGCGTGGATGCCCGCCCGGGCCGCGGCCTCGACCTGGTTGCGCATCAGCGCGAGCAGTGGGGAGACGATCACCGTCGGGCCGCTGCCCTGCGCCCGCAGCAACGACGTGGCCACGAAGTAGACGGCCGACTTGCCCCACCCCGTGCGCTGCACGACGAGCGCCCGGCGCTTCTCGGCGACCAGCGCCTCGATCGCTCGCCACTGGTCCTCGCGCAGCCGGGCCGTACCGTCGGCGTCCCCGACCAGGCGGGCGAGGACCGCGTCGGCGGCGGCCCGGAGTTCCGCGTTGCTCGTGTGCTCCATGCGTCCCATCAAACAGGACGGCACTGACAACCCGGGTCAAGCGGGCTCGGGCCGGCGTGGAGGGGGACCGGTAATACTGCCGGATCGCCGCCAACTTGCGGTGCTGTTAAGGGGGTTGTGGAGCCTCGACGTCAGGTTGACGTGTCCCTGGTCGGACTTGTCCACAGGGCAAAGCGGAGTCCCGTGATCCGCGAGATCGTCTGCGCATGACGAACCACAGCGAAACCACCGGATCATCCGAAAACGACAAGGCGGCCGGGCGCGAGGACCGCACGCCGCCCGACGCCCACGGCCGACCTCTGTCACCGGAAACGAACATGGCACCGACGGCCTACGACAGCCACGGCTCCGAGCATCAGGTCACCCTGCGCACCCCGGCGGAACTGGCCGACGCGTTGCCGTACCTCCTCGGCTACCGCCCCGAGGACAGCATCGTCCTGGTCGCCCTGCACGACAGGGAGGGCCGGGGCCGGTTCGGCGGTCGCGCCCGGCTCGGCATTCCCACCGGCGCGGACGACTGGGCATCCGTCGCACGGCAGCTGGCGCACGGACTGGTGACGGGAAGCGAGCGCCGAGGAGCCCGTCCCGAGCAGATGGTCGCTTATCTCTGCCAGGAACCTGCGAAAGGCGAGTCGGGCCGCCAGGTCATGGAGCGGCTGCGCCCGCTGGCCCAGAAGCTGCGCGTCGAATGCGGGCAGCTCGACGTGCCGGTGATCGAGGCCCTGTGCATCTCCGACGGCCGCTTCTGGTCGTACTGCTGTGTCAACGAGGGCTGCTGTCCGCCCGAGGGCCTCTCGATGGGCCTGCCCGGTACCTCCGTGCTCGCCGCTGCCGCCACTTACGCCGGCCTGCAGGTGCGGGGCACGCTGCGCGAACTGCGCGCGAGGCTGCAGCCCTGGGAGACGGGGGCTGCCCTGACGCAGGAGATCGCCCTCGACACCGCGAGCACGAGTCTGGTGCCCAGGATTCTGGACGCCGCCGACCGTGTGGCCGTGGCCGAGGAGACGCTCGGGCTGGCCCAGCGGATCATGCACCGCCTGGCCGCGGCGCCGCCGGTCACCGGCACGCTCACCGCGGACCTCCGGGACGACGAGCTGCTCGGGAACGACGAGGCCGCGGCGCTGATCCTCGGCCTGCAGGACCGTGTGACCCGCGACCGTGCCGCCGAATGGATGGAAGGGGAGGAGGCCGCCCCCGCCCTGCGGCTCTGGCGGGCCCTGGCCCGCCGCTGCGTCGGCCCCTACGGTGAGCACGCGGCCGCGCCGCTGACCCTCGCCGGCTGGGTCGCGTGGTCCACCGGCGACGATCTGGAGGCCCGCGAAGCCCTCGCCATGGCCCTGGGAGCCGACCCCGGTTATCTCTTCGCCCGCCTCCTGCACCAGGCCTGCAACGAGGGTCTGGACCCGGAGTCGGTTCGCCGCTGCCTGCGAGCGGAACGCCGCGACCGCGGAGCCGCTCCGTCCCGTCACGGCGGCGGGGAGGCGGAGTCCGCATCGGAGGACACCGAACCGGCTGCGGCCAAGGAGGACGCTTCCCGGCCGCGACGCCGCTCCCGCTCCAGCGGTACGACGGTGAACCGGCCGCGCTCGGCGAGGGCGGCCGTCCGGGGCAGCGGGGCGACCGTTCCCCGCCCCAGGAAACCTGCCGCGGCCGACACCCGCCCCGACACCGCGCCGCCGGGCGGTCGGCACCCCGGCACCGCCGGTACGGGCGGCTCCGGCCCCGACCGGACCGACGGCAGCCTGCCCGGCCCCGCGCCGGCCGGAGGCACCCGGCCCAGCAGGGCACGGACGGGCGACTCCCGCCCCGGCAAAGCCCCGACCGGCCCCACCCGACCCGGCACAGCGCCCTCCGACAGCACTCGCCCCGGCGCCGCACGGACGGGCGCCGCACGGACGGGCGCCGCACGGACGGGCGCCGCGCGGACGGGCGGCGGCACCCGCCCTCGTACATCCGGAAGGGGGACCGCACGCGGGAGTGACGACCGCCTCGAAAGCGCGCACCCCGGTACTGACGGGAGCGAGGCAGAGGCATGAGCAACAGCCGCACGGATGGGGTGGGTTGCCGGCGTGAGGGGAGCTGCCCCGCGAGGCACGGTCGGCACCGGGCAAGCGCAGACGGCCCTCTGCGCCGACACCGCCTTTCCGTCGGGTCGGCCCGCCACAGCCGTGACCCGGAGGAGTCCCGCCCCGTTCACCTGAGCGGCGGAACGCCCGGACGGGTCGCGCCGCCGCACGCCCCACGACCGTTCGGAGCCCCCGCTCGGCGCCGCACAAGCCCGAGGGGCACAGAGCGCAGTAGAAGCCACCACATGCATCAGCCGCCCCCGCCCACCGCCGACGATCGCCTCGGCATCGGCCAGGCCGAGCCCATCCTCCGGACCGAGCCCATCCTCCGGACCGAGCCTGTCCTCCGGGCTGCGACCAACCCGCCGACACCCTCGACTCACCCCAGCACGCACGAGGAGCCCCGGCTCACGAGCGCGGGCCTGTCTGCCTCGCCCGCGGCTGACCAGGACCGATCGACCGACCACCCCCAACCCCCGCCCCGCGGCTTCAACGGGGACCTGCCGCCAGGCCAGGGTCACTCGCACGAGCACCGTCAGGGCAGGAACGGAAGCCGCCGGGGCCGACCGGTCGGCCCCGGCGCACACCTGTCTCACCGCCACCGCCACCGCGACCGCCACAGGCAGTCGCCCCGCCGTACAGAGGCGCCCCCGCACCTGTGCCCCCGCCGTCCCGCAGCTCGGCCGAGCTGCCGTCCAGCCACGCCGCGCTCGTCTGTGTCGCCCTGCCGGGCCTCGTCATCTCTCCCGAGCACGGGCAGTCGAACGGTGAGGGTCTGGAGGGGTTCTACCGTGCGGGCCGGCGCGTGCTCTCCCGTTGCCAGGTCCGTGCGGCCGGCCGCGAACCACTCGCCGTCCAGGCCCGGATGCCCTCGGCCGACCGAGCTCTCTTCGTGGGCACGCTCCGGGTCTCCCCGCACTCCGGCCCCGACACGGATGCCGTCGTCGAGCACAGCGCGCCCCTCGGCGAGATCGTCCTGACCGGGCTGCGGATCAACGACGCCCCCTTCTCCGTAAGGGTCAGCAGGCTCGGCCTCGCGATGGTCGAGGAAGCGGCCAACGGGCTGCAACTGGGGGTGTGACCTCGCACGACAGGCCACCGCACCACGGCCGGCAGCAGACGGCGAGACGCATAGCGGAACGAAGTGGATCAGTCACCGAAGCGGCCGACGAAGGGAGTGTTTATCGTCAGGCAGACGACTATGATCGCCGCATGCCCTACGACCCGTCAGCCTTTCCGCCCTTCGCCGTCACCGTGGACCTGGTCGTACTGACCGTGCGCCGCCACGCCCTGTGTGCGCTGGCGGTGCGCAGGGGCGAACCACCCTTTCAGGGGCGCTGGGCACTGCCCGGCGGATTCGTGAGGGCCGACGAGGACCTGGCGCAGGCGGCAGCGCGCGAGTTGGCCGAGGAGACCGGGCTGCGCGCCCACGATCCCGCGGTCCCGGCTCAGGACAACGGCGCCCACCTCGAGCAGCTCGCGACCTACGGCGACCCCAAGCGCGATCCCCGGATGCGGGTGGTCAGCGTCGCCCACCTCGCCCTCGCCCCCGACCTGCCCGCACCCCGTGCCGGCGGCGACGCCAGCAACGCCCGCTGGGCGCCGGTCGAGGAGCTGCTGCAGCAGGCCGGTTACGGCCGCGACGGCGAACCGGTGGCGCCGCTCGCCTTCGACCACGCCCAGATCCTGTCCGACGGAGTGGAACGCGCCCGCTCCAAGATCGAGTACTCCTCCCTCGCCACGGCGTTCTGCCCCACCGAGTTCACCGTCGGCGAGCTGCGCAGGGTCTACGAGGCGGTGTGGGGCGTGGCCCTCGACCCGCGCAACTTCCATCGCAAGGTGACGGGAACCCCGGGCTTCCTCGTCCCCACCGGCGGCACCACCACCCGTCAGGGCGGCCGCCCGGCGCAGCTCTTCCGGGCCGGCGGGGCCACGTTGCTCAACCCCCCGATGCTGCGCCCCGAGGTGTGAGGCCGGGCCGAAGCGTGAGGCCGGGCCGAAGCGTGAGGCCGAGCCCGCGAACGGCACGTCCGTCCGGAACGGCGACCGCCACGGTGCCGGGCTGAGGAGCGAGCGGCGAACACGGTTCCGAGCGAACCGATCACGGCTGGTGGGGCGGCCGCGCGATGCCCGAAAAAACGGACATAGCGCGCTATCTTGCTGCGGGTGATCCAGGCCTTCGGACTGACCAGCAACCCCCGCAAGGACCTTCCGCCCGCCGTCGACGACGTCTCCTTCGAGGCGCGCGCGGGCCACGTCACCGCACTCCTCGGCACGCCGGGATCGGGCCGGACGACGGTGCTCAGACTCATGCTCGAACTCCAACAGGGCCGCGGCTTCACCTACTTCAGGGGCCGCCCGCTGCACCGCATCGCCCACCCGTCGCGCGAGGTCGGTGTGCTTCTCGGCGACGTACCGGGCCACCCGGCCCGCAGCGTCCGTGGCCACCTGCGCATACTGTGCGCCGCCGCGGGTGTACCGGTCCGCCGGGCCGACGAAGTTCTCGAGACGGTCGGCCTCGTCAGTCTGCGCGACGAGCGTCTCGGCACCCTCTCCCGCGGCATGGACCGCCGCCTCGGCCTGGCCTGCGCCCTGCTCGCCGACCCCCACACACTCGTGCTCGACGACCCGGCCGACGACCTCTCCGCCCGCGAGGCCCGCTGGCTGCACGGCACGCTCCGCGCCCACGCGGCGCAGGGCGGTACGGTCCTGCTCGCCATGTCCGATCCCAAGGAGGCCGCCCGCAACGCCGACCGGGTCGTCACCCTGGAACGCGGCAGAGTCGTCGCCGACCAGGACGTGACCGAGTTCGCCCGCACGCGGCTGCGCCCCCGGGTCGCCGTCCGCAGCCCGTACGCCCTACGCCTCGCCGCCCTCCTGGCCAAGGAGGCCCGCACCGCGCGGCGCTCCGTCGAGATCGTCCGCGAGGGGGGCAACCGCCTCTCCGTGTACGGCAGCACCTGCGCCGACATCGGCGACACGGCGTTCCGGCACGGCATCCTCGTACACCAACTCGCCGACGAGACCGGAGACATGGGGCCCGGGGCGGGAGCGTCCTCCGCCGCGGAGCCCGATGGCGCGGACGCGTCGGGGCGGCCGCGCGCGCAACTCGCCGACGACGCGACCGGGAAGCCCGGTACCGCGCAGCGGCGCGTCACCGATCAGCCCGACACCCCACCGCGCCCCGCGGCCGCGGCCGACGGTGCGCAGGAAACGGCCGCCACGGCGGATCTCTCGGCGCGGGACGACTCGGCTCCCGGCGCCGATCCCGCGCCGAGGCCGCGTAGTACCGACACGCGCGGCCTCGCCCTCACCCCCCTCCCGCCCCCCATCTCCGTGCGATCCGCCCCCAGCCCTCTCCGCCCCCTGCGCTACGAGATCCGTCGCGCGACCGGCATCGGCACCGGATTCCTCACGGCGGCCGCCGTACTCCTTGTGTCCGCCGTCACCGCCGTACTGCTCGCCCGGATCGGGCACACTCCGCAGGCACGCCTGCTCGCCGCCTGGCCCCGGGAGCTGCCCCTGCCGCCCGCCGCGCTCGGCGCGGGACTGCTGGGCGCGCTGGCCTTCGGTGACGAGTTCCGCCACCCCGCACTGGCGGCGGACCGCGGCACCGTGCCCCGCCGACTGGGGCTGCTCACCGCGAAACTCCTGGTCGCCGCCGCCACCGCGCTGACGCTGGCCTTCCTCACGGTCGGCTGCGACGCCGAATTGCTCTACCTCGTATACGGACGGGAGCTCGCGCAGGTTCCCGCGGACTGGCCCTCGCTGGGCGCGAGTTGGATGGGCCTCGTGGTGGGCTGTGCCTGGGCCGGGGTGCTGGCCGCGGGCATCTTCCGGTCCACCACGGCGGGGCTCGCGGCCGTGCTCGCGGTACCGGTCGTCGTCGTCCCCCTCGTACAAAAGGCCTTGGCGGGAGCGTCCGTGCGGACCGCGGCCGGATTCCCGCTGCGGCTGCGCGAGACGCTCTGGCTGCAGTGGCCCTTCGGGGGAGAGCGCTATCTGTCCGTGGTGGCACGGGTGCTCGTCCAACCCGTGGGTGGCGCCCTGACGTTGTCGCTGGCCGCTCTGCTCTGCGCATATCTGCTCACGACCCTGCGTAGCAGGGTCCGATGACGACCGTCTCGCGCGCTTTCGTCCCAGCCTGCGCACAACTCCCCAGGGAAAGCACATTTCTTTCCGATAAGGCGTCAATTGCGACGGGGTGAGCGATCACCCTTTCGTGTGCTTTTCACCAAAGACCTCAAGGCAGTTGAGGACGAGGCCGACAAAGGATCCGTGAGTACCCTTGCGCACACCATGATGACCGCCGCCCGCTCCACAGACTCCGGTCTGGCCGGCCCGGGCGAACTCGACCGCTACCCCTACGCCGAGGCCTCCATGGCCGACCGCGTCGGAGCCCCCGTATGGGAGAGCGCGGAACCGGAGCTGGGCCGCGTGGGCCGGCGTGCCGCGGGCAGCCGCGGACGCGGGCTGCACGGCCAACTCGTCCAGCAGCTGGGCCAGATGATCGTCTCCGGCGACCTGGGTGCCGACCGCCCGCTGGTGCCCGAGGAGATCGGCCAGCGTTTCGAGGTCTCGCGCACCGTCGTCCGCGAGTCGCTCCGCGTCCTGGAGGCCAAGGGCCTGGTCAGCGCCCGCCCGAACGTCGGCACGCGCGTGCGCCCCGTCAGCGACTGGAACCTCCTGGACCCGGACATCATCGAGTGGCGGGCCTTCGGGCCGCAGCGCGACGACCAGCGGCGTGAGCTGAGCGAGCTGCGCTGGACCATCGAGCCGCTCGCCGCGCGCCTGGCCGCCGGGCACGGGCGCGAGGACGTCCAGCAGCGGCTCGCGGACATGGTCGAGATCATGGGGCACGCCATGGGGCAGGGTGACGCCCTGACGTTCTCCCGCGCCGACGCCGAGTTCCACTCCCTGCTCATCCAGCTCGCGGGCAACCGCATGCTGGAGCACCTCTCCGGGATCGTCTCGGCCGCTCTCCAGGTCTCCGGCATCCCGGTGACCGGCTGTGACCGGCCGAACGACGTGTCCCTGGCGCACCACGGCAGGATCGCCGACGCACTCGCCACCGGCGACGGCGCGGCGGCCGAGGCGGCCATGCGCCAACTGCTCACCGTCCACCCCGAGGTGGAGCGTGTGGTGCCCGCACCGCGCGAACACTGAGCGGAGCCGCGGGTGGCGCGGCCGGGAAGCCTCCCCCTCCTGGGGCACCGCCCGGTCGGCGAACCGTCTCTCGTCGGACTCCGCAGGATCTCCGGAATCCTGCGGAGTCCGACGGTGTGACGGGGCGTGTGTTTCAGGGCGCGACCCCGGGTAGTAGGCATGGGTGGCCGTCTCTGCCCTTGTCTGACCGTTTTTGAGCGGTTACGGGGTGTGACTCGGGCCACGCAGATTGGGCGTAACGCTCGTGGGAACAGCGCGATGACCTAAGAGGTGACAGCCGAGGAGGGAATACGGACGCCGTTCATGGCGCTGTGCATCTTCCCGGCCCCCACCCGCGCCGTCGGCCCAATCCCCAAAGCCGGCGGTCGGCTCCTGTCCGTCCCGGACGGGGCCGGAAGCCGTTTTCCAACGTTCCGAGAGGTTGTTCGTGTCGGCCAGCACATCCCGTACGCTCCCGCCGGAGATCGCCGAGTCCGTCTCTGTCATGGCTCTCATCGAGCGGGGAAAGGCCGAGGGGCAGATCGCCGGCGACGATGTGCGTCGGGCCTTCGAAGCTGACCAGATTCCGGCCACTCAGTGGAAGAACGTACTGCGCAGCCTCAACCAGATCCTCGAGGAAGAGGGTGTGACGCTGATGGTCAGTGCCGCGGAGCCCAAGCGCACCCGAAAGAGCGTCGCAGCGAAGAGTCCGGCCAAGCGCACCGCCACCAAGACGGTCGCGGCGAAGACGGTGACCACCAAGAAGGCCACCGCCACCGCTCCCGCGGCGGCGCCCGCCGCCGACATGCCGGTCGAGGACGACGCCCCCACGGCCGCCGCCGCCAAGAAGGCGCCCGCCAAGAAGGCCACGGCGGCCGCGAAGAAGACGGTCGCCAAGAAGACGGCGGCCAAGAAGACCAGCGCCAAGAAGGACGACGCCGAGGCCCTCGAGGAAGAGGTTCTCGAGGAGACCCCGAAGGCCGGCGACGAGCCCGAGGGTACCGAGAGCGCGGGCTTCGTGCTGTCCGACGAGGACGAGGACGACGCGCCGGCCCAGCAGGTCGCCGCCGCCGGTGCCACCGCCGACCCGGTCAAGGACTACCTCAAGCAGATCGGCAAGGTCCCCCTGCTCAACGCCGAGCAGGAGGTCGAGCTCGCCAAGCGCATCGAGGCGGGCCTGTTCGCCGAGGACAAGCTGTCCAACGCCGACAAGCTGGCCCCGAAGCTCAAGCGCGAGCTGGAGATCATCGCCGAGGACGGCCGCCGCGCCAAGAACCACCTCCTGGAGGCCAACCTCCGTCTGGTGGTCTCCCTGGCCAAGCGCTACACCGGCCGCGGCATGCTCTTCCTGGACCTCATCCAGGAGGGCAACCTCGGTCTGATCCGCGCGGTCGAGAAGTTCGACTACACCAAGGGCTACAAGTTCTCCACGTACGCCACCTGGTGGATCCGTCAGGCGATCACCCGCGCCATGGCCGACCAGGCCCGCACCATCCGTATCCCGGTGCACATGGTCGAGGTCATCAACAAGCTCGCGCGCGTGCAGCGCCAGATGCTCCAGGACCTGGGTCGCGAGCCCACCCCGGAGGAGCTGGCCAAGGAGCTCGACATGACCCCGGAGAAGGTCATCGAGGTCCAGAAGTACGGCCGCGAGCCCATCTCCCTGCACACCCCGCTGGGCGAGGACGGCGACAGCGAGTTCGGTGACCTCATCGAGGACTCCGAGGCCGTCGTCCCGGCCGACGCGGTCAGCTTCACGCTCCTGCAGGAGCAGCTGCACTCCGTCCTGGACACCCTGTCCGAGCGCGAGGCGGGCGTCGTCTCGATGCGGTTCGGTCTCACCGACGGTCAGCCGAAGACCCTCGACGAGATCGGCAAGGTCTACGGCGTCACGCGCGAGCGCATTCGCCAGATCGAGTCCAAGACCATGTCGAA
The DNA here is from genome assembly GCF_050214755.1 of Streptomyces sp. C1-1. Lineage (NCBI taxonomy): Bacteria > Bacillati > Actinomycetota > Actinomycetes > Kitasatosporales > Streptomycetaceae > Streptomyces > Streptomyces sp. C1-1. The sequence continues at coordinate 3,050,578 of NZ_CP189826.1, read as the reverse complement.
GCTGCGCCACCCGTCGCGTTCCCAGGTGCTGCGCGACTACCTCGACTAGGTCGCGCCGGTACGACACCCAAGGCCCGGTTCCGCACCCGGAACCGGGCCTCGTCGCGTCGTCGCGCGGGTGCGGCGCGCCCCCGGCTGAATCACTCTGGGTCTCCAAAGGCAACCGAGAGTGAGGAACGCGTATGCGTGGTCCGTCTGTCCGGGCGCTGACCCGGCCGCTGGTCCTGGCGACTGTCGCGACCGCAATACCGCTGCTGTCCGCCGCTCCCGCGCTCGCCGGCGTCGTCGTGGGCGGCTTCCCGGTCGACATCTCCCAGAGTCCCTGGACGGTGGCGCTGTCCAGCCGTGACCGGTTCGGGGGTACGCGCGCGGGACAGTTCTGCGGGGGCGTGGCGATCGGCCCCACGACCGTGCTCACCGCCGCGCACTGCATGGGCGAGGAGGTGCTGGGGGCCCCACCGAACCGTGTGCGCGACCTGAAGGTCATCACGGAGCGCACGGACCTGCTCTCGGACGGGGGCCGGGAGATCGCGGTGCGCGAAGTGCGGGTCAACCCGGGGTACGACAGCGGTACCAACGCGGGGGACTTCGCCCTGCTCACCCTGGCCGAGCCGCTCCCGGGGAGCCCGGTCATCGCCATGGCGGCGGCCGGTGATCCGGCGTACGAGCCGGAGACGAGCGCCACCGTCTACGGATGGGGTGACATCACGGGGGGCGGTGACTACGCGCGCACGCTGCACGCCGCACACGTGCGCGTACTGCCCGACGCACAGTGCGAGAAGGCGTACCCGGGCCGCGAGGACGGCACCTACGCCGCCGAGAGCATGCTGTGCGCCGGAGAGCAGCAAGGAGGGCGAGACGCCTGCCAGGGGGACAGCGGCGGCCCTCTCGTGGCCCAGGGGAAGCTGATCGGGCTCGTGTCCTGGGGCAGCGGCTGCGGCCGGGCGGGCAGCCCGGGCGTCTACACGCGCGTGTCCGAGGTCGTACGGGCGCTGGGAGCGTTGGGAGGTGGCGGTATCACCGACAGCGTCACGGACGCCCTGAAGAGCCGCTGACGGAGGTCTTGTGAGCGCTTCCGAGGTCTTGTGAGGGCTTCTGTACGAGCGCGGGCGGCGCGGTCCCTGAATGCAGGGGCCGCGCCGCCCGTGTACCGGCCTGTGCCGGATCTCGGCTCGTCGTCAACGCGAAGTGTCAGCGCTCTTCGTCGGATGCGGATGCCGGAACGGTAGTCAGCCGCTCCGTCTCGTCCTGTATCTCAGCGGCGATCTTCTTGAGTTCCGGCTCGAACTTGCGACCGTGGTGGGCGCAGAAGAGCAGCTCTCCGCCGCTGAGCAGGACAACGCGCACGTAGGCCTGCGCGCCGCAACGGTCGCAGCGATCGGCGGCCGTCAGCGGGCTCGCGGGGGTCAGAACAGTAGTCACGTCGCCTCTTCTCTAGCTCGACGAGCTGTCGTACCAGGGTCAACATCCAACCAGCCCCGAAGTGTTCCCGCCCGGGGCTTTTCCTCGAAAGAAATCTTCGAGGCCGGCTGCCTGTTGCCGGTTGGCGGCGAATGTGCCGTATTGCGTGTCTGTGTGTCTTACGGGTTCGCTCTGGCTGTCAACATCAGTCCTCCCGGCTGGCTTGCCGGTTGTTCATGAGGACGTGCCCGGAGCCTAAATGGTTCATGCCTCCAATGGAACGTGATGTGTACTTCACCCCATCGAGGGATCGAACATGCATGCGACCCTGGACTAGGCTGTGTTTCGCACGAGGGTGGCGTTACAACGGCTCTACCAGGCCTCGGTACCCTCTTCACGGCAAGCAAGGCCGCGCCCTTACCCAAAAGGGCCTCACCTGAAATTCAGCGAGGAGCGAACCGCGTGACCGCCGAAACGTCCGTGTCGTCCACAGCGCTGCTGGCAGGAGCAGAGCGGGACGGTTCCAACTACACCGCGCGGCACCTGCTCGTCCTCGAGGGGCTCGAGGCCGTGCGCAAGCGTCCGGGCATGTACATCGGATCCACCGACAGCCGTGGTCTGATGCACTGCCTGTGGGAGATCATCGACAACTCCGTCGACGAGGCCCTCGGGGGCTACTGCGACCACATCGAGGTGATCCTCCACGACGACGGCTCGGTGGAGGTCCGGGACAACGGCCGGGGCATCCCGGTCGACGTCGAGCCCAAGACGGGCCTGTCCGGCGTCGAGGTCGTCATGACCAAGCTGCACGCCGGCGGCAAGTTCGGCGGCGGCTCGTACGCCGCCTCCGGCGGTCTGCACGGCGTGGGCGCCTCCGTGGTCAACGCGCTCTCGGCCCGCCTGGACGTCGAGGTCGACCGCGGCGGCCACACGCACGCGATCAGCTTCCGCCGCGGTGTGCCCGGCGCCTTCGCCGGCAACGGCGCGGACGCCAAGTTCGAGGCGGCCAGTGGCCTGCGCAAGGCCAAGAGGATTCCCAAGACCCGCAGCGGCACGCGCGTGCGTTACTGGGCCGACCGCCAGATCTTCCTCAAGGACGCCAAGCTCTCCCTGGACAACCTGCACCAGCGGGCCCGCCAGACGGCGTTCCTGGTGCCCGGCCTGACCATCGTCGTCCGTGACGAGTTCGGCCTCGGCGAGGGCGGCAGCAAGGGCGAGGAGTCCTTCCGCTTCGACGGCGGCATCAGCGAGTTCTGCGAGTACCTGGCGAGCGACAAGCCGGTCTGCGACGTGCTCCGCTTCTCCGGCCAGGGCACCTTCAGGGAGACGGTCCCGGTCCTGGACGAGCACGGCCAGATGACCCCCACCCAGGTCACCCGCGAGCTCGACGTCGACGTCGCCATGCGCTGGGGCACCGGCTACGACACGACCCTGAAGTCGTTCGTGAACATCATCGCCACCCCCAAGGGCGGCACGCACGTCGCGGGCTTCGAGACGGCCGTCACCAGCACCCTCAACGAGGTCCTGCGCGGCAAGAAGCTGCTGCGCGTGGCCGAGGACGACATCGTCAAGGACGACGCCCTGGAGGGCCTGACCGCCGTCGTCACCGTGCGTCTGGCCGAGCCGCAGTTCGAGGGCCAGACCAAGGAGGTCCTCGGCACCTCGGCGGCCCGCCGGATCGTGAACACCGTGATCACCAAGGAACTCAAGGCGTTCCTGACCTCCACGAAGCGCGACGCCGCGGCCCAGGCCCGCGTCGTCATGGAGAAGGCCGTCGCCGCCGCCCGTACGCGCATCGCCGCCCGCCAGCACAAGGACGCCCAGCGCCGCAAGACGGCCCTGGAGTCCTCCTCGCTGCCGGCGAAGCTCGCCGACTGCCGCAGTGACGACGTGGACCGCAGCGAGCTCTTCATCGTCGAGGGCGACTCCGCGCTCGGCACCGCCAAGCTCGCCCGCAACTCCGAGTTCCAGGCGCTGCTGCCGATCCGCGGCAAGATCCTGAACGTCCAGAAGTCGTCCGTGACCGACATGCTCAAGAACGCCGAGTGCGGCGCGATCATCCAGGTCATAGGAGCCGGCTCCGGCCGGACCTTCGACATCGACGCGGCCCGCTACGGCAAGATCATCATGATGACCGACGCCGACGTCGACGGCTCCCACATCCGCACCCTGCTCCTGACCCTCTTCCACCGCTACATGCGGCCCATGGTCGAGGCCGGCCGGGTGTTCGCCGCGGTGCCGCCACTGCACCGCATCGAGCTGGTCCAGCCGAAGAAGGGCCAGGACAAGTACGTCTATACGTACTCGGACCGCGAGCTTCGCGACAAGCTGCTCGAATTCGAGAGCAAGGGCGTCCGGTACAAGGACTCCATCCAGCGGTACAAGGGTCTCGGTGAGATGGACGCCGACCAGCTGGCCGAGACGACCATGGACCCCCGCCACCGCACCCTGCGCCGGATCAACCTCTCCGACCTGGACGCGGCAGAGACGGTCTTCGACCTGCTGATGGGCAACGACGTGGCACCGCGCAAGGAGTTCATCTCCAGCTCCGCGGCGACGCTGGACCGCTCGCGCATCGACGCATAGGCGCGGCGGCCGGGACGGGGTCGGCCGGGGCGGACCCGGCCGCGCCCGGTTCCGGCCGGGCCGCGCTTGGATCTTGCCGGCCACGCGTGAGCCCGCCCGGCCAGTTCTGTCCGGGCCGCGCTTGGCTCTTCCCGGCCACGTGCGGCCCCGCCCGGTCATGCTCAGACCTCTCCCGCTCCGTCCCTGCCGCGCCCGCCCCTCCTGGCCCGGCTCGCCCCGGCTCGATTCCGGCCCGTCCCGGCTCACTCTCGGCCCTGCCCCGACCAGACCCCGGTCGGGCCAGGCGCGGGCCTGGGTCGGGCAGGGCCTGGCCCGGACCAGGCCTGGGTCGGGCCGGGCTCGGCGCGGGCGGGGGACCGGGCTCTCCACCCGTGGGTGGAGCCCGCGGCACCGCACGGATCCACCCACGGTCCACCCCGGCTCCGATCTGCCGGGGCGCGGATTTCCGTAGCGTCGAAGGCGTCGACAGCACTCGCTGTCGCATCTCCCTTCTTCGTTCACGGAGGCACCGATGTCCGGGCTTGTCAACGCGCTGGCGATCGCGGCCGTGGTGGTTCTGGTGGTCGTCCGCCAGTTCCGCGCCCAGCGGATAGGTGTCGGGCGGCGCTGGTGGCTCGTGCCCGTGGTCCTCGCCTTCGTCGCGCTGCGCGAGCCCGGCATCGTCGACGCCCACCACCGCACCGCCTCCGTTGTCCTGCTCGGCGCGGAGCTGCTGATCGGCCTCGCCACCGGAGCCGGCTGGGCCTGGACCACCCGCATATGGGCCGAGCCGGACGGCGCTGTGTGGAGCAAGAGCACCAAGGCGAGCGTGACCGTGTGGATCGTCGGCATCGCCCTGCGCGTCGGCCTGTTCGCGCTCGGCACGGCAGTCGGTGTGCACCAGGACAGCTCCGCCCTGCTCCTCGCCCTCGCCGCCACGCTCCTGGTCCGCTCCGGGATCCTCCTGTGGAGGTCCCAGTCCTTCGCTCCGGCGCCGGCCATGGCCACGGCGTACGGTGACTCCACGGTCCGATCGGTCCCGAGGGAGCGTGTGTGACGGAGAACACCTGGACACACTGGCCCTCCCGGGAGGCGCTGGGCCGTGAGGGGATTTCACGGCCCCGGCGGCTGCTCGCCTGGCTCGTACGGCTGCTGGTGCTGGGCATGCTGTTGTGGGGCGCCTACGACAGCACCCACGTCCGCGGGTGGGGCGTGGTCGGGGCCGTGGTGGGTGTCCTCCTGGCCGGCGCTGTCGCCTGGGGATTCTGGCGCACCACCCTCGCCCACCGGCTCCTTCCGTCGCTCGCGCTCATGGCCGCTCTGGTCGGGCTGGCCGTCGGGGGACAGGCGGCCGGCTTCAAGACCGCGGCTCTCGTCCTGTGGTGCGGCTGCGCCATCAGCGCCCTGGAGCGGCTGCCCCTGGCCGCCGCCGTGCCCGTGACCTCGGTCTCCCTGGCGGCCTACGCCGCCGTGAACAACGACGTGTGGCTGACCACCGCCGTGACGACGGCCGGACTGGCGCTCGCCGGATACACCCTGCGCCTCGACGCCGAGGCCCGGGGCAACGCCCAGCGACTGCTCGCCCAGGAGCGCGCCGCGCGGGCCGCAGAGGCCGAGTCGGCGGCGCTCGCGGAGCGGGCCAGGATCGCTCGTGAGATCCACGACGTGCTCGCCCACAGCCTCTCGGCGCAGCTCGTGCACCTGGAGGCGGCCCGGCTGCTCATCGAACGGGGAGCCGACCGGGAGAAGATCCTGGAGCGGGTGGTGGCGGCGCGCGGCATGGCCCGCGACGGGCTCGACGAAACCCGGCAGGCGCTGTCCGCGCTGCGCGGTGAGCTGACTCCGCTGGAGGACTTCCTGACGCAGCTCGTCGGCACGTCGGCCGGTACCGAGGTCACCATTGCGGGTGAGCGCAGGCCGTTGCCGGCGGAGGCCTCGCAGGCCGTCCGCAGAGTCGCCCAGGAAGCCCTGACGAACGTGCGCAAGCACGCGGTGGGGGCCAAGGTGCGCATACGGCTGGAGTACGAAGACCACCAAGTGACGCTGGACGTGCGGGATTCGGGTGGCCCGCCGGGCGATCTGACCGGGTCGGGCGCCGGGTACGGTCTGCTGGGCATGCGCGAGCGTGCCGAGCTGTTGGGCGGCTCGTTGGAGGCCGGGCCGGACGAGGAGGGGTTCGTGGTGACGCTGAAGGTGCCCGTATGACGGAAGGGGCGCAGACCGGGGCCGCGCGGGTGGTGGTCGCGGACGACCAGACCGTGGTCCGCGAGGGCATCGTGATGTTGCTGGGCCTGCTGCCGGGGATCGAGGTCGTCGGTTCGGCGGGAGACGGGGAGGAAGCGGTGAAGCTCGTCGCCGAACTCGCCCCCGACGTGGTGCTGATGGATCTGCGCATGCCGCGGTGCGACGGCGTGGAGGCGACCCGGCGCATTCGCGAGGAGCACCCGGGCACACAGGTCGTGGTGCTCACGACGTTCGCCGACGACGAGTCGCTGTTCCCGGCCCTGCGTGCGGGGGCCCGGGGCTATCTCACCAAGGACGCGGGAGGCGACGAGATCGTACGGGCCGTGCACAGCGTGCTGTCCGGAGACGCGGGGCTGTCCCCGAGCATCCAACGGCGTCTGCTGGAGCGGCTGTCGGAGCCCGAGCCGGCTCCGGCGGCCCCGGCCGAGCCGCCGGACGGGCTGACCGCACGGGAGATCGAGGTCCTGGTGCTGATCTCGGAAGGACTCAACAACACGCAGATCGGGCGCAGGCTGCATGTCTCCACGGCGACCGTGAAGACCCACATCAACAACATCTTCACCAAGACGGGTCTCAAGGGCCGCGCGCAGGCGGTGCGTTACGCGTACGCGAAGGGAATCGCGCGTCCACCAGCGGGTTGAGTCACCTGATGGGGTGAAGAGGGCAGGGAAGAGAAGTCATGGATCTTCCCGTTCTGTCCATCCTTGGGCATGCAGTCAAGCAACGGCCGCCCCCGCGGCACTGGGGCCGGCGCCGAAAGTACTGCCGAACACCGCACGGGCCTTGGCCAGGCGCGTGCCGCGGTGTCCGGTGACATGAGGTACGACGATCCGTGGTACGACGCGCTCGCCTCGGGCTGGGGCGAGCCGGCCGGAGCCGATGTACCCGCGGCCGAGCCCGCGCGCCGGGCGCAGGAGGTGCGGGCGGCAGCGGCGGCCGACGTCTACCTCGAGGTGCAGCGCAGCGCGGCCTTCCAGGAAGTGCGCCGCCGCTACCGGAGGTTCGTGGTGCCGGGGGTCTTCGTCTTCCTGACCTGGTACGTGACCTACGTCGTGACCGCCACGACCGCGCCGGGGCTGATGGCGCGACCGGTGGCGGGCGCCGTGAACGTCGCGATGCTCGCGGGACTCGGACAGTTCCTCACCACGTTCCTGCTGGCCTGGGCCTACGCACGGCATGCGCGGCTGCGCAGGGACCGGGCCGCGCTCGATCTGCGCTGGGACACCCAGGAGCTGACGCGCTCGGTCCGGGACGGTGCCTTGTGACGGGCCATCACCAGACTCTGGCGATGATGCTGTTCAGCGGATTCGTCGCCGTCACGCTGGCGATCACGACATGGGTGAGCCGCAACCGCCGCGGCTCGGCGGAGGAGTTCTACGTCGGCGGGCGACTCTTCTCGCCGCTGGAGAATGGATTTGCCATCGCCGGGGACTACATGTCGGCCGCGTCCTTCCTCGGCGTCGCCGGGCTCATCGCGCTGTTCGGCTACGACGGGCTGCTGTATGCGGTCGGCTTCCTCGTGGCCTGGCTGGTGGTGCTGTTCCTGGTCGCCGAACTGGTGCGCAACTGCGGACGGTTCACCCTCGCGGACGTGATCGTGGCACGGATGAGCGAGCGGCCGGTGCGGGTCGCGGCGGGAACCTCCTCGGTCACCGTGTCCGTTGTCTACCTGGTGGCGCAGATGGTGGGTGCGGGAAGCCTGGTGGCTCTGCTGCTCGGGGGGACGAGCCAGGCGGCGCGGGCCTGGACCATCGTCGGCGTCGGCGCGCTCATGGTCGTCTATGTGTCGATGGGCGGGATGCGGGCCACGACCTGGATCCAGATCGTGAAGGCGGTGCTGCTGCTCGGCGGCACGGTCGCGTTGACCGTCCTCGTCCTGCTGAGGTTCCACGGCGATGTGGACAGGCTGCTGCAGACGGCGGCCGAGCGCAGCGGTCACGGTGACGCCTTCCTGGCCCCGGGGCTGAAGTACGGAGGGGACTGGACCGCCCGCCTGGACTTCATCAGCCTCGGGCTCGCCCTGGTGCTGGGCACCGCGGGGCTGCCGCACATCCTCTCCCGCTTCTACACCGTGCCCACGGCGCGGGCGGCCCGGCGTTCGGTGCTCTGGTCGATCGGGCTCATCGGCGGCTTCTACCTGATGACGATCGTGCTGGGCTTCGGCGCGGCGGCGATCGTGGGGCCGCAGGCGATCCGCGGGTCAAACGCGGCCGGCAACACGGCAGTTCCGCTTCTCGCCCTCGACCTGGGTGGCGGAGCCGACTCCAAGGGAGGAACGGTTCTGGTCGCGGTCGTCGGTTCCATCGCCTTCGCCACGATTCTCGCTGTGGTCGCCGGTATCACCCTGGCGTCCTCCGCGTCCGTGGCCCACGACCTCTACACATCCCTGCGGCGCGGTCGGGGGAAGCCACGCAGCGAGGTGGCGGTGGCGCGCGTCGCCTCGGTCGGCATCGGCGTGGTCGCGATCGCTCTCGGCCTCCTCGCGCGGGACATGAACGTCGCCTTCCTGGTGGGCCTCGCGTTCGCGGTCGCAGCGTCCGCGAATCTGCCGGTGCTGCTGTACTCGCTGTTCTGGCGCGGCTTCACCACCCGAGGGGCGGTGTGGGCCGTCTACGGCGGGCTGATCCCCGCACTCGGGCTCGTCGCGCTGTCGCCGGTGGTCTCTGGCAGCCCGGACTCACTGTTCCCGGGTGTCGACTTCCAGTACTTCCCCCTCCAGAATCCCGGCATCGTGTCGATCCCGCTGGGCTTCCTCGCCGGCTGGCTCGGCACGGTCACCTCGGCCGAACTCCCCGACGAGGCCAAGCACGCGGAAACCGAGGTGCGGTCACTGACAGGGGCGGGGGCCGCCTAGCTGACGGCGCCCTCACCGTCGTAGGGCGTGGCCTTCACCGTCGTAGGGCGTGGGCCCCCTCGGCGTCGTAGGACGTGGGCGTCCTCACCGTCGTAGGGCGTGGGGAGCCTGGGCGTCGTAGGGCGTCGGAGCCTTCGCCGCCGTAACGCAGCGGCGCGGTCCGACCGTCACGGCGCCACCCATGCGTACCGGTGTTCCGGGCGGCCCGTGTCGCCGTATTTGAGGGAGAGGCGCAGGCGGCCGGCCTGTTCGAGATGGCGGAGGTAGCGCTGGGCGGTGGAGCGGCTCAGGCCGGTCTCGGCGGCGACCTCGTGGGCGGAGAGCGGGTGGTCGGCGTCGTGCAAGACGTGGCAGATCAGGTCGGTCGTCGGCTCCGAGTGACCGCTGGGCAGGCCCGGTGAGGAGGGCGCCGGCGCGGTGCGCAGTGCGCCGAAGATGCGGTCCACCTGCTCCTGGCCGGCGATGCCGCGGCCGCCGACGCGGTCGACCGTGCGGCGCAGGGCGGCGTAGGAGTCGAGGCGGCTCCGCAGGGCGGCGAAGGTGAACGGTTTCACCAGGTAGTGCAGGGCGCCCAGACGCATCGCGGTCTGGACCGTGGTCACGTCGCTGGCCGCCGTGATCATGATGACGTCGGTGCCGTGGCCCTGTTCCCGCATGCGGTGGACGAGTTCGAGGCCGGTCTGGTCGGGCAGGTAGTGGTCGAGCAGCACCAGGTCGACACCGCCGCGCTGCACGGTGGCCAGCGCCTGCGCAGCGCTGTGCGCGCGGGCGGCCACCCGGAAACCGGGAACCTTTCCCACGTACTTGGCGTTGATCTCGGCGACACGGAAGTCGTCGTCCACGACCAGGACGTCAATCATCGGGCCTCTTTCTGTCAAGGCCTGGCGGGCGTCAAGCCCGTGTTTCGGCTCCGCAGTTCTAGCGCGAGCAAAATGAGCACAACAGGCTGTTGCAAGCAAAAGAACGGCATGCGCTCAGAAGGCTGCTGCTGTGGCCCGGGCCACATCTACCGTCCCCGGCCATGAGCGCAGACACCAGCCCCGCCATCCGGCTGCGGGGCGCGACCAAGATCTTCAGGACCCCGTCGGGGGGTCTGCACACGGCGGTCAAGGAACTCGACCTCACCGTCGGACGCGGCGAGTTCGTGGCCGTCGTAGGACCGACCGGGTGCGGCAAGTCGACCACGCTGACCCTGGTCAGCGGGCTGGAGGAGCCCACCGAGGGCGAGGTGCTGGTCGCCGGGGAACCCGTGCGCGGCGTCGGCGACAAGGTCGGTTTCGTCTTCCAGCAGGACGCCACCTTCCCCTGGCGTACCGTCCTGTCGAACGTCATGGCCGGCCCCCGCTTCCGCGGTGTGCCCAAGGCGGAGGCCAAGCAGAAGGCGCGCGAGTGGCTGGCCAGGGTCGGACTCGCCGCGTTCGAGGACCGTTATCCGCACCAGCTCTCCGGCGGTCAGCGCAAGCGCGTCGCGCTCGCCGCCACCTTCGTCAACGACCCCGAGATCCTGCTGATGGACGAGCCCTTCTCGGCGCTCGACGTGCAGACCAGGGCGCTGATGTCGGACGAGCTGCTGGAACTGTGGGAGGGCACGGGCGCCTCGGTCGTCTTCGTCACCCACGACCTGGAGGAGTCCATCGCGCTGGCCGACAAGGTCGTCGTCATGACGGCCGGGCCCGCCACCGTCAAGCACGTCTTCGACATCGACCTGCCGCGGCCGCGCAAGGTCGAGTCGGTGCGCCTGGAGCCGCGGTTCATCGAGATCTACCGCGAGATCTGGGAGTCCCTCGGCGAAGAGGTCCGCATCACCCGCGAGAGGGGCGCCGCCCATGTCGCCTGACGTCCTGAGCGCGCCGGTCGAGGACGCGGTCAAAACTCCGGACCGCGCCCACTCAAGGGCCCGCGCCGCCCGCAGACGCAGGATCGTCGTCACGACGGTCCGGGTGCTGCTGCTCGTCGGCATCCTCGGTCTCTGGGAGGCACTCTCCCGGGCCAAGGTCATCGATCCGTTCAACTTCTCCATGCCGTCGAAGATCTGGGACCAGATCTACACCTGGGTGACGCACGGCACGGCACTCGGCTCCCTGGGGGAGCAGATCTGGTACACGCTCTACGAGGCGCTGCTCGGCTGGGTCCTCGGCGTGGTCGCCGGTGTCGTCCTCGGTATCGCGCTCGGACGGATCAGCTTCCTCGCCGATGTCCTTGGTCCATACATCAAGGTGCTCAACTCGATGCCGAGGATCATTCTGGCGCCGATCTTCCTCATCTGGTTCGGTCTCGGCCCGGCGTCCAAGGTCGCCTCGGCGGTCGTACTGGTCTTCTTCCCGGTGTTCTTCAACGCCTTCCAGGGCGCCCGCGAGGTCGACCGCAACCTGGTCGCCAACGCCCGCATCCTGGGCGCCAGCGACCGTCGGGTGACCCTCCAGGTCGTCATCCCGTCGGCCACCTCGTGGATCTTCACCAGCCTCCACGTCAGCTTCGGCTTCGCGCTCATCGGCGCCATCGTCGGCGAGTACATCGGTGCCACCAAGGGCATCGGCCTGCTCGTCGCGCAGTCCCAGAACACCTTCAACGCCGCCGGTGTGTACGCGGCCATGGTGATCCTCGCCGTCGTCGCGCTGGCGGCCGAGGGACTGCTCACCTTCGTCGAGCGCCGCGTCTTCCGCTGGAAGCCGACGAACTCCTAGCCGCGACTGCCCTCTTGGGCCCCTGACCCCTTCGCTCCCGCACCGCCATCCACAAGGACGTGAACCACCATGCGCAAGTCCGCCAGACTCACCGCCCTCGCCGCCGTCGGCGTCCTCGCCCTCTCCTCCCTCACCGCCTGCGCCAACGACGCGGCGAGCAGCACCTCCGCCGACGCCGGAAGCAAGGGCGACGGCAAGGGCACGAAGGTCAAGATCATGGTGGGCGGCCTGGACAAGGTCATCTACCTGCCCGCGATGCTCACCCAGCGACTCGGCTACTTCGACGCCGAGGGACTCGACGTGGAACTGCTCAGCGAGCCGGCCGGTGTGCAGGCCGAGACCGCGCTCGTCTCGGGACAGGTCCAGGGGGCCGTCGGGTTCTACGACCACACCCTCGACCTGCAGACGAAGCAGAAGTACGTCGAGTCCGTCGTGCAGTTCTCGCAGGCGCCCGGCGAGGTGGAGATCGTCTCGAACAAGGCCGCCGGCGACATCACCTCGCCCAAGGACTTCAAGGGGAAGAAGCTCGGCGTCACCGGGCTCGGCTCCTCGACGGACTTCCTCACCAAGTACCTCGCGGTCAAGAACGGAGTGAAGGTCAGCGACTTCACGCCGGTCGCCGTCGGTGCCGGACCGACCTTCATCGCGGCGCTGCAGAAGGGCGCCATAGACGGCGGTATGACGACCGACCCGACCGTCGCCACGATCCTGGACAAGAAGGCGGGCAAGGTCCTCCTCGACATGCGGACTCCCGAGGGGTCCCAGCAGGCGCTCGGCGGGCCGTACCCGTCGTCAAGCCTGTACATGCAGACGGACTGGGTCAACAGTCACAAGGACACCGTCCAGAAGTTGGTCAATGCATTCGTCAAGACGCTCAACTGGATGTCCACGCACAGCGCGTCCGAGATAGCCGCCAAGATGCCCGCCGACTACTCGCAGGGGAACAAGGCGCTCTACGCGCAGGCCGTCAAGAGCACCCTGCCCATGTTCACCAAGGACGGCGTGATGCCGGCGAACGGCCCCGAGACCGTGGAGAAGGTGCTCAAGGCGTTCAATCCAAACATCAAGAACGCCAAGGTCGACCTGAGCAAGACCTTCACCACCGAGTTCGTGGAGAAAGCCAAGGGCTGAATCCGTATGGGGGAGGGGCACGGTCTCTTCCCCCGCCCCCAACGGGCCGTGCCCTCAGGCGCGGGTCGCCCACACGTAACGGTGTTCAGGGCGGCCCGCGTCGCCGTACTTCAGGGTCAGCCGTGCGCGCCCCGTGCGCTCCAGGAGTTTCAGATAGCGCTGGGCGGTCTGGCGGCTCACCCCGGTCCGGTCGGCCAGCTCCTGTGCCGACAGCGGCCCTTCGGCGTTCATCAGGGCCTGACGTACCAGCTCGGCGGTGGTGGGGGAGTGCCCCTTGGGCAGCCCCGGATCGGAGGACGCCGACAGGACGCCGAAGATGCGGTCGACCTCGGCCTGTTCGGCCTCGCCGCCGCCGTCGAGCCTGCGGCGCAGCTCCGCGTACGCCTCCAGCTTGGCGCGCAGACCCGCGAAGGCGAACGGCTTGACCAGGTACTGCAGCGCGCCGTGCCGCATCGCGGCCTGCACCGTCGCCACGTCCCGGGCCGCCGTCACCATGATCACGTCCGTTTGGTGGCCGCGCCTGCGCATCTCCCGGACCACCGCAAGGCCGGTCTCGTCGGGCAGATAGTGGTCCAGGAGGACCAGGTCCAGTTCAGGCAGCGCCTCCAACTGCCGGAGCGCCTCGGCCGCGTTGTGCGCCTCACCGGCGACGTGGAAGCCGGGCACCTTCTCGACGTAGGCGGCGTTGACCTGGGCCACCCTGGTGTCGTCGTCCACGACCAGAACCTCGATCATCACGACTCCTCCTTGACGGCGACCGTGTCGTCGGCATCGGCATCGGCAGCGGCCCCGGCGGCAGCGGCAGCGGCATCGGCCCCGGCGGCGGTGGCGGTGGCGGTGGCCGGCACCGGCTCGGGCTCGGCGAGCGCCTCCGGGAGGACGACGGTGAACTCCGCGCCGCCGCCGTGTGCTTCGCCCACCGTCGCGCTGCCGCCCTGTCTCTCGGCGAGCCGGCGCACCATCGAGAGCCCGATGCCGCGCTCGCGGTGCGCCGGTGCCTCCTTCGTGGACCAGCCATCGGTGAAGACCAGCTCCCGTTGTTCCGCCGGGATACCGGGCCCCGTGTCGCGCACCCTGAGGACGACGGTACGGCCCTGCGTGCGCAGCTCGACCTCCACGCGCGCGTGGAGGGTCCCCGCGACGGCGTCGAGGGCGTTGTCGACCAGGTTGCCGACCACCGTGACGAGCCCCCTCGGGTCGATCAGCCGGTCCGGCAGCCGCGTCCGGTCCGAGATCCACAGGGCGACGCCCCGCTCGGCCGCCACGGTGGCCTTGCCGACGAGCAGAGCCGCGAGCAGCGGATCCTGGATTTTCTCCGTCACCTGCTCGGCGGTGGCCCGGTGGTCGCCGACCACCTCGCCGACGAACTCCACGGCGTCGTCGTACATCTCCAGTTCGAGCAGGCCCAGCAGCGTGTGCATGCGGTTGGCGTGCTCGTGGTCCTGGGCGCGCAGCGCGTCGATCAGGCCGCGTGTCGAGTCCAGCTCCCGACCGAGCTGCTCCAGCTCGGTGCGGTCGCGCAAGGTGGCCACGGCGCCGCCGTCGTCCGTGGGCATGCGGTTGGCGACCAGGACACGCTGGCCGCGGACGGTGAGCAGGTCGGTGCCGGTCACCCGGCCGCCCAGGATGTCGGCCGTCCGTCCTTCGCCGAGAGCCTCGTCCGGGGAGCGGCCGACGGACTGTTCGTCGATGCTCAGCAGACGGTGCGCCTCGTCGTTGAGGAGGCGAATACGGCCGGTGCGGTCCAGGGCGACGACGCCCTCCCGGATGCCGTGCAGCATCGCCTCGCGCTCCGCGAGTAGCGCCGAGATGTCGGAGAAGGCCAGGTCGCGGGTCTGCCGTTGGACCCGGCGGGAGACGAACCAGGCGGCCAGCGCTCCGACGGCCAGCGCGCCTCCGGCGTAGGCGAGCAGCCCCGGGATCGCGCTCAGCAGCCGGGCCCGCACGCTGTCGTAGGGGATACCGACCGAGACCGCGCCGATGATGCGGTGGTCGGCGTCGTACAACGGCACCTTGCCGCGGGCCGAGCGACCCAGCGTGCCCCGGTCTATCTCCATGACCTCCTTGCCCGCCAGGGCCTCCTCGGGGCTCGTCGAGACCTCGTGGCCGATCTCCGAGGCCGTCGGATGCGACCAGCGCACCCAGTGCGTGTTCAGCACGACGATGTACTCGGCGTTCGTGGCCAGCCGGATCCGCTCGGCCTCCCTCTGCACCGGACCGTTCCTGCTGGGCGGAGTGGTGAGCACCCCCTCGGCGATCTGCGGGTCCTGCGCCGTCGTCTCGGCGATGGCCAGCGCCCGGCGCATCGCCTCCTGGTCCAGCTGCTTGCTGAGCGGCGCGAGGAACAGGCCGGTCGCGAGCACCGCGACCCCCGCGGCGATCGCCACCTGCATCAGCAGGACCTGCGAGAACACCCGCTTCGGCATGCCGAGGCGCAGGCGGCGGGCGGGGGGAGTGGGTCTCATACCCATGACGGTACGTGGGAGGTCCACAGCCGCCGTAGGGGGTGTGGCGTGCATCTCTTGATCAATACCGGTTGATCATTTGATCCGTGCTCGCTGATCAATGTTGAGTTGCGCAGGTTGATGCCTTGACCGGCACGATCAACTCGCGAGCGCCGTCGCCACCAGTTCGCGCACCTCGACGACGTCCATGCGCGCGGGCGAACCCAGGATCGAGGTCCCGCAGCTCTCCGGGCGGGGCGGAGCCGCGGCGCCCTGGGCCACGACGACGCGCCAGCGGCGTCCGTCGGCGTGAGCGACGGTCACCTCCCAGCGCGGAGCCGCACCACGCGTTCCCACGACGGCCAGAGCGTCCGCCGCGTACTCGCGCTCCGCGGTCCGCACGGCCAGCTCGGCCGCCTGACCGGGCCGCTCCCAGGCGGAGTTCCCGCGGCAGCCCTCGACGACGACGCGTCCCTCCCGGACGCTGTGCAGGACCTGCTTCACGGCGTGGGCCTCGGCGCGGCCGTACGCGTATCCGTAGGGCAGGACGAGCAGGGTCGGCGAGAAGCGATGACCACCCAGATGAGTGACCTCCCAGACGCCCTCGACGCCCGAGGCGGCCAGTTCGGCGGCGAGCGGACGGCCGAGCAGCGCGCAGCAGCGGTCGCGCTTGCCGTTGGTGCAGACGAGGGCGAGCGGGTCGCCCGTGTGCGGCCGCGCCCCGAGAACCGAGTCGAAGGTCCGGTGCTCGCCCCTGCCGAGCGCCGCGAAGTCGAGGTCGAGCAGGTCCTGCGGCTCGTGGATGGTGGCGGAGTGCAGCCATCCCCGGCCGGGCACGGTGTGGGCCGCGTAGACCTGACGTGCGGTGGTCGTTCCGAGGTCGGCGTGGCGGCCGGGTCGGCGGATCAGCGCGATGCGTACGCCCGTGCCCTTGACGGCCGCTTCCAGGGCGCGGCCGAGTGCCGGGTCGAGGTGGCTCGATGTGAGCGCCTTGGCGCCCCAGGGGCCCGGCTGCTCCAGCAGCAGCCAGGTCCGAGCGGTGGCCGCGGTTCCCGCGAGGGGCTCGTCGAGCTCCTGGGAAGCGGTTGAGCACGTACTCACAGAGGTGAGCCTAACCTGACTTGGCCCGGGACGGTTTCCTGAGTGTCAGGTGTCTCATGCACGGCGGGTGCTGAGGACAGCCAGCGCGGCCGCGGCGCAGACGACCATGGTGGTGCCCATGGACACAGCGGTGACCTGGCCCGGCAGGCTCATTGCGGAGGCGGCGAGGCCACCGACGAGGAACTGCAGCAGCCCCTGCAGGGAGGAGGCGGCTCCAGCCGAGGAACCGTGGCTGCCCAGAGCCAGTGATGTGGCGTTGGCCAGCACGATGCCGAGCATGGACACCACCAGGAAAAGGCACGCCAGCAGCAGCGGCAGCGGGAGGTGCAGCGCGGCGCTGGTCAGGACGCCGGCGGAGCCAAGGGCCGCCACGGTCAGGCTGACGCGCAGCAGGGTGTCCTCGTCGGCGACGCGGCCGACGAGCATGCCGCCGACCTGCCCGAACAGCACGATGCCCAGACCGTTGAGGCCGAAGACGAGACCGAACTGCTGGGCCGTCAGACCGTAGGCGTCCTGCAAAACGAACGACGATCCGGAGATGTAGGCGAACGCCGCGGCGAACATCAGTGCCGCGGCAAGCACGTATCGCATGTACTGGAGGTCGGTGGCCAGCGTCCGGAAGGTCCGCAGCGTCGCACGCAGGTGGGCCGGCGCCCGGTCGGCGTCCGGCAGCGATTCGGGCAGGGCGAGGACGACCGCAAGCAGGAGGACGGCGCCGACGGCGGCGAGCACCAGGAACACCGCGCGCCAGGTGGCGAGGGTGAGCAGTTGGCCGCCGATGGCGGGCGCCACGACCGGGGCGACGCCGTTGACGACCATGAGGGTGGAGAAGAACCGGGTCATGGCGGTGCCGGAGAACAGGTCCCGCACGATGGCCCGGGCCAGGACCGTGCCCGCCGCCGCGCCCAGCGACTGCAGGATCCGGCCGGCGATCAGCCAGCTGACGGAGGGTGCCAGCGCGCACCACAGCGACCCCGCCAGGTACAGCGCCATACCGGCCAGCAGCGGGCGGCGTCGGCCCCACGCGTCCGACAGCGGCCCGACGATCACCTGGAAGAGGGCCAGGCCGACGACGAACGCCGTGAGGGTCATCTGGACCAGCGATGCGCTGGTGTGCAGTTGGTCGGCCATGCGGGGCATGGCGGGCAGGTACATGTCGATCGTGAGTGCACCGAAGGCGCTCAACGAGCCGAGGATCAGCGCCAGCCGCGCGCGGCGCCCCGGCTTCGCCGGCTCGGAAGCGCCGAGACCTTCCGCCGCTGCGATCGCCGACCGGTTTCAGTCGTTGATTATGGACACATAATTATGATGGCATAATCCAGTAGGGTGGCGCCATGCCCCGCGACACAGAAGACGCCATCGGCTCGGACGCCGGTGGTCCGCTCGCCGACCTCGCCGACCTGATCCTCAACGTCGGCCGGCTGGTGCGTGCCCGGACTCCGGAGGGCCCGCAGGTGGTGACGCTGACCGAGACCGAGCGGCAGGTGATGCGCGTCGTCGACCTCTACCCCGGGGCCGCGCCCAGCGAGATCGCCCGCCGCACCCGACTGCAGCGCACCAATGTCAGTACGGCGCTGCGCAGCCTGGAGGGCAAGGGGATGGTGTCCCGCGCCGCCACCGAGGGCCGTGGCGTCGCCGTGCGCCCGACCGGGCGCGCGGCGGCCAACCTCCGCATACTGCGTGCCGCGTGGGCACAGGAACTCGCCGCCATCCTCGGCGACGACCTCGAGACGGTCCGGCAGTGCACCCGGCTGCTCAGCCACCTGGAACAGCGGCTCACCGCCGACGAACACGGCGGACCGTGACCACCGAGGACCGGACACGGAACAGAGCCGGGACGCGGCGCGTCATCTGCCTGCGGCGACTGGGCACCTCATCTTGAGGTGATCGGTCACTCCGGCAGGGGCTGGGGCGGCTTCGGGCCCACGTAGTGCCCACTCGGGCGCATGCGCAGCGGGCGCTCCCCGTACTCCTCCAGGGCGTGGGCGATCCAGCCCGCCGTACGGGCCACGGCGAAGATCGTCTCACCGGCGGTGGCCGGCATGCCGCAGGACGCCGTGAGCACGGCCAGGGCCAGGTCGACGTTGGCGTGCAACGGGGCGTGACGGGCGGTGGTGGCGACGATGTCGCGGGCCGCGGCGAGCGCGGGGGCGGCGTTCGGGATCTCCTCCAAGAGGCCGAACAGGACACGCGCGCGTGGGTCCTCGCCGGTGTAGAGACGGTGGCCGAGTCCGGGGATGCGACGGCCGGCCCGCAGCTCCTCGGCGATCACGGGGCCCGCGTCGCCCTCGTCGAGCACGTCCATCAGCAGCCGGTGCGCGAGCCCGCTGGAGGCTCCGTGCAGGGGGCCCTCCAGCACGCCCAGCCCGGCGGAGACGGCCGCGTAGGCGTGCGCGCGGGCCGAGGCGGCGACGCGCACGGCGAGGGTCGAGGCGGCGAGATCGTGGTCGACGAGGAGGGCGAGCGCCGTGTCGAGGGCGCGCAGCGAGGCTTCATCGGCGTCCCGGCCGCTGAGCCGTGACCACAGGCGCTGGGCCAGGGGCCCTTCGTCGCGGCGATAGGTCCCCCGTTGCGGCAGGGCGGCGACCAGGGTCGGGATCAGGGTGCGCGCGGTGCCGAGCACGGCTTCCTCGGACAGGTCGAAACGCAGCGGGTCCGCGGTCCCGGCGCCGATCGCGGCGACCCGCAACCGGTCCGTGGGGCTGGTGTGTTCGGGCAGGCCGTCGACGGCGCGACGGGCCACGAGTACGGCGGCTTCGGGCGCGGTGAAGGTCGTTCCCGGTCGCATGCGGCCGGTCCACAGCCACTCCGCGACGTCTTCGTAGGAGTGGCGGGTGGCGAGTTCGGCGGCGTCCACGCCCCGGAAGTAGTAGCGGTCCTCCTCGATGAGCGTGATGCGGGTCCGGACGGACAGTTCGCCGCCCGATCCCGGACTCCCGCTGCTTTCCCGCCTGTTGCGCCGGGCGAGGGCCTGCACCTCACCGGCGTCGAAGGTGCTGCCCCGGGCGCCCGGCGCGCGTCGGCTGCTGAGCTGCCCGCGGCTGACGTACGCGTACACGGTCTCGGGCTTCACGCCGAGGAGTTCGGCGGCTTCCTTGGTGGTCAGCCGTCGTTCCGCGGAGGCGGGGGAGGGGTCCTGATCGCGCATGGGGTCACCGTATCCGCCTAGCGACACATGGATGAAGCAAGTTGATTCAATCAATATTGACAGCAATACAGTCAAGCATGGACAGTCGAATCAAGTCCAGGGAGGTAATCATGTCCGTCAACAAGCCAGCGGCTACACCCGTCAACGTGCCGCGAGGACTCGCCGGTGTCGTCGTCACCGAGACCTCGATCGGAGACGTGCGGGGGCTCGAGGGCTTCTATCACTACCGCCAGTACTCGGCTGTGGAGCTCGCCCTGACCCGCGGCTTCGAGGACGTCTGGCACCTCATGGTCCACGGCGAGCTGCCGGACGCGGCGCGGCGAGCGGACTTCCTCGCCGAGACGGTGGCCCTGCGGCGGCTGCCGGACGAGGTGCGCGCGGTGCTGCCCGCGATCGCGGCGGCGAGCGGTGACTCGGGGCCACTGGCCGGCATGCGCACCGCGCTCTCGCTGCTCGGCGCCGCGAAGGGCTTCCGACCCGTGTATGACATCGACGCGGACGAACGACGTCGGAACACCCTCGTCGCGGCCGCCGCCGTACCCACCCTCCTCGCCGCACTGCATCGCCTGGAGCGGGGCCTCGAACCGGTGGAACCCCGCGAAGACCTTCCCTACGCGGCCAACTACCTCTACATGCTCACGGGTTCGGAACCGGAACCGCGTCAGGCCCGGGCGATCGAGCAATACTTGATCTCAACCATTGATCACGGATTCAACGCATCAACCTTCACGGCCCGCGTCATCGCGTCCACCGGAGCGGACGTGGCGGCATGTCTGGTCGGCGCGGTGGGAGCCCTGTCGGGGCCTCTGCACGGCGGAGCGCCGAGCCGGGCCCTGGACACCCTGGACGCCATCGGTACCCCTGACCGCATCAGCCCCTGGATCCGTGAGCGCGTCCTCGCGGGCGATCGCATCATGGGCTTCGGCCACGCGATCTACCGCACGGAGGACCCCCGCTCCCGGATGCTCAGGGAGGTCGCCCAGAGTTTCGGCGGCCCGCGGGTCGAGTTCGCCGTGGAGGTCGAGCGGCAGGTGGAGGCGATCCTGGCGGAACTGAAGCCCGGCCGCGAACTCCACACGAACGTCGAGTTCTACGCGGGCGTGGTCATGGAACTGTGCGGTCTGCCCCGCGAGATGTTCACCCCGACATTCGCGGCGGCGCGGGTGGTGGGCTGGAGCGCCAACGTCCTGGAACAGGCGGAGGACCGGAAGATCATCAGGCCGGTGGCGCGGTATGTGGGACCGGGGGCGCCGGTGGCGGTGCCGAAGGCGGCGTGAGACGGGGGCCGGGCGTGCGTGGGGCCCGGTGCCGTTCTGGCGCCGGGCCGCGAAGGAGCCTGAGCGGAGCACGGGGTCCCGTACTGCTCGGGGCGGGCCCCGGGATCGCTCTTCGTGGAGTGCGGTGGGGCGGTGCGACGGGAAACGGATCGGGGTGGGCCGTCACCCGTGGGGGAACTCATGCGTCGGGGATGTCGGCCTTCGCGCGAACGAGCGTTTCCCGGCTCACGATGACGATCCGCTCGTAGTCGGCGCGAGCGGCGTCTGCGGGCAGCTCGCTGTCCAGCTCCGCGGTGGCCTCGGTACCGATGACTGCGAAGTTGCCGTCGCTGAGCTCGAAGATGTCGGGGCAGGTGTCGCCGGAGAGACTGCCACGTTCACGCGGAGACGCGCCGATGCGGCGCACGATCTTCAAAGGGGATCCCGGTCCTTCGGGGTGAGTGATAAGGGCGAGCCAAGATTAGCCCCCCGTTGTCGCCGTGAAGTTCCGGGTCGGCCGAGACGCAAGACGCAATCGCGTCAACTGGCCCGATCCAACTAGCCCTGCTCCGTGGGCGGTTCGCCGACGACCCACCATTCGTCGGTGTCGGCCTCGTCCAGATCCTGGATGATGCCGTCCACCATTCGGCCCACGCGTGCCTCCTCCGAATCGTCGCGCAGACTCGCGCGGTGATCGGTGTGAACCCTCCAGTAGTCACGGAAGATCGGGTTCATGCAGATCACCCGCAGGTGACCGTGCAGCTCCTCCCAGTTGACCACTCCGGTCCGGTACGCGAGCAGTGCGTTGGTGTACATCCCGTGGGCGAACAGGTACTGCCGGCGCTGCGTCGGCGAGTCGATCTGGACGGTGCTGTACACGGCGGCGAGGTCGGCGTCGTCCATGGCCTTGCACAGCAGGGAGAACTGGAAGCGCTGCTGTTCGGTCAGGGCGGCCTTGCGGTCGTCCCGTTCCATCGTCGCTATGCGCAGGACCAGTTCGTCGTGGTGACGCTGCCGGACCGTCAGCGCCGCGAGGGCCCCCGCCGCGAAGGCGAGTCCCGCGACGACGGCAGGACCCAGCCCGCGCATCCCAAAGTCCTGTGTGGCCATGTCAACCCCCGAATCAGGCGGCCGTTCCGCCGGTCGTCGGGGTGCGGGTCGACCTATGGGGACCGGCGAGCGGTGGGCGGCGCTTGCCGTCTCCCTGGGTGCCGAGCGGCTCTGGTCGGCGGGGAGGCGGAGAGGAGGGGCACCGAGGGAAGCGAGGGTCGCACACTCCGGCGCCTTGCCAGACGTCTGCCCCGTCGGTGCTGCTAACAATCGTTCACTTCGCGGTGATTATTCCGGCTCGTATCCTGGTCCGGCAGTCACAGCTCGTACGGGCGCCGGCATCACGCTCCGGCGCACAGCAGCGCGAAAGAGGTCGCACGTTGAGTCAGCCGAGCTCTGGCATCCGGCAGATCCCGGTCGTCGTTCTCGCCGGATTTCTGGGATCCGGCAAGACCACGCTCCTCAACCACCTCCTGCACCGCAGCGGTGGCAGCCGTATCGGTGCCATCGTCAACGACTTCGGTGCCATCGAGATCGACGCGATGGCCGTCGCCGGCGCGCTCGGCGACTCCACCGTCTCCCTCGGCAACGGATGCCTGTGCTGCGCCGTCGACGCCGGCGAGCTCGACGGCTACCTCGCGAAGCTCGCCGCCCCCGCCACCGGCATCGACGTCATCGTCATCGAGGCCAGTGGTCTCGCCGAGCCGCAGGAGCTGGTGCGGATGGTGCTGGCCAGCGAGCATCCGGGGGTCGTCTACGGCGGTCTCGTCGAGGTCGTCGACGCCGCCGAGTTCGACGACACCCGCGCCAGGCACCCCGAGATCGACCGGCATCTCGCACTCGCCGACCTCGTCGTCGTCAACAAGCTCGACCGTGCCGCGGACGGCGACAGGGTCCTCGGGCTCGTGCGCTCCCTCGTCGACCGCGCCGCGGTCGTACCCGCCTCCTACGGCCGTATCGACCCCGAGTTCCTCTTCGACTGCCGGCCCAGTGAGGAGCGCGTCGGCCAGCTCTCCTTCGACGACCTCCACGAGCACGAGCAGGACGATCACGCCGCGCATCTGCACAACGCTTACGACAGCGTCGCCTTCGGTTCCGAAGTGCCCATGGACCCCCGTCGGTTGATGCAGTTCCTCGACAGCAGGCCCGAGGGGCTCTACCGCATCAAGGGCTACGTCGACTTCGGCGCGCACGACGTCCGCAACCGGTACGCCGTGCACGCCGTGGGGCGCTTCCTGCGCTTCTACCCGGAGGCCTGGCCGCCCCAGGACCCCCGCCTCACCCAGCTCGTCCTCATCGGCTCGGGCATCGACGCGGCCGCCCTCGGCAAGGAACTCAAGACGTGCGAGAGCGACGCCCCGCACACCGCCGACGAGCACGGCATGTGGGGCGTCCTGCGCTACGTGCAAGGCCGGGACAAGGACCTCGCGGACCCCGAAGAACCCGCCTTCGAGGACTGGAGGACAGAGGACAGAGGACCAAAGATCCTTTAAGCCGGACCCGCCACCACCGCCACCGTCTTCGGCAGTGACACGCCCGAGCCGTCGCGGCGCGGGTCGATGTCCGGGAGGTCGGCCGGGGTGCCGTTCTTCTGGGCCGCCTTGGCCGGGACGGCGCCCGCCCAGGCCAGGGACAGGCAGTCCTCGCCCTTCAGGAACCGCTGGCAGCGCACACCGCCGGTGGCCCGGCCCTTGCGCGGGTACTGGTCGAACGGGGTCAGCTTGGCCGTCGTCTGGACCGAGTCGTCGAGGGTGCCGCGCGAGCCCGCGACCGTGAACACCATCGCGTCCACCGCCGGGTCCACGGCCGTGAAGGAGATGACCTTCGCGCCCTCGGCCAGCTTGATGCCCGCCATGCCGCCCGCCGGACGGCCCTGCGGGCGGACCTGGGAGGCCTGGTAGCGCAGCAGCTGGGCGTCGTCCGTGATGAAGACCAGGTCCTCCTCGCCGGTGCGCAGCTCCACCGCGCCGACGATCCGGTCGCCCTCCTTGAGCGTGATGACCTCCAACTCCTCCTTGTTGGACGGGTAGTCGGGCACCACACGCTTGACGACGCCCTGCTCGGTGCCGAGCGCGAGGCCCGGGGAGGACTCGTCGAGCGTGATCAGGCAGACCACCGTCTCGTCGCCCTCCAGGGACACGAACTCCGACACGGGCGCGCCGCCGGAGAGGTTCGGCGCCGACGCCGTCTCCGGCAGCTGCGGCAGGTCGACGACGTTGATCCGCAGCAGCCGGCCGGCCGAGGTGACCGCACCGATCTCGCCGCGGGCCGTGGCCGGCACCGCCGAGACGATCACGTCGTGCTTCACCCTCCTGCCCTCGGCGTCCGCCGGGAACGGCTCGCCGTTCGCCGTACGGGCCAGCAGACCCGTCGAGGAGAGCAGTACCCGGCAGGGGTCGTCCGCGACCTGCAGCGGTACGGCCGCCGGGGCGCCCGACGACTCCAGCAGGACCGTGCGCCGCTCGGTGCCGAACTTCTTCGCCACCGAGGCCAGTTCGGAGGAGACCAGCTTGCGCAGCTCGCTGTCCGACTCCAGGATCCGGGTCAGCTCCGCGATCTCCGCGTTGAGCCGCTCCTTCTCCGCCTCCAGCTCGATGCGGTCGTACTTGGTGAGGCGGCGCAGCGGGGTGTCGAGGATGTACTGGGTCTGGGTCTCCGACAGCGAGAAGCGCTCCATCAGGCGTTCCTTCGCCTGTGCGCTGTTCTCGCTGGAGCGGATCAGGCGGATGACCTCGTCGATGTCGACCAGCGCGGTGAGCAGGCCCTCCACCAGGTGCAGGCGGTCGCGGCGCTTGGTGCGGCGGAACTCGCTGCGGCGGCGCACGACCTCGAAGCGGTGGTCGAGATAGACCTCGAGGAGCTCCTTGAGGCCGAGTGTGAGCGGCTGCCCGTCCACCAGGGCGACGTTGTTGATGCCGAAGGACTCCTCCATCGGCGTCAGCTTGTACAGCTGCTCCAGGACTGCCTCGGGCACGAAGCCGTTCTTGATCTCGATGACCAGGCGCAGGCCGTGCTCGCGGTCGGTGAGGTCCTTGACGTCGGCGATGCCCTGGATCTTCTTCGACCCGACGAGGTCCTTGATCTTGGCGATCACCTTCTCGGGGCCGACCGTGAAGGGCAGTTCGGTGACGACCAGGCCCTTGCGGCGGGCGGTGACCGTGTCGATCTCGACCGTGGCACGCATCTTGAAGGTGCCGCGGCCCGTCTCGTACGCGTCCCGAATGCCGGAGAGGCCGACGATGCGGCCGCCGGTGGGCAGGTCGGGGCCCGGGACGTACTTCATCAGGGTTTCCAGGTCCGCGTTCGGGTAGCGGATCAGGTGGCGGGCGGCCGCGATCACCTCGCCGAGGTTGTGCGGCGGCATGTTGGTCGCCATGCCGACCGCGATGCCCGACGAGCCGTTGACCAGCAGGTTCGGGAAGGCGGCGGGGAGGGCGACCGGCTCCTGCTCCTGGCCGTCGTAGTTGGGCGCGAAGTCGACCGTGTCCTCGTCGATCGACTCCGTCATCAGGCTCGTCGCCTGCGCCTGGCGGCACTCGGTGTACCGCATGGCGGCCGGCGGGTCGTCGTTGCCCAGCGAACCGAAGTTGCCGTGGCCGTCGACCAGGGGCACGCGCATCGAGAAGGGCTGCGCCATGCGCACCAGGGCGTCGTAGATCGACGCGTCGCCGTGCGGGTGCAACTTGCCCATGACCTCGCCGACCACGCGCGCGCACTTCACATAGCCGCGGTCGGGGCGCAGGCCCATCTCGTTCATCTGGTAGACGATGCGGCGGTGCACCGGCTTCAGACCGTCACGGGCGTCGGGCAGGGCGCGGGAGTAGATGACCGAGTACGCGTACTCGAGGAAGGAGCCCTGCATCTCGTCGACGACGTCGATGTCGAGGATGCGCTCCTCGAACGAGTCGTCGGGCGGCGGGGTCTTCGTGCTGCGGCGGGCCATCGCTGCCGGCTCCTCTTTTCTGGTCGCTCGCCTACGGGTCGCTCACGTCCCCTTCGGCTCACGCTTGGTGAAGCATGAACGGGATCTGACGCGACCATTGTGGACCGCGGCACTGACAACGCGGGCCAGGACCCGGTGTCGGCGGTCAGGCCCGGCGGGCGGGGTCGCCCTCGCCGCGGCTGCCCGCAGGCTACGCGATCCGCTGAGGGCGTACGTCGTCCGGGAACTTCGCCGCCGGTCCGCCCGCTTGCATACAGTGGCAGGACCGGCAGGAAAACAGCGGTTTCCAGCACCGCATCCGCGATCGAAGGGACGTACATGCCCATGGGTCACACGGCCACAGACCAGGCAGGCACCGGGGGCCTGACAGCGACCGAGCACCGCCTGGCCAACGGCCTGCGCGTGGTGCTCTCGGAGGACCACCTGACCCCGGTCGCGGCGGCGTGCCTCTGGTACGACGTCGGCTCGCGCCACGAAGTCAAGGGCCGTACCGGCCTGGCTCACCTCTTCGAGCATCTGATGTTCCAGGGGTCGGGCCAGGTCAAGGGCAATGGCCACTTCGAGCTGGTGCAGGGCGCCGGGGGCTCGCTCAACGGCACCACGAGCTTCGAGCGGACCAACTACTTCGAGACCATGCCCGCCCACCAGCTGGAGCTCGCCCTCTGGCTGGAGGCCGACCGCATGGGCTCCCTGCTGGCCGCCCTGGACGACGAGTCCATGGAGAACCAGCGGGACGTCGTCAAGAACGAACGCCGGCAGCGCTACGACAACGTCCCGTACGGCACCGCCTTCGAGAAGCTGACCTCCCTCGCCTACCCGGAGGGCCACCCCTACCACCACACCCCGATCGGCTCGATGGCCGACCTGGACGCGGCGACCCTGGAGGACGCGCGCGCGTTCTTCCGCACCTACTACGCGCCCAACAACGCCGTCCTGTCGGTCGTCGGCGACATCGACCCCGAGCAGACGCTCGCCTGGGTCGAGAAGTACTTCGGTTCAATCCCCGGGCACGACGGCAAGCCCGCGCCCCGCGACGGCACGCTCCCCGACGTGATCGGCGAGCAGCTGCGGGAGGTCGTCGAGGAGGAGGTGCCGGCGCGCGCCCTGATGGCCGCCTACCGGCTGCCGCACGACGGCACGCGCGCGTGCGACGCCGCCGACCTGGCGCTCACGGTTCTCGGCAGCGGCGAGTCCTCCCGCCTCTACAACCGGCTCGTGCGGCGCGACCGTACCGCCGTCGC
Organism: Streptomyces sp. C1-1; assembly: GCF_050214755.1. Classification (NCBI taxonomy): domain Bacteria; kingdom Bacillati; phylum Actinomycetota; class Actinomycetes; order Kitasatosporales; family Streptomycetaceae; genus Streptomyces; species Streptomyces sp. C1-1. The sequence continues at coordinate 3,023,516 of NZ_CP189826.1, read as the reverse complement.
GGCCGGCTTCGGACTGCTGCGCCTGGCCGGGGCCCCCTCCCTGGGCTGGCTGGACGTGAAGACGTCCGGTGACGTCGAGGTGCCGGTCATCGAGGCCGCCATCGACGAGGAACTCGCCCGGTTCGCCGCGGAGGGCCCCACGAGCGAGGAGATGGAGCGCGCCCAGGCCCAGTTGGAGCGCGAGTGGCTGGACCGGCTGGGCACGGTCGCGGGCCGCGCCGACGAACTGTGCCGCTTCGCCGTCCTGTTCGGCGACCCGCAGCTCGCCCTGACCGCCGTCCAGCGCGTCCTGGAGATCACCCCCCAGGAGGTCCAGGAGGTCGCCAAGGCCCGCCTGCGGCCCGACAACCGCGCGGTGCTCGTCTACGAACCCGTCTCCGGAGAGGTCGCCGAGGACGCGGATCCTCCCGAAGACCCCGAGGCCGAGGCCACGGTCGAAGCCGGCGACAAGAACGAGGAGGCGGCCAAGTGAGCGAGCTCGCCACGATGGAGTTCCACCCGCAGCCCCAGGCCGGCGAGGCGAGGCCCTGGGCGTTCCCCGCACCCACCCGCGGGGCGCTCGACAACGGCCTGACCGTGCTGCGCTGCCACCGCCCCGGCCAGCAGGTCGTCGCCGTCGAGGTGCTCCTGGACGCGCCCCTGGACGCCGAGCCGGCCGGCTTCGACGGCGTCGGCACGATCATGGCGCGCGCGTTCTCCGAGGGCACCGACAAGCACTCCGCCGAGGAGTTCGCCGCCGAGCTGGAGCGCTGCGGCGCCACCCTCGACGCGCACGCCGACCACCCCGGCGTCCGCCTCAGCCTCGAAGTGCCGGCCTCCCGCCTGGCCAAGGCGCTCGGCCTGCTCGCCGACGCCCTCAGGGCGCCCGCGTTCGCCGACGGCGAGGTCGAGCGGCTGGTCCGCAACCGCCTGGACGAGATCCCGCACGAGCTGGCCAACCCCTCCCGCCGCGCCGCGAAGGAGCTCTCCAGGGAGCTGTTCCCGGCGACCTCGCGCATGTCCCGCCCGCGTCAGGGCACCGAGGAGACCGTCGAGAAGATCGACGCGGCCGCCGTACGCGCCTTCTACGACCGCCATGTGCGGCCCGCCACGGCCACCGCGGTCGTCGTCGGCGATCTCACCGGCATCGACCTGGACGCCCTGCTCGGCGAGACCCTGGGCACCTGGACGGGCTCGAAGGCCGAGCCCCGTCCCGTGCCGCCGGTGACCGCCGACGACACCGGGCGCGTGATCATCGTGGACCGTCCCGGCGCAGTCCAGACGCAGCTGCTCATCGGCCGCGTCGGCGCCGACCGCCACGACCGCGTGTGGCCGGCGCAGGTGCTCGGCACCTACTGCCTCGGCGGCACCCTCACCTCCCGCCTGGACCGCGTCCTGCGCGAGGAGAAGGGCTACACCTACGGTGTGCGCGCGTTCGGGCAGGTCCTCAGGTCCGCCCCGGACGGCACGGGCGCGTCGATGCTCGCCATCAGCGGCTCCGTCGACACCCCGAACACCGGCCCGGCACTCGACGACCTCTGGAAGGTGCTGCGCACGCTCGCCGAGGGCGGTCTCACCGACGCCGAGGTCGACGTCGCGGTGCAGAACCTGGTGGGCGTGGCGCCGCTGAAGTACGAGACCGCTGCGGCGGTCGCGAGCACACTGGCAGACCAGGTCGAGCAGCACCTGCCCGACGACTACCAGGCGACGCTGTATCAGCAGCTCGCCGCGACCGGCACGGTGGAGGCCACCGCGGCGGTCGTGAACGCGTTCCCGGTGGACCGTCTGGTGACCGTCCTCGTCGGTGATGCGGCGCAGATCAAGGAGCCGGTGGAGGCGCTCGGCATCGGTGAAGTGACCGTGGTGTCCGCCGAGTAGCGGCACGCGCGCGTGGGAGGCCCTGGTGACTGACCTGTCACCAGGGCCCTCCTATGTCCGAATTGGCGCGTAATTGAAGGAGAGATGCCCGTCTGCCCTGTGGGATGCGCTACAAAAGCCGTGATCCGTTTGGGGATTGAAAGGCGCCCCGCTTAGCGTCGTCCGGGCTGTCCGTCAGGCACTGCGCCGCACCCGCGGCACCGGGCAGTCATCGCCGAGTCCCCGTACGGCGCGAGCCAGGGGAGCCGGGGACCCACGTAGTCCCTGGGGTGAATCGGACGCCCGCGCGAGCCGCGAGGGGGTCCGTAGGAGACCTTCCTGCTCCGAACCCGTCAGCTAACCCGGTAGGCGAGAGGGAAGGAAAGGAACAGCCACTACATGGCGTTCATGTGCGCCACCGGGAAGCACCGTCGTCCCAGCCGCATCAAGCGTTCCACCGCCCAGGTCGCCGGCGTCGCGGCCCTCGCCACCACCGGTGTGATCGGCGCTCTCGCGGCCCCCGCGCTCGCCGCGGACAACTCCGTCGACGCCGTCGAGCAGACCGGCCTCACCCCCGTCATCAGCATCGGCGACTCGATCGCCGAGAAGATCGACGCGCAGGCCGAGGCCCAGAAGCAGGCCGCCGAGGAGGCCGCCCGCAAGAAGGCCGCCGAGGAAGCCGCGCGCAAGAAGGCCGAAGCGCTCGCCAAGAAGGAGCGCGAGGCCAAGGAGCGCGCCGCCCGTGAGGCCGAGCGCAAGCGCCTGAACTCCTTCGTCGCGCCCATCTCCAACTCGTACGTCTCCACGGGCTACAAGGCCAGCAGCTCCCTGTGGTCCTCCGGCAGCCACACCGGCATCGACTTCCACGCCGCGAGCGGTACGTCCGTCCACGCGGTGGGCTACGGCACGGTCGTCCAGACCGGCTGGGGCGGGGCGTACGGCAACCAGATCGTGATCCGGATGAACGACGGGACGTACACCCAGTACGGCCACCTGTCGTCCATCGGCGTCTCCGTCGGCCAGAAGGTCGTCACCGGCCAGCAGATCGGTCTCTCCGGCTCCACCGGCAACACCACCGGACCGCACCTGCACTTCGAGGCCCGGACGACCCCCGAGTACGGCTCGGACATCGACCCCGTCGCGTACCTGCGCTCGCACGGTGTGAACGTCTAGCGACGCGCCGCCATACTCCGAAGACCCCGGCTCCCCCGAGCCGGGGTCTTCGTCGTTTCTGTCGCCCCGGTGTCCAAAAAATATCCATGGATTCCGGCCTGCCGTCGGAAATTCCGGCTCATTGCAATAGAGTCGCTGGACACAACGTCAATCGTCGACGTTTCACGGGGATTAAGACGGAGGTCGGTCATGCGTATTCCGGCGCACTCGGTGTGCACGGCCATCCGGGACGACATCGTCGCGGGTGTCTACGAGCGTGGCGGCCGCCTCACCGAGGAACTCCTCGCCCGCCGTTACGGCGTCTCGCGTGTCCCCGTCCGCGAGGCCCTGCGCACCCTGGAGGCCGAGGGCTTCGTGGTGACCCGCCGGCACGCGGGCGCGTGCGTGGCGGAACCGACCGAGCAGGAGGCCGCCGACCTGCTGGAGATGCGCATGCTGCTGGAGCCGCTGGGTGCGTCCCGGGCCGCCCAGCGGCGCACCGAGGCCCACCTCAAGGTCCTGCGCGGCCTGGTCAGACTGGGCCAGGAGCGGGCCAGGAGGGGCGGCAGCGAGGATCTGCGCTCCCTGGGCGGCTGGTTCCACGAGACGCTCGCCCAGGCCTCGGGCAGTCCCGCGCTGACGTCGATGCTGACCCAGCTGCGCCACAAGATCGCCTGGATGTACGCGGTGGACGCGCCGGCCAACCCCGCGGAGTCCTGGGCGGAGCACGGCGCGATCGTCGACGCCGTGGCCCGGGGCGACGGCGACCGCGCGCGGGCGATCACGAGCCTGCACACCGAGCGCTCGACGGCCGCGCACCGGCTGCGGTTCGGCGGCGCGAACGGTGTGAGGAACTCGCAACACGCCGTAAACATGTCGAGCCTGCGGCATTAACACGAGCGCCGTATACAAAGGGAAGGGAATTCGAGGGGGCTAATTCAAGCTGCCCGCCGTCGAGAATTTCCGACCCCGGCACAGGAAATGCGAAGGGCCCGCCCGGTAATTCGGACGAGCCCTTCTGTGGTGCCGCGATCAGACGGTCTCGGGAAGCTCCTCGAGCCCTTCGGAGACCAGCTTGGCCAGACGGTCGAGGGCGACGTCCGCGCCCTCGGCGTCGGAGGCGAGGACGATCTCCTCGCCACCCTGGGCGCCCAGACCCAGGACGGCCAGCATGGAGGCCGCGTTGACGGGGTTGCCGTCGGCCTTGGCGATCGTCACCGGGATACCTGCGGCCGTGGCGGCCCGGACGAAGATGGAAGCGGGGCGGGCGTGGAGGCCCTCGGCCCAGCCGACGTTGACGCGGCGCTCAGCCATGTGATGCTGCCCTTCGGTTTTCAGGGTTGTCTAGACCAGTTTCCCACAACGTGAAGAGTCTCCGGAGCGGTACTCACGTTCCGTCCGGGGTGGGTGGTCGGGCCGCGGCCTCGGCCCGATCGACGTCCTCTTCGGTTCTCCACAGACTGCCTCGCGCCGCTGTCGGACGCGAGCCGTACTCTGGGGCCCATGCAGATCGCGTCGGACCGGCACGAGTATCCCGCCCACTGGGAGGCCGACGTGGTGCTCCGCGACGGCGGCACCGCGCGCATCCGCCCCATCACCGTTGATGACGCAGATCGCCTGGTCAGCTTCTACGAGCAGGTCTCGGACGAGTCGAAGTACTACCGCTTCTTCGCGCCCTACCCTCGCCTGTCCGCCAAGGACGTCCACCGCTTCACGCACCACGACTTTGTGGACCGGGTGGGACTCGCGGCCACGGTCGGCGGCGAGTTCATCGCCACCGTACGCTATGACCGCATCGGCGCCGACGGAACGCCCGCGTCCGCACCCGCCGACGAGGCCGAGGTCGCCTTCCTCGTCCAGGACGCCCACCAGGGCCGCGGCGTCGCCTCCGCCCTCCTCGAACACATCGCCGCCGTCGCCCGCGAGCGCGGCATCCGCCGCTTCGCCGCCGAGGTGCTGCCCGCCAACACCAAGATGATCAAGGTGTTCACGGACGCCGGGTACACCCAGAAGCGCCACTTCGAGGACGGCGTCGTCCGCCTGGAGTTCGACCTCGAACCCACCGACCGCTCCGTCGCCGTGCAACGCGCGCGCGAGCAGCGCGCCGAAGGGCGTTCCGTACGCCGCCTGCTGGCACCCGGCTCCGTCGCCGTCGTCGGCGCCGGCCGCGCGCCCGGGGGAGTGGGCCGCAGCGTTCTCGACAACATCCGGGACGCCGGCTACGCCGGGCCCCTGTACGCCGTCAACGGCGCCTTCCCCGAGGACCTCAAGGAACTCGACGGCGTCCCCGCCCACCGCTCGGTGCAGGACATCGACGGCACCGTCGACCTCGCCGTCGTCGCCGTGCCCGCCGAGCACGTCCCCCAGGTCGTCACCGAGTGCGGCGAGCACGGCGTGCAGGGACTCGTCGTGATCTCCGCCGGCTACGCCGAGAGCGGCCCCGAGGGACGCGAGCGCCAGCGCGAACTCGTCCGGCACGCGCGCGCGTACGGCATGCGGATCATCGGCCCGAACGCCTTCGGCGTCATCAACACCTCCGAGCAGGTACGGCTCAACGCCTCCCTCGCCCCCCAGATGCCCCGCCCCGGCCGCATCGGCCTGTTCGCCCAGTCCGGCGCCATCGGCATCGCCCTGCTGTCCCGGCTGCACCGACGCGGCGGCGGAGTCACCGGCGTCACCGGCGTGTCCACCTTCGTCTCCTCCGGCAACCGCGCCGACGTCTCCGGAAACGACCTCATCCAGTACTGGTACGACGACCCGGACACCGACGTCGTCCTGATGTACCTGGAGTCCATCGGCAACCCCCGCAAGTTCACGCGCCTCGCGCGGCGCACGGCGGCCGCCAAGCCGCTGGTCGTGGTCCAGGGCGCCGGTTCGGCGCCGCAGGGCCACGCCGTACGCGCCACCCGGCTGCCGCACGCCACGGTCTCCGCGCTGCTCCGGCAGGCCGGCGTCATCCGCGTCGACACGATCACCGAACTGGTCGACGCCGGACTGCTGCTCGCCCGCCAGCCGCTGCCGGCCGGACCCCGGGTGGCGATCCTGGGCAATTCCGAGTCGCTCGGCCTGCTCACCTACGACGCCTGTCTCGCCGAGGGCCTCAGGCCGCAGCGGCCCCTGGACCTGACCACCGAGGCCTCCGCCGGGGACTTCCACACCGCGCTGCTGCACGCCCTGGAGGACGACTCCTGCGACGCGGTCGTGGTGACGGCGATCCCGGCCATCGGAGAGGCCTCGCCCGGCGACGCGGAGCTGGCCGAGGCGCTGCGGTCGGCCGCCCAGGCCGTGCCCGGCAAGCCCGTGCTGGTGGTCCACGTGGAGCTCGGCGGGCTCGCCCAAGCCCTGTCCGCCGCGGCGAGCACCGCACCCCAGACCGGTTCGAGCACCCCCTCCGGCGCCCGGCCGCGCCCCTCCCAGATGCTGCCCCCCACGACCCCGGCGACCCCCGCCGCGAGCGCCCCGGCCGAATCCCGCCTCATCCCCGCCTACCCCGCCGCCGAGCGCGCCGTAAGGGCCCTCGCCGAAGCCGTGAACTACGCCCAGTGGCGGCGCGAGGCCGCCGAGCCCGGCCGGGTGCCCGAGTACGAGGACATCGACGAGAAGGGCGCCGCCGAGCAGATCGACGGCCTGCTCGCGCGCGGACAGGGCCTCACCCTGGGCACCGAGGAGACCCACCAGCTCCTCGGCCGCTACGGCATCGACGTACGCAGGGCCGTTCCCGCCTTCGCCCCGGACGACGCCGTCCGGGCCGCGGACGGCATCGGCTACCCCGTCGCCCTCAAGGCCACCGCCCCGCACCTGCGCCACCGCGCCGACCTGGGCGGCGTACGCCTCGATCTCGCGGACGAGGAGCAACTGCGGCGGGCGTACGCCGAGTTGACGGAGCTGTTCGGCGAGCCGGAGGAGCTCCGCCCGGTGGTGCAGGCCATGGCGCCACGCGGCGTGGACACCATCGTGCGGGCCGTCATCGACCCGGCGGCCGGGGCCGTGGTCTCGTTCGGCCTGGCCGGACCGGCCTCCCAGCTGCTCGGCGACATGGCGCACCGGCTGGTCCCGGTCACCGACCGGGAGGCGGCCTCACTGGTCCGGTCGATCCGGACGGCACCGCTCCTGTTCGGCTGGCGCGGCTCGACCCCCGTCGACACGCCTGCGCTGGAGGAACTGCTGCTGCGGGTGTCCCGGCTGGTCGACGACCACCCCGAGGTCGTCGCGGTCACCCTGGAGCCCGTCGTCGTCGCCCCCCATGGCCTGAGCGTTCTCGGCGCCTCCGTCCGGCTGGCGCCCCCGCCCGCCCGGGACGACCTCGGCCCGCGCACGCTCCCCGTCTACTGAGAGGCGCACCCGGACGGCCTGAGCGGTGCCTCGCAGCCGACGGGCCACCGTAGGATGGACGTCATGGCCAAGACCAGTACGACGACCCAGGGGCTGCGTGCGGCGATCGAGCGCAGCGGCTACTACCCGGCCCTCGTGGCCGAGGCGGTGGAGGCCGCCGTGGGCGGCGAGCCCATCCGGTCGTACCTGGTCCATCAGGAGACGACGTTCGACCAGAACGAGGTGCGGCGGCACGTCACCGTGCTCGTCCTCACCGGCAACCGCTTCATCGTCAGCCACACCGACGAGCAGGCCGCCGACAGCACCTCCCCGACGCCGTACGCGACGACGTCCACCGAGTCCGTGAAGCTCGGCCGGATCTCCTCGGTCGTGCTCAGCCGCGTGGTCGCCAACCCGGAGCAGTACACGCCGGGCACCCTGCCCCGCGAGGTCGTCCTCACCATCGGCTGGGGCGCCGTCTCCCGCATCGACCTCGAACCCGCCGCCTGCGGCGACCCCAACTGCGAGGCCGACCACGGCTACACGGGCAACTCCACGGCCGACGACCTCAGCCTGCGCGTCAGCGAGGCCGGCGACGGCCCGGAGACGGTGCGCCAGGCGCTCGCCTTCGCCCAGTCGCTCTCCGAGGCGACCGCGGACACCACCCGCTGATGGTCCACGCTCCCTGGGACGCCCATCCCGAACCGCTCTCCGTCGCCTCCGCGCCCCTGCCCGAGTACGGCAGCGGCTCCCTCGCCGACCTGCTGCCCACCCTGGCCGCGGGCATGGGCGTACCGGACACGACGGCCGCGATCACCGAACTGGCCCCCGCCGACCGCAACTGCGTCTTCCTGGTCGACGGCCTGGGCTGGGAACAGCTGAAGCGCCACGCGGACGAGGCGCCCTTCATGACCTCGCTGCTCGCCAGCTCGCGCGGCGGCACCGGCCGCCCCCTGACCACCGCCTACCCGGCGACCACCGCGACCTCCCTCGCCTCCGTCGGCACCGGCCTGCCCCCGGGCGCGCACGGCCTGCCCGGCTACACCGTGCGCAACCCGGAGACCGGCGAGCTGATGAACCAGCTGCGCTGGCAGCCGTGGACGCCGCCGCAGGTCTGGCAGCCGTACCCGACGATCTTCCAGCTCGCCCACCAGGCGGGCGTGCACGCGGCCCAGGTGTCCTCCCCGACCTTCGAGAACACCCCGCTGACCAGGGTCGCGCTCAGTGGCGGAACGTTCCACGGGCGGCTGTCCGGCGAGGACCGCATGGACTTCGCCGCCGAGCAGCTCGCGGCCGGCGACCGCTCCCTGGTCTACACGTACTACGCCGAACTCGACGGCGCCGGCCACCGCTACGGCGTCGACTCCGACACCTGGCGCGGCCAGCTCATGCACGTCGACCGGCTCGTCCAGCGGCTGGCCGAGCAACTCCCGCCGCGCACCGCGCTGTACGTCACCGCCGACCACGGCATGATCGACGTGCCCTTCGACGAGCAGCACCGCATCGACTTCGACGAGGACTGGGAACTGCGCGCCGGGGTCGCCCTGCTGGGGGGCGAGGGCCGCGCCCGTCACGTCTACGCCGTCCCCGGCGCGGAGAACGACGTGCTGACGTGCTGGCGCGAGGTGCTCGGCGAGCAGTTCTGGGTGGCCTCGCGGGAGGAGGCGATCGCGGCGGGCTGGTTCGGCCCGCACATCGACGACCGCGTCCGCGCCCGCATCGGCGACGTCGTTGCGGCCGCCCGCGACGACGTACTGATCATCGCCTCCGAGCGGGAGCCGAAGGAGTCGGCGATGGTCGGCAACCACGGCTCGATGACCCCTGCCGAACAGCTGGTCCCCCTGCTCGAAGTACGCTCCTGAAGCGCTGCCCGCCCTCCCCCCCGCCCCGTCCGCCGAAAGGTGCTCGCCCTCCCATGCCCGAGCTGGTGTTCTTCTCCGGAACGATGGACTGCGGGAAGTCCACGCTGGCTCTGCAGATAGAGCACAACCGCTCGGCCCGCGGCCTGGCGGGCATGATCTTCACGCGCGACGACCGCGCCGGCGAGGGCAAGCTCTCCTCGCGACTCGGCCTGGTCACCGACGCGGTGGAGGTCGAGGACGGCCAGGACCTCTACGCCCATCTCGTCGACCATCTCTCGCAGGGCGGCCGCGCGGACTACGTCATCGCCGACGAGGCGCAGTTCCTCGCCCCGGAGCAGATCGACCAGCTCGCCCGCGTCGTCGACGACCTGGGCCTGGACGTCTACGCCTTCGGCATCACGACCGACTTCCGCTCCAAGCTCTTCCCCGGCTCCCAGCGTCTGGTCGAACTCGCCGACCGCGTCGAGGTGTTGCAGGTCGAGGCCCTGTGCTGGTGCGGTGCCCGCGCCACCCACAACGCCCGCACGACAGGCGGTGAGATGGTCGTCGAGGGCGCCCAGGTGGTGGTCGGCGACGTCAACCAGGCCGAGGCCGTCGGCTACGAGGTCCTGTGCCGCCGTCACCACCGCCGCCGCATGACGGCGGCCACGGCACGGGCGGCGGCGCTGTCGCCGGACGTGCTGCCGGTCCCCCCGGCCTGACCCGCCCGCCGCCCGCGGCTCAGCGCGGGCTCTCGATCAGGGAGAACAGCGCTCCCTCCGGGTCCGCCACCGTCGCCACACGGCCGTGGACGCTGTCCTTCGGCGGCTTGAGAACGTGCCCGCCGAGGTCGCTCAGCCGGGCCGCCGCCTCGTCCGCGTCCGCCACCTCGAAGTACGTCGTCCAGTGCGGACCCCGGTCCCGGGGAAGTGCGTTGCCGACGCCGTGCAGGCCGGCGACCGGGCGGCCGTCGATGTGCAGGGTGACGTAGTCGAAGTCGGCGGAGACGACTCGTTTCTCCTCGTAGCCGAAGACCGTCTCGTAGAACTTGGCCACACCGGCCGTCTCATAGGTGACCAGTTCGTTCCACGCGGGGGTGCCGGGCACGCCGGTGAGGTCCGTACCGCCGTGGGCGGCGCCCTGCCAGATCCCGAAGACCGCGCCGGAGGGGTCGGAGCCGATGGCCATCCGGCCCGCGTCGGCCGCGTCCAGCGGGCCCACCCCGACCGTGCCGCCGCACAGCCGTACCGTCTCCGCGGTCTGGTCCACGTCGTCCGAGGCGAGGTACGGCGTCCAGGCGATGGGGAGTTGGCGGTCCGGGGGCAGCTGGCCGATGCCTGCGACCTCGTAACCGTCCAGCAGGGCCCGCACGTAGGGGCCGAGCTGGTGCGGGCCCGGTTCGAACTCCCAGCCGAACAGCGCCGCGTAGAACTCCTCGGTCGCCGTCAGCCCGTGCACCATCAGACTCACCCAGCAGGGTGTACCCGGTCTGTGCCCGGCCCGCTGTTCGCCGTTCGGGCCGGCCGACTCCCGTGCCTCCGTCATCGTCACTCTCTCCTCGACCCCTCGCGGTGGCCGTGTCGCGTCCGCTTACCGGATCTCCGTGCCGATGCTCGCACCACCGGCGGTGCCGCGCGCCGCGGGCGCGCTCGCCACGCCGAGCTCCGTGTCCGGAGCATGCCGGGTGTGCGGCTTCCCGTCCGTTTCCGCGCAGTGCCGACGGATGCCGATCCGCTGTACAGCATGTGCCCGAACCCGTACGCCTCGTGATCGGGCCTGCCCGGCCGAGCAGAGTAGCCGGACATGGACGATGCGGCCACCCCGTGCGCGAGGATGGGGGCCATGAACGCCATCATCTCCGCTTCCGAACTCGCGAGCGACCTCACGGGCGGCGACCCGCCCGTCCTGCTCGACGTCCGCTGGCAGCTGAGCCTCGCCAAGGCGCCCTTCGACGGCCCGGCCGAGTACGCGGCGGGGCACATCCCCGGCGCCGTGTACGTCGACCTGGACTCCGAGCTGGCCGCCGCGCCCGACGAGCGCGGCCGGCACCCGCTGCCCGACCTCGACGTCTTCGGCGCAGCCATGCGCCGGGCCGGCGTCTCGGCGGGGACTCCGGTGGTCGTGTACGACGGCGGACCGGGCTGGGCGGCGGCTCGTGCGTGGTGGTTGCTGCGCTGGACGGGTCACCCGGACGTGCGGGTCCTCGACGGCGGGTTGCCGACGTGGGAGGGGGAACTGGAGACGACCGCGCCGACACCCGCGGCGGGCGACTTCCAGCCGGTGCCGGGCGCCATGGGGTTGCTGGACGCCGACGGAGCGGCGGCGCTGGCGCGCTCCGGGCTGCTCCTCGACGCGCGGGCGGGGGAGCGGTACCGGGGCGAGGTGGAGCCGATCGACCGGGTCGGCGGGCACATCCCGGGGGCGGTGTCGGCGCCGACGAACGAGAACGTCGGTACGGACGGGCGCCTCCTGCCCGCCGAGCAGTTGGCCGAGCGCTTCAAGTCCCTCGGCGCGGGCGGCGGTTCGGACGTCGGCGTGTACTGCGGCTCGGGTGTCTCGGCTGCGCACGAGGTGCTGGCGCTGGCGGTGGCGGGGATCCCGGCGGCGCTGTACGTCGGGTCGTGGTCGCAGTGGTCGTCGGATCCCGAGCGGCCGGTGGCGGTGGGCCCCGACCCCCAGTAGTGCGCGCGGAGAGGCCCGCGCCGTAGTCGGCGCGGGCCTCCCGTCGTTCTGAGCCGGCGTCAACCGCCGTACGCCCGGTTACTCCTGCTTCTTGCGCCGCGTGCCGAACACGATCTCGTCCCAGCTCGGGACCGCGGCCCGGCGGCCGGGGCGGACGCCGTCGGCCTCCGCCTGGCGGTCCGTCGCGCCGATCAGGCGGTCACGGTGACTGCCGACGGAGCGGGGCATGAGCACGTCCGCGTAGGCGGAACCGGCCGAGGCCGCGGGGGCCGGGGGCTCCTCCGCCTCGGGTTCGACGGCGGGCGGCTCCTCCTCCGGAGGCGAGGTCTCCGACGGACGCTCCGGGACCACCAGGTCGCCACGGAAGCTCGGTACGGCCTCCAACAGGCTGGTCAGCGAGTCCCGTTCGCCGGCGGTGATCTCCTCGGCGGGCTCGGACGCCTGGGCCGGCAGGCTCGGCCGGTCCAGGGAACGGTCCAGCGGGCGGTCGCGCGGCAGCCGTGCGATGCGCGGTACGAAGGGAAAGCTGGGCTCCGGCGCGGCGAGGTCGTCGGACTCGCCGATCAGCGAGCGCGCCTCCTCGTCGACGGCCTGCACGAGCCGCCGGGGCGGGTCGTACGTCCAGCTCGCCGAGTGCGGTTCGCCCGCGACCCGGTAGACGAGCAGGACTTCCCAGGTGCCGTCGTCGCGGCGCCAGGAGTCCCACTGCACCGTGTCCTTCTCGGCGCCGCGCAGCAGCAGCCGCTCCTGGACGGCCTCGCCGAGCTGGGGCCCGGTGTTCTCGCCGGGGCGGCGGACGGGTGTCTTGCGGGCCCGTTCGGCCATGAACGCGCGCTCGGCGAGGACCGGGCCCTCGAAGCGCCGTACCCGGTCGACGGGGATGCCTGCGAGCTGGGCGACCTCCTCCGCGGTGGCACCGGCACGTATACGCGCCTGGATGTCGCGGGGGCGGAGATGGCTTTCGACCTCGATCTCGATCTGCCCGAGCCGGGGTCGGTCACCGCGGACGGCGGCGCGCAGCCGCTCGTCGATCGGCAGCGTGTACTCCGTTGAGTCGGCAGCCTTCAGCACCAGCCGTGTGCCGTCATTGGAGACGGCCACGACACGCAGTTCGGGCATGGGGACCTCCCGGGTGGTGCCTGCCGACGTCACGTGCGTCGCTGCTTCCGCTAGTCGAGTGTGGCCTGCCCGGGTGCAGCCTGCCACAACCTTGCCGAGTTGCCCGGCGTGTCGGGCACGGGCCCTGGATCGCCGTTATGGCACGGTTACCTATTCGCAACGCTAAGTGACCAACTCCGTCACCCTGTGCAACTAGCCCCCCTCCCGGCGGTCCTTCAAGCCCCGGACGCCCTGGCGGGAGACCGGACCCAGGGCTCGCAACAGTACTCCATTTGGACCACGTGCGTGGATTGGCACGCCACCCAACTTCTGGCAACGGACCGGAGTTGACCCCCCGTTGCCCGTTTCCGGGATCTTGAACGTGGCGTACTTCACGCAATCGCCAGAAATGGAACCAAAGGCTTCGGCCGTTCTACGAGCCCAACACCCTTCGCAGGTAGTCGTTCTGGAACCGCCGGTCGGGGTCGAGCCGGTCCCGCAGCGCGGTGAACTCGCCGAAGCGGGGATAGACGCCTGCGAAGTACTCGGCGTCCCGCGTGTGCACCTTGCCCCAGTGCGGACGTCCCTCGTGCGCGGTGAAGATGCGCTCGGCGGCCGTGAAGTAGGCCTGGTACGGGGTGCCCTTGAACATGTGGACGGCGACGTAGGCGCTGTCGCGGCCGGACGCGGTGGACAGGGTGATGTCGTCGGCGGGCGCCGTGCGCACCTCGACCGGGAAGCTGACCCTGAGGTCGGAGCGGTCGACCATCGCCTTGAGTTCGCGCAGCGTCTCGGTCAGGGCCTCGCGCGGAACGGCGTACTCCATCTCCACGAACCGCACCCGGCGCGGCGATGTGTAGACCTTGTAGGGAATGTCGGTGTACGTCCGCGCGGACAGGGCCCTGCTGGAGACCCGGGCGATCGTCGGGACGGTGGCCGGCACCGCCCGGCCGACCCACTGGGCCACCTGGAAGACGCCGTTGGAGAGGAACTCGTCCTCGAACCAGCCCGCGACCTGGCCGACCGGCTTCTCGGGGCCCGCGCTGCGGTTGTTGCGCTTGGTGTTGGTGCTGCCGGTGTGCGGGAACCAGTAGAACTCGAAGTGCTCGTTCTCGGCCCACAGGGCGTCGAACTCGGCGAGCACCCGGTCGATGGGCATCGGCTCCTCGCGGGCCGTGAGCAGGAAGACCGGCTCCACGGCGAAGGTGATCGCGGTGACGATGCCGAGGGCGCCCAGGCCGATCCGGGCGGCCGCGAAGACCTCCGGGTTCTCCTTCTCGGAGCAGGTGAGCACCGACCCGTCGGCGGTGACCAGCTCCAGGCCCCTGATCTGCGCGGCGATGGAGGCCGAATCGCGTCCCGTCCCGTGGGTGCCGGTGCTGGTGGCGCCGGAGACGGTCTGCTCCATGATGTCGCCCATGTTCGTGAGCGAGAGCCCCTCGCGCGCGAGCGCCACGTTGAGTCTCTTGAGCGGGGTGCCGGCCTCCACCGTGACGGTCATGGCATCGCGGTCGATCTTGCGGATGCCGGTCAAGAGTTGAGGGCGGATCAACACACCGTCGGTGGCCGCGATGGACGTGAAGGAGTGCCCGGTACCGACCGGCTTCACGGTCAGGCCGTCCTCCGCGGCCTGCCGGACGGCCGCCGCCAGCTCCTCCACGGAGGCGGGCGTCACCTCCCGCGCGGGGCGGGAGACGACATTGCCGCCCCAGTTACGCCACGTGCCGTTCTTCGCGCTCGCTGTGCTGCTCAACGGTGCCTCCCCGACGCGGAGCCGGCCTGCTGAGCCGGCGATACCCCAGGAAACCGACCACGACCGCGACGGCCCCGGACACCGCCGGAACCCCGTACCCGGCCCGCGCGCCGGCCGCGTCGATGACCCAGCCTGCCACGGAGGAGCCGAGCGCGACGCCGACCGCGAGGCCGGTGCTGATCCAGGTCATGCCCTCGGTCGACTGCGCGCGTGGTACGTGCTCTTCGATCAGGGACATCGTCGTGATCATCGTGGGAGCGATGGACAGGCCCGCGACGAAGAGCGCCACGGCCAGAAACGGCAAGTTTCCGACCAGTAGGAGGGGGATCATACTCACGGCCATCGCGCATATGCCCAGCAGCCAGCGACGTTGTGGGGCTCCTGAGAAACGCAGCAGCCCGAACACGATCCCCGCCACGCAGGATCCGGCCGCGTACAGGGCGAGCACGACGCTCGCGCCCCCCTTGTGGCCCCGCTCGTCGGCGAAGGCCACCGTCACCACGTCCACCGCTCCGAAGATCGCCCCGGTCGCCACGAACGTGGCGACGAGAACCTGCAGTCCACGCGAGCGCAGCGCCGACCCGCCACCGCGCCGGGCCCGGGGGTGCGGCTCCGGCTCGGTGCTGCGCTGCGCCGTCAGCCAGAAGACGCCGGCCGCCAGGAAGCAGGCCGCCAGGAGGGGGCCCGCCTCCGGGAACCACGCGGTCGACAGCCCGATGGAGATGATCGGCCCGACGATGAAGCACACCTCGTCGACCACCGACTCGAACGAGTACGCGGTGTGCAGCAGCGGGGTCCCGCGGTACAGGGTCGCCCACCGGGCCCGGACCATCGCCCCGAGACTGGGCACGGCCCCGATTCCCGCGGCGCACACGAACAGCACCCAGTCCGGTCCGCCGTACCAGGTGGCGAACAGCAGCCCGGCCGCCGACGAGAGGGCGACCAGCGCCGCCGGCCGCAGCACCCGGCGCTGCCCGAACTGGTCCACCAGGCGCGATATCTGCGGCCCGATGGCCGCGGCGGCCAGCGCGATGGTGGCCGACAGGGCGCCCGCGAGGCCGTACCGCCCGCTGATCTGCGAGATCATCGTGACGACACCGATGCCCATCATGGACAGCGGCATCCGGCCGAGGAAGCCCGCGGCGGAGAAGCGTCTGGAGCCGGGTGCGGCGAACAGGGCGCGGTAAGGACTCGGCACGGCGGGCTCCGGTCGGGCGGGAGGCGAGGAAGGAAGACGTAAGGCGCGTATACGGCCCATACAGCTTACAAGTCGTACGCCCGTTCGCACCCCTCCCGCACGCTCACGAGCACGCCCGTTCGCACCCCTCCCGGACGCTCACGAGCGCGCTCGTCCCGCACGCTCACGAGCGCACCCGTCCCGGACGCTCGTGAACACGCCCGCCCGCACCCGTCCCGACGGACCGGGAACCCGGCCCGTCACCCCGCCGTTTCCCGGCTGTCGGTACCGGATGACAGGATTCGACCCATGCGAGACGCGCTCGACGCCACCCCTTACGACGCCCTGCTCCTGCTGTCCTTCGGCGGTCCCGAAGGCCCGGACGACGTGATCCCGTTCCTGGAGAACGTCACCCGCGGCCGG
Organism: Streptomyces sp. C1-1; assembly: GCF_050214755.1. NCBI lineage: Bacteria > Bacillati > Actinomycetota > Actinomycetes > Kitasatosporales > Streptomycetaceae > Streptomyces > Streptomyces sp. C1-1. Next base: position 3,007,243 of record NZ_CP189826.1, on the reverse strand, counting down.
GGCATCCCCAAGGAACGCCTCAAGGAAGTCGGCGAACACTACTTCCTCTTCGGCGGGGTCAGCCCCATCAACGACCAGAACCGCGCGCTGCTGGACGCCCTCCGCAAGGACTTCGCGGACCACGGTCTGGACCTGCCGATCTACTGGGGCAACCGCAACTGGGCCCCGTACCTGACCGACACCCTGCGCGAGATGACCGCCGACGGTCACCGCCGCATCCTGGTCCTGGCCACCAGCGCCTACGCGTCGTACTCGGGCTGCCGCCAGTACCGCGAGAACCTGGCCGACTCGCTGGCCGCCCTCGAAGCCGAGGGACTCGACCTGCCCGAGGTCGACAAGCTCCGCCACTACTTCAACCACGAGGGCTTCCTGGAGCCCATGATCGAGGGCGTGGTCCGCTCGCTCGCCGACCTCCCGGAGGACGTCCGCGAGGGCGCCCACATCGCGTTCTCGACCCACTCGATCCCCACGGCCTCCGCGGACACCTCCGGCCCGGTCGAGGGCCACGGCGAGGGCGGCGCGTACGTCGCGCAGCACCTGGAGGTGGCCGGGCTGGTCGCCGACGCCGTCCGCGAGCGCACCGGCGTCGACCACCCGTGGAAGCTGGTGTACCAGTCGCGCTCCGGAGCCCCGCACATCCCGTGGCTGGAGCCGGACATCTGCGACCACCTGGAGAGCCTGCAGGAGTCGGGCGCGCCCGCCGTCGTCATCGCCCCCATCGGCTTCGTCTCGGACCATATGGAGGTCATCTACGACCTCGACACGGAGGCGAAGGCCAAGGCCGAGGAGCTGAACCTCCCCATGCGCCGCTCGGCCACCGTGGGCGCCGACCCCCGCTTCGCGGCGGCCGTCCGCGACCTGATCCTGGAGCGCGCGGCCACGGAGCGCGGCGAGCGGCCCACCCCCTGCGCGCTCGGCGCCCTCGGGGCCAGTCACAACCTCTGCCCCGTCGGCTGCTGCCCCGCCCGTGCCCCCAAGCCGGCCGCCGCCGGCGTCGACAGCCCCTACGCGTGAGGAGCCCCGTGAGCGACGCCCTGCACCAGGAACTCCTCGACCTGGCCCGGGAGGCGGCCCGCCGGGCGGGCGACCTCCTGCGGGACGGCCGTCCGGCCGACCTGGCGGTCGCGCGGACCAAGTCGAGCCCCATCGACGTCGTCACGGAGATGGACATCGCGGCGGAGAAGCTGATCACCGACCTGATCTCCGCCCACCGCCCCGACGACGGCTTCTTCGGCGAGGAGGGCGCCGACAGCCCGGGCACCAGCGGCGTCCGCTGGGTGATCGACCCCCTGGACGGCACGGTCAACTACCTCTACGGGCTGCCCACCTGGTCGGTGTCCGTCGCGGCCGAACAGGACGGCGAGACGGTCGTCGGGGTCGTGGCGGTCCCGATGCGCGGCGAGACCTTCCACGCGGTGCGCGGCGCCGGGGCCCGGGCCACGGGCGCGTGGGAGGGCGAACGAGCCCTGTCCTGCCGTCCCGCCCCGCCACTGGACCAGGCCCTGGTCTCCACCGGCTTCAACTACGTCTCCGAGGTCCGCACCCACCAGGCCGAGGTGGCCGCGCGTCTCATCCCCCTGCTCCGCGACATCCGCCGTGGCGGCTCGGCCGCGGTCGACCTGTGCGACCTGGCGGCGGGCCGCCTGGACGGCTACTACGAGCGCGGCCTGCACGCCTGGGACTACGGCGCCGGTGACCTCATCGCCAGGGAAGCGGGCGCCCTGACCGGTGGACGCCCCGGAGAGCGTCCTTCCGGTGCCCTGACGGTCGCGGGCACCCCCGGCGTCTTCGAGCCCCTCCAGCGCCTCCTGGAGGACTTCGGCGCCTGGCACGACTGACGGCCGCCGAGCGCGCGAGCACGCGGACGGCCGCCGAGGGCGTACGCACGCGAAGGGACCCCGGCGCTGGATTCGCCGGGGTCCCTTCGCTCGCTCACGGGCCGATCAGACGCTATGCGCCAACTTCCACACCGTGCTCGGCGGCGAGGCGGCGCAGGTCGTCGAGTTCGCCCTGCTCGACCTCGACGAGGAAGTCGTCGCCCTCGTCACGAGCCCGCGTCAGGTCGGACTCGGTCGCCTTTATGCGCTGCAGAAGTCCCGTGGTGAATGCGTCCATGCTGCGCCCCCTCGTCCTGGGTCGTGGGTCGGTGGCACGGGGGTGTGCCGTTCGGAAGGGGCGATCACGTCTCCATCAGGTGCCCGGCACAGTCCCGCGCCGGGTGGCGACGGTGCCGAACACCCACGCCCACTCTGCGGAAAGCGGATTGCGCCGTGCCGCATGGTGTTGCGGCACAAGCAGAGCGTGATCGCGGGGTATGAACCGTCCTCCCCCCGGTCCCTTCCACGGAAACCTCAACCGGACGAAAAACTCCCGCATTCCCGCGTCCCACACCTGTCCTTCATCTTGAGACAACCCCCGTTCCACCGCCGCCGCGCACTCCCGCCCCCGCCTTACAGCCGACTTACGGGCGAAAAAGGCAGGATGGAGGCACACACCCCAGAAGACCCCTGCCCGCCGTGCGCCGATTCGGCCCGCGCGGGTGGACACAGGAAGGAAAACGACGTGCGCGTACTCGTCGTCGAGGACGAGCAGCTGCTCGCCGATGCGGTGGCCACCGGACTGCGCCGGGAGGCCATGGCCGTCGACGTCGTGTACGACGGCGCGGCCGCCCTGGAGCGCATCGGCGTCAACGACTACGACGTGGTCGTCCTCGACCGAGACCTCCCGCTGGTGCACGGCGACGACGTCTGCCGCAAGATCGTCGAACTCGGCATGCCCACGCGCGTGCTGATGCTCACGGCGTCCGGTGACGTCAGCGACCGGGTCGAGGGTCTGGAGATCGGCGCCGACGACTACCTGCCCAAGCCCTTCGCCTTCAGCGAGCTGATCGCACGCGTGCGTGCCCTCGGCCGGCGCACCAGCGTCCCCCTGCCGCCGGTCCTGGAGCGCGCCGGCATCAAGCTCGACCCCAACCGCCGCGAGGTCTTCCGCGACGGCAAGGAGGTCCAGCTGGCGCCGAAGGAGTTCGCCGTACTGGAAGTGCTGATGCGCAGCGAGGGCGCGGTCGTCTCGGCCGAGCAGCTGCTGGAGAAGGCCTGGGACGAGAACACGGACCCGTTCACGAACGTCGTGCGCGTCACCGTGATGACCCTGCGCCGGAAGCTGGGCGAGCCGCCCGTCATCGTCACCGTGCCCGGCTCGGGCTACCGGATCTGATCTGCCATGGCCGCGACGCCCGCACCGCCCCAGGCGCCACCGAAGCCCACCTGGGACCCGAGAACGCCACAGCTCCCCTTCCCGTGGTTGCGCCCGACCATCCGCATACGGCTCACGCTGCTGTACGGCGGCATGTTCCTGATCGCAGGCATCCTGTTGCTGTCGATCATCTACCTGCTGGCCGCACACGCGCTGAGAGTGGGCAGCGAGCTGCCCTTCAAGATCCTCTCCGGCTCGGTGGGCAGCAGTACCTGTAACTTCCCGGCCCAGCCGTCGGCGGCCGAGCTCAACAGCGCGATGAACCAGTGCGTCAACCAGCAGCGCCAGCACGCCCTCGACGACCTCCTCAGCCGCTCCCTCCTCGCCCTGCTCGGCCTCGCCGTGATCGCCTTCGCCTTCGGGTACGCGATGGCCGGCCGTGTCCTGTCGCCGCTCGGCCGGATCACCCGTACCGCCCGCGCGGTGGCCGGTTCGGACTTGTCGCGGCGTATCGAGCTGGACGGCCCGGACGACGAGCTCAAGGAGCTGGCCGACACCTTCGACGACATGCTGGAGCGCCTGCAGCGCGCCTTCACCGCCCAGCAGCGGTTCGTCGGCAACGCCTCGCACGAGCTGCGCACGCCCCTGGCGATCAACCGCACGCTCCTGGAGGTCCACCTCTCAGACCCGAACGCGCCGGTGGAGCTGCAGCAGCTGGGCAAGACGCTGCTGGCCACCAATGAGCGCAGCGAGCAGCTCGTGGAGGGCCTGCTGCTGCTCGCCCGCAGCGACAACCAGATCGTCGAGCGCAAGCCCGTCGACCTCGCCGAGGTGGCCGCTCAGGCGGTCGACCAGGTGCACGCCGAGGCGGAGGCCAAGGGCGTGGTGATCCGCGGGCACCAGAAGCCGGCCGTCGTCCAGGGCAACGGCGTGCTGCTGGAGCGGATCGCGCTGAACCTGGTGCAGAACGCCGTGCGGTATAACGTCTCCGAGGACGGCTGGGTGGAGGTCACCACCGAGGTCCAGCACGGCCAGGCGGTCCTGGTGGTGTCGAACACCGGTCCGGTGGTACCCGCATACGAGATCGACAATCTCTTCGAGCCCTTCAGGCGGCTGCGCACCGAGCGCACGGGCAGCGACAAGGGCGTCGGCCTGGGTCTTTCCATCGTCCGGTCGGTGGCCCGGGCGCACGGCGGGCACATCTCGGCACAGCCTCGTGAGGGGGGTGGACTGGTGATGCGGGTCGCGCTTCCCATCTGAGATCATGTCGCCGACATGCGGGCCTGTTCGCTTTGCGCGGAATTTTCCGACCGGGAAAAGGTCGCGGAAGAGGTGGTCCCGTGTGTGATCGATCACAAGGGCGATTTTCCGGCCATCTACTCTCCGTGATCAAGAGGCCGGGAAAATCCGGGTTTTCGGGTGTCTTGATCACGGGAAGTACAGGTGGAGACGCCTTTGAAGTGCGGCACAAGGACCGTGTACGGTCCGGTTCGCCATCCAAGCCGATCACTCTTGAGGGGTCCGATTGGGTGTCGATTGAGTAACAGACCTTGATGTGAGGCAAAATCTCCGCCTCGAGGCGGGCACAAGTCCGGCCTCTCACGCGTTACGTGCGCTGGAGACACCCGCAGACACCCAGAGGGGGAGAGCGAAATGGCAACGGATTACGACACCCCACGCAAGACCGACGACGACGTCGACTCCGACAGCCTTGAAGAGCTGAAGGCCCGGAGGAACGACAAGTCGACCTCGGCGGTCGACGTCGACGAGTTCGAGGCCGCAGAGGGCCTCGAACTGCCCGGAGCCGACCTCTCCAACGAGGAGCTGGCCGTCCGGGTACTGCCCAAGCAGCAGGACGAGTTCACGTGCATGAGCTGCTTCCTGGTGCACCACCGCAGCCAGCTGGCCAGGGAGAAGAACGGTCAGCCGATCTGCCGCGACTGCGACTGAGGCCGGGTCGGCCGTGACTGGCTCGACCCCACCTCGGAAGCGCCGCTTCCTCCTGTCGGGAGCGGACCAGGGACCGCTGGACGGTCCCCACGCGCGTGACGACGAGCGAGGCTCATCCGGTACGACACCCGGTGACACCGGATCTGCCGGATCTGCCTCGCTCGCATCGGCCGACCGGGCTGACCTCCCGGAGCCGTACCAGAACGAGCCCGCGCCCGTCGCACGGACGGGAGTACCCCCGGCCCGACGCGGCCGCGGCCGGGGGACGGCCGCGGCACTCCGCGACAAGGCGCGCGAAGGCGTCCGCAAGGGCGGCAGCCGGGCCAGAGCGGGCCTGGCGTACCTCACCGACCGGATCATCGACAACGCCCCGCGGATCCCCGTACGCGACCTCGCGACGCTCCGCAGGCAGTTCCCGGGTCTGGGACCCGAACAGCTCGCCGACAAGCTCGTGGCGGGCGCGGCGAGCGCCACCGCGACGGTGGGAGCGGGCGTCGGAGCCGCCGCCATGCTGCCCGTGCCGCCCGCCATGCCCACGGAACTGGCCGCCGAGATCACCGGCGTGGCCGCGATCGAGCTGAAGCTGATCGCCGAACTCCACGAGGTCTACGGCGTACGCCCGCCCGGCAACCTCAAGGAGCGCAGCACCGCCTACCTGAACTCGTGGTCGGGGGAGCGCGGGGTCGACGTGACGAAGCCGGCGAGCTTCGGCGGCGCCGTGAACACCCGCATGAAGCAGCAGCTGCGCCAGCAGATCATGAAGCGCGTGGTGCGCGACCTGCCCAACCTGATGCCCTTCATGGTGGGCGCCGCCGTGGGCGCGGTCATGAACCGCAGGGACACCAGAAGGGTCGCCGAGCGCATCCGCAAGGACCTGCGCACGATCCAGGTGCCCTGGGACGCGCTGCCGCAGCAGCCGCCTCTGGAGGCGCCGCGGCACCCGCTGGAGCTGGAGGACGGCTCGCTGGGCTAGCTGCCCGCCGCCTCTGTCACAGGCCCTGTGCGGCCGCTTCCCGGGCCGCCTTGATGGCCTCGGCGAGCCGCTCGGGCTCCCGCGTCGACAGGTACAGGTAGGGCGTCGGGTCCTCGGGGTCCGTGACCTCCACCTTCAGCGCCCTCGGGATGTAGGCGCGCAGCAGCAGGAACGCGCGCGTGTCGGCCTTGTAGGTGCGCCAGGCCCGCGCCTCCTCAGGCTCCAGGACCTCCGCCTCGCCCAGCGCCGTCACCGGGACCTTCGCCTCGCCCGCGATCAGCGAGCCGCCCACCACGCGGATGCGGACCGACCCGTAGGAGCTCGCCACGACCGCGGCGGCCGCCGTGCCGCCGACCAGGCCGCCGAGCAGGGGCAGCGTGCCGAAGGGCAGCAGGATCAGGGCGAAGGAGACGCCGATCAGGAACGAGACGACCCACCAGGAGCGCGGGGCGGTGAGGCGTTCTTCGTAAGGGGCGGTCGAGAGCTGCATGGAGCCAAGCTTGGCACGGTGTCCGGATATGGCCGACGCGCGGGTAAGGTCTGCGGCTGTGAGTGGTACTTCCGCAGCTCTCAAGCCTCCCGCCGACGCGGTGGATCCCGTACGGCATCCCGATGCTCCCGCGCCCGGTGAGCTGCTCGGCGCGCACTACGGACAGTGTTTCGGGTGCGGCGGCGAGCAGCCCCACGGGCTGCACCTGGAGGCCCGGGCCGGCGAAGGCGTCACGATCACCGCCGAGTTCACCGTGCAGCCCGCTCACCAGGGAGCCCCCGGCCTCGCGCACGGCGGCGTGCTCGCCACCGCGCTGGACGAGACGCTCGGCTCCCTGAACTGGCTGCTGCGGACGATCGCCGTGACGGGCCGGCTGGAGACGGACTTCGTGCGGCCGGTGCCGGTCGGCACCACGCTGCATCTGACGGCCGAGGTCACGGCGGTGGCGGGCCGCAAGATCTACTCGACCGCCGTCGGACGGCTGGACGGTCCCGAGGGCCCGGTCGCGGTCCGCGCCGACGCCCTCTTCATCGAGGTCAAGGTCGATCACTTCATCGACAACGGCCGTCCGGAGGAGATCCGCGCCGCCATGAGCGACCCCGACCAGCAAAGGCGCGCCCGCGCCTTCGAGGTGAACCCGTGAGCCGTGACCCCGTGAACGTGCTGATCCGGCGCGTCGACGCGGACGTACCGCTTCCGTCGTACGCGCATCCCGGCGACGCGGGAGCCGATCTGCGCACCACCGAGGCGTGCGAACTGGCGCCCGGCGAGCGGACCGTGCTGCCCACCGGGGTGTCGATCGCCCTCCCGGAGGGGTACGCGGCCTTCGTGCACCCCCGCTCCGGTCTCGCCGCCCGCTGCGGTGTCGCTCTCGTGAATGCCCCGGGGACGGTTGATGCCGGGTACCGTGGGGAGATCAAGGTGATCGTGGTGAACCTCGACCCGCGCGAGAGCGTGCGGTTCGAGCGCTTCGACCGGATCGCCCAACTGGTCGTCCAGCAGGTCGAGCAGGTCCGCTTCCAGGAGGTGGCGGAACTGCCCGACTCGGCGCGGGCCGAAGGGGGCTTCGGGTCCACCGGAGGACATGCGGTGGTGGCCGGTACGAACAGCACAAGCGGTGAGGCCGCCGTGGGCGGCACTACGGGTGGGAATCGATACGCTTCGGTCGTATCCGACCGGGAAGGACAGTGACGTGTTCGGACGTCGCAAGAAGAAGGGTGCCGCCGACGACGCGGCCGGCGAGGCCGAGCAGGTCGTCGACAGTGTCGACACTGAGGCGGACGACGTAGCGGAGGAGTCCGAGCGCGAGCGCGTGCGGCTCGAGCCCGAGCCGCGGCCCGACGGGCCCTGGGACAGCACCGAGGTGCGCGACCCCGCCGAGGGCCGCGTGGACCTGGGCGGGCTCTTCGTGCCCGGGGTCGACGGCATGGAACTGCGGGTCGAGGTCGCCGGTGACGCGATCGTCGCGGCGACCGTGGTACTGCGCGACAGCGCCATCCAGCTGCAGGCCTTCGCCGCGCCCAAGCGCGAGGGCATCTGGGGCGAGGTGCGCGAGGAGATCGGCGCCGGCATCACCCAGCAGGGTGGCATCGTCGACGAGGTCGAGGGCCCCCTCGGGTGGGAACTGCGCGCCCAGGTGCCGGTGCAGCTGCCGGACGGCACGGGCGGCTTCCAGGTCGTCAGGTTCGTCGGTGTGGACGGCCCCCGCTGGTTCCTGCGGGGCGTGATCTCGGGCCAGGGCGCGGTGCAGCCGCAGGCGGCCGGGCTGCTCGAGCAGATCTTCCGGGACACGGTCGTCGTCCGCGGCGAGGGTCCGATGGCGCCGCGCGACCCGATCGTCCTGCAGCTGCCGAACGACGCCCAGATGGTCCCCGAGGGCGTCCAGCAGGAGGAGTCCTCGCGCTTCTCCGGCGGCATGGGCCAGCTCCAGCGCGGTCCGGAGATCACCGAGGTTCGCTGACCGCGAGCAGAACGCAGCAGTACCGGAGCCGCACCCCGAGGGGGTGCGGCTCTTTCATATGCGTGACCCCTTGACGGCGCATTGGTCTGTACCTACCGTCTCGGGCCAACGCGTCTGTTCATGAAGGCGCTTCACGTTCACATACAAGAACGGAAGGCCCCCCGCGTATGCGCAGAACCGCTCTCCTCGCATCCGTCTCCGCCCTTGTCGTGGGCATGATCGCCTGGCCCGCCGCCCGCCATGCCGATGCCGCCCCCGCCACCTTCGTCCACCCCGGCGTCACCGTCTCCATCGCCCAGCTGGACTTCGCCCGAGCCAAGGTGAATTCCGGCGCCCAGCCCTGGAAGGGCGCCTTCGACCAGATGACGGCGAGCAAGTACGCCGACCTGAACCGCACGCCGAAACCGCGGGCCACGGTCGAGTGCGGCTCCTACTCCAACCCCGACCACGGCTGCACGGACGAGCGCCAGGACGCGATCGCGGCCTACACCGACGCCCTCGCCTGGTACATCACCCGCGACGACCGGTACGCCAAGAAGTCGATCCAGATGATGGACGCCTGGTCCGCCGTGATCAAGGAGCACACCAACAGCAACGCGCCCCTGCAGACCGGCTGGGCCGGCTCCTCCTGGCCGAAGGCCGCCGAGATCATCAAGTACACCTACACCGGGGGCTGGGCGAACTCCGGCCGCTTCGCGACCATGCTCCGCGACGTCTACCTCCCCGAGGTGATCAACGGCTCCAACTCCAACGGCAACTGGGAGCTGTCGATGATGGAGGCCGCCGTCGGCATCTCCGTCTTCCTGGAGGACAGGACCTCGTACGACAAGGCCATGGCGAGGTTCCGCACCCGCGCCGCCGCCTACGTCTACCTCTCCTCCGACGGCGACCTGCCGAAGACGGTCCCCAGCCAGAACCTCGACACCAAGGCGAAGATCGTCAACTACTGGCAGGGCCAGTCCACCTTCGTCACCGGCCTCACCCAGGAGACCTGCCGCGACCTCACCCACACCGGGTACGGCATCTCCGCCATCTCGCACATCGCCGAGACCAGCCGCATCCAGGGCCAGGACCTCTACGGCACCGACGTCGGCGAACGGCTGCGCCAGGCGCTCGGCCTCCAGTCCAAGTACCAGCTCGGCGCGGGCGTCCCGAGCTGGCTGTGCGGCGGATCGCTGAACCTCGGCCTCGGCCCCGTCACGGAGGTCGGCTACAACGCCCTGCACAACCGGCTGGGCATCGCCATGACCAACACCCAGACGCTGACCCAGCAGCAGCGCCCGGCCGGCAGCAACAACCTCTTCGTCGCCTGGGAGACCCTCACCCACGGCGACAACCCCGCCTGAACCCGTTGATCGGCCGGGCGCCGACGGCGATACTGGCGCCCGGCCGACGGGGGAGAAGACATGGGCAGCCAGGTGGTCACCGAGACCATGGTGCGCGTCGAGAACGTCCACAAGACCTACGGGCGCGGCGCCGCCGCCGTGCACGCCCTGCGCGGCGTCTCCCTGGACATCCCGCGCGGCGAACTCGTCGCCCTCAAGGGCCGCTCCGGCTCGGGCAAGACGACGCTCCTCAACATCGTCGGCGGCCTCGACGCACCCGACGAGGGCAGGATCGTCGTCGACGGCCTCGACCTGGCGGAACTCGGCGAGGACGGCCTGCTGGCCCTGCGCCGGGACCGCATCGGGTTCGTCTTCCAGTCCTTCGGGCTCATCCCCATCCTCACGGCCGCCGAGAACGTCGGCGTCCCGATGCGGCTGCGCCGCACCGAGGTGCGCGAGCGCGAGGAGCGCGTCGAACTGCTGCTCGCTCTGGTGGGCCTCGCCGACCACGCCGGGCAGCGGCCGGGCGAGCTCTCCGGCGGCCAGCAGCAGCGGGTCGCCATCGCCCGCGCCCTCGCCAACAGCCCCGCGCTGCTCATCGCCGACGAGCCCACCGGCCAGCTGGACGCCGAGACCGGGCACGCCGTCATGGAACTGCTGCGCGCCGTCGTCCACAGCGAGAACGTCACCGCGCTGGTCGCCACGCACGACGCCACCCTGCTCGACCTCGCCGACCGGGTGCTGGAGCTGAGCGACGGCGAGATCGTCGAGCACTGAGGCGACGCGCGTCAGAGTTGCGTCAAAGACGGTCTCCTGGCCGGTCACGGGACGATATGCCGCGATTGGTGGCCGTAAGGTCGACGCTGCGTGGGCGACAGTGACGGGAAGACAATGAGGCCATGGGACGCGGCAAGCTTCGGATCTACCTCGGTGCGGCACCGGGCGTCGGCAAGACGTACGCCATGCTCTCCGAGGCGCACCGGCGCGTCGAACGCGGCACCGACTGCGTGGTGGCCTTCGTGGAGCACCACGGCCGGCCGCGCACCGAGGTAATGCTGCACGGCCTGGAGCAGGTGGAACGCCGCGAGCTGGAGCACCGCGGGGCCGTCTTCACCGAGATGGACGTCGACGCCGTGCTGCGCCGCGCGCCCGCCGTCGCCCTCGTCGACGAGCTCGCCCACACCAACGTGCCCGGCTCCCGCAACCCCAAGCGCTGGCAGGACGTCGAGGAGCTGCTCGCGGCCGGCATCGACGTCGTCTCGACCGTCAACATCCAGCACCTGGAGTCACTCGGCGACGTCGTCGAGTCCATCACCGGGGTACGGCAGCGGGAGACCGTGCCCGACGAGGTGGTGCGCAGGGCCGACCAGATCGAGCTGGTCGACATGTCCCCCGAGGCCCTGCGCCGCCGCATGGCGCACGGCAACATCTACACGTCGGACAAGGTCGACGCCGCCCTGTCCAACTACTTCCGCCCGGGCAACCTCACCGCCCTGCGCGAACTGGCGCTGCTCTGGGTGGCCGACCGGGTCGACGAGTACCTCCAGCGGTACCGCACCGAACACCGGGTGTCCCGGATCTGGGGTTCGCGGGAGCGGATCGTGGTCGGGCTGACCGGCGGCCCGGAGGGACGCACGCTCATCCGCAGGGCCGCACGGCTGGCCGAGAAGGGCGCGGGCGGCGAGGTACTGGCGGTCTACATAGCCAGCAGCGACGGCCTGACATCCGCCTCGCCCGACGAACTGGCCGTGCAGCGCACCCTCGTCGAGGACCTGGGCGGCACCTTCCACCACGTCGTGGGCGACGACATACCGGCCGCCCTGCTCGCCTTCGCCCGCGGGGTCAACGCCACCCAGGTCGTGCTCGGCGTCTCGCGCCGCAAGAGCTGGCAGTACGTCTTCGGGCCCGGCGTCGGCGCCACCGTGGCCCGGGACTCCGGTACCGACCTCGACGTCCACCTCATCACCCACGACGAGGCCGGCAAGGGGCGCGGGCTGCCCGTGGCGCGCGGCGCGCGGCTGGGGCGGTCCCGGATCACCTGGGGCTGGGTGGTCGGTGTGGGCGGCCCCGCGATCATGGCCGTGCTCACCAACACCGTCCACCTCGGCCTCGCCAACGACATGCTGCTGTTCCTGTCGGTTACGGTCGCGGCGGCGCTGCTCGGCGGCCTGCTGCCCGCGCTGGCCTCGGCGGCGGTGGGCTCCCTGCTGCTGAACTACTTCTACACACCGCCCCTGCACCGCTGGACCATCGCCGACCCGAAGAACATCGTCGCCATCGTCATCTTCGTGGCCGTCGGGGCCTCCGTCGCCTCGGTCGTCGACCTCGCCGCCCGCCGCACCCACCAGGCGGCCCGGCTGCGCGCCGAGTCGGAGATCCTGTCCTTCCTGGCCGGCAACGTGCTGCGCGGCGAGACCGGCCTGGAGGAGCTGCTGGAGCGGGTCCGCGAGACCTTCGGGATGGAGTCGGCGGCCCTGCTGGAGCGGTCCGGCGACCACGACCCCTGGACGTGCGCGGGCCGGGCCGGCATCGGACCGCCCGTCGGGCGGCCGGAGGAGGCCGACGTGGACGTGGCGGTCGGCGACCACATGGCCCTCGCGCTGACCGGCCGGGTGCTGCCCGCCGAGGACCGCCGGGTGCTGGCCGCGTTCGCCGCGCAGGCCGCCGTCGTGCTGGACCGCCGGCGCCTGCTGGAGGAGGCCGACCGGGCCCGCGCGCTGGCCGAGGGCAACCGGATCCGCACGGCCCTGCTCGCCGCCGTGAGCCACGACCTGCGCACCCCGCTCGCCGGTATCAAGGCCGCCGTGTCGTCCCTGCGCTCGGACGACGTGGCCTGGTCCGAGGAGGACCGGGCGGAGCTGCTGGAGGGCATCGAGGAGGGCGCCGACCGCCTCGACCACCTCGTCGGCAACCTCCTCGACATGTCCCGCCTGCAGACCGGCACGGTCACCCCGCTGATCCGCGAGGTCGACCTCGACGAGGTGGTGCCGATGGCACTCGTCGGGGTGGACGAGGACGGCGTCCGGCTGGACGTCCCGGAGACTTTGCCCATGGTCGCCGTCGACGCCGGGCTCCTCGAACGGTCCATGGCCAACCTGGTGGAGAACGCCGTCAAGTACAGCCCGCCCGGCAAGCCCGTGCTGGTCGCCGCGAGCGTCCTCGCCGACCGGGTCGAGGTCCGGGTCGTCGACCGCGGCCCCGGCGTCCCCGACGAGGCCAAGGAACGCATCTTCGAGCCCTTCCAGCGCCACGGCGACGCCCCGCGCGGCGCCGGCGTGGGCCTCGGCCTCGCGGTCGCCCGCGGCTTCGCCGAGGCCATGGGCGGCACGCTCGAAGCCGAGGACACCCCCGGCGGCGGACTCACCATGGTCCTCACCCTGCGTGCGGAGGCACCGCACGCGGCGCGGCCCGTACCGTCGCCGCAGGAACAGCCGGAAAGGCAGGCCACATGACCCGGGTGCTCGTGATCGACGACGAGCCGCAGATCGTGCGCGCCCTCGTGATCAACCTCAGGGCGCGCAAGTACGAGGTCGACGCGGCGCACGACGGCGCCACCGCCCTCCGGCTGGCCGCCGACCGCCACCCCGACGTCGTCGTCCTGGACCTCGGCCTGCCCGACATGGACGGCGTCGACGTGATCCGCGGCCTGCGCGGCTGGACCCGGGTGCCGATCCTGGTGCTCTCCGCCCGGCACACCTCCGACGAGAAGGTGGAGGCCCTCGACGCGGGCGCCGACGACTACGTCACCAAGCCCTTCGGCATGGACGAGCTCCTCGCCCGCCTGCGCGCCGCCGTCCGCCGCGCCGAGCCCGTCGGGGCCGGCGAGGACGAGGTCACGACCGTGGAGACCGAGGCGTTCACCGTCGACCTGGCCGCGAAGAAGGTCAACCGCGGCGGCAAGGACGTCCGGCTGACCCCCACGGAATGGCATCTGCTGGAGGTGCTGGTCCGCAACACGGGACGGCTGGTCGGCCAGCGACAGCTGTTGCAGGAGGTGTGGGGGCCGTCGTACGGGACGGAGACCAACTACCTGCGGGTGTACATGGCGCAGCTGCGCCGCAAGCTCGAGTCGGATCCGTCACATCCCCGGCATTTCATCACCGAACCGGGCATGGGCTACCGGTTCGAGAAGTAGCAGCTGCGGGCCCGGGGGCGGCGGGCACCGGCCCGGTTCGGGGCGGTGCCCCGCGGGTACGAAGGTGTCAGTGCACCCCGGTACGCTTCAGATATGAGTGCTGTTCCTCGTTCCGAAAAGCCGGTGGGCCGGTTCCGGCGCATGCTCGACCGGCTCTCCTCCTCGCAGGAGGACCTGGAGTCCGAGGAGCTGCGGGAGGACGCCGAGACGGCGGGATGTACGCGGATCGGTGACTGCCACGACCGACAGATCGTCACGGTTACTGGTACCTTGCGCACGGTCACCCTGCGGCCGCGCGCGGGCGTCCCGGCCCTGGAGGCAGAGCTCTTCGACGGCTCCGCCGCGCTGGACGTGGTGTGGCTCGGGCGGCGTTCCATCGTCGGGATAGAGCCCGGGCGCAGACTGATCGCATCGGGCCGGATCTCGATGAGCCGGGGCCGCCGGGTGCTGTTCAATCCGAAATACGAACTGAGACCCCTCGGACGGGAGTAGCCGGTGACGTCGCTCGACAAGCCGACCGAAGACACTCAAGCCGACGACGCGCGGGCGGTCACCGAGGCCGCCCTGTTCGAGGCGTTCGGCGGAGTGCGGGGCATGGTCGAGACGGTGCTGCCCGGCCTGCTCTTCGTCACCATCTTCACGATCAACAAGGACCTGCACTGGTCGGCCATCGCCGCCCTCGCCGTGTCCCTGCTGCTCGTGGTGGTCCGGCTGGTCATGCGGGACACCGTCAAGCACGCGTTCAGCGGCGTCTTCGGCGTCGCGTTCGGTGTCGTGTTCGCGATGATGACCGGCAACGCCAAGGACTTCTACCTCCCCGGCATGCTCTACACGCTGGGCCTGGCGCTGGCGTACATCGTCACGACCCTGTGCGGTGTCCCCCTGATCGGTCTGATCCTCGGCCCGGTCTTCAAGGAGAACCTCTCCTGGCGCACCCGCAACCCCGGCCGCAAGAAGGCGTACGCGAAGGCCAGTTGGGCCTGGGGCCTGATCCTGCTGGCCAAGTGCGCGATCCTGTTCCCGCTGTACTGGTGGGCCAACACCGCGCAACTGGGCTGGGTGCTCGTCGCGTTGAAGATTCCGCCGTTCCTGCTGGCGGTCTGGCTGACCTGGGTCTTCCTGGCGAAGGCGCCCGCGCCCATTGACGTGTTCGCGGAGATGGAGGCGGAGGAGAAGGCCGCGGCGGAGGCCGAGAAGGCCGAGGCGGCGGGGGGACGGCACCGTCGGGAGGTCTGAGCTCGGCGTCTCGGTGGGCGTTGCCGGGGGCTGCCGCCCCCAGGCCCCCGCTTCGGACCTGCGGGCCTCGTCCTCAAACGCCGGACGGGCTGAAATGCAGTCGGCCGGGCAAATGCAGTCGGCCGGGCTGGAACGTGGCCGGACGGGCTGACGACGAAGGGCGCCACTGGATTCAGGGGCGCCCTTCGTCGTCGTAACCGCAGCCGCTAGTCCGTCGTGTCCTCGCGGCGTACCGACAGCAGGTCCTCCAGCTGTTCCTCGCGGGCCTGGGCGGCGACGAACAGGAGTTCGTCGCCCGGTTCCAGGGAGTCCTCGCGGGACGGGGTGAGGACCCGGGTGCCTCGGATGATCGTGACCAGGGAGGTGTCCTCGGGCCACTCCACGTCCCCCACCTGGGTGCCGGCCAGGGCCGACTCCTCCGGGAGGGTCAGTTCGACGAGGTTGGCGTCGCCGTGGCTGAAGCGCAGCAGACGGACCAGGTCGCCGACGCTCACCGCCTCCTCGACCAGGGCCGACATCAGGCGGGGGGTGGAGACGGCGACGTCCACGCCCCAGGACTCGTTGAAGAGCCACTCGTTCTTGGGGTTGTTCACCCGGGCCACGACCCGGGGGACGCCGTACTCCGTCTTCGCCAGCAGGGACACGACCAGGTTCACCTTGTCGTCGCCCGTCGCCGCGATGACGACGTTGCAGCGCTGGAGCGCCGCCTCGTCCAGGGACGTGATCTCGCAGGCGTCGGCCAGCAGCCACTCCGCCTGGGGGACGCGCTCGACCGAGATGGCGGTCGGCGCCTTGTCGACGAGCAGGACCTCGTGACCGTTCTCCAGCAGCTCGCCCGCGATCGAGCGGCCCACCGCGCCGGCACCGGCAATGGCGACCCTCATCAGTGACCGCCCTCCTCTTCGGGACCCTTGGCGAAGGACGCCTCGACCTTGTCGACCTCGTCCGTGCGCATCATCACGTGCACCAGGTCGCCCTCCTGCAGCACCGTCTGCGAGGTGGGCAGGATCGCCTCGCCGAGGCGGGTCAGGAACGCCACGCGGATGCCCGTCTCCTCCTGCAGCGTGCTGATCTTGTGCCCGACCCAGGCGGCGGAGGCGTGCACCTCGGCGAGCTGCACCCCGCCGGTGGGGTCGCGCCACAGCGGCTCGGCGCCCGAGGGGAGCAGCCTGCGCAGCATCTGGTCGGCCGTCCAGCGGACGGTCGCCACGGTCGGGATGCCCAGGCGCTGGTAGACCTCCGCACGGCGGGGGTCGTAGATCCGGGCCGCGACGTTCTCCACGCCGAACATCTCGCGGGCGACGCGCGCCGCGATGATGTTGGAGTTGTCGCCGCTGGAGACTGCGGCGAAGGCGCCTGCCTCCTCGATTCCGGCCTCGCGCAGGGTGTCCTGGTCGAAGCCGACGCCGGTGACCCGGCGGCCGCCGAAGCCCGGGCCGAGGCGGCGGAAGGCGGTGGGGTCCTGGTCGATCACGGCGACCGTGTGCCCCTGTTGCTCCAATGTCTGGGCCAGAGCGGAACCCACTCTTCCGCAGCCCATGATGACGATGTGCACGACCGTCCTTCCGAATGTCCAAAAACTACTGCTCGGCATCAGGGTCTCAGACCGACGCCCAAGCTACACACGCGCAGTACGACGCCGGGAGCCCCGTGCACGGTTGCTGTCATGTCCGTGACCTCAGCGACGACCGATGCTGCGGACGCTCGCAAGTGTCAGGAAACCGAGGCCCACGACGGTCGCGACGGCGCCGATCAGCTCTGCGGGGGCGTGCATGGAACCTCCAGGGGGCGACGACGGCCGGGAAAGTGGGCGGTGTTTGTCATATAGGCATGGGGACGTCGTGAGCTGCGGAATCCGCAGCCGGTGCCGTCCTGGATTTCACTCGGAGAGCAGAACCAGGGTGGCGGGTGGTTGGGCACCCGTTCGAACGCCTACGATGCTCTGTTGTGTCCAAACTGACCGACGTGCCCAAACGGATCTTGATCGGGCGCGCCTTGCGCAGTGACCGGCTGGGCGAAACGCTCCTGCCGAAGCGCATCGCCCTCCCCGTCTTCGCCTCCGACCCGCTGTCCTCCGTGGCCTACGCCCCCGGAGAGGTGCTGCTGGTCCTGTCCATCGCGGGCGTGTCGGCGTACCACTTCAGCCCCTGGATCGCGCTCGCGGTCGTCGTGCTGATGTTCACCGTGGTCGCCTCCTACCGGCAGAACGTGCACGCGTACCCCAGCGGCGGCGGCGACTACGAGGTGGCGACCACCAACCTCGGCCCCAGGGCCGGGCTGACCGTCGCCAGCGCCCTGCTCGTCGACTACGTCCTCACCGTGGCCGTCTCGATCGCCTCCGGCATCGAGAACCTCGGCTCGGCGGTGCCGTTCGTGGTCCAGCACAAGGTGCTGTGCGCGGTCGCGGTGATCCTGCTGCTCACCCTGATGAACCTGCGCGGCGTGAAGGAGTCCGGCAAACTCTTCGCGATCCCGACGTACGTGTTCGTCGGCGGCGTCTTCGTGATGATCGCGTGGGGCGCCTTCCGCGGGCTGGTGCTGAACGACACCATGCTCGCGCCCACCGCCCAGTACACGATCAAGGCCGAGCACCAGGGGCTGGCCGGCTTCGCCCTGGTCTTCCTGATGCTGCGCGCCTTCTCCTCCGGCTGTGCCGCGCTCACCGGTGTCGAGGCGATCTCCAACGGCGTCCCGGCCTTCCGCAAGCCGAAGTCGAAGAACGCCGCGACCACGCTCGCCATGATGGGCCTGCTGGCCGTCACCATGTTCTGCGGCATCATCGTCCTCGCCCTGACCACCAAGGTCCGCATGGCGGAGAACCCGGCCACCGACCTGCTCAAGCACGGTGTGGGCGTCGGCGCCGACTACGTCCAGAACCCGGTGATCACGCAGGTCGCCGAGGCCGTCTTCGGCAAGGGCAGCTTCTTCTTCGTGGTCCTCGCGGCGGCCACCGCGCTGGTGCTGTTCCTGGCCGCCAACACGGCCTACAACGGCTTCCCGGTGCTCGGCTCCATCCTGGCCCAGGACCGCTATCTGCCCCGTCAGCTGCACACCCGCGGCGACCGCCTCGCCTTCTCCAACGGCATCGTGCTGCTGGCCGGCGCGGCGACCCTGCTCGTGGTGATCTACGGCGCCGACTCCACCCGGCTCATCCAGCTGTACATCGTCGGCGTGTTCGTGTCCTTCACGCTCAGCCAGACCGGCATGGTCCGCCACTGGAACCGCCACCTCGCGGTCGAGAAGGACCAGGCCAAGCGCCGTCACATGATGCGCTCCCGCGCCATCAACACCTTCGGCGCCTTCTTCACCGGCCTGGTGCTGGTCGTCGTCCTCGTCACCAAGTTCACCCACGGTGCCTGGGTCGCGCTGCTGGGCATGTGCATCTTCTACGCGACGATGACCGCCATCCGTAAGCACTACGACGGCGTGGCCGCGGAGCTCGCCGCCCCCGAGGGCCCGAGCGACGACAGCCTGCGCCCCTCCCGCGTCCACTCGGTCGTCCTGATCTCCAAGATCCACCGCCCCGCGCTGCGCGCCCTCGCCTACGCCAAGCTGATGCGCTCCGACACCCTGGAGGCGCTCACCGTCAACGTCGACCCGGCGGAGACGAAGCTGCTGAAGGAGGAGTGGGAGCGGCGCGGCATCCAGGTGCCGCTGAAGGTGCTGGACTCGCCCTACCGCGAGATCACGCGGCCGATCATCGAGTACGTCAAGGGACTGCGCCGGGAGTCGCCGCGCGACGCGGTCTCGGTGATCATCCCCGAGTACGTGGTCGGCCACTGGTACGAACACCTGCTGCACAACCAGAGCGCGCTCCGCCTCAAGGGCCGGCTGCTGTTCACGCCCGGCATCATGGTCACCTCGGTGCCCTACCAGCTGCAGTCCTCCGAGGCGGCGAAGAAGCGGGCCCGCAGGCGCCAGGAGTGGAACGCTCCCGGTTCGGTGCGGCGCGGTCCCGCCGAGCAGGGCCGGCCCAAGGAGCCCTCTGGCACCTCGGGCGGCAAGGGCTGACCCCCTCGCCGGTCAACGGCCGGGCGACACCCACGTAGACTGGTGGGCTGTTGTCCGGCCGTCGTTCTCTCTCATTTCTGGAGTCACCCCACCATGCAGGCACAAGAGAAGAAGTCGCTGGTGGGGGAGGAGTACGAGGTCGAGATCGGCCCCGTCGCCCACGGCGGGCACTGCGTCGCGCGCACCGACGACGGCCAGGTGCTGTTCGTCCGGCACGCGCTGCCCGGCGAGCGGGTCGTGGCCCGGGTGACCGAGGGCGAGGAGGGCGCGCGCTTCCTTCGCGCGGACGCCGTCGAGGTGCTGGAGGCGTCCAAGGACCGCATCGAGGCGCCCTGCCCCTACGCCGGTCCCGGCCGCTGCGGAGGCTGCGACTGGCAGCACGCCAAGCCCGGCGCCCAGCGCCGGCTGAAGGGCGAGGTCCTCGCCGAACAGCTGCGCCGGCTCGCGGGGTTGACCCCCGAGGAGGCCGGCTGGGACGGCACGGTGATGCCGGCCGAGGGCGACAAGCTGCCCGCGGGAGAGGTGCCGCAGTGGCGCACGCGGGTCCAGTACGCGGTGGACGCCTCCGGGCACGCCGGCCTGCGCCGGCACCGCTCGCACGAGGTCGAGCCCATCGAGCACTGCATGATCGCGGCGCCGGGCGTGAGCGAGCTGGGCATCGAGGAACGCGACTGGTCCGGGATGGCGTCCGTCGAGGCGATCGCGGCCACCGGCTCTCAGGACCGCATGGTGATCCTGGAGCCGCGGCCGGGTGCCCGGCTGCCCCTCGTCGAGCTGGACAGGCCCGTCTCCCTGATGCGCGTCGAGGAGAAGGACGGCGGCATCCACCGCGTCCACGGCCGCGCCTTCGTCCGTGAGCGGGCCGACGGCCGCACCCACCGGGTGGGCAGTGGCGGCTTCTGGCAGGTCCACCCGATGGCCGCCGACACCCTCGTCAAGGCTGTCATGCAAGGCCTGTTGCCGCGCAAGGGCGACATGGCGCTGGACCTGTACTGCGGTGTGGGCCTGTTCGCCGGCGCCCTCGCCGATCGCCTCGGCGACAAGGGCGCGGTCCTCGGGATCGAGTCCGGCAAGCGGGCCGTCGAGGACGCCCGGCACAACCTCGCCGACTTCGACCGGGTGCGCATCGAGCAGGGCAAGGTGGAGACCGTACTGCCCCGCACGGGCATCACCGAGGTCGACCTGATCGTCCTGGACCCGCCGAGGGCGGGCGCGGGCCGCGGCACGGTGGAACACCTGGCCTCACTGGGCGCCCGCAGGATCGCCTACGTCGCCTGCGATCCGGCGGCGCTCGCCCGCGACCTGGGGTACTTCCGGGACGGGGGCTACCGGGTGCGGACGCTGCGGGCGTTCGACCTGTTCCCGATGACGCACCACCTCGAGTGCGTGGCGATTCTGGAGCCGGTCGCGAAGGGCGCCTGACCCGCTGGTCCTCTGCGAGGGTCGCCGCCCCGATGGCGGCGACCCCGGACCGTCGGCGTGCAGGCTCGCTCAGGAGCGGGTCCAGTGTTGGTTGCTGCCGTTCGAGCAGGCGTAGAGCTGGATCAGGGTGCCGTTGGCGGTGCCGCCTCCGACGGCGTCGAGGCAGAGTCCGGACTGGACGCCGACGATGGATCCGTCGGAGTTGAGGCGCCACTTCTGGTTGTCGCCGCCCCAGCAGCTGTAGATCTGGACCTTGGCGCCGTTGCCCGTGCCGGCGGCGTCGAGGCATTTGTCGCCGTAGACCCTGAGTTCGCCGGCGTCGGTCAGCGTCCACTGCTGGTTGGTGCCGCTGTGGCAGTCCCACAGCTGGAGCTGGGTGCCGTCGGCGGTAGCCGCGTTGGGCACGTCCAGGCAGCGGCCCGAGCCGACGCCCTTGATCTGTCCGCCGCCCGCAGGGGGCGGCGTCGTGGAACCGCCCCCGTTCAGTGCGTCGAGAACGGCGGTGTAGGCGGGCTTCTTGCTGCCGTCGTTGTTGAACAGCAGCGGCGTGTCACCGGAGCGCCAGGAGTCGCTGTCGCGCACGCCCCAGACGGTGATGCCGAGGCAGCGCGAGACGGCCAGGCAGTCGTTGGTCACGGCGGCGTAGGTCGAGGACGAGGCGCCCTGGATGTCGAGTTCGGTGATGGCCACGTCGACGCCGAGGGCGGCGAAATTCTGCAGTGTGGTGCGGAAGTTGCTGTTGTACGGGCTGCCGCTGTTGAAGTGGGACTGGAACCCGACGCAGTCGATCGGCACGCCGCGCTGCTTGAAGTCCCGGACCATGTTGTACACGCCCTGGGTCTTGGCCCAGGTCCAGTTCTCGATGTTGTAGTCGTTGTAGCAGAGCTTGGCCGCCGGGTCGGCGGCGCGCGCGGTGCGGAAGGCGACCTCGATCCAGTCGTTGCCTGTGCGTTGCAGGTTGGAGTCCCGCCGGCCACCCGAACTGCCGTCGGCGAACGCCTCGTTCACGACGTCCCACTGGGCGATCTTGCCCTTGTAGTGGCCCATCACGCCGTTGATGTGGTCGATCATCGCCTGGCGCAGTGAGCTGCCGCTGAGGCTCTGCATCCAGCCGGGCTGCTGGGAGTGCCAGGCCAGCGTGTGGCCGCGCACCTGCTTGCCGTTCTGGACCGCCCAGTTGTAGACACGGTCGCCGGCGCTGAAGTTGAACTGGCCCCGCTGTGGTTCGGTGGCGTCGATCTTCATCTCGTTCTCGGCCGTCACCATGTTGAACTCACGGCTCGCGATCGACGTGTACGCCGAGTCGCCCAATCTGCCCGAGGCGATGGCGGTGCCGAAGTAACGGCCGCTCTGCGCCGCCGCCGCACCGAGCGTGGTCCCGGCGGCGTGTGCGTTCTGCGGCGCGGCCAGTGCGGTGACCACACCCAGGACACCGGCGACCAGTGCCAGGCGCAGGGCACGGGTCTTCCGGCGGACATCGGATCTTGGAAGGGCGTACGAGCCCATGACTGTTCCTCCGGGTTAGAAATCACGGATGGACTGAAGCGCAGGGGGAAGCGCAGGGGACTGCGTCGTCCGCCCACGTGGTGCGAACCTCACCGGAACGAAACGGGGTGGCGCAGGTGATGTGGTGCGACGGACTGCCCGGGCTGATTGGGCTCGGAATCTCGAACCAGTGCCGGTTCCTCAGACAGGGATGATTGAGGCGTTGACCGTGCAGCGTCAATACTCAAGCCGGAAGAAGTTTCCGATTGCCTTACGAAACATTCGGAAATACGGTGTTGACCCTGCCAGGGCGACAGCCTTCGCGACCGTGTGAGGGGCGGGGTGCGAATTCCCAGGCGGGCGTTGAAAGTTCCGGGGCGGCAGAGCCCCGGCGGCCGTACGCATCGTCTGCTCGTCGTTCCGGTCAGGGGTCAAGTGGGATACAAGCCAGCCCGTTTGGCGATGCGCAGCTCGCTGTCCGACGTGCCACCCAACGAAATGTTTCGGGGTTGGTGGCGATACATGAGCGAGGTATTGACGCCGCTCGCATGGGCCGGCGCGCGTCGATAACGGGTCGTTGAACGATTACTGCTTTCTGTATTGACGGCTTCATGGGGCCCCTCTATGTTCCAGCTTGAGAGCGCTCTCAAACACGGCAACCACGGCCTGCTCCCCGCTGTGGCCTGGGATATGAAAGTCGCGCCGCGCAATGCGCCGTTCGCACGCCTCGCCTCCCTGCTGGAAGGGTCCCCATGGCAAGAGACAGTGCTCAGCCCGTGAGAACCACGCCGTGGCCCGCCGCCCGGCGGCGAGCCGCGGTGTTCCTGGCCGTCGCCGCCCTGCTCGGCGCGGCCCTCGACCCCGCGGCGGCGCGAGCCGACACGGTGGGTGCGGGCAGCTACACCACCACGGCCCCCGGTCCGCTGCCCTCGGGATGCGCGGACCTGTCCACCAACCCGCGCCACTGGGTCACGGCCGACGCCCCGTCGGGCGCCGTACCCACCAACGACTGGTGGTCGTCCATCCTGTGGAAGCGCACCAACTGCGCCTACGGAGAGCCCTTGTTCGCCCAACCCCTCGGTTTCCGGGCGCAGTCGGCCGGGCTGGGCGTCTCCTACAGCACCAAGCCGACGATCTCCGGCAGCGCCAAGGGCGTGGGCGAGTACCACTTCAACTACACCGAGGACTTCGTCGCCGGAGTCGCCGGCCTGGGCGCTGCCGAGGTGAAGGTCGACGACTGGAGCGACTGGACCGTCAGCCCCGTCCTGAGCGACGGCGCGCACAAGCTGCGGGCGACCATCGGCTCCGGCCTGCCGTTCGCGTACTTCCGGGCGACCGGTGGCGACGCCCAGATCAAGGTGGCCTCCGGCGCGACGGCCGACGTATGGTCCCGCTCCGGTTCGATGCTCGGCTACACCATCGCCGGGCACGACTACGTCGCCTTCGCCCCGAGCGGCGCCAGCTGGTCGGTCGACGGCTCCGGCACCACCTTCACCTCCTCGCTCGGGGGCAAGGACTACTTCTCGATCGCCGTGCTGCCCACCACACCGTCCACCTCGGCCACGGACCGGGCCGCGCTGGCGGACGAGTACGCCAAGTACGCCTACAACCACGTCACCGGGACCGCGGTGTCGTACGCCTACGACGAGGCGAGCAGCACCGTCACGACCAAGTACAGCTTCACCACCACCGCCATGGAGGGCACCGGCAAGGCCACGGTCGCGGCGCTGATGCCCCACCAGTGGCGCAACCTCGCCGACGGCAGCCCGCCGGCCCAGAAGTACATCTCCTCGCGCGGCCCCCTGAAGGTGCTCACCGGCATCACGTCCTTCACGACGTCGATGGTCTTCCACGGCGTGCTCCCCGAGGTGCCGGCCGTCGCCGACAGTTCCGGGGCCGATGCCGCCACCCTGCAGAACTATCTGAACGCGGAGAAGGCCGACCCGACCCGTCAGCAGAGCGACGACACCTACTGGACGGGCAAGGGCCTCGGACGCGCCGCACGGCTGGCGGAGATCGCCGACCAGACCGGCAACACCGACGTCCGCGACGCCGCCCTGTCCGCGATCAGGTCCAAGCTCACGGACTGGTTCACCGCGTCGCCGGGCGAGACCGGCCACGAGTTCTACTACGACCGCAACTGGGGCACCCTGATCGGCTACCCGGCCTCCTACGGATCCGACCAGGAGCTGAACGACCACCACTTCCACTACGGCTACTACATCGCGGCCGCCGCCACCCTCGCCCGGTTCGACCCCACCTGGGCCGACGCCGACCACTACGGCGGGATGGTCGACCAGCTCATCCGGGACGCCGACAACTACGACCGTGCGGACAAACGTTTCCCCTACCTGAGGGACTTCGACATCTACGCCGGCCACGACTGGGCCTCGGGCCACGGCTCGTTCGCCGCGGGCAACAACCAGGAGTCCTCGTCCGAGGGCATGAACTTCGACAACGCGCTCATCCAGTGGGGCGCCGCCACCGGCGACAGGACCGTCCGCGACGCGGGCATCTACATGTACACCACGCAGGCCGCCGCCATTCAGGACTACTGGTTCGATGCCAAGGACGAGAACTACCCGAGCGACTTCCCGCACAAGGGGGTCGGCATGGTGTGGAGCAACGGCGGCGCCTACTCCACCTGGTTCTCCAGCGCCCCCGAACAGATCCAGGGCATCAACCTGCTCCCGGTGACCGGCGGGCACCTCTACCTCGGCGACAACCCCGCCTACGTCAGGGCCAATTACCAGGAGATGCTCGACCAGGCAGGCAGGACCAGGCCCGGCATCTGGCCCGACATCTGGTACGAGTACCTCGCCCTCGGTGACGGCGACGCGGCCCTGGCAGACTTCCGCGCCGACAACTCCTTCGCCTCCGAGGAGGGCGAGAGCAAGGCCCACACCTTCCACTGGATCCGCAACCTCGCCGCCCTCGGCACCGTGGACACCACCGTCACCGCCGACGATCCGCTGACCGCCGTGTTCACCGAGAACGGCGAACGCACCTACGTCGCCGCCAACCCGACCGCCACCGACACGACCGTCCACTTCTCCGACGGAACCACCGTGCAGGTGCCCGCGGGCAGGACGGTGACCGCCGGCGCCCACACCTGGAGCGGCGGCAGCGCACCCGGCGGCACCGGAGGACCCACGCCCACCCCGACCCCCACGCCGTCCGGCGGCACGGGTTCGTCGCCCACGCTGTATCTGATGGGCGACGGGACGCTGTCGGCGACCGCCGGAACCGCGGGCAGCGCGACGGTGGCGTCGGCCGACGGCGTCAACCACGACGGCAGCCCGTACAAGCCGCTGACCTTCACCGCCTCCGGGATCGACCTGAAGTACGCCGGAGGCACCCCCCGGTTCGACCTCGCCGTCGACGCCGGGCGGACCGTCGGCAACGCGGTCCAGCTGGAAGTGTCGTACGACTGCACCGGCTCGGGCTCGTGGGACCGCGTCGAGACCTACCGGTACTTCGCCACCGACCCGCTTCCCGGCTGGGAGCACTACACCGAGGCCGCCGGACTCGCCTCCGCGACCGGCACCGCCTGCGACCTGAGGAACGGGACCGTACGGGTCAGGGTCTGGAGCGCCCTGGGCAGCACCCCCAGCACGCTGGACACCGGAGACCTCTCGACCGTCCGGCTGCCCTACACCTGACGGCGGGCCCACGGCCGGAAACGGCGACGTCCGGGCCGCCCCTGCGGGACGGCCCGGACGTCAGTGGCCCGGACGGGTGACCGTACGGATCAGGCGATGTCGAAGCGGTCCGCGTTCGACACCTTGACCCACGCCGCGACGAAGTCCTTCACGAACTTCTCCTTCGCGTCGTCGGCCGCGTAGACCTCCGCGAGGGCGCGCAGCTCGGAGTTCGAGCCGAAGACGAGGTCGGCACGGGTGCCGGTCCACTTCACCTCGCCGGTCGCGTCGTCACGGCCCTCGAAGGTCGTCTGGTCCTCCGAGGTCGACTTCCAGGTCGTGCCCAGGTCGAGCAGGTTGACGAAGAAGTCGTTGGTGAGCTTGCCCGGCGTCTCGGTGAGGACGCCGAGGGCGGTGCTCTGGTAGTTGGCGCCCAGCACCCGCAGACCGCCGACCAGGACGGTCATCTCCGGGGCGCTCAGGCCCAGCAGGTTCGCCTTGTCCAGCAGCAGGAACTCGGCCGGCAGACGGTTGCCCTTGCCCAGGTAGTTGCGGAAGCCGTCGGCCGGCGGCTCCAGCGCGGCGAAGGACTCCGCGTCGGTGTGCTCGTCCGTGGCGTCCACGCGGCCCGGCGTGAAGGGCACCTCGATGTCGAAGCCGGCGTCCTTGGCGGCCTTCTCCACGGCGGCGGCACCGCCGAGGATGATCAGGTCGGCCAGGGAGACCTTCTTGGCGCCGGTGTTGAACCCGGCCTGGATGCCCTCCAGGACGCGCAGCACCTGAGCCAGCTTGTCGGGCTCGTTGACCTCCCAGCCGGCCTGCGGCTGCAGGCGGATGCGGGCGCCGTTGGCACCGCCGCGCTTGTCGCTGTTGCGGTAGGTGGAGGCGGACGCCCAGGCGGTGGTCACCAGCTGGGAGACCGTGAGGCCCGAGTCGAGCAGCTTGGCCTTGAGCGACGCGATGTCGGCGGCGTCGACGGGCTCGCCCTCGGCCTGGGGCAGCGGGTCCTGCCACAGCAGGGTCTCCGCCGGGACCTCCGGGCCGAGGTACAGCGCCTTCGGGCCCATGTCACGGTGGGTGAGCTTGAACCAGGCGCGGGCGAAGGCCTTCGCGAACTCGTCCGGGTTCTCGTAGAAGCGGCGCGAGATCTGCTCGTAGACCGGGTCGAAGCGCAGCGACAGGTCGGTCGTGAGCATGGTCGGGAGGTGCTTCTTCGTCGCGTCGTGCGCGTCGGGGACGATCGCCTCGGCGTCCTTCGCGACCCACTGCTTCGCGCCGGCCGGGCTCTCGGTGAGCTCGTACTCGTACTCGAAGAGGTTCTTGAAGAAGCCGTTGCTCCACTGGGTCGGCGTGGCGGTCCAGGTGACCTCCAGACCGGAGGTGATCGCGTCGCCGGCCTTGCCGGTGCCGTAGGTGCTCTTCCAGCCCAGGCCCTGCTGCTCGATCGGGGCGGCCTCGGGCTCGGGGCCGACGTTGTCCGCCGGGCCGGCGCCGTGGGTCTTGCCGAAGGTGTGACCACCGGCGATGAGGGCGACGGTCTCCTCGTCGTTCATCGCCATGCGGCGGAAGGTCTCGCGGATGTCGCGGGCCGCGGCGATCGGGTCCGGGTTGCCGTTCGGGCCCTCGGGGTTGACGTAGATCAGACCCATCTGGACCGCGCCGAGCGGGCTCTCCAGGTCACGGTCGCCCGTGTAGCGCTGGTCGTCCAGCCAGACCTTCTCGGGGCCCCAGTAGACGTCCTCCTCCGACTCCCACACGTCCTCACGGCCACCGCCGAAGCCGAAGGTCTCGAAGCCCATGGTCTCCAGGGCGACGTTGCCGGCGAGGATCATCAGGTCGGCCCAGGACAGGCTCTTGCCGTACTTCTTCTTCACCGGCCACAGCAGACGGCGGGCCTTGTCCAGGTTGCCGTTGTCCGGCCAGCTGTTGAGCGGGGCGAAGCGCTGCTGACCGGCGCCGGCGCCGCCACGGCCGTCGCTGATGCGGTAGGTGCCCGCGCTGTGCCAGGCCATGCGGATCATCAGGGGGCCGTAGTTGCCGAAGTCGGCCGGCCACCAGTCCTTGGAGTCCGTCAGCACCTCGGCGATGTCGCGTTTGACCGAGGGGAGGTCGAGGCTCTGGAACGCCGCGGCGTAGTCGAACTCCTCACCGAGCGGGTTGGCCACGGCGGGGTTCTTGGCAAGGATCTTCAGGTTGAGCCGCTCCGGCCACCACTGCTGGTTGCCCCCGCCCTGGGTCGGGTGCAGGGCGCGGTCGTGCGCCACGGGGCACTTGGCCTCTGCGGCGTTGTTCTCAGACATGGGAATCCTTCCGGGGTTGGTGCTCAGGCCGTGCGTGCGGAGGAACAGTCGGGGCACAGGCCCCAGTAGATGACCTCGGCCTCGTCGAGCGCGAAGCCGCGGTCGTCGGACGGGGTGAGACAGGGTGCGTGGCCGACCGCGCAGTCGACGTCGAAGACGGCGCCGCAGGTCCGGCAGACGAGGTGGTGGTGGTTGTCACCGACCCTTCCCTCGAACCGGGCCGGGCTGCCGGGCGGCTCGATGCGTCGCACGAGGCCCGCGCCGGTCAGTGCGTGGAGTGCCTCGTACACCGCTTGAAGGGATATGTGGCCGACCCTCTCTCGCACGCCCGAGGCGATCGTCTCGACGTCGAGGTGGTCACCCTCGCGGACGGTCTCGAGCAGTGCGACGCGGGCGGCCGTCACCCGCAGGCCGGCACCGCGGAGCTCCTCTGCGGTGGTCGGGGGCTGGGGTGCAGTCATGGGGATCAACCTACAGCCTTAAACACGAACGATTCAAGAAAACTAACCGTGCAAGTTTGGTGGCGCGCCGGTTGCCCCGGGGTGCGCCGCAAGATCTCTCGCCGCAAGATCTCTCACAGCGCCCGCCGCACTCCTGTGCGTCCGGTGTAACCCCTGATGACCGGCTCAGGAGACACCCGCGTAATGGGCATTTCGTACGGTCGCGGAAGCTCCACCCGTACGGGACGATCATGAGAGGCAGGGGGTGCCCGTGGCCGCGCCGGACTCGCGGAACGCCGACACGAGGAAGGTGCGGACGGTCTGCTCCTACTGCGGTGTGGGCTGCGGCATCGTCCTCGACGTCGGCCCGGGGCCCGACGGACGCCGTACGGTCCTGAAGGCGTCCGGCGACAGGGAGCACCCGGCGAACTTCGGCCGGCTGTGCACCAAGGGGGCGACCACCGCCGACATGCTCTGTGCTCCCGGGCGCCTGACCACGGCCCTGGTCCGGCCCGAGCGGGGAGCGGAGCCCGAGCCGACGGGCGTCGCCGCGGCGATCACCGAGACCGCCCGGCGGCTGCGCGCCGTCGTCGACGAGCACGGACCCGACGCCCTCGCCTTCTACGTCTCCGGGCAGCTCGGCCTGGAGGCCCAGTACCTGGTGAACAAGCTGGCCAAGGGGTTCGTGCGGACCAACCGGATCGAGTCCAACTCCCGCCTGTGCATGGCCAGTGCGGGGACGGGATACAAGCTGTCGCTCGGGGCCGACGGCCCGCCCGGGTCGTACCAGGACCTCGACCGCGCCGACGTCTTCCTCGTCATCGGCTCCAACATGGCCGACTGCCACCCGATCCTCTTCCTGCGCATGATGGACCGGGTGAAGTCGGCGGGCGCCAGGCTGATCGTCGTCGACCCGCGCCGCACCGCCACCGCCGAGAAGGCCGACCTGTTCCTGCAGATCGCGCCGGGCACCGATCTCGCCCTGCTCAACGGCCTGTTGCACCTGCTGCACGCGAACGGGCACACCGACCCCGACTTCATCGAGCGGCACACCGAGGGCTGGGAGGAGATGCCCGCCTTCCTCGCCGACTACCCGCCCGACGTCGTCGCCGGCATCACCGGCATCCCGGAGGACGACATCCGCGAGGCCGCCCGGCTGATCGGCGAGGCAGGGGAGTGGACCAGTTGCTGGACGATGGGCCTCAACCAGTCCACGCACGGCACCTGGAACACCAACGCCCTGGTCAACCTGCATCTGGCGACCGGGGCCATCTGCCGCCCGGGCAGCGGCCCGTTCTCCCTCACCGGGCAGCCCAACGCCATGGGCGGCCGGGAGATGGGGTACATGGGGCCCGGTCTGCCCGGTCAGCGGTCCGTGCTGGTCGACGAGGACCGGGCGCTCGCCGAGGAGGTGTGGGGGCTGGAGGCGGGCAGTGTCCGCGCCGACGGCGTCGGCAGGGGCACCGTCGAGATGTTCCGGCAGATGGCCGACGGCGAGATCAAGGCCTGCTGGATCATCTGCACCAACCCCGTCGCCTCCGTCGGCAACCGCAGGACGGTCATCGAGGGCCTGGAGGCCGCCGAGTTCGTCGTCACCCAGGACGTGTTCGCCGACACCGAGACCAACGCCTACGCGGACGTCGTACTGCCCGGCGCCCTGTGGACGGAGGCCGAGGGTGTCCTCGTCAACAGCGAACGCAACCTCACCCTCGCCCGGCCCGCCACCGACCCGCCCGGCGAGGCCCTGGCCGACTGGCGGATCATCGCCGCCGTCGCCCGGGAGATGGGCTACGCGGAGGGGTTCTCCTACGACAGCGCCGAGGAGGTCTTCGAGGAGATCAAGCGGTTCCGGAACCCCAAGACCGGGTGGGACCTGCGCGGCGTGACCTACGAGCGGCTGCGCGAGACGCCCGTGCAGTGGCCGGCGGCGAGCGAGGACGGGCCCGACCGCAATCCGATCAGATACGTCGGCGAGGACGGCTCGCCGGTCTTCCCCACCGCGAGCGGCCGCGCCGCCTTCTTCGCCCGGCCGCATCTGCCGGCCGCCGAGATGCCGGACGACGACTACCCGTTCGTCCTCAACACCGGGCGGCTGCAGCACCAGTGGCACACGCTGACCAAGACGGCGAAGGTGGCCAAGCTGAACAGGCTGAACCCCGGGCCCTTCGTGGAACTGCATCCGCAGGACGCCGAGCGCCTACGGGTCGCCGACGGCGACTCGGTGGAGGTCGCCTCGCGGCGCGGCCGGGCCGTGCTGCCGGCCATCGTCACCGACCGCGTACGGCCCGGGAGTTGCTTCGCGCCCTTCCACTGGAACGACCTGTTCGGCGAGTACCTCAGCGTCAACGCCGTCACCGGCGACGCCGTCGATCCGCTCTCCTTCCAGCCGGAGTTGAAGGTGTGCGCGGTGTCCCTGACCAAGGTGGCGACGCCGGTCACGGTACGAACACCGGCCGTGCAGCGCTCGGTTGAACCCGTCGCCTCCGGCTCCGATCCCTTCGGGCTCGAACCCGCGCCGCCTCCCGTGCTCACCGCCCCGGAACGCCAGTACCTCGTGGGGTTCCTCGCCGGCATCCCGGCCGGCACCCCGGGCGTGCCGGTGCTGCCGCCCTCGGCGCCCTTCAGCCCCGAACACGCGCTGTGGGTGAACGGCGTGCTGGCCGGCATGTACTCCCGCGGCGCGACGCCCGCTCCGGTGCCGTCGGCGCCCGGCCGTGAGGTGGTGATCCTCTGGGCCTCGCAGACCGGCAACGCGGAAGACTTCGCGGCCGCCACCGCCGAGCGGCTCAAGACCGACGGGCACGCCGCCTCCCTGCTCGGCATGGACGAGGCCGACCCCGCGATGCTGCCCGCCGGGGCCGACCTGCTGCTGATCACCAGCACCTTCGGCGACGGCGACGCACCGGACAACGGCGCCGGCTTCTGGGAGACCCTGGCCGCGGCCGACACCCCGCGCATGGAGGGGCGGCGCTATGCCGTCCTGGCCTTCGGCGACTCCTCCTACGACGACTTCTGCGGCCACGGCCGCCGCCTGGACCGGCGCCTGGACGAACTGGGGGCGCTGCGGCTCGCCCCGCGCACCGACTGCGAGCCCGACTACGAGGACGCGGCCCACGCCTGGCTCGACCGGATCCTGACCGCCCTGTCCGGGGCACCTGCCCCCGCACCGGCGCCCACCCCGGCGCCCGCCACCGCCGCGGCCTCCACCCTCGCCCCGGCGCCCGCCGTACCCCGACCGGCGCGTGCGAGGGAGCCCGCTCCCGTCGTCGCCCGCCTCACCGGCAACCGTCTCCTCAGCCTGCCCGGGGCCGGCAAGGAGGTCCGCCGGTTCACCTTCGACACCCGCGACAGCGAGATCCCGCTGCTGTACGACGCGGGCGACGCACTGGGCGTCCAGCCGCTCAACTCCCGTGCGCTGGTGGCGGAGTGGCTGACGGTCACCGGCCTGGACGCCGACGCGGCGGTCGAGGTCGGCGGCGTGGGCGAGGTCGCCCTGGGCGAAGCCCTCTCCCGCCACCTCGACATCACCCGGATCACCCCCGCACTGCTCCGCTTCGCCTCCGAACGCGCCCGCGATGCCAGGGAGTTGAGGAAACTCCTGCGTCCCGACAACAAGGGCGAGCTGGCCAAATGGTCCTGGGGCCGGCAGGCCGTCGACGTGATCGCCGAGCACGGGGTGCGGGCCGCCGCGCAGGAGTGGGCCGAGGTGCTGGGACGCCTCCAGCCGCGCCTGTACTCCATAGCGTCCAGCCCGCTGACCGACCCCCACCTGGTCTCCCTCACGGTCTCCGTCGTCCGCTACGAGAACCTGGCCGGCCGCCCCCGCCAGGGCGTCTGCTCGCCCTTCCTGGCCGACGCCGGACCCGGCACCGCGGTCCCGGTCCACGTCCAGCGCTCTGCCCACTTCCGGCCACCCGCCGACCCCGCCACCCCGATGGTCATGGTCGGCCCCGGCACCGGCGTCGCCCCCTTCATGGGCTTCCTGGAACAGCGCCGCGCCCTCGGCCACCGGGGCCCCAACTGGCTGTTCTTCGGCGAGCAGCACCGGGCCACCGACTTCTACTACGAGGAGGAACTCACCGCGTTCCTCGCCGACGGCACCCTCACCCGCCTCGACACCGCCTTCTCCCGCGACCAGCGCGCCAAGGTCTACGTTCAGGACCGCATGCGCGAACACGGGCCGCTGCTGTGGTCGTGGCTGCGGGACGGCGCCCACTTCTACGTCTGCGGCGACGCGTCCCGCATGGCCAAGGACGTCGACCGGGCGCTGCGGGACATCGCCGTGGTGCACGGCGGACTCGACGAGGCGGGCGCGACGGCCTACGTCAAGCAGCTGGCGGCCGACAAGAGGTACGTCCGGGACGTGTACTGACTACGCTGGGTGCATGCGTGACCTGGCGGAGACAGCACGGCGGTGGGCGGCCGAGGGCCGGGCGGCGGTGCTCGCGCGGCCCCTCACCGAGCGCGGGTTCGGAGCACGGCAGCCGGCCGACGCGATGCTGATCGACTCGGACGGGCAGTACACCGGTCGGCTGTACCGGGGCGCCTTCGACCAGCGGCTCGTCGCCGAGGCCCGCGCGGTGCCGCCCGGCCACACCGCCCGCCTCTGCGAGGTGACCGTGCACCAGGAGGGTGTGGCGCAGGCGGGGCTGACCTGCGGGGGAGAGGCAGAGATCCTCCTCCAGCCGCTGGGCGCCGTCCCGCCCCGGTGGTGGCGGCTGCTCGCGGCGGGGGCCGACGTGGCGCTGGTGACCTGGCTGGACGAGGGGCGCACGCACGCCGTGAGCACCGTCGTGACGCCGGAGGAGGCGGTGGACGGGCCGGACGTGCCGCCGCAGGCGGCCGTGCAGGCGCGCTCGCTGCTCGCCCGGCATCGCGCCGGACGCGAGGTGCACGCGGCCGACGCGGGGCTCGTCCTCGTCGAGACCTGTCCGGCCGTCCCGCACCTCGTCGTCGTGGGCGGTGGCGAGCTCGCCGAACTCCTCGCCGCCCAGGCCGGGCTGCTCGGCTGGCAGGCCACCGTGACGGGCGTCGGGCACGACGCCGAGGAACTGCTCGCCGAGCATCCCGCCGCCTGTCTGATCATGCTCAGTCACGAGCCCGACGTGGACGTGCCCACCCTGCGCACCGCCCTGACCACGGGTGTCCCGTACGTCGGCGCCCTCGGTTCCCGCCACACCCAGGCCCGCCGCGCCGCCGCCCTGCTCCGCACGGGCCTGACCGAGGCCGATCTGACCCGGGTGCACGGCCCCATCGGCCTGGACATCGGCGCCCGCACCCCGGCGGAGACGGCACTGGCGATCTGCGCCGAGGTACTGGCGGCGCTCGGCGGTTGACCGCGGGCACGAGGGGCGCGGTGGAGGGGCCGGCGGGTGCCGGCCCCTCCGGGGTGCGTCAGCCCTTGCCGAGGAGCTTGTTCATCTCCGTGATCTCGGCGGTCTGCCCGTCGATGATGTCGCCGGCCATGGAGGTGGCGGGGCCGTAGGAGCCCTTGGCCTGCTCCGTCCGCGCCATCGCCACGGCACCCTTGTGGTGCTCGATCATCATGGTCAGGAACATGGAGTCGAAGTCCTTGCCGGACATCTTCTTCAGCCCCGCCATGTCCTTGGCGTCCATCATCCCGGGCATCGCCGAGTGGCCCATCCCGGGCATCGCCGACGGCATGCCCATGCCCATGCCCCAGCCCTTCAGCCAGCCGTTCATGGTGCGGATCTCCGGGTCCTGCGCCTTCTCGATGCGCGCGGCGAGGTCCTTGACCTGCGGCGAGGAGGCCCGGCCGGCCGCGAGGCGGGCCATCTCCAGGGCCTGCTGGTGGTGGGGGATCATGCCCTGCGCGAAGGCCATGTCCTGGTCGTTGTGAGCGGCGCCCGACGAGGCCGAGGCGGAGGCGGAGCCGGGCCGGCTTCCGCTCTGGCTGTCGCTGTCGCTGTCGCTGCCGCTGTCGTTGCCGCAGCCGGCCAGGACGAGGGCCGCGGTGACGGCCGTGGCCATCATGGCGGTACGGCGGACCAGGGACGTACGGGTGTTGCGCATGCTGGAACTCCTGCTGTGCGAAGTGATTGCGGACGTGCCGGAGCGCACCGCGGCGCCGGTTCGCGGTGCGGGGCGGTGTCTAGATCCGCAGCAGCTGGAGTTCCGCCAGGGTTGGCGGGGCGCGTGCGCCGTCCGGTGCCGTCCCCGCGTACGGGCAGACGGTGTCGGCGGGCCCGGGGACGGCCATCGGGTCCGGCACGAGCGCCGGGAGCGTGGGTCCGCCGCTCACCGCGGCCGACGCACAGGTCTGGTCGGCGTGCCGGGCATGGCCGCCGCCGCAGTCGTCGCCCGCGCAGCCGTCGTGCGAGACGGCCGTCACCGTCATGTGCCGAGCGGCGGAGTGCGCCTCGACGGCGCCGCCGGGGGCCAGGCCGTGCATGCCGAACAGCCCGGCCAGCAGCGCGAGCACCACAAACGCCCGCCACCGCACGGAGGGCGGTGGCGTGTGGCGTTGCTGTGCGCGGGCTGTCACGGCGCTCATGTTACGCAGACCGCAGGGGCCGCGCGGACACCCACCCGTGATCGGCCGAAACGGCACCGCGGGATGAACGCACCGGTGCTCCTGGCCGTATTCCTACGACGGACAGCAGACCGACCCCTTCGGAACTCCCCTTGCCCATCAGGCCGTTCGACCGAGCCGACCGCCGCGGCGGTCCTCGCACAGGCCGCCCGCCTGTGGATTTCGGACGCGTACCTGTGGGCTCGGGGATCCGCCCGGCGGGCCCGGCGCGCCGCGTGGCAGGATCGGGCGCCATGACGGCCTCTGTTCCGGTCCGCGGGCTGCGCGCGGCGGTGTTCGCCGCGCTGTGCGTGCTGCTCGCCGCCGGAGGGCACGCGCTGGCGACCGGGACGACGCCGCCCGTGTGGGTGCAGGCCGCCGGATTCGCGCCGGTCTTCGCCGCCGGGTGCCTGCTGGGCGGCCGGGAGCGGTCCCTGGGCGCCGTCGGCGCGGGGACGCTCGCCGCACAGGGCGGGCTGCACCTCGCCTTCGAGGCCGTCGCGCCGCACTCGACGATGGTCATGCACGGCGTGCGCATGTCCCACGCGCACGCCGTGACACCGCACGCCGGTGCCGCGCACGTCGTCGCCGCCCTGGTGCTGACCTGGTGGCTCGGCCGCGGCGAGGCCGCCGTGTGGTCGCTGCTGCGCCGGACCGCCGCGCTGGTGCCGGGCCTGCGGGCCTGGTGGCGGGTGCGCGGCGGGTCCGGTTTCGTGCCGGACGCGCGGGACGCCGTACGGCCGTACCCGTGTGATCCGCGGCCGCCGCTGCGGATGCCGCTGCGGCACGCGGTGCAGCGGCGCGGGCCGCCACCGGGGACTCCGTACCCGATCTGACCCCAAACCGCCTTTCCAGTACGGAGAGTCACCCATCCATGTCCTCAGTACGCGCCACCCTGCTCCGCGCCGGAGTCGTCACCGCCCTGGCCGCCACCGGGCTGCTCGCCGCGGCGGGCATCGCCTCCGCGCACGTCACGGTCCACCCCGAGAGCTACGCCAAGGGCGCCACGGACGGCGTCCTGACCTTCCGCGTCCCCAACGAGGAGGACGGCGCCGGCACCACCAAGGTGCAGGTCTTCCTGCCCACCGACCACCCGCTGCTCGGCGTGCTCGTCTCCCCGCAGGACGGTTGGACCGCCAAGGTCACGAACGTCAAGCTCGAGAAGCCGGTCAAGACCGACGACGGCACCATCACCGACGCCGTCTCCGAGATCACCTGGACCGGCGGCAGGATCGACCCCGGCCACTACGCGGACTTCAATGTCGCCTTCGGTCAACTGCCCGACGACACGGACCAGTTGGTCTTCAAGACGCTGCAGACCTACTCCGACGGCAAGACCGCCCGCTGGATCGAGCAGCCCGCTCAGGGCGACGAGGAGCCGGAGAGCCCGGCGCCGGTGCTGAAGCTGACCGCCAAGGGCACCGACGTGGGTGCCAGTGGTACGACCCCGCTGCCGCAGAGCTCGAAGAGCTCCACGAGCACCGGGTCCACGGCGTCCGCCAGTGACTCGACAGCACGCGGACTCGGAGTCGCCGGACTCGTCGTCGGCGTGCTGGGGCTGGCGGCGGCGGGCTTCGCGCTCGCACGCGGCCGTAGCGGCGGGGCCCGTCCCGAGTAGCGAAGGCGTCGCCTCGTACTCGTGGCCCGGATCACAGGCTGTGAGTCGAGCGCGGTGCCTGTCGGTTGTCCGTACATTCCGCCGACGGCCGGATTCCCGGTGCGAGGATGAGGCGCCATGACAGCAGGGTGGTGTTCACGCACGCTACGGGCCGCGGTGTTCGCGGCCGTCTGCGTGCTGCTCGCCGCCCTGGGGCACGAGCTCATGTCCGGCGACCGGGTGCCCGGGTGGGCCCTGGCCGCCGGCGCGGCCGCGACCGGCGCCGCCGGCTGGTGCCTGGCGGGCCGGGAACGCGGCCCCGCGCTGATCGTGCCCGTCGTGGTCGGCGCCCAGGCGGCGCTGCACTCGGCGTTCGCGTACGCGCGGTCGGCGACGGCGGGGACCGGCGGCCGCGCGACGGACTCCATGGCCGCGATGGACATGAGCGGCGGGAACTCCGCGTCCTCCATGGGCGCGATGGACATGCCCGGCCAGGAGTCCATGGGCGGGATGCACATGGACCACGCGGCCGGCGGCTCCCCGTCCCTCGGCATGCTCGCCGCGCACCTGCTGGCCGCCCTGCTGTGCGGTCTGTGGCTGGCGCACGGCGAGCGGGCCGCCTTCCGCATCCTGCGCGCCGTCGCCGCCCGGCTGGCGGCGCCGCTGCGACTGCTGCTCGCCCCGCCGCCGGCCCCGCGCCACCCCCGGCCGCGCTTCGGCCGCCCGCGCTCCGACCGCGCACCGCGCCTGCTTCTCCTCGTCCACGCGATCACCTCTCGGGGGCCGCCGGTGGGGACCGCTGTCGCCTGACGACAGCCGGAACCTCCCACCCGACCCACCCGCTCACCCGAGAAGGACATCGGATGATCCCCCCTGCCCTGACCGCGGCATGCCCGAAAACCGACGGCACAGGCGGCGATTCGGCCGCGCTCGACGAGACGACGACGGCCTGGGCGCTGGCCGCGCGAGCCGGTGACCCGGACGCCGTGGAGCACTTCGTCCGCGCGCTGCACCGCGACGTCCTGCGCTACGTCGCCCATCTGTGCGCCGACCCGCAGGCCGTCGACGACCTGGCCCAGGAGACCTTCCTGCGCGCCCTCGGCAGCCTGCACCGCTTCGAGGGCCGCTGCTCGGCCCGCGCCTGGCTGCTGTCCATCGCCCGCCGCGCGGTGGTCGACGGCTACCGCCGCGCCTCGGCCAGGCCCCGCCTCGCCGACCGCCCGGACTGGCAGCTGGCGGCCGAACACGCTCAGCCCAGAGGCCTTCCCGGCTTCGACGACGGCATCGCGCTGCTGGACCTGCTCGCCGCGCTGCCGGACGAACGCCGCCAGGCCTTCGTCCTCACCCAGCTCCTCGGGCTGCCGTACGCGGAGGCGGCGGCCCTGAGCGGCTGCCCGGAGGGCACGGTCCGCTCCCGCGTGGCGAGAGCCCGAGCCACCCTGGCCGGGGAGCTGGAGCTCGCCTAGCGCCTGTCGTCCGGGTCGGGGTCGGCCACGGGGGACGGCGCCCGGCGGTCGAGCGGAGCGGGGGCATGGGGGTGCCCCCGCCGGTGGAGCGCGTGCCAGGGCCCGTGAGGCGGGCTGATCCCAACTACGGGCCCTGCCCCCGGGGGTCGCGTCACCGGCGCAGGCCGCGTGCCAGCCCCACGGCGACGCCCGCGATGCCCGCGCCGACCCCGCCGAGGGCCAGGGCCCTGCCCAGGCGCCCCGGTGGGGCGGGGCGGGCGTCGGGGCCGACGCCGTACGCGCTGCCGTACCGCCCGCCGGGCAGTGCCGAGGCGAGCAGTTCCGCCACGTGCACCGCCTCGCGGCCGCCGCTGTCGAACTCGTGCACCTGGGTGCGGCAGCTGAACCCGTCCGCGAGCACCACGGTCGACGCGTCCTCCTCCCGCAGCCGCGGCAGCAGCACCCGCTCGGCACACGCCTCGCTGACCTCCAAGTGCCCTCGTTCGAAACCGAAGTTGCCGGCCAGCCCGCAGCACCCGGACTCCAGGCGTTCGACGTCCACGCCGGCCCGCCGCAGCAACTCCTGGTCGGAGTCCCAGCCGAGCACCGCGTGCTGATGGCAGTGCACCTGGGCCACGGCCCGCGCCGACCTCTCCGGCACCTGGGGCGGCTCGTAGCCGGGGCTGTGGTCGACGAGCAGTTCAGCGAGCGTCACCGTCCGCTCGCTCAGCCTGCGCACGTCCCGGTCGCCGGGGAACAGCTCGCCCATGTCCGACCGGAAGACGGTGGTGCAGCTCGGCTCCATCCCGACCACGAGCCCGCCGGCCCGCACATGCCCGGCGAGCGCCCGCACGGTCCGCTTCAACACCCGCTCGGCGACGCCCAGTTGACCGGTGGAGATCCATGTCAGGCCACAGCACAGCGGTTCCTGCGGCAGCACCACCCGCCACCCCGCCCGCTCCATCAGCTCCACCGAGGCCTGGCCGATGTGCGGGTGGAAGAAGTTGGTGAAGGTGTCCGGCCACAGCAGCACACTCCCGCGCGCCCCGTCGCCGTAGGTCTCCCGCCGTCCCGCGAACCACTGCTGCAGGGTCCGCCGCGCGAACAGCGGCACCTCCCGGTCCTCGACCCCGGCGAGGGTCACCGCGGCCCTGGACAGTCCCGGTGTGTGGGTGAGCGCGTTGACGGCCGGCCCGAGCCGGGCGCGGCCGACGGCCTGGGCCACGGCCGGCAGCCAGCCCATCGACCAGTCGGAGCGCGGCCTGCGCCAGGGCCGCCCCTCGTAGTGGTGGGAGAGGAACTCGGCCTTGTAGGTGGCCATGTCGACGTCGGCCGGACAGTCGTGCTTGCAGCCCTTGCAGGCCAGGCAGAGATCGAGCGCGTCCCTTACCGCCTCCGACCGCCAGCCGTCCCGGATCGGGCCGTCCCCGTGCCCGTCGAGCATCTCGAACAGCAGCCGGGCCCGGCCCCGCGTCGAGTGCTCCTCCTCCCGGGTGACCTGGTAGGAGGGGCACATCACCGAGCCGCCCGAGTTGGTCAGCTGCCGGCACTTGCCCACGCCCACGCACCGGTTGGCGGCCTCGGCGAACGTCCCGCCGTCGTCGGGGAAGCGGAAGTGCAGGTCGCGTTCGATGTACGGGGCCCAGTCGCCGCCGAGGCGGAGGTTCTCGTCGAGCCGGTAGGGGGCCACCACCTTGCCGGGGTTCATCCGGTTCAGCGGGTCGAAGACGGCCTTGAGCCGCCCGAACGCCTCGACCAGGTCGTCCCCGAACATCCGGCCCAGCAGCTCGCCCCGGCTCTGTCCGTCCCCGTGCTCCCCGGAGAAGGACCCGCCGAACTCGACGACCAGGTCCGCCGCCCGCTCCATGAACCGCCGGTAGGTGGCCACGCCGTCCGCTGTGTACAGGTCGAAGGGGATACGGGTGTGCACGCAGCCCTGTCCGAAGTGACCGTAGAGACTGGGGCCGGTGTCGCTGAGGTAGCCGAACTCGTCGTACAGGCGCCGCAGTCGGCGCAGATAGTCGCCGAGCCGGTCCGGCGGCACCGCCGAGTCCTCCCAGCCCTCGAACGTGTCCGGCTTCCCCGGGACGTGCGCGGTGGCGCCGAGTCCGGCCTCCCGGACCTGCCACAACTCGTCCTCGTGGGTGGGGTCGTCCAGGAAGGCGACATCGGCGTCGTGCTCGGACTCGTGCAGTCCTTCCAGCATCCGCTGCGCCGCCCCGTCGGCCTCCTCGGCCGTGTCCCCGCCGAACTGCACCATCAAGAAGGCGTTGCCCTGGGGCAGTTCGGCGCGGGCCTTCGGGTTGAGGCCCTTGATCCGCTCGTCCTTCAGCAGCAGTGCGTCGACACCCTCCAGCGCGATCGGCTCGTACGGCAGGATCGTCGGTACGGCGTCGGCGGCCACGGAGATCTCCGGGAACCCGAGGACCACCAGCGTCCGTTCCCTCACCACCGGCACCAGCTCCAGCTCCGCCCGCAGGACGGTGACCAGCGTCGACTCGCTGCCGACGAGGAGTCCGGCGACGTCGAAGCCGTACTCGGGCAGCAGCGAGTCCAGGTTGTAGCCGGAGACCCGGCGCGGGATGTCCGGGTAGCGGCGGCGCACCTCGTCGCCGTAGCGGTCCCGCAGCGCGCGCAACCGCCGGTAGACGGAGGCCCGCAGATCCCCCTGCCGCTCGATCTCGGCGTACTCCTCGTCGCTCGTCTCCCCGCACCAGAAGCGGGTGCCGTCGTAGAGCAGCACCTCCAGGCGGGCGATGTTGTCGACGACCTTGCCGTGCGCCTGCGCGGTGGCGCCGCAGGAGTTGTTGCCGATCATGCCGCCGATGCAGCAGTTGGCGTGGGTCGCGGGCTCGGGGCCGAACCGCAGCCCGTGCGGGGCGAGTTGCCGGTTGAGGTCGTCCAGGACGATGCCGGGCTGGACGACGCAGGTGCGGGCCTCCGGGTCCACGGACTCCAGCCGGTTGCAGTACTTGGACCAGTCGATCACCACGGCCGTGTTGGTGCACTGCCCGGCCAGACTGGTTCCGCCGCCCCGCGACAGCACCGGCGCGTCGTGCTCGCGCGCCACGGCCACCGCCTCGGCGGCGGCCTCGGACGTACGGGGCACGACCACGCCGATCGGGGTCTGCCGGAAGTTCGAGGCATCGGTGGCGTACGCGGCCCGGCTCCCGGCGTCGAAGCGCACCTCGCCGTCGACCCGGTCGCGCAGTGCGGCCTCGAGCCTGGAGGAGTCGACGGGGGGCGCCGCGCCCTCGCGAAGCACGACGGGTTCCGGCAGGTCCAGCGCGCCCATGGAGCCCTCCTCCGGTCACGGACACGGCACAACGGCACGGGACCGCCGGGTACCCCGGCCACGAAGGGCCATCCGGCCCTATGCCTCCTCGGCCTCGCCGGCGAGTTCCGGCATCAGGCCGCGCATGGCCTCGCGCTGATCGGGGCCCATCACATGGTTCAGGGCCCGGGTGACCGTCGTGGCGAGTGCATCGGAGGCCTCTCCCAGCAGCCCGCGGGCCTTGTCGGTGAGGGCGACCTCGATGCCCCGCTTGTCGCCGCAGACCGACTTGCGGGTGACGAGTCCGGCGTGCTGGAGACAGGCGATCTGGTAGGTGAGCCGGGTCTTGGGGCGGCCGAGGAGCTCCGCGACGCGCGTCATGCGCAGACCCGCCCGGGGCTGTTCGGCGAGCAGGCACAGGATCAGGAACTCGTCGTGGGAGACGTCCAGCCGGTCCTTGACGACCGATCGCAGCTCCTGCTCCACCGCGCCCATGGCCGCGAGCATCACCATCCAGGCCCGCAGCTCCTTGGGCAGCAGTCCGCCGCCCCGCATGGAGGGACATTCGGGCAGCTCGGTGCGGTGCTCGTCGGGATCGGCCATGCGTCGAGTCTACCCATTGTCCATTTTTGGACGAGGCGGTTGTCCAGATTTGGATAATGGGCTAGCGTGCCAGTCATCCAAATTTGAACCACCCCTTCGCCCGCCCCCGCTCACAGGAGAAGACCATGACCGTCGCCGTCGAAACCGGTGTCTGGCAGCTCGACGCCGCCGCCACCACCGTCGCCCTGCGCCACAAGACGATGTGGGGCCTGGTCACCGTGAAAGGCACCTTCGGTGTCGTCGGCGGCCGGGGCGAGGTGAGCGCCGACGGGTCCGCCACCGGAACGATCACGCTCGACGCCGCCTCCCTCGACACCCAGCACAAGAAGCGCGACGAACACCTGCGCTCGGCCGACTTCTTCGACGTGACGAACCACCCCGAGATCACCTTCGCCGTCCGCGACGCCGCGGTGCGGTCCGGCGACACCGTCGAGGTCTCCGGTCAGCTGACCGTGCGCGGCATCAGCCGCCCGCAGTCCGTCACCGCCCGCCTGGTGGACGCCGGCGCCGGCGCGCTGACCCTGGAGACGGAGTTCACCGTGGACCGCGCCGAGTTCGGCCTCGGCTGGAACCAGATGGGGATGATGCGCGGCCCGGCGACGGTCACCGCCACGCTCCGCTTCGTGCGCTCGGCCGCCTGACGCCGCCTGACGCCGCTCAGCGGGACCGGCCGGACCGCCCGGCCTCAGCGGGACCGGCCGGGCCGCCCGGCCCCGCCGCCGTGGGGGCCGTCCACGCGCAGACGTACGTCACTGCTGGACAGCGTCTGCGGGTCGGCGGTGAACACCCGCAGCCGGAGCCTGGCATGCGGCCCCGGCAGGGCGAACCCGCCGTGGGCCGGCCGGATCACATAGTCGGCCGTGGTGTGCGGGGGCAGGCTGGCCGGTCCCCGCAGAGTCGTCCAGTACTGCCGCAGCCCCTGTCCCACGGTGAGCATGAAGTGCGGTTCGAGTGCGCTGTCGTCCGTGTTGGTGACCCGCAGCGTCAGCCGGGTGAGGACGTTCGCGTCCTTGGCCGTCCGGCGCACGGCGGCGATCTCCGTCCTGAGCGGCGGCTTCCCCGTGACCGCCACGACGGCGCTCACCAGCGCCGGGACGACCAGCAGTACG
Source organism: Streptomyces sp. C1-1 (assembly GCF_050214755.1). NCBI lineage: Bacteria > Bacillati > Actinomycetota > Actinomycetes > Kitasatosporales > Streptomycetaceae > Streptomyces > Streptomyces sp. C1-1. The sequence continues at coordinate 2,964,120 of NZ_CP189826.1, read as the reverse complement.
GCCGTCGCGACCAGCGCCGGGCGCCGATGGCGGCCGGTCAGCATCCGCGGGCGCGGCTGCCACGCCCGCACGAACTCGGTCGGGGGCGCGGTGACGGCGGCCGCCAGCCACAGCGGGGTCATCATGAGGTAGTAGCCGTCCTGGGAGCGGGTCGCCAGGTAGAAGGCGCACCAGGGCAGCACGGTCGCCGCCGGTCCCAGCCGGCGCATGAACAGGATCAGCAGGGCCAGCAGGGCCACGGCCAGCAGCATGCTCGCGTGCCCGTACCAGTCGAGCCGGTCGCTGCCGTGCGTGTAGTACAGGGACACGCCGACCAGGCCCTGCCCGTGCAGCGTCGCCCCCTGGATCAGTGGCAGCGCGATACCGGTGGCCCAGGTGCCCGGCTCGCTGACCATGAAGTACGTGTTGATCAGCAGCCACACGGTCGCGGCGACACCCAAGATCCGCGCCACCACCAGCGCCGCGGCCCGTCCGCCGAGCTCGCCCCGGCGCAGCGCGTAGATCCCGGCCAGCAGGAACGGCGTCAGGAACCAGGGCAGCTGCTGCGCCGCGCACGCCGCGCCCAGACACGCGGCCCGGGCGACGCCGGACGCCCCCAGGCGCCCGCCCAGCCCGATCCGCGGCCAGCGCACCACCACCGGGATCAGCAGGGCCAGCGCGGTGATCGCCGGGTAGCCCTCACGGGCGTACGTGGGCAGGAAGCCGAAGCCGAGGCAGGCCATGGTGGCCGCCGACCGCCACTGCCAGGGCAGCATCCGCCACAGCACGACCGTGCCGACGATCAGCGCGCCCGTGCTCACCGCCGTCGCCGGGGCGCCCCCGTGGCCGATCCACAGCAGGGGCGCGGTGAGCAGCGGGGCGAGCGGGGGGTAGCCGTAGGTGAAGTCGTAGCCGCCGTTGAACGTCGTGGTCAGCGCGATGCCCTTGGTGAACAGCCACGGCCACGGCTGTCCGTAGACAGGGTGGCCGGCGGCCAGTTCCCTGGCGGCCTGGGTGGTCAGCACCGCCTCGTCGGAGCCGCCGTGGTTCATCGCCCAGGCGCACAGCGCGAGCGCCACGGCGGTCACCAGCACGACGGCGTCGAGCCGTCGGAGCGAACTCGCCCGGCGCACGACGAGCGTCAGCACGCCGCTCACCAGGATCGCGGCGTAACACACCGATATGGCCGCGGCGACGGCCGGGCGGTGGCTCTCCGCCTGCGTCCAGATCGCGCGGGTGCCGATGAAGAGGCTGATGTCGGCGAGCAACGTCAGGACGCGGTGCCACTGCGCGGGTTGTTCCGGGAGGGCGGACACCGCCGACTGCATCCGCCGACCGGGTGTCACCTGCTTCATTTCTGCCAAGTGCACGTCATCGGACGCTAGACCCGCCCGGTGAGCGGGGTGTGGCCGGAGGTGAAGAGTCCGGTGTGAGCCCGGTAAGACCTGGAATGTGTGGCTGCTTGCGTCGCGTGGGGCAGTCGCGGACCGTGTCGCTGTTGGGCCGAACGGGTGACTTGGCGTAAGAATTGGGTGGTGCAGGAAATGAAGGCGAGTCAGTTCGGGGGGAACCGGTGAACAGGTACGACGTCACCGATGAGCAGTGGGAGGGGCTCGCCCAGGTCGTGCCGTTGCGGGGCCGGGACGCCTGGCCGTCCGCGGTGGACCATCGCTCGCACCCGGAAGCGGTGACCGAGCCGCGCCGCCGCTTCGTCGTCCTGCGGGTCAACGTCTTCGGCGACGCCCGCGAGGTCGCCGAGACCCTGATGGCAGGCGTGCCGGTCCTCCTCGACCTCAGCGGCGCGGAGACGGAGGTCGCCAAGCGCGTCCTCGACTTCAGCACCGGAGTCGTCTTCGGCCTGGCGAGCGGGATGCACCGCGTCGACCGCAACGTCTTCCTCCTCACCCCGGCCGGCACGGAGGTCACGGGCCTGATGGAAAGCGCGGGAGTCTCCGGCGGCTGACCCAGAGGTCGTCAGGGGCAGTGCTCTGTCGTCCGTTCGTGGGAAGGGCGCGGAGGTGGAACGGTTCCGCGGATTGTGGGGCCGTACGGTCCGGCCATGAGCGTGTCATCTGTGTCACCGGAGCCCGGCGCCCCTGTGCCGTCGCTGTCCGACCGGCCCGTGGTGGCCCGCCCCTGCCTCACCGAACTGCGGCTGTCCGCCTTCGCCGGCCACCGCGGCGCGCGGTTCCCGATCGGGCCCCTCACCCTCTTCGCCGGGCCCAGCGGCTGCGGGAAGACCACCGCCTTACGGGCCTACGAGGCGCTCGCCCGGCTCGGCGGCGGAGCCCCGGTCGCCGAGGTGTTCCCCGACCCGGGCGCCTGCGTGCCCGACCGGGCCCGCCCCGACGCCCAGCACCGCCGCGGCTTCCGCATCGGCTGCACGGCCGACGGCCCCGAGGGGCCGGTCCGGCTCGACGTCGCCGTACAGGCCGAGCCCGAACTGCGCGTCGTGGGGGAGCGCCTGACCTCCGGCGGCCTGATCCTGCTGGAGACCGCCCTGCGCGACCCCGCCCGCCGTGTCGTCCAGGCCGCCTGGCACACGGCCGGCGCGACCCCGGTCACCCGCGCCCCGCTGCCCGACGACCGGCTCGGCACGGCGCTGCTGCCGCTGCGCGTGGCCGGCAAGACCGACGGACAGCGCCAGGTGCTCGCCGCCGCCGAACAGATGGTCGTCGCCCTGCGCTCCGTCTTCGCCTGCGACCCCCGCCCCGGCCGCATGCGCCGGCCGGTGCCGACGGCCTCCGGCCGGCTCCTGCCCGGCTGCGACAACCTCGCCGACGTCCTGTGGCGCACCCGCGCCGAGTGCGGGCGCCGGCACGCGCAGCTCGTCGCCGCGGTGCGCGCCGGATGCGCCGGGACGGTGACCGACGTACTCGCCGAACCGCTCGCCGACGGCACGGTCCGTGGCCTGCTCGACCGGGGCGACGGCTTCCGGACGGCGTTCGAGCGTCTGGGCGACGGCGAACTGCGCTACGTCGCCCTCGCCCTGGTCCTGCTGACCGGGCCGGGCGTGCTGGAGGTGGACACGGCCGGCGAGGTGCCCGCCGCGATGCAGACGCTCACCGTCCTCGCCGACGCCTTCGACCGGTCGCTGGACCTGGGCCAGCGCCGCGAACTGCTGCGGCTGGCCGCGCGCATGGGGCAGCGGGGCCACATCCGCGTGGTCGCCGGGGTCGCCGACGCGTCATGGACCGCCGGGGCCGACGGGGTCACGGTGGTACACCTGGAGCCGTGAACGATCCTTCGCGCGAACCCCTCGACGTGGCGAAACTGCAGCGCAGGCTCGCCGACTTCGCCGCCGCCCGCAACTGGCAGCCGTACCACACCCCCAAGAACCTGGTGGCCGCCCTCAGCGTGGAGGCCTCCGAACTGGTCGAGATCTTCCAGTGGCTGACGCCGGAGGAGTCGGCCCGGGTGATGGACGACCCCGGTACCGCGCACCGGGTGACCGACGAAGTCGCCGACGTCCTCGCCTACTTGCTCCAGCTCTGCCACGTCCTGGACATCGACCCCCTCGCGGCCCTCGACGCCAAGATCGACCGGAACGAGCGGCGGTTCCCGGCGCCGTAAGGAGCCGTTCGATCCGCTTTCACTCTCCGCAGTCAAAATCCGGTCCGAAATCGATTTGTTGTCCACAGATTTCCGCCCACCTCTGGCTTTTCGTCCCGCAGCCCCTCACTCTGGGTAGTGGACAACGGAGTTCGGGCGGATGGACGCGTGGGCAGCGCGTCAAGACGGACGGGGGCAGCGTATGGACGCTGTTCGGCTCATCGTGACCAGCAGGCGCGCCCTGGCGATGGGCGGCGGTGCGCCGGAGATCCTGAGGGAGGTGTGGCAGGCGCAGGCCCTGGCCCAGGCGATAGGCAGCCGCCTCGCGGTGGCAGGCCCGCCCGAACTGCGCGGCGAGGCACTGGGGTTGACGGAGCTGGCGGGCCGCGGCTGTGGCGTCCTGGACACCCCGCGGCTCGCCGCCGGAGACCTGCGCGCGGCCCAGCTGACCGAACTGGGCGACGCCCGCCAGGCCCTCCTCTGCCTCGGCGGCCTCCTCGGCGAGGTCGGCATCGCCCTGGTGGGCCTCGCCTGCGCCGCGGACGACGAGGCCACGTACTGGCAGTGCATGGAGGCCATCGACGCGGCCGACGAGTCCCGGGACCGGGTGCGGGACATGCTGCGCAAACTGGCGGAGGGGGAGCAGCGGCTGTCCGAGAGGGAGGCGGGCTAGGGCCCCTTCGACGGATCTCCGGCAGAAGGACTTCAGCAGGCGGACCCCGGCCCTCCGGGACGGACCTGGACCTCGGCGTCGGCGGTGCCGCGGCCCGCCGACCAGGGGCCGGCGTCCAGGGCGGACAGATTCGCGTTCAGGGCCGCCATCAGCTCCTCCATCTGCTGCAGCAGGCCCGTCGGCCGGCCGGTGCTCCCGCCCTGCGGCGGCACCGTTGACTCTTCGGACATCGACGGCCTCCTCGGCCCCCGGCCCCGGAACGACAGAGGCCGACACGGGTGACGCCCCGGCGAGGACCGACCGGTGCGGGCGCCGGCGGTCCGGCTCCGCACGAGCAACGATCACTTTCGGACCCGGTCACTGGCGCGGGCACCCCCGCGCCCCGCGTTGACGCGATTTCACCCGACCGGGGACGGGAGTGACGGCGGGTACCGGTGCGGTTGACCGGCACGGAGGTGTGCAGGATGGAGGTATGGACCTGCGCATCTTCACCGAGCCCCAGCAAGGGGCCACCTACGACACCCTGCTCACCGTGGCGAAGGCCACCGAGGACCTCGGATTCGACGCGTTCTTCCGCTCCGACCACTATCTGAAGATGGGCGACGTGGACGGCCGGCCCGGCCCCACCGACGCCTGGATCACCCTCGCCGGACTGGCCCGCGAGACCAGCCGCATCCGGCTGGGCACCCTGATGACCGCCGGCACCTTCCGCCTCCCCGGCGTCCTCGCCATCCAGGTCGCGCAGGTGGACCAGATGTCCGGCGGCCGCGTCGAACTCGGCATCGGCGCCGGCTGGTTCGAGGAGGAGCACAAGGCGTACGGCATCCCGTTCCCCAAGGAGAAGTTCGCCCGCCTGGAGGAGCAGCTCGCCGTCGTCACCGGCCTGTGGCAGACGAAGCTCGGCGACACCTTCGACTTCCACGGCACCTACTACGACCTCACCGACTCGCCCGCCCTGCCCAAGCCCGCCCAGGAGAAGATCCCCGTCCTGATCGGCGGCCACGGCCCCACCCGCACCCCGCGCCTCGCCGCCCGGTACGCCGACGAGTTCAACATGCCGTTCGCCTCGATCGAGGACAGCGAGCGCCAGTTCGCCCGCGTCCGCGCCGCCGCCGAGGAAGCGGGCCGCAAGGGCGACGACCTCGTCTACTCCAACGCCCTCGTCGTCTGCGTCGGCAAGGACGACCAGGAGGTCGCCCGCCGGGCCGCCGCCATCGGCCGCGAGGTCGACGAGCTCAAGGCCAACGGCCTGGCCGGCACCCCGGCCGAGGTCGTCGACAGGATCGGCCGCTACGCCGCCGTCGGCTCCCGGCGCATGTACCTCCAGGTCCTCGACCTCGACGACCTCGACCACCTGGAGCTGATCTCCGCCCAGGTCCAGTCGCAGCTGTCGTGACCTGAGGAAATAAACCGGGGCGCCGGCCGGGCGCCGTGTGCGAAGGTGGGAGCGTCGTCCTGCCGAGCCCCCAGGATCACCCTTCCTGGGGGCTTTCGCGCGTACGGCAGCCGAAACCGTCGACCGGCCTGAGAGGCCCTGCCCATGTTCCTCACCATCACCACCACCGGCACCCCCGAACGCCCCGCCACCGACCTCGGCTTCCTGCTGCACAAGCACCCCGACAAGGCGCAGGCGTTCTCCACCTCCTACGGCACGGCGCACGTCCTCTACCCCGAGGCGGACGACCAGCGCTGCACGGCGGCGCTGCTGCTGGAGGTCGACGCGGTGGCGCTGGTGCGGCGGGGGAAGGGCAAGGGCCGCGGCGGGGCGCCCGACGCGGCGCTCGCGCAGTACGTCAACGACCGCCCGTACGCGGCCTCCTCGCTGCTCGCGGTGGCGCTGAGCGGCGTGTTCTCCAGCGCGATGAAGGGCATGTGCCGGGCCCGGCCCGAACTGCCGGGGCAGGCACGTCCGTTGCGCATCGAGGTGCCCGCGGTGCCCGCCCGCGGCGGTCCGGGACTGGTACGGCGTCTGTTCGAGCCGCTCGGCTGGACGGTCACCGCCGAGGCGGTCGCCCTGGACACCGAGTTCCCCGAGTGGGGCGACTCGCGCTATGTGCGTCTGCTGCTGGAGTCCGAGACACTGACCCTCGCCGAGGCCCTGCGCCACCTGTACGTGCTGCTCCCCGTCCTCGATGACGCCAAGCACTACTGGGTGTCGCCGGACGAGGTCGACAAGCTGCTGCGGGCCGGCGAGGGCTGGCTGCCCGGCCACCCCGAGCAGAAGCTGATCACCAGCCGCTATCTCTCGCGCCGCTGGTCGCTGACCCGGGAGGCGATGGAGCGCCTGGAACTCGTGCGGCTGGCGGAGGCCGACGACAGCGAGGTCGAGGACATCGACAACGCCGTCGAGGAGGAGACCGAGGCGGAGGAGAGGCCGACCCCGCTCGCCGTGCAGCGACGGGACGCCATCATCGAGGCCCTGGGCGCCGCCGGAGCCTCCCGGGTGCTCGACCTCGGCTGCGGCCAGGGGCAGTTGGTGCAGGCGCTGCTCAAGGACGCACGGTTCACCGAGATCGTCGGCGTCGACGTGTCGATGCGCGCGCTGACCATCGCCTCCCGCAGGCTCAAGCTGGACCGCATGGGCGAGCGGCAGGCCGCGCGGGTCACCCTCTTCCAGGGCTCGCTCGCGTACACCGACAAGCGGCTCAAGGGGTACGACGCCGCCGTGCTCAGCGAGGTCATCGAGCACCTCGACCTGCCCCGGCTCCCGGCGCTGGAGTACGCGGTGTTCGGCGCGGCCCGCCCGCGCACGGTCCTCGTCACCACCCCGAACGTCGAGTACAACGTCCGCTGGGAGTCCCTCCCGGCCGGCCACGTCCGGCACGGCGACCACCGCTTCGAGTGGACGCGGGAGGAGTTCCGCGCCTGGGCGCACACGGTGGCCGAACGGCACGGCTACGGCGTGGAGTTCGTATCCGTCGGGCCGGACGACCCCGAGGTCGGTCCGCCCACCCAGATGGCCGTGTTCCGGACGCTCACCACCCACGAGAAGGAGGCGAAGGCGGCATGACCGAGACGACACAGCACAGGGGACGGGTCCTGCCCGTCACCGACCTCTCCCTCGTCGTCCTCGTCGGCGCCTCCGGCTCCGGCAAGTCGACCTTCGCCCGCCGGCACTTCAAGCCGACCGAGGTGATCTCCTCCGACTTCTGCCGCGGCCTGGTCTCCGACGACGAGAACGACCAGAGCGCTACCGGGGACGCCTTCGACGTCCTGCACTACATCGCCGGCAAACGCCTGGCCGCCGGCCGCCGCACCGTCGTCGACGCCACCAGCGTGCAGCAGGACTCCCGCCGCCAGCTGATCGACCTGGCCAGGCAGTACGACGTGCTGCCCATCGCCATCGTCCTCGACGTGCCGGAAGAGGTGTGCGCCGAACGCAACGCCGCGCGCACCGACCGGGCCGACATGCCCCGCCGGGTCATCCAGCGGCACATCCGCGAACTGCGCCGCTCCATACGCCACCTGGAGCGCGAGGGCTTCCGCAAGGTGCACGTGCTGCGCGGAACGGAGGACGTCGACAACGCCACCGTCGTCACCGAGAAGCGCTTCAACGACCTGACCCACCTCACCGGACCCTTCGACATCGTCGGCGACATCCACGGCTGCGCCTCGGAGCTGGAGACGCTGCTGGGCAAGCTGGGCTACACCGACGGCGTCCACCCGGAGGGCCGTACGGCCGTCTTCGTCGGCGACCTCGTCGACCGCGGCCCCGACAGCCCGGGCGTGCTGCGCCGCGTTATGTCGATGGTGAAGTCGGGCAACGCCCTGTGCGTGCCCGGCAACCACGAGAACAAGTACGGCCGGTATCTCAAGGGCCGCAAGGTCCAGCACACCCACGGACTCGCCGAGACCATCGAGCAGATGGAGGGGCAGAGCGAGGAGTTCGCCGCCGAGGTACGGGAGTTCATCGACGGGCTCGTCAGCCACTACGTCCTCGACGGCGGCCGGCTCGTGGTCTGCCACGCCGGCCTTCCCGAGAAGTACCACGGTCGCACCTCCGGCCGGGTCCGCTCGCACGCCCTGTACGGCGACACGACGGGCGAGACCGACGAGTTCGGGCTGCCCGTGCGCTACCCGTGGGCCGAGGACTACCGCGGCCGGGCGGCCGTGGTCTACGGCCACACCCCGGTACCGGAGGCCACCTGGCTCAACAACACCATCTGCCTGGACACCGGCGCGGTCTTCGGCGGCAAGCTGACGGCGCTGCGCTGGCCGGAGCGCGAGCTCGTCGACGTACCGGCCGAGCGGGTCTGGTACGAGCCGACGCGTCCGCTGCGCACCGAGGCACCGGGCGGGCAGGACGGGCGGCCGCTCGACCTGGGCGACGTGCACGGGCGGCGGGTCGTGGAGACCCGGCACTCCGGGCGGGTCGCCGTGCGCGAGGAGAACGCGGCCGCGGCGCTGGAGGTCATGAGCCGGTTCGCCGTGGACCCGCGCCTGCTGCCGTACCTGCCGCCGACCATGGCGCCGACGGCGACCAGTCACGTCGAGGGCTACCTGGAGCACCCCGCCGAGGCGTTCGCCCAGTACGCGGCGGACGGGGTCGCGCGTGTCGTGTGCGAGGAGAAGCACATGGGCTCGCGGGCGGTGGCGCTGGTGTGCCGGGACGCGGAGGCCGCGCGCAAGCGGTTTGGTGTCGAGGGCCCGACGGGCTCGCTGTACACCCGCACCGGGCGGCCGTTCTTCGACGACGAGTCGGTCACGGAGGAGGTCCTGGGCCGCGTCCGCGCCGCCGTCACCGAGGCCGGTCTGTGGGCCGAACTCGACACCGACTGGCTGCTGCTGGACGCCGAGCTGATGCCCTGGTCGCTGAAGGCGTCCGGGCTGCTGCGCTCGCAGTACGCGGCCGTCGGCGCGGCGTCCGGGGCGGTGTTCCCGGGTGCCCTCACCGCACTGGAGGGCGCCGCCGAGCGGGGCGTCGACGTGGCCGACCTGCTGGCCCGGCACCGCGAACGGGCGTCGGACGCGGCCGCGTTCACGCAGGCCTACCGCCGCTACTGCTGGACGACGGACGGCCTGGACGGCGTGCGCCTGGCACCGTTCCAGATCCTGGCGGTCCAGGGCCGCAGCCTCGCCGCGCTGCCGCACGACGAGCAACTCGCGCTGCTCGACCGGCTGGTGGAACACGACGGCAGCGGCCTGCTGCAGACCACTCGGCGGCTCTACGTCGACACCGGTGACCCGGAGTCGGTGCGGGCGGGTGTCGACTGGTGGCTGGAGATGACCGGCCGCGGCGGCGAGGGCATGGTCGTCAAGCCGGCAGGCGCCCTCGTGCGCAGCACGGAGGGACGGCTGGTGCAGCCCGGCGTCAAGTGCCGGGGCCGCGAGTACCTGCGGATCATCTACGGTCCGGAGTACACGCGCCCCGACAACCTGACCCGGCTGCGCACCCGTTTCCTCGGCCACAAGCGTTCGCTGGCGATCCGCGAGTACGCCCTGGGTCTGGAGGCCCTGGACCGGCTTGCGGAGGGGGAGCCGCTGTGGCGCGTGCACGAGGCCGTGTTCGGGGTGCTGGCCCTGGAGTCGGAGCCGGTGGACCCGCGGCTTTGAGCCGTTCGTGAGCCCCGCTCACCTCACGGCCCACGGCGCCCTTGTGTCCCTCGGGTACCCCGCCTAACTTGAACAGGCTTATGGATCAGCCGAGTTCGAGGAGGGCGGGGCACAGGTGGAGATCAAGAAGGTGGTCGTCCGCGAAGAGGAGAAGACCAACCGGCAGCCGCGCGTCCTGGAGAAACGGCCGACGCGCTGAACGGCCTGCGCGTCCACCTGGTGACGATGCCCTGGCATCCGATCGACCTTCCGTCACTGCAGGCGGGCCTGTTGCACACGCTGGTCTCGCGCACCCGTCCGGGCGACGAGGTGCGCGAGTTCCACGGCTCGCTGCGCTGGGCGGAGTTCCTGCTGAAGCACTCCGGCGGCCGGCTCAGGCCGGGCGACCACGTCCGGGTCGGCAGCGACTCGATCTTCCACGGCCTGGGCGACTGGGTGTTCTCCGGCGTGCTGTACGACGACCCCGACTGGGGTACCGGGACCCTGCGCGACTACGCCGGGCGGTGCGGCGTCGCGATCGACACCGCCCAAGAGATGCGGAGGTACGCGGGCGAGTTCGTCGCCGAGTGCGCGGCCGCCGTCCTCGCCGGCGAACCGGACATGGTCGGCTTCACCATCACCTTCATGCACTCCTGGTGACCGTGCCCGTCGGCGCACTGGGCGGCGGCGCACTCGCGGCCGCGCTGGGCAGTGTGACGGTGCTGGTGGCGTCCGCGGTGGTCGCGCTGGTGTCGGCCGGCGCCCTGTGGGCGCCGGTGCGCGAGGGGCGGTCGGCGGGGGAGGGGGCTCGGCTAGCCGACCAGGCGCAGTGACGTGCCCGCCACGCCGACCCGCACCGACTGCCCCCAGGTCAGCTCCAGCGCGTCCGTCTCCATCCCGTCCCCGAAGACGACGAGCCGCTCCGACTCGACGGTGACGCGCAGCCCGCCGGACGCGGCGAGCTCGCCCGCGACCAGCGAGGTCCCGGTCGCCGGGGACGGCCAGGCCTCGCGCACGAACCACAGCAGACGGCCCTCGGTGGGGCGCGGCAGGGACAGGGCGGCGCCCCGCTCCTGCCACACCGACCTGAGCCAGCCCGTCGCGCCGGTCCCCGTGCCCACCAGCACCCCGGAGGAGGCCTGGGCCTCGACGACACCCCCGTCGTCCTCGAGGCCCAGGCGGTACCTGGCCGTCTGGTGTCCGGCGGCGCCCAGGTAGATCTCGTTCAGCGCGACCAGCCGCTGTGTGTCGTCGGCGACCGCCTCGACCATGGTGAGCTCGTCCACCCCTGTGCCGGAGGCGAGCGCCGCGGGCAGCAGCCGGGCCGCGTCGCCCGTCCGGTGCCTGACCAGGACGCCGGGGTTGCGCCCGGGGTCGGTGTCGATGCCCACCACCGGCTGCCCGGCCAGGTACTTGGCGACGTTCGCCACCAGACCGTCCTGCCCGACCACGACCACCACGTCCTCCGGGGCGAACAGGAACCGGTCCAGATCGGCCCGCTCGACCCAGCTCTGCCGCCAGCCCGGCGGAATCACCGAGGTCACCTCCGTGAGCGCCCGCCGGGTCCGCCGGTGCCGCTCGGCGACCTCCTCGATGTCCCGCCCCCGAGAGGAGAGGAAGAAGGCGGCCTGCCCGTGGGTGCCGTGGTGGGCCAGCAACTCCTCGTACTCGGTGGTGCGGTGGACCAGGACCGCGCGGGGTGCGAGGCTCACGCCGGTTCCCCGCCGCCGAGCCGCGCCAGCAGCCCTGTCAGCACGTCCGGCGAGACGGTCACGCTGTCGATGCGCGGCAGGTTCTCCGCCAGCCGGGTCCCGGTGAGGGCGTGCAGGGTCGCCACGTCGACGTCGCCGTGCACCCGCAGCCAGGCGGCCTGCGCCTGGGCCCGCGCCTCGCCGACCTCGCGCGCCGCCTCGGCCTCCGCCCGGGCGAGCCGTACCGCCTTCGTGGCCTCGGCCTCGGCGAGCCGCTCGGTGCGCTGTGCCTCGGCGTCCGCCAGCCGCACCGACCGCGTCGCCTCCGCCTCCGCGAGCCGGACCGTCCGTGCCGCCTCGGCCTCGGCGCGGACCGCGTCGGCCGCCGCGTGCTCCTCCGCCTCGCGCCGCGCGTTCGTGCCCCGCTGCTCCACCAACTGCTCCTCGCGGCGGGCGAGTTCGATCTGGCTGGCCAGTTCGTTCTCGGCGATGGCGCGCTCCCGCTCGACGGCCACGGCCCGGCGCTCGTACGTCGCCCGGTCGGCCTCCTGCTGGATCTGCTCGCGGGCGGGAGTGCGCAGCGCCCGTTCCACCTCCGGCTCCGGGCGCAGCGCGATCACGCGCACCGCGACCACCTCGATACCGGTCGCCGGCAGCCGCGGTTCGGCCGCGAGCCCCGCCGCGACCCGTTCCCGTACCGCCGCCACGCCGTCGACGAGCGCCGACGACAGTGACGTACGGGCGAGGACGTCCAGCGCGTGCTGCTGCGCCGTCTCCGTCAGCAGGGTGCCGAGCTGTTCCAGCGGCGCGCCCCGCCACACCCCGGTGTCGGGGTCGATGGAGAAGTCGAGGCGGGCCGCGGCGAGGGCCGGGTCGCTGATCCGGTACGTCACCGTCGCCTGCACCGCCACGTCCTGGAAGTCGGACGTGCGGGCATGGAAGGTCATCGCCAACTCCCGGTCGTCGACCGGGACTTCGGACAGGGCCGCGGTCAGTGCGCGGAACCAGAAGCTGAGCCCCGGTCCGTCGTGCAGCAGCCTGCCGTCCCGGTGGTGCCGGATGTGCGCCGTGGGCGCGCCCCTGAGATGGCGCCAGCCCAGGCGCCGGGTGATGTCGGCCATCGGACCCCCTCGTTCTCGTCTCCTCGACGATAAACGGTGGACGCCGTTATCGTCAAGAGGACGAGAATTGGGGACGGGAGAAACTCACGAGCCACGGGTCAAGACGCCCCCCGGTGGTCAGGATGGAGGCATGGGATTCCATGTCGACTCCGAGGCCGGGCGGCTGCGCCGCGTCATACTGCACCGGCCCGATCTCGAGCTCAAAAGGCTCACCCCCAGCAACAAGGACGCACTTCTCTTCGACGACGTGCTGTGGGTGCGCCGGGCGCGCGCCGAGCACGACGGGTTCGCCGACGTCCTGCGCGACCGTGGGGTCACCGTCCACCTCTTCGGCGACCTGCTCACCGAGGCCCTGGCGATCCCGGCGGCCCGCACCCTCGTCCTGGACCGGGTCTTCGACGAGAAGGAGTACGGCGTCCTCGCCACCGACCACCTCAGAGCCGCCTTCGAGACCATGGCCCCCGCCGAGCTGGTGGAGGCGCTCGTCGGCGGCATGACCAAACGCGAGTTCCTGGACGCGCACCCGGAGCCGACCTCGGTCCGCTTCCACGTCATGGACCTCGACGACTTCCTCCTCGCCCCGCTGCCCAACCACCTCTTCACCCGCGACACCTCCGCCTGGATCTACGACGGGGTCTCCGTCAACGCCATGCGCTGGCCGGCCCGGCAGCGCGAGACGGTCCACTTCGAGGCGATCTACCGGCACCACCCGCTCTTCCGTGACGAGACGTTCCGCGTCTGGTCGGAGGGGCAGGTCGACTACCCGTCCACGATCGAGGGCGGGGACGTCCTGGTCATCGGCAACGGCGCCGTCCTGATCGGCATGAGCGAGCGGACCACGCCGCAGGCCGTCGAGATGCTCGCGCACAAGCTCTTCGCGGCCGGCTCGGCCCGGAGCATCGTCGCCCTCGACATGCCCAAGCGGCGCGCCTTCATGCACCTCGACACCGTGATGACAATGGTCGACGGCGACACCTTCACCCAGTACGCGGGCCTCGGCATGCTGCGCTCGTACACCATCGAGCCGGGTGTGGGCGAGGAGCTGAAGGTCACCGACCACCCGCCGGAGCACATGCACCGGGCGATCGCCGCCGCCCTCGGGCTGAGCGAGATCCGCGTCCTGACCGCCACCCAGGACGTGCACGCCGCCGAGCGCGAGCAGTGGGACGACGGCTGCAACGTCCTGGCTGTCGAACCGGGCGTCGTCGTCGCCTACGAGCGCAACGCCACCACCAACACCCATCTGCGCAAGCAGGGCATCGAGGTCATCGAGATCCCGGGCAGCGAGCTGGGCCGGGGGAGGGGTGGGCCGCGCTGCATGAGCTGCCCGGTCGAACGCGAGGCCGTATAGGCGTACACGTATGTGCATAGAAATGCCAACGCTCGTATAGACTTCCAGGGTCCGTTGTTCCCGTATCTCTGGAGCGCCCCATGGCGACAGTCCCGACCGCCCTCGCCGGGCGCCATTTCCTGAAGGAACTCGACTTCACCGCGGAGGAGTTCCTCGGCCTGGTCGGGCTGGCCGCGGAGCTGAAGGCCGCCAAGAAGGCCGGGACCGAGACGCGCTGTCTCACCGGCCGGAACATCGCGCTGATCTTCGAGAAGACCTCGACGCGCACACGCTGCGCGTTCGAGGTCGCCGCGGCCGACCAGGGCGCCTCCACGACCTACCTCGACCCGTCCGGCTCACAGATCGGGCACAAGGAGTCCGTGAAGGACACCGCGCGCGTGCTCGGCCGCATGTACGACGGGATCGAGTACCGGGGTGACAGCCAGCAGAAGGTCGAGGAGCTGGCCGCCCACGCCGGCGTGCCCGTCTACAACGGCCTCACCGACGACTGGCACCCCACCCAGATGCTCGCCGACGTGCTCACCATGACCGAGCACACCGCCAAGCCCGTCGACCGGATCGCCTTCGCCTACCTCGGCGACGCCCGCTTCAACATGGGCAACTCCTACCTGATCACCGGCGCCCTGCTCGGCATGGACGTCCGGATCGTGGCCCCGAAGCACTACTGGCCGGTCCAGGAGGTCATCGACCGGGCGCACGAGCTCGCCGGGGCCAGCGGCGCCCGGATCACGCTGACCGAGTCCCTGGCCGACGGCGTCCGGGGCGCCGACTTCGTCGCCACCGACGTCTGGGTCTCCATGGGCGAGCCCAAGGAGGTCTGGAGCGAGCGCATCGCCGCGCTCGCCCCGTACGCCGTGACCATGGACGTCCTGCGCGCCACCGGCAACCCGGACGTCAAGTTCCTGCACTGTCTGCCGGCCTTCCACGACCTGGGCACCAAGGTGGGGCAGGAGATCCACGACAGCCACGGCCTGGAGTCGCTGGAAGTGACCGACGAGGTCTTCGAGTCGGCCCACTCGGTGGTCTTCGACGAGGCCGAGAACCGGCTGCACACGATCAAGGCGATCCTGGTCGCGACCCTGGCCTGACCCGCCGGCCCGCCCCGGGGTCCGTAACCGCCGTGACCGGCCCCGTCGTCACACGGGCCGGCGCTGCGGGGGCACGCAGGGCAGCCGGAACCACACCGCCTTCCCGGAATGCGTCGCCCGGTGCCCGCAGGACGAGCTGAGCGCGCGGATCAGCAGCAGCCCGCGCCCGTGCTCCTGCCAGGGGTCGGGCATCCCCGGGCCCGGTGTCGTCAGATCGCCCGGGGGTGCCGGGTCCGGGTCGTGGACCTCCACCCGGCAGCCCGACGGCAGCAGCTCCACGACCAGCTCTATCGGAGCGTCCCCCGTGGTGTGCTCCACGGCGTTCGCGACCAGCTCCGCCGTCAGCAGCTCCGCGGTGTCGCTGTCCGCCCCGTGTTCCAGCTCGGCCAGCGCCGTACGCACGAGCGCGCGGGCCACCGGCACGGCCGCGGCGGAATGCGGCAGCGCGACGCGCCAGGAGGCGGAGGAGGCGGGGCGTTCTTGCACGATGGGTCCGTTCATCAGCAGGCTGTCCTGCTTTCAACCGTATGAATCCTACGGGCCCGCTCACAGAGGCGTCGGGCGGGCACCGTACGGGACGTTCGGCCCCGTTGCCGGGCGGCTTACCCGTAACAACGGCCTGCCTCGCACGGCAGCTCCCGCCGTTGCCGCTTCGTCGACGAGCCGTGACGGATGTGACGGCGCCGGGTCACAACGCATCCGTCTTATCGCGCGCTCATGACGACAGTCACGGATGAGTGATAACTTCGAATGGCAGAGCTCGGTACGGCAGCGCCCCGCCCCCCAGGAGGCCGCACGTCATGAGTCCCTTCACCGGCTCGGCCGCCCGCACCTCCCGCTGGGAGCACCTGCGCGTCGACCTCGCCGACACCGTCGCCACCGTCACCCTGGCCCGCCCCGACAAGCTCAACGCGCTCACCTTCGGCGCCTACGCCGACCTGCGCGACCTGCTCGCCGAGCTGTCCCGGGAGCGATCCGTACGGGCCCTGGTGCTGGCCGGCGAGGGCCGCGGTTTCTGCTCCGGCGGCGACGTCGACGAGATCATCGGCGCGACCCTCGCCATGGACACCGCCCAGCTCCTCGACTTCAACCGCATGACCGGCCAGACCGTCCGGGCGATCCGGGAGTGCCCGTTCCCGGTGATCGCCGCGGTGCACGGCGTGGCGGCGGGCGCCGGCGCGGTCCTGGCCCTGGCGGCCGACTTCCGGGTCGCCGACCCCACGGCCCGGTTCGCGTTCCTGTTCACGCGGGTGGGCCTGTCGGGCGGCGACATGGGCGCCGCGTACCTGCTGCCGAGGGTGGTGGGGCTCGGTCACGCGACCCGGCTGCTGATGCTGGGCGAACCGGTGCGCGCACCGGAGGCCGAGCGCATCGGGCTGATCAGTGAGCTGACCGAGGAGGGCCGGGCCGACGAGGCCGCGCAGGCCCTCGCCCGCCGCCTGGCCGACGGCCCGGCCCTGGCGTACGCCCAGACGAAGGCGCTGCTGACGGCCGAACTGGACATGCCGCTCGCCGCCGCGGTCGAACTGGACGCCTCCACCCAGGCCCTCCTCATGAACGGCGAGGACTACGCCGAGTTCCACGCGGCGTTCACCCAGAAGCGCCCTCCCAAATGGAGGGGACGGTAGAGATGCCCACCTCAGGGGCGCGGGGCGGTGCCGAATCTGCGGCTACCGCCGCGCGAGCGCGACAAGCCACGACGATCCCGCAGCCGCCGACGAGGACCGGCCAGCCCCTACGAGTCGCGGTCATCGGCGGCGGCCCCGGCGGCCTGTACGCGGCGGCGCTGCTGAAACGCCTCGACCCGGCCCGCGAGGTAACCGTCTGGGAGCGCAACGCCCCCGACGACACCTTCGGTTTCGGCGTCGTCCTCTCCGACGAGACCCTCGGCGGCATCGAACACGCCGACCCGGTCGTCTACCAGGCCCTACAGCGGCACTTCGTCCGCTGGGACGACATCGACATCGTGCACCGGGGCGTACGGCACACCTCCGGCGGCCACGGCTTCGCCGCACTCGGCAGGAAACGCCTCCTGGAGATCCTGCACGACCGCTGCCGCGACCTGGGCGTGGACCTCCGCTTCCGCACCGAGGCCCCGGCCGGCCCGGACCGGACCCATGACCTCGTCATCGCGGCCGACGGGATCAACAGCACCACCCGCGAGGCCCACGCCGATGTGTTCGGACCCCATGTGCTCACCCACCACTGCCGCTACATCTGGCTCGCCGCGGACTTCGCCTTCGACGCCTTCCGCTTCGACATCGCCGAGACCGAACACGGGGTGATGCAGCTCCACGGCTATCCGTACGCGGCCGACGCGTCCACGGTGATCGTCGAGATGCACGAGGACGTCTGGCGGGCGGCCGGCTTCGCCGACCTCGACGCGAACGAGTCCGTCGAGGCCTGCGCCAAGATCTTCGCCGACACCCTCAAGGGCAGGCCCCTGCGGAGCAACAAGTCGGCCTGGACCACCTTCCGCACCGTCACCAACGAGCACTGGTCGCACGGCAACGTCGTCCTCCTCGGAGACGCCGCCCACACCGCCCACTTCTCCATCGGCTCCGGCACCAAACTGGCCGTCGAGGACGCCCTCGCCCTCGCCGCCTGCCTGGAGGAACAGCCCTCCTTGGAGCGGGCGTTGGCGGCCTACGAGGAGGAGCGCAGGCCGGTCGTCGCCTCCACCCAGCGCGCCGCCCGGGCCAGCCTGGAGTGGTTCGAGAACCTCGGCCTCTACGTCGACCAGCCGCCCCGCCAGTTCGCCTTCAACCTGCTCACCCGCAGCCGCCGCGTCACCCACGACAACCTGCGGCTGCGCGACGCCGGCTTCACCACCTCGGTGGAGGAGGAGTTCGGCTGCCCGCCCGGCACACCCCCGATGTTCACGCCGTTCCGCCTGCGCGGCCTGACCCTGCGCAACCGGGTCGTCGTCTCTCCCATGGACATGTACTCCGCTGTCGACGGCGTCCCCGGCGACTTCCACCTCGTCCACCTCGGCGCGCGCGCCCTCGGCGGCGCCGGGCTGGTGATGACCGAGATGGTCTGCGTCAGCGCGGAGGGCCGGATCACCCCCGGCTGCACCGGCCTCTACAACGGTGCGCAGGCCGACTCCTGGAGGCGGATCACCGACTTCGTGCACGCCCAGGCGCCCGGCACGGCGATCGGCGTGCAACTCGGCCACTCCGGCCGCAAGGGCTCGACCAGGCTGATGTGGGAGGGCATGGACGAACCGCTGCCCGAGGGCAACTGGCCGCTCGTGGCCGCCTCCCCACTGCAGTACAAGCCCGCCGGACAAGTCCCGCGCGAGCTGACGCCCGCCCAACTCGAGGACCTGCGCGAGCAGTTCACCTCCGCCGCCCGGCGGGCCGCCCGCGCCGGATTCGACCTTCTCGAACTGCACTGCGCCCACGGCTATCTGCTCTCCGGCTTCCTCTCCCCACTGACCAACCGCCGTACCGACGCCTACGGCGGCTGCCTGGAGAACCGGCTCCGCTTCCCGCTGGAGGTCTTCGACGCCGTCCGGAAGGTGTGGCCGAAGGAGCGGCCCATGACGGTCCGCATCTCCGCCACCGACTGGGCCGAGGGCGGCAACACCGCCGAGGACGCCGTGGATATCGCCCGCGCCTTCGCCGCGCACGGCGCCGACGCGATCGACGTGTCGACCGGGCAGGTCGTGGCCGACGAACGCCCGGAGTTCGGGCGGTCGTACCAGACGCCGTTCGCCGACCGCGTCCGGCACCGGGTGGGCGTCCCGGTGATCGCGGTCGGCGCGATCTCCTCCTGGGACGACGTCAACTCCCTGATCCTGGCCGGGCGTACGGATCTGTGCGCCCTCGCCCGGCCGCACCTGTACGACCCGAACTGGACGCTGCACGCGGCCGCCGAACAGGGGTACGACGGTCCGGGCGTCCGCTGGCCGGCGCCCTACCGGGCGGGCAGCCGCCGTCCGCAGACCGGACGGACGGACGCGCCCAAACCCCGTCTCACCCTTGGCGGTTGAGATCCACCATGCCGGCGGTCAGCGTCGCGCCGTCCGCCGGATCGATCAGCAGGAACGCGCCGGTGCGGCGGGAGAGCGCGTAGTCGTCGAGCGCCAGGGGCTCGGCGGTGCGCAGCCTGATCCGGCCCAGGTCGTTGACCGACAGCTCGACGGCCCCTGCCAGGTCCTCCACGATGCCCTTGACGGTACGGGTCGTGTGCCGCACCAGCACACGGTCGCCGACCCGCAGCGGCCGGTCGGCCAGATGGCACACGGCCGCCCGGACGTCCCGGGTGAGTACGGGGACGTCGGGCCCCGCCGTGATCATGTCGCCGCGCGAGACGTCCCGCTGCCCGGCGAGCCGCACGCTCACGGACTGCGGCGCGTACGCCACCTCGGCGGCCGCGCCCAGCACGTCGATCCCGGCGATCTCGGAGGTCTCGCCGGACGGGTGCACGGTGACCCGGTCGCCGACGCGCAGTGAGCCCGACACCAACTGGCCCGCGTAGTGGCGCTGTTCACCGTGCCGGATCACGTACTGCACCGGGAAGCGGGCCGGCGCGTCAGCCGCCTCGGCGCCCACCGGGACGTTCTCCAGGAACTCCAGCAGGGCCGGTCCGGCGTACCAGTCCATGTGCGGCGAGCGGTCCACGACGTTGTCCCCGACCAGAGCCGATACGGGAATCGGGGTGAAGCCGGGCAGTCCCGCCTCCGCCGCGTGCCCCGCGAACTCCTCGACGATCCGCTCGAACTCCTCCTGCTCGTACCCGACGAGGTCCATCTTGTTGACGGCGAGGACGACGTGCGGGACGCGCAGCAGCCCGGCCACGGCGGCGTGACGGCGGGTCTGCTCGACCACCCTGTGGCGCGCGTCGACCAGGATGATCGCCAGCTCGGCGGTGGAGGCGCCGGTGACCATGTTGCGGGTGTACTGCACGTGGCCGGGGGTGTCGGCGAGGATGAACCGGCGGCGCGTGGTGGCGAAGTAGCGGTAGGCGACGTCGATGGTGATGCCCTGCTCGCGCTCGGCCCGCAGCCCGTCGGTGAGCAGCGCGAGGTCGGGCGCGTCCTGGCCGCGGCTCGCGGAGGCACGCTCGACGGCCTCCAGCTGGTCGGCCAGCACCGACTTGGAGTCGTGCAGCAGCCGTCCCACGAGGGTGGACTTGCCGTCGTCGACGGACCCGGCGGTGGCGAACCGCAGCGTGTCGATGGTCGTTCCGGTCATGGCTAGAAGTACCCCTCGCGCTTGCGGTCTTCCATCGCGGCCTCGGAGAGCTTGTCGTCGGCGCGGGTGGCGCCGCGCTCGGTCAGCCGGGAGGCGGCGATCTCGGTGATCACCTTGGCGATGGTGTCGGCGTCGGAGTCGACCGCGCCGGTGCAGGACATGTCGCCGACCGTGCGGTAGCGCACCCGCCGCTTCTCCACGCTCTCGCCGTCCCTGGGCCCGCCCCACTCGCCGGCGGTCAGCCACATCCCGGCGCGCTGGAAGACCTCGCGTTCGTGGGCGTAGTAGATCTGCGGCAGGTCGATGGCTTCGCGGGCGATGTACTGCCAGACGTCGAGTTCGGTCCAGTTGGACAGGGGGAAGACGCGGACGTGTTCGCCGGGGGAGTGGCGGTCGTTGTAGAGGTTCCACAGCTCGGGCCGCTGCCGGCGCGGGTCCCACTGCGAGAACTCGTCGCGCAAGCTGAACACCCGTTCCTTGGCGCGGGCCTTCTCCTCGTCGCGGCGTCCGCCGCCGAACACGGCGTCGAACTTCTCGGCCTGGATCTTCTCGGTCAGCGGCAGTGTCTGCAGCGGGTTGCGGGTGCCGTCGGGGCGTTCGCGCAGCACCCCGCGGTCGATGTAGTCCTGTACGGAGGCCACATGGAGGCGCAGCCCGTGTGCGGTGATCACACGGTCGCGGTAGTCGAGGACCTCGGGGAAGTTGTGTCCGGTGTCCACGTGCAGCAGCGGGAACGGCACGGCCGCGGGGGTGAAGGCCTTCAGTGCGAGGTGGAGCATGACGATGGAGTCCTTGCCGCCGGAGAACAGGATCACCGGCCGCTCGAACTCGCCCGCCACCTCACGGAAGATGTGCACCGCCTCCGACTCCAGGGCGTCCAGATGGGACGGCGCGCCGCTCACACCAACCCCCGCTCCACCAGCACCGCGTACACCGCGGCGGCCGACTCCTCGGGCGTCTGGGCCTGCGTCGCCAGCACCAGATCCGGGTCGGCCGGCGGCTCGTACGGGTCGTCGACGCCGGTGAGCCCCGTCAGCCGGCCCGCGGCCTGCCGGGCGTACAGGCCCTTCACGTCCCGCTCGCTGCACACGTCGACCGGCGTGGCGACATGCACCTCGATGTACGGCGTCGCACTGGCCTCGTGCCGCTTGCGGACCGCCTCACGGCTGTCGGCGTACGGGGCGATCACGGGAACCACGGACAGCACGCCGTTGCGGGCGAGGACCTCGGAGACCAGGCCGATGCGCTGCACGTTCGTGGTGCGGTCCGCCCGGGAGAAGCCGAGGCCCGCCGAGAGGAAGCGGCGTATCTCGTCGCCGTCCAGGATCTCCACGCGATGACCCTCGGCCTCCAGGCGTTCGCCGAGGTGGCGGGCGATGGTCGTCTTGCCCGCGCTCGGCAGTCCGGTGAGCCAGACGGTGGCTCCCTGAGCCCTTGTCCCTGGCTTGGTGGTCATGCGCAACAGTCCTCTTTCTCAGCCCGGCGGTCGGCTCGCCGAACGCTAGGTAAGAAACTTGAGAAGAGGGATAGAAGAGGCTGAGGGTTCCGTGAGGGACGGAAGGTGTGGCTGAGGTCACATGCGTGGGGCTCGAGCCCACAGGTGACCTCACACCCCGGCGAACACCGCCCCCGCGTCCCTGAGCCGTTCGTGCAGCTCACGGAACACCGCCACCGACCGCGCCCCCGGCCAGTCCTCCGGCAGCAGCCGGGCCGGGAGACCGGGGTCGACGTAGGGCAGATGGCGCCAGGAGTCGAGGACGAGGAGGTAGTCGCGGTAGGCGTCCTCGGGCGGGGTGTCCGCGCGCTGCCGCCACTGCCGCAGCACCGGCTCGTGACGGTCCAGGAAGGCCTCGTGCTCCTTGGCGATCGCGGCCAGGTCCCACCAGCGGGCGACCGCCTCGACGGTTGCGGCGAAGCCGAGGTGCTCGCCGCGGAAGAGGTCGACGTACGGCTCGAGGTGCAGCCGGCGCAGGGTGTGCCGGGTCTCCTCGTACAGCCGCGCGGGCGCGATCCACACCCCGGGCGCCGCCGTTCCGAAGCCCAGCGCGGCCAGTCGGGAGCGCAGCACGTGCCGCTTCTGCCGCTCCGACTCCGGCACGGAGAACACCGCGAGCACCCAGCCCTCGCCCCCGGGCGCGGCGGTGGCGTACACGCGCCGGTCGCCGTCGTCGAGCAACTGGCGGGCGTCCGGCGACAGTTCGTACCCGGCCGCGCCCTGCGCCGTGCGGGCGGGCAGCAATAGCCCGCGGCGTTTGAGACGGGACACCGACGAACGTACGGAGGGCGCGTCCACGCCGACCGCGGCCAGCAGCCGGATCAGCTCGGCGACGGGCACGGGGCCCGGCACGAAGCGGCCGTACGCGCCGTAGAGCGTGACGATGAGAGACCGTGGTGCATGCTGGTCGGACACGTTGATCATCTTAGGTCGTCGGCATCACTGCTGGTCACCATCGGTGCGCAGTTTGAACCGTTGGAGTTTGCCGGTGGCGGTGCGCGGCAGGGCGTCCGCGAAGTGGATCTCGCGCGGGCATTTGTAGGGCGCCAGTTCGGACTTGACGAAGGCGCGCAGCGCGTCGGCGTCCCGTACGGCGCCCTCCCTGAGGACGACATGGGCGACGGCCACCTGCCCGCGATCCTCGTCGGGGCGCCCGACGACCGCCGCCTCGACGACGTCCGGATGGCGCAGCAGCGCGTCCTCGACCTCCGGCCCGGCGATGTTGTACCCGGCGGAGATGATCATGTCGTCGGCTCGGGCGACGTACCGGAAATAGCCGTCGTCCTCGCGGACGTAGGTGTCGCCCGTGATGTTCCAGCCGCCGCGCACGTACGTGCGCTGTCGCGGGTCGGCGAGGTAGCGGCAGCCGACGGGCCCGCGCACGGCGAGCAGTCCCGGCTCTCCGTCGGGTACCGGGTCGCCGTTCGCGTCCTGCACGCGCGCCTGCCACCCCGGTACTGGCACCCCGGTCGTCCCGGGCCGGATCCGCTCGTCGGCGGCGGAGACGAAGATGTGCAGCAGCTCCGTGGCCCCGATGCCGTTGATGATGCGCAGCCCGGTCCGCTCCTGCCAGGCCCGCCAGGTGGCCGCGGGCAGGTTCTCGCCGGCGGAGACGCAGCGGCGCAGGGAGGAGACGTCGTGCGCGTCGAGTTCCGCGAGCATCGCGCGGTAGGCCGTCGGCGCGGTGAACAGCACCGAGACGCGGTGCTCGGCGACGGCCTCCAACAGCTGCCGCGGATGGGCCTGTTCGAGCAGCAGGGCGCTGGCGCCGGCCCGGAGCGGGAAGATGACCAGGCCGCCGAGTCCGAAGGTGAAACCGAGGGGCGGACTGCCGGCGAAGACGTCGTCAGCGACCGGGCGCAGTACGTGCCGGGAGAAGGTGTCCGCTGTCGCCAGTACGTCCCGGTGGAAGTGCATGCACCCCTTCGGGCGACCGGTCGTGCCCGACGTGAACGCGATCAGCGCCACGTCGTCGGCGGCCGTGGCGACGGCCGGATACGGGGTGCCGGGCGCCGGGCGGCGCAGCAGGTCGTCGGGGGCGTCGCCGTCGTAGGTGGTGATCCGCAGGCCCGGAATCTCGGCCTTGACGAGGTCGTCGACGGAGCGGATGTCGCACAGGGCGTGCCGGACCTGTGCCATGTCACATATCACCGCGAGCTCGTGCGGCCGCTGCTGAGCCAGCACCGTGACCGCCACCCCGCCCGCCTTCAGCACCGCCAGCCAGCAGGCGGCCAGCCACGGCGTGGTCGGGCCGCGCAGCAGGACGCGGTTGCCGGGGACCACCCCGAGGTCGTCGGTGAGGATGTGGGCGATCCGGTCGACGCGGGCGCGCAGGTCGCCGTACGTCCAGGTCGGGCCGGCGGGGGTGTGGAACGCCGGGCGGCCGGGCTCGGGGCCCGTCAGCAGTTCGGCCGCGCAGTTCAGCCGATCGGGGTACTGCAGCTCCGGCAGGTCGAAGCGGAGTTCGGGCCATTCCTCGCGGGGCGGGAGGTGATCGCGCGCGAAGGTGTCGACGTGGGCCGAGTTGGTCATGGCGGTGCGCCCCCTTATGCCGGGTTCGGCGTCCTGGCGGGCTCGTGAATGGAGCGTATCGTGTTGGTGACGACAGTCAACGGGGCGCGATACGGTCGAGGGAGATACGGCAGAGAGGGGACCGGCGATGCCCGCATTCTCGCTCGAACCGGCACAGATCGCCTGGTGTGGGGAGCTGCGCACCGCCGCCGAGCGGCTGCGCCCGCTGGCCGAGAAGGGTGAACCGGGGCACGTCAACCGCCCTCTCGTCGCCGAACTCGGCAGACTCGGGCTCCTGGACCGGCTGTTCACCTCGGGCGCCCTCGACCTGTGCCTGATGCGCGAGTCCCTCGCCTACGCCTGCACGGAGGCCGAGACGGCGCTCGCGCTGCAGGGCCTGGGCGCCCACCCGGTGCACGCCCACGGCACCCCGGCCCAGCGCGAGCGCTGGCTGCCCCGGGTGGGCGACGGCACGGCGGTGGCGGCGTTCGCGCTGAGCGAGCCGGGAGCCGGCTCGGACGCCGCGGCCCTGGCGCTGACCGCCCAGCCCGACGGAACCGGCGGCTGGCGGCTGACCGGCGAGAAGTGCTGGATCTCCAACGCCCCCGAGGCCGACTTCTACACCGTCTTCGCCCGTACCACCCCCGGCGCGGGCTCCCGTGGCGTGACCGCCTTCCTCGTGCCCGCAGACCGCCCCGGTCTCAGCGGCACCGCCCTCGACATGCTCTCCCCGCACCCCATCGGCGCCCTCGACCTCGACGCGGTCCCGGTGACCGCGGAGGACGTGCTCGGCGAGGTGGACCGGGGCTTCCGGGTCGCGATGGGCACCCTCAACCTCTTCAGGCCGAGCGTCGGCGCCTTCGCCGTCGGCATGGCCCAGGCGGCCCTCGACGCCACCCTCGACCACACCTGCCGCCGGGACGCCTTCGGCGGGAAGCTGCGCGACCTGCAGACGGTCGCCCACCAGGTCGCCGAGATGGCCCTGCGCACGGACGCGGCACGCCTCATGGTGTACGCGGCGGCATCGGCGTACGACGAGGGGGCCGCGGACGTCCCCGCGCGCGCGGCGATGGCGAAGCTGCTCGCCACCGAGACCGCCCAGTACGTCGTCGACGCGGCGGTCCAGCTGCACGGCGCCCGCGCCCTGCGCCGCGGCCACCTGCTGGAACACCTCTACCGCGAGGTCCGCGCCCCCCGCATCTACGAGGGTGCCAGCGAGGTCCAACGGGACATCATCGCCAAGGAGTTGTACCGGAACCGGGAGGCGCGGTGACCGCGGAACGCATCAATCCCAGTGAGCTGTCCCCGCCGGCCGGCTTCTCCCACGCGGTCGTCGCCACCGGCACCCGCGTCGTCTTCCTGGCCGGCCAGACCGCCCTGGACGCCGACGGCAAGGTGGTCGGCGACACTCTCCCCGAGCAATTCGAGAAGGCGCTCGGCAACCTGCTCGCCGCCCTCGCGGCCGCCGGCGGCACCCCGGCCGACCTGGCCCGCGTCACCGTCTACGCCACGGACGTCGCCGACTACCGCGAGCACGCCGGCCGGCTCGGCCGCGTGTGGCGGGACCTGGCGGGGCGGGACTACCCGGCGATGGCGGTCGTGCAGGTCGCACGACTGTGGGACGAGAAGGCACTGGTGGAACTGGACGGCTTCGCCGTACTGCCGTAGCGCACGGCGGCGTTCAGGCGGCGACGGCCGGGAGTTCGGCCGGTACACGGTGCGGGGCGACGACGCGGCCGTCGGCCGTCAGCTCGCCCGAGTCGTCGAAGACGATCGCGCCGTCGCACCGCAGGCTCCAGCCCTGCTCGGGGTGGGCCGCCACGATGTGCGGGGCGCGGCTGTCGGAGGAAGGGCACGAAGGCTGGTGGGAACACATGGCGCACCTCCACGTCGGCCGGGAACGCTGCGTACGGTCCCGTTGGACAGACCATCCTCCCGACTCGAACCCACCGGAACGACCCGGCGGGAAACGTGACAACACCCGGACAACACCCGGACGGTTCCACGACCGTCGATGCGGACTCGCCACCGAAGGGGTGACGGTCACCGCCCCGGGCGGATCCGGCCGCTACCCAGTGGAAGCCCCACCTT
Organism: Streptomyces sp. C1-1; assembly: GCF_050214755.1. Classification (NCBI taxonomy): domain Bacteria; kingdom Bacillati; phylum Actinomycetota; class Actinomycetes; order Kitasatosporales; family Streptomycetaceae; genus Streptomyces; species Streptomyces sp. C1-1. The sequence continues at coordinate 2,937,835 of NZ_CP189826.1, read as the reverse complement.
CAGGAGGTTTCCATGTTCGTCCGCCCCGCCCTGGGCCTCGCGGCCGGTGCCGCGCTGCTCCTGCTCACCGCCCCCGCCTCGCCGGCCGCCGCGGACCCGTACGAGACGGTGACCGTCGACCCCACCGGCACCATCGCCGCGGACGGCACCGTGACCCTCTCCGGCACCTACCGCTGCCTCGGCAACACCGACCCGGCCTTCGTCAGCTCCTCCGTCAGCCAGGCGAAGCCGGACGTCCACCAGGGCATCGGTGGCACCGGCGCGGTGTGCGACGGGCAGGAACACCGCTGGCAGAACTCGGGCAAGCCCTCCGACGCCCTCGACGCAGGCACCGCGAGCGTCGAGGCCGCGGTCATGGAGCTGCGTCCCGTGGGCGGACTGCGCCTGCCCCGCTTCCACGCGGTCCAACGCCAGGACGTCACCCTGACCCGCGACTGACAACGGCCGGCCGGCGCCTCGCGGCCACCGGGCGGACCGGCCCACGCTTACCATTGCGCTGTACACGCAGCAGCCCGGACGGTTACCTGGTCGGACCCGTGGAGATGCCCGTGGCCTCGCACCGTCGCTCTCCGAACCACCGTTTACGACTGCTCGTCACCGAGGCCCGGCTGACGCACGAGGCCCTCGCCCGGCACGTCAACCGACTGGCGGCCCTGCGGGGGCAACCCACCCGGTACGACCGGACCTCGGTCTCGCACTGGCTGGCCGGCACCCGGCCCCGTTCGTTCACCGTGGAGCTGCTCTGCCACGCGCTGAGCGAGCGCCTGGGCCGGACGGTCACCCCCTTCGACGCCGGCTTCCGGACCGACCGGGCAAGCAGCGCGGACGCCGGTGCCCCGGACGCCGTCGCCCGCCTCGGCGAGCTGGCCGGCGCCGAGGCGGACCCGCGCCTGCGGGCGGCGGCCCGCGCGGTCCCCTTCCGGCCCGGCGCGCCCCGCCCCGGCGGGCCCGCCGACCGCGCCGGTGACGACCGTCCGCACGAGCCGGCGGACCTCGCCCTGGAGATCAGGTCCATGCGGGACACCGCCGCCTTCTGCGCCTTCCACCTCGACGCCTTCGGCGGCGGCTACACCCGCACCGTGCTGGCCGGCTACCTCTCCGACGTCGTCACCCCCTGGCTGCGCCGCCGGGGAGAGGAACCGGGCCACCGGGCGCTGTTCGCCGGCGCGGCCCAACTCGCACATCTCCTCGCCCAGTCGGCCGCCGACATGGGCGCCGAGGGCCAGGCCCAGCAGGCCCACGAGGTCTCCCTGGCACTGGCCGCCCACGCGGGCGACCGCCGGCTGTACGCCATCGGGCTGCGGGCGCTGAGCGGACAGGCGCTGCGCCTGGGCGCCCCCGGTTCGGCCCTGCGGCTGGCGGAGACCGCCGCCGAGACGGTGCCGAGCACGGCCTCGCCCGGCACCCACGCCTACGTGCTGACCCAGTGCGCGCTCGGCCAGGCGATGACCGGGCTGCCGCGCACGGCGGTGCGGACCCTGCTGCGGGCCGAGCGGTGGCTGGAGCGGGCCGACAGCGCCGCGGGCCCGTTCGTGCACTACGCCCACGCCGACTTCGCCTACCAGCAGGCCCAGGTGCTGCGCGCCCTCGGCGAGTCCGTCCCGGCCCTGCGCGCCTACGAGCTCTCCCTGCGTGAACGCGAGGCACACCGCAACCGCACCCGCATGCTCACCCTGGCGAGCACGGCCGAGCTGCTCCTCGCGCAGGGCCGGCTCGACGAGGCCTGCGCCCTGTGGCACCGCTGCCTCGACGAGGCTCCCCGGGTCCACTCCCAGCAGGTCACCCAGCGCGTCGCCGGAATCCGCCAGGAGCTCGGCCCCTACCGGCGCAGTCCGGCGGTGGCGGAACTGTGGGAACGGGTGACATCCGGGGCCGAACGGAGTAGCGGTGCGGACGGCGGCCGCTCCGGGCGGCCACAGTGGTCCCATGACCGACCCTCTGACGACGGCCGACGTACTGGCAGCCCTGCGTGAGCACGAAGGCGCCGGTGCGGCCGGCGCCCCCGCCGGCCCTCACGCCCCGCCCGCGGCCGCCGTCACGCGCGCACGTCCAGCAGCACCCGTACGGCCACCGGCCGCCGGTCCCCGATCGCGCCCCGCCACACGATGTCGGTGAGCTCGCCGACCAGCCGCATGCCGGGGAACCGGGCGAACAGCGCGGGCAGCGCGGCGGCGGCGACCCGGCGGGCGAGCGGGGCGCCGACGGCGGACGGAGCCGTCAGACGCGGCCCGAGCAGCTCCTCCAGGACCGGCACGAGGTCCCCGGCCGGCACGCGTCCGAGGGTCTGCGGGTGCCGCAGCAGCAGGGCGGCGCCGTAGGCGAGACGGATGGCGGTGGTGCCCGAAGCCCCGACCAGCAGCCCGCCCGCCTGTTCCCGCAGCTCCTGGCCGGAGATCGTGCCGTTGTGCAGAGCGCGGACGAGGGCGCCGATCACGTCGTCGGCGGGGCGCTGTGCCTTCTCCCGCAGTGTGTCGTCGAGCAGCAGACCGAACTCCCGGTGTGCGGCCCGCATGCCGGGGGTCTGCGCGTGCTCATGGCCGAACAGCCGCCCGGCGAGCTCCATCATGTGCGGCGCGTGGGCGGGCGGCAGACCGAAGACGTGCGCGCCGACGGTCGCGGTGAGCGGCAGCGCGAAGTCGCCCATGAGGTCGGCGCGTTCGCGTCCGCCCAGGATCTCCAACCCCTCCCTCACACACCGGTCGATCGCCTCCGTCCAGACGTCCAGTCCGGCCGGCGCGAAGTACGGTGCCGTCAACTGCCGAAGAACCGCTTGTCGTTGACCGTCCCGGTCGAGCACCTGCGTCATGGAGGCAATGGTCGGTGCTGCCGGACGCTCCGGCGCACGCCCCGGCCGACCGAGTGTGTTGCACGTGTTGAACGCATCCGCCGACACTCTACTGATGGCTGTCGTTCCGCCAAGATATTGTGTAAGGCGGCGAGAGCCGGCGACGAGGGAAGTGACGGGGCATGGCGAAAGAGGCGTCCGCGCGGCCGGTGGTCAGCCGGCGCCGGGAGGTCGGCGACACGAGCGCGCGGTCGCTGCTGATGACCGTGCTCGGCGAGTACGTCCTGCCCCGCGACCGCCCGGTGTGGACGTCCGCGCTGGTCGAGACGCTCGCACTGTTCGGCGTGGAGGAGAAGTCGGCCCGCCAGGCGCTCGCCCGGACCGCCGCCGAGGGCTGGCTGGCCGCCGAGCGGGTGGGCCGGCGCACCCGCTGGACCCTCACCCCGCCCGGCCGCCGACTGCTGACCGAGGGCGCGCGGCGCATCTACGACTTCGGCGGCGACGACCCCGCCTGGGACGGCACCTGGCTCGTCGTCCTGGTCTCGGTCCCGGAGTCCAGGCGCGAGCTGCGCCACCGGGTCCGCACCCGCCTGAGCTGGGCCGGCTTCGGCTCTCCCGAACCCGGCGTGTGGATCACCCCCCACGCCGACCGCGAGGCCGAGGCGCTCGACGTCCTCAAGGAGCTCCGACTCGCCGACGACGCCATGTCGTTCACCGCGACCTACGGTGCCCTGGGCAGCGAGGCGGCCATGGTGGCGCGGGCCTGGGACCTCAGCGAGGTCGAGCTCCGCTACGCGGCGTTCGTCGACGAGTTCTCCCGCCCGCACCCGGCCGACGGCGACGCCACCCTGCACGCGCTGACCCTCCTGGTCCACGAATGGCGCCGCTTCCCCTTCCTCGACCCCCGCCTGCCGCCCCGACTGCTGCCGCCGGCCTGGAGCGGCGCCACAGCGACCGACCTCTTCCACACCAGGCACACCGAGTGGACACCGACCGCCCAGCACCGGTGGGAGGAACTCGACCAGCGGGACGGCTACACCAGTCGGACGTACTCGTAGTCGAACGGTTTGCCGTTGATCCCGTTGACGGGCGGCGCGACCCAGCTCGCGATCTTCCCCCGCTCGTACACCGGGCGCATCAACGACCGTACGAACGCCAGGTCCTCGGCGGTCGGCAGCCAGTGGTCGCGGCTCGCCTCCCAGGTCGCCTCGTCGGCGATCGTGCCGTCGGTGTGGTGACCCGCGGCGAGGCCGACCCGGCGGTTGAAGCCGGGGTGCGGGAGCCGGAGCCAGAAGTCGATGCCGTGCTCTTCGAGGACGCGGTTCCAGCGCCTGAGGCCGGTCCGGCAGGCGGCGATGTACTCGTCGCGCAGGTCCAGGTTGAGGCCGAGCAGCGCGGGCACCTCGTCGGCGGACCAACTGCCGTCCCGCTCGGGCCGGTTCCGGGTCACACTCGCTTCCGGTCGTAGACAGCCCGCCGCCCGGTGCCGTAGCGGCGCAACGCCCCTTCCGGGCCTGCGGCGTTGGGCCGTACGAAGATCCAGTTCTGCCAGGCGCTGAGCCGCCCGAAGATCTTGGTCTCCATGGTCTCCGGGCCGACGAACCGGTGGTTGGCCTCCATCCCGGTCAGCGCGTCGGGGCTGAGCGCGGCCCGGTTCTCCAGCAGCAGCCGCACCTCGTCCGCCCAGTCGATGTCGTCGGGTGCGTCGGTGACGAGGCCGAGTTCGCGGGCCTCGGCCGCGGTCAGGGGGCGCCCGGTCTCACGGCGCAGCCGGTCCAGACGGTCGTCCCGCCCGTAGAAGCGGGACCCCAGACGGGAGAGGCCGTTGCCCATCGGGAAGACGCCGAAGTTGGCCTCGATGAGGACGAGTCGCGCACGCTCCTCGCTGTCCGGATCGTCGACGGGCGGACCGTCCAGCATGTACCGCACGTCGCAGGCCAGGGCGAGCTCCAGCAGCATCCCGGCGAAGCAGCTCCCCGGCTCGATGAGGGCGACGAGACTGCGACCGGTGACGTCGAGGCGCTTCAGGGTCCGCTTGTAGTAGTGCAGGACCCCGTTCGACAGCCAGTCCTCCCGGGAGCCCGACAGCCGCCGCTCCTGGGCGAGTACGAGCTCGGGGTCGCCCTCGGTGCGCACCGCCCAGATGCCCAGCTCGGGCTCGTTGGCCCGCAACCTCAGGATCAGGTCGTCCAGTTGACGGGTCAGGGCGAGCGGCCAGCCGTCGTCGCCCGCGTCGGCGGGTCCTCTTACGGTGATGTGCACGAGCCCTGACGGGCGGTCGAACTCGGCGCGCACGTACGGGTAGAGGATCCCGTCCTCGCCGCTCTTCCTCTCCAGCGGCGCCAGTCGCACGCCCTGGAGGTCCGCCGGCCGGGGGTCGCGCGCCGCCGCCTCCCGCGCCCGCCGCTCGACGACCGCCAGGAACTCCCGCCGCGGACCACCTCGTCCACCAGTCCCCAGTCGACGGCGGTCTTCCCGCGTACGCCGTCGCTCCGGGTGGCGAAGACGTCGGCCAGGTCCTTGCGCACGAGCCGCTTGTCCGTCAGCCGGGTCAGCCCGCCGGTGCCGGGCAGCACGCCCAGCAGCGGCACTTCCGGCAGGGCGACCGCCGAGGAGTTGTCGTCGATCAGCAGGATCCGGTCGCAGGCCAGCGCGAGTTCGTAACCGCCGCCCGCGCAGGAGCCGTTGACGGCCGCGATGAAGGTGAGGCCGGAGTGCTCGGAGGCGTCCTCCATGCCATTGCGGGTCTCGTTGAGAGGAGGCGGATGACAGGGGCAGGGGCGGGCCGGAGGCAACTCGCGCCAGTGGCGCGCCGCCCCGAGCCGAGGGGCGGCGCGCCACCAGTCGGTCAGCCGGCCGAGGACGCCGGCGTACCCGGTCGCTCAGCGGCGGTGGTCACCACGGTGCCACCCGTCGCGGTCGTGCCCACCGTCCCGGTCGTGCCAGCCGTCGCGGTCGTGACGCCCGTCCCGGTCATGGCGGCCGCCCCAGTCGTGGCGGCTGTCCCCGTCGCGTCGGCCGCCGTCGCGGTCGTGACGGCCCCAGGTGGTCTCGTCGACCAGCCGGCCGCGCTCGTCGCGCAGGGTGGCGGTGTCGGAGCTCCTGTCCCACACGAAGTTGCGACGGTCCTGGTAGACGTCGCTCCCGGTGTCCCGGCCCAGACCGGTGTGGACGCGGACGGTCGCGCGGCCCTGAAGCAGGACGTGGTGGAAGGTGTAGGTGTGGCCGTCCCGGTCGGACAGCGTCCAGTGGTCCAGGTTCACCGCCCGGCGGGAGTCGTTGGTGACGTCCGCCCACTCCTCGTTCAGCGACCGGTTGTACCGGCCGTCACGCCACGGGGAGGCGTAGTGAACGGCGCTGATGAACACCGAGTCGTGATGCCCGCGGCCGGGCCAGTGGTCGGCGGCCGCGGCGGGAAGCGCTGCGGAACCGACCACTGCGGCGGCGACAGCGGCAGCGGCGGTCAGGCGGCGGACGGAAGCAGAAACGGACACGAGTGTCCCCCTTCGCAAGGGTGGTGCACCCCGACCACGGTGATGAAACCGCAGGTCGTCGACGTGCGTTGTGCGGGTGGCGACCGGTCGGCCGCGCATCCACACCCTGCACCGAACCCCCTGTCCGGTGGGGGATACGTGAGGGTTCATTACAGATCCGACAGATATCCATAACTGTCGGCTGTATCGACCATCAATCCCCCGAATGCGCCATGTTGACGGCATATCGGGCGCAAGGTCATTGGGAACACTGGAATGTGGCATCCGTCCGCCAGCCTCCGCCACCCCGGCGGCGAGAACGCCGTCACCCGAAAGTGAGTAACAGCGCGACGCGAGGGGGCGCCCCCGATCGGGGCGCCCCCTCACCTGTCAGATGTCCCGGAAGATCTCGATCTGCGCCCCGATGGAGTTCAGGCGCTCGGCGAGGTCCTCGTAGCCGCGGTTGATGACGTAGACGTTCCGCAGGACGGACGTGCCCTCGGCCGCCATCATCGCCAGCAGGACGACCACGGCGGGCCGCAGGGCCGGCGGGCACATCATCTCGGCGGCCCGCCAGCGCGTCGGGCCCTCGACCAGCACCCGGTGCGGGTCGAGGAGTTGGAGGCGGCCGCCGAGGCGGTTGAGGTCCGTCAGGTAGATCGCGCGGTTGTCGTAGACCCAGTCGTGGATCAGGGTCTTGCCCTGGGCGACTGCCGCAATCGCCGCGAAGAACGGGACGTTGTCGATGTTCAGGCCCGGGAAGGGCATGGGGTGGATCTTGTCGATCGGGGCCTCGAGCTTGGAGGGCCGGACGGTCAGGTCCACCAGCCGGGTGCGGCCGTTGTCGGCGAAGTACTCCGGCGTGCGGTCGTGGTCGAGACCCATCTCCTCCAGCACGGCGAGCTCGATCTCCAGGAACTCGATCGGCACCCGGCGCACCGTCAGCTCCGACTCGGTGACGACGGCCGCGGCCAGCAGACTCATCGCCTCGACCGGGTCCTCGGAGGGGGAGTAGTCGACGTCGACGTCGATGTCGGGCACGCCGTGCACGGTGAGGGTCGTGGTGCCGATGCCCTCGACCCGCACGCCGAGCGTCTCCAGGAAGAAGCACAGGTCCTGGACCATGTAGTTGGAGGAGGCGTTGCGGATGACGGTGACACCGTCGTGCCGGGCGGCGGCCAGCAGCGCGTTCTCGGTGACCGTGTCCCCGCGCTCGGTCAGCACGATCGGGCGGTCGGGCCGCACGCCCCGGTCCACCTGGGCGTGGTACTGGCCCTCGGTGGCGGCGACGTCCAGCCCGAACCGGCGCAGCGCGATCATGTGCGGCTCGATGGTCCGGGTGCCGAGGTCGCAGCCGCCGGCGTACGGCAGCTTGAAGCGGTCCATCCGGTGCAGCAGCGGACCGAGGAACATGATGATGGACCGCGTCCGCACGGCCGCGTCGGCGTCGATCGCCCCCATGTCCAGCTCGGCCGGCGGCACGATCTCCAGGTCGACCCCGCCGTTGACCCAGCGGGTCTTCACGCCGATGGAGTTGAGGACCTCCAGCAGCCGGTAGACCTCCTCGATCCGCGCGACGCGGCGCAGCACGGTGCGTCCCTTGTTGAGCAGGGACGCACACAGCAGCGCCACGCACGCGTTCTTGCTCGTCTTGACGTCGATGGCCCCGGACAGCCGACGGTCGCCGACCACCCGCAGATGCATCGGACCCGCGTAGCCCAAGGAGACGATCTCGCTCTCCAGGGCTTCACCGATTCGGGCGATCATCTCAAGGCTGATGTTCTGGTTCCCGCGCTCGATGCGGTTGACCGCGCTCTGACTGGTGCCGAGCGCTTCCGCGAGTTGCGCCTGTGTCCAGCCTCGGTGTTGCCGGGCGTCACGGATGAGCTTGCCGATGCGTACGAGGTAGTCGTCTGACATGAGGTTGAGGCTATCTCAGATATGAGATGGGGCATCCCGGGGGGTCCGTTCGGGTGATGCCCCGTCAACCCCGCCTCTCCGTACGGGTACGCCGCCACCCGAAAGGTCCGGGCAAATCCATCGATGTCGTACGACGTCCGGTGCTGCTGTGCGTGTGCCGCGGCCCGTGCTTGCCGCCGGTGGTGATGGACCACGAGTGCCGGTTGATGTTCAGCCGCACTCCGGGAAGGATCCGGAAGCTCTTGCGGAACGTGAGGGGCATCGCGCCTCCTTTCACTGGGTGCATGACATCTCCCGGCTACCCCGAGTCGGCGCGCTGATGGCTCGTGCCGCCTGATCGTGGCAAGACGGGGCCGGGTCCGGGCATGACCATCCCGCCCCCATGTACTAGAGTTATCTCGACATCGAGATATCTGCCGAGGAGCACCGCAGTCGCACGCCGCCATCGAGTCTGGCACTAAGGGTTACCTAACTTAGCCTTACCTTAGCGGATCGGCCGAGATGCCGTGGCGGCAGGATCGTGGTGGTACGCGCACATCAATGAAGGAGACTGTCGTGTCGGCGAACAGCTTCGACGCCCGCAGCACGCTGCAGGTGGGCGACGAGTCGTACGAGATCTTCCGGCTGGACAAGGTGGAGGGCTCGGCCCGGCTGCCGTACAGCCTCAAGGTCCTGCTGGAGAACCTGCTCCGCACGGAGGACGGCGCGAACATCACCGCCGACCACATCCGCGCCCTCGGCAACTGGGACTCGCAGGCCCAGCCCAGCCAGGAGATCCAGTTCACGCCGGCCCGCGTGATCATGCAGGACTTCACCGGCGTGCCCTGCGTCGTGGACCTCGCGACCATGCGTGAGGCCGTCAAGGAGCTCGGCGGCGACCCCGCGAAGGTCAACCCGCTCTCCCCGGCCGAGCTGGTCATCGACCACTCCGTCATCGCCGACAAGTTCGGCACCCACGAGGCCTTCGCGCAGAACGTCGAGCTGGAGTACGGCCGCAACCGCGAGCGCTACCAGTTCCTGCGCTGGGGCCAGACCGCGTTCGACGACTTCAAGGTCGTCCCGCCGGGCACGGGCATTGTCCACCAGGTGAACATCGAGCACCTGGCCCGCACGGTCATGGTCCGCGGTGGCCAGGCCTACCCCGACACCCTCGTCGGCACCGACTCGCACACCACCATGGTCAACGGCCTCGGTGTGCTGGGCTGGGGTGTCGGCGGCATCGAGGCCGAGGCCGCCATGCTCGGCCAGCCGGTCTCCATGCTCATCCCGCGCGTCGTCGGCTTCAAGCTGACCGGGGAGCTCCCCGCCGGCACCACCGCCACCGACCTCGTGCTCACCATCACCGAGATGCTCCGCAAGCACGGTGTCGTCGGCAAGTTCGTCGAGTTCTACGGCGAGGGTGTGGCGGCGACGAGCCTCGCCAACCGCGCCACCATCGGCAACATGTCGCCGGAGTTCGGCTCCACCGCCGCGATCTTCCCGATCGACGACGAGACCATCAAGTACCTGAAGCTCACCGGCCGCTCCGAGCAGCAGCTCGCGCTCGTCGAGGCGTACGCCAAGCAGCAGGGCCTCTGGCTGGACCCGAAGGCCGAGCCGGACTTCTCCGAGAAGCTGGAGCTCGACCTCTCCACGGTCGTCCCCTCCATCGCCGGCCCGAAGCGCCCGCAGGACCGCATCGTCCTCGCCAACGCCGCCGAGCAGTTCAAGCAGGACGTCCGCAACTACGTCGACGGCGTCGACGAGTCCGGCAAGGAGTCCTTCCCGGCCTCCGACGCCCCGGCCGTCGCCCCGAACGGCGCCCCGTCCAACCCGGTCACCGTGACCGCCCCCGACGGTTCGACGTACGAGATCGACCACGGCGCGGTGACGGTCGCGGCCATCACCTCCTGCACCAACACCTCGAACCCGTACGTCATGGTCGCCGCCGCCCTGGTGGCCAAGAAGGCGGTCGAGAAGGGCCTGACCCGCAAGCCGTGGGTCAAGACCACCCTCGCCCCGGGCTCCAAGGTCGTCACCGACTACTTCGACAAGGCGGGGCTGACCCCCTACCTCGACAAGGTCGGCTTCAACCTGGTCGGTTACGGCTGCACCACCTGCATCGGCAACTCCGGCCCGCTGCCGGAGGAGGTCTCCAAGGCGGTCAACGACCACGACCTCGCCGTGACCTCGGTCCTCTCCGGCAACCGCAACTTCGAGGGCCGGATCAACCCCGACGTCAAGATGAACTACCTGGCCTCCCCGCCGCTGGTCGTCGCGTACGCCATCGCGGGCTCCATGAAGGTGGACATCACCAAGGACGCCCTGGGCATCGACCAGGACGGCAACCCGGTCCACCTCAAGGACATCTGGCCCTCCGAGGCCGAGGTGAACGACGTCGTGGCGAACGCCATCGGTGAGGACATGTTCAACAAGTCCTACGCCGACGTCTTCGCGGGCGACGCCCAGTGGCAGGCCCTGCCGATCCCGACCGGCAACACCTTCGAGTGGGACGCCGAGTCGACCTACGTCCGCAAGCCCCCGTACTTCGAGGGCATGACGATGGAGACCACCCCGGTCTCCGACATCACGGGCGCCCGCGTCCTCGCCAAGCTGGGCGACTCGGTCACCACCGACCACATCTCCCCGGCCGGCGCCATCAAGGCCGACACCCCGGCCGGCAAGTACCTCACCGAGCACGGTGTGGAGCGTCGTGACTTCAACTCCTACGGCTCCCGCCGAGGCAACCACGAGGTCATGATCCGCGGCACGTTCGCCAACATCCGCCTGCGCAACCAGATCGCGCCGGGTACCGAGGGCGGCTACACCCGCGACTTCACCCAGGACGGCGGTCCGGTGTCGTTCATCTACGACGCCTCCCGCAACTACATCGAGCAGGGCATCCCGCTGGTCGTCCTGGCCGGCAAGGAGTACGGCTCCGGCTCGTCCCGCGACTGGGCGGCCAAGGGCACCGCGCTCCTGGGCGTCAAGGCCGTCATCGCCGAGTCCTACGAGCGCATCCACCGCTCGAACCTCATCGGCATGGGCGTCCTGCCGCTGCAGTTCCCGGAGGGCGCCTCGGCGCAGTCCCTCGGCCTGACCGGCGAGGAGACCTTCTCCTTCACCGGCGTCGAGGAGCTGAACAACGGCACCACCCCGCGCACGGTGAAGGTCACCACCGACACGGGCGTCGAGTTCGACGCGGTCGTCCGCATCGACACCCCCGGTGAGGCCGACTACTACCGCAACGGCGGCATCATGCAGTACGTGCTGCGCAGCCTGATCCGCAAGTAAGCGGTACGGCAGGCCGGTTGAGCACCGGAAGGGCCGTATCCCCGTATGTCGGGGGTGCGGCCCTTCCGCCGTATCCGCCCGATGTCATCACCCACCCTCAGGCTGAACACAGGGTTCCGACAGCGGACCGGGACAGTATCGAGACATGTCAGGCACCCTGGGGTCCCGTACCGGTCACCGCGTCCGCGCGCTCGTCGTCACCGGCGGGCCCACGCTCACCGACGCGCTGCCCGCCCCCGCCGCTCCAAGGGGCGACGATCCCTTCGCCGACGGCCGCCGCCCCGTCGCGCGCCACGCCGTCAGGCCCGCGAGGGACGGCCGATGACCGCCCGCCCGCGCGGCCGCTCCCTGCGCACGCGTCTGCTGCTCTTCGTCACCGCCACCCTGGTCGCCGTGTGCGCCGCGATGGCCGGCACCACGGTCCTCTTCCAATGCTCCTCTCTCATGGGTGAGTTGGACGATCGGGTCGGCGACGAGGTCGCCCGCAGCCTGGGCGGGGCCGAGCTCACTCCGAACGACCGGGCGAGTCTGTCCTTCCTCACCGAGAACGGCCATCCCGCCGGGATGCTCGCCGCCCGGCTGGACGCGGACGGCGGCGTGGTGTCGGCGGCCGTCGTCAGCCAGGACGCCCCACCGCGGAACCTGACCGCGGCCCAGCGCGCCGCCCTGCGGGACATCGCGACCGACGGGTCCGAGCACACCCGTACCGTGCCCGGACTCGGCGTCTACCGGATCGCCGCCGCGCGGTCGGGCGACGTACGCGTCCTGGCCGGACTGCCGATGGGCGACGTCCGGCACATGATCGGCGGACTGGTGGCGGCCGAGGCCGCGGTGGCGGCGGCCGGTCTGGCGGTCGCGGCCGTCGCCTGCGCGGTGGTCATACGGCGGCAACTGCGCCCCCTGGGCCGGGTCGCCGCCACCGCGGCCGCGGTCACCCGCATCCCGCTGGACCACGGCGAGGTCACCGGCCTGACCCGGGTCCCCGTCCGGGACGCCGACTCCGGCAGCGAGGCCGGCCAGGTCGCGGCCGCCCTCAACCGGATGATCGACCATGTGGAGACCTCCCTCGCCGAGCGGCAGCGCGGTGAGGAACGCATGCGGCGCTTCCTGGCCGACGCCGGCCACGAACTGCGCACCCCGCTCGCCTCCATCGCCGGCTACGCGGAGCTGATGAACCGCGGCACGGACCGGGTCGAGCCGGTGCTGGCCTGGCGAACGGTGTCGGCGGAGTCGGCGCGGATGACAGGGCTGGTGGAGGACCTGCTGTTGCTGGCCCGGCTTGACGGGGGCCGGCCCCTGGAGCAGGCCGAGGTCGATCTCGCGGCCGTCGCCGCCGAGGCGGTGTGGCAGGCCCGGGCGTCGGACGACGGCCACCACTGGCAGCTCGCGCTGCGTCTCGACGACGCGCCCGCCCTCGTCGTCGGGGACCGGGCCAGGCTCCACCAGGCGCTCGCCAACCTGCTGGCCAACGCGCGTATGCACACGCCTGCCGGCACGACGGTGGCGGTCGAGGTCGAGGCGACGGGGGAGCGGTGCGTGGTGCGGGTGCGGGACGACGGGCCGGGGATCGCGCCCGAACTGTTGCCGACGGTCTTCGAACCCTTCACCCGCGCCGGCTCCTCCCGGACCCGGTCCCCGGGAACGAAGGGCGGATCGGGACTGGGGCTGGCGGTCGTCAGAGCCGTCGTCTCGGCGCACGGAGGCCGGATCGACGTGGAAAGCACCCCGGGCCGAACCGAGTTCACCGCCCGACTCCCGCTGCTGGAGCCCACGTTCACGGTGGAGTCGCCCGCCGGCACCCATGCCGTGCACTAGAGGCGTCCATGCGGTCGCGGTCCCAAGCCGTCCCAAGCCGTCCCAAGCCGTCACGGGGCTCGCGGCGGCGGCTGTCGGGCGGTGCGGCGGTTGGTGCGGTGTCGTATTCGAGTGGCCGGCCGCGTCGGGCGTTTACAAGCGGGCCCGACAGCGCTAACTTCCCCCACAGGCAGGGTGGGAGCGCTCCCATATGGTGACGGACCGGAACCCGCCGCCCACGGGGCCGTTCCCACCCCGCTCGACGCCTCACGCGCACCCCGCTCGACGGCTTACGCGCACCCCGCACCCGCATCCGTACGGTCGTACGCGAAGGATTGCATCTGTCATGATCCTGCCAAAAATGAGAACGGGTCGATCGGCGTCCTCGGGACGCACCCGCGCCCTCTTCCTCGTCCTGGTCTCCCTCCTCGCCACGTTCCCGGCCCTCGCCCTCCTCGTCACCGCGGGCGGCAGGGCGGAGGCGCACGGCACCCCCATGAAACCCGGCAGCCGCACCTTCCTGTGCTGGCAGGACGGCCTCACCGACACCGGTGAGATCAAGCCGGTCAATCCGGCGTGCAAGGCCGCCCAACAGGTCAGCGGAACCACGCCGTTCTACAACTGGTTCTCCGTGCTGCGCTCCGACGGCGCCGGACGCACCCGAGGCTTCGTCCCGGACGGCGAGCTGTGCAGCGGCGGCAACCCCAACTTCACCGGCTTCGACCTCCCGCGCAACGACTGGCCGCTCACCCATCTCACCTCGGGTGCGACCGTCGACTTCTCCTACAACGCCTGGGCGGCGCACCCAGGTTGGTTCTACGTCTACATCACCAAGGACGGCTTCGACCCGACCAAGCCGCTCACCTGGAACGACATCGAGGACAAGCCGTTCCTCACGATCGACCACCCGCCGCTGAACGGCACCCCGGGCACGGTCGAGGCCAACTACTCATGGTCCGGCAAGCTCCCCGACAACAAGTCCGGGCGCCACATCGTCTACATGGTCTGGCAACGCTCGGACAGCGCCGAGACCTTCTACTCCTGCTCCGACGTCGTCTTCGACGGCGGCCACGGCGAGGTGACCGGCATCCACGACCCGGGCAACCCCACCGACCCCGTTCCGGGCGCCTGCTCCGCCACCCGCAGGACCACGGGCAGCTGGAGCGGCGGCTACCAGTCCGAGGTCACCGTCACCAACACCGGCGACGTCCCCATGCTGGGCTGGATGGTCGACTTCACGCTGCCGGGCGGCCAGTCGGTGGCGAGCCTGTGGAACGGCAACGCGACCTACACCGGCCAGGGCGTGATGGTCCACAACGCCGACTGGAACGGATCACTGAGCCCCGGACAGAGTGCGACCTTCGGGTACGTCGTCCAGGGCGACGGGGGTGATACGGCGACGACCCTCCCCTGCCAGGTCGGTTGACCCGGCGAACGTTCGGCTCGGGGCGGACCCGGTGGCGGCATGGCGCTCCACCGGGTCCGCGAGCCGGCCAGGCCGGGGGAGTACCTGTCCGGATGGTGCTGGCTTGTGGCGATGCCGCGGTGCGACGACGACAACGTTGTCTATTGGTCTGCGCATGACTCTACCGCGTCAACCGACAACGCTGTCAATCGAGTTGGCCTGCCAAGTTGACCCGTACGGATGCCCTTCCGGTGCGCCCCCATCCGCGTACGCACTCTTCCGTGGTACGCGTGACGCACGCTACTGTCCCTGCGGCTTGTGCGACCTGTGGTGCGCGACCCGTCCGAAGGAGGAGGGGCCGCGTCATGCGCCTGCGCCCTGCGTCCCTGCTGCTGGCCGCCGTTCTGGCGGTCACCGGTGCCACGCCCGCCCTGGCGGCCACCGCCGCACCCCCCGAACTGCTCAAGGACCCCAGCCCGTACGTCGATCCGCTCATCGGCACCAAGAACGGCGGCGATGTCTTCCCGGGCGCCGTCACCCCGTTCGGCATGTTCTCCTTCAGCCCCGAGAACACCAGAGGCGACGCCACCCGCACCGCCGCACCGGGCGGCTACCAGTACGACGCCACCCGCATCAGAGGCTTCAGTCTCACCCACATGTCCGGCACGGGCTGCGCGGGCGGCTCCGGAGACATCCCGTTCTTCCCCTACGCCGGTGAGGTCACCTCCTCGCCCGCCGCCGACACCAAGGACGCCGTCTACGCCTCCGACTTCCGCCACGCCGACGAGAAGGCCGAGCCCGGCCACTACAAGGTCGGCCTCGCCTCGGGTGTCACGGCCGATCTGACGGCCACGGCGCGCACCGGCTCGGCCCGCTTCACCTACCCCGCCGACAAACCGGCCTCCCTGCTCATCCGCACCGCCAACTCCGAGGTGGGCTCCACCGATTCCTCGGTCACCATCGACCCGAAGACCCGTACCGTCTCCGGTTCGGTGACCTCCGGGAACTTCTGCGGCTATCTCGACCCCGAAGGCCAACGCGCCTACTACACGCTGTACTTCACCGCCCGCTTCGACCGCGCGTTCAAGGCGACCGGCACCTGGCAGGACGACACGCTGAACCCGGGCTCGACCTCGGCCTCCGGCGGCACCGGCGGCTTCTCCCACGGCGGCCGGCCCGTCGCCGGCAAGGGGGCGGGCGGCTACGTCGAGTTCGCGCCCGGTGACGGCCCGGTCGGCGTCAAGGTCGGTATCTCCTACGTCAGCCGGGCGGGAGCCGAGGCGAACCTCGCCGCCGAGAACCCCCCGCACCGCTCCTTCGACGCGGTGCGGGACGCTGCCCGCCGGGCCTGGCGCGACCGGCTGGACGCCGTCCGCGTCGGCGGCGGCACCGACGACGAGCGCACCACCTTCTACACCGCGCTCTACCACTCCCTGCTCCACCCGAACGTCATCAGCGACGCCGACCGCCGCTACCGCGGCAGCGACGGCGAGGTGCACAGGGTCGGTGGCGGCCACCGGGCGCAGTACGGCACCTTCTCCGGCTGGGACGTCTACCGCGACCAGGTGCAGCTGCTCACCCTCCTCGACCCGCGGACCGGGTCCGACATCGCCCAGTCGCTGTACGAACTCGCAGGGCAGAACGGCGGCGTCTGGGACCGCTGGCTGCACGGCGCGAGCGGCACGCACGTCATGAACGGCGACCCGTCCCCGACCACCCTGGCCGGCATCCGCGCCTTCGGCGGCACGGACTTCGACCTGCGCGGCGCGCTGAGGTCGCTGGTCCGGGCGGCCACCGTGGCGACCGAGCAGGACCTGTCCCCGGCCGGCAAGCCCGTGCTGTCGGTCGGCCAGCGCCCCTCCTTGGACAAGTACCTGAAGCTGCACTACATGCCGTCCGTCTCGAACGCCTGGGGCGGCGCCGCGGAAACCCTGGAGATGTCCGGCGCCGACTTCTCGCTCTCCCAACTCGCGTCCGCGGTGGGGGAGAAGGACACGGCGGCGGCCTTCGCCGGGCGCGCCCAGTGGTGGCAGAACAACTTCAACGTCGCCGCCGACCCCACCGGCGGCTACATCGCCAACCGCAAGGCGGACGGCAGCTGGGTCACCGGCTTCACGCCCTCCACCGGCAACGGCTTCGTCGAGGGCACCGCCGCCCAGTACACCTGGATGGTCCAGCACGACCCGGCCGGACTCTTCGCGGCGATGGGCGGCAAGGACAAGGCGCTGGCCAGGCTGGACTCCTTCTTCCACGACGACGACGGCAGCTGGTCCTTCACCGGCGGGGGCGGCGACAAGTCCGAGCTGGACAACGAACCGTCGATCAACGTGCCCTACCTGTACGCCTACGCGGGCGCCCCGTACAGGACGCAGGAGACCGTCCGCGCGGCGATGAGGCAGCTGTGGTCCACCCAGCCCGGTGGCATCCCCGGCAACGACGACCTCGGCGCGATGTCCTCCTGGTACGTCTTCTCCGCCCTCGGCATGTACCCCCAGGTCCCCTCACGCGCCGAACTCGTCCTGGCGTCACCGCTGTTCCCGCGCATCGAGATCGACCGCCCGCACGGCAACGACATCTCCGTCCGGGCGGCGGGCGCAGCCGCCGACGCCCCGTACATCACCTCGCTGAAGGTCGACGGCCGTACCAGCGCCCGGCCCTGGCTGCCGGCGTCGTTCGTACGGGACGGCGGGCGGCTTGACTACACGCTCTCCGGTACGCCGGACAGGACCTGGGGCGGCGACCCGTCCGACGCGCCGCCCTCCTTCCGGGCGGGCGAGCAGCCGTACCAGATCGGCGTCGGTCCGACCACGGCGACCGTCGCGCCGGGCGGGAGCGCGAAGGTCGGCATCCGCGCGCTGTCGATGAGCGGGGGTGCGGGCCCCGAGGTGCGGTTCGAGGTCCAGACGCCGGACGGGATCACCGCGACCCCCGCCCAGGGAACGGTCACCGACGGGAAACAGGAGATCACCCTCACCTCGGCGGCGGACATGAGACAGGGCTTCTACGACGTCAAGGTCACCGTCACCTCGCAGGGCACCTCCTACGAGCAGCCCGTCTCCCTGACCGTCGCGGCCCCCGGCACCCTGCTCGCCGCCTACGACAACACCGGCGTATCCGACGACGAGGGCGACCACGACGAGGCCGACTACGACGGCGGCGGCTGGAGCTACTCCCGCCAGGCCCTCGCGGCGGCCGGGCTCACTCCGGGCGGACAGGGCACGGCGCAGGGCCTCGCCTTCACCTGGCCCGACTCCCCGAGCGGCCGCCCGGACAACGTCTCCGCGGCCGGGCAGACCATCCGACTCCCGGCACCCGCGGCCAAGTTGTCCTTCATCGGCAGCGCCGTCAACGGCAACCAGCAGACCCGGGCCACCGTCACCTACTCCGACGGCGGCACCGACACCGTCGACCTGTCCTTCACCGACTGGACCGTCGGCGGAGGCGGCGGCACCGTCCAGTACGGCAACGAGGTCGTCGCCAGGACCGCGTACCGCAATGTCGCCGGCGCCGACAAGGACCCGGTGGCGACGTACGTCTTCGCCACCAAGCCCTTCACGGCACCGGAGGGGAAGACCATTGCGAGCGTGAGGCTGCCGCAGAACGCGGACCTGCACGTGTTCACCCTCGCGACCGGCTGACCTCCAAGCGGGCGGCCAGCCAGTCGAGTTGGCGGCGCACGTGCACCGCGTCGCCGCCCTCGTGGCCGTTGTGGGGATAGGCGCGGATCTCCTTGTGGGGGTCCGCGCCGTTCAGTTCCGCATACCGGTTGAAGGCCGCGTACGCCCCGCTCGGCGGACACACCGTGTCGCGCAGGCCGACCCCGAAGTGGGCCGGGGCGTGGGCGCGGCGCGCGAAGGAGATCCCCTCCATGTAGGAGAGGGTGCGGTACGCGGCCGTCTCGGCGCCGCGGTGGACGGTGAGGTAGGCCGCGATCTCGCCGTACGGACCGGCGTCGGTGAGGTCCAGGGCGCGCCGGACGCCGCACAGGAAGGGGGCGGTGACCAGGACCGCCGCGAGGTCCGGCACCAGCCCCGCGACGGCCAGGGCGAGTCCGCCGCCCTGGCTGTTCCCGACGGCCGCGACCCGGCTGCCGTCCACCCCCGGCAGGGCGCGCACCGCCGCGACCGCGCGCACCGCGTCCGTGATCAGCCGACGGTAGTGGTAGTCGCGCGGCGCGAGCAGGCCGCGCGCCGCCGCGCCCGGGCCGCCCGGCGAGGAGCCCGCCCACGGGTCCGGGGTGTCGCCGCCGCAGCCGTACTGGTCGCCCTGGCCGCGGTTGTCCATGAGCAGATGTGCGTATCCGGCGTTCACCCAGGTCAGCCGCTCGTGCGGGAGGCCGCGGCCACGTCCGTACCCGGCGTACTCGACGACCGCGGGAAGGGCGTCGCGCATCCCGGCCGGCCGGCTGAACCAGGCGCGCACCGGATCGCCCGCGAAGCCCCTGAAGGCCACGTCCCAGGTCTCCGTCAGCCGCAGGCCGGTCCGCACCGGGGTCACGGTCGCCAACGGCTCCGAGCGGGCGGCCTCTTCGAGTGTGCCGAGCCAGAACGCGTCGAAGTCGGCGGGCTCCTCGACGGCCGGACGGTGGCGCTCCAGCTCGGTCAGCGGCAGGTCGAACGCGGGCACGGCCACCTCGCAGGAGTCGGACGGGTCATGGAAACTTGCGGAGGTCCTACCCAGCGGCCCGCACGTTGCAACTCCCGTCATCTGTCCCAGAAGACTGCTGCGGCACCCATTGACAGCGCTTTCTAACAGCCTCTAAGTTGCGCCAAGTTACCGGTAAGAGCTCGAAAGTTTCGGCCACTTCTCCGCCCCCACGAGAGGACCGAGCATGAGCACCACCACCAAGACGGGCCCTCCGCCGGGCCCCCGGAAAGCACCGGAGTCCATGGCCCGGCCGGCCCGGCGCGGCGGCCGGCGCCGGGCACTGCGCCGCGACTGGCAGCTGTACTCGCTCGCCGTCCTGCCGCTGCTGTTCTTCCTGGTCTTCCGCTATCTGCCGATGATCGGCAACGTCATCGCCTTCCGGCGCTTCGAGCCCGGCGGCTCGATGTTCGGCGAGGAGTGGGTGGGCCTGCGCTATGTGCGCATGTTCCTCAGCGACCCGACCTTCTGGCAGGTGTTCCGCAACACGCTGTGGCTCGGCGGGCTCACGCTCGTCTTCTGCTTCCCGATCCCGATCGTCCTCGCGCTGCTGCTGAACGAGGTGCGCCGACGCTCGCTGAAGCGGTTCGTGCAGTCGGTGTCGTACCTTCCGCACTTCCTGTCCATCGTGATCGTCGCGGGCGTCACGATGCAGATGCTCGCCACCGACGGCCCGGTCAACCACGTCCTCGGCCTGCTCGGCCACGACCCGATCCGCTTCATCCAGGAACCCGACTGGTTCCGCACCGTCTACGTCGGCTCCGAGATCTGGCAGACGGCAGGCTGGGGCACGATCCTCTACCTCGCCGCGCTCACCACGATCGACGAGGACCTGTACGAGGCCGCGCGCATCGACGGCGCCAATCGCCGGCAGCAGATCTGGCACGTCACCCTGCCCGGCATCCGCCCCACCATGATCACGCTGCTGATCCTCAACATCGGCACCTTCATGGCGGTCGGCTTCGAGAAGGTCCTGCTGCTCTACAACCCGCTGACCTACCCGACCGCCGACGTGATCTCGACGTACGTCTACCGGGCGGGCGTCGAGTCCAACAGCTTCAGCTACGCCGCCGCCATCGGCCTGTTCGAGGCGGTCATCGGGCTGGTCCTGATCACTGCCGCCAACCAGCTCTCGCGCCGCACAGTGGGGACCAGCCTGTGGTGAGGCCGAGCCGTTCCTACCGGGTCTTCCAGGGCGTCAACGGGGTCTTCCTGACCCTCGTCGTGGTGGTGACCCTGTACCCCTTCGTCAACATCCTCGCCCGCTCCTTCAGCGGCGAGCGGCAGATCCGGGCCGGCGAAGTGACCCTGTGGCCCAAGGGGCTGAACCTCACCACGTACCGGATCGTCTTCCACGACTCGATGTTCTGGCGCGACTACGGCAACACCGTCTTCTACACGCTCGTCTCGACGGCCGTCGCCATGGTCCTGACGACCTGCTACGCCTACGTGCTGTCCAAGAAGCACCTGCGCGGGCGCACCGTACTCGTCGGCGTCGCCGTGTTCACCATGTTCTTCACCGGCGGCCTGATCCCCAACTACATCCTGGTCACCTCCCTCGGCCTGAAGAACACTGTGTGGGCGATCGCGCTGCCGAACGCGATCAGCGTGTTCAACCTCCTGGTGATGAAGACCTTCTTCGAGAGCCTGCCGACCGAACTGGAGGAGGCCGCGCAGATCGACGGCCTGAGCACCTACGGCATCCTCCTCAGGATCGTGCTGCCGCTGTCCAAGGCGGTCGTGGCGACGATGGTGCTCTTCTACTCGGTGTCCTTCTGGAACTCCTGGTTCAGCGCGTTCCTCTACATGGACAGCACGGACCTGATGCCGGTCACCGTCTACCTGCGCAACCTCATCGCGGGCGCCACCGGAGGCGGCAACGCCGGCGCCAGCACCGAGCAGCTCAGCCAGGTCGGCGCCAGCATCCAGGCGGTCGCCATCGTGCTCACCGCGCTGCCGATCATCTGCGTGTACCCCTTCGTCCAGCGCTACTTCGTCTCGGGCGTGATGCTCGGCGCGGTCAAGGGCTGATCCCAGCAACTCACCGACGGAACAAGGGAGTTCCACGTGAAGAACGCAGGAGAGCTGTCGCGTCGGCAGATCCTGGCCGCGGCCGGGTTCGTCGGTCTCGCCACCCTCACCGGCTGCGGCGGCGGGGACGGCGCGGCGGACTCCAAGGACCTGTCCAAGAAGCGGAACGGCGCGATGAAGGAGTACCGCGCGGGACAGCGGTTCAAGGCCGCCAGGCCGCTGTCCTTCTCGATGCTGCACAACGACAACCCGGTCTACCCGCTCAAGAAGGACTGGCTGTTCTGGAAGGAGGTCACCCAGCGCACCGGGGTCACCCTCGAGCCCCTCGACGTGCCGCTGGCCGACTACGAGAAGAAGCGCAGCGTCCTCATCGGCGCGGGCGACGCCCCCTTCCTGATCCCGAAGACCTACCACCCCTCCGAGGTCGCCTTCGTCTCCTCCGGCGCGATCCTCCCGGTCAGCGACTACACGCACCTGATGCCCAACTACCGGGCCAAGGTTCGCAAGTGGAAGCTCGAACCCGAACTCGACTCCATCCGCCAGTCCGACGGCAAGTACTACCTGCTGCCCGGCCTGCACGAGCGGCCGAAGGCCGGCTACTCGCTGTCCTTCCGCACGGACGTCCTAGCCAAGCACGGACTGAGCCTGCCGACCACCTGGGACGAGGTGTACGACGTCCTGACGGCCCTCAGGGCGGAGTACCCCGGCAAGTACCCCTGGACCGACCGCTGGAGCACCAACACCCCCTTCCCGTGTGGGGCGTTGTTCAGCTACCTGGGCCAGGCCTACGGGGTCAAGGCCGGCTGGACGTACGACAACATCAGCTTCGACACCAAGGCCGGGCGGTTCGTCTTCACCGCCGCCCAGGACGAGTACCGCGCGATGGTGGAGTTCCTGAGAAAGATCGTCGCCGAGAAGCTGCTGGACCCGGAGAGCTTCACCCAGCAGGACGACCAGGCCGTGCAGAAGCTGCTCGCCGAGAAGTCCTATGTCATCAGCGCCAATCCGCAGGAGCTGGTGCAGAACTACCGCTACAACCTGGACAAGCAGGTCAAGGGCGCCAAGATCGAGATGGTGCCCGTACCCCTCGGACCGGCCGGCCCGATCGTGCTGAGCGGCGTCCGGCTGGAGAACGGCGTCATGATCGCCGGCAAGGCGCTCAAGAGCGACAGCTTCGTGGCGATGATGCAGTTCGTGGACTGGCTCTGGTACTCGGACGAGGGCCAGGAGTTCTGCAAGTGGGGCGTCGAGGGCGTCACCTACACCAAGACCGGCGACACCTACCGGCTCAGGCCCGGCATCTCCCTCATGGGCTCCGCCCCGGACGCCCCCAAGGACCTGCAGAAGGACTACGGCTTCTTCAACGGCGTCTTCACCTACGGCGGCAGCTGGAAGCTGGTCTCCTCCTCCTTCGGCCCCGACGAGAAGAAGTTCCAGGACGCCATGTCCCAGCGCCGGCAGCTGCCCGTCGACCCGGCCCACCCGCTGCGGTCCGCGGAGCAGGAGCAGGCGACGCTGTGGGACACCCCGCTGAAGGACCACGCCATCCAGAACACGCTCGAGTTCGTCCTCGGCAAGCGTCCGATGTCCGAGTGGAACGCGTACCTGGGCGAGCTGAAGGCGAAGAACATGCAGCAGCTCGTCGACCTGCACAACAAGGCGTACGAACGGTTCAAGAAGGAGAACGGGTGACCCCCGGCCGGCCGGCCGCCACCTGCCCCGACGCCGAGTCGCCGCCGTGGTGGGACGAGGGGTGGATGCCGGGCGGGGAGCCCCGATGAGCGCGCCGTCGACGGCGTTCGGCGACGGCCCCCTCTCCCGTGCCGCAGCCCTCGTCCACACCCTCGTCACCGTCGAGGCCCTGCTGCTCACGGCCGCCTCACCGGGCCTGGCCGTCCTGTTTCTGCTGGGCCCCGACCCGTCCAACCTCCCCCTCGCCGCCGTGGCCGTGCTCCCGCTGGGCCCCGCCCTGTCGGCCGCCGTCTACGCCCTGCACCACCGCGACCGGGACCTCACCGACCTGCATCCGGCCCGCGCCTACGCGCGCGGCTGGCGCCTCAACGCCCTGCCGGTGCTGAGACTGTGGGCGCCGCTGCTCGCCTGGCTGACCGTGATCGCCTTCACGCTCACCCACTTCTCCACGACCGGCCTGCCCGGCTGGTGGGCCGTGTTGCTCGCCGCCATCGGCCTCGGCTCGCTCCTGTGGGGCGCCCACGCCCTCGTCCTCACCTCGCTCTTCACCTTCCGTACCCGCGACACCGCCCGCCTCGCCGCGTACTTCCTCCTGCGGCACGGCGGGGCCACCCTCGCCGCGGCCTCCCTGCTCATGCTCACCGCCGCGCTGACCGCCCTGCTCACCGAGGCCCTGCCCGCCCTGCTGGCCGCTCCGTTGCTGCTCTCCCTGCTGTACGGCAGCCGCCGGGTGATCGCCGAGACCCAGGAGGACTTCACCGTATGACCCGCAAGATCCGGTACGGCGGCGACTACAACCCCGAGCAGTGGCCCGAGGAGGTCTGGGACGAGGACCACCGCCTGTTCGCACGGGCCGGGATCGACACCCTCACCGTCGGCGTCTTCTCCTGGTCCCTCACCCAACCGGTCGAGGAGACCTACGACTTCACGGTCCTCGACAGCGTGCTCGACCGGGCCGCGGCCGAGCGCCGAAGCGTCTGCCTGGCCACCGGCACCGCCGCTCTCCCGCCCTGGCTCGCCAAAAAGTACCCGGACGTCAACCGCACCGACTTCGAGGGCCGCCGCCACCGCTACGGCCAACGGCACAACTTCTGCCCCAGCTCACCCGCGTACCGCCGCCTCGCCACCGCCATGGCCGCACGACTCGCCGAACGGTACGCCGCACACCCGGCGTTGATCGCCTGGCACATCAACAACGAGTACGGGGGCAGCTGTTACTGCGACCTGTGCGCCGAGGCGTTCCGGGACTGGCTGCGCGACAGGTACGGCACCCTCGACGCCCTCAACGACGCCTGGTGCACCACCTTCTGGTCCCACCGCTACACCGACTGGGCCGAGATCGAGCCCCCCAGCGCCCTGACCGAGCACTGGCGCGGCCCCGACCACACCGCCTTCCAAGGCACCACCCTCGACTGGTTCCGCTTCACCACCGACGCCCTGCTCGGCTGCTTCCTCGCCGAGAAGGAGGCGATCCGGCGGCACGATGCGGACACCCCCGTCACCACCAACCTCATGGGCATGTTCCGCCCCCTCGACTACCACCGCTGGGCGCCCCACCTCGACTTCGCCTCCTGGGACAGCTACCCGCCCCTCGACGCCCCGCCGACCTGGCCCGCGCTCGCCCACGACCTGATGAGGGGCCTCAAGGACGGCGCCCCCTTCTGGCTGATGGAACAGACCCCGTCGACGACGGCCTGCCGTGACGTCAACCCGCTGCGCCGGCCGGGGGAGCTGCGCCTGGCCACCTTCCAGGCGATCGCCCACGGAGCCGACGCGACCCTCTACTTCCAGCTGCGCGCCTCGCGCGGTGCCTGCGAGAAGTACCACGGGGCGGTCATCGGCCACGCGGGCCGCGACGACACCCGCGTCTTCCATGAAGTGGCCGCCCTGGGGAGAGAGTTGGCGGACCTCGGGCCCGTGACGCTGGGCGCTCGCACCCCGGCCCGCACCGCCCTGCTCTTCGACTGGGACAGCTGGTGGGCCCTGGAGATCTCCGACGGCCCCTCCCGGCTGGTGAAGTACCAGGAGACCGTCCACACCTACTACCGGGCCGCTCGCGAGGCCGGCGCCGACGTGGACGTCGTACCGCAGAGCGCGGACCTCACGCCGTACGACGTCGTCCTCGCCCCCGTCCTGCACATGGTCAAGGGCGACCTCGCCACGCGTCTCGAAACGGTGGCGCGGCGCGGCGGAACGGTCCTGACCACCTTCCTCTCCGGCCGCGTCGACGAACACGACCGCGCCTTCCCCGCCGACGTGCCCGGCCCGCTCGCCGCCCTCATGGGCGTCCGCGTCGACGAATGGGACGCAACTCCACCGGAGTTCGTCCAGCCCGTCCCCGAACTGTCCGCCGAGGCACGGCTCGTCTTCGAACTCGTACTGCCGCGCGGCGCCGAGACCGTCGCCACCTACGGCACCGACTTCTACGCGGGCACACCGGCGGTGACCAGACACGAGTACGGCGAGGGCGAGGCCTGGTACGTCGCGACCGCCCTCGACCGGCAGGGCGTGGACCGGGTCGTACGCCGCGTCCTCGACCGGCACGGACTGCTCGGCCCGTACGCCGGGCACCCGGCCGTGGAGAGCGCACACCGTGTCGCTCGCGACGGCACCCGCCTGCTCTTCCTCCTCAACCACGCGCCGGAACCGGCCCACCTGACCGCGCACGCCACGGCGACCGAACTGCTGACCGGCAAGCGCACGGAGGAGGGCTCCGCCCTGACCCTCGACCCGCTCGGCACCGCGGTCCTGCGCCTTCAGTAGATCGTCCGCCCTCGCTCGTCCGGCACCCCGGACTTGCGGAAGAAGTAACTGTTGATCTGGTCCCGCCACTCGCGGGCGCCGCGGAGCTGCTCCTCGTACCGCTCCGCCACCCGCGCGTGGCGCGCCGGCTCCACGCGGCCCTTCAGCGAGGCCCACAGCGCCATCGCCGCCTCCACCTCCGCCACACCCTCGAAGTGCGCGTCGTAGATGTGCTGGATCACGGTCCTGCCGCTCTTCAGGACGTGCCCGTACGGCACATGGTGGAAGAACAGCAGCAGCTCGTCGGGGCAGGTCTCCGGAGACTCGTAGGTCTCGGCCCACGGCGTCGCGTACTGCCCCGCGTACCCGGTCCCGGTGGCGCTGCTGCGGTCCACCCCGACCCCGTCCCGGTCGGCGAAGTGGTAGGTGCCCCACGGGCTGTACTCGTACCCGTCGACACTCGGCCCGTAGTGATGCCCCGGCTGCACCATGAACCCCACCCCGAGGGGCGCGGTGTACTTCTCGTACGTGCGCCAGGAGCCGTCCAGCACCGCGTGCAGCTCCTTCGCCGGGCCCTCGGCGCCGAACGTGAGCCCGATCCACTCGTCCAGGATCGCGCCCGCGTCCGCGTCCGGCCGCCAGGCCAGCCGCCCGAACGTGTAGAGGTTGGCCTGGGCGAGGGGATGCCCGGTCCAGAAGGGGTCGTCGCCGACGTTGGAGACGGCCACCAACTCCTCGAAGCCGCGCCCCGCCGCCGAGCCGAACCGCAGCACCTCGCTCCACATCGGCCCCAGCCAGCACACATGACGCTGCTGGCCGGTGTACTCCTGCGTGGCCTGCAGCTCCACCGCGAGCGCGGTGTGCGCCATCGCGCCGATCAGCGGCGACACCGGCTCGCGCACCTGGAAGTCCATCGGCCCGTGCTTCACCTGGAGCACGGCGTTCGGCGCGAACCGCCCGTCCAGCGGCAGGAAGTGGTCGTACGCGGCCCGCGCCCGGTCCGTCGTCCGGTCCCGCCAGTCCTGGCGGTGGTCGTAGACGAAGGCCCGCCAGTGGACCGTCCCGCCGTGCGGCGCGAGCGCCGCGGCCAGCATGTTCGCGCCGTCCGCGTGACTGCGGCCGTAGGCGAACGGCCCGGGCTGCCCCTCGGAGTCGGCCTTCACCACGTATCCGCCGAAGTCGGGGATCGCCTCGTACACCCGGGCCGTCGCCCCGGCCCACCACCGCCGCACGTCCGCGTCGAGGGGGTCGGCCGTCGCCAGACCGCCGAGCACGATCGGCGCGGCGAAGGTGACCGACAGATGCGTCCGGATGCCGTACGGCCTCAACGCGGCCGCGATGGCGGCGACTTCACCGATCCGGTCGGTCAGCAGACGCGCCTCGATCTCGTGCACGTTGACGTTGTTCACGGCCACGGCGTTGATCCCGCAGGCCGCCAGCAGCCTCCCGTACGCCCGTACCCGCTCGAGTTCCCCGCGCGCCCGGCCGTCCGCCCAGAACAGCGACCCGCCCGCGTACCCCCGCTCCACCTGGCCCATGACCGGGTGCACGGCCACGTTGTCCCAGTGGTCCAGCATCCGCAGCGCCAACGCCGGCCGGTGCTCCTCCACCCGCCGTTCGCCGCGGAACGCCGCCTGACCGAGCCGTACGACATGGAAGAAGCCGTACAACAGCCCGCGCCCGCCGGACGCCGTGACGGTCGTGCGTCCGTCACGGCGTCCGAGGGTGAACGCCTCGCTCTCGTCGTCGCCCGTCGACTCCAGTACGAGATCGGCCTCGCTCCGCACGACAGCCCCGCCGAACCGGGCGCAGGCCCGCGCCACCTCCCCGTGCACCGTCTCCACCAGCGGGCCCGATCCTCGGATCAGGACCCGCCGGCCGCCGATCGGCCGGAACGCCTCCTCAGGCAGCCAGGCCGGATCGACACCCTTGGGCAGGACGGGCACGGGAAGTGGCATGAGACCCCCAACGCGACCGCTCAGGCGAGCAGTTCGACCTCCGACACGGTCGCCTGGCCGTCGAACACCAGACGGTACTTCCCGTACGTACCCGGGGACCCCACGCTGAACGCGCGTGTCTGCCGGTCCCATCGGAAGGTTTCCCCCGATCGCTTGTCGAGGGTCGTCCACGTGGTTCCGTCGTCGTCCGAGGCCTCGAGGGTCCAGCCGGCCGGCGCCTTGGAGTGGTCGGCGGACGAGGTCACCGTGTACTGAACGCCCTTGACCGGTCCGGAGACCGGCAGATCGACGCTCGTCACGGTGGCGTCCGTGTCCGACGTGTTGTCGAACAGCGCCCCGTCACCCTTCAGCACGTCCGCCCGCGGCGTCGGCACCTTGTCGTCCTGGGTGATCGACACGGGCGCGGCGTTCCTGCCCGTGCCCCACGACGACGGCTTCGACCCCATGTCGAACTCCAGCACCCCGCCCTTGGCCAGCACCGAGTGGGGAATCGAAGTCGACGTCCACGCACGGCCGTTGACCTTCAGACCCTGGACGTAGACGTTGGCCGCGCTGTTCCTGGGCGCCTTCACGACCAGGTCCCGGCCGTTCTCCAGATGGACGGTCGCCTTCTTGAACAGCGGGGAGCCGACGGCGTACTCGCCGCCGCCCATCACCAGCGGGTAGAAGCCGAGCGCGGAGAAGAGGTACCAGGCCGACTGCTCGCCGTTGTCCTCGTCGCCGTGGTAGCCCTGCCCGATCTCGCTGCCGACGTACAGCCGTGACAGCGCCTCGCGGACGTTCTTCTGCGCCTTCCAGGGCTGCCCGGCCGCGTCGTACATGTAGATGACGTGGTGGGCGACCTGGTTGGAGTGCCCGTACATGCCCATCCGGACGTCCCGCGCCTCGGTCATCTCATGGATGACCCCGCCGTAGGAGCCGACGAACTCGGGGGCTGCGGTCTCCGGGGTGGCGAAGTACTCGTCGAGCTTGTCCGCGAGCTTGCCCCGGCCGCCGTAGAGGTTGGCCAGGCCCCGGCTGTCCTGCGGGGCGGTGAAGGCGTAGCCCCAGCCGTTGGTCTCCGTGTAGTCGTAACCCCACACGCGCGGGTCGTACTTCGCGGAGTCCACGCGCCAGTCGCCCTTGGCGTCCCTGCCCTGGAAGAACCCGGCCTTGGAGTCGAAGAGGTTCACGTAGTCCTGGGCGCGGTTGAGGAAGTACCGCGACTCCTCCTGGTAGCGCTTCTCGCCGGTCTTCTCGTACAGGGCCCGGCCCATCTGCGCGATGCCGTAGTCGTTGACATAGCCCTCCATCGCCCACGACAGGCCCTCGTGCGTGCCGGTGCTGGTGTAGCCGAGGAACGGCGAGGTCGCCATGCCCTTGCGGCCCACGCCCGACGCCGGGGGCACCACGGTGGCGTTCTTCAGAGCGGCGTCGTACGCCGCCTTCGCGTCGAACTTCACACCCTTGACGTACGCGTCGGCGAAGGCCACGTCCGAGGAGGTGCCGGTCATCAGGTCCGCGTAGCCGGGCGATGACCAGCGCGAGGTCCAGCCGCCGTCGTTGTACTGCTGCACGAAGCCGTCGACCATCTCGCCCGCCTGGGAGGGCGTCAGCAGAGAGTACGCCGGCCAGGTGGTCCGGTAGGTGTCCCAGAAACCGTTGTTGACGTACACCTTGCCGTCCACGATCTTCGCGCCGGTGTGGGTCGGGGTGTCCGGCCCGGGCATCGGTGAGAACGGCGAGGCGTACTGGTAGGCCGAACCCACCTTCTCGAAACCGGAGTTGGGGTACAGGTAGAGCCGGTACATGCTGGAGTACAGCGTGGTCAGCTGGTCCGGTGTCGCGCCCTCGACCTCCACCTTGCCCAGCAGCCTGTCCCAGACCTGCCGGGCGCGGTTCCTCACCGTGTCGAAGGAGGTGCCGTCCGGGATCTCCTGGCGCAGGTTGTCCTTGGCCTGGTCGATGCTGATGAGCGAGGTGGCCAGGCGCAGGGTGACGGTGTGGTCGTCACCGGCGTCGAAGCGCAGATACCCCTTGACGCCGCTCGAGGCACCGTCGGTCGCCTTCTTGTCGAACACGCCGTAGACGAACAGCCGGGTCGCCCCCGTCGACAGCCCGGACTTCACGTCCGAGTAGCCGGTGACGATCCCGTTGTCCTTGTCGAGGGTGAGCCCCGCCTGCTCGGTGACGTTGTCGAAGACCACGCTCGCGTCGTCGCCCGGATAGGTGAAGCGGAGTGCCGCCGCGTGGTCGGTCGGGGCCATCTCGGCCTTCAGCCCGTTCTCGAACCGCACCCCGTAGTAGTACGGCCGCGCGGTCTCGTTCTCGTGGCGGAAGGCCAGCTCACGCGCCTCCCGCCCGGTGTCCGGGGTTCCCGCCTGCGCGGACGGCATCAGCTGGAAGGTCTGCCGGTCGCCCATCCACGGGCTCGGCTCGTGGCTTGCGCTGAACGCCTGGATCGTCGGCAGGTTGTCGTCGTTGTTCGCCCGCGCGTAGTCGTACAGCCAGCTCAGCGAGGACGCGTTGGTCACCGGCGTCCAGAAGTTGAAGCCGTGCGGCATCGCGGTCGCGGGGAAGTTGTTGCCGCGCGAGAAGCTGCCGCTGGAGTTGGTGCCGCGCGTGGTGAGGGCGTAGTCGGCGAGGTGCGCCTTCGGCTTCTCCGGCGCCACCCGCCGCAGCGCGATGTCGTCCAGCCAGCCGCGGAACTTCGCCGGGCCCTTCGCGGAGTCGTACGCCACCAGTATCCGGTCGACCGTCTTGCCGGCCGCGACGGACCCGATCCGGGAGGCGACGTCGTTCCACTGGTTGACGTAGAGCACCTTGGCGGCGCCCTGCCCCTGCGGGGAGAGCGCGAACCCGTGCCGGTCCGTCGCGCCGAGGCCGCTGAGGTAGGTGCCGTCGGTGAACGCCAGGTCCACCGAGACGTTCGTGGCGTCGTAGTCCCGGTCGCCGTCCGCCATCGACGGGTAGATCCGGTACGACAGCTCGGTGTCCCGGCCGACCGCCACGTTCACGTCGAAGACCTTGTTGTACGAGTACGCCCGGCCGTCGGCCGTGTGCCGTCCGGCGTAACGCAGGGCCCTCTTCCCGGTGAACCCGGCCGCCGCCTTGGCCGTGGGCGAACCGCTGGGCCCGTGGTCGACCAGCGACAGCATGTCCTGCGGCACCGGGCCGCCGCCACCGCCCGTGGACAGCTGCAGGTCGGCGAGCTGCAGGATGTCCGCGCCGTTGTTCTTGGTGATGTCCAGCCGGTAGTGCTGGTACTCGGCCGGCTCGGCGAGGTCGTAGGACTTCGTCTGGAAGCGCTCGGAGAAGGACTCGCCGGCGCGGGAGTCGAGGGTCTTCCAGTCCTTGCCGTCGGCGGAGCCCTGCAGCGTCCAGTCCCGCGGGTCGCGCTCGTCGTAGTCGTTCGCCGAGGTGAGGGCGTACGTCACGATCTTCATGGGCTTCTCGAGGTCGAACTCCGCCCAGCCGGTCGGCTCGAAGGTCAGCCACTTGGTGGCCGCCTCGCCGTCGGCGAGGTTCTCCTTCACCTCGCCGCCGCCGGTGTTCTCGGCGCTCGCGCGGACGTCGGTGACATGGTCGTTGATGTTGCCCGGGATGCCGCTGCTGTAGCCGCCGTCGACGCCCGAGGCCCGCTTGGCGCCGTCGGCACCGGTGTCGACCGTGTTCAGCCAGTCCGGAGCCGGATCGCCCGTCTCGAACGACGACGCGAACTCCCGGTCGGCCTTGGCGGGAGCGGGAGCGCCCGGCAGCGCGACCGCCGCCCCCTGCGAGCCCACCGCCATGACAAAGGCGGCCGTGATCACGACCGCCGGTCCGTATCTGTGCCGAGCTCTGTGCCGCATACGGAAGCACCCTCCCTGTCTCCTGGCTCGTTCACCTCCGGGGCGCCTCGGCCGATGTCGAGAGGGTGACCGTGCTCGGCCCTGCGGGCCTCCGAGCGCTCACTCTCTCGACAACGTCGCGCCCCTTCGGCTCACTCGCGTGCACTGGACAACGTTGTCAACTTCGACGCGCAAGGACCAGTAGTGGGTCAAGTGGCCAGTGATGTCAAGGGTGTTGCCTGCGGCATTCGGGGCTTATGTCGCGGACTTTTCCGGCAAGCGACGCACAGGGCGCTCATATTTCCGAGAGGTCTCAACTCGGAAAAGACCCATGGCCAACCTTGCATTCGATCTTGCTCCGTTGGCGGGAAGTGGACTATACCTGTCGGCGATTCACACGATCCGTACTTTGCTGTCCGCACTTCCTGCACGACCCTGCTTGACCTGACCGCGGTGCCGGGGAGGATCCGGTTCACCGCCTGAGTCCTGGAGAAGGCGAGGACTTGAGCATGGGATCCACTTCCGGCGAGAACGAGAACAACGGCACGGCCGACGTCGGCCGCCGCGATCTGATCAAGCGTTCGGCCGCGCTCGGACTGATCTCCGTACCGGCCATGGGCTTTCTGTCCGCGTGCGCGAGCGGTGGCGGGAGCGACGACAACTCGAGCGGCAACGACCAGGGCAAGACGTCCAAGTCCAATCCCTTCGGCGCCAAGAAGGGAACCAAGCTCGACGTCGTCATCTTCAAGGGCGGTTACGGCGACGACTACGCGAAGGCCTGGGAGGCGGACTTCGCCAAGGACCCCGGCATCACCTCCACCCACACCGGCACCCAGGAGATCACCGGCAAGCTCCAGCCCCGCTTCAACGCCGGAAACCCGCCGGACATCGTCGACGACTCCGGCGCCCAGCAGATCAAGGTCGACGTCCTGTACAAGAACGGGCAGCTGCTGGACCTCGCCCCGGTCCTCGACGCCCCGTCCGTGGACGACCCGAGCAAGAAGGTCCGGGACATGCTCATCCCCGGCACCCTCGACCCGGGCGTCCAGGAGGGCAAGGTCGTCGCCCTCAACTACATCTACACGGTCTGGGGCCTGTGGTACTCCGGCAAGCTCTTCAAGGACAAGGGCTGGGAGCCGCCGAAGACCTGGGACGACTTCATCAAGGTCTGCCAGGCGGCCAAGAAGGACGGCATCGGCGGCCTCGCCCACCAGGGCAAGTACCCGTACTACATCAATGTCGCCATCATGGACATGATCGCCAAGAAGGGCGGCATCGACGCGGTCAAGGCGATCGACAACCTCGACCCGAAGGCGTTCGTCGGCTCCGCCGCGGCGCAGGCGGGCGTCGAGGCGATCTACGAGGTCGTGGAGAAGGGCCTGCTGATGCCGGGCACCAACGGCCTGACCCACACCGAGTCGCAGACCCGCTGGAACCAGTACAAGGCCGCCTTCATCACCTGCGGCTCCTGGCTGGAGAACGAGCAGCTGAAGCAGACGCCCTCGGACTTCGACATGAAGTTCCTGCCGATGCCCCTGCTGCCCGGCAGCAAGATGCCCTTCGAGGCGATCCGGGCGGGTTCCGGCGAGCCCTTCATCATCCCCGCGAAGGCGAAGAACCTCCCCGGCGCCAAGGAGTTCATGCGCCACATGCTCTCCAAGGAGTGGTCGACGCTCTTCGCCAAGGAGGCCAACTCGCTCACCATCCTCAAGGACGGCGTCGACGCGAGCGTGAAGCTGCGCCCCGGCACGCAGTCCACCGTCGAGGCGTCGAAGGCGGCCGGCGACAACACCTTCCGCTACCTGTACCCGGACTGGTACAGCGAGATGGACACCGCCATCCAGAACGCATCCAATGAGCTCATGGCCAAGCGCATCCAGCCGAAGGAATGGCTGAAGCGGTGTCAGGCGGCCGTCGACAAGCAGGCGAAGGACCCGGCCTCCAAGAAGAACCGGCACGAGTAGTTCACGGGGGCGTCGTGGGGGCTGTGTGACGTAGGGCGGCCACGGGTCGTTCGTGGCTTGTCGCGCAGTTCCCCGCGCCCCTTTCGGGGCGCTGCACAGACCGGAATGTCAGGGGCAGGTATGCGCAAAGGGCAGTACAGGTTCGTCGCGGGGTTTCTCTTCATCCCCGTGTTGCTCTACGTGGTCTTCGTGATCTGGCCGTACATCCAGACGTTCGGCTATTCGCTGACCGACTGGAAGGGGCAGTCGCAGACCTTCAACTTCGTCGGCCTGGACAACTACCGAGCGCTGTTCCAGGACGACGTGTTCATGCAGGCCATCTGGCACAACCTCCAGTTCCTGGTCTTCATCCCGGTGATCACGATCCTGCTCGCCCTGTTCTTCGCCTTCATGCTGAACGCGGGCGGACGCAGCAGGGCCGGCGGGGTCCAGGGCGTCGCCGGATCGAAGTTCTACAAAGTCGTGTACTTCTTCCCGCAGGTGCTTTCGCTGGCGATTCTCGCCGTTCTGTTCAACGCGGTGTACCGCAGTGACGGGGGAGGCCTGCTCAACGGCGCCCTGATCAAAATCCATCTCGTCGACGCGAACAATCCCATCGAATGGCTCAATGAGCCGAACATGGTGCTGTGGGCGCTGATGGTCGCCGTGATCTGGCAGGGCGTCGGCTTCTACCTGGTGCTGTTCTCGGCGGCCATGCAGTCCATTCCGAAGGACATCTACGAGGCCGCGCTGATCGACGGCGCCAACCGGAATCAGTCGTTCTTCCGTATCACCCTGCCGCTGCTGTGGGACACCGTGCAGACGGCCTGGGTGTATCTCGGCATCATCGCGATGGACATGTTCGTCCTGGTCTCCTCGATGACCCAGAACATGGGGGCCTACGGCGGCGGCCCCGACCACCACAGCGACGTCATGGCGACCGTGATGATGCGCAACTTCCTGTACTACGGCAAGAGCGGCTACGCCTGCGCCATGGGCGTGATCATGCTGCTGCTCACCCTGATCCTGTCCGTCTTCACGCTGCGCGTCACCCGCCGCGAGCGCATCGAGTTCTGAGCGGGAGACATGACGATGAGCGCCCCCATCAAGGAAACCCCCGCCGCCCCCGTCGAGCGGCCCGTCGCCCCGCGGCCCGACCGCCCCGGCGAGCAGCGCGGCGAGGGTGTCGTCCTGAACGTCTTCTCCCACGGCTTCCTCGCCCTGTGGGCCCTGCTGATCGTGCTGCCGCTGCTGTGGCTGGTGATCAGCTCCTTCAAGACCGACGCGCAGATCGGCGGCTCCGCCTTCGGCTGGCCGCACAACTGGTCCCTGGACGTCTTCCACCGGGCCTGGAACAAGGGCATCGGCGACTACTTCCTCAACACGGTCATCGTGCTGGTCTTCTCGGTCCCGCTGACCATGCTGTTCGGCTCCATGGCCGCGTACGTCCTGGCCCGGTACCAGTTCTGGGGCAACCGGCTGCTGTACTACTTCTTCGTGGCCGGCGCGATGTTCCCGGTCTTCCTCGCCCTCGTCCCGCTGTTCTTCATGGTCAAGCGGCTGGACATGCTGAACACCTACCAGGGGCTCATCCTGGTCTACATCGCCTACTCGATGCCGTTCACGGTGTTCTTCATGCACGCCTTCTTCCGCACCCTGCCCACGGCCGTCTTCGAGGCGGCGGTCCTGGACGGCGCCTCGCACACCCGGACCTTCTTCCAGGTGATGCTGCCGATGGCGAAACCGGGCCTGATCAGCGTCGGCATCTTCAACACGCTCGGCCAGTGGAACCAGTTCATCCTGCCGACGGTCCTGATGCAGCCGCAGAGCGGCGGCGACCCGGAGCGCTATGTGCTCACCCAGGGGCTCATTCAGCTGCA
Organism: Streptomyces sp. C1-1; assembly: GCF_050214755.1. NCBI lineage: Bacteria > Bacillati > Actinomycetota > Actinomycetes > Kitasatosporales > Streptomycetaceae > Streptomyces > Streptomyces sp. C1-1. The sequence continues at coordinate 2,902,486 of NZ_CP189826.1, read as the reverse complement.
GCAGCAGCAGGGGTACGCCTCCGACCTGCCCGTCCTCTTCGCGGGCGTCACCATCGCCATGATCCCGATGCTGGTGGTGTACCTGTCCTTCCAGCGCCAGGTTCAGGCGGGCCTCACCTCGGCCACCCTGAAGTAGCGCTCCGAAACCGCCCGACCGCGCGCCGTTCCCGCATTTCGGGCACGGCGCGCGAACGTGTGTGTGCCCGCGGCCACGTACCCGGAAACGGTTCAACCTCTTGACGGGAGGCGACCCGAACGGCTCAGCTTAGAGTTCACTAGTTGGACATAGACGGGGCCTCATCGAAGCGGTCCCGCGCGCAGGAGGTCGTCGTGGAGACTCCGGGGTCGCAGTCGTCACTGCACCGAGCCAACCTGGAGCGGGTCGTCCGGGCCGTCCGGCTGGCCGGGTCACTCACGCAGGCGGAGATCGCGAGGACCACGGGGCTGTCCGCCGCCACGGTCTCCAACATCGTCCGTGAACTCAAGGACGGCGGAACGGTCGAGGTCACACCCACGTCGTCGGGTGGCCGCAGGGCCCGCAGCGTCTCCCTGAGCGGGGACGCCGGCATCGTCATCGGCGTCGACTTCGGGCACACGCATCTGCGCGTCGCGGTCGGCAATCTCGCCCACCAGGTGCTGGCGGAGGAGTCCGAGCCGCTGGACGTCGACGCCTCTTCGGCGCAGGGCTTCGACCGGGCCGAGGAGCTGGTCAATCGCCTGATCAGCGCAACCGGGGTGGACCGGTCGAAGATCGCCGGGGTGGGCCTCGGCGTGCCCGGTCCCATCGACGTCGAGTCGGGCACCCTCGGCTCCACCGCCATCCTGCCCGGCTGGACCGGCACCAAGCCCGCCGAGGAGCTGCGAGGGCGGCTCGGCGTGCCCGTGCACGTGGACAACGACGCCAACCTCGGCGCCCTCGGTGAGCTGGTCTGGGGCAGTGGCAGGGGCGTGCGCGACCTCGCCTACATCAAGGTCGCCAGCGGCGTCGGCGCCGGTCTGGTGATCAACGGCAAGATCTACCGCGGCCCAGGTGGCACAGCGGGAGAAATCGGTCATATTACTCTTGATGAATCCGGCCCCGTCTGCCGCTGTGGAAACCGCGGCTGCCTGGAGACCTTCGCGGCCGCGCGCTATGTGCTGCCGCTGCTCCAGTCCAGTCACGGCACCGATCTGACGATGGAAGGCGTCGTGCGGCTGGCCAGGGACGGAGACCCGGGCTGTCGTCGGGTGATCGCCGACGTCGGCCGCCACATCGGTTCTGGAGTCGCCAATCTCTGCAATCTGTTGAACCCGAGCCGGGTGGTCCTCGGTGGTGATCTCGCCGAGGCCGGTGAGCTGGTGCTCGGGCCGATCAGGGAGTCCGTCGGCCGCTATGCGATCCCCAGTGCGGCACGCCAACTGTCCGTGCTTCCAGGGGCACTTGGAGGTCGCGCGGAGGTACTCGGAGCGCTCGCCCTCGCCCTCAGCGAGATGGGTGATTCGACCCTTTTGGACAGCACGCTGCATGCGACGACGCCTGCCTTCACTTAGAGAACGCAGGACGTCGTTGCCATCTCGTTAAGTATTTACTTCTTGACGTCGCACGTGCGGCCGAGTTGACTTCCAGCCACCTCGGCCGCAACGACGCGGCCTCGTCAGGGAGGTTTCTCAAGTGAACACGCTCATGCGTCGTGCAGCCGTGACCGTAGCGATCTCGGCGCTCGCCGTCTCGGTCGCCGCCTGTGGCAAGGCCGGTGACAAGAAGAGCAGCGACAACAGCAGCTCGAGCTCGGGCGGCGGCGGCAAGTCGATCGGCCTGCTCCTGCCCGACAACGTCACCGCGCGGTACGAGAAGTTCGACAAGCCGTACTTCGAGGCCAAGGTCAAGGAGCTGTGCGGCGACTGCACCGTCTCCTACGCCAACGCCGCCGCCGACCCGGCCAAGCAGGCTCAGCAGATGAGCAGCATGGTCACCAAGGGCGTCAAGGTCATCGTGGTCTCGGCCCAGGACTCTGCCGCCATCAAGTCCTCGATCCAGTCCGCGGTGGACAAGGGCGTCAAGGTCGTCGCGTACGACCGCCTCGCCCAGGGCCCGGTCTCGGCCTACGTCTCCTTCGACAACGTCAAGGTCGGCCAGCTCCAGGGCCAGGCCCTGCTGGACGCCCTCGGCTCCAAGGCGAAGAAGTCCTCGAAGATCGTCATGATCAACGGTGACGACGCCGACCCGAACGCCGGGCAGTTCAAGAAGGGCGCGCACGAGGCCCTCGACGGCAAGGTGAACATCGCCTACGAGCAGTCGGGTCTGTGGAAGGACACCGTCGCCGCGCAGAAGATGTCCGCCGCCATCACCCAGCTCGGCGCCAAGAACATCGCCGGCGTCTACGCCGCCAACGACGGCATGGCCGGTGGTATCGCCAACACCCTCAAGGGCGCCGGCATCAGCGGCATCCCGCTGACCGGCCAGGACGCCGAGCTCGCGGGCATCCAGCGGATCGTCGCCGGTACCCAGTCCTCCACCGTCTACAAGGCCTACAAGCCCGAGGCGGACACCGCCGCCGAGCTCGCGGTCAACCTGCTCCAGGGCAAGGACATCAAGTCCCTGGCCGACACCACGGTCACCAGCGGCTCCGGCGACAAGGTCCAGGCCAAGCTGCTGACCCCGGTCTCGGTGACCGTCAAGAACATCAAGGACACGGTCGTCAAGGACGGTCTGTACACCGTCTCCCAGATCTGCACCGCTGACTTCGCCGCCGCGTGCAAGAAGGCCGGCCTGCAGTAAGAGCCGCCCAGGGCCCGTCCGCCGGACGGGCCCGAGCCCCGGGGCGCGGTCCTGAACGGAACGCGCCCCCACGGCAGGCACCGAACCTGTCCGGCACCCGCGCCGCCTTCATACCCCGCTGCGGGGCGGGTGCCGGACGGAAGCATGGTGGACGCACCCGTTGCCAAGAGGCACGGACCGCGCGCATGTTCGACTTGTAAATCAGTGCCAACGGCACACCCCCTTGTAAATCAGTGCTTACGGCACACCCCTCCGCGCCCTACCCCAAGCGCGGCATCCCCGCCGGTCAGGCGGCGAAGGAGATGGTTCACGTGTCCGCTACGCCCGTGCTGGCGTTGCGCGGAGTCTCCAAGCGATTCGGTGCGGTGCAGGCCCTCACCGATGTCGAACTGGAGGTCCACGCCGGCGAAGTGGTCGCCCTGGTCGGCGACAACGGCGCCGGAAAGTCCACGCTGGTCAAGACGATCGCCGGAGTCCACCCCATCGATGAGGGCGTCATCGAGTGGGAGGGCAAGCCGGTCAGCATCAACAGGCCGCACGACGCCCAGGGACTCGGCGTCGCGACGGTCTACCAGGACCTCGCGCTGTGCGACAACCTCGACGTGGTCGGCAACCTCTACCTCGGACGCGAGCTGCTGCACCGCGGCGTCATCGACGAGGTCACGATGGAGAAGAAGGCCCGCGAGCTGCTGAGCACGCTCTCCATCCGCATCCCGAGCGTTCGCATCCCGATCGCGAGCCTCTCCGGTGGTCAGCGTCAGGTCGTCGCCATCGCGCGCGCCCTGATCGGTGAGCCCAAGGTCGTCATCCTCGACGAGCCCACCGCCGCCCTCGGCGTCGAGCAGACCGCCCAGGTCCTCGACCTCGTCGAGCGGCTGCGCGAGCAGAACCTCGCCGTCATCCTCATCAGCCACAACATGGCCGACGTGAAGGCGGTCGCCGACACCGTCGCCGTACTGCGGCTGGGCAGGAACAACGGTTCCTTCTCGGTGAAGGACACCAGTCAGGAAGAAATCATCTCCGCGATCACCGGTGCCACGGACAACGCCGTGACCCGTCGTGCGGGGCGTCGCAGCGCGGAGGCGGCACAGTGAGCGACACATCCAAGGTTTCCAAGGTCGACCCCGAGGTGCAGGACACCGTCGCACCCGCGGACGACCCCACCGCCGCCCCGGTCTCCGTCGTGGACCCGCGTCTGCTGATCCGCGAAGAGGGCCTGAAGGGCTACTGGACCGAGTTCACGCGCAAGGTCAAGGGCGGTGAGCTCGGCTCGCTGCCGGTGGTCATCGGCCTGATCATCATCTGGACGATCTTCCAGTTCCAGAACGACCGGTTCCTCAGCGCCGACAACGTCTCGAACATCAGCTACTACATGTCGGCCACCGGCATGCTCGCCATCGGCCTGGTGTTCGTCCTGCTGCTCGGCGAGATCGACCTGTCGGTCGGTTCGGTCAGCGGTCTGACCTCGACGCTGTTCGCCGTGTTCGTGGTCCAGCACGGCATGAACCCCTGGCTGTCGCTGGTGCTGGCCGTCCTCACGGGTCTCGGCATCGGCGCGCTGCACGGCTGGTTCTTCGCCAAGATCGGCGTGCCCGCCTTCGTCGTCACCCTGGCCGGTTTCCTCGGCTGGAACGGCCTGATGCTGTGGCTGCTGGGCTCCAGCGGCACCATCAACATCCCCTCCGACACCGGTCCGGTCCACCTGCTCGGCCAGAGCTCGTTCTTCATGGACCAGGCCATCATCGGCGCCTACCTGCTGGCCGGCCTCGGGGTCGTGCTGTCCCTGGTCGGCAACTTCGGTGAGCAGCGGCGCCGCAAGGCCGCGGGCGTGCCGTTCCGGCCGACCGTCGAGATCCTGCTGCGCGTCGGCGTGCTCGCGGTGGCGTCCTTCGTGGCCGCGTTCGTGCTGAACGACGCCGCCGGTGTCTCCAACGCCCTGGTGATCTTCCTCGCGGCGCTGGTGATCGTGGACTTCGTGCTGCGCCGTACGACCTACGGCCGCAAGGTCTTCGCGGTCGGTGGCGGCATCGAGGCGGCCCGCCGTGCCGGTATCAACGTGCCGGTGATCCGGATCACCGTGTTCGCCATCTCCGGCGGCTTCGCGGCGATCGGCGGTATGTTCTTCGCCGGCCAGACCGCGAGCGCCACGCTGAGCGCCGGTGGCGGCAACACCCTGATGCTCGCCATCGCCGCGGCGGTCATCGGCGGTACGTCGCTGTTCGGTGGCCGCGGCTCCGTCTGGTCCGCCCTGCTGGGCATGCTGGTCATCCAGTCCATCCAGACCGGCCTGGACCTGCTCAACATGAACACGTCCATCCAGTACATGATCACCGGTGCGGTGCTGCTGGGCGCCGTCGTCATCGACTCCGTCTCCCGCAGGAGCCAGAAGGCGGCGGGCCGGGCGTAACACCCCTCCCGAGACCTGTGCCCGGCACCAACGGCGGTGCCGGGCACAGTCATGTCGTAGGGAAGTCCGATCCTGGGTAGAGCCGATCGCGTGACCTACGACGCACCGCCCGGGCGCCGTCCGCAAAGGCGGAACATTAGACTCGACAAGCCCGGCAACAGCTCGATCAGCTTTTACTGCAAGGAGGCACGGGTGCCGCTGCTGACCCGCATCAGGGGACCGCGCGATCTGGACCGGCTCAGCCTGGAGCAGCTGGACCAGCTGGCAGAGGAGATCCGGACCTTCCTCGTCGACGCCGTCTCCAAGACCGGCGGCCACCTCGGCCCCAACCTGGGCGTCGTCGAGCTCACCATCGCCCTGCACCGCGTCTTCGACTCGCCCAAGGACAAGGTGCTGTGGGACACGGGTCACCAGTCCTACGTGCACAAGCTGCTCACCGGCCGCCAGGACTTCAGCCGGCTGAAGATGAAGGGCGGCCTGTCCGGCTACCCCTCGCAGGCCGAGTCCGAGCACGACGTCATCGAGAACAGCCACGCCTCGACCGTGCTGGGCTGGGCCGACGGCCTGGCGAAGGCCAACCAGGTGCTCGAGCGCGACGACCACGTGGTCGCGGTCATCGGTGACGGCGCGCTCACCGGCGGCATGGCCTGGGAGGCGCTGAACAACATCGCCGAGGCCAAGGACCGCCCGCTCGTCATCGTCGTCAACGACAACGAGCGCTCCTACGCCCCGACCATCGGCGGCCTCGCCAACCACCTGGCGACCCTGCGCACGACCGACGGCTACGAGCGCTTCCTCGCCCGGACCAAGGACATCCTCGACCGCACCCCGGTCGTCGGCAGGCCGCTGTACGAGACCCTGCACGGCGCCAAGAAGGGCCTGAAGGACTTCATCGCCCCCCAGGGCATGTTCGAGGACCTCGGCCTGAAGTACGTCGGCCCCATCGACGGCCACGACATCGAGGCCCTGGAGTCGGCGCTCGCCCGCGCCAAGCGCTTCGGCGGCCCGGTCATCGTCCACTGCCTCACCGAGAAGGGCCGCGGCTACCAGCCCGCCCTCCAGGACGAGGCCGACCGCTTCCACGGCATCGGCCCCATCCACCCCGACACCGGCCTGCCGGTCAAGGCCTCCGGCGCCGACTGGACCTCCGTCTTCGGCGACGAGATGGTCCAGCTCGGCAAGGAGCGCGAGGACATCGTGGCGATCACCGCGGCGATGCTCCAGCCGGTCGGCCTGAAGAAGTTCGCGGACGCCTTCCCCGACCGTATCTACGACGTCGGCATCGCCGAGCAGCACGGCGCCGTGTCCGCCGCGGGCCTCGCCCACGGCGGCCTGCACCCCGTCTTCGCCGTCTACGCCACCTTCCTCAACCGCGCCTTCGACCAGGTCCTGATGGACGTCGCCCTGCACAAGTGCGGCGTCACCTTCGTGCTCGACCGGGCGGGCGTCACCGGCACCGACGGCGCCTCCCACAACGGCATGTGGGACATGTCGATCCTCCAGGTCGTGCCCGGTCTCAGGCTCGCCGCCCCGCGCGACGCCGACCAGGTCCGCGCCCAGCTCCGCGAGGCCGTGGCCGTCGAGGACGCGCCGACCGTGGTGCGCTTCTCCAAGGGCGCCGTCGGCCCCGCCGTCGCGGCCGTGGGCCGCGTGGGCGGCATGGACGTGCTGCGCGAGCCCGGCACGGACCGCCCGGACGTGCTGCTGGTCTCCGTGGGCGCCCTGGCCCCGATGTGCCTGGAGATCGCCGCCCTCCTCGACCGGCAGGGCATCTCCACCACCGTCGTCGACCCGCGCTGGGTCAAGCCCGTCGACGAGGCCATGGCCCCGCTCGCCGAGCGGCACCGCGTGGTCGTCACCGTCGAGGACAACTCCCGCGTCGGCGGTGTCGGCTCGGCGATCGCGCAGGCCCTGCGCGACGCGGGCGTCGACGTCCCGCTGCGCGACTTCGGCATTCCGCCGCGCTTCCTCGACCACGCCTCCCGCGCCGAGGTGATGACGGAGATCGGCCTCACCGCCCCGGACATCGCCCGCCAGGTCACCGGGCTCGTCTCCAAGCTGGACGGCCTCCCCCAGTCTCGGCTTCGCTCGACCGGGGGGACCCCCACCGACCGGAGCGGCGCGGCCGAGGTGGAGCCCGCGCGCGACTGACACCGCCGTACGACCGGATGGGCCGCTTCCACCCCCGCCAGGGGTGGTGGAAGCGGCCCATCCGCGTGAATCCGCGCGCGCCGGGGCATACGCCTTAAGCCCCCTCTCGATCATGGCGAGGACGAGACAGCGTGGGAGGTACGCCGTGAGCAGCACTCTCTTCAGGACGAAGAACGTCGAGCGGTCCATCCAGGACACCGAGGAACCGGAGCACGCGCTCAGGAAATCCCTGTCCGCGCTCGATCTGACGGTCTTCGGCGTCGGCGTCATCATCGGCACCGGCATCTTCGTCCTGACCGGCACCGCCGCCAAGAACACCGCCGGCCCGGCCGTCTCCCTGTCGTTCGTCGTCGCCGGTGTCGTCTGCGCGCTGGCCGCGCTGTGCTACGCCGAGTTCGCCTCCACGGTCCCCGTGGCGGGCTCCGCGTACACCTTCTCCTACGCCTCCCTCGGCGAACTGCCCGCCTGGATCATCGGCTGGGACCTGGTGCTGGAACTCGCGCTCGGCACGGCGGTGGTGGCCGTCGGCTGGTCCGGCTACATCCACTCCCTGCTGGACAACGCCGGCTGGCACCTGCCCGAGGCGCTCAGTGGCCGCGACGGCGCCTCCGGGTTCGGCTTCGACATCCTCGCCGCCGCCCTGGTCCTGCTGCTCACCGCCATCCTCGTCGTCGGCATGAAACTCTCCGCGCGCGTCACCTCGGTCGTCGTCGCCATCAAGGTCGCCGTCGTCCTGGTCGTCATCATCGCGGGCGCGTTCTTCATCAAGAGCGGCAACTACGACCCGTTCATCCCCAAGGCGCAGTCGGTGGAGGCGGGCGGGAACCTCAAGGCCCCGCTGATCCAGCTGATGTTCGGCTGGGCGCCCTCCAACTTCGGCGTGATGGGCATCTTCACCGCCGCCTCCGTGGTCTTCTTCGCCTTCATCGGCTTCGACGTCGTCGCCACCGCGGCCGAGGAGACCCGCAACCCGCAGCGCGACGTGCCGCGCGGCATCATCGGCTCCCTGATCATCTGCACCGCCCTGTACGTCGCCGTGTCGATCGTGGTGACCGGCATGCAGAAGTACAGCAAGCTGTCCGTGGACGCCCCGCTCGCCGACGCCTTCAAGGCCACCGGACACCCCTGGTTCGCGGGTCTGATCAGCTTCGGCGCGGCGATCGGCCTGACCACGGTCTGCATGATCCTGCTGCTCGGCCAGTCCCGGGTCTTCTTCGCGATGAGCCGCGACGGCCTGCTGCCCCGCTTCTTCTCCCACACCCACCCTAAGTTCCGCACGCCCTACCGGCCCACGATCCTGCTCGGCGTGGTCATCGCGATCGTCGCCGGCTTCACCAGCCTCAGCGAGCTCGCCGAACTGGTGAACATCGGCACGCTCTTCGCCTTCATCGTCGTCGCGATCAGCGTGATCATCCTGCGCAACACCCGCCCCGACCTGGAGCGCTCCTTCCGCACCCCGTGGGTCCCGGTGCTGCCGATCCTGTCGGTGCTGGCCTCACTGTGGCTGATGCTGAACCTGCCGGCCGAGACCTGGCTGCGGTTCGCCATCTGGATGGTCATCGGCTTCGCCGTGTACTTCTTCTACGGCCGCACGCACAGCCGGCTCGCGACTTCGGAGAAGACGTCGGTCGACGCCTGACCACCCGCCGCCTTGGCGCAAACCGGCCTGTGCCCCACGGAAGCTGGCTCGTAAGGACCGCTGTCGCCCTTGTTCTGACCGGAAGCGACCAGGATGATGGATGGCGTGGTCACACGATGCCACGGCTCGACTCCTGAAAGCGATTCCGCGAACCGGCGAAGGAGATCGCGATGACGAAAGCCGGAGAAGTCTCCAGGACATTTCAGCGCGCGTTACCGCAGCCTCCCCCGTCCGCGGACGTCACCACACGTGTCCCCGACTGCGGCACGACCTCGCTCGGCAGCCTGGGCGAGGTCGCCGGCCCGGTGCTGAACAGGATGCTGCCGTCCGGGCGGCGCGGACCGGGCTTCAACTCGAGCATCTGACCGACTGGACCTCATGCGCCGATGACCGCCGGGACAAGAGCGTTCCGCCAGTTCGTCCTCAAGGTGCACAGCAGGTGTGACCTCGCCTGCGATCACTGCTACGTCTACCGCCACGCCGACCAGAGCTGGCGGCGCCGACCGCAGGTGATGTCCGGCGAGGTGGCCTCCGCCGTGGTGTCCCGCATCGCCGAACACGCGCGGGCGCACCCCGAACTCCCGCGCGTGCACGTCGTGCTGCACGGCGGCGAACCCCTGCTCGCCGGACGCGAGCGACTGGCCCGCCTCGCCCGCGACCTGCGGGCCGCCCTGGACGGGGTGTGCGAACTCGATCTGCGCATGCAGACCAACGGCCTGCTGCTGGACGACGACATGTGCCGCATGCTGGCCCACGAGCGCATCAGCACAGGCATCTCCCTCGACGGCGACCGTGCCTCCAACGACCGCCACCGCCGGCGCTCGAACGGCAGCGGCTCGTACGACGACGTCGTCCGCGCGGTACGGCTCATCGGCTCGCCTCCGTACCGAAGCGCCTTCGCCGGGCTGCTGTGCACCGTCGACGCGCGCAACGACCCCGTCACCGTGTACGACGCCCTGGCCGCGCTCGACCCGCCCGCGGTGGACTTCCTGCTGCCGCACGCCACTTGGGACCACCCGCCGCACGACGAGACGGCCGGCTGGCTCATCGCCGTCCACGACCGCTGGAACGCCGCCGGCCGGCCCTTCCCGGTCCGCCTCTTCGACTCGATCGACGCCGGACGCGACGGGCGTGGCTCCTTCACCGAAGCGCTCGGCCTCGGCAGTCCCGATCTGGTGGTGGTCGAGACCGACGGCGAGATCGAGCAGGCCGACTGGCTGAAGACGGTGCGGCACGGCGCACCCGCCACCGGCTTCCATGTCCTGCGGCACTCCTTCGACGAGGCGGCCGCCCACCCCGGTTTCCTCGGCCGGCACGGGGGAGTGGCGGCACTGAGCGCGAAGTGCCGGGCCTGCCCGGTCGTGCGGATCTGCGGGGGCGGCCTCTACGGCCACCGCTACCGGTCGGACAACGGCTTCGACAACCCCTCGGTCTACTGCGCGGACCTGTACCGGCTCATCGGTCACGTCCTGCGCGCCCCGCGCCCGGAGCCGGTCGCCCGGCCGCACACGCTGACCGCGCACGGCTTCGACTCGCTCGCCGCGGGCGACGGCGACGGCGACGCGCTGCACGCCCTCGCCCGCGCCGAGGCCAGCGTCCGCCGGATGCTGCTCGGCGCGGTGTGCGCCCGGTTCCCGGGCCCCGAGGCCAATGCCCTGACCCGGCTGGACGGCCGGCATCCCCGGCAGACCGCCGAGATCCTGCGCCACCCCCACCTCGGCACCTGGGCCGTACGCGCCCTCGAAGGGCAGCTGCCGGCGGACGCCGTACGGCAGCGGCTCGGCGAGATCACCCTGGCGGTCGCGCTGCGCTCGGGCACCCGGTACCGGCTCGACCTGCCCGGGCGGGCCGCGCAGGCGCATCTGCCCGGTGTCGGGCGGCTGACCTGGCCGCCGGCCCTCGGACCGGTCGCGCTGATCGCGCGCGAGGGCGACCTGCTGGTCGCCGTCGCACCCCCCACGCGTCCCCTTCCGGTGGCCGGGGCCGTGCGTCTCGGGGTCGGCTGGGAACCCGTACGCCGGATCACCACGGAGGAGTTCAGCGTCCTGGTCGACGACGGCGACCCCCACCGCGACGGCTTCGCCGCCGAACCCGCGCCCCGGCTGGACGAGGCCGAACACGCCCGGTGGACGCGGCGGTTCACCGAGGCTGCCGTCGAACTGCGAGCCCGGCACGCGCATCGGGCGCCGGGGGTGCGGGCCCTGCTCATCTCCTGTACTCCCGTGCGCGCCACCGGAGAACAGGGAGACGTCCTCGCCGACCCGTACGCCTTCGGCGCAATCGGACTGGCCCTGCCCGCGACGGCGGCGGCGCTGGCCGCGTCGCTCGTGACAGGAGTGCAGCAGATCAAGTTCAACGCCCTGTCGGACCTGTTCGATCTCGCCGGCAGTGACGACGCCAGAGAGGGCCTGCGCTCCGCCTACCTGGACCTGCTCCCCGCCCGGGCGATACCCCACGACGGTCTCACCGCGCACGGGCGCCGGATGGCCGCCAGACTGCGAGGCTGACAGGGCATGCGCACGCAGGCATCCCTTGCCGCCGACCTGAGCGGACTCGGCGTGGAGCGAGGCTCGACACTGCTCGTGCACGCGTCCCTGCGGTCCGTCGGCCCGGTCCACGGCGGCAGCCGGACGCTGCTGCGCGCACTGCGCGACGCGCTCGGCCCCGACGGAACCGTGGTCGTGCCCACGTTCACCGAGGGAAATTCCCTCACGTCACGCAGGCACCGTCGTCGGACGCGGGGCCTGACACGACATCAACTTCTGTCCTACCGTGAGAACATGGAGCCCTTCAGCGTGGCTTCCACCCCTTCCGACGGCATGGGACGGCTGGCGGAGGAGGTGCGGACCACTCCGGGAGCCGAGCGCAGCACGCACCCGCAGACGTCCTTCGCCGCGCTCGGACCCCGAGCCGCCCGGATCACCGCCGGGCACCCCCTGGACTGCCTGCTCGGCGAGCGCTCCCCGCTCGGCCGCCTCTACGAGGAGAGGGCGTACGTGCTGCTGCTGGGGGTGGGCTTCGAGGTCTGCTCGGCCTTCCACCTCTCGGAGTACCGGCAGCCCCGCGTGGTCCGCCGCCGCTACGACTGCCGGGTCATGACGGAGCACGGACCGCACTGGGTCGGCTTCGTCGACGCCGACCTCGACGACAGCGACTTCGCCGAACTCGGACACGGGCTGGAGAGCGGCGCGGCCAGAGCCGGCGGTCCGCTCGCCCGGGGCAGGGTCGGTGCCGCCGACAGCCGGCTGTTCCCGCTGCGCTGGGCCGTGGACGAGGGCGCCGCCCGGATGGCCGTGGCCCGGGCCCGGGAGGCCGACCGTGCTTGAGGACCGCGACGGACACCGGCCGCGCCGCGGCATCCAGCAGCCCTACGGCTTCCTCAGCTACGGCCGCACCCCCCATGTGCCCTCCAGCGACCGGCCGCCGGACGAGCGGCTGGTGCGCTTCCACGCCAAGCTGACCGACGACCTGATGGAGCTCACCGACCTCGACGCCATGATCCCCGCGGTCTTCCTGGACCGGCGGATGCCGCTCGGCTCCGCGTGGGAGGACGAGCTGAAGGGACGTCTAGCGCGCTGCCAGGTCCTGGTGCCGGTCCTCTCCCGGCGCCTGTTCACCAGCGAGTGGTGCGCACTGGAGTGGGAATGCTTCCAGCGGCGGCAGGAACTCCAGCGCCTGCGGGGGACGTTCACGCGCCCCGCCGTCGTGCCGGTGCTGTGGAGCCCGCTGCGCCCAGAGGAGATCCCCCGCCCCTACTCCGATCTGCAGTACACCCACCAGGACTTCGGCGGCGACTACGCGGAGGTGGGACTGCTCGGCCTGCAGACCCACGGTCGGCACACCACGTTCAACAAGGTCGTCTACGAGATCGCCCAGAAGATCGTCGAGGTGGCGGTCGGCGCCCGTCTGGAGCCCTGCGACCCGAGCGTCTTCGACGACCTGTTCGACGGTCTCAAAGACTCCGCGAGGGAGGAACGCTGATGCCCGCGCACTGGTTCTTCGTCAGTTACTCCCCCGTCCCGCCGCCGGGCGGCACCGGCGTGGGCCGACCTGCGGCCGACAAGAACGTCAAGGAGTTCTACGCCGACCTGACCAGAGCGGTCGTCAACCTGGGCGGCCCCCTCACACCCCCGGGTGTCGGCTACCTGGACGCCGACCGCGACGACCCGGCGGCGGTGGGCGCCCTCAACCGCTGCCGCGCCTTCGTCCCGCTGATCACCCCCCGCTACTTCGCCGACCCCTACTGCGGCCGGCAGTGGACCGCCTTCGCCCGGCGTGCCCACCGCGGCACCCTCGTCCCGGCCCTGTGGACCCCCGTGGCGACCACCGCGCGGCCGGTCCGGGTCGATCTGGACCTGCCGGTGCCGGCCCGGCCGGGGGCACCGCTGCACGTCGACGACGAGGCCCTGGACGGCTACGCGCGCGGTGGCCTGTACGGGCTGCGCCAGCACTCCGACCACCCCGAGTACTACGACCAGTGCGTCGGCAGGATCGCCCAGGGCATCGTCCAGGCCGCCCTCGGCACCCCCGAACCCGCCCCGGACGAGGTGGAGTTCACCGATCCGGAGGACGTGCCCGACGCCTTCGCCGCCACGTCGTGGCACCCGCTGGGCATAGCCGTGCTCGCCCCCGACATCCACCATCTCCCGGCCGGCCGCAGCGACATCAAGTACGGACCCGAACCGCGCGACTGGCAGCCCTACAGCGACGGCTACGGCACCGCACTGGCCGAGCGCACCGCCGAACTCGCCCGCAACGTGGGCTTCGCACCGCAGATCCGCACCTACGACGAGGCCGAGCCCGTCTTCCTCGGCCACCGGCAGACCAGGAGTCCCTGGGTGCTCATCCTCGACCCCTGGGTCCTGCACGACCCCGAGGCCGTCCGGCGGCTGCGCGAGTTCGACGCCCGCGACCTGCCCTGGGTGACCGTGCTGACCCCGATCGCCGACGACCCGCAGACCCGGCAGGCGCGCCCCGACCTCGACGCCCTGCTGAAATCCGCGCTGCCCCGGCGGCTGAGCAGGGGCCGGGCCATCCAGCGCGGTGCCATCCTCGGCCTCGACAACTCGGAGGCGTTCAGCTCCCGTTTCATGGAGCTGGCCAACAGTGCGGCCCACCACTACCTCAACCGGGATCGGCTACGATCCTCGACCACCAAGTCCTCGGCGCCGGCGGACCGGCGCCACGTCGACTCCCAGGGTGACCAGGAGGCTCCATCGTGACCGGCGCGCTCCCCCGCCCCGACAGCGGCAAGATCGTCACGTTCTACAGCTACAAGGGCGGCACCGGGCGCACCATGGCCCTGGCCAACACCGCCTGGATCACCGCCTCGCAGGGCAAACGGGTCCTCGTGGTCGACTGGGACCTCGAGGCACCCGGACTCGACCGCTTCCTGCGCCCGTTCCTGGAACCGAACGCCCTGCGCGACCGCCCCGGGGTGCTGGACCTCATCAACGACTACATGCTGAAGGTCGAGTCGCTCGGCGACACCCCGGCCACCGAGGCCTGGATCGACGAGCAGGCGGACATCAGCAGAGCGGTCTCCCCGCTGCTGTGGACCTTCCCGGGCACAGGTCGCCTTGACTACATCTCGGCGGGACGCCAGGACCGCAACTACTCGTCCATCTTCTCCCAGTTCAACTGGAACCTCTTCTACGAGAAGCAGTACGGCGGCCAGTTCCTGGACGCCCTCTGCGCCCAGCTGCGGCGCGGTTACGACTACGTCCTCGTCGACAGCCGTACCGGCCTGAGCGACATCTCCGACATCTGCACCATCCATTTCCCCGACGTCCTGGTCAACTGTTTCACCCACAACGACCAGAGCATCGAGGGCGCGGCCGCGGTCGCCCGCCGGGTGCTCGACACCTACGGCGAACGGCGCATCCGGATCCTGCCGGTGCCCATGCGCGTGGAGGACTCCGAGGCCGACCGGCTGGAGGCCGCCCGGGCCAAGGTCCGGCTCACCTTCGACCAGCTGCTGGTGCGCACCCCGCACGTCGACCCGCGCCGCTACTGGGGCAACGTGGAGGTGCCGTACAAGCCCACCTACGCCTACGAGGAGATGCTCGCCACCTTCCGTGACGAGCCGGGGACCCCCGCCTCGCTGCTGGCCGCCTGCGAACGGCTGACGTCCGTCATCACCGAGGGCGAGGTCACCTCCCTCGCCCCCATGACCGACGAGGAACGCCAGAACTACCTCAAGACCGTCGTGCGCCGCCGGCCGCCGGACCCCACGCATGTGTTCCTCAGCTATGTGCCCCAGGACCGGATGTGGGCCGAGTGGATCGGGTGGGTTCTCGGGGAGGCCGGCTTCACCGTCGCCGACGCTCGCTCCGAGGACGGCTCCGCGGCCGGGGTGCCGCTCCGCGACGACACCGACAGCAAGGTGCGCGGGGCCTCCCGCACCGTCGCCGTGCTCTCCGCCGACTACCAGAAATCCCCGGAGGCCAGGGCGGTTTGGGAGGCTGTGGCGGCAGCCGACCCGATGGGCTCGCGGCGCACCCTGGTCCCGGTCCGGGTAAGTGAGGCACGGCTGACCCATCCGTTCTCGGACCGGATGCCGATCCATCTGAGCAGCATGAACGAGAACCAGGCCAAGAGCGCGCTCATGAGGGCCCTGGACGCCCAGCCTGTGCAGCGCGAGCACCCCGCGGACGCGGGGGGCGCCACTGGGCCCCGGTTCCCAGGCGCGGAGCCGCCCGTGTGGTCCGTCCCCGGGCGCAACGCTGCCTTCACAGGACGTTCCGAGCTCCTGGAGGACCTGAGGGAGCGGCTCGCGAACACTGGCACCGCCACCCTATTGCACGGCATGGGGGGCGTCGGCAAGACCCAACTGGCCACCGAGTACGCCTACCGGTACCGCGGCAACTACGACGTCGTCTGGTGGATCGAGGCGGAGTTCGGCGACCTCGCCCTGCGCCAGTACTCCGAACTTGCCCCCCACTTGGGCGTCGAGGAGCAGGACAGCATCAGCGCCACGGCCGACGGCGTCCGGGACGCGTTGCGCCGGGGGGACCGGTACGAGCGCTGGCTGCTGGTCTTCGACAACGCCACCACTCCCCAATCCATCCAGCAGATGCTTGTGAACAGCCCGACCGGCCATGTCCTGATCACGACGCGCAACGAGGGCTGGAGCCAGGTCGGCGAGCGCATCGAGGTCGACGTGTTCTCCCGTGCGGAGAGCGTCGAGCACCTGCTGCGCCGTGTCTCCGCCATCAGTACCGAGGACGCCACCCGGGTCGCCAACGCCCTCGGCGATCTGCCGCTGGCCATCGACCACGCGGGCGCCTGGCTGAACGAGACCGGACAGGACGCCGCCGAGTACCTGGAGCTGCTGGACCTGCAGCTGGCCAGGCTGGAGGCAGACGTCGACGCCCCTGGCTTCCCACTCCAGGTAGGGGCGACCTGGAACATCTCGATCCAACGGCTGAACTCCCCGGCCGCGCGGCGCCTGCTGGAGCTGTGCGCCCACTTCGGCGCCGACCCGATTTCCCTCGACCTGGTGAACGGGAAGGAGATGGTCGAGGTCCTGCAGGAGGTGGAGCCGGGCGCCGGGGGCAGGGCGCTGGTATCCCGGGCCATTCAGCAGCTGAACCGCTACTCCTTGGCCAAGGTCGACCGCAAGAGCAACAGCATTCAGGTACACCGGCTGGTGCAGGCCGCAGTGCGCTCATCGATGTCAGCCGACGAGCAGGAGGCGTCCCTGCGCGCCGTGCGTAACGTGCTCTGGGACGCGCGCCCCTCCCGCGGCGACGTGGAACGCCCGGCGAACTGGGAGCGCTACAACACCATCTGGCCCCACCTCAAGACACCGTGGACCCGGTACTCGCTCGACCAGCGCATCCGCGAGCTGATGACCGAGTGGCTGCGTTACCTGAGAGCCCGCGGAGAGTACGCGGAGGCACTGTCTCTCGCCGAGGAACTGCTCGTCATCTGGCAGAAGGAGGCCGGTGCCGACGACCGCATGACCCTGCATCTGCGCTTCGAGATGGCCAACGTGCTGCGCGCTCAGGGCTGGTACAGCAGGGCGCTGGAGATCGACCAGGACGTTTATGAGCGACAGCGCACCGTCCTGGCCGACGATGACGAGCACATTCTGATGACGGCAGGCAGCCTCACCGCGGACCTACGGGCCGTTGGACAGGTCCGCAGGGCGCTTGAGATCGACCGTGAGACCTACGAGCGGTCCATGGACCTCTTCGGCGAGGACTACCCGCGGACTTTGTTCGCGGCGAACAACCTGGCCGTGTCGATGCGCATGGCCGGAGACTGCTACGAAGCGCAGAGTGTCGACAAGGAGAACTGCGAACTGCGCGCATCGACCCTGGGCCCCAAACACCCCTACACCTTGTTCTCCAAGATCAATCTTGGCCGTGACCAGCGCTCCTGCGGCGAGTACGAGGCCTCGGCGGAAACGCTGACCGATGTCTACAGGACAGCGGTGGAGCTCGGGCCCGAGCAACCGCCCGCTCTGGAGGCCGCGAAGGCGTTGGCCATCACGCTGCGCCGTCTCGACCGGCTGGACGAGGCAATGGACATCAGCCGGCAGGTGCTGGACATCTGCCGTCGGCGCCTCGGGGAGTTCTCACCTGAAACGCTGGTCGTGCGACTCGGTCACGCAGGCCACCTCTCGGCGGCGGAACGCCATGAGGAGGCCTGCCGGGAGACCGCCGAGTTGCTCGACCGGTTCCGCGAGGCTCTCGGGGAGGGCCACCCCAATACGCTGGCGTGCGCAGTGAATCACGGCATCAACCTGTTGTCCGTCGGCAGGCTCACGGAGGCCCGCGAAGTGTGCGAGCAGGCCCGTCTGGCGCTGCGGAGCACCCTTGGCCCGGAGCACCCCTTCAGCATGAACTGTCAGATGAACCTGGCCAACGCCGAAGCGGCTCTGGGCGAGACCGAGGTGGCCGAACGCAACTACCGTCAGGCCTATGAGGCATTGTGCGAGCGCCTGGGTGCGAACCACCCCACTGCGCTCACCTGCCGGGGCAATCTCTCGATCCTGTTGCGCGAGGCCGGCCACACCGCCGAGGCCGACCAACTGGTGGGGGAGACCCTCGAGGTGCTCGGCGCCAAGCTTGGGACCAAGCACTCGAAGGTGGTACGGATGCGGGGCGGCCAGCGTGTGGGGCTAGAACTGGATCCGCACCCGGTCTGATCCGGCCGCAGGCCACGCCGTGCCGGCGGTCACCCCGACTTGCGCCTGGTCCCGGAGCCAGCCGAGCACGCGGGGCAGCACTGGTACGGCTGCGAAGTGTGCGGCCGACGGCTGGAGCACCACGGTAGCGTGTTCAATCCTGCGGGCGAGCCAGTTGAAGTGTTCGACGGGTGAGAACACGTCGTCCTCACCATGCCACAGCAGGGTTGGCACGGTGATCTCCTTCGGGTCGAAGCCCCAGTTCTTGCTGAAGGCGACGGCGTCGTCGATCCAGCCGTCCGCCGTCTTCTCGATGGCGACTTCGAAGTTCTTGTGCAGCATGCGGCGGATCCCGGCGTCCGCCACGATCTGCCGGTCCACCTTGGGCATCTCGTCGTCGAGGTCGTTGAGCACGGCCATCGGGTTGGCCCGCATGGCGTCGGCGTTCTGCACAAGGGTGCTCTGCAGCACCTCGTGGTTGTTGCGGGCGTTGCGGTACTCGCGGACGTTGGACTCTGTCATCCCCTCGAACCAGTCCAGCCCCTCCGCGTCCCACGGGGCGAGACTGACCAGCACGGCCGCGCTCTGGACACGCTCCGGGAGCTCCGCGGCGCAGGCGAGCGCGTGCGGGCCGCCTCCGGACCGGCCGACGACGGAGAACTTGGAGAGGCCGAGCAGGTCGGCGATGGCCGCGACGTCCTCAGCGGCGTCGACTACCTCGCGGCCGGGTCGGCGGGTGGAACCGCCGTAGCCGGGGCGGTCGTAGGCGATCAGATGGATGCCCAGCTGATAGAGCACCATCGAGCGGGGGCGCGGCCCTTGATGGCTGCCAGGGGTTCCGTGCAGCAGGAACACGGGGTGCCCTTGAGGATCACCCCACGCATCGAAAACGAGCTTGCGCCCGTCTCTGCTGTGAGCGGCACGCGCCACTCCTGCCTCCCGTCCACCGGCTGTCAAGGGTGCCGGAATCCTCTCAGATCAGAACGACGGGCACCACCGAGCCAGCGTCTCGCGCCGGGGTCATTCCGTCACTGGAATGTGACCAGATTGTCGAAATCCTGACCGAACGAGGCCAGCTTATGCCCACTTTGTCGGGTCGGCTCGGGCCGGAGGACCTCATACGGGGGCCGGTCACCTCCTTGCGGGGGCGCGAGTCAGCCACGCACCGCGCGCGGTCCGGTCACCTCGGCGCCCAACTCCCGCACCCGTCGCCGCAGTTCCCGGTCCGCGGTCACCACCAGGACGGCGCGGCCGCTCCGTGCCGCCACCAGTTCCACCATACGGTCGTCCCCGCTCCCCGGAGCCGCCTCCACCCGGACGCCGGGCACGGACTCCACCCCCCGGGCCGCCCCCTCCACGACCAGCACGATCTCCACCGGCCCGGCGTGCCCGGGGACCCCGTCCGCCGCCAGCCGGTCCCGCAGCCGTTCGGCGGCCCCCCGCCGGTCCCGCCACCACCCGTCGGGCACCGACCCGACGACGTTCGCGGCGTCGACGATCACGAGCAGGGGGTCGCTGTCACTCATGCGGCCAGGTTCGCACAGTCGCGGAAAGGGCCCGCTCAGTCCGCCGGCTTCTCCTCGAAGCTGGCGAAGTACGCGGCGGCCATGTCCTCGTCGCCGTGTCCCTGCGCGGCCGCCCGTTCCAGCCGCTCGGCGCTGGCGGCGGCCACGTCCAGGCGGACCCCGTTGTCCCGGCCGGCCGCCACGATGAGGCGGGCGTCCTTCGCGGCCGTGGTCACCGCGAACTGGGCGGGGGAGAGGCGGTTCTCCAGGATCATCCCCGCCTTCGCCTTCAGATAGCCCATGTCCAGCGGGCCGCCCGCGATGAGGCCGAAGAACTGCGCCGGGTCGACGTCGAGCGCCTGCGCCAGGGCGAGAACCTCGCCGGTCGCCGCGGTGGCGGCGAGCACCCAGCTGTTGGCGACCAGCTTCAGCCGTGTGGCGCTGCCGGCCGCGCCGTCCTCGCCGGTCCACAGGGTGCGGGCGCCGACCGCGTCGAACACCGGCTCGACGGCCGCGCGTCCCCCGGCCGGACCGGCGGCCAGCACCGTCAGCTGTCCGGCCTCGGCGGGCTGACGCGTGCCGAGCACCGGGGCGTCGTAGAAGACCAGCCCGTGCTCGGCGGCGAAGGCGGCCAGTTCGCCGATCGCGTCGATGCCGGCGGTGGTCGACTGCACCCAGGCGGCGCCGGAGCGCAGCGCGGGGGCCGCCTCGCGCATCACGTCCAGGGCGGCCGGGCCGTCGTACAGCATGGTGAGGACGACATCGGCGCCCTGTACGGCCTCGGCGGGCGTGTCGGCGATGTGCGCGCCGTCGGCGGCGAGCGGCTCGGCCTTCGCGCGGGTGCGGTTCCAGGCGCGGACGGTGTGTCCGGCGCGGGCGAGGTTGCGGGCCATGGCGGCGCCCATGATGCCCGTGCCGAGGACGCTCACGGTGAGCTGGTCGGTCATGAGGTCGGCTTCCTTCTCACGTCTGTCGTTGCGGTTGCCGAGGTACAGCCTGCCCCCTTTGTGCCCGGACGTGCCTGTCGGCGCCACGTGCCATGCGGGGCCCGATCGCGGGTCGTTGTACCGGCCCGCTTAAAGTGAACTGGTGAACGGCGACTGGCTCCTGCGCGGCCGTGACGGCCGGCTCAGTGTCTACCTTCCGACGGACGACGCCGTCCTGTGCCGGGCGGAACGGGCCCCCGGCGGCACCTGGACGCCCGTGCGCAAGGTCGGCGGCGAACAGAAGCTGCGGCCGTCCCTGGCCATCGGTCAGGGCGGCGACTCCTACGCGCACCTCGTCTCCTGGCGGCCCACGACGGCGGGTGAGTGCGGGCTCGTGCACTCCACCCACTTCCGGCCCCGGCTCGCCGCCCTGGACTGGAACCCGATCGGGCATCCCGACAAGAAGGGGCCGCTGACCGGCATGCCCGCCGTCGCGGTCGACGCCGAGGGCCGCGCCCATGTCTTCGTCCGCAACCGGGGCGGCGGGGTGAGCATGATCGCGCAGAAGGAGAAGGGCGGCTGGGATCCCTGGCGGGACCTCAAGGGGCGTGACGTGCAGGACGAGTTGGCGGCGGTGACGGGGGAGTCGGGGCGCGTGGAGCTCTTCGCGGCCGTGTCCGGCGGCATCCTGCACTGGCGTCAGGAGGAGCCCGGCGCGCAGCCGGTCCTGCAGGAGGCGATCGAGGCGCCGGTCCGCGCGGGCACCCTGTACGCGCTCGCCACCTCCGCCGAGAGCGCCACCCTCTTCTACACCGACGAGTCGGGCGACCTGTGCGCCTGGCGGCCCGGCGCCAAACCGGTCGTCCTGCTGCCCTCCGCCGGACCCGGTCCGGTCTCCGCCGTCCGCTGCGAACTCGACGGCTACGACTGCACGTTGCTCGCCCAGCGCTCGGCGAGCGGCCGGGTCGCCTTCGCCGCCTACCCGA
This sequence comes from Streptomyces sp. C1-1, assembly GCF_050214755.1. Lineage (NCBI taxonomy): Bacteria > Bacillati > Actinomycetota > Actinomycetes > Kitasatosporales > Streptomycetaceae > Streptomyces > Streptomyces sp. C1-1. The sequence continues at coordinate 2,880,978 of NZ_CP189826.1, read as the reverse complement.
CCGAGCAGGAGTCGGCCGGCGCCTGGTGGACCGAGTCCGGCCCCGCCCTTCCGGCGGACGCCGGGGTCTCCCTCGCGGTGGACGACGACGACCGGGTCGTGGCGGCCACATCGTCCCCCTCGACCGGCCGACTCCTCCTCACCCACCGCAAGGCCGAACCGGGGCTGGCCCTGGAGGCGTGGCGAGAGGTCTGACGGGGGAGTAGGGGCGTCGCAGTCGCCTCCGGCCCAGGTGGGCACGCCGTCGTCACACTGTGTTCGTCAAGTGTTCGACTTATGATGGGCGCGCTCGGCCTCCCCGTGCAGCAGCTGTCCGGGGTTCGGCACGTCGGCCGCGCCGGGCGTCAGGGAAGGGGCGGGCCACGTCATGCGGACCGGATCCGGGCGCGGCGCCGCCCGACGCAGAGGCGCCGACAACGTCGTCGTGCACGAGCACGGGCGCAGCGAGCGGCACGCGGCCGAGGCGACACTGGACGGCCGCTGGCTGCTGCTCGGCAAGGACGGCAGGCTCACCGCGTACGCCCGTGCCCGCGGCGGGCTGCTGCGCTGGACCGAGACCCGCCCGGGCGGCCCGCGGTGGAGCGGGCCGGAGTTCTTCCCGGTGCCGGACCTGACGCATCTGTCGGTGGTCCAGGGCCCGGACACCTACGTCCACTTCCTGGGCCGGCGCGAGCGGCGCAAGGGTGACGGGCCCGCCGCCGTCGACATCGTGCACGCCATCCAGTACCAGAGCGGACGTCCGGTCACCGAGTGGCGGTCGCTGGGCAACCCGCACCAGGACCGGGAGAAGGCCGCCCGCTTCGGCGTCCCGGTCGGCGCCGTGAGTGCCTCGGGCCGCGTGCACGTCCTCGTGCGCAACGCGGGCCGCGGGCTGATGCTGCGGCGGGAGGCGCCGACCGGCAAGTGGGAGCCCTGGGCCGATCTCAAGGGCAGCGGGGTGCAGGACGGGCTCGCGGTGGTCACCCACGGCTCCGGGCGGATCGAGGTGCTGGCCGGCGGCGAGCGGGACGCCATGTGGTGGCGGCAGGCGGAGCCCGACGGCGACTTCCGGCAGGAGCCGAACATCGCGCTGCGGGTGACCCCCGGTACGGCGGCGGCGCTGGAGACCGCCCCGGACCGGTCGACGTTCTACTGGGCGGACCGGGACACCGGCGGACTCGTCGCCCACCGCCCGGGCGGCTGGCTGATCCCGTTGGGCGGTGCCCCGGCAGGCAGCCCCGTCGCGACGCTGCGGGCGGCACTCGACGGCTACGACTGCACGGTGCTCGCCCACCGCGACATGGACGGCCAGGTCATGCTCGCCGTGTGCGGCACCGAGAACGAACAGGGCGGCCTGTGGTGGTCGCCGACGGGCGAGCACGGCGTCGGCGCCCCGGCGCTCGCCCAGGACGCCCACGGCCGGGTCGTCCTCGCCGTGGTCACGCCGGACGGAGACCTCCACGTCGCCCGCCGGTCGGACGGCCCCGGCCTGGACCTGTCACCGTCCGTCCGCCTCTGACGAGGCGCCCCGTCCGGATCACCGGACGGCCCCCAGGCGGCCGGCCCTCAGGAGGCCCGGCCTCAGGAGGTCGAGGCTCCCGTCTTCGTCGAGCCGCCCGTGGCCGGTGACTTCTTCGCGGAGGCCGGGATCTCCTCGTCCTTGCGCAGGGCCTGCCACAACTGCCCGGCCTGGGGCTGGGCGGCGACCACACGGTTGGGGTCCTGGGTGTCGTACCGCACCGGAAGCATGATCGTCTCCATCGTGGAGGGGTCTATGCCGTTCATGCTGCGGCCGAACTCGGCGAGCTTGGTGAGGGACGCCAGACCCGAGTCGGTGGTGAGGGACCGGGTGAGCTTGTCGGCGATCCGGAAGGACTTCGTCGGGCTGCCGAGGAGGTCCTGCTTCTTGATCTCGCTCAGCAGATCGATCAGGAACTGCTGCTGCAGGCCTATGCGCCCCAGGTCGCTGCCGTCGCCGACGCCGTGCCGGGTGCGGACGAACTGCAGCGACTGGGTGCCGTCGAGCTTGTGCGTACCGGCCGTGATGTTCAGACCGCTGTTGTGGTCGTGGATGTCCCGGTCGACCGTGACGGTCACCCCGCCGATGGCGTCGACCAGTCCCTTGAAGCCGGCGAAGTCGATCTCGACGAAGTGGTCCATGCGGACGCCGGACATCCGCTCCACGGTCTTGACCACGCACGCCGGGCCGGCCAGCGAGTACACCGAGTTGAACATCACGCGCTTCGCCGACGGCAGCGACGAGCCGTCCTTGGCCCTGCACGCGGGCCGCGTCACCAGGGTGTCGCGCGGGATGCTCACGGCGACGGCCTGGCGGCGGCCCTCGGGTATGTGGATCACCAGCGCGGTGTCGGAGCGGGCCCCGGCCGCCGTGTCCCCGCTCAGCTTCCCGTTGGCGCCCGCGCGCGAGTCGGAGCCGAGCACCAGCAGGTTCTGCCCCGACGTGGGCAGCTTCTCGGGCCGGTCGTCGCCGATCGCCTTGTCCAGGTCGACGCCCTTGATGTTGCCGTTCAGATCGCTGTACAGCCAGTAGCCGACACCTCCGGCGGCCACCAGGAGCAGGACCAGGCTCAGCGCGATCCAGCGCCAGACGCGGCGGCGCTTCCTCGGCGTCCTGCCCCGGCGGCCCGACGGCGCGCGCCGTGATCCCTCCGGGCCCGTCTCCGTCAGGGCGTGCGTCATGTGCGTCGGTCCTCTCTCCTCGACCAGTGGCTCAGGGCATGTGTGGGGGAGAGACCGAGCCAGTCTGCGGCGATGGGCAGTCGCCCACCGGTCATCAGACGTTCATTGAGACGCAAGGGTTGTATGTGTTTTCTGTCATTTCTGTCTGTTCTTGACAGCAGTGTGAGCGCTTGCTGATGATGTGCCGGTCCTGTGAAGGTTAAATATTCGGTATGAACCGGCGGCGGCTTTTTGCCATCGCCTTACGTGGTCGCACATCGAGCCGGGGGGCACGAGGGCGAGCGGCCACCTGGTACTCACCTCGGCCCTGCCGGGTGAGAAGAGGGGGAGGGGTGGCTGTGCTGGTGCGTGCGTCGGCCCGTGGGGGGCGAGCGGCGTGACGGCCGTATTCGATCAGGCTCTGCGGCGGTCGGCGGGCACGGCGGGGGAGGCGGGGTACGGCGCCGTACGGCGGTCCACCGCCCAGGCGGGACCCACCACGGTCACCGCGGAACACGGCGACGTCTACGTCGAACCTGGACTGACCCCGCTCTCGGCCCGCGAGGCCAACCGTTCGGCCCTGACCGCACTGCTGGACTCGGCCGGCGTCGCCCACTTCGCCGTCCGCGGCACCGATGACCACGGCACGGTCGTCGGCGTCGCCGAGGAGGACCGCGAGCGGGTGCTGAGCGTGGTCTTCCGCGGACTCGGCCAGTACCCGGGGCACCTCAGCGTGATCGATCCGGACGCGCCCCGGCCGGCCCGGCCCGTCTCCACCCGCGACCCGAAGGCCTGGCGCGAGGTCGCCGCCGCCCGGATCCTGCGGATCAGCTGGTACCGCACCGACCCGGAGCGCCATCTGCTGCTCGGGCACGAGTACGGCTGCGCGATCGAGTTCTGGCAGCGCGACGGCTCCTACCTCCTCGCGCCGCGCGCCAACCGGGCCACCTGGGCCGTCGTGGCCGACGCCCCGAACGTGCTCGGCGCCGCCAGACTGTTCAGTCGGTTCGTATCGGACTGGACCCCGCGGCACCTGGCGCCGGCCCTGGCCACCCGGCCCGAGTTCCTGGTGAACTGCGCGGACGACATCGCCTTCCCGGTCGACGCCGTCTACACCTGGGTCGACGGCAACGACCCGGCCTGGCAGCGCCGCAAGGCGCAGGCCAAGGGCGAGGTCTACCACGCCGAGTCGGCGAGCGACGCCCGCTTCATCAGCCGCGACGAGCTGCGCTACTCGGTGCGCTCGCTGCACCTGTTCGCGCCGTGGATCCGCAACGTCTATGTCGTCACCGACGACCAGGTGCCGGCCTGGCTGCGTGAGGACGTGCCGGGACTGCGCATCGCCACGCACCGGGAGATCTTCCGTGACCGGTCCGTGCTGCCGGTGTTCAACTCGCACGCCATCGAGTCGCAGCTGCATCGCGTCGAGGGCCTGGCGGAGCACTTCCTGTACTTCAACGACGACATGTTCGTCGGCCGCCCGGTGGCCCCGCACGCCTTCTTCACGCCCAGCGGCACCGCCCGCTACTTCCCCTCGCGCAACCGCATACCGCAGGGGCCGGTGGTGGAGACCGACACCCCGGTCGACGCCGCGTGCAAGAACAACCGGACCCTATTGATGAAACGTTTCGGCAGAGTGATCACCCAGCCCATGGAGCACATCCCGTACGCCCTGCGCCGCTCGGCGATGGAGGAGGCCGAACGGGACTTCCCCGAGGCCTGGGCGCGCACCGCCGCCAGCCGCTTCCGCGCCATGACCGACCTGTCGCCGACCTCGTCCTTCGCGCTGTACTACGCGGCGCTGACCGGCCGGGCGCAACCGGGCTCGATGCCCTTCACCTACCTCCAGCTGGCCGTGCCGGACCTGGCGGACCGCCTGCAACGACTGCTCGACGGCCGCGACCAGGACACCTTCTGCCTCAACGACGCCTTCTCCACACCGGAGGACATCGAGGCCCAGCAGGAACTCCTGGACGGCTTCCTCAACGCGTACTTCCCCACCCCAAGCCCGTACGAACGATGAAACGGAGTTCATGACGTGCCGGACCCGACGTCCATGAGCTCCGCGGTCAACGTCTACAAACGCCTCGTCCCCCAGCCCGTCCGTTCCGCCGCCGCGACCACCCTCCCCGTGGGGGTACGGCGCAAGGTCAAGCGGCGCCTCGCCCGCACCCTCAGCCGCCGCGAGGCCCGGCTGCACCGCCGTGCCCTGCGCCAGGTGCGCAGGGCCGGGCTCGGCGGCTCCGAGCGCCGGACCCGGACACCCGACGGCAGGGTCGGGCATGTGCACACCGGCCTCACCGCCGATCTGGCCCGCCGCCTCGACCACGACCTGGTCACCCAGGCCCTGGACGCGGCCGAGATCCCCTGGTTCGCGGTGCCCGCACTCGACGACCGCCGTATCTGCCTGGCCGTCGACCACAAGGACAAGGGTGCCGTCCGCCGGGTGCTACGCGCGTTGCTGGAGGAGCACACGGGATACGTCGTCTCCGTCTCGCCCGCCCAGAACGACACCCGGCAGACCCCGGGCAGTCACGTCAAGGCGTGGAAGCACTACGGCAAGGCGAAGGTCGTCCGGCTCACCTGGCTGCGCACCGAACCCACCGAGAACCTCTGGGTGGGCGAGGACCAGGGCATCGAGATCGAGTTCTGGACGGCCAACACGGACCTGGCCGGCGAGCGGCTGATCGGGCCGCGCCCCAACCGCGTCCAGCGCGCGGTGCCCAGCGACGCGCAGGGCATCGAGATCGGCCTGGAGCGGCTGTCCGGCTACTGCGACATCGACGGCGACCTGGAGCCGACGATCACGCTGGAGACCTTCGACGTCCCGCGGCTGGAGGAGATCACCTTCCCCGTCGACGCCGTGCTGCTGTGGCGGCACGCCACCGCCTGGGGCGAGGAACTGCTGCGCGCCGCGCTGCGCTCCGTGCACCAGTACGCGCCCTGGGTGGACGTCGTCCACGTGGTCGCCGAGGCCGAGCCGCCGGCCTGGCTCACACCGGACGACCGGCTCACCGTGGTCCGCGCCCGGCCCGGATCCGAGTGGCATCTGCACCGGCTGCCCGACGTCGCCGAGCACTTCCTGCTGCTGCGGCCCGGCGCCCTGCTCGGCCGGCCGGTGCGCCCCTTCGACTACTTCACCCCGAGCGGCACGACCCGCCCCCGGCGCGGCACCTGGAACGCCCGGGAGTCCTTCGCCCCGTGGACCCGCGCCGCCTACGCGGCGACCAGCCGGGTGGCCGCGCACGGCTACGCGCACGGCCCGCAGCCGTACCGCGCCGAGACACTGGCCCGGCTGGCCGGGGCCGGGGCGGCGCCGCTGCCGTTCGACGACCCGCAGCTGCTGCCCGCCGTACCCGGCACCCACCCCCTGGACGGCGTGGCCCACCACTTCGGGCACACCACGGGCCTGGCCGATCCCTCCGGCGAGGCCTGGGTGGCGCTGCACGCGGCGCTGCCCGGTGTCGCCACCCACCTGGAGCGGCTCCTGGTGCGCCGGGACACCCAGCAGATCCAGCTGTTCGGCCTCGGCACCGACGAGGCCCGCGCCCGCGGCGGCACCCGGGCCGCGGTGGCGTGGCTGCACCGGTACTACCCCGTCCCGAGCATCTTCGAGGGCGGTCGGACCACTGACGCAGACGAGGCGGACAACCAGCCGTGAGTATGGGCAATCCAGAGGCCTCAGCAGCGGTCGGCGTGTACCGCACCCTGGTTCCCGCCGGCCTCAGACGCCGTATCGCACGCCGGGTTCCCCTCCGGCTGCGCATGCTGCTCAAGCAGCTGCTGCGCCGGCTGCACACCGTGAACCTGGGCGCCCGGGTGATCCGCGGCGCCCGGGCCAGGCGCCGCTGGCCGCACCTGTCCGGCGCGGGCGAGCGCCTGGTCGCCCTCGCCGGGCACGGCGCGCGGGTCGCGCTGGTACGGCCGACGGTGTCACCGCTCGGTCTGCGCGAGGCCAACCTCGAACTCGTCGTCACGGCCCTGGAAGAGGCGGGCGTCGACTACTTCGCGGTGCGCGGCACCTCCGACTTCCGCTCCTGCCTGGCCGTCGCCGAGGCCGACCGCGAACTCGTCGGCCGGGTGCTCCAGCGATGCGCCGAGCGCGGCCCGGTCTATCTGCGGGCCTGCCGGGGCGAGGCGGCACAGGGCCGCACCGTGCCGGCCGGTTCCCGTCCCGGGCGGCGGCTGGCCCGGCAGTCCGCCGTCCTGCGGGTCGGCATGGTGTGGAGCGACCCGGCCGCCTCGCTGGTCCTCGGCCTGGAGCACGGCTGCGACATCGAGTTCTGGCGGCCCGAGGACGGACGCCTGCTCGCGCCGCGCCCCAACCGGGTCACCGAGGACGTCGCCCTCGACGAGCCACGTGTCACCGTCCCCGTCAGCCGGCTCACCGGCTTCGCCGCCCTGCACACCCGCCGCACCCGCTCGGTGCGCACCATCCGGCCCTGCGCCGACCCGCTGCCCGAGGACGTCCGTTTCCCCGTCGACGTCGTCTACACCTGGGTCGACGGCAGCGACCCCGAGTGGCAGCGGCGCCGCGGCGCCTTCGGCGAGGGCGGCTACCACTCCGAGTCCGCGAACGCCGCCCGCTACATCAGCCGCGACGAACTGCGCTACTCCCTGCGCGCGTTGGAGCAGAACGCCCCATGGGTACGCCATGTCTTCGTGGTGACGGACCGTCAGCGCCCCACCTGGCTCAACGACGGCCACCCGCGCCTCACGGTCGTCGACCACTCGGAGATCTTCGACGACCCGGCAGCGCTGCCCACCTTCAACTCGCACGCCATCGAGAGCCGCCTGCACCACATCAAGGGCCTGTCCGAGCACTTCCTGTACTTCAACGACGACATGTTCCTCGGCAGCCCGGTCACGCCCCAGGACTTCTTCCTCTCCAACGGCATGACCCGCACCTTCTTCTCCCCCTCCCAGGTGCCCCGGTGGGCCCCGACCCCCGTGGACCGTCCGGTCGACGCGGCCGGCAAGAACAACCGGCGACTGCTGCAGGACCACTTCGGCACCGCCATCGTGCAGAAGCTGCGGCACGCGCCCTACGCGCTGCGGCGCAGCGTGCTCGCGGAGATCGAGCGCGAGTTCGCCGAGGAGCACCGGCGCACCTCCCGCAGCCGGTTCCGCAGCGCCGGCGACATCTCCATCCCGTCGTCGCTGTACCACTACTACGCCTACTTCACCGGCCGGGCCGTGCCCTCGAACATCGCCTTCGCCTACCTCGACCTCGCCAAGCCCGAGATCCAGCGCCGCCTCGGCATCCTGCTGGCCCGGCGCGACCGGCAGGCGTTCTGCATCAACGACACGCTCTCCGACGGCCACGACGTGGACCGCCAGACGGCGATGCTCAGCAGGTTCCTGAAGTCCTACTACCCCGTGCCGTCCCCCTTCGAGCGAAAGGACGAGCGGAAGGAGCGTGAGGTCCGGTGAGGATCTCCTTCCTGATCAACAACATCTACGGCATCGGCGGCACCAACCGCACGGTCATCAACCTCGCCGAGGCCCTCTCCGTCCACCACGAGGTGGAGATCGTCTCGGTGTTCCGGCGGGCCGCCGCACCGAAGTTCGGGATCTCCCCGCGCGTCGGTGTGCGCGCCCTCGTCGACCTGCGCCCCGGCTCCGCCGACCGCACCGCGGCAGGCAGCGGCGAACCCAGCGACGTCGTGCCGCGCCAGGAGGAGTTCTCCGCGCAGTACAGCAGGTTCACCGACGGCCGCATCATCCGCGAACTGCAGAAGACCACCGCCGACGTCGTCGTCGGCACCCGGCCCAGCCTCAACCTCTTCGTCGCCGCGCACACCCGGGACGGCGCCCTGCGCGTCGCCCAGGAGCACATGACCCACCTGGCCATCCCGCCGGCCGTGCGCGCCGAGATGGCCCGGGTCTACCCGCGGCTGGACGCGATCACCACGGTCACCGAGGCCGACGCCCGCTCCTTCACGGAGAACACGCCCGTCGCGGGCGTCCCCGTGACGGGCATCCCGAACAGCGTGCCCCGGCCGTCCGTCGAGCCCTCCGACTGCTCGCGCAAGGTCGTCGTCAGCGCCGGCCGCATGCACCACGTCAAGCGCTACGACCTCCTCGTCCGGGCCTTCGGCTCGCTGGCCGAGGAGTTCCCCGACTGGCAGCTGCGGATCTACGGCGACGGCGGCGAGGCAGGCAAGCTGCGCGCCCTGATCTCCGAACTCGGCCTGGCCGGACGGGCGTTGCTGATGGGCGGCTTCTCACCCATCGAGTCCGAGTGGGCCAAGGGGTCCATCGCGGCCGTCACGTCGAGCGCGGAGTCCTTCGGCATGACACTGGTCGAGGCGATGCGCTGCGGACTGCCCGTGGTCTCCACCGACTGCCCCGTCGGCCCGCGCGAGATCCTGCGGGACGGCGAGGACGGCTTCCTGGTGCCCAACGGCGACGTCGACGGCATCGCCCACGGCCTGCGCCGCCTGATGGCCGACGAACCCCTGCGCCGCGCCATGGGCGCCGCCGCCCTGCGCAACGCCACCCGCTACGACCCCGCCGCCGTCGCCGACCGCTACGTCGAGCTGTTCGAGGACGCCGCCCGCCGCCGCGCCGCCACCGAGCGCGGCTACCGGGCCCCGGCGGCCACCCGCCGCACGGGCACCCGGCACCTCACGGTGCCCCCCGTCTCGCTCGGCGCGGCCACCGTCGACGTCACCGCCGACGACGCGGGCTGGCTGCGCCTTTGCGCCGACGGGCCCGGCGAGGGCCGCCGCCGCTGGCAGTTCGTGCTGCGCCACAAGCCGGCCGACGGCGACCGCCTTCCCGACCTGCCGCTGCGCACCTCGCGCAAGGACCTCGAGAACGGCGGCACCCGCTACACCGCCGTACTGACCCCGTCCACCCTCGACGAACTCGGCGACGGACGCTGGCAGGTGACGATGAGCGCCGCCAAGTCCTCGCCCGTCCACATGAAGGCCGGCGTCCGCGACACCCGCGCCCTCATCGACGCCCGCGCCCGCACCATCGCCCGCCCCCCGGCCGGCCCGGTCGGCTGGAACCTGCCCTACGCCCAGCCCAACGGCCGCCTGATGCTGCGCACCGTGCTGCGCGAGGAGCACGCCGAGTGCACCCGGGTCGAGGCCGCCGACGGCGCGATCACCCTGCGGGGCGTCCTCACCGGCGGACGCCGGATCGAGCCCGGCGCGCTGTTCATCGTCAGCCGCCGCGGCCGCCACACGCGGACCTTCTCCGTGCCCGTCGAGGTCCTCGGCCGGCAGGCGTTCCGCGCCGAGGCGCCGCTGCGCCATGTCGTCGACCACCGCCTGGAGCGCTGGGAGGACTGGGACTGGTGGCTGCAGCCCGACCCGTTCGACCGTCGCAAGGTGCGCGTCTGCCACCTGCTGGAGGACTTCGCCGACGTCAAGGCCGCCTACGTCCACCCGTCCGTACCGCTCGTCGGCGACGAGCCCTCGCCGTACGCCGTGGTCCACCCGGCCCGCCCGGTGTGGGTGCGGCCCTACTGCTCGGCCTCCGGCGCCATGGCCATGAACGTGGTCGACCGATGAGCCCTGCCCACCCCGACGGCCGAGGAGGGCCGATGACCGGATCCACCCGCTCCATCCTGCACATCGTCGCCCACCAGGACGACGACCTGTACTTCATGAACCCCGACCTGGTGCGCTCCCTCCAGGACGGCGACCGGATCACCACGGTGGTCGTCACCGCGGGCGAGGCCGACGGCATCAACGTCGACACCAACGAGCCACAACGCGCCGCCGTCGCACCCGACTTCGCGCGCTACAGCACCGAACGCGGCTGCGGCCTGCGCTCCGCGTACGCCCGGATGGCCACCGGCGACCGCGACCGCCCCTGGCGGCGCGAACCGGTCGACCTGGTCGCCGGGTTCGCGGCGGAACGGTTCACCCTCGTCGGCCACGACGACGTGTGCCTGTACTTCCTGCAGCTGCACATGGGCGCCCCCACCGAGCGCGGCACCCGCACCCGGCTGCACCACCTGTGGGAGGGCGCGCTGCGCACCCAGGCCACGCTGCCGGTGCACGGCTGCACCGTCGGCGAGGTCCAGCACATCACCCGCGAGCAGGTGATCGAGGCACTGACCGCGCTCCTCGGTCATGTCCGTCCCACGCTGGTGCGCACCATGGACCCCGACCCCGAACACGACGGCGGACGCGAGGAGTTCGTCTGCTCCGACCACGTCGACCACACGACCGTCACGCAGTTCGCGCTCGCCGCCCTCGCCCGGCACCGGGAGGCCGGTCACAGCCCGGTGGTGGAGCACTACCGCGGCTACGCCAACCGTTTCTGGGGCTTCAACCTCGACTCGGCCGCGGTCGGCGAGAAGGGCGAGTACCTGGCGACGTACGGCGGTGTCGACGCGCCGACGGTCTGTCCGCACGGCACCTGCCAGACCTGCGGAGACCGCCAGCTCGGGCCCAACCCATACCGCAGCACCCACATGATGAGCGCCGCCTACCGCTACTCGCCGGCCACGAACTGGCTGCGGCTCGGCCCGGGCGGGCGGCTCAACGCCTTCGGGGTACTGGCCGGACGGCTGGCCTTCTGGACCGAGACCGGGCCGGCGAGCGGCGAGTGGAAGGGCCCCTACGTCCTCGGCGACGGCTGGATCGCGCCGACGCTCGCGGTGACCGGCCTAGCCGGCGGTCCGGCCGAACTGGTCGGCCTGCGCCGCCAGAACGTCGTCGGCGGCGGGGTCACCGTGGACGTCGTGCACACGGCGCAGGACCCGGGCGGCAACGGCTTCAGCGGCTGGCAGACCCTGGAGAACCCCGACTGGGCGCACGGCGACGGCCGCCGCCAGCGGGAGCTGGGCGTCCCCTCGGCCGCGGTGGACGCGGGCGGGCGGCTGTACGTCTTCGTCCGCGACTTCGACCAGGGCGTCGCCTGCCGCCGTCGTGAGGCCGACGGCACCTGGCTGCCCTGGGAGAACCTCGGCGGCAGGTTCGTCCAGGACGCGGGCTGCGCCCTGGTCACCGAGCGCGGGACCGTCGAGCTGTACGTGCCCGGCAAGAACTCGGTCTGGCGCTGGCACCAGAGCGAACCCGGCGACCCCTTCGTCCTCGACGACACCCTGCGGACCGGCCGCCCCGCCACCGGCGGCATCACGGCCGTCGACTCCGGCGGCGGCCGCACCTGCCTGTACTTCCGCGAGGCCGGCACCCAGCAGGTGATGGCCTACCGTCAGCACGCCGACGGCCGTTGGCCCGGATCCGGCGCGGGCCTCGGGGGTCACGGCGGCACCGGAGCCGTGGCCGCCCTGTGGGCACCGGAGCGCGGCGCCCGCGAGGCGTTCCTCGCCCACCGGGGCAGCCGGGGCCGTCTCGTCACCTCGATGCCCGACCGGGACAAGGACGTCTCCGGCACCCACTGGCACGAGTCCGGCGAGATGTTCGCGAGCGCCCCGGCGATGGCCTACGACGCGACGGGCGCCGTGGTCGTCACGGTCCTCGGCACGGACGGCCGACTCCACGTCCGCCGCCAGCTGGCCCCGGCCGCGGGCAGCCCGCTGGGGCCCTGGCTGTCGTAGGAGAACCCACGGCAAGAGGGCCTCCGCCCGGCGGCGGAGGCCCTCTTCGATCGCCCTCGGGTGTTACGCCGGAACCGACGCCACGCCCGGAGCCAGGAACCTCTTGCCGTTCACGCGCTCGGAGACACCCTCGCGGTCCAGGTACGGCGTGATGCCGCCCAGGTGGAAGGGCCAGCCGGCGCCCGTGATCAGGCAGAGGTCGATGTCCTGGGCCTCGGCGACGACGCCCTCGTCGAGCATGAGCCCGATCTCCTGGGCGACGGCGTCCAGGACGCGCGCGCGGACCTGCTCCTCGGTCAGGACGGAGTCGCCCTGCTCGAGCAGTGCGGCGACCTCGGGGTCCAGCTCCGGCTTGCCGGAGTCGTAGACGTAGAAGCCGCGCTTGCCCGCCTTGACGACGGCCGCGAGGTTCGGGGAGACCGTGAAGCGGTCCGGGAAGGCCCGGTTGAGGGTCTCCGAGACGTGCAGGCCGATCGCGGGACCGACGAGTTCCAGGAGGACGAGCGGAGACATGGGCAGGCCCAGGGGCTCCACCGCCTTCTCCGCCACGGCGACCGGGGTGCCCTCGTCGATGACGTTCTGGATCTCGCCCATGAAGCGGGTGAGGATGCGGTTCACGACGAACGCCGGGGCGTCCTTGACCAGGACCGCGGTCTTCTTCAGCTTCTTGGCCACGGCGAACGCCGTCGCGAGCGAGGCGTCGTCGGTCCGCTCGCCGCGGACGATCTCCAGCAGCGGCAGGATCGCGACCGGGTTGAAGAAGTGGAAGCCGACGACCCGCTCGGGGTTCTTCAGCTTCGACGCCATCTCCGTCACCGACAGCGAGGAGGTGTTGGTGGCGAGGATCGCGTGCGCCGGGGCGACCGCCTCGACCTCCGCGAACACCTGCTGCTTGACGCCGATCTCCTCGAAGACGGCCTCGATGATGAAGTCCGCGTCCGCGAAGCCCTCGGCCTTGTCGAGCACACCGGTGACCAGGGCCTTGAGGCGGTTGGCCTTGTCCTGGTTGATACGGCCCTTGCCGAGCAGCTTGTCGATCTCGGCGTGGACGTAGCCCACACCCTTGTCGACGCGCTCCTGGTCGATGTCGGTCAGCACGACCGGCACCTCCAGGCGGCGCAGGAAGAGCAGGGCCAGCTGCGAGGCCATCAGGCCCGCGCCGACCACGCCCACCTTGGTGACCGGGCGGGCCAGGTTCTTGTCCGGGGCGCCGGCGGGACGCTTGCCGCGCTTCTGCACCAGGTTGAACGCGTAGATCCCGGAGCGCAGTTCGCCGCCCATGATCAGGTCGGCGAGCGCCTGGTCCTCGGCGTCGTAGCCCTGCTGGAGGTCGCCGTTCTTGGCGGCGGCGATGATGTCCAGGGCGCGGTAGGCGGCCGGGGCGGCGCCGTGCACCTTGGAGTCCGCGATGAAGCGGCCCTTGGCGACGGCCTGGTCCCAGGCCTCACCGCGGTCGATGACCGGGCGCTCGACGACGATCTCGCCCTTGAGGACGGACGCCGTCCACAGCAGGGACTGCTCCAGGAAGTCCGCGCCCTCGAACAGCGCGTCGGCGATGCCCAGTTCGTAGACCTGGACGCCCTTGAGCTGCTTGTTCTGGTTGAGCGAGTTCTCGATGATCACCGAGACGGCCTTGTCGGCGCCGATCAGGTTCGGCAGCAGGGTGCAGCCGCCCCAGCCGGGGACCAGGCCGAGGAAGACCTCGGGGAGCGAGAAGGCGGGCAGGGCCGCGGACACCGTGCGGTAGGTGCAGTGCAGACCGACCTCGACGCCACCGCCCATCGCGGCGCCGTTGTAGTACGCGAAGGTCGGCACCGCGATGCCCGCGAGGCGCTTGAAGACCTCGTGGCCGCCCTTGCCGATGGCCAGCGCGTCCTTGTGCTCCTTGAGGAGCTCGACGCCCTTCAGGTCCGCGCCGACCGCGAAGATGAACGGCTTGCCGGTGATGCCGACACCGACGATCTCGCCGGCCGCGGCCTCCTTCTCGACCTGGTCGATGGCGGTGTCGAGGTTCGCCAGCGAGGCCGGGCCGAAGGTGGTCGGCTTGGTGTGGTCGAAGCCGTTGTCCAGCGTGATCAGCGCGAAGCGCCCCGCGTTGAACGGCAGGTCCAGGTGGCGTACGTGCGCCTGGGTGACGACCTCGTCCGGGAACAGCTCGGCCGCACCCTTCAAGAGCTCAGTGGTGCTCACTTGCTGCCTCCGGCGTCCTTGTGGTTCGGGTTCTCCCAGATGACGGTCGCGCCCATGCCGAAGCCGACGCACATGGTGGTCAGGCCGTAACGGACCTCGGGCTGCTCCTCGAACTGACGGGCCAGCTGCGTCATCAGGCGCACACCCGAGGAGGCCAGCGGGTGACCGAAGGCGATCGCGCCGCCGTACTGGTTGACGCGCTCGTCGTCGTCGGCGATGCCGTAGTGGTCGAGGAAGGCCAGGACCTGGACGGCGAAGGCCTCGTTGATCTCGAACAGGCCGATGTCGGAGATCGACAGACCCGCCTGGGCGAGGGCCTTCTCGGTGGCCGGGATCGGGCCGTAGCCCATGACCTCCGGCTCGACACCCGCGAAGGAGTACGCGACGAGGCGCATCTTCACCGGCAGGTCGTTCTCGCGGGCGAAGTCCTCGGAGGCGATCAGCGAGGCGGTGGCTCCGTCGTTCAGACCGGCCGCGTTGCCCGCGGTGACCCGGCCGTGCACACGGAACGGCGTCTTCAGACCGGAGAGGTTCTCCAGGGTCGTGCCCGGGCGCATCGGCTCGTCGGCGGTGACCAGACCCCAGCCGGTCTCGCCGGCCTCCGGGTTGGTGCGGCGCACGGAGATCGGCACCAGGTCGGCCTGGATCTTGCCGTTGGCGTACGCCTTGGCGGCCTTCTCCTGGGAGCGCACGGCGTACTCGTCGGCGCGCTGCTTGGTGATGTGCGGGTAGCGGTCGTGCAGGTTCTCCGCGGTCATGCCCATGAACAGGGCGGACTCGTCGACCAGCTTCTCGCTCACGAACCGCGGGTTCGGGTCCACGCCCTCGCCCATGGGGTGACGGCCCATGTGCTCGACACCGCCCGCGATGGCGATGTCGTAGGCGCCGAAGGCGACGGAACCGGCGACCGTGGTGACGGCGGTCAGGGCACCGGCGCACATGCGGTCGATGGAGTAACCGGGCACCGACTGCGGCAGACCGGCGAGGATGCCCGCCGTGCGGCCGATGGTCAGACCCTGGTCGCCGATCTGCGTGGTCGCGGCGATCGCCACCTCGTCGATCTTCTTCGGGTCGAGACCGGGGTTGCGGCGCAGCAGCTCCCGGATCGCCTTCACGACGAGGTCGTCGGCACGGGTCTCGTGGTAGATGCCCTTCGGGCCCGCCTTGCCGAACGGGGTACGGACGCCGTCTACGAAGACGACGTCCCTGACGGTACGAGGCACGATGGCTCTCCTCCAGGGTGCGGGATCTGCACTGCTGCGGCCGCGCTGAGCGCGCGCTCAGATCCATGCTACTTGCGGGTAACGTAACTGCACACCCCTGACGGCCACAGCGGCGAAGGTCACACCCGCGGAGGAGCGGTCGAACCCCGGGGAGTGAGGACGGGAGTGGGCACCGGATGCGACCCGGACCCCTTGCCGGTGATCACGCCGAACAGCGTATGCGCCACGTCCGCCCCGAATCCGTGCACGTCATGGCTCATGGCGGAGAGCGTCGGATGGGTGAGCCGGCACAGCTGGGAGTCGTCCCAGGCCAGCAGCGAGACGTCCGCCGGCACGCGCAGCCCCATCTCCGCGGCCACCGACAGCCCGGCCACGGCCATGATGTCGTTGTCGTAGACGATCGCCGTGGGCCGGTCCGGAGCGGCCGCGGTCAGCAGCGAACGGGTGGCCCGCGCCCCCGCCTCCCCGGAGTAGTCGGTGGTGACCTGCCAGGCCCCCGCGAGTTCCAGGGCCCGTGCCGCCCCGTCGAACGCGGCCGTCCGGGTCGCCGTGTGCCCGAGCGCCGCCGCACCCCCCACCCGCGCGATCCGCCGGTGCCCGAGCGCCGCGAGATACCGCACCGCCTCCGTCACGGCGGTCGCGTCGTCGGTCCACACCGATGTCAGCGCCCCGGTGAGCGACGGATGCCCGACCGCCACCACCGGCATCCCCAGCCGCTCCGCCGAGGCCACGCGGGGGTCGTCGAGCCGGAAGTCGACCAGGATCGAGCCGCCGACCTGCCGCCCCCGCCACCACGACTCCAGCAGCCCGACCTCCTCCTCCACGTTCCGCACGAGCCGCAGCAGCAGCGAGCAGGACCGCTCGGTCAGCACGCTCTCCACCCCGGAGACGAACTCCATGTAGAAGGGCTCCAGACCGAGCAGTCGCGCGGGCCGGCAGATCGCCAGCCCCACGACGTCCACCCGGGATCCCGCCAGCGTCCGCGCGGTCGGGTTCGGCGCCCACCCGAGCTCCCGGGCCGCCTCGAAGATCCGGTCCCGGGTCGCCTCCGACAGGCCCGGCTTGTGGTTGAAGGCGAGCGACACCGCTCCCTTGGACACACCGGCGCGCGCGGCGACGTCCTTGATGGTGACGCGGGAGGTCGTCATGCGGTCGGCTCCAGGCAGTACAGGGCGGCGCGGGCGGCGTCCGGGTCGGGATTCTCCCAGCCGCTGACCCCGATGGTCACCCGCTCCCCGGGCAGCAGCGTGACCAGCCCCCGGTCGGCGCGTGCCTCGGGCCGCAGCCGGTCGGCCTGCAGCAGCAGATCCCGTACGAGAGTGCGGGCCGTCACCGTCACCGCGCCCGGAGCCACCGTCACGTCGAACTCCGGCTTCGGGTACGGCACTTCGCGGTCCGGCACGGAGAACCACATCGCCCGCAGCCCGTCCGCGTCGGCCACCAGGAACTCCTCGGGGCCGGCCGGCTCCAGCTCCCGCGGCACCTCCACCGAGGCGACGGCGCGCCGCTCCGCGCGGAACTCCACGCCCGCCTCGGCGACCACCGCGCCCTGGACGGACATCCGCCGCAGCGTCACGGTCCCCGTCCACGCCCGCCCGGACTGGTTGACGGCCGCCAGCACCAGTCCCCGCTCCCGGGACTGCAGGGTCAGCAGCCGGTCCGCGTACAGCCGCCGCAACTCGTGGTAGAGCGGCTTCTCCCGTCCGTCCCCGTCGATCGCGGCCCAACTCGTCACCGGCCAGCAGTCGTTGAGCTGCCACACGATGGTGCCCGCGCAGGCCGGCCAGTGCGACCGCCAGTGCTCGATCCCGGCGGCCACCGCGCGCGCCTGGTTCACCTGCGTCAGATAGTGCCAGCGGTCGAAGTCCCCCTTCGGCACGGCGAAATGCCCGGCCAGCCCCCGCTCCAGCTTGCCGTTGCCGTCGTCGGCCTTCTGGTGGTGCAGCATGCCGGGGGAGTCCGGGGCGAGTGCCTCGCCCGGCAGCGCCCGCCGCAGCGTGGCGTACGCGGGCGGCGCCTGCCAGCCGAACTCGGCCACGAACCGCGGCACTTCACGCCGGTACTCCCCGTAGCCCGCCCGGTTCCACACCTCCCAGGAGTGGTGCGTGCCGTGCGCCGGATCGTTGGGATGCCGCTCCCACGACCCGGACCAGGGACTGCCCGGGGTATAGGGCCGCGTCGGATCCAACTCGGCCACCACACGCGGCAGTACGCCCAGGTAGTACCCCTCGCCCCAGGAGTCCCCGGCGAGCCGGGCCTCCCACCCCCAGTCCCTGAAGCCCCACAGGTTCTCGTTGTTGCCGTTCCACAGCACCAGCGACGGATGCGGCATCAGCCGTACGACGTTCTCCCGCGCCTCGGCCTCCACCTCGCCCCGCAGCGGCTGCTCCTCCGGGTAGGCGGCGCAGGCGAACGGGAAGTCCTGCCAGACCAGCAGCCCCAGTTCGTCGCAGGCGTCGTAGAAGTCCCCGCTCTCGTAGATCCCACCGCCCCAGACGCGCACCAGGTCCACCCCGGCGCGCGCGGCCTGCCCGAGCCGCTCCCGATAGCGTTCCCGCGTCACACGCGAGGGGAAGACGTCGTCCGGGATCCAGTTCACGCCGCGCGCGAAGAGCCGCTCGCCGTTGACGACCAGGGTGAAGCCGGTGCCGTGCGCATCGGCGGAGGAGTCGAGCCGCACCGTCCGGAAACCGACCCGGCGACGCCACACGTCCAGCGCGTCCCCCTCGTGCAGGAGCGTCAACTCCACCTCGTACAGCGGCTGTTCACCGTATCCGCGCGGCCACCACAGTCGCGCGTCCGGCACCCGCAGCCGGACGACCCCGGCCGACCCCTCGATCTCGCCGCGCGCCCGGACCCCGCCGACCGTCGCCGCCACGGCGAGCGGCGCCTCCACCCGGCTGCGCTCGACCTCGATGCGCAGCTCCACCACGCCGAGGCCGTCCTCGACCATCACCAGGGGCCGCACCCGGGCGATCCGGGCGGTGGACCAGGACTCCAGCCGCACCGGCCGCCAGATCCCGGCCGTCACCAGCGTGGGCCCCCAGTCCCAGCCGAACGAGCAGGCCATCTTGCGCACGTACTGGTACGGCTCCGCATAGGCGGCCGGCCGCTCGCCCACCCGCCCCCGCACCGCCTCGGCCTCGGCGTAGGCGGAGACGAACCGTACCGACAGCCGCCCCTCCAGGCCGGTGACGTCGAAGCGGTGGGAGCGGTGCATGTTCCGTGTCCGGCCCAGCACCCGGCCGTCGACCGTCACCTCGGCGACCGTGTCGAGCCCGTCGAAGACCAGGTCGGTCTGCTCGTGGCCCCCCGCCCCGGCCGGCAACTCGGTCTCGTACGTCCACTCCCGCCGCGCGACCCACGCGACCTCGGTCTCGTTCGCACCGAGAAAGGGGTCCGGGATCACCCCGGCCGCCAGCAGATCGGTGTGCACACAGCCCGGCACCGCTGCCGGAAGTTCCTCCCCTTCGTGCCGCAGGACCCATCCCTCGGTGAGCGGTGTCGCCTCCAGCATGCACACTCCCTAAACCGTTTCAGTCCAGTCAGCGAAAAGCTTTCGACAGCCTTGGCGAAATACAGACTTTACCGGTTAAGAAAACGTTGTCAGAGTACCGAACCAGCCAACCCGCTCGTGCTCGTCCGTCCCATGAACGTGAACCATGAACGGAGCTGATGCACATGTCCCGCCGTACAGTCCTGGCCATCGCGGCCGGAGCCGCTCTCGTCCTCACGGCCTGCACCGGCACCGGAGCCGCCTCCAAGGGCGCGGACGCCAAGGCGCCCGACGACCCCTCCAAGGTCGGCGGAACCATCAAGGTCCTCACCCAGCGGACCGACCTCGTGCAGGACGGCACGATGAAGAAGTACGCCGCCGCGTTCAACAAGACGTACCCCAAGGTCAAGGTCGAGTTCGAGGCCCTCACCAACTACGAGGCCGACGTCAAGATCCGCATGAACACGGAGAACTACGGGGACGTCCTGATGATCCCGGGCGTGGTGAAGAAGAGCGACTACCCCAGGTTCTTCGCCTCCCTCGGCACCCGGGCGGAGCGCGGCAACAAGTACCGCTTCACGGACTTCACCACGGTGGACGGCAAGGTCTACGGCCAGAGCCCGATCGGCGTGACCCCCGGCTTCGTCTACAACAAGAAGGTCTGGCGCGCGGCCGGCGTCACCAAGTGGCCCACCACGCCGGGCCAGTTCCTGAGCGACCTCAAGGCGATCAAGTCCAGGACGGACGCGGTCCCGTACTACACCAACTTCGCCGCCCAGTGGCCGCTGACGTCGTGGACCTTCGTCAACGGCTCGGTCGGCTGCGACACCGGGGCCACCTCGAAGCTGGCCGACGGCGACCCCTGGGCGAAGGGCAGCGACCTGCGCGTCGGCGACACCCTGCTGTACGACATCGTGCACCAGGGCCTGGCCGAGAAGGACCCGACGACCACCAACTGGGAGCTGTCCAAGCCGCAGTTGGCCAAGGGCAGGATCGCCACCCAGTGGCTCGGCACCTGGGCGATCGTCCAGTTCCAGGACGCGGCGAGGAAGGCCGGGGTGAACCCGGACGACATCGGCTTCATGCCGTTCCCCGCCCAGGTGAACGGCACGTTCTGCGCGGTCGTCGGCCCCGACTACAACCAGGCCGTCAACGTGCACTCGAAGCACAAGGAGGCGGCCCGCGCCTGGATCGACTGGTTCACCGACAAGTCCGGCTACGACAAGGACAACCTGGCGATCTCGCCGCTGAAGAACGGCCCCCTTCCCGACGTGCTGAAGCCCTACGCGGAGCAGGGCGTGAAGCTCATCGAGCTCGACGACACCGACGGCGCCCGGGTGAAGGCCATCGACGACCAGTCCGAGGTCGGCATCAACAAGCCCGACTACCGCCAGGACCTGGTCGACCTCGCGCGCGGCGCCAGGAAGGGCAGCCTGGACTCCTTCCTCGCCGGCCTGAGCGGGAAGTGGACCGAGGCCCAGAAGACCGTGGGGTCCTGAGATGACGGACACCACCCCCAAGGCGCCCGAGCGGACCCCCGCGCAACCGCCGCCCGCAGCGCCGCTGCCGGCCCCCGCCCCGCGTGGCGCGCGCGTGTGGCGGGGCCTGACCCCCTGGCTGTTCCTCCTCGTCCCCCTCGCCTTCCTGATCACGTTCACCTACGCGCCGATCGTCAACATGCTGGCGTACAGCTTCACCGACTGGGACGGCCTCAGCCCCGAACTGCACTACACGGGCATCGGCAACTACACCGAACTGTTCACCCGCCCCGACCTGTTCGAGGTCTTCTGGGTCAGCGGCTACTACCTGGCCGCCTCCGTGGTCCAGATCGCCGTCGCGCTCTACTTCGCCACGATCCTCAGCTTCGACGTCCGCTTCCGGAACCTCTTCAAGGGCGTGCTGTTCTTCCCGTACCTGATCAACGGGGTGGCGATCGGCTTCGTCTTCCTCTACTTCTTCCAGGACGGCGGCACCCTCGACTCGGTCCTCGCGCTCTTCGGCTTCCACTCCGACCACGCGTGGCTGGGCACCCCGGTCTCGGCGAACGTCTCCCTGGCCGGGGTCTCCGTCTGGCGCTACACGGGCCTGAACTTCGTCCTGTTCCTGGGCGCGATCCAGTCCATCCCGGGGGAGCTGTACGAGGCCGCCGAACTGGACGGCGCCAACCGCTGGCGCCAGTTCCGGCACATCATCGCGCCCGGCATCAGGCCCGTGCTCAGCCTCAGCGTGATCCTGTCCGTCTCCGGGTCGCTGTCGGTCTTCGAGATCCCGTACATCATGACCGGCGGCGCGACCGGCACCGAGACCTTCGTGATCCAGACGGTGAAGCTGGCCTTCCAGTTCAACAAGACGGGCCTGGCCTCCGCGGCCGCCGTCGTCCTGCTGCTGATCATCCTCCTGGTGACCTGGATCCAGCGGCGCCTCGTCCCCGACGACAGGGTGGATCTCGTATGACACGCCGAGCGGTGGCCCGCACCCTCGTCTACCTGTCCCTGATCGCGGCGAGCGTGGTCGTCCTGCTGCCGCTGATCGTCGTCCTCCTGACCTCCCTGAAGACCGAACAGGAGACGTCGAACGACACGGGGGCGCTCAGCCTGCCCCACGACCTGCTCAACTTCCACAACTACGTCACCGCGTTCCAGGACGGCCGTATGCTCTCCGCCTTCGGCAACACGGCCTTCATCCTGGTCGTCTCCGTCGGCGGCACGGTGCTCATCGGCTCGATGACGGCCTACGCGATCGACCGGTTCACCTTCCGCCTCAAGAAGCCGGTGGTGGCCCTGTTCCTGATCGCCGCCCTGGTCCCCGGGGTCACCACCCAGGTGGCGACCTTCCGGATCGTCACCGGTTTCGGCATGTTCGACACCCGCTGGGCCCCGATCGCCCTCTACATGGGCACGGACATCGTCTCGATCTACATCTTCCTGCAGTTCGTCCGCTCGATCCCCGTCAGCCTCGACGAGTCGGCCCGCCTGGACGGCGCGAACGCGTTCACGATCTACTGGCGGATCATCTTCCCGCTGCTCAAGCCGGCGATCGCGACCGTGGTGATCGTGAAGGGGATCGCCGTCTACAACGACTTCTACATCCCCTTCCTGTACATGCCGAACCAGGATCTTGGCGTGATCTCGACGTCCCTGTTCCGCTTCAAGGGCCCGTTCGGCGCCCACTGGGAGACGATCTCGGCCGGGGCGATCCTGGTCATCCTCCCCACCCTGGTCGTCTTCCTGTGCCTGCAGCGGTACATCTACAACGGCTTCACACGCGGAGCGACCAGGTGAGGACGGATCAGGAGGCCGGAGCGCCGGCGGACAGCGCGGCCACGAGCACCGGCGTGACCTGCTCGACCTGCCAGGCCCGCGCCCCGTGCCCGGCCAGCGCGGCCCCGACCGACTCGGCGTCCACCGCCTTCGGCGGCTCCCAGCAGACCCGCCGCACGGTGTCCGGCGAGATCAGGTTCTCCTGGGGCATGTTCAGCCGCTCGGCCAGCGCCGACACCCCGGCCCGGGCCGCCGACAGCCGCGCGGCCGCCGCCGGGTCCTTGTCGGCCCAGGCCCGCGGGGGCGGCGGCCCGGTCACCGGCTGCCCGGGCGCGGGCAGCTGGGACTCGCTCAGCGCCTTCGCCCGGTCCACAGCCGCCTGCCACTGCTCCAGCTGCCGCCGCCCCATGCGGTTGCCGAAGCCGTTCAACGCCGTGAGCGCCTGCACATGGGCCGGCAGGGCCAGTGCAGCCTCCACGATGGCCGCGTCGCTGAGCACCTTGCCCGGCGAGATGTCGCGCCGCTGGGCGATCCGGTCGCGGGTCTGCCACATCTCCCGCACGACGGCGAGCTGCCGGCGCCGGCGCACCTTGTGCATCCCGGACGTCCGGCGCCAGGGGTCCTTGCGCGGCTCGGCCGGCGGCGCGGCCGCGATCGCCGCGAACTCCTGCCGGGCCCACTCCAGCTTCCCCTGCCGGTCCAGCTCCTTCTCCAGGGCGTCCCGCAGATCGACCAGCAGCTCCACGTCCAGTGCCGCGTACCTGAGCCACGGCTCGGGCAGCGGCCGGGTCGACCAGTCGACGGCGGAATGCCCCTTCTCCAGTACGAAGCCCAGGACGCCCTCGACCATCGCGCCGAGGCCGACCCGGGGGAAACCGGCCAGCCGGCCCGCGAGCTCGGTGTCGAACAGCCGCGTCGGCATCATGCCTATTTCGCGCAGACAGGGCAGGTCCTGTGTGGCGGCGTGCAGCACCCACTCGACGCCCGACAGCGCCTCACCGAGACCGGACAGATCGGGACAGGCCACGGGGTCGATCAGCGCGGTGCCCGCGCCCTCCCGGCGCAGCTGCACCAGATAGGCGCGCTGGCCGTAGCGGTAGCCGGAGGCCCGCTCGGCGTCGACGGCGACGGGCCCGGTGCCGGCCGCGAACGCGGCGATCACCTCGGCGAGCGCGTCCGCGTCGGCGACGACGGGCGGAATGCCCTCGCGCGGCTCCAGCAGGGGGATCGGCGCCTCCGCTGCAGAAGATCCGCCGTCGTCCGGAGGGGCGCCTCCGGTGGTTCGCAGTGAAACGTCTGCTGCGGTGTCTTGGGCGTCGGTCACCTGTCAAGGGTATCGGTGTATGGACGGCGCCTGCCGACGGAACGTTCCGCCGACAGGCGCCGTGGGGTCGCAAACCAGTCAGCCAGGTGACAGCTCTGGTTCACGTGCGTGAACTTCGCCGGGTGTCGGCCTCAGTGGATGATGCCGGTCCGCAGGGCCACGGCGACCATTCCGGCGCGGTCTCCGGTGCCGAGCTTGCGGGCGATGCGGGCGAGGTGGCTCTTGACGGTCAGCGCGGACAGGCCCATGGAGACGCCGATCGCCTTGTTCGACTGGCCCTCCGCGACCAGCCTCAGCACCTCGACCTCGCGGCCGGAGAGCTCGCGGTAGCCGCCCGGGTGGCTCGGGGCACCCGGGGGGCGGCGGTGCATACGGGCGGCGGCGGATCCGATGGGGGCGGCACCGGGCCGGGTGGGGAGCCCGACGTTGGTGCGGGTGCCGGTGACGACGTAGCCCTTCACGCCGCCCGCGAGGGCGTTGCGCACGGCGCCGATGTCGTCGGCGGCGGACAGGGCCAGGCCGTTGGGCCAGCCCGCCGCGCGGGTCTCCGAGAGGATGGTGAGGCCCGAGCCGTCGGGCAGGTGGACGTCGGCGACGCAGATGTCGCGGGGGTTGCCGATGCGGGGACGAGCCTCCGCGATGGACGAGGCCTCGATGACATCGCGCACACCGAGCGCCCACAGGTGGCGGGTGACGGTGGAGCGGACGCGCGGGTCGGCCACGACCACCATGGCGGTCGGCTTGTTCGGGCGGTAGGCGACCAGGCTTGCGGGCTGCTCGAGGAGAACGGACACCAGGCCTCCTGGGGGGCGGGACGGCTTTCCAAGGTCACAACCGTCTTCGGCACCAAACCTGGAGTTCTTTAGAGAAAGATCACGATTTAGTGAGAAACAATCAGTTCAATTCGGACAGGTGGTCGATCGTTCGGTGAACGAATCGGTTCGTTCGAGGATTCATTCCTGACTGAATGTGGCCGTATCGACAAAGTGACGGTCAAACGGCCACCGCAAACTCGAACGTGCGAATCAGCGGGACTGCTGGGGCCCGCGCCGCTGCGGCAGCGTCACCACCGACGCGTCGCCCGGCCCGGCCGGCGGCAGGCCCGCCACCTGGGCCAGCAGATCGCACCAGGACGCCAGGTGCGCCGCGGTGTCGGGGACGCCGCCAAGGCCCTCGCGGGGCGTCCAGGAGGCACGGATCTCGATCTGCGAGGCGGCCGGGCGCTCCGCGAGCCCGCCGAAGTAGTGCGAACTCGCGCGGGTGACGGTCCCGCTGGGTTCGCCGTACGACAGCCCGCGCGCGGCCAGCGCGCCGGTCAGCCAGGACCAGCACACCTCCGGCAGCAGCGGGTCCGCGGCCATCTCCGGCTCCAGCTCCGCCCGCACCAGCGTCACCAGCCGGAATGTGCCCCGCCAGGCGTCGTGCCCGGCCGGGTCGTGCAGCAGCACCAGCCGGCCGTCGGCCAGGTCCTGCTCACCGTCGACGACGGTCGCCTCCAGCGCGTGGGCGAAGGGCGCCAGCCGCTTCGGCGCGCGGGTCGCCTCGACCTCGATCTGCGGCCTCAGCCGACTGCCGCGCAGGGCCTGCACCGCGGCCTGAAAGGCCGGCGGAGCCGCACCGATGCCATCCCCGTCCCCCTCCTTGGTCTCGTCCATTCCGTCAGCGCCGTCCGACAGTCGTCCTTGAGCCGCAGCCATGCGGGAAGATTAGGGGAACCGCGGCTCGGCGCAGGGCAAGACACCCGGGCGGGAGTTCCCCGGACGTCATGTCAGACTTGCCCCGTGAGCGCCAACAACACCCCGCAGACCTCCGCGACGTACGACTCCGCCTTCCTCCGGGCCTGCCGGCGCGAACCCGTGCCGCACACCCCGGTGTGGTTCATGCGGCAGGCCGGGCGCTCGCTGCCCGAGTACCGCAAGGTCCGTGAGGGCATCCCGATGCTCGAGTCCTGCATGCGCCCCGAACTGGTCACCGAGATCACCCTGCAGCCGGTGCGCCGCCACAACGTGGACGCGGCGATCTACTACAGCGACATCGTCGTCCCGCTCAAGGCCATCGGCATCGACCTCGAGATCAAGCCGGGCGTCGGCCCGGTCGTCGACCGCCCGATCCGCACCCGCGCCGACCTCGCCCAGCTGCGCGACCTCACCCCGGAAGACGTCTCCTACGTCACCGAGGCCATCGGCCTGCTCACCCGCGAGCTCGGCGCCACCCCGCTGATCGGTTTCGCCGGCGCCCCCTTCACCCTCGCGAGCTACCTCATCGAGGGCGGCCCGTCGCGCACGTACGAGAACGCCAAGGCGATGATGTACGGCGACCCCGAGCTGTGGGCCGACCTGCTCGACCGCCTCGCCGACATCACGGCCGCCTTCCTCAAGGTGCAGATCGAGGCCGGCGCCTCCGCGGTCCAGCTGTTCGACTCCTGGGTCGGCTCCCTCGCCCCCGCCGACTACCGGCGCTCGGTGATGCCCGCCTCCGCGAAGGTCTTCGACGCCGTCTCCGGCTACGGCGTCCCCCGCATCCACTTCGGCGTCGGCACCGGCGAGCTGCTGAACCTCATGGGCGAGGCCGGCGCGGACGTCGTCGGCGTCGACTGGCGCGTCCCGCTGGACGAGGCCGCCCGCCGGGTCGGCCCCGGCAAGGCGCTGCAGGGCAACCTGGACCCGACGATCCTGTTCACCACCCCCGAGGCCGTCGAGGCCAAGACGCGCGAGGTGCTGGACGCGGCGGCCGGCCTGGAGGGCCACGTCTTCAACCTCGGCCACGGCGTCATGCCGTCCACCGACCCGGACGCGCTGACCCGGCTCGTGGAGTACGTCCACACGCAGACCGCGCGCTGACTCACCAGGTGTGCCGGGGCTGGGCGCGCCTGCCGAACAGCAGGCCGCGCGGCTCCGGCGGCGGGGGAGTGCCCGGCTTGAGGGGCAGGGCGAGCACCATGCCGACGAGGAAGCCCACCACGTGCGCCGCGTACGCCACCGTGCCCGCGGCGGAGACGCCCTCGCCCGCCGAGTAGAACGCCTGCAGCACGAACCAGAAGCCGAGCACCAGCCAGGCCGGCAGTCTCAGCGGCAGGAAGATCAGGAACGGCACCAGCACCCACACCCGGGCCTTCGGATACAGCACCAGATAGGCGCCCAGCACGCCCGCGATGGCTCCCGAGGCGCCGATCAGGGGGTCGGCCGAGTCGGCGTTGAGGAGGGCGAAGCCGTAGCCCGCCGCGTAGCCGCAGACGAGGTAGAACAGCGTGAAGCGGATGTGGCCCATGCGGTCCTCGACGTTGTTGCCGAAGATCAGCAGGAACAGCATGTTGCCCAGCAGGTGCAACCAGCTCCCGTGCAGGAACATCGCCGTGAACACCGACAGCGCCGGCGACTTGTCGTAGCCCGCGGGGGCCACCACGCAGCCGACATGACCGCTCGCGCTTGTGCCGATGCCACCCGTCGGGACCAGCCGCGGCATCTGATGATGGATCAACTCCCGCGGCACCGCCGCGTAGTGCTCCAGGAACGCGTGCAGATGGCACGTCTGCGACAGGTCGCTGCCGCCCGCCACGGAACCGGCGATGCCGGGCGTGGACAGGAACACGAAGACGTTCGCGGCAATCAGCGCGTACGTCACCCAAGGGGTGCGGCGCACCGGGTTCACGTCATGAACGGGGATGACCACAAGGAATTAGTGCCCCCGATGGGCTCGGCGAATCGATGAACACCGGCACGCGCGCGTGCGTATGACTCGTCAACCGTCCGCGGCACGGGGAAGGCGGGTCGCGGGGACGACGTGAGGAACAGGCGATGAACGACCGAGTTACTCCTGCGATGCAGGCGCTCCCCGACGGCGAGGCCGAGCTCTCCCTGGTGGTGAGGCTGCCGTGGGAGGACGTGGCCCGGCTGGGTCAGGAGGCCGGGCGGCTGGCTTCCCAGATGCAGCGGCCGGTGACCCTGGACGAGGCGGTGAGCCACCGGCTGCGCACCGTGCGCAGTGCCGCGCACGCGAAGCCGGCGGGCGAGCAGCCGCCCGCCGTCACCTCCACGGCGTCGGTGTCCTCGCTGCCGCCGCGGCCCCCGGCGGAGCAGGCGCGGCAGGCGATCGAGCGGATCAACGGCAGCGCGTAGCGGTTCGCCGTAGGGGTGCGGGTGCGGCTGACGGGGGCGGGTTCGTCGTGGCTTGTCGCGCCCCGCGGCGAGCCGCAGATCGGCACAGCCCCGCGCCCCTAAAGGCCCTGCAGGACCGCCTTCGAAGCTTTGCGGGCCGCCACCAGCACCGGGTCCCAGACCGGCGAGAACGGAGGAGCGTAGCCCAGGTCCAGGGCCGTCATCTGTTCCACCGTCATGCCGGCCGTGAGGGCGACGGCGGCGATGTCGACCCTCTTGGCCGCGCCCTCCCGGCCGACGATCTGCACCCCCAGAAGACGGCCCGTGCGGCGCTCGGCGAGCATCTTCACCGTCATGGGGGAGGCACCGGGGTAGTAGCCCGCCCGGCTCGTGGACTCGATGGTCACCGTCTCGAACCGCAGGCCCACCCTGCGCGCGTCCTTCTCGCGCAGACCCGTACGGGCGATCTCCAGGTCGCAGACCTTGCTGACCGCGGTGCCGACCACCCCCGGGAAGGTCGCGTAGCCGCCGCCCACGTTGGTGCCGATGACCTGGCCGTGCTTGTTGGCGTGCGTGCCCAGCGCGATGTGCCGCTCCTGGCCGGAGACCAGGTCCAGGACCTCCACGCAGTCGCCGCCCGACCAGATGTTCTCGTGGCCGCGGACCCGCATGGCCAGGTCGGTGAGCAGGCCCCGGTGGGCACCCAGCGGGAGACCGGCGGCCGCCGCGAGGGACGTCTCGGGACGGACCCCGATGCCCAGCACCACCACGTCCGCCGGGTACTCGGCGTCCTGTGTGACCACCGCGCGGACGCGCCCGTCGTCGCCGGTGAGGACCTTGGAGACCTCGGTGTCGTTGACCATGGTGATGCCGAGACCCTCCATGGCCTCGTGCACCAGACGGCCCATGTCCGGGTCGAGCGTGGACATCGGTTCGCTGCCGCGGTTGACGACCGTCACCTCGTAGTCACGGTTGATGAGCGCCTCGGCCATCTCCACGCCGATGTACCCCGCTCCCACCACGACCGCGCGCCGGCCACGCGTGCGTGCGAGCGAGTCGAGGAGCGCCTGGCCGTCGTCCAGGGTCTGCACCCCGTGCACACCGGGGGCGTCGGCGCCCGGCATGTCCGGGCGGACGGGACGGGCCCCGGTCGCGATCACCAGCTTGTCGTACGACGTCCAGGACTCGGCGCCGGAATCGACGTCACGCGCGCGCACCCGGCCGCGCGCCACGTCGATCTCCGTCACCTCGGTGCGCATCCGCAGATCGATGCCCCGCTCCCGGTGCTCCTGCGGGCCGCGCGCGATCAGCTGCTCCCGGTCGGAGACGTCGCCGCCCACCCAGTACGGGATGCCGCACGCCGAGTACGAGGTGAAGTGGCCGCGTTCGAACGCCACGATCTCCAACTCGTCCGGGCCCCGCAGCCGGCGTGCCTGCGATGCCGCGGACATCCCCGCGGCGTCGCCGCCGATCACCACCAGTCGTTCCCTCGCACCGTTCATGCTCATGCGAACACGCTACGGGGGCGGGGCATTTCAGTCCCGCTCACCGCTCTCCCGCCGGTTCGGCCGGAGCAGGCGCAGCCACACCAGCGCGAGCAGGGCCGCCACCGCGGCGAACGGCAGCACCGCGCCGAACGCCACCGCCAGCCAGCGCAGCATCGTCACGAACGCGCCCCAGCCGCCCGCCAGCGCGTCCACGAAGCCGGGCTCGTCGTCCTTCGCGGCCTTCTTCGCCGGCGACCCGGACAGGGAGAGCGTGATGGTGGCCAGGCTCGTGCGGTCCTTCAGGGACTTCTGCTGCGCGAGCAGCGCCTCCAGGTCGGACTGCCGGCTGCCCAGTTCGCCCTCCAGCTCCACCACGTCGCTCAACTTCGTCGCCCGGTCCATCAGTTCGCGGATCCGGGCGACGCTGGCCCGCTGCGACCTGACACGGCTGTCGACGTCGACGACCTGGTCGGTGACGTCCTCGGCCTTCGAGGTGCGCTCGACGAGCCTGCCGGTGCCCTGCAGGCCGGCCAGGACCTCGTCGTACTTCTCGGCCGGCACACGCAGCACCACGCGCGTGTGCTCGTGGCCCTGCGGATCCCGGGTGGTGGTCTCGTCGCCGACGTAGCCGCCCGCGTTCTCGGTGGTGGTGCGGGCCTCGTCGAGGGCCTTCGGCACGTCCCGGACCTGGACGGTGAGGGAGGCCGTCCGGATGATGTCGCTCCCGGTGAGCTTCGGCGTCCGCTTCGCCGCGGCACCGGACGCGTCCTTCTGGCCACCGGGGGCGGAACCCTTGGCCTCGCTCCTGGCGGGCCCGTCGGCGGCGGAGCCCCCGGAGTCGCTCCCGGCACCGCTGCATCCGGTCAGCGCGAGCGCCGCGGCCAGCAGAATGCCGGCCACGGCCCGGACAGGTCGTACGGAACGTCGTGCGCGCATGCGGGTCCACCCCCGAGGGTCGGTGACGAATGACGCTCCTTCGACGCCGGGAGGGGCCGGGACGTTGGCGGGCGGGGGTTCCGATGCGGTCACGTTCGGGACTCGTCAGGGCCACATGGCCCTCGCGTCGGTGTCGGTGGCGTCTGAGAGGGTGGAGCCATGAGTGGATCACCTCCGGCAGAGGGCCGGGTCGTCGTCATCGGAGCCGGGATCGCGGGCCTGGCCGCCGCCCACCGGCTGCTGCAGCGGGGCGCGCGAGTGACCGTGCTGGAGGCGTCGGACCGGGTCGGCGGCAAGCTGCTCCCCGGCGAGATCGCGGGCGCCCGCGTGGACCTCGGCGCCGAGTCGATGCTGGCCCGCAGACCGGAGGCGGTCGGCCTGGCCCGCGAGGTGGGCCTGGCGGAGCGGCTCCGGCCGCCGGCCACCGCGACGGCCTTCCTGTGGACCCGCGGCGCCCTGCGCCCCATGCCCAGGGGGCATGTGATGGGCGTCCCCGGCACGGCGTCCGCCCTCACCGGCGTCCTGTCCGACGAGGGCCTGGCCCGTATCGAGCGCGACGCCGAGCTGCCGCGCACCGAGGTCGGCGACGACGTGGCGGTCGGGGAGTACGTCGCCGAGCGGCTGGGCCGCGAGGTCGTCGACCGCCTCGTCGAACCCCTGCTCGGCGGGGTGTACGCGGGCGACGCGTACCGCATCTCGATGCGCTCGGCGGTCCCGCAGCTCTTCCAGATCGCGAAGACCCACACCTCGCTGACCGAGGGCGTGCGCGAGATGCAGGCGAAGATGGCGGCCACTCAGCAGACCGGACCGGTGTTCATGGGCATCACCGGCGGCATCGGCAGCCTGCCGCTCGCCGTCGCCGACTCGGTGCGCGCGCGGGGCGGCGAGATCCTCACCGGGGCACCGGTCACCGAGCTGCGCCGCGAGGCGTCCGGCGGCTGGCGGGTCGTCGCGGGGGACCGCGTACTGCGGGCCGACGCGGTGATCGTCGCCGTACCCGCCCCGGCCGCCGCCGGCCTGCTGCGTCCCGAAGCGCCCGAGGCGGCCGCCGAGCTCGCCGGCTTCGAGTACGCGTCGATGGCGCTGGTCACCCTCGCCTACCGCCGCTCCGACACCGCCCTCCCGGACGGCAGCAGCGGCTTCCTGGTACCGCCCGTCGACGGCCGCACCATCAAGGCGTCCACCTTCGCCTCCCAGAAGTGGGACTGGATCGCCGAGGAGAACCCGGACCTCGCCGTCCTGCGCACCTCCGTCGGCCGCTACGGCGAGACGGAGATCCTTCAGCGCGACGACGCCGGCCTGGTGGAGGTCTCCCGCCACGACCTGAAGGCGGCCACCGGCCTGGACGCCACCCCCGTCGAAACGCGGGTCACCCGCTGGATCGACGGCCTGCCCCAGTACCCGGTCGGCCACCACACGCGCGTGGCCCGCGTCCGCGAGCACCTCGCCAAGCTGCCCGGCCTCGCCGTCTGCGGCGCGCAGTACGACGGCGTCGGCATCCCGGCGTGCATCGCGAGCGCGTACGCGGCCGTGGACCAGCTCGACGGAGACCTGGGCGGTGTGCAGGAGCTCACCGCCAACCCGGTGCAGTCCCTGCACGGAGGAGCGGGAGAATGAGGGACATGAGTGACGACGCCCCCACCACCGAGGCCGCGCGTATCCCGAACAAGGGCAAGCTGGCCAAGGACCTCAACGAGGTCATCCGCTACACCCTGTGGTCCGTCTTCAAGCTGAAGGACGTCCTCCCCGAGGACCGCGCGGGCTACGCCGACGAGGTCCAGGAGCTGTTCGACCAGCTCGCCGCGAAGGACGTGACGATCCGCGGCACGTACGACGTCTCCGGCCTGCGCGCCGACGCCGACCTCATGATCTGGTGGCACGCGGAGACCAGCGACCAGCTGCAGGAGGCGTACAACCTCTTCCGCCGCACGAAGCTGGGCCGCGCGCTGGAGCCGGTCTGGTCGAACATGGCGTTGCACCGCCCCGCCGAGTTCAACCGTTCGCACATCCCGGCGTTCCTCGCCGACGAGACGCCGCGCAACTACATCAGCGTCTACCCCTTCGTGCGCTCCTACGACTGGTACCTGCTGCCCGACGAGGACCGCCGCCGCATGCTCGCCGACCACGGCAAGATGGCCCGCGGCTACCCCGACGTCCGCGCCAACACGGTCGCCTCGTTCTCCCTCGGGGACTACGAGTGGATCCTCGCCTTCGAGGCCGACGAGCTGTACCGCATCGTCGACCTCATGCGCCACCTGCGCGGCTCCGAGGCCCGCAGGCACGTCCGCGAGGAGGTCCCGTTCTACACGGGCCGCCGCAAGGACGTCGCGGAGCTGGTCGCGGGCCTCGCCTGATCAGCGGACGGGCCGCAGGGCCGCCTTCCGGGCGGCGTCGACCGGCTCGGGTTCCCGGTGCGGTGCGCAGGCCGCGCGCCGCACCGGCAGCCGCCCCTCGAGCAGATACGCGTCCAGGTAGGCGTTGACGCACTGGTTGGGCCCGCCCGCGACGCCGTGCGCCCCCGCGTCCCGCTCGGTCACCAGCACCGACCCCGACAACCGCCGATTCAGCTCCCGCGCCCCCTCGTACGGCGCGGCCGCGTCCCGCTCGGCCGCCAGGATCAGCGTCGGGGGCAGCTCGCCGGGGCCGGTCCGCACATCGAGCGGCCGCTGCCGCGGGGCCGGCCAGTACGCGCACGGCAGGTTCGTCCACACGTTGTCCCAGGTCTCGAACGGCGCCACGCGCGCCAGCCGCGTGTTGTCGCGGTCCCAGACGCGGAAGTCCGTCGGCCAGGGCGCGTCGTTGCACTCGACGGCCGTGTACACCGCACTGGAGTTCTCCGCCTCCGCGGCCGCCTCCCGCACGGGCGCCGCCTGCTGGACGAGCGGCTTCGGGTCGCCCTTCAGATAGGCCGAGAGGGCCTCGGCCCGCTGCGGCCAGTAGTCGTCGAAGTACCCGGCCGTCAGGAAGGCGCCCCGCAGCTGTGCCGGCCCCACCTCGCCCCCGGCCGGCTCGGCGGCGAGCCGCGCGCTCGCCTTGTCGTAGCTGCGCCGCACCGCGGCGGCCGTGGCGCCCAGCCCGTACACGCCGTCGTGCCGTGCGATCCACTCCCGGAAATCCGCCCAGCGCTCCTCGAACGCCGCCGACTGGGCGAGGTTGCCGTGGTACCAGACCTGATCCGGATCGGGGTCGACCGCCGAGTCGAACACCATGCGCCGCACGTGCGAGGGGAACAGCGTGGCGTACAGCGCGCCGAAGTACGTGCCGTACGACGCCCCCATGAACGTCAGCCGCTCCTCGCCCAGTGCCGCGCGCAGGACGTCCAGGTCGCGCGCGTTGTTGAGCGAGTTGTAGTACCGCAGCGCGCCCCCGGCCCGCTCGGCGCAGCCGCGCGCGTACGCCTTCGCCTGCGCGATGCGCTCCTTCTTGTACGAGGCGTCGGGGTACGTCGGCGACAGCGACGGCCCCTTGTAGAAGCGCTTGGGGTCCTGGCAGGACAGCGGGGCCGAGCGGCCCACGCCGCGCGGGGAGTAGCCGACGAGGTCGTAGGCCGCCGCGAGGCGCTGCCACTGCGGCATGAAGCCGACCAGCGGGAAGTACAGCCCGTCGCCGCCGGGCCCGCCCGGGTTGTAGACCAGCGCGCCCTGCCGGGGCACCCGGCGCTTGCTGTTGTGGGGGTCCTTGTGCGTGGCGCGCACCCGGCTGACGGTCAGCTTGATCTGCCTGCCGTCCGGGTTCGTGTAGTCGAGCGGCACCGACACCGTGCCGCACTCCAGCGCGCCCGGCATGTCCTGGGCGTCGGAGCACTTGCCGAAGTCGACTCCGGCGGCCATGGCCCGGGCGGCGGCCACCGCCGTGCCGCTGCGCTCGGCCAGCCCCGGGGCGACGGACGCACCGCCCGCCGGAGCGGCGGTGAGGGTGGTCAGGAGCAAGGATCCGGCGGCCGAGTAGACGGCGGCTGATCTCATCGCGTATCCCTTCGGTGCACGGCGGCGACAAAAGGGATGTTTCGTTCGTCACACGGCGAAGGCAAGCACCGCCCCGCCGGTGTCGCCCCCAATACCCCCACGCGCCCCCGGCGCACGATTCACGCCGGCGCGCGAGGATGCGCGGCTAGGGCTGGTCGCGGTGGGTGAAGGCCGCTCGTAGGTCCGGTTCGCCGATGGCGCGGACGCCGCGCACGGCGACCGAGGTGAGGTAGGTGCGGTCGTCGCCGGCCCCGGCCCGCCGGGCGAGGGTGCCCAGCAGCCGCTGCCCGGCCGGGGAGGCCCACCGCGAGTAGGGGTGGACCTCCACCCGGGCTATGGCCAGGCAGCTCAGCGTCAGGGCGAGCGGCAGCGCGAACCACAGGGCGACGAGCCCGCGGGGCATGTCGGGCTGGGCGGGCACCAGCAGCGCGGTCGCGCCCAGCCCGAGGACGACCAGCGCGGCGAGCCGCACCTGACGCATCCCGGACGCGACCGTGGTACGGACGCCGGCGGGTACGGCCAGACCTGCGTCGACCAGCCTTTCGCCGAGGTCGCCGACGGCGTCCGCGGAGGCCGCGCGGGCCCGTACCGGGGCGATACGGCTCTGCCCCTCCGGCCCGATGGCCCCGATGACGGACCGCTCGATGTCGTCGCGCCCGCGCGGGTCGACCACCGTCGCCCAGCCGGTGTGGGCGAGCAGCAGCCGCCGCTGCCGGGCCATGGAGACCATCGTCAGATCGGCGACCCGGCGGGGGCCGCCGGACAGGAAGGCGGCTTCGTAGAGCGTCAGATCGTGCTGGGACGCATCCGTGTCGTCGGCCGCGGCGCGGACGGCGGCCAGGCACAGCCGCGTGCACGCGGTGCCCGCGACGGCCCAGGCCAGCAGCAGGAGAAGGACCCAGAACATGCCGCGTTTCTATGCCAAAGGCCTCACCGAACGCCATGCCCTGTTCACAATACGGACGGAGTGTTGTCAGTACGTGACGTTCCGCTTGTCCGGAAGCGCACTACCGCTGCGGCGGCGGGCTGGACTCGGCCGGCGGCAGCGTGTACGTCGGCGAGGGCGCCGGCGTGAGGGGGGCGGCCGGAGCGGGGTCCGCGGTCGGACCGGGCGGCGCCTGGGAGGGGGTGAGCGGGGGAGTGCTCGCGGAGGCCATGTCCCGCGCCAGCGCGTCCCAGTCGACGTACCCGGTGGCCTCCAGGGCCCTGATGTGGTCCAGGACGGTCGTGTTGGCGTCGTCGGCGAGGGAGCGCACCAGCGAGTTGCGGGTGGTGGCGCGCACCTGGGCGACGAGCGAGAACACCTTGCCGTGCGCCAGCCGAGCGATGTTGACGAAGTCGCGGTCGTAGTCCGTGCCCTGCGCCGCGCTCAGGGTCTGCAGCCACTGTTTCTGCTGGTCGCTGGGCTGGTTGGGCAGTTGCAGCCCGAGCTTGCCGGCGACGTCCCGGACCTGCTGGTCGAGGGCGGTGTGTCCCTCGACGAGGTGCTCCCCCGCCGTCCGTACGGCCTGGGTGGTGCCCTTCTGCTCCGCCTGCTGGCCGGCGGGCAGCTCCCACAGGCCGGCCAGCCGGACCTTGGTGACGAAGTCCCGGTCGAGCCCGGACAGCGGCCCGTAGCTGGTGGCGACGGTCTGGTCGTTGAGCACGCTCACGCCGGTGCCCGAGCGGTCGGTGTAGGAGAAGATCGGGAAGATCAGGGCCAGCAGCGTCGCCGTCAGGCCGACGACGATGACGCCGGTGCCACTGATGATGCCTCGGCCCCTGAGGGGCGGTCGCGGTCGCATGGTGCCTCCTGGTACGGCACCGCACGCTGGTCGGTTTCGGGTGCGGGACTGGCATGTTACTTCGGAGTCCCGGGCGACTGCTCCGGGGTCACCGGTGCTGCAGCACCCTCCGCGCCGCCCGGACCGCCCTGACCACGGGTTTGCGGGACCGCGGCACCGGTCCCGACCGCTCCAGCCACCACGCGCGCAGCTCCCGCAGCGCCGGTCCCCGCGGCAGCCGCTCCGGCACCAGCAGGTGCTCGGCGAAGTCAAGCGCGTCGCGCCGGTACCCGCCGGTCATCGGGTGTCCGTGCGCGTACGCCAGGAACAGACCCCGGTACGCCTCGCCGAGGATCACCGGCAACTCGGGCGCGATCTTCCCCACCACATCGGCCCGCTTCCCGGCGAGCGCCCGCGCCTGCACCCCCAGCCGCACCCCGTCGAAGCCCTCCGGCACGGGGGTCCCGGCGACCAGCGCGGACAGCAGCGCGGTCTGCGCGAGCGCGAGCCGCTGCCGGGCGGGCTCGGTGGCCTCCTCGGGCGGCGTCGCCCGTGCCGGCTCGGCGGCCCCCGCCTCCGGGGCCGCCGCCCGCGCGGCCCCCCGTTCCGCGGCCCCCTTCTCCAGCGCCCCCCGGATGGCCTCGAGCTCCCGCTCCAGCTCCGCCGGTTCGGGGAAGTTCTCGTCCCTCTCCAGCAGCACGCCCGGCGGCGAGACGCGGGACGCCAGGTCGGCCAGCACGTCGAGGACCCGGTCCGGGACCGGGTGGGCGTGGCTGTCGTGCCAGACGCCGTCCCGTTCGAAGCCGCCCGCGACATGGACGTACGCGATGGCCTCCAGGGGCAGCTCGGCGAGCGCCTCGGCCGGGTCCTCGCCGCGGTTGACGTGGTTGGTGTGCAGGTTGGCCACGTCGACGAGGAGCCGCACGCCGGTGCGGTCGGCCAGTTCGTAGAGGAACTGTCCCTCGGTCAGCTCCTCGCCCGGCCAGGAGATCAGCGCGGCGATGTTCTCCACGGCCAGCGGCACCGGCAGCGCGTCCTGGGCGATGCGGACGTTCTCGCACAGCACGTCGAGGGCGTCGCGGGTGCGCGGGACGGGCAGCAGGTGCCCGGCCTCCAGCAGCGGCGAGGCGGTGCGGGCGCCGCCTGCCCGTACGAAGGCGATGTGCTCGGTGACCAGCGGGGCTCCCAGGGCCTCCGCGCGTTCGGCGAGCGTCGCGAGGCGCCCGGCGTCGGGCCGCTCCGCACCGCCCAGGCCGAGCGAGACACCGTGGGGGATCACGGTCACCCCGCGCTCGCGCAGCCGCCCGAGCGACTCGGGCAGATGCCCGGGGCAGACGTTCTCGGCCACGACCTCGACCCAGTCGATGCCGGGCATCCGCTCCACCGCGTCGGCGATCTCCGGCCGCCATCCGATGCCCGTCCCCAGTCGCTCCATGGTCTTCCCCTCCCTGCCGTCTCCCCGCGAGAACGTGACGGGGGTATGGCCCCGGCGCCCGCACCCGAACCGCCCGCCGGGCACCTTCAGAGCAACATTTGAGGTTCGGACGGACGGGCCGCGGGCTCCTTCTGCCTCAGCCCAGCACGCCCGCCGAGTCCTGCGGGTCCGGCCGGTCGGTGTTGACCGTGCCCGGCGCGCCCGGCGAGGGGCGGGACGTCGTCCCCACGTCGCCGCTCGCCTCGGCGGCCGGCGCCGAGGGCACCACCTGGCCGGGGACCGGCGCGGAGGGACCGGTGGGGCTCGCGGTGGTGCCGGCCACCGAGTCGTTGGCGATGGCGTCGAAGTCGACCCTGCCCGTCTTCTCCAGGATCGTGATGTGGTCCAGCACGGTCTGGTTGGCGTCCGAGGCGAGCTGCCGCACGAGCGTGTTGCGGGTGGAGTTCCGTACGGCGCCGATGGCGGGGAAGATCTTGCCGTGGGCCGCCCGCAGCAGGTTCACGAACTTGTACTCGTACTCCGTGCCGCTCGCCGCGGACATCTCCCGCAGCCAGCCCTGCTGCTGCTCGTTCGGCTGGTTCGGCAGCTCCACGCCCAGCTGCGCGGCGACGATCCTGACCCGCTTGTCCAGGTCGGTGTGACCGACGATGAGATGGTCGCCGGCCTCCTTGATCGCCTGGCTCGGCGCCCGCTCCAGGGCCTGCTGGCCGGCGGGCAGCTCCCACAGGCCGGCCAGCCGCACCCGCACGATCAGGTCGCGGTCGGAGGCCGTCAGCGGCCCCCACTGGGTGTTCACGGTCCCCGCCGCCAGGTTCGCCTGGCCCGTGCCCGAGCGGTCGGCGTACGACCAGACGGGGAACGCCAGCGCGCCGACGGTGGCGACGAGGGCCGCGATGAGAAAGGCCGTTCCGTTGATCCGCACTCGCAAGGGTGCCTCCCGGGTGAAACCGACTGCGCGTCGCTGCTTGGTGGTTGGCCGGCGTCAGGAGGTACGCGCGACGGGAGCGCGATGTTCAAGCGCAGTAAAAGAATTCAAACGGAAGGCAAAGTCGGGTCGGTCACCGGGCGCGCAGCGCCGGATGGTCGGCGACCACCGTGCACGACCCCGGCGCGATCTCCGTGAACCCCGCGTCCCGTACCAACGGCAGCCCGCTGTCGGTCAGTTCGCGCCAGCGCCCCGGCTCGGCGGTCCGCACGGCCAGCGGGAAACCGGCGTCACGCCAGGTGGCCCGCTCCTCGTCCGACAGCTCCCACCAGGCCAGTTGAGCCCCGTGCCCCGCCTGTGCCATCGCCTTACCGGCCGACATGTCGAGCTCCGGGTTCATCCACAGCACCGGCACCCCCGCTTCGGCCCGCGCCACCGGCTCCGGATCGTCCAGCTCGGTACCGGACACCTGCAGCCTGGCCAGGTCCTTGGGCCACCCGTCGAGCGGAACGGGCGGGAACACCCGCACCTCGGCCGACTTCCCGGTGACGGTGATCCCGTCCAGCGCCTCGGCCCGGCGCCACTCCGCCCCCCGGGCCCGCCGCACCACCTTGCGGATCCGGGCGTCCTGCCAGTCCCGCACGGCCCGGGCCCACTCGCCGTCGCCGACCGACCGCTGGTCACCGAGCATCACGAGCACGGCCCGCGCGGCGGTCTCCAGCGCGTCGGTGCGCGCGGGCGGCGCGGCCTTCTCGACCCGCACCACCAGGGGCAGCACGAACTGAGGCGCCTCGTCGCGGGGGTTGCGCTCGGACTGGAAGGGACTGTCACTCGTCGACGTGTGGCTCACATCCGCCCACCCTAAGGGGGCGGGTGCGCGCTCCGCCGTTCACCCCGAGCCGCTGCTCACCGTTGCCCGTCCGCGGACCGGATCAGCTCGGAGACCTTCACGAACCGGTAGCCCTTCGCGCGCAGCTCCGGCACGATCGTCCGCACCGCCCGCTCGGTCGCCGGTGCCGCACTGCGCGTGCAGTGCATGA
Organism: Streptomyces sp. C1-1; assembly: GCF_050214755.1. Lineage (NCBI taxonomy): Bacteria > Bacillati > Actinomycetota > Actinomycetes > Kitasatosporales > Streptomycetaceae > Streptomyces > Streptomyces sp. C1-1. Next base: position 2,841,657 of record NZ_CP189826.1, on the reverse strand, counting down.
CGACGACCGAACCCGGCCGCACCCCCTGAAGCACCTGCCGGGCCACCGCGTCGGAGTCCGTGGCGAACGCGTCCCCGCTGACCACGTCCCACTGGACGGCGGTGACACCGGTCGGGGTGAGCGCTTTCAGTGCCGCTCGGTCATAACACCCGCCGGGGAAGCGGAAGTACGGCATCGCGTCCGTCACGCCGGCCCTGCGAAAGGCGGCGTACGCACGCTCCACGTCCGACCGCATGCGGTCCTCGGACACGGTGGGCAGCCCGTAGCAGTCCCCGGTGAAGGCGTAGTGGCTGTAGGAGTGGTTGGCGATCTCGAAGAGCGGGTCCCGGCCGATGGACCGCGCCTGCAGCGGATACTCGTCGGCCCAGCGCCCCGTCATGAACACGGTCGCCGGTACCTTCAGCGCCCGCAGCGTCGCGATGAGCTGCGGATTGTCGAAGCGTTCACCGCGTGCCGCCCGGGCGCCCTCGTCGGCGGTCATGTCGGCGTCGAAGGTGAGCGCGACCGTCCGGCCGTCGGAGCGAGGGCCGTTCTTGAAGACGGGGGTGAGGCCGGTGGGGCCGGGGGCGAGTGTCGGGGGCCTGGAGGGGGCTGCGCCGGTCGCGGTGGGTGCGGGGTGCGCGGCATGGGGCGCGGCGGGTGCGCCGCAGGCGGTGAGCGCGGCGCCGAGCGCGCAGGCGGCCGCCACTTGTCGTACTCGAATGATCACCCCACGAACATAAAGGGGTGAATCGTCCTATTTAGGGATCGGCGCACCCGTGCCGGGCATCAGGCCCCTTTCAGCAGTCGCTCCCGGCACTCCTCCAGGTCGTAGTCCGGCTCCGGGTAGCGCGGGTCCAGCACCTGGAAGTGCTCCAGGAGCAGCCGGGCGATCGCCCAGTCGCGGTACCACTTGCGGTCGGCCGGGATCACGTACCAGGGGGCGTACGGCGTCGAGCAGCGGTGCAGCGCGATCTCGTACGCCTCCTGGTAGGCGGGCCACAGCGCGCGGTCGTCGATGTCGCCGGGGCTGAACTTCCAGCGCTTGTCGGGGCGGTCGAGGCGCCTGAGGAGGCGGCGGCGCTGCTCCTCGTAGGAGATGTGCAGGAAGCACTTGACGACGGTGACCCGGTCGTCGACCAGGCGCTGCTCGAAGCGGTTGATCTCGTCGTAGCGGCGCTCGATCTCGTCACGGGGGACCAGCGCGCGGACGCGGGGGACGAGGACGTCCTCGTAGTGCGAGCGGTCGAAGGCGCCGACTTCACCGGGCCGGGGGAGTTCCCGTTCGATCCGCCAGAGGAAGTGGTGCTCCCGTTCCTCCGGGGTGGGGGCACGGAAGCCCTTGACCCGGCAGCCGGCCGGGTTGAGCACCCCCACCACGTGCTTGATCGTGCCGCCCTTGCCGCTGGTGTCCATGCCCTGCAGCACCAGCAGCACCCGGCGGCGGTCGCCCGTGAGGCCCGCGGCCCACAGGCGTTCCTGCAGGCCGGCGAGGCGCTTGCCCAGTCGGGCGGTGGCCGCCCGGCCCGCGGACTTGCCGCCGGGTCCGGCGGGGACGGCCCGGGTGTCGTACGCCGCCAGGTCGATCTGTTCGCCGCGGGGCACGCGCAGCAGCGTCCGGAGATCCGTCGCCGCCTTCTGCTTCCTGCCGTCCTGGGACACGGGACACCCCTTCCGGTCCGGTCTACCTCGATCCTGCGGCCTCGGTGCGCGAGTTGCCAGCGATCAGCGGCCGTAACGGCCCGTCAGCGTGCCCGAGGCCAGGGTGTGGTCGGCCAGCGCGCGCTTCAGGGCGTCGGCCGAGGCGTCGGCGGGCAGGCGCAGGGTGCGGTCGGTGGCGTAGACCGAGAAGACGTAGTGGTGCGGGTGGTCCCTGGTGCCCTTGGGCGGACAGGGGCCGCCGTATCCCTGCTTGCCGAAGCCGTTGCGGCCCTGTGTCGCCCCCGGCGGCACCTGCCCGGCCGGCCAGCCGGCCCGCCTCGCGTCCGCGTTCCACAGCAGCCAGTGGGTGAACGAGCCGCGCGGGGCGTCGGGGTCCTGGACCAGGACGGCCAGGGTGGTGGCGGTGGCGGGGACGCCGGAGAAGGCCAGGGGAGGGGAGACGTCCTCGCCGTCGCAGGTGTGGCGGCGCGGGATCGTGCCGCCGTCGGTGAAGGCGGGACTGGACACGGCGATGCGGTGAGCGGCGCTGGGCGCCGGGACGGACGTACCGCCGCCGCCGTTCCCGCAGGCCGACACGAGCCCCGTCACCGCCGCCAGGGCCACGATCGCGAGCCCGCGGTCCGTGCCGCGCGGCACCCTTCACTTCTCCAGCTGGGGTTTCGGCGGGTGCTGTTCCTGGGCCCTCTCCAGGAAGCGGAGCAGCTCCACCGGGAAGGGCAGCACCAGCGTCGAGTTCTTCTCGGCGGCGACGGCGACCACCGTCTGCAGCAGCCGCAGCTGGAGCGCGGCGGGCTGCTCGGACATCTCCTTGGCCGCCTCGGCGAGTTTCTTGGAGGCCTGCAGCTCGGCGTCGGCGTTGATGATGCGGGCCCGGCGCTCACGGTCGGCCTCCGCCTGGCGGGCCATGGAGCGCTTCATCGACTCCGGCAGCGAGACGTCCTTGATCTCCACGCGGTCGATCTGCACGCCCCAGCCGATGGCCGGGCTGTCGATCATCAGCTCCAGGCCCTGGTTGAGCTTCTCCCGGTTGGAGAGCAGGTCGTCGAGGTCGCTCTTGCCGATGATCGAGCGCAGTGACGTCTGCGCCATCTGCGAGACGGCGAACTTGTAGTCCTCTACGTTGACGAGCGCCGCCGCCGCGTCGACGACCTTGAAGTAGACGACGGCGTCCACGCGCACGGTCACGTTGTCCCGGGTGATGCCCTCCTGGGCCGGGATCGGCAGCGTGACGATCTGCATGTTGACCTTGGCCAGCCGGTCCACGAACGGCACGATCATCGTGAACCCGGGGCCGCGCACCTCACCGCCGAGCCGCCCTAGCCGGAAGAGCACCCCGCGCTCGTACTGCTTGACCACGCGTGCCGCGGTCGCCACGTAGACCACGGCGGCGGACCCCGCCGCGACGACGGCCGTCACCAGCTCAGGGACCATGGTGACCCCCTGTGTGAGAGGTCTTTCTGTCTGCTCCTGCAACGATATGCCCGATGGCCGGTCCCGGGCCACGAAGGGCCCGGGACCGGCCATCGGGTGGTCATACGGCCGTCGTCATGCCGCGGTCGTCATACGGCCGTCGTCACGCGCACCGGCTCGGTGCCGGCCGAGCTGTGCCGCTGCGCCCAGTTCTCCAGCGCCGTACGGCAGGCGTGATCCAGATGGTGCAGGCCGGAGAGGTCCAGCTCCAGCGGGCGGTCCTTGGGCAGCGCCTCCAGGCTGTCGAGGATCTTCGGCAGCCGCAGGAAGGTGGCGTTGCCCGTCAGATGGACCTGGATGGGGCCGGCGCCCTTGTCGACGATCTCGGTCTTGAGGTGCGAGGCCTCCCAGGCGGTCTTGACCACGGACAGGGCCAGACCGATGAGCACGCCCTCGAACATGTTCACCGCGACGATCGACACGGCCGTGGCCACGAGGATCAGCGCCTCGCCCTTGTGGCTGCGCCACAGTGCCGTGAGCTGGCGGAACGGGATCAGCTTCCAGCCCGCGTGCACGAGGATGCCGGCCAGGGCCGGGATGGGGACCAGCGCCAGGGCGGACGGCAGGGCGGCGGCGAACAGCAGCAGCCAGGCGCCGTGCAGCACCCGCGAGGCCTTGGTCCTGGCGCCCGCGTTGACGTTGGCGGAGCTGCGCACGATCACCGCGGTCATCGGCAGGGCGCCGAGCAGACCGCAGACCGTGTTGCCCACGCCCTGGGCGACCATCTCCTTGTCGTACTCGGTGCGCGGACCGTCGTGCAGCCGGTCCACGGCCGCCGCGCTGAACAGGCTCTCCGCCGAGGCGATCAGCGTGAACGCCACGATGGTGCCCCAGATGGCCGGGGTGGCCAGCTCACCGAAGGCGTCGGCGCCCGGCAGCTGGACGACCCCGAACAGGCCCTCCACCTCGACGGTGGCGACGGGCAGGCCGAGGGCGAGCGTGGCGACCGTGGCCAGGACCACCGCGGCCAGGGCGCCCGGCACGGACCGCACCGCCTTCGGCAGCCTCTTCCACAGCACGATGACGGCGATGGTGCCCGCGCCGATCGCGAGCGAGGCCAGGGCCGCACTGCTGCCGAGCGCGTCGGCGAACGCCCCGGGCAGGCCCGCGATCTTGCCGATGCCGGTCTGCGGGGCCTTCAGCCCCGCCGCCGCGTAGATCTGCCCGGCGATGATCACCAGGCCGATGCCGCAGAGCATGCCCTCGACGACGGAGACGGATATCGCCCGGAACCAGCGGCCTATCTTGAAAAAGCCCATGGCGAGCTGGAACAGGCCGGCCATCAGCACGATGACACCGAGCGTGCCGACCCCGAACTCGCTGACGGCCTCGAAGACCAGCACGGTCAGACCGGCGGCCGGCCCCGAGACCTGAAGGCTGCTGCCGGGCAGGAACCCGGTGACGAGGCCGCCCACGATGCCGGTGACCAGGCCCAGCTCCGCCGGGACGCCGGAGGCGACCGCCACGCCGACGCACAGGGGCACGGCGACCAGGAAGACGACTATGGAGGCGAGGAAGTCCTGCCGCAGGTAAGGGTATTTGGTCGTCATCGCCGCGCTCACAGGGCCTTGAAGGTGTCGGCGGCCGGGTCGTGCGCCAGCACGGCGCCGGTGTGGACCTCGTAGAACCAGGCGTGCAGGGTCAGCCGGCCGTCCGCCAGCTTCTTGTCGATGTACGGGTACGAGCGCAGCCTCAGCAGCTGTGTCAGGACGTGGCTCTGGACCCCCTCGGCGACGGTCGGGTCCTCGACCGTGCCCGAGGGGCGCGGGGTGGCGTGGGCGAGCCAGTCGCGCACGGCCGGTACGGCGTCCAGGTCGTCGCCGCGCACCAGGGCGCCGACGGCGCCGCAGTGCGAGTGTCCGCACACCACGACGTCGGAGACGCCGAGGACCTCCACGGCGTACTCGATGGTGCAGGCCTCGCTGGTGGGGTGCTCGGAGGCGTAGGGCGGGACGATGTTGCCCGCGGTGCGCAGCTCGAAGAGCTCGCCCGGGCGGGCGCCGGTGATCAGGGCCGGTACGACCCTGGAGTCGGAGCAGGTGATGAACAGCACCTGCGGGGACTGGCCTTCGGCGAGTTTGGCGAACTCCTCAGGGCGCTGTCCGAACGTACGGGCGTTGTCGATGAGGGGCTGCATGATGTTGGCGTCTCCTCCTGGCGCGCCGTGGGGGGCGCGTCGGTGTGGGCAGGACAGGGTGGGGGAACTGCTCTGTTCTGCTCGGCTCTCTCAGCAGCGGAAGACCTGAAGTGCCGCCGGAGAGTGGGATGTCGAGTGTCTCGACAGTCGAAGGGCGCGCAGCGCGACCGGTTCGTGGCCGGAGGCCGGGTCCCCGGCCAGGGGCCGGCGCTCGGGCTCCTCGAAAGCGCATCCGGTGTTCACATGGCGGTCGCGGGTGCGCAGGGGACCGGTGGGGTCACCGGAGTGATGGCAGTGGCCGTACGTGGCCGACTCGTCACGCAGCGCCTTGCCGGAGGGGTTGGTTCCGGGCAGGTCCTTGGCCATGGCGTGACGGGCCGTGTGCGCGGCTGCGAAGGAGGCGGTCGGCGCGAAGAACTGGAGGGCCAGCAGGACGGCGGCGAGCAACGCCACCGCGGTCGACCTCGTCCCACCTCGTGACATACCCCTCCCTCCCAGCGTTCCACGGCTTTTGCATCGACCAAGGGATGGTCAATCACCGGTCAAGAAACACGTTAACCCTGCAAAGTTGTTTGCAGGGTTAACTCGACGTTTCGAGCGGAAGAGAGCCTGAAATGCGCTGCTGGGTTGGCGTGATCTAGTCGCTGGTGACGAGCCGCGCGCCGTCCCGGGCCAGGGCCGTGAGCCGGGAGATCGCCCGGAAGTACTTCTTGCGGTAGCCGCCGTTCAGCATCTCCTCGCTGAACAGCCGGTCGAAGGCCAGTCCCGAGGCGAGGACGGGGACCTCACGGTCGTAGAGCCGGTCCGCGAGCACGACGAGCCGCAGCGCCGTCGACTGGTCGGGCACCGGCTCGACACCGGTGAGGCAGACCGCCTTCAGGCCGTCGGTCAGGGCGCCGTAACGGCTCGGGTGCACCCTCGCCAGGTGGTCGAGAAGCCGCGGGAAGTCGTCGAGCGAGGCGCCCTCGGTGGCGTGGGCGGCCCTCGTCACCTGCTCGTCCGAGTACGGCGCCGGCGCCTCGGGCAGGCCGCGGTGGCGGTAGTCCTCGCCGTCGATGCGCAGGGTACGGAAGCGGGCGGACAGGCCCTGGATCTCGCGCAGGAAGTCGGCCGCCGCGAAGCGGCCCTCGCCGAGCTTGCCGGGCAGGGTGTTGGAGGTGGCGGCCAGGGCGACGCCCGCCTCGACCAGCTTGCCCAGCAGGGTGGAGACCAGGACGGTGTCGCCCGGGTCGTCGAGTTCGAACTCGTCGATGCACAGCAGCCGGTGGCCGGAGAGGGTCTGCACCGTCTTCTGGAAGCCGAGGGCGCCGACCAGGTTGGTCAGCTCCACGAAGGTGCCGAACGCCTTGAGCGCGGGCTCCGCCGGGGTGGCGTGCCACAGGGAGGCGAGCAGGTGGGTCTTGCCGACGCCGTAGCCGCCGTCGAGGTAGACCCCGCGGGGGCCGGCCGGTGTCCTGGACGCCTTGGCCTTGCCGAAGCCGAGGAAGCCGCGCCTGCCGCCGCCGACGGCGTGCGCTCCGCCGAGTCCGGCCGCGAAGCCCTCAAGGACCCGCACCGCCTCGGTCTGGCTGGGCTGGTTCGGGTCCGGGAGGTAGGTGCTGAAGCGGACCGAGTCGAAGCGCGGCGGCGGCACCATCTCGGCCACCAGGCGGTCCGCGGGGACGTGCGGCTCACGGGCGCACAGGGACAGCGGGGCCGCGGCGGCTATCGCATCGATACCGGGAGCGGAAGGCATGGACGACACGGTTACCCATGCTAAGCGTCGTGGAACACTGCACGACATGCGACGCCTGTTCCCTGTGACCGACGAGACAGTGCCGATGTCCTCCGGCGGACGTGCCGGCGGGCCGGACGACCGCGAGTGGAGCCTCGCCGAGCTCGCCGCCGCCTACGCCTACCCCGAGCCGGCCACCGACGGCGGGCCGGTGCCCTGGCTGCGGGCCAACATGGTCTCCACGCTCGACGGGGCGGCGCAGCACGACGGGAAGTCGCAGCCGATCTCCAACGCGACCGACATGCGGATCTTCGGGACGCTGCGGGCGCTGGCCGACGTCGTGGTCGTCGGCGCGGAAACGGTACGTCAGGAGGGGTACCGGCCCGCACGCGCGCGTGCGGAGTTCGCGGCGGCCCGCAAGGCGGCCGGACAGGCGCAGGCACCCGCGATCGCCGTGGTCACCGCGAGCCTGGACCTGGACTTCTCGCTGCCCCTGTTCGCCTCGCCGCTGGTGCCGACCCTGGTCCTCACCGGTGCCGCCGCCGCTCCGGAGAGGGTGGCTGCGGCGGAGAAGGCCGGAGCGCGCGTGGTGATCGCCGGTGCCGGCATGGGCGTCGAGCCCGACCGTGCCGTGCGGGCCCTCGCCGAGCTGGGCCACACCCGGCTGCTGACCGAGGGCGGACCGCGGCTGCTGGGCCAGCTGGTGGCCGCCGGAGTGCTCGACGAGCTCTGCGTGACCGTGTCGCCGATGCTCACCGCCGGGGACGCCCAGCGCATCGCGGGAGGCCCGTCGGTTCCGGTTCCGCAACGTTTCGCGCTGGTCTCCCTCCTGGAGGAGGAGGGGTTCCTGTACGGCCGCTACCAGCGCACCTGATATTCCTTCAGCGGTGCCGATGGTCCCGGAAACGGCGGAATCTTCCGTTCCGCTTGAGTTCGGGCGGGCACACTGATTTTCGCAGTCCCCGTGACACGACGGGGCAGGATGGTTTCCGCAGAAGGGGCGCCCCCGTTGTTCACAAGCGTATTGATGATCGAGAAGGCCCTGACGTCCGCAGACGTGGAGTTCGTCACCGGCTTGCACGGGGACGAGCAGGTGTTCTTCCACGTGCTGCTCCAGCCCCGCGGCGACCAGGCGGACCGCCTGCTGCGGGCGATCGACGACGTGGCGCTCGGTGAGCTGGACGAGGCCGCACGGGAACGGGAGGTGCCCGAGGGAGAGGCCGCGCGGCCCTTCGGGGAGCGGGCGCTCGAGGTCTCCCTGCAGGCACTGCGGGTCTCGGGCAGCGAGGCCGAGGGCCGGCTGATCGAGGACCACCCGCTGGACGCCCTGAAGACCCTGGTCGGCGAGGTGAACGCGGACGAGGTGATCGTGCTGACCGACCCCCACTACGTGGAGGAGTTCTTCCACCGCGACTGGGCGTCGAGGGCGCGCCACAAGGTGGGGGTGCCGGTGCTGAAGCTGTTCTCGCACAGCAAGGCGTGAGGCCTCGCCCTCGCGCCGGGACGGGTGCCATAGGGTTGGGTGGCTCATAGTCCGCCGTACTCCAGGAGACACCGCATGGCACCCGGCCTTCCCCCCGCCATGGACCGACCGCACTTCATCGGCATCGGCGGCGCCGGGATGTCGGGGATCGCGAAGATCCTGGCGCAGCGCGGGGCGAAGGTCGCGGGCAGCGACGCCAAGGACTCCGAGACCGCGGCGGCGCTGCGGGCGCTGGGCGTGACCGTGCACATCGGGCACGCGGCCGGGCATCTCGCCGACGACGCGAGCTGTGTCGTCGTGTCGTCGGCGATCCGCAAGGACAACCCGGAGCTGGCCCGCGCGGCCGAGCTCGGCATCCCGGTGGTGCACCGGTCCGACGCGCTCGCCTTGCTGATGGACGGCCTGCGTCCCATCGCCGTCGCCGGCACGCACGGCAAGACGACCACCACCTCGATGCTGGCGGTCTCCCTGTCCGAGCTCGGCCTCGACCCGTCGTACGCGATCGGCGGCGACCTGGACGCCCCCGGCTCCAACGCGCTGCACGGCGAGGGAGAGATCTTCGTCGCCGAGGCGGACGAATCGGACCGCAGCTTCCACAAGTACGCGCCCGAGGTCGCCATCGTCCTCAACGTGGAACTCGACCACCACGCCAACTACGCCTCCATGGACGAGATCTACGAGTCCTTCGAGACGTTCGCCGGGCGGATCGTGCCCGGCGGCACGCTGGTGATCAACGCCGATCACGAGGGCGCGCGCGAGCTGACCCGGCGGCTGGCCGGTTCGGTGCGGACCGTGACGTACGGCGACGCCGAGGACGCCGACGTCCGCGTGCTGTCGGTGCGGGCGCAGGGCCTCAAGAGCGAGGTCACCGTCCTGCTCGGCGGCGAGGAGCTCACCTTCGCGGTCTCCGTCCCCGGCCGGCACTACGCGCACAACGCCGTGGCCGCCCTCGCCGCCGGTGTCGCGCTGGGCGTCCCGGCCGCCGAGCTGGCGCCCGCGCTGGCCGCGTACACCGGTGTGAAGCGGCGGCTGCAGCTCAAGGGCGAGGCGGCCGGGGTCCAGGTGATCGACTCCTACGCCCACCACCCGACGGAGATGACCGCCGACCTGGAGGCCATGCGCGCGGCCGCCGGTGACTCCCGCATCCTGGTCGTCTTCCAGCCCCACCTGTTCTCCCGGACGCAGGAGCTCGGCAAGGAGATGGGGCAGGCGCTCGCGCTGGCGGACGCCTCCGTCGTCCTCGACATCTATCCGGCCCGCGAGGACCCGGTCCCGGGGGTGACGAGCGAGCTGATCATCGAGGCCGCGCGGGCCGCAGGCGCGGACGTGACGGCGGTCCACGACAAGGACGAGGTGCCGGCGGCGGTGGCGGGAATGGCGAAGGCGGGTGATCTCGTTCTCACCATGGGCGCGGGCGACGTCACCGACCTCGGCCCGCGCATTCTGGACCGTCTCGCCAAGTAAGGGGCTGAGCTTCATGTCGTACGACGTCGAAAAGCCGGACGAGCAGTGGCGTGCGGAGCTGACCCCGGCCGAGTACGCGGTCCTGCGGCAGGCCGCCACGGAGCCGGCGTTCACCGGTGAGTACACCGACGCCAAGACCGAGGGCGTCTACTCCTGCCGCGCCTGCGGCGCCGAACTGTTCACCTCCACCACCAAGTTCGAGTCCCACTGCGGCTGGCCGTCCTTCTACGACCCGAAGGACTCCGACGCGGTCGAGCTCATCGAGGACCGTTCGCACGGGATGGTGCGGACCGAGGTGCGCTGTGCGCGCTGCGGGTCGCATCTCGGGCACGTGTTCGAGGGTGAGGGGTATGCGACGCCCACGGACCAGCGGTACTGCATCAACTCCATCTCGCTGCGGCTGACGCCGGACGAGAGCTGAGATCACGGCCGGCGGCGGGGTCCCTTCCCCGCCGCCGGCCCACAGCACCTTCCCGCCGCGGCTCACAGCACCTTGCGCTGCACCAGCACCGACAGCAGCAGCGCGCCCGGCAGCAGGGGCAGCCAGACCGTCAGGACCCGGTAGCCGACCACCGCCGTCGCGGCCAGCTCCACCGGGGCGCCGTAGGCGCCGGAGAGGGTGAACACCAGGGCCGCGTCGACCGGGCCGATGCCGCCGGGGGCCGGGACGGAACCCACCGCGGTGCTGGCGGCCAGGAACCCGAAGGTGACCTGCGCCCAGGTCAACGGCAGACCGAGCGCGGCACCCACACAGAAGATCACCGTCGCCTGGAGCACGGGGGCCGCCGCCGCGCCGCCCCAGAGGGCGAGGACGCGGGCGGGCCGTGAGTGCAGCGCCCGCAGGTCCGTCAGCGCGGCGCGGGCGCACTCCAGGACCGGGCGGCGCAGGGCCGGCACGGTGGTCGCCGGCACCACGGTCGTGACCAGACCGAGGAGCGCCCCGGAGACGACCAGGGTCGATGTGCGTCCGTCCGGGAGGAGCTCGCCGAGGGGCAGCAGTCCGGGCGAGGCCAGCAGGAAGGCGAGCAGCACCAGTGTCTTCGCGACCGGCCGCACCAGCGAGTACAGGGCCAGCGAGGCGGTGGCCCGGGCGAGGGGGATGCCCCGGCCGCGCAGGAAGCGCAGGGTGACGGCGTGGGCGCCCAGGCTCGCCGGCAGCACGTGGTTGGCGGCGCCGGCCGCGAACTGCGAGGCGATCAGCAGCCCCGTCGGCAGCCGCTCGGGCAGCGCGCCCTGTCGCACGCACGCTGCCGAAAGCCAGGTCAGGCAGGTGAAGAACAGCGCGGCCAGCATCCACCCCGGGTCGGCGGACCCGAGCCGCACGGTGCCCTCGCGCATGGTCCGCCAGTCGACCGCCGCCCAGATGCCGAGCATGAGCAGCGGGAGCAGCACGAGGACCCGGCGGAGCAGGGGGCGGGGGGTGGAGAGGAGCCCGGCCGCGGGGACGGCGGGGGCGAAGGGCGCGGGGGAGACGGCGGCCGGCACGAGGGTGGGCGTGGGGAGCGGTCCGCGGGGTTCGTCGAGCGGCGGTGGGGACACGGCGCACGTCGTCCTTTCACATCGGGCCCGGACCGCGGTGCGGCACGGGGCGTGCGGGGGCGAGGCGGGGAGGGGACGGCGGAACCGTTCCCGCATGGTGTGACGGCGCGGTGTCCGGAAGCCGAAGCCACGCGGGCGAACCGGCGACGTCACAGACATGGCGGACATGGCGGACAGGGAGGACACTGTCCCGAGGACCAGCCGCCCCTGTGAATCAATCATCCAAGTAAGGCTTGACTTCTGGATGATTGAGTCAGAAGAATCCTAGAGGTGAGCTCCGCGCACATCTTCGAGACCCGGCCCCCGTCTCCCGTCTCCTCCGAGCTGGACGAGGCGGTCCACCGCTGCCTCGTCGCGGGTTTCGAGGGCACCACGACCTTCCCCGACACCCTCAAGCGGCTCATCGACCGCGGGCTCGGCGGAGTCATCCTGTTCACCCGCAACATCCGCGACGCGGAGCAGGTCCGCGAGCTGACCGACGCGTTGCGGGCGATCCGGCCCGATCTGCTGGTCGCGATCGACAACGAGGGCGGCGGCATCGGCCACCTGGTCACCGCGGGCGCCCCCGAGGTCCCCGGCTCCTACGCCCTCGGCGTCGTCGACGACCCGAACCTCACCGCCCGCTGCGCGGACGCCCTCGCCGGTCACCTCGCCACCCTCGGCATCACCGCCTCCTACGCCCCCGTCGCCGACCTCCAGCACGATGCGCGCAACCCCATCGTGCGCACCCGCTCCTTCGGCGCCGACCCCGAGCTCGCCGCCCGCCACCTGCGGGCCTGGATCGCCGCCACCGAGGCCCGGTCCATCGCCTCCTGCGCCAAGCACTTTCCCGGTCACGGCGGCACCGAGACCGACAGCCACCACGACATCGCCGTCGACCCGCGGCCGTACGACGAACTGCTCACCGATCTCGAACCGTTCCGCGCGGCCGTCGCCGCCGGAGTGCCGATGCTGATGAGCGCGCACGTCGTCTACCCGGCGCTCGACATCAACCGTCCCGCCACCCTCAGCCGCCGCATTCTGGGCGACGTCCTCCGCCTCGACCTCGGTTTCGAAGGCGTCCTGGTCAGTGACGCTCTGGAGATGAAGGCGATCGCCGACCGCTACGGCGAGGCGGCCGGTGCCCGGATCGCGCTCGCCGCGGGTGCGGACCAGGTCGTCGTGGCCGTACCGGACCTGGAGGTCTCCCTCGGCTGCCGCGACGAGGTGCTGGACGCGCTGCGCTCCGGCCGGCTGGCCGAGGAGCGGATCATGGAGGCGGCGGCCCGGGTACGGCGGCTCGCCGAGCGGTACGCGAAGCCGTCCGCCGGGCCGGTCGCCGCCTGGGACGCCGGGGCCGGGGTGGAGGCGGCCCGCCGCGCGGTGCGTGCCCGGGGCGTGCCCTCCCCGGTGCCCGGCGCCCACCTCGTCGACCTCTTTCCGCCGCCGCACCCCGCCCTCAACTGGGGCGGCGAGGACCTGCTGAGCGAGCTGCGGCTGGTCGACCCGACGGCGGGCGGCACCGCGGTCAGCGGGGAGCCGGCCGACCCCGCCGCCCTCGCCGACGGCATCCTGCGCATCTCGGCCAGGGCGCCGCTGGTCGTCGCCACGTGCGACGCCGGGCTGCACCCCTGGCAGGCCCGGCTGCGCGACGCCCTGCTGGACCGGCGCCCGGACGCGGTACGCGTGGACACCGGGCTGCCGGAGGGCGGCGCCGTGTGCTCCTACGGGCGGGGACGGGTCAACCTGCGGGCCGTGGCCGAGGTGCTGGCGGGCGTCTGAGGGCGGCCCGTCAGGGCAGCCGTACGGTCCTCTCGATGCCCCGCGCCGCCAGGTGACCGGCGTCGTCCGCCCGTTCGGCGAGCACCACCGCCGGACGCCCGCCCTGCTCGCGCAGCCGCATCCACGCCTCGAAGTACGCGCCGCCAGGCCCGGAGACGGAGCGGGCGGCGGGCGTGCAGTCCAGCACCAGCGCGGTGGTGCGGGGGCGGAGGGCCGCGGACCGGGCCCGCAGTTCGGCGACCGTCCGCGCGAGCGCCTCCGCGATGGGCTTCGGACGGCCCGCGGAGTCGAACAGGCCGAGGGTGTACTCCAGTTCCGGGTAGTCGGCCAGGGACCGGTCGACGTCGTGGGAGCACCACCACGTCACGCCCCAAAGGCCCGTGCACCCGGCCGCGTTGAGGAGGGTGGCGCGGGCGAGGTGCGGGGCGTCGGCGGCCGGGATGTGCGGTTCCGGGGCGCCGGTCTCCTGGACCCAGACCGGGCGGGTGGGGTCGTCGGCGTACGCCCTTCGCCAGCTCCGTGCCGTACTCGGCGAGGTGCAGCACCTCGAAGGAGCGGGGGCCGTAGCGGCGGGCGCAGTTCGCCGAGAACACCCACGGGTGGACGGTCGTCAGGTCGCCCTTGCGGGCCGAGGCCTGCGGGGTGAACGGGTGGTCGTCGCCGTACCAGGCCGCGTCGTACGCGGAGTGGGTGACCAGCCTGTCCGCAGGCAGGCTCGCGCGGGCGGCCGCCAGCAGGGTGTCGAGACAGTGGTCCACCTCCGCCGGTGTCACCGGGTTGTCCTCGACCAGGTTGTTGAGCTCGTTGCCGAGCTGGAGCCCGATGAGGTTCGGGCGGTCGGCCAGCGCCTGGCCGAGGGTGCGCAGCAGCCGTGCCTGGGCCTCGATCGCCTCGGGGTCGGTGAAGACGTTGCGGTGGTGCCGGCTGCGGGTCCACTCCGGGTAGAAGTCGAAGCTCGACAGATGGCCCTGCACGCCGTCCACCATGACGTCGAGGCCGGCCTCGGCCGCCAGGTCCACCAGTAGCAGGAGCTGGTCCACGGCGGCCGTGCGGATGAGGGTGCGGTTGGGCTGGAGCAGCGGCCAGAGGTGGAAGACCCGGACGTGGTCGAGACCGAGTCCCGCTATCTGGGCGAGGTCCTCGCGGGCGTGCTCCGGGTCGAAGTCGTGCCAGGAGTGGAACCAGCCGCGGCGGGGCGTGTAGTTGACGCCGAAGCGGAGTGCGGGGATGGGATCCTCCTCGGGCCGGGTCCGGTCCCCGGATCGGGGCGTGTCCCTCATGGGACGGGTCTTGCTGTTGCTGAATGTATCAACCACCATGGTCGGTAATGAATAGCGATTTGAACCAAGCTTTGGGTGCGGCGGTGCCGGAGCCGGGCTCGGCAAGGCCCCCGGGCGGGGCGCAGGCGCTGGTGGTCGGCCTCGACGCCGGCGGCACCCGCACCCGCGCCGTGCTGGCCGACGCCGCCGACGGCGGCGTCCTCGGCGAGGGCGCCGGCGGTCCGGGCAACGCCCTGACCGTTCCGCTGCCCCGGCTCACCGAGCACCTCGCCCAGGCCGTCGCCCACGCGGTGCCGGAGCCGGTCCGGGGCAGGGTCGTCGCCGTGGCCGGCGGCTTCGCGGGCGCCACGGGCGCCGACGAGGGCGACCCCGGGCGCCGCAACGCCCTGACCTCCCTCACGGCCGCCCTGCGCCGGCTGGGCATCACCACCGAACGGCTCACCGTCAGCAGTGACATCGAGGCCGCCTTCGCCTCCGCGCCCGGTGCCCCGGCCGACGGCCTGGCCCTGGTCGCCGGCACGGGCGCGGTCGCGATGCGCATCACCGACCGCCGCCGCGCGTTCACGGTCGACGGCGACGGCTGGCTCCTCGGTGACGACGGCAGCGGCTTCTGGATCGGCCGCGAGGCGGTACGGGCCGCGCTGCGGATGGCCGACGGGCGGGGCCCGGCGACGGTGCTGGCGGAAGCGGTGGGACAGGCGCTGGGGCTGCCGGCGCGGGTGCTGCCGGGGCCCGGCCTGCCGCACGCGCAAGGGCCCGGTCCCGGCGCTCCCCGCGGCGCCGACGTCGACGGTTCGTCCGCCTGTTCCGGGGCGGACGAGCCGTCGTACGGCGGCTGGACGCGGGCCGGGCGTGAGGCCTACCGCGGGCACCTGCTGCCCGTCGTCATGGCCGAGCCGCCGACCCGGCTGGCCCGCCTCGCCCCGCTGGTCGCCGAGGCGGCCCGGGAGCGGGACGCCGTCGCGCGGGCGATCCTCGACCGTGCCGCCGATCAACTCACCGATGCCGTGAAGGCGTTGGCGCCCAGGGCGGGGGAGCGGGTCGTCGCGACCGGTGGCCTGCTCGGCCCCGGCGGACCGCTGACCGCACCCCTCACCGCCCGCCTGGAGGCCCTCGGCCTCACCCTCGACCGGGTCGCCGACGGCTGCCCGGGAGCCGTGGCCCTCGCCCGTCTCTCCATCTGACCGCACTCCCGGGCCCGTCTTCGGCCCGACCGCACCTCCGAGCCCGTCTGTCCGCCCGACCGCACCTCCGAGCCCGTCTGTCCGCCCGACCGCACCTCCGAGCCCGTCTGTCCGCCCGACCGCACGCCCGAGCCCGTCTTGCTCGGCCTGACCGCACTCCCGGGCCTGTCTTTCGGCTCGACCGCACTCCCAGGCCTGTCTTTCGGCCCGACCGCACTCCCGGGCCCGTCTTCGGCCCGACCGCACTCCCGAGCCTGTCTTTCGGCCCGACCGCACTCCCGAGCCCGTCTCTCCGCCTGACCCACCCCCGAAAGGACCGGCCGCATGCCGACTCCTCAGCGCGCGGCCGCTCGCGTGCCCGAAGGCCGCCCCCGCTACCGCGATCCGGCCGCCCCCCTCGACACCCGCGTCCGGGACCTGCTGTCCCGCATGACCCTTCGGGAGAAGGTCGGCCAGCTCAACCAGCGGATGTACGGCTGGAACGCCTACCGGCGCACCCCCGACGGCGGCTTCGAACTCACCGAGGCCCTGCACGCCGAGACCGACCGCTTCGAGGGGCTCGGCGCCCTCTACGGCCTGATGCGCGCCGACGCCTGGTCCGGGGTCGGCCACGGTGACGGACCGGACGCCCACGACGGCGCGGCGCTCGCGGAACTGGTGCAGCGGCATGTCGTCGGCCGCAGCCGGCTCGGCATACCCGCGCTGTTCGTCGAGGAGGTGCCGCACGGCCACATGGCCCTGGACGGCACGGTCCTCCCGGTCAATCTCGCCGTCGGCGCCTCCTGGGACCCCGGCCTGTACGAGCGCGCCGCCGCCCACGCCGCGGCCGAACTGCGCGCCCGCGGCGGCCACGTGGCCCTCGTCTCGGCGCTCGACGTCGTCCGCGACCCCCGCTGGGGCCGCACCGAGGAGTGCTTCGGCGAGGACCCCCACCTCGCCGCCCGTCTCACCGAGGCGCTCGTGCGCGGCATGCAGGGCGACGCCACGGAGCACTTCGCCGCCGACCGGGCCCCCGTCGTCCTCAAGCACTTCGCCGGCCAGGGCGCCACCGTCGGCGGCCGCAACTCCGCCGAGTCCGAACTCGGCCCGCGCGAACTGCGCGAGATCCACCTGCCCGCCGCCCGGGCCGGCGTCCGTGCCGGAGCCGCCGCCGTCATGGCCGCGTACAACGAGGTCGACGGGCTGCCCTGTGCCGGCAACCGCGCCCTGCTCACCGAACTGCTGCGGGAGCGCTGGGGGTTCGAGGGCCTGGTCATGGCGGACGGCCTGGCCGTGGACCGGCTCGCCCGCATCACCGGTGACAAGGTGTCCGCGGGCGCCCTCGCCCTCGACGCCGGTGTCGATCTGAGCCTGTGGGACGAGGCGTTCACCCACCTGGAGGAAGCAGTCGGCAGGGGCCTCGTCGACGAGTCCGCGATCGACGCCGCCGTCGCCCGCGTCCTGCGCCTGAAGTTCCGCCTCGGCCTCTTCGAACGGCCCTGCGCGACCTGCCCACCGCCCCCGCCCGAGCGGGGCCGCGCCCTCAGCACCGCCCTCGCCAGGGCGTCCGTGACCCTGCTGCGCGACGACCGCCGGATCCTCCCCGTCCGCACGGCGGACGTCTCCCGCATCGCCGTCGTCGGACCCCAGTCCGCCACGCCCGCCCATCAACTGGGCGACTACACCGCCCCGCAGCGCCCCGGCACGGGCGCGAGCGTCCTCGACGGGCTGCGCGAACTGGCCCCGGCCGGCGTGGACATCCGGCACGCCCGCGGCTGCGCGCTGACCGGCGGCGACCTCTCCGGGGTGCCCGAGGCGGTCGCCGCGGCCGCCTCCTCCGACCTCGCGGTGCTCGTCCTCGGCGGCAGCAGCGCACGCACCCCGGACACCGGCTTCGACGCCAACGGGGCGGCCCGCACGGTGGTGTCCGAGATGACCTGCGGCGAGGGGGTCGACCTCGCCGGACTGCGGCTGGGCAGCGCGCAGTACGCGCTGCTGGACGCCGTCGTCGCGACCGGCACGCCGACGGCCGTCGTCCTGATCCAGGGACGCCCGCACGTCCTGCCCGACTGCGGGGACGCGGCCGTGCTCACCGCCTGGTATCCGGGCCCTTGGGGCGGCGAGGCGATCGCCGAGGTGCTGCTGGGGCTCGCCGAACCGGCCGGCCGGCTCCCCGTGTCGATCCCGCGCTCGGCGGCCCAGCTCCCCGTCCACTACAACCACAAGGACACCGAGTACGGAGGCTACGTCGACGAAAGCGCCGAGCCCTGTCACGCCTTCGGGCACGGACTGTCGTACACGGCCTTCGACTACGGGCCGCCCCGCCCGGACGGCCGTACCGTCACCGTCGACGTCATCAACTCCGGTGACCGGCACGGTCGTACGGTCGTCCAGGTCTATCTGCGGCGGCTGATCACGGCCACCTGGCCGCGCACCCTCGAACTGTGCGCGTTCGAGGCTGTCGGCCTGGGGCCGGGCGAGCGGCGCACGGTCGCCCTGCCCCTCGATCTGACGGAGGTGGACGGCACCGTGGAGATCCGGGTCGCCGAGTCCTCCCGCGCGGCGCTCGCCGCCGAACCCCTGGTGCTGGACCTCAGAGTTTGACGGCTCCGGAGGAGACGCCCCGGTAGAACCAGCGCTGCGTGATCACGAACAGCACCAGCACCGGGACGACCGAGATGACCGACCCGGCCATGACCACCCGCTGGTCGTAGCCGAACGACGAGCTCTGCAGCCGGGACAGGCCCAGCGTCAGCGTCATGTGGTCCTCGGAGCGCAGCACGATCAGCGGCCACAGGAAGTCGTCCCAGGCGCTGATGAAGGTGTTGATGACGACCACCATGATCGCGCCCCAGGCGGAGGGCAGATACAGGTACCGGAAGCGCTGCCACTCGTTCGCGCCGTCCAGCATCGCCGAGTCCTCGATCTCGCGGGGGACGGCGAGGAAGGCGCCGCGCATCAGCAGGACGTTGATCGCGCCGACGAAGCCGGGCAGCCAGACGCCGGCGAGGTTGTCGACCAGGCCCAGGTCGCGGATGCTCAGGAACAGCGAGACCATGATCGACTCGAAGGGGAACATCATGGAGGCGACCAGCACCACCCAGACCGCCTTGCGGCCCTTCCAGCCGGGCTTGGAGAGCATGTAGCCGGCCGTGGTGGAGAACAGCAGCTGGCTGGTGATCGACAGGACGACCACGATCACGCTGTTGCGGATGTACGTGGCCACCGGGACCTGGTCGAAGACCTGCCGGTAGGCCCGGAGCGTGGGGTGGTGCGGCAGCAGAGAGGCGTTCGCGCCGAAGACGTCCTCGCCGGTGCCCTTCAGCGAGGCCAGGAACTGCCACAGCAGCGGCCCGACGGTGAGGCCCAGCACGAGGAGCAACAGCAGGTAGCGGACGACGAGTTCGCGGGGGCGGCCGTAGTCCCGCCGGCGCGGCAGCAGCCGCCTGGGCCTGTCGAGGGCGGTCGTCATGCCTGGTCCTCCTTCGTCAGGCGCTGCGCCAGCAGGGTCAGGCCGAGGGTCAGCAGGAACAGCGCGACGCTGACCGCGGAGCCGTAGCCGGCGTTGCCCGTGATCGGGTCCAGGCCCACGTCCCGGATGTAGAACGGCAGGGTGCGGTCGGCGCCGCCGGGGCCGCCGGTGGAGCTGCCCAGCATGTAGATCTCGGTGAACACGCGCAGCGAGCCGATGCCGGTGAGAGTGCCGACCAGCATCATCGCCTGGCGCACTCCCGGCATGGTGATGTGCCAGAAGCGGCGGACCGCGCCGGCGCCGTCCATGGAGGCCGCCTCGTGCAGCTCCCTGGGGACGTTCCCGAGCGCGGCGAGGTAGAAGACCATGTACCAGCCCAGGCCCTTCCACAGGGTCAGGCCCATCGCGGAGAACAGGATCAGCCAGGAGTCCGACAGGAACGGGATCGCCGACCTGATGACGTGGGCCTGCCGCAGCCAGGTGTTCACCAGTCCGTCGTCGGCCAGCAGCCACTGCCAGCTCAGGCCCACGACCACGCTGGAGGCGAGGACGGGGGTGTAGAAGGCGGAGCGGAAGAAGCCGATGCCGGGCAGGTTCTTCTCCACCAGCACGGCCAGCATCAGCGGCAGCAGCACCATCAGCGGGACGACGATCAGCGCGTACAACAGGCTGTTGCGGGTCGCCAGCCAGAAGTCCGGGTCGTGAAGCATCCGGGTGTAGTTGTCCAGCCCGACGAAACCGGCGGCGCCGCCGAGCGGCCTGGCGTTCGTGAACGACAGCAGCAGCGTGTTGAGGAACGGGAACACGCCGAAGACCACCGCGCACCCGACCGCGGGGGCCGTCCACAGCCACGGCAGCCACCAACGGCGGTACAGCGCGGCTCCGTTGGCGCCGGGAGCGGGGCCGGGCACCAGGGACCGGGCGATGCGTCGGGGGCGGGACGGGACCGCGCCCGGCGCGGAGGCGGCACGCCCGACGCCGGGCACGGACACCGGCTTCGCGGTCTCGGTCGCCACGATCAACCCGCCTGCTTCAGCAGCTCGTCGGCCTTCGCCTGGGCGTCCTTCACGGCCTGCTCGGGCGACTTCTTGCCCTGCATCGCCAACTGCACCTGCGCCACTATCGCGTTCTGCACGGCGGGGGAGAGGTTGGTCTGGTTGGTGTCGGCCGTCTTGAGCTGGTCGGCGACGAGCTTGCGGGCCTGGGAGAAGGGGTCGTCCCCGGTGACGTTCTGGAAGAAGGGGTCGTTGAGCGAGGCCGTCGTCGTCGGGAAGATCACCACCTCGGGGTCCTTGCACCAGGCCGTCTGGTTCTCGGCATCGGTCAGGAACTCGGCGAACGACAGTGCCGTGGCCGCGTGGTTGCTGGTCGCGGCGACCGAGATGTACTGCGGGGCACCGGCGGAGGCACGGCCGAGCGCGTCGTACGGCTGCTGGCCCACGCCCGTCCTCGCGTAGACCGACGGGCTGTTCTGCTTCACGAAGCGCACGAAGCTCGGGTTCGTCGAGCCGTAGGCGACCTTGCCCTGGCTGTAGAGCGTGGACGGGTCGTTGCTGGAGGACAGCGAGTCCTTCGGCATCGCGCCCTCCTTGTACAGCTTCGCCATCCAGGCCACCCACTGGGTGGTCCTCGGATCATCGGCGAAGACGGCGGACTTGCCGTCGGCGGAGAGCGTCTTGATGTTCATCTGGTCGAAGTCGGCGGGGATGCGCCAGATCGGGTTGGCCATCGTCGCGAAGTACTTCCCCTTGGCCGCCTTGGCGATCTTCTCGTAGTCGGCGAACAGGCCGAAGAGCGTCGTCGGGGGCTTGGCCGGGTCGACACCGGCCTTGGTCAGCAGGTCCTTGTTGTACGTCAGCAGGACACCGCCCGTGTACCAGGGGAGCGTGGTGTGGATCGCCGTGCCCGAGGCGTCCTCGAAGGTGGCGGACTTCCAGAACGACGGGACGAACGGCTTGGCGGCGTCCGGGTCCTTCGCGCTCAGGTCGAGCAGGTAGCCCGCCTTGGTGAGGGCGGTCGCGGTCGGGGCGTTGACGTTGATGACGTCCGGCAACGTACAGGCCTGGGCGTCGGCGACCGTGCGCTGGGTGAACGTGTTGTCGCCGGGGTCGTCGATCCACTTGACCTCGGCGCCGGGGTGCGCCTTCTCGAAGGACCTGATCACCCCGTTGAAGAACGCTCCGAAGTCTTTCTTCAGATTGGTCGTCTGGAAGGTGATCCGACCCTTGACCTCACCCGTCAACCTGCCGGAACCGACGTTGCTCTTGTCGACCTTGCAGCCTCCGGCGGTCGCGTCACCGCCGGAGGAGCCGCCGGAGAGGCCGCAACCGGCCGAGGTCAGCGTCAGGGCGATGATTCCCGCCACGGATGCGGTCAGTCTTCCAGCGCGCATGTCCACCCTCCTGGGACCAGCCGAACGGCTGGTTCAATCAACCAACTTCGACTCCGATTGATGAAAAGGTGGACCAGAATTCATCGGAGGTCAATGGGTAGCCGTGTTGCTTTTGGGTTCCGCCCTGATCAGTGGCGGTGTTCGTGGTCAGGATGGGACGGGTCCCCGGGGTGCTCGTGCCCGGCTGCGCACGTCACTTCCGCCCGCGCCTGGTCGAACCAGTCGAAGAAGGCCCGGCGGCCCGCGGCGCGCCGCAGCTCCCGCGCGATGCCCTCGCGGACCGCCGGGTACGGCAGGAAGTCCGACGGGGCCGCCGCCCGCCCGTAGGGGTCCACCCCGCGCCGCAGGGCGTCCGGGGTGAGATACCGGTCCCGGTTGCGGTCGTGGTAGTCCCGTACGGCCGCCTCGGGGACCTCTTCGCGTGCCTCCAGGTCGGCCAGGAGCAGCCGGGCGGCGGGGGAGTGGGCGAGGGCGGCGGCGACGATGCTGCCGAGGTCGGCCACGTCCGTCTCGGCGACGGCGAGCAGGTGCGCCGGGGACACCTCGTCCGGGATCGTCAGGCCCCGTTCCGCGCAGGCGCGGCGGGCCAGTTCGTCGGCCACGACGACCTGGGTGGCCCAGCGGCGGCGCCGGCGTTCGGCGGAGGGTGTGAGGGCCTGCCGGGCGGGGACGGCGCTCCGCAGAAAGCTGTCCACGCGCGCTGCGGTGACCGGCCTGCCCCGCACCGTGGCCGCCTGGTCCTTCATGGGGTCACCTCCAGGGCGATCGCCCTCGTGTAGGCGACCCGGCCGTACCAGGCGGCCTTCGCCATCAGCCAGTACGAGCCCGGGGCGACCGCCCCGGCGTCCACGTCGACGAAGGCCGCCAGCTCCTCCCCGGCCGGCACCGTGAAGCCCTGGCAGGCCGGGCCCACCCCCGCCCATGTGCCCCACGAGGACACCGCCCACAGGGTGCCGTCGACCGGGCCGAGGGTGGTGTTGCGCAGGGACACCGGGACCCGGGCCCGCTCCCCCCGGCGGACGGTGATCCGCTCGGCCTCCAGCTCCGTCAGCAGGGTCGGTCCGGCGGGCGCGCCCGGTACGTCGAGGCCAACCACGTCCTCGAACGTCTGCCCCTCGTGGGTCAAGCGCGCGGTCAGCCAGTGCCGGCCCGGTGCCGCGTCGGGCGGCGGTGCGACCGTGACCTCGGTGAGCGTGAAGCCGCCGGGGCCCAGCGCGTACGGCACCTGCGCGGGCTCGGCCCGCCAGCCGGGCGGCACGCCGACGGCGACCGTGCCGCTGACGGGGGCGTCGGTCAGCTCCGAGGCGATGCGGACCGTAGCCGTGACGGGGGCGCCGGACGCGGTGAGCGTGGCCGGCGAGACGTACACGGTCACCGGCATGTTGCCGCGCGGCGCCGGGCCCGAGTTGTGCAGCCAGTAGCGGGTGTGGACGGGCTGGGCGGGCTCGTGGGCGGCGACTCCGGGGGCGTACGGCGGTCCACCGCTCTCGGGTGGCGTGGCCAGCAGCGTCGCCACCTCGAACCCGGAAAGGCCGACGTCGAGGGCCCCCTGCCCGTCGGGGGCCAGCGACTCTCCGGGCGTCTCCAGCACGTCCGCGCGGGCCCCGCGCACCCACTCCCTCGGGCCGCGCACCCGGGCCCGCACCGGACGCCCGTTCACCTCGTGCATCCGTACGACGACCCCGCGCCCCGGGTCGGCGGGTGCCGCGCTGCCGCGAGCCAGCGGTGCGCCGGCGGGCTTGAACGCGTCGAGCAGCACCTCGCCCGCGGGCTCCACGGTGAGCAGGGCCGACTCCCGCGGCAGCCGGGGGCCGTCCGCGTCGCCGCGCGGACGTGCGGTGAGCCGGTGGTTGAACTCGTGTCCGAGCCGCGGCAGTTGCTGCTCGCGCCAGTCGCCCTCGCCCGCGACCACCGCGTACTCGAAGGTGTGGGACCAGCGTTGCAGCTGGAAGCCCGACCCGTCGGGGGCGGTTCGGCGGGGCGGGTCGACCCAGACGCCGGACGGCCAGCCGGTGCAGGAGCGCATCAGGGACATGTAGAGGTCGCCGGAGGGGGTGACCACGCAGCCGGGCGTGCCCCGGTTCAGGACGGCGAAGCCGCGCCCGTCCCAGGCGTCGCCGGGCGGCAGCGCCTCCCCGCCGCCCACCGCGGTGGCACCGACGACGGCGTCGTCCAGGTCGGCGATCAGCGCGTCGACGGCCTTCGCGTCGCCCGCCGCGTCGGCGCCGGCGACGACCAGCAGCGGCAGCCGCTCCAGGTCGCGCAGGTCGGCCCCGGGCACCCACTCCTCCCGCAGCCCGGCACGCGGGGCGACCCACACGGCCGCCACCGCGCCCTCGGCCAGCCGGCGCCGCAGTTCGCGTCCGGCGGCCGGATCCATGCCCAGCGCCTCGGCGACGACGGAGTTGCGGTCGGGGCCGCCGACGGCGATGCGGATGTCGGGGAGGTTGGAGTCGACCTCCAGGTCGCCGTAGCGCGGGCCGCAGGCGACCGTCGAGGTGGCCGTGACGCCGGCGCGGACGAGGGCGGCGGCCAGCGGGGTGCCCAGTTCGCCGGCCTCGTCCCAGGAGCCGTACACCAGCTCGGCGACCCCGATCGACCGGCTGCCGAGCAACTGCCCTTCCTCGTCGCGCAGTTCGACCCGGGCCGTGGAGCCCAGCCCGAACCAGGTGTTGGCCGGGTTGTCGAGCGTCCACGGGAACCGCTCGCTGTCGACGTCCACGAACCCGAAGCCGCGGCCGATCACCGCGTCCGCCACCTCGTGCACCGGCAGGCCGCCCTGCACGTCCGAGGGCCAGCGGATCCGGATCAGACGGTCTGCGCCGTCGTAGCCGTCGATGGTGGTGGTCGCGTCGACCCGGGGGACGCCGGTCCACAGGGTGAGGCGCTGGGTGCAGCGGAAGAGGCCGAGGTCGGCGCGGACGGTGACGCGGGAGCCCGCGGGGGAGTGCTCGACCTCTACGTCCGCGCGCACGTCCCGGCCGCGGGCGGCGGTGGTGCCGGTCGGGGTGAGGTGCCAGGGGCCCTCGCCGAAGCGCGGATGTCTCGGGTACTCCTCCTGGACGACCGGTTCGTTGCCGATGTCGCCGGGGCGCAGCAGCTCGCGGCCGCCCTCGGCGAGGGCGCGCAGGCTGCTGACGCCGCCGCCGCGGGCCGGGTCGACCGTCACCTCGTAGAACTCGTTGCGGATCGTCACACCGTCGCCGGGGGCCCACTCCGGGACCGAACCCTCCTCCAGCGCGAGCGTCTTGTAGCCCATGCCCGGCAACTCGGGCACGACGACGTGCAGTTGACCGTTCTCGCGCACGGCGGGGAGGCCGGCGGGCGCGAGCCCAGGGTCGTCGACCGTGAGCACGTCCCGCCGCTGCCAGGTCGAGGGGTTGAACACGACCAGGTCGGTGCCGTCGCCGGGCGTCACCCGGTCGGCGATGGCCTGGGTCGCGTCGGCGTGCACGGTCCCGGCGAGGTCGTGCAGTTCGCGCCAGCCGGTCATCAGGTCGATGTAGACCTGGTCCGACTCCGAGCCGGTGATGGCGTCGTGGTGGGCGCCGTAGATCAGCTGCCGCCAGGCCTTGTCCAGCGCCGCGTCCGGATACGGGTGCCCGGTGACGAGGGCGGCGAGCGTCGCCCAGGCCTCGGCGTCGGCGAGGAGCGTCTCGCCGTGGCGCTGGGCCTGCTTGGTGTCGATGTAGGAGACGTCCTTGCCGGTGTAGACCGGGTTCATGTCCCGCGTCTGCGGCGAGGCCCTGCGCCCTTCGGCGTCGAGCTGGGCGCGCACGGCGGCGAAGAAGTCCCTCGGGACACCGCTGACGAACCGCGGCCAGACGTAACGGGCGTTCCAGTCCCGGTGGATGGCCATCACCCAGCGGCACGGGGGCGCGTAGTCGCCGCCGACCGGAAGCAGGACGTTGCGGGTGAGCGCGACCTTCCGCAGGCCCCGGAACAGCTTCAGCGCCGCCGCCTCCGCCTCGGCGAGGGTGGGCGCGTTGTCGATCGCCCAGCCGGCCCCGTAGTGGTTGACCATGTACGCCGTCAGCAGCCCGCGTCCCGACGGGGCGATCCAGGCGAACTCGGCCGGGAACTGCATCCGTCCGGGATCGCGCGGCTGCTCGCCGAAGACGGAGAGGGTCGGGCCCCACTGGTGGAACGGCCCGCGCGCCCACGAGCTGGAGCTGATGCCCGCGTCCGCCATCAGCCCCGGGAACTGCGGATCGTGCCCGAACGCGTCCAACTGCCAGGCGGTCTCCGGCGATCCGCCCATGATGCGGCGCTGGAAGCCGTCGCCGTACACCGCGTTGCGTACGGTCGCCTCGGCGCCGGTGAGGTTGGTGTTCGGCTCGTTGTAGGTGCCGCCCATGATCTCGACGCGGCCGGTGCGCATCAGCTCGCGCAGGAAGGCGCGCTCCTCGGGGAAGGCGTCCCAGTAGGGCTTGAGGTAGTCGACCTCCGCGAGCACGAACGTGTAGGCCGGGTCGCGCCGGGCCAGGTCGCAGTGGGCGCGCACCAGACTCATCCCGGACTGGCCGCGCGAGTCGAAGGTACGGGCCGGCAGCCCGGTGCGGGCCGGGTCGTCGGCGACGTCCCAGGTCTCGGTGTAGGCGCCCTGGGTGTTCCACCACACGGGGTCGTAGTGGAAGTGGCTGACCATGAACATGGTCCAGCCGGGCTCCGCGACCGTGAAGTCGAGCGGGAGCCGGGCCACCAGGTTCCCGTCGACGGCGGTGACCGTCACCTCGCGGTGGTCGCCGGGGGCCGGGCCGTCGACCGTCACGGGTACCTCGGCGCGTACGGTCCCGTCGTCGCCCGTGCTTGCCACCGCGTCCCCGGCGACGCCCGGGCCCTCGACGGTGAGCAGGACCGTCCGGCCCGGCGTGTGCTCGACGGCGACGGCCACGATCTGCAGCGGATGCTCGCCGGTTCCGGCGAAGAGCTCGGTCGACTCGGCAGAGATGACGCGCATGGGTCTCCTACGAGGATGCTCGGCGGAGCCCCATCCTGGCACCGCCGGGATGGTTCAAACAACCATCTTCACGTTTCCTCGGTGGTTCATCCATGCAAACCGAGACGGGCTCACCTCGTCCGGCGCGACTTCACCGCGTGCTGCGGCGTGATGTGGTCGGTCAGCGCCAGGGAGGCGCTCGCACGCTGGTAGGAGAGCTGGGCGACCCGGACGTAGAGACAGTCGACGATCATCAGGACGGAGTGCCGGCCGCCGATGCTGCCGGTGCGGAAGCTGGTCTCCGAGGTGGCCGAGATCAGCCGGATGTCGGCGGCCCGGGCCAGCGGTGAGCGCGGGTCGGTGGTGATGGCGACCGTGGTGGCGCCACGCTCGCGGGCCATCTCGAAGGGCTCCAGGGTCTCGCGGGTCGCGCCGGAGTGGGAGATCCCTATGGCCACGTCGGCCGGGGTGAGCAGGGCCGCGGAGGTGGCCGCCCCGTGCACCTCGGTCCAGCCGCGCACCGCACAGCCGATCCGGAACAGCCGGGTCTCCGTCTCCTGCGCCACCGCGCCGCTGCCGCCGACGCCGTACACGTCGATACGGCGTGCCTTGGCCAACGCCTGGGCCGCGCGCTCCAGTGCGTCCAGGTCGATGCGGTCGACGGTCTGCTGGATCGCGCGCAGGTCCGCGCTGCCGACGATCTGGACGACCTTCTCCAGGCTGTCGTCGGGCGAGATCTCGGAGATGATCTCGGCGGAACCCCAGTCGGAGGCCTCGCCGCGGCCACGCTCCTGCGCCAGCTCGATCAGCAGGTGCTGGTAGGAGTCGAGACCGATCGCCCGGCAGAAGCGGGTCACCGTGGCCTGCGAGGTTCCCGTGCGGCGGCCCAGCTCGGCGGCCGAGCAGTGGGTGACGGCGGCGGGATCCGCCAGGATCAGTTCGCCGACCTTCCTCAGTGAGCCGGCCAGTCGCGGCAGCTCGGTGCGGATCAGTGTGGTGACGTCCGTCGAGGGCATGAGGAGAAGGTATCAGCCACCCTTGACGGCATGGTTTGAATACCAGGACCGGATCAAGCTACGCGGCACGCGCCCCTCGGCGGCTCATTGCCCAGGGCCCCGAGCGTGTGATTTATTGATTCACAAGTTGGGTAGTACAGGGTGGTTCAATCCACCAGTGGGGAGTGGCGTGTGTCCGTCGAGTCTGTGAGCGCCGAGGGCTTCGCGCGGGAGAGCCTGACCGTCCTGACGCACATCACCGCCTCCGCACGCGAGGAGGTCGCGGGCGCCGCCCGCCTGATCGCCGACTGCGTGCGCTCCGACGGTGTGATCCAGGCCTTCGGCACCGGCCATTCCCAGGCCATCGTCCTCGAACTCGCGGGCCGCGCGGGCGGGTTGGTGCCCACCAACCGCCTCAGTATCGCCGACCTCGTCCTTTACGGCGGTGAGGATCCCGCCGTCCTCGACGATCCGCTCCTGGAGCGCAGGGCGGGGGTGGCCGAGCGACTGTACGGCCTCGCCGCACCGCGTCCCCAGGACCTGTTCGTGATCATCTCCAACTCGGGCGTGAACAACGTCGTCGTGGAGACGGCGCTGCTGGCCAAGGAGCACGGGCACCGGGTGCTGGCCATCACCTCGCTCACCCACACCCGGGCCGTTCCGGCCGGGCACGCGAGCGGGAAGAAGCTGGCCGACATCGCCGACGTCGTGCTCGACAACAGGGCGCCGCGCGGGGACGCGCTGCTGGAGCTGCCCGGCGGGGGCTCGGTGTGCGCGCTGTCCACGCTGACCGGTGTGATGCTGGTGCAGATGGCGGTGGCCGAGGCGTCCAGGATGCTGCTCGACGCCGGTGAGCGGCCGCCGGTGTACGTCTCGGCCAACGTGCCCGGCGGGTACGAGGGCAACCTGGAGCTGGAGAAGCGGTACGCCGGACGGATCCGGCGCACCGCCAGTTAGCTCCGCCGCCCGGCTCGGGGCGCGGGCGGCGGTCCGCTGCTGCGGCGGACCACCAGTTCCACGGGGACCAGGGGCTCGACCGGTGCCGGTTCGGTGCGGCCCTCCAGCCGGTTCAGCAGGAGCCGGAGCGAGCGGGCGCCGATCTCGGCGAAGTCGGTGCGGACCGTGGTGAGCGGGGGCAGCAGGTGTGCTGCCTCGGGGATGTCGTCGTAACCGACGACACTGACCTCCTCCGGTACCGGACGGCCGGCCTCGTGCAGGGCGTGCAGGACGCCGAGGGCCATCTGGTCGTTGGAGGCGAAGACCGCCGTGACGTCCGGGCGGCGGGCCAGGACGCGACCCAGGTCATGGCCGGAGTCCGCGCTCCAGTCGCCGAACAGGGGTTCCGGCACCTCGGCGCCGGCCCGCGCCAGGGTCTCCCGCCAGCTCGCCAGCCGCCGGTCGGCCGAGGACCAGCCGGACGGTCCGGCGAGGTGGTGGACCGTGCGGTGGCCCAGCCCCAGCAGGTGCTCCGTGGCCAGCCGGGCCCCGGTCACGGAGTCGGCGGTGATCACGGACGCGCCGCCCTCGACGTCGTTCTCCAGCACCACCAGCGGGGAGTCCAGCCGGGCGTCCGCCAGGGCCCGGCCCACCCACCGCTGCGGGGCGATCGCGACGACGCCGTCGGCGCCCTCGGCCGACAGCCGCTGCACGGCCCGCGCGACCGTGTCCCGGTCGGCGGTGTCCAGGGCGATGGAGCTGACCAGGTAACCGGCCTCCTGCGCGGCCGTGTTGATCGCAGTGAGGACGGACGCGGGCCCGTACCGGGCGGCGTCGAAGGAGATCACGCCGAGCATCCGGGTCCGGCCGCTGGCCAGCGACCGCGCACTGCGGCTGGGCCGGTAGCCGAGCGCCCGCATGGCGGCGGTCACCGCCTCGCGGGTCTCCGGACGCACGGAGGGGTGATCGTTGAGCACCCGGGACACGGTCTGCTTCGACACCCCGGCCAGCCGGGCCACGTCGCCCATCACGGGCCGGGCCCCCGCGAAGTTCCGTCGCCGCCGCCCCTTGGGAACGGAGCCGTCGTCGGGCGTGACGGTCATGGCACTGGCTGTCCTCTTACTCCGACGGGCGGGGCCACAGCATAGGCTCCGGCCATCCGGGACACGGTCCGGCAACGCCCTGAAGGGGCGCGGGGAACCGCGCGACCGGCCACGACGGCGCCGCAGTCGGCCGACCACCCGTCACAGCGCTCACCGCACTGCCCAACCCCGCACCACCACCCACTCCGCTCCCAGAACCGCCGCCGTCCCCGCCCTCTCCCGCTCCCCCTCGGGCAGAGACACCGCGGCGTCGGCCGCCAACGGCAGTACGCACAGCCGCAGCGGGCCCCGCGGCAGCCGGCCGACGGCGATGTCCCAGACCCGCCCCGAGAAGAACTGGTCCGCGACCAGTACGTCCCCCACGTACGCCCGCGCCACGTCCCCGGTCCACCGCACCCGCAGGAGCGCCCCCGCCGGCAGATCCTCCGGCACCTCGACGCGGTACACCGCCGCCACGGTCTCGAAGTACTTGTCCGCGGGCGCACTCGCCCGGCCCAGTACGCCGGTCACCGGCGCCGGGGCCGCACCGGCGGCCCGCAGGAGGGCGACGGACACCTCGGGGACCTCGACGGCGTCGCCCGCCTCGACCGACCAGCGCGTGAACACCCCGTCCACCCCCTCCCGCACGGCCCCCGCCAACTCCCCTCCCGGATCCGGCAGTACGGCGAACGACGACCGTTCCCCGCGACCGTGCACCCGCACCTCGTCCCGGTCGAACACCACACCGTCCGCGCAGAGCACCAACCGCTCGGCGCCCCAGGCCACCCCCCGGTACAGAGTGCGCGCCGTCGCCGCGTCCAGCACCAGCAGCCCGACCCGCCCGCCGTCGGCCGTTTCCACCTCGACCAGCGCGTCGGTCCCGGGACGCAGACCGCTGACCAGCACCCGGCCGCCCACGCGCGACACCTCCGCGGAGGGGGTCGCGACGGACGCCAAGGTCCCTCCGTCGAAGGCGAGTTCGGGGGCGATGCCGTCGGTCGCGGCCAGGGTCCAGAACGCCTCGGTGTAGCCGCCGTAGAGGGGGAGCAGTTCGTCGGGCGGGAGCCGGACCCCGCCCCATGCGGTCGACGACCACAGCGGCGCGCTCAGACCGGCCTCCTGGGCCATGCGCTTGAGGGTGAGGAGGTGGCCCGGCCGGTCGTAGAGCTCGTTCTCGATCTGGATCGCGACGATCGGCCCGCCGTGCGCGCGGTCCAGGCCGCGCAGCTGTTCGGCGACGGCCGCGAACCAGGTGCGTACGGGCTCCAGGTAGGCCGGATCGTCGGTGCGGGGAGCGCAGTCCCGGGCGAGCAGCCAGTCGGGCAGGCCGCCGTTGCGCACCTCGGCGTGGGACCAGGGGCCGATGCGGGGGACGAAGTCCAGGCCGTGGCGGGCGCACAGCTCGGCGAAGCGGCGCAGGTCGCGGTCGCCGTCGAAGCGGACGCGGCCCTCGGTCTCCTGGTGGTGGATCCAGATGACGTAGCTCGCCACCACCGTCACCCCGGCCGCCTTCATCTTCAGCAGCTCCTGTGACCAGGCGGCGGCCGGGTGGCGGGAGTAGTGGAACTCGCCGGACACGGGGAACCAGGGGCGCCCGCCGCGGGTGAGCCAGCGGCTGGTCACCTCGATGGGGTCCGGCACGCCGGGCGCGTCGGCGAAGGGGAGATGGCCGGTCAGCGGCGGTGCGGAGGGGGCGGGAACACGCAGGTGGAGCGGTCGGGTCATCGGGCTGCTCCGGGCGGCCGAGGCGTGATGTTACCGGTAACATAGGTAGTGCCCCGGGTGCTTGGGAAGAGTCGGCGAGGGACCGCACACCACGAGTTTTCGTTGTTGTGGCGCGGGTCACACCAGGTCTAGGGTGAAAGCGCTTGGAGGCTTCGCCGGGGGCGAGCCGAGTGGCGGCCCGTGACCGGAGCGGCTCCAGGTGAGGGAAGTGATCTCGTTGTCCGTCCCCTGGGACGACATCGGCGGGCTCGTCGATGCCCATGAACGATTCCTGGCCGGTGCGCGCGTCGAGGCGGACGTCCGGGGCCCGGTGCTCGACTCCTGGAAGCGGTGCCGCTTCGCGGGGCTCGAACCGGACCGGCTCCTGGTTCGCTACGCGCCCGGTCTGAGCCTGGACGAGCGGTTCCTGCAGGCGGCCGAGCCGGTGCTGCGGACGCTGACCGCCTCGCTGGCCGAGGTGGGCATGGCCATCGCGCTGTGCGACGCGCGGGGCCGCATGGTGCGGCGGTTCGGCGGCGACCGGCGGCTGCGTGACCGGCTCGACGCGGTGAGCTTCGCCCCCGGCTTCGACGCCTCCGAAGGGGTGGTCGGCACCAACGGCGTCGGCACCGCCCTCGCCGAACGCGGCCCCGTCTTCGTCGTCGGCCGCGAGCACTTCGCCGACTGCCTGCAGCCCTTCGCCTGCGCGGGCGCCCCCGTCCGCGATCCGCTCAGCGGACGCATCGAGGCCGTCCTGGACCTGACCTGTCTGCGGGACGACGGCGACCCCACCATGCTGCGGCTCGTCCGCGAGGCCGCCCGCGACATCGAGGCCCGCCTGCTGGAGCAGGCGACGCGACGCGAACGGGCACTGCTCGCCGCGTACCGGCGGGCCGGACCGGAGCCGGGCGGCACGGGACGGCCGGACGAGCGCGGCGACGGAGAGGCGCTCGGGCGCATCGACCTCGCGGTACTGCGCGAACGCGCCGAGGAACTGCTCGCCTCCCCCCGACGCACCCTGGACGAGGTCGCGCTGCCCGGTGGGCGCGTGGCCACGCTGCTGCGGCGCCTCATCCGCGGTGCGGACGGGGAGTTGGGGGTGGCGGTCGAGGCGCGTGTTTCCGGTGGGACCCGAGTGACGGGGCTGAATGGGACGGCGGTCGTGACGAACGCGGCTGCCGGTGCCGATGTCGGCGTCCCCGACAGGGTGCGCGTGCCGAAGCCGCCCGCCGTGTCCGCACGCCGGGTCACCACGCCCGCAGCGCCGGCCCCGGCCACCACCGCACCGCCCGAGACGGTCGGGGACATCCTCGGCGGCGACGGCAGCCGGCTGCTGCTGGTGGGGGAGCCCGGCGTCGGGCGGCTGGCCGTGCTGGCGCGCAGGCGGCTGGAGCTGCTGCACGAGGCCGCGGTGCGCATCGGCACCACCCTCGATGTGGCGCGCACCGCCGAGGAACTCACGGAGGTGACCGCCCCCGAGTTCGCCGACTTCGTCGCCGTGGACCTGCCTGACGCGGTGCTGCGGGGCGAGGAGCCCGGACCGCTCGGCGCGCGGACCACACTGCGCCGGGTGGCCCTGGGCGCCATACACGAGGAGTCGCATCTGTGGAGCGTGGGCGACCCCGTCGCGTACGTGGCGTCCACACCGCAGGCCCGCTGCCTGGAGAGCGGACGGGCCGTGCTGGAACCCGTGCTCTCGGACTCCGGCGGCTGGAAGGCGCAGGACCCGCCGCGGCTGGAGCGGACGCTCGCGGCCGGCATACACTCCCTGATCACCGTGCCGCTGATGGCCCGGGGCGCGACCCTCGGCGTGGTCTCCTTCTACCGGTCCGAGAAGCCCGCCCCCTTCGAGGACGACGACCTCTCCCTCGCGCAGGAGCTCGCGAGCCGCGCGGCGATCTGCATCGACAACGCCCGCCGCTACACCCGCGAGCACCACACCGCCCTCACCCTGCAGCGCAGCCTGCTGCCCAGGGGGCGGCCGGAACAGAGCGCCGTCGAGGTCGCCCACCGGTATCTGCCCGCGCAGGCGGGGGTGGGCGGCGACTGGTTCGACGTGATCCCGCTCTCCGGCGCGCGGGTCGCACTGGTCGTCGGCGACGTGGTGGGGCACGGCCTGCACGCGGCCGCCACCATGGGCCGGCTGCGCACCGCCGTGCACAACTTCTGCGCCCTGGACCTGCCGCCCGACGAACTCCTCACCCACCTCGACGACCTCGCCGGGCGCCTGGACCGGGGCGAGGGATGGGCGGTGGAGAGCGGCCTGGCCGACTCCGGCATCGTCGGAGCGACCTGCCTCTACGCCGTCTACGATCCGGTGTCCCGGCGCTGCACCCTCACCCGCGCCGGGCACCCCCTGCCCGCGGTGGTACGGCCGGACGGCACCGTCGAGTTCGTCGACCTGCCCGCCGGGGCGCCCCTGGGCCTGGGCGGCATGCCCTTCGAGACCGTCGAGCTGGAGCTGGCCGAGGGCAGCCAACTGGTGCTCTACACCGACGGGTTGATCGAGGACCGGCTGCGGGACATCGACGCCGGACTGGACCGGCTGCGCACCGTCCTGGCCGTTGCCGAACGGGCGCCGGAGGAGACCTGCGAGGCGGTCCTCGACGCACTGCTGCCGACCCGGCCGACGGACGACGTGGCCCTCCTCGTCGCCCGCACCCATGTCCTCGGTCCGGACCGGGTCGCCCGGTGGGACCTGCCCAGCGACCCCGCGGTCGTCTCCGTCGCCCGAGCCGTCGTCACCGAACAGCTCTCCGCCTGGGGCCTGGACGACCTCGCCTTCACCACCGAACTGGTCGTCAGTGAACTGGTCACCAACGCCATCCGGCACGCCCACGGCCCCGTCCAGCTGCGTCTGCTGCGCGACCGTGCCCTCATCTGCGAGGTCTCCGACGGCTCCGGCACCTCGCCCCGTCTGCGCCGGGCCCGCAACGAGGACGAGGGCGGCCGCGGTCTGTTCCTGGCCGCCCGGCTCACCGAGCGCTGGGGCACCCGGTACACGCCGGAGGGCAAGGTGATCTGGACGGAACAGCCGCTGCCGTGACCCTCACCAGCCCGTCAGCAGCAGGTGGTTGACGAGCAGGGCCAGTACCGCCTGGGCCGCGAGCCAGACGCGCGGCCGGGGCAGCGCCGCGCACGCCGGAAGCAGCCAGATCGCGAACGGCAGCCAGATCCGCTCCGTCTCCGCCTTGCTCATCCCGGACACGTCGGCGACCAGCAGGGCGAGGAGCGCGGCGGCCACGAGTGTGCCGAGGGCGTCGGCGCGCGACACCCGCGTGCGGCGCAGGCCCGCCACCGTCGCCGGGCCGACGATGAACACCGCGCAGGCCAGGTTGGCCCACACCCAGTAGCCGTAGGGCCGTACCCCGCCCGCTCCTTGGTGGTAGCGGGTGACCAACAGGCGGTACGCCTCCCACCAGTCGAAGCCCAGCGCGGTGAACACGGCCGGGACGACGGCGAGTCCGGCGAGGAGGAAGGGGAGCGGACGGGTGCGGTGCGGGCCGAGGAGCAGGACGGCCGCCGCGATCAGCGCGAAGAGCGTGAGGCCGTAGGACAGGTAGGCGGTCAGCCCGAGGAGCAGGCCCGAGGCGAAGCCGGCCGCCGCCGGGCGGCGGCCGGTCACCGCCAGCGCCAGGAGCGCCACCGCCCAGGCGGCGACCGCGGTGAAGTACCCGTCGGCCGACGTGCCCACCCACACCGCGCCCGGCGTCAGCACCAGGAAGGGCGCGGCGCGGCGGGCGCGCTGCTCGTCGCCGAGCGCGCGCAGGGCGATGAGGACCGCCACCGCGGCGGTCGTACCCACCGTGATCACGAACGCGCCCGCCCAGCCGCCGCCGCGCAGGCCCGCGTGGTCGAGGAGGACGAAGGTGAGGGTCGCCCCCGGAGGGTGGCCGGCGACGTGGGCGGGCCAGTTGGCGGGCGCGTCGATCAGGATGTGGTGGTCGAAGTCCCGCAGCGCGCGCGGGATGTCGTGGAAGCGGCCGATCACCCGGAGGTACTCGTTGCGCGTCGTCAGCTGCTCGGCGACGCCCCGGTACCAGCCGTCGACCAGCGCCAGCGACCACGTCCAGGCCATCGACGCGCCCCACACGGCCAGGAGCAGGGGACGCCAGGGGAGGCGGGCGGCGAGCGACGGGCCGTGGGCGACGGCCGCGACCGCCACGACGACCGCGGCCGGGGTGCCGGGGCCCACGTGCGGGTCCCAGGTCGCGAGGAGCGGCGGCCATCCCACGCGGAGCGAGCCGTCGCGGTGCTCGATGGCGGTGCCGATCGTCGCCGCCGCCAGGACGAGGAGGGCGGCCGCCCCCACGGCGTACAGGTCGCGGCGCAGATCACGGCGGGAGGCGTGCTGAGGAGGTGGGGACACGTCGACGACGCTAGGGCCCGCGGCCTCACCCGGACCGCTGACATGCGCGGACGTCAGAGTTTCGTCATGGTTCGCGAGACCCTTCCCGGGGTCGCGCGGACCTACGGTCGGGACATGGAACCGTCGCGTTTCTCACCCTTCTCCCCCCGCTTCTGGCGCAGCCCGCTGCGGGGCCCCTGGCTCACCTCGGTGCTCGGTGTCGTCCTGCTCGTCGGGATCACCGTGCTGTTCGTGACCGGGCTGCTGTCCTACGCCGCGTACAACCCGGGCCTGTCCCCGGTGAACGACAAGACGCCGGACAAGGGCGTCCTCGGCTTCTACCTCTTCGCCTGGCCGACCGACCCGCACTGGCTGTACCGGCTCACCCAGGGCGTCCACGTCACCCTCGGGATCACCCTGATCCCCGTCCTGCTGGCCAAACTGTGGTCGGTCGTGCCCAGGCTGTTCACGCTGCCGCCGGCCCGCTCCCTGGCCCACGCCCTGGAACGGCTCTCCCTGCTGCTGCTCGTCGGCGGCGGCCTGTTCGAGTTCGTCACCGGCGTGCTCAACGTCCAGCTCGACTACGTCTTCCCCGGCTCCTTCTACCCGCTGCACTTCTACGGCGCCTGGGTCTTCTTCGCCGCGTTCGTCGCCCACGCCGTGCTGAAGACGCCGGCGGCCCTGCGCAATCTGCGGGGGCTGCGGGACGAACGGAACGAGTCGACCGAGCGGAACGAGTCGGCCGAGCGCGCCGAGCCGACCGGACTGACCGCCCCGGACCCGGACCCGCCGACCGTCTCCCGGCGCGGCGCGCTCGGCCTGGTCGGCGGCGGCTCGCTGCTGCTGTTCGCCACCACGGCGGGGCAGAGCGTGGACGGACTGCGCTGGACGGCGCTCTTCGCTCCGCACGGCCGCAGCGACCCGGGCGGCGGACCCGGCGGCTTCCAGATCAACAAGACCGCCGCCTACGCCGGAATCCGCCCCGCCGAGACCGGCGAGGACGCCTGGCGGCTGGTGGTCAGGGGGCGCGGCGGAACCGTCCGGCTCAGCCGGGCCGAGCTGCTTGGACTGCCCCTGCACAGCGCCGCGTTGCCCATCGCCTGCGTCGAGGGCTGGTCGACCTCCGACCAGTGGTGGCGTGGCGTCCGGCTGCGCGACCTCGCCGCGCTCGTCGGCCACGACGCCGATCCGCCCGACGTCCTCGTCGAGTCGCTGCAACGGCACGGCGCCTTCCGCCGGGCCGCCCTTCGGGCCAACCAGGTCGCCGATCCCCGTTCCCTGCTCGCCCTGTCCGTCAACGGCGAGGACCTCACCCCCGACCACGGCCACCC
Source organism: Streptomyces sp. C1-1 (assembly GCF_050214755.1). Classification (NCBI taxonomy): domain Bacteria; kingdom Bacillati; phylum Actinomycetota; class Actinomycetes; order Kitasatosporales; family Streptomycetaceae; genus Streptomyces; species Streptomyces sp. C1-1. The sequence goes on along the minus strand of NZ_CP189826.1, from coordinate 2,804,806 downwards.
GGCGCGGATCATCGTGCCCGCGGCACCCGGTGTGCTCAACACCAAGTGGGTGGCCGCGCTGACCTTCGGAGACCTGTGATGCGCCCCAGGATCGTCATCGGCAGCCCGCTGCAACTCCTGCTGCTGCTCTGCTCGTTCGCCCTTGCCGCCTACGCGGGGGTGCGCCTGCTGGGCGGGGACTGGTTCGGCGTCGCGCTGTGGGTCGTGGGCGCGGCGCTCCTGCACGACCTGGTGCTGCTTCCGCTGTACGCGGCGGCGGACCGCGCCCTGGTGAAGGGCGCCGGAGCGCGCGGGCGGCGGGCGGTGGCCTACGTGCGCGTGCCCGCCGCGCTGTCGCTGCTGCTCCTGCTCGTATGGTTCCCGCTGATCAGCGGGCAGGTGGCAGGCCGATACGGCCGTGCCACCGGCCTGTCCGCGGACGGCTACCCGGCCCGCTGGCTGCTGGTGACCGCGGCACTGTTCGGCGGCTCGGCGCTGCTGTTCGTGGTGCGGGCGCCGCACCGGCGCAGGGCGACGAAGCAGCGGCCGCCGGTCGCCCACTGATCGACGGCACGCCAGCCCGCGCGCTCCGCGAGCCGCAGCAGGGCCGGCGTGCCGACCCGCGCCCAGGGGAACGGGCTGCCGACGGCTCCCCGCGCATCGGTGACATGCACCCGCACCCGCTCGTCGATGTCCGGCCCGGGTACCGTCTCGGCGATCAACAGCCCTTCATGAACGAGGAGTTGGGCCATCCGGTCGAGCAGCGCGTGCGGCTCGCCGCCGATGCCCACGTTGCCGTCGATCAGCAGCGCGGTGCCCCAGCGGCCCTCGCCGGGCAGGGACTCGAAGACGGAGCGGCGCAGGGCCTGGCCGCCGAGCCGGTTCGTGCGCGCCACGGCCGCCGCGCTCACGTCGATGCCGAGCACCGGCCGGCCGAGGGCGCCCAGCGCGGCGACGAGACGGCCCGGTCCGCAGCCGACGTCCAGCACGGCGCCCTCGCAGCGCCGCAGCACCGCCAGATCGACGGCGTCCGCCTCCGCACACCATCGCTCCACGTCCAACGGCAGCAGCCAACCATCGGCACGCCGCAGAAAGAGCGGCCCCCGCCCGGTGCGCAGGGCCCGGGTGTAGGGGTCGTTGGCCCAAGCGCCGGACTCCCGTGCGCTGTCCGCCTGGCGTCCGATCCGGACTCCCGTCGCCTCCCGTACGCCGCTCATCGGCGCGTCGCCGTGAGGCGGGTGTGGGCGGCGGCGAAGCGTCCGTGCGGTGCCGCGCTCGCGACCAGTCGCGCGTCGTCGGCGGTGTCCACGTCCCGCAGTTCCGGCAGGTCCCGGACGCGGAGGCCGGTGAGGCGGGCGCGCTGGGCGGCGCCGGTGAGCGGTGTCGACATCGGCACGCCCCGCAGCAGGCCGGGGTCCGGTTCGGCGAGGCCGAGGGCCCAGAAGCCGCCGTCCGCCGCCGGACCGAAGTACGCGTCGCAGCCGGCGAAGTCGACCGCGAGGAGGGCCGGAGTGACCTGGGGGGTGTCCATGCCGATGAGGAGGGCCGGGCCGTCGCAGTGCGCGAAGGCGGCGGCCAGTCGTTCGTCGAGACCGCCCGCGCACTGCCGTACGACCTCGAAGCCGGGTGGCAGCCAGGGGCCCGGCGCGCCCTCCAGGACGAGCAGCCGGCGGCGGGCCGGTGTGCGCGCGACCACGTCCAGCGTGTCGGCCAGCGCCGCCTCGGCCAGCCCCGCGGCCTCGCGCGGGGTGAACGGCGGCGTCAGCCGGGTCTTGACCCGTCCGGGCCGGGGCTCCTTGGCGATGACGAGCAGGGTGACCGGGGACGTCACGGGCGGGTTCCTTCCGGTACGCGGGGCGCCGCGGGCGGCTCGGCCAGCACACGGCTCATGTCCCGCACCGCCTGCCAGGTGCCGCGCCAGGTGCCGGTCACCTTGGAGGCGCCGGTGCGCGGCAGGTAGGGGACGTCGTACTCGGCGATGCGCCAGCCCGCGTCGGCGGCGCGGACCACCATCTGCAGGGGGTAGCCGCTGCGCCGGTCGGTGAGGCCGAGGCCGAGCAGCGCCTCGCGCCGGGCGGCGCGCAGCGGGCCCAGGTCGTGCAGGCGGACGCCGGTGCGGCGGCGCAGCAGACGGGTGAGGGCGAGGTTGCCGGCGCGGGCGTGCGCGGGCCAGGCGCCGCGGCGCTGCGGGCGGCGCCTGCCGAGGAGCAGGTCGGCCTCGCCCGCGGCGATCCGGCGGACGAAGGGCACCAGGCCGCCGGGGTCGAGGGAGGCGTCGCAGTCGCAGAAGCAGACGACGTCGGCCGTGGCGGCGGCCAGGCCCGCGTGGCAGGCGGCGCCGAAGCCGCGGCGCTCCTCGCGCACGACGCTCGCCCCGAGGGCACGGGCCACCTCGGCCGAGCCGTCCGTGGAACCGTTGTCGACCACGAGGGCGCGCCAGCCGGGCGGGATGCGTTCCAGTACCCAGGGGAGGGCCTCGGCCTCGTCGAGACAGGGAAGGACGACGTCCACGGACGTCGTCGGGGGTGCTGCGGAGGATGGGCTCGTCACGGCTCTCACCCTACGATCACGAAACGGACAAAAAGGGCGTCGGCTCCTTACGAAACACGGACGTCGACAGGCGTGGGCAGGCGGCGAGTTGGCCGCCCCGCGAGGACCTCGGCGGGCCGGGGGTTTCTTACGGAACGCGGACGTCCGGCCGGAGGTGCGGCGGCCCGGGTCGGGGGATGCGAGGCTGGCGGTATGGAGCTGCAGCAACACGGGCGGGGCGGGGCCCGGGTCCTCGTGGTGGACGACGATCCCACCGTCGCCGAGGTCGTCACCGGCTATCTCGACCGGGCCGGATACGTCGTCGACCGGGCCGGTGACGGTCCCGACGCCCTCGCCCGGGCCGAGGAACACTGGCCGGACCTCGTCGTCCTCGACCTCATGCTGCCGGGCATGGACGGCCTGGAGGTCTGCCGGCGCATGCGCGGCCGCGGCCCCGTGCCGGTCATCATGCTCACCGCCCGCGGCGACGAGGACGACCGCATCCTCGGCCTGGAGGTCGGCGCCGACGACTACGTCACCAAGCCCTTCAGCCCCCGGGAACTCGTGCTGCGCGTGGAGTCCGTGCTGCGCCGCACCCGTCCTTCCCAGCCCTCCGCCACCCTGCGCGCGGCAGGTCTCTCGGTCGACCCGTCGGCCCGTCGCGCCCTCAAGGACGGCACCGAACTCGCGCTCACCATACGGGAGTTCGACCTCCTCGCCTTTTTCCTGCGGCACCCCGGGCGGGTCTTCAGCCGGGAGGACCTGATGCGTGAGGTGTGGGGCTGGGACTTCGGCGACCTGTCGACCGTGACCGTCCATGTGCGGCGGCTGCGCGGCAAGGTGGAGGACGACCCGGCGCGGCCCCGCCTGATCCAGACCGTGTGGGGCGTCGGCTACCGCTTCGACGCCGCGGACCAGGGGGCCTGACCGTGCGCGCCAACCTGCTCATCGCCCTGTTCGCCTTCCTCGGTGCCGCCGTGGCCGGTCTGCTCGGTGCCGGTGTGCTGCTGCTGATCCGGCGCCGTTCGCTCGCCCTGCACCTCGGCGTCGTCGCGGCCGTCGGCGTCACCGCCATGTTCGCGGGCACGCTCGCGGTCGCGCAGGCCATGTTCCTGTCCGGGCACGACCTGAAGGTGGTCACGACCGTCGTCGCCATGGCCGCCGTGGTCTCCCTGGCCACCGCCGTACTGCTCGGCCGCTGGGTCGCGGCCCGCAGCCGTGCCCTCACCCTCGCCGCCCGCTCCTTCGGCGACGGCGGCGACTTCACCTCGCCCGACGGGCCCGCCACCGCGGAACTCGCCGCGCTCAGCCGGGAGTTGGAGGCGACCAGCGCCAAGCTCGCCGAGTCCAGGGACCGAGAGCGCGCCCTGGAGTCCTCGCGGCGCGAGCTGGTCGCGTGGATCTCCCACGACCTGCGCACCCCGCTGGCGGGTCTGCGCGCCATGTCCGAGGCCCTGGAGGACGGCGTCGCCGCCGACCCTCACCGCTACCTGCGGCAGATGCGCACCGAGGTCGAGCGCCTCAACGACATGGTCGGCGACCTCTTCGAGCTCTCCCGCATCCACGCGGGCGCGCTGGCGCTGAGCCCGAGCCGGATCTCCCTGTACGACCTCGTCGGCGACGCGCTCGCGGGCGCCGATCCGCTCGCCCGCGAGCACGGGGTGCGGCTGGTCGGCGACGGGGTGACGGCCGTGCCGGTCGAGGTGGACGGCAAGGAGATGAGCCGGGTCCTCGGCAACCTGCTGGTCAACGCGATCCGCCGGACGCCCGCCGACGGCACCGTCGCCGTGTCCTCGGAGCTGCGCGAGGACGGCGTCGTCCTGTCCGTCACCGACGGCTGCGGCGGCATCCCCGAGGAGGACCTGCCGCGGGTCTTCGACACCGGCTGGCGCGGCACCCACGCCCGGACTCCCCCCGCCGGCGCGGGACTCGGCCTCGCCATCGTCCGCGGCATCGTGGAGGCCCACCAGGGCACGGCCACCGTGCGCAACGTCCCCGGCGGCTGCCGCTTCGAGGTGGTGCTGCCCGCCGCCGCTTCCTGATTCGCGAACAGCACCACCGGCCCATGTGGGGGCGACCTCAAGCCCCCTCGCCCCGCCGCTCTGCGGCACGTTTGGCTTCCCGGCCTGCGCCGCCGCTCTCTCCCAGGGCAGGCGCCGCCGGCTTCCCGGCCTGCGGCGCCCCCTGCACCCCGCCCTGCGGCGGCGCCCCCCTCATCCCCGCCCGCGCGAACTCCCGCATCCCCTCCGTGAATTCGACCTCCGGCTTCCAGCCCAGGTCGGCCCGCAGCCGTGCCGAGTCGGCCGTGATGTGACGTACGTCGCCCAGGCGGTACTCGCCGGTGACGACCGGGTCGGGGCCGCCGTACGCCGAGGTCAGTGCCCGGGCCATCTCGCCGACCGTGTGCGGTTCGCCGCTGCCCGTGTTGTACACGGTCAGCGCGCCGTCGGCCGAACCCGCCTGCAGCGCCGCCACGTTGGCCGCCGCCACATCCCGCACGTGCACGAAGTCCCGCCGCTGGCGCCCGTCCTCGTACACGGTGGGCGCCTCGCCGCGGGCCAGCGCCGAGCGGAAGAAGGAGGCGACCCCGGCGTACGGGGTGTCGCGGGGCATGCCCGGGCCGTACACGTTGTGGTAGCGCAGGGCCACCGCCGTGCCGCCGGTGGCGCGGGCCCAGGCGGCCACCAGATGCTCCTGGGCCAGCTTGGTCGTCGCGTACACGTTGCGCGGGTCGACCGGCGCGTCCTCGCCGACCAGCCCCGGCGCGAGCTCGGCGCCGCACACCGGGCACGGCGGCTCGAAGCGGCCCGCGTCGAGGTCGGCGACGGCACGCGGTCCGGGCCGTACGGCGCCGTGCCGTGGGCACTCGTACCGGCCTTCCCCGTACACCACCATCGACCCGGCCAGCACCAGCCGCCGTACGCCCGCCTCGGCCATGGCGGTGAGCAGCACCGCCGTGCCGAGGTCGTTGCGGGAGACGTACTCGGCCGCGTCCGCGAAGCCGGTGCCCAGGCCGACCATGGCCGCCTGGTGGCAGACGGCGTCCACGCCGGCGAGGGCGCGCTGCAGGGCGTAGGGATCCCGCACGTCGGACGGGGGCTCGCCGCGGGTGTCGTAGACGACGGGCTCGTGCCCGTGGGCGTCGAGCGCCGTCACGACATGGGACCCGATGAACCCGGCACCGCCGGTGACCAGTACACGCATGCGCTCAACGTAGGGCGGCGAGCGGCCGTGGCGGACCGGGCGCGGCCGTCATGTCACCGCTCCGTAAGACCTTCCCCGTCCCGCGCCGGCAGCCGCACGGTGAACACCGTCGCCCCCGGCTCGCCGTGCAGCTCGATCGTGCCGCCGTGGGCGCGGACCAGCGCGCCGGCGACCGACAGGCCCAGGCCGCTGCCGCCGCGGTCGCGGCTGCGGGCCTTGTCGACGCGGTAGAAGCGGTCGAAGACCCGCTCCCGGTCCTCGGCCGGGATGCCGGGTCCGGCGTCCTCCACCCGGACCACGGCCGTGTCGCCCTCCAGCGCCACCTCCACCGACACCGGCGTACCGGCGGGCGTGTGCACGGCGGCGTTGGTGAGCAGGTTGTCCAGCACCTGCCGGATGCGGTGCGGGTCCAGGCGCAGCTTCAGCGGGCTCGGACCGGTCCGCACGGTCAGCGGACGCTCCGGACGGCTCGCCCGGAACGCGGCCGCCGCCTCCTCCACCAGCGCCACCAGGTCCGTGTCCTGCGGCCGCAGCGGCGCGTCCACCTCCGCCGCGTCCAGCCGGGCGAGCAGCAGCAGGTCGTCCAGAAGGACGCCCATGCGGGCCGCCTCGGCGCGCAGCCGGGCCAGATGCCTGTCGCGTTCCTCGGGGGCGTTGGCGGCGGCGTACTGGAAGAGGTCCGCGTAGCCCCGTACCGACATCAGGGGCGTGCGCAGCTCGTGCGAGGCGTCCGCGACGAACCGGCGCAGCCGCTGCTCCGCCTCCGCGCGCACCGCCAGCGAATGGTCGATGTGCTCCAGCATGGTGTTGAAGGCCGTGCGCAGCTCCTCGACCTCCGGGCCGCCGCCCCGCTCGTCCGCGCGCAGCGGCAGCCGGGCCGCCGACTCGGTCAGGTCGTGCGAGGCGATGCCGTGCGCGGTGTGCGCCATGTCGCTCAGCGGGTTCAGTCCGCGGCGCAGCAGCCGCCGGCCGAACACCACCAGCGCCGCCAGCGCCAGCCCGAAGGCCACCACCTGGACCGTGATCAGCCGCCGTACCGTCGCGTCGATGTCGTCCATCGGCGCCCCGCTGACCAGCACCACCCCGGGCTCGACCTCACAGGCCCGCAGCCGGTACTCGCCCTGGCCCGCGAGGTTCGCGGTGCGCAGCGTCTCCGTCTTCGAGGTGATCTGCGCCGCGGCCAGGGAGGTGAGGGGCGCGATGTCGGCGGGCAGGTCGCCGCTCTCCTCGGGCTTGCGCAGCACGGCCCGGCCGTCCGACACGTCGTACACCGCGTAGTACCAGCGGTAGTACTTCTTGCCCGCCAGCGTGCCGTTCTCCGCGATGCTCTTGGACTGGGCGACCTGGGCGAGCCCCAGCTGGTCGTCGAGCTGGGCCGACAGATAGTCCCGCATGTACGTCGTCAGGGCCGTGCCGACCACGGCGAACACCACCAGCGCCAGCGCCCCGAGCCCCAGCGCCAGCCGGGTGCCGAGCCGCAGCCGCCGGTAAGACCGCGGGAGCCGGCCGATCACTCGGCCGCCTGCCGGACGACGTACCCGAATCCTCGAACCGTCTGGATCAGCGGCGCCGCGCCGTCGTCGGGGTCGTCGAGCTTGCGGCGCAGCCGGCTGACGACCAGCTCGACGACGTTCGAGCGGCCCCCGAAGCCGTACTCCCACACATGGTCGAGGATCTGCGCCTTCGTCATCACGGTCGGCGACTTGCGCATCAGGAAGCGCAGCACCTCGTACTCGGTGGGGGTCAGCGTCAGCAGCTTCCCGCCGCGGCGGACCTCCCGGGTGTCCTCGTCCATCGTCAGGTCCGCCACCCGCAGCACCGAGCGCTGGAAGCCGGGCCCGGCGCTGCGCCGCAGCACCGTCCGCAGCCGCGCCATCAGCTCCTCCACCGCGAACGGCTTGACCAGGTAGTCGTCCCCGCCCCGGGTCAGCCCCGCCACCCGGTCGGCGACCCCGTCCCGGGCCGTCAGGAACACCACCGGAACCATCGTCCCCGACCGCCGCAGCCGGTCCAGGACACCGAAGCCGTCCACGTCCGGCAGCATCAGGTCGAGCACCACGATGTCCGGGTGGAACTCGCCGGCCAGCCTCAGCGCCTCCTCGCCGGAGTTCGCGGTGATGGCGTCCCAGCCCTCGTAGCGGGCGACGGTCGCGACGAGATCGGCGATGGGCGGGTCGTCGTCGACGACGAGGAGACGTACTTTTTCCACCCGCTCATACTGCGGCACCCCGCTGGTGGCGCCAGGTCCCCCGGTCGACGGCCGGCACATCGATAAGCACTTGTAAGGAGGCCGACAGGTTTTCGACAGCTCCCGCCAGCGAAGCTCGGGTCGTCCGGATCACCGATCAAGGAGCTGCCGTCCCGTGACGACCGTCCAATCACCCCCTGCGCCCCCCACGGCGATACGCCCCAGGGTGGTGGCCCGCACGGGCCTGTACGCCGTGCTGGCCGCGAACGCGGCCGTGGTCGCCTACTTCTTCGCCCGGGCGGGCTTCGCCTCCAACGCCCTGATCGTCATCGGCCGCCTCGCCGGCCTCTACGGCGCCCTGATCATGGCCTTCCAGCTGGTGCTGGTGGCCCGGCTGCCCTGGCTGGACCGCCGTATCGGCATGGACCGGCTGACCGCCTGGCACCGCTGGACCGGCTTCGCCCTGCTGTGGACGCTCCTCGCGCACGCCGTCTTCATCTCCTTCGGATACGCCGACGGAGCCGGTGTCGGCCCGGTCACCGAGCTCGTCGACCTCGCCGAGACCACCGAGGGCGTCCTGCGCGCGATCGTCGCCCTCGGCATCCTCCTCGCGGTCGGCGCGGTCTCCGCGCGCTACGCACGCCGCCGACTCGCCTACGAGACCTGGCACTTCATCCACCTGTACACCTACGTCGCCGTGGTCCTCGCCTTCACCCACCAGGTCGCCGTCGGTACGACGTTCACCTCGTCGCCGGCCGCGAAGACGTACTGGTACGGCGTGTGGGCCGTGGCGCTGGGCGCGGTGGCCCTCGGCCGCCTGGTGCTGCCGCTGTGGCGCAACACCCGCCACCAATTCCGGGTGTCGGCGGTCGTCCCCGAGTCCGACAACGTCGTGTCGATCCACATCACCGGCAAGGACCTCGACAAACTGCCCGCCCGGGCCGGCCAGTTCTTCCTGTGGCGCTTCCTCACCCGCGACCGCTGGTGGCAGGCCAACCCCTTCTCCCTCTCCGCCGCCCCCGACGGCCGCACCCTGCGCCTGACCGCCAAGGCGGCCGGCGCGGGCAGCGCCGCCCTGCGCCACCTGAAGGTCGGCACGCGCGTCTTCGCCGAGGGCCCCTACGGCGCCTTCACCACCCTGCACCGCACGAGGACCGAGTCCCTGCTCGTCGCGGGCGGCGTCGGCGTCACCCCCATCCGGGCCATCCTGGAGGACATCGAGGGCCACGCCGTCGTCGTCTACCGCGTCGCCTCGGACCGCGACGCCGTCCTCCACGACGAGCTGCGCGACCTCGCGCTCGCCAAGGGCGCCGAACTGCACCTGGTGACCGGGCCGCCGGTCCCCGACAAGCTGGCGCCGCGCGAACTGGCGCGGCTGGTGCCGGACATCGCCGAGCGGGACGTCTTCCTGTGCGGGCCGCCGCCCATGATGAACGCGGTGCTGCGCACCCTGGACGACCTGGGCGTGCCCAAGCGGCAGGTCCACTTCGAGCGCTTCAGCCTGGCCGGCTGAGGAAGACGGGAAAGACATCGTGAAGCGAGCCATACCTGTCGTCGTCCTGAGCATCGCGGGCCTGGTCCCGGTCTGGCGCTACGAGCCGTCGGCCGGCGCCACGGCCTCCACCGCCGCCCCGGCCACGACACCGTCCGCGTCCGCATCCCCGGGCACCTCGTCGGGAACCGTCGTCAGGGGGACGACGATCCGGACGGACAAGGGTCCCGTACAGGTCCAGGTCACCTTCGACGGCGACCGGATCACCGCCGTGAGCATGCTCCGGCAGCCGAACCACCCGCAGACGACGGCCGCCGTGCCGAAGCTGGTCGCGGAGACGTTGAAGGCGCAGAGCGCGGACATCGACACGGTGTCCGGCGCGACGATCACCAGCACGGCCTACAAGAAGTCCCTGCAGGCGGCGATCGACGTGAAAGGCTGATCCGGTGCGCCGGGTCGAACACGTCATGGGCTTTCCGGTCTCGCTGCGGGTGGACGACGAGGACGTACCCGAGCGGGCCGCGGACGCGGTCTTCGCGTGGCTGCGCGAGGTCGACGCCCGGTTCAGCCCCTACCGGCCGGACAGCGAGGTGTGCCGCTACGACCGCGGTGAGCTGGAGCGGCACGAGCTCAGCGACGACCTCGTCGAGGTCCTCGACCTGTGCGAGCACTACCGCCGCGCGACCGGCGGCGCGTTCGACGTACGGCTGCCGGGGCGGGGGCTCGACCCCAACGCGGTGGTCAAGGGCTGGTCCGTGCAGCGGGCCGCCGACCTGCTGCGGGCGGCCGGGGCACGGCGGTTCGTGCTGAACGCCGGCGGCGACGTGGTCGCCGCCGGCGGGCCCTGGCGGGTGGGGGTACGGCACCCCGAACACGCCGACAAGCTGTGCGCGGTGCTGGAGCTGACCGACGGCGCCGTCGCCACCTCCGCCCGCTACGAGCGCGGCGACCACATCGTCGACGGCCGCACCGGACGCCCGGCGACCGGACTGCTGAGCCTGACGGTCATCGCCTCCTCGCTCACCGAGGCGGACGCGGTGGCCACGGCCGCCTTCGCGATGGGCGCCGAGGGCATCGGCTGGGCCGCGTCGCTGCCGGGGTGCGAGGTGTTCGCCGTGGACGCCGACGGCCAGGTGCTGCGCACGGAGGGCTTGCCGGTCGCCCGGGAGGCCTAGGCGCCCGGATGAGCCGAAGGGCGGGCCGCCGGCAGGGGAGTCCGGCGGCCCGCCCGCTCACGGGGCGGGGGAGAGGGTCAGCCGACGTCGGAGGCGTCCAGGCGGTACAGGCCGCTGTAGGCGCTCACGGCCGTGCCGTGCTTCTTGACCCAGGTGGAGATCTCGGAGTCGGTGCCCTGGCCGCCGCCCTGGCCGCTGACGACGATGTAGTGCAGCTTGCCGGACTTCACGAGGCTCTTGAGCTTCGCGAGCGTCATCGCGTTGTCACTGCCCGACCAGCCGCCCATGGAGATCACGGGCTGACCGGACTCCAGGATGATCGAGGACGCGGTCTGGTCGGTGGCCACCGCGACCAGCCAGGTGGCGCCGTCCTGGTGCTTCTCGAGGTACGTGATCATCGCGGAGCTCACCTCGCCGCCCATGCCCGCGGTCCGCGACCCGCTGCCGCTCCCGGTGCTCGCCGTACCGGACGGAGGCTGCCCCATGGACTGCCCACCGCTCGTGCCCGATCCGCTCATGCCCGATCCGCTCGGTGCGCTGCCGCTCAGCTTGCCGCTGCCGCCGGGGCCGCCGCCCATGCCGCCACCGGTGCTGGGGCCGGCCGTCGGGTTGGTGCCGTTGGTGGTCGCGGTCGCCGCCGAGACCGAGTACGCGGCCGGACCGGCGAGCAGGGCCACGACCGCCGCGAGCGAGGAGAGGCCGATCAGCCTGTGCCGCCTCGTGAACCGTCCGGCCACCAGTCCGAGCACCGCGACCGCGCCGGCGAGAGCGACCACGACCTCGGCGACCGTGTACACCGTGCCGGAACCGGAGACCCGCCGGAGCAGGACGACCGCCCAGACCGCGCTGACGGCGACCGCACCCGGCAGCACCCAGCCCCACTTGGCCACCGGCCTCTCCTTGAAGGCGTCGTACAGCATGACCCCGCCCGCACCCGCCAGCGCCGCGATGCCGGGGGCCATGGCGGTGACGTAGTAGGGGTGGAAGGTGCCCTCGGCGAGGGAGAAGGTCAGGTAGTGCAGGACGAACCAGCCGCCCCACAGCATCAGCGCGGCCCGCCCGACGTCCGTGCGCGGTGCCCGGCCGCGCAAGCCCAGACCGCCGACGAGGGCGATCGCCGCGAAGGGGATCAGCCAGGAGATCTGGCCGCCCATGATGTCGTTGAACATCCGGTAGATGCCCGAACTGCCGCCGAAGCTCGCACCGTTGCCCTGCGAGCCCACCGACGAGCTCGCCCCGAAGATCCGGCCGAAGCCGTTGTAGCCGATGACCAGGTCCCAGACGGTGTTGTCGGTCGAGCCGCCGATGTACGGCCGGTCGGAGGCCGGGATCAGATCGACGATCACCATCCACCAGGCGCTGGAGACGACCAGCGCCACCGTGGCCACGGCGAGGTTGCGGATCCGCCTGACCGGCGAGGCGTTCGCGGCCCACAGGTAGACCAGGAAGAACACGGGCAGGACGACGTACGCCTGCATCATCTTCGTGTTGAACGCGAAGCCGATGGCGACCGCGGACCACACCAGCGGCATCGGCCGGCCGGTGCGCACGGCCTTCAGCAGGGCCGCCGCGCCGAGCAGCATCAGGAAGACGAGGACCGGGTCCGGGTTGGTGTCCCGGTCGATGGCGACCGTGATCGGGGTGAGCGTCAGCGTCAGCGCGGCGATCGTGCCCGCCACCACCCCGAAGTCCCGCTTGACCAAGCGGTACAGCAGGGCCACGGAACCGCTGCCCACCGCCACCATGGGCAGCGCCAACTGCCAGGTGCCGTAACCGAACACGCGCGCCGACAGACCCATCACCCACAGCGCGAACGGCGGTTTGTCGACGGTGATGAAACTGCCGGAGTCCAACGCGCCGAAGAAGAAAGCCTTCCAGCTCTTCGTCCCGGAGTAGACGGCCGCGTTGTAGAAGGTGTTGCCGGTGACGGAGGAGAGGTTCCAGGCGTACAGGGCCGTGGCCAGGACCAGGACCGCCCACAGGGCGGGGCGGGCCCAGCGCGGGTCCTCGGGGGCGCCGGTGAACAGCCTTCTCATCCGGGAGGCGGGCGGGGCCGCGGCCCGGTGCCTGCCCTCCTGGGCGGGCGCGGGAGGCGGGGCGAGGGTCGTCATGACACGTACTCCAGGTGGGTGTTCGCCCCAACGGGCAGCTCGACGAGGGTGGTTCGCACGGCAACGATCGGCGGCCCGGCTGTGCGATCCCTGAGGGGGTGCTGAGCGGAGCGTGAGAATCAGAGAACTCACAAGTCGGCCACAGCGAACCGGCCATGATCCCGCAGAAGTGGCGAAACAATAGGGGTCTAGACTCGGCCTCCAACGGTCCAGACCCGAAGGGTATTCGGCGTTTTGATACGAATAGATTCAGTCACCAAGCGCTACCCGGACGGAACGGTGGCGGTCGACAACCTGTCGCTGGAAATACCCGATCGTGCGATCACGGTGTTCGTCGGACCGTCGGGCTGCGGCAAGACGACCACGCTGCGGATGATCAACCGGATGATCGAGCCGAGCTCGGGCACGATCACCATCGACGGCAAGGACATCACCAAGCAGCCGGTGAACACGCTGCGCCGGTCCATGGGTTACGTCATCCAGAACGCCGGTCTCTTCCAGCACCGCACGATCGTCGACAACATCGCCACCGTGCCCCGGCTGCTCGGCTGGGACAAGGCCAGGGCGCGGGCCCGGGCACGAGAGCTGATGGAGCGGGTCGGGCTCGACGGCTCCCTCGCCAAGCGCTACCCCTACCAGCTCTCCGGCGGCCAGCAGCAGCGCGTCGGCGTCGCGCGGGCACTCGCCGCGGACCCGCCGGTGCTGCTGATGGACGAGCCGTTCTCGGCCGTCGACCCGGTGGTGCGCAAGGGGTTGCAGGACGAACTGCTGCGCCTCCAGGACGAGTTGGGCAAGACCATCGTCTTCGTCACCCATGACATCGACGAGGCCGTCAAGATCGGCACCATGGTCGCGGTGATGCGCACCGGCGGCCACCTCGCCCAGTTCGCGCCGCCCGCCGAACTGCTGTCCGACCCCGCCGACGCCTTCGTCGAGGACTTCCTCGGCGCCGACCGAGGCATCAGGCGGCTGTCCTTCTTCTCCTCCGCCGGCCTCGACCTGCTGACCGCCCCGGTCGTCGCGGTCGACGCCACCGCCGAGCAGATCGCCGCGCGCGTCTCGAAGGACGTGCCCTACCTCCTCGTCACCGACGTGGCCGGCCTGCCCCTCGGATGGAGCGAGCCCGACCGGCTGACCGCCGGCGCCGTCGACACGGCCCGCCTGCTGCCGTACGGGCGGCCCTTCGTGCACGGCAAGGAGTCCCTGCGCGCCGCCCTCGACGGCGCCGTGCTGTCGCCGACCGGCTGGGCGGTCGCGGTGGACGCCGACGGCCGGGTCACCGGCGTGGTGTCCCAGCAGGCCATCGGCGAGGCCATCCGCACCGCGCACGCCGAGGACCGGAGCGGCGAGAAGGTCGCCGGATGAGCGGCGGACTGTTCGACATACCGAGCGACCTGCAGAACACCTACTGGGGCCTGGTCGGGGTGCATCTGCGCGAGGCGCTGGTCCCGGTCCTCGTCGGACTGGTGGTGGCGCTGCCCATCGCCCAACTCTGCGTGCGGCTGCGCTGGTTGTACCCGCCGGTGCTGTGGGTGACGACCGTCCTCTACGCCATCCCGTCACTCGCCTTCTTCGTCGTGCTGATCGACTACACCGGACAGACCGAGACGACCGTGATGATCCCGCTGGGCGTCTACAGCCTGGTGGTGTTCGTCCCGGCGATCGTCGACGGTGTGCGGTCGGTGCCGCAGGAGACGCTCGACGCGGCCACCGCGATGGGCCTCGGTCCCGTACGCCGGTACTTCCAGGTCCAGCTGCCCATCGCCGCGCCCGCGATCATCGCGGGTCTGCGGATCGCGACGGTCTCCAGCGTCTCCCTCGTCTCCGTCGGCATGCTGATCGGCAACCAGGGCGCGCTGGGCAACCTGCTCCACGACGGCCAGATCTACAACCAGCCCCGGCTGATCTGGCTGTCCGTCATCGGCACGGCCGTCCTCGCCGTCGTCGCCGACGCGCTGCTGGTCCTCGTCCGCATCCTGGTGACGCCGTGGATGCCGCGCGGCGGCCGCGCGTCCCGCCCCGTGGACGAGCCCGAACCCCTCACGGCCGCCCTGGAGGACGCCGCCCGATGAACGTCCTTCACCTCATCAACGCCTTCTTCAGCGACGGCGCCCACTGGCACGGCTACGACGGCATCCCCACCCGGCTGCGCGAGCACCTCCAGTACACGCTGATCGCCCTGGCCATCGCCGCCGCCATCGGCCTGCCGATCGGCCTGCTCACCGGCCACACCGGACGCGGGGGCAACGCCCTCGCCCTCGTCGCCACCGCGGGCCGCGCGCTGCCCAGCTTCGGCCTGCTGGTGCTGATGTTCGTGCTGCTCGGACTCGGCCTGACCCCGGTGATGATCCCGCTGGTCGTCCTCGCCGTCCCCCCGATCCTGGTCACCACCTACGAGGCGGTGCGCTCCGCCGACCCGTCTCCGGTGGACGCGGCCCGGGGCATGGGCATGTCGGAGTCACGCGTCCTGTTCCAGGTCGAACTCCCGGTCGCGCTCCCGCTGATCCTCAGCGGCCTGCGCTCGGCGGCCATCCAGATCGTCTCCACGGCGACGATCGCCGCGTATGTGTCGCTCGGCGGCCTCGGCCGGTACATCGTGGACGGTCTCTACCAGCTCAACTACCAGAAGGTGGTGGGCGGCGCGACCTTGGTGGCCGTCCTGGCGCTGGTCACGCTGGGGTTCTTCTGGCTGGTGGCGCGGCTGACCGTGTCGCCGGGGGTACGACGCGGCAACTGACGTGCGAGGCCCGGGAACCGGCGTTCCCGGGCCGGTCGGTCAGCCCTCCGTGCGCGCCAGCGCCAGCTCCAGTACGACGAGCAGCGCGTCGCGCACCGAGCCGCGCTCGCGGGCGTCGAACACCAGCACCGGAACGCGCTCGGCGACGTCGAGCGCCCAGCGCACCTCCTCCAGGGTGTGCTCGACCTTGCCGTCGAAGGCGTTGACGGCGACCGCGAACGGGATCTGCCGGTGCTCGAAGTAGTCGACGGCGGCGTAGCAGTCGTCGAGGCGGCGGGTGTCGACGATGACGAGGCCGCCGACGGCGCCCTCGACGATGTCGTCCCACATGAAGCCGAACCGCTCCTGGCCGGGCGTGCCGAACAGGTACAGCTTCAGGGTCGGGTCGATGGTGATGCAGCCGAAGTCCATCGCCACGGTGGTGGTGGTCTTGCTCGGGGTGTGGCTGAGGTCGTCCACGCCCGCCGCGACCTCCGTGATGGCGGCCTCGGTGGTCAGCGGCTCGATCTCGGAGATGGAGCCCACGGCGGTGGTCTTGCCCACGCCGAAGCCGCCCGCGATCACCATCTTGACCGGCAGCGGCGGTCGTACGGCGGCCACCGGGGCGGTCGCGACGCGGGCGGCCGGTTCAGTCGGAGTCACGGAGTACCCCTCGGGAGTCGGGGATGGCACGCAGGGCGTCGATGACCCTGCGCAGGACGGTGGCGTCGTGGATGACGCCGGTGTCGGGGACGTGCACCACCAGGAGCCCGGCGGCGCGCAGGTCCTCGGCGAGGACCCGTACGACGTTCAGGTGCAGCCTGAGCCGGGCCGCGAGTTCCGCGACGGACTGCGGCTGTCGGCAGGCGGCGACGATGTCGTACTGCTCGAAGGTGAGGTCGTCGAGTTCGGCGAGACCCTCGGCGGTGGCCACCACCTGGGTCTCCACCGGTACCGGCCGGCCGGACGCGGTGGGCGCGACCCGGCCGGCGGTGACCAGGAACGGCCGTACGGCAGGGGCGGGACCGACCGGTTCCGGGCCGTCCGGCGGTGGGGAGCCGTCCGGCATGGGGTGTCTTCTTCCTCCTCGACCGCGCCCTCGGCCGAGGGCTTCGCTACGGCGACCGGTCAGCGCGCGGACGCGGCGCCGACGCTGTTCTTGAGCTGGAGCACGAGCTGGGGACTGAGCGCGCTGCCGGCCCGGTTGGCGAACAGCGTCATCTCGTAGGCGATGTTGCCGAGTTTGGCCTCCTTGTCGGTGACGACGCCGAGGACGGCGCCGCTGCCGATGGCGGAGACCAGGACATGGCCGCCCTCGAGGTCGATGATCACCTTGTTGAGGCCGCCCAGGCCGTAGTTGCCGGAGGCGCCGGCGGCCAGGGACGTGATGCCGGAGACGATCGCGGCCAGCCGCTCGGAGTCGGCGTGCTCGCGCAGCTCGGACACGGCGATGAGCAGCCCGTCGGACGACACCGCGATGGCGTCGACGACACCCGCGGTCTCGGTCGCGAAACGGTTGAGCAGCCACGTGAAGTCGGCTGCGGCGGCCTGCAGTTCGGCCGGCGTGGTGGCTCCCGCGGGAGGAGTGTCACCTGTCGACGTACTCACTGCTCGGCTCCTTCCGGGAGGTGGTTCTGGTGGTGCGGGTCGGTGGTCGGACGCGGGGCGGATCCGCCGGTGCGGTCGTCGTCGTCCGAGGTGAGGCTGTCGCGGTTGGCGCGTTCCACGGCCGCCTCGAACTCGTCGAGGGCGTCCCGGACTGCGGCCGCGTCGGCGGGGCGGGCGGGTTGCCGGGCCGCGTACTGGGCGGCGGCGTCGACCGTCGTGCGCAGGGTGGCACCGCGGACCCGGCGGCGCAGGGGACGGGGGGAGTCGTCGGCCGAGCGGTCGGACAGCGCTGTCTCGTCCGGCCTGACCTCGAAAGACGATACCGCCCGGCCGCCCTCGCCCGGGCGGGCGGGGGCCTCGTCGTCGGGTCGGGCGTGCACCACACCGGCCTCCGCTTCCCCACGGGCCCGCGGCACGAAGGACTTCTCCTCGTCCTGCCCCGTGGCCGCGGCGGGTGCGGGGTCCGTGGGGTCCGGGTCCCGGCGGGGGACTCGGCGGGGGAGGGGGCCGGGGTGGCCGTCTCGTGTGGTGTTGTCCCGGGTGACGGCCGCGCGGCGCGGGCCGGCGGCGGTGCCCGGAAGCGGCGGTTCGGCGAACCCGGGCGAGGCGTCCGGGGCTTCGGCGACCGCCGTGCGGGCGGCCGTCTCCGTCGCCGTCACGGAACCCGCGCCTCTGTCGACGGCTGCCGGTGTCTTCGCCGTACCCACGGAGGCGGCCCCCACCGGGCTCATCGCCAGCAGCAGCGAGGGCGGCACCGACACCTCGGCCGTCACACCGCCGCCCGGCGTCCGGGACAGGGCGACGCCGATGCCCCAGCGGCGGGCCAGCGTGCCGACCACGAACAGGCCGAGGACCTTCGTCGGCACCACGTCCAGCCGCTCACGGCGGATGAGGCGGGCGTTCTCCTCGGCGAGCCGGTCGGCGCCCATGCCCAGGCCGTGGTCGGCGACCACGATCGTCGCGCCGCCCGCGGCCTCCGCCGCGGAGGTGTCACGGACGTACACCTCGACCGGACTGCCGGCGGGCGAGAACGCCACCGCGTTCTCCAGGAGTTCGGCCACCATCAGGGTGAGGTCGCCGATGATGTCGGGCTCCACCATGACCTCGGTGCGCGCGTGCAGCTGCACCCGCCGGAAGCCCTCGATCTGACCGAGCGCCGCGCGTACGACGTTGGTCAGCGCCGTCGGCCCGGAGTCCAGGACGGTCTCCCGGATACCGGCCAGCAGCATCAGACTGTCCGCGTTGCGCCGCAGACGTACGGCGATGTGGTCGATGGAGTAGAGGCGTTCGAGGAGCGCCGGGTCGGTCTCGCCGCGTTCCACCGCGTCGATCAACGACAGCTGACGTGCCGTCAGGTTGCTGACGCGGCGTCCGACGTTGCCGAACATCTCGGCCACGTTGCGCCTGCTGAGCACCTGCCGTTCGAGGAGCGCGATCGCAGTGGTCTGCACCCGGTTGAACACCTCGGCCAGCTCACCGATCTCGTCGTCCGCGGTGACCGGCATCTCGCGAAGCTTCGGCGGGCTGTCGTCCTCGTCGTCGTCGGCGACCCGGGCCAGTTCGCGGCCGGCGACCTCGGCGACCTCCTGCGCGGCACCGGTGAGGGCCTGCACGGGCCGTACCACGGAGCGGCGCACGATGATGGAGAAGACGATCCACAGGGCGAAGCCGAGCAGACCGATGCTCAGCAGCAGACCGGCACGCCAGGCGGCGTCGCTGCGGGCGGCGTCGGCGCGGTCGGCGATCTGGTCGATGAGCGAAGAGGTGATCTCCAGCCGGGCCGCCGCCTGCCGTGGATAGGCGGGGTAGTCGCCCAGGGCGTCGCGGAACGCCGTCCTGATCTCGGCCGGGGAACCGGCCTGCAACGTGCTGGGGGCGACCTGGAGTTCGGCGTACGCCTCGGCGATGTCCCGCTGGGCGTCGGTGTGCTCCATGCCCGACAGCTCGTCGGCCTGCTCCGGGGTGGCGAACCGGGTGAAGCGCTCGACCTGGTTGTTGTAGAGCTCGTAGGCGCCGACGGCGGTGGTGAACTCGATCTGGGCGTTCGTGTCACCGGTCGTCGCGGAGAACACGCCGGTCTCGAAGGAGCCGTGCGCGGCGTCGGCCCGCAGCAGGGAGTCGAGCAGGTTGCCGGTGAAGGTGGCCGCGAGCTCGGAGTTGCGGTCCAGTCCGAGACCGCCGATCACGGTCCTGGCGGCGTTGTTGTAGGCGGGGTCGATGTTGCTGGCGGGCAGATAGCTCTGCTCGACCGTCCCGCGCAGGCTGGTGAGGCCCTCGACCTCCTTCAGCGCCTGCGCCTCGCCGTCCGGCAGCCCGTCGCCGAAGGCCTCACGCACCTTCACGATCTGCGCGTCGACCTTGTCCTGCGCCTTGCGGTAGCCGGCGAGCGTGGACTCGACACCCCCGCCACCGGCCTCGTAGCGCACGGACAGCAGGATGGCGAGCTGGTGCTCGCTCTCCAGGTCGTTGACCAGCCCGGCCACCTGCTCGCTGTTGCGCACCAGGTCGGCCGCCGACGCCGCGTCCGTCGCCTGGCCCACCTGGTCGGCGATGAGGTAGGAGAGCAGGACGGCCACGACGGCCAGCGGGATGCCGACGAGCAGATTGAGCTTCCGCCTGAACGGCCACCGGTCGGCGAAGTGCCTCAGACGACCGCGCCTGAGCCGCGGCGGAGCCGACCGGGGCGGCGCGTCCACCTCGTTCGTGGACACCGAGCCTCCTTACAGGGGAATCCTCGGCCGCGCGAGACACGCATGACCGATTCCGATCGATGCTGGATCGTGAAATATGGTGCGGATGACACCGCAGCGGCCCCCGTAAACCGCTGTGAGCGACGCCAACTTCGGTGAGACTACCGCCTCTTCGAACGATCAAGGGCGTCGCCCTACGTCAAGAATCCGTTACAAAGCGCCTCCGATTCCGCTCGCATCCGTTCACCTCGCCTTCACAAGGGATCACTCATTGAGGCCAATTGGTGACCGGGCCGCTCTTGACTGAGTGAGAACAGGCTGGATTGGATCAGTTGCAGCGCTTGCTCCTCATCAATCCCCCGAGTCCGGAACGGGAATCGTGACTTCCAACGCCCCACGCAGCAGGTCCATCAGGAGCTACCCCGCGGCGGCCGTCGCGCTCGCCGCGACCACGGCCCTGCTGGCGGGATGTGGCTCCTCCACCGACGACAAGTCCTCCAATCCCCTCGACGGGGGCAAGTCCGACGGCAAGACGGTCGTCGTCGGCTCCAACAACTTCGCCGAGAGCATCCTGATCGCCGACATCTACGGCGAGGCCCTCAAGGCCAAGGGTGTCAAGGTCACGTACAAGCCGAACATCGGCAGCCGCGAGACCACCTACGGCCTGCTGAAGAACGGCTCCATCACCGTGCTGCCGGAGTACAACGGCGCACTGCTGGCCTACCTCGACCCGAAGGCCACGCCGAAGACGGTGGAGGCCACCACGGCGGCCATCGAGGCGAAGCTGGACTCCAAGCTGACGCTGCTCGACCCGGCCGCGGCGCAGGACAAGGACTCGGTGACGGTCAACAAGGCCACCGCCGACAAGTACAAGCTGACCTCCGAGTCCTCCATCGCGGACCTCAAGGCCGTCGCGAAGGACCTCACCATCGGAGCCTCGCCGGAGTTCCAGACGCGGCAGCAGGGCCTGGTGGGCCTGAAGTCCGTGTACGGCGTGGAGTTCAAGTCCTTCAAGGCGCTGGACGCGGGCGGCCAGCTGACCCTGGCGGCGCTGAAGAAGAACACCGTGCAGGCGGCGGACATCTTCACCACGGACCCGAACATCACCAAGGAGAAGTTCGTGGTCCTGCAGGACCCGAAGAACCTGTTCGGGTTCGAGAACGTGCAGCCGCTCGTATACAAGAGCGGTCTGTCGTCGGCCGGCGTCTCCGCCCTGAACGCGGTCTCGGCCAAGCTCGACACCAAGACCCTGCTGGACCTGGACTCCCAGGTCCAGCTCGAGAACAAGGACCCGCTGGACGTCGCCAAGACGTGGCTGAAGTCGGCGGGCCTGGCCTCCTGATCCGTGCGGTGTGGGTGCCCTCCTCGGCGGAGGGCACCCGTGTCGCTCAGTACCCGACGCGGAAGGTCGCGTCCTGCTGGTCGGTGCTGCTGGAGATCGGGTCGATGCGCAGGACGAAGTCGGAGTGCCGGATGTAGCGGGTCGGGTAGTTGTACGACCGGAACGACGACCAGGACGAGTCGGCGAGGCCCGCCGTCCGGTAGAACGTGGCGTCACCGGCGAACGTCGACGTGCCGTCGTTGACGTCCAGCCGAAGCTGGTAGTCGTAGTGCCGCAGGTAGCGCGTCGGGTAGTTGACGGACTGGAACGAGACCCCGGACGAGTCGGCGAGGCCCGGCACCAGTTTCCACAGCGAGTCGGTGTACGGGTCGAAGGCGTAGGCGTCGATCCGCCCGACGTAGTCCGCGTGGCGGACGTAGCGGGCCGGGTAGTTGTAGGACTTGAGCCGGTTCCAGGCGGGGGTGCCCCACTTGGCTACCAGGTTGGCGTACTCGGTCGCGGTGATCGGCTGGATGCCGCAGTGCTTGGAGTTGAGCGGCTGGGTGTACACCTTCTGGTCGAGGGCGGTCCAGGTGCCGGCGGCCAGGCTGCTGGTCTGCCAGGCGTAGAAGACGCCGTTGGGCGACCAGGTGTCGCCCCACAGGTACCAGGTCGAGCCGGACGTCAGTGACTTGACGAGGGTGGGTGCCTCGGTGCCGCCGTGCGAGACGGCGGTGCTGAACTCGGTGAAGCTGCCCGGGTCCAGCGAGGTGGACTTCGCGCCGACCAGTGTCGAGTTCTTCTTGAAGTAGAGGTAGTTGACGCCGTTCACGCCGACGGCCAGATCGCCGTCGATGACGTCGTAGCCGGGGTCGAAGAAGACCTGCGGGGCGCCTGCGGTCACGAAGTCGCTCGTGTAGTTGATCATGATCACGTTGTGGCCGCTGGAGTTCACGGCCGAGTAGATCACGCCGTACTGACCCCGCCCCGCGTCCCAGAAGGCCTCGGGCGCCCAGCTGTGGGTGTTCATGTCGTGCAGCTTCATCCGCCGGTAGCCGGTGAAGGTGCGCAGGTCGGTGGAGTCCCAGACGTGGATGTACTGGCTGACGTAGGTCCAGTCGGTGCCCTTGAGGTCGGTGGCGAGCACCACGAACGTGCCGTCCTGCTTGCGCAGGATGAACGGGTCGCGCAGTCCGGTGGAGCCCGCGGTCGGGGTGGCGACCGGGGCGTTCTGGTTCAGCGGGGTCCACTCCAGGCCGTCGGTGCTGACGGCCAGATGCAGGCCGTAGTCGGCGGCGAGCATGTCCGGGGACTCGGTGAAGTAGCACATGACGTACGCCGAGTCGGTGGCCGCCCGGGCGGTCCCGGCGCCGAGCGCGAGCGCGCCGGTCGCCGCCAGCGGGACGGTGGCGGCCATGCCGAGGAAGTGGCGCCGGGAGGGGTGGGGGAGAGGGTGCGACGGTCTGGCGTTCATGTGCGCTCCAGTGCGTGCGGGAAGGGCGTGCGAAGGTGTGAGCGGGTGGCGTGGGGGGTGGCCAACTGACGGTATTTCGAACGTAGTTCGGTAAACCGATCAGAAGGTAGGGATGTGACGCCTGCGCGTCAATCACACGGTCGCGCTTGGCTGGTTCTCGTCGTTCACCTTGTCCTCGGCTGTGCGGTGACTGTGTGGATCGAGCTCCGCCCGGACCCGTACCGCAGCCCCGACCGCCACCGCGTCGCCGCCGAGCCGCGCCGGCAGCACCCGCACCGGGCGCCCGCTGACGGGAGGCTCGGCGGCCAGGGTCCGCCGGACCGCGGACTCCAGCAGGGCCCAGGACCGGCTGACACCCCCGCCGATCACGAACGTGGTCACGTCCAGCAGACCCGCCGCGATCAGGACGGCCCGCGCCACGCCGGCGCCCGCCGCCTCGTACACGGCGAGCGCGTCCGGATCGCCCCGCCCCGCCGACTCGGCCATGTCCCGGGCGGTCGCCGTCCGGCCGGTGCGCTCGCCGTAACGGGCGGCGATCGACCGGCCCGACGCCAGGGTCTCCAGGTGGCCGCGCCCCCCGCAGGTGCACGGCAGATCGCCGAAGCCGGGCACGTGCCCGATCTCGCCGGCCGCCCCGTGCGGCCCCTCGTGCAGCGCGCCGTCCAGCCACAGCGCCCCGCCCACACCGGTGCCCAGTGTCATCCCGAACACGTCGGCCTCGCCGGCCACCGCACCGGCGGCCGTCTCGCCGCGCAGGAAGGCGTTCACGTCGTTGTCGAGGAACGCCGGTACGCCCAGCGCCCGTTCGACCTCCGCCGTCACCTCGTACCCGGCCCAGTCGCGAAACGAGTCGCTCGCCACCAGAATCCGCCCGGCCCGCGCGTCCACCACCCCGGCCGCCCCGACCCCGACCCCGAGCAGCCGCGCGGTGGTACGGTCCCGCAGACGTCGTACGGCATCCAGCGCGGCGCCGACCATCGCCGCTCCGCCCCGCGCCGCCGGTGTCGTCACCTCCAGCCGGTCGATGACACCCAAGTCGCTTCCGCAGAGCACCACTTGGGTGCTCGTACCGCCGATGTCCACGCCCGCCACGACGTCCCTCACGCGTGGACCTCCGCCCGCCGCCGCCGTTGCACCACCGGATCCGGCACGGGAACGGCCGCGATGAGCCGCCGGGTGTACTCGCTCCGCGGACGCAGCAGCGTGGACATGGTGGGCCCCTGTTCCTCGATCCGTCCCGCCCGCATGACGACGACCCGCCGGGCGAACTCCTGCACCACGGCCAGGTCGTGGGAGACGAGGAGACACGCGAAGCCCAGCTCGCGCTGCAGCTCGGCGATGACTTCGAGCACCGTGCGCTGCACCCCCACGTCCAGCGCGCTCGTCGGCTCGTCCGCGACCAGCAGCCGGGGCCGCAGGACCAGGGCGCGGGCCAGGCTCACCCGCTGCCGCTGACCGCCGGACAGTTCGCGCGGCCCGCGCGCCGCGGCCCCGGCGGGCAGTCGCACGAGTTCCAGAGCCTCGGCCACCCGCCGGCGCCGCTCGGCCGCGGACATGTCCCGGCGGTGCGTCCGCAGTGGCTCCGCGACGCACTCGGCCACACTCATCCGCGCGTCCAGCGAGGCCACCGGATCCTGGAGAACCAGGCCCACCCGGGACAGCAGGGCCCGCCGCTTCCGTCCCCGGGAACGCCCCAGGTCGGCGCCGAAGAGCGACACGGACCCGGAGTCCGCCGGGACCAGCCCCAGGGCGGCCCGGGCCGCCGTCGACTTGCCGGAACCGGACTCGCCGACGAGCCCGACCGTCTCTCCGGCACGCACCTCGAAGGTCACCTCGTCCAGGGCCCGCACGGCCCGCGGCCCCCGCCCGAACCGCACCGAGACATCCCGGAGCTGCACCACCGGAGCCTCCTCCACGGGAGGAGGGTCCTCACCGGTGAACGTCAACCGCGGCACGGCCGACAGCAGTTGCCGGGTGTACTCGTGCGCCGGCCGCAGCAGCACCTCCTCCACCGGCCCGGTCTCCACGATCTCGCCCCGCAGCATCACGGCGACCCGGTCGGCGAAGTCGGCGACCACACCCATGTTGTGGGTGACCAGGAGCACGCCGGTACCCGATTCGGCGGCCAACTCCCGCAGCAGGTCCAGGATCTCGGCCTGCACCGTGACGTCCAGCGCGGTCGTCGGCTCGTCCGCGATCAGCAGCCCCGGCGAGTTGGCGATCGCCATCGCGATGACCACGCGCTGCCGCTGCCCGCCCGACAGCTGGAACGGGAACGCCGACGCCCGCCGCTCCGGCTCCGGGATGCCGACCCTGCGCAGCAGCTCGACCGCCTCGCGGGCGGCCTCCGCGCGGGAGACGGCGCGGTGGTTGCGTACGACCTCCGCTATCTGCGCGCCGACCCGGGTCAGCGGATCGAGCGCGCTGGCCGGCTCCTGGAAGACCATCGAGGCGGTACGGCCGCGCAGCCGGGCTAGTTCGGCCTCGCGGGCCCCGACGACCTCCGTACCGGCCACGCACACCCGTCCCGAGACGCGGGCGGTCGACGGCAGCAGGCCCATCGCCGCCAGGGCGACCGTGGACTTCCCCGACCCGGACTCGCCGACCAGCGCGAGCGTCTCGCCGGGATGCACGTGCAGTGATATGTCACATACCGCGGGCACGTCACCCGCCTCCGTGGCGAACGTGACCCCGAGCCCCTCGATGTCCAGCACCTTCTTCACGACGCTCACCCGCGCCCCCTCACGTCGAAGGCGTCGCGCAGCCCGTCGCCGATCGCGTTGAACGCGCAGACGACCAGGATGATCGCGAGGCCCGGCGGAACGATCAGCCACCAGCGCCCGGAGTACGCGGCCGTCAGACCGGCGGACAGCATGCCGCCCCAGTCGGTCTTCGGCGGCTGGACCCCCAGGCCCAGATACGAGACGTACGCGACGAGCAGGATCGCGTCGGCGACCTGGAAGGTTGCCGCCACGGCGATGGTGGACACCGAGTTGGGCAGGATGTGCCGGCTGACGGCCCGGGTGTGCGTGCCACCGGTCGCGCGCAGCGTCAGCACGTAGTCGCGGCTCTTCAGCGTCAGCGTCTCCGCCCGTACGAGACGGGACGGCACCAGCCACGACACCAGACCGAGGACGAGGATCAGCCCGACCGTGTCCGGAGTGGTGATCGCCGACACCACCAGCAGGATGAACAGCGCCGGTATCGCGATGCCGGCGTCCACCACCCGCATCATCACCGCGTCCGCCCAGCCGCCCGCGTACCCGGCCACGGCCCCCCACAGGGTTCCGATGACGGTGGCCAGAACTCCCGCCGCGAGTCCGACGAGCAACGAGACCTGACCGCCGTACATGAGCCGGCCGAGCTGATCGTGTCCGACGGCGTCGGTGCCCAGCCAATGCGCGCCGCCCGGAGCCCTGTTGACCTGCGTGAGGTCGGTATGGGTCTGGTCGGTGGAGTACAGCAGAGGCCCGACGAAGCAGAACAGCAGGAAGACGGCCACGACCAGGAGCCCGGCCACGGCGAGCCTGTTGCGCGCGAAACGCGCCTTCGTCAGGGGCGCGGGGAACCGGGTGACCAGCCTCCACCGGCCCGCACTCTGAACGCTCATGCCCGCCCCTTCACCCGAGGATCGACGACTCGCTGCACGACGTCCGCGAGCAGCGTGCCCACGACCGTCGCCACGGAGATGACCAGGACGCACCCGAGCAGCACCGGATAGTCCGAGGACTGCGCGGCACTCCAGAACAGCAGCCCCATCCCCGGGTAGTTGAAGAGCTGCTCGACGACCAGCGCACCGCCGAACAGCACCGGCACGTAGTAACCGAGCATCGCGATCACCGGCGTCAGCGAGTTCCGGAACACGTGCCGCAGGAGTATCGCCCCCTGTCGCGCGCCGCCCGCCCGCGCCGTGCGCACGTAGTCCTCGGAGAGGTTCTCCAGAGTCGCCGCCCGCATGTACCGGCTGAACACCGCCACCATGGAGGCCGCCCCCGTGACGACGGGCAGCACCAGCGCCACCGGGTCCGCGAACACCTGGGCCACGGTGTCCCCCTGTGGCGCCTGCGAGGGGAACCAGCGCAGGATCTGCGTGAACACCAGCACCAGGACCAGGCCCAGGAAGTACACGGGCGTCGAGTAGGCGACGAAGCTCAGCGTGGTGATGACGTAGTCGGCGGGCCGGTTGCGCCGCACGGCCTGCCACATGCCGAGCGGGATCGCGAGCAGCAGTCCGGCCACGGCGGACAGGACCGTCAGCACCAGTGTCTTCGGCAGCCGCTGGCCGATGAGCTGGAAGACCGCCTCGTTCAGCGTGTACGACGTCCCCAGGTCGCCGTGCAGGAGGGTGCGCAGATAGTAGACGTACTGGACGGGCAGCGGCCGGTCCAGCCCCTGTTCGTGATTGAACGCGGTGATCTGCTGGGCGGTCGCCTGCGGGCCGAGGATTCCGCGGGCCGGGCCTCCGGGCAGGGCGTGCAGCAGGCAGAAGACCACGACCGTGACGATGAGGACGACCACGAGTGCCTGTGCCGTCCGCCGGGCCAGATAGACAAGGGTGTCCATGCCTCAGCCGGTCCACTTCCACTGCGCCGGGTGGAAGTTGGCGAGCGGGTCCTGCGAGAAGCCGCCGAGTCCCTTGCGCATGACCGAGATCTGGTAGTCGGGCTCCGGCAGCCAGATCACCGGCAGGTCCTTGGCGAGAGCGGCGCTGTAGTCCTGGATCGCCCGGTCGGAACCGGACGTCGTGGAGGCCGAGATGAGCTTGTCGGCGTCCGGGTCGGAGTAGCTGCCGAAGTTCGAGCCGCCCTTGGACTGGAAGAGCGAGTCGCCGGTCGGGAAGGCGTTGAAGTACCAGCTGCCGGCCGTGCCGAAGAAGGACAGCTGCCACTTGCAGATCGACTGGCCCGCCGTGCACTGCGGGGTCTGCGAGAGCACCGAGTTGACCGGCGCCGTCCTGATGGAGAACTTGATGCCGGTCTTCGCGAGCGAGGACTGGATCGCGCTCATCATGTTGTCGGTGACGGCCGAACCGGACTGCGAGAGCACCGTCATCGCGAACTTCGTGCCCCTGGCGACGCCTTCACCGCACTTCCCGGGATCGGTGCAGGTCATCACTCCGTTCCGCTCCGTCCAGCCGTGGCTCGACAGCAGGGACCTGGCGGCCGCCGTCGAGAACGGGTAGGGGTTGTCCTTCTGCGTCCGGGACAGGAAGGCGGAGGTCTGGGCCTGCGGGACCGGCCCGTAGCCGGGGACCGCCGTCCCGTTGAAGACGACCTTCGCCAGGCTCGTCTGGTCGATCGAGCGCTGGATCGCCTGGCGCGCGTACAGCTGCTTGAACACCGCGCCCATCGAAGGGTTGTTGAAGTTGTACGGCATGTAGGTGATCGCCCAGCCGGACCACGGCCTCACCTCGTACCCCTGTGCCGTGAAGCTCGCCTTCTGGTCCAGGTCGGTCGGCTCGATGTAGCCGTAGTCGACGCTTCCGGAGCGCAGCGCGTTCTTCTCGGCGTCCGCCGTCGTGAAGGGAAGCAGGTTCACCGTCGGGATGCCCGGCTTCTCGCCGCCGTCGTACTTCTCGTTGGCGGTCAGGACGACCTTGCCGGCCGTGGAGAAGGACTTCACGGCATACGGGCCGCTGAGGGTCTTCCACAGCGGGTCGGAGGCGTAACTCCCGATGTTCTTGGCCGCGTTGTTGAGATACGTCCAGGTCTTCTCCGGGGTGCCCCTGTCCCACACGTGCTCGGGCAGCGGAGTGATGGCGTCCAGCTCGTTCGCCAGCATCCACTGGGGGTTGTACGCCCGGTCGAAGGTGATCGTGAAGTGGCGGGCGTCGTCGGCCTTGAAGGACGTCCAGTTGTCGGGTGCCTTGCCGGGGGTGTAGCCCGCCCACTGCGCCTTGTTCGCCTTGATGAGGTCGAACCAGAACCCGACGTCCTTCGACGTGATCGGCTTGCCGTCGCTCCAGTGCCGGTCGCCCAGGGTGATCCGCACGCTTCGGTTGTCGGCGGCGAAGTCGGCCGTCGTGGCGACGGAGCCCGCCTTGTTCCAGCCGATCCTGCCCGTCGAGCCGTCGTAGGCGATCAGCGGCTCCCACAGCGCGTTGGCGATGGAGATGTTGTTGGTGTTCAGATGCGCCGCCGTGCCGATCGGCAGGATCCAGTTGGGCGTGAAGTTCGCCGGAAGCGCGTAGTCGATGGAGTCCTTGGACGCGGACGAGGTGCCGCTCGACCCGGAGCAGCCCGCGAGCAGCAGAGTGCCCGCGGAAAGGGTGACACCGACGGCCAGGAGTCTCGGGCGGGCAGGGGACATGGCACTCCTCGGAGGACGGAGCTGAAGGGGTGAGGACAGTGAACGGCCCGAGTGTCCGAAGAAACAGGAGTCCAGCTGTAAAAAGCCTGTTACTGCTGTTCTGAAAAAAGCGCGGAGAGGCCTGCGTTGACCTACGCTCGACGCCCCGACCACCGTTGACGGAAGTTACTTCCTCCATGACTGAAAAAAGTCCGCCGCGGCGGAAGAACGGCGCCGCCGTCTCCTCGCTGGCCGAACGGGTCCTCGAACTCCTCGCCTCCGGACAGGCCACGACACGCACGGAGATCGCCGGGCTGCTCGGTGCCGCGCCCTCGACGATCTCCTTCACCGTCGGCCAGCTGCTGGACCACGGGCTGGTCGCCGAGGAGGGCACGGTGTCGTCCGCGGGCGGCCGGCCGCGCAAGGTGCTGCGGCTCGGCGGCAGCGACGGGTACGCGGTGGCGGCGGAACTCGGGGGCCGGCACGCGCACGTGGGCGTGGTGCTGCCCGGCGGCGGGCTCACCGACGTGTCGACGGTGCCGTTCCCGACCTCGGACGGGCCGGAGGCGGCCCTGCCCGGGCTGGCACAGACCCTCGCGGCGCTGGCCGACCGTCACGGCCGGGGGCTGCTGCGGGGCGTGGGCCTGTGCCTGCCCGGCCCGGTCGACGTCGAACCGGGACTGGTGACGCTGCCCGCCCGCATGCCGGGCTGGAACCGTTTCCCGGTCCGCGCCTGGATGGAGGAGCGGTTCGCGGTCCCGGTGGCCGTCGAGAACGACGCCAACTGCATGGCCGTCGGCGAGCACAGCGTCCGGCCCGCCGAGCACCGGCAGTCGGTCATGGTGAAGGCGGGGTCCGGGATCGGCGCCGGCGTGATCGCCGACGGCCGCCTCTACCGCGGCGGCACCGGCGCGGCCGGCGAGATCACCCACGTGCGCGTCGAGGCCGCCCACGACATCCCCTGCTCCTGCGGGAACACCGGATGCCTGGAGACGGTCGCCTCCGGGGCGGCCCTCGTCCGCATCCTGCGCGAACGCGGACTGGAGGTCGCCTCCACCGAGGACGTCGTACGCCTCGCCGGCGACGCCGACCCGGAAGCCACCCGCGCGGTCCGCCAGGCCGGCCGCTACCTCGGCCAGGTCCTCGCCGCCAACGTCAACTTCTTCAACCCCGACGCCGTGTACCTCGGCGGCATCCTCTCCACGCTGGAGCCGTTCGTCGCCGCCGTCCGCAGCCAGTTGTACGAGGGCTGCCACCCCCTCGTGACCGAGCACCTGGTCATCGAGCGGGCCGTCCTCGGCGCCGACGCGGGCCTCGTCGGCGCGGGTCAGTTCGCGCTCCAGCGGGCGCTGGCGCACGCACTGCACGCCCTCACCGGCAACCACCGTCCCTGACCGCGACCGAGCGCCGCCCGACCCTCCGAGGAGCCATGAGCACATCCCGCCCCGTGATCGCGATCGCCGGCCTCGGCATCGAGTCCTCGACCTTC
This sequence comes from Streptomyces sp. C1-1, assembly GCF_050214755.1. Classification (NCBI taxonomy): domain Bacteria; kingdom Bacillati; phylum Actinomycetota; class Actinomycetes; order Kitasatosporales; family Streptomycetaceae; genus Streptomyces; species Streptomyces sp. C1-1. The sequence continues at coordinate 2,774,542 of NZ_CP189826.1, read as the reverse complement.
TCCCCGGCCCGTACCCAGGCCTCCGCCTTCCACCCGCGACGCGGGGCCGACGTCCTGTCCGGCTACCCGTTCCTCGCCCCCGGCGCGCCCCTGCGCGAAGCGGCCGACTGGCGCGGCGCGCTGGTCGGCAAGGCACTGCCCGGCGGCACGGTGACGGCCGCCGCGTACGCCGAACTCTCCGCCGAACTCCTCGACCGACTGGGTTCGGTGGGCCGTATCGACGGGCTGTGGTTCGACATCCACGGCGCCATGACCGTCGAGGGCCTGGACGACGCGGAGGCCCAACTCCTCGCCCGTGTCCGGCAGGTGATCGGCCCGGAGACCGTCGTGTCCACCTCGATGGACCTGCACGGCAACGTCTCCCGCGAACTCGTCCACCACAGCGACCTGATCACCTGCTACCGCATGGCCCCCCACGAGGACGCCATGGACACCAAGGAGCGGGCCGCCCGCAACCTCGTCGACCTGCTGACGAACGGCGCGCCCCGCCCGGTCAAGGCGTGGATCCCGGTGCCGGTCCTGCTGGCCGGGGAACAGACCTCGACCCGCGTCGAGCCCGCGAGGAGCGTCTACGCGGCCGTCGCGGAGGTGGAGGCCGCCGACGGGGTGACGGACGCGGCGATCTGGGTCGGCTACGCGTGGGCGGACGAACCCCGCAACCGGGCGGCCGTCGTGGTCACCGGCCCCTCGGCGCCCGCGGTCACCGCCGGCGCCGAACGCCTGGCCCGCGGCTTCTGGGAGGCCCGGCACGCCTTCGGCTTCGTCGCGCCCACCGGCACCCTGGACGACTGCCTGGACGAGGCGCTGGCCTCGACCGCCCGCCCCTGGTTCATCAGCGACACGGGCGACAACCCCACCGCCGGCGGCGCGGGCGACGTCACCTGGGGGCTGCGACAGGTGCTGTCCAGGCCGGAGTTCAAGGATCCCTGCGGCCCGACCGTCGTCTACGCCTCCCTGCCTGGGCCGTCCGCCGTCGAGGAGGCGGCGAAGGCCGGCGTCGGGGCGACCGTCACCGTCACCGCGGGCGCCGAGGTCGACGACCGCCACGCCGGACCGCTCACCCTGACGGGCGTGGTCCACGCAGTCCGGCACGGGGACCGGGACGCCGAGACGGAGGTCGTGCTGCGGGTCGGGAGCGTGCATGTGATCCTGACCCGGCTGCGCAAGCCGTACCACCACGAACACGACTTCACCGCCCTCGACCTGGACCCGCGCACGGCGGACGTCGTGCTCGTCAAGATCGGCTACCTGGAGCCGGAACTCTTCGCCATGGCCGCCGACTGGAAGATGGCCCTGACCCCCGGAGGGGTCGACCAGGACCTGACCCGACTCGGCCACCACCGTGTCCGCCGGCCCCTGTTCCCCTTCGACCCGGACATGCCGGACCCGAACCTGACGGCACGCGTCATCGCCCCGTCGAACGAGCCCCTGACCGGCCCCGACGAGTGAACAGCGCGGCTGCGCGGGCTAGTTGACCGCTGCGGCGATCAACTGGTCCAGCAGGGCGATCAGTACGTCCCGGCATGAGCCGCGCTCCCGGGCGTCGCACAGCAGGACCTGGACGTCCTCCGGCAGGGCCAGGGCGTCACGGATCTCCTCGGGCGGATACGGGTGTTCGCCGTAGAAGCCGTTGACGCCCACCACGAAGGGGATGCCCCGGCGTTCGAAGAAGTCGATCGCGGCGAAGCTGGACTCCGGACGACGTACGTCGACCAGGACGACCGCGCCCAGCGCGCCCAGCGCGAGGTCGTTCCACATGAACCAGAACCGCTGCTGGCCCGGCGTACCGAAGAGATACAGCACCAGGTCGTCACCGATGGTGATACGGCCGAAGTCCAGGGCCACCGTCGTGGCCTTCTTCTCCTCGATGCCCTCGAGGTCGTCGACGCCCAGGCCGGCCTCGGTCAGCGGTTCCTCGGTGCGCAGCGGAGCGATCTCGCTGACCGAGCCGACCATGGTGGTCTTGCCGACGCCGAAGCCGCCGGCGATCAGGATCTTCACCGTGTCGGGCGCGGCCCGGGTGACGGTGTCAGAGTCGGCCAAGGCCGTCCCTCACTTTCTGCAGCAGGTCCAGATCCGGGTTCTGGGACACCGGGCGCGGCGGGCGGAGCGTGATCCGGCCCGCCTCCAGCAGATCGCACAGCATGATCACGATCACACTCACCGGGAGGTCGAGCAGGGCGGCGAGTTCGGCGACGGCGATCGGCTCGACGCAGCGGCGCAGGATGCGCTGCTGCTCCGGCTGCGGTCGGGTGGCCCAGGTCGGCGGCGGGTCCACCGCGGTCACCGTCGTGATGAGCGTGAAGTCGGCACGGCTCGGCCGGGTGCGTCCCCCGGTCAGCGCGAACGGTCGTACGAGACGGCCTGCCGTGTCGCCTCCGGCCACCTCACGCGCCGGAGTCGACGGTGGGGCCGATGCCGGCCCGCGGCGCCGCGCTGAGGTGCTCGCCGATCTTCTTGACCAGCATGTTCATCTGGTACGCCACCACGCCGACGTCGGCGCCCGCGCTGGTCAGGACGACCAGGTGGGCGCCGGGGCCGGCCGAGGTGAGGATCAGGAAGCTGTTGGCCATCTCGATCAGCGCCTGGCGGACCGGACCGCCGCGGAAGTCCATGCTGACGCCCTTGCTGAGGCTCATCAGCCCGGAGGCGGTGGCGGCGAGCCGCTCGGCGTCGTCGCGCAGGAACCCCGTGGACTTGCTGACGACGAGGCCGTCCTCGGAGAGCACCACGGCGTGGTTCACCTCGGCGACCCGCTCCACCAGTCCGGTGAGCAACTGGTCGAGCTGGGTGTGGGTGGCGGGGATGGGGCGTGTCATGACGTGTCCTTCGTCAGCGGTCGGCGGGCGGGGGCGTAGGGGTGCCGGCGCCTGGGTCGGCGGCCCCGGCGTCCGGTTCTGCCTGGTCCTGCGGTACGGGGTTCTCCTCCCGGTCGTTCGGGGCCCCGGCGTCGTCGTCACGGGCCCGGAGCGTGCCGCGCTGGAAGCCGCCGAGCGAGGAGGCGGCCCGTTCCGCGGTGAACTCACCGGCCTGCCCCTCCTCTTCGCCCGACAAATCCTCACGCAACTCGGCGGCCAGACTGGACTGCGGGACCCGGCGGGGCAAGGGGGCGAGCCCCGGACGCCGCCCCGAACCCGCCGCCCACCCGGGCCGACGGCCGCCACCGGCCTCGCCGTCCCGTCCGGCGGCGCCTGCGCCCAGGACACTGTCCGCGCGCCCTGCGTCGCCGGTGCGCCAGGACCCGGAGCCGTCGTCGGCGCCGCCCTCACCCGCACGGTGGGTGCCCGCCGTGCGGGCCGGGTCGTCCGCGTCGGTCCGGCCGGGGTCCGACGCCGCCCTGGCGTCCCTCGCCCAGACGGCCTCTTCGATGCGTCTGGTCCTCGCCAGCCGGTTGCTGTACGCGGTGAGTCTGTCCAGACGCCCGCGGTCGGGTACCCCCGCGTCTCGGCCGGGGTCGGTGTCCGTGTCGTGCGCGCCCAGAGGTCCGCGGTCGGCGCGGTCGGCGAGGCCGGCGCGGTCGTCCTGGCCGCCGAATGCGCCGGGTTCGCGTTCCCCGAGCCCGCCCGGGTCACCGAGTTCGCCGAAATACCCGCGCTCGGCGTCCGCCCCGCCGTCGGCGTCCCCCGAACGCACGGCCTCCGCCCTCCGTCCGGCGCCCGTCGGACGTTCGGTGCCTGTCGGACGTTCGGTGCCCACAGGGCGTTCGGCCGTGCCCGCGTGCTCGGAGCCTCCCGCGTGCCAGGTGCCTTCCGCGTACCCGGTGGCCTCGGCGGGCCAGGCGCCCTCCGTGTATCCGGTGGCCTCGGCGTGCCGGGTCCCCGTGTCGGTCGTCTCGTCCCGGCGGGCGGTGTCCGGGGACCGGGGCGCCGTGTGGTCCGGCTCGCCCGACGGGTCGGTCTCCGTCGCCCGCGTGTGCCCACCGTCGGCGTATGCGGCCTGGCCGTGGGCCGACGCGGTCCCGGCGCTCGCGAGCCCCGCGCGGCCGAGGGCCGCGTCCGCGGCGCCGGGTTCCGGCGCCTCCCGTACGACGATGTCGTGCGGGACGAGGACGATCGCCGTCGTGCCGCCGTACGGCGACGGGCGCAGGGTGACCGCGATGCCGTGGCGGGTGGCGAGGCGGGCGATGACGAACATGCCCAGACGCAGGTCGTCCGCGAGCGCGACGACGTCGAACTGGGGCTCCACCGCCAGTTGTTCGTTGAAGGAGGCGTAGTCCTCCTCTGACATGCCGAGCCCGCGGTCCTCGATCTCCACGGCGAGCCCCTTGGCGACCAGCGCGGCCCGCACGGACACCGGCGCCGGCGCGGGGGAGTACGCGGTCGCGTTGTCGATCAGCTCGGCCAGCAAGTGGATCACGTCGGCCACGGCGGGCGGCGCCAGGTACACGTCCTCGTCGGTGTGCACCTCCACGCGCGCGTACTCGGCGACCTCGCCGACCGCGCTGCGCATGATGTCGATCAATGCGACCGGCTCCCGCCAGCTGCGCCGCGGCTGCTCGCCGCTGATGATGACCAGGTTCTCCTCGTACCGCCGCAACTGGCTCGCCGTGGAGTCCAGTTCGTACAGGCCCTTGAGGACGTCCGGGTCGGTGTGCTCGCGCTCCAGCGTGTCCAGCTTGGTGAGCTGCAGGTTGACCAGGTTCTGCGACTGGCGCGCGATGCCGAGGATGACCTTCTGGAATCCGCGCCGGGTGTCGGCGAGTTCGACGGCGGTGTGCACCGCGGTGCGCTGCGCCTTGTTGAACGCCCGTGCCACCTGGCCGAGTTCGTCCCGTCCGTAGTCCAGCGGCGGTGTCGCCTCGTCCGCGTCGACCTTCTCTCCCCGGTCCAGCCGCGCCACCACGTCCGGCAGCCGTTCCTCGGCCAGGCTCAGGGTGGCCTCCCGCAGGCCCCGCAGCCGCCGGGACAGCGAGCGGGTGATCCGCCAGGACATGCCGACGCACAGCAGCAGGGCGATCAGTCCGCCCGCGCTCAGCGAGGCGGCGGTCAGCAGCAGGTTGTGCGCCTTGTCGGCACTGCGGTCGAGCAGCACCGACGTCTGCGACCGGATCATCCGCCCGTACTCGTCGCCGACCGTCGCGAAGGCGGCCGCCCACCTGTCCCGCGCGTCGGGCAGCGCCGCCTTGCCGTCGGAGCCGGGCCGGGCGGCGAGCACCTGGTCCTCGATGTCCTGGACGGTCCGCCACTCGGGGCTCTGCAGGATCCGCTCGGTCTCGGTCTTCGCGCCGCCCTGCAGCGAGGGCACGATCTGGTCCTCCACCAGCCAGCGCCGGCTGGCGACCAGTTCGGAGAACGCCGACCGCTCCTTCTCCGTCAGCTTCCCCGTCGGCCAGGCGAGGGTGAGCTGCGCGTCCTCCTGCGCGACCAGCTCCGCCGCGTGCTCCAGCGCCACCAGCGGGCCGGCCTGCGAGGTGAGGTCGCCGTCGTCGACCTGGGACAGCTCCTGGAAGGCATGGATCTGGTCGTCGATGATCGAGCCGTACTGGCCGAGCGCCTGCGCGGGGGTGATGTCGGTCGGGTTGTCCACCTGGCCCCGGTAGTACTCGAGGCTGCCGACCGAGCCGAGCACCGAGTACAGCCGGTCCGAGATGCGCGCGGGCGCCTTGTTGATCGCGTCGGACTGGCCGACCAGCTTGGCGACCGCCTTGTCCGTGGCCCGGCGCTGCGTCTCCAGGGCGGCCCGGGAGCCGCGGGGGTCGCCGGACAGCCAGGCCGCCGACAGGCTGCGCTCCCGCTGCAGGGCGAGCGTGGCCTCGGTGCCCATCGCGCCGGTGGACCGGCTCAGCTGGGTCTGTCCGCGCAGCCGCAGGCCCTCGGTGAACATCTGCGTCGTCGTCACGCCCCACATGGCGGCGAGCGTGACGCTGGGCACCAGGGCCAGCAGGATCAGGGAGAGACGTATGGAGCCGAGACGGCGGGGCCGGGCACCTGTCCGTGGAGACATCGTCGTCCTAGGCGATCAGCGGGAGCGGAGAGGAGAGCAGGCAACGGGGGTGGCCGTGAGCGGGGAGAGAAGGGGTGCACAGGATGCTATCCGTACAAGTGACCGCATGAGCCACGGGCCCGGAGAATCTTTCGAGACAATGAGCCGTGAACTGTCGCGCGGCGGCCCCTCAGCGGGTACCGCCCGCCGCGAACTTGGCGACCGCGGCCACGTTCGCCTTCGTCACGAACGCCGGCCCGGTGAGCACGGGCGAGACCCCGCCGCCGCTGATGTTGCCGTTGGTCCGGTACAGCCACAGCCCGTCCACCGCGAGGTAGCCCTGCAGATACGGCTGCTGGTCCACGGCGAACTGGACACTGCCGTTCTGGACGGCCTTGACCAGGTTGTTGTTGAGGTCGAAGGTGGCCACCTTCGCCCGGCTCCCGGACGCCCCCACCGACTTGACGGCGAGCAGCGCGAACTGCGCGCCCATGGTGACCACTTCGTCGATCGTCGGGTCCTGGCGCAGCCGGGCCGTGAGCACGGCGGTGGTCGCGGTGGCGTCGGTGCCCTCCACGTAGAGGTTCTCGGTCCGGCCGCCGAAGGTCTTCTTCACACCGGCGCAGCGGGCCTCCAGGGCGACGTTGCCGCGCTCGTGGATGACGCACAGGGCGTGCTTGACCTTCAGGGCGTCCAGCTTGTTGCCGACGGCCTGGCCCGCCACGCTCTCGTCCTGGCCGAAGTACTCCAGCAGCCCCTCGGACTGCCACGAGTCGATACCGGAGTTGATGCCGACCACGGGTATGTCCGCCGCCCGCGCCGCGGCGATCGGCGTCTTCATCGCCTGCGGTTTGGCGAGGGTCACGGCGATGCCGTCGGCCTTGGCGCGGACCGCGTCGCGCACCAGTTCGGCCTGGCCGGCCATGTCGGGGTCGCTGGCGTAGGTCAGGTCCACGCCGTCCTTGGCCGCGGCCGCCTCGGCGCCCCTGCGCACCAGGTCCCAGAAGGCGTCGCCCTTCGCGCCGTGCGTCACCATGGTGATCTTGATACGGGAGTTGCCGCCCGCCTTTCCGACGGAACCGGCGCTGGAGTCCGACCGGTCGCCGGAGGCTGAACAGCCCGCCACGAGCAGCCCGGCGACCACGGCCAGTGCCGCGAGACGAACCGGTCTGTGGGAGGCAGACGGTGGGGGAGGAGTCTTCATCGAAGTGCGGCACCTCGCTGTGCGGCCGAGCTGGAGGAACAGCGCGAGTGCGGCTCCGGACGACCTCCGACGGGTCGTACGCCGTCCTGGCGACTCTCGCTGGCCGGAGCCAATCGCGTGTGACCGCCGGTAGTCAAGTGAGCAGCCACTTTCAGTGAGTTACTGCTGCCGCTTCGTGATGTTTGCGGACCGCGACAGACCGTTTGCATGTCGAACGCCATCGGGCCGGAATGGTTTCCGGCCACCTCTCGGGGCCGGTGGGCCGGGGCACGGCGCCTAAACTGGTGCGGTTCGTACGACAGGACCCGAACAGGAGAGCGACGACGTGGCGGCAGCCGGCAGTGGCTTCGAGGACCCCTCCGCCGACGTGCTCGACCGCGCGGCCGCGGCCTTCGGGCTGCTGGCCTCGCCCGCCCGGCTGCACATCGTGTGGGCGCTGGCGCAGGGCGAGAGCGATGTGACCGGGCTCGCGGAGCGCGTCGGCGGCGCGCTGCCCGCCGTCAGCCAGCACCTGACCAAGCTCAAGCTGGCCGGTCTGGTCCGCGCCCGCCGCGAGGGCCGGCGTCAGGTGTACCTGGTCGACGACCCGGACGTCGTGGACGTCGTACGGCTCATGGTGGACCGGCTCTCCGGCCGTGAGGGCGACATCCCGGTGCCCCGCCTCCGTGGCCTCTGAGCCCGCCGGCGGCACCCGGCTGCAGGTGCTGCGGCACCTGGAGACCGGCCCGCGCGGGCTGACCGACGCCGAGGCCGCGGTCCGGCTGGCGCAGGCCGGCGAGAACACCCTGCCCGACTTGCGCACCCCTTCCTGGGCGCGCCGCTGCGTACGCGGTCTGCGGGACCCCTTCACCGCCGTCCTGCTCGTCCTCGGCCTGGTGTCCGCCGCCGTCGCCTCCTGGGGCACCGCCGCCGTCATCCTCGCCCTGGTCGCCGTCAGCTGTGTGCTGCGGGCGAGCGGCGAGCACCGGGCCGACCGGTCGATGGACGCGCTGCGCGGCCTGGTCGCCGGCACCGCCACCGTGCTGCGGCGCCGCGGCGAGGGCGGACAGACGGCCCGGGAGATACCCGTCGCCGAGCTCGTCCCCGGCGATGTGATCCGGCTCGGCCCCGGCGACCTCGTGCCCGCGGACATACGGCTGCTGCGCTCCCGCGGTCTCACCGTGCACCAGGCCGCGCTCACCGGCGAGAGCACGCCGGTCGCCAAGTCCGCCGCCGAGACCCCCGCCGCACCGGTCGACGGCCCCTTCGGGGAGCCCCACCTTTGCTACCAGGGCAGCGGCGTCGTGACGGGCAGCGCCACCGCCGTCGTCCTGGCGACCGGCCCGCGCACCCGGCTGGGCGCCGCCTACGACGTCGGACCGCGGGCCGCACGGCGACGGCGCGCCGGCCGCTCCGGTGGGACGGCGCCGCCGGAGGCCAGTTCCTTCGACCGTTCCGTGCACGGCATCTCCTGGGTGCTGATCCGGTTCATGCTGCTGACACCGCCGCTGGTGCTCATGGCGGGCGCGGCCCTGCGCGGGCGGGGGCTGGAGACGCTGCCGTTCGCCGTCGCGGTGGCCGTCGGGCTCACGCCCGAGATGCTGCCCGTGATCGTCACCACCTGCCTCGCCCGCGGCGCCGCGCTGCTCGCCCGCCGCCACGACGTGATCGTCAAACGGCTGCCCGCCCTGCACGACCTGGGCGCGGTCGACGTCCTGTGTGTCGACAAGACCGGCACGCTCACCCAGGACCGGCCGGTCGTCGTACGCTCCCTCGGCCCGGCCGGCCACGAGGACCCCGACGTCCTGCGCTGGGCCGCCGTCGGCGCCTGGTGGAGCCTGCAGCTCGCCGAACTCCCCGCCCCGGACGCCCTCGACGAGGCGCTGCTCCAGGCGGCGGGAGAGGCCGGCGAGGAGTACGACGGGGTGGGCGCCGTCCCCTTCGACCCGGTGCGGCGGCTGGCCACCGCGGTCGTACGGGGTCCCGGTCCCGGCACGCACACCGTCGTGGTCAAGGGCGCCGTGGAGGCCGTACTCGACCGGTGTGCCACGACACCCCCGGAGCGGGACCGGCTGCTCGCCCTCGCCGCGCGCGAGGCCGAGTCGGGGCTACGGCTGCTCGCGGTCGCCACCGGGCGGCGCCCCGCCCGCCCCCGCGACCGCAGGCCCGCCGACGAACAGGGCCTCGACTTCCGCGGTTTCGTGACCTTCCGAGACGCCCTGGCGCCGAGCGCGTCCGAGGCGGTGCGCGCCCTGGCCGCACAAGGCGTCGCCGTACTCGTCCTGACGGGCGACCACCCGGCGACGACGGCCCGCGTCTGCCGGGACCTGGGCCTGGACCCGGGACAGGTGCACCTGGCGACGGACGTTCTGGACCCGGCCGCCGCGCGCACCGCCGTGGCGGCAGCCGTCTTCGGGGCGACTGCCGAAGGTGCCCCGGTGGTCGCCGGAGCGAAGTCCCCGGGGGGCTCCGCCGTCGTGGTCGCCCGCTGTACTCCCGACGACAAGGCCCGTGTCGTCGCCGGGCTGCGGGCCGCCGGGCACACCGTCGGCTTCCTCGGGGACGGCGTCAACGACGTGCCCGCGCTGCGTGCCGCGGACGTCGGGATCGCGCCGCGGGACGCCGTGGCCGTGGCCCGGGAGAGCGCCGACGTCGTGCTCGCGGCGAAGGACCTCACGGCGATCGGGCACGCGGTCACCGCGGGCCGCCACAGCAGCGGCAACATCGCCTCGTATCTGCGCGTGACGCTCTCCTCCAACCTCGGCAACGTCCTGGCGATGCTCGCCGCCGGCCTGCTGCTGCCGTTCCTGCCGATGCTCCCGGCCCAGGTGCTGGTGCAGAACCTCTGCTTCGACGCAGCCCAGCTCGCCTTCGCCCACGACCGCCCCGGCGCCGCCGCCCTGCGCCGCCCGGCCGGCCTGAGACCAGGGGCGTTCCTGCGGTTCATCACCGGCTTCGGTGTCCTCAACGCCGTCGCCGACCTCGCCACCTTCGCCGTCCTCGCCCTCGCCCTGCCCGGTTCCGAAGCGGTGGACGACGCCCCCGTCTTCCACTCCGCCTGGTTCACCGAGAACCTGCTCACCCAGGCTTTGGTGATGCTCCTGCTGCGCACCGGCCGGCGGCTCGCCGAGGGCCGCGCGCCCGGCCCGCTCGGCTGGTCCGCCACCGGTCTCGCGGCCGTGGGCCTCCTGCTGCCGCTCAGCCCGCTCGGCACGGCCCTCGGCCTGACGGCCCTGCCCGCCGCCTACCACGTCCTGCTCACCGTCGTCCTCGCCCTGTACGCGCTGGCCCTGCTCGCGGCCAGGGCCTGGTACGAGCGACGGCACGGATGAGACGGGGACTCGGCACGCCCACCCCTTGGTTGTACAGTTGCGCAAAGTGGCAACCGTTGACGGGTGTGCGAGCAACGCCAACCGTCCTTCGCCGACGTTGACGTAGTTGAGGAAAGGGAGGGTGCGGCATGCTCCGCAACGGACTGGAACCCTGGCACCTGCTGATCGTGGCCATCGTCGTGATCGTGCTCTTCGGCTCGAAGAAGCTGCCCGACACCGCCCGCGCCCTGGGCAAGTCGATGCGCATCCTCAAGAGCGAGGCGAAGGCGATGAAGGACGAGGCCCCCGCCGCGACACCCGCGCAGACGGTCGTGGAGCCGACGGAGGTCACCAAGGGAGCCGCGGCCTCCTGAGCCACCGCTCGCCGCACCCACGCACACGTGCAGGCCGACCCGGGATACGACTCCGGGTCGGCCTGCACGTGTGTCCTACGGCTGTTCCGCGGCCGTCCGGTGGCGGTCCACGGCCGGGCTACGGCACCTGGACCGCCTCCGGGGTCGCCCCCGCCTCCGCTTCCTTCCGGCGCTGCCGGCGACTGCGGCGCGGCTCCTGGTCGGGCAGCCAGCCGAAGATGAGGCAGCTGCCCACACCGCCCAGGAGCAGGCCGATGAAGAAGCCGCCCAGGTTCGAGGTGAGCCACGTGCCCAGCGAGGACATGACGCCGATGATCGAGTAGAACAGGCGCTGACCGGGGCTGAGCAGCGCCAGCAGCCCGCACAGCACCATCACGACCGGCAGCAGGTAGCCGGCCAGACCCTGCATGCCGATGTGCATGATGACCTTCAGCGAGGCCTTCTCGGTGAGCAGGATCTCCGCCCCGCCCAGGGTGAGCAGCAGCCCGCCCCAGAACGGCCGGCCCGCCCGCCAGCGACGGAAGGCGGGACCGAACCCTTGCTTCGGGGTGCCCGACATCAGCAACCCGAGTCGCTGAACCGGAGCTTGAGGCCCGGAAGCTTGAACACGCCTGCGGTGGTGGCGTAGTTGGTCTGCCGCAGGTTGTCGATGTGGACGGTGTCGGCCTGCTGGCTGAAGACACCCTCCGGACCCTTGACCCCGGCCTTGTTGAGCGTGCTCGCGTCGTTGCCGATCTCGATGTTGTTGAACGAGGCGTCACCGGTCAGCTGCGTCGAGTCGGTGGTCAGGTTGCTCGCCTGCACCTTCGAGGAGCCGCTGCCCGCGGTGATGAGCAGGTTCGTACCGCCCAGGTCCACGCTCTGGCAGAGGCTGTCCAGCGTCGCGTTCCTGATCGCGGAGGTCACGACCAGGACCTGACCGCCGGTGTCGCCCGCGTTCGGGCTGTTGTCGATCATGCTGTCGAGCGCGCCGAACTGCTCGAAGCCGGTGCCGTCCAGCGACTTGGCGGTCACGGTGAAGGGCATGCCGGAGATCGAGAACGACACCCCCAGGGCGCCCTGGGCGGTGAGGATGCCCAGGCCGGCGAGGGCGGCGACGGCGGGCACCGCCATCACCGCGGCGCGACGGGCGCGAACCCGGCCGCGTCTGGCGGGCTCGGACGAGGAACCGCTTTCGGGGTTCTCGGGGGTGAGGTCGGCGGACGAGGTGACGTCCGGGGACGAGGCCATTTCTGCTCCCATGTGCATAGTCAGTGCGGGTTGGGCGTCAGCGGCGCGTTGTCCTGGCGCGGACAGCCTGCGGACGCACGGCTCCTTCCAACTCCCGGCGGGTGGAAGGGCTTTCTCGTACTCCGCAGTAGCCAGCGAGGAAGTTACCCGTGGTTACTTTCGAGGGTCAAGGCAGTTGTGAAAAAAGGGTGTCGATTGTGAGTCGCCTATGGGTCGCGAGTCGACCGGAGTCCCTCTCTTCTTGTGCGTCCTATTAGAACGATCGTCAACTCCCTTGTGGACGCTTGACGTTGACTGAGCATCAGGTCTACAACTGCCCCTGGCTTCCCCCGGATCCGTGGCGCCGGATCCCGCCACGCGGCATCGTCCGCGTATCCCGGACCCCTGTTGTCCAGTGCGGGCGCTTCATCGCCCGACACAAACCCTCCACGGCCCGGCACGGGCACTTCCCCCCTGGTCCGCGCCGGGCCGACTTCCCGGCCGGCCCGGCCGACGGCCCTCCCCACGGGTCTGCGGCCGACCGCCGGCCGGTCGCCGTCGCCGGCCCGTGACGTAAGGAGAAGGCGTCACGGGCCGGCAACGGCGGACGCCGACTCGCGCCCACCGTTGCCGGCCACCCCCCCCACGTTCCACCCACCCTCGAACAACCCCCACTTCCGAAAGAGGCACTGACGCATGCGCACTCGCACCCTTCTCACCCTCGTCGGCACCGTCGCCGCGCTCTCCCTGCCGGCCGTCGCCCCCGCCTCGGCGGCCGACACCCCGGTCCTCACCACCGGCTCCGCCGGCGGCACCGCCGTCGCGGTCGGCGACACCCTGACCGCCCCGCTGGCCAGCGGCACCAACGCCACCCTGTACTCGAGCGCGACCGGCACGAGCGGTGTGTCGTGCACGTCCTCGACGTTCAGTGCCACCGTCACGGACAACCCCTCGGCGCCGGGCACGGCCACCGAGTCGGTCAGCGGACAGACCTTCGACAGCAGCAGCTGCACCAGCAACGTCCTCGGTGTGACGGGCGTCAGCAGCATCACGGTGGACAACCTGCCGTACACCACCACCGTCGCCTCCGGCGGCGCCCTCACGGTCAGCCCGGCGAGCGGCTCCACCATCCAGACCACGGTCAAGCTGAAGACGCTGCTGGGCAGCATCACCTGCGTCTACCAGGCCCCCAGCCTGACCGGCACGGCCGACAACGCCGACAACAGCATCAACTTCACCAACCAGCAGTTCACCAAGGTGTCCGGCTCGTCGCTCTGCTTCAGCAGCGGCTACTTCACCGCCAAGTACGCCCCGGTGACCGACAACGGCGCGACGGTCTACGTCAACTGACCTTCGCGGTCACGAGGTTCAGCGTCGACGCAGGCGCAGGGCCAGGGCGGCGCCCCCGGTGAGCACCAGCACCGCGGCGGCGCCGCCCGCCAGCAGGGGCGCGGACGGGCCCGAGTCCGCGGTCTCGGTGGAGGCGACGGGGGTGCTGTCGGGACGCGACGGCGCCGGCGTCGCCTCCGTGCTCTGTGCGGGACCGGTCGGCGTACGGCGCTTTTCGGCCGTCGGGGACGGCGAGCCGCTGTTCTTCCGCGCGGCCGTCGCAGTGCCGCCGTTCCGCTGCCCGGCGGCCGGGGTGTCGGCGCCTCCGGCCGCCGGGAACACCACGTCGGAGCACGAGTAGTAGGTGTCCGTCGTGCTGCTGTTCTGCCAGATCGTGTAGAGCACCTGCCGTCCCGTCCGATCGGCCGGGAGCGTGGCGGTGATGCGGTAGGCGCCGCTGGTCAGCGCCGGGTCCTTGACCGTGGCGAACGGCCGGTCGGGCAGCTCCGACCAGGTGAGCGGCTTCGTCGGGTCGTAGCCCTGCTCGGTCAGATACAGCTTGAACGTGCCGGTGTGCGGGATCGTCGAGGCGTACTTCATGGTCAGCGTCGCGCCCGGCTTCAGCCGCGTCGCCGGCCAGTCCGTGCGGGCCAGGTCCAGGCCCTTGTAGGCGGGCAGGCCTCCGCTGCACAGCTTTCCGTCCGGAATGGTCTGCCGGTCCCGCCCGTTCACATCCGCCACGCGCAGGTTGTCCCAGAAGGTGAAGGGCGCGCCGTTCGCGGCCACGGCCGCCCGGCAGGCCGCCGACTTCGCGTTCGCCCCGCCGTCCGTGGAGCAGGCGTAGGCCCGGCTGACCGGGTCCGTGGGCGCGCCGTGCGCCTGCGCGGGGCCCGCCGCCCACAGCGGCAGCAGGAACGGGGTCACGAAGGCGGCCGCCAGGGCGGTGCGGTGTGCGGTTATCCGGGGCATCCGGATCGTCTCCTCGGCCGGCGCGGGAACGGGCTGCTCCCGTGGAGTACGGCGGACCGGCGCCGGGCGTTCACCGGGCGGCGCCCGGGACGCGGGGACTCTTCGACTCTCTGAAAACCAACCGGTCGCCCTGTACTTTGGCGGCCGCCTGCGCCGACGCGTCACCCTCCGGGCCGTCATCCGTTTTCGCAGGGCCGAGGCAGGGAATGCCTCAACAGACTCTGGCGGCCCAGCGGTTGCGGAAGCACAGGGTTACACGTGTCGTCGGGAGCCGCCCGAGGCGACGCGGTGGGTCAACTCCCCGGCAGCTAAGGTGAGTCGACGGTCCGGAAAGGGCCCCGTCCGCGCCGTCGCACCGTGAGATATCGTGTACGGGGAGTAAGAAACAAACGGCATGCCCCGTTCTTTCCAGTCCCGGGAGGGTTCAAGTCTTTCCCAGGAGTGTTCGGTTCCGGTCCCAGGAGAGTTCAGTCGATGGCGAGGCAGTTACGCGCCGAGCAGACCCGCGCGACGATCATCACAGCCGCAGCAGAACTGTTCGACCGTCGCGGTTACGAATCGACCAGCCTGAGCGACATCGTCGAGCACGCCCAAGTCACCAAGGGCGCCCTGTACTTCCACTTCGCGGCGAAGGAGGACCTGGCCCACGCCATCATGGAGCTCCAGTCCAGGGCCTCGCGCGAGGTGGCGAAGGAGGTGGAGAGCCGGGGCTACTCGTCCCTGGAGACCCTGATGCGCATCACGTTCGGAATCTCCCGCATGTCCGTCGAGGGGCCGATACAGCGGGCGGGACTCCGTCTCGCGACCGGTCCGGTCGAGGTGCGCCCGCCGCTGGCCCACCCCTTCACCGAATGGCGTGATCTCGCCTCCCGCAAGCTGTACGGCGCCGTCAAGGAGTCCGACATCCACCCGGACATCGACGTCGAGGCCACCGCGCATGCCCTGGTCAGCTGGTTCGTCGGCACCCGGGTCGTGGGCCGCACCCTCGAACCCGTCGCCCGCCAGCCCCGCCGGGTCGCCGAGATGTGGCAGGTCATGATCCGCGGCCTGGTCCCGGTAACCCGCCGCGCCCGCTATCTGAGCCTCGCCGCGCGTCTGGAGCGGGAGCCCGGAACCGTCTGAGCCGCGCGATACGGTGAGCCGCATGCCCCACGCCCCGTCCGCGCCCGTGATCCTCGGCAACGAGCCGGGTTCCTTCCCGCGCGGTGTCCTCGCCGAGCGCCATCCCGCGATCATCCGGCAGGTGCGAGAAGCCTTCCCGTACGGCCCCGCGACGCACCGCGCGCTCGACGCGCTCCTCGACAGCTGCGCCAAGGGTGTGATCGAACCGCTCCCGGCGACCGCGAGTGACCGGCTCCGCTGGGAGTCCTGGGGCCTCGCCGCGTATGCGGGCCGCTCCTGGTACGACGTGCCGTGGCTGTGGTCGGAGAGCTATTTCTACCGCCAACTCCTCGACGCGGTCGGCTACTTCGGGCCGGGCCCCTGGCAGGGCATCGATCCGTTCCGCCCCTTCAAGCTCGCCGAACTCGACGCCCCGGAGACGGACGAGGAACTCGCCGCCCTGGACGGACTGTCCGCGCGGGACACGGGGCCGGCCCTGCTCCACGGCTCCCTCTGGGGCAACCGCGCCGACCTCGGCTTCCGGCTCTCCGACGCGAGTGCCGGCACGGCCGCGGCCGTCCCCGGACTGGTGGCCGACGACAGCGACACCCTGTGGTCCCTGCTCCCGCCCTCCGGCACCGGCACGCTGTTCCTGATCGCCGACAACGCGGGCCGCGAACTCGTCCCCGACCTTCTGCTGGTCGCCCACCTCCTCGACGCCGGACGCGTGGAGCGGGCGGTGCTGCACGTGAAGCCCCATCCCTACTACGTCTCCGACGCCACCCCGACGGACGTCCTCGACGCGGTCCGGCGGCTGGCCGACGCGCCGGGTGCGGCGGCCGGGTACGGCCGTACGCTCTGGTCGGCGATGACCGACGGCCGTCTCACCGTCCGCGCCCACCCCTTCTCCTGCGCTCCGCTGCCGTACGCGGACATGCCGGACGATCTGCGTGAGGAACTCGCCGGTGGCGCGCTGACCGTGGTCAAGGGCGACCTCAACTACCGCCGTCTGGTGGGCGATCGCCGGTGGCCCCCGACGACCCCGTTCGCCGAGGTCACCGCGCATTTCCCGGGTCCGGTGGCCGCGCTGCGCACACTGAAGTCCGACGTGATCACCGGCCTGGACGCGGACACGGAGGCCGCACTGGTGGCGGCGGAGGGGCAGCGGTGGCGGACCAGCGGGACGCACGCCCTGGTCCAGGTGCGCGCATAGGGGTCAAGTCAGCCTCACCGGCAGCGACTTGATGCCGTTGATGAAGTTGGAGGTCAGCCGCCGGGCCGGTCCCGCCCGTCGCAGGACCGGAAGCTCCCGCAGGACCTCCTCGTACAGCACCCGCAGCTGCAGACGGGCGAAGTGCGCCCCGAGGCAGACGTGCGGGCCGTCACCGAAGGAGACGTGCGGGTTCGGCGTGCGGGCCAGGTCGAGAACGTCCGGGGAGCTGAAGACCCGTTCGTCGCGGTTGGCGGAGGCATGGAAGACGACCACCTTGTCACCGGCGCGGATGTGCCGGCCGGCCAGCTCCGTGTCCTGGGCGGCGGTGCGGCGGAAGGTGAGCACGGGTGGATGCCATCGCAGCAACTCATCGACCGCACAGCTGAGTTCGAACGTGCCGGCGCGGAGTCCCTCGTACGCCACCGGGTGTTCGGCCAGAGCCAGCAGTCCGCCCGGTGCCGCGCTGCGGACCGTGTCGTTGCCCGCGACGGTGAGCAGGAAGAAGAACATCTCCAGCTCCGCGTCGGCCAGTTCGGGGTCGTGGGCGAGGGTGGTCAGCACGTCGTCCGCGGGGTGGCGGCGCTTGTGCGCGGCCAGCCGCTGCGCGTAGTCGAACATGTCCCGCAGAGCCGCGGGGGAGCGCGGGTTCACCGGCCTGCCCGCCGCGTCCAGCAGGGGCGGGCCCGCCTCGTCCGGGTCCTGGTAGCCGATGATCCGCTGAGTCCAGTGCAGCAGCAGTCCGCGATCGGCGGCCGGGACGCCGAGCAGGTCGGCGAGGTTGAGGAGGGCGTACTCGTCGGTCACGGCGGTGACGAGATCGACCGTGCCGTCGGCCGCGCGGGCCGTGCGCACTGCCTCGGTGAGCAGGGTGCGGGCCCGTTCCCGGGCGACGGCCGTGAAGCGGTCGACCCGGCCGGGGGTGAAGGCGCGGCTCACCAGGCGCCTCAGTCTGCCGTGTCCCGGCGGGTCCTGGTTGAGCATCATGCGCCGGATGAAGGGCAGGTCGTCGGGATCGGGGTCGCGGATCTGCGTCGCCCCCACGTACGAGGAGTACGTCGCCGCGTCCTTCAGTACCCGCACCACGTCCGAGTGCCGGGTCACCGCCCAGAATCCGGGCCCGGCCGGCCAGCCCAGCACCTCCGGCTCCGCCTGCCACGCCACGGGGTGGTGATCGCGCAGGACGCGGTAGGCGTCGTACGGCACGTCGGCGGCGTACTGCCGGGGATCGAAGACGTCCGGAACGGGCGGAGCCTCTGGTGCGGTCATGGGACCACGGTGACGTGACGGCCGAGGGGCGGCAAGGCGGCGAAACCGCCGGTCCGCCCGGCGCGGCGGGCGGATGAGGGTGGGGAACACTTCCATGCTCGTCGAAGAGCCCCGGTTCCCTCGCCCTGTCTGTGGTGATCATGACAAAACCTTGATAGGCATGCACGCATGGCGTTGCAACGATTGCGGGTGGGAAGCCGTGTTCGAGCGGGGCGTCGATCCGGGGTGGCGGGAGCCGGGAGACCGGCGGCCGCCCTGGCCGCTCTGGCCCTGCTCCTCGCGGGCTGCGGCGACAGCGGGGGCTCCGGCTCCACCGACAGCGGTGGACTGAGCGAAATCACGGTCGCCGCACTGCCGTTGACCGACTCGGCCGCTCTCTACCTGGCCCGGGACCGCGGGCTGTTCAGGAAAGAGGGCCTGAGCGTCCGGATCCAGCCCGTCCAGCAGAGCATCCAGGCGCTGCCGGCCCTGTCCAAGGGGCAGGTCGACGTGATCGCGAGCGCGAACTACGTGACATTCCTGCAGGCCGACGAGAAGGGCACCCTCGACCTGCGCATCCTCGCCGAGGGCGTTCGTACGGCGCCGCACATGATGGACGTGCTCGTGCCCCAGGACTCCGGCATCAAGAGCATCGCCGACCTCGCGGGCAAGAAGGTCGCCGTCAACATCCTCAACAACATCCAGTCCCTCACCCTCAACGCCATCCTCGACCGGCAGGGCGTCGGCCGGCCCGTGTACCGGCAGATCGCCTTCCCGCAGATGGGGCCGGCCCTGGAGCGGAACCAGGTCGACGCCGTCCATGCCGTGGAGCCCTTCGACAGCGCGATCCAGGGGCAGCTGAAGGCGAAGGTGCTGCTGGACGGGGCGACGGCACCGGCAGGGGCGCTGCCCATCAGCGGCTACGTCACCACACGGACGTTCGCCACCGGTCATGCCAAGGCCGCGGCCGCGTTCCGGCGGGCCATCGAGGCCGCCTCGAAGATCGCCTCCACCGACCCGGCCGCGGTACGCGCCGAACTCCCCAAGTACACCAAGGTGACTGCGGAGCAGGCCACGACCATCCGCCTGCCGTCCTACCCCACGACCGCGGACCCGGCCCAGCTGCGCCGGCTCACCGAACTCATGAAGAAACAGGGGTTGTTGACCAAGGACATCGATCCGGCCACGCTGTTGGTGAAGTGACCGAGGTGAACGGGCGGGTGGGACGGCGTCGGGAGCCGTGGCTGGGGCTGGTCGGTGCGCTGATCGCCTTCGGGATCTGCGAGGCCGTCGGGCGAGCCGGCCTCGTGCGGCGGAGCTACCTCCCGCCCGCCTCCGAAGTCCTCGCCCGTGCGGTCGAGTTGGCGGGCGACCGAGCCTTTCTGAACGGCGTCGGCGCCACCCTGCGCGCCTGGGCGCTCGGGCTCGGTCTCGCCGTCGCGATCGCCGTACCGCTCGGGCTGCTGCTCGGCAGCCTGCCGGTCGTCGACTCCGCCGTACGCGTGATCGTCGAGTTCCTGCGGCCGTTGCCGTCCGTCGCGCTGATCCCCCTGGTGTCCCTGCTGCTGGGCACCGGCACCGAGACCGAGGTCGCCCTGATCGCGTACGCCTCCGTCTGGCCGGTCCTGTTCAACACGATCTACGGCCTCGGGGAGACCGACCCGCTCGCCAAGGACACCCTGCGCGCCTTCGGGTTCGGCCCGCTCTCGGTCCTGCTGCGCGTCGAACTCCCCGCCACGGCGCCCTTCATCGCCGCCGGCGTCCGTATCTCCGCGGCCGTCGCCCTCATCCTCGCCGTCGCCACCGAACTCCTCTCCGGCTTCGGCGAGGGCCTCGGCATCTTCATCGCCCAGGCCGGACTGGCCACCGACGGAACGCGCGACGTCCTCGCGGGCGTGGTCTGGGCCGGCACCCTGGGGCTCGCCGTCAACGGCGTGCTGGTGTGGGGCGAACACCGTCTGTTCCCCTGGACACCGGAGCGACGGGGGACGACCCGCCGGGAGGTGGGGGCGTGACAGGGGGGAAGGGGCGGGGCGCGGGGCGCACGTCCCCCACGTCCCGCTCCGCCGCTTCCTCCCCCGCAACCCACCGCGCCCTCCTCCTCCGGCTCCTGGTCCTCCTCCTCGCCCTCGCCGTCTGGCAGTCGGCCGCGCGAGCCCGCGGCAGCGTCTACTTCCCGCCCCCGAGCCGTATCGCGCGCCGCGCCCACGACCTGTGGTTCTCCGGGCCCGTCCGGCACCTCTTCCTCACCGACGCGGCCGTGGGGAACGTCCTGCCGAGCCTGGGACGGATGGCGGCCGGATTCGGGATCGCCGCCGCCTGCGGGATCGGCCTCGGCGTGGCGGTCGGGCGGTCCCGGCGGGCGTACGCGCTGTGCAACCCGGTGCTGCAGTTCGCCCGCGCCGTGCCACCGCCGGCCCTGGTGCCCGTCTTCGTCGTGGTCCTGGACTTCGGCACCCCGATGCAGATCACGGCGATCGCCTTCAGCGCCGTATGGCCGGTGCTGATCAACACGGCGGAAGGCGTGCGCGGCACCGACCCGCTCCGGCTGGACGTCGCCGCCGTGCTCCGCCTCGACCCCGTCGAACGGCTCCGCTTCCTGCTCCTGCCGTCGGCCCTGCCCCACATCTTCGCCGGTCTCCGCCTCAGCCTCTCCCTCTCGCTGATCCTCATGGTCTTCTCCGAACTCCTGCCCGGCACGGCCGACGGCATCGGCTTCACCCTCACCGACGCCCAGTCCCGCTCCGACCTCCTCACCGTCTGGGCGGCCCTGCTTCTGCTCGGCGTCCTCGGCTACGTCCTCAACGCTGTCCTGCTGGCCGTCGAGCGGCGGCTGCTCGGACGGGGAAGGACGACGGAATGACCCTCCGCCTCGACGCCCTCGGCCAGCGCTACGGCGACCACCCCGTCCTGCGCGACGTCACCCTCACCGTCCCCGACGGCCAACTCCTGTGCGTCGTCGGTCCGTCGGGATGCGGCAAGTCCACGCTCCTGCGCACCGTCGCGGGGCTGCGGCCCGCGCACGAGGGCACGGTCACCCTCGACGGCACCCCCGTCACCGGTGTACCCGACCATCTCGCCGTCGTCTTCCAGGACTACGGCCGCTCGCTCTTCCCCTGGCTCACCGTCCGCGACAACGTCGCCCTGCCGCTGCGCCGCCGCGGACTGGCGCGTGCCGAGCGGCGTGCCGAGGCCGAGCGCATCCTGGAACGCGTCGGCCTCGACGGCGCCGCCCGCCGGCACCCCTGGCAGCTGTCCGGCGGCATGCAGCAGCGCGTCGCCATCGCCCGCGCCCTGGTCTGCCGCCCCTCGCTGCTGCTCATGGACGAACCCTTCGGCTCCCTGGACGCCCAGACCCGCGAGGACCTCGAGGACCTCCTGCTGGAAGTGCACCGCACCGAGAACACCACCATCCTCCTCGTCACCCACGACATCGACGAGAGCGTCTACGTCGGCGACCGCGTCGTCGTCCTGTCCCCGGGCCCCGGCGCCCGCGTCGTCCTCGACCTCCCCGTCGAACTCCCCGGCAAGCGCGACCAGATCGGCACCCGCGGCCTGCCCGAGTTCGTCGAGCTCAGGGCGCGGGTGGGACGGGCCGTGCGGGGCGCCTGAGAGCACGCCGACCGGACGCGTTCGAAGGCTGAACGCCCCAAGGGCCCGCGACAGCTCCCGGATCCGCCCCGGTTCACGCGATGGTGTGATCATGTCCCGCCCCGTGGATGCCGCCGCGGGGCCACGGGTAGGGCCCGGCCATGACGCAGCAGCCCTTCGAACTCCCGCACTTCTACATGCCGTATCCCGCGCGGCTGAACCCGCACGTCGACGAGGCGCGCGCCCACTCGGGCGAGTGGGCGCGCGAGATGGGCATGCTGGAGGGGTCCGGGATCTGGGAGCAGTCGGACCTCGACGCGCACGACTACGGACTGCTCTGCGCCTACACCCACCCCGACTGCGACGGCCCCGCGCTGTCGCTGATCACCGACTGGTACGTGTGGGTCTTCTTCTTCGACGACCACTTCCTGGAGACCTTCAAACGCACCCAGGACCGGGCCGGCGGCAAGGCCTACCTGGACCGGCTCCCGCTCTTCATGCCACTCGACCTCGCGGCCGCCGTACCCGAGCCGAGCAACCCGGTCGAGGCCGGGCTCGCCGACCTGTGGGCGCGCACGGTTCCGTCGATGTCCGTCGACTGGCGCCGCCGCTTCGCCGTGGCCACCGAGCACCTGCTCAACGAGTCCCTGTGGGAACTGTCCAACATCAACGAGGGGCGGATCGCCAACCCCGTCGAGTACATCGAGATGCGCCGCAAGGTGGGCGGCGCGCCCTGGTCGGCGGGGCTGGTGGAGTACGCGACGGCCGAAGTACCCTCGTCCGTCGCCGGATCGAGGCCGCTCAGGGTGCTGATGGAGACGTTCTCCGACGCCGTCCACTTGCGCAACGACCTGTTCTCCTACCAGCGCGAGGTCGAGGACGAGGGCGAGAACAGCAACGGCGTCCTCGTCCTGGAGACCTTCTTCGGCTGCACCACCCAGGAAGCCGCCGACACCGTCAACGACGTGCTGACCTCACGCCTCCACCAGTTCGAGCACACCGCGCTCACCGAGGTGCCCGCGCTCGCCCTGGACCGGGGCCTGACCGCCGCCGAGGTCGCGGCCGTCGCCAAGTACGCGCGGGGCCTGCAGGACTGGCAGTCCGGCGGCCACGAGTGGCACATGCGCTCCAGCCGCTACATGAACGCCCGCGCGCGGGCCACCAGCCCCTGGCACGGACCGACGGGACCCGGCACCTCCGCGGCCGACGTCGGCGCCCTGCTCGCGTCGGCCGGCGCCGAGCGGCTGCGCGCGTACACGCACGTGCCGTACCAGAAGGTCGGCCCCTCGCTGCTGCCCGACTTCCACATGCCCTTCCAGGTGGAGCTGAGCCCCCACCTGGAGGGCGCGCGCACGCGTCTCGCGGCCTGGGCGCACACCATGGGCATCCTCCACGAGGGCGTCTGGGACGAGGACAAGCTGGCCGCCTACGACCTGCCGCTCTGCTCGGCCGGCCTCGACCCCGACGCGACACCCGAAGCCCTCGACCTCAGCGCCCAGTGGCTCGCCTGGGGCACTTACGGGGACGACTACTACCCGCTCGTCTTCGGCCACCGCCGCGACCTGGCCGCCGCGCGCCTCACCACACGGCGCCTGTCGGAGTGCATGCCCCTGGACGGCGAGCCGACCCTCGTCCCGGTCAACGCCATGGAACGCGGCCTGGCCGACCTGTGGGCGCGTACGACGGCGCCGATGACCCCCGACCAGCGACGCACCCTCAGGGACTCGGTGGACGTGATGACCGAGAGCTGGGTGTGGGAGCTGTCGAACCAGCTGCAGAACCGCATCCCCGACCCGGTCGACTACCTGGAGATGCGCCGCGCCACCTTCGGCGCGGACCTGACCATGAGCCTGTGCCGCATGGGGCACGGCCCCGCCGTCCCGCCCGAGATCTACCGCAGCGGTCCGGTCCGCTCCCTGGAGAACGCCGCCGTCGACTACGCCTGCCTGGTCAACGACGTCTTCTCGTACCAGAAGGAGATCGAGTACGAGGGCGAGATCCACAACGCGATCCTGGTGGTCCAGAACTTCTTCGGTGTCGACTACCCGACCGCCCTGCGCGTCGTCCACGACCTGATGACCCGGCGCATGGAACAGTTCGAGTACGTGGCGGCGAACGAACTCCCCGTCGCCTACGACGACTTCGCCCTCTCCGACGAGGCACGGGAGATCATGCGGGGCTATGTGACGGACCTGCGGAACTGGCTTTCGGGCATCCTCAACTGGCACCGCGAGGTCGACCGTTACAAGCCCCACTACCTGGCCCGCCGCTCCCACGGCTTCCTGCCGGACATGCCGCCCGCCGTACCCGTTCACTGAAGCACCGAGAGTTTTCCGCCATTTCGTGCGGAATGCGGCATTCCGGGAACTTCGCCGAGGCGCCACGAGTCCAGTGAGGTGAGAGGACAAGACCACAGAACACACGGGGGTGTTCGACCTTGACCGACATCATCGAGAGGATCACCGGCGACGGCACGGGGGAAGCGGCGCCGGCTCCGGACGAACTGGTGCCGTACGTCACGCCGTTGCCGGTCCCGCCCGTCCTGCGGCCCGGCACCGGTGACGTGCTGCGCGAGACCGAGATCGCGGTGCGTCCCACCTGGGTCCGCCTGCACCCGCAGCTTCCGCCGACCCTGATGTGGGGCTACGACGGACACGTGCCGGGGCCGACCATCGAGGTCCGGCGCGGGCAGCGCGTGCGCATCGCCTGGACCAACCGGGTTCCCAAGGGCAGCGAGTACCCGGTCACCTCGGTGGAGGTGCCCGCCCGCGCGCCGGGCACCCCGCCGCCCAGCACCGAGCCGGGCCGCGAGGGAGCCGAGCCGAACAAGGACGTCGCCGCCCTGCCCGCGTGGACGGTGACGCACCTGCACGGGGCGCAGACGGGCGGCGGCAACGACGGCTGGGCGGACAACGCCGTCGGATTCGGCGACGCCCAGCTCTCGGAGTACCCGAACGACCACCAGGCGGTGCAGTGGTGGTACCACGACCACGCCATGAACATCACCCGGTGGAACGTGCACACGGGCCTGTACGGCACCTACCTCGTCCGTGACGACGAGGAGGACGCCCTGCAACTCCCCTCCGGAGTGCGGGAGATACCGCTGCTGCTCGCCGACCGCAACCTCGACACCGACGAGGACGGCCGGCTCAACGGCCGGCTGCTGCACAAGACGGTGATCGTCCAGCAGCAGAACCCGGAGACGGGCAAGCCGGTCTCCATCCCGTTCACCGGCCCGTACACGACGGTCAACGGCCGCATCTGGCCGTACGCCGAGGTGGACGCCGCCTGGTACCGCTTCCGGCTGGTCAACGCCTCCAACGCGCGCATCTACCAGCTCGCCCTGGTCGACGAGGACGGCGACCCGGTGCCGGGCGTCGTCCATCAGATCGGCAGTGACGGCGGACTGCTGCCCCGCCCGGTGCCGGTCGACTTCGACGGCGCGCTGCCGACGCTGACCGTGGCGCCGGCCGAGCGGTTCGACCTGCTGGTCGACTTCCGCG
Source organism: Streptomyces sp. C1-1 (assembly GCF_050214755.1). NCBI lineage: Bacteria > Bacillati > Actinomycetota > Actinomycetes > Kitasatosporales > Streptomycetaceae > Streptomyces > Streptomyces sp. C1-1. Next base: position 2,749,592 of record NZ_CP189826.1, on the reverse strand, counting down.
GCCTCGCCGGCAGGAGGCTGCGGCTGGTCAACAAGGGACGCAACCAGCCGCCGGGCGTGCCCGACCCGGCGGGTGACGTGCGCAACCCGGCGGTGATGGAGTTCCGCGTGGGCGAGGACGGCTGCCTGGACGCCTTCGAACTGCCCGAGGTGCTCTCCGGTTCCTTCCGCCGCCTCACGCACGACCTCCCGCACGGCCACCGCCTGGTCGTGCTGACCGTGCCCGGCACCAAGGGCTCTGGCGGGCACCCGGAGATCTGGGAGATGACCGAGGTCGACGACCCCGGCGACATCCGGATCCCCTCGGACGGCGTCATCCAGCTCACCGGCGCCGACGGCACGACGAAGACGTACCGGCGCACCTCCCGGACGTTCAACGACGGCCTCGGCTTCACCATCGCCGAGGGCTCCTACGAGCAGTGGAGCTTCCTCAACCTCGCGCCGATCGTCCACCCGATGCACATCCACCTGGCCGACTTCCAGCTGATGGGCCGCGACGCCTACGACGTCTCGGGCTTCGACCCGGCGGTGGGCGGCACGCGCGCGCCCATCGCCTTCGACCCGTCGGTGCCGATCCCGCTGGCGCCCAACGAACTCGGCCACAAGGACGTGTTCCGGGTGCCGGGCGGTCAGATCCTGCGCGTCATGGGGAGGTTCGACGGCGCGTACGGCCGGTTCATGTACCACTGCCACCTCCTCGAACACGAGGACATGGGCATGATGCGGCCCTTCGTCGTCATGCCCGAGGAGGCGATGAGGTTCGACCACGGCGGGGCGCACGGCGGCCACGGCGAGGGTCACACGGGCTGACGCTCCGCGTGCTCCACGGCGGCTCGCGCCAGCGCCCGGACCATCGGGTGCGGGCGCGAGCCGTCGCCCGCCAGCTCCGGCTGGAACAGCGAGGCGAGGAAGAAGGGGTGACCGGGGAGCTCGGCAACACGGACATGACCGTCACCGTCGTGACCCGAGAAGCGGATGCCGTGCGCGCGCAGGGTGTCGAGATGGTGTGAGGGGCCGTAGGCGCAGAAGTAGCGCTCGACGGTCCGCTCCGAGCCGATCACCGACTGGGCGAGCGATCCCGGCTCGAGCACGACCACGCCCTCGTGGTCCACCAGCGAGCAGGCCAGCGGTTCGATGAGGGGGTCCTCGGTGCCGGGGTCGTTCTCCGCGTGCCCCGCGCGCGTCAGCCCGCACACGTTCCGGGCGAACTCCAGCAGCGCGTGCTGGAAACCGCCGCACGTTCCCAGGAAGGGGATGCCCTCCACGCGCGCGGTGCGGATCGCGTCGATGACGCCGGCCTCGCTGCGGTAGGGGCTGCCGGGCACCACCCACACGGCGTCGAAACCGCGCACGGCGTCCTCGTGCCCGGCGTCCTCGGACGGGATCCAGTAGGCGTCGAGGACGAGCCGGTCGCGCTCGGCCAGCGCGTCCAGCAGGAGCGGGATGCGGGTGTGCGCCACGACATCGGGGGAGCGGTCGCCGACCAGGGCGACCCGGGCGGTCCGGGCTGCGGTGTTCGTCATGACCTCATCGTGGATGCGGCCGCCCCATCGCGTCCAACGATGATTTCTGCACCCTCGATAAGCAGATCTGATGAGAGCCTGTATGCATGGACCCGCACCTCCTGCGCACCTATGTCACCGTCGCCCGTCTCGCCTCCTTCTCCGAGGCCGCCCGCGAGCTCGGCTACACCCAGTCGGCGGTGTCCCAGCACATCGCCGCCCTCGAACAGGACCTCGGCGCCGCCCTGCTGACCCGCCGCCCGGTCGCCCCCACCGCGGCCGGCGAGCGGCTCCTCGAGCACGCGGGCCCGCTGCTGCTGCGCCTCGACGCGGCACGGGCCGACGTCGTACGGATGGCCTCCGCGCCGGAGCACGGCCTGACGCTCGCGGCGGCACCCACCGCGCTCCTCCAGCGAGCCGTCTCCGCACTCCCGGCGGCCGGTGTGACCCTGCGCGTGCTGCCCCGCGACGACGTGCCGGTGGCCGTCGCCACCGGTACGGCGGACCTCGGCCTGGTCGACGGCCTGGCCGCCCCCAGCGACCCGCTGCGGCTGCCGGACGTGGCCCCGCTGACCGCGTACGGCGTCGCGGAGGAGCCCGTCCGTGTCCTCCTGCCCGCCGCCCACCCGCTGGCCGGCCGCCCCGGCCTGCGCCTCGGCGACCTCGCCGACGCCCGCTGGCTGGACGCTCCCGACGCGGCCCTGCCCCTGTCCCAGCTCCGCGCGGCGAACGGCGGCCACGGCTTCCGCACCGCCCTGCGCTACGAAGGCACCGACGTGCGCACCCTCACCGCGCTGGCCGCCGCGGGTCGCGGCCTGACGCTGCTCCCCGCGGCGGCGGCCGCCGACGTACCGGGCACGGTGGCGATCCCCCTCATCCACCCACGCCTCATCCACCGAACCGAACTCCTGCACACCACCCCCCTCCCCGGCCCGGCCGCAACCCTGGCCGAAGCCCTGGCCGCCCGCCCCTGACCTCGCGTCGGCTGGCGCCCCGGGCCCGTCCTGCGCCCTGGGGGCGGTTCCGTCCGGCGGACAGTCTCACTCGTTCGTGGCTCGTTGTGCGCCGGGGCGCGGGGTAGGGCTCATGCCGGAGGCGAGACATGGAACAGACTGCGTTGCGTCCCAAGCCGATGCCAGGCCAGGACCCCGGCGGTGGCGCCGCGTCCGGGGCGCCCGTGCGCCGGCCGCACGTCGCGCGACGGAGGGCCCGGCGGCTCAGGACCGCGCTGTTCGCGCTGTTCACCGGAACCCTCCTGGTGCTGTCCGGAGTCGGTCTCGGCACCGCCGGAGTCACGGCGGTCGGCATGCGCGGCCTCGCCGACCTGCAACGCCAGGTACGCACCCCGGGCGCCCCGGCGGGCGCGGCCCACTCCGCCCCCTCGCCACCACCGACGCCGGCGATGGCGTCCCCGGCGCCCGCCGCGGCGACCCTCGGTCTGGAGGCCGTCGACGCCGAGAAGACCGGCGCCCTGGTCGTCGGCGTCCACGTCCCCGGTCCCGGTTACACGGCCGGCCTGGTCCGCGGCGACGTCGTCCTCGCCCTCGACCGGACCCGAGTCGGCTCGGCGGCCGACCTCGCCCGCGCCGTGGCCCACGCCCGCCCCGGTGCCCGGGTGATCCTGACGATCCGTCACCGAAGCGGTGGCTACCAGCAGTTGACGGCCGTACCCGGCGTCGTCACGTGACCACCCGGAAGTGCGTGGTCAGGCGCCCGGTGTCGGCCAGCACGTGAAAGGCGAGTCCGACCGGGGCGTCGCGGTCGGCCACCCCCTCGCCCTCCCACGGCAGCCGCAGCGTCCACGTCACTGCGGGGCCGACGACCAGCGGCCGCCCGGCGAAGACACTCGCGGCGCCCGTGTGCGCGTGACCGGTGATCAGCCCCGCGATCTCCGGCCGCCGCTCCAGCAGCGCGGCCAGCGGGCCCGGCTCGGCCAGTCGGCCGGCGTCGGGCAGGGGGTGGCGCAGGGCGGCCGGCGGGTGGTGGAAGGCGAGCAGCACCGGCACACTCCCGTCGAGGTCCTCCAGGGTCGTCTCGATCCAGTCGTACGTCTCCTCGTCCAGCGCCCCCTCGTCCCGCCCCGGGATGCTGGAGTCGCACATCAGCACCGCGCCGTCGTCGAAGACGTGCGCGCTGTTGACGGGCCCGTCCGCCGCCGGACGCCCCAGCAGGGCCTTGCGGTACGGCGCCCGGACGTCGTGGTTGCCGGGGCAGGTCAGCACCGGGAACGGCGCCCCTGCGTCGCGCAGCCCCAGGATGCGGGCCGCCTCCTCGTACTCCGCCTCCGTCCCGTGGTCGGCGATGTCCCCGGTCACCAGCAGCGCGTCCACCCGCCCCGGCAGCCCCCACAGCCGGTCCCGCACCCGCTCGGCGCGCTCCGTCGCCCGCGGGCTTCCGTCGAGATGCAGATCGCTGATGTGTGCGAGTACGAGCACGGTCCCATGCCTCCCGAGAGTTGCCGGGACGGCCAAGACCCGGCTAATGGCTTGGTGGCATCTAAGCATTAGTTGCTAATGGTTGCCGAGCTGTTTGGCGTTACGCGCGGGAAAGCGGTGGTCCCGGCCCGTGACCCGGGGCCACGATGGCCCTCATGCTGAGCACCCTCCTCGCCTTCCTCGGCGCGTGCACGCTCATCGCCGCCTCGCCCGGACCCAGCACGGTGCTGATCGTCAAACAGTCGCTGCGCAGCCGGCGCTCGGGCTTCCTGACCGTCCTCGGCAACGAGACCGGCGTGTTCACCTGGGGCGTCGTCGCCGCCTCCGGCCTGACCGCGCTGCTCGCGGCCTCCGAGGTGGCGTACGACGTGATGCGCTTCGTCGGCGCGCTCGTCCTGGTCGTCTTCGGCGTCCAGGCACTGCGGCGCGCCCGCCGCACCGGGGACGGCGAGGACGCCGAGGAGGCCGAGGGCCTTCGGGAGGGCCGCGGCAGGACCGGCTGGGCCGCCTACCGCGGCGGACTGCTGCTCAACCTCGCCAACCCCAAGGCCGCCGTCTTCGCCATGTCCTTCCTGCCGCAGTTCGTGCCGAAGGGCGCCCCGCACCTGCCCGCCATGGTCGGCCTCGCCGCACTCTGGGCCGTCTACGAGGTCGGCTACTACGGCCTGTACGTGTGGTTCGTGGGCCGTCTGCGCACGGTGCTGTCCCGTGCCGGGGCACGCAGGCGCCTGGAGCAGGTCTCCGGAGGCGTGCTGCTGCTCCTCGGCGTCCGGCTCGCCCTGGAGGGCTGACGCCGTGAGCGACGAGGCGGGCGAAAGATCCGCAGACCGGTCGCGCCGCCCCCGGTGTGCGGGCAGGATGCTGCCCGTAGTCCCTTGTGGTCCCTTCACCCGACCAGGGAGGCCCGGATGACCGGCAGCACGCTCGCGCCCTTCACCGCCGACGACTACCGGGCCCGCATGGACCGCGCCGCGCGGGCGGCGGCCGACGCGGGGCTCGCCGGGCTCCTCGTGGCCCCCGGACCGGACCTGGTGTGGCTGACCGGCTACGCGCCCCCCGCGGCCACCGAACGGCTCACCCTCCTGGTCCTGGCCCCCGGACGCGCCCCCGTCCTGGTCGTCCCCACCCTGGAGGCCCCGGACGCGGCGAAGGCGGCCGGCGCCTCGGCCCTGAGCCTGCGGGACTGGACCGACGGCAAGGACCCCTACGCCGCCACCGCCGCCCTCCTCGACGTCGACGGGCGCTTCGGCATCAGCGACAACGCCTGGGCGATGCACCTGCTCGGTCTGCAGCGGGCGCTGCCCGGCACCACGTACGCCTCGCTCACCGAGGCACTGCCGATGCTGCGGGCCGTCAAGGACGAGACGGAACTGCACCTGATGGCAGCCGCGGGCGCGGCTGCCGACGCAACCTTCGAGGAGATCCGGAAGGTTCCCTTCGCCGGCCGCAGGGAGTCCGAGGTCGGTGCCGATCTCGCCGAGCTGCTGCGGCGGTTCGGCCACTCCCAGGTCGACTTCACCATCGTCGCCTCGGGGCCGAACGGCGCCAATCCGCACCACGAGGTCGGCGACCGCGTCATCGAGCGCGGCGACATGGTCGTCCTCGACTTCGGCGGCCTGAAGGACGGGTACGGCTCCGACACCTCCCGCACCGTGCACGTCGGCGAGCCCACCGACGAGGAACGCCGGGTGCACGACCTGGTGCGCGAGGCCCAGGAGGCCGGCTTCCGGGCGGTCCGGCCCGGGGCCGCCTGCCAGGAGGTCGACCGGGCCGCCCGTGCGGTCATCGAGGGCGCCGGGTACGGCGAGTACTTCATCCACCGCACCGGGCACGGCATCGGCGTCACCACGCACGAGCCGCCGTACATGATCGAGGGCGAACTGCAGCCCCTCGTGCCCGGCATGTGCTTCTCGGTGGAACCGGGTGTCTATCTGCCCGGCCGCTTCGGCGTGCGCATCGAGGACATCGTGACGGTCACCGCGGACGGCGGCCGCCGTCTCAACGACACCGACCGCGAGATGGTCATAGTGGACTGAGCGATCCATGAGCCCCCGTACACCCCCGAGTGACAACGGCGCGACCATGACCCAGGCACCGACACCCACCACGGACACCGTCCGCCGACTGGTCAGTTCCCTGCTCAAGGACGGCACGGGCGCCGCCGGGCCCGAGGTGCGGCCGGTCGCCGAGGGCGGTGGGCACTCCACCTGGTGGGTCGGCACCCGGCACGTCCTGCGCCTCGCCCCCGACCGCGACGCCGCGCTGCGCCAACGCCGCGAACTGCGCCTGCGGGACGTCGTGCGCCCGCACCTCCCGCTCGCCGTGCCGACCAGCGTCGCGCACGGCGAGTGGGCGCCCGGCCTGACGTACACGCTCGACACCAAGGTGCCCGGTGGCACCGCGGAGCAGCACGAGGTGTCGGCCGTCGGCGAGGCCGACCTGGCCGGACTGCTCACCGGGCTGCGCGAGGTGCCCGCCCGGCAGGCCGAGGCACTCGGCGTCCCGCGTGCCGCCCCGCGCTCCCTGGAGGCGCTGCGCAGGGCCGCGGAGCGGGCCGCCGGGCGTCTGGCCGCCGCCGACGAGTTCGACCCCGCACGCCTCCACCAGCTCACCCCGCCGGCCGCCGTCCAGCTCGCCGCGCAGCCCGGCACCGCGGTCCTCGTCCACCACGGCCTGCGGGGCGAGCACCTGGTCGTCAGCGCCGACGGCCGGGTCCGCGGCGTGCTCGACTGGACCGCCGCGGCGGTCGGCGACCCCGCGGAGGACATCGCCGGTCTCGCGATCGCCGTCGGCTCCCCGGCCGCCGTCCGCGCCGCCACCCTCGCCGGCTACGGCGCCCGCCCCTGCCTGCGGGGCCTGTGGCTGGCCCGCTGCGACACGGTGATCCGCCTCGCCGACCACCTCGACGCCGGCGACAAGTCCGCACCGCCGCTCCTGCGACTCCAGCTCCGCCACGCCTGGGAGGCCATCCTGCTGGAACGCGTGACGGAACTCAGGGACGAGGGCACGGGCGAGGAGTCGTAGCAGTTGCCCGGTACCTGGCGTCGCCCGGTCTCGCGTTCAGCTCTGCAGCAGAACCACCGCGGACTCGCCCGGTACGTGCAGTACGCCGTCGGCGCCCGGCGGCTGTACCGGTTCCCAGGCGGCCAGTACGCGCGCGTGGCGCGGCCCCAGGGGGATCACCGCGGAGGCCTTGGCGAGGTTCACGGCGACGCGTACGTCCCCGCGCCGGAAGGCGAGCCAGCGTTCCCGCTCGTCGTACGCCACCTTGGTGTCGCCGAGGTCGGGGTCGGTGAGGTCGGCCTGTTCGTGCCGCAGGGCGATCAGGCGGCGGTACCAGGCGAGCACGCGCGCGTGCGGGTCGCGCTCCGGCTCGCTCCAGTCCAGGCAGGACCGGTCCCGGGTCGCCGGGTCCTGCGGGTCGGGCACGTCCTCCTCGGCCCAGCCGTGCGCCGCGAACTCCCGCCGCCGGCCCCGCCGTACGGCCTCCGCGAGCTCGGGATCGGTGTGGTCGGTGAAGAACTGCCAGGGCGTCGCCGCGGCCCACTCCTCGCCCATGAACAGCATCGGCGTGAAGGGCGCGGTGAGGGTGAGCGTGGCCGCGCACGCCAGCAGGCCGGGGGAGAGCATCGCCGACAGGCGGTCGCCCTGGGCGCGGTTGCCGACCTGGTCGTGGGTCTGGCTGTAGCCCAGCAGCCGGTGCGCGGCCACGCGCGTGCTGTCCAGGGGACGCCCGTGGTGGCGGCCGCGGAAGCTGGAGTACGTGCCGTCGTGGAAGTAGCCGCGGGTGAGCGTCCTGGCGATCGCGGCCAGGGGAGCGCGCGCGAAGTCGGCGTAGTAGCCCTGCGACTCGCCGGTCAGCGCAGTGTGCAGGCAGTGGTGGAAGTCGTCGTTCCACTGCGCCTGCAGGCCGTACCCGCCCTCCTCGCGGGGCGTGATGAGCCGCGGGTCGTTCAGGTCGGACTCCGCGATGAGGAACAGCGGCCGTCCCAGGTCCGTGGACAGGGTGTCCACCGCCGTCGACAACTCCTCCAGGAAGCGGCACGCGCGCGTGTCCGCCAGCGCGTGCACCGCGTCCAGCCGCAGGCCGTCGAGCCGGTAGTCCCGCAACCACGCCAGCGCGCTCTCCCGCAGGAAGGCCCGCACCTCGTCCGACCCCGGAGCGTCCAGGTTGACGGCGGAACCCCAGGGCGTGTGGTGCGTGTCCGTGAAGTACGGCCCGAACGCCGGCAGGTAGTTGCCCGAAGGCCCCAGATGGTTGTGTACGACGTCCAGGACCACCCCGAGGCCCAGTTCGTGCGCCCGGTCGACGAACCGTTTCAGCCCCTCCGGGCCGCCGTACGGCTCGTGCACGGCCCACAGCGACACGCCCTCGTAGCCCCAGCCGTGCCGCCCCGGGAAGGGGCACAGGGGCATCAACTCGACGTGCGTGACGCCGAGTTCGACGAGATGTCCGAGCCGCTCGGCGGCGGCGTCCAGGGTGCCCTCACGGGTGTACGTGCCCACGTGCAGCTCATAGAGCACCGCACCCGGCAGCGGCCGGCCGGCCCACTCGGCGCGCCAGTCGTACCGGCCGTGGTCGACGACCGCGCTCGGCCCGTCCGGGCCGTCCGGCTGCCTGCGCGAGCGCGGGTCGGGCAGCACGGGCCCGTCGTCCAGCGCGAACCCGTACCGCGAGCCGTCCCGCGCCTCCGCCTCGCCTCGCCACCAGCCCTCGCGTTCCGGATCGGGTTCCAGCGCGCGCGTGACGCCGTCGCACTGGAGCGTCACTCGGCCGGCCTGCGGTGCCCACACCTCGAACTGCACGGACGGTTCCCCTTCGTCTGCTCACCGTGATGTAGCCCGTCCATGGTGCTTCAAACGAGATCAATCCGCTTTCCAATGGCCTCTTTTACGGCGGGTCTCGCCCCGCACGCGAGCGTGGCGGCCGTTTTCTCGCTTTCTGGACACCCGGGGTTCACTGACCGACAATCACCAACGTGACGTCGTCCTTCGAGTTCAACACGTACCCCGCGCGGCTTTCGGACGCGGAGCGCGACAAGGCGCTGAAGGTGCTCCGTGACGGCGTCGCCATGGGACGGCTGTCGCACGACACGTTCATCCGCCGCATGGAGCTGGCCCTCGCGGCCCGCCGCTCGGACGAGCTCGCCGTCCTCACCGCCGACCTGCCCCAGGAGAGCCGCGTCTCCCGCCTGGTGTTCGGCACCGTGGAGGCCGTCTCCGGCTTCACCGTACGGCTGCGCAGGGCCTGGCAGGCCGAGCGCCTGCCCAAGCTGCTGCTGCCGCACCCCGCGGGCGGCCATGCGCTGCGGATAGGCCGGGATCCGGCCAACGGACTGCGCCTGACGCACGAGACGGTCTCGCGGGTGCACGCCGAGCTCAGCCGGCAGGGCGGCATGTGGGTGCTGCGGGATCTGGGCTCCACCAACGGCACGACGGTCAACGGCCGTCGGGTCATCGGTGCCGCCGTGGTCCGCGAGGGCGACCAGGTCGGCTTCGGACGGATGTCCTTCCGGCTCGCCGTCGACTGACGGACGACTGAGCCGCGCCTTAGCTTTGGCCTGAGCATGACACCGCGTTGACCTGGTGAGATGGCTCAAATCCTCTTCCCCTCCACGGTGTTGACGTACCCCCCAACTCGTGACTGACTGTGCGTACGCCATGTACGTCAGGTGAACCAACGGCACCGCATTGTGGAGGTGTGCCCTGCCGCCCCTCCAGCGCTACCCGACCGTCGACGAACTCGGCGCCCGGGCGGCCGCACTCGTCGCCCGCCACCCCCGCGACGCACGGCTGCGCCGCGTGGGCACCTCCCGCGCGGGCACCCCCATGTGGCTGCTTTCCGTCGGTCACGGCAGCCGCCAGGCCCTCGTCGTCGCAGGCCCGCACGCCAACGAGCCCGTCGGCGGCGCCACGGTTCTGCGCCTGGCCGAACGCGCGCTCGCCGACCCCCGCTACACCGAGGGCGCCGACGCCACCTGGAACCTGCTGCTCTCCCTCGACCCCGACGGCCTGCGCCGCAACGAGGGCTGGCTGCGGGGCCCGTACACCCTCGGCCGCTACTTCCGGAACTTCTTCCGGCCCGGCTTCCACGAACAGCCCGAGTGGCTGCCCGACGGCGCGGCGGGCGCCGCGCTGCCGGAGACCCGCACCCTGCTTCACCTCCAGGACGAGCTGCGGCCCTTCCTGCAGTGCTCGCTGCACGGCGTCGACGTCGGCGGCGGCTTCGTCGAGCTCACCCACGACCTGCCGGGCCTCGCCCAGCGCGTCGCCGGCACCGCCGCCCACCTGCGCGTCCCGCGCGAACTCGGCCCGTACGACACCCTGTACTGGCCCAGCCTCGGCCCCGCCGTCTACCGCATCCCGCCGCCCCGGATCGGCGACCTGGCCGCCGCCATTACCGAGGCCGCCGTCGAGTCGACCTGGTACCACCCCTACCGGTACGGCACGGTGACCGCCATCGTCGAGGCGCCCATGTGGGGCGTGGCCGCCGTCGAGGACGACTCCCCGCCCGTCGACGCGGCCGCCGTGCTGCGCGCGGTCAGCCACACCCTGCGCCACGACACGCGGTTCCTGGAGCGGCTCCTGGCGGTGATGCGGCCGCACCTCGCGGACGTGCCGGACGCGGCCCGTCTGCTCGCCCCGGTGGACGACTATTTACTGGTCTGCCCCGGCCTCGCCGACGCGTGGGACCCCGACGTCGCCGACGGGGCGCGCCCGCTGCCGCCGATGAGCACCGCGCACCTGGTCGCCCTGCGCATCGCAGGACGGCGGCTCGCCCTGCGCACGGCGGGCCTGCTGCACCAGCTCGTCACCAGCGCCGGACGTGATCCGGCGAACGTGCTGCCCGACCTGGACCGGCTGATCGACGAGTGGTGCGTCGACTACCGCGACGGCTGCGGCGCGCGCTGGATACCGGTCACGCGCCAGGTGGAGTACCAGTCCCGGGTGGTGCTCGCCGCGTTCGAACTCGCCGTCGGGCACGCGCCCGCGTGCTCCCGTTCGGGTGAGTCGGGGTGGGGTTCCCAGGCCGCCGTGCCGATGCATCTGGAATGACGATCAGCATCACAGCGCAAGCGGTACGGGGCGGTCTGCTGACGGCCGTCCTGCTCCTGGCCGGCACGGCCCCGGCGCAGGCGGCGCCCGCGCCCGCCTCCCCGCTCTCCGGCGACTACCTCTACCTCACGGTCACCAAGGGCGACGCACGCTCCAGCGACACGCGCGGCACCCTTCTCATGTGCGACCCGCCCCAGGGGCACGTGCTCGCCGCCGAGGCGTGCGCGGAACTGGCCGCGACGGACGGCGACATCGCGGCCCTCCCGCCCAGGGACGTGTTCTGCCCGATGGTCTACGCGCCGGTCAGCGTCCACGCGCGCGGGATGTGGGACGGCCGGGAGGTCGAGTACGCGCAGACCTTCCCCAACGGGTGCGCGATGTCGGCGCGCACAGGCTCGGTCTTCGCCTTCGACAGCTGACGAGGGCGGGGGCGGGCGCGCACGCGCGCGTGGACCGGCGGTCCCGCCGTCTCGCGGGCCCGGGGCTCAGGCGGTGCGGTCGCGCGCGTGCATCGCCGCCGCCACGACCGTGCGGGCCTGGTGTTCGATCTGGTGCTCCAGCGGGACCCAGCGGGCGCGGAACCGTTCCGCGAAGGCATCGCTCCACGTCGCCACGAGCCGCTCCATGTGGGGCGCCGCACGGTCGTCGGTCTCCTGCAGGACCCGCAGCAGCATCGCCGCCGCCCTCAGGGGCAGCCGCCGCCCGAACGCGTCCACGCTGCCGACGTACGCCATCGTGTCGTCGGCGGGCGGTGTGCGCATCCAGTCCTCGGCGAGCCCCGGGACCAGGTCCAGGGCCCATCTCGCGGCCCGCAGCAGCGGCCCGTCGAGGCCCTCCAGGCGCGGCAGCGCGTCGGCGAGGACCCGTTCCACCTCCAGGGCGTCCCGCAGCAGCCGGCTCGCCAGCCGTCGTATCGCCTCGGCGGGCGCAGGATGCGGCGCCGGATCGTCCACCAGGTCGCTCGCCCACATCGGCACCTCCACCACCGCGGTCAGACCGCCGTAGCGGTGAGTGCGGTACCAGGTGCTCCGCCGCGCGTCGTCCGGCATGCTCGGATACGCGGCGCCCGCCCCGGGCGAGGGCATCACATGCACGCCGGGCCCGGACGCAGCCCAGCCCGCCGCGTCCGAGGCGCCCGTCTCCACCGGGATGTGCAGCTCCGCCGCGGACTTGGCGAACGGCTCGGCGAGCCCCGGCACGTCCCTGGTCAGCTGCACCCAGGTGCCGCCCAGGTCCGTCCCGTGCAACGTCACCTGCAGATAGGGGCGCAGCTCGTCGATGACCCGGGTCAGCGTCCGCGTCTCGGGCGGCAACCGGTCCGGCGGCAGCACCGAGGGCGCCCACTCCGGCTGCTCCTCGGCCGCCGGCCGGAAGAACCCGAGGTGGTAGTCGAACAGGCTGCGCGGCGCCGGGGTGACGTGCAGGCTCGCACCGTCGGGGTCCGCGCACAGCAGGAAGTGCCACGAGGTGTCGGTGCGCAACTCCCGCTCCCGCAGGACCCGTTCGGCGAGGGCGAGCAGGGTGGGGCCGCCCGTGGGCTCATTGGCGTGGGCGCCTGCGACGACCAGGACGGCCCGCCGGGCACGCCCCACGGACAGCAGATGCAGGGGCCTGCCCGCGCGGGAGACACCCACTTGCCTCAGCGCGCACAGAGTTGGCCGGTGAGCGGCCAACGCCCTTGCGGAAGAGATCAGTTGGGTCACGTTGGGGTAGCGCAGCACCGGCAGGAGACTCACCCCCGTCACATCCGCCCGGCCTCGCAATCCGCAGTACCCCACGGTCTCCGGGAACTGTCAAGCTGGCACCCGGGGAGGCTCCAGGGGGCGCTCGGATGCATTCACCCCCGGCGTGACGGGGTGTGCGGAAACCCGGCTCACTGCTGGTGCAGTCCGCGTCCGGCCAGCGTCAGGAACGCCTCCCCGACCGCCTCGGACAGCGTGGGATGCGGGTGGACGTGCCGGGCCACGTCCGAGGCGTACGCGTCCCAGCCGACGATCAGCTGGCTCTCCGCGATCATCTCGGAGACGTGCGGTCCCACCAGGTGCACGCCGAGCACCTGACCGCCGCCGGCCTCGGCGACGACCTTCACCATGCCGCCCTGCCCGTGCACCATGCCCTTCGCCACCGCCGTCAGCGGCATGATGTTGACGTCGACCTCGTGCCCGTGCGCGCGTGCCTCCGCCTCGCTCAGCCCCACGGCCGCGGTCTGCGGGGACGAGTAGGTCACCCTGGGGACGGCCGCGTAGTCGACCGGGACGGACTCCACGCCGGCCAGGGTCTCGGCCACCAGCAGCCCCTCCGCGAACGACGCGTGGGCCAGGCCCAGGGACGGCGGCGGCAGCAGGTCGCCCACGACGTGCACGCCGGGCACCGCGGTCTCCAGCCGCGCCCAGTCGGCGGGTGCGACGAAGCCGCGCGCGTCCGTCCCCACTCCCGCGGCGGCCAGGTCCAGCCCCTCGGTGACCGGTTCCCGCCCCACCGCCACCAGCAGCCGCTCCACCTCGACCGTGCGGGTCTCGCCGCGGGCCGTGCGCACACGCGCGCGTACGCCGTCCTCCAGCACTTCGGCGTCCAGCAGCCGGGCGCCCGCCTGCACGTCGATGCCGCGCTTCCTCAGACCGCGCGTCAGGTGACGGCTCACGTCGGCGTCCTCCAGCGGCACGATGCGGTCCGCGGCCTCCACGAGCGTGACCTCCGCACCCATGGAGCGGTGGAACGAGGCGTACTCGACGCCGATCGCGCCGCCGCCGAGCACCAGGACGGACCCCGGGAGCCCGGGCGCGAAGAGCGCGTCGTCGCTTGTCACCACGCGACGGCCGTCCGACTGGAGCCCGGGGAGCGTGCGCGGGCGCGAGCCCGTCGCCAGGACGATGCCGCGGCGCGCGGCGACGTCGCGCACGCGGGGCGCGGATTCGGGGCGAGCGCCGGTAGTCGGGTTGTGCGCGCCGAGCGCGTGTTGATCAGGCGCGCCGGGCGCGAGATCTTCGCGCGCGCCCTCGATGCGAACCGTGCGCTGTCCCGTCAGATGCGCGCTGCCCCGCACGACCCGCACTCCGGCGTGCGCGAGATGCGCCTCCACGCCCCGGTGGTTGCGCGTCACGATGTCGTCGCGCGTGGCGACCAGCGCCGACCAGTCCACGGCGTCCAGGCTCGCCTTCACGCCCCACCGTTCGCGCGCCTCGGCGAAGCCGTCGACGAGTTCTGCGGCGTGCAGCATCGCCTTGCTGGGGATGCAGCCGCGGTGCAGACAGGTCCCGCCGATCTTGTCGCGCTCCACGAGCACGACGTCGAGGCCGAGGGCGGCTGCGCGCAGGGCGGTGCTGTACCCGCCGGTGCCACCGCCGATGACGACGACGTCCGCGGTGCCCGAGTCCCTTGAGTTGTCCATGTCCCCACCGTCCCGCCCAGCCTTGCCATAGGTCCAAGGCAATGTTCTTGTGGATCCGATGCAGGATGTTTATGGATCGGGGCGGCGATGAGCCTGCGGCAGATGGAGTACTTCCTCGCGGTCGTCGAGGAGGCTTCGTTCACCCGCGCGGCCGAGGTGCTGCACGTCTCCCAGCCCGCGCTGTCGCACCAGATCAAGGCGCTGGAGCGTGCGGTGGGCGGCGCGCTCCTGGAGCGCATGCCGCGCGGGGTGCTCCTGACCCCGATGGGCCGCGCCTTCCTGCCGCACGCCGAGCACGCCGTCCGCAGCGCCGCCCAGGCGCACCGCGCGGCCCGTGCCGCCGCCGGGGCCGAGGGCGGCGAACTGCACATAGCCGCGGTCCACTCGGTGGCGGTCGGCGTTCTGCCGGACGTCTTCGCCCGCTGGCGCGCGACCCACCCACAGGTCCTGCTGCACCTGCACGAGTACGCCACGACCGAGGCTCTGGAGGAGGAGGTCGAGCGCGGCACCGCGGACCTCGCCGTCGGCCCCGCCCCGTCCGACTGGCCCGGCACCGTCGTGCCCGTCGGCGAGGAGGAGGCGGTGCTGGTGGTTCCCTTCGACGACCGTTTCGCGGGCCGTACGACGGTGACCCTGCCCGAACTCGCCGACCGGCACTGGATCCGCTGCGCGATGGAACCCCTCGTCCACGGCGAGCGCTTCCTCGACCGCGCCTGTGCGCGCGCCGGTTTCCGGCCGCGCACCGCCGTCTGGACGGAGCACACCTCGACGGCCGTGCGGATGGCCGCCGCCGGGGTCGGGGTGTGCCTCGCGCCCTCCCACATCGTGCGCGGCGCGGTCGGCGAGGACTGCGCGGTCCTCTCGCACGCGCCGTCCTGGACACGCGACATGACGGTCTTCGCACGCGTGCCGCCGACCGGCGCCGCCGAGGCCTTCGTCGAGCTGCTGCGAGCGGCCTGGCCCAAGCCCGGCACACCCGCGTCCCCCGCACGCGGATAGCCGCGCGGCGAGGCGCCGGCGCCTCACACGCCGGCCCAGGGCACCCGGCCCAAGACACTCCGGCCCGAGGCGCTCCGGCCCGGGACGCTCCGGCCCGGGACGCTCCGGTCCGAGGCGCTCCGGTCCGAGGCGCTCCGGTCCGAGGCGCTCCGGTCCGAGGCGCTCCGGTCCGAGGCGCTCCGGTCCGAGGCGCTCCGGTCCGAGGCGCTCCGGTGCGAGGCGCTCCGGTCCGAGGCGCTCCGGCCCGGGGCGCTCCGGCTCGAGGCGCTCCGGCCCAAGACACCCCGGCCCGGGGCGCTCCGGCTCGAGGCGCTCCGGCCCAAGACACCCCGGCCCGGGGCGCTCCGGCTCGAGGCGCTCCGGCCCAAGACACCCCGGCCCGGGGCGCTCCGGCTCGAGGCGCTCCGGCCCAAGACACCCCGGCCCGGGGCGCTCCGGTCCGAGGCGCTCCGGTCCGAGGCGCTCCGGCCCAAGACACCCCGGCCCGGGGCGCTCCGGCTCGAGGCGCTCCGGCCCAAGACACCCCGGCCCGGGGCGCTCCGGTCCGAGGCGCTCCGGCCCAAGACACCCCGGCCTCCCGCACGCCTGCCGCCGCCGTGGCGCCCTCGGCCGCGGTGCTCAGCCCTCGGCGACCCGCTCCAGCAGCACCACCGGCAGCGTCGCGAAAAGCTCCTCCACGCGTGCGTGCCCCGTGAACTCCCGCTCCGGGGCGAGTACGTCCGACCACCGCCCCGGCGGCAGCGGCAGCAGCGTGTCGCGCCAGCCCCCCGCCTCCGCCAGCCGCAGCGACAGGCGCGTCACGGCCGTGACGACCTCGCCGGACCGCGCGAACGCCAGGCAGTGCTCCGCCGCCGGTCCCTGCGACGTCAGCGGCGTGTACGTGGCCGCGTCCCCGAAGGCGGCGGGCCGGCGGGCGCGCAGCCGCAGCGCCGCCGCCGTCAGCGCCCCCTTGTCGCCGGGCTCCTCCGGCGGGAAGCGCACCGGCCGCCGGTTGTCCGGGTCGACGAGGGCCAGGTACTCGCTCTCGGTGCCCTGATAGACGTCCGGCACACCGGGCATCGTCAGATGCACCAGGGCGGTGCCCAGCACGTTGGCCCGGATGTGCGGCTCCAGCGCGCGGCGCAGGGCGGCGACGTGCTCGGCCGGCGCCCCGCACGGGCCCGCCGCCACGAACGCCGCGACCGTCTCCTCGTAGGCGGGCTCCTGCTCCGTCCAGCTCGTGAACAGGCCCGCCTCGCGCACATGCTTCAGCAGGGCCCGCTGGACCCGCTCCCCGTCGGCCGGGCCGAGCCCGAACACCGTCTGCCAGGCCGCCCACGCCAGCTGCGCGTCCGGCACGCTCTCCTCGGCGCGGGTCACCTCGGCCAGCAGGTCCGCCCAGCGCCCGGGGCACTCCGTGAGCACGGCCAGCGCCGCCCGTACGTCGGCGCTGCGCTTGGTGTCGTGCGTCGAGACGACCGTCCCGGTCGTCGGCCAGTCGCGCTGCACGCGCGCGCAGTAGGCGTGGAAGTCGTCCGGGGACACCGACGGGCTCCCCGGGTCGCCGCCCACCTCGTTCGCCGACAGCAGCGGGACATAGCGGTAGAACGCCGTGTCCTCCACGGACTTGGCGCGCAGGGCGGAGGCCGTCTGGGCGAACCGCGTGAAGAACTCCACCTGCTCGGGACCGGCGCCGGCCCGTCCGAGCACCAGGTCGCGCACCACGTCGACCGCGCCGGCCTCCTCCGGGACGGCGAAGGCGCCCCGCGCCTCGGCCGCGGCCTCCTCCGTGACGACCAGGGCCGGGTCACCGGACGTGTAGGGCCGGTAGACCTCCAGGCGGACCAGGAGCTCCTGGAGCGCCGTGCGCAGCGCCCAGGGGGCACGGTCGCGCAGGGCGGGATCCGGGGCGTCGGCGCACACCTTGACCGCCGCCCGGGTGAGCCGGTCGACCTCCGTCGCCAGCTCGTGCGTCAGCACCTTGTAGGCCGCCCGCCGCACCGTCGCCGCCCAGTCGCCGCCCCGGTCCGTCTGCGGGGCGGCGAAGCGCCGGTACAGCCCCAGCAGCTCCCCGCTCCCGGCCGGGTCGGTGAAGAGCCCGTCGACGTGGCGCAGGGCGTCGTAGCCGGTGGTGCCGGCGACGGGCCAGGAGGCCGGCAGGGGCTCCGCGTCCGCGAGGATCTTCTCCACGACCGTCCAGCGCCCGCCGGTCGCCTCGTGCAGCCGCGTCAGGTAGGCGTCGGGGTCGGCGAGCCCGTCCGGATGGTCCACACGCAGGCCGTCGACCACGCCTTCGTGGAGCAGCTCAAGGATCTTCGCGTGCGTGGCCTCGAACACCTCGGGGTCCTCGACGCGCACCCCGATCAGCTCCGAGATGCTGAAGAAGCGGCGGTAGTTCAGCTCGGTGCGGGCCAGCCGCCACCACACGGGCCGGTACCACTGGGCGTCCAGGAGCTGCGGCAGGGGCAGCTCCTCGGTGCCCTCGCGCAGCGGGAACACATGGTCGTAGTAGCGCAGGACCTCACCGTCGACCCGCAGCTCGTCGACGACCGAGCCGAGCGGGCCGCCCAGCACCGGCAGCAGCACCTGGCCGCCCTGCGCCTCCCAGTCGATGTCGAACCAGCGCGCGTACGGCGACTTGGGGCCCTCCCGCAGGACCTCCCACAGGGCGTGGTTGTGGCGCGGGGCCATGGCCATGTGGTTCGGCACGATGTCGACGACCAGACCGAGGCCGTGCTCGCCGGCGGTGCGGGCCAGCGCGCGCAGCCCCTCCTCGCCGCCGAGCTCCTCGCGCACGCGCGCGGGGTCGACGACGTCGTAGCCGTGCGCCGAGCCGGGCACGGCCTCCAGGACGGGGGACAGGTGCAGGTGCGAGACGCCCAGGGAGGACAGGTACGGGACGGCCGCCGCCGCGGCGGTGAACGGGAAGTCGGGCTGCAGCTGGAGCCGGTAGGTGGCCGTGGGCACCGCGGGGTCGGGTCGCACAGGTGTCATGCAGACCTACGTACCCGCCCCGCGGCCCTTCGTGTCATCCCTTGCGCCGAGGGCCCGCGCGAGTGCCCGGCCGGCGGCCGGGCACACCGCTCTAGACCGGCCGCTGCAGCACGGTCAGGCTGCGGTCCACCAGGGTCAGCCGGTCGCCGGCCGCCACCTTCGGGCCCTCGCCGGGCGGCACGCCGTCCGCACGGGCCGTGTCGACGACCACCTGCCACTGCCGGCCGTGGTTGACCGGGACGACGAAGTCCAGCGGCTCGGGCGAGGCGTTGAACATCAGCAGGAACGAGTCGTCGGTGATCCGCTCGCCCCGGGCGCCGGGCTCGGAGATCGCGTTGCCGTTGAGGAACACCGTCAGCGCCGACGCCTGCGCCGAGTCCCAGTCCTGCTGGGTCATCTCCCGGCCCTCCGGGGTGAACCAGGCGATGTCGGACAGATCGTCGTGGGTGCCCTCCACGGGGCGGCCGTGGAAGAAGCGGCGCCGCCGCAGGACCGGGTGGTCCTTGCGCAGCCACACCATCGCGCGCGTGAAGGCCAGCAGCCCGCCATCGTCCTCGTCCTCCTCGGGGGCGGGCCATTTCACCCAGGACAGTTCGTTGTCCTGGCAGTAGGCGTTGTTGTTGCCGTTCTGGGTGCGGGCGAACTCGTCGCCGTGGCTGATCATGGGCACGCCCTGGGACAGCATCAGGGTGGCGACGAAGTTGCGCATCTGCCGCGTCCGCAGCCGCAGCACGTCGGGGTCGTCGGTCTCGCCCTCCGCCCCGCAGTTCCACGACCGGTTGTGGCTCTCGCCGTCGCGGTTGTCCTCGCCGTTGGCCCGGTTGTGCTTGTCGTTGTAGGACACCAGGTCGTGCAGGGTGAAGCCGTCGTGGCAGGTCACGAAGTTGATCGAGGCCAGCGGGCGGCGCCCGTCGTCCTGGTAGAGGTCCGAGGAGCCGGTCAGCCGGGACGCGAACTCCGCGAGCGCGCGCTGCTCGCCGCGCCACATGTCGCGCACGGTGTCGCGGTACTTGCCGTTCCACTCGGTCCACAGCGGCGGGAAGTTGCCCACCTGGTAGCCGCCCTCGCCGACGTCCCAGGGCTCGGCGATCAGCTTCACCTGGGAGACCACCGGGTCCTGCTGCACCAGGTCGAAGAACGACGACAGCCGGTCGACCTCGTGGAACTGCCGGGCCAGCGTCGCCGCGAGGTCGAAGCGGAAGCCGTCGACGTGCATGTCGGTCACCCAGTACCGCAGCGAGTCCATGATCAGCTGCAGGACGTGCGGGGACCGCATGAGCAGCGAGTTCCCGGTGCCGGTGGTGTCCATGTAGTAGCGGGGGTCGTCGGTCAGCCGGTAGTACTGCGGGTTGTCGATGCCCTTGAAGGACAGCGTCGGGCCCAGGTGGTTGCCCTCGGCCGTGTGGTTGTAGACGACGTCGAGGATGACCTCGATGCCGGCCTCGTGCAGTGCCCGGACCGCCGACTTGAACTCCAGGACCTGCTGGCCGCGGTCGCCCCAGGAGGCGTAGGCGTTGTGCGGGGCGAAGAAGCCGATCGTGTTGTAGCCCCAGTAGTTGTTCAGGCCCATGTCGACCAGCCGGTGGTCGTTGACGAACTGGTGGACCGGCATCAGCTCCAGCGTGGTCACGCCGAGCTCCACCAGGTGCTCGATGATCGCCGGGTGGGCGAGCGCCGCGTAGGTGCCGCGCAGCTCCTCGGGGAGCCCCGGGTGCCGCATGGTGAGGCCCTTCACATGGGCCTCGTAGATCACCGTCTCGTGGTAGCCGCGGCGGGGACGGCGGTCGTCGCCCCAGTCGAAGTACGGGTTGACCACGACCGACGTCATCGTGTGCGGCGCCGAGTCCAGGTCGTTGCGCCTGTCGGGGGCGTCGAAGTGGTAGCCGTACACCTCCTCGCCCCAGCTGATCGAACCGCTGATCGCGCGCGCGTACGGGTCGAGCAGCAGCTTCGCGGAGTTGCAGCGCAGCCCCCGCTCGGGGGCGTACGGACCGTGCACCCGGAAGCCGTAGCGCTGTCCCGGCATGATGCCGGGCACATACGCGTGCCGTACGAACGCGTCGCTCTCGCGCAGTTCCACCGCCGTTTCCGAGCCGTCGTCGTGCAGCAGACACAGCTCTACTCGGTCCGCGGCTTCCGAGAACACCGCGAAGTTCGTGCCGGCGCCGTCGTACGTGGCACCGAGTGGATACGCCTCGCCAGGCCAGACCTGCATGGATACGACTCTTTCAGGTGGAGCGCGCCCCAGGTGGCGCCTTGGCCTCGAGTCTCCCCGAAAGTGATGGAACCACCTATGACTTACGCCCCTCTTACCGATCGACCTGGCATACGCGGTATGCCGAACCAGTGGGGCAGACACGTACTCCCGTGACCAAGGGGGAGTAGGGGGAAGATGTGCGCAAGATAGTGCACCGCCATCTGGGCAAGGTGGTGGCCGGTGCGGCCATAGCGGTGGCCGGGACCGCCGTGATGGTCGGGATCACGCTGCCGGGGACGGCAGGGGCGGACGAGGCGGGAGGGAAAGCGGGCACCCGGGCGGGGCAGCAGGCCGGCCAGGGGCAGGACGGGGCCGTTCCGGCGGGCGTCGTCGAGCAGGCGCCCGCCCAGGGGGACAAGGGCAGGGGCGGTGATCCGCTGACCGACGACGAGATGAAGCGCGCCGAGCAGATCGCCGCGAGCCGGCAGCTGCTGAAGTCCGCCGAGAACGTCGACGGAAAGAGCGGCCCGCAGCGCCTGACGGTCGACCTCGCCGACCCGGAGAACGACGAGACCGACGACCCGTCCGCGCCGCGGCGGGCCGACGTGACGTTCTACGACTACAGCAACGACACGCTCGTCACCAAGACCGTCAACCTCGACACCGGCAAGGTCGAGGACACCGGCGTCCAGCACGGCGTCCAGCCGCCGCTGAGCCGCGCCGAGAACGCCGAGGCGGCCACGCTGCTGATCGCCGACCCGCTCGGCAAGGGCCTGCGGGCGGACTACAAGGACGCCACCGGCAAGGAACTCACCTCCGCCGACCAGCTGCTCCTCAACGGCGCCGTCTACCGTGCCACGCCGGGCGCCCAGCCCGCCGTGCTCGACAAGTGCGGCGAGCACCGGTGCGTGCGGCTGTTCCCCAAGGTCGTCAACGGCCCGTGGATCGACGCGAGGTCCTTCGTGATCGACCTGAGCGCCCACAAGGTCGCCCAGCTCAAGCGCGGCTGAGCCCGCACTCCATCCACTTTTCCAACTTGCTCCTCCTGTCCAAGGGAGTCACCTCTTCATGCCCGTCAAGAGAATGAGCCGCGCCCGCACCCGGGCGGCCGTGGGCCTGTCGGTGGCCGCGCTGGCCGCCGGCGCGACCACCGGAGCCGCCCCGGCCACCGCCCAGCCGAGGGCCGCAGGCGCGGCGGCCGCCGACTGCAGCGCCGCCTACAAGATCGAGCAGAAGCTCTCCAGCGGCACCACCTGGCGGATGTGCTGGCGCTACGACAGCAAGGCCGGTCTGGTCCTCGACAACGTCTCCTACCAGCCCAAGGGCGAGAGCGCGCCGATCAAGGTCCTCAACAGCGCCCGGCTCGCCCAGATCGACGTCCCCTACGACGACGGCAGCGTCGAGTACGACGACCTCACCGGCTTCGGCTTCGCCCAGGGCCTGATGAACCTCGCGCCCGGCGAGTGCCCCGGCGGCACCATCAAGACGGTCAAGGTCCCCGACGCCTGGGACCCGCAGCACCCGAACGTCAACGGCCTGTGCACGACCACGCGTTCGCGCGGGCACGCGTACCGGATGCAGGGCGACACCGCGAACAAGGTCTACCAGGCCCAGGGCAAGGACCTCCTCGTCTACACGGTCAACCAGGTCGGCTGGTACGAGTACATGACCGAGTGGCGCTTCCAGGACGACGGCACCATCAACATGAACGTCGGCGCCACCGGCAGCCTCTCCTACGACGACTACGACGCCGGCGACGGCCGCGGCTGGCCGCTGGGCAAGGACGCCACGGCCTACGCCACCAGCCACAGCCACAACGTCTTCTGGCGGCTGGACTTCGGCCTCGACGGCTCCTCCAAGACCAAGGTCGAGCAGTACGACTCGGCCGTCAGCGCGCCCGCGCACGGCCAGCAGGCGCCGAGTGCCAAGACCACCCGCACCAAGGTCACCAAGGAGCTCGGCGGCGACTACAAGGCCTACCGCTGGTGGCGGATGGTCAGCGCCACCGGCAAGAACAAGGACGGCCACGCGCGCTCGTACGAGATCGTCCCCGGCCCCACCACCAAGTACGCCGGCCGCAGCTTCACCAAGCACGACGTGTACTTCACCGAGTACAACAAGTGCGAGCAGTTCGCCACCAACAACACGGGCAACTGCCCCGCCGGAGCGGGCAAGTCGGTGGAGAAGTGGGTGAACGGCCAGACGCTCACGCACCCCATCGTCTGGATGAACGTCGGCTTCCACCACATCGCCCGGGACGAGGACCAGCAGCCCATGCCCGTCCACTGGCAGGGATTCTCCATCGCCCCCAGGGACGTCACCGCTATGAATCCGCTCACTCCGGACGAGCTCTCGTGGCAGAACGGCCACTGGCGACCGCGTAGTTGAGAAACGACCCTGTCCATCCGGCTGCATCGCCGACCGGTCCCGGAGTACCCTTCCTTGATCGTTGGCAAGGGGAGTGCTCGGGGGAGCGGAAGGCGGTGCGCGGGTGGGCTCGGGAGGGCTGGAGTTGCCCCCTGGTGACGAGGGTCACGAGGGGAACTCCGCAGACGTCCCGCCCGGCACGGTGTCCCTGGCCAGGCCGATGGAGACGACGTCCATCGGACCGGAGCTGGACTGGGACGCCGACGCCTGGCGCGAGGTGCGTACGCGCGCCCAACGGGCCGGCCGGGCCTACATCTGGCTGAACCTCGTCGAACAGCGGCTGCGCGCGGTCGTGGCCGCTGTTCTGCGCCCCATCTACGAACCCGTCCACGGCGACGAATGGGTGATCGCCGCGGCCGGGCCGGCCGGCCAGGAGTGGGTGCAGCGCGCGGTCGCGGTCCGCGAAGTCAGCCGCCGCAAGGGCTACTTGCTCGACCCGGCCGACGACAACGTCCTCAGCTTCCTCACCCTGCCTCAGCTGCGCGAGCTCATGGTGCAGCACTGGCCGTGCTTCGAGCCCTACGTCGACGACCGCCGCGACGTCGAACTCGCCCTGGACGAGCTGGAGGTGACCCGCAACGTCGTCTCCCGCAACCGGGCCCTGTCCGAAGCCGTCCTGAACCAGGCCGAACGGGCCTCGGCCAGACTGCTGGACGCCCTCGGCGCGGGCGGTGACGTGCCGTCCGCCCGCCGCCTGCCGGTCGACGCGGTGGAGGACCTGGTGGGCGACCGGTACGCCGACGTGGTCGCCGTGCACCCCGACCGGGTGCGGCTGCTGCGGCAGTTCCCCGCCGAGGACATCTTCGGCGGCGCCCGACGTCTCGACGCCGTCGGCATCGGCCTCAACCTGCTCGTGCAGAACTTCTCCGGCCGCCGTCTGGTCCGCCTCGCCGAGGCCGGCTGCCGGGTGCGGCTGCTGTTCCTCAACCCCGCCTCCAGCGCGGTCAAACGGCGCGAGCGGGAACTCGGCATGAAACGCGGCGAACTGAGCCGCGCGGTCGAGATGAACATCCTGCACATGCGCCGGGTGCGCTCCCGGCTGCGTGACCCGGGCGCCTTCGAGATCCAGGTCTACGACGAGACCCCGCGCTTCTCCGCCTACCTCGTCGACGGCGACGGTGCGGACGGCGTCGCCGTCGTGCAGTCGTACCTGCGCCGGTCCCGGGGGATGGAGGCGCCGGTGCTCGTCCTGCGCAACGGCACCCGCGTGGTCAAGTCGGACGAGAAGAACGAAGGGGTCGACAGTGGTCTCTTCCCGACATACCGCGAAGAGTTCGAAACGACCTGGGTGGATTCGCGTCCCGTGTCCTGAACTGTCCGAAGCGGCAAGCGGAATGCGGTCCTCTGATTGTCAGTGGCGCATGGGAAGGTGGAGACCACTGGGGGAAAGCACCACCAAGAAGGGGGGCCGCCGATGGGCTGGCACCGGGAGCTGCTGATCGGCTTCGACCTGGAGACGACCGGTACCGATCCGCGCGAGGCGCGCATCGTCACGGGGGCCGTGATCGAGGTCAGGGGCGGCCGGCCCATGGGGCGCCGGGAATGGCTGGCCGATCCGGGCGTGGAGATCCCCGCCGACGCGGTGGCCGTGCACGGGATCAGCAACGAGCGCGCGACCGCCGAGGGCAGGCCGGCCGACCAGGTGGCCGACGCCATCGCGGACGTGCTCACCTCGTACTGGAAAGCGGGAGTCCCGGTCGTCGCCTACAACGCGGCCTTCGATCTGAGCCTGCTCTCCGCCGAGCTGCGCCGCCACGCACTGCCCTCGCTGAGCGACCGACTCGGCGGCCTCGCCCCCGCGCCGGTCATCGACCCGTACACCATCGACCGCTGGGTCGACCGGTACCGCCGGGGCAAGCGCAACCTCGAAGCGGTCTGCACGGAGTACGGAGTCCCGCTGGAGGCCGCCCACGACGCCTCGGCCGACGCTCTCGCCGCGGCCGGCCTGGCCTGTGCGATAGCCGACCGCCACCCCAAGATCGCCGCCCTCGGCCCGGCGGAACTGCACCGCCGTCAGATCGAGTGGTACGCGCAATGGGCGGCGGACTTCCAGAGCTTCCTGCGCCGCAAGGGCGATGCGCAGGCGGTGGTGGACGGGACCTGGCCGCTGCGCGAACTGACGGACGAGCCGGTCTGACAGACGGCCGACGGGCCGCCACCGGTCAGCCGCCCACGGGGCTCGCGACGCGGAGTTCCTGGCTCTCCGCGCGCCGCCGGCGGTCCGCGCGTTCCACGGACTGGCCCCAGTAGGTGCCGGCGACGAGCAGGGCCGCGCCGACGGCGGTGAGCATGCCGTAGCGCTCGCCGCCGAGGGCGATGCCCGCCGCGACGGCCCAGACCGGTTCCGTGCCCAGCAGAAGGCTGGCGCGGCTGGCGGAGGTGCGCTGCACGGCCCAGGTCTGCGCGAGGAAGGCGAACACGCTGCAGAACAGGGCGAGATACACGAGCTGCGTCCAGGTCGCCACGCCGGCCCGGGACAGGGCGGGCAGACCGTTCACGGCGCCGGGCAGGAACAGGCAGGTACCGACGAGGGCCTGCACGGTCGTCAGCTGCAGGGGACGGACGGCTCGGCCGCCGGTGAGCCGTCCGACGAGAGCGACATGGCCCGCCCGTATCACCGCGGCGGCCAGCATCAGCAGGTCACCGAGGCGTGGGCTGTGGAATCCGTTGCCGGACATCAGCAGCCCGACGGCCAGGACGCACACTCCGGCGGCGGCGAAATAGGCGGGCGGCAGGCCGCCGCGCGAGCGGTCGAGGAGGGGCGTGAGCACGATCGTGAGGCTGATGATCAGCCCCGCGTTGGCGGCACTGGTGTGGGCGACGCCGTACGTCTCCACGACCAGGACCGCGGCCTGCGTCACCCCCAGCGGAAGCCCGGCCCGAAGCTCGGTCCGGGTCCATCGGCGCGGCCCGCGGCGGGCGCCCACCAGTCCCAGGCAGGCGAGCGCGGACAGGGCGTAGCGCGCGAACAGCACCGACAGGACGGGAAGCGCGGACGTGGCCGTCTGGGCGGAGAGATAGCTCGAACCCCAGACGACGGCGACAAGGAGGAGCACGGCATCGGTGCGGCGGACGTCGGTCACCCGCCCACGGTGCACCGGCACGTCCCTGAAGCCCAGTACCACCTTCTAAAACGATCTTTTAGCAGAGCTGCATCGGCTTTCTACACTCGGACCATGGACGAACGTCAGTTGCGGATCCTGCGGGAGCTCGGCGAGCTGGGCAGCGTCACGGCGGTCGCCGAGGCGTTGCTGGTCACCCCCTCGGCGATCTCGCAGCAGCTGCGGCTGCTGCAGCGGTCGATCCCGGTGCCGCTCACCGAGCGCCAGGGGAGGCGGTTGGTGCTCACCGATGCCGGTCAGGCACTGGCGAGGGCGGCGATCGAGGTGGAGACGGCGCTCGCCCGGGCCCTCCACAGCGTCGGGGAGTTCCTGGACCACGAGGAGGGCGAGGTCTCGGTGGCGGCGTTCCACAGTGCGGGCACGGCGTTCTTCCCGCCCCTCCTGCGCGCGCTCACCGGGCCGGGCGCCCCGGTCGTGAGACTCGCCGACGAGGACGTGGCCCAGGAGGACTTCCCCCGCCTCACTCGCGCGTACGACCTGGTGCTCGCCCACCGCCTGGACCACGCCCCGCCCTGGCCGGACACGGTGACGGTGACCACGCTGCTGCGCGAACCCCTCGACGTGGCGATGCCCGCCGGCCACCCGCTGGCCGCCAGACGCCGGGTCACCCCACGCGATGTCGCCGACCAGCCCTGGATCACCGTCCACGAAGGCTTCCCGGTCCTGGCGACGATCGAGGCGATCGCGGCCGCGGCCGGCCGGCGCCTGCGACTCGCCCATCGCATCAACGAGTTCACGGTGGTCGCCGAGGCGGTGGCAGCCGGCGGCGGCCTCGCCCTGATGCCCCGCTGGACGGTGCGACCGCATCCGGACCTGGTCCTGAGGCCACTGAGCGGCGTACAGGCCAGACGCCACATCGACGCCCTCCACCGCCCCGAACGCACGGCCCGGGCAGCGGTGCGAACCGTCCTCACGGAACTTCGCCGGGCGGCACACACGATCCAGAAGGGGGAGAGCGCCTAGACCGGTGCCGCCCTCGTCAGAACGGATACCACCGCACGCTCTCGTCCCCGTTCCGCAGCGACGCCACCCTGCGCTCGAACTCGGCCAGCGCCTTGGGGCTGCTCGGCGCGTGCTGGGCCACCCAGGCGCAGCTGGCCGTCTCCCGGGCGCCCCGCAGGACCGCGCACCCCTCCCACTCCCGCACATCCCAGCCGTACGCCTCGGTGAACGAGTCGTAGGCCTCGGCCGCCATCCCGTACCGGTCCCGGGAGAGGGCCATCACCACCAGGTCGTGCTCACGGAAGTCCGCGGAGAAGGTCTCCAGATCCACCAGCACCGGCCCGTGAGGACCGACGTGCACATTGCGGGGCAGCGCGTCCCCGTGGATCGGCCCGGGAGCCAGCCGCGGCGTCAACGCGCCCGCGGCCGCCGCGAATCCGTCCCGCCGCTCGCGCAGATACGCCGCGTCGGCCGGGTCGATCGCGTCGCCCGCGAGCCGCAGCCACCGCTCCACCCCGCCCAGCAGTTCACGTGGCGGCAGGGCGAACGCGGGCGCGGGCAGGGCGTGGACGACCCGCAACAGTTCGGCCAAATCCCGGGGTTCGGCGGGCCGCACCGCGTCCGGCATCCGCTGCCACACGGTCACCGGATGCCCCTCGACCAGCAGCGGCTTCGGCAGCGCCGCGCGTACCGCCGGGACGCCGGCCTCGGCCAGCCACAGCGCGATGTCCAGTTCGCGCCCCGCCCGGTCGAGCAGCTCCGCGTCCCGGCCCACCTTGACGACCAGGTCACCCGCGGCGAACACGGCGTTCTCGCCCAGGGCGAGGAGCCGCGCGTCCCGCGCCGGGCCGGACAGCACGTCCGCCGCGGCCAGTACGTCCCGCGCCCGTGCCTCGTCCATCGTCCGCCTCCCATGTCAGCGTTTGCCCCGGTGTACGGCGTCGAGATCGCGCCATCCCTCGGCCAGTCTCGCATTCGCACAGGTCGGGGGGTGTGCGCGCTGCCTTGACGGCGCATGTCTCCTTCACGACCATGACACGGGCCCGCCGGGTGCGAACGTCACGAGCCGTGCGAAGGAGCCGATGACGTGACCTTGGTGACCGTGACGAGGCGGTCGGCACAGCGCACGCCACGTGCCGCCGGTGGCCCGGAGCGGCCGCTCCGCGACCGCGGGGCCTGGTTCCTCGTCCTGCCCGCGCTGATCCCGATCCTCGTCCTGAGCGTCGGACCGCTGCTCTACGGCATCCTGCTGGCCTTCACCGACTCCCAGTCGGGCCGCACCCAGCCCACCCGGTGGATCGGCGGCCTCAACTTCCAGGACCTGCTGCACGACACGCTGTTCTGGGAGTCGTTCCGCATCGGGCTGGTGTGGGCGGTCGGCGTGACCGTGCCGCAGTTCCTGCTGGCACTCGGCCTTGCCCTGCTGCTCGGCCAGGACCTGCGGCTGAGGTGGCTGGCCCGGGCCCTGGCGATCATTCCGTGGGCCATGCCCGAGGTGGTCGTCGGCATCATGTGGCGGTTGGTCTACAACCCGGACGCGGGCGTCCTCACCGAGACCCTGCGCGACCTCGGCCTCGGCGGCGGCCACGACTGGCTGAGCGGCCTGGGCACCGCCCTGCCCGCGGTGATCTTCGTGGGCGTCTGGGCCGGCATGCCGCAGACCACGGTCGCACTGCTCGCCGGCCTGCAGAACACCCCGCGCGAGCTGCACGAGGCGGCCGCCGTCGACGGAGCGGGCGCCTGGCGCCGCTTCCGCACGGTCACCTGGCCCGCGCTCAGACCCGTCGCACTCGCCATCACCGCCCTCAACCTCATCTGGAACTTCAACTCCTTCGCCCTGGTGTACGTCCTGACGGGCGGCGGCCCCGGCGGCCGCACCCGGCTGCCCATGCTGTTCGCCTACGAAGAGGCCTTCCGCTACGGCCAGTTCGGCTACGCGGCGGCGATGGGCTGCGTGATGGTCGCCGTGATCTCGCTGCTCCTCGCCCTGTTCCTGGTGGGCCGGCTCAGGGGAGGCGACGACGCGTGAGAACCTCGACGACCGCCCGCGCCGGCCAGTACGCGGCCCTGCTCGCCTATCTCGCCTTCCTGGCCTTCCCGTTCCTCTGGCTGGTCTCGACCGCCTTCAAGTCGCCCCGCGAGCTGGGCAGTCCGCACCCCGCCTGGGTCCCGCGTCACCCCACCCTCGACAACTTCCGCCAGGCCTTCGACGCCCAGCCGCTGCTGCACGCCGCCCTCAACTCCCTGCTGGCCGCCGCCGGTGCCGCCGTCGTCGCCGTGGTGATCGCGACGCCGCTGGCCTACGTCATGGCCCGCCGCCGTACCGCGCTGACCCGTGCCGCCACCGGCTGGGTGGTGGTCAGCCAGGCGTTCCCGCTGGTCCTGGTGATCATCCCGCTGTTCCTGGTGCTGAAGAACCTGCGGCTGATCGACTCCCTGGCCGGGCTGACGCTGGTGTACGTGGTGTGGGCGCTGCCGTTCGCGCTGTGGATGCTCGCCGGGTACGTACGGGCGGTGCCGGCCGAGGTGGAGGAGGCGGCGGCCGTCGACGGCGCCGGGCGGGCCCGTACGCTCGTCTCGGTCGTCGCGCCGCTGCTCGCACCCGGCATCGTGGCGACCGGGCTGTTCGCCTTCGTCACGGCGTGGAACGAGTTCTTCTTCGCACTGGTCCTGCTGAAGACACCCGAGAAGCAGACCCTGCCGGTCGTCCTCACCCACTTCATCGGTGCCGAGGGCGTCGCGGACCTCGGACCGCTCGCGGCGGCGGCCTTCCTCGCGACCCTGCCCTCGCTGGTGGTGTTCGCGGTCGTCCAGCGACGTATCACCGGCGGCATGCTCACCGGGGCGGTGAAGAACTGATGCGCGCCAGGCTCGTGACCGGCGTCCTCGTCCTGCTCCTGCTGCTCGCCGGCTGCACCGGCGGCGGCCCGGCGGAGGGCGGCCGGATCACCCTCCGCTTCCAGTCCCTGGCCTGGCAGCAGGAGTCCGTGAAGGCCAACAAGGAGCTCGTGAAGGAGTGGAACGCCGCGCATCCGGACGTCAAGGTCGAATACGTACAGGGAAGTTGGGACAGCGTCCACGATCAGCTCCTCACCTCCTTCGAGGGCGGTGAGGCCCCCGACATCATCCACGACGCCTCCGACGACCTAGCCGACTTCGCCTACGGCGGCTACCTCGCCGACCTGCGCGGGCTGCTGTCGAGACGCCTGAAGTCCGACATCCCGCAACGCAGTTGGCAGACGACGACCTTCGGCGACGGCGTGTACGGCGTGCCGTTCCTCCAGGAACCGCGGGTGCTCATCGCCAACGCCGGCCGGCTGAAGAAATCGGGAGTGCGCATCCCGACGCCCGAACACCCCTGGAGCTGGCGGGAGTTCAGGCAGGTGACGAAACAGCTGAGCGGCGACGGCAGGTACGGTGTCGCCTGGCCCCTCAAGGAGCCCGTCTCCGCGACCCTCAACCTCTCCCTCTCGGCCGGCGGCGAGCTGTTCCACCGGGGCGCGGACGGCAAGGTGACCGTCCGTTTCGGGGCGCCCGACCAGGTGGTGCCCCGCACCGTCCACGACCAGGCGAACACCGACCACAGCGCCTCGCCCACGACCCTGGGCAGCGGCGGTTCGGACACCCTGCCCGGGTTCTTCGGCGGCAAGTACGCGATGGTGCCGCTCGGCTTCTCCTACCGTCAGCAGATCGCCCAGCAGGCCCCGAAGGGCTTCGCCTGGCAGGTGCTGCCCGCCCCGGCCGGAGCGGACGGGCTCGCCCAGGGCGTCAGCCCGCAGACGCTGTCCATCGCCGAGGACAGCCCGCACAAGAAGGAGGCCGCCGCGTTCGTCGACTTCCTGCTGCGGCCGAGAAACATGGTGCGGCTGGCACTCGGCGACTGGATGCTGCCCACCGGCACCCGGGCCCTGAAGGACCCGGCCCTGCACACGGCCGAGGACGGCTGGGCGACCGGCACCGCCCTCGCCGCCCACCTCCGCTCGGCCCCCGCGCAGTCCGTCCGCGGCTACCCCGAGTGGAAGGACAAGGTGGCGACCCCCGCCTTCCAGGAGTACTACAGCGGGGCGATCGGTCTCGACGAACTGCGCCACCGCCTGGAGAAGGACGGCAACCTGGTCCTCGCCCGCTACCAGCGCTGAAAATGCGTTGCCCGGCCCGCGACCGCCCCTCTAGCGTGCCGTCCGTGGCAGCTTTCAACGCGATCATCGACTCCGGTCTCGGCCGGGGCACCGCGCACTCCGTACGGATGCGTCGTGGCCCCGGTGCCCTGACCGGTCCGGGGAGTCGCACCCGCTGAGCGGCGTTTCGCCGAGCGGTGTCCGCCGAGGCCGCGCCCACCGGGCGTCGCGCCGCGCCACTTCCTTCCCTCTGTCTTCCGGTCAGGGCCTTCGGCTGCCCTTCCCCCTCCTTCCGGAAGACAAGGACCGCAGGCCATGGCCCGCCCCGCCCGAAACTCCCGCGCGCTCTCGCAGAACTTCCTCGCCGACCGCGCCACCGCCGACCGCCTCGCACGCCTCGCCGTCCCGCACGCCGGCCGGCCTGCCCTGCTGCTCGAAGTGGGGGCCGGCAAAGGCGCCCTGACCGAGCGGCTCGCTCCTCGGTGCCGACGACTGCGCGCGTACGAGATCGACCGATCGCTCGTGCCCGTACTGCGCGACCGCTTCTCCACCACCCCCCAAGTCACCGTCGTCGGTGGCGACTTCCTCGCCGCCCGGCCCCCGCGCACCCCCTTCTCCGTGGCCGGCAACGTGCCCTTCTCCCGTACGGCCGCCATCGTCGACTGGTGCCTGCGGGCTCCCGCCCTCACCGACGCCACCCTCCTCACCCAGCTCGAATACGCCCGCAAACGCACCGGCGACTACGGGAGCTGGACGCTGGTCACCGTCCGCAGCTGGCCGTGGTACGAGTGGCGGCTGGTCGGCAGGGTCCCGCGCACGCGGTTCCGTCCGGTGCCCGGCGTCGACGCCGGGATCGTGCGTATCGAGCGTCGCCGCACTCCGCTGCTCGCTCCCGCCGCGCACGACAGCTGGCGCCGACTGGTCGAGCTGGGCTTCTCGGGCGTCGGTGGCTCGCTGCACGCCTCCCTGCGCAGGGCGGGGCCCGGGCGCCGGGTGGACGCGGCGTTCCGGGCGGCGGACCTGGATCCGAGGGCCCTGGTGGGCGAGGTGGCGCCGGAGAAGTGGCTGCTGCTGCACGGCGCACTTGCCGCACAGGTGTAAAGCATTGGACGAGACGTATCGTCTCGTCTACGGTCGGTCGCATGACCACCCCCGCCCACATCGCCATGTTCTCCATCGCCGCGCACGGCCATGTGAACCCCAGCCTCGAGGTGATCCGCGAGCTTGTCGCACGCGGGCACCGGGTCACCTACGCGATCCCGCCGGCCCTCGCGGACAAGGTCGCCGAGACCGGCGCCGAGCCGAGGCCGTGGAACTCCACGCTCCCCGGACCCGGCGCCGACCCGGCCGCCTGGGGAAGCGAACTGCTGGACCACGTGGAGCTGTTCCTCGCCGACGCGATGCAGGCGCTGCCGCAGCTCGCGGCGGCGTACGAGGGGGACGTACCGGATCTCGTGCTGCACGACATCACGGCCTACCCCGCCGGTGTCCTCGCCCACCGCTGGGGTGTGCCCGCCGTCTCGCTGTCGCCGAACCTCGTGGCCTGGGAGGGGTACGAGGAGGAGGTGGCCGGGCCGATGTGGGCGGAGCCCAAGAGCACCGAGCGGGGAAAGGCCTACTACGCCCGTTTCCGGGCCTGGCTGGAGGAGAACGGGATCGGGCTGCACTCGGACGACTTCGTCGGCCGGCCCGACCGGTCGCTGGTGCTGATCCCCAGGGCGCTGCAGCCGAACGCCGACCGGGTCGACGAGCGCGTGTACACCTTCGTCGGCGCCTGCCAGGGCGACCGGGCGGCGCAGGGCGACTGGGCTCCGCCGGCGGACGCCGAGATGGTGGTGCTGGTGTCGCTGGGCTCCACCTTCACCGACCGGCCCGGCTTCTACCGGGAGTGCGTGCGGGCCTTCGGCGGACTCCGGGGCTGGCACCTCGTGCTGCAGATCGGGAAGCGTATGGACCCGGCCGCGCTCGGGAACGTACCCGGGAATGTCGAAGTGCGCTCCTGGGTCCCGCAGTTGGCGGTCCTGAAGCGGGCCGACCTGTTCGTCACGCACGCGGGGGCGGGCGGCAGCCAGGAGGGACTGGCCACCGCCACGCCGATGATCGCCGTACCGCAGGCCGTCGACCAGTTCGGCAACGCCGACATGCTGCAGGCGCTCGGCGTCGCCCGCCGCCTCGACACCGAGGAGGCCACCGCCGACGCCCTGCGCACGACCGCCCTCGCCCTGGTCGACGACCCCGAAGTGGCCCGGCGACTGGGCGAGATCCAGGCCGGGATGGCCCAGGAGGGCGGCACACGACGGGCGGCCGACCTCGTCGAGGCCGAACTGCGGCGCGCCCGCGTCCGGGCATGAGCGAGGGCCCGCTGGTTCCCCCGGGAGACCAACGGGCCCTCAGCCACGGCGGGTTCAGACCCTCACGGGCTCACCCTCGTCATCCGCCGTCTGTGTGACGGCCTCCGGCGCCTCGTCGTGCGTGAGGTCGGGCATGCGGTGCAGCCACTTCGGCAGGTACCAGTTGCGTTCGCCCAGCAGCGCCATCACGGCCGGCAGCAGCACGCCCCGGATGATCGTCGCGTCGATGAGCACCGCGGCCGCGAGGCCCACGCCCATCTGCTTCATGGACTGCATGGACAGCGTGCCGAAGATCGCGAACACGGCGACCATGATGACCGCGGCGCTGGTGACGACACCGGCCGTGGTGACCACCCCGTGGTGGATCGCGTCGTTCGTCGTACGGCCCCGCAGCCGTGCCTCGCGGATCCGGGAGACCACGAACACGTGGTAGTCCATGCTCAGCCCGAACAGGATCACGAACAGGAACAGCGGCAGCCAGGTGATGATCGCCCCGACACCCTCCGCGCCGACCAGGGAGGCACCCCAGCCGTGCTGGAAGACGGCGACGAGGATGCCGTAGGCGGCCCCCACGGAAAGGAGGTTGAGCACGATCGAGGTGATCGCGATGGTCAGCGAGCGGAACGACAGCAGCATCAGCGCGAAGGCGAAGACCACGACGAACGCGAAGACCGGGACGACGGCGCCGCCGAGCTGGTCGTTGAAGTCCTTCGAACCGGCCACCTGCCCGGTGATCGGGGCCTGGACGCCGTCCACCTTGCCGAGCGTGGCGGGCCGCACCTCGTCGCGCAGCTTCTCCAGGCTGGCGCCCGCCTTGTCCAGGTCGGACCCGCCGACCAGTGGGACGTAGACGTAGGCGATGTTCTGCGCGTCGTGCAGGGTGATCTGGACCGGGCCGCGCGAGGCACCCGAACTGATCGCCCGCTCCTTGAAGTCGGCGAGCGCGCTCTTGACCTCGGGGGCGTTGATGTCCTTCGCCTTGACGACCACCTCGGCCGGCTCGGAGCCGCCCGGGAAGGCGTCGTTGACGCGGTTGTACGTCTGCACGATCGGCAGCGAGTTGCCGAACTCCTGGTCCAGCGTGAGGTTCTGGGTCTTCATGCCGAGCGCGGGAGCCGCGACCGCGAGCAGCGCGCCGGCCGCCACGACCACCGACACCAGCGGCCTGGCCAGCACCGCGCGCACGACGGCGCTCCAGAACCGGCTCTGCCCGCCCGAACGGGCGGCCCGGCGCTGCATGGCCTTGTGCAGGAACGGCACGCGGCCCTTCTCGACCCGCTCGCCCAGCAGCGACAGCAGCGCCGGCAGCACGGTCACCGAGCCGACCATGGCGACGGCGACGACCATCAGCGAGGCCAGGCCCATGCCCTCGAACGTGGCGAGCCCGGTGAACAGCATGCCCGCCATCGCCACGCACACCGTGATGCCCGAGACGATGATCGCGCGGCCGCTGGTCGCGGCGGCGACCCGCAGCGCCGTCTGGCCGTCGCGTCCGGCGGCCCGCTCCTCGCGCTCACGGCGCAGGTAGAACAGGCAGTAGTCGACGCCCACGGCCAGACCGACCAGCAGCATCACGGAGTTGGCGGTGTCGGTCATCGGCTGGACGTGGCTGACGATGCCCATCAGGCCCATCGTCGCCATGATCGCGGTGATCGCCAGGGCCACCGGCAGCAGCGCGGCCACCAGGGCGCCGAAGGCGATGAGCAGGATGCCGAGGGCCACCGGCACCGCGGAGTACTCGGCCTTCTTGAAGTCGTTCCCGAACGCGTCGTCGAAGGTCTTGCGCATGCTGGCGCCGCCGATCTCCTCGATCCGCAGCGACCCGTGCTCCCTCTGCACGCCGGCGACGGCGCTCAGCACCGGAGCCACCCGGTCGCCCGCGGTCTCCGCGTCGCCGCGCATGTCGAACTGCACCAGCGCGCTGCGCCCGTCCTTGGAGATCGTGTCGGTGGTGTACGGCGACTTCACGTCCGTGACCCGGCCGGTGGCGTCCACGGCCTTCACGACCGCCGCGACCGCCGACCGGAACTCGGCGTCCGTGGCCTTCGGGCCGCCGTCCTTCGCCTGGATCAGGACGGTCTCACCGGCCGGCTCCTTGATCCCCGCGTCATCGATGATCCTTGCGGCGGTGTGCGTCTCGCCCTTGAGCTGGTCGCTGTCCTTCAGATCGACCCGGCCGGCCGCCGAGCCGAGCCCCATCGCCAGGACGACGAACAGCACCCAGATCCCTACGGCGGCCCATCGATGCCGGGCACTCCACCCGCCCGCCCGGGCGGCGATGCCCCGCACCCGCGATTCCTCGTTCCCCATGACGGGCCTGCCCCCTCGTGAGCGGTGACAGCCCCGTGCCGCCACCTTCCGTTTCGAAGGTATGGGCGAGGTAAGGCCGTCTCGTCGTGCTGCCCGGTGAAGTGCCGTGGCCAGAACTCATCCGCACGGACCCGGTCCCCTCACCGCTGGGGAGGACCGCGGCCCCTTACATCTATCCGGGCTACCCGCTGGTAGTGATCAGGGTGACCGCCCCGGTCGTGCCGTGTCCGGTCCGCCGGTCTCGCTCCTCTTTGTGATTACGAAACCTTGTTGAACAAGTCACAGCTGCGTGTAGCTGTTGCAGTGGGTCCGCCCGGTCGGCCAGAGTTTCGCGCAGTCCGCCCCCACGCGGACCTGGCCGTCGTGCCCACCCCCACGGGGCACGACGGCCGTCCTAGGGTGTGCGCCATGACGACGACGTACGCGGCGCTGCTGCGCGGTATCAACGTGGGTGGCAAGAAGAGGGTCCCGATGGCCGAGCTGCGCCGGCTCATGGAGGGCCTCGGGTACGACGCCGTACGCACCCACCTGCAGAGCGGGCAGGCAGTGTTCGCCTCCGGTCACGGCGACGAGGACTCCCTGGCCGCCGAGCTCACGCAGGCCGTCGAGAAGCACTTCGGCTTCACCGTCGACGTGATCGTGCGCGACCACGCCTATCTGAAGGCGATCGCCGAGGCCTGCCCCTTCCCGGCCGCCGACCTGGAGGCCAAGCAGCTGCACGTCACCTACTTCTCCGCACCGGTCACCGCCGACCGGTTCGCGGAGATCGACCAGGAGGCCTGTCTCCCCGAGGAGTTCCGCCTCGGCGACCGCGCGCTCTACCTCTACGCGCCGAACGGCCTGGGCCGCTCCAGGCTCGCCGAACTGCTCGCCCGGCCCCGCGTGAACAAGGGGCTGATCGCCACCACCCGGAACTGGAACACCGTGGTGAAACTGGTCGAGCTGACGGCGGGTTGACCGCGCGGGGGCCCGGACGGCCGGTGGCCCGGGTGTGCGAGGCTCCTGCCATGCGCTACATCATCATCGGAGCCGGCGCCGTCGGCGGGGCGATCGGCGGACGGCTCGCGGGGGCCGGGCACGAGGTCGTCGCGGTCGCCCGCGGCGCGCACCTCGCGGCACTGCGGGAGAGCGGGCTGCGGCTGACGGTGCCCGACGGACGGCACACCTACCGGCTGCCGGCGGTCGAAGGGCCGGACGAGCTCGGCGAGTTGCGGGCCGACGACGTCCTCGTCCTCGCCGTCAAGACGCAGGACACGGTGGCCGCCCTGGGGACCTGGGGCCCGGCGCCGGTCGCGGGCGGCGGGACGGCGGCCGAGAGGCTGCCGCTGCTGTGCGCCCAGAACGGCGTCGAGGGACAGCGCCTCGCCCTGCGCGTCTTCCGGCACGTGTACGGCGTCTGCGTGTGGCTGCCCGCGACCTTCGTCGAACCGGGCCGAATCTCCGCGGCCGGCGCCCCGCTCACCGGCATCCTGCACCTGGGCCGCTATCCCCACGGCACCGACGAGAGCGTGCGGCGGATCGCCGCGGACCTGGAGAAGACACGGTTCCTGGAGGCGCCGGTGGTGCCGGACGTGACCCGCTGGCAGTACGCCAAGCTGCTGTCCAACCTGGCCAACGCGCTGGAGGCGGTCTCCTCGGTCGCCGGCGACCGGGCCGGGGAGCTGTACCGGCGGGTGCGGGCCGAGGGCGAGGCCGTGCTCGACGCGGCCGGGATCGCGTACGCGAGCGCCGAGGAGCAGCGGGAGACGCGCGGCCACAAGGTCGACCTGGTCCCGCTCGACGGCGCCCCGCGCGGCGGCGGCTCCTCCTGGCAGTCCCTCAGCCGCGGCACCGGCAGCATCGAGGCCGACCACCTCAACGGCGAGATCGCGCTGCTGGGCCGGCTGCACGGCGTACCGACCCCGCTCAACGACCTCCTCCAGCGGCTCGCCAACACCTTCGCGCGCGAGCACCGGGCGGCCGGTTCGATGCCGGTCGAGGAGCTGATCCGGCTCGCCGACGAGGCTGTCGCGTTTGTTCAAGAGTCCTGAGCGGCCTCTTCCTAGCGTGGGGTGCATGACGTACGACGACCCCAAGCACCTGCACCCGTACATGACCGAGTGCGCGGCCGAGGCGGCCCGCGTGGCGCGCGGCGTCCCGGCGGCCCGCCTCGGCGAACCCACCCACTGCCCCGACTGGGACGTCCGCGCCCTGGTCGACCACTGGGTCCTCTACACCTCCCACGGCCTGGAGCACCGCGCCCTGCGCAAGCAGCTCCCCGAGGAGCTGACCGCCCGCGACTTCACCGCCGACCCGGACTGGGCCGAGGCCTACGCCGCCCAGCTGGACCGCGCCGTCGCCGCCTGGGCCGACCCAGCGGTGTGGGAGGGCGAGGTCGACCTGGGCATGGCCAAGGTGCCCGCCCTCGACATCGCCTCCATGGTGATCAAGGAGATGGCGGTGCACGGCTGGGACGTCGCCACCGCCACCGGCCAGACGTTCCGGATCTCCGACGACGCCGCCCGCTTCGTCCTGCACGTGGTCGAGAAGCACGGCGACCTCTACCGGCAGTACGACGGCTTCGCCGACCCCGTGCCGGTCCCGGAGGACGCCCCCGTCTTCGACCGCGCCCTCGCCGCCAGCGGACGCGACCCGAAATTGGGCCAATGAAAACGTGAACAATTGGGGCGAGACCCTGTACCGCCTCGGGGTTAGCGTCGACGGTATGACCGACACCGCACCCATCCGCGTCGACTTCTGGTTCGACCCCGCCTGCCCCTTCGCCTGGATCACCTCGCGGTGGCTGCTGGAGGTCGAGCGCGAGCGCCCGCTCGACCTCCGCTTCCACGCGATGAGCCTGTACCTGCACAACATCGGCAACGAACTCCCTGACTGGTACCGGGAGTTGGTGGACCGGTCGATCGGCCCGGTGCGGGTGGCCGTGGCCGCGGCCGAGCGGCACGGGGAGAAGGTGCTGCGCGATCTGTACACCGCGTTCGGCACCCGCATCCACGAGCGCAAGGCCGACTCCACCGACCTCTTCGCCACCGTGATCGCCGAGTCCCTGGAGGAACTGGGCCTGCCTGCCGACCTGGCCGCCGCCGCACACGACCCGTCGTACGACGAGGCCGTCCGCCGCAGCCACGAGGCCGGCACCGAGCCCGACTCGGGCGGCTACGTCGGCACGCCCATCCTCCACGTCGACGGCACGGTGTGGTTCGGCCCCGTGCTGCGGGCCGTCCCCCGGGGGAGCCGGGCGGCCGCGCTCTTCGACAGCTTCCGCGTCCTGGCCGCCGACCCCGACTTCTTCGAACTCAAGCGCACCCGCACGGGATCGCTCCGCTTCGACTGACGGCCGGTGCCGTGCGCCGGGTCAGGCGCCGAGAGCCGCCAGCGCCGGGGTGCGCGCGGCGTCGTAACGTTCCAGCAGTACCCGCGCCACCTCCGGCGCCGGGCCGAGGACGTCGGCGAGCACGTCCGCGTCGGCCGCGCCGCGCGCGATGCGGTCGGGCAGGAAGCCGGGGGCCAGGACGTACGGCGCGACGGCCACCCGCGCGCAGCCCAGGTCCCGCAGTTCCCGTACCGCGTCCTCGGTACGGGGCAGAGCGGCGGAGGCGAACGCGGGTCGCACGGCGCACCAACCGGTGTGCCGCCACTCCCGCGCGATTTCTGCGATCACCGCGATCGCCTCCGGGTCGGTGGACCCCGCCGAGGCCAGCACGACCCCGGTCGAGGACTTGTCGGCGGGCGACAACCCCGCCTCGTACAAACGCCGTTCGAGGGCGGTCAGGAGCAGCGGCGAGGGGCCCAGCACCTCCGCCTGGCGGATGCGCAGCCGCGACGGCGCCTCCCGCAGGACCGCCGGGATGTCGGCCTTCGCGTGGAACGCGCGCGTCAACAGCAGCGGCAGGGCCACGACGTCGCGGACGCCGTCCGCGGCCAGCGACTCCAGGACCCCCTGCACGGACGGGATGTTGAAGTCCAGGAAACCGGTCTCCACCCGGACCTCCGGGCGCAGCGCGCGCACCTGGCGGACCAGGGCGTGCACCGTCGCGGCATGCCGCGGGTCACGGCTGCCGTGCGCGATCACCACCAGGACCGGGCGGGCGGACTTCGTACGCATGGAACCTCAGCCCCTCACCAGCAGGCCGCGGCTGCGCAGGACCCAGCGCTCGAGGGGGCTGAAGACGATCAGGTCGATGGCGATGCCGACGAAGAGGATGAGCAGGATGGCTTCGAAGACCATGGCCATGTCGGAGGCGGTGCGGGCGTTTTCGAGGAGTTGGCCGAGGCCGACGCCGAGGTCGGGGAAGCTGGCGATGATCTCGGCGGCCATGAGGGAGCGCCAGGAGAAGGCCCAGCCCTGTTTCATGCCGGCGACGTAGCCGGGCAGGGCGGCGGGCAGGGTGATGTGCCAGGTGCCCTTCAGGCCGGTGGCGCCCATGGTGCGGCCGGCGCGCAGGAAGAGCGGGGGCACCTGGTCGACGCCGGAGACGAGGCCGTTGGCGATGGAGGGGACGGCGCCGAGCAGGATGACGGCGTACATCATGGAGTTGTTCAGGCCGAGCCAGATGACGGCGGGGGGTACCCAGGCGACCGAGGGCAGGGACTGCAGGCCGGACAGGATGGGTCCGATGGCGGCGCGGACGAACTTCACGCGGGCCACCAGCAGGCCCAGCGGGGTGCCGATGAGCAGCGCGAGGCAGAAGCCGAGCAGGCCGCGCGAGACGCTGGTCCAGATGTAGTCCAGCAGCGTGCCCTCCAGCCACGACTGGCGCAGTACGTGCCAGACGTCGGCCGGCGAGGGCAGCTTGCTCGGATCGTCGACGATCTTGAAGGAGATCAGCCCCTGCCAGACCACCAGCACCACGGCGATCGCCGTGACCGGCGGCAGGACCTTGTCGACGAACGTCTTCCGGAACGGCGCCCGTCCGGTGGCCGCGGTCTCCAGGGCGTCGAGGCCTGCTTCGACGCTCCCGGCGTCCTGGGCCGGTGTCGTCTCAGTGCTGGCCATGACGGCGGATCTCCCCACGCAGTACATCGGTGATCTCGAGGGACAGTTCGGCCACGGGCGCGTCCTCGATGCGGCGCGGCTGCGGGATGTCGACCCGCCACTCGCGGGCGATCCGGCCCGGGCGGGAGGACAGCAGGATCACCCGCTGGGCCAGCCGCACCGCTTCGCGCACGTTGTGCGTGACGAACAGCACCGACAGGCCCGTCTCGGCCCAGATGCGGGTCAGTTCGTCGTGCAGCACGTCCCGGGTGATGGCGTCCAGCGCGGCGAACGGCTCGTCCATCAGCAGCAGCCGGCTGTCCTGGGCCAGTGCGCGGGCCAGCGCCACGCGCTGGCGCATGCCGCCGGACAGCTCGTGCACCCGCTTGCCGTGCGCGCCCTTGAGCCGCACCAGCTCCAGCAGCTCCTCGGCCCGCTCGCGCCGCTCGGGCTTGGCCACTCCCCGGAGTTTGAGGGCGAGTTCGATGTTCCTGCCCGCGCTCAGCCAGGGGAACAGGGCGTGCTCCTGGAACATCAGGGCGGGGCGGCCGTCGGTGGTGATGGAGCCCGCGCTGGGCCGGTCCAGGCCCGCCACCAGGTTCAGCAGCGTGGACTTGCCGCAGCCGGAGGCGCCCAGGAGGGTGACGAACTCGCCGGGGGCGACATCGAGGCTGATGTCGTCCAGGACGAGCTGCTGCCCACCGGGCGTCGCGAAGGACTTCGAGACGTGCTCGATGCGGGCGGCGTGCTCGACCGTCTCGTCGGCCTTGGCGAGCGTCGTGATCGTGGCCATGGTCGTCACCTCCTGGGATCTCGTCGTGGTCATGGCCGGGAGGACGGCGGACCGGGGACGGTCAGAAGTCCCATCCGTCGTCCTCGGCCGCGTCCTTGACGGGCTCCGGGGACGCGAAGGACTCGCCGACCATGCCCGCGGTGAGCGTGGTGCCGTCGCTGGGGTCGATCAGGATGAACGAACCGGTGCGCCGGGAGTCGGCGTAGGAGTCGACCGGCAGCGGCTCCGCGGTGCGGATCTTCACGCGGCCGATGTCGTTGGCGGCGAGCTGTCCCGGGTGCGGGTGCAGGGACAAATCGTCGAGGGTGAGCCGGGAGGGGATGTCCTTGACGATCGCCTTCACCGTGCGGGTGCCGTGCTTGAGCAGCACCCGGTGGCCGACGGTGAGCGGGGCGTCGGCGACGTGGCAGACGGTCGCCTCGATGTCCTGCGTGGTCGCCGGGGCGTCCTTGCTGGGCACGATCAGATCGCCGCGCGAGATGTCGATGTCGTCCTCCAGCAGGAGCGTCACCGACTGCGTCGTCCAGGCGACGTCGACCGGCTCGCCGAGCAGGTCGATGCCGGAGATCCGCGAGGCGCGGCCGGACGGCAGCACCGTCACCGCTTCGCCGACGTGGAACGAACCGGCGGCGATCTGGCCGGCGTAACCCCGGTAGTCCGGGTGCTCGGCGGTCTGCGGCCGGATCACGTACTGCACGGGCAGGCGGGCGTGGCAGTGGCTCAGGTCGTGGGTGACCGGGACCGTCTCCAGGTGCTCCAGGAAGGTCGGGCCGCCGTACCAGTCCATGTTCGCGGACGGGTCCACCACGTTGTCGCCGGCCAGCGCGGAGATCGGGATCGCGGTGATCTCCGGGACGCCCAGTTCGAGCGCGTAGGCGGTGAACTCCTCGGCGATCGCGGCGAAGACGGACTCCCGGTAGTCGACCAGGTCCATCTTGTTGACGGCGAGGACGACGTGCGGGACGCGCAGGAGCGCGGCGATCGCGGCATGACGGCGGGTCTGCTCGACGACGCCGTTGCGGGCGTCCACCAGGATCACCGTCAGCTCGGCCGTGGAGGCACCGGTGACCATGTTGCGGGTGTACTGCACGTGGCCGGGGGTGTCGGCGAGGATGAACCGCCGCCTCGGCGTGGCGAAGTAACGGTACGCCACGTCGATGGTGATGCCCTGCTCGCGCTCGGCCCGCAGGCCGTCGGTGAGCAGCGCGAGGTCGGGCGCGTCCTGGCCGCGGTTGCGGGAGGCGTGCTCGACGGCCTCCAGCTGGTCGGCCAGCACCGACTTGGAGTCGTGCAGCAGCCGTCCCACCAGCGTGGACTTGCCGTCGTCGACGGAGCCTGCCGTCGCGAAACGCAGAAGGGTGGTCTCGGAGAGTTCCGTGGTCGTGCTCATGCTTAGAAGTACCCCTCGCGCTTACGGTCTTCCATCGCGGCCTCGGAGAGCTTGTCGTCGGCACGCGTCGCGCCGCGCTCGGTCAGCCGGGAGGCGGCGATCTCGGCGATGACGGCGTCCAGCGTGGTCGCGTCCGAGTCGACGGCGCCCGTGCAGGACATGTCGCCCACGGTGCGGTAGCGGATCAGCCGCTTCTCGACGTTCTCGCCGTCCTTGGGCCCGCCCCACTCGCCCGCGGTCAGCCACATGCCGCCCCGCTTGAACACCTCGCGCTCGTGCGCGAAGTAGATCTCCGGCAGTTCGATGCCCTCGCGGGCGATGTACTGCCAGACGTCCAGCTCGGTCCAGTTGGACAGGGGGAAGACGCGGACGTGCTCGCCGGGGGCGTGGCGGCCGTTGTAGAGGTTCCACAGTTCGGGCCGCTGCCGGCGCGGGTCCCACTGCGAGAACTCGTCGCGCAGGGAGAACACCCGTTCCTTGGCGCGGGCCTTCTCCTCGTCCCGCCGCCCGCCGCCGAACACGGCGTCGAACTTCTCGGCCTGGATCTTCTCGGTCAGCGGAAGCGTCTGCAGCGGGTTACGGGTGCCGTCCGGGCGCTCCTTGAGCACCCCGCGGTCGATGTAGTCCTGCACCGAGGCGACGTGCAGCCGCAGCCCGTGCTTGGCCACCGCCCGGTCCCGGTACTCGAGGACCTCGGGGAAGTTGTGGCCGGTGTCCACGTGCAGCAGCGAGAAGGGCACGGCCGCGGGGGCGAAGGCCTTCAGCGCGAGGTGGAGCATGACGATGGAGTCCTTGCCGCCGGAGAACAGGATCACCGGCCGCTCGAACTCGCCCGCCACCTCACGGAAGATGTGCACCGCCTCGGACTCCAGCGCGTCCAGGTGCGAGAGGGCGTACGGAGCTTCCGTGCCCTCCTCGGTCTCGGCGACGGTCGTCGTCATGCCAGTCCCCTCTCGGTGAGCAGCGCGTGGACCGCGGCCGCGGACTCCTGGACGGTCTGGTGCTGCGACTCGATGCGCAGGTCGGGCGACTCGGGCTGCTCGTAGGGGTCGTCCACACCCGTCAGCCCGGTCAGCTCGCCGGCCGCCTGCTTGGCGTACAGGCCCTTCACGTCACGCACGGAGCACACCTCGACCGGGGTCGCGACGTGCACCTCGATGTAGGGCGCCCCGCCGTCCTGGTGGCGCTTGCGCACCGCCTCGCGGCTGTCGGCGTACGGCGCGATGACCGGGACCAGCGCCTTGACGCCGTTGCGGGCGAGCAGCTCGGCGAGGAAGCCGATGCGCTGCACGTTGGTGTGCCGGTCCTCGCGGCTGAAGCCGAGGCCCGCCGAGATGAACTCGCGGATCTCGTCGCCGTCGAGCACCTCGACGCGGTGGCCCTCCTCGCGCAGCCGGCCGGCCAGCTCGTACGCGATGGTGGTCTTGCCGGCACTCGGCAGACCCGTGAGCCAGACGGTGGCTCCGGTCGTCACCTGAAACTCCTCGGTCGTCGTCATTCGTGCAGCCCGCACTCGGTCTTGGCCCGCCCGGCCCAGCGGCCGGCGCGCGCGTCCTCGCCCTCGAGCACCCGGCGGGTGCAGGGGGCGCAGCCGACGGAGGCGTAGCCGTCCATCAGCAACGGGTTGGTCAGGACGCCGTGTTCGGCGACATAGGCGTCCACGTCGTCCTGGGTCCAGCGGGCGATCGGGGAGATCTTGACCTTCTGCCGCTTCTCGTCCCAGCCGACGACCGGGGTGTTCGCCCGGGTCGGGGACTCGTCGCGGCGCAGAC
Organism: Streptomyces sp. C1-1; assembly: GCF_050214755.1. Lineage (NCBI taxonomy): Bacteria > Bacillati > Actinomycetota > Actinomycetes > Kitasatosporales > Streptomycetaceae > Streptomyces > Streptomyces sp. C1-1. The sequence continues at coordinate 2,704,846 of NZ_CP189826.1, read as the reverse complement.
CGGTCGCCCATGCCACGTAGTTGGTCAGGCCCCGCTCCAGCGGCTGCACCTTGCGCAGCTTGCAGCACAGGTCGGGGTCGCGGTCGTGCAGCCTCGGGCCGTACTCCGCGTCCTGCTCGGCCACCGTCTGACGCGGCGTGAGCGTGATGACGTTGACGTCCATGACGGCCTCGACCGCGTCGCGGGTGCCGATGGTCTCCGGGAAGTGGTAACCGGTGTCGAGGAACACCACGTCGACGCCGGGCATCGCGCGGGAGGCGAGGTGGGCGACCACCGCGTCCTCCATCGACGAGGTCACGCAGAAACGCTTTCCGAAGGTTTCCGCCGCCCACCGCAGGATCTCCAGCGCGGAGGCGTCCTCCAGGTCGCGGCCCGCCTGCTCGGCGAGCGCCTTCAGATCGTCGGTCGTCCGTTCTTCCGTCACCGCGGTCATGTCTGATCTTCCCCTGGTTCGGAGCGCTGAAGGCCCCGGGCCAGCAGCCCGAGGAACTTCAACTGGAAAGCCCTGTTGCACGCGGCGCATTCCCACGCGCCATGGCCCTGCTCGCCGGGACGGAGGTCCTCGTCGCCGCAGTAGGGGCAGTGGAAGGGGGCGGCACGCTCGCTCACGACAGGGCCTCCTCGGACGCGCGCGCGGCCCAGGCCGCGAACCGCTCGCCCTCCTCGCGCTCCGCCTGGAACCGCTTCAGGACGCGCTCGACGTAGTCGGGCAGCTCCTCGGAAGTGACCTTCAGACCACGGACCTTGCGGCCGAAACCGGCTTCCAGGCCGAGGGCGCCACCGAGGTGCACCTGGTAGCCCTCGACCTGCTCACCCCGGTCGTTGAGGACCAGCTGGCCCTTGAGACCGATGTCCGCCACCTGGATACGGGCGCAGGCGTTCGGGCAGCCGTTGAGGTTGATGGTGATCGGCTCGTCGAAGTCCGGGATGCGGCGCTCCAGTTCGTCGATCAGCGCGGAACCGCGCTGCTTGGTCTCGACGATGGCGAGCTTGCAGTACTCGATGCCGGTGCAGGCCATGGTGCCCCGCCGGAACGGCGACGGCTTGGCCGTCAGGTCCAGCGCCTCCAGAGCCTCCACCAGCGGCTCGACCTGCGCCTCCTCGACATCGAGGACGATCATCTTCTGCTCGACGGTGGTCCGGACCCGGTTCGAGCCGTGCGCCTCGGCCACCTCGGCGATCTTCGTGAGCGTGGCGCCGTCGACGCGGCCGACGCGCGGGGCGAAACCGACGTAGAAACGGCCGTCCCTCTGCCGGTGCACACCGACGTGGTCGCGCCAGCGGCCCGCGGGGTCGGCGGGCGCGGGGCCGTCGACGAGCTTGCGGCTGAGGTAGTCGTCCTCCAGGACCTGGCGGAACTTCTCCGGGCCCCAGTCGGCGACGAGGAACTTCAGCCGGGCGCGGTTGCGCAGCCGCCGGTAGCCCCAGTCGCGGAAGATGCCGACCACGCCGGCCCACACCTCCGGGACCTCCTCCAACGGCACCCAGGCGCCGAGCCGGACGCCGAGCTTGGGGTTGGTGGACAGGCCGCCGCCGACCCAGAGGTCGAAGCCGGGGCCGTGCTCGGGGTGCTCGACGCCGACGAACGCCACGTCGTTGATCTCGTGCACGACGTCCAGCAGCGGGGAGCCGGAGAGCGCCGTCTTGAACTTGCGCGGCAGGTTGGAGAACTCCTTGCTGCCGATGTAGCGGTCGTGGATCTCCTCGACGGCCCAGGTGCCGTCGATGATCTCGTCCTCGGCGATCCCGGCGACCGGCGAGCCGATCACGACACGCGGGCAGTCGCCGCACGCCTCGGTGGTGGACAGCCCGACGGCCTCCAGCCGCTCCCAGATCTCCGGCACGTCCTCGATGCGGATCCAGTGCAGCTGGATGTTCTGCCGGTCGGTGATGTCGGCGCTGCCGCGCGCGAACTCCTGCGAGATCTCGCCGATCACCCGCAGCTGCTGGGTGGTGAGGCGGCCGCCGTCGACGCGCACCCGCAGCATGAAGTACTTGTCGTCCAGCTCCTCCGGCTCCAGGATCGCGGTCTTGCCGCCGTCGATCCCGGGCTTGCGCTGGGTGTACAGCCCCCACCAGCGCATACGCCCGCGCAGGTCGTTGGGGTCGATCGAGTCGAAGCCACGCTTGGAGTAGATCGTCTCAATGCGTGTCCGCACATTGAGACCGTCGTCGTCCTTCTTGAACTGCTCGTTGCCGTTCAGCGGAGTGAAGTGCCCCGCGGCCCACTGACCCTCGCCACGGTGACGGCTCACCTTGCGGCGGGAAGTCGCGGCGGCAGGGTTCTGCGGGGAGGCGGCCATGGTGATTACGTCCTTCGGGACAGGCGGAAAGCGGCTCTGGCCTGCGCGTACATGCGCATGGGCATACGTGCGCGTCTTTGCGCAGGGAAAGAGGAGATGTCAGAAGATGTCGGGCGGCTCTGAGCTGTCAGCTCGCCGGACAGATGGCGCTGGACATGCGGCCGAGGTCGACGTGCCGCCGACTCACCAAGGCAATTCCAGTTCCAGACATGACGGAAGCGTGTCACGGCGATCTGGACACAGTCCAGCTTCGTCCATGATGCGGACACCCTTGTCCCGACAGGCGAGACAAGAGTGTCGTCGATCACATAGCGCGCACGGACTCTTGTCCGCGCAGGTCAGACGCGGTAGGCGCCGGGCCACGGCCCGGGAGCGGCCACCTCGGCCTGCTCCTCGACCTTGGTGTCGAAGAGCTTGAAGCCCCTGCGCAGATAGTTGTCCATGGCGTGCTCCCCGTCCAGGCTGCAGGTGTGCAGCCAGACCCGCTTGGTGCGGGCCAGCCCGGGCCAGCGGTCCGCGAGGTCCCAGGCGCGGGCGGCGCCGTTCGACAGCAGGTGCCCGCCGATCCGGCGGCCCCGGAAGGCGGGGATCAGCCCGAAGTAGACGATCTCCACCACCCCGTCGTCCTGCGGGTCCAGCTCCACGTACCCGGCGGGCGTGCCCCGGTCGTAGGCCACCCACGTCTCCACGCCGGCCCGCCCGAGGTGCTCCTCCCAACGGGCGTACGTCCAGCCCAGCCGGTCGATCCAGCGGATGTCGCCGCCGACCGACGCGTACAGGAAGCGGCTGAACTCGGGGGAGGGGACCTCGGCGCGCACGATCCGCACGTCCCCCTCCGGCGCGGAGGCCGGAAGGAGGTCGGTCGGGGCGGTCTGCTCCAGGGACCAGGTGGTCACGGGGATGTTCGTCATGCCGGCCAGGGAATCATCCGGCCCCGAGATCTGTCGATCGGGCCCGAGATCAGCCGACCGGCTCGCAGACCGGCCGATCATCCCGGAAACCGGCCGATGAGCCGGGAAGTCAGCCGATCAGCCCGGAGGTCGGCCGATCATCCCGGGGACCGGCCGATCAGCCCGGGGACCGGCCGATCGGCTCGCAGACCGGCCGATCAGCCGGGAAGTCAGCCGATCAGCCCGGAGGCCGGCCGATCAGCCCGGAGGCCGGCCGATCAGCCCGGAGGCCGGCCGATCAGCCCGGGGACCGGCCGATCAGCCCAGAGACCTGTCGATCGAGCTCAGCGGCAGCGCGTAGAGCATCTGCCCGGACTGGGACCACACCTCGCCGGTCTCCTCCCAGTACGACAGGGAGCCGGCCCGGCCGCTCCAGCAGTTGCTGGACTCGTCCGTGCCGCACTCGGTGGCCCGCGCGCCGTGCGCGTTCTGCCGCCACAGCGTGCCGTGGCCGGCCGGGTCGTCCGCCGCGCGGTCGAGATACCAGTTCGAGCCGTACGACAGCACACCGCTGACGTCGGTCGTCTTCGTCTCGTACGCCCGGGTCGCCGACGCCTGTCCGGCGGAGTCCGTGGCCAGCAGCCCGGCGCGCGCCGGGTCGGAGCTGAACGCGTAGCGCCACAGGCGGGTGTGCCGGCCGCTGTCCGAGGACACCCGCTCGCTCGCGACCAGGCTGTCGGGCGCGGTGCTGCGGTCGAGGGAGATCGCCTCGGGGCGGGCCGCGCCGGGGGCCGGCCGGTAGGAGCCGATGGCCGGCAGCACGTACCGGTAGCCGTGGGCCGACCAGCCGCCGGGCACCTTGCCGATCCGGCTGCTGTCGACGGTGGCCCGCTGGACGCGGTGCAGGTCGTAGACGTACAGGCCGTCGGCGGTGGTGACCAGCAGCTTGCCCTGGTACCAGGTCATGCCGGACACGGCGGAGGCCAGCCCGCGGTAGTCGCGGCCGCCGTCGACCGGAACGGCGAGGAGGGCCCAGGTGTAGACGAGGTTGTCGGGGTCGTCGGCGTCGACGAAGGCGACCCGGGCCAGACCCGGCGCGCCCGCCCGGCCGGCGCGGGCCCAGCCGGACAGCAGCACCCGGTGCTCGCCCCAGTGGCCGTCGTCGTCCGCGTCCCCCGAGGTGGTGATCGCGCCGGCCCGCCAGCCGCGGGTGTCGGCGGCGTCCCAGCAGTACGCGCGCGTGGCCGCCGGCTCGACGGGCAGCGCGGCGCGGTCGGCGGTCGTGCAGTCGGCCGGCGTACGCAGGGAGTGGTCGGCGTCGTCGAGGACGGCGCGCACGCCGACGGGCCTGCCCATCGCGGAGGCGAGCCGGTCCAGCGTGGACTCGGGCACCAGCCGTTCCCGCAGCCGGAACTCCGCGGCGGACCCGGCGAGGGTCTTCAACCCCCCGGGATCCTTGCTGACCGTGGCCTGCGAGGCACTGATCATGGTGGCCGCCGCGGTGAGCGCGAGGGCGGTCCCGGCCAGGAAAGCGCGCAGCGCTCGGCCCCGCTTCTGCCGACGGTGCCTGCCACGTTGCTTCATAGGTCCTCCCGAGGCGAGCCAACTGCGTTCATTGGTCCGTGTGTTGACCAAAGGAGCAGGTGGGGTGGCCCGTAGAGGGATGCTACGGCAGTTCGGGGCGGCCCAGGGCTAAGACCCTGCAAATATGCGGAAGATGCTCCCCCGATGCCCCGCGTTGTCACTCGGAGGGAGCGGAACGATACATTCCCGGCGTGTCGTCCGGTGTGCGCCCGCTGATCACCGCCGGCGCCGTCGAGTGCGGCAGCAGGTCCCGCGGGTCGGCAGGCAGCAGCACCTCGACGTCGGCGCCCTCGGCGAAGCGGTAGGGGCGGTGCTCCAGCAGTCCGCCCAGGTAGCGCCGTACACGCGACATCTCGGCCCGTACCGTCACCGTACGGGCCGGGTCCCCGAACACGTCCTCGGCCAGGCCGGCCGCGCTGCGGCCGTCACGGTGCAGCGCCAGCAGATACAGCAACTCGGCGTGCCGTGGACTCAGTTCGTGGCTCCATGAGCCCGCGGACCCGGACACCGTCACCGTCCAGCGGCGCGACTGCGTCAGGTCCAGCACGACCCGGGTGGCCACCCGCGGCACCGGCTCGTCCGAGACCCGGATCAACCAGCCCCCCGCCAGCGGCTCCACCGTGCACAGCCCGAACGGCAGCAGCCATCGACGGCCCGTCGAGAGGGATTTGGGCAGAAAGGCCCGGCTCGTGTACGGCATTCCCGTCACCGCCGCCGTCCAGCCGTCCCGGTCCACCGCCAGCGCGCGGCCGCCCACCCGGGCCAGCACCGGGGCCGCCACCGAGCGCAGCCGTTCCAGCGAGCCCAGATGCAGTTCGCGCAGCTTCGACTCGGCGAGCTTGGCCACCGAGTCGACCCAGGCGAGGGTGGCCGGGTGCATCGTCTCCAGCGGCCCGCTGACGTCCACGACGCCGAGCAGCCGGCCGTCGCGCGGGTCCGTGATGGGCGCGCCGGTGCAGGTCCAGGAGGTCTGCGAGCGCACGAAGTGCTCGGAGGCGAAGACCTGCACGGGCCGGCGGGCCACCACCGGGGTGCCGATGCCGTTGGTGCCGATGACGCTTTCCCGCCAGTCCGCGCCGAGTTCGAAGCCGGTCCCGTCGGCCTTGCGCAGCACCGGGGAACTGCCCTCCCGCCACAGCACGCGGCCGTCGGCGTCGGCGATCACCATGATGTGGTGGGCGGTGTCCGCGACCGACAGCAGTCCCTCGCGCAGCACCGGCAGCACATGCCTGAGCTCCGAGACCTCCCGGCGCCGCCGCACCTCCTCCTGGGACAGCAGCCCGGTGCGGAAGTCGTGGTCGGGGTCGACGCCGCTGCGCAGCATGCGCCCCCACGACTGCTCGATCACCGGGCGGGGCGCGACCGGCGCGCGCTGCCCGGAGAGCGCGGCGGAGCGGACGTCGCTGAGTACCCGTGCCGCGCGAGCCGTGTCCACCACCGCGAGTTGCGTCACGTCCGTCGGCGAGAGTGCCACTGGTCCTCCCGGAGGGAACATCCTGACTGTCCGTCCAATAGTGCCGTTCGTTCATGACGGACGGACACAGTCCGGCCACAGACAGCAGCAAGTTGCAACCCCCTGCAACCCTGGTGAACGCTCCCGGCTTGTTTGAATATTGAGCGACGCCGTCCCGAGCGGCGTTCGCGGCCTCGACCGGGCCAGTGCGGCGGGGGTGGTGCCGTGTCGGCGCAGCACCACCCTCGCCGTTTGCCTTCGGCGATTCGGCCGACCTCGCCTCGGGGGGTGGGGGCTTGTGCGCGACGGCGGGTGCGGGCCGGTTCGTGGCCGGTCGCGCGGTTCCCCGCGCCCCTTGGGCCGGCGGGGCCGGCCTCATTCTTGCGGGCGGGCCCGATTCACCACCGACTTCAGGTTCAGGGTGTGGGGCAGGGTGCCGAAGGCCGTGCCGGCGTCGCCGCCCAGGCGGGAGGCGCAGAAGGCGTCGGCCACCTCGGGGGGCGCGAAGCGGACCAGCAGCGAACCCTGCAGGACCAGGGCCAGCCGTTCCGTCAGTCGCCGGGCGCGGGCCTCGATCCCGTCCAGGTCGGCCAGGTCGGTCAGCAGGTTCTTGATCGCCTGGTCGAGGCGGTGGTCGGCGCCCCGGGCCCGGCCCACCTCCTGGAGGTAGGCGTTCAGCGCCGTCGGCTCCCGGCGCAGGGCGCGCAGCACGTCCAGGGCCTGCACGTTCCCCGCGCCCTCCCAGATCGAGTTCAGCGGCGACTCGCGCACCAGCCGGGGCAGGCCCGACTCCTCGACGTAGCCGTTGCCGCCCAGGCACTCGGCGGCCTCGACGACGACGGGCGTACACCGCTTGCTCACCCAGTACTTGGCGGCCGGCACCGCGAGCCGCAGCAGCGCCCGCTCCTGCTCGCCGCCGTCGTCGCAGGCGGCCGCCAGGCGCAGCGCGAGGGTGGTCGCCGCCTCGGACTCCACGGCGAGGTCGGCGAGCACGTTGCGCATCAGCGGCTTGTCGATGAGCCTGCCCTCGAAGGCCTCCCGGTACGTGCAGTGGTGGACCGCCTGCGCCACCGCCTGCCGCATCAGGCCCGCCGAACCGAGCACGCAGTCCAGCCGGGTCGCGGCCACCATGTCGATGATGGTGCGCACCCCGCGCCCCTCCTCACCGACCCGCCGCGCCCAGGTCCCGTCGAACTCGACCTCGGCGGAGGCGTTGGAGCGGTTGCCGAGCTTGTCCTTGAGGCGCTGCAGGAGGAAGACGTTGCGGGAACCGTCCTCCAGGACGCGGGGCACCAGGAAGCAGGTCAGCCCCTCCGGTGCCTGGGCGAGGACCAGGAAGCCGTCGGACATCGGAGCCGAACAGAACCACTTGTGCCCGGTGAGCGTGTACGTCCCGGCCTCGGCGAGCGGCGTCGCGGCCGTCGTGTTGGCGCGTACGTCGCTGCCGCCCTGCTTCTCCGTCATGCCCATCCCGAACAGGGCACCGGCCTTGAGACGGGCGGGCCGCAGCTCGCGGTCGTAGATCATGGACGTGAGTCTGGGTTCCCAGACGGCGGCGAGGTCCGGGTCGGTCCGCAGCGCCGGGACGGCGGCGTGGGTCATGGACAGCGGACAGAGGTTGCCGGCCTCGACCTGCGTCCACACCAGGAACGCGGCCGCTCTGCGCACATGGCCCGCGGGGCGGGCCCAGGCCGCGGTCAGTCCGGCCCCGACGCCCTTGCCGAGCACGCGGTGCCAGGCCGGGTGGAACTCGACCTCGTCGACACGGTGGCCGTACCGGTCGTGGGTGCGCAGCCGGGGCGGGTTGTCGTTGGCCTGCGCACCCCACTCCTGCACCTGTGCCGATCCGGACGCCCGGCCGAGCGCGGACAGCTCGCCGCGGACCTCGTCCAGCAGATCGGCGGAGACATGCCGGCCGACGGCCTCGGTCAGGACACGGTCGGCGGAGTAGACGTCGTAGCCGGTCAGGGGAGGGGGCTGGTTGGACACGGTGTGCGTGGTGCCTGCCATGCCGCGAAAGTACCCCGTCTCGGCGCCGGTCGGCACGACCCGGCCGGGAACATTCCGGTCAACGCGGACATGACAGAGAGGTGGCCGGGTCCCGGCGCCGGGTCCGGCCGTGTTGCCCGGGGCCAGGGGATGAGGGCACGCGGACCTGCCGGATACCGTTAGGTCGTGCAGCCAGCAAGTGAGTCCTCGCAGCGGCCCTCCGGTCGTCTCCACCGGGCGCGTGCCCTCTACCGGAACGTCTCCAAGCGCAGGACCGCCTGGCTGCTGCTCAAGGACACCGTCAACTCCTGCATGGAGTACCGCATCCTCGGCCTCGCCGCGGAGGCCGCGTTCTTCACGCTGCTGTCCGTGCCGCCCCTGCTGCTCAGCCTCATCGGCCTGCTCGGCTACGTCGACGACTGGACCGGCACCGACAGCATCTCCAGCCTCGAGACCAACATCCTCAACGCGTCGCAGACCGTCCTGTCCGACAAGGGTGTCAACGAGATCGCCCAGCCGATCCTGAACGACGTGATGAAGGGCGGCAGACCGGACGTCATCTCCATCGGCTTCCTGTTCGCCCTGTGGTCGGGCTCCCGCGCGGTCAACGTCTTCATCGACACCATCACCGTGATGTACGGCCTCGACGGCGTGCGCGGCATCGTCAAGACCCGGATCGTGGCGTTCCTGCTGTTCGTCGCGGCCCTGGTGATCGGTTCGGTCGCGCTGCCGCTGATGGTCGCGGGCCCGGACGCGGTGGTGCGGATCGTGCCGTGGTCGGAGACGGTGGTGCAGGTCCTGTACTGGCCCGTGGTCATCATCCTGTCGATCGTCTTCCTGACCACGCTCTACCACGTGTCCGTGCCGGTGCGCTCCCCGTGGATCGAGGACGTGCCCGGCGCGCTGGTGGCACTGGCGATGTGGGTGGTCTGCAGCTTCCTGCTGCGCATCTACCTCACCCAGACCATCGAGGGCGCCTCCATCTACGGCTCCCTCGCCGCCGCCGTCGCCGTGCTGCTGTGGATCGGGGTGGGCGCCTTCGCCGTGCTCGTCGGGGCCGCGGTCAACGCGGCGATCGACCGCGTGTGGCCGGCGGCGGCGACCGCCGCGGCCCGCGCCGCCAACGAGCGACTGCGCGAGGCCCAGCTGGCCGAACACGTGGCCCGTGCCGCCGCCGGTCACGACACCGATCCCGAGGACCCCGACATGCCGTCGGAGTTCCCCGAGCGCTGGTCCCGCTTCCTGCCGCCCGAGGACGTGACCTCACGCCTGCGCACCCACGTCAAGAGCACCCACCCGCCGCACAAGCCGGAAGGCTCCTGACGACCGGCACCTCCCGCTCGCCGGCCCCCGCGTGCGTGGCGCCTTCATGATCCGAGCGTGCTTCCATCCGCCCTGGGTCCTGCGGGTGGAGGACCGGGCCCCGCCGACCGTCATGCTCATGGTCCGCGGCGGCGCCCGGGCCACGCCGGACGCGGGGCAGCCGGTGCGGCTGCGGGCCGGTGACCTCGCCCTCGCCCGCGGACCCGACCCGCACACCTGCGGCGACGATCCCGGAACCGGTGGTGGGGCGGGTGCTGCGGCTGCTCCAGGACGACCCGCGCCCCCTGGACCGTGGCCTCACCGGCCGCCGAGGCCGGGGTGTCCCGCGCGGCGCTCAGGCGGGAGCGGTTGAACTTGCCGCCGTCCTCCGTGAAGCGCGCGACCCGAGCGGCCAGGTCCCGCGCGAAGAGCGGGTCGACGGCCTCGGCCGCCGCGAGCCGCCGGGCGAGCAGCTCGGCGAGTACACCGTGTACGGCGCCGGGCACGTCCGTCCGCCCGGCGTTTCAGCCCGCTCGTGGGCGAGCCCGTGATGCGGGTCCACGGAGTCGGCCCGCAGGAGCACCGGGGACGGCCGGCGCGGGCGCGCGCGTAGGCTGGCGGGCGTGTACGAGGAGAGGCCCTCCCGGCTGACCGGAGCGGTCGTCTGGCGCAACACCCCGGCCGAGGCCGGCGTGGGGCGGGTGCTGCCCGACGGGTGCATGGACCTGCTCTGGCACGACGGCCGGCTGCTCGTCGCCGGACCCGACACACACGCCTACGTCACCGACGGCGCGCCCGGACTCTGGGCCGGCGTCCGCTTCTTCCCCGGGACCGCGCCCTCGATCCTCGGCGTGCCCGCGCACGAACTGCGTGACCGGCGCGTCGGACTCGACGCACTGCGCCCCGCCGCGGAGGTCCGCCGTCTCACCGCACTGGTCGCCGCCGCGCCCGGACCGGCCCTGGGCCTGGAGGAAGCGGCGTTGCGGCTGGCCGAGGCCGGCGCACCCCCCGACCCGCTGCTGCGGCACCTCGTCGCCGCCCTCGGCACGGGCCGTCCCGTCGGCTGGACCGCCGACGAACTGGGGCTCACCGTCCGGCAGTTGCACCGGCGGTCGCTGGTGGCCTTCGGGTACGGGCCCAAGACGCTGGCCCGGGTGCTGCGGTTGCAGCGGGCCGTGGGGCTGGCCCGGGCCGGGGTGCCGTTCGCGGACACGGCCGCCCGGGCCGGGTTCGCCGACCAGGCCCATCTGGCCCGTGACGTCAAGGAGCTGGCCGGGGTGCCGCTCGGCCGGCTACTGCCGGGGTAGCGGCGCGAACAGGTCGACGCCGTTGCCGTCGGGGTCGTGCACGACCGCATACCGCTGGCCCCAGAAGGCGTCCCACGGCTTGAGCTCGCCGTGGTGGCCGGCGCCGACGAGGTCCTCGTACATCGTGTCGACCTCGGCGGGCGACGCGCACCGGAAGGCGAGCGCGATCCGGCCGCCCCCGCTCGGCGGCCGCCACCCGGGGTGGAAGGAGCGGATCGTCTCCTCCGTGTCCAGGGCGAGGGTCGGCCCGCCGGGCAGTTCGGCCTCGACGTGTGGCTGGTCCTCGGCGCCGTCGGGGAAGACCAGGCCGAGGCGGCGGTAGAAGGCGAGTGAGGCCGCCATGTCGGAGGCGACCAGGCCGATCACGGCGAATCGTGGAGTCATGCGGCCACCGTAGGCAGCGGGCCGGGCGTCGGTCTTGAAGGAATCGGACAGGGCGCGGCCCGGGGTCAGGAGAAGGTGACGGGGCCGCGCGGGGTGTCCACGGTGAAGGTGAGGGCCACCGGGCCCTCGGTCAGCGGGAGTTCGGCGTCCACGGCGGCCAGCAGCGGGCGGAGCTCCGCCGGGTCGGGGGCGCTCGCCGACAGCCGGAGCAGCGGGGTGACGGGCAGCCCGGAGGCGGAGGGGTGGACGGCGGACCCCCAGTCGATGAGGAAGGGCACCAGACCGGAGGGGTGCTGGGTGTCGCCGTCGGTCAGCCGCCACCGCAGGAGCGTGCCGTCGGGGCGGCGCCGGCTCATCGGGCGGATGTCGCCCGGGTCGTAGCCGCGGGCCCGGGCGGATGTGACCGCGGCGTCCAGGTCGGGCGGGCTGACGGCCCAGGTCACCGTCCGTGCCACCGCCAGGTCGTCCACCGCGAACGGGCGCGGGCCGTCCGGCTCCGTCTGCTCCGGGTCCGGCCCGATGATCTCCAGGTAGCTGGAACCACCCAGCGACACCAGGAAGTTGCGCGTACCGCGGCCCACGTGGGCGCCGCCGGGAGCGGGCGGGACGCCGGTGCGCCGCGTGAAGTCGGCGACCGTCGCCGCCAGGTCGGGGGTGGCGAGGACGAGGTGGTCCAGATGCGCGGGGATGGCGTTCATCGAAGTCGAGGCTAGGGGGCGAAGGGCCCGCCGTGGAACACCTGTGCGGCGGCCTCAGCAGGAGAGCCGGGCGTCGATCTCGGCGGCCGTCATGGGCCCCTCCCGCGTCCAGTACCGCCCGGCGGGTACCCGGGCGGCCCTGACCTTCCGGACCTCGAACACGTCTCCGGTGCCGTCGTCGCCTCCGGCGTAGACGACGGAGACGTCCAGCCACTTCGGCAAGGTCCCGGGCTGCGCCGTCGGACGTGCCGTACGGAAGTCGTCCGACGCCCAGAGCGTCACCGCGCCGCTCTTGGCCTCGGCCGTCCTCGGACCCCGCGCGCGCCACAGCAGCTTCTCGGAGTCACTGTCGTACACCTCGACCGTCTGTACTCTCTCACCGGCGCAGACGGGGGCCTTGAAGGAGACGCGTGAGCCGTCGACGCGCAGGCCCACCGGGATGGTCGTCGCCGGATCGGACATCCGGTACACCATGTACTCGAAGGCGCCCACGGCGCCGAGTACGGCCACGAGGACGGCCGACCCCATCAGCACGAAGGGCCACACAGGTCTCTTCCGGTACTCGTTCAACCGCGGGAACACCCCCGGTCCCCGGCTAGGCTCGCGCGCATGGCCCCCCGACTCCTCGTCTACACGCGCACCACCGACTACCGCCACGACTCCATCCCCGCCGCCGTCGCCGCCGTACGCGCGCTCGATGATCTCGAGGTGGACCATAGCGAAGAACCCGCCGTCTTCGAGAGCCCCCTGCACGGCTACGCCGCCGTCGTCTTCCTCTCCACCAGCGGCGAGGTGCTCACCCCGGCCGGACGGGAACGGCTGGCCGCCTACGTGGAGGGCGGTGGAGGGTTCGCCGGGGTCCACGCGGCGGCCTGCACGGAGTACGACTGGCCCTACTACGGCGAGTTGCTGGGCGCCCGGTTCGACCGGCACCCCGTCCACCAGCCCGGACGGGCCGTCGTCGAGGACCGCGCGCATCCGGCCACCCGCCACCTGCCCCCCGTCTGGGACTTCACCGACGAGTGGTACGACTTCCGCACCAACCCCCGTGACGCGGTGCGGGTGTTGGTGAGCGCCGACGAGTCGTCGTACGAAGGCGGCGGCATGGGCGCCGACCACCCCCTGGCCTGGTGCCGGGAGCAGGGCGCGGGCCGGGTTTTCTTCACGGCACTCGGACACGCCGCCGACGCCTACGAGTTGCCAGCGTTCCGGGAGCATCTGCGCGGCGGCATCGGCTGGGCGGGGCGGACGCTCACCGAGCCGTAGCGCCTTCGGCCCGCCGCGCGGGGCGGTCCAGGCGCCAGACCACGTCGATCCCGACGAGCGAAGGCGTCTCCGGCGCGGCCCGCTCGTGGCCGATCTCGGTGAATCCCAGGCGGCGCGGCACCGCGCCACTGGCCGTGTTGGCCAGGTCGTGGGTGATCTCCACGTAGTCCACGCCCGGCAGGGCGAACATCTCCGCCACCAGGGCCGCCGTCGCTCTCGTGGCGATGCCCCGGCCGGTGGCGGCCGGGTGCAGCCAGTACCCCATCCGCCATCTGACGGGCGCGTCCACGCGGTAGGTCTGGCACATGCCGACGAGCGTGCCGCCCTCCGCGATGGCGTAGTTGTACGCCTCGTCGGCAGCCCACTTCGACTCGGCCTTCGCGAGGAAGTCCCGGGTGCTCTCCTCACCGTGCCGGGCGACCCAGCCCATCCACGGGCGCAGATGGTCCACGGACTCCTCGATCAGCCTGAACGCCGGGGCGAAGTCGTCCTGCGGCCGCCAGCGTCGCAGCACCAGGCCGCCGCATTCGATGAACTGACTCGGTCGCTCCATGACAGCCATGATCGGTTCGCGGCACGAGCCACCGCAACGGGGTGCGGAAACGGGTCCCGCGAGCCGCGTCGGCGACTACGGTTCCCTCACCCGCGCGCGTGCCGTGCTCGCCCGCTGCACCAGCCGCGTCGACAACTCCGTGCGCGTGCCCTCCGGGCGGTCGCCCTCCATCATCCGCACCAGCAGATGCAGGGCCGTCGCCGCCATCTCCGCGAGGGGCTGGCGGACCGTGGTCAGCGCGGGACTGGCCCAGCGGGACTCGGGCAGATCGTCGAAGCCCACGACGCTCACGTCGTCGGGCACCCTCAACCCCCGTTCGGCCAGCGCCTCGTAGACGCCGAGGGCCATGCGGTCCGAACAGACGAAGACGGCCGTCGGGGGCTCGCGCAGGTCCAGGAGGTCCAGCATGCGACGGCGGGCGACCGACTCGTCGAAGCCGGCGTGGCGGACGTACTCGGGACGGTGCCTAATGCCCGCCGACGCGAGGGCCGAGCGATAGCCGGCGACCCGCGCGCTGCTGCACATCTTGCGCTGATGGCCCGCGATCACCGCGATGCGCTCGTGACCGAGCGCCAGCAGATGCTCGGTCGCCGTCACACCGCCCTGCCAGTTCGCCGCGCCCACCGACACGACACCCGGCGGCGGCTCCAGCACCGGGTCGATCAGCACGTACGGAATGCGGTGCTGGTCCAGCCAGGCGTACTGCGACGGAGTCAGCTCGGACAGGTTGAACAGCACCCCGGAGGAGCCGCGCGCGATCAGCTTGTCCAGCCAGCCGCGCTCCGGCCGCGCACCCCGTGTCCGGGTCAGGCCCGCCGAGACCACGACCTCCAGTCCCGCGTCGTGCGCCGCCCCCTCGACCCCCTGCAGGATCGCGCCCGACCAGGAACTGTCGAGCGAGTGCACGACCAGGTCGACCAGGCCGGGCACCTTCGCCGCGTCGAACCGGGGCCTGCGGACGTAACCGAGCCGGTCGAGCGCCTCCGTCACACGCCGGCGCGTCTCCGGAGCCACGTCCTCCCGGCCGTTGACGACCTTGGACGCGGTCGGCACGGAGACCCCCGCCTCGCGGGCCACCACGGCCAGCGTCGGACCGGCGGCCACGCCGGCACTCCCCGTACGGACCATAGGGAACCACCTCTCCGGCCCGCCCGAGGGCCATGAAAAGTTTCGACAGGAGCGCGACAGTAAGCGCTTCCTACCCTAGGTTCGCGGGCTGGGGCGGGGAAGAGGTCGGGCTTCGCCAGGTCTTCACACGCCCAGGCTTTCGAAACTTCGAACGTGGTGGCGGGGCGGGCAGGCGGGCGGCCTGTGGCCGGTGGCCGACGGGCCCGCGGCCGTCACCAGCAGGAGAGGCGGAAAGCGGTGAAGTCGGCCGTGAAAGTCGCGTCCACCAGGTCCACGGCATGGATACCGGCCATCGCCCCGGTGAAGCGGAGCCGCGACCCGTGGTCGTCGGAGAGCCTTGAAGTCCAGCGGTTCCCCGACGGGCGTACGCACCCCGTCCCGCGCGTGCCAGAACCGTGCCGTCGGCCCGTCGACCGTCGCCCCCAGCGTCACCGGCGCATCGTCGTCGACGGCCACGACGGCCACGACGGCCACGACGGCCACGACGGCCACCGTCCGGGTGCTCGCCCCGTCGCGCTCCACGAGCCGCAGCACCCTGCGGCCGCCGCCGTGCCACTGCTGCCCACGCTGCTCCTCGCCCTCCGGCTCCGCCCAGGTCACGTCCAGACTCGGATACCCCTGGGCGTCGTACCACAGGACGAGACCCGCGGCCTGCGTGAAGGTGTCGGGCCGCGCCTCGACGGTGACCTCGGCCTCCGCCCGGCGCTCGGTGAGGCGCTGTGCCAGCAGGCTGTGCGCCCAACGGGACTCCGGGCCGTGCCGGCCGCGCACCCGGATCCAGCCCGGGTGGACGGCGTCGTCGGCCCAGGAGGGATCGGCGTATGCGCGCGGAGTGCTCCACGGCCGTCCCAACCCGCCCTGCTGCCGCGTCGGCAGGGGAGCGGGCTCGGTCGGTACGGTGACCTCGACCGCGGGATGGTGACCCCCGTGCGCCAACCGGGGCCGGCCCTCCGCGTCCCAGGTCACCCGCTGGACTGCGCCACCTCGTCCCAGACGGTCATCGCCTACGGCTCGCGGGGCCAGATCCGCCCGGTGTGGGCCATGCTCCACTTCCACTACAACCGGCGGCTGTACCTGGACGACAAGTACATGTCGCAGATGTACTACGACCTCGTCGTCCCCGAGGGCGGAAGGGGTGACTACGGCTCCACCAGCGGCGGCTACGACCAGCTCGGCTTCGGCACCCTGATGTACGCCAAGTAGCCCACATATCGCGCTCTGCACCGGAATACCGCGGCGATCTGTGGTGCTCTGGTGTTACCGGTGCGGTAGCGCGGTGAGGAGGCTGGTGGGCACATGACGGCAGCAATCCAGACGGACCCCGTGGTCGGCACCCCGTACGGGGCGGTACGCGGACGGTTCGAGCAGGGGATCGCGGTGTTCCGGGGCATCCCGTACGCCGCCCCTCCCTTCGGTCCCCGCCGGTTCCGGCCGCCCGTCCCGCCCGAGCCCTGGGACGGCGTGCGCGACGCGGGTTCCTTCGGCCCGACACCGCCGAAACCGCCGTACTCCGAAGCCTTCGACAAGTACCTCTCCGACCCCGTCGTGCCCGGCGACGACTGCCTCAACCTGAACGTGTGGACCCCGGAGCCGGGCCCGGGAGCCGGGCTGCCGGTCCTGGTGTGGCTGCACGGCGGCGCGCTGACCAGGGGTTCTTCCGCCGTTCCCGTGTACGACGGGCGGACCTTCGCCCGCGACGGCGTCGTCTTCGTCTCGGTGAACTACCGGCTGGGAGTCGAGGGCTACGGACTGTTCCCGGACACCCCCGCCAACCCCGGCCTGCGCGACCAGCTCGCCGCCCTGCGCTGGGTGCACGACTCGATAGCGGCCTTCGGCGGCGACCCCGACCGCGTCACCCTCGCCGGACAGTCCGCAGGGGCGATCAGCGTCGGCGCCCTGCTGGCCGCCCCGCAGGCGCAGGGGCTCATACGACGGGCGGTCCTGCAGAGCGGGCCGCCCGAGGCGTTCGAACGGGACAAGGTACGGCGCATGGTGCGCCGTATGGCCACACGACTGAAGATCCCCGCGACCGCCGCCGCCTTCGCCGAGGTCGACCGTGACCTGCTGCTGCGCACCCAGGCGGAGGTGGGCAGACTGAGCAGCCCGGTGCTCGGCGGCCCCTCCTTCGGCATCGTCGTCGACGGCGACCTCGTCCCGCGCGACCCCCTGGATGCCCTCGTCGACGGCGACGCGGCCGTCGGCGTCGAGCTGATGACGGGCTGGACCAGCGAGGAGTACCGCCTCTGGCTCGTCCCCGGCGGCCTTTTCGAGCGCGTCGACCGGCTCGGAGCCGTCGCTCTCGCCGGCGCCATGGCCCGCTGCCACTGCGGCACCGAGGTGCCCCGCGGGTACCGCGCCCTGCACCCGCGGGCCGGTACCGCCGAGACGGTCGGCCAGATGGTCACCGACCACCTGCTGCGCCGCCCCCTGCACCGCCTGGCCGACTCCCGCCCCGGCGGCTCCTGGGTCTACGAGTTCGCCTGGCCCTCGGGCCTGCCCGGCCTCGGCTCCTGCCACGCCCTGGAGCTCGGCTTCGTCTTCGACAGCGGCGACGTACCGGAGTCGCGCAGACTCGCCGGCGACGGAGCGCCGCAGGAACTGGCCGACGCGATGCACGGCGCGTGGGTGCGGTTCGCGGCCGACGGCGACCCCGGCTGGGAGGCCTGGGACGCGCGGCATCCGGTGCGGATCTTCGACGCCGGCGAGCCCCGCACGGTGTACGGCCCGCGCGACGCCGAGCTGGCGCTGTGGGCGGCGGCCGAAACGGCGCCCGGTGAGCCGTCCGGCGCAGAAGTGCCGGACCCGGCGCCGGCACGGGCGGCGGATCTGCGCGCGACGGTACGACGGCTGCGGCGCTCCACGGGAGTGCGCCGCACCTGAGACCGGTCCGCCCGACTCGCGTCCCCCTATGAGGTCACCGGCGCCACCGAATCCCGAACCACCACATGCGTGCCCAGCAGCAGGTGCTCGTCCGCCTTCTCGGGCGTCCGGCCGAGCGCGGTAGGGACGGCGAGGCGGCCCAGCTCCTCGTAGGGGACGTGGACCGTGGTCAGGGCCGGGTACAGGTCCCGCGCGAAGGGAATGTCGTCGTAACCGGCCAGCGAAACATCGCCCGGCACGCTCAGGCCCGCCTCGCGGAGCGCGGTCAGCGCGCCGGCCGCGACCATGTCGGTGGCGGCGACCACCGCCGTGAACTCCAGCCCCGCCGCGAGGGCCTCGCGGATCAGCCGGTGGCCCGAGTCACGGGTGAAGTCGCCGTGCAGGACGAGCGCCGGATCGACGTCGATGCCGCGGGCGCGGTGGGCGGCCAGACAGCCGCGCTCCCGGCCCTGTGCCGTGGTGTGGTCGGGTCTGCCGCCCAGGAACAGCACACGCCGATGGCCCTGGGACAGGACGTGCGCGACCAGGGCGTGGGCGCCGCCCTCGTTGTCGTACTCGATCACCGTCACCGGGGCACCGGGGCCCAGCGCACCGTGGGCAGGTGTTCCGTCAGGGCGTCATCGCCGCCGCGATCCCGGCGATCGCCTCGGGCCCCACCCGGCAGCACCCGCCGATCAGCCGTGCCCCGGACGCACGCCACCCCGCGACCTCCTCGGGCGTGAAACTGGAGCGCCCGTCCCACGCGCGGGCCCCGGCGTCCCAGGCCTCCCCGCTGTTGGGGTAGACGACCACCGGCTTGCCGGTGACGCGCGCGGCGGTCCGGACCGCGCCCTCGACGTCCTGCGGGGCACAGCAGTTCACGCCCACCGCGATCACCTCGTCCACATCGGCGGCCAGGGCGAACGCCTCCTCCAACGGCTGCCCGGCGCGGGTGCGATCGCCCTCCACGGTGTACGACAGCCAGGCCGGCACCCCCAGCCCGCGCACCACCCCCAGCAGCGCCCGGGCCTCGTCGGCGTCCGGGACCGTCTCCAGGGCGAGCACGTCGGGACGGGCCGCGGCCAGCACCTCCAGGCGCGGCCGGTGGAAGTCGGCGAGCTCGTCCACGCTCAGCCCGTACCGCCCCCGGTACTCGGAGCCGTCCGCGAGCATCGCCCCGTACGGGCCCACCGAGGCCGCCACCCACAGCGGTCGGGTGACCCCCTTCGCCGCCGCCTGCCGCGCCGCCTCACGCGCCGACTGCACACTCAGCGCGAGGAGTTCGGCCGCCTTCTCGTGGCCGATCCCGCGCTTCGCGAAGCCCTCGAACGTGGCCTGGTAGCTGGCGGTGATCGCCACGTCCGCGCCGGCCTCGAAGTAGGCGAGGTGGGCCTCGGTGATCGCCTCGGGCCGCTCGGCGAGCAGCCGCGCCGACCAGAGCTCGTCGCTCAGGTCGTGCCCGGCGGACTCGAGCTGGTTGGACATACCGCCGTCGAGGACGACGGTTCCGGCGGCGAGGGCGGCGGCGAGGGAGGTGTCGCTGGTCATGCCACGAGGCTAGGCGAAGGGCCGCCGACCGACCGGATGTGTCCAGTACATGAACACTCCGCCCAGCATGTGGGATGCCGGGTTACGATCACGCCCCTTCCCCGCCCGCCTGCACCTGGAACCACCATGACCGCCACCAGCCCCACCGAGGCCACCGACCCGTCCGGGTCCCCCGCGGCCCCCGCCCCGCGCCGCCGTCCCTTCGGCCTGGCCGCCGCCACCGCGCTCGTGATGGGAAACATCATCGGCGGCGGCATCTTCGCGCTGCCGGCCGCCGTCGCCCCCTACGGCACGGTCAGCCTGCTCGCCTTCGCCGTACTGTCGGTCGCCGCCGTGCTGCTCGCCCTGCTCTTCGGCAGGCTGGCCAGACGCAGCCCCGTCACCGGGGGTCTGTACGTGTACCCCCGCGACGCCTTCGGTCCGTTCGCGGGATTCCTGTCGGCGTGGTCGTACTGGACGATGTGCTGGGTCAGCATCGCCGCCCTCGCCGTCGCGGTCGTCGGCTACGTCGACGTCCTGATCCCCCTGCACGGCAACCACGCCCTCGAAGGGGCCGTCGCCCTGGCCGCGTTGTGGCTGCCCGCCGCCGCCAACTTCGCCGGCACCCGCTGGGTCGGCGCGGTCCAGGTCGTCTCGACGGTCCTGAAGTTCGTCCCGCTGCTGCTGGTGGCCACGATCGGGCTGTTCTTCGTCGACGCCGACAACTTCGGACCGTTCAACGCCTCCGGCGACAACACACCGGGCGCGCTCGCCGCCGCGGCCGCGCTGCTGCTGTACAGCTTCCTCGGCGTCGAGTCGGCCGCGGTCAGCGCGGGTGAGGTGGACGACCCCGGACGCAACGTCGGCCGCGCGAGCGTCCTGGGCACCCTCGCCTCCGCGCTGGTGTACATCCTGGGCACGGTCGCCGTCTTCGGCCTGGTCCCGCACGACAGGCTGGTCGACTCCGGCGCGCCCTTCGCCGACGCGGTGAACGCGATGACCGGCGGCTCCTGGGGCGGTACCGCCATGGCGCTCGTCGCCGTCGCCTCGATCACCGGCTGCCTCAACGGCTGGATCCTGCTGGCCGCGCAGATGCCGTACGCCGCCGCCCGCGACGGACTGTTCCCGAAGCCGTTTGCCACGGTGGGCAGGGGCGGCGTGCCCGGCTTCGGCGTCTGGGCGGTGGCGGTCCTCGGCTCGCTGCTGATCGCCCTCAACTACACGGCGGGCCCGGACACCACCTTCCGCGTCCTCGTCCTGATCACCACCTTCACCGGCTGCGTGCCGTACCTCCTGTCGGCGGCGGCCCAGCTGTACTGGCTCGCCCGGGGCACCCGGGAGCGGGTCCGCCCGGCGGGCCTGGTCCGCGACCTGGTCGTCGCCGCACTCTCCTTCGCGTTCTCCTTCTGGCTGATCGCGGGCGCCGGCTACGCCGCCGTCTACCAGGGCGTGCTGTTCCTGTTCGCGGGCATCCCGGTGTACGTGTGGCTGCGGGGCCGGCGGCGGGAGGAGACCCCGGAGGCGGTGCCGGCGTGAGGGTCAGCCCCGCGCCGCATGCCGGCCGCCGCTGTGCCGGCCGTCCCGTCCCCGCTTGCGGACGGCCGGCACCACGAGCCCGAAGAGCATCCCCAGCGCGAGCATGTACGGCCACCCGCCCAGGCCGCTGGTCGCGGTCTCGGCGGTGCGCGGACCGGCCGCCGCCGTCCCGGACGGCCCGGAGTGACGGGCCGCCGGTGCGGCGGTCCGCGTGGTCGCGGTCAGGGTCACGTCGTTGCCGTCGCCGCCCCGGTAGCTGATCCGGTAGGTGGTGCCGGTGAGCTTCAGCCGGGCGCCTTCCCCCAGGCCGGCGAACGCGCCCTCGCTCCTCGCCCGGCCGCGGTGGTCGAGGACGGTGATCTCGCGCGCGGATCCGTCCGCCGCGGCCGAGAGGTCGAGGCCGCCCGCCAGTCGCACGGCACCGGACACCCTCAGCGGCTGTTTTCCCAGGACGAGTTCACCCTTCGGGCGCTGCGTGAAGTCACCGGCGATCGTCAGCCCGCCCGTGACCACCCCGTCATTGGTCACCGCGCCCCGCACCGTGCCCTCGCCGCTCAGCGCGGTCGCCACCCGCAGCCCCGCCCGCCCCGCGTCCAGCCGTGCCGACACCGAGGTGAGCCGAATCGCCTTGCTGTGCAGCAGAGTCGCACCGCCGCGCAGCGCCAGCGTGCCCTTGGCGACGGTCGTGGCGCCGGTGTACGTCACCTCGCCGCCGGTCAGCGTGGTCGTCGCCGCGCCCGACTGCACCAGGGAGCCCGAGCCGCCGATCCGCGACAGTGACACGGGAGTTGACGCGTTCCGCACGACGAGGGTGCCGTCGTCCACCACCCGGCGACGCGCCGTGCCGGTCATCAGGGAGCCGTCACCGCCGCGTCCCGAGCCGAGCCCGAGCCGCAGCACCGCGCCCTTCTCCACGGTCGTGGAACCGTCGTAGTACTGCTCGGCGGCGAAGGTCACGTCGTTTCCGGGGGTCCCCGCGATGACGACGTCCCCGGCGCCGGGCGCGGCGAGCGTGTCGTGGTATCGGCCGCCGCCGATCGGCGCGCCCAGGGTGACCGGGCCGTCGTAGTCGAAGGTCAGCTTCGAGCGGCGGCCGCTCGCCTCGTGCAGGTTGATGTAGACGGTGTCCTTCGTGCCGGGCATGAAGATCCGGTCGGTCGTGCCGTCGCCCCACCGCACGTCCGCGCCCTCGATGTTGGTGCCCCGCTTGTTCAACTGGTGGGCGACGGGACGCCAGTTGAGGCCCGGGTTGCTCAGGGACGGAGCGGTGTCACCGCCCCGGTCGCTGTAGCTGTACTGGCCGGTGAGCACGACCTTGCTGCCGGGACGGGTGTGCACGTTGACGTCGCTGCCGTACGCGCGCTCGTAGAAGTTCTGCCGCAGAGTGATCGTCCGGTACAGCGGAGTGTCGATGATCCAGGAGCCCTGGTTGAGGATCGCCCGGGCGCGGGGGAGCGCCACCGGGAACTCGGGGCGCCCGACGGCCATGCCGGTGCCGTTGTCGATGACGCCGGAGAAGGGCTGGGTGCCCGCCAGGTCGAGGGTGCCCCACATGCCGCGGGGCCGGGTCACCAGGCCGGAGCCGCTGATCGTGCCGATGTTGAAGGTGCGGGTGAGCGACAGGCGCAGGGTGCCGTCGACCCGGATGTTGAGCTGGTTCAGCCGGAAACCGGGGGTGTCGTACGGGAAGTGGCCGATCAGGCCGGTGCCGCCGCCGGTGCCGTACTGCAGGGTCGTCCCGCGCTCGACCGTGATCGCGGGCGGGTCGGGGGCGGCGACCGTGGTGTACGGGTGGTTGCCGCCCTGCGTCCGCACGGTCTGCCGCTGCCGGGAGCGCGGCAGGGTGAAGTCGCTGTCCCTGGTGAGGACCAGGGTTCCGCCGCCGCGCACAGTGAGGGTGCCCTCGCCGCGGAGGACGCCGTCGTACGTCGTCGTCCCGGACGGCACGGTGACCACCGTGTCGCCGGTGAGCGTCACGTCCCGGTCGGCGAGGACGTCGGCGGTCGCGTCACGGACGTCGGCCGCCGCGGCCGGGCCGCCGGTGGCGAGCAGGGCGGCCACCGCCGCGAGGGCGCCCGCGGCGGCTGCTGTCTTGTGGATATGGCTGCGCACACTGGTGGAGACGTCCCGGGGGCGCCTTCGATAACAGAAAAACGGCGCCACGGCAGAAACTTGGAAAGCGCTTCCTGCAAGTCGCGTCAGACCCGTTGACCTCCAGGTTCCACACCCTTACCTTTTCGGCGTTCGTAATGACAGATGTCGTTTGACATCTCGAACACCCCCCGAGAGGCAAGCCGTATGAGCCGCGATGACGACCTGCCCGCAAGCACCTCGCCCCCCACACGTCGCTTGATGCTGAAGGGAGCCGCGCTGGCCGCGGGCGCCATGGCGGCGACTCCCGGAACGGCCGGCGCCGCACCGAGACCGAAGGCCGCCCCGTTCGTGAACCCGCTGGTGAGGCAACGCGCCGACCCCTACATCCACCGCCACGCCGACGGCTTCTACTACTTCACCGCCACCGTCCCCGAGTACGACCGCATCGTCCTGCGCCGCTCCCGCACCCTGAACGGCCTCGCTACCGCCGCGGAGTCGGTCGTCTGGCACAAGCACGCCACCGGGGTCATGGGCGCGCACATCTGGGCGCCGGAGATCCACCGCATCGGCGGCAAGTGGTACGTCTACTTCGCCTCCGCCCCCGCGGAGAGCGTCTGGGACATTCGCATCTGGGTCCTGGAGAACGCGAACCCCGACCCGTTCAAGGGAACCTGGGTGGAGAAGGGGCAGGTGAAGACCGCCTGGGAGACCTTCTCCCTGGACGCCACCACCTTCAGCCACCGCGGCACCCGCTACCTCGTCTGGGCCCAGCACGAGCCCGGCATGGACAACAACACGGCCCTGTGGCTGGCGAGGATGGCCAACCCGTGGACCCTGACCGGACCTCAGGTCCGGCTCTCCACACCGGAGTTCGACTGGGAGTGCGTCGGCTACAAGGTCAACGAGGGCCCCGCCGTCCTCGTCCGCAACGGCCGCCTCTTCCTCTCCTACTCGGCGTCCGCCACCGACCACCACTACTGCATGGGCCTGCTCACGGCCGACGCCGACGCCGACCTGATGGACCCCGCCAACTGGTCCAAGTCCCCGGTCCCCGTCTTCACCAGCAACGACACCACCCAGCAGTACGGCCCCGGCCACAACTGCTTCACGGTCGCCGAGGACGGCCGCAGCGACGTCCTCGTCTACCACGCCCGCCAGTACAAGGAGATCACCGGCGATCCCCTGAACGACCCCAACCGCCACACCCGGCTCCAGCGGCTCGGCTGGAACCCGGACGGCACCCCCGACTTCGGCATCCCCGTGGCCGACACGGCCGCCGACCGAAGCAAGGAGAGTGTGTGAGATGAGACGTGTCCACGCGGTGCTGCTCGCCCTCTGCCTGGGTCTGTTCGGCGCCCTCGCGACCGCGGGCCCGGCCCAGGCGGCCACCCAGACAATCACCAACGGCACACAGTTCACCGACACTTCGGGCAACCCCGTGCACGCCCACGGCGGCGGGGTCATCAAGGTCGGCTCGTACTACTACTGGTTCGGGGAGGACCGCAACGCCGACAACACCTTCCGGTACGTGGACGCCTACCGCTCCACCGACCTGAAGAACTGGGAGTTCAGGAACCACGTCCTGACCCAGTCGTCCGCCTCCGAACTGGCCACCGCCTACATCGAGCGCCCGAAAGTCATCTACAACGCTTCCACCGGCAAGTTCGTGATGTGGATGCACAAGGAGAACGGCGTCGACTACAGCCAGGCCCGTGCGGCCGTCGCCGTCTCCGACACCGTCGACGGCACCTACACCTACCAGGGCAGCTTCCAGCCGCTCGGACAGTACATGTCCCGGGACATCACCACCTTCGTCGACACCGACGGCACGGCGTACATGGTCTCGGCGGCCAACGAGAACTACGACCTGCACATCTACCGGCTCACCGCCGACTACACGGCGATCGACAGCCTGGTCGCCAACCCCTGGCCGGGCGGCCACCGAGAGGCTCCCGCGCTGTTCAAGCGGGGCGGCGTCTACTTCATGCTCACGTCGGGAGCCACGGGCTGGAGCGCCAACCAGCAGCAGTACGCCACCGCGACCTCCCTCTCGGGCCCGTGGACGTCATGGACGAACGTCGGCGACTCCACCGCCTACAACTCCCAGACCGCGTACGTGCTCCCGGTCACCGGCACCTCGGGCACCTCGTACCTCTACATGGGCGACCGCTGGGGCAACTCCTTCGGGGGCACGGTCAACGACTCGCGCTACGTCTGGCTCCCGCTGATCTTCCCGAGCTCGACCTCCATGTCCATGTCCTGGTACCCGGAGGTGACCGTCGACACCGCCGCGGGCACGGTCGTCGGGACCGGCGCCACGTACAACACACTCGTCGCCCGCAACAGCGGCAAGTGCGCGGACGTGCCGAACCAGTCCCTGTGGCAGGGCGTCGCCATCAGCCAGTACACCTGCAACAGCGGCACCAACCAGAAGTGGTGGTTCAAGGATCTCGGAACCGGATACTACGAGCTGATGGGCCGGGGGAGCTCCCTCTGCCTGCAGGAGAACGCCTCCAGCGTCACCCAGGAGAACTGCGCCGGCACCACCGCCCAGCAGTGGTCGGTGGTCACCTCCGGCTCCTACGTGAACATCAAGGCCCGCGCCACCGGCGAGTGCCTGGACGTGTCCGGCGCGTCCACCGCCAACTCCGCCGCGATCATCACCTACACCTGCAGCGGGGCTACCAACCAGCAGTGGACGCGTGGGACCTGAGATTCCGTCGGGTCAGGCCAGCAGGTCGATCGCGTCGATCGACGTGCCGGCGCTGAGGAAGGACGTCGTCCCCGAACCGCTCACCACGTTGATCTTCAGCACGTTGTACTGACTGGTGTCCGTGAGCCAGGCACTCGCCGGAACGCTGTAGGTGAACGTGTGGTTGTTGCCCCGGTAGGAGCCCACGGTCAGCGACCGGGTGCTCGGCTGGGAGGGCGGTGAGGGGATCGACGACGTCCAGTCGTTGACCGAGATCTGCGGCCGTCCGTTGGCGTAGGCCGTCGTCACGCCGATCCGCAGGGTGTGCGCGGCGGCGGCCTGGGCGGCCGTCAGTTTGAAGTAGACGAGGAGGCCGCTGTTGACGTCCTTCCAGAGGTAGCAGGGGAAGGCGGACGTCTCGGTGCCGCTGCCGACGACGACGTTCCCCGTCCAGGACGCGGCCCGCACGTCGGACGGATGCGCGTACGTCATCAGGTCCGCGTTCTTGAAGCCGCTCGGCGTGCCGTTCCAGTCGCCGATGCGCCAGATCGCGCTCGCGTTGCCCGGGTCGTTGGAGGACGGGATCGCGATGGTGTTCAGCGTGGTCGTGCCCCCGGCCGTGACCGTCACCGAACCGGTGTAGACGGCGAGTTCACCCTTGAAGACGGTCAGCGTGTACGTCCCCGGCAGGACGCCCGCGATGGAGAAGTATCCGTCCGACGACCTGGCCGGACCCCAGTACTGGGCGGCCGAGTTGGCGATCCCCACGGTGTACGGGAACGCCGTGTTGCGGCCGGTGATGCCGACCCCGGCGACCTTGCCGCGCCCGCTCGCGGCCACGTACCCGGAGATGCCGAGCGCATCCGCCCAGGAGGTGGTGAGGTTGGCGTGGTAGAGCGAGGACGAGGGCGCGCCGCCGTCGGTGAAGGCGATGACGTACGGGCCCTGGAGGCCGAAGCGCTGCGACTCCGTCTGGTTCTCGCCGTAGTAGAGGATCTCGTACAGGCCGCCGCCGTCGGCGCTCTGGTGGCGCAGCAGCGAGCGGTAGAAGGGGCCGCCGGAGGCCTTCTCGTGGTTGGAGCGGACGACGTACAGGCCGACGCTTCCCGTGGTCCAGCCGATGCAGTCGTAGTCGATGACCCTGAGCTTCGAGTAGTGCTTGGAGCGGGTCTGCCCGTCGGACTTGGCGAAGACGTCCGAGGCCTCGATGGTGCTGTTCGTGTACGTGTAGGAGTCGGGCTCGTCGTTGAGGAACATGCCCGCCTTGACGCGCACGATGTAACGGGTCGCGGAAACCGAGTCGTCGGCCTTGTTGGTCCACAGATACACGTTGTTCTCGCCGCTGCGGGCCGCGTAGTAGTGCTTGAGCGTGCCGTACGCCACGGAGATCAGGATCGTCGAGCCGGACTGCTTGACGGTCACGGTGGAGGTGCCCAGGCCGGATTCGACGTGGGAGTTCTTGCCGCCGTAGCCCTGGTACTCCGTGCCCTTGTAGACCAGCGAGGTCAGGTCGCCGTTGGTCTTGCTGACCTTGAAGACGAGGCTCGCGCCGGTGTCGACGACGTAGTTGGAGCCGTCGTCGCTGTAGCCGAAGCCCGCGGCGGACGCGGACGGGGCGAGGGGTCCGGCGAGGGCGGCGGTGCCGGCGGCGGCAGCGGAGCCGAGGACGAAGGTGCGGCGGCCGACCGGTCTGTTCGCGGTGTCGGACATGGGGGTGCCTCCTTCGGAGGGCGTGTGGGGGTTGCGGGTGAGTGTGAGGGTGACAGTTGAATCGATTTCGCGAAAGGGCTTTCGCGCGTTGGAGGTTGGCAATCTTGTGAATATGGTCGAAAGGCTAGAAAGCGCTTGCCAATGGGGGTACGGTCCAGCCGCCAGCCCTGTCGCCCAGTGGCCTCCCGCCGGAGGAATTCGCGAATGAGACGTTTCAGCCTCGCCGTGTCCACCGCGCTGATCCTGAGCGCCTGTCTGACCGCCGTACCCGCCCGGGCGCACGACGGCTCCGCGGCCCTCGGCATCGACGACTGCACCGCCACCGCCTGCCACTTCGACGTCCCGCCCGGGACCTACGACGTACGGGTCCTGCTCGGCGGCGACGCCGCCTCCAGCACCGCCATCAGCGGCGAGACCCGGCGCTCCCTGCTCCCCGAGACGTCCGTCGCGGCCGGTGGGCGCGTGGCCCGCAGCTTCACGGTCGACGTCCGCACACCGGAGGGCGAGCCGACCGGCCCCGACGGAACTCCCGGCCTCGACCTGGCACTTGGCGGCTCGGCCCCCGCCCTCGCGGACATCCGCGTCACCCCGGCCGCCCGGCACACCCGCCAGATCCTGCTGGTCGGCGACTCCACGGTCTGCGACCAGCCCGCCGACCCCTACTCCGGCTGGGGCCAGCAGCTCCCGCAGTTCCTGCGCAAGGGCGTCTCCGTCGCCAACTACGCCGACTCCGGCGAGAGTACGGTCACCTATCTGGGGAACCCGCGGTTGTGGAGCACCGTCCAGCCGCTGATCCGCCCCGGCGACCTGGTGCTCATCCAGCTCGCGCACAACGACAAGACCACGGACGAGGTCACCTATCGTGCGAATCTCGAAACGCTGGTGACCGGGGTGAGGGACAAGGGCGGACGGCCTGTCCTGGTGACGCCGATCGTGCGACGGTGGTTCAATGCCGACGGCACCTTGAACAACGACACGGCACTGCTCGTCAATGGTCTCGGTGTGGACCATCCCGCTGTCATCCGGTCTGTGGCGGCCGCGGAGCACGTACCGCTCATCGACCTGACGGCGAAGACGAAGGCACTGGTGGAATCCCTCGGGGTCGAAGGCTCCAAGGCGATCTACCTCTACAACGAGAAGAAGGACAACACCCACACCTCCGTGCACGGCGCCACCGTGTACGCGGGCCTTGTCCGCGACGAACTTCTCGCCCAGCATCTGGTGCCCAGAGGCACGGTGCGGGTGGGATGAGCCCCTGGGGCGTCTCGACCGGAACCGGGGCGCCCCAGGTCCCCCTTCTCGAACCCCGCCGCGCGCGCCGTGCGAGTGCGGTGTGCCGTGAGTGCCGCGAGCCGTGAA
Source organism: Streptomyces sp. C1-1 (assembly GCF_050214755.1). Lineage (NCBI taxonomy): Bacteria > Bacillati > Actinomycetota > Actinomycetes > Kitasatosporales > Streptomycetaceae > Streptomyces > Streptomyces sp. C1-1. The sequence goes on along the minus strand of NZ_CP189826.1, from coordinate 2,676,212 downwards.
AGAGAGCCGATGCACCTGCCCCCCGCCGACCACGCCCGCAGCCCGTACACCGGTTACACCCGAGCCCACTGGGAGGCGGCCGCCGACGCCCTGCTCGCCGCGGTCGAGCCGTACGCAACCGAGGGCGGCGCCCTCTACCACCTCCCCGGCGACCGCCAGAGCTGGTCCGGCCGGCTCTCCGACGGCCTCGAGGGCTACGCCCGTACGCTGCTGCTCGCGGCCTTCCGCCGGGACGAGACCGCGCTGCAGCGCTACGCCGAGGGCCTCGCGGCCGGCACCGCCGGCGTGTGGCCCCGAATCGAGGACCGTGGCCAGCCCCTCGTCGAGGCCGCGTCCGTCGCTCTCGCCCTGCGCCTGACCCGGCCGCTGCTCTGGGACCGCCTGGACGACGCGGTACGGCAGCGGGCGGCCGCCTGGCTGGCGGACGCGCTGACCGCCGAGGCGTGGCCCTGCAACTGGGAGCTGTTCCCCGTCACGGTCGGCGGATTCCTCGACGAAATCGGTTACGAGACGCAGGCCTCCCGCAAGGCGATCGACCACGGCCTCGCCCGTATCGAGGACTGGTATCTCGGCGACGGCTGGTACACCGACGGAGACGGCCGCAAGTTCGACTACTACAACGGCTGGGCGATGCACCTGTACCCGGTGCTGCACGCCTGGCTCGCGGACGACACCAGGCTGCTGGAACTGTACGGCGGCCGGCTCTCGCGCCATCTGGAGGACTACGCCCGCCTGTTCGGCGGTGACGGCGCTCCGATGCATCAGGGCCGCTCCCTCACCTACCGCTTCGCGACGGCGGCCCCGCTGTGGCTGGGCGCCCTGTGCGGCCGTACGCCGCTGTCGCCCGGCGAGACACGGCGACTGGCGTCCGGAGCGCTGAAGTACTTCCTGGAGCGGGGCGCGGCGGACGAGCGGGGCCTGCTCACCCTCGGCTGGCACGGCCCCGACCCGGCGGTCCTGCAGGGCTATTCGGGCCCGGCCTCGCCCTACTGGGCGAGCAAGGGCTTCCTCGGCCTGCTCCTGCCCCCGGACCACCCGGTGTGGACGGCCCCCGAGGAGCCGGGACCGGCCGAGCGCGCCGACGCGGTCACCCCGGTGGGGCCGCCCAACTGGCTTCTGCAGTCGACGAGTTCGGACGGTGTGGTGCGCCTGCACAACCACGGCAGCGAAGATGTCCGCTACGACCCCTACTACACGCGGCTGGCCTACTCGACCGCGACGGCGCCCTCCTCCACGTACGACAACAGCGTTTTCGTGGGGGACGACCCGAGCCGGACGGGCATCGAGCCGCTGGGCGTCGGCGAGGGCTGGGCGGCCTCCCGGCACACGGCCGGCGCGGGCGCGCGGGTGACCAGTGCGGTGCTGGCGCGCGGGGCCGTGGAGGTACGGGCGCATCTGGTCTCGGGCGCCGAGCCTGGCACGGCGGTGCGGCTGACCGGGTGGTCGACGGCGGAGCCGGGTCCGCGGGCCGAACTGCTGCCCGCGGTCGGCCTGTCGGAGGCGCTGACCGGCGTCACCGGTGACGGCGACACCCTCTTCGTCGCGCTGGCCCGGCTCACCGGCGAGGCGGATCCCGTGCCGTTGGCCGAGGCGGTCGCCGTACAAGCCGACGGCGAAGGGGAGTTGAGGGTGCGCTGGAGCGACGGGCCCGAAGTGCGGGTGGTGTTCGGCGCGGCGGGGGTCGAGATCGTCGCGGGGTGATCCGGCCGGGCAGGACGCGGCCTCGCCGACCCCGACCGACCGCGGGTGGCACGTGGTCACGGAGTGAGACGCGATCCGAAGGGTGGCGTACCAGGCGCCGATCAGCGCGGCGGTCGCGGCCGGTCCGGCGATGACGGGCTTACGGGCGCCGCGGGCCCGGCGGTGGGTCGTCGTGCGTCTTGCGGATGTCATGCCTCCTGGTCGTCGCGGATCGGCCGGAGGTTGCCGGAGGTCGTCGGAGAGATCGACGTGCCCGAATCTCCGTTGCCCGGGCCGGCGCGGACGTCCGAGAATCCCTCCCATGACCTCCACCATTCGCCACACCACCGTCGACTGTGCCGACGCCTACGCCCTCGCCGGCTTCTGGTCCCAGGTACTCGGCCACCCCTTGCAGCCGGAGGACAAGCCCGGCGATCCCGAGGCCCTGATCGAGCGGGCCGGCCTGCTGTTCGTCACCGTCCCGGAGGGCAAGGCCGTAAAGAACCGCGTCCACTTCGACCTGCAGCCGCAGGACCGCACCCGCGACGAGGAGGTCGACCGCCTGCTCGCGATCGGCGCCACCCTCGTGGACGACCACCGCAAGCCGGACGGCACGGGCTGGGCCGTGCTCACCGACCCGGAGGGCAACGAGTTCTGCGTGGAGCGCAGCGCGGCGGAACGCGCCGGCTGAGCGCCGTGCCGCCGGCTGAGTGCCGTGCGGGCTGGGGAAGCTGAGTGCCGTGCGGGCTGGGGAAGCTGAGTGCCGTGCGGGCTGGGGAAGCTGAGTGCCGTGCCGTCGGGGTGAGCCGCCGGGTGCCCATACTTCGGCCCGCACCGAAGCGATCGGCGCCTACCGTTCCGGTATGACCGACAGACCGCGGGTGACCGAGCCCCGCGCCGATGCGGTGGTCGAGTTCCCGTGACCGCCTTCGCCGACCTCCACCATGCCGACGAGCCCCTGTTCCTGCCCAACGCCTGGGACCACGCGTCGGCGACGGCCCTCGCCGCGCGCGGATTCCGTGCCGTCGGCACGACCAGCCTCGGCGTCGCCGCGGCCTGCGGTCTGCCCGACGGCGCCTCCGCGACCCGTGACGAGACACTCCGGCTGGCCCGTGTCCTGGGCGCCGGGCCCTTTCTGCTGTCGGTCGACGCCGAGGACGGATTCAGCGACGATCCCGACGAGGTGGGGGAGTTCGCGCGCGAGCTGGCCGCCGCGGGTGCCGTCGGCATCAACCTGGAGGACGCTCTCGGGCCGGTCCGGCGGCACGCCGCCAAGATCGCCGCCGTCAAGGCCGCGGCACCCGGCCTCTTCGTGAACGCCCGCACGGACACGTACTGGCTGGGCGACGGCGACGAGCCCGAGACGCTCCGACGACTCGACGCCTACCAACAGGCGGGCGCCGACGGCGTGTTCGTCCCCGGCCTCGCCGACCCGGGGGTCATCACCGCCCTGGTGGGGCGTGTCCGGGTCCCCCTCAACATCCTCTACTCGCCCACCGGCCCCAGCGTCCCCCACCTCGCCGACCTCGGAGTGCGTCGCGTCAGCCTCGGCTCCCTGCTGTACCGGCGTGCGCTGGGGGCCGCTCTGGATGCGGTGGCGGACATCCGGACCGGCCGCCGACCGCTGGGCACGGCACCGTCGTACGCCGAGGTCGACGGCTTGAGACGGCGGCCGGGGACACCCGCGAGAACCGGTCGCTAGACGGTCCGCGGCTGATCGTGCGCATCCCGGGGCTCGGCGTGCGAGGCCAGAGTCTCCACGAGCCGTTCGGCGAACGCGACGGGGTGCTCGCCGGCCCCGACATGCCCTCCGGGGAACTCGACGAATCCGGCACCGGTGCGCCCGGCGATGAACTCGGCGGTCCGGTGCAGGAGTTGTCCCCGGGAGTCCGACCCGGTGGCGAGCGTGAGCCGGTCCGAGAGGGTGGCCAGGGCGGCCAGGTCGGGAGCGAACGAGGAGAAGTCCCGGACGACGTGGGCGAGGAAGATGGCCATCGGGTTGGCCAACTCCTCCTCCCTGGACAGCGGTCGGCCCGAGACGGCCCCACCCGGCTCCCGCCCCGTCAGCCCGGCGCCGAGCCGCGCGGCGGCCACCTGCGGTCCGGCGGCGCGGTAGGTGTCGTACACCTCCCGGAACATGGCCCGCTGTCGCGCCCCGTCGGGCAGCACCCCCACGCACGGCGGCTCGTGCGCGACGACGTGCCGCAGCCGCTCCGGATGGCGGGTGAGCAGGTCGAGCGCGGCGATCCCGCCGGAGCTGAGGCCGAGGACGTACGCCGACTCCCCGTCGTCCAGCACCTCTTCGAGCACCCGTGCGGCGCCGTCGCTCCACTGCTCCACCCGCTGGTCGGCGACCGGCTCGCCGAGCCGGCCGTGCGCCAGCCCGAGGGGGTCGTACGTCACCACGGTGAACCGCCCGGCGAGTACGTCCGTCATCGGGCCGAGCCCCATCGGGTGTCCGGCACCTCCGGGGACGACCAGCAGGACGGGCCCGTCGCCTCGTGTGTCGTAGTGCGGTTCAGTCATCGTCGTGCGTTCCTTCCCGGGGCCAGTGTTCGAGGGCGATGTGCAGGGCGTCGACCGCCTTGTCCCAGGACCTGCGCACATCGCGCGGGGCACCGAAGCCGCCGCCCGCCTCCAGCGCGCAGTAGCCGTGGAAGGTGCTGCGCAACAGGCGTACGGCGTCGGTGAGATCGGGTTCCTCCAGGCCGTAGGCGCGGAGCATGCCGTAGGTGATCTCGGCGGTGCGGCGCAGCTCGGGGGAGTCGGCGACGAGGGACTGGTCGATACGGATCTGGGTGGCCGCGTACCGTCCGGGGTGCTCCAGCGCGAACTCCCGGTAGGCGCCCGCGAACGCGGCCAGCGCGTCCTTCCCGGCCCGGCCGGCCACGGCCGTCGCGATGCGGTCGATCAGCTCGCCGCCGGCCAGGAACGCCATCCGCGTACGCAGGTCCTTGAGGCTTCTGACATGCGAGTACAGGCTCGCGTCCTTGACGCCGAAGTGCCGGGCCAGAGCGGAGAGCGTGACGTTCTCGTACCCCACCTCGTCGGCGAGATCGGCGGCGGCCGCCGTGATGCGCTCGGGACTGAGACCGGCCCTGACCATGGCACCCACCCTTTCCTAGAGATCCTAGGAAAAAGCCTATCCACCCAAGGTTGCCGCGAGCCACCGGTTAAGTCCGCGAAATGGCCGGCCGCCCGGACCCCCTCTCCAGATGCCGCAGTGCCGATCGTGCCGCGTTTGCTCCGCACATGCCGTGGGCGCCCGCGCCGGGGGGTGTGGCGGCCGAGCAGATGAACATGCCTGGTACGCCCGTGCTGTACGGGTCGAGGGTGAGGCGTGGCCGGAGCAGGAGCTGGGGCGCGGTGTTGGCGCCCGTGACGATGTCCCCGCCGACGAAGTTCGGGTTGTACTCCTCGAACTGGGCGGGTGAGCGGGTCACCGTGCCGACGACTCGGTCCCGGAAGCCGGGTGCGAACCGTTCGATCTGCCGTACCACGGCCTCCGTGGCGTCCCCGCCGTAGCCGTGCGGCACATGGGCGTACGTCCACACGGGATGCACGTCGCCGGCGGACCGGCTCGGGTCCGCCAGGTACTGCTGGCCCACCAGCACGAACGGCCGCTCCGGCATCCGCCCGGCGCACACCTGCCGTTCCGCCTCGGCGACCTCCTCGAACGTGCCGCCCAGATGGACCGTCCCCGCACGCCTTGCCGCCTCGTGGGTCCACGGCACCCCGCCCTCCACCGCGAAGTCCACCTTGAAGGCCCCGGGACCGTGCCGGTAGCGACGGTAGGCGCGGGCCACCCGGGCCGGCAGCCGGCCGCCCAGGATGTCCGCGACCGCCCGCGGCGCGGTGTCGAACAACACCACGTCGGACGAGGGGAGTTGAGTGTGCGAACGTACGTGGACGCCCGTCTCGACCCGGCCGCCCAGCTCGGTGAGGAGCGAGGCCAGCGCGTCCGTGATCGCCCGTGAGCCGCCCTCGGCCACCGCCCAGCCGTACCGGTGCCCGGAGGCGACGATCGTCAGACCGATCGCCGCGGTCGCGGGCCGGTTCAGCGGCCGGAAGGCGTGGGCGGCCACCCCGCCGTAGAGCGCCCGGGCCGTCTCGGTGCGCCACAGCCCCGCCACGGCCGTGGCGGACAGCAGGGCCGGAATCCCGAACCGGCCCAGCAGGAGCGGATGGCGGGGCACGCGGGCGAGCGGTCCCATGATGCTGTCGGCCAGGGCGTCGAAGCCGTCGGCGAGCGGGCCGAACAGCCGCCGCCACCGGGGCCCGTCGACCGCGCCCAGTCCCTCGGCCGTCTCCCGCACGGACCGGCGCAGCACCCCGGCCGCACCGGAGTCCAGCGGATGCACGCAGTCGATCTCCGGCAGACGCCAGCGCAGGCCGTGCCGGTCGAGACCGAGCTCGCGCAGGAAGGGCGAACCGGCCGCCATGGGGTGGGTGGCGGAGCAGTGGTCGTGCAGCAGGCCCGGAGTCAGCTCGCTGGTCCGGGTGCCGCCGCCGATCGTCGCGGCCGCCTCCAGGACGGTGACGTCCACGCCCTCGCGGGCCAGGAGGACGGCCGCCGCGAGCCCGTTGGGACCGCTGCCCACCACGACGGCAGTACTCATGGGAAGCTCCTCGCCGGGATTGAACGGATCGAAGACACCGCACAGGGATCGTAGGCGGCGGGCGCGCCCCACCCGTCATTCGCGGCCCTGGGGTTGCCGGACGGTCCGGTGAGTCCGGGGACACGAGGGGGAGCGCGTGACGCACGAGGCGCGGCCGGGCGGCCGACGGACGCATCACCCCGCGACCGGCCCTCAACCCCTGTGGCGGCAGAGGGACTTCGGCGTCTTCTGGACCGCCCAGACCCTCTCCGTCCTCGGCGACTCCTTCGCCCTGATCGCGCTGCCCCTGCTGGTCCTGCGGGCCACGGGATCGGTCGCCGGCATGGGTCTGCTGACGGCGGTGGGCGGCGCCGCGGCCGTGGTGGCGGGCGTGTTCGCCGGGGTGCTGGTGGACCGGGTCGACCGGCGCCGGCTGCTGATCACCTGCGACCTCGTGCGCATGGTGCTGTACGGGTCGATCCCGCTCGTGTGGCTGTCCGGCCCGCGGATCTGGCTGCTGTACGCGGTGCTGCCGCTGTGCGAGGCCGTCGGCACGCTGTTCGCCGTCGGCTATGTGACGGTCGTGCGCGGCCTGGTGGACACCGCCCGGCTGACGGAGGCCAACGGCCGGCTGAACGCCACCGCCGCCGCGGCCGGGGTGCTGGGACCGCTGTGCGCGGGAGTGGTCGCCGGCTGGGCGGGCCCGGCCACGGCCGTCGGCGTGGACGCGGCCAGCTTCGGGGTCTCCGCCGCCTGTCTGCTCCTCGTACGCTTCCGTGCCCGCCCCGCAGGGGAGGGTCCGACTGGGCCCACCGGCCTGTGGCGCGACCTGCGCGCCGGGATCTCCTTCCTCGGCGGACATCCCGTCCTGCGCGCCCTCACCGCTCTTCTCTTCGTCTTCAGTTTCCTCACCTTCGGCCTGAACGACCTGGTCATCTACCACCTCGAGCACGACCTCGGGCACGACGACCGCACCGTCGGCACGGTCATGGGACTGGGCGCGCTCGGCACCATCACCGGCGCGCTGCTGGTGGCTCGCATCCGCCGCGGGCTGGGTTTCGGGCGGACGTGGACCGGCGCGGTCGCGCTGTGCGGTCTGGCGTTCGCCGGGCTCGGCCGGGCGGGGGACGTGCCCGCGGTGGCCGCCCTCAACGCGGCCTACCTGGCCTGCGTCGCCGTCGCGGGGACCTGTTCCATGTCCCTGCGCCAGGAAGTGACGCCGGAGCCCCTGCTCGGCCGCGTCACCTCGGCCTTCTGGACCCTCCACTACTCCGCGGCCCCGGCCGGCGCGGCCGTCCTCACCTGGGTGGCGGAACGCCGGGGCACCGGACCCGTGGCCCTGGCGGCGGGCGGCGCCTGCGTACTGACCGCGGTCGTGGCCCTGTTCACGCCGGTACGGCGTTCAGGGCGCCGCCCCTGAACACCGGGCCCGGGATGGGCTTGACGCCGCTGTTGACCGCCGTACCCCTGGCCGGTCCGTCCGGGTCAGCCGTTCACCCCCGTGTAGTGGTCCAGGCTCCACCGCCACAGCAGCCGTGCGGCGAGGTAGGCGAGTACGCCGAGCAGCGGGGAGGCGGCCGCCAGCCAGTACGGGACGCCCGTGTCGTGGCCGTGTCCGGTGAGGACGGCGGCCGGGAAGTAGGCGACGAACGCCAGCGGGAGACCGAAGGTGAGGAAGCCGCCCACCGCCTTGGGCAGGACGTTCAGCGGATAGCTGCCGAAGGTGCCGAGCAGCTCCTCCAGCCAGCGGCTCCAGTAGTCGGCGGTCGGGAAGCGCAGGGACGCGGCGGCCACCGCGGTGAACAGGGCGGCCTCCAGCAGCATGCCGCCGATGAGGCAGACGACGAGGTAGGTGATGCGCCCGGTGTTCCAGTCGAGGTGGCTGCGGGACAGGGCGCCGATCATCAGCCCCGTGGCCACGGTCAGGTCGCCGATGGCGTTGGTGGGGAAGTACTGCAGCTGCACCTGCCGGTGAACCGGCATGGGCCGCAGCAGATAGACGTCGATCAGCCCCTCCTGGATGAACCGGCCGATGCCGTGCATCCGGCCCAGGACCAGGACGAACAGCCCGTGCGCCAGCATCCGCGTCGCCGGGATCAGCAACACGTCGGAGCTGTCCCAGCCGCCCATCCCGGTGAACCGGGTCAGCAGCACGGTCGCGAACACGATCACCGACACCTGCCAGATCGCGCCGATCGCGACCATCAGCAGGAACTCGGTGCGGTACTCCAGCTGGGAGCGGAAGTTGAGGCGCGTGACGCGCCAGGCGATCCGGACGGCGTTCAAGACCTCAGCCTCCCTGGGAGATGACCCGGCGGGCGGCCCGCCGCCACAGGAACCGGGTGAACAGGTGGAGCAGCACGACCCAGCCGGCCTGGATGGCCAACTGCAGTGGCGCGTCCGACAGTTCGGTACGGCCGACGTACAGCGACAGCGGCACGTTGAGCGTCGCCTGGAAGGGCAGGAAGGTGCTCAGGGTCCGGAACCACGCGGGGAAGAACCACAGGGGGGCGTACACACCGGACATCAGGTTCTGCGCGAAGATCAGGATGAGCATGGCGGCGCTGTTGCGCACGGTCCAGAAGCACATCTGGTCCAGCAGGAGCATGACGTGGTACAGCACGAGTTGCCCGAGCAGCAGGCTGAGCACGAACACCACGGCCACGGCGGCCGATTCGGGTGGCTCCACCACCCCGGCGGCGAGGCACACCGCGTATCCGGTGAGCGCCCACGCGGCCCCGTAGACCTGCTCGCCGAGGGCGCGCAGGGCGTGGTACCGGGCGGGCGACAGCGGGCGCAGGTACCAGTAGACGATGGTGCCGAAGTGCATGTGCTGGATGACGGTGTCCCGGCCCGCGTACTGGTCCAACTCCCGCAGCCGGGAGGCGAGTACGGCCAGGACGGCGTACGTGACGGCCTGCTCGCGGCTCATTCCGGCCGAGACCGAGGTCTGGTCGTACAGGCCGTTCCACAGGGAGGCGACCAGCACCACCTGGACGGTCAGCCGGACCAGCACGGCCGTCATCCGGGGCGGGGCGTGCAGTTCGCCGAGCGGGGTGACGCGGGCGGCACGCCAGGCGTGCAGGACGGCCATCTCAGGCCTCCTCGGTGGCGGGTCCCGCGTGGACGTAGGCGGCCCGCATCACGTCCTCCAGGTCCGCCTCGTCGATGGCGATGCCCGTCACCTCGTACCGCTCGATGACCGCCTTGAGTGCCTGGTGGACGGTGGGCGCGTCGGGTCCGTCCGGGCCGAACACGACCTGCGGGCCCTCCTGCCGCAGCAGCGCGATGCCCGGCGGCGGTACGGCATCGGTGTGCGCGTCGGCGAGGGTGGCCCGCACCTGCCAGGTCGAGCCGTATGTGCGGCGGATCTCGTCGAGTGTGCCGTCCAGGACCAGCCGCCCGTGGTTGACGAGCACGACCCGCTCGGCGAGCCGCTCCACCTCCGTCATGTCGTGCGTGGTCAACAGGACGGTACGGCCGCGCTGTTCGACCTGGTGCCGCAGGAACTCCCGCACCTGTTCCTTGACCACCACGTCCATGCCGATGGTCGGCTCGTCCAGGAAGACCACCGGCGGGTCGTGCAGCAGTGCGGCGGCCAGGTCGCAGCGCACCCGCTGGCCCAGGGAGAGATGGCGCACCCGGGTGTCCCAGAACGAGGACAGTTCGAGAATGTCGTCGAACTCCTTCAGCCGTGTGGCGTGTTCGGCCTTCGGCACCTCGTAGATGTCCCGCAGGATCGCGAACGACTCCCGCACCGGCAGGTCCCACCACAGCTGGGTGCGCTGCCCGAACACCGCGCCGATGTTACGGGCGTTGCGCTCCCGCTCCTGGTAGGGGACGACACCCGCCACCCGGGCCTCGCCGGAGGTGGGGGTGAGGATGCCGGTGAGCATCTTGATGGTGGTGGACTTGCCGGCACCGTTCGGGCCGAGCAGGGCGAGGAGTTCGCCCGGTGCCACGTCGAAGGAGATGTCGGAGACGGCGTGCTTGACGGCCCGCTCCGGGTTGACGAGGGACCTGAGGGCGCCGGCGAAGCCGGGCCGGCGGACGGTGGTGTGGAACGAGCGGGACAGGGAGCGGACCTCGATACTGCCGATCACTCGACGGACCTCCGGGTGAGCTGGATCAACCACACGGTCGCCACGAGCGAGGCGGCGGAGAGCAGGGCGAGCAGCCAGGGGACCGCGTGGATGCCCGAGGCCTCGATGCCCGCTCCCAGCAGTGGGGGAGCCGCCACTCCGCCGACCATCGACGCGGCGATGACCCAGGCGCCGGCGCGCCTCGCCTGGGGAAGTGCCCTGTTCAGCCAGGGCAGTCCGGTCGGGAAGACCGGCGCGATGAACAACCCGACGCCTGCGTACGCCACCGGCGCCGCTCCCTCGAACAGCGACAGCAGCAGGCACGCGGTCATGCCCGCCGCGCACAGGGTGAGGATGCGCTCGGGGGAGTGCCGCAGCGCGATCGGCACGATGAGGAACCGGCCCGCGGTCAGCATCAGCCAGTACACGGACGTCGCCGAGGCGGCCACGGTCGCGCTGTAGCCGACGGTCTCCAGGTGGGTGGGCTCCCAGCCGCCGACGCCCGCCTCGACGGCGACGTTGAGGACGTACAGGACGAGGAAGCCGAGCAGGACACGGGACAGGACCGGCGAGCCGGCCCTCGACTCCTGCGGCTCGACGGGGTCCGTGCGCACGCCGCGCGTGCACAGCGCCAGTGTTCCGGCAAGGACGGCACAACCGCCGAAGGCGTACGCGTAGTTCCCGGGCCCGGCCCACGCCACCACCGCCGGCCCCAGGACCGCTCCGATGCCGAAATGGGCGTTGAGGACGTTCAGCATGGCCGTGGACCGGTCGCCGAAGCCGACCGCGAAGAGCTGGTTGAGGCCGTAGTCGATGCCGCCGAAGCCGAGGCCGCCGAGGAAGGCGGCGGCCAGCGCCGGCGGCCAGGCCGGGGCGAGCGCGAAGCCGGCGCCGCCCAGCGCCATCAGGCCGTAGCTCGCGGCGAGCAGCGCCCTGTTGCTGATCCGGGAGTGGATCGCGTTGAAGGCCAGGACGCCGGCCACGCCGCCCGCGAAGTGCAGGCTCAGACCGAGGCCCGCGCCCGAGGGGGACAGGCCGAACTCCCGGCGCAGGCCCGGGACGGCGGGCCCGAAGAGCGCCTGGAGCACGCCGATGAGGACGAATCCGACGCAGGACGCGACCGCGGCCGGTCGGCTGAAGAGCTGGCCGGGGACGCCGGAGCGCAATGCCGTGTCCGTCACCCGATCTCCCCCGCAGAGCTTCCGGCCGGGCCACGACGGCCACCGGCGCCGCGCCAGGCTATGACCCGGGGTGGCATTCGACAAGGGGTTAAAAAATGGGCCTTACAAAGTCTCCTCCAGTACGTCCCGCACGAACGCGTTGGTGAACTTCCCCGCCGGATCCAGCTCCCGCGCCAGCGCCCGGAAGTCACCCAGCCGCGGATACCGGCTGCGCAGCACGGCCGCCGGGACGGCGAACACCTTCCCCCAGTGCGGTCGCGCGTCGAAGCCGTCCAGGGCGTCCTCCACCCGGCGCACCACCGGGAGCACGGCCGCCGTGTCCTCGATCCAGGTGAAGTGCAGGGCCACGGTGTCGCGTCCGTACGCGGGGCTCAGCCACTGCGTGTCGGCGGCCACCGTGCGCACCTCGCAGATCTGCAGCACGGGCGCGACCGTCCCGCGGATCGCGTCCAGGGCGTGCAGCGCTTCGAGGGCGTACGGCCTGGGCAGCAGGTACTCCGACTGCAGCTCGGACCCGCTGCTCGGCACGAACTCCGCCCGGAAGTGCGGCAGCCGCTCGTGCCAGGGCCCCGGCACCCCGAACTGCTCGGTGCAGTTGACCGCCGGCATGCCCGGCACGGGATGCAGCTTCTCCGTGGCGGGGGCCGCCCACGGGAAGCCCGGCAACGGCTGGTCGGTGCGCCGCTTCAGCCACACCTGGCGGAAGCCCGGCTCCCGCCAGTCGGTGAACAGGCTCACGCTGTACGCCGTCGCCGCGACCTTCTCGAAGTCCAGCCCCGCGAGCGGCAGTTCGGTGAACACATGCTGCTCGACCTCGTAGGACGGTTCGAGGTCCAGGGTCAGGGCGGTGACGACGCCCAGGGCGCCCAGCGAGGTCACGGCGCCGTCGAACCGCTCGTCGCCCCGCCCGAGGGTGACCGTCGAGCCGTCCGCCGTGACCAGTTCGACGTCCCGCACGGCCGACGCCAGCGAGCCGTTGCCGACCCCCGAGCCGTGCGTGCCGGTGGCCACCGAGCCGGCCACCGAGATGTGCGGCAGGGACGCCATGTTGGGCAGCGCCAGCCCGTGGGCGTCCACCGCGCGCGCCAGCTCCGCGTACCGGACGCCGCCCGAGACCCGTACCGTACGGGCCGCGGTGTCCACGTCGATCACCGGCGGCAGGGCGGCGATCGAGAGCAGGACGCCCTCCGCGCCCGGCTCGGCGATCTCGTTGAAGGAGTGCCCGCTGCCCAGCACCCGCACCTTCGCACTGCCGGCCACGAGCGCGCCGAGCGCGTCGAGCGAGTGGGGGCGGTGCAGCTCCTTCGCCGTGTAGGTGATGTTGCCCGCCCAGTTGGTGACCGTCTCCGTCATCCCTGCCGTCCCTCCCGAAGAAGTCTGTGCACGTTGACCCTCTCATTCGCCGCCGCCTACCGTGGAGAGCGTTTTCTACAACTTTCTCGCGAAGCCGGAGGGCCACCCCCTTGTCCGAGCGTCCCCGGGCCCTGTTCGCCATGACCGCCGGCCATCTGCCGCTCGTCTTCCCTCCGGACGTGCTCGCCCGGCTGCGCGAGTCGGTGGACATCGACCCGGACCTGATCGCCGAGGACTTCACCGGGGTGCGTGCGCGCGAAGCGCTCGCCCGCACCGAGATCCTGGTCACGGGCTGGGGCTGCCCCCGTCTGGACGCGGCCGTCCTCGACGCGGCGCCCCGGCTGCGTGCCGTCCTGCACTCGGCCGGCTCGGTCAAGGGCTTCAGCACGCCCGAGCTCTGGCGGCGCTCCGTCGTGGTCTCCTCGGCGGCCGACGCCAACGCCGTTCCGGTCGCCGAGTACACCCTCGCGATGATCCTGTTGGCCGGGAAGAACGTCCTCGCCGCCCGGGAACGCCTGCGCACCGAACGCGTCCACCCCGGCTGGAGCGTCGTCCCCGGCATCGGCAACCACGGCCGCCGTGTCGGCGTGATCGGCGCCTCCCGCATCGGCCGCCGGGTGATCGCCCTGCTGGCCCCCTTCGACCTGCGCGTGACCCTCACCGACCCCTACGTCACCGAACGCCGGGCGGCCGAACTCGGCGTGCCGCTGCTGCCGCTGGACGATCTGCTGCGCACCTCGGACATCGTCACGGTCCACGCCCCCGAGACCCCTCGGACCCGCCACCTCGTCGGCCGCCGGGAACTCGCCCTGATGCCCGACGGCGCGACCCTGATCAACACCGCCCGCGGCGGTCTGGTCGACCACGACGCCCTCGTCGAGGAAGTGCGCGCCGGGCGGCTGAACGCCGTCCTCGACGTCACCGACCCCGAGCCGCTCCCGGCCGACTCGCCCCTCTACGACCTGCCGGGCGCCTTCGTCACCCCGCACCTCGCCGGCTCCCAGGGCAACGAGCTCTCCCGCCTCGGCACGACGGTCGCCGAGGAGGCCGCCCGGCTGCTGGCCGGTGAGGAGCTCGCCCATCCGGTGGATCCGGGGGCGATTGAGCGGGAGGCCTGACAGGGTTCGCTTGCGGATTTCGTAGCGAATACGCTTCCAGAAAGAGCTATCCGCAAATATCTGGCGCTCCAGATGCGATATCGGTAGCGTCCTGCCGTATGACGCTCGAACCGCTCCCGGAGACCGACCTCACCCGGCACCGCCGCCTGCGCGAACAGGGCAGCCTCGACCGTGCCGATCTCGACGCCATCCTCGACGCGGGGTTCGTCTGCCACCTGGGCGTGGTGGTCGACGACCGGCCGCTGGTCGTGCCGACGGTCTACGGGCGTGACGACCGGCAGCTCTACCTGCACGGGTCGGTGGCCAGCCGCAGCCTCGCGGGCGGCACCCCGGTGTGCGTCACCGTCACCCATGTGGACGGGCTGGTCCTCGCCCGCTCCGTCTTCGAGCACGGCGTCAACTACCGCAGCGCCATGATCCACGGCGAGGCCCGCAAGGTCACCGACCCCGAGGAGAAGCTGGCCGGGCTGCGCCTGCTCACCGAGCACGCGGCGCCCGGCCAGTGGTCGTACGCCCGCGGCCCCAACCGCAGGGAGCTCGCCGCCACCACCCTCCTCGCCCTCTCCCTCGAACAGGCCTCCGTCAAGATCCGCGCCGGGGCACCCGACGACGGCGACGGCCCCGACGCCGAGCTGGGGCTGTGGGCCGGAACCCTGCCGCTGACGTGGGCCTGGGGCACCCCCGAACCCGACCCGCTCCTGCCGCCCGGCCTGCTGATACCAGGACACATCGCGCGCCGGGAGGGGACCCGGCACGGCTGAGCGCCGGGCGGAGGCATACGGTGGGGAGTCGAACGCCTGAGCCGGGAGGAGAGTCGGGATGGGCAGCCGTACCGCACTGGTCGAGGATCTGATGGAGCGGTTTCCGCAGGTACCGCGGGAAGCCGTCTTCAAAGAGGACCTGCTGCGTGGTGGTGTGGCCTTCGACCCCTCCGCGCTGAGCGACAACGAGGGCGGCGAGGTCAAGCCGAAGTCGTACTTCATCTTCTCCTTCGACCACGGCACCCTGCCCGAGCTCGGCGAGGCCGCCCTGCGCCGGCCCCCGGAGGAGATCATCCTCACCGGCGGCCCCTACGACCTGCGCCGCACCGTCGTCTCCGTGCGCGTGAACCCGTCCTCGCCGTACCGGGTCGCCGCCGACGAGCACGGAGTGCTCGGCCTCTATCTCGACGGGAAGCGCATCTCGGACGTCGGCGTGCCGCCCATGCCCGAGTACTACCGGCACACCCTGTCCAACGGGAAGTCGGTCATGGAGGTCGCCCCGACCATCCAGTGGGGCTACCTGATCTACCTCACCGTCTTCCGCGTCTGCCAGTACTTCGGCGCCAAGGAGGAGTGTCAGTACTGCGACATCAACCACAACTGGCGCCAGCACAAGGCGGCCGGGCGGCCGTACACCGGTGTCAAGGACGTCGAGGAGGTACTGGAGGCCCTCGAGATCATCGACCGGTACGACACCGCCAAGGCCTCCACCGCCTACACGCTCACCGGCGGCGCGATCACCAAGACGGTCTCCGGACGGGACGAGGCCGACTTCTACGGCCACTACGCCAAGGCCATCGAGGAGCGCTTCCCGGGCCGCTGGATCGGCAAGGTCGTCGCGCAGGCGCTGCCCAAGGACGACGTGCAGCGGTTCAAGGACTACGGCGTGCAGATCTACCACCCCAACTACGAGGTGTGGGACGAGTACCTGTTCAAGATGTACTGCCCGGGCAAGGAGCGGTACGTCGGCCGGGACGAGTGGCACCGGCGCATCCTGGACTCGGCCGACGTCTTCGGCGCGCGCAACGTCATCCCCAACTTCGTCGCGGGCGTGGAGATGGCCGAGCCCTTCGGGTTCAAGACGGTCGACGAGGCGATCGCCTCGACCACCGAGGGCCTGCGCTTCTTCATGTCGAACGGCATCACGCCCCGCTTCACCACCTGGTGCCCCGAGCCCACGACCCCGCTCGGCAAGGCCAACCCGGCGGGCGCGCCGCTGGAGTACCACATCCGGCTGCTCCAGGCGTACCGGCAGACCATGGAGGACTTCGGCCTGTCCTCGCCTCCCGGCTACGGCCCGCCCGGCCCCGGCCGCGCCGTGTTCTCCGTCAGCTCCTTCATGGACAGCCTTCCGGCGCGGGAGACGGCGGACGAGAGCGCGGAGGAGACCGCGGAGGTGTGAGAGACCTCTGTGCACGGTGAGTCGAAGCGTGGTCTCCTTGCGTACATGAGGCCGGAGTTGTTGCCGGCGGCGGTTCCACAGGGGTCTGTCAGGACAACTGAACACAGCGCTTGTCAGTTGTGAGAAAAACGTGAAAGGCTCCTGCCCTGCCGCGAGGTTCCCCCCAACTCCTTTTCCGTCATGGTGAGTTGACCTCGCTTTCAACGCAGGAGACCCATGCCCGACCTGCCGACCCCGAAGGACGCCGCCGAGGCCGCGCTGTTCTCCGAGTGCTGGGACGCGGTGCTTTCCTACGCCGACCTGTGCACCGCCGGCGCCACCGCGGCCACCCAACTGGCCTCGGAGGCGTTCGCGCTCGGTATACGCGAGGTCCGTGCCGCCGAGGGCGGACCCGTCGCCCGAGACACCGGCCGCCGCTCGCCCCGACTCCCCATGATCCCGCTGCTGTTGACCGCCGTGCGCAGCACGGCGGCCGACTGGGAGGAGTGCGGACAGGGCGACGACCTCGACCCCGACCTGCGCCTGTGGCTCAACTCCGAGAAGGCCACGCGCTACACCGGGCCGCCGCTGCAACGCCCGCTCGCCCTGCGCGCCCTGCGCGATCTGCAGGACGCGGACGCGACACTGCTGTGGCTCGCCGAGGTGGAGGCGCTGCCGTACTCCGTGGTGGCCCGCAGGCTCGGCCTCGACCCGGCGCTCGTCGGCGAGGAACTCACCGAGGTGCGCCGCCTGTTCCGCGACCGCTGCCACCGCGCCCACCTCGACATGCCGCTGGACGCCGACTGCCGCAGCTACGCCCGCCTCCTCGACGCGGTCACCCGCTCGCCCGGCGCCGACATCCCGGCCGACCTCTCGCGCCACCTCGCCACCTGCGTGGATTGCGCCGAGGCCGCCGCCTGTCTGCGCCCGCACGGCGGCGGCCTTCCCGCGGCCCTCGCCGGCGGCGTGATCGGCTGGGGCGGCCTCGCCTACCTGGAGCGCCGCCGACGGGCCGCCGAGGTCCGGCTCGGCGCCGGCCGCCCCGACCCCGTGGAAGGCGAGCACGGCGAGCTCAGGTCCGGCGCGGACCGGGCACGTACCGTCCGCAACGGCCTCCTCGTCGCCGCCGTCCTGGTCTCGCTGCTCGCGCTGGCCGTGTCCCTGATGCCGTTCGGCGGCGCGGACGGCGACATCACGGCCGGTGACACCCCGTCCGACAGCAGTCCCGTGGCCGCCCCCCGCCCCTCCCCGCCGCCCGTCACCTCGTCCCCGAGCGGCACCTCCCCGTCCCCGACCACGACCGTCTCCAGGACGAGGACCGGCGGCGACAAGAAGCCCGACCCCGAACCCCAGGGCACCTCGTCGTCCGCCGCCGGAGGTGGTGGTGGGTCCACCGTGAAGGAAGCGGCCACCTGCACGGTCGGCTACGACCTGGTCAACGAGTGGCCCGACGGCTTCCAGGCCACCGTCACCGTCACCACGACCCGGGCCCTGACCAACTGGAGCGTCGGCTGGTCCTTCAAGGACGGCCAGCAGGTCGGCCAGATGTGGGACGCGAGCGTCGCCCAGACCGGCTCCCGCGTCACCGCCACCGCCGCCGACTACAACAAGGCCGTCCCCGCGCACGGCACCCTCTCCTTCGGTTTCCTCGCCTCCTGGAAGACGAAGAACTCGCCGCCCTACGACTTCACGTTGAACGGGCAGCCCTGCGGGAAAACCGGTTGACGGGACACCGGCGCGACGGGCTACTGTTGCGCCGGTTCCCCAAGGAGCCGGTGCCCCTCGGTGCCGGTACCACGACGAGTCGAGGAAAGAGGAGGTGTTGACCGATGGCTGTCTTTGCGACGAGCGCTGCCCGCATCCAGATCATCAAGTCCACCTCCGTGGCCGCCGGCTGACCTCACCGAACCCGTCGCCGGGGCCGCCCTTGTGAAGGGCCACCCTTGACTTCCAGTTCTGTCTTCTCCGCGCTCGCTCCCTACGGCTGGGACGAGGCATGGGCGGACACGTTCGCCCCGTACGACACCGAAGGACTGCTGCCCGGGCGCGTGCTCCGGGTCGACCGCGGCCAGTGCGACGTGGTCACCGCCGACGGGGTGCTGCGGGCCGACACCGCGTTCGTCACCCCGCACGACCCGATGCGGGTCGTGTGCACCGGCGACTGGGTCGCCGTCGAACCCGGCGGCAACCCCCGTTACGTGCGCGCGTATCTGCCGCGCCGCACCGCCTTCGTGCGCTCCACCTCCTCCAAGCGGTCCGAGGGGCAGATCCTCGCCGCCAACGTCGACCACGCCATCGTCGCGGTGTCGCTGGCGGCCGAGCTCGACCTCGGCCGCATCGAGCGGTTCCTCGCCCTGGCCTGGGAGTCGGGCGCCCAGCCGCTCGTCGTCCTCACCAAGGCCGACCTCGTGCCGGACGCGGTGACACGGGCCCACCTGGTCCAGGACGTGGAACTGTCGGCGCCCGGCGTGACCGTGCTGACGGTCAGCGCCGTGGACGGCGACGGCCTCGACGTCCTGCGCGCCGCCGTCGGCGACGGCACCTCCGTGCTGCTCGGCCAGTCCGGCGCGGGCAAGTCGACCCTCGCGAACGCGCTCGTCGGCGCCGACGTGATGGACGTGAAGGCCACCCGGGACGTCGACGGCAAGGGCCGCCACACGACGACCACCCGCAACCTGCTCGCCCTGCCCGGCGGGGGAGTGCTCATCGACACCCCGGGACTGCGCGGCGTCGGCCTGTGGGACGCCGAGAGCGGTGTCGGTCAGGTCTTCTCCGAGATCGAGGACCTGGCGCAGCGGTGCCGCTTCCACGACTGCGCGCACGGCGCCGAGCCCGGTTGCGCGGTGCTGGCCGCCGTGGACGCCGGCGAACTCCAGGTACGACGGCTGGAGAGCTACCGGAAGCTGATCCGGGAGAACCAGTGGATCGTGGCCAAGACCGACGCCCGAGCCCGCGCGGAACTACGCCGCGACTGGAAACGCAAGGGCGCCGAGGGCAGGGCGGCCATGGAACTGAAGCGGGGCCGCCACAACTGAAGGCCCCCCGGGCCGGCCGACGGGGGCCCGGGGCGCCGTCGGCGAGACGCGCTCCGGGCGGCCCGGGCGGGCGGTTCGGAGCGCTGCTCCTGCGGCGTGCTCCGGGCGGGCCAGTGGCTGGTCGGGTGCGTCGCGCCCGCGGACCGGCCGACGGGCCGACGGCCGGTCCGCGGGCGCCGCCGCCACGACACCGTCCGCATTGGGCCGGTGGTGTCGCGTCCGATTTCCGCCAGCCCGTCCCGCCCCGCACGGCGCAGACTGGAGTCGTGATGGACGAGGACACCAGGTATGAGGCCGTGCGGAGTCGGGACGCCCGTTTCGACGGCGAGTTCTTCTTCGCCGTCGAGACCACCGGCATCTACTGCCGCCCCAGCTGCCCGGCCGTGACCCCGAAGCGCCGCAACGTCCGCTTCTTCGCCACGGCCGCCGCGGCCCAGGGCGCGGGCTTCCGGGCGTGCCGCCGCTGCCGCCCGGACGCCGTGCCGGGGTCCGCCGAGTGGAACGTCCGCGCCGACGTGGTGGGACGCGCCATGCGGCTGATCGCGGACGGCGTCGTCGACCGCGAGGGCGTCACCGGGCTCGCCGGACGGCTCGGCTACAGCGCCCGGCAGGTCCAGCGGCAGCTGACCGCCGAGCTCGGCGCCGGGCCCGTCGCCCTGGCCCGGGCCCAGCGGGCGCACACCGCGCGGGTGCTGGTGCAGACGACCGATCTGCCGATCACGGAGATCGCGTTCGCCTCCGGGTTCGCCAGCGTCCGCCAGTTCAACGACACCGTCCGCGAGGTGTACGCCTCCACACCGAGCGACCTGCGGGCCGCCGCGCCCCGGCAGCGGGGCCGCCGTCCCGCCGCGGGGATCCCGTTGCGGCTCGCCCACCGGGGTCCGTACCAGGCCGGTGCCGTCTTCGACCTGCTCGCCGAGGAGGCCGTGCCCGGCGTGGAGGAGGTGGGCGGGGAGCCCGGCCGCCGCACCTACCGCCGCACCCTCCGCCTCCCGCACGGCACCGGCGTCGTCGCCGTCGACGAACGGGCCGGCGCGTCCGGGCCCGTGTCCGCGGCGCATCCCGGCGGCTGGCTGGAGGCCCGCCTGCAGCTGACCGACCCGCGCGACCTCACCACCGCCGTCGGCCGGCTGCGCAGGCTGTTCGACCTCGACGCCGACCCCTACGCGATCGACGAGCGGCTCGGCGCGGACCCCCGGCTCGCGCCCCTCGTCACCGCCCGCCCGGGCCTGCGCTCGCCGGGCGCCGCCGACGCGGACGAGGCGGCGGTACGGGCCCTGGTGGGGCCGCGGGCGAGCGAACGGCTGGTGCGGCGGTACGGCAAGGCGCTCGACTCGCCCTGCGGCAATCTCACCCATCTCTTCCCCGAGCCTGCCGTCCTCGCCGAGGCCGAACCCGACGGCCCCCTCGGCGCACTCACCGCCGCCCTCGCCGACGGTGCCCTGCGTCTCGATCCGGGCGTCGACCGCGACGAGGCGCAGGCCGCACTGCTCGACCTGCCCGGCATGGACGCCGGCACCGTCGCCGAGATCCGCACCCGCGCCCTGGGCGACCCCGACGTCGCGCCGCCCGGCCCGGACGTCCCCGACACCTGGCGCCCCTGGCGCTCGTACGCCCTACGACACCTGCGCGCAGCAGGAGAGTTGGACTGAACCGCGATGACCACCCTGTGGACCCGTGTCGACAGCCCTGTCGGCGCCCTGCTGATCACCGCCGACGCCTCCGGCGCCCTGACCTCCGTCTCCGTGCCCGGTCAGCGCAACGGACGTGAAGTGGAAGGGAGTTGGCGATACGAGCCGACCCTCTTCCGCGACGCCGAGGAACAGCTGGCCGCCTACTTCGCCGGTGAACTGAAGGACTTCCGGTTGCCGTTCAGCACCGCGGGCAGCGAGTTCCGGGAGAGGGTGTGGACCGCCCTGGACTCCGTCCCCTACGGCGCCACCACGACCTACGGCGAGATCGCCGCGCGGATCGGGGCACCCCGTGCGGCCGTACGGGCCGTCGGAGGCGCGATCGGCGCCAACCCGCTGCTCATCGTGCGGCCCTGCCACCGGGTGATCGGCGCGAACGGCGCGCTGACGGGCTACGCGGGCGGCCTGGAACGAAAGGTGCACCTGCTCACCCTGGAGGGCTGCCTGTAGCCCCTCGTTCCCGGTCCGTCAGCCCCGGATCACGACGGCCAGCCAGGCCCCGGCGATCAGCAGACAGGTGAACAGCTCCGCCAGCACGCTGGAGCCGCCCGAGCGCATCGCGGTGCGCAGGGCCGCCATCGCCTCGCCGTGCCCGCCCAGACGCCGGCGTTCACACAGGTAGATGCCGCCCATGAAGCCGGGGACCGCGCCCAGGACGGGAAACAGCAGGAAACCGAGGAACGCACCGGTCCCCGCGTACACGCCCATCCGCGGCGTCGCCCCGCTCGCCCGCAGCTGTCGGGGCGGCAGCGCCCAGCGCACGACCTGCGAGAGGAACAGCGCGGTCGTGGTACCGACCAGGACCCACCAGGCGACCGGCCGTGGGTCCTTCAGCGCCCACCACAGGATCGCGGCCCACACCAGCCACGACCCCGGCACCCCGGGCACCAGCACCCCGCACAGGCCGAGCAGGAGGACCAGGCCGACCAGCACGAGGTCCCACACTCCCATGAGCCCAGGGTGCCCGAGCGCAGCCGAACGCGCAGGTCAGGGTCGCTCCCGGGTCACCCAGCCCCGTTCGTGGGCATGCCATCCCAGCTGCAGCCGGGTCGTCGCACCGGCCAGCTCCATCAGCCGTTTGACGCGTCGCTGCACCGTCCGCAGCCCCAGGTCCAGCTGTTTCGCCACGCTCGCGTCGGTCAGACCGGCCAGCAGCAGGGACAGCACCTCCAGGTCCGTGGCGTCGGGGCCTTCGGGCTCCCGCTCGGTGACCCCGGCCGCCCCGAACCGCAGCGGCAGCGCGTCCCGCCACACCGACTCGAACAGCCCGGACAGCAGCTGAAGGAGGCCGCTCGCGTGCACCACCAGCGCGGCCGGCTCCGCGGTGTGCGTGGTCAGCGGCACCAGGGCCAGCGAACCGTCGGCCACCACCAGCTTGGTCGGCACCCGGTCCACCACCCGCACCTGCTCGCCCCGGCCCAGCGCGGCGGACAGCTCGGTCATCCCGTCGGGCAGGTCCAGCACCGACCGCTCCACCACCACCCGGTAGCGCACCCCGCGGCCGGCCGCCTGCTCCTCGGCGTCGTTCTCCATGCCGGAGACCACGGTGGGGCTGCCCGTGACCAGTGCGCACACCTCGTCGCACGCCCCCAGCTGCAACTGCAGGAACCGCTGGGCGACCGCACCGGCACCGATCACCACCTCGACCAGATCGTGCACGGCGGGCTCGGCGGCGGCCGCCCGGTACTCCTCGGCGAGCAGCGCGGCCGCCAGTTCCGCCTTCTCCAGCTCGTGCCGCTGCTGGGTCAGCAGCGCGCCCAGCGCCACCCCGGGCGGCGCCGCGACCCACCGGCCCGGCCGCGCCGACGACTGGGCGGCCAGCCCGTGCCGCTCCAGGCGCCGCAGCGCGAGCTCGGTGTCGTCCTCGCCGAGCGTCAGCCGCCGGGCCAGATCCGGTACGTCGGCGGCGCCCACCGAGACCAGCTCCCGGTACGCCGCCTCGTGCGTCTCGTCCAGCCCCAGCACTGCCAGCATGCGGTGTCGTCCCTTCCCGGACCCCAGCTCACCGGGTCGGCGCGGTGGCGGAAACCGGCCACGGCGCGAACCCGCCTCGGCACATCATCGCCGTACCGCCCGTCAGTCTGCCAAGGTGACGGCACGACCCTGTCGGCCCCGCCCGCCTGCGGCGGAATCGCGGGCCGGCTCACAGCTCATCTCCAGGGAACCGGGTCACACTCGGGACCGGTCCGACCGGGTCGGGACGTGATCCGGTCATCCACAACGTGATCCGGGCCCGTGAGCGTGCCGTCGGCGCACCGTCGGCACGCAGGGGATCCGGGCCCGGATCACCCCGGTGGTCGCCGGGCGGCTCTCCCGTGGGGGGTGGAGCCGCCCGGCGACTTCCCCCGCACCCCTGTTCGACGACTCACTCGACATGCCGTTCGACACGGCGTGCCGTGCGGGATTTTCCCGATGCCCCGTTTTCATCCGGCCCGCGCGGTGGACAATTGGGGGCATGAGTCAGCAGGGGGGAAGGCCCACCGGGCGCGACGACGACTGGTGGGGACAGCTGTACGACGACTCCACCGAGGACACGGGGCCCGCCCCCGCGGCCGACACTCTGGACGACCGATTCGCCTCGGCGGCGGGAGCGGTGCACGCCGGGGCCGGGGAGCGGGGCGAGGACACCGATCCCGGGACGGGCCCCGGAGTTCCGCAACAGCGCTCCAGGAGCACCGAGACACCACCTCCCGAACAGCCCTGGCCCGACAGGACGTCACCTCAGCCGCCCCGCACGGCCGGTCCGACGCCGGCCGAGGCCGCCGCTCCGGCACCCGGCACGGAAAGGGACGGCACCCCGCGGGCCCGGGTGCGGGACACCCCGCCACCGCCACCCGCCGTCAGCACCCCGGCTCCCGGCCTCTCGCCACCGCCGCCCGTCCCCCGCACGGCCACCCACCTGGACCTTCCCGCCTTCCCCCCGCCCCCCGTCGACTACGTCGGCTCTGGCCCCCCGACCTACGACGCCGAACCCACCGCCCTCCCGCCCGCCGACCCCGACGACCTGGACGACCTCGTCGCCGACACCGTCCTCGACGGGGCCCGGTACGGCGCCTGCACCCTGCGTGCCGCCTCCGTGCGCGGCGACTCCGCCCGCTACCGCGGCGAACCCCGCCGCGACTCCCTCCTCACCGCCCGCTTCGGTACCGCAGAGCACGCCCTGGTCCTCGTCGCGATGGCCACCGGCGCCCGGGCCACCCCCGGCGCCCACCGGGCCGCCGCCGAGGCCTGCCACTGGATCGGCAGGGCCGTGGGCCGCAGCCATGCCCGGCTCGCCGAGGACATCCGGGCGGGCAGGCGCGGCGACCTCAAGTCCGGCCTGCACCGCCTCACCGACCGCAGCCTCGGCAAACTCCGCGCCAGCGCGGCCGAGCAGGGCATCGACCCGGAGGAGTACGCGGCCAGCCTGCGCTGCCTGCTGCTGCCCGCCGACCCGGAGTGCCGGACGCGCGTCTTCTTCGGCGTAGGGGACGGCGGACTGTTCCGCCTCAGGGACGGCGACTGGCAGGACATCGAACCCCGCGTCACCGACGTCACCGGCGAACCGGTCGTCGGCTTCGGCTCACTGCCGGCCGAGACCCCCGAGGGCGACCGCCTGACCATGGACCTGGGCATCCCGACACCCCCGAGCCCCTACGAGCCCGCCCCCGAACCGCCCCGGGAACCCTTCCGCTTCCGCGCCTCCGTCGCCCACCCGGGTGACACGCTCCTGATGTGCACAGGCGGCCTCGCCGAACCGCTGCGCGGCGAACCGGACCTGTGCCGCTACCTGACGGGCCGGTGGTCCGGTCCCACCCCGCCGGGGCTCGCCGCGTTCCTCACCGACACCCAGGTACGGGTCAAGGGATACGCGGACGACCGTACGGCCGCCGCCGTTTGGGAGGCGTGACGCGGCGCGTTGTGAATTCATGTAACCCGTAGGGACCTGTCGGAGACCGAAGGGGCATGAGAGCACCATGGCCAAGCAGAACGTCGCCGAGCAGTTCGTCGACATCCTCGTCCGAGCCGGAGTGAAGCGCCTCTACGGCGTCGTCGGCGACAGCCTCAACCCGGTCGTGGACGCCGTGCGCCGCAACGCCGCCATCGACTGGGTGCACGTTCGTCACGAGGAGACCGCCGCCTTCGCGGCCGGCGCCGAAGCCCAGATCACCGGGAAGCTCACCGCGTGCGCGGGTTCCTGCGGCCCCGGCAACCTGCACCTCATCAACGGTCTGTACGACGCCCACCGGTCCATGGCCCCCGTCCTGGCCCTCGCCTCGCACATCCCCACCAGTGAGATCGGCCTCGGCTACTTCCAGGAGACCCACCCCGACCAGCTGTTCCGCGAGTGCAGCCACTACAGCGAGCTCATCTCCAGCCCCAAGCAGATGCCGCGCCTGCTGCAGACCGCCATCCAGAACGCCGTCGGGCGCTCGGGCGTCGCCGTCGTCTCCCTTCCCGGCGACATCGCCGACCAGCCCGCCCCCGAACGGGCCGCCGAGAGCGCGCTGGTCACCTCCCGGCCCACCGTCCGGCCGGGCGACGCCGAGATCGACAAGCTGGCCGACATGATCGACCGCGCCCAGAAGGTCACCCTGTTCTGCGGCAGCGGCACGGCCGGCGCCCACGCCGAGGTCATGGAGTTCGCCGGGAGGATCAAGTCACCCGTCGGCCACGCCCTGCGCGGCAAGGAGTGGATCCAGTACGACAACCCGTACGACGTCGGCATGAGCGGACTGCTCGGCTACGGCGCCGCGTACGAGGCCACCCACGAGTGCGACCTGCTGATCCTGCTCGGCACCGACTTCCCCTACAACGCCTTCCTGCCCGACGACGTGACGATCGTCCAGGTCGACGTCCGGCCCGAGCACCTGGGCCGCCGGTCCAAGCTCGACCTGGCCGTGTGGGGCGACGTGCGCGAGACCCTGCGCTGTCTGATCCCGCGGGTCGAGGAGAAGACCGACCGCCGCTTCCTGGACCGGATGCTGAAGAAGCACGCGTCCGCCCTGGAGGGCGTGGTCAAGGCCTACACCCGCAAGGTCGACAAGCACGTCCCCATCCACCCGGAGTACGTGGCCTCCGTCCTCGACGAACTCGCCGACGACGACGCGGTGTTCACCGTCGACACCGGCATGTGCAACGTCTGGGCCGCCCGCTACATCTCGCCCAACGGCCGCCGCCGGGTCATCGGTTCGTTCTCGCACGGCTCCATGGCGAACGCCCTGCCGATGGCGATCGGCGCGCAGTTCACCGACCGCGGCCGGCAGGTGGTGTCGATGTCGGGCGACGGCGGATTCTCCATGCTGATGGGCGACTTCCTGACGCTCGTGCAGTACGACCTCCCGGTCAAGGTCGTCCTGTTCAACAACTCATCGCTTGGAATGGTCGAGTTGGAGATGCTGGTCGCCGGGCTGCCCTCCTACGGCACCACCAACAAGAACCCCGACTTCGCGGCCGTGGCCCGGGCGTGCGGTGCCTACGGGGTGCGGGTGGAGAAGCCCAAGGACCTCGCCGGGGCGCTGAAGTCGGCCTTCAAGCACAAGGGCCCCGCGCTGGTCGACATCGTCACCGATCCCAACGCCCTGTCCATCCCGCCGAAGATCAGCGCCGAGATGGTGACGGGCTTCGCCCTGTCGGCGTCGAAGATCGTCCTGGACGGCGGAGTGGGCCGCATGCTCCAGATGGCCCGCTCCAACCTCCGCAACATGCCGCGCCCCTAGGGCCCGAGGCCCACCGTTCGCTGCGGCCGACCTGATCCAAACGACAGACCCTAGCTTTCGTACGGGACCCAGGCGCGGTCGCCGGAGTCGTTCGTGCCGTACCAGTAGCGCGGCATGTCCGTGATGGCGCTGGTGTGGAACGGGCGGCCGTGGTCGTCGATGCGGATCGTGCCCTTGCGGCCCTGTGAGGACCAGTCGAGTTCGAGGTACCAGCGGGCGTCGTGGGCCTGCGTCGTCGCGTCCACGAGCAGCACCTCGGGGTCCTGCGCGGAGACCCGGTAGGGGAAGTGCACGGCGGGGATGGTGTGTTCGCTGTCGGCGCCGTCCTTCGGCCGGGCGACGGGGCGGTCGGCGTCGAGGTTCACGGTGAAGCTGCGGGGCGTGAGTTCGCCGCCGCAGCCCTGGTCCATCGCGTAGGCGTTGCCGGTCAGGGGCTGTCCCCGGCCGACGATCCGTACCCGCAGGGCCTCCAGCACGACGGCCGTCGACGAGCGCCCCTGCACGGAGACCTGCACCAGGGTCTGCCGCCCGTGCACCGCGCCCTGCGTCGCCGCCCAGGTCCCGGCGTCCTGCTGCACCGGGGGCGGGGGCACCTGGGCGGGCGGCTTGGCGATGACGTAGTCGTGACCGCAGCCGCCCTGCCACACCTGGGAGTCCACGGTCCAGGCGAGGGGAAGTCCGGTGGGCCGCCCGCCGGTCCCGCCGGAACCGCCCCTGGGGGACGGTGAAGCGGTGGACTTCTTCCCGGCCTCGGGTGAGGACGAGTTCGGGGCGGTGGTGGGGGAGGAGCCGGCCGACGGCTTCGCCGGGCGCCACGGCGCGCCCGGCGCCGTCGTCCGGGGCTCCGTGCCGCCGTGCGGAGCCCGCGCCTGCGGGGAACGGTCGTCCGAGAGGGCGGACAGAGTGCCCAGGGAAGCGAGCAGCGCGCACGCCACACCGACGCACACCAGCACCCGCCGCCGCCGATACCAGGAACGCGGCCCCCCAGCGTGCTCGTCAGCGGGCTCGGGAGCGGGCCCGCCTGCCCCGACGGCTTCCCCGGTGGCGGGCGGCTCGTCCGTCGGCGTCGGTCCTGTCGCCCCAAGCGGGTCCTCCGGTGTGCCGGCTGCGGCCGATCGTGGGCGTTGGCGCGCGGCCACGGCCCGCAGCCACAGGCGGTGCAGTTCGAGGCGTTCCTCCGGTGTCGCCTCGCAGAACGCCGCGAGGCGCTCCACCGGGGCGTACTCCTGCGGTACCGCCTCCCCCGCGCAGTAGCGGTGCAGCGTGGAGGTGTTCATGTGCAGGCGCCGGGCCAGGGAGCCGTAGCTCCGGTCCGTGCGGTCCTTCAGCCGGCGCAGCAGCGCCGCGAACTCCTCGACCTCGTCCCCAGCCGACACCGTTCCCCCGTCGTCGCGTGGCGTCCCCGTATCCCAGGTACTTCATATACCTGCACGTCAGATGGGATGGGATGGTTCCACCACCGTCGAAAGGGCGGCGGCCGTTGCGCCGGACTCCCGTGACGGCCGATGCTCTTGGTGTCGCACCGACCAGGGCCGGACCGACCATCCGGCGTCGCGGCGACAGCCCATGCCCATGCACTCACTCACGGGGGACACCCATGCCCAAGCGCACCCGAGCAGGTGTGCTCGTCGCACTCGCCGCCGCGGGCCTCGCCACAGGCACCGCACTCGCCCAGCCGGCGGGCGCAGCCACCAAGGCGCCCGGCTTCCTGGCCGCCGCCGACCTTCCGCCGGACACCACCTCGTCCTGGACGGCCGGCAAGGTCACCGCCGGCCTGCCGGAGGCGGTGGAGGTGGACCGCTGCCTGGGCCAGGTGCTGAACGACGACCGGGGCTCCTGGTACCGGGAGTTCCGCACCGACCTCGACGCGCACGCCCTCCAGGTCAGCGTCGAGTCGTCGACCACCGGCGCGGCGAAGGGACGGTTCGCGCGCCTGAACAAGGACATCGCGTCCTGCGCGGCACGGACCGAGAAGGCCGATCCGGACCTGAAGGTCACGTTCAAGGACTACGGCACCCTGCCCGTGGAGGAGGGCGCCCACGTCTACGGCCTGCACACGGAGACCTCCTGGGGCGCGACCGACATCCGTCTCCTCGCCGTCGGCCGGGACGGCCGGACCGTGACGGTCGTCGACTGGGGCCGGTTGGGCGGCTTCAAGGACGCCCCGGTGAAGGCCTTCAAGAAGACGGCGACCAAGGCCGTCGACAAGCTCCGCTGACCGCGCGACCGGGGCCGCCCTCCTGCCACGGGGGTCAGGAGGGCGGCCCGTCGGCCACCCGGCACAGACCGCGTACACCGCACACTTCGAAACAACTCGAAATCGGGGAACCCACATGAACAGCAAGACCCGCACCGCCCTGTCCGCCGGCGTCCTCGCCGTCGCCCTCGGTCTCGGCGCCACCGCCCAGGCCTCCGCCGGCGCCCCGCGCAGCGTCAGCGGCAAGCCGTCGGACAACCTCACCCGCGTCGCCGACTTCTACGGCACCTACATCGACGCGGTGATCGACGAGGACAGCGGCAACCTCGGCCAGGCCCTGCGCGCCCACTTCCTCACGCCCGCCTTCCAGAAGCAGCTGGCCGCGTGGGAGGAGCGGGAGCACGCCGACGGCGTCCTGCGGGCCCAGAACGTCCCGCTCGCCTGGAAGGTCACCGACAACGGCACCGCGAAGAACCACACGGAGGCCGTCGTGACCCTCACCTGGAGCCGCAACAGCACCACCAAGGTGTACGTCGACATGACCCGCGACACCCACCGGATCTACCGCATCGGCGCGAAGGCCCTCGGCGCGAAGTAGCCCCGCTCGCGGCGACCGCGCCGTGAGGATCCGCAACGGCCGTGGCCCGGAGGCCGACCGACCTCCGGGCCACGGCCGTTCCGGCTGTCCGCCCGGTTCCGGGTCCGTCACCGGCCGGGAACCGGAGGATTCCGGCCACTTTCCCGGGTGCGGCGGTCCGGCCCCCGGATCCGCGTCGCGCGAGGGGCGGTTCGCGCCTCGTCCCGGACCACCTGCCACAGGGTTTCGCCGGGTACGGCGGGCTCGGCAGACCGGAATCGGTAGATGGGGCGATCCCCTGTGGTCAGGACGTCGCCGGGGCGCGTAGGCGCGGAGCCGTGCGGCACGGCCGTACCGGCGGGTGCCTGCGGAGGCGGACGGACCGGTTCGCCTCCGCTCACCCGCAAGGCGACGGCGGCGTCGCGACGGCGCGGCACCCGCGCGGGCGAACACCCAGGCGAGGGCCGCCCGCGGTGTCGTACACCAGGGCTCCGGCCTGACCCGCGGCCCGTCGCCCGAGAACCCGGAACCAGCGGTTCGACCAGGGCTTTCCGTGCGCCGGGCCGGTCGTGAAGGGCTCGTGGGCGTTCGGCGTCGCCCGGTCCCGGGGGCGCGCGGACGGGGCCGCGGGCACGCGCGTCCGGCAGGGCACGGGACGCGTGAACTGGCTCATGGCACGTTCCGGACGCCCTTCCACACGGTTGCGGTCGTCGGGCCCGGCCGCTCCCTCGCGGCCCGGACGGTCCCGGCACCTGCCTCCGAAACGTTCCGCCACCCGCCCTGACGGGCCCCAACCTTGGCCGAACACCTGGTCGTCGATGATTCGACATGACTGGCGCCTGTGGCATGGGGCATGGATCCCGTGAACGTGTTCGACAAGGAGGGGAACCGACATCGGCACGCGGGCGGGGGTCATGAAGAGGCAGGCACGAGGGGGCGGTCCCATGGCGATCGGGGCCTCCTCGGCTCAGACGGTGGAGGAAAGGACGGACGGTGTCCCGGCACCGGAGCAGCCGTCGCAGCTACGGCAGAGCCTCGGGCGGGCGGACCTGAAGGCGGTACCGGAGGCGCGCAGGGCGCTGCGCGAGCTGTTGCGGCACTGGGGCAGGCCCGGACGGTCGGAGATAGCGGAGCTGCTCACCAGCGAACTCGTCACCAACGCGCTCATCCACACCGACCGGGACGCGGTGCTCATCGCCACCGTGGGATCCCATGGACTGCGGGTGGAGGTACGGGACTTCGTGGCCCGCAGGCCGCGGCTGCGGGTACCCGTGGCCGACGACGGCACGCACGGCAGGGGTCTGCTACTGGTGCAGTCCCTCGCGGACGCGTGGGGGGTGCGGGCACACGGAGTGGGGAAGGCCGTGTGGTTCGAACTCGACGCGGAGGCCGCCTGAACGGGGAGGGGGCGTGGCCCGCAGGCCACGCCCCCTCCCCATGACGGCCGTCTTCAGCCGAACTGCTGCTCGAGGTCCTTGAGCTTGCGCTCCAGGGAGTCGAGGCGCGGCAGGGCCATTGTGTCGTCCTCCGCGGTGAGATCGACGGTCACCGGGTCAGAACCGCCCTTGCGGACGGGCTGCAGCGAGGGACGCTGGCGTACGGGCAGCGGCTCCGCCGCCGATATGGCAGGCTCCGCGGTGGCCTGGGCGGAGGCCCGCTCCAGGGCCTGCGGCTCGGGCCGGCCACGGCCGACGAACCCGCGGTGGCCACGGCTGATCGCCTTGAGCTGGGCGCGCTCCAGACGGTCCGCCTCGCGCCGGCGCAGCCGGTTCTCCTCCTTCTGCCGCTTGTCCTCGCGGACCTCCTCGACCGCCTCGTCCAGGCTGCGCACGCCCTCCAGGAGCATGAGCGACCAGGCCCTGTAGGTCTCACGGGGGGCCCGCAGCCAGCGCACTATACGGATCTGCGGCAGCGGACGCGGCACCAGACCCTGCTCGCGCAGGGCGGCCCGGCGGGTCTGCTTCAGCGCGCGGTCGAACAGGACGGCCGCCGACAGGGACATGCCGGAGAAGAACTGCGGTGCGCCCGCGTGGTCGATACCCCTGGGCGCGTGCACCCAGTTGAACCAGGCCGCGGCACCCGCGAACGTCCACACCAGTATCCGGGAGCCGAGGGCCGCGTCACCGTGGCTGGCCTCGCGCACCGCGAGCACGGAACAGAACATGGCCGCGCCGTCCAGGCCGAACGGCACCAGGTACTCCCAGCCGTCGGTGAGGCCGAGGTTCTGCTGGCCGAAGCCGACGAGGCCGTGGAAGGAGAGCGCCGCGGCGACCGCGGCACAGCAGAACAGCAGAACATAGGAGGCGGTGGCGTACAGGGCTTCCTTACGCCTGCGGCGCTCCTCGCTGCGCTCCCACGAGTCGTCCTTCGCGTGCTCCCCGCCGGACCGCTTGCTGCGCGCGAGCACCGCCACCGCCGCCAGCATGCCCAGGAGCAGTACGGCGCCCGGAAGCAGCCAGTTCAGCGATATGTCGGTCAGTCTCATCTAGGGGTCCCTTGCATTGGGATAGGGCGTAACGCCCGCCATAGTGGCCCAATCCCACCGCCCCTCAGGGGGTTTCGGGGCAAGAGGCCGCCAAGGAAGTGCAAGGGGATGCCCAGGGCGGCGTTCTGCTCGAACTGCCGCTTGAGGGGCGGGAGTTGAGTTCGAATAAGACTACCCGTACGGATGGTTCTTCGGAAAGTTCCTGCGACAAGTGAGGAAGTTGTGAATCACCTGTAACCGAAGGGGCGGTCTCGTCGCGGCGATCTTACGGGACCGGCGCGGAGGTTGCGCCTCCGGGGGCCCCAACTGACGTTCACTCGTGATGGCTTGGCCGTCGGGTCCGCGGCAGGTGGCCCGGCGTGCCTCGCCTGGGGCGGAGCCCCTCGAGGGCGGGCCGTCGGCAAGGCAAGCCTTGCCTTATCCGGGGTATTCGGGATTTGAACTGACGGCTTGTGCGCTTATGGTGCTTGACGGACGAGTAACAACCCGCCGTAATGACCCCAAGTACCGACACGTCCGGAGGAGGACCCGTGAGGCAGAGCGCACAGGGCTCGGCGTGGACGGGGACCCCGCAGGCCGGCACGGACGTGCCCAGGGTGCCGCCGCAGCCGGCCGCTGCCGACGTCGACCGGGAACGGGGCATCGCCGCGGGCGGGGGCACGCGCGGCGAGCACACGCACAGTGAGCAGCCGATCACCGCACCGCGTCCCGTCCAGCGGGCCTCGGTGCGCGGGCAGATCCTCACCGCGCTGCGCACGGCGCTGGTGACGGGCGAGCTGCGCCCCGGCGAGGTGTACTCGGGGCCGGCCCTGGGCGAGCGCTTCGGCGTCTCCGCGACACCGGTGCGCGAGGCCATGCAGCAGCTGGCCCTGGAGGGCGCGGTCGAGGTGGTGCCCAACCGCGGCTTCCGGGTGGTGGAGCGCGGAACCCGTGAACTGGCCGAACTGGCCGAGGTGCGGGCGCTGATCGAGGTGCCCGTGATGCTGCGCCTGGCCCGGACGGTCCCGGTGGAACGCTGGGCGGAGCTGCGCCCGCTCGCCGAGGCGACGGTCCGCGCCGCGTCCTCGGGCTGCCGGGCGACGTACGGAGAGTCGGACCGCACCTTTCACCGGGCGATGCTGGCCCTGTCCGGCAACGAACAGCTCGTCCGCATCGCCGACGACCTGCACCGCCGTGCGCAGTGGCCCCTGGTGGGGGCTCCGGCGTCGCGCGGGCGCGCCGACCTGGTGGCCGACGCGGCGGAGCACATTGCGCTGCTCGACGCGCTGATCGCCCGGGACCTGGACATGGTGGGGGCGCTGGTGGGCGAGCACTTCGCGGGGGCGGCCCACCCGCACTGAACCGACATGGTCCGTGCGGGAGTTCCCACTGACCGGAACCCCCGCACTTCCCGTTCCGCGGCGCCGGGGATCAGTCGTCCCCGTCGCCCGATCCGCTGGCGGTCTTCGAGTAGCCGTCGTGCCAGGCGGCCTTCGCGCCCGAGTCACCGATGCGGTACACGTCCACGACCGCTCCCGCCGCCACGACGACCGACAGCACCGCGGCCGCGATCCGCACGACCGACGCCGACCGGTTGCCCGTCTGCTCGGACGTCGTCCGCCGGGTCGTCCACCACACCGCCGCCGCCAGTACGAACAGGCCCAGTGCCCAGGGCAGCAGCCCGTCGCCGAGTTCCGCGTGCCGCCGTACCAGGGCGTTGCTGCCGACGTGCTCCTCCAGCCACTCACCGGCGCTCGTGGTCAGCGGCACGCTCGCCAGGGTGACCAGCGCGAGCACCGGCAGGGCCACGCCCATGCGGCGCGCGACCGCCGGCCACACGGCACTCGCCACGACCGCGATCGCGGTCAGTGGCACGAGGACGACGACGAAGTGCACCAAAAGGACATGTG
This sequence comes from Streptomyces sp. C1-1, assembly GCF_050214755.1. Taxonomy (NCBI): domain Bacteria; kingdom Bacillati; phylum Actinomycetota; class Actinomycetes; order Kitasatosporales; family Streptomycetaceae; genus Streptomyces; species Streptomyces sp. C1-1. The sequence goes on along the minus strand of NZ_CP189826.1, from coordinate 2,642,485 downwards.
CGGGCAAGCCATTGACGAGGCTCATCGAGGCGCTCCTATGAGGGGGTTGGGCGCGCCACACTGGCACAGCTTCCTCTCAGCTTCCTCTCAGTGACCTCTAGGCCAAGGCAGCCTTGCCTCAGGCCGCGCCCGGTGTCTGTGGTGCCAGTTGGCGTGACAGCCAGGTGGGTACGCCGCCCAGCAGACGGAACAGGCGGCGGGCCTCCTCCCGCAGTCGCGACGCCTCCGGCTCCGCCTCCGCGTCCGCCAGCGACGCCAGGGCGGGCGCCGTACCGACGAGGTAGCCGAGCTCCTCCCGGATGCGCAGCGACTCGGCGAACCCGTGCCGGGCCTCGGCCAACTCGCCCTCCCGCAGGGCGAGACACGCGAGATGGCGCCAGGTGAAGGACAGCAGCAGCGGGTCGGAGTGGGCGGTGGCGCCCGCGTGCGCACGGCGGTACGCGGCCCGCGCCGCCTGTGGGGAGCCGGTCAGGTTCTCGGCGACCAGACCGCGCCGGAAGTCCAGCAGCGGCCGCCCCGCCGCGCCCGGCGCGATCAGCGCCGCCGCCCGCCCGAGCGCGGCCCGCGCCTCGTCGGCCCGGTCGCGCACGGAGTGCAGCGTCGCCGCGTACGCCAAGTACCCGCGTTCACAAGCGGCCGCGCCGCGCTCGTCGTCGGTGTGGGCGAGGGCCTCGGCCGTACGGAGCGCGTCCTCGGCCGCCTCCCAGCCCTGCTCCGTGTACAGGCACTTCTCCACGAGCAGCGCCGCTCTCTGCAGCGCGGAGCCGGCGGTGACCGGCTCCAGCAGTGCGGCCGCGTCGACCCAGCAGGCCCGTGAACGCAGCCGCCATACCGCGGTCTGGAGGGGATCGTCACCTGCGGTCGTTCCGGTACCAGACATGGCGGTATGCGCCACGTTGCCCTCCCCGAGCACGCCATCGAGCCTTGGTTGGTGGCCGCATCTCAGCACGGATCCGGGGGCCCGGCCAAGGGGCTGGGTGAAGGATTTCACAAAGTCGTGGGACCCGCGCGGCACTTGGTGCCATCCGCGACGCCCGCCGGAGGGCCTCAGCTCATGCGCAACGCCAGGAAGAAATCGAGCTTGTCCTCCAGTCGGGACAGGTCGCGGCCCGTCAACTGCTCGATCCGCCCGACCCGGTAGCGCAGCGTGTTGACGTGCAGGTGCAGCCGGGTCGCACACCGCGTCCAGGAGCCGTCGCAGTCCAGGAAGGCCTCCAGGGTGGGGATCAGTTCGGCGCGGTGCCGGGTGTCGTAGTCGCGCAGCGGGTCCAGCAGGCGCGCGGTGAACGCCCGCCGCACGTCGTCCGGCACGAAGGGGAGCAGCAGCACGTGCGAGGCCAGCTCCTGGTGCCCCGCCGCGCACACCCGCCCCGGCCGCGCGGCGGCGACCCTGCGCGCGTGCCGGGCCTCCTCCAGAGCCCCGCGCAGTCCCTCCGCCGAGTGCACGGCCGCGCTCACGCCGAGCGTGACCTGCCCGTCGTCGTCGAGACCGGCCGACAGCGGCTCCCGTACGGACTGCAGGAGCGCGTCGGCGAGGATCCCGGTCTCCGAGCCGTCGTGCTCGGTGGAGACCGCCGGGAGCGGTACGAGGGCGACGGCCTCGTCGCCGGTGTGCGCGACGGCGATCCGGTCGGAGGGCTCCGGGCCCGTCGCCAGCGGGTCGACCAGGATCTCCTCCAGCAGTGCCTGGGCGACCGGGCCGGCCTCGACCCCGGTGTCCCGCCAGTCGACGCGGGCCACGACCACCTGCCAGTGCGGGGCGGCCCCGAGACCGGGCAGCAGGACCGGGGCGGCCACCCGGAGGCGGGCGGCGATCTCGGCGGGCGCGGCGCCCGTCTGGACCAGCTCCAGCACCTCCTGGGCGAGGCGGCGCCGGACCGTGCGGGCGGCGTCCCGGCGGTCGCGCTCGACGGAGATCAGCTGGGTGACGCCCTGCAGGAGGTCGAGGCGCTCGGCGGGCCAGTCGCCCGCGTCCGCCTCGACGGCCAGCAGCCAGTCCGACAGGACGGTCTCCCGGACGTCCCGGGCGCCCTGCGGGGAGCGGCCGCTGCTGCGGATGGGGAAGAGCGAGTACGTCGCCTGGCCGACGCTGAGCCGGTGCGGTCCGCGGCGGCCGGTGCGGGTGGCGGCGAGGTGCTCGGCGGCCAGCTCGGCGCAGACGTCGGCGGGCAGGGCGGGCCCGGCCACCTTGGAGCCCGCGATGAGCCGGCCGGTGGAGGACAGCACCCAGGCTCTGAGGTCCAGGTCGGAGCCGAGGAGGTCCAGGACCACGTCCGGCCCGCCGCCGGCCGGACCTGAGGTCATCATCCGGCGGTGCCGGTCGACCACGGCAGCGAGGTCCCCGGCGCGTTCACCGCTGACCTGCCGCACCACATGCTCGGTGATCGTCGCGAACGCCACCGACTCGTGCACCGCGAACAGCGGCAGCCGGTTGCGGGCGCAGGCCACGACCAGGTCTTCCGGGACGTCCCCCAGCTCCGCCTCACCGGCTGCCAGGGCGGCCACGCCGGCCTGCACCAGGATTCGTACGAAAGGCTCCGAGTCGTCGGCGTCGCGCCGCCAGGCCAGCCCCGTGAGCACCAGCTCGCCGCCGGACAGATAGCGGCTCGGGTCCCGCAGGTCGGTGGTCATGACGCCCCGTACGGTGCGGTCCAGCTCGTCCTCGCCACCGAGCAGCCTCAGGCCCAGCGCATCGGTGTCCACAAGTGCGCGCAGCCGCATTCTCGTCGCCGCCGTTCTATGTCTCGAAATCTACGATGAATCCAGAGGGTGGCCGGGGAGAGAAGTCCGGCGGACGGCGCGGGAGCCGCACCCTTCGGTCGCCGGGCTGTCTCCTGCGTTTCTACAGGAAAACAGGGAGGTAACTGAGTGCCTCCGTTCATACGAATCTACAAGATGCCCGCCCTGGCCAGCCAACTCCTTCATGGTTTCCGTGACTGACCCCCGTGGAGTACGGAGCTGTGTACTGACCCCACTCCGCGTGAACAGCACATGAACGAGCCGGTCCCGCCGCACCGGAAGTGGCTCAAATCCGTACCATCAACGAGACGAAGAAGAGAGCCGGTCATGGACTTCCTTCGCCCCGCCAGCTGGGAGGAGGCGCTCGCCGCCAAGGCCGAGCACCCCACCGCTGTGCCCATTGCGGGCGGCACCGATGTGATGGTCGAGATCAACTTCGACCATCGGCGGCCCGAGTACCTGCTCGACCTGAACCGCGTCACCGACCTCACCGAGTGGGAGGTCGGCGAGGACACGGTGCGCCTCGGGGCCTCCGTCCCGTACACGAAGATCATGGAGAACCTGCGCGCCGAGCTGCCGGGTCTCGCCCTCGCCTCGCACACCGTGGCCTCCCCGCAGATCCGCAACCGCGGCGGCGTCGGCGGCAACCTCGGCACCGCCTCCCCGGCCGGCGACGCCCACCCCGCCCTGCTGGCGGCCGGCGCCGAGGTCGAGGTCGAGTCGGTGCGCGGCACCCGCCTGATCCCGGTCGACGAGTTCTACACCGGGGTGAAGCGGAACGCGCTGGCCGCCGACGAGCTCATCAAGAGCGTGCACATCAAGAAGGCCGACGGCCCGCAGCAGTACTCCAAGGTCGGTACGCGCAACGCGATGGTGATCGCCGTGTGCGCCTTCGGTCTCGCCCTGCACCCCGAGACCCGCACCGTCCGTACGGGCATCGGTTCCGCGGCGCCCACCCCCGTCCGGGCGAAGGCCGCGGAGGAGTTCCTGAACGCGGCGCTCGAAGAGGGCGGCTTCTGGGACAACGGAAAGATCATCACCCCGTCGGTCGCCAAGCAGTTCGCGGAGCTGTGCTCCGGCGCCTGCAACCCGATCGACGACGTCCGCGGCACCGCGAGCTACCGCCGCCACGCGGTCGGCGTCATGGCCCGCCGCACCCTGACCTGGACCTGGGAGTCGTACCGCGGCGCCCGCCGCACCACCGAGGGAGCTGCGTGATGCGCGTCAACTTCACCGTCAACGGACGCCCGCAGGAGGCCGACGACGTGTGGGAGGGCGAGTCCCTGCTGTACGTGCTGCGCGAGCGTCTGGGCCTTCCCGGCTCCAAGAACGCCTGCGAGCAGGGCGAGTGCGGCTCCTGCACGGTCCGCCTGGACGGCGTGCTGGTCTGCTCGTGCCTGGTCGCGGCCGGACAGGTCGAGGGCCGGGACGTGGTGACCGTCGAGGGGCTCGCGGACCACGCCAGGCAGCGGTCCTGCGGTTCCTCGTGCGGCACCTCGCTGGACGAGGCCAAGGGCTGGCAGGCCAAGGGCACCGACTCGCAGACCGGTGAGGGCACCGAGCTGGCCCCCATCCAGCAGGCGTTCATCGACGCGGGCGCCGTCCAGTGCGGCTTCTGCACGCCGGGCCTGCTGGTCGCGGCCGACGAGATGCTGGAGCACAACCCGAACCCGACCGACGCGGACATCCGCGAGGCGCTGTCGGGCAACCTGTGCCGCTGCACGGGCTACGAGAAGATCATGGACGCGGTCCGCCTGGCGGCCGCCCGGCAGGGAGAGGCGGTCTGACCGTGCCCACCAACGGCGCTCCCAGCAAGATCACCCAGGGTTCGCAGACCAAGGGCGGCATCGGCGAGTCCACGCTCCGCCCGGACGGCACCCTCAAGGTCACCGGCGAGTTCGCGTACTCCTCCGACATGTGGCACGAGGACATGCTCTGGGGGCAGATCCTGCGCTCCACGGTCGCGCACGCCGAGATCGTCTCCATCGACACCGCGGAGGCGCTCGCCACCCCGGGCGTCTACGCGGTCCTCACCTACGACGACCTGCCGACCGAGGTGAGGAACTACGGCCTGGAGATCCAGGACACCCCGGTCCTCGCGCACGGCAAGGTACGCCACCACGGCGAACCGGTCGCGCTCGTCGCCGCCGACCACCCGGAGACCGCCCGCCGCGCCGCCGCCAAGATCAGGGTCGACTACCGCGAACTGCCCGTCATCACCGACGAGGCCTCGGCGACCGCGCCCGACGCGATCCTCGTCCACGAGGGCCGCGACGACCACCACGCCGGGCACGTCCCGCACCCGAACATCGTCCACCGTCAGCCGATCGTGCGCGGCGACGTGGCGGCGGCCCGCCGGCGGGCGGACGTGATCGTCGAGGGCGAGTACACCTTCGGCATGCAGGACCAGGCCTTCCTCGGCCCCGAGTCCGGCCTCGCGGTGCCGGAGGAGGACGGCGGCGTCCACCTCTACATCGCCACCCAGTGGCTCCACTCCGACCTGCGCCAGATGGCGCCGGTGCTCGGCCTGCCCGAGGACAAGGTGCGGATGACGCTGTCCGGTGTCGGCGGCGCCTTCGGCGGCCGCGAGGACCTGTCGATGCAGATCCACGCCTGTCTGCTGGCCCTGCGCACGGGCAAGCCGGTCAAGATCGTCTACAACCGTTTCGAGTCCTTCTTCGGGCACGTCCACCGCCACCCGGCCAAGCTCTACTACGAGCACGGGGCCACGCGCGACGGCAAGCTGACCCACCTGAAGTGCCGGATCGTCCTGGACGGCGGCGCCTACGCCTCCGCCTCCCCGGCGGTCGTCGGCAACGCCTCCTCGCTCTCGGTCGGCCCGTACGTCGTCGACGACGTCGACATCGAGGCCATCGCCCTCTACACCAACAACCCGCCCTGCGGCGCCATGCGCGGCTTCGGCGCGGTCCAGGCGTGCTTCGCCTACGAGGCGCAGATGGACAAGCTGGCGAAGGAACTGGGCATGGACCCCGTCGAGTTCCGGCGGCTGAACGCCATGGAGCAGGGCACGATCATGCCGACCGGGCAGCCGGTCGACTCCCCGGCCCCCGTCGCCGAACTCCTGCGCCGCGTCAAGGCGATGCCCATGCCGCCGGAGCGCCAGTGGGAGTCCAGCGAGGGCGCGGACGTACGGCAGCTGCCGGGCGGTCTGTCCAACACCACCCACGGCGAAGGCGTCGTGCGCGGGGTCGGCTACGCGGTCGGCATCAAGAACGTCGGCTTCTCCGAGGGCTTCGACGACTACTCCACCGCCAAGGTCCGCATGGAGGTCGTCGGCGGCGAGCCGGTCGCGACCGTGCACACCGCGATGGCGGAGGTCGGCCAGGGCGGTGTCACCGTCCACGCGCAGATCGCCCGCAGCGAACTGGGCGTCGCCCAGGTCACCATCCACCCGGCCGACACCCAGGTCGGCAGCGCCGGCTCGACCTCGGCCTCCCGGCAGACCTACGTCACCGGTGGCGCCGTGAAGAACGCCTGCGAGCTGGTGCGCGAGCGGGTGCTGGAGATCGGGCGCCGCAAGTTCGGCACGTACCACCCCGCGTGGGCGACCGCCGAACTGCTGCTGGAGGGCGGCAAGGTCGTCACCGACGGCGGCGAGGTCCTCGCCGACCTGGTGGACGTCCTGGAGGACGAGGTCGTCGAGCTGGAGGAGGAGTGGCGGCACCGCCCGACCGAGCCCTTCGACCTGCGCACCGGCCAGGGCAACGGCCACGTCCAGTACTCGTTCGCCGCGCACCGCGCCGTCGTCGAGGTCGACACCGAGCTCGGGCTGGTCAAGGTGATCGAGCTGGCCTGCGCCCAGGACGTCGGCAAGGCGCTCAACCCCCTGTCCGTCATCGGCCAGATCCAGGGCGGCACCACCCAGGGTCTCGGTGTCGCGGTGATGGAGGAGATCATCGTCGACCCGAAGACGGCGAAGGTCAGGAACCCCTCCTTCACGGACTACCTGATCCCCACCATCCTCGACACGCCGACCATCCCCGTCGACGTGCTCGAACTCGCCGACGACCACGCCCCGTACGGGCTGCGCGGCGTCGGCGAGGCTCCCACCCTGTCGTCCACCCCGGCCGTCCTCGCGGCGATCCGGAACGCGACGGGGCTGGAGCTGAACAGGACGCCGGTACGGCCCGAACACCTCACCGGCACGGCGTAGGCAAGTCCCTCCGGGCGGTGCGGGAACGTCACATTCCGACGTGCCGCCCGGAGCAACCAGTTCGTTCGTCTCGGGCCGTCCCCCGGGTCGTGCGGCCGCAGCACCTTCCCAAATCCCGCACCACTCACAGCAGTTCGCGGGTGCCCCTTTGAACCTTGGGAGTAGGCCCACATGACCCAGAAGTCACTGGAGCCGCAGACCGTCGCGGACGACGCGGGCGCAGGAACCCGCGTCCCCGCCGGACGGTCGTGGCTCGACCGGTACTTCCACATATCCCGGCGAGGATCCACGGTCGCGCGCGAGGTCCGCGGCGGCGTCACCACCTTCATGGCGATGGCGTACATCCTCCTGCTCAACCCCCTGATCCTGTCCGGGAAGGACGCGGCGGGGGACACGCTCGGCCAGAAGGCGCTGATCACCGCGACCGCGTTCGCGGCGGCCTTCACCACCCTGCTGATGGGATTCGTCGGCAAGGTCCCGCTCGCCCTCGCCGCCGGCCTCTCCGTCTCCGGCGTGCTGTCCTCGCAGGTCGCCCCGCAGATGACCTGGCCGCAGGCCATGGGCATGTGCGTGATGTACGGCGTGGTCATCATGCTGCTGGTCGTCACCGGACTGCGCGAGATGATCATGAACGCGATCCCGCTCGCGCTCAAGCACGGCATCACGATGGGCATCGGCCTGTTCATCGCCCTCATCGGCTTCTACAAGTCCGGCTTCGTGCACCAGGGCAAGGCCACCCCGGTCACCCTCGGCCCGGCGGGCGAACTCGCGGGCTGGCCGGTGCTGTTGTTCGCCGGCACCCTGCTGCTGATCTTCATGCTGCAGGCCCGCAACTTCCCCGGCGCCATCCTCGTCGGCATCGTCAGCGGCACGGTCGTCGCCGCGATCCTGAACGCGGCCGGCGTCATCGACCCCAGGCAGTGGGCCAACGGCGCCCCCGAACTGCACGGCAGCGCCGTGTCGATGCCCGACTTCTCGCTCATGGGGCACGTCGAGTTCGGCGGCTGGGGCAAGGTCGGCGCGATGACCGTCGGCATGATCGTCTTCACCCTGGTGCTCGCCGGGTTCTTCGACGCGATGGCCACCATCATCGGCGTGGGCACCGAGGCGAAGCTGGCCGACGACAAGGGCCGGATGCCGGGGCTGTCGAAGGCACTGTTCATCGACGGCGCGGGCGGCGCGATCGGCGGGGTGGCCGGCGGCTCCGGCCAGACCGTCTTCATCGAGTCGGCGACCGGCGTCGGCGAGGGCGCCCGTACCGGACTCGCCTCGGTCGTCACCGGACTGTTCTTCGCGGCCTGCCTCTTGTTCACGCCGCTGACGGCGATCGTCCCGCAGGAGGTCGCGTCCGCCGCCCTGGTGGTCATCGGCTCGATGATGCTGATGAACGCCCGGCACGTGGACTGGGCCGACCGCGCGACCGCGATCCCGGTCTTCCTGACGGTCGTTGTGATGCCGTTCACATACAGCATCACCGCCGGTGTCGCCGCGGGCGTCATCTCCCACACCGCCATCAAGGCCGCCCAGGGCAAGGCGCGCGAGATCGGCGCCTTCATGTGGGGGCTGACGGTGATCTTCCTGGCGTACTTCGCGCTCAACCCGATCGAGAGCTGGGTGGGCGTGCACTAGACAGCGCCGGAAACCCGCTCTCGTCACCGCCCTCCACCCGATCCCCTGAAGGAGACCGACAGATGCTGGACATCGCCGAGGAACTGAACCGGTGGGTCGAGCAGGGCCGCGACTTCGCCGTGGCCACCGTGGTGGCCGTCGGCGGCAGCGCACCGCGCCAGCCGGGTGCCGCCCTCGCGGTGGACAGCGACGGCACGGCGATCGGCTCGGTCTCCGGCGGCTGTGTGGAGGGCGCCGTCTACGAGCTGGGCCGACAGGCCCTCCAGGACGGCGAAACCGTCCTGGAGCGCTTCGGCTACAGCGACGAGGACGCCTTCGCCGTGGGCCTGACCTGCGGCGGCATCATCGACGTCCTGGTCACCCCGGTGCGGGCCGGCGACCCCGCCCGCCCCGCGATCGCGTCCGCGCTGGCCGCCGCCGCCCGAGGGGAGGCGGCCGCGCTGGCGCGGATCGTGTCCGGGCCGCCGGAGCTGCTGGGCCGCGCGCTGGTGGTCCGGCCCGACGGTTCGTACGACGGCGGTTTCGGCGCCCATCCGGAGCTGGACCGCACGGTCGTGGGCGAGACGGTGGCCTTCCTGGACGCCGGCCGGACCGGCACCCTGGAGATCGGAGAGCAGGGCTCTCGTTGCGGAGCACCGCTCACCGTCCTCGTCGAGTCCTCCGTCCCCCCGCCCCGGATGATCGTCTTCGGCGCGATCGACTTCGCCTCGGCGCTGGTCCGCATCGGCAAGTTCCTGAACTACCACGTGACGGTGTGCGACGCCCGCCCGGTGTTCGCCACCCGAACCCGCTTCCCGGAGGCCGACGAGATCGTCGTCGAATGGCCCCACACGTACCTGGAGCGCACGCCGGTCGACGGCCGTACCGTCCTGTGTGTACTGACCCACGACGCCAAGTTCGACGTCCCCCTGCTGAAACTCGCGCTGCGCCTGCCGGTGGCGTACGTCGGCGCGATGGGCTCCCGCCGCACCCACCTCGACCGCAACGAGCGGCTGCGCGAAGTCGGCGTCACCGAGATGGAGCTGGCCCGGCTGCGGTCGCCGATCGGCCTCGACCTCGGCGCCCGTACACCGGAGGAGACGGCCCTGTCGATCGCCTCCGAGATCGTCGCCGACCGGCGCGGCGGCTCCGGCGTCTCCCTGACCGGCGCCCACACCCCGATCCACCACGACCCGACCTCGGCAGCCCCGCGACGGATCGACTCGGTGGCCTGAACTCCCTTGCCCGGCGCCGCCGTTCGGAGGCAACACACCGGCCCGCGGCCGTCACCGCATGCGCAGCAGCCGGTTCGCCGCGCGTCCGAACATCAGCCGGGCCGACCGTTCCAGCAGCGGGTCGAAGACGCCGGGCAGCAGCCGGACCGCCAGTTCCTCCCGCCACACCACGCGGGCCCGTCCGCCCGGCCCCGGCCGTACCTCGATCTCCGCCCAGCCCCGCACCACCCGACCGCGCTTCTCCAGACGGCACATGCCGGGCTCGTCGTCCGTGGGCGGCCGCCACACCGTGACCTCCATCCGGTCGTCGAAGGCGAGCGGGCCGACCCCCGAGCGGGCCACGAACACCGTGCCCTCGCCCGTAGGTGCCGGCGTGAGCACCGAGACCCGGGTCAGCGGGACCACCTCGCCGTGCCGCGGCCAGTCGGTGAGGCGGCGCCAGGCCTCGGGCGGCGAGAGGGGCGCCGTGCGTTCGAGCAGGAAGTTGACCACGTGCAGATCGTAGGGAATTCCGGCTGTTCACAGCGCCCTTCAGGGGTGCGTCACGCACATGGCGCAGCGCACGCGTGACGACGGGTCGCGGGCCGCTCAGCCGTACACCGCCACGAGCACCCCCACCAGCAGCAGCGACAGGGCGAGCTCGACCATGCCGACCGCCGGCGCCGGCACCCGGCCCAGTGCCGGTACGACCAGGGTCCGCAGGAGACAGAGGGCGAAGAAGGCGGCGACCCAGGGGGACAGGAAGCAGCCCACGACCAGCGCGCCCGCGTGGTACGCCCGCGAGGCCCACAGATGACCGCGGCTGTCGCGCTCGCGGATCATGGTCTTGACGTGGAACACCGTGCCGGCGAAGTAGAGCAGGCACACCAGCGCCGGCCGCCAGGCCTGTCCGGCCGTGCCGCCGCCGAACAGCACGGCCACCGGGAGCATTCCGCAGGCCGGCACCACGGCGGCCAGTCCGTTGACCAGGGCCCGCTCCCGGTTGCGCAGGGCGTACCAGCAGTTGACGGCCAGGAACGGCAGCGCGCAGGCCGCGGCGAGCAGCAGCCAGGGCGCGTGCACCACGAGCGCCAGACCGAGCGGCAACAGGGCGGCGGCGAAGGCCAGGGCGGGGCGCGTGTGACGTCCGGCCGCCCTCGGATTGCGCGAGAGGCGCCTGAGTCGCAGCCACTGCTGGACGTGGTACGCGGCGAGATAGCCGAGCAGCCACGCCGGCAGCAGGACGGCGTCCCAGGGCGTCGGCGTGGCGATCAGCATCCCCGCGAGGAACGGCACCACCAGCATCGCCCAGGCACCGTGCTGCTGCGGAAGCCAGCGCCGTACGGCACGAGAAGCCATGCTGTCCATCCCCTTCCCGGCCGTACGGACGTGGCTCCCTCAGCCTGTCACCGCGCGGCGGCGGAACCCGGGCGCATTGGTCCCCATCCGACGGGACCAAGGTCCTTCTCGGGGGCTCCGCCGCGGCCTCGTCTCGCGTCCGGGGGACGCCGTCGCGGCCCCCCCGCGTCCCGGACGCCGCCATGGCTCGGTCTCGCGTCCCGTACGCCGTCCGGGTCCGGTACCCGCCCCTGACGGGTGTCCGGGTCCGGTACCCGCCCCTGACGGGTGTCCGGGTCCGGTACCCGCCCCTGACGGGTGTCCGGGCCGCCGGGGCATACTGGCGCGATGCCGCCCGTCCGAGAGCCCCGGCCCCCGGGCCCCGTCCCCCCGGAACCCGTCACCGCGGACGCGCCCGGCGAGATACCGCGCCCCCTGCTCACCCAGTCCTGGCTCGACCTGGCCTTCCTGCACTGGGCCGTCGACCCGGCCGACGTCGCCGGACTCCTGCCGCCGGGCGCGGTCCCCGACACCCTGGACGGGGTCACGTACGTCGGCCTGGTCGCGTTCCGGATGCACCGAGTGGGCTGGCTGCACCTGCCCGGCGTCCCCTACCTGGGCACCTTCCCGGAGACCAATGTGCGGCTGTACTCGGTGGACGGGCACGGGCGGCGCGGCGTCGTGTTCCGCTCGCTCGACGCCTCCCGGCTGATCCCCGTGGCCGTGGGGCGGCTCGCCTTCCGGATGCCGTACCTGTGGTCCCGCATGGCCGTGGAGAGGAGCGCGGGCCCGGACGGCGACACCGTCACCTACACCAGCTCCCGCCGTCTGCCCGGCCCGCGCGGGGCGCACAGCCGGATCACCGTGCGGGTGGGCGAGCGGATCGCCCGGCCGACGGAGCTGGAGCACTTCCTGACCGCGCGCTGGGGCATGCACGGAGCGTTCTTCGGCCGTCCGACGTACCTGCACAACGCCCATCCCCGCTGGACCCTGCACCGGGCCGAGCTGCTCGAGTGCGAGGAGGACCTGGTGGCCGCCGCCGGCCTTCCCGCGCCGGCGGGCGAGCCGGTCAGCGTCCTGTACTCCCCGGGCGTCCCGGCCCGCTTCGGCCGCCCGTCCCGCCCGGCCGGCATCCCCACGCCCTAGGGGCCGTCCGGCGGATCATGGGCGGCCATCAGCGGATCGATGCTGGGTGACGGTGACGGTGAAGGTGCCGTGGCGAAGTCGACGCCGCCTACGACGCACGCACCGGCGGCCGGGTCCTGCGCCGCATCGACGCCGCCGAGCCTGAGCTCGGTACGGGCGCGGGGGAAAGGTGGGGCAACTCCCTTCAGAGGCTTCGCCGCGACGGCGCCGCCGGGCCCTCACCGGTCACACTTGCCGTCATGACGAATCCCAACGGGGTGAGTGAGCCGCCCGTCCGCCGCCCCCCGACCGCGTCGACCCTGTTCGTCCGGCTGACCTTCGACGGACACACCCTGAGCATCACGCGCCGGCTCTGGCCACTGCCCTGGGGGCGCACCATACGCATCCCGCTGCGCGAAGTGATGGCCATTGAGGCGTGGGTGCGCGAGAAGAACCCTGGCGTGGATGGGGGGAAGACGATGAGTTACCACCGGGTACGCCGCTACCGACATGATGAGCAGCGCTCTTGGAACATCCGGATCAGGCGGTCCAGGAGTGCCACGGCCGATGACTTCCGTCGGTTCCAGGGGGCGGTGAACGAGGCGGTGGTTGATCACGCGCGCGGCATCATCGACGCCCGGGGGCCCGGGGCGCCCACCGGCCCGGCGCACTGGGACGCCAGGTTCCAGGCCACGATCGCCCACGGGCTGCGCACGCCCTACCCACTGGCCGAGGATGCCCGCTGGAAGAACCACACCCTACTTCCCGACTGGGCCATGCAGAAATCCGGCGCGTACGTACTCCACCAGCTACGCCTCCGCGACGGCGCCCTCCTCGAGTGGCACCGCTTCCTGCACGAACCACCCGCGCCCTCGTCTCCGCAGTGACCGCGTCTCCCATGACCGAACCAACGAGGAGTCGCTCGGACGGTCGCCTGACGGACAGTGCCTGGCGCACCGGGCCCCTCTTCGGTCACCGCCCGCCGGAGGGCGGCACCGACCCCGACCTGGCCCCTGGACCCCCGGGAAACCCGGGCGGACGACGGCCCCGCGCCCGCTGGCCATGCCTTGGACAGCACCGGTATCCATTGGCCCCGGATACGGCTTTGTGTACGAATCGGTGCACTCTGCCTGGCGGTGGGCGAGGCTCCGGCGGACGATGGTGATGCTGACCGGAACCACTCTCCTAGGGGGCCGATATGGCTGTGGAAATCCCTCCCCTGGTGAAACCCTCCAGGCTCAGAAGTCGTGGGGGCCTGTTGGGCGAATGCCTGGCAGAGTTCCTGGGGACATTCGTCCTCATCTCCTTCGGATGCGGCGTCGTCGCCATGGCGGTCGCGGCACTGCCCGGATCCGGCCGAACCTCGGGACCCACGACGATCTTCGTCGCGGCGGGGGACTGGCTCCTCATCACCTGGGGTTGGGCCATGGCGGTCGTCTTCGGCATCTACGTCGCCGGCGGCGTCAGCGGTGCTCACCTCAACCCGGCCGTGACCCTGGCCTTCGCGGTGCGCCGGAAGTTCGCCTGGGCCAAGGTCCTGCCCTACTGGGGGTCCCAGCTCGTCGGGGCGTTCACCGGAGCAGCGCTGGTCTACGGCGTCTACCACAACGCGATCAGCGCCTTCGACAGCGCCATGAAGGGCCCGAAGACCAACGGCCACACACTGGCCTCGTTCTCGATCTTCGGCACGTTCCCGGCGCCGTACTTCCACGGCGGGATCTGGGGGCCTCTCATCGACCAGATCGTCGGTACCGCCTTCCTGGTGATGCTGGTCGTCGCCCTGATCGACCTGCGCAACACGGCGGTGCAGGCGAACCTCGGCCCGCTGCTGATCGGCTTCGCGGTCGCCGCCATCGGCATGTCCTTCGGCGCGAACGCCGGGTACGCCATCAACCCGGCCCGCGACTTCGGCCCGCGCCTGTTCACCTGGTTCGCGGGGTGGAAGGAGCTGGCGTTGCCCGGCACCCTATCGGGTGCCTTCAGCAACTACTTCTGGATCCCGATCGTCGGGCCGTTGATCGGCGGCGTCATCGGTGTGCTGGTGTACGACCTGCTCATCGGAGACGTCCTGCACCTGCGTGCCAAGATGGGCGAACTGCCCGAGCCGGGCCGGACACGTCCGGTGGAGACCGAGGACTAGCAGACCCGCGAAGCCCACGGTCCCGACGCCGCGCTCACCGGGCCCGGCGCCGGGACCGTCGTGCCACCCGCGTGCCAGGAGCCGCGCGGGACACGCGGGGTCTAGAGCCAGTCCCGGCGCTTGAAGATCACGTACAGACCGCCGCAGATGACCCCCATCAGAGCGATGGCGAAGGGATATCCGAAGCTCCAGCTCAGTTCGGGCATCCGGCGGAAGTTCATGCCGTAGATGGTGCCGACGAGGGTGGGCGCGAACAGGATCGCCGCCCACGAGGAGATCCGCTTGATCTCCTCGTTCTGCTCGAACCCCGCCTCCGCGAGCGCCCGCATCTCCGCGTTCTGCTGCTGGGTCACCAGCGTCGCGTTGACCGTGAGGATCTCGGTGAGGGCCTGCCGGAAGCCGTCCACACGCTCGCTCGTGTGGGTGACGTGGTCGGCGACGTCCCGCAGATAGCGCTGGAGTTCCTCGTCGGTCTCGTACTTGGCGAAGCCCGCCATCAGGCCGTGCAGCATGCCGACCAGGGGGCGGGTGGCGCGCTGGAACTCGACCATCTCGCGGGAGAGTTCGTAGATACGGCGGGAGACCTCGGGGTCGCCGCGGAAGACCTCGGTCTCGATCTCGTCGATGTCGTTCTGCACGCCCTCGACGACCGGGGCGTACCCGTCGACCACCGCGTCGAGTATGGCGTACAGCACCGCCTCCGGGCCGAGTCCGAGCAGCTCCGGCGACTCCTCCATGCGGCGGCGCACGGCGGACAGGTCGGGGGCCGCGCCGTGCCGCACCGTGATCACGAAGTCGGGGCCGACGAAGACGTGCAGCTCGCCGAAGTCGACCTCTTCGGGGGCGTCCAGATAGCGGGCCGCCCGCAGCACGACGAACAGCGTGTCGCCGTAGCGTTCCAGTTTCGGCCGCTGGTGGGCCTCCATCGCGTCCTCGACCGACAGCGGATGGAGGTCGAACTCGGCGGCCAGGGAGAGGAGTTCGCTCTCGGTGGGGCGGGCCAGGCCGATCCAGGCCATCCCGGACGGCGCCTCGCGCAGTTCCCGGAACGTTTCCGCGAGCGTGGCGGGGGAGGAGACGCGCACACCGTCGCGGTACAGGGCCGCCTGTACGACGCTGGCGACCTCCGGCGGCTCCGCTGTGGCGGACGCGGGCGATGGGGGAGCGGTATCGGCCGGCGGGGGCTGCGGAGTCGTCAGGGCGCGGCGCAAGACGGACTTCACGGAGTTCCTGGGGGCCGGACGGGCGCGTCGCTCGGACATGCGGCTGCCTCCCGGGTCGAACCTGCGGCTGCGTGATCCCGGGCAGGATATACGGGGCAAACGACGCCGGGGTGCCGGGCGCCCGCCGGATTCGGTGGGAGTCGCGGACAGAACCTGTCCGCGAGCCGGACTAGCGTGCCCGGCATGACCAGGACGACCCCCGACCGCACCCGGCGCGCCCCGAGGGGAAGCGCCGCCGACGCGCCCGTGCTCGGCCCCCGTGCCCTGAACCGCGCGACCCTCGACCGGCAGCTGCTCCTGCGCCGGGCCCCGCTGTCCGTGGAGGCCGCCCTCGGGCATCTCCTGGGGCTCCAGGCGCAGAACGTGAAGCCGCCGTACTACGCGCTCGCCGCCCGCCTCGACGGTTTCGCCCCCGAGCACCTCTCGGAGCCGATGGCCGCCCGCGAGATCGTCCGTATCGTCACGATGCGCTCGACCATCCACACCCACACCGCCGACGACTGCCTCACGCTGCGCCCCCTGGTGCAGCCCGCCCGCGACCGTGAACTGACCCACTTCCGCAAAGGTCTCGTGGGCGTGGACCTCGGACGCCTCGCCGCCCTCGCCCGTGACCTGGTCGAGGCCGAACCCCGCACCATGAAGGAGCTGCGCGAGGCCCTGGCCGCCGAGTGGCTCGAGGCCGACCCGCAGGCCCTCGGCGTCGCCGCCCGCTGCTCACTGCCCCTCGTCCAGGTCACCCCGAGGGGCCTGTGGGGCAGAAGCGGCCAGGTCGCCCTCACCACCGCCGAGCACTGGCTGGGCCGCCCCGCCCGGGAGGCGCCCACGCCGGACGCCGTGGTCCTGCGCTACCTCGCCGCCTTCGGCCCCGCCTCCGTCAAGGACATGCAGACCTGGGCCGGCCTGACCCGCCTGCGGGAGGCCTTCGAACGGCTCCGCCCCGAGCTGCTCACCTTCCGCGACGCCGACGGCACCGAACTCTTCGACCTCCCCGACGCCCCCCGTCCCGACCCCGACACCCCGGCCCCGCCCCGGTTCCTGCCCGAGTTCGACAACCTGCTCCTCTCCCACGCCGACCGCACCCGCGTCGTACCGCCCGAGTACCGGGGCCGCAGCTGGGTCGGCAACATGGCGCACCGCGCCTTCCTCGTCGACGGCTTCCTCGCCGGCGTGTGGAGGCTGGAGCGGGACGCCCTCGTGATCGAGCCCTTCGGCCGGCTCACCGGGGCCCAGCGGACGGACCTGGTCGACGAGGGCGGCCGGATGCTGACGACCATGCACCCGGGGACGCCGTACGACATCCGTTTCGGCGCGGTGATCCAGTAGCCCTCTGTCCGCTCACGGGAACAAGGCCCCGGGCGTCCCCTCTAGAGTCGGGCCATGGAACTGCGGCAGCTCACCTACTTCGTCACCGTCGCCGAGGAGCTGCACTTCGGGCGGGCGGCCGAGCGGCTGCACATCGTGCAGTCCGCGGTGAGCATGCAGATACAGCGTCTGGAGCGGGAGCTGGGCGCCGAACTGTTCGACCGCACTCCGCGCCGGGTGCGGCTGACTTCCGCGGGGGAGCGGCTGCTGCCCAGGGCGCGGGAGGTGCTGGCCGCGGCGGACCGGGCCCGCGCGGCCGTCGCCCCGCCTCCCGGGCTCAGGATCGGCACCAGTACGGGCATGGGGGCGCACCTGGACCGGGTGCTCGCCGCGTTCGCCCGCCGCGCGCCGGAGGTTCCGGTGGAGCTCTTCTCGCTCCCGGCTGCCGAGCGCCTGGCCCGGGTCGCCGGCGGAGGGCTGCACGCCGCGTTCGTGCGGTCCGTCGAGCCCGTCCCCGGCGTCCGGGTGCTGCCGCTGTGGCCCGACCCCCTGGTCGCGGCCCTCCCCGCCTCCCATCCGCTGGCCGGCCGGGCGGAGATCGACCTCGGGGAACTGGCCGAGCTGCCCCTGAGCCTGACCGAGCGGCGGAACAACCCCGCCCTGGTGGACCTGGTCGTCGGCGCCTGCCACGAGGCCGGCTTCCAGCCGCTGCCCGGCCCGGCGAACGGCTCCCTGCAGGACACCCTCGCCACCATCGGCAGCCGCCCCGGGTGGACGGTCGTCTACGGCTCGCACGCGCGCGTGCTGCACAGCCCGCGGGTGGCCTTCGTCCCGTTCCGCGCCCCGGGTCTGGCGATGTCGACGGGCCTGGCCGTGCCCGTCTCCTCGCCCGTCCCGCACCTGGACACCCTGCTCCTGGCCTGCGGCGATCACGAGAGCTGATCGCTGCGGTCGCGGTCTGGCCCTTGGTCGCGGACGCCCGGCGCGATGGACTGGACTCACCCGAAGGAAGACCGAGAACAAGGGAGTTCAGCCATGCCGATCGTCACCGTCCAGCAGGGCCCGCGCGACGCCGAGCTCAAGCGGGAGCTCGTCCGGCGCGTCACCGACGCCTTCGTCGACGCGTACAAGATCCCGCCGGAGACCGTGCAGGTGTGGATCCACGAGGTCCCGGCGGACAGCTGGGGTGCCGCGGGCAGGCTCACCGCGGACAAGTAGCGGGCACATGGATAGGGGGCGCTGCGAGCTGCTCGTGGTAGCTCGCAACGCCCCCTGGTCACTCACCTGAGGGGTGCTCAGGAGTTCTTCTGGGGCTAGGAGTTGACCTGCGCCGTAACCAGGCTGGAGAAGGTGGTCAGCCGGGTGTAGACACCCGGGTAACCCGCCTCGGCGCAGCCGTTGCCCCAAGAAGTGATCCCTGCCAGGACGCCCCCGATGAGCAGGGGACCGCCGCTGTCGCCCTGGCAGGTGTCTGTGCCGCCGGAGGTGTATCCGGCGCAAACCATGTCGGACTGGACGAAGTCCGAACCGTAGGAGCTCTTGCAGCTGGAGTCGGACACGATCGGGACGGTCGCGGTCCGCAGCTGGTTGGACGAGCTGCCGTTCTCCGACGTGGTGCCCCAGCCGAGGATCCGGGCGGTGGTGCCGGCCGCGTACACCGAGGTGTCGGAGGAGGAGACGTACGAGGCCTTGGTGTACGGCATCGACGTCGAGAGCGTGAGGACGGCGACGTCGTCGCCGTTGGTGGCGTCCGTGTAGGACGGGTTGATCCAGATCTTGCTGACCCGGCTGACGGTGCCGTTGGTGCCGTTCAGGTACGTGCGGCCGCCGACGACCCTGACGCTGCTGGTGGTCTCGCCGACCATGCAGTGCGCCGCCGTGACCACCTTGGTCGCGGACACCAGGGTCCCGCCGCAGAACTGGTTCTGCGAGGCGTCGGTGATCTGCATCATGAACGGGTAAGCGGTCGTCGTGGTCGTGGTACCGCCGACGATGGGCTGGGGGGCGGCGACGGCGGTGGGGGCGCCGATCAGTGCCGTCGCTGCGGCCGCAGCGGCCGCCGCGACCACGGCGGCGGTCTTTCTTGCGCGGTCGATCCCGAACATGAGTCTCCTCAGTGGGGGTTGCCGGTGGGGGTCGCGCGGGTGGTGTGGGGGTGCTGCACGGGGGTCGCGGGACCGACCCCCGTATGCCCGGGCGAGCGGCACGTCCCAAAAACTAGAACCCGGCACACCCTCGTCCCAATGAGGGAACCCCCTAGGGGGAGTTGGGCAGGGAAAACCCTCGGTCGCCGCTCAGTAAACCCGGACAAACCTCACTTAGTACGGCGCCCCGCCGCCAGTCGGACGATATCCACCCGAGAGCGGATGCCGAGCTTGCGGTAGACCCGGGTGAGGGTCGCCTCGACCGTCTTGACGCTGATGAACAGACGCGCGGCGATCTCGCGGTTGGTCGCGCCCTCCATGACGAGCGCGGCGACCTGACGCTCCATCGAGGCGAGGCCCTCCAGGCCCTCTGACGCGGGAGCGGGGGGATTCGGTTCCCCCCGGCCCGCCACCGCGGCCGCCTCGGCCTGGCGCAGCCACGGCAGCGCCCGGCAGCGGCGGAAGAGCCGGGCCGCCTCGTCGTACGACGTCGGGCCGGGCCGGCCCGGGTGCAGCCCGGCGAGCGCGAACGCGGCACGGGCCTCCTCCAGCCCGTAGCCCAGCTTGGCCAGCCGGTCCTGAGCCGATGTCAGCTGCGCGACGGCGGCCTCCTGTTCGCCGCGCGCGGCGCGCACCAGCGCCTCGGCCCGGTCCAGCACGGCGAGCATGCTCTCCCGGCCCAGCCGCAGCGCGTGGGCGCGGGTCTCGTCGACGACCCGCTGCGCCTCGTCGAACTCCCCGATGCGGACGAGGGCCTCGGCGAGGTCCCCGTGCCAGCGGCCACGGGCCGGATCGGTGATGCCGAAACCGTTCTCCAGCTCCCGCACCCGACGCAGGGAGGCCACCGCCCCCTCCGCGTCCCCCGCGACCAACTGGGCCTGGCCGAGCGCGGTCAGGCCCCGCGAGATGTACATCTGGTCCCCGGCCTGCTCGGCGAGTTCCACCGCCTCCCGGCCCAGCTCCAGCGCCCGCTGCACGTCCCCGCCGGCGGCCTCCGCGAGGGAGGCGAGCACGGCGGAGGGCATCTCGCCGATCCCGGAGTCGCGGGCCAGCCGCATGCTCTCGCGGGCCAGGTCCAGAGCCCGCCCGCAGTGCCCGGAGCGCAGTTCGGTGTCGGCGAGCAGGCGCACGAAGTGCACCTCGCTCTCGACCATGCCGCGCCGGCGCACCTCGCGGAGCAGCGAGCTGACGGTGGCGCGGGCGTCCGGCAGCTCGTCGCTCATGATCAGCCAGCGGTAGCGGGCCATGCCGGCGCCGTTGTGATGGCAGGTCACCTGCGGGTCCTGCGGCTCCTTCAGGGCCCGCTTGATCGTCATGGGGGCGGCCGGGTGGCCCATCAGGGTCTCGGTCTGCGCCTGGAAGGACAGCGCGAGGAGCTCGGTGCGCCGGTCGCCGGCCCGGGCCGCCAGCTCCGCCGCGTGCGCGGCCTCCTCGCGGCCCTTGGCGAAGTCGCCCTCGACGACCAGGCCCCGCCAGGCCAGCTGGTAGTGGACCAGGGCCAGCAGCCGGGGGTCGTCACCGGCGTCGGCGAGCACCTGCGGGTAGACGGTGTCGACCTCGCCGAGCGCCTGCCCGGCCGCCTCGATCACCACCATCCAGGCCCGCACCCGGTCCGCGGGCGAGGTGGCCCGGGTCAGCACCTCGCGGGCGATGTCCCGGGCGAGGTCCACCTCGCCCGCGGTGATCGCGTCCTCGGCGGCCTGCAGCCGGCGCTGGTCCGGTCCCGGCTCGTCGTCGGCCGGGGTGTGCAGGGCGGCGAGCAGTCCCAGCGAGGCGGCCGCCGACGGGGCGCCGCGGTCCCGGGCCAGGGCGGCGGCCTCGGCGAGCCGGGCCGCGGCCTCCGGGTCGGTGCCGGTGGTCGCGAGCGCCAGATGGCGGGCCCGCTCGATCGGGTCGGAGGCCGCCGTGGACAGCGCCGCGTGCACCGCGCGCCGCTCCTGCGCGGGGGCCTCCGCGTACAGCGCGGCCGAGATCAGCGGGTGCGCGAAGCGTACGGCGGGGCCCTCCGGGTCCGTCGCCAGCAGGCCCAGCTCGGCCGCCCGGGCCGTCTCGGCCTCGGCGTTCTCGCGGCCGGCCGCGTGCAGCAGGGCCAGGGTCGGGCGGGCGCCGGCGCTGGCGACGAGAAGGGTGCGGCGGGCCTCGTCGGACAGGGCCTCCAGGCGGTTGAGGACGAGGGTGCGCAGCGAGGTCGGCACCGGCAGGGGCTCGCCGGGCCGGGGCGCGGTCGGGTTCTCGGCCAGGGCACGGCCCAGTTCGAGGGCGAAGAGCGGGTTGCCGCCGCTGGTGCGGTGGATGTCACGGACCGTGGAGCGGGGCAGGCCGGTGTAGCCGCGGTGGTCGAGCAGGGCGGAGACCTGGGCGCGGGAGAGCGCGCCGAGCCGGACGGCGAGGGTGTCCGGCGGCGACGAGCGCAGGTGGCGGTCGTACTCCTGGCCCTCCGTGCGCACCGCGCTCAGCAGCTGGACCCGGGTGCCGCCGAGGCGGCGGGCGGCGAAACCGAGGAGTTCGGCGCTCGCGGAGTCCAGCCACTGCAGGTCGTCGGCGACGACCAGCACGGGGCCGTCGGCGGCGAGGGCGCGCAGGGCGGAGAGCACCGCCAGGCGCAGGGCGAGGCCGTCGCGCTGGAGGGTGGACTCGCCGCCGCCCAGCGCCGACTCCAGGGCCGTGCGCTGGGCCGCGGGCAGCTTGTCGGACACGTCGTCGAGGGCCAGGCCGAGGAGGTCGGCGAGGGCCAGGAACGGGAGATGGGATTCGGACTCGGTCGCCGAGCAGCGCAACACGGTGCCGGCCGCTGTCCCATATTCGGATGCCAATGCCCGCAGGACGGTGGACTTTCCTATTCCGGCGGGGCCGTGGAGCAGCACACTGCCGCCGCGCGCGAGCTGCTCACGCGCCGCGGCGACCAGCTCGTCCCGGCCGATGACCAGGTCGGGGCGGCCTCTGGCAGGCTCCTTGAAGTCCCGTCGCACGGTCACCGCTCCCCTCCGTGTGTCGTGTCCGAGCCAAATTCTAGGCAACGACTGTTTGGAATTCGGACGGACGAGGTGGTGAGGGATATAACAATGGCGCAGCGCAGCCAAATTCAAAGCGCCGTCGAATGAATAGGCAGCTGCGCGGGGGCCGCCCCCGGTCCGTGGGACGGACCCTACGGCAGCAGCCCCGCCCGGCGCGCCGAGGCGACCGCCTCACCCCGCGTGTGCGCGCCCAGCTTGCGCATGGCCGAGCGCAGATAGCTCTTGACTGTCTCCGGCCTGAGCCCCAGTCGCTCCGAGGCGCCGGCGTTCGTCGCGCCGGCCGCCAGACAGGTCAGCACGTCCAGCTCGCGCGGTGCCAGGCGCACCTCGGCCCGCACGGGCTCCGGTGTCAGCAGCCGGCACGCCTGGAGGAGTTCGGCCCGCAGCGCCGGGTCCGCGATCCGCGGCGCCAGCGCCCGCAGGGCCGCGTGCGCGTCTCGCACCTGCTCCCAGACGGCGCCCGGCGCCCGATCCCGCACCGGTTCGGCCTCGGCGGCCGCCGCGAGCAGCCCCCGGACCTCGTCCCGGACGACCAGCGCCTGCTCCACGTCCCGCGCCGCCTCCATCGCCGCGCCCAGCGTGCGGTCGCCGAGCGGCTCGGCCGTGCGCAGGGCGCCGTACAGCACCCCGCGCACCCTCCGTCGCACCACCACCGGTACCGCCAGGATCGAGCGCAGGCCCTCGGTGGCGACCGGGATGTCGTACTCGTGGCTGATCTGCTTGGCCGAGGAGTAGTCGGTCACCGCGCACGGCCGAGCGAGCGCGACGGCCCGGCCGCCGAGGCCGTTGCCCGAGGTCACCGGGAGCCCGCTGAGCGCGGGTGTGCTGTTGCCGCTCAGTTCGCTGATGCGCACCCGCGGGCGGCCCGGTTCCACCAGGCCGCCGAAGGCGACCGGCAGCCCGGTCGCGCGCCGCAGTCGTACCAGCGCGTTGCGTATCTCGACCGCCCCGGCCGTGTCTGCTGTCACCTGCTCGCCCTTTCCTGCAGCCTGGGGTCCCTGTCCCGGGGGCCCCGGTCCCACGACGCACCCCCGTTCGGGGGTGGTGAGACCTGCATCACGGATTACACGATGGCAGAGAGCCGCCCGGCAATGGTCCGGTATCGAGGAGGAGCGAGATGACGACCGCGACGGAGGCCTTTCGCAGCGCGCGGGACTTCCTGCTGGAACACCGCGAGGACTACGCGAGGGCGTACCAGGGCTTCGGCTGGCCCCGGCCCGAGCGCTTCAACTGGGCGCTCGACTGGTTCGACGTCATCGCCGAGGGCAACGACCGGACCGCGCTGCACATCGTCGAGGAGGACCGCACCGAGGTGCGCCTCTCCTTCGCGGAGATGTCCGCCCGTTCGGACCGCGTCGCGAACTGGCTGCGCGACCGGGGCGTCCAGCCCGAGGACCGGATCCTGGTCATGCTCGGCAACCAGACCGAGCTGTGGGAGACGGCCCTGGCGGCGATGAAGCTGCGGGCCGTCGTCATCCCGGCCACCCCGCTGCTCGGCCCCGCCGACCTGCGCGACCGCGTCGACCGGGGCCGCGTGAAGCACGTGATCGTCCGGGCCGAGGACACCGCCAAGTTCGACGACGTGGCCGGCGCCTACACCCGCATCTCCGTCGGCGGCCTGCCCGAGGAGGGCTGGGAGCCCTACGAGGACGCGTACGCGGCCCCCGCCGAGTTCCTCCCGGACGGGCCCACCCTCGCCGACGACCCGCTGATGCTGTACTTCACCTCCGGCACCACCGCCCGCCCCAAGCTGGTCGAGCACACCCACACCTCGTACCCGATCGGCCACCTGGCGACCATGTACTGGATCGGCCTCAAGCCCGGCGACGTGCACCTGAACATCTCCTCGCCCGGCTGGGCCAAGCACGCCTGGTCCAACCTCTTCGCGCCCTGGAACGCCGAGGCGACCGTCTTCATCCACAACTACACGCGCTTCGACGCGGCCCGGCTGATGGCCGAGATGGACCGCGCCGGTGTGACCACCTTCTGCGCCCCGCCGACCGTCTGGCGCATGCTCATCCAGGCCGACCTCACCCAGTTGCGGAACAAGCCGCGCGAGGCCGTGGCCGCCGGGGAGCCGCTCAACCCCGAGGTCATCGAGCAGGTCCGCCGCTCCTGGGGCGTCACCATCCGGGACGGCTTCGGGCAGACGGAGACGGCCGTGCAGGTCTCCAACAGCCCGGGGCAGAAGCTCAAGACCGGCTCCATGGGCCGGCCGAGCCCCGGCTACAAGGTCGAGCTGCTGGACCCGGTGACCGGCGCCCCCGGCGCCACCGAGGGCGAGATCTGCCTCGACCTGTCGGCCCGGCCCGTCGGCCTGATGACCGGCTACCACGGCGACCCCGACCGCACGGCGGAGGCGATGGCGGGCGGCTACTACCGCACCGGCGACATCGGTTCCCGCGACGGCGACGGCTACATCACCTACGTCGGCCGCGCCGACGACGTCTTCAAGGCCTCCGACTACAAGATCAGCCCCTTCGAGCTGGAGAGCGCCCTGCTGGAGCACGAGGCGGTGGCCGAGGCGGCCGTCGTGCCCGCCCCGGACGAGGTGCGCCTCGCCGTGCCCAAGGCGTACGTCGTGCTCGCCGAGGGCTGGCAGCCGGGGCCCGACACCGCGAAGGTGCTGTTCGAGCACTCCCGCGAGGTCCTGGCGCCGTACAAGCGCATCCGCCGCCTGGAGTTCGCGCCCCTGCCCAAGACCGTCTCCGGCAAGATCCGCCGCATCGAGCTGCGCGAGGCCACCGCCGCCGGCTCGACGGCCGAGTACCGCGAGGAGGACTTCCGGTGACCGAACCGTCGTACAGCCACGGCACCAGCACCACCACGCTGCTCGGCGACACCATCGGCGCCAACCTGGACCGGGCCGTCGCCACCTGGCCGGACCGCGAGGCCCTCGTCGACGTGCCCTCGGGGCGGCGCTGGACCTACGCGCAGTTCGCCGCGGACGTCGACCGGCTGGCGCAGGGGCTCCTCGCGAGCGGAGTCGCCAAGGGCGACCGGGTCGGGATCTGGGCGGTCAACTGCCCGGAGTGGGTGCTGGTCCAGTACGCCACCGCCCGCATCGGCGCGATCATGGTGAACATCAACCCGGCCTACCGCACCCACGAGGTGGAGTACGTCCTCAAGCAGGCCGGCATCTCCCTGCTCTTCGCCTCCCTCAGTCACAAGAGCAGCGACTACCTGGCGATGGTCGGCGAAGTGCGGGGCCGCTGCCCGGAGTTGCGGGAGACCGTGTTCATCGGCGACCCGGGCTGGGAGGCGCTGCTCGCCCGCGCGACCCCGGTGCCTGTGCCGTATCCGGAGCTGTCCTGCGACGAGCCGATCAACATCCAGTACACGTCGGGCACGACGGGCTTCCCCAAGGGGGCCACCCTCTCCCACCACAACATCCTCAACAACGGTTACTTCGTGGGGGAGATGATCTCCTACAGCGAGCAGGACCGGGTGTGCATCCCCGTGCCCTTCTACCACTGCTTCGGCATGGTCATGGGCAATCTCGCCGCCACCTCGCACGGCGCCTGCATGGTGATCCCGGCTCCCTCCTTCGACCCGAAGGCCACGCTGGAGGCCGTCCAGCGCGAGCGCTGCACCTCGCTGTACGGCGTACCGACCATGTTCATCGCCGAGTTGAACCTTCCCGACTTCGCCTCCTACGACCTCTCCTCGCTGCGCACCGGGATCATGGCGGGCTCGCCCTGCCCGGTGGAGGTGATGAAGCGGGTGGTCACCGAGATGAACATGGCCGAGGTCTCGATCTGCTACGGCATGACGGAGACCTCGCCCGTCTCCACCCAGACCCGGCGCGAGGACGACCTGGAGCACCGCACGGGCACCGTCGGCCGCGTCCTGCCGCACCTGGAGGTGAAGGTCGTCGACCCGGCCACCGGGATCACCCGGCCGCGGGGCGCCGCGGGCGAGCTGTGCACCCGCGGCTACAGCGTGATGCTCGGCTACTGGAACGAGCCCGAGAAGACCGCCGAGGCCGTCGACCCCGGCCGCTGGATGCACACCGGCGACCTGGCGGTGATGCGCGAGGACGGTTACGTCGAGATCGTCGGCCGCATCAAGGACATGATCATCCGGGGCGGGGAGAACATCTACCCGCGCGAGATCGAGGAGTTCCTCTACGGCCACCCCAAGATCCAGGACGTCCAGGTCGTGGGCATCCCGCACGAGAGGTACGGCGAGGAGGTCCTGGCCTGCGTCATCCCCCGGGACGCGGCCGACCCGCTCACCCTGGAGGAACTGCGCTCCTTCTGCGAGGGGAGGCTGGCGCACTACAAGATCCCCAGCAGTCTCCGGATCCTCGATTCCTTCCCCATGACGGTCTCGGGAAAGGTCCGCAAGATCGAGCTCAGGGAGACATACGCGGGCGACTGAGGCGCCCTGTCAGGGGCGCGGGGAACTGCGCGACCAGCCCCCACCGGCCCGCGGTTGCCCACCGGCGTAGTCGCTTCACCGCCCCCTGGCGGAGCGTCGGGGCCGGGGACTGAGGCGCCCTGTCAGGGGCGCGGGGAACTGCGCGACCAGCCCCCACCGCCTCGCGGTTGCCCACCGGCCGTAGTCGTTCCACCGCCCCCTGGCGGAGCGTCGGGGCCGGGGACTGAGGCGCCCTGTCAGGGGCGCGGGGAACTGCGCGACCAGCCCCCACCGCCTCGCGGTTGCCCACCGGCCGTAGTCGTTCCACCGCCCCCTGGCGGAGCGTCGGGGCCGGGGACTGAGGCGCCCTGTCAGGGGCGCGGGGAACTGCGCGACCAGCCCCCACCGGCCCGCAGGTCCCCACCGGCCGTAGCTGTTTCACCGCCCGCTGGCGGAGCGTCGGGGCCGGGGACTGAGGCGCCCTGTCAGGGGCGCGGGGAACTGCGCGACCAGCCCCGACCGGCCCGCGGTTGCCCACCGGCCGTAGTCGTTCCACCGCCCCCTAGCGGAGCGTCCCCCCGTCGAGTTCGTCCGCCAGGCTGTTGACCGGCTGCGCGGTCCCGGTGAGGTCCAGTACGAACAGGGGGACGCCCAGGTCGTCGGCGCGGGCCCGGGCGTCGCCCGCGTACCCGGCGAGGGAGAAGTAGACGCAGACCGCCGACTCCGTCATGGCCGTCAGCCACAGGCACTCCACGTCCCGCAGTGAGGCCGGGCGCACGGTCGGGTCGACCTGGGCCAGCAGTCCGCGGGCGGCGAGGCCGACGCCCGACGGCGGCCGCTGGTCGGCGCGGCGGAGGTCCCGGTAGCCGAGCCAGCGCAGGTACAGCGCGGCCGCCGTCACCGCGTCCCGCGCCGTACGGATCGCGACGGGCGGGAAGCGGGGCCGCCGCGTTCCCGGGCCGGCCGTCCTCGTCCCGCCGGCAGTCCCCGTGGTGTCGGGTGCCGTGGTTCCGCCGGTCACCGGGACACGCAGCACGGTCCCGCACGGGCAGCCCAGTTCCGGGTACGGCCACTCGTCGCGGCGGCCGCAGACCGCGCACCGCAGGCTCATCCAGTCCTCCGCGCGCACCGCATGGGGCACGGCCGTCGCCGTCCCGTGCCGGTCCAGCGCCGGGGTGACGGTCGCCCCGCACACGCACGGGAACGACGGGGCGGTGTAAAGGTGCTCGCGCCGGCACGCCGGGCAGCACACCGAGAGGCTCTCGGTCATGCCGCACATCGTCCTCCCGTACACCCCCGCTTGTCCGTCCCTTGACGGCCTTCCCTCACCCACTTACATTGCTTCCAGATAGTAGAAGTTACTTTCCATAATACGGAAGTGCTCACCGCGGGGCGCGACGGGAGTGCTCATTCCGGCAGCCGAGGCAGGAGTACTCGATGGCACGTATGACCGCTGCCCGCGCGGCAGTTGAGATCCTCAGGCGCGAGGGCGTCACCGACGCGTTCGGCGTCCCCGGCGCGGCGATCAACCCCTTCTACGCGGCGCTCAGGGCCTCCGGCGGCATCCACCACACCCTCGCCCGCCACGTCGAGGGCGCCTCGCACATGGCCGAGGGGTACACCAGGACCCACCCCGGCAACATCGGCGTCTGCATCGGCACGTCGGGCCCCGCAGGCACCGACATGATCACCGGCCTGTACTCGGCCATCGGGGACTCCGTCCCGATCCTGTGCATCACGGGTCAGGCCCCCACCGCCGTGATCCACAAGGAGGACTTCCAGGCCGTCGACATCGCCTCGATCGCCAAGCCGGTCACCAAGATGGCGGTGACCGTCCTGGAGGCCGCGCAGGTCCCCGGCGTCTTCCAGCAGGCCTTCCACCTGATGCGCTCCGGCCGCCCCGGCCCGGTCCTGATCGACCTGCCGATCGACGTCCAACTGACGGAGATCGAGTTCGATCCGGAGACGTACGAACCGCTCCCGGTCTACCAGCCGGTCGCCTCCCGCGCCCAGATCGAGAAGGCGATCGGGCTGCTGAACGCCTCCGAGCGCCCGCTGATCGTCGCCGGCGGCGGTGTCATCAACGCGGACGCCTGCGAACTGCTGGTGGAGTTCGCCCAGTTGACGGGTGTTCCGGTCGTGCCGACGCTGATGGGCTGGGGCGTGCTGCCCGACGACCACGAGCTGAACGCCGGCATGGTGGGCCTGCAGACCTCCCACCGCTACGGCAACGCGACCTTCCTGGAGTCCGACTTCGTCCTCGGCATCGGCAACCGCTGGGCCAACCGGCACACCGGAAAGCTGGACGTCTACACGGCCGGCCGGAAGTTCGTCCACGTCGACGTCGAGCCCACCCAGATCGGCAGGATCTTCGCCCCGGACTACGGCATCGCCTCCGACGCGAAGGCCGCGCTGGAGCTGTTCGTCGAGGTGGCAAGGGAGTTGAAAGCGGAAGGCAGGCTCCCCGACCGCTCGGCGTGGGCCGCCTCGGCCCAGGAGAAGAGGGCGACGCTCCAGCGCCGTACGCACTTCGACGACATCCCGATCAAGCCGCAGCGCGTCTACGAGGAGATGAACAAGGCCTTCGGACCGGAGACCCGGTACGTCTCCACGATCGGCCTCTCGCAGATCGCGGGCGCCCAGATGCTGCACGTCTACCGGCCCCGCCACTGGATCAACTGCGGCCAGGCGGGCCCCCTCGGCTGGACGATCCCGGCCGCGCTGGGCGTCGCCAAGGCCGACCCCGAGGCGCAGGTCGTCGCGCTCTCCGGCGACTACGACTTCCAGTTCATGATCGAGGAGCTGGCCGTCGGCGCGCAGCACAAGATCCCGTACGTCCATGTCCTGGTCAACAACTCCTACCTGGGCCTGATCCGCCAGGCGCAGCGGGCGTTCGACATCGACTTCCAGGTGAAGCTGGAGTTCGAGAACGTCAACTCGCCCGAGCTGGGCGTCTACGGCGTCGACCACGTCAAGGTCGCCGAGGGCCTGGGCTGCAAGGCGATCCGGGTGACCGACCCGGCCGAGCTGGGCGCGGCCTTCGAGCAGGCGAAGAAGCTCGCGCAGGAGTACCGGGTCCCGGTCGTCGTCGAGGCCATTCTGGAGCGCGTCACCAACATCTCCATGTCGACGACCAACGACATCGGCAACGTCGTGGAGTTCGAGGAGATCGCGACCGAGCCGGGCCACGCCCCGACCTCGGTCAGGACCCTGAAGGTCTGAGCCCCGGGGGGCGTGCGACCGACGGCCGAAGGGCGGTCCAGCCGACTGGCTGGACCGCCCTCTCGCGTGCCCGGCTCCCCCGAACCGTCCCCCGTTTCCCCCGTATCCGGTGCCCGCCGCCCCCGTGCCGGCGGGCCCCGTGTGACGAGAATGTGCCCAAGGGTGGGGGCAGTTGAAGCCCCTTGAACCGTGTTCAGAGCTGAATTTGAGGTTTGCGTAGACGTCCTACGTCCCTGCGCGTACGCGCGTAGCGCCCCTCTCGCTCCCTCGTAGCGCCTCTCACTCTCCCTCGTGGTGCTCCGACAGTCCCGGCCAGTCGTCCGGCCCGCCGCCCTGCCACTCGATGAGTTCACTGCTCTCGACGTCGGTGACGTACAGGTCGGCCAGTCGCAGGATCTCGCCCACGTCGTCCGCGTGCGTGGCGATCCCCAGCGTCTCGTCACCCTCGGTGACCCGCCGGGACCCGTCGAGGGCCGGCGCGTGCACCACCACATGTGGATGTTCCCTCTGATGTGCCATGCCTTCAGGCTCCTGCGCGCCGGCCGGACGCGCACCAGGTGGACGCCGAAGAGCGCCGGAAGCGGAAGGTCCCGCATCCGGCGCTCTTCTGGGTCGGTTCAGGGGTTGGTGCCGTCCGACGGCGCGGGGCTGGGCGCGACAGGACGTTCGCGCCGCCGGACGGAGTCCGTGGTCGTACGGGAGATGGCAGGGACCGCGGCGGCGACGACGGCACCGGGCGCTCCTCCCCTCAGGTCGAAGGAGGAGGGCCCGGGCCTTCACCACCGCACTGGCTCGCACGCCGCCGCGGTCTCCGGCCTGCCCGCGCACGTCCGGCCGGCCACCCCTCATCCGGGCCGTCCGGCCGCCGCGGGCCGTCTTTGGCTCAGTCCTCGCGCAGGGCGTGGACCGCCTCCTCCACGCGCCGCCCGTACGCGGGGTCGGCGGCGTGGAAGTGGGCCAGGTTCTTCTCGATCACGTCGTCGCGGGAGACCTTGGACAGGCCGGCGGCGATGTTCGCGACCAGGCGGGACCTCTCGTCCCGCGACATCAGGCGGTACAGCTCGCCCGCCTGGAAGAAGTCGTGTTGAAGTGGTTTCCGGGCGGCGCCCCCGCCTGGGCGCGACAGGACAGATGTCGGCGGCGGCGCCGCCCGGAAGCTTCGGTGACGCCCCGGGTCAGACCTGGGCGCCGGAGAGCCGCTCCACGGCCCGCAGCAGCGCCGAGTGGTCCAGGCCGCCGTCGCCCTGCGCGCGCAGGCCGGCGACGAGCTGGGCGACCAGGGCGCCGACGGGCAGGGCGGCACCGACGTTGCGGGCGGCGTCGGTGACGATGCCCATGTCCTTGTGGTGCAGGTCGATGCGGAAGCCGGGCCGGAAGTCGCGCTGGAGGAAGTTGTCCTTCTTGCGCGTCAGCACGGTCGAGCCCGCGAGACCGCCGTTCAGCACGTCCAGCGCGGCCTTCAGGTCCACCCCGGACTTCTCCAGGAAGACGACGGCCTCGGCGCACGCCTGGATGTTCACGGCGACGATGAGCTGGTTGGCCGCCTTCACGGTCTGGCCCGAGCCGTGCGGACCGCACAGCACGATCGTCCTGCCCAGCGCCTCGAAGATCGGCCTCGTGGCGTCGAAGTCGGCCTGCTCGCCGCCGACCATGATGGACAGCACGGCCTCGACCGCGCCGGCCTCGCCGCCCGACACGGGGGCGTCCAGCACGCGGATGCCCTTGCCGGCGGCGGCCTTCGCGAGGTCCACGGAGGTCTGCGGGGTGATGGACGACATGTCGATCAGCAGCGCGCCGGACCGGGCGTTGTCCAGGATGCCGTCGGCGCCGTAGGAGATGGCCTCGACCTGCGGCGACGCGGGAACCATCGTGATGATCACGTCGGCGTCGCGGACGGCCTCGGCGATCGAGCCGGCGGCGGTGCCGCCGGCCGCGGTCAGCCGGTCCAGCTTGTCCTGCTCCAGCGTGAAGCCGGTGACGTCGTAACCCGCCTTGATCAGGTTCTCGGACATGGGGGAGCCCATGATGCCGAGACCTATCCAGGCGATCTTGGGGAGCGTGTCGCTCATGGGGAACTGCCTTTCGGTACGGGGTCAGCGGGGCAGCCAGTCGAAGGCCTCGGCGCTCGGGCGGTCGCCCGGCTTGTACTCGAGGCCGATCCAGCCGTCGTAGCCCGCCTTGTTCAGTCGGTCGATGAGGTCTTCGAGGGGCAGCGAGCCCGTGCCCGGGGCGCCGCGGCCCGGGTTGTCGGCGATCTGCACATGGCCGGTCCTCGCGGCGTACCGCTCGATCACCGCCGGCAGGTCCTCGCCGTTCATGGACAGGTGGTAGAGGTCCATGAGGAACTTCGCGTTGCCGAGCCCCGTCGCCGCGTTGACCTTGTCGACGACGCCGATCGCGGCCGGGGCGCTCACCAGCGGATACAGCGGCGATTCCGGCTTGTTGAGGGCCTCGATCAGCAGGATCGCGCCGATCCGGTCGGCCGCGTGGGCCGCGAGCACCAGGTTCTGGAGGGCCAGCGCGTCCTGCTCGGCCGGGTCGGCGCCCTCGACGCGGTTGCCGTACAGCGCGTTGAGGGCCCGGCAGCCCAGGGAGGCGGCGAAGGCGGCGGCCACGTCGATGTTGGCGCGGAACCGCTCCGACTCCTCGCCCGGGACCGACAGGGCGCCGCGGTCGGGCCCCGGCAGCTGTCCGGCGTAGAAGTTCAGGCCCGTGAGCTGTACGCCCGCGTCCTCGATCGCCCCCTTGAGGGCATCGAGCTCGGACTGCTCGGGGGTGGGGGAGTCGACCCAGGGCCACCACAGCTCGACCGCGGTGAAGCCGGCCGCGGCGGCGGCCGCGGGGCGCTCCAGGAGCGGGAGTTCCGTGAAGAGGATCGACAGGTTGACGTTGAAGCGCTGCTCTGCGAATCCCATGCGGGTCGGCGCTCCCTTCCGTGGCGAGTGATTCCGTATTGCGGAAGTTCGTTTCTGCTTAACGGAAGACTGCCTGTGGCGAGGGAGGGCTGTCAAGTACTCTGGGGGTGTGGCCCGGTCCAACGACGAGGTCGCCGCGCTGCTCCAGGAGTACGCCGACCTGATCTCGATCACCGGCGGAGACGCGTTCAGGGCACGCGTCTACGAGAAGGCCGCGCGGGCGGTCGGCGGCCACCACGCCGACGTCGCCACCCTCGACCTCAAGGGCCTGCAGCAGATCCCGAACGTCGGGAAGTCCATCGCCCAGAAGGTCCGGGAGTACTTCGACCACGGCAGTGTCACGGCCGTCGAGGAACTGCGGGCGAAGATCCCCGCCGGGGTCCGCCGGCTCACCGCCATCCCCACGCTCGGCCCCAAGAAGGCGATGGCCGTGTACGAGGAGCTGGGGATCTCCTCGGTCGACGAACTGGCCGACGCCATCCACCGGGAGCGGCTGCGCGACCTGAAGGGCTTCGGGCCGAAGACCGAGGAGAACATCCTCCACGGCATCGAGCTCCTGCGATCCGCCGCCGGGCGCGTCCGGCTCGACGTCGCCATGGGCCTCGCCGACGACATCGTCGCCGCGCTGTCCGCCGTGGACGGCTGCCTGCGCTGTACCTGCGCCGGATCGCTGCGCCGGTGCCGGGAGACCATCGGCGACATCGACGTCCTCGTGGCCGCGCACCGGCCACTGCCCCTGATGCGGGCGTTCACCGCGCTGCCGTACGTCACCGAGGTCATCGGTACGGGCGAGAAGAAGACGTCCGTGCGTACCACCGAGGGTCTCAATGTCGACCTGCGCGTCGTGCCGCCGGACTCCTGGGGCGCCGCCCTGCAGTACTTCACCGGCTCCAAGGCCCACAACATCCGCACCCGCGAGCGGGCCGTGCACCACGGGCTCAAGCTCTCCGAGTACGGGCTGTTCGACGTCGAGACCGGCGAGAGGACCGTCTCCGAGACCGAGGAGGAGGTGTACGCCCGGCTCGGCCTGCCGTGGATCCCGCCGACCCTGCGCGAGGACCGCGGCGAGATCGAGGCCGGGCTGCGCGGCGAACTGCCCGACCTCGTCACCGAGGCCGACCTGCGCGGCGACCTGCACAGCCACACCGACCTCACCGACGGGCTCGCCCCGCTGGAGGAGATGGCCGAGGCGGCAGCCGCGCGCGGCTACGCCTACTACGCGATCACCGACCACGGCCCCGAGATGGCCATGCAGCGCATGACCGACGAGCGGATGCTGGCCCAGCGCGACCGGGTGCGCGCGCTGGACCGCGCCCTCGGCGGGATGCGGCTGCTGCACGGCACCGAACTGAACATCGGGCCGGACGGCGAGGTGGACTGGCCCGCGGACTTCCTCGCCGGCTTCGACCTGTGCGTGGCCTCCGTCCACTCGCACTTCAACCAGGATCCGGACGCCCTGACCCGGCGGCTCGTGCGCGCCTGCGAGAACCCGTACGTCAACATCATCGGCCACCCCACCACCCGCCTCATCGGCAGAAGGCCCGGCATCGACGCCGACCTCGACACGGTCTTCGCCGCCTGCGCCCGCACCGGTACGGCCCTGGAGATCAACGCCCACCCGGACCGTCTCGACCTGCGCGACGAGGACATCCTGCGGGCCGGGCGGTACGGCGTGCGGTTCGCCGTGAACAGCGACGCCCACGCCGTGCCGCACCTGGCCAACATGCGCTACGGCATCGGCACCGCCCAGCGCGGCTGGCTCACCGCCGACGACGTGATCAACACCTGGCCGGAGCGCCGGCTGCGGGGCTTTCTGCGCAAGGGGCGGCGGTGACCGGGAGGGCTGCCCGAAAGAGCGTGCGGCGCGTTAGGTTGAGCGCGTGCGATTGAGAGTGGAGTTCACGACCGAGCCCTTCGACCTCGACGAGGCCCCCGCGCACGCGGTCGTCGCTCGTGAGGTCGTCGAGGCCGCCGAACTGGACGCGGTGGACGTCGGCCCCTTCGGCAACACGGCGGAAGGCGGCGCCGACGCGGTACTGACGGCCGTGGACGCCCTGCTGCGCAAGACCCTCGAGGCCGGCGCCACCCGTGTCACCCTGCAGCTCAACGTGATCGGGGAGGGCGGGGAGTGACCGGCACCGGGGACGAACCGTTCATCACGGCCGTGAAGCCGCTCGTCGACGCCATGGGCGGGGAGATGCTGCCGCCGGACGAGGCCGGCCCCGACGACGTCGTCCTCGCCTGGGAGGGCGCCGACGCGGTCGCCGTACGCCTGCCCCAGCTCGCGGACTCCCTCGACCACATCCTGGCCGCCATGGAGCGCAAGCAGGGCAAGCCGCTGGCCGACCTCGACCGAAAGGCCAAGCAGGAGGTCGTACGGATACTCGAGGCGCGCGGCGCCTTCTCCGTACGGCACGGCGTGGAGACCGTGGCGAGCGCCCTCGGCGTCAGCCGGTTCACGGTGTACAACTACCTCAACCGCGACAAGGAGGGCTGAGCCCCGCCCCCCGGGCTCTGCCCTCGGACCGCCCCGGGACCGCTTCACGGGTTTGTCACTCCGAATTTTCAACAAAGTGTTGACTGCATGTCGCCGCAAGGCGTTAGCTGTTCCGCAGCCCGTTCAGCACGAAGGCCCTTCGCGGCCACGGAGGCTCCCGTGACTTCGACTTCCACGCCCCCGGGCCTGGCCCGGTTCAACGCACTGGGGGAGCCCGCGGCCCACGCCGCCCTCCACGCGGTGTGTGCCTCCACCGCCTGGGCGAAGCGGGTGCTGGCCGCCCGCCCCTACGCCACCACCGAGGACCTGTTCGCCGCCGGCGACGCCGCCATGGCCGAGCTGACCACGGCCGACCTGGAGGAGGCCATGGCCGGCCACCCGCCCATCGGCCGCCCCGAACCGGGCGACCCGACCTCCGCCCGGGAGCAGCGCGGCATGGCCGGCGCCTCCGAGGAACTCAAGGCGCAGATGCTCGAACTGAACCTGGCCTACCAGGACAGGTTCGGCCATGTCTTCCTGATCTGCGCCACCGGCCGCACCGCCGAGCAGATGCGCGACGCGGTCGCGGAGCGGCTCGGCAACCCGCCCGAGCGGGAGCGGGAGATCGTCCGCACCGAGCTCGGCAAGATCAACCGCATCCGACTGGGACGACTCGTCGAAGAGGACGCCTGACCCATGAGCACCAGCACCACCGCTTCCGTGTCCACCCACATCCTGGACACCAGCGTCGGCCGCCCCGCCGAGGCGGTCGCCGTCCGGCTCTCCGTCCGCAGCGGGCGCGAGGCGGACTGGCGGGCCCTGGGCGGCTCGGCTACCGACGCGGACGGGCGGTGCAAGGACCTGCCGGCCCTGCCGGAGGGGACCACCCACGTACGGCTCGACTTCGCCGTGGAGCCGTATTTCGAGAAGAAGCAAGCCGATGCGCAGCAGGACGCCCCCGCGAATCGGGACAGCGGACCCGGCGTGTTCTTCCCGGAGGTGGCGATCACGTTCGCCGTCGCGCCGGGCGAGCACTACCACGTACCGCTGCTGCTCAACCCGTTCGGCTACTCCGTTTACCGAGGGAGCTAGCTAAATGACCGTCAATTCCCGCCCTGGCCACCCGGTGATGCTGGGACAGAACCAGTACGGCAAGGCCGAGAACCGAGTCGTGAAGATCACGCGGGACGGCGCCACCCACCACATCAAGGACCTCAACGTCTCGGTCGCCCTCTCCGGCGACATGGACGAGGTCCACTACTCCGGCTCCAACGCCAACGTCCTGCCGACCGACACCACCAAGAACACGGTGTTCGCGTTCGCCAAGGAGCACGGCATCGAGTCCGCCGAGCAGTTCGGCATCCACCTCGCCCGGCACTTCGTGACCTCGCAGCAGCCCATCCACCGGGCCCGCATCCGCATCGAGGAGTACGCCTGGGAGCGGATCGCGGCCTCCGACGCCAACTCCCAGTTCATCGGCGCGGACGAGGTCGGGCACTCCTTCGTCAGGAAGGGCCAGGAGACGCGGCTGACGCAGATCACCTACGACGGCTCGTCGTGGGAGGTCATATCCGGTCTGAAGGACCTGACGGTGATGAACTCGACCAACTCCGAGTTCTGGGGCTACGTCAAGGACAAGTACACGACGCTCCAGGAGGCCTACGACCGCATCCTGGCCACCTCGGTCTCGGCGCGCTGGCGGTTCAACTGGACCGACGGCGAGCAGAAGGCGCCCAACTGGGAGGAGTCCTACGAGCAGACCAGGAAGCACATGCTCCAGGCCTTCGCCGAGACGTACTCCCTGTCGCTCCAGCAGACGCTCTACCAGATGGGCTCGCGGATCATCGACAACCGCGGCGAGATCGACGAGGTCCGCTTCTCGCTGCCGAACAAGCACCACTTCCTCGTCGACCTGGAGCCCTTCGGGCTGAAGAACGACAACGAGGTGTACTTCGCCGCCGATCGCCCGTACGGGCTGATCGAGGCGACCATCCTGCGGGACGGCTGCGAGCCGAAGATCCCCGTGGACCTGACGAACCTGTAAGAACTGCACAACGCGGCACCCGCGGCCGGTGAGGTGTTCGAACCGGCCGCGGCACTCAAACCTCCCGGGGTCCTGCCGTGCCCTCTCCACCGAAGCGCAAAGGACGGAACATGGCAGCAGACCGGCGCATCGTCATCGAGAACTGTGCGATCGCGACCGTCGACGCGAACGACACCGAGTACGCGCACGGCCACGTCGTCATCGCCGGCAACCGCATCGAGACGCTCGGTGCGGGCAGGGCCCCCGAGGGCCTGGAGAACGTCGCACGCCGTATCGACGCCTCCGGTCATCTGGTCACCCCCGGGCTGGTCAACACCCACCACCACTTCTACCAGTGGATCACCCGCGGCCTGGCCACCGACCACAACCTCTTCAACTGGCTCGTCGCCCTGTACCCGACCTGGGCGCGCATCGACGAGCAGATGTGCTACTCGGCGGCGCAGGGCTCCCTCGCGATGATGGCCCGCGGCGGCGTCACCACCGCCATGGACCACCACTACGTCTTCCCCAAGGACTCCGGCGACCTGTCCGGCGCCATCATCCGCGCCGCCCGCGAGACGGGCGTCCGCTTCACCCTCGCCCGCGGCTCCATGGACCGCAGCGAGAAGGACGGCGGCCTGCCCCCGGACTTCGCCGTCGAGACCCTCGAAGGCGCCCTCGCCGCCACCGAGGCGACCGTCAAGGAGCACCACGACGCCTCCTTCGACTCGATGACCCAGGTGGCCGTGGCCCCCTGCTCGCCCTTCTCCGTCTCCACCGAACTCCTGCGTGAGGGAGCCCGGTTGGCCCGCCGCCTCGGCGTGCGCCTGCACACCCACGGCTCGGAGACGGTCGAGGAGGAGAAGTTCTGCCACGAACTGTTCGGCATGGGCCCGACCGACTACTTCGAGTCCACCGGCTGGCTCGGCGAGGACGTGTGGATGGCGCACTGCGTCCACATGAACGACTCCGACATCGCCGCCTTCGCTCGTACGAAGACCGGTGTCGCCCACTGCCCCTCGTCCAACGCCCGCCTGGCGGCCGGTATCGCCCGCGTCCCGGACATGCTGGCGGCCGGCGTCCCGGTCGGCCTCGGCGTCGACGGCACGGCGTCCAACGAGTCCGGCGAACTGCACACCGAACTGCGCAACGCCCTGCTCATCAACCGCCTCGGCGCCCACCGCGAGGCCGCGCTCAACGCCCGCCAGGCGCTGCGCCTCGGCACCTACGGAGGCGCCCAAGTGCTGGGCCGTGCCCGCGAGATCGGCTCGCTGGAACCCGGCAAGCTGGCCGACCTGGTGCTGTGGCGGATGGACACCCTCGCCCACGCCTCCATCGCCGACCCGGTCACCGCGCTGGTCTTCGGAGCGGCGGCCCCGGTGACCGCCTCCTTCGTCAACGGCCGTCAGATCGTGGAGCACGACCGCCTGCTGCACGTCGACGAGGACGCGATCGCCCGCTCCACCCGCGAGCAGGCCCAGCGCCTGGCGCGGATCGCCGCGCAGGCCTGAGCGGTCGAAGATCTCCGGTCGAGGGGGACGGCCCTCGACCGGTAGCCGTGGACCCCAACGGTTCCATGGCGGCCGTCTCCGGGGCGCGCATGGACGTGCGCGCCCCGGAACGGGCACCGTCACTTTCCTTACAGGCATCCCCGGTCCCGCACGACCGCGCACCACCTCCAAGAAACCCACGTCAGAGCCGACGTGTTAGCTGACCCGGAGGAACCGCCGTGACCGCCCACCCCGTCGACGAAAAGCTCCCCGCATTCAAAATGGCCACCACCGGCCTGCAACACGTGGCCGCCATGTACGCGGGAGTCGTCGCCCCGCCCCTGATCGTCGGCGCGGCCGTCGGCCTCTCCGCCACCGAACTCACCTTCCTCACCGGCGCCTGCCTCTTCACCGCCGGCCTCGCCACCTTCCTGCAGACCCTGGGCGTATGGA
The DNA here is from genome assembly GCF_050214755.1 of Streptomyces sp. C1-1. Classification (NCBI taxonomy): domain Bacteria; kingdom Bacillati; phylum Actinomycetota; class Actinomycetes; order Kitasatosporales; family Streptomycetaceae; genus Streptomyces; species Streptomyces sp. C1-1. The sequence goes on along the minus strand of NZ_CP189826.1, from coordinate 2,603,523 downwards.
AGATCGGCGCCCGGCTGCCCTTCGTCAACGGCGTCACCTTCGCCGGCGTCGCCCCCATGACCGCGGTGGTCGCCTCCACCAAGGACAAGTCCGACGCGCTGCCGATCATCTTCGGCGCGGTCATCGTCGCAGGGCTGCTCGGTTTCATCGCCGCCCCGTTCTTCAGCAAGGCGGTCCGCTTCTTCCCGCCGGTCGTCACCGGCACGGTCATCACCCTCATAGGTGTCTCCCTGCTGCCGGTCGCCTTCGGCTGGGCGCAGGGCCCCAACCCCGGTGCGAAGGACTACGGTTCGGCGAAGTACCTGACCCTGGCCGCCGTGACGCTGCTGCTCGTGCTGCTCCTGCGCCGCTTCACCCGCGGCTTCGTCAAGCAGATCGCCGTCCTGCTCGGCATGGTCGCGGGCACACTGATCGCGATCCCCTTCGGCGTCACGGACTTCGGCCCGGTGGCGGACGCGGACGTGATCGGCTTCCCGACGCCGTTCCACTTCGGCGCACCGCAGTTCCACCTCGCCGCGATCCTGTCCCTGTGCGTGGTGATGGTGGTGTCGATGACCGAGTCGACCGCCGACATGCTGGCGCTCGGCGAGATCGTCGAACGTCCCGCCGACGAAGGGACGATCGCCGCGGGCCTGCGCGCCGACACCCTCGGCTCGGCCCTCAGCCCCCTCTTCAACGGCTTCATGTGCAGCGCCTTCGCCCAGAACATCGGCCTGGTCGCCATGACACGCATCCGCAGCCGCTACGTCGTCGCCACCGGCGGAGGCTTCCTGGTCCTGATGGGGCTGTGCCCGATGGCCGCCTCGCTCATCGCCGTCGTACCGCGCCCGGTGCTCGGCGGCGCGGGCGTGGTCCTGTTCGGGTCGGTCGCGGCCAGCGGCATCCAGACCCTCGTCAAGGCGGGCCTGGAGAAGGACAACAACGTCCTCATCGTCGCCGTCTCGCTGGCCGTCGGCATCATTCCGATCACCGCGCCGGAGTTCTACCACGCCTTCCCCGAGACGGCGCGGATCGTGCTGGACTCGGGCATCTCGACGGGCTGTGTGGCCGCGGTGGTGCTGAACCTGGTCTTCAACCACCTCGGCAGGGGCCGCGACGCCCAGGAGGTGACACACCCGATGGAGGCACCCGCGATGGTGCACGCTGTCTCCCATGAATGAGTCCGGCCGCGTCGAGGCCTTCAGCGACGGCGTCTTCGCCATCGCCATCACCCTGCTCATCCTGGAGATCAAGGTTCCGGAGGTCGGCGACAACGGCGGTCTGTGGCACGCCCTCGGCGCGCAGTGGCCGTCGTACGCCGCCTACGTGGTGAGCTTCCTGGTGATCGGCATCATGTGGATCAACCACCATCAGCTGTTCAGCTACGTCGCCCGCGTGGACCGCACGCTGATGTTCCTGAACCTGCTCGTGCTGATGGTGGTGGCCGCGGTGCCCTGGCCGACCGCGATGCTCGCGCGGTACCTGCGCGAGGACGCGCCCTCGCACGTCGCCGCGGCCGTCTACAGCCTGGTCATGGTGGTCATGGCGCTCACCTTCCAGGCCCTGTGGTGGCATCTGACCCGCACCGGGCACCTCTTCGACGACCGCGTCGACGTCGCGGCGGCCCGCGCCACCCGGGCCCGCTTCGCCCTCGGCTCCCTCGGCTACCCGGTCACGGTGGGCCTTGCCTTCGTCTCGGCACCGCTCACCCTGGCCGCGCACGGCCTGCTCGCCCTGTACTACGCCTTCAACCAGCTGCCGGTGCCGACCCGGCCGGACCCGGCCAGTTCATGAGGTTGGCGAGCAACTCGGCCTGCTCGATCGCGTCGTCCAGGGCGTGGTGCGTGTGCCGCCGGCGCGAGAGCAGGTGCCGGGGCATCGTTCCCTTGGCGACCGCCCGCAGCGGCAGCCCGGCCTTCGTCGCGTACAGCGTCTTCATGTCCAGGCAGCCCGAGTGCCCGAACGGGCTCGCGCCGGTGAACCGGATCAGGTACCAGTACAGGAACGTCCAGTCGTACGGGGCCGGGTAGCCGCACATCACGGGCTGGGCCCCGGCACTCACCTCGCGCACCCAGTCGGCGAACTCGGCGAGGGCGACGGCCGGTTCGGCTCCCTCGGTCTTCAGCAGCTCCCGGTCGAGCCCGCTGACGGCGAGCGCCTCCGGCACGAACTCCTCAGTGATGGGCCGCAGTTCGCGGTAGAAGGTCCGCTCCTCGGGGTCGGCGGCGGTGAAGTTGTCGGCATCCTGCGTCCCGGCGACCGCGGCGCCGAAACTCAGCATCGAGTACGGCCCGGGGATGGGGCCGTCGGCCTCGATGTCGACGGAGATGTAGCGGCTGGGCTTCGCGCGTCGTGCGGACATGACCGCGGATCATCGCAGGTGAACGCGGCCTGCCGCATCCGATTTCGGCCCGGGGCCGTCCCCCCGCCCCGAGAGGGCCGTCGTAGGCTCCGTGCATGGAGAGGATCACCGCACGGCTGAACGCGCCTGCCACCCCTTCGGCTCCGGCGCTGGTGCTGCGCCCCTGGGACCCGGCCGACGCCCCCGCGCTGCTCGGCCTGCGGGGCGACGACGCCCTGCGGCGCTGGACGAGTTTCGCCGTCGAGGACGAGAGCGGCGCGGCGAGCTGGGTGCGGGAGCAGCGGCGCGGCTGGGAGACGGGCGAGCGGTTCGCCTTCGCCGTCGCGGAGACCGCCGCCGACGGCACGGGGGAGGGCGCGCCCGTCGGCCATGTGGTCCTCAAACGCCCCACCGCCGGCGCCCCTTCGGCGGTGGTGGGCTACTGGACCGCCGCCCGTGCCCGCGGCCGGGCGGTCGCGCCGCGGGCCCTGGAGGCGCTGACGCACTGGGCCTTCGCGGTGTTCGCCGACGACGGACTCACCCGCCTGGAACTCGTGCACCAGACCGACAACGAGGCGTCCTGCGCGGTCGCGCGCAAATGCCGCTACGAGCTCACGGCGCTGCTGCCCGCCGAGCCGCCCGCCTTCCCGCTCGACGGGCATGTGCACATGCGGACGCGGGAGGCGTGACTCAGAGGCCGAACAGCTCGGGCCGGTTCGTCAGCGCCCGGAAGTATCCCCGCGGATCGGCGATCAGCCTGCGCTCCTTGAGGTCCAACAGGCCGCCCACCGAGCGCAGTTCGGCGGACACCATGCCGTCCGTCCTGGTGATGGTCTGCGCGACCTGGAACGTCTTGCCCTCGCCCCATTCGAAGCCGCACGTCACCGACACCTCGTCGCCGGCGCGCAGCTCGCGCACGTAGTCGACGGTCGTCCGCAGGACCACCGGCCCGACGCCCTTGGCGAGCAACTCGGCGGGGCCCACTCCGGCGGCCTGGAGGATGGACCAACGGGCGTGCTCCGCGTACTGCAGATACACGCTCTGGTTGAGGTGGCCCAGTGCGTCTGTCTCGTATCCGCGGACGGTCACCGGGACGGAAAACGGCTCGCTCACTGCGTTCCCTTCGCGTACTGACTCTCGTGCCGGGTGCGACGATCACCTGATCTTGGCATGTTCATCACGCCCTGCGCGGGGAGGCCAGTAGATAACGCCTTCCTGTGCGCGGTTCCGCGTACTCGCCCACCTGCCAGCCCGCCCGCTCCAGCGTCGCAGCGCACGCCCGCCGGGCCTCCTCCGTCGGCTCGTACACGGCGACCGCCTCCGGCTGCGGTGTCGCGCGCACCCGATAGCCCTCCGGGCCCGCCCCGGCCGGACGGTGCCCGGCCGCCTCCAGGGCCAACGCCGCCGCCTGCACCAGATGCGTGCGCTCCCAGCCGCAGGGCCGGTCCGTGGCGCCGTCCCGGTTGGTCATCCGGCGCAGCTCCAGCAGCCCCTGCCAGGCGCTGTGCACCTCGCGGACCCGGGCCGGGCCGGCCTGCGGAGCCTCCTCCTCGCCCCCGACCCGCGCGGCGAACCCGCCGCCGGCCGCGGGCGCCTCGGGCTCGGCAGGGGAGGTGGGGGAGGCAGGGGAGGCGGCCTCCTCGGCCTCGCGTATCCGGTGCCCGGCCGGCGTCAGGAAGTGGTCGTGCGGCGGCCGCGGGTGCCGGAAGGCGAGCCCCTGCTTCACCAGCGCCGCCAGCTGCGCCTCGGTACCCCTCAGCCGCCCGGTGACGGGATCGGCGGCGTCGATGACACGCCGCTGCGCGGCGGTCGGCGGTCGTGTCACGGCGTGCTCCTCCCTGCCTCGGGCCCTGATCCCACCTGCTTCGAAGGCTACGGCGGGGGTCTGACAACCGGCCCGCGCGGGGCTCCGGCAGGGTGGTGCGCTACTGCCGATAACCGCTGAGGAAGCGTCCGATCCGGCCGATCGCGGCCTCCAGGTCGTCGGCGTGGGGCAGGGTGAGGATGCGGAAGTGGTCGGGGGCGGGCCAGTTGAAGCCTGTGCCCTGGACCACCTGGATCTTCTCCCGGAGCAGCAGGTCCAGGACGAACTTCTCGTCGTCGTGGATCCTGTGCACCTTGGGGTCGATGCGGGGGAACGCGTACAGCGCGCCCTTCGGCTTCACGCAGGACACCCCGGGGATCTCGTTGAGCTTCTCCCAGGCCACGTTGCGCTGTTCGTACAGCCGGCCGCCCGGCGTGGTCAGGTCGCGGATGGACTGGCGGCCGCCGAGCGCCGCCTGGATGGCGTACTGGGCGGGCGCGTTGGCGCACAGGCGCATGGAGGCCAGCATGGTCAGGCCCTCCAGGTAGTTCTTCGCGTGCTGCTTCGGGCCGGTCACCACCAGCCAGCCCGAGCGGAAGCCGGCCACCCGGTAGGTCTTCGACAGCCCGCAGAAGGTGAGGACGACCAGGTCGGGGGCGAGGGCCGCGGCGGAGTGGTGGACGGCGTCGTCGTAGAGGATCTGGTCGTAGATCTCGTCCGCGAAGACCATCAGGCCGTGCCGGCGGGCGAGGTCGAGGATGCCCTCGACGACCTCCTTCGGGTAGACCGCGCCGGTGGGGTTGTTGGGGTTGATGAGGACCACGGCCTTGGTGCGGTCCGTGATCTTCGACTCCAGGTCGGCCAGGTCCGGGTTCCAGTCGGACTGCTCGTCGCAGAGGTAGTGCACGGCTTTGCCGCCCGCGAGCGTGGTGACCGCCGTCCACAGGGGGAAGTCCGGGGCGGGGATGAGGATCTCGTCGCCGTCCTCGACCAGCGCCTGCACGGCCATCGACACCAGCTCCGAGACGCCGTTGCCGAGAAAGACGTCGTCGACGTCGACCTCCAGGCCGAGGGTCTGGTAGCGCTGGGCGACCGCCCGGCGGGCGGACAGGACGCCGCGCGAGTCGGTGTAGCCGTGTGCCTGGGGGAGCATCCGGATCATGTCCTGGAGGATCTCCTCCGGCGCGTCGAAGCCGAACACCGCGGGGTTGCCGGTGTTCAGGCGCAGCACGCTGTGGCCCGCCTCCTCGAGCGCGTTGGCGTGCTCGATCACCGGGCCGCGGATCTCGTAACAGACCTCGCTGAGCTTGTTCGACTGCCGGAACTCCATGCGTCCCTCCGGTATCTGGTGTTGCTTGGTTTTACCAAGTGGGTGCTTGGAAAGTCCAATGACATGTCTAGACTGCGTCGCATGTCACGACGCCGAAGCTACGACCAGTACTGTTCCGCCGCCCGCGCGCTCGATGCCGTCGGCGACCGCTGGACCCTGCTGATCGTCCGGGAGCTGCTGGCCGGACCCCGCCGCTACACGGACCTGCACGCGGACCTTCCGGGCGTGAGCACGGACGTACTCGCCTCGCGGCTGAAGGACATGGAGCGCGACGGGCTGACGACCAGGCGCCGGCTGCCGCCGCCCGGCGCCGCCTACGTCTACGAACTCACGCCGCGGGGACGGGAGTTGCTGCCCGTGCTGCAGGCGCTCAGCGTGTGGGGGCAGCGGGAGCTGGGGGAGCGGCGGCCCACGGACGCCCTGCGCGCCCACTGGTTCGCGCTGCCCCTGCTGCGCGCGCTGGAGGGCGAAGGGATCGTCGAAGTCGGCCTGGAGGAGGGCGACTTCCACCTCTTCGTCGGCGCCGAGGAAGGCCGCGTGTACGGCGACGGCCCCGCTCCCGGCGAGCCGGACGCGCGGCTGGTCCTGGACGCCGGGACGGGTGCGGCCATCGGACGCGGGGAGTTGAGCCTGCCCGACGCGGTGCGGGACGGGCGCGTCACGGTCACCGGCGACGGGGCCGTGGCCAAGTCCCTGCGGGAGGCATGAGAAGAGCCCGCCGTACCGAAGTACGGCGGGCTCCCCGAGGGGTCGTCAGGCCCCGGGCGGCACCCGTGAGGGGCGCCCCGACCCGCGGGTCAGCGTGTAGCCGCCGATCCCGGCGAGAGCGGCGAGCACCGCGCCGATCCCGGTCCACACCCAGCGGTCCGACCACCAGCCGGACGTCCAGCCGCCGTCGGGCTCGATGCTGGACAGCACCGCCGCCTTGGACGAGTCGCCGTCCTGGGCATCGGACTTGGACGACACCGCGATGCCCGGCACCAGCGGCTTCGCCAGCGAGCCGTCCACCGCCGCCGAGCCGCCGATGTCCTTGGAGCCGACCCGCACGGACGCGTTCACCGGCTGGCCGAGGTCGGCCGTCGTCAGGTTCAGCGCCGTCAGCCGGATGTAGTAGGTGCCCGGCAGCGGGTCGTCGGCCCACGGTTCCGACCAGGCGCGGACCGTGCGCAGCACACAGGCCAACTCGACCGACGTGGAGCCCTGTTCGGCCGTCCGCGTCTGCGCCCCGTACTGGCAGGCCTGACGGCGGCGCAGGCCGTCGTAGACGTCGACCTGCCAGGTCTGGGCCGCGTGCGTGGCCGGCAGCTTCACCGTCGCCTCGACCGTGGGCCGCTGTCCGGCGTCCGCGGGGAACGACCAGTACAGGTAGTCACCCGTGGAGGCGCTCGCCGTGGCCCGCTGCCCCTGGTCGACCTCGGTCGCCGTACGGAACGACGTGCCCGCCGACGTCGGCGCCGAGTCGTCGCCCGAGGCGCTCGGGGAGGGGGAGGAGTCCGCGACGGCCGGGGTGACCGTCAGCCCGAACAGCAGCGCCGCCGCGCCCAGCATCCGTGTGATCCGCATCAGTTGGTCCTCCAGACCGCGACCCGCCAGCGCGACAGCCAGCCCCACAGCAGACCGGCAACGAAGCCGGCCAGCACCAGCACACCCAGCAGCCACCAGCCGCGCCCGAGACCGAACGACGCCACGTCGCTCGCCTTCGAGGGGCCGTCGACGACGTCCACGGTCAGCTCCAGAGGCATACCGGGCGTGGTCTTCACGCCCGCGGCCGGCGAGAAGGAGTTGGTCACCTGAAGGCACACCGTCTCGGCGGGAGCGTCGTCCGCGTCGCTCTCCGCCTTCGGATAGCGCAGCCCCGCCGAGATCGCGTCCGTACGGCCGTTGCCCGCCGACTCGCCCCGCACGATCTCCCGGCCGTGCACCGTGACCGCCCGCAGCAGCACACCGTAGGACGGGTTCACGGCCCGGTCCGCCGCCACGCTCACGGAGGCGCGCAGCTCCTTGCCGGGGTCGAGGTCCACCTTGTACCAGCGCTGCTGCCCGAACTCCTCGCGGTCGGTGTACAGACCCGACTTCAGCGTCGGCGCGTCCGTGCACTGCGTGGCGCCCTCGGTCGCCACCGGGGTCACCACCGGGTCGGCCGCTCGGTCCACCAACTGGTTCACCTTGTCGGTGAGTTCGTCGGTGTGCTCGACCGAGGTGTACGTGCCCCCGGTGGCCTCCGCGATACAACTGAGCTGCTTGTTCAGCTTGGTGTTCGGGACCAGGCCGAGGGTGTCGATGGTCATGCCGATGCCCTTGGCCGCTATCTCGCGCGCCACTTCGCACGGGTCGAGCGGGGCGCAGGTGTCCTCGCCGTCGGTGATCAGCACGATCCGCTTGGAGCCGTCACCGTCGGCGAGGTCGTCCGCGGCCTTCAGCAGCGCCGGGCCGATCGGGGTCCAGCCGGTCGGCGAGAGGGTCGCCACCGCCGTCTTCGCCTCGGTGCGGTCCAGCGTGCTGACCGGGTACAGCTGCGCGGTGTCCTTGCAGCCCGTCTGCCGGTCGTTGCCCGCGTAGTCGGCCCCGAGCGTGCGGATGCCGAGCTGGACGTCCTCGGGCGTGGCGTCGAGGACCTCGTTGAACGCCTGCTTCGCCGCCGCCATCCGGGTGCCGCCGTCGATGTCCCGGGTCCGCATGGAACCGCTGACGTCGAGGACGAGGTCGACCTTGGCGTTCGCCCCGCTCGTGGGTTCGCCGGCCTCCGCCGCGGCCGGGAAGGCGAGCCCGGCCGCCAAGGTGGCGAGCAGGGCGCACACTCCTGCCGCCAGCCGTTGTGTTCTGATCATCGGCGGATCCTATTGATCAGGTGGGCCGTGATCCAAAACGACCGGTCAGCGCAGGGGGTTGGGCAGCAGCGTCCACTGGTCGCCGGGCGTCCCCGGCGACATCCGCATCAGCGTCAACGCCTTGGTCGGGACCGGCTCTTCGAGCAGGGCCACGGTGTCGGCCGTGCGCGGCAGATCCCGTACGGCCGTCTCGAGAGCCGCGCCCAGCGCGGCCGTCGAACCCGCCGTACCGGCGAGCGCGCCCGCCACCAGGGAGCCGAACAGCTTGCGCCGCAGGGCGGTCTCGTCGTCCGTGACGATCCGTCCGGTCAGCTCCGGGACCGGGACACCGTGCCGGGCGAGCCGTGCCGGGCTGACGCGGATGTCGGCGAGGTCGCGGTAGACCAGCCGCACCGGGGCACCCGTGTCGGAGAGGACGACGAGCAGGTTCTGACCGTGCGCCTCCAGAGCCACACCGAGCTCCAGCAGGCGCAGGCCGACGGTGAGGGCGAGGCGGGTGAACTCGGCGAGCCAGGACGGCGACGACGGCAGTGCGGTGGTGGCCAGCGCGGCCACCGGCACCACCCGCTCACCCCTGTCCGTCGCCGCGTACGTCTGCGGCGACTCGCGCAGCACGGCGGCGAGGTCGGGCGAGTCGGCCGCCGCCGCGCCCAGCGTCCGGGTGACGTGCAACAAGCCGTCCGAACGCGCCGCCAGCGACTGCCCGAAGGCCGACAACGTCGCCGACATGCCCACCGAGTAGACCGAGATGTCCCGTACCGAGGACGTCAGCCGGGCGCTGAGCGCGGTCTTGACGTGCGGCCCGCCCGGCACGGCGAGCGTGCGCAGCGACATCAGCGGGTGCGCCTCGAATCCGTCCTCGCAGCTCCGCTTGAGCACATGTGCCGCCTGCCACGGATGCACCGGCAGCAACAACCGTCCCCCGTCGCGCAGTTCGTCCGGCCACACCCCCGTCACCAGGCACTCCTCCTGGCGCACCGGCACCGTCCCCAGCTTCACCACCGGCCGGTGCTCGGGCCCGTACGCCAGCTGTTCGGCGACCGAGAAGCCGGGCCGCGAACGGCAGTTGGGGTGGTACGGATGCCCGTCCACCACCCGTTGCTCCCACTCCCGGTCGGTCGTCGGCCACACGTCCGTGAGCGGCGCCCGGTCGGCCCGGGACAGCGCCGTCGAGGCCACGCTGTGCCCCAGCTCGACCGTGAAGCCGGTGCCGTGCGGTACGGCGAGGTCGGTCATCAGCCGCGCCGGATGGTCGTACGCCGTGCCGTCGAGCCGTACGACGGTGACGTACGCGTCGGTCGCGTACGGGTCCGCTGCCGGGCCGTGCAGCCGGCGGCCGTCGGCGAGGCGCAGGGTGAGGCCCTCCCGGCCGGCCTCCCGCCCCACGACCCACGGCAGCGGCTCGTGCGCGAGGGCCCGCCACAGCCGGGTCAGCACGGCCGCCCGGGCGCCCGGCAGCTCGGCCGCGTACCGTGACAGCAGGCCGGGACGTACGACGGCCAGCTCGTCGGCGACCTCGGTCTCCGCGGGGTGGGAACGGTCCACGGGCGTGCTCCTCGGGTACGAACAGGGCGTCACGGGCAGGTGTCGACGGCGTACATACTGATCATCTTCTCCCGAACGGACCTTTAGGGAACGAGTGGATCGCGTGGATCTCATCCCCCCTCATGCCGGCCACGACGCCGACCGCGCCGACGCGTACGCGGCCGTGCCGCTCCTGAACTGTCTGCTGCGTGAGGTGGCGGAACCCGTCGCGGAACCCGGAGCGGGTGACGGCGCGACCGCGGGACCGGGCCAGGACGCACCGCGCACCTACCGGCTGCCCGGCACCGGCCGCCTGCTCCGGGTGCGCGGTGAGCGGCGTCCGGCCGCTCCCGAGGTGTTCGCGGCCGGAGGCTGGCACCGCATCGGCCACACCGAGCTCGTCAAGCTCGTCGGCGAGGAACTGCGCCGGCACACCGGCCTGTCCAACCACGAACTGCCCGCCGAGATGATCGACAGCCGGGACGCCGTGGCCGCGCTGCTCGCCGCCCGCGCCCGGGCGACGGCGCCCGAGGACCCGTACCTGCGCTCCGAGCAGTCCCTCATCACCGGCCACCCCCACCACCCGGCGCCCAAGGCGCGGGGCGGCGGTCCGGTCGCCGGCTGGCTGCCCTACGCCCCCGAGGCGCACGCCCGCTTCCCGCTGGTGCTGCTCGGCGTGCGCGAGGACACGGTCGTCGAGGAGGGCGACACCTCCGCGCTGGACGCGCTCGGCGAAGCGCCGCCCGGCTACCGTCTGCTGCCGGCCCACCCCTGGCAGCTCGACCTCGTCGACCTCGCACCCGCCTTCGCCGACGGCCGCCTGGTCCGGCTGGGCACGACCGGATTCGACGCCTGGCCGACGGCCGCGATCCGCACGCTGTACGCCCCCGCGCACGACCTGTTCCTGAAGTTCAGCCTCGACGTCCGCATCACCAACGACATCCGCCGGCTGTGGCGCCACGACCTGCTCAGGCTCCGCCGGACCGACACGGCCGTCACGGCCGCGTTCGCCGCGATGGACGGACCGGCCGCCTGGCTGGGCGACCGCGGCTACCGCACGGCCGGATTCGCCTTCGAGGAACTCGCCGTCCTGGTCCGCGACGGACTGCGCGGGCATGTGCAGCCCGGCGCGACCCCGCTGCTCGCCGCCGGTCTGGTGGAGGGCTTCGCGGGCAGCCCGCTCGACACGGCCGGCGATCCGGCGGCCTGGTGGGAGGCGTACCTGCGGGCCGTGGTGCCGCCGGCGCTGACCGCCTTCGCCGAGCACGGCGTCGTACTGGAGGCCCATCTGCAGAACACGCTGGTCGCCGTCGACGCGGGCGGCACTCCGGTGCAGGCCCTGTTCCGGGACGCGGAGGGCGTCAAGCTGCTGCCGGAGGTGTCCCGGGCGGCGGGCTGGGAGCGCCTGGTGTACTGCCTGGTGGTCAACCACCTCACCGAGGTCGCGGGCGCCCTGGCCGAACGCCGGCCCGGCCTCGACCCCTGGCCCGCCGCCCGCCGCGAACTCTCCTGCCACGACCTGCCCGAGGTCACCGACCTCCTCGCCGCCCCGACCCTGCCCGGCAAGACCAACCTGCTGCTGCGCTGGACGGGCGCCGACGGGGCGGATGCCCGCTATCTGCCGCTGCCGAATCCGCTGGCCGGGTGAGCGCTGACATACCCTGGCGGGTGTGCTGCGCGACGTGACTGCTGTTCGATACGTGACCCCGCTGCGGTCCGGCGGCTCCGTGCCCGGAGTCGTCGAGGCCGACGACCTGGGCACGTACGTCGTGAAGTTCACCGGCTCCGCGCAGGGCCGCAAGGCGCTGGTCGCCGAGGTGATCGTCGGTGAGCTGGCCCGCGCGCTGGGACTGCGCTTCCCCGAGCTGGTCCTCGTGCACTTCGACCCGGCGATCGCCGACGGCGAGCCGCACCAGGAGGTCCGCGACCTCCATGCCGCGAGCGACGGCCTCAACCTCGGCATGGACTACCTGCCGGGCGCGAAGGACTTCACACCCGAGGTCGCCAAGGTGTTCCCGGTGGACCCCCTGGAGGCGGGCCGGATCGTCTGGCTGGACGCCTTGACCGTCAACGTCGACCGTACGGTCCACAGCTCCAACCTGATGGTCTGGCCGACCCTCGGCACGGTGCCCCCGCGGCTGTGGCTCATCGACCACGGCGCCGCCCTCGTCTTCCATCACCGCTGGGACGGCACCGACCCCGCCAAGGCCTACGACTTCCGTCACCACGCCCTCGGCCACTACGGCCCGGACGTGCGCGCCGCCGACGCCGAGCTCGCGCCCAGGGTGACCGAGCAACTGCTGCGTGAGGTCGTCGCGGAGGTCCCCGACGCCTGGCTCACCGACCACGCCTCGCCCGCCGAGGCCCGCGAGGCGTATGTGGCGTACCTGCACGCGCGTGTGCGGGCCTCGGCGCAGTGGCTGCCCACCGACTTCCCCAGCCGCGAGGAGCTCGCCGCCGAGGAGGCCCGGCGGGCGGCCAAGAACCAGCAGGGACGCCCCGCGTGGCTCCGCCAGGTCCCCGACCTGCACGGCAAGCCCGCGGCCGAACAGGACTGGTCGGTGCACCTCGGGTGAGGGCGCCGGTGGACGGCGTCAGCCCCTGAGCTGCTGGTACGCGGGCAGGGTGAGGAAGTCCGCGTAGTCCTCGTCGAGGGAGACCGTCAGCAGCAGGTCGTGGGCCTGCTGCCAGTGGCCGGCCGCGAAGGCCTCCTCGCCGATCTCGCCGCGGATGTTGTCGAGTTCCTCGGCGGCGACCTTGCGCGCCAGCTCCGGGGTGGCCTTCTCGCCGTTCTCGAACTCGACGCCCGCGTTGATCCACTGCCAGATCTGCGAGCGGGAGATCTCGGCGGTGGCCGCGTCCTCCATGAGGTTGAAGATGGCGACCGCGCCGAGACCGCGCAGCCAGGCCTCGATGTAACGGATGCCCACCTGGACGGCGTTGACCAGACCCGCGTACGTCGGCTTCGCGTCGAGGGAGTCGATCGCGATCAGGTCGGCCGCCTCGACGTGCACGTCCTCGCGCAGCCGGTCCTTCTGGTTCGGCCGGTCGCCGAGGACCTTGTCGAAGGACTCCATGGCGATCGGGACCAGGTCGGGGTGGGCGACCCAGGAGCCGTCGAAACCGTCGTTCGCCTCGCGGTCCTTGTCGGCGCGGACCTTCTCGAAGGCCACCTTGTTCACCTCGGCGTCCCGGCGCGAGGGGATGAAGGCCGCCATGCCGCCGATGGCGTGCGCGCCGCGCTTGTGGCAGGTACGGACGAGGAGTTCGGTGTACGCCCGCATGAACGGGGCCGTCATCGTGACCGCGTTGCGGTCCGGCAGGACGAACTTGGCGCCGCCGTCACGGAAGTTCTTGACGATGGAGAACAGGTAGTCCCAGCGGCCGGCGTTCAACCCCGAGGCGTGGTCGCGGAGTTCGTAGAGGATCTCCTCCATCTCGTACGCGGCCGTGATCGTCTCGATCAGGACGGTGGCGCGGATGGTGCCCTGCGGGATGCCGACGTAGTCCTGCGCGAAGACGAACACCTCGTTCCACAGCCGGGCCTCGAGGTGCGACTCGGTCTTCGGGAGGTAGAAGTACGGGCCCTTGCCGAGGTCGAGCAGGCGCTGGGCGTTGTGGAAGAAGTACAGGCCGAAGTCGACGAGGGCGCCGGGGACCTGGTCGCCGTCGGCGTCGATGAGATGGCGCTCGTTCAGGTGCCAGCCGCGCGGGCGCATGACGACCGTCGCCAGCTCCTCGTTCGGGCGCAGGGCGTACGACTTGCCGGACGTCTCGTCGGTGAAGTCGATGTTCCGAGTGTAGGCGTCGGCCAGGTTGACCTGACCGAGGACCACGTTCTCCCAGGTCGGCGCGGAGGCGTCCTCGAAGTCGGCGAGCCAGATCCGCGCGCCCGAGTTGAGGGCGTTGATGGTCATCTTGCGGTCGGTGGGACCGGTGATCTCCACGCGGCGGTCTTCGAGGGCCGCGGGGCAGGGGGCGACCTTCCAGGAGCCGTCGGCGCGGATCGCGGCGGTCTCCGGGAGGAAGTCGAGGCTGGAGGTGCGGGCGATCTCGGCGCGGCGCTCGGCGCGGCGGGCGAGGAGTTCGTCACGGCGCGGCGTGAACCGCCGGTGCAGCTCGGCCACGAAGGCGAGCGCCGCCTCGGTGAGGACCTCCTCCTGCCGGGACAGGGGCTCGGCGTCGACGATGGCCAGCGGGGACGGCGCTGGTGTGGACATGAGCTGTCACTTCCTTCAGCGGTGGCACCGGGTGCCAGTCGTTCCGGGTACGGCGAGCAGCACCCCGGGAGCAGCAGGGCGCTTCTGAACAGTGGATACTAGTTTCCTCATCGTGGAACTTCAATGGTTTGTTGATGTCGAGATTCTCCGGGTCGAGCAAAGATGGCGCACGGTGCCACCTCGCTCACTCAAGGTGGATCAGATCGGCCTCCGTGTCGATGTCGTACGGCCGTGCCACGTCTCCGCACTCGACGAGCGTGAGCGCCTCCCGGTGGGCCCGGAGGTAGGCGCGGGCCCCGCGATCCCCGCTCGCGCTCTCGGCGATCCCCGCCCAGTGCGAGGCGCCGAGGAGGACCGGATGCCCGCGCACCCCGTCGTACGCGGCGGACACGAGCGAACCGTCGTCCGCGTACCCGGCGAGTACCCGCCGCACCGCCTCCACCCCGATCCCGGGCTGGTCGACGAGCGAGACGAGGGCGGCCCCCGCGCCCGTCCCGGCGAGCGAGTGCAGCCCGGCCCGCAGCGAGGACCCCATGCCCTCCTCCCATGCAGGGTTCTCCACGACCACGCACCCCCCCAGCTCCGCCCGCCGGCGCACCTCGTCGGCCCGCGCCCCCAGGACGACGTGGACGCGGGCGCAGCCGGCCGCGCGCAGCACGCCGAGCGCGTACTCGACCAGTGGTCGCCCGCGGTGTTCGAGGAGTGCCTTGGGGCGTCCGCCGAGCCGTCGGCCGCCCCCGGCGGCGAGGAGCAGTCCGGCGGCCTCGTGCGCTTTCTCCGTCATGCGTCCTGCATACCTGACGCCCGGGCGAGTGCCCGGTTTCCAGGGGCTGAATTTCGGTCCGCACTGTGGCGCGCCCCGCACCGGGTGGCGTTTACTGACCCGCGTCCCCCGGCGCCCGACCAACGCCCCGGGACCGCTCGGCGGGAGCACCGTCACACGACGGCGCACAGGGGCGTGCGAGGGGGGAGAGCTGTGTTGCGGAGCTTGGGGCAGAGACCGGTGACCGGCAGCGACGATGATCCGAGGGTGGCGGGACTGCGGTCCGCCGTGTCCAGGCTGCGCCGCGAACTCGCCGCGCATCCGGCCGAGTTCCCCGACCGCTGCATCGCCGAGGACGAACTGGCGGCCCTCGCGGCCATGACGATCGACGGCGCCCCCGAGATCCCCCGGCTGCGCCGCTCGCTGCTGCTGATCGCCGGCGCCATCGGATCGGTCAGCGCGCTCTCGCGCGGCCTGTCGGAGGTCCGCAACGCGGTGGAACTGTTCGGCGAACCGCCGCGGCGCTGACGGAACGTCACATCCCGTTCGCCGGGATCCTGTTCGGCCGCGTCAGCCGCCGGTGCTCGCCAGCGCCGCCGACAGCTCCACCGCCACCTGCTGCAGCACCGGCACGATGCGCTCCGTCACCGCCTCCGTCACCCGGCCCGCCGGGCCGGAGATGGAGATCGCTGCGGAGGTGGGGGAGTCGGGCACGGACACCGCGAGGCAGCGCACCCCGACCTCCTGTTCGTTGTCGTCGATCGCGTAGCCCTGGCGCCGCACGTCCGCCAGGGCCGCCAGGAAGCCCTCCGGCGTGGTGATCGTCTTCTCGGTCGCGGCCGGCATGCCGGTCCGGGCGAGCAGCGCGCGGACCTCCTCGTCCGGGGTGTTCGCCAGGAGGGCCTTGCCGACACCCGTGGAGTGCGGCAGCACCCGGCGCCCGACCTCGGTGAACATGCGCATCGAGTGCTTCGAGGGCACCTGGGCGACGTAGACGATCTCGTCGCCGTCGAGCAGGGCCATGTTCGCCGTCTCGCCGGTCTCCTCGACCAGGCGGGCCAGGTAGGGGCGGGCCCAGGTGCCGAGCAGGCGGGAGGCCGACTCGCCGAGGCGGATCAGGCGGGGACCGAGCGCATACCGGCGATTCGGCTGCTGACGGACGTATCCGCAGGCCACGAGCGTGCGCATCAGGCGGTGGATGGTGGGCAGCGGCAGCCCGCTGCTCGCGGACAGCTCGCTCAGGCCGACCTCGCCGCCCGCGTCGGCCATCCGCTCGAGCAGGTCGAAGGCGCGCTCGAGGGACTGGACCCCGCCACCGTTGGACTTGGCGGAGTCGGTGGTGCTGGCGCTGGACGTCGGCACGGCGCGTTCCTTTCGGGACTGGCGGGAGGGGCCAAAGCCTACCCGGCAGCCGGTTGACTCCCCGCTCGTACGTAGCTACGTTCTGATTGCTGGAATTCTAATTCCGCTTTGTGGAAACGTCCAGAGTGTGGGCGTCGGAAGCGCTCCCGGGAAGTGTGCCCTTGACGACACCGGGGCGGGAGTGAAGACTCCTTCAACAGAAAGTTGAATTCCGTTACGTGGAAGTAAATCCCGTTTCCTGGACGTAACGGCGGCGGCAGAGAGGGGTCCGGGTGTCCGACGTAGAACTGGTGCTGCGCTCGACACGCGTCATCACGCCCGAGGGGACGCGCGCCGCCTGCGTCGCGGTCGCCGACGGCACGATCACGGCCGTACTGCCCCACGACGCCGAACTGCCGCCCGGCGCACGCCTGGAGGACCTCGGCGACCACGTCCTGCTGCCCGGTCTGGTCGACACCCACGTGCACGTCAACGACCCCGGCCGCACCGAGTGGGAGGGCTTCTGGACCGCCACGCGCGCGGCGGCGGCCGGCGGCATCACCACCCTCGTCGACATGCCGCTCAACTCCCTCCCGCCGACCACGACGGTCGAGAACCTCCGTACGAAGCAGGCCGTCGCCGCCGACAAGGCGCACATCGACGTCGGCTTCTGGGGCGGCGCCCTGCCCGACAACGTCAAGGACCTGCGCCCGCTGCACGAGGCCGGCGTCTTCGGCTTCAAGGCGTTCCTGTCCCCGTCCGGCGTCGAGGAGTTCCCGCACCTCGACCAGGACGGGCTCGCCCGGTCGCTGGCCGAGATCGTCTCCTTCGGCGGGCTGCTGATCGTGCACGCCGAGGACCCGCACCACCTGGACGCCGCCCCGCAGCACGGCGGCCCCCGGTACGCCGACTTCCTCGCCTCCCGTCCGCGCGACGCCGAGGACACGGCCGTCGCCCAGCTGATCGACCAGGCCAGGCGCCTCGACGCGCGCGTGCACGTGCTGCACCTGTCGTCGAGCGACGCGCTGCCGCTGATCGCCGAGGCGAAGGCGGAGGGCGTCCGCGTCACCGTCGAGACCTGCCCCCACTACCTCACCCTCACCGCCGAGGAAGTCCCGGACGGCGCCAGCGAGTTCAAGTGCTGCCCGCCCATCCGGGAGTCCGCCAACCAGGACCTGCTGTGGCAGGCCCTGGCCGACGGCACCATCGACTGCGTGGTCACCGACCACTCCCCGTCCACGGCCGACCTGAAGACCGGCGACTTCGCCACCGCCTGGGGCGGCATCTCCGGCCTCCAGCTGAGCCTGGCGGCCGTGTGGACGGCGGCCCGGGGGCGCGGCCACACCCTGGAGGACGTGGTTCGCTGGATGTCCTCGCGGACGGCCGAACTGGTCGGCCTGGACACCCGCAAGGGTGCCATCGCCCCCGGCCGCGACGCCGACTTCGCGGTCCTCGCCCCCGACGAGACCTTCACCGTGGACCCGGCGGCCCTCCAGCACCGAAACCGCGTCACCGCGTACGCCGGCAAGACCCTGTACGGCGTCGTGAAGTCGACCTGGCTGCGCGGCGAACGCATCGTCTGCGACGGCCAGTTCACCGACCCGAAGGGCCGCCTGCTGACCCGTGTCCCCTGATCCGCCCGCACCCGCGGCGGCCGACTCACGAAAGGAACCCCTGATCACCGTGACGGCGATTCCGAGTTTCACCGGCGACGCGAACCCCTACGGAGGCGGTGACCCGTACGCGGACTACCGCACCGCCGACTTCCCCTTCACCCGGTACGCCGACCTCGCCGACCGCCGGCTCGGCTCCGGTGTCATCGCCGCCAACGACGAGTTCTTCGCCCAGCGGGAGAACCTGCTGGTGCCCGGGCGCGCCGAGTTCGACCCCGAGCACTTCGGGCACAAGGGCAAGGTCATGGACGGCTGGGAGACCCGCCGCCGACGCGGCGCGAGCGCCGCACACCCGTGGCCCACGGCCGAGGACCACGACTGGGCGCTGGTCCGCCTCGGCGCGCCCGGCGTCGTCCGGGGCATCGTCGTCGACACCGCCCACTTCCGCGGCAACTACCCGCAGGCGGTGTCCGTCGAGGGAGCCTCGGTACCGGGCTCCCCGTCGCCGGAGGAACTCCTCGGGGACGACGTGAAGTGGACGACCCTCGTGCCGCGCACACCGGTCGGCGGCCACGCGGCGAACGGTTTCGCCGTCTCCGTCGAGCAGCGGTTCACCCACCTGCGCGTCAACCAGCACCCCGACGGCGGCATCGCACGGCTGCGTGTGTACGGCGAGGTCGTACCGGACCCGGCGTGGCTGGCGACCCTCGGCACGTTCGACGTCGTCGCCCTGGAGAACGGCGGCCGGGTCGAGGACGCCTCCGACCTGTTCTACTCGCCGGCCACCAACACCATCCAGCCGGGGCGCTCCCGCAAGATGGACGACGGCTGGGAGACCCGCCGGCGCCGCGACCGGGGCAACGACTGGATCCGCTACCGGCTCGCCGCGCAGTCGCAGATCCGCGCGGTCGAGATCGACACGGCCTACCTGAAGGGCAACAGCGCGGGCTGGGCGTCGGTGTCGGTGCGCGACGGCGAGGACGGCGAGTGGACCGAGATCCTCCCGCGCACCCGCCTCCAGCCCGACACCGATCACCGCTTCGTCCTGCCGGCCCCGGCCGTCGGCACGCACGCGCGCGTGGACATCTTCCCCGACGGCGGCATCTCCCGCCTGCGGCTGCACGGCTCCCTCACCGAGGACGGCGCCGCCCGCCTGACGGCCCGCCACCAGGAACTGGGCGGCTGACCGGTCGGGGCGCACCGGCCCGACTGCTCCGGTGCGCCCCGGCCCGTCTACGCCGGTGCGCGCCGCGCACACGACACGCCGGGTGGCGTCGGCTCGACGGCGTCGGTGCGCCCGGTGCGTGTCATGCCGGGTGGCGTCCGCTGGACGGCATCGACGTGCCCCGCGCGCGTCACGCCGCGTGGCCGCCGTCGACGGCGAACTCCGCCCCGGTGACGTACTCGGCCGCTGCCAGGTGGGCGACCGTGGACGCCACCTCCTCGGGCGTGCCGAACCGCCCGACCGCCGTCATCGCCGCCTGTGCGGCGGCGTACGGCCCGTCCGCCGGGTTCATGTCCGTGTCGGTCGGGCCCGGATGCACGATGTTCGCCGTGATCCCCCGCGCGCCCAGCTCGCGGGCGAGCGCCTTCGTCAGACCGACGAGGGCCGACTTGCTCGTCGCGTACAGGGTTCCGCCCGGCCCCGGCACGCGCTGCGCCATGCACGTACCGATGGTGATGATCCGGCCGCCCGGCCGCATCCGCGCTGCCGCCGCCTGAGAGGTCAGGAACACCCCGCGCACGTTCACGGCCAGCACCCGGTCGACGTCGGCGAGCGACAGGTCCTCCAGCGGCCCGAGGACCCCCACGCCCGCGTTGTTCACCAGTACGTCCAGCCCGCCGAGCAGCTCCTCGGCGCGCTCCACCGCCCCGGCCGCCTCCGCCGCGTCCCCCGAGTCCGCACGCAGGGCCACCGCCCGCCTCCCCAGGGCCTCCACCCGCCGTACGACGTCCTCCGCGGCCTCCTTGCCGTTCACATAGGTCACCGCCACGTCCGCGCCCTCCCGGGCCAGCCGCACGGCCGACGCCGCACCGATGCCGCGGCCGCCCCCGGTGACGAGGGCGACCTTGCCGTCCAGAGTGCCGTGGGTCTTCCCGTGAGTCGTAGTCATGGGGATATCCCAGCGGCCGCCGCGCCCGCGCGCCGGCGGCCGTCGGACACGCACCTCGGGCGGCCGACGCCGCGGAACTCCGCGCGCCCCCTCCGACGTTCTCCGGGTGTGACACTTCAGCAAGAGATCGTCGGCAACGCCATGCAGATGGCCGTGGTCAGCCTGCACCCCGGTCAGACCGTGTACTGCGAGGCCGGCAAGTTCCTGTTCAAGACGACCAACGTGACCATGGAGACCCGCCTGTCCGGCCCGTCGAACGGGGGCGGGCAGCAGCAGGGCGGGGGCGGCGGCATGGGCGGCATGCTGCGCCAGGCCATGGGCACCGCCATGCAGGCCGGCCAGCGCGTGCTCGCGGGCGAGTCGCTGGCGTTCCAGTACTTCACCTCCCAGGGCGGCGAGGGCACCGTCGGCTTCGCGGGCGTGCTCCCCGGCGAGATGCGCGCCCTGGAGCTGGACGGCACGCGCGCGTGGTTCGCCGAGAAGGACGCCTTCGTGGCGGCCGAGTCCACCGTCGACTTCGGCATCGCCTTCCAGGGCGGCCGCACCGGCAGGAGCGGCGGCGAGGGCTTCGTCCTGGAGAAGTTCACCGGCCGCGGCACGGTGATCATCGCGGGCGCCGGCAACTTCATCGACCTGAACCCGGCCGACTTCGGCGGCCGCATCGAGGTCGACACGGGCTGCGTCGTCGCCTTCGAGGAGGGCATCCAGTACGGCGTCCAGCGCATCGGCGGCCTCAACCGCCAGGGCATGATGAACGCCGTCTTCGGCGGCGAGGGCCTCTCCCTGGCCACCCTGGAGGGCAACGGCCGCGTCATCCTGCAGTCGCTGACCATCGAGAGCCTGGCCAACGCCCTGAAGAAGGCACAGGGCGGCGACAAGCAGGGCCCGACCGGAGGACTGTTCTCCACGCACGCGGGGTGAGTCCCGCGGGGGCCGCCGATGAGTTGCGGGCGACGGTGGGGTCTGAGGTGATGAAAGCAACCCCACCATCAGGAAGCAGGCACCCGTCATGGGCAAGCTCGTCTCCACGATCTTCGTCACGCTCGACGGCGTCTACCAGGCGCCCGGCGGTCCTCAGGAGGACACCCGGGGCGGCTTCGAGCACGGCGGCTGGAGTTTCGTCTTCGGCGACGACGACTTCGGCCGGTTCGTCACCGAGGTCTTCGACCGCTCCGCCGCCTTCCTCCTCGGCCGCCGTACCTACGACATCTTCGCGGGGTACTGGCCGAAGGCGACCGACCCGGCCGACCCCATCGCGGCCAAGCTCAACGCGCTGCCGAAGTACGTCCCCTCGTCCACCCTCACCGACCCCTCCTGGGCCGGCACCACCGTGCTGGGCGGCGACCTCGCCAAGGAGGTCACCGCCCTCAAGGAGCACACCGACGGCGAGCTCCAGGTGCACGGCAGCGGCGCCCTGGTCCGGTCCCTGCTCGCGCTCGACCTCGTCGACACGCTCCACCTGCTGACCTTCCCCGTGGTGCTCGGCTCCGGCCTGCGCCTGTTCGAGGAGGGAGCGGTGCCGACGAGGTTCCGGCACGCGGGCGGCCGTGTCACCTCCACGGGCGTCTCCCTGCAGACGTACGAGCCGGCCGGGCGGCCCGAGTACGGTTCCTACGAGCTGCCGGAGAACGGCTGACCGAAGCGTTGTGGGGGCCGTGTGGAGGTGCGCGGCCCCACGTTAACTCGCGGAAAACTCATCGGACTCGACGGGAAAATCCCCGAAGTTGTCATTGACATGCCACTCTCTACGCGCGTCATCATGTCGGCATGAGATTCCCCCCACGCGCCACTCGTATCGGCGCCGCAGCCGCCCTTCTTTCCGCCCTCCTCGTGGGCGGCACGGTCGCGGCGACTCCGGCGTCCGCCGCGGTCGGCACCATCTGCTACGGCGACCTGCCCTCCCAGGCGTACGACACGCTCGACCTGATCGCGTCGGGCGGCCCCTACCCGTACTCGCAGGACGGCACCGTCTTCCGCAACTCGGAGGGCGTCCTGCCCGGCCAGCCGTCCGGCTACTACCACGAGTACACGGTCAAGACGCCCGGCTCGTCCACGCGCGGCGCCCGCCGCATCGTCACCGGTGAGGAGTACCAGGAGGACTACTACACCTCGGACCACTACGCCACGTTCGACCTGATCGACTTCGGCTGTTGAGGGACTCCGCGCGCTGAGCCGGGCCCGCCGCTCAGCGGGAGTTCCGGCTCAGCGGGCCTTCCGGGTCAGCCGGACTTCCGGCTCTCCGCGGCCGCGAACAGCGCGAACGCCAGCACCACCAGGGCGACGCTCGCGTAGACCCCGTACCGGTCGAGGAAACCGACCCTCTGCACGAGTCCCACATGCCAGCGGGTGAACTCGTGCACCAGGCCCAGCACGCCCTGGACCAGGGCGACGAAACCGAGTACCTCCAGCAACTGCTTCATGGCACGACCCTCGCCCCGCGGACCCCCCACGCACATCGTCCGCGGGGCGGGCCGTGACCGACGGAGGTACGGCTCCCGCGCGGTCGTCCGCGCCCAAAGTCTGCGGTCCCGCGACTTTGGTCGGCGATCGCCCGCGAAGGGAGGTGCCGGGGCCCGCGGCTGCGTAGATTTGTCGACCGTGAGCGACGACAGACCGACGCCGGCCGTGGCGGGCGTCGCAGGGCGGCGCAGATGGCTCTTCCCCTCCGCCCTGCTCCATGAGATCGACCCCGACGCAGGGCGGTCGGGGCGCCCCCGGCGCACCGCCCGCGACTGGATCGTCGACTTCACCTGCTTCCTGCTCGCCGTGGCCATCGGCCTCGCGGCCGCCGACACCCTGAACGGTGACCCGCACACCTCGCACTCCCTCGCCGTCCTCGACCAGCTGCTCGGCGCGCTCGCCTGTGCGGCGGTGTGGCTGCGCCGACGGTGGCCGCTCGGTCTGGCCGTCGCGATGATCCCGGTCGGCCTGCTGTCGAACACGGCGGGCGGCGCTGCCATGATCGCCCTCTTCACCCTCGCCGTGCACCGGCCCTTCCGGTACGTCGCCTGGATCGGCGGCGTCCAGCTCGCGCTGGTCCCGCTGTTCTACTGGATGCGCCCGGACCCCGACCTGCCGTACGCGGGAGCGGTCGCCTTCGCCGAACTGCTCAGCGTCACCGTCATCGGCTGGGGCATGTTCGTACGGTCCAAGCGGCAGCTCATGCTGAGCCTGCGGGACCGCGCCCGGCGCGCCGAGACGGAGGCGCGGCTGCGGGCGGAGCAGGCGCAGCGGCTGGCCCGCGAGGCCATCGCCAGGGAGATGCACGACGTGCTCGCCCACCGGCTGACGCTGCTGAGCGTGCACGCGGGCGCCCTGGAGTTCCGGCCCGACGCGCCCCGCGAGGAGATCGCCCGGGCGGCCGGCGTGATCCGGGAGAGCGCGCACGAGGCCCTGCAGGACCTGCGCGAGATCATCGGCGTACTGCGCGCGGGCGAGCCCGACGAGACGGGACGTCCCCAGCCGACGCTCGCCGCCCTGGACACGCTCGTCGCCGAGTCCCGCGAGGCCGGCATGAAGGTCACCCTCGACAGCCGCGTCACCGACCCCGCCACCGTTCCGGCCTCCGTCGGCCGCACCGCCTACCGCATCGCCCAGGAGGCCTTGACCAACGCCCGCAAGCACGCCCCCGGCACGGAGGTCACGGTGACGCTGTCGGGCACCCCCGGCGAGGGCCTGACGGTGACCGTGCGCAACCCGCCGCCCGAGGGCGAGGTGCCCCCCGTCCCCGGCTCCGGGCAGGGCCTGATCGGGCTGACGGAACGGGCCACGCTGGCCGGAGGACGCCTGGAACACGGCACGGACGCCAACGGCGGCTTCCGGGTGCGTGCATGGCTGCCCTGGGGATGACGGCTGCGTGGGGTTCGTGTGTCATGCGGGTCCGCCCGGGGACGAGGGCGCCGAGACCATCGTCACGCAACGGCGCCAACACCGGTGACCGCGACCGTGATTACGTAAGCCCATGACTGCGATCAGACTGCTCCTCGTCGACGACGACCCCCTGGTGCGGGCCGGCCTGTCACTGATGATGGGTGGTGCGGACGACATCGAGATCGTCGGCGAGGCCGCCGACGGCGCCGAGGTCGAGGCGCTCGTCGACCGCACCCGGCCCGACGTCGTCCTCATGGACATCCGGATGCCGTCGGTGGACGGCCTCACGGCCACGGAGCGGCTGCGCGCCCGCAAGGACGCCCCGCAGGTCGTCGTCCTGACCACCTTCCACGCCGACGAGCAGGTCCTGCGCGCCCTGCGCGCGGGGGCCGCCGGGTTCGTCCTCAAGGACACCCCGCCCGCCCAGATCGTCGACGCCGTGCGCCGGGTCGCGACCGGCGACCCCGTGCTGTCGCCCACCGTCACCCGCCAGCTGGTGGAGCACGCCGTGGGCAACGCCGCCGACACGCGACGCGCACGCGCGCGTGAACGCGTCGCGCTGCTCAACGACCGCGAACGCGAGGTCGCCGTCGCGGTCGGCCGGGGCCTGTCCAACGCGGAGATCGCCGCGGACCTCTTCATGAGCGTCGCCACCGTCAAGACCCACGTCTCCCGCATCCTCGCCAAGCTGGATCTCAACAACCGGGTACAGATCGCCCTGTTGGCCTACGACGCCGGACTCCTGGAGGAGCCGGAGGAGAACGGGCACTAGGTGTTCTGTCGACGGAGGTTGGTGACGGGCTCAGTCGACAGGCGTCCTGACGGAGCGGCGGTGTCGCTCGCCGCTATCCCGAGACGGATTGGGTCGGCGTCGGGCTCGCCGCGAAGTAGTTTGCGTCACGCACTACTCGATACAATGACTGCATGAACAGCACACAACCGGCGGCGCACGAAACCGAGGTCATCCCCGCGAACGCCACGGTCGACGCGCTCGTTCAGCTGTCGTTCCGCGTGCACCAAATCCTCGGCAGAATCGGCGCGGAGCACGACCTGTCCGTGGTGCAGATCCGGATGCTGGGTGTGCTGCGCGACCGCGAACCAAGCATGCTCGCCCTGGCCGGCCACCTCGGGCTGGACAAGTCCTCTACCACCGGGCTCGTTTCCCGCGCGGAAAAGCGCGACCTTGTCCAGCGAGCCAGGGACCTTCGCGACGGGCGGTCCGTTACCGTCAGCCTCACCGCCCACGGCCGAGCCATCGTCAACATCTGCGCGCGCGACATCGAGCGGGAGATCAACGGGCTCGTCGCCCCCCTGTCGGACCGCACCCGCCAGCGGCTGGTGAGCAGCATCTCCGAGATCCTCACCTCCCACGACGCTTCCTGACTCGGGCGCGCGACGTGCCGCGTCGGGCAACCGCCGCAGCCGCGCTGATCAGACAAAACACCCATTTGACTTAGTGTGCGGCACGTACTATCTTCGATTTTAGTACGTGGCACAAACTAAAGAGGTGTGTCGGACCCGTGGCCGGCTCACCATGCCGGCCCAGATGGGAGACGCGTATGTATGCGGCCGTTGTCCGATCCTTCGACGCCCCGCCTCGCTTCGAGACGTTCCAGACCCCCTCCCCGCAGGGCGAGCACGAGATCCTCGTCGATGTGGTGGCCGCCGGGCTGCACCCGCGTGTGCGGTCCGCCGCCGATGGCTCCCACTACACCTCCGACGGCTCGCTGCCCATGGTCCCCGGCATCGATGCCGTGGGCCGCACCAACGACGGAGAGCTGCTGTACTTCGTCGCCCCCGACGGCGCCGTGGGCACCATGGCCGAGAAGGCCGTCGTCGACCGCCGACGTGCCATCACGCTGCCCGCGGACACCGATTTCCTCGCGGTCGCGGCGGCAATGAACCCCGGCATGTCGTCCTGGGTGGCGCTGCGCAGACGGCTGAACTTCCAGCCCGGCGCCAGCGTGCTGGTGATGGGCGCCACCGGCAACGCCGGTCGCCTCGCCGTGCAGATCGCCAAACTCCTCGGCGCCGACCGCGTCGTGGGAGCGGGCCGCTCCCACGAGCGCCTGCAACTCCTCAAGGACCTCGGCGCCGACGCGGTCGTCCCGCTCAACGGCGACGACGAGACCGCGACCACGCTCGGCCGCGAAGCCGGAGACATCGACGTCGTCCTCGACTACCTGTGGGGCCAGCCCACCGAACAGGCCATCCCGGCGATCCTCAAGGCCCGCACCGACCGATCAAAGGCACTGCACTGGGTCCAGATTGGCTCCATGGCCGGCCAGGAAATCAACCTGCCCTCCGCCTTCCTGCGCGCAGGCAATCTCAACCTTCGCGGGAGCGGCCAGGGTTCCGTAGGCACCCACGTCATCCTGGCCGAGCTGCCCGCACTCGCCCACGAGATCAGTACCGGCGCGCTGACCGGTGAGTCGGTGGCCATGCCGCTGCGGCAGGTCGACGAAGCCTGGGGCATGCACGTCTCGCCCAGTCAGCGCATCGTCCTGACCAGCAACTGAGGAGCCGCCGCAGACTGCCCTCGCCCGTGGTCACGCGGACACGTCCGCTCATTGCCGGGTGCACGAGACATCACTCGTGCACCCGGCCATTGTCATCCTCCGAGCCAGAAAGACCTACATGGTCCACCGCAACGCACCCCTGTCCGAAACCGGCCGCCTGCGCCTGGCGCAGTGCGTGGTCGACGCCCATTGGCCACTCCGCCGCGCGGCCGAACGCTTCCAAGTCTCGCCCACCACAGCGAAACGGTGGGCCGACCGCTACCGCGAGCAGGGGCCCGCCGGGATGACGGATCTCTCCAGTCGCCCGCGCCACAGCCCGCGCCGCACACCGACACGCACCGAGCGACGCATCATCAAGGTCCGCGTCCTGCGCCGCTGGGGCCCAGCCCGCATCGCAGCTGCAAGGCGGAGGAGGGAGTCGACGCGATGGGGGTCCCCCCGCTCGAGCGAAGCCGGGAGTGGGGGAGTCGGCGAGTGACGACAACGCGGCAGATGTGCGTGCCAGGCCGCGCGACGCCGAGCTGATCCAAACGACGGGCACTAGCTGAGGCCACCGCGCGTTGTCCGGGTACCGGGGACCACCGGCGGGGGGTGGGGGAGGGCAGGTTCGAGTCACATGGCGGAACTGATCGACCTGGGGGAGTTCGGCGACGGCTTCCGCACCGACCCGCATCCGGTGTACGCGCGACTGCGCGAGCGCGGGCCGGTGCACCGGGTGCGGCTGCCGGCTGTCGACGCCCACCACGAGACCTGGCTCGTCGTCGGTTACGAGGAGGCCCGCGCGGCGCTCGGCGACCCGCGCCTGGTCAAGGACGGCAGCAGGATCGGCACGGAGTTCCTGGACGAGGAGCTCATCGGCAAGCACCTGCTGGTGACCGACCCGCCCCAGCACACCCGGCTGCGCTCCCTGGTCTCCCGCGCTTTCACCGCGCGCCGCGTGGCGCAACTGCGGCCGCGGATCCGGCAGATCACGGACGAACTGCTCGACGCGATGCTGCCGCACGGCCGGGCCGACCTGGTGGACTCCTTCGCGTACCCGCTGCCGATCACGGTGATCTGCGAGCTGCTGGGTGTGCCGGAGATGGACCGCGGGGAGTTCCGCCGCATGTCCACGGAGGCGGTGGCGCCGAGCAGTCCGGAGACCGAGTACGACGCCTTCGCGCGGCTCGCCGCCTACCTCACCGAGCTGATCGAGGACAAGCGGTGCGCGGGCCCGACCGGCGACCTGCTGAGCGACCTGGTCCGCACCACGGCCGAGGACGGCGACCGGCTCTCCCCGGGAGAACTGCGCGGCATGGCCTTCGTCCTGCTGATCGCGGGCCACGAGACGACGGTCAACCTGATCAGCGGCGCCGTCCACACCCTGCTCACCCACCCCGACCAACTCGCCGCCCTGCGCGCCGACATGAGCCTCGTCGACGCGGCGGTGGAGGAGACCCTGCGCTACGAGGGCCCGGTGGAGAACGCCACGTTCCGGTTCGCCGCGGAGACCCTGGAGATCGCCGGGACGAAGATCGTGCGGGGTGACGCCGTGATGATCGGCCTGAGCGCCGCCGACCGCGACGCCTCGCGCTATCCCGCCCCGGACCGCTTCGACCTCCACCGCGACACCCGCGGCCATCTGGCCTTCGGCCACGGCATCCACTACTGCCTGGGCGCCCCGCTGGCCCGCCTGGAAGCCGGTACGGCGATCCGGACCCTGCTGGAGCGGGCTCCCGGTCTCGCCTCCGACGGCCCGCCCGGCGACTGGCTGCCGGGCATGCTGATGCGGGGGGTGCGCAGCCTTCCCGTGCGCTGGTAGCCGCAGCCCGTGCCGGGCCGGGCCCTCGTGGCGCCGGCCCGCGCCGGGCCGTTCAGCGGAACGCCGACTCCACCCGCCCCGGGATCTCCGCGAGCGCCACCGGTCTGCGCTCCCGCCGGGAGATCTCGCAGGCCTCGGCGATCCTGAGGGCCTGGAGGGCCTCGCGGCCGTCGCACGGGTTCGCCCGCTGCCCGAGCACGACCTCGACGAACGCGCCCAGCTCGGTCTCGTAGGCGGGCCCGAAGCGCTCCAGGAACCCCGACCACGGCTTGTCCGCGGCCGGCGGTCCGGTCGGCTCCGTCGACGCGATCGGCGTACGGTCGTCCAGGCCGACGACGATCTGGTCGAGCTCCCCGGCCAGCTCCATGCGCACGTCGTACCCGGCGCCGTTCAGCCGCGTCGCCGTGACCGTCGCGAGCGTGCCGTCGTCCAGGGTCAGCAGCGCCGCGCCCGTGTCGACGTCGCCCGCCTCCCGGAACATGGGCGGCCCGGCGTCCGACGCGGCCGCGTACACGTCGAGGACCTCGCGCCCGGTCACCCAGCGCAGCATGTCGAAGTCGTGGATCAGGGTGTCCCGGTACAGCCCGCCGGACAGCGGCAGCCACGAGGGCGGGGGAGGGGCCTGGTCGGACGTCAGAGCGCGGACCGTGTGCAGCCGCCCGAGCCGGCCCGAGCGCACCGCGTCCCGGGCGCCCGCGTACCCGGTGTCGAAGCGGCGCTGGAACCCCATCTGCAGAATCGTCCCGGCGGTTTCGACCTCGGAGATCGCGTTGAGCGTGCCCGGCAGATCCAGGGCGATGGGCTTCTCGCAGAACACCGGGAGCCCCGAGCGTGCTGCCCGACCGATCAGTTCGGCGTGGGCGGCCGTCGAG
The DNA here is from genome assembly GCF_050214755.1 of Streptomyces sp. C1-1. Taxonomy (NCBI): domain Bacteria; kingdom Bacillati; phylum Actinomycetota; class Actinomycetes; order Kitasatosporales; family Streptomycetaceae; genus Streptomyces; species Streptomyces sp. C1-1. Next base: position 2,574,604 of record NZ_CP189826.1, on the reverse strand, counting down.
GCGGTGATCACCACGGCGTCGACGCCCCATTTGAAGATCTCGTCCACTCCCGGCGCCGCCGTCTCGCCCAGGCGGAGCGCGAGCTCCTGGGCACGCGCGGGATCCGCGTCCGTGAGGATCAGGGATCCGACCTCACGATTGCGGCTCAGCGTGTTCGCATGAATGGCGCCGATCCGCCCCGTACCGATGACCCCGATGCGCATGAAAACAAAGTGGGGGTTTGGTGGCCACGCTGTCAATGTGTATGTCCGGACAATCGAACTACACAACTTCCCGTCAACAACGTGTGGAGCTACGCTCGGCCCGTGCCGAAACCTGAAGTGGACCCGACCGTGTCGCTCGAGCTCAGCGTGGACCGGAGCTCTCCCGTCCCGCTGTACTTCCAGCTGTCGCAGCAGCTCGAGGCGGCGATCGAGCACGGAGCGCTCACGCCCGGCAGCCTGTTGGGCAACGAGATCGAGCTGGCGGCCCGGCTCGGCCTGTCCCGCCCCACCGTCCGCCAGGCCATCCAGTCCCTCGTCGACAAGGGCCTCCTGGTGCGCCGCCGCGGCGTCGGCACCCAGGTCGTGCACAGCCAGGTCAAACGCCCGCTGGAACTCTCCAGCCTCTACGACGACCTGGAGGCGGCCGGCCAGCGCCCCGCGACGAAGGTGCTGGTCAACGCCGTCGTCCCGGCGACCGCCGAGGTCGCCGCGGCCCTGGGGGTCGCCGAGGACAGCGAGGTCCACCAGGTGGAACGGCTGCGTCTGGCGCACGGCGAGCCGATGGCGTACCTGTGCAACTTCATCCCGCCGGGCCTGCTCGACCTGGACACGGCGCAGCTGGAGGCCACGGGCCTCTACCGGATGATGCGGGCCGTCGGCATCACCCTGCACAGCGCCCGGCAGACCATCGGCGCCCGCGCGGCCACCCTGGTGGAGGCCGAGCGCCTCGCGGAGCAGGAGGGCGCCCCGCTGCTGACGATGCAGCGCGTCACGTTCGACGACACGGGCAGGGCGGTCGAGTACGGCACGCACACGTACCGGCCGAGCCGCTACTCCTTCGAGTTCCAGCTGCTCGTGCGGGGCTGAGGACGGGCGGTCGGGCGGGCCGTTGTCATAAAGTCACGACAATGGCACGTCGGGCGGGCCCCGAGAACCGTGTGACCAGCCCCGTCGAACCGCCGACGGGCGCACATCACACACCTCCGGTTGCTCCCCCGCTCGGCACCCAGCGTGAGCGTGCGGCACAATCGGGCCTTGATGAGCACCTACGGCAACTTCACGGCCCCCATAGGCTCCCGGCGCGCCCCGGCCCTGCGCACGGTCGGCACGCGAGAGCGCCGCTCGCACCTGACCGCACCCCGCGTGCCGACGGTCGGCATCGACATCGGGGGCACCAAGGTCATGGCAGGCGTCGTCGACGCCGACGGCAACATCCTGGAGAAGCTCCGCACGGAGACCCCGGACAAGTCCAAGAGCCCCAAGGTCGTCGAGGACACCATCGTCGAACTGGTCCTGGACCTGTCCGACCGCCACGACGTGCACGCCGTCGGCATCGGCGCGGCCGGCTGGGTCGACGCCGACCGCAACCGCGTCCTGTTCGCCCCCCACCTCTCCTGGCGCAACGAGCCCCTGCGCGACCGCCTCGCCGGCCGTCTCGCCGTGCCCGTCCTGGTCGACAACGACGCCAACTCCGCCGCCTGGGCCGAGTGGCGCTTCGGCGCCGGCCGCGGCGAGGACCATCTGGTCATGATCACGCTCGGCACCGGCATCGGCGGCGCGATCCTGGAGGACGGCCAGGTCAAGCGCGGCAAGTACGGAGTGGCGGGCGAGTTCGGGCACATGCAGGTGGTCCCCGGAGGACACCGCTGCCCGTGCGGCAACCGCGGCTGCTGGGAGCAGTACAGCTCCGGCAACGCCCTGGTCCGCGAGGCCAAGGAGCTGGCCGCCGCCGACTCGCCGGTGGCGTACGGGATCATCGAGCATGTCAAGGGGCAGATCGGCGACATCACCGGCCCGATGATCACCGAGCTGGCCCGCGAGGGCGACGCGATGTGCATCGAGCTGCTCCAGGACATCGGCCAGTGGCTCGGCGTCGGCATCGCCAACCTCGCCGCGGCCCTCGACCCCTCCTGCTTCGTCATCGGCGGCGGCGTCTCCGCGGCCGACGACCTGCTCATCGCCCCCGCCCGCGACGCCTTCAAGCGCCAGCTCACCGGCCGCGGCTACCGCCCCGAGGCCCGTATCGTGCGCGCCCAGCTCGGCCCGGAGGCCGGCATGGTGGGCGCCGCCGACCTGGCCCGGCTCGTCGCCCGCCGCTTCCGCCGCGCCAACCGGCGCCGGGTCGAGCGCTACGAGCGGTACGCCCGGTACACCGAGGGCCGCCGCTCCACCCGGGACACCGCATGACGGCATCGCTGCCGCGTCAGGCGGCGCCCCCGGACGAGCCCCGGCAGCCCTCCGAGGACCGCCGCCACATGATCCGCCGCCGGGCGATCACCCTGATCATCATCGTGCTGCTCATCGGCGTCCCGGCCGGCTACCTGGTGATCTCCGCGAACCAGAGCCGCAACAGCGGCAAGGACAAGGAGGCCAAGTACTCGGCGACCGGCCTCACCAGGGGCTGGCCGTCGAAGGTCCAGCGCCGCATCTACCAGGTGCCGATGCCGCACCCCTCCGGCAAGGTCGCCTACTACGAGACGAACAACTGGAAGACCAGCCGGCTCTACGTCCAGTTCCAGACCCCGGTCCGCAACCTCGACGTCTTCCTCCACGACATGGGCGTCAGCCGTGCCGACCTCAAGCGCGACGACATCACCATCAGCGCGCGCGACCAGAAGATCACCGGCTGGCGGTTCACCCGCCCCGGCCCCTGGTACGGCCTGGTCCACAAGCAGAAGGACCCGGCGCCCACCCAGGACGTCGTCGTGAACATGTCCGACGCGAACAACCCGTTCTTCTACGTCGTCTCCCGCACGGTTCCCTAGCCCGACGGCCCCGGCCGGGCCGTCGGGGCCGATTGTCAGACCCCGCCCGTAGAGTCGAAGACGTCTGATCCGACACACGGGCCGGGAGGTGACAGGTCGTATGGGCGACACGGCTGTGGTGGCCGAACACGCGGGAGCGCGGGTCCCCGTCCGACTCGCGGCCGTCTTCCTGCCCGCGCCCCTGCCCAGGGACGGCCGGATCGCCTTCTGGGACCCCGACGGCGACCCGCTGCCCGCCGAGGACACCGAGCTCACGGTCGTACGACCGCACGGAGCGTCCGGCGTACGGCGCAGGACCGCCCCCGCGCTGACCCTTCCCGTCGGCGAGGCCCTGCCCCTCCTGGTCCGCGCCCGCCGCGACCCGGCCGCCCACCCCGCCACCGCCTGTTGGGGAGCGGCCGCACTGCACGCGCTGCGGCTCGTCGCCCGCGGCCGTCTGCTGCCCGGCCTGACGGCCACCGGCCACGACGCCTGGCGGGCCGGCCCCCTGGACCCGGACGACATCGCGCACCTCAGGGCGGTCGCCGCCGCCCTGCCCCACGAGGGCCACGCGGTCCCGCTGCCCGGCCCCGGGCCGCTGCTGCTGCCCGAGCCGGAGGCGCTGATGCGCGCCTTCCTGGACGCCGTCGCCGACACCCTGCCCCGCACTCCGGCCGCCCCGCACGCCTGCGGCAGGCCGTTCGCGGACCGCCGCCCGCAGCGCCTGCCCGACGCCCACGGCTGGGCCGCGGAGGTCGCCGCCGGCATGGACGCGGGCGTGCGCGTCTCCCTCCGCCTGGACCTGTCCGCCTACGAGCTGTTCGACGGCGAGGAGTCGGTGCGCACGGCGGGCGCCGCGATCGTCCAGGTGCACAGCCTCGCCGACCCCACCCTCGTCGTCGACGCGGCGGCCCTGTGGGCGGGCGAGGCGGACGCCGCGTTCGGCCCGCGCGCACGCGTGGACGCCGCCCTCGCCGTACGGCGCGCGGCCCGCATCTGGCCGCCCCTGGACCGGCTCGCCGAACAGGACGTGCCCGACGTCCTCGCCCTGCACGACGAGGAGCTGAGCGACCTGCTCGGCGTCGCGGCGACCCGCCTCGCGGCGGCGGGCGTCGCCGTGCACTGGCCCCGGGACCTGGCCCAGGACCTCTCCGCCGCCGCGGTGGTACGCCCCGCCCCGGGCTCGGCGACCGACGGCACGGGCTTCTTCGAGAGCGAGGAACTCCTGCAGTTCCGATGGCAGTTGGCGCTCGGCGGCGATCCGCTCACCGAGGCCGAGATGGACACCCTCGCCGAGGCGCACCGCCCGGTCGTCCGCCTCCGGGACCGCTGGGTGCTGGTCGACCCTGCCCTGGTCCGCAGGGCCCGCAAGCGGGAGCTCGGCCTGCTCGACCCGGTCGACGCGCTGTCCGTCGCACTCACCGGCAGCGCGGAGGTCGACGGCGAGACGGTCGAGGCGGTCCCGGTCGGCGCGCTGGCCGCCCTGCGCGACCGCCTCACCACCGGGGTGCGGCCCGCCGCACCCCCGGCCGGCCTGCACGCCACCCTGCGCGACTACCAACTGCGCGGCCTGGCCTGGCTGGACCTCATGACCTCCCTCGGCCTCGGCGGCTGCCTCGCCGACGACATGGGGCTCGGCAAGACGATCACGGTCATCGCGCTGCACCTCGAGCGCGCCCACCGCGAGCCGACCCTGGTCGTCTGCCCGGCCTCCCTGCTCGGCAACTGGCAGCGGGAGATCACCCGCTTCGCGCCCGGCGTCCCCGTCCGCCGCTTCCACGGCCCCGACCGCAGCCTGGAGGACCTCTCCGGCGGCTTCGTCCTCACCACCTACGGCACCATGCGGACCGCGGCACCACGGCTCGCCGAGCAGCGCTGGGGCATGGTCGTCGCGGACGAGGCACAGCACGTGAAGAACCCGTACTCCGCGACGGCGAAGGCACTGCGCACCATCCCCTCCCCGGCACGCGTCGCCCTCACCGGCACACCCGTCGAGAACAACCTCTCCGAGCTCTGGGCCCTCCTCGACTGGACCACGCCCGGACTCCTGGGCCCCCTGAAGTCCTTCCGCGCCCGGCACGCGCGCGCGGTGGAGAACGGCGAGGACGCGGAGGCGGTCGAGCGGCTCGCCCGCCTGGTCCGCCCCTTCCTGCTCCGCCGCAAGAAGTCCGACCCGGGCATCGTCCCCGAGCTGCCGCCCAAGACGGAGACGGACCACCCGGTACCGCTCACCCGCGAACAGGCCGCGCTGTACGAGGCGGTGGTCCGCGAGTCGATGCTGGCCATCGAGACGTCGGAGGGCATCGCGCGCAGGGGCCTGGTGCTGAAGCTGCTCGGCGCCCTGAAGCAGATCTGCGACCACCCCGCCCTGTACCTGAAGGAGGAGACGGCCGCGGTGTCCGACGGCCGCCTGCTCGCCCGCTCCGGCAAACTCGCCCTCCTGGACGAGCTGTTGGACACGCTGCTCGCCGAGGACGGCTCGGCGCTCGTCTTCACGCAGTACGTCGGCATGGCCCGGCTGATCACCGCCCACCTCGCCGCCCGCGCGGTCCCGGTGGACCTGCTGCACGGCGGCACGCCCGTCCCCGAGCGGGAACGCATGGTGGACCGCTTCCAGAACGGCGCGACCCCGGTGCTGGTGCTGTCCCTGAAGGCGGCGGGCACCGGCCTGAACCTCACCCGCGCCGGGCATGTCGTCCACTTCGACCGCTGGTGGAACCCGGCCGTGGAGGAGCAGGCCACCGACCGTGCCTACCGCATCGGCCAGACCCAGCCGGTGCAGGTCCACCGCCTCATCACGGAGGGCACGGTCGAGGACCGCATCGCCGAGATGCTGGAGGCCAAGCGCGCCCTGGCCGACGCCATCCTCGGCTCCGGCGAGTCGGCGCTGACCGAACTGACCGACCGTGAACTCTCCGACCTCGTGTCCCTCAGGAGGCCGTCATGACCCCGAGCCCGGCGGACGAGGCCCGCCGCGCCCTGCGGGAGGCACGGGAGCGACGGCTCCGGGACGAGGAGGAGGCCGCCGGGACCGGAACACGGATGCCGCCGCCGGACGGGCCCGCCTCGGCGCAAGGGGCAACGACCGTCGCGGATACGGGAGATGGGGCCGTACCCGGTCAGGCCGTCGAGGAGGTGTCCGAGGGGCCTCGGCATGCCGAGGTGCGACCCGGTGACGCCGCCCGTGCGGCCCTGCGACGGGCCCTCGCCGCGGATGGATCGCCCGAGGGGGAGGAGGGCGATGCCTCGGAGGCGGGAGGAGCGGAGCCGTCGAGCACATCGCCTGGTGGTCGGTCGGGCCGGGGCGCCGACGCCGCGCGGGAGGCGTTGCGGGCAGCCCGCAGCCGGGCGGCCCGCAACGAGGAGGTCGGTGAGCGGGCGGGCGGCAGGCCCGCGTGGGGGCCGCGTCGAGCCGAGCGGACAGCCGAGACGGCGCGCGGAGGTGCGGCCGGGCGGGCTCCCGGGGGTGAGGCGACGCGGGGAGTCGCGGCCGGGCGGGCGCCGGGTGGTCAGGCGCGTGCCGTGCGGGAGTTGCTGGCCGGAGCGTTCCGCATGCCTTCCGACGAGGACCCGCAGGAAGACGGGACCGACCTCGACGACCCCACCGTCGGGGGAGGTTCGGCCGAGGCGGACGCTCGGCCTGCGGCCCCCGTGGTGCCCGGCCCGGACGCGGTGTCTTCCGGCGGCCTCGGCTCCGGCGGTCCCGCTTCCGCCGAGCCGTCACCTCCGGCGTCCCTCTCGATGGCCGCCCCGTCGCGCGACGGGGAGTTGCGGCGCACGTTCCCCGCGCTGCCGCCCCCGGCCTCCGGGGCGTTCGCGCGGACCTGGTGGGGGAACGCGTGGGTCACGGCCCTGGAGGAAGGCGCGCTGGACGCCAAGAGGCTCGCCCGGGGCCGGAGTTATGCCGAGCAGGGGCACGTGGACGCCATCACCGTCACGCCGGGGCTGGTGCTCGCGTACGTCCAGGGCAGCCGCCCGCGCCCGTACCGGGTGCAGGTACGGCTGCGCACGCTGGAGGACGCCGACTGGCAGCGTTTCCTGGACGCCGCCGTCGAGCGGACCGGACACATCGCCGCGCTGCTCGACAAGGAGCTGCCGCATTCGCTGGCCGACTGCGGGGTGCCGTTGCTGCCGGGGCCGCGCGACCTCGACCCGCACTGCAGCTGCCCCGACCGCGGCCACCCCTGCAAGCACGCCGCCGCCCTGTGCTACCAGACGGCCCGGCTGCTCGACGCCGACCCCTTCGTGCTGCTCCTGCTGCGCGGCCGCGGTGAGCGCGAACTGCTCGACGCCCTCTCCCGGCTGAACGCGGCCCGGGCGGCCCGCGCCGCCCAGGAGCGGGAACCGGCGCAACTGCCCGGTGTCCGCGCCGCCGAGGCCGTCCTGGCCGCCGGTCGACTCCCGCCCCTGCCGCCGCCGCTGCCCGCGCTCCCGCACCCCGGGCAGCCCCCCGTCTACCCGGCGGCGCCGGGCGGCCCCGACCCCTTCGCGCTGGACCAGCTGGCGACCGACGCCGCGGCCCGCGCGCACGCCCTGCTCAGCACCGGCCGCGATCCCGTGGCCGAGCTGACGCTGTGGCAGGACGCGGTCCGTGTCGCCGCCGCCCGCCCGGGTTCCGGCCTCACCGCGGCCACCCGGTCCCTGTACGCCTCGTTGGCCTCCGCGTCCGGCCGTACCCCGGCCGAGCTCGCACGGGCCGTCGCCGCCTGGCGGCAGGGCGGTCCGGAAGGGCTCGCCGTCCTGGAGGAGCCCTGGGACCCGCCGGCCGGCCGCTTCGACCGTGCCCGCCCCCTGCTCCTCGCCGCGGACCTCCCGGCCTTCCGACCCTGGCACAACCACCTCACCCACCCCCGGGGCCACGTCCAGCTCCGCCTCGGCCGCGACGGCCTGTGGTACGCCTACGAGTCCGAACCGGGCCACGACGACTGGTGGCCCCGTGGCACACCCGACCTGGACCCGGTCGGAGCACTCACCGGCCTGGGCGCACCGAACGACCTCTGAACACGTTCGGCGTCCACCCTCGCGCGTCAGGCCTTGGCCACGGTGAGCAGGACGACGGCGTCCTCGACCGCCGTCAGGCTGTGGCGGGCGTCGGGAATGGTGATGAGGTCGCCGGACCTGCCGTCCCAGAACGTGTCGCCGCTGCTGAGGCGGACCCGGCCGCGCAGGACCAGCAGCGTGGCCTCGCCGGGGCTCTCGTGCTCGGCCAGCTCGGTGCCGGCGGTCAGGGCGAGAACGGTCTGGCGGAGGACGTGTTCGTGGCCCCCGTACACGGTGGTGGCACTGCGGCCGGTGGTGGCGGCCGTGGCGCGTTCGAGGTGTTCGCGGGCGAGTGCGTCCAGTGACAGTTTCCGCATGGTGACCAGTGTCCGCGCAGGGAGGGGCGGCGGCCAGCGGGGGACACGGTCGGCGGCGGCCCCGCACGGGACCAACAGCCCCTGCCGGTAGGGCTGTTCGGCACGTGTGCCGCCCGCGGAGGTCGGCGATGCTTCTTCCCGGAACCGGACGGCAGGAGCCGCCGAAGGTCGCTGTCACCCGTGCGCCGAGCGTTCTCCATACCTGAAGGCCGCGGAGGGGAGCGGCGGCCTGCCGTCCCGGTCACGGCCGGCCGCCTCCCGTGCCGGGGAGGCGGCCGGACCATGTGCTCGCCCCCGGGGGTCGGGCAAGGCCCGCTGGTCCTGGTCCAAAGGACCGAAGGACCCGTGTTCCAGGGCCGGGAGACCGACACCACCGCTCGACAAGTGAGGTTAGCTTTGCCTCACCAACGCTCCCGGCGCGATGTGGTGGAGACGCACATGAGGGCAGTCGACCAGACCGACGACACCGACGAGATCGGCCGGATCGGCCAAACCGACGAGGACGCGGGCGGCGGCCGCGGGAACGCCGTCGCGGCGGCCGCGCCGCGCTCCCTGGCGGATCTGGACCCCGGTGCGCGGGCGGCGGTGACCGAGGTCGTCGCCGACGGAGCCCCCGCGGTCGTCCGGCGTCTGCACGACCTCGGCTTCGCGCCCGGCGCGGTGGTGGAGGTCGTACGCCGTGCTCCGTTGCGCGATCCGGTGCTGTACCGGGTCAAGGACTACGAGGTGTGCCTGCGCCGGACCGAGGCGGCGTGCGTGCGCGTCACCGAGGCGGAGCGGTGAGCGCCGGCTGCCACGACGCCGACGGCGGCCGGCCGGTCCTGACCGGAACTCCCCGGATCGCCCTGGTCGGTGCCCCCAACTCGGGCAAGACCAGCGTCTTCAACGGGCTGACGGGCCTGCGCGCCAAGACCGGCAACTACCCCGGCGTGACGGTCTCCCGTTTCGTCGGGACGTCCCGGTCGGGCCGGCACCGCCACGTGGTGGAGGATCTGCCGGGCACCTACAGCCTGGAGCCGATCAGCCCCGACGAGCAGATCACCGTCGACGTCCTGGACGGCCGGTCGGCGGGCACGGAGCGCCCCGACGCGCTGCTGGTCGTCGTGGACGCCACCACGCTGCGCCGCTCCCTTGGACTCGTCGCCCAGGTCCTGGCCCGCCGGCTGCCCGCCTGCGTGGTGGTGACCTTCACCGACGAACTGGCCCGTCGGCAGGGCCTGTTGGACGTCGACGCCCTCGCGCAGGCGCTCGGTGTGCCGGTGCTGCCCGTCGTCGGCCACCGCGGCCGGGGCATCGAGCGGCTGCGCGAACTGCTCACCACCTGGCGCGCCTGGCCGACGCCGGCCGTGCCGCCGCCCACCGACGCGGGCGAGCGGGAGGCCTGGACGGAATCGGTCCTGGCCTACGCCGGCTACCGGCCCCCCGAACGCCACCTGGTCACCCGGCGCGTGGACGCCGTGCTCCTGCACCCGGTGTGGGGGACCGTGGTGTTCTTCGCGGTGATGGCGCTGTTCTTCCAGACCGTCTTCACCCTGGCCGCCCCCGTCCAGAACTGGATCGAGGCGCTGTTCGCATGGCTGTCGGGCCGGGTGCACGCCCACGTCGGCAATCCATGGCTGTCCGGACTCCTGGGCGACGCCCTGATCGGCGGTGTGGGCGGCGTCGTGGTCTTCCTGCCGCAGATCGTGCTGCTGTTCCTGCTCCTGGCCCTGCTGGAGGGCGTGGGCTACATGGCGCGGGCGGCGTTCCTGATGGACCGGGTGATGTCCCGCTTCGGTCTGGAGGGCCGCGCGTTCGTGGCGCTGCTGTCGTCGTTCGCCTGTGCCGTCCCCGGCATCATGGCGACCCGCACCCTGCCCTCGGCCAGGGACCGCCTGGCCACGATGATGGCGGCCCCGCTGATGACCTGCTCGGCGCGGCTCCCGGTGTACGTCCTGCTCATCGGCCTGCTGGTCGACCCCGCCACCCGGGTCGGCCCGTTCGGCGCGCAGGGCCTGGTCATGTTCGGCCTGTACCTGCTGGGCGCCGTCTCCGCGATGCTCGCCGCCTGGGCGTTCAAGAGGATCGGCGACCGCGGCGGCCCGGCCGTGCCGTTCTTCATGGAGATGCCGCCCTACCGGCTGCCCGCGCCGCGCGCGGTGCTGGTGGCGATGTGGTCCTCCGCGCGGGCCTTCCTGCGCAAGTGCTCGACCGTCATCGTCGCCACCAGCGTCCTGCTGTGGCTGCTGCTGAACCTGCCCCTGCACACGGACGCGCAGTTGCGCGCGGCCGGCGTGGACACCACTGACGCCGTTGCGGTGTCCGCGTACACCGTCGACCACAGTTACGCCGCCGGCCTGGGCCGCCTGGTCTCCCCGGTCTTCGACCCGCTGGGCTTCGACTGGCGCATCAACGTCGGCGTACTGTCCGCCCAGGCCGCCCGCGAGACCTTCGTCGCCACCCTGGGGCAGGTCGCCGCCGCCGAGGACCCCGAACAGCCGCAGCAGGCGCTGCGGAACATGACCCGCACCGGCGAATCCCGCGCCGGGGAACCGGTGTTCACGGCGCCGACCGTCGCCGCCCTGCTGGTCTACTTCGTCTACGCGCTGCAGTGCATGGCCACCGTCGCCGTCCTGCGCCGCGAGACCGGCACCTGGCGGTGGCCTGCGATCGCCCTCGGCTATCTGACCGTCCTGGCCTGGCTGATGGCCTACTTGGCCCGCACGGTCACCGTCCTGCTGGGGGGCGGGTGAGCCGCGCCATGGTCCCCCTGCACCCCCAGCCGACGGCCGGCCGGCCCGACCTGCTGCGCTGGATCGTCCCGGCCGGGACCCTCACCGGCACCGGCCCGCTCGCCCGGGTACCGGCGGCGCTGGCCGCGCTGCTCACGGACGGCACCCTCGCCGGGGTCCGTCTGGAGGCCGCGGCGGTCGTCACCCGTCTCGGGCCCGGCCGCACCTGGGCCGAGGACGGCCCCCGGGTGCGCACCGCCCTGCACACGGCTCTCGAGGACCCCGCCGGATGGATCGTGGAGACGGGCGCGGACCCCCGAGACGAGGACGCCGTGCTGTACGGCGTGGTCGTCGACGTACTGGCCGGGGAGACGGGCGACTTCGTCCGTTCCCACGGCGGCGGCATCGACCTCGTCGGCGTGCGCGACGGCGTCGTCACCGTCTCCCTCCGCGGCGCCTGCCACGGCTGCCCCGCCTCCTGGCTCACCCTGCACCAGCGGCTGGAGCGCCGGATACGGCAGCGCCATCCCGCGCTGCGGGAGGTCCGCGACAGCGCCGCGCCGTCCGGCGGGCCGCTCAGAGCAGGCCGCTCCAGTAGGACCAGAAACGGGTGAGGACCAGCATCACGATCACCCCGTACCAGCCGGCGAGCAGCAGCCCGTGGGTGTCCCGCAGGACCGTGACCACACCGCGTGGCGCGCGCAGGATTTGGCGTTCCAGGCAGTGCAGGGTCAGGTACCAGAACAGGGCGATGGTGACCACCCAGACGGCGGCGCAGTAGGGGCAGAGCTTGTTCAGCTCGTACAGGGACTGGCCCATCAGCCAGTGGACGAAGACCACCCCCGCCAGCGCCCCGGCGTCCAGCGCCAGCCACAGCCGGGGGTGCAGGCGGGCCCCGGCCAGCACGGCGACGCCCAGAGCGGTCACGGCGGCGAAGGCGCCCAGTCCGAGCAGCATGTTGGGAAACCCGAACAGACTGCCCTGGGCGCTGGACATGACGCTGCCGCAGCTCACCACGGGACTGATGTTGCACGGCGGCCGGTAGGAAGGGTTCTTCAGCAGCCGCCAGTCGTCCACCGTGAGCTGGAAGGAGGCGAACCAGCCGACGATCCCGGCCAGGAGCATGACCAGTCCGGTACGGCGTCCGGCGCCCACCGCGCGCGTACGCGGGGCGGGCGCCGTGTCCGGGGCGGGCGCGAGGTCGCTGCTCATGCCGCGCGGCGCGAGCCGGAGGAGGACTCCGTACGGACGGCCGACGCCGGTGCCGGGGGTGTGCCGGCGCGCCGTCGGTAGACCAGGTAGGGCCGGACCAGGTAGCCGACCGGTGCGCTCCACACGTGCACGAGCCGGGTGAACGGCCAGGCGGCGAAGAGCAGGCAGGCGCTCAGGGCGTGCAGCTGGAACAGCAGCGGCGCCCCGGAGATCGCCTCGGGCTGCGGGTGGAGGGTGAAGACGCCGCGGAACCAGACGGAGACGGTCTCCCGGTAGTCGTAGCCGCCGCCGAGGACGTTGTGCACGGCGGTGGCGCTGAAGCCCAGCAGGACCGTGAGGGAGAGCAGGGGGAAGAGCAGCTTGTCGCTGCGGTCGGTGGTGAGGCGGATCCGGCGGGCGAGCAGCCGGCGGGCGCACAGCATGCCCAGGCCCGTGACCATGGCGACCCCGGCGACCGAACCGAGGGCGACGGCCGTGGTGTGGTAGGCGTGTTCGCCGATGCCGGCCGCCTCGGTCCAGGAGGCGGGGACGGCGAGACCGACGACGTGACCGGCGATCACGGCGAAGGCGCCGAGGTGGAACAGCGGGCTGCCCCAGCGCAGCCAGCGGTGCTCGAGGAGCTGACTGGTGCGCGAGGTCCAGCCGAACTGGTCCTGGCGGTAGCGCCAGACGTGCCCCACCACGAACACGGCGAGGCAGATGTAGGGGAACGCGGTCCACAGCAGCAGATCGGTGCTGCTCGCCGCGGCGCCGGCCGACAGGGGGAGCGGGGCGTTCATCGGAGGCCTTCCGTGCGGCTGGTCGGGGCTTGCGGTACCCGGGTCGGCGGGGCGGGCGGCGGCGGCACGAACGTGCCCGGAGGCGCGAACTCGCCGTCTCCGTAGGTGCCGTAGGGGTCGAGTCCGACGTCCTCGTTGGGCGGGCCCTCGGCGACGAGCCGGGCGACCGCGGCACGGTCGGCCTCGGTGGGCGGGGGCAGCAGGGTGAGCAGCGAGGCCAGGACGTGCCGGTAGGGCGAGTCGGCGTCGGTCAGCGCCCGGTGGATCAGCTCCAGCCCGCGGCGGTGCTGGCGCAGCGGCGCCTCACCGCCGCCCGGGCCCGCCAGGGCGGCGAACTCCAGGACGACCGGGAGGTGGTCGGGCAGTTCGCCGCCGTCCGTGTCCCAACCGGCGGCGCGGTAGCGCTGGTTCAGGGTGAGCAGGGCCATGCCGCGGCGCCGGGTGTCGCCGTGCAGGTAGTAGGTGAGGTAGAGGCTGCTCTTGCGGCGCAGGTCGAACATCTCGACGTAGTGCCGTTGCAGTGCCTCGGGCTCCTGCGCGGCGAACCAGTCGGTGAACCCTGCCAGGTGCTCCGCCGCCGGGGTGTCCGGCAGGGCCGCCACCACGGTCGCCAACTCCCGCCGGGAGTCGGTCAGTTCGTCGTCCGGGTACTGCAGCAGCAGTGACACCAGCCGCAGGGTCAGCGCCCGGCCGGCGGTCTCCTCGGGCGTGAGCCGGGACGGGCGGCGCACGGCGGCCCGGACGCGGGTGCGCACGAGTGCGGGAATGGTCGTCGGCAGGGGGCTCATGCTCGTCCTCCGTCGGATCCGCGGCGCAGGGTGGGGATGCCGAGCATCACCTTGCGGGGCTGGGGGTCGCCGGTGGTCTCCACCGGGCAGCGGTTCTCCATGGCGCTCAGCGCGGCCGCGTCCTCCTTGTGGGCGGCCGGCACGACGTAGCGGTCGGCGTACTTGGCGACGGCGAGCAGCCGGTGCAGGTCCTCGGCCTCGCCCGCGGTGAGCCCGACGGCCGCCAGCGCCTTCTCGTCGGCCTGCTCACCGAGGGTGCGCGAGCGCATGTGGGAGCGGAGCGCGGTGAGTTTCATCAGCACGCCGGCCACCACGTCGGTGTCGCCGGCGGTGAACAGCTCCGCCAGGTACTCCAGTGGGATGCGCAGCCGGGTGACGGCGGCGAAGACGTGGTCGGGGTCGTCCTGGTCGCCGCCCGCACCGGTGACGGCGTCCAGCACCGGGGACAGCGGCGGCACGTACCAGACCATGGGCAGGGTGCGGTACTCCGGGTGCAGCGGCAGCGCGACCCGGTAGCGGCAGACCAGGTCGTACACGGGGGAGCGGCGGGCGGCCGCCAGCCAGTCCTCCGGAATGCCCGACTCCCGTGCGGCGGCGACGACTTCGGGGTCGTTCGGGTCGAGGAAGACCCCGCGCTGGGCGTCCAGCAGGTCCTGTTCGTCGGCGGTGGCCGCGGCCTCGCCGACGCGGTCGGCGTCGTAGAGGAGAAGTCCGAGGTAGCGCAGCCGGCCGACGCAGGTCTCCGAGCAGACGGTGGGCTGGCCGGCCTCGATGCGGGGGAAGCAGAACGTGCACTTCTCGGCCTTGCCGGTGGCGTGGTTGACGTACACCTTCTTGTACGGGCACGCCGTCACGCACATCCGCCAGCCCCGGCAGCGGTCCTGGTCGACCAGGACGATGCCGTCCTCGGTCCGCTTGTACATCGCGCCCGACGGGCAGGCGGAGACGCAGGCGGGGTTGAGGCAGTGCTCGCACAGGCGGGGCAGGTGGAAGAGGAAGGTCTGCTCGAACTCGAACTTCACCTTCTGCGCCCACTCGCCGGAGAGGTTGGGGTCGCCGCCGGCGTGCTCGGGTGCGCCGCCCAGGCCGTCCTCCCAGTTGGCGCCCCAGGTGATGGCGGTGGGCCGGCCCGTCAGCACGGAGCGGGGGCGGGCGACCGGGATGTCCTGCCCGGCCGGGGCGCCGACGAGGTTGTCGTAGTCGTAGGTGACCGGCTCGTAGTAGTCCTCGATGGACGGCAGGTCGGGGTTGGCGAACAGCGACAGCAGCCGCTTGACCCGGCCGCCGGAGCGCAGGACCAGCCGGCCCCGCTTGTCGAGCATCCAGCCGCCCTTCCACCGCTGCTGGTCCTCGTAGCGGCGCGGGTAGCCGACTCCGGGCTTGGTCTCGACGTTGTTGAACCAGGCGTACTCGACGCCGGTGCGGTTGCTCCACGTCTGTTTGCAGGTGACCGAACAGGTGTGGCAGCCGATGCACTTGTCGAGGTTCATCACCATCGCCACTTGTGCCATTACCCGGCCGATAGTGACTCCGTCACGGGGCATGTCAGTACTCCACGTCCTGCGAGCGACGGCGGATGACCGTGACCTCGTCGCGCTGGTTTCCGGTCGGGCCGTAGTAGTTGAAGGCGTACGTGAACTGCGCGTAGCCGCCCGCGAGATGGGTGGGCTTGAGCAGCAGCCGGGTCAGGGAGTTGTGGATGCCGCCCCGCTTGCCGCTGACCTCGGTCTTCGGCACGTTCACGTTGCGGTCCTGGGCGTGGTACATGTACACCGTGCCCTCGGGCATGCGGTGGGTGACCACGGCGCGGGCGGCGACGACGCCGTTGCGGTTGTAGGCCTCGATCCACTCGTTGTCCCGCACGCCGATCTTCTCGGCGTCGGCGGTCGACATCCAGATCACGGGACCGCCGCGGGACAGGTCGAGCATGTACTTGTTGTCCTGGTAGTTGGAGTGGATGGACCACTTCGAGTGCGGCGTGAGATAACGCACCGTCACCTCCGCCCGGCCGTCGCGCAGCTGCTCGTCCCCGTAGTGCCGTGGCGTGTTCAAGGGCGGCCGGTAGACGGGCAGTTGCTCGCCGAGCTCGGTCATCCAGTCGTGGCTGACGAAGAAGTGCTGGCGGCCGGTGAGGGTGTGCCAGGGCTTGCGGTGCTCGGTGTTGATGACGAACGGCGAGTAGCGCCGCCCGCCGGTCTCCGAGCCGGACCACTCGTAGGAGGTGATGACCGCCCGGGGCTGGGTGCGGGTGTCGGCGAAGGTGATCCGCTCGGCCTCCCGCTCGGCGGACAGTTCGACCAGGCCCTCGCTGCCGGTCTGCTCCTGCAGCCGCCGGAAGCCCTCCGTGGCCAGCCGCCCGTTGGTGGTGCCGGACAGGGCGAGGATCGCCTCGCACATGTCGGTGGCGGTGGCCAGGGACGGGCGGCCGGCGGCCACGCCCTCGCGGACGGTGCCGTTGCGGTGGCGCAGGTCCTCGATCTCCCGGTCGGGGTGGACGGTGACGCCCTTGGTGGTCGTGCCGAGCGTGTCGAGGAGCGGGCCGACCGCCCGCATCTTCTGCGCCACGGCCGTGTAGTCGCGTTCGACGGTGACGAGCTTCGGCATGGTCCGGCCCGGAACCGGCTCGCACTCGCCGGCCTTCCAGTCCCGCACCACGCCGCCGGGCTGGGCGAGTTCGTCGGGGGTGTCGTGCTGCAGCGGCACCGCCATGACGTCGGTGCGCGTGCCCAGGTGCTCGACGGCCAGCTCGCTGAACCGGTCCGCGATCGTCAGGAAGGTGTCGTAGTCGGTGCGCGCCTGCCAGGGCGGAGCGATGGCCGGGGTGAAGGCGTGCACGAAGGGGTGCATGTCCGTCGACGACAGGTCGTCCTTCTCGTACCAGGTCGCGGCCGGCAGGACGACGTCGGCGAGCAGGCCGGTGGAGGTCATCCGGAAGTCCATCGCGACCAGCAGGTCGAGCTTGCCCTCCGGCGCCTCGTCGTGCCAGACCACCTCCTGCGGCCGGTGCTCCGGCGGCGTCTCGGCGGAGCGTACGGCGGCGTCCGTGCCCAGTAGATGGCGCAGGAAGTACTCGTTGCCCTTGCCGGAGGAGCCCAGCAGGTTGGCCCGCCACACCGTCAGCACGCGCGGGAAGTTGGCCGGGTCGTCCGGGTCCTCCACGGCGAACCTCAGCCGCCCCGACTTCAGTTCGTCGACGACGTGCTCGGCGACCGGCCGCCCCTGGGCCGCGGCCTCGTCGGCCAGGTCCAGCGGGTTGCGGTCGAACCCGGGGTGGCCCGGCGTCCAGCCCAGCCGCACCGCCTGCGCGAGGGTGTCGGCGAACCCCTTGCCCTTGAAGCGTCCCGTGCCCAGCGGCGAGGCCAACTCCTCGGGCCCGAAGGCCTCGTAGCGCCACTGGTCGGTGTTCAGGTACCAGTACGAGGTGCCCGCCATGTGCCGGGTGGGCCGCTGCCAGTCGAAGGCGAACGCCAGATGCTGCAGCCCCGTGACGGGACGGACCTTCTCCTGGCCGACGTAGTGGGCCCAGCCGCCGCCGTTGACGCCCTGGCAGCCGGTCATGGTCGTCAGCGCCAGGAATGCCCGGTAGATGGTGTCGGAGTGGAACCAGTGGTTGGTGCCGGCGCCCATCGCGATCATCGAACGGCCCTGGGTGCGCTCCGCGTTGCGGGCGAACTCCCGGGCGATGCGCGCGGCCTGCTCGGCCGGCACCGAGGTGACGGTCTCCTGCCAGGCCGGGGTGTACGGCTGCGAGGCGTCCTCGTAGGAGGCGGGCCAGCTGCCGGGCAGGCCGGGGCGGTGGACGCCGTACTGGGCGAGCATCAGGTCGAAGACGGTGGTCACCAGTCGGCCGCCGACCGTGCGGACCGGCACACCGCGCACCATCACCGAACCGCCCTCGGTGGGGCCCTCGTCGAAGCGCGGCAGGGCGATCCCGACCGTCTCCTCCGCCGACTCCATCAGGCTCAACTCGGGTATCACATCGCCGAGTTGCAGGTTCCAGCGGCCCCGCTCGGCCTCCCCCCAGCGGAAGCCGAGCGAGCCGTTGGGCACCACCGGTTCACCGGTGGCCGCGTCGAGGAGCACGGTCTTGGACTCCGCGTGCTCCGTGTCGTGCCCGAGGTCGGCAGCGGTCAGGAACCCGTCCGGGACCAGACCGTTCGCGCTCTCGCGCAGGGTCACCAGGAACGGCGCGTCCGTGAACGACCTCAAGTAGTCGCGGAAGTACGGCACTTCGCGGTCGACGAGGAACTCGCGCAGGATCACGTGCCCCATCGCCATGGCCAGCGCCCCGTCCGTGCCCGGGTGCGGGGCGAGCCACTCGTCGGCGTGCTTGACGTTGTCGGCGTAGTCCGGGCTCACCGCGACGACCTTGGTGCCGTTGTAACGGGTCTCGGTCAGGAAGTGCGCGTCGGGTGTGCGCGTGACGGGGATGTTGGAGCCCCACATGACCAGATAGCCGGCGTTCCACCAGTCGGCCGCCTCGGGCACGTCCGTCTGGTCGCCGAACACCTGCGGCGAGGCGATCGGCAGGTCGGCGTACCAGTCGTAGAACGACAGCAGCGTGCCGCCGATCAACGACATGAACCGGGCCCCCGCGGCGAACGACGCCATCGACATCGCCGGGATCGGGGAGAACCCGGCGACGCGGTCGGGCCCGTACTCCTTGACGGTGTGCACCTGCGCGGCGGCGACCAGCTCGGCCACCTCGTCCCAGTCGGCACGCACCAGGCCGCCCTTGCCGCGCGCCCGCTTGTACGCGCGGGCCTTCGCCGGGTCGGAGGTGATCTCCGCCCACGCGGCCACCGGGTCGCCCAGCCGCCGGCGGGCCTCGCGCCACAGCTTCAGCAGCGCGCCCCGCACATACGGGTAGCGCACCCGGCTGGGCGAGTACGTGTACCAGGAGAACGACGCGCCCCGGGGGCAGCCGCGCGGCTCGTACTCCGGGCAGTCCGCGCCGATCGACGGGTAGTCGGTGGCCTGGTGCTCCCAGGTGATGATGCCGTCCTTGACGTACACCATCCACGAGCAGGAGCCGGTGCAGTTCACGCCGTGCGTGGAGCGCACCACCTTGTCGTGCGCCCAGCGGTCCCGGTAGAAGCCCTCCCACTTGCCGTCGTTCTCACCGAACACGGCCCGGCCGTCGGCCGACACCTCACGCCGCGTCAGCAGCCGCCGGGCCGCGAGCGGCCAGCCCTGCTCGCCGCGCGGCCGATCCCGCCGAGCGTTTTGATCGTTCTCCATGGCTCGGAACGCTAGGTGGCGCGTCCCCTGGTGCGCCTGGGGCCGGCGGTCCTGTCCGGGCGGCCTTCCGGCCCATTCCGGGGGTGGCGACAGGGCCCAATGGTCCCCGGACAGGGGTCCGGTCGGCGGGCGAGGAGGGTGGCCCCGGCGTTGCATTCTGAGCACTGATCGAACCGCGGACGCCGAGGCGCGTTCACGACCGCGCGCCGTACTCGCCGGCGGCCGTCGGCACCCGCCCCGCGTCGGCGCGCATCCATTGGCCGCCGCCGCTGCCCGCACCGGCCGGCCACGCCGGCCGTCGACCCGTTGGAGACACCGTCATGAGCGCGCTCACCGTCGCGTCGGCCCCCGAGGACGCCATCGCTCTCGAGACCGCCGAGGCACACCAAGCCCGTACGGCGGTGGAACTGGCCGGCCGTGTGGCACTGCTGACCACCGCGGCCGCCACCGACCCGAGTGCGGCCGAGCGGGTCCGCGCCGGCCTCGTGGCCTTCTGCGACCGTGAGGTACTGCCGTACGCGGCGGCCGAGGAGGCCGTTCTCTACCCCACCGCGCGGACCATGCCCGACGCGCGGCTGCTGATCGTGAGCCTGGTGGCCGAACACCGCTGTCTCGCCGCGCTCGTGGACGCGCTGCGCGAGGCGACACCCGCGGACGCGGTGGCCGACGCCCGGGCGTTGCAGGTCCTGTTCGAGGAGCACACCGCCAAGGAGAACGGGCTGGTACTGCCCCTGCTGGCCATGGCCCCCGGCGTCTCCCTGGCCACCCTCCTCACCCGACTCCACGACCGCCTCCCGTCGGCCCGGGGCGCGGAACAGCACGCCCCGAGGCCCGGCGGATCCGGCTCGGCCACCCCCGTCACCCCTCACACCGCCCCGAGCACGAAGGAAGACCCGTCATGAAGGCTGCGCCCCGCCACACCGACACCCTGATCGGCCTGGTCGGCATCGCCCTGGCCGCCGCCGGGCCCGTCATGCTGCTGCGAGGCCGCAGCGGCCGCAAGGAGATACGAGCCGAACTCACCGCGCAGCGGATCACCTTCCCCAACCACGGACTCCCCGCCCACCTGGCCCGCTACACCGGGTGCCGGGTGGAGACCGGTCAGGAAGCCCATGCCTACGCCGATCTCATCAAGGACCATCTCGCCCACGCGACCGGCGGCCGGACCTACGCGGAGATCACCGACGAACTCCACGCCGGCGGAGGCGAGGACGAGAAGCTCACCCGGCTGCGGCAGACCGCCTTCATGGGCGAGACCCTGCGCGGCTCATTGCTGTCCGCCTGCCAGGCCTGGCACCTCACCACCCTCGTCATGGGCCTCGGCGCCCTGCTGACCGGCACGGGAGCGGCTCTCGTGACCACAGCCACCGCCCTGCGGACGCAACGGCGCTGACTCGACCGACCGTAGGTCAAGGGACCGTCGGCCCCCCGGAAGGGACTGGTCGGCCGCGGCGCCGTACCGCTCCGACTCCGCATGATGATCAGCGACCGACCCGGAGGTATCCCGTGCATCACCGCAACCCGCGCCTGTGCGGCCGTTTCCGTCGCCGTCCCTCGGCACAGGCGCCGCGCACGGTCCGAGCCGGTCACCGTCCGGCCGCCCGACTCGTCTGCCCTGACTCCAGGGCGGCCGGACACAGTCTCGGGGCACGGGGGAGGGCGGGCAGGTGAGCACCGCCGTACGAGCCGTGCGCCGCCAGCGGCACGACGCGGCGGAGCGCCCGTTCATCGTCATCTGGGAGTCCACCCGGGCCTGCCCGCTGGCCTGTCTGCACTGCCGGGCCGAGGCCGTGCCGCGCCGCGACCCCCGCGAACTGGACACCGCCGAGGCCAAGGACCTCCTGCGTCAGGTCGCCGAGTTCGGGCAGCCCGCACCGCTGTTCGTGATCACCGGCGGAGACCCTTTCCAGCGCCCCGACCTCACCGAACTCATCGCCCACGGCAGGCGGATCGGCGTCCGGGTCGCCGTCTCGCCGTCCGGCACGCCCACGCTCACCGAGGAGCGGCTGCGTGCCGTGCACGCCGCGGGCGCCTCCGGGCTCTCGCTCAGTCTGGACGGCTCCACCGCCGAGGTGCACGACACCTTCCGCGGGGTGCCCGGCGTCTACCGCTGGACCCTCGACGCCTGGGACACCGCCCGCTCCCTCGGCATGAAGGTGCAGATCAACACCACGGTCGCCCGGCACAACCTGCACGACCTCCCCGACATCGTCCGGCTGGTCGCCGAGCACGGGGCGATGCTGTGGAGCGCCTTCTTCCTGGTGCCCACCGGCCGCGGCCGCGACCTCGGCGCACTGACCCCGGCCGAGACCGAGGACGTGCTCAACTTCGTTCACGACGTGGGCCTGACCGTGCCCGCCAAGACCACCGAGGCCCACCACTTCCGCCGTGTCGCCCTGCAGCGCCGGATCCTCGCGGACCGCGGCGACGACCATGTCGCGGCGCTCGGCCTGGGACCGCTGTACCGCGAACTGCGCGATCGTGTCACCGAGTTGGGCCTGGACGGCGGAGTGCGCCGGGTGCGGCGCCCGCCGCTGGACGTCAACGCCGGCCGCGGCTTCGTCTTCGTCTCCCACACGGGCAGCGTGCACCCCAGCGGCTTCCTGCCGCTGAGCGCGGGAAACGTGCGCACCTCGCCGCTGACGTCGGTCTATCGCACCTCGCCGCTGTTCACCGGCCTTCGGGCACCCGACATGCTCCAAGGACGTTGCGGGGCCTGCGAGTTCCGCGAGGTCTGCGGCGGCTCCCGGTCACGGGCGTACGGCGTCACCGGCGACCCCTTCGCCGAGGAGCCCTGGTGCGGCTACCGGCCCGGTTCCTTCCCCCACCAGCGGGAGCTGGCCGCGCTGCTGTCCGGCGGAGCCGACGCGGAGCCGGCCCCCCGTGCCCGCCCGGCCGCCGGGGAGCACCGTAAGGACCGGGGAGCACCGTAAGGAGTGAGGACCCGTGCTGCACGCCCCAAGCCACGCCCTGGACTCGGCGACCGTGGAGTCGCTGCTCGCGGCGGCCGTTGCGGCCCCGTCGATCCACAACACCCAGCCGTGGCGCTTCCACGTGGACGCCCGCGACCGGCTGTTGGAGGTCCACGCGGTGCCGGAGCGGACGCTGCCGCTGACCGACCCCACCCATCGCGCCGGGCATCTGTCCGTGGGCGCCGCCGTCTTCAACCTCCGGCTCGCCGCCGTGCACCACGGACTGCGTCCCGAGGTGGCACTCCTGCCGGACCCGCGTGAACCGGGGCTGCTGGCCACCGTACGGCTGACCGGCCCGCTCGGCGCGGACGACCGGCTGCCGGACCACGGCCTGTACGCGGCCATCGCGCGCCGGCGCACCAGCCGGCTGCCGTTCACCGGGCGCCCGGTGCCCGACGCCGTCGTGGCGGAGATGGTGACGGCCGCGCACGCCGCCGGAGCGCGCCTGCACCTGCCGGACATCGCCGGGACGAGGCGGCTGCTGCGGCTGACCGCCGCGGCCGAGGCACGCAACCACGCCCACCCCGACCGCATCGCCGAGACCCGGACCTGGCTCAGGACACCGGGGTCGGACATCCCCTACGGCATCCCCGTCACCGCCCTCGGCCCGCCCGACGCGGCCGCCCGGATACCGATGCGGGACTTCACCGGCCACCTGCCCGGCCCCCGCCTGCCCGCCCTGGGGTTCGAACGCCATGTCCAGACGGCCCTGCTGTGGACGTCCCACGACCGCCGGGAGGACTGGCTGCGGGCGGGCCAGGCCCTGCAGTACGTGCTGCTCACGGCGACCGCGCGCGGCCTGCGCACCTCCCTGCTGCACCAGGCCATGGAATGGCCCGACCTGCGCAGGGCGGCGGCTCTGCCGCGGGCCGGCCGGTGCCACCCGCACATCCTGATCAGGCTCGGCTACGGACGGGACGGGGCCCGCACCCCGCGAAGCGATCCGCGGGGCTGACCCCCACCGGGGACGGCACGCCGTTCAGGCGCCGGTCCCCGCGGGGTGCGGCGCGCCGGCACCGTTCGGCGCCGCGTCGAGGACGCCGTCGAGCTCGCGCCCGGTGACCATCTCGGCCTCGATCCGGAGGAAGACCCCGTCCTGCGGGGGCATCCAGGAGATGGGGCCGATCCGGGACAGCCGCTCGTGTTCGGCGGGGTCGGTCACCACGTGGGCCCGTCCGGTGACGATCACGCTCCAGCCGGACCGGGTCACCGCGTCGAACTCGTCGGCCTCGAAGGCGACCACGACGCCGTCGACGGCCCGCACCAGGTCCGAGGCGGGCGACGTGTACATCAGGACGGCGTCGTCCGCGTCCAGGGAGAAGTTGATGGGCAGGACCGCGGGCAGCGCCTGACGGGTGTACACGACGCGCCCGACCGGCACCCTGGCCAGCAGGCGCAGACTCTCCTGCCGGTCGAGCACGCGGAAGCTGTCTGTCTGGAACATCAGTCCATCGTCGGTGGGCGTGTACGAACGGGATAGGGCCGACCGGCCCCAGTACGACGGGCGGGACGTCCGTCCTCGGCCGGGGACCGATGGCCCCTGCCGCCGACGGACCCGGGGACGCACAGTGGTGGACGGAGCGCCCTCGCGGCGCGGGCGTCCGGGCACGGGATCGAGGAGAGACACCGGTGTGCGAGTACTGCGGCTGCCAGTCCCTGGCGTCCATCGACGAGCTGACCCGTGAGCACGACGAGGTCGTCCGCCTGATCAGCCACCTCCGCGGCGCCCACCAGGACGCCGACGCGCCGCGGATGGCCCGGGTCGCCCGCGAGATCACCGCCGTGCTCGGCCCCCACACACGGGTCGAGGAGCACGGGCTGTTCCCCGCGATGGCCCCCGACTTCCCGGAGCAGATCGCCGCCCTGGAGGCCGAGCACCGCCACATCGAGTCGGTGCTCGCCGAGGCCGCCGGCGGTGTCACCCCCTCCGATCCGTCCTGGCCCGAGCGACTGATGGCCGCGATGGCCGTGCTGCGTGATCACATCCTGAAGGAGCAGGACGGGGTCTTCCCCGCCGCGCTCGCCACCCTGGGCACCGAGGAATGGGAAGCGGTCGAGAAGGTACGCGCCCGGGCGGGCGGCGTCCTGCCGGGGCCGACCGACTGACTCACGCCTGTTGACCTTCCCTGGGGCGTCGGTCGTAGAGTCGTGAACGGCCGGACGCGATCACAACTCGAACGGGCCTGCACGCCCGGGGCGGAGTTGCACGGTGGGCACGGAAACCAGCCGGACACGGGCGGGCCTGGACGGCGAGCTGGCGGACGCCCTGGTGCGCTCACGCCGGTTCTTCACCCGGGCGGAGATCTCCGAGGACCTGCGCACCCTGCACCGCAGCGGCGGACGCCAGGCGGACGCGTTCTACCGGGACCGCTGGTCGCACGACAAGGTGGTGCGCTCCACGCACGGCGTGAACTGCACCGGCTCCTGCTCGTGGAAGGTGTACGTCAAGGACGGCATCATCACCTGGGAGGCGCAGCAGACCGACTACCCCTCGGTCGGCCCGGACCGCCCCGAGTACGAGCCCCGCGGCTGCCCGCGCGGGGCGGCGTTCTCCTGGTACACCTACTCGCCGACCCGGGTGCGCTACCCCTACGTGCGCGGCGTGCTGCTGCGGATGTACCGCGAGGCCAAGGCCCGCCTGGGCGATCCGGTGGCGGCCTGGGCGGACGTCGTCTCCGACCCCGAACGCGCCCGCCGCTACAAGCAGGCGCGCGGCAAGGGCGGCCTCGTCCGGGCGAGTTGGGACGAGGCGGTGGAGATGGTGGCCGCCGCGCACGTGCACACGATCAAGGAGTACGGCCCCGACCGGCTGGCCGGCTTCTCACCGATCCCGGCGATGTCGATGGTCTCCCACGCGGCCGGGGCACGGTTCTACTCGCTGCTGGGCGGGGTGATGCTGTCGTTCTACGACTGGTACGCCGACCTTCCGGTGGCCTCGCCGCAGGTCTTCGGCGACCAGACGGACGTACCGGAGTCGGGTGACTGGTGGGACGCCGGCTACCTGATCATGTGGGGCTCGAACCTGCCCGTCACCCGCACCCCGGACGCGCACTGGATGGCCGAGGCCCGTTACCGCGGTCAGAAGGTGGTGGCGGTCTCCCCGGACTACGCCGACAACGTCAAGTTCGCCGACGAGTGGCTCGCGGCCCGGCCCGGCACCGACGGGGCGCTGGCGATGGCGATGGGCCACGTCGTCCTCAAGGAGTTCTTCGTCGACCGGCCCACCCGGTATTTCACCGACTACGTCAAGCGGTACACGGACCTGCCCTTCCTGGTCACCCTCGAGGAGCGCGAGGACGGCTCGTACACACCGGGCAAGTTCCTGACCGCCGCCGACCTCGGCGGCGAGCACGCCGCGACGGAACACGCCGAGTTCCGCACGGTGCTGCTGGACGGCGCGACCGGGCGGCCCGTCGTGCCGAACGGCACCCTGGGCGACCGCTACGGCGAGACGGGCGCCGGCAACTGGAACCTCGACCTCGGTGGCGTCGACCCGCTGCTGTCCGCGGAGGGCGGCGGCGAGCACCCCGTGCCGCTGGAGCTGCCCCGCTTCGACACCGACGGCGGCGCGGACCGGCTGCTGCGCGGTGTGCCGGTGCGGCGGGTGGCCGGCCGCCTGGTGACCACCGTCTACGACCTGCTGCTCGCCCAGTACGGCGTGGCACGCGCCGGACTGCCCGGCCGCTGGCCCGACGGTTACGACGACGCGAGCGAGCCGTACACCCCCGCCTGGCAGGCCGCCGTCACCGGGGTGGACGCGGGCAAGGCGGCCCGGATCGCCCGGGAGTTCGCGGCCAACGCCGAGGAGTCCGGCGGCCGCTCCATGATCATCATGGGGGCGGGGACGAACCACTGGTTCCACTCCGACACCATCTACCGGGCGTTCCTGACGCTGACCACGCTGACCGGCTGCCAGGGCGTCAACGGCGGCGGCTGGGCCCACTACGTAGGCCAGGAGAAGGTCCGCCCGATCACCGGCTACTCGGCGATCGCGACCGCGGCCGACTGGAACCGCCCGGCCCGGCAGATGATCCAGACCGCCTACTGGTACCTGCACGCCGACCAGTTCCGCTACGACCCGTTCTCCGCCGACACCCTCGCGGCGCCCGGCTCCGCCGGCCCGTTCGCCGGCAGGACCACCGCCGATGTCGTCGCCGCCTCGGCTCGCATGGGCTGGATGCCGTCGTACCCGACCTTCGACCGCAACCCCCTCGACCTGGCCGACGAGGCCGAGGCGGCCGGGCGCACGGCCGCGGAGCACGTGGTGGCGGAGCTGAAGGCCGGCCGGCTGGGGTTCGCGGGCGAGGACCCGGACGCGCCCGAGAACTTCCCGCGGGTGCTCACCGTGTGGCGGGCCAACCTGCTCGGCTCCTCGGCGAAGGGCAACGAGTACTTCCTCAAGCACCTGCTGGGCACGGAGTCCTCGGTACGCGCCGCCGAGGCCCCGCCCGAGGCCCGCCCGAAGGACGTGGTGTGGCGCGAGGAGGCCCCGGCCGGAAAACTCGACCTGCTGCTGACCCTGGACTTCCGCATGACCAGCACGACCGTCTTCTCCGACGTCGTGCTGCCGGCCGCCACCTGGTACGAGAAGCACGACCTGTCCAGCACGGACATGCACCCCTTCGTGCACGCGTTCAACCCGGCCATCGCCCCGCCCTGGCAGACCCGCACCGACTGGGACGCTTTCCACACCCTGGCCCGCGAGTTCAGCCGCCAGGCCGCCGGGCACCTCGGCGTGCGCAAGGACGTGGTGGCTGCGCCGCTGCTGCACGACACCCCTGACGAACTGGCCAACCCGCACGGCCGGGTCCGCGACTGGAAGGCGGGCGAGTGCGAGCCCGAACCCGGTCGCACCATGCCCAGGCTCGTCACCGTCGAGCGGGACTACGGCGCGACCGCCGACAGGATGGGCGCCCTCGGCCCCCTGCTGGACTCCCTGGGCGCCACCACCAAGGGCGTCACCTTCCACCTGGACAAGGAGCTGCAATACCTGCGGCACAAGAACGGCGTCGTACGCGGCTCGGCGGCCGACGGCCGTCCCTCGCTCGCCCGGGACGTGGACGCCTGCGAGGCGATCCTCGCCCTGTCCGGAACCACCAACGGCCACCTGGCGACCCAGGGCTTCCACACCCTGGAGGCCCGCACCGGACGGCCGTTGGCCGACCTGGCCGCCGAGCACGAGGGCAAACAGATCACCTTCGCCGACACCCAGGCCGCCCCCGTCCCGGTCATCACCAGCCCCGAATGGTCCGGTTCGGAGACCGGCGGCCGCCGCTACTCCCCGTTCACCGTCAACGTCGAACGCCTCAAGCCCTGGCACACCCTCACCGGCCGCCAGCACTTCTACCTCGACCACGACTGGATCGCCGCCCTGGGCGAACAACTCCCTGTCTACCGGCCGCCGTTGGACATGCACGCGCTGTTCGGCGAACCAAGGGTGGGGGAGAACGGCGAACTCGGCCTGACCGTGCGCTACCTGACCCCGCACAACAAGTGGTCCATCCACTCCGAGTACCAGGACAACCTGTTCATGCTGTCCCTCTCGCGCGGCGGCCCGACGATCTGGATGAGCACCGAGGACGCCGCCAAAGTGGGCGTGCGGGACAACGACTGGGTCGAGGCGGTCAACCGCAACGGCGTCGTCGCCGCCCGCGCGGTCGTCTCGCACCGCATGCCCGAGGGCACCGTCTACATGCACCACGCCCAGGACCGCCTGATCGACGTGCCCCGCACCGAGACCACCGGCCGGCGCGGCGGCATCCACAACTCCCTGACCCGCCTGCTGATCAAACCCACCCATCTCATCGGCGGCTACGCCCAGTTGTCGTACGCCTTCAACTACCTCGGCCCCACCGGCAACCAGCGGGACGAGATCACCGTCATCCGCCGCCGCGAGAACCAGGAGGTGGAGTACTGATGCGCGTCATGGCCCAGATGGCGATGGTGATGAACCTCGACAAGTGCATCGGCTGCCACACCTGCTCGGTCACCTGCAAACAGGCGTGGACCAACCGCACGGGCGTCGAGTACGTGTGGTTCAACAACGTCGAGACCCGCCCCGGCCAGGGCTACCCCCGCCGCTACGAGGACCAGGACACCTGGAAGGGCGGCTGGGAACTCAACAAGAAGGGCAGGCTCGGGCTCAGGGCGGGCGGCCGGTTCAGGAAACTGATCCAGATCTTCTCCAACCCGGTGCTGCCCACCCTCGACGACTACTACGAGCCGTGGACCTACGACTACGAGACCCTGACCAACGCCCCGCTGCAGGAGCACACCCCGGTCGCCCGCCCCAAGTCCCTGATCTCCGGCAAGGACATGAAGATCGCCTGGTCGGCGAACTGGGACGACGACCTCGGCGGCTCCGCGGCGACGGGCGAGAAGGACGTGCTGCTGCGCGAGATCTCCGACAGGATCAAGCTGGAGTTCGAGCAGAGCTTCATGTTCTACCTGCCGCGCATCTGCGAGCACTGCCTCAATCCCTCGTGCGCCGCGTCCTGCCCCTCCGGCGCCATCTACAAGCGGACCGAGGACGGCATCGTCCTGGTCGACCAGGACCGCTGCCGGGGCTGGCGGATGTGCGTGACGGGATGCCCGTACAAGAAGGTGTACTTCAACCACCGCACCGGCAAGGCCGAGAAGTGCACCTTCTGCTTCCCGCGCGTCGAGGTCGGCCTGCCCACCGTCTGCTCCGAGACCTGCGTCGGCCGGCTGCGGTACATCGGACTCGTCCTCTACGACGCCGACAGGGTGCTCGAGGCCGCCTCCACACCCGACGAGCAGGACCTCTACCAGGCCCAGCGCGGCGTGCTCCTCGACCCCGCCGACCCGGACGTCGTCCGTGCGGCGGAGAAGGCCGGAATCCCCCGGGACTGGATCGAGGCCGCCCGGCGCTCCCCGGTCCACGCCCTGATCAACACCTACAAGGTCGCCCTGCCGCTGCACCCGGAGTACCGCACCCTGCCCATGGTCTGGTACATCCCGCCGCTGTCCCCGGTCGTCGACGCCGTCCGCGACACCGGCCACGACGCCGAGGACCACACGAACCTCTTCGCCGCCGTCGACGCCCTGCGCATCCCGGTGGACTACCTCGCCCGGCTCTTCACCGCCGGCGACCCCGGCCCGGTGGACGCGGTGCTGCGCCGCCTGGCCGCCATGCGCTCCTACATGCGCGACATCAACCTCGGCCGCGAACCGGACGCTGCCATCCCCGAGGCGGTCGGCATGGGCGAGGAGCAGATGTACGACATGTACCGGCTGCTGGCCCTCGCCAAGTACGACGAGCGCTACGTCATCCCCCCGGCCCACGCCGAACAGGCCCACCGGCTGGAGGAGTCGGCCACCGAGTGCAGCCTCGACTACGAGGGCGGCCCCGGCATGGGCGGCTCCGGCCCCTTCGGCGAGACCTCCGGAGGCGCAGCGCCGATCGCGGTGGAGAACTACCGGGCCCTGCGTGACCGGCAGACCGCGGAGACCCCCGCCGCCCCCGTCGACAAGGCCACCCGGGTCAACCTCCTCAACTGGGACGGCAGGGGCTCCCCACCCGGCCTGTTCCCACCCACCGGGGACGACGGGGAGGGCTCCGCGTCATGAGGCCCACCGCCACCGACTCCCGCAACGCCCTGGCCTGGCAGGCGCAGTCGCTACTGCTGGCCTATCCCGACGAGCAGCTCTCCGACCGCCTCAACCTGGCCCTCGGGGTCGCCGCCTCCCAGCCCGGACCGGTCGCACGTCCCCTCGGGCGCTTCGCCGAGCACGCCGGCCGCACCCCGCTGCCGGAGCTGGCCGCCGACTACGTCGCCACCTTCGACCACCGCAGACGCTGCTGCCTCTTCCTGACGTACTACGCGCACGGTGACACCAGGAAACGCGGCATCGCCCTGCTGCGTCTGAAGCAGACCTATGCCGGGGCCGGGTGGCGGCTCACCGAGGACGAACTGCCCGACCACCTGGCCGTCGTCCTCGAGTTCGCCGCCGCCGAGCCCGCCCTCGGAACCCGGCTGCTCACCGATCACCGCGCGGGCCTGGAGCTGCTGCGGCTCGCCCTGCGCGACGCCGCCTCGCCCTGGGCGCACGTCCTGGACTCGGTGTCCGCCACCCTGCCGGCGCTGCGTGGCGACGAACGGGAAGCCGTCATGCGCCTCGCCGCGCAGGGGCCGCCCGAGGAACAGGTCGGCCTCGACCCGTACGCGCCCCCGCAGTTCCTGCCCGACCCCACGGTGAGGGGTACCCGATGACCACGCCCGAACAGTCCCTCACGCTCGCGGCCGGCCCCGGCACCGGCGCCGTCCTGCTGTGGGTCGCCCTGCCCTACGTGGCCCTCGCCGTGTTCGTCCTCGGCCACGTCTGGCGCTACCGCTACGACAAGTTCGGCTGGACCACCCGCTCCTCCCAGCTGTACGAGCGGCGCCTGCTGCGCATCGGCAGCCCGCTGTTCCACTTCGGCATCCTCGTCGTGCTGCTGGGCCACATCGGCGGCCTGGTCGTCCCCAAGAGCTGGACGGAGGCGGCGGGCATCGGCGAGGACGCCTACCACGCCTCGGCCGTCGTACTGGGCACGATCGCGGGTGTGTGCACGCTCGGCGGACTGGCGATCCTCGTCTACCGCCGCCGTACCGTCGGCCCCGTCTTCTCCGCCACCACCCGCAACGACAAGGCCATGTACGTCCTGCTGACCGCGACCATCGCGCTCGGCCTGTCGGCCACCGTGGCCGCGAACCTCGTCGGCGGCGGGTACGACTACCGCGAGACCATCTCCCTCTGGTTCCGCGGCGTCTTCTCCCTCCGGCCCGACCCGGACCGGATGACCGGCGCCCCCGTCCTGTTCCAGCTGCACGCCGTCAGCGCCATGCTCCTCTTCGCCGCCTGGCCCTTCACCCGCCTCGTGCACATGCTCACCGCGCCGCTCGGCTACCTCACCCGCCCCTACATCGTCTACCGCAGCCGCGACGACCGGCTCGGCGCCCGCGCGCCACGCCGCGGCTGGGAACGCGTCGGGTGACCGCCTCGCCCGAGTGTGGCGGCAGCGGCGGAGATCATCCGGCGCCCGGAGCGCCATGCCACTCCCGAGGCCTTCACCCGATCCCACCCGCATCCTCACGACCTGCGTCATAGGGGCACAGTGAGATGTGGCAGCGTGAGCCGGGTGAGTGAGAGTTCGTCCAACACCCTGCAATACCGCTTCGACGGGCCGGAAGACGCCCCCGTCCTGATCCTCGGTCCCTCCCTGGGCACCACCTGGCACATGTGGGACCGCCAGGTGCCGGAGCTGACCAGGCAGTGGCGTGTCTTCCGCTTCGACCTGCCGGGACACGGCGGCGCGCCCGCCTACCCGGCCGGGTCGGTCACCGAGCTCACCGAGCGGCTGCTGGCCACCCTCGACCGGCTCGGCGTGCGGCGCTTCGGCTACGCGGGCTGCGCGCTCGGCGCCGGACTCGGCCTGGAGCTCGCCCTGCGCCACCCGGAGCGGCTCGCCTCGCTCGCGGTGATCGCCGCCTCGCCGCGCTTCGGCACGGCGGACGAGTTCCGCCAGCGCGGGGTGATCGTGCGCACCAACGGGCTCGACCCCATCGCCCGTACCTCCCCCGACCGCTGGTTCACCACCGGGTTCGCGGCGACGCAGCCCGCGATCACCGACTGGGCCGTGCAGATGGTGCGCACCACGGACCCCGGCTGCTACATCGCCGCCTGCGAGGCGCTGGCCGCGTTCGACGTGCGGGCCGAGCTGGGCCGGGTGGGGGTGCCGACCCTCGTCCTCGTCGGCTCCGACGACCAGGTGACCGGACCCGCCGAGGCCCGCACCCTGGTCGCGGGCATCCCGGACGCCCGCCTCGCCGTCGTCCCGGGCGCCTCCCACCTGGTGCCGGTCGAGCAGCCCGCCGCCGTCACCGACCTGCTGGTCCGGCACTTCTCCACCGCCTGGCAGCCCGGCTACGTCGAGTCCTCCACCGGCCAGATCGCGATCCCGGCGGCCCCCGTCAAGCCCGCCATCGCGGCCCAGCCGCAGCCCCGGCAGCCCGTGCCCATCGCCGAGATCGCACCGCCCGCCGCCATCCCCTCGCAGGGGACCGGGCACACCGACCTGTACGACACCGGCATCAAGGTCCGCCGCGAGGTGCTCGGCGACGCGCACGTCGACCGGACGCTGGCCGACACCGACGCGTTCTCCGGGGACTTCCAGGAACTCCTCACCAGATACGCGTGGGGCGAGATATGGAACCGGCCCGGCCTCGACCGGCGCTCGCGCAGCTGTGTCACCCTCACCGCCCTCGTCGCCGGCGGCCACCTCGACGACCTCGCCACCCACACCCGGGCCGCCCTGCGCAACGGCCTCACCCCGGTCGAGATCAAGGAGGTGCTGCTGCAGGCGGCCGTCTACTGCGGCATACCGGCGGCGAACAGCGCCTTCAAGGTGGCGCAGCAGGTCATCCGGGAGGAGACCACACCCGAGGAGTGACCCCCGGGCCGGGTGGGCCGGCGGGCGGGCA
Organism: Streptomyces sp. C1-1; assembly: GCF_050214755.1. Classification (NCBI taxonomy): domain Bacteria; kingdom Bacillati; phylum Actinomycetota; class Actinomycetes; order Kitasatosporales; family Streptomycetaceae; genus Streptomyces; species Streptomyces sp. C1-1. The sequence goes on along the minus strand of NZ_CP189826.1, from coordinate 2,542,113 downwards.
CGGCGGCAGGATGGACCCATGAAGCTCACCAAGAAGTCGCACTCGTGCGTGCGCCTCGAGAAGGACGGGCGCACGCTCGTCCTCGACCCCGGGGGATTCAGCGAGGAGGACGCCGCGCTCGGCGCGGACGCGATCCTCGTCACGCACGAGCACCCCGACCACTTCGACGAGGGGCGGCTGCGGGCGGCCATGGAGGCCGACCCGGCCACCGAGATCTGGACCCTGGCCTCCGTCGCCGGGCAGATCTCGGCCGCCTTCCCCGGCCGCGTGCACACCGTCGGCCACGGCGACACCTTCACCGCCGCAGGCTTCGACGTCCAGGTCCACGGCGAGCTGCACGCGGTGATCCACCCGGACATCCCGCGCATCACCAACGTCGGCTACCTGATCGACGGCGGCAGGGTCTTCCACCCCGGTGACGCCCTCACCGTCCCCGACCACCCCGTCGAGACGCTGATGCTCCCCGTGATGGCCCCCTGGAACAAGATCTCCGAGGTCATCGACTACGTCCGCGAGGTCCGCCCGCAGCGCGCCTACGACATCCACGACGCCCTGCTCACCGACCTCGCCCGCCCGATCTACGACCGCCAGATCGGGGCCCTGGGCGGCTCGGAGCACCTGCGGCTGACACCGGGCGGCTCGGCGGAGGTCTGAGCCCGGACGGCGGGCGGGAGGCGTTGTCAGTGCCTGCCGGTAGGTTGTGGGGCATGCGCATCGCGACCTGGAACGTGAACTCGATCACCGCCCGCCTGCCGCGGCTCCTGGCCTGGCTGGAGAGCAGCGGCACCGACGTGCTCTGCCTGCAGGAGGCCAAGCTGGCCGAGGAGCAGTTCCCGTTCGACCAGCTGCGCGAGCTGGGCTACGAGGCGGCGGTGCACGCGACCGGCAGGTGGAACGGCGTGGCGGTGCTCTCCCGCGTCGGCCTCGAGGACGTGGTCAAGGGCCTGCCCGGCGACCCCGGTTACGACGGCTCCACGGAGCCCCGCGCGATCTCGGCGACCTGCGGCAAGGTCCGCGTCTGGTCGGTGTACGTGCCCAACGGCCGCGAGGTGGACCACCCGCACTACGCCTACAAGCTCCAGTGGTTCGAGGCCCTGAAGGCCGCCGTCGCCGGTGACGCGGCCGGCAGCCGCCCCTTCGCGGTCCTCGGCGACTACAACGTCGCGCCGACGGACGACGACGTCTACGACGTGGCCGCCTTCGAGGGCCTCACCCATGTCACCCCGGCCGAGCGCGCCGCCCTCGCCGCCCTGCGCGAGGCGGGCCTGTCGGACGTGGTCCCGCGCCCCCTGAAGTACGACCACCCCTTCACGTACTGGGACTACCGCCAGCTCTGCTTCCCCAAGAACCGCGGCATGCGCATCGACCTGGTGTACGGCAACGAACCGTTCGCGAAGGCGGTCTCGGACGCGTACGTGGACCGGGAGGAGCGCAAGGGCAAGGGCGCCTCGGACCACGCGCCGGTGGTCGTGGACCTGGACGTCTGACGCCTCACAGCAGCCTGAGGTCCACCGACCGCGCGAGGGCCGCCAGCCCCGCGTCGCCCGGGTGCAGATGGTCCCCGCTGTCGTACACGGGCAGCATCCGCGCCGGACGGGCGGGGTCGCGGACCACGGCGTCGAAGTCGAGGACGCCGTCGAACGCGTCCGTGGCCCGGATGAACTCGTTGACCGCGACCCGCTCGGCGTCCACGGCGGGGGTGCACCGGGCCTCCCCCTCGCACGGCACGACGGTCGCCACCAGCATCCGCAGCCCCCGCGCGTGCCCCCGGCCGGCGAGCTCGCGCAGCCCGGCGATCACCTGCCGTGCCGTCGTGCCCCTCCGCACGTCGTTGACGCCCTCGAAGACGACCGCCGTGCGCGTCGAGGTCCGGGCGAGGACGTCGCGGTCGAAGCGGTGCAACGCGCTCACGCCGCCGGTGTCCGTGGACACGCCGTCCCCGGGATATCCGTCGGTCACCACCCGGTTCCCGGAGACGCCCAGGTTGAGCACTCCGTAGCGGGGGACCTGGTCCTGCTCGTGCAGCCGGTCGGCCAGCACGTCGGGCCAGCGCCGGTTCGCGTCCCGCGTCGATCCGGTGCCGTCGGTGATCGAGTCCCCGATCACCGCCACCGACCCCGGCCCACCGGCGACGTCCACGCCGGTCAGCAGCGGCCAGCTGGTCAGCGTCGTGGTGAACGCCGCCGCGGAAACCTCCGCGGTGTGGTCGCCCGGCGCGCTCACGTACGACCGCTGCACCGCGACCCGGTGCACGGGCGCGGCCGTCACCGAGTCCGGCAGGTGGAAGCTCACCAGCAGGTCGGTGTCCTCCGGCACGGCGAAGGACAGCGGATCGCTGAACGCCTGCGCCCCCGCGGGGATCTCGGTCCCCGCCGCTCCCCGGAAGGACAGCGGCACCGGCACGTCCAGTGCCGCCGCCCCGGCCGCCTGCACGGCCACTGTCGCGCTGCCGATCCGCACGGGCGCCGCCGCGAAGGTGTTGTCGAACCGCAGTCGCACCCTCGGACCTCCGGCCGAGGTGTGGACCACCAGCCGCAGCGTCCGGTCGCTCCACGGCCCCACGGCCGGATACCCGGACGTCGCCGCCGCCCAGCTCCCCGTCCAGCCCGCCCCGGACGCCCGGACCGCCAGCGCGAAGACGTGCAGGCCGGTCGCCCGCGGCAGCCGTACCGAGTCGACCGTGCGCCCGCCCACCAGCGGTACCGTCACGACGTACAGCCGGGCCCGCTCGGTGAGCCGGCCGCCGGGGGTGTTGACGTGGGGGAGCGCCATCGCCTTCGTGGCGAGCGGCCCGGTGCGCCAGTCGGGAGCCGTCAGCACGTACGAGGAGCGGGTGCCGTTCGTGTACGACACCGAGCCCGCGCCGCCCGGATCGCCCCCGCCGGTGCCCGTGACCAGGAAGGCGAGCGCGTCGCCGCGCCCGCGCACCCGCACGGACTGTCCGTCGGCCCGCACGTTGTCCGGCTCGCCCGGTTGCCGGTCCGGCCAGGACAGCCGGGCGCCCTGCACGGTCAGCGCACGGCCCGGCGTCCATCCCGCGGCTGCCAGGTCGCCCGCCGACAGGGAGTCACCGAAGCCGTCGAGGTCCGCAGCGGCGGGCCGGGCGTCGTCGCTGACGGCCCTGTTGTCGAAGAGCCGCTCCAGCGGCAGCGGCTTCGCCGGGCGCCCGGAGACGGCCCCGGCCGGGACGGCCGGCACCAGGGCGGCGCAGAGGACAAGGGCGATCGTGCGGCCCCGGACCCGTCGGCTCACGCTCCGACTCCTCCCGCTCACCGGTGGGACGAAAGACGCAGGGTGAAGCTAGAGAGACGCGAGGGGTCCGTCAACGAGGCGTGCACGGACTCGGCGCGAAATCACCCCGAAGTGACCATCCGCGCGCCTGTGGTGCGCACGCCGGTGCGAGTGACACGCTGGGCGTATGAAGATCCCTTTTCTGGGCCACCGGCACGAGGAGTACGGCGCCCTCGATCCCGAAGGCATCGCGGAACTCCTCGCCGAGTGTGAGCTGCTTCGGTCGCTGGCGTCCCGCGAGGGCGTACAACTCGACGACTCCGCGGCGTCGTTGGAGGCCCTGGACCAGGTCGTGCCGCGCTGGCGGGACGACGAGGAGGTGCTGCCCTGGCTCGGCAACGACGCGGGGCTGTACCTCGGCACGGTCATCGTGCGTACGGTGCCCGGCGCCGCCTGGGAGATCCGTTCCGACGGCCAGCCCGTCGTCCTGCTCGAATCCGGCCGGGAGTTCGACGTCGTGGAATCCGGCCAGGAGTGGGCGGCCAGCGGCGCCCCCGAGCTGTCGCAGCTGTACGCCGAGGTCGCCGAGTCGTAAATACGGCTAATGCCCGAAAAGTGCGTGTCGTACATCAACTGGACGCCGGGCCTGGATAGTTTGCGGCATCCACGACACAGCTGAGAGTGAGTAGGGCTGCGTATGGCCGTCGATCGGTTGATCGAGCTGCGTGACGTCGAAAAGAACTACGGTGAGGGGGAGGTGCTCGGGGTCCCGGCGCGGTCTGCCGGCGACCGCGCACCGGACGAGTTCTTCACGGGACCGCGCGGCAGGCGCGCCAGAGACTTCCTGTCGAAGATCCTCCAGCACTGAACCGCGCGAAAACCGACAGAGCCGAACCCGCCCGGCGGCGGCCGGAGATCACTGCTCGCGCAGCGGAATCGACACGTACGACGGGTCGTCCGCCGGCGAGGAGAAGGTCAGCTGTGCGCCGGACGGGTTGTGCTCGATGTAGAGCGGGTCGACCGTGTCGACGACCAGGGCCAGCCGGTGCCCCGCCGGTACGTCGTAGGCCGTGGAGAACAGTTCCAGGTCGACGCCGAACGGCTCACCGGGCGTGCGGCCGTGGAAGGTGTACGGCGCGTTGCTGACCAGCTTGCCGAGGCCGAGCGGCCCCACGTCGTAGAGGTAGGCGACAAGGGTGCCGCTCTCCTTGGTCGGGGTGAGCGTGGTGTGCAGCTTCGCGGTGCCGCGCACCTGGCGGGCCGTGGCGTACTTCTCCGACTGCCATACGGCCGCCCAGCGCCGGGGGAGCAGGGGGATGGCGGCGACCGGGGGCATCTGGGCCACCTGGTCGAGGATGCTGGACAGGAAGACGATCCCGCCGTCCGCTCCGGAGTCGACGTTGGTGTGGATCGTGGTGGTGCCGCCCAGGGCGATCCTGCTCCGGGTCGCGCCCACCGACTTCCAGTCCGGGTATCCCTCGTAGCCGCCGGTGGAGCGGGGCTTGAGCTGGATCGGCTCCTCGCGGTCGATGCCGTTGTCGGTGCCCTTGAGGTAGTGGTCGAACCAGCGCTCGGTGTCCGTCCAGACGTCGTTGGGCAGTCCGAACAGGCCGGTCAGCTCGGCGGTCGCGTGGTCGCCGGGGCGGAGCTCCATTCTCTTGGGGACGGTCAGCTTCTCGTAGAAGTCGGCGTACTGGTTGACGGGGAAGACCGTGTCGCCCCAGGCGTTGGCCATCAGGACGGCGGCGCCGTTCTTGTTCAGCTGGTCCACATAAGTGGCGGCCGAACGTTTCTTCCCCCAGTCGATGAGGTCCTGTTCCTTGGCGAGGTTGGAAGCGTAGAAGTCGTCGAAGACCTGCCGGACCTCGGGGTCCTGCCGGCCGGTGACCACGCTCACGCCGTCCAGCAGGGCCGCCGCCTGGACGTGCTCGGTGCGGCCGGAGTAGATCGAGCCGATCAGGTCGGCCCAGCCGCTCAGCGAGGCGACCGCCTTGATCCGCTTGTCGTGCGCGGCGGCGAGCAGGCTGATCCCGGCGCCGTAGGAGACCCCGCCCATGCCGATGTGGGCCGCGTCGGCCGGCGTGTTGGCGAGCGCCCAGTCGATGACCTTGGAGGCGTCGGCCGTGTCCTGCGGTCCGGCCACCTCCACCTGACCGCCCGACTGCCAGAAGCCGCGCACGTTGTAACCGACCACGATGTAGCCGGAGTCGGCGAGTTTCTGGGCCTGGACGAGGTACTCGGCCTGGGGGAAGCCCCAGCTCGTGGGGAGCACGATCAGCGGGTAGCGACGCGTGCCGTCGGCGCCCGCGGGCATGGTGACGTTCGCCTTCAGCACCGTGCCGCCGTCGCCGGTGATGTCGACGAAGCGGACGGCGTTCGTCGCCTGGGCAGCGGGGGCGAGCCCGAGGACGCCACCGGCGATCAACGACGCCGAGACGGCGCCCACGGCGGTCGTGCGCAGGGCCCTGCGATGGTGTCCCACGGGTCACTCCTCACTTGGTCAGAGCAAAGTGACCAGACGGTAACCGCACCTCTTTACCGGAAGTAACCCGTCGGTAAGTTACGTGCCAGTAACGATTGTTGGGGTGTGAATCAATTCAGGACGAGCGGTGGGAGTTGCGTGGAGCCGGCGTCGTCGTCGCGGCCGGGGCCGGCGGGGGAGTCTGCGCCGCCCGCGTCACGTCGGCGACCAGTTCCACGACATCGGGGCCGTACGCCTGGGAGTTGACGACCTTGAGCAGGAGTACGAAGGACTTGTTGCCGTACTTGCGCGCCAACTGCTCGTGATGGCGGGCGAGATAGCGCGTCGCGGCCTGGTTGGTGATCGCGCGCTGGCCGCAGAAGAGGAACACCGGGCGGGACTGTCCCGTGGTGATCCGGGCCAGCAGGACGAACTCGGTGATGCCGGGCTCCATCCGGTAGCGCTCGGTTCCGATCTGGAACGCGCCCCGGTCCGGGCCCGGTTCGGGATCGATGTTCACGCGCACCCCTGGCAGCATGGCCGACATGTGGGCGAGCATCCGCCGGTTCGACCCCGGCCCGCCCACGCAGAACTCGGTCCGCTCGCCGAAGCCCTGCTGCGCCGCGTCCTGAGTGACGACCTGCGCGTTCGCCCCGCAGTCCTTGATGAGCGCGGACAGCTCCAGCAGGGCGAAGACGTCGTAGCGGTGCACCGCCAGATCCGGGCTGCCCGCGTCCCGGTTCACCACCAGCAGCGTCTCGGAGTTGTCCGGCAGCCCGAAGAACGCCTGTTTGCGGCGGAGTCTGCGCTTCCACAGGTAGGTGCGGGCGAGCCAGCCGAGCGCGGCACTGATGCCCGCCGCGATCACTCCCAGGACGATGTTGCGTACGTCGTCATTCATGGGCGCGCATGCTAGCGGGCCCACGCAAACCCGTGTTCGAGGCATGCTCCCGCGCCTTCCTGACGTGGCCATGAGGATGACATAGGCTGCCCGGACGGCCCTTCACTGGAGGTACGGATGCGTCGCCCTGTCGCGAGAAAACTGTCGGTCCTGGCGATCTCGGCCGCCGTGGTGTCGGTGGGGGCGGCGGCGCCACCCGCCGACGCGACGAGGGGAACCCCCGCGAAGGTCCCGGTCGCCGTCGGCTACGGGGGAGCCGTCGCGAGCGTCGACGCGGACGCCTCCGCGGCCGGCATCGAGGTCCTCAGGAAGGGCGGCAACGCGGTCGACGCGGCCGTCGCCACGGCCGCCGCGCTCGGCGTCACCGAGCCCTACTCCTCCGGCATCGGAGGCGGCGGCTACTTCGTCTACTACGACGCCAAACACCGTACGGTGCATACGATCGACGGCCGCGAGACCGCGCCACTGACCGCCGACTCCGACCTGTTCGTCGAGAACGGCAAGCCGCTCGCCTTCGCCGACGCCGTCAGCAGCGGCCTGAGCGTCGGCACACCTGGCACGCCCGCCACCTGGCAGACGGTGCTGGAGAAGTGGGGCAGCAGAGGACTCGGCACGGTGCTCAGGCCCGCCGAGCGGATCGCCCGCGACGGGTTCGTCGTCGACGACACCTTCCGCTCCCAGACCGCCGCGAACGAGACCCGCTTCCGGTACTTCCCGGACACGGCGAAGCTGTTCCTGCCGGGCGGCGCGCTGCCGGTGGTCGGCTCCACCTTCAAGAATCCCGAACTCGCGCAGACATACTGGGAGTTGGGCAGAAAGGGCGCCGGGTCGATCTACCACGGCGACCTCGGGCGGGAGATCGTGAACACGGTCGAGAAGCCCCCGGTGGACCCGGCGTCGGGATGGAACGCGCGACCGGGCAAGCTCACCGAGAAGGACCTCGCGGCCTACGGCGCCAAGCTCCAGGCGCCCACCGAGACGGCGTACCGCGGCCTGAAGGTGTACTCGATCGCCCCCTCCTCCTCGGGCGGCACCACGGTCGGCGAAGCCCTCAACATCCTGGAGAACACGGACCTTTCGAAGGCCAGTGAGGCGCAGTACCTGCACCACTACATCGAGGCGAGCCGGATCGCGTTCGCCGACCGTGGGCGCTGGGTCGGCGACCCCGCCTTCGAGGACGTACCGACGAAGGAACTGCTGTCGCAGAAGTACGCCGACTCGCGGGCGTGCCTCATCAAGGACGACGCGGTGCTGACCAGTCCGGTGGCACCGGGCGACCCCCGGCATCCCGCGGCGTGCGGCTCCGGCGGCACGGCGGCTCCGACGACGTACGAGGGCGAGAACACCACCCATCTGACGGTGGCCGACAAGTGGGGCAACGTGGTGTCCTACACGCTGACCATCGAGCAGACCGGCGGCAGCGCCATCACCGTGCCCGGGCGCGGCTTTCTGCTCAACAACGAGCTGACGGACTTCTCCTTCGCCCCGGCCAATCCCGCCGTGCACGACCCGAACCTGCCCGGCCCCGGGAAGCGTCCGCGCTCGTCCATCTCACCGACGATCGTCCTGGACCGGCACAACAGGCCCGTGGTGGCCGTGGGTTCGCCGGGCGGGGCGACCATCATCACCACGGTGCTGCAGGTGCTGACCGAATTCCTCGACCGCCGTCTGCCGTTGGTCGACGCGATCGCCGCGCCGCGGGCAAGCCAGCGCAACGCCGCCAAGACCGAGCTCGAACCCGGCCTCTACAACAGCGACCTGAGGACCCGGCTGGAGGCCATCGGCCACACGTTCTCGCTGAACCCCGAGATCGGGGCCGCCACCGGTGTCCAGCGGCTGCCGGGCGGCAAGTGGCTGGCCGCCGCCGAGACCGTACGACGCGGCGGAGGGTCGGCCCAGGTGGTGGACCCGGCCCGGTAGATCACGACTACGAGGCGCGGGGGCCGCTCGCGCAGTCCCCGCGCTCTCAGGCCGCCTGCCCGGGGCGGAACTCCAGGCCGCCGTCGGCCACGTCCACCGTCACCCGGCCGCCCTTCTTGACCGTGCCGTCGAGCAGGAGCCGGGAGAGCCGGTTGTCCACCTCGCGCTGGATCGTGCGGCGCAGCGGGCGGGCGCCGTACTCCGGCTGGTAGCCGCGCTCCGCAAGCCAGTCCACCGCCGCGTCCGTGATGTCGACCGTGATGTCCTGCGCCTGCATCAGGCGGCGGGTCCGCTCCAGCAACAGATCGGTGATGCGCCGGAGCTGATCGCCCGTCAGCTGGCGGAAGACGACGATCTCGTCGATCCGGTTGAGGAACTCGGGGCGGAAGTGCTCGCGCAGCGGACGCAGGATCTGCTCGCGCCGGGCCTCCTCGTCGGCGTCAGCGCCGCCCGCCCCGAAGCCGATGCCCGCGCCACGCCGGGTGATGGCCTCGGAGCCGAGGTTGCTGGTCATCACGATGACCGTGTTGGTGAAGTCGACCGTGCGGCCCTGGGAGTCGGTCAGGCGGCCGTCGTCGAGCACCTGCAGCAGGATGTTGAAGACGTCCGGGTGCGCCTTCTCCACCTCGTCCAGGAGCAGCAGCGAGTACGGGTGCCGGCGGACCACCTCGGTGAGCTGGCCGGCCTCCTCGTGGCCGACGTAACCGGGCGGGGCGCCGACCAGACGGCTGACGGTGTGGCGCTCCTGGTACTCGCTCATGTCGAGGCGGACCATGCGCTCCTCGCTGCCGAACAGGGCCTCGGCGAGCGCGCGGGCCAGTTCCGTCTTGCCCACGCCGGTCGGCCCGAGGAAGAGGAAGCTGCCGATCGGACGGTCGGGGCTGGCAAGCCCGGCGCGGGAGCGCATGACCGCCTCGGCGACCACGGCGACCGCCTCGTCCTGGCCGACGACCCGCTCGTGCAGGTGCCCCTCCAGGCCGAGCAGCTTCTCCTTCTCCTCCTGGGTGAGGCTGGCGACCGGGATGCCCGTCTGCCGGGACACCACCTCCGCGATCGCCTCGGCGGTCACCTCCAGCTGGCCCTCGTCGGCCTCGTCACTGCCCGAGGTGTCGGTGATCCGCTGCTTCAGCTCCGCGATACGGTCCCGCAGCTGGGTCGCCCGCTCGTACTGCTCGTCGGCGACCGCCTGGTCCTTGTCGCAGGTCAGCTGCTCGATCTCGCGCTCCAGGGTCCGTACGTCCGTGCCCTTCGTGCGGGCGCGCAGCCGTACCCTGGCGCCCGCCTGGTCGATCAGGTCGATGGCCTTGTCGGGCAGGCGGCGGTCGGAGAGGTAGCGGTCGGACAGCTCGACGGCGGCGACCAGGGCCTCGTCGGTGTAGCGGACCTGGTGGTGGGCCTCGTAGCGGTCGCGCAGACCGCGCAGGATCTCGAGCGCGTCCGGGACGGAGGGCTCGGGCACCAGGATGGGCTGGAAGCGGCGGGCCAGGGCCGCGTCCTTCTCGATGCGGCGGAACTCCTCCAGCGTCGTCGCCCCGACGATGTGCAGCTCACCCCGGGCCAGCGCCGGCTTGAGGATGTTGCCCGCGTCCATCGAACCGCCCTCGCCACCACCGCCCGCGCCGACGACGGTGTGCAACTCGTCGATGAAAATGATCAGTTGGTCGGAATGGGCGCGGATCTCGCCGACGATGTTGTTGAGCCGTTCCTCGAAGTCGCCCCGGTACCGGGTGCCCGCGACGACACCGGTCAGGTCCAGGGCGACCACCCGACGGCCGATCAGCACGTCCGGGACGTCCCCGTCCGCGATCCGCTGGGCGAGCCCCTCCACGATGGCGGTCTTGCCGACGCCCGCGTCCCCGATGAGCACCGGGTTGTTCTTGCCGCGCCGGGAGAGCACCTCGATGGTCTGCTCGATCTCGTCGTCCCGGCCGATCACCGGGTCGATACGGCCCTGCCGGGCCAGGTCGGTCAGGTCGCGGCCGTACTTGTCGAGGGTGGGCGTGCCCGTCGAGCGCGGCCGTTCGGGGCGGGGCTGGGCCGTGTCCGGCTGCTCGGGCGGCAGCCCGGACGGGGCGAAGCGGGCCGAGTTGAGGATGTGCCCGGCGGCCGAGTCGGGGTTGGCCGCGAGCGCGCTGAGGACGTGCTCGGGGCCGATGTAACCGGCGCCGCTCGCCCGCGCCAGGTCGTGCGCGTCCAGCAGGGCGCGCTTGACGGCCGGGGTCAGGGACAGCGAGGTGGGCGCGGGCGCCTCCTCGGGGGTGTGCTGGACGGGGCCGGAGCGTTCGTCGATCTCCGACGCCAGCGAGTCGGGGTCCGCGCCGGCCCGGCTGAGCAGACTCCGGGTCGGCTCGGCGGTCAGCGCGGCCCGCAGCAGATGCTGGGTGTCCAGGTCCCGGCTGCCGTGCTCGGCCGCGTACTGGGCGGCGCCGCGGACCAGCTCCCGGGCCGGCTGACTGAGCAGGCGGCCTATGTCGATCTGCCGGGGGCCCTGTCGGGGCCCGCCGAAGAAGCGGGCGAAGAATTCCTGGAAGGGGTCCGATCCGAAGTCGCCGGGACCGGGGAAACCGCTGGTCATGAGCGTTCGTTCCGTTCCGGCGTCCCGGCGCCTGGCGGGACGCGCTCGCTGATCGACGTGCCGGTCCACGCGGGTGCCCCTGCAGGGCCCGGTTACACCACCTTGGCACGGCCCCCGGACGGGGGCACGTCCAGCGGGCCGATGGGGGGCCGAGGGGGGGCGCTCGGTGGTCCCCCCTCGGGCACGTCCAGCGGGCCGGTGGGGGCCGAGGGGGGCCGCTCGGTGGTCCCCCGGTGGTCGTTCGGCGGTCCTTCGGTGCTCCTTGGGTGGTCGTCCTTGGGTGGTCCTTGCCCAAGGTGCGCGGTTCACCGCGCACTCGCGGGCGCGGGCCTCACCGCTCGCTGAGAATCCGCGGCCCGGCGTCGGTGATCGCCACCGTGTGTTCCACGTGGGCCGCGCGGGAGCCGTCGTTCGTGCGCAGGGTCCAGCCGTCCGGGGCCTCGTGGTAGCCGTCCCGGCCGCTCGCGATCAGCATCGGCTCGATCGCGAGGGCCATGCCGTGGCGCAGCGGGAAACCGCGGCCCGGGCGGCCCTCGTTGGGCACCGAGGGGTCCTCGTGCATCCGGCGGCCGATGCCGTGGCCGCCGAAACCCTGCGGGATGCCGTATCCGGCGTCCCGGCACACCGTGCCGATCGCGTGCGCGATGTCGCCGGTGCGGTTGCCGACCACCGCCGCCTCGATGCCGGCCGCCAGCGCCCGCTCCGCCGTCTCGATCAGTCGTACGTCGGCCGGGCGCGGCTCGCCCACGACGAAACTGATCGCCGAGTCGCTCGCCCATCCGTCCAGTTCGGCCCCGCAGTCGATGGACACGAGGTCGCCGTCGCGCAGCCGGTAGCCGGTCGGGATGCCGTGCACGATCGCGTCGTTCACCGAGGCGCAGATGACGGCCGGGAAGGGGACCGGGGCGAAGGAGGGGCGGTAGCCGAGGAAGGGGGAGGAGGCACCGGCCTCCCGCAGCACCCCGCGGGCCACCTCGTCCAGCTCCAGCAGGGTAACGCCCACGTCCGCGGCCTGCCGTACGGCCGTCAGGGTCCGGCCGAGCACCTGGCCCGCCGCGTACATGGCGTCGATCGATGTGTCTGTTTTCAGCTCCACCATGCCAATTACTATACCGGCTTATTCGACCGGATTGAAATGCGGGATTAGAATGACGGCATGGTGCGCACCCCTCTCACCCCCGAAGAGCGCGAACGCGGCGAGCGTCTTGGGCGGTTGCTCCGCGAGGCCCGCGGCGGGCGGAGCATGACGGACGTCGCCGCGGCGGCGGGGATCTCCGCGGAGACCCTGCGCAAGATCGAGACGGGCCGGGCGCCGACGCCGGCGTTCTTCACCGTCGCCGCGCTCGTCCGGACGCTCGGTCTGTCGATGGACGACCTCGTGGAACAGTGCGCTCTGCTGCCCGCGTGACGCTCATCGGTCAAGATCCCGTAATGAGCTCTCCGCGCGCTCGTTGCAAACTGCTCGTAGCACCGCCGTAACACAACTGGTGTTGCCTACGGAACCGGAGTGCTCCGGTCTGGCGGGAGTTGAGCGATGGCTGTGGATCAACTCCCGGGACAGGTGCGGGAGTTCGCGAACTACCTGAATGGCCTGCTGGCGCGCCTGGACCAGCGTGGCGGCTGGTGCGCGGTGTTCTGGCAGCGCGATCCCGACGGGATGCGGGCCTGTCTCGACGGGCGCGAGGTGCCGCCGTGGGACGTCATGGAGGCGCTGCTGCACGATCTTGCCGCGTCGTTCGGCCCCGGCACCGCGGCCCCGGAACTGCAGCGGGCCCGCGCGCTGCACACCGCCGCGCTCACCGCGTACGACGCCCGGCCCGGCGGCCGGGACGCCCTGGGCGACCGGCTCGACGTCATGCTCCGCGAACAGCGCTACGCCGCCGAACGGCAGGCGGAGCTGGGCCGTCTCCTCGCCGCCGCCACCACCCGCCAGGAGGCCGACGCCCTCCGTCTCGACCTCGCCTGGGCCCGCGACGACCACGACCGCGCCACCGCCCGCTGCGCCGAACTCCGCGCCCGGACGGCCGAGGCGGACCGGCGCGCGGTGAGCGAACGGGAGTCGGCGCCGCGCCGCGGCCGCCTGCCGGAGAGCCCCGCGTACCGCGTCGACGGCACCTCACCGGGGGAGCCCGCACCGCCCGACGACACCTGGGCGGCCCGAGGCACCCCCTTCACCCCCGAAGCTTCCGTCTTCGAGCCCCGCCCCTTCGAGACCGGCGGCTCCAATGCCAGCCCCTTCGAGGCCCGCGGTTCCGATGCCGGCGCCTTCGAAGTCCGCGGTTCCGGTGCCCGCGGCTTTGAGGCGGGCGCCTTCGAGGCCCGCGGTTCCGGCGCCCGCGGCTCTGAGGCGCGCGGTTCCGATGCCCGCGCCTTCGAGGCCCGCGGCTCCGGCGCCCGAGCGTTCGAAGCCCGAGGCTTGGATGCCCGAGGCTTGGATGCCCGAGCACCTGAAGCCCGCGGCTCCGATGCAGGCGTCTTCGATGCCGGCGCCTTCGAAGTCCGCGGTTCCGGTGCCCGCGGTTCCGATGCCCGCGGTTCCGATGCCCGCGGCTCTGAAGCCCCGGGCTTCGACGCCGCTGCCCGCAGAAGCCCCGGCTTCGAGGCCCCGGCCGCCGACATCCCCGGCTCCGGTGCCGCTGCCCCCGACGCTCCCACCCCCGCATCGCCCACTCCGGCACCCCCCACCCCCAAGCAGCGCAAACGCCGCCGCGGTAGTGCTCGGTTCGCCGGGATGGTCGAGGAGGTCGCTCCCGTCGTCGCGCCGCCGAGTGCAACGTCCGCCGTTCTTGACCCCGCCGTCACCGGGGGCCGCACCCCGCGCGGAGCCCGGTTCGCCGGGGCCGCCGAGGCCCCCGAGCGGCGGCCGGAGCCCGAGGTGGAGCCGCTGGACGCGGCAGGGCCGCGGGAGGTCGCCGAGGCGGTCGGCAGGCTCGTGCGGCTGCGTGCCGAGGGGCGCAGCGGTGACGCGCACGCACTGCTCGTCGAGGCCGCCCACTGGCCCGCCGCCCGGTTCCCGCTGCTCGCCGCGGAGCTGCACGACGCGGGGCTCGGCTTCGACTGGACGACGCTGCTGTGGGAGGCCGCCTCGCTGCCCGCCGACCGGCTGGTCGCCGCGGCGGACGCCCTGGTCGCGGCCGGGCGCGCGGCCGACGGTGAGCAGATCCTGCGGCAGGGTGTCGTCCGGCCCGCCGCGGAGATCGGGCAGGCCGTGCTGGGGCTGGCGGCCGAGGGGCGGCGGCGCGAGGTGGTCGCGCTGCTCGACGCCTACGTCCGCGTCCGCACCCCGGAGGAGGCGGCCCGCAGCGCGGAACCCGATCCGGGTACCCTCGTGCCCCTTCTGCTGGAGGCCGCGCACGGCGTGTCGGACGAGCGACACTGGGATCTGGTGCACGCCCTCCGGGTGGCCGGTTTCACCGCCTGACAACCTCTCGCGAAACGCTCGACACCCCCCTCCCACCGGCCCATCCGATCACCCACAGGAGTGCGAAACATGATCGACTCAGCGGGTTGACGGCGATGGTCTTGGCAAGGCCCTCCCGGAGGCTTACGTTCATCCCTCTACGGCCGTGTCTACGGGCGTAGAGGCTCTGACGTCCCCGCCGAAGGAGCAGCTCATGGCCAACGTCGTACGTGCCGCTCTGGTCCAGGCCACCTGGACCGGCGACACCGAGTCCATGGTGGCGAAACACGAGGAGCACGCCCGCGAGGCGGCCCGACAGGGCGCGAAGGTCATCGGCTTCCAGGAAGTGTTCAACGCCCCCTACTTCTGCCAGGTCCAGGAACCCGAGCACTACCGCTGGGCCGAGCCCGTGCCCGACGGGCCGACCGTCCGCCGTATGCGGGAGCTCGCCCGGGAGACGGGCATGGTCGTCGTCGTCCCGGTCTTCGAGGTCGAGCAGGCCGGCTTCTACTACAACACCGCCGCCGTGATCGACGCCGACGGCACCTTCCTCGGCAAGTACCGCAAGCACCACATCCCGCAGGTCAAGGGCTTCTGGGAGAAGTACTACTTCAAGCCGGGCAACATCGGCTGGCCGGTCTTCGACACGGCGGTCGGCAAGGTCGGCGTCTACATCTGCTACGACCGCCACTTCCCCGAGGGCTGGCGGCAACTCGGCCTCAACGGCGCCCAGTTGGTGTACAACCCTTCGGCCACCCACCGCGGCCTGTCCTCCTACCTCTGGCGGCTCGAGCAGCCCGCCGCGGCCGTCGCCAACGAGTACTTCATCGCCGCCATCAACCGCGTCGGCCAGGAGGAGTACGGCGACAACGACTTCTACGGGACGAGCTACTTCGTCGACCCGCGCGGCCAGTTCGTGGGCGACGTCGCCAGCGACACCAAGGAGGAACTCGTCGTCCGCGACCTGGACTTCGACCTGATCGAGGAAGTGCGCCGGCAGTGGGCGTTCTACCGTGATCGACGACCCGACGCCTACGAGGGGCTGGTGCAGCCGTGAGCGACCTCTACGCACGCCATCGATCCGTCCTGCCGGACTGGCTCGCCCTCTACTACGAGGACCCGATCGAGATCACCCACGGCGAGGGCCGCCACGTCTGGGACTCGGACGGCAACAAGTACCTCGACTTCTTCGGCGGCATCCTCACCACGATGACCGCGCACGCGCTGCCCGAGGTGACGAAGGCGGTGAGCGAGCAGGCGGGCCGCATCCTCCACTCGTCGACTCTCTACCTCAACCGCCAGATGGTGGAACTCGCCGAGCGCATCGCCCAGTTGAGCGGCATCCCGGACGCCCGCGTCTTCTTCACCACCTCCGGCACCGAGGCCAACGACACCGCGCTGCTGCTCGCCACGACCCACCGGCGCAGCAACACGATCCTGGCGATGCGCAACAGCTACCACGGCCGCTCCTTCAGTGCGGTCGGCATCACCGGCAACCGCGGCTGGTCGCCGACCTCGCTGTCCCCGCTGCAGACGCTCTACGTCCACGGCGGCGTCCGCACCCGCGGCCCGTACGCCTCCCTGAGCGATGCCGACTTCATCGCGGCCTGCGTCGACGACCTCAAGGACCTGCTCGGCCACACCCGCCCGCCCGCGGCCCTGATCGCCGAGCCGATCCAGGGCGTCGGCGGCTTCACATCGGGCCCGGACGGTCTCTACGCGGCCTTCCGTGAAGTCCTCGCCGAGCGCGGCATCCTGTGGATCGCCGACGAGGTGCAGACCGGCTGGGGCCGCACCGGCGACCACTTCTGGGGCTGGCAGGCGCACGGACAGAACGGGCCGCCGGACATCCTCACCTTCGCCAAGGGCATCGGCAACGGCAGCTCCATCGGCGGAGTCGTCGCCCGCGCCGAGATCATGAACTGCCTGGACGCCAACAGCATCTCGACGTTCGGCGGCACCCAGATCACCATGGCCGCGGGCCTGGCCAACCTCAACTACCTGCTGGAGCACGACCTGCAGGGCAACGCCCGGCGCGTCGGCGGACTGCTCGCCGAGCGGCTGCGGGCCGTCGCCGCGCAGGTCCCGCACGTACGAGAGGTGCGCGGGCGCGGACTGATGCTCGGCGTCGAACTGGTCAGGCCCGGCACCGACCAGGCCGATCCGGACGCGGCGGCCGCCGTGCTGGAGGCGACCCGCGCGGGCGGGCTGCTGATCGGCAAGGGCGGCGGCCACAACACCAGCGCCCTGCGCATCGCCCCGCCGCTGTCCCTGACCGTCGCGGAGGCCGAGGAAGGCGCCGCGATCCTCGAATCCGCTCTGAGGAGCCTCACATAAGAGCAGGCAGAAGTGCAGGGCGAGTGAGCCGAAGGGGCGCGCCTGTGCCGAGAGATCGAGCGCGCGGAGGCCCGAAGGGCTGAGCACGGTCGGGTTCTCGACACGGGCTCCGGTGCCCCGGAGGTGAACCGAGCCACAGACAAAGGGGAAGACCGCCATGACCACCACCTTCGGGACCCTCGAACCCGCCCTGTCGGTGCGCCAGGTGCTGACCCTGGAGCGGGTGCTCGCCGGGGAGCCCGAGGTGGTGGCCGGCGCGGGCCAGCTCGACCGGCCGGTGCGCTGGGTGCACGTCGCCGAGGCACCCGACGTGGGCGTGATGCTCAGCGGCGGCGAGATGGTGCTCACTACCGGCGTGCTCCTCGCCGGCGACGAGGAGAAGCAGGCCGAGTACATCCGGTCCCTGCACCGCGCGGAGGCGGCCGCCGTGGTCCTCGGCCTGGGGCGCGCCTTCCCTTCGCCCCCGGACGTGATGCGCCGGGCCGCCGAGCGGTGCGGGCTGCCGATGGTCGTCCTGCACCGACCCTTCCCCTTCGCCGAGTTGACGGAGGAGGTCCAGGCCCGGCTGGTGCGGCGGAAGTTCGCCGCCGTCAGTCTGTCGGAGTCCGTACGGACCGCCCTGACCGGCCTCATCACCGCCGGTGCCCCGCTGCAACGCCTCCTCGACGAGGTCGCCCAGCACAGCGCCTGCCCGGTCGTCGTCACCAACCTCGCCCACCGCGTCCTCGCCACCGCCGGGGAACGGCCGGCCGTGGACGACGTGCTGCGCGACTGGGAGCGCATCGCCCGGCAGGCCGGCGGCAGCGAGGGCGACGGCTGGATCCGCGCCGAGCTGGGCGGTCGCGGGGAGCGCTGGGGGCAGATCGTGCTGTGCGGGCACCGGGGCGACACCGCCACCGGACGGCTGCTCGCCGACCGTGCCGCCGAAGCCCTCGTCCTGCACCGCATGCTCGGCGGCAACTCCGCCCACACCTGGGAGGAGCAGTCGGCGCAGAGCCTGCTGACCGACCTCGTCAGCGGTGTCGTACCGGCCCGCCAACTGCTGCCCCGCGCGCGGGCCGCCGGACTTCCCGTCAACCGGCGCACCTTCGTACCGCTGGTCGTACGGGACGGCGACCCCGCCCAACTGGAGCGGGTGCTACGGCTGTTGGGGCTGCCCGGTATCGTCGCCGAGCTGGCCGACGGGGCCACCGCCGTGCTGCTGAGCCTGGCGCGGGACCAGGACGCCACCGTGCTCGTGGCCAACTTCGCGACCCGGCTGCGCTCGGAGGCCGCCCGGACGGCCGTGGCCGCCGCCGACCCGCGCACCGCCTGGGACGACGTGCCCGCCGGACTGCGCGAGGCGCAGCACGTCGCCGACGCCGTGGCGGACTCCTCGGCCGTTCTCGACCTCCCGGCCGTCGTACGCCTGAGGGACGTGCACCTGCGCGGCCTGATCCGGCTGCTGCGGGACGACCCCCATGTGCAGTCGTTCGCGGAGCGGGAGCTGGACGGGCTGCTGTGCCCGGCCGACGACGACCTGCTGTCGGTGCTGCGCACCTACCTCGCCACCGGCCGCAACAAGTCCCGCACCGCCCAGCTCCACCACGTCTCCCGGCCCGCGCTCTACCGCCGGCTGGAGGCCATACAGGGCCGGCTGGGAGTCGACCTCGACGACTTCGAGCAGGCGGCCTCGGTGCACATCGCGCTCCTCGCGCATGACGCGCAACAGGGGTGAAACATGCGACGACCTGGGAAAACGGCGGTGAAACATGGGTCCACGACAGGGTGACACCGTGGCACGCGGCACGCCTGCAGACGTGACACCGTGCAACTCAAAGCCGGTTTCCGGACTTCCTACTCTTCTCGCACACCGAGCGACCGGAGGTCCCGATGAGCAGAGTGATTCGCGCCGCCCTCTTCCAGACCGCGTGGACGGGCGACAAGGAGTCGATGATCCAGGTGCACGAGCAGGCGGCCCGGGACGCGGCCGCGCAGGGCGCCCAGGTCCTGTGCTTCCAGGAGCTGTTCTACGGACCCTACTTCTGCCAGGTCCAGGACAAGGCGTTCTACGAGTACGCCGAGCAGGTCCCCGACGGCCCGATCGTCAAGCGCTTTCAGGCGCTCGCCAGGGAGCTGGGCCTCGTCCTGATCCTGCCGATGTACGAGGAGGAGCAGCCCGGCGTCCTCTACAACACGGCCGCCGTGATCGACGCGGACGGCTCCTACCTCGGCAAGTACCGCAAGCACCACATCCCCCAGGTTCCGGGCTTCTGGGAGAAGTTCTACTTCCGGCCCGGCAACGTGGGCTGGCCGGTCTTCGAGACGGCCGTCGGCAGGATCGGCGTCTACATCTGCTACGACCGCCACTTCCCGGAGGGCTGGCGGGCGTTGGGCCTGGAGGGGGCCGAGATCGTCTTCAACCCCTCGGCCACCTCGCGCGGACTGTCCCGCTACCTCTGGCAGTTGGAGCAGCCGGCGGCGGCCGTCGCCAACGAGTACTTCGTCGGCGCGATCAACCGGGTCGGCGTGGAGGACCTGGGCGACAACGACTTCTACGGGACCTCCTACTTCGTGGACCCGGAGGCCCAGTTCGTCGGCGAGGTCGCCTCCGACAAGGAGACCGAACTCGTCGTCCGCGACCTGGACCTGGCCAAGCTGCGCGAGGTCCGCGACCGCTGGCAGTTCTTCCGGGACCGCCGGCCCGACGCGTACGCCCCGATCACCGCCCCGTAATCACACCAGTGT
The DNA here is from genome assembly GCF_050214755.1 of Streptomyces sp. C1-1. Taxonomy (NCBI): domain Bacteria; kingdom Bacillati; phylum Actinomycetota; class Actinomycetes; order Kitasatosporales; family Streptomycetaceae; genus Streptomyces; species Streptomyces sp. C1-1. The sequence continues at coordinate 2,522,561 of NZ_CP189826.1, read as the reverse complement.
CGAGCACGGCAGGAGAGGGAGAATGAGCAGCCGCACCGTCATCCGTGGTGGCCTCGTCATCACCGCGTCCGACGAGATCCACGCCGACGTCCTGATCGAGGACGGCCGTGTCGCCGCCCTCGCCGCCTCCGGCACTCCTGCCGCCGAGGCCTTCGCCGCCGAGCGGACGATAGACGCCACCGGGAAGTACGTCATCCCGGGCGGCGTCGACGCCCACACCCACATGGAACTGCCGTTCGGCGGCACCTTCGCCTCCGACACCTTCGAGACCGGCACCCGGGCCGCCGCCTGGGGCGGCACCACCACGATCGTCGACTTCGCCGTGCAGAGCGTCGGGCGCTCCCTGCGCGAGGGCCTGGACGCCTGGCACGCCAAGGCCGAGGGCAACTGCGCGATCGACTACGGCTTCCACATGATCGTCTCCGACGTCAACCAGGAGACGCTCAAGGAGATGGACCTGCTCGTCGAGGAGGGCGTCACCTCCTTCAAGCAGTTCATGGCCTACCCCGGCGTCTTCTACAGCGACGACGGCCAGATCCTGCGCGCCATGCAGCGCTCCGCCGAGAACGGCGGACTGATCATGATGCACGCCGAGAACGGCATCGCGATCGACGTGCTGGTGGAGCAGGCGCTGGCCCGCGGGGAGACCGACCCGCGCTACCACGGCGAGGTGCGCAAAGCCCTGCTGGAGGCGGAGGCCACCCACCGCGCCATCAGGCTCGCCCAGGTCGCGGGGGCGCCGCTGTACGTCGTGCACGTCTCGGCGATGGAGGCGGTGGCCGAGCTGGCGCGGGCGCGCGACGAGGGGCTCCCGGTGTTCGGCGAGACCTGCCCCCAGTACCTGTTCCTGTCGACCGACAACCTCGCCGAGCCGGACTTCGAGGGCTCGAAGTACGTGTGCAGCACGCCGCTTCGCCCCAAGGAGCACCAGGCCAAACTGTGGCAGGGGCTCAGGACGAACGACCTCCAGGTCGTCTCCACCGACCACTGCCCGTTCTGCTTCGTGGGCCAGAAGGAACTGGGGCGCGGCGACTTCTCGAAGATCCCGAACGGCCTCCCCGGCGTCGAGAACCGCATGGACCTGCTCCACCAGGCCGTCGTCGACGGACACATCAGCCGCCGCCGCTGGATCGAGATCGCCTGCGCCACCCCGGCCCGGATGTTCGGCATGTACCCGACGAAGGGCACCATCGCCCCCGGCGCCGACGCGGACATCGTCATCTACGACCCGAACGCCGAGCAGGTCATGTCCGCCGAGACCCACCACATGAACGTCGACTACTCGGCGTACGAAGGGAAGCGCACCACCGGCCGGGTCGAGACGGTCCTCTCGCGCGGCGAACCCGTCATCACCGAGCGGGAGTACACCGGACGCGCCGGACACGGCGTCTACACCCCGCGCTCCACCTGTCAGTACCTCAACTAGGAGTGGCGCACATGGACTTCGGACTCGTCCTGCAGACCGACCCGCCGGCCTCGAGGGTCGTCAGCCTGATGAAGCGCGCCGAGCGCAACGGCTTCACCTACGGCTGGACCTTCGACTCGGCCGTGCTGTGGCAGGAACCGTTCGTGATCTACAGTCAGATCCTGGCGAACACGCAGAAGCTGACCGTGGGCACGATGGTGACGAACCCCGGCACCCGCACCTGGGAGGTCACCGCCTCCACCTTCGCCACGCTCAACGACATGTTCGGCAACCGCACCGTCTGCGGCATCGGCCGCGGCGACTCCGCGATGCGCGTCGCCGGCCGCAAGCCCAACACACTGGCCCGCATCAGCGAGGCCATGAAGGTCATCCGGGCCCTCGGCCGGGGCGAGGAGGCCGACCTCGGCGGCGCGGTCGTCAGGTTCCCGTGGATCAAGCCCGGCGCCGAACTGCCGGTGTGGATGGCCGCGTACGGGCCCAAGGCCCTGAAGATGACCGGCGAGGAGGCCGACGGGTTCATCCTGCAGCTGGCGGACCTCTACCTGACCGAGTACATGGTCAAGGCCGTGAAGGACGCGGCCGTGGCCGCGGGCCGCGACCCCGCCGACGTCAAGATCTGCGTCGCCGCGCCCGCCTACGTCACCGAGGACGACTCGCCCGAGGCCCTCGCCCACGCCCGGGAGCAGTGCCGCTGGTTCGGCGGCATGGTCGGCAACCACGTCGCCGACCTGGTCTCGAAGTACGGCGAGCACTCCGCCGCCGTACCCGACGAACTCACGGACTACATCAAGGCCCGCGAGGGGTACGACTACTCCCACCACGGCCGCGCCGACAACCCCGACACCCAGTTCGTGCCCGACGAGATCGTCGACCGGTTCTGCCTGATCGGACCCGTCGAGAAGCACATCGAGAAGCTGAACGCCCTGCGCGAGCTGGGTGTCGACCAGTTCGCCGTCTACGACATGCACGACGCCCAGGAAGCCGTGATCGACGCATACGGCCGGCAGGTCATCCCGGCCGTCAACGCCTGACCCTCCCCGAACCGCTCACCCCCATCCCCCCACTCCAGAACTCCCCTCCCCACCTCCCCGGGGAGGGGATGGCGGGGCCGGGGAGGGGCGGGCACATCCCCACGCCGCCCGGCACGCACTCCCGGCGCACCGGACGAAGGCCCAAGTAGCTCCGCTACGAGGACCTTCGTCCGGCAGACCGAGAGCACGCACCGAACGACGCGGGGACCCACCCGCCCCTCCCCGGCCCCGCCGGCCCGCACGGCCTTTCCGGACCGCCCCTCATCGATTGGCCTGCCCATGACCGACACCGCTCCCACGGCCATACCGCCGACCGCTCAAGTCACCCTCGCCGACGGACGCGTGGAGATCGCGCCGGGGTCACCGCTGCCCAGCGGCCCGTACGCGAACGAGGACCTGCTCCCTGTTCCGATCGAGAAGCGCACCTGGACCACGTACAACTTCTCCGCCCTGTGGGTCGGCATGGCCCACAACACGGCCTCCTGGACCCTCGCCTCCGGTCTGATCGCCGTCGGCATGGACTGGAAGCAGGCGGTGTTCACCATCGCCCTGGCCAATGTGATCGTGCTGATCCCGATGCTGCTCACCGGGCACGCGGGGCCGAAGTACGGCATCCCGTTCCCGGTGTTCGCGCGTGCCTCCTTCGGCGTCCGCGGCGCCAACCTGCCCGCGGTGGTGCGGGCGTTGGTGGCGTGCGGCTGGTTCGGCATCCAGACCTGGATCGGCGGCGAGGCGATCTACTTCCTGGCCGGCAAGCTCATCGGCAACGGCTGGTCCGACGCCGGTAAGATCGGTGGCCACGCCTGGACGATGTGGCTGTCGTTCGCGATCTTCTGGGCGATCCAGGTCGCCATCATCTACCGCGGCATGGAGACGATCCGCCGCTTCGAGAACTGGGCGGCGCCCTTCGTCATCGTCGGCGCGCTGGTGATGCTGGTCTGGATGAGCAACAAGGCGGGCGGCTTCGGCCCGTTGCTCGACCAGCCCTCCAAGCTCGGCTGGGGCGGCGACTTCTGGAAGCTGTTCTGGCCCTCCCTGATGGGCATGATCGGCTTCTGGTCCACCCTGTCGCTGAACATCCCGGACTTCACCCGCTACGGCAGGAGCCAGAAGGCGCAGACCTGGGGCCAGGCCCTCGGACTGCCCACCACCATGACGCTGTTCGCGCTGCTGTCGGTGCTGGTCACCTCCGGTTCGCAGAAGGTCTACGGCCAGGCGGTGTGGGACCCGGTACAGCTCGCCGCCAAGACCGACAACGTCTTCGGCCTGCTGTTCGCCCTGGTGACCGTGCTGGTGGCGACCCTGTCCGTGAACATCGCCGCCAACCTGGTCTCGCCGGCCTTCGACTTCTCCAACATCGCGCCCAGGAAGGTCAGTTTCCGGGCCGGGGCGCTCGCCACCTGCATCATCGGCGTGCTGATCTTCCCGTGGAAGCTGTACTCCGACCCGCAGGGCTACATCTTCACCTGGCTCGGCCTGGTCGGCGGCCTGCTCGGCACGGTCGCCGGCATCCTCATCGCCGACTACTGGATCCTGCGCCGCGGAAAGCTGGACCTGGTCGACCTGTACCGCTCGGGCGGCCGTTACTGGTACGAGGGCGGCTGGAACTGGCGGGCCGTCGTCGCCTTCGTGACGGGCGGCGTGCTGGCGATCGGCGGCGCGAGCTTCAAACCGCTGATCGACGGACGGCCCGTCCCGGCACTGCAGCCGCTCGCCGACTACGGCTGGGCGGTGGGCCTGGGCACCTCGATGGCCGTCTACCTGGCCCTGATGCTGCTGCGCGGCAGACAGCGCCTGGAGGCCTGAACCCCCCGAAGGGCGGCCGGTGAACGCTACCGGCCGCCCTTCAGCGCGGTCACGGCGTCCTTCGCGGCCTTGATGGCACCCTTGTTGATCTCGTCCGTGCCGGGTGCCTTCTTCGTCTCGAAGTCACTGCCGTTGTAGGTGGTGACCACCAGGACGTTGGACACCTGGGCGATCACCACGCCCTCCCGGGTCTGCTGCTTGTCCTCGGTGCTGAGGTTCACGACCGAGTAGCCCGCGTCCCCGAGCCCCGGCACGGCACCTCCGCCGCTCTTCTCCGCGGTCCTCTCCTTGTACTCCTTCTGGGCCGCCGCGTCGGAGTCCAGTACCTCGAAGGAGACGTCGAGCCAGCGGTAGTCGTAGCCCTTGAGGGCGTTCCAGGAGCAGGTGCGGCGCAGCTTCTCGTCCGTCGACCTGATCTCCTTCCCGGCCGTCTTGGCGCCCGGGACGAGCGACTTGAGCGTGGCCGTGGCCACGCTGCCGCACGGCGCGGGGGAGGCGCTGTACGACTTGGTCGCCGCTGCCGCCGTCGACGGCGCGGAGGGCGTCGAAGTGCTCTTCTGCTGCGCCTCGTTGTGCTGGTCGGCCGGCGTCGCCGGGCTGGACGTCAGTGCCCAGCCCACCGCGGCGAGCACGACGACGGGGGACAGGCGCGCGGTCAGAGCGAGCGGCAGGGGAAATTCACGCACGGGCACACTTCTCGGTGGGGGACGGTGTGCGGAAGGGGGTCCGCACTGCGGACGGAGCGCCAGTCTCACATGAGTCCCTGTGAGACGGAAGTGTCAACTCGCTCCGTGCTCGGGCGGTCACGGAGGCCGGTGCCGAGGGGCCGTGACCAACCGGACGCCGCCCGAGCAAGCGGCGACGATCCCCTCGTATGCCCATAAAACCCCTTCAAAGCCTCCGAAATCGAATAAAGGGTTCGCGGATGGTCGTCGTCATGGCGTGGCCCGCTGCGCCGCCGGCAGGGCGAGTGCGTTCTCGATGCGGTCCACGGCCGCGAAGGCGCCGTACGCGACGAGCCGGACCAGCTGCTCGTCGTTGTGCCAGGGCATGTGCCAGGCGGCCACGTCCTCGTCGGTGATCCGGTACGGCGCGAGCGCGGCGAGCAGCGCCAGGCGCGCGCCGGGCCGCTCACGCCGGGTCGGGAAGCCGCGCAGGACGGCCGACGGGTGCTCGCCGTTCCACTCGTGCAGGGCGTGGTGGACGAGGGTGCGCTCGGCCGGTTCGAGGAGTTCGGCGCCGGTGCGGGCGGCCGCGCGCAGCGCCGCGTAGGCCGGGCCCACGGGGGAGCCGAGGGCCCAGTCCGGTCCGGGGCCGAGCGTGTCGAGCAGCGGCAGGGACGCCCCGGGCTCGGCCTCGCGGCGGACGGTACGGCCCAGGGCGCGGCCCGCGAGGCTCCGCACCGCCCGGAAACGCTGGACGCCGCCCGGCATGAGCTGTTCGGACAGCAGCGCCGAGGCGATGCGGTTGATGAAGTGGAAGGTGAGCATGGTCCCCAGGTAGGCGGGCGCGTGCTCCTCGGGGAACGGGTACGGCCGCGGCGCGGCCCCCGGGACACGGCTGGCGAGCCCCCAGTCGAGCACGCGCGTGTGCTCCTCGCTCTCCGGATCGTCGCCGCGGGCCAGCCGCTCGGCCAGCGCGTGGTCGCCGGTGGCGTGCAGCAGGACGGTGTGCGCGTCCACGCAGAACGGACAGTTGTTGGAGAGCGAGACCCCGAGCGCCGCCAACTCCTTGCCGGTGCGGCTGCCGGGGCCGGCGATCAGCGACTCGCGCATCAGCGCCCAGGCGGGAACGAGGAGTTCGGGCGCCGAGGACAGGACCATGAAGGTGGCGGGGCGGTCGATGCCGAAGTCGGCGGCGATCTGCGCGTGGACCTCGGCGACCCGGCCGGTGGCCGACTTGGCCGACGGTGGCTGTGTGTACCTGAACGGTGTGGACATGTACAGCAGCATGCGTGGCAGGGGCGGGCCCGGGCGTCGTCCCCGCGGAGGCACTTGGCGCTACGACGGCGAGGCCGCCTGAGCCCCGCTCTACTGCGTGGGGAGTAGTCGGGGAGCCGTCCACAGGGGTGACGCCACTGTCGGCGCCGCCCTCTACTGTGCCTGCATGAGCGGGCACTTCACCACACGCAAGGGGCTCGCCGACGTGGCCCTCGCCGTCGTCGTCGGTGCTCTCGCCGTGACCACGGCAGCCTTCGGCCGGGACACCACGGCCGTCGACCAAGCCCTCGTCGTCCTGTCCTCGGCCGTCCTCGCGTTCCACCGCCTGGTCCCGCGCACGGTGGCCGTCGTCGCCGCGCTGTGCGGAGCCGGGTACGTGCTGCACGCGCACCCCGGCCCGCTCTCCGCCCTGCCGGTCTTCGTCGCCGTGGCCACGACGGCCAGTGCGGGACACCGGGGTTGGGCGGCCGCGGCGAGCGGGGTCTTCCTGGGAGCGTGGCTGGCGACGGGCCCGACGACGCACGGCGTGGTCGAGCGGACCGCGCTGCTCGCCGGCTGGTTCCTGTGCGCCGTGGTCGCGGGACAGGCCGACCGCAACTGGCAGGCCTACCTCCGCCAGACCGAGCGGCGCGCGCTGGAGGCCGAGCGGACCAGGGAGGAGGCCGCCCTGCGCCGCGCCGGTGAGGAACGCCTGCGCATCGCACGGGAGTTGCACGACTCCCTCACCCACAGCATCTCGATCGTCAAGCTCCAGGCCGGCGTCGCCGTCCACCTGGCAAGGAAACGCGGCGAGGACATACCGCCCGCGCTGCTCGCCATCCAGGACGCGAGCGGCGAGGCCATGCGCGAACTGCGTGCCACCCTGGAGATCCTGCGCTCCGACGACGAGCCCACCGGCACCCCCGCGCTGCTGGTCGAGCGGGCCTGTGCTGCGGGTCTCACCGCCGAACTCACCGTGACCGGCGAGGAACGGCCGCTGGCGGCCACCGTCGACCGCGCCGTCTACCGCATCGTGCAGGAGGCCCTGACCAACGCGGCCCGGCACGCGGGCCCGGCCAAGGTGAGCGTCCGCCTCGACTACGGCGGCGACGACCTCGCCATACGTGTCGAGGACGACGGCGCCGCCGACCCGGCCCGCCCTCCCGCACCCGGCGTGGGCCTCACCGGCATGCGGGAACGCGTCACCGCTCTCGGCGGCACACTGGACGCCGGCCCGCGCGCGCAGGGCGGCTTCGCGGTGCGGGCACGGCTGCCGCTGGGGGAGGCGGGATGAGCGGGGCCGGCGTCGGGGCAGGCAGGCGACCGCCGGTCGGGGAGGCCGGGTGCTCGGGGGCGGCTGCCCGTCGGGGAGGGCGGGGGGCCGGGGGCGGCCTTGCGTGCCGAGTGCCGTTGCCGAATGGGGAGTCGACGTGATCAGGGTCGCGCTCGTCGACGACCAGGCGCTGATGCGTGCGGGGTTCCGCGCCCTGCTGGAGGCTGAGGACGGCATCGAGGTGGTGGGTGAGGCGGCGGACGGCGAGCGGGGCCTCGCCCTCGTCCGCGCGCACGTCCCCGACATCGCGCTGATCGACGTCCAGATGCCCGTGATGACGGGCATCGAGGCCACGCGGCTGATCGCCGCGGACCCCGCCCTGGCGGCCGTACGCGTGGTGATCCTCACCAACTACGGCCTCGACGAGTACGTCTTCGAGGCGCTGCGGGCGGGCGCCAGCGGCTTCCTCCTGAAGGACACCGAACCGGCCGGCCTGCTGCAGGGCATCGAGGTGGTCGCCCGGGGCGAGGCCCTGCTCTCCCCGTCGGTCACCCGCACCCTGATCGGCGAGTTCGTCTCCCGGCCGCCGGACCGGGCGACGGCACCCGGCCTGGACTGCCTGACCCGCCGCGAACGCGAGGTGACGGCCCTGGCCGCCAGGGGTCTGACCAACGAGGAGATCGCCGAACACATGGTCGTCAGCCCGTTCACGGCCAAGACCCACATCAGCCGGGCCATGACGAAACTCGGTGCCCGCGACCGGGCCCAACTGGTCGTCTTCGCCTACGAGTCGGGCCTGGTGGCGCCACGCCGGCCGTGAACGGTCACCCGCTCACGGCCGGAGTGGCGCCGGTCCGGCACGGCTACGCCGCCGTGCCGCCCGCGTAGTCGCCGGCGAAAGTGTTCTCGATGGTCGTGGCCACCGACTGCGCCACCCCGGTACCCGTGAGGATGATCCCCAACTCCCGGTTGTTGGAGAGGGAGTTGCTGCTGATGTTCATGGACCCCGCCTCCACCTCCTGGGTGGACAGGCCGTAGTCGGCGACCATGGCCTTGGCGTGGATGTAGAAGCCGTTGGGGTCGGAGTAGCCGACGACCTTGCCACCAGCCGCCTTGACCGCGGACACCTGGCTGGAATAGCTGCCCGGCGTCTCCAGCACCACGCGCACGGTGACGCCGGCCTTCGCCCTGGCCACGATGGCGTTGACCACCGTGCTGTCGCTGAACTCCAGCTCCTCGACGTCGAGCGTCTTCGTGGCCGCGTTGATCACGGACAGCAGACGGCTGCGGGAGTCGGTCGGCGACCACAGCAGGTGGTCGCCGTCGGTGGGCGTGACCGAGGTGCCCCCGTAGTCCGCGTTGAAGACCTTCTCGATGGCGGCGACGTCACGGGTGTCGTCGGTGAAGACGCCGTAGTCGCGGCCGGTCGCGTAGTACTGCGAGGTCAGGTTGCCGGTGAGGACCAGCGACCTGGTGCCGTCCACGGTGATCGTCTTCTGGTGGGTGTAGACGAAGCCCGACGGCGACCAGGCCACGCCCACGCCCGCGTTCGTCAGTGCGGTGTACGCGGAGTTGTTGGCGGACTTGTGGGCCTGGTCCAGGACCACCCGCACGGTGACGCCCTTGTTCTCCAGGGCTATGAGGTCGTCGACCGCGGTGCTGTCCTCCAGCTCGTACATCGTCATGTCGAGGGATGTGGTGGCCGAGTTGATGAAGTCGTAGATCGTGGGCTCGCTGCCGCTGAGGGAGAAGGCGAACGCGGTGTAGCTCGCGGCGTTGGCCGGAACGGCGGTGGCGATCACCGCGGCGCCGGCCGCCAGGGCCACGCCCGCACGACGGAGGACCTTCGACAACATGCCTGACTCCTAGTCGAGTTGATGCCCGTGTGGGGGGTGGGCGTGAGCATGACACCACGCGCGTAGAACGAAGAGGTGGAGGACGGCTCATGAAGCGCCCGAGGGATCGCAAAATCTTCGTAGGCCCCTCGGACGGGTAGAGGCAGCCCCACAGGTGTGATCGCGCTCCGGAACGACCGGGGCGCGCGAGCGGCGAGGTGAGAGATGCAGTTCACGACCCGGCCGACCCTCCAGGGCACCTTCGGCATGGTGTCCTCCACCCACTGGCTCGCCGCGCAGTCCGCGATGGCCGTGCTGGAGGACGGCGGCAACGCCTTCGACGCGGCCGTCGCCGGGGCGTTCGTGCTGCACGTCGTCGAGCCGCACCTCAACGGCCCCGCCGGAGAGGTGCCGATCCTGCTCGCCCCGGCCGGCGGCGAAGTGCGGGTGCTGTGCGGACAGGGCGTCGCCCCCGCCGGGGCGACCGTGGCCCACTACTGGGGACTCGGCCTGGACCTGGTGCCCGGCACCGGGCCGCTCGCCGCCGCCGTCCCCGGCGCCTTCGACGCCTGGATGCTGCTCCTGCGCGACCACGGGACGAAGACCCTCGCCGACGTCCTGGCATACGCCGTCGGATACGCCGAACACGGGCACGCGCCCGTGGAGAACGTGGGGGCGACCGTCGAGACGGTCCGCGAGCTGTTCGAGACGGAGTGGACCTCGTCGGCCGAGGTGTACCTGCCGGGCGGACGCGCCCCGCACCCCGGTGAACTGTTGCGCAACCCCGCCCTCGCCGCCACCTGGAAACGGCTCCTCGCCGAGGTCGCGGGCAGCGGCGACCGGATCGCCGAGATCGAGGCCGCGCGCGAGGTCTGGCGCTCAGGCTTCATCGCCGAGGCCCTGGTACGCCAGTCCGCGCGCCCCACCATGGACACCAGCGGCGAGCGCCACACCGGCACCCTCACGGCCGCCGACCTCGCCGGCTGGTCCGCAACCTACGAGAGCCCGGCGACGTACGACTGGAACGGCTGGACCCTGTGCAAGGCGGGCCCCTGGAGCCAGGGCCCCGTCCTGCTCCAGCAGCTCGCCCTGCTCCCGGCCGAGCTGCCCGCGTACGGCTCCGCCGACTACCTCCACCTGCTGATCGAGGGCTGCAAACTCGCCATGGCCGACCGCGAGGCCTGGTACGGCGACGCCGCCGAAGTCCCGCTCGACGAGCTGCTGTCGGCCGGGTACAACGCCGCCCGGCGCGCCCTCGTCGGCGACAAGGCCTCCTACGAGCTGCGCCCCGGCAGCCCCGGCGGACGCGCACCGCGGCTCAGCGCGCACGCGCACAAGGTGGTCACCGACGAGCCGGGGTTCAGCCCCATGGGAGTGGGGGAGCCCACCGTGGCGAAGGGCCCGGCCTCCCCGGTGCCCGGTGAGCCGCCCGTCTCGACGGACGGCACCACCCGGGGCGACACCTGCCACCTCGACGTCGTCGACCGCTGGGGCAACATGGTCGCCGCCACCCCCAGCGGCGGCTGGTTGCAGTCCAATCCCGTCGTGCCCGAGCTGGGCTTCCCGCTCGGCACCAGGCTGCAGATGACCTGGCTGGAGGAGGGCCTGCCGAACTCGCTCACCCCCGGCCGTCGCCCCCGTACCACCCTCACCCCCTCCATGGCCCTGCGCGACGGCGTCCCGGTGCTGGCGTTCGGCACGCCCGGCGGCGACCAGCAGGACCAGTGGCAGCTGCACTTCTTCCTGGCCGTCGCGCTGCGCGGACCTGTCCGCGGCGGCCTCGACCTGCAGGGCGCGATCGACGCCCCGAACTGGCACAACGACAGCTTCCCGGGCTCCTTCTACCCGCGCGGCATGCGACCGGGAAGCGTGACCGTGGAGTCACGGACGGGCGCGGACGTCGTCGAGGAGCTGCGCCGGCGCGGCCACCACGTCACCGTGGGCGACCCGTGGTCCGAGGGACGGCTGTGCGCGGTCGCACGCGATCCGCGCACCGGCATCCTGTCGGCCGCGGCGAACCCGCGCGGCATGCAGGGATACGCCGTCGGCCGCTGAACCGGAATCCCCGAGTGGCCGAATCCCCGAGTGGCCGAATCCCCGAGTGGTCGAATCCCGAGTGGTCGAATCCCGAGTGGTCGAATCCCGAGTTCGCGAATCCCCGAGTTCACCCCGATTCCACCGGGCGTCCACCGGCCGGGCGGGGATTGTCAGTGGGGCGTGTTCTCATGGAGCCGTGATCGAAGACACGGAAACCAACGAAGAGTTTCTCGCCGGGCACGAAGAGTTCCTCGCCAAGCACGCCGCCGACGTGGCGGAGGTGGTCCGCGCGGCCGCCGCGGCCGAGATCATGCCGCGCTACCGCCGGCTCGCCGCGCACGAGGTCGACCAGAAGAACGGACCGCACGACCTGGTGACCGATGCGGACCGGCTGGCCGAGCGGTACCTCACCGAGACGCTCGGCGCCCTGCTGCCCGGGTCCGTCGTGGTCGGCGAGGAGGCCGTGCACGCGAACCCGGCGACGTACGAGGCGATCGGTGGCGACGCCCCGGTCTGGATCGTCGACCCCGTCGACGGCACCCGTCAGTTCGTGCACGGCGACCCCGAATTCTGCACACTGGTCGCGCTCGCGCACCACGGCGTCCTGCTCGCCTCCTGGACGTACGCACCGGCCCTCGGACAACTCGCCACCGCCGTAAGGGGCCAGGGCGCCTACCTCGACGGCGAGCGGCTCCACGCCGGCCGGCCCGCACCCGGCCGGGACCTCCAAGTGGCCACCTCCCACCCGGACTACACCACCGACGACCAGAAGCGCGGCCTGCTCGGCCTGTGGACCGACGGCGTCGCGCCGCGCGCCTGTGGCTCGGCCGGACTGGAGTACCTCGCCATCGCCCGCGGCGAGTCCGATGCGACCGCCTTCTCCTGGGAGGCGGCCTGGGATCACGCCGCGGGCCTCCTGCTGGTCGAGGAGGCGGGCGGCGTCCACCTGACCGTCACCGGCGAGCCGTTCCGCATCACCGGGGGCAACGCCCTGCCGTTCACCGCGGCCCGCGACGCGGCCACGGCCCGCAGGGTCGTGGGGCTGCTGTCGGCCGCGGCCCGACCCGAGGGACGGTCCCGGCAGGCGGTACCCGAGCCCGGGCGCTGTCAGACCCCCGGCATATCCTGATCCCCATGGCCGTCGGCTGACGAAGGGGTCCGAAGGTGCCGTCGATGCTCGATGCTGTCGTGGTGGGTGCGGGGCCGAACGGACTGACGGCCGCCGTGGAGCTGGCCCGCCGCGGCTTCTCCGTGGCCGTCTTCGAGGCCCGCGGCACCGTCGGCGGGGGCGCCCGCACCGAAGAGCTCACCCTGCCAGGCTTCCGGCACGACCCGTGCTCCGCCGCCCACCCGCTCGGCATCAACTCCCCGGCGTTCCGCGCCCTGCCCCTGGAGCGGTACGGCCTGAAGTGGCTCCACGCCGAGCTGCCCATGGCCCACCCCTTCCTCGACGGCAGCGCCGCCGTGCTGTCCCGCTCGGTCGCCGAGACGGCCGCGTCGTTCGGCTCCCGGGACGCGGGCGCGTACCGCAGGCTGGTCGCGCCGTTCCTGCCCAAGTGGGACACCCTCACGCGCGACTTCATGTCCCTGCCGCTGACCGCGCTGCCCCGCGACCCGGTGACCCTCGCCCGCTTCGGACTCGCCGGTCTGCCGCCGTCGACCTGGCTCACCCGCCGCTTCCACGACGAGCCGGCCAAGACCCTCTTCGCCGGCCTCGTTGCCCATGTGATGGCCCCCCTCAGCGGGTTCGCGACCGGCGCCATCGGTCTCGTCTTCGCGCTCGCCGCCCACGCGCGCGGCTGGCCCGTCGCCGAGGGCGGCTCCCAGTCCATCTCGGACGCCCTGACCGCCTACCTCAAGGACCTCGGCGGGCTGGTCCACACCGACTACGAGGTCAAGCGCCTCGACGACCTGCCGCCCGCGCGTGCCTACGTCTTCGACACCTCACCCACCGCCCTGGCCCGCATCGCCGGCTTCGGCCGCTCCTACGAGAACTACAAGTACGGCCCCGGCGTCTTCAAGATCGACTACGCGCTGGACGGCCCGGTTCCGTGGACCGCCGAACCGGCCCGGGCCGCGGGCACCGTCCAGATCGGCGCGGACAGCAAGGAGATCGGGGCCGCCCTGCGCGCGGCCTCCCGGGAGGGCCGGGCACCCGACCGGCCCTTCATGATCACCGTCCAGCCCGGCGTCGTCGACCCCACCCGGGCACCCGAGGGCAAGCAGGTCTTCTGGGCGTACGCGCACGTCCCGAGCGGCTGGACGGGCGACCTCACGGACGTCATGGAACGCCAACTGGAGCGTTTCGCCCCGGGTTTCCGCGACCGCGTCCTGGCCCGCGCCACGGCTGGCCCCCCCGAACTCGCCGCCCGCAACGCCAACTACGTCGGCGGCGACATCGGCACCGGCGCGGTGTCGGGACTGCAGACCCTGCTGCGCCCCAAACTCTCCCTCTTCCCGTACCACACCCCCCACCCGGCGGTCTTCCTCTGCTCCTCGGCGACCCCACCGGGCCCGGGCGTCCACGGCATGTCCGGCCACAACGCGGCGAAGGCGGTCTGGCGCAGACTCCGCCGGACGGGGTGACGCGCGTCCGCGCCGACCGGCACGAGTGAGCGCCCCGCCTACCCGGCGATGTCGGGTATACAGGCAGCCATGACCAGCATCATCCTCGTGCGGGGCGACATCACGCAGCAGTCCGTCGACGCCGTCGTCAACGCGGCGAACTCCTCCCTCCTCGGCGGCGGTGGCGTCGACGGCGCCATCCACCGGCGGGGCGGTCCGGAGATCCTGGCGGAGTGCCGCAGCCTCCGTGCGTCGCACTACGGCAAGGGCCTGCCCACCGGCCGGGCGGTCGCGACGACCGCCGGGCGGCTGGACGCGCGGTGGGTGATCCACACGGTCGGCCCCGTCTGGTCGGCCACCGAGGACCGCTCCGACCTGCTCGCCTCCTGCTACCGGGAGTCGCTGCGGGTCGCCGACGAACTGGGCGCCGCGACGGTCGCGTTCCCGGCGATCTCCACCGGCGTGTACCGGTGGCCGATGGACGACGCGGCCCGTATCGCGGTTCAGACGGTGCGCGGGACGCCGACGGCCGTCGAAGAGGTGCGGTTCGTCCTCTTCGACGACGCGGCGTACGAGACCTTCGCCCGCCGACTCGGCTGACGTACCCGCCGCCGCGGTTCAGCGCGCGATGCGGTAGCGGTGTTCCGGGCGGCCGTTGGTGCCGTAGCGCAGTTCCAGCCGGACCGTGCCCTCCTTGACGAGGTAGGACAGGTACCGCTGGGCCGTGGCGCGGGAGACGCCCGTCGCCTCGGCGGCCTCCGCGGCCGACAGGTCGCACTGGGCGGTGCGCAGGGCCTGATGGATCGCGGTGAGCGTGGGTGCGGAGTGGCCCTTGGCCGGGATGCGGGGGACGGCGGGTGGGCGGGCGGCGCTGAAGAGGGCGTCGACGTCGGCCTGGTCGGCGGTGGCCGCCCGGCTGAGCGCGTCCACCCGGTCGCGCAACTGCCGGTAGGCGGTGAGGCGTTCGGCGAGATCGGCGGAGCCGAACGGCTTCACCAGATAGCCGACCGCGCCGAGCTTCATCGCGGCCCGCACCGAGGAGATGTCGTGATCGGCGGTGATCATGAGGGCGTCGGGGCGGGTGCCGCCCTGGTCCTGGCTGAGCCGCCGCAGCACGTCGAGCCCGCTGCCGTCGGGCAGGAAGATGTCGAGCAGCAGCAGATCCGGGCGCAGGTCACGGACCGCGGCCAGCGCCTCGGCCACGGAAGCCGCCTCGCCGGCCACCTCGAAGCCCGGGACCCGGCGCACGTAGTCGCTGTGGATCTGGCTCACCCGGAAGTCGTCGTCCACCACGAGCGTCCTGATCATCACTGGTCGCCTCCCGCCGGCAGCGCGGACGTGAACAGCGCGTCCCGCACCGCCGGTGCCGTGTCCGGCTGCGGCAGCACGACCGTGAAGACCGCGCCCGGACCCTCGCTGACGGTGATGGTCCCGCCGTGCCGCTGCACCAGCCGGTGCACCAGCGCCAGCCCCAGCCCACGGCGCGCGGTACCCCGCTCCGGGCGCGTGGACCAGCCGTCCTCGAAGATCGACCGCGAGGTGCCCGCAGCGATCCCCGGACCGCTGTCCGCCACCCGTACGACGATCAGCTCGTCGCCCTCCGTCAGCGTCAGCCGGATCCGGCGTCCGCCGTCGGCGGGCGGGGCCTCGGCCGTGGCGTCGATGGCGTTGTCGAGCAGGTTGCCGACGATGGTCAGCAGGCGCCGCAGATGCGGCGGGTCGTCGCCGAGCGCGGAGTCGTCGGTCAGGACCACCCGCACCCCGCGCTCGGCCGCGACGGTGGTCTTGGCCACGATCAGCCCGACCATCAGCGGGTTCCCGATGTGCCGGCGCACGGCCTCGGTGAGCGCCTGCCCGGAACGGGCCGTCTCGATGGCGTACTCGTACGCCGACTCGTGCTCGCCGATGTCCAGCAGGCCGGCCAGCGTGTGCATCCGGTTGGTGAACTCGTGCTGCTGCGCGCGCAGCGCGTCGGTCAGCCCACGCACGGAGTCCAGCTCGCGCAGCAGCCCGATCAGCTCGGTACGGTCCCGCACGGTCACCACGGCCCCCAGCTCACGGCCGTGCAGCGCGACCGGCATGCGGTTGACGACGAGGCAGTGGTCGTCGGTCAGGACACTGACGTCACCGCCGGTCAGGGTGCCGTCCAGGGCACGGCGCAGCCGGCCGTCGGGCAGCACGTCCGTGAGCGTGCGGCCGAGCGCGCTGCCGAGGCCGAGCAGCCGCCGGGCCTCGTCGTTCACGACGGTGATCCTGCCGTCGGGGTCGAAGGCCACCACGCCCTCCCGGATGCCGTGCAGCATCGCCTCGCGGTCCTGGAGCAGGCCCGCGATCTCCTCCAGCTCCAGGCCGAACGTCGTCCGCTTCAGCCGCCGCGCCAGCAGATAGGCGGCCGCCGCACCGATCGCGGTGGCGATGGCCGCGTACAGCCCGAAGGTGGGCAGCTCACGCCACAGCTCGCCGAGCACGTCGTGCTCCGGGATGCCCACCGAGACCTCACCGACGAGCGTGCCGGAGGGCCCGTACAGCGGCGCCTTGCCGTTGGCGGACCGTCCGGTGGCGCCCTGGTCGGTGCCGACGTGCGTACGGCCGTCCTTCACGACGACCGGTTCGGCGACCGGCTCGCCGATGAGGGCCGGGATGGGGTGCGAGTGCCGTACGCCGTGCAGATCGATCACGACCACGTACGACGCCCCGGACGCCCGGCGGATCCGCTCCGCGACGGTCTGCACCACGTCGCCACCGCCGCCCCGCTCCATGGCCCGCTTGATCTGCGGGTCGGCGGCCGTGGTCTCGGCGATGTCCAGGGCCCGCTGCTCGTAGGAGCGGTCGAGCTCGGCCCGCTGCGCGAAGGCGAACAGGACGAAGCCGATCAGGCCGGTGAGCGCGAGGATGACCAGCTGGTTGGCGAGGATCCGGGTGGAAAGCCTCCGCTTTCCGCCGCGGCCTGTCCGGAAACGGATGGGTGTCACGGGTGCCTCTTCATGCCGGTCGTGCGTCCTGCCGGGACAGCGGTGCGCCGTACCCGAGTGGCGCGATTGTGCACGATGGCCGAGATGCTGCCCACCCCTCGTCCGGTGAGCAGAACGAGCAGAACCCGGCTTTACGCGACTATCGCGAGATAGCTCGGAAACAGCGACGTAACACCCGGCCGCCTCTAGCGTCTGCCTTCCTCGGCCTGCGAGGAACCCCGAACGAAGGAAGGAAGCGGCCCCCACATGGCTTCGCGAAACGATGTCGCGAGGAGCCCGGGCGCCGGTGCGGCGGACCAGAAGGACGCACGCATCGAGATCTCCGGGCTCACCAAGCGATTCCTGACCCCTGCCGGTGAGGTGTTCACGGCGCTGCAAGGCGTGTCGTTCACCGTGGAGCCGGGCCAGTTCTGCGCCGTGGTGGGTCCCACCGGCTGCGGCAAGTCCACGACGCTGAGCATGGTGTCCGGGCTCGACCGGCCCAGCGAGGGCTCGGTCAGGGTCGGCGGACGCGAGGTGGACGGCATCACCGACGGCGTCAGCTTCATGTTCCAGACCGACGCGCTGCTGCCCTGGAAGACCGTCCTGGGCAACGTACTGATGGGCCCCGTCTTCCGCGGGGTGCCCAGGCAGCGGGCCCAGGCCTCGGCGCGCGACTGGCTGCGCCGGGTCGGTCTGGCCGGCTTCGAGGACCGCTACCCGCACCAGCTCTCCGGCGGTATGCGCAAGCGCGTCGCCATGGCCGCGGCCCTGATCAACGAACCCGAGATCCTGATCATGGACGAGCCGTTCGGCGCCCTGGACGTGCAGACCAAGGCGATCATGTCGACCGAGCTGCTGAGCCTGTGGGAGCAGATCCGGCCGACCGTCATCTTCATCACCCACGACCTCGACGAGGCGGTCGCGCTCGCCGACCGGGTGGTCGTGATGACGTCCGGTCCCGGCTCGGTCAAGGCGGTCTTCGACATCGACCTGCCCCGCCCGCGCGGCGCGGTCCAGGAGATCCGCTTCCAGCCCCGCTTCATCGAACTCCAGCACCAGATCTGGGACACGCTGCGCGAAGAGGTCGAGCGCGCCTACGCACTCACCGCGGGAGGCACGGAATGAGCACGACGTCCACCGCCCCCGCGGTTCCCGTCGCCGACGGGAACAAGAGCCCGGCCGCGACCGCCGCGCGGCGCGCCGCCCGGCGCCGGGTCGCCCTGGTGTGGGCCGGCCGGGCCGGCCTCGCGGTCTTCGTGATCGGCGGCTGGCAGGCCTTCACCACCTGGGGCGTCGTCGACCCGTTCTTCTTCGGGCAGCCCTCGGGCATCTGGCAGCGGCTGGTCGACCTCTTCCGGCACGGCACCCAGTTCGGCTCCTTCTACGCGAACATCTGGACCACCCTCCAGGAGGCGCTGGCCGGCTTCGTCGTCGGCGCGCTCACCGGGGTCGTCTTCGGTGTCGCGCTCGGGCAGAGCCGCTACCTCTCCGACGTGCTCGGCCCCTACATCAAGATGGTCAACGCCATCCCGCGCATCGTCCTCGGCTCGATCTTCATCGTCGCCTTCGGTATCGGTGTCACACCGAAGATCCTGCTGGCCGCGGTGCTGGTGTTCTTCATCGTCTTCTTCAACGCCTTCCAGGGCGTGCGCGAGGTCGACCGCAACGTCCTGGCCAACGTCCGGGTGCTCGGCGCCTCCCGGATGCAGATCACCCGGCACGTCATCGTGCCCTCCGCGCTGACCTGGATCATCGCGAGCCTGCACAGCGCCTTCGGGTTCGCCATCGTCGGCGCGCTGGTCGGCGAGGTGCTCGGCGCGCAGAGCGGACTGGGCCTGGTCATCAAGACCGCGCAGAACAACTTCGATCCCAACGGCGTCTTCGCCACGATGCTCGTCATCGCGGTGATCGTGCTCGGCGCCGAGTGGCTGATCGGCAAGCTCGAACACCGGCTGCTCGCCTGGCGCCCGCCGGCGCCCTCCGAGGCCAACAGCCTCTGACGCTCCCGCCTCCCTCCCTTCTCCACCCACCCCCGTACCCCGAAAGGTGCAGGCCCCGCCATGCTCAAGAGAACCCTCACCGCGTCGATCGTCACCGTCCTCGCCCTCGGCGCCGCCACCGCCTGTTCGAGCAACTCCGGCAGCTCCGTCTCCGCCGGCTCCGGCGGCTCCACCCCGACCGTCAAGCTCATGGTCGGCGGCATCGACAAGCAGATCTACCTGCCCTACCAGCTCGCCCAGAACCTCGGCCTCTACAAGAAGTACGGCGTCAAGGTGGAGCTGAGCACCGAGCAGAACGGCGGCGTCGGCGCCGAGGAGGCCATGGCCTCGGGCCAGGTGGACATGGCCGGCGCCTGGTACAACCACACGATCGAGTTCCAGGCCAAGGGCAAGGCCGTCGAGGACGTCGTCCAGCTGTCCGGAGCGCCCGGAGAGCGGGAGATGTGCACGAAGAAGAGCGGCGTGAAGTCTGCGGCGGACTTCAAGGGCAAGACGCTCGGCGTCACCGACCTGGGCTCGGGCACCGACACCCTCACCCAGTTCATGGCGGCCGAGAAGGGCGTGAAGACCAACCAGTTCCACCGGCTCGCGGTCGGCGCGGGCTCCACCGCCGTGGCCGCCCTGCAGAACGGGAAGGCCGACTGCGTCATGACGACGCAGCCCACGGTCGCCGCGATCCAGAAGAAGGGCGTCGGCACCTCCGCGGTCGACCTGGCCACCACCGACGGCGCCAAGGCGGCGCTCGGCGGCGCGTTCCCGGGCGCGAGCGTCCTCGCCCGCACCGACTGGGTGAACGCGCACAAGGACACCGTGCAGAAGGTCGTCGACGCGCTCGTGGCCACCATGCACTGGATCGACACGCACAGCGCGGCCGACATCGCCGGCAAGCTGCCGTCGTCGTTCGTGCAGAACCAGCTGGTCACCAAGGCCGACTACGTCAGCGCCCTGAACGAGGACAAGGGCCAGTTCCTGCCGGACGGGATCATGCCGGCCGGCGGTCCGAAGACCGCGCTGGCCACCGAGCGGCTGGTCGGGAACGTGACCTCGTCGGTGGACCTGGGCAAGACGTTCACCAACGAGTTCGCCGTCGCGGCCAACAAGAAGGAGGGCTTCACCACCACCACGACCCCGGCCGGATCCGACGGCTGAGCCCCGCCACCCACGGAGCCGCCCGGGCACACCGCACCCCGGGCGGCCGCCGCCGTTCCCCGAGACCCGCTTAGCACCCGTCCGGCCGGCCTGACCAGGGACTTCGCTGGGATGTTCAGGTTGCGTTCAGGCTGGTCGCGCCCTGGTGAAAGGCATGCACCACAAGCCCCAAAGCAATGGCAAAGACACCTGTGGCGCGGGCAGTTCCCTGTGTCATCGTGCGCTGCATGACCACAGAGCACCTCCTCGACGACCGGCCACTCGTTCCCCTGCGCACCATGGCGAACAAGGTGCCGGAAGTCACCGTGTACTTCTGGATCGTCAAGGTGCTCACCACCGGAATGGGCGAGACCGCCTCGGACCTCCTGGCCCGTCTGCTCGGCCCGGTGCCCGCCGTCGCGCTCGGCGGCCTCGCTCTGGCCGCCTCCCTGGCCGTGCAGTTCGCCGTCCGCCGCTATGTCGCCTGGGTGTACTGGACGGCCGTCGTCATGGTCAGCGTGTTCGGCACGATGGCCGCCGACGTCCTGCACGTCGGCCTCGGCGTGCCCTACCTGGTGTCCACGCCGCTCTTCCTCGCCGCGCTCGCCGCCGTCTTCGCCCTCTGGTACGCCGTCGAGGGGACCCTGTCCATCCACGGCATCCGCACCCGGCGCCGGGAGGCCTTCTACTGGGCGGCCGTCCTCGCCACCTTCGCCCTCGGCACCGCCGCCGGGGACCTCACCGCGACCGTCGGCTTCGGCTACCTCGGATCGGTGATCCTCTTCGCCGTCGCGATCTGCGTGCCCGCCGTCGCCCACCGCCTCACGGTCCTGAAGGCCGTCCCCGCCTTCTGGACGGCGTACGTCATCACCCGTCCCCTCGGCGCCTCCCTCGCCGACTGGATGGCCCTCGGGCACGCCCGGGGCGGCCTCGGTCTGGGACTGGGCCCGGTCACCCTCGCCTGGACCGTGGCCATCGCCTTCTTCGTCGGCTACCTGGCCCTCTCCCGCCGCGACGCGCCCGGCGGCACGGCGGTCTGACCCGACGCACGCCGAGGCTGCCGGCCCTACGGAGGGCCGGCAGCCTCGGGGTGCGGTCGCCCCTCAGCCGTCGATGCGGTGCGTGCTCCAGAACGACGTCAGGTCCGTCGTCGTCGCGGCCTGCGCCGCCGCCTTGAAGTCGGCCGTGGTCGAGACGCCGTACCAGTGCGAACCGGCGTAGTCCTTCAGCAACTTGGTCATCGCGGTGTCGCCGATCAGCCGGCGCAGGTCGTGCAGGGCGCACTTGCCGTAGCCGTAGACGACGGTGGAGTAGCGGGAGGAGTGGGCGTCCCAGTACGCCATGGAGTTGGTGATCCTCTCCGCCGACGAGGCCCAGGAGACGCTGTTCCAGCAGTTGGTGCCGGTCTTGCCGAGAGCGAGGTCGGTGGTGTAGTCGGTGAACGCCTCGTCCAGCCAGGGGCTGTTGTACTCGTCGTCGCCGACGATGCCGTACCACCACTGGTGGCCGATCTCGTGGGTGAGCGCGGTGGTGCTGACGAGGTCGAGCACGAAGCCGGGGTACTCCATGCCGCCGAACCAGTAGTTGTTGTCGATGACGGCGTCCAACTCGCCGTAGGGGTAGGCCCCGAAGCGCCCGGCGTGCGCGTCGACGGCCGTCTTCGCCGTGCTGAGCATCGACTGGGCGTCGGAGGAGCTGATGCCCGAGACGGCGTAGACGTTGATCGCGGTGCCGGCGGACGAGGTGCCGGAGATCTTGCTGAACGGCCCGGCCGCCCACGCGAAGTCACGCACCTTCGAGGCCGTCGCCGTGGTGACGGTGCGTCCGCTGGAGCCGGGGGTGTCGACGGAGGTGCCGGTGGCCGGGACCAGCAGGGCGCTCGGGTGGTCGAGGGTCACTTTGAAGTCGGCGGCGAGGGAGTAGAACGACTCGCCGTTGTTCGTGTACGGGTCCAGGTGCCAGCCGGAGCCGTCCTTGACCGCGAGGACGGGCAGCGCGTTGCCGATGAAGCTGAACGCCCCGTCGTGGCCGAACCGGTCGGCGCCGCTGGGCACGGTGATGCCCAGGTCGAAGCCGATGGTGGCGGACTGCCCCTGCGTCAAAGGCGTGGGCAGGGTCACCTGCAGGGCCGTGCAGCCCACGGACAGCGAACCGGCCGTGCCGCCGCTGACGTTCGTGACGGCGATCGGCATGGCGTCGCAGGTGCCGTGGTAGTTGTCCCACAGCCTCAGGTACACCTCGCTCAGCGCCGTCGAGGAGGCGTTGGTGAAGGTCGCGCTCTCGTGGCCGGTCCATACGGTGCCGGCGGTGTTGCTGCTCAGGCTGACGGTGTACGAGGGGGCGGCCGGGGTGCGCGTCGAGTCGGCCGGCGGGGTCGTGCCGCCCGAGGTGTCGAGGGCGACGTCGTCGAGGACGAAGCTGGTCTGGAGGCTGGAGTCCTCGGTGCCGGTGAAGGCGAGGGTGACCGTCTGGCCCGCGAAGGACGAGACGTCGAGGGTCTTCTTCACGTACCCGGTGTTCTTGTCGAGGTTCGAGTACGTCGCCAGGGTCGTGCCGCCGATCTTCGCCGTCAGCCTGTCGTAGGCGGTCGAGGAGGTCGTCTCGGCGGTGTCGATGTGCAGCCAGAAGGACACGGTGGCGGTGGAGCAGCCGGAGGGGATCGTGACGCTCTGGGAGAGCGTGTCGGTGTGGGTGCCGCCGGTGCCGTCGAGCCAGGCGTAGGTGGTGCCGCCGTGCGCGGTCTCGCCGGAGCGGCTGGTGATCACGCTGGTGGACGACTGCGTCCACGGTGAAGTACCGCTCTCGAAGCCGCCGTTGGCGACCACCTGGGCCGGGGTGCAGGCGGCCGCGGTGTCGGGCGCGGCGGTCGCGGGACCTGCGGGGAGAAGGGACACGGCGGCCAGCGCGGTGACGGCGAGGGCGCGCACGGCGACGGATCTGTGGGGGATGGTTCTCACGCGTGACTCCTTTACGGCGGCCGGGGTTGCGGCCTGCTCGGCGGCCGCCCGGCCGGATGGGGTGCGCCGGGGGCGGTCGTGGACTGCGTGCATGAACTGCTTGTCGGGAGCATGCCACATACAGGGGCTCAGCGGGGATTGCCGTGCCGGCCGGGAAGGGCACGGTCGTGCCGCACCCTCACGCGGCGGGTGTCACCGGTGAGCCGGTCACGCGGGAGCCGCGGCGTGGACGGAGGTCTCGGGTCCGCTCTCAGCCGCCGTGGGTGGAGAGGTGGCCGGTCTCGCCCTGGGCGGTCTCGATGCCGTGGTGGAGGTCGGTGGCCGCCTCCAGGGCCGCGGTGGCCGACAGCGTGACACAGGCCAGGAGCAGGCAGGCCAGGGCGCGCGGAAGGGCCCGGCCGACGGGCGCGGACCGGTTCAGCAGCGCGGTGACACGGCGGGGGACCGGCCCCGCGGTGGCCGTCAGGGACAGTCGCGGCCGGGGCGCGGGGCCCGCCGCGCCGGCGGCGAGCGCGGCGCGGCCGACCGCGCGGGCGGTCAGGGCGCGGTCGCCCGTCGCCCGCGCGGCGGACTCGTCGGCCCAGCGCTCCAGGGCGTACGACAGCGGCGCGCGCAGGCCGCGCAGGGCGGGATGCAGCGCCACGGCCAACTCCGCGCCGGCGAGGAAGAGATGGTGGCGGCCCGTGAGATGGGCCCGCTCGTGCGCGAAGAGCACCTCACGCTCCCGGGCGCTGAGGGCACGCAGCATCCCGGTGGTCACCACGATGCGCCCGGGCCGGCCGGGCAGCGCGTAGGCGTCGGGACGGACGTCGGGCCGTACCCACAGGTCGCCCGCGCTCGGCCGGTGTCCGTACTGGCGGTGGGCGGTGCGCAGTTCCCGCAGATGGCGGCGGGCCCGCCAGGGCACCAGCACGCCCAGGCCGGCCAGCACGAGGGCGGCGAGGACCGCGGCCGGCACGGTGGCGGGCGAACCGCCGCCGAGCAGGTGCGGGGAGAAGTGGCCGAGCGCCGCCACGAAGGGCAGCCGCAGGGCGCCGTCCAGCGCGAGCAGTGCCAGCGCCGCCGTACTGGAGCCGGCGAGCACCAGCGCCAGGGCGGTCAGTGCCCACGCGGCCGTCCGCGGCGGCAGCAGTTCGGCGCCGCGACGGGCCACGGGCACCGCCAGCAGCGGTACCAGGAGCGGGAGCCACACGGCGTACATCACAGGGTTCCTCCAGAGGCCGCCGTCGCGCCGGACGACTCCGAGCGGTCGGTCACGCGGTGTCGTCCGGGCCCGCGGCGCCGTCCGCCAGCAGTCCGCGCAGCAACCGTTCGTCCTCGGGGCTCAGATCGGATACGAAGCGGGCGAGGACGGTGCCGCGGTCCTCGTCCTTGTCGAGTTCGGCGTGCATGCGGCGGGCGGTCAGGCCGGGGGAGTCCTGGGCCGGGGCGTAGGCGTAGCCGCGCCCGGAGCGCGCCCTGGTGACCGCGCCCTTGGCGTGCAGCCGGGTGAGAATCGTGGTGACGGTGGTGCGGGCCAGTCCGTCGCCGAGCTCCAGCTGGACGGCGCCGGGGGTGAGCGGGCCGTCGGCCGCCCACAGCGCGGCCAGGACGCTCGCCTCCAGCTCGCCCGCCGGCCGCCGTTCCGGGCGCCCGTCGTCCGGGCCGTCGAACGGCTCGTCAATCTGCCCGTGGGGCATGGGAACGCTCCTCGACACTTATTCGTCTACAGTGCAGTAGACGGTCTACATGACTGTAGTCGCTCGGAGCGGGCCGCCACCCGCCCCGTCCGCTTTCCAGTATGAGTTCCAGTATGAGAGGGGTCGCCCGCATGGCAGCTGCCCAGTTCGCCGTGGCCCAAGCGGTGAACGTCCTGGATGCCGGGTCCCTGCTGTCCGCGTTCGGCGCCCTCGGCGTCGCCGCGGTGCTGTTCGCCGAGACGGGCCTGCTGGTCGGCTTCTTCCTGCCCGGGGACTCGCTGCTGTTCACGGCGGGACTGCTGTGCGCGAACGGTGTCCGCGGATCGGTGCACCTCTCCCTCGGGCAGGTGCTGCCCGCGGCCGCGGTGGGAGCCCTGCTCGGGGCGCAGACCGGGTACTGGATAGGGCGCCGCGGAGGCCGTGCGCTGCTGGCGCGCAGCAGGGCGAGGAAGCTGCACGAGGGCGCGGCCCGGGCCGAGGTACTGCTCGCGCGGTACGGCCACGCGAAGGCGGTCGTGCTGGCCCGCTTCGTGCCGGTGGTGCGCACCGTGCTGAACCCACTGGCCGGGGCGCTGGACGTGCCGGTGCGGACCTTCACGCTCTGGCAGGTGGTCGGCGGCCTGGTGTGGACGGTCGGTCTCGTGCTCGGCGGCTACGCCCTGGGCTCCTCGGTCCCGAACGTCGACCGCTATCTCCTGCCCATGGTCGCCGTCGTGGTCCTGGTCTCCCTGACCCCGCTCGCTCTCGAGGCACGTCGCGCGCGTGCCCGCCGCACCTCTTCGGAGGTCTCCCCATGACTTCTCTCGCATTCGGTGGCGCCTCGGTCGACGGCGGCCTGTACCTCTGGATCACCCGCCTGGCCCGCGACACACCGCACGCCGTGGACACCACGGTCGCCGTCTGGTCCGACTACGGCCTCGCCCTGTTCGGCGTGCTGATGCTCGCCGCCTGGTGGCGGGCCCGCGGCGCCGGGCAGGCCCGGATGGTCCGCGCCCTGGCGGCCCCCGTGGTCGTCGTGCTCTGCTACGTCGTCGACGTCCTGGTCAAGTCGGCCGTCGCCGAGAACAGGCCCTGCCGCACGCTGCACACGGTCACCGTCGAGGCGTGCCCGGCGGTGGGCGACTGGTCCTTCCCCAGCAACCACGCGGTGATCGCCGGGGCCGCGGCGGTCGCGGTGGCCCTGACCGACCGGCTCCTGGGCCGCATCGCGGCCCTGGCCGCCGTACTGATGGCCGTCTCCCGGGTCTGGGTCGGTGTGCACTATCCGCACGACGTGGCGGTGGGGCTCGCGTTCGGCGCCCTGCTCGCATGGCCGCTGATGCTGCTGGCGGACCGGGCGGCGCCCTTGGTGGAACGGGCGGCCGGGACCCGGGTCGGGGAGCTGGTGACGGGCGTGCAGAGCGGTGGCTGACCGTACGTGAGAGGAGTCGTCGTGGGCGTCGGCGTCGAGGGGCCAACGTGAGTGAGGCGCGTCGGACGGTGCGGTCCGGGACGTTCCGGGCCGGAGTCCTCTGTGCCGCGTTGTTCGCCTGCCTCGCGGTCCTCGTGGGCGTACGGCACGGGGTCCCGCTCCCCGGCGACGGGGCCGTGCACACCTGGGCCGTCGGACACCGGCCACCGGTCGCGCAGGCCCTCGCACGGGGCATCACCGCGACCGGGACGGGACTCTGGCCGTACCTGATCGTCGCCGCGGCCGGGCTGATCGCGGGGCGTGATGCCCGTGAGCGGCTGAGAACGGTGCCGTGCGCCCTGGCCGTGCTGCTCGCCGGGCAACTGGTGCGCGAAGCGGTGATGGAGTCCTTCGCGCGGGCCAGGCCCAACCCCGCCGACTGGGTCGCGTCCGCCTCCGGGTACTCCTTCCCCTCCGGCCACACCACGACCTCCGCCCTCGCCGCGGGCCTGCTCTGCTGGGCCGTCACCCGCCGTTCGCGCCCCGACCTCGCGCGTACGACCTGTGTGCTCGCGGTGTGCTGGGCGGCCGCCGTCGGAGCGACCCGCGTCTACCTCGGCGTGCACTGGGCCAGCGACGTCCTCGGGGGCTGGCTGCTCGCGACCGCCTGGCTGAGCCTGTGCGGCTGGGCCCTGACCCGGTGGCGGCCGCAGTGGTCGTGGGCGGGCGGGAAGTCCGGTACGGCGCCGCAGGACGCCGAAGAGGCCCGGGCGCCATCGGCGCCCTCCCGGCCCACACCCGAACCGCCGCCCGCGCCGACGTCCCGGGAAGGCTGAGCCCCCGTCGGCGGCGTGAACCGCCGGCCCCTCACAGGGCCTTCGCCCGCACCAGCCCGCCCAGCACCAGCAGCCCCGGCACCAGGGGAAGCCACACGGTCAGCAGCCGGTAGCCGATGACCGCCGACACGCTGACCCCCGCCGGTGCCCCGGCCGCCGTCAGCGACCAGGCGAGCGCGGCGTCCAGGGACCCGAGCCCGCCCGGCGTCGGCAGCAGCACGGCGGCGCTGCTCGCGGCGAGATACGCGAGCGCCACCCGCCCGGCCGGAAGCGGCACGTCCAGAGCCCTTACGACGGCCAGGACGACGCCCGTGTGCAGCGCGGCGAACACCAGCGAGCCGCCCCACAGGGCCGCCGCCCGCCCCGGACGCTCGTGGACACCGCGCACATCGGCCACCGCGCAGGCCAGTCCGCGCCGCAGCCGGGTCCGCAGCAGCACGGCCGCACCGGCGACCGCCACGGCGGCCCCCGCGCCGACGAGCAGCGGCAACCCGCCCACCGCCGGCACCCGCAGTGTCCCGGGCCAGGCCATGGCGAGCCCCGCGATCAGCGCGCCCCGCACCACGGTGCCCGCCGTGCCCTTCACCGCGAGGGCCGTCGCGGCCCGGCCCGGCTGCAGTCCGCACCGCATGAGGAACCGCACGTTGACCGCACCGGCGCCCAGCCCCGCGGGCAGCACGTGGTTCGCGGCGGACGCCGCGAACTGCGCCGCCACAAGCCGGCGTACGGGCAGTGCCTCCCGCACCGCACCCTGCAGCGCGAGCGCCGAGCAACCCCAGGTCAGCACGCTGAGCAGGGCGGCCAGTGACAGCCAACCGCGGTCGGCGACGGCCAGCCGGTCCGCCCCCGCGTCCAGCACCGGCCAGTGCCGGACGGCGAGCCCCGCGGCCGCCGCGGCCACCGTGACTCCCAGCAGGCTCTGCCACGGCAGCCGCCGGCCGACGTCCGTGGACGGACCGACCGGGGTGCTCATGCCCCGTTCCGCATCGCCGCCGGTGTCCGCTCCGGCGAGGGTGCGGAGGAGGCGGGGGACGTTGTCGTCATCCTCATCCCTCCCGGCCCTACAGTCTGTAAGGTCCAAGTCACCCTACAACTTGTAGGTCGGGCAGGCGCCGGAGGCGGGTAAGGGGCAGGTGCGAGTCGGTGACCGAGGGAACCTACGCACCGTAAGGTGGTGGCCATGGCAGGCACGACCCCTCGCGGCAGGGCCGAGCGACGCAGCCCCGGGGAGCTGGAGAGCGAGATCCTCGCCACCCTGTGGGCCACGGAACGGCCCCTGACCCCGGCCGAGATCCAGTCCGAACTCGGCGACGGACTCGCCTACAACACCGTGCACACCATCCTGCGCCGCCTGCACGACAAGGACCTCGTCCTGCGCGACGCCGACGGCCGGCGCGGCGCCTACCGTCCCGTGAAGAACGCCGCCGAGATGACCGCCGAGGCCATGCACCGGGCCCTGGACCGCGGGCCCGACCCGATAGCCGCCCTGCAGCAGTTCGTGACCGGGCTGAGCCCCGAGGAGGAGAGCGCCCTGCGCGAGCTGCTGAGCGACGGCGGTGCGTGAGGGGCCCGGCCGGCGGTGTCGTACGGCATACGGATGCAACGGTCGGACAGGAGGCGGCACATGAGGATCGACGTCTACACCCCGCTGCTGCTGTCGCTCCTGCTCGGCGCGGCCGGGCCGCGACTCGCCCGGTTCGGGACGCCCGCGGCGGCCGCCCGCGCGCTGACCGGCGCCGCCGTGCTCACCGCCGGCGCCTCCCTGTGGGCCTTCGCGCTGCTGACCGCGACACTGGCCGGCGAGGTCCCGCCGGTCGTCGCCCACGCCCGAGCCGGCGGCCGCGCGCTGCCCGAGCCGGTCCCGGACGCCGTGGCCCTCCTCGCACTCCTCGTCCTCGCGGTCGCCGTCGGCCGGATCCTGGGCGCGGTCCGCGCCCATCGCGCCACCCGCCGCACCCTGCGCCGACTGTGCGAGGGCCACCCGCCCGGCACCGAACTCGTCGTCGCCGCCTCACCGCGGCCCCGGGCCTTCGCCGTGCCCGGCGACCCGGGCCGGATCCTGGTCACCAGCGCCATGCTCGCCGCGCTGCGCCCCGCCGAACGCCGGGTCCTGCTCGCCCACGAGCGCGCCCACCTCACCCACCGGCACGCGTTCTACGTCCACGCGGCGACCCTGGCCGCCGCGGCGAACCCGCTGCTCCTGCCGGTCCGCGGCGCCGTCGCCTACCTGGTGGAACGCTGGGCCGACGAACAGGCCGCCGGCGCCGTCGGCGACCGCCGCACCACGGCCCGCGCCCTGGCCCGAGCCGCCCTGGTCTCCCACGGCGCCGACTGCGCCCTGCACTTCGCCGACCGCGCCGTCACCCGCCGCATCGCCGCCCTCCAGGCCACCCCGCCCCGCCATCTGCGCCCTGTCGCCGCGGCCATCCTGACCGTGGGCGCCCTGGCGGCCCTCGGAGCGGTGGACGCCACGGGAGATCTGCTGAGCATGCTGACCGGAGGGGCGCTGTAGGCGGGCTGCCCCGAACCGGGGACGGCGGGGGCTGAGGCGCTCCGAATCGGGGGCGGCGGGGGCTGAGGCGCTCCGAATCGGGGGCGGCGGGGGCTGAGGCGCTCCGAACCGGGGACGGCGGGGGCTGAGGCGCTCCGAATCGGGGGCGGCGGGGGCTGAGGCGCTCCGAACCGGGGGCGGCGGGGGCTGAGGCGCTCCGAATCGGGGGCGGCGGGTGCTGAGGCGCTCCGAACCGCGGACGGCGCGGGCTGAGGCGCGCCGTCGGGCCAGGTCGTCACGCGCGTGCCGATTCCCGGCCGGCGTCAGCCGTCCCGTCCCTCCGTCACGCGTGCCCCGCGACGCACACGCGAGGCCGCGACCACCGCCGTGCCGCCCGCCAGCACCACCGCCAGCGCCGCGTACCCGTATGCCAGTGTCGCCGTCGTGGCGACCGCGGCCACCAGCAACGGGCCGCCCGCGTCGCCCAGTTCGCGTCCCAGCTCGGCCGCGCCCATGGTCTGCCCGAGCCGTTCCGGCGGGGTGGCGGAGGCCAGTGCCGCGAAGCCGAGCGGTGTGATCAGCCCCGTGCCGACGCCGATGAGGACGGCGGCGAGCAGGATGCCCGCCAGACCGGGCAGCATCGCGCAGGCCAGGCCCGCCGCGGCCAGCAGCAGCCCCGCGGTGAGACCGGCGCGCGCGCCGAGCCGCCCCGCGTCCAGGGCCCGGCCGGCCCGCGGCTGGACGACCGCCGCGCAGGCGGCCAGCACCGACACCGCGGCCCCCGTCGCCACCGTCCCGAGCCTGGCGACCCGGCCGGACACCGGCAGGAACCCCACGCCGACCGACAGTGCGGCCGTCGCCCCCGCGAGCGCGGCCGTCGGCCCGAGAAACGCCGGGTCCGCGAGCCGCCGCGCCAAATCCAGCACGGTCTGCCGGGCCCGGGGGAGCGGCGGCACGACGGGTACGGCCACCAGCGCCCACACCGCGACGGCCGCGCCGAGCACCGCGAGCACCGTGAACAGCAGCCGCAGCCCGCCCGCCCACACCAGCACCCCGCCCAGCAGCGGACCCAGCGTGTACCCGATCGACTTGCAGAAGCCGTAACTCCCGAACGCCCGCCCCTGCTTCGCCGCCGGATTGAGCCGTGACACCAGTGCGGAGGCGGCCGGCGAGAACGCGGACGCCGCCGCTCCCTGCCCCAGCCGCGCCGCCCACAGCCATCCCGGGCCGTCCGCGAGGACGTACACCGCGGACGCGACCGCGAAGCCCACGAGCCCGCCCAGCAGTACCGGCCGCGCCCCGATCCGGTCGGCGACCGTGCCGAACACCGGCTTCAGCAGCACCTCGGCACCGTCGTACAGGGCCAGCAGGCCGCCCAGGACCAGCAGGGACGTGACGGCGTCGGGTCCGGCGCCCCCGAGGTTCGCGGCGATGCCGTGCGCTCCGAAGGCGGTGGTGAACCCGGCGGCGTACAAGGGCCACATCCGCCGCCGCGCGGGGTCACTCCCCGGCGTCACTGATCCCCAGCCGCAGGTGCTCGACGTGGTACACGGCCTGGTCGAGGAGCTCGGCGACATGGTGGTCGTGCAGCGCGTACACCACCGACCGCCCGCGGCGCTCACCGACGACCAGTCCCAGGTTGCGCAGCAGCCGCAACTGGTGCGAGCACGCGGACTGTTCCAGCCCCACCTCGGCCGCCAGCTCGGTGGCCGGCAGCGGCCCCTCGCGCAGCCGTGCGAGGATCAGCAGCCTGGAGGGGGTCGACAGGGCCTGGAGCGTGGTCGCCACCTTGGCGACGTTGCCCGCGTCCAGACGGACGCGCTCGGTGACGTCCTGCGCGGCAGCGGCTCCATGACCCATGCGGGCATCCTACCCAGCGGGCGCCGACAGCCGAACGGCCGTTCACGCGTCCCGGCGCTCCCGGCGATCCGCGCCGTCCCAGGGCATCCCAGGTTCATGTCGGATTCTCGCCAGCCCGACCGGCGCCCATCGCGGATGCTGGACGCATGCAGAACGGGATGCACACCGACCGAGAGCGCTGCGTACGGGCCGTCCAGTCCAAGGACGCCCGTTTCGACGGATGGTTCTTCACGGCGGTCCTGACGACCCGCATCTACTGCCGGCCCAGCTGCCCGGTCGTCCCGCCCAAGCCCCGGAACATGACCTTCTACCCGAGCGCCGCCGCCTGCCAGCAGGCCGGCTTCCGCGCCTGCAAGCGCTGCCGTCCGGACACCAGCCCCGGCTCCCCGGAGTGGAACCAGCGCGCCGACCTCGTGGCCCGCGCGATGCGCCTGATCGCCGACGGCGTCGTCGACCGCGAGGGCGTCCCCGGTCTCGCCGCCCGCCTCGGCTACAGCACCCGGCAGACCGAACGCCAGCTGCTCGCCGAGCTCGGCGCGGGCCCGCTGGCCCTGGCCCGCGCGCAACGCGCCCAGACGGCCCGCCTGTTGATCGAGACGACCCCGCTCCCCATGGCGGAGATCGCCTTCGCGGCCGGCTTCTCCTCGATCCGCACCTTCAACGACACCGTCCGCGAGGTCTTCGCCCTCTCCCCGAGCGAGCTGCGCGCCCGCCTGCCGAAGAGGAAGTCCCGGCCGGCCGCCGGTGCGGGCGTCCCCGCCGCGGCGGGCGGCGCCCCCGGCACCCTCGCCCTCCGCCTCCCCTTCCGTACCCCGCTCAACCCCGACAACCTCTTCGGCCACCTCGCCGCGACCGCCGTACCCGGCGTCGAGGAATGGCGTGACGGCGCCTACCGCCGCACCCTCCGCCTCCCCTACGGCCACGGCATCGCGTCCCTCACCCCGCAGCCGGACCACATCGCCTGCCGTCTCGCCCTCAGCGACCTGCGCGACCTGCCCGTCGCCATCAGCCGCTGCCGGCGCATGCTCGACCTGGACGCCGACCCGGTCGCGATCGACGAACAGCTGCGCACGGACCCGCAGCTCGCCCCGCTGGTCGACAAGGCCCCCGGCCGGCGCGTCCCGCGCACGGTGGACGAGGCGGAGTTCGCCGTGCGGGCGGTCCTCGGCCAGCAGGTCTCCACGGCCGCCGCCCGCACCCACGCGGCCCGCCTGGTCACCGCCCACGGCGATCCGGTGGACGATCCCGAAGGCGGTCTCACCCACCTCTTCCCGACCCCTGAGGCCCTGGCCGCAGTCGACCCCGAGTCCCTGGCGATGCCCCGCAGCAGGCGCACCACCTTCACCACCCTGGTCACCCAACTGGCCTCGGGCACGATCCACTTGGGCCCGGAGAGCGACTGGCCGGAGACCCGCACCCGCCTCCTCGCCCTGCCCGGCTTCGGCCCCTGGACGACGGACGTGATCGCGATGCGCGCCCTCGGCGACCCCGACGCCTTCCTCCCCACCGACCTCGGAATCCGGCGCGCCGCACAGGAGTTGGGGCTGCCCTCCACGCCGGCGGCGCTCACGGCCCGCGCGGCGGCCTGGCGGCCCTGGCGGGCGTACGCGGTCCAGTACCTGTGGGCGACCGACAGCCACCCGATCAACTTCCTCCCGGTGTAAGGAAAAGCAGGGACATCCAGTGAGACGACACACCGTCATCGACAGCCCGTACGGCCCCCTGACCCTCGTCGCCGAGGACGGCTCCCTCTGCGGCCTCTACATGACCGACCAGCGCCACCGCCCGCCGCAGGATACCTTCGGGGACCGCGACGACACCCTCTTCGAAGAGGCGCGGCAACAACTGAAGGCCTATTTCGCGGGCGAGTTGAAGGAGTTCACCCTCCAACTCCACCTGCACGGAACCCCGTTCCAACGCGCCGTCTGGGACCAGCTCCGCCGCATCCCCTACGGCGAGACCCGCTCCTACGGCGAACTCGCCGACGCCCTGGGCAACCCCGGCGCCTCCCGCGCGGTCGGCCTCGCCAACGGCAAGAACCCGATCGGCATCATCGTCCCCTGCCACCGCGTCGTCGGCGCCGACGGCAGCCTCACGGGCTACGGCGGCGGCCTCCCCCGCAAACGCCGCCTACTGGACTTCGAGCGGGGCTCGGCCCTCTTCTGAACCGCCGCTGCGGGACCGCCACTTCCTCGCCCCGCTCCTTGTAGGGTCATCACGCCGTGACGAGCGGGCTTCGGACACAGGGGTGAGATGGCGGCCAGCGACGTGCAGGTGTGGACCGGAATCGTCGGAACCTTCGCAACCGTCGGCGTCAGCGTGCTGGGGGTGGTCAACTTCCAGCGCAAGCGCGACACGTCCGCGGCGGTCGGCGCGGCCTTTCGGGATGTCATGGAGGCCTTGGCCTCGGACAATTCGACACAGCAGATGGCCGCGGCGATCCTGATGCGCCGGTTCTTCGACACCCACTCGGAACAGGGAGCGGGCCGCACGCCCTACGCCAACGAGGCCGTCGCCGTGATCACCGGCCTGCTCAGGGAGGCCGGGACGGGCCACATCCAGAAGGTCCTCGCCGACGGCCTGCGCTACGCCCCCTCCCTGGCCGGCGCAGATCTGCAGGGGTGCAACCTGACCCGCGCCTACCTGGGCCGCAAGGAGGGCGATCGCAAGAAGGTCGATCTCACCCACGCGGATCTCTTCGAGGCCGACCTCACCAGTGCCTCCCTGAAAGGAGTCCATGCGCCCGGGGCGGTCTTCTACCGCGCGTCCCTCGCGGACGCGGTGCTCGCCGACGCCGTCCTGACCGGCGCGGACTTCAGGGAGGCCCGCCTTGCGGGCGCCCACTTCGCCGGGGCGCGTCTCAAGGGCGCTCAGTTCTCCGGGGCCTTAGACATACCGCAGGAGATAATGGGCCTACTGGACTCGACCGGCAAAGTAGTCAGCGAAGAACCCGTATGAACACGAGCGAACCCGAACTCCCCCGCGTCTTTCTCGGGACACCGTCCGTCCTCAGCCCGGAGCAGCAGCCGGAGCTGGACCGCTGGGTGACCTGGCTTCAACGCCGGTCCTGCGACGTCCTGCGCATGGGCAGGGACAGCTACGGTGCGGACCCCTGGCGGACCCTGTCGAGTCTGATCGCCCACTGCGACGGAGCCGTCCTGCTCGGCTTCCGCCAGCTGGACGCGCGCACCGCGATCTGGCGGCCCGACACCAAGGAGGAAGCCCCGTCGGCCGGTTGGTGGACCTCGCCCTGGCTGCAGATCGAGGCCGGCATGGCCGCGGCACTGCACGTCCCGCTCCTGGTCGCCGCCGAGCCCCCGGTCGAGGACGGCGTGTTCCAGCCCGACGTCTGGGGCCCCCAGGTGACGGGCGTGCCCCTGACGGGTCCCGGTCCGGCGGCCGACCACTGGCTGAGCACTCTGCGCGAGCACCGTGGACGCCGTACGGCCCCTGAGTGAGCCCTACGAGCCGTCCTCGCGAAGCCGCCGCAGCAGCGCCGGGAGCGCCGTTCCGATGCGCTCCCGTACGACCTCGTCGGCGATCTCGTCGTACGGGGTCGGTTCGGCGTTGACGATGATCAGGCGAGCCCCGTGGTCGGCGGCGACACCGGCGAGCCCCGCCGCCGGCTGCACCTGAAGACTGCTGCCTACGGCGATGAACACCTGACAGGCCTTGCTGATGGCCAGCGCCTCGCCGAGCACCACCGGGTCGAGGCGTTCCCCGAACATCACGGTCGCCGACTTCAGGATCCCGCCGCACTCCAAGCACGGCGGGTCGGCCTCGCCGGCCTCCACCCGGGCCAGCGCGGCCTCCATCGGCCCGCGCGCCCGGCACTTCGTGCACACCACGCTCCGCGCACTGCCGTGCAGTTCGATCACCTTGCGGGCGGGAAGCCCGGCGAGCTGGTGCAGCCCGTCCACGTTCTGCGTCACGACCCTGACCGGCACTCCGGCGCGCTCCAGCTCGGCCACGGCGAGGTGCGCCGTGTTCGGCTCGGCCTTCAGCGTCCCGTTCGCGCGCCGCATCTGCCACGAGCGTCGCCGGATCTCCGGATCGCCCATGTAGTACTCGTACGTCACGAGCTTCTCGGCCTCGGGATCCTTCCGCCACAGTCCGCTGGGTCCGCGGTAGTCGGGGATCCCGGAGTCCGTGGAGATGCCTGCGCCACTCAGGATGGCTACGAGGGGCCTGTTCATGGGCCGAGAGTAGGTCGCTTCAGCGCCTGGGGGCGAGCGAGTAATCCGACCGACGCTCCGGCCGAGGCGAGCGCTCCCGCCCGGCGAACGGGGAAGGCCCTGCCGGGGTCCCGGCCGGACGCGAGCATCAACCGCGGCCCGGACGGCTCGCGGGGTGATGGTGGGACGAAGTCGTCTGGCATGTTCTCGCCCCCGGCTCGTACCGCTCTCTCGGGCGAGAGCCCGAACAGCGTCCACGCCCGGGAAGAGAGAACAACAGTGTGTGAATTCGCCCTCCCTTTGGCATCCGAGACTCAGCCCACCCGCCGCCCGTTCTCCAGCTCTGCCGTCCCCGAGCCCTCGGTCAGGACGTCCAGGGCGGCCAGGACGCGGCCGCCGAGGGTGCCCAGGAGGTAGTCGTCGAGTTCCGCGCGGTCCACCAGCCGCCAGGACAGCAGTTCCTCCTCCTGCAGGCGGATCGCCTTCAGGTCCTCCTCGCCGAGGACGCCGCCGTCGTAGAGGTACGCCACCAGCGGCGGCCAGCCCGGCCGGTACACCCAGTCCACCGCGAGCAGGCGTCCGAGCTCGCGGTCGAGGCCGATCTCCTCCAGCGTCTCGCGGCGCGCGCCCTGGCGCGGGGTCTCGCCGTCGTCGGACTCGATCGTGCCGCCGGGCAGGGCCCAGCCGTCACGGTAGTTGGGCTCGACGAGCAGGACCCGGCCCGCAGTGTCGCGGAACAGGGCGGCGGCACCGGAGAGGATGCGGGGCAGACCCGCGACGTACGCGGCGAAATCTTCAGAGCTGCTCATCCAGGAAGGGTAACCAGCCGTCGCGCTCACTCCTCCTCGCCCACCAACCGCACCGTCCGTTCCGCCAGGTCGCTGATGTGGGCGCCGTCGAAGCCGAAGACCGCGCTGCGGACGGTGTCCTCCAGGGGGTCCGTCCACTGGGGCGGGATCGCGGCCGCCCCGGTCAGGACGCCGGCCACCGAGCCCGCCGTCGCGCCGTTGGAGTCGGTGTCGAGGCCGCCGCGGACGGTGAGCGTGATGGTGCGGGTGAAGTCGCCGTCGCCGTACAGCAGGCCGGCCGTGAGGACCGCCGCGTTCGGGACGGTGTGGATCCAGCCGAGGCCGGTGGTCTCCTCGGCGACCGTCGTCAGTGTGTCCTCCCAGCTCATCCGGGTGTCGTGGAGCGAGACGACCCGGCGCACGGTGCGGGAGAGACGGCTGCTGGCCGGGATCACGGCCAGCGCGGCGTCCACCGCCTGCCGGACCGTCGGCGCCGTGAACGCCGCCGAGATCAGCGCCGCCGCCCACATCGCGCCGTAGACGCCGTTGCCGGTGTGCGAGAGCACCGCGTCCCGCCGGGCGAGGGACGCGGCCCGGCGCGGGGCGCCGGGTGAGGTCCAGCCGTAGATGTCGGCGCGGATCAGGGCGCCGATCCACTCCTGGTACGGGTTGTCGTAGGTCGCGGTCAGCGGCGGCTTCAGACCGTTCGCGAGATTGCGGTACGCCGCCCGCTCGGCGGTGAACGTCTGCAGGTAGGGCAGTCTCAGCAGCCACAGGTCGCCGACCTGCTCGGTGCTGAAGCCGAAGCCGTGGGTCTCCAGCAGGTCGAGGCCGAGGATCGCGTAGTCGACGTCGTCGTCCCGGCAGCTGCCGTGGATGCGGCCGCGTACGCACTGGCGCCACTCGGGGCGCAGCTCGAAGCCGTCGCTCTCGACGGCGGGCTCGGGGAGGTAGTCGGTCAGGGGCAGGGCCGCGGCCTGCCGCAGATAGCGGTCGATCCGGTCCCGCGTCCACAGGTCGCCCTGCTCGACCGGCTTGCCGAGCATGTTGCCCGCGATCCGGCCCAGCCAGCCCCCGAGGACGCGGTCGGTGAGCTCTTGCTCGGTGCCCACAGGGGTCATGTTTCCGGTTTACCCAATTCCGGGGGCGCGTGTGCGGTTTCGGGCGACCGCACAGGCGCTTCCCACGGCGCTCGGACGTCGCTTCCACGCCGTTCTCAGGCTCTGGGCGGGGCATGACGGCGGGGGTGTGCTCCGGTTAAGGTCGCAGCGGCGCGACTGGCCTTGACGTGCGCGAGGCCCGGAGAGCGAGGGGAAAACAGGTGACACAGCGCGTGCTCATCGCCGCGGACAAGTTCAAGGGGTCGCTGACGGCCGTGCAGGTCGCCGAGCGGGTGACGGCCGGCCTGCGCCGGGTCGTGCCGGCCGTGGAGGTGACGGCACTGCCGGTCGCCGACGGCGGCGACGGGACCGTGGACGCGGCGGTCGCCGCCGGTTTCGAGCGACGGGAGGTGCGCGTCGCCGGGCCCCTCGGGCACGAGGTGAGCGCGGCCTTCGCGCTGCGCGGCGACACGGCGGTCGTGGAGATGGCGGAGGCGAGCGGGCTGCAGCGGCTGCCCAAGGGCGTCTTCGCGCCGCTCACGGCCTCCACGTACGGCTCCGGTGAGCTGCTGCGGGCCGCCCTCGACGCGGGCGCCCGCACCATCGTGTTCGGCGTGGGCGGCAGCGCGACCACCGACGGCGGCGCCGGGATGCTGTCGGCACTGGGCGCGCGCTTCCTGGACGCGGACGGCGAGCCCGTCCCGCCGGGCGGCGGCGGCCTGGACGAGCTGGCCACGGCGGACCTGTCGGGCCTGGACCCGCGGTTCGCGGACGTGGAACTGGTCCTGGCCAGCGACGTCGACAACCCCCTGACCGGCCCGAAGGGCGCCCCCGTCGTGTACGGCCCGCAGAAGGGCGCCTCCCCGGACGACGTGGCGGCCCTGGACTCGGCTCTGGCGCACTACGCCAAGGTGCTGGAGGAGGCAGTGGGCCCGCGGGCCGCCGAGTACGCGGCCTCCCC
Organism: Streptomyces sp. C1-1; assembly: GCF_050214755.1. Lineage (NCBI taxonomy): Bacteria > Bacillati > Actinomycetota > Actinomycetes > Kitasatosporales > Streptomycetaceae > Streptomyces > Streptomyces sp. C1-1. Next base: position 2,484,350 of record NZ_CP189826.1, on the reverse strand, counting down.
GGGCGCGGGCGCCGCGGGCGGTATCGGCTACGGCGCCCTCCTGCTCGGGGCCCGCTTCCGCGCCGGCATCGAGGTCATGCTCGACGTGCTGGGCTTCGCCCCGGCCCTGGAGCGGGTGGACCTGGTGATCACCGGCGAGGGTTCCCTGGACGAGCAGACCCTGCACGGCAAGGCGCCGGCCGGGGTCGCCGCGGCGGCCCGCGCGGCGGACAAGGAGGTCGTCGCGGTCTGCGGACGGCTCGCCCTGCCGCCGGAGGCACTGGGCCGGGCGGGCATCCGCCGGGTGTACGCCCTGACGGAGATCGAACCGGACGTGGCGAAGTGCATCACGGACGCCGGCCCGATCCTGGAGCGGGTGGCCGAGCAGATCGCACGGGACTTCCTGACCTGAGCGCTCCCGCTGGTGAGGCCCTCCACCTGGTTCTTGTCGAGCCACTGCAACGAGAAGTGGTGCACGATCTTGGCGGGCCGCTCCCACACCACGGAGTGTCCCGCGCCGGCCGGCTCGAACTTCCTCCATGCCCTCCTCCCGCTGGAGTGGGCTGCCCTGCACCGGATGGCGGAGCCGCCGGCCCCTGCGGGGAGCACGAGATCGAAGACCGAGGGCAAACAGCGGACGTCCTCGAAGCCGAAACGGGTGTGACCCGAGCCGTGAAGGCTCGGGCCACACCCGCAGGCGGTGAGACGCGGGTCAGGGCAGCTGGGCCGCCCGTGCCTCGCGGCGGTTGCCGCGGAAGTTGTTCACCCGGCGGGCCGTGGCGAACAGGGGGATCACCGCGCCCGTGACCAGCTGGAGCGCGCAGCCCGTCTGGAGCAGCAGCTGACCGCTGGGGGCGTCGAAGGCCCACGCTGCCAGGAGGCCCATGGACACGACGATCCAGGACAGCATGGCCACCGCGAGGCGGCCCCGCGGCTTCGGGTACTCGACCCGGCTCACCATCAGCCAGGCCGTGCCCACGATGGCGAGGAGCGTCGCCACGAAGGGCAGCTCCAGGAGCACGATCGAGACCACCGTCAGCGCACCGAACGGGGACGGCATGCCTTGGAACATGCCGTTCGGCACCGTCACGCACGAGAAGCGCGCGAGGCGGAGTACGACGGCCAGGAGCACCACGATCGCCCCGACCGCGGCCACTCTCTGGTGCGCGTCGTCGGCGACCATGCCGTAGACGAGGACGAAGTACGCCGGCGCCAGCCCGAAGCTGATCAGGTCGGAGAGGTTGTCCAGCTCGGCGCCCATGGGGGAGGAGCGCAGCTTGCGCGCGACCAGACCGTCGAACAGGTCGAAGACCGCCGCGCAGAGCATCAGGATGACCGCCGTGGCCGCGCTGTGGCGGGCCATGCCGGTCTCCTGGTCGCCGGTGAGGTGCGGGATCAGGATCCCGGTGGTCGTGAAGTACACCGCCATGAAGCCGCACGTGGCGTTGCCGAGGGTGAGGGTGTCCGCTATTGAGAGGCGGAGAGAAAGAGGCATCTCCTCCTCGTCGTCGACCTCGTCCGCCTCGGGCACCCAGCCCGCCTGGGTATCAGGATCAATCACGGTCAATGCGAGTCACCCCAGCCACGGTCTTCTGACCGACCTCGACCGCGACCTCCACGCCCTCCGGCAGGTAGATGTCGACACGCGAGCCGAAACGGATCAGACCGATGCGGTCGCCCTGCTCGACCTTCGTGCCCTGCGGGATGTAGGGGACGATACGGCGGGCCACCGCGCCGGCGATCTGGATCATCTCGATGTCGCCGAGTTCGGTGTCGAAGTGCCAGACTACGCGCTCGTTGTTCTCGCTCTCCTTGTTGAACGCCGGAACGAACCCGCCGGGGATGTGCTCGACCGACGTCACGGTGCCGGAGAGCGGCGCGCGGTTGACGTGGACGTTGAGCGGGCTCATGAAGATCGCGACGCGGGTGCGGCCGTCCTTCCACGGCATGATGCTCTGCACCACACCGTCGGCGGGGGAGATGACCCGGCCCGGGGCGATCTCGCGCTCGGGGTCGCGGAAGAACCACAGCATGCCGGCCGCGAGCGCGGTGGCGGGTACGGCCACGGCCTTGGCCACGCCGGAGCGGCGGGCGCGGGCCAGGCTGAGGGCTGCGGTGGCGACGGTCGGGAGAAGCCACGGCGATGCTCCGCGCGCAAGACGTACGCCTGCCAGGCTGTCGCGTGGTGCAGAGGTTTGGCTGTGGGGCATGGATGACCTTCGTAGCGGATGATGCCGCGCTGTAACGGGGGACGGCGGCTTTCCGGGGATCGTACCGGTCGACGGCCACAACTGGGCAAGCCAGGAAGCCGAGTCGGCGGCCGAAGAATGTTGACGGGGTGTGATCTTCTTCTCCAAGAAAACACCCCGTATCCGGACATCTAGCCCTGGAATCGATACTCTTCGAGCAGCCTGCGACCGATGATCATTTTCTGGATCTCGGCGGTACCTTCACCGATGAGGAGCATCGGTGCCTCACGGTAGAGACGCTCGATCTCGTACTCCTTGGAGAAGCCGTAACCACCGTGAATCCGGAACGCGTCCTCCACGACCTCCTTGCAGTACTCGGAGGCGAGGTACTTCGCCATGCCGGCCTCAAGGTCGTTTCGTTCCCCGGAGTCCTTTTTGCGTGCGGCGTTCACCATCATCGCATGCGCGGCCTCGACCTTGGTAGCCATCTCCGCGAGCTTGAACTGGATGGCCTGGTGCTGGGCGATCGGCTTGCCGAAAGTGTGACGCTGCTGGGCGTACTGGACGCCGAGCTCGAAGGCACGCTGAGCGACGCCGCAGCCACGCGCCGCGACATTCACGCGGCCAACCTCGACGCCGTCCATCATTTGGTAAAAACCTCGGCCGGTGACGCCGCCGAGCACCCGGTCGGCCGGAATCCGCAGGCCATCCATGATCAGCTCGGTGGTGTCGACACCCTTGTAGCCCATCTTGTCGATCTTCCCGGGGATGGTGAGGCCGGGGCGGACCTCTCCGAAGCCGGGCTCCTTCTCGACGAGGAAGGTCGTCATGGACTTGTGGGGCGCGGTGCCCTCGGGGTGTCCTTCATCACTTCGGACGAGTACGGCGACCAGACTTGACGTTCCGCCGTTCGTCAGCCACATCTTCTGGCCGTTGAGGACGTATTCGTCGCCGTCCTTGACCGCCTTGGAGGTGATGGCCGACACGTCCGAGCCGAGACCCGGCTCCGACATCGAGAAGGCGCCGCGGATGTCGCCGGCCGCCATGCGCGGCAGGAAGTGGTCCTTCTGCTCCTGCGTGCCGTGCTGCTTGAGCATGTACGCCACGATGAAGTGGGTGTTGATGATGCCGGAGACCGACATCCAGCCGCGGGCGATCTCCTCGACGCAGAGCGCGTACGTCAGGAGCGACTCGCCCAGACCCCCGTACTCCTCGGGGATCATCAGGCCGAACAGGCCCAGCTCCTTCAGGCCGTCGACGATCGCTTGCGGATACTCGTCGCGGTGCTCCAGCTCGGTGGCGACCGGGATGATCTCCTTGTCCACGAAGTCGCGGACGGTGGAGAGGATCTCCTGCTGGACGTCGGTCAGACCGGCGGTCTGGGCGAGGCGTGCCATGGGGCTCAGCCCTCCTGAAGTTCCGGGCGGCCGGGCTGCTCGCCGCCGCGCTCCTTGATGTAGGTCTCGGTCGGCACCATCACCTTGCGGCGGAAGACGCAGACCAGCGTGCCGTCCTGCTTGTAGCCCTTGGTCTCGACGTAGACGATGCCGCGGTCGTTCTTCGACTTGGACGGCCACTTGTCGAGCACGGTGGTCTGACCGTAGATCGTGTCGCCGTGGAAGGTCGGCGCCACGTGCTTGAGCGACTCGATCTCCAGGTTGGCGATCGCCTTGCCGGAGATGTCCGGCACGCTCATGCCGAGCAGGAGGGAGTAGATGTAGTTGCCGACGACGACGTTCTTGCCGAAGTCCGTCGTCTTCTCCGCATAGTTGGTGTCCATGTGGAGCGGGTGGTGGTTCATGGTGAGGAGACAGAACAGGTGGTCGTCGTACTCCGTGACCGTCTTGCCCGGCCAGTGCTTGTACGTCGCCCCGACCTCGAACTCCTCGTAGGTGCGTCCGAACTGCATCGCGCTCAGGCCTCCGGGATCTCGAACTTCGACGTGCGCTGCATGCCGGCCGCACGGCCCTTGCCCGAGATGACCAGCGCCATCTTGCGGCTGGCCTCGTCGATCATCTCGTCGCCGAGCATCGCCGAGCCCTTCTTGCCGCCGGCCTCGGACGTGTAGTAGTCGTACGCGTCCAGGATCAGCTCGGCGTGGTCGTAGTCCTCCTGCGACGGCGAGAAGATCTCGTTGGACGCCTCGACCTGGCTCGGGTGCAGCACCCACTTGCCGTCGAAGCCGAGCGCGGCGGCGCGCTGGGCGACCTCGCGGTAGCCGTCGATGTTGCGGATCTGCAGGTAGGGGCCGTCGATCGCCTGGAGGTTGTTGGCGCGGGCGGCCATCAGGATCTTCATCAGGATGTAGTGGTAGGCGTCCGCCGGGTAGCCGGGCGGCTGCTCGCCCACGACCAGCGACTTCATGTTGATGGAGGCCATGAAGTCGGCCGGGCCGAAGATGATCGTCTCGACGCGCTGGGAGGCCGTCGCGATCTCGTTGACGTTGTTCAGGCCCTGCGCGTTCTCGATCTGCGCCTCGATGCCGATCTTGCCGACCTCGAAGCCCATGGTCTTCTCGATCTGGGTCAGCAGCAGGTCCAGGGCGACGACCTGCTGGGCCGTCTGCACCTTGGGCAGCATGATGCAGTCGAGGTTCTGGCCGGCGCCCTCGACGACCGTGACGACGTCGCGGTACGTCCACTCGGTCGTCCAGTCGTTGACCCGCACGACCCTCGTCTTGCCGGTCCAGTCACCCTCGTTGAGGAACTTGACGATGGTGTGCCGCGCCTCGGGCTTGGCGAGCGGGGCGCACGCGTCCTCCAGGTCGAGGAAGACCTGGTCGGCGGGGAGACCCTGGGCCTTCTCCAGGAAGCGGGGGTTCGAGCCCGGCACGGCCAGGCAGGAGCGCCGCGGGCGGAGACGGTTGACGGTCATGCGGGGACCTCCAGGGGGTCGAGCTTGTTCGCTTTCCGGATCTCGTCGACGATGCGGCCGATGATCCCGGTGATGTCGAAGTCCTTCGGGGTGAAGACGGCGGCCACTCCGGCGGCCCTGAGCTGCTCGGCATCTCCATTGGGGATGATCCCACCGGCGATGACGGGTATATCTGTGGCACCGGCCACACGCAGCCGCTCCAGGACGTCCGGCACGAGCTGGGCGTGCGAGCCGGACAGGATGGACAGGCCGACCGCGTGCACGTCCTCGGCGAGGGCCGCGTCCACGATCTGCTCGGGTGTCAGGCGGATGCCCTGGTAGACCACTTCGAAGCCGGCGTCGCGGGCCCGCACGGCGATCTGCTCGGCACCGTTGGAGTGGCCGTCCAGGCCGGGCTTGCCGACCAGGAAGCGCAGCTTGCCGACTCCGAGGTCGCGGGCGGTGGCGTCGACCTTGCGCCGCACCTCGCCCAGCGCGGAGCCCGCCTCGGCGGCCACCGCGACCGGCGCGGAGGAGACTCCCGTCGGCGCCCGGAACTCGCCGAACACCTCGCGCAGGGCCCCCGCCCACTCGCCGGTCGTGACACCGGCGCGGGCGCACTCCAGGGTGGCCTCCATGAGGTTGTCGGTGCCCTTGGCGGCCTCCTTCAGCCTCTCCAGCGCCTTGCAGGGGCGCGGGTGGTTGAAGGGCGGCTGGTAGCGGGTGTCGCGCCAGTGCTGCAGACCCGCGATCACCCGTGCCTCGACGGCCGGGTCGACCGTCTGGATGGCCGTGTCGAGGTCGGCCGTCAGCGGGTTCGGCTCGGTCGTCTCGAAGATGTTGACGCCGACGATCTTCTCCTGGCCGGACTCGATACGGGCGCGCCGCTCGGCGTGCGAGGAGACGAGCTGCGACTTGAGGTAGCCGGACTCGACGGCGGCCATCGCGCCGCCCATCTCCTGGATCCGCTCGATCTCGGCGAGGGAGTCCTCGACGAGCTGCGCGACCTTGTCCTCGATCACCTTCGACCCCTCGAAGATGTCGTCGTACTCCAGCAGGTCGCTCTCGTGGGCGAGCACCTGCTGGATGCGCAGCGACCACTGCTGGTCCCAGGGGCGGGGCAGGCCCAGGGCCTCGTTCCAGGCCGGGAGCTGCACGGCACGCGCGCGTGCGTCCTTGGAGAGGGTCACCGCCAGCATCTCCAGCACGATCCGCTGGACGTTGTTCTCCGGCTGCGCCTCGGTCAGGCCGAGGGAGTTGACCTGGACGCCGTACCGGAAGCGGCGCTGCTTGGCGTTCTCGATGCCGTACCGCTCGAGCGTGATCTTCTCCCAGATCCGCCCGAACGCCCGCATCTTGCACATCTCCTCGATGAAGCGGACGCCCGCGTTCACGAAGAAGGAGATACGGGCCACGACGTCGCCGAACTTCTCCTCGGGAACCTGCCCGGAGGCGCGCACGGCGTCGAGGACGGCGATCGCGGTGGACATCGCGTACGCGATCTCCTGGACCGGCGTGGCGCCCGCCTCCTGCAGGTGGTAGCTGCAGATGTTGATCGGGTTCCACTTCGGGATGTGGGAGACCGTGTACGCGATCATGTCCGTCGTCAGGCGGAGCGACGGGACCGGCGGGAAGACGTGCGTCCCGCGGGACAGGTACTCCTTGACGATGTCGTTCTGGGTCGTGCCCTGGAGCTTGGTGATGTCGGCACCCTGCTCCTCGGCGACGACCTGGTAGAGCGCCAGCAGCCACATGGCGGTGGCGTTGATCGTCATCGAGGTGTTCATCTGCTCCAGGGGGATGTCCTGGAACAGCCGGCGCATGTCACCGAGGTGTGCGATCGGCACGCCGACCCGGCCGACCTCGCCGCGGGCGAGGACGTGGTCGGAGTCGTAGCCGGTCTGCGTGGGCAGGTCGAAGGCCACGGACAGGCCCGTCTGCCCCTTGGCGAGGTTGCGCCGGTACAGCTCGTTGGACGCCTCGGCCGTGGAGTGGCCGGCGTACGTGCGCATGAGCCACGGCCGGTCCTTCTCCCGCGTGCCGTCGGCGGGCTGACGCTCAGTCATCTATGACCCCGGGTGTCTCAGATGTTGCGGAAGCGGTTGATGGCGTCGATGTGCTTGGCGCGCATCTCCTCGTCGCGCACGCCGAGGCCCTCCTCGGGGGCGAGGCACAGCACGCCGACCTTGCCCTGGTGGAGGTTGCGGTGCACGTCGTACGCGGCCTGCCCGGTCTCCTCCAGGGAGTAGGTCTTCGACAGCGTCGGGTGGATCTTGCCCTTCGCGATGAGCCGGTTGGCCTCCCAGGCCTCGCGGTAGTTGGCGAAGTGCGAGCCGATGATCCGCTTCAGGGACATCCACAGGTAGCGGTTGTCGTACTCGTGCATGTAGCCGGAGGTCGAGGCGCAGGTGGTGATCGTGCCGCCCTTGCGGGTGACGAAGACACTCGCGCCGAAGGTCTCGCGGCCGGGGTGCTCGAAGACGATGTCGATGTCCTCGCCGCCGGTGAGCTCGCGGATGCGCTTGCCGAAGCGCTTCCACTCCTTCGGGTCCTGGGTGTTCTCGTCCTTCCAGAACTTGTAGCCCTCGGCGTTGCGGTCGATGATCGCCTCGGCGCCCATCGAGCGGCAGATGTCCGCCTTCTGGTCGCTGGAGACGACGCAGATCGGGTTGGCGCCGCCGGCCAGCGCGAACTGGGTGGCGTACGAGCCGAGTCCGCCGCTCGCGCCCCAGATCAGGACGTTGTCGCCCTGCTTCATGCCGGCGCCGTTGCGGGAGACCAGCTGCCGGTAGGCGGTGGAGTTGACCAGGCCGGGGGCGGCGGCCTCCTCCCAGGACAGGTGACCGGGCTTCGGCATCAGCTGGTTGGACTTGACGAGCGCGATCTCGGCGAGGCCGCCGAAGTTCGTCTCGAAGCCCCAGATGCGCTGCTCGGGGTCGAGCATCGTGTCGTTGTGGCCGTCGGAGGACTCCAGCTCGACGGACAGGCAGTGCGCGACGACCTCGTCGCCGGGCTTCCAGGCGTTGACGCCCGGGCCGGTGCGCAGGACGACGCCCGCGAGGTCGGAGCCGATGATGTGGTACGGCAGGTCGTGGCGCTTGGCGAGCTCGTTGGTACGGCCGTAGCGCTCCAGGAACCCGAAGGTGGACAGCGGCTCGAAGATCGAGGTCCACACGGAGTTGTAGTTGACCGAGGAGGCCATGACGGCCACCAGGGCCTCGCCCGGGCCGAGCTCGGGCAGCGGCACCTCGTCGAGGTGCAGGGACTTGCGGGGGTCCTTCTCGCGGGTCGCCATGCCCGCGAACATCTCCGTCTCGTCCTTGTGCACGGTCATCGCGCGGTAGGACTCGGGGAGCTGCAGAGCGGCGAAGTCGGCCTGCGTCGAGTCGGTCGACTGGATCGCGTCCAGGATGTCCTTCACGGTCACGGTGTTGCCTCCGGCGAATGGCGTCTTGAGGGGAGACGCTGAGGGTCACGTCGGTGTGCTGCTGAGGGTTTTTGAAGGTGCCGTCGGTTCGGCGGTCGTGCTGTTCGGCAGCGCTTTGTGGCGCGGGAGGGTGCCTGTGACGCAGGCGTCCGGGCGCGCAAGCCATGGGCTTGAGGGGACAGCCGACGTGCGCATGGTCTCTGCACGCCGGCCGCCCGGACTCCTTCAAGGTATGACACCGCGTGTCACGTGACAAGGCACTGAGTGCCAGGACTTGCTCTCAGGTGAAATCTTTACGTAACAAATGAGCGATGATCGATCGAACGGCCCCTGAAATCCGCGCGAAAAGGTGCCCTGACATGGCAAAACGGCCACCCCGTAGGGTGGCCGTCATCACAGGGCGATCCGCCGCTCAGCGCTCCTTGAGGGCCTGCTCGATAGTGCGCATGACCTCGTCCAGAGGCGCGTCGGTGCGCGCCACCGCCACCAGGACCTCACCCTGGGCGGACACCGAGGCGGGGGAGGAAGCCGCCTTCGGCGCGCTCGACCGGCCGGCCCCGATGCCGGTCCCGAACGTCTTGCGCACGATCGCGAAGGCGTGGTCCAGCTGCGCCTCCACGTCCCCCTGCCCGCCGGCCCGCAGCCAGCGTCTGAGGACGTGGTTGTGGGCCGTGACCACCGCGGACGCGGCGACCTCCGCCAGCAGCGGGTCGTCGTTGGCGTCGTCGTCGTGCGCGTGCTCGTCGAAGTGACCCAGCAGGTAGCGGGTGAAGAGGCGCTCGTAGCGGGCCACCGACGCGATCTCCGCCTCGCGCAGGGTGGGCACCTCGCGCGTCAGCTTGTAGCGCGCGACCGAGATCTCCGGCCGGGCCGCGTACATCCGCATGACTTCCTTGATGCCGCGGCACACCGTGTCGAGAGGGTGCTCGTGCGGGGGAGCCGCGTTCAGCACCGCCTCGGCCCGGATCAGGGTGTCGTCGTGGTCGGGGAAGATCGCCTCTTCCTTGGAGCGGAAGTGACGGAAGAAGGTACGGCGGGCCACCCCGGCCGCGGCCGCGATCTCGTCGACGGTGGTCGCCTCGTACCCCTTGGTCGCGAACAGCTCCATGGCCGCGGCCGCCAGTTCTCGGCGCATCTTGAGCCGCTGGGCGGCGGCGCGGCTGCCTGCGGCACTCTCCGGCGCGTCGGGCGTAGCTGGTGTACGTGAGGACTTGGCGGGCTGGGACATGACCCGAACGTACTGCATGTGCGCAGCTTGGCGCGCATGTACCGGGGTTCCCCCGCCCGCCGCGGGCGGGGGAGTGCCGGGTCCGGCGGACGCGGGGTGGCTGCCCGGCTCGAGCAGTCCGCCCCAGTCCTTCTCGCCTCTGAACCAGTCGCCGACGCCGTCAGCGCCGGGCATACTCACGGAAGCCACGGCCGGTCTTGCGGCCCAGGCAGCCCGCGGCCACCAGGTGCTCCAGGAGCGGGGCCGGAGCGAGGCCCGGGTCGCGGAACTCGCGGTGCAGGACCTTCTCGATGGCGAGGGAGACGTCGAGGCCGACGACGTCCAGCAGCTCGAAGGGGCCCATCGGGTAGCCGCCGCCCAGCTTCATCGCCGCGTCGATGTCGTCGAGGGACGCGTAGTGCTCCTGCACCATCTTGATCGCGTTGTTGAGGTACGGGAAGAGCAGCGCGTTCACGATGAAGCCGGCCCGGTCGCCGCAGTCCACGGCGTGCTTCCTGATCTTGACGCAGACCTCGCGGACCGTCGAGTGGACGTCCTCGGCCGTCAGCACCGTGCGGACGACCTCGACGAGCTTCATCGCCGGCGCCGGGTTGAAGAAGTGCATGCCGATCACGTCCTGCGGGCGCGAGGTGGCCCGGGCACAGGCGACGACGGGCAGCGAGGAGGTCGTGGTGGCCAGGACCGCGCCCGGCTTGCAGACCTTGTCCAGCGCCTGGAACAGCTGCTGCTTGACCTCCAGGTCCTCGGCGACCGCCTCGACGGCCAGGTCGACGTCCGCGAAGGCCTCGTACGAGCCGGCCGGCGTGATCCGCTCCAGGGTCTGCGCGGCGGCCTCGGCGGTCATCCGCCCCTTGTCGACCGAGCGCGAAAGAGACTTGCCGATACGGGCCTTGGCGGCCTGCGCCTTCTCCTCGCTGCGGGCGGCCAGGACGACCTCGTAGCCGGCCTTGGCGAAGACCTCGGCGATGCCGGAGGCCATGGTGCCGGAGCCGGCGACGCCCACGGAGCGGACCGGACGGCCGGGCACCGTCAGGTCACCGGAGGCGGGCGTCAGCGCGTCCGGCACGACCGTCGCGCTGCCGGGGGCCTCGTAGCTGTAGAAGCCGCGGCCCGACTTGCGGCCGGTCAGACCGGCCTCGCTGAGCTGCTTGAGGATCGGCGCGGGGGCGTGCAGCCGGTCGTGGGACTCGGCGTACATGGCCTCCAGGACCGTGCGCGCGGTGTCGATGCCGATCAGGTCGAGCAGGGCGAGCGGGCCCATCGGCAGACCGCAGCCCAGCCGCATCGCGGCGTCGATGTCCTCACGGGAGGCGTACTTCGCCTCGTACATCGCGGCGGCCTGGTTGAGGTAGCCGAACAGCAGCCCGTCGGCGACGAATCCGGGCCGGTCGCCGACCGCGACGGGCTCCTTGCCGAGGTCGAGGGCGAGGTTGGTGACGGCCGCGACGGCGGTGGGCGCGGTGAGGACGGAGGAGACGATCTCGACCAGCTTCATCGCGGGCGCCGGGTTGAAGAAGTGCAGACCGAGCACGCGCTCCGGGCGGGCCGAGTCGGCTGCCAGACGGGTCACGGACAGGGCGTTGGTGCCGGTCGCCAGGATCGTCTCCGGGCGCACGATCCCGTCGAGCTCGCGGAAGATCTGGTGCTTGATCTCGTACGACTCCGGGGCCACCTCGATGACCAGGTCGGCGTCAGCCGCGGCGCGCAGATCGGTGGAGGTGCGCACGCGGCCGAGGACGTCGGCGCGCTCCTGCTCGCTCAGCCGGCCCTTCTCCACGGCGCGGGCGGTGGAGGCCTCCAGGGCGGCGACCGCCTTGGCGGCGGCCGCCTCGCTGATGTCGATGCCGACGACCTCGCGGCCGGCCTTGGCGAGGACCTCGGCGATGCCGGTGCCCATGGTGCCGAGACCGACGACGGCAACGGTCGAGAGCGGGGACTGAGGGGGCTGGGACAGGGGAGTGGCCATCGCGGACTCCAGGAATGAGGGTGACGACTGGGAGCGCCCCCGGGTGCGCCGAGTGGGGCCCGGCCGAAGCCGTGCCATGGCGCACCGGGTGCGTGGATCAATGCGGGTGTTGCCGGGCTGCGAGCGCACACGCCCGGTGCCGTCACCGAGGGCGTGCACACGCCCGGGCGAACGGCGGGAATCCGACCGGCCCTGTCCCGGGGCCGGGTCGTGCTGCGGTACATGAGGTACCGAACCGACTGCTCTCACGACGGCTGCGTCACCAGGCCGCCGCAAGGGGGTGCGAGTGGGTAACTCGCTCGTCTGAGCTTAACCGGTGGGTAACGAGCGCGCCAGACCTCGTGTTTGTGATGTACGTCCCGAGAGATCGGCGGTCCCTCTAATCTCGGTGCCATGGACGAAGAGTTGCGATCACTCACGGAGCGTTTACGGCAGGAGTCCGGAGGGTCCCTCGCATACGAGCGGCTCACGGCGACCGAAGACCTCGACGAGCTGGCCGGCGTCCTCACCGAACCGGGACAGCCGTTGTGGGCCAGGGAGCTGGCCGCGTTCCGGCTGGGCCTCGCCGGCGACCGGCGCGCCTTCGAGTCCCTCGTCCTGCTGCTGAACCACCGTGACCCGCAGCGCTGCGCCTCCGCCGCCCACGCCCTCGCCCGACTCGGCGACCCCCGTACGGCGCGCGCGGCGGCCGCCCTCGCCACCAACGAACTCCGCGTCGCCTACGCCCTGCACCCGGTTCGTCTGCTGACGCGGCTGCGCGCCCCGGAGTCCGTACCGGCGCTCATCACGACGCTGGAGCGCAGACTGCGCCCGCACGATCCTTACCGCCGGGTCGCTCTCGCCTGCGTGGAGGGGCTCGGCACGCTCCAGGACGGCCGCGCCCGGCCGGTGCTCAACGAGGCCCTGGCGCATCCGGCCCTCGCGGAGGCGGCGGTGCAGGCGCTGGCGCGGATCCCCAAGCAGCGCTGACGTGGGGCCGGGCGCCCTCGCCGGTTCACACGCCGCCGATCACTGGGCGAGCACCGCGAGCGCCTCGATCTCCAGCAGGAACTCCGGCCGGACCAGCGCGGCGACCTGCACCGCCGAGGCCGTCGGCAGGCGGTCGTCGGCTATGTGCTCGGCGCGGGCCGCACGGATCGCCGGCATATGGGCCATGTCCGTGACGAAATAGGTGAGTTTGACGACGTCGTCGAAGGAGGCGCCGGCGGCGGCCAGACAGCGGCGGAGGTTCTCGAAGACCTGGCGGGCCTGGGCCTCGGGGTCGCCCTCGCCGACAGGCTTGCCGTCCTCGTCGACCGCGACCTGGCCGGCGACGGCGACGAGGCGGCCGGTGCCCATGACGACGTGGCTGTACTGGGCGGCGGGGAAGACCCCGTCGGGGGCGGGAATCCTGGTCAGCTCACTCATGGGTCCATGGTGGACCACGGGTCTGACAACGCCCGCCCCCGACCGGGCCGTCGGCCGGTCAGCCGCGGAAGCCCACCAGGCCGTGCAGTGCCGAACCGCGGGCCGACGGCGAGGCCGCCTTCGAGGTCAGCGGCTTGGGATCGGGCAGCTTCGGACAGACCGCGTCGATCTCGCCGCCGCCGCGCGGCACCGTGCCGTCGGACAGGTACTTCGCCAGGTACTTGTCCAGGCAGGTATTCCCGCTGAGCGTGACGCCGTGGTTCCCGCCGCCCTCCTCGACGACGAAGCTCGAACCGGCGAGCATCCGGTGGACCGTCAGGCCGCCCACGTACGGCGTCGCCGCGTCGTTCGTCGCCTGGAACAGCAGCACCGGCGGCAGCTTGCCGTTGGCGATGTTCACCGGGCGCAGCGAGTCCGTCGGCCAGAACGCGCACGGCGCGTTGTACCAGGCGTTGTTCCATGTCATGAACGGGGCCTTGTCGTACACCTCCCAGTTGTCCTTGCGCCACTGGTTCCAGTCGCGCGGCCAGGCCGCGTCGCGGCACTGCACCGAGGTGTAGACGCTGTAGCCGTTGTCCCCGGAGGCGTCGATCGCGCCGAAGTTCTCGTACGCCTCCACCAGCGGATCGGCGTTCTTGTCGTGCACATAGGCCGCGAACGCCTCGGCGAGGTAGGGCCAGTAGCCGTTGTAGTAGCCGCCGGGGATGAAGGTGTCCTCCAGCTCGGAGGCGCCCACCTTGCCGCCGGCCGGCTTCTTCGCGAGCGCCCCACGCATCGCGTACCACTTGGCCTCGATCCTCTCCGGATCGGTGCCCAGCCTGTAAGTCGAGTCGTACTTGGCGATCCAGGACATCAGGGCCCGGTGGCGGTCGTTGAAGGCGTAGTCCTGTCCGAGGTTGTCGTCGTACCAGACACCCGTCGGGTCGACGATCGAGTCCAGGACCAGGCGCTTGACGCGCTGGGGGAAGAGCTTGGCGTAGACCGCGCCCAGGTAGGTGCCGTAGGAGTAGCCGAAGTAGCTGGTCCGCCGGTACCCGGTCGCCGCGCGGATCGCGTCCATGTCCCGCACGGTCTGGAGGGTGTCGATGTACGGCAGCACGCTCGCGTACTTGCGGCCGCAGGCGGCGGCGAAGGCCTTGGCGCGCCGCAGGTTGGCGCGCTCGAGCGCCGGCGTGCTCGGCACGGAGTCGGGGCGCACCGGGTCGAAGTGGCCCGGCTCGCAGTCGAGGGCGGGCTTGCTCTTGCCCACCCCGCGCGGGTCGAAGCCGATGACGTCGTAGCGGGACGCGACCGACTTGGGCAGCGAGGACGCCACGAATCCGGCCAGAGTGAGGCCGCTGCCGCCCGGCCCGCCGGGGTTGACCAGCAGCGGGCCCAGGCTCTTCCTCGTGGTGTGCTTCACCCGCGACAGGGCGAGGGTGATCTGCTTGCCGTACGGATGCCGGTGATCGAGCGGGACCTTGAGGGACGCGCACTGGAGCGTCGGATAGTCGGTGGTGCCGCAGCTCTTCCAGGTGAGGGTCGCGGCGTGGGCGGTGTCCGCGGTGCCCGGGGCGCTGGCGTCGGCGGGGACGGCCGCGACGGTCCCGGCCACGACGACGGCGGCGCACAGCACGGCTGCGCGTTTTCTCATGGAGTCCTCCCAGGACGGAGGGGGTCGGACCGTGAATGTCACGGTCCTCGCCGAATCGTCCCGGATCACGGCCCCGGAAGAACTCGTTCTGGCGATACTTGACCCGATCGGGCCGAGGGATGCGCTCGATTGCTCTCAGATCAGCGAAAGTTGGGTCGGCTCGGACACGGCCTCCTCGACCGGCTCCGGCGGCCGGACGCGCCGGGGCATTCCCGCGCGCGCGGGGCCGATCCCGTACTCCTGGGCCAGCTCGTGGACCTGACGGGTGATCCGGCGCTGGTACCACTTGGGGGCGTAGGCGCCCTCCGCGTACAGGCGCTCGTAGCGCGCCACCAGATGCGGGTGCCACTGGGCCAGCCAGGCCATGAACCACTCGCGGGCGCCCGGGCGCAGATGCAGCACCAGGGGAGTGACGGAGGTGGCGCCCGAGGCCGCGATGGCACGCACGGTGGCGCGCAGTTGGCCCGGGTGGTCGCTCAGGAACGGCAGCACCGGCGCCATCAGCACACCGCACCCGATGCCGTGCTCCGTGAACGCGCGCACCACCTCCAGGCGGCGCTCCGGCGCGGGCGTGCCGGGCTCCACCGTGCGCCACAGCTCGGGGTCGGTGAAGCCGACCGAGACCGAGATGCCGACGTCCGTCACCTGGGCCGCCTGCACGATCAGGTCCAGGTCGCGCAGGATCAGCGTGCCCTTGGTCAGGATCGAGTAGGGGTTCGCGTGGTCGCGCAGCGCGGACAGGATGCCCGGCATCAGGCGGTAGCGGCCCTCGGCGCGCTGGTAGCAGTCGACGTTGGTGCCCATCGCGATGTGCTCGCCCTGCCAGCGGCGCGAGCCCAGCTGGCGGCGCAGCAGCTCCGGGGCGTTCACCTTGACCACGATCTGGGAGTCGAAGTCGAGCCCCGAGTCGAGGTCCAGGTAGGTGTGCGTCTTGCGGGCGAAGCAGTACACGCACGCGTGCGAGCACCCCCGGTAGGGGTTGACCGTCCACTCGAAGGGCATCCGCGAGGCGCCCGGCACCCGGTTGACGATCGAGCGGGCCCGCACCTCGTGGAAGGTGATCCCGCGGAACTCCGGCGTGTCGAAGGTCCTGCTCACGACCGCGTCCGCGCCGAACAGCGCGGCTTCGGCCGCCCGGCTGTGGCCGCCGGACTCCACTGTGAGGTTCTCCCAGCGCATGACGCCTCCTCGGTGCCGCTACCCCGAGAGTGAAACACGTGTTCGAATTATCGTGCAAGGCCTGTTTCTGATCGCTTCCGACGCCCTCGAGATGCCTCCGTGGCGGCCTGGGGCACCCCGATTTGGGTGGTCGTGGGCGGGGGTGGTTGGCTTGCCCCAAGCCCGAGAAAGCAAGCCCTGGAGGAAATCGATGGCGCAGGTCGAGGCCACTACTGAGCGGGTCGTCGCGGCGGACGCGGAGAAGGTGTTCGACGCCCTCGCCGACTACAGCGGCACGCGCGCGAAGCTGCTGCCCGAGCACTTCAGCGAGTACGAGGTGCGCGAGGGCGGCGACGGCGAGGGCACCCTCGTCCACTGGAAGCTCCAGGCCACCAGCAAGCGCGTCCGCGACTGCCT
Organism: Streptomyces sp. C1-1; assembly: GCF_050214755.1. NCBI lineage: Bacteria > Bacillati > Actinomycetota > Actinomycetes > Kitasatosporales > Streptomycetaceae > Streptomyces > Streptomyces sp. C1-1. Next base: position 2,468,093 of record NZ_CP189826.1, on the reverse strand, counting down.
CCTGGAGGTCACCGAGCCCACCGACGGGCAGCTCGTGGAGAAGGACCGCAACTCCTCCATGGTCACCACCTGGACGGTCACCCCGGCCGGCGAGGGCAGGTCGCGCGTGGTCGTCACCGCCGTGTGGAACGGCGCCGGCGGCATCGGCGGCTTCTTCGAGAAGACCTTCGCGCCCAAGGGCCTCGGCCGCATCTACGACGCGGTGCTCGCGAAGCTCGCCGCCGAGGTGGAGAAGTAAGTCGGCGATGACCGGGGGGCGTTGCCCCCGGTCGGTCCCTCTCACCGGTTCGAGTGGATCTCCGCTCGGCCCCCCGGGACTCCGTAACTCGCCGTGCTTGCTCGCAGTTGTCGCTTACGCGGGAATTGTGCGGCAGGCGCGACGAGGGGAGCGGCACGTGGGCGGGACCACTCTGGTGCATGAGGAGGCGGCGCCCGCGCGGACCGCCGCCGCGGCTGCGGCGGCGACGGCCGAACTGAGCCCGCGCCGGGTGCGGTTGGTCTTCCTCGGGCTGATGCCGGCGCTGCTGCTCGCCGCCCTGGAGCAGATGATCGTCGCCACCGCGCTGCCGAAGATCGTCGGTGAGCTGCACGGCCTCGACAGGATGTCCTGGGCGATCACCGCCTATCTGCTCACGGCCACGATCGGACTGCCGGTCTACGGCAAACTCGGCGATCTCCTCGGCCGCAAGGGCGTCTTCCAGTTCGCCATCGTCGTCTTCGTGATCGGCGCCGGACTCGCCGGCCGCGCCCGGTCCATGGACCAGCTGATCGCCTTCCGTGCCGTCCAGGGCCTCGGCGCGGGCGGCCTCATGACCGGCGTGCAGGCGATCATCGCGGACATCGTGCCCCCGAGGCGGCGCGGCCGCTTCATGGGCCTCATCGGCGCCGCCTTCGGGCTCGCCTCGGTCGCCGGCCCCCTGCTGGGCGGCTACTTCACCGACCACCTCTCCTGGAGGTGGTGCTTCTACTTCAACGTACCCTTCGGCCTCGTCACCCTGGCCGTCGTCACCGCCGTACTGAAACTGCCGAAGCCGCGAAGCCGGGGGCGCATCGACGTCCCGGGTGCCCTGCTGCTGGCCGCCGCCTCCACCTGCCTGGTGCTGCTGACCAGTTGGGGCGGCACCGAGTACGCGTGGCACTCGCGGACGATCCTCGGCCTCGGCGCCGGGGCCGCCGTCGCCGCCGTTCTCTTCCTCGTCGCCGAGCACTTCGCCGCCGAACCCCTCATCCCGCCGAGGCTGTTCAAGGACCCCGTCTTCGTCGTCACCGGCCTGGTCGGCCTGGTGACCGGGGTCGCGCTGTTCGGCGCGGCCGGCTATCTGCCGACGTACCTGCAGATGGCCGACGGGGCGAGTGCCACCGAGTCGGGCGTGCTCATGCTGCCGATGATGGGCGGCATCGTGGGTGCCTCCATCGTGTGCGGCCGGCTCATCAGCCACACCGGGCGCTACAAGGTCTACCCCGTGCTCGGCAGTGCCGTGTCCTGCGTGGGCATGTGGCTGCTGTCCCGCCTCCAGGTGGACACGCCCCGGCTGCAGTACAGCCTCTGGATGGCCGTCCTGGGCGCCGGCATCGGCATGGTGATGCCCGTCCTGATCCTCGCCGTGCAGAACTCGGTGCGCCCCGCCGACCTCGGCACGGCGACGAGCGCGAACAACTACTTCCGGCAGATCGGCGGCAGTGTCGGCGCCGCGGTCTTCGGCACCCTCTTCGCGGGCCGGCTCACCGACGCGCTCCACGAACGCCTCCCCACGCGCGCGGGTGCCCGCCTCCCCGACCCGCAGTCCCTCACCCCGCAGCTCGTGCACGCGCTGCCCGCACCTCTGCGGGAGGACTACGTCCGGGCGTACGCCGACGCCATGCCCCGCGTCTTCCTCTGTCTCGTGCCGGTACTCGCCCTCGGTGTGCTCTTCGCCTTCTTCCTCGAGGAGAAACCACTGGTGTCCCACGACGCAGCCGAAACGGACCCGGTGACCGCGGACGCCCGGGTGCCGGGAGCCCGGTCGCCGCACACCGCCGGAATCCCCGTCCGCGGCACGGTGCAGCACTCCGACGGGACCGTCCTGGCCCGCGCGGCGCTCACCCTGATCGACGTGACCGGGCGGCAGATCGGCCGGGGCGCGAGCGGTGCGGACGGGCGGTACGCGCTGCCCACGCCCGGCACGGGCTCGTACGTGCTCATCGCCGCCGCGGGCGGCCACCAGCCCCAGGCCGTCACCGTCACCGTCGGCGAGCACCCCGTCGAGCTGGACATCGCCCTGGGCGGCGCCGGACGCCTCGCCGGCCAGGTGCGCACCGCCGACGGCACACCCGTACCGGACGCCACGATCACCCTCACCGACGTGCGCGGCGAGGTCGTCGCCACCACCCGCAGCGGACGCGAGGGCGGTTACCTCGTCACCGAACTCGTCGCCGGCGAGTACACCCTGGCCGCCAGTGCGTACACCTACCGCCCGGTCGCGCTCCCGGTCACCGTCCAGGCCTCCCGCGAGACCCGCCAGGACGTCGAACTCGCCGGCGGCGCGGTGCTGCGCGGCGCCGTGCGCGCGAGCGGCGGATGCCTGGTCGAGGACGCGCGCGTGACGCTGCTCGACGCGGCGGGCAACGTCGTCGACTCACTCACCACCGGACCGGACGGAACATTCCGCTTCGTCGACCTGGCGACCGGCGAGTACACCGTCATCGCCGCGGGTTACCCACCGGTCGCGACCGTGCTCCAAGTGGCCGGCGGCGGCCGAACGGAGCGCGACCTGCAACTGGGCCACGAGGACTGACCGGACCGGGGCGTGCGCCCCCGCGCGCGTGCGATCGTGCCGTGCATCAATTCGCGCATTGCCGCACACCGCCACCGGACGGAGCCGTACGGTGGAGCAGGCGGCACAGATCTTGCCGAGCCGTGGGGAGAGAGGGCCTGGGCCATGGAAAGTGGCGCTGACCGTGGCACCGAGAGGGACGCACCTCCCAGCCTCGGATCCGGGAACGGCCTGGCGAACGGCCATGCCGCGACCGGTCGCGTCCCGCTGGCCGTGGTCGTCGTGGACCGTGGCGGCCTCGTCTCCCACTGGAGCACCGGCGCACGCCGCCTGTTCGGCGTCCCCAAGGAGGAGGCGCTCGGCCGCGCGGCCGTCGACCTGCTGCCCGTCTCCGGCGTGCTGCCCGAGGAGGAGGACATCCCGGAGTACGGGGCGTTCGCGGCCTACGACGGACTCGGTCCCGGCCTCGAGTCGTCGCTGGACGGCAGGTTCTCCTACCCGGCCGCGGGCCGCGCCCGCCTGACCGTCCGCGGACGGGACGAACCGGGCCGCTCCGGCGACCGCGTCGACGTGCTGTGGTGGGCGTACCCGCTGGTGGGCCCGGGCCAGGAGCGGCTGCTCGTGCTCGCCGCCGACACCGCGAGGCTCCACCAGGACGAGCCCGACGACGACCTGGCGTTCGAACGGATCGCGCCCGGCTTCGCCCTGCACACCGACTTCCCCGGAGCCGAGGAACTGGCCGGCCGACTGCCCGAGATCCTGCCCAGCATGAGCGTCGACGAGAGCGCCCGGATCGTCGCGCAGGTCCTCGAACTGGGCTATCCCGTACTGGAGTTCAGCCAGAACGACCGGGTGCCCGTCACCCCCGACTGGGGTGTGCCCCGGCGTGAGCGGCGTCGGGCCCGCCGCGAGCGCGCCGCGCGCGCCGTCGCCGACGGATTACCGGTACCGCGGGAACTCGCCGACGACGGCGAGGATCTGGAGTACACGGCCGTACGCGAACGCCTGGAGTTCCTCAACGAGGTCAGCGGCCGCATCGGCACCTCCCTCGACCTGGCCACGACGATCCTCGAGGTCAGCCGTGCCGTCGTCCCGCGCTTCACCGACGTCGCCGGCACCTATCTGCGCGAACAGGTCGTCGCCGGCGAGGGGTTCCCCGAAGGCGTCCCCGACACCACCACCATGTGGCACCGGGTCGCCGTCGAGCACACCGACGAACCGGGCCGGTGGGACGACGTCGTGCCGGTCGGCGAGGCCATGCCGTTCCCGGCGCACACACCGTTCTTCCAGTGCATGACCACCGGCGAGCCCGTGCTGGTGCCGCGCATCAGCGAGGAGATGGGCCACGCCATCGCCTCGCAGTTCGAGAAGCGGGACATCCGGCCGTTGATCAACCACCGGTCGATGCTGGTCGTGCCCCTGAAGGCACGCAACGTCGTTCTCGGCTTCATGATCCTGCTGCGCCACCCGGAGCGGCCCGTCTTCAACGACATGGACCGGGTCACCGGCGCCGAACTCGCCGCCCGCGCGGGCCTCGTGCTCGACAACGCGCGCATGTACACCTACCAGGAGAGCGTCGCCGAGACCCTCCAGGACAGCATGCTGCCGCACATCCCGCCGCGCATGCCGGGCTGCGACATCGCCACCCGCTACCTGCCCGGCACCCTGTTGGGCCGCGTCGGCGGCGACTGGTTCGACTCGGTCAAGCTGCCCGGCGCCCGCACCGCCCTGGTCGTCGGCGACGTCATGGGCCACGGCCTGAACTCGGCCGCCATGATGGGCCAGTTGCGCACGGCCGTACAGACCATGGCCGCTCTCGACCTGCCGCCCGCCCAGCTCCTGCGCAACCTCGACGACCTCGCCCAGCGCCTCGGCGACAACTACCTCGCGACCTGTCTGTACGCCGTCTACGACCCGATCGCGAGCGAGTTGCACCTCGCCAACGCCGGCCACATCCCGCCGGTGCTCGTGCGTGCCGAGGATGGCCGCAGCGAGCTGCTCGATCTGCCGACCGGCGCGCCCATCGGTGTCGGCGGGGTGCCGTTCGAGGCGGTACACGTGCGCGTGGAGCCCGGCGACCGGATCGTGATGTGCACCGACGGGCTGGTCGAGGTGCGCGGCGAGGACATCGGCGTGGGCCTCGCGGCCCTCAGCGAGTCCGCCGCCCACCCGGCAGCGTCGATGGACGACGCCTGCGACGCCATCATCCGCGCCCTCGCCGCGACCTTCTCCGCAGCGGGCCGCGGCGGCCGCAAGGACGACGTCGCCCTGCTGATGGCCCGGCTCAACGGCATCGACGCCGACGACGTCGCCGAATGGCGGCTCTCCCTCGACCCGGTCGAGGTCTCACGCGCGCGTGCCGTGGTCCGCGAACAGCTCCACGACTGGGGGCTGGCGAAACTCGCCGGCCAGACCGAGCTGTTGGTGAGCGAGCTCGTCACCAATGCCGTACGGCACTCCCGCAGCCGCCCGGTCCTGCTGCGTCTCGTCCGTGGCGACACCCTGCTGTGCGAAGTGGACGACGACGACCACGAGCTGCCGACCCTGCTCAGCGCGGAACCGGGCGACGACTTCGGGCGCGGACTGCGCGTGGTGAGCACCCTCGCGCGCGAATGGGGCACGAGCCGTACGACGACCGGCAAGACCGTCTGGTTCGAGCTGACGCTGCCGCGGCGCTGACAGCACACCGGTCACCCGCGCACCACAGGAGGGCGTGCGCAGCACCAGGAGCGTACGCCTGTCGAATGCGGCGTGAAGGAATGCGCCACGCGCTTGTAGCCATGCCAAGGGCGCGGTAGACCGTACTGGCCCGTCACTCGGGACGGGTTCGCGGCGCACCCTGGGGAGTCGGACATGAGCGTGACGAGCAGGTACCGGGAGGCCTGGGAGGGCTTCTGGCGTGAGGCCCCCGAGGAGGAGGGGGCCGTCTTCTGGGACGCGGAGCCGGCCCTGACCGCCGGTGTCCATCTCGGCCTCTTCACGCCCCATCTGGTCGACTCGGGCCTGGCCATGGTGGACCTCGGCTGCGGCAACGGCACCCAGACCCGTTTCCTCGCCGACCGCTTCCGGCACGTGGTGGGCGCCGACCTGTCCGCCGCCGCCGTGGAGCACGCCCGGCACGCCGACCCCGCGGGCCAGGCCACCTACCGGGTGCTCGACGCGGTGGAGAAGAACGAGACCGAGACGCTGCACGCGGAACTCGGCGACGCGAACGTCTACATGCGCGGCGTCCTGCACCAGGTCGAACCCGACGCCCGGCAGGCCATGGTGGACGGTATCGCCACGCTCGTGGGCGAGCGGGGGCGCGCCTTCCTCGTCGAGCTGTCCGAGACCGCCAAGCCCGTCCTGCTGGGCCTGGCGCAGAGCCCCTCCGGCCCGCCGCCCAAGCTCGCACCGGTCTTCCGGCACGGCCTCGCGCCCGGTGAGGTCGCCGACGACGACGTGCCCGGGTATCTGGCGGCAGCCGGCCTCACGGTGCTGGCAGCCGGCGAACTGCCGCTCGTCACGACCGAGTTCACCGCCGACGGCACCCGGATCGAGCTGCCCTCGAAGTGGCTGGTGGCGGGCCGCGCGAGCTGAGGGCGCCGCGTCAGCGAACCAGTGTGATCTGCGGAGGCCACAGCACATCGCCCGCCGTCAGCAGGGACGGCCCCAGACGCACCGGGCACACGGCCGGCGCCGGCCGCCGGAAGCGGACGACCTCCAAGCGGGCGGGGTCGGGGCAGTCCCCTCCGTCCTCCGGGCGGCCGTACGGCCCCTGGCAGCGCACGGGAAGGCCTCCGGGACGCCGGTCGTCCGCCGCGGGATCGTGCTTCGTCATGGGCCCTCGCCTTCGGCATCGACGGACTCCCATCCGACGCCGTCGCGCCCGCCGGCGCAACCCGGGCTCCTCCGAGGCAGCGGGTCCTGGAACCGGACCCGTCCCGGCGCGTAACGTGGCGCATCATGAAGATCCTGATCAGCGCCGACATGGAAGGTGCCACGGGCGTCACCTGGCCGGCCGACGTGCTGCCGGGGACACCGCAGTGGGAGCGGTGCCGTTCGCTGTTCACCTCGGACGTGAACGCGGCCGTGCTGGGGTTCTTCGAGGGCGGGGCGGACGAGGTCGTCGTCAACGAGGCCCACTGGACCATGCGCAACCTGCTTCTGGAACGCCTCGACGAGCGGACGCAGATGCTCACCGGACGGCACAAGTCGCTGTCCATGGTGGAGGGCGTGCAGCACGGCGACGTGGACGGGATCGCGTTCGTCGGCTACCACGCCGGCGCCGGCATGGAGGGCGTCCTCGCCCACACCTATCTCGCCAACTCCATCACCGGGGTCTGGCTCAACGACGTCAGGGCCAGCGAGGGCCTGCTCAACGCCCACGTCGTCGCCGAGTACGGCGTGCCCGTCGTCCTCGTCACCGGTGACGACGTGGCCTGCGAGGACGCCCTCGGCTACGCGCCGGAGGCGCTGAAGGTCGCCGTCAAGGACCATGTCTCGCGGTACGCGGCCGTGTGCCGCACACCGGCCAGGACCGCCGCCGACATCCGGGCCGCGGCCAAGGAGGCGGCGCGGCTGGCGGTCCGTCACGAACCGCTGCGTGCGGGGCCGTTCACCATCGCCCTGGAGTTCGACGCCGAGCACCTCGCCATGGCCGCCACCGTCGTGCCCGGCGTGGACCGGATCGGGGAGCGCAAGGTGGCGTACACCAGCGGGACCATGTACGAGGGCATCCGTACCTTCAAGGCGGTCACCACGATCGTCTCGGCCGCGGTGGAGGAGCAGTATGGCTGACCAGCGGGCACTGGACGAAGTGGTCCGGTTCACCTCCGACCTGATCCGGATCGACACCACCAACCGGGGCGGTGGCGACTGCCGGGAGCGGCCCGCCGCCGAGTACGCGGCCGAGCAGCTGGCCGGGGCGGGCCTCGAACCCGTCCTGCTGGAGCGGACCGAGGGGCGTACGAACGTCGTCGCCCGCGTCGAGGGCAGCGACCCGTCCGCCGACGCGCTGCTGCTCCACGGTCACCTGGACGTCGTCCCGGCCCGGGCCGAGGACTGGAGCGTGCACCCCTTCTCCGGCGAGATCCGCGACGGGGTCGTGTGGGGGCGCGGCGCGGTCGACATGAAGAACATGGACGCGATGATCCTCGCCGTGGTGCGGCAGTGGGCGCGCGAGGGCGTCCGGCCGCGGCGGGACGTCGTCGTCGCCTTCACCGCCGACGAGGAGGACAGCGCCCGCGACGGCTCCGGCTTCCTCGCGGACGAGCATCCCGGCCTCTTCGAGGGGTGCACCGAGGGCGTCAGCGAGTCGGGCGCCTTCACCTTCCACGACGGCAGCGGCCGGCAGCTCTATCCGATCGCCGCCGGCGAGCGCGGCACCGGCTGGCTGAAGCTCACCGCGCGCGGGCGCGCCGGGCACGGCTCCAAGGTGAACGCGGAGAACGCCGTCACCCGTCTCGCCGCCGCCGTCACCCGCATCGGTGGGCACGAGTGGCCGCTGCGGCCGACCCCGACCGTACGGGCCGCCCTCGGCGAACTCGCCGCGCTCTACGGCCTCGACGGCGGCCTCGACGACGTCGACGCCCTCCTGGACAAGCTCGGGCCGGCTGCCAAGCTCGTCGAGGCGACCGTCCGCAACAGCGCCAACCCGACCATGCTGGAAGCCGGTTACAAGGTCAACGTGATCCCGGGCGAAGCCGTCGCCTACGTCGACGGACGGTATCTGCCGGGCGGCGAGGACGAGTTCCGCGCCACCCTCGACCGGCTGACCGGACCGGACGTCGACTGGGAGTACCACCACCGTGAGGTCGCCCTGCAGGCGCCCGTGGACTCAACGACCTACGCCCGGATGCGGGCGGCCGTCGAGGAGTTCGCACCCGAGGGCCATGTGGTGCCGTACTGCATGTCGGGCGGCACGGACGCCAAGCAGTTCTCCCGCCTCGGCATCACCGGCTACGGCTTCACCCCGCTGAAGCTGCCGGAGGGGTACGACTACCAGGCCATGTTCCACGGCGTCGACGAGCGGGTGCCGGTGGAGGCACTGCACTTCGGCGTCCGGGTACTCGACCGGTTCCTGCGCACGGCCTAGGCGAGTCGGAGGAGACGTGCAGACGCTGCCCTACGGTTCCTGGCCCTCGCCCATCGACGCGGCGCTCACCGCCGCGCACGACGGGCACCCCGAGTACGTCGGCTTCGTCGGTGACGAGGCCTGGTGGACCGAGCCCCGGCCCGAGGAGGGCGGCCGGCGCACCCTGGTGCGCAGACGGGCCGACGGCCACGAGGAGTCGGTGCTGCCCGAGCCGTGGAACGTGCGCAGCCGGGTCATCGAGTACGGCGGACACCCCTGGGCCGGCCTGTTCCTGGACGGCCGCCCGGTCGTGGTGTTCGTGAACTTCGCCGACCAGCGGCTCTACCGGTACGAACCCGGTGCCGAGCCGCGCCCGTTGACCCCGCTGTCGCCCGTCGGCGGCGGACTGCGCTGGGCCGAGCCGCTGTTGCTGCCCGACCGGGGCGAAGTGTGGTGCGTCCTGGAGGAGTTCACCGGCGACGGACCCACCGACGTGCGCCGCGTCCTGGCCGCCGTACCGCTGGACGGCTCCGCCGCCCAGGACCGCGACGCCATACGCGAACTCACCGACGACGCACACCGGTTCGTCACCGGCCCCCGGATCTCGCCCGACGGAGGCAGCGCCGCCTGGCTCGTCTGGGACCATCCCCAGATGCCCTGGGACGGCACCGAACTGGTCGTCGCCGCAGTCCTGGACGACGGCACGCTGAGCCGGCCGCGGACCGTCGCCGGCGGGCCGCGGGAGTCGATCGCGCAGGCCGACTGGGCGGCCGACGGGTCCCTGCTGTACGCGAGCGACCGCACCGGCTGGTGGAACCTCTACCGCGACGGCGTACCCCTGTGCCCCCGCGAGGAGGAGTTCGCCGGGCCGCTGTGGAAACTCGGCCACCGCTGGTTCGCCCCGCTGATGAGCGGGCTCGTCGCCGTGGTGCACGGGCGCGGCGCCACCGCCCTCGGCATACTCGACCCGGAGACCGGCGAGATCGTCGACGCGGCCGGCCCCTGGACCGAGTTCGCGCCCACCCTGGCGGTGCACGGCGAGCGGGTCGTCTCCGTCGGGGCGAGCCCGCGCAGCGCCTACGAGGTGGTCGAACTGGACACCCGGACCGGACGGGCCCGGGTGGTCGGCGCCGAGCACGAGGACGCCGTGGACCCCGCCCACTACCCCGAGCCGCAGATCCGCACCTTCACGGGGCCCGCGGGACGCGACATCCACGCCCGCATCTACCCGCCCCACAATCCCGGTTGCGTCCCTCCCGGCGACGAACTTCCGCCCTTTGTCGTCTGGGCGCACGGCGGTCCCACCAGCAGGGCGCCGCTCGTGCTCGACCTGAGCATCGCCTACTTCACCTCCCGCGGCATCGGGGTCGCCGAGGTCGACTACGGCGGTTCGACCGGGTACGGCCGCGAGTACCGGGAGCGGCTGCGCGAGCAGTGGGGCGTCGTCGACGTCGAGGACTGCGCGGCCGTCGCCCTCGCCCTCGCCGACGAGGGCACCGCCGACCGGGACCGGCTCGCCGTCCGCGGCGGCAGCGCGGGCGGCTGGACCACGGCCGCCTCGCTCACCCAGACCGACGTCTACGCCTGCGGCACGATCATCTACCCCGTCCTCGACCTCGCCGCCTGGGCCGAGGGGGAGACCCACGACTTCGAGTCGCGGTACCTGGAGTCGCTGGTCGGACCGCTCGCCGAGGTGCCCGGACGGTACGCGGAACGCTCGCCCACCGAGCACGCCGACCGCGTCACCGCGCCGTTCCTGCTGCTCCAGGGGCTGGACGACGTGATCTGCCCGCCCGCGCAGTGCGAGCGGTTCCTGGAGCGGATCCGGGGGCAGCGGGTGCCCCACGCCTACCTCGCCTTCGAGGGGGAGGGGCACGGATTCCGGCGTGCCGACACCATGATCCGTTCCATGGAGGCCGAACTGTCCCTGTACGCGCAGGTGTTCGGGCTTAATCCGCGCGGCGTCCCGACCCTGGAGCTGTCCAAGTGAGAGAAGCGGTACGAGAACTCGTCCGGCCGCCCCGGCTCGCCCCCGGCGCACGGGTCGCCGTCGTCGCGCCCAGCGGACCGGTGCCCGAGGAGCGGCTGCAGGCCGGGCTCGACGTGCTTCGGGGCTGGGACCTCGACCCGGTCGTCGGGCCCCATGTGCTGGACCGGCACGGGGAGTTGACCTACCTGGCGGGTACGGACGCCGACCGCGCGGCCGATCTGCAGACCGCCTGGTGCGACCCTTCGGTGGACGCGGTGCTGTGCGCGCGGGGCGGATACGGCGCGCAGCGGACGGTCGACCTCCTCGACTGGGAGGCGATGCGGGCGGCCGGGCCGAAGGTGTTCGTCGGCTTCAGTGACGTCACCGTGCTGCACGAGGCGTTCGCCGCACGGCTCGGCCTGGTCACGCTGCACGGGCCGATGGCGGCCGGCGTCGACTTCATCAAGAACGCCGGCGCACAGGAACATCTCAAGGCCACCCTCTTCGCGCCGGAGACCGTCCGCACGATCGCCTCCGGCGGCAGCGCCCTCGTTCCGGGGCGCGCGCGGGGCGTCACACTCGGCGGCTGCCTGACCCTGCTCGCCGCCGAACTGGGCACACCGCAGGCCCGGCCCGGTGCCCGCGGCGGACTGCTGTGCCTGGAGGACGTCGGCGAGGAGACGTACCGCCTGGACCGCTGTCTCACACAGCTCGGGCGCGCCGGATGGCTGGACGGGGTGCGCGGGGTGCTGCTCGGGTCGTGGGAGCGGTGCGACCCGTACGAGAAGGTGCGTCCGTTGCTCGTCGACCGGCTCGGCGGGCTCGGTGTCCCGGTCGTCGAGGGCTTCGGCTTCGGGCACTGCGCGGGCGCCCTGACCGTCCCCTTCGGAGTGGCCGCCGTCGTCGACGCCGACGCGGGCACGCTGACCCTGGACGAGCCCGCGCTGCGCTGACCGGAGGCGGGCCGACGTAGGCTGGCCGGATGCCGCACACCGCTTCCCGCTATCTCGCCGAGGGGCCCCGGGTGGGGATACGTCACTTCACCTACGGGGACGGCGCCGAGTTCACCGCACGGGCCCGGCAGAGCAAGGACCTGCACCATCCGTGGCTGTACCCGCCGGACACCGCGAACGCGTACACCGCCTACGCCGGCCGGCTGATCGAGGACCCGACCAAGGCCGGGTTCCTGGTGTGCGACAAGGACGACGACGGTGCCATCGCCGGGTTCATCAACATCAACAACATCGTCGAGGGCGGCTTCCAGAGCGGCGCGCTCGGCTACGGCGCCTTCGCGCACGCCGTCGGCCGCGGACTGATGCGCGAGGGACTGCGGCTGGTGGTGGGCCACGCGTTCGGGCCGATGCGCCTGCACCGGCTGGAGATCAACGCGCAGCCGGGGAACACCGGCTCGATCGCCCTGGCCCGCTCCTGCGGCTTCCGCCTGGAGGGATTCTCCCCGAACATGCTCTTCATCGACGGGGCGTGGCGCGACCACGAGCGGTGGGCGATCACCGTCGAGATGACGGGATGACCCCTGGGGCGGCCTTTGCGCAATCCTGACCGGTAGCTCCCCTGGCCGGATCACCGGTCAGCGGCTTCCATGGTGATCGTGACGACGATCCGACGTGAGGTACTGACCATGCCGGCGGCGGAGCTGGGCCCGGACAATCCGCTGCCCCCACTGCGGCTCCCGCACGAGGTACACCGCATCGAGGACCGCGAGCGCGACGAACTGCCGCGTGACATGGCCCGTCAGGCGGGCTACGAGCCACTGCGCAGCGTGCTGCCGGTGCGGGTCCGGGACCAGTACGGGCGCTCGCGCGAGCCCCGCGCCATCGACGCCCTCGTGATCGAGAACGACCGGCTGCGCGCCACCGTCCTGCCGCGGCTCGGCGGCCGTGTCGCCTCCCTCCTGCACAAGCCGACCGGCCGCGAACTCCTGTACCGCAACCCCGTGTTCCAGCCGGCCGCCTTCGCTCTCAACGGCGCCTGGTTCTCCGGCGGCATCGAATGGAACATCGGCGCCACCGGCCACACGACCCTGTCCTGCTCACCCCTGCACGCGGCCCGCGTGGCCGCCCCCGACGGCGGCGAGATGCTCCGGCTGTGGGAGTGGGAGCGCCTGCGGGACCTCCCCTTCCAGGTCGACCTCTGGCTGCCGGACCGCTCCGACTTCCTGTACGTCGGCGTCCGCGTCCGCAACCCCCACCAGAAGCCGGTGCCGACGTACTGGTGGTCCAACATCGCCGTGCCCGAGACCCGCCGCGTCCTCGTGCCCGCCGAGGAAGCCTGGCACTTCGGCTACGAGCGCAGACTGCGGAAAGTGCCCGCGCCCACGCACCCGGAGATCGAGCAACACCCGTACGCCGCCGACTACTTCTACGACCTGCCCGAGGAACGCCGCCGCTGGATCGCCGCGCTCGACGAGGACGGGCGCGGACTGGTGCAGACCTCCACCGATGCGCTGCGCGGGCGCAAGCTCTTCATCTGGGGCCGGGCGCCCGGCGGACGCCGCTGGCAGCAGTGGCTCACCGAACCCGGCACCGACGGCTATCTGGAGATCCAGGCAGGCCTCGCCCGCACCCAGTTGGAGCACGTACGACTGGACGCGGAGAGCGAGGTGTCCTGGCTGGAGGCGTACGGTCCGCTGAACTCCCCGCGGAACGCCGACGAGGTGGACGCTCGCCTTGAAGCGGCCCTTCCGCGCGCCGACGTCGACGCCGCCCACGCCGCCTGGAAGCCGTACGCCGACACCGAACCGGTCGAGATCCTCGCCACCGGCTCCGGCTGGGGCGCCCTCGAAGTGCTGCGCGCCGACCTCAAGTTGCCCGGAACACCCTTCGACGAGAGCGCGCTCGGCGACGCCCAGGCGCCCTGGCTGCACCTCCTGCGCGCCGGATTCCTTCCCGAGCCGCGCCGGGTGCGGCCGCCCGGCGAGACGCTCGTCTCCCCGCACTGGCGGGACATGCTGGAGGCCGCGCCGGCCACCCCCCTCACCGAGTACCACCTGGGCGTAGCCCAGTGGCATGCCGGCGACCGGGCGCAGGCCGTGCGCAGTTGGGAGCGGGCACTCCAACTCGCGCCGTCCGTGTGGCCGTTGCTGCGCTGCCTCGCCGTCGCCGACCAGGCGAGTGGCAACCCCGAGCGGGCCGCCGACCGGTACGCGGAGGCCTTCGAGGACCTGTGCGCCGAGCGGCGCGACAACGGCGAGTCGTGGACGGCGGCCACGGCCGCGCTGGGCCGCGAGGCGATCGAGGCACTGCTCGCCGCGGGCCGCACCGCGCAGGCGCGCGCCGTCTGGGACCGGCTCCAGCCCGCCGTCCGGCGGCGCGGCAGGTTCCGGCTGATCGAGGCCGGGCTGCTGCTCGCGGAGGGGATGCCCGAGGAGGCGCGGGACATCTTCCGCGCCGGCTTCGAGGTCGCCGACCTGCGGGAGGGGGCGGAAACGATCGGCCGGCTGTGGGCGAGGCTGAGCGACGAACCGCTCCCGGCGCACTACGACTTCCGCATGCGGCCGCCGGAGACGTGAGGGGCGTTACGGGTTGCGGTCCGCGTACTCGTACACCGTGCCGTCCGGGTGCATCGCGATCAGGTTGCGGCCCCCCGGCGTCGGCAGCGGCCCGGCGACGATGCGGGCCCCGAGCTCGGTGAGTACCCGGTGGGCCTGGTCGAGGTCCTTCACCGCGATCGTCGCCGCCACCTTGCGCAGCACGTCCAGCTCGGCCTCGGGCCCGCTCATCAGCAGAAAGCAGCCGACGGCGGCCACCTGGACGCCCCCGCGTTCGAAGCGGAGGGCGTGGCCGCCCGCGAGGCGTTCGTAGAAGGGGACCGCGGTCTCCAGGTCGTCGACGCAGATGCGCAGCGTGGCTCCCAGAATGTCCATGCCGTCGAGCCTAGTTGGGACGGCCGGGTGAGGTGATCCGTTCCGGTGATCACCCCGCTCCCGGCCGCCCCTCGGGCGTGGGTCAGCCCATCGCCTTGCGTACGACGTCACGGGTGCGGTCGACGACGGCCGCCATCGGCCCCACCACCACGTTCTTCAGAGCGGTGTCGGTGCCCGGGTGAGGCCGGGTCGGCGCCAGCGCCTCGGCCGCCCGCACCGCGCGGGCCAGGGCCTCCAGTTTGCCGCGGTCGGCGATCCGCGCGAAGTGCGCGAACTCGTACCGTTCCTCGTTGTCGGCGTGCGCGAGGACGTCCTGGCGCAGGGCCGCGAACTCATCCAGGAACTCGGGCGAGTCCGGATCCATGTCGTCCAGCCGGGACAGGGCCTGCTTGGCCTTCTCCTCCTCCTCGATCCGGTCCTTGACGACCAGCTCACCGCCGTCGATGTTCTTGCGGGCGAAGGGGTGGACGACCTCCTCCTCGGCGGTCTCGTGCACCGCGAGGAGCCGGACGAGATCGTGGAAGTGCCTCTTCCGGTCCCCGCCCTTGGTGTTCGCCACCTCGTCGAACAGCTCTCGGATCCGGGTGTGCTGCTCCTTGAGCAGCTCCACCACGTCGGTGCGCTCCGTCATGCTGTGACTCCTGTGATGGGTTGTGTGAGGGTTTCGTCGTGCGAGCCGGGCGGGTACCCGGCGCCCCTGGGCTGACGCGCTGCTTTCCGGCCGTGACGGAGCGCGTTATGCGTACGGGTGTACGGGTACCCGGCAGTCATGGAAGGCTTGGATCATCTGGAGCATCTGGACAAGCACCTGGTCGACGAGCTGGCGCAGGTGGCGCGCGAGACCGTGCGCGACGAGCTGCGCGAACAGACTCGCAAGCAGCGCCGCAGGGCCATGCTGTACGGCGCGTCCGGCGCCGTCGCCCTCTACGCGGGAGCGGCCCTCGCCCTCGCCGTGGGTCTCGCGCTGGCGATCGCTCTGCCCGCGTGGGCGGCCGCGCTGATCACCGCGGTGATCCTGGGTGTCGTCGCCTTCGCCCTGCGCAGTGCGGCCCGTCCCTCCGCGTCCCGGCCCACTCCGGAGCACGCGGCGGAGATGGCGGGTGCCACCGAGCGCGACCGCACCCGCGGCGCCGTTCCGCCGTACCCGCCGGTGCCGCCCGTGGCGCCCGGTGGCACGGCCGGCGCGAGCGGGGCGCCCGTGGCCGGGATGCCGGCGACCGGCGTGCCCGGCACGCCGGCGCCGACGCAGGAGAACATCGACCCCGAGCGCCCGCACCACCGGGGGTGACGCGAGGTGCGCAAGCGCTTGGGAATGCGGGTACCCGGGAGCCCCAAGACCGTTGTGGTGACCGGCGCCAGCGGCGGCGTGGGCCGGGCCACGGCCGTGGCCTTCGCCGCCCGGGGTGACCGGGTCGCCCTGCTGGCCCGGGGACGTGAGGGGCTCGCCGCGGCCGCCGACGACGTGCAGCGTGCCGGCGGCGAGGCGCTGGTCGTCCCCGTGGACATGGCCGACGCCAAGGCCGTCGACGACGCGGCGCAGAAGGTCGTCGACACCTTCGGGCACATCGACGTCTGGGTCAACAACGCCTTCGCCGGGGTCTTCGCGCCGTTCACCGAGATCACCCCGGACGAGTTCAAGAGGGTGACCGAAGTGACCTACCTGGGTTACGTGTTCGGCACCAGGGCCGCCCTCCGTCACATGCTGCCGCGCGACCGCGGCACGATCGTGCAGGTCGGCTCCGCGCTGGCGTACCGCGGGATTCCGCTGCAGTCGGCGTACTGCGGGGCCAAGCACGCGATCCAGGGGTTCAACGAGTCGCTGCGCTGCGAGCTGCTGCACTCCCGCAGCGGTGTGCGTACGACGATGGTGCAGCTGCCCGCCGTCAACACCCCGCAGTTCGACTGGGTGCTCAGCCGGATGCCGGGCCAGGCCCGGCCGGTGGCTCCCGTCTACCAGCCGGAGGTCGCCGGACGGGCGATCGTGCATGCCGCCTCGCACGGCCGGCGCCGCGAGTACTGGGTGGGCGGCTCCACCGTGGCCACCCTGATCGCCAACGCGGTTGCCCCCGGTGTGCTGGACCGGTACCTGGCACGGACGGGATTCGAGGCCCAGCAGGACAAGGGCGAGCACGGCGACTCCGCCAACCTGTGGACCCCTGTGGACGGCCCGCACGGGCGGGACTTCGGGGCCCACGGGCGGTTCGACGCGGAGTCCCACGGGAGCAGCCCGCAGGACTGGCTCTCCCGCAACCGCACTCGAGCCGGCGCGGCCCTGACCGCGGGCGCCACCGTCCTGGCGGCCCGAAGGCTGACCCGCCTGGTCCGCCGCTAGTCGACCCCTGGTCCGCCGCTAGCCGATCCGGTACTGCGTCACCTCGTCGGCCAGGAGCGTCAGGCCGTGGCCCGTGCCGCCCAGCGGTCGTACCGAACCGCCCGTGGGGTCCAGGGCGCCGTCGAAGAACATGTCCTCGATGCGGACGTGGTCGTGGAACCACTCCATGTGGCGGATGTTGGGGAGCGAGGAGGCGGCCGCCGCGTGGGCATGGGGCGCGCAGTGTGTGGACACCTCCAGGCCGTGGGCCTGGGCCAGGGCGGCGGCGCGGAGGAACTCCGTGATGCCGCCGCAGCGCGTCGCGTCGATCTGCAGGCAGTCGACCGCGCCCGCCGCGATCATGCGGGCGAAGTACGGCAGGTCGTAGCCGTACTCACCGGCCGTGACGTCGCAGACCAGGGCGTCGCGGACCAGGCGCAGCCCGGTGAGGTCGTCGGAGGAGACCGGTTCCTCGAACCACCCGACGCCGTGGTCCGCGAGGGCATGGCCGACCCGGACGGCCTGCTTGCGGGTGTAGGCGCCGTTGGCGTCGACGTACAACTCCGCCTCGTCGCCGATGACATGGCGTGCGGCGCGGACCCGGGCCAGATCGCGGGGGACGGCCCGGCCCCAGCCCTCACCTATCTTGATCTTGACGCGCGGGATGTGCTGTCCGTGCACCCAGCCGTTGACCTGGGCGGCCAGATGCGTGTCGTGGTACGTCGTGAAACCGCCGCTGCCGTACACCGGGACCTCCTCCCGGCAGACGCCCAGCAGCCGGGCCAGCGGCAGTTCGAGCAGACGGGCCTTCAGATCCCACAGGGCGATGTCGAGCGCCGAGATCGCGCCCGCGGCCACGCCCGGCCGGCCCGCGTTGCGCACGGAGCGGCACATCGCGTCGTGCGTGGCGGGGATGTCGAGGGGGTCCCGGCCCTCGACCAGCGGGGCCAGCTGTCCGCGCAGGAAGTCGGCGACGGCGGGCGGACCGTACGTCCAGCCCGTGCCGGTCGCGTCGCCCGCCGACACCTCCGCGATCACCATCGTCGTCGACTCCCAGGACAGCGTGCCGTCGGCCTCCGGGGCGTCCGTGGGCACGGTGTAGACGGAGACGACGGGCCGCTGGAGCTTCATCGCCGCCCCCTCAGACCTGCTGGATCTGCGGCAGCACCTTCGTCCGGTAGAAGTCGAAGAAGCCGCGCAGGTCTGGGCCGATCTGGTTGACGTAGACCCGGTCGAAACCGGCGTCCGCGAACTGCTTCAGCTCCGCCACGTGCTCGTCGACGTCGCCGCCGCACACCCGGTTCTCGCGCACCATGTCCTCGGTGACCAGCTGCTGCGCCTGCTCGAAGTGTTTCGGGGAGGGCAGCACCTGGCTCAGTTCGCCGGGCAGCTGCTCGTTCGCCCACAGCCGGTGCACGGTCCGTACGGCCTCGTCCCGGTCGGTGTCGTAGCAGACCTTGGTGCCGCCGCTGACCGGCTTTCCGCCGCCGCCGCCCTTGCGGTACTGCTCCACCATCGACGGGTCCGGCGTCATCGTGATGTAGCCGTCGCCGACCCGGGCCGCCAGCTTGGTGGCGGCCGGTCCGAAGCCGGAGATGTCGATCGGCACGGGTTCCTCCGGCAGCGTGTACAGCCGGGCGTTCTCCACCGTGTAGTGCGGGCCGCGGTGGTTGACCTCCTCGCCGCCGAACAGCCGGCGCATGATCTGGATGGCCTCCTCCAGCATCTCCAGGCGGACGTGCGCGGGCGGCCAGTGGTCGCCGAGGATGTGCTCGTTGAGCGCCTCGCCCGAACCGAGGCCGAGCCGGAAGGCGCCGTTCGTCATCACCGCGCTGGTGGCCGCGGCCTGCGCCACCACCGCCGGGTGCATCCGCACGGTCGGGCAGGTCACCGCCGTCTCCATCGGCAGGGACACCGCCTCGGACAGCGCGCCGATCACCGACCACACGAACGGGCTCTGGCCCTGTTCGTCGTTCCACGGGTGGTAGTGGTCGGAGATCCACAACGACTGGAACCCGGCCTGCTCGGCCATCCGCGCCTGCTCGATCAGCTCCGCGGGACCGTACTGCTCGCACGAGAGGAAATAGCCGTACTCGGGCATGGGGGAGTGCCTCCGCGACGTCGGCGGTTGTGGTCCGGGTCCGGGTACCCGGGGGCCGGAGCGGCAACCGGCGCACGTTTGGCGGCCCTGACCAGGGGGACGCGGAAGTTTCCGCACGACGTACGCGACAGCGCCGGAGGCGAAACGTGGCTCGACCCCGCATCCTGATCGTCGGAGCCGGCTTCGCCGGGTACCAGACGGCCCGCACCCTGTCCCGGCTGATGCGGCACAGGGCCGAGGTCACCCTGCTGAATCCGACCGACTACTTCCTCTACCTGCCCCTGCTGCCCCAGGTCGCCGCCGGCATCCTGGAGCCGCGCCGGGTCACCGTCTCCCTCTCGGGCACCCTGCCGCACGTCCGGCTGGTCCTCGGCGAGGCCGACGCGATCGACCTCGACGGACGCACCGTGCACTACACCGGGCCGGAGGGCGACGGCGGAACCCTCACCTACGACCGGCTGGTGCTCGCGGCCGGCAGCGTCAACAAACTGCTGCCCATCCCGGGCGTCGCCGAGCACGCGCACGGCTTCCGCGGGCTGCCCGAGGCGCTGTACCTGCGCGACCACGTGACCCGGCAGGTGGAGCTGGCCGCGGCCGCGGACGACCCGGAGACCTGCGCCGCGCGCTGCACCTTCGTGGTGGTCGGCGCGGGGTACACCGGTACCGAAGTCGCCGCGCAGGGGCAGCTGTTCACCGACGCTCAGGTCCGCAAGCATCCGCTGCGGCGGGGCATGCGGCCGCGCTGGCTGCTGCTCGACATCGCGAAACGGGTCCTGCCCGAACTCGACGAACACCTCTCCCGCACCGCCGACGCCGTGCTGCGCGAGCGGGGCGTCGACGTGCGCATGGGCACCTCCGTGAAGGAGGCCACGCGCGACGGGGTCCTGCTCACCGACGGGGAGTTCGTGCCCACCCGCTCGCTGGTGTGGTGCGTGGGCGTACGGCCCGATCCGCTCGCCGAGTCCCTGGGGCTGCCCATGGAACGCGGCCGGCTGCTGGTCGATCCGCACCTGCAGGTGCCGGGCCGGCCCGAGTTGTTCGCCGCCGGGGACGCGGCCGCCGTACCCGATCTGGAGAAGCCCGGCCAGTACACCCCGATGACGGCACAGCACGCGTGGCGGCAGGGCAAGGTCGCGGGCCGCAACGTCGCCGCGTCGCTGGGCCACGGTGAGCGGCGGGCCTACAGCCACCGGGACCTGGGGTTCGTCGTCGACCTGGGCGGGGTCAAGGCCGCCGCCAATCCGCTCGGCGTCCCGCTGTCCGGCCCGATCGCGGGCGCGGTCACCCGGGGCTACCACCTCGCCGCGATGCCCGGCAACCGCGTCCGGGTCGCCGCGGACTGGCTCCTGGACGCCGTACTGCCCCGCCAGGCCGTCCAGTTGGGCCTCGTGCGCTCCTGGTCGGTACCCCTCGACACGGCCTCCCCGGAACTCGCGCGCGTGGCGGGCCGCCCGGAGGACCGATCACAGTCCCAGGCCCGCTCCGGCCCGGGCGCGGCCACGGCCGAGGACACGGAACACCCCAAAGCGAACCAGCCGGGTGGCGAGGTCGCCAAGAACCAGCCGGGTGGCGAGGTCGCCAAGAACCAGCCGGGTGGCGAGGTCGCCAAGAACCAGCCCGGCGGCGAGCCCGCCAAGAACCAGCCGGGCGGCGAGGTCGCCAAGAACCAGCCGGGCGGCGAGGTCGCCAAGAACCAGCCCGGCGGCGAGCCCGCCAAGAACCAGCCGGGTGGCGAGGTCGCCAAGAACCCGCCGGGCGGCGAGCCCGCCAAGAACCAGCCGGGTGGCGAGGTCGCCAAGAACCAGCCCGGCGGTGAGCCCGCGAAGAATAAACCCGGCCCACCGGCCGGTGGCGAGTCGGGTGGGAAGGCGCGTGATGGTGAGGGCGCGCAGGCTCCCGGATCCGTTCGCCGTTCCGACACCCCCGCGGAAGGAGACGCATGAACACCACCGAACTCACCGAGCTCGCGCAGCAGTTGAGGGTCGACAGTGTGCGGGCCGCGGCTGCCGCCGGGTCCGGGCATCCGACGTCCTCGATGTCGGCCGCGGACCTGGTGGCCGTACTGATCGCACGCCACTTCCGCTACGACTTCGACCGCCCCGCCCACCCAGGCAACGACCGCTTCGTGCTGTCCAAGGGCCACGCCTCGCCGCTGCTGTACTCCGCCTACAAGGCGGTCGGCGCCGTCGACGACGACGAACTGCTGAGCTTCCGCAAGCTCGGCAGCCGGCTCGAGGGGCATCCGACCCCGCGCAGGCTGCCGTGGGTCGAGACGGCCACCGGATCGCTCGGCCAGGGGCTCCCCGTCGGAGTCGGCATCGCGCTGTCCGGCAAGCGCCTGGAGCGCACCGGCTACCGCGTGTGGGTGCTGTGCGGGGACAGCGAGCTGGCCGAGGGGTCCGTGTGGGAGGCCGCCGAACACGCGGCCTACGAGCATCTCGACAACCTCACCGCGATCGTCGACGTGAACCGGCTGGGCCAGCGCGGACCCACCCGGCACGGGCACGACCTCGACGCCTACGCCCGCCGCTTCCAGGCGTTCGGCTGGCACACCATCGAGGTGGACGGGCACGACGTGGACGCCATCGACCGCGCTTACGGCGAGGCGGTCTCGACCGTCGGCCAGCCCACCGCGATCCTCGCCCGCACCCTCAAGGGCAAGGGCGTCCAGGCCGTCCAGGACCGCGAGGGCCTGCACGGCAAGCCGCTGCCCGACGCCGACGAGGCCATCGCCGAGCTCGGCGGACCCCGCGACATCCGCGTCCAGGTGCACGAACCGCCCGCCGCCCGGATGCTGCACGCCGTGCGCACCGGCCACACCGAGCTGCCCCGCTGGGACAAGGGGGACGAGGTCGCCACCCGCAACGCGTTCGGGGAGGCGCTGGCCGCGCTCGGCAGCGGCCGCGGTGACGTCGTGGCCCTCGACGGCGAGGTCGGCGACTCCACGCGCACCGAGGCCTTCGCCAAGGAACACGCCGAGCGCTACTTCGAGTGCTACATCGCCGAGCAGGAGATGGTCGCCGCCGCCGTCGGCCTCGCCGCCCGCGGCTGGGTGCCGTACGCCTGCACGTTCGCCGCCTTCCTGACCCGCGCCCACGACTTCGTGCGCATGGCGTCCATCAGCGGGGCCGGCATCAACCTCGTCGGCTCGCACGCGGGCGTCGCCATCGGTCAGGACGGGCCCTCCCAGATGGGTCTGGAGGACCTCGCGATGATGCGGGCCGTGCACGGCTCGACCGTGCTGTACCCCTGCGACGCCAACCAGACCGCCCAGCTCGTCGCCGCGATGGCGGGCTGCGAGGGCGTCCGGTACCTGCGCACCTCCCGCGGCGAGAGCCCCGTGATCTACGGCCCCGACGAGGAGTTCCCGATCGGCGGCAGCAAGGTGCTGCGCTCCTCCTCCGACGACCGGCTGACCCTCGTCGCGGCCGGCGTGACCGTGCACGAGGCGCTGGCCGCCGCCGACGCGCTGGAGCGCGAGGGCATCCGGGCCCGGGTCGTCGACCTGTACTCGGTCAAGCCCGTCGACCGGCTCACGCTGCGCCGGGCCGCCGAGGAGACCGGCTGTCTGGTCACCGTGGAGGACCACCACGAGGAGGGCGGCCTCGGCGACGCCGTCCTGGACGCGTTCCTCGACGGCCGGCCCGTGCCGCGGCTGGTGCGGCTCGCCGTGCGCGGCATGCCCGGCTCCGCCTCTCCCGACGAGCAGCTGCACGCGGCCGGCATCGACGCCGAGTCGATCGCGGCGGCCGGGAAGCTGCTGGTGGAGGAGGCGGTCGTGTCGTGAGCCGGGACGACGGCGGACGGACCGTGCGGTCCGGGCGCCGGACCGTGCGGGTCCACCGGGCGGACAAGGTGCTCTTCCCCGGAAGCGGCGACGCGAAGGAGTACACCAAGGGCGACCTCGTCGACTACTACCGGTCGGCCGCCCCGTTCATGCTGCCTCACCTGCGCGGCCGTCCGCTGATGCTGGAGCGACACCCGGACGGCCTCGACGGCCCGCGCTTCATGCAGAAGAACACCCCAGAGAACTACCCGGACTGGATCACGCGGGTCGAGCTGGCCAAGGAGGGCGGCACCGTCTGCCACACCGTGTGCGACGACGTGGCCACCCTCGTGTACCTGGCCGACCAGGCCGCTGTCACCCTGCACCGCTGGCTGTCCCGGGTGGGAGGGGTGAACCGGCCCGACCGGATGGTGTTCGACCTGGACCCGGCAAGTGACGACTTCGCGGCGGTGCGGGAGGCGGCCCGGTGGCTGGGTGAGCTCCTCGACGAGCTCAAGCTGCCCTCCGCCCTGATGACCACCGGCTCGCGCGGCCTGCACGTCGTGGTGCCGGTCGACGGCCGGCACGACTTCGACGAGGTCCGTGAGTTCGCCCGGGACGTCGCCGACGCGCTCGTCGAGGCCCACCCCGACCGGCTCACCACCGCCGCCCGCAAGAAGGACCGCGGCGACCGGCTCTACCTCGACGTGGGCCGCAACGCCTACGCGCAGACCGCGGTCGCCCCCCTCACCGTCCGCGCCCTGCCCGGGGCGCCGGTGGCCACCCCCCTGGAGTGGGCCCAGCTGGACGACCCGGGCTTGCACGCGCGCCGTTGGACGATCGCCGACGCGGTGGAACAGGTCCGCGGCGACCCGTGGGCCGGCCTCATGAGCAAAAAACGCGCTCTCGGGCCCGCCCGTCGCAGGCTGGACGCCTTGCGGGGCGCATGAATGTTTGGCGGCTGATATTGCGGCCACCCGGAGACAAGAGGTGGCCATGTCTGACACAAAAAACTCACAAGAATCCCAGAATTCACAGAAGTCACAGAATTCGGACAAAGAGAATGGTGGGACGAGTAAGCGGTCGAACCCGATGGAGGTGCTGCGCCAGGCGCGCACCCAGCTCGCTGAGCTGACGGGCATGACCGCCGAGAGCGTCTCGTCCTTCGAGCAGACCGACGACGGCTGGTCTCTTGAGATCGAGGTTCTGGAGCTGACCCGGGTGCCGGACACGATGAGCCTGATGGCGAGCTATCAGGTCGACCTCGACCCCGACGGTCAACTGACCGGATACCGCCGCGTCCGCCGTTACGAACGCGGGCGGGCCGATGCACGGCCCGGCGGCCGTTAGGTCGCCGACCCGCTCACATACATTCCCGAAACCACAGACAAGGAGGCGCGGTCGGCATGACCGTTGTCCCGGCACAGCAGACCGGCGGTGGGGGCGGTTCCAGCGGCCTCTACGACGTTCTGGAACTCGTCCTCGACAGGGGTCTGGTCATCGATGCGTTCGTACGGGTATCCCTGGTCGGCATCGAGATCCTGAAGATCGACGTGCGTGTCGTCGTGGCCAGCGTCGACACCTACCTGCGCTTCGCAGAGGCGTGCAACCGACTGGACCTGGAGTCCGGTCCGCACAAGGACCCCGGCCTGCCCGACCTGGTCGGTGAGATGACCGAGTCCGGCGCGCGCGGCAAGTCCAAGGGTGCGCTCTCCGGAGCCGCCGAGACCGTATCCGGCGCCTTCAAGCAGGCGCGTGACGAGGGGCAGGAGCGGGAGACCCAGTCCCGGCCGCGCACGCGCAAGGCCACTGCCTCGCGCAGGAAGGAGGAGCAGGAGTGAGCACGTACGTGTACGGCATCACCGCGAGTTCGCACCCCGCGCTCCCGGAGGACCTGGTGGGCGTCGGTGATCCGCCCCGCCAGGTGCGGGTCCTGCAGGCCGGGGAGCTGGCGGCCGTCGTGAGCGACGCGCCCGAGGGGCTGCGGCCCAAGCGCAAGGACCTGCTCGCCCATCAGGCGGTGCTCGCCGAGGCGGGCGCCGGCGGGGTGGTGCTGCCCATGCGCTTCGGCAGCGTCGCACCGGACGACGACACGGTCAAGGATGTCCTCACCGAGCGCGCCGACCACTACGCGGAGCGGCTGGGCGCCCTGGAGGACAAGGTCGAGTACAACGTCAAGGCCTCCCACCAGGAAGAGGCCGTACTGCACCTCGTGATGTCCGGGAACCCGGACATCCGCGCCATGACCGAGGCCAACCGGCAGGCGGGCGGCGGTAGTTACGACGACCGGCTCAGGCTCGGCGAGATGGTGGTGGCCGCGGTCAAGGCCCGCGAGGGCGAGGACGCCAACGAACTGCAGCAGGCCCTCGAACCCGTCGCCGCGGCCGTGGCCGCCGGCCCCGAGTCCAGCGGCTGGCTGTTCAACGTGTCCTTCTTGGTGGACCGCGACGACGCCGACGGCTTCCTGGCCACGGTGGACCAGGTCCGCAACAGCCATCCGCACATCGAGCTGCGCGTCAACGGGCCGCTGCCCCCGTACAGCTTCGTCGATCCGGGCCCCGCCGAGCACGCGGGCACAGCAGCCGGTCCGGGCATCGCCCAGGAGTGAGCACACATGGGATTGATCAGTGAGCTGGTCCTGCTTCCCTTCGCCCCGGTGCGCGGCAGCGGATGGGTGATCAAGCAGGTCGTGCAGGAGGCGGAGCGGATCTACTACGACCCCTCCACGATCAGGGCCGAGCTCGCCAAGCTCGAGGAGCAGCTGGAGGCCGGAGAAATAGACGAGGAGGAGTTCGACCGGCAGGAGGACGAACTCCTGGACCGGCTTGAGACCGGCCTCCGCAGAAGCGGGGCCACAGGCAACGGGACGGCGCTATGAACCGAGTGGGACTGGGCCTCGCGGTAGGGGCCGGGTACGTCCTGGGACGTACCAAGAAAATGAAGATGGCATTCGCGCTGGGCTCGCTCGTGGCCGGCAAGCGGATGCATCTGAACCCGCGGGCGATCGCGGACCTGATGTCGCAGCAGCTGCAGAAGAATCCGCAGTTCAAGGAGATCGGGGACCAGCTGCGCGAGGACATGCGGGGTGTCGGCAAGGCCGCCTCCGGCGCGATGGTGGAGCGGCAGATGGACGCCCTCGCCGACCGCCTGCACGGCCGTACCGCTCAGGTCCGCGACCAGCTGACGGGCGTGGCCGGCAAGGCGACCGGTGGCCTCGCCTCGGACGAGGAGGACGAGGACGCCGGGCGGGAGGACACTGAGGAAGAGGAACCTCGCGAGGAGTACGACGACGAGGAACCGGAGCCTGAGGAGGACGAGGAACCGAAGGCGGAGGAGGACGAGGAGCCGGAGGAGGACGAAGAGCCGGAGGACGAGGAGCCGGAGGACGAGGAGCCGGAGGCGGAGGAG
Source organism: Streptomyces sp. C1-1 (assembly GCF_050214755.1). Classification (NCBI taxonomy): domain Bacteria; kingdom Bacillati; phylum Actinomycetota; class Actinomycetes; order Kitasatosporales; family Streptomycetaceae; genus Streptomyces; species Streptomyces sp. C1-1. The sequence goes on along the minus strand of NZ_CP189826.1, from coordinate 2,441,847 downwards.
GACGAGGAGTCCTCGGAATCCGACGAGGACCGGGAGCCGGTGAGGCGGACCGCCAAGAAGGCCCCGGCCAAGAAGGCCCCGGCCAAGAAGTCGGCCGCGAAGAAGGCCCCGGCCAAGAAGGCCCCGGCCAAGAAGACGGCGGCCAAGCGGACCGCGAGCAAGCAGGCACCGGCGAAGAAGACCGCCAAGAAGACGGCATCGGCCGGAGGCGGCGCGCGCGCAGCCCGTTCCCGTCGGCCGAAGGGAGGCGGTGAGTGATGACCGAGACAGTCGGATCAGCCACTTCGGCCGCGCGTGGAGCGACCGACAAGGCCTCCCCGCTGACCGACCTGGCCCACAGCGAGGCTGCGGACCGGCTCAAGGCCGAGGCTCAGGAGTACCTCGCCGCACAGGCCACCCGCCTGCTCACGGGCGTCGGCCGCAAGCTGGGCCAGACCACCGGCAAGCTCAACGACATAGCCGAGGGCAACAGCCCCGGGTTCGCCAAGCTCGCCCTGGACGGCGGTCGCAAGCTCGCTGAGGGCAAGGGGCCGCTGCGCTCCGCCCTGGAACTCGGGGCCTCCCACGCCAAGGACAAGGTCATGGGCGCTTTCAAGGGTCTCGGTGGGGGCAAGGGCAAGCGCAAGAAGGCGGCGGGCAAGAAGCCGACGGTGATCCTCGAGTCCGTCGACGTGGGCGTGGACCGGCGCACCGCCTACGACCAGTGGACCCAGTACCAGGACTTCAGCACCTTCGCCAAGGGCGTCAAGAGCGCGAGCCGCTCCGACGACACCCAGTCCGACTGGCAGCTGAAGGTCTTCTGGTCCAACCGCAGTTGGAAGGCGAAGACCACCGAGCAGGTGCCGGACGACCGGATCGCCTGGACCTCGGAGGGCGCCAAGGGCACCACCAAGGGCGTCGTCTCCTTCCACCGGCTCGACGACAACCTGACCCGCGTGCTGCTGGTCATCGAGTACTACCCCTCGGGTCTGTTCGAGAAGACCGGCAACATCTGGCGCGCCCAGGGCCGCCGCGCCCGGCTCGACCTCAAGAACTACGTCCGCTTCATCACCCTCAAGGGCGAGACCGAGGACAGCTGGCGCGGTGAGATCCGCGACGGCGAGGTCGTACGCAGCCACGAGGACGCGATAGCCGAGGAGGAAGAGGCGCAGCAGTCCTCGGAGGAGGGCTCCGAGGAAGGCGAGGACGCCTACGAGGGCGAAGAGGGCGAAGAGGGCGAAGAGGAGCCCGAGGCCGAGTACGACGAGGAAGAAGAGGGCGCCGAGGAGGAGGAGCCTCGCGGGGAAGAGGAGTACGACGAGGAGGCCGAGGAGGGCGAGGAGCCCGAGGGCGAGTACGAGGAAGAGGAAGAGGAAGAGGCTGAGGAAGAGCCCGAGCCCGAGTACGAGCACGCCGGCGGCGGGGGCCGCCGATGAGCATGGCCGGCCGGATGCCCGAACCCTACGGTCAGGGTTCGGGCGCCAACCTTGCCGACATCCTGGAGCGCGTGCTCGACAAGGGCATCGTGATCGCCGGTGACATTCGCATCAACCTTCTCGACATCGAGCTCCTCACCATCAAGCTGCGGCTGATCGTCGCCTCGGTGGACAAAGCCAAAGAGATGGGCATCGACTGGTGGGAGGACGACCCCGCACTGTCCTCCCGCGCCCGACGCAACGAACTGTCCCGCGAGAACACCGAGCTGCGCGAACGGCTGGCCCGGCTGGAGACCCTGGAGGCCGCCGTCGCGGACCGGGAGCGTGAGGAGGAGGACAGGGCATGAGCGGACTGCGCTACGTCTACGCCGTCTGCCGCCCCTTCGGCGCGCCACTGCAGGCACAGCTGAAGGGCGTGGCCGGCGATCCGCCCAGAATGCTGTCCCATCACGGCCTGATCGCCGTGGTCAGCCACGTGCCGGAGCGGGACTTCGCGGAGGAGCCGCTCCACCGGCGTCTGGAGGACCTGGACTGGCTGACCGAGACCGCGCGGGCCCACCAGAGCGTGATCGACGCGCTCACCGTCGTCACCACCCCGCTGCCCCTGCGGATGGCCACCGTCTTCCGCGACGACAGCGGGGTCCGCGTGATGCTGGAAGAGCGCGAGGACGAGTTCCGGCGCACCCTCGACCGGCTGGAGGGCCGGGTGGAGTGGGGCGTCAAGGTGTACGCCGACACCGAGCCGCAGCAGAGCGAGGCCGCCCCCGCGGCGAAGCCGGCGTCCGGCCGGGACTATCTGCGCCAGCGCCGGATGCGCGTGCACGCGAACGAGGACATGTGGCAGCGCACGGAGGAGTTCGCGAACCGGCTGCACACCACGCTCTCCGCCTATGCCGAGGACTCGCGGATGCACGCCCCGCAGAATCCCGCGCTGTCCGGGGTTTCCGGCCGTAACGTACTGAACGCCGCCTATCTCGTGCCCCGCCAGGATTCCGAGGAATTCGTGGAACTGGTCGACCGGACGAAGGACGAAACCCACGTGGACAGCGTCGGAATACGGGTCGAACTCACCGGACCGTGGGCCGCCTATTCCTTTGCGGGGGAAGAAGCATGACCGTGGTGGAACGCCGGGAGATCGCCCTCGTGGACCTGCTCGACCGGCTGCTGGCCGGCGGCGTCGTCATCAAGGGCGACATCACCCTGCGCATCGCGGACGTCGACCTGGTCCGCATCGACCTCAATGCTCTGATCAGCTCGGTGAACGAACAAGTTCCCTCGCCCTGGGGAGAGTTGCTATGACAGCCCGGCGCAACCGGCTGGACCTGGAACCCGACACGGTCGAACGCGATCTCGTCAAACTCGTCCTGACCGTGGTGGAGTTGCTGCGTCAGCTCATGGAACGTCAGGCGCTGCGCCGCTTCGACACGGGCGATCTCAGCGAGGAGCAGGAGGAGCGGATCGGGCTCACGCTCATGCTCCTCGACGACCGCATGACGGAACTGCGCGAACGCTACGGCCTGCGGCCCGAGGACCTGAACCTGGACCTCGGGCCGCTGGGACCGCTGCTGCCGCGCGATTGAGTTCTTCTGCCTGATTCAGTTCTCTCGGCCTACCACCTGTACCAGCGGCCCCTGCCTCCGGCCGCTGTGGTGCCGCGTACCAGGAAGCCCAGCAGCCACACCACGAGAACCGCCACCGCGATCCACCAGAGTGCCTTCAGTGCGAATCCCGCGCCGAAAAGAATCAGCGCCAGTAGCAATACGAGAAGGACGGCAATCATAATGTGAACCTCCTGTTGCCCGGGTATCCCGGAAAAGGAGATTCAGGCATCTTTTCGGCACAGGATCTCTCCATGGAGTACGGCGAACCAGCCGTCCTCCCGCGCGCCCCACTCCCGCCAGGCGTCCGAGACCGCCCTCAGCTGCTCCGGCGTGGCGTGTCCGCCTTCGGTGGCACGCTCGGCGTAGGCCGACGCCAGCGTCCGGTCCGCCCACAGCCCGCTCCACCACTGCCGCTCCTGCGGCGTCGAGAAGGTCCACGTGCCGGAGGTGGCGGTGATGTCGGTGAGCCCCGCCCGCAGCGCCCAGGACTTCAGCCGGCGCCCGGCGTCCGGCTCGCCGCCGTTGGCGCGGGCCACCCGCCGGTACAGCTCCAGCCAGTCGTCCATCCCCGGAGAGGCCGGATACCAGGTCATCGCCGCGTAGTCCGAGTCGCGGACGGCGATGAACCCACCCGGCTTCGCCACCCGCCGCATCTCGCGCAGCGCCTGCACGGGGTCGCCGACGTGCTGGAGCACCTGATGGGCGTGGACCACGCAGAAGGTGTCGTCCGGGTAGTCCAGGGCGTGCACGTCCGCGACCGCGAAGTCGATGTTCGTCAGGCCGCGTTCGGACGCCGTGGCCCTGGCCTGGTCCAGGATGCCGGGCGCGTGGTCGACGCCCGTGACATGGCCGTCCGGGACCAGGGCCGCCAGGTCCGTGGTGATGGTGCCCGGGCCGCAGCCGATGTCCAGGATCCTCATGTGGGGCTTCAGCGAGCCGAGGAGATAGGCCGCGGAGTTGGCGGCGGTCCGCCAGGTGTGCGAGCGCAGCACCGACTCGTGGTGCCCGTGCGTGTAGACGGCGGTCTCCTGCGGCTTCGACATGGCTGAACTCCCCTGTTCGACGCTTCGTCGGTGCGCTTCACCGTACGCCTGCATGTCGAATGATGAGACCAGTGTCTTGCCATGTGGACGGACGGAGCGCGGGGCCGAGGGCTGGGCTCACGCGTCTGCCGGTACTCTGAAGTGCCCGTTTCCCGTCCGACGGGTGGCGACCGACAACGAAGGCTCCTTGTATGCGTCTGCTCCTCATACGCCACGGCCAGACTCCGTCCAACGTCGAGGCGCTGCTGGACACCGCCGTACCCGGAGCGGCCCTGACCGCACTCGGCGAGCAGCAGGCGGCGGCCCTGCCCGAGGCCCTGGCCGACGAGGACATCGAGGCCCTGTACGTCTCCACCCTGGTGCGCACCCAGCTCACCGCCGCCCCGCTGGCCGCCGCCCGGGGGCTCGAGCCGCTGGTGCGCGACGGCATCCGCGAGGTGTCGGCCGGCGACCTGGAGATGCTGCCCGGCGACTCCGAGCACGGACTGCTGTACATGAAGACGGTCTTCGCGTGGGCGGCGGGGGAGACGGAGCTGAGGATGCCCGGCGGCGAGAGCGGCACGGAGGCGCTGGCGCGGTACGACGCCGTGGTCGCGGAGGCCGCCGCGAGCGGCGCCGGCACCGTCGCCATGGTCAGCCACGGCGCCGCCATCCGCATGTGGACCGCGGCCCGCGCGGACAACGTGGACGTGCCCTTCGCCGCTGCCCGTCCGCTGCGGAACACCGGCGTGGTGGTCCTGGAGGGCTCACCGGAGGACGGATGGAAGGCGCTGTCGTGGGCGGGAGCGCTGGTGACACCCGCCGGAGAGGGCGGACCCGCCGGTCGCCCCGTCGACACCGAGTGACGGACCCGCCGCCGAGCGATAACGGTTTGCCGAGTCCGCGCCGCGGCCCGGAGAATGCCGCCTCATGGGACATCTGGAAGCCGCGCACCTCGAGTACTACCTCCCCGACGGGAGGGCGCTGCTCGGCGATGTGTCCTTCCGGGTCGGCGAAGGGGCCGTCGTGGCACTCGTCGGCCCCAACGGGGCCGGGAAGACGACACTGCTGCGGCTGATCTCCGGCGAGCTGAAACCGCACGGCGGGACCGTCACCGTGAGCGGCGGCCTCGGCGTGATGCGGCAGTTCGTGGGATCCGTACGGGACGAGACGACCGTACGCGACCTGCTCGTGTCGGTGGCGCCGCCCCGGATCCGCGAGGCCGCACAAGCCGTCGACCGGGCCGAGCACGCCGTCATGACCGTCGACGACGAGGCCGCGCAGATGAAGTACGCGCAGGCCCTCGCCGACTGGGCCGAGGCACGCGGCTACGAGGCGGAGACCCTGTGGGACATGTGCACCATGGCCGCGCTCGGGGTGCCGTACGACAAGGCGCAGTGGCGCCAGGTACGCACCCTGTCCGGCGGTGAGCAGAAGCGGCTGGTGCTGGAGGCGCTGCTGCGCGGCACCGACGAGGTGCTGCTGCTCGACGAGCCCGACAACTACCTCGACGTACCCGGCAAGCGCTGGCTGGAGGAGCGGCTGAAGGAGACCCGCAAGACCGTCCTCTTCGTCTCCCACGACCGTGAACTCCTCGCGCGGGCGGCGGAGAAGATCGTGTCCGTGGAGCCGAGCCCGGCCGGCGCCGACGCCTGGGTGCACGGCGGCGGCTTCGACACCTACCACGACGCCCGACGCGAACGCTTCGCCCGCTTCGAGGAGCTGCGCCGCCGCTGGGACGAGAAGCACGCCCAGCTGAAGAAGCTGGTGCTGAACCTCCGGCAGGCGGCCAGCATCAGCCATGAACTCTCCTCGCGCTACCAGGCCGCGCAGACCCGGCTGCGCAAGTTCGAGGAGGCGGGCCCGCCGCCCGAGCCGCCGCGCGAGCAGGACATCACCATGCGGCTCAAGGGCGGCCGAACCGGCGTGCGGGCCGTCACCTGCGAGGGACTCGAACTCACCGGCCTGATGAAGCCCTTCGACCTGGAGGTCTTCTACGGCGAACGCGTCGCCGTACTCGGCTCCAACGGCTCCGGCAAGTCCCACTTCCTGCGGCTGCTGGCCGGCGAGGACGTGGCGCACACGGGAATGTGGAAGCTGGGGGCGAGAGTGGTGCCCGGGCACTTCGCCCAGACCCACGCCCACCCCGAGCTGACGGGCCGCACCCTGCTCGACATCCTGTGGCAGGAACACTCACAGGACCGGGGCGCGGCCATGTCCCGGCTGCGCCGCTACGAGCTCACCAACCAGGCCGAGCAGAGCTTCGACCGGCTCTCCGGCGGTCAGCAGGCCCGCTTCCAGATCCTTCTGCTGGAACTGCAGGGCGTCACGGCGCTGCTGCTCGACGAGCCGACCGACAACCTCGACCTGGAGTCCGCCGAGGCGCTCCAGGAGGGTCTGGAGGCGTTCGAAGGAACGGTGCTCGCCGTCACGCACGACCGGTGGTTCGCCCGCTCGTTCGACCGGTATCTGGTCTTCGGCAGTGACGGCCGGGTGCGGGAGACCCCGGAGCCGGTGTGGGACGAGCGGCGCGTGGAGCGGGTGCGGTAGGTCGCGGAAGTCACCACGACCGGCCCGATCACGTCCACCGCAGCAGGGCTCCCAGGCCGCCCACCGGGGCCTCCCGGCCCGTCGCCGGTGACACCGACAGGGCCGGGGCTCCGGTGGCCACCGCGGAGCGGATGAGCGCGTCGTCCGCGCGGGCCGGCCAGGAGTGCTGTTCACCGAGGATCTTCAGGTCCGTGCGGCGCACCGCCAGCTGGTCCGGGTCCTCGCCGATCCACACCTCGCGGTGGGCGTCGGGCCCGTCCGGGCGGATCAGCAGCTCGTCGATGCGGTGCTCGCGGGCGGCCTCCACCAGCGCCGGGACGCCCTCCACCGCACCGGCGTGACCCTCGGCGTCCGGCTCACGCGCCGACAGGAAACGTTCCAGCTCCCGCTCGGCCCGCTGCCGCACATGCTCGCCGCGGGTCCTCTCGACGTCCTCGTCCAGCAGCCTGCTGCCCGTGCCGTGCGGCGCCTCGACGGCCAGCGCCTGCAGCTGCTTGGGCAGCCGCTCGTGCACGGACCGCCGCTCCCGGTCGTCGCCCACGAGAATCAGCAGGTCGGCCCGGGTCTCCTCCTGGCAGGCGGCCAGTGCCTGGGCGATCTCGGCCGCGTTGTGCTCCCAGGTGTTCTCCACCTTCAGCTGGAAGTGCCGCTCCGACCAGTCGACCGTGCTCGTGCGGTGCACCGGCCACTGGCGGCCGCTGACCGAGCCGGCGTCCTCGCGGCCCATCGCGCTGCGCAGCTCCATGTCGGCGCCCCTGCGGTCCACGTACATCACCAGGCAGACGGGGTCCTCGCCGGCCAGCTCCAGCAGGGGTGCCGTGTGCGGCAGCGGCGCCCAGTGGGCGCTGTCGCGCATCGGCGGCCGGGCCAGCGGCGGGTCGAGGACGACCTCGCCGGCGCGGGCGAACAGGGCCCGGCCGTTGGGCTCGGAGGAGTGCTGCAGCTCGTCGAGGGCCGCCCGGACGGCCCGGCACGTCGCCTCGTCCGCACCCTGCCGATCCAGGTCCCGGGCCAGCGCCACGGCCGTCAGATGCCGTTCGTGCGGTGTGTCCTCCGTATGCCGGGAGGTGTCGACGTACACGGAGGCCCAGGGGCCGGGATGTTCGTAGAGTGGGTGGAGAAAGGCGAGGTCCATGGCTCCCTCCCGGATGCCACTTGGGGTTGTTGCCGCCGGGCGGGTACCCGGACCGCATGGACGAACACGACGAGCGGGAAACCACCATGACCGGAGTCGACGTCGGCAGGCTGGACGACCAGCAGCTCATGAAGGAGCTGGAGACGATCCACCGCACACGCCACGACACGCTGCTGTACGGCTCCAGCGACGCGCTGCGGGCCCACAACGACCGCATGGCCGAGCTGGAGGGCGAGTTCCTGCGCCGCAATCCGCAGCGCATGGTGGCCGCGGGCCGTACCCGGGAAGGCGCCCGGGAACGCCGAAGCGGGGAGTCGATGACTCCCCGCTCCTGACGGCACCGCTCACCGGGGCACCGGCGGCCGGCCCGGGAGCCCTCAGCCGGCGCCCTCGGAGAACACGTGCAGGAAGGCGTCGCAGAACGCCTTGAGGTCGTCCGGCTTGCGGCTGGTGACCAGTTTGTTGGTGCCGTGGTCGCAGATCTTCACCTGCTCGTCGACCCATGTGCCGCCCGCGTTGCGGATGTCCGTCCGCAGGCTGGGCCAGGAGGTCAGCACCCGCCCCCGTACGACGTCCGCCTCGACCAGGGTCCAGGGCGCGTGGCAGATCGCGGCGACCGGGCGGCCCTGGTCGAAGAAGTCCCGCACGAACGACACGGCCTTCTCGTCCATGCGCAGGAAGTCGGGGTTCGCCACCCCGCCCGGCAGGACGAGAGCCCCGAAGGAGGTTGCCGAGGCCTCCCCGACGACCTCGTCCACGGGGAACGTGTCCGCCTTGTCGAGGTGGTTGAACGCCTGGATCTCACCCGATTTCGTCGACACCAGCACAGGCTCGTGGCCGGCGTCCTTCGCCGCCTCCCACGGGTCGGTCAGCTCGATCTGCTCGACGCCCTCGGGTGCGGTCAGGAATGCGATACGCATGATGTCTCAACGTCCTTTCGACGCACGCCACTCGGCCTCGTCACCGGTGGCACTGATCTCCGTGTCCTGGCCCCGGCTCACGCGCTGGCACCGCCCGTCGGCTCGGCTCGGCCGATCTCGGCGAGCGCCGAGTCCGGGTCCTCGGCCACGGCGAGATCGGCGAGGCTCACCACACCGACCGGCATCCCGTCCTCGACGACCGGCAGCCGGCGCACGGCGTGTGTGCGCATCAGCGCGACGGCCGTCCCGACGGGATCGTCCGGGGCGATCACGACCGGATCTGGTGTGCACACGGACTGAGCGCTCACGGTGAGCGGGTCGATCCCCTCGGCGACCGCGCGCACCGTGATGTCGCGATCGGTGAGCACACCGACGATCCGCTGTCCGTCGGCCACCAGCACATCGCCGATGTGCTGCGTGCGCATCAGCTGCGCCGCCTCGACCAGTGACGCGTCGGGGCGGACGGCGACCACGCCCGGCGTCATGACCTCCCTCACGAAATCAGCCATCACAGTCGGCCCTTCTCCGTTCCCCGGCCGGTGGGAGCACCGCGGCCGTCGTCGGCATGACGCCGCCCGCAGTACCCCTGGGGCCGGGGGCTATGCGTACGTGGGGCGAGGGCCCGGCCGGCCCGCCGGGCGGGCACGGGCCCTCGGCCCCGCCGACTCGGGCTATCCCTGCCGCTCCCGGCCGGACTCCACCAGAGCCTCGGCCAGTTGCTGGACCGTGGTGTACTTCGCCGTGCGCGGCAGGCGCTCCACCGGTTCCACCAGGGCGTCCGGGGCGTACGACCGCCGCATGGCGCGTGCCAGGTCGCGCGGGCCCGCGGGGAACACGTGGCGGTTCAGGTGCCGGGCCAGTTCCGTGCGGACCGAGGCCAGGGACGCGGCGGAACCTCCCGGGGCGATCGGGCCGCCGGCGATCTCGGGGTCGTCGTCGGCGGTGGGCTCGGGGTCGTGCCACTCCTCGGTCCGGGTGGGGTGCCCGGAGCGGAGCAGACCCCGCAGTTCGTGCTTCATCTCCTCGTCGCGATGGACGCTCAGCCGATCGCTGCCTCGCTGCATGAGACTCCCTCCAGATCTTCGGGATGGGCACCGCGTACCCGATGCGCGGAGGCCGACACGAGGGTTTGCGCAACGAGGGGAGGGAGACCCGGCAGATGCCCCCCACTCCCATCTCCGGGAGGGAACGGCCATGGCACTGATCGCCGTGTTCATCCCGCTCCTCATGCTCGGCGTGGTGCTTGCACTGGGCCGCTACGAGGAGCTGCTGCTGCAAACCAAGAAGACCGACCGGAACGAGAAGGCCCTCACCGGGCCGCCGAAGTCGGCAGGCACTTAGCACCCACGTCAGGTCGTGGGGCGGTGACCGTCCGCCCGACGCGGGACGCTCCGGTGCAGACGGAGCGAGGGTATGAGGGCCGGTACCCGGGCCCGGTAGGCCTCGTAGGATGCGCCGAACCGGTCCGCCATCAGGCCGTCCTCGATCCGGACCCGGCGCAGCAGCCAGGGCACCGCGACGGCGAGGACCAGCACCCAGACCCCGAAGCCGCAGGCCGCCATGGCGCCGGTGACCAGCCCGAGAATCCCGGTGTAGATGGGGTGGCGCACGATCCGGTACGGGCCGTCCGTGCGCAGTTCATGGTGCTCCCGGACCATCGGGATGCTCGCCCACATGGTGCCCAGGACCCACCGCGCCCACAGCAGCCAGACCGTGGAGGCGACGGCCAGAACGGCGCCCAGGAGCGCCAGTTCCGGCTGCCAGAACTCGAGGTGATGCCGCCAGGACCCCGGTGTCCGCCGGACCAGCAGTACGAACAGCCAGGCACCGGCGATCAGCGCGAGGCGGCGCGGCAGGGTCCGGCGGAGATCGCGGGCCAGCTCCCGCGCGCCGGACCCTCTCTTCGCGCCGAAGTAGACCGCGCCGGCGAGCCACGCCGCGACGAACACGGCGCCACAGACGGCGATGAGCACGGCGAGCGCGGAGCGAAGCGAATCCATGCCTCAAGACTGCTTCGCGGGGCCCGCGGACCACCACCACCCACGGGCTGAACCGTGCCCCACCCACGGGTAGAGCACCCGCCCCACCCACGGGTGGAGATCCCGGAGTCAGCAGCCCCGGCACCCCACCGGCTACTTCTTCTCGTGCCCCGTCAGGAACTCCTGCATCTTCGCCTTGAGCCCCTGCTTGACCATGGAGCCGCGGTCCGCGTCGCCCTTGAGGATGGACGCGGCCGTGGCCTCCATCTGCTCCCAGGTGGCATGCGGCGGGATCGGCGGGACCGCGGGGTCGGTGAGGAACTCGATCACCGCGGGGCCGTCCGCCTCGAGTCCCGCGCGCCAGCCCGCCTCGACGTCCTCGGGCTTCTCCACCCGCACACCGGTCAGCCCGAGGGAGCGGGCGAACGCGGCGTACTGCACGTCCGGGATCTCCTGCGAGGGCAGGAAGGACGGCGCGCCCTCCATGGCCCGCATCTCCCAGGTGACCTGGTTGAGATCGCGGTTGTTGTAGACGGCGACGATCAACCGCGGGTCCTCCCACGCATGGCGGTACTTCGCCGCCGTGATCATCTCCGCCAGGCCGTTCATCTGCATCGCGCCGTCCCCGACCAGCGCGATCGCGGGCCGGTCCGGATGCGCGAACTTCGCGCCGATCGCGTACGGCACCCCGGGGCCCATGGTCGCCAGGGTGCCGGAGAGCGAGGAGCGCATGCCGGGCCGCATCGTCAGATGCCGGGCGTACCAGTTGGCCGCGGAGCCCGAGTCGGAGGTGATGATCGCGTTCTCGGGCAGCAGCGCGTCCAGCGCGTGGGTGACGTACTCCGGGTTGATCGGGTCGGCGGACAGCTGCGCCCGCCGCTCCATCACCCCGCGCCAGCGCGTCACGTTGTCGCACACCGTGTCGTACCACTCGGGCCCGCGTGCCTGGTCGATCAGCGGGATGAGCCGCTCGAGCGTCGCCTTCGCGTCGCCGACCAGGTTCACCTCGTACGGGTAACGCATCCCCACCATGTGCGGGTCGATGTCGATCTGCACGCCGCGTGCCTTGCCGAACTCCGGCATGAACTGCGTGTAGGGGAAGGAGGATCCGATGGTCAGCAGGGTGTCGCAGTCCCGCATCAGCTCGTACGACGGCCGCGTGCCCAGCAGGCCGATCGAGCCGGTGACGTAAGGGAGTTCGTCGCTGAGGACGTCCTTGCCGAGCAGCGCCTTGGCGACGCCGGCCTTCAGCACCTCGGCGATCCGCTCGACCTCGGCGCGTGCTCCGGCGGCGCCCTGGCCGACCAGGATCGCCACCTTGTCACCGGAGTTGAGGATCTCCGCGGCGCGCTGCAGCGCGTCCTCCGAGGGAACGGCCGTCCAGGAACTGCGGTCCAGGCTGGAGGGGACCATCTTGAACTCGTGCGTGGGCGGCGAGTAGTCCAGCTCCTGCACGTCACCGGGGACGATGATCGCGGTGGGGCAGCGGCGGGCGTACGCGGTGCGGATCGCGCGGTCGATGACGTTCGGCAGCTGCTCGGGGACCGTCACCGTCTCGACGAAGTCCGAGGCGACGTCCTTGAACAGCGTGTGCAGGTCGACCTCCTGCTGGTACGAGCCGCCCATCGCCGTGCGGTGGGTCTGGCCGACGATCGCCAGCACCGGCACATGGTCGAGTTTCGCGTCGTACAGGCCGTTGAGCAGGTGGATCGCCCCCGGTCCGGACGTCGCCGCGCACACTCCGAGCCGGCCGCTGAACTTCGCGTAGCCGACCGCCTCGAACGCGGACATCTCCTCGTGCCGGGACTGCACGAACCGCGGCTGGTTCTCCGCCCTGCCCCAGGCGGCGAGCAGCCCGTTGATGCCGTCGCCCGGATAGCCGAAGACGTGGTCCACCCCCCAATCGCGCAGGCGCTGCAGGATGTGGTCGGAGACCTTGGTGCTCATGTGCGGACCTCCCGGGCCGTCGGCTTAACGGGCAGCAGTCGTCTTGACGGGCAGCACTCGTCTGCGGGCCGAGTCACCCGGCGGGCCTGTAGAAAACATCGGCGGGTTTGCCGGGGCGGGTCCGGGGCAGGCGCAAAATCAGTGCTTCGGACAGGAGGCACGTCCGTGGGAGCGCCCCTTGGCGCCGCCCCGGCCGCGCCTGTCCCGACCGCGCGGCCCTCCTCCCACGGTGACCGTCCATCCCCGAGCACCACCTAGGGAGTTGGGACGTACCATGCCCACCCGAGTGACCGCGAAGCACCACCCGCACGACGACGCCCCCGACACCGCCGAAGCCTTCCGCGAACTCGCCGCGCTGCCCCCGGGCGAGCGGCGCGACGCACTGCGCGACAAGGTCGTCGAGGCCTGGCTGCCCATGGCCGAACGGCTCGCCGGACGGTTCCGCAACCGCGGCGAGAGCTACGAGGACCTGCGCCAGGTCGCGGCCCTCGGCCTGGTCAAGGCGGTCGACCGGTACGACCCCGAACGCGGCAGCGCCTTCGAGAGCTACGCCGTGCCCACCATCACCGGCGAGATCAAGCGGCACTTCCGGGACCATATGTGGACCCTGCACGTCCCGCGCCGGGTCCAGGACCTGCGCAACCGGGTCCGGTTCGCCACGCAGGACCTCACCCAGACCGTCTCGGGCCGCAGGCCCACGGTCGCCGAGATCGCCGAGCACGCCGGCATGAGCGAGGAGGACGTGCTGGCCGGCCTGGAGGCCCTGGAGAGCTTCACCGCCCTCTCCCTCGACGCCGAACTGCCCGGCAGCGAGGACGGCTACTCCCTCAGCGACTCCCTCGGCTCGTCCGACCCCGCCCTCGACACGGTCGTGGACCGCGAGGCCGTCGCACCCCGGCTGGCGGCGCTGCCCGAACGGGAGCGGGCCATCCTGTACATGCGGTTCTTCGGCGACATGACGCAGAGCCGGATCGCCGAGCAGCTGGGCATCTCACAGATGCACGTGTCCCGGCTGATCAGCCGCTGCTGCAGCCGCGTACGCGAACAGGTGCTGGACGGGGCGGCGTAGCGCCGCGCGGCGCGCATTCGCACCCTCCCGGCCGCCCGGGGGCCACGGCCCCCGGGCGGCCGCCGCGTCTGCCCATTCCTGTCACCCGCTCGGCCCAGCGTGTGACGCGAATGGTGTCCGGCCGCGCGCGGGCGGCCGGGTGGAGGGCTGTGATGGGGACGAGGCACGCCCTGCGTGACCCCGTCCGCAAACGCCGCTCGAAGGAGCCCACCCCATGCGCCGCACCGCCCGTGTCCTGTCCGCCGCGGCCCTCGCCGGTGCCGCGGTCGGCCTCCCCGTCACGGCCGCCTTCGCGGAACCGGCCTCGGAGGTCAGCCCCGGCACCGCGTCGCCCGGCGGCAGCGTCACCGTCTCGGTCTCCTGCGAATCCGTCGGCGGTGAGGCGCCCGCCGTCATCGAGGCGACCTCGCAGGCCTTCGACGAGGGCACCGTCCAGTTGCGCCGCGTCGCCGGAAACGACGCGAAGGCCGCCGGGGTCACCTATCGCGGCACCGCCCGCATCGCCTCCGCGGCCGACCTGGAGGGCGGCGGCCCGAACGCGGTGGTCCCGGACACCGTGCCCCCGGGCACGACGCCCCCCGACGCGGCGGCGCCGGACGCGGTGGACCCGGACCCGGCGGTCCCCGATGCGGCGGTCCCGGACCCGGCGGTCCCCGATGCGGCGGTCCCGGACGCGGTGAATCCGGACGCCGTGGGTCCGGACTCGGTATCCGGGGACTCAGTACCCGGGGACCCGGTACCCGCGGATACGGTGCCCCCGGACACGGCGGCTCCGGACGCCGTGGGTCCTGACACGGTGAGTCCTGACACCGTGAGTCCTGACACCGTGCCGCCCGACGCGGTGGCCCCCGCCACCGTGCCCCCGCACTCGGTGACCTCGGACTCGGCCTGGACCGTGAACGGCACCTGTCCGGCCGGGCCCGGGAAACAGGGCGCCGCGTGGAGCGCCACGTTCAAGGTCGACCTCACCGCCCGCGGCAGCGGGCAGTGCGGTGAGCGACAACGCACCGAGGGCTGCGGTACGGCGCCGGTCCAGCGCGGCGTCCGGGCCGGCGAGGGCGGCACCTTCACCGACTCGGTGCCCGCACTGGTCGCGGGCGGCGTCCTGATCGCGGGCGCGCTGGGCGCCGCCGCCCACCGGCTGCGCCACCGCGACTCCACGGCCGGCGGCTGACCGGAAGATCAACGGGTGTGACCCGCACGACCCGGGGGACCCTCATGAGGCGACGGCGCACGGGGTACTCAGAGCTCAGGGACCCGACCCGCACCGTACGAACAGGGGAGTGGACGGCACCACCGCCCCGGGGGGCGCGATCGTCGGCCGCCCGGCGCAGCAAGCAGCCACAACGGAGGTAGGGATGCCGCGGACGGACCCGGAAGGCCACGGCCCCGTCCGTTTCGGGCCGCCGCTCCCCGAGGACGGCCTGCCCGTACTGCCCGAACTGACCGCCGTCCTCGCCGCGGCCGCCGCCCGCGCCGACGCCGAACCGGTCGGCGGCGGCCCCGCACTGCTGCGGGCCGCCTGCGACTACTGGGAACGGCGCGGCCTCGCCACCGGACCCGAACGGGTCGCCGCCGGCCCCGGCGCCCCCGCGCTGCTGCTGGCCCTGACCGCCGCGCTCGGCGGTGACGTCCTTGTGCCCCGTCCCTGCGCGGCCTGGTGGGCGCCGTACGCCCGCCTGTTGGGAAGGCCCGTCTTCCACGTCGCGACACCGGCCGAGTGCGGCGGCATCCCGGACCCGTACGCCCTGTTGGAGACCGTCCGGCGGGTACGCGACGAGGGCGGTGAGCCGCGGCTGCTCGTGCTGTCCGTCGCCGACGACCCCACGGCCACCGTGGCCCCGCCCGAGGCGATGCACGCGTGCGTGGAGGCCGCCGCGGGCGAGGGCCTGTACCTGGTCAGCGACGAGACCTGGCGCGACACCCTGCACGCCCCACGCGACACCGTGCAGGTCAGCCCCGCCGAGATGCTGCCCGACCGGGTCACCGTCGTCACCGACCTGGCCGGCGCGCTGCTGCCGCCGGGCTGGCCGGCCGCGGTGGCCCGCTTCCCGGCGGGCGCGGACGGAACCGGCCTCCACGCGCGCGTGCTGGACATCCTCACCGCCCTCGGGGCCCGGATCGCGGGCCCCGTCGCCGCTCCCGCCGCCTACGCGCTCGGCGAGCCCCTGCCGGTCACCGCGCGCGTGGCCGCCGCCGTACGCCTCCACGCGCGCGTGGCCGAGGCCCTGCACGGCGTGCTCGTGCGCGCCGGCACCCTGTCCCTGCCCCCGCAGGCCGGCCGCCACGTCTACGCCGACCTCGCCCCGCTGCGCACCGCCCTCACCGCCCACGGCGTCGGCGACGCCCAGGAACTGGAGGACTTCCTCGCCGTCCGGCTCGGCATGCCCGCGCCCGGCGGTCACCGCTTCGGGGACGAACTGGGCGCCCTGCGCGTCCGGTTGTCCACCGGCCCGCTGCTGGGCCGTACGGACGACGAGCGCGCGGAATGTCTCACGTCCCCCGCGCCGTTGGAACTGCCACACGTGCAACGCGCGTTGAGTCATGTGAAGTCGGTCCTCGACGATCTCCGCGACGACGCTCAGCGATGGGAGCCTCCTCGATGACGCAGCAGTCCGAGTCGACCACCACCACCCGGGAAGCGGACGATCCGGCGTCGACGCCGGGGTTCGCGCCCCCCTTCCCGCCGCTCGCCGAGCCCCGCCCGCTGGGCGAACGCCGGGTGTGGCCGCGAACCTTCCACGACCGTCTGACCGCCCCTCTGCCCGGCCTGAAGGCCATGGCCCGCTTCGCCCGCGAAGGCTCCGTGCGCCCCGGCCGCGAGGGCCTCGCCGACATCCCCAGGCTCCCCTTCGCCCCCGCCCCCCTGCCCCGCGTCGACGCCGGCACGCTGGCCGTCTCCTGGGCAGGTCACGCCAGTTGGGTGGTGCAGATAGGCGGACTGACCGTCCTCACCGACCCCGTCTGGTCCCGTCGCATCCTCGGCACCCCCGCGCGCATCACGCCGGTCGGCATTCCCTGGGAGACCCTGCCGCGCGTCGACGCGGTCGTCATCAGCCACAACCACTACGACCACCTGGACGCCCCCACCCTGCGCCGACTGCCGCGCGACACACCGGTGTTCGTGCCCGCCGGCCTCGGCAGCTGGTTCCACCGCCGGCGCTTCACCGAGGTCACGGAGCTGGATTGGTGGGAGGCGGCCGAACTCGGCGGCGTCCGCTTCGACTTCGTCCCCGCCCACCACTGGTCCAAGCGCACCCTCACCGACACCTGCCACTCCCTGTGGGGCGGCTGGGTCCTGACCGCCCCGGACGGACAGCGGGTCCACTTCGCGGGCGACACCGGCTACGGCCACTGGTTCTCCCGCATCGGCGAGCGCTACCCCGGCATCGACCTCGCCCTGCTGCCCATCGGCGCCTACGACCCCCGCTGGTGGCTCAGCGACGTCCACTGCGACCCGGAGGAGGCGGTCAGAGCGGCCCAGGACCTCGGCGCACGACGCATGGCGCCGATGCACTGGGCCACGTTCGTGCTGTCCGCGGAGCCGGTCCTGGAACCGCTCACCCGCGTGCGCGCGGCCTGGGAGAAGGCGGGCCTGGACCGCGCGGACCTGTGGGACCTGCCGGTCGGGGCGTCGCGCGTGCTGGAGTAGCGGACCGGGGCCCGTCGTCCGATGCGGCTCAGGCGGCCGTCGTCCGGCGGATCCGGCGCCAGATACCGGGGGTCGCGCTGACCAGCACAGTCAGTGCGACCGCCGCGACCACACCCTCCCAGGGCTCCTCGAACAGCGACCCGCCCAGAATCCCGATCACCTGGTACGTCGCCGCCCACGCCAGGCAGGCCGGCAGGTTGCCCCGCGAGAAGCGCCCCAGCGGCCACTTCGCCATCAGACAGGCCAGCATCACCGGGATCCGGCCGGCCGGCACCAGCCGCGACAGCACCAGAACGGAGACGTTGTGCTCGGCCAGCTTCGCCTGCGCCTGCGCCAGCCGCTCCTCCGGCGCCCGCGACCGGATCGCCTCCAGCCACCGGGAGCCGTTCTTCGACCTCATCCCGCGCCGCCCGAGCAAGTACAGCGCCGCGTCCCCGAGGAACGCGGCCAGCGACGCCGTCACGAACACCATCGCCAGCGCGAACGGCGCCGTCTGGTGGAACGCCACCACGGCCGCCGAACTCACCAGCGCCCCCGTCGGGATCACCGGCACCAGCGCCCCGAACAGCACGAGCAGGAACAGGGACGGATAGCCCAGCGCCTGCTGGGTGGACTCGGGCGGAACGGTCGAGGTCACGGTGCCGGCGAGCCACATCACCGGGCGACCTCCAGCCGCACGCTCTCCCCGTGCCCGAGCCGGTGCACCGCCACCTGCGGCGCATGGTCGGCCGCCAGGCGCACGAACTCGTCGCCGGGCGCGTGGAACTCATGGGGGCGCACGGCGTCCATCCCGATCGGCCAGTACGTGCCGTAGTGCACCGGCACCGCACTGCGCGGCGCCAGCCGGGCCAGCGCCTGCGCGGCCCGCCCCGCGTCCAGATGACCCTCACCGAGATACGGCCCCCAGCCGCCCACCGGCAGCAGCGCCACGTCGACCGGCCCCACCTCCCGCGCCATCGCGTCGAACAGCCCGGTGTCCCCGGCGAAGTAGGTCCGCGCCTGGCCCTCGACGACGTACCCGAGGGCGGGGCAGCGGTGCGGGCCGACCGGCAGCCGCCGCCCGTCGTGCAGGGCGGGCACGACCCGTACGGCCACGTCCCCGAAGGTCAGCCGGTCGCCGGGCGCCACCTCGGTCAGCCGGAGGTGGGTGAGCCGGCGCAGCGCCGGTACCGCCCGGGGTGCGCCCCGGGGCACAAGCAGGCGCATGCCCTCGGCGAGCCGCTCCAGCGAGGGCACGTGCAGATGGTCGGCGTGCAGATGGGAGACGAGCGCCACGTCCGCGCGCCAGGCGCCGGGCGGTGGCAGCGCGCCTCTGCGGCGCCGGAGATGCGCGAGGCGGCGGGCGAACAGAGGGTCGGTGAGCACCCGTACGTCCGAGTCCTCGACCGTGCAGGTCGCGTGACCCCACCAGGTGATCTCCACCGGCACCTTCTTTGCCTCCTTCGCGCGACTCCCCGAAGCCTACGGGCTGGAGTAGGGTCGGCGGCGAAACCCGGAGGTGAGGGGGACGCCATGGGACCGATGCGCGTGCGCGTCACGGCGATCGCGAGTCTGACGCCGCTCGAGGAGCTGGACGCCGATCCCTTCCTGGTGGACTCCCGCAGCCAGCACGCGATGTGCGCGCGCTGGGCGGCCGAGCACGGGTACATCGTCAGCCGGGAGCTGCTGGTGCGGGGGCTGCGGGCCGACCACTGCGTGCTGTGGGACGGCGTCCGCCCCGGCCTCGACCTGTTCGTGGCGCCGAGCCGGCGGGTGCTGGAGAGCGCCCTGTCGTCCGTGGAGGAGTTCACGGCGGAGTGCGCGCGGCGCGGGGTGCGGGTGGAGACGGTGGGCTTCGAGGAACCCTGCTACGACGCCCAGATGAAGGCGCGCGTGCACCGCAGGCTGTCGATGCCGACGGCCGGCTACGACGGGCGCTGAAGCCCCCCGCACAACGCCCGGGCCCCCGCCGGACCTCGTATGACAGGCTTGGTCCAGGCCCGCATCGACGACGGGCGGGACGTGAGGTGTGTGGGCGTGCGTGGCGGGCGTTGGCGACGGATCGCCAGTCAGATGGGGCGGAGTGTCACGGTGTGGGCCGTCTCGACGGTCACCATGCTCGTGCTCGCCGGGATCCTGCCGGACTTCCGCCTGCAGTCCCCGGACGGCGAGAGCGCCACCCACATCGCCGTGACCGCCGCGGTCGGCGCCGGCGCCTTCGGTGTGCTGTCGGCCCTGGTCTGGCCGCTGCTGGTGCGGCTGCTGCTGCTCGTGCCCGCGCTCGTGCTGGGGCTGCTCGTCTTCGTCCTCAACGGCTCCCTGCTGCTGGTCGCCCTTCGGCTCAACCCCGCCAGCAGCGCCGAGGCGGCCCCCGAGACCGCCGTGGTCGTGGCCGCCGTGATGTCCGCCGTCGCCTCCGCCACCGGCGGTGCCCTCGCCGTCCGCGACGACGACGCCTACCGGCGGCGGCTCTACCGGCTCGCCGACCGCCGCCGCAGACGCCTGCCGCCCGGCCCCGCCTCCCCCGGCACCGTCTTCGTGCAGCTCGACGGCGTGGGCCACGACGTCCTGATGGACGCGGTCGACGAGGGGATCATGCCCACCGTCGCGCGGTGGCTGGGGTCCACGCACCGGCTCACCCCCTGGCGCACCGACTGGTCCAGCCAGACCGGCGCCAGCCAGCTCGGCATCCTGCACGGCACCAACCACGACGTCCCCGCGTTCCGCTGGTACGACAAGGACAGCGGCGAGGTGATGGTCTGCAACCGCCCGACCAGCGCCGCGGAACTCCAGCGCCGCGCCGTGGAGTTCACCGGCGACGCCGGACTGCTGACCCTCGACGGGGCCAGCCGGGGCAACCTCTTCGGCGGCGGCGCCGACGAGCAGGCCCTGGTGCTGTCCATCGCCACCCGCAGGCGCGGCCGGGAGAACCGTTCCCGGGCGGGCTACTTCGCCTACTTCTCCGACCCCGCCAACGCCGTGCGCACCGCCATGTCCTTCGTCGCCGAGGTCGGCCGCGAGATCGGCCAGTCCACCCGGGCCCTGATCCGCAAGCAGCGCCCCCGGGTGTCCCGCGGCGGCCTCTACCCGCTCGTGCGCGCCTTCGCGACCGTCGTCGAACGGGACGTCGTGGTCGCCGCGGTGATGGGCGACATGCTGGCCGGCCGCACCGCCGTCTACGCCGACCTGGTCGCCTACGACGAGGTCGCCCACCACTCGGGCCCGAAGAGCCGTGACGCCGGGAAGGTCCTCGAACGCCTCGACCGCGCGCTCGCGCTCATCGCGAACGTCGCCGAGCACGCCCCGCGGCCGTACCGGATCGTCGTGCTGTCGGACCACGGGCAGAGCCCCGGCGAGACCTTCCGGGCCCGCTACGGCCTGAGCCTCGGCGACCTGGTGCGGGCCGGCTGCGGGCTGCCCGTGCCGCGCAGGGCACGGCGCACCCACAGCGGTGCCGAGGCCCGGGCCGCCGTGCGTGCGGCACTGCACAGGCCCGTGGAGGGCGGCGAGCGGTACCACCCCTCCGGCCGCGGCTCCGAGCCGCTGGTGCTGGCCTCCGGCAACCTCGGCCTGGTCTCCTTCCCGGACGTGCCGCACCGGATGAGCAAGGAGGAGATCGACGCCCGTCACCCCGCGCTGCTGACGACCCTCGCCAACCATCCCGGCATCGGCTTCCTCCTGGTCCGCAGCGAGCAGCACGGCGGGGTCGTGCTGGGCGCCTACGGAGCCGAGATTCCGCTGGACGAACTCGAGGACAAGACGGGCCCGTTGGAGGCCTTCGGGCCGGGCGCGGCGGACGCGGTGCGGCGCACGCACTCTTTCCCGCACACCGCCGACATCATGGTCAACTCCTTCCACGACCCGGCCGACGGGGAGGTTCTGGCCTTCGAGGAGCAGATCGGCTCGCACGGCGGACTCGGCGGCGCGCAGGGCAGGCCCTTCCTGCTGTCGCCGGTCGCCCTCACGGCACCGGTCGACGACGGGTGCGAACTCGTCGGCGCCGAGCGGGTGCACCGCGTCCTGCGGCGCTGGCTGCGAGAGGCCGACGGCCCCCAGGTACCGCTGCTCGATGAGGGGGAGCAGGCGGCCTAGGGGCCCGAAAATGGGCTGCGTCGGTTCCGGCACCGGATCACACTGTTCGAGTCGCTGTGCACCCGAACCCGAAGGAACCCCTTGCAGGCCGCTGTCACCGTCACTCCCGCCCGCATCCCCGAACTGCTGCTGGGACTGGCCACCGTCCGGCCCGTGTTCCTCTGGGGCGCGCCCGGCATCGGGAAGTCCTCGCTGGTACGGGAGTTCGCCGAGTCGCTGGGGCTGGAGTGCGTGAGCCTGCTCGGCACCCAGCTGGCGCCCGAGGACCTGATCGGCGTGCCGCAGATCCGGGACGGGCGGTCGGTGTTCTGCCCGCCGGAGGCGATCGCCCGCGACGAGCCGTACTGCCTGTTCCTCGACGAGCTCAACGCGGCCACCCCGGACGTGCAGAAGGCGTTCTACTCCCTCATCCTCGACCGCCGGATCGGCGACTACGAGCTGCCGAAGGGCTCGATCGTCATCGGCGCCGGCAACCGCGCCACGGACAACGCCCTCGCCCGCCCGATCGCCTCCGCCCTGGTCAACCGCCTCACCCACGTCCACCTGGAGGCCTCCGCGCAGGACTGGCTGACCTGGGCCGCGGGCCACGGCATCCACCCCTGGATCCTCGACCACCTCACCGACCGGCCCGACCACCTGTGGTCCAAGCCGCCGAAGACAGAGGAGCCCTTCTCCACGCCCCGTTCCTGGCACATGCTCTCCGACGCGCTGCACTCCTTCGGCCGCGACCTCGACGAGTACACCCTCAAGGTCCTCGCGCACGGCACCCTGACGCCCGCGCACGCCACCGCCTTCTGCGGCTACGTCAAGATCGTGCGCAGCCGGTTCGGCATCGAGGCGATCATCAAGGGCGACGCCCCGTGGCCGAACCGCGTCGAGGACCGCGACCTGCTCTACTACCTCGCCGAGTCCTTCCGCGGCCGACTGGTCAAGGAACTCCCGGTCAGCAAGGAGCACATGTCGGCGAACGGCCGGCAGACCGCGTACCGCGCCAAGTCGCTGCTGGTGCAGCTCGCGGAGATCTCCGTCGAGGTCGCCCAGACCGTCATCGCCTCCGACGAGGACGGCAACCCCGTACTGCCGTCGTGGTTCCTCATCGAGGCGGCGCGGGACATGCCGCGGCTGGTGGAGGCGCGGCGGTGAGCCGCACCAAGGGCAACGGGCAGAAGAAACGGGACTCCGCGGCCGAGGCGTTCGCCGAGGGGATGCGGCTGGTGAAGGCCAACCCGGCCCTCGCGGCCGTCGAGTTCGACGTGTGCCGGCATGAGGAGTGCGAACTCGCCCCGCGCGACGGGCTCGTGGTCGTCGACTCCGACGCGGCCCTGCACGTCCACCCCCACCGCCTCGCCGAACCCGCCGCCTGGGCCTGGGCGCTGGCGCACGCCGTGCTCCACCTCGGCTTCGGGCACGTCCCGGCGGCGAAGGGCGAGCGCGTCCAGCCGGACCGCTTCGACCTCGCCGCGCGCTGCGTCGTCGTCAACCGCTTCCTGCTGAACTTCACCGTCGGCGAGACCCCCGAAGCACTCCCCGCCTCCTATCCCGACGGCGACGAGGAGCAACTCGCCGCACGCTGGCGCCGGGACGGCCTGCCGCCCGCCTACGAGCGCTGCGGCACGGCGGGCGACGCGCCCGACCAGCTGCTCCTCAGATGGAACGGATGGTACGGCGGCCCGCCGGACCACCAGCTGGCGTTCGCCGCCGCCTTGACCCGGACCGTGTCCGCGGCGATGGACATGGCGGGCGGCCGCCGCGACTCCCTCGACGGCGAGGCGGCCCCGCGGCGCCCCTGGCAGAAGGCGCTGAGCTGGTTCGTCTCCTCCTACCCGCTGCTCGGCGGCATCGCGGCCGGCATCACCCTCGTCGCCGACGCCGAACTCGCCCGCGCCCACGGCATCTCCGTGGCCGCGGTCAACCCGGAGGCGGGCGAGATCTACGTCAACCCGCTGCGCCAACTCGAGGACGAGGAGTGGCGGTTCGTCCTCGCCCACGAGATGCTGCACGCCGCCCTGCGCCACGGCGACCGCTGCGGCACCCGCGACCCGTACCTCTTCAACATCGCCTGCGACTACGTCATCAACGGCTGGCTGGTAGAGATGCAGGTCGGCACCATGCCCGAGGGCCTGCTCCACGACCCCGCGCTCGCCGGCCTGTCCGCCGAGGAGGTCTACGACCGCATCGCGGGCGACCTGCGCCGCATGCGCCGTCTGGCCACCCTCCGCGGCAAGGGCGTCGGCGACGTGCTCGGGGCTCCCCTCGGAGCGCCCGGCACCCACGTCGACCTCGACGAGTTCTACCGCCGGGGCCTCGGCCAGGGCCTGGACCTGCACCAGCGTCAGGAACGCGGCTACCTCCCGGGCGGCCTGGTCGAGGAGATCCGCGCGCTCAGCCAGCCGCCCCTGCCCTGGGACGCCCGACTCGCCCGCTGGTTCGACGAGTTCGTACCCAGCCCGCAGCCCGTCCGGACGTACGCGCGCCCCTCCCGCCGCCAGTCCTCCACTCCGGACATCCCGCGCGCGGGGCACTACTTCCCGCCCGAGGAGATCGCCCGCTGCACCTTCGGCGTCGTCCTCGACACCTCCGGCTCCATGAACCACACGCTGCTGGGCAAGGCGCTGGGCGCGATCGCCTCCTACGCCGAGGCCCGCGACGTGCCGGCCGCCCGCGTCGTCTTCTGCGACGCCGCCCCGCACGACGCGGGCTATCTGCCGGTGACCGAGATCGCGGGCCGGGTGCGCGTACACGGGCGCGGCGGTACGGTCCTGCAGCCCGGGATCGACCTGCTGCACCGTGCGGACGACTTCCCGCCGGGCGCACCCGTCCTCGTGATCACCGACGGCTGGTGCGACGTACTGCGCGTCCGCCGCGAACACGCCTACCTGATCCCGCAGGGGGCACGCCTGCCGTTCACCCCCCGCGGGCCGGTCTTCCGGGTGCGGTGAGCCGGAATGTGATCGGATGGGGACGCAAGCAACAGCAGGTTTTCGGAAGGATTCACCGTGGCAACCACGCGCTCCGCACACACCGTATGGGAAGGCAACCTGCTCGAGGGCAGCGGTGTCGTGAACTTCGACTCCTCCGGGGCCATCGAGGCGCAGCCGGTGACGTGGGCCTCGCGCTCCCAGGACGCGAACGGCAAGACCAGCCCCGAGGAGCTGATCGCCGCCGCGCACTCCAGCTGCTTCTCCATGGCGCTGTCGCACGCCCTGAACGGCGCCGGCACCCCGCCCACCAAGCTCGTCACCTCGGCGGACGTGAATTTCCAGCCGGGTGAGGGCATCACCGGCATCCACCTCACCGTCGAGGGCACGGTCCCCGGCATCGACGACGACGCGTTCGTCGCCGCGGCCGAGGACGCCAAGAAGAACTGCCCGGTCAGCCAGGCCCTGGCCGGTACGACGATCACCCTGTCGGCCAAGCTCGCCTGAACATGTGCCCCACAGGTGCCGCGCTCCCGGGCCCGGGAGCGCGGCACCGCCGTTTCCGGGTACCCGGGAGCCGTTTTCCGGGAGTACCCGGGACCTACGCGGCATTGACAACAGCGCACTCAAGTTTTGTGCTGGAGTCTGGGAAGTGCCTGGCGGAAGGGGACGGAGATGGCACGTGCGGTCGGGATCGATCTCGGGACCACGAACTCCGTGGTTGCCGTCCTGGAGGGCGGCGAACCCACGGTCGTCGCCAACGCGGAGGGGGCCAGGACCACACCGTCGGTCGTGGCCTTCGCCAAGAACGGGGAGGTGCTCGTCGGTGAGGTCGCCAAACGGCAGGCCGTGACCAACGTGGAGCGCACCGCGCGGTCGGTGAAGCGGTACATGGGCGACGCGCACTGGCGCTTCCCCGACCAGGGCTCCATCGACGGCACGCGCTACCGGGCGCAGGAGCTGTCCGCGCGGGTCCTGCAGAAGCTCAAGCGGGACGCCGAGTCCTACCTCGGCGAGGACGTCACAGACGCGGTGATCACCGTCCCCGCGTACTTCGACGACTCGCAGCGGCAGGCCACCAAGGAGGCCGGGGAGATCGCGGGCCTGAAGGTCCTGCGGATCATCAACGAGCCGACGGCCGCCGCCCTCGCCTACGGCCTCGACCGGGGCGAGGAGCAGACCGTCCTGGTCTTCGACCTCGGCGGCGGCACCTTCGACGTGTCGCTGCTGGAGATCGGCGACGGGGTCATCGAGGTCAAGGCCACCAACGGCGACACCCACCTCGGTGGCGACGACTGGGACCAGCGGATCGTCGAGCACCTGGTCAAGAGGTTCCAGGGGCAGTACGGCGTCGACCTCGGCAAGGACAAGATGGCCCTGCAGCGGCTGCGGGAGGGCGCCGAGAAGGCCAAGATCGAGCTGTCCAGCTCCTCGGAGACGACGATCAACCTTCCCTACATCACCGCGTCCGCCGAGGGGCCGCTGCACCTCGACGAGAAGATGACCCGCGCGCAGTTCCAGGAGCTCACCGCCGATCTTCTCGACCGGTGCAAGACCCCCTTCCACCAGGCGGTCAAGGACGCGGGCATCAAGCTGTCCGCGGTCGACCACGTCATCCTCGTCGGTGGCTCCACGCGTATGCCGGCCGTCACCGACCTGGTGAAGGAGCTCACCGGCAAGGACCCGCACAAGGGCGTCAACCCCGACGAGGTCGTGGCCGTCGGCGCCGCCCTGCAGGCCGGTGTCATCCGCGGCGACGTCAAGGACGTCCTGCTGCTCGACGTCACCCCGCTGTCCCTCGGCATCGAGACCAAGGGCGGCATCATGACCAAGCTCATCGAGCGCAACACCACGATCCCGACCCGGCGTTCGGAGATCTTCACGACGGCCACCGACAACCAGCCCTCGGTGGGTATCCAGGTGTACCAGGGCGAGCGGGAGATCGCCGCGTACAACAAGAAGCTGGGCGTCTTCGACCTGACCGGGCTGCCGCCGGCCCCGCGGGGCGTGCCGCAGATCGAGGTGGCCTTCGACATCGACGCCAACGGCATCATGCACGTCTCGGCGAAGGACCTCGCCACCGGCCGCGAACAGAAGATGACGGTGACCGGCGGCAGCGCGCTGCCCAAGGACGACATCGACCGCATGATGCGGGAGGCCGAGCAGTACGCCGAGGAGGACCGCAAGCGGCGGGAGGCCGCCGAGACCCGCAACCAGGCCGAGCAACTCGTCTACCAGACCGAGAAGTTCATCCGGGACAACGAGGACCGCATCCCCGCCGACACCAAGTCCGAGGTGCAGGAGGCCGCCACGGAGCTGAAGGGGCTCCTGGAGCGGAACGCCGAGACCGGCGAACTGCGTACGGGCGTGGAGAAACTCGCCACCGTCAGCCAGAAGATGGGGCAGGCCATGTACGCGAACGCCGCCGGCGGTCCGTCCGGTGAAGAGGGCACGGCCCATGAACAGGCGGGCCCCGAGGAGGAGGGCGTGGTGGACGCGGAGATCGTCGACGACGAGAAGGACACGAAGGGCGGGGCCGCCTGACGCCCCGGCGCCGTCCTAGGCGTCCGTTCTCTCCCAGCCCCTGCGTTCGCGGCGTGGGCCCAGTTGTCGCGGGTCGCGGCTGCGGTAGATCACGTAGGGGCGGAAGAGGTACTGCACGGGGGCGCTGAACATGTGGACCGAACGGGTGTAGGGGACCAGGGCGATCAGCACCATGCCGACGACCGCGTGGACCTGGTACAGGGCCGGCACGCCCTGCATCAGGTCCGTCTTCGGCCGGAGGGTGAACAGGCTGCGGGACCAGGGGCCGATCGTCTCGCGGTAGTCGTAGCCGTCCCCGGAGGCGTGACCGAGCTCGGCGATCACGCCCAGCGCGATCGCGGCGAGCAGGACGAGGTACATCAGCTTGTCGTTGGCCGTAGTCGCTTGGAAGACGGGGGCGTTGGTCCGCCGCCGGTACACCAGCAGCAGGATGCCGACGACCGCCGGCACACCCGCCGCCGTACCGCCGTACCGGGAGAACAGGTGGTACAGGTGCTCGTCGACGCCGATCGAGTCGGTCCAGGACATCGGGACGAACAGGCCGACGACCAGCAGCGCGAAGGCGACGTACGGCAGGACGCCCCACAGGAGGGTGGTCATCGGCGCACCCCCGGCAGGGTCGCGCACACCGCGTCCAGTACGGACGCGTACGGCGTGCCGAAGTCGGTGAGCGCGGCGCGCAGCCGCTCCAGGCCCGCGCGGTGCTCGGTGAGCAGGTCCGTGTCGCCGGTGCGGGCCGCGAACTCCAGGACGGCGGGCAGGAAGTCGGGCAGCTCCTCCCCGGTCATCTCCAGTCCGGCGGCGCGGTAGACGTCTTTGAAGCGGACCAGCGTCATGCCGCGCCGCCGCGTGTCCCCGTCCTGCCACCAGCTCAGATAGAGGCTGTGCCGGTTCTTGAAGTCGAAGACCTGCACATAGTGCGCCTCCAGCTCCCGGGCCGGGGTGACCGCGGCATGGTCGGTGAACTCCCTCAGCTGCGGGGCGGCTTCGCGCAGCAGCGGCAGCCGTGTGCGGAAGTCGTCGTCCGGGTAGGTCAGGCAGAGAGCTGCCGCCTGATGGAGTACGGCGTCCGAGGGCATCAGACCTCCTTGGCTTCGGCGTCGGCGGGATCGTCGGAGGTCTGCCTCCAGTGGAAGCGGGCGCCGGCCGCGTGCGAGACCATCGACATCGCGGGGATCGGGGAGAAGCCGGCGATGCGGTCGGGGCCGTGGGTCTTGATGGTGTGGACGTGGGCGGCGGCGACGAGCTCGATCGCCTCGTCCCAACTCGCCCGCACCAGACCGCCCTTGCCGCGCGACTGCTGACAACGGCGGCGCTTTTCGGGGTCGTTCTGGATGTCGGCCCAGGCGAGGACGGGATCGCCGAGGCGGCCGAGGGCCTCACGGTACGACTCCGGCAGCACGCCCCGGACACACGGTTGCGCACCCGCGTCGGCGAGTACGTGTACCAGGAGAAGGCGGCGCCCGGGGGGACGCCGCGCGGCTCGTACTCGGGCCGGTCGGGACCCACGCTGGGGTAGTCCGTCTGCTGGGTCTCCCACGTGATGATGCCGTCCTTGACGTACACCTTCCAGCGGCAGGAGCCCGTGCAGTTCACGCCGTGCGTGGAGTTCACGACCTTGTCGTGGCTCCAGCGGTCCCGGTAGAAGGCGTCCGCCTCGCGCCCGCCGACCATGCCGACGCTGTGCAGGTCGGGCGCCGCCGTGCCGGGCCGGAAGAACCTGCCGACGCGCAGCAGCGCCGCTCCCTGTTCGGTGGGCGGTATCCGCGTGTCGGCCACGTCCGTCGCTCCCTTGCTCGCCCCGTGCTTCGACGCTAGGGGCGAGCGGGGGAACACACCCGTCCAGACGCCCGTACGGGTGTACGGGCCGTGGACGGCGGGCCTCAGGCGCCGGGCTTGCGGGCCACCCCCGCGTACACCGGCACGACGCCCTCGGCCTGCGCCTCCACGTCCACCGGCTCCGGCCGCCAGCCGTGAACGGGGATCACACCGGGGCCGAGCAGCTCCAGGCCGTCGAAGAAGCGGTAGAACTCGGGCAGCGTGCGCGGGTGGAACGGCGTGCCGCTCCTGCGGAACAGCCCCGCGGCCCTGGCCACCCCCTCGGGGCTGAGGTCCTGGGTGACCTGGGAGAGGATCAGGAAGCTGCCGGGGGCGAGCGCCTCGACGTACCGCTTGAGCAGGCCGTGGACGTCGTCCTCCTCGTCGCCCAGGTAGTGGGTGAGCGCGATCAGGGACAGCGAGACGGGCCGGGAGAGGTCCAGGGTCTCGGCGGCCAGCCGCAGGATGGTGTCGGGATCGCGGACGTCGGCGTGCACGTACTGGGTGCTGCCCTCGGCGGAGCCGCGCAGCAGGGCCTCCGCGTGCCTGAGCACGATCGGATCGTTGTCCGCGTACACCACCCTCGCATCCGGCGCCGTCTCCTGCGCCACCTGGTGCAGGTTGGGCTCGGTGGGGATGCCGGTGCCGATGTCGAGGAACTGGCGTATCCCGGCCCCGGCGGCGGCCCGCACGGCCCGGTGCATGAACCGGCGGTTGGCGCGCGCCCCGCGCACCGCGGTGCCGTCGGCGGCCAGGATGTTGCGGGCCAGCGCCTCGTCCACCGGGTAGTTGTCCTTGCCGCCCAGCCACCAGTCGTACACCCGGGCGGGGTGCGGGCGGCTGGTGTCGATCTGCGGTAAGGCGTCGGATCCGGTCATGCGGTGTCGTCTCCTCGGGGTGGGAAGGGTGCCGTGCGTGCCGCGGACAGGGGAAGCCGGCGGCGGACTCAGAAGGTCTCGCGGTACTCCCGCAGCAGCTTCTTCGTGCGCTGCGCCGAGGCGGCGCGCGCCGTCATGTGGTCCAGGACCTCGAGGTGCGCGGAGACCTCTCCCCGCGAGTCGAGGTAGAGGGCGCCCGTCAGGTACTCGGTGAAGACCATGTCGGGCAGTTCGGGCTCGGCGAAGCGGAACAGCGTGAAGGGCGCGTACGTCCCCGGGTGCGGGCCGTCCTCGAACTCGGCGACCTGCAGCGTGATCCGGTCGCGCTCGGCGAATTCCAGCAGCTTGTCCAGCTGCTCCCGCATGACCTCGCCGCGGATGCTCACCGGACGCTTCAGCACCGTCTCGTCCATGACCACCCACAGGTGGGGCGGGTCCGGGCGGTCCAAAAGCTTCTGCCGGGCCATGCGCAGCGACACATGGCGGTCGATGGTCTCCGGGCCGGTCTGGCCGACCGTCCCCGCCTCCATGACGGCGCGCGCGTACTCCTCGGTCTGCAGCAGGCCGGGCACGAAGTGCGGCTCGTAGGAGCGGATGATCCCGGCGGCGCCCTCCAGGCTGACGTACAGGCTGAACCAGTCCGGCAGCACGTCGTGGAAGCGCTGCCACCAGCCCGGCTGGTTCGCCTCCTCGGCCAGCGCGACGAAGGCGGCCGCCTCCTCGTCCGGTACGCCGTACGTGGTCAGCAGCACCTGGACGTACGGGATCTTCAGCGCGACCTCGGCCATCTCGATCCGCCGCACGGTCGCCGGCGCCACGCGCAGCACGCGCGCGGCCTCCTCGCGCTTGAACCCCGCCGCCTCCCGCAGCTCCTGCAACCGTCTGCCCAGCACCACCTGGCCCACAGTGGGCGCGGGCCGCCGCTCACTCACGCCACGCCTCCCCTACGCGCCGAAGTCCGCGCGAAGCAGTGTGTCATGTTCCGGTGTCAGTCTCACGGGGTCCGGGGTGAGGCGCTTGCCACGTGTGCCGAACGGGCGTCGGCCGGTCCCTCGCGCGGGCGGCCGGTTCCGGGCGGCGGCGGCGCCCGTCAGGAGATCAGCGACCGCAGGTACTTGGCCGTCGCCGGGTCGGCCGGCAGGAGCGTCTCGATGGCCAGCTCGGCCACGGTGACGTCCATGGGCGTGTTGAAGGTCGAGATGGAGGAGATGAAGGACAGCGCCCGGCCCTCGTGCTCGATCCGCATCGGCAGGGCGAAGTACGGTACGGGCTCCGCCGGTTCGCCGCCGCCGGCGCTCTTCGGGAGCGGGTAGGCCGCGACCTCCTCGTACAGCCGCCGCAGCGGTGCCGAGCGGTGCAGGGCGATCTGCCGCTCCATCTGGGCCAGCAGATGGCCGCGCCACTCGGGCAGGTTGAGGATGCGGGGCGCCAGGCCCTGCGGGTGCAGGGTCAGCCGCATGGCGTTCAGCGGCGGCTTGAGGAGGGACTCCGGGAGCCCGTCCAGCAGCGTCATGATGCCGCGGTTGGCCGCGACCACGTCGTACGTCGCGTCGACCACCAGCGCCGGATAGGGGTCGTAGCCCTGGATGAGCCGCTCGATGCCCTCGCGCAGGGCGCCCATCGCCGGGTCGTCCAGCGGGGTCTCCGGGTAGCGCGGGGCGTAGCCGGCCGCGAGCAGCAGGGCGTTGCGCTCCCGCACCGGAACGTCCAGGTGCTCGGCCAGCTTCAGCACCATCTCCTCGCTCGGCCGGGAGCGGCCCGTCTCGACGAAGCTGATGTGCCGGGCCGAGGAGTCGGCGCGCAGGGCCAGCTCCAGCTGGCTCACCCGACGCCGCTCCCGCCAGGCACGCAGCAGCGGGCCGACGCCCCGGTCGGCGGGAGCGGTCACGGAGGCTGTGGTTCCGGTCACGGCAGTGGTCATGTGTACGACCGTAGTCGAGGAACAGCCCCGGCGAGGTGTCCTCGGCTCACCCCCGGGAACCCTCTGACCAGGACCGCAGTCGCCCGGCTGTGGCAGGCTGAAGAGGCATCCGCAGCCGACGAAGGAGCGAGGCCATGCCCGTGGAACCGCTGTCCCAGAAGGAGATCGAGGACCGGCTGGCCGAGCTGCCGGGCTGGTCGGCCCAGGACGACCGGCTCACCCGCTCCTACCGGCTCGCCTCGCACTTCGCGGCCACGGCGATGGTCGTGCACATCGCCCAGGTCCAGGAGGAGCTCGACCACCACTCCGACCTCACCCTCGGCTACAACACCGTCTCCCTCTCGGTGAACACGCACAGCGTCGGCGGCCGGATCACCGAGCTGGACTTCGGCCTGGCGAGCAGGGTCGAGGAGCTCGCACCGGGGCACGGCGCACACTGACGCGCGTGCTCGACTACGACAAGGAAGCCGACGCCTACGACGAGACACGCGGCGGCGAGGCCAGGGCCGCGGCCGCCGCGGCCGCCGTACTGGGCCTGGTCCCGCCCACCGCCGGCCGCCTCCTCGACATCGGCTGCGGCACCGGCATCGTCACCCGCCGCCTCGCGGCCGCGCGGCCCGCGACCAGAGTGACGGGCGTCGACCTGACGCCCGGCATGGCCCGGATGGCCGCGGGCCGGCTGCCGGGCGCGATCGCCCTGGCCGACAGTCGCGCGCTGCCCTTCCCGGACGCCACGTTCGACGCCGTCAGCAGCGTGTGGCTGCTGCACCTGCTGGACGGGCCGCAGGACGTCCGCGCCGTCGTCGCCGAGTGCGCCCGGGTCCTCAGACCCGGCGGGGTCTATGTCACCACCGTCGACAAGGCCGCCGCGCACAACGTCGGCAGCGACATCGACGCCGTGCTCGCCGAGCGGCCGCACAGCGTGCCCCGGGACCCCGCCGACCTCGTCACCCGGTACGCCGCGGCCCAGGGCCTGCTCCCGGCCGGACAGGCCCGGTTCCAGGGGCACGGGCAGGGGCGCAGCCCCCGTCGTACCGTCGCCGACCTGCGGCGCGGCTGGTTCGTCACCCTGCCGCCGGGCGAGCCGCTGGCCGAGCGGTTCGCCGACCGCCTCGCCCGGCTGCCCGACCAGGACAGGCCCCGCCCCGATCCGGTCTTCCACCTGCGGAGCTTCAGGAAGGCCGGCTGAACTCCATCGTCCAGTTGGTCAGCCAGCTCTCCCCGCCGTCGACGGAGAACGCCTGCTCCCAGCGGGCGGAGGCGGGGGAGACACCCGTCCAGAGGAAGCGCACGCGGACGTCCTTGCCGTCGTGCGTGTCGTCACCGCAGAACTCGCCGCGGTCACCGTCGAAGCGGCCGGTGACCGGCGGGAAGAGCGTGCCGGTGCGGCTGGAGGACCAGTTCAGCGACCACTCCTCGCGCTCCGGGTCGAAAAGCCGCAGGGTCAGCCCCTTGGCGCCCAGGTACGGCATGTCGATCTCGTCGATGTTGGCGGCACCGTCGAACAGCGGAAGACACCGGCTGGTGGACGGGAACTCCACCCAGTCACTGTCCGGGTCGAGGAAGTCGGCGCGGCGGCGGTGGGACACCTCCCACTCTCCGTGCAGGAAGTCGAAGTCGTGCGGACTGCTCATGTGCGGTCTCCCGTGGTTCCTTCGGGCAGGGTGTCGGACAAGTAGGCGGCCAGGTCCGGGACTTCGGGCACGAGCATGTGCCGCACCCAGGCGTCCCGCTCGTGCTGGATGGGCGGCAGCTCGAAGACGCAGCCGATCCAGGGGAGTTCGGGCCTGACGAAGTGCGTGGGATCGCGGTCGGGGCAGCCGAGGACCGGCTGGCCCGCGGCCGCGTTCGCGTAGTGCAGGACGTTGTCCCACACCCAGCTGTAGGCGTTGACGTAGGCGCCGTCGTCGTTTCCCCGGTGAACGACGACGAACGTCACCGGCGGCGTCCCGTCCGGCTCCGGCAGCAGCTCGGGCAGGATCTCGTACGCCGCCTTCTCCACGCCGGGCGCGATGCCCGCCGGGTCGGCGGTGACGTGGTAGCGCTTGACGTGCCGGCCGGCCACCTCGATCGGCGGCGGCACGGTCAGCAGTTTCTCCGTGAAGGGCATGAGGTGACGTTAGGACCGCTTCACTGACACCATGTGTCAGTGAAGTCCAGCCGTCTCGTCTCGATCCTCCTGCTGCTGCAGACCCGGGGCCGGATGACCGCCGCCCAGCTCGCCGAGGAGCTGGAGGTCTCGGTCCGCACGGTCTACCGGGACGTGGAGGCGCTGAGCGCGGCGGGCGTCCCGCTCTACGGCGACGCGGGCCACGCCGGCGGCTACCGCCTGCTGGACGGCTACCGCACCCGCCTGACCGGTCTCACCGCCGACGAGGCCGAGGCCCTGTTCCTGGCCGGCGCCCCCGGCCCGGCCGCCGAGCTGGGTCTCGGTTCCGTCCTGGCCGCCGCACAGCTCAAGCTGCGCGCCGCCCTGCCGGCGGAGCTGCGCGCCCACGCCGACCGGGTCGGCGGGCGCTTCCACCTCGACGCCCCCGGCTGGTACGCGGACGCGGAGGAGACGCCGTACCTCACGGCGGTCGCCGACGCGGTGTGGAACAGCCGCGTGCTGCACGTGCTGTACCGCCGCTGGGCCGAACCCACCGACGTGGAGCGGCGGTTGGAGCCGTACGGGCTGGTCCTCAAGGCGGGCCGCTGGTACGTCGTCGCGGGGCCCGGACCGCGCACCTTCCGCGTCGACCAGATCCTGCGGCTCGCCGACCCGGGCGAGGAGTTCACCCGGCCCTCCGACTTCGACCTGGCCGCGTACTGGACGGCCTACCAGCGCGACTTCCACGACCGGCTGTACCGCGGCGAGGCGGTCGTACGGCTGGCGCCGGGCGTGCGGCTGCCCAGGGCGGTCGGACTGCGCACCGACGACGACGGCTGGACGGTCGCCCGCGTGCCCATCGAGTCGGCCGGCCACGCGCATGGCGAGTTCCTGCGCCTGGGCTCGCGGATCGAGGTACTGGAACCCTCCGACCTGCGGCTGAGCATCGCCCGGACGGTCGCCGAACTGGCCGGAATGTACGGCAACCCGGCCTCGCACGGCGGCGACTGAGTTCATCGGCGACGGCATGGCGACACCGCCGCGCCCGACGGTGTACACGCCGTAGGACAAGACGGGGGCGCGTGCCACCCGGCACGCGCCCCCGAACGGATCAGGCGACCGTGCAGCTCTGGTCGCCCAGCTTGAACGACGTCGGTTTCGTGTTCGAGCCCGACCAGGTTCCCGTGAAGCCGAAGCTCACGGACGAGCCCGCCGCCACGTTCCCGTTCCAGCTCACGTTCTTCGCGGTCACCGCCGCGCCGGACTGGGTGTGGTCGGCGTTCCACAGCTGACCGATCTTCTGGCCGTCGGCGAAGGACCAGCCGAGGGACCAGCCGGTCCAGGCGGTGGACCCGGTGTTGTCGAGCCGCACGTCCGCCTGGAA
This sequence comes from Streptomyces sp. C1-1, assembly GCF_050214755.1. NCBI lineage: Bacteria > Bacillati > Actinomycetota > Actinomycetes > Kitasatosporales > Streptomycetaceae > Streptomyces > Streptomyces sp. C1-1. The sequence goes on along the minus strand of NZ_CP189826.1, from coordinate 2,406,934 downwards.
GCCGTCCGACCACTGGTTGGTGATCCGGTACGTGACCGTGCAGGCGCCGGTGGGCGTCGGCGTCGGGTCCGTGCCGCCGCCGCCGTCTCCGCCGCCGGTGTCGGAGGTGTCCCCGTAGACGACACCCCGGCCGTTGGTCGAGACGTACACCCGGCCGTAGACCCGCGGGTCACCGGTGATCGCCGCGCCCGTCCAACCCCACTGGTGGGCGTAGTCGTTGATACGGGTCCAGGTCGCGCCCTTGTCGGTCGAGCGGAAGATGCCGCGCACACCGCCGATCTTCGCGCTGGTGTAGAGGGTCTGGTACGAGGCTCCTGTCGCCGCCTTGCCGAAGCCGATCGTGTCGGCCTGCTCGACGTTCGACAGCTTGGTGAAGCCGGCCCCGCCGTCGGTGGAGTGCCACAGGCCGTACGCGCCGTCGGAGGCGCCGCCCGCGAGCCAGACGTCGCCCTTGGTACCGGGCAGCGCCTTGAAGCGCACGCTGTCGCCGCCGGGCAGGCCGCTCGCGGCCGACGCGGTGAAGGTGGCGCCGCCGTCCGAACTGACGTAGAACTTGCCGGACTTGAAGCCGTAGAAGGTCTTGGGGTCCACGCGGTCGGACTCGACGAGCGCCCCGGACGGGATGCCGCTGGACGCCTGCCACGAGGAGCCGAAGCCCGTCGTGTACCGCACGCCGGTGCCCGCGGGGCTCCACACGAACCGGCTGCCGTCCGCCGCCGCGGCCACCGTCCCGCCGCCGCTGACGCCCGAGGGGTCCGTCCCGGCGAACCAGTTGGCGCCGTTGTCCGTCGAGAACGCGATGTGCGGGCCGGAGTCCAGATCGCCCACCCTGACCACGGTGTTGGGGTTCGTCTCGGCGAAGTCGAGGCTGGTCGTCGTCGTGAAGGTCGGCGAGGTGAACATCATCGAGGGGACCTTGGCCAGATCCGTGTGCCGGAAGCCGCCGATGTCGCCCAGGGCGCTGAGCAGCGGCGCACCGCTGGGCGGGGACGCCAGGTCGTTCACCGCGGTCTCCTCCAGGCCCTGCACCATGGGCTTCACGGTGAACTGGCCGCCGCTGTCCCACCGGGTGAGGTTCTCGGTGCCGTACAGCGTCGCGCCCGTCCCGTACATCATCCGGTCCGAGTCGAACGGGTCGATCTCCAGCGACTCCGTCATCCAGCCCAGTTTCGGACTCTGTTCGGGCGGGGAGGGATTCGCGCCGAAGGTGAGCCACGGTGAGGACGAGACGTCGATGGTGTAGCGGTTGGCGCGGTTGGGATACGACGTGTAGTCCCACGCCTTCGTCCAGGTGGCCCCGCTGTCCGTCGACCGGAAGAGCTGCGTGTCCGGCCACCAGGAGCTGTACGCCGTCGCCATCACGGTGCCGGGGTGCTGACGGTCGACGGTCAGCCCGCTGAAGCCGTAGTACGTGTCGGCCTCGGCGACCGGGCTGATGTTCGTCCAGGTGCCGCTCGCCGTCGCGTAGCGCCAGAGCTGCCCCTTGCCGCCGTCGTACGGGCCGCCCTTGTCGCTGTAGGCGAGGTACAGGTAGCCGTTCTTGGCGTCGAGGACCCCCTTGTGGGCCAGATAGCCCGTCGGCTGACCCGCCAGCCGGGTCCAGGTCGTGCCGGCGTCCGTCGAGCGGTAGACCGCGTTGTCCTTGTCGGCGACCCCGACGTAGATCGTCTTGGTGGCGTTCCCGGAGGTGCCGGTGGACTCGTCGAAGGTGACCCAGACGATGCCCTGGTTGTCGCTCGCGTACCCCGTCGTGTCGCTCGGGTCCTGCTGGTAGTTGCCGGGGTTGGGGAAGCTCGTCACCTGCGACCAGGTCACCCCGGCGTCGGTCGAGCGCCACAGGCCCTTGCCGCTGGGGGCGCCCAGGTACAGCACGCTGTCCTTGTTCGGGTCGATCGCCAGCCGTTCGCCCATGCCGCGCCCGGGCATGTTGCCGCCCAGCTTGAAGGGCAGGTCGGTCTTCTGCCAGCTCGCGCCCCGGTCGGCGGACCGCAGCACGGCGCCGTTCGTCGGGTCCCAGCTGTTGGTGTACGTCCCTGCGGCCGCGTACACCTTGTCGGGGTTCACGGAGTCGGAGGCGAGGCTGACCACGCCGGTGTGCCCCCACTCGTTCCAGCCGACCGAGTCCAGCAGCGGCGTCCAGGTCTTCGTCGACTCCTGCCAGCGGTAGGCGCCGCCGATGTCCGTGCGCGCGTAGGCGAGGTTCTTCTCGGTGTGGTTGAAGACGATCCCGGGAACGAAGCCGCCGCCGTCGATGCGGGCGTTCTTCCAGGTGTAGGTGTCGGCGGCGAGGGCGGCTCCGGCGGTGTGGCCGGCGGCGAGTGCGGGCGGGGTACCGGCGAGCAGACCGGCGGCGAGCGCGAGGACGGCCGTGAGGATGCGGGTTCTTCGCACGGGAGGTCCTTTCCGGGTGGGGGTTTCGGAAGGGTGGTAAGCGCTTTCTAGATCATGCGAGAGTCGCCGGGCGGCCCCCAGTGCGGGTGGGGGCTGCCCGGCGGGACGGCCCCGTCGTCAGGTGACGGAGCCACGCACGCGAAGCCTTCAGGCGGTGCCGCGAGAGGGGCGGTGGGTGGCGCGCCCCAAAGGGGCGCGGGGAACTGCGCGACCAGCCACAGCGGGCACGCAGCCGAACACCGCCCATCCCGCGGAGCGCCCGGCGGGGACTATTCGAGAAGCTCCGCGTACGAACCCATGGCCAGCGCGATGTCCGCCTGGGCCCAGAACCGGTGGTACGTGAACGAGGGCGCGGCGCCACCCTTGAGGTACGCCTCGATCTTCGACCAGGCCGGGTCGTTCTTGTAGAACGACCTGAGCGAGATGAACGTCGACGACGAGTTGATCGCGTCGCCGTTGGGCATCCTGCCGCTGAAGCCGCTCGGGACGTACACGCCGTCGTCGAAGCGGTTGTAGTCGGCCCTGGTCTCCGGGACGGCGACGCCCAGGCTGTCCTGGTAGTTGCTCCACATGCCGTCGAGGAGCGCCTTCGCCGTCGACTTGGCGCTGGCGTCACCGGACTTGGCGCCGTAGTACGTCAGGGTCTTGGCGTACGCGGCCGCCACGCCGACGTCGTTGGTGTAGTCGGCGACGGTGACGTGCAGACCGCTGTTGGAGCCGGGGTTCGAGGCGTTCCAGGTGTCGGGCTGGCCCGACCACTGAAGCGTCGACGGGATCAGATAGGTGCCGTCCGGGTTGATGGTGGTCTTGGACAGCGCCCACTTGACCCACTTGTCGAGGACCGCCTTGGCCTGCGCGTTCCCCGTCTGCTGGTAGTACTCGGCGACGCGTTCCATCGACCACGCCTGGAAGCCGAACCACTGGTTGGACGGCGGGTCGTGGTAGACGGGCTGCTGGTCGTAGTACATGCCGTAGAAGGTCGACGTACCGGACGGCGGAGTGGCGTACCGGCCGGCCCAGCTGTTCGTCGCGCCGCCCGCGATGGCGCCCTCGGACGACTGCAGCCACTGGTAGAACTCCAGCTGTCGCTGCAGCGACTTGGACCAGTCCGAGGTGCCGGTCGCCGACTTGGGCTCCAGGTCGGCGTACGAGCTCAGCGCGTAGGCGGCCAGGGGGTTCTGGTAGCCGCCGTGCACGTGGCTCGACCCGATCCGCCAGGCCCAGCCGGCGTTGGTGTCGGTCGCGCCGCCCCACGCGTAGTACCAGGACAGCAGGTAGTGCGAGGCGTCCTTGCCGGTGCCGGCCGCACAGGTGGACGGGCCGACGCAGTTGCCGATCTTCTTGAAGTACTTGTCGTACATCGCGTAGCGCAGGTAGTCGCCCATCTTCGCGGCCTTGCCCACGGTCGCGGAGACGTCGCTGCCCTTGCCCTGCTGCTTGGCCCACACGTCCGCCCAGTACGCGGCCTGCACCGCACGTGCGTCGGCGTCCGGGGCGTCCGTGTACTTCCACTGCTTGGCGTAGGACGAGTCGCCGGTGAACAGGTCCAGGTATCCGTTGCTGCCGCCGTACTTGAAGGCGTCGCAGGTCGGCTGCGGCACGGTCTCCCACACCGACTCCTGCGCGCCGCGCTGGAAGGTGTTGATGTACGACGGACCCTTCGCCGTCGGGCCGCCCTCGCAGGTGCCACCGGGCGTGTCGCCATAGCCGTAGACGTTGTCGACGTCCTCGAGCCAGTGCATGCCGTAGACGTCGGCCGTGCCGTACGTGCTCTTCAGCTCACCCGCGATCGGGTCCGAACCCACGGACACGGAGGTGTCCAGCTTCGCCGGGTACTCGTTGGGGGTGTCCAGCTCGGGAGCGTAGGTGGCCGGCTTCGAGGCGTTGTAGAAGGAGTTGGTGGGCTGGTCGGCGTGCGTGGGGATCATGTACTTCTCCATGAGGGCCCACGCGCCGTTGAACTTGGACCAGTCACCGGTGACCTTGCCGTACATCGCCTGCAGCCACAGGAGATAGCTGTAGGCCTCCGAGGTGGTCTCGTGCCCCTGGTCGGGCGCCTCGACGATCAGCGTCTCCACCGAGTGGTAGGGGATGCCGTCGGGCGAGAAGTAGCCGTTCGCCGGGTTGGTGATCTTCCCGTAGAGGTCCAGGAAGCGGGCGTCGTACGCCTTCGAGGCCGCCAGCTCGGTCACGGTGACCGTCGCCTTGGTGAACCCCGTGGCCGTCGACTCGAAGGACGCCGCGCCGGTGCCGGAGGAGTCGGCGGTGACGGTCACGTTCTGCGCGGTGTTCCAGTTGGAGGGGGTGAAGGTGAGGCTCGCCCCGCCCGACACCGACAGACCGGAGTTGCCGCTCGCGCGGGCCGTCGTCACCGTCACATTCGACGAGGGCTGCGTCGACAGCTTCACCGCGTACGTGCCCGACTTGCCCTGCTGGACGCCCAGTTGGGTGGGGGAGGCGACCACGGCCGGGCCGGAGGCGACGGTGATGCCGACCGGCGTCGACTCGGCGGAGGCGCCCAGGCTGTCGTACGCCTTCGCCACCAGGGAGTGGCTGCCCACCGCCAGCGCGGAGGCGGACAGGGTGTACGGCGCGCTGGTGTCCGTGCCCAGCAGGGTCGTGTCGTCGTAGAACTCGACCTTGCTGATCGTCGCGTTGTCGGCCGCGGCGGCGGTGGCCGCGAGCGGGACGGCGGTGCCCTGCGTGTAGACCGCGCCGGCCGTGGGGCTGGTCAGCACGGTGACCGGCGGCTGGTGCGCGCCGGCGCAGGTGGTGCCGTTGATCGCGAAGTTCGTGGGAGCGGTGTTGGTGCCGCTGTAGGTGAACTGCGCGCCGGTGGAGACGGCGGCATTGGCGGCGATCTTCGCGTTGTAGCCCGCGTCCCGCACGGTGATCGCCGAACCGGACTGCGACCATGTGCCGTTCCAGCCGTTGCTCAGCTTCTGGTTGCCCGAGTAGCTGTAGGTCAGCGTCCAGCCGTCGATGGCGTCCGTGCCGCGGTTGGTGATCGTCAGATCCGCGGTGAAGCCGGAGCCCCAGTCGTTCGTCTTGTAGTCGACACTGCACTGAAGTGCCGCCGCGTGGGCGGGAGTCGTGCCGGTGCCGAGCATGGTGAGCGGAAGCGCGAGGGCCGCCATGGCAGCGGTCCACAGCCGCCGCGTCCCGCGGCGTCTGCGTCTTGGATGCATGGTGCTGGTTCCTCCTTGCGGCTCGAGCGAAGTGGGGGAGGAGCAACAAGCCTTGAACCAGTGGGAGCGCTCCCATAGTGGGGATGGGGGTGGAGGCGGTCAAGGTGCTTGAAGAGTCGAAAAGATTCGACTGCGTTTTAGCTGAGGGAAAGTCAGGAAACTCTGCGACCCCCCTGTCCTTTGCTGTCACTTGGCGCTAGCTTCGTTGACACCAGTGGGAGCGGTTCCATCAGTCGACGCGTCCGTCACGACGCGCCTGAGCTGCAAGGAGTCGCTCATGCGACACCCCCCGCGTTCAGTACTTTTAGCCGTCTCCGGCGCGGTCGCTCTTGTCGGGACCATGACCATTCCGGCCGTGACGGCGCGGGGAGCCACGCCCGCCTGCTCGGTGGAGTACTCGGTCACCGGCCAGTGGGACACCGGCTTCCAGGGGGCCGTGAAGATCACCAACAACACGGCCGCCCTGAGCGGTTGGAGCCTGAGCTTCGACTTCGCCGACGGCCAGAAGGTCACCCAGGGCTGGAACGCCAAGTGGTCCCAGTCCGGCACGACGGTGACCGCCGCCAACGAGAGCTACAACGGCTCGCTGGCCACCGGCGCGAGCGTCGGCGCCGGGTTCCTCGCCTCCCGGCCGGCATCGGGGAGCAACGCCGTACCGACGTCGTTCAAGCTCAACGGCACCACGTGCAACGTCGATCCGGAACCGTCACCCACCCCGACGGAACCCCCGGCGACGGGCACGGCACCCGCGCTGCACGTCTCGGGCAACAAGCTCGTGGACGCCTCGGGCGCCACGCGCAGGCTGCTCGGCGTGAACCGCTCCGGCGGCGAGTTCATGTGCGTGCAGGGCTACGGCATCTGGGACGGTCCGGTCGACGACACGGCCGTCAAGGCGATCGCCGACTGGAAGGCCAACGCGGTCCGTATCCCGCTCAACGAGGAGTGCTGGCTGGGACTTTCCAACATCAAGTCCGAGTACGGCGGCGCCAACTACATCAACGCCGTCAAGGACCTGGTGGCGCGCGTCGAGGCGCACGGCATGACACCGATCGTCGAACTGCACTGGACCTACGGCCAGTACACCGGCAACTCCGCCGGCTGCTCCGACGTCCATGCCACCTGCCAGAAGCCGATGCCGGACGCGCAGTACACGCCGTCCTTCTGGTCCTCGGTGGCGAACACCTTCAAGGGCGACCAGGCCGTCGCCTTCGACCTGTTCAACGAGCCCTACCCGGACCGCGCGACCTCCACGACCACCCAGGCGTGGCAGTGCTGGCGGGACGGCGGCACCTGCCCCGGCATCGGGTACCAGGTCGCCGGCATGCAGGACCTCGTCGACGCCGTGCGCGCCACCGGCGCCAGGAACGTCGTGCTCGCGGGCGGCCTGGCGTACTCGAACGACCTGAGCCAGTGGCTGACGTACAAGCCCAGTGATCCCGCGGGCAACCTCGTCGCCGCGTACCACGGGTACAACTTCAACACCTGTGCGAGCGAGAGCTGCTGGAACTCCACCCTCGCCCCCGTCGCGGCCCAGGTGCCGCTGGTGGCCGGGGAGATCGGCGAGAGCACCTGCTCGCACGGGTTCGTCGACCGGGTCATGAAGTGGTTCGACGACCACAACCTGTCCTATCTGGGCTGGACCTGGAACACCTGGGACTGCTCCTCCGGTCCCTCGCTCATCTCCAACTACGACGGAACCCCCACGTCGTACGGCATCGGGCTGCGCGATCACCTGCGCGCCATCAACCCGTAATCCCCGTATCGGAGAGGGAAACCCGCACTCATGAGTCGTACCAGAACAGCGATACTCGCCGCCCTGGCGCTGGTCGCCGGGACCGCCGGGACCGCGACGGCCGTCGTCCCCGGGGACATCGGAATCCAGGCCGTCCCCTGCACCGTCGACTACAAGGTGCAGAACCAGTGGGACACCGGCTTCACCGCCGCCGTGACGGTCACCAACAACAGCGCGGCCAAGAGCAGTTGGTCGCTGAAGTGGTCGTACGCCGGCAACCAGAAGATCACCAGCTTCTGGAACGCCAAGGTCAGCCAGAGCGGTGCCGCCGTCACCGCCGCCAACGAGACCTACAACGGCACCCTGGCCACCGGCGGTTCGGTCAGCTTCGGCTTCAACGGCTCCTACAGCGGCACCAACGCGCTCCCGACGACCTTCACCCTCGACGGCGTCACCTGCAACGTCGACGACGGAAGCGGCGGTGGCGGCACCGGCGGCGGCACGGGCGGCGGCACGGGCGGCGGCACGGGCGGCGGCACGGGCGGCGGTGGCACCGGCAGCCGCGTCGACAACCCCTACGCCGGCGCCAAGGTGTACGTGAACCCCGAGTGGTCCGCCAAGGCGGCCGCCGAACCGGGCGGCAGCCGAGTCTCCAACCAGCCCACCGGCGTCTGGCTCGACCGCATCGCCGCCATCAACGGCGTGAACGGCGGCATGGGCCTGCGCGCCCACCTCGACGCGGCCCTGCAGCAGAAGGGCAGCGGCGAAGAGGTCGTCCAGCTGGTCGTCTACGACCTCCCCGGACGTGACTGCTCGGCCCTCGCCTCCAACGGCGAACTCGGCCCGACCGAGATCGACAAGTACAAGACGCAGTTCATCGACCCGATCGCGGCGATCCTGGCCGACCCCAAGTACGCCTCCCTGCGCATCGTCACCACGATCGAGATCGACTCGCTGCCCAACCTGGTCACCAACACCGGCAGCCGCGCCACCGCCACCCCGAACTGCGACACCATGCTCGCCAACGGCAACTACGTGAAGGGCGTCGGCTACGCGCTGGCCAAGCTCGGCGCGATCCCCAACGTCTACAACTACCTCGACGCCGGCCACCACGGCTGGCTCGGCTGGGACGACAACTTCGCTCCGTCCGCCACCATCATGAAGCAGGCCGCGACCAGCGAGGGCGCGACCGTCGACGACGTACAGGGCTTCATCACCAACACGGCCAACTACAGCGCCCTGAAGGAGAACAACTTCACCATCAACGACACGGTGAACGGCACCTCGGTGCGGCAGTCGAAGTGGGTCGACTGGAACCGGTACGTCGACGAGCTGTCCTTCGCCCAGGCGTTCCGCAACCAACTGGTCTCCGTCGGCTTCAACTCCAACATCGGCATGCTGATCGACACCTCCAGGAACGGCTGGGGAGGCACCGCGCGACCCGCCGGCCCCGGCGCGAAGACCAGCGTGGACACCTACGTCGACGGCGGCCGCTACGACCGCAGGATCCACGTCGGCAACTGGTGCAACCAGTCGGGCGCCGGTCTCGGCGAGCGTCCGCAGGCCAACCCGGCGAGCGGGATCGACGCCTACGTGTGGATGAAGCCTCCGGGTGAGTCGGACGGCTCCAGCACCGCCATCGCCAACGACGAGGGCAAGGGCTTCGACCGGATGTGCGACCCGACGTACACGGGCAACGCGCGCAACGGCAACAACATGTCGGGTGCGCTGCCGAACGCTCCGCTGTCGGGGCACTGGTTCTCGGCGCAGTTCCAGCAGCTGATGCAGAACGCGTACCCGCCGTTGTAGACCTCGTCGGTGAAAACGGGTCCGCTGGGGTCAAGGCCTCTTGGCCAGACCCCGGCGGATCGCGTACTCCACCGCGGAGTAGTCGCCGTCGGGCCGGTCCAGCTCGTACGGCACCGCCGGCATCAGCGGGGGCTGGGCCATGAAGCGGGGGCGGGTGCCGTGGTGGGGCTGGGCCGCGTGGACCAGGAAGGGGTGGCAGAGGTAGACGTCGCCGGGGCTGCCGGTGGCGTACGCCAGGGGACGGTCGGCGGAGGCCTCGACCAGCTTCGGCGCGATCTCGAGACCCGAGACGCCCGTCTCGCCGTACGGCTCCAGCAGGGGCGGTACGTCCAGGTGGGAGCCGACGCGGACACGGGTCGGGGCGTCCGTCTCGGTCACCTCGCTGAACAGGAACAGCATCAGCAGGGCACGGTCCCTGGAGCGGAGGTTGGTGAAATACCAGCTCTCCCCTTCCGGGAGGTAGCTGCCCTCGATGTGCCAGCCCGCGTCGTCCGGCTCCCGCTCGTGCGGGAACCGCAGCGGAAAGGTGCCCAGCGAGTAGCGCGGCACCCACCGGCCCTCGCCCACCAGCAGGTCGAACGCCTCATGCAGCGCGGGGGAGTTGGCGGCCGCGGCGAACGGTCCCTGGGCCATCCCGGCCACCCGGACCACCGGTTCCTTCCAAGTGGCCGGGTCCTCGGGGTCGTAGCCCGTCTCCCGCCACAGCAGCCGCGCGCAGTCCTCGGCGACCCTTCGAGGGAACGCTCCCTCGACCTTCACGAAACCGTCCGCGAGGAAGTGCTCGACCAGCCTGTCGTCCATCGGGCCATCCTGCGAGACGCGGAGCAAGGCCCGCATCCGGATTTTGCCGCCCCGGCAACAGAAGTGGCCCTCGCCCGGTGCGTCGGAGCACGCTGGCGGCATCCCGGACGAGAGGCTGACGACCATGGCGCACGAGCACCACCACGGACACGGTCACCACCAAGAGGGTCACCGGCACGAGCACGGCCATGACACCGACATCGACTGGGCCGAGATGGCCCCGCACCTGGAGGCACAGGCCGAGCTGTTCACTCCGCTGTACGAGCGGGCCCTGAACTGGCTCGGCAGGGAAGTGACCGAGCCGGGGCTGATCGTCGACGCGGGCAGCGGCCCCGGCGTTGTCACCTGTCTGTTCGCCGAGACCTTCCCCGGCGCCCGCGTCGTGGCCGTCGACGGCTCTGCACCGCTGCTCGAACGCGCCCGGGAGCGCGCCGAGCGTCTGGGACACACCGACCGGTTCGACACCCTGACCGGTGAACTTCCGCAGGTCCTCGCCGAGTTGGACTATCCGGCCGATCTGCTGTGGGCCGGCCGCAGCCTGCACCACCTCGGGGACCAGCGGGCCGCCCTCGGCGCCTTCGCGCAGCGGCTGGCGCCCGGCGGGACCCTGGCGATCATGGAGGGCGGCCTGCCGGCCCGGTTCCTGCCGCGCGACCTCGGCTTCGGCCGCCCCGGGTTGCAGGCCCGCCTGGACGCCCTGGAAGCGGAGTGGTTCGCCCGGATGCGGGCCGACCTGCCCGGCTCCGTCGACGAGGTGGAGGACTGGCCGGCGCTGCTGAGCGCCGCGGGGCTGACCCACGCCCGCACGCGCACCTTCCTCCTCGACCTTCCCGCGCCCGCCTCCGACCGGGCGCGTGCCTACGTAGCCGACTCCCTCGGCCGATTCCGGGACGCCTACGGGGACCGGCTCGACGCCGACGACCGCGCCACCCTCGACCGTCTCCTGGACCCCGACGACAAGGCGGGCGTGCACCACCGCTCGGACGTGTTCGTCCTGGCGGCGCACACGGTCCACACAGCGGTACGCACCGGCTGAGACCCAGCACCGGCAGTGCGGCCCGGTCCCGGCTTCGGCGTGACCCTGATCGCGCCGGGCCGGGTGGAGACGCCGTTCTGGGACGGCCTCGGCAGCCTGCCGCCGGGCCATCTGCTCACGGCCGACCAGATCGCCGACTCGGTGGTGTGGGCCGTGGGCCGACCCGAGGGGGTCGACGTGAACACCATCGTCGTACGGCCGATCGGACAGCCCAACTGATCCCGCACGAAGGCCGGTCGGGCTGTCCGGCCGGAGTCAGTTGTTCTGCAGGAACTGCTTGGCCAGCTTGTCTCCCAGCGTGACGGCCGCGCTGTGGCTCTCGATGGGGGAGACCTTCGAGTTCTTGAACAGGATGTAGGTCACGCCGGAGTCGGCGCCGCCGGTCTCGGGGTTCGGGTCGATCCCGAGCGCGTTGGCGGTGGCGTACGAGGCCTCACCGATGATCTTGGTGGGGCCGGTGTCGCCCACCACGGCGTACTCGACCTTGTTGTTGTAGATCACGGCGACCACGCCACCGCCCTTGATGCCGGCGCCGGCGTAGTTCCAGATGCTGCTGGAACTGGGCACGACGACGTACGGCAGCGAGTCCGCGCGCAGGGGCCGGCCGTCGGACTGGTGGAAGGCCGTGTCGTCCTGGTACCAGGGGTCGGTGCTCTCGCTGCACTTCGACGTGCGCTGTCCGTCGCAGTCGATGTCCATGTCGGCCTTCCAGAACACGGCGCCGTTCTTGCCGCACACCGGGACGGTGGCCGACGTCTCGTCGTCGGTCTTGTACTTGCCGTTCGATATCTGGGAACAGGACGTCACCTTGGCGAGCAGGTCGGCCGCGCTGACCGAGCCCTCCTGGGCGGAGGCCGGACGGGCGGTGCCGGAGGCGTTCGCGGGGAGGACTCCGGCGGCGAGCAGAGCGGCCCCGGAGGCCGCGGCGAGGGTCAGTGTTCGTAGGCGCACTGTGGGGGACCCTTCTGTTAGGAAAGTTTCCTTACTCGAGTGCCGTACAAGGTGGCGTGCTTTACGTGCTCTCGTCAACCCCCTTGGTCCAGACTTCCGTTGGCGGCCCTGATTGCGGGGCTTTGCGCCCAGGGCAACACTGGGCGTAATGAGCATTCCGGAAATTCGCCCTACTTCTTGGAGGCGAGGCTCATGTTCGTGCGCACTGTGTACGCCACCGGTGATCCCGCGAAGGTGGACACCGCCGTCAGGGCCCTGAACGCGCAGGGCCGGGACCTTCTGCAGGAGCGCCCGGGGTATCGCGGGGCGGGCGTCTTCGTCGACCGGGAGCTCGGCAAACTGCTGGCCGTCAGCTGGTGGGAGTCCGAGGAGGCCAGGCGCAACAGCGACGAGGTCATGCGGGAGCGGCGTCCGGCGCTGATGGAGCCGTTCGCCGCGACGATAGCGGTCGACAACTACGAGGTGGCCGTCTTCCATCCGGCCGGCAGGCCGGTGGCCGGCGGCGGACTGCGCATCACCCGGCTGGAGTTCGACCCCGCTGACGCGGATCTGCTGGCCGACACCTTCCGTGCCTCGGTGGTTCCCCGTCTGGAGACGCTGCCGGGCTTCACCGGGACGTCCCTGCACATCGACCGGTCGCGTGGCCGCGGCCTGGTCGGTGCCCTGTTCGCCGACCGCGGGTCGCTGGCGGCCTCCCGCTCGGCGCAGGCCTCGGTGCGACAGGAGGGGGCGGCCAAGGCGCATGTCACCGTGGTAGGACTGGAGGAGTTCGAGATCGTCCACGCGGAGGTGTGGGGCACCTGACCCGATCCGGGACCCGGTCTCGGCCGCCCTCCGTACGCGAAGGCCCCCGCCGCTCGGCGGGGGCCTTCGCGCGGGCCGTGACGGTTCGTCAGGCCATGTTGAAGGTGGACGGGTCCGGACCCAGGCGCCGGTCCTCGTTCAGCGCGCTGATCGCGGCCAGGTCCTCGGTGTCCAGGCTGAAGTCGAACACCTCGATGTTCTCCTTGATCCGGGAGGGCGTCACGGACTTCGGGATCACCACGTTGCCCAGCTGCAGGTGCCAGCGCAGCACCACCTGGGCCGGGGTGCGGCCGTGCTTCTGCGCGATGGCGACGATCGCCGGGACCTCCAGGAGGCCCTTGCCCGAACCGAGCGGCGACCAGGCCTCGGTGGCGATGCCCTGCTCCTTGTGGAACTCGCGCGCCGCGAGCTGCTGCAGGTGCGGGTGGAGCTCGATCTGGTCGACCGCCGGGATGACGGACGTCTCGTCGATGAGCCGGCGAAGGTGCTCCGGCTCGAAGTTCGACACGCCGATGGCGCGGACACGGCCGTCGGCGAGGAGCTTCTCGAACGCCTTGTAGGTGTCGACGTACTTGTCACGGGCCGGGGTCGGCCAGTGGATGAGGTAGAGGTCGACGTACTCCAGGCCGAGCTTCTGGAGCGAGACGTCGAACGCGCGCAGCGTCGAGTCGTATCCGTGCTCGCTGTTCCAGAGCTTGGTGGTGACGAAGACGTCCTCGCGCGGGACGCCGGATGCGGCGATCGCCTTGCCGGTGCCCTCTTCGTTGCCGTAGATCGCCGCTGTGTCGATGCTGCGGTACCCGGCCTCCAACGCGGTGGCGACCGCCCGCTCCGCCTCGTCGTCCGGCACCTGCCAGACGCCGAAGCCCAGCTGGGGCATCTCTACGCCGTTGTTGAGGATGATCGGGGGGACCTTGCTGCTCACGAGCTCTTGATCCTTACGGTTGCTTGTCAGGTGGTACTCCTATCGTCAACGATCACGGGCCGTGATGCATTCCTGACCGGGAAATCCGCCACAACTGACTCATCGGTCAGTTGCGGAGTGGCGAGAATGGCTGGAAACGCATCCGACCTCTGCGGTCCGGACCATTGACGCTGTAGCGTCCCTGCCGCCACTCTGGGTCGCGCATCGAACGAGCCGATGAACTTGATACATGTACGTGAACGGTTCGATCGCCTTTCCTCCGATGTTTCCGCGTCTCCCGGCCCATGAGAGGGAGAAACATGAGACGCCGTCGCCTGCGAACGGTACTGCCGACCCTCACCCTCGCCACCGCGGCACTGACCGCCCTGCCCGCGGCCGCGCCCCCGCCGGGGGCTCTGCCCGGAACCCCGGCGACCGCCGCCGCGCACCGCCGGGCCGCCGCCCCGGACTGGTCGGTGTCCGTCGTGGACTCGACCATGGCCCGTTACACCCCGTCCACCATCGGCGGCTGGTCCTATCCGGTCGGCCTGTACCTCTACGGTCAGTACCTCACCTACGAACGCACCCATGACGCCCGCTATCTCGCGTACATCAAGGACTACGTCGACCGGTTCGTGAGGAGCGACGGCTCCATCGGCCAGTCCTTCGACAGCCTCGACAGCATGCAGGCCGGCCGCCTGCTGGTGATCTTGCACCACGAGACGGGCCAGGAGCGCTACCGCAGGGCCGCCAAGAAGATCCGCGACCGCCTGAACACCTACCCGCGGACGAGCGACGGCGGCTTCTGGCACGCGGACACCTCCAGTCGTGCCCACCAGCTGTGGTCGGACGGGGTCTACATGGTGAACCCGTTCCTCGTCGAGTACGGCAGGGAGTTCGGCGACAGCGCGTACACCGACGACGAGGCGGCCAGGCAGCTGTACGTCTACGGCAGTCATCTGCAGGTCGCGAACGGACTGCTCAGGCACGCCTACGACGAGTCCAAGAGCGCGAGTTGGGCCGATCCGCGGACCGGGCTCGCCCCCGAGCACTGGTGCCGAGCCGTCGGCTGGTACTCCATGGCGATCGTGAACGTCCTGGACGCCATCCCGGCGAATCAGCCCAGGCGTCCTCAACTGCTCTCCATATTCCGCAGGTTGGCCGCCGGGCTGGAGAACCACCAGGATCCGGCGACCGGACGCTGGTTCCAGGTGATGGACAAGGGCAACCGGTCCGACGACTGGACCGAGACCTCCTGTTCCAGCATGTTCACCTATGCCCTCTCCCGTGGCGCCCAGCAGGGTTACCTCGACCAGCACTACGCCGCCGTCGCGCGCCGCGGCTACCAGGGCGTGCTGGCGAAGCTCTCGGTCGGCCCCGACGGCCGCACCGAGCTCGCCGACATCTCCGTGGGCACCAATGTCGGCGACTACGCGTACTACGTCGGCCGGACCCGGGCCACCGACGACTTCCACGGCCTGGGCGCCTTCCTGATCATGAACGAACAACTGCGAGGTGATTAGTGTCATGAGCACGTCCAGAAGGGCACTGCTGGGCGCGGCGGTCGCGGGCGCGGCCGGGGCGGCCATCGGGCTGCCCGCCACCGCCCACGCCGCCTCCTGGCAGCAGAAGTGGGCGCCAACGGCGAGGGGTGACGGCCTGGGCGCCTTCGAGACCATCGAGGACGACCGCGCCGACTCGCACCCCGCGGGGCATCCGCACATCTTCGCCACCGGCGACAACTGGCGCTTCAACATGCACACGGTGGACCGCGACACCTCGACCGACCGCCAGCGCCAGGAGGTCACGGGCCTGCGCACGAGCTCCAGCGGCTACCTGAAATGGAACGAGGGCCAGACCTGGCGGGTCACCTACTCGATGTTCATCCCGAGCTCGCTGAAGGCGACCACCACCTTCACGCACATCATGCAGATGAAGCAGCCCGGCACCGGCACCTCCCCGATCGTCACGCAGTCGCTGCGCCGGGTGAACGGCAGACAGACCATCGAGCTGAACCTCGCCACCGAGGGCGTCATCGTCGGCCGTGCCGACCTCGACCCGCTGCACGACAAGTGGACCGACGTCGACTTCCAGATCAAGGTCGGCAACGGTTCGGCGGGCTCCGTCCGCTGGATCCTCAAGTCGGGCGGCTCCACCGTGATCGACGTGTCGAAGACCGGCGTCGACACCTTCCTCGCCGACCGTGTCCGCCCGAAGTGGGGCATCTACCGCTCCCTAGGCGACACCTCCGGCTCCCTGCAGGACACCTACCTCCTGCTCACCAACCTCCGCGGCTACCAACTCGGGTGAGGAGCCGTCACCATGAAACCCCCCACCGGTGCGGGCCGCCGAGCGTCGGCCGTCATCCTCTTCGTGGTGGCCGTCGTCCTCGGCCTCACCCACCCCGCGGCCCTCGCCTCCCCGCACACCGCCCCGAGCGCGGCCGCGGAGTACGACGTGCGCGACTACGGCGCCGAGGGAGACGGCTCCACCAACGACAGCCCGGCCATCGACAAGGCGATCACGGCGGCCAACGCGGCCGGCGGCGGCACCGTCCGCTTCCCCGCCGGCACCTACAAGTCCAAGAACACCCTGCACATGAAGAGCCATGTGACGCTCCAGCTCGACAAGGGCGCCACTCTCCAGGGCTCCGGTGCCGACACCTACGACAAGGCCGAGTCCAACCCCTACGACGCCTACCAGGACTACGGGCACAGCCACTTCCACGACGCGATGATCTACGGCGACAAGCTGACCGACATCGGCTTCGTCGGCCAGGGAGTCATCGACGGCGCGGGCAACCTGATCACCGGCAACCCCAAGTCCGGCGAGGCAGACAAGATCATCTCACTGACCCTGTGCGACGGGCTCAGAATCGGTGACGGTCTCACGCTGCGCCGCGGCGGCCACTTCGCGGCCCTCGTCAACGGCTGCACCAACGTGACCTCCGACCACCTGACCATCGACACCGCGAGCGACCGCGACGGCTGGAACGTCATCTCCACCACCCACGCCACGATCACCAACGCCACCATCCACGCCAACGACGACGCGCTGGTGTTCAAGAGCGACTACGCGCTCGGCGCCAAGCTGCCCAACGGGCATGTGCGGGTGAGCGATTCGACCCTCGGGGCCAAGTGCTGCAACGCCCTGATGTTCGGCTCCGAGACCTGCGGCGACTTCTCGGACTACCAGTTCGAGAACATCCGTATCGACGGCGCCGACAAGTCCGGCCTCGGCATGGTCTCGATGGACGGCTCGAAGATCTCCGACGTCCACTACCGCGACATCACAATGACGAACGTCCACTCGCCGATCATGCAGAAGATCGGCACCCGCAAACGCTGCGGCAACAGTCCCGGTGTCGGATCGATCAGCGACGTCACGTACGACGACATCACCGCGACCGGCAACAGCCCGTCCTTCAGCCCGACCCTGTGGGGCGAGTCCGGGCACCGCATCAACGGCGTGACCTTCACCGACGTCAACATCACGGTCCCCGGCGGCAACGGCACCATGTCCACGGGCGTGCCCAGCAACGACTCGACCGACTACAACCCGAAGAGTATCGGCACCCGGCCGGCCTACGGCTGGTACCTGCACAACGCCGACAACGTGCAGTTCACGGACAGCTCGGTCAAGTTCGCCTCGAACGACGGCCGGCCCGCGTTCATCGCCAACGCGGCCAGCGGTGTCCGGCTCACCCGGTTCACCGCGCAGAAGGGCAGCAACTCTCCCTTCGACGTAGGCTTCCAGGACGTCACCGGCGGCTGCCTGACGGACAGTCACAACACCTCCGGCGGCGCCCTGCGCGTCTCGGGAAGCCAGGACTGCGGCAGTAGTACGGCGGTGAAGCCGCTCGACCTGGAGAATCCCCGCCAGGACTTCCTCCGCGCCTCCGTCGGCGGTCTGTTCCTGCACTGGGGCCTGCGCACCGCACCGGCCCACACCAACTGCACCGCCTGGGAGAACGACGTCACGAGCGGGGGCTGGAGCCCTGACTACTGGGTGAACGAGGCGCAGAAGCTGCACACCCAGTACCTCGTCCTCGCCACCTTCCACAGCCGCCTCGGCTACGCCCGCCCCTGGCCGTCCAAGATCCCCGGGTCCTGCTCCACCAAGCGGGACTTCCTCGGCGAGCTGATCACCGCCGCCGAGGCCAAGGGCATGAAGGTCATCCTCTACATGACGAACGACCCCCAGTGGCACGACGAGGGCGGCCACGAGTGGCTCGACTCGGCCGCCTACTCCGCCTACAAGGGCAAGAACGTCGACCTGACCACCAACGACGGCTTCGGGCAGTTCAGTTACGACAATTTCTTCGAGGTCATGGACCGCTACCCCGACCTCGGCGGCTTCTGGATCGACAACGACAACTCCTACTGGGAGAGCCACAACCTCTACCAGCAGATCTACGACAAGCGCCCGAACTACACGCTCAGCAACAACAACGAAGACACGCCGATCATGGACATGATCAGCAATGAGCAGAAGGCGGGCATGACCCCGGCCTACGACTACCCGCAGGCCGTCTACACCGCCCAACCCCGCCTGACCGAGGCCGACTTCAAGCTGCCCTCGACCGGTGCGTGGTGGTACGACGGCTCCAACCCCTCCGTCGACCGCGCGCTCACCCTCGGCCGCCTCATCACCAACGCCGGCTCCTCGGTCAAGGCGCTCATGGCCGAGACCGCCCAGGTCAACGGCAAGTTCCCGTCGAACCAGGCCTCCTTCAACACCTTCGCCGACTCCTACCTCGACCCCATCTGGGAGTCCCTGCACGGCACCGAGGGCGGCGGCTACATGTACGGCGGTCTCAAGCCCGGTGCCTGGAACGACGGCGCGTACGGTGTGACGACCATCGCCAAGGACGACCCGAACCGGCAGTACGTCCACGTCCTGACCCCGCCCGGCACCAGCACCCTGCGTGTCCGGGACAACGGCTACCGCATCGCCTCCGTCACCAACCTCCGTACCGGCAAGCCGGTTTCGTGGTCGCAGTCGGGCGGTGTGCTGACCCTGACCGGGCTCGGCGACTGGGACCCGTACGACACCGTCTTCAAGGTCACCACCGCCGGCCGCCAGGGCATCCTCACCGGCGTCAAGGTGAGCGCGAGCGCCTCCGCCGACGGACACGCCGCGTCGGCGGCGGGTGACCGCGACCACCTCACCTACTGGGACAGCAACAAGACCCTGCCGGTGAACCTCACCTTCGACCTCGGCTCGGCCAAGAAGGTGCAGTACATCGGGCTCAACCAGCGCGAGGACTCCGTCGCCTACGCACGCTCGGACACGGAGCAGTCGGCCCGCATCAAGGACTACAAGGTGTTCCTCAGCAACAACGGCTCGACCTGGAGCGTGGTCAAGACCGGCCAGCTGCCGAGCCGCCGCGGCATCCAGGGCATCGACCTGACCGCCGCCAATGCCCGCTATGTCCGGCTCGAGGTCGACACCACCTGGGCCGCCTCCAGCGACACCACCCGCTACAAGCGACTGCGGGTCGACGAGGCGTGGATCGGCACGTCGTACGCCACACCCGCGAACGGGGGACAGTCATGATCCGTGTCAGATCGCTCACGGCCGCGGTGGCCGGGGTGCTCGTGGCGGCCGCCGTGCCGCTGACGGGCGTCACCGCCCACCCGGCGGCCGCCTCCGACAACGGCCAGTCCGTACGGCCCGCCATGGGCTGGTCCAGCTGGAGCTTCGTGCGCCGCACGCCGACCGAGGCGAAGATCAAGGCGCAGGCCGACGCGCTGGTCTCCAGTGGTCTGAAGGACCACGGCTTCGTTCACGTCAACCTCGACGACTTCTGGCAGAAGTGCGACAGCAACGGCTTCGTCGTCGACGGCTACGGCCGCTGGGCCGTCGACACCGCCAAATTCCCGGACGGCATCAAGGGGCTGGCGGACTACGTCCACTCCAAGGGGCTGAAGTTCGGCTTCTACGTCACTCCCGGCATCGCGAAGAACGCCGTCACCAAGAACACGCCGATCGAGGGGACCTCGTACCACGCGAAGGACATCGCGGACACGTCCAGGACCGAGAAGAACTACAACTGCAAGAACATGTACTACATCGACTACTCCAAGCCCGGCGCGCAGGAGTTCGTGAACTCCTGGGCCAAGCAGTTCGCGTCCTGGGGAGTCGACTACCTGAAGATCGACGGAGTGGGCAGCGCAGACATCCCCGACGTCCAGGCGTGGGACAGGGCGCTGCGGGCGAGCGGGCGGCCCATCAACTTCGCGCTCTCCAACAACCTGCCGATCGCGAACGCCTCCACCTGGCGCGAATCGGCGAACAGTTGGCGCACCCAGGGTGACGTGGAGTGCTACTGCGGGCCGGGGAGCAACGGCAGCGGCTATCCGCTGACCGACTGGTCCCACGTCTCCAAACGCTTCGACTCGGCCGCCTCCTGGCAGCCGTATGCCGGGCCCGGTGGCTGGAACGACCTGGACTCGCTGGAGATCGGCAACGGCGACCAGGTGGGCCTGACGGCCGACCAGCGCCGTTCGCACTTCACGCTGTGGTCGATGGC
The DNA here is from genome assembly GCF_050214755.1 of Streptomyces sp. C1-1. Lineage (NCBI taxonomy): Bacteria > Bacillati > Actinomycetota > Actinomycetes > Kitasatosporales > Streptomycetaceae > Streptomyces > Streptomyces sp. C1-1. Next base: position 2,386,783 of record NZ_CP189826.1, on the reverse strand, counting down.
GGCGGCCCCGCTGCTCCTCGGCACCGACCTCACCCAACTCGACCCCGTCGACAAGGCGATGCTCACCAACGACCGGTTGATCGGCGTCGACCAGGACGGGGTCGCGGCCGAGCGGATCGTCAACAGCGGTGTGCAGCAGGTCTGGAGCAAGAAGGAGAGCGACGGGCAGTACGTCGTGGCGCTGTTCAACACCGGGACCTCGGGCAACGCCAACGTCAGCGTGAACTGGTCGCAGGTGGGCTTCAGCGGCTCGGGTGACGTGACCGACCTCTGGTCCGGATCGCACAAGGGCGTGATCGCGAAGTCCTACAGCGCGACCCTGCGTCCCGGCGAGACCAGGCTCATCCGGGTCAAGCCCGCCAACTCCGCCAAGACGGCGGCCGCTTCACCCGGATTCGCCGTGGCCCCCTACGAGTACCTCGGTTGGGGCAACCCCCAGAACCCCACGTCCGTGATGTCCGCGACCGGCGTCAAGTGGTTCACCCTCGCCTTCATCCTCTCCGACGGCACCTGCAACCCGAAGTGGGACGGCTCCCGCCCGCTGACCGGAGGCAGCGACCAGTCCACGATCAACGCGATCAGAGCGGCGGGCGGTGACGTCGTCGTCTCCGTCGGCGGCTGGAGCGGGAACAAGCTCGGCGAGAAGTGCTCCAGCGCCTCCGCGCTCGCCGGTGCCTACCAGAAGGTGATCAACGCCTACAAGCTGAAGGCTCTCGACATCGACATCGAGAACACCGAGTGGTCCAACGCGGCCGTGCGGCAGCGGGTGGTCGACGCGCTGAAGACGGTGAAGGCGAACAACCCGGGCCTGAAGACCGTCATCACCTTCGGCACCACCTCCTCCGGCCCCGACTCCACCGGCGTCGACATGATCAAGCGGGCCGCCGACTCCGGTCTGGCGAACGACGTCTGGTGCGTCATGCCGTTCGACTTCGGCGGCGGCACGACCAACATGGGCAGCCTCACCACCAAGGCCATGGAAGGCCTCAAGGCCCAGGTGAAGTCGGCATACGGCTACAGCGACGCCACCGCCTACGCCCACATCGGGCTGTCGTCGATGAACGGCAAGACCGACGACTCCGGTGAGCGCGTGCGGGTGGCCGACTTCAAGACCATGCTCGCCTACGCCCAGCAGCACCACATCGGCCGGCTCACCTACTGGGCCGTCAACCGCGACCGGGCCTGCGGCTCCGGCACCGACGGCGACGCCTGCAGCGGCGTGACGCAGCAGCCGTACGACTACCTCAAGGTCTTCACCCAGTACACGGGCTGAGGGGAACATCCGTGAACATCAGAAGAGTTCTGCCGTACGGCGTCGCGGCGGCCCTGGCGCTGCCGCTCGCCGGTCTCGGCCAGGGCACCGCGCTGGCCGCCACCGACTACCAGGCCGAGGACGCCCGGATCTCGCAGGGCACCGTCGCCACCAACCACACGGGGTACACCGGCACCGGCTTCGTCGACTACACCAACGTCAAGGGTTCCTATGTGGAGTTCACGGTGAGCGCGGCCTCCGCCGGCACCTCCGCCCTCACCCTGCGCTACGCCAACGGCACCTCCACCGACCGGCCGATGGACATCTCCGTCAACGGCACGGTCGTCGCCTCCGGCGTCTCCTTCCCGGCCACCGCCGACTGGAACACCTGGGTCACCAAGACCCTCGACGTGCCGCTGACCGCGGGCACCGACAAGATCCGGGCGACAGCCACCACCGCCGCCGGCGGACCCAACCTCGACCGCGTCAGCCTCGACGCGGCCGCCGACACCCAGGCCCCGACCCGCCCCGGACAGCCCAGCTGCTCCGACGTCGGAGCGGACACGCTGACCCTGGCCTGGGGCGCGTCCACGGACAACGTGGGCGTCAGCGCGTACGACATCTACGAGCACGGCAACAAGATCAGTGAGGCGCCGGGGAGTTCGACCTCGAAGGCACTGACCGGGCTCACCCCGAACACGGACTACAACCTCACGGTGATCGCCCGCGACGCGGCCGGCAACACCTCGCCCGCGAGCCCGGTCGTCGACTGCACCACCAAGCCCAGCTCCGACACCACCCCGCCGAGCAAGCCGGGCACGCTGTCCGCGAGCAACATCACCGCCAACAGCGCAGATCTGAAGTGGGGTGCCTCGACCGACGACAAGGCGGTCGTCGCCTACGACGTGCGCAGCGACACCACCGTCTACGACACGGTCACCAGCGGCACCTCGACCACGCTCACCGGGCTCGCCTGCAACAGCCCGTACAGCCTGAACGTCGTGGCCCGGGACGCGGCCGGCAACGTCTCCGAGGCCGGCAACACGGTCACCTTCACCACGAAGGCGTGCGCGACCGACGGCGGCGTCCCGTCCTCGATCGCGACGCTCTCCAGCGGCTGGACCATCCCCTGGGGCACCTACTGGATGCCCGACGGCAAGACCGCCCTGGTCACCGAGCGGGACGCCTTCAAGGTCTGGAAGGTCACCAAGGACGGCACGAAGACCCAGGTCGGCACCGTCCCGAACGCCGTCACCACCAACGGCGAGGGCGGACTGCTCGGCGTCGCCGTCGACCCCAAGTGGGCGACCGACCACTACGTCTACTTCATGCACACCGCCTCCGAGGGCAACCGGGTGGTCCGCATGACGTACGACGGCACGACCCTCAGCGACTACAAGGTCCTGCTCCAGGGCATCAAGAAGAACCGCTACCACAACGGCGGACGGCTCCTCTTCGGTCCCGACGGGTATCTCTACGTCTCCACCGGCGAGGCCCAGACGCCCGACCTGGCGCAGGACAAGAACTCCCTCAACGGCAAGATCCTGCGCATGACGAGCGACGGCAAGCCGGCTCCCGGCAACCCGTTCGGCAACTACGTCTACAGCCTCGGCCACCGCAACCCGCAGGGCCTCGCCTTCGACCGCAACGGCCGTCTGTGGGAGGCCGAGTTCGGCAACAGCTCCAAGGACGAGCTGAATCTGATCAAGCCCGGCGCCAACTACGGCTGGCCGACCTGCGAGGGCACCTGCAGCGTGTCCGGGATGACCAACCCCAAGGCCACCTGGAACGTCTCCGAGGCATCGCCGAGCGGGATCGCCATCGTCCGCAACGTCGTCTACATGGCGTCCCTGCGCGGCGAACGGCTGTGGCGGATCCCGATCAACGGCGACAACGAGAGCGTGGGCACGCCGACCGCGTACTACGTCGGCACCTACGGTCGGCTGCGCACCGTCACCAAGGTGCCGGGCGCGGACCAGTTGTGGCTGTCCACCACCAACTGCGACAACAACGGTAACCAGCCGGACGGATCGGACAAGCTCTTCCGCGTCGACATCGGCTAGGCCCGGTACAGCGCCTCGACCTCATTGGCGTAGGCGTTCTCGATCGCCTTGCGCTTCAGCTTCAGCGACGGGGTGAGCAGGCCGTGCTCCTCGGTGAACGGCTGGGCCAGTATGCGGAAGGTGCGGATCGACTCGGCCTGCGAGACGAGGGTGTTGGCGGCGACCACCGCGCGCCGCACCTCCGTCTCCAGGTCGGCGTCGCGCACCAGTTCGGCCGGGGACAGCCGCGGTTTGCCGCGCATCGTCAGCCAGTGCTCGACGGCCTCGTGGTCGAGGGTGACCAGGGCGGCGATGTAGGGGCGGTCGTTGCCCACGACGATGCACTGGCTGACCAGCGGATGGTCCCGGACCCGCTCCTCCAGCACCCCCGGGGAGACGCTCTTGCCGCCGGAGGTCACGAGGATCTCCTTCTTGCGGCCGGTGATGGTCAGGTAGCCGTCCTCGTCCAGGGAGCCCAGGTCGCCAGTGGCGAGCCAGCCGTCGTGCAGGGTCTCGTCGGTGGCCTTCTGATTGTTGAGGTAGCCCTGGAAGATGTTCGGGCCGTGCAGCCAGATCTCGCCGTCGTCCGCGATGTGCACGGTGACGCCCGGGATGGGCCGGCCGACCGTGCCGTAACGGGTGCGTTCGGGCGGGTTCGCGGTCGCGGCCGCCGTCGACTCGGTCAGGCCGTAGCCCTCGTAGATCTGCACGCCCGCGCCTGCGAAGAACAGGCCGAGCCGGCGGTCCATCCCGGAGCCGCCGGACATGGCGTTGCGGATCCGGCCGCCCATCGCCGCGCGCACCTTGGAGTAGACGAGCTTGTCGAACAGCTGGTGCTGCATGCGCAGACCTGCCGAGGGGCCGGGGCCGATGCCCCAGGCCTTCGCCTCGACGGCGTCCGCGTACTTCACGGCGATCTCGACGGCCTTCTCGAACGGCCCGGCCTTGCCCTCCTTCTCGGCCTTGCGGCGGGAGGCGTTGAAGACCTTCTCGAAGATGTACGGCACCGCGAGGATGAACGTCGGCTTGAACGCCTGCAGGTCCGGCAGCAGGGCGGCGGCGTGCAGCTGCGGCTGGTGGCCGAAGCGGACCCCGCGGCGGATCGCGGCGACCTCCACCATGCGGCCGAAGACGTGCGCGAGCGGCAGGAACAGCAGCGTCGCCGCCTCGTCGCCCTTCTTGGAGTGGAAGACCGACTCCCAGCGGTCGGCGACCGTGTCCGCCTCCCACATGAAGCTGCTGTGCGTGATCACACAGCCCTTGGGGCGGCCCGTGGTGCCCGACGTGTAGATGATCGTCGCGGTCGACGACGGGGTGACGGCCTGCCGATGGCGGTGCACCACGTCGTCGTCGAGGTGCGCGCCGGCGTCGTACAGCTCCTGCACGGCTCCGAGGTCGAGCTGCCACAGCTGGTGCAGCTGCGGCAGCCGGTCGATGACGCTGGCGATCGTCATGGCGTGGTCCTCGTGCTCCACGATCGCCGCCGAGCACTCGGAGTCGTACAGCATCCAGAAGCACTGCTCGGCCGAGGACGTCGGATAGACCGGCACCACGTGGGCGCCGATCGTCCACAGCGCGAAGTCGAACAGGGTCCACTCGTAGCGGGTGCGGGACATGATCGCGACCCGGTCGCCGAACCGGATGCCGCGGGCGAGGAGCCCCTTGGCGAGGGCCAGTACCTCGTCCCGGAACTCGGCCGCCGTCACATCGCGCCACCGGCCCTCGTCGTCCTTGCGGCCGAGGGAGATGTGCAGCGGGTCCGCCAGGGCGCGCTCGAAGACGACGTCGGCCAGACCGCCCACTGTCGGCGGCAGCGTCAACGGCGGGCTGGTGAACTCGCGCAAACCCACTCCCCGCTCCCTGTTCGAGACTTCGCAAGCGCCGTGAAAGCTACCCCACCGGCGGACGGGGCGGGAGGGGGGTCGAATCCGAACAACCCTCACGTACACCCCGCCCGTCGGGCGGAAAATGCGCTCACATCAGGAAGGGTCGGACAGAAAACTGACGGTTGAGTAAGTTTCGGTCCCGTAATCTCCACGGAATCTGTACGAGCCGACTACCGCCCTTGACCGCAGGTCAACGGCCCTGTCCGCGACGCGCGCCCGTCTTCTCCGTCAGCGTCTCACGGGCGGATTTCGTCACTGCGGCCCCGGTCGCCCGTGGCGGCCTGACCAGGGCGAGCACCAGCGCCCCGCCCACCGTGGCGGTCACTCCGGCCGCCCCGCCGGCCGAGTTCAGGCCCGCGGCGAACGCCGTGCGCAGCGCGTGCTCGGAGAAGGCGCCGCGCAGCGCCGCGGCCCCGCCGCCCGCCAGGGCGTGGGCCGGGCCGTGCGGCAGCGTGTCCTGCATCCGCGAGGTCAGCACGGTCCCGTAGACGGCGATGCCGAGCGCCAGGCCGAGCTGGCGGAAGGTGTTGACCGCGCCGCCCGCCATCCCGTGCCGGTCCTGCGGTACGGCGGCCAGCGCGGCGCCCGCGAGCCCCGGCGCCACCAGCCCCGTACCGACACCCAGCAGCACCAGCCCCGGCAGCAGCGCGGACGCCGTCGAGTGCGCGTCCAGCGAGGTCGTGCAGAACTGCCCCGTGCCGATCAGCAGCAGTCCGCCGCCGATGGTGATCCGGGCCGGCACCCCGTGCAGCAGCCGGCCGCCGGCCGCCGCCACCACGAAGGAGGACAGCGACAGCCACAGGAAGACCAGGCCGCCGCGCACCGAACTCATCCCGAGCAGCGACTGCAGCCAGATCGAGTCGTAGGCCATCAGGCCGAACGCCGCAGCGTTGAAGGCGAGCGCGCCGACCATCACCCCCGAGAACGCGGGCTTCGCGAACAGCCGGAGGTCCAGCATCGGGTCGGCGCCGCGCCGCTCGACGACGACGAAGCAGACCAGCGCCGCGACGGCCGCCGCGAAGGTCAGCAGAGTGCCCGTCTCGCCCCAGCCGTGTTGCCCCGCCCGCACCGCGCCGTACGTCAGCGAGCCCGCGAACGCGGCGAACGTCACCGTGCCCGCCCAGTCCACCCGGCGCGCGCGCGAACCGTGCGACTCGGGTACGACCCTCAGCGTCAGCCACACCGCGGCCACGCTCACCGGCAGGTTGACGTAGAAGATCCACCGCCAGCCGGGCCCGTCGGTCAGCAGCCCGCCGACCACCGGTCCCACCGCCGCCGCGGCGCCGCTGACCGCGCCCCACACGCCGAGCGCGGCCGAACGCTGCCTGCCCCGGTACACCGAGCTGAGCAGCGGCAGCGTGGTCGCCAGCATCGCCGCCGCGCCGAAGCCCTGCAGCCCGCGCGCCGCGACCAGCGTCCCCGGCCCGTCCGCCATGCCGCACAGCAGCGACGCCGTCGCGAACACCACCACGCCCGCTACGTGCACCCGCCGCCGCCCCAGGATGTCGGCCGCGGCGCCCACGCCGAGCAGCAGCGCGGCCAGCGCGAGCGCGTAACCGTCCATCACCCACTGCAGGTCGCTCAGCGAGGCGTGCAGCGAGCCCGCCATGTCCGGCAGCGCGACCACCGCGATGGTCACGTCCAGCAACAGCATGAACGTGCCCAGGCAGACGGCCGTGAGTGGCCCCCAAGTACGCATGTCCTCAACTCCTCGTGCGATGTCTGCGTCTGTCCCCGTACGATGGGGCGATCCGGCCGATCACGGCGGCCACCGGCCGCTTGGCGCCGGAATCCGACGTCAGGGGGCCACATGGAGACGAATATCGACGCACCGCTGTCCCCCGGTTTCGACGGGCTCGACGTGCGCCTGCTGACCGCGCTGGAGATCGACGGCCGGGCGCCGTTCAGCAAGGTCGCCTCGGTGCTCGGTGTCTCCGACCAGACCGTCGCCCGCCGCTACCGCCGGCTGTGCGCCGAGGCCGGGCTGCGGGTCGTGGTGATGCGGGACGCCCACCGGCTGGGCCGGGACCAGTGGATGCTGCGGGTGCGCTGCGCGCCGGACAGCGCCCCGGCCATCGGGGAGGCGCTCGCGAAGCGTCCCGACACGTCCTGGGTCGGACTCGCCTCGGGCGGCACCGAAGTCCTGTGCCTGACCCGCCCGCGCAGCTCGAGCGACCACGACGACCTGCTGCTCGGCAGGCTCCCGCGCACCCCCAGCGTGGTGGAGATCCGCGCCCACCAGCTGCTGCACCGGTTCTACGGCGGCGCGCAGGGCTGGATCAGCAAGCTCGGCGCGCTCACCGCCGAGGAGACCGAGGCCCTGCGTCCGCCCGCCGGTCCCGCGCCGGGTCCCGTCCGCCTCACCGCCGAGGACGAGCCCCTCCTGGGCGCCCTGGAACGCGACGGCCGCGCCACCTACCCCGAACTGCAGCGCGCCACCGGCCTGTCCGAGTCCGCGGTCAAGCGCCGCCTCGCCGCGCTGCGCTCCTCGGGGGCGGTGTACGTCGACTCGGAGTGCGACCCGACCGTGGTCGGCCACCCGATCGCCGCCATGCTGTGGATCACCGCGGCCCCGGCCGCCCTGCACTCCGTCGGCGAGGCCCTGGCCGGACACCGTCCGATCGCCCACGCCTCCGCGACGGCCGGCCCCTGCAACATCGTCGCGACCGCGCTGGCGGAGAACACCGCCGCCCTGTACACCTACCTCAGCGGCCCCCTCGGCCACCTGGAGGGCGTCCAGCACGTGGAGACGACCGTGTTCCTACGCCGCATCAAACAGCTCACCTATCCGCTCCCGACCCGCTGACGGGCGTCCGCGCGGGGGGTCCCCAGCGGCGGCGGGGTCGGTCGCCGGGCGTGGCACAACGGGGGCCTGCCTGTGCACTCCCGGCGCGGCTCACCGTGCCGCTTGCGCCCCGCCGACCTGTGTCCGCGTCGCGGGTGCCCAGCGGCGGTGCAGGCGGTCGCCGGCTGCCAGGATCGCCGTCGCCAGGGCGTCGGCCGCGCTCTGGGCGGAGGCCCGGCGCCGGCCGTGGACCAGGACGAAGTCGACCTTGCCCAGTTCCGGCAGCCCCGCCCGATCGGGTACGCGGGCTAGGCCCGGCGGGACCAGTCCCCGGGAGTGGGCCATCACGCCGAGTCCCGCCCGGGCCGCCGCGATCAGCCCGTTGAGGCTGCCGCTGGTGCAGGCGATGCGCCATTCCCGGCCCTGCCGCTCCAGGGCCTCCAGGGCGAGGGCGCGGGTGATGCCCGGCGGCGGGAAGACGATCAGCGGGACCGGCCGGTCCGGGTCCAGGCGCAGCCGCTCCGCGCCGATCCAGACCAGCTCGTCGTGCCAGACCAGCTCCCCGCGCGGGTCCTCGGGGCGCCGCTTCGCCAGCACCAGGTCCAGCTTCCCGGCCTGGAGCTGTTCGTGCAGGGTGCCCGACAGCTCGACCGTCAGCTCCAGGTCCACCTCGGGGTGGTCGTGGCGGAAGCCCTCCAGGATCTCCGGCAGCCGGGTCAGCACGAAGTCCTCCGAGGCACCGAAGCGGAGCCGGCCGCGCAGCCGCGTGCCCCCGAAGAACGCCGTCGCCTGCTCGTGCACCTCCAGGATGCGGCGCGCGAAGCCGAGCATCGCCTCACCGTCCTCGGTCAGCTCCACGGAGTGCGTGTCCCGGGAGAACAGCCGGCGGCCGGTGGCGTCCTCGAGACGGCGCACGTGCTGGCTGACCGTGGACTGCCGCAGCCCGAGCCGCCGCGCGGCCTGCGTGAAGCTCAGGGTCTGCGAGACCGCCAGGAAAGTACGCAGGTGGGAGGGCTCGTACATGAGGTCCACGGTAGCCGGTCATCGCGAATGGCGATGACAGTCAGAGCGGTATGACGGATTCCCGATCGGTCCGCGGAGGAGGACCATGGAGCGGGGGACTCCGTCCCTCCCGGAGCCCCCGAACCGACCCCGTACCGACGACAGAACAAGCAAGTGGAGCACCGTGAAACGCCTGCGCTGGCCGAGTTGGATGCCGATCGACCCGTACATCCTGCTGCTGCTCGGGACGGTGGGCCTGGCGGCCCTGTTCCCGGCGCGCGGGACGGGGGCCGACGTGGCCTCGGGCGCCTCCACGGCGGCGATCGCCTTCCTCTTCTTTCTGTACGGCGCCCGGCTGTCCACGCGTGAGGCGCTGGACGGACTCCGGCACTGGCGGCTGCACGGCACCGTCCTCGCCTGCACGTTCGTGATCTTCCCGCTGCTGGGCCTGGCCGCCCGGGGACTGGTCCCGGTCTTCCTGACCCACCCGCTCTACCAGGGCCTGCTCTTCCTCACTCTCGTCCCGTCCACCATCCAGTCGTCGATCGCCTTCACGTCGATCGCACGCGGCAACGTGCCCGCCGCGATCTGCGCCGGCTCCTTCTCCTCCCTGGTCGGCATCGTCGTCACCCCGCTGCTCGCCGCCGCCCTGCTCGGCAACAGCGGCGGCGGCTTCAGCGCCGACTCGCTCGTCAAGATCGTGCTGCAGCTGCTGGTGCCGTTCCTCGCCGGACAGGTGCTGCGCCCCTGGATCGGCGGCTTCGTCGCCCGGCACAAGAAGGTCCTCGGCCTGGTCGACCGCGGCTCGATCCTGCTGGTCGTCTACACCGCGTTCAGCGAGGGCATGGTCCAGGGCATCTGGCACCAGGTGAGCCCGGTCCGGCTGGGCGGCCTGCTGGTCGTCGAGGCGGTCCTGCTCGCCGTGATGCTGGCCCTGACCTGGTACGGCGCCAAGGCGCTGCGCTTCGGCCGCGAGGACCGCATCGCCATCCAGTTCGCCGGCTCCAAGAAGTCCCTGGCCTCCGGACTGCCCATGGCGAGCGTCCTGTTCGGGGCCCACGCCTCGCTGGCCGTGCTGCCGCTGATGCTCTTCCACCAGATGCAGCTCATGGTGTGCGCGGTGATCGCCAAGCGCCGCTCGCACGACCCCCTCGACGAGGACGTCACCGGGTCCGCACCAGCCGCACCGTCACGAAACGCGGTCGGTACAGGGACACGTTCGCGTTGATGCCCGCCGAAGCGCCCGTCGTCTGCAGCCAGTTGACGTCGTAGCTGAGTACCAGCCGCCCGTTGTCGCCGCCCGTGCCGGAGGCGCTGTCGGACACGGCGGGGTGCGCCTGCGGGTTGTACGCGGCGACCTCGGACGTCGGCAGCGAGGCGTCGAAGTTCCTCGTCGGGCCGTGCCACGGCCCGGTGGGGGAGCAGGCCCAGTAGGAGGTCACGGTGGTCAGCCCCGCACTGCCCGCGGCCATCGTGAACAGCACGTACGTGCCGTCCTGGCGCACCACCGAGAACGCGCTGCCCACCTTCGCCCCGCGCACCGCGGCGGGCCGCGTCCCCCACCCCGAGCCGTCCCAGTACCGCCAGGCCGAAGCATCGCCGAGCCGGCCCTGCGGTACGCGCGCCACATAGGCCGAGGACGACGGGCGGGACGCCGCCTGCCCGTCGTCGCCGCCGAACACGTAGCTCCAGCCGCCCTTCTCGACCAGCGTCGTGCCGAACAGGACCCGGCGCGAGGGATCGGCGACCAGGCTCTGGTCGAGCACCTTCACGACCGACTCCACCCGCAGGTCGGGCAGCGACAGCGTGGCCACCTCGGTGGCCGTCGGCACGCCGTAGATCCACGGCGGCTGTCCGGCCGTCCGCAGCCACAGCAGCACCCGCACGACCTGCTCGGACGAGCCGGGGGAGCGCGGCTCGACGCGGGCCGCGACGGGCCACCGCCACTGGTTCGCGGCCGGGTCGGCGAAGAGTGGGGCGGGAAGGGTGGCCCGCAGCCGGCCGTCGCGCATCACCACGGCCGAGTTGCGCACCAGCGGCGCGGAGGTGTCCCGCCAGGACGCGGACTCGCCGACCGGGTTGGGCGGGGCGTGCACCTGGCCCAGATAGGTGTCCGAGAACAGCCACAGCACCCGGCCGTCCGGCAGCCGCACCGAGTGGGTGCCGTCGCCGCCGGTCCAGTCGTCGCCGCGGGTCGGATCGTCGCCGTACCGGGTGAACTCGTCGTCGAGCCGGTCGTCCCCGGACCACGAGGAGATGGTGTACGGCACGCATCCGCCGCCCTGCCGTCCGCCGTGGTCCGGGAGGGCGGTGAGCAGCACGGCCGCGAGGACCAGCGTCAGCAGCAGGCCGATGCCGGTCCCCGTCCGCTGTCGTGCTCGTACGTCGTCGGGCACCCACGGGACGTTAGTGGCTGTCGCTCACGTGGTCCATGGGCAGCCACAGGACGGTGTCCTTCGGGGACGCCTCCCGCCCGGCGATCTCCTCGTCGCTCAGCGCCCGGTCCCACACGTGGACGTCGTCGATCGCGCCGGTGAAGTACGCCCGGCTGTCCATGCGCTGGCCGATGTGCACGCCGAAGGGGGAGTTGCGGCTGACCGAGCCCGGCACGTCGGCGGCCGAGACGGCCGTGCCGTCGACGAACAGCGTCAGCAGCCCGCCGCCGCGGCGCAGCGCCAGCCGGTGCCACTGGCCGTCGTTGTAGGCGCCGGTGGTGCGGACGGAGACCGACCGCGGGGCCGCCGCCCCGTCGCGTACCGTGATCAGTCCCTGGACGCGGTCGTTGGCGGGCTCTCCGCGCAGCCACACCTGCGGCTGGGTGGTGCCGATGCCGCCCATCCACAGCAGCGGCTGCTCACCGTTGGTCGCGGTGTAGCGGAACCACAGCGCCGCGGTGAAGTCCTTCGTCCCGAGCGGCAGCCGGTCGCTGTAGGGCAGGCGTACGGCGTCGTCGGCGCCGTCGAACTCCAGCGCGCCGCCCTGGACTCCCTTGGTCTGCACGGCTCCGCCGAGCACGGCCGCCGGGCGCGCGTGCCGGGCCAGGTCGGGGGTGGTCGGGTCGGGGCCGCGCCGCGCTTGCAGCCAGTCCTCGCCGAAGCGGGCGAAGCGGATCTCGTCGCGCGCGTCGACGGCCCCGCCCTCGTACATCAGCCCCACGGTGTCCCGGTCGATCCGCGTGAGGTCCGAGTAGCCCGACCAGTCCGTCGTCACGACCGTGCCGCGGTCCACGCTGTCCCAGGTGCGGCCGCCGTCGTAGGAGGAGCGGATCATCATGGTCCGGCGCCGGTCCGGGTCGCCCGGGCAGGCCAGCAGGATGCGGTCGCCCAGGCGCAGCATCGAGCCCTGCACCTGGGGCGTGTAGAGGTCGGGGAGATCACGGAAGGGGGCGGCGAAGCTGTCGCCGCCGTCCCGGCTGACGGTCTGGGTGCGGTGGCCGAGGTCGGTGCCGTCCTGTTCGCGCCCGCTGACCAGGACCGAGCCGTCGGTGCGCTCGGCGAGGGTGAGCTCGGACGGCTTCTGCCGGAAGGTGCCGTCGTCCGCGATCGGCCAGGAGTCCGTGGCACCGGCCCGCCAGTGGTCGCCGCCGTCGTCGCTGACGATCAGTGCCGCGTGGTTGGCGGTGACCCTCCCCCAGCCTCCGGCCGGGGGAACCCCCCTCTCGCTTCGCTCGCCGCTCCATGTCTCGGTGTTGACGCCGAGGACGAGTCGGCCCGCGTGCCGGCCGCGGGTGAGTTGAATGCCGTGCACGGGCCCGGTGGCGTACCAGGAGTTCCAGTCGGCGGGCCGGATCTCGTCGCTCAGGTCGCGCGGCGCCGACCAGGTCAGACCATCGTCGTCGCTGTACTGCAGATGCGGGGTCCGGTCGCACGGCACCGAGCAACTCGCGCTGTCCGTACGGCCCGTGTTGTACGTCTCGGCCAGCAGGACGCGGCCCGTCTCCCGGTCCACGACCGGCGCCGGATTGCCGTGCGTGTCACCGCCGCCCGCGGTGACGACCCGCAGCGGGCCCCAGGTGCGCCCACCGTCCGTGGAGCGCTTGAGCACGATGTCGATGTCCGCGGCGTCCCCGCAGTTCAGCCGCCGTCCCTCGGCGAACGCCAGCAGCGTGCCGGCGGTCGTCCGCACCACGGCCGGTATCCGGAAGCAGGCGTAGCCGGGGTCCTGGGCGGCCTTGAAGAGCACCTGCTGCTCGAACTCGGGCGCCGTCGCGGCAGCGTGGGCGGTGGGGGCCGGGAGGGCGGCGAGCGCCGCGGCGGCGACGAGTGCGGCGCCGATGGCTCTCAGACGCGTGCGAAGACGTGACGGCATGGTGCGAACCTGCCCTTCAGAGGCCTCAACGACCGGACATCCGGACATCCGACGTCCAATGTCCGTGCCACAGAGGCTAGTTGCGGCCTCCGAGGACTCACAAGAAGCGTGCGGCCACTTGCTGTCAGGGCCGCAGGACCACCTTCCCCAGGTTGCCGCGCGACTCGATCACCGCATGGGCCTTCGCGGCGTCCTCCAGCGCGAACTCCCCATGCACGACAGGCTTCAGCGCACCCTCCGCGAACAACTGCCACAGCTCCCGCCGCCACCGCTCGTACAACTCGGGCCTGCCGCGCGCGATCCGCGCCATCTGGAACCCGATCACCGACTTGGCGCCCACGAGCAGGTCGTACGCCTGGACGGTCCCGCCGCCCGAGCTGTACGCCACCAGCCGCCCGCCCGGGGCCAGCGCGGCCACCGCCGGGCTCAGCAACGCGCCGCCCACCGCGTCGAGGACGTAGTCGACGGGTTCGCCCCAGCTCTCGTCGCCGTAGCCGATCACCTCGTCGACGCCGAGGGAGCGTACGAAGTCACCCTTGCCCAGGTCGGAGACGGCCCCCACGACCCGGTCCGCCCCCCGTGTCCGCGCCAGCTGCACGGCCAGATGGCCCACCCCGCTCGCGGCGGCCGTGACCAGCGCCGCCTCGCCCGGCTCGGGCCCGGCCGCCTCCAGGGCCCCGAGCGCGACAAGACCGCTGCGGACCAGGGCGACGGCGTCGACGGCGGACGCGCCGTCCGGCACGGGCGAGGCCATTGCCTCCCCCAACAGGGCGAAATCGGCGTAGCCGTGCCCGAAGACGAGCCCGGTCACCCGGTCGCCGGCACGGAAGCGGCCGACCCCCTCGCCGACGGCCACCACCTCCCCGGCGACCTCACCGCCCAGCGCAATGGGCTCAGCGGCCTCGGTGACCTTGCGGACGACCGGAAGGGTGACGCCGACCGCCTCGCACCGGACGAGGAGCTCACCGGGCCCGGGCTCCGGAACGTCGGTCTCCTCCAGGAACAGGGGGCCGCCGGTGGACTCGTGGCGAACGCGGCGCATCGCACCTCCAGGGGTCGTCGAGATGCCCGGCAACAGGACATGTCGTTGGGAGTCCCAACGATATGTCATCTCGTTGGGACTCCCAACGACTTTTCGCCTAGACTCCTGCCATGTCTGCCGTTCCCGAAGCGCCGCTCGCCGCGATCCGCTCCCTGCCCAGCTGGCTGCTCGGCCGCGCCGCCGACCGGGGGCGCTCCCTGGTGGCCGAGGCGCTGGCCGCGGAGGGGCTGAAGATGTGGCACCACGTGGTGCTCTCCGCCGTCCGCGACCTGGCGCCCGTCGCCCAGGCCGACCTCGGCCGCGGCGTGCGGCTGGACCCGAAGGACCTGGTCGGCGTCCTCAACGACCTCCAGGCCGCCGGCCTCGTCGTCCGCGAACCCGACCCCGAGGACCGCCGCAAGAACGCCGTGTCCCTCACCGCGCAGGGCGCGCGGTTGCTGGAGCGCTGCGAGGAGGCGGCCCGGGCGGCCAACGACGAACTGCTCGCCCCCCTCACGGCGGCGGAACGCGACCGGTTCCTGGCCCTGTTGATCCGGATTTCCGGTACGGAGGGCTGACGACGGATAACGTTCCGTCATGACCCCACCCCTCGCCCTCGACCCCGCGCGCAGCGCCCTCGTCCTCGTCGATCTGATGGACCGGATCGTCGCGCTGCCCCTGGAGCCCCGCAAGGGCACCGAAGTCCTGTCCGCAGCCGAGCAGTTGGCGACCGCCTTCCGCTCGGCGGGCGCACCCGTCGTCCTCATCCGCGTCGAACGCCCCGGCGTCGCCGAACAGCCGCCCGGCAGCGGTCTGGTCGCGGGCCTCGCCCGGGAGGGCGACCTGGAGGTCGTGAAGCGGACCATCGGCGGCTTCCAGGGCACGGACCTGGACGACCTCCTGCGCGAACGCGGCGTACGCGCCCTGGTGTTCGGCGGCATCGCCACGAACCTCGGCGTCGAGTCCACCGCCCGCGCCGCCGGCGACCTCGGCTACGACCTGATCTTCGTCGAGGACGCCATGGCAGCCTTCACGTCCGCGGAGCACGAGGCATCGGTACGACTGGACTTCCCCCGACTGGGGACGGTGGTGACGGCCGCGCAGGTGCGGTTCGTCGCCGGCTGACCCAGACGCCGGTACTCCTCCCTGAACAGACGGCAAGAGCCCACCAACGCAAACCGCACCCACGCGTCGGCCGCGAAGAGAGCCGCAGGGGGCGCGCCGGTGTCGAGACGGCGAACGCGCGGAGGCGCGCAGCGGCGAGCACGATCGCCGTCTCGACACCGGCACAAAGCGCCCCCGAAGGCGAACGCAGCAGAAAAAGAAGCGGGACCCCGAAGGCGCAGGGGGCGCTCCCCGCCGGTCGGGGCCCCGCCGCCGTGCCGCGGGGAGGCGGTCACCCCTGGGCGGCCGCGGTCCGCAGGGCGATGCGGTCCTCGCCCGCGTACACGTTCATGGAGGTGCCTCGCAGGAAGCCCACCAGGGTGAGCCCGGTCTCCGCGGCCAGGTCCACGGCCAGCGAGGAGGGGGCCGAGACCGCGGCCAGGACCGGGATGCCGGCCATCACGGCCTTCTGCGCCAGCTCGAAGGAGGCCCGGCCGGAGACCAGCAGGATCGTCCGGGACAGGGGCAGGTCCCCGTTCTGCAGGGCGCGGCCGACCAGCTTGTCGACCGCGTTGTGCCGGCCCACGTCCTCCCGTACGTCGAGCAGTTCCCCGCCCTCACTGAACAGGGCGGCGGCGTGCAGGCCCCCGGTCCGGTCGAAGACCCGCTGGGCCGCGCGCAGCCGGTCGGGGAGGCCGGCGAGCAGCTCGGGGTCGACCCGGACCGGGGGAGTGTCGGCTATCGGCCAGCGGGCCGTCGTACGCACGGCGTCGAGGCTCGCCTTGCCGCACAGGCCGCAGGACGAGGTTGTGTAGACGTTCCGTTCGAGGGTGATGTCGGGAAGGGGCACCCCCGGCGCAGTGCGTACGTCCACCACGTTGTAGGTGTTCGAGCCGTCGACGGTCGCGCCCGCGCAGTACACGATGTTCTGCAGGTCCGACCGTTCGGCCAGCACGCCCTCGCTGACCAGGAATCCCGCGGCGAGCGCGAAGTCGTCGCCCGGGGTGCGCATGGTGATCGCGAGCGGTTTGCCGTTCAGCCGGATCTCCAGCGGCTCCTCGGCGACCAGCGTGTCGGGGCGTGAGGAGACCGCCCCGTCGCGGATGCGGATCACCTTGCGTCGTTCCGTGACTCGTCCCATGTGTGCCTCAGTCCCGGTTCTGTACGTGCTGGTAGCCGAAGCGGCCCTTGATGCAGAGGTTGCCGTGGGTCACCGGGTTGTCGTGCGGGGAGGTGACCTTCACGATCTCATTGTCCTGCACATGGAGCGTGAGGTTGCAGCCCACTCCGCAGTAGGCGCACACGGTGGTCGTCTCGCTCTGCCTGCTCTCGTCCCAGGTACCCGCGGCCCGCATGTCGAACTCCGACTTGAAGGACAGTGCCCCGGTGGGGCAGACCTCGATGCAGTTGCCGCAGTACACGCAGGCGGAGTCGGTGAGCGGGGCGTCCTGCTCCACGGCGATCCGGGCGTCGAAGCCGCGGCCGGAGACGGAGATCGCGAAGGTGTTCTGCCACTGGTCGCCGCAGGCGTCGACGCACTTGTAGCAGAGGATGCACTTGTCGTAGTCGCGCACGTACAGGTCGTTGTCGACCTTGGGTTCCTCGTTCAGCCGGGCCGCGTCCGGGCCGAAGCGGTCCGGCTTCGCCTCGTACTCCTTGATCCATTCAGCGACTTGTGGAGTGGTCGACAAGTCGACCGACGAGGCGAGCAGCTCCAGGACGATCTTGCGGCTGTGCCGGGCGCGCTCGGTGTCGGTCCGCACCTCCATGCCGGGCTCGGCGCGGCGCGAGCAGGCCGGTACGAGGGTCCGGGAGCCCTCCACCTCGACGACGCACACCCGGCAGGCGTTCTTGGGTCGCAGCGTGTCGCCCTGGCACAGCGTCGGGATGTCCTTCCCGGCGGCCCGGCAGGCGTCGAGGATCGTCGAGCCCTCGGGCGCCCGGACCGCCTGCCCGTCGATGGTGAACTCCAGCAGCCGGCGCGGGATCCCCAGCGGTGTCACGGTCATACGGCGGCTCCTGTGCGGCGATGCGTGACCGTTCGTGGGCCCCGGGACGGTCGATGCGTGATCGTTCGTGGGCCCCGGGACGGTCGATGCGTGATCATTCGTAGGCCCCCAGACGGTCGATGGCGGATTCCACGGCGTTCCACGCGGTCTGCCCCAGACCGCAGATCGAGGCGTCCCGCATGGCGCGGCCGACCTCCCTGAGCAGCGCGATGTCGTCGGCGGCGGCCGCCCCCGTGCGCCGCACGATCCGGTGCAGCGCCTCCTCCTGCCGCACGGTCCCGACCCGGCAGGGCACGCACTGGCCGCAGGACTCGTCCCGGAAGAACTCGGCGATGCGCAGCAGCAGCCGGGGCAGCGGGACGGTGTCGTCGAAGGCCATGACGACCCCCGAACCGAGGGTGGTGCCCGCCTCCCGGGTGCCTTCGAAGGTGAGCGGGATGTCCAGTTCATCGGGTCGTACGAAGCCGCCGGCGGCGCCGCCGAGCAGCACCGCCCGCAGGTTCTCGCGGACCCCGGCCAGGGCGAGGACCTCGCCCAGTGTCGCCCCGAACGGCAGCTCGTAGATCCCGGGCCGTTCCACGCTGCCCGACACGCAGAACAGCTTGGCGCCGGTGGATCTGTCGGTGCCGATCGCCGCGTAGGCCGGGGCGCCCATCGTCAGGATCGGCAGGACGTTGACCAGCGTCTCGACGTTGTTCTCCACCGTCGGTTTGCCGAACAGGCCCTTCTCCACCGGGAACGGCGGCTTGGAGCGCGGTTCGCCCCGGTGGCCCTCGATGGAGTTGAACAGGGCCGTCTCCTCGCCGCAGATGTAGGCCCCCGCACCCCGCCGGATCTCGATGTCGAAGGTGTAGCCCTGGCCGAGGACGTCGTCGCCGAGGAAGCCGCGCGCGCGTGCCTGCGCGATCGCGTGCTCCAGCCGCCGCAGCGCCCGGGGGTACTCGCCGCGCAGGTACAGGTAGCCGCGGTGCGCGCCGACCGCGTAGGCGGCGACGGTCATCGCCTCGACGAGCGCGTACGGGTCGCCCTCCATCAGGACGCGGTCCTTGAAGGTGCCCGGCTCGGACTCGTCGGCGTTGCAGACCAGGTAGTGGGGGTGGTCGGGCTGGGACGCCGTGGCCTGCCATTTTCGGCCGGTGGGGAAGGCGGCGCCGCCGCGCCCGACCAGGCCGGAGTCGGTGACCTCGCGGATCACCCCGGCGGGGCCGAGTTCGAAGGCCCGGCGCAGGGCGGTGTAGCCGCCGTGGGCGCGGTAGTCGTCCAGGGAGGACGGGTCGACGACGCCCACCCTGGCGAGCAGCGTGAGTCCCGGGTCCCCGGCCTGTGGTACGGCCGTCGCCGCCGGCGGTTCCTCGGGGGCGGAGTCTGGGGCGTTCGCGGCGAGGACGGCCGACTCGACCGTCGCCGGCGCCGACACCGCCGTACGCACCGGGTCGCCCGCGCGCACGGCGAGGGCGGCCGGGGCGCGTTCGCACAGGCCCAGACAGGGGCTGCGCTGCATCGAGACGCCGGGCCCGAGCCGGGCCTCGACGCCGGCGCACAGTTCGGAGGAGCGGGCCGCCGCGCAGGCCAGGTCCGTGCAGACGTGGAGCACGGTGGCCGGGCGCGGCCGGACGGAGAACATCGCGTAGAACGTGGCGACGCCGTAGGCCTCCGCCGGCGGCACGGTCAGCCGCCGGCACAGGTAGTCGAGGGCGCCCTCAGTGATCCAGCCGACCCGGTCGTTGATCGCGTGCAGCCCCGGCAGCAGCAGCTCGCGCCGGTCGCGGGCCTCGCGGCCGCCGCGCGCCCACCTCAGATCGGCGTCGGACCGGTCGGCACCCTCCCAGGCGGACTCGGGAGGGCCCAACAGGGCGTCGACGGCGGCCCGTTCGTCGTCCGTCGGCTTGCTGTCGCCGAAGTGCAGATCCACCAGGTCACCTCACGATGGTCGCGACGGGGAGCTTCTCGATCCGGATCGCCGACGCCTTGAACTCCGCCGTGCCCGCGATCGGGCAGTTGGCCTCGATCGTCAGCCGGTTGGTGTCCACGTCGTCGGGGAAGTGCATGGTCATGAAGGCGAGGCCGGGGCGCAGCGCCGGGTCGACCCAGACGGGGGCCACCACCGAACCGCGCCGCGAGGACACCTGTACCTCCTCGCCGACCACGACGCCGTAGTGCTCGGCGTCCTCCGGGGACAGCTCGACGTACTCGCCGCGCCGCAGCGGGGAGGCGAAACCGCCGCTCTGCACACCGGTGTTGTAGGAGTCCAGGCGCCGTCCGGTGGTCAGCCGGATCGGGTACCGCTCGTCGGTGAGGTCGACCGGCGGATCGTGCTGCACGAGTCCGAAGGGGGCGGGTGTGCCGCGCCTGACCGGGTCCTTCTCCCACAACCGGCCGTGCAGGTAGGTCGGTTCGAGCGCTTCGGTGCTCGGGCACGGCCACTGGATGCCCTGGTGGCGCTCCAGGCGTTCGTACGTCATCCCGTAGTGGTCCGGTGAGACCGAGCGCAGCTCGTTCCACACGGTCTCGGCGTCGGCGTACTTCCAGTCGTGGCCGAGGCGTGCGGCGAGCTCGCAGATGATGTCGATGTCCTCGCGGGCCTCGCCGGGCGGGGTGACCGCCCGCCGCACGCGCTGGACCCGCCGCTCGCTGTTGGTCGTCGTGCCGTCGGTCTCCGCCCAGCCGGCGGTCGCGGGCAGGACGACGTCGGCCAGTTCGGCCGTCTTCGTCAGGAAGATGTCCTGCACGACGAGGAAGTCGAGCCGGCTCATGCGCCGTACGGCCTGTTCGCTGTCGGCCTCCGACTGCGCCGGGTTCTCCCCGATGCAGTAGACGGCCTTGAGGGCGCCCTCCTCCATCGCCTCGAACATCTCCGTCAGGTTCAGCCCGTAGTGCGGCTGGATGACGGTGTCCCAGGCCGACTCGAACTTCAGCCGGGTGCCGGGATCGAGGATGTCCTGGAAGCCGGGCAGTCGGTTGGGGATGGCGCCCATGTCGCCGCCGCCCTGCACGTTGTTCTGGCCGCGCAGCGGCTGCAACCCGGCGCCGTACCGTCCGACCTGGCCGGTCAGGAGGGAGAGGTTGATGAGCGCGCGGACGTTGTCGGTGCCGTTGTGGTGCTCGGTGATGCCCAGGGTCCAGCACAGCTGGGCGCGTTCGGCCCGGGCGTAGGCGTGCGCCAACTCCCGTATGGCGCGCGCCGGTACACCCGTCACCTTCTCGGCCAGGGACAGCGTCCACGGCTCGACGAGCGCCCTGTACTCCTCGAAGCCGGTGGTCGCCCGCTCGATGAACGCCTCGTTGGCCAGGTCCGCGTGGATGATCTCGCGGCCGATCGCGTGCGCCATCGGGATGTCGGTGCCGACGTTGAGGCCGAGCCAGCTCTCCGCCCACTCGGCGGTGGAGGTGCGGCGCGGGTCGACGGCGTACATCCGGGCGCCGTTCCTGATCCCCTTCAGCACGTGCTGGAAGAAGATCGGGTGTGCGAAGCGGGCGTTGGAGCCCCACATCACGATGACGTCGGTGTGCTCGATCTCCTCGTACGACGAGGTCCCGCCGCCCGAGCCGAAGGCGGCGGAGAGTCCGGCGACGCTGGGGGCGTGACAGGTCCGGTTGCAGGAGTCGACGTTGTTGGTGCCCATGACGACCCGCGCGAACTTCTGCGCCACGTAGTTCATCTCGTTGGTGGCCCGGGCGCAGGAGAACATGCCGAACGCGCCGCGGTTGCGTTGCAGACCGTGGGCCGCGCGGTCCAGGGCCTCCTGCCAACTCGCTTGCCGGAAGGGCTCGTCGCGGGAGTCGCGGACCAGGGGACGGGTGAGCCGGGTGTAGGTCTTCGGGGTCCGGTCGCGTTTGCTCATACGGCACTCCTCATGCGGCGGTCCTCAGTGCGAGCAGGTCCGAGATGGCGTGCACGGTGCGCAGGGTGGGCACCTGGACGCCGGTGATCTCCGCCAGTTCGACGACCGCGGCGAGCAGGACGTCGAGTTCGAGCGGCTTGCCGCGCTCCAGGTCCTGGAGCGTGGAGGTGCGGTGATCGCCGACGCGCTCGGCGCCGGCCAGCCGGCGTTCGATGGAGACGCCGACCTCGCAGCCCAGGGCCTCGGCGACCGCGAGCGTCTCGGCCATCATCGTCTCGATGACCTTGCGGGTGCCGCCGTGCAGGCACATCTGCCGCATGGTGGCGCGGGCCAGGGCGCTGATCGGGTTGAACGAGATGTTGCCGAGCAGCTTGAGCCAGATGTCGTTGCGCAGGTCGGGCTCCACGGGGCACTTCAGGCCGCCGGCGACCATGGCCTCGCTGAAGTCCTCACAGCGCCCGGACACAGTCCGGTCGGGCTCGCCGACGGAGAACCGGGTGCCTTCCAAGTGTCGTACGACGCCCGGCCCTTCCAGCTCGGTCGCCGCGTAGACGACGCATCCGACGGCCCGTTCGGGCGCGAGCACCGCACTGACCGCGCCGTCCGGGTCCACGCTCTCGACGCGGTGGCCGTCGTGGGGGCCGCCGTGCCGGTGGAAGTACCACCAGGGGATGCCGTTCTGCGCGGCCACCACCGCCGTGGTGTCGTGCAGCAGGGGCTCGATCAGCGGCCCGCACGCCGCGTACGAGTTGGCCTTCAGGCCCAGGAAGACGTAGTCGACCGGGCCCACTTGCGTCGGGTCGTCGGTGGCGTGGGCCTGCGCGGTGAAGTCGCCGCGCGGGGAGAGGACCCGGACTCCGTGCTGCCTCATGGCCGCCAAGTGCGGTCCACGGGCGATGAGATGGACGTCGGCGCCCGCGCGGTGCAGCGCGGCTCCGACGTAGGCGCCGATCGCACCGGCGCCCAGGACTGCGACTTTCATGACGAGGAAGCTCCGTTCGGTCGAGGGATACCGCGGAGATGAGCGCACTGCCGACCTCTGTCGACTGAATATTGTCTACAGTATGGAGGTGGGGGCGACAAGGCTTCGCGCAGCACCGGAGCCCGTCGTGCGGACGGGTCGGCTCGGCCGCGGCCGGTTCGACCGTTCGGCGCGCGTCGCATACCGCTCATCGCATACGGCCGACGCGTTGCCTTTTCAACTACCTTGCCGGTGCCTACGGTTCGGGATCATGAGTCCCCCTGTCGCACCGGCCGGCTGGAGCCGCTGGCTGGTTCCCCCCGCCGCACTCTCCGTCCATCTGTCCATCGGCCAGGCCTACGCCTGGAGCGTGTTCAAGCCGCCCCTGGAGTCCGCGCTGGGCCTGAGCGGCACCGAGAGCGCGCTGCCCTTCCAGCTCGCCATCGTGATGCTCGGCCTGTCCGCCGCGTTCGGCGGCACGCTGGTCGAACGCAACGGGCCGCGCTGGGCGATGACGGTGGCTCTGGTCTGCTTCTCCTCCGGCTTCCTGATCTCCGCCCTCGGCGCGGCCACCGAGCAGTACTGGCTGATCGTCCTCGGCTACGGCTTCGTCGGCGGCATCGGCCTGGGCATCGGCTACATCTCACCCGTCTCCACCCTGATCAAGTGGTTCCCCGACCGCCCCGGCATGGCCACGGGCATCGCCATCATGGGCTTCGGCGGCGGCGCGCTGATCGCCTCGCCCTGGTCGACGCAGATGCTCCAGTCGTTCGGCACCGACAGCTCCGGGATCGCGCTCGCGTTCCTCGTGCACGGGCTGACGTACGCCGTCTTCATGTCGCTCGGCGTCCTGCTGGTGCGGGTCCCGCGCACCGACAGGCCGGTCGAAGGCGCGCCGAGCACCCTCCAGGGGCCGCAGGTCTCCGCGGGCAGCGCCCTGCGCACCCCGCAGTTCTGGTGCCTGTGGGTCGTGCTCTGCATGAACGTGACCGCGGGCATCGGCATCCTGGAGAAGGCCGCCCCGATGATCACGGACTTCTTCGCGAACACCTCGACCCCTGTGTCGGTGTCGGCCGCGGCGGGCTTCGTCGCCCTGTTGTCGGCCGCCAACATGGCGGGCCGCATCGGCTGGTCGTCCACCTCCGACCTGATCGGCCGCAAGAACATCTACCGCGTCTACCTCGGCGTCGGCGCGGTGATGTACGCGCTCATCGCCCTGTTCGGCGACTCCTCCAAGCCATTGTTCGTCCTGTGCGCGATGGTGATCCTGTCCTTCTACGGCGGCGGCTTCGCGACCGTGCCCGCCTACCTGAAGGACCTCTTCGGGACGTACCAGGTCGGCGCGATCCACGGCCGGCTGCTCACCGCCTGGTCCACGGCCGGCGTGCTCGGGCCGCTGATCGTGAACTGGATCGCCGACCACCAGAAGGAGGCCGGCAAGAGCGGCGCGAGCCTGTACAGCCTCTCCTTCATGATCATGATCGGGCTGCTCGTCATCGGTTTCGTCGCCAACGAGTTCGTCCGGCCCGTCCATGCCCGCCACCACGTCCCCGCCCCGCGGGAGGAGGCCCTCGATGTCGAACGACAGCAGCCAGAGTCCGCCTGACCGGCGCCCGCTCATCGCCTTCGCCTGGCTGTGGGTGGGGGCGCCGCTCGTCTACGGGCTGTACGAGCTGGTGCAGAAGGCGACGAAGCTCTTCACCGGGTGACTGGGGGTAACTTCTGAAGGAGTGTTCGGGTGTCCCTTTTCTCCCCGTGGAGGGATGACAGAATCCGACAACCCGGGCGCCCGTTTCCTGTCGCCTTACGTGCCGTCGTACCCGTGAGTCACTGATCAGACTGGTGGATCCCGCAACCCACGGCACGAGGGGGACCACCGTATGAACGGCTCGCGCATCGCCGCCGTCGGCCATTACCAGCCCGCCAGGGTGCTCACCAACGAGGACCTGGCGGGCATGGTCGACACCAGCGACGAGTGGATCACGTCCCGGGTCGGCATCCGCACGCGGCACATCGCCGGACCCGACGAGCCCGTCGACGAACTCGCCGGGCACGCCGCCGCCAAGGCGCTCGCCGGCGCCGGCCTCGCGCCCGCCGACATCGACCTGGTCCTCGTCGCCACGTCCACCGCCGTCGACCGCTCGCCCAACATGGCCGCCCGGGTCGCGGCCCGCCTCGGCATCCCCTCGCCCGCCGCGATGGACGTCAACGTCGTGTGCGCGGGCTTCACCCATGCCCTCGCCACCGCCGACCACGCGGTGCGCGCCGGCGCGTCCGCGCGGGCCCTGGTGATCGGCGCCGACAAGATGACCGACGTCACCGACTGGACCGACCGCACCACCTGCGTGCTCGTCGGCGACGGTGCGGGGGCCGCCGTCGTCGAGGCTTCGGAGGAGGCCGGGATCGGGCCCGTGCTGTGGGGCTCGGTGCCCGAGATGGGACACGCCGTGCGCATCGAGGGCACGCCCGCGCGGTTCGCCCAGGAGGGGCAGAGCGTCTACCGCTGGGCCACCACCCAGTTGCCGCCCATCGCCCGCAAGGCCTGCGAACGTGCCGGGCTCGAGCCCGCCGACCTCGCCGCCGTCGTGCTGCACCAGGCCAACCTCCGTATCATCGAGCCCCTCGCGGAGAAGATCGGCGCCGTCAACGCCGTCGTCGCGCGGGACGTCGTCGACTCCGGCAACACCTCGGCGGCGAGCATCCCGCTCGCGTTCTCCAAGCTCGTCGAACAGGGCGCCGTCTCGACGGGCGATCCGGTGCTGCTGTTCGGATTCGGCGGAAACCTGTCGTACGCCGGTCAGGTCGTCCGCTGCCCGTGACCTGCGGTTTCGGCACGGTGCGACGCAGTCGACCCCCCAACCCCCTGGCTCTTGTGCGCCGTAGACTGTAGACGAAAGACAATCCATACTGGATGTTGTCCGGCTGCAGTTGCCCCGCGCTGCCCAGGAGGGGGACCGACCGATGTTGTCGACAGGACTGCCGCAGGGTGCGGTGCCCAAGCTCGAACGCCCCGGCCCGCTGCGCGACCGCGTCTACGAGGCACTGCTCGAACTCATCACCACGCGCGCCCTGCAGCCCGGCCAGCACCTGGTGGAGAGCGAACTCGCGGGCCACCTGGGCGTGTCGCGCCAGCCGGTGCGGGAGGCACTGCAGCGGCTGAACACCGAGGGCTGGGTCGATCTGCGGCCCGCGCAGGGCGCGTTCGTGCACGAGCCGACCGAGGAGGAGGCCGACCAGCTCCTCACGGTCCGTACGCTGCTGGAGGCCGAGGCCGCCCGGCTGGCCGCCGCGAACGCGGGCAGCGCCGGCATCAAGGTGCTCGAAGAGCTGTGCGCCGAAGGCGAGAAGGCGGTGGCCGCGGACGACGTGGACGGCGCCGTCGCCATGAACGCCCGCTTCCACGCGAAGATCATGGAGCTGGCGGGCAACGCGGTCCTCGCCGAACTGGCCGCCCAGGTCGACCGCCGGGTGCGCTGGTACTACACGCCGATCGCCCGGCAGCGCGGACAGCAGTCCTGGATCGAGCACCGCGCACTGATCGCGGCCGTCTCGGACCGCGACGAGGACCGGGCGACGCAGCTGATGAGAGAGCACACGGAGCACACCCGCCGCTCGTACCATCAGCGCGCGAAGTGACCGCCGCCTGACCGACCTTCGTGGGCGGCGGAGTCACGGTACCGGCGTGACCGCCGGGGTCTCGGTCGTGCGCGGGACCGTCCGTGCCTCGATCGCCAGCATGACCACCAACACCGCGACCAGGGCCAGCAGTTCGGCGACGGCCGACGCGTGGACGCCGATGAGGGCGGTGGCCAGGGCGGCCGGGGCCGCGGCCGCCCGGAAGTGGACCGGGTACAGCCGCAGCACGGCCCGGAACGCCACGTCCCCCGCGAGGAAGAGCGCCACACCGCCCGCGAGCGCCAGCGCGGGACCCGTGTGCAGGTGCTCGGTGAGATGGCCGAGGGTCTTCTTCACGCCCGTGGCCAGGTAGGCGATGCCGAGCAGCATCGGCAGGAAGGCGTAGTAGTACGCATTCATCGCCAGACGCCAGCGACTCGGTGCCGGCGTGGCCCGGAACGCGGCCTCGGCGAGCTCCTCGTCCCGCACGAAGTACGTCCACCACAGCGCGACCGCCAGTGCCAGCGAGAGGAACGCCCCGCCGAACAGCCCCGGGGTGAGCGGCAGATCGCCGATTCCGGTGCCGATCGCGATGACGGACTCGCCGAACGCGACGATCAGCAGCAGACCGTGGCGCTCCACGAAGTGCGCCGGGTCCAGCCGGCCCAGTTGCGCCCGCATGGCGTCGGCCGACCGTCCGTCGGCCCGCCCGGGCCCGTGCTCGGCCAGGAACGGCGTCACGAACTGCAGGAGGAGCGCGAGCACCCACAGACCGTCCGCCGTCAGGCCGTCGACGAGACCGGCCGCGGTCACGGACAGCGCGGCGAGCCCGTTCGGGACGCCGTACCAGATGGAGTCCCGGCCGTGGCTGCGGGTGTAGAGGGCGGTGTGCACCACCACGACCGCCAGGAAACCGAGCCCGAAGACCACACCGGTGTCGTCGAAGACCCGCGGGATCGCCAGCGCGCAGACCAGGAACGCCCCCATGCCCAGCATCAGCAACAGCCGGCGCGAGGGCCGGTCCGGCGGAACCTGGTTGGTGAGGTACGCGTAGGCGCCGTACATCCAGAACAGCACCACGAAGATCAGGGCCACACGCCCCGCGGTGGCGAAGGTCAGGTCACCGGCGAGCAGCACGGTGAGCTGGGTGAGGGTGAAGACGAAGACCAGATCGAAGAAGAGCTCCAACGTCGTGACCCTGCGGCCCGGTTCCTCCACTGCGCTGCCCATGCCGTCCCCCTGTGTCCGTGGCCCCCTGCGGCGATGCCGACCAGATCGTAGGCGGTTCGCCGGCCTCCGGCGCGCCACTTTTCTTTGTCCTGAGAGTGGAGAAAGTGGCGATGAATTTGTGCACGGCTTCTTCTCAGGTTCGGCGTCCACTGCTACGTTCCCCTCGAAAGCCCGAACAACAGGTGGCCGATTGAGGCGGGGAGGGGTTCGTGAGACGCATGACGGCACGACCCGCCAACGCCCATCAGGCCAGGCTGCTCAAGCTGTTGCGCGACGCAGGTCCCAACTCCCGTGCGCAGCTGGGCGACCAGGTCGACCTCTCGCGGTCCAAGCTGGCCGTGGAAGTGGACCGGCTCCTGGAGACGGGCCTGGTCGTGGCCGACGGACTCGCCGCCTCGCGCGGCGGGCGCCGCTCCCACAACGTCCGCCTCCATCCGAACCTGCGGTTCCTCGGCGTGGACATCGGCGCGACCTCGGTCGACGTCGCCGTCACCAACGCCGAGCTGGAGATCCTCGGACACCTCAACCAGCCGATGGACGTGCGCGAGGGCCCGGTCGCGGTCTTCGAGCAGGTCCTGTCCATGGCCGCCAAGCTGCGCGCCTCCGGGCTCGCGGAGGGCTTCGACGGCGCCGGCATCGGCGTCCCGGGTCCGGTCCGCTTCCCCGACGGCGTGCCGGTGGCTCCGCCGATCATGCCCGGCTGGGACGGCTTCCCCGTACGGGAGGCGCTCAGCCAGGAACTCGGCTGCCCGGTCATGGTCGACAACGACGTGAACCTCATGGCGATGGGAGAGATGCACGCGGGCGTCGCACGCTCCGTGCGCGACTTCCTCTGTGTCAAGATCGGCACCGGCATCGGCTGCGGCATCGTCGCCGGCGGTGAGGTCCACCGCGGCGTCACCGGCAGCGCGGGCGACATCGGGCACATCCAGGCCGTGCCCGACGGCCGCCCCTGCGCCTGCGGCAACCGGGGCTGTCTGGAAGCGCACTTCAGCGGAGCGGCCCTCGCCCGGGATGCCGTGGAGGCGGCCGGGCAGGGGCTGTCGGAGGAACTCGCCGCGCGGCTCGCGGCGAGCGGCACCCTGACCGCCGTCGACGTCGCCGCCGCGGCCGCCGCGGGCGACGCCACCGCTCTCGACCTGATCCGCGAGGGCGGCAACCGCACCGGCCAGGTCATCGCCGGCCTGGTCTCCTTCTTCAACCCCGGCCTGGTGGTGATCGGCGGCGGGGTGACCGGCCTCGGCCACACCCTGCTCGCCGCGATCCGCACCCAGGTCTACCGCCAGTCACTGCCCCTCGCGACGGGCAACCTGCCCATCGTGCTGGGGGAGTTGGGACCGACCGCCGGCGTCATCGGCGCGGCCCGGCTCATCAGCGACCACCTGTTCTCGCCCGCGTAAGCACCGCTCGTCAGCGACCACTTGTCCACGCCCGCGTAAACACCGGCTCACCACACCGTTCGGCGTGTACGGCGCGCGGCTTCGCCGTGCCCCGGACTCCGCCTGCCCGCACGCACCCTGCAACCGGCCCGAACGCCCGCCAAGGGGATCCGCATGGCACCAGAACCACCGCTGCTCAGCATGTCCGGCATCACCAAGTCCTTCCCCGGAGTCCGGGCCCTCGACGGCGTCGACCTCGATGTCCAGGCCGGTGAGGTGCACTGCCTGCTCGGCCAGAACGGAGCCGGCAAGTCCACCCTCATCAAGGTCCTGGCCGGCGCCCACCAGCCCGACACCGGCACCATCGGCTGGCGCGGCGAACCGGTCGTCCTCCGCTCGCCGATCGCCGCCATGCGCCTCGGCATCGCCACCATCTACCAGGAACTCGACCTGGTGGAGCACCTGTCGGTGGCCGAGAACGTCCACCTCGGGCACGAGCCGACCGCCGCCGGGTTCGTCGTACGCAAGAAGGCGTCGAGGGCGGCGGCCGCCCGTCTGCTGAAGAGGCTCGGGCATCCCGAGATCGATCCCGCCCGCCTGGTGGGGGAGTTGTCCGCCGCCCAGCAGCAGATCGTGTCGATGGCCCGGGCGCTCTCCCACGACGTACGGCTCATCGTCATGGACGAGCCGTCCGCCGCCCTCGACCCCGACGAGGTCGACAACCTCTTCCGCATCGTCGGCGACCTGACCGCCGACGGGGTCGCCGTCGTCTACATCTCCCACCGCCTGGAGGAGATCCGCCGCATCGGCGACCGCGTGACCGTGCTGAAGGACGGCCGGGCGGTGGCCGGCGGACTGCCCGCGAAGTCCACGCCGACGCGGGAGGTGGTCGCGCTGATGACGGGCCGCAACGTCGAGTACGTCTTCCCCGAACGGCCCGCCTCGGCCGCGGACGGCGCGCCCGTGCTGGAGGTCCGGGGGCTGGCCAGGGAGGGGGAGTTCGCGCCCCTCGACCTGGACGTACGGCCCGGCGAGATCGTCGGTCTGGCCGGGCTCGTCGGCTCGGGGCGCTCCGAGATCCTGGAGACCGTCTACGGCGCCCGCCGACCCACCGCCGGTCAAGTCCGTGTCGACGGGCGGGTGTTGCGGCCGGGCAGCGTCCGCGCGGCCGTCCGGGCCGGCCTCGGGCTCGCCCCCGAGGAACGCAAGGCGCAGGCCCTGCTGATGCTGGAGTCCGTCACCCGTAACGTCTCGGTCTCCTCCATGTCCCGCTTCGCACGCGGGGGTTGGATCGACCGGGGCGCCGAGAAGGGCGCGGCCAGGGCGGCCACCCGCGAGCTGTCGCTGCGCCCCGACAACCCCTCGGTGCCGGTGCGCACCCTCTCCGGCGGCAACCAGCAGAAGGCCGTCCTGGCCCGCTGGCTGCTGCGCGGCTGCCGGGTCCTGCTGCTCGACGAACCCACCCGGGGCGTCGACGTCGGCGCCCGCGCCGAGCTCTACGCGGTCATCCGCCGCCTCGCCGACGAGGGCCTCGCCGTGCTGCTGGTCTCCAGCGAGGTGCCCGAGGTGCTCGGCCTCGCCGACCGCGTCCTGGTGCTCCGCGAGGGCCGCGTCGTCCACACCGCGCCCGCCCGCGAGCTCGACGAACACCGCGTACTCGACCTGGTCATGGAAGGAAGTCCGGCGTCATGACGCAGCACGCCTCCCCGCCCCGGGACAACACCGACAAGGTGCCGTCGGTCGGCCAACCCCCCTCCTGGCGTGCTTTGTTGGCCCACGCCGACGTCCGCACCCTGTCCCTCCTCGGCGTCCTCGCCGCGCTGGTCCTCATCGGCGGCATCACCAAGCCCGACGAGTTCCTCGACACCCGCAACCTCCAACTCGTCCTCACCCAGGCCTCGGTGACCGGTGTCGTCACCGTCGGCATGACCTTCGTCATCACCTCCGGCGGCATCGACCTCTCGGTCGGCGCGATCGTCGCCCTGTCCTCGGTGTGGGCGACCACGGTCGCCACCCAGGAGTACGGCTTCGCAGGCGTCCTGTTCACCGCGGTGCTCGTCGGCGTGGGCTGCGGGCTGGTCAACGGCCTGCTCATCGCGTACGGCGGCATGGTCCCCTTCATCGCCACGCTCGCCATGCTGGCCTCCGCGCGAGGGCTCGCGCTGCAGATCACCGACGGCAAGACGCAGATCGTCACCCTCACCGGCATCCTCGACCTCGGCGAACGCGACTCCTACGTGCTCGGCATCCCGCCGCTCGTCCTCGTCTTCGCGGTCGTGACGATCCTCGGCTGGCTGGTCCTCAACCGCACCACCTTCGGCCGCCGCACCGTCGCCGTAGGCGGCAACGCGGAGGCCGCCCGGCTCGCCGGCATCGACGTGCGCCGTCAGCGCCTCTACCTCTACCTGCTGTCCGGACTGTGCTGCGGCATCGCCGCCTTCCTGCTGGTCATCCTGTCCGGCTCCGGCCAGAACACCAACGGCAACCTCTACGAACTCGACGCCATCGCGGCCGCGATCATCGGCGGCACGCTGCTCAGCGGGGGCCGCGGCACCATCACCGGCTCCGTGCTCGGCGTCCTGATCTTCACCACGATCACCAACATCTTCGCCCTGAACAACCTGCAGAGCGACGTCCAGCAGATCGCCAAGGGCGCGATCATCGTCGCCGCCGTGCTGGTCCAGCGCCGTACCGCGAGCACGACCTGAGGAAAGGGTTCACCGCCATGCCACAGCTCACCAGTCGCAGAGGACTGCTCTTCGGGGCCGCCGCCGTGTCCACCGGTGCCCTCCTCACAGGTTGCACCAGCAACGAGACCAAGGACGAGAGCCCGGCCGCCGACGCAGGGTCGGCCGCCGACGACAAGCCCGGCAAGCACGTCACCATCGGCTTCGCCGGACCGCAGGCCGACCACGGCTGGCTCAACGCCATCAACGACAACGCCAAGAACCGCGCGAAGAAGTACTCCGACGTCACCCTTGAGATCACCGAGGGCTCCAACGACACCGCCGCGCAGATCGGCCAGATCGAGACCCTCATCAACAAGAAGGTCGACGTCCTGGTGGTGCTGCCCGCCGACGGCAAGGCCCTCACCCAGGTCGGACTGAAGGCGATGCGGGCCGGCATCCCCGTCGTCAACCTCGACCGGATCTTCAACTCCCCCCAGGCCTACCGCTGCTGGATCGGCGGCGACAACTACGGCATGGGCCTCAACGCCGGCACTTACATCGGCGAGAAGCTCAAGGGGAAGCCGAACGCCAAGGTCGTCGAACTGGCCGGCCTGGACAACCTGGAACTGACCAAGCAGCGCACCCAGGGCTTCGACGACGCCCTGAAGAACTACCCCAACATCAAGAAAGTGGCCCGCCAGGCCGCCGAGTTCACGGTCGAGTCCGGCCAGGCCAAAATGGCCCAGCTGCTACAGGCGCAGTCGAGCTTCGACGCCCTGTGGAACCACGACGACGACCAGGGCGTCGGCGCGCTGCGCGCCATCGACCAGGCCGGGCGCGACGACTTCCTGATGGTCGGCGGCGCGGGCGCGCTCTCCGCCTTCCAGGCCATCAAGCAGGGCGACGGCGTCCTCAAGGCGACGGTCCTCTACCCGCCGACGATGGCCGCGTCCGCGATCGACCTGGCCCGTGCCCTCGGCCAGGGCAAGGGCGTCACCGGCATGGCCGAGTTCGAGATCCCCGCGTCGATCACCCTGTACTCGGCCGTCGTCGACAAGGACAACGTCGACCGCTACATGCCCACCGGCTTCCGCTGACCCGGCCCGCCCCGCACCCCCCACGGCGCCATCACGACGAGGACGAGGAGGACATCCGTATGGGACAGCCCCAGCAGCCGGACGGACCGGAGGCCGCGAAACCGCCCCTGCGCGTCGGAATGGTCGGCTACGCCTTCATGGGCGCCGCCCATTCCCAGGGCTGGCGCACGGCGGGACACGTCTTCGACCTGCCGAGCCGCCCGGTCCTGTCCGTGATCTGCGGGCGCGACGCCGCCGCCGTGCGCCGGGCCGCCGACCGGCACGGCTGGGCAGCGGCCGAGACCGACTGGCGGGCCCTGATCACCCGGGACGACGTCGACCTCGTCGATATCTGCACCCCCGGCGACAGCCACGCCGAGATCGCCCTCGCCGCCCTCGCCGCCGGCAAGCACGTACTGTGCGAGAAGCCGCTCGCGAACACCGTCGAGGAGGCCTCGGCCATGACCGAGGCGGCCGAAGAGGCTTACGGACGCGGCCAGTTGGCGATGGTCGGCTTCAACTACCGGCGGCTGCCCGCCACCGCCCTCGCCCGTGCCATGGTGGCCGAGGGCAGGATCGGCACCCTCCGCCACGTCCGGGTGACCTACCTCCAGGACTGGCTCGTCGACCCGCGGTTCCCGCTCACCTGGCGGCTGCGCAAGGAGTCGGCCGGCTCCGGCTCGCTGGGCGACCTCGGCGCCCACATCGTCGACCTCGCCCAGTACCTGGCGGGGGAGCGGCTGGCCGGTGTGTCGGCCCTGACGGAGACCTTCGTACGACAGCGGCCGCTGCCGGCGGGCGCCACCAGCGGCCTGTCCGCCGTGTCGTCCGCCGGCACCGGCACGGTCACCGTCGACGACGCCGCCCTGTTCACCGGCCGCTTCGCCTCCGGCGCCCTCGCCTCCTTCGAGGCGACCCGCTACGCCACCGGCCGGAAGAACGCCCTGCGCATCGAACTCAACGGTGAGAAGGGCTCGTTGGCGTTCGATCTGGAACGGCTCAACGAGCTGTCGTACCACGACGGCACCGAACCCGGGACGCGCGCCGGGTTCCGCCGCATCCTCGTCACCGAACCCGACCACCCCTACCTGGACGCCTGGTGGCCGCCCGGCCACGGCCTCGGCTACGAGCACACCTTCGTCCACCAGGCCCGCGACCTCGTCCACGCGATCGCCGAGGGCCGGCGGCCCGAACCCTCCTTCGCCGACGGGCTGCAGGTGCAGCGCGTGCTGGCGGCGGTGGAGGAGAGCGCCGAGAAGAACTCCCTCTACACGCCCATAGCCGTCTGAGGAGGGCTCGAAGACATGCCGCGCCAGTTCACGCTCTTCACCGGCCAGTGGGCCGACCTGCCCCTCGAGGAAGTCTGCCGACTCGCTCGCGACTTCGGCTACGACGGCCTCGAACTCGCCTGCTGGGGAGACCATTTCGAGGTCGACAAGGCACTCA
This sequence comes from Streptomyces sp. C1-1, assembly GCF_050214755.1. Classification (NCBI taxonomy): domain Bacteria; kingdom Bacillati; phylum Actinomycetota; class Actinomycetes; order Kitasatosporales; family Streptomycetaceae; genus Streptomyces; species Streptomyces sp. C1-1. The sequence goes on along the minus strand of NZ_CP189826.1, from coordinate 2,353,156 downwards.
CGGACCCGGCGTACATCGACTCGCGGAGGCAACTGCTGGACAAGTACGGCCTGAAGTGCTGGGCCGTCTCCAACCACCTGACCGGCCAGGCGGTCTGCGACGCCATCATCGACGAACGCCACCAAGCCATCCTGCCCACCGAGGTGTGGGGCGACGGCGATCCCGAAGGCGTCCGGCGGCGCGCTGCGGACCGGATGAAGGACACCGCACGGGCCGCGGCGGCCTTCGGCGTCGACACCGTCATCGGCTTCACCGGCTCCGCGATCTGGCACCTGGTCGCCATGTTCCCGCCCGCGCCGGAGTCGATGATCGAGCGCGGCTACGACGACTTCGCCGAGCGCTGGAACCCGATCCTCGACGTCTTCGACCAGGAGGGCGTGCGGTTCGCGCACGAGGTCCACCCGAGCGAGATCGCCTACGACTACTGGACCACGCACCGTGCCCTGGCGGCGGTCGACGGGCGGGCCGCCTTCGGCCTGAACTTCGACCCCTCCCACTTCGTCTGGCAGGACCTGGACCCGGTCGGCTTCCTGTGGGACTTCCGCGAGCGGATCTACCACGTCGACTGCAAGGAGGCCCGCAAGCGCCTCGACGGCCGCAACGGCCGCCTCGGCTCCCACCTGCCGTGGGGCGACCCGCGCCGCGGCTGGGACTTCGTGTCCGCCGGCCACGGGGACGTGCCCTGGGAGGACGTCTTCCGCATGCTGAGGTCCATCGACTACCAGGGCCCCGTCTCGGTCGAGTGGGAGGACGCCGGTATGGACCGGCTCCAGGGCGCCCCCGAGGCACTGACCCGCCTGAAGGCCTACGACTTCGAACCCCCGTCGGCCTCCTTCGACGCGGCCTTCGGCAACTAGGGCCTGTTGTTTGGATCAGCTCGGCTGCAGGGGACGGTGCCTTGCGGCCGAGCCGAGCGGGGTCTGGTGCGTGCAGCTGCAAGGCGGAGGAGGGAGTCGACGCGATGGGGGTCCCCCCGCTCGAGCGAAGCCGAGAGTGGGGGAGTCGGCGAGTGACGACAACGCGGCAGATGTACGCACCAGACCCCGCGACGCCGAGCTGATCCAAACGACAGGCCCTAGGCCGTACGAACACCTGTTGGCAACTCCGGGATGACGGCGCATCCCGGCGTACGCACCCGCCCGTACAACCGGCCCCTTACTGGAGGCATCCGTGCACGGGAACGACCGCACCACCGGCACCGGCAGAATCGAGACCCACAGACGACGCCCGCGCAGAGCCGTCGCCCTTCTCGGCGGCGCGCTCCTCGCCGGAGCGTCACTGACCCTGACCACCCCCCAGGCCGGCGCAGCCGTCACCGGCCCGGGAACCGCCCCGGCGGCATCGGCGGCGGAGGACTTCCAGCAGGTCACCCTCGCCAAGGGCGAGGCGGAGGTCGGCGAGCCCATGTCGCTCGCCGTTCTCCCCGACCGCTCCGTGCTGCACACCTCCCGCGACGGCGAACTCCGCCTCACGGACGCGGCGGGCAACACACGGCTGATCGGCAAGCTCGACGTCTACTCCCACGACGAGGAAGGCCTCCAAGGCGTCGGCGTCGACCCCGACTTCGCCACCAACCGGGCCATCTACCTCTACTACGCACCCCCGTTGAACACCCCGTCCGGCGACGCCCCCGAGACCGGCACCGCGGCCGACTTCGCTCCCTTCGACGGCGTCAACCGCCTCTCCCGCTTCGTCCTGAAGGCCGACGGCACCCTCGACACCGCCAGCGAGAAGAAGGTCATCGACATCCCCGCGTCCCGGGGCCTGTGCTGCCACGTCGGCGGCGATATCGACTTCGACGCGGCGGGCAACCTGTACCTGTCGACGGGCGACGACACCAACCCCTTCCAGTCCGACGGCTACACGCCCATCGACGAGCGCGCCGACCGCAACCCCGCCTTCGACGCCCAGCGCTCGGCGGGCAACACCAACGACCTGCGCGGCAAGATCCTGCGCATCAAGGTCGGCGCCGACGGCTCGTACACCGTCCCCGACGGCAATCTCTTCGCACCCGGCACGGACCGGACCCGGCCCGAGATCTACGCCATGGGCTTCCGCAACCCGTTCCGCTTCAGCGTCGACAAGAAGGCCGGCATCCTCTACGTGGGCGACTACGGCCCCGACGCCGGCGCCGCCGACCCGGCCCGCGGACCGGCCGGCCAGGTCGAGTTCGCCCGGGTGACCGGCCCCGGCAACTTCGGCTGGCCGTACTGCACCGGCGCCAACGACGCCTACGTCGACTACGACTTCGCGACCAGGGCCTCCGGAGCGTCCTTCGACTGCGCCGCGCCGAAGAACAACTCCCCGCACAACACCGGCCTCACGGACCTGCCCCCGGCCCAGCCCGCCTGGATCCCTTACGACGGCCCGTCCGTCCCCGAGTTCGGCGACGGCTCCGAGTCCCCGATGGGCGGCCCGGTCTACCACTACGACGCCTCGCTCGACTCACCCGTGAAGTTCCCCGAGGCCTACGACGGGAACTTCTTCGCCGGGGAGTTCGGCCGCCGCTGGATCAAGCGGATCGTGAGCGACGCGAACGGCACCGTGCAGTCCATCAACCCCGTCCCCTGGACCGGTACTCAGGTGATGGACATGGCCTTCGGCCCCGACGGCGCGCTGTACGTCCTCGACTACGGCACCGCGTGGTTCGGCGGCGACGACAACTCAGGCCTGTACCGCATCGAGAACGCGACCGACGGCCACTCCCCGGTGGCGCAGGCCGCGGCGAGCAGGACGTCCGGCCAGGCGCCGCTGAGGGTGCAGTTCTCCTCCGAGGGCACCTCCGACCAGGACGGCGACGCGGTCACGTACAGCTGGGACTTCGGCGACGGCGGCACGTCGACGGCGGCGAACCCGACACACAGGTACAGGAAGAACGGCACCTACACCGCGACCCTGACCGCCAAGGACCCGACCGGCCGCACCGGCAGCGCGAGCGTACAGATCGTTGTCGGCAACACCGCGCCCACGGTCACGGTCGAACTTCCCAAGGACGGGCAGCTGTTCAGCTTCGGTGACGCCATCCCGTTCAAGGTGAGGGTCACCGACCCGGAGGACGGCAAGAACATCGACTGCGCCAAGGTCAAGGTCACCTTCGTCCTCGGCCACGACACCCACGGCCACCCCATCACCTCGGCGAACGGCTGCACCGGCACCATCCGGACCACCGCCGACGGCGGCCACGACGAGAACGCCAACATCTTCGGCGTCCTCGACGCCGAGTACACCGACAACGGAGGCGGCGGACAGGCCGCGCTGACCTCGCACGACCGCAACGTCCTGCAGCCTCGGCACCGCCAGGCCGAACACTTCGGCAACGGCTCCGGCGTCACCGTCGTCGCCAAGGACACCGCGCACGGCGGCAAGACGGTCGGCGACATCGACAACGGCGACTGGATCTCCTTCACCCCGTACGCCCTGAACAACGCCCGGAAGATCACCGCACGGGTCGCCTCCGGCGGCGCGGGCGGCACGCTCGAAATACGGGCCGGCTCGTCGACCGGCACCCTGCTGGGCAAGGCGACCGTCCCCGTCACCGGCGGCTGGGACACCTTCCAGGACGTCAGCGCCGACCTGTCCCGCGCCCCGAGGGGCACCACCACGCTCCACCTCGTCTTCAAGGGCGGCTCCGGCGCGCTGTTCGACGTGGACGACTTCACCTTCACGACCGGCTGAGAGGAGGGGACGTGATGCGCTCAACCACCCGGCCGGCAACCGCTGTCGTGGGTGCCGCACTGCTCCTCGGCTGTGTCTCGGGCCCTGCCGCCTCGCACCCCGCAGAGGGCAAGCGCGTGCTGGTCTTCTCCAAGACGGCCGGCTTCCGCCACGACTCCATTCCCGACGGCGTGGCGGCGGTGAGGCAACTCGGCTCCGAGGGCGGCTTCACGGTCGACGCGACCGAGGACGCGACCACCTTCACCGCGAAGAACCTGCGGCGCTACGACGCCGTCGTGTTCCTCTCGACGACCGGCGACGTCCTCGACGCGGCCCAACAGAGCGCTTTCGAGGGCTACATCCGGCACGGCGGAGGCTATGTCGGCGTCCACGCGGCCGCCGACACCGAGTACGACTGGGCGTTCTACGGCGGCCTCGCCGGCGCGTACTTCCAGTCGCACCCGGCGATCCAGCCGGCGACCGTGGACGTCGAGGACCGTGCCCATCCGGCGACCTCGGGCCTGGCACGGACCTGGTCCCGCACCGACGAGTGGTACAACTACCGCTCCAATCCCCGGGAGCGGGCCCACGTCCTGGCCTCCCTCGACGAGTCGTCGTACACCGGCGGCACCATGAACGGCGACCATCCCATCGCCTGGTGCCAGAACTACCGGGGCGGCCGCGCCTTCTACACCGGAGGCGGCCACACCAAGGAGTCGTACGCCGAACCCGCCTTCCGACAGCACCTGTTGGGCGGAATCCGCTGGGCCGTCGGCGACGCACAGGCCGACTGCCGGCCGGAGAACGGCTACCGCCCGCTGTTCGACGGCACCGCACTGGACGGCTGGAAGCAGGCGGGACCCGGCGCGTTCCAACTGGAGAACGACGGCACCCTGACGTCGTCGGGCGGCACGGGCCTGCTCTGGTACGCCGCCTCGGACTTCTCCGCGTACTCGCTGAAGCTCGACTGGAGGACGGCCGGTGACGACAACTCCGGTGTGTTCGTGGGCTTCCCGCCCTCGGACGATCCGTGGTCGGCCGTGGACAACGGCTACGAGATCCAGATCGACGCCACCGACGTACCCGAGAAGACGACAGGGTCCGTCTACGGCTTCCAGTCCGCCGACCTGATCAAGCGCGACCGTGCGCTCAATCCGCCGGGGGAGTGGAACACGTACGAGATCCGCGTGGAGGGCGAGCGCCTGCGCGTCTGGCTCAACGGCGTGCGGATCAACGATTTCACCAACACCGATCCGGCCCGGAGCCTCGCCGACGGACACATCGGCATCCAGAACCACGGAGCCGACGACCAGGTGTCCTTCCGCGACATCCGGATCAAGGAACTGCCCGCCAAGGGCGACTGAGCGACGGCGGGCGGAGGACGCCGGACCTCCGCCCGCCGTCTCACCCCTCCCGTCACGGGGCCTCGCTCACGACGTGTTCGACCAGGAGGCTGCCCATGTCCGCGTCCGACTTCCCTTCCGTCCCCCGACAGCGCGTCGGCGTCTGGCTGATCGGCGCCCGCGGCTCCGTCGCGACGACCGTCGTCGCGGGCTGCGCGGCGATCACGGCGGGCCTGCACCCGCCGACCGGGCTGGTCACCGAGACCCCGGCGTTCGCGGAGGCCGGTCTGCCCCCGCTCGCCTCGCTGGTCTTCGGCGGCCACGACACACTGGACTGCCCCCTGCCCAAGCGCGCGGAGGCCCTCGCCGCCGGCGGCGTCCTGCCTCCGGGTCTCCCCGCCGCCGTCACCGGCGAACTGGCCGCCGCCGACCGGGAGATCAGACCGGGCGGCCCGGCAACCGGCGACACCCGCACCGAACAGGAACTGATCGCCGCCTTCACCGCCGACATCACCGACTTCGTACGGCGCCACGCACTGGCGCGGGCCGTCGTGGTGAACGTGGCCTCCACCGAACCCCCGGCCACCGGCGACGCCTTCCCACCCAGCTCGCTCTACGCGGCGGCAGCCCTGCGCGCGGGCTGCCCCTACGTCGACTTCACCCCGTCGACCGGCCTGCACCACCCCGCGCTGCGGGCCGCCGCCGAGTCGAGCGGACTGCCGTACGCCGGCCGCGACGGCAAGACGGGCCAGACGCTGCTGCGTTCCGTCCTCGGACCCATGTTCACCCAGCGGGCCCTGCGGGTCCGCGCCTGGTCCGGGACCAACCTCCTCGGCGGCGGCGACGGTGCCGCCCTCGCCGACCCCGCGGCCGCGGCGGCGAAGAACGCCGGCAAGGAACGCGTGCTGACCGACACCCTCGGCACGGCGCCCGAGGGGGAGGTGCACATCGACGACGTGCCCGCACTCGGCGACTGGAAGACCGCCTGGGACCACGTCGCCTTCGACGGCTTCCTCGGCACGCGGATGGTCCTGCAGACGATCTGGCAGGGTTGCGACTCGGCCCTGGCCGCGCCCCTGGTCCTGGACGTGGCACGCCTCACCGCCCGCGCCGAAGAAGCGGGCCTGTCGGGCCCCCTCACCCAACTCGCCTTCTACTTCAAGGACCCAGTGGGGGAGGGGGCGCCGTCGGCGCTGGCGGAGCAGTACGCGACCCTGACGGCTTTCGCCCGCCGATTGAGCGAGGGGCGGGCGTCCGGCCCGGCGGAGGAGCACGCGGATTCCGGCACCGGGCACAAGCAGCGGCGGTCGGAGCAGGGCGGAGCCAACGGGCTTCGTCACCTGTCGGAGGAAGAGCGGTTCGGCCAGGGTGGGGGTGTCGGGCTTGGCGATCCGTCGGGGGAGGAGCGGTTGGGGCCTGACGGCGGTGTCGGGCTTGGTGGCCCGTCGGGGGAGGAGCGGTTCGGCCAGCGTGGGGGTGTCGGGCTTGGCGATCCGTCGGGGGAGGAGCGGTTGGGGCCTGACGGCGGCGTCGGGCTTGGTGGCCCGTCGGGGGAGGAGGCAGGGCAGGACGGCGGTTCCAGGCGATGCGACTCGTCGGGCGGCCGGCGGTGAGCGCCGTCGTCGCGACGAGGCGTCGCTGCGCGGCGAGTGGCGTGTCGGTGAAACCGTTCCATGCGGACGCGCAGCCGACCGGCGGCGCCCGGGCCTGGGCCGAACTCCTGCGCCTGCCCGCCCTGTTCACCGTCCCCGGCGACGCCCTCGCCGGGGCGGCCGCGGTCGCCGCCGCCCCGAACTCCCACACCCTGCTCGCCATCGGCTCCTCCCTCTGCCTCTACGAGGCCGGCATGGCGCTCAACGACTGGGCCGACCGCGAGGAGGACGCCGCCGAACGCCCGCACCGCCCCCTCCCGTCCGGCCGCGTCCACCCGGCCGCCGCCCTCTCGGCGGCCTGCGCGCTCACCGCGGCAGGTCTCGCCCTCGCCGCCCGCGCCGGCCGCCCCGCGTTCACGGTCGCCGCCCCCCTCACGGCCACGGTCTGGGCCTACGACCTCGCCCTCAAGCGCACGCCCGCGGGCCCGGCGGCCATGGCGGCGGCCCGTGGCCTCGACCTGCTGCTGGGTGCGGCGGCGACCACCGGCCACCCCCGCGAGGCGCTCCCCTCGGCCGCCCTGCTCGCGGCGCACACGCTCGCGGTGACGACCGTGTCCCGCCGGGAGACCACGGGCGGCTCAACGCCGGCCCCGCTGGCAGCCCTCGCCACGACGGCCCTGCTGACCCGACGCCTCACTCGGCCGGTCACGTCGGCCACGGTTCCCGCTCCGAGCCGGAGCAGGCGCCGCGCCGCGGCCGTGTCGTCCCCGGCCCCCCACACCCCGGCGGAGCCGCCGGCCCCGCTCACCGGTGTCGCTCGCCGAACCCCCGCGCCATGGCGGACCCGGCCGCGTCCCCGTGCCGGGCAGGGGGACGCCGTTGTGCCGCGTCTCGCCCTCGGCGCCGCCTACGCCGCCACCGCGGCCCGCCCCTACCTCCACGCCGCCCTCAACCCCTCACCCCCGCTGACTCAGCGGGCCGTAGGAGGCGGTATCCGCGCCGTGATCCCGCTCCAGGCGGCCCTGGCCGCCCGCGCCGGTGCGGGCGCCACCGCGCTGCTCGTCGCGGCTCTGGCCCCACTCGGCAGGCGGTTCGCAAGGACGGTGAGCATCACATGAGCCCCGCCACACACCACCCCGAAGGCACGGCCACGCCTTCCCTGCGCTTCGGCTACGGCACCAACGGCCTCGCCGACCTTCGCCTCGACGACGCCCTGGCGCTCCTCGCCGACCTCGGCTACGACGGTGTTGGCCTGACCCTCGACCACATGCACCTCGATCCCCTGGCACCGGATCTCGCCGACCGCACCCGCCGCCTGGCCGCACGGCTGAACGCGCTCGGCCTCGGCGTCACCGTGGAGACGGGCGCCCGCTATGTGCTCGACCCGCGCCGCAAGCACGGCCCCTCGCTGCTGGACCCGGGCCCGGAAGACCGCGCCCGCCGCGTCGCCCTGCTGGTCCGCGCGGTCGAGGTGGCCGCCGACCTCGGCGCCCACGCCGTCCACTGCTTCAGCGGAACCACCCCCGCGGGGACCGACCGTGACACGGCGTGGAAGCGCCTGGCCGAGGCGCTCACCCCCGTCCTGGAGGCCGCCGCCCGCGCCGGCGTCCCCCTCGCGGTCGAACCCGAACCGGGCCATCTGCTCGCCACCCTCGCCGACTTCCACCACCTGCGCCGCACCCTCGGCAGCCCCCGGCCCCTGGGCCTGACCCTCGACATCGGTCACTGCCAGTGCCTCGAACCCCTTTCCCCGGCCGACTGCGTCCGCGCCGCCGCTCCCTGGCTGCGGCACGTCCAGATCGAGGACATGCGCCGCGGCGTCCACGAGCACCTCCCTCTCGGCGAGGGCGAGATCGACTTCCCGCCCGTCCTCGCGGCCCTCGCCGCGACCGGCTACCAGGGCCTGACCGTCGTGGAACTGCCCCGCCACTCCCACGCGGGCCCGCACCACGCCGAACGCTCCCTGCCGTTCCTGCGCCACGCCGCCCCCGCCCCACCCCACGGCGATCCCTCCGCCGCCCTCGAAGAGAGCAGCACCTCATGAGTCACACGCACACCGCCCCCGCGGACGGCCTCTCGGGCACCACTCTCGCCCACACATCCCTCGACGGCCTGCGCGCCCGCCTGGTCGCCCACCTCGACGCAGCCGCCCGCGCCTGGCTCGACCAGGCCCTCGACGAGGCCGCCGCCCAGCCCGGCATCCACGGCCCCATCACCGTGTGGGAGCTGCGCCTCGCCGAGGCCGGCCGCCGATGCGGGCCCGCGCACGCCGACGCCGCCCGCGTCCTGATCCTGCACGCCGCCCGCGCCGACGCGGACGCCCTCGGCCGGGTCTACTTCCAGGGCACCGCCGCCGAACGCCGGGCCGTCCTGCACGCCCTGCCCCACCTGCTCGAGGGCCCCGACGCCCTTCCGCTCGTCGAGGACGCCCTGCGCACCAACGACACCCGCCTCGTGGCCGCCGCCGTCGGCCCCTACGCCGCCCGGCACCTCGCCCCGCACCACTGGCGGCACGCGGTCCTGAAGTGCCTCTTCACCGGCGTCCCCGTCGACCGCGTCGCCGATCTGGACCGGCGCGCCCGCGCCGACACGGAACTCGCCCGGATGCTCCGCGACCACGCCGCCGAACGCACCGCCGCGGGCCGTCCCGTACCCCGAGACCTGCACCGCGTCCTGACCCTGACCGACCCCACCGACGGCGAGGACTCCCGATGCGCATCTTCGACCCCCACATCCACATGACGTCCCGCACCACCGACGACTACGAGGCCATGCACGCCGCCGGCGTCCGCGCCGTCGTCGAACCCGCCTTCTGGCTCGGCCAGCCCCGCACCTCGCCCGCCTCCTTCTTCGACTACTTCGACTCCCTCCTCGGCTGGGAGCCGTTCCGCGCCGCCCAGTACGGCATCGCCCACCACTGCACGCTCGCCCTCAACCCCAAGGAGGCCAACGACCCGCGCTGCGTGCCCGTCCTCGACGAACTGCCCCGCTATCTCGTCAAGGACCAGGTCGTCGCCGTCGGCGAGATCGGCTACGACTCGATGACCCCGGCCGAGGACACCGCCCTCGCCGCCCAGCTCCAGCTCGCCGCCGATCACGGGCTCCCCGCGCTCGTCCACACCCCGCACCGTGACAAACGCGCCGGCCTGCGCCGCACCCTCGACGTGGTCCGCGAGTCCCGGCTGCCCCCGGACCGCGTCCTGGTCGACCACCTCAACGAGACCACCGTCGACGAGGCGAAGGACAGCGGCTGCTGGCTGGGCTTCTCCGTCTATCCCGACACCAAGATGGACGAGAAGCGGATGGTGGCGATGCTGCGCACCCACGGCCCCGAGCGGGTGCTGGTGAACTCCGCCGCCGACTGGGGCCGCAGCGACCCCCTCAAGACCCGCAAGGTCGCCGACCTGATGCTGGCCGAGGGCTTCTCGGAGGACGACGTCGACCGGGTCCTGTGGCGCAACCCCGTCGCCTTCTACGGGCTCAGCGGCCGCCTGAACCTCGACGTCACCCCCACCGACCCCACCCACGAGGGCAACTCGGTCCTGCGCGGCGGGGAGTGACCGATGCGCTTCCGCCACCCGGACGGCACCACCGTCCACCTCGCCTACTGCACCAACGTCCACCCGGCCGAAACCCTCGACGGCGTCCTCGCCCAGCTCCGCGACCACTGCGAACCGGTCCGCCGGCGTCTCGGCCGCGACCGCCTGGGCATCGGCCTGTGGCTCGCCAGGGACGCGGCCCACGCCCTGGTCACCGACCCGTCGGCGCTGCGCGGCCTGCGCACCGCACTCGACCGGCGCGGCCTGGAGGTCGTCACCCTCAACGGCTTCCCCTACGAGGGTTTCGGCGCCGAGGAGGTCAAGTACCGCGTGTACCGGCCCGACTGGGCGGACCCCGAACGTCTGGAGCACACCACCGCCCTGGCCCGCGTCCTCGCCGGCCTGCTCCCCGACGACGTCACCGAGGGCACCATCTCGACGCTGCCCCTGGCCTGGCGCACCGCCTACGGCGAGGACCGCGCCGACAAGGCCCGCGCTGCGCTGGTCACCCTGGCCGAACGACTCGACGCCCTCGCCGAGTTGACGGGCCGCTCCGTCCGCGTCGGGCTGGAGCCCGAACCCGGCTGCGTCATCGAGACCACCGCCGACGCGATCGCCCCGCTCACCGCACTCGCCCACGAGCGCGTCGGCGTCTGCGTCGACACCTGCCATCTCGCCACCTCCTTCGAGAACCCGCACACCGCCCTGGACGCACTCGCCGCAGCCCGCGTCCCCGTCGTCAAAGCCCAGCTCTCGGCCGCCCTGCACGCCGAAGGCCTCCACCTCCCCGAGGTCCGCCGAGCCCTCGCCGCCTTCGACGAACCCCGCTTCCTGCACCAGACCCGCACCGCCGCCGCCATCGGCCTGCGTGGCACCGACGACCTCGGCGAGGCCCTCGAGACCGACGCCCTGCCCGAAACGGCACCCTGGCGCGCCCACTTCCACGTCCCGCTGCACGCGGCCCCCGCCGCCCCCCTCACCTCCACGCTCCCCGTGCTCAAGTCCGCGCTGACCCGGCTCGTCGGCGGCCCGCACCCGCTCACCCGCCACCTGGAGGTGGAGACCTACACCTGGCAGGCCCTGCCGCCCGACCTGCGGCCCCGCGGCCGCGCGCAGCTCGCCGACGGCATCGCCGCCGAACTCACCCTCGCCCGCGACCTTTTGACCGAACTCGGCCTGAAGGAACTCCCATGAGCACCCACCGGGCCGGCCCGGACCCCACCCCGCTCCTCGTCCTCGACGTCGTCGGCCTCACCCCCCGTCTCCTCGACCACATGCCCCACCTCAAGGCACTCGCCCGGTCCGGCTCCCGGGCCGCCCTCGGCACCGTCCTGCCCGCCGTCACCTGCGCCGCCCAGTCCACCTTCCTCACCGGCACCCACCCGTCCGAGCACGGCATCGTCGGCAACGGCTGGTACTTCCGCGAGCTCGGCGACGTACTCCTTTGGCGGCAGCACAACGGCCTCGTCGCCGGGGACAAACTCTGGGACGCCGCCCGCCGCACCCACCCCGGCTACACGGTCGCCAACATCTGCTGGTGGTACGCGATGGGCGCCGACACCGACATCACCGTCACCCCCCGTCCGGTGTACTACTCCGACGGCCGCAAGGAACCCGACTGCTACACCCGGCCCCCGGCCCTGCACGACGAACTCACCGACAGGTTCGGCACCTTCCCCCTCTTCCACTTCTGGGGACCCGGCGCGGACCTGGTCTCCAGCAGGTGGATCATCGACGCGACCCGCCATATCAACCGCACCCGGCACCCCGACCTGACCCTCTGCTACCTCCCTCACCTCGACTACGACCTGCAGCGCTTCGGCCCCGACGACCCGCGCTCCCTGAAGGCGGCCACCGATCTGGACGCCGCGCTAGCCCCGCTCCTGGACGACGCCCGCGCCGAGGGCCGTACCGTCGTCGCGCTGTCCGAGTACGGCATCACGCGCGCCGGCCGGCCCATCGACATCAACCGGGCGCTGCGCCGGGCCGGCCTGCTGGAGGTGCACACGCAGGACGGCATGGAGTACCTCGACCCGATGGCGTCCCGTGCCTTCGCGGTCGCCGACCACCAGATCGCCCACGTCTACGTACGCCGCCCCGAGGACCTCGACGCCACCCGGGCGGCCCTGTCCGGCCTGCCCGGCATCGACCAGCTCCTCGACGACGAGGGCAAGAAGACGCATCACCTCGACCACCCGCGCTCGGGCGAACTGGTCGCCGTCGCGGAGCCGGACGCCTGGTTCACGTACTACTACTGGCTCGACGACGCCCGCGCGCCCGACTTCGCGCGGCTCGTCGAGATCCACCGCAAGCCCGGCTACGACCCGGTCGAGCTGTTCATGGACCCGCTCGACCCCTACGTCAAGGTCAGGGCGGCGACGGCGCTCGCCCGCAAGAAGCTCGGCCTGCGCTACCGGATGGCGGTCGTGCCCCTCGACGCGTCACCTGTGCGCGGCAGCCACGGCCGCCTTCCCGCGAGCGACGACGACGGTCCGCTCCTCATCTGCTCCACCCCCCGCGCCGTCGGCGACCGCCTCGCGGCCACCGACGTCAAGTCACTCCTGCTCCGACTGGCCGGTCTTTCCCGGCTGGTTCCCAGTGAAGCACCCGCCTCTGACAACGCCCTCTGATCCCGAGGAGTCCCAGACATGAGCCGCACCTCCCAGAGCGACCCCGAACTCACCCACCGCCTCACCAGACGAGGCATGCTCGGCGTCGCCGCGGGCGCCACCGCCGCCGCCCTGCTCGGCGCCGCCACGGCCCCGGCCACCGCCGCCACCGACTCCGCCCTCGCCGGCCGCGGACGGCCCGTCCTGCCGCCGGGCCGTCTCGGCATCCAGCTGTACAGCCTGCGCGACAAGGTCTCCACGCTCGGCTTCGCCCCCGTCTTCGCCGAACTGGAGAAGTACGGGTACGACGAGGTCGAGTTCGCCGGGTACACGCAGGGATCGGCTGGCCCCATCACCCTCGCCCAGCTCAGGCGGCTGGCCCGGGACCACGGCCTGACCCCGATCGGCAGCCACGTCGGCTACTACTCCGACGACCCGAACGCGTACACCTTCGCCCAGAACCTCACCAAGGTCCTCGACGACGCCCAGGCCCTCGGCCTCAAGCACATCGGCACCGCCTCCGGCCCGTTCCGCTACGGCTCGACGGTCGACGCGTGGAAGCGTGCCGCCGAGGAGTTCAACACCTACGGCGCGGCGGCGAAGGCCCGCGGCATGAAGTTCTATCAGCACAACCACTCCGACGAGTTCTCCTTCGCCACCGACAATCCCAAGGTCCGCCTCTACGACGTGCTGCTCGCGGAGACGGACCCCGACCTGGTGTTCCTGGAGATGGACATCTTCTGGGCCTACGCCGGCCAGTTCCGCTTCTCCAAGCGGCCCGACGGCGGCCCCGCCCCCTTCGAGCCCCTCGACTACGTCCTCAGGCAGCCCCACCGCTAGCCGCTGTTCCATGTGAAGGACGGTGTGAGCGATCCGGCGAACCAGTTCGGCTACCGGATGGTCGACGTGGGCGACGGAGACATCGACTACAAGAAGTTCATCTCGGCCGTCACCAGGCTCCGCGGTGAGCGCATGGCCCACCACTGGCAGACCGAACACGACCAGCCCGCCGAGTCGTTCACCTTCGCCCGCCGCTCCAGTGCCTACCTGCACTCGCTGCGCGAGAAGTGCTGAACCGCGCCCGCACATGAGAAAGCCTGCCCGCACATGAGGAGGCCCTCCCCGCGGTCCGGGGAGGGCCTCCTCACGCGCGCGTGCCGTCACCCCGTGGTGGGCTGGGGCTGCGCGGTCAGCGCGTCCGCGCCGCTGCGTCCCGGCTGCCGCAGCAGCAGGGCGATCGCCGCCGCGATCATCGAGACGCCGCCGGCCAGGGCGTACGCCCCGTTGTAGCCCCAGGCCGCGACCACCATGGAGCCGAGGCCGCCGCCGAACAGGCCGCTGATCAGCTTGCCGCTGTAGACCAGGCCGTAGTTGGTGGCGTTGTAGTTCTCCCCGAAGTAGTCCGGGGTCAGCGCGGCGAACATGGGGTAGAAGGCGCCGCCGCCGAATCCGGAGAGGAAGGCGAAGAACAGGAACAGCCACTCGCTCTTCATCTCGCCCGCCAGGATCACCCCGAACTGGGCGAGGCCCAGGACGACGATGACGAACACCAGGGTCGGCTTGCGGCCCCACCTGTCGGACAGCCAGCCGACGACACCGCGGCCGATGCCGTTGATGACGGCCATGACGCCCATCGAGGAGGCCGCCACGAGCGGGCCGAAGCCGACTTCCTTGGCGTAGTCGACCTGGAAGGAGATACCGAAGATCGACACGCCGGCGGTCATCACGATGGCTATCCACATCAGGGGCAGCATGCCGGTCCGGACGGCCTCCTTGGGCGTGTACTGCCGCGTCGCCGGGGGGTTCTTGGCGAGGCTCGTCGCGTTCTTCCGGTTGCCGGAGAACGTCAGCGGGTCGATGTCCGCGGGCCACCAGTTCTTCGGCGGGTCCTTGAAGAAGAACGCACACCCGAAGACCACGATCATGACGTAGCAGCCGATCAGGTCCAGCACGCGGTGGTAGTTGCCGGTGTCGAAGGCGTAGTTGAAGATGAAGATGAACGGCAGCGATCCGTAGGCGAAGCCGCCGTTGACGAAGCCCGTGCGGGCGCCGCGGCGTTCGGGGAACCACTTGCCGACCATGTTGATGCAGGTCGCGTAGACCAGTCCGGCGCCGAGACCGCCGATGACGCCGAAACCGACGATCGCCAGCAGCACGTTGCTCAGGTGCGACAGGGCGAGGAAGCCGACCAGGCACATCCCGGAGCCGATGTACATGGCCCGGCGCGCGTTGAGGATGCCCCTCTCGCGCAGCCAGCCCGCCGGGAAGGCGATGCCGGCCTGGAAGAAGACCCAGACGCTGAGGATCCAGAAGGTGTTGGACTGCGTCCAGCCGTGCGCGTGGGACAGGGTGTCTTCCGCGGAGCCGTACGCGTACTCGAAGACGCTGATGGCCATCATGGCGATCCACGGGAGGTACACCATGAGTTTGCGGGAGTGCCCGAGGATGTCGTGGTCGGTCTCGCCGATGCGGTAGACGCGGCCGCGGGCGTCGGTGACCTCACGGTAGGGACGGTGTGCGGCTGCCGGATCGGCCGAGAGCGGATCTGCTGTCATGCTTATGCCATCTCCTCGCCGAGCGGGTGCGGGTTGGGAACGATGCGCCGGGCGTTCGGCCTGCCCGGGGACTTCAGGAAGAGCGCCAGTACCGCCGAGGCCAGCCCGATGGAACCCGCCAGCACGAACGCGCCGTGGTAGTCCCACGCGCCGACCACGACCGCGCCCAGGCCGGAGCCGACGAGCCCGGAGATCAACTTCGAGCTGTAGACCATGCCGTAGTTGGTGGCGTTGTTGTTCTCGCCGAAGTAGTCCGCCGTCATGGCCGCGAACAGCGGGAAGATCGCCCCGCCGCCGAATCCGGAGACCATGGAGCAGAACAGGAAGAACGGCATGCTGCCCATCTGGCCGGAGACCAGCACGCCGAACTGGGCGGTGCCCAGCACGACGCAGACGATGATCAGGGTGTTGCGGCGCCCGGAGCGGTCGGAGATCCAGCCGATCACGCCCCGCCCGGTGCCGTTGACGACGGCCTTCAGGGACATCGCCGTGGCCACGACCCCGCCCGCGAACCCCATGTCCTTGCCGAACGGCACCTGGAAGGCGATGCCGAAGATGTTGATGCCGGCCGTGCACAGCAGACAGAACCACATCATCCACAGGACGGGCGTACGGGCGGCCTCCCTCGGGGTGTACTGCTTGACCGCCGGCGGGTTCTTCTCCAGCGCCCGGCGGATCTTCGGGTCGTCGGTCAGCCGGAGCGGGTCGACGTGCGCCGGCCACCAGTTCTTCGGCGGGTCCTTGAAGAACCAGCCCGCCGAGGCAACCAGCAGACACAGGCCGACGCCCACCGTGGCGAGCACGGTCCGGTAGTTGCCCAGGTCCATGTACGAGGTGAACAGGAAGACGAAGGGCACGGACCCGTAGGCGAAACCCCCGTTGACGAAACCCGTCTTGCCGCCCTTGCGCTCCGGATACCACTTGCCGACCATGTTCACGCAGGTCGCGTAGACGAGGCCGGCGCCGATGCCGCTGAACATCCCGAAGCCGAGGTATGCGACCGCGACGTGCGGCGCGTACGCCAGCGACAGATAGCCGAGCATCGTGCCGACGGCGCCCAGCAGCATCGCCGTTCGGGCCGGCAGCCTGCCGCTCTCGCGCAGCTGCCCGGCGGGGAAGGCCACGGCCGCCTGGAAGAACACCCAGACGCCCATCAGCCAGAAGATGTGTCCGCTGCTCCACAGATGCGCCTCGTGGAGTGTGTCCTCCGCCGAGGTGAACGCGTACTCGGCGGAGCTGATGCCCATCATGCCCACCCAGGGCAGGATGACCATCCACTTGCGTGTCCGGCCCATGATGTCGACGTCTGACTCGCCGATCCGGTACACGCGGCCGTTGCGATCCCTCACCTCCCGGTACGGGACGGAGGCCGAGTAGTCGGTCGTTGTCATCGTTCAGTGCCCCTTGCGTCGAAAGCTCTGGCCAGCGCCCCCTGTCCAATGCCTTTCGTGTGCGCACGGGTCCCGGGGCCTACCGGCCGCACTGCCGGCCGGCCCCGCGTCTCGGTCACCTCATGAACCGCCCCCCAACAACCCGGCGGCCCGTGCCCAGCGGGCGGTGTGGCGCCCGGGGGGCAACCCCCGGACCCCCGGCCGACGCCGTTCGCGCGCCGGTGCCACGGCAGCCCCCGCCGACATCACAGCAGCCCCGCAGCCCGTGCCCAGCGGGCGGTGTCGCGTCCGGGGGGCAACCCCCGGACCCCCGGCCGACGCCGTTCGCGCGCCGGTGCCACGGCAGCCCCCGCCGACATCACAGCAGCCCCGCAGCCCGTGCCCAGCGGGCGGTGTCGCGTCCGGGGGGCAACCCCCGGACCCCCGGCCGACGCCGTTCGCGCGCCGGTGCCACGGCAGCCCCCGCCGACATCACAGCAGCCCCGCAGCCCGTGCCCAGCGGTACTTCGCTCCGAGTACGGCGACCGGCTTCTCGGTCGTGTACGGGTACGCCACGACCCCGCGCTCGTAGAGGTACTGGCAGGCCTCCTCGACCTCGACGTCGCCCGCGAGCGAGGCCACCACGGGCTTCTCGACGCCGCGTTCGCGGAACTCGGCCACCACGCGCGCGGTGAGCTCCGCGAAGACCATCGGGGGAGTGACGATGGTGTGCCAGTAGCCGAGGACGAGCGCGTGGATGCGCGGGTCCTTGAGGCCCAGCCGGATCGTCGCCTCGTACGTCGACGGCGGCTCGCCGCCGGTGATGTCCACCGGGTTGCCCGCGGCCCCGAACGGCGGGATGAACTTCCGGAAGGCCTCGTCCAGGTCCGGCGGGATCTCCATCAGGGACAGCCCGTTGTCGGTCACCGCGTCCGACAGCAGTACGCCACTGCCGCCGGCCCCGGTGATGATCACGACGTTGTCGCCCCGGGGGGTGGGGAGCACCGGCAACGCGCGCGCGTACTCGAGCATCTCGTTCAGACCGGGCGCCCTGATCACTCCGGCCTGCCTCAGGATGTCGTCGTACACGGCGTCGTCGCCCGCGAGCGCCCCGGTGTGCGACCCGGCGGCCTTCGCGCCCGCCGCCGTACGTCCCGCCTTCAGCACGACGACGGGCTTCTTCGGTACGGTCGCCCGCGCGGCCTCCACGAAGGCGCGGCCGTCCTTGAGGTCCTCCAGGTGCATCGCGATGCACTCGGTGTGCGGGTCCTCGCCGAACCACGTCAGCAGGTCGTCCTCGTCGAGGTCGCACTTGTTGCCGAGGCCGACGATCGCCGACACACCCGTCTTCGTGGTGCGGGCGAAGCCCAGGATCGCCATCCCGATGCCACCCGACTGCGAGGTGAGCGCCACCCCGCCCTTGACGTCGTACGGCGTGCAGAACGTGGCGCACAGGTCCTGCCACGTCGAGTAGTAGCCGTAGATGTTCGGACCGAGGAGGCGGACGCCGTACCGCTCGGCGATCGCCACGATCTCCGCCTGGAGTTCGTGCTCGCCGGTCTCCGCGAACCCGGAGGGGATCAGCACGGCGTTGGGGATGTTCTTGCGTCCCACCTCCTCCAGCGCCGAGGCCACGAACCTGGCGGGGATCGCGAAGACCGCCACATCCACCTCACCGGGAACGTCCGTGACACTCTTGTACGCCTTGCGGCCCAGAATGTCATCGGCCTTGGGATTCACCGGGAAGATGTCCCCGGCGAAACCCCCGTCGATGAGGTTGCGCATGACCGAATTGCCGATCTTGCCCTGCTCGTTGGAGGCGCCGATGACGGCTACCGAGGCGGGCTGCATCAGCCGGCGCATCGAGGTGAGGATCTCCTCGCGCGTGTACTTCCTGCGCGGTGGCGGCTGTTTCTCGGCGAGGATCACCCGGATGTCGGCGGCCACCGCACCCTCCGGTGTGGCGATCACCGGGTTGAGGTCCACCTCGGCGATCTCCGGGAAGTCCGCGACCAGTTGGGACACCCGCCGGATCTGTTCGGCGACCGCCCACCGGTCCACCGCCCGCGCGCCGCGCACCCCGCGCAGGATCTCCGCCGACCGGATCGAGTCCAGCATGGACAGCGCCTCGTCCGCGCTCACCGGCGCCAGCCGGAACGTCACGTCCTTGAGCACCTCGACGAGCACCCCGCCGAGCCCGAACGCGACGACCTTCCCGAAGGTCGGGTCCGTCACCGCGCCGACGATGACCTCCTGCCCCTGCGGCAGCAGTTCCTGGACCTGCACGCCGTCGATCCGCGCGTCCGCGTCGTACGCGCGCGCGTTCTCGATGATCCCGCAGAACGCGGCCCGTACCTCGGCGGCGCCCTCGACGCCGACGATCACACCGCCGGCGTCGGTCTTGTGCAGGATGTCCGGCGAGACGATCTTCATCACCACGGGCCCGCCGAAGCGCGCCGCGCAGGCGACGGCCTCGTCGACGTCCCTCGCCAGCTCCTCACCCGGTACGGCGATCCCGTACGCGTCGGCGATCACCTTGCCCTCGGGCGCGGTCAGCGCGGTCCGCCCCTCGGCCCGCACAGCGTCGAGGAGCGAGCGCACCCGCAGCTCCCGGTCTTCCGCCATCACGTCAGATCACTCCGTTCGACTTGAGCAGGCGCAGCTCCTCGTCGCCGAGGCCGAGCTCGCCGACGTAGACCTCTTCGTTGTGCTCGCCGAGCAGCGGTGAACTGCTCACCTCGACGGGGGAGTCGGAGAGCTTCAGCGGGCTGCCGACGGTCGTGAACTCGCCGCGCTCGGGGTGCGGGACGGTGACGACCATCTCGTTGGCGACCAGCGACTCGTCCTCGATGATCTCCTTCGTCGACAGGATCGGCCCGCACGGGATGTTGTGCGCGTTGAGCCGCTCCAGCACCTCCCACTTGGGCAGCGTCGAGGACCACTCCTCGATCAGCTGGAACATCTTGTTGAGCTTGGGCAGCCGGGCCTCCGGCGTGGCCCACTCGGGGTCCTCCGCCAGCTCGGGACGGCCGATGAGCTCGCTGATGGGCTTCCAGCCGACGGGCTGCACGATGACGTACACGTAGTCGTTGGGGCCGCCGGGCGCGCACTTGACCGCCCAGCCCGGCTGGCCGCCGCCGGAGGCGTTTCCCGAGCGGGGAACCTCGGTGCCGAAGTCCTCGTTGGGATATTCGGCGAGGGGGCCGTGGGCCAGGCGCTGCTGATCGCGCAGCTTCACCCGGCAGAGGTTGAGCACAGCGTGCTGCATGGCCACGTTCACCCGCTGACCGCGCCCGGTGTGCTCGCGCTGGAACAGCGCTGCGAGTATCCCCGCCACGGCGTGGACGCCCGTGCCCGAGTCCCCGATCTGGGCCCCAGTCGCCAGCGGCGGTCCGTCCTCGAAACCGGTGGTCGACATCGACCCGCCCATGGCCTGCGCGACGACCTCGTACGCCTTGAAGGCGGTGTACGGGCCCTCGCCGAACCCCTTGATGGAGGCATAGACGATTCGCGGATTGATCTCCTGGATGCGGTCCCAGGTGAAGCCCATGCGGTCGACCGCGCCCGGGCCGAAGTTCTCGACCATGACGTCCGAGCGCCGGATCAGCTCGGTGAGGATCTCCTTGCCGCGCTCGGTCTTGGTGTTGAGGGTGATGCTGCGCTTGTTGCAGTTGAGCATCGTGAAGTAGAGGGAGTCGACGTCCGGCAGATCACGCAGCTGCTTGCGTGTGATGTCGCCGGTCGGGGCCTCCAGCTTGACGACGTCCGCGCCGAGCCAGGCCAGCAGCTGGGTCGCGGAGGGCCCGGACTGGACGTGGGTCATGTCGAGGACGCGGATGCCCTCAAGTGCCTTGCGGGTCACGGGCGTTCACCTCACTTGTACATCGTCTGGTTCATGGTTCCGGGGGCGTACGCGTCCGGGTCGACCCAGACGTTGATCAGCGACGGCCTGCCCGACTCGCGGGCGCGGCGCAGGGCGGGGCCGATGTCGGCGGGGTCGCGGACCTCCTCGCCGTAACCGCCCAGCATCTGCGCGAACTTGTCGTAGTGGACGTCGCCGAGGGTGTTGCCCACCCGCTCGCGCTCCTCGCCGTACTTGGCCTTCTGGCCGTAACGGATCTGGTTCATCGAGGAGTTGTTGCCGACGATGCCGACGAACGGGAGGTCGTAGCGGACGAGGGTCTCGAAGTCCCAGCCGGTCAGGGAGAAGGCGCCGTCGCCGAAGAGGGCGACGACCTCCTTGTCGGGCCGTGCCTGCTTGGCCGCGAGCACGAAGGGGACGCCGACGCCGAGGGTGCCGAGCGGTCCCGGGTCCATCCAGTGGCCCGGCGACTTGGGCTGGACGACCTGCCCGGAGAAGGTGACGATGTCGCCGCCGTCGCCGATGTAGATCGAGTCCTCGGTGAGGAAGTCGTTGATCTCGCTGACCAGGCGGTACGGGTGGATCGGCGAGGCGTCCGACTTCAGGCTCGGCAGCCGCTTCTCGATCGAGGTCTGCTCGGCGGCGCGCAGCTCGTCGAGCCACTCCTTGCGCTTGGCGGCGCCGCCGTTGAGGCGTCCCGAGGCCGCCTCGGTCACCGACTTCAGCACCAGCCCGGCGTCGCCGACGATCCCGAGGTCGATGTCGCGGTTCTTGCCGACGGTCCGGTAGTCGAGGTCGATCTGCACGACGGTCGCCTCGGGGGACAGCCGCTTGCCGTAGCCCATGCGGAAGTCGAAGGGCGTGCCGACGATGACGATGACGTCGGCGTTGGAGAAGGCGTACCGGCGCGAGAGCTGGTAGTGGTGCGGGTCGCCGGGAGGCAGGGTGCCGCGGCCGGCGCCGTTCATGTACGCGGGGATGTTGAGGGTCCGTACGAGCTCGACGGCCGCCTCGGTGCCGCGGGTCGTCCAGACCTGGCTGCCCAGCAGGATGGCGGGCTTCTCGGCGTGCACGAGCAGGTCGGCGAGCTTCTCGATGGCCTCGGGGTCGCCGGCCGAGCGGGTCGAGGCACGGTAGGCGCCGGCCCTCGGCACACGCGCCTTGCCGGCCGGCACACTGGCGTCCAGCACGTCGCGCGGGATCTCCAGGAAGGAGGGGCCCGGCGCGCCGTGGTAGCACTCGCGGAACGCCATGGACACCATGTCGGCGGCGCGCGCCGTGTCCGGCACGGTCGCCGCGAACTTGGTGATCGGCGTCATCATGTCGACGTGCGGCAGGTCCTGCAGGGACCCCATCTTGTGCTGGGTGAGGGCGCCCTGGCCGCCGATCAGCAGCATCGGGGACTCCGCGCGGAAGGCGTTGGCGACACCGGTGACGGCGTCGGTCGTCCCCGGTCCCGCGGTGACGACCGCGCAGCCCGGCTTGCCGGTGATGCGGGCGTAGCCGTCCGCGGCGTGGGCGGCGACCTGTTCGTGTCGTACGTCGACGACCTCGATGCCCTCGTCGACGCAGCCGTCGTAGATGTCGATGATGTGGCCGCCGCACAACGTGTAGATGCGGTCGACCCCTTCGGCCTTCAGAGCCTTGGCGACGAGGTGACCGCCGGAAATCACGTCCTGGGTGTCGTCGGGCATGGCGAAGTCCTGTCCCTTCGTAGGGGGGTGGGAACGCTCTCGCGGTACATTGCATACAGTCGACGAATACTGTATGAACCTTGTTATCCCGCATCCGGTGGGTGGTGTCCAGGGGGCGTGCGGCACTTTTCAGTCATCGGAGTTCGGCCTCGCGATGACTTCGCAGACAGGAGCCGAGATGGACCTGTACGAGCACCAGGCAAGGGAACTCTTCGAAGAACACGGCATCTTGGTACCGAGGGCCGAGGTGACGGACTCACCCAAGAAGGCCCGTGGGATCGCCCGCGCACTCGGGGGACGCGTGGTGGTGAAGGCCCAGGTCAAGACGGGCGGGCGAGGCAAGGCCGGCGGCGTGAAGCTCGCCGCGGACCCGGCCGCCGCGGAGCTCACGGCCCGTCAGATCCTCGGCATGGACATCAAGGGCCACACTGTCCGCAAGGTCATGCTGGCCCAACCGGTGGACATCGAGGAGGAGTTCTACGTCTCCTACGTCCTCGACCGCGCCGCGGGCACCTTCCTCGCGATCGCATCCGCCGAGGGCGGCATGGAGATCGAGGAGGTCGCCGCGAGCAGGCCCGAGGCCGTGGCCCGCATCCCCGTCGACCCGGCCGAGGGCGTGACCTCGGCGAAGGCGGCCGAGATCGCCGAAGCGGCGGGACTGCCGGCGCAGACGGTCGACGTCCTCGTACGCCTGTGGGAGGTCCTCGTCCGCGAGGACGCGCTGCTCGTCGAGGTCAACCCGCTCGTGCGCACGAAAGGGGGCCGGATCCTCGCCCTCGACGGCAAGGTCACCCTCGACGACAACGCCCGCTTCCGGCAGTCACGTTGGGGCGCCGACGACATCGAGCACGACGACGCGCTGGAGGCGACGGCCGCCGCGAAGGGTCTCAACTACGTGAAGCTGGACGGCGAGGTCGGCATCATCGGCAACGGCGCGGGACTGGTCATGTCGACCCTCGACGTGGTCGCCGGCTGCGGCGCCCGGCCCGCCGACTTCCTCGACATCGGCGGCGGGGCCTCCGCCCAGATCATGGCCGACGGGCTGTCCGTCATCCTCTCCGACCCCGACGTGAAGTCGGTGTTCGTCAACGTCTTCGGCGGGATCACCGCCTGTGACGCGGTCGCCGAAGGCATCGTGCGGGCGCTGGACACCGTGCGGTTGACCAAGCCCCTGGTGGTCCGTCTCGACGGCAACAACGCGGCCCGCGGCCGCGCCATCCTCGACGAGCGCGCCCACCCGCTGGTCCAGCAGGCCACCACCATGGACGGCGCCGCCCGCCGCGCCGCCCAACTCGCCACCACAGCCTGAGGAGACGGACATGGCCATCTATCTCACCAAGGAGAGCAAGGTCCTCGTCCAGGGCATGACCGGCGGCGAGGGCATGAAGCACACCCGGCGCATGCTCGCCGCCGGCACGAACGTCGTCGGCGGCGTCAACCCCCGCAAGGCCGGCCACACCGTCGACTTCGACGACCGTTCCGTCCCCGTCCTCGGCTCGGTCGCCGAGGGCATCCACACGACCGGCGCCGACGTCACCGTCGTCTTCGTGCCGCCCGCCTTCGCCAAGGCGGCGGTCACCGAGGCCGCCGACGCCGGCATCGGCCTCGCGGTCGTCATCACCGAGGGCATCCCGGTCCACGACTCCGTCGCCTTCACCGCGTACGCGAAGGAGAAGGGCACCCGGATCGTCGGCCCCAACTGCCCGGGCCTGATCACCCCCGGCCAGTCCAACGCCGGCATCATCCCCGCCGACATCACCAAGCCCGGCCGTATCGGCCTGGTGTCCAAGTCCGGCACGCTCACCTACCAACTCATGTACGAACTCCGCGACATCGGCTTCTCCACCTGTGTCGGCATCGGCGGCGACCCGGTGGTGGGGACGACCCACATCGACTGCCTGGCCGCCTTCCAGGACGACCCTGACACCGAACTGATCGTCCTCATCGGCGAGATCGGCGGCGACGCGGAGGAACGCGCGGCCGCCTACGTCCGGGAGCACGTCACCAAGCCCGTCGTCGGCTACATCGCCGGATTCACCGCCCCCGAGGGCAAGACCATGGGCCACGCGGGCGCCATCGTCTCGGGCTCCTCCGGCACCGCGCAGGCGAAGAAGGAGGCCCTGGAGGCTGCCGGGGTGCGTGTGGGCGGCACACCGACCGAAACGGCGAAACTCGTGCTCGCCCGCCTCGAAGAGCAGCGGTCGGTCACTCATAGTTGACGTGAGCCATACATCCCCCCGCCCCCGACCGTGCACCGAGAGCGGAGCAACCGAATGGCATCCACCCTCACCCCCGACACCTCCACCCTCACCCTCAAATCAGGCACGTCCTGGGCCGACGCCTGGCAGCGCTGCCTGACCGTCGCCCCGGAGGCCTTCCGGGACGACCGCGTCCTCAACCTCTGGGCCGACGCCTGGCAGCCCGACGGCCGGGCCCTGCCCGCGACCAGCCCCGTCGACGGCAGCCCCATCGCCGGCCCGCCCCGCCTCGACAGCCGCACCGCGCACCAGGCGGTCCGCGCCTCCCTCGACCGGCACCGCGCCTGGCGGCACGTACCCCTGGACGAGCGCCGGGCCCGCGTCGCGGCCACCCTCGACGCCCTCACCGAACACCGCGAACTGCTCGCCCTGCTGCTCGTCTGGGAGATCGGCAAACCCTGGCGGCTCGCGCAGGCGGACGTCGACCGGGCCATCGACGGCGTGCGCTGGTACGTCGACGGCATCGAGCCGATGCTGGCCGGCCGGGCCCCGCTGGACGGCCCGGTGTCCAACATCGCGAGCTGGAACTATCCGATGAGCGTCCTCGTCCACGCCATGCTGGTCCAGGCGCTGGCGGGCAACGCGGTGATCGCCAAGACCCCGACCGACGGCGGCCTCGCCTGTCTCACCCTGGCCTGCGCGCTCGCCGCCCGCGAGGGAATCCCCGCCACCCTCGTCAGCGGCAGCGGGGGAGAGCTGTCCCAGGCGCTGGTGCGGGCGCCCGAGATCGGCTGCGTCTCCTTCGTCGGCGGCCGCGACACCGGCGGCGCGGTGGCCACGGCCGTCGCCGACCTCGGCAAACGGCACATCCTCGAACAGGAGGGACTCAACACCTGGGGCATCTGGAACCACTCGGACTGGGACGAGCTCGCGGCGGTCGTGCCCAAGCTCTTCGACTACGGCAAGCAGCGCTGCACGGCCTACCCGCGCTTCGTCGTCCAGCGGCGGCTGTTCGACGACTTCCTCGCGGCCTACCTCCCGGCGGTGCGCACGCTGAGGGTCGGGCACCCGCTCGCCGTCGAGCGCCCGGAGGACCCCTTCCCCGCGCTCGACTTCGGGCCCGTGATCAACGCGGCCAAGGCCAAGGAGCTGCGCGACCAGGTCGCCGAGGCCATCGACCGCGGCGCCGTGCCGCTGCACCGGGGCTGCGAGAGCGCCGCCCGCTTCCTGCCCGGTCAGGACACCTCGGCGTACGTCCAGCCGGTCACGCTCCTGAACCCGCCGCGGTCCTCGCCGCTGCACCACGCGGAACCGTTCGGCCCGGTCGACACCATCGTCCTGGTCGACACGGAGGCGGAACTGCTGGCCGCGATGAACGCCTCCAACGGGGCGCTCGTCGCCACGCTGTCCACGGACGACCGGGCCACCTTCGAACGGCTGGCCCCGCAGATCCGCGCGTTCAAGGTCGGCCACGGAAAGGCCCGCTCCCGCGGCGACCGCGACGAGCTCTTCGGCGGCTTCGGCGCGTCCTGGCGCGGGGCGTTCGTCGGCGGCGAACTCCTCGTACGCGCCGTGACGCGGGGCCCGGCGCGGGAACGGCTGCCCGGCAACTTCCCGGACTACCACCTCATGCCGTGACAGACGGCCCGGTGGCGTCCCCGGTGCCCGCCTCCGGGGCCCGGGGACGCCACCCGGCCCGCACCGGATACGCAGGTGAAACGCACTCCGAAAGCTTGGTATTGTTGTGCGTGTCGCCGCGGGGAACGCTCCCCGTCGCGCGACGGACACCTCGTCCGGGTGGCGGAATGGCAGACGCGCTAGCTTGAGGTGCTAGTGCCCTTTATCGGGCGTGGGGGTTCAAGTCCCCCCTCGGACACCAGACAGCTGAGACCCCTGTTCATCAGGGGTCTTTCGCTTTTCCCGGACCGGCTCGCCGCAGCGAGGGCCGCCCCGGCCCGCGACGGCACCGCTACGCCGCCCGCGGCTGCAGGAAGCGGGCCAGCAGGTCGTCCAGGGCCACCATGCCGGTCAGCCGGCCGGTGCCGTCACGGACGACGGCGAGCGAGGCGCGGTGCGCGCGCAGGACGTCGATCGCGTCGGCGACCGTGGTGTCCGCACCCAACTCCGGCACCGGCCGGGCCAGGTCGCGCGCGCTCGCGCCGCGCCCGCGGGCACGGGCCACCAGGGCGTCCCGGGCGTGCACGGAGCCGAGGACGCGATCGCCCTCGCGGACCAGCAGGCGGGTGCGGTCGCTGCCGGCCGCCGCGCGCAGCACCTCCTCGGCACCGGCGGCGCCTTCCACGGAGGTGATCAGCGCGGCCGGGACCTGGAGCGCGCCCACCGGGGTCTCGGGCTCGGTCAGCGAGCGGGTGATCAGTTCCGAGTCGGCCTCGCTGATCAGGTCCAGCCGCCGCGACTCCGCGACGAGGTGGGTCAGCTGCTCCCGGCTGTGCACCGAGGCCAGTTCGTCGCGCGGGGTGACCCGGCAGAGCCGCACCAGCGCGTTGCTGACCGTGTCGAGCAGCGAGATCAGCGGGCGTACGGCCGTCACCAGGGCCCGGAACGCCGGCGCGAGCAGCATCGCCGAGCGCTCCGGATGCGCGATCGCCCAGGACTTGGGGGCCATCTCGCCCACCACCATGTGCAGGAACACCACGACGATCATGGCGACGGCGAACGCGATGCCGTAGCTGAGCGCGCTCGGCAGGCCCAGCGCGTGCAGCAGCGGGTCGAGCGAGTGCGAGATCGCCGGCTTGGAGACCGAGCCCAGGCCGAGGGTGCAGACGGTGATGCCGAGCTGGGCGCCGGCCAGCATCAGCGACAGTTCGCGCATGCCGTCAAGGGCCGCCCGCGCGCCGCGCCGCTCCTCGGCGGCCGCCTTCTCCATGCGGTGTCGCTTGGCGGCGACCAGCGCGAACTCGGCGGCCACGAAGAAGCCGCTGCCGATCAGCAGCACGACGGTGACGAAGAGCGCCATCGGGAAACTCACGCCTGCTCCTCCGCCCGCTCCGCCAGCCGCGCGATCCGCACGCGCTCGGGCACGTGCCGGTCCAGGGCGCGTACGTCGATCACCGCGCGCCCGCCGTCGGGCAGCGTGACCGTGAGCCGGTCGCCGACGGCCGGGAAGCGGCCGAGGCGGTCCACGACCAGGCCGGCCACCGTGTCGAAGTCGTCCTCCTCGGGCAGCCCGATGCCGGTGGCCTCGGCGACCTCGTCCAGTCGGCGCCCGGCGTCCACCAGCCAGCCGTCGGTGTCGGCGACGGCGAGGTGGGTGACCGTGTCGGACTCGTCGGCGATGTCGCCGACCAGTTCCTCGGCGATGTCCTCGTAGGTGACGACCCCCGCGACGCCGCCGTGCTCGTCGAGTACGACCGCGAACTCGTCGTCGCGCTCCCGCATCCGCTCGACCGCCTCGGGCAGGGGGAGGGTGTCGGGCAGCAGCAGCGGGCGGCGGGCGAGCTCGCCGGCGGTCGTGGCGGCCAGCCGGTCCGCGGGCAGCCGCATCAGCTCGCGCACGCCCAGCACTCCGCCGACGTCGTCGGGGTGCTCGCCGAGCACCGGATGGTTGGAGTGACCGTACTTGCCGATGAGGTCGACGGCCTCGGACGCGCTCGCGTCCGCCCGGACGAACACGGTGTCCGCGCGCGGCACCATCACCTCGTCCAGCGTGCGCTCGGAGAACTCCAGCGCGTGGTCCAACAGCTCGGCGGTGTCCCTGGACAGCCGCCCCTGCTCGTGCGACTCGCCGATCAGCTGACTGAGCTCCTCCAGGGTGGCACCGTGGTGCAGCTCCTCGACCGGCTCGATGCCGGTCTCGCGCAGCAGCCGGTTCGCCGCGCCGTCGAAGATCCGTACGACCGGCCCCACGACCTTCAGATACGCCAGCGTCGAGGCGGCCAGCGACTTCGCCAGCCGCTCGGGCACCGCGATGGCGAGGTTCTTCGGGGCCAGCTCGCCCAGCACCATCTGCACCACCGTGGCGCCCACGAAGGAGAGCACCACGCAGATGCCGGTGACGGCCGCGCCCGGGACGCCGACGCCGGACAGCGCGCGCCCGAGCAGCGCGGACACGGACGGCTCGGCGATGAAACCGACGATCAGACCGGTCACCGTGATGCCCAGCTGGGCGCCGGACAGCATGAACGACAGCCTCTCGAGCACCTTCAGCGCCCGCGCGGCCCGGCGGTCCCCGGCCTGCGCCTCACGGGCCAGGGCGAGGCGGTCGGCGGAGACATACGCGAACTCCTGGGCCACGAAGTAGCCGGTGCCGGCGGTCAGCACGAGCACGGCCAGCAGGCCCAGGACGGCGCTCGCGGTACTCACCGGCGTGACGGCCGGAAGGGGGCGTCCGGCCGGGTGCCGCGGTCGGGCTCACCGCGGCGGTACGGGCGGGGACTGTGCCCCGGGGGGTCCGTCGGTCTGGCGGACAAAGGGGTGGCTCCTCTTGTTTCCTCGGTGCTTGTCAGGACAACGCCCGGGACCCGGCCCGGGTTCCCGGCTCACGGGTCCGCGCGGGAACGGGCAGCCGCTCCCGCGGCTCCCTGCGGAAGGCCCACCCCATGTCCGGCTCCACGACGAACCGGAAGACCCGCCGCACAGGCGGTGTGCACAGCAACGTCACGACGGCCCCGGCGGCCAGCGTGACGACGACCGCACCGAGCGGACGGTGGATCCAGTCCGGGGAGTACCAGCCCCAGTACTTGGACCCCTGGGCGACGAAGCCGTGCAGCAGATAGCCGTAGAGCGTGCCGGCGCCCAGCGCGGTGAACCACAGCCGCCGCCCCGGCACCCAGGACAGGAAGCAGGCGACCAGCACCATCGAGAAACCGAAGGCGGCCAGCGTCATCACCGGCCCGAACCACGCGGACGCCCCCAGCTCCTGGGCGCTGTCGCGGTGGTAGAACCAGGCCCCGGTCATCCGCGGCTCCGCCCAGTACGACACCGCGACCGCGCACCCCAGCACCGGCAGGGCCAGCAGCCGCACCCGCCACCGCCGCACCAGCCGGAAGTGCTCGGGCCGCAGGCACAGCCCGAGCACGAAGTACGGCAGGAACTGCAGGACGCGCTGCAGGTCGAGGTCGTTGCCGATGGACGGGGAGAGGGTGGCGAGGGCGGCGACGGTCAGCGCGATCGGCAGTGGCCACCGCACGCGCTGCCACAGCGGGGTGGTCAGCCGCCAGACGAACAGCGCGGCCAGGAACCACGTCAGGTACAGCGGGTCCAGCAGGCTGAACGGCCGGTCGGGCACCTGGTCGGTCCAACGGGTGAAAAGGGTGTACGCCGTCTCGAAGACGACGTACGGCACGGCCACTCCCGTCACCAGGCGTCTGATCCGCCCGGGGCTCGCGTCGAAGCTACGGGAGAAGTAGCCCGAGATGACGATGAACGCCGGCATGTGGAAGGCGTAGACGAAGTTGTAGAGCGCGCTGACCACCCGGCTGTCGTCGCGCAGCGGCTCCCACGCGTGGCCGATCGCCACCAGCACGATCGCCAGGTACTTCGCGTTGTCGAAGTAGGCGTCACGCTGCTTCGCCCGAGCCTCCCGCACGCCGTGGGGGGAACTCGCTGCCTGGGGTGCGACTCTGCGAGGTGCGGCCTTCACTGGTGCCAAGGCTGTGGTCTGGGGCTGGGACATTACAGCCGCCTCACCGGATCTGGCGGCCGTAAACCACCCGCAAAGGGGGTCGGCGGGGCTTGAGGGTTGACGCCCGGGCGCGCGGGCCGCTGCGGGAGCTGTCTCCCGACGGGCGCGAACCATCTCACGACGACGGGGCGGGGGTTGAGCGGGCCCACGGGAAAAGGTGATGCTCCGTCGCTTCCCGGTTCCCTACACTCGCAACGCACCGCGCGTCGCCGTGACGCGCGGACCGAGTGACGAGGGGAGACCGGCCGTGCCGTACCGCACCGCTGTCGTCGTCCCCCGCTCGCGGTACGAGGTGATCCTGGTGTCCCCGTCCGTCCGGTGCCCGCTGCGCGGCCGGTACCGGATGCCCGCGACGAGCGTCTGACCCCGCAGCTCCGCCCTGCGATCCGCCACGTCCGGGAATCGCGCCGCCCTGCTCACTTCACCAGAAAGGCCAACGGGCCGTGCGCACCCACCTCGATGCCCTCACCACCGTCCGCAACCTCGGCATCCTCGCCCACGTCGACGCGGGCAAGACCACCGTCACCGAGCGGATCCTGTACGCCACCGGCACCACGCACCGGCGCGGCGAGGTCCACGACGGCACCACCGTCACCGACTTCGACCCGCAGGAGCGCGACCGGGGCATCACCATCTTCGCCGCGGCCGTCAGCTGCGCCTGGGACGGCCACCGGATCAACCTCATCGACACCCCGGGCCACGTCGACTTCGCCGCCGAGGTGGAACGCTCGCTCCGGGTCCTCGACGGCGCGGTCGCCGTGTTCGACGCGGTGGCCGGCGTGGAGCCGCAGAGCGAGTCGGTGTGGCGGCAGGCCGACCGGCACGGCGTGCCGAGGATCGCGTTCGTCAACAAGCTGGACCGGGCGGGCGCCGACCTCGACACGGCCGTCGCCTCGATCCGGGAACGGCTGCATCCGGCGCCCCTGGTCGTCCAGTTGCCCATCGGCGCGGAGGACCGCTTCACCGGTGTCGTCGACCTGCTGCGCATGCGTGCGCTGGTCTGGACCGAGGGAGCCGACACGGCCGAGGAGGTGCCGGTGCCGCAGGGTCTGCGCGAGGAGGCGCGGCGGCGCCGCAGGCTGCTGGAGGAGGCCGTCGCTGAGCTGCACCCGGCGGCGCTGGAGGAGTTCGTCGGCCGCGAGGAGCTGTCCGCCGAGACCCTGGCCACCGCCCTGCGCGACCTGACCCGCAGCGGTGACGGCGTGGTGGTGCTCTGCGGTTCCGCCTACCGCAACCGCGGCATCGAGCCCCTGCTCGACGCGGTCGTTGCCTACCTGCCCTCGCCGCTGGACGTGCCCGCCGTAAGAGGCGGTCACGACGGTACGGCTCAGGAGCGGGCGGCCGACCCGGCGGCGCCGTTCGCGGCTCTGGCGTTCAAGGTGCACGCCACGCCGACCGGACGGCTGACGTACGTACGGATCTACTCGGGAACGATCGGGAAGGGGGACACCGTGTGGGACGCGGGCGCGCGCCGCAGCGAGCGGATCGGCCGGGTCCTGCGGGTCCAGGCCGACCGCCACATCCAGGTGGACCGTGCGCAGGCCGGGGACATCGTCGCCGTGGTCGGGCTGAAGTCGGCCCGGGCCGGCTCGACGCTGTGCGACCCCCGCGCCCCGCTGGTGCTGGAACCGCCGGGCGTCACCGAGCCGGTGGTCTCGGTCGCCGTCGAGGCCCGCAGGTCCACCGACACCGACCGGCTGGCCTCGGCGCTGGCACGGCTGACCGAGGAGGACCCGTCACTGGTCGTCCGCACGGATCCCGAGACCGGTCAGACGGTGCTGTCGGGGATGGGCGAACTGCACCTGGAGGTCGCGGCGGAGCAGCTCCGGCGCGTCTACGGCCTTGAGGTCAACGTCGGCCGTCCCGCGGTGAGTCACCGGGAGACCGTGGGCCGCGGAGTGTCGGGCCTTGTCTTCCGGCACGTCAAACAGGACGGCGGGGCGGGGCAGTTCGCCCATGTCGTCCTCGATGTCGAGCCACTGGAGGAGGGATTCGAGTTCCGCTCGGCCGTCGTCGGCGGGCGGGTGCCGCAGGAGTACGTGCGCGCGGTGGAGGCCGGCTGCCGGGAGGCGCTCGGCGAGGGGCCGCTCGGCGGGCACCCGGTGACCGGGCTGCGCGTCACCCTCACCGACGGCTCGACGCACGTGAAGGACTCCTCGGACACCGCGTTCCGCACCGCGGGCAGGCTGGGCCTGCGCGAGGCCCTGCGCGCCTGCGCGATGGTTCTGCTGGAGCCGGTCGTGGAGGTCACGGTGAGCGTCCCCGAGGACGCCGTCGGTGGTGTCCTCGGCGACCTCGCCGCGCGCCGCGGCCGGGTCTCGGGCTCGCTCACCCGGGCGGGCTCGGCGGTGGTGACGGCGACGGTGCCGCTGGCCGAACTCTTCGGCTACGCCACCCGGTTGCGCAGCCGCACCCAGGGCCGCGGCACCTTCACCGCCCGCCCCACCGGCTACGCGCCGGCACCGGCACGGTGACCGACGGCGGCCCCGCCCCACGCGGGCGGGGCCGCCCCGGCTCACGGGTACGACACCACCGTGGACGGCACGGTCGACGTGCCGGACGTCGCCGCCCCCGTCTCGTTGATCACGTGCTCGTACTGGCCCTGGCCGCCCAGCGAGACCACGAGCAGGTCGTGGAACCGCACGCCCGGGGTGTTCGGGGCGGCGAAGCCGTGGTGCTGGACGATGCTCGGGTCGACGTTGTAGAAGCAGTAACTGCCCAGCCCCCAGCCCTCGTGCGCGGTGACGTGGTCGCCGACCTTGTAGGCGGCGTAGCCCTTCACCGGGCCGTTCTGGATCGCCGCCTGGGTCGGGGCGTCGTAGGCCTTCTCGTTCTGGAAGAAGATCGTGCGCCCGCGCTGCCCGTACCACTGGACGTCGTACTTGTTGAAGTGTTCGACGAACAGGCCCGTGCACAGCACGTCGTCGCCGTTGACGACGATGCCGTAGTCGGCCCGGTTGGTCTCCCAGCCGACGCCGTCGCCGTGGTCGGCGCGCCAGACCCAGGTGTGGTCGACGATGGTGTGCCGGCTGTTGATCACCATGCTGGTGGTGGCCCTGCCCGCGCCCGCCCCGCCGATGCGGACGAACACGTCCTGCACGGTGGTGGGGTTGGCCGAGTGGTCCCTGGTGGCTCCGCGCGGGCCGACCTCCAGCAGCGTCCGGGAGTTGACCGGTCCGGCGTCGATGAGGAAGCCGGCGAGGCGGACGCCGTCGACGTCGGCGACCCGCAGGGCGGTGACGCCGTTGTCGGGGATCAGGGTCGCGTAACCCAGGCCCAGGACCACGGTGTTGGGGCGGTTGACCTGGACGGGCCGGTCCAGGTGGTAGACCCCGGGCGTCAGCAGCAGGTGCAGTCCCTGCGCGAGAGCCTGGTTGAGGGTGGCCGCGGAGACGCCCGGCCTGGCGACGTAGAAGCGCGACAAGGGCAGCGAGGTGCCCCTCGGGACGCCGTTGCCCCACGTGACGCCGCGGGCGTTGGTGCGCTTCGCGGGCAGGAACACATGGAACGCGCCCGCGCGGTCGACGTGGAGGAAGGGCTTCTCGCGGGAGACCGGGGTGGTGTCGAGGGAGGTGTACGGCGGGCTGGGGAAGCTCTGCGCGGGGGCGCCCTCGACACCCGAGAAGACCATGTTCCACACGCCGTTGAGCCAGCTGCCGATCGTGCTGTCCCGGGTGTACCACTGCTGCTGCGAGTACGGGCCCACCTGACCGTCGATCCGGCTGTCGGCGATGTAGCCGCCGCTCGCCCAGCCGTAGCCGGAGGGCTCCAGGTCGAGGCCACCGCGCACATGCATCCGGCGGAACGGCGCCGCCTGCGCGACCGCCCAGCGGTTGGTGCCGTTCGCCGGGACCAGGGCCAGGTTCTCCGCCGAACGCCAGAAGTTCTGCGTGGCGTTGCCGCCGAACCAGCCGGCGTCGACCGTCACGTCCCCGTTGATGGTGGTGTCGTCGGGGGACAGGCCCAGGCCCGCTATGGAGGTGTAGAAGCCGAGCTGGGCGTTGAGGCCGTCGTACGTGCCGGGTTTGAACAGCAGCGCGTAGCGGCCGGTGCCGAACTGGGCCGACTCCTGCTGCCGGAACACCTCGTCCAGCCTGGCCTGGATGCCCGGGGTGGACGGGTCGAGGACCAGGACGTTGGGGCCCAGGTCGCCGCCACCGGGGAGGAGGCGCGGCTTCCTGGGCGTCTTGGGGGCGGCGTTCGCGGGCGCCGACAGTCCCAGCAGCGCGGGCGCGGTGGCGGCGGCCGCGCCGAGGACGGTTCTGCGGCCTATGTCGGGCAGGGGCATGGGGCGGCTCTCCTGTTCAGGAAGTGAACGGGGTGTGGTTTGGGAGCGCTCTCTTGGCCGTGCATGCTTCAACTGCCCGAACACTCGCGTCAAGAGCTGGGACCGGATTGCCCCGGGGCTGCGATACCTCTTGACGAGTTCCTCTCCGGAGGTTTAACTCACGTCCTAAATTAAGCCATGAGTGCAAACCCCGAAGGGACACCGGGAGCCATGCGCAGCATCCGAGCCGCGGCCGTAGGCGCCGTCACCGTGTCACTCGCCCTTGCCGCCACGGCCTGCGGAGGCGGTTCGTCGAACGGCGGAGGGTCGAACGACTCCCCGAAGACGCTCACGTACTGGGCCTCCAACCAGGGCGCGAGCATCGCCATCGACAAGAAGGTCCTGCAGCCCGAACTCGACAAGTTCGAGAAGCAGACCGGGATCAAGGTGAAGCTGGAGGTGGTCCCCTGGTCGGACCTGCTGAACCGGATCCTCACCGCCACCACCTCCGGTCAGGGCCCCGACGTCCTGAACATCGGCAACACCTGGAGCGCCTCCCTGCAGGCCACGGGCGCGCTGCTGCCCTGGGACGCGAAGAACTTCGCCAAGATCGGCGGCAAGGACCGCTTCGTCGACTCGGCGCTCGGCTCGACCGGCGCCGCGGGCAAGGACCCGGCCGCCGTCCCGTTGTACTCGATGGCCTACGCCCTCTACTACAACAAGCAGATCTTCGCCGACGCCGGCATCTCCAAGCCGCCGGCCACCTGGGACGAGCTGGTCGCCGACGGCAAGAAGATCTCCGCCAAGGGCAAGTCGCCGCTCGGCGCCGAGGGCTCGAACCTCTCCGAGAACATCCACCACGTCTTCGTCTTCGCCAAGCAGCACGGCGGCGACTTCTTCACCGCCGACGGCAAGGCGGACTTCACCAACCCCAAGGTGGTCGACGCGGTCAAGCAGTACGTCGACCTGATGGCCAAGGACAAGGTCATACCGACCGGTGACGCGGAGTACGCGCAGAACCAGTCCGTCAGCGACTTCGCCAAGGGCAAGCAGGCCATGCTGCTGTGGCAGTCCGCGTCCGCCAACCTCAAGTCGCAGGGCATGAGCCCCGACCAGTACGGCATCGCGCCGGTCCCGGTGCAGTCCGGCACCCCCGGCACCGGCACCCAGGTCAACTCGATGGTCGCCGGCATCAACCTGGCCGTCTTCAAGAACAGCCACAACCTCGACGGCGCCGCGAAGTTCGTGAAGTTCATGACCAGCGACGGCGAGCAGAAGATCCTCAACACGGCGTACAGCTCGATCCCGCCGGTCAAGACCGCGCAGACCGACGCGGCCTTCAACTCCCCGGCCAACGCGGTCCTGAAGGACACCCTCGCCAAGAGCGCCGCCGCCCTGCCGCAGGTCGCCGACGAGTCGCAGTTCGAGACGGCGGTCGGTACCGCGGTCAAGAACCTGTTCGCCGACGTGGCGGCCGGACGCGCGGTCACCACCGCCTCGGTGAAGGCCGCCCTGGACAAGGCCCAGCAGCAGATGCCGGCGAAGTGAGCCCGATGACCACCACCACCCTCAAGGAGCCACTGAGGGGGAGTCCCGCCGGTGCGGCGACGCGCGAACCGCGTCGCCGCACCGGGCGGATCCGCCGCGCCGGACTCCCGTACCTGCTGCTCCTGCCCGCCCTGATCCTCGAACTCCTGGTCCACCTGGTGCCGATGGTGATCGGCATCGTGATGAGCTTCAAGGAGCTCACGCAGTTCTACATCCGCGACTGGGGCACCGCGCCCTGGTCCGGCCTCGGCAACTACAAGGTGTCGGTGGACTTCGACGCCCCGGTCGGCGAGGCGCTGCTGCACTCCTTCTTCGTCACCGTCGCCTTCACCCTGCTCTCCGTCGGCCTGTGCTGGCTGATCGGCACCGCGGCCGCGATCTACATGCAGGACACCTTCACCGGCCGCGGCCTGCTGCGGGCGCTGTTCCTGGTGCCGTACGCCCTGCCGGTCTACGCGGCCGTCATCACCTGGGTGTTCATGTTCCAGCACGACAACGGCCTGGTGAACCACGTCCTGCACGACCAGCTCCACCTCACCGACAAGCCGTCGTTCTGGCTGATCGGCGACAACAGCTTCTACGCCCTGCTGACGGTGTCGGTGTGGAAGGGCTGGCCCTTCGCCTTCCTCATCGTCATGGCCGGCCTGCAGAACATCCCCGCGGAGCTGTACGAGGCCGCGGCCCTGGACGGCGCCGGGATGTGGCAGCAGATCCGCCGCATCACCCTGCCGTCGCTGCGCCCGGTCAACCAGGTCCTGCTGCTGGTCCTGTTCCTGTGGACGTTCAACGACTTCAACACCCCCTACGTCCTGTTCGGCAAGTCCGCACCCGAGGCCGCGGACCTCATCTCCGTGCACATCTACCAAGCCTCGTTCGTCACCTGGAACTTCGGCACCGGCTCCGCGATGTCCGTCCTGCTGCTGCTGTTCCTG
The DNA here is from genome assembly GCF_050214755.1 of Streptomyces sp. C1-1. Taxonomy (NCBI): domain Bacteria; kingdom Bacillati; phylum Actinomycetota; class Actinomycetes; order Kitasatosporales; family Streptomycetaceae; genus Streptomyces; species Streptomyces sp. C1-1. The sequence goes on along the minus strand of NZ_CP189826.1, from coordinate 2,316,349 downwards.
CTCGTCGTGACAGGCGTGTACCTGGTGCTCACCACGCGCGGACGGAGGACCGGCGATGTCTAAGTCCCCCATGGCACCCCCGAGTTCGTTCCTCTGGTCGCGCCGGGTCTTCCTCACCCTGCTCACCGGCTTCGTGCTGGTCCCGGTGTACGTGATGGTCTCCAGCTCGCTCAAGCCGCTCGCGGACGTCACCGGCAAGTTCCGGTGGGTGCCCAGCGGTCTGACGATCCGCCCTTACATCGACATCTGGTCGACGGTCCCGCTGGCCCGCTACTTCGCCAACTCGCTGATCGTGGCGGGCGCGGCGACCCTCTGCTCGGTGGTGATCGCGGTGTTCGCCGCGTACGCAGTCAGCCGCTACAGCTTCCGCGGCAAGCGCGTCTTCACGGTCACCGTGCTGTCGACGCAGATGTTCCCGGGCATCCTCTTCCTGCTGCCGCTGTTCCTCCTCTACGTCAACATCGGCAACGCCACCGGCATCGCCCTGTTCGGCTCCCGCGGCGGCCTGATCCTGACCTACCTGACCTTCTCCCTGCCGTTCTCCATCTGGATGCTGATCGGGTACTTCGACTCGGTGCCGCGCGACCTGGACGAGGCGGCGCTGGTGGACGGCTGCGGTCCGCTCGGCGCACTGTTCCGGGTGGTCGTGCCGGCCGCGATCCCCGGCATCGTCGCGGTCGCCGTCTACGCCTTCATGACCGCCTGGGGCGAGGTGCTGTTCGCCTCCGTCATGACCAACGACACCACCCGTACCCTCGCCGTCGGCCTCCAGGGCTACTCCACGCTCAACGACGTGTACTGGAACCAGATCATGGCCGCCTCGCTGGTCGTCAGCGTGCCGGTGGTCGCCGGCTTCCTGCTGCTGCAGCGCTATCTCGTCGCCGGGCTGACGGCGGGAGCCGTGAAGTGACCAACTCCCATCGCCTTGAGAGGACTTCCGTGTCCGACCGCATCGACCTCGCCGCCTTCCCCCACGACTTCCTGTGGGGCACGGCCACAGCGGCGTACCAGATCGAGGGAGCCGCCGCGGAGGACGGCCGGGCCCCCTCGATCTGGGACACCTACTCCCACACGCCCGGCAAGGTCGCCGGCAACGACAACGGCGACGTCGCCTGCGACCACTACCACCGCTGGCGCGAGGACATCGGTCTGATGCGCCGACTGGGCACCAACGCCTACCGGTTGTCGGTCGCCTGGCCGCGGGTGCTGCCCGGCGGCGACGGCCCGGTGAACCCCAAGGGCCTTGCCTTCTACGACGAGTTGATCGACGCCCTGCTGGAGGCGGACATCACCCCGTCCGTCACCCTCTACCACTGGGACCTGCCGCAGGCCCTCCAGGACCGCGGTGGCTGGCCCGAGCGGGACACCGCGCTGGCGTTCGCCGAGTACGCCTCCGTCGTCGCCGAACGCCTCGGCGACCGCGTCTCCCACTGGGCGACGCTCAACGAACCGCTCTGCTCGGCCTGGATCGGCCACCTGGAAGGCAGGATGGCCCCGGGCCTGACCGACCTGACGGCCGCCGTCCGCGCCTCCTACCACCTGCTGCTCGGTCACGGCCTCGCCGTCGACGCGATCCGCGCCGCGGCACCGTCCGCCCAGGTCGGCATCGTCACCAACCTCTCCACGGTGCACGCCGCCACCGACCGCGACGAGGACGTGGCGGCAGCCCGCCGGCAGGACGGCCACATCAACCGCTGGTGGCTGGACCCGGTGTACGGCCGCGGCTTCCCGGCCGACATGCGCGAGGTGTACGGGGTCGAACTGCCCGAACGAGAAGGCGACTTGGCGAGGGTCGCCGCGCCGCTCGACTGGCACGGCCTGAACTACTACATGCCGTCCACCGTCGCCGACGACCCCTCGGCCCCGGCGCCCCACGTCCGTTCCGTGCGCCGCCTCGGCGTCCCGCGCACCGGCATGGACTGGGAGATCGACGCGAACGGCATCGAGGCGCTCCTGCTGCGCCTCACCGACGAATACCCGATCCGCCGCCTCTACGTCACCGAGAACGGCTCCGCCTACCCGGACGTCGTACGCCCCGACGGGACCGTCGACGACCCGGAGCGCCAGGACTACCTCGAGCGCCACCTCGCCGCCTGCGCCTCGGCCGTCCGCAAGGGCGCCCCGCTGGCCGGCTACTTCGCCTGGTCCCTGCTGGACAACTTCGAGTGGGCCTACGGCTACGACAAGCGGTTCGGCCTGGTCCACGTCGACTACGAGACCCAGAAGCGCACGATCAAGGGCACGGGACACCGGTACGCGGACATCATCCGGACCCACCGAGGGAGGTCCTCGCGGGCCGCCTGAGCCGGGACGGCGCGGGCGGCAATATCGAACATATGCTTGATCGGCACATCCTTCAGCGGCTAAAGTCAAGAACTCGCCAACTCGGCTTCAACGAAGCCTTGTTGGACACCTCCCACAGAAGGAACCGTGTGATCAAGAGCCGTCGCCTCAAGCGAATGAGTGCCGTCGGGGGCACCGTCTCCGCCGCCCTTCTCCTCACCGTCACGCAGGCGAACGCCGCCGCCGGTGAGATCGAGCGCGCGACCGCCACCACGTACGCCAATGAGGTCGAGTGGGTGAAGTGCGCCAACAAGATGGAGGACGGCGGCATCGTCTACCAGGCCTGCTTCTCGCCTCCCGGCGACTGGTTCTCGGTCTACGACGGGAACCCGGACGGCTCCTCCGCGGTCGTGGACTGGGAGGTGGGGAGCCGCTGGGGCAGCATCTTCAACGCCGACGGCGCCTCCACCTACCGCTACAAGAACAAGGACTTCACCGAGGACGCCACCATCCGCTTCCGTATCTGTCTGGGGCACTGGAGCACCAAGACGATCACCGCGGGCACCTGCTCCGGGTGGGTCAGCAACCTCACCTGAGGATGAGCGACACGGGCCGGGCGGTCTCACCGCCCGGCCCGTCCTGCTGTCCGGGCGGTCAGCAGTCCCTGAACTCCGGTGACTGGTTCAGTACCTGGGAGCGCGGGGAGGTGAACCGGCCGTAGGTCTCGCCGTCCCGTGCGCCCGGGCGGAACGCCGCCACGCGGTGGCAGTTCTGGAAGGCCAGTTCGATGGCGAAGTGGCGTTCCAGGCTGCCCCGGATCGCGTTGCTGGCCAGGGCGCGCAGCAGCTGCCCGCGTTCGGTCTCCGACGGCGGCGGGGTCTGGTTGTCGGCGAACTCTGCCGTGCCGGAGCCGAGTTCGGCCGCCAGGGAGGCGATGAGGTCGTAGGCGTAGGGGAGGGACGTGCGGACGGTGGCCACGAAGTCCTGCTCGCGGAGGTCACCGGACTCGGCCTCGGCGAGGAGTTCGGGGGAGACGTCGAGAGACATGGGGGTTTCCGTTCTGGTCGGCGGTGCGTGTGAGTGAGGGGTGGTTCGGTCAGGTCATTGCGGACGGGCCCGGCACGAACTCCGGGTCGATCTGGCGGGCCAGGTCCTCGCCCGTGGCGCGGTCCGCCCACGCGCGGGCGTTGCGGAGGTGGAACTCGACGGCGTGGCGGTGCAGGGTGTCCCAGTCCTTGGGGCGGGCGTCCACCGCCGCCCGCAGAACGTTCAGGGCGTGACGGTTGTGCTCCTCCAACTCGCCCTGCGCACGGCCCTGTTCGTTCGCCCGGACCCAGGGCGAGTGGGCCAGGTGGGTCAGGAGGTCGTCGCCCACCTGCTCCTTGAGGAAGAGCACGTCGTCCTCGCCGCTCACCTTGTTGCCGACGACCGCGACGCGGATTCCGAACTCCCGGGCGTGGTCGCGGTACTGGCGGTACACCGAGATGCCCTTGCGTGTCGGCTCCACCACCAGGAACGTGAGGTCGAAGCGCGTGAACAGGCCCGAGGCGAACGCGTCCGCGCCCGCCGTCATGTCGACGACGACGTACTCGCCGGGACCGTCCACCAGGTGTCCCAGGTACAGCTCGACCGCGCCGAGTTTGGAGTGGTAGCAGGCCACCCCCAGGTCGCTCTCGTCGAACTCGCCCGTCACCATCAGCGGGATCCCGCCCGCGCGCCGGACGTGCCGTGTGTGCAGTTCGTCGTCGCCGAGCAGGCGCAGCAGACGGGAGCCGCGGCCCGGAGGTGTGGTCTTGACCATGGAACCGGCGGAGGCGATACGGGGGTTCGTGCCGCGCAGGTAGTCCTTGATCCCGGTGAGGTGGGCCCCTAGCGGCGGGGCGGCGAAGGGGCCGTCGTGACCCAGCGCCTCGGCGAGGTGCTGGTTGATGTCGCCGTCGACGGCGAGCACGGGAGCCCCGGAAGCCAGCAGATGGCGGGCGAAGAGCGCGGACAGGGTGGTCTTTCCGCTGCCGCCCTTGCCGACGAACGCCACCCGCACTACCGGCTCGATCCGGTTTTGAAAATGAATGTCATGTCGCTAGGTTGTAGGCAACTCCCGAGGTTCTGTCAAATCGCGATGACCAAGGCGGACTGCACCGACCCGGCCTTCCTAGGTCTTGGCGCCCAGCCGCCCTCCCCCGAATGGGGGCTGCTGCTCGCCGAGAACCAGCCCTAGGCCGAGCGCGCGCCCTGGGCGGTCCTCGCCCCGGCCGCCGTCCTCGCGCTGCTCGGCGCGCCGGCGGTGAGCGCGGCCGGGGGAGTACGACGACCATGGCGCCGTACGACGGAAGCCGCCCTGGAAAAGCCCTCGCCCGCACGGGAGTCGGCGAGGGCGGAGTGAGTTCGCCACGGGCCGAGGGCAGCGGCACCCGCCTCACCCCACTGCTCCGCCTGCTGACCTCGCGGAGGAAGGCCGACTCGGGCTCTACACGGGCGCGTTGTGCTCGGCATCCGGCCTGATCGTGCTGCTCGGCAGCACCGCGACCGGCACCCTGCTGGACGCCCACCCGCCGCCGGCGGTGCCATGGCCGGCGCCGGCGCCGGCGACCGTGCCGCTCGCCGCGATCGGACCACTGCCACGCCGATAGGCTCGCCGCCATGAAGATCCAGGTGGAGCCCGCCCGGGAAGCGGACCAGGAGCTCGTCGACGCCTTCGGGCGTCTGCTGCCGCAACTGTCCCGTTCCGCGCTGCCGCTCGACGCCCGGGCCCTCGCCCGCATCCTGGCGTCCGACACGAACACCGTCCTCGTCGCCCGCGCCGAGCACGACATCGTGGGCGCCCTGACCCTGTCGATGGTGCCGCTGCCGTCCGGTCTGCGCGCCCGGGTCGAGGACGTGATCGTCGACGCTGCGGCGCGAGGTCACGGGATCGCCGGGCTGCTGATGGAACAGGCGCTGGGACTGGCCCGCGAGGCCGGAGCCCGCACCGTCGACCTCACCTCCCGCCCGGACCGGGAGGCGGCGAACCGGCTCTACGAGCGGCTCGGCTTCCAGCGGCGGGGATCGACCGTGTACCGGTACCCGATCGAGGGATGAGGAGACGCGCCGGCGCTCAGGGCGCCACCGTCTCGCGTGCCGGCGCTCAGGGCGCGCCACCGTCTCCCGTGCCGGCGCTCAGGGCGCGCCACCGTCTCCCGAGCCGGCGCTCAGGGCGGCACCATGTGCAGTGTCGGCGCTCAGGGCGGTGCCGTGGCCCGGGCCGGGGATCAGGACGCCACCGGCTCTCGTTCAGCTGCCAGTTCCAGCATTTCCTCGACCTCTGCCTGGCGGACGCGGGACGCCTGGTGGAGGTAGTGGATGTCGCGGGCGAAGGACCAGGTCAGGGAGGCGAGGGCGAGGGCCGTGACGCCGAAGGAGGCTGCTGCGGGGAGGTAGCCGGAGGCGGCCAGGAGAAGGCAGACGCCCTGCATCGCGGCCACCGTCTTGCGGGCCATGCTCGGGGGCAGCGGGGCGTTCAGCCACGGGTAGACGCGGGCCGCCGCCACGAACCCGTAGCGCATGCCGCCGATCAGCAGCACCCACGGGCCCTCCTGCATGGAGACGTACACGCTCAGTACCAGGATCAGGAACGCGTCCACCTCCATGTCGAAGCGGGCGCCCAGAGGCGTGGAGGTCCCCGTCGCGCGGGCCACCTTGCCGTCCACACCGTCGAGGATCAGCGCGACGGCCGTGAGACCGACGAAGACGGTGACCGGCGGCGAGCTCTCGAAGGAGTCCGCGACCAGGGCGGTCACCCCCCCGACCAGGGTCGCGCGGCCGAGCGTCACCCGGTTCGCCGGGCCGAAGGAGCGCGGCCGGGTGCGGTGCAGCGCCCTGGAGAGCACCGCCCATGTGGCGACGGCGAAGGCGAGGCCGGTCAGCCAGCCCGCCGGCCCCAGGCCGATCGCCGTACCGAGCAGGGCCAGCAACAGGATCTGTACGCCCGCTCCCACAGCGGTCTCCTGCTGGACCAGCCTTGCGTCGTAAGTGTTGTTCAGGGCCACCGCACACCCTCCGGCCATATGACAGAGTCGATCACGCCGCGTACTGTGCGCGGCCTGTGCACACCTCGGTACGTGAACCACTTCCCGATCGTTCAGGAGGACGTCGATGAACCGTGTCGCACGCGCGTTCTGGCTGGATCGCCCGGGCGAGGGCCGGATACGGGACGTCGAACTGCCGGAACCCGCGGGGGACGAGGTGCTGGTGCGCTCGCTGTTCTCCGGAGTGAGCCGTGGGACGGAGACGCTCGTCTTCCGGGGCGGAGTCCCCGAGAGCCAGCACGCGGCCATGCGGGCCCCCTTCCAGGAAGGCGACTTCCCGGCCCCCGTGAAGTACGGCTACCTCAACGTGGGAGTGGTGGAGGAGGGACCCGACGGGCTGGCCGGGCGGACCGTGTTCTGCCTCTACCCGCACCAGACCCGGTACGTCGTACCCGCCAGCGCCGTCACCGTCGTCCCCGACACCGTGCCCGCCGAGCGCGCCGTCCTCGCCGGCACCATGGAGACCGCCGTCAACGCCCTCTGGGACGCCGCGCCCCTGATCGGCGACCGGATCGCCGTCGTGGGCGGCGGCATGGTCGGCTGCTCGGTGGCCGCGCTGCTCGCGCGCTTCCCGGGCGCCAAGGTGCAGCTCGTGGACGCCGATCCCGCCCGCGCCAAGGTCGCCCAGGCCCTCGGCGTCGACTTCGCCCTGCCCTCGGACGCCCACGGCGAGCGGGACCTCGTCGTGCACGCCAGCGCCACCGAGCAGGGGCTCGCCCGCTCCCTCGAACTGCTCACCGCCGAGGGCACGGTGATCGAACTCAGCTGGTACGGCGACCGGAAGGTCTCCCTCCCGCTCGGCGAGGCCTTCCACTCCCGGCGGCTCGTCATCCGCTCCAGCCAGGTCGGTACCGTCTCCCCCCGGCGCGCCGGGCGGAGCTACGCCGACCGGCTCGCCCTCGCCCTGGAACTGCTCGCCGACCCGGCGCTCGATGCCCTCGTCACCGGCGAGTCCGCCTTCGACGAACTGCCGGACCTGATGCCCAGGCTGGCCTCAGGGGAGCTGCCCGCGCTCTGCCACCGGATCCGGTACGAGGACACAGTCTGACGCAGTCGTCCAATCCGGGACGACTTTCGGGGCCGGGCAAGACCGCCTGACCTGAGAAAAGAGTGAGGGACGGCTGAACGCGGGCAACCGAAGAGCCGTACTACACGGCATCCCCCGGCGGCCGACTGCCGGGGGGCCAGACGCGCCGCACCTGGAGGGTCGTCCGTTGTTCAGTGTCACCGTCCGCGATCACATCATGATCGCCCACAGCTTCCGCGGCGAGGTCTTCGGACCCGCGCAGCGCCTGCACGGAGCGACGTTCCTGGTGGACGCCACCTTCCGGCGCGAGCAGCTGGACGACGACAACATCGTCGTCGACATCGGACTGGCCACCCAGGAACTCGGCGCCGTCGTCAGCGAGCTGAACTACAGAAACCTCGACAACGAACCCGAGTTCGCCGGGACCAACACCTCCACGGAGTTCCTGGCCAAGGTCATCGCCGACCGGCTCGCGGACCGCATCGAGAAGGGCGCCCTCGGCGAGGGCGCCAAGGGCATCGCCGGGATCACCGTCACCCTGCACGAGTCGCACATCGCCTGGGCGAGTTACGAGCGTGCCCTGTGACCGACGTGACCCTGGAGAAGACGGCGCATCCGGCACTCGGATACGTCCCCGTCCAGCACTCCGCGCTGAAGAACGCCGAGATCATCCCCATGTCCCTGCGCTCCGTGCACTTCGTGATGCCGGGCGGCGTCGACGACCCGGCGGCGCCGAGCGGCGGCAACGCCTACGACCGGCGCGTGAGCCTGGACCTGCCGGGCTTCGGCTGGCAGGTGCACAAGCACGCCGTGGCCGGGGAGTGGCCCCGGCCGGGGGCGGCGGCCCGCGCGGAACTCGCCCGCGTCCTGCGGGAGCTGCCGGACGGGACGGTCGTCCTGCTGGACGGACTGGTCGCCTGCGGGGTGCCCGAGATCGTCGTACCGGAGACGGAACGGCTCAGCCTCGCCGTGCTGGTGCATCTGCCGCTCGGTGACGAGACGGGCCTGGAGCCCGCGGTGGCCGCCGAGCTGGACGCCAAGGAGCGGGTCGTGCTGCGGGCCGTGCCCGCCGTGATCGCCACCAGCGACTGGGCGGTCCGCCGGCTCGTCTCCCACCACGGCCTCGCCCCCGAGCGGGTCCATGTCGCCGCCCCCGGCGCCGACATCGCGCCCCTGGCCTCCGGCACCGACGGGGTCTCGCGGCTGCTGTGCGTCGCCGCCGTCACCCCGCGCAAGGGCCAGCACCGGCTGGTGCAGGCGCTGGCGGCGGCGGCCGAACTGCCGTGGAGCTGCGTGTGCGTGGGCGGGCTCGGGCACGACCCGGAGTACGTCGCCGAGCTGCGGCAGCTCATCAGGGAGCACGGTCTTCAGGACCGCATCCACCTCGCCGGCCCGCAGGCCGGCGCCGAGCTCGACGCCAGCTACAACTCCGCCGACCTCATGGTCCTCACCTCCTACGCGGAGACGTACGGCATGGCCGTGACCGAGGCCCTCGCGCGCGGCATCCCCGTGCTCGCGACGGACGTCGGCGGCCTGCCCGAGGCGGTCGGCCGCGCCCCCGACGGCGGCGTGCCCGGCATTCTCGTGCCGCCGGAGGACCCCGCCGCCCTCGCCGCCGAACTGCGCGGCTGGTTCGGCGAGGCCGACGTACGGCGTCGGCTGAAGGCCGCGGCCCGGGGCCGGCGGGCCGCCCTGGACGGCTGGGCGACCACGGCCCGCAGCCTCGCCGGAGTACTGGGCCGGCTGCCGAGCGAGCCCGGGAGGGCGGCATGAACAGGACCGTACCGGCGCAGACCGGGGGGAAGGTCCCGGCGCAGCCGGGGCCGAGGGACATGCGGGAGACGGTGGGGGAGGGTCGGCAGATGGTGACACGGACGGCGGATGTGCCCACGGAGGCCGGGGCACGCGAGGCGAAGGCGGTGGGTTCCGTGGCGCAGGGCACGCAGGGCACGGACGGCCCCGGAGCGGGCGGCGGTCTCGCGGCCGGAGGTTCGCCGGGCACAGGCCCGACGGCGCTCGGCGCCGGTTCCGTGATCCCCGGAGCCGGTCCCGCCCGGCCCGGCGAGCGCGCCACCGTACGCCTGCGCGAGACCGGGCCGGACGAGCCCCCGCGCTACGCCCCCGAGTGGCTGGAGCTGCGCGAACCCGCCGACGCCGCCGCGCGCTCGCACGACCTGCTGGACACGCTGCGCATCCGGCTCGCCAACCTGCCGGGCAAGGCCGGGCTGGTCATCCACGACCTGGGCTGCGGCACCGGCTCGATGGGCCGCTGGCTGGCCTCCCGCCTCGACGGCGCCCAGCACTGGGTCCTGCACGACCGCGACCCGTACCTGCTGCACTTCGCCGCCGTCGCCTCGCCGCGGTCCGCCGCCGACGGCAGCAGGGTCTCGGTGGAGACCCGCCGCGGTGACATCGCCCGGCTCACCGCCGACGGTCTGGCCGGCGCCTCCCTGGTGACCGCCTCCGCTCTTCTCGACGTCCTCACCCGCGAGGAGCTGGAGACGCTGGCCGACGCCTGCACGGGGGCGGGCTGCCCGGCCCTGCTGACGCTCTCCGTCGCCGGCCGCGTCGAACTCTCCCCGTCCGACCCGATGGACGCGGAGATCACCGAGGCGTTCAACGCCCACCAGCGCCGCGACGGCATGCTCGGCCCGGACGCGGTCAACATCGCCTGCGAGGCCTTCTCGGAACGGGGCGCCACGGTACGCGTCAACCCGAGCCCCTGGCGGCTCGGCCCCGGCGAGGCCGAGCTGACGGCCCAGTGGCTGCGCGGCTGGGTCGGCGCGGCCGTGGAGGAACGTCCCGAGCTGGCAGCGCGTGCAGAACGGTATCTGCGCGACCGCCTGGCCGCCTGCGAGGCCGGCGAACTGCACGTCACCGTCCACCACAGCGACCTCCTGGCGATGTCCCGCCCGACGGGCGGGGCGTCATGAGCGTGGAGACGGTGAGGACACCGGTGAGCCCTCGCGCCGAGGGCGCCGTCGTGTCGGCGGCTGCCGGGGCCGCTTCCGTCGTGGTCGAGGTGTGGGACGACGGGGCCGCCTGTCTCGCGGCGCGGGAGTCGGCCCTGCGGGCGCGGGCCGACGAGCTCGCCCTCACCGACGAGCGCGCCGCGGCCGCAAAGGGCACGCCCCGGTGGCGGGCCGCCCTGGCCCGGCTCAACTCCCCGCTGCTGCGCCGCCACTTCGGGACCGTCGCGGGTGTCGTCATCCTCGGGGCCCTGCTGTGGCATCTCGGTACCGGTGTGCTGCTGGACGGGCTGCGGCGGATCGACGCGACGACGCTGGTGCTGGCGCTCGTGACCGGGGTGGTCACCACCGTGCTCAGCGCCTGGCGCTGGGCGCTGGTGGCCCGGAGCCTGAAGATGCGGCTCCCGCTCGGGGCGGCCGTCGCCGACTACTACCGCGCGCTGTTCCTGAACGCCGCCCTGCCCGGCGGTGTCCTCGGGGACGTGCACCGGGCGGTGCGGCACGGCAAGGACGCCGGTGACCTCGGCCGCGGCGTACGCTCGGTCGTCCTCGAACGGGTCGCCGGACAGATCGCGCTGACCGTCGTCGGCACCGCGGTGCTGCTGACGATGCCGTCCCCCGTGCGCGCCGAGGTCCGCAACTTCGCCCCGCCGGTCCTGCTCGCCGCGGTCGGCGCGCTGGCCGTCGTCCTGGCGCTGCGGATGAACCGTACGGCCGGCTCCCGTCGCGGCCGCGCCCTGCGCGCGACCCTCGCGGAGGCGCGCGAGGGACTGCTCTCCCGCCGCAACGGACCCGGCGTCGCCGTCTCCTCGCTGCTCGTCCTCGCCGGTCACATCGGGATGTTCGTGCTCGCCGCCCGGGTCGCCGGCTCCCCGGCGTCCGTCGCCGCGCTGATCCCGCTCGCGGTGCTGGCACTGGTCGCCATGGGGCTGCCGCTGAACGTCGGCGGTTTCGGCCCCCGGGAGGGCGTCACCGCCTGGGCGTTCGGCGCGGCCGGACTGGGTGCGAGCAGCGGCGTGGCGGTCGCCGTCGTGTACGGCGTCCTCAGCTTCGTCGCCGCCCTGCCGGGCGCGGTCGTTCTCGTCGCCCGCTGGTACACGGGGCTGCGGGCGGGTTCCGGGACGGTCCCGGAACCCGGCGCCGGCTATTCGTCCCCGTCCTCCGAGGTGAGGAGCGAGAAATACGCGCCGAAGGAATCAGCGAGGCTCGCCAGCAGTTCCTTCCCCTTTTCCGCGGAACCCAGCGAAGGCCGTCCGATGACTCCCGAATCGGTATAGCCGGACATCCCGAGGGTGAGCAGATGGCGACGGTCGTCGGCGACGAAATCGGAGGTCTCGTAACCGGGCCGGAGAAATTCCGGGTGGGCGTGCAGAAGGATGGAGGTCTCGATTTCTCCCGCGTGCATGTCGGTCAGCAGCGAGGTGGTCACCCCCGCCCGCTGCCGCGCCGCCTCCCAGTCCTCCGCGGCCGGGAAGAGCGCCATACGCTCGCCGCGGGCGGAGGATTCCTGAACGACGTTGCCCAGCACGTAGTTTCCGCCGTGCCCGTTGACCACCACCAGGGCGTCGACGCCGGAGCGGCGCAGGGACTGCGCGATGTCACTCACCACCGCATGAAGGGTCACAGAGGAGATGCTGACGGTCCCGGGCCAGCCCGCGTGCTCGTGCGAGCAGGAGATCGTGACCGGCGGGAGGAGGTGCACCGGGTACGCCGCGGCGATCTCCCGGGCCACTGCACAGGCGACCAGCGTGTCGGTCGCCAGCGGAAGGAACGGACCGTGCTGTTCGAAGCTCCCCACCGGAAGGACCGCGACCTGTGTTGAGACACCCGCCGCCCTGGTCCGTACCTCTTCCGTAGTGTCCGCCGGCACCAGCCCGTCCGCCGCCGTACGCGCGCCCGAACCACTCATTTCTTCACGGCCTTTCGTCTCTGCTTAGGAATCGAATCATGACAGATAAAATCGGGGTACTCGGCAAGAAGACCGCGAAGCGCACCGGTGTGGAACGCATAGTGAATGCCCCGCTGCCCACGGTGTACGGACAATTCCGGGCGGTCGGTTACATCGATCACGATCGCGGTGACGAACAAGTCGCCCTCGTCCACGGTGAGATCGGCACGGACGATGTCCTGACCCGGCTGCATTCCGAGTGCCTGACGGGTGACGCGTTCGGCTCCCAGCACTGCGAGTGCGGCGACCAGCTGGCGTCCGCGCTGAAGGCCGTGGTCGCCGAAGGCAGCGGCATTGTCGTCTACTTGCGGGGCCACGAGGGCCGCGGGATCGGTCTTCTCGCCAAGCTGCGCGCGATGGCCCTGCAGGCGGAGGGCCTGGACACGGTCGAGGCCAACCTCGCGCTCGGGCTGCCGGTGGACGCCCGCGACTACGGGGTCGCCGCCGGCATCCTGCACGACCTGGGCGTCAACTCCGTGCGCCTGATGTCCAACAACCCGCGCAAGCGCGAGGCGTTGGTGGAGCACGGCATCGAAGTCGCCGAGACCGTGCCCCTGTTGATCCCGCCGTGCGAGAGCAACATCACCTACCTGCGCACCAAGCGGGAACGGCTCGACCACGTGCTGCCGCACCTGGACGCCCTGGCCCACCTGTCCTGAACCCGCGCTTACGGGCCGGCGAGCGGGGACAGGAAGAGGGACGATCCGACATTCCTGGGAGGCTCGCCGGTGAACACGCAGGCCAGTGCCGTCGTCATCGGCGGCGGGGTGATGGGCGCGAGCATCGCCTACCACCTCGCCGCCGCCGGTGTCCGCGACGTCGTCCTCGTCGAACGCGACGAACTCGCCTCCGGATCCACGTCGAGAGCGGCCGGCGGAGTGCGGGCGCAGTTCTCCGACGAGCTGAACATCCAGCTCGGTGCGCGCAGCCTGGAGGCGTTCGGCCGCTTCGACGAGGAGATCGGGTACGACATCGGGCTGCACCGCGTCGGCTACCTGTTCCTGCTGTCGACGCCGCAGGAGGTCGCCTCCTTCGAGCGCAGCGTCGAGCTGCAGAACTCCCTGGGTGTGCCCAGTCGCATGATCACACCGGAGGAGGCCCGCAGGCTCTCCCCGTTGATCGTCACCGACGGTCTGCTCGCCGCCGCGTTCTCCCCGGACGACGGCCACTGCACCCCCGAAACGGTCGTCCACGGCTACGCCTCCGCCGCCCGCACCCTCGGCGCCCGCGTCCTGCGGCACACCGAGGTCACCGGCATCGAGCTGCGCGGCGACCGGATCACCGCCGTGTCCACGACCCTGGGCCGCGTCGCGACCGACACGGTGATCTGCGCGGCCGGCCCCTGGTCGCGGGCGGTCGGCGCGATGGCCGGCGTCGACCTGCCGGTGGTGCCGCTGCGCCGCCAGATCGCGGTCACCGAACCCCTCGCCGAGCCGCGTCCCGACCTGCCCATGACGATCGACTTCACCACCAGCCTCTACTTCCACGCCGAGGGTCCCGGTCTCCTCCTGGGGATGTCCGACCCCGAGGAGCGGCCCGGCTTCGCCACCGACACCCACGACCGCTGGATCCCCGCCCTGTACGCGGCCATGCAGCGCCGCGCCCCGGCCCTGCTCGACCTGCGCCGCACGGGCGGCTGGGCGGGCCTGTACGAGATCACCCCCGACCACAACGCGCTGATCGGCGAGGCCACTTCGGTCTCCCGCTTCCTCTACGCCACCGGCTTCTCCGGGCACGGCTTCCTGCAGGGGCCCGCCGTCGGCGAGGTGATCCGCGACCTGTACCTGGGCCGCGTACCCTTCGTGGACGTCCGCCCCTTGAGCGCCGACCGCTTCGCGGCCGACGCCCCGCGCCCGGAGGCCAATCTCGTATGACCGAGCTCCACCTGTGGCTGCGCCACGAGGCCCGTACGACCGAACGCCGCACGCCGCTCGTGCCGTCCGACGCCCGGCGGCTCGTCGAGGCGGGGGTGACGCTGACGGTGGAGGAGTCCCCGCAGCGGATCTTCCCGATCGAGGAGTACGAGGCGGCGGGTTGCGGCGTGGCGTCCGCGGGTTCGTGGGTGTCGGCGCCGGCCGACGCCGTCGTCCTCGGACTGAAGGAACTCCCGGACGAGCCGGGCGCGTTGCCGCACCGCCACATCTTCTTCGGGCACGCCTACAAGCGGCAGCCGGGAGCCGAGGCCCTGCTGCGGCGCTTCGCCGCCGGGGGAGGGGCCCTGCTCGACCTGGAGTACCTGGTCGACGACGACGGCCGTCGCCTCGCGGCCTTCGGTTTCTGGGCGGGCTACCTGGGCGCCGCCCTGGCCGTCCTCCAGCACCGCGGAAGGCTGGCCGCCCCCCTCACACCGGGGTCGAAGGAGGAACTGGACGACAGGCTCCGGCGGGCCGACGGCGACGAGGACTTCACCGCGCTGGTGATCGGCGCCCTGGGCCGCAGCGGCCGCGGCGCGCGGGTCGCCCTCCAGGTCGCCGGGATCGACCCGACCTGCTGGGACCTCGCCGAGACCCGTGCCCTGGACCGCCCCGCCCTGCTCGCCCACGACGTCATGGTGAACGCGGTCCTCGCCACCTCGCCGGTCCCGCCCTTCCTGCGCGAGCAGGACCTCGACGACCCCGCCCGCCGCCTGCGCACCCTGTGCGACGTCACCTGCGACGTCGGCTCGCCGCTGAACGTCCTGCCGGTCTACGACCGCACCACGGACTGGGACGAGCCGGTCCGCCGGCTGCGCAAGGAACCCCCGCTGGACCTCATCGCCATCGACAACCTGCCCTCCCTGCTGCCGCGGGAGTCCAGCACGGACTTCTCGTCCGCGCTGGTGCTTCAGCTGCTGGAGTTCTCCGTCGGCGGCCCGTGGGGACGCTGTCTGGACCGGTTCCACCAGGCCTGCCGGGAACTCGGCAGCACGGAAGGGGAGTCCGGCAATGGCTGAGCGGGTCACCGCGTCCGGCACCGTCCACTGGGTCGGCGCCGGGCTGTCCACGGGCAGCGGTCTGGCCCGGCTGTGCGAGACGGCCGGACGGGTGCGCCTGTGGCACCGTACCGAGCAGCGGGCAGCGGACGCCCTGGACCGCCTCGGGCTCGGCGCGCGCGCCGAACCCCGCGCCTACTCGCTCCCCGCGCTCACCGCCGAACTCGCGCCCGGCGACATCGTCGTGTCGATGCTGCCCGCGCCGGAGCACGCCGGAATCCTGGCCGCCTGCGTCGCGGGCGGCGCCCACTTCGCCTGCTCCAGCTACGTCTCGGACGCCGTCCTCGAACAGGTGCCCGCGGCCGGGCGGTCCGGCCTGGTCGTCCTGACCGAGGCCGGGCTCGACCCGGGCATCGACCACCTCTTCGCCCACAGCCTGGTCGCCCGCGCCGGTGCGGCCGTCGGCGCCGGCACCCCGGCGTCGTACACCTTCACCTCGTACTGCGGGGGCATACCCGCCGTCCCGAACGACTTCAGGTACCGCTTCAGCTGGGCCCCCGCCGGCGTCCTGGGCGCCCTGCGCTCGCCCGCCCGATACATCGAGGACGGGACCGAGACCACCGCCGACCGCCCGTGGGAGGCCACCCGCAGCCACGTCCTCGACGGGGAACCCTTCGAGGTCTACCCCAACCGCGACAGCGTGCCCTTCGTCGAGCAGTACGGGCTTCCGGCCGCCTGGCGGGCGCGGTCCTTCGTCCGCGGCACCCTGCGGCTCGACGGCTGGCTGCGGGCCTGGGACGCGGTGTTCGAGGAGCTGAAGGCCGGTGACGACGTGCGGATCGCCGCCCTGGCGCGGGAGTTGGCGGCCCGCCACCCGACGACGGACGCCGACCGCGACCGGGTCGTCCTGTCGGTGTCACTGGATGTGCGGGCGCAGGAGGGGGGTTGGTCGGGGAGCTACCTCCTCGACCTCGTGGGGGACGCGGAGGAGTCCGCCATGGCCCGCTGCGTGTCGCGCCCGCTGGCGTTGGGCGTCCGGCACATCCTGGACGGCGAGCTGCCGGCGGGGCTGAACCGGGCCGCCGGGACGGCGGCCCGGTCCGAGGAGTGGCTGGACGAACTGAGGGCGGAGGGAGTGGAGTTCTCCCTCCGCCTCGCTCCGTAGCCGGTCAGTCGGTGATCGCCTCGTGGACCAGGCGCTTGAGGTCCGGGACGATCCTCAGAGACGTCTTCGGGCGGACCTGCGTCATGAACTGGACGGTCAGGTCGTGGACGGGGTCGACCCAGAAGGTCGTCGTGGCGGCTCCGCTCCAGCCGTAGGCGCCGAGGGTCGAGGGGACCTGGGTGCGCTCGGGGTCGATGACGACCGAGACGCCGAGGCCGAAGCCGACGCCGTCGTTGTTGGGTTCGTCGTGGGCCGGGCGGGCGCCGAAGGAGCGCAGGTCCACGTCGCCCGGCAGGTGGTTCCTGGTCATCAGGTCCACCGTCCCGGGGGCCAGCAGGCGCACGCCGTCGAGCTCGCCCCGCCTGCGCAGCAGCTCCATGAAACGGTGCATGTCGTGCGCGGAGGCCACCATCCCGCCGCTGCCGGACAGCAGGCGGGGCCGCCCGCCGCGCAGCGGCAGCCCGGGGACCGGCTCGATGCCGCCGGAGTCCGTCTCGCCGTACAACTCCGCGAGCCTCGGCGCCTGTTCGTCGGTGACCTGGAAGCCGGCGTCGGACATGCCGAGCGGGCCGAGGATGCGCTCGGCGAAGAACACGTCGAGCGACTGCCCGCTCACCACCTCGATCACCCGGCCGAGGACGTTGGTGGCGACCGAGTAGTTCCACTGCGTCCCGGGCTCGAACTGCAGCGGCAGGCTCGCGTACACGTCGACCGTCTGCGCCAGGTCGGTGCCCGGCACGACCGAGGACTCGAGGCCGGCCGCGCGGTAGAGGGCGTCGACCGGGTGGGAGCGGTAGAAGGCGAAGGTGAGGCCCGCGGTGTGGGTCAACAGGTGCCTGATCAGGACAGGACCGTGGGCCGGGCGGGTCCGTATGTCGGCGCCGGAGCCGCTCTCGTACACCTGAGGGTCCGCGAAGGCCGGCAGATGGCGGGCGACCGGGTCGTCCAGCGACAGCCGTCCCTCCTCCACCAGCATCAGCGCGGCGACCGAGGTGACCGGCTTCGTCATGGAGTAGATCCGCCACAGCGTGTCGTGCTCGACCGGCAGTCCGGCCGCGACGTCGCGGCGGCCGAGCAGGGTGAGATGGGCGACGCGTCCGCCGCGGGCCACGGCCACCAGGAAGCCGGGCACGCGTCCCTCGTCGACGTGGTGGGCGAGGTGCTGGTCGAGGCGGTCCAGCGCCTTCGCGTCCAGCCCGACCTCGCTCGGGTCGACCTCTTGCCGCAGCTGTGCCATCGCTCTCCTCCGAAATGCGCTCGTCGAGGTGCCGGACGGGATATCCCGCATATCCCGCCGCCCTGACCTCAGACCTCATCGTCGCGCAGGAACACCGGTACGGTCCCCGGGTTGAGCAGGATTGATCATCAAGGCGGAACGTTCCGGCAGAGATCCGGCCACGACCGCGCCCACCACGGCCACGGCCGCCAGGACGATCAACGGCAGCCGCGCGCCACCCGCGTGCGATCCCATGAGGGTCGTCGCCACGGCCACGCCCAGCACCGGCCCGACGTTCATCGCCGTCTGCTTCAGCCCGCCCGCCACCCCGGCCGACTCGACGGCCGCCTGCCGTACGACGACGTGGGTGGCCGCCACCATCACCGTGCCGAAGCCGGCGCCCAGCAGCCCGAACCCGGTACAGAAGGCGAGGGTGGCCGTGGCGCGGTCCAGGACCGCGATCCCTCCGGCGAGCACGGCCATCGCCGCGACCGTCGTACGCCGGGCCCCGAACCGGCGCAGCAGCACCGCGCAGCACGGGGCGGCGAGGATCATCAGGCCCGCCAGCGGCAGGCCGAGCAGGGCCATGCGCAGCGGGGCGACGCCGAGGGTGTTCTGCAGCAGGAAGGTGGTGGTGAACAGGGTGCCCTGGAGGGCGGCCGACGCCAGGACCAGGACGCCGACCGCCCGGCCGACACCCGTCGAGCCGACGAGGTCCGGCGGCACCAGCGGACTCGCGGCCCGCCGCTCGTGCCGTACGAACCAGGTTCCCGCGGTGACGGCCAGCGCGAGTCCGGCACCGCTCGCCGGCGTCCAGCCCCGCTCCGGCAGGCCGACGAGGGCCTGAACCAGACTGGCCAAGGTCAGCGCGAGGAGCAGGGCACCGGGCAGGTCGAGGGCGGTGACCGGGCGGGGGGAGGGCGTGCCGAGGTCGGCCCTGTGCGGTCGTCGAGGGGAGGGCGTGCCGGGGTCGGCCCTGTGCGGTCGCCTCGCCCCGCCGCGGGAGGTGAGGGCCAGGGCGCCCAGGGTCAGTGTCGGTACGACGTTGAGGAAGAAGGCGGCGCGCCAGCCCGGGCCGGCCACCAGGCTCCCGCCCAGTACGGGGCCCGCCGCGGCCGCCAGCCCGATCGCACCGGTCCGTACGGCGATCGGCATCCGCAGCCGCTCCGGTGGGAACGCGTCCCGCAACATGCCGAGCGTGGTGGGCTGCAGCAGCGCCCCGAACACGCCCTGGACCACCCGCAGCGCGATCACCCATCCGATCCCGGGAGCCAGGCCGATACCCGCCGAGGCAGCCCCGAAGCCCAACATGCCGATGCCGAACAGCTGTTGGTGCCCGTACCGATCCCCGAGCCGTCCCGAGAACACCAACAGGCCGGCCACCGCGATGAGATAGCCCGTGCTCGTCCATTGGACCTGCGCGAACGAGGCGTCCAGGTCCCGCCGCAGGGTCGGCTGTACGACGGACAGGACCGTGCCGTCCAGGGCGACCACCACGGCTCCGACGACGCTGCCCGCCAGCGCCGGCACACGCCGCCCTCTCACGCCTCGGCCCCCAGGTGCGCGTCCAGCGCGGAGCGCAGCAGCGGCACGAAGTCCTCGGTTGCGGTGGCGAGTTGGAGGCTGCCCCAGCCCCAGAGCTGGGCGATGCCGTGCAGGTTCGCCCACAGCGCCCCCGCGACGACCCGGGCGTCCGCCTCGGGGCGGGCCCGGCCGACCAGCTCCACCAGCCTGCCGAACAGCGGCAGGCTGGTGTCCCGCAGGCCCAGGTGGCCGCTCTCCAACAGGTCGTGACGGAACATCAGCTCGTACATCCCGCGGTTGGCCAGCGCGAACTCCAGGTACACGCGCCCCAGTTCGGCCACCTGCTCGCGCGGCGACGGAGTACCGTCCCCGACCGCCGCCGCGGTCCGTTCGGCAAGTTCGGCGAACCCGCGCCGGGCGATGGCGGACAGGAGCTCGACGTGGGTGGGGAAGTAGCGCCGCGGCGCCCCGTGCGAGACCCCCGCCCGGCGCGCGATCTCCCGCAGGGTCAGCGCCTGCGCACCTTCCCGGGCGACCAGCTGCACACCGGCGTCGACGAGCCGGGCCCGCAGCCCCGCCTCCGGTCCGGACATTGACGACTCAGGCATGGACAGTGTCTACCAGCGATGGGTAGACACTGTCTACTCACGGTCCCCGGAAAAGGGGGAATGCGGTCCCGAGCCGGGTGGGTTGACCGGGATATGACTCAGGACACACTGCTCGAACTGCTGTCGGACCACCGCGGCGGCGTACTGGTCACCCTCAAGCGCGACGGCCGCCCCCAGCTGTCGAACGTCAGCCACCACTACGACCCGGACGAGCGGATCATCCGGATCTCCGTCACCGACGACCGGGCCAAGACCCGCAACCTGCGCCGCGACCCGCGGGTGTCGTACCACGTATCCAGCCCCGACCGCCGCGCCTACACCGTCGTCGAGGGCACCGCAGATCTCTCGCCCGTCGCCAAGGACCCGCACGACGACACGGTGGAGGAACTCATCCGCCACTACCGTGAGGTGCTGGGCGAGCACCCCGACTGGGACGACTACCGCGCCGCGATGGTGCGCGACGGCCGGCTGGTGCTGCGCCTGAGAGTGGAACGGGCCTACGGCATCCCGAAGGGTGCGAACCAGGGCTGACAAGGCCGCCGGGCATGGCCGGGAGGCGGGTCCTAGGTCCGTGGACGCAGACCGGATGTCGCATGGTCCGGCGATCACCCGCTGCCTAGGCTGCTCACGGAGACTTCGCAGCGCAAGGAGACCTCGATGCCCGTCAACGGCCGCAGCCACATCCGTGTCGCCCGCCCCTCGCGCGACCTCGCCGCCGCCGAGCGGTTCTGGGTGGGCGGACTCGGGCTGGGCGTCGTATGGCGGACCGAGGGCGGTGGCGAACCCGGCGAGCACGATCTGCTGATGGTGGGCTGGCCGGACGCCGGCTGGCACCTGGAGCTCGTCCACGAGTCCGCCGCCCCGGTCGAGCCGCGGCCCACCGAGGAGGACCTGCTCGTCGTCTACGTCGACGGGCCGGTCCCGGAGGACCTCGTGGCGCGGCTGGAGGAGCACGGAGGGAAACGGGTGCCGTCCCCCAACCCGTACTGGAACCGCTGGGGCGTCACCGTCGAGGACCCGGACGGCTACCGCCTGGTGCTGTGCGAACGCGGCTGGTCGAACAACTAGCCGCGCACGCGGGTCAGTTCCCCACGTAGGTGGCCAGGTGCTGTCCCGTCAGGGTGGAGCGTTCCGCCACCAGGTCGGCCGGGGTGCCCTCGAAGACGATCCGGCCGCCGTCGTGGCCGGCGCCGGGGCCGAGGTCGACGATCCAGTCGGCGTGGGCCATCACCGCCTGGTGGTGCTCGACCACGATGACCGACTTCCCGGCGTCCACGAGCCGGTCCAGCAGGCCGAGCAGTTGCTCGACGTCGGCCAGGTGCAGGCCCGCGGTCGGCTCGTCCAGGACGTAGACGCCGCCCTTGTCGCCCATGTGGGTGGCCAGCTTCAGACGTTGCCGCTCGCCGCCGGAGAGGGTGGTGAGGGGCTGGCCCAGGGTGAGGTAGCCGAGACCGACGTCGGCCAGGCGCGTCAGGATCCGGTGGGCGGCGGGGGTGCGCGCCTCGCCGGCCGCGAAGAACTCCTCCGCCTCGGCCACCGGCATCGCGAGCACCTCGCTGATGTCCCGGCCGCCGAAGCGGTACTCCAGCACCGACGCGTCGAACCGCTTGCCCTCGCAGTCCTCACAGGTGCTGGAGACACCGGCCATCATCCCCAGGTCGGTGTAGACGACGCCGGCGCCGTTGCACGTGGGGCACGCGCCCTCGGAGTTGGCGCTGAACAGGGCCGGCTTCACTCCGTTGGCCTTGGCGAACGCGCTGCGGATCGGGTCGAGGAGACCGGTGTACGTCGCCGGGTTGCTGCGCCTGGAGCCGCGGATCGGGCTCTGGTCGACCGCGACCACGCCCGCGTCGGCCGGGATCGACCCGTGCACGAGCGAGCTCTTGCCGGAACCGGCGACACCGGTGATCACGCACAGCACGCCCAGCGGGAGGTCGACGTCTACACCCTGGAGGTTGTGCGTCCGCGCGCCCCGGATCTCCAGCCGACCGGTCGCCTTGCGCACCGTGTCCTTCAGAGCCGCCCGATCGCCGATGTGGCGGCCGGTGATGGTGCCGCTGTCCCGCAGGCCCTCCACCGTGCCCTCGTAGCAGACCGTGCCGCCGCCCGTGCCGGCTCCGGGGCCGAGGTCGACGACGTGGTCGGCGATCGCGATGACCTCCGGCTTGTGCTCCACGACCAGGACCGTGTTGCCCTTGTCCCGCAGGCGCAGCAGCAGGTCGTTCATCCGCTGGATGTCGTGCGGGTGCAGCCCGATGGTCGGCTCGTCGAAGACGTACGTGACGTCGGTGAGGGAGGAGCCGAGGTGGCGGATCATCTTGACGCGCTGCGCCTCGCCGCCGGAGAGGGTGCCCGCCGGGCGGTCGAGGGAGAGGTAGCCGAGGCCGATCTCGGTGAACGAGTCGAGGGTCTGCTCCAGCGCGGTCAGCAGCGGCGCCACCGACGGTTCCTTCAGGCCGCGCACCCACTCGGCCAGGTCGCTGATCTGCATCGCGCAGGCGTCGGCGATGTTGATCCTCTTGATCCGTGCCGAGCGGGCGTGCTCGGCGAGCCGGGTGCCGTCGCACTCGGGGCACGTGGTGAAGGTGACCGCCCGTTCCACGAAGGCCCGGACGTGCGGCTGCATCGCCTCCTTGTCCTTGGCGAGCATCGACTTCTGGATGCGCGGGATCAGACCCTCGTAGGTCATGTTGATGCCCGCGATCTTCATGCGTACCGGTTCGTGGTGCAGCAGGTCGTGCAGTTCCTTCTTGGTGAACTTCCGGATCGGCTTGTCGGGGTCGAAGAAACCGGACTCCGCGTAGAGGCGGGAGTTCCAGCCGCCGCCGGTGTAGCCGGGGACGGTGAAGGCGCCCTCGTTGATCGACTTGGTGTCGTCGAAGAGCTGACCGAGGTCGAGGTCGGAGACCGCGCCGCGGCCCTCGCAGCGCGGGCACATGCCGCCGACCTTGTTGAAGGTGACCTTCTGGGCCTTCTTGGCGCCGCCCACCTTGATCGCGCCGGCCGCCGAGACCGAGGGGACGTTGAAGGCGAACGCGCCGGGCGGGCCGACGTAGGGCTTGCCCAGGCGGCTGAAGAGGATGCGCAGCATCGCGTTGGCGTCGGTGGCGGTGCCGACGGTGGAGCGGGGGTCGGCGCCCATGCGCTGCTGATCGACGCTGATCGCGGTGGTCAGGCCGTCGAGGACGTCCACCTCGGGGCGGGCCAGGGTCGGCATGAAGCCCTGCACGAAGGCGCTGTAGGTCTCGTTGATCAGCCGCTGCGACTCGGCGGCGATCGTGTCGAACACCAGGGAGCTCTTGCCGGAGCCGGAGACGCCGGTGAACACGGTCAGACGGCGCTTCGGGAGCTCGACGCTGACGTCCTTGAGATTGTTCTCGCGGGCACCGTGCACGCGGATCAGGTCATGGCTGTCGGCGGCGTGCTGCGAGGGTGCCGGGACCTTGCTCATCGTCTCTCCATCCGTAGCGCGGGTGACGCCCGTGACGGTCAGGCTAGGCGAGGCCCGGGAGCGGCGCTTCTCCATTCGTGACATCAGTACGTAGGCTCCGTGGGGTGATCAATGGCGCACACATGGTGATCCACTCCCGCGACGCCGAGGCGGACCGGCTCTTCCTCCGGGACGTCCTCGGCTGGGCGTACGTCGACGCCGGGCACGGCTGGCTGATCTTCGAGGCGCCGCCCACCGAGGTCGCCTGCCACCCGACCGAGGGCGAGCCCGCGCACGAACTGATGCTGATGTGCGACGACCTGGACGCGACCGTCGCCGAACTCACCCGGGCGGGCGTGGAGTTCACGCGTCCCGCGCGGGACGTCCGCTGGGGCCGGGTGACGGCTTTCCGGCTGCCTGGCGGCGGCGAGATCGCGCTGTACGAGCCGCGGCACCCGCGGCCGCGGGGAGCCGATGCCGTACGGGCCCCCGGGCCGTGACCTGACGGCGGACCCCCTGTCCCGCTCACGCAGGAGCCCCGGACTCCGGTGATCCGCGGAGTCCGGGGCTTCGGTGGCCCGAGGGGTCAGGCCGTCGCCGTCTCCCGCTGGGCCTGCTCCCCGGCCAGGCGCTCGCCCAGCCGTTCGGTGGGGACCTTGGCGGTCTCGCGGGCCGAGAGGGCGGCGATCACCGGCGGGACGCACAAGGCCGCGGTGAACAGGGCCACCGAGGACCAGTCACTGCCGTCGGGGCCCGCGATCTCGGCGGCGAAGGTGACCGCGAAACCGGCCACGGCGAAGCCGATCTGGGTGCCGATCGCCATGCCGGACAGCCGGACCCGGGTGGAGAACATCTCGCCGTAGAAGGACGGCCACACGCCGTTCGCGGCGCTGTAGACGACGCCGAAGGCGACGATGCCCAGTACCAGGGTCAGCGGGTAGTCACCCGTGGAGATCGCCCAGAGGTACCCGAACATCGCGACCGCGCTGCCCGCCGCGCCGATCAGGTACACCGGCCGGCGGCCGATGCGGTCCGACAGCGTCGCCCACAGCGGGATGGCCGCGAGCGCGACGAGGTTGGCGAGTGCTCCCACCCACAGCATCGAGGAGCGGGACATGCCGACGGAGTCGCTGGTGGCGTAGGCGAGGGCCCAGACCGTGAAGATCGTGGAGACCGAGGCGATCAGCGCGCCCGCGATCACCCTCAGCACATCCGCCCAGTGCTCGCGCAGCAGCACCACCAGCGGCAGCTTCACGACACCCTCGGAGGAGGCCGCCTGCCGAGTGAAGGCCGGCGTCTCCTCCAGCCTGCGGCGGATGACGTAGCCGACGGCCGCGACGCCGACGCTCGCCCAGAACGGGATCCGCCAGCCCCAGGACAGCAACTGGTCCTCGGGCAGGGCCGCGACGGGGATGAAGACCAGGGTGGCGATGAGCTGGCCGCCCTGGGTGCCGCTGAGCGTGAAGCTGGTGAAGAAGCCGCGCCGGTGTCCGGGGGCGTGTTCCAGGGTCATGGAGTTGGCGCTGGCCTGCTCGCCGGCGGCCGAGACGCCCTGCAGGACCCGGCACAGCACGAGCAGGACCGGTGCGAGCGCGCCGACCTGGGCGCGGGTGGGCAGGCAGCCGATCAGGAACGTCGACACGCCCATCAGGATCAGCGTGAAGACCATGATCTTCTTGCGGCCGAGCCGGTCGCCGAAGTGACCGAGGAAGAGCGCGCCGACCGGGCGGGCCGCGTACGCGACACCGAACGTGGCGAGCGACAGCAGGGTCGCGGTGGCGGGGTCGGACTCGTCGAAGAACACCTTCGGGAAGATCAGCGCTGCCGCGCTGCCGTAGATGAAGAAGTCGTAGTACTCCAGGGCGCTGCCGATCCAGGCGGCGGCGGCCGCCTTCTTCGGCTGCCCGACGGCTTCGGCGGGGACGGACGACACGGCGGTGCTCCTTCGGGGGGACTCCAGCGTAGGCGGAGTGAGCGGAGAGGGAAGGTGCCGCAGCCCTGGGGTGGCGGGGCGGCCGCGCCGGGCGCTACCCGGCTAATTAACGCACTGGATAGTTAGTAGCGGTTGTCCAGGGATGTTGCAGCCGCGTTTCCTGGGTGTCAAGGGGTTCCGTCGTGCGACCTCAGTCGGCGGTCCGCTCCGCCGTCAGGTAGGCGATCACCATGTCGCCCAGCATGGTGCGGTAGTGCTCGCGCCGGCCCGGGTCCACCAGGTCGCGGTCGAACAGGGCGCCGAAGGTCGCCCGGTTGGCGACCCGGAAGAAGCAGAACGAGCTGATCATCGCGTGCAGGTCGACCGCGTCGACGTCGGCCGTGAACAGGCCCGACTCCTGCCCGGCGGCCAGGATGCGGCGGATCACGTCGAGGGCGGGCGAGCCGATCCTGCCGAGCTTCTCGGAGGCGGCGATGTGCTCGGCGCCGTGGATGTTCTCGATGCTGACCAGGCGGATGAAGTCCGGGTGCTGCTCGTGGTGGTCGAAGGTCAGCTCCGCCAGGCGCCGGATCGCCGCGACCGGATCCAGGTGGTCGACGTCGAGCTGCTGCTCGGCCTCGCGGATCACGCCGTAGGCGCGCTCCAGGACGGCCGTGAAGAGCTGCTCCTTGCCGCCGAAGTAGTAGTAGATCATCCGCTTCGTGGTGCGGGTCCGGGCGGCGATCTCGTCGACCCGGGCGCCGTCGTAGCCGGCCCGCGCGAACTCCTGGGTCGCCACGTCGAGGATCTCGGCCTGGGTGCGGGCGGCGTCGCGGATCCGCCCGTTCGGTCGTGCCGGTTCGTCGACGCTGGTCATGGGGTTCCTTCGGGAGTGCGGCCGGTGCCGCAGATTCTAGAAGGCGGGCCGGGGATCGCCTGCGAGGTCTTCCCGGAAAGCGGCCCGGCTGATATAGCTAACGTACTGGTTCGTACATTAGCGTCTGGCTCAGGAGGACCGCGTGACCAAGGACTCGTATCTCGTCGGACTGATCGGCGCCGGTATAGGCCCCTCGCTCAGCCCGGCGCTGCACGAGCGGGAAGCGGACCGGCAGGGCCTGCGCTACCTGTACCGGCTCATCGACATCGACACCCTCGGTGTGCGGCCGGAGGCGGTCGGAGACCTGGTGCGGGCCGCCCGGGACCTCGGCTTCGACGGGCTGAACATCACGCACCCGTGCAAGCAACTGGTCATCGACCACCTCGACGCGCTCGCCCCGCAGGCCGAGGCGCTCGGCGCGGTCAACACCGTCGTCTTCGAGGACGGTCGCGCGACCGGCCACAACACCGACGTCACCGGCTTCGCCGCGTCCTTCGCCCGCGGGCTGCCGGACGTGCCGCTGGAGCGGGTCGTGCAGCTGGGCGCCGGCGGGGCGGGGGCGGCCGTCGCGCACGCCACGCTCACCCTCGGCGCCGGGCGGGTCACCGTCGTGGACGCGCTGGCCGACCGGGCGGCGGACCTCGCCGCCGCCCTCAACCGCCACTTCGGCGCCGGGCGCGCCGCCGCGGCCGCCCCCGACCGGCTGGCGGAGCTCCTCGACCGGGCCGACGGCGTCGTGCACGCCACGCCGACCGGCATGGCCGCCCACCCGGGCCTGCCCTTCGCCGCCGGACTGCTGCGCCCCGGACTGTGGGTGGCCGAGGTCGTCTACCGCCCGCTGGAGACCGAACTGCTGCGCACCGCACGCGCGTTGGGCTGCGCCACGCTGGACGGCGGCGGCATGGCCGTCTTCCAGGCGGCGGACGCCTTCCGCCTCTTCACCGGCCGTGAGCCCGACGCGGCACGCATGCTGCGGGACATCGGCGAACTCGCGGGCGCCGTCACCGCCGCGAACTGAAACGAGGTACCCCAAGGTGCGTACGTCCATCGCCACCGTCTCCCTCAGCGGCTCCCTCACGGAGAAGCTCACCGCGGCCTCCCGGGCCGGCTTCGACGGCGTCGAGATCTTCGAGAACGACCTGCTCGCGAGCCCGCTCACCCCCGAGGAGATCCGCGCCCGGTGCGCCGACCTCGGCCTCACCGTCGACCTCTACCAGCCCATGCGGGACATCGAGGCCGTACCGGAGGAGGAGTTCGCGCGGAACCTGCGCCGCGCCCGGCACAAGTTCGAGCTGATGCGGCGCCTCGGCGCCGACACGGTCCTCGTCTGCTCCAGCGTCCACCCGCTCGCGGTCGACGACGACGCCCTCGCCGCCGAGCACCTGAACCGGCTCGCCGCCCTGGCACAGGACTTCGGCGTCCGCGTCGCCTACGAGGCGCTCGCCTGGGGACGGCACGTCAGCACCTACGACCACGCCTGGCACGTCGTGGAGACGGCCGGCCACCCCGCACTGGGCACCTGCCTGGACAGCTTCCACATCCTCTCGCGCGGCTCGGACCCCAAGGGCATCGAGGACATCCCCGGCGAGAAGATCTTCTTCCTCCAGCTCGCGGACGCCCCGCTGCTCGCGATGGACGTCCTGCAGTGGAGCCGCCACTACCGCTGCTTCCCCGGCCAGGGCGGCTTCGACGTCGCCGGACTGGTGCGGCACGTGCTGCGCACGGGATACGACGGCCCGCTCTCCCTGGAGGTCTTCAACGACGTCTTCCGGCAGGCCGAGGCCGGCCCCACCGCCCTGGACGCCCACCGCTCGCTGCTCGTCCTGCAGGAGCGGGTCGGCGTGGCCGACCTGCCCGCCCCCGTCGTCCCGACCGGCGTCGCCTTCGCAGAACTGGTCACGCCCGACGCCGAGCCGGTCGCCGAAGTGCTCGGCGCCCTCGGCTTCACCCGCGGCGCCCGGCACCGCAGCAAGCCCGTCGACCTGTGGCAGCAGGGCGAGGCCCGCATCCTCGTCAACACCGGCACGGCCGTACGACGCGGCGACGGCACCGGGCTCGCCGCGATCGGCCTGGAGTCCCCGGACCCGGTCGGCGCCGCCCGCCGGGCCGAGGCGCTGCTCGCGCCGGTGCTGCCGCGCAGGCGGGCCGAACAGGACGCCCCCCTCGACGCCGTGGCGGCCCCCGACGGCACCGAACTCTTCTTCTGCGCCACCGACCGCCCCGGACTGCCCAACTGGCGGGCCGACTTCGAGGACACCGGACAGCGCGGCGAGGAGACCGGGGTGACCCGCATCGACCACCTCGCCCTCGTCCAGCCCTGGCACCACTTCGACGAGGCCGCCCTCTTCCACCGCGGCGTCCTCGGCCTGTCCGCCCAGGAGAGCGTGGACGTCGCCGATCCCTACGGCCTGCTGCGCAGCCGCGCGGTGACGGGCGACGGCGGCGGCGTCCGGATCGCCCTGTCGGTCGGCGCGGCACCGGACGACGACACCGTCCACGCCCAGCACATCGCCCTGGCGACCCCGGACGTGGTGGCGGCGGCCCGTCGCTTCCGGGCGGCGGGCGGCGCGCTGCTGCCGATGCCGGCCAACTACTACGACGACCTGGCCGCCCGGTTCGAGTTCGCCGACGGCGAGCTGGAGACGTATCGCGAGCTGGGCATCCTCTACGACCGTGACGTGTACGGGGAGTTCAAGCACTGCTACACCCGGACCGTGGGCCGCGTCTTCTTCGAACTGGTCCAGCGCGACGGCGGCTACCGCGGCTACGGCGCGGCCAACGCCCCCGTCCGCCTGGCCGCCCAGCACGCGGTGCGCCGGCTCACTGGCGGCTGACGCTCCTGGTCACGCCGGTGACGACGGTCGTCGCCAGGATCCAGCCGGTGATGATCAGGGTGTAGGCGAGGTACTGGTACCAGCCGTCCGGGGCGAAGGCGTCCTCCTGACCGAAGGAGATCACGGGCAGGAGCAGGTCGAGGCTGTAGAAGACGGGGTTGAAGTGCGGGGCCTCGGACGCCTTGAGGGGCCGGGGGTGGTGCGCGGCGAACGCGATGGAGCCGATCGCGAGCAGCGACAGCAGCCACACCGCCGCCCGCAGCGGACGGAAGCCGTAGCCGACGGTGACGTCCTGGACGTAGCCCCACAGGCGGCCGTACCAGGCGCGGGTGGTGCGCAGGCGGCGCTGTTTGGCGAGCTGGACCAGGCGGGCGGCGTAGTCGTCGCCGATGCGGCGGTAGGCGGCGGTCAGCTGCTCGTAGGCGTGGGGCTCGTACCGCGGGTCGCGCTCCAGCATCGGCAGGCGGCGCTCGGCGGGCTCGTGCGGGGTGAGGGTGGTGTAGGTGAGGTCGCTGAGGAAGACTCGTTCCGGCAGCACCCCCGGGTCGAGGTACAGGACGTCGAGGCGCGCGCGGCGCAGGTTGAGGATGCCCTCGACGGGTTCGCTCCTGCGCAGCCACAGCTCTCCGACGGTGCCGCTGCTGATGCGCAACGCCGTCCCGCCGGGGTTCGAGAGCCGGGAGAGGGTCAGTTCGAGCCGGCCCGGTATCCGGCAGCCGCGGAAGTCGATCCGCCCCTCGGCCCGCACCTGCCGCATCCGCACGTCGGAGCCGGCGTCGAGGGTCAGGGCGCTCAGCGCGGTGGCCCCGGGGTTGTGGAACCGCGCTCCCTCGAGGTTCACGGTGCCGGCGACGGCCGCCCCGTCGAGCTGCACCTGTCCCTCGGCCCGCATCCCGGGAGCCCACAGGTCGTCCCCGATCTCGGCGTGGTGCAGCCGCAGCACCGGCTCCGGGTCGTCCGGCGCCGACAGGCGTGCCCCTTCCAGGAACAGCGCACCGGAGATGTGGGCCCCGCCCAGCCGCACGGGCCCGGTGATCGTGCAGTCGGTCAGCCGCAGCACGCCCTCCACGCGCACGGTGGCCGCGATCAGGCCCGGCAGCGCCGAGTGGCTCAGGTTGAGCTGGCGGAACCGGGCGCCGTACAGCTCCGGAACCTCGTGGAAGTGGCAGTGGCTCAGCCGGACGGCGCAGTCGGTCGCGCCGTAGCGCAGGTCGAGGACCCCGGTGATCCGGGCCCCGGCCAGCTTGAGCGCCGCTATCTCCCCCGGCTCCTGCGGCCCGTTGAGCAGCAGGGCCCGCAACACGCTCGCCCGGACGGTCCGTTCGGGCCCCCACCGGGCGCCCTCCGCCGCGTCCTCGTCGTCCCCCGCGCGGAAGTCGACGGCCGTCCCCGTGGCGAAGGCCCGCCACACCCGCCGCTCGGCCGCCGTCAGCTCGTTGATCTCCACAAACCGGGGACTCTAGTCACTCCCGGCCCGGGCCTCTACGGCAACGGCCCCGCTCCACCAGGGGTGTTGAGCGAGGCCGTCCACGTGATGCGGGCCTACGGCCGGGTGTTCCACTCGGCGATGACCGGGTGCCCGTGCTCGGTGGACAGCCGGCCGACCGTGCCGGTCGCCAGCTGGAACAGCCGGCCATCCGCCGGGGACAGCCCCAGCCGGCGTGCCGTCAGCACGCGCAGGAAGTGTCCGTGGGCGACCAGGATCACGTCGCCCGTGCTGTTCTGCAGTGCGGCGTCGACCCGGGCCAGCACCCGGTCGGCCCGCTCGCCGACCTCGGCCGGCGACTCGCCCGGGCGGCCTTCGCCGCCCGGCGGGACGCCGTGCAGCCACAGGTCCCAGTGCGGGCGGGTGCGGTGGATCTCGACGGTGGTGATGCCCTCGTAGGCGCCGTAGTTCCACTCGTGCAGGTTCGGCTCGACGGCCGTGCCGGTCAGGCCCGCCAGTTCGGCGGTCCGGACGGCGCGGGCCAGCGGGCTGGTGAGGGCGAGTGCGTACGTCCGCCGGGCGAGGAGCGGAGCGAGGGACTTGGCCTGCTCCTCACCGCGGTGGGTGAGGGGCAGGTCCGTGAAGCTGGTGTGCTGTCCCGAGGCGCTCCACTCGGTCTCGCCGTGACGGACCAGGAGTAGGTCACCCACGGCAGGCTACTTCGTCGACTCGACGGCGTGGCCGCCGAACTGGTTGCGCAGCGCGGCGATCATCTTCATCTGCGGCGAGTCGTCCTGGCGGGAGGAGAACCGCGCGAAGAGGGAGGCCGTGATCGCGGGCAGCGGCACCGCGTTGTCGATGGCCGCCTCGACCGTCCAGCGGCCCTCGCCGGAGTCCTGCGCGAAGCCCTTCAGCCTGTCCAGGTGCGGGTCCTCGCCGAGGGCGTTGACCGCGAGGTCCAGCAGCCAGGAGCGGATGACCGTGCCCTCCTGCCAGGAGCGGAAGACCTCGCTGACGTTGTCCACGGAGTCGACCTTCTCCAGCAGCTCCCAGCCCTCGGCGTAGGCCTGCATCATGGCGTACTCGATGCCGTTGTGGACCATCTTGGAGAAGTGCCCGGCGCCGACCTTGCCCGCGTGGACATAGCCGTAGGGGCCCTCCGGCTTGAGCGCCTCGAAGATCGGCTGGAGCCGCTCGACGTGCTCCTTGTCGCCGCCGACCATGAGCGCGTAGCCGTTCTGGAGGCCCCACACGCCGCCGGAGACGCCAGCGTCGACGAAGCCGATGCCCTTGGCGCCGAGTTCGGCGGCGTGCTTCTCGTCGTCCGTCCAGCGGGAGTTGCCGCCGTCCACGACGGTGTCGCCGGGGGAGAGGAGGTCTCCCAGCTCGTCCACCACCGACTGGGTCGGGCCGCCGGCCGGGACCATCACCCAGACCACGCGGGGGGCTTCGAGCTTGTCGACCAGATCGGCGAGGCTCGCCGCGTCGGAGAGCTCGGGATTGCGGTCGTAGCCGATGACGGTGTGGCCGGCGCGGCGGATCCGCTCGCGCATGTTGCCGCCCATCTTGCCGAGACCGATGAGGCCCAGCTGCATCGCTGTCATGTTCAGTTGCCTTCCTTGAGGTCGCGGTAGGCGGCCACGAGTGCGGTGGTGGAGGGGTCGAGGCCGGGGACGTCCGCGCCCTCCGTCAGGGCGGGCTCGACGCGCTTGGCGAGTACCTTGCCGAGCTCGACGCCCCACTGGTCGAAGGAGTCGATGTTCCAGACCGCGCCCTGGACGAACACCTTGTGCTCGTAGAGGGCGATCAGCTGGCCGAGGACCGAGGGCGTCAGATCGCGGGCCAGGATGGTCGTCGTGGGGTGGTTGCCCTTGAAGGTGCGGTGCGCGACCTGCTCCTCGGGCACCCCCTCCGCACGGACCTCCTCCGCGGTCTTGCCGAAGGCCAGCGCCTGGCCCTGCGCGAACAGGTTGGCCATCAACAGGTCGTGCTGGGCCTTGAGTTCGTCGCTCAGTTCGCCGACCGGGCGGGCGAAGCCGATCAGGTCCGCGGGGATGACCTTGGTGCCCTGGTGGATCAACTGGTAGTAGGCGTGCTGGCCGTTGGTGCCGGGCGTGCCCCACACCACCGGGCCGGTCTGCCAGCCCACCGGATGCCCGTCGCGCTGCACCGACTTGCCGTTGGACTCCATGTCCAGCTGCTGCAGGTACGCCGTGAACTTGGAGAGGTAGTGGCTGTAGGGCAGCACGGCGTGCGACTGGGCGTCGAAGAAGTTGCCGTACCAGATGCCGAGCAGGCCCAGCAGCAGCGGGGCGTTGGCCTCGGCGGGCGCGGTGCGGAAGTGCTCGTCGACGATGCGGAAGCCGTCCAGCATCTCCCGGAAGCGCTCGGGGCCGATGGCGATCATCAGCGACAGGCCGATCGCGGAGTCGAAGGAGTAGCGGCCGCCGACCCAGTCCCAGAACTCGAACATGTTGTCCGGGTCGATGCCGAAGTCCGTGACCTTCTCGGCGTTCGTCGACAGCGCCACGAAGTGCCGTGCCACCGCCTTGTCCTCCCCTCCCAGCCCGGCCAGCAGCCAGGAGCGGGCGGAGGTCGCGTTGGTGATCGTCTCGATCGTGGTGAACGTCTTGGACGCGACGATGAACAGCGTCTCCGCCGGATCCAGGTCGCGGACCGCCTCGTGCAGGTCGGCCCCGTCGACGTTCGACACGAACCGGAACGTCAACTCCCGCGCCGTGAAGGCCCGCAGGGCCTCGTAGGCCATCGCCGGACCGAGGTCGGAGCCGCCGATGCCGATGTTGACGACGTTCCTGATGCGCCTGCCGGTGTGGCCGGTCCACTCGCCGGAGCGGACCCGTGCGGCGAAGTCGCTCATCTTGTCGAGGACCTCGTGCACCTTCGGCACGACGTTCTCGCCGTCGACCTCGACCACCGCGTCCCGCGAGGCACGCAGCGCGGTGTGCAGG
Source organism: Streptomyces sp. C1-1 (assembly GCF_050214755.1). Taxonomy (NCBI): domain Bacteria; kingdom Bacillati; phylum Actinomycetota; class Actinomycetes; order Kitasatosporales; family Streptomycetaceae; genus Streptomyces; species Streptomyces sp. C1-1. Next base: position 2,283,186 of record NZ_CP189826.1, on the reverse strand, counting down.
ACGGCACGGTCCTCGGTGAGGTTGATCCGCTCGCCGCGGAACATCGCGTCCCGCAGCCCGAACACGTCGGTGGCGGTGGCCAGTTCCTGCAGCAGCGCGAGCGTCTCGTCGGTGATGAGGTGCTTGGAGTAGTCGATGCGCAGGTCGCCCACGCGCACCACGTACCGTTCCGCCCGTCCCGGGTCCGTCGCGAACAGCTCACGCAGCTGCGGCTGCCCCTGGGCGCGGTGGTCCTCCAGCGCGGTCCACTCGGGGCGCAGGGAGAGCTGGGGGTTGTCGGACATCAGACGGTCTCCTTGGCGGCCTCGCCCCTGAGGGCCACGGCGTACATCTCGTCGGCGTCGAGGCGGCGCAGCTCCTCGGCGATGAGTTCGGAGGTGGTGCGCACCTTCAGCGCGAGGGTGCGGGAGGGCTGGCCCGGCAGGGACAGGGTGGCCAGCGGGCCCTCCGGGCGGTCGATGACGATCTCGCCGTCGATCGTGCCCAGGCGGACCGCGGTGACGACCGGGCCGGCGGTGACCACGCGGTCGATCTTCACGTTCAGCCGCGCCTCCAGCCAGCGCGCCAGCAGCTCGGCCGCCGGGTTCTCCGCCTCGGCCTCCACCGCGCCCGAGATGATCTGGGCGCGGGCCTGGTCCAGGGCGGCGGCCAGCATCGAACGCCACGGCGTCAGCCGGGTCCAGGCCAGGTCGGTGTCGCCGGGCGCGTAGGAACGCCTCCGGGTCTCCAGCGCCTGCAGCGGGTTCTCCACCGCGTACAGGTCGGTGATCCTGCGCTGCGCCAGCGCGCCCAGCGGATCCTTCGAGGGGTTGTCCGGCGCGTCCACCGGCCACCACACGACGACCGGCGCGTCCGGCAGCAGCAGCGGCAGCACGACCGAGTCGGCGTGGTCGGACACCTCGCCGTAGGTGCGCAGCACCACCGTCTCGCCGGTGCCCGCGTCGGAGCCCACCCGCACCTCCGCGTCCAGCTTGGACGCGATGCGGTCGCGCGGGGTGCGGGCCTGCCGCCTGATGACGACCAGGGTGCGCGAGGGATGCTCGTGCGAGGCCTCCTCGGCCGCCTTGATCGCGTCGTAGGCGTTCTCCTCGTCCGTGACGATCACCATCGTCAGGACCATGCCCACGGCAGGAGTGCCGATGGCGCGGCGCCCCTGCACCAGCGCCTTGTTGATCTTGCTTGCCGTGGTGTCGGTCAGGTCGATCTTCATGGCCTGCGCCAGCTCCGTCCGTCTCGTGCGAGCATCTCGTCGGCTTCCTTGGGTCCCCAGGTCCCCGAGGCGTACTGCGCCGGCTTGCCGTTCTTCGCCCAGTACTCCTCGATCGGGTCGAGGATCTTCCAGGACTCTTCCACTTCCTGGTGACGGGGGAAAAGGTTGGCGTCGCCGAGCAGTACGTCCAGGATGAGCCGCTCGTACGCCTCAGGGCTGGACTCGGTGAAGGACTCGCCGTAGGCGAAGTCCATCGACACGTCCCGGATCTCCATCGAGGTGCCCGGCACCTTGGAGCCGAAGCGGACCGTCATGCCCTCGTCGGGCTGGACGCGGATGACGATCGCGTTCTCGCCCAGCTCCTCCGTCGCCGTCGAGTCGAAGGGGGAGTGCGGCGCCCGCTGGAAGACGACCGCGATCTCGGTGACGCGGCGGCCGAGCCGCTTGCCGGCCCGCAGGTAGAACGGCACACCCGCCCACCGCCGGTTGTCCACGTTCAGCTTGAGCGCGGCGTACGTGTCCGTCGTCGAGGCCGGGTCGATGCCGTCCTCGTCGAGGTAGCCGCGCACCTTCTCGCCGCCCTGCCAGGCGGCCGCGTACTGTCCGCGCACCGTGTGCCGGCCGAGGTCCTCGGGGACCTTCACGGCCTTGAGCACCTTCAGCTTCTCCGTCAGCAGCGACTCGGCGTCGAACGCGGCCGGCTCCTCCATGGCGGTCAGCGCCATCAGCTGCAGCAGGTGGTTCTGGATGACGTCACGTGCGGCGCCGATGCCGTCGTAGTAGCCGGCGCGGCCGCCGATGCCGATGTCCTCGGCCATCGTGATCTGCACGTGGTCGACGTACGAGCGGTTCCAGATGGGCTCGTACATCTGGTTGGCGAAGCGCAGCGCCAGGATGTTCTGGACGGTCTCCTTGCCCAGGTAGTGGTCGATGCGGAAGACCTGGTCCGGCTCGAACACGTCGTGCACGAGCGCGTTCAGCTCCCGGGCGGTGGTCAGATCGCGGCCGAAGGGCTTCTCGATGACCGCGCGCCGCCAGGAACCCTCGGGCGCGTCCGCGAGACCGTGCTTCTTCAGCTGCTCGACGACCTTGGGGAAGAACTTCGGCGGTACGGAGAGGTAGAAGGCGTAGTTGCCGCTCGTGCCGCGGGCCTTGTCGAGCTCGTCGACGGTGCTGCGCAGCTGCTCGAACGCGGTGTCGTCGTCGAAGTCGCCGGGGATGAACCGCATGCCCTCGGCGAGCTGCTGCCAGACCTCCTCGCGGAACTCGGTGCGCGCGTGCTCGCGGACCGCGTCGTGCACGACCTGCGCGAAGTCCTGGTCCTCCCAGTCCCGGCGGGCGAACCCGACGAGGGAGAAGCCCGGCGGCAGCAGACCGCGGTTGGCCAGGTCGTAGACGGCCGGCATCAGCTTCTTGCGGGAGAGGTCACCGGTGACGCCGAAGATGACGAGCCCGGACGGGCCGGCGATGCGGGGCAGCCGCCGGTCGCGCGGGTCGCGCAGCGGGTTCTGCCAGTCGGTGGCGGGGATCTCGGTCATTCCGCGTCGGCCCCCTTGCTGTCCAGAGACTTGGTCACGGCGTCCAGCAGTTCCTGCCAGGCCACCTCGAACTTGGCGACGCCCTCGTCCTCGAGCTGCTGGACGACCTCGTCGTAGGAGATGCCGAGCGCCTCGACGGCGGTCAGGTCGGCGTGGGCCTGCTCGTAGCCGCCGGTCACCGTGTCGCCGGTGATCTCGCCGTGGTCGGCGGTGGCGTTGAGGGTGGCCTCCGGCATCGTGTTGACGGTGCCCGGCGCGACCAGCTCGTCGACGTACAGGGTGTCCTTGTACGCCGGGTCCTTCACGCCGGTCGACGCCCACAGCGGGCGCTGCTTGTTGGCCCGCGCCCCGGCCAGGGCGGTCCAGCGCTCACCGCTGAAGACCTCCTCGTAGGCCTGGTAGGCGAGGCGCGCGTTGGCCAGCGCCGCCTTGCCCTTGAGAGCGGCGGCCTCGGGGGAGCTGAGGGCCGACAGCCGCTTGTCGACCTCGGAGTCGACGCGGGAGACGAAGAAGGAGGCCACGGAGTGGATCGCGGCGAGGTCGAGGCCCCTGGCCCGTGCCTTCTCCAGGCCGGCGAGGTAGGCGTCCATGACCTCGCGGTAGCGCTCCAGGGAGAAGATCAGCGTGACGTTGACGCTGATGCCGATGCCGATGACCTCGGTGATCGCCGGGAGGCCGGCCTTCGTCGCCGGGATCTTGATCATGACGTTGGGACGGTCGACGAGCCAGGCCAGCTGCCTGGCCTCGGCGACGGTGGCCCTCGTGTCGTGGGCGAGACGCGGGTCGACCTCGATGGAGACCCGGCCGTCCCGGCCGCCGGTGGCGTCGTACACGGGCCGCAGGACGTCGGCTGCGGCGCGGACGTCGGCGGTGGTCATCATGCGCACGGCCTCCTCGACCGTGACGCCCCGCACCGCCAGGTCGGCGAGCTGCTCCTCGTAGCCCTCGCCCGAACCGATGGCGGCCTGGAAGATGGAGGGGTTGGTGGTCACGCCGACCACGTTGCTGTTCGCGACGAGTTCGGCGAGGTTGCCGGACTCGATCCGCCGGCGCGAGAGGTCGTCCAGCCAGATGGAGACGCCTTCGTCGCTCAGGCGCTTGAGTGCTCCCGCGGTCGCGGTCACTTCGGTCACTGTGATCATCTTCTTTCTTGCGATCGGATCAACCGCGGGCGGCGGCCAGGGATTCCCGGGCAGCCGCTGCGACGTTCTCGGGGGTGAAGCCGTACTCGGCGAACAGGGTCCTGGCGTCGGCGGAGGCGCCGAAGTGCTCGAGGGAGACGATGCGTCCCGCGTCACCCGTGAAGCGGTACCAGGTCAGACCGATTCCGGCCTCGACGGCGACACGGGCTCGCACGGACGGCGGAAGGACGCTCTCGCGGTACTCGCGCGGCTGCTGCTCGAACCACTCCACGGACGGCATCGACACCACCCGCGCGCCGATCCCCTCGGCCTGAAGCAGCTCCCGCGCGGCGACGGCGAGCTGTACCTCCGAGCCGGTGGCGATCAGGACGACGTCCGGGGTCTGCGTCGAGGACTCCTTCAGGACGTAACCGCCCTTCGCCGCATCGGGGTTGGGCGCGTACGTCGGCACTCCCTGGCGGGTGAGCGCGAGACCGTGCGGGGCGGGGTCGGTGGCGTGCCGCTTGAGGATCTCGGCCCAGGCGATCGCCGTCTCGTTGGCGTCGGCCGGACGGACGACGTTGAGGCCGGGGATGGCGCGCAGGGAGGCGAGATGCTCGACCGGCTGGTGCGTGGGGCCGTCCTCACCGAGGCCGATGGAGTCGTGCGTCCACACGTAGGTGACGGGCAGCTGCATCAGCGCCGACATCCGCACCGCGTTGCGCATGTAGTCGGAGAACACCAGGAAGGTGCCGCCGTAGACACGGGTGTTGCCGTGCAGGGCGATGCCGTTCATCTCCGCGGCCATCGAGAACTCGCGGATGCCGAAGTGGAGGGTGCGGCCGTACGGATCGGCCTCGGGCAGCGGGTTGCCCTCCGGCAGGAACGACGACGTCTTGTCGATGGTGGTGTTGTTCGAGCCGGCCAGGTCCGCGGAACCGCCCCACAGCTCGGGCAGGACGGCGCCCAGGGCCTGCAGCACCTTGCCGGAGGCGGCACGCGTCGCGACGGCCTTGCCCTCCTCGAACACCGGCAGCGCGTCCTCCCAGCCCTCGGGGAGCCGGCCGGCCACGATCCGGTCGAACAGCTCGGCCCGCTCGGGGTTCGCGCCGCGCCACTTGTCGATCTGCTTGTCCCAGGCCGCGTGCGCCTCGGCACCCCGGTCGAGGGCCTGTCGGGCGTGGGCGAGGACGTCGGCGTCCACCTGGAAGGACCGCTCCGGGTCGAAGCCGAGGACGCGCTTGGTGGCGGCCACCTCGTCCGCGCCCAGTGCCGAGCCGTGGGAGGCCTCGGTGTTCCGCGCGTTCGGGGCGGGCCAGGCGATGATCGTGCGCATCGCGACGATCGAGGGGCGTCCGGTCTCGGCCTGCGCCGCCCTCAGGGCCGCGTACAGCGCGGGCACGTCGACGTCGCCGTTCTCGGTGGGCTCGACGCGCTGGGTGTGCCAGCCGTAGGCCTCGTACCGCTTCAGGACGTCCTCGGAGAACGCGGTCGCGGTGTCGCCCTCGATCGAGATGTGGTTGTCGTCGTAGAGGAAGACCAGGTTGCCGAGCTTCTGGTGGCCGGCCATCGAGGAGGCCTCGGCGGAGACGCCCTCCTCCAGGTCGCCGTCGGAGACGATCGCCCAGACGGTGTGGTCGAAGGGGGAGGTGCCCTCGGGCGCCTCGGGGTCGAACAGACCGCGCTCGTAGCGGGCGGCCATCGCCATGCCGACGGCGTTGGCGGCGCCCTGGCCGAGCGGGCCGGTGGTGGTCTCGACACCGGCGGTGTGCCCGTACTCCGGGTGGCCGGGGGTCCGCGAGCCGTGCGTGCGGAAGGCCTTCAGATCGTCCAGCTCGACCTCGTACCCGGCCAGGAAGAGCTGGGTGTAGAGGGTCAGCGAGGTGTGTCCGGGGGAGAGGACGAACCGGTCACGGCCGGTCCACTCCGGGTCGGCCGGATCGTGCCGCATCAACTTCTGAAAGATCGTGTACGCCGCAGGGGCGAGGCTCATGGCGGTGCCCGGGTGGCCGTTGCCGACCCTCTGCACGGCGTCGGCCGCGAGCAGACGGGCGGTGTCGACGGCTCGACGGTCGAGTTCGGTCCATTCGAAGCTGTCCGGTGTCTGCGTACTCATCTTCAAGAAATCCTCGATCTGAGCGGGATTGCTGGCCTTACGCGTTCAAACTTAAAAGTCTGACTTTTACGAGGGAAGGTCCTCGTGTGCCAGCCTGTGGTGAAAGTGGGACACCGAAAGCGGTAGCTGGGCGGCGGTAGAGGGACATGGCGGACAGAACCATCCGAGGCGGAGACGACGACGGCGACGTGGACGGGATCAGAACGTTCCCCTTCCCGGTCGAACTGAGCGTGCGGGGCGTCGGGATGCAGGTGGGCCCGATGGGAGCCGACCGCACCTGGCACGCCGACGCCCCCCTGCATCGTGTCCACCGCATCGATTTCCATGTCGTGATGCTCTTCGACGCCGGCCCGGTCCGCCACATGATCGACTTCGCCGAGTACGAGGCGAACGCCGGCGACCTGCTGTGGATCCGCCCCGGTCAGGTCCACCGCTTCTCCAGTACGAGCGAGTACCGCGGAACCGTGCTGACCATGCAGCCCGGCTTCCTGCCGCGCGCCACCGTGGAGGCCACCGGCCTCTACCGCTACGACCTCCCGCCGCTGCTCAGCCCCGACGCGCCCCGGCTGGCCGGCCTGCGCGCGGCCCTCGCCCAGCTCACCCGCGAATACGAGGACACCGAAAGCCTGCCGCCCGGGCTGCACACCGCCGTGCTGCGCCACTGCCTCACGGCGTTCCTGCTCCGCCTCGCCCATCTGGCGGCCAGCTCCGCCGAGGCGGCCCGGCTCCAGTCGGACAGCACCTTCACCCGCTTCCGCGACGCCGTGGAGAAGGACTTCGCCACCAACCACAGCGTCAGCGCCTACGCCGACTCGCTCGGCTACTCCCGCCGCACCCTCGTCCGCGCGGTCCGCGCCGCCACCGGCCAGACCCCGAAGGGCTTCATCGACAAGCGCGTGATCCTGGAGGCCAAACGCCTCCTCGCCCACACGGACATGCCGATCGGGCGGGTGGGCGCGGCGATCGGCTTCCCCGACGCGGCGAACTTCTCCAAGTTCTTCCAGCAGCACACGGAGCTGACACCGGCGGCGTTCCGGGCGGAGCTGCGGTAGCGGGGCCCGCCGTTCATCGGTGACCCCTCAGCCACCACAGCAAGGCCGCGGCTCCCGCCGAACCCGCGGTGGCCGCGGCGGCTCGCACCGCGCTGAACAGCGCGCTGCGCAGCAGGCGTTCGGCGGTGCGGCGACGGCGCGTGGACCGCTCGGTCGCTGTCATCGGGATCGCTCTCCTTCCGTACGGATGTGTCGGGCCTGCGACCAGGAGAGGCCGTCGACGGCTGTCCGTCGAGCTGGAGAGCGTTCGTGGAACGTCCGCGGAAGTCCCTCGCCGGCGTCGGCTATCGTGCTGGACAAGGACGGCTGCCCGCCCCCAACCTCGCCGCGTCGAAGGAAGGTTCGCAGACGTGACCGATGACGACGCGTCGCACGCGCGGGCGTTCGCGGCGGAGCTGCGTTCGCTGTTCGCGCTCGCCGGTGAGCCCACGTACAGCGAACTGGACGTTCCCAAGGCGACCTTGAGCCAGTGGCTCACGGGGAAGGCCGTACCGCGCGACGAGCCGGGCCTCGCGAAACTGGTCCGGGCCCTGGCGCGGGAGGCCGATCTGGCCGGCGAGGAAACGGTCCACGCGGTCGCCGAACTGGAGCGCCTTCGCCGTCTCGGGCTCCGGGAACGGCGCCGGGGGCAGGGCCGCCGAGGCGCGGCGTCGGGGCGCAGTGAACCGGCCGTCCGCCCCGACGCCCGCCCGGTCGCCGCCCACGCCCACGATCCCGTCGCGCTGGGCGTGACCCACGCCGTCGGGGACCACGGCGCCCCGGGCGGCCTGCCGCGCTACATATCCCGCGATCACGACGGCTCCCTGCGTGCCCATGTCCGGGCGGTCGCGGGCGGGGCGAGCCACAGCTTCCTCGTCCGGGGCGCCCCCGGGAGCGGCAAGACCCGCTCCTCCTGGGAGGCGGTCGTGGCCGAGCTGGGGCCCGGTGCCAAGCCCGGTCCGCTGAGCAGCTGGCGGCTGTGGCAGCCGCCCCTCGATCACGCCGAGGCACTGGCCGGCCTGCGGCAGCTCCCACCGCGCACCGTGCTGTGGCTCGACAACGCGGACGAGTACCTGCTCACCCCGGACAGGGACACGAGCGAGGCCTTCGCCGCCGAGGTGCTGCGCCTGCGCGGGGACGTCGAACGCCGCCCGGTCCTCGTCCTGATGACGATGCGCTCGGCCCACGTGGACGCGCTGAAGGCGGACCCCGCACACCGCCACGCCCACAGGCTGCTCCGGGTGAGCCGCGAAGTGCCGGTCGGCGGCCGGTTCAGCGAGGACGAACGAGCGCGGGCCCGGCAGGAGGCGGGGCGCGATCCCCGCTTCCTTCGCGCACTCGAGTACGAGGACGGCTCCCGCGTCACCCAGTACCTGGCGGGCGCCCTGGCCCTGCACCGGCAGTGGACCGAGGCGGATCCGGTCGCCGCCGCCGTACTGATGGGCGCGATGACCGCCCGCCGCCTCGGTCACCACCCCGAACTGCCGGAGCCGTTGCTCGTGGGCATGGCGGCCCACTGGGCGCCGGACACGACACGCAGCGCTCTCGGACGGGCCTTCGGGTACTGCGTCACGGACTGCCAGGGCCTGGGCGGCCTGCTGGTCCGCGTGGACCGGGAACCCGGCCGGTCCGAGGCCGTCCGCTACCGCCTGAGCAACTTCCTGGAGCGCGAGAAGATCGCCGTGCCGGCACGGCGGCACGAGGTGTGGAGGACCCTGGCCCAGCACGCGGACGCCGAATCCTGTGCCGCGCTCGCGGAACGGGCCGCCGGCCAGGGGCTGTTCGACGTCGCCACCCGCCTGTACGACCGTGCCGCCGCGGCCGGGGAACCGGTCGACCACGGGCAGGTCATCCGCGTACGGGCCAGGGCGGACAGAGCGCGGCCGGGGATGCCGGGCCGGGACCGGGAGACGGGAACCCGGCCGGCGCGGTCCACGCGCAGGGCCGAGAACATCAGGCTGCGCGAACGGGTCCGCGAGCTGGAGCGCGAGCGGGGCGCGGCCGTGGCCGTCCGTGAGCTGCGCGGGCGCGCCGAGGCCGGTGACGCCTACGCGCGACGGCATCTCGCCTGGCTGCTGGAGCACAACGGCCGCTACGAGGAAGCGCTCGAGGAGTACTTCCTGGTCAGTCTGGGCGGTGACGCGTGCGCGCGGGCGGCGTTGGGCCGGATCGCCGAACGGGCCGGACTGCGGCGGCAGTTCGCCACGTACATGAAGGCGATCGCCGCCGTGGAGCGGCGCCGGGACTGACGGGTGCCCCGCGGGATGCGGGCCGCGGGACACCCGGCCCGTCGGTCAGTGCCCGAAGCCGAACCAGTTCACGTTCACGAAGTCGGCCGGCTGGCCACTGCTGAAGGTCAGATACACGTCGTGCGTGCCCGTGACCGAGCTGATGTTGGCCGGGATCGTCGTCCAGGACTGCCAGCCGCCCGTGTTGCCGACGGCGAAGCTGCCGATGGGGGTGCTGGTGGCGCTGTCCAGACGTACCTGGACCAAACCGCTGACCCCGGATCCGGCACCGGCGGCCACCCGGGCGTAGAACTGCTTGGCCGCCGTGGAGCCGAAGTTGACGCCCTTGTACAGGGCCCAGTCGCCGTTGGCGATGTAGCCGATGTCCTGGCCGCCGCCGGTGTCCGACGTGGTCTCGGCGGTGACCCCCGACTGGCTGTCGTAGGACTCCGCCTGGATGGCGCTGTAGGCGTCCCGGTTGCCGGAGGGCGGGGGTGTGGTGCCGCCCCCTCCACCGGACGACAGCACCTGGACGTAGTCCACCAGCATCGGGTGGCCGGACTCCGTCGCGCTGGTCGGCCCGCCGCCGAACGCGGCCGGGAAGCCGCCGCCCATCGCCACGTTCAGGATGACGAAGAAGCCGTGGTTGGTGGCGTTGGCCCAGGTCGTGGCGTCCACCTGATTGGCCGTCACCGTCTGGTAGTTGACGCCGTCGACGTAGAAGCGGATCGCCTCGGGGCTGGCGGAGCGGTCCCACTCCATGGTGTAGGTGTGGAAGCCGGACTGGCAGGTGGTGTTGGGACAGGCCGTCGAATTGCCCAGGCCGGTCGTCTCGTTGCAGGGGCCGCCCGAGGCCGTGCCGCAGTGCATGGTGGCCCAGGTCTTGTTGATGCCGTTGACGTTCTCCATGATGTCCAGCTCGCCGACGCTCGGCCAGTTCTGGTAGTTGCCGCGGTAGGGCGCGCCCAGCATCCAGAACGCCGGCCAGTAGCCGGCGGCCGCGTTGCCGGTGACGTTGGGCATCTGGATGCGCGCCTCGACGCGCAGCTTGCCGCCGGCCGGGGGCTGGAAGTCGGTGCGGTTGGTCTCGATGCGGCCCGAGGTCCAGTTGCCGGACGCGTCGCGCAGCGGCGTGATCTTCAGGTTGCCGCTTCCGTCGAGGGCCACGTTGTTGGTGCTGGTGGTCATCGTCTCGACCTCGCCGGTGCCCCAGTTGGCGGCGCCGCCCGGATACGAGGTCCCGGTGTCGTACAGCCAGTTGGAGGTGTTGACGCCGGTGCCGGCCGAGCCGTTGAAGTCGTCGGCGAAGACCTGCGTCCAGCCGGACGGAGGCGTGGGCGCGGAGGCGTCGGCGGACTGGGTGGCGGCCGTGGCGAGCACGGCCGCCAGGCCGAGCGTGCTGAGGGCGGCGACGAGCGAGCGTCGCCGTCTGGGCATGCCGGAGGTTGCACTCATCGGGGGGTGCCTCCCGGGTACGGGGTGAGGAGCTGCGGGTACCGTCGAGAGCACGTGAGAGCGCTCTCAAAGTGGGCCCAATGTGCTCCGCGCCACCGGGGTCGTCAAGAGTTAAAGCAAGGAAAGTCCTTTCGCGGCACGGAAGTTCACACTCTGAACGACGCAATCGTGTTAAACCGCGCTCCCGGCCTTCCACCGCGCCCACGACAGGTTCCACCCGTTGAGACCGTTGGCCGGATCGACGGTGTTCTCGCCGGAGTTCTTCACGATGACGACGTCGCCGAGCATCGAGGACTCGTAGAACTTGTAACCGTCCACGGACGAGTCGCTCGCGCCCTTGGCGTCGTGCAGGCCCACGCACCCGTGACTGGTGTTCTGGTGGCCGAACACGGAGGTGGACGCCCAGTAGTTGCCGTGCACGAAGGTGCCGGAGGTGGTCAGGCGCTGGGCGTGCGGGACGTCGGAGATGTCGTACTCGTCGCCGAGCCCGACCGTCGAGGATTCCATGCGGGTCTGCTTGAACCGCTCGCTGATGACCATGATCCCGGACCAGGTGGTGTGCTGGGCGTTGCCGCCGGAGACCGGGTAGGTGGCGATCGTCTCGCCGGCCCGCCGGACCGTCATCCGCTTGCTCGACAGGTCCACCGTGCTGATCTGCTCCCGGCCGATGTGGAAGGTGACGTCCTTCTGCTGGACGCCGTAGACGCCGTCCGTGCCCTCCACGTCCTTCAGCCGCAGGCTGAGCGTGATCTTCGTACCGGCCGCCCAGTAGGTCTCCGGACGGAAGTCCAGCCGGGTGTCGTCGAACCAGTGGCCGACCACCTCGACCGCGGGCTCCGCGGTGACGGTGATCGCCTTCTGGACGGCCGCCCGGTCCTTCACCGCGTGCGTGAAGTTGATCGACACGGGCATGCCGACGCCCGAGGTGGAGCCCGCCTCGGGCGTGAAGTATCCGACGAAGGTCTCGCCGGGCGACTTGGTGGTGAAGCTCGCCGTCTGCGCGGAGGCGCCCTCCGGGGTGGCCGTGACCGTGTACTTCGTGCCCGAGTACGGGTTCCTCGCCGACGTCCACCTCGTCCTCGCGTCGTTGAGGGAACCGTCCAGCGTGGAGCCGTCGTTGCCGGTGACCTTCACCGAGGCCAGCGTGCCGTCGGTCACGGTGACCTCGACGGGGCTGGAGAAGTCGGCCTTGCGGGTGCCGTCGGCGGGCGTCACGGAGACGACGGGCTTTTTCGCGCCGGCGGACGGGGCCGACCTCGCGGAGGCCTCCGCCGTGCCCTCCGACGCGCCCGCCGAGCCGCTGCACGCGGTGAGGACCGCGGCGGCCGGCGCCACGCCGAGCGCGCCGAGCAGCCCGCGCCGGGACCACCTGTGCGACTGCCGCTGCGACCGGTTCGATATGTGTGAGACGCCCACGTCAGGCCTTCCTGGGATGTCCACCTGTTCCGGGTGCATCCTGCGCCGCGCAGATGTGCTGATCCTTTGAATCTCCCGGCCGCTCCCTGAGATTCCCGTGAGGAGCGGCCCGGGCGGGACCCGCCGTCACGGGGTCCGGGATCCGGCCCCCACGACGTCCGCCGTCGGGGCCGGCGCCTCCTCGCCGAGCCCGAACCGCTCGTGCGCCCGGTGCAGCGGCCTCGGCGCCCACCACGCGCGGCGCCCCAGCAGCGCCATCGTCGCCGGGACCAGCAGCATCCGTACGACCGTCGCGTCGATGAGGACCGCCAGGGTCAGGCCGAGGCCGATCTGCAGGATGGGCGAGAAGCCGCCCGTCATGAACGCGCCGAAGACGACGGCCAGCAGCAGCGCGGCGCAGGTGACCACGCGGCCGGAGCGGCGCAGCCCGGTCACCACCGCCTCCCGGTCGTCGCCCGTCGCGCGCCGGGCCTCGCGCATCCGGGCCAGGATGAACAGCTCGTAGTCCATGGCGAGTCCGAAGGCGATCGCGACGATCAGCGGCGGTGCCGTCAGGCTCAGCGCGCCCAGGCCCTCGGCGCCCAGCAGACCCGCCAGGTGGCCGTCCTGGAACACCCACACCACCACGCCCAGCGCCGCGCCCAGACTCAGCAGCGTCGTCAGGATCGTGCGCAACGGGATCAGGACCGAGCCCGTGAAGGCGAACAGCAGGACGGAGATGCCCACGAGCACGGTCAGGGCCGCCCACGGCGCCCGGTCGGTGAGCATCGCCCGGAAGTCGACCAGACGCGCGGCGGGCCCGGTGACCTGCACCGGCTCGGCACCTCGCAGGTCGCGCACCGCCTCCACCAGAGCGGTCGCCTGCGCGCCGTCCACCCGTCCGGACGGCTGCAGTTGTACGACGCCGGCGCCGCCCGGCAGTTCGCGGAAGCGGGCGGTGGGCGACAGGGCGCGGATCCGGCCGGCGGTGGCGGCATCGGTGCCCGGTTTCAGCACCACCGTCACCGGCGAGACCCCGGTGCCCGGCGGGAAGTGGGTGTCCACGGTGTCGTACAACCTCCGTGCCTCGGTGGTCGCGGGCAGCTGCGTGGCGTCGCCGATCTCGATCCGCATGCCCGTGGCGGGCAGGGCCAGTACCAGCAGCACCGGTACGACCGCCGCCAGGACGGCGACGCGGCGGCGGGCCGCGAATCGGGCGACGCGGGCGAAGAAGCGGCCCTCCTCGGCCTCCGGCCGGACCTTCGCCGGGGCGATCCGCCCGCCGAACCTGGCGAGCAGGGCGGGCAGCAGCGTCAGCGCGGCCAGCATGTCGATGACGACGACGGCGGCCACCGCCAGCCCCATGCTGCGCAGGAACACGCTCGGGAAGACCAGCAGCCCGGTCAGGCTGACGGCGACCGTGAGCCCGGAGAACAGCACCGTCCGCCCCGCCGCCGCGACCGTACGGTGCACGGCCTCGTCGACGTCCGGCGTGTGCCGGCGCTCCTCGCGGAACCGGACCAGCATCAACAGGGCGTAGTCCACGGCGAGTCCGAGCCCCAGCATGGTGGTCACCTGGATCGCGTACACCGAGATGTCGGTGACCCGGCTGAAGCCGAACAGCGCCAGGAAGGCGCCCGCGATCCCGCTCACCGCGATCACCAGCGGCAGCGCGGCCGCGCGCAGTCCGCCGAACACGACCAGCAGCAGGGCGAGGACGACCGGTAGTGAGATCAACTCGGCGTTCCGGACGTCGTGCTGGGCCCGCTCGCCCAGCTGCCTGCCCAGCAATGGGCCTCCGCTGACGTGTACTTGGGGTGCGTCGATCCGTTTGATCCGGTCGACGGCCGCGTCCACGGCCTTCTTCTCGGCGTCGTCCCCGAGAGCGCCGTCGAGGGTGACCGGGACGAGCAGCGCCCTCCCGTCCCGCGCCGTGAGCCCACGGGTCGTGTACGGGTCCGGTACGGCGGCGATGCCGTCGATGCCGCGCACGTCGGCGACGGCCCGCTCGACCTGTGCGCGCAGTCCGGGCTCGGTGACGGTGGCCCCCGCCACGACCCCGGTGAACGACTCACCGGCCGGGTCGGCGCGGTCGAGGTACTGGGCGGCGTGCTCCGACTCGGTGCCCGGGACCTCGGGCACGTTGTCGGACAGCCGCCCGAAGACGCCCGTCCCCAGCCCGAAGCCGAGCAGCAGGAAGAGCACCCACAGCAGGATGACGGTCAGCGGGCGGCGGGTCGCCGCCCGGGCGAGTGAGGAGAGCACGGTGCCTCCCGGCGGGTCGTCGGTTGCCATCGCCCTCAGACTGCTGCCGGACGGGGCGCCGCAGGATCGCCGGTGGGAGCGGTTTCGCGGGCTCGCCCGCGCGGGGGAGAAGCGGGCCCGGCTCACTCCCCGGAGGGAGGCGAAGGGAATCGTCCGGCGGGCCGGCACGGTTGACGGGGGAGGCCACCCGCGATCTCCGAGGAGTCCGCATGTCCGAGGAACCCACCGTCCGCGAGCTCCGTCTCGTCGTCACGGCACCCGACTACGACGAGGCCCTGCGCTTCTACCGCGACGTGCTCGGCCTGCCCGAGCGCGCCGCGTTCTCCTCCCCCGACGGGAGGGTCACCATCCTCGACGCGGGCCGGGCCACCCTGGAGCTGACCGACCCCCACCACGCGGCCTTCATCGACGACGTCGAGGTGGGGCGACGGGTGGCCGGCCACATCCGGGTCGCCTTCCAGGTCGACGACGCGACCGCCGCCACGACGCGGCTGTCCGCCGCCGGGGCCGAGATCCTCGCCGAGCCGACGCGCACCCCCTGGAACTCTCTGAACTCCCGGCTTCAGGCCCCGGGCGCCCTCCAGCTGACCCTGTTCGAGGAACTGGACGATCACGGGTTGCCCGGTGTCACCAGCCCCGCCTCGTAGGCGCAGATCACCGCCTGCACCCGGTCCCTGAGCCCCAACTTGCCCAGCACGTTGCTGACATGGGTGTTGACCGTGTGCTCGCTGACGAAGAACGCCGTGGCGATCTCGGAGTTGGACAGGCCGCGGGCCAGCAGCCGCAGCGTCTCCATCTCGCGGGCGGTCAGCACCTCCAGGCGCTGCGGGGTGACCGACGCGGCGGCCTCCTCGCGGCGGCGGCGCACGACGTCCGCCACCAGGCGCCGGGTCACCGTCGGCGCGAGCAGGGAGTCGCCGGCCGCGACCACGCGCACCGCGTGCACCAGGTCGTCGCGGCGCAGGTCCTTGAGCAGGAAGCCGCTGGCACCCGCGTACAGCGCCTCGTAGACGTACTCGTCGAGGTCGAACGTGGTCAGCATGACGACCTTGCAGCCGGACTGCGCGCACACCCGGCGCGCCGCCTCCAGCCCGTCCATGACCGGCATGCGGATGTCGAGGAGCAGCACGTCGGGGCTGTGCCGCCGCACCGCCGAGACCGCCTCGGCGCCGTCCCCGGCCTCGGCGACCACCTCGATGTCCCGCTGGGCCTCAAGGATCATGCTGAAGCCGCTGCGGACCAGTTCCTGGTCGTCGGCGACCACCACCCGGATGCTCACGCCGGGCCCCGTCGCCGGGCTTCCGCCCGCCGGTCGTCCGCGGCGGGCAGCCGTACGACGACGCGGAAGCCGCCGTCGGGACCGCGCCCCGCCTCGGCGCTGCCCCCGCAGGCGGCGGCCCGCTCCCGGATGCCGATCAGCCCGTGCCCGCCGTCCAGGGCCGCCGGCCCTCGTCCGTCGTCGGTCACCGTGAGGGTCAACGCGTCCTCCGTCCAGTCCAGTTCGACCGTCGCGCAGGAAGCGTAGGCGTGTTTCACCGTGTTGGTCAGCGCCTCCTGCGTCACCCGGTAGGCGGCGACCTCGGCGTCCGCCGGCAGCGGCCGCGGCTCGCCCCGGGTACGCAACTCCACACGCAGGCCCGCGGTGTCGGCGACCTGCCGTACGAGCGCGGGCACACCCGCCACCGCGGGCTGCGGTGAAGTGCCGTTCGCCTGCTCCTCCTTGAGGACACCGAGGATCCGCCGCAGCTGCGCCATCGCGTCCCGTCCGGTCGTGGCGATGGCGTCGAAGGACGCCTCCGCGCGCCGCGGGTCGCTGCGCACCACGACGGGTCCGGCCTCGGCCTGCACCACCATCAGGCTCACCGCGTGCGCGAGGACGTCGTGCATGTCCCGGGCGATCCGGGACCGTTCCCGGGCGATCGCCCGCGCGGTGTCGGCGGCCCGCTCCCGCTCCAGGCGCCGGGCCCGTTCCTCGACCGCCTCCGTGTGGGCGCGCCGGTCCCGGGCCATCGTGCCCAGCCCGTACGCGCACAGGATCGTCAGCAGGTGGAAGGCGTACTCGAAGGGCCGGGCGTGCTCCTTGTGCTGCATGGTGAGCGTGGCCCCGACCAGCCAGCCCGCCAGCATCAGCCGGCGCTGCCAGGGCGGCGAGAGGGAGGCGACCGTGTAGAGGACGACCAGGCCGCCCCACACCACGTCCGGCGGCGGCGCGTGGTAGACCGCCATCGCGGGCGTGGCCGCGGAGACGACCCACGCGGTCGCGAACGGCGCCCGGCGCCGCCACACCAACGGCACCGCCGTCGCGGCACCCAGCAGCCAGCCCTGCCAGGACAGCGGGTCGTCGCCCTCGTCGGGGAAGAGCCACTGCAGGGAGACGGCGAACAGCACGAGCGCGGCGAGAGCGGTGTCGACGACATACGGGTCGGCCGTGCGCAGCCGCGCGGCGACCCGCCCGAGCCAGGACTGCGGGGACATGGGCGGCTCCTCCGGACAGGGCGGTCCCAGTATCCCGACCGCGTCCGGCCGCCGGCCTCACCGGCGAGAGGGATATTCGAACGCGGGCGGCGGAGCGCGGGCGGCGCAAGGCGCACGCCTGCGGTCCTGTCGGCGGCCTGCGGCCCCTTCGACCGCCTGCGGCCCCTTCGACCGCCTGCGGCCCCGTCTACGGTCTGCGGCCCTGTCGGCGGTCTGCGGCCCTGTCGGCGGCCTGCGGCCCCTTCGACCGCCTGCGGCCCCGTCTACGGTCTGCGGCCCTGTCGGCGGCCTGCGGCCCCATCGACGGCCTGCGGCTCCGTCGCTGTCCTACGGCTCCTTCGACGGCCGCCACCCCAGTGCCCGCGATATGCCGCGGGCCGCGAGCCGCACGGCGGGCACCAGTACCGGCACCTGCGCGTGGGTCCGCGGCACCACCACGGACACCGCGGCGACCACCACCCCGCCCGGCCCGCGCACGGGGGCGGCCACCGACAGGGCGTCCTCGGTGACCTGCCTGCTGCTCACCGCGACCCCTGTGCGGCGCACCTCGGCGAGCATCCGGCGTAGCTCCGCCGGATCGGTGATGGTGTACGGCGTGAAGCGGGCGAGCGGGGCCGCGCAGTACTCCTCCTGCGCCTCCTGACCCGCGTGCGCCAGCAGTGCCAGCCCGACGCCGGTGGCGTGCAGCGGCCAGCGCGCCCCGACCCGGATGTGCACGCCGACGGCCGAACGCCCCGAGATCCACTCGATGTAGACGACCTCCGACCCGTCCCGCACCGCCAGCTGCACGTTCTCGTGCGTCGCCTCGTACAGGTCCTCCAGGTACGGCAGCGCGATCTGCCGCAGGGCCAGCCCGCGCGGGGCGAGCGCCGCGACCTCCCACAGCCGGAGCCCGACGTGGTAGACGCCGGACGCGTCCCGCTCCAGGGCGCCCCACTCCGTCAGGGCGCCCACCAGCCGGTGTGCGGTGGTCAGGGTCAGCCCGGCCCGGCGGCTGATGTCCGTCAGGGACAGCGCCGGGTGCTCGTGGTCGAACGCGGCGAGCACGGACAGCAGCCGGTCGGGGGCCGAGCGAAGGGTCATGGCCGGGTGTCTCCCGGGTGGGCGAGGTCGTAGGGTCGGGGGTAGGCGGCCGGGTGGTATGTCACATACCGCGGCTCGCTCGCCGGGTCCTCCTGCGCCGCGCGGGTGTTGAGCGCCCCCGCCGAGGCGTCCCAGCGGCCGGTGTCCAGCCGGTGTTCCAGGGTGTGCAGGGCGCCGAGCATCTCGCCGTCGGTGAAGGCGCAGTGTCCGGGCCCGTCGACGTAGGCCTGGGTGAGCAGGGGGCCCCGGCCCGCCGCGGTGGCCGCCCGCCGGTAGGCGCTCTCCGCCTGTACCGGGATCAGGGCGTCGCCGGTGGTGTGGATGTCCAGCTGGGGGTCGGTGAGACGGCCCCCGAACACGCTGGTGTGCCGCATCCACCGTACGGCCGTGGGGTCGGCGGAGATCCGGGGCGCGGTGGCGAGGGCCGCGAGGTCGGTGCGCAAGGACAGTCCCGCCTCCTTGTAGAGCTCGGTCACCTCTTTGTACAGGGGGGAGCGGCCCAGCATCGACGTGTAGTCCACGCCGGTGTTCCAGGACATGTTGCCGCCGGCCCGGCTCTCGGCCTCCTGCCGCCAGCTGAAGGCGGGCAGCCGCAGCAGCCCGTCGACCGCCGTGTACTGGTTGGCCTCCCGGGTGTTCCAGTCGGTCGGGCCGGGCTCGGCCTGCGAGGCGTCGTTGTAGCCGGGGATGTTGTGCAGGGCGGCGGCGAGGGCGATGCGCGCACGCCCCGCGGGCGTCTGCTGGGCCGCGGCGGTCTTCGAGGTCAGCGACTTCGCGGCGGCGGCCGCGGACGCCTGGTCGGCGAATCCGGTGAGCGGGATGTCCTCGCCGGGCGCGAGCAGCGTCCGCAGCGCGAAGACGGGGTCCAGCGTGCTGTTCCAGTTGGCGACCCCGCCCTGGACCAGCCCGCACATCGACAGTGAGCCGTCGAAGCGGTCGGCGTGCCGTTCGGCGAGGGTCGTCGTGACGAAGCCGCCGTAGGAGGTGCCCCAGGCGACGGTGCGCCGCGCCTGGCCGAACTTCCGTGTGAACAGATCCAGCGTGGCCAGTTGGTCGGGCACGGCGTCCGTCACCGCCCAGCCCGTGGTGGCGTACGAGGAGCCGATGAGGGCGTAGCCCTCGGCGAGCAGTTTGCTCCGGCTGCCCGAACCGGGCGCGTTCTGGGCCGGGTTGGGGACTCCGGCGGGGGTGTAGCCATGGCTGTAGAGCAGCACGGTGCCGTTCCATGCGGCGGGAACGTCCATCAAGTACGCGGCGCCCGAGGGGAGTTGCCCCGACAGATGGGTGCCGGTCGTCGCCCGGGCGGGCACCGCGGTGGCGGCGCTCAGGGCGAGGGTCAGTACGGCGAGGCAGGTGCGGGTCTTCACGGGGGTCCCTTCCGTGGGGGGAGTGCGGGACGAGGCCTCGGTGAAGTTAGGCACTCATGAGTCGGCAGTCAACAACTTGCACAACATCTCAGCCGAGTCCGTCCTCCGCGATCCGCAGCAGCAGGGTGTGCAGCGTCTCCCGCTCGGCCGGGCCGAGGGGGCCCAGCAGGTCGTTCGTCACGCGCAGGCCCGCCTCGTCGGTGTCGCGCAGGAAGGCGCGGCCCTCGGCGGTGAGGACGACGATCCGGCTGCGCCGGTCGTCGGGGGAGGGCCGGCGCTCGGCGAATCCGAGCTTCTCCAGGTCGTCGACCAGGCCGACGATCGCGCTCGGGTCGTAGCCGAGGCGGGTGCTCAGCTCCCGCTGCAGGGCGCCCGCGGAGCCGGCCAGGAAGCGCAGCACCGCGTAGTGGCGCAGGCGCAACCCGGACTCCTGCAGGAAGGTGTTGAACAACTGACCCGAGCGCAGGCCCAGGCGGTACAGCAGATAGCCGGTGTCCGCGTGCAGTCCGCGCATCCACGGCTCGTCCGCGTCGATGGGGCTCGGGTTCGTGACGTGCTGGCGTGTGATGGCGGGCTCCCGGTGCTCGATGCGTCGTGACGATTCCAGCATGTCGCACCTGTGGGTCGCCAACAACTATTGACGTCAACAATTATTGCTCTTAGCTTCGATCTCGGAGCCGCGGTCGGCGTCGTACGGCCGCACCCCCGCACCACCCGAACCATCCACATCAGCCGCACCACCCGCATCAGCTCGTGAAGGGACCCACCCGTGTCCAGCATCGATCTCACCGGCAAGGTCGCCGTCGTCACCGGCAGCGGCCGGGGCCTCGGCCTCGCCTACGCGCACGCCCTGGCCGCCCACGGCGCGTCCGTGGTCGTCAACGACGTCGACGAGGCGGTGGCCGAGGCGGCCGTGAAGTCCATCGCCGAGGCGGGCGGCACGGCCGTCGCCGAGGTCGTCCCGGTCGGCACGTCCGAGGCCGCCGAACGGCTGGTGAACCGGGCCGTCGAGGAGTTCGGCCGACTGGACGTCCTGGTCACCAACGCGGGCATCCTGCGCGACAAGGTGCTGTGGAAGATGACCGACGAGGACTTCGACGCGGTCGTCACCACCCACCTCAAGGGCACCTTCACCTGCGCCCGGGCCGCCGCCGTCCGCATGCGCGAGCAGGGCGAGGGCGGCACCCTGATCCTGGTCGGCTCCCCGGCCGGCCAGCGCGGCAACTTCGGGCAGACGAACTACGCCGCCGCCAAGGCCGGCATCGCCGCCATGGCCCGCACCTGGTCGATGGAGCTCGGCCGGGCGAACATCACCGTCAACGCGATCGTGCCGGTCGCCGCGACCGCGATGACCGAGACCATCCCCGCCTTCGCCCCGTACGTCGAGGCCATGAAGAACGGCGAGCCGCTCCCGGCCTTCCTCCGCAAGGGCGAGGGCTTCGGCACCCCCGAGGACTGCGCGGCCCTCGTGCCCTTCCTCGCCTCCGAGGCCGCCCGCTCCATCACCGGACAGGCCATCGGCATCGGCGGCGACAAGGTGGCACTCTGGTCGCATCCGCAGGAGATCAGGACGGCGTACGCCGACGGCGGCTGGACCCCCGACACGCTGGCCGACGCCTTCCCCACCTCGGTCGGCGCCGAGCTGCAGTCGGTCGGCATCCCGGCGCCCAAGTTCCCGGAGGCGTGATGTCCCCCTCGATGAACCTCGACGACCTGGTCGCGATCGACGTCCACACCCACGCGGAGGTCTCCTCCAAGGGCCACTCCTCCCTGGACGACGACCTGCACGACGCCTCCTCCGCCTACTTCAAGGTGGAGGGCAAGCGGAAGCCGACCCTTCAGGAGACGGCCGCGTACTACCGCGAGCGGAAGATGGCGGCGGTGATCTTCACCGTCGACGCCGAGTCCGCCACCGGCACCGCGCCCGTCCCGAACGAGGAGGTCGCCGAGGCCGCGGCAGCCAACGCGGACGTCCTCATCCCCTTCGCCTCCATCGACCCCTTCCGCGGCAGGGCGGGCGTCAAGCAGGCCCGCCGCCTGGTCGAGGAGTACGGGGTCAAGGGCTTCAAGTTCCACCCGAGCATCCAGGGCTTCTTCCCCAACGACCGCTCGGTGGCGTACGACCTGTACGAGGTGATCGAGGAGACGGGCACCATCGCCCTCTTCCACACCGGCCAGACCGGCATCGGCGCCGGCGTCCCCGGCGGGGGCGGCATCCGCCTGAAGTACTCCAACCCGCTCCACGTCGACGACGTCGCCGCCGACTTCCCGCACCTGAAGATCATCCTGGCGCACCCGTCCTTCCCCTGGCAGGACGAGGCCCTCGCCGTCGCCACGCACAAGCCGGGCGTGCACATCGACCTGTCCGGCTGGTCGCCGAAGTACTTCCCGCCGCAGCTCGTGCAGTACGCGAACACGCTGCTCAAGGACAAGGTCCTCTTCGGCTCCGACTTCCCCGTCCTGACCCCCGACCGATGGCTCGCCGATTTCGAGAAGCTGTCGATCAAGGACGAGGTCAAGCCGAAGATCCTCAAGGAGAACGCCGCCCGCCTGCTCGGGCTGACCAAGCCGTAAGGGGCCGTAGATGCGCAACGAGGGACTGGGATCGTGGCCCGCACGCCGGGCCCGCAAGACCCCGCACCGCACCGCCCTGATCCATGGCGGCACCTCGCTCACGTACGCGCGGCTGTACGACCGCACCACCCGCCTCGCCCACGCCCTGCGCGCCCGCGGGGTGCGCCGCGGCGACCGCATCGCCTACCTCGGCCCGAACCACCCCACCTACCTGGAGACCCTGTTCGCGGCGGGCACGCTCGGCGCCGTCTTCGTCCCGCTCAACACTCGCCTCGCGGGCCCGGAGATCGCCTTCCAGCTCGCCGACTCCGGCGCGAAGGCCCTCGTCTACGGCCCCTCGCACGCCGGCCTGGTCGCCGGACTGCCGGGCGACACGGACGTACGTACGTACATCGAGGTGGGTCCGGAGTACGAGGAGGCCGTGGCCGCCGCCTCGCACGAACCGGTCGACGAACCGGTGCTCCCCGACGACACCTGCATCATCATGTACACCTCGGGGACGACCGGCCGTCCCAAGGGCGCCATGCTCACGCACGGCAACCTCACCTGGAACGCGCTCAACGTCCTGGTCGACACGGACCTGATCGCCGACGAACGCGCCCTGGTCTCCGCGCCGTTGTTCCACACGGCCGGCCTGAACATGCTGACCCTGCCGGTGCTGCTGAAGGGCGGCACCTGCGTCCTGGTGGAGGCCTTCGACCCGCGGGCCACCTTCGACCTCATCGAGGAACACCGGATCACCTTCATGTTCGGGGTGCCGACGATGTTCGAGCAGGTGGCCCGCCACCCCCGCTGGCCGTCCGCGGACCTCTCCTCGCTGCGCATCCTGACCTGCGGCGGCTCCCCGGTCCCGACCCCGCTGATCGCCGCGTACCAGGAACGCGGGCTCACCTTCCTCCAGGGCTACGGCATGACGGAGGCGTCGCCCGGCACGCTGTTCCTGGACGCGGAACACGCGGTCGGCAAGGCCGGTTCGGCGGGCGTCCCGCACTTCTTCAGTGACGTTCGGGTGGTCCGGCCGGACTTCACCCCCGTGGACGTCGGCGAGACCGGCGAGGTCGTGGTCCGCGGACCGCACGTCATGCCCGGCTACTGGGGGCTGCCCGAGGAGACGGCCGCCTCCTTCGCCGACGGCTGGTTCCGCAGCGGCGACGCGGCCCGGGTCGACGAGGACGGATACGTCTTCATCGTCGACCGCATCAAGGACATGATCATCTCCGGGGGCGAGAACGTCTACCCCGCCGAGATCGAGGACCAGCTCCTCGCCCACCCGGACATCGTCGAGTGCGCGGTCATCGGCGTGCCGGACGACAAGTGGGGCGAGGTGCCGCGGGCGGTCGTCGTGCCGCGCGAGGGCGCCTCGATCGACCCCGACGAGGTGCTGGCCACCCTGGCCGGCCGCCTCGCCAAGTACAAGATCCCGAAGTCGGTGGTCCTCGCGGACGAACTCCCGCGCACCGCCTCCGGAAAACTCCTCAAGTCCCGCGTGCGCAAGCGCTACGGCACCAACTCCTAGCGAAGGAAGACCACATGAGCGTCACCGTCAACGGCGTCGAGGAACTGAAGAAGCTCGCGGGCAGCGACCTGGGCACCAGCGAATGGATCGAGGTCACCCAGGAGCGCATCGACACCTTCGCCGATGCCACCGGCGACCACCAGTGGATCCACGTGGACCCCGAGCGCGCCGCCGAGGGCCCCTTCGGCGCCCCGATCGCCCACGGCTACCTCACCCTCTCCCTCTTCATCCCCCTGTTCACCGAGCTCCTGGACGTCCAGGGCGTGACGACAAAGGTCAACTACGGCCTCAACAAGGTCCGTTTCCCCTCCCCGGTGAAGGTGGGATCGCGGATCCGCCTGGCCGGCCGGCTGGCGGAGGTGGAGGAGGTGCCGGGCGGCGTCCAGATCACCGTGGACGGCACGATCGAGATCGAGGGCGGAGCGAAGCCGGCGGCGGTGCTGCAGAGTCTGTCGCGGTTCTACGTCTGAACCCCCTTCGAGGTGGGGCGGCGGGATATACATGAGGCGTCAGGGATTCGGCCCCCGCCATCCGGTGTGAGGCGTGCTTGTGCACTCGCACGGGGCCGATCGGTTGTACTGTGCCGGCACATCCCGTCGCCCGACGCCGTTCGGGAGCGCATCACGGCACCGGCCCGGTTGTCCGCAGCGGTACCGTCGGCCGCACGTCCGCCCGGCGGTTCCCCCTGGCCGCGGCCGTGGACTTCGCCACTGGCCGGCTGTCCGGAAACAGACCCCGTCACATTCCCCCAGCGCCGTCACAGGGAGCGGCGAAGTTCCTACACTGAGTGTTCGCCCCCACGGCGGGCGGGGGACGGGATCGGGGGGTCGCGTGGAGTCGACGGAGCCTGCGGGGGCGGACGCCACCGCTCCCTACTTCTTCCTCAGTTACGCCCACATCCCCTCGGTCCGCCCCGACGAACCCGACCCTGACCTGTGGGTTCACCGTCTCTTCCGCGACCTGTGCGAGCACATCCGCAACCTGACCGCGCATCCCGGTGCGCCCGGCTTCATGGACCGCTCCATGCAGGCCGGACAGATCTGGACCGAGGAACTGGCCGACGCGCTCGGCGGCTGCCGGGTCCTGGTCCCGCTGTACTCGCCGCGCTACTTCATCAGCCCTTGGTGCGGAAGGGAGTGGGCCGCCTTCAGCGACCGCCGGGTGCGCCACCGGGACCCGGAGGCGAGGGGCACGCCCAGCGCGATCGTGCCGGCCCTGTGGGCACCGGTGCCGGACCGCAGGCTCCCCGACTGTGTGAAGGAGGTGCAGTACGCGCAACCCGAACTCGGCGACCGCTACCGCACGTTCGGACTGTACGGGCTGGCCAAGCTCCACGCGTTCCGCCGCGACTACCAGAAAGCCGTGCTCCACCTGGCCCGGCGCATCGTCGAGGTCGGCGAGAACGTCATCGTCGAACGCGGCGACCCCGACGGCCTGAGCACGGCACCCGACGCCTTCACCGCACCGCCCGGCACCCCCTCACCGGCCGGCCGCAGACTGCGCATCAGCGTGGCGGCCGGCTGCCTCGGCCGGCTGCCCGAAGGACGCAGCACGCAGTACTACGGCCCCACGGCGCTGCACTGGAACCCCTACCACCCGGCGTCCGACCAGCCGCTCGCCCAGGTGGCCGCCGGCATCGCCACCCGCCTGGACTTCCGCGCCGATGTGAGTGAGTTCGACCATCGGGCCGCGCCCGCCGACGCCCCCGAGGTCCTGCTCATCGACCGCTGGCTGTTGCGCGACCCCGACCACCGCACCCGGCTCGGCGAGTACGACACCGGGGACGGACCACCGGTCGGGCTGGTCGTGCCGTGGAACGACGACGACCCCGACGGCGACGAGAGCGAACACGAACTGGCCGCGCAGTTGGACGCCACCCTCCCGCGCCGAGTGCGGCAGGGACGCGAGGCCTGCCGCGCCGCCGTGCGCGGTGTGCCCGACGAGAGGTCCTTCCGCGAGGTGCTGCCGCGGGTCGTGCGCTGGGCCGAGGGTCAGTACCTCAGAAGGGCCCAGTCCAGGACACCGCCCGGGCAGGCCACCCCGCGCTTCCGCCTCGGCGCCTCCGGCGGCTGGGCCCCGGCACCGCACCCGGAGGACGAGAAGGAGGCGCACGATGAGCGGGCGTGACGGGCAGGGCGGCCGCCGGGGCCGCATCGTGACGTTCTACTCGTACAAGGGCGGCACCGGCCGGACCATGGCCCTCGCCAACGTCGCCTGGATCCTCGCCGCGAACGGCAACCGTGTCCTGGCCGTCGACTGGGACCTGGAGGCACCCGGGCTGCACCGCTTCTTCCACCCCTTCCTCGACCCCGGCACCGTCGGCGCCACCACCGGAGTCGTCGACCTGCTCGGGGACTACGCATGGGCGGCCACCGGTGACGACCTCGATCCCGAGGAGCGCACCCCCGACTGGCATCGTGAGTACGCCCGCATCCAGCGCCACGCGGTCTCCCTCGACTGGGCGTTTCCGGAACCCGGCACGCTCGATCTGGTCTTCGCCGGACGGCAGAACCGCGACTACGCCTCGACGATCACCGCCTTCGACTGGGACAACTTCTACGACCGGCTCGGCGGTGGCCTGTTCCTCGACGCGCTGCGCGAGGACATGCGGAACACCTACGACTACGTCCTCATCGACAGCCGGACCGGCCTTTCCGACATCGCCGACATCTGCACCGCCCATCTGCCCGACGTCCTCGTGGACTGCTTCACCCTCAGCGACCAGAGCATCGACGGCGCCGCCGCTGTGGCCCACGACATCCACGAGCGCTTCCACGGCCGGCGCATCCGCGTGCTTCCCGTCCCCATGCGCATCGACGAGGGCGAGAAGGAGAAGGCCGACGCCGGACGCTCCCTGGCCAGGGCCCGCTTCGACGGGTTCCCGACCGGCCTGGACGAGGACGGGATCGCCGGCTACTGGGGGGCCGTCGAGATTCCGTACCGCCCCTACTACGCCTACGAGGAGACCCTGGCCGTCTTCGGTGACGAGCCGGGCCTGTCCACCTCCCTGCTGTCGGCGTTCGAGCGTCTCACCGGCGTGATCAGCGACCAGGCGGTCACCCGGCTGCCCCGCATGCCGGGGAGCGTGCGCGACAGCGTCCGCAAGAAGTTCAGCAGGGCCCGCATCCCGCTCCCCGCCGAGCTGCGGCTGAGCTATGCCGCCGAGGACCGGCTGTGGGCCGACTGGATCGCCGGCGTGCTGTCGCGGGCCGGGTTCAGGGTGCTGCCGACGTACGTGGGCAGCGACGGGGACGGTGCTGAACAGCCCGCCGACCGTACGGTCTTCGTGCTGTCACCGGCCTTCCAGCGCTCGGCGCGGGCCCGCCGTGTATGGCAGACCGCCACCGGCGGCGACCGTGCCGAGTGCCGTCAGGTCGTCGCGGTACGCGTCGGTCCGCAGCGCCCGGCCGGCGAGTTCGATCAGCAGCCCTGGCTCGACCTGGTGGGCAGCGACGAGCGGGACGCCGCGGCCGCTCTGCTCGGTGCCCTCGGCCGTCCCGCCCAGCCCGCGGACCGGCCCGACGGCGCGGCCGACACCGACACCCGCTTTCCCGGCACCGTGCCCCGGTTCTGGAACGCTCCGCCCCGCAACGCGCACTTCACCGGCCGCAACGCTCTGCTGGAGAGGCTGCGCGACGCGCTCGGCCACGGAGCCGTCGGCCGGACCGCCTCGCCGTATGTCCTGTACGGTCTGGGCGGCGTCGGCAAGACCCAGATCGCGCTGGAGTACGCGCACCGGTTCGCCGCCGACTACGACGTGGTCTGGTGGATCTCGGCCGAAGAACACGAGTACGTGGTGGACGGACTCGCGGAACTCGCCCGCCGACTGGGGCTGAGGACGGGAGACGATGTCTCCCAGAGCGCCAGGGACGCGCTCGACCATCTGCGCCAGGCGCCCGGCCTGCGCTGGCTCATGGTGTTCGACAACGCCGACGAGCCCGAGGAGGTCATGCGCCACTTCCCCGGCGGCACCGGGCATGTGCTGGTCACCTCCCGCAACCAGGCCTGGCTGCAGTACGTCGAGGTCCTGGAGATCGAACCCTTCCTCCGCGAGGAGAGCGTCGAACGCCTGCTGCGCCGGGCCCCGGACCTGCGGCTCGACGACGCCGAGTTGGTGGCCGCCGCGGTCGGCGACCTGCCCCTCGCCCTCGACCAGGCGGCCGCCTGGCTCGCCGAGACCGGTACCCCTGTCGACACCTATCTCGCCGAACTGGAGCGGCAGGCCGCGCAGGTGATGTCCTTCGGCCGGCCCGCGAACTACCCCCAGCCCGTCGGTGCCACCTGGAACGTCTCCATCGAGCGCCTCAGGGAACACTCCCCGGCCGCCGTACGCCTCCTTCAGCTGTGCGCCTTCTTCGGCACCGAACCGATCTCCATGAAACTGCTGTACAGCGATCCGATGGTGAGCGTCCTGGCCGCGGAGGATCCCGCATTGCAGGAGAGGCTGTTCGTGGGCCGGGTGATCAGGGAGATCGGCCGGTTCGCCCTGGCCAGGGTGGACTCGGCCACCCAGTCGATCCAGGTGCACCGGCTCGTGCAGGCGGTGATCCGCTCCGCGCTCACGGAGCAGGAGCAGGCGGAGGCCAGGCACACCGTGCACCGCATCCTGGCCGCCGCCCGACCCTCGGGCAACGAGCCGGTCGACGACCCGGAGAACGGGCCCCTCTTCGCGGCGATCTGGCCGCACCTGGAGGCCTCGGACGCGGCCGACTGCGACGCCCCGGAGACCCGGCAACTGCTCATGGACCGGGTCCGTCATCTGTGGCGGCGCGGTGACCTGAACGTCGCCCTCGCGCTCACCGATGACCTGCGCACCCGGTGGCAGCGCCGGTTGTCCGAGAGCCGGGACACGGCGCTGCAGACCCAGCTTCTGCGCCTGCAGACCCAGACCGGCAACGTCCTGCGCTCCCTGGGCCGATACACCGAGGCGGCGGAACTGGGCTTCGCCACGCTGGCCGGGCAGCGCGCCCTGCTGGGGCCGGGCCATCCGCACATCCTGATGACGGCCACCGCGCTCGCGGCCGACCTCGGCAGCCTCGGCCGTTTCGACGAGGCCCTGGAACTGGCCACCGAGGCCCACACGGGTTTCGAGGAGCTCTTCGGCGAGAACCACCCCCGCACCCTGAGCGCACGCAACAACCTCGCCCTGTGTCTGCGCCTCCTCGGCCGCTACGGCGAGGCCCGCGCCCTCGACGAGGAGATCTACGAACGCCGCCGCACCCTCCTCGGCAGCGCGCACCCGCACACGCTGTTCACGCTCACCAACCTGGGACGCGACCTGCGCGAGACGGGCCACTACGAGGAATCGGTGTCGGAACTGAGCACCAGCCACGAGTTGTACAGGGAGCTGTTCGGCGAGGACCACCCGGAGACACTGCGCACCGCCAAGAGTCTCGCCGTCTCCCTGCGCAGGGCGGGCATGGCCGACGGGGCCCGCGTCCTCACCGAGCAGACGCAGGAACACCACCGGCTGCGCGCGACGCCCCCGACCACGCCGGACGTGCTGGACTGCACGCTGAATCACGCCTGCGACCTGTACGCCACCGGCGCCCCGGAACGGGCTCTGGACCTGGCGCAGGACATCGTGGGGCAGTACCGGGCAGCGCTCGGCGAACGCCATCCGGCGACGCTGGCCGCCGTCAACAACCTCGGCATCTTCATGGACGGTTCGGGTGCGGCGGACCAAGCCCGGCTGCTGCTGGAGCGGAACCTCGCCACCCTGCGCACCGTCCTGGGCGAACACCACCCCTGCACGCTGGCCTGCTCGGTCAACCTGGCCAACGTGCTGGCGCGGCTCGGTGAGCCGGCCGGGGCTGAAGCACTGGAACGGGCGGCCGTCGCCGGCTTCCAGGCGGCCGTCGGAGCCCGGCACCCCGACACCGTCGTCGCCCGCGCCAACCTCGCCCTCACACTGCGCACCCTCGGCCGCGTCCCCGAGGCCGATCAGCTGAGGGCGAGCGCGCTGGCCGACTTCGAGCACATGCTCGGCGAAGGACATCCGCACACGGTGAGCGTGCGCGAGGGCAGGCGCATCCACCAGGATCTGGAGCCGCCGCTCATCTGAAGGGCCGCGCTCAGCCGAGCTCGTGCGGGTCGCTGCGCACCGACACCAGGTCGAGCAGGCGGACGGAGGCGTTCTGCGCGAGCGGCGTGAAGCGGTTGTGCACCGCGCGGAACGTCTTCTCCGCCTGTTCCGCCGGCCAGTCGTCCGGGAGGTGCTTGACCGGCAGGCGTGGGTCGCGGCGGATGATCTCCAGCCACTCGGCCTGGAGGCGCAGGCGCAGCACGAGGGCCTCCTCGGCCTCGGGCGAGCCGGTCTCCCAGAGCCGCCAGCGGCGTACGAACTCCGCGTAGCGCGCCGCCAGTTCCGCCAGCTCCCACGTCTCCTCGATCATCGCGCCGATGTCCATCCCGGCGTCGGCGTGCGCGCGGAAGACCTTGACGTGCGCGGAGAGGCCGAGCTCGGACACCAGTTCCGAGACGTCGACCTCGCCGGGCGCGATCCACAGGCCGCTGAACAGGGGGCCGAAGCCGCTCCAGGTGAGCTTGGAGCGCAGGTCGTGGCGCTGGCGCTGCCAGGACTCGGGGAGGGAGAAACCGAGGAGGGTCCAGGTGCCGTCCCAGTCGCGGTTGACGGCACCGGTCTGCCAGATGCGGTGCTCGCCGTCCCGCAGGACCGCCGTCGAGTGCTCGGTCAGTCCGAAGTACATCCGGCGCCCCTCGCGCTGGCGCCGCAGCAGGCCGCGCTTGACCATCCGGGTCAGCGTCGAGCGGGTCGCCTGCTCGCCGATCCCGGCGCGCTCGAAGACGTCGATGACGCTGCCGGAGTACACGCAGACGTCCCGCCCGAGCACCTGGTCTCCCAGGAACGTCAGCAGCAGGGACTGGGGCCGCAAGGACGATTCCTCACCGTTCATGCGGCCCACGGTACGACGTCACCGATCAGTACGGCTCAGCCACCTGCCACGTCGACGAAGATCGGGTTCGAGTAGAACCACGTGTCCGCCCACGGGTCGCCGTTCCCGGGCTCGTGCGGGACCGGACCGTTCGGGTCGATCGCGGCGCCCAGGTAGCCCGCGCCGTGCCGGTTGCCGTCGCTGCCGCGCAGCCGGACGTAGAAGGACTCGTCCCCGGCGGTGAGCGGGACGCGCAGGGTGTACGTCCCCTCGCGGCCGGAGACGTCCTTCGTCCGTACGACCCGGGTGTCCGGCGCCTGCCAGGTGTCCCGGTCGGACACCGGACCGCGCACCGCGCCCCGGATCACGTCCACGTGCGCCAACTCGGGCAGAATTCCCTGCGGGTTGGCCCGGGAGGCCGTCGTGACGGTGACGTACAGCGTGATCCTCTCGCCCTTGCGGACGCGGAGCCGGCCGCCGAGCGTGACGCCCCGGCCGGCGTCGCAGTCCCGCTTCAGCCGGACGTCCAGCCCGTCCAGCAGGTGCCCGTGGTCCAGCCAGACCCGGCCCGCGCGCAGGCCCGCCATCACGGCGCGGTAGCCGTAGCGGGTCACGCCGACGTGGGTGCGGCTGAACTCGCCCGGCCAGAAGTCGCTTCCGGGCTGCGGGGTGTCCGTGTTCACGGGGTCGGGCAGCTTGCCGGTGTTGTCGAAGTTCTGCCCGGCCGGCCAGTCGCCGTTCTTCCAGGTGTCGAAGACCGTGCGGTGGTTGTCGGAGTTGGTGGTGATCGTGAACAGGCGGCCCTCGGCCAGCATCGAGTCCCACAGGCCGCCGACCGTCGCCGTCGCCCAGTCGAAGCCGCCGTACGTGAGGTACGCGTCCGCCGGGTAGCCCGCCCAGGACTGTGCGGTCGGCTTGTTCTCGTACTCGCCGCGGATCGAGGTGGCGCCGCGCCAGCCGGGGATCGCGGCACCCTGCGCGCCGGGCGCGCCCTCCATGCCGATCACGATCTCGGGTGCCGCGTCCCGCCAGTTGCGCATCTCGTGCGGGGAGTCGATGCCCAGGCGCAGCGGGTGGTTGGCGAGGACGAGGACGTCGTCGACGTATCCCGAACGGCGTTGCTCCGCGAGCCACTTGACGGCCTTGACGGCGTGCGCCTCGTTGCGCGCGGTGTCCGCGGCACCGGCGGAGCCCTCGGTGTAGTTCAGCAGCTTGCCGTCGTAGGCGAGCTCGAACTGGGTGAGCAGATCGGTCTCGTGGGGCCCGGGAGCCGCGAACACCGTGCAGTGCTCGGCCGCCGGGATGTACCACTCCAGGCCCTGGAAGATCAGCTGACGCGGGTTGTCCGCGCGGGCCTTGAGGATCTCGGCGTGCTCCAGCTGCGCGCCGTAGCGGGCGTGCCCGAAGTTGGAGTGCTCGTTGAACACCATCCAGTCCAGGCCGTACTTCGCCGCGGCCCGCGCCTGCTGGGAGAAGGTGTACTTGGCGTCGTGGCTGTAGACGGAGTGCACGTGGTGGTCGCCGACCAGGTAGGCCAGGCGCGGGTCGTCGCCGCCGAAGCCCTTCCCGTCGGAGGAGGCGGCGAAGGCGGGCGTCGCCGCCGGGCCGAGGGCGAACGCGGCGCCGAACAGGCCCGCTCGGCGCATGAGCTGACGACGGGAGACGCCCTGGGCGTCGAGGTCGGCGGGGGAGACGGACGGGTCGGCCCAGGCGGGCAGCTGCTGCTCGGTCATGATCTTGGGAAGGTCCTCTGGGAAGGGCGTCAGTGGGTCATGAAGGAGGTGACGGGCAGCGCCCGCGAGACGATCCGGACGTCGCCGAGGCGCCCATGCAGGATCTGGTCGATCTTGTCGGCGTAGGTGTAGCCGCCCAGCAGCCACGGCTCTCCGACCGAGGTGATCCCGACGGCGGACGCCTTGGGGTTGCGGACCACCGGGCAGCCCTGGACGTACATCGTGGTGTGCCTGCCGTCGTTGACGACGGCGAGGTGCCACCAGGTCTCCAGCGGAGTCTCCTGGCCCCAGTTGGTGGCGATGCCCTCCTGGTCGAGCGGGCGCATGGCCCACTGCGGCTCGCGGTCGTTCGACAGCGACAGGGTGGCGAGCGGCTCGTCGGGGTCGTCGCCGGTCTTGCCCGCCGCGCCGCCCGTACCCCGTCGACTGACCAGTCCCGCCCAGGCGTTGTGGTCCGGGTCCCAGTCGGCGGGCATCCGGTAGAACACCTCGATGGTGTAACCGTCCCTGAACACCGACGAGTTGAGCGGCGCCGTGTCGACCGTCTGCAGATAGGCGCCCTTCAGCGGCGACTTGTAGCCGCTGAACTCCAGGCTGCCGTGACCCGGTTGGTCCGGGTGGTGGTCGGCCGACCAGCCGAGCGTGCCGCCGCCCACCGACACCACGGTGAGGTCGTTGCCGTTGCCGGACAGGTCACGGACCGTGCCGGAGACCGCCGCGTCGAACCGCCAGTACGCGGCCGTGCCCCGGACCAGCATCTGCGAGGCGGGCCGCGCCGGGCGCGCCGGCACCGGGTCGAAGCCGGAGAAGCGGTCGGCGAAGTCGATGCCGACGGAGAAGCGGTCGGCGTCACCGCTGAGCTCGATCTCCTGCCGCTCCAGCTCGTTGAGGCCCTTCTTGGCCCGGCCGAGGATCCACGGCGAGACCGTCTCGACGTCGATGACACCCCGGTCCAGGTCGAAGCGGTAGAGGCGGATCATCGCCGCGCCGCCGAAGTAGCGATTCTGGTAGTTCGTCAGGTGCAGGTGCACGTCGTTGCCGGCCGCGTTCTTGCGGGTCGCCCGGCCGGCCGGCCAGTAGTGGCCGTTGAGGGTGAGGAAGATCTGGTCGTGGTCCTCGACCAGCCGGTCCCACAGCTGTTGGCCGTAGGCCGAAAACCGGTCGTCCTCGACGACGAGTTCGTGCGTGGTGAGGACCACCGGCGTCTTCGGGTGCCGGGCGAGCACGTCCTTCGCCCACGCGTAACCCTGCGCCGAGAGCCGCCAGTCCAGCGCGAGCACCATCCACTCGCGGCCGGCCGCCTGGAAGAGGTGGTAGGTGTTGTAGCCGTCGTCGGACGCCCCGCCGAACGTCTTCTTTCCCTTGAAACGCTGCGGCCCGAACGCGTCCAGGTACGGCGTCGCACCGCGCTGGTCGGTCGTCGAGGACCTCACGTCGTGGTTGCCGGCGAGCACGCTGTAGCCCACTCCCTTGCGGTCCAGCAGCTCGAACGCCTCGCTGACCGCGGCGAATTCGGCCGGGGCGCCGTTCTGGGTGAGGTCGCCGAGGTGGGACAGGAAGACGATGTTCTCGTCCTTGCCGTGCTCCAGCAGGTAGCGCAGCGAGGCCTCGATCGGTGCCGGGTCGATGCTCGGCCCGTCGAAGAGGTACTGGGTGTCCGGCATCACCGCGAGCGTGAAGCGACGGCTCTCGGTGTCGGGCCGCCAGCTGCTCGCCGACGCCGCCTCGGCCACGGCCGGCAGGGCGACCCCGGCGGTGGCGGCGGCGCCGAGCAACGCGGTGGCCCGGAGGAAACCGCGTCTTCCGGCACCGGCCTGCGTGGCCTCGCCCTGGTTGTGGTCATGCGAAGTACACACGTGTGCTCCGTGAGAGGTGACATGAGCGAATGAGCGGGGAAAGGCGCGGGGGGTTCGTGGGGTTTCGTGGGGTTTCGTGGGGGTTCGTGGGGGTTCGTGGAGGTTACAGAACGCGCAGCGTCCAGCTCCAGCGGTGGACGCCCGGGGCGATTCGGTAGGAGGGGAAGGTGTCGGGGCCGCACGAGGCCGTGCCCAGACCCCGGTGCGCCGCGTCGATGTGCACGACACAGCCCGGACGCGGCACCAGCTCGTCGTGGTGCCGTGCCGCGGTCAGGTCCTCGGCCCGGTACCGGGTGACGGAGAGCTGCCGCGGTTCGTCCAGCACGACCGCGAGGCCGGTGGCGTCCGGCGCCGACAGCGTGAACCGTCGTACACCGTGCCGGCCGCCGCTCTCCTGCGGACGGAGATAGGGGGTGAACGTCGCCTCGACCGGCAGCGCGTGATGGCCGACGGGCGCTCCCGCGCTCCGGTCGGGGTACGACTCCCAGGGTCCCTGCCCGAACCACTCCAGCAGGTCCGGTCCCGGCGCCGTCTCGAAGACCGTGCCGACCCGCGCCACGTCGTCGAACTCCTCGGGCAGCTCCGCCTCCTCGTCGATCCGGATGCCGCCCTCGACCCGCGTGAACACCTGCCGGTGCCGCACCACGCCGACCGTGCCGGCGTACTCGGCGTCCACGGTCACCCGGCCGCCGTCCGACCGCACCGACACGACCTTGCGGACGAGCGAGTCCAGCCCCCAGGTACGCCAGCGCGGAGCCATGCCGCCGAGTTCGTCGTTGTCGGTGGGCGCCCGCCACAGCGACAGCGTCGGCGCGGCCGTCAGTGACGGGTGGACCAGCAGGCCCTCGCCGTCGACCTCGACGGACCCGTCCACGACGGCGTCCTCGGGGGCGGCCGGCCCGCGCAGGCGCACCTGCGGTACGCACACCTCGGTGCCGCGCGGCGCCCACGGCTGGTCCTCGGCGGTTCTCACCCGCAGCGTCAGCCAGGCCTCGCCGCCGTCGCGGGGCAGTTCGAAGGGCAGCGGCACGGCGGCCGTCTCGCCGGGCCTGAGGCCGGGCAGGTCCGCGGGCGCGGTCAGCGTACGGCCGTCGGCGAGGGACAGCTCCCACTCGCCGGCCAGCCAGTCCAGGCCCCGGAAGTGCTGGTGGTTGCCGAGGACGACGCCCTCGTGCCGGAAGCACTCGATGCGCACCGGCGCCGCGATCTCGCGGTGCTCGTACAGCGCGGGCTTGGGGGTGCGGTCGGGGAAGACGACCCCGTCCGCGATGAAGGCGCCGTCATGGATCGTCTCGCCGAAGTCGCCGCCGTACGCCCAGCGATGGCCCGGCGCGGCGACACCGTTGTCATGGAGTCCGGCGCCCCCACGCCCGACCGGTCTGCCGTCGTTCACACGCTGGAGGATGCCGTGGTCCCAGAACTCCCAGATGAACCCGCCCTGAAGACCCGGCGTGGACTCGATGGCCGCCCAATGGTCGGCGAGCGTGCCGTTGCTGTTGCCCATGGCGTGGGAGTACTCGCACTGGATGAGCGGCCTGGTCTGCCGGCCCGACAGGGCGTGGGCGACGCAGTCCTCCAGCGGGGCGTACATGGGGCAGGCGATGTCGGAGCAGTCGTCCGTGGCCGCCCAGTCGAGCTTGGCCGCGCCCTCGTACTGCAGGGGCCGGGTCGGGTCGTGCCGGCGCACCCAGCCGGCCGCAGCGTCGTGGTTGGCGCCGTAGTCGGACTCGTTGCCCAGCGACCAGACGATGACCGACGGGTGGTTCTTGTCGCGCAGCACCATCCGTGAGACCCGGTCGACGAAGGCGTTCAGGTAGCGCGGGTCGTCGGCGATCTCGTGGGCGTGGTCGTGGGACTCGATGTCCGCCTCGTCGACGACGTAGAAGCCGAGTTCGTCGGCGAGGTCGTACAGCGCCGGGTCGTTCGGGTAGTGGGAGGTGCGGATCGCGTTCAAGCCGAAGCGCTTGAGCAGGACCAGGTCCGCGCGCATGTCGTCGTACGACACCGTCCGGCCGGTCAGCGGATGGAAGTCGTGCCGGTTCACGCCCCGGATGTACACGCGCTCGCCGTTGACCAGCAGGTCCCGGCCCGCGATCTCGACGTCGCGGAAGCCGACCCGGTGGTGGGAGGCGTCGGCGACCGTGCCGTCGGGGCGGTACAGACGGACGGTGAGGCCGTACAGCTCGGGCGTCTCGGCGTTCCAGGTGCGCACTTCCGGTACGAAGCCGTGCACGCGGGCCTCGCCGAGGAAGTCGGAGACCCGGTCGTCCTCGACGTTCACCCGGTCGAACTCGCCGTCCTGCGGGAGGAGCCGGCCGTCCAGTTCGGCGCTCACGTACCAGCCGCCGGGCAGCGCGCCGCGCGCGTCGCGCACCAGGCAGTCGATGCGCAGCTCGCCGTCCTGCCGCGCCCTGACACTCACGTCGGCGAGGTGCAGCGGATCGGTCGGGTACAGCAGCACCGACCGGGTGACGCCGCCGTGCCACCACTGGTCCTGGTCCTCGATGTGCGAGGCGTCCGACCACTTCACGACCGTGAGCCGGACGGCCGACCGCTCGCCGGGGCGCACGACGTCGGTGAGGTCGAACTCGGCGGCGAGGTGGGAGTCCTTGGAGACGCCGACGGGCCGCCCGTCGACATGCACCAGCAGCACGCTCTCGGCGGCCCCGACCTGGAGCACGATCCGCCGCCCGGCCCACTCGCCGGGCACGTCCACGTCACGCTCGTACACCCCCGTCGGGTTGGCGGCCGGGGAGTGCGGCGGGAAGTCGGGGAACGGCATGCGGACGTTGGTGTACTGCGGCAGGTCGTCCGTGCCCTGGAGGGTCCAGGCGCCGGGGACGTACGACGACGACCACGCACCGCCGGCCGGCGCGTCCGGAGCGGGCAGCAGCTGGAAGCGCCAGTCGCCGTCCAGGGAGAGGGCTCCGGAACGCCGGTCGACGGCGTTCATGGGCAGGCGCCCCCAGGAGGTCACCTCGGGCGCCTCCCAGGGGCGGAGGGCGATCAGGGGATCGGCGGGGCGGGGCGCGGGGGATGCGTCGGTCATGACCGTTCCGAAGTCGGGGGTGAGGTGAGTGACAGGGGGCCGGCGAGGACCCGGCCCGGCAGTCCCCAGGCGGGGTCGACGGGGACGCCGAGCCGGTCCAGGACGGTAGGGGCGATGTCGACGAGGCGGGGCGTGTCGAGCCGGGTGCCGCCGGGCATACCGGGCTCGGCGAGGACGACGAACACCTCGCGCTCGGCACGGGTGTCCCCGCCGTGGCCACCGGCGTCGAGGTGTCCGTGGTCCGTGGTGACCAGTACCGTCCAGTGCTCGTCGGCCCGGGAGAGGTCGCGGCGCCGGTCCTCGACGGCCGCCAGCAGCCACCCGAGATGCGTGTCCTGGGTGAGCAGGGCCCGTTCGTAGGCGGTGCTGAACGGGCCGGTGGAGTGGGCGGCCTCGTCGGTGGCGCCGAAGTACACGAACACGGCGTCCGGGTCCTCCTCGGTGAGCCAGCGCACGGCGGTGCGGGCGACCAGGCGGTCCGCGGTGCCGTAGCCGTCGGACTCGCCGTCGAAGCGCACCCGCCGGCCGATGGCGGGGCCGAGGACGCCGCGGTGGACCAGCTCCGGCCAGGACACCGCGGCGGCGGTGCGCAGACCGGGCCGGGCGGCGACGGCGCGGCTGAGGAAGTCGGGGTAGCGGGCGTAGTCGGCGCCGTCGAAGTCGTTGCCCCTCACCCCGTGCCGGTCGGGCCACACGCCGGTCAGCACGCTCGACCAGCCGGGCCCGGAGTCGGTGTAGGCCATGCTGGTCCACGGCCCGTTCTCGGCCTGGCCGTCCATCTCGCCATAGGGCAGCAGGCTGGTGCCGTGCGCGCCCGCCGCCATCAGGCCGTGCAGCACCGGTGCCGTGGCCGGCGAGCGGGTGAGCCGGTCGTAGCGCAGCCCGTCCATCCCGACCACGAGCACCTTGCCGCGCCCCGGCCGACCTCCGTACGTCACCGCCCACCCCTTTCTCCTGACACCGGGTCAGGTGCCCTGTACCGCGCC
Organism: Streptomyces sp. C1-1; assembly: GCF_050214755.1. Lineage (NCBI taxonomy): Bacteria > Bacillati > Actinomycetota > Actinomycetes > Kitasatosporales > Streptomycetaceae > Streptomyces > Streptomyces sp. C1-1. The sequence goes on along the minus strand of NZ_CP189826.1, from coordinate 2,245,292 downwards.
TTCGGTGGCGCCCGCGATGAATCCGCGGGCGAAGATGCTGAAGACGATGACCAGTGGGAGCGCCGCCATCAGCACACCGGCCATGACCATGCTGTAGTCGGTGGTGTGGCCGACGTTGAGCTGGGCGAGTTCCACCTGGAGGGTCACGTGCCCGGGGTCGGTGAGCACGACGAGCGGCCAGATGTAGTCGTTCCAGCAGTTGACGAAGGCGTAGATGGCCAGGAAGGACAGCGCGGGCCTGATCATCGGCAGCGCGATGTTCCAGTACTGACGGAAGAACCCGGCGCCGTCGATGCGCGCGGCGTCGAGGAGTTCGTCGGGCACGCCGTTCTGGATGTACTGGTGCAGCCAGAAGATGCCGAAGGCGTTGGCGAGGGAGGGCAGGGCCAGCGCCTTGAGCATCCCGACCCAGCCGATCTTCGACATGAGGATGAACTGCGGCAGGATCGCCAGCTGCAGCGGCAGCATCATGAACAGCAGCAGCGTGCCGAAGAGCAGTTTGCGGCCGGGGAAGTCGAACTTGGCGAAGGTGAAGGCCGCCAGGGAGTCGATGAACAGCACCAGGACGGTGGTGACGGTCGCGACCATCACCGTGTTGAGCATCGACCCGAAGAAATCGATGGTGTTCAGCACATGCCGGATGTTCTCCAGCAGATGGGAGCCGAAGGTGAACTTCGGCGGGCTCTTGTAGATGTCCTGCGTGGTGTTGGTCGCCATGATGATCGTCCACGCGAACGGGAAGATCGAGATCAAGACGGCCACGACGAGGACGACGTGCGCCGTCAGGCCCTTGGGGCGGCGCAGCCGCCTGCCGCCCGTGGCCGGCAGTGCGGTGTCCGGAGCCGTCATGGCTTCCTCCCTCGTGTGGTGATGCGCCAGTTGACGGCGACGAGGACGATGATCAGGACGAAGAAGGCCCACACGATGGCCGCGCCGTAGCCGTAGTCGTTGTTGAGGAAGGCCGACTGGTAGAAGTACAGCAGCGTGGTCAGACCCGCCTGGCCCGGGCCGCCGAGGTTGGCGTTGGCGGCGTTGCTGGCGAACAGGACCTGCGGTTCGCTGAAGCTCTGCAGGCCGTTGATGGTCGAGATGATGACCGTGAACAGGATGATCGGCCGCATGATCGGGATCGTGATCTGGAAGAACGTGCGGATCGGGCCCGCACCGTCCATCTTCGCCGCCTCGTAGATCGAGTCCGGTATCGCCTGGAGGCCGGCCAAGTAGATGATCATGTTGTAGCCGGTCCACTGCCAGGTCATCAGCAGGGAGATGACCACCTTGATCAGCCACGGGTTGCTCAGCCACGGCACCGGCGAGATGCCGACCACGCCCAGAATCGCGTTGACCAGACCGAAGTTGTTGCTGAACACCGCGCCGAAGAAGATGGCCACGGCGACGATCGAGGTCACGTTCGGCACGTAGAGGGCTATGCGGTAGAAGCCCTTGAAGCGGCGCACCGAGTGCAGCAGCGTGGCCAGTATCAGGGCGCCGAACAGGGTCGGCACGGTGGACAGCACCCAGATCACCAGGGTGTTGCGGATCGACAGCCAGAAGACCGGGTCGTCCCACAGGAACCGGAACTGCTGCAGGCCCACGAACTGCATGGTGCCCATGCCGTCCCAGCGCTGGAAGGCCAGGTACAGCGAGTAGAAGACGGGGAAGAAGGAGAAGGCGGCGAAGATCAGGTAGAAGGGCGAGATCGCGAGGTACTGCCGCCAGTACGACAGCAGCCCGCGACGCTTCGGCCGAGCGGTGCCCACGGGCGTGGCGCGCCGTGGGCGGAACCGGGCCGGGCCCGGCCCGCCGCGGTGCCGGGGCACCGTGGCGGGACCGGTGACCGGAGGGGACGTCACCTCAGTTCACCCCCTGCCGCCGGGCGATCTGCTTGGCCTGGCTGACCGCGTCCTTCCAGGCGTCGTCGGGCTTCTTGCCCTTGGCCTCGATGTTGGTCAGTTCCGTCTTGTAGGGGGCCATGACAGCGGCGTCGGCCGGGGCCTCGTACGCGGTGGGCACGGCCTTGGCGGCCGGCCCGAAGATCTCGATGATCTTCTGTCCGCCGAAGAAGGCGTCGGGGCCCGTCATGGCCGGCATGGTGTAGGCGGCCGGGGCGGCGGGGAAGATGGCGGCGTCGGTGAAGCCGCGGGCGTCGTTGGCGGGGCTGAGGATCCAGCTGATGATCTTGAACGCCTCTTCGGGGTTGCGGCACTGCTTGGGCAGGGCCAGGTAGGAGCCGCCCTGGTTGGCCGGGCCGACGGGCATCGCGCACACCCGCCACTTGCCCTTGGTCTGCGGTGCGGCCTGCTCGATGTCCAGCGCGTGCCAGGCCGCGCCGAGCTCGGTGAGGAGGCTCTTGCCGACGGCGGCGTTCCAGGTGTTGTCGTTGATCTTGGCGTCGAGACCGAGGGTGTAGGGGCGCACCGACGTGGTCCATGCGGCGCGGATGTGGTCCTGGTCGCCGATGAAGTGGTTGTTCTTGTCGATGAACCGCTGCGTGCCCTGGCCGACGGTCATGTCGAACATGGAGCCGAGGTTGTTGACCAGGTAGGTGCCGGGGTTCTTCTTCTGCAGCTCGGTGCCGAGCTGGAAGTAGTCCTCCCAGGTCTTGACCAGGGCGGCGACCTTGTCGGGGTCGGTGGGCACCCCGGCCTTGGCGAACAGGTCCTCGCGGTAGAAGAGCGCGGTGGGACCGATGTCGATCGGGAACCCGATCTGCTTGCCGTCCTCGGTCCGGGCGAGCTTGGTCTTCCATTCCAGGTACTGGGGCGCGAGCTTCTTGAAGCCCAGGTCGTTCAGGTCCAGGAAGCGGTTGGCGTTGGGCAGGAAGGACGCGATGTCCTCGCCCTTGATGCCGGTGATGTCGGGCACCGAGGTGCCCGCCGCGAGGGTGGTGGTGAGCTTCTGCTTGAAGTCGCCGCCTATGGACGCGGTGGTGAGCGTGACCGCGCTGCTGAAGTGGGTCTTCGCCTCCGCGACCACCTTGTCGCTGAGCGCGCCGCCCCAGTACCACAAGGTGAGGTTCTTGCCGTTCTTGGTGCCGCCCGAGCCCGATCCGCCGCCGCAGGCGACGGTCAGTCCGGACGCGGCCGCGGTCAGCGCGGCGGCCTGGAGGAAGCCTCTACGAGAAAGGTCCACGGGTCACTCCTGTTGTTCCTGTTCGTGGTGCTGAGGGGCGTTGGGACTGTGGGGCCGTTGTGAGGGTCAGTGCTGCCGTGCGGGCGGGGTGACCGGGGCGTGGCGCACCGGCGGGCCGACGTCCACCGGGAGGCGGTCGGCCAGGAAGCCGTAGGCGTGCCGCAGGCCGGGATCGGTCAGTGAGCGCCACCAGCGGTCGACGCCGTACCAGCCGGGGGCGGCGAGCGCGCCGCCGTGCCGCTGGACGGACAGCCCGGCCGCGAGGACGGCGAACCGCAGCCGTTCCTCGAGCGGCCAGCCGTCGAGGGAGGCCGCGACGAAGCTCGCGCCGAAGACGTCACCGGCGCCCGTCGCGTCCAGCACGTCGACCGCGAGGGCCGGTACCTCCGCGTACTCGCCGGTGGTCTGGTCGACGGCGACCGCGCCGGCCCCGCCCCGGGTGACCACGGCCACGGGCACGAGCTCGGAGAGCGTGCCGAGGGCCGCGACCGCGCTGTCGGTGCGGGTGTAGGCCATCGCCTCGGTCTCGTTGGGGAGGAAGGCGTGGCACAGCTTGAGCTGGTCCAGCAGGTCGGTGGACCATTCCTGGGTGGGGTCCCAGCCGACGTCGGCGTAGATGTGGGTGCCGTTCGCGGCGGCCCGGCCGAGCCACTCGCGCGGTTCGGCCTCGATGTGCACGAGGGCCGTGCGGGCCTCGGGCGGGTCGCCCATCAGCGCGTCCTGCGAGTACGGGGGTTCCTGGCCGTGGGTGACGAGCGCCCGGTCGTCGCCGGCGGCGAGCGAGACGGTGACGGGGGTGGGCCAGCCGTCCGCGGTCCGGGAGAGCGAGAGGTCGATGTCCTCCTGGTCGCACAGGACGTCCCGGCAGTACTCGCCGTAGAAGTCGTCGCCGAAGACCGTGGCCAGCGAGGTGCGCAGACCGAACCGGGACGCGGCCACCGCGAGGTTGGCGATGCCTCCGGGACCGCAGCCCATGCCGGCCGTCCAGATCTCCTCGCCCGGCGTGGGCGGCTTCCCCAGCCCCGTGAGGACGAGGTCGTAGAAGAGCAGCCCGGTCAGCAGCACATCGGGCCTGTCGTCGTCCACGGGAGCGCCTCTCGTCAAAACCCGTCAATTTCGATGACGGGAATCGTGCGCTGATCCATGAGATTGGTCAATACCCGAGCAGAAGTGAGCATGGATTTGATTGAAGATGACGAGTAGTGTGCACGCCGTGCTGGCAGAACGACGACACCAACTCATCCTGCGGGCCCTGCGCTCCGGCGGCCCCGCGTCCGTGACCGATCTCTCCGAGCAGCTGGGTGTGAGCCCCGCCACGATCAGGCGCGACCTGGTCAAGCTCGAGGAGGACGGGCTCCTCACGCGTGTGCACGGCGGCGCCGTCGTGGAGGAGGGCGACCAGCCCTTCGCCGAGGTCGCCGAGGTCCGGGTGGCCGAGAAGGACGCGATAGCCGAACGGGCCGCGGCCATGGTCGCCGACGGCCAGTCGGTGCTGCTGGACATCGGCACCACGGCCTACCGGCTCGCCCGCCAGCTGCACGGCCGTCGGCTGACGGTCATCACCAGCAACCTGGTCGTCTACGAGGAGCTCGCCGACGACGAGGGCATCGAGCTGGTCCTGCTCGGTGGCATGCTCCGCCGCGAGTACCGCTCCCTGGTCGGCTTCCTCACCGAGGACAACCTGCGCCAGCTCCACGCCGACTGGCTCTTCCTCGGCACCAGTGGAGTGCGTCCTGGTGGGCAGGTGATGGACACGACGGTCGTCGAGGTGCCGGTGAAGCGGGCCATGATCAAGGCCAGCGACAAGGTCGTCCTGCTCGCGGACGCCGCCAAGTTCCCGGGTACGGGCATGGCGAGGGTCTGCGGTCCCGAGGACCTGGATGTGGTGGTCACGAACGCCCCGGCCGACCCGGTGACCCGCTCCTCCCTGGAGGAGGCGGGCGTCGAGGTGGTCGTGGCAGGAAAGGTGCGAGAGTGAAGCTGACGATTCTGGGCGGCGGCGGGTTCCGCGTGCCGCTCGTGTACGGCGCCCTCCTGGGCGACCGCGGCGAGGGCAGGGTCACCGAGGTCGTGCTGCACGACCTGGACTCCGGCCGGCTCTCCGCGGTGACCCGGGTCCTCGCCGAACAGGCCGCCCGGGTCGCGGACGCGCCCGCGGTGACCGCCACGACCGACCTCGACGAGGCCCTGCGCGGCGCCGACTTCGTGTTCTCGGCGATCCGCGTCGGCGGCCTGCAGGGGCGGGCGGACGACGAACGGGTGGCCCTCGCGGAGGGCGTCCTCGGGCAGGAGACGGTCGGCGCGGGCGGCATCGCCTACGGCCTGCGGACCGTTCCCGTCGCCGTCGACATCGCACGGCGGGTGGCCCGGCTGGCCCCCGACGCCTGGGTCATCAACTTCACCAACCCCGCCGGCCTGGTCACCGAGGCCATGTCCCGCCACCTCGGCGACCGCGTCATCGGCATCTGCGACTCGCCGGTCGGCCTCGGCCGCCGTATCGCCCGGGTGCTCGGCGCGAACCCCAAGGAGGCCTGGATCGACTACGTCGGCCTCAACCACCTCGGCTGGGTGCGCGGCCTGTACGTCGCGGGACGTGACGAGCTCCCGCGCCTGCTCGCCGACCCCGACCTGCTCGGCTCCTTCGAGGAGGGCAAGCTCTTCGGCACCGACTGGCTGCGCTCCCTCGGCGCGATCCCCAACGAATACCTTCACTACTACTACTTCAACCGCGAGGCCGTCCGCGCCTACCAGCAGGCCGAGCGCACCCGCGGCGCCTTCCTGCGCGACCAGCAGGCCGGCTTCTACGAGCAGGTCGGGCGCTCGGACGGCTCCGCCCTGGAGATCTGGGACCGCACCCGCGCCGAGCGCGAGGCGACGTACATGGCCGAGAACCGGGAGACGGCCGGCGCCGGCGAGCGCGACGCCGACGACCTCTCCGGCGGCTACGAGAAGGTCGCCCTCGCCCTGATGCGGGCCATCGCCCGCGACGAACGCACCACCCTGATCCTCAACGTCCGCAACCGCACCACCCTCTCGGTGCTCGACTCCGAGGCGGTCATCGAGGTGCCCTGCCTGGTCGACGCCAACGGTGCCCACCCGGTCGCCGTCGACCCGCTGCCCGACCACGCCACCGGTCTGGTCTGCGCGGTCAAGGCCGTCGAGCGCGAGGTCCTGGCCGCCGCCGAGTCCGGCTCCCGCGCGACGGCCGCCAAGGCATTCGCGCTGCACCCGCTCGTCGACTCCGTGAACGTGGCCAGACGTCTGGTCGAGGGCTACACCGCGGTCCATCCTGGCCTCGCGTACCTTAGGTGACCGGCACCTGGAAAGCGCTTTCCAGGTCCTCCCCAGCCACTCCCGCCGCCGCCTCCCTGGAGACTCCTGATGCACGACGAACGCCGCCGGATCGAGGAGCGCGCCGAGCGCCTCCACACCCAGCGCATCAAGCCCGCGCTCTACGCGGCCACCGTCCCGATGACGGTCGAGTCCTGGCAGGCGCCGGGCGAGCCCGTCTCCTTCGAGGAGGCCGCGTCCCAGCGCTACGCGCCCTTCGCCATGGACACCCCGTGGGGCCCGCCGTGGGGCACGACCTGGTTCCGGATGAGCGGGCAGGTGCCCGCCGAGTGGGCCGGCCGGCGCGTCGAGGCGGTCATCGACCTCGGCTTCGTCGGCGACTGGCCCGGCAACCAGGCCGAGGCCCTGGTCCACCTGCCCGACGGACGCCCGCTGAAGGCGGTCAACCCGCTCAACCAGTACGTGCCCGTCGCCAACCCGGCACAGGGCGGCGAGCCGATCGACTACCTGGTCGAGGCCGCCTCCAACCCCGACATCCTCGCGAACAACTTCAGCGCGCCGACCCAGCTGGGCGACGTCCTCACCGCCGGCGACAAGCCGCTGTACACCTTCCGGCGCGCCGACCTCGCCGTCCTCGACGAAGAGGTCTTCCACCTCGACCTCGACCTGCAGGTGCTGCGCGAGCTGATGGTGGAGCTCGGCGAGCACGACCCGCGCCGGCACGAGATCCTGCACGCCCTCGACCGCTCCCTGGACCTGCTCGACCTGGACGACGTCGCCGGCTCGGCCGCCGCCGTGCGCGAGGCCCTGCGGCCGGTGCTGTCCAAGCCCGCCAACGCCAGCGCCCACGTCATCTCCGGTGTCGGCCACGCCCACATCGACTCCGCCTGGCTGTGGCCCATCCGCGAGACCAAGCGCAAGACCTCCCGCACCTTCTCCAACGTCACCGCGCTGGCCGACGAGTACGAGGAGTTCGTCTTCGCCTGCTCGCAGGCCCAGCAGTACGAGTGGGTGCGCGACAACTACCCGCACGTGTGGGCCCGCATCCAGGAGTCGGTGAAGAAGGGACAGTGGGCGCCGGTCGGCGGCATGTGGGTGGAGTCCGACGGCAACCTGCCCGGCGGCGAGGCCATCGCCCGCCAGCTCGTCCACGGCAAGCGGTTCTTCATCGAGCACTTCGGCATCGAGACCAAGGGCGTCTGGCTGCCCGACTCCTTCGGCTACAACGCCGCCTACCCGCAGCTCGCCAAGCTCGCCGGCAACGAGTGGTTCCTCACCCAGAAGATCTCCTGGAACCAGACCAACACCTTCCCCCACCACACCTTCTGGTGGGAGGGCATCGACGGCACCCGCATCTTCACCCACTTCCCGCCGGTCGACACCTACAACGCCCGCTTCAGCGGCGAGGAGATGTCCCGCGCGGTGCGCAACTACGCCGAGAAGGGCAACGCCACCCGTTCCCTCGCCCCCTTCGGCTGGGGCGACGGCGGCGGCGGACCCACCCGCGAGATCATGGAGCGGGCGCGCCGGCTGGCCGACCTGGAGGGCTCGCCCAAGGTCGTCGTCGAGCACCCGGACGAGTTCTTCGCCAAGGCCCGCGAGGAGTACCCGGACGCCCCGGTCTGGGTCGGCGAGCTCTACCTGGAGCTGCACCGCGCCACCTACACCTCGCAGGCCCGCACCAAGCAGGGCAACCGGCGCAGTGAACACAAGCTCCGCGAGGCGGAGTTGTGGGCGACCACCGCCGCGCTGCACGCGCCGGGCTACGCCTACCCGTACCAGAAGCTGGACCGGCTGTGGAAGACGGTCCTGCTGCACCAGTTCCACGACATCCTGCCGGGCTCCTCGATCGCCTGGGTGCACCGCGAGGCGGAGGCCGAATACGCGCGTGTGGCCGAGGAGTTGGAGGCCCTGACCGCCGAGGCGGTGGCGGCGCTGGGCGACGGCGGCACCCGGGTGTTCAACACCAGCCCCTTCGACCGCGCCGAGGTCATCCGCACGGCGACGGGCTTCCCGACGTTCGTCGAGGTGCCGGCCAACGGCAGCGCGCCGGTCGCGGCGGCCGAACCCCCGGCCCCCGTCACGGTGAACGGCCGGGTCCTCGACAACGGCCTGGTCCGGGTCGAGGTCGCCGAGGACGGCACGCTCTCGTCCGTCTTCGACCTCAGGGCGAACCGTGAGGTCCTCGCCGAGGCGGGCAACCTGCTGCGCCTGCACACCGACCTGCCCAACTACTGGGACGCCTGGGACGTCGACAAGCACTACAAGAACCGCTACACGGACCTGCTCGACGCCGACTCCGTGGAGATCGTCGACGAGGACCCGCTGCTCGGCTCGATCCGCGTCACGCGCTCCTTCGGCAAGGGCTCGAGGATCGTCCAGACGATCACGCTGCGCGCCGGCAGCGCCCGCATCGACTTCGAGACGGACATCGACTGGAACGAGGCGGAGAAGTTCCTCAAGGCGGGCTTCCCGGTCGACATCCGCGCCCCGCACTCCTCCGCGGAGATCCAGTTCGGCCACATCCAGCGGCCCACGCACACCAACACCAGCTGGGAGGCGGCCCGTTTCGAGGTCTCCGGCCACCGCTGGGTGCACCTCGCCGAACCCGGCTACGGCGTCGCGGTCATCAACGACTCCACCTACGGCCACGACGTCTCCCGCACGGTCCGCGAGGACGGCGGTACGACCACCACGGTCCGCCTCAGCCTGGTCCGCGCCCCGCGCATCCCGGACCCGGGCGCCGACCAGGGCCGCCACCGCCTCACCTACTCCCTGCTGCCCGGGGCGAGCATCGAGGACGCGGTTGCCGAGGGCTACGCCCTCAACCTCCCGCTGCGGGTGGCCGATTCGGGGGGTGTGCCGGAACCGGTCGTCTCCGTCGACGGCGAGGGCGTCACCGTCGAGGCCGTGAAGCTGGCCGACGACGAGTCCGGTGACGTCGTCGTCCGGCTCTACGAGTCCCGCGGCGGCCGCGCGACCGGCGTCCTGCGCACCGGCTTCCCGCTGGCCGGCGCCCAGGTGACCGACCTGCTGGAACGCCCCCTGGAGGACGCCGAGATGGCCGACGGCGGCGTCCCGGTCTCGCTGCGCCCCTTCCAGATCCTGACTCTCCGGCTGCGACGGGGCTGACTCATGGCGATGCAACCGTGGTTCACCGACGCCAAGTTGGGGATCTTCGTGCACTGGGGCATCTACGCCGTCGACGGCGTCCAGGAATCCTGGTCGTTCTACGACGACATCGTGCCGCACGAGCAGTACATGTCCCAGCTGGAGCGGTTCACGGGTGCCCGCTACGACCCGAAGGCGTGGGCGGACCTGTTCGCCCGCGCCGGGGCGAGGTACGCGGTGCTGACGAGCCGTCACCACGACGGCGTTGCCCTGTGGGACACCGCGTACGGCGACCTCGGCCTCGGGAAGGACTACCTCGGCCCCTACGCCGAGGCCCTGCGGGACAAGGGCCTCAAGGTCGGGCTCTACTACTCCCACTCCGACTGGAACCACCCCGACTACGCCTCCACGCGCAAGCCGGGCCGCCCGCCGGAGCAGGAGGACAACCGCTACTCCGAAGTGGCGGCCGAGGACGAGGACCTGGCGGCCTGGGAGCGGTTCATCGCCTACCGGGACGGCCAGATCCGCGAGCTGGCCTCCCGCTACCGTCCCGACCTGATGTGGTTCGACGGCGAGTGGGAGCGCAGCGAGGAGCAGTGGCGCATCCCCGAACTGGCCGCGCTGGTGCGGTCGTACGTCCCAGACGTCGTCTTCAACGCCCGCATGCTCGGCGAGGGCGACTACGCGACGCCGGAACAGGGCGCGCCCGTCGTGCCGCCGCAGGGCCCGTGGGAACTGTGCCTGACGATCAACGACTCGTGGGGCTACCAGCACCACGACCACAACCACAAGTCGCTCGCGCAGCTGATCCGCTACTTCACCGAGACGATCGGCGGGGGCGGCAACCTGCTCCTCGACGTCGGACCGATGGAGGACGGCACCATCCCGCAGCCGCAGGTCGAGCGCCTGGAGGGACTGGGGGAGTGGATCCGCCGGCACGCGGAGGCGGTTCATGGCACGGTGCGCGGCATGCCCGCCGGGCACCACTACGGGCCCAGCACCCTCTCCGCCGACCGCCGCACCCTCTACCTCACCCTCTTCGACGTCCCGCGCGCCGAGATCGGGGTACGGGGTCTGGCCACCGAGGTCCGCGGGGTCAGGGTGGTCGGCACCGGCACCGGCACCGAGCTCGGCCACCGGGTCGTCGGCGGCCTGCACGAGGCGGTCGGCGTGCTGTGGATCGACCCACCGCCGGCGGCCGACCTCGACCCGTACGCCACCGTGCTCGCCGTCGAACTGGACGGAGAGCTGGAGCTGTACCGGGGATCGGGCCGGTCCTGATTTCCATCGAATCTCAAGAAAGCGGTAAAAGCCCTGGTCGCAGAGGCCGAGGCCGAACTGCCGCCCCGTCTGACGGGGTTGGCGCAGGAGTGGGGGTATCCGGTCGGGACACCCCCACTCCGGTGACACTGATCGGCCCAGCCGGTCGACGATCGGCTCAGCCGGTGAAGCCGGCCGTGATCGAGCTGAACTGCCAGTTGTTCTGGCTGATGCCGGAGCAGTTGCTCACCACGCCGCCGCCCGGGCACGGCCGGTCGCGGTTGACCGACCAGAACGCGAGCCGCGCGATGTGGTGGGAGTTGGACCAGTCCTTGATCTGGGTCCAGATCGCCGGAGTGGTGTTCTCCTGCTGGTCGGACAGACCGTTCATGCCGGAGATGCCGATGTGCGCGTAGGCGGTCGCGTCGTCCCATCCGAAGGTCGACTTCAGCTTCGCCTTCAGACCCTCGGCCGCGTTCACGGTGTTGCCGTACATGTCCGAGCCGCCGCCGAAGTCGAACGGCATGATGGTGAAGACGTCGATGTTCGCGCCGAGCGACTGGGCCTGCTCGATGAGCCGGTTGCCGTAGTACGTCGGCCCGGTGGTGGACGTACCGAAGGTGACGATCGTCTTCAGGCCGGGGTTGTTGGCCTTGACGGTCTTCAGCGCGGTCAGGATCTTCGCCTGCACGGCCTCGTTCTCGAACTCGTCCGTGTTCTCGATGTCCATGTCGACGGCCTTGAGGCCGTAGGCGTCGATCACCTTCTGGATGGCCCCGGCGAGCGCGCTCGCGGAGGAGCAGTTGGCGCCGAGCTTGCTGCCCTGCCAGCCGCCGAACGACGGCACGATGTCACCGCCGGCGGAACGGATCTGGTTGATGGCGGTCTGGTCGACGCCGCCGGTCAGTGACCGGCTGCCGTCCCAGGCCGGGGTGCAGCCGCCGGAGTCCAGCACGAACGCCATCGTGAACCACTTGACGCCGGTCGCGCTCATCACCGTCGACGGGTTCGGCGGATCGCCCCAGCCCTCGTACAGGTACGGCGCGGCCTGCTTGAAGCCGGTCCCGCCCCCGCCGCCCGCGTCGGTCGTCACGCTCACGGAGTTGGAGGCGCCGGAGGTGTTGCCGGCCGCGTCCCGCGCCTTGACGGTGAAGGTGTAGCTCGTGCTGGGCGACAGGCCGCTGACCGTCGCGGACGTGCCGGAGACGGAGAGCACGTTGTTGGAGCCGCTGTAGATGTCGTAGGCCGTGACCCCGACGTTGTCGGTCGAGGCGTTCCACTTCAGCGACACGCTCGACGACGTCTTGCCCGTGGAGGTCAGCCCGGTGGGCGTGCTGGGCGCCTGGGTGTCCCCGCCGCCTCCGCCCCCTCCGGGTCCGTCGAGGCTGATGTCGTCGGCGTAGTAGGTTCCCTGCGCGTACCAGCCGTGCACATAGATCTGCGCGCTGGTCTGCGAGGCCCCGGTGGTGAACGAGACGCTCAACTGGCTGTACGCCGACGGCGAGGTGGTCCAGGTCGACGCACCGCCGTTGACGCCCAGGTAGACGTAGGAGCCGCGCACCCAGCCGCTGAGCGAGTACGTGGTGTTCGGCTGCACCGACACGGTCTGGGTGCACTGCGCGTTGTCGCTGTCGCTCACCGCGCCCTGCAGTGCCTTGGAGCCGCCGTGCACGGGTGAGGAGACGACCGAGCCGAGGTTCCCGGTGCAGGTCCACGGGGACAGGGTGCCCGACTCGAAGCCGGGGTTGGTCAGGATGTTGGCCGCCTGGGCCGTGCCCGGGAGGGCGATGGCTCCGGCGAGCGCGAGAGCGGCGGAGCCGACCAGGGCGAGGAGCCGGTGTCTGGAACGTCTGAGTGTGTTGCGCACGCGATCTCCCTGGAGGAATGGGGGTGTTCGGGAGTGCAGAGAGAAGAGCAGGGGTGTGCGCAACCAAGTTGGTCTGGACCAGTCGTGGTGTCAAGATGCTGACCCACAATTGGTCCAGACCGGTGTGAGGGTGTGTCCTAGGCCGGTGCGATGGCCCGGCCGACCGTTCCGGAAGGCGCGACCTCGACGGGGTCCGTCGTCTGGGCGGGCACCGCCGGCAGCAGCGTCCCGGGCGCCTCGGCCCGCTGCTGGGGGAGCGAGACGGCACGCAGCGGCCGTGGCCCCGACACCACCGTGTAGTCCTGCCCCAGGAACGGCGGCGCGATCTCGCCCGGGTCCTCCCCGAGCGCCAACTGCACAGCCGCCCAAGGGGCGTTGACCCCGCACAGCGACAGCTGGTGCAGCCCGCCCGCGGGCCGCGTGTTGACGTCCATCAGCACCGGACGGTCGCCGAACATCCGGAACTGGATGTTGGACAGGTAGTGCAGGCCGAAGCCCTCCGCGATCCGCCGCGCCGGCTCCAGCCACTGCTCGTGGAGCGTGAACCCGCGCCGACGGCCGTTCTTCGTACGGCCGATGGCCAGCCGCACCCGGTTGTCCGGCCCGGTGAGGCAGTCCACCGACACCTCCGGCTGCTCCAGCCGTGGCATCACCAGCCAGTCCACCGGCTCGTCGCTGTCCTTGAGCGCGGAGACGACCAGGTCCAAAGGCACGTACGGGCTCGGGAACCCGGTCAGGTGCGACATCGAGAAGGGCGTACGCGTGATCACACGGAAGCCCACCCCGCCCGCGCCGGACGCCGGCTTGAAGCACGCCTTGTGCCCAGCCGCCTCCAACTCCTCGACAGCGGCGACGAGTTCGTCGACCCCGCGGACCCGCCACCACGACGGCACCGGCACGCCGATCGCCTGCACGGCCTCGTAGGCGATCACCTTGTCCTCGAAGACGGCCACGGCCTCCGGCGGCGGCGCCAGCAGCGCCGTGCCGACCGCCTCGAAGTCCGCGCGGTGCGCGACGATCGCCGACTGCTCCAGCCGGGGCACGAACACGTCGATGCCGCGCCGCCGGCACTGGGCGAGCGCGTACTCGACGTACGCGGCGGAGGACAGGCCCTCCGGCTCCAGGTCGGCGGTGTCGGCGGCGGCCAGCACGGGCGAGTCGGCGTCGCCGTGCGTCGCATGGATCTCGACCGCGCGATCACTCGGATTTCGCCGCAGCTGATCCATGAAGAACACGTTCTCCGCGTACGTGCGGTTGAGCCAGACGCGTACGCGAGAGACCATGCAAGCCGTCCTTTCACGGTTCGCGGGCAGGGCTGAGCAGCCCGTGCCCGGGCAGGGGAGATGGAGGGTCACCAAACCGCCCCTGTGAAGGGAAGTTCGTAGCGGTGGTGGTGGGGCGATCATACGGCTTTCCCGGGGCTGCGCGTGCAACGCGCGTGTTACGGATCGGCCGCGCCCGCCCGCCCGCGCCGGCACACGGGCCGGCGGACCTGCGCACGGCCTGGAGAGCCGCCTTGTCCGGACGCCTCGAATGTGGTGCCGTGGTCACGTCCGGAAGCGGGACGGGGTGCGGAGGGGGCGAGAGGTGACGTCGACGACCGAGGGCGCCGGGCAGCTGCTGGCCATCAGCGACCTGCACGTCGGACACCCGGAGAACCGAGCCCTGGTCGAGGAGATGCGCCCCGGGTCCGACGGCGACTGGCTGCTCGTCGCCGGCGACGTCTCGGAGACCGCGGCCGACATCCGCTGGACGCTGAAGACCCTCGCGAGCCGGTTCGAGAAGGTGATCTGGGTGCCGGGCAACCACGAACTGTGGACCCACCCGAAGGACCCCGTCGCGCTGCGCGGCGTCGCGCGCTACGACCACCTCGTCGAGCTGTGCCGGGATCTGGGCGTCACGACCCCCGAGGACCCGTACCCCCTCTGGGACGGCCCCGGCGGACCCGTGGCCGTCGCACCGCTCTTCCTCCTGTACGACTACTCGTTCCTGCCGGCCGGCTGCGCCACCAAGGACGAGGGACTCGCCTACGCGCACGGCACCGGCATCGTCTGCAACGACGAGTACCTCCTGCACCCCGACCCCTACCCGTCCCGGGAGGCCTGGTGCCGGGCCCGGGTCGCGGAGACCGAACGCCGGCTCGCCGCCCTCCCGGACGACCTGCCCACCGTCCTCGTCAACCACTACCCCCTCGACCGCCACCCCTGCGACGTGCTGTGGCACCCGGAGTTCGCCATGTGGTGCGGCACCGCACTGACCGCCGACTGGCACCGCCGCTTCCGCGTGGAGGCCATGGTCTACGGCCACCTGCACATCCCCCGCACGACCTGGCACGACGGCGTCCGCTTCGAGGAGGTCTCCGTCGGCTACCCACGGGAGTGGCGCGAGCGGTCGCGACCACCGGCGAGACTGCGGCGGGTGCTGTCGGCGCACGAGGGCGCCGGGTGAACGCGGTGGTCGGTGCCGGATGAGGGATCCTGAGGGTGAACCGTGTGGTCGGGACCGGGCGAGGGAGGTCGGGGTCGGGTGATCGAGGAGCTGCTGCCGAACGAGGTGGTGGTCGTGGAGGCGCACGGCGGCGACGGCATCGAGCCCGGGTACCTGTACCCCGAGGAGGCCGAGATCGTCAGGCGGGCCGTGGACAAGCGCCGCCGCGAGTTCGCCCTCGTCCGCACCTGTGCCCGGCGCGCCATGGAGAAGCTCGGCGTGCCCCCGCAGCCCCTGCTGCCCGGCGAACGCGGAGCACCCCGCTGGCCCGCCGGCCTGGCCGGCAGCATGACCCACTGCGACGGCTACGGCGCCGCGGCCGTGGTCCGCGCCAACGACCTGGCGTCCGTGGGCATCGACGCCGAACCCGACCTGCCCCTCCCGGACGGCGTCCTGGACGCCGTGTTCCTGCCCGGCGAGGCGGCCCGGCTGCGCCGCCTCGCCGAGGAGCGTCCCGAGGTGCACTGGGACCGGCTCCTGTTCAGCGCCAAGGAGTCCGTCTACAAGGCGTGGTTCCCCCTCACCGGACGCTGGCTGGACTTCAGTGAGGCCGACATCGAGGTTCTCGTCGGCCCCGGCCGGCCGCGGCACGGCGGCTTCCGCGCCGAACTCCTCGTCCCCGGACCGGTGGTGGGCGGCCGCAGGCTCGCGCACTTCGAGGGCCGCTGGACCGTGCAGCGGGGGCTCGTGGCGACGGCGGTCACGGTCCCGCACACCACCTGAGCCCCCGTCGGCTCTCTCGCCATACGGCTTCACGGCTCCGGGCACCAGCTCTGCAGCAGCCGGAAGAACTCCTCCTCGTTCCCCGTCAGTCCCGCGGCCGCCAGCGCCTGCTCCGCCTCGGCGAGCACGGACGGCGGCACCACGGGTGGTCGGGCCTCGCCGGGCGGACCGTCGAAGGCGGCTCGTACGGTGTGCAACAGCCGCAGGTAGGCCTGGACGGCGGTGCGCTCGCGGTCGGTCAGTACGGCAGTCGGCATCGTCGGCTCTCCCCGCGTCGGCGTCATCGGTCACGCATTCACTCGAGTGCGTGTGTCCAGCTTGCCGTCCGCCACTGACAATGGGGTTCGAGGACGCTTGGGTTCGCCCGCTTAGCGGAGGTGAAACGTCCCCGAAATCCCTTGTGGGAAAGCGGTTCTACGCTGGAGATCAAGGGCTTTCGGCCGCCCCCCCGGGCGGCCTTGGAAGGGGAGGCGCGCGTGGTCGACGTCCCGCTCCCGCGCCCGGTGCGCGCCGTACGGCTGCGCTCGGTGCGCGACGGTGAACTGGAGCTGCGGTACCGCGTGGTGCACGGATACCGGCGCGCGTTCCGCATGGCCGGACAGGGGCCGGCGCTGGTGCTCATCCACGGGATCGGCGACTCCTCGGCCACCTGGGCCGAACTGATCCCCGATCTCGCCCGTACGCACACGGTCATCGCGCCCGACCTGCTCGGACACGGGGACTCGGACAAGCCCCGGGCGGACTACTCGGTGGCCGCGTACGCGAACGGCGTGCGCGATCTGCTCACCACGCTCGGCATCGAGTCGGCGACGCTGGTGGGGCATTCCCTGGGCGGGGGAGTGGCCATGCAGTTCGCCTACCAGTTCCCCGAGCGGACCGAGCGGTTGATCCTGGTCAGCGCGGGCGGAGTGGGCAGAGAGGTCAACCCCGTCCTGCGGTTCGTGTCGTTGCCGGGGGCCCATCTGGCGCTCTCCGCCCTGCGACTGCCGGGAGCGCGGCTGCAAGTGGGGGCCGTGGTGCGGTTGATGAAGCTGCTGGAGACCGATCTCGGGCAGGACGCCTCCGAACTGCTCACGCTGGTGGACGCGCTGCCGGACGAGACGTCCCGGAACGCGTTCATCCGCACGCTGCGGGCGGTGGTCGACTGGCGGGGGCAGGTGGTGACCATGCTGGACCGGTGCTACCTGACGCAGGGCATGCCGACCATGCTGCTGTGGGGCGACCGCGACAGCGTGGTGCCGGTGCGGCACGCCCATCGGGCGCACGAGGCGATGCCGGGGAGCCGGCTGGAGATCTTCGAGGGCGCCGGGCACTTCCCGTTCCACAGCGATCCGGGGCGGTTCGTGGCGCTGGTCGAGGAGTTCACGGAGAGCACCGAGGCGGCGGACTGGAGCCGGGAGCGGTGGCGGGAACTGCTGGTCGGGGGAGGCCCGGGACGCGGTGTGGAGCGGGGTTTGCGGGAGGCGAGCGAGCGCAGCGCCACATGACGTCGGCGGCCCGTCGAGCGACACCGGCGGGCCCTAGGCCTCCGGTCGCTTGACGCCCTCCAGGAGCATGTCCAGCCACTCCGCCACCTTGTCGCGGTGCTGGTCGGTGGGCAGTTGGGCGGCCCGCCAGGCGATGCCGCGCACGCCGTGGTCCTGCAGCAGCTTCTCCAACGGGTCCGCGGCGGCGGTGGCCTCGTCCCGCTCGGCCAGCCTCTGCAGGAGCTCCTGTTCGGTGCCCTGGAGCGCGGTGGTGAGGGCCTCGGGGTCCTCGGCGGTGAGGAAGCCGGCGTGGACGCGGAAGAAGCGCTGGATGGCGTCGCAGTGCTCCATGGTGGGGCGGCGGTCGCCGTTGATCAGTGCGCCGGCCTGCTGACGCGACATGCCCGCGCCGTCGGCGATCTCCTGCTGGGTGTACTTGCGGCCGTTGGGCTTCAGCCGGGTGCGGCGCAGCAGGTCCAGGCGCTGCAGGAAGCGGGCCTGTACGTCGGGTTCGCCGGCCGGGCGGCCGCGGAGGAGCGCCTTGACGACGGGTTCGGGAACGCCGGAGGAGACCGAGAGGCGGCGGGTGTCGAAGATCTCCGTGTGGGGCACGCCGAGCCGGTCGGCGAGCGTGCCGACGCGAGCGACGACTGCCGAGAGCGCGGCGGTCGCCGGCGTGGCGCCCGGAGCCTCGAAGCCGTCCGTCACCGACAGATCTCCTACGTTTCCCAACAGGATTCTCACAAGCGGTTGCCGTGAACTCGACGGACATTACCGGGAGTTTCGAACTCACATCCAGGTCTCGCCACAACTGTGGCCGGTTTCGGCCGTCAACGGGCATGAAATGCCACGATAGTTGACACGACTCGCGTCCGGGCCGCAGGATCAGGGCGCCGCGTGAAGGCCGCATAGGCAAGAGGGGTGACCTCCCGATGGCACATCAGGCAGGAGGGCGGCGGCCGGCACCGCGGCCCGTCCCCGAGAGTCTTGGGGCCCAGGCATATCTGCAGGACTACGCCACCCTCCTGGACGCCGTTCCCTTTCCGTCCGTCGTTCTCGACCACCGGTGGGACGTCGTTCTCTCCAACAACGCTTTCGCGTCACTTTTCGGCGGGGTCGGTCCGCACCCGACGGCCATGCCGGGCGAGAACTTCCTGCGGTTCGTGCTCTTCCACCCCGACGCGGGGACCGTCCTCGGCGAGCACGAGTCGAGTTGGTGCCTGCCCATGCTGGCCCATTTCGCGGCCGCCGTGGAGCGGTACGGCCATGACCACGGCCTGCAGGCCATCCGCCGGGACATCGCCCAGGACCCCATCATGGACGCCGCCTTCCGGCAGGGGCTGCCCCACTGGATGAGCGCCGTGGGCGAGCGGGCCGTGGAGCACGACGGCGCAGTACGGCCCCTGCTCCACCCCGATCCGCGCTGGGGTGCCACCGACTGCCGGGTCGTCGACGAGACGCCGCGGACGCTGGGGGAGTTGGGTTACACGCGGCTGACGCTGGTGCTGCGGGAGTCCCGGCGCGACCGTCCGCGGTCCCGCAGGGTGCGGTCGGCCGGCGCGCACCTGCGGGTGGTGCCGGCCGCCGAGAGCTGACCTGACCCCGTCGGTGTTCAGGTCGCCGACGGTGTCATGTCAGTGGTCGCTACGTCACCAGGACGAGCGGCACGTCCCCGCAGGGGACGAGGCGGGTGCCGCCGGCCGTCGTCGGCCGCCGCCGGTCCAGCACGGCGGCGAAGTCCGGGCCCTTGGTGAGCGACCCGGCCAGATGAGCCGGGTCCGCGGAGGCCGCCACCCGGCCGCGCGCGTTGACCAGGTGTGCCGGGCGGGGCAGTCGCCGCAGGAGGGGGAGTACGGCCGCCTCGAAGTGCCGCAGGTACACGTCGGCCGCGGCGACCCCGGCGAACCGGCCCTCCAGTTCGACCGGCGCGGACAGCGTGAGGCTGTACTCGTCGGAGCAGAGGTAGTCGACGTACGGTCCGGCCACCGCGCGCTCGCCGGTGTCGCGGGGCAGGGCGAACCAGTCCCAGTGCGTGTAGTCGGCGTAGGCCGAGTGGTCGGGGTCGAGGTCGAGCAGCAGCGGCCGGACGTCCCCCTGCGCGTCGGACTGCCACCATTCCAGCCAGGCCGGTACGTCGGCGAGCAGCCCCGGCGCGGCGACGAAGCCCACCCCCGACACCAGCTCCTGGCGGGCGAGCCGCAGATGGAGGCCGGGGCGCAGGGCGGCGAGGTCCACGGTGGCGGGGCGGCGGCCCTCGGCGGCCACCCGGGCCAACAGTGCGGCCGTCTCGGAGCGGATGGCGCAGACGGCATCGAACACGTGCTCAAGGGCGGAGCCGACCCCGGCCGCGACCGACTCCTCCGCTGCCGTGCCGAGCGCCGTGGTCGCGAGCCTCATGCGCGCCTCCAGCGAACGGTGACCGGACGCGGTGCGGCTAGAGCGACAGGCGTACGGCGATGAGCCGCGCCGTCGACTCCTGGACGCACCGCTCGGCCAGCTGCCTGGCCGAATCGTGGGCCCCATCCTGCACGGCCGAGATTACGGCGCGGTGACGGTCCGCCACCTCTTCACGATATTCGTCGTCGCCGAGCACAAGGCACAGCAGTGCTCCGACCTCGGTCTGCAGGGCCACCTGCTCCCGGGTCAGGCGCGCCGACTGGGCGGCCGCGGCCAGCTCGACGTGGAAGCGGCCGTATACGCGGCTGCGGGCCGCCGCGTCCTGAGCGTGCGCCAACTCGTCCGCCGTGCGCCGCAGTTGCAGGAGGTCGTCCGGTTCCGTGCGCTGGGCGGCGAGCCGTGCCGCGGTGCCCGACAGGGCCGCCCAGTGGTCGCCGAGGTCGCGCAGTTCCTCGGTGCTCCAGCCGCGCAGGCGGGCCCTGAGGCGCTCCTCGCCGGGGACCTCGGGAAGGGAGACGAAGGAGCCGCCGCCGCGGCCCCGGCGGGTGGTGACCAGGCCCTGCTGGCGCAGGGCCATGAGGGCTTCGCGCAGGGTCACGGTGGACACGCCGAGCCGGCCGGCCAGCTCGGTCTCGCCGGGCAGCTGCTCGCCGTCGGCGAGCAGCCCGAGCTCGATGGCGTCGCCGATCCGCCGGACCACCGCGTCCACCCGCGCCCGGCTGTCGACCGGGGCGAAGACGGCTCCCCGGGCGCCGCCGCTCGTCTGCTGCTGCTTCACCGCCACCACCTTGTGCGTTGACTCAAGCTTTACCCTAAGGGGGCCTTGAGCTTTGAACTATGACTTCATATCTTTCCGTGAAACGGTGAAGAGCGCCAGAAAGGTTCCCCTGCATGGAGGGAATTGCGGTCCGGCTGCGGGACCTGCGGAAGTCGTTCGGGGAGACCGACGCCGTGGCCGGGGTCGACCTGGAGATCCGGGACGGCGAGTTCTTCTCGATGCTCGGGCCGTCCGGGTCCGGCAAGACCACCGTCCTGCGGATGATCGCCGGGTTCGAGACCCCGACGGACGGACGCATCGAACTCGCCGGGCAGGAGGTCACGGGCCTCGCCCCCTTCGAGCGGGACGTCCACACGGTCTTCCAGGACTACGCCCTCTTCCCGCACATGAGCGTCGAGCAGAACGTCGCCTACCCCCTCAAGGTCCGCAAGGTCCCCAAGGCCGAGCGGCTGGTGCGGGCGCGGAAGGCCCTCGCCGAGGTCCGGCTGGAGGGCTTCGGCAAGCGGCGGCCCGCACAGCTCTCCGGCGGCCAGCGCCAGCGCGTCGCCCTCGCCCGCGCCCTGGTGGGGCGACCCCGGGTGCTGCTCCTCGACGAGCCGCTGGGCGCCCTCGACCTGAAACTGCGCGAACAGATGCAGGTCGAGCTCAAGGCCCTGCAGCGCGAGGTCGGCATCACCTTCGTCTTCGTCACCCACGACCAGGAGGAGGCCCTGACGATGAGCGACCGTATCGCCGTCTTCAACCAGGGCCGCATCGAACAGGTCGGCGCCCCCGCCGAGATCTACGAACGCCCCGCGACCCCGTTCGTCGCCTCGTTCGTCGGCACCTCCAACCTGCTGGAGGGCGAGTCCGCCCAGCGGGTCGTCGGCACCCCGGGCATCTACAGCATCCGCCCGGAGAAGATCCGCGTGCTGAAGGAGGCCGCCGAGCCCGACGAGCCGGAGCACACCACCGCCGTCGGCACCGTCGCCGAGGTCGTCTACCTCGGCGACGCCACCCGCTTCCTGGTCGACCTCGACGCCGGCGGCCGCCTCACCGCCCTCCAGCAGAACCTGGAGACGTCAGCCGAGGACGTGGCCGCCTACCGCGGCACCCGGGTGCGGCTGCGGTGGCACCGCCGCCACACCGTCCCGGTACCGGACCACCCCTGATCCCGCTCCACCTCGATTGGGAGAACGACGTGCGCCTCACCCGAACCGTCCAGGCCACGGCCTGTGCCGCCGCACTCCTGCTCGCCGCCACCGCCTGCGACTCCGGCGGCGGCTCGGCGGCCGGCGGCCTCAACCCCCCTGATCTCAAAGCGCAGTCGAAACTCGGCAAGTCCGAGGGCAGGGTCAACCTGATCGCCTGGGCCGGCTACGTCGAGGACGGCTCCAACGACCCCAAGGTCGACTGGGTCACCGACTTCGAGAAGCAGACCGGCTGCCAGGTGAACTCCAAGGTCGCCGCCAGCTCCGACGAGATGGTCAAGCTGATGAAGACCGGCGAGTACGACGCCGTCTCCGCCTCCGGCGACGCCTCCCTGCGCCTGATCGCCTCCGGCGACGCCGCCCCCGTCAACACCGAGCTCGTACCGAACTACAAGGACATCTTCAGCGGCCTGAAGAACGGCGCCTGGAACTCCGTCAAGGGACAGATGTACGGCATCCCGCACGGCCGCGGCGCCAACCTGCTGATGTACAACACCCAGAAGGTCACCCCCGCGCCCACCTCGTGGTCCGCCGTCTTCGGCGACGCCCCGAAGTACAAGGGGCACGTCACCGCCTACGACTCGCCCATCTACATCGCCGACGCCGCCCTGTATCTCAAGGCGACCAGGCCCGAGTTGAAGATCAAGGACCCGTACGCGCTGGACCAGAAGCAGTTCGACGCGGCCGTGAGCCTGCTGAAGAAGCAGAACGCCGACATCGGCGAGTACTGGAGCGACTACCTGAAGGAGATATCCGCGTTCAAGAGCGGCGACTCCGTCGTCGGCACGACCTGGCAGGTCATCGCCAACCTGGCGGCGCAGGAGGGCGCCAAGGTCAAGGCCTTCGTGCCCAAGGAGGGTTCGACCGGCTGGTCCGACACCTGGATGATCTACGCCAAGGCCAAGCACCCCAACTGCGCCTACAAATGGCTGGACTGGATCGTCTCCCCGAAGGTCAACGCCCAGGTCGCCGAGTACTTCGGCGAGGCGCCCGCCAACTCCAGGGCCTGCGACCTCACCAGCGACAAGAACTTCTGCACCACCTACCACGCGGCCGACGAGGGCTACTGGAAGAACATCGCCTTCTGGAACACCCCCATCGAGCAGTGCCTCGACGGCCGCACCGACGTCAAGTGCGTGCCCTACGCCAAGTGGGTGCAGGCCTGGACCGAGATCAAGGGCTGAGGCGTGGCCCTGCTGACCCGGACCGCGGGGGCGCTGCACCGCCGCCCCCGCCTCCGTCTGACCCTGCTGCTGGCCGCCCCGCTGCTGTGGCTGGCCGTGCTCTACCTCGGCTCGCTCACGGTGCTGTTCGTCTCCGCGTTCTGGACGACGGACTCCTTCACCTCCGAGGTCGTGAAGGTCTGGTCGACCGACAACTTCCACGAGCTGTTCACGACGCCCGTCTACCGGCAGGTGATCGTACGGAGCGTGGGGGTGGCCGCCTCGGTGACCGTGCTGTGCGCGGTCATCGCCTTCCCGGTCGCCTTCTACACCGCCCGGGTCGCCCGGCCCAGGTGGCGTCCGCTGCTCGTCGTCGCCATCCTCACCCCGCTGTGGGCCAGTTACCTGGTGAAGGTGTACGCCTGGCGGCTGATCCTGTCCGAGGGCGGACTCGCCGACTGGATGCTCAGGCCGTTCGGGCTCAGCGGCCCCGGGTTCGGTCTGCCGGCCGCCGTACTGACCCTGACGTACCTGTGGCTGCCGTACATGATCCTGCCGATCCACACGGCCCTTGAGCAGCTGCCCGCCAACCTGCTCGACGCCTCCGCCGATCTGGGGGCCAGGGCCTGGCGCACCTTCCGCGCGGTCGTGCTGCCGATGGTGCTGCCGTCGGTCGCCGCCGGGTCGATCTTCACCTTCTCGCTCAGCCTCGGCGACTACATCACCGTGCAGATCGTCGGCGGCAAGACCCAGCTGATCGGCAACCTCGTGTACTCCAACATCGAGCTCAACCTGCCCATGGCCGCCGCGCTCGGCACGGTCCCGGTCGTCGTCATCGTCCTGTACCTGCTCGCCATGCGGCGTACGGGCGCGCTCAGCAGCCTGTAGAAGGAGCCCGCCGTGCAACTCTCGCGTTCCGCGCGCATCGCCCTGCGCGTCGCCGCCGGGGCCGGCTTCGCCGTGATCTACGTGCCCCTGCTGCTGGTCGTCGTCAACTCCCTGAACCCCGACCGCAGCGCGAGCTGGCCGCCGCCCGGCCTGACCCTGCACTGGTGGTCCGTCGCGTGGCGCAACTCCGGTGCGCGCGAGGCGCTTTGGACCTCGGTCAGGGCGGGGCTGGGGGCGACCGCGATCGCCCTCGTCCTCGGCACCCTGATCGCCTTCGCCGTCGCCCGGCACCGGTTCCTCGGCCGCGACACGATCTCCTTCGTGGTGGTCCTGCCGATCGCGCTGCCCGGCATCGTCACCGGCATCGCCCTCAACTCGGCCTTCAACACGGTCCTCGAGCCGCTGGGGGTGGGCCTGGGCCTGTTCACCGTGATCGTCGGACACGCCACCTTCTGCATCGTCGTCGTCTTCAACAACGTCGTCGCCCGGCTGCGGCGCACCTCCGGCTCCTACGAGGAGGCCGCGATGGATCTCGGCGCCGACACCTTCCGCGCCTTCGTCGACGTCACCTTCCCGCTGGTGCGTTCGGCCCTCCTCGCGGGCGGACTGCTCGCCTTCGCGCTCTCCTTCGACGAGATCGTGGTGACCACGTTCACCGCCGGGCCCGGCATCGAGACCCTCCCCATCTGGATCTTCAACAACATGACCAGGCCCCAACAGGCGCCCGTGGTGAACGTGGTGGCGGCCGTCCTCGTCCTGCTCTCCGTCGTCCCGATCTACGTCGCCCAGCGGCTGTCGGCCGATACGGCGACCGGGAGCCGGGTGTGAGGGGGAGGCGGGTGTGAGGGGGAGGCGGGTCTTGGGGACGGGGCGCGCCGGGGCGTTCCCTGCGAGTGCGGTATGTGACATAGTACTGGCGTGAGCAAGCCACTGACCTGCGATGTCGTGGTCATCGGCGCCGGAATGGTGGGCGCCGCCTGCGCCCTGTACGCGGCCCGCGCGGGCCTGGACGTTCTCGTGGTCGACCGCGGCGGCGTGGCCGGCGGCACGACCGGGGCCGGCGAGGGCAACATCCTCGTCTCCGACAAGGAGGCGGGACCCGAGCTCGAACTCGCCCTGCTGTCCTTGCGGTTGTGGACCGAGCTCACCGCGGACCTGGGAGCGTCCGTCGAGTACGAGGCCAAGGGCGGCGTCGTGGTCGCCTCCTCCCCGGGCGGCCTGACGGCCCTGGAGCGCTTCGCCGACGCACAGCGCGCCGTCGGCGTCGTCGCCGACCCGGTCGCCGGCGACACCCTCTACGCGCTCGAACCCCACCTCGCCCCCGGACTGCCGGGCGGCGTCCACTACCCCCAGGACAGCCAGGTCATGCCCGCTCTGGCCGCCGCCCACCTCCTCCGTGCCTCGGGCACCCGCCTGCTGACCGGCCACCGCGTGACGGACGTACTGAGCGGCCCGGACGGCGCGGTTCGCGGGGTGCGCACCGACCGGGGGGACCTGCACGCTCCCGCCGTCGTCAACGCGGCCGGCACCTGGGGCGGAGAGATCGCCGCCCTCGCCGGCGTGCACCTCCCCGTCCTGCCGCGCCGCGGCTTCGTCCTGGTCACCGAGCCGCTCCCGCGCCGGGTCCGGCACAAGGTGTACGCCGCCGACTACGTGGCCGACGTGGCCAGCGACTCGGCCGCCCTGCAGACCTCGCCGGTCGTCGAGGGCACCGCCGCCGGACCCGTCCTGATCGGCGCGAGCCGCGAACGGGTGGGCTTCGACCGGACCTTCTCGCTGCCCGCCGTCCGCGCGCTGGCCGCGGGGGCCACTCGGCTGTTCCCCTTCCTGGCCGACGTGCGCGCCACCCGCGCCTACCTCGGCTTCCGCCCGTACATGCCCGACCACCTCCCCGCCGTCGGCCCCGATCCCAGGGTCCCCGGCCTGTACCACGCCTGCGGCCACGAGGGCGCCGGCATCGGGCTGTCCACCGGCACCGGGCACCTCGTCGCCCAGGTGCTGACCGGCAAGAAACCCGACCTGGACCTGACGCCGTTCAGCCCCGACCGCTTCGCCGAGGAGGCCGCGTGAGCTCCCCCCTCGACCTGGCCGACGCCCGCCCGGGCCCCGCCTTCACGGTCACCCTCGACGGCCGGGAGATCGAGGCGCTGCCCGGCCAGACCGTCGCGGCCGCGCTCTGGGCGGCCGGCGTCACCTCGTGGCGCACCACCCGGGGCGAGGGCCGCCCCCGCGGCGTCTTCTGCGGCATCGGCGTCTGCTTCGACTGCCTGGTGACCGTCAACGACCGCCCCAACCAACGCGCCTGTCTGGTGCCGCTGGCCCCGGGCGACGTGATCCGTACGCAGGAGGGGACCGGCCACGATGACTGACCGACCGCACCTCGCGGTGATCGGCGCGGGCCCGGCGGGCCTCGCCGCGACGCTCGCCGCCGCCGCGCGCGGGCTCCGCGTCACGCTCGTCGACTCCGCGGCGGAGGCGGGCGGCCAGTTCTACCGGCAGCCGGCGGCGGAGCTGCGTGCCCGCCGACCGCAGGCCCTGCACCACCAGTGGCAGGTGTGGGAGCGGTTGCGGGACGACCTGCGCGGCCACCTGAAGGCAGGAACCGTACGGCACTTGACGGACCATCATGTCTGGTTCGTGGAGCGGCGGTCCGCGGGCTTCGTCGTGCACGCGCTGCTCGGCCCCGAGCAGGAGGACCCGGTCACCGTCCGCGCCGACGCCGTGCTCCTGGCCACCGGAGGGTACGAACAGGTGCTGCCCTTCCCCGGCTGGACCCTCCCGGGCGTCGTCACCGCGGGCGGCGCCCAGGCCATGCTGAAGGGAACGCTCGTCGTCCCGGGCCGGGTCGCCGTGGTCGCCGGGACCGGTCCGCTGCTGCTGCCGGTGGCGACGGGGCTGGCGGCCGCGGGCGTCGAGGTGGCCGCCCTCGTCGAGTCCGCCGGTCCCCGAGCGTTCGCACGGCACCTTCGACCGCTGATCTCCCAGCCGGGCAAGCTCGCCGAAGGGGCCGCCTACGCGGCCCGGTTGGTCGGGCGCCGGGTCCGCCCGCTGTTCCGGCACACGGTGGTCGAGGCGCACGGCACCGAGCGCGTGGAGGCCGTCACCGTCGCCGCGCTCGACGCCGAGGGACGCGTCCGGCCCGGCACGCGGCGCCGTATCGCCTGCGACACCCTCGCCGTGAGCCACGGCATGCTGGCCCACACCGACCTCGCGGAGAGCCTCGGCTGCCGCCTCGACGGGCAGGCCGTCCACGTCGACGACGAGCAGCGGACCGACGTACCCGGAGTCTGGGCCGCGGGGGAGGCCACCGGCATCGGCGGATCCGCCCTCGCCCTCATCGAGGGCCGCATCGCGGGAAGCTCCGCCGCGGCGCGCCTGACGGGAGCCGAACCCGACCGGACGGAGTGGGCGAACGTCCTCAAGTCCCGTACGAGACTGCGGGAGTTCGCCGCCGCCCTCGACCGCGTGTACCGGCCGCCCGCGCACTGGAGCGAGCAGGTGACCGACGAGACCCTGGTCTGCCGGTGCGAGGAGGTGACCGCCGGCGCCGTCCGGGCCGCCGTCGGCGACCTGGGCGCCGGCGACCCGCGCACCGTGAAGCTGCTCACCCGGGCCGGCATGGGCTGGTGCCAGGGCCGGATCTGCGGACCCGCGGTCGCCGGGCTCGCGGGATGCCGACCCAGCCCGTCCAGACGGCCGTTCGCGCGACCCGTGCCGCTCGGCGTCCTGGCCCGGGAACCCGACCAAACCACCGAGGAAGGGCCCTCATGACCGACCACCGCCCCTGGCGCGGCATCCTCGTCGCCACGGCGCTCCCGCTCACCGACGACCTGTCCGTCGACCACGACAAGTACGCCGAGCACTGCGCATGGCTCGTCGAGAACGGCTGCGACGGTGTCGTCCCCAACGGCTCGCTCGGCGAGTACCAGGTGCTCACCCCCGAGGAGCGGGCCCGGGTCGTGGAGACCGCCGTCGCCGCGATCGGCGGCGCGCGCGTGATGCCCGGGGTCGCGGCCTACGGCTCGGCGGAGTCCCGGCGCTGGGCCGAGCAGGCACGCGACGCGGGCTGCGCCAGCGTGATGCTGCTGCCGCCCAACGCCTACCGCGCCGACGAGCGTTCGGTGCTCGCGCACTACGCCGAGGTCGCGAAGGCGGGCCTGCCGATCGTCGCGTACAACAACCCCATCGACACCAAGGTCGACCTGGTGCCGGAACTGCTCGCCAAGCTGCACGGCGAGGGGTGGATCCACGCCGTCAAGGAGTTCTCCGGAGACGTCCGCCGTGCCTACCGGATCGCCGAACTCGCCCCGGAACTGGACCTGTTGATCGGCGCCGACGACGTACTGCTGGAGCTCGCGATCGCGGGCGCGAAGGGCTGGGTGGCCGGTTACCCGAACGCGCTGCCCGTCGCGAGCAGCGAGCTGTACCACGCCGCCGTCGGCGGCGACCTGGCCACCGCGAAGAAGCTCTACGAGCAACTGCACCCGCTGCTGCGCTGGGACTCCCAGGTCGAGTTCGTCCAGGCCATCAAGCTGTCCATGGACATCGTCGGCCGGTACGGCGGCCCGGTCCGGCCGCCGCGCGTCCCGCTGCTGCCCGAGCAGGAGGCCGCGGTCCGCACGGCCACCGAGCGGGCCGTCGCGGCGGGCCTGGCCTAGGGAGGAGGGCACCGCATGCGCAGCAGACTCGTCCTGCACGCCGTCGACTCGCACACCGAGGGCATGCCCACCCGGGTGATCACTGGCGGCATCGGCACCATCCCCGGCGCCACCATGAACGAGCGACGGCTGTACTTCCGCGAACACCGCGACGACATCAAGCAGTTGCTGATGAACGAGCCACGCGGTCACTCCGCGATGAGCGGGGCCGTCCTTCAGCCGCCGACCCGCCCCGACTGCGACTGGGGCGTCGTCTACATCGAGGTCTCCGGCTACCTCCCGATGTGCGGGCACGGCACCATCGGCGTGGCGACCGTGCTGGTGGAGACCGGCATGGTCGAGGTCACCGAGCCGGTCACCACCATCCGGCTCGACACCCCGGCCGGCGTGGTCGTCGCCGAGGTCGCGGTGGAGGACGGCGCCGCGAAGAACGTCACGCTGCGGAACGTGCCGTCCTTCTCCGTCGCCCTCGACCGCAAGACCACCCTCGCCGACGGGCGCACCGTCACCTACGACCTCGCCTACGGCGGCAACTTCTACGCCATCCTGCCGCTGGAGGAGTTCGGCCTCCCCTTCGACCGCGCCCGCAAGGACGACATCCTTGCGGCGGGCCTCTCCCTCATGGACGCGATCAACGCCGAGGACGAACCCGTCCACCCCGAGGACGCCTCCATCCGCGGCTGCCACCACGTCCACCTGCTGGCGCCGGGCTCCACCGCCCGTCACTCCCGGCACGCCATGGCGATCCACCCGGGCTGGTTCGACCGCTCGCCCTGTGGCACCGGCACCAGCGCCCGCATGGCCCAGCTGCACGCACGCGGCGAACTCCCCCTGCACACCGAGTTCGTCAACGAGTCCTTCATCGGCACCCGGTTCACCGGCCGCCTCCTCGGCACCACCGAGGTGGCCGGCCGCCCCGCCGTCCTGCCCAGCTTCACCGGCCGCGCCTGGATCACCGGCACCGCCCAGTACCTGCTCGACCCGACCGACCCGTTCCCCGCCGGGTTCGTCCTGTGAGGGAGAAGACGCCCATGCCCGCCCGACGCCCCGCCACCCCGGCCCTTCCCGCCCCCGCCCTGCCCGCGCTCGGCGGCCGGAAGCCCAACTTCCGGGAGCGGGTCGTGGACGTGCTGCGGGCCGCGCTGATCGCCGGCGAGCTGCGCCCGGGCCAGGTGTACTCGGCGCCGGCCCTCGCCCCCCGCCTGGGCGTCTCCGCCACCCCCGTCCGCGAGGCGATGCTCGAACTGGCGAAGGAGGGCCTGGTCGACATCGTCCCGAACAAGGGTTTCCGGGTCACCGCCCTTTCCGAGAAGCAGCTCGACGAGTACGCCCATGTCCGCTCCCTGATCGAGATCCCGACGACCGTGGGCCTCGCGGCGACCGCCGACCCCGCCGACCTCGAGGCGCTGCGGCCGGTCGCCCTGGAGATCGTCACCTCGGCCGCGAAGGGCGACCTCATCGCCTACGTCGAGGCCGACCTGCGCTTCCATCTCGGGCTGCTGGCGCTGGCGGGCAACGACCACCTCGTGGAGGTGGTGGGGGACCTGCGGCGCCGGGCGCGGCTGTACGGACTGACGGCGCTGTCGCAGGCGGGCCGGCTGGAGGCATCCGCCCAGGAGCACCTCGAACTCCTCGACGCCCTGCTGGCCCGGGACGAGGAGGCCGTACGCGAGGTCATGAACCGTCACCTGGGCCATGTCCGCGGTCTGTGGGCCGCCCGCGAGGAACACTGACGCCAGGACGCGCCATTACGCAAGCCGTTTGCGTTTCTTGCGCTATTCTTGCGTGCATGACGCGACGACTTGCCGAGGTGGCGAAGAAGGTAGGGGTCAGCGAGGCCACGGTCAGCCGGGTGCTCAACGGCAAGCCGGGGGTCTCCGAGGCCACCCGGCAGGCGGTGCTCAGTGCCCTGGACGTCCTCGGCTACGAGCGGCCCACCCAGCTGCGCGGCGAGCGCGCCCGGCTCGTCGGTCTCGTCCTGCCCGAGCTGCAGAACCCCATCTTCCCGGCCTTCGCCGAGGTGATCGGCGGGGCGCTGGCCCAGCTCGGTCTGACCCCGGTGCTGTGCACCCAGACCAAGGGCGGCGTCTCCGAGGCCGACTACGTGGACCTGCTGCTGCAACAGCAGGTCTCCGGCGTGGTCTTCGCCGGCGGTCTGTACGCCCAGGCCGACGCCCCGCACGACCACTACCGCAGGCTCGCCGAGCGCAAGATCCCGGTCGTGCTGGTCAACGCGTCCATCGACGACCTCGGCTTCCCGGGCGTCTCCTGCGACGACGCGGTGGCCGTGGAGCAGGCCTGGCGGCACCTCGCCTCCCTCGGGCACGAGCGGATCGGGCTGGTCCTGGGGCCGGACGACCACATGCCGTCGGCGCGCAAACTGGCCGCGGCGCGGGCGATGGGCGAGCTCCCCGACGAGCACGTGGCGCGCGCCATGTTCTCCATCGAGGGCGGGCACGCGGCGGCCTCCCGGCTCATCGACCGGGGCGTCACGGGCATCATCTGCGCCAGTGACCCGCTGGCCCTGGGCGCGATCCGGGCCGCGCGCCGCAAGGGTCTCGGCGTGCCCGAGCAGGTGTCGGTCGTCGGCTACGACGACTCGGCCTTCATGAACTGCACCGAACCCCCGCTGACCACCGTCCGCCAGCCGATCGAGGCCATGGGCCGAGCCGCCGTGGAGCTGCTGAACGCGCAGATCGGCGGCTCCTCGGTGGCCCCCGAGGAGCTGCTGTTCGAGCCCGAGCTGGTGGTCCGGGGATCCACCGCGCAAGCCCCTCGTCCCTGAGATCCAGCTCGCTGTCAAACAATTACAGATTATGCGCGACATCTTGCGGGGAGATGTTGGCGGTGCTTGAGTGTGCGGCGCCGGACACGGTGGTGTGCGCTCGCAGGCCGCCGTGGGCTTTCCACGCTCCTGCCACGAGGGGTCCACCGATGACAAGCACCGGGTTCCGCCGTACGTTCGCCGCGCTCAGCGTCTGTTCGCTCGCACTCGCCGCCTCCGCCTGCGGGTCGAGCGACGACGGTTCGTCCGGCGGAAAGACGCGCATCACCGTCAACTGCGAACCGCCCAAGAGCGCCAAGGTCGACCGCGGGTTCTTCGAGCAGGACGTCGCCGCCTTCGAGAAGAAGCACCCGGACATCGACGTCGTCGCCCACGACGCCTTCCCCTGCCAGGACCCCAAGACCTTCGACGCCAAGCTCGCCGGCGGCCAGATGGAAGACGTCTTCTACACGTACTTCACCGACGCCGGACACGTCGTCGACATCCACCAGGCGGCCGATCTCACCCCGTACGTCAAGGAGTTGAAGAGCTACGCCACCATCCAGAAGCAGCTGCGCGACATCTACACCGTCGACGGGAAGATCTACGGCATCCCGCGCACCGGCTACTCGATGGGCCTGATCTACAACCGCAAGCTCTTCCAGAAGGCCGGCCTCGACCCCGACAAGCCGCCCACCACCTGGGAAGAGGTCCGCGCCGACGCCAAGAAGATCGCAGCGCTCGGCGGCGGAACCGTCGGATACGCCGACTACAGCGCCCAGAACCAGGGAGGTTGGCACTTCACCGCCGAGCTGTACTCCCAGGGCGGCGACGTGGTGAGCGCCGACGGCAAGAAGGCCACCATCGACACCCCCGAGGGCCACGCCGTCCTGCAGAACCTGCACGACATGCGCTGGAGCGACGACTCGATGGGCAGCAAGCAGCTCCTCGTCATCAACGACGTGCAGCAGATGATGGGTTCGGGCAAGCTCGGCATGTACCTCTCCGCGCCCGACAACATCCCGATCCTGGTCAAGGAGAAGGGCGGCGACTACAAGGACCTCGCCCTCGCCCCCATGCCCGGCGGCAAGGGCACGCTCATCGGCGGCGACGGCTACATGTTCAACAAGCACGACACGCCCGCCCAGATCCGCGCCGGCCTGAAGTGGCTCGACCACATGTTCCTCACCCCCGGCAAGGGCTTTCTCGGCGACTACGCCCGCGCCAAGAAGGCGAACGCGCCCGTCGGCCTGCCCGAGCCGCGCCTGTTCACCGGCGCCGCCGACGCCACCGACCAGCAGGTCAAGAAGGCAAACGCCAATGTCCCGGTCGAGAACTACCAGGCCTTCCTCGACGGCAACCAGAGCCTCCAGATGAAGATCGAACCCCCGGACGCCCAGCAGATCTACTCCGTCCTCGACGGCGCCGTCTCCGCGGTCCTCACCAAGAAGGACGCCGACATCGACCAGTTGCTCAAGGACGCCTCCGGCAAGATCGACGGCATCCTGGCGCGGGGCTGACCGTCATGACCAAGACGGCCGAGCGGCGACCGGTCACCACGGCCGCCGCCCCCCTCGACCCGGCGCCGCCCCCGGTAGGGGGCCGGGGGCGGCGCCGCCTGGCCGAACAGGCCCGCGCCTACGGCTTCCTGCTCGGCGGCCTGGTCTGCTTCGCGCTGTTCTCCTGGTATCCGGCGATCCGCGCCGTCGTGATCGCCTTCCAGAAATACACGCCGGGCTCCTCACCCGAGTGGGTCGGCACCGCCAACTTCACCCGCGTCTGGCACGACCCCGAGTTCACCGCGGCCTGGCGCAACACGCTCACCTTCACCCTGCTCGCCCTGCTGATCGGCTTCGCCGTCCCCTTCGTGATGGCCCTCGTCCTCAACGAACTCCGCCACGCCAAGGCCTTCTTCAGAGTCGTGGTCTACCTGCCGGTGATGATCCCGCCGGTGGTCAGCGCCCTGCTGTGGAAGTGGTTCTACGACCCCGGGGCCGGCCTCGCCAACGAGGCGCTGCGCTTCCTCCACCTGCCCACCTCGAACTGGTCCAACGGCGCCGACACCGCGCTGGTATCCCTGGTCCTCGTCGCGACCTGGGCCAACATGGGCGGCACCGTCCTGATCTACCTCGCCGCCCTGCAGTCCATCCCCGGTGAGCTCTACGAGGCCGCCGAACTGGACGGCGCGAGCCTGCTGCAGCGCGTCCGGCACGTCACCGTCCCTCAGACGCGCTTCGTCATCCTGATGCTGATGCTGCTTCAGATCATCGCGACGATGCAGGTGTTCACCGAGCCGTTCGTGATCACCGGCGGCGGGCCGGAGAACGCCACCGTCACCGTCCTGTACCTGATCTACAAGTACGCCTTCCTCTACAACGACTTCGGCGGCGCCTGCGCGCTGAGCGTCATGCTGCTCGTGCTTCTGGGCGCCTTCTCCGCCGTCTACCTGCGACTGACCCGGTCCGGAGAGGGGGACGCGTGAGCACCCGGACCCTGATCTCCCCGGCGGTCCTCGCCCGCCCCCGCGGCAGGGCGCTGTACTGGAGCGTCTTCACGGCCGTCGTCCTGCTCTTCGCCCTCGCCTTCCTCTTCCCGGTCTACTGGATGGTGACCGGCGCGATGAAGTCGCCGGACGAGATCGCGCGGACCCCGCCGACCCTCGTCCCCGCCCACTGGCACCTCGGCGGCTACACGGACGCCTGGGACCTGATGCAGCTTCCGCAGCACCTGTGGAACACCGTGGTGCAGGCGGCCGGCGCCTGGGCCTGCCAGCTGGTGTTCTGCACCGCCGCGGCCTACGCCCTGTCGAAACTGCGGCCCGTCTTCGGCAAGTTGATCCTCGGTGGCATCCTGGCCACGCTCATGGTCCCGGCCCAGGCGCTGGTCGTACCGAAGTACCTCACCGTGGCGGATCTGGGTCTGCTCAACGATCCCGTCGCCATCTGGCTGCCGGCCGTCGCCAACGCCTTCAACCTCTATCTGCTCAAGCGGTTCTTCGACCAGCTCCCGCGCGACGTGCTGGAGGCCGCGGAGATCGACGGGGCCGGGAAGCTGCGCACGCTGTGGTCGATCGTGCTGCCCATGTCGCGACCGGTCCTCGGAGTCGTGTCGATCTTCGCGCTGGTGGCCGTGTGGCAGGACTTCCTCTGGCCGCTGATGGTCTTCTCCGACACCGGCAAACAGCCCATCAGCGTGGCCCTGGTCCAACTGTCGCAGAACATCCAACTGACCGTGCTCATCGCCGCGATGGTGATCGCCAGCATCCCGATGGTCGCCCTGTTCCTCCTCTTCCAGCGGCACATCATCGCCGGGATCAGCGCGGGCAGCACCAAGGGCTGACGCCCTCCCTCCGACAGAAAGGCAAGCACAGTGGGACAGCCCCGCCATGCCCGGCAGGAGTGGTGGCGCTCCGCCGTCATCTACCAGGTGTACGTCCGCAGTTTCGCCGACGGTGACGGCGACGGCACCGGCGACCTCGCCGGCGTCCGCTCGAAGCTTCCGTACCTCGCCGAACTCGGCGTCGACGCCCTGTGGTTCAACCCCTGGTACCTCTCGCCCATGAAGGACGGCGGCTACGACGTCGCCGACTACCGCGTGGTCGACCCGGCCTTCGGCACTCTCGCCGAGGCCGAGAAGCTGATCGCCGAGGCGCGGGAGCTCGGCATCCGCACCATCGTCGACATCGTGCCCAACCACGTCTCCGACCAGCACCCCTGGTTCCGGGCCGCGCTCGCCGCGGGCCCCGGCAGCCCGGAGCGCGAGCTGTTCCACTTCCGGCCCGGCCGCGGCCCGGGCGGCCACCTCCCGCCCAACGACTGGCCGTCCCAGTTCGTCGGCTCCACCGACCCGGTGTGGACACGGCTGCCGGACGGGGACTGGTACCTGCATCTGTTCACCCCCGAGCAGCCCGACCTCAACTGGGCCCACCCCGCGGTCCGTCAGGAACACGAGGACATCCTGCGCTTCTGGTTCGAACGGGGCGTGGCGGGAGTCCGCATCGACTCGGCGGCGCTGCTCGCCAAGGACCCCGAACTGCCGGACTTCGTCGCGGGCCGCGACCCGAACCCGTTCGTCGACCGCGACGAACTCCACGACATCTACCGCTCCTGGCGGGCCGTCGCCGACGACTACGACGGTGTGTTCGTCGGCGAGGTGTGGCTGCCCGACACCGAGCGCTTCGCCCGCTACCTGCGCCCCGACGAACTGCACACGGCCTTCAACTTCTCGTTCCTGTCCTGCCCCTGGGAGGCCGATCGCCTGCGCACGTCCATCGACACCACGCTCGCCGAGCACGCCCCGGTCGGCGCCCCGGCCACCTGGGTGCTGTGCAACCACGACGTCACCCGGACGGTCACCCGTTACGGTCGCGCCGACACCGGCTTCGACTTCGCGGCCAAGGCGTTCGGCACCCCCACCGACCTCGCGCTCGGCACCCGGCGCGCCCGCGCGGCGGCCCTGCTCTCGCTCGCCCTGCCCGGAGCCGTCTACGTCTACCAGGGCGAGGAACTGGGCCTGCCCGAGGCCGACATCCCGCGCGAGAGCATCCAGGACCCGATGTACTTCCGCTCCCAGGGCACCGACCCCGGACGCGACGGCTGCCGGGTGCCGCTGCCCTGGGCGGCCGCATCTCCCTACGCGGGCTTCGGCTCGCGGCAGGAGCCGTGGCTGCCGCAGCCCGCCGGCTGGTCCGGCTACGCCGCGGACGTCCAGGCCGCCGACCCCGGCTCGATGCTCGCCCTCTACCGGGCCGGAATCCGGCTCCGCCCGGTCTTCGGCACCGGCCCCCTCACCTGGCTGCCCTCGCCCGAGGGTGTCCTCGCCTTCGCCCGCGCCGACGCCCTGTGCGTGGTGAACCTCGCCGACACGCCCGCACGGCTGCCGGACCACTCCCGACTGCTGCTCGGCAGCGGCCCCCTGGACGACGAGGGACGGCTGCCGACGGACACCGCGGTCTGGCTGCGCGCCTGAGACCGCGTCCCGCCATCCCCTCACCCCCACTCCCGAAGGGATCAGCACATGCGCAGAACTGTCAGGGGCATGCCAGCCGCCATGGTGGTCGCCCTCTTCGCCGGCCTGCTCACCGCGACGGCTCCCGCCGCCCACGCCGCGGCCGGCGCCGACCTGCCCTTCGCCTCGGTCGAGGCCGAGTCGGCCACCACCACCGGCACGAAGATCGGCCCCGACTACACCCAGGGCACCCTCGCCTCCGAGGCCTCCGGGCGCCAGGCGGTCCGCCTGTCCGCCGGGCAGCGCGTCGAGTTCACCGTGCCGCGCGCGGCCAACGCAGTGAACCTCGCCTACAGCGTCCCCGACGGCCAGTCGGGCTCGCTCGACGTGTACGTCAACGGCACCAAGATCTCCAAGACCCTGCCGGTGACCTCCAAGTACTCCTACATCGACACCGGATGGATCCCCGGCGCCAAGACGCACCACTTCTTCGACGACGCCCGGCTGCTGTTGGGCCAGAACGTCCAGCAGGGCGACAAGGTCGCCTTCCAGGCGACCGGGACCCAAGCGACCGTCGACGTCGCGGACTTCGAGCAGGTCGGGCAGGCCTCGGGCCAGCCCGCGGGTTCCGTCTCGGTCACCTCCAAGGGGGCCGACCCCAGCGGCAACGGCGACTCCACCCAGGCCTTCCGGGACGCCATCGCCGCCGCGCAGGGCGGCACGGTGTGGATCCCGCCGGGCGACTACCGGCTGACCTCCTCCCTGAGCGGCGTCCAGAACGTCACCCTCCAGGGCGCCGGCAGCTGGTACTCGGTCGTGCACACCTCCCGCTTCATCGACCAGTCCAGCTCCTCCGGCAACGTCCACATCAAGGACTTCGCGGTCATGGGCGAGGTCACCGAACGCGTCGACTCCAACCCCGACAACTTCGTCAACGGGGCTCTGGGACCGGGCAGTTCGGTCTCCGGCATGTGGATCCAGCACATGAAGGTCGGCCTGTGGCTGATGGGCAACAACGACAACCTGGTCGTGGAGAACAGCCGCATCCTCGACACCACCGCCGACGGCCTCAACCTCAACGGCAACGCCCACGGGGTCCGGGTGCGGGGCAACTTCCTGCGCAACCAGGGCGACGACTCGCTCGCCATGTGGTCGCTGAACGGCGCGGACAGCAACAGCAGCTTCGAGAACAACACCATCTCGCAGCCCAACCTGGCCAACGGCATCGCGATCTACGGCGGCACCGACATCGCCGTGAAGAACAACCTGGTCTCCGACACCAACGCCCTCGGCAGCGGCATCGCGATCTCCAACCAGAAGTTCCTCGACCCGTTCTCCCCGCTCGCCGGGACGATCACCGTCGACGGCAACACCCTCGTCCGCGCGGGCGCGATGAACCCCAACTGGAACCACCCGATGGGCGCGTTGCGCGTCGACTCCTACGACAGCGCGATCAACGCGACGGTGAACATCACCAACACGACGATCACCGACAGCCCGTACAGTGCCTTCGAGTTCGTCTCGGGCGGGGGGCAGGGCTACCCCGTCCGCAACGTCACCGTGGACGGCGCCACCGTGAAGAACAGCGGCACGGTCGTGGTCCAGGCCGAGGCGCAGGGCGCCGCCACCTTCCGCAACGTCACCGCCACCGCGGTCGGCGTCGCCGGTGTCTACAACTGCCCCTACCCGGCGAACTCGGGGACCTTCAGCCTCACCGACGGCGGCGGCAACTCCGGCTGGAGCAGCACCTGGTCGGACTGCTCGACCTGGCCGCAGCCGGGCCAGGGCAACCCCGACCCCGACCCGGGCCGCAACCTGGCCAAGGGCCGTCCGGCGACCGCGACCGGCTCGCAGGACGTCTACACGCCCGGCAAGGCCGTCGACGGTGACGCCAACAGCTACTGGGAGTCGACCAACAACGCCTTCCCGCAGTCCTGGACGGTCGACCTCGGCTCGTCCTACGCGGTCCGACGTCTGGTGCTGAAGCTGCCGCCCTCCTCCGCATGGGGCGCGCGGACCCAGACCATCACCGTGCTGGGCAGCACCGACGGCTCCACCTACTCGACCGTCGTCGGCTCCGCCGGCTACCGCTTCGACCCGGCGAGCGGCAACACGGCCACCGTCTCGCTGCCCGCGAGCACGACCCTGCGGTACCTGCGGCTGTCCGTGAGCGCCAACACCGGTTGGCCCGCGGGCCAGTTCAGCGAGGTGGAGGCGTACCTGACCAGCTGACCAGGTGTTTCCGGCGTCCACTCGGCGCGTGAGGAGCCGGTTGCCAAGAGCTCACTGCGGTCCTGGGCCCGCCGGAGGGCCTTCTGACAGCCCGGAAACCGTCTCCTCACGCTCCGGCAAGACGGCGTCGCGACGCTGACACCATGACCGACACCACCTCCGGCGCGCCGGCCCCGGCCACGTCCCCCACCCTCTTCGAGCAGCTCGGCGGGGAGGAGGCCGTCGGGGCCGTCGTCGACATCTTCTACGACAAGGTCCTCGGCGACCCCGATCTCCAGCCGTACTTCACGGCAGTGGATCTGGACGTTCTCAAGCAGCACCAACGGCGCTTCATCGGCCAGGCCCTGGGCGCCAACCGCCCCTACTCCGGTCGCTCCATGCGCAGGGCCCACGAGCATCTGGCCATCACGGACGAGGCCTTCGGCAAGGTCGTGAGCCACCTGGCCGGCGCCCTCACCGAGGCGGGCGTGGACGAGGCGACCATCGGCACGATCGCCCAGACCCTGCTCCCGCTCAAGGCGGACATCGTCACCGCCTGACGCTCAGCCCCGGTCGGCGGGCGCCGCCGGTCCGCGCTTCGCCGCCTGGATCTGCTCGTACACCCGCGTGCGCAGTTCGGCGA
Source organism: Streptomyces sp. C1-1 (assembly GCF_050214755.1). Lineage (NCBI taxonomy): Bacteria > Bacillati > Actinomycetota > Actinomycetes > Kitasatosporales > Streptomycetaceae > Streptomyces > Streptomyces sp. C1-1. The sequence continues at coordinate 2,206,316 of NZ_CP189826.1, read as the reverse complement.
AGCGCGGGTCCACGCGGGTGTGCAACTGGTCGCGCTCGACGGGCAGATCCACCTTCAGCTGTTCCTGTACGACGGTGGGGGAGGCGGACAGCACGACCACCCGCTCGCCCAGGTAGACGGCCTCGTCGATGTCGTGCGTGACGAACAGGATCGTGATGCCGCGCTCCCGCCACAGCCCGCGCACCAGGTCCTCCAGGTGTTCCTACAGGCTGTGCGCGCACCGCACAGTAGTGCTCAACTGGCGTGCACGGAACCTAGAGCGCCGCGCTCCACGCGGTCAATGGTTCGGCTGACGAAATTGTTGACACTTCGCAGGAGCCGGGCGGGGGGGTCAGAGATCCAGCACGAGCCTCCTGCCACGACAGCGGGACACACAGATCATCATCGTCTCCCCGCTCTCCCGCTCCGCGTCCGTGAGCACCGAGTCCCGGTGCTCCGGGGTGCCCTCCAGGACGTCGGTCTCGCAGGTGCCGCAGGTGCCCTCGGTGCAGGAGAACAGCACCTCGACGCCCGCGGCCCGCACGGCGTCCAGCACCGAGACGTCCGGCGCGACGGTGACCGTACGGCCGCTCTGTGCCAGCTCCACCTCGAACTCGCCGTTCTCGCCGTCCTCCTGGACCTTGGGCGCGAACCGCTCGATGCGCAGCCGCCCGGCCGGGCAGCGCTCCTCGACCGCGTCGAGCAGCGGGCCGGGACCGCAGCAGTAGACGAGCGTGTCCTCCGGCAGGTCGTCTAGGACGGAGCCGAGGTCCAGGAGCCCGGTCTCGTCCTGCGGGGCGACGATCACCCGGTCGCCGTAGCGCGCCAACTCCTCGGTGAACGCGATGGAGTCGCGCGTCCGGCCGCCGTACAGCAGTGTCCACCGGGCACCCGCCGCCTCGGCCGCGGCCAGCATCGGCAGGATCGGTGTGATGCCGATGCCGCCGGCGACGAACCGGTACCGGGGCGCGCTCTCCAGCCGGAAGTGGTTGCGCGGCCCGCGCACCCGCACCTTGTCGCCGACCCCCAACTGCTCGTGCACATGGGCCGATCCGCCCCGCCCGGCGGGCTCGCGCAGCACGGCGATCCGCCACGCCGAACGGTCCGCGGGGTTCCCGCACAGCGAGTACTGCCGCTCCAGCTCCGGCCCCAGCACGACGTCGACATGGGCGCCCGGCTCCCAGGCCGGCAGGTCTTCGCCGAGGGGATGGCGCAGGGTGAGGGCGAGCACGCCGTCGGCCGCGAACTCCCGGCTGCCGACGACGAGTTCGGCTTCGTACACGGTCATGAGGCGCTGCCTTCCGGTGGCCGGTGTCCTTCGGGGTGGCCGAGCATCCACTCCCACATCTCGACCGGGTCCTGGGCAGTGTGCTCGGCTCCGCAGTGACAGGTGCCGTGCAGGACGTCGGTGCCCGGCAGCCAGTCGATGCGGTAGATCTCGCCCGTGGGGGTGCTGCTCACAGAACCTTCTCCACGGGCTTGTCGCCCTCCTCGACCAGCCGGGCGAGGATACGGCGCGCGGCCAGACCGCCGGTGTCGATGTTGATGCTCAGCTCCTGGTACCCCGTCCGCTCCGAACCCAGCGTCCGTTGCAGCAGGTTGAGCGCGTCCACGTCCTGCATCACCACGGTGTGGTTGTTGCCCCGCAGGAACTCGGTGACCTCCGCGTCCTCGGTCGCCCAGTCACGGGAGACCATCCAGAAGTCGAGGACGTGACCGTCGGACGACGGGGTGATCGCGTACGTGATCTCGGTGTGGAAGGCGTTCGGGTCGCTGCCGTCGGCCTCCGGCACCACACCCACCGGGGCGATCCGGCTGTGCAGCAGGTACAGACAGGGCGCGTGGTACTCGATGTCCTGCCAGCGCGTGATCCGGCCCTCGATGCCGGTGGACCTGGCGTAGAACGGCGGGCACTCGGCGTCGTCCATGTGCCGGCTCACCCGTACGATGCCCGCGCCCTCGTCGACCTCGGTGGTGATCGGCGTCTCGGCGACCTCGGGCGTGCCGATGTAACCGCCGTGCAGATAGGTCTCGTGGGAGAGGTCGAGGAGGTTGTCGACCAGCAGCCCGTAGTCCGCGTCGATGGGCTCCATGCCGCGCACGGTGACCCAGCCGGGGGAGTCCAGGTGCCTGGCCCTCGGGATGGTCTGCGCGTCGGCCAGCTGCGGGTCGCCGATCCACACCCACACCAGGGAGTCCTGCTCGACCACGGGGTAGGAGGCGACCCGGGCGGTGCGCGGTATGCGCTTCTGGCCGGGCACGTAGACGCAGGTACCCGACGTGTCGTAGGTGAAGCCGTGATACCCGCACACGAGCCGGTCGCCGTCGAGCCGGCCGGGCTTCTCGTGCAGCGGGAAGCGGCGGTGCACACAGCGGTCGGCCAGCGCGACCGGCGTGCCGTCCTCCTCCGTCCGGTAGAGGACGAGCGGCTCACCGAGGATCGTCCGGCCGAGCAGCTCCTCGCGCCCGACCTCCTGGCTGTAGGCGGCGACGTACCACTGGTTCCTGGCGAAGGCGGTGATGTGAGGCATGGATGCGGCTCCCGTCTGTGGGTCGTGGCGACATCGTCGGGAGGGCCGGTTGAGGGACGCAAGAGCGCCTTCCGCCGTACGGAAGGGCCGCTGGACATGCATGGTCACGAGCATGAGTCCCGCGCTCCACGGAAACACTGGGGAGTGGCGGGGTACCTGCCCGCCGTCTCCCGTGGGGGCGAGGGGGGTGGAGGAGGACGGTGCGATGCCCGGGACGCACGAGATGGTTCTGACCAGGACGGTCGAGTCCGGCGCGGAGGAGTGGAGTTGCCTCAGCTGTGACCGGCGCATGCTGCTGCGCTGGCCGCCCCGCTACGAGAAGGTCGTCCTCGAACCGGGCGACGAGGACGTCACCCACGTCGGCGGCAAGGGCGGAGTCCGGGTGGGCGCCGTGGAGACCACGCCGGCACCGCAGCCGGTGGCCGAGCGCGACATGCGGTGGCTGCGGGACAACGGCATCGACTGGAACGACGCGTCGGCGTGAGAGCGGGGGAATCCCGGTGGCCCGGGGATCTCCTCAGTTCGCCGGCACTTCCAGCATCAGGCCCTCGGCCGTCGCGGCGAGGCCGCCCGCGTGCTCCGTCCCCGGTTCGCGCAGACCGACGACCGCCTCCAGACGGTAGACGCCGACGGGCAGTCCCCGGCCCTCCAGCCGGATGACGGGCGCGCTCACCGGGATCAGCCCGTCCTCGGACGCGACCGTGAAGCGGGTCTTCGTGCCCAACTGCCGTGCCACGACGATGGCGTGGTAGGCGAGACGGTCCGCGTGGACAGCGGCCGCGGCGAGGTCCAGCGTGATCGCCATGTCGAACCCGCTGTCGGCGTGGAGGGGGTGCCGGTCCCCCAGGACGAGGGTGAGACCCGGGGCGACGCTGTGCCGCCCTGAGGCGTCACCCGGCTCCGCGACCTGCCCACCCGCTTCCGGCGCGACGGGCTCGGGGGACGGTTCCGGTGCACGCTCCCCGGCCGCGTGTGGTCCCTGGGCCGGCGGCGCGGCGACCCGGCTCTCGATGAAGTCCAGCAGCGCCTCACGCTCCCACGCCGCCCAGCGCCGCCCCTCCCCGCTCTGCACATGCTCCACCGTCGTACGGCGGATCGATCCGCGCTCGTCCAGCAGCAGCCGGACGAGGAAGTTCTCGTAGGGCCGGTTGTCCACCGGCGGTTCGGCGCCTGCCGCCATCTCCCGCGCACGGACGCGCCAGCGCTCCACCTTGGCCGACGACAGCCCCGTGATGTCCGGGAGCATTCCGATGATCTCGTCCCCGGAACGTCCGGCGAGATCCGCGCAGTCGCGGACCCCCGAAGCCGCGAGCCTGGACGCGATCTTGGGGCCGATGCCCTCGATCCGCGTCAACTCGTGCGTGCGGGGACCGCCGTCCGCCGCGCCCATGATGTCGTTACCGCGATCCACGGTCGCTGCTCCTTCGGGTGGCCTGGTCCGGGGTGTTCCGTTGCCGGAAGGCCGGTCCTCCGCTGTCGCTGTGCCGGAGGGCCGGCCGTCCCTCGGCGCGTTACGTGATGTTGATGGCCGGCCCGCCGATGACGAACGCGTTCATCGGGTACGGGCTGACGGGGGACCCCGCCCCCGGGCAGCGCACCTTGAAGGTGAGCACGGCCGCGAGCTTGTAGACGATGCCCGCGGGGAGCGTGTTGCCCGGGACGGTGAGGGCGGTTCCCGACCCCGCGGGAGTGGTGGCGTTGTACACGGACTGTCCGGCGACGGTGTTCCTCGTGACGGTGCCGAGTTCGACCTCGGGTCCGGGACCGATGCTCTCGGCGAAGTACTTCACCTCGTAGGCCAGTGCGCACAGCACGGCCTTGGCGCTCGGAGCGAGCACCTCGAAGTCGATCGCCACCTGGAACGGGTCGGCCCTCCTGATGATCAGGTTGGACGGGATGCCGTTCGGGTCGAGTACCTGGAGGCGCTCGACGACTTTGAGGTCCGTGCTCGGTTCGGTGGGCATGGTGCGGCTCCCTTCGGCCGGTGGTATCTGCCCAACGGCATACCGCCCGCCGCTTAACCGCCGTCTCCCCCCGCGCTTAGCCGTGCGGGGTCCTGGATTTAATCGCGGATCAAATCGGGTCATGCCGGGTTATCCGGTCACGCAAGTCGTCGGTCGCCGGGCCGGGGAGGACGCCGAGCTCGTCCTGGAGCAGCTGGGCGCAGGTGCGGTACTGCAGCAGCGCCAGGTGCGGCCGGCCCTGTCGGCAGTGGCAGCGCATCAGGCGCCGGTGGGCGTCCTCGCGGCACGGGTCGAGTTCGACGATGCGTCGGCACAGCGCCGCGCACGACGCGTACCGCCCGAAGGTGAAGAAGAGACCGCCGAGCCGGTCCAGCACGTCGAGATGGGCGAGCCGCAGCCGTTCGCGGTCGAGCACGGGCCAGTCCTCGTACGGATCGTCGGCGAGCAGATCGCCCCGGTACAGGTCCGCTGCCCCCTCGTACTCGGACATCGCGCCGCCCAGTCGTCCGGCATCCTCCAGCCGACGCCCCCGCTCGGCGCGCCGCTCGAACTCCTCGACGTCCAGCCACAGCCGGATGTCGTCGGCGAGCCGGTAGGCGCCGTCGGCGTACACGATCACCGGATCGGGGGTGACCGCGCGCAGGGTCCGGCGCAGACCGTGGATGGCGACGTTCAGGCTGTTGCGGGCGGCCACCTGGGTGGAGCCCGGCCAGAAGAGCTCCATCAGCGCCTCACGCCGTGGCCAGGGGTCGCGATGGGTGAGCAGGTAGGCGAGGAGCGAGCGGGCACGACCGCCGGTGAACCTGTCCGTCGGCACGTCCTCGACGGTGACGACCTGGGAGCCGAGCAGATGGACGGCGAGCACACGCGACGACCGGGCGGGGGCGGTACCGGACGTCGTGGCGGGCCCGCCGGTCGCCGCGGGCGGTGCGTCCCGCACAGAGGAAGGAGGCGGTGTGTCCCGCGTGGACAGAGGGGGCGGTGTGTCCCGCGCGGCGAGGGCGTCGGGCGCAACCGTCGGCGGCGCCCCCTCCGCGTCCCGGCGGGCACTCCTGAACGTGCGCCACAACTCCGCCCACAGCCCCTCGGCGGGGCCGCTCGGCCGGTCGGCCTCCCGGGTGGCCGGCGCCGCGACGCCGAGGAGCTTCAGCGGGACCGGAGCGTGCGACCAGCCGCATCTGCCGACCATTTGGTCGAGCCGGTCCGCGGGGGGCGTCGCGCTGTGCGTGATCCGGTCGAGGACGTCGCGCTCCACCTCCTCGAGCACGGTCAGGGATTCCCGGTGCAGGGCCTGTTCGTGACGCAGTCCCCGCACCTGCCGCGCCAGGTGGTGGGCGGCGAGCACGGGCGAGGCCGTGGGGTCGTCCTCCGGCACCGCGGCGTCGAGGCTCGGAGCGGCGGTGATCCCGGCGAAGTGCGCCAGCGCGCTCTCGGTGTCGTCCGCCAGCAGCGCCAGCCGGCCCCGCTGCCACCCGGCCCAACTCCGGTGCTCGGCAAGGCCGTCGCGCTCGGCGAGCGCATGGGCCGTGCGGGCCCGGTCGGCGGCGGTGACCAGATCTCCGGCACCGGCCGCCACGACGCTCGCGGCCAGCATGCTGCGGCAGGCGCCGTCGGAGTCCGCGGCACCGGTGAACCGGGAGGCGGCGACGTCGAACCAGTGCCGGGCCCTGGCCGCGGCCCCCGAAGCGGCCGCCATCTCGGCCCGCAGATACAGGAGTTGCGGGTGCGCCGCCAGCGCGCTCTCCGGAAGCCGTTCGATCCAGCCGTCGAGCATCTCCCACTGGCCGTCGTCCATCAGGCCCTCCGAGCGCTCGGTGACGAGGCGCGCGGCGGACTCTGCGTCACCGAGGTCGAGATACAGCCGGACGGCGTTCTCCACGGCGTCGAGCGCAACCAACTGCTCGGCGGCACGCCGCAGTTCCTCGTGCAGCGGCGAGGCGCGCCGGTCGAGCACCGCGCGCAGCGGGTTGCGCCACACCGTGCGCACCCGTGTCCAGCCGTCCTCCAGACCCTGCAGCCAGGGGCCGGGCGGGAGCAGGCCGCCGCCCATCAGCGTCGGATGGTCGTACTCCAGCCGCACCGCACGCCCCAGGGCGCGCTGCTGCGCACGGTCGGCGCGGTACAGAAGCGTCCCGGCCAGCCGGGTGAGGAGGTCGTCCACGTCCGTGGCCCGGTCGAGCGCGCACTCCACCTCCCGGACGTCGGAGAGGACCAGCGCGCTGCGGACCGCGTCGACGACCGCGACCCGGCCGCCGCACAGGCCGCGCAGCCGCCGCCTCGAGCGTCGGGGCACCGGTACGGCGCCGTCCAGGAGGCGTTCCAGCGCGCCCGGCGCGAGCCGCAGTTCCGGTCCGCAACGGCGGACGTCGCGGGCGCTGAGCAGACTCTGGGGGACCTGCCGGTGACCCACGAGGACGCAGGGAACGCCGGCGGTCACGAGGGCCGGCACCAGATGGGCGAGAACGAGGGAGAGGGTCCGTGACGGTGCCGAGGCGTGATCCACGTTCTCCAGTACGAGGGCGCCCTTCCCGGCCAGCAGGGGCACGAGCTCGGACGCGAGGCTGCCGAACAGCGGCGGCCAGCCCGAGACGGGACCCGGCCGGGCGCGCAGCAACTCCCGGGTGCTCCGCGCGGCACCGGCGCGCTGTCGGCAGGCGGCGGCCGACAGGGAGATGAGGAAGGTCGCCGGATCACCGTCCTCGACACCGAGCCGCAGCCACAGCGGGAGTCTGCCCGCGCCGGCCAGTGCGGCGGCCAGTCCCTCGCCCAGGACACAGCCGGGCGGTGCCTGCAGGACGGTGAGTCCCCCCTGCGCCGCCTCCGTGAAGGGCGGCAGTACGGCCGGGCTGAGTACGGTGTCGAGGGCCCTGCCCGGCGGGCAGGGCGCGAGTCCCTTGGCGATGAGCGGCATCGATCCCCCCGATGCGGGACGTCGCCACCTTCCTGACGACGGCCTCGTGGCCACGGGGGTGGGACGACTGTTCCGCCGCGGCGACTCTATCAGCGGAAAAAGATCCAATCCGGACATTCGGCGCCTCGTCGCCAAGCCTTCCAACCGAGCGGAGTCGCCCTTCGGCACCCCTGTCGCTTGGGTCAACTCCCCTCCCATCGAGCCGAGTTCGGGCGAGCAGACGATCGCGTTGCCGAGGGAGGCGGCGAGGGATGCGGCGAGCGGCTGCCTACTGGCCGTCTCGTGGTCGGCCCACCGCACCGCGCCCACCGCCCACCGCACACCGCACGGCGCCCACCGCACACCGCACGGCGCCCACCGCACGGCGCCCACCGCACACGGCACCGCGCACAGCGCCCACCGCACGGCGCCCACCGCACGGCGTCCACCGCACGGCGCACGGCGTTCGCGCCGCACCGCTCGTACCGACGACTTTCACACAGACGCCACCGCACCCTTCCCTGACGTTTGTCGCTCTTGGAACACTCGCACCGCGCGCAATCCGTCACGTTCCGGCATCCGCACCCAGGATGAGAGGCACTCACCCATGCCCGAAGTCAATCGGCGCCGATTCCTCCAACTCGCGGGCGCCACGAGCGCCTTCACCGCCCTGTCCAGCAGCATCCAGCGCGCCGCCGCGCTGCCCGCGAACCATCGCACGGGGTCGATCGAGGATGTCGAGCACATCGTCGTCCTGATGCAGGAGAACCGTTCTTTCGACCACTACTTCGGCACCCTCAGAGGCGTCCGCGGCTTCGGCGACCCGCGCCCGGCCGTGACCCGGCAGGACGGCAAGCCGGTCTGGTACCAGGCCGACGCGAACGGCAAGGACATCCTGCCGTTCCACCCGGACGCCGACGACCTGGGCCTGGCCTTCATCCAGGACCTGCCGCACGGCTGGAACGACGGACACGCCGCCTTCAACGGGGGCAGGTACGACAAGTGGGTCCCGTCCAAGGGCTCCACGACGATGGCCTACCTGACCCGCGAGGACATCCCGTTCCACTACGCGCTCGCCGACTCCTTCACCGTCTGCGACGCCTACCACTGCTCGTTCATCGGCTCGACCGACCCCAACCGCTACTACATGTGGACCGGGTACACGGGCAACGACGGCCAGGGCGGCGGCCCGGTCCTCGGCAACGACGAGGCGGGCTACGCCTGGACCACCTACCCCGAGCGCCTGGAGCAGGCCGGCGTCTCCTGGAAGATCTACCAGGACGTCGGCGACGGCCTCGACGCGGCCGGCGGCTGGGGCTGGATCCAGGACGCCTACCGCGGCAACTACGGCGACAACTCGCTGCTCTACTTCAAGCAGTACCAGAACGCCAAGCCCGGAGAACCCCTCTACGACAAGGCCCGCACCGGCACGGACGCGACCAAGGGCGAGGGCTTCTTCGACCGGCTGAAGGCCGACGTCAAGGGCGGCAAGCTGCCGCAGATCTCCTGGATCGTGGCCCCCGAGGCCTTCACCGAGCACCCCAACTGGCCCGCCAACTACGGCGCCTGGTACGTCGCCCAGGTCCTGCACGCGCTGACCTCCGACCCGAAGGTGTGGGCGAAGACGGCCCTGTTCATCACCTACGACGAGAACGACGGCTTCTTCGACCACCAGATCCCGCCGTTCGCTCCCGGTTCGGCCGCGCAGGGCAAGTCGACCGTCGACGTCGGCCCCGACCTGTTCAAGGGCGACGGCAGCCACCCGACGGGGCCCTACGGGCTCGGCCAGCGTGTGCCGATGCTCGTCGTCTCGCCCTGGAGCAAGGGCGGTTACGTCTGCTCCGAGACAATGGACCACACCTCGATCATCCGGTTCATGGAGCGCCGCTTCGGGGTGCACGAGCCGAACATCTCGCCCTGGCGGCGCGCCATCTGCGGCGACCTGACCTCGGCGTTCGACTTCTCCCACAAGGACGTCAAGCCCGTCGCCCTGCCCGCCACGGACGGTTACCTGCCGCCGGACCACAACCGTCACCCCGACTACGTGCCGACCCCGCCGGCCAACGGCTCGCTGCCGAAGCAGGAGCGCGGCCTGCGCCCCGCCCGTCCCCTCAAGTACACGCCCTACGTGGACGGTTCGGCGGACACGGCGGCCGGGAAGTTCACCCTCACCTTCGCCTCCGGGGCGAAGGCGGGCGCCGCCTTCCTGGTGACCTCCGCCAACCGCACCGACGGCCCGTGGAGTTACACGACCGAGGCCGGGAAGACGGTGGCGGACACCTGGAACTCGGCGTACTCCGGCGGCTCGTACGACCTGACCGTGCACGGCCCCAACGGCTTCCTGCGCGCCTTCAAGGGCGTGAACAAGGCCGCGGGACCCGAGGTCACCGCCCGCCACCACGGCGACGACATCGAGCTGACCCTGACCAACAAGGGCCCCGGCACGGTCCGTCTGAAGCTGAGCGGAGGCTACGGCTGCAGGACACGGTTCCTCACGGTCCGGCCCGGCGCCACGGTGAAGCACACCGTCGACCTGGCGGCGAGCCGGCGCTGGTACGACCTCACCGTCACCTCCGAGACCGACCCTTCGTTCCTGCGGCGGTTCGCCGGGCACGTCGAGAACGGGCGGCCCGGGGTGAGCGACCCGGGGCTGATCACCGCCTAGGCGAAAGGTGACGGAAGCCGTCTGGGTAAAAGGTGATGAAGGCGGTGTTGCCGGGACTGGCGGGGCGTGGGTGGTGCCGGGGTAGTGTGCCCCGGTGACCACACAATCGAACACATCTGCTGGCTGGTATCCGGATCCGCAGGGAGCGCCGCAGACCCTCCGCTACTGGGACGGCGCCCAGTGGACCCAGCACACCCATGCGGACCAGCAGCAGCCGTCGGCCGCCGCTCAGCAGCCGCCGCAGCAGCAGCCGATGCAGCACGTACCGCAGCAGCCCGCCGCGCCCGACCCGCGGGTGCAGCGTCAGGTGCAGCAGCAGGCCGGGGTCGCGCCCAGCGGCCCCGGTGGCGGCAGCCTGTTCACCGAGCCGGTCCTGGTGGTCAACCAGAAGGCCAAGCTGATCGAGCTGACCAACGAGTACACGGTCATGGATCAGAACGGCAACCAGATCGGCTCGGTGACCGAGGTCGGGCAGAGCGCGTTGAAGAAGGCGGTGCGGTTCGTCTCCAGCCTCGACCAGTTCATGACGCACCGGCTGGAGATCCGGGACGCCCACGGACAGCCGCAGTTGGTGCTGACCCGGCCCGCGAAGGTGTTCAAGTCCCGGGTGATCGTGTCCCGTCCCGACGGCTCGCCGGTCGGTGAGATCGTGCAGCAGAACATGATCGGGAAGATCAACTTCGCGCTGGTCGTGAACGACCAGCAGGTCGGAGCGATCAAGGCGGAGAACTGGCGGGCCTGGAACTTCGCGATCGTCGACCATGCGGGCAACGAGGTCGCCCGGATCACGAAGACGTGGGAGGGCCTCGCCAAGACGATGTTCACCACCGCGGACAACTACGTGCTGCAGATCCACTACCAGTTGCCGGAGCCGCTGCTGAGCCTGGTGGTGGCCACGGCACTGACCGTGGACACGGCGTTGAAGCAGGACTCGCGCGGACTGGGCTGAGACCGGTCAGGGGCCGGCCCGTGCGGGCTCAGAGGGGCGTCAGGTGGCCCGGGTCGGCCGGCTGCCGGGGCACCAACGGGTTCTCCAGCAGCGCCGATTCGGGCTTCAGGGCCAGGACGGCCGCCACCGGGTGCTCCTCCTCCGGGGCGAACGCCGGGGCCGTCCGGGTCAGGAGCACCACGCCCCAGGAGGCGAGGCCCGCTCCCGCGAGGGCGAGCAGGACGCCCGCCGCCCCGCCCTGGAGCCGTTCGCCGAGCAGCGAGAGGCCGATGACCGCGGCGGCCAGGGGGTTCGCCAGCGTCACCACGGCGAGAGGCGCGCCCAGTCCGCCCTGGTAGGCCGTCTGCGACAGCATGAGTCCGCCCGCCGCGAAGGCGGCGACCAGCAGGGCCACGCCGATCACCTGCCAGCTCAGCAGCGAACCGGAGCGGTCCGTCGCCGCGACCGTCACGGTCTGGGTGAGCGCCGAGGCGACGCCGGAGGCGAAGCCGGACGCGGTGGCGTGCCGCAGCCCCGGCTTGGCCCCCGGCCGGGCCAGCGCGCCGATCAGCGCGGCCGTCCCCCCGGCGACCGCCAGCGCCTCGGGCACGCTCAGCACGGCCTCCGGCGCCTTCCCCGAAGCGGTGACGAGGATCGCGCCCAGCCCGGCCAGCGTCAGCGCGGTGCCCCGCCACTCGGCGGAGCTCACCTTCCGTCCGGCCACGCGGGCCCCCATCGGCACCGCGGCGACCAGAGTCAGCGCACCGAGCGGCTGTACGACGGTCAGCGGGCCGTACTTGAGTGCCACGACGTGCAGCAGGGCCGCCCCCGCGTTCAGTCCGACGGAGGCCCACCAGGCGCCGGCGGCCAGCAGGCGGAGCGTGCCGGTGCCGGAGTTGCGGGCGGCGAGCCGCTCCTGGGCCACGGCCGCGGCCGCGTAGGCGACGGCGGAGACCAGGGACAGGGCGACGGCGACGAGTGTGGCGGTCATCGGGCCGCTCCCACCAGGATCTTGTCGTCGACGGCCGGGGCCGGCGCGGCGCCGCCCCGGCCCGCCGTGGAGACCGTGTGCCGCGGCCGGTGGATCAGCGCGAGCGCCGTACCGAGCATCGCGGTGGCCACGATCGCGTCGAGCCAGTAGTGGTTCGCCGTCCCGACGATGACCAGCAGGGTGACCGCCGGGTGCAGCAGCCACAGCCAACGCCACCGGGACCGGGTGGCCGCGATCAGGCCGACGGCCACCATCAGGGCCCAGCCGAAGTGCAGCGAGGGCATCGCCGCGAACTGGTTCGAGAGATGGTCCGAGGACGGCGGCCCGTACACCGAGGGGCCGTAGACCCTGGCGGTGTCGATCAGGCCCGTGCCGGCCAGCATGCGCGGTGGTGCCAGCGGGAACACGAAGGGCAGCACCAGGGCCGCGGAGGTGACCGTGGCGAGGACCCGGCGGGCCCAGACGTAGTGCGCGGGACGCCGCAGGTACAGCCAGCCCAGGAAGGCCACAGTGGCGGGGAAGTGGACGGTGGCGTAGTAGGTGTTCGCCAGGCGCACCAGTGTGTCGCCGTGCAGCAGGGCGGACTGCACCGAGCCCTCGCCGGGCAGTCGGACCGCTCGTTCCAGGTCCCACACGCGGTGCGCGTTGTGGATCGCCTCGCCGGTGTGGCCGGTCGCCAGCTGCCGGCCGAGCTTGTAGACGAGGAAGAGTCCTGCGACGAGCAGGAGCTCACGGACGAGCGGAGGCCGCGCTGTCGCGCGGGTCTCTCCTTCTGCAGGCTCGGTGCGGGCTGTCATCCCCCGGCCCCTTCGCTGACGAGGTGCGTGTGGTGGTGCGAGTCGAGACCCCTGTCGCGGCCGGAACTCATCGGTACGCCAACGTCCCGAAACGGAAGCGTTCCGATACGGCAGTGTACCGATACGAGAGCGTTCCGGTACACTGGCGTATCGATTGAGGAAGGACACAGTGGCTCTCGGGAATAGAGTCGGGGTGGAGGCCCAACCGACTCCGAGTGGACCCAGGAAGGGAGACGAGCATGACGTCGCAGGCCGCGGACGGACCGGAGACGGTCGCCGCCTCGCGCCGCTCCAAGATCACGCCCGAGCGTGAGCAGGAGTTCTTCGACACCGTGCTCGAGCAGGTCCGCGAGTGCGGCTACGACGCCGTCACCATGGAGGGCGTCGCCGCCAGCACGCGTTGCAGCAAGTCCACGCTCTACCGGCAGTGGAAGACCAAGCCCCAGTTCGTGGTCGCCGCGCTGCGCTCGCGCCGCAGGTCCCGCTTCGAGGGCATCGACACCGGCTCGCTCGCCGGCGACCTGCGCGAGGCCGCGCGGGCCGTGGGCCGCTGGTCGACCAACGACACCAAACTGCTGCAGGCCCTCGGGCACGCCGTCACCCAGGACGCCGAACTCGCGCAGGCGCTGCGTGAGGCCATCGTCTACCCGGAGATCGCCGCGCTGAAGGAACTGCTGCGGCGCGGGGTGGAGCGCGGCGAGATCGCCGCCGACCATCCGGCACTGGAGTACATCCCGGCGCAGATGTTCGGGGTCGCCCGCGCCCGGCCCGTCGTGGACGGCGAGTACGCCGACCCCGACTACCTGGTCCGCTTCGTGGAGGCCGCCGTGCTGCCCGCGCTCGGACTCACCTGAGACCCGGGCCGCCGTCCACGGGATGACTGGACGGCGACCTGGTCGCGCCGCACCGTGGGGACGGGGGCGGCGCGCACTCCCCGGCCGGGTGGGGTGCCCCTTGAGCGGAGGGGCGCTCCACCCGGCCGACCTCTGCCGGGGCCCGTGTCAGACGTTGTGGCCGTCGCCGCTGCCGGTGGAGACCTTGATGCCCTTGGTGATGTCGTCGATGACCGACTGCTTCTCGCCGACGTCGACGCCGAAGCGCACCACGACGATGTTCGAGGGGTTGGCGGGGGAGGGGAAGGCGAGCGACTCGACGTAGCCGTCGGAGCCCTTGCTGGTGACCGCCTTCCAGCGGACCATGTAGCCCTTCTGCCCGGCCACCGTGACCGCCTTGGAGTCGAGCACCTGGTGCGAGGTGATCGAACCGTAGGTCTTGCCGCCGTAGGAATCCGTGGCGTTCGCCTCGATGTCGGCCTTCGCGACCTCCTCGGCCGTGCTGCCCGAGGCCCTGAGGACCTGGGCCGGAGCCGAGTACGCGCCGCCCTTGGTGCAGCTCTTCGAGGTGTCGCCGGGGCACTTGTAGGAGTCGTTCGACGTGACCGAGGCGCCCACCTGGAGCTGCTGTCCGTACCAGTCCGCCGGGATGGGCAGGCTGATGCCGCTGATCGGGTCGGTCACCGAACCGCTCTTGATCTTCGGCGCCTCGGACTGGCCGGGGGCGGGGGACTGCCCGCCGTCCGAGCCGCCGGAACCGTCCGAACCACCGGGGCCGCCGGGGCCGCCCTGTCCGCCCGTGCCGCCCTGTCCGCCCGGGCCCTGCTGTGAGTTCGCGGTACCGCCGCCCGAGCCGCCGTCGCCGGTCAGCGCCCAGACGCCCACACCGATGCTCGCGAGGACCGCCACCGCCACGGCGACGGCTATCCCCGTGTGCAGCCCGCGCCGCGGAGCGTGCGGCGGCTGGGCGGGGAACGCCGGATAGGTGGGATACGCCGCGTACGCCGGATCCGTCCCGGCCGTCGGCGACTGCGCCGGGGGACCCCATACGGCGGCGGAGCCCGCGGGGCGGGTCTGGTCCGTCCATGCCTTGCCGTCCCACCAGCGCTCGGTGGCGGGACCCTCACTCGTCTGCCCCGGGTCGGGATACCACCCGGGAGGAGTCACCTGCGTCATGCCCCCACCGTATGAGGCGTCCGTGAAAGCGGGATGAGAGGATCCGGACTTCGAGCCGCCGTGGACACCCGACCCGTACCGCTCGACCAGGTCGCCCGACGCCCCCCTTAGTGCGAACGAGCCCCGTCTGTCCTCGCGTTGCCCGAAAAAAAGCTTCATTTGAAGGGCTTTTGACGGTTCGTCGACTGCTCGTCCGCAGGTCAGGCCCTCGGTGCGTCGCCCGGCCGCACCCGCTGTCACCCATCACGGCAACAGCTGCCCCGACCGGCCTCCACTCGCACGACCGGGCCGCTACGCTCGAGATCTGTACGTCGTTCGGGCGACTTGGGGAGGTAGCGGGATGACGGAGGCACGGCCCATGGAGGCCGCCTCGGCCTCCCTGTGGGAGCGGGACGCGGAACTCGCCGCCGTCGCACAGGCGGTCGAAACCCTGCGCGCCGACCGCTCGTCCTCGGGCAGCCTGCTGATCGTCCAGGGCGAGGCGGGCCTGGGCAAGACCGCCCTGCTGGCCGAGACCCGCCACATCGCGGAGCGGCGCGGCTGCACGGTCTGGTCGGCCCGCGGCGGCGAGACCCTCAGGTCCGTGCCCTTCAACGTGGTCCGCCAGCTGCTGCAGCCCGCCCTGGTGTCACTGATGCCGGAGGAGGCGCGCGAGTACCTCGGCGACTGGTACGAGGTCGCGGGCCCCGCCCTCGGCATCACCGAGCCGGGCGAGCGGCAGGCCGACCCGCAGGGCGTGCGCGACGGCCTGGTCGCCGCCGTACGCAGGCTCGCCCGGCGCGACTGGCCCCTGGTGCTGCTCATCGACGACGCCCACTGGGCCGACCAGGAGACCCTGCGCTGGCTCGCCGCGTTCGCCGAACGCCTCGACGACCTCTCCGTCCTGGTCGTCGTCGCCCGCCGTCCCGGCGAGGTCAGCGGCGAGAGTGCCCGCCTCCTCGACGCGGTCGCCGCCACCGCGGGCCGCCCCGGCACCCTGCTGAGCGCCCTCACCCCGGACGCCACCGCCGGCCTCACCCGCGCCACCCTCGGCGCGCACGCCGACGCCCCGTTCTGCCGCGAGGTCTGGGCCGTCACCGGCGGCAACCCGTACGAGACCGTCGAACTCCTCGCCAAGGTCCAGGACAGCGAGCTGGAGCCGACCGAGGGCTCCGCCGCCGAACTGCGCGCCCTCAACCGCTCGGCCCGCGGCGGCGGACTCGTCGCCCGGCTGGAGGAACTCGGCATAGACGCCACCCGGTTCGCCTGGGCCGCAGCCATCCTCGGCACCGACATCACCGTCCGCCTCGTCGCCAAGCTCGCCACCATGGAGCACGACACGGCGGCGCGCTGCGCCGAGCTGCTCAAGGGCGCCCGCATCCTCGCCGAACCCGACCCGTCGGCGGGCCGGACGGGCGACGGCGAGCTGGAGTTCGTCCACCCGCTGATCGCCTCCGCCGTCTACAACTCCATCCCCGACGCCCTGCGCACCGCCATGCACGGCATCGCCGCCCAGGTCATCACCGACTCCGGGCGCGGCGCCGCCATGGCCTCCCGGCACCTGCTCAAGGTGCATCCGGACGACGACGAGGAACTCGTCGAGCAGCTGCGCGAGGCCGCCCGTGAACACCTCGCCGTCGGCGCCCCCGACGCGGCCCGCCGCTGCCTGGAACGCGCCCTGCTGGAACCGCCGACCCCTGAGTTCCACGCACGCGTGCTCTACGAACTCGGCTGCGCCACCCTCCTGACCGCGCCCGCCGTCACCATCGACCACCTCCAGTCCGCGCTCGGCATGCCCGGCCTGGCCGGCGACGAGCGCGTGGACGCCGTCTTCCGCCTCTCCCAGGCCCTCCTGCACAACGACCAGCTGGAGGAGGCCGTCCGCACGGTCGAGGCGGAGGCCGCCCGGCTCGACGACGGTCCCGCCAAGCTCCGGCTGCAGGCGGTCAGGTTCATGTGGGAGGGCATCGCCGGCGAGGCCGTCTCCCCGGACCGCTCCGAGCGCCTCGCCGCGCTCGCCGCGACCTGCACCGGCCGCGACAACTCCGAGCGCGCCCTGCTGATGCTGCGCGGCTTCGACGCCCTCATCCACGGCGAGAACGCCGAAGAGGTCGTCGAGTACTGCGACCGCTCCCTGGTCAACGGCCGCCTCGCCCCCGGGCTCGGCTGGACCGACACCGAGTGGGGCATCGAACTCCTGCTGATGCTGGCCAGCTCCTACGCCCACACCGACCGTCTCGACCGCGCCGAGAGCCTGTGCACCGAGGCCCTGCGCGCCTACGAGTCGGCCGGCTGGAGCGGCGGCCATCTCGTCCTGGCCCACGCCTACGTCGGCCTCGCGCACCGCAGGCGCGGCCGGTTGCGGGAGGCGGAGACCTCCCTGCGCGAGTCGCTGCGCCTCGCCGAGCGCGTCGGCCGCGGACTGCCGCTGTACTGGACCGTGACCTGCAACCTCGTCGACACCCTGCTGGCCCGCGGCCATGTCGTGGAGGCCTGGGAGATCGCCGAGCAGTACGGCTTCGCCCCGCCCTACCCCTCCACCATCGTGATGCCCGACGTGCGCTCCGTCCGCGGCAGGCTGCTGCTCGCCGTCGGCCGCACCAAGGACGGCATCAACGAACTGGAGGAGGCCGAGAAGGCCGCCGCCGCCCGCGGTCACCACAACCCCGTGGTCGTCCCCTGGGCCCTCGACCTGGCGCGCGCCCTCGCCACGGAGGACCCGTCCCGGGCCGCCCGGCTCGCCTCCGACGCCCGCCGGCAGGCCGAACGGTTCGGCACGGACACGGCCATCGGCGAGGCGCTTCGGTGTGCCGCGGCGCTGGAGACCGGGCAGCGGGCGGTCCGGCTGGCGGCCCAGGCGGTCGCCTACCTGGAGGCCTCCCCCTGCCAGTACGAGCACGCGGCGGCCCGCGTGGAGTACGGGATCGCCGCGCGGTCGGTGGCCGAGATCAACCGCGGCCTGGCACTGGCGCGTTCGAGCGGCGCCGACGGTCTGGTGGCGACGGCCCGGGAGGTGCTGGACACGGGGCGGGGCCTGCGCTGAGGGCGTTACAGCGCCAGCAGCTGGTCCGTCACCGCCGACAGTCGCTTCTGCACCTGGCGGTCGTACGTCAGCTCGTGCGCCCTCGACCGGCTCGTGCCGTCGAAGTAGCCGCCCGTGCCCAAGTCCTGGGTGGCCAGGGCCAGTACGCCCGGGGCGCCGTCCGCCACCGTGTTCCACGGGGTGACGCCGCCCTCCCGGACCATCGCCGTGTCCATGAAGGTCGCCGGGTGCAGGACGTTCACCGCGACGCCGGTGTCCGCCAGCTCCCGCGCCAGCGCGAAGGTGTGGGCGGCCAGGGCGAACTTGGCGCGCCGGTAGGCCGCGAAGCCGTCGTGGCCGCGACGGAACTCGACGTCGTCGAAGTCGAGGGGCTCCTGGCCCACCGAACCCACGTTGACGATCCGGGCCGGCGTGTTCGCGCGCAGCACCGGCAGCAGCGCGCGGGTCAGCACCACCGGCGCCAAGTAGTTCACGGCCAGGCGCAGTTCGTGGCCGTCGGCGCTCAACTCCCGTCCCGTGCCCGGCGCGCCCGCCCCCACACCGGCGTTGTTGATCAGTACGTCCAGGTCGGGATGAGCGTCGGCCACATGGGCGCCCAGCTCGCGCACCCGCGCCAGCGAGGCCAGGTCGGCGACGAACCCCTCGGCGTCGCCCTCGGTGCGCAGCTCCTCGACGAGCCGCTCGGTCCGCCCGGCGTCGCGGCCGTGGGCGAGGACGACGTGTCCGGAGCGGACCAGCTCGAAGGCGACGTAGCGGCCGAGCCCCGAGGTGGCGCCGGTGATGAGAATGGTGGCCATGCCCCCACCGTAGGCACGCGGCGAAGGTATGTGCGAGGTGCTGCTGAGGCTACGACCAGCAGGGTCACCCTTCCGCCTCGGCCTCCTCGGCGAGGACGCGCTGCGCCGCGGCGAACGCCGAGTTGGCCGCCGGGACGCCGCAGTACACGGCCGTCTGCAGCAGCACCGCGCCGATCTCCTCGGGGGTGAGCCCGTTGCGGCGGGCCGCGCGCACGTGCATGGCCAGTTCCTCGTAGTGGCCGTGCGCGACCAACGCGGTCAGCGTGATCATGCTGCGCTCGCGGCGCGAGAGCGTCGGGTCGGTCCAGATCTCGCCCCAGGCGTAGCGCGAGATGAAGTCCTGGAAGGGGGCGGTGAAGGGGGTCTGGCGGGCCTGGGCGCGGTCCACGTGCGCGTCGCCGAGCACCTCGCGGCGCACCTCCATGCCGAGCTTGACGCCCCCGTCGAGGTGCGCGCGCAGCGCCGTCAGCACGGCCTGCGGGCACTGCGCGGGGGCGAGGTGGCCGGCCCCCGGCAGCTCGACGAGCGTGGAGCCGGGGACGGCGTCGGCGATCTCGCGCAGATGCGGCGGCGGGGTCGCCCGGTCCTCGCGGCCGGCGATCAGCAGCGTGCGGACGGAGAGTTCGGGGAGCCGGTCGCGCAGGTCGTAGGCGGCCAGCGCGTCACAGCAGGCGGCGTACGCCCCGGGGTCGGCGGCGCCTTGGTCCCGCACGAGTTCCGGGATCGTGAATCCGTCGGGGAACCAGCGTGCCGGGGCGCTCTCGACGAGCCAGTCCAGCCCCTCCCGGCGCACCCGCTCGGCCCGCTCCTGCCACGGCCCGGCTCCGCTGAAGTGCGCGGACGCGCAGATCACGGCCAGCGAGGAGACGCGCTCCGGGTGGTGCAGGGCGAGGTGCAGACCGACGGCGCCGCCCAGCGACACACCCGCGTAGTCGAACCGCTCGATGCCGAGCGAGTCGGCGAGGGCCAGCACCAGGCCGGCCAGGTCGCCGACGGTGGCGCCGGGCCCGATCAGGCCGGGGGCGGACCCGCCGTGCCCCGGCAGGTCCCAGCGGACCACGCGGTGGGCGGCGGACAGCTCGGGCGCGACCTTGTCCCACAGCGCGTACGACGTACCGAGCGAGGGCCCGAGCAGCAGCGCGGGCGCGGAAGCGGGCCCCTCGGCACGGTGGTTGAGGAGTGTGTCGGTCAACGTCGCTCCAGAGCACGGTCGGTGAGGGCTCCGGCGGAGCCGGTGTAACGGGTGGGGTCGGTGGGCTCGCCGAGGTCGGTGTCCTTCAGTTCCGGCTCTTCGGCGAGGAGTTCACCGAGGGGGCGGTCCTCGGCGTAGGTCCGCCGGGCGAGCCTCGTCAGCAGTTCCTTGGCGCGGGCCCGCCCGAGCACCGCGGCCAGCTCGGCGGACAGCCGTTCGGAGACGATCAACCCGTGGGTGAGGCCGAGGTGTTCGCGCATCGCGTCCGCGTTCACCCGCAGTCCCTCGGTGAGTTCGGCCGCGTCCCGGGCGGCCCCGCCGGCCAGCCGCAGCAGGTCCCGCAGCGGCTCCCACTCGGCGTGCCAGGCCCCGGCGGGCCGTTCGTCCTCGGCGGACATCGAGCCGTACAGCGTGGCCGCGAGCTGCGGGGCGCGCCGGGCGGCGGCCGCGATCAGCGTGGACCGCACGGGGTTGGCCTTGTGCGGCATCGCCGAGGAGCCGCCGCCGCTGCCCTCCGAGACCTCCGCGATCTCGGTGCGGCCGAGAACCAGGACGTCCGCCGCGATCTTGCCCAGCGCGCCGGCCGTGAAGGCCAGACAGCCGGCGAGATCCGCGACCGGCGTGCGCAGGGTGTGCCACGGCAGGAGCGGGGCGACGAGGCCCAGTTCACTGGCGAAGGCCGCGGTGAGGGCCGCCGTGTCCTCTGCGCCGTACACGGTGAAGGCCGCCAGTGTCCCGGCGGCGCCCCCGAGTTGGACGGGCAGGGTGTCGCGTACCCGGATGAGCCGGTCGCGTGCGTCGAGCACCAGCGAGCGCCAGCCGGCCGCCTTCAGCCCGAACGTCGTCGGTACGGCGTGCTGGGTGAGCGTCCGGCCCGGCATCGGGGTGTCGCGGTGCTCGGCGGCGAGCCGGGCCAGCGCCCGCTCCGTGCGGGCGAGGTCGGCCAGGGCGGGCTCCAGGGTCCGCACGGCGACCAGCATCATCGCCGTGTCCATGATGTCCTGGCTGGTGGCGCCCCGGTGGACGTAGGGGCCGTACTCCTCGCCGACGTTCTTCGTCAGGTCGGCGACCAGCGGGATGACCGGGTTGCCGCCGGAGCGGGCGCGCCCGGCGAGGGAGCGCACGTCGAAACGGGCGGCGTCGGCCGCCTCGGTGACCGCGGTGGCTGCCTCGGCCGGGGCGAGGCCCCGGGCGGCCTGGGCGCGCGTCAGGGCCGCCTCCGCATCCAGCAGGGCCTGCAGGAAGGCGGTGTCGGAGGTCGCGGAGGCGGCGGGGGAGCCTGCCCACCCGGGGGCGAGCAGGCCGGTGTCGTCGGGATCGACAGAAGTCACTGGTACTCCAGGAAGACCGTCTCGCCTTCGCCCTGAAGGCGGATGTCGAAACGGTAGGTGCTGTTGCCCTCGTCCTTCGCGATCAGCGTGTCGCGGCGCTCCGCCGCCAGCTGCGCGAGCAGCGGGTCGTCCGTGTGCGCCGCCTCGTCGCCCGGCAGATAGATCCGGGTGAACAGGTGCACCAGCAGCCCGCGCGCGAAGACGCACATGCTGAGGTACGGCGCGCTGCGCCCCCGCGCGCCCGGACGCAGGGTCCGCGCGTACCAGTGGCCGTTCGCGTCGGTCTGGATGCGTCCCCAGCCGGTGAACTCCACGCCGTTGCGGCCCAGGTAGTCGCCGGACGCCGGGTCGCGCCGGATGGAGCCGTCGGTGGTGGACACGTTGCCGTCCGGGTCGGCGCCCCACAGCTCCACGAACGCGTCGGGCAGCGGCTTGCCCTCGCCGTCGAGGACGTAACCGTGGACCGTGATCGTGTCCGGGTGGCCGAGGGGCGCGATGTCCTCGCCGCCGCGGAAGGGCAGCGCGTAGCCGTAGAAGGGGCCCACGGTGTGCGAAGGGGTGGGCAGCACGCTCTCCGGCCGGCTGGTGTCGATCTTCGTCATGGCAGGTCAGCGTCCTTCTTCGATCCAGGTGGCGTTCGGGCCGTCCAGCACGATGTCCCAGTGGTAACCCATGGAGAACTCCGGCACGGACAGGTCGTGGTCGTAGGTGGCGACCAGCCGCTGGCGCGCCGCGTCGTCCGTCACCGACTGGATGATCGGGTCGTAGGGGAAGAGCGGGTCGGCCGGGAAGTACATCTGCGTCACCAGCCGCTGCGTGAACGCCGTGCCGAACATCGAGAAGTGGATGTGGGCGGGCCGCCAGGCGTTGACGTGGTTGCGCCAGGGGTAGGGGCCGGGCTGGATCGTCGTGAAGTGGTAGCGGCCCTCGGCGTCGGTGATCGTTCGCCCGACTCCGGTGAAGTTCGGGTCCAGCGGGGCGTCGTGCTGCTCGCGCTGGTGGGCGTAGCGGCCGGCCGAGTTGGCCTGCCAGATCTCGACGAGCTGGCCGCGTACGGGCTTTCCGGCCCGGTCCAGCAGTCGGCCCGAGACCGTGATGCGCTCGCCGACCGGCTCGCCCGTGTGCTGGCGGGTGAGGTCGTTGTCGATGGCGCCGAGGTCGCGCTCGCCGAAGGCGGGGGAGTGCAGCTCCACCAGCTCCGGGTCCTTGGTGACGTCGATGGCGACCGGCGGCTGCTGGGGGTGGCGCAGCACCGAGGAGCGGTACGGGGCGTAGTCGCGGCGCGGGTGGTGCTCCACCGGGGCGCCGTCGGCGACCCGCTTCTCGTACGCGGCGTGCTCGGCCGCGATCTCCTGGTCGATGTCGTGCTGGGTGAGAGTCATGGGGATTCCTCGGGGTTTCTATCGTTCCAGGACGAGGGCGAGGCCCTGGCCGACGCCGATGCAGAGGGTGGCGACGCCGACGCCGGAGCCGCGGCGGGCGAGCTGGTGGGCGACGGTGCCGGCGAGCCGGGCACCGGAGGCACCGAGCGGGTGGCCCAGCGCGATGGCGCCGCCCTGGGGGTTGAGGACCGCCGGGTCGAACTCGGGCCACTCGGCGACGCAGCCGAGCACCTGGGCCGCGAAGGCCTCGTTCAGCTCCAGTACGGACAGGTCGTCGAAGGTCCTGCCCGCCTTGGCGAGCGCCCGGTTGACCGCCTCGACGGGGGCGAGGCCGAAGTAGTGCGGGTCGAGCGCGTTCACGCCGGTCGCGCTGATGCGGGCGAGCGGCTCGCGGCCCACCGCCTTCAGGCCCTCCTCGTCGACCAGCAGCAGGGCCGCCGCGCCGTCGTTCAGGGGCGAGGCGTTGCCGGCGGTGACGGTGCCGTTCTCCGTGCGGAAGGACGGCTTGAGCTTGGCCATCGCGGCCAGGGAGGCGTCGGGGCGTACGCACTCGTCGGCGGCGAACACGACGGGGTCGCCCTTGCGCTGCGGGATGGAGACGGGGGCGAGTTCGGCGTCGAACAGGCCCTGCCGCTGCGCCGCTGCCGCCTTCTGGTGCGAGGCGAGCGCGAACTCGTCCTGCTGCTCACGGCTGATCTTGTGCTTGTCGGCGATGAGTTCGGCCGACTCGCCCAGCGGGATGGTCCACTGCGGGTCCATCTTCGGGTTCACCATGCGCCAGCCGAGGGTGGTGGAGTACAGCTCGGTGTGCGCCGCGGGGAACGGCTTGTCCGACTTCGGCAGCACGTACGGCGCCCGGGTCATGGACTCCACACCGCCGGCCACGGCGATGTGGGCGTCGCCGGCGGCGATGGCGCGGGCCGCCTGGATGACGGCTTCGAGGCCGGAGGCGCACAGCCGGTTGACGGTGACGCCGGGGACGGAGGTCGGCAGGCCCGCGAGGAGGGCCGCCATGCGGCCGACGTTGCGGTTCTCCTCGCCCGCGCCGTTGGCGTTGCCGAAGTAGACGTCCTCGATGCGCGCCGGGTCCAGGCCGGGGGTGCGGGCGAGGAGTTCGCGGATCGCGTGGGCGGCCAGGTCGTCCGGGCGCACCGCCGCCAGGCCGCCGTTGTAGCGGCCGATCGGGGTACGGACGGCGTCGACGAGGTAAACCGTGTTCACAGCAGGTCCTCCGCAACAGTCAGCTTCGCGCCGGTCTTGGCGACGACGTCATCGACGCTCACCCCTGGGGCGACCTCGGTCAACACCAGTCCGTCGGGTGTCACGTCGATCACGCCGAGATCGGTGATGACACGGTTCACACACGCCTTGCCGGTGAGCGGCAGCGCGCACTCCTGAACGATCTTCGCCGAGCCGTCCTTGGCGGTGTGCGTCATCACGACGATGACCGTACGGGCGCCGTGCACCAGGTCCATCGCCCCGCCGATCCCGGTGATCAGCTTGCCGGGGATGGCCCAGTTCGCCAGGTCGCCCGTCTCGGAGACCTGCATGGCGCCCAGCACGGCGACGTCGATGTGACCGCCGCGGATCATCGAGAAGGACAGCGCCGAGTCAAAGAAGGACGCGCCCGGCAGGACCGTCACCGTCTCCTTCCCGGCGTTGATCAGATCCGGGTCGACCTCCGCCTCGGCCGGGTAGGGTCCGGTGCCCAGGATGCCGTTCTCCGACTCCAGGATCACCTCCACACCCTCGGGCAGGTAGTTGGGGATCAGCGTCGGCAGGCCGATGCCGAGGTTGACGTACTGCCCGTCCCGCAGCTCGCGCGCGGCGCGCGCGGCCATCTGCTCACGACTCCACGGCATCAGCTGCTCACCGTCCGCTGCTCGATCTTCTTGTCGGCCGCCTGCTCCGGCGTGAGCGCCACCACCCGCTGGACGAAGATGCCCGGCAGGTGCACCGCGTCCGGGTCGATCTCGCCGGGCTCGACGAGTTCCTCCACCTCGGCGACGGTGACCTTGCCCGCCATGGCGGCGAGGGGGTTGAAGTTCCGGGTCGACTTGTTGAACACCAGGTTCCCGTGCCGGTCGCCCTTCGCCGCCCGGACGAGCGCGAACTCGGTACGGATGCCCCGCTCCAGCACGTACTCGGTGCCGTCGAACTCCCGCACCTCCTTCGGCGGCGAGGCCAGCGCGACGCCGCCCGTGCCGTCGTAGCGCCAGGGCAGGCCGCCCTCGGCCACCTGGGTGCCCACTCCCGCCGGGGTGTAGAAGGCGGGGATGCCGGCGCCGCCGGCCCGCAGCCGCTCGGCCAGCGTGCCCTGCGGGATCAGCTCCACCTCCAGCTCCCCGGCCAGGTACTGACGGGCGAACTCCTTGTTGGCGCCGATGTAGGACCCGGTCACCCGCGCGATCCGGCCGGCCGCCAGCAGTACCGCGAGCCCCGTCTCCATCGCCCCGCAGTTGTTGGAAACGACGCGCAGCCCGGACACGCCCCGCTCGTACAGCGCCCCGATGAGCACGTTCGGCACACCGCTCAGGCCGAAACCGCCCACCGCCAGCGACGCGCCGTCCGGCACGTCGGCCACCGCCTCCGCGGCTGTGGCGACCACCTTGTCCATCCGTGAAGCCCCATCCCGTCCGAGCGCCCGGTCAAGATTAATCAGGGCACTGAGTATTTCGGTGAAGTTTCCTTCACGCTGCCATCGGAACGGTTCAGCGTCAAGACCTCCAAGGACAGTGAGGCCGGGCGAGCCCGCCCGACGGGAGACAGGCGACGACGCGCCCGCTATCGTTCAGTGCACCAACTAATTCGACCTCGGGGGGCGCGCATGACCGCGGTGGATCTCACCACCCACCCCGGGCACCTGGCCCGGCGGCTGCAGCAGGCCCATTACCTGCTGTGGAACACCATGGTCTCGGAGGAGATCACCTCGCCGCAGTTCGCGGTCCTCAACGCGCTCGCCGACGAGCCGGGCCTGGACCAGCGCACGGTGGGGGAGCGGGTGGGCCTCGACCGCTCCACGATCGCCGAGGTGATCAGCCGGCTCGGCAGGCGGGGCCTGGTGGACAAGGTGCGCGATCCGCAGGACGGCCGCCGTTTCCTGCTGCGCCTGACGGACGACGGCGAGCGCACCCACCGCAAGCTGACCGTGCGCACCGCCCGTATGAACCAGGTCTTCCTGGCCCCGCTGTCCGCCGCCGAGCAGGCGGTGTTCTTCGACCTCATCCAACGGGTCGCGGACGCGGCCGAGGGGCTCCGCAACCCAGCGGAACCCCTCCTGGCGCGGGGATGACCGAAAGGTCCGCGCGTCAAGCCTTGACGAACACGACCCAGACCTGGCCGCTCGCGAAGTTCAGCGGCTTGCCGTCGCCCGTCGTGAAGTCGGTGCCGTCGGCGGCCTTCGCGCGCTTCCAGCCGGCCTGGTAGACCTTCCCGTCCCGCAGCACCTCGGCCTTCCCGGAGCCCACCGTCTCGGTGTACGGCGTGTTGTTGCCGAGGAAGTCGCGGAAGCCGGACTCGCGGATCCGCACGTGCTGGACGACGACGGTCGCCGGTGCCACCGGCTGCCCGTCCGTCGTCACCGTCGGCGTCCCGTCCATCGACACCAGCCAGCGGTGGCGGTCGGCGGACCAGCGGAAGGTGAAGCGGGCGGAGGGGTAGGCGACCGTCGTGGAGGTGTCGGCCCGGCCTCCGGCGGGCGCGGCGCCGTAGCGGAAACCGTTGGTGAGGGCGCCCGCTCCCGGGGCGGAGCGCATCAGGCGGGCGGGGCGCAGATAGAGGTTGTGCGGTGCCGGCCTGTCGGTGCCGCGGAAGTAGGCGTCGGTGGCCTTCGCGGGCGGCTCCGCCTTCAGGGGCGCCTTGTCGATCAGCGGCAGCAGCTTGTGCTGGGCGCCCGAGAAGGCGAGCGTCGGATCGTGGTACTGGGCGAGGAGCTCCAGGTCCGACTCGCGGGCGCTGCGCACCGGCCCGACGGCCTTGGGCAGCTTGCTCGCGTACACCGCCATCAGCCTGCTCAGGCCGCCCTCGACCTGCTCGACGTACACGACGTCCGCGTCCCGCAGACCCGTGTGGGGCCGACCGGGGCCCGCGTTGTCTATCTTCACGGCGAGCACGGAACCGGTGGGCGCGGACGGGGACGAGGAAGCCGTCGGCGGCTTCAGCTGCCCGCGGCCGTCGTCCGCCCGGCCGTGTCCACCCGTGCATCCCGCGGCGAGCAGCGCCGTTCCCGTGGCCAACACGGCCACGCCCAGCGAGACGCGTCTCTTGCGCACCATTCGTCCCATGCCCACCGTTGGCCACCAGTCTCTTGTCAATGATTGTGCGCTTATAAGTTCATCGATGGCCATACCCGATCGAATCTGGTTGCGCGCGGTCGAATGGGCCGGATCGCCCTGAACAACAGGCATCGCCTTCGTGCGCGCTTCGGCAGGAGGGGCTCGGGTACCCGGGCGGCACTGCTGCAGCGGACTCACCGACGCGATGGAGGGAGCGCCACGCGATGAAGGCTGTGACCTGGCAGGGCAAGCGGGACGTACGAGTGGAGAGCGTGCCCGATCCGAAGATCCAGGAGCCGACCGACGCGATCATCCGCATCACGTCCACCGGGCTGTGCGGCTCCGACCTGCACCTGTACGAGGTGCTGACCCCGTTCATGACACCGGGCGACATCCTCGGCCACGAACCCATGGGCATCGTCGAGGAGGTCGGGGCGGGTGTGCCGGACCTCGCGGTGGGCGACCGCGTGGTGGTGCCGTTCCAGATCGCCTGCGGCAACTGCTGGATGTGCCTGACCGGGCTGCCCACGCAGTGCGAGACCACCCAGGTGACCAGCGAGGGCATGGGCGCCGCCCTGTTCGGCTACACCCGGCTGTACGGCGCCGTCCCGGGGGCGCAGGCCGAGTACCTGCGGGTCCCGCAGGCCCAGTTCGGGCCGATCAAGGTTCCCGAGGGTCCGCCCGACGACCGCTTCGTCTACCTCTCGGACGTACTGCCCACCGCCTGGCAGGCCGTCGAGTACGCGGGCGTGCCGAAGGGCGGCAGCGTCGCCGTGCTCGGCCTCGGCCCCATCGGTGACATGGCCTGCCGGATCGCCATGGCGCGCGGCGCCGGGCGGGTGTTCGGCGTGGACCTGGTGGGCGAGCGGCTGCGCAGGGCGCGGGCGCGGGGGGTGGAGACGTACAACCTGAGGAACTTCGACAACGAGAAGGAACTGGTCGAGGCGATCCGCGACGAGACCGA
This sequence comes from Streptomyces sp. C1-1, assembly GCF_050214755.1. Taxonomy (NCBI): domain Bacteria; kingdom Bacillati; phylum Actinomycetota; class Actinomycetes; order Kitasatosporales; family Streptomycetaceae; genus Streptomyces; species Streptomyces sp. C1-1. The sequence continues at coordinate 2,178,600 of NZ_CP189826.1, read as the reverse complement.
CGGCCGGGGACCCGACGCCGTGATCGACGCCGTCGGCACCGAGGCGCACGGCAGCGCGGCGGCCAAACTGGCCCAGCAGGCCTCGGCACTGCTGCCGCGCAAGATCAGCGGACCCTTCGCCGAGCGGTTCAGCATCGACCGGCTGGCCGCCCTCCACACCGCGATCGACCTGGTCCGCCGGGGCGGCACGATCTCGCTGAGCGGGGTCTACGGCGGGATGGCCGATCCGATGCCGATGCTCACCATGTTCGACAAGCAGATCCAGCTCCGCATGGGGCAGGCCAACGTGCGCCGCTGGAGCGACGAGATCATGCCGTACCTGACGGACGAGGACCCGCTCGGCGTCGACGACTTCGCCACCCACCGGCTGCCGCTCAGCGAGGCGCCGAGCGCGTACGAGACGTTCCAGAAGAAGCGGGACGGCATGGTGAAGGTGCTGATGCAGCCCTGACCGGACGGGGTCAGCCGAGGATCTCGCCCAGGTCGTAGCGGACCGGCTCCTCCAGCTGCGCGTAGGTGCAGCTCTCGGGGGTCCGGTCCGGGCGCCAGCGGCGGAAACGGGCCGTGTGCCGAAAGCGCGCCCCGTTCTCCATGTGGTCGTAGGCCACCTCGGCCACCCGCTCCGGGCTGAGCGGCACCCAGGACAGGTCCTTCTTGCCCGACCAGCGGCTCGGCGCGCCGGGCAGCCGTGCCGTCTCGTGCGCCGCCTCCTCGGACCAGGCCGCCCAGGGGTGCCCCGTGACGTCCGCCATCCTGAGCGGCTCCAGCTCCTCGATCAGCTCCGCGCGCCGCTTCATCGGGAACGCGGCCGACACTCCCACGTGCTGCAGCCGGCCCCGGTCGTCGTACAGGCCGAGCAGCAGCGAGCCGACGACGGGCCCGCTCTTGTGCAGGCGGTAGCCCGCCACGACGACGTCCGCCGTCCGCTCGTGCTTGATCTTGAACATGGCGCGCTCGTCCTGCCGGTAGTGGCCCGCGAGCGGCTTGGCGATGACGCCGTCCAGGCCCGCCCCCTCGTACTGCTCGAACCAGCTCTGCGCCACCTCCAGGTCGGTCGTCGCCGGCGCCAGGTGCACCGGCGCGGTGACCTCGGACAACGCCCGTTCCAGCAGCGCCCGGCGGTCGGTGAGCGGTACGTCCAGCAGCGACTCGTCCGCCAGGGCCAGCAGATCGAAGGCCACGAAGGAGGACGGGGTCCGCTCGGCGAGCGTCCGCACCCTGGAGTCCGCCGGGTGGATGCGCTCGGTCAGCGCGTCGAAGTCGAGGTGCCCGTCCCGGGCGATCACGATCTCGCCGTCGAGGACGCAGCGCTCGGGCACCCGCTCCCTGAGGGCGCTCACCAGCTCGGGGAAGTACCTGGTCAGCGGCTTGCCGGTCCGGCTGCCCAGCTCGACCTCGTCTCCGTCACGGAACACGATGGCCCGGAAGCCGTCCCATTTCGCCTCGTACTGCATGCCCGGCGGGATCTTCGCCACCGACTTGGCGAGCATCGGCTTCACGGGCGGCATCACCGGGAGATCCATGCCCCCGATTCTGCTCGCATACGTCACTTGCCGCCCGGTATGCGCGGTTTACGGGGTGTGCCTACCGTGGCCGTATGGGTGAAGCGATGGAACTGGAAGCGGGCGGCCGTACGGTCCGGCTGTCCAGCCCTGACAAGGTCTTCTTCCCGGAGCGCGGATTCACCAAGCTGGACCTCGCCCGGTACTACATCGCCGTGGGCCCCGGCATCCTGCGCGCCCTGCGCGACCGGCCCACCACCCTGGAGCGCTACCCGGACGGCGTCACCGGCGAGTCCTTCTTCCAGAAGCGGGCGCCCAAGAACATGCCCGACTGGATCCCGACCGCCCACATCACCTTCCCCAGCGGCCGCAGCGCCGACGAGATGTGCCCCACGGAGGAGGCCGCCGTCCTGTGGGCGGCCCAGTTCGGCACGCTCACCTTCCACCCGTGGCCGGTGCGCCGCGACGACGTCGACCGCCCCGACGAACTGCGCATCGACCTCGACCCGCAGCCCGGCACCGACTACGACGACGCCGTACGGGCCGCCCACGAACTGCGCGCCGTCCTCGACGAGTTCGGCGGTCTCAAGGGCTTCCCGAAGACCTCCGGCGGACGCGGCCTGCACGTCTTCGTGCCGATCGAACCGCGCTGGACCTTCACCCAGGTGCGGCGCGCGGCCATCGCCGTGGGCCGGGAGATGGAGCGCCGGATGCCGGACCGCGTGACCATCAAGTGGTGGAAGGAGGAGCGCGGCGAGCGCATCTTCGTCGACTACAACCAGACGGCCCGCGACCGCACCATCGCGTCCGCCTACTCCGTACGGCCCCGCCCGCACGCGCCCGTCTCGGCGCCCCTGCGCTGGGAGGAGGTCGGCGTCGCGCATCCGCAGGACTTCGACATCGCCACCATGCCCGCGCGCTTCGCCGAAATCGGCGACGTGCACGCGGACATGGACGACCACCGCTACTCCCTGGAAACGCTGCTCGAACTGGCCCGCCGGGACGAACACGACCACGGGCTGGGCGACCTGCCGTATCCCCCGGAGTATCCGAAGATGCCGGGGGAGCCCCGGCGGGTGCAGCCGAGCCGGGCCCGGAAGGACCCCTCCTGAGGGCGCCCGCGGCTTCTCGACCCCGCCGCGGTCCCGGCGGATCATGGGTGGGTGACGCTTGTACTGACGCGTGGTGATCTGCGGGCCCTGCTGATGGTCGAGGAGTGCCTCGACGCCCTGCGGGAGGGGTTCCGTGCGGTGCGGGACGTGCCGGTCGTGGGGCAGCGGATGCGGACGGACCTGCCGTTCCCGGGGACGGCCACCGCCCTGATGCCCGGGCTGCTGCCCGGCGTCGAGGCCTACACGGTCAAGGTCAACGCCAAGTTCCCCGGTTCGAGGCCCGCGTTGCGCGGGGTGATCTGCCTGCACAGCGGCAAGGACGGCGAGTTGCTCGCGCTGCTGGACTCGGCGACGGTCACGGCCTGGCGGACCGGTCTCGCCGCGGCCCTGGGAACGCATGCGCTCGCCCGGCCCGGCGGGACGCTCGGCGTGGTCGGGGCGGGCGCACAGGCCGAGTTGGTGGTACGGGGCCTGGCGGCGCTGCGGGGGACCGGCGCGCCGGTCGTCCACGACACCGACGCCGAACGTGCGGCGGAGTTCGCCGCCCGGCACGGCGGCCGGGTCGTGGGGTCGGCGCCGGAGGTCGCAGCGGCCGCCGACGTGGTACTGCTCGCCACGTGGTCGCGGGAGCCGCTGCTGCGGCTGGCGGACACCCGGCCGGGACAGCACCTCACCTCTCTGGGGGCGGACGAGCCGGGCAAGCGGGAGCTGGCGGCCGATCTGCTGAAGGCCGCCCTGCTCGTCGTCGACGACCGCGAACTCGCCGCCACCATGGGCGCGTTGGCCGCCGCGGACCTTCCCGCGGCCGCCGCCGGCCCGGTGCTGGGCGAGGTGCTTCGGGGGGAGCACCCGGGAAGACGGAGCGCCGAGGAGCGCACCGTCTACGCCCCGGTGGGGCTTCCGTGGCAGGATCTGGCACTGGCCTGGCTCGCGTACCGGCGGGCCGAGCGGGACGGCGCCGGGCAGCGCGTGGATCTGCTGGCCGAGACGCCGGTCAACCGAGTTCGAAGACGGTCCACTGCGTGAACGGTTCCTCCAGGACGTAGAGGCGCGGGCCGCGGCAGACGGTGCGACAGCGGCCCAGCGGAGCGCCGTCCGGGCGTACGAGCCGGTCCTTCGCCACGAACTCGACCGCGGTCTCGGTGAGTTCGCCGAGGACGAGCTGGTCCCCGGCGGCTCGGTAGCCGCCGCGGAACGCCACGCGGCCGCCGCACACCACGACGCCGGTCGCGCCTCTGACGGGCGTCGTCCGCACCCGGACCGGCCGGCCCTCGCGCACCTCCAGGAGCGGAAAGAGCGTGTAGGGGTAGACCCAGGTGGCGCGTCGGCCGACGTTGAGGGCGTAGCAGTCGGAGACGAACTCGGCGTCCGACAGCGGGGTGTGCCGCCACAAGGGGTCGCCCGTACTGCTCCACCGCCGCACGCCCGCCGCGCTCAGCGGGTCCCCGAAGACGCCCTCGTCGAAGTACCCGACCCACAGGTCGCCCCGCTCGTCGGTCAGCAGGTGCTCGATGGCGTCGCCCACCGTGAAGGCCGACACCGGGCGCCCCAGCGCGTCGAAGACCCGCACCTGGTCGACTCCCCTGCGGCTGCGGGCGTCGGCGACGACGAAACCGCCGTCCGGGAGGGCGTCGATACGCGGAACACGGGCCCGCACCGGACCCAGCCGGGTGGCGTACGCGTCCGCGTCGTCGACGGTGACGACCAGCGCGTCGTACAGATCGTCGTCGTACCGCTCGTCCGGGCCGCGCAGCAGCCAGTGCGCGCGTCCGAAGGCGTCGACCGTGCTGTGCAGGACATCGCGGCCCCGGTACGCGGAGGGAAGGCGGGCGCAGGGGGCGAGGCGGCGGTCAGCCGGCATGGGCCTTTCTCGTCGTCATGCGCCGATCCTCGGTCCGTCCGTCGCCCGCGCGCAAGCGGGTTCCGCGCAGCGAGAGCGCTCTCACGTCCGTGGTCGCCCCGGGCTATCCTGATCCGCACCCGCCGACGAGGAGCCACGAGTGACCGACACCGCACCACGCCCCACGCTGGAGGCCGTGGCCGCCCGGGCGGGCGTGTCGCGGGCCACCGTCTCACGGGTGGTCAACGGCGGGGACGGCGTGCGCGAGGCGCTCGTCGCCCGGGTGCGGCGGGCCGTGGAGGAACTCGGGTACGTGCCGAACCAGGCCGCCCGCAGCCTGGTCACCCGGCGTCACGACGCGGTCGCCGTGGTCATCGCCGAACCGGAGACCCGGGTCTTCGCCGACCCCTTCTTCGCCCTCCAGCTGCGCGGCATCAGCAAGGAGCTGACGGCCCACGACAACCAGCTCGTGCTGCTCCTCACCGAGGGCCGCGACGACCACGTCCGCGTCGGCCGCTACCTCGCCGGCGGCCACGTCGACGGCGCGCTCGTCTTCTCGCTCCACCTCGACGACCCGCTGCCGGGGCTCATCCAGCATGCCGGGGTGCCGACCGTGTTCGGCGGCCGGCCAGGCTGGAGCGAGAGCGGCGGCGACGCCGTGTACGTCGACAGCGACAACCGGGGCGGCGCCCGCGAGGCCGTACGCCACCTCGTCGGCCTCGGCCGCTCCCGCGTCGCGCACATCACCGGCCCCCTGGACCAGACGTCCGCCGCCGACCGGCTCGAGGGCTTCCGGGACGTCATGCCCGACGCGGACCCGCGGCTGGTCGAGGAGAGCGACTTCACGCCGGCCGGCGGCGAGCGGGCGATGCGCGAGCTGCTGGACCGGCGCCCCGACGTGGACGCGGTGTTCACCGCCAACGACCTCATGGCCGCGGGTGCCCTGCGGGTGCTGCGCGAGAGCGGACGGCGGGTGCCCGAGGACGTGGCCGTGATCGGCTTCGACGACATGCTGCCCGTCGCCGAGCAGACCGACCCGCCCCTGACGACGGTCCGTCAGGACATCGAGGGAATGGGGCGGTTGATGGCACGGCTGCTGCTGGAACGGCTCGGACACCGCACCGGCGAGGGCGCCGAGGGCGCGCCGTCCAGCGTGGTGCTGCCCACCACCCTGGTGCGACGGGCCTCGGCGTGACGCCGAGCCGGCGGCGCCGGGACCGGCCGGTCGCCGTCCGCGTCGCCCGCGGAGCAGTTCCCGGCGCCTCCCTCAGCTCTGCGGCGGCTCGCTCCTGATGACGGCGAAGCGGGCGCCGTACGGGTCCGCGAGGCGCGCGACGCTGCCGACGCCCTCGATCCGGGTGGCCGGCATCCGCACCGTCGCGCCCAGCTCACGCGCCCGCTCCACCGTGGCCTCCGCGTCGGCGACCTCGAAGTACGGAAGCCAGTAGGGGCTGTCCTCGGACGGGTCGTCGGCGAGCGAGACGATGCCGCCGAACATGGCGTCCTCGCCGCCTTCCGCGGGGTTCACGCACGTGTACGTACCGCCGGGGAAGGGCACCGCGGAGGTCTCCAGGCCGAGCGTCTCGTGGTAGAACCAGGCCGCCGCGGCCATGTCCGGGGTGTACAGCTCCACCCAGGACAGCGCGCCCACCTCGTTCGCCAGGTCGACGCCCTTGGTCCGGCCGGGCTGCCAGATGCCGAACGGCACGCCCGCCTTGTCCCCGAGGATCGCCATGCGGCCCTCGCCCATCACGTCCATGGGCTGCATGAACACGCTGCCGTGGGCCTGCTCGGCGGCCTTGGCGGTGGCGTCGGCGTCGGCCGAGCGGAAGTAGACGGTCCAGGAAGGCGGGCCCTGGTCGGGTCCGGTCTGCATGGCGCCGGCCACCGTCTTCCCGTCCAGCTGGAAGAAGCCGTAGCCGCCGGCGTCCGGTCCCGCCGACCGGAACCGCCAGCCGAAGAGTCCGCCGTAGAAGGAGATGGCGCCCTCGATGTCGGACGTGCCGACGTCGATCCAGTTCGGAGCGCCGTTGACGAAACGGGTGGTGAGCATTGTCGCCCTCCTCGCAGGGGTCCCGTCCTGTGCACTGCCGAGTCTTGCACCGCCCACTGACAATCGCCGCCGGAACGGATCACGCCGCATTCCGCGCGCCGCCGTGCGCCGCGGTGGGCCGCCGGGCCACCATCAGGGTGGCCGGAGGTCGTGAACGCCGGCGTTGATCGGGCGTTGAGCGAACGTTTTTCGCCGCCCGGCACGATCACGCCCATGCACATCGACACCATCCCCCCGGGCGACCTCGCCTGGCAGGCCCAGGCCCTGTGCGCGCAGACCGGGGCCGACTTCTTCTTCCCCGAGCCCGGCAGTTCGGTGCGCGAGGCCAAGCGCATCTGCGCCCTGTGCGAGATGCGGCCCGCGTGCCTGGACTACGCGCTGAGCAACGACGAGCGCTTCGGGGTCTGGGGCGGGCTGTCGGAGAAGGAGCGGCTGGAGCTCAGGCGCACCCCGCGCTGAGCGAAAACCCGCCCGCCACACGCGCGTGGGCGGGCACAATCCCCGCATGGTCCGCCTCACCCCGCTGCAGCAGACCGAGAGCCTGCTCAGCGCCCTCGATCCGCTTTCCCACCCGCACCGCATGCGGGAACTCGCCGTACGCGCCCGGGAGACGTCACCCCTGCGACCGCTTCTGGAGGAGCTCGAGGCGCGGGGCACCTACGGCCGGCAGCTCGCCGTCGTCGCCGCGTCCGTCGGGCGCGACGCCGACTTCATCGCCGCGCGGATCGCCGACCCGGACTCCTTCGTACGGGGTCACGCGCTGCGGGTGGCCGACAGCCTGGGCGTTCCCGACAGCGCCTTCGAGGCGGGACTCGCCGACGCCGCCGAGACCGTGCGCCGGGACCTGCTGCGCGCGGTGGTCGCCTCCGGACGCACCGCGCTCGCCGACCGGCTCGTCGACACACTGCGCGCGGACTGGGGCGACACCGAGGCGGCCCGCCTGCTGCCCGGCTGCACGGCCGGCACCGTCGAGCGGCTGCTGCCCGGGCTCCTGCACGCCGTCGGCGCGTGGACGGCACTGGTCGGACGGCACCCGGCGATCCTGCTCGACGCGCTGGAGGAACAGCTCGCCGCCCTGCCGCCCGCGCTGCGCGAGACCTGGTGGACGCGCTACGGACGCGCGGTGGCCGCCGTCACGCCCACCGCGCCACTGCGCGTGCTCGACCTGCTGGAACGGCTGGGGCCCACCCGTCTGCCGTACGAACTCCGCGCCCAGGTCCGGAGGTTCGCGGCCGTGGACCCGGGCCGGGTGCTGCGGCTCCTGCTCACGCCCGCGTGGGCCGACGTGGTCGGCGTCCACGCCGTGAGCCCGGCCGCCCTGCGCCGCCTCGCCCGCTCCGGGCGGCCCGAACTCGTCGACTACGGACGGTCGTTGGTGGCGTACGGCGGCCTGCCGACCCTGCTGCGGGCACTCCCGCCCGGCCGGAGGCAGGCGCTGCACACCGCCGTCAACGAAGGGCGCGGCGGCTCCGACACCCTCGATGTCGCCGTCCTCGACGTCCTGACCCGCCCTCATGCCGCCGACGTGGCACGGGAGTCGGCGGCACGGGCCCGCGAGCGGGGGGCCCGGTGGAGTGCGGTGCTGCTCGCCGAGTCCTATCTGCCCGTCGCCGAGGTGCGCGAGCGGCTCCTCACGGCGACCCGGCGTCCGGCCGCCGAGGACCGGGCCGAGGCCTGGCCGCTGCTGATCCGCAACGCCGCGCGCTGGGGCGACCCGGCCGCCGTCACCGCCGTACTGCGGGACATGGAGCGGCTGCGCAACGAACAGGACCCGGTCCGCTCGGCCGCGCTGCGCGCCCTCGCCGACACCCGGGCGGCCCTGTTCACCGAGGACGCGGCGCCCCACCTGGACCGGATCGCCGGTGACGCCGTCGAGGCCCGGGACTCCTCGCCCGAGACCCGGCGGCGGCTGAGCGCGCTCGCCGTGGCCGTGCTGCGCGAGCATGCGCCGGGCGGTTCCCGGGAGCTGGTGAACTGGGCGCTGCGCACCCTGGTCCGGATCTCCGGCCACACCGGCGGCGCGGACCTCGGGTGCCTCGACCGCACGCTGCGGCGCGGCCAGGAGCACCAGGTGTTCGACGCGCTGCGACCGTGGATCGAGGCGGGCGCCGAGAAGGCCGACTACGGCCTCGCCTTCGCCCTCGCCCGCGCCGTGGGCCGCCGCGCCGCCGGCATGACCGAGCTGCAGGAACTGCTGTGGCAGGCGATCCGGTACGGCAACGACTCCACCGTGCGCACGGCCGTCGAGCTGTGGCTGGAGCCGCACGCCGCACGTGACGAACGGGTGGCGCGCGTCCTCACCCACGAGCCCTCGGCGGCCGCGCTGCCCGCCGTGCGGCGCACCGTCGTCCGGCGCCGCACCGACCTCCTGGACGGGTTGCTCGCCGAGACCCCGCCCCACGGGCGCTTCCTGACCAAGGGCACCCCGTGGTCGGTACCGGCGACGGTGGAGGTACGACGCTGGGTGCCGCGTCAACAGGCGGCTCTGCTGCGGCAGTTGGCCGCTCTGGCCGGGGACGCCGGGCTGCCCGCTCACGAGCGGGCGCAGGCCGTGGCCCGGGCGGCGTACGTTCCGGACGGCGGTGCCGGTCTCATCCGCCGCTGGACCGGGTCGTCCGACGTCGTCCTGGCGGAGGCGGCACTCGCCGCGCTGTCCCGCACCGACCGCCCCGCCGACGCGCTGCCCGAGCTGCTGGCACACGCCGGCACGGACCGGGCCCGGGTGGCGGTCTACGCGGCCACGCGCGCGAGCCGTCACGCGCCGCCGTCACGCCTGGCCGCGCAGCTCACGGACGTGCTCACCGCAGCGGACACCAAGGTGACCGGCCGCAAGGAGGCCGTCCGGCTCGCCGCCGCCAGACTTCCGGTGCCCCTGGCCGCGCGCCTGGTCGCCGACACCTACGCGCGCCCGGGCACCCACCCCGACGTGCGCGCGGCCTGCGTCGCCTTCACCGGAGGGCTGCTGGCCCACGAGGAGATCTGGGAGCTGCTGCGCGACGCCGCCGGCGCCGAACCGGTCCTGCGTGCCGCCGTGCTGCGGATCACACCGTTCGACCTGCCCGAACCCCGGCGGCAGCGGTACGCCGCCCTGGTGCGCGAGGTCAGCGGCACGGACGACCCGGAGACCGCGGGTCTCGCCTTCGAGGCCCTGGCCCGCTGGACCCCCTGGTCCCCCGAGGCGCCCGTGGTGCTGTCCCGGGCCGTGACGGACCTGTCGGAGCGCACCAACTGGCATGCCGCCGCCCGCGGGCTGGTCACGGCCGCCTCGGCGAGCCCCGAGGGTGCCCTCGGGCTGCGTGAGGCGCTGCGAACCCTGGCCGAGACCCCGGCCGACGCCGAACCCGACGCCGAGGAGGGCCGCGACCGGCCCGCCCGCCGACGCGTCGCGTTCCTCGCCTCGTGCCTCGGCGACAGCGCCCGGACCGCTCCGGCGGCCCTGCGTCCCGCCGCGCACGCCGCGAGTGAGGTGCTGGGGGAGTACGACGCCCACGTCCCGCAGGCCGCCGCGCTCGCCGTCGCCCACCTGGACCTGGCCGTCGTACCGCCCGGCCTGGACCGGCTCTCGGCCGTCGTGGGCACCGGACGGCCCGTACTCGCCGGCCGGATCGCGCACACGCTGCGGCTGCGCCTGCAGCACCAGGAGAAGCAGGTGGACGCCGAGGCGCTGCTGGCGGAGGCGATATCGCTCACCGCACACGGCGGTCACACCGAGGGCCTGCTCGCCCTCGCCGTCGTCCAGGCGCTCGGCACCCGCCTCGACTGGCCCGCCCCGTGGCGCGAGCGGCTACGGGCGCTGCGCCGCCACCCCTGCGCCGACGTACGGGACGCGGCGCTGGAGGAGACGACGGCGCACGAGTGACCGGGCACGCCGACGGGTGGTGGCGTCAGCCGGCCGCCCGGGCCGCCATCCGTGCCTTGCGGGCCGCCAGCTTCTCGTCGAACTTCAGGGCCTCCGCGTCCAGCCCGCCCATGAACAGGCCGAGCTCCTCCTGCGCCGCGCGGCCCTCGGGGCCGAGGCCGTCGATCTCCATGATCTTCAGAAAGCGCAGGACCGGCTGGAGGACGTCGTCGTGGTGGATGCGCAGGTTGTAGACCTCGCCGATCGCCATCTGCGCCGCCGCGCGCTCGAAGCCGGGGATGCCGTGGCCGGGCATGCGGAAGTTGACGACGACGTCCCGCACGGCCTGCATCGTCAGGTCGGGGGCGAGTTCGAAGGCGGCCTTCAGCAGGTTGCGGTAGAAGACCATGTGCAGGTTCTCGTCGGTCGCGATGCGGGCCAGCATGCGGTCGCAGACCGGGTCGCCGGACTGGTGGCCGGTGTTGCGGTGCGAGATGCGGGTCGCGAGCTCCTGGAAGGCGACGTAGGCCACCGAGTGCAGCATCGAGTGGCGGTTGTCCGACTCGAAGCCCTCGCTCATGTGGGACATGCGGAACTGCTCCAGCTTGTCCGGGTCCACCGCGCGCGAGGCGAGCAGGTAGTCGCGCATCACGATGCCGTGCCGGCCCTCCTCGGCGGTCCAGCGGTGCACCCAGGTGCCCCAGGCGCCGTCGCGGCCGAAGAGCGAGGCGATCTCGTGGTGGTAGCTGGGCAGGTTGTCCTCGGTGAGGAGGTTCACCACGAGGGCGATGCGGCCGATCTCGGTGACGTTCGACTGCTCCTTGTCCCAGGCCTCGCCGTCCTCGAAGAGGCCGGGGAAGTTACGGGCGTCCGACCACGGCACGTACTCGTGCGGCATCCAGTCCTTGGCGACCTGGAGATGCCGGTTGAGTTCCTTCTCGACCACTTCCTCCAGGGCATACAGCAGCCGGGCGTCGGTCCAGACGGCGGGGCTGCCGAGGGAAGGGGAAGTGATCGTCACGGGAACTCCAGGGGGACGCATGACAGAAGCCGAACTGACCGGCGAGCGGTGCCGGAACCTACGGAATCGTAGGCTACGAATCCGTAGGTTACGAAGCCGTAGGTTAAGGGCGCTGTAAAGATCCCTGATCAGGTGCCCTGCCGCACGCTTCCTGGGACATGTCAAAAAGCCTCAGGACCCGCAGGTCCCAGGGTCGAAAGGGTGAGCGGATCACCCGTCAGGCGTAGAGGTCGCGCATGCGGACCGAGAGGCACGTCACACACCCTTCGAGCTTCTCGAACTCGCTGATGTCGACGACCACGGGCTCGAAGCCGAGATCGGCGAGCAGGTCCGCCGTCTTCGGCGCGCTCGCCGCCATCAGCAGCTTGTCGCCGCCGAGCAGCACCACGTGTGCGCCGGACTCCTCCGGCACCGACAAGAAGCGCGGGAAGAGCGCGGGCCGGTCGACCTTCGGGATGTGCCCGATGACGGTCCCGTCGGGCAGCGCGGTGACCGCCGACTTCAGGTGCAGCACGCGGCTGACCGGCACCGCAACGACCCGTGCCCCGAGCGGTTCGAAGGCGGCCCGCAACTGCTGCACGCCGGCCGCGTTGGTGCGCCCGCCCCGGCCGACGTAGATCGTGTCGTCGACCTTCAGCACGTCGCCGCCGTCCAGCGTGCCCGGCTCCCAGATCCAGTTCACCGAGCAGCCCAGCCGGGCGACGGCCTCCTCGACGCCGGCCGTCTCCTCCCGGCGCGACTCGGCGCCGGAGCGCGCGATCAACGCGACGTTCCTGTACATGACGACGGTGTCCTCGACGAAGACCGAGTCCGGGCAGTCGTCGGCCGGGTCGACCTCGATCGTCTCCCAGCCGTGCGCCCGCAGGGCCTCGACGTAGGCCTCCCACTGCTCACCCGCGAGATCGGCGTCGACCTTCTCCCGCTCGATGTGCGTCACCAGACCTTCGGCGAGGCGCGGGCTGGGGCGGCGGACGAGGGCCTTCTTGCTGGGCACGAGAAGCCTTTCGCATCGGAGGGGCAGGGGACCGGGCACCCGTGGGTGTGCGGGGGCCCGGTCCGCCATCATGCAGCGCGGACCGGCGAGGGCAAAACCCCCGTTGCCGGGCTGTGGCCCTCTCGAGACGCGCTACCCCACCTCCTCCGGCGCCGTCTCCCGCAGCTCGCCGTCGAGCAGCAGCCACCTCGTGATGCCGATCGACTCCAGGAACGGCAGGTCGTGACTGGCCACGATCAGCGCCCCCTCGTACGACTCCAGGGCGCTCGTCAGCTGTCGCACGCTCGCCATGTCGAGGTTGTTCGTCGGCTCGTCGAGCATGAGCAGCTGCGGCGCCGGCTCGGCCAGCATCAACGCGGCCAGCGCGGCCCGGAAGCGCTCGCCGCCGGACAGGGTCGCCGCCTTCTGGTCGGCGCGGGCGCCCCGGAACAGGAAGCGGGCCAGCCGCGCCCGGATCCCGTTGTTGGTGGCGCCCGGCGCGAACCGGGCCACGTTCTCGGCGACGGAGAGCTCGTCGTCGAGCACGTCGAGGCGCTGCGGCAGGAACCGCAGCGGCACGTGCGCCAGCGCCTCGCCCGACACCGGCGCGAGCTCCCCGGCGATCGTCCGCAGCAGCGTCGTCTTGCCCGCGCCGTTGCGGCCGACGAGCGCGACCCGCTCGGGGCCGTGCAGGTCGAGACCGCCGGCCACGCACGCGCCGTACGCGAGCTCCAAGTCCCGCAGAGTGAGCACGCTCCGGCCCGGCGGTACGGCGGTGTACGGCAGGTCGACGCGGATCTCGTCGTCGTCCCGTACCGCGTCCACCGCGTCGTCGAGCCGCTCCCTCGCCTCGGTGAGCCGCTCCTCGTGCAGGAGCCGGTGCTTGCCCGCCGACACTTGGGCCGCGCGCTTGCGCGCCCCCATGACGATCTTCGGCTCGCGCTTCTGGTCCCACATCTTCTGGCCGTACCGCTTGCGTCGGGCCAACTTGACCTGGGCATCGACCAGTTCGCGTTTCTGCTTGCGCAGATCGGCCTCGGCGACGCGCACCATCCGCTCGGCCGCCTCCTGTTCGACGGCGAGGGCCTCCTCGTAGGCGGAGAAGTTGCCGCCGAACCAGGTGACCTCGCCGGAGCGCAGGTCGGCGATCTGGTCGACGAGTTCCAGGAGTTCGCGGTCGTGGCTGACCACGACCATGACGCCCGGCCAGGACTCGACGGCCGCGTACAGCCGCCTGCGCGCGTACAGGTCGAGGTTGTTCGTCGGCTCGTCCAGGAGGAGCACGTCCGGGCGGCGCAGCAGCAGCGCGGCCAGACGCAGCAGGACCGACTCGCCGCCGGAGACCTCGCCGACGGTGCGGTCCAGCCCGATGTGGCCGAGGCCGAGTTCGCCGAGGGTGGCCAGGGCGCGCTCCTCCACGTCCCAGTCGTCGCCGACCGCCTCGAAGTGCTCCTCGGCCCCGTCGCCCGCCTCGATGGCGTGCAGCGCGGCCCGCCGGCCGGCGATGCCGAGCGCCTCGTCGACGCGCAGGCGCGTGTCGAGCGTGACGTTCTGCGGGAGGTGGCCGATCTCGCCCGCGACGCGTACGACGCCGTCGCCCGGGGCGAGTTCGCCGGCGATGAGCTTCAACAGGGTCGACTTGCCCGACCCGTTGACGCCGACGAGCCCGGTCCTGCCCGGGCCGAAGGCGACGTCCAGTCCCTCGAAGACGGAGGTGCCGTCCGGCCAGGCGAAGGACAGGGAGGTGCAGGTGATGGATGTAGACATACGGGGCCTCCGCGATTGCGTGCTGCGGTCAGGGGCAAACGCGTATCGAGACACCGGCGACCCGGGAGGGCGCCCGAGGAGAAGGGGAGGGCACGAAGAAGGCCCCGCTTCGTCGGGACGGCTCGAACACCGAGGTCGCACGCTGCGCACACACCTCTCGGGTGTGACGCGGTGTCTCAGGACCTCAGAGGAGCAACGTCCTTCTCCGATCGACGACAACAGAACCGCCATACACCGTACGAGCGGGGCTCGGGGCTGTCAACGAATTAACGTGAGCCCCGACCTCGCCGCACCAAGGAGACCAAGTGCCCCACGGTTCGCTCCCCCTCCCGGCCAAGCTCTGCCTGCTGACCTGGGACACTCCCGGCGGCGAGGCCATGGCCGCCGCGCACGTGGTGCGGGCCGGCGCCCTCACCGAACTGGTCCTGCGCGGCCTGCTCACCGATGACGACGGCATCGCCACCCCCGTGGACATGGACTCCCTCGCCGGGGACGCCGTGCTCGACGGCCTCCTGGAACTGGTCCGCGAGTCCCGGCCGCACCGGTGGCGGACCTGGGTGACGCTGCACGCGCGCGTGACGTACGACGCGGCACGCGAGCAGTTGACCGCCGAGGGGTGTCTGCGGGCGGAGAAGAAGCGGGTCCTCGGCGTCTTCCCGAGCGTGGAGCACGTACTGGACGACACGGCCCGCGTGGAGGCCCTGCGGGAGGAGGCACAGCGGATCCTTTCGGAGCGGCTGCCCGAGGTCTCCGGCCCTGAGGCCGCGTTCGCCGCCCTCGCGGCCGCCGCCGACCCGCCCACGCCGTTCCCGGACGGGGGCCGCGGCCGCCATGAGGAGCGCGTCGAGGAGCTGATCACGCTCAGCGGGGCGCGGGCGGTGCTGGGCGAACTGTGCGCCGCCCTGTCGACGCCGGGCCGAGCGCTCACGTAGAGGTCGGAAACCCGCGGCCCCGGGTCGCCCGCACGTGGAGGTCGGAAACCTGCGGCCCCGGGTCGCCCGCACGTGGAGGTCGGAAACCCGCGGCCCCGGGTCGCCCGCACGTGGAGGTCGGAAACCTGCGGCCCCGGGCCGTCCGCACGTGGAGGTCGGAAACCCGCGGCCCCGGGTCGCCCGCACGTGGAGGTCGGAAACCCGCGGCCCCGGGTCGCCCGCACGTGGAGGCCGGATACCCGCGGCCCCGGGCCGCCCGCACGTGGAGGCCGGATACCCGCGGCCCCGGGTCGCCCGCACGTAGAGGTCGGATTCCTGCCAGCCTCCGCCCCGCACCGGCTGGTTGGGTGAGGCGCATGACGACGAACCCGCGCCCCCTGCGCGACCGCGCCCTCGCCTTCCGCGCCCTGCACGTCCCCGGCGCCCCGCTCGTCCTGCCCAACGCCTGGGACGCCATGAGCGCCCGCGTCGTCGCCGAAGCGGGCGCCGCGGCCGTCGCCACCACCAGCGCGGGCCTCGCCTGGGCGCTCGGCGCGGCCGACGGCGACCGGCTGGACCGGGACACCGCGCTCGCCGCCGTGGCGCGCATGGCCGCCTCGGTCGGCGTGCCCGTCAGCGCCGACATCGAGAGCGGCTACGCGAAGGACCCGGCGGGAGTCGCCGACACGGTCCGCGCGGTGATCGAGGCGGGCGCGGTGGGCGTCAACATCGAGGACGCGCTGCACGAGCCCGCGGCGGGACCCCTGCGGCCGGTCGCCGAGCAGGCGGAGCGCATCGCGGCCGCCCGGGAGGCCGCCGACGCGGAAGGGGTGCCGCTGTTCGTCAACGCCCGGATCGACACCTTCCTGCGGGCCGGCGGAGAAGTGGACCGCACCCTGGAGCGGGCCGCCGCCTTCCTCGCCGCGGGCGCCGACGGAGTCTTCGTCCCCGGGGCCGTCGACCCGGAGACGATCGGAGTCCTCGCCGCGGGGATCGACGCCCCGCTGAACGTCCTGGCGGGCCCCGGAGCAATGTCGGTCACCGAACTGGCATCCCTGGGCGTCGCCCGGGTGAGCGTCGGCTCCGAACTGGCGCAGGCGGCGTACGCCGTGGCTCAGGGGGCGGCAAGGGAACTGCTGGAGAAGGGAACGTACGACTGTCTGGCGGGAGGCCTGGACTACACGGCCCTGAACGACCTGGCGACGCCCTGACCCACCTCAGGGGCGCGGGGAACTGCGCGACCAGCCACACGCGGCCGCAGACGACCGCCTGGGATTCCCACCCTCAGCAGGCGTCCCGCATCAACTCGGCCAGGTCGTGGTCCAGATCGAGGTGCAGATGCTCCAGCCCGACGGGCACGAGATCACCCGTCGCGTCGAGGAACGACCGCACCTCCTCCGACCGCACGTGCACCACGGCCGTCCCCTCGGGCGCGTGGAACTCCAGCACGGTCCGCTCGTACCCGTACGGCCGCACCCGCACGTCCCCGTGTCCCTCCGGCCCTTCCAGGCCGGCCGTGAGCAGTTCCCGAGAGAAGGTCCAGCAGACCTCCACGCCCTCCAGCGTGGCGGGCGCGGGGAAGGTCATGCGCACCGCGAACGGATCGGTACGGTCGTAGTGAAGCGTCGCCGGGATGCTCGGCATACGCGGCGCGGCGGCGACGAGGCGGGCCTCGACGGGCTGCTCGATGACGGTGGACAACGCCTGCTCCCTTGTGACGGCTGGACGAGCTTGCGGGCTTCTGAGCCGGGCACTGCTAGAGACGCCGGAATCGGTGAATCCGTGCACACGAATTTCGAGTGACCTCCGTCACCGCGTTCATTCACAGAAGTGACGTGATCCACCTCGGGTGCGCCGGTGGGCAGTTGGGACGCGGTGGGCATCTGGACGGAGCCGGTGCGGTGGGCTAGCTTCGCCCGCCATGAGGCGATCGGTGATCACGCGACGGATGAGACGCACGTTTCGCACGGTGGCCGCGGGGGCGGTGTGCTCGGCGGCGCTGGCCGCCCTGACCGCCGTACCGGCCCAGGCGGGGGAGCGGGAGCGACCCGCGCCGCACTGGGAGCTGAAGGACACCGGAACACCCGGGGTGCGCTTTCGCGGTCTGGCGGCCGTCGGCCGCCAGACCGCGTGGGTGGCGGGCACCCAGGGCACCGTGCTGCGGACCACGGACGGCGGGGCGAGCTGGCGGAACGTCTCGCCGCCCGGCACGTCGGACCTGCAGTTCCGCGACATCGAGGCCTTCGACGCGCGCCGGGCCGTGGTCCTGGCGATCGGCGAGGGCGACGCGTCCCGCGTGTACCGCACCGACGACGGCGGAGCGACCTGGACGGAGTCCTTCCGCAACACCGACGCGAAGGCCTTCTACGACTGCATGACCTTCTTCGACCGCCGCCACGGCCTCGCGATGAGCGACCCGGTGGACGGCAGGTTCCGCATCCTGTCGACCAGTGACGGCGGCCGCTCCTGGAAGGTACTGCCGAGCGCGGGCATGCCGGCCGCCCTGGACGGCGAGGCGGGCTTCGCGGCGAGCGGGCAGTGCCTGGTCGCCGCGGGTCCGTCGGACGTGTGGCTGGCCACCGGAGGCGGCGCACGCGCGCGTGTGCTGCACTCCGCGGACCGCGGGCTGACCTGGACGGCCGCCGACACGCCGATCCCGGCGGGCGACCCGGCCAAGGGCGTCTTCGCCCTCGCCTTCCGCGACCGCATCCACGGCCTCGCCGTCGGCGGCGACTACCGCGCCGACCAGGCGTCCCCTCAGGCCGCCGCGGTCACCGGCGACGGCGGCCGCACCTGGACACCGGCCGCGACGCCCCCGCCCGCCTACCGCTCCGGCGCCGCCTGGCTGCCGCACAGCCGCACCGCCGCCCTCGCGGTGGGTCCCACCGGCACCGATCTCACCACGGACGGCGGCCGCACCTGGCGGACGGTCGACACGGGCTCGTACGACACCGTGGACTGCGCCGCGGACCTCGGCTGCTGGGCCGCGGGGGAGCAGGGACGGGTGGCTCGCCTGGAACGGTGACGCATGGGCCGGAATGCGGGTACCCGGTCGCCGACGGCGCCGGCCGTCGACCGCGAAAGGAGTGAGCGACCATGCCCGCAGGTTCCAGCCCGAAGCGGGAGCGCCAGTACGAGCACATCAAGGAGAGCGCGCAGGACCGGGGAGAGAGCGCCGGACGCGCCAAGGAGATCGCGGCGCGGACGGTCAACAAGGAACGCGCGCGGTCCGGCGAGTCGAAGACGGCGAGCCGCAGCTCGAAGCAGGACATGTCGTCCGGCAAGCGCGGCGGCCGGCGGTCGGGCAACCGGACCGGCTCCCAGGGCCCGACCCGCGACCAGCTCTACAACGAGGCCAAACAGCGCGGCATCGAGGGCCGTTCGAACATGAACAAGGACCAGCTGCAGCGCGCGCTGGACTCGAAGAAGAGCTGACCCGCCCGGCCCGGGCCGCCCCGTCGGGACACGTACGCTCGTCCCCATCATGACGAGCGTACGCATTCCCGCGGGCTGGCCCGCGACCGAGGAAGAGGCCCGGGCCGTGCAGGACGAACTGCGGGCCCGGGTGGTGCTGGACGAGCCCGGCCCGCCGCCCGGGAGCGGGCACGTGACGGGCGTCGACGTCGCCTACGACGACGAGCGGGACGTCGTCGCGGCCGCGGCGGTCGTCCTGGACGCCGCGACGCTGCGGGTCGTCGCGGAGGCCACCGCGATCGGCCGCATCTCGTTCCCGTACGTCCCCGGGCTGCTCGCCTTCCGGGAGATCCCCACCGTCGTCGCCGCCCTCGACGCCCTGCCGTGCCCGCCGGGCCTGGTCGTCTGCGACGGTTACGGCCTCGCCCACCCCCGGCGCTTCGGCCTCGCCAGCCACCTGGGCGTGCTGACGGACCTTCCGACGATCGGCGTCGCGAAGAACCCCTTCACGTTCCGGTACGACGACCCGGCCGCCCCGCGCGGCAGCACCTCCCCCCTCCTCGCGGACACCGAGGCGGACACCGAGGAGGTCGGCCGCGCCCTGCGCACCCGCGATTCGGTCAAGCCGGTGTTCGTCTCGGTCGGCCACCGCACGACCCTCGACAACGCCTGCGCCCACGTCCTGGCCCTGACCCCCGCCTACCGCCTCCCGGAGACCACCCGCAGAGCGGACACCCTGTGCCGCAGGGCGCTGCGGGAGGCGACCGAGGCCTGACGGCCCACGCCTCCGGGTACCCGATCCGAGTACCGGGACTGAGTACCCGGACTGAGTACGTGTACGGATGTGGGCGGGCCGTCCCGGTCGGCAGGCTGGCCCGCATGACGACGCATCGCGCCCGCGCTCCCAAGCCCCTCGCCGACCCGAACCGTCCCGTCGAGCGTGCCGTGACGGCCGCCCTGGTCCTCGCCGTGCTGGCGGGGCTCGGCTGGATCGGCGGAATGATCTACACGGTGGCCGGCTGGTCGCTGTAGGGCCCGCGCGGGCCGCTGGTCATCGGCTCGCGGCCACCCGGAAGGTGATGCCCGCCCGGCGCAGCCGCTCGGTCAGGGCGTCGCCCATCGCGACCGCCGTGGTGACCTGGCCGGACGTCGGCGGGAGGTCGTCGAAGGCCAGGGACAGGGCCGACTCGGCGAACATCTTGGCCGTCTCGTCGTAGCCGGGATCGCCGCCCGCGACCTCGGTGAAGACCCGCCGGCCGCCGCCCTCCCCGACGAAGCGGACGGAGAACCAGCTCTTGGCGCGCTTCTCGGGACCCGGTCCGTCGCCCGGCTTGAGCCGGTCCGACAACCAGCGCCGCGCGGGCGGCAGTTGAGCCGCCGCGACCAGCGCGCCCATGGCCGCCGCCCCGCCCACCGCAACGGGCAGGTGCCGCACCGCCGCGTAGTGCCGGTAGCGGAAGTCCGGGCCGTAGCGCTCCAGCGCCTTCGCGGACCGGTGCACGATCTGCGGGTCGATGGTCGGCAGCGGCAGCGCCCAGGCGCCGACCTCCTTGGCGAAGCGGGGCGCACCGGTCGGCGCGGCGGCCCGCCTGCCCACCAGGCGCGGTTCGTGGCGGCGCCGGTCCCGCTCGGCGGCCAGCATCGGCCGCAGCCGGGAGAACTGGTTGAGCGCCGAGGCGAACGTACCGCCCGAGAAGGTGGCGTCGGCGGTGACGAACCCGTCCACCCTCAGCGGCACGCCCTCAGGCAGCTGCCGCACCGTGAAGTACGCGCCCAGATCGTGCGGGACCGAGTCGAACCCGCACGCGTGCACCAGCCGTGCACCCGTCTCACGCGCGCGTGCGTCGTGCCGCACATAGGTCAGGTCCACGAACTCCGGCTCGCCGGTGAGGTCGAGATAGTCGGCCCCCGTGTCGGCGCAGGCGGCGACGAGGTCCTCGCCGTAGGTCACGTACGGTCCCACGGTCGTGGCCACCACACGCGCGTGCTCGGCGAGTTCGCGCAGTGAGGCCGGCTCGGTCACGTCGGCCGTCAGCACTCCGGCCTGTTCGCCGCCCGGCAGCCGCTCGCGCAGCTCCTGGAGCCTGCGCTCGCTGCGGCCCGCGATCGCCCAGCGCAGCCCGTCGGGCGCGTGCGCGGCGAGGTACTGCGCGGTGAGCGTCCCGACGAACCCCGTGGCTCCGAAAAGCACGATGTCGTACGGACGGTCCGTCCTGTTCAGCCTGCTCATGACACCTCTCGTCCGCTGCGCGCGCCGTTGTCGGTGGCCGAGGCTAGCTTGAACAGTGCCGAGCCCCGGCGCCGGGTGGCGCGCGCTCACCATAATTGGCTAAGCGCTTGCTCGTCCGGGTCTTGTGCTCATCGGGACAGGTTCATAGCATCACTGGTGTTACATCAGTTGTGTCATACCCGTGTGATCAGTCTGGGGGCCGGATGGCGACGACGCCAGGGCAGGGGCCGCTCACCGGCGTGCGCGTGGTCGAGCTGGCCGGGATCGGGCCCGGCCCGTTCGCCGCCATGCTCCTGGCCGACCTGGGCGCCGACGTCGTCCGCGTGGACCGCCCCGGCGGCGTCGGTCTCGCGATCGACCCCGCCTACGACGTGACCAACCGCAACAAGCGTTCGGTCGTCGTCGACCTCAAAGCCGCCGACGGACCCGCACGCGTCCTGGACCTGGCCGCCCGCGCCGACATCCTCGTCGAGGGCTACCGCCCCGGCGTCGCCGAGCGCCTCGGCGTCGGCCCCGAGGACTGCCACGCCCGCAACCCCGCGCTCGTCTACGGCCGCATGACCGGCTGGGGCCAGCAGGGCCCCCTCGCCCAGCGAGCCGGCCACGACATCGCCTACATCGCGCTCACCGGCACGCTCGGCATGATCGGCGAACCGGGCCTGCCGCCGGCCGTCCCCGCCAACCTCCTCGGCGACTACGCGGGCGGCTCCCTCTACCTCGTCGTCGGCGTCCTCGCCGCCCTCCACCACGCGCGCGCCACCGGCGCCGGCCAGGTCGTCGACGCCGCCATCGTCGACGGCACCTCCCACCTCTCCGCGATGATCCACGGCATGCTCGCCGCCGGCGGCTGGCAGGACCGGCGCGGCGCCAACCTCCTGGACGGCGGCTGCCCGTACTACGGCACCTACGCCACGGCCGACGGCCGGTACATGGCGGTCGGCCCCCTGGAGCCGCAGTTCTACGACGAGTTCGTCACCCTGCTCGACCTGCCGGAGCACGCCGACGCCCGCAAGGACTGGACCCGCTGGGGCGAGCTGCGCGAGGCGGTCGCCGCCCGCTTCGCGTCCCGCACCAGGGACGAGTGGACGACCGTCTTCGAGGGCTCCGACGCGTGCGTGGCCCCCGTGCTCTCCCTCGGCGAGGCCCCCGGCCACCCGCACCTCGCCGCCCGCGGCACCTTCACCGACCACGGCGGCATCACCCAGCCCGCCCCCGCACCCCGTTTCTCCGCGACCCCCACCACCGTGCGCACCGGCCCCGCCCGGCCGGGCGCCGACACCGCCGGCGTGGCACGCGACTGGGACGTACCCGACCTCCTGAAGGGCCTCGAATGAAGCGGCAGATCTTCGCCCCCGAGCACGACGCGTTCCGGGAGACCGTGCGCGCCTTCCTGGCGAGGGAGGTGCTGCCGCACTACGAGCAGTGGGAGAAGGACGGCATCGTCTCGCGCGAGGCCTGGCGCGCGGCCGGCAAGCAGGGCCTGCTCGGACTCGCCGTGCCCGAGGAGTACGGCGGCGGGGGCACCGACGACTTCCGCTACAGCGCCGTACTGGCGGAGGAGTTCACGCGCGCGGGCGCGCCCGGCCTCGCCCTCGGCCTGCACAACGACATCATCGGCCCCTACCTCACCTCGCTGGCCACCGAGGAGCAGAAGCGGCGCTGGCTGCCCGGCTTCTGCGACGGCTCGATCGTCACCGCCATCGCCATGACCGAACCCGGCGCGGGCTCCGACCTGCAGGGCATCAGGACCCACGCCGAGGACCGCGGCGACCACTGGGTGCTCAACGGCTCCAAGACCTTCATCTCCAACGGCATCCTCGCCGACCTGGTGATCGTGGTCGCGCGGACGACGCCCGAGGGCGGTGCGCGCGGGCTGTCGCTGCTCGTCGTCGAGCGGGGCATGGAGGGCTTCGAGCGCGGACGCAACCTCGACAAGATCGGGCAGAAGGCGCAGGACACGGCCGAGCTGTTCTTCCACGACGTGCGCGTGCCCAAGCAGAACCTCCTCGGCGAGCTCAACGGCGCCTTCGTCCATCTGATGACCAACCTCGCGCAGGAGCGCCTGAGCATCGCCGTGTCCGCGATCGCCGCGGCCGAGCACCTGCTGGAGATCACCACCGAGTACGTCAGGGAGCGCGAGGCCTTCGGCCGGCCGCTCGCGACCAAGCAGCACATCCGCTTCGAGGTGGCCGAGATGGCGACCGAGTGCGCGGTCACCCGGACCTTCCTGGACCGCTGCGTCGAGGAGCACGCGAACGGCACGCTCGACGCGGTGCACGCCTCGATGGCCAAGTGGTGGGCGACCGAGCTGCAGAAACGGGTCACCGACCGCTGCCTCCAACTGCACGGGGGATACGGCTACATGAGCGAGTATCCCGTCGCCAGGGCCTTCGTCGACGGCCGTATCCAGACCATCTACGGCGGTACGACCGAGATCATGAAGGAGATCATCGGCCGTTCCCTGCTCGGCTGAAGCTCTCCCGCCCGGCCCGACCCTCACCCTCGAAAGGCTTCCCAGTGAGCACCGAAGCGTACGTGTACGACGCGATCCGCACCCCGCGCGGCCGCGGCAAGGCGAACGGCGCCCTGCACGGCACCAAGCCCGTCGACCTGGTCGTGGGCCTCATCCACGAGCTCCGCGGCCGCTTCCCGGACCTCGACCCGGCCGCGATCGACGACATCGTCCTCGGCGTCGTCGGACCGGTGGGCGACCAGGGCTCCGACATCGCCCGCATCGCGGCGATCGCCGCGGGCCTGCCGGACACGGTCGCCGGCGTGCAGGAGAACCGCTTCTGTGCCTCGGGCCTGGAAGCCGTCAACATGGCCGCCGCCAAGGTGCGTTCCGGCTTCGAGGACCTCGTCCTCGCGGGCGGCGTCGAGTCCATGTCCCGGGTGCCGATGGCCTCCGACGGCGGCGCCTGGTTCAACGACCCGATGACCAACATCGCCACCAACTTCGTGCCGCAGGGCATCGGCGCCGACCTGATCGCCACCATCGAGGGCTTCTCCCGCCGGGACGTCGACGAGTACGCCGCCCTGTCGCAGGAGCGCGCGGCCACCGCCTGGAAGGAGGGCCGCTTCGACCGCTCCGTCGTGCCGGTGAGGGACCGCAGCGGCCTGACGGTCCTCGACCACGACGAGCACCCGCGCCCGGGCACCACCGCCGACTCCCTGGCCCAGCTCAAGCCGTCCTTCGCGGACATCGGCGAACTGGGCGGCTTCGACGCCGTCGCCCTGCAGAAGTACCACTGGGTCGAGAAGATCGACCACGTCCACCACGCCGGCAACTCCTCCGGCATCGTCGACGGCTCCGCGCTGGTCGCCATCGGCTCCAAGGAGATCGGCGAGCGCTACGGCCTCACGCCCCGCGCGCGGATCGTCTCCGCCGCCGTCTCGGGCTCCGAGCCCACCATCATGCTCACCGGCCCCGCCCCCGCCACCCGCAAGGCGCTCGCCAAGGCCGGCCTGACCATCGACGACATCGACCTCGTCGAGATCAACGAGGCCTTCGCGGCGGTCGTCCTGCGCTTCGTGAAGGACATGGGCCTGTCCCTGGACAAGGTCAACGTCAACGGCGGAGCCATCGCCCTCGGCCACCCCCTCGGCGCGACCGGCGCGATGATCCTGGGCACGCTCGTCGACGAACTGGAGCGCCAGGACAAGCGGTACGGCCTGGCGACCCTCTGCGTCGGCGGCGGCATGGGCATCGCCACCATCGTCGAGCGCGTCTGAACACCCCAGCGGCCACAAGAGACTTCTACGGAGACCCCCTCATGACCGAGAGCACCACCATCCGCTGGGAACAGGACCGCACCGGCGTCGTCACCCTCGTGATCGACGACCCGAACCAGTCCGCGAACACCATGAACCAGGCGTTCCGCGACTCCCTGGCCGTGATCACCGACCGCCTGGAGGCCGAGAAGGACTCCATCCGCGGCGTCATCGTCACCTCCGCCAAGAAGACCTTCTTCGCCGGCGGCGACCTGCGCGACCTCATCCGGGTCACCCCCGAGACCGCGCAGGACCTCTTCGACGGCGGCATGGCGATCAAGCGCAACCTGCGCCGCATCGAGACCCTCGGCAAGCCGGTCGTCGCCGCGATCAACGGCGCAGCCCTCGGCGGCGGTTACGAGATCGCGCTCGCCTGCCACCACCGCGTCGCCCTCGACGCCCCCGGCTCCAAGATCGGCTGCCCCGAGGTCACCCTGGGCCTGCTGCCCGGAGGCGGCGGCGTGGTCCGCACCGTCCGCCTGCTGGGCATCGCCGACGCCCTGCTGAAGGTCCTGCTCCAGGGCACCCAGTACAACCCGCAACGCGCCCTGGCCAACGGCCTGGTCGACGACGTGGCCGCCACCCAGGACGAACTGCTCGCCAAGGCGCGCGCCTTCATCGACGCCAACCCCGCCTCGCAGCAACCCTGGGACAAGCCGGGCTACCGCATCCCGGGCGGCACCCCCGCCAACCCCAAGTTCGCGGCCAACCTGCCCGCCTTCCCCGCCAACCTGCGCAAGCAGACCGGCGGCGCCCCCTACCCGGCCCCGCGCAACATCCTCGCCGCGGCCGTCGAGGGCTCCCAGGTCGACTTCGAGACCGCCCAGGTCATCGAGGCCCGGTACTTCGTGGAGCTGGCCGCCGGCCAGACCTCCAAGAACATGATCCAGGCCTTCTTCTTCGACCTCCAGGCCGTCAACTCCGGCGCCAACCGCCCCAAGGGCATCGAGCCCCGCAAGGTCCGCAAGGTCGCCGTCCTCGGCGCCGGGATGATGGGCGCGGGCATCGCCTACTCCTGCGCCCGCGCCGGCATCGACGTCGTCCTGAAGGACGTGTCCCTGGAGGCGGCCGTCAAGGGCAAGGCCTACTCCGAGAAGCTGTGCGCCAAGGCCGTCTCCCGCGGCCGTACCACCCAGGAGAAGGCGGACGCGCTGCTCGCCCGCATCACGCCGGCCGCCGACCCGCAGGACGTCGCCGGCTGCGACGCGGTGATCGAGGCCGTGTTCGAGAACCCCGAACTCAAGCACAAGGTCTTCCAGGAGATCCAGCACATCGTCGAGCCGGACGCGCTGCTGTGCTCCAACACCTCCACCCTCCCCATCACCGTCCTCGCCGAAGGTGTGGAGCGCCAGGCCGACTTCATCGGCCTGCACTTCTTCTCGCCGGTCGACAAGATGCCGCTCGTCGAGATCATCAAGGGCGAGCGGACCGGCGAGGAGGCCCTCGCGCGCGCCTTCGACCTGGTCCGGCAGATCAAGAAGACCCCGATCGTCGTCAACGACTCGCGCGGCTTCTTCACCTCCCGGGTGATCGGCCACTTCATCAACGAGGGCGTCGCCATGGTCGGCGAGGGCGTCGAGCCCGCGTCCGTCGAACAGGCGGCCGCCCAGGCGGGTTATCCGGCCAAGGTGCTCTCCCTGATGGACGAGCTGACCCTCACCCTGCCGCGCAAGATCCGCAACGAGTCCCGGCGGGCCGTGGAGGAGGCGGGCGGCACCTGGGCGACGCACCCCGCGGAGGCCGTCATCGACCGCATGGTCGACGAGTTCGACCGCCCGGGCCGCAGCGGGGGAGCGGGCTTCTACGACTACGACGAGGCCGGCAAGCGGGCCGGTCTGTGGCCGGGACTGCGCGAGCACTTCACCGAGCCGGGGCACGAGATCCCGTTCGAGGACATGCAGGAACGCATGCTCTTCTCCGAGGCCCTCGACACGGTCCGTCTGCTGGAGGAGGGCGTCCTCACGTCGGTCGCCGACGCCAACATCGGGTCGATCTTCGGCATCGGCTTCCCCGGCTGGACGGGCGGGGTGCTGCAGTACATCAACGGCTACGACGGCGGACTGCCCGGATTCGTGGCACGCGCGCGTGAGCTGGCCGAGCGCTACGGCGAGCGGTTCGAGCCGCCCGCGCTACTGGTGCGCAAGGCCGAGCAGGGGGAGCGGTTCGCGGACGCGTAGCGAACGAGGGCGGCGGCGCCGGTACCTCCCGGCGCCGCTGCCCGGTTTCTTTCGGTCGGGGACCGGACCCGCTTGCCCTCCGGCGCCGGGACACCGACGCTGACCCGCGAGCCGTCAGCACGGCCCCACCCCCGGAGGAGCCCCCATGGGATACCGTCCCGCCCTCGCCGTCCTGGACATCCTGCGCGGTGAGGGTGTGGACCGCGTCTTCGGCAACCCCGGCACCACCGAACTCCCCTTCCTGGCCGCCCTGTCGGACGCCTCCGACGCTCCCGAGTACGTGTTCGGCGTCCACGAGGGCGCCGTCGTCTCCATGGCCGACGGCTACGCCCGCGGCACCGGCCGCCCGGCCTTCGTCAGCCTGCACATCGCCGCCGGCCTCGCCAACGGCCTCATCGGCCTGCTCAACGCCCGTCGCTCCCGCACCCCCCTCGTGGTGACGGCCGGTCAGCAGGACCGCCGCCACCTCCAGCAGGACCCCATGCTCTCCGGCGACCTCATCGGCATCGCCACCCCCGCGGTCAAGGCGGCGTACGACGTCCAGCACGCCCACGACCTGCCGCTCGCCCTGCGCCGCGCCTTCGCCCTGGCCGTACGCCCGCCCGCCGGGCCGGTGTTCCTGTCCGTCCCCACCGACCTGCTCACCGAGGACACCGAGGTCGAGGTCCCGGCCCGCACCCCCGTGCCGCCCGCGGGACCCGCCGCCGGCCTCGAACGCGCCGCCGCCCTGCTCGCCGCCGCCACCCGCCCGGCCATCGTCGCGGGCGACGGCGTGGGCCGCGAGGGCGCGCTGGCCGCACTGGTGCGCACGGCGGAGGCCTGCGGGGCGGTCGTCCACCACCAGCCCATGGCGGACTGTCTCGACTTCCCCACCACGCACCCCCTGCACGCCGGGATGCTGCCGCCCCGTCACGACGCCGTCCGCGCCGCCCTGGCCGGGTACGACACCGTCCTGATCGTCGGAGCGCACGCCTTCACGCCCCACGCCTACACGCCCGGCCCCCCGCTGCCACCCGGCCTCCAGGTCGTCCAGCTCGACTCCGACCCGCACGAGATCGGCCGCAACTTCCCCGCGGCGACCGGCCTGGTGGGCGCACTGGCCCCCTCCCTGGACCGGCTCTCGGAACTCCTGCGGAACCGCGTCCCCGCCCACACCGCCAAGTCCCGCACGCTACGCGCCGGTGAGCGCCACGCCGCCGAGCGCGACCGCGTCGAGTCCGCCGCCCGCGCCGCCTACTCCCCGGCCCCGCTGGCCCCCTGGGCTGCCGCCCACGCCGTCGCCCGCGGTCTGCCCCGGGACGCCGTGGTCGTCGAAGAGGCCATCACCGTCGGCCTGTTGCTCCGCCGCCTCGTCCGCCTCGACCGCCCCGGCAGCTACACCCACACCGTCGGCGGCGGCCTCGGCTGGGGCATCGGTGCCGCCGTCGGCCGCGCCCTCGCCGAACCGGGCCGCCCGGTGGTCGCCGTCCTCGGCGACGGCTCCACCCTGTTCGGCCTCCAGGGCCTGTGGAGCGCTGCCCGGCAGAACACCCCCGTCCTGTTCGTGGTGATGGGCAACGGCGCCTACCGCACCGTGCAGGACACCTACGAGGCGATGGGCGGCCGGGGCGTCTGCCCGGGCACGGAACTGGGGGAGCTGGACTTCACGCAGGCGGCCCGGTTCTTCGGGGTGGACGCGGTACGAGCCGAGAGCGCCGACCAGCTGCGTGAACTGGTCGCGAAGGCCGGGGAACTGACCGGGCCGCTGCTGATCGACGTACCGCTGCGGTCGTGAACAAGGCCGAGCCGGCCCCGGCGGGGGGCCGGTCGGCCCATGGCGGCGCACCGGGACCGCCCCCACGCTGACGGCACATCAACTGACAGCCGCCCGGGAGGCCGTCATGCCGCATCGGCGCACCACCCCACGAAGACTGCTCGTCCTGTCGTCCGCCTGCGTCCTGACCGCGGCGGCCGCCCTGGCCCTGGCCCCCGCCGCCACCGCGGAACCGGCCACCTCCGTCGCCTACCCGTCCGGTGCGAGCGCCACCCGCTACTCGGGCCTCGCCTTCGACACCTGTACGGCACCGCCGCTCGCGTCCGTGCAGGCCTGGAGCTCCTCGCCGTACCGCGCCCTCGGCGTCTACGTCTCCGGCGTCAACCGCACCTGCGCCCAGCCGCAGTTGACCGCATCCTGGGTGGCCTCGGTGTCCCAGCTGAAGTGGCGTCTGCTGCCCATCCACAAGGGCCTGCAGCCGCCCTGCGGAGCCCGCCCGACCGACTCCAAGATCAGCACGACGCCGGCCACCGCCCGCTCGCAGGGCACCGCCGCGGCCACCGAGGCGGTCACGGCGGCGAAAGCGCTCGGCATGCGGCCGGGCAGCGCCCTCTACAACGACATCGAGAACTACAGCCAGACGGACACCACGTGCCGCACGGCCGTCCTGACCTACCTCTCCGCCTGGACGAAGGAACTGCACCGCGTCGGCTGGGTCTCCGGCGTCTACATGAACCTCAACCTGGGCGCGGGGCAACTCGCCGCCGTATACACGTCGACCGGTTACGCGCGCCCGGACGCCCTGTGGATCGCGCGCTACGACGGGGTCGACTCCCTCAAGGGCTGGAGCGGCGTGACCGACTCCAAGTGGGCCGTCCACCAGCGCGCCAAGCAGTTCCGCGGCGGCCACGACGAGACCTACGGCGGCGTCACCCTCAACATCGACACCGACCGCCTGGACGCTCCCGTCGCCACGGTCGCGCACCCCTACAAGGTGACCAGCACGACCGCCCTCAACGCCCGCACCGGTCCCTCGACGAGCTACCCCGTCGCCGCGACCTACGCCCCCGGCACCACCCTGGACGTCGTCTGCCAGGCCCCCGGAGCCAAGGTCGCCACCACGTCCGTGTGGGACAAGCTCCCCAACGGCACCTACGTCTCCGACCACTACGTCGGCACCCCGTCCGACACCGGCTACAGCTCCCCGCTGCCCCGCTGCACCTACCCCTACCAGGTGACCGCCTCGGGCGGCCTGACCGAGCGCAGCGGCCCCGGCTCCGGTTACACCGCCGTCGGCACCTCACCGAACGGCGCGCTCGCCTGGGTCACCTGCCAGCGGACCGGGACGACGGTCGGCACGACGAAGATCTGGGACCGCCTCGACAACGGCCACTACGTCTCCGACCACTACGTGGCGACACCCAGCGGCACGACGTACAGCAAGCCGATCCCGCGCTGCTGACCTGGTTCGTCAGGCGGGACGGCCGTCCTCCGAGGCGGTCAGCCACTGGTGGACCTCTTCCTTCAGCGACCGCTGGAACGTGGTCAGCAGCGCCTGCACCACGATGGGCTGCATGTGCGCGGACAGGGACTTCACGTCCTCCTCGGCCCGCTCGGACACCTCGCTGCGAAACAGCCGCGACAACTCGCGTGCCGCGGCCCGGGAGTGCTCGATCATCACCTCGCGCGCCGCGAGGATCGCCTCCTGGGACAGCGGTACGTCGAGGAGCTGCACGGCGAGCCGCAGCAGCCCCGAGTCCACCCGGAAGGCGTTCCCCTCGGGCCGCACGATGCCCATCGCCGTCAGCCGCTCGACGTCGTCCTCGTCCAGCGCCCGTCCCGCACGGCGCCGCAGCTCCTGTGGGGTCACCGTCTCCACGGTGTCCGGCGCCCAGGAGGCCACGACGGCCCGGTGGATCGCCAGGTCGTGGTGGCTGAGGTCCGCCGGCAGCTGCTCCATGTAGCGCTCGATCGCCGCCAGCGTCATGCCCTGGTGCTGCAGCTCCTCGATCAGGTTCAGCCGGGCCAGGTGGCCGGGCCCGTAGTGACCGACCCGGCGCGGACCGATCACCGGCGGCGGGATGAGCCCCTTCGTGCCGTAGAACCGGACCGTGCGGACCGTGATGCCGGCCCGCGCGGCCAGCTCGTCGATCGTGAGCGTCGGCTCCCCGGTGGCGCTGTCGGTGTCGGTCGTCATGTGCAGCAGTATCGCTGTCACACCAGTACTGCGAAACCTCGGCAGCCGCGCGCCGGACCCGGCGCCGAAGTTCACCGCCCGCATGAACCGCAGCCAGGTCCCCTACGGCGGCATCCTGCTCACCTGTGCGGTCTGCGTCCTCGGTGTCGGCCTCAACTACCTCGTGCCCGCGCAGGCCTTCGAGGTCGTGCTGAACGTCGCCTCGCTGGGCATCGTGTCGACCTGGGTGATCATCATGGTCTGCCACCTGGTCTTCGTCCGCCGCGCGAAGGCCGGCCGCAGGACCCTCCTCCTCATCCCCCTGATCACCGCGATGCTGACAGCGGGCTGGTTCGCCGTCCGCCACCGGGTCGCCCAGAGCCCGGACCAAGCCTCGGCGCGTCAGCCGAAGTAGCAGGTCAGGACCTCTGTCAGTGGCATCGCCTACGGTGGCGTCATGTCGGAGATCATCTACGTCCGGGGTGACGCCACCGTGCCGTCGGTCAAGGGCGTCAAGATGATCGCCCATGTCTGCAACGACATCGGGGGATGGGGCAAGGGCTTCGTGCTGGCGGTGTCGCGCCGCTGGCCGCAGCCCGAGGCGGCCTACCGCGCCTGGCACCGCGACCGCGCCACGAACGACTTCGGGCTGGGCGCGGTCCAGTGCGTCCAGGTCGAGCCGTATGTGTGGGTGGCCAACATGATCGGCCAGCGCGGGACCAGAACCGGCAGCAAGGGGGTCCCGGTCCGCTACGAGGCGATCGACACGGCCCTCGGCGGGCTGGCCGAGAAGGCCCTGGAGCTGGGGGCCTCCGTCCACATGCCCCGGATAGGGTGCGGTCTGGCGGGCGGCACCTGGTCCCGTGTCGAGCCGTTGATCCTGCGGCGGCTGGTGGAACGGGGTGTCGGCGTCACCGTCTACGACCATGGGGAGGGCTCAAGGTGAGTCGCGAGACCGACGTGCTCGTGCTGGGTGGCGCCGGGGTGGACACCATCGTGTACGTGCCGGAGCTGCCGCTGCCGTACGCGGACAGCTACATGATCGAGCGGGGCATCCGCACCCGCGCCGGGCAGACCGGCGACTTCGTCTCGCTCGGGCTCGCCGCCCTGGGCCTGC
Organism: Streptomyces sp. C1-1; assembly: GCF_050214755.1. NCBI lineage: Bacteria > Bacillati > Actinomycetota > Actinomycetes > Kitasatosporales > Streptomycetaceae > Streptomyces > Streptomyces sp. C1-1. Next base: position 2,146,945 of record NZ_CP189826.1, on the reverse strand, counting down.
GCGTGCACCACCTCGACATGCTCGGCGACGACCCCGAGGGCGAACTGGTCCGCGCCCTGCACCAGGCGCACGGCATCCCGCTCACGGCGGTCCCGCAGCCCGCCGGGACGAAACGCGCCGTGAACCTCGTCGGTCCCGACGGCCGCCGCCTGTCCCTGTACGACTCCAGCCGCACCCGGAGCACCGACCGCCTCCCGGAGGCCCTGGTCCGCGAGCTGGCCGCCGCGAGCCGGCACGCGCACGTGTCCATCACCCAGCCGTGCGCCGAGGCCATACCCGTGCTGCGCGAGACCGGTGTGACCCTCTCCACCGACCTGCACGACTGGGACGGCGAGAACCCGTACCACCAGGCGTTCGCCGACGCCGCCGACATCGTCTTCCTGTCCGCCGCCGCCCTCACCGACCCGGAGCGGACGATGCGGCGGCTCACCGAGCGGGGCCGCGCCGAGGTGGTCGTGGCGATGGCCGGGGCGAAGGGCGCCTACCTGCTCGCCGACGACGAGCTCACCCACGTACCGCCCGTGGCGCCGCCCGCGCCGGTGGTCGACTCCAACGGCGCGGGCGACGCCTTCGTCTCCGCCTTCCTGCACGGCTGGCTCCACCGCGAGACCCCCCGGCGCTGCGCCCGCTACGGCAGCGTCGCGGGCGCCCACGCCTGCACGGTCGCCTCGACGCAGGCGGAGCCGATCGGCCGGGAGGAACTGCTCGCCAGGGCCGCCGAGTCGTAGAAGGCCGGGTGCGGCTCAGTGCACGTCGTTCGTCGCGGCGATCCTCTTCCACGACTTCGGCTGCGCGACCGCACCCGTCTTCGCCGCGATCGACGCGCCCTTCGCGGCGGCCGCCGCGGGCTTCACCGGCTGGAACAGCCACGTGTCGAACAGCGCGGACAACGACTTCCCGGAGACCCGCTCGGCGTACGCCCGGAAGTCGGCGACCGAGGCGTTGCCGTACGCGTGCTCCTGCGGCCAGCCCTTGAGAATGGCGAAGAACGCATCGTCACCGATCTCGTTGCGCAGCGCCTGGATCGCCAGCGCCCCCCGGTCGTAGACGGCGAGGTCGAACTGGTCGTCCGGCCCGGGGTCGCCCGGCTTCACCGTCCAGAACGCGTCGTCGGCCGGATGGGAGGCGTACACGTAGTCGGCGAGCTCCTGCGTGGTGCCCTCGCCCTCGTGCTCGGACCACAGCCACTGCGCGTACCGCGCGAAGCCCTCGTTGATCCAGATGTCCTTCCAGCCCTTGAGCGACACACTGTCGCCGTACCACTGGTGGGCCAGTTCATGGACGACCACGGACGTGTTGGAGCCGTTCGCGAACTGCTTCGGGCTGTAGTACACCCGGGTCTGCGTCTCCAGCGCGTACCCGGTGGTCGTGTTGGGCACGTACCCGCCGGCCGAGGCGAACGGGTACGGCCCGAAGTAGCCGCTGAGCCAGTCCACGAGCTCACCGGTGCGCTCCACGCTCGCCCGCGCGGCCCCGTCGTTGTCGCCGAGGTCCCTGCTGTAGGCGTTGACGACCGGCACGCCGCCTTCCGACGTGCCGGTCGTGATGTCGAACTTCCCGACGGCCAGCGTGGTCAGATAGGTCGCCTGCGGCTTGTTCTCCCGCCAGTTGTACCGGGTCCAGCCCAGCTTCGAACTCGTCGACTGCAGCGTGCCGTTGGAGATCGCCTGGGTGCCGTCGGGCACGGCCACCGACACGTCGTAGGTCGCCTTGTCGAGCGGGTGGTCGTTGCTCGGGTACCACCACCAGGCCGCCTCGGGCTCGTCGGCCGCTACCGCCCCGTCCGGGGTGCGGTGCCAGGTGTTGAAGCCGTACGCGCTCTTCGTGGACGGCACCCCGCTGTAGCGGACGACCACGGTGACGGGCGTGCCCTTGGCCAGCGGTGTCTTCGGCGTGATCACCAGCTCGTGCTGGCCGGAGGTGGTGAAAGAGGCCGCCGCGCCGTTGACCCGCACCTCGCTCACGTCCAGCAGGAAATCCAGGTCGAAGCTCGACAGGTCCTGTGTCGTCCTCGCCAGGATCGTCGCCGTACCCTCCAACTCATCGGTCGCGGGCTGGTACTTCAGGCGCAGATCGTAGTGGGAGACGTCGTAGCCGCCGTTGCCGTAGTACGGGTAGTAGGGGTCGCCGATACCCGGAGCGCCGGGGGAGAAGCTCGCCGCCGATGCCGGGATCGCCAGCAACAGGGAGGCCGCGGCGAGTGCGCCCGGCGCCAGGATTCTGGGGTGCACGGAAAGACTCCAAGTCGTAGGGGGGCGAAGTCTGTTCGGAGCCTATTCAGTCCCTGTGGCTCCGGATGTGTCCACAGCATCCCCTGTCACACGATCGCCATTCGGCCTTCATGAACCGACCGGACCGTAGGCCCCCGCAGTCACTCTCGCCGCCGACGCGCCTTCTTTTGCACGGTAGTTGACCGATGTAGCGTCCCGCGCATGCCCATACGCATGCGCTTCACGACCTGGAGACCGCTCGCGACGGTGGTCGTCGCCGTCCTCATGGCCGCCTTCCTCACCCCGGCGGTGGCCCACGGCGCCCCTCGCGAGAGCAGGCCCGTCTACTCGTACACGAACGCGATCCGCGAGGCCGTATGGGTGGACACCGGACTCGACGGCGACGGTGACGGGAAGACCGACCGCGTCGCCGCCGACATCGTCCGCCCCCGCGAACCCGCGGCGCAGCACCGCAAGATCCCCGTCATCATGGACGCCAGCCCCTACTACTCCTGCTGCGGCCGCGGCAACGAGAGCCAGAAGAAGACCTACGACGCGAACGGCGACGTCGTCCAGATGCCGCTGTTCTACGACAACTACTTCGTCCCCCGCGGCTACGCGTTCGTCGGCGTCGACCTCGCCGGCACCAACCGCTCCGACGGCTGCGTGGACGTCGGCGGCCGCTCCGACATCCAGTCCGCCAAGGCCGTCGTCGACTGGCTGAACGGCCGCGCCAGGGCGTACACGACCCGGACCGGGAACACCCGCGCCAGGGCGGACTGGACCAACGGCCGGACCGGCATGATCGGCAAGAGCTGGGACGCCACCATCGCCAACGGCGTCGCCGCCACCGGTGTCAAGGGCCTGCGGACGATCGTCCCGATGAGCGGCATCTCCTCCTGGTACGACTACTACTTCCAGCAGGGCGCCCCCCTCTACGACTCCGGCCCGGACTGGCTGAGCGACTACGTCGACAGCCCCGACGCCCGCGCCAGGTGCGCCGCCGTTCAGCAGAAGATCGTCGACGGCGCGCCGCGCACCGGCGACTGGACGCCGTTCTGGACCGAGCGCGACTACGTCAAGGACGCCGCCAAGGTGCGGGCCAGCGTCTTGCTGGTCCACGGCATGCAGGACCTCAACGTCCGCACCAAGCACTTCGGGCAGTGGTGGGACGCCCTCGCCCGGCACGGCGTCGAGCGGAAGATCTGGCTCTCCCAGACCGGTCACGTCGACCCCTTCGACTACCGGCGCGGCGCCTGGGTCGACACCCTGCACCGCTGGTTCGACCACGAACTCCTCGGCTACGACAACGGCGTCGACCGCGAGCCCATGGCCGACATCGAACGCCACCCGAACCAGTGGGTCACCTCCAAGGTCTGGCCGCCGCGCGGCACGGCCACCACCACGCTGCGCCCGGCCGGCGGTGCTCAGAACGGCGTCGGCACCCTCGGCCTCGCCACCGGCTCCGGCACCGAGACCTTCACCGACGACCCGAGTCACAGCGAGACCGACTGGGCCGCGCACATCGACACGCCGACGCCCGACAAGGCCGGCTTCGTCACCCGGCCCCTCACCCACGACCTGCGCCTGTCCGGTTCGTCGAAGGTGACGGTCACCGCGACCCCGACCACCGCCACGGCCCACCTCTCCGCCGTCCTGGTCGACCTCGGCCCCGACACCGTCCGTGACTACGCCGACGCCGCCGAGGGCATCACCACCCTCACCGACCGCAGCTGCTGGGGCGCGAGCACCCCGGGCGACAGCGCCTGCTTCAAGAACACCGCGGCGAAGACGGCCCACGTCGACCAGACCGTGTTCAGCCGCGGCTGGGCCGACCTCGGCACCTACGCCTCTCCCGGCAAGGGCGTCCCGCTCACCCCGGGCGAGGCGTACACGATCACCGTCGACCTCGCGGCCACCGACCACGTCGTCCCGGCCGGCCACCGCCTCGCCCTGATCGTCGCGGGCACCGACAAGGACCTCATCGACCCGCCCGCCGACAAGCCCACGCTCACCCTGGACCTCTCCCGCACCTCGGCCCGCGTCCCGCTCCTCGGCGGCGCCCCGGCCTTCGCGCGGGCGACCTCCGGCACGGCGCCCGCCCCCTCCCCGGTCACCCGTCCGTCCGGCGTGGGCGACCCCCGCGGCGTGCAGCGCGTTCCCGGGGACGCCGGCATCGGCTGATGTGGCGACCGCGGTGTCAGGCGGCCGGGCCGACCAGCCCGGCCGCCTCCTCCGCGCAGCCCCACGCGACCGTGACCCCGCCCCCGCCGTGCCCGTAGTTGTGCACCAACACCCGCCCGTCCGGCAGCAGTTCGCGCTCCAGCCGTACCGCCTCCCGGGCCGGCCGCAGACCGACCCGATGGGCCAGCACCCGAGCGCCCGCGATCTCGGGCCGCAGCGCCGCACACCGTCGTACGATCGCCTCGGCCACCGCCGGGTCGGGCTCCGTGGACCACACGTCCTCCTCGGCGGTCCCGCCCAGCACCAGCCGCCCGGGCTGCGGGAAGAAGTACGCCATCTCGCCGTCGGCGCCGGTGGAGACGAGCCAGGTGCGAATCCCCGGGTTCTCCACCACGACCAACTGCCCGCGCACGGGACGTACGGCGGCATCCGGCACCAGCTCCCGCGCGCCGAGCCCGGTGCAGTTGACCACGACGGGCGCGTCCGCCTCCGCGAGGCCGCCGACCGCCCGCTCCTCCACCACGCCACCCGCCCGCGCCAACCGCTCCCGCAGCCACGGCAGATGGGCCGCCATGTCGACCAGCGGCAGCCGCGCCCACAGCCCCGAGCCCGCGTACTCCTCGGCCGTCGACACCCTCAGCCCCGGCAGCCGGGCGGCCGCCCACGCCACCTCCTCGTCCAGGGCGGTCTCGCCCATTACGCCTTCGACCATCCGTACGCCGGTCACCTCCGGCCGCGCCGCGAGCTCCTCGTACACGTCCAGCGACCGCAGCGCCCACGCACGAGCCGCCGCGGCCGGCCGGATGCGGTAGGGCCACCACAGCGCGCCCGCCACCACCGAGGTGGTCCGCTCGACCGGATCCCGCGTCCACACCCGCACCCGCAGCCCGCGCTCGGCCAGGACGACGGCGGTCGAGAGCCCGATGACCCCGCCGCCCACCACCACGACATCGTTGTTCGATCCACTCTCCACGCCGGGACCGTAGCGGAATGTCCCATGCCGTGCGCAGACCGCCCCCGCTGCGGGAATACTCACAGCATGTCTGCCGAGTACGCGACCTTCGGCCTGGCACCGGCGATGCGTGCCGGTGGACTCCTGGCCAACGGTGACTACCAGGTGCACCGGGATTTCGTGGACTTCCTCGTCGACGGGCGCCCGCTGCTGTTCCAGCTCTCCGACCTCGACGCCGTCTCCCCGCTCGCCTCCGACGTCCCGCCCGCGATCTTCACCGAGCAGGTCCGCGGCCTGCTCCTGGAGACGGACGCCCCGCTGCCCGACGGCCGGCACGTCATCTACGGCTGTCCCGAGTGCGCCGACCTCGCGTGCGGCGCGGTCACCGCGGTCATCGACCGGGACGGCGAGGACTTCATCTGGCGGGACTTCGCCTGGCAGACCGGCGACCGGGCCGACCTGGAGCTCAACGGCTACCACGGCATAGGGCCGTTCCGGTTCCGCGGCACCGACTACCGTGCCGCGCTGGCCGCCCTCCTCGACGGCGAGACCCCGTCCGCGCGCCGCCGCGTCCTGCTCATCGGCGCCCGCGTCGCCCTCCTCGCCAAGCTCGCCGCAGCCCTGCGCACCATCGGCATCGGCGCCGACATCGCCCACGACGCGCACGGCGTGCCCGCCGACGAACTGCGCGCCTACGGCGCCGTCGCCTTCGGCCGCGCGGTCACCCAGGAGGAACGTGCCGCCGTACGCCGTTCCTTCGAACAGGCCGGACTCGACGTGGCGTACGTCGAGGGGCTCGCCCCGATCGTGCCCCTCCTGGTCGCCCAGATCGAACACGCCCTGGACCGCAGCCCCGCCGAACAGCGCCGCCTCACCCGGCTGGTGGCGGCCGACGGCGAGGCCGGCGTCGAGGTCACCTCGCCGTGCCGGGTGCGTCTGACCGCGTACCGCCTCGACCGCCTGTACCGCACCCACACCCACGAGGTCTTCGACGGCGTCCTCGAACCGGGCCGCCACCGCATCGCCCTGGACGCCAGGGCACGAAAGGGGGAGTCCTACGTCGTGGCCCGGACGGCCGGGAGCGTGCTGGTGGAGGCGATGGCACGCTGACGGCCTGCGCGCCACGGCGGCTAGGATCGGCGATCTGATGACTGCCACTCTCGTCGCCAAGAACCTCGCCGCCGGACACGGCGACCGCGCCCTCTTCTCCGGGCTGGACCTCGTCGTCGCGCCCGGCGACGTGATCGGACTCGTCGGCGCCAACGGCGCGGGCAAGTCCACCCTGCTGAAGATGCTCGCGGGGCTCCTCGCCCCGGAGGAGGGCGAGCTCAGGCTCTCCCCGCCGACGGCGACCGTCGGCCACCTCCCGCAGGAACCGGAGCGCCGCCCCGGCGAGACCGTCCGCGCGTTCCTCGCCCGCCGCACCGGCGTCGCCGAGGCCCAGCGTGAGATGGACGAGGCCACCCAGGCGCTGGTCGACGGCGCGCCCGGCGCCGACGACGCCTACGCGACGAGCCTGGAGCGCTGGCTCGACCTCGGCGGCGCGGACCTGGAGGAGCGGGCCGAGGAGATCACCGACTCCCTTGGCCTCGCCGTCGACCTCGACCAGCCGATGACGTCCCTGTCCGGCGGCCAGGCGGCACGGGCGGGCCTCGCCTCCCTGCTGCTGTCCCGCTACGACGTCTTCCTCCTCGACGAGCCGACCAACGACCTCGACCTGGACGGCCTGGAGCGCCTCGAACGCTTCGTCGGCGGCCTGCGCGCCGGCACCGTCGTCGTCAGCCACGACCGCGAGTTCCTCACCCGCACGGTCACCAAGGTCCTCGAACTCGACCTCGCCCAGCAGCAGATCACTCTCTACGGCGGTGGCTACGCGGCTTACCTGGAAGAACGCGAGGTCGGCCGCCGGCACGCCCGCGAGGACTACGAGGAGTACGCCGACAAGCGCGCCGCCCTCCAGGACCGGGCCCAGATGCAGCGCTCCTGGATGGACAAGGGCGTCAAGAACGCCCGCCGCAAGGCGGCCAACGACAACGACAAGATCGGCCGCAAGTTCCGCAGCGAGGCCAGCGAGAAGCAGGCGGCGAAGGCCCGCCAGACCCAGCGCATGATCGAACGTCTCGAGGTCGTCGACGAGCCCCGCAAGGAGTGGGAACTGCGCATGGAGATCGCGTCGGCCCCCCGCTCGGGAGCCGTCGTGGCCACCCTGCGCGACGCCGAGGTACGACGCGGCGGCTTCACCCTCGGCCCGGTCTCCCTGCAGATCGACTGGGCGGACCGGGTCGCGGTGACCGGCGCCAACGGCGCGGGCAAGTCCACCCTGCTCGCCGCCCTGCTCGGCCGCGTCCCCCTCGACGCGGGCACGGCCGCCCTCGGCCCCGGCGTCCTGGTCGGCGAGGTCGACCAGGCCCGCAAGCTGTTCCTCGGCACCGAGTCCCTGCTGGACGCGTTCTGCGCCGCCGTACCCGACACCGAGCCGGTCGAGGTCCGCACCCTGCTGGCCAAGTTCGGCCTGAAGTCGGACCACGTCCTGCGCCCGGCGGCGACCCTGTCACCCGGCGAACGCACCCGCGCCGCCCTCGCGCTGCTCCAGGGCCGCGGCGTCAACCTGCTCGTCCTGGACGAGCCGACCAACCACCTCGACCTGCCGGCCATCGAGCAACTGGAGTCCGCCCTCGACTCCTACGAGGGCACCCTCCTCCTCGTCACCCACGACCGCCGCATGCTGGACGCGGTCCACGTCACCCGCCGACTGGAGGTCGCGGACGGCAAGGTGACCGAGCGCTGAGGTGCCCGCGAGCCCGGACGCGCACCGAAATCGCCGGATCACATACCGTCGTGGTGCGGTATGCCCTACCGTATGGCGCCATGCCACGGACGTTTGGCGCCGTCCGGGCCACCACGGGGGGAGGGGCGGGTGGAGGCAGGGCAGGAGCGGTCGGGGGAACCGGTCAGGTATCAGGACCACGTCGACCTCCGCGGCGGTCACTTCCATGGGCCCGTCACGGTCGGCGCCGCGTGCGAGCACACCCCGTACGAGCCGACGGTGCTGTCCGCCCTGCCGGCCGCACCCGCGGGGTTCACCGGCCGTGACCGCGAACTGTCGGCGCTCCTGGACGGGTTACGGCCGCCCGACGGGCCGCCCGAAACCGACGCGGCCGCCCTGTGGGCCGTGACCGGACTGGGGGGCATGGGCAAGACGGCACTCGCCCTGGAGGCCGCGCACATCGCCCGGCGCAGCCGCTGGTTCGCGGGCGGCACCCTCTTCCTCGACCTCGCCGGCTACGACGAGAACCCCCTCACCCCCGAGCAGGCCGTCGCCTCCCTTCTGTACGCCCTCGGCGTCGGCGGCGCGCACCTGCCCTCGGACGAGATCGACCAGCACGCCCTGTACCGCAGCCGCCTGACCACCCTCGCCGACCAGGGGCGAAGGGTCCTGCTGCTGTTCGACAACGTCTGCGACCCCGGCCAGCTCCCGCCGCTGCTGCCGGGCAGCGCGGAGCACCGCGTGCTCTTCACCTCACGGGAGTCGCATCCTTCGCTGCCGGCCCGGGAGCTGTCGCTCGGTCCGCTGTGCCCGCGGGACTCCGCCGACCTGGTCACCAAGGCGCTGAGCCTGCGGGAACCGGAGGACGGCCGGTCCCCGAGGGACGCCGCGTCCCTGCGCGAACTGACCGGACTGTGCGGCCACATGCCGCTGGCCCTGCAGATAGCCGCCGCCGTGCTGCGCCACCGCGGGTCGAGCGCCGGCATGGGGTCCCTGCTCGCGGAACTCCGCTCGTCGACGTCCCGCACCGACGCGCTGCGCAGCCGGGGCGTCGACCAGTACGGCAGACCACTGGCCCTGGCACCGGTCTTCGAGGCCTGTCTGCGCCGGCTGCCCGCCGACCGCATCCGGGCCCTGTGCCTGCTGGCACAGGTGCCGTGCGCGGACTACGACACCGACACCGCGGCCGAGATCGCCGCACTGCCGCGCGCGGCCGCCCTGGACCTGCTCGCCGACCTCGCCTGGGCCCATCTGGTGACCCGGGAGCAGCCCGGCGACCCGCCCCGGGACCGCTGGAGCATCCACGACCTCGTCCGCAGCTACGCCGGCGCCCTCGGGGAGTCCGACCCGCGCCTCGCGGCCGAGGCGGCCGGCGCGCGCACCCGGGCGCGGCGCCACCTGTGCAGGCTGGCCGCGCTCGCCGACCGCAACTTCCCCGCCCCGGTGCACGATCCGTCCCCGGCCGCCACCGCCCGCCGCAACGCCGCCCTGGCCTGGTTCGACAGCGAGCACGCGAACCTGGTGGCCGTCGTGCAGGCGCCGGACCGGCAGGACGCGGAGACGCGGCTGGCCCTGGGCCTGCACCTGGCCGGATACCTGCGCTGGCGCCGCTTCTACGAGGACTGGATCGCCGTCGGCCGTACGGCACGGTCCCTCGCGCACGAACTGGGCGACGAGCGCGCCGAGGCCGCCGCCTGCAACCACCTCGGCAACGCCCTGTCCCGCGGAGGGCGGCCCGCCGAGGCGGTGGAGCCGCTGACCCGCGCCGCCCTGCTCTTCGCCCGCGTGGCGGACCCCACGGGCGAGGGCATGGCCTGGAACAACCTGGGCCTGGCGTACCGCAGGTCCGGCGACCTGGAGCGGTCGTTGGCCATCCACCGGCGGGCCCGGGACCGGTTCCAGGCTCTCGGCGACCGCTGGAACGAGGGCCGTGCCCAGCACAACATCGGACTGGTCCTGGACGAGGTGGGCCGGCCCGCCGAGGCGGCCGCCGCCTTCCGTCTCGCCTGCGACCTCCACCGCCGGCGTGACCGCATCTACTACGGCGACTCCCTCAACAGCCTGGGCTGGGCCCTGTACACGGTGGGTGAGACCACCGAGGCGATCACGGTGCTGGAGAAGTCGCTGCAGGTCCGCCGGCAGGACGACAACTGGTACGCGACCGGGATGACGGCAGCCAACCTGGCCCTCGCCCTGGAGTCCGCGGGCCGGCACACCGAGGCGACCGAGGCGCGGGACGTGGCCCAGGAGGCGTGCGCCCGCGTGGGAACCCAGGCGTTGGTCTACGGGCATGTCCACTGACCCGTCCGGCCCCATCGCCGCCCGTCCGCGTCCGGACGCGGGCCGGAGCCGCCCGGCCCCGGCCCGCCGCGGTCAGCGCTTCTTCTGGTCCAGCAGCCCGGCCCGCCGCAGGGCGTCGGCCATCGCGCTGTTGGCCGGAGGCGTGGCCTGGCGCCCGCCGCCGCCCTGACGCCCGCCGCCGCCCTGGCGCTGCTGCTGTTGCCGCTGCTGCTGTTGCCGCGGCTGAGGCGGACGCCCGCCGCGCTGCCGGCGCTCGCCGCCGCCCTGCTGATCCTGCGGCGCGGCCTCGTCGTCGAGCCGCAGCGTCAGCGAGATCCGCTTGCGCGGGATGTCGACGTCCAGCACCTTCACCTTGACGATGTCGCCGGGCTTCACCACGTCCCGCGGGTCCTTGACGAACGTCTTCGACATCGCCGAGACGTGCACCAGGCCGTCCTGGTGCACACCGACGTCCACGAACGCCCCGAACGCGGCCACGTTGGTGACCACGCCCTCCAGGACCATCCCCGAGGCGAGGTCGGAGATCTTCTCGACGCCCTCCTTGAAGGTGGCCGTCTTGAACGCGGGCCGAGGGTCGCGCCCCGGCTTCTCCAGCTCCTTGAGGATGTCGGTGACGGTCGGCAGTCCGAACGTCTCGTCCACGAAGTCGTCCGGCCGCAGCGAGCGCAGCACGCCCGTGTTGCCGATGAGGGACGCGACCTCCTGCCCAGAGGTCTTCACCATGCGCCGCACGACCGGGTACGCCTCCGGGTGCACGCTGGAGGCGTCGAGCGGGTCGTGGCCGCCGCGGATGCGCAGGAAGCCCGCGCACTGCTCGTACGCCTTGGGGCCGAGCCGGGCCACCTTCTTCAGCTCCGTACGGGACGTGAACGGCCCGTTGGAGTCGCGGTGCGCGACGATGTTCTCGGCGAGGCCGGAGGTGATGCCGGAGACCCGCGCGAGCAGCGGCGCCGAGGCCGTGTTGACGTCGACACCCACGCCGTTCACACAGTCCTCCACCACCGCGTCCAGCGAGCGCGACAGCTTCACCTCGGACAGGTCGTGCTGGTACTGGCCGACACCGATCGACTTGGGGTCGATCTTCACCAGCTCGGCGAGCGGGTCCTGCAGCCGGCGCGCGATCGACACGGCGCCGCGCAGCGACACGTCCATGTCGGGCAGCTCCTGGGAGGCGAACGCGGACGCCGAGTACACGGAGGCCCCGGCCTCGGAGACCATCACCTTGGTGAGCTTCAACTCGGGGTGCTTGGTGATGAGTTCACCGGCGAGCTTGTCGGTCTCGCGGGACGCCGTGCCGTTGCCGATCGCGATCAGCTCGACGGCGTGCTCCTTGGCCAGCCGGGCCAGCTTGGCGATGGCCTCGTCCCACTTGTTGGCCGGTACGTGCGGGTGGATGACGTCCGTCGCGACCACCTTGCCGGTCGCGTCGACCACGGCGACCTTGACGCCCGTGCGGAACCCGGGGTCGAGGCCCAGCGTGGCGCGCGTGCCGGCCGGGGCGGCGAGCAGCAGGTCGCGCAGGTTGGCGGCGAACACCTGGACGGCGTCGTCCTCGGCGGCCGTCCGCAGCCGCAGCCTGAGATCGATGCCGAGGTGGACGAGGATGCGGGTGCGCCAGGCCCAACGGACCGTGTCCGTCAGCCACTTGTCGGCGGGCCGGCCCCGGTCGGCGATCGCGAACCTGGACGCGACGATCCCCTCGTACGAGGAGGGCCCGTCGGTCGGCTCCTCCGGCTCCAGGACGAGGTCGAGGACCTCCTCCTTCTCGCCGCGCAGCATCGCGAGGACACGGTGCGAGGGCAGCTCGGTGAACGGCTCGGTGAAGTCGAAGTAGTCGGCGAACTTGGCGCCCGCCTCCTCCTTGCCGTCGCGCACCTTGGCGGCGAGCCGCCCGCGCACCCACATGCGCTCGCGCAGCTCGCCGATGAGGTCGGCGTCCTCCGCGAACCGCTCGGTCAGGATCGCCCGGGCGCCGTCGAGGGCGGCCTGCGGGTCGGCGACCCCCTTGTCGGCGTCGACGAACGCGGCCGCCGCGGCGAGGGGCTCGACCGTCGGGTCGCTCAACAGCCCCTCGGCCAGCGGCTCCAGGCCCGCCTCACGCGCGATCTGCGCCTTGGTGCGCCGCTTCGGTTTGAACGGCAGGTAGATGTCCTCCAGGCGGGCCTTGGTCTCCGCGCCCCGGATCCGCGCCTCCAGTTCCTCGGTGAGCTTGCCCTGCTCGCGCACCGAGTCGAGGATCGCGGTCCGCCGCTCCTCCAGCTCCCGCAGGTAGCGCAGCCGCTCCTCGAGCGTGCGCAGCTGCGCGTCGTCGAGCATCTCGGTCGCTTCCTTGCGGTAGCGGGCGATGAAGGGCACCGTCGAACCGCCGTCGAGCAGCTCCACGGCAGCCCTGACCTGCCGCTCCCGTACGCCGAGCTCCTCGGCGATCCTGCCTTCGATGGACCCTGCTGCCAGGGACCCGGGTGTGGTCACGATCCCGTACCGCCTTCTCACTGAGGTTGCGCGGCAATTGTGGCAGGTGGCACCGACACTCGGGGATCAGGGCGGCCTCGGCGGGCCGGGACGCGCGGGAGTCAGGTCCGGTGACCGCGTGCGGAACCGGAGGCTCCGCCGAAGAGCCGGGCCAGGGCCCGGAAGGGCAGCGTCACGACGGTGGCGATCGCGCCACCGATCTGGCGCAGTACGTCGGCTATCGCACGGAACACGGAACTTCCCCTTTCCTCTCCCGGCCGCGACGACCGGGAGCGTCCGGGTACCCCGGCGTGCGCGGATTCCACCTCGGCATGGCAGGAAAGGTGGGGTGCTCGTCATTGCGGCCATCACGTGGGGCGCCAAGGATGGAGGACATGCGAACCGTGCTGGTCGTCCTCTTCGACGACGTGCAGAGCCTCGACGTCTCGGGCCCGGTGGAGGTCTTCAACGGCGCCGAGCGGCACCGCCCGGGGACCTACCGGATCCGCACCGTGACCGCGGACGGCGGGCCGGCGCGCACCTCCAGCGGCCTCACCCTCGTCCCCGACCACTCCTTCGCCGACGCGCCGTCCGCGCACACCCTGCTGGTCCCGGGCGGCGAGGGCACCAGGCGGCCCGATCCGGGCCTGGTGGACTGGCTGCGCGAGCACGGCCCCCGGGCCGAACGGCTGGTCTCCGTGTGCAGCGGCGCGCTGCTGCTCGCCGAGGCGGGCCTGCTGGACGGCCGCCGGGTCACCAGCCACTGGTCGGTGTGCGCCCGGCTCGCCCGCGACCACCCGTCCGTGGAGGTCGACCCGGACCCCATCTACGTCCGCGACGGGAACCTCGCCACCTCGGCCGGCGTCACCTCCGGCATCGACCTCGCGCTCGCGCTCGTCGAGGAGGACACGGGCCGGGACATCGCCCTGTCCGTCGCCCGGCACCTGGTGGTCTTCCTGCGACGTCCCGGGAACCAGGCCCAGTTCAGCGCCCAGCTCACCGCACAGACCGCCCGGCGCGAGCCGCTGCGCGAGGTCCAGCAGTGGATCAGCGAGCACCCGGGAGCCGATCTGTCGGTCGAGGCGCTGGCCGCCCGCGCCCGCCTCTCGCCCCGCCACTTCGCCCGCGCCTTCCAGACCGAGACCGGCATGACGCCCGGCCGCTACGTCGACCGCGTCCGCCTCGAGCACGCCCGGCGCCTGCTGGAGGACACCGCGGACGGCGTCGAGGAGATCTCCCGCACCTGCGGCTACGGCACTCCGGAGGCGATGCGCCGCGCCTTCGTCCGGACCCTCGGCACCGCGCCCGCCGAGTACCGGCGCAGATTCCGCCCCGCGCCCGCCCACTGACCACTCACCGAACCCACCGAACCGACCCGCCAAGGGGGAACCATGCAGATCGCGATCGTCCTCTACGACGGCTTCACCGCTCTCGACGCCGTGGGGCCGTACGAGACACTGGGCCGGCTGCCCGACTCCGAGACCGTGTTCGTCGCCGAACGCACCGGCCCCGTCCGCACCGACAGTGCCGCCCTGGCGCTCACCGCCGACCGCACCCTGGCCGAAGTACCGCGCCCCGACGTGGTGGTCGTGCCCGGCGGCCCCGGGCAGAGCGGGCAGATGGACAACGAGGCGCTGCTCGGCTGGATCCGCGCCGCGGACGTCACCAGCACCTGGACGACGTCGGTGTGCACCGGCTCCCTGCTGCTGGCCGCCGCGGGCCTGCTTCAGGGCCGCCGGGCCACCTCGCACTGGCTGGCCCTCGACGAGCTGAAGCGGTTCGGCGCCGAGCCGACGGGGGAGCGGGTCGTGACCGACGGCAAGTACGTCACCGCCGCCGGGGTGTCGTCGGGCATCGACATGGGGCTCGCCCTGGTGGGACGGATCTCCGGCGACTTCGTGGCCCAGGCCGTACAGCTGGGCATCGAGTACGACCCGCGGCCGCCCTACGACGCGGGGGCCCCGGAGAAGGCGCCCGCGGAGGTCGTGGAGCTGCTGCGCTCGCGCAGCCGGTTCATCCTCGGCCGGGAAGAGCCCAGGTGAACCGCGGCGGGCGGCGCTCCAGGAAGGCGGCGACCCCCTCGGCGGTGTCCCCGCCGGCGCGCATCTGCTCCGTCCAGTGGGCGTCCCGGTCGGTGCGGCCGTCGGCGAACTCCTTGGCGGCGGCCTGGGTGAGCTGGGAGCGGGACACCAGGATCCGGGTGAACTCCGCTACGCGCTTGGTGAGTTCGCCCTCGGGCAGCACCTCGTCCACCAGGCCGGTGCGCAGCGCCCGCCCGGCGTCGATCAACTCGCCGGAGAACAGCAGGTACTTGGCGGCGGCCGGTCCCACCAGCGACACCAGACGGCGGGTGGAGGAGGCCGGGTAGACGATGCCGAGCTTCGCCGGCGTCACCCCGAACAGCGCGCCCTCCTCGGCGAACCGCAGATCACAGGCCGCGGCCAGCTGCGACCCGCCGCCCACGCAGTGCCCCCGGATCGCGGCCAGTGTCGGCTTGGGGAAGGCGGCCAGCGCCTCCTCGGCCCGCACCGCCAGCCCCTGCGCCTCCTCCGGCGATTCGCGCAGGGTGGAGATGTCGGCGCCGGCGCAGAACGTCCCGCCCTCCCCGGTCAGCACCAGGGCCCGCACGTCCGGGTCCGCGGCGAGGTCGTCGAGCAGCGGCGGCAGGGCCGCCCACATCGCGGCCGTCATGGCGTTGCGCTTGGCCGGATGGTGGATGACGACGGTGGCGACCGCGTCGGTCACGCCGTGCAGCAGCTGGGACTCCATGGGCCGGATGCTAACCGCCACGTCCGACCGGGACGGTCGCGGGTGAACTCATATCGCACAAAAAGGGGTCACAAGTGCTCGATACTCGCTGACTTCTGTTCAGTCATCCGGGTGGCGGCGGGCCGTTACCAACACTCGACGTGTGGTGACAATCGAGCGCAAGGGTGGCGACCGGACGATGGACAACCACGGGCGCGGGTCAGGCTCGCGCCCAGAGGACGAGGGGCAGGACCCCCTCGATCCCGGGCCGCCGGATCCGCTGCCGTACGAAGGCGTCTGGCGGTTCACCGCTCCCGCCGTCGACGCCTCGGTCCCGCAGGCGCGGCACGCCGTACGGGACCTGCTGTACCGCCAGGGCGTGCCCGTCTCCGACGACCTGGTGCACGGCCTGCTGCTGATCGTCTCGGAGCTGGCCACGAACGCGGTCAAGCACGCGGCGCTGCTGTCGCCGATGCTCGCCGTGGAGGTCGCCGTCGGCGCCGAGTGGGTGCGGGTGTCCGTGGAGGACAACCACCCCTACCGCCCCACCGCCCTGGAGGCCGACCACGGGGGCGAGGGCGGCCGGGGGCTGCTCCTCGTCGCCGAGGTCACCCGGGAGGCGGGCGGGGTGTGCGACGTCGCGCACACGGCGAGCGGCGGCAAGGTGATCTGGGCCGCCCTGCCGCTCAAACCCGTGCGCGTGCCGTGACGCTCACCACCCGGCCGACGGGCCCGTCAGCTCCCGGACCGCCGGACGGGCGGCGTCCAGCACGGTCATGAACCAGGCCGAGAAGGTGTCCTTCCCGTGCCGCTCGGCGAGCTCGGCGGGGGTCACGAAGGCGGTCGCGCCGACCTCCTCCGGGTCGGGCCGCAGCGGGGACTGCACCATGCCGACGAAGAGGTGGTTGTACTCCTGCTCCACCAGGCCCGAGTCCGGGTCCGGGTGGTTGTAGCGGACCGTGCCCGCCTCGGCGAGCAGCGACGGCGAGACGCCCAGCTCTTCGAACGTCCGTCTTGCCGCCGCCGCGAAGGGTGCCTCGCCGGGGTAGGGGTGGCCGCAGCAGGTGTTGGACCACACACCGGGGGAGTGGTACTTGCCCAGGGCCCGCTGCTGCAGCAGCAGCCGGCCGTGCTCGTCGAAGAGGAAGACGGAGAAGGCCCGGTGCAGCCGGCCCGGCGGCTGGTGGGCGGCGAGCTTCTCCGCGGTGCCGATCGTGACGCCGTCCTCGTCGACCAGTTCCAGCAGAATCGCGTCTGAGGTGCCGTTCGACGGACTGTGCGTCGCGGTGGCAGGTGTGATCGGCATACCCATCCTTCGCATCGGTCTTCGCGCCCCAAGTGTGCCGCACGAATCCGGCACTCCCGGCACTTCGCGGCGCGACCGCATGTCCCGCGCGCGGCGCGGACCACGGCCGTACACCGGTCGGACGCCGGAAGGGGCCCGGTGGTTGATCGTGCCCGGCGCGGTCGACGGGGAACCGTCCGGGCGGGGCTGTGCACTCCAAGGACGCTCACGCGCGCCGGATCGCTGCATTCCGCCCCCGGGGCGTCCCACCGGCCTCGACGGCACCGTTTCGCCTCGTGCCCGGCGTGCCCGCCCGAGTTCATCCGGAGTGGGAGCGCAGCCAGCCCTGCCAGGCCGACTCGACCATCTCCCGCACCCCGCGCCGGGCCGTCCAGCCGAGCTCCTCGGCGGCCCGCGCGGCGGAGGCGACAGCGCGCGGCGCGTCCCCGGGACGGCGCCCCTCCACGACCGGCGCGCGGCGGTCGCCGGTCACCTCGCCGATGACCGTGATCAGTTCGCGTACGGAGACGCCCTCGCCCCGGCCGATGTTGACCGTCAGGTCGCCGCCCGCGCGCGCGTCCAGCGTCCGCGCCGCCGCGAGATGGGCCTCGGCCAGGTCGGCGACATGGATGTAGTCCCGCACGCAGGTGCCGTCCGGCGTCGGATAGTCGTCGCCGAAGATCCTCGGGGCCTCGCCGCGGGTGAGCCGGTCGAAGACCATCGGGACGATGTTGAACACGCCCGTGTCGGCCAGCTCGGGCGCGCCCGCGCCCGCCACGTTGAAGTAGCGCAGGCACACCGTCGCGATGCCGTGCGCCCGCCCGGCCGCCCGGACCAGCCACTCGTCGGCCAGCTTGGTCTCGCCGTACGGGTTCACCGGCAGGCAGGGCGTGGTCTCCGTGATCAGGTCGACGTCGGGGTTGCCGTACACCGCCGCCGAGGAGGAGAACAGGAACCGTCCGATCCCGGCCCCGGCAACCGCCTCCAGCAGGGTCGCGAGACCGCCCACGTTCTCCCGGTAGTAACGGGTGGGCTGCGCCACCGACTCGGCGACCTGCTTGCGCGCGGCGAGATGGACGACGCCCGTCACGTCGTACTCGGCGAACACCCGCTTCAGCAGCTGCCCGTCGTACGCCGAACCCTCGACGAGCGGCACGGCGGCCGGCAGCCGCTCGGGGAACCCGGTCGAGAGGTCGTCCAGCGCGACGACCCCTTCCCCGGCGTCGGCCATGAGCCGCGCCACATGGGCCCCGATGTATCCCGCTCCGCCTGTGATCAGCCATGTCATGGTCGTCCACCCTATGTCGGCACCGGCGGGCGATCCCCAATGTCCCGGGATGCCTGATCTGCCCCGCGCGGTTTGTGGGCGGGCCCCCGCATCACCGATGATGATCGCGGCAAAGGCCGGTGGAGACGGTGTTGATCGGCCCGTGAACGGGCGGTGAACGGCGCTCTCCGGGCATCCGATAGCCTCTGCCGACATGCCGCCCGCCTGGTGCAGCCAAGGGGCGCCCCCACCGTGCACATGACCGGCGCCCGCGCGTCGGCACCCAGGGAGTGAGTTCGGTTGTCGACCGCCATCCTCACCGGTCAGCCGGTCCCCGGATCGTCGATCGAGGGCGATCTGCGGTCCCTCGGCTTCGAGGTCCGGATCGCCTCCGACGCCGCAGACGCCGAGACCCTGCTCGCCCAGGTGCCCGGCGGCGCGCGGGTCGCCGTCGTCGACCCGCGCTTCGTCGGCCACCCGCACGCCCTGCGCCTCGGCCTCACCGACCCGCGCTTCGACCTCGCCGCGATCCCGGGCGCGGTCACCGCGCAACCGGCCGGCCGGCAGGCGCTGACCCGCGCGATGGCCCGGGAGAACTCCCTCGGCGGCGGTACGGCGCTCGCCGTGGACAGCCTGGCCGACCGCATCGTCGCCGTCCTGGACGCGGACGGCGCCGGCGTGCACCACCCCGAACTCGGCAGCCTGGTCGCCGCCGTCCCCGCCGACCCGCAGGCCCGCAACGAGGCACGGCAGGCCGTCGCCGACGTCGACGACGAGGCCGTACGCCTGAAGTCCGCCGTGAAGTCCCGCGACGGCTTCTTCACCACGTTCTTCATCAGCCCCTACTCCCGCTACATCGCCCGCTGGTGCGCCCGCCGCGGTCTGACCCCCAACCAGGTCACCACCGCCTCCCTGCTCACCGCGCTGATCGCGGCGGGCTGCGCGGCCACCGGCACCCGGATCGGCTTCGTGGCCGCCGGCGTCCTGCTGATCGCTTCCTTCGTACTGGACTGCACCGACGGCCAGTTGGCCCGCTACTCGCTGCAGTACTCCACGCTGGGCGCCTGGCTGGACGCCACCTTCGACCGGGCCAAGGAGTACGCGTACTACGCGGGCCTCGCGCTCGGAGCGGCCCGTGGCGGCGACGACGTATGGGCGCTGGCCCTCGGCGCGATGGTCCTGCAGACCTGCCGGCACGTCGTCGACTTCTCCTTCAACGAGGCCAACCACGACGCGACGGCCAACACCAGCCCCACCGCGGCCCTTTCGGACAAACTGGACAGCGTCGGCTGGACGGTGTGGGTACGGCGCATGATCGTGCTGCCGATCGGCGAGCGCTGGGCGATGATCGCGGTGCTCACGGCGGTCACCACGCCCCGGATCACCTTCTACGTCCTGCTCGTCGGCTGCGCGTTCGCCGCGACGTACACGACGGCGGGCCGCGTCCTGCGCTCGCTGACCCGCAAGGCACAGCGCACCGACCGGGCGGCGCAGGCGCTGGCGGACCTGGCGGACAGCGGGCCGCTCGTCGAGCTGCTGACGCGGGTGTCGCGCGGACGGGTCCGCTTCACGGCGCCCGTGAGCGCTGCCGTCGGAGGCCTCCTCGTGGCGGGCGCCGCAGCGCTCTGGGGCGCCGGCTGGCAGACCGTGACGGGGGCGATCGGCTACACCCTGCTGGCCGCCGTCGCCGTCGCTCGCCCCCTCAAGGGCCCCCTCGACTGGCTGATCCCCCCGCTGTTCCGCGCCGCCGAATACGGCACCGTCCTGATCCTGGCGGCCGACGCGGACGTGAACGGGGCCCTTCCAGCGGCTTTCGGCCTGGTGGCGGCCGTCGCCTACCATCACTACGACACGGTGTACCGCATCCGCGGCGACGCCGGAGCGCCCCCGGCCTGGCTGACGCGGGCCATCGGGGGGCATGAAGGACGGACGCTGCTCGTCACCGTCCTGGCCGCCGCGCTCACCGCTTCGCAGTTCAAGGTCGCGCTCACGGTCCTCGCCGTGGCCGTCGCCCTGGTGGTGCTCGTCGAGAGCATCCGCTTCTGGGTGTCCTCCGGGGCCCCCGCCGTACACGATGAAGGAGAACCCGCATGATCGGCCTCGTGCTGGCGGCCGGCGCCGGACGGCGTCTGCGCCCCTACACCGACAGCCTTCCCAAGGCGCTGGTGCCGGTGGGGCCCGCGGGCATAGAGGGTGAACCCACGGTTCTGGACCTGACCCTCGGCAACTTCGCCGAGATCGGGCTGACCGAGGTCGCGGTCATCGTCGGCTACCGCAAGGAGGCCGTGTACGAGCGCAAGGCGGCGCTGGAGGCGAAGTACGGCCTCAAGCTCACCCTCATCGACAACGACAAGGCCGAGGAGTGGAACAACGCCTACTCCCTGTGGTGCGGCCGTGACGCCCTCAAGGACGGCGTGATCCTCGCCAACGGCGACACCGTCCACCCGGTCTCCGTCGAGAAGACGCTGCTCGCCGCCCGCGGCGAGGGCCGTCGCATCATCCTCGCCCTGGACACGGTCAAGCACCTCGCCGACGAGGAGATGAAGGTCGTCGTCGACCCCGCGAAGGGCATGACGAAGATCACCAAGCTGATGGACCCGGCCGAGGCCACCGGCGAGTACATCGGCGTGACGCTCATCGAGGGCGACGCCGCCCCCGAGCTGGCCGACGCCCTGAAGGCGGTCTGGGAGACCGACCCGCAGCAGTTCTACGAGCACGGGTACCAGGAGCTTGTGAACCGCGGCTTCCGCATCGACGTGGCGCCGATCGGCGACGTCGACTGGGTCGAGATCGACAACCACGACGATCTCGCCCGGGGACGGGAGATCGCATGCCACTACTGACCCGGCTGATTCCCTCGCCGCTCGTCGTGGACATCCGCCCGGGTGCCCTCGACGACCTCGCGGGTGTGCTCGCCGACGAGCGCATCTCGACCTCGGGCCGGCTCGCCGTCGCCGTCAGCGGCGGCTCCGGCGCCCGGCTGCGGGCCCGGTTGGAACCGACGCTGCCCGGCGCCACCTGGTACGAGGTCGGCGGCGGCACCCTCGACGACGCCGTACGGCTGGCCGGCGAGATAAAGGCCGGCCACTACGACGCGGTCGTGGGCCTCGGCGGCGGCAAGATCATCGACTGTGCCAAGTTCGCCGCGGCACGCGTCGGCCTGCCTCTGGTCGCCGTACCGACGAACCTCGCGCACGACGGCCTGTGCTCGCCGGTCGCCACCCTCGACAACGACGCGGGCCGCGGCTCGTACGGCGTGCCGAACCCGATCGCCGTCGTCATCGACCTGGACGTCATCCGTGAGGCACCGGCGCGGTTCGTGCGGGCGGGCATCGGCGACGCGATCTCCAACATCAACTCGATCGCGGACTGGGAGCTCTCCAACCGCGTCACCGGCGAGAAGATCGACGGTCTCGCCTCCGCCATGGCCCGTCAGGCGGGCGAGGCGGTGCTGCGGCACCCGGGTGGCATCGGGGACAGCGACTTCCTCCAGGTGCTCGCCGAGGCGCTGGTCCTCACCGGCGTCGCGATGTCGATCTCCGGCGACTCGCGTCCCGCCTCGGGCTCCTGCCACGAGATCAACCACGCCTTCGACCTGCTCTACCCCAAGCGCGCCGCGAGCCACGGCGAGCAGTGCGGCCTCGGTGCCGCCTTCGCGATGTACCTGCGCGGCGCCCACGAGGAGTCGGTCTACATGGCCGAGGTGCTGCGCAGGCACGGGCTTCCGGTGCTGCCGGAGGAGATCGGCTTCACGGCGGACGAGTTCGTCCGTGCCGTGGCGTTCGCCCCGGAGACCAGGCCCGGCCGCTACACGATCCTCGAACACCTCGACCTCAAGCCCGACCAGATCAAGGACATCTACGCCGACTATGTCAAGGCCATCGGTAGCTGAACTCCGTCCGGTCGTCCACCCCGCGGGGGTGAAGGACCGGCGCAGCGGTGAGCACTGGATGGGACGCCTCTACATGCGTGAGGTGTCCCTGCGGGTCGACCGCTACCTGGTGAACACCAGGGTCACGCCCAACCAGCTCACGTACCTGATGACCGTCTTCGGCGTGCTCGCGGCCCCGGCACTGCTCGTGCCGGGGATCCCGGGCGCCGTGCTCGGCGTCGTCTGCGTCCAGATGTACCTGCTCCTGGACTGCGTCGACGGCGAGATCGCGCGCTGGAAGAAGCAGTACTCGCTCAACGGCGTCTACCTGGACCGGGTCGGCGCCTACCTCACCGACGCCGCCGTGCTCGTCGGCTTCGGCCTGCGCGCCGCCGACGTGTGGGGCAGCGGCCGTGTCGACTGGCTGTGGGCGTTCCTCGGCACCCTCGCCGCGCTCGGCGCGATCCTGATCAAGGCCGAGACCGACCTGGTCGGCGTCGCCCGGCACCAGGCGGGCAAGCCCCCGGTGCAGGAGGCCGCCGCCGAGATGCGCTCCTCCGGCATGGCCGTGGCACGCAGGGCCGCGGCGATGCTGAAGTTCCACCGGCTCATCCTCGGCATCGAGGCGTCCCTGCTGATCCTGGTGCTGGCGATCGCCGACCAGGCGCGCGGCGACCTGTTCTTCACCCGGCTCGGCGTGGCCGTCCTGGCCGGCATCGCCCTGCTGCAGACCCTCCTGCACCTCGTGTCCATCCTCGCCTCCAGCAGGCTGAAGTGAGCGGCATGAAGGTCGGTGCGGTGATCATCACCATGGGCAACCGCCCCGACGAGCTCCGCGCCCTGCTCGACTCGGTCGCCAAGCAGGACGGCGACCGCGTCGAGGTGGTCGTGGTCGGCAACGGCTCGCCCGTCCCGGACGTCCCCGAGGGCGTCCGCACGATCGAGCTGCCAGAGAACCTCGGCATCCCAGGCGGCCGCAACGTCGGCATCGAGGCCTTCGGCCCCAGCGGCCGCGACGTCGACATATTGATGTTCCTCGACGACGACGGCCTGCTGGCGAACCACGACACCGCCGAGCTGTGCCGCCGGGCCTTCGAGGCCGACCCCCGGCTCGGCATCATCAGCTTCCGCATCGCCGACCCGGACACCGGCGTCACCCAGCGCCGCCACGTGCCGCGCCTCAACGCCAAGGACCCGATGCGCTCGTCCCGGGTCACCACCTTCCTCGGCGGCGCCAACGCCGTACGCACCCAGGTCTTCGCCGAAGTCGGCTGCCTGCCGGACGAATTCTTCTACGCGCACGAGGAAACCGACCTGGCATGGCGGGCCCTCGACGCGGGCTGGATGATCGACTACCGGTCCGACATGGTGCTGTTCCACCCCACGACCGCGCCCTCGCGGCACGCGGTCTACCACCGCATGGTCGCCCGCAACCGTGTCTGGCTGGCCCGCCGCAACCTCCCCGCGCCCCTGGTCCCGGTCTACCTCGGGGTCTGGTTGCTGCTCACCCTCGTCCGCCGCCCCTCGCGGCCCGCCCTGAAGGCGTGGTTCGGCGGGTTCCGGGAAGGCTGGACCACCGCGTGCGGGCCGCGCAGGCCCATGAAGTGGCGTACCGTGTGGCGGCTGACCCGACTGGGCCGGCCCCCTGTGATCTGACAAGCTCGTTCCTGTGACCCCTCGGCCCCACCAAGGGCCCCAGGTTCCATGCCATGCCCGCACAGGCTGCGCATCACGAAGACGAAGGTTTCCACCAGTGAGTGAGACAACGCACGACGGCACGGTCGCGCTGAGCGCGTTCCCGCCGCCAGACGAGGGCCTTACGGCGGCACAGCTCGCCACCAAGTACGGGCTGACCGTGAGCGGCGCCCGGCCCTCCCTCGTCGAGTACGTCCGCCAGCTCTGGGACCGGCGTCACTTCATCCTCGCCTTCTCGCAGGCGAAGCTGACCGCCCAGTACAGCCAGGCCAAGCTCGGCCAGCTGTGGCAGGTGGCCACACCGCTGCTGAACGCGGCCGTGTACTACTTCATCTTCGGCGTCATCCTGCACGCCAGCCGGGGCCTGCCGCAGGACGTCTACATCCCGTTCCTGGTGACCGGCGTGTTCGTCTTCACGTTCACGCAGAGCTCGATCATGACGGGTGTGCGCGCGATCTCAGGCAACCTCGGCCTGGTGCGCGCCCTGCACTTCCCGCGGGCCTCACTGCCCATCTCCTTCGCGCTGCAGCAGCTCCAGCAGCTGCTGTTCTCGATGATCGTGCTGTTCGTCATCGTGATCGCGTTCGGCAGCTACCCCGGCCTGTCCTGGCTGCTGATCCTGCCGATCCTGGTGCTGCAGTTCCTCTTCAACACCGGGCTCGCGCTGATCGTGGCCCGCATGGGCTCCAAGACGCCCGACCTCGCCCAGCTGATGCCGTTCATCCTGCGCACCTGGATGTACATGTCCGGCGTCATGTTCTCGATCAACCACATGCTGGCAGGCCGCTCCGAGGCCTTCATCCGCGTGATGCAGCTGAACCCGGCGGCCATCTACATGGACCTGATGCGCTTCGCCCTCATCGACGGCTACGGCGCCTCGAACCTGCCCCCGCACGTGTGGGCCGTCGCCCTGTTCTGGTCCTTCGTCGTCTTCGTCGGTGGCTTCGTGTACTTCTGGAAGGCAGAGGAGCGGTACGGCCGTGGCTGAGCAGAACACCGGGGACGCCGTCCCCACCGTCATCGCGGACGAGCTGCACATCGTCTACCGCGTCCACGGGGCGAAGACCGGCAAGGGCAGCGCCACCGCCGCGCTCAGCCGCATCGTCAAGCGGGGCTCCGACGACACGGCGCGCGGGGTGCGCAAGGTGCACGCCGTCAAGGGCGTGTCCTTCGTCTCCTACCGCGGCGAGGCCATCGGTCTGATCGGCTCCAACGGCTCCGGCAAGTCGACCCTGCTGCGCGCCATCGCCGGCCTGCTGCCCGCCGAGAGCGGCAAGGTCTACACCAACGGCCAGCCGTCCCTGCTGGGCGTGAACGCGGCCCTGATGAACGACCTGACGGGCGAGCGCAACGTCATCCTGGGCGGTCTCGCCATGGGGATGTCCCGTGAGGAGATCAAGGAGCGCTACCAGTCGATCGTCGACTTCTCCGGCATCAACGAGAAGGGCGACTTCATCACGCTGCCGATGCGCACCTACTCCTCCGGCATGGCGGCCCGGCTGCGCTTCTCCATCGCCGCCGCCAAGGACCACGACGTCCTCATGATCGACGAGGCGCTGGCCACCGGTGACCGCAAGTTCCAGAAGCGCTCCGAGGAACGCATCCGTGAGCTGCGCAAGGAGGCGGGCACGGTGTTTCTGGTCAGTCACAACAACAAGTCGATCCGCGACACCTGCGACCGCGTGCTGTGGCTGGAGCGCGGCGAGCTGCGCATGGACGGACCGACCGAAGAGGTCCTCAAGGAGTACGAGAAGTTCACGGGCAAGTAGTCCACCCGCGCCTGGACGTAAACGCCAGGACGGATCGCCGGGCCCCGCCGCAACCTCCGCGGCGGGGCCCCGCGTCTGCAAAGGAAACGTCAACTCGGTGATGGCTTAGGAATCTTGACGCCAATCGGTGTGTTGTTGTGATGTGCAGGACACCCCAGGGATCCTCGCTGCGTTGTACAACGTAAGCTGTACCGGTCCCGAAACGCGGCAAGTGGGGCGATAATGCGCGACACCCTCAAGCGGGACAACCGTGCGGACAGCGGGGCGGCGTGTCCGAAATAGTGTGTATTGGGTCTGCGGTGTAGAACGGGAGATGTGACGGCAATGGCTACGGAAACTCCCCAGCTCCACGCAGCGTCTGCCGTCCCCGCGCCGGGCAGCGAGCGGTGACGGCAGGCGACACGCCGCGCCCCGGTGATCCGGTGCGCGGCACGCTCGACAAGGCCGCGGGCGAGAACTTCCCCGTGGCGCCTTTCTTCCTGCCCAGGGCCTGGCGAGACGACCTCATGGCGGTCTACGGCTTCGCCCGCCTCGTCGACGACATCGGTGACGGCGATCTGGCCCCCGGCGGCGCCGACGCCCGCCTGCTCGGCGTGTCGCCCGCGGACGCCGAGGACCGGCTGCTGCTCCTGGACGCCTTCGAGGCCGACCTCGAGCGGGTCTTCTCCGGGGAGCCCCGCCACCCTTTGCTGCGCCGCCTGCGGTCGACGGTCCGCCGCCGCTCGCTCACGCCCGAGCCCTTCCTCGGCCTGATCGCCGCCAACCGCCAGGACCAGCTGGTCAGCCGCTACGAGACCTACGACGACCTGCTCGCGTACTGCGAACTCTCGGCCAACCCCGTCGGCCGGCTGGTGCTGTCCGTCACCGGCACCTCGACCCCCGAGCGCGTCCGTCTCTCCGACGCGGTCTGCACGGCCCTGCAGATCGTCGAACACCTGCAGGACGTCGCCGAGGACCTCGGCCGCGACCGCATCTACCTGCCCGCCGAGGACATGAAACGATTCCATGTTCAGGAGGCGGATCTCGCCACGCCCACCGCGGGCGCATCGGTGCGCGCACTGGTTGCATACGAAGCAGAACGCGCCCGCTCCCTCCTGAATGAAGGCGCCCCCCTGGTGGGTAGCGTCCACGGCAGGTTGAAGCTGCTGCTCGCGGGGTTCGTGGCGGGGGGAAGGGCGGCGGTCCGAGCGATCGCCGCCGCCGAATACGACGTACTTCCCGGCCCGCCCAAGCCCGGCAAGCTCCGGCTGCTGCGCGAGGTGGGCGTGACTCTGCGAGGAGAGGGGTGATCCGGACCGTGGAGTCGGAACAGCACGTGTCCGCACCGGTACTCGCCGCCTACAGCTACTGCGAGGCCGTCACCGGACAGCAGGCCCGTAACTTCGCGTACGGCATCAGGCTGCTGCCGACGCCGAAGCGGCGGGCGATGTCGGCGCTGTACGCGTTCTCACGGCGCGTCGACGACATCGGCGACGGAGCGCTCGCCGGAGACGTCAAGGCCGCGAGACTGGAGGACACCCGGGCACTGCTGACCCGGGTGCGCGCCGGCGAGGTCGCCGAGGACGACATCGACCCCGTCGCGGTCGCGCTCGCCCACGCCGCCGAGGTCTTCCCGATCCCGCTCGGCGGCCTGGACGAGCTGATCGACGGCGTCCTGATGGACGTCCACGGCGAGACCTACGAGACCTGGGACGACCTGAAGGTCTACTGCCGCTGTGTCGCGGGCGCCATCGGGCGGCTCTCGCTCGGCGTCTTCGGCACCGAACCCGGAGCGCGCGGCGCCGAGCGCGCGTCCGAGTACGCGGACACCCTGGGCCTCGCGCTGCAGCTCACCAACATCCTCAGGGACGTCCGCGAGGACGCCGAGGGCGGGCGCACCTACCTGCCCTCCGACGACCTCGCGAAGTTCGGGTGCTCGGCAGGGTTCCACGGCCCGACCCCGCCGGAGGGCTCCGACTTCGTGGGCCTCGTGCACTTCGAGGTGCGACGGGCCCGCGCCCTCTTCGCCGAGGGCTACCGGCTGCTGCCCATGCTCGACCGGCGCAGCGGAGCCTGCGTGGCGGCCATGGCCGGCATCTACCGCCGCCTACTCGACCGCATCGAGCGCGACCCGGAGGCCGTGCTGCGCGGCCGCGTCTCGCTGCCCGGGCGGGAGAAGGCCTACGTCGCCGTCCGCGGGCTGTCCGGCCTGGACACCCGCCATGTGACGCGGAGGACCGTCAGGAGGCGCGCCTGATGGACAAAGCGGTCCAAGGTGATTCCAGCGGTGAAAAGCGGCACGCAACCCTCCGGACGAGGACGGCGTCCCTGACTGCGACGGCCAGCCGTGCACGGTTCAACCACGGCGGTCGCGCAGGGGAGGACGCACGATGAGCGACGGCACGCAGTCGGGGGGACCGGCCGCCGACATCCCGGGACGGTCCGGGCGGGACGCCGTCGTGATCGGCGGCGGGCTCGCGGGCATCACCGCCGCGCTGGCCCTCGCCGACTCGGGCGTCCACGTCACCCTGGTCGAGGGCAGGCCGAGACTGGGGGGCCTGGCCTTCTCCTTCCAGCGCGGCGACCTGACCGTCGACAACGGCCAGCACGTGTACCTGCGCTGCTGCACCGCCTACCGCTGGTTCCTCGACCGTATCGAGGCCGCCGCGCTGGCGCCGCTGCAGGATCGTCTCGACGTGCCCGTCCTCGACGTCGCGAGGCCCGAGGGCCGGCGGCTGGGCAGACTGCGGCGCGACGCCCTGCCGGTACCCCTGCACCTGGGGCGCAGCCTGGCGACGTATCCGCATCTCTCGCTCGCCGAGCGGGCCGGGGTGGGCCGTGCCGCGCTCGCGCTCAAGGGGCTCGACCTCGCCGATCCGGACCTGGACACGCAGGACTTCGGCGGCTGGCTGACCGCGCACGGTCAGTCGGCGCGTGCCGTCGAGGCCCTGTGGGACCTGGTCGGGGTCGCCACCCTCAACGCGGTCGCGGGCGACGCCTCGCTGGGGCTCGCCGCGATGGTGTTCAAGACCGGTCTGCTGTCCGACCCGGGCGCGGCCGACATCGGATGGGCCCGCGTCCCGCTGGGTGAACTGCACGACCGGCTGGCCCGCAAGGCGCTCGACTCCGCGGGCGTCCGTACCGAGGTCCGTACACGCGTCACCTCCATCTCCCATGACGAAAACGGGCGCTGGAACGTTCAGGTTCCCGGCGAGAGGCTCACGGCGGACGCCGTCGTGCTCGCCGTACCCCAGCGCGAGGCCCATGACCTGCTGCCGCAGGGCGCGCTCGACGCTCCGGAGAATCTTCTGAGGATCGGCACCGCGCCGATCCTCAACGTGCATGTCGTCTACGACCGCAAGGTGCTCGACAAGCCGTTCTTCGCGGCCCTCGGCACCCCCGTCCAGTGGGTCTTCGACCGCACCGACGCCTCCGGACTGCGCAAGGGCCAGTACCTCGCGCTCTCCCAGTCGGCGGCGCACGACGAGATCGACGAGCCGGTCGCCGCGCTGCGCGAGCGCTATCTGCCCGAGTTGGAACGGCTCCTTCCCGGTACGCGCGCCGCCGTGGTCGAGGACTTCTTCGTGACCAGGGAGCGCACGGCGACCTTCGCTCCCACCCCCGGCGTCGGACGGCTGCGGCCCGGCGCCCGTACCAAGGCCCCCGGCCTCTACCTGGCCGGAGCGTGGACCGCCACAGGGTGGCCCGCGACCATGGAGAGTGCGGTCCGCAGTGGTGTGAGTGCGGCGGACGCCGCGCTGGGCGCCCTGGGCCGGCCCCGCCCGCGTCGTCTCTTCGAGTTCGAGGAGGCGGCCTGATGCTCGACCAGCATGCGGCAGGTCCCCGCACCCCCGGTACCGCAACAAGAGGAGAGACTGTGCCCACTGTGCCCCCGGCCGAGAAGGCCGATCGAGAGACCGCAGTGGACGTGACCGCGCTCCTCGAGCGCGGCCGGACCCTTGCCACACCGGTACTGCGGGCGGCCGTGGACCGCCTGGCTCCTCCCATGGACACCGTTTCCGCCTACCACTTCGGCTGGATCGACGCCGACGGCAGGCCCGCGGACGGCGACGGAGGCAAGGCCGTACGCCCCGCCCTCGCGGTGCTGTCCGCCGAGGTCACCGGCGCCGCCCCGGAGGTCGGCATCCCCGGAGCCGTCGCCGTCGAACTGGTGCACAACTTCTCCCTCCTGCACGACGACCTGATGGACGGCGACGAACAGCGCCGTCACCGCGACACCGTCTGGAAGGTGCACGGTCCCGCCCAGGCGATCCTCGTCGGCGACGCCCTGTTCGCCCTCGCCAACGAGATCCTCCTCGAACTCGGCTCGGTCGAGGCCGGCCGCGCCACCCGCCGCCTGACCACCGCCACCCGCGCCCTGATCGACGGCCAGGCCCAGGACATCTCCTACGAGCACCGCGACCGCGTCAGCGTCGAGGAGTGCCTGGAGATGGAGGGCAACAAGACCGGCGCCCTGCTCGCCTGCGCCTCCTCCATCGGCGCGGTCCTCGGCGGCGCGGACGAGCGCACCGCCGACACCCTGGAGAAGTACGGCTACCACCTGGGCCTGGCCTTCCAGGCCGTCGACGACCTCCTCGGCATCTGGGGCGACCCGGTCTCCACCGGCAAGCAGACCTGGAGCGACCTGCGCCAGCGCAAGAAGTCCCTGCCGGTCGTGGCCGCGCTCGCCGCGGGCGGTCCCGCCTCGGAGCGGCTCGGCGAGATCCTCGCCGCCGACGCCAAGAGCAGCGACTTCGAGAACTTCTCCGAGGAGGAGTTCGCGGCCCGGGCCGCCCTCATCGAGGAGGCGGGCGGCCGCGAGTGGACGGCGCAGGAGGCCCGCCGCCAGCACGCCATCGCCATCGAGGCCCTCGACGCCATCGACATGCCCGACCGGGTGCGGGATCGGTTCGCGGCGCTCGCCGACTTCGTCGTCGTACGGAAGAGATGATCATTATCGGTCGAATAGCCCTCGCGTAGTCGCCGGCCGGCGCCGCAGCAGAGGTATCAGGCACCGGCCGACGGCGGACCCACAGCAGCACGACTTTGCACGACTGCACGAAGGGGAAGCCATGACAGCGACGACCGACGGAAGCACCGGGGCCCTGCCGCCCCGAGCTGCCTCGGCCAGCGAAACACACAGCACCGACCCCGTGGCGGCCGGGGTGCACGACGTCGCCGTGCGCGCGACCCAACGCGCGACCGACTTCCTGCTGTCCCGGCAGGACGCCCAGGGCTGGTGGAAGGGCGACCTCGAGACCAATGTGACCATGGACGCCGAGGACCTGCTCCTGCGGCAGTTCCTGGGCATCCTCGACGAGGCCACCGCGCACGCCGCCGCCCTGTTCATCCGCGGCCGGCAGCGCGAGGACGGCACCTGGGCCACCTTCTACGGCGGACCCGGCGAACTCTCCACCACGGTCGAGGCCTACGTCGCCCTTCGGCTGGCCGGCGACGAGCCCGACGCCCCGCACATGGCCAGGGCCGCCGCGTGGGTCCGCGAGCAGGGGGGCATCGCCGCCGCCCGGGTGTTCACCCGGATCTGGCTCGCGCTCTTCGGCTGGTGGAAGTGGGAGGACCTGCCCGAACTCCCGCCGGAGCTGATCTACTTCCCGAAGTGGATGCCGCTCAACATCTACGACTTCGGCTGCTGGGCGCGGCAGACCATCGTCCCGCTGACGATCGTCTCCGCGAAGCGGCCGGTGCGGCCGGCGCCCTTCCCGCTGGACGAGCTGCACACCGACCCTTCCGACCCCAACCCGCCCAAGCCCCTCGCTCCGGTGGCCAGTTGGGACGGGGCCTTCCAGCGGCTGGACAAGGCCCTGCACCAACTGCGCAAGGCCGTGCCGCGCAGACTGCGCAAGGCCGCCATGAACAGCGCCGCCCGCTGGATCATCGAACGGCAGGAGAACGACGGCTGCTGGGGCGGCATCCAGCCGCCGGCCGTGTACTCGGTCATCGCGCTCTACCTGCTGGGCTACGACCTCGAACACCCCGTGATGCGCGAGGGGTTGGCCTCGCTGGACCGTTTCGCCGTGTGGCGGGAGGACGGGGCCCGGATGATCGAGGCCTGCCAGTCGCCGGTGTGGGACACGTGCCTCGCGATGATCGCCCTCGCCGACGCGGGTGTGCCGGCCGATCATCCGCAGCTGGTCAAGGCGGCCGACTGGATGCTCGGCGAGCAGATCGTCCGGCCCGGCGACTGGTCCGTCAAGCGGCCCGGACTCCCGCCGGGTGGCTGGGCGTTCGAGTTCCACAACGACAACTACCCCGACATCGACGACACCGCCGAGGTGGTCCTCGCACTGCGCCGGGTCAGGCACCACGACCCCGAACGGGTGGAGAAGGCCATCGGGCGCGGGGTGCGCTGGAACCTCGGGATGCAGTCGAAGAACGGGGCGTGGGGCGCCTTCGACGTCGACAACACCAGCCCGTTCCCCAACCGGCTGCCGTTCTGCGACTTCGGCGAGGTCATCGACCCGCCGTCCGCGGACGTCACCGCCCACGTGGTGGAGATGCTGGCCGTCGAGGGCCTCTCGCACGACCCGCGCACCCGGCGCGGCATCGAGTGGCTGCTGGCCGAACAGGAGCCGGACGGCTCGTGGTTCGGGCGCTGGGGCGTCAACTACGTCTACGGCACCGGGTCGGTCGTACCCGCCCTCGTCGCGGCCGGCTTCCCCGGCTCGCACCCGGCGATCCGCAGGGCGGTGGCCTGGCTGGAGTCGGTGCAGAACGACGACGGTGGCTGGGGCGAGGACCTGCGCTCCTACCGCTACGTCAGGGAGTGGAGCGGCAAGGGTGCCTCCACCGCCTCGCAGACCGCGTGGGCCCTGATGGCGCTGCTGGCGGCGGGGGAGAGGGACTCCGGGGCCGTCGAGCGGGGCGTCGAGTGGCTCGCCGCCACCCAGCGCGAGGACGGCTCCTGGGACGAGCCCTACTTCACCGGCACCGGCTTCCCCTGGGACTTCTCCATCAACTACCACCTCTACCGGCAGGTCTTCCCCCTGACCGCGCTCGGCCGCTACGTGCACGGAGAACCGTTCTCCGCCGGCAAGGGGAGCTGATGAGCACCCAGTCCGCCCCGGCACCGCTGCTGATCGCCTGCGCGCTCGGCATCGAGCACCTCGCCCTGCGCACGGGCGAGCGCGGCGTGAGGCGGACCGGCATTCAGCGCCGCGGAGCCGAACCGAGCCAGTGGGGCGCCGGCGGGCCGGTCACCGTCCTGCGCACCGGCATGGGGCCCGAGGCGGCCGAGCGGTCCGTCACCCGGGCCCTGGCCGATCCGGCCCTCGCCGGGGCCGCCGTGCTGGCCACCGGGTTCTGCGCGGGGCTCGCCCCCGGGATGCACCCCGGCGATCTGATCGTCGCCGAGGAGACCCGGGCCCCGGACGGAACCGTTCCGTGCGCGGGGACCGACCTGCTCGTCAAGGAGCTCGTGCGTGCCGTACCCGGCCGCACCGTCCACACCGGCCCCCTCATCGGCGCGGACCACGTCGTCCGCGGTCATGAACGGTCGGATCTGCACGCGACCGGCGCGATCGCGGTCGACATGGAGTCCGCGGCGACGCTTCTGAGCGCCGTGCGCACCGGCGAGCGCCCTGTTGCGGCCGTACGGGTGGTCGTGGACGCTCCTGAACATGAACTCGTCCGTATCGGCACGGTGCGCGGTGGAATATCGGCTTTCCGCGTTCTTCGTTCGGTACTTCCGGCTTTTTTCGAATGGCACCGTAATTTGCTGCTCCCCAGGAGGTGAGCCAGATGGCCATGCCGCTGCGTCAGTCCATCAAAGTCGCTACATACTTGGCCGAACAGAAGCTCCGCAAGCGGGACAAGTTCCCGCTGATCGTGGAGCTGGAACCTCTCTTCGCATGCAACCTGAAGTGCGAGGGCTGCGGCAAGATCCAGCATCCGGCGGGCGTGCTCAAGCAGCGTATGCCGGTCGCGCAGGCCGTGGGGGCGGTGCTGGAGTCGGGTGCCCCGATGGTGTCGATCGCCGGCGGCGAGCCCCTGATGCACCCTCAGATCGATGAGATCGTGCGGCAGTTGGTGGCGAAGAAGAAGTACGTGTTCCTCTGCACCAACGCCATGCTGCTGCGCAAGAAGATGGACAAGTTCAAGCCCTCTCCCTACTTCGCCTTCGCCGTGCACATCGACGGACTGCGCGAGCGGCACGACGAGTCGGTGGCGAAGGAGGGCGTCTTCGACGAGGCCGTCGAGGCGATCAAGGAGGCCAAGCGGCGCGGCTTCCGGGTCACCACCAACTCCACCTTCTTCAACACCGACACCCCGCAGACCATCATCGAGGTGCTCAACTTCCTCAACGACGACCTCAAGGTCGACGAGATGATGATCTCTCCCGCCTACGCCTACGAGAAGGCGCCCGACCAGGAGCACTTCCTGGGCGTGGAGCAGACCCGCGAGCTGTTCAAGAAGGCCTTCGCGGGCGGCAACCGCCGCAAGTGGCGGCTCAACCACTCGCCGCTGTTCCTCGACTTCCTCGAGGGCAAGGTCGACTTCCCCTGCACCGCCTGGGCGATCCCGAACTACTCGCTCTTCGGCTGGCAGCGCCCCTGCTACCTGATGAGCGACGGGTACGTGCCGACGTACCGCGAACTCATCGAGGAGACGGACTGGGACAAGTACGGCCGCGGCAAGGACCCGCGCTGCGCCAACTGCATGGCGCACTGCGGCTACGAGCCCACCGCCGTCCTCGCCACCATGGGGTCCCTGAAGGAGTCCCTGCGCGCGATGCGCGAGACGGTCTCCGGAAACCGGGAGTGACGTCATGACCGCCGTTTCCCTGGGTGTCCCCGAGGTGCCGGCCCGGCCGATCGCCGAGCGGCGCGTCTCGCGGCAGATCCACGTGGGGCCGGTGGCCGTAGGGGGCGGGGCGCCGGTGTCGGTGCAGTCGATGACGACGACCCGTACGTCCGACATCGGCGCCACCCTGCAGCAGATCGCGGAGCTCACCGCCTCCGGCTGCCAGATCGTCCGCGTCGCCTGCCCCACGCAGGACGACGCGGACGCCCTGGCCACCATCGCGCGCAAGTCGCAGATCCCGGTGATCGCGGACATCCACTTCCAGCCGAAGTACGTGTTCGCGGCCATCGAGGCCGGCTGCGCCGCGGTGCGGGTTAACCCGGGCAACATCAAGAAGTTCGACGATCAGGTGAAGGAGATCGCCAAGGCCGCCAGGGACCACGGCACGCCCATCCGGATCGGGGTCAACGCCGGGTCGCTGGACAGGCGGCTGCTGCAGAAGTACGGCCGGGCGACTCCGGAGGCGCTGGTGGAGTCGGCCCTGTGGGAGGCGTCCCTCTTCGAGGAGCACGACTTCCGGGACATCAAGATCTCGGTCAAGCACAACGACCCCGTGGTCATGGTCAACGCCTACCGGCTGCTGGCCGAGCGGTGCGACTACCCGCTGCACCTAGGGGTGACCGAGGCCGGCCCCGCCTTCCAGGGCACGATCAAGTCGGCGGTCGCCTTCGGGGCGCTGCTCTCGCGGGGCATCGGCGACACGATCAGGGTCTCGCTGAGCGCCCCGCCCGCCGAGGAGGTCAAGGTCGGCATCCAGATCCTGGAGTCGCTCGGGCTCCGCCAGCGGCGCCTGGAGATCGTCTCCTGCCCCTCCTGCGGCCGGGCGCAGGTCGACGTCTACAAGCTCGCCGACGAAGTCACGGCCGGTCTGGAGGGGATGGAGGTCCCGTTGCGGGTAGCCGTGATGGGTTGTGTGGTCAACGGCCCCGGTGAGGCGCGGGAGGCGGACCTGGGGGTCGCCTCCGGCAACGGCAAGGGGCAGATCTTCGTCAAGGGCGAGGTCATCAAGACCGTACCCGAGTCGAAGATCGTGGAGACCCTCATCGAGGAGGCGATGAAGATCGCCGAGCAGATGGAACAGGACGGCGTCGCTTCGGGGGAGCCGGCCGTCACCGTGAGTTGAACAGCACGGACCGAAGGGGGCCCGAGCGTGACCATTCTGGAGAACATCCGGGGACCACGCGACCTTAAGGCGCTGTCCGAGGCGGAACTTCGCGAACTGTCAGAGGAGATCCGGGAGTTCCTGGTGCACGCGGTCGCCAGGACCGGCGGACACCTCGGGCCCAACCTGGGCGTGGTGGAACTGTCCATCGCGCTCCACCGGGTCTTCGAGTCACCGGTGGACCGCATCGTCTGGGACACCGGCCACCAGAGCTACGTCCACAAGATCCTGACGGGCCGCAAGGACTTCTCCAAGCTGCGCGGCAAGGGCGGCCTGTCCGGCTACCCGTCGCGCGAGGAGTCCGAGCACGACATCGTGGAGAACAGCCACGCCTCCACGGCGCTCGGCTGGGCCGACGGCCTCGCCAAGGCCCGCCAGGTGCAGGGCGAGAAGGGGCATGTCGTCGCGGTGATCGGCGACGGCGCGCTGACCGGCGGCATGGCCTGGGAGGCGCTGAACAACATCGCGGCCGCCAAGGACCGGCCGCTGATCATCGTCGTCAACGACAACGAGCGGTCGTACGCGCCGACCATCGGCGGGCTCGCGAACCACCTCGCCACCCTGCGCACCACCGACTCCTACGAGAAGGTGCTCGCCTGGGGCAAGGACGTCCTGCTGCGCACACCCGTCGTCGGCAACACCATCTACGAGTCCCTGCACGGCGCGAAGAAGGGCTTCAAGGACGCCTTCGCCCCGCAGGGCATGTTCGAGGACCTGGGCCTGAAGTACGTCGGCCCGATCGACGGACACGACATCGGGGCCGTCGAGTCGGCGCTGCGGCGCGCGAAACGTTTCCACGGCCCTGTCCTCGTCCACTGCCTCACCGAGAAGGGCCGTGGCTACGAGCCGGCCCTGGCCCACGAGGAAGACCACTTCCACACCGTCGGCGTGATGGACCCGCTCACCTGCGAGCCCCTCGCGCCCTCCAACGGCCCCTCCTGGACGTCGGTGTTCGGCGACGAGATCGTCAGGATCGGCGAGGAGCGGGAGGACGTCGTCGCGATCACGGCGGCGATGCTGCACCCGGTGGGGCTGGGCAAGTTCGCCGCGAAGTTCCCGGACCGGGTGTGGGACGTGGGCATCGCCGAGCAGCACGCCGCGGTGAGCGCGGCGGGGCTCGCGACCGGCGGGCTGCATCCCGTCGTCGCCGTCTACGCCACCTTCCTCAACCGCGCCTTCGACCAGCTCCTGATGGACGTCGCCCTGCACCGCTGCGGAGTCACCTTCGTGCTGGACCGGGCCGGTGTGACGGGCGTCGACGGGCCCTCCCACAACGGCATGTGGGACATGTCGATCCTCCAGGTCGTGCCGGGGCTCAGGATCGCCGCGCCACGCGACGCCGACCAGTTGCGGGCGCAGCTGCGCGAGGCGGTCGCCGTGGACGACGCCCCGACCCTGGTCCGCTTCCCGAAGGAGTCGGTCGGCCCCGAGATCCCGGCGATCGACCGGGTCGGCGGCCTCGACGTCCTGCACCGCGGCCCCGGCACGCCCGAGGTGCTGATGGTCGCCGTCGGCGTGATGGCTCCCGTCTGCCTGCAGGCCGCCGAGCTGCTCCAGGCGCGCGGGATCTCCTGCACCGTGGTCGACCCCCGGTGGGTCAAGCCGGTCGACCCGGCGCTCCCTGGCCTCGCCGCGGAACACCGGCTGGTGGCCGTCGTCGAGGACAACAGCCGGTCGGCCGGTGTGGGCTCGGCCGTGGCGCTGGCCCTCGGCGACGCCGAAGTCGACGTGCCCGTACGGCGGTTCGGCATCCCGGAGCAGTTCCTCGCGCACGCCAAGCGCGGCGAGGTGCTGGCCGACATCGGACTCACGCCGGTCGAGGTGGCCGGGCGGATCAGCGCAAGCCTGGCCGTCAAGGAGGCCGAGGACACCCTGGCCGTCAAGGAACAGGTGAACGGCACCGTCAAGGAGAGGGCTGAATGACCAAGGAGTTCGACCTCGGGGCGCTCTTGGCCGAGCGCGGAGCCGAACGCTACGAGCTGCACGGGAAGTACCTCAACCACCAGCTCCCGCGCATGCTGCACACCATCGGCTTCGACAAGGTCTACGAGCGCGCCGAGGGCGCCCACTTCTGGGACGCGGACGGCAACGACTACCTGGACATGCTCGCCGGGTTCGGGGTGATGGGCCTGGGCCGCCACCACCCGGTCGTCCGCAAGGCGCTGCACGACGTCCTCGACGCCTCGCTCGCCGACCTCACCCGCTTCGACTGCCAGCCGCTGCCCGGGCTGCTGGCCGAGAGGCTGCTGACGTACAGCCCGCACCTGGACCGGGTGTTCTTCGGCAACAGCGGTACGGAAGCGGTGGAGACGGCGCTGAAGTTCGCCCGCTACGCCACCGGCAGACCGCGCGTACTGTACTGCGACCACGCCTTCCACGGCCTGACCACGGGCTCGCTGTCCGTCAACGGTGAGTCCGGCTTCCGGGACGGCTTCGCCCCGCTGCTGCCGGACACCGCCGTCCCGCTCGGCGACCTCGACGCCCTGGCACGGGAGCTGAACAAGGGCGACGTCGCCGCTCTGATCGTGGAGCCGATCCAGGGCAAGGGCGTGCACGAGGCGCCGCCCGGCTATCTGCGCGCCGCCCAGGAACTGCTGCGCAGGCACAAGGCGCTGCTCATCGCCGACGAGGTGCAGACGGGCCTCGGCCGCACCGGCGACTTCTACGCCTACCAGCACGAGGAGGGCGTGGAACCCGACCTGGTGTGCGTGGCCAAGGCGCTGTCGGGCGGCTACGTCCCGGTCGGCGCCACCCTCGGCAAGGACTGGATCTTCAAGAAGGTCTACTCGTCGATGGACCGGGTGCTGGTCCACTCGGCGAGCTTCGGCTCCAACGCCCAGGCCATGGCGGCGGGCCTCGCCGTGCTGTCCGTCATGGAGAACGAGCAGATCGTCGCGAACGCCCGGGCGACGGGGGAGCAGCTGAAGTCCCGGCTCGCGGCGCTCGTCGACAAGTACGAGCTGCTCGCCGACGTCCGCGGCCGCGGCCTGATGGTCGGCATCGAGTTCGGCAGGCCCAGGTCGCTCAGGCTGCGCAGCCGCTGGACGATGCTGCAGGCCGCGCGCAAGGGACTGTTCGCGCAGATGGTCGTCGTACCGCTGCTGCAGCGGCACCGGATCCTCACCCAGGTCTCCGGCGACCACCTCGAGGTGATCAAGCTGATCCCGCCGTTGATCATCGGCGAGCAGGACGTCGACCGGTTCGTGGACGCCTTCACCGCCGTGATGGACGACGCGCACAGTGGCGGCGGACTGATGTGGGACTTCGGCAAGACGCTCGTGAAGCAGGCGGTCGCCAACCGGTGAGCCGCCCGGCCGGGGTTTTTTGCCTCTGAGGCAACGAATTTGCCGCAGGGGCAAAACCGCGGCTCAATGGAGAGCATGAGCTCTCCGGAAGCCGAGTCCGAGCCGCTCCCCGGACCGGACCTGCCCGCCGTCGCGCCCCAGCTGCGCGCCCTGCGCCGTCGCGCCACCCTCACCCTGGAGGCCGCGGCGCGCGCCGCCGGGCTCTCGCCGGCCCATCTGTCCCGGCTGGAGACCGGACAGCGCCAGCCCTCGCTGCCGATGCTGCTCGCCCTCGCCCGTATCTACGGTACGACCGTCTCGGAACTGCTCGGCGAGCGGGTCGCCGACCGGGACGCCGTCGTGCGCGGCGCCGACATGGAACCGACGCCTGCGGGCGGCTGGACCTACTGGCAGGCCGGATCACCCGGCCGTGGCATGCAGGCCCTGCGCGTGCACGTGCCGCACGGCTCGCAGGGCGACATCGTGCGCGTGCACCCCGGCGAGGAATGGCTGTACGTCCTCAGCGGACGGCTGCGGCTGCGCCTCGGTGACACCACGCACCGCCTCGCCCCCGGCGACAGCGCGCACTTCGACTCGCTCACACCGCACCGCATCGCCGCGCAGGACCCCGACGGTGTCGAGCTCCTGTTCGTCCACACCCTGCTGCAGAGCCCGACGGCCACCCTGTGCCTCGGCCCCACCGATGGAGAGATGCCATGAGCAACAGCAACATGGAGGAGAAGTTCCCCCGCGGCCTGTGGGTCCGGCTGATCATCTACATCGCCGTGGGACACCTGTTCGCGGCCTTCATCTACCTGCTGTTCGCGGTGGGCGCGAAGTAGGCCGGGTGCCCGTCAGTCGAGCAGCCGCCCGCGCAGCCGCTCTCGGATCTCCGGTGTGACCCCGAGCCCCTGCTCCAGGTACGCCTCGACCCCGCCCCACGTCTCCTCGATGGTCTCGAAGGCCGCCGCCAGATACTCGGCGCGCGCCTCGAACAGGGGGCTGAGCAGCTCCATGACCTCGGGGGAGTAGCCGGCGGCGGAGCCGCTGCTGCGGTGCACCTTGTAGCGGCGGTGCTTGGCGTTGGACTCCAGGTAGTCCGCGACGATGGCCTCACGCTCCACGCCCAGGGTGAGCAGGGTGATGGCTATGGACAGACCCGCGCGGTCCTTGCCCGCCGCACAGTGCATCAG
This sequence comes from Streptomyces sp. C1-1, assembly GCF_050214755.1. Lineage (NCBI taxonomy): Bacteria > Bacillati > Actinomycetota > Actinomycetes > Kitasatosporales > Streptomycetaceae > Streptomyces > Streptomyces sp. C1-1. The sequence goes on along the minus strand of NZ_CP189826.1, from coordinate 2,107,007 downwards.
GGCCGGCACGCTGTCATCGGCGAGCGAGCGCAGCACGCGCGTGTGCTCGGTGGTGCGTTCCCTGATGATCGTGCGGTAGGAAGCGATCATGCGGCCCGCCGCCTTGCCGTCGCCGAGGGCCTCGCGCAGCTGCTCGATCTCGCCGTCCCGCACCATCTTCCAGAAACCGGCGCCGTCCGCCGGGTCGGACAGCGGCAGGTTCACATTGCGCACGCCGGGCAGCTCGACGTCCGGCCCCTCCAGCTTCTGGTCCGCCGCGTTGCGGAAGTCGAAGATCGTGTGCAGCCCCAGCGAGGCGAGGAAGGCGGCGTCCTCCTCGGTCGCGTGCGCCAGATGCCCGCTGCGGAACAGCACCCCGTGCCGCACCCGCCGCCCGTCCACCGTCGGCAGCCCGCCCACGTCGCGGAAGTTGCGGACCCGGGCCAGCTCCGGATCGGTCGACGGGACCTGCTGCGTCACGGGGGCTCCTCCCAGTCGGCCCCGCCGACTCGGCTCGACGGCGGGGACCTTGTCGACGATACGACATGGCTTCCTTGGGCAACGAGTTGTCCACAGGCGTTGCCGTCGACCCCCACCGGAGTTGATGATGTTGCTGCTTGATCGCACCTGTTCGAATCTGTGGGGGCTTGATGCTGGAGATCTCCGACAACCGCCGTACGTGGCTCCTGACCGGGCCGACCAGCGGTTACGCCATCCATCTCACTGAGGACGACGAGCTCCTGCACCTGCACTGGGGCCCCCGGATCGCCCTCGCCGACGCCGAGGCCCTCGCCGTACGCCCGCTGCCCGACTACCGCCCCTTCGAGTCCCCGCTCGACGGCCGTGAGGAGTACCCGGTCGAGGGCGGTCCGCGCTTCGTGCGGCCCGCCCTGTCCGTACGCTCCGACGAGCGGCGCGGCACCGAGTGGCGCTTCGAGGCGTACGAGACGGTGGGCGACCATCTCCGGCTGAGGTTCCGCGACGGCGGTCTCGCGATCACCCTGCACCACCGGATGCGGCACGACGTCGTCGAGCGCTGGGTGACCCTCGACAACGAAGGCCCCGGCCCCCTGGAGCTGCTGCGCGCGGACGCCGCCACCTGGACGCTGCCCGACCGCGACGGCTGGCGGCTGTCCCAGCTGCACGGCCGCTGGGCCGCCGAGTCCCGGCTCACGAGCTCCCCGCTCACCTACGGCGAGAAGATCATCGGCAGCCGCCGCGGGCACACCGGACACCAGCACCTGCCCTGGGTCGCCCTCGACACCGACGCCACCGAGGAGCGCGGCGAGGTCTACGGCTGCGCCCTCGGCTGGTCCGGCTCCTGGCGCATCGCGGTGGCCCAACTCCCGGACGCGCGCGTGCAGATCACCGGAGGCGCCGGATACGACGACTCAGGGCTGCTGAACCTGGCGCCGGGGGAGTCCTATACCACCCCCGTCTTCGCCGGACTGTGGAGCGACGGCGGCTTCGGCGGGGCGAGCCGGGCCTGGCACGCCTACCAGCGCGCGTACGTCGTCCCGGACGCTGACCAGGACCGCCCCGTGCTGTTCAACTCCTGGGAGGCCACGGAGTTCGACATCTCCGAGGAGCAGCAGGGGGCCCTCGCGCGGCGGGCCGCGGCGATCGGCGTGGAACTGTTCGTCGTCGACGACGGCTGGTTCGGCACGCGCACCAGCGACCGGGCCGGACTCGGCGACTGGACACCCAACCCGGACCGCTTCCCCAAGGGCCTGGCGCCGCTCGCCGACTACGTGCACGCACTGGGCATGCAGTTCGGCATCTGGGTCGAACCCGAGATGGTCAACCCGGACAGCGACCTCTACCGCGCCCACCCCGACTGGGTCCAGTTCCAGCCCGGACGCAAGCGGACGGAGCTGCGCAACCAGCTCGTGCTGAACCTGGCCCGCGAGGACGTCCAGGAGTACCTGTGGGAGCGGCTCGACGCACTCCTGACCAGCGCTCCGATCGACTACGTCAAGTGGGACTTCAACCGCTGCTTCACGGACGCCGGGTGGCCGGGTGACGGCTATCCGCAGCGACTCTGGGTCGACCACGTCCGCGCCCTGTACGCACTCCTGGACCGGCTGCGGGCGGCCCACCCCGGTGTCGTCTTCGAGTCCTGCTCGGGCGGCGGCGGACGGATCGACCTCGGCATCATGAGCCGTACGGACCAGGTGTGGACCTCGGACAACACCGATCCGCTCGACCGGCTCGCCATCCAGCACGGCTTCAGCCAGATCCACCCCGCGCGCGTGATGGCCGCCTGGGTCACCGACAGCCCCAACACCCAGCTCAACGGGCGCGTCAGCTCGTTGCGCTTCCGGTTCGTCAGTGCCATGGCCGGAGTGCTCGGGGTGGGTGGGGACCTCACGCAGTGGACCGAGGAGGAGCTGGCCGAGGCCCGCGACTGGGTCGGCCTCTACAAGGAGATCCGGCCGCTCGTCCAGCACGGCGAGCTCCACCGCCTCAGGCCGCCGACGGGCGGGCTGAGCGCGGTGCAGTACGTGCGCGGGGACGAGACCGTCGTCCTCGCCTGGCTGCAGGCGCAGAGCTACGGCGAGCCCGTACCGGCCCTGCGGCTGCGTGCTCTCGACCCGACGGCGTCGTACGAATGCCTCGAAACGGGCGAAGTGCATCGAGGTGGCGTATTGCTGCACCATGGCCTGCGTACCGGACTTCGGGGCGACCTCGATGCGGCAGTTCTCCGCCTGCGCCGCATCTGACTCTTCTGTCCGAATTGCTGCGTTGATTGGGCTTCATTCCAACTCGCGCTGCGACAAGGGAAGCTGGAGCAGTGTCACGTGAGCAGCGTCATATCCGTGACGGTGCGTACCTCGTCATGCTCACGTAATCAATCTGTCTTTCCTGCGGATTGAAGAATGGCCTGAAGCGGAAATTCACGGAGAGTGACCGTGGATTTCCGCGGAGGATCAAGAGAAACGCATTCACGGGGAACCGTCGCTTGTCCCTTCGCGTCTTCGTCGCTTACGTTCCACACCAATCCGGACGGACGCCCAATCCTGCCGCCGCCCGGAGCCCGCACCAACTCACCCGTGTACGGCAGGAGCGGGGGACCCACAGGTACAACGCCTGTTCCGGTCTCCGGAACGGCTAGGGGTACAGCCGCGACCAGCGCGCGGCCGGGCATCTCCAGCCCGCACCCGACAGCTCACCTCGCAGGCGCCGGAGAGGAATTCGCCATGCCCGCGAAGGGTAAGCACCGCCGCCCGAAGCCCCAGCGCTTCACCCGCTCCATCGCCGTCGCCGGAACCGGCGGCGCCGCGCTCGCCCTCCCGCTGATGGGTGCCACCGGCGCCCACGCGGCCACCGCCCAGTCCGCTTCCCAGTCGGTTTCGGAAAAGGCCGTGCAGTCTCTTCCGAATACCGTCAAGAAGGCGACCGAAAAGAAGAACACCGCCTCCGAAAAGGCGGTGCACGTCTATTCGGTGCGGTCCGGCGACTACCTCTCGAAGATCGCCGAGGAGCAGCACGTCAGCGGTGGCTGGCACAAGCTCTACGCCGACAACCGCGCCGCCGTCGGCGACGACCCGTCGCTCATCCACCCCGGTCTGAAGCTCTCGATCGGCAAGAAGGCCGCGACGGGCACCACCAAGTCCTCCACGGCCAAGTCCTCGTCCTCGCAGGGCTCGACCACGCCGAAGGAGCGCTCGTCCTCCTCCGGTGAGGGCACCACCCGCAGCGCCGCCGCGACCACCACCGCCGCCACCGGCTTCCAGCTCCCCGTCTCCGGCGCCACCGTCGGCACCGGCTACCACGTGGCCGGCAGCATGTGGTCCAGCGGCTACCACACCGGCGTCGACTTCGTCGTCCCCACCGGCACCTCCGTCAAGGCCGTCGGCGCGGGCACGGTCGTCTCCGCCGGCTGGGGCGGCGCATACGGCAACCAGGTCGTCATCAGGCTCGCCGACGGCTACTACGCCCAGTACGGGCACCTCTCGCAGCTGTCCGTCTCGGCCGGCCAGAGCGTCAGCGCGGGCCAGCAACTCGGCCTGTCCGGCGCGACGGGCAACGTCACCGGGCCGCACCTGCACTTCGAGATCCGGACCACGCCGAACTACGGCTCCGACGTGGACCCGGTCGCCTACCTCCGCTCCAAGGGCGTCGCCGTCGGCTGACCCCCCGCCGCCACGCCGCCCGACACGCCGCCGAAGGCCGGACCCCGATCCCCGGGTCCGGCCTTCGGTGTGTCCGCGGGGTCGACGACGGGGCGGGCGCACGGCCGTGTGGCGGTTGACCCGTCAACAGCCCTGAACAGAGCGTTATTCCGACCTTGGCCAACACTTTGGGAGTGGCTTATGTCACCGCCCGTCAACCCCGGCCTACGGTCGCGTAGGTCACATTCGAAGGTGAATAGTGACGGCTGTGGCAGACGATTCGAAGAATGACAGCAGATCAGTGATCGGGTCGTACGTTGCGGTGGGGGACAGCTTCACCGAGGGCGTCGGCGACCCCGGCCCCGACGGGGCCTTCGTCGGCTGGGCGGACCGCTTCGCGGTGCTCCTCGCGGACCGGCGTCCGGAGGGCGACTTCAGCTACACGAACCTCGCCGTGCGCGGCAAACTGCTCGACCAAATCGTGGCGGACCAGCTCCCGCAGGCCGTCGAGCTCGCCCCCGACCTGGTCTCCTTCTGCGCGGGCGGCAACGACATCATCCGGCCGGGCACCGACCCCGACGAGGTGGCCGAGCGTTTCGAGCGGGCGATCGCCCGCCTCACGGCGGTCGCCGGCACCGTCATGGTGACGACCGGGTTCGACACCCGTGGCGTGCCCGTGCTGAAGCACCTGCGCGGCAAGATCGCCACCTACAACGGGCATGTACGGGCCATCGCCGACCGGTACGGCTGCCCCGTGCTCGACCTGTGGTCGCTGAAGTCGGTGCAGGACCGCAGGGCCTGGGACGGCGACCGGCTCCACCTCTCGCCCGAGGGTCACACGCGCGTGGCGCTGCGCGCCGGGCAGGTCCTCGGCCTGGAGATCCCGGCCGACCCCGACCAGCCCTGGCCGCCGCTGCCGCCGCGGGGCACGCTGGAGGTGCGGCGGGACGACGTGCAGTGGGCGCGCGAGTACCTGGTGCCGTGGATCGGGCGTCGGCTGCGCGGCGAGTCGTCCGGCGACCACGTCACGGCGAAGGGCGCGCTGTCACCCGAGGACATCAGGACACGGATCGCCTCCGTCGCCTGAGGGCGGTGGGGTCTCCCGGTCACTCGGTCTCGAGGTCTCCCGGTCCCCCGGTGAGAGTCGGGGGACCCCTGGAGCGGGCGCGCCCTCACGCCTGCGAAGTGGTCAACGCCGCTCGTTCCAGGCCCAGTTCGCGGGCCAGGGCCTCGTCCACCCACTCCTGTGCCCGGGTCCGGGGGACGGCGCCGGCGTACGAGGTCAGCTGTACCGCCAGGCCGTCCAGCAGGGCCGTCAGACGCAGGGCCGTGCCGAAGGGGTCGGGGCAGTGGAACTCGCCCGCGGCCACGCCCTCCGCGATGACCTCGGCGAGCGCCGCCTTCCACCGCTTGTCGAGGTCCCGCGCCACCTCCCGCAGCGCGGGTTCGCGCAGCGCCGCCGCCCAGCCCTCGATCCACAGCCGCCAGCCCTTGGCCTGGCCGGTCGGCGCGTACCAGCGCACGGCGGCACGCAGTCGCCGTAGCGCCGTGGTGCGACGGCCGAGCAGCTTGCGCAGATGGGCGAGGTCGTCCTCGGCGGCGTAGGTGAAAGCGGCGGCGACCAGCTTCTCCTTCGTCGAGAAGTGGTACAGCACCAGGGCGTTGCTGACACCGAGGGCCGACGCCACGTCGGCGATCCGGACCGCCGCCACGCCCCGCGCCTCGATCTGCCCGATGGCCGCCCGCAGCAGTTCCTCACGCCGCTCGGCCACGCTCAACCGCACTCTCGCCACGCGGTCAGCCTATTCCGTCGTCGCTGCCGGCGCCGGGTCGGACCGATGTTTGACCAGTTCCACCGGGTACAGCTCGGTCCTGGCGATCGCCGCGTCGCGCTCCCCGGACAGGGACGTGCGGCGCTCGTCGGCCATGAACCCGTCGTAACCGGCCCGCGAGGCGAACTCGATCAGCTGGATCTCGTCCGGGCGGCCCTCGGCGCCGTCGGCCCGGGCGCGCTGCAGAATCCGGCCGTCGTGCCGGCCCAGCAGGGCCAGCACCTTGTCCTCGTACGCGGCCAGGGCCTCGGCGGCGCCGGGACGGGCCCGGAGCAGACAGCACAGGCGAATCCTCATGGTCCGCGTCCCTGTCCGGGGTCACCCTCAACTCCTGCCCGACCGGCCGCCGATGGTCGACGAGGGGCCTTCCGGCCCCGGCCCGTTCAGCGGTACCAGCCGAACCGCTCCGCGATCACCGGCAGCCGGTCCCCGACGATGGCGTGGGCGGCCGCGCGCGGGGTCGTGCCGTCGGCCTCCGCGCGGACCAGCATCTGGTCGACCAGGGCGCGCATCGAGCGGCGCGTGTGGGCGAACGCCTCGTCCGCGTCCGGGCCGATGTCGCCGAAGAGAGTCCACCACCACCAGGCGTTGGTACCGGAGTTGACGACGACGTCGGGCAGCACGGTGACCCCGCGCGCGGCCAGCAGCTCCTCCGCCTCGGGCAGCACGGGCATGTTGGCCGCCTCGACGATCCAACGGGCCCCGATCCGCTCCTGGTCCGCCGTGTCGATCGCGTACGAGACGGCCGCCGGCACCAGCACCTCCGCCTCGGCCGCGAGCCAGGCGTCGCCCGGCAGTTCGCGGTCCCCGGGCCGCAACACCGCACGGTCCACGGTGCCGTACCCGTCGCGCGCGGCCAGCAGCGACTCCACGTCCAGGCCGGCGGGGTTGGCGATGGTGCCCTTGATGTCGGCCACCGCCACGACCGAGAGCCCCGCGCGCGCGAGGAAGCGCGCCGTGGCCCCGCCCATGGTGCCCAGGCCCTGCACGGCGACCCGCGTTCCCGCGTGCGGCACGCCCGCCCGGTCCAGGGCGGCCAGCGCCGACTCCGCGACACCGCAGCCGCCGACGAGTTCGTCCAGCCCGATGCCGTCCACCTCGACGGCGAACGCTTCCGCGAGCCGCCGCCGTGCCGTCACCTCGTCGTCGAGCAGCGGATACACCGCCTGGATCGAGGAGACGAGCCCCGCCTCGGCCGCCGCCCGGTCCACCGTGTCCTGGGTCAGCCCGAGGTCCTCACCGGTGGTCCAGAAGTCCTCGATGTACGGCTTCATGGCGCGCAGGTAGCGCACCAGCAGTCCGTACGCCCCCGCGTCCCGGGGATCGCAGTCGATGCCGCCCTTGGCGCCGCCCAGCGGGACGTAACGGCCCTCGGGGTTGTAGTGCAGCGCCTCCTTCATGGTCATCCCGCGGGCGAGCCCGGCGACCTCGTCCAGCGTGCAACCGGCCCGCATGCGCAGTCCGCCGCTGGCGACACCGCGGACCAGCCGGTCGACGACCAGGAAGCCCTGGTGGCCGGTGACGTGGTCGGTCCAGGTGAGCGACATCAGGGGAGCGGTCATGAGGTTTCCTCGGAGACGCCGATCAGAGGGGACCGGGTGGTGGGGAGGGGGAGAGTACTACTGAATCGTCGGTCAGTATCGAGAGGGTGCTTCCGGTTGTCAACGGAACCCGGGGAACGGGCGTGCTCGCCGAGCCGGCAAGGCTCAGCGCCGGCGGCGGGAATGGGCGCCGGGGATTCCCGGTTCCCCAGGTGGTGGGTTCGCTTCCTGTGGGAGGCGGGCGCCGCGGTGCAGCAGGTGAGCCGGGGAGCAGCAGCACGACCTCTGCCTCGCAGAGGTCGCGAGCGGCCGCATCTTTGGGCTTTCCTTGGAAAGAGCCCGCCGGGACCGCATGACTCGGGTGTTGTCAGTGGAGCCGACCATAATGGAATGCCTCACCGACTCCACCTGGAGGTAGCGTGTCCGGTTTCCGTCCCCTGAGCTCCGGGCTCAAGGCGCTGCAGCCCGAGGCTTTCGGCGCGGATCCCACTGGTGAGCGTCTGGCGCGCATTCGCAGATCGCCGCACTTCAAGGACGGGGTCTTCCAGAATCCCGGCGGCCCGACGAGCCGCCCCTCCATCTCGATGGTGGACTTCGCGAAGGTCTACTTCGACAAGGACGAGCGGCCCCGCCGCGGCCCCCAGGGCACGGTTCCGGTGCACGCCACCACACTCGCCGACATCGCGAAGCCGCCTGCCACCGGGCTGCGGCTGACATGGATGGGGCACTCCAGCGTGCTCGCGGAGATCGACGGCCACCGGGTGCTCTTCGACCCCGTCTGGGGGCAGCGCTGCTCCCCGTTCCCGTTCATCGGCCCCAAGCGGGTGCACCCGGTGCCGCTGCCGCTGGCGGCGCTCGGTCCGGTCGACGTCGTCGTCATCTCGCACGACCACTACGACCACCTGGACCTGCCCACCATCAAGGCGCTGGCCGACACGGACACCCTCTTCGCCGTCCCGCTCGGCGTGGGCGCCCACCTCGAACACTGGGGTGTCTCCGCCGACCGGCTGCGCGAGCTGGACTGGCACGAGTCGACGAGGGTCGGCGGCCTCACGCTGACCGCCACTCCCGCCCGCCACTTCTGCGGCCGCGGTATGCGCAACACCCAGCACACCCTGTGGGCGTCCTGGTCCGTCGCCGGTGACGAGCACCGGGTGTACCACAGCGGCGACACCGGCTACTTCGACGGCTTCCGGGACATCGGCGCCGAGCACGGCCCCTTCGACGCCACGATGATCCAGATCGGCGCCTACTCCGACTTCTGGCCCGACATCCACATGACGCCCGAGGAGGGCATGCGCGCCCACCTCGACCTCCAGGGCGGGCAGCCGCACGGCGTGATGCTGCCGATCCACTGGGCCACCTTCAACCTGGCGCCCCACCCGTGGGCCGAGCCCGGCGAGGGCACCATCGAGGCCGCCCACGCCACCGGCTCGCGTATCGCCCTGCCCCGCCCCGGCGAGCCCTTCGAACCCACCGCAGAGACGGTTCCCTCCGAACCGTGGTGGCGCGGGGTCGCCCATGCCCCCGACGGCGGCTGGCCGACGGCCCTCGCCGGAGCGGCGCTCAAGACGGCGGCCGACGACCGGACCGACACCGAGAACGCCGCGTCCCGGAGCGCGGACGAGGGCACGGGGGAGCCGGAGGCGGTACCTGCCGGGTGACGTCGGTGGCGGCGGCTCAGGACACTGAGTCCGGAGGGGCGGCTCGGGCGGTGAGCGCGGAGAAGGGCGGCTCGGGCAGTGAGCGCGGTGGCGTGCGGCCCGGGACTGTGAGTCCGGCGGAGTGCGGCTGGCGACGTTGAGGAAGCGGTCGCCGGGCTCTGTGTCGTCGCCGCCCTCGGGCTCACCGCTCACATGCAGCCGGCCGGTCCGCCCCACCGGTCGCCGGTGAAACCGGACCGCCCTCGATCGCGCCGGTGGCGCGGGCCGCCGGTTTCGCCGGCACCGCCGTCGACGAGATCCGTATCGACTCCGTGGCGCGGGACTCCGTACGGATCCACCTGCACGCCGTGCACACCGACGGCGGCACCGCCGAGTACGCGGGCTCCTGCACGGTGCGCGACGGCACCGCTCCGCGAACCCCTGCCGGGTGATGGTCGTGTCCTCGTCGTTGACACGGACAGTGACGTTCAGGGGGTGACTCCGGTGGGCGGAAAGGGGGGTGAAACGGTCCCGTCGGGGCGGTGGGCGGACAAGGGGTGGGCGGTGTCCGTGGTCGGTTCCTTCTCGCGCCCGGAATCACGGGGGCGGGCGCCCTGTATCGCTGTGACCGCTTCTGACCAGCTCTGATCGATCCCTTCTTGGGCGGGATCGCGCGTCCCCTGGGTTTATCGGTCTGTCGTGCGACGCCTCATACCAGAGCGGGACGCTCTGCGTGGGACTTTGTCAACTGCCCACCGCACATGATGCCTTGGCGACTACTGTGAGTGTCCGTCGGGCGATGCGGGGCCGCATTCCTGTCCCCCACTCGACCGACACGACGGCGCATGCCCGAACCGCGCACGCCCGCGCCCCAGGCACCGACGGACCAGCACGAGGAATCCGATGTCTCACCTCCGCGCACCGGCCGCACGCGCAGACCGCCGCGAGGGCGGACGGCACGGACGACCGGTCGCCCGCACAGCGCCCTCGCTGCCCGAAAACCACATACGGCCCCAGCTGCTCAGGCTCGCCGTACTGCCGCCCGTGGCGGTCGCCCTGAGCGCCAGCGCCGCCGTCCTGTTCACGGTCCGCTCGACCGGCGCCCGCCCCGGCCTCACCCTGTGGGGCGTGCTCGCCGGCGCCGTCTCGGTCGCGCTGGCGGGCATCCTGATCGCCGCCGTCGCCGCCGACCGGGCCGCCAGGTCCGTGAGCGACCGCATCGGCGCCCTGCGCCGCAGCACCGCCCGCGGCGAGGCCGACCTGCGTGCCCTCGTCGAGACACTGCGCCGCGGCGACGCCCCGCCCCAGCGCAAGCCGCGCGGCGCGCCCGCCGACGACGCCGAGGACTTCGAGCTGCTCGCCGCCGACCTCGCCCGCGCGCACGACGGCGCCGTCACCGCCGTCGTGCAGGCCGCCCAGCTCTCCAGCCAGGCCGGCAGCGAGCAGAAACTCGAGGTCTTCGTGAACCTCGCCCGGCGGCTGCAGTCCCTGGTGCACCGGGAGATCTCGATCCTCGACGAGCTGGAGAACGAGATCGAGGACCCGGACCTGCTCAAGGGCCTCTTCCACGTCGACCACCTCGCCACCCGCATCCGACGGCACGCGGAGAACCTCGCCGTCCTCGGCGGCGCGGTCTCCCGCCGCCAGTGGAGCCACCCGGTCCCCATGACCGAGGTGCTGCGCTCCGCCATCGCCGAGGTCGAGCAGTACTCCCGGGTCAAGCTGGTGCCGCCGATCGACGGCACCCTGCGCGGCCACGCCGTCGCCGACGTCATCCACCTGCTGGCCGAACTCGTCGAGAACGCCTCGGTGTTCTCCGCCCCGCACACCCAGGTCCTGCTCCGGGCCACCCTCGTCACCTCCGGCCTCGCCGTCGAGGTCGAGGACCGGGGCCTCGGCATGCCCGTCGCCGAGCAGAAGAAGATGAACGCCCTGCTGGCCGACCCCGACCAGGTCAACGTCGCGAGCCTGCTCGCCGACGGCCGGATCGGACTGTTCGTGGTCTCGCAGCTGGCGCGTCGGCACGGCATCAACGTCCGGTTGCAGACCAACATCTACGGCGGAGTGCAGGCCGTACTCGTCGTACCTCAGGGGCTGCTGGGGCCGACGCCCGGCCTGCCCGGGGGCGCGGCGCAGCCCCAGAACCGTACCGGCGGTACGACAGCGGCGGTGCCGCCGCACCCCCGGCAACCGCAGCCGCAACCGCAACCGCAACCGCAACCGCAGCCACCGTCCCGCACCGGAGCCGACGCCGCCGGGCGCCGGGCCGTACTCCCGCCGTCCGCACCGCGCCACGGCGAGCAGTGGGACGGCGACGGCACCGGGTCACCCCTCCGCAACGGCGCCGTGTCGCACGGGACCACGGCAGGCGGCGGTCCCGCGCCCCTGCCCGTGCGCGGCTCCCACGAGGAGCGGCCCAACCCGGCGGAGGCGCTGCCCGGCATCAGGCCCGACGACCGGCACCTCGTCGCGGACCACGCGGCCGCGCCGCCCACGTCCCGCACCGGCACCGTCCGCGGCACCATGGGCAGGCCCCCTCAACTGCCCCGCCGCCGCGCCCAGGAACACATCGCGCCCCAGCTGCGCGACGGTCCGGCACCCCGCCAGGACGCCGACCACGTCGCCGGTCACGACCCCGGCCTGATGGCCGCCTTCCAACGAGGCATCGGTCTCGCCGAGGCCCAGCAGCACCTGGAGGCGGAGCACCTGGAGGCGGAACACATGGGGGCTGACCACACGGGGGCGGACCACATGTCGGTACCCCACATGGAGCGCCTGCACAGCGTCCCCACCGCACGTCTGGACGCCCCCCATACGGACGTCACCGCCACCACTCCGCCGCGCCCCATGGACGTATCACCCAGGGACGTATCGCCCAGGGACGTATCGCCCAGGGACGGGTCACCCATGGACCCGGCCCACATAGCCCAGGCGCGCCCCGCCTCCGCGCGCGGCACCGACCACCCCACCCGGCGCGACGGGAGCGCACCCGCCGGATGACCACCGCAGCCCCCACCCCCGCCCCCACCGCTCCCGCAGACCTTCGTACCCCAAGGAGTCGATCCACCATGGCGAGCGATGCGCCGACCGGCCATGCATCCGATCTCGACTGGCTGATGAGCGGCCTCGTGCAGCGCGTACCGCACACCACCAGCGCGGTACTCCTCTCCTGCGACGGGCTCGTGAAGTCGGTCCACGGCCTCGACGCGGACAGCGCCGACCACATGGCGGCGCTGGCCTCGGGCCTGTACTCCCTCGGCCGCAGCGCCGGGGTCCGCTTCGGCGACGGCGGAGAGGTCCGCCAGGTCGTCGTCGAGCTCGACTCGACCCTGCTGTTCGTGACCACCGCGGGCTCCGGGACCTGCCTCGCGGTGCTCGCCGGCCGCGAGGCCGACGCGGCCGTCCTCGGCTACGAGATGGCCATGCTGGTCAAGAGCGTCCGCCCGTACCTGGCCACCGCGCCCCGGCAGCACGCCGTCGAACCCACGGCGATGAGGCCTTGAACGTGACGGCGGCGGGCGACGGGCCCTGGCTCGACGACGCGGCCGGCCGGCTGGTGCGCCCCTTCACGGTCAGCAACGGCCGCACCCGGCCGACCATCGCCCTCGACCTCCTGTCCCATGTGATGGCCACTGGCGCCACGCCCCTCGGCTACCTCGGCCCCGAGCACCAGCAGGCCCTCGACCTGTGCCGCGCGCCCGTCTCGGTCGCCGAGCTGGCCGCCCATCTCAAGCTGCCGGCGGTGGTCACCAAGGTGCTGCTGTCGGACCTCGTCGACTGCGGGGCGCTGACCACCAAGCCCCCCGAGTTCCACCACGCCCCGACCGACCGGGCCCTACTGGAGGCAGTGCTCGATGGACTACGACGACAGCTCTGACCCCTTCCCGACCGCACTGAAGATCCTGGTCGCCGGAGGGTTCGGAGTCGGCAAGACGACCTTCGTGGGCGCGGTGAGCGAGATCGCGCCGCTGAGCACGGAGGAGCTGCTCACCACGGTCAGCGCCGCGACCGACCGGCTCGACGGGATCGAGAACAAGGTCGAGACGACGGTGGCCATGGACTTCGGCCGCATCACCCTCGATCCGGAGCATGTGCTCTATCTGTTCGGCACGCCCGGGCAGGAGCGGTTCTGGTTCATGTGGGACGAACTCTCCGAAGGGGCGCTCGGCGCGGTCATCCTGGCCGACACCCGCCGCCTGGAGGAGTGCTTCGCCGCGGTCGACTTCTTCGAGCAGCGCGGCCTCGGCTTCATCGTCGCCATCAACGAGTTCGACGGCTCCTACCGCTACGACCCCGAAGAGGTCCGTGCCGCCATCGACCTGCCCCCGGAGATCCCCGTCGTGCGCTGCGACGCCCGTATCTCCAGCTCGGGTGTGCAGACCCTGCTGACCCTCGTCCGCCATCTCATCGCACACGCCCCGGCCCACGCGCCGAGCCACGGCGCCCACATGTGATTCCCGAACACCCGCCATGGAGCCCCTACATGACCCGCGTCCACAGTGACGGAGCCCGCCCATGAGGTACGACCCGGCGCGCCCCGCCGGTCGACTGCTGCTCACCCCCGAGGACAAGGAGGCTCCCGCCCGCACCCTGCGCCTGTGCCAACTCGGCCTGAACGAACACCCGGACCCCGGTCTCGACGCCTACGCCGGCCGTCTCGCCGAGGTGACCGGGGCGCCGTACGCCATGGTCAACTTCATCGACGAGAACCGCCAGTTCTTCGCGGGCCTGCGGGTGCCGGACGTACCGCCGGCCGTCGTCGTCAGGGCCGACGGCAGCGCACCGGTGCTCGGCCGCGAACTGACCCGCGACCACGGCTTCTGCCCTCATGTGGTGGTGCGGCGCAAGGCGCTGGTGCTGGAGGACGTGCGTGACTACCCGCGGTTCGCGGGCAACGCGATCGTCGACGAGTTCGGCATCCGCTCCTATCTGGGCGCGCCGCTCGTCGACAGTACGGGCATGGTGCTCGGCACGGTGTGCGTGGCCGACGTGGAGCCGCGGCCGTGGGGCCGGCCCGGCCTCGAGAGCATCAAGGCCTCGGCGGCGGAGCTGGTGGCGCGGCTGGAGCGGCGTGAGGCGGACGGGCTTCCGCTGCTGTGACCCGGGGACCGGCCACCATCACTAGCCGACCGGTCCAATACTTCCGTACGCTGTCCGTATGGGACGCACCAGCGACGCCAAGCACAAGATCCTCGGTGCCGCGCGCTCGCTGATCGAGGGGCGCGGCTACTCCGCCCTGGGCGTGGCCGAGATCTGCAAGGCCGCGGGGGTGCCGAAGGGGAGTTTCTACTACTTCTTCGAGTCGAAGGAGGCGCTCGCGCTCGCCGTCGTCGACGAGCACTGGGCGGCCCAGAAGCGCGACTGGACCCGCGCCCTGGGCGGTGACGCGGAGCCCCTGCGGCGCCTGCGGCGGCTGTTCGAGGAGACGGAGGCCGGGCAGCGCGCCGTCCAGCAGGGCTGCGGCACCGTCTCGGGCTGCCTGTTCGGGAACCTCACCCTGGAGCTGAGCAACCAGACCGAGGCCGTCCGCGAGCGGTTGCAGGAGATCTTCGAAGCGCAGATCGGCATGGTCGAGGCGGTGATCGCCGAGGCCCGTGAGCGCGGCGACGTCACCGTGACCGACACCCGCCGGGCCGCGCGCGCGGTGGTGGCCCAGTTGGAGGGCCAGGTGATGTTTGCCAAGCTCTACAACGACACCGGCCGACTGAGCCCCCTGTGGGACAACTGCCGCGCCCTGCTGGGCACCACCGGTTCCTAGTAACCCCGCCAGACGTTGTCGAACGCCGCGTCCTCGATCTGGCGGCGTTGGCGGACGGCCTCCAGTTCCATCACCGCGTTGCCGACGGCGGCCAGTACGGTCGTGGCCGTGTCGCCCGCCAACTCCTCGGGGATCTCGGGCGGTTCGGCGCCGATGCCGGCCGCGGCGGCGAGTGCGGCGAGGACGGGTTCGCCCGCCGCCCGGCGCTCCTCGGCCGCGCGCCGGGCCGCCGAGTCGACCAGCACCGAACGCCCGGTCCGCAGCGGAATCCGGCGGCCCCGCGGCCGGGCCGTCAGCCCGACCCGCTCCAGGTCGTCGACGTAGGCCGCGGACAGCCCGCGGCCCCGGCGCCACAGCCAGTCCTCGACCGACTCGTACGGCTCCTGCCGTACGAGCGCCGCCGCGGCCTCGTCCAGCAGCCGGTCGCCGGTGGGGGACTGGGCGCTGGGCAGGATGCGATCCCCGTCCAGGACGAGGGCCTTCGCCTCGACGAGGTCGAACACCTCGGCCGCCGCGAGCGCGAGCGACAGGTCGCCCTGTTCCACCGGCTTGTCGGTCGCCACGTCCAGGGCGACGATCGCGAGGTCCCGTGCGGTGGTCATGTGCGGCTCCACGTCAGTCGGCCGAGTGCGGGGCGAGCGCGCCCGCTTCCTCGCTCGATTGTCGCCGCCCCGCCGGTCCCGTGCGCTGCGTTGCCGGCATGTGGTGCGGGAAACCGACGCCCAGCAGGGCGGCGGCCGCGGCCGCGGCGAGGACGACCAGGGCGGCCAGGAGCAGCGCCTGCCGGTAGCCGTGGTGCAGCAGCGGCGCCACCGCCAGTGGGCCGAGGATCTGGCCGACGGAGTACCCGGCGGTCAGCAGGGCGACCGAGCGCGGGAAGCGCAGGTGGGCCCCGATGCCGAGGGCGAGCGTGCTCACGCCGATGAACGTGGCGCCGAACAGCACCGCCGAGCCGTAGGCGGCCGCCGTACCGCCGGCCAGGGCGGGCAGGGCGATGCCCGCCGCCTGCACCACGAGCGCCGTGACCAGCAGCCCGGGACGGGACCAGCGGCGCCCCAGCCGCGCCCACAGCGCCGAGGACGGTACGGCGGCCAGCCCGACGAGCACCCAGGCGCCGCTGCCGACCGGGCCGGGGGCCTCCTGTCCGATCGCCGCGACCAGGAAGGTCCCGGCGACGATGTACCCGACGCCCTCCAGGGTGTAGCTGACGAACAGCGCGCCGAACCAGCGGTGCGTGCGGGGCCGCGCCCCGCCCCCTGCCACCCGGGCGGCGGGCGCCGCCTCCGGCCGCAGGTTCCAGCAGGCGGCGGTGAGCAGCGCGGAGAGCACGGCCGCCGCCCACCAGGCCGTACGCCAGTCGCCGAAGGACCGCAGGACCAGGACCAGCAGGCCGGACAGGGCGATCCCGCCGCCCACGCCGCCGAACGCCCAGCCGGACAGGTGCGGCGGACGGTCGCGCAGGTGGTGCAGGAGGGATCCGGCCGCGACGACGAACACCAGGGCGCCGGCCGCCCCGGCCGCCAGCCGCAGCAGGGCCCAGACGGCCGTGCTGTGGGTGAGCGGCATCGCGGCGAGCGTCCCGGTCAGCAGCAGCAGCGACCCGCGCAGCACGGCGCGCGAGCGGGTCAGCGCGGGGGCCAGGATGCCCGCGAGCGCCCCGGCCAGGTAGCCGACGTAGTTGGCGGTGGCCAGGTTCGCCCCGGAGGCGGCCGGCAGGCCCGCCCCGGTGTGCATCAGGGGCAGGATCGGGGTGTAGACGAAGCGGCCGACGCCCATGCCCGCCGCGAGTGCGGCGGCGGCCCGGGCGACATGGGTCCAGGGGGAGGAGCGCCTCATCGGCCCGGATCGTTCGGGTGCGACTCCAGCGGGGTGACCGTGACGGCCATCCACGGGCGCAGCGGCAGCGTGCCGAGCACCTTCTCGTGCAGCTCCGCCTCGTCGGTGGCCCGCCAGACGCCGATGCTGCGCAACTCGCCCACCGGGCGCCACAGTCGGGCCAGATGGCCGGTGGCGGCCAGTTCCCGGGCGCGGACGGCCTCGGCGGCCCGCCGCCGGTCGACCTCGTCCTGGCCGGTGCCCTCGGGGACGGTGGTGGTGATCTCGACCAGGAACTCTCGCATGACGCACTCCGTTCGTGCTCGTCGGTGAGCCCATCGTGCGTCCGCCCCCGGCACACCTGCCACGACCGGCTTCCTCGCTGCTGATAGGCCCGGCCTACCAGCGCGCGTAGCATGGCGCGCGTGGAACTGCGCCAGCTGCGGTACTTCGTCGCGGTCGCCGAGGAGCTGAACTTCGGCCGGGCCGCCGAGCGGCTGCTCATCGCGGGCCCTTCGCTCTCCCAGCAGATCAAGGCGCTCGAACGGGACCTCGGGGTACGGCTCTTCGACCGGGACCGCCGCTCGGTCTCCCTCACGGCGGCCGGCGCCGACCTGCTCCCGCACACCCGGGCCCTGCTGGAGCGGGCGGACGATCTCGAGCGCCGGGCCGGCCGGCTGTCGGGTTACCGGCCGGTTCGCCTCGGATACGTCAACTGGCTGCCCGCCGACCTGGCTTCGCGCACGGCCTCGGTCGCCCAGGTCCGGGTCGACGCCTGGGTCGCCCCCTCCCACACGCAGGCCGCCCGGGTCGCCGACGGCAGCCTGGACCTAGCCGTGTGCTGGGTGCGCGACGAGGACCTGAAGCGGCTGGGGCTGCGGGCCCGGCTGATCGGCGCCGACCGGCTCTACGCCGTCGCCAAGGGCACCGACACCGGCGAGGTGGCCGCGGGGGAGACGGACGTCCTCATCGACGACGACATCACCTCCTGGCAGTCCTGGAACGTCTACGCCGAGGAACTCGCCCTCAGCACCGGGGCCCGTCCGGTGCGCATCTCCGACGGGGCCGTCACCGGCCCCGCCTTCTTCGACCACGTCCGCCGCTGCCGCCGCCCGGTCCTCAACTCCCCCAAGGGGCAGGGCGACCCGATCCCCTCCGACCTGGTCCGCCGCGAGATCGTCGCCCCGAAGGTGTACTGGACGTGGTCGCTCGTGTGGCGCGAGAAGGAGGACCGCGCCGCCGTCCTCGCCACCGTCGACTCCCTGTGCGACGGCGTCGGCGACCTCGGTATCCACGCCCCGGACGCCTGGCTGCCCGCCGGCGATCCGTACGCGCTCCCGGGCTGACCTGCGCTGGGAGGTTCAGCCTCCCACGCGGTAGGGAACCGATCCTTCCGTCCCCGTGCGGTCCGGCCTAGCTTCCAGATAGTCGACCGGTCGGCTAGTAGCCGGTCATCACTTCGGAGAAGGTCACCATGAGCACGCAGAACCAGAAGGTCGCGATCGTCACCGGCGCCTCCCAGGGCATCGGCGCCGCAATCGTCGAGGGCTACCGCAAGCTCGGCTACGCGGTCGTCGCCACCTCGCGCACCATCGCCCCCGTCGACGACGCCGGCGTCGTCACCGTCCAGGGCGACATCGCCGACCCGGCCACCGCCGAGCGAGTCGTCGCGGCCGCCGTCGAGCGCTTCGGCCGTATCGACACCGTGGTCAACAACGCGGGCGTCTTCGTCGCCAAGCCGTTCACCGACTACACGGCCGAGGACTACGCCACCGTGACCGGCATCAACGTCGCCGGCTTCTTCCACCTCACCCGGCAGGCCGTCCCGCACCTGCTCGCCCAGGGCGGCGGCCACATCGTCAGCGTCACCACGAGCCTGGTCGACGCCGCCGACTCCCGGGTCCCCTCGGTCCTGGCCTCGCTCACCAAGGGCGGTCTGCAGTCCGCGACCAAGTCCCTCGCCATCGAGTACGCCACCCGCGGCATCCGGGTCAACGCGGTCTCGCCCGGCACCGTCAAGACCCCCATGCACCCGGCCGAGACGCACGACTTCCTCGCCGCCCTGCACCCCGTCGGCCGGATGGGTGAAGTGGGCGACATCGTCGACGCCGTGCTCTTCCTGGAGACGGCACCGTTCGTCACCGGCGAGATCCTGCACGTCGACGGCGGCATGAGCGCCGGCCACTGACACCTCCGAGGAGCAGCCATGACCAGCACGACAGCCGACGAGAGCGTCCTGCGCGGCGTCCTCGACCGGTGGAAGGCCGCGGTCGACGAGCACCGGCCCGAACTCGTCGCCTCGGTCTTCACCGAGGACGCGATCTTCCAGGGGCTCCACCCCTACAGCGTCGGACGGCAGGGCGTCGCCGAGTACTACGACTCCCAGCCCCTCGGCATGAAGGCCGCGTACCGCATCCTGGAGACCCGGCGGCCCGCCGACGGACTCGTCCTCGGCTACCTGGCCGTCGAGTTCTCCTTCACGGACCGGCCGCCCCTGGACGTCAAGCTCTCGGTCCTGGTGACCCGGGAGGGCGACGAGTGGCACATCGGCCACTACCAGGTCTCCCGGCTGTGAGGCGGCTCCGGGCTCGAGGCGTCTCCGGGACGTGTGGCGTCTCCGGGGCGTGAAGCGGATCTGCGGCGCGGGTTAAGAAACTCTCGATGGACCGGGGCGGGAACGTGCGGCAGATTGCTACGCGATCCCACCCCTCTCCCCGGATGCGGGCTTCCTCGGCATGCCCGCGCCCGGGGTCTCACCGTCAGGAGCCGTAGCGTTGAAGGCGCTGGTCAAGGAGAAGGCGGAGCCCGGGCTGTGGCTCGCGGACGTCCCGGAGCCCGCGGTGGGACCCGGTGACGTACTGATCAAGGTGCAGCGCACCGGCATCTGCGGCACCGACCTGCACATCCGCTCCTGGGACGGCTGGGCGCGGCAGACGATCCGCACCCCGCTCGTGCTCGGGCACGAGTTCGTCGGCGAGGTCGTCGAGACCGGGCGGGACGTCGCGGACATCAAGGCCGGTGACCGGGTCAGCGGGGAGGGCCACCTGGTGTGCGGCAAGTGCCGCAACTGCCTCGCCGGCCGCCGCCACCTGTGCCGGGCCACGGTCGGGCTCGGTGTCGGCCGGGACGGGGCCTTCGCCGAGTACGTCGCCCTTCCCGCCGCCAACGTCTGGGTGCACCGGGTGCCGGTGGATCTCGACGTCGCGGCGATCTTCGACCCGTTCGGCAACGCCGTGCACACCGCGCTGTCCTTCCCGCTGGTCGGCGAGGACGTGCTCATCACCGGCGCCGGGCCGATCGGCCTGATGGCCGCCGCGGTGGCCCGGCACGCCGGCGCCCGCAACGTCGTGATCACCGACGTCAGCGAGGAACGGCTGGAACTGGCCCGCAAGATCGGCGTGAGCCTGGCGCTGAACGTCTCGCAGTCCCGGATCGCCGACGGGCAGCGGGAGCTGGGGCTGCGGGAGGGCTTCGACATCGGCCTGGAGATGTCCGGCCGGCCCGAGGCCATGCGTGACATGATCGCCAACATGACGCACGGCGGACGTATCGCCATGCTCGGCCTGCCCGCCGAGGAGTTCGCGGTCGACTGGGCCCGTATCGTCACCTCGATGATCACCGTCAAGGGCATCTACGGCCGGGAGATGTTCGAGACCTGGTACGCGATGTCGGTGCTGCTCGAAGGCGGCCTCGACCTGTCGCCCGTGATCACCGGCCGGTACGGCTACCGCGACTTCGAGGCGGCCTTCGCCGACGCGGCGAGCGGCCGCGGCGGCAAGGTCATCCTCGACTGGACCGCGTAAGTCATCAGCATCCATAGGAGCTTTGAGATGTTCGACTCCGTGCGCGACGACCTGCGCGCCACCCTCGACGAGATCCGCGCCGCCGGCCTGCACAAGCCCGAGCGTGTGATCGGCACCCCGCAGTCCGCGACCGTCAACGTCACCGCGGGCGGCCGCCCCGGCGAGACCCTCAACTTCTGCGCCAACAACTACCTCGGCCTGGCCGACCACCCCGAGGTGATCGCCGCCGCCCACGAGGCCCTCGACCGCTGGGGCTACGGCATGGCGTCCGTGCGGTTCATCTGCGGTACGCAGGAGGTGCACAAGCAACTCGAGGCGCGCCTGTCGGCGTTCCTCGGCCAGGAGGACACGATCCTGTACTCCTCCTGCTTCGACGCCAACGGCGGTGTCTTCGAGACCCTGTTGGGCCCGGAGGACGCGGTGATCTCCGACGCCCTCAACCACGCCTCCATCATCGACGGCATCCGGCTGTCCAAGGCCCGCCGCTTCCGTTACGCCAACCGTGACATGGCCGACCTGGAACGGCAGTTGAAGGAGGCCGCGGGTGCGCGGCGCAAGCTGATCGTCACCGACGGCGTGTTCTCGATGGACGGTTACGTCGCGCCGTTGCGCGAGATCTGCGACCTCGCCGACCGCCACGACGCCATGGTCATGGTCGACGACTCGCACGCCGTCGGCTTCGTCGGCCCCGGCGGCCGGGGCACCCCCGAACTGCACGGCGTCATGGACCGCGTGGACATCATCACCGGCACCCTCGGCAAGGCCCTCGGCGGCGCCTCGGGCGGCTACGTGGCGGCCCGCGCCGAGATCGTCGCCCTGCTGCGCCAGCGCTCGCGCCCGTACCTCTTCTCCAACACGCTCGCCCCGGTGATCGCGGCCGCCTCCCTGAAGGTCCTCGACCTGCTGGAGTCGGCGGACGACCTGCGCGTCAGGCTGGCCGAGAACACCGCCCTCTTCCGCCGCCGGATGACCGAGGAGGGCTTCGAGGTCCTCCCCGGCGACCACGCCATCGCCCCGGTGATGATCGGCGACGCCGCGAAGGCGGGCCGGCTGGCCGAGCTGCTGCTGGAGCGGGGCGTGTACGTGATCGGCTTCTCCTACCCCGTGGTGCCGCAGGGGCAGGCCCGTATCCGCGTCCAGCTGTCCGCCGCGCACTCGACCGAGGACGTGAACCGGGCCGTCGACGCCTTCCTGGCCGCGCGGACGCAGCTGGAGGCCGAGCAGGACTGAGGCCGGGGCCCGGCCGCCGCGATCGGTGAAGGGGCCCATTTGAGACAATCGACTCCATGATCGAAGCGCGGCGGCTCCACATCCTGCGTGCGGTGGCCGACCACCGCACGGTGACGGCGGCTGCCGCCGCGCTGTACCTCACCCCCTCGGCGGTCTCCCAGCAGCTCACCGCCCTGGAACAGGAGACGGGTCACCGCCTGGTCGAGCGCGGCGCCAAGGGCGTACGGCTGACCCCGGCCGGCGAGATCCTGCTCAGCCACACCAACGCGGTCCTCGCCCAGCTGGAGCGCGCGGAGGCCGAGCTGGCCGCGTACGGATCGGGGGCCGCCGGCACCGTCACCGTCGCCGCCTTCGCCACCGGCATCGCCCAGGTCGTCGCCCCCGCGGTGGCCCGTCTCGCCGAGTCGGCGCCCGGCATCCGCATCCGCGTCCAGGACGCCGAGGGCGACGCCAGCCTGCCGATGGTGCTGGACCGGCAGGTCGACGTGGCCGTCGCCGTGGAGTACCGGGGCGCCCCGCCCGCCGACGACCCGCGGCTGACCCACGTGTCCCTGTACGCCGAGCCGTTCGACGCGGTCGTGCCCGTGCGCCACCGGCTGGCCGAGGCCGCCGAGATCCCGCTCGCCGACCTGGCCAAGGACGCGTGGATCGGCCCGTACCCCGGCAACCCCTGTCACGACGTGGTCGTGCTGGCCTGCGAGAGCGCCGGGTTCCAGCCGCGCCTGGAGCACTCCTCGGACGACTTCCGCGCGGTCGTCGCCCTCGCCTCGGCCGACGCCGGTGTGGCCCTCGTACCGCGGTCGGCGCTGAGCGGGATGGACCTCGCCGGCGTCGTCGTACGGCCCGTCGACGGCGTCGCGCCCACCCGCCGGGTCTTCGCGGCCGTACGACGCGGGGCCGAGGAGCATCCGCTGATCCGCCCCGTGCTGGAGGCGCTGCGCGAGGCGGCCGGAGTGAAGACTCCGTAACCTGTCTGTTTCATATCAGGGATATCGTCCCGGATGTGAAACGCGATGAGCTCGCCGGGGACGTCTCGTCCTCGGCCCCGTCCTCGGCCTCTGCCCCGGACCCGGTCGACGCCCGGCTCGCAGCTCGGCTCGCCGAGCTGCGAGCCGAACACGGCTGGTCGCTGGGGGAGCTGGCGGAACGCAGCGGCGTCAGCAAGTCCACCCTCTCCCGCGCCGAACGGGCGGAGATCAGCCCCACCGCAGCACTGCTCAACCGCCTGTGCGCCGTCTACGGGCGGACCATGTCCCTGCTGCTCGCCGAGGTGGAGGCGGAGCCCACGCTCCTGGTGCCGGCCGCCGAGCAGCCGGTGTGGCGGGACCGCGCCTCCGGCTTCGTACGACGGTCCGTCTCGCCGCCGCACGCCGGGCTGCGCGGCGAACTCGTCGAGGGGCGGCTCGCCGCGGGAGCCGACCTCTCCTACGACCGGCCGCCCGTACCCGGCCTGGAACAGCACATCTGGGTCCTGGAAGGAGCACTCGACGTGACGGCGGGAGAGACGGAGCACCACCTCGGCACGGGGGACTGCCTGCGGCTGCGGGTGTGGGGGCCGACGCGGTTCCGGTGCGCGGGCCCGGCGGACGTGCGCTACGTACTGGCGGTGGTGCTGCCATGATCGTCAAGCGCCTGGACCACGCCGAACTGCTCGCGTGCGCGCCCGGATTGGCCGACCTGCTGGTCGACACCGTCGAAGGCGGCGCCTCGATCGGCTTCCTCGCGCCGCTCGACCGGTCGGAGGCCCTCGCCTGGTGGCGGGAGCGCGCCGCCGGCACCGCGGCGGGCCGGCTCGCGGTGTGGGTGGCCCACGACGGCGGTCGGCCGGTCGGCACGGTGAGTCTGGACTTCCCGGACAAGCCCAACAGCCGCCACCGGGCCGAACTGGTGAAGCTGATGGTGCACCGGGACGCCCGCGGGCAGGGCCTCGGCCGCCGGCTCCTGACCACGGCGGAGGAAGCCGCCGCCGCGGCCGGAATCACCCTGCTGCACCTGGACACCGAGACCGACAGCCCCGCCGAGCGGCTCTACCGGACGGCCGGCTGGAGCCGGATCGGCGCCATCCCGGACTACGCGGCGGCCCCGGACGGGGTGCTGAGACCGACGTCGATCTACTGCAAGGCCCTTGGCCGGGAGACGGGCGCCGACGCTCCCACCAGGTGATTGTCAGTGGCGGCGGCTAACGTGCGGAGCATGCCGGATGCCGAAGACGTACGCCGAATCTGCCTCGCCCTGCCGGACACGACGGAGAAGATCGCCTGGAGCATGCCCACCTTCAGAGTCGCGGGGAAGATGTTCGCCACGCTGCCCGAGGACGAGACCTCCATCGCCGTGCGCTGTCCCAAGGAGGAGCGCGACGAACTGGTGCTGGCCGAACCGGCGAAGTTCTGGATCGCCGACCACGAGGCGCAGTTCGCCTGGGTCAGGGCCCGGCTCGACGCGATCGAGGACGAGGACGAACTGCGCGACATACTCGCCGACTCCTGGCGCCAGGCGGCCCCGTCCCGACTGCTGGACGCCTATCCGGAGTTGGGGACGCCGTCCGGCGACTGACCGGCGGGGGCGCCGGCGCCGGGGGGCGGGGCCCGTGGGCGGGCGCGGGGCCCGCGAAAAGCCGTGCGCGACCATGGACTCGAGTGCGGTATGGTTTCCCTGCGTGTTCGGCCCGGGGAAACCCCAGGTCAGACGGGCACCGGGACGTGGCGCAGCTTGGTAGCGCACTTGACTGGGGGTCAAGGGGTCGCAGGTTCAAATCCTGTCGTCCCGACGGTGCGAAGGGTCTTCGCGGGCGAGAGCCTGCGAGGACCCTTTTTCGTGCGTCCGCTCAGGAACGCCCGCCGAACAGGCGCTTGAACAGTCCTGCGGCCGGAGCCTCGTCCTCGGAGCAGGTGCAGCGCTGGGAACGCGGGACTCCGGCGAGTACCTGGTCGACGTGCATGCCGCAGCCCCGGTACGTGATGCCCTTGCACTTTCGGCAGACCGCTTGTCGGCACATGAGGTGTTCTCCTTCGGATTCGGGATTCGGGATTCGGAGTCGAGATTCGGGGTCGCCGAGACGGTCGACGGTGATCAGGCGAGTGAGAGGAAGAGTTTCTCCAGGCGGGCGCGTGTCCGCTCCTGCCCCCCGGCGGGGTCCGTCGCGCTCTCGCCGTCCACGACGCACTGCTGCAGGCCGGTCGCGATGATCGCGAATCCCGCGCGGTCGAGCGCCCGCGACGCCGCCGCCAGCTGCGTGACGACGTCCTCGCAGTCCCGCCCCTCCTCGATCATCCGGATCACTCCGGAGATCTGTCCCTGTGCCCGCCGCAACCGGTTCAGTACCGCGCGCAGCTCCGTGTCCGTCGGTTCGAGCTCCATGACCACTGTCCTCTCGGATACCCCCGGGGGTAATTGTACGCGAGGTGGGCGGTCCGAGTAGCAGGGCCCGGTCCTGGAAAGATCTGCTGAAGCCCGCCCGCCACCGAAGGGAACCGCGTTGACCAGTGCCGTCGAAGCAGCGGAGGGATCGGTTCTCTGGTCCCAGGAGGTACTCGGGCTGAGGGCCGTCGTGGGTCCCGGTGGGTCGGTCAGGCTGGGGGCGCCCGGACAGGACGGGGACACCCTGCTGCCCCTGGTGGAGGTCGCCGCCACCGGCCACGGGCGCACCTGGTCGGGGGAACGGTTCATCGACACCGCGATCGGTGAGCGCCTCGCCCACCGCGGCCACGAGACGGTCCAGGAAGGGGAGTGGCACCGCACGACGATCGCGCTCGCGGACCCGGTGACCGGCCTCACCGCCGAGGTGAGTCTGCGGACCCGCCCCGGCGCCGGCTTCGTCCGCTCGCAGGTGCGCCTGGTCAACGAGGGTGCCGTCCCGCTGCGGCTGGAGAGCGTGTCGAGCCTCGCGCTCGGCGGTCTCGCCGCAGGCGCCCTCGACGGCCTCACCCTGCACTGGGCGGACAACGACTGGCTCGCCGAGTGCCGTTGGCGGCAGGCGCCGTTCCGTGACCAGGTCGTCCGGCTGAACCGAGCCGCCCACGGCCACGAAGGCCGCGGCTGCTTCGAGCGCTTTTCGCAGGGCAGTTGGTCCACGGGCCGGCATCTCCCGGTCGCCGCGCTCACCGACCCGACGGGGCGTGCGTGGCTGTGGCAGATCGAGTCCAGCGCCGGCTGGCGCTACGAGACCGGCGAACGCGAGGGCGCCGCCTACGTCGCCCTGTTCGGCCCCGACGACGCCCACCACCAGTGGCAGCAGGTCCTCGCGCCCGGCGAGGAGTTCAGCACCGTCCCCGCGACCCTCGCCGGCGTCGCGGCGGGCGGCCTGGACGCGGCCTTCGGGCAACTCACCGACTGCCGGCGCCGCATGCGCCGCGGCCACCCGGACCACACGGCTCTCCCGGTGATCTACAACGACTACATGAACACCCTGATGGGCGACCCCACCACCGAGAAGCTGCTGCCGCTCATCGAGGCGGCGGCCGCCGCCGGCGCCGAGGTCTTCGTCGTCGACGCCGGCTGGTACGACGACGACGCCCAGGGCTGGTGGGACGCCGTCGGCGCCTGGGAGCCCTCCGGCCGTCGCTTTCCGGGCGGCATCCAGCAGGTCCTGGACGCCGTCAGGGAGCACGGGATGACGCCGGGCCTGTGGCTGGAGCCCGAAGTGGTGGGCGTACGCAGCCCGTTGGCGCGCACCCTGCCGCCCGAGGCGTTCTTCCGCCGGGGCGGCATACGTGTCACCGAGCACGGCCGCCACCACCTGGACCTGCGCCACTCCGCCGCCCGCGCCCACCTCGACCGGGTCGTCGACCGGATCGTGGGGGAGTGGGGAGTGGGCTATCTGAAGCTCGACTACAACATCAACGTCGGGCCGGGCACCGAGAGCGGCGAGGAGGGCGCCGGCGCGGGACTGCTCGGGCACCATCGCGCCCACCTCGACTGGCTGGGCGCCGTTCTCGACCGGTATCCCCGACTCATCCTGGAGAACTGCGGCTCGGGCGGACTGCGCATGGACTACGCCCAACTCGCCCTCACCCAGGTGCAGTCCACCAGCGACCAGCAGGACCCCCTGCGCTGTCCGCCGATCGCGGCCGCGGCCGCCACCGCGGTGACGCCCGAGCAGGCCGCCGTATGGGCCTACCCCCAGCCGCACTTCGACCCGGACCTGATCGCCTTCACCCTCACCGGCGCGATGACGGGACGCATCCACCTGTCCGGGTTCCTCGACCGCATGGACCCGGAACAGTTCGACCTCGTCCGCACCGGGCTGTCCGTCTACAAGGAACTCCGTGCGGAGATCCCCACCGGCCTGCCCTTCTGGCCGCTCGGCCTGCCCGCGTGGGAGGACTCCTGGATCGCTCTCGGCCGGCGCGGAGCCGACGCCGACTGGCTCACGCTGTGGCGACGGGACCCGGCCCCCGGTGACGACGCCACCGGCAGCACCCGCACCGTCCCCCTCGACCACCTCCGCGGCGCCCGCGTCACCCCCACGCTCCTCTACCCGGCCACCGCCGACGCCATCACTCACTGGGACGCCGCCCACGGCCGCCTCACCGTCACCCTGCCGCGCCCCGACACCGCCGTACTCCTCCGCCTCGACCGGACGGCGCCGCTCCAGGAGACGTGACGACACGCGGTCCCGGGCGCGGCCGCGCCGGCCGCCGGGTCCGGCGCGGCGACGGAAGTTCCGGGGGTGTCCGCGTGCGGGGGCGGGATCCACGGCATGATCAGTGGATGGATGCCGTGGACGACCGGACGGGTGGTGGGAACGTGGACGAGCGGGCGGAGATCACGTCGCCCAAGGACGCCGCGGACAACGCGCTGGTGCTGGCCTTCGGGCGGCTGCAGGGGGCCGCGAACCGGCTGGAGTACATCCTCGGCCGGGCGCTGGAGCGCGAGTGCGGCATCAGCCACCTCATGTTCGAGGTGCTGCTCATCCTGGGGCGGGCGGAGGGGCCCGGGCTGTCGATGCGGGCCATCGCCCAGGAGCAGGTGCTGACCACGGGCGGTGTCACCCGCCTGGTGGACCGGATGGAGAAGGCGGGACTGGTCGCGCGCGCCGAGGATCCCGACGACCGGCGCGGCCGACTGGTGAGGCTGACCCCGCTGGGCGAGGAGACCGTCGTACGGGCCTCCCGGCTGCACGTGGAGAACATCCGACGCCATTTCCTGGCGCCGCTGCCGCCCGAGGACCGCGACCGGTTCGCCGAGGACCTGCGCATACTCAGCCACTCCGCACGCGACGAGCTGCCCCGGCTGCCCTGAGAGCCCTCCGGGGCCGAGGGGGCCAGGGGCATGCAGGCGTACGGCGAGCGCCATACCGCTGGCGAAATATCTGACGAGTCAGTTACTGTTCCGTCAGGTGAACCGCTCGCAGTCGGCGAGCGCCGCACCCTGTCGAGGTCCTCGATGAAGCTCGTCCACGTCTACGACGCCTACTGCGGCTGGTCGCACGGGTTCTCCGGAACGCTGCGTGAGGTCGTCTCCCGCCATCCCGAGCTGCCGGTCGAGGTCGTCTCCGGCGGGCTGTTCACCGGATCGCGCCGGGTGCCGATCCGCGAGTTCGGCTACGCGCAGGGGGCAAACGCCCGGATCGCCCGGCTGACCGGTGCCGAGTTCGGCAAGGCCTACGACCGGCTGATCGCCGACGGCTCGTTCGTGATGGACTCCGAGGCCGCCGCCCGCGGCACCGTCGCCCTGCGCGACGCCGCCCCGCACCGCGCGCCCGAACTCGCCGCCGCTCTCCAGCACGCCTTCTACGTCGAGGGCCTGAGCCTCTCCGACCCCGCGACCTACGGGACGCTCGCGGAGCGGGCCGGCCTCGACGCCGAAGCCGTGGTCACCGCCTTCCGGGCGCCCGGGACGCGGGCCGCGGCCGAGGCCGACTTCCGTCGGGCCGCCGAGCTCGGCGTCAACGCCTTCCCCACCCTCCTCGCCGTCCACGGCGACCGCGTCACGGTCCTGGCCGAGGGCCACGCCTCCGCCGACGACATCGACCGACGCCTCGCGGCCCTCGACGCCCACTGATCCCCTCCCGTTCCCGTCTCCCCGCCCCTCCTCCCGCAAGGAGCCAACGATGAGCACTCTCTCCTTCAAGGTCCTCGACCTGGACTTCCCGGCCGGCAGCAAGAACAAGACCGCCACCCTCGTCACCGGCGAGAGCGACGCGCTGCTGGTGGACGCCGCCTTCACCCGCGCCGACGGTCACCGGCTGGCCGCCGAGGTCCTCGACTCGGGCAAGCGGCTGACCACCGTCTTCGTCTCCCACGCCGACCCCGACTTCTACTTCGGCGCCGAAGTCCTCGCCGACGCCTTCCCCGAGGCGAAGTTCGTCGCCACCCCGCTCGTCATCGAGCACATCGCCCACTCCTACGAGGGCAAGCTCAAGGCCTGGGCGGCCCTCGGGGCGAACCTGCCCACCCGCCTGGTCGACCTGGAGCCGCTGAGCGGCGACCTCACCCTGGAGGGCCACCGCTTCGAGCTGAAGGGCGGCCCGGCCGGCCTGCCCGACCGGCACTACCTGTGGCAGGCCGAGCACCGAGCCCTCCTCGGCGGCGTCCTGCTCTTCCAGCAGGAGCACGTCTGGGTCGCCGACACCCCCACCCCGGGCGACCGCGCCGTCTGGATCGAGCTGCTCGACGAGATGGCCGCCCTCCGGCCCGAGCTGGTCGTCCCCGGCCACCGCCTGCCCGGAACCGCCGCCGACGCCTCCGCCATCACCGCCACCCGTGCCTACCTGGTCGCCTTCGAGGAGGAGTTGGGCAAGGCCGCCGACGGA
Source organism: Streptomyces sp. C1-1 (assembly GCF_050214755.1). Lineage (NCBI taxonomy): Bacteria > Bacillati > Actinomycetota > Actinomycetes > Kitasatosporales > Streptomycetaceae > Streptomyces > Streptomyces sp. C1-1. The sequence goes on along the minus strand of NZ_CP189826.1, from coordinate 2,077,538 downwards.
GCCGCGCTGAACGACGCCCTGGTCAAGCGCTTCCCCGACCACGGCATGCTGATCGCCGCCCAGATCGGCTCGAAGGTCGCCAAGGGCGAGATGAAGTGGGGCTGACCATGGACGAGTTCGCCACCTCCACGGCACCCGCCGACGTCGTACGACGCCAGTACCTGGCCTCCGCGGCCGGTGACCTCGCGGCCCTGCGGGCCACTCTCGCGCCCGATGTGGAGTGGACGGAGATGGCCGGCTTCCCGCTGGCCGGCAACTACCGCACCCCCGAAGGCGTGACGTCGAACGTGATGGAGCGGCTGGGCAAGGAGTGGGACGGCTGGACCGCCCACGACGACACCTACGTCGTCGACGGCGAGAACGTCGTCGTCCTGGCCCGCTACACCGCGGTCAACAAGGCCACCGGCAGGCCGATCGACGTCCGCGTGGCCCACCACTTCGTCGTCCGCGGCGGACTCATCGTCCGCTTCGAGCAGTTCGTCGACACCGCGCTCGTCCGCGACGCCATGAAGGGCTGACGCCGTCCCGGCCGGGGACGTCCGGTGACCTCCGGACGTCCCCGGCCACGGTGGTCGCGCTCACCCGCCGCCGTCGAGGTCCGTGCGCTGCCGGAGCACGCGCAACTCGTCGCCGTGCAGCTCCATTTCGTACAGCTTGCCGCGGGCGTTCTCGAACGGGCGGTGCAGGACCATCATCAACCGGCCCTCGAAGGTGTGGAACAGCATGCCGTGCCCGCTGTCGTCGCGGACCAGGGGCCGTCGCTGTTCCCACGGGCCCCGCAGCTCACCGGAGCGGGAGACGGCGTAGGTCTGCACATATCCGCCGCCGAGGCCGCCGTCCGCGCCGGCCCGGTTCTTCTCGTACGTCGACCACAGCATCAACAGGGCGCCGTCCGCAGTGCGGTGCAGCTGCGGGCCGTCCGTGACGTAGGGCGGCAGCTGGTGCGGGACGCCGGCGGGGATCTGCTCCCCGAGCCAGGGCGCGTCCGAGCCCTTGAAGAGGAAGACGGGGTCCCCGACGGTTCGCGTCAGGTCCGGGGCCAGCCGGATCGCCTCCATCGTCCCGTCGACGGTCTGCAGCCACTCGTGGGCGTACACCATCCAGGGCTGCCCGCAGGGGTCGACGTACAGCGTCCCGTCGAGGGTCATGAGGTGGGCGGGCGGTGTGGGGCGGGAGGCGTCGACGAGCGTGAACGGCCCGAGCAGCGAGTCGGACACGGCGGTGACCGTGCCACGCCGGTGGGTCGGCAGCCGGAACGGCGTGCCGTAGTGGCCCGGGGGCGGTACCGGCAGCGGCTTGCTCTCGTCGTGCAGGGTGGTGAACAGGTAGTAACGGCCGTCCCGTTCGTGAACCTCCGGCGCCCAGCCGCCGTCGGCCGCCCACGGTTCGCTCTGCTCGGCGGCCAGGAAGACCACCGTGGGACGCGTCCAGTCGCGCAGGTCGCGGCTGCGGTAGACCATCGTGCCGACGCCCTCCACACCGGACACCGACGGGTCGTTGGAGGTGTACAGGTAATACGTGCGGGTGCCGCTGTCGGCGACGACGAACGGGTCGTGCAGCGGCATCTCGGCCAGCCGCATCACTTCGGTATCGGCCATGATCGAAGAATACGGGGGACGGCGGATCCTAGAGGCGGACGGTCATCCGCACCGCCACGTCGTCCCCCGCCGCCACGCCCTGCGGCACCCGCACGGCGTTCTTCAGGGGCAGCAGATAGCCGCCGTCCTTGGGGAACAGCGAGGTGGCGAAGGCGACTTCACCGATTTGGGCCTCGACCGGGACGACACCCCAGCCGTATGTGGCGGTCGCGGCCACCTCGCGGACGTCGGCGCACTCCTGGTCGGGCACGGCCACGAAGTAGTACGGCGCCGGCCCGCGCCACTCGATCACCCGGCCCGTGAAGGCGAGTTCCACGCGGTCAGCCCCTTCTCTCGAGCTCGGTCAGGTCGCGCTCGGCGTACATACGATGACACCACTCCTCGTTGAGGACCACGAGGAGGCAGTCGCGGACCGCGAAGGTCTCGCCCTCGTCCGGCCAACCGGGCCCGACGAGCGGTTCGGTGCGGGCGTCGAGCAGGTCGTCGGTCAGGCCGTCGACCACCCGCCGCACCGCCGCCATCGCCGCCCGCCGCAGGGCGAGCGCCTCGTCGAGCGAGGGACGGGCGTCACGGTCGTGGGGGACGCCCGGGCGGGGGCCCATCTCGTCCCACGGCAGGGACAGCGGGTGCCAGGGCGAGGGGTCGCGCAGGATGCAGCGCTCCACCCACGACTGGCTCGCGAAGGCGAGGTGACGCAGGGTCTGGATGAACGACCACTCCCCGCCCACGGACGCGTGGAGCGACTCCGGGGGCAGCCGGCGGGCCCGGGCGACGGTGGCCTCCCACAGCCGCTCGTCGAGGTCCCAGGCCGCACGGAACCCGTCGGCCGTGGTCGGCCGGAACCTGGGGCGGTCGGGGTGCCGGCGGTCCAGCTCGGCCTCCACCAGCGGTGCCACGTCGACGCCGTTGACCACGAGGTTCCTGATCTCGCCGTCGATGGTGGTGTCGACCAGCTCCACACCCCGCATCACGACGTGGTTCAGCTCGCACGACCGGAACGTCGCTCCGTCGAGCCCCACCGCGGTGAACCGGGCGCCGCCCAGGTCCGCGCGCTCGAACTCCGTGCCCCGCAGGTCGGTGAAGTCGCCGTCGCCCATGACGGTCAGAGTAGGACGCGGTCCCCGCCGGAACGGAGACCGCGTCCCGGATCAGTCGACGTTCACCGGTCCGTCGCCCGGCTTGCGGTCGTCCTTCGCGCGCAGCTCCAGCACGCCGTCGCCCGCGCTGCGACGGCCGTCGGAGTCCTGGCCGCCGAGGTTCTGGCGGACCGAGTCCAGGATCGTCAGGCCCTGCGAGACCAGGCCCGCGGCGATCTCGCCGAGGCCGTCCGCGCCGTTGAGGACGTTGACGTTGGCGCCGGCGAGGCCGCCCGCGGCCTCCTTCACGATCTGCGGGAGCTGGTCGATCAGCATCCGGTCGAGGGCGACCCGGTCGTAGGAGGCGGCCGCCTCGGCCTGGATCTTCATCCGCTGTGCGTCCGCCTGGGCGAGCAGCTTGATCCGCTCGGCCTCCGCCTCGGCGGGCTTGACGATCTCCGCCACCAGCTGCTGCTGACGCAACTGCGCCTGCCGCTGCGCCAGTTCGGTCTGCGCGGCGAGCACCTCCTGCTGGGCGTGGGCCTGCGCCAGCGGACCGGCCTGCGCGGCCTGGGCCTGCGCGCGGTCGACCTCCGCCGAGTACTCCGCCTTGACGACGGCGGTCTGCCGGGCGTACTCGGCCTGCTTGCGCGCCGCCTCCTGCTGCGCCTCGGCCGCGGTCTGGGTGGCCTGGGCCTGCGCGATCTGGGCCTGCCGCTGGATGGCCGCGCGGTGCGGCGCGGACATGGCGTCGATGTAGCCGGCGTCGCCGTCGTCGATCGACTGGATCTGCAGCGAGTCCACGATCAGGCCGATCTTCGCCATCTCCATCTTGGAGGTGTCCAGCACCTCCGCGGCGAGCTTCTGCCGCTCGGTGACGATCTCCTCGACCGTCATGGAGCCGATGATGGCCCGCAGATGACCGGCGAAGATCCGGCCGGTCAGCACCGACATCTGGTCCTGGTCCGAGAGGAAACGCTGGCCGGCGTTGATGATGCTCTCGTTGTCGTTGCCGACCTTGAACGCGATGACGGCACGGACGTTCAACGCGATGCCCTGCCGGGTCACACAGGTCTCCGTGACCTCGGCCTCGCACATCGCCAGTGTGAGGAAGCGGGTCTTTCGGAAGAACGGCAGCACGAACTTCCCGTGCCCCGTCACCACCCGGAACGGCGCGCCCCCCAGTCCCCGCCTGCCACCCGAGATCAGCATCGCCTCGTCTGGCGCGGGAACGCGGTAACCGAACATTCTGTTTGCTCCTCAGTCAGCGTCGGCACTGTCGCCGAACGCGGCGAGTGGATCCTGCCACTCGATGACGCCGACTTCACGGCACCCCCGTGACTCGATCACGAGCACCGTCGCCCCCGTCGGCAGAGGGGCGTCGGACCAGGCGATGAAGGTCTCGGAGCCACCCCGTACGCGCACCATGATCTCGCCGGGGCCCGCCGTTCCGCGGGTGCCCACGAGCAGCTTCCCCGTGCAGCCGATCACGGCTTCGTCCTGCGGCATCACCGGCCGACCTCCCACGCTCTGGCCCACGGTTCCGACGATAGACCCACCGGTAGCCGGGGCGTGACACCAGGGACGACTCCGCTTACGCCCGCCGTTCGTGTGACGTTGCCTACGCGACCGATTGGAAGACGGGGAACCGGCAACGCTCCCTCTCATGTCCCCTACGCACATCCCCGGGAGGGTGACTCGATGACGACGGCGACCGGAACGGCGCCGGCCGGCACACCGAGGACCACGCCCGCACCCGCGGCCACCACCACCAGGACCGCCAGGACCGCGGCGCCCTCGCTGCCGTCCCTCACCGGACTGAGATGGATGGCCGCGCTGCTGGTCTTCGGCCTGCACGTGCACAACTTCGGCTACCTCGGCGGCACTGCCGACCGCATCACGACCTGGGCCTTCGCGGCCGGCGGCACGGGAGTGTCGTTCTTCTTCGTGCTGTCCGGCTTCGTGCTGATGTGGTCCGCGCGGCCCGGCGACCGTGCCCCGGCCTTCTGGAGACGCCGGGTCGCCCGCGTCCTCCCGGTCCATCTCGTCACCGCCGCCCTCGCCCTGCTGATGGCCTGGACGCTGCCCCGCATGGCGATGCCGACCCTGAGCCAGGGCCTGGCGAACGTCCTGCTGCTGCACTCCTGGTGGCGCCCCTGGTGGCAGACCCTCGACCCGGTCAGCTGGTCACTGGCCTGCGAGGCCTTCTTCTACGCCGCCTTCCCCCTGCTCGCGCTCCTGCTGCGCCGGCTCGGCGCCCGCGGGTCGGCGGCACTGGCCGTCGCGTCGCTGCTGGCGGTGCTGGTGCTGGCCTGGGCCGACGCCCATCACTGGTTCGGGCAGCCGCTGTACTCCTTCCCCGCCGCCCGCCTGCCCGAGTTCGTGCTCGGCGCCGCCGTCGCCCGGCTCGTTGTCCTGGACCGCTGGCGCGGACCCGGCCTCGAGGGCTCCCTCGCGCTGGCGATCATCGGCTACTTCCTCGTACCCCAGGTGACCGCCGGCTACCCGGCGACGACCTGCACTGTCCTGGGCTTCGCCCTGCTCATCCCGGCGGCGGCCGTCGCCGACCTGCACGGCCTGCCCTCGCTGTGGCGGCACCGGCGACTGGTGCGGCTCGGGGAGCTCTCCTTCGCCTTCTACATGGTCCATCTGCTGGTCCTGCGGGCGGGTACCGCCCTGCTCGGGGTCAAGCCCCGCTACGGCTTCGTGCAGGGCCTGACCGTCACGGCCGTGATCTTCACCGTGTCCCTGGCCCTGTCCTGGCTGCTGTACGAGAAGGTCGAGCGCCCCGCGCGCCGGCTGCTGCTCCGGCGCCGCGGTGGGCGGAGGGGGGCGACGCGGATCGACCGATGAGGAGCGGCACGGATCAACCAATGAAGAGATGAATGACTCTTCATGTGTTCCTGTATGGTGGGCCGGTGACCTCCACCCTCACCCCACCCCGCTCCGCCTCCGCACCCGACCCGGTCGCACCCCCGCGCCGCACCCGCCTCCTGGCCCTGCCCGAGGCGCGCTGGGCCCTCGCCGCCACGGCCGCCTTCCTGCTCGCCCTGCCGCTCCAGCTGGCGGGGCAACCGGCCTGGCTGTGGGGGCCGTTGTACGTGCTGGCGTATGCGACCGGGGGATGGGAACCGGGCTGGGAAGGTCTCAAGGCGCTCGCGGGGCGGACCCTCGACGTCGATCTGCTGATGGTCGTCGCCGCCCTCGGGGCGGCCGCGATCGGCCAGGTGATGGACGGCGCCCTGCTGATCGTCATCTTCGCGACCTCGGGTGCCCTGGAGGCCCTGGCCACGGCCCGCACCGCCGACTCGGTGCGCGGACTGCTCGACCTGGCCCCGGCCACGGCCCGTCGGCTCACCCCGGAGGGCACCGAACAGGCCGTGCCGGTGGAGGAGTTGGCGGTCGGCGACCTCGTTCTCGTACGGCCGGGCGAACGCGTCGGCGCCGACGGGAGGGTGCTGGACGGGGCGAGCGAGGTCGATCAGGCGAGCATCACCGGCGAGCCGCTGCCCGTGGCCAAGGAGCCCGGCGACGAGGTGTTCGCGGGGACCGTCAACGGTACGGGCGCACTACGCGTCCGCGTCGAACGCGATGCCTCCGACTCGGTGATCGCCCGGATCGTCCGCATGGTCGAGGAGGCGTCCGAGACCAAGGCGCCGACCCAGCTGTTCATCGAGAAGGTCGAACAGCGCTACTCGCTCGGCATGGTGGCGGCGACGCTCGCGGTCTTCCTGGTGCCGCTCGCCCTCGGTGACGACCTGACGGGCGCCCTGCTGCGGGCCATGACCTTCATGATCGTCGCCTCGCCGTGCGCGGTCGTACTGGCCACCATGCCGCCCCTGCTGTCGGCCATCGCCAACGCCGGCCGGCACGGCGTGCTGGTGAAGTCGGCGGTGGTGATGGAGCGGCTCGGACAGGTCGACGCCGTGGCGCTGGACAAGACCGGCACGCTCACCGAGGGCGTCCCCCGGGTGACCGATGTCCGGTCGCTGCCCGGATCGGGCCTGGGGGAGCGGGAGGTGACAAGGCTGGCGGCCGCCGCCGAGCACCCCAGCGAGCATCCGCTGGCGCGTGCCGTCGTGGCGGCGGCGCGGGAGCGGGGACCGGCACTGCCGCCCGCCGAGGACTTCGGCTCCACACCCGGGGTGGGGGTCGTGGCGACCGTCGACGGACGCCGGGTCGAGGTCGGCGCCCCCGCCCGGCTGCTCGCCGGCGCGGACGACGCCAGGGCCGCCCTGGCGGCGGTGCTCGCGGCCGAGACGGAGGAGCGCGGACGTACGGCCGTCCTGGTCCTCGTCGAAGGGGTCCCCGTCGGTGTGCTGGGCCTGGCCGACCGGCTGCGGCCCGACGCCGCCGCGACCGTCGCCTCCCTCACCGCCCTCACCGGCACCGCCCCCCTGCTGCTGACCGGGGACAACCCGCGCGCGGCGGCGCACCTGGCGGCGGAGGCCGGCATCGAGGACGTCCGGGCCGGGCTGCTGCCGCAGCACAAGGTCCTCGCCGTCAGGGAGTTGGAGGCCGCCGGCCGCAAGGTGCTGGTCGTGGGGGACGGGGTCAACGACGCGCCCGCCCTGGCCGCCGCGCACGCCGGCGTCGCCATGGGCCGGGCCGGCTCCGATCTCGCGCTGGAGACCGCGGACGCGGTCGTCGTGCGCGACGAACTGGCCACCGTGCCCGCCGTCGTCGCCCTCTCCCGCCGGGCCCGGCGACTGGTCGTGCAGAACCTCGTGATCGCCGGGGTGTTCATCGCCGGCCTGGTCGCCTGGGACCTCGCGGGCACGTTGCCGCTGCCGCTCGGGGTCGCCGGTCACGAGGGATCGACCGTGATCGTCGGTCTCAACGGACTGCGCCTGCTGCGCGAGCGGGCGTGGGGGCGGGCCCTGGCCGAGGGCGCGTGACGCCGTACGGCGTCCGGAGCGGCAGGCCGCGGATCAGGCCCGCGTCGACGACCGGGCCAGCGGGCGCGCCGCCGGGCCCGGCACGACCGTGACCTCGGCGGGGGAGAGAGCGGTGTGCTCGTCGGGGCACTCGACCACGACGCGGACGGGGGCGCCGCAGTCCCGGTGCCGGATGTCGAGCGTCGGGCCCTCGGGGTCCCCGACGTAGGTCTCGCCCCACTGCCGCAACGCCACCAGGACGGGCCACAGATCGCGGCCCTTGGGCGTGAGGCGGTACTCGTGCCGGGTCCGGCTGCCGTGCTCCTGGTAGGGGACGGTCCGCAGGACCCCGGCCGCGACCAGCTTGCGCAGCCGGTCGGCGAGGACCGCTTCCGACAGTCCCACATGGCGGCGGAAGTCGTCGAAGCGCCGCACGCCGTTGAAGGCGTCGCGCAACAGCAGCAGCGTCCACTTCTCGCCGACCAGGTCGAGGGTGCGCTGCACGGGACAGTTCTCGGTGCTCATCTCGAGCCACTTCATGCGGCCATCGTAGAGCACCTGACTTCGACATTGACAGTCAGCGGAGGGGAGAGCTAGCTTCGGCGGACAGAGCCAGAGGGCCCCGGAGGACCGGGCGACAGCGTCGGAGGCCTCGCGGGCCAAGGAGGAAGCGCAGCCGCATGGAACGCTCACGTACGTACGACTGGGACGACCCCGCGATCTCCGCGGCCACCGTCGGCCAGGGCTCCGGCCTGCACTTCCTGCGCGAGATCCTCGCCGGCCGGCTGCCCGCGCCGCCGATCGCCGCCACCCTCGGCATGGACCTCGAAGAGGTCGACCACGGGCACGCCGTGTTCTCGCTGGAGCCCGGCGAGGAGCACTACAACCCCATCGGCAGCGTCCACGGCGGTATCTACGCGACGATGCTCGACTCCGCGGCGGGCTGTGCCGTGCAGTCCACCCTCCCGCAGGGCATGGCCTACACCTCGCTCGACCTCACCGTGAAGTTCCTGCGCCCGATCACCGCCGACACGGGCAAGGTCCGTGCCGTCGGCAGCGTCCTCAGCAGCGGCCGGCGCACCGCGCTCGCCGAGGCGCAGCTCCTCGACTCCGCCGACCGCCTCCTCGCGCACGCCACCAGCAGCTGCATGCTGTTCCCCGTCCCGGGCGCCTGAGCCGAACCGGCGCTGCGCACGCCACGCGGACACGGAAGTCCCCCCTCCGCCGCCCAGCCATTGCGGGCCGGACCCGCGCCCCCGAGTCTGGGAGCAGTGCCGGGCCTACGAGGAGGCGGCGATGGCGGCGGACAGCGGCGCGGCGGGCGGAGAACGGCAGCGGCTGGAAGAGGCCGACACCGGCCGGGCGGCCTGGCGCCGCTGGGGCCCCTACCTCAGCGAACGCCAGTGGGGGACCGTACGGGAGGACTACAGCGCGAACGGCGACGCCTGGTCGTACTTCACCCACGACCAGGCCCGCTCCCGCGCCTACCGGTGGGGCGAGGACGGCATCGCCGGGATCAGCGACGACAAGCAGCGGCTGTGCTTCGCGCTCGCCCTGTGGAACGGCCGCGACCCGATCCTGAAGGAGCGGATGTTCGGCCTGACCAACCAGGAGGGCAACCACGGCGAGGACGTCAAGGAGTACTACTTCCACCTCGACTCCACGCCCACGCACTCGTACATGAAGTACCTGTACAAGTACCCGCAGGGCGAGTTCCCCTACGCCGACCTCGTCGACACCAACCGCGCCCGCACCCGCCACGACTTCGAGTACGAACTCCTCGACACCGGCGTCTTCGACGAGGACCGCTACTTCGACGTCTTCGTCGAGTACGCCAAGGCCGGCCCCGAGGACCTGCTGATCGAGATCACCGCGCACAACCGCGGACCCGACCCGGCGACCCTGCACCTGCTGCCGACCCTCTGGTTCCGGCACACCTGGTCCTGGGCCGGAGGGACCGCCGTGCCGAGCCTGAGTCTGACCGCGGACGCCGTCCGCGCCGACCACGAGGAGCTCGGCACGCGCCGGCTGTACTGCGACACCGACGCCACCGCCCTGTTCACCGAGAACGAGACGAACGACGAGCGTGTCTTCGGCAGCCCGAACCCCACCCCCTACGTGAAGGACGGCATCGACCGCCGCGTCGTCCACGGCGACACCGCGGCCGTCAACCCGGACCGCACCGGCACCAAGGCCGCCCTGCACAGCGTCCTCACCCTCCCCGCGGGCGAGAGCGCGACGGTCCGGCTGCGGCTGACGGACCGCGAACAGCCCGATCCCTGGGGCGACTTCGCGGCGACGATGGACCTGCGCCGCGCCGAGGCCGACGCCTTCTTCGAGAGCGTCGTCCCGGACGGCATGGACGAGGACGAGCGCCGGGTCGTCCGCCAGGCCCTCGCCGGCATGCTGTGGAGCAAGCAGTACTACTACCTCGACGTCGAACGCTGGCTCGCCGAGCACGGCGTGGACCCCCTCGCGGGCGACCCCGGCATCCGCAACAGCGCCTGGTACCACATGGTCAACGACGCGGTCATCTCGATGCCGGACACCTGGGAGTACCCGTGGTTCGCGGCCTGGGACCTCGCCTTCCACACCATCGCCCTGTCGATGGTCGACATCGGCTTCGCCAAGTCCCAGCTGGAACTGCTGCTGCGCCGCCTTTACCTGCACCCCAACGGCCAGATCCCGGCGTACGAATGGAACTTCGGCGACGTCAACCCGCCGGTGCACGCATGGGCCGTGCTCTTCGTCTTCGAACTGGAGAAGCACCGCACCGGCCGCGCCGACCGCGCCTTCCTGGAGAACGCCTTCCAGAAGCTGATGAAGAACTTCACCTGGTGGCTCAACCGCAAGGACGTCGACGGCAACAACGTCTTCCAGGGCGGCTTCCTGGGCCTGGACAACATCGGCGTCTTCGACCGCAGCGCCCCGCTGCCCACCGGCGGTCACATCGACCAGGCCGACGGCACCGCCTGGATGGCCCTGTACTGCCAGAACCTGCTGGAGATCGCCGTCGAACTCGCCGTCGACAACCCGGTCTACATCGAGCAGGCGCAGATGCTCTTCGAACACTTCGCCTGGATCGCCGTCGCCATGAACCGCATCGGCAAGGACAACGCCGGCCTCTGGGACGAGGAGGACGGCTTCTTCTACGACGTGCTGCGGCTGCCCGACGGCAGCGCCACCCCGCTGAAGGTGCGCTCCCTGGTCGGCCTGCTCCCCCTGGCGGCGACCAGCGTGGTCGGTGGACGCGCCGACCACAGCTTCCCCGAACTCGCCGAAGGGGCAAGGGAGTTCATCAGGCGGCACCCGGCCGTCGAGGCCGTCGTCACCCAGCGCCTGGACGCCGATCCGGCGCACAACGGCCGCTACCTCTTCGCCCTGTTCGGCGAGGACCGGCTGCGCCGCGTCCTGGCCCGCATGCTGGACGAGGAGGAGTTCCTCGGCCCGCACGGCATCCGGTCCCTCTCCCGCCACCACGCGGCCCACCCGTACACCTTCGAGGTGCACGGCGAGACGTACGGCGTGGGCTATCTGCCCGCCGAGTCCGACTCCGGCATGTTCGGCGGCAACTCCAACTGGCGCGGCCCGGTGTGGTTCCCGATGAACCTGCTGCTCATCCGGGCCCTGCTGAACCTGCACGCCTACCACGGCCCCGGCTTCACCGTGGAGTGCCCGGCCGGCTCCGGCCGGCTCATGAACCTCTACGAGGTCGCCCGCGAGATCTCGAACCGGCTCACCGCCACCTTCCTGCGCGGCGAGGACGGCCACCGCCCCGTGCACGGCGCCCAGGCCAAGTTCGCCAAGGACCCGCACTGGAAGGACCTGATCCTCTTCTACGAGTACTTCCACGGCGACAACGGCGCCGGCCTCGGCGCCTCCCACCAGACCGGCTGGACCGGCCTGGTCGCGGCCACCGCCACCGTGTTCCACACCATCACCGCCGAGGACTGGCACCGCGGCGCCCGCGAGTCCCTGCGGCCGACGGACCCACCCCGGTCCGCCGACGACGAACACTTCACCGTGGACGAGGAGGAGCCGTTCTCATGACGGTGATCTACGAGATCAACACCCTGATCTGGCTCAACGAGTTGAGCGCCCGCCACGGCCGCCGCACAACCCTCGGGGACGTACCCGGCGAGGACTGGGACGAGGTCGCCCGGACCGGCGTCGACACCGTCTGGCTGATGGGCGTCTGGGAGCGCAGCCCGGCCGGCCTCGCCATCGCCCTGCGCGACCCCGCACTCCTCGCCTCCTTCCGCGAGGCCCTGCCCGACCTCACCGAGGCCGACATCACCGGATCGCCGTACTGCGTACGCGACTACGTGGCCGACCCCGGCCTCGGCGGACCGGAGGGCCTCGCCGAGGCCCGCGCCCAACTCCGCTCCCGCGGAATGCGGTTGCTCGTCGACTACGTCCCCAACCACGTCGCCGCCGACCACCCCTGGCTCACCGGGCACCCCGAGCGCCTGGTCCAGGGCACCGAGGAGGACCTGGCCCGCTCGCCCGAGGGCTTCCTCGAGGTCGGCGGACGGATCTACGCCAACGGCCGCGACCCGTACTTCGCGCCCTGGCACGACGTGGTCCAGCTGGACGCATTCGGCGCCGACCTGCGCACCGCGACCGTGGACACCCTCGTCTCCATCGGCGACCAGGCGGACGGCGTGCGCTGCGACATGGCCATGCTGCTCATGAACGACGTGTTCGCCAAGACCTGGGGCGACCGGGCCGGCCCGCCGCCCGCCGAGGACTTCTGGCCGTACGTCCTCCCGCGCGTCCGCGCCCGCCACCCCGACATGCTCTTCGTGGCGGAGGCCTACTGGGACCTCGAACACGCCCTGCAGGAGCAGGGTTTCGACCACTGCTACGACAAACGCCTCTACGACCGCCTCGTCCACGAGGACGCCGAGGCGGTCCGCGCCCACCTCCAGGCGGACCCCGCCCACCAGCGCGGCCTGGTCCGCTTCCTGGAGAACCACGACGAACCCCGCGCCGCGGCCACCCTGCCCGGCGGCCGGGAGCCCGCCGCGGCCGTCACCGTCGCCACCCTGCCCGGCGCCACCCTCTGGCACGAGGGCCAGTTCGAGGGCCGCACGGTCCGCCCGCCGGTCTTCCTCAACCGCCGCCCGCCGGAACCCGTCGACGACGAACTCCGCGCCTTCTACGCCCGGTTGCTGCCGGCCGCGGCCGCCGTCCGCGACGGCGAGTGGCGGCTGCTGACCACCACCGGCTGGCCCGACAACGACACCCACCGCAACCTGCTCGCCTGGACCTGGACCGGCTCCGACACCCGCCACGTCGTGATCGTCAACCACTCCGACGCCCCCGCCCAGGCGCAGATCCCGCTGCCCTGGCCCGAACTCGCCGGCCGGCCCCACCGACTCATCGACCTGCTCACGGACCAGACGTACGACCGCGACGGCGACGCCCTGCTCACCCCCGGTCTCTTCGTCGACCTGCCCGCCCGCCACTCCCACGTGCTCGCCGTCACCCGAAGGGAGCCGTGGTAGGAAGCGACCATGACGAACCGCACCGTCCTCCGCCCGCCCGGGGGCGCCCGATGACCGCAGGCATCGACACCCCCGACCGCCGCGGCCGCACCGGCCTGGACAGGACCGGCCTCGACCTGACCGGCAACCCGCGCGTGAAGGTGCGGGAGGTGAAACTGCTCTCCAGCCACTGGTACGTCGAGCGCGCCACCACCTTCGACATCCGGCGCGCCGACGGCAGCTGGTCCACCCAGCAGCGCGAGACCCACGACCGCGGCAACGGCGCCACCATGCTGCTGTACGACACCGAGCGGGAGACCGTGCTGCTCACCCGGCAGTTCCGCTTCCCCGTCTACGTCAACGGCCACCCCGACGGCATGCTGATCGAAACCCCCGGCGGCCTCCTCGACGACGACGACGAGCACCCCGAACTCGCCGTCCGCCGCGAGGTCGTGGAGGAGACCGGCCACACCATCGGCGAGGTCCGGCACGTCTTCGACGTCTACATGAGCCCCGGCTCCGTCACGGAACGCGTCAGCTTCTACGCCGCCGTCTACGGCCCCTCGACCCGCACCCACGAGGGCGGCGGCCTCGACGAGGAGGGCGAGGACATCGAGATCGTCGAACTGCCCTTCCGCCGCGCCCTGGAGATGATCCGCACCGGCGAGATCAACGACGCCAAGACCATCATGCTGCTCCAATGGGCCGCCCTGGAGGGGCCGTTCGCAAAATAGCGCGCAAGCGGCACGCACTCCCTTGACTTGAAGCGCGCTTCAAGAACGAGACTCCCCTTCGTGCCCGCACCTCCGCGCGGGGCACGAACGGGAGGACAACCATGAAGTACCGCACGATCGGAACCGCCCCCGGCACCCGCCGCGAGGTCAGCGTCCTCGCCCTCGGCGCGATGCTCTTCGGCTCCCGCACCGACGAGAAGACGTCCTTCGCCGTCCTGGACCGCTACGTGGAGGCCGGCGGCACCTTCATCGACACGTCCGACAACTACGCCTTCTGGGAGGACGGCGGCCGGGGCGGCCAGAGCGAGGAACTCCTCGGCCGCTGGCGGCGCAGCCGCGGCGTCGGCGACGAGATCCTCGTCGCGACCAAGCTCGGGGCCCGCCCGCTCGCCCCCGGCACCGGCTACGTCGACAACCCCGAGGGGCTGTCCGCGAAGGTGATCCGCGAGTCCGCCGAGCGCAGCCGCGAACGCCTGGGCGTGGACCGGCTGGACCTGCTCTACGCCCACATCGACGACCACACCGTCCCGCAGCGCGAGACCGTCGAGGCCTTCGCCGCACTGGTCGCCGAGGGCACCGTGGGCCTGCTCGGAGTGAGCAACCAGGCGGTGTGGCGGGTGGAGCGGGCCCGGGCGATCGCGGCGGCGGCCGGACTGCCCGGCTACGAGGTGCTCCAGTACGAGCAGAGCTACCTGCGGCCCCGCCTCGACGTGCCCGGCGACCTCTTCCCCGACGGCAGCCTCGGCGCCGTCGGCCCCGAGATGCTCGGCTACCTGCGGGCCGAGCCCGGCCTCACCCTGGTCGCCTACTCACCCCTGCTGAAGGGGGCGTACGTCCGCCCGGAGCGACTGCCGGCCGAGTACGACCACCCGGGCACCCCGGCCCGTCTCACCGCGCTCCACGAGGTGGCCCGGGAGACCGGCGCCACCGTCAACCAGGTGGTCCTGGCGTGGCAGCTCGGCGGCGCCCTGCCGGTCGTCCCGCTGGTCGGCGCGTCCTCGGTGGCCCAGCTGGAGGAGAGCCTGGCCGCGGTGGACCTGGACCTGTCGGACGACCAGCGATTCCGGCTGGACTCGGCGCACTGAGGCAACCTGACCCTCTTTTGCACAGTCTCTAGAAACGGTTGCATTTCGATGCATACGGTCGGTGGGGCCGCCGTACGAGAGACGGGGGAGTCTTGCTGCACAGGGAGACACGGCGCTGGGACGGCGCCGACAGGGGACTGGACGGCGACGGGTCCGCGGGCCACATACCCGGGCGCCGGAACGAACGGCCGCGCGCCGCGTGGTGGTGGCGCGTCGTGCTGTTCGTCTGGCGCACCCTGCGGGGCGAGTGGGAAGGCATCGTCGCCGACCCGCTGCGCCAGCTCAGACGCCGGGGACTGCCCGCGCTCTCCCTGGCCTTCCTGGCCGCGGGTGGCGTGATCTTCTTCCACGCCATCGCGCAGCACCGCACCGGCGCCACGGCGGTACGGCTGCTCGGCGGCGTCTACGCCGACCTGCCGCTGTGGCTCGCGCTGCTGCGCACGCCCGTGTCCCTGTACGTCCCGGCCCTGGACCTGCCGGTGTGGGCGGGCATCACCCAGCTCTTCCTCGCCTTCGCGCTGGCCGAACTCGCCCTCGGCCGGGCCAGGACCCTCGTCATCTCGTACGCCACCACGCTCGCCGGCACCCTCATGGTGCGGGTGATGCTCGCCATCGGGCCCGGCTGGCACGGGGTCGGGCTGCCGCCGGAGATCGGCCAGGTGCTCGACACCGGGCCGTCGGCCGCCGTCGTGGGCCTGTTCACCTACATCTCGGTCGTCCGGCGGGCGCCCATCGTGTTCACCCTCACCGGCGGGTCGATGGTGTGGGAGTCGATCGCCGTACCCAACCTGGCCGGCCGCGAGCACCTGATAGCGGTCGGTGCCGCGATCGCCCTGGCCCTGTTCCACGAATGCCGTCGCAACCGCCGGCGCCTGCGCCACGAGCCGATGCCCCCGGTCGTCTCGGGGCCGGTGCCGGCCCGGCCGGTCGTGCCGCCGGGCCGGCCGTCGCTGCTGGCGTAGGCCCGCTCAGACCTCGTCCACGGTGTAGACCATGCTGCGCACGGCGGTGAACTCCTGGAGGCGTTCGGAGTCCGCCGCACAGGCCCGGCCCTCGGGGGAGGCGAACGCCGCGCGCAGTTCGTCCAGGCTGTCCCACTCGAGCATGCCGACCAGGTAGTACGGCGCGCCGCCGCGCACGGCCGTGACGCCGGTGCCGACGGTGTAGCGGCGCAGCCCGGGCAGCTTGTGGGCCAGCGGGAGGTGGACCTCGCGGTAGTGCCGTTCGAAGGCCGCGGGGTCGTCGGGGGTGTCGTACAGGGCCAGGAAACGCGCCGTCATGTCGGATGTCCTCTCGATCGGTGGTCACCGGTACCTACCGGCGCCACCGCGCGGACTCATCGCGGCCCGGCGGACTCCTCCGCGGAAATCTCCGGCGGCAGGTCGAACGCCTCGAACACCCGCGGGTCGGCGAAGACGACATTGCGCGCGATCCGTCCGCCGGTCACCGTGAACACCTGCAGCGTGTGCAGCCGGAACCCGCCGTCCGCGGCCGGCGCGTACGCGGCGAACGCGGGCTCGCCGCCCGCGCCGAGGTGCCGCACCGTCCACCCGGTGCCGCGCGTCTCGAAGACCCGCTCCATGAACCGGCCGTAGTCGCTCCGGCCGCGGTACCACAGCGGCACCGGCGGCATCTCCAGGACCGCGTCGTCGGTCAGCAGCCGCACCAGCGCGGGCACGTCCGCGGCCTCGAAGGCCCGCGCGTAGCGCCGGACCGCCTCCCGCGCCCCGGCGTCGTCCGGCTCGCCGATCCCGCCCGGGTCACCCACCTCGGCGACCGCCGCCCGGGCCCGCTGGAGCGCGCTGTTGACCGCGGCGACCGTGGTCCCGAGCTGCTCGGCGACCTCCGCGGCGCTGAACTGAAGCACCTCCCGCAGCACCAGCACCGCCCGCTGCCGCGCCGGCAGCACCTGCATCGCGGCCACCAGCGCCAGCCGCAGGTCGGCCCGCGCGTCGACGTCGTACCGCGCGTCGGGGAACGGCTGGAGCCAGGGGATGTCGAACGCCGGCGTCAGCGGCGCTCCCGGGTCCTCGCTGGGCGCCCCGAGCCCCGAGGGCAGCGGCCGCCGCGCCCGCCCCTCCAGGGCCGTCAGGCACACGTTCGTCGCGATCCGGTACAGCCAGGTGCGCACCGACGCCCGCGAGGCGTCGTAGCGCTCCCGGGCCTTCCAGGCGCGCAGCATCGTCTCCTGCACCAGGTCCTCGGCCTCGTGGAACGACCCCGACATCCGGTAGCAGTACGCGACCAACTCGCCCCGGTACGGCTCAAGGTCCATGGAGTTCATCATGGACCCATGAGTGGACTCCGCACCGGACAGTCCGTCCGCAGCACCCCCGAAGGTCTCCTGTGGGAACCGAGCGAACGCTGGGTGCGAGGCCGCAAGGGCGACGTCACCGTCGTCGACAGCCGGCACCCCGTCCTCGTCTGGGAGCCGTCGCTGCCCGTACCGCAGTACGCCTTCCCCCGCGGCGACGTACGCCAGGACCTGCTGCGCCCCGCGAGGAACCCGCGGCCGGGCACCCACAGTGGATCGAAGGTCTTCTACGACCTCGACGTCGACGGCGAGGTGCTGGAGAACGCCGCCTGGACCTTCCCCGCCGCCGAGCTGGCCGAGTACATCGCCTTCGAGTGGTTCGGGCGCAGCGGCAGGGGCCTGGACCACTGGTACGAGGAGGAGGAAGAGATCTTCGTCCACCCCCGTGACCCGCACAAACGGGTGGACGCCATCCCGAGCAGCCGCCATGTGCAGGTCACGGTCGACGGCACGCTCGTCGCGGACACCCACCGGCCGGTGCTGCTCTTCGAGACCGGCCTGCCCACCCGCTACTACATCCCGCGCGAGGACGTCCGCATGGACCTGCTCACCGCGACCGACCACCACACCGCCTGCCCCTACAAGGGCGTCGCCGCGTACTGGTCGACGGGCGGCGAGGCGAACCTCGTGTGGAGCTACCCGGAGCCGCTGCCCGCCGTGGCGGTGATCAAGGGCCTGCTCGCCTTCT
Source organism: Streptomyces sp. C1-1 (assembly GCF_050214755.1). NCBI lineage: Bacteria > Bacillati > Actinomycetota > Actinomycetes > Kitasatosporales > Streptomycetaceae > Streptomyces > Streptomyces sp. C1-1. Next base: position 2,059,677 of record NZ_CP189826.1, on the reverse strand, counting down.
ACAACGAGGTCGTCGACATCACCGTGGACGGCGAGCGGAGCGAGCGCCCCGTCACGCCGTTCAGCGCGATGCTCAGACAGAGCAGCCGACGTGGGCGAGGGCCTGCCTGAGCAGCACCCCGTGGCCGCCCGGCATCTCGCTGGCCACGGCCTGCGACATCGCCTCCTGCGGGCTGAACCAGACCAGGTCCAGGGCGTCCTGGCGGGGCCGGCAGTCGCCGGTCACCGGCACCACGTAGGCCAGCGACACCGCGTGCTGGCGCGGGTCGTGGTACGGCGTGATGCCCTGGGTCGGGAAGTACTCGGCGACCGTGAAGGGCTGCAGCGATGCCGGGATCCGGGGCAGCGCCACCGGGCCTAGGTCCTTCTCCAGGTGGCGCAGCAGGGCGTCCCGCACGCGCTCGTGGTGCAGTACCCGGCCGGAGACCAGGGTCCGGCTGACCGTGCCGTCCGGCCCGATGCGCAGCAGCAGGCCGACACTGGTGACTTCGCCGCTGTCGTCGACCCGTACGGGCACGGCCTCGACGTACAGGATCGGCATGCGCGCACGCGCCATCTCCAGCTCGTCGGGGGAGAGCCAGCCGGGCGTGGTTTCGGTCATGTCAGACATTGCTTGATCATACTTTCAGGAAGTGCCGGGAAGGCGGTAGACCTGACGGGCGTTGTGTGCTCCTGCCCACTCCGCGATGCGCAACGCGTCCGGCAGGTCCAGTTCGTCGGCGTCCACCCGGTCCTGCAGCAGACCGGCCAGACCCCGGCGGAACGCGAGCGCGCCCAGGAAGTGGAACTCCGCCACACCGTATGCGTCGGAGCTGTACAGCAGTTTGCGGAACGGCGTGATCTCGAGGGCCTCCTCCAGCACGGCCCGGGACCGTGCCGGGCCCACGAAGTGCAGGGCGAGCCCCACGTCCAGGTACACCTGCTCGAACACCGTGGCCAGATAGGCGGCCTGGCGCTGGTACGGCCAGCAGTGCAGCAGCAGGACCGGGATCGTGCCGGCGGTCAGGTGCAGCCAGTCGGTGAGGTGGGCGGGGTCCGAGCGGTGCAGCCGGATGTCGTTGTCGCCGAGGCCGACGTGCAGCTGGAGGGGCAGCCCCAGATCGACCGCCGTCCACAGCAGATGCCGTACGAGGACCGGGTCCGCCAGCCGGCCGCCGCCGCCCGCGAGCCAGTGCCGGGCCGCCTCGGCGACCTGGGTGTCCGAGGGGCGGGCCGGGTCCAGGTCGAAGCCCGTGCGGTAGGCGGCGACCGACTTCACCGCCACCACGCCGGGCCGCCGTACGGCCTCCAGCGCGGCCACCCGGAACCCGTCCGCGTACTCGCCCGGCTCCACGCCCCGCGCCGCGACCGACTCGGCCACGCTCTCCAGCCGCACCACCTCGAACGCGGTGCCGCCCGCGGCGACGGCGAGCTCGGCCGGGGTGCTCAGACGCTCCGGCGCGTACCCGGTGTCCACGCAGAACACGCCCGTCCCGGCGGCGGCCAGGAGACGGCGGTGGACCTCGCGCCACCCGAGCCCGGCGCGCCGGGCCAGATAGTCGTCGGCCGACGCGTGGCGCGGCAGGTCCAGCAGGGGGGCGCAGTGGCGGCGGACGGCCACCCCGACGGGACTGTCGAAGGAGGAGCTCCCCGGCCACGACCCGCCCTCGGTGATCAGGTCCTCGAACTCCTCCCGGGACAGGTCGGCGGTGACCACCCCGTGGCAGTGGTGGTCCACCAGCGGCAGCGCGTCCAGCGCCCGGAGGACCGGTCCGCCGCCCATCTCAGTACTTCCAGCGGTACGCCGCCGCCACCCGCTCGTCGTCCAGCCCCTCGACCGCCGCGATCTCCCCCTGCCGTACGGCGATCACGGCATCGGCGAGTACCGGTCCGAGCGCGGCCCGCAGCAGTTCGTCCTCGCGGAACTCCTCGACGGCCTCGGCGAGGGAGACCGGCAGCCGCCGTACGTCCCGCGCCGCCGCCTGCGCCGCGCTCAGACGGGCCGGGTCACCGGTGATCTCCTCCGGCAGCGACAGGGAGCGGGTCACGCCGTCCAGCCCCGCCGCGATCACGCAGCCGAGGGCGAGGTAGGGGTTCGCGGCCAGGTCGACCGGCTTGACCTCCAGGTTCGCGGCCTGTTCGCGCAGGCCCGCCGTGCCCGTGACGACCCGCACCGCCGCCTCGCGGGTCTCCCGGCCCCACGCGGTGAAGACCCCCGCCCACTGGGAGGGTTTGAGCCGCAGATAGCTCGCCGGGCTCGGCGCGGTCACGGCCGTCAGGGCGGGCAGCCGGGCGAGGATGCCCGCCGCGAAGGACTCCGCGTCGGCCGTCATGCCGTGGCGGCCCTCGCCGCCCGAGTGCAGGTTGACGCCGTCGCGCCAGGCGGAGAGATGGAGGTGGCCGCCGTTGCCGACGCCCTCGGCGAGGACGGCCGGGGAGAACGAGACCACCAGCCCGTGCCTTTGCGCCACGGCCCGGATCGTCTGCCGCGCCAGCACGCTGCGGTCGGCCGCCGCCACCGGGTCCAGCGCACCCACCGAGATCTCGAACTGCCCGGCCGCGTACTCGGGATGGATCTGTTCGACCTCCACGTCCTGCGCGGCGAACGCCGCCAGCAGGTCGGCGGTGTAGTCGCTCAACTCGACCTGGCGGGTGGCACTGTAGGCGGGCCCGGTGGTCGCGGGCACGAACTCCCCGCCCGCCGGGGCCCCTTGCCCCACGCTCCACTCGATCTCGATGGCCGCCTTGAAGGCCAGCCCGTGCCGTTCGGCGGCGTCGGTGACGATCCGGCGCAGGACGGTACGGCCGCACCCCGGGTGCGGCTCGCCCTCCTGCGTGATCCGGTCGACCGGGGCCCACGCCCAGCCGGGCTGCCCGGCCAGGACGACCAGTTGGTCGAGGTCGGGGTAGAGGCGCAGGTCGCCGTCCGGGGAGCCGAGGACGTCGGTGGTGACGATGGAGTCGTTCGCCAGAAAGGTGTCGAACACCGGCGACATCCCGACGCCCCAGGCCGACGCCGAGGCGAGCTTCTGCGTGGGGATCGTCTTGATCCGGCCGACACCCGCGGTGTCGACGTAGGACAGCACGATGCCGTGCACGCCCCGCCCGGACAACTCCCCGCTCATCGCGGCGGCCCGCTGCACTTCACCGGGGCGCCCGCCCGGGACGGGATCGGCAAGGGTGGTCATACGTCCTCCTCGACGGACTCGGCCGGGCGGCTGCCGTGCGTCAGGGTTTCACGGCCACCGCGCCGAACTGCGGTACCACGGGGGGCGTTTCGGGCTCGGCACGCCAGCGGGAACACGACACCAGGCCCGGCTGAAGGATCTCCAGACCCTCGAAGAAGGCGGCGATGTCCTCGCCGCTGCGGGCGGTGATCGGCGGGGTGGCGTTCTCGTTCCAGAACTCCATCGCCGGGATCTGGCCGGCGCCGCCGAGGTCGTCGTCGAAGGTGGGGTGGGTCAGCACGAGATAGCTGCCGGAGGGGACCGCCGCCATGATCTCGCGCACGATCCGCCGCGCCTTCTCCACGTCCAGCACGAAGTTGAGGATGCCGAGCATCATCACCGCGACCGGCTTGGTGAAGTCCAGGGTCCGCGCGGCGCGTTCGAGGATCGCGGTCGGGTCGTGCACATCGGCGTCGATGTAGTCGGTGACGCCGCCGGGTGTGCTGGTCAGCAGGGTGCGGGCGTGCGCGAGCACGATCGGGTCGTTGTCGACGTAGACGATCCGGGCGTCGGGGGCGATGCGCTGCGCGATCTCGTGCGTGTTGTCCACCGTGGGCAGCCCGGTGCCGATGTCCAGGAACTGCCGCACCCCGCGCTCCTCGGTGAGGAACCGCACCGCCCGGCCCAGGAACCAGCGGTCCGCGCGGGCGATGTCCCGGATGATCGGGAACATCCCGGCGACGTGCTCACCGACCTGCTGGTCGACCTCGTAGTTGTCCTTGCCGCCGATCCAGTAGTTCCACACGCGCGCGTTGTGCGCCACACCCGTGTTCAGCCGTGCCGACCCGCTCGACGGGGTGTGGCTCTCACTCACGACTCGACTCCTTCTCGCACCGTCCGCGGCCGTCGCCGCCATTGTGCCGCCCGGTGATCACGCTGTCCCGGGAATCGGCTGATCAGGTGTGCGGAATCGGCCGGTTCGACCCGTCAGCCGTTGCGCGCGGGACCGGGGGCGGGCGTCTTGCCCGCCTGGACCTGCTTGAGCCGCTGGGCGCCCTCGCGCACCGCCAGCTCCATGGAGGCGTACTGGCCGCCGGCGAGACCGCCCGATGTGACCGTGATCGCGTCGTTGCCGATGCGTACGGCGGCCACGTCCAGGGTGAGCGTGGCGGGCTCGCCGTTCGAGGTGCCCTGCACCACCACGTGCAGACCTTGCCGGGCGTCGCCCTGGGACGGCACCGAGGAGGTGGTCACCTGCACCGTCCGCTTGCCTCCCTTGGAGTCGATCGCGGTGAACTGGTCGCACTTGACCGGCAGCGACTTGAGCCAGCCCAGCGCGGCGCTCAGCCGGACCGGGTTGTAGGCGGCGACCTGGTACAACAGCCGGGAGTCGCCCTCCTCGAAGCCCCTCAGCGCGGACGCGCCGGACGGCTTGCCCAGCAGGTCGTTGTCGTAGAGCGAGTCCAGCAGCCGCTGGCAGTCGGCGGCGTCCGCCTTGGCGGTGAGGAAATCGGCCACGTCGACCTTTCCGACGAGCAGGGTGTCGCCCCAGGAGGCGGCGGTCTTGACCTGGTTCCAGTCGCCCTCCAGGTTCGTCTCGGTGATCAGCGCGGCCTTCGCCCCGGCCTCGGTGAGCCGGAAGGGTGTCGGGCTGGTCCGGGCCGCCTCGGCGAGTGGGGAGCCGGTGACGTCGGAGGCCGCGGCACTGCCGCCGTCGCCGTCGCTCGAACACGCCGTGAGCGCCAGCAGCGCACCGAGGGACACGGCCGAGGCGAGGACACGGGCGGGCCGGGACGGACGACGGGACATGGCGGGGCCTCCTGGGCGTGCGCGGCTGGGCGGGCGCGGTTTCCCTTCAGCGCACCACCGGCCCGTACGGCCCACCAGCGCACCGGAGCGTACGGGTGACCCCCGCGGACGGGCGCCCGCCCGCTCGGCTACCCGCCAGTACCCCCGCCGGGTGACGGACGGCACACCTGGGGTAAGGTCCCACCGGCTCACAACCACCCGCAGCCCGCGGGCCGTTACGGGCAGTGTCGAAGGGGGCGCCGCAACCATGGAATTCCACGTGGTCGACCACGAGCACGCGACACCGGACGACACGCGGCTGGAGGACCTCGCCCCCGAGCCCCTGCTGACCCGCGACTACGAGATACGCCCCGCGCTCGTCTACGAGAGGCTGCGCGACCGCCACGGGCCCGTCGCCCCGGTCGACCTGCTGGGTGTGCCCGCCTGGCTGGTGCTCGGCTACCGCGAGTCGCTGCAGGTCCTCCAGGACGACGACGCCTGGCCCAAGGGCCTGGAGAACTGGCGCGCCCGTTCGGAGGGCCGGGTGCCCGCCGACTGGCCGCTGGCCCCCTCCCTGGAGGTCAACCACGTACTGATCCAGGGCGGCGCGGGCTACCGCGACCTGCGCACCGCCTGGGACGCCGCGCTGCGCCCCTTCCAGGACCCGCGCCACCCGCTGGCGAAGCGGCTGCGGACGGCCGTCACCGGTTACGCCGACGAGCTGATCGGCCTCCTGGCGCAGGGCGGCGGCAGCGGCCACGCCGATCTGTCGGCGCAGTTCTCGCGTCCGCTGCCCCTGATGGCGGCGAGCCACCTGCTCGGCTTCCCCGGCTCGCAGGGCGACGAGGCCCTGATGGACATGTGGCGGATCCTGGACGCCGGCCCCGACGCCGGACCGGCCCTGGAGCGGCTGCTGGTGACACTCACTGACCTCGCCGCCGCCAAGATCGAGAAGCCGGGCGACGACTTCCCCTCCCACCTGCTCGCCGCCCACCCGGACCTCTCGGTCGACGAGCTGGCGCGGGAGCTGTTCATGCTGCTCGGCATGACCTCCGACCACGTCGGCATCCTCATCTCCAACACCGTCGTCGAGGTCATCTGCGGGGACAGCGCGGGCGGTGTGCGCACCACCCTGTCCGCCGGAATGGTCCGCGAGACCATGAACCGGGTCGTCATGCGCAAGCCGCCCCTGGTCAACTTCGTGCCGCGGTTCGCGGCCGAGGACACCCCGCTGGGCGACCACGTGATCCGCGCCGGCGATCCGGTGTGGGTCTCCGCCGCCGCTGCCCACGCCGACCCCCTCTTCGCCGGGCAGATGACCCCGGACTCCAACATCAGCAGCCGAGCGCACCTGGCGTGGGGAGCGGGCAAGCGCCAGTGCCCCGCCCGCGAGCTGGCCTCGACGATCGCGATGGCCGGTGTCAGCCGCGTCTTCGAACGCTTCGCCCACCTGGAACTCGCCCTCCCGGTCGACCAGCTCCCTTGGCGCTCCTCGCCGTTCATGCGCGGACTGCGGTCCCTGCCGGTGCGCTACGAACTCGCCGGACCCGCGCCCAGGACGGCGCCGCGGACGGAGCTGGCCGTGCCGTCGGCGGACGCCCCGCAGACACCGGAGCACAGCGCCCGGCGCCGCTCGTCGCTGTGGCGCTACCTGGCCGGACTGATCCGCTCGAACAACTGACGCGGTCGGCTCGCGTAGGGTGGCGGGACCGCCGCACACCCTCCGGCGCCTCGGCGCGCCCTGACCGGAAGCAGGTCATGACCTCCGCCTCCACGCCCCAGGCCACCGTCTCCGACCCGCCCGCCGGCCGTGCCGACATCCGCCTGGTCGTCACCGACATGGACGGCACGCTCCTCGACGACGCGGGCCGCGTCCCGCCCGGGCTGTGGGACACGCTGGCCGAACTGCGCCGGCGCGGGGTGCTGTTCAGCCCGGCGAGCGGCCGCCAGTACGCCACGCTGGCACGGCAGTTCGCCGACGTGGCCGAGGGCATGGTGTTCATCGCCGAGAACGGCACCTACGTGGTCCGCGACGGCGTCGAACTCAGCTCCGACCCGCTGGCTCCCGGCGTCGCCGCCCGCGTGGTCCAGGCCGTACGGCGGCTGGTGGCCGAGGGCGTGGACGTGGGCGCCGTCGTCTGCGGCAAGCGGTCCGCCTACGTCGAGCGGAGCGACGAGGCGTTCCTGGCCGAGGTGCGCAAGTACTACGTCGAGCACCGGATCGTCGAGGACGCCACCGCCCTCGACGACGACGTGATCAAGGTGGCCCTCTTCGACTTCGGCTCGGCCGCGCGCACCACAGCCCCCTCCCTGGCCCCGTTCGCCGACACCCACCAGGTCGTCGTCTCCGGCGAGCACTGGGTCGACGTCATGAACCGCACCGCCAACAAGGGCAGCGCCCTGCGCCGGCTCCAGCGCGCGCTCGGCATCACCCCCGCCCAGACCATGGTGTTCGGCGACTACCTCAACGACCTGGAGATGCTGGACGCCGCCGAGTGGTCCTTCGCCATGGCGGGCGGCCACCCGGACGTCATCGCCCGCGCCCGCCACCTGGCCCCCTCCAACAACGACGACGGCGTGCTCCGCACGATCGCCCGCGTACTGGCACTCTGAGCCCCTGGTGCCGCGGTCGGCCGAGGCTGTTCAATGGGGCTGCACATCTCCGGTCGCGAGAGGAGCCGCCGTGTCCGCCGCCGCCGTACCGCCCGTCGGCGCGCGCATCCGACAGGCGCGCCTCGCCAAAGGCGTGAGCCTGCGCGCCCTCGCCAGGGAGATCGGGGTGTCCGCGAGCCTGGTCTCCCAGATCGAGACCGGCAAGAGCCAGCCGTCGGTGAGCACGCTGTACGCCATCACCACCGCACTGTCGATCTCCGTGGAGGCGCTTTTCGACGGCTACGAGGGCGAGATCCCCGCATCGCCGGTCGTGGCCGCGGCCGCCGCCCCCGCCACCGTCCTGCACGCCCTCGCGGCCTTCGCCGCAGACCCGGGCCGGCGCATCGGACCCCTGGTCACACCGGGTGAGCGCGAGCTGCTGGAGCTGGACTCGGGGGTCGTGTGGGAGCGGCTCGGGCATGTGCCGGGCACGGACGTCGACTTCCTGCTGGTGACCTACCGGCCCGGCGGCTCCTCCTCCAGCTCCGGCGGCCTGATGCGGCACACCGGCACCGAGTACGGCTATCTGACCTCGGGTGAACTGGTCCTCACCCTCGGCTTCGACGAGTACACGCTGGGCCCCGGCGACGCCGTCTGCTTCGAGTCGACGACCCCCCACCGCTACCGGAATGATGGAACTGAACCGGCCGTCGGGGTCTGGTTCGTGTTCAGCCAGAGTGTTCAGTAGCACTTGACACCTGCTTGGTGCGGTCGTTCACTCCGGAGTGGGGGTGGTCGCCATGGCGATCCGCACATATGGACCCAATGCCGTCGACTGGGAAGAGCGCATCGACCTGGACCGGCTGCGCAAGCAGCGCCTGGCCAGGCTCAACGAGACCCTGAACCGCTCCTCGCTGGGCGCGGTGCTCAGCTTCGACTTCGCCAACATCCGCTACATGACCGCCACGCACATCGGCACCTGGGCGATGGACAAGCTGATCCGCTTCGCCCTGCTGGTGCGCGGGGGCGAACCCGTCGTCTGGGACTTCGGCTCGGCCGCCCGCCACCACCAGCTCTACAACCCCTGGCTCGACTACAGCGACGGCCAGGGCGGCCCGCCCACCGGCGCCCGCGCCGGGATCTCCACCCTGCGCGGAGCCTTCCACCCGGACGCCGGGATCGCCGAGGACGTGGCCCGCAAGATCGCCGCCGAACTGCGCGAACATGGCCTGGCGGGGGAGCCGCTCGGCATCGACGTCGCCGAGATGCCGGTCCTGGCCGCCCTGCGCGCCGAGGGCATCGACGTCGTCGACGGCCAGCAGGTCTTCCTGGAGGCCCGGCGCACCAAGACCCGCGACGAGATCTCCCTGCTCACCCAGGCCTGCGCGATGGTGGACGCGGCCTACGAGGAGCTGTACGGGTACCTGCGCCCGGGAGTGCGCGAGAACGAGTGCGTCGGACTCGTCAGCAAGGTCCTCTACGACCTCGGCAGCGAGTACGTCGAAGGCGTCAACGCCATCTCCGGCGAACGCTGCTCACCCCACCCGCACGTCTACAGCGACCGCCTGATCCGCCCCGGCGACCCCGCCTTCTTCGACATCCTGCACAGCCACCTCGGCTACCGCACCTGCTACTACCGCACCTTCGCCGTCGGCAGCGCCTCCGGTGCCCAACGCGACGCCTACGTCCGCTGCCGGGAGTACATGGACCAGGCCATCGCCCTCGTCCGCCCCGGCGCCACCACCGCCGACATCGTCCAAGTGTGGCCGCGCGCCGAGGAGTTCGGCTTCGCCGACGAGACCGCGGCCTTCGCCCTGCAGTACGGCCACGGGGTGGGCCTGTCGATCTGGGAGAAGCCCATCTTCAGCCGCCTGGTCTCCCTCGACCACCCCGAAGTCCTCGAAGAGGGCATGGTGTTCGCCCTGGAGACCTACTGGCCGGCCGCCGACGGCTGGTCCGCCGCCCGCATCGAGGAGGAACTGGTCGTCACCGCCGACGGCTGCGAGGTCATCACCAAGTTCCCCGCCGAGGAACTGCTCGTCGCGGGCCGCAAGTACTGGACGGTCGGCGGCGAGCTGAACACCCGCCGCGAGTCCCAGTCCCACCTCAACACCCGGGACCGCTGATGGACGCGACCGAACTCCTCGCCCTGTACGAGCGGATGGCCCTGATCCGCCGCACGGAGAAGGCCGCCCACGACCTGTTCCTGTCCGGCCTGGTCAAGGGCACCACCCACCTCGCCGCCGGGCACGAGGCGATCGCCGTCGGCGCGAGCGCCGCCCTGCGCGACGACGACTACGTCTTCGCCACCTACCGCGGCCACCACCACGCCCTGGCCCGCGGCGCCACCCCCGAGGAGTGCCTCGCCGAACTCATGAGCCGGGCCACCGGGTTGTGCCGGGCCAAGGGCGGCTCCATGCACCTCACCAAGGCGTCCGTGAACATGCTCGGCTCCTACGCCATCGTCGGCGCCCACCTCCCCATGGCGGTCGGCACCGCCTGGTCGGCCCGGCTGCGCGGCACCGGGCAGCTCGCGGTCGCCTTCTTCGGCGACGGTGCCACCAACATCGGCGCCTTCCACGAGGCGCTCAACCTGGCCGCCGTGTGGAAGCTGCCGGTGCTGTTCGTCTGCGAGAACAACCTGTACATGGAGTACACGCCGATCGCCGACGTCACGGCGGTGGCCCGCCCGGCCGCCGACCGGGCGCCCGCCTACGGCGTCCCCGGCGAGGTCGTCGACGGCAACGACGTCGTCGCCGTGCGCGAGACGGTGGCCGCACTCGCCGAGCGGGCCCGTGCGGGAGACGGACCCGCGATCGTCGAGGCCGAGACCTACCGCCACTTCGGGCACAGCCGCGCCGATCCGGCGGCCTACCGCCCGGCCGAGGAGGTCGAACGCTGGCTCAAGCACGACCCCCTGGACCTCGCCCGGGGACGGCTGGCCGAACTCGGGGTGGAGGAGGAGACGGTCACCGCGGCCGACGAGCGCGCCCGGGACGCCGTACAGAGGGCGGTGGAGGCGGCAAAGAACGCGCCGCCGCCCGATCCGCGCGAGGCACTGACCGACGTGTGGGCGGACGGAGGTGCGGCATGGCGGACGTGATCACCTACCGCGAGGCGGTCGCCGAGGGCATCGCGCGCGAGATGCGGCGCGACCCGGCCGTGGTGTGCCTCGGGGAGGACATCGGCGAGGCCGGCGGGGTGTTCAAGACGACCGTGGGGCTGCTGAAGGAGTTCGGGCCCGAGCGGGTGCGGGACACGCCGATCTCCGAACAGGCCATCGTGGGCGCCGCGATGGGCGCCGCGATGACCGGGATGCGGCCGGTCGCGGAGATCATGTTCTCCGACTTTTTGGCCTGTTGTTGGGACTACCTCGCCAACGAGATACCCAAGGTGCGTTACATGACGGGTGGTCAGGTCACCGTGCCCCTCGTCGTGCGCACCGCCAACGGCGGCGGGCTCGGTTTCGGTGCCCAGCACTCGCAGGCCACCGAGAACTGGGCACTGACGGTGCCCGGGTTGAAGATAGCCGCGCCGGCCACGCCCGCCGACGTGATCGGCATGATGGCGGCGGCGATCCGCAGCGACGACCCGGTGGTGTTCTTCGAGCACAAGGGGCTGCTGGCGAGCAAGGGCGCCCCGCCGCCCCCGGACCATGTCGTCGAGCTGGGCCGCGCCGCCGTCGTACGCGAGGGCGCCGACGTCACCCTGGTGGCCCTCGCCTCGATGGTGCCGGTCGCGCTCGAAGCGGCCGCCCGCCTCGCCGAGGAGGCCATCGAAGCCGAGGTCGTCGACCTGCGCACGCTGATCCCGCTCGACACCGCCACCGTGCTCGCCTCGCTCGGCAGGACCTCGCGCCTGGTCACCGTCGAGGAGAACCCGTACCAGGGCGGCTGGGGCGCCACCCTCGTCTCGGTCGTCGCCGACGAGGGATTCGACCTGCTCGACGCGCCCGTGCGGCGGATCGCGGGGGAGTGCGTCCCGCTGCCGTTCGCCGACGTGCTGGAGGAACAGGTCATCCCCACCACTGAGAAGGTCGTGGCGGCGGTCCGCGGCCTCGCCGCGTACTGAACACCCCATGGGAGGAAGCGCGATGACCGATCGGATACTGCTTCGCGCCGGGCACGTCGTCTCGATGGACCCGGCAATCGGGGACCTGCCCCGGGGTGACGTCCTCATCGAGGACGGGACGATCACGGCCGTGAGGCCGGAGATCAGCGCCGACGCCGAGGTGCTCGACATGACCGGGCGCATCGTGATCCCCGGCTTCGTCGACACCCACCGGCACACCTGGGAGGCCTCGATCCGAGGTGTCGCCCCGGACGCCACCCTCGACGACTACTTCGTCGACATCCTGGACACCTTCGCCCCGCTGTACACACCGGAGGACGTCTACGCGGCCAACCTCGCCGGCGCCCTGGAATGCCTGAACGCGGGCATCACCACGCTGGTCGACTGGTCCCACATCAACAACACGCCCGAACACCCGGACGCGGCGATCCGGGCCCTCGCCGAGACCGGCATCCGCGCCCAGTACGCCTACGGCAGCGCCAACACCTCCCTCGCCGACTACTGGTTCGAGAGCAAGATCGCCATCCCGGGCGACGACGTACGCCGTGTCCGCGCGAAGTACTTCTCCTCCGACGACGGCCTGCTCACCATGGGCCTGGCCACCCGTGGTCCCGGCTTCTGCGTCAACGACGTCGTCACCTCCGAATGGGCCCTCGCCCGCGAATTGGGCATCCCCATCACCGTGCACGTGGCGATGGGCCGGCTCGCCGGCCGCTTCGGCATGGTCAAGCAACTCCACGACCTGGGCCTCCTCGGCCCCGACACCACCTACATCCACTGCTGCTACCTCCACGAGGACGAGTGGCGGATGGTCGCCGACAGCGGCGGTACGGTGTCCATCGCGCCGCAGGTGGAGACGCAGATGGGGCACGGCTGGCCGCCCGTGATGCAGGCGGTCGAGCACGGCCTGCGGCCCTCCCTGAGCATCGACGTCGTCACCACCGTGCCCGGCGACATGTTCACCCAGATCCGCGCGGCCTTCGGCGCCGAGCGCGCCCGCGTCAACGCCGACTGCTGGCAGGCCAACATGCCCGTGCCCACCACCATGTTGACGGCCCGCCGGATGCTGGAGATGGCGACGCTCAACGGCGCGCATGTCGCGGGACTGGAACACCGCACCGGTTCCCTGACCCCCGGCAAGCGCGCCGACGTCGTCGCCCTCGACGCCACCGCGCTGAACATGACCCCGGTGCACGACGCGGCCGCCGCGGTGACCCTGTGCGCCGACGTCTCCAACGTCGAGACGGTCCTCGTCGACGGCGTGATCCGCAAGCGGGACGGGAAGCTGACGGCCGACGCGGCCCGGGCACGGCGCCTGGTCGAGGAGTCCCGGGACCGGCTGCTGGCCGCGAAGGAGGCGAAGCAGACCGCATGACACGGCACTTGGTGCGCCGCGCCGCCGACCTGCCCGAACCGCCCTACGACCGGCTCGGGTACCGCAGACGGGCCCTGGTCGGCGAGGACGACGGCAGTGTGCACACCGGCTTCGGCGTCTGCGAACTGCGGCCCGAGGGCCGGGTGCCCGCACACGTCCACTCGTACGAGGAGAGCTTCCACATCCTCGGCGGGAGCGTGATCCTCGACGTGCCGGAGGGGTCCCACCTCCTGGTGGAGGGCGACTACGGCCTCCTGCCGGCCGGTGTCCCGCACGCCTGGCGCGGCACCGGGGACACGGCCGCGCGCTGGGCGGACATGCTGGCGCCGGTCCCGCGGGCGCGCTACGGGTACGACACCCAGGAGGTGCCCGGCCTGCCCGCGCGCGCCCCCGTCCGCATCGACGTCCGCGACCCCCGCACCCGCTCCTTCGGCCACTTCGAGCCCGCCCAGATGGACCCGGACCGGCAGTCCCAGGACCTTCTCGCGGTCTCGGCGAGCATGCGCACCGCCCTGCTCGTCTACAGCGGCATCACGGTCAAGATGATGGTCGACGGCGACCTCGGCGCGGTCGCCTCGACGATGTTCATGGTGCGGTACGCGCCCGACGGCGTCGCCGGCACGCACGACCACCCCTTCGAGGAGACGTACTACTTCCTGGAGGGCGAGGCCGAGGCGGTGTTCGACGGCGAGAGCTACCGCCTCGGGCCCGGCGACTGCGCCTGGGCGGGCGCCGGTTGTGTGCACGGATTCTCCAACGCCGGTACAGGAGTGCTGCGTTGGCTGGAGACCCAGGCGCCCCAGCCACCGTCGCGCCACTCCTACCGGTTCACCCGTGACTGGGACTACCTGAGAAAGGCCCTGGAGTCATGAGCAGTGTCCTGGTCGTCGGCGGCACATCGGGCATCGGCCGCGAGTTCGCCCGGGTCCGTGCCGACAGGGGGGACGAGGTCGTCCTCACCGGCCGCGATCCCGACCGCGCCGACGCCGTCGCCAAGGAGGTGGGCGCCCGCGGCCTCGCCCTCGACCTGTCGCACCCCCGCGACATCGCCGCGGCCCTGGCCGACCTCGGCCGCGTCGACCATCTGGTCCTCGCGGGCGTCTCCCGGGACGAGAACCGCGCCACCGACTACGACATCTCCGCCGCCCTGCGCCTGGTCACCCTCAAGCTCGTCGGCTACACCGAGGTCGTGCACGTCCTGCGCCCGCGCATGACCGACGACTCCGCGATCGTGGTGTTCGGCGGACAGGCCAAGGAGCGGCCCTATCCGGGGGCCACGACGGTGGCCACGGTCAACGCCGGTGTACGGGGCCTGGTGAACACCCTCGCCGTGGAGCTCGCGCCGGTCCGGGTCAACGCCGTCCACCCCGGCGTCGTCGGCGACAGCCCCTACTGGCGGGCCAAGCCGGAGGAGGTGCTGGCCGGCCTGCGCGCCCGGACCCCGACGGGACGGCTCGCCACCATGGCGGACGTCGTGGACGCGGTGGACTTCCTGCTGCGCAACAGGTCGGTGAACGCGGTGGAGTTGAGCGTGGACGGGGGGTGGCTGCTCGGCTGACCGGCGGGCGGCGTGCGGGGCGTCGCGCTCAGACGGCGCGCCGCAGACAGTCCTCCACCACGTCCTTGTCGAGAGCCGCCCGCACCAACGCGGCGGCGAGGGAAGCCGGTCGGGTGTCCCCGGCCAGCTTCACGAGGCGGTCGGGGTCCTCCGGCAGCCCCAGCCGCGCGGCGCCGTCGAGGGCCTTGCGGTCGAGGTACGGGGCCACTTCCGGCCACACGCGCTGAACCTCGCGCAGGAAGATGTCGGCCCCGGCCGGGCCCAGCCCCGGAACCTCCCGCAGCAGTCGGCGCAGTTCACCGACATCGCCGTCCGCCGCCTCCCGCATCCGGCGCAGGTCGCCGCCCCAACGCTCCAGCAACAGCTCGGCGCCGTCACCTAGTTGGGTGGCGGTGCGCTCGTCGTAGCGCCGGTAGCCGCCGCGACCCAGCGCGTCGACGCGCCGCTGCCGGCCGGCCCCGGCCATCCGGCGCGGATCGCGCAGCCCGGCCCCGGACAGCTCCCGGGCGGTGGCCACGGCGACGGACCCGCGGATGCGGGCGCTCAGCAGCAGGGCCAGGACCAGCAGCCGGTACAGCGGCTGCGGGGTGTCCCTGAGCGTGATGCCCGCCTCCTCGGCGAACGTCCGCCCGTGGGCCCGCACGAGCTCCCGCACCACGTCCTTCTGCCCGCTCACGACGCACGCCTCACGGCCTGAGCGGGTCGTGGCCGATCGTCATCAGCAGGTGCCGGCGGCGGGTGTCCTCGGCCGCGGGCTCGTTCTCCAGGTCGGTCTGTTCCTCCACGGTGTCGACCACCTCGTGCATGACCCGGATGTCGTCGTCGGTGAGGTCGGTGCGCCGCTTCTGCAGGATCGCCAGGACGTGCTGTCCGGTGGGCGTGCCCGCGTGTTCGGGCAGCGGCTCCGTCAGCTCGTCGGCGTCGCTCACCCGGAGCCAGGCCGCCAGCTCCTGCGAGGTCATGTTCACCACGCGGTGGAAGTCCTCCCACAGCGCGTCGAGTTCGAGGGCGTCGGTCATCGCGTGCCCCTTTCGGTACGTGCGTGTTCCGGCCGCGGGCCGGCCGGTGGGGTCGGCGGGCGGTCAGGTCTGCCGGCCGGTCACTTCTCGTTCGGGAAGTTCTCCGCCTCGAACATCCACCGCTGCTTCTCCAGGTCGGCGGTGATCGCGATCAGCAGGTCCTGGGTGACCGGGTCCGGCTCGTCGGTCGCGGCGATGTGTTTGCGCAGCCGCCCGATCGCGGCCTCCAGCGCCTCCACCATCACCTGCACGACGTCGGTGTCGCGCACCCAGCCCTCCTTGGGGCCGGGCAGCCCGAAGTCGGCCGCGATCGTCTCCGGCCGGCCGTCCGGCGGCAGACCGAGCGCCGCGGAGCGCTCCGCCACGGTGTCGGCGTGGGTACGGGCGGTGGTCACGACCTCGTCGAGCTGCAGGTGGATCGAGCGGAAACGCGGCCCCACGATGTTCCAGTGCGCCTGCTTCCCGATCAGTGAGAGCCCGAGAAGATCCACGAGAGTGTCCTGGAGGGCTTCCCCGGTCACCTTGCGCGCCGGTTCGGGAAGCGTGCTCTTCACCACGGTCATGGAGTGCTCCTCCTCGCGTCGTCGATGTCGATACGAAACCGTGCCGCGTACGTCCTCGCAGGTCGCAGCGTGCAACGGCTCCTCGACCGGGTGCCCGGCCGCATCCCGTGCAAACACCACGCACACCGTCCGGGTCAGCCTTCGAAGCCGGCGAGCGCCCCGTCGAGGAACCGCGTCAGATCCGCGAACACCTCGGCCCTGTCGGTCTCGTGGAAGACCTCGTGCCGGGCGCCACGGTAGATCCGCTCGGTGTGACGGCCCCCGCTCAGCCGCTCGACCCCGACACGGCTCCCGGCGAGCGGCACGAGCCGGTCGTCGTCGCCGTGCAGCCACAGAAGAGGCAGCCGGCCGACGTCGCCGCCCTCGGCCACGGCCGCCAGGGTGCGGGCGAACGCCTCGAGCGTGGGCCGCTTCATCGGCCCGTGCCACACCAGCGGATCCGCCGCGTACGCCGCCCCGACCGCGGGATCCCGGGACAGCGCCGCCGGACTGATCGGCGTGTCCGGGATCTCGTCGAGGGCGAGCAGCCTCCCCGGCAGCTCCCAGGCGCCGATCACCGGACCCGAGAGCACCAGCGCGGCGAGTCCGTCGCCATGGCGCTGGGCGTAGCGGGCCGCGATCAGCCCGCCCATCGAGTGCCCGACGACCACGACCGGCACACCGGGGTACGTCCCCCGCGCGAGCTCGGCCACGGCGTGCAGGTCGCCGACCACCTCCTCGAAGTCCTCGATCAGCACCCGCTCGCCCGCCGACCTGCCGTGCCCCATGTGATCCGGCCCGAACACGGCGGCCCCGTGCTCCACCAGCACACCGGCCAGCTCCTCGTACCGCCCGATGTGCTCCCCGTACCCGTGCACGACCAGAGCGACGTACCGGGGCCGCGGCGCCGGCCACTCACGGACCCGGACCTCTCCGCGACCTCCGGTCACGACGTGCTCCCGTGCGTCGACCATGTCTCCTCCAGCTGCGTGGGCGAGGCTTTCCGTGCTTCAGCCCGTCCGGCGTTTGAGGACGAGGCCCGTTCAGGGCGGAAAGCGGGGGCCTGAGGGCTGCAAACCCTCAGAGGGTCACCCACCGAGACGGTGCTTACAAGGACCGGTTGTCTGCACATAGCATCGGTCCCCGCATGAACACGATGACGCTCTGGCACATAACCGGCTGGGAGTTCGCCGCCCTGGCCTTCGCGGCCCTCCTCGTCGGCTTCTCCAAGACCGCCGTGAGCGGGGCCAACACGGTGAGCCTCGCCATCTTCGCCGCGGTCCTGCCCGCCCGCGCCTCCACCGGCGTACTCCTGCCGGTCCTGATCGTCGGCGACGTCCTCGCCGTGGTCACCTACCGCCGGCACGCCCACTGGCCCACCCTGTGGCGGCTGTTCCCCGCGGTGGCCGCGGGCGTGGTGGTCGGCACGCTGTTCCTGATGTGGGCGGACGACGGCATCGTGCGGACGTCGATCGGCGCGATCTTGCTGCTGATGGCGGGAGTGACCGTCTGGCGCCGGCGCACGGCCGAGGCGGACGAGGAGCCGGACTCGGTGACCAGCAGGGCCGGGCGGGCGAAGGCCCGTTCCTACGGCGTCCTGGGCGGTTTCACCACCATGGTCGCCAACGCGGGCGGCCCGGTGATGTCGATGTATCTGCTGTCCGCGGGCTTCCGCAAGCTCGGCTTCCTCGGCACCTCGGCGTTCTTCTTCCTGATCGTCAACGTCTCCAAGGTGCCCTTCAGCGCGGGCCTCGGCCTGATCGACGGCCGCTCGCTGCTCCTCGACGCCGCGCTCGCGGTGTTCGTCGTACCTGGTGCGTTGTTCGGCAAATGGGCTGTGAACCGGATCAACCAGCGCCTCTTCGAGCAGCTGGTCATCGCCGCGACGATCGTGGGCGGGCTGCAACTCCTGCTGCGCTGAAATCGCTCCGTCGAACCCGGGAATGCGGCGAGGGGGTACCGCGTTACACCGCATGTGATTGACATGCTCGGATCAAAGATCCGTGGCGTGGGCGAAGGGAGGACCCCATGGCTCGCAGCAAGGCGCGCCCCGTCGTCACGCTGAGGTCGACGGCCGGAACCGGCGTCACCTACGTGACCCGCAAGAACCGTCAGAACCAGCCCGACCGGATGGTTCTGCGCAAGTACGACCCGGTCGCCGGGCAGCACGTCGAGTTCCGCGAGACCCGCTGAACGAAGACCGCCCGCCCCAGGCCGCTCCCAAGGAGGGAAACCCCGTGAAGCCCCGCATTCATCCCGACTCCCGGCTCGTCGTCTTCCGTGACCGCGCCGCGGACGTCGCGTTCCTGACCCGCTCCACCGCCGACTCGCCGCGCACGATCGAGTGGCGGGACGGCAACACCTACCCGCTGATCGACGTCGAGATCTCCTCGGCCAGCCACCCCTTCTACACCGGCAACCAGCGGGTTGTGGACACCGCCGGCCGAGTCGAGCGCTTCGAGCGCCGCTACGGCCGTACGAGGAAGGCAGCACGATGAAGGTGCGCAAGTCACTGCGCTCGCTGAAGGCCAGGCCCGGCGCCCAGGTGGTCCGCAGGCGCGGCACGGTCTTCGTGATCAACAAGAAGGAGCCGCGTTTCAAGGCCCGCCAGGGCTGACGCGGGCACCGAACGTGCAGGGCGGCCCCGCCTGGGGCCGCCCTGCACGGCGTTCCTCCCGGTCGGCCTCGTACGCTCACCCCATGTCCCCCCACGTGCTGATCCTCGGTGGTACCGCCGAGGCCCGTGAACTCGCCGCCGCGCTCGTGGCCCGCCCCGGTCTGCGCGTCACCACCTCTCTCGCGGGGCGGGTGACGCGGCCGGGGCCGCTGGCCGGGGAAGTACGCGTCGGAGGTTTCGGCGGAGCCGAGGGGCTGGCCGACTGGCTGCGCGAGCAGCGCGTGGATGCGCTGGTCGACGCCACCCACCCCTTCGCCGAGGCGATCACGGCCAACGCGGCACGCGCGGCCGGGGCGACCGGCGTACGGGCCGTCGTACTGCGCCGCCCGGGCTGGCGGCCGGACCCCGAGGACCGCTGGCACACCGTCGCGTCCCTCAGTGAGGCGGCGGACCTGCTGCCGCGCTTCGGGCCCCGGGTGTTCCTGACCACGGGACGCATGGGACTGTCCCACTTCGCTCATCTGGCGGACCGTCACTTCGTGGTGCGCTCGGTCGATCCCCCCGAACCCCCCATGCCCCCGCACACCGAAGTCCTGCTGGCCCGCGGCCCGTTCACCGTCGCCGACGAGCTGACGCTGCTGCGCGAGTACCTGATCGACGTCCTGGTGACCAAGGACAGCGGGGGAGCGGCGACGGCCGCGAAGCTGACGGCGGCCCGCCGGCTCCGCCTGCCGGTCGTGATGGTGGCCCGTCCGCCGCTGCCGGACGGGGTGGGCGTGGCGACGGACGTGGCGCAGGTGCTGGCGTGGCTGGGACTCGACTCGCCGTGACTCGCCGAGGGAACGGGCGGCGCTCAGCCCGTGCCGCTCGAGCTCCCGCAGCGGGATGACGTCGGCGATCAACGCCATGGCCGTCACCATCAGCCCGCCCGCGCCGACGCCCTGCATCGCCCGCCAGGCGATCAGCAGCGACATGTTCGTCGCCAGACCGCACAGGAACGAGCCGGTGATGAACACGACCGCCGAGACCTGGAAGACCACCTTGCGACCGAACGGGTCGCCGAACCGGTCCGCCCGGGTGGCCCTGACACCGTCGTACGGGCGGCCCCGAGCACCGGTCCGGGGGGCCGCGAGGACTACCGTTGCCCGGGGTGGCGCCGCAGCAGGTACGTGTCCATGATCCAGCCCTTGCGCTCGCGCGCCTCGGCGCGCAGCCGCTCGATCCGCGGAGCGGCCTCGGCGATCGGACCGGAGACGAGGATCTCGTCCGGGGTGCCGATGTACGCGCCCCAGTAGATGTCGATGTCCTGGTCCGCGTACCCCCGGAAGGCCTGGTGGGCGTCCAGCATCACCACCACGTCGTCCACGCCCTCCGGGAAGCCCTCCGCGAGCCGCCGCCCGGTGGTGATCTGGACCGGGCGGGCGACCCGGTTCAGGCCCGTGCGGTGCCGGGCGACGAGCGCCGAGACACTGCTGATGCCCGGCACCACGTCGTACTCGAAGGCCACGGCGCCCCGCTCCAGGACCTCCTCCAGGATGGCGATCGTGCTGTCGTAGAGCGCCGGGTCGCCCCAGACCAGGAACGCCCCGCTCTGCCCCTCGCCCAGTTCCTCGGCGATCAGCCGCTCGTAGATGCCGGCCCGGGCGCTGCGCCAGTCCCCGACGGCGGGGGAGTACGCCGAGCCGCCCGCCCGCCGGTCCCGCTCCGGATCGCGGGCCTCGACGATCCGGTACGACGCCCCCTCGGGCATGTGCGCGTCGAGCATGTCCCGGCGGAGCCCGGTGAGGTCGCTCTTCACCTCGCCCTTGTCCAGGACGAAGAACACGTCCGTGCTCCGCAGCGCCTTGACCGCCTGCAGGGTGAGCTGGTCTGGGTCGCCCGCGCCGATACCGATGACATGAATCTTTCGCACCCCCCGAGTCTGCCGCACGCCACCGACGGCCCGGACACCGCGTCCGGGCCCGGGGAGGAACGGCTTGCGGTGCGTCAGACGCCGGCCTGCCCCCGAAGCCGTGGCGCCCGCTCCGCCGCGTCGACGGCCGCCCCGCCCCGCTCCACGGTGTCCGCCAGCTCCCGCGCCCAGGCGGACAGCCCCGCCAGATCCATCCCGTACGGCTGTCGGCGCCGCGAGTCCGCCGCCCAGGCCGACACGGCTCCGGCTCCCCTCCGTAGCAGCCGGGCGCCGCCCGTGACGTTCCCGCGGGCCGAGTGGGTGAGGCCGACGGCGAGCTGGGCGAGGCCGCGCCACAGTTGACGTTCCTCCTCGGGGCCCGACTTCCAGGCGTCCTCGAAGACCTCGTGCGCGTGGAAGGGCTTGCCCTCGGCCAGCAGCGTCTGCGCCTCGACGACGGTCTCCTCCGGCGTGCGCACGACCCCCTCGGGCTGCCGGGCCACACCGGCCGCCCCATAGGGCAGCGGCCGCCCGAGGCCGTCCCTGGGCCGGGCGTTGCGCGCCCGCCCCTCGCCGTCCCGGTCCCGCGCGTCCACCGGCCGTCCTGAGGAAGTGCTGCCCATACGCCGATTGTCGCGCGCCCGGTGCCCCCTTTCGGCCCCGCCCCCCACGTGAGGTAAAGTGCTGTTCGCGCGATCACGCGGTTCACCGCGGAAAGCGCACCGGGACGTGGCGCAGCTTGGTAGCGCACTTGACTGGGGGTCAAGGGGTCGCAGGTTCAAATCCTGTCGTCCCGACGGTCACGATGTCTCAGGACATCGAAAGCCCCCGAACCTGTCGGTTCGGGGGCTTCGTCGTGTTCACGGACCGGGAGCGACCTCGGCCGGGCACCACCGCGCGGATGATGCCCGGCCCCTGAGGCCGTGTCAGCCGGTGGGCGGCACGCTAGCCGCGCCGCCCCGCCGAGTCCTGGCCGACCGTGTCCCGGCGGTCACCGGAGACCGGCATCGCGCCGGCGTGCCCGGCGCCGGAGACCGCCACCGGCTCCGCCCGGTCCGCGTGACCGGGCCACCACGCCGCGTGGCCGATGAGCGCGGTCAGGCTCGGCGTGAAGAACATCGCCATCACGAAGGCGGCGACCGCGATACCGAAGGAGACCGCGAAGCCCATCTCCGTGAGCAGCGCGTTGCCCGCCAGCATCATCGTGGCGAACGTGGCCGCCAGGATGAAGCCGGCCGCGGCCACGGTGGGACCGGCGTGCCGGAGCGCCATGCCGGCCGCCTCGCGCGGTTCGCGGCCCTCGCGGGCCTCCTCCCGCAACCGGGCGATCATCAGGATGTTGTAGTCCGTGCCGATGGCGACCACGAAGAGATACATGATCACCGGGAGCATGAACATCAGCCCCGACTTGCCCTGCGCCTCCTGGAAGATCCACACCGTGGCGCCGAGCGTGGCACCGAAACCGAGGCCCACGGAGGCGATCAGGTACCAGGGGGCGACCACGCTGCGCAGCAGCAGACCCAGGATCACCATGATCAGCAGGGCGGCGACGGGGAAGACCGTCCGGTAGTCGTGGGTGACCGCCGCGTCGATGTCCTTGTAGATCGAGGACATGCCGCCGACCAGGGCCTTCGTGCCGTCGGGAGCGTCGGCGTGCGCGACGTCGCGGACCTTGCCCACCGCGTCCAGCGCCTTGTCCGTGGAGGCCTCGTACTTGAGCGTGACGGTGAAGTCCGCGGTGGTGCCGGCCTTGTTCACCTGTGTCATCCGGGCGTTCGCGACGCCGTCCACGGCGCCGAGCTGCCTGGCGTACGCGTCGAAGGTGCCCTTGTCCAGCGGCTTGCCGTCGGTGCTGGAGAGATAGACGTCGGTGGGGGCGGCGGCGCCCGCCGAGTACGCCTTCTGCATCTCGTCCTGGACGACCATCGACTCCTTGGTCTTGGGCATGGAGCCCGCGGCCAGGTCGAACGTGGCGTTGAAGCCGAGCGTGCCGAGCGACAGCGCGACCAGGACGAGGCCGGAGACCGCGGCGGTCAGCGCCGGACGGCGTTCCACCCCGCGCCCCAGCGCGGCGAACCGGGCGTTCTCCGGTTCGCGCTGCCAGGACTTCGACGGCCAGAACACCTTGGGCCCGATCAGCGAGACCACCGCCGGGATCAGGGTCAGGGCGGCGAGCAGGGTGACGGTGACCGCGATGGCGAGCGCCGGGCCCATCTGCTTGAGGAAGCCCAGCGTCGACAGCACCAGCGCGAAGAAGGCGATGATGACCGCGCCGGCGGCCGAGGCGATGGCCTCACCGACCCGGCCGACCGCGTTGACCATGGCCTGCTTCGGTTCGTCCCCCGTTCGCAGCCGTTCGCGGTAGCGGAACATCAGGAACAGGAAGTAGTCCGTGCCCACGCCGAACAGCACGACGATCAGGATCGACGAGATGGAGCTGTTCGCCTGGAGGTCGAACAGCTTTGTCGCGTAGGCGATCAGCCCGTTGGCGATGGCGGACACCAGGCCGATCAGGAACAGTGGCAGGACGGCCAGGATCGGCGCCCGGAAGATGATCAGCAGCGTCACCAGAATGATCACGAAGGTGCCGATGCCGATCAGTGCCTCGCCGCGCTTGGACGAGTCCTGCTGGTCGAGTGCCTGCGCGGCGGAGCCGCCCAGTCCGACCTCCAGGTCGGTGCCCCTGACCAGTTGCTTGACGTCGTCGCGCAACACCTTGGCGGCGTCGGCCTGCTTGGGCTGGCCGGCGTTCTTGCTGTCCATCTGGACCAGGGTCAGGGTGTACCTGCCGTCCTGCGACGGCCGGCCCGGGACGACCTTCTGCACCTGGTCGATGTGCTTGTCGCCCAGTTCTTTGGTGATCCGGACGACGTCCTGCTTGTCGGCGGCGGTCAGCTTGCCGCCGTCGGTGCGCTGGTACAGCGCGATGGCGGACGGGGTGAAGGCGCTGGGGAACGCCTTCGCCTGGAGGTCCGCGGCCTTGATCGATTCGTAACTCTTCGGCAGAAAACTGCTCTCGTCACTGCTGGACGGCAGGCTCGGAGCGGTGGCGACGATCGCCACCGCGGCGATCAGCCATGCCACGATCGTCCAGACGGGATGTCGGACGACGACATTGCCAATACGTCGGAACATGCGGGAGGGTCCTCCTGGTCAGGAAGATCACCGCAGCCCGGGGAGCGGACCCTGGCATCGGCGACCTCGGCCGGCCCTCGGGGCACTCC
The DNA here is from genome assembly GCF_050214755.1 of Streptomyces sp. C1-1. Lineage (NCBI taxonomy): Bacteria > Bacillati > Actinomycetota > Actinomycetes > Kitasatosporales > Streptomycetaceae > Streptomyces > Streptomyces sp. C1-1. The sequence goes on along the minus strand of NZ_CP189826.1, from coordinate 2,035,855 downwards.
CTCCCCTCGGGACGACCGAATGGTTGTCTCAGGTGTCAAGACTAGTGATGCTCATGACCAGTGGTGCCAGGTGCCCTCTCGAACCCGAGTGGGAATCGAGGGGCGTCCGTTCAGCGGTGGGTCGCGCGGCGGACGGTGAGGATGGCGATGTCGTCCTGTCTGCGGTCCTCGCCGCTGAAGGCGAGGGCGTCCTCGTACAGGGCGCGGGGCAGTTCGGTGGGGGAGAGGCCGAGGTGCTTCGACAGGCGCTCGTCGAGCGGGTAGAAGGTGCCGTCGTCGGCCCGGGTCTCCGTGAGCCCGTCGGTGGTCAGCAACAGGGTGGAGCCGGCCCGGAAGTCGAACCAGTCGACCGTGGTCGGTACCACGGCGAGTTCGGCGAGGCCGAGAGGGACGCCCGTGTCGAGCGGCGGCGCGGTGACGAGCCCGTCGTGCATCAGCAGCGGCGGGACATGCCCGCAGTTGACGATCTGTGCCTCCTGCTCCGCGTCGATGCCGAGGATGAGGGCGGTGACGAACCGCTCGTCCTCACCCGTCTGCTCGGCATAGGAGTTGTGGCGTACGACGGCGGCGTCCAGGGCGTCCACGAGCGCGGTGAGGGTCGGCTCGCGGTGGGCGGCCTCGCGGAAGGCGCCGATGACGGCGAAGGCGGCGCCGACGGCGGCCAGGCCCTTGCCCTGCACATCGCCGATCAGCACCCGGGTGCCGAAGGGCGAGGCGACGACGTCGTAGATGTCCCCGCCCACGAGGCGGTCCTCCTGGACGGGTTCGTAGACGCCGTTGACCAGGACGTCGTCGGTGACCAGGGGCAGGGGGTGCAGGATGTGCCGCTGCATGGCGGCGGCGGTGGAGCGCAGCCGCAGCATCTCGCGCTCGCGTCCGACGCGGCGGTGGCAGGCGTAGACCGAGATCCCGCCCAGGCCGAGGGTGAACAGGACGAGCAGCACCCGGTCGAGCCAGTGCCCGTCGAGGGGAGCCCGTAGCACCACGGTGGCGGTGACGACCAGGGCGGTCCAGGCGGCGACGAACGCGGTCTGCACCACCGTGCACAGCGCCGAGGCCGTACCCGGCAGGAACACCAGCAGCCCGAGCAGCCACACCTCGGACCCGGACAGGTTGCTGAGCACCTCCACCAGCACCGTCACCGCCACCACGGCGGCCACCACGTCGATGTTGCCCGGCGGCTCGATGGCATCGACGGCTTCGACGGATCTCTTGCGACGGCTACCGGTCATGAGGGCTCCCGGGCAGATGGTGATCTCTTCGTACGTTAGGCCAGGTCGGGCCGAATTCACCCGCCGGGCGGAAGTTGTCCCGCCGGACGGTGCGGCTGCTCCGGTCCGGACGGGCCGCCCGCCACCCTGTGACGCGTCCCGTGTACCGCTCGTGCGAAGGACGTGAACCAGCCGTGCCACCATGCCGAAGACTGCCGTCCGCCGTTTCCAGATTCGTCTCGAGAACCCTTTCCCGGCTCGTTCCGCGCGTCGTCTCCAGGTGTGCCGTCGCCGTGGCCCTCGCCATGGCCTCGCTCGTCGCCCTGCCGACCGCGGCCCAGGCGGCCACGCCGGCCTTCGTGCAGGGCAGGGCGTTCTCCACCGGGGGCCGGGTGTCCTCCCTCCCGGTCGCCCTCACCGGGAGCGTGGGGTCCGGCGATCTCCTCGTCGGCTGGTTCGCCGAGTACAACGCGGCCGGACAGGTGCATGTCTCGGACAACGTCAACGGCGCCTGGACCCGGGCTCCGGGGTCGACCGCCTTCCAGAACGACACCGGTGACATCGCCCTCTACTACCTGCAGAACGCCAAGGCCGCCCCGGGCGGGGTGACCGTCACCGTGTCGGCCAACGCCCCCGCCTACCTCCAGGGCTCGCTCGCCGAGTACTCCGGGGTCGCGGTCGCCGGCCCCCTCGACGCCGTCGTCTCCAACCGAGGCGTGGGCACGTCCGTGGACACCGGCCCCACGGCCGCGGTGGCCGCCGGCGAACTGGTCTACTCCGCACTGGTGACCGGCAGCTCGCCGGGCAACGTCACCCCGGGGTCGAGCGGCGGGGTCGCCTACACCCAGCGGGCGCGCACCGGTTCGGGCTCGGCCTTCGAGGAGGACATCACCTCGGCGACGGCCGGGCCGCAGAACGGCCGGGCCACCCTCGCCAACTCGTCCGACTGGTACGCGGTCGTCGCGACCTTCCGGCCCGCCACCTCGGACTCGCAGCCCCCGACCACCCCGACCGACCTGCGCGCCACCAGCGTGTCCTCGACGAGCGTCAGCCTCGCCTGGTCCCCCTCGACCGACAACGTGGCCGTGACCGGCTACACCGTGTACCGGGACGGTGTCGCGATCGCGACACCGGGGCCCACCACGACCTCGTACACCGACACCACGGTCGCCGGCGGCCAGACGTACAGCTACACCGTCGACGCCTTCGACGGCGCCGGCAACCACTCCGCCCGGGCCACAGCCATCCAGGTGACGACACCGACCTCCGCGCCGGCGTTCGTGCAGGGGGCCGCAGACTCGCCGGGCACGAGGGCGACGTCGGCCACGCTCACCCTGCCGTCCCCGGTGGGCGCCGGCCACCTCCTGGTCGGCTGGTTCGCCCAGTACGACGCCCAGGGGCAGGTACAGGTCTCGGACAACGTCAACGGGGCCTGGACCCGGGCGCCCGCCTCGGAGCACTTCAACAACGGCGGCGGGGACATCGCGCTGTACTACGTGCAGAACACGCGCGCGGCGACCTCGCTGACCGTGACCCTGAGCGCCTCCACCGCGACCTACCTGCCGAGCGCGGTCGCCGAGTACTCCGGAGTGGCCACGTCCAACGCTCTCGACCAGACGGCGGTCGGGCGCGGGGCCGGCACCTCCGTGGACTCCGGGTCCACCGCGGCGATTCCCGGCGGTGAGCTGGTCTTCGGCGGGATGATCACGGGCGGCCAGCCGCTGACGGTCACCCCGGGCAGCAGCCAGGGAGTGCCCTTCACCCTGGAGGTGTACAACGGCAGCAGGTCGTGCGTGATCGAGGGCATCCTCTCCAGCGCGGCCGGCACCCAGAACGCGCGGTTCGGCCTGGCCACCGCGTCCGACTGGTACGCCGTCGCCGCGACCTTCCGCCCCGCCTGATCCGGCCCGTCCCGGTCGTCGGCCCGCACCCCTCGGTGCGGGCCGTCCGGTCTGTCACGAGGACGTCTGTTCCTCCGCGGCCCGCATGAACCGGTCGAGCAGGGCGTCCAGCCCGAGGGCCAGTCCCTCGGGTCCGCCCTGTTCGGTGAGCGCCGGGGCGGCCCGCCGCAGTCCCGGCAGATCCTGGGGCGGCATGCGGTGCAGGCCGAGGCGGAACGCGGGGTCCTCCTCGTCCGGGTTGTCGACCATCGGCCGCAGCTCGACGGACACATAGCCGAGCAGCCAGGCGGTGAAGGCCCGGAATAGGGCGGCCGTACCGGCGTCGTCGAGGCCCGCCCGCCGCAGCAGGTCGAGCACCCGCTCGTGGTCCTTCAGCACGGCCAGCGGACGGCGGGCCAGGGGCACCGCCAGCATGCGGGTCGTGAGCAACGGGACGACATGGGGATGCGCCAGACACACCTCGTAGGTGGCGCGGGCGATGCGGTGGAGTTCGGTGCGCCAGGCGGACTCCGCGCTCGCGACCGGACCGGCGGCCAGCCGTTCCGCCAGCTCCAGGTAGAGGGCCTCCACCAGCCCGTCCAGGAGGACCTCCTTGCCGGCCGCGTACCGGTACAGGGCCATCGCCTCCACGCCGAGCTCGGCGCCCAGCCGCCGCATGCTCAGCGCCGACAGGCCCTCGCGGTCCACCAGCTCCAGGGCACTGGCCAGCACCCGCTCCCGGCTCAGCCGCCCGTAGCGGCCCCGGTCGCTCGCGCGCCGTGCCGGACCCGCTCCGGTCTCCGCGCCCGTCCTGCGCGCGGCCTGCTCCTTGGCCATGGCCTGCCTCCCAGGCGATCCGTGCACCCAGTGTCCCGCTTCTGTGTTGACTCGGGACCCTTCACGGCGCAATGTGTACGTATACGTCGTAAATATACGCATTTCGCGCACGCGTCACGTGGGCTTTCGGCCGGCGTGTCGCCTCTCCTTTCCGAAGGAGAGGCCGAAGTGGGGAGCAAGGACATGACAGTGCAACCGCAGCGGCTCCCGGCGTCGGAGGTACCCTTCGCCACGACGTGGATCAGCCCCGACGCCCGCGAAGCCGTACAGCGCGTACTCGCCTCGGGCTGGGTGACCACGGGCCGCGAGACGCAACTCTTCGAGGAGGAGTTCGCGGCCTACGTCGGCGCCGGGCACGCGGTCGCCGTGAGTTCGTGCACGGCCGCCCTCGAACTCGCCCTGCGCGCCCTTCGGCTGCCGCCCGGCGGGACCGTGCTGGTGCCCGCGATGACGTTCTGCGGGGCCGCCCAGGCGGTCCTGCACGCCGGACTGCACCCCGTGCTGGTCGACGTGGACCCCCGTACCGCCATGGCCACGCCCGCCACGGTCGCCGAGGCCACCCGGTCGTGCGGACAGCCCCAGGCCATGATGGTGCTGCACTACGCGGGCGCCCCGGCGCCGGTGGCCGAACTGGCCGAGGCCGCGAGACTGCCCCTCACCCGCGTCGTGGAGGACGCCGCGCACGCTCTGGGCACCTCGGTGGGCGACCGCCCCGTCGGCGCTCTCTCACGCGCGACCTGCTTCAGCTTCTACGCCACCAAGAACCTGCCCATCGGCGAAGGCGGCATGGTCACCACCGACGACCCCGACATCGCCGAGTGCATCCGACGTACCCGGCTGCACGGCATGTCGGCCGACGCCTGGCGGCGCAACCTCCCCGGCGGGAGCTGGCGTTACACGGTCGAGGAAGCCGGTCTCAAGGCCAACATGACCGACGTGCAGGCCGCCGTCGGCCGCGCCCAGCTGCGCCACCTCGACGACTGGCAACGGCGCCGCCACGACCTGGCCGCCCGCTACGAGGCCGCGCTGGCGGTCGTGCCGGGACTCCAGGCCCTCGGGTCCGCCACGCCAGGACGGCACGCCCGGCACCTTCAGGTGGTGCGGGTGACCGAGGACTACGGAACCGAGCGGGACGAGCTGATCGACCGGCTCGGCGAGCGCGGCATCGGCACCTCCGTCCACTTCGTGCCGCTGCACCGGCTGCCGTTCTTCCGCGGCACGGCGACCGTTCCGCCGGGCGGCCTGCCCGGGGCGGACGCGCTGTTCCCGCAGCTGCTCTCCCTGCCCCTGCACCCGTCCCTCGAAGAAGAGGCCGTCGACCAGGTCTGCGCCGAGCTCCACCGATACGCGACCATCGCCCCCGCCCGGCCGGCCTGGCCACGGCGGCCGGGCGGCCTGCGCACCCTCGTCGTCGGCGCGGGCGAGGCGGGCCGGGCGCTCGCCCGCGACCTGGCCCGCACCCCGGAGTTCGGGCTCGACCCCGTCGGCTTCCTCGACGACGACCTGACCAAACACCGCCCCCGCACCAACGGGGACCTGCCCGTCCTCGGCGAACTCGACGACACCGGCACGACGGTGCTGCAGCACAGGATCGAGGCGGTGGTGGTCGCCATCCCAGGCCTGCGTCCCGCCCGCTTCCGCCGCGTCGCACGGGCCGCCGAGGCCGCCGGCGCCAGCGTGCGCTACCTGCCGTCCTTCATCGCCGCACTCCGCCGTGACGTGGTCGGCAGCGACATGCGCTCCCTGGACGTCCACGAACTGATCGGGCGCGCGGAGGTGCACGTGGTCAGCCCCGAGGCCCGCTCCACCGTCACCGGACGACGCGTGCTGGTCACCGGGGCCGGTGGCTCGATCGGCAGCGAACTCTGCCACCAGGTGCGGGCGTTCGGCCCCAGCAGGCTGTACCTGCTCGACCACGACGAGTCCAACCTGCACCGGCTGCAGCTGGAGCTCTACGGCGACGCGCTGCGCTGCGACGACATCGTCATCTCCGACATCCGCGACCGCCCCCGTATCGACCAGGTCTTCCGGGAACTGCGCCCGGAGGTCGTCTTCCACGCCGCCGCCCACAAGCACCTGCCGCTGCTCGAACTGCACCCCGGCGAAGGCGTGAAGACCAATGTGCGGGGCACCGAGAACCTCGTCCGTGCCGCGGCCGCCGCGGGCACCGCGCGTTTCGTGCTGATCTCCACCGACAAGGCCGCAGACCCGGTCTCCGTGCTCGGCGCGACCAAACGGCTGGCCGAACTCGTCGTCCAGAACAGCCAGCAGGACGCCCCGCCCGGCACCGTCTTCTCGGCCGTGCGTTTCGGCAACGTCCTCGGCAGTCGCGGTTCCCTGCTGTCGGTCGTGGCCGAACAACTGGGCACCGGCTCCCCGGTGACCGTCACCCACCCCGACGTGACCCGGTTCTTCATGACCGTCGAGGAGGCCGTCGGCCTGGTCCTGGAGGCGGCGCGCATGGCTCATGGCGGCGAGGTGTTCGTGCTGGACATGAGCGGACCGGTGCGCATCGTCGACCTCGTCCGCAAGTTCGCCCGCTCCGTCCACGTACCCGACGTCGACATCCGCTTCACCGGCCTCAGGCCCGGCGAGAAGCTCAACGAGACCCTGTTCTGCGCCCAGGAGAAGCACACCACCACCACCCACCCGCGCATCCTCGCCGCCACCCCCGTCGCCCACCCGCCCGCCCTCGCCCGCCGACTCCCCGCCCTCTACGCGGCGGCGGAGCGCAACGACACCGACGAGGTACGCCGCGCCCTCGCCGGGCTGCTGCCCGGGTTCCCCGCGGCGGAGTCGGCCGAGCTCGCCCGCACCGCCCTGTCCGAGCCGTATCCGGACGACTTCTGATGCCTCCGCCCGGCCCGTGGCCCCCTTGGCCGCCGAGGCCTAGCCCCAAGGCGGACACGCGGTCCCGCCACCGGTTGTTGCGCAGACTGCTGGTGTGCGTGTCGGTCGTGCTGCTCGCCGTGCTGGGCCTCGGTGCGGGCGCCCTGTGGTGGGGCACCAACCACTATGGCGACCAGGTCACCCGCATCCCGGACGCCTTCCCCAGCGGCCCCCGCCCGCCCGCACCCACCGCCGACCACGGCGCCACCACCTTCCTGCTGGCCGGGGTCGACAGCCGCTCCACGCGGCCGACCACCGGCACCCAGGCCACCACCCGGCTGTGGCGCTACGGCGCCCAGCGCAGCGACACCCTCATGCTGGTCCGCCTCGGCGCCGACGAGCGCGTCGTCTACACGATGTCGATACCCCGCGACAGCTGGGTGCCCATCCCCGGACACGGCTCGGCGAAGGTCAACGCCGCGTTCTCCTGGGGCGGCCCGCCGCTGCTCATCCAGACCGTGGAGAACCTCACCGGGGTCCGCGTCGACCACTTCGGCGTCATCGACTGGCACGGCTTCCGCCGCCTCACCGACGCCGTCGGCGGCGTCCGCATCACCGTCCCCGAGGACTCCTACGACCCGGTGCTGCAGGTGCACTTCACGGCCGGCACCCAGGTGATGCACGGCGAGCAGGCGCTGGCCTACGTCCGCCAGCGTCACGGTGTGCCCGGCGGCGAGCTGGACCGGATCAAGCACCAGCAGCAGTACCTGCGCAGCCTGGTCGGTGAGATGCGGGCCAAGGCCCGGCTCACCAACCCGCTCGGCACCGCCCGCATCCTCGACGCGATCACCCGCACCGTGAGCGTCGACGACCGGATGTCCAACGGGGATCTGCGCGATCTCGTGCTCGGTCTGCGGCACCTGGACGCCTCCCACGCCCGGTTCGCCACCGCGCCGATCGTCCGCTCGGAGATGATCCGCGGCCAGTACGCGCTGATCCTGGACAGGGCCGGGCTGCGGGCGATCTGGCACCGGGTCGAGGCCTCTTGAGCGCCGGGCCGGCCGAGGCGTCAGGAGCTCTTCCGCCGGCTGATTGACACCGCCCGCGCCATCAACCCCAGGTCGCTGCGGAGCCGCCGGTCGCACAGGTACGCCCGGTCCAGGGCGAGTTGGTGTGCAACTGCAGTTCCACGTAACGCTCCTCGGCGCCGGCCGCGCCGCCCAGCTCGCCGTTCCGCCGGGGCCCGTACGCGCTGATCGTGGACAGGGCCGGTCTGCGGGCGATCTGGCATCGGGTCGAGCCTCTTGAGCCGGGCCGAGGCGGTCGCGAGCTCTTCCGCCCGCTGACCGATACAGCCCGCGCCATCAACTGCAGTTCCACGTAACGCTCCTCGGCGCCGGCCGCGCCGCCCAGCTCGCCGTCCCGCCGCGGCCCGTACGCGCTTGGTCCTGGACAGGGCCGGTCTGCGGGCGATCTCAAGAGGCCTCGACCCGGTGCCACCGCCCAGCTCGCCGTTCCGCCGCGGTCAGTACGCGCTGATCGTGGACAGGGCCAGGGCTGCGGGCGATCTGGCACCGGGTCGAGGCCTCTTGAGGCGGGCCGAGGCGTCAGGAGCTCTTCCGGCGGCTGATTGACACCGCCCGCGCCATCAGCCCCAGGTCGGCGCGGAGCCGCCGGTCGCACAGGTACGCCCGGTCCAGGGCGAGCTTGGTGTGCAACTGCAGCTCCACGTAACACTCCTCGGCGCCGGCCGCGCCGCCCAGCTCGCCGTCCCGCCGCGTCACGTACAGCGCGCCCGGGCCGACGACGCCGGGCCGCACGTCCAGCAGGCCCAGCTCGTCCCGCGTGTAGTACGGCAGGAACCGCTCGACCTCGGGACGCGGTCCGACGAGCGTCATCTCACCACGCAACACATTGACGAGCTGCGGGAGTTCGTCGAGGTGCGTCCTGCGCAGCCACCGCCCGACACGGGTCACACGGGGGTCCGCCGCGCCGCTCACGGCGGGCCCCGCACGGTCCGCACCGGCCGTCATGGAACGGAACTTGAGGATGACGAACGGCCGCAGCCCGCGGCCCACGCGCCACTGGCGGAAGAGAGCGGGGCCGCGTCCGGTGCACCGCACCAGGAGGGCCAGCACCAGCATCGGCACCAACAGGACCGGCAACAGGACCAGTGTGACGACTATGTCCACCGTGCGCCGCAGCCGGCTGTCCCCGCGCGGCTTCCCGTCGGATTCGCGTTCTTGGACCCGCATGGTCAGTTCACCTCCCGAAGTACCTGGAACGGCTCCGCGGCGGACCGCCCCACCCTGCTGCCCCAGTACGCGGCGCGTTCGCGCAGCGCCCGCAGCGAGCGCGGGTGCGGTTCGTCCCGCAGTTCCGTCTCGTAGCAGCTCATGGCCTCGATCTTGATGTCGAGGGTGGCGCTCACGTCGACGTACAGCGACGGCGTGAACGGGGGGTCGGCCGACCACCCCCACTCCGTGGACGACGGTGTCTCGAACACGGCGAACCGGCGCAGCCCGGGCAGCACATAGGGGCGGCAGGCGGTCCAGGCGGCACGGGCCACGACCCCGTGATCGGTGTTCACGTCGCCGGGGAAGTGCGTGTAGACGAGGTCCGGCCGCAGCGCGTCCACCACGGCCTCCACCCGCTGCACCACGTCGATCAGCGGCAGTGTGTCCAGTCGCTGGTCGGGCAGCGGCCACAACTGCAGCGAGGCCAGGCCGAGCAACTGCGCCGCCCGGTGCGCCGACTTCACGAGGTCCTCGGCGAGGCCCTCCCGGTAGCGGCTGGAGGCCCCCTCGGTCAGTACCACGGCATGGACCAGGTCGCCGTCCCCGACGTGCCGGGCCAACGTGGCGCCGGCACCGAGCAGTTCGTCGTCGGGGTGCGCCGCCAGCACGAGCACGGTGTTCACCGGGCCACCCCCTCGGGCCGCGGGCCCTCGCCCAGCACCCAGCGGGCCACGGCGGGAGACACCGCCGCGAACCTCGCGCCGGGCCGCAGACCGGCTCGCCGGGACCAGCGGATCGCGGGCTGCGGCGGCCGGCCCGGCCCGCCCATGGCGGTGACCAGGACGCTGCCGCCATGGGTGCCCACGAGGACGCCGGACGGCTCGACGGCGAGCACCGAACCGGGCGGGCCGCAGGGCTCGTCGCCACGGGGCGGACGGGTCCGCCACACCATCACCCGCTCGCCGTCCAGCGTGCTGAAGGCACCGGGGTACGGCGTCGTCAGCGCCCGTACCCAGTCGTGGACCGCGGGCGCCGGCCGGTCCCAGTCGAGGACTCCCATGCCGGGTGTACGGCGGGGCAGCACATCTCCTTCCCCGGGGTTCTGCGGGCGGCGCGGCGCGGTGCCGGTGAGCAGGGCGGGCAGTTGGGTCAGCAACATCTCGGCACCGGCGAGTGCCACCCGGTCGTAGACGGTGCCGCAGGTGTCGTCCGGCCCGATGGTCACCGTGCGCTGGTCGACGATGTCACCGGTGTCCGCGCCCGGGTCGAGCATCATCATGGTGTTGCCGGTGGCCGACTCGCCGCGCAGGATCGCCCAGTTGACGGGGGCCCGGCCGCGATGGCGGGGCAGCAGGGAGGCGTGGAAGCCGACGCAGCCGTGCCGTGGCACGGACAGCAGTTCGGGCCCCAGCAGCCGGGTCCAGCCGACGACGACCAGGAGATCCGGGTCCAGTGCCCTTACCCGGGCCACTGTCGCAGGGGTGTTGAGGTCGCTCTCGCGCAGCAGCGGGACGCCGGCGGCGCGCGCCGGACCGGCCAGTCCGGCCGCCCCCGACAGCCGGCCCAGGTCCTCGTCAGGCGGGGTGATCACCGCCGCGAGGCGGACCAGAGGCGAGTCCAGCAGGGCGGTCAGCGCCGCCCGGGCCTCGTGCACGGCGCCGACGAAGACGACCCGGCCGGGCCGGTCCGCGGAAGAGGACGGAACGGATGCGAAGGGCATGACGCCTCCTGCGTGCTCGGGTGTCCGGGTCGGCATCGGTGGGACCGCGCAGGACCACGACACGGGTCAGGGCCACCAGCACCACGGTGGTGACCAGGTAGGCGGCACTGGAGGCCACCGCAGCTCCGACGGCCCCGAACCGGGGGATCAGCAGCAGGTCCAGTACGACGGTGACGGCGACGCCGGCCCCCATGCCCAGGGAGTTCAGCCCAGGACGGCCGACGCCGAAGAGATACGCGGTGGACACGGCCGCCGCGCCCTCGACGGCGAGACCCACCAGCAGGATGCAGGCCGGCACGACGGCGCCCCGGAAGGCCTCGCCGTACAGCAGCGGCAGCAGGAGGACGGAGGCGCCCACCAGGGGCGGCACCAGGGCCACGGTCAGCGCCAGCGCCCGCGGCAGCAGGCGGCGCACCTCCTCGCCGGCCGCCCGCGGTCCGTCCCGTGCGAACCGCGGATAGAGCACGTAGTGCATCGCCACGGCCGGCAGCCGCATCAGCTCGGCGAACTTGGAGGCGACGGCGTACACCCCCAGCACGGCGGGCCCGGAGATCGCGCCCACGACGAGGAAGTCCAGCCGCAGGTTGACCAGCAGCAGTACGTTGCCCAGCTGGCCGCGGGCCCCGTAGCGCAGCACCTCGGCGGCCAGCGGAGCCGACGGCCGGCCCCAGCCGCGCCCGAACCCGGTGCCGGCGAGCCGGCCCAGCGAGGTGAGCGTCGCGGCCACTCCGCCGCCGAGCAGCCCGGCGACCACGGCGTCGCTGCCGCGCAGCCCGCTGCCCAGTGCCACCCCGTACGCCGGCAGGAACAGCAGCTCCTCCGCGACGATGACCAGGTTGGCGCCCCGCATGTCGGTGCGGCCCTGGCAGCAGGCCTTGCCCCACACGGTGAGCAGCTGGGTGACCACGGTGACCGCCAGCAGGGCCAGCTGCCAGCGGGGCACGGTGGGGAACCAGCCGCCCAGCAGCGGAACGGCGGCCAGCCACAGCAGCGCGCCCGCGGCCGACCCGGCGCCGGCGAGCAGCGTCAGAGTGGGACGCAGCCGCGGGTCGTCCCGGCGCCCGCCGGCCAGGAAGTAGGCGGACGCGAGCGGCAGCCCGCAGCTGACGACCACGCCGGTCAGCCAGGGCATCACCCGCAACAGCGCGTACTCGCCGAGCACCTCGGGTCCGGACAGCCGGGCGACCAGCAGACTGGCGACGAAGACCCCGCCCACCGCGCAGGCCTGGGCCACCAGGTTGCCCGCCATGCTGCGGCGCCCCAGCGCCGCGCTCCCGGTCATGGCGGACCGTCACCCCCGCCGGCCCGCCGCCCGTCCGGATCGGGCCCGGAGCCCAGTACGGCGACCAGCGCGAGCAGCATCCACAGGAAGCGGAAGTGGAGCACCTCGTAGTACGCGCCCGCCAAGGCCAGACCCACCAGCGCCGCGACGAGTCCGGCGGGCCGGCGCAGCTGGGCTGCGAAGCCCGTGCCGCGCGGGGCGCGCAGCGCCGCGGAGGACCGCCGGGCCGCCGAGGCCAGCAGCGTCACCAGGGCGATCACACCCAGCGGGCCGCGTTCGACGAGGGCCGCGAGGTAGTCGTCGTGGGCCTCCTTGGCGTACGCGAAGTCCCGGTCGGTCAGGAGCTGTTTCGTCGTGCCCGGGCCCGAACCGGTCAGCCACTGATGCTCGTACAGCTGCAGACTCTCGCGCCGCAGCGTACTGCGCTGATCGGTGCTCGCTCCGCTGCGGCCGAGCGTGTTCACCAGCTCGGTGCTCTGCGACAACTGGGCCTGGTCCTGCACGTGGGACAGCGGAGCCGCCGTGACGAGACCCACGCCGACGAGGACCACGGCCAGCCCGGCCGCGATCGCGGCGGCGGGGCCGCTGCGGCGGTACGCCCGGTACAGCGCGAGACAGACCAGACCGATGCCGAGTTCGAGGAAGCCGCCGTTGGACTGGCTGAGCAGCAGGGCCCACACCAGCACGACGTAGCCCCAGCAGCGCAGCGGCCGGGATCGCGGCCGCCCCGACGCGTACACGACGAAGACGGACACCACCCAGTACGTGGCGGCGTAGTTGGGGTCCCCGAGCGTGAACAGCTTGCGGTCGCCCTCCGTCGGGGAGATCCCCTCGATGGCTTTGACGTGCGCGAGGGTGCCGGCCACCAGGACCGTCGCCCAGAGCACGGCCCCGTACGCGAAGGACGAGGTGAACAGGCGCAGGACGCCCGGCCGGCGCGCCAGGTTGTACAGCGACACGCACCACGCGAGCAGCAGTACCTCCTTGACGAGGTTCACCAGTGAGGTGCCCGGCAGCGGGCCGGCGATGCCCGCGATGGCGCCGCTGAGCAGCAGCAGGGCCATGGCCACGGCGTACGGGGCACCGAGCCGGCGGCCGCTGGTCGCCGCCCACAGCAGGGTCGCCACCACGGTGGCCACGGTGAGCAGGTCCACCGGTGCGCTGTTGCCCGGCCCCGCGGGGCGCAGGATCGGCTGGAAGAACAACGCGGTGCAGGCGAGGAACGTCGCCGTGCGCAGCATCGGCTCCGGCCGGGTGGTGGACGGGGAGGCGGACGGCAGGAGCCGGTCCGCGGTCATGGTGGTCGTCATGCCGCCTCCTCCCTGATCAGGCGGTCGAAGGCCAGCGTCTGGGCGAGGGCGAAGTCCGGGTCCGTGGCCTCGGCGGCGACCGCGGCCAGCTCCGCGAGGACGACGTCCCGCCCGCACCCGTCGGGCAGGCCGAGGCGGCGCAGGGCCGCGGTGACGAACCCGCGGACCAGGCGCGGATACCAGCCGCTGCCCTCCAGGGCGTAGGCCAGGGCCGCCCCCGGCCGCCCGGCGACCAGCCCCGGATGGCCGGGCACCCGGCGGCCCGGCCTGGTGCGCCGGTCCAGGTACTCGCAGTAGGCCACGACGAACCGGGCGGGATCGGCGAGCGGGCTGCCGGCGGTACGGGCGTGCTCCCAGTCGACCACGCCGGAGACCCGGCCGTCGCGCACCAGCACGTTCCCGGGCCAGAAGTCCCCGTGCACGGCGGTCAGCGGCGCCGTGTACCGCCCCAACCGCAGGCGCAGCGCGTCCAGTCGGCGCCGGGCGACGGCGTTCAGGCGCGGCCCGAGCAGGTCGGTCACGTGCGGGGCGAGATCCAGCGACGCGCCGCCCCGGACGGTGGCCGACTGGAGGGCGGTCAGCCAGTGGGCGGCCGCGGTGAAGTCCGCGCGCACGGGCGCCGGCCGGGCGTGGTGCGCGGGCCGGTGGTAGGCGACGAGCATGGGCACGCCCGGCACGGCGGTGGTCGCGAGGGCCGGCAGGCCGTCGTGCCGCAGCAGCGCCAGGACGGCGGGCACCGTCGCACGGACCGCACCGAGCGGCAGGGCCGCAACGGCCCGCAGCCGGTCCGCCTCGCGGACGACGCCCGCCGCCGCGCCGGGCCCGGTCGGCACCTTCACGGCCAGCGAGGGCAGCGCCGCACCGGGCGGGAAGACCAGCAGGACGAGCCGGGCGTCCGGGTCGTGGCTGTGGTCCAGCAGCACCACGGAAGCGGCCGTGCCGAGCAGCCGGCCGACCTCGTCCGGTGCGCCGTCGCCGCGGGCCCCGACGGTCAGCCGGGGGACGCAGCGCCGTACCGCCGGAACGGACAGCGCGGCGCGGGCGGCCGGGTAGAGCCAGACGGGCAGCGGCGGCGGCACCGCCAGCAGCGTCTCGCGCACGTAGGCGAGCACCGCCGCCCGGTCCTCGGCGATCACGACCGGGTGCCGTCGGCTGGGCAGTGCCACATAGCGCCGTCCGGCGGGCAGCAGCGCGCGCCGGATCCGGTCCCGGGCGGGGGCCGTGGTCGTCGTGAGCGCCGCGTTCGTCATGACAGCACCGCGAAGGGACGCAGCCGGACGACCGGGCGGACCAGCCTGTTGCCGATGAGGATGGCCACCGCCGCGTCCACGCCGGTGTCGTCGAGCTGGGGCACGGAGCGGGGCGCGGTGCGGTCGTAGCCGAAGCGCATTGTGTGCCGGTGGCGGGGGTCGGGTCCGCTGCGGCCGCTGCGCTCGAACTCGCTGATGACACTGCCCGTTCCGTGGCAGGCGGTGTAGAGGCTGCGGTGGGCGCCCGGGGCGGGCACGCAGAGGAAGGAGGAGGTGCGGTTGGTGCCGGGCACCAGCAGCGGCTGGCCGGTGCGGGCGAAGGCGGGGTGGCCGGGCAGCATGTCCGGGGTCCAGGCGCGGGCCGCGTTGTGCCGGTGCACGAACGCCGGCCTGCCGTCGACGAGTTCCTCGTAGACGGAGTTGTGCGGGGAGTCCACGACCAGCCGCAGGGAGGCGCCGAAGGCCAGGCGGGCGAAGGCGGACAGCGAGGCGTAGGTGGCGAGCCGGTAGGCGAAGCCGTAGTTCATGGCGAGCCTTTGGGCGAGCAGCACCCGTCGGCCGTCGTCGCCGTCGACCGGCACGGACGGGCAGCCGTGCTGGAAGTAGGTCGCGTACCGCCGCCGGAGCTCGTCCCTGCTGCCTGCCCGCAGCAGATGCGAGACGGGCTTCTGTACGGCCATCTCGACGCGCAGCTGCCGGGAGGCGGCCCGCCGGCGCGCGTACAGCTCCCCGAGCTGGCCGGTGAGCACGCCGCCGCCGTTGTGGTACTGCAGGGTCACCTGACCCTGGTGCAGGCCGAGTCGTCCGGCGATCTCCGGTTCCAGTACCTCCTCGACCTCCTGGAGTTCCAGGAAGTGGGTGCTGGGGCCGATGCCGCCGAACCGCAGCCGGGCCAACTGCACACAGATCCAGGGAAGTTCACGGCGGGCGCGGGCGGCGCCGCCGTACTCCTCGACGGGCAGCCGTCCGTACTCCTCGATCCGTTCGACGTCCGCGGCGTCGATGCCGAAGCGCTCCGCGGCGAATCCGGCGCCCTCGACGGCGGCCCGCAGCACCTCGGCGCGGGAGAGTTCGAACCGCCAGGCCGGCGGGTTCGGATAGCGGTGCTTGACCCGCCGGTAGAAGTCCTCGACGGCGCTCGCGGAGGGCCTCGGCACGTCCAGTGCGGCCAGTGCCATCCCGCAGTTGAGGGCGGCGTCGGTCAGGGCGGGCCGGATCGCTCCCCGGGTGGCCACCGCGATGCTGGACGGCATCTCGGACTTGCCCTTGTGGCAGAAGTCCGGCAGTACCACCGGCGGGGCGGCCAGGTCGGCCGTCTCGGTGCCCTCGCGGACCCGGTCCAGCAGCTCGGGGTCGGCGGGTGCCGCGGCACTGTCGAACACGGTCAGGCCGGCCCGGGAGCCGGTGTCGGGGCCGTGTTGTGGTCCGCTGATGATGTCGACGCGCACGGTGACTCCTCGGGTGCGGGACGGTCAGGTCTGGGGTGCGTGCGGTGGCGCGTAGGCGTCGGCCAGTTCCTCGCCGAGCGCCTTGGTTCCGAAGCCGTCGCCGATGCGCGCGCGGGCCTCGGCGGCGAACCGGGCCGCCTCGCCGGGGTGGTCCAGCAGGTGGGCGACGGCACGGGCGAGCAGGTCGGGCCGTTGCGGGGGCACGAGCACCCCGGTGCGGCCCGGTACGACCACGTCCGGTACGGAGTTGACGGCCGTGGCCACGACGGGCACGCCGCTCACCATCGCCTCGACGATCGCGACGGGGAGCCCCTCGTACCGGCTCGGGAGCGCGAACACGTCGAAGGCGGGCAGCAGTTCCGGTACGTCGGCGCGCTCCCCGGCGAACACCACGGGAGCCCGCTCACGATCCGCCAACTCCATGACGTCGCGCGCGAGTTCGCCGCCGCCGATCCACACGCCCGTCACGTCCGGCCGGCGCAGGCCGGCGAGCGCGTGGACGAAGGCCTCGGGGTGCTTCTGGTAGGAGAGCCGCCCCACGGCCCCCACGACCATTCCCTCCGCGGGCAGGCCGAGCGCCTCGCGGGCGCGCGCCCGGGTGGCCGGGGTTCGCACGGGGGCGTCCAGGTCCACGGGGACGCCGATGGTCCGCACGCGCTCGGGGCGCACCAGGCCGCGCCGCACCACCTCGACGGAGACGGCGGAACCCACGCACAGGGCCACGTCGGTGAACCGGCCGACATGGCGCTCGACGCGCACGTAGGCGCCGCGCCGCGCCGCCGACTGGAACTCGTGGTAGGGCAGCCCGTGGAAGGTGTGGACGATGCGCGGTACGCCGGTCCGGTGGGCCGCCAGCCGGCCCAGCGCGCCGGCCTTGGCGCTGTGCGTGTGCACGATGTGGAAGCCGCGCCGGGCGAACAGGCCGGTCAGCCGGCGCAGGGCCGTGAGGTCGTCGGCGGGTGCGATCGGCGAGCGCAGCGCGGGTACGACGAGGACCTCGACACCGGCGTCGGCGGCGAGGCCGAGCAGCCGGTCGCCGCTGCCGGTGATGACGGTCGGCCGGAACACGGCCGGGTCCAGGGCCTGCGCCCCACGCAGGGCGACGATGCCGGCCCCGGCCTCCAACCGTGTGACCACGGTGGCCACCTGCAGTCTCTTCACGGGGTGCCTCCCGTTCATGACGGCGCCTCGGCGGTCTCGGGCGTCTCGGCGGTGTCGCGCGTCTCGGCGGTCTCGGGCGCCGTGGCGCTCTCGGTCATGCCGGTCGTGCCGGTCGCGAGGGCGTACAGCGCGGCGAGGCCTTCCTCGGGCGAGTCGCCCAGGACGAGCTCGTGGGCCGGGAGGCGCCGGGCGATCCGGTCGGCGACCTCCGCGACCGGTGGATGGGCGGGGCCCAGGCCGGTGCCCAGTGCGAGGGCGGCCGCGAAGGGCCAGTAGCGGCGCAGTTCCCCGGCCAGATAAGTGGCGGCGACCAGTGCGCGGGCCGCCTGAGCGGGGTGCAGCGGCCGTACGGCGGGGCGGCCCGAGGGCGTACGGCGCAGCAGGACGAGCCGGTCGGGGCGCAGGCTCTCCACTCGTCCGGGCAGCGGACGTTCGGTGCGTCCGTAGGCCATGCGGCGGCCGCCGTCCCCCTCGACGCGTACCGGTTCGACCAGCCCGAAGCAGTCTCCGCCGTCGGTGACGCAGAGGTTGTCGGAGACCGTGCGACCGCCCGCCGCGACCGCGCCCAGCAGCAGCGTGGAGCGGCCCGCACCGCCCGGCCCGGCCAGCAGCGGCACCGAGCCGACGGCGCCGGGTGGGGCCTCCGGCGACGCGGAGGAGCCGAGGGCGACCGGGGACGCGTGCAGGGGTGTCCGGCCACGGCAGCCCGCCCACCACAGCGCCGGGTACTGCAGCAGCACGGCCCTGGCCAGCAGATGGAAGCGGGACCGCAGCAGCCGCGCGGCCGCCCGCTCGCGGACCGGCGGCCGCCACCGCGCCGTCACCTCCAACCGGCCGTCGGTGACCGCCACCCGCAGGTCGAAGCCGCTGCCGCAGGCGTTGGCCAGCACGACCGCGCCGTCCTTGGCATGCCCTCCCCGGGTGAGCACGGCCCAGCCGCGCACGTCGAAGGGAGCGTGCCGCGACTCCACCACGACGTGCACATCGGCTCGCGCTCCCTCGGGGGACCGCCAGGCCCGGTCACCGCCCTCGGTCAGCAGCCGCGCGAGGGAGGCCGAGTCGCAGTCGACCAGGAGGCGCTCTCCGGCCTGGAGGAGCAGGGCGCGCATCACGTCCGCTCCGTCCGCTCCGTGTCGGCACCGCGCGGCCGTACGGGATCGCCGAGGACGCCGATGACCGGCCAGCCGGTCGTGGCCACCAGGTTGCGTACCCGGCTCAGCTCGGCGTGCGAGGGAAGATCCGGCTCCACGGGGACCAGGACGTGCGGGGCGGGGTCGGTGGCGTCGTCCACCTCGTGCAGGGCGCGAACGCTGAGCGAGCGGGTGGCGTTGTGGGTCACGCGGCTCTGCTCGGCGACCCGGCCGTCCGCCAGGGCCGTGGCGGTGTGCCCCGGGCTCGTCCGCAGCCACTCAGGGAGTTCGCGGCCATGATTGTCCCCCGTCTTCGGGCCCGTGGGGTACGGCTCGCCGGCGTCGGCGCCGGAAGCCGCCGGCCCGGTCTCGTCCGGGCCGCGGACGCTCGTGAGCCGTGTCTGGAGTGCTCGGGCGAGGAGGGCGAGACGCTCCTCGCCGCCCGGCCCGGTCAGCACGACCGTGCCCGCGCCCGCCCGGGCGGCGGCCCGGCGCAGCGCCACGACGGACTCGGCATCGGTCTCCGGGGCATCGCGGCCACCGCGGGCGGGCCTCGGCAGGCGGCCCAGCACCGGCGCGTCGAACTCCCGGGCGAACGCGCTCTGCCCGGGCACGTGCGGTCGCACCACCTCCAGCAGCGACACCGCCAGCAGGCCGGCCACCAGGCCGATGGCACCGGCGAGCACCAGCCCGGTGGCGGTGAGTGCGGGCAGCCGCACCGCGTCACTGGCCGAGGACAGCAGGGAGGCCGTGCGGTCCCCGAGGCCCGCGGCCTGCGCCGCGCGCAGGGACCCCTGGACGTCGAGGATCTGCTGGTCCAGGGCGCCGAGCTTGGCCGTGAGTTGCCCGGACTGGGCCGGGCTGGTGGCCTGCGGGAGCTGGGCGGCGATGCGTGTGCGCTGCTCCTGGAGCGTGTTCTCACGGTCGGTCAGCTGGGTGACCAGGAGGTTTCCGGTGCCGTTGAAGAAGTGCACCAGTTGCTCCGACACCGCGCCGGCGAGCTTCTCCGCCGTTCGCGGATCGCGGTCGGTCACCTCGATGTTGAACACGGAGCTGCCGCCCAGCCGGGAGATCCGGATCTCGCGGGCCACCCGGCCCTGGGTGCGGTCGGTGACCTTCGCCTGCTTCAGGGCCGGCTTGATGACCGAACCACTGGTGGCGACGGCCTTCACCCGGCTGAGCATGGCGTTGGCCTGGACGTCCGTCTGGGGCAGCGTGGCCGAAGCCTGGATGCGCGCCCGTGAGACGTAGGTGCGTGCGTTGCCGAACTCGAGGGCTCCTACGACGAGTATCGGCAGGACGATGAACAGGACGAGCACCCGCCAGTGACCACCGGCGGTGCGGCGCAGAGTCTCGTTGAATTCCATCGTGCGTCCTCAGTAGGATCACAATCTGTTGTCTGAATTGCCGGATAAGTCCTTATCGCCCAGTGGGCGGGGGAGGGGCACCGATGGGCGGGCCCGACACTCGGCGCGGACGGTGGTGGCGCGGGTGTCGCGCCACTCTGGTGGCCGTTCTCCTGGTGGCGCTGACGCTCTCCTGCCAGACAGGGCGGGGCGAGCGGGGCGCCGAGTTCCGCTCCGTGGCGCTGAACACGGCGGATCCGGTCACGGTGCGCTACGGCTACTCGCTGGTCGACGTCACGCCCGAACGGGTCGCGAAGATCACCACCGACCAGCGCGCGCTGGTGTGGCTCGGCGGGTACGACAAGGTCCGCTGCCGCTGGCACTGGACCGACGCCCAGGTCAAAGAGCGCTTCGCGCGCTACGGTCTGGCGCGCTCCTCGCGGATCGCCGGCTACTTCGTGGCGGACGAACCCAACACGAACCTCAACTGCCCCCGAGCCGCCGTCGAGGTCCGCGCCCGCTCGGCGCTCGTACGCTCTCTCGACCCGGACACCCGCCGCTTCACCGTCGTGAACGTCGACGACCCGAACCAGTTCGCCGCCTTCCGGGGTGCGGCGGACGTGATGAGCGTCGACGTCTACCCCTGTCTGGTGGGCAAGCCGTGTGACTGGTCGCGGATCCCGTACGCGCTCTCCCGTCTGCGTGCGGCGGGGGTCACCCGCTACATGGGCATGCTCCAGGCCTTCTCCTTCGCGCAGTGGCGCTGGCCGACGGCCGCGGAGCTGACCGGCATGATCGCGCAGTGGCAGCGCTCCGACTGGGAGGGTCAGCTCACCTTCTCCTGGCAGTACAAGGGGGGTCGGCTGGCCGACCACCCGGAACTGCTCCGAGTGCTGAAGAGGCTGAACCAGGCACCGCACGAGGCGTTCCCACTTCCCGGTGTGAGCGGCCGAACCTGAGGTCCGGCGTCGTACGTTTACGACGTATATATACACTTTCGGACGCTTTGGCGCTGGCGTCAACCCGGGCAGTTGACCGGAATCACCTAAAAGGTGATGATGTACGTATACATCGTAAACCTCTCATTCTCTCCATGAGAGGAGTCCGCCTCCCATGAGCGCGCCCATCGAGGACTACGCCCTCCTCAGTGACATGGAGACCGCTGCCTTGGTCGGCCGGGACGGCTCGGTCGACTGGCTGTGTCTGCCGCGGTTCGACTCGCCCGCCTGTCTGGCCTCGCTGCTGGGCGGCCCGGACAACGGCCGCTGGAGCGTCGCGCCCCTCGGCGGCGGCCCCTGTACGCGGCGCGCCTACCGGCCCGACACGCTGGTTCTGGAGTCGGTCTGGGAGACGCCGACCGGGACCGTGCGGGTCACCGACTTCATGCCGCCCCGGGCCGGACTGCCGAGCCTCGTGCGGCTGGTGGAGGGGCTGTCGGGTGCCGTACGCATGCGCAGCGAGCTGCGACTGCGCTTTCACCAGGGCCGCGTCGTGCCCTGGATCCGGGCTGTCGACCGGTGTGCGGTGGCGGTCGCCGGTCCGGACGCCGTATGGCTGGGCGTCGACGGGCCCGTGGGGGCGGGCGGAGCCGGGGACGCCTCGGTGTGCGAGTTCACGGTGCAGGCCGGACGGCGGTTGGCGCTGACCCTGGCGTGGGCGCCCTCGCACCTGCCGGAGCCGCCCGCGCCGCTCGCCGTGCCCGCCGAGACGCTCCTGAAGGAGACCCGCGACTTCTGGCGCCGATGGGCTGCCCGGAGCAGTTACGAGGGGCCGTGGCGGGACGCCGTGATGCGATCGCTGATCACGGTGAAGGCCCTGACCTTCGCTCCCACGGGTGCCATCGTCGCCGCCCCCACCACCTCCCTGCCGGGCCACGTCGGAGGCGAACGCAACTGGGACTACCGCTACTGCTGGCTGCGCGACTCCACCCGCGCCCTGCACTGTCTGCTGCACAGCGGCTACCGCGAGGAGGCCGCCGCCTGGGTCGACTGGCTGGTGCGGGCGGTCGCCGGCGACCCCGCGGACCTGCAGGCCGTGTACGGCGTGGGCGGACAGCGGCTGCTGCCGGAGACCGAGGCCCCATGGCTGCCGGGCTACGAGGGCTCGCAGCCCGTTCGTCTCGGCAACTCGGCGGCACACTGCTTCCAGTTGGACGTCTACGGTGAGGTGCTCGACGCCTTCTGCACGTCGCTGAGGGCCGGCATCCCGATGCCGGCCCATGTGTGGGACCTGGTGGAGGCGATGATGGGCTACCTGCAGCGGCACTGGCGCGAACCGGACCAGGGTGTGTGGCAGGTGCGCGGTGAACGACGGCAGTTCGTCCACTCCAAGGTCATGGTCTGGGTGGCCGCCGACCGGGCCCTGCGCATGGGGCGGATGCTCGGGCGCAACGGGTCCTCGGGGGAGTGGCGGGCCCTTCGCGACCGGGTGCGCCGCCAGGTCTGCCAGGAGGGGTGGGACCCCGTGCAGAGGTCCTTCGTCCAGTCCTACGGCTCATCCACCCTGGACGCCTCGGCCCTGCTGATGCCCCGGCTCGGCTTCCTGTCCTGCCGGGACGAGCGGATGCGCGCCACCGTCCGGGCGATGGAGCGTCTGCGGCACGGGGACTTCCTGCGGCGGTACGCGTCCGCCGGCGGCGGCACGCAGTCCGTGGACGGCGTCCGCGGCCCGGAGGCGGCGTTCGTGTCCTGCTCGCTGTGGTACGCCGACGCCCTCGCCGTCACCGGACGGGTCGAACAGGCCCGGGAGGCCTTCGAGCGGGTCCTCGCCGTCCGCAACGACGTCGGTCTGCTCTCGGAACAGTGGGATCCGGTCGCGGGGCGCCAGCTGGGCAACGCGCCCAAGGCCTTCAGTCACATCGCCCTGATCGAGACGGCGCTCACGGTCGGTGCGGCGGGCGCTGATCGTGCGCCGGGTCGGAATGACCGTGCCGGTTCAGCTTCTGGAACCGCAGCGCGTCCCGGCACATGTCGGCCAGTCCGCGGGTCGGCCGCCACCCCCAGGCCCGGGTGACCGCGCTCGTGTCCGGGACCAGCGTGGCGATGTCGCCGGGACGGCGCGCGGCGATCTCGTACGGCACCTGGACGCCGGTCGACCCGGCGAAGGTGGTGAGCACGTCGAGCACCGAACTGCCCTGCCCCAGGCCGAGGTTGTACACGTGCATGCCCGGTGCGTCGACGAGGTGGTCCAGCGCCGTGCGGTGCCCCTCGACGAGGTCCATGACATGGATGTAGTCGCGGACCCCGGTGCCGTCGGGGGTGGGGTAGTCCCCGCCGAAGACGGGCAGCCGGGCCCATCGGCCGACGGCGACCTGGGTCACGTACGGCATCAGGTTGCCGGGGACACCCGGCGGGTCCTCGCCGAGCAGCCCGCTCGGGTGCGCGCCCGCCGGGTTGGCGTAGCGCAGGCACAGGACCGTGTACTCGGGACGGCGGTCACAGACGTCGGCCAGGATCTGTTCGCACAACCATTTCGAGGCGGCGTACGGGGTGACGGGACGGGGCGGGGTGGTCTCGTCGAGCGGATCGGGGCCGGCGTCGCCGTAGACCGAGCACGAGGAGGAGAACACCATCCGGTGCACCCCGTGCTCGTGCATGGTCCGCAGCAGGGACGTGGTACCGCCCACGTTGGTGTCGTAGTACTCGACCGGTGAGACCAGCGACTCGCTCGCGGACTTGCGTGCGGCGAAGTGCATGACGGCGTCCACCGCGTGCCGGTCGAACACCGCCGACAGGGCGCGCCGGTCGCGGATGTCCAACTCGTAGAAGGCGCCCACGAACCGGCCGGCGATCTGCTCCACCCGGGCGAAGACCTGCGGGGTGCTGTTGGTGTAGTCGTCGACCACGATCACCTCGTAGCCGTGGTCGAGGAGTTCGACGCAGGCGTGGCTGCCGACGAAGCCGGCGCCGCCGGTCACGAGGACGGTGGACGGAGCCCAGGGGTACTCGACCCCCGGGCGTGCCCGTGTCTGCCGGTTCTCGTCCACGGTGCCTCACCGGCTGCTGAGGTGACGACGTATGTTTACGACGTATACACGACTGTGCGCCTCCTGTCACCCCCGAGTCAAGGGCGATCGGGGAGGGAACGGGTCGGTTCAGGGCCTGACCAACAGCTGGAAGTCGAAGGCGTAGCGCGACGCCCGGTAGATGTGGCTCCCGTACTCCACCGGCCGTCCTGTGTCGTCGTACGCAGTGCGCTGCATGGTCAGTACGGCGGCCCCCTCCTGTTCGTCGAGGCGGGAGGCCTCGTCGGCCGTGGCGGAGCGGGCGCCGATGGTCTGGCGGGCGCTGTGCAGGGTGATGCCGGCGGTGCGCATCATGCGGTACAGGCCCGTCGCCTCCAGGCGTTCGGAGTCGAGGTCGAGCAGCGTCGCCGGCAGGTAGTTGCACAGCAGTGCCACCGGCTGGCCGTGGGTGAGGCGCAGCCGCTCCAGGACGATCACCTCGCTGCCCTCGGCGACGCCGAGCGCGGCCGCCACCTCCGGTGCGGCGGGCCGGCGCTCGTTGCGCACCACCTGGGTGGTCGGGCCCTGGCCGGCCGCCTCCAGGTCGTCGTAGAGGCTGGAGAGCTCCAGCGGACGCTTGACCTGGCTGTGGACGACCTGGGTGCCCACGCCTCGGCGGCGCACCAGCAGGCCCTTGTCGACCAGGGACTGGATGGCCTGGCGGACCGTTGGTCTGGACAGGCCCAGACGGGTCGAGAGGTCGATCTCGTTGCCCAGGAGGTTCCCCGGGGCGAGGACCCCGTGCTCGATGGCCGCCTCCAGTTGCTGGGCGAGCTGGTAGTACAGCGGCACCGGACTGCCCCGGTCCAGGGCGAAGTCCAGGGAGTCGAGCGCGGGGGCGTTCGCGGCACGGGTCGCGCCACGGGTCCTCGCCATGGACGTACCTCCCTCCGAGAGGAGTTGACGAACTGTCAGGAGTGGCTGGGGAAACCGAGGTTGATGCCCGCGTCGGCCGGGTCGGGCCAGCGCGTGGTGATCACCTTGCCCTGGGTGTAGAAGGCGATGCCGTCGTTTCCGTAGATGTGCAGGTCGCCGAAGAGGGAGTCCTTCCAGCCGCCGAAGGAGTGGTGGCCGACGGGCACGGGGATCGGCACGTTCACGCCGACCATGCCCGCCTTGACCTCCAGCTGGAAGCGGCGGGCGGCGCCGCCGTCCCGGGTGAAGATCGCGGTGCCGTTGCCCCAGCGGGAGTCGTTGATCAGCTTTATGGCCTCGTCGTACGACTCCGCCCGTACCACCGCCAGGACGGGGCCGAAGATCTCGTCCCGGTACGCGTCCGCCGTCAGCGGCACCCTGTCGAGCAGCGAGACACCGAGGAAGAAGCCGTCCTCGTGGCCCTCGACCGTGTATCCGGTGCCGTCGACCACGACCTCGGCGCCCTGCTCGGCGGCGCCCGTCACGTACGACGCCACCCTGTCGCGGTGCTCGCGCGTGATGAGCGGGCCCATCTCGGAGGAGGGGTCGTCGCCGGGGCCGATCCTCAGGTTCTTGGCCCGCTCGGCGATCTTGGCGACCAGTTCGTCGCCCGTGTCGCCGACGGCGACCACGACCGACACCGCCATGCAGCGCTCGCCCGCCGAGCCGTAGGCCGCGTTGATCGCCTGGTCGGCGGCGAAGTCCAGGTCGGCGTCCGGGAGCACGAGCATGTGGTTCTTGGCGCCGCCCAGGGCCTGCACGCGCTTGCCGTGCTCGACCGCCTTCAGCTGGATGTACTTCGCGATCGGCGTCGAGCCGACGAAGGACACCGCCTCGACGTCCGGGTGCTCCAACAGGCGGTCCACGGCCACCTTGTCGCCCTGCACGATGTTGAGCACCCCGTCCGGCAGGCCCGCTTCGGCGGCCAGTTCGGCCAGCCGGAAGGAGGCCGACGGGTCCTTCTCACTCGGCTTGAGCACGAAGGTGTTCCCGCACGCGATGGCGAGCGGGAACATCCACATCGGCACCATGGCCGGGAAGTTGAACGGCGTGATGCCCGCGACCACACCCAGCGGCTGACGGATCGAGGCGACGTCGACACGGGTGGAGACCTGCGTCGACAGCTCGCCCTTGAGCTGCACGCTGATCCCGCAGGCCAGCTCCACGATCTCCATGCCGCGCGCGACCTCGCCGAGCGCGTCGGAGTGCACCTTGCCGTGCTCGGCGGTGATCAGCTCGGCGATCTCGTCGCGGTGGGCGTCCAGCAGCTCGCGGTACTTGAACAGGACCGCCGTGCGCCTGGCCAGCGAGGAGGTGCCCCAGGTCTCGAAGGCGGCCTTCGCGGCGGCCACGGCGGCGTCCACCTCGTCGACGGTGGCGAACCCGACCTGCTTCTCCTGCGCGCCGGTCGCCGGGTTGAACACGGCGCCGTGGCGGCCGGAGGCGGACTCGACGGGCTTGCCGCCGATCCAGTGAGTGATGGTCTTCATGGTGCGAGGGCCTTTCGGGGACAGGGGGTTCAGAGGTGGTGGCGGCGGTCGGCGACCTGGCGGTCGTACTCCGCGCGGGCCCGTACGGCGGCCTCGCGGGTGGCGGTCTCGGCGACCGGGACGTCCCACCAGGCCTCGGCCGGGGGAGCGGCCGGGCCGGCGGTGTCGGTCTCGACGTAGACACAGGTCGGGCGGTCGGAGGCGCGGGCCGCGGCGAGCGCCTCGCGCAGTTCGCGGACCGTCTTGGCCCGCAGGACGTCCATGCCGAGGCTGCCCGCGTTGGCGGCCAGGTCGACGGGGAGCGGGGCGCCGGAGAAGGTGCCGTCGGCGGCCCGGTAGCGGTAGGCCGTGCCGAAGCGCTCGCCGCCGACCGTCTCGGACAGGCCGCCGATGGAGGCGTAGCCGTGGTTCTGGATGAGGACGAGGTTGACCGGCAGGCCCTCCTGGACGGCGGTGACGATCTCGGTCGGCATCATCAGATAGGTGCCGTCGCCGACCAGGGACCAGACAGGGGTGCCCGGCGCGGCCTGCTGGACGCCGATGCCCGCCGGGATCTCGTAGCCCATGCAGGAGTATCCGTACTCCAGGTGGTACTGGCGGGGGCTGCGGGCCCGCCAGAGCTTGTGCAGGTCGCCGGGGAGCGAGCCGGCCGCGTTGATCACCACGTCCTCGTCGCCGACCACCGCGTCCAGGGCGCCGAGGACCTGGATCTGGGTGGGGACGGCGTTCTCGTCGGCGGCCGTGTAAGCGGCGTCGACGACCTGTTCCCAGCGTTCCTTGCCTTCACGGTACGCCGCCTCGTGAACCGCGTTCACACGGTGCTCCGCGAGCGCCTCGGTCAACGCTGTGAGCCCGGCGCGCGCGTCGCACACCAGTGTCCGCGCGGACAGCTTGTGCGCGTCGAACGCCGTGATGTTGAGGTTGACGAACCGCACGTCCGGGTTCTTGAAGAGCGTGCCGGAAGCGGTCGTGAAGTCCGTGTAGCGGGTGCCGACGCCGATCACCAGGTCGGCCGTGCGCGCGATGTCGTCGCTGACCGCCGTGCCGGTGTGCCCGATGCCGCCGAGGTCGGCCGGGTGGTCGTGGCGCAGCGAGCCCTTGCCTGCCTGCGTCGAGGCGACCGGGATGCCGGTGGCCTCCACCAGCGCCTTGAGCGCCTCCTCGGCCTGGCTGTGGTGGACGCCGCCGCCCGCGACGATCAGCGGACGCTCGGCGGCCCGGATCGCCGCCGCCGCCTCCGCCAGCTCGTAGGGGTCGGGCGCGGGGCGCCTTACGTGCCACACGCGCTCGGCGAAGAACTCCTCCGGCCAGTCGTGGGCCTCGGCCTGGACGTCCTGGGGGAGGGCGAGGGTGACCGCGCCGGTCTCCGCCGGGTCCGCGAGCACCCGCATCGCGTTCAGCGCCGACGGGATCAGGGCTTCGGGACGCGTGACCCGGTCGAAGTAGCGCGACACCGGGCGCAGGGTGTCGTTGACGGACACGTCCGCCTCGGTGGGGTGCTCCAGCTGCTGCAGCAGCGGGTCCGGGGCGTGCGAGGCGAAGTAGTCACCGGGCAGCAGCAGGACCGGCAGCCGGTTGATGGTGGCCAGGGCGGCTCCGGTGACCAGGTTGGTGGCGCCGGGCCCGATGGACGTCGTCACCGCCTGCGCGGAGAGCCGGTTGAGCTGGCGGGCGTGGCCGACGGCCGCGTGCACCATGGACTGCTCGTTGCGGCCCTGGTGGTAGGGCATGGTGTCCTCGCCCGCCTCCAGCAGGGCCTGGCCGAGGCCGGCGACGTTGCCGTGGCCGAAGATGCCCCAGGTGCCCGCGATCAGCCGGTGGCGTACGCCGTCGCGCTCGGTGTACTGCGCGGACAGGAAGCGCACCAGGGCCTGGGCGACGGTCAGGCGGCGGGTGGGGGTGCTCATCAGGACTTCTCCGGGGCCGTGTAAAGGGGGAGGCGGGCGTCGACCGGTTGGTCGGGCCAACTGTCGCGGACCCAGGCGTGATCGGGGTGGTCGCAGATCAGCCAGGCGCGCTCGGGCTCGGGGCCCGCCATGACGTTGAGGTAGTACATGTGGTGGCCGGGCACGGCCATGGAGGGCCCGTGCCAGCCGTCGGGGATCAACACCACGTCCCCGTCGCGCACTTCGGCCAGGACGTCGGTGTTGCGTCCGTGGCCCGAGGGCGACACGCGCTGGTAGCCGAGGCCCGGGACGCCGTCGTGGGCGGCGAACTCGAAGTAGTAGATCTCCTCCAGGACGGACTCCTCGCCGGGGCGGTGCTCGTCGTGCTTGTGCGGTGGGAAGGACGACCAGTTGCCGCCCGGGGTGATCACCTCGACGGCGATGAGCTTGTCGCACTCGAAACCCTGTCCATCAGAGCCTCCGGCGCGGGCGGCTGCCCCGAAGTTGTTGACCTGGCGCGAGGAGCTGCCGGTGCCGCGCAGCTCCACGGGGACGGCGGAGGCCGGTCCGTAGCGGGCGGGCAGCCTGCGGGTGCAGCGCGCCCCGGTGAGCGCGAACCGCCCGCCGCCGGCCGACGACACCGTCGTACGGGCGTCGCGCGGCGCGTAGGCGAAGTCGCTGACCGCGCCGAACACGCTCGCGCGGCCGGTGAGTTCGAAGGTGTCGTGGCCGAAGTCGTCGGCGACGGCGACCGTGCAGGCGCCGCTGAGCGGCAGCACGATCCACTCGCTCTCACCGGTGTCGAAGGTGTGCGTGCCGCCCGGCGGCAGCTGAAGCACGCGCAGGCTGGAGTGGCCCCAGCCGGCCTTCTCCGGCGTGACGTCGACGGCGTAGGGGCCGTCGGCGGCCTTGCCCGCGGGCAGGTGGTACGTCATGCGGCACTCCTCCTTGTCACAGCAGACCGACGGCCGTGTCCACGGCGGTCTCCACGCTGCCCCCGGCCGGGTAGAGCAGCGAGCGGCCCACGACCAGGCCCGTCACGGTGGGCAGTCGCAGGGCCTTGCGCCAGCGCTCGTAGGCGCCCTCCTGGTCGTCGCCGACCTCGCCGCCCAGCAGGACGGCCGGCAGCGTGGAGGTCTCCAGGACCTCGCCCATGGCGTCGGGGTCGTCGGTGACCGGCAGCTTCAGCCAGGTGTAGGCGGAAGTGCCGCCCAGGCCCGCGGTGATCGCGATCGACCTGGTGACCGCCTCGGCGGACAGGTCGTTGCGGACCCGGCCGTCGACTCGGCGGGAGATGAACGGCTCGACGAAGACGGGCAGCCGGTGCTCGGCGCACTCGTCGACCGCGCGGGCCGTGGCCTCGAGGGTGTTGAGCGAGCCGGCGTCGGCGTAGTCGATACGCGTGAGGGTCTTGCCGGCGTCGAAGCGGAAGCGGGCGATGTCCCGGGCGCGGTAGCCGGTGAAGCGGTCGTCCAGCTCGAAGGAGGCGCCCGCCAGGCCGCCGCGGTTCATCGAGCACATGACGACCTTGTTCTCCAGCGCCCCGAGCAGCAGCAGGTCCTCCAGCACGTCCGCGGTGCCGAGCACCCCGTCCACTCCCGGCCGGGACAGCGCGACGCACAGGCGCTCCAGCAGGTCGGCGCGGTTGGCCATGGCGAGCCCACGGCCGCCGACGCCGAGCGCGCCGCGCGCCGGGTGGTCGGCCGCCACGATCATCAGACGGCCGCCGTCGCCGAGGAGCGGGCGGCGAGAGCGCCGGGCCGCGGCTTCGGCGACGGCCTCGGGACGCTGGGCGCGGACCGAGACGAGGTCGGGGATGCTGAGGGGCGACAAAGGGGCTCCGTTCAGGAAGTGGCGCGGGAAGTGGCGTGGGCCAGGAGGTCCTCGACCTCGGCCTCGGTGGGCATCGCGGAGGAACAGGCGAGACGCGAGGCGACGAGGGCTCCGGCCGCGTTGGCGTACCGCATGATTTCGGCCAAATCCCAGCCGGACAGCAGGCCGTGCACCAGCGAGCCGCCGAAGGCGTCGCCCGCGCCGAGGCCGTTGACCACCTCGACCGGCACCGGCGGGACCTGCGCGGTGGTGCCGTCGCGGTGCACGGCGAGCACGCCCTTGGGGCCCTGCTTGACGACAGCGAGTTCGACGCCCGCCGCGAGCAGTGCGTCGGCGCAGGCCCGGGGCTCGCGGACGCCGGTGGCGATCTCGCACTCGTCGAGGTTGCCGACCGCGACCGTCGCGTGCCGCAGGGCCTCCGCGTAGTACGGGCGGGCCTCCTCCGGGTCCCGCCAGAACATGGGGCGCCAGTCGAGGTCGAAGACCGTGGTGCCGGCCCGGCCACGGGCCTTGAGGGCGGCGAGCGTCGCGGAACGGCTGGGCTCCTGGCTCAGTCCGGTGCCGGTGATCCAGAAGACCCGGGTCGCCCGGATGGCGAAGTAGTCCAGACCCTCGGAGTGTATCTCCAGGTCAGGAGCCTTAGGCTGCCGGTAGAAGTACAGAGGGAAGTCGTCCGGAGGGAAGATCTCGCAGAACGTCACCGGTGTCGGGTACGCGGCGACGGGCGTGACCCAGCGGTCGTCGACGCCGAACTCCTTGAGCGCCTGGTGCAGGTAGGCGCCGAAGGGGTCGTCTCCCGTGCGGGTGATCACCGCGGTGTTCCGGCCGAGCCGGGCCGCGGCGACGGCCACGTTCGCGGCGGAGCCGCCCAGGAACTTGCCGAAGGTCTCCACCTGGGCCAGGGCGACGCCGGACTGGAGAGGGTAGAGGTCGACGCCGATGCGGCCCATGGTGATCAAGTCGAAGGTCGGGGCTGACTCGGCCATGCGTGGATCTCCTTGGGCTGGGGTGCGGATCCCAGTGGGGCTGCCGCCTCCCAGGTGTAGGCCTCCACCGGCTGCCCTGTCAATACTTTGTACTTACATTCGGACCTGATCGTGAAATGATGTCTTAACAAAGTATTGACAGCGGGCGCGGGCGGGGGTTTGATCCCGTCCCAGCGCAACAGGCCGCGTTTGCCGTAAACGACTCGGACATGCCAAGATCCCGGGCCCTGGATCATCGATGATCCCTTTCTCCCTTTCCCCCGCGAAGCACAGTGAGGTGCCAGGAAAGATGGACCGTTCTTCTCACCCCCGCTCCCGCAGACTCGTCCCCGTTGTCGCGGTGGCTGCGGCGGCTGCCCTGACCCTCGCCGGCTGCTCCAGCAGTTCCGGGGGCAAGAAGTCCGAGGAAGGCGGCGCCAACGCGTCCGCCGGGAAGGCCACCACGCCCCGTATGACCGTCGCGCTGGTCACGCACCAGTCGGCCGGCGACACCTTCTGGGACATCGTCCGCAAGGGCGCCGAGGCGGCCGCCGCCAAGGACAACATCAAGCTGGTGTACTCCAACGACCCGAACGCGGGCAACCAGGCCAACCTGGTGCAGAACGCGATCGACCAGAAGGTCGACGGCATCGCCGTCACCCTCGCCAAGCCCGACGCGATGAAGGACGTCGTCGCCAAGGCCAAGTCCGCCGGCATACCCGTCGTGGGCCTCAACTCCGGTCTGAGCGACTGGAAGAAGCTCGGCCTGATGGAGTTCTTCGGCCAGGACGAGACGGTGGCCGGCGAGGCCTTCGGCAAGAAGCTGAACGACCTCGGCGCCAAGCACACCGTCTGTGTCATCCAGGAGCAGGGCAACGTCGGCCTGACCCAGCGCTGTGACGGCGTGAAGAAGACCTTCTCCGGCAAGACCGACGTCCTCTACGTCAACGGCACTGACATGCCGTCGGTGAAGTCGACGATCACCGCCAAGCTCAAGCAGGACTCCTCCATCGACTACGTCGCGACCCTCGGCGCCCCCTTCGCGCTGACCGCGGTCCAGTCGGTCTCGGACGCCGGCAGCAAGGCGAAGATCGCCACCTTCGACCTCAACAAGGACCTGACGACGGCCATCAGCAAGGGCACGATCCAGTTCGCGGTGGACCAGCAGCCGTACCTGCAGGGCTACCTGGCGATCGACTCGCTGTGGCTGTACAAGAACAACGGCAACTACAGCGGCGGTGGCGAGCAGCCCGTGCTGACCGGCCCGGCCTTCGTCGACAAGACCAACGTCGAGCAGATCGCCAAGTACGCCGCCAACGGAACCCGGTGATGAGCATGACCCAGCACGCCGAGCCGGCGGTGGAGACACCGCCGGCCCCCGGCCCCCAGCAGACCGACGGGCGCACCGCCGAACGGCCCCTGATCCTGCGGCTGTTGGCCCGCCCGGAGGTCGGCGTATTCCTCGGCGCCGCCGCGGTGTACGTGTTCTTCCTGATCGCCGCCCCGCCGGTGCGGGACGGCGGCTCGATGGCCACGATCCTGTACCAGTCGTCCACCATCGGCATCATGACGCTGCCCGTCGCGCTGCTCATGATCGGCGGCGAGTTCGACCTCTCCGCCGGTGTCGCGGTCATCACCTCCGCGCTGACCGCGAGCATGCTCGCCTACCAGCTGTCCATGAACGTGTGGGTCGGCGTCGTCGCCGCGCTCGTGGTGTCCCTGGCGATCGGCTTCTTCAACGGCTGGATGGTCGTCAAGACCGGCCTGCCGAGCTTCCTGGTCACCCTGGGCACGTTCCTGATCCTGCAGGGCGCCAACCTCGCGGTCACCAAGCTGGTCACCACCAACGTCGCCACCGACGACATCAGCAACATGGACGGTTTCGGCCAGGCGCGGAAGATCTTCGCGTCGTCGTTCGACATCGGCGGCGTGCAGGTGAAGATCACCGTCTTCTACTGGCTGGTCTTCGCCGCGCTGGCGACCTGGGTGCTGCTGCGCACCAAGTACGGCAACTGGATCTTCGCGGTGGGCGGGAACAAGGACTCCGCGCGGGCGGTCGGCGTGCCCGTGACGTTCACGAAGATCTCCCTGTTCATGCTGGTCGGCTTCGGCGCCTGGTTCGTGGGCATGCACCAGCTGTTCACCTTCAACACCGTGCAGTCCGGTGAGGGTGTGGGCCAGGAGCTGATCTACATCGCGGCCGCGGTGATCGGCGGCTGTCTGCTGACCGGCGGCTACGGCTCGGCGATCGGCCCGGTCTTCGGCGCGTTCATGTTCGGCATGGTCAACCAGGGCATCGTCTTCGCCGGCTGGAACCCGGACTGGTTCAAGGCCTTCCTGGGCGTGATGCTGCTCGGCGCCGTCCTGATCAATCTGTGGGTCCGCCAGTCGGCGACCAGGAGGTGACCCGATGACGAAGAACGAATCGACCACGCACGGAGCCATCCTCCCCGACACCCCCGCCCAGGGCGAGGACGGACCGATCGTCGAACTGCGCGGCGCGGGCAAGTCCTACGGCAACATCCGTGCCCTGCACGGCGTGAGCCTGTCCGTGTATCCCGGCAAGGTGACCTGCGTGCTGGGCGACAACGGCGCCGGCAAGTCCACCCTGATCAAAATCATCTCCGGTCTGCACCAGCACACCGAGGGCGACTTCCTCGTCGACGGCCGCGCGGTGCGCTTCTCCACCCCCCGCGAGGCCCTCGACAAGGGCATCGCCACCGTCTACCAGGACCTCGCCGTCGTCCCCCTGATGCCGGTCTGGCGCAACTTCTTCCTCGGCTCCGAGATCACCAAGGGCCCCTGGCCCCTGCGCCGCCTCGACATCGAGACCATGAAGAAGACCGCCGATGCCGAACTGCGCAACATGGGCATCGTCCTGGACGACCTCGAACAGCCCATCGGCACCCTCTCAGGCGGCCAGCGCCAGTGCGTCGCCATCGCCCGCGCCGTCTACTTCGGCGCCCGCGTCCTCATCCTCGACGAGCCCACCGCCGCCCTCGGCGTCAAACAGTCCGGCGTCGTGCTCAAATACATCGCCGCCGCACGGGACAAGGGCCTGGGCGTCATCTTCATCACCCACAACCCCCACCACGCCTACATGGTCGGCGACCACTTCAGCGTGCTGCGCCTGGGCACCATGGAACTCAACGCCTCCCGCGACGAGGTCAGCCTCGACGAACTGACCAACCACATGGCCGGAGGCGCCGAACTCGCCGCCCTCAAACACGAACTCGCCCAGGTCCGCGGCGTCGACGTCGAGGAACTCCCCGAAGCAGCCGACCTCACCGCCCCCGTCGGCTGCGCGGAAGGAGGCGCCCTCGACCGCATCCGCGTCGGCTCGGCCCCCGACTCGTGGGGCGTCTGGTTCCCGGACGACCCGCGGCAGGTGCCCTGGGAACGCTTCCTGGACGAGGTCGCCGAGGCCGGTTACTCGTGGATCGAGCTGGGTCCGTACGGCTATCTGCCGACCGACCCGGCCCGGCTCACCGAGGAGACCGGCAAGCGGGACCTGAAGGTGTCCGCGGGCACGGTCTTCACGGGCCTGCACCGCGGCCCCTCGGTCTGGGAGTCCACCTGGGAGCACGTCAGCCAGGTGGCCGCGCTCACCCAGGCGACGGGCGCCCGGCACCTGGTCGTCATCCCGTCCTTCTGGCGCGACGACAAGACCGCCGAGATCCTGGAACCGCCGGAGCTGACCGGCGAGCAGTGGGCGTACCTGACCAAGGGCATGGAACGGCTCGGCCACGAGGTCAAGGAGACGTACGGCCTCGACATCGTGGTGCACCCGCACGCGGACACGCACATCGACACCGAGGACCACGTCGAGCGCTTCCTCGACTCCACCGACACCGAACTGGTCAACCTCTGCCTGGACACCGGGCACTACGCCTACTGCGGCGGCGACAGCGTCAAGCTGATCGAGACCTACGGCGAGCGCATCGGCTACCTGCACCTCAAGCAGGTCGATCCGGAGATCCTGGCCGGCGTGCAGGCCGCGGGCACCCCCTTCGGGCCCGCCGTCGCCCAGGGTGTCATGTGCGAACCGCCCTCCGGAGTACCGGAGCTGGGCCCGGTCCTGGAGGCCGCGCAGCGGCTCGGCGTGGAGCTGTTCGCGATCGTCGAGCAGGACATGTACCCCTGCGAGCCGGACCGGCCGCTGCCCATCGCGGTGCGCACCCGCGCGTTCCTGAGGTCCTGCGGCGCCTGACTCCCTGGAGGGGACGACCATGGCTCAGCCCGCCACGCTGCAAGTCGCCGTCGTCGGCACCGGAAAGATGGGCGCCGACCACGTCCGCCGTATCCAGGAGGTCGTCAGCGGCGCCAGAGTCAGCGCCGTCGTGGACGTCGACGCCGAACGCGCCAAGGCCGTCGCCGCCCGCGTCGAGGGATGCACCGCCTACACCGACCCGGCGGCCGCGATGGCCGCGGCCGACGTCGACGCCGTCCTGATCGCCTCCCCGGGGCCCGCTCACGAGGCCGCCCTGCTGACGGCGTTCGAGCACGACCTGCCCGTGCTGTGCGAGAAGCCGCTCACCCCGGACGCGGCCTCCGCGCTGCGGGTCATGGAGGCCGAGCGACGCCTCGGCCGGCGACGGGTCCAGGTCGGCTTCATGCGGCGCTACGACGCCGAGTACATGAAGCTCAAGTCCCTGCTGGAGACCGGCCAGTTGGGCAGGCCCCTGATGCTCCACAACCGGCACCGCAACGTCGCCTCACCGCCCGGCTGGCGCAGCGAGATGCTGATCAACGACTCCGTCGTGCACGAGATGGACGTGACCCGCTGGCTGCTGGGCCACGAGATCACGGCCGTGACGGTGCTGCGTCCGGCGCCGTCCGCGAACGCGCCCGACCGGATGCAGGACCCCCAGTTCGTGGTCTTCGAGACCGACGGCGGCGCGATCGTCGACGTCGAGATCTTCGTCAACTGCGGCTTCGGCTACCAGGTCCAGGCCGAGGTGGTCTGCGAACGCGGCACAGCCCGCATCGGCGACGGCCACGCCATGGTCACCAACATGGCCGGCCGCTGGGGCGGCACCATCGCCCAGGACTTCGTCGAACGCTTCGCCGACGCCTACGACCGCGAGGTCCAGGCATGGGTCGACGCCACCCGCCGCGGCCAGGTCACCGGCCCGAGCGCGTGGGACGGCTACGCGGTGGCCGCGGTGTGCGAGGCGGGCGTACGGGCGCTGGAGGAGGGCGGCAGGGTGGAGGTCGAGCTGGTGGAACGGCCGGCCCTGTACGACGTCAGCTGAGCGCCCGCGAGAACACCACCCGCGGCTGCCCGGGTCCGTTGTACTCCTCCTCCACGCGCACGTCGAAGCCCAGGCTGCGGTGGAAGGCGACCGAACCCTCGTTGCCGACCGTCGTGATCGCCTTCAGCCGCACCGCTCCCTGGCGCCCGGCGGCCTCGGCGAAGGCGCCGTACAGCTCGCGTCCCAGACCGGCGCCGCGGGCGTCGTCCCGCGTCGCGATCAGGTGCACATAGCCGGTGCCGTCCGGGGTGACGAAGCCGATGAGATAGCCGAGGACGCCGTCGTCGGACCGGGCCAGCAGACAGGTCTCGCCGAACTCGTGGACCAGCGGCAGGAGATGGAGCGCCCGCAGGTCGCGCTCCCCCCAGTAGCGGGCGTGGTCGGCGAGGACCTGCCGGATGTCCGTGACCCGCGCGGGGACGATCCGGAAGTCCACCTCAGCTCCCCCCGGTGGTGCGCGGCCGCGGTTCGAAGCCCGCCGCCCGGTAGCACTCGTCGATCAGCGTCATCGTCGCCACCGCGTCGTCCGCGTCCAGCGGCACGGGCGTGCCCTGCCGCACCCGCGCCGCGAACGCCTCCAACTGGTAGGCGTACGAGGACCGGGTGCCGAGGTGCTCCGTCCGCTCACCCTCCGCCGTGCGCACCACGACACGGTCGTCGAGGTGGGGGAGGACGAAGTTCGGGGCGCTCGCCTCGCCCTTCGTGCCGATGATCCGGCAGCTCATCTCCAGCTCGTCGTACGCCATGTGACAGCGCGCGGAGCCGGTGGCGCCGCCGGGGAAGGCGAGTTCGGCGTCCAGCCACTCGTCGACCCCGGGCGCGCCCGCCCGTTCCCCGCCCCGGGCGGACACAAGGCGCGGGGCGCCGCCCGCCCAGGGCGCCAGCATCCGCAGGGCGTGCAGGCTGTAGCAGCCCAGGTCCATCACGGCACCGCCGGCCAGCGGCAGCGACCAGCGCGGGTCGGTGTCCTCGGGGGCCGGGATCGCCACCAGCGTCTCCACCCGCCGCAGGTCGCCCAGCTCGCCGCTGTCCAGGAGCTCGTGCAGGCGCCGGGTGACCGGGTGGAACAGGTAGTGGAAGCCCTCCATGAAGACCGTGCCGGCCTTCGCCGCCGCCTGTCGGACCTCGGCGGCCTCCTCGGCGTTGCTCGCCGACGGCTTCTCCGTCAGGACGTGCTTGCCGGCCGCGAGGGCGGCGAGGTTCCACGGACCGTGCAGACCGTTGGCGAGGGGGTTGTAGACCGCCTCGACCTCTGGGTCGGCGAGCAGGTCGGCGTAGGAGCCGACGACGCGCTCCACGCCGTGCCGCGCGGCGAAGGCCTCGGCGCGGGACCGGTCGCGGGCGGCCACCGCGACGAGCCGGTGACCGGCGGCGCGGGCCGGCTCGACGAGGGCGCTGTCGGTGATCCGCGCGGCGCCCAGTACGCCGATGCGCAGGGGTTCCCGGACCGGTTCGCTCATGGCTCTTCCGTTCTCCTTGGTCAATCCGTCACTGCGGGATCAGTGTGCCGTCGACCGGAGGGAAGTGGCGACGCGCGAGGTCCTGCGCGTGGGCGACGGTGCACTCGATCAGTTCGAAGGCGGGCAGGCCGCCGACGTGGTAGGTGCGGTCCCGGCCCTGCAGCGCGTCGAGCCGGTCCAGGGCGCCGCCCGCCAGGTCGGCACTGCCGAAGTGCGGCATGAACGCCCACTCGTGCCGCCCGTGCACCCCGGCCAGCCGTCCGCCGAGCCGCTCGACGTCGTCCCGTAGCCGTGCGGCGACGTCCTCGGGGCTGCCGTAGGAGTAGAAGGTCCGGATCTCGCTGCCGGGGTAGCGGTGGTGGTACGAGACGCAGTGGCCGGTCGCCGACCGGCTCGCGGTGTGGCCGTCGAGGAAGAAGAAGGCGTCCTCCGGGAGGCCCGGAGCGGTGGCCACGGTGGTGTGGTAGGCGTGGGAGCGGACCCGTCCGGCGAGGTCGCGCTCGTCCTCGGAGGCGTCCAGCACCGGCAGGATCCGGTCCAGCGGGACGGCGAGCACCAGCTCGTCGGCGTCCACGCGACCGGAGTCGGTGTCCACCCGCACCCCGTCCTCATGCCGCTCCACCGACCGCACACGGACCCCGCACCGCACGTCCTTCAGCTCCTCGGCGACCCGCTGCCACAGTCTGCCGAACCCGCCCACCACGGTGAACGCGCCCGCGTGGCCCAGCAGTTCGGGCCGAGGCGCCAACAGTCCGGTCATTTCCGCGTACTTGACGAAGTACAGCGCCGGCACGTCGTCGTCGAGATAGCCGTACCCGGCGGCCGTGTACCCGGTGCCGAAGGACTCGGCCATCGCATCGAGGCCGTGTTCGGCGATCCACTCGGAGACGGGTGCGGCCAGGGCGCGCGCCGAGTGGGCGAGCCCCGGTTCGGCGATGCGCGGGAACTCCCGCCCGCGCAGTGCCAGGTAGCGCCCGAAGGCCTCTTCACGCAGGAACGCCATGGTCTGCCGGCTCGCGGTGCCCGCCTCGACGTCGAGGACGCGGTAGCGGCTGGTGCGTTCCGTCTCCAGGTCCAGCTCGGTCACCAACTGCGCCGTCCGCTCGTAGTGGCTGGTGCAGATGTGGCCGCCGAGGTCGTAGGCGAGCCCGTCGATGTCGACGCTGCGGCACTTGCCCGCCACGGTGTCCCGCTCCTCCAGGACGGTCACCCGGTGCCCGGCGCGCTCGAGTTCCCGGGCGACCGCGAGGCCGCTCGGTCCGGCGCCCACGACCACCACGCTGCGGGGGCGGGAAGGGCCTTCGTACGGCGGGGATGTCGGCTTGTGGCCGGCGTTCATGGTCGTCGCTCCTCGGTAGGCGGGACGTGATCGCATCCCTTGGTCATACGTGGAGAGACGTGATTGTGTTCCGGGCGCCTGAGGCCGTCCGGTGCCCGGAACACGCTTTCTGGGCGGGACGCCGGTCAGCCGGCGCGGACCTCGGCGATCGTCACCGGGCGGTGCTCGTGCAGGGACAGCGTGCAGGCGTCGGCGATCCAGCCGGCCTCCAGCGCGTCGGCGATCGTGCACGGCGAGGGGATCTTGCCGGCCACGACCTCGGTGAACGCGGTGAGTTCGGCGCGGTAGGCCGCGGTGAAGCGGTCCATGAAGAAGTCGTGCGGGGTGCCCGCGGGGAAGGTCACGCCGGGCTCGACCGAACGCAGCGGCAGCTTGTCCTCCAGGCCGACGGCGATGGAGTCCGTGAAGCCGTGGATCTCCATGCGGACGTCGTAACCCCGGGCGTTGTGGCGGGAGTTGGAGACCACAGCGATGGTGCCGTCGTCGAGGGTGAGGATGGCGCCGGTGGTGTCCGCGTCGCCCGC
Organism: Streptomyces sp. C1-1; assembly: GCF_050214755.1. NCBI lineage: Bacteria > Bacillati > Actinomycetota > Actinomycetes > Kitasatosporales > Streptomycetaceae > Streptomyces > Streptomyces sp. C1-1. Next base: position 1,996,544 of record NZ_CP189826.1, on the reverse strand, counting down.
CTCCTTGATGTAGTCGGCGCCGCGGTTGCCGCCGACCGCGTACACCTCGACCACCTCGCGGCCGGTCACCCAGCGGATGATGTCGAAGTCGTGGACGCTGCAGTCGCGGAAGATGCCGCCCGAGGCGGCGATGTACGCGGCCGGCGGCGGCGCCGGGTCCAGCGTGGTCGAGCGCACGGTGTGCAGCTTGCCCAGCTCGCCGCTCTGGACGGCCGCGCGGGCGGCGACGAAACCGGCGTCGAAGCGGCGGTTGTAGCCGATCTGGATCGGCACGTCGCTGCCCTCGACCGCCTTGAGGACCTCGACGCCCTCGGCCATGGTCCGGGCCACGGGCTTCTCGCAGAAGACGGGGATGCCGGCCTCGACGCCGGCCAGGATCAGCCCGGGGTGGGCGTCGGTCGCGGCGGCGACGACGATGCCGTCCACACCGGCGGCCAGCAGGGCCTCCGGCGAGTCCACGACCTCGCCGCCGAACCGGTCGGCGGCGCTCTTGGCGGCGTCCGCGAACGGGTCGGTGAGGACGAGCGAGTCGACCGCGTCGAGCCCGGAGAGGGTCTCGGCGTGGAAGGCGCCGATGCGGCCGAGGCCGAGGATTCCGATGCGCATGGGGGTGCAGCTCCTTGAGGGTGTTTCGGTGAGCGGTGGAGAAGAGGTCAGTCGAGGCCGCCGAGTACGTTCTGGTCCCAGTCGATCACCGATCCGGTCACCACGCCCGACCGGTCCGACAGCAGGAAGACCACGAAGTCGGCGATCTCGTCCGGCTGGCCCAGCTTGCCCATCGGCAGCCTGGCCGCGGCCTGCTCACGCCAGTCGTCCCCGGCGCCGTGGAACGCCTTCTGGGTGGCGTCCTCGCCCTCCGTGGCGGTCCAGCCGATGTTCAGGCCGTTGATGCGGACCCGGTCGAAGCGGTGGGCGTGCGCGGCGTTGCGGGTCAGGCCGATGAGACCGGCCTTGGCGGCGACGTAGGGGGCGAGGAAGGGCTGCCCGCCGTGCGCCGAGGAGGTGATGATGTTGACGACCGTGCCGGGCGCCTTGCGGGCGACCATGTCCGCGACGGCCGCCTGCATCGCGAAGAACGGCGCCTTGAGGTTGATCGCGATGTGCTGGTCGAACAGTTCGGGCGTCGTGTCCAGCAGCGTGCCCCTGGACGTCAGCCCCGCGGAGTTCACCAGGCAGTCGATCCGGCCGTACGCGGCGACGACGTCACCGACGGCCGCCTTGGCCTGCTCGGCGTCGGAAAGGTCGGCGCGGACGAACATCGCCTTGCCGCCGGCCGCCGTCAGTTCGGCCACCAGCGCCTCGCCGGGTTCCGGCCGCCGCCCGGTGACGGCCACGACCGCCCCCTCGCGGACCGCGGCCCGCGCGATGGCGGCGCCCACGCCCTGGCTGCCGCCGTTGACGAGGACGACCTTGTCGTCGAGAAGTCCCATGGATCTTCGTTGCCCTTTCAGCTCGCGCGCCGTTCACCGGCCACGCGCAGTTGGTCTCGCAGAATCCGCGCGGGCCGGGCCTCGCGCAGTGCCTGGCGCACGAGGTCCGCCTGCGAGGGCGGGGCCAGGCCGTCGACCGGCGGGTCGCTGTCGAGGTTGGTCGGGAAGGGGTAGCCCTCGGAGCTCGCGGCGATCACGTTCTCCAGCCAGGCCTCGTCGGCGCCCTCCGCCTTGCGGCGCAGCAGCACCGGGTAGACCGCGTTCGTCACCGCCTCCCGGTCCACGGTCTCCATCGCGCGGCCGAAGGCCGAGGACACCTGGAGCAGGTTGGCCGTGCGCCGCACGTCCGGGGTGCGGTTGGTCCCGGCGGCGTGGAACAGCGCCGGGTTGAAGAAGACGGCGTCGCCCTTGGTGAGCGGCAGCTGGACGTGGTGCTCCTTGAAGTACGCCTGGAACTCCGGCCGCCGCCACGCCAGATAGCCCGGCTCGTACGCCTGCGAGAACGGCAGGTACAGCGTCGGCCCCGACTCCACCGGCATGTCGCAGTGCGCCACCGCGCCCTGCAGGGTGAGCACGGGGGAGAGGCGGTGCACGTGCGCCGGGTAGGCCGCGGCTGCCTCGTCGGAGAGGAATCCGAGGTGGTAGTCGCGGTGCGGGGTCTGCGCCAGGCCGCCCGGGTTGACCACGTTGACCTGCGAGGTGACCTGGTAGCCGGGGCCGAGCCAGGCCTCGCAGACCAGGGCGAGGACGGGGTTGGCGTAGTAGTCGGCGAACGCCGTCGGGTCGTAGAGCGCGGCCTTCTCCAGCGCGTTCCACACCCGCTCGTTCGCGCCGGGCTTGGCGAAGTGGTCGCCGGCCTTCGCGCCGGACGCGTACTGCTCGCGGATCAGCGCCTCGAACACCTCGGTGAGCCGGTCGACGACCGCGGGGTCGGGGAACGCCCCCCGGAACACCACGACGCCGGGCCCGTCGGTGAGCGCCCGGACGAACTCCTCCTGGACGCCCCGGCGGCCCTCGGCGCCGAGGACGCGCTCGGCGTCGTAGAGGAGGACGTCGCGCTCCACCGAGGAGGCGTGCGGGTAGTCGGCGGGATCGACGGTCCGCTCGACGAGGGTGCGGAAGGAGTCGAGGTCGCAGTCCTGCTCGGACAGCCAGGCACGGCGGTGTACGGCGGTGAAGGACATCTGCGTCCTCTCGGTGACAGGGGCGACTCAGCGCTGCCATTCTTGTCAGTACAAACCCGTCGAACAACCGGCACGCAGCCATCAAAAACCCCTCAAGGAGCCACCGCATGGGTCACCCGTTCCCGATCCGGGAGATCGCACGTCAGGCGGGGCTGAGCGAGGCCACCGTGGACCGGGTGCTCAACGGCAGGGGAGGGGTTCGCGAGAGCACGGCGCGCGAGGTCCAGCAGGCCATAGCCGACCTGGACCGCCAGCGCACCCAGGTCCGGCTGGTCGGGCGGACCTTCATGATCGACATAGTGATGCAGACGCCCGAGCGGTTCTCCACCGCCGTGCGCGCCGCCCTGGAGACCGAGCTGCCCTCCCTGCACCCGGCCGTCGTGCGCTCCCGCTTCCACTTCCGGGAGACCGGGCCGGTGCCCGAGCTCACGGGCATCCTGGACCGCATCGGCCGGCGCGGCTCCCAGGGCGTGATCCTCAAGGCCCCGGACGTCCCGGAGATCACCGCCGCCGTCGGCCGCCTGGCCGAGGCGGGCATCCCCGTCGTCACCCTCGTCACCGACCTGCCCGCCACCGCCCGCCTCGCCTACGTCGGCATCGACAACCGAGCCGCCGGCGCGACCGCCGCGTACCTGATGGGCCAGTGGCTCGGCGACCGGCCGGGCAATGTGCTCACCAGCCTCAGCAGCGGCTTCTTCCGCAACGAGGAGGAGCGCGAGATGGGCTTCCGCAGCGCCATGCGCACCCGTCACCCCGAGCGCACGCTGGTGGAGATCGCCGAGGGCCAGGGCCTGGACGCCACCCAGTACGACCTCGTACGCGCCGCCCTCGAGCGCGACCCCGGCATCCGTGCCGTCTACTCCATCGGCGGCGGCAACATCGCCACCCTGCGCGCCTTCGAGGACCTCGGCCGCGAGTGCGCGGTGTTCGTCGCGCACGACCTCGACCACGACAACACCCGCCTGCTGCGCGAACACCGCCTCTCCGCCGTCCTCCACCACGACCTGCGCCAGGACATGCGGGAGGCCTGCCACATCGTGATGCGCGCCCACGGCGCCCTGCCGCCCGCGGGGCCCGTGCTGCCGTCCGCGATCCAGGTGGTCACCCCTTACAACATGCCTCCGCAGGCGACGAGTTGAGAGGACAGGGATTGACGAGGACGGAAGAGGTCGAGATCGAGGGCGTCCGCATGCTCGCCGCCCTCACCCCGGGCGACGGGATCGGACTGCTGGCACTGCACGGCAGCAACGAAGGCGGTACGGCCGAACTGGCCCGCTCCGTGGCCGAGTTGTGCGGCGCCACCAGCCTGGTCTTCACACAGCCGGGCGTGCCCGAGCCGGTGCACGTGCGCTCGCCGCGGATGGCGGTCGAACACTGCGCGCTGCTGCGGGAGTTCCTGTTCCGGGTGGAGCTCACGGTCTCCCTGCACGGCCACAACAGGACCGCGACACCCCGCTCGGTCTTCCTCGGCGGCGGCAACCGGCCGGCGGCGCTCCTGGTCGCCGACGGACTCGAAGGCCTGCGGCCGGAGTTCGACCCGGTCACCGACCTCGACGAGATCCCCGTGGCCCTGCGCGGCCTGCACCCGAGGAACCCGGTGAACATGACCCGCGGCGGCGGCGTCCAGGTCGAACTCCCCCTCACGGCCAGGACCGGCGGGCGGCCATGGGCGCCGGGGGTCCCGGACACCCCGCCTCGATCCGTCGTCGACGCCCTGGCCAAGGGCGTGGAGTTCCTGTCCTCTACGCCCGGACGCTGACCCAGGTGCCGCTCTCCGCGGATTCGGTCATCGCCTCCAGGGCGGCGGCGCTGTGCACGGCGTCCGCGAGGGTCGCTCCGTACGGCTTGCCCTCCGCGATCGAGCGCAGGAAGCGGTGGGCCTCGATCACCTTCAGGTCGTCGTAGCCCATGCCGTTGGCCGCGCCCGGCTGGAAGGCGCCGTACTCGCCCGCGCCCGGGCCGACGTAGACGGTGCTGACGGGCTGGTCCTGGAAGGTCGTGCCGCGGCTGACGCCCAGCTCGTTCATGCGCCGGAAGTCCCAGAAGACCGCGCCCCTGGTGCCGTGCACCTCGAAGCCGTAGTTGTTCTGCTCGCCGACCGAGACCCGGCAGGCCTCCAGCACTCCGCGGGCGCCGGAGGCGAGGCGCAGCAGACAGTTGACGTAGTCCTCGTTCTCGACCGGGCCCGGCTCGCCGCCGGTGGCGCGGGTGTGGCCGGCGGTGGCACCGGTGGGCCGGGCCCGCTCGGGGATGAACACGGCCGTGTCCGCGGTCAGCGACTCGATGTCGCCGAGCAGGAAGCGGGCCAGGTCGGCGCCGTGCGAGGCCAGGTCGCCCAGGACCCCGCTGCCGCCCCGCTCCTTCTCGTACCGCCAGGTCAGGGCGCCCTCGGGGTGGGCGGCGTAGTCGCTGAAGAGGCGGATGCGGACGTGTGTGACCGTGCCGAGCTCGCCCGAGGCGATCAGCTCGCGGGCGGCCTCCACGGCGGGGGCGTTGCGGTAGTTGAAGCCGACCGCCCCCTGCACGCCCGCCCGCGCCACCGCGTCGGCCACGGCCCGGGCGTCCGCCGCGCTCAGGCCGACCGGCTTCTCGATCCAGATGTGCTTGCCGGCCTCGGCCATGGCGACGCCGATCTCCCGGTGCAGGAAGTTCGGGGCGGTGATGGAAACGGCCCGCACCCGCGGGTCCCGGGCGACCTCGCGCCAGTCGCGAGTGGCGGAGTCGAAGCCGAACTGCGCGGCGGCCTCCTCGGCCCGGCCCGGAACGTCCTCGGCGACCGTGACCAGCCGCGGGCGCAGGCCCAGGCTCGGGTAGTGGTGCGCGACGCGGGCGTACGCCTGGGTGTGCACCCGGCCCATCCAGCCGAACCCGACGACGGCGACACCCAGCGAATCCACCATGACAGCCCCTCTTTGGACCGGTCCATAATCTGTCCAGGCCACACTGAAGGGACACTTTGGCCGGTGTCAACCCTCACCCGTCCCTTTGACAAGCCGGAGCGGCTCATGGAACGGTCCAGAACATGAAACCGCCGACGATCCGCGACGTGGCCGAGCAGGCCGGTGTCTCCAAGTCGCTGGTCTCGCTCGTGCTGCGCGGCTCCGAGCAGGTGCGGCCCGAGAAGCGGGAGGCCGTGCTGCGGGCGGTGCGGGAGCTCGGCTACCGGCCGAACGCCGCCGCGCGCAGCCTCAGCGAGCAGCGCACCCGCACGGTCGGCGTACTCCTGCACGACCTGCGCAACCCCTGGTTCGTCGAACTCCTCGACGGCCTCAACTCGCTGCTGCACGCGGCCGGTCTGCACATGCTGCTGGCCGACGCCCGCCTCAACCGCCGCACCGGCCAGGACCTCACGGGTCCCTTCCTGGACCTCGGGGTCGACGGGCTGGTGGTCGTCGGCACACTGCCCGACCTCGCCGCGCTCGGCGCGGTCGCCGAACGCATCCCGGTCGTCGTGGCCGGCGCCCGCGAGGCGGCACCGGCGGGCGTGGACGTCGTCGCGGGCGACGACGAGCTCGGCGCGCGGCTGGTCACCGAACACCTCATCGGCCTCGGCCACCGCCGTATCGCGCACATCGCGGGCTACGGCGCCGTCGGCGAGCTGCGCAGGCGCAGCTTCGAGGCGGCCATGCGCGAGCACGGCCTCGCGGACCGGGCGGCGGTGGAGCCCAGCGACATGACGGAGGAGGGCGGCTACCGCACCACCGTCCGGCTGCTCAGTCGCCCGGACCGGCCCACCGCCGTGTTCGCCGTGAACGACATCGCCTCGGTCGGCGCGCTCTCGGCGGCGGAGGAACTCGGCCTGCGCGTCCCGCACGACGTGTCGGTCGTGGGCTACGACAACACGAGTATCTCCCGGCTGCGCCACGTTTGGCTGACCACGGTTGACGGCGCCGGCCACGAGGTCGGCCGGCGCGCCGCCCGCTGCCTCCTCGACCGCTTCGAGCGGCCCGGGGGAGCGGGGCAACTCCACCTGGCCGCACCGGCGTTGGAGATCCGCGGCACGACGTCCGCCCCGCTCACAGCGTGATGGCGTACGCCTTGCGCAGCGTCTCGTGCACCGTCCACGTCGTACGGTCGCCCGCGCGCAGCACCGCCATGTCGCCGGGCCCGACCTCCAGCGTCGGCCCGTCCTCGACCTCGACGGTGGCCGACCCGCTGACCACGACGAACAGCTCGTCCGCCTCGGTGTCGGTCACGACGCCCGGCGTGATCTGCCAGATCCCGCGGATCTGCCTGCCGTCCGCCGACTCCCAGAGGACCTTCCCGGTCACCTCGGGCGTACCGGAGACGATCTGTTCCGGGGCGAGAGGCTCGGGTTCGAGCTCGGCGTCCGGGACGTGCACTGCGAAGCTGTGGGTCATGGGGCGAGACTAGCCAGGGCGGCGGCCCCCGGGCCTGGACACAGTGTGGGGTATCGGCCCAGGTGGAAGGACACTTCGTCGCGACTGCACGCGCGGCGACCGCGGCCGCCCTCGTTCACCACCGTCCGCCCCGGCGCCCGGTCCGTCCGGGCGCCCGTCGGCGGGGCGGCGCGCTGCCCGGCGTCGTCGTGCTCCCGACCGTGCGAATACCGGGCACCGGCCCACTCGATCACCGCGTGCGGGTGCCCGGACTGTCGTAGGGTCCTGTCCCGTGGGAACGGACATCGACGGCGCCGTCGAAAGCCGCTCGGCCGACGGGCGCTGGAACATCGAGGCGGATCTGCTGGACTTCCGGCCGCCGCGGGACTACGACGCCTGGGAGTGCCTGTTCGGCGTGCGCGGGACGGGAGACGTCAACCGCCCGCTCTTCGCCGACCGGGGCCTGCCCCATGACGTCAGCGATCCCGTGCGGGAGGCCGCCGTCGGCGACTATCAGCACAACCACACCTACGCCACCTGGACCGAGGTCGCCGCGGTCGACTGGGACGCGCCCCTCGCCGCCGGCGCCGCCTGGAACCGCGCGGTCAGGGCGGCGCCGGAGGGCGAGGAGGTCGTACGGGTGACGCCCGGCGTGCGCGAGGCCGCCGCGCGCACCTTCGGCGGGGACCTGCTGCTCGCGCCGCCCGAGTGGCCACCCGGAGGCCAGGTGCGCGTGGACGGGGCTGTGTACCGGCCCGTGACGCTCACCGCGCGGATGCTCGCCCCGCCGGACGAGGGATGCTGGGCAGAGGTGTGGAGCGTGATGCGGGAGCTCGCGAGCCGGCACGGCGACGAGCAGGTACGGCTCGTCGTCTGGTTCGGCTGACCGGCGCACCGGGGAAGGAAGCGACAGATGACCACCGACGTCACGAGTACGACCGTCACGGACGAGGCGGTGAACAGCCTGGCCGGCACCGCCGACCCGCGCCTGCGCGAGCTGCTCACCGGCCTGATCAGGCATCTGCACGCCTTCGCGCGTGAGACCCGGCTGACCCAGGCCGAGTGGGAACGGGCGATCTCGTTCCTGACCGCGACCGGGCAGACGTGCACGGACACCCGGCAGGAGTTCATCCTCCTGTCCGACGTGCTCGGCCTGTCGATGCTGGTCGAGACGATCAACGGCGACCGAGCGCCCGGCGTCACCGAGTCCACGGTCCTCGGCCCGTTCCACATGACCGAGTCCCCGGCGCGTCAACTCGGCGCGAACATCGACCTGGTGGGCGGCGGCGAACCCTGCGCGGTCAGCGGCCGCGTCCTGTCCGGCGACGGAACTCCGCTGCCGGGCGCGGCGATCGACGTGTGGCAGGCCGACGGCAACGGCTTCTACGACGTCCAGCGCCCCGACCTGCAGCCGCCGGGCAACGGCCGCGGACTGTTCACGGCCGACGCCGACGGCCGCTTCTGGTTCCGCACCTGTGTGCCCAGCCCGTACCCGATCCCGACCGACGGCCCCGTGGGGGACCTGCTCCGGGCGACCGGCCGCCACCCCTACCGCCCGGCCCACATCCACTTCATCGCCTCGGCGGACGGGCACGCGCCGGTCACCACGCACATCTTCGTCGCCGGCAGCGACTACCTCGACTCGGACGCCGTGTTCGCCGTCAAGCCGAGCCTGGTGCAGGACTTCGAAGTCACCGACGACCCTGCCCTGGCAAGGGAGTTCGGCCTGCCGAACCCCTTCCGGCACGCCCGCTTCGACCTCGTGCTGGAACGCTCGTGAAGGACGTCCTCGACTTCACCCACGAGTCCCGGCGGGTCCGGGTCGTCTTCCGGCCCGGCGCCGCCACGAACGCGACCGCCGGGGAGGCCGCCGGACTCGGCCTGCGCCGCCTGCTCGTCGTGTGCGGCAGCCGCGGCACGGCCACCGCCCGGGCGGTCGCCGACTCGCTCGGCCCCGCCTGCGTGGGTCTGCACGACGGCGCCCGCATGCACGTACCCGTCGAGGTCGCCGACCGGGCCGTGGAGGTGGCACGCGCGGCCGGCGCGGACGGCCTGGTCGCGGTCGGCGGCGGCTCCTCGATCGGCCTCGGCAAGGCCGTGGCCCTGCGCACCGGCCTGCCGCTGATCGCCGTGCCCTCCACCTACTCCGGCTCGGAGATGACCCCGGTCTGGGGCCTGACCGAACACGGCGTCAAGCGCACCGGCCGCGATCTCGTGGTCCTGCCGCGCAGTGTCGTCTACGACCCCGAGCTCACGCTCTCCCTGCCGGTGCCGCTCTCCGTCACCAGCGGCGTCAACGCCATCGCCCACGCCGTCGAGGCCCTGTACGCCCCCGACGGCTCACCGCTGACCTCGCTGATGGCCGAGGAGGGCGTACGGGCCATGGCGGCCGCCCTGCCCGCGGTGGCCGACGCCCCGGACTCCCTGGAGGCCCGCGGCCGCGCCCTGTACGGCGCCTGGCTGTGCGGCTCCTGCCTCGGCGCCACCACCATGGGCCTGCACCACAAGCTCTGCCACGTCCTCGGCGGCACCTTCGGCCTGCCGCACGCCGAGACCCACACCGTCGTCCTGCCCTACGCCCTCGCCTACAACACCCCCGCCGTCCCGGACGCGGCCGCCGCCGTGGCCCGCGCCCTGGACGCCCACGACGCCCCCCGCGCCCTGCGATCCCTGGCCGAAGGCCTCGGCGCCCCGCGCACCCTCGCCGAACTCGGCCTGGACGAGGCCGACTTGGCGGTGGCCGCAGCGCAGACCGCGGGCCAGGCCTACGCCAACCCCCGCACGATCACGACGCAAGACGCACTCGCCGTGCTGCGGGCGGCGTACGAGGGGGCGGAGCCGGAGTTCCCCGAGACCTGAGCCGACGGGACCCCTTCTCGGACGGGCGAGACGACCGCCGTCCGCGGGAGCGGTGCGACGGCTGCCGGTAGGGCGGCCGGAACGGCGTCCGGGCCGGCTGAACACCCCCAGCGCCCGTCGATGTCGAAACCGCCCATCACTACGCCCGCAATACGGCAGACAAAATTGTTGACAATCTTGTTTGGCTAGATTTAGGTTCGACAGGCACTCACTCAGGGAGGGCAACGATGCCGAAAGAAGCCCGTCCGAGCACCGGGGAGCAGGCCAAGCAGCACGCGCTCGCGCAGCTGCGGCAGGCGATCCTGCACGGCGAGATGGCACCGGCGCAGCGGCTGGTGGAGAACGAACTCGCCGAGCAGTTCGGTGTGACACGGGCGAGCATCCGGGCGGCGCTCATCGATCTGGAGGCCCAGGGTCTCGTCGAGCGGATCCGCAACCGCGGCTCGCGGGTGCGGGTGGTGACCGTCGAGGAGGCGGTCGCCATCACCGAGTGCCGCATGGTCCTCGAGGGGCTGTGCGCGGCGAAGGCCGCCGCCCTGGCCAGTGACGAGCAGCTCGCCGAGCTGACGGAGCTGGGCACGGCGATGACCAAGGCCGTGGCCGACGGTGAGCCGGTGACGTACTCCGAGCTCAACCAGGAACTGCACGCCAAGGTGCGCGAGTTCTCCGGCCAGCGCACCGCAGTGGACCTGCTGGAGCGGCTCAACGCCCAACTGGTGCGCCACCGCTTCCAGTTGGCGCTCAGGCCGGGACGCCCGCAACACTCCCTGAGCGAGCACCTGGCGATGATCGAGGCGATCAGGGCCAGGGACCCGCAGGCGGCCGAGGCGGCCGTCCGCGCCCACCTCACCAGCGTGATCGAGGCGCTGCGCGACTGACGCACGCGCGCCGGACGCGGGGGAGGCGGGCGCCCACCTGTCCATCAAGGAGATAGCAGCAATGACTCAGGCCAACGCGCCCGCCACCCCACGCTCCACCCTCGTGGTCACCGCGCACGCCGGGGACTTCGTGTGGCGCGCGGGCGGCGCCATAGCCCTGGCCGCCTCCCGCGGGGAGAAGGTCACCATCGCCTGCCTCACCTTCGGCGAGCGCGGCGAGTCCGCCAAGGCATGGCGCGAGGGCAGGAAGCTGGAGGAGATCAAGGCGATACGCCGGGAGGAGGCGGAGAAGGCCGCCGCCACCCTCGGCGCCGAGGTCCGCTTCTTCGACGCGGGCGACTACCCGCTCGTCGCCACCGCCGAGCTGACCGACCGGCTCGTCGCCCTCTACCGCGCCACCCAGCCCGACGTCGTGCTCACCCACCCCACCGAGGACCCGTACAACGGCGACCACCCGGCCGCCAACCGCATGGCACTGGAGGCCCGCGTCCTCGCGCAGGCCATCGGCTACCCGGGCGAGGGCGAGATCATCGGCGCCCCGCCGGTGTTCTACTTCGAACCGCACCAGCCCGAGATGAGCGGCTTCCGGCCCGAGGTCCTCCTCGACATCACCGAGGTCTGGGACACCAAGCGCAGGGCCATGGAGTGCCTCGGCGCCCAGCAGCACCTGTGGGACTACTACACCGACCTCGCCGTCCGCCGCGGCGTCCAGCTCAAGCGCAACGCCGGCCCCAACCTGGGCCTGGCCCACAAGACCATGGCCGAGGCGTACATGCGCCCCTACCCGCAGATCGCGAAGGAGCTGGCGTGAGCGGCGTCATCGTCACCGACCCGCCGAAGGCGGAGGCCGCGGACGTCGAGGCGCTGGCCGGCTACGGCGTGGCCACGGTCGGCGAGGCGATGGGGCGCACCGGCCTGCTCGGCCCGGAGATCCGCCCCGTCCAGCAGGGCGTGCGGGTCGCGGGCACGGCCGTCACCGTGCTCGCCTGGCCCGGCGACAACCTCATGATCCACGCGGCCGTGGAGCAGTGCGGCGAGGGCGACATCCTCGTCGTCACCACCACCTCCCCGTGCACGGACGGACTGTTCGGCGAGCTGTTCGCGACGGCGCTCAAGCAGCGCGGTGTGCGCGGTGTCGTCCTGAGCACCGGCATCCGCGACACCCAGGAACTGCGGGACATGGGCTTCGCCGCCTGGTCCCGGGCCGTCTCGGCGCAGGGCACCGTGAAGGCCACCGGCGGCTCGGTCAACGTGCCGATCGCCATCGACGGCCAGGTGATCCGCCCCGGCGACGTGATCCTCGCCGACGACGACGGCGTCGTGGTCGTACCGCGCGAGCGGGCCCGCGAGACGGCCGAGCGGTCCGAGGCCCGCGAGGCCAAGGAGGCCGCCACCCGTGCCGCCTTCCTCGACGGCCAACTCGGCCTGGACCGCTACGGGTTGCGGGACACCCTCAAGCGGCTGGGCGTCGAGTACCGGACGTACGAGGAGTACACGGGAGACGGCTCGTGACCGGGCCCGCGGAGGTGCGCTGCATGCTGATGCGCGGAGGCACCTCCAAGGGCGCCTACTTCCTGGCCGAGGACCTGCCCGCCGACCCGGCCGCCCGCGACGAGCTCCTGCTGCGCGTCATGGGCAGCCCGGACGAACGGCAGATCGACGGCCTGGGCGGCGCCCACCCGCTCACCAGCAAGGCGGCCGTGGTCTCGCCCTCGGCCGACCCGGACGCCGACGTCGACTACCTCTTCCTCCAAGTGCTCGTCGACCGGCCCGAGGTGAGCGACCGTCAGAACTGCGGCAACATCCTCGCCGGCATCGGCCCGTTCGCCGTGGAGCGCGGACTGGTCCCGGCGGGGGAGAAGGAGACGTCCGTCCGCATCCGCATGGTCAACTCCGGTGACCGCGCGACGGCCACCTTCCCGACCCCGGACGGCCGCGTCGAGTACACCGGGGACGCCGAGATCTCGGGTGTGCCCGGGACGGCCGCGCCCGTGGTCATCGAATTCCCGCCCGGCGCGGGGAAGTTGCTGCCCACCGGCAACGTCCGTGACGTGATCGACGGCGTGCCCGTCACCTGCGTGGACAACGGCATGCCGACGGTGCTCGTCGAGGCCTCCGCGCTCGGCGTCACCGGCTACGAGGCGCCCAAGGACCTGGAGGAGAACCTCGCGCTCGCCGACCGGCTCCGCGCGATCCGCCTCGAAGCGGGCCGGCTGATGGGGCTCGGTGACGTCTCCGACACCACCGTGCCCAAGCTGACGCTGCTGGCGCCGCCCCGCAACGGCGGAGCGGTGACCACCCGTACCTTCATCCCGGTCCGCTGCCACACCTCGATCGGCGTACTGGGCGCCGCCGGCGTCGCCGCCGGCCTGCGGATCGAGGGCGGCGTGGGCGCGGAACTCGCGGATCTCGACGCGGGCGGCGACCGCGTCCGCATCGAACACCCCACGGGCTTCATGGACATCGAGAGCAGCCTCGCGGCGGGCCCCGGCGGCCTGCCCCGCGCCCGCCGCACCGCCGTGGTCCGCACGGCCCGCAAGATCTTCGACGGCAGCGTGTTCCCCCGGGCCGCCGGGACGGCGCCGATCCCCCCGCACCCCCATGGAGGTCAACGATGACTCCGCCGCTCGGCGACATCGCCCACATCGGCCACGCCCAGCTGTTCACCCCCGACCTGGACGCCAGCGTCGCCTTCTTCACCGACTACCTCGGCCTGACCGTCAACGGCCAGGACGGCGACACGGTCTACCTGCGGACTTTCGACGACTACGAGCACCACAGCCTGGTCCTCACCGCCCGCGAGCGGCCCGGCCTCGGCCGGCTCGCCCTGCGCACCTCCAGCGAGGAGGCCCTGCACCGCCGTGTCGGGGCGATCGAGGAGGCGGGCGGCTCCGGCACATGGGTCGAGGACGAACCCGGCCTGGGCAAGCTGTACTCGACCACCGACCCGGACGGCCACGAGCACGCCCTGTACTGGGAGAGCGAGCACTACCGGGCCCCCGAGGAACTGCGGCCGGCGCTGAAGAACCAGCCGCAGGCCAAGCCCAACAAGGGAGTCGGCGTCCGTCGCCTGGACCACGTCAACTTCCTCGCCGCCGACGTGCTCGCCAACGCCGAGTTCCAGCAACACGTGCTCGGCGCCCGGCCCACGGAGCAGATCCGGCTCGACTCGGGCCGCGTCGCGGCGCGTTGGCTGACGTTCACGAACAAGTCCTACGACGTTGTCTACACCGAGGACTGGACCGGTTCGGCCGGGCGGCTGCACCACATCGCCTTCGCGACCGACACCCGCGAGGACGTCCTGCGCGCCGCCGATCTCGCCATCGACAGCGACGTGTTCATCGAGACGGGCCCGCACAAGCACGCCATCCAGCAGACGTTCTTCCTCTACGTCTACGAGCCGGGCGGCAACCGCATCGAGCTGTGCAACCCGCTCACCCGGCTGGTCCTGGCGCCGGACTGGCCGCTGATCACCTGGACCGAGGAGGAGCGGAAGAAGGGGCAGGCCTGGGGCCTGAAGACCATCGAGTCGTTCCACACGCACGGGACGCCGCCGGTCGCCTGAGCGAGGCCGCGAGCCACCCCCAGATTGTCGATGAGATTGTTGACAAAAATGTTGACTCTCTGGGGGTGGCTCCTTAGCGTCTGGCGCACCACGTACGAGAGGCAACCAACGATGTCTTCCTCCCCCTCCCCAACCGCTCGCGGCAGCAGACTGGCCCTCCTGGTCGTCGGGCTGTGCTGGCTGGCCGTGCTCTTCGACGGCCTCGACATGTTCATCTACGGCTCCGTGCTGCCGCACCTGCTGGAGACGAAGACCTTCGGCCTCACCCCTGACCAGGCCGGCGACCTCGGCTCCTACGCCACCTTCGGCATGCTGGTCGGCGCGCTGACCGCGGGCACGGTCGCGGACCGGATCGGCCGCAAGAAGCTGATGATCGGCTGCGTGACGCTGTTCTCGCTGGCCTCCGGGATCTGCGCGATCTCCGGCAGCGTCCAGGTGTTCGGCCTCGGCCGGACCCTGGCCGGCGTCGGCCTCGGCGGACTGCTGCCGACCGCGATCAGCATGGTCTCCGACTACGCCCCCCGCGGCCGCGGCGCGATCGTCATCGGCCTGCTGATGACGGCCCACCACGCGGGCGGCATCCTGTCGGCCTACGTGGCCAAGTGGCTGGTGGAGCCCGTCGGCTGGCGGGCGGCCTTCTGGGTCTGCGTGGCCCCGCTGCTCTTCGCCCCGGTGCTGGTCAAGACGCTGCCCGAGTCGCTGAGCTTCCTGGTGGCCAAGGGCCGCGACGAGGAGGCCGCCGGGCTCGCCGCCCGCTACGACGTCGAGCTGCCCGCCACGTCCGGCCGGAAGACGGCCGCCGACCGCTGGGACGCGCTGCAGGGCCTCTTCAGCGGCGGCGAGTGGATCCAGACCCTGCTGTACTGGCTGGCCTCCTTCGGCGGACTGCTCCTCGTCTACGGCGTCGCCACCTGGCTGCCCACCCTGATGCGCACCGAGGGCTACGAGCTCACCAACGCGCTGACCTTCGTCGTCGTCTTCAACCTCGGCGGCATCGTCGGCATGCTGGTCGCCGGCCGCGCGGCCGACCGGTTCGGCGCCCCGCGCATCTCGGCGATCTGGTTCGCGCTCACGGCAGCCGGCGTCTACCTGCTCAGCGTCCATATGTCGATGGGCGTCACCACGCTGGTCGTCTTCCTCACCGGCGTCTTCCTCAACAGCGCCCAGACGATGATCTACGCGACCGTCTCCATCCGCTCCGCCCCGGACAGCCGTGCCACCGCCGTCGGCTGGACCTCCGGCATGGGCCGCTTCGGCGCCGTCTTCGGGCCGTGGCTCGGCGGCCAGCTCCTCGCGGCCGGCAACGGCGAGTGGGGCTTCACCGCCTTCGCCCTCGCCGGCGTCTCCTCCATGGTCTTCATCGGCATCGCCGCCCTGCGCACCCCGCGCACGGGCGCGCCGATCGACTCGGAACAGAAGCTGGTCGCCGCACACTGAGCCACGGCAGCCTGCCCGCTCGCCCGAGGGCGCGTGAACGAGGACGGACGCCGGCCCCTACGACGACGGGGGCCGGCGTCGGCGTTCGAGTGGGGCGCGTGACGCGCGTCCGGCGCCTCACGGGCGGGAGCCGAGCCCGGCGGCCCGGCGTCCGACGGGGCGCGGGCCGTGACCGGGCGACCGGAGCGCGCCGGGAGAGCGCCGGCGGTCCCTGCGGCCGATCGCACGGTGCGGGCCGCGTTGATCACCGGAACGAACCCCCGCCCGCCGCAGCGGATGCGAGGTGCCCCGCTCGGGGTCACGCTCGTTGTATGAGCGACCGTTGGGATGTCCGGCGTGCGGGTCCCGAGGGGGCCTCGCACCGGGTGATGATGATTCCGGGTGGGATGTGCTCGACCGAGTTCTACGCCGATGTCATGGCCGAGCCCGTACTCGCCGACGTGGGCCTGGTGGCGGTGACGCAGCCGGGGATGGCCGGGACCGAGGCGCCCGAGGACGTGTCCATGGAGCACTACGCGGAGCTGATGGCGCGCTTCGCGGCCGACACCGGATGCGATGTGGTCGTGGGCCACAGCCTCGGGGCGAACGTGGCCCTGGAGATGGCGGCGGCCGGGCTGTTCAAGGGCCCGCTGGTCCTGCTGTCGCCCACTTTCTCGCGCAAGGACGAGGCCTCGTTCCTGGCGGTGCTGGACGCGCTCGGGCGGGTGCCCGGCCTCGGCGCGGTGGCCTGGTCGGGGATGCTCAAAGTCGTGCCGACCGCCATGAAACGAGAACTGCCCAAGGCCCGCGCGGACGTGCTGGCGGCGGTGATGCGTGGCAACGATCCCGCGGCCTGCCGCAGGATCGTCCACGGCTACTACGAGTACCTGGGCCGCCATCCCTCACTGGTCGACCGGCTGTGCGGGGCCGCCGTCCCGTCCTGGGTCGTGAGGGGCGACCACGACGAGATCGGCCTGACGGACACCGAACGCAAGGGCCTGGAAGCCTGCCCGCACGTCCGCATGGTCACGGTGCCCGACGCCGGTCACCTCCTGCTGGTCCAGCAGCCCGCACGGGTCGCCGACGTGATCGCGGAAGCCGTCGCCGCGGTCTGACCCGGACGACCGCTCGGGCGACCGCTCAGAGCTCGACGACCAGGTCCGGCACCGCGACGCCGACGGGCCCCGAGAAGCCCTCCGCGGCCGCCTCGATCGCCGTCGCCCGATCGGTCCCGGGCCACAGATGGGTCAGCAACAGCCCTGACGCGCCCGCCTGTTGGGCGTACCGCCCGGCCAGCTCCGCGGTGAGCAGACAGCGGGCGTCCTCGTCCGGCACCCGGCGCGTATAGGTCGCCTCCGACACCAGCAGGTCCGCGTCCCGGGCCAGACGTGGGACGTCGGGGCTGGGACCGGTGTCGCCGGTGTAGACCAGCACGCCGTCGGGCGTGGTGAGCCGGATGCCGGCGTTGGGCACGAAGTGCGGCAGCAGCGCGGTCTCCGCCGTGAACGGTCCGACGCCGAAACGGTCGCCCGGGCTGAACTCGTGGAGGCGCAGGGCCCCGCCCAGCATGCCCGGGCGGTCGAGGGCGAGGACGGCGTCCAGTGCTCCGTGCGGTGCGTACACGGGGAGCGGGGGTGCCGGGTCGTCCCGCAACGCCCGCGCCCGCAGCAGGGGGTTGAGGTCGGCGCAGTGATCGGGGTGCCCGTGGCTGACGAGCACCGCGTCGACCGCGCCCACGTCGAGACGCGTCAACAGGCGTGGCAGCGTGGCGTATCCGGGGTCGATCAGCAGCCGGAAGCCCGCGTGTTCGACGAGGTATCCGCTGCACGCCTGCCTTGCCGTGGGCCAGGCGCCGCTGCCGCCGAGAACGGTGAGTCGCATGGGACGGACCCTACGCCGCGAACCGGCGAGCGCTCCTGACTTGGTACTCCAGTCGGATTCCGTCGGGGTATGGAGGCGACGGTCGAAGTCGACCAGTGGCAGGGTGAGTTGGAGTCGGTGTTCGCTCGGGTGGCGGGCCGCTTCACCCGGGTGGATCCGCGCCGGCGGATGCGGGACCGCGTCCGCGGCCTGCCGGCGCCGGTGGAACGCGAGAACGGCCGGCAGGTGGCCGAGTGGGTCGGCCACCGCGACCCGGCGGGTCCGCAGCACCTGCTCAACGGCGCCTGATGGGACTCCGACGCGGTCCGGGACGATGTCCGGGCCCATGTCGCCGAACGGCTGGGCCCCAGGCGCCCCTTCAGGGGCGCGGGGAACTGCGCGACCAGCCACGATCCATCCGCACCGGCCCACGGCGCCCCGCACCAGGCCCTAGGCGCCGCCGCCCCCCGCGCCGGCACGCACCCCGTCGAGGGCGATGGCGAGCACGCGGTCCCGCTGGGCGTCGTCGTCGAAGGCCGTCGCCGTGATCCCGGCGACCATCCGCAGCAGGTCGGTGAAGTCCATGTCCTTACGGGCCTCACCGGCCTCCTGCGCCCGCTCGAACAGCGGTCCGCCCGCCGCGTACATCGAGGTCCGGCAGGCCTGGAAGATCTCCGACTCGTCGTTCAGGGCCTCGCGCACGGCTCGCTTGGTCACCATGTAACCGGTGAAGCGGCGCAGCCACGCCGTCAGTGCCTCCCAGGGTTCCAACTCGGCGACCTCCTGGGCGACCCGGCACAGCTCGTTGACCTCGTCCGCGTAGACGCTCTCGAAGAGATCGCGCCGGGTCGGGAAGTTCCGGTACAGCGTGCCGATGCCGACGCCCGCACGGCGGGCGATGTCCTCCAGGGACGCCTCCGCGCCGTGCGCGGCGAAGGCCTCACGGGCCGCGGCCAGCAGGGCGTCGTAGTTGCGGGCGGCGTCCTTCCGGTGCGGCCGCCGGGACGTCACGATCTCGCCTACGGGGAACGTCACGGATGCCTCCCGAGCACGATCAATACGGAGGGATACCTCCGCTACTTGAAGCGGAGGGGTGCCTCCGCTAGAGTGGAGGCGTACCTCCACTTTAGCAGTGCGAGGTTCCTCGACCACCTTTCCGCGACCGCTCACCGCGGCCGTCGGCGTGCCGGTGCCGCCCGAGTGGCGCACCAGCCCGTACGACCGCGGCCCGAGGCCGCACCCCGTTCGGAGAGGCCCCTCATGCCCCGCAAGTCCACCCGTCTCACCTTCTCGGTCCTCGCGACCGGCGCCGGTGTGTTCGCGATGCTGCAGTCGCTGATCGCGCCTGCCCTGCCGACGGTCCAGCACGCGCTGCACACCTCCCAGTCCACCGCGACCTGGGTGATGACGGCCTATCTCCTGTCCGCCTCCGTCTTCACGCCGATACTCGGCCGCGTCGGCGACCTGATCGGCAAGAAGCGCACCCTGGTCGCCGTCCTGTTCGTCGTGCTGCTCGGCTGTCTGCTGGCCGCGCTCGCCCCGAACATCGGCGTCCTGATCGTCGCGCGGGTCGTGCAGGGCGTCGGCGGCGCCCTGTTCCCGCTCTCCTTCGGCATCATCCGCGACGAGTTCGCCCCGTCCAGGGTCCCCGGCAGCATCTCCAACCTCTCCGCGGTGATCGCGGCGGGCGGCGGTGTCGGCATCGTCGCGGCCGGCCCCATCGTCTCCGCGCTCGACTACCGCTGGCTGTTCTGGATCCCCGTCGGCGTCGTCGCGGCCATCGTGCTGATCGCCGTGCGCTATGTCCCCGAGTCGGCCAACAGGGCCGAGGGCGGCGTCAGTTGGCTGAGCGCCGGCCTGCTGTCGGCCTGGCTGGTGGCGCTGCTGCTGCCGCTGAGCCAGGCCGGCAAGTGGGGCTGGGGCTCGGGGAAGGTGATCGGCCTGTTCGTGGCCGCGGCCGTCCTGTTCGCGGTGTGGCTGCTGGCCGAGGCCCGCTCGCGCACCCCGCTGATCGACCTGCGCGTGATGCGACTGCCGGCGGTGTGGACCACCAACACCGCGGCCCTGCTGTTCGGCGCCGGCATGTACGCGCTGTGGTCCTTCCTGCCGGGCTTCGTCCAGACGCCGGGCTCCGCCGGATACGGCTTCGGCGCGAGCGTGACGACCTCCGGGCTGCTCATGCTCCCGATGCTGGTCGCGATGTTCGCCTCGGGCATCCTCAGCGGTCGCCTGGAGCCCGTGATCGGCGCGAAGCCGCTCCTGACGACGGGTGCCGCGCTCGGCGCCCTCGCCCTGGGCTTCCTCGCCCTCTGGCACGCCGCCCAGTGGCAGGTCGCCGTCGTCTCCGGTGTGTTCGGCCTCGGCATCGGCCTGGCCTTCGCCTCCATGGCCAACCTCATCGTCGGCAGCGTCCCGGCCGACCAGACCGGCGCGGCGACCGGCATGAACGCCAACATCCGCACCATCGGCGGTTCCATCGGCGCCGCCCTCACCGGCGTCCTGGTCACCGGCCGGCTCCAGCCCTCGGGTCTGCCGTACGAGTCCGGCTACACCCACGGCTTCGCCCTGCTGGCGGTGCTGTGCCTGGCCGCCGCGCTGGCGGCGCTGCTGGTCCCGACGGCGCGCTCCGGACGCCTGACGGGTCCGGCGCGAGCGGGCGACGACCCGGCGCCCGCGGAACCGCAGGCCGTCGCGTCGGCCACCCGCGGCTGACGCGACCGGGCCGGCCCGGCGACCACCGGACCGGCCCCACCGCCGGGCCGACGCACGCACCGGTACCCGTACGGTAAGGTTGACCTGCGCGATCACGCGGTCCACCGCGAAGCGCGCACCGGGACGTGGCGCAGCTTGGTAGCGCACTTGACTGGGGGTCAAGGGGTCGCAGGTTCAAATCCTGTCGTCCCGACGGTGCGAAGGGCCTTCACAGCGGAAAGTCTGTGGAGGCCCTTCGCTGTGCCGACGCGCTGGTTCCAGGCCACCAGCTTGTCGGGGTTGAGCACGATCCAGGGCCCGGTGCCCCGGCCGCCGGTGACGTCGAGGCTGATGACGGCCGCGATCCGATGGCCGCAGCAGGCGACGAGACCGGTACGCCCGTTGACGGAATGAGCGCTCAGGGCGGGGCGCCGGTGTCCGCCCAGGAGGGTCAGCAGGCTCTCGGCGACGGCCCGACCGCCGTGGACCGGCCCGGTCGGCGCCCGCACCTTGCCGCCGCCGTCGAAGACGGCCATGCCGTCCGGGCGCAGCAACGACGCGAGCAGCTCACCGTCCCCGGCGACACACGCCCGGAGCACACCCCGCGCGACGGCGTCGCGCCGCAGTCGCGACCGGCGTCCGGCCTGGGAGGAGAGCCCGGCGGCGCGCCCGAGTTCGGCGACCGTGCCGGGGGGCGTCCCCGGGGCCGCCCCCGAGGCGCGCCGGGCGGAGCCCGTCGGCGGGTTCACGACGCGCCGGTCCGTTTCCCCGCGCCGGTCCGTTTCCCGCTCCGCCTCCCGGCAGATTCCGCGCACGGCCTGCGCCGGCCGGGACCGGGGACGGTGATGCGTCGGCGTGCCGCGTCGGACAGCCCGTAGCACCGCCGGTGGGTCTCCTCGACGATGCTCTCCGCCGTATCCGCGCTGCCCAGCATCCCGTGGGCGACGTCCAGCAGGAACCGGCGCTCCGCAGGCAGTTCCGCGAGCGGCACCGCATCGCCCTGATCCATCCCGGCACCTTCCGTTCCGCACGCCGGCCGAATGTCACAGATGCGCCGGTTGACCTGTCCTATAGGCAGACCCCGCGTTCCCGATCCCCACCGAACGAGGTGACCGAGCCATGCACTGGCGCGAGCGGGCAGCTTGTCTGCGTGAAGACCCCGACCTGTTCTTCCCCATATCCCTCAGCGGTCCGACGCTTCGGCAGATCGACCGGGCCAAGGCCGTCTGCGGCCGTTGTCCCGTCGTCGAGCAGTGCCTCGACTGGGCCGTGCGGGCGGGGAACGTCGAAGGCGTCTGGGGCGGGACGACGGAGGGCGAACGCCGCGCGATGCGGCAAGGCGCGGCGCTGCAGCCGTCGAGGGCCGGGTAGGCGCAGACGCGAGCGAGGGGCCCTTCCCCGTGGGAGAGGGCCCCGCGGGCTCACTTCCGCCGCGCCGGCCAGTCGGCGAACCGGGTCTCGGCGAGGTGCGCGTCCGGGCCCGGCAGCAGCGTGTCCTCCCGCAACTCGGCGCCCCAGTAGCGGGCCTGCGAGTCCGTGACGATCTCGCGGGGGTCGTTCTGCGCGGCGAGGCCCATGCGGATGAACTCCTCGAGCCGGAAGGCCTCGGGTCCCCCGGTCTCCACCACGCCGCCCACCGGGTCGCCGACCGCGGTACGGCCGACCGCCGCGGCGACGTCGTCGGACACCATGGGCTGGATCCTGGCGTCGGGCAGGCGGACGGTGTCGACCTCGGTCATCCCGTCGGCGAGTCCCTTCGCGAACTCGAAGAACTGGGTGGCGTGCACGATGGAGTAGGGGACGTCCGATGCCCTGATCAAATCCTCCTGGACCTGCTTGGCGCGGAAGTACCCGCTCTCCAGCAAGCGTCCGGTGCCGACGACGGACAGCGCGACATGGTGCGTCAAAAATCTGTGACACCCGTGCGGCCGCACGTGACGTGCGTCCCGTGCGCCGCGGGCGCACCTCCCGGCGGGCGGAAAACGCGTGGACCGGGCGGGGGCCTTCGCGGGACACTCCCATTCCTGGCCTGCAGGTACTCGCGCGAGGGCGTCGCCGCGAGCTGTGCGAGGGCGCTCACCCGCACGACGTTCTCCGCCGCATCACGCGCAGGACCACCGCCGTACGACGACGGGATCGGGATGGGATCAGCTGACGCACGCGCGGGTTCGCCGCGCAGGGGCTCCGTGCTCCTCGCACTTCGTTACTACGGACGGGAACTGGCCCGGTTACGGCGGCTGACAGCACCCGCCATGCTGCTGCCGGCCCTCGGAAACATCGGCCTCAACTACATCGCGCCGCTCATCGTGGCCAAGCTCGTCGCCCGCATCGCCGGCGACGACGGCGCCGGCCTCGGCGCGACACTGCCGTACGTCATCGGCTTCGCCAGCGTCATGCTGCTGGCGGAGGGCCTGTGGCGAATCGGCCTGCACGCGCTGAACCGCCTCGACGCCCTCGGCGTCGAGCACCTGTACGTCCTGGGCATGGACGAGCTGTTCGCCAAGGACGCCGCGTTCTTCCACGACAACTTCGCCGGATCGCTGACCAAGCGGGTGCTGAGCTTCGCCTCCCGCTTCGAGGACTTCATCGACACGCTCACCTTCAACGTCGTCGGCAGCCTGGTGCCGCTGATCTTCGGCTCGGTGGTGCTGTGGCGCTACGAACCGCTGCTGGTCGTGGGGCTGCTGGCGATGATCGCGCTGACGGCCCTGCTGGTGATACCGCTCATCCGGCGCCGTCAGGCCCTCGTCGACCAGCGGGAGGAGGCGATCGCCCGGGTCTCGGGCCACGTCGCCGACAGCCTGATGAACATGGACACGGTCCGGGCGTTCGCCGCCGAGGAACGTGAGGCCGCCGAACACCGCTCGCGGGTCGCGCACTCCCGGCGGCTCATGCTGCGCTCCTGGGACTACGGCAACCTCCGCATCGACACGCTGGTCGCGCCGATGTCCGTGCTGACCAACGTCCTCGGGCTGCTGCTCGCGGTCACTCTCGGCGGCGGCGAGCACGGGGTGGAGGCGATCGTCGTCGCCTTCACCTACTACACCAACGCCACCAAGATCATGTTCGACTTCAACCAGATCTACCGGCGTCTGGAGAGCTCGATGACGGAGGCCGCGCAGTTCACCGAGCTGCTGCTGGTGCCGCCGACCGTGCTCGACCCGGCGGCCCCGGAGCCGCTGCGCAAGGGGCCCGCCGATGTCCGCTTCGAGCGGGTGACCTTCGCCCACGGGGGAGGGGAACCGCTCTTCGACGGCCTCGACCTGGCCGTGCCCAGCGGCACGAAGATCGGCCTCGTCGGCCGGTCCGGCGGCGGCAAGACCACGCTGACGCGGCTGCTGCTGCGGATGACGGACATCGACGGCGGCCGGATCCTCATCGGCGGCCAGGACATCAGCAGGATGCGCCAGGCCGACCTGCGCGGCCTCATCGCGTACGTGCCGCAGGACCCGGCCATGTTCCACCGCACCCTGCGCGACAACATCGCCTTCGCCCGGCCGGACGCCACCGACGCCGAGATCCGCCGGGCGGCCGAGGCGGCGCACGTCACGGAGTTCGCCGACGCGCTGCCGCACGGCTTCGACACCATGGTGGGCGAGCGCGGCATCAAGCTGTCCGGCGGGCAGCGCCAACGCGTCGCCCTGGCCCGGGCGATCCTGCGGGACGCGCCGATCCTGCTGCTCGACGAGGCGACCAGCGCACTGGACTCCGAGAGCGAGATCCTCGTGCAGGAAGCGCTGTGGCGGCTGATGGAGGGGCGCACGGCCCTGGTGGTGGCGCACCGGCTGAGCACGGTCGCGGGCATGGACCGGCTCGTCGTCCTCGACCGCGGCCGGATCCTCGAACAGGGCACGCACCAGGAACTGCTCGCGGCCGAGGGCGCCTACGCGAAGCTGTGGTCGCACCAGTCGGGCGGCTTCCTCGACGACAACGCGCCCGCTGACTCTGCGCTGACGGACGGCCGGGTCACCGGCAGTGTCGCCGGCGCCGACCTGCGCTGACCCCCGCACCCCGTGGGCCGACCCGCCCACGGGGTGCCGGGCGCGCAGGATCTGCGGGGCTTCGGCCGCTATCGGGAGGCGCGGCGGCGGCGGGCCACCACGACGGCGCCCGCGCCGACGGCGACGGCCGCGGCGGCCGCGCCCGCGACGGGCAGGACGGCGCCGGAACCGGTGCTCGCCAGGTCGCCGCCGGAGCCGGACTGCGCTGAGGTGCCGCTCGTGGACGAGCCGCCCCCGGTGGCGGAACCGCCGCCCGTGGAGGTGGAACCGCCGGTGGACGAGCCGCCCGTACCGCCGCCGGACGTCGACGAGCCGGTACCGCCCGTGGAACCGGAACCGCCCGTCGAGCCACCGCTGCCGGCGACGTCGAGCGTGATGTCGGCCTTGTCGTTCGCCTTGTGGTCGTCGAACGGCCGGGGAGCCCCGTCGAGGGACACCGAGCCCTTGGCGCCGGGCACCGCCTTGTCGATGCGCAGCTTGAAGGTGTAGGTCTCGCCCTCGCCCTCGTTCTCCCAGGCCTGGCTGGTGCCGCACTCGTAGCTTCCGGTGGCCACCTTGTCGCAGAAGTCATGGGCCTTGGTGACCGTCGTACCGGCCGGCATCCTGATCTTCACCTTGGTGACCGGGATGTCCCCGTCCCGCAGCGCCCAGGCCGGACCGGCGTTGGTGAACCTCACCGTCAGACCGACCGTGTCGCCCACCCGGCCCTTGAGATCGGCGCCGGTGACCTGGAAGTCGGCGGTGTTCTCGGCCGTGACCGCGACATCGACCGCGTCCCAGTCGGGGTGCGCGCTGTGACCGGGCTGCGCCGGCTTGTCGTCGGGCCGCTCGACCAGCTTGACGGCGGGGCCGGTGCCGCGGACGGGCTCGGCGGCGCCGTCGGTGGGGGCGGGGTCGTCGGTGGCGACGACCACCCGCAGCCGGTCGTAGAGGGCACGGTCGAGGGCCTTGAGCGTCAGCGACTTCTCCGGCGCGTAGACGACACCCGGCTTCACCGTCTGGTCGAACTCGCAGACCGCCTCGGACTTGCTGGGCGCCTCGTCGAACGAAGCCACCTCGTAGCGCAGGCAGTTGGAGGGCAGCTCGGTGTGGCTCAGGCCGCGGGTGACGGAGTACGACAGATAGACCTTGCCGACCGAGGCGCTGCCGGTGTCGGTGAACGAGGCTGGCACGTCGAAGCTCTCGCCCGGCTTCACACCGTTGACCGGGGCGATGGGGCTCAGAGTCAGTACGGCCCCGGAGTCGTCGACGGCCGTTGCCGGCGTGATGCCCAGGGCTGTCAGGGCGACGGCGCCGAGGGTGCCGGCGGCCAGTCGGAGCGGGCGGAGGCCGGGGGAGCTCTGGAGCATGGGGGGTCCTCGGGGTGAAGCATCGGTGACGGGTGAACGAACGTCGTGGGAACGCGAGTTCCGCAACAACAGACCCCCTCCGCACCGGAATGGTTGCACCGGGAAACCGTATGGAATACTAGGTAGACCGACCTACCTATTTTCCTGGTTGGAGGAACCACATGGACGACACGGCCACCCCGGCAGCACGCCCCGGCAGGCGGCCCGGCAGCGCGCGCGGCCGGCTGCTCGCCGCCGCCGCGCGCCGCTTCTACGCGGACGGAGTCTCGGCGACCGGGATCGACACCATCACCGCCGAGGCCGGCGTGGCCAAGATGAGCCTGTACAACAACTTCTCCTCCAAGGCCGACCTGGTACTGGCCTACCTCGACGAGCGGCACGAGGAGTGGCTGGGCCTGTACCGGCGACGGCTGGCGGAGGCCCGGGACCCGCGCGGCGGCGTCCTGGCCGTCTACGACGCGTACGCCGACCACGCCGCCTTCGCCTACGAGCGCGGCTTCCGCGGGTGCGGGCTGCTGAACGCGGCCGCCGAACTGCCCGCCGGGCACGAGGGGCGGGACCTGGTGCGCCGGCACAAGGAGGAGGTCGAGGCCCTGCTCGCCGGACACCTGGGGGAACTGCTGCCCGACCGCCCCGAGGAGGCCCGCGCCCTTGCGGAGCAGCTGTCCTTCCTGCTGGAGGGCGCCATGGCGCGCGCCGGCCTGGAGGGCGCGGCCACCCGGGTGGTGCGTGCGCGGGCCATGGCGGCCGACCTGCTGGACCGGCTGTGACGCGGCCGGCCCTGCACGCGCCCGGTCCGGCCGGCATGGGCGCGGTGTGCGTGCTCATGGCGTCGGTCCTGTGGGGAACCACCGGCACCGCCGCGACCTTCGCCCCGGGCGTGGGACCGCTCGCCATCGGGGCCGCGGCCATGGGACTGGGCGGCCTGCTCCAGGCCCTCCTGGCCGCCCCGCGCATCGCCGGGGAAGCGGCCCGGCTGCGCGCGCACCGCGGTGTGGTCGTGACCGGCGCGCTGTCGGTGGGCGCCTACCCGCTGGCCTTCTACAGCTCCATGCACCTGGCCGGCGTCGCCGCAGGCACGGTCGTCTCCATCGGCTCGGCCCCGCTCGCCTCGGCGGTCATCGAGCGGGTGAGGGACGGCCGACGCCTCACCCGCCGCTGGACGGCCGGAGCCGGCCTGGGCCTGTCCGGCACCGTGCTGCTCTGCCTGGCCGAAACGGGCCGGTCGGAATCCGGTACGGCGGGCCACTCCGCTCGGGCGACCGTACTCGGCGTGGCACTCGGCCTGGTCGCCGGCTTCACCTACGCCCTGTACTCCTGGGCGGCCCATCGCCTGATCAGCCACGGCATACCCTCGCGCGCCGCCATGGGCACGGTCTTCGGCCTGGGCGGCCTGCTGCTCCTGCCCGTGCTGACGGCCACCGGCGCCCCGCTGCTGGCGTCCTGGTCCAACGCGGCCGTCGGCGCCTACATGGCCCTGATCCCGATGTTCCTCGGCTACCTGCTGTTCGGCTGGGGCCTGGCACACGTCCCGGCGAGCACCGCGACCACCCTCTCGCTGCTGGAACCCGCCGTCGCAGCGGTGCTCGCCGTACTGGTCGTCGGCGAGCGCCTGCCCCCGCTCGGCTGGGCCGGCGTCGCCCTGGTCGTCGGCTGCCTCGCCGTCCTCACCACACCGTCCCGCCGCCCCGCACCAGGGCTTCGTGCCACCGCACCCACGACGGAACCGGAACAGGCCTACCCGGGCTGACCCCGGGGCCACCGCCACGGCCCGAACCGGACCCCTCCGGTAAGAGCTCGGCATGAGGGAGGTATGACGGTGAGCGGTCGCCGGGCGTGGTGCGTTCGGGCCGGTCACCGGCGGCGTAAAGTGCCTCGGCGAGTCCGGTCGTCGCCAGGCCGGTGTGCCGTGGGAGAGGGGCGTCATGGGGAGTCTGCCGGAGCTGACCCCGGGACGCCTGTTCATCTCGTGGCAGTGGGACCTGCCCGCGCTGCTGCTCGTCGCCCTCCTCGGCGGTCTGTACGGCTGGGGGGTCCTGCGGCTGCGGCGCCGGGGCGAACCGTGGCCCGTGGCGCGCGGCGCCGCCTTCGGGCTGTTCGGCCTGGGGGCCCTCGTCGTGGCCACCATGTCGGCCCTCGCCGTCTACGACCGGGTGCTGTTCTGGCCGGCCGCGGTGCAGAACATCCTCCTCGACCTGATCGCACCGCTCGGCCTGGCGCTGGGCGACCCGCTGCGGCTCGCCCTGCGCGCCCTGCCCGAGCCCGCCGCCGGGCGTGTACGGCGGGCCATGACCGGACGCACCGTACGGCTGCTCACCTTCCCGCTGGTCAGTACGGTCCTTGTCCTGGCCACCGAGCTGACCGTGTACTTCACGCCGTACTTCGAGACCGCGCTGCGCGTGGGCTGGCTGCACCAGGTGATGTACCTGCACCTGCTGCTCGCCGGCTGCCTGTTCGTCGTCCCGGTGCTCACCCGCGAGGAGGCGCTGCCGCGCTGGTGCACCCACCCCGTGCGGGCGGCGCTGGTGTTCCTCGACGGCATCGTCGACGCCGTACCGGGCATCGTGGTCATGACCCACGGCACCCTGATCGCCGGCGCCTGGTACCTGCACCACGCCCCGGCCTGGGCGCCGGACGTCCAGTACGACCAGCAGGTCGGCGGCGGCGCGATGGTCGGCATCGCCGAGCTGGTGGCGCTGCCCTTCCTGCTCGCGATCCTCGTCCAGTGGGCCCGCACCGAACGCGCGGAGACCGTCGCGCTGGACCGCCGACTGGCGACGGAACTGGTGCCCGCCGCACCGGTCGAGGGATCGGCGCAGGCGTCCGATCTCGTGCGTCCGTGGTGGGAGACGGAGAACAGCGCCGTCGCCCAGCGCATCCGGCAGCAGCGACCGGGTTCCTGACACCGGCCCCGGATCAGCGCGGCTCGCCCCGATAGGTGCCGAAGTACCAGCGGTTGCCCTCGGGATCGCGGGCGGCGAAGTCACGGGAGCCGTAGTCCGTGACGTGCAGGTCGGTGATGATGTCGGCGCCGGCGGCCTTGGCGCGGGCGTGCACGGCGTCCGGGTCGGTGGTGACGACGTAGGCACTGAAGTGACCCGGTGGCGTCGGGCCGTCGCCCGCGTCTTGGCCCTCGCGCACGGAGCCCAGCATGACGCCGCCGCCCTCGGGCCAGCTGACCTGCGCGTGCTCCACCAGATCTGCGTCGCCGTACACCACCGTCTCCTCGAAGCCGAACGCGTCGACGAGGAACCGGATCAGGGCACGGGCGTCACGGGCGCGCAGAGTGGGCCAGACCTGCGGGGCGGGCGGTTGCTCGGCGGGGCCGGGGGTGCTGGTCATGGGATGCGCCTCTTTCGTGGGGTCGGTGGTCGACTCCCTCAGCGTCACCCGGGCGGATGGTGCCCGGCTTGGATGTTTCGGAACTCCTGCGCCAGCCAGGCGCTGGGCGTGCAGGAGGCCAGCGCGGCGAACTCCCGGTCGAGGTGGGACTGGTCCGCGTAACCGCAGTCGGCGGCCAGAGCCGCCAGATCGGGCGGGGCCGGCCGCGCGGCCAGGCGGCGCCGGGCCACGTCGAAGCGGACGACCCGGGCCGCGGCCTTCGGCGTGAGGCCGATCTCGGTGCGAAAGAGCGTGCGCAGATGGCGGTCGCTGAAGCCGGTCCGGGCGGCCAGCTCGTCGACGCGCAGCCGGCCGCCGGCCCCGAGCAACCGCCGCCAGGCCTCCGCGACCGCGGCGGTGGCCCGGACGTCCCGGCTGCGGGCGAGCCGACCGAGCAGCCAGCCGTCGACGACCCGGAAGCGGGCCGTCCAGTCGGGAGCCTCGCGCAGCCGGTCGTGGACCTCGCGCACGCCCGCGCCCAGCACTTCGTCCGCGTGGGCGTCGATCCCCGCCAGCGCCCCGGCGGGCAGCCCCAGCAGGACGCGGGCGCCGAGCGGGCTGATCGCCACCTGGATGCCCGACTGCCGGCCGGGGACGTCGATCAGCGCGGGCGTGACGTGCAGGCCGCCCAGCAGGGTGGGGTAGTCGCCCGGGGAGGCGGCCGGGTCGGGGTGGGCGGCCATGCTGAGCGGCTCGTCGAGGGTGAGGATCAGCGTCAGCCACGGGGACGGCAGGCCGCGGTGCCGGGTAATCGGAAGGCCGCGCTGGCGATAGCCGGAGTACCAGCCGACCAGCCCGCGCAACGGCGGCGCGGGAGCCGCCCGCACCGCCTCGTCCAAGACGTCGCCGACCATACGGCCATCCTCCCGCGCCCGCCCGCCGCCGGCAGCCCGAACGTCACTCCTGCCGTCGCAGCCGCGGCGCCCGTGGCGCTCTCGGCGCGAACTCGGCTTCTCCAGGCCCGGAACATGGGTCGGAGGCACATCTCCCTCCCCCGAAGGTGATGTGCCTCCGACCTTCCCCCGGCGCCGGACTGATGGGTCCAGCCGACCGCGTGGGCGGTCCGTGCCGTCACCAGCACATGACCGCTGTCTCCCCCGAACCCCACGCGGAGTACTGACGCACTCGGACGAAGTAGCGGCGGCCCCTGACGAGCCGCGCCCGGACGGTCGCGTTGTGCGGCGTGCCGCCGTCGTCGTGGCCGGCGAGGTAGCGGGGTTCCCCGTCCCGCTCCTCGAAGACCACGACCACGCTGTCGCTCGCGCCGAAGGTGCCCACCGTGTACTCGCGGGTCTGCGGCGGCTCGATCGTGAAGTCGGCCTGTTCGCCCGGGCCGAGACCGAGCGGCACGGACCGGAAGGGCACCAGCGCCGCCGACCGCCCCCGCTCGGCCGGCGGATACCAGCGCAGGACGAACTCCTTGTCGGCCACGGAGAGCGTGCCGGGCGGAGTGATACCCCCGCGGAACTGCTCGGGCTCCAGGATCAGCCCGCCCGGGAACGGATACTCCATGATCGAATGCGGGTCCCAGACGGTGCCGTTGACCTCGTCAGGGTCGAGCTTGCGCAGGACGTTGTGGAACGTCGTGTCCCGGCCCCAGAAGTTCGGCGGACCGGCCAGGTCGGCGTAGACGGCCTCGTCGTCCCAGGTGATCCCGGCGTACGGGCTCTGGTGCTCGTGCAGCATGCCCAGCGCGTGCCCGATCTGGTGCAGGGCCGTCCCGCGCTCCCCGGGCGCGGTCAGGTCCCAGCCGAAGTTCATGGTGCGTTCGTTCTGCCCGGCCCGCAGCGCGTCCCGGCCCACCGCCGACCAGGACCCGTCGCCCGGCTGGAAGCCGATCCGCAGCTCGGCCTCCGAGCGGTCGCCGACCTCGACGAACGACAGACCGATGCCCAGGTCCCGCCACTCCCGGAAGCAGTCGCGCACCACGTCCCGCTGCTCCTGGCCGCCGCCCCACGACACCCGCCGTACCGAGCCGGTTCCGGGTACGGCGATGACCGAGGCGTCGGCGTCGCCGTCGAAGAACCAGTAGTGCAGCACCGTGCCGCCCAGCCAGATCCGGTTGCCCGCGACCAGCGCACCGCGCCGCTCGGCGGTCAGCCCCGGCGCCGGAGCGGGGGCCGACTGCTGCGCGAGGCTGCAGTAGCGTCCGGTCATGCGCACAGCCTGCCGTGGGCGGGGGTACGGGCGCCTGAGTCGGGGGCTACTCAAGTCGCCCTGTATCAGGACTGAGTACTCGCACTCGTACTCACGTGACGACTTTCGAACGGGACGCCAAGACCCTTGAACTGCCCTGGCAGTTCACCGGCCGCGAGGACGAACTGGAGCTGATCCGCCGGTCCCTCACGGCAGGTCACCACGGCATCGTGGTCACCGGCCCGGCCGGCTGCGGCAAGACCCGGCTGGTGACCGAGGCCGTGCGCGGCGGCGACCGCGCCCGCGCGGCCGGGACACCGGAGACCCGGCACATCCCGTTCGCCGCGTTCGCGCACCTGCTGCCCGAGTCGGTCTCCCTGCACCGCGCCGTCCAACTGCTGTCCGGGGTGCGCCTGCTGCTGGTCGACGACGCCCATCTGCTCGACGACGCCTCGGCCGCCCTCGTCCACCAGCTGGCCGTGCACGGCCGCACCCGTCTCGTCGTCGTCACGGCGGACGGCGCCCCGTACCCCGCCGCCGTCGCCCGCCTGTGGACCGGCGAACTGCTGCCGCGCCTGGCCCTGGAGCCGCTGCCCCGCGAGGACATGGAGCAGCTCCTCGCGGCCGGCGTCGGCGGCGCCGTGGAGCCGCTCACCCTGCGCCGGCTGCTCCACCTCGCCCAGGGCGATCTGCGGCTGCTGCGCGACCTGGTGGACGCGGTGCGCGAGCGAGCGCCGCACACACGAGTGAAGGACGCCGACGCCTGGGCGTGGCGCGGCCCGGTCCCGGTGACGGCGGCGATCCGCGAACGCACCGCCGGGGCCCTGGCCCGTCCCTGCCGCGAGGAGCGCGCGACGCTCGAACTGCTCGCCTTCTCCGAGCCCTTGCCGCTGCCCATGGACGGCCTCGACCTGCGAGCCCTGGAAGCGCTGGAGGCCGACGGCCTGGTCACCGTCGACGACCGCGGCGGCGCCCGTCTCGCCCACCCCCTGCACGGCCCGGTGCTGCGGGCCGCGGCCGGCCGGCTGCGGGCGAGGCGGCTGGCCCGCACCCCGGACCAGTGCGGGCCGGCGCTCGCCGCCGAGACGGCCGCGCTGACCGCGCGCATCGAACAGACCGACGTACGCGTGCTGCCGGCCCCGGTGGGGGAGTGGCTGGTGCACGAGGGCGCGCCCGTCCCGGCCGCACACGCGGCCGTGCGCGCCCGGTTCTCGCGGCTTCGGGGGGAGCTGCGGGAGGCGGCGGCCTGGGCGAGGGAGGGACTGCGGCACGCGCCGGGGGACGCGCCCTGCCGCAGCGAACTCGCCCTGGCCGCCGCGCAGTCCGGGGACACGGCCACCGCCCAGGAGGCGGTGGCCGGCCGGCCGGAGCTCCAGGAACCGGCCGCGTGGCTGGCGGCGGCCCGCGGGGACGCGGAGGGGGCGGCACTGGAGGCCTTCGACGGGCGGGACGCCTACGCCCTTCACGACGCCGTGCGCCTCGGCGCCCCCGACAAGGTCGCCGGACGCCTCCCTGAGGGCGGTGTGTTCGCGCGGCACGCCGACGCGCTCGCCCGGGGCGACGGGCCGGAGCTGGTCCGGGTGGCCGAGGCACTGGAGGAGCGCGGTTTCCAGCTGTTCGCGGCGGAGGCGCACGCACAGGCCGTACGGGCGCACCGCGACCCGAGCGCCGCCCGCGTCGCACGCACGCGTGCCGCCGCCCTCGCCCGCCGCTGCCAGGGCGCCCGCACCCCGGCCCTGTCCGGGCTGGTCCTCGGTGAACTGACCGCCCGCCAGCGGCAGATCGTCAACCTCGCCGCCGCCGGTCTGAGCAACCGGCAGATCGCCGAACAGCTCACGCTGTCCATCCGGACCGTGGGCAACCACCTCTACAGCGCCTACGCCCGCCTCGGCGCGAGCGACCGGGCGGCGCTGGTGTGGCTCGTGGACCTGCCGGACACCCGATCGGCCTGAGCCACGTCATGGACCGGCGGTCTGACCCCCAGGATTCGGGGGAGGGGTCAGGCCGCCACCCCATGCCCGGACCTCGCATGCCCTCGCGGATGTCACAGGCGCACGCGCCGTCTCGTCGTAGGAAGGTGCACACGACGTCGTCCCGAGGAGAGGCAGGCATGACCAGGACCGAGGAGTTCCAGGAGCTGCGGCCGCTGCTGTTCTCGATCGCCTACCGCATCCTGGGCAGCGTGAGCGAGGCCGAGGACGCCGTCCAGGAGGCCTGGCTGCGCTTCGAGGGCGCGGCGGCCGAGCCCCGGTCGGTCAAGGCCTACCTGTCGGCCACGGTCACCCGGATCTGCGTCGACGTGCTGCGCTCGGCCCGCGTCCGGCGGGAGGAGTACGTCGGCCCGTGGTTCCCGGAGCCGCTGCTCGCCGACCCCTACGAGGACCCGGCGCGCGCGGCGGAGCTGGCCGACTCCGTGTCGATGGCCGCCCTGTTGCTGCTGGAGCGGCTCAGCCCCCTGGAGCGCGCGGTGTTCGTCCTGCGCGAGGTGTTCGACTTCGGCTACCCCGAGATCGCGTCGGCGGTGGGCCGCTCGGAGGCCGCCTGCCGCCAGCTGGTGGTGCGGGCCCGGCGCCACATGGCCGCCGGCCGGCCCCGCTTCGACGCCGACCGCAAGGAACGTCAGGAACTGGCGGCGCGGTTCTTCGACGCACTGCGCGAGGGCGACGTCGCCGGCCTGCGGGACCTGCTCGCCGCCGACGTGTCGCTGGTCGGCGACGGCGGCGGCAAGGCGCCGCAGCTGGCCAGGGCGGTCATGGGCGCCGACAACGTGGCGCGGCTGCTCGCCTCCGTCCTGCCCCGCATGGCCCGTATCGACGTGTCGTTCGAGCCGCACGAGCTCAACGGCCAGCCCGGCGCGGTCTTCCGTGACCGGGACGGCAGGGTGCTGCACACCCTGGCCCTCGACGTCCTCGACGGCCGGATCCAGGCCATCCGCCTGGTCATCAACCCCGACAAGCTCGCCCACCTGGGCCCCGTGGCCGACGCCTGGGAAATCTCCCGCGAGCTCAAGCGCGCGCCGAGGGGGTGACGTGCGTGGGCGGGTTCTCTGGTGTTGGTGGCGGGCGCCGGGGGATCTGCCGCGATTTCGGGCGGGCGTTGGCGGGTGTCGCGGGGGTGACGTGCGTGGGCGGGTTCTCTGGTGTTGGTGGCGGGCGCCGGGGGATCTGCCGCGATTTCGGGCGGGCGTTGGCGGGTGTCGCGGGGGTGACGTGCGTGGGTGGGTTCTCTGGTGCTGGTGGCGGGCGCCGGGGGATCTGCCGCGATTTCGGGCGGGCGTTGGCGGGTGTCGCGGGGGTGACGTGCGTGGGCGGGTTCTCTGGTGCTGGTGGCGGGCGCCCGGGGATTTGCCGCGAGTTCAAACGCGCGCCGAGGGGGTGACGTACAGCGGGCCGTCCGGTTCTTCAGGCGGCGCCGAACGCCGTGAAGGCCCAGCCGGTCGCCTGGTGCGGGGCGTCGGCCGGCAGGGCGGTCCGGGCGTCGCGCAGCGCCTCCGCCAGGGAGAGGCCCGCGCTGAGCCCCTTGTGCAGCGCCAGCATCAGCGGCACCACCGCGTGGTCGTTGACGGGCGCGCTGCTCGCCACCACCCCCGCCGTGCCCAGCGGCAGCAGCGCGGTGACCAGACCCAGCAGCTCGTCCGCGCCGACCGAGGCGAAACGGGCGGTGTCACAGCTGGAGAGGATGATCCGGTACGGGCTGCGGTCCAGGCGCTCGAAGTCGTGCACGATGAGCGGGCCGTCCGCCATCCGCAGCGAGGAGAACAGGGGACTGTCGGCACGGAAGGTGCCGTGCGCGGCGATGTGGGCGAGCGTGGCCCCGTCGAGCTCCTCCAGCACCCGCGGCACGCGCGCGTGGTCGTGCTCCAGCAGCACCGGTCTGCCGTACCGGCCGACGAGTTCGGGCACCTCCGCGCCCCCGGTGGCCAGGCCCGGACCGCGCACCAGCACATGGCGGCCGCCCGGCGGCGGCTCGGTCTCGCGTGCCCGCAGCCAACTGCTCGCCGACGGCGACACACTGAGCACCCTCTCGCGCAGCGAAGGCAGCAGCGCCCACGGCACACGGTGCAGCCGCCCCGGCGGTACGACGACCACGGGCCCGGAGCCCAGGTGCGCCGCGGCCGGCCCCAGCAGCAGCTCCTGAAGACGGCGTCCCATCTCCTCCACCAGCGGAAGGCGGGCCTCCGCCCCGGGATGGGCCAGGCGCCGCAGCCCGGCCTGCACATGCTCGGCCTCCACCTCGGCGTCGGCCAGCAGCCCCGCCTCGAACCTGCGCACCCGCCCGTCCCCGCACAGCAGCACCTGCACCCGCCCGTCCAGCACGGCCAGCTCCACCAGCCGCGTCCCGCCCAGCCCGTCCAGCAGCCGGGCGGGGGCGAAGCGGCGCTCGTCGCCGGGCGCCTCTCCGCGCATGTGCAGGGTGCGGGAGCGGATCTCCCGCTCCAGGCGCCGCTGTTCACGCTCCAGGGCGGGGATGGGCCGGCCGTCGCTGCGGGCCTCCTCCGCGCGGGCCGCGATCTCCCGGAACGCGGTCAGACTGCCGAGCAGCGCCGGATCGGCCGGCGGCCGGGTGGGCGGCGTGGACAGCACGGTCGCCCGCCAGCGTTCGCTCCACGTCAGCAGCCGCCGGGGCGCGCCCGAGTCGAGGCTGGCCCGCTGGGCGAGCGCGGCCAGTTCGGCGCCCTGCGCGGTGGCCCGGGCCCGCAGCTCCGAGGCACCCAGGGTCGTGCGATGGTCGTCGAGCACGTCCAGTCCGCGCCGGCACGCCTCCAGCACGCCCCGGCCCGAACCGGCGGCCCGCGCGCGCAGGGCCTGCGCCGCCCAGCCCGTCATCCGCGCCAGCGGCGGTCCGCTGTGCCGGCTGCGGGCGGCAACGGCCAGATGCCGCTCCGCGTCCGCCCGCCAGCCCAGCCCCAACGCGATCCGGCCCGCCAGCAGTGAGGCCTCCGGGGCGGCCGGCGCGCCGAAGGCGGCGAGTCGGTCGGCGACCGCGGCCGCGTCCGCGACCAGCCGCCCCGAGCCGCGCCCGGCGGCCAGCCGCGCCTCGATCAGCACCAGCCGGGCGTGCGTCTCCCACCAGGTGCGCCGCTGCCCGGCGAACAGCCGGACCGCCAGCGCGGCGCGGGCGATCGCGGTGTGCGCGTCCCCCGCCAGCCTCGCCGCCCGCGCCGCCACGAGCAGCAGCTCCGCCTTGCGCGTCGACTGACCACCGATCCGGTCCAGCGTCCCGATCGCCGCGTCCGCCTCGGCCAGCGCCTCCGGCACCAGCCCCGCGGCCATCAGCACCTCGCAGCGCCGGATGTAGAGCATGAACGACGGCGTGCCGAGCTTGAGGTAACGCTCCTCGGCCTCGTCCAGCAGCCGCAGCGCGGCCGGCACGTCCCCCTGCCGGAACGCGGCCAGTCCCCGGCTCTCGACGACGTCCGCCTTGTCGTGGTCCTGCCCGGTGGTGTCCCACAGCGCCTCGGCCGACGCGAAGTCGGCGTCCGCCCGCTCCACCGCGCCGAGCGCCAGATGCACGGTCGCCCGCAGGGTCAGCGCCCGCGCCGTCCAGATGACGTCGTCGGCCTGCCGCAGCACGGGAATCGCCCGCCGCACGTCCTCCAGGGCCTCACGGTGCCGGCCCAGCACCCAGGAGGCGTACGCCCGCCGGAACAGCACCCGCGCGCGGGTGTGCCCGCTGCTGACGGCGACACCCCGCTCCAGCGCCTCCAGGCCCTGCCGGGTGCGCCCCGCGTGGATCAGGGCCACGCCCAGCGCGGCCAGCACGTCCGCCTCACGGTCGGGGTCCTGGGCGCGCGTGGCCAGATCACGGGCGCGGCGCAGATGGCGCAGCGCGATCCTGAGGTCGCCCCAGTCCCGCTGCCAGATGCCGATCGCCTGGTGCGCCACGGAGGCGCTCCACGGTGACGGATCGGACTCCAGCACATCCTGCGCCCGCGCCAGAGCCTCGTTCGGGGCGGCGAACACCATCGGCAGCAGTTCGAGCACCGAATCGCTTCCCGCTGTCACTCTGAGGATGGTAACGGCCCTGGTGGCGCGATACACCCGTTTGGCGCTGTATCAGGTGACGTCCACGTGACTCTGAACTGACGACAGCTGCCTCGAGGGGGAGGACACGCCATGGCACCACAGCGATTCCACGAGCAGTTCGACCAGATCCAGCGCTCCATGCCCGACGTACCGCTGGCCCTGGGACCGGACGACTCCGCGGAGTTCGTCTACGAGAAGGGCGTGGTCCTCGCCCGTGACGGCGAGGAGGCCCGGCTCGTCGAGGACACCGTGCGCACGCACTTCACCGAGGCGACCGGCCTGAGCGGCGACCAGGTGCGCCGGGGCAGCCCGGAGACCAACCGCTCGGGCATCACCCGCATCCAGGTCGGCGACCCCGGCCACGGCGACCGGCGCGGCGACCGGGCCGTCGCCCACGCCCTGCGCGCCCTGCGCGGGCCCGAGTCCCGCGCCGGACGCCGGCTGGTCAGCCGCAACCACGTGGTGTCCCTCGCCGTCAACTCCTGTCCCGGTGACGAGCCCGTGCCCGCCCCGCTCACCCAGGGCACCAACCCGGCTCCCGCCGAGGGCGGCCACGACGCCGACACGGCGGTCGACGTCCTCGTCGTCGACAACGGCCTCACCCACGACCACTCCCTGGTGCCGCTGCTCGCCCACGTCCAGGGCGACCTGCACGGCACCGAGACCGACGCCCAGGGGAACCTGCTGCAGTACGTCGGGCACGGCACGTTCATCGCCGGGCTCGTCGCGGCGGTCGCCCCCAACACGAACATCACCGTCCGCAACACCCTCAACGACGCGGGTGCCGTCCTGGAGGACGAGTTCGGCCAGCGGCTCTTCGACGCGGTGGACCGCAACGGCTGGCCGGCGATCCTGAGCCTCTCGGCGGGCACCGCCAACGGCCGTGACGACGGCCTGCTCGGCGTCGCCGCCTTCATGGAGGAACTGCGCGAGCAGAACACCCTGCTGGTCGCGGCGGCCGGCAACAACTCCAGCGCCAGCCCCTTCTGGCCCGCGGCCTACGCCGGCCTGCCCGAGTACGCGCACGCGGTGCTGTCCGTCGGCGCGCTGCGCACCGACGGCGAGTACGGCGCCTGCTTCTCCAACTACGGCTCCTGGGTGAAGGCCTACGCCCCCGGGGAGCGGCTCACCAGCACGCTGACCGGGTTCGACGCGCCGATTCCGTACCTCTACCAGCACAGCACCTACGACGCCTGCAGGTACAACTTCACCTACGCGTGCACCTGCCAGTCCCCGCGCCACACCGGTGTGCTGAGCGAGGCCGGCACGCCCACCTCGGGCAAGGCCGACCAGGTGATGTTCGAGGGCTACGCGCACTGGAGCGGCACCTCCTTCGCCACCCCGGTGGCCGCCGCGATGATCGCCGCCTTCATGACGGCCGACAAGGAGGGCGACGCGCGCGCCGCCCGTAAGCAGCTGCTCGCCGGCGACACGGCGTACGCGGAGGTGCGCGGGGCGCACGTGCCGGCGCTGCTCCCGGCCGGCTGGCGTCCGTCGCCGGTCACGCAGCTGGTGCCTCCGGCATGAGGTGCGGAACGGTCCCCTCCACGGCGTACGATGACAGGCCGTACACGAGGAGTGGGACCGTGGACCGAGCACATGTCGGCGCGCTGGTCCAGACCGCCGTCGACGGCGACGCGGCGGCCTGGAAGGCGCTCGTGGAGGGGCTGAGCCCACTGGTGTGGTCGGTCGTGCGCGCGCACCGGCTCTCCGACGCCGACGCGCACGAGGTCTACCAGACGGTGTGGTTCCGCTTCGCCCAGCACCTGGGGCGTATCCGCGAGCCCGACAAGGCCGGCTCGTGGCTGGCGAGCACCGCACGGCACGAGTGCCTGAAGGTGCTCAAGAGCCTGCGGCGGCTGACCCCGACGGACGATCCGCAGCTGCTGGACCGGATCAGCGAGGACCGTACGCCGGAGCAGTCCTTCCTCGACCTGGAGGAGGCAGCCGCGGAGTCGGAGCGGATCAGGCACCTGTGGCAGGAGTTCGAGGAACTGGGCGAGCGGTGCAGGCAGTTGCTGCGCGTCCTGATGGCCACGCCGCCGCCCAGCTACCAGGAGGTGTCCGTGGCCCTCGGCATCGCCGTGGGCAGCATCGGACCGCTGCGCCAGCGCTGTCTTCGGCGTCTGCGGGCGCGGCTCGAGGCACGGGGAGCGGTGTGAGGGGCATGGACGACGACATGAACGGCATGCACGGCATGGACGACATGGACGGCGAAGAGCCCCTCGACGGCGAGGACTTCGACCTCGACCTGCTGGAGGAGGAGCTCCGCCGGGCCGCGGCCGTCCTCGACCCCGTCCCGGCCGAGCTGCGGCAGCTGGCCGTGGAGGCGTTCGCCCTGCACGACCTCGAAGCCCGGCTCGCCGAGCTGACCTTCGACTCGGTGGTCGACGCCATCCCGGTCCGGGGAGCCGTCGACACGCCACGGATGCTGACGTTCCACGCGGGTGGCGTGACCGTCGACGTGGAACTGACCGCGCACGGGCTGATGGGACAGGTGCTGCCGCCGCAGCACGCCCGGGTCGAGGTGCTCACCGGCCCGCACCCGGGCGCCCCGCTGACGACCGACGACATGGGCCGCTTCACCCACGACCGGCCCCCCGCCGGACCGTTCGCCCTGCGGCTGCGGACCGGCGAGGGAGTGCTCGTCACGGACTGGCTGACCGTGTGACCAGGGGCTCCGCCGGGCGGCCCGAGGTCAGCCGGCGGGGCCGGTGACGGCGTCGACGAGGGTCGCCAGCGCCGCCGCCAGCCGGCCGAGCCCCGGTCCGGCGGGCCCGCCCGGTTCCGCCATGTAGGTGTCCCGCCGGATCTCCACCATCAGCGCGCCGACCCGCGCGTCCGCGCCGTAGAACCGAAGCGGCACGTACGTCCCGGCGAACGGGCTGTCCAGCCCGGTCTCCCCGCAGGACGCGAACGCCTCCCGTGCCGCCCGCAGCAGTGCGGGTGGCGTGTGGAAGGAGTCGGTGCCCAGACAGACGGGCGGACGCGGGCCCTGGCCGTGCAGCTCGTACGGCAGGGCCGCGGTCGGGTAGGAGTGCACGTCGACGATCACGGCGCGGCCCGTCGCGGCGAGCCGGTCGGCCACTGCGTCCGTCATCGCCCGCGCGTACGGCCGGAAGTACCGGTCGATCAGCGGCCGCGGGTCGGTGTCCGCGGCCCGCAGCGCCTGACGGTGCGTCGTCCGCGTGTACACCGCGCCCATCCCGACGGCGAGCATCTCCTCCCGCTCGTCGGGGAACCGCTCGGGGTCGACGACCAGCCGCGACAGCCGGTTGACGAACCGCCACGGGGTGACGCCCGCCGACCGCGCCGCCGCCTCGGCGAGCTCGGCCGTGTGCGCGTCGGTGATGTGGTCCAGCTCCCGCTCGAGCGCGGCGTCGTCCAGCACGATGCCCGCACGCGCCCATGCCGGGATCCTCCGCGCCGAGTGCGGCACATGGAGGATCACGGGGGAGCCGGGCGCGCCGGGCAGGAGCTCGAAGGAGGGCGCGTCGGCGCGCATGGGCTGCTCCCTGCGGTTCGGTGTCACGTACGAGGAGCTATCGTCGCCCGCCGAACTCCCATTCGTGCACCTCGACGTCGGCGTACCGGTCCGCGGTGAGGACGGCGCGGGCGGTCTCCGGGTCCGGGGCCCGCAGCAGGGCCGCCGTGCCCAGCCAGGTCTTGCCGTCGTCGGACAGCAGCGGCCCGAACGCCACCAACTCGTCCCTGTCGTACGGCGGTTCGAGGTCGACGGCTTCTCCCGAGCCGAGGCCGAGCACCAGGTACCGGTTGCCTCCGCTGCGCCCGCCGGGGAACTCCCACATGGTGCGTCCCAGCAGATTGCGCCACCGGCGCAGCAGTACGTCCCGGTACACGCCGGCCTGGTGGTTGGGCTCGTCGAAGGCGAACGCGCGGGCGGCGGACGCGTCCGGCAGATCCACGATGTGCACGCTGCCGGTGGGCGTGTCACCTCCGGCGTGGAAGGTCGGACCGCGGGCGATCAGCTGGGCCGCGTAGCCGTCCATGTAGGACCAGTGCGCCTCCAGCAGCTCCTCGCGCAGGGCAGCGGAGCCGGGCCGGTCACGGTGGTAGCAGAAGAACTCCATGCACGCAGAGTCTGCCCAGGTCGGCAGGGCTTCGCCACGCGATATCCAGGCCCCGCTGTCAGACCCCTCGCCTAGTCTCGGCCCCATGACCGTCCACGAGCTCTCGCGCACCGACGCCCGGCGGATCGCCGTACGTGCCCAACTCCTGGACGCCGTACGGCCCGACGGTCTGCTCGGCGTCGTGCGCGGGCTGACCCTGCTGCAGATCGACCCGACCGCGGCGATCGCGCCCAACGCCGAACTCGTGGCCTGGAGCCGGCTCGGGTCGGCCCATTCGGCGGACGAGGTCGGGGAGGCGCTGCGGAAGCGGACGCTGCTGGAGCTGCAGGCGATGATCCGGCCCGCCGAGGACCTCGCGCTGTAC
Organism: Streptomyces sp. C1-1; assembly: GCF_050214755.1. Lineage (NCBI taxonomy): Bacteria > Bacillati > Actinomycetota > Actinomycetes > Kitasatosporales > Streptomycetaceae > Streptomyces > Streptomyces sp. C1-1. Next base: position 1,954,973 of record NZ_CP189826.1, on the reverse strand, counting down.
CGCGCCGAGATGGCCGAGTGGCCCGAGCGGGGCACGCCGTCGTCCTGGCGGGAGCACCACCGCGCCTGGGTGGCGGCCAACGACGCGTGCCGCCGGGACATCCTCGACCGCCTGCGGGCCGAGGGGCCGCTGCCCTCCCGCGCGCTGCCGGACACCTGCGTCAAGCCCTGGAGATCGAGCGGCTGGACGAACAACCGGAACGTCACCAAGCTGCTGGAGCTGATGGTCCAGCGCGGCGAGGTCGCCGTCGCGGGCCGGCGCGGCGGCGACCGGCTGTGGGACCTGGCCGAGCGGGTCTACCCCGACACCCCGCCCGTCCCGGTCGAGGAGGCCCTGCGCGTCCGTGACGAGCGGCGGCTGCGCGCCCTCGGCATCGCCCGCGCCCGGGGCCCGGAGTGCCAGGTGGAGCCGGCGGACGTCGGCGCGGCGGGGGAGGAGGCCGTCGTCGAGGGCGTCCGGGGCAGGTGGCGGGTGGACCCCGTGCAATTGGGGCAGCCCTTCGAGGGCCGGGCGGCGCTGCTGTCCCCCTTCGACCGGCTGGTGCACGACCGCAAGCGGACCGTGGAGCTGTTCACGTACGAGTACCAGCTGGAGATGTACAAGCCGGCGGCCAGGCGCCGCTGGGGGTACTTCGCGCTGCCGATCCTGTACGGCGACCGGCTGGTGGGGAAGCTCGACGCCACCGCGGACCGCCGGGCGGGCGTGCTGAGCGTGCACGCGATCCACGAGGACGTCCCGTTCACCGCGGCGATGCGGGCCGAGATCGGGTACGAGATCGAGGACCTGGCCCGCTGGCTGGCACTGGACCTCGCCCTGCCGCGCTGACGCCGGGAACGCCGACGTCCCGGCAGGCGGGGTGCCTGCCGGGACGTCGGCTCACAGGCATCGGGGGCCGGGCGTCAGCTCAGGGACGCCAGCGCCTCGTTCCAGGTGGCCGACGGGCGCATGACCGCCGCCGCCTTGGCCGGGTCGGGCTGGTAGTAGCCGCCGATGTCGGCCGGCTCGCCCTGGACGGCGTTCAGCTCCTCGACGATCTTCTGCTCGTTCGCGGCGAGGGTCTCGGCGAGCGGGGCGAAGGCCTTGGCCAGGTCCGCGTCGTCGGTCTGCCGGGCCAGCTCCTGCGCCCAGTACAGGGACAGGTAGAAGTGGCTGCCGCGGTTGTCGATGCCGCCGACGCGACGGGTCGGGGACTTGTCCTCGTTGAGGAAGGTCGCCGTGGCCCGGTCGAGGGTGTCGGCGAGCACCTTGGCCTTCGGGTTGTCCGTGGCGCTCGCGTACTGCTCCAGCGACGGAACCAGCGCGAAGAACTCGCCCAGGGAGTCCCAGCGCAGGTAGTTCTCCTTGACCAGCTGCTGGACGTGCTTCGGCGCGGAGCCGCCGGCGCCCGTCTCGAACAGGCCGCCGCCCGCCATCAGCGGGACGACCGACAGCATCTTGGCGCTGGTGCCGAGCTCCAGGATCGGGAACAGGTCGGTCAGGTAGTCGCGCAGCACGTTGCCGGTGACCGAGATGGTGTCCTCGCCGCGGCGGATGCGCTCCACCGACAGCTTGGTCGCCTCGACCGGGTTCAGGACGCGGATGTCCAGGCCCTCGGTGTCGTGCTCCGCCAGGTAGGTGTTGACCTTGGCGATCAGGTTGGCGTCGTGCGCGCGGGTCTCGTCGAGCCAGAACACCGCCGGGTCGCCGGTGGCGCGGGCGCGGGTGACGGCCAGCTTCACCCAGTCCTTGATGGGGGCGTCCTTGGTCTGGCAGGCGCGGAAGATGTCGCCGGCGGAGACCGTCTGCTCGAGCACCACGTTGCCGGCCTGGTCGACCAGGCGGACGGTGCCGGTCACCGGGATCTCGAAGGTCTTGTCGTGGGAGCCGTACTCCTCGGCCTTCTGCGCCATGAGGCCGACGTTCGGGACCGAGCCCATGGTCGAGGGGTCGTAGGCGCCGTTGGCCCGGCAGTCCTCGATCACGGCCTGGTAGACGCCCGCGTACGAGGAGTCCGGCAGGACGGCGAGGGTGTCGGCCTCCTGGCCGTCCGGGCCCCACATGTGGCCGGAGGTGCGGATCATGGCCGGCATCGAGGCGTCGACGATGACGTCGGACGGCACGTGCAGGTTGGTGATGCCCTTGTCGGAGTCGACCATCGCCAGCTCCGGGCCCTCGGCGAGCTCGGCGTCGAAGGAGGCCTTGATCTCGGCGCCCTCGGGCAGGGCCTCCAGGCCCTTGTAGATGCCGCCCAGACCGTCGTTCGGGGTCAGGCCGGCCGCGGCGAGCGTCTCGCCGTACTGCGCGAACGTCTTCGGGAAGAAGGCGCGTACGACGTGACCGAAGATGATCGGGTCGGAGACCTTCATCATCGTGGCCTTCAGGTGTACGGAGAACAGCACGCCCCGCGCCTTGGCCTCGGCGACCTGCGCGGTCAGGAACTCGCGCAGCGCGGCGACACGCATCACGGAGGCGTCGACGACCTCGTCCTTCAGGACCGGGACGGACTCGCGCAGCACGGTCGTGGAGCCGTCGTCGCCGACCAGCTCGATGCGCAGCGTGCCGGCCTCGGAGACGACGGCCGACTTCTCGGTGGAGCGGAAGTCGTTCTCGCCCATGGTCGCCACGTTCGTCTTGGACTCGGCGGTCCAGGCGCCCATGCGGTGCGGGTGGGTCTTGGCGTAGTTCTTGACCGAGGCGGGGGCGCGGCGGTCGGAGTTGCCCTCACGCAGGACCGGGTTCACGGCGGAGCCCTTGATCTTGTCGTAGCGGGCCTGGATCTCCCGCTCCTCGTCGGTCTTGGGGTCGTCCGGGTAGTTCGGCAGCGCGTAGCCCTGCGCCTGCAGCTCGGCGACGGCGGCCTTGAGCTGCGGGATCGACGCCGAGATGTTCGGCAGCTTGATGATGTTGGCCGCGGGCGTCTTGGCCAGCTCGCCCAGCTCGTGCAGGGCGTCCGGGATGCGCTGGTCCTCGGTCAGGTACTCCGGGAACACCGCGATGATGCGGCCCGCCAGTGAGATGTCCCGCGTCTGCACGGAGACACCCGCCTGCGAGGCGTACGCCTGGACCACCGGCAGGAAGGAATACGTCGCCAGGGCCGGGGCCTCGTCAGTGTGCGTATAGATGATGGTCGAGTCAGTCACCGGGTGCTCCGCTCCACGTCTGCAACATTGCTCGACATCAAGATATCTCGTGATCGAGGCGGACTCGACAGGGGTCCGCCCCGAGTCCGCTTCGACGGTGCTCGAAACGCCGCGCGGGGATGCAACCAAACACCCGATCCCATGGTCCTGGATGTAGATCGTCCTAACTGATCGTCGACGGCCGGACCTGACCACCCGGCCGCCCGAGCGAAAGCTGACCATGAGATATCGCACCAGAGTGACGGCCCCCGCGGCTGCCCTGATCGGTACGGCCGCGGCACTGACCGTGGGGGGAGCGGCCCAGGCGACGCCGAAGGACGGGGGCACCCCGGGCGCCGAGACCCTCGGCGACTCCGTCTTCCCTGCCCTCGGCAACGACGGCTACCGCGTCTCGGACTACCATCTCGACCTCGCCTACGACGCCACGACCAAGCTCGTCGAGGCCACCGCCACCCTGAGGATCCGCGCCACCCAGCAGTTGAGCCGGTTCTCCCTGGACTGCCTCGGCCTGGACGTGCACGCCGTGCGCGTCGGCGGCCGCACCGCCTCCTTCGAGCAGGCGGACGAGAAGCTGCGGATCACGCCCGCCCGGCCGCTGCCCGACAAGGCCCGGGTGACGGTCTGCGTGGAGTACACGGCCGACCCGGCCCGCACCCTCGCGCACACCGCCTGGGTCGTCACCCCGGACGGCTTCGCGATCTGCCCGCAGCCGAACTCCGCGCACACGGTCTTCCCCTGCAACGACCACCCGTCGGACAAGGCGGACTTCACCTTCCGGGTCACCGTCCCCAGCGGACTGCGGGGCGTCGCCAACGGCGTCCTGCTCGGTACCGAGAACCTCGACGGGGGCCGTACGGCCTACACGTACGAGTCCCGTGAGCCCATGGCCACGGAGCTGGTGCAGATCACGGTCGGCGACTACGTCGTCAAGGAGCGGCCGGGCCCGAACGGTCTGCCGCTGCGGGACATCGTGCCGACGGCCCGGGCCGCCGCACTGGAGCCCGCGCTCGCGCTGACGCCCGGACTGGTGGAGTGGATCGAGCAGCGCCTCGGGGCGTTCCCCTTCGAGACGTACGGTCTGCTGCCCTGCAACTCCGACAGCCCGACCGCCTTCGACTTCACGGGCCTGGAGACCCAGACCCTCACGCTGTACAAGCCGAACTTCCTGCTCCAGGAGGAGAAGAAGATCGGCTCGCACATGATGCACGAGCTGGTCCACTCCTGGTTCGGCAACATGGTCAGCCCCGCGAACTGGGCCGACCTGTGGCTCAACGAGGGCCACGCCGACTACTACGGACTGCTGTACCGCTACGAGCGCGGCTGGACCGACTCGCTCGGCTACAGCACGTTCGAGGACCGCATGAAGTGGACCTACGGCGTCGGCGACCAGTGGCGGCACGACTCGGGCCCGGTCGCCGCGCCCAACGAGGTCAACCTCTTCGACAACCAGCGCTACACGGGCGGGGTCCTCGTCCTGTACGCGCTGCGCCAGGTCGTCGGCGAGGACGTCTTCCACGCCATCGAGTGTGCCTTCCTGGACCGGTACCGGAACTCCTCGGCGACGACGGCCGACTACATCGCCGTCGCCTCGGAGGTCTCCGGCCAGGACCTGACCGGCTTCCTGCGGGACTGGCTCTACGGCACCAAGACCCCGCGGATGCCCGGCCACCCGGACTGGACGGTCACGCCGGTCAGCTCCTCGCTCGCCGCCCCGCACAGCCGCCGGGGCGGGCACTGGCACGAGAACTCGGCGACTCTCTGAGCCGTCAGTCGAGGTGGGCGACGTGCGCGTCGCCCACCTGCTCGGCGGTGCGCTGCTGCGGGATGCTCACCGAGCCCTGCTGCAGCGCCACCGTCCGGGCGGGCGCCGGGATGCGGATGCCCTCCCGGCCGTAGCGCCGGTGCAGTCGCTTGATGAACTCGTGCTTGATCCGGAACTGGTCGCTGAACTCACCGACCCCGAGGATCACCGTGAAGCCGATCCGGGAGTCGCCGAAGGTGTGGAAGCGCACCAGCGGCTCGTGGTCCGGGACGGCGCCGTCGATCTCCTTCATCACCTCGGCGACGACCTCGCAGGTGACGCGTTCGACGTGCTCCAGGTCGCTGTCGTAGGCGACGCCGACCTGGACGGTGATCGTCAACTTCTGCTCGGGGCGCATGAAGTTGGTCATGTTGGCCTTGGCGAGCTCCCCGTTGGGGATGACGATCAAGTTGTTGGAGAGCGCCCGCACGGTCGTCTGACGCCAGTTGATGTCCTCGACGTAGCCCTCCTCGCCGCTGCTGAGCTGGATGTAGTCACCGGGCTGCACGGTCTTGGAGGCGAGGATGTGGATGCCGGCGAAGAGGTTGGCGAGGGTGTCCTGCAGGGCGAGGGCGACCGCCAGACCGCCGACACCCAGGGCGGTGAGCATCGGGGCGATCGAGATGCCCAGCGTCTGCAGCACCACCAGGAATCCGATCGCCAGGACCAGGACCCGGGTGATGTTCACGAAGATCGTGGCCGACCCGGCGACCCCGGAGCGGGACTGGGTGACCGTGCGCACCAGGCCGGCGATCACCCGGGCCGCCGTCAGCGTCACGACGAAGATGAGCAGGACGGTGAGCGACTGGTTCACGTGCTTCTGCACGCTCCTCGTCAGCGGCAGTATCCCGCCCGCGGACGCGGCCCCGCCCAGGAACGCGGCCCACGGCACCACCGTGCGCAGCGCGTCCACGATGACGTCGTCACCGCTCCAGCGGGTGCGGTCGGCGTGCTTGCCCAGCCACCGCATCAGCACGCGCAGCAGGAACGCGGCCAACAGGCCCGCGCCCAGCGCGATTCCGGCGAGGACAAGATCGTCCACGGTGAGCGCTCGGTTCACCGGTTACCTCCAATTTCGGGATGTGCAACCGCTCATCCTGCCGCATCCGCACAGGGGTTCGCGCCCGCCGTCCATGGAGCCTGGCGCGTTCCGTTCGTCATACGTCCGTGAAGGACCCGTGCCGCCCCGCGCCGGAGGCGAACCGCGCCGCCCCCTCCAGACCCTGGGCCAACACGTCGATCCCGTGACGGAGTTCGCCGCGCATCGCCTCCTCCTCCGGCAGACCCTCCTGCTCCAGCGCCGACGCCCGGTCGCCACGCAGGCACGCCTGCGGGAAACGGGCGATCTCCGCGGCCAGTTCCTCGGCCGCGGTGCGGGCCGTGCCGACGGGCACGAGGCGGTTGGCCAGTCCCATCCCGTACGCCTCCGGCGCCCGCACCGGACGGCCCGTCAGGATCATGTCCAGCGCCCGGCTCTGCCCGATCAGCCGGGGCAGCCGTACCGTGCCCCCGTCGATCAGCGGCACGCCCCAGCGGCGGCAGAACACGCCGAAGACCGCGTCCTCCTCGGCGACCCGCAGATCGCACCACAGGGCCAGTTCCAGGCCGCCCGCCACGGCGTGCCCGGCGACCGCCGCGATCACCGGCTTGGACAGCCGCAGCCGCGTCGGGCCCATCGGGCCGTCGCCGTCCCGCGCCACCCGGTTTCCCCGCTCCGTGCCGACGGCCTTGAGGTCGGCGCCCGCGCAGAACGTGCCGCCCTCGCCCCACAGCACCGCCACCCGCGCCTCCTGGTCCGCCTCGAACTCCCGGAAGGCGGCGACCAGTTCGGCGGCCGTCGGACCGTCGACCGCGTTGCGGACCTCGGGGCGGGACAGGACGACCGTGGTGACGTGTCCCTGGCGCTCGGTTCGGACCGGCATGCCGGACCTCCTTTTCCTGTGCGAGGCTGACGTTGCGTACTCGAGGGAGTGTTCCTGATGGCAGTCGAAGGCGCGGACCTCCCGGTCGCCGTCGTGACCGGGGCCAACCGCGGTATCGGATACGAGGTGGTACGACAGCTCGCCGACCGGCGGTATCGCGTGGTCCTCGGCTCGCGCGATCTCGACAAGGGGCGCGCCGCCGCTGCCCGCCTCGATCCGGGCGGCGAGCGGGTGACCGCCGTCCGGATCGACGTCGCCGACGCGGCGAGCGTGGTCGCGATGGCCGACCGGGTGACGGGCGAGCAGGGTCGGGTGGACGTGGTCGTCAACAACGCGGCGATCCTCTACGACACCTGGGCGCAGGCCCGGTCCGCCGATCTGGCCGAGGTCCAACAGGCCCTGGACACCAATCTGTTCGGCGCCTGGAGGGTCACACAGGCGTTGCTTCCGCTGTTGCGGCGAAGCCGGCACGCCCGGGTGGTCATGGTGAGCAGCGAGGCCGGCTCCCTGCACGCGATGAGCGGCGGCACCCCGGCCTACAGCGTCTCCAAGGCCGCCCTCAACGCCCTCACCCGTCTGCTGGCCGGCGAGCTGGGCCCGGACGGTGTGCTCGTCAACGCGGTCTGCCCGGGATGGGTGGCCACCGACATGGGGGGCCGCGGCGGCAGGCCCGTGGCCGAGGGCGCGGCGGGCGTCGTCTGGGCGGCCACGCTGCCCGACGGAGGCCCGACCGGCGGCTTCTTCCGGGACGGCGAGCCGCTTGCCTGGTAGCGCGTCGGCCCCGGGGCAGGCGTCTGCCCGATGAGAGGTCCGCCTCCGGCGAGGCGTCAGATCACCTTCAGCCGCACCAGCGCCCCCAGCGTCAGCGCCCCCGGCACCAGCGGCAGCCACACCGTGATGATCCGGTAGGCGAGCACCACCGCCGTCGCCACGGCCGCCGGGCCGCCCGCCGCCACCAGGGCCACGACCAGCGCCGCCTCCACGGAGCCCAGCCCACCGGGCGTCGGCACCAGCGCGACCGCGACCGTCGCGGCCAGATACGCCACCGCCATGTGCACCGGGGGCACCGGCAGCCCGAGCGACATGCCGACCAGGACGAGCCCGGCGGCCTGCAGCGCGGGGAAGGCGAGCGAGCCGCCCCACAGGGCGAGGGCACGGGACGGCCGGGTGTGCACCGAGCGCAGCTCGCCCAGCGCCGTACGCAGGAAGGACAGCGCGGTCGTCCGCAGCCGCCGTACCAGGACCAGGACCGTGGCGGCCACGACCGCGACCGCCGCGACCGTGAGCAGCAGCGGGGCCGTCGCGCCCGGCGGGACCAGGCTGCCGAAGCGCAACGCGCCGGGGAACGCGAGCAGCAGCACGACCAGCAACGCCACCCGGGTGACCGACTCCGCCAGCAGGTACAGGGCGAGGGCGGCCGAGGAACGGGCCAGCGGAATGCCGCACACGGTCATGAACCGCAGGTTGACCGCCCCCGCGCCCAGGCCGGTGGGCAGCAGGTGGTTGGCGGAGCCCGCGGCGAACTGGGTGGCCAGCAGCCGCCGCCTCGGCAGCCGGTCGACGACCGCGCCCTGCCGGGTGAAGGCGGCCGCCACCCAGGTCAGACAGGTGGCGGCGACCGCGGCCAGCAGCCACGGCCAGTCGGCCGAGCGCAGATGGCCGAAACCCTCGGCCAGCACGTCACGGTGCCGCACGGCGACGACGGTGACCAGCAGGAGCGGAAGCAGGCACAGGACCTGGCGGACCGGGACGCGACGGGGGAACCGTCCCGGAGGGAGGGAGCCGTGGGGAACTTCAACCGCAGTCACACCGGAAGAGGGTTTCCGCACCGCGCCAACTGCGGGTTGCGGGACCGCGGACAGCGGCTTACGGACGGGAAGCGGGTGGGGAGGCAGGGCCATGAGGTCCTTCGGGGCAGGGGACGAAGCGGCGGGAGTGTTGACCTCAACGACGCTCGAGGTTCTACGTTCTCTCCCATGAGCATGGAAACCACAGCGTGGACACAGCTGCACAGTGTCATGACCGCCCAGCAGGAGCGCCGACCCGTGGCGCGTGCCACGCTGCGCCGTATCGGCGCGTTCGCCCGTCCGCACCGCGCCCGCATCGCACAGTTCGTGCTCCTCGGGGTGGTGACCGCGCTGCTCGCCGTCGCGACCCCCGTGCTCGCCGGACATGTCGTGAACGCGATCGTGTCGCACGGCGACCAATCCACCGTCGTACGCCTCGCCCTGCTCATCGCGCTCATCGCGGTCGCGGAGGCGGCGCTCGGGATCCTCGGCCGGAGGCTCTCGGCGTCGCTCGGGGAGGGCCTCATCCTCGATCTGCGGACGGCTGTGTTCGATCATGTGCAGCGGATGCCGGTCGCGTTCTTCACACGCACACGTACGGGAGCGCTCGTCTCCCGACTCAACAACGACGTCATCGGCGCCCAGCGCGCCTTCAGCAACACCCTGTCCGGAGTGGTCAGCAACCTGGTCACCCTCGTGCTCACGCTGGTCGTCATGCTCACCCTGTCCTGGCAGATCACGCTGCTCGCGCTGCTGCTCCTGCCGGCGTTCGTGATCCCGGCCCGGCGCATGGGCAGCCGCATGGCCCGCATGCAGCGCGAGGCGGCCACCCTCAACGCGGCCATGGGCACCCGGATGACCGAGCGTTTCTCCGCACCCGGCGCCACCCTGGTCAAGCTCTTCGGGCGCCCGGAGCAGGAGTCGGAGGAGTTCGCGGCGCGCGCCCGCCGGGTCGCGGAGATCGGTGTGCGTACCGCCACGGCCCAGTCGGTGTTCATCACAGCCCTCACCCTGGTGTCCTCGCTGGCGCTGGCCCTCGTCTACGGACTGGGCGGCTGGTTCGCCCTGCGCGGCAGCCTGGAGCCGGGTGCCGTCGTCTCCCTCGCCCTGCTGCTGACCCGCATGTACGCGCCGCTCACCGCGCTCGCCGGCGCCCGTGTCGAGGTGATGAGCGCGCTGGTCAGCTTCGAGCGCGTCTTCGAGGTGCTCGACCTGGAGCCGCTCATCGTGGAGAAGCCCGCGGCGCGGGCCGTCCCCGAGGGCCCGGTCTCCGTCGAGTTCGACGCGGTCCGCTTCGCTTACCCGTCCGCCGACAAGGTCTCCCTGGCCTCGCTGGAGGAGGTCGCGTCCCTGGACACCAGGGGCGGCGCCGAGGTCCTGCACGGCATCTCCTTCCGCGCCGAAGCCGGCCAGACCGTGGCGCTCGTCGGGTCCTCCGGCGCCGGCAAGTCGACCATCGCGCAGCTGCTGCCCCGCCTGTACGACGTCGACGAGGGCGCCGTGCGCATCGGCGGCGTGGACGTCCGCGACCTGAGCGCCGGTTCGCTGCGCGGCACCCTCGGCATGGTCACCCAGGACGGCCACCTCTTCCACGACACCGTCCGCGCCAACCTGCTGCTGGCCCGCCCCGAGGCGGCCGAGGCCGAGCTGTGGGACGCGCTGCGCCGCTCCCGCCTCGACGACCTGGTCCGCTCGCTGCCCGACGGTCTGGACACGGTCGTCGGCGAGCGCGGCTACCGCCTGTCCGGCGGCGAGCGCCAGCGCATGACCATCGCCCGCCTGCTGCTGGCCCGCCAGCGCGTCGTCATCCTCGACGAGGCCACCGCCCACCTCGACAACACCTCCGAGGCCGCCGTCCAGGAGGCGCTGACCGAGGCGCTCGCGGGCCGGACCGCGGTCGTGATCGCGCACCGGCTGTCCACGGTGCGGGCCGCGGACATGATCCTCGTCGTCGAGGACGGGCGGATCGTGGAGCGCGGCACCCACGACGAACTGCTGCTGGCCGGCGGCCGGTACGCCGAGCTGTACCGCACCCAGTTCGAGGAGCGCGGCGGCGAGGGGGGCACGCCGGAGGTCGAGGTGGTCGCGTGACGAAGCGTCGGCCCCGGGGGCATCGCCGCCCCCGGGGCCGTACGTCACGAGGCCGCTACGACTGCAGGGCCGGCTCGTCCTGCTTGCCGCGCACCCGCTGGCGGACCAGCGCGAAGGCCACCACTCCCAGCGCCACCAGCGTGGACAGGACCACCTGGTCGCGTCCGCCGCCATCGGCGGTGTCGGTCAGCATGTACCCCAGCACGAAGGTGATCAGGGCGATCGTGGCCCAGGTCAGGTAGGGGTACAGCCACATTCGCACGACGAGCTTCTCCGGCGACTCCCGCTGGATGATCTTCCGCATCCGCAGCTGGGAGAAGCAGATCACCAGCCAGACGAAGAGCGCGATCGCACCGGAGGCGTTGAGCAGGAACTGGAAGACGGTGTCCGGCCACAGGTAGTTGAAGGCGACCGCGACGAAGCCGAAGACCACCGAGGCGAGGATCGCCGTGCGCGGCACACCGCGCTCCGTGGTGCGGGCGAAGGACGCCGGGGCGTCGCTGCGCCCGCCGAGCGAGAAGGCCATGCGGGAGGCGGTGTACAGGCCGGAGTTGAGGCAGGACAGCACCGAGGTCAGCACGATCGCGTTCATGATCTGCGCGGCGTGCGGGATGCCGATGGAGCTGAGCGCGGCGACGTAGGAACCCTCCTTGAGGATCGCCGGGTCGTCCCAGCGCAGCAGCGACACCACGACCAGGATCGAGCCCAGGTAGAACACCGCGATCCGCCAGATCACGCTGTTGGTGGCCTTGGTGACCGCGCCCCGCGGGTCCTGGGACTCACCGGCCGCGAGCGTGACGATCTCGCTGCCCATGAAGGAGAAGACCACCATCAGCACGCCGGTGAGGATCGCGCCCGGTCCGTGCGGCAGGAACCCGCCGTGCGCGGTGAGGTACGAGAAGCCGGACGCCGGGTGGTCCGAGCCGGGCAGCAGACCGAAGATCGCGAGGCCGCCCAGCACGATGAACGCGGCGATGGCGACGACCTTGATGCCCGCGAACCAGAACTCGAACTCGCCGTAGGAGCTGACCGAGGCGAGGTTGGAGGCGGTCAGGACGAGCATGACGATCAGCGCCCAGCCCCACTGCGGGACCGCCGGCACCCAGCCCGCAAGGATCTTGGCCCCGGCGGTCGCCTCGACGGCGAGCACCACGACCCAGAAGAACCAGTACAGCCAGCCGATGGTGAAGCCGGCCCAGCGGCCCAGCGCCCGGTCGGCGTAGGCGGAGAAGGAGCCGGACGTCGGGTTGGCAGCGGCCATCTCGCCCAGCATGCGCATCACGAGGACGACGAGGACGCCGACTAGCGCGTACGAGACGAGGATGCCGGGGCCGGCGGCGGCGATGCCGGAGCCGGAGCCGACGAACAGGCCGGCGCCGATGACACCGCCGATGGCGATCATCGACAGATGGCGGTTCTTGAGCCCCGGCTTCAGGCCGGGCTCGGTGGGCGGACTCTGGGTGAGCGTTGAGGTCATCGCGACATCCATGAGAGGAGTGAGGACGGAGGAGACGGTGACCGGGAAATTAGTTCAGTACGATCCAAAAGAACAAGACTTGTTTAACTGTTCATCATGCTCTATTTTGCGTGCAACGCGGAGCCGCTACGTTCGTAGGAGCCTCCATGCACATCTCACGCGGGCCGTGACCCCGTTCAGCAGGCGGTTAAGGTGACGTCGTGGCCAAGGCAGCGGGCAAGTTCGTCTCCGGGGTGCTCGACGTCCGCGTCCTGCCCGGCAGGGGACAGACCGGATCGGAACTCGTCCGCTCACGGATCGCCCTGCGGGTGCGCCTGAGGTCCGAGCCGCCGGGGGACCGGCTGCCGGACGTCGGCGTCCTGGCCGAGGAACTCGGCATCGGCGAGATCACCGTGCGCCGGGCCCTGGAGGGCATGTGCCAGGACGGTCTGCTCGACCGTCGGCGGGGCAGGGCAGGCGGAACCTTCGTCGCCCAGGACTGGGACACCGTCGTGGCCGTGATGCACGACCCCGACGAGGCGGCCTCGCTGGACGCCGTGCACGCGCTCCTGGAGTGCGGGCTCGTCTCCCACGCCGTCGGCGAGGTGCCGCAGGACCGGCTCGACGGACTGCGGGCGCTGACCGACGAACTGGACCGGACCGACGTACCGGACCGGCTGCTCGAACTGGAGACCCGGTTCCACCTCGACCTCGCGGAGGCGCTCGGGGGCCCCGGCATCCGCGAGTTCGCCGCCGACCTGCTCGGCCGCCAGTGCCTGCTGCTGCCCGCCCCGACCCCCGAGGTCGTACGGGCACGCAACCGCCATCACACCGACCTGCTCGACGAACTCGCCCGCGGCGCCATGGCCCCGGCGGTGGCCGCGGTCAAGGCCCACCGCGACGCCGGAACGGTCTGAGCCCCGCCCACGACCCCGACCTCCGCACCGACCCCGCACAAGGAGCCGCCGTCATGCCCGACCGGAGAACCGCCGGCCCGCCCCAGCGGCTGCGCGGCGGCGTCCTCGGCATGGCGGACATCGCCGCCGCCACCATGGCCAACGTCGGCCCGGCCATGAGCTTCTTCTTCGGCTTCGCCTTCCTCGCCACCACCGCGGGCGTCGCCTCCCCGCTGACCATCCTCGCCGCGGGCGTGGCCGTCGCGCTGCTCGGCAACACCCTCGCCCAGTTCTCCCGGGCGCACCCCTCGGCGGGCAGCTTCATCACCTTCGTCGGCAAGACCTTCGGCCCGGTCAGCGCCGTGACCACCGCCCTGCTGGCCGGCCTCGGCTACATCATCGCGATGGCCTCCGTCATCGCCATCTCGGGCGGGTTCGTGCAGATCACCCTGCACCACTACACCGGCCTCGACGTCCCCTGGATCATCTGGACACTGCTGCTGACCGGCGCCTCGGTGGTCTTGATGCTGCGCGGCATCGTCGTCTCCACCAAGTGGGCCGGCTACTTCTTCGCCGTGGAGATGCTGGTCCTCGTCGTGGTCTCGGTCGCCGCGCTCGTCGAACACCGCGGCAACCTGTCCGCCGCGCCGTTCCTGCCCGACCACATCCACGACGGCCTCAAGGGTCTGGCCGCGGGCTTCCCGCTCGCCGTGTACCTCTTCGTCGGCTGGGAGAACTCCGCCGCCCTCGCCGAGGAGACGGAGAACCCGCGGCGCAACGTCGGCCGCGCCGTGTTCTCCTCGGTGGGCATCATGACGGCCAGCTACATCCTCTTCTCCTACGCCACCGTCACCGGCTTCGACTACGACGTCCAGCGGCTCGGCGACTCGGCCATCCCCTTCATCGACGTCGCCCACGGCACCCTCGGCGCACTGGCCCTCCTCGCCTACGTCGGCGGCCTGACCTCGACTCTCGGCGTGCTCATCGCCGGCATCAACTCCCAGGCCCGGCTGGTGTTCAACGCCGGACGCGAGGGACTGCTGCCGTCCTTCTTCGGCTACGTCCACCCCGTGCGCCGTACGCCGAACAACGCGATCGTCACCTTCGCCGTCACCGCCCTGCTGATCATCGGCGGCTGGGGCCTCGGCCACCTGCTCGGCGCCGACGGCGGGCCCATGGACCCCGTGGTGTTCTTCACCGAGTCCTCGACCCTGGGCACCATCCTGATCCTGGTGGTCTACCTGGCCTCCAACATCGCCCTGCCCTTCTACTACCGGCGCTACCGGCCGCAGGAGTTCCGCACCGTCCGCCACCTGGTGCTGCCCGCGCTCGGCGCCCTGGCGATCCTGGTGCCGCTGTACTACCTGGCCAAGCCCGGCCAGCCCGCGCCGTACAACTGGTTCCCCGTCGCGGCCCTCGCGGCGCTGCTCCTGGCCGTCGGCTACGCGGCACTCCTGGTCCGCCGCGACCCGGGCCTCGCCGAACGGGTCGGCTCCGTCGTCGCCGACGTGGAGTGAACCCGCGGCACCGCCGCCACGACCGGCCCCAGAACCGCAGCCACCGAAACCGGCGTCGCGCGGCCGTCCGTCCCAGCGGCGCCGACGACCGACGGGACGGCGGACGTCGGCCGATGGCTCGACGGGGCGAAGCGGCTCCACGGCACCGAAGCGCTCCAGAAGGCGACTGATTACCGGAAGGCGATCGAAACCATGTCCTCCTCCCTGGTGCGGGAGTTGCGGGAACGCGGCGCACCGACCGCCGACGGCACGCCCCGTGCGGGCGTACGCGCCGCCGACCCGATCTCGGACGCCGTGGATCAGATCCAGGCGGCGGTCTCGGATCTGCTCAAGGCCCTGGGCCCGCTCGACCCGGGCTCGGCTCTCGACTCCGTGACGGGCGCCCTCCCGTCCATCCTCCCGCTGGTGACGGGGCTTCTGGGTGGCGGAACGCCCTTCCCGACGACGGCCGGGTAGCCAGATCCCGGACCCGCGCAGGAAACGCGGGGCGGACCGTGCGCGGCGCGGTCCGCCCCGCTCGTGTGCCCCTTACCGATGTGCCCCCTTACCGATCCGAAATGTTTTGACGTGGACGGCGAATATTGCGAGAGGGATTGACGCCCCCGATCGGCTCCCTATCATCCAGATTGTTCGACAGCTTGACATTTGTTCGAAACCACGAACACGTCGTGGCTGGAAATGTCATGGGCACGGCAACTCGCAGAAACCGGAACCGTTCACTCGAGAATCAAGAGGTCCCCATGCGCAGAGGAAGTCTCAGCCGCACCCGCCTGTCCGTGGCGCTCGCCGCCTCCGCCGCGGCCCTGGTCTCGCTGGCGGCGACGCTCGTCGCCGACCCGGCTCAGGCGGCCACCAGCGCGTGCTCCCTTCCGTCGACGTACCGGTGGACGTCGACGGGTGCGTTGGCCCAGCCGGCGAACGGCTGGGTCTCGCTGAAGGACTTCACCGACGTCGTCTACAACGGCAGGCACCTGGTCTACGCGTCGAACGTGTCGGGATCGTCGTACGGCTCGATGGCGTTCAGCCCCTTCACCAACTGGTCCGACATGGGGTCGGCCCGCCAGACCGGGATGAGCCAGTCCGCGGTCGCGCCCACGCTGTTCTACTTCGCTCCCAAGAACATCTGGGTGCTGGCGTACCAGTGGGGTGCGTGGCCGTTCATCTACCGGACGTCGAGCGACCCCACCAACCCCAACGGCTGGTCCGCGCCGCAGCCGCTGTTCACCGGTGGCATCTCCGGTTCCGGCACCGGTCCGATCGACCAGACCCTGATCGGTGACGGCCAGAACATGTACCTGTTCTTCGCCGGCGACAACGGCAAGATCTACCGGGCGAGCATGCCGATCGGGAACTTCCCGGGCAACTTCGGCTCCTCGTACACGACGGTCATGAGCGACTCGACGGCCAACCTCTTCGAGGCGGTGCAGGTCTACAAGGTCCAGGGCCAGAACCAGTACCTCATGATCGTCGAGGCGATGGGGGCGAACGGGCGCTACTTCCGCTCGTTCACGGCCTCCAGCCTGAGCGGGTCGTGGACCCCGCAGGCGAGCAGCGAGAGCCACCCCTTCGCGGGCAAGGCCAACAGCGGTGCCGGCTGGACCAACGACATCAGTCACGGCGACCTGGTCCGCAACAACCCCGACCAGACCATGACCGTCGACCCCTGCAACCTGCAGTTCCTCTACCAGGGCAAGTCCCCCTCGGCGAGCGGCCCCTACGACCAGCTGCCGTGGCGGCCGGGTGTCCTCACCCTGCAGCACTGACCAGGAGCCGTCCCCTCCGGAACCCCCGGCCGTGCACCGGCCGGGGGTTCTCCTCCTGGGCGAGGTCGGCCCGCTGACGTCCGTCGTGTTACCGTCGTGCGTTTGCGTGGTCCTCGCGCCGGGCGGCTCCGCGCGGCCGGTTCCGCTGGTGTGTGGGCTCTTCGATCCTGCCGGGCCTTCCTCGGTACGTTCCTCTACGGAAGGCTGTTCATGAAGCGCCCCGACGACTCCTTCGCCGGTTTCGGACTGCCGGTGGAGGTACTGCGGACACTGACCGGACTCGGGCTGCGCGAACCCTTTCCGATCCAGGCCGCCACACTCCCCGACGCCCTCAAGGGGCGCGACGTCCTGGGACGCGGGCGCACCGGATCGGGCAAGACGCTCGCCTTCGGTCTGCCGCTGCTGACTCGTACGGCCGGGCGGCGTGCCGAGCCGAAGCAGCCCCTCGCTCTGGTCCTCGTCCCCACGCGGGAGCTGGCCGAACAGGTCACCCAGGCGCTGGCGCCGTACGCCGAGGCGCTGCGGCTGCGGATGGCGACCGTCGTCGGCGGCGTGTCGATCGGCCGGCAGGCCGCAGCGCTGCGTCAGGGAGCGGAGGTGGTCGTCGCCACCCCCGGACGCCTGCACGACCTGATCCAGCGCAACGCCTGCCGCCTGGGACGGGTGAGGATCACCGTGCTCGACGAGGCCGACCAGATGTGCGACCTGGGATTCCTGCCGCAGGTGGTCGACGCGCTCGAGCAGGTGCACCCCGACGGTCAGAGGATGCTGTTCTCGGCCACTTTGGACGGTGACGTCGATCAGCTGGTCCGTCGCTACCTCCACGACCCCGTCGTCCACTCGGTCGACCCGTCCGCGAGCACGGTCACGGCGATGGAGCACCACGTTCTCGTCGTCCACGGCCCCGACCGCTACGCCGTCACCACGGAGATCGCCGCCCGCGACGGCCGCGTCCTGCTGTTCCTCGACACCAAGCACGCCGTCGACCAGCTCACCCGGCACCTGCGGGCCAGCGGGGTGCACGCCGGGGCCCTGCACAGCGGCAAGTCCCAGCCGCAGCGCACCCGGACCCTGGCGCAGTTCAAGAACGGCCGGCTCACCGTTCTGGTGGCGACCAACGTCGCGGCCCGTGGCCTGCACGTCGACGACCTCGACCTCGTGGTCAACGTCGACCCGCCCACCGACCCCAAGGACTATGTGCACCGGGCCGGCCGCACCGCCCGGGCCGGTGAGTCCGGCAGCGTGGTCACGCTCGTGCTGTCGGCCCAGCGCCGCGAGACGAGCCGCATGCTGGCCGAGGCCGGCGTCGAGGCGACCGTCACCAAGGTGCGCTCGGGAGAGGCGGAGCTGAGCCGGATCACCGGCGCCAAGGCCCCCTCCGGGACCCCGCTCGACGGCGGGCCCGCCGTTCCCCGGCCCAAGAACACCAACGCTCCCTTCCGCGGCCTCGGCACCAGCAAGGACACCTCCCGCGGCGTCGGCGGCAAGTCCCGGAAGGCCGGCGAGGCACGCAAGCTGGCCGAGGCCCGCAAGGCCGCCCTCGTGCGTCGCAACGGCTGACAGGCGTCGCCCGGGAGGCGGGATCCCGCCCACTTGACGGACAACTCCCCGCCCGGCCCGCCCGGGTCCCGTCCGCCATGACAAGCTGTGATCGCACATCCCCGAACCCAGGAGGTCACCATGACCGCAGAGCCCGTGTCCACGGAAGGTTCGGAGCCGGCCGCCGCCGAGCCGTCCCCTCTGGCGCCGGACAGCGACGGCAACTACGACCTCAAGCGCAAGTTCCGCGAAGCCCTCGCCCGTAAGCGCGGCGCGCAGGCGGACGCCGCCGACAGCGCCGCCAACCCCGACGCGTCGAAGGTGCGCGCGGCACACGGCCCTGCCTCGAGCCAGCGGTCGTTCAGGCGCAAGAGCGGCGGCTGAGCCCAACGGTCCTGCGGCCCGAGCCCACCACCGGCACCGTGCGCGCCACCCGCGCGCCCGGTGCGGTGGTCCGCAAACGCGCCGGGGGCAACGAGGCGGTGTGAGTCCTCGAACACCCCACGAAGGCTGACCCCGCACACGAAACCCTGTAGCCTCCGAACGGCCCTTGACCTGCAGAAGCAGGCAGGGAACAGCGGCCGCGGCAGCGCAGGACGACGGAGTACGACCCGCTGCTCACCGCCACCTTGTCGGAGCCCTTGGGGGCGCCCGGCACACCACCGGGGAGAGCGCTCAGTCGCGCTCCGGCGGTGTGTAGAAGTCGCCGACGGACGTCCAGACGCCGTTCTTCACCTCCACCCGCTGCACGCTGCGCGTGCCGAGGTGCTCACTCGCGCCGAACTTCATCACCGGCGACACCCCCGGGTCCACGTCGGACGCCTTCTGGTACGCCGCAGTGATGGCCTGGGACGTGACGGGCCCCTTGATGGTCTTCGTAATCTGGGCGAACACCTTCGCGTTGCTCCAGCCCCACAGGGCGAGGAATCCGGCGGTCTGACCGGGCTCGTACTTGGCCATCGCGGACCGGAACTCCTTCACCGCGGCGTCGTCGTCGGACGGCGCCTTCACCAGCTGTACGGCCTTCAGGCCCTCGGCCGCGTCCTTCGCCAGCGAGACCGTGGACTCGGCGGCCACGGGCGCGTAGGCGTAGGTGGGCAGGGACAGGCCCTGGAGCTTCGCCTCCTTGAGGAAGGCGGCCGCCTCGGGGGAGGTGAGGATCAGGACCACCGCCTGGGTTTTCGCGGCCTTCACCTTGCTGATGACGGGGGTGTAGTCGGTGGTCTGGTACTTGACCGGCAGCCGGTCGACCTCGACCGAGGGATCCACCTTCTTCGCGACGGGCTCGACCTGCTTGGCCACGTTCACGAACGCGGCCGGGTCACTGTGCACGACCAGGATCTTCTTCGCGCCGTCCTGCACCGCCCAGGCGGCGATCGCCGCGGCCTGGTCCTCGTAGAGGGTCTGGGTGCCGAACAGGCCGGGGCGCGGCGGCTTGTACCAGGACTCGGTGCCGCCCACCTCGTTGACAACCGGCACCTTGGACTGGTTGAGGACGAACGGGAAGGCCGCCTCCGCCTGGGAGGTGCCGTTGGCGTTGACGATGGCAACGACCTTGTCCTGGCCGACCAGTTCGCGTGCGATCTGCACGGTCTGCTGCGGGTCGGCCGCGTTGTCCTTGACGGTCCAGCGGACCTTGCGTCCGTTGATGCCGCCCTGGGCGTTGAGCATCTTGAAGTACGCGTCGGCGCCCGCCCTCTCGGCCACGCCGTACGTCGCGGTGGCGCCGGTGAGAGGCAGCCACGCGCCTATGTGGATCTCGGAGGAGTTGCCTCCGGCTGCCGCGGAGTCCTGACCTGCGCACGCGTTGGCGGTCAGAGCCACCGCGGCCATGACGGCCATCGTTCCCGCGGCGCGGCGGAATTTTCTGATTGTCCGGAACACGGTCCACCTCGTTCACAACGGGATTGTCACTTCACTGGGGAAATCCGGGCGTCGGCCGCCGCGGTGGTGGCGGCCGCGTCCTGGCCGCCACCGAAGTACGCCGCTTCCGCCATGGCCGCGAACGCCGGATCGCCCGGCCGCCCGCGGGCCGCGACGACGCCCTCGTGCAGCACGGCCACCTCGTGGCACACGGACATGGCCCGGCTGAGCAGCTGTTCGAGCAGGACGACGGTCAGACCGTCGTGGGCCAGCCCGGCCAGCCGGTCGTACACCTCGTCGACCAGGGCCGGGGCCAACCCGAGCGCCGGTTCGTCGACGATCAGGACGTCCGGCTCGACGATCAGGGCCCGGGCGATGGCGAGCATCTGCTGCTCACCGCCGGACAGCCCGCCGGCGGAGGCGGACATGCGGTCGCGCAGCCTCGACGGCAGCCACTGCACGGTCTCCTCCAGCCGTTCGCGCAGCGGTGCACCGGTGATGCCCGCCGCGTAGGCGGCGACTTCGAGGTTCTCGCGCAGGGACAGCGTCTTGAACAATGCCCGCCCCTCGGGCGCCAGGCTGGTGCGTACCGCTCCGCCCGTCCCGCGGTCGCCGCGGGTGGGCGTGAGCGAGCCGTGCAGGATGCCTGCCAGCGTGCTCTTGCCCGCTCCGTTGGCTCCGGCGATGCCCAGCACGGCCCCCTGGCGGACGTCGAGATCGATGTCCCGCAGGGCGACCACGCCGCCGTACGTGTGGCCGACCCCGTGCAGGCGGATCATGCTCCGCTCGCCCACGTGCTCGGGCGGCCGGGTCCGGCCGTCGACCGTTCCCAGGTACGACGACCGCACCTTCGGGTCCTGCAGAACGGTGTCCGGGCTGCCTTCGCCGATCGTGCGGCCGAAGTCGAACGCGAGCACCCGGTGCGCGACGGAGAAGAGGTCGTCGAGGACGTGGTCGATGACGACCACGGCGGTGCCGTCGGCGTGCAGCCGCCTGATGTGCCGCGCCAGCAGCGCCCGTTCACCCGCGTCGAGGCCGCCGAACGGCTCGTCCAGGATCAGCAGTTGCGGATCCTCGGCCATCGCACGCGCCAGGTCGAGGCGCTTCTGCAGGCCGAAGGGCAGCTCCCCGGGGCGGCGGTCGGCCACGTCCGCAAGACCGACGGAGTGCAGCAGCCGCGCGACCTCTGCCCGGTCCTGGGCGGTGATCCGGCGACGGGTGCACAACACGTTCTCGGCGACGGTGAGTTCGGAGAAGACCTCCGCATGCTGGAAGGTGCGGCCGATGCCCAGCCGCCGCCGTGCGGTCGCCCTGGACCTGAACAAGGGCCGTCCGTCGAACTCGGCGCTGCCGCTCACCCGGCCGTTGCCGGTCAGCCCCGACAGCGCGTTCAACAGGGTTGTCTTTCCCGCACCGTTGGGTCCGATGACCGCCAGGATCTCGTTGTGCCGCAGGGACAGTGAGGCGTCCTCCAGGGCCTTGATTCCGCCGTACGAGACCGACACGTGCTCCAGGTGCAGCAGGACGGGGCCGTCGTCCGGGGTCCGGGACGGAGGTTCGAGCGGCGCGAGATCCGGCAACTCCTCGGCGGACGGAGGGACTTCGGCGTCCGGTTGGCGCCGCATGCGCCGCAGGACGCTCCGTGCGGGTGTGGCGAGGAACGGTACGACTCCACCGGGCAGGAAGAGGAGGACCGCGATCAGCACAAGGCCCTGCACGACCGGCTGGGGCAGCCCGACGGCGGACGAGAGCGAAGGGTTCCAGGTCAGATAGATGCCGCCGGCCACCGCGCCGAGGACGGTGCCGACCCCGCCGAGCACGCATGCCGCGATCAGGGAGATGCCGAAGGTCAGCGAGAACGGGTCCGGGCTGACGAATCCGGTCAGCAGACCGAGCAGCACGCCCGCGAAGCACGTGCACGCGCCGCTCACCGCGAACGACAGCGCCGACTGCGCCTCCGGCGCGATGCCGATCGTACGGGCGGCCAGGGGGTGCGACTTGGCGGCCACCAACCGCATCCGCAGCCCCGAGGCGGCGGCCGGCACGGCCAGCGCGAGTACCACGGCGGCGGCCCCGACCGCCAGATACTGGGCATCGGCCCCGCCGCCCAGGACGGTGCCCAGGCCGAGGGCGCTGCGCAGCTGGATCACCGGCACCCCCTGGTCGCCGCCGGTCACACTGCTCCAGCGGTTGACCAGTTCCAGGGTCACCGTGGTGAAGGCAAGGGTCAGCAGGGCGATGTAGAGCACCGAGAACCTGGCACCCGCGTACCCGAGGAAGGCCCCCAGGGCGGCACCGGTGGCGACGGCACCGAGAACCACCGCCTCCAGGGGCCAGTCGTGGCCGCTGCCGTACGCGGCGAAGTAGGCGCCGATGGCGAAGAACGCGGGGTGGCCCACCGACCAGATGCCGGACCAGCCGGCGAGCAGGCCGACCGACAGCACGACGATCGTGTACACGGCCGCGAGCCCCACCGAGTACATCTGGTACGCGGGGATCGCGCCGGAGGCCATGAACGCCATGAGCACCGCACCGGCTGCCGGGCCCAGGGCGGCCCTCGCCAGGAGGGAACGGTTGAAGACCATGGATGCGACCCCTCAGACCCGTTGGAAGGTGCGGGTGCCGAACATGCCCTGGGGGCGGATCAGCAGCACCAGCACGGTGAACGAGAACACGAACGTGTCCCGGAAGCTGGCGGAGACGTAGTTCGCCGCCAGGTTGTCCAGGACGCCGATGGTCAGCCCGCCGAGGACCGCGCCGTACATGCTGGTCAGCCCGCCGAGGAAGATTCCGGCGAAGGCCCGGAACAGGGGGGCGACAAGCGCGGTGGGCACCAGGCCGGACCGCGGTGCGTACAGGCAGGCGGCGAGCGCGGCGAGACCGAGGCCGAGCGCCCAGGAGATCCTGGCCAGCCGTTGCGAACTCAGCCCGACCACGCGGGCGGTGTCCGCCGACTCGGCCGCGGCGCGCATGGCCGAGCCGAGCGTGGTGCGGGCGAAGAGATAGCCGACCAACGCCATCGCCACGGCGGCGACGGCGATCGTCACCAGACTCTGGACCGGCACCGCGGCGCCCGACCAGCGCACCGTCCCGCCGACCAGGTCGGGGAAGGCCTTGGGCTGGTCCCCCCAGATCGATCCGGCCGTGCTCTCCGCGATCAGGGACACGCCCATCGTCACGACGAGGGCGGAGAACAACTGCCCCTGCCCCAGGGGCCTGATCACGGTCTCACGCACGAGCAGGCCCGCCGCCACCGTGATCGCGACAGCGGCGAGGATGCCGAGCACGGTGGCCACACCGCGGTCGTGGAGCGAGACCGCCACGTACAGGCCGAGTGTCGCGAGCGAGGCCGTCGCGAAGTTCACGACGTCCGTGGCCCGGTAGACGATGACGAGCCCGAGACCCATGAGGCCGTACACGGCTCCGCTGGCCACTCCGCTGACCAGGACAAGCAGGAACTGACTCACAGTCCCTCCCTCGGGGAAGAGCGCGTTCGCGCCACATGTGCGAGCTGCATGATCACCTCACGAACCGCTGAGTTAAAGTGAACTCAATTCAGTAAGCTAGGCACTCCGGTGCCGCGTGGGCAAGCCTCGTGCACGGGATTTGTGCGAGCGGCCGGCCGGGGCTCAGCGCCCGACGGCCGTGGGCGTCTCGGTGAGCGCGGTCCGCGCCGCCGCCAGGCCGAAGACCCGGGCGGGGGCGAGGCCGCCCGCGTAGGCGCGCCGGTAGAGCCCGCCCGCGTCCGCGCCGGCCGCGAGCAGGCCGGGTACGGGGCCTCGTCCGCCGGAGCCGGCGGAGAGGACGTGGGCACCTGGGTCTATGAGCAGGCCACCGAACGTGAACGTGATCGCAGGGGCCGCCTCGACGACGTAGTAGGGCGGTTCGTCGAGAGGCCGGTGGTCGAGCAGCCGGCCGGGCGTCGTCGCGCCGTCCGTGCCCACGGTGGAGTTGAACTCCTCGATGCGGTCGCGGATCGTGACTCCCGGATAGCCCCACTCCTCGGGCATCGACGCGAAGTCCTCCAGGCTGACCGCCACCGCGCTGCGGGCGCCCGCGCGATGGCACAGCTGGAACTTGTCCACGCCGGGGATGCCCTCCACGTACGACGCGCTGATCCACTCCCGATGTACGCGTGCGTCGGCGACCAACAGGCCGCGCGCTTCCGGTCGTTCGAGCAGCGCCATGGCGGTGAGATGGTCCCCGACCGTCTCGTCGACGAAGCGCTCGCCGGTGGTGTCGAACAGCAGGGCGTGTTCGCTGTAGTAGAGCGCAAGGTCGACGAAGCGTGCGGGGTCGGCCAGGGAGACGCCCGCAGGCATCAGATGCCCGTAGAACCCGGCGTCCTTCTTGCCGAACGCCGCACCGGCACTGCGTCCGAGCCCGAGGCCGTCGCCCCGGCTGTGCGGGTTGGCCCGCAGCCCGATGTCCGCGGCCCCGCGGTGGACGTGCTCGGCGCGCAGGCCCGGATCCCCCTGGAAACCGCCGGTCGCGAGCAGGGTCCAGGTGGCCTCGATCCGCCGCGAGGAGCCGTCCGGCAGGAGGCAGTCGGCGCCCTTGACCAAGCCGTTCTCCGTCACGAGCGAGCGGGTCCCGGTGGCGGTCAGCACCTCCTGGCCCCGGTCGCGGATCAACCGCTCGCACGTGTCGAGGTAGTGGTTCGTGTCGACCTGGTGGCCGCGGCCGAAGCCGAGCACGGGCACCGGTGGCCGGCACTCCACGCCGAGTGACCGGATCCAGGCCACGCCGTCCGCGAACCCGCCCACCAGGGCGGTTGCCAGCTCCGGGTCGCCGTCCGGGTTGACCTGGCGCATTTCCTCGATCGTCGGGGTCGTCCATACGAAACCGGCGAAGCGGGCGGAGCCGCCGGTGCGTTCCGCCTTCTCCACCAGGATCACCGAGCCGCCCTCGGTGGCCACCCGGGCGGCGGCCGAGAGACCGGCCATGCCGCCGCCTATCACCAGCAGATCCACTGCCTCCGCATCCATAGCGGGCCCCACCGCCTTCGTGTCGCCGAGTGGGACATGACGCTAATTGAACTCACTTCTGGAGTCGATAGGGTGGCGGGCGCGGGGTGTGGCAGTGCGGGTTTCGGCCGGATCAGTCGGGGACGAGAACCGCGCGCCCCCGCACCTCGCCGGAGCGGAGCCTCGTGATCGCCTCCGCCGCGCCCGACAGTGCGAATCGCTCGACGCCCACTCTCAAGGAGCCCTTGAGCGCCAGGGCGACGACCGCCTGAAGTTCGGGCAGGGTCCCCCAGAACGGCAACGAGATCTGCGTCCCGGGCGGGAGCGCGCCGGGCTTGCGGACCGTGAGCCCCCCGCCGCCGCTGCCCACCACGGCCAGTGCGCCGCCCGCGCGCAGCACGCCCACCGCCGGCTCCAGACTCGAGGCACTGCCGACGAAGTCGAGCACGGCCGCCGCGCCGGCTCCGCCCGTGCGGCTTCGCAGGACCGCCGCGGTGTCGGGCCGCAGGAGGGTGCCGAAGTGCGCGCCGCACTCGTCGGCCAGGGCGAGCGCCTCGTCCCGTACGTCCACGGCCAGCACCTGTGCGGACGTCGTGGCGCGCAGGATCTGGACGGCCAGATGCCCCAGGCCGCCGACGCCGAGGACGACCACGCTCGTACTCGCGTCGTCGCCCAGAGTGCGCCGGACCGTGTCCACGGCGTGGTACGCGGTGAGCCCGGCGTCCGACAGGGGGGCCGCCTGGACGGCGGCCAGATCGCCCACCGGGACCAGGATGCGCCCGGACGGCACGAGCATCAGGTCGGCCATTCCGCCGTCCCGCCCGAGACCCGCCCCCGTGCCGACGCGGTCGGCGTCCAGGGCCGCGCGCCGGTCGCAGTAGTTCTCCGCTCCCGCCGCGCAGCGCGCGCAACTCCCGCAGCCCCAGGGACCGTAGACGACCACCCGCTCGCCGACTGCCGGACCCGTGGCCAGCGGGCCGCGCTCGACCACTCGGCCCGCGACCTCGTGTCCGAGGGTGAACGGAATCCGGTACGGGAGAACGCCCGGTCGGGCGTCGACGACGTGGAGGTCCGACCGGCAGAGGCCGGCCGCCTCCACCTGGATCAGCACCTCTTCGGCGGTGGGGATGGGCCGGGCCACCTCGGTGAGGACCGGTGGGCCGCCCCATCGGGTCAGCCGGAACGCTCTCGTCCTGCCTGTTGACATACCTGCGACGGTAGCAAAAATGAAGTCAGTTCAATAGACCGAGAGTGAGGTGGTGACCGTGCATGGCAGGTGAACACGCGGGGCGTTTCACCGGGCGGATCGCCCTCGTCACCGGCGCGGGATCCGGCATCGGCGCGGCCGTCGCCCGGCGACTCGCCGCGCAGGGGGCCGAGGTGTCGGCCACGGATGTCGACGGCGAGGCGGCACAGGCCGTCGCGAAGGAGGTGCCGCACGCACACGCCCTGACCCTCGACGTGGCCGAACCGGCGCAGGTCGACGCGGCCTTCGACGAGGTCGTACGGCGGCACGGACGGCTCGACGTCGTGGTGCACGCGGCCGGAGTCGACGATCCCGCGGCCAAGGAGTGGATCGCCGAGGCCCTGGTCGCGCAGCGGCCGCCGGAGGTGACGGCGCGGCTCGGCGACGACGCATGGCGACGCGTCATGCGCGTCAACCTGGACGGCACGTTCCACGTTCTGCGCGCCGCCCTGCGGGTCATGGCACCCCACCGCTGCGGAACCGTCGTCACCGTCGGTTCCTCCTCGGCCTTCGACGCCCAGGCCGGCTACCCGCACTACGCGGCCTCGAAGGCCGGCGTCCATGCGCTGAGCCAGTCCGTCGCCAAGGAGGCGATCGCGTTCGGGGTCCGGGTCAACACGGTGGCGCCGGGACCGACGGAGACGGGCATGGCGGCGCGGACGCCCGCGGCGCTTCGGCGGGGGTTCGCCGATCCGCGGGTTCGTCCGTATGCGACGGCGGAGGAGATCGCCGATGTCGCTCTGTTTCTGGCGAGTGAGGAGGCGGCGAATCTCGTGGGGGCGGTGCTGCTTGCGAATGGCGGGCGGTTCACGGTGTGAGGACCGACTCCGGGTGGTCGGCCGCGGGTTGTTCGTGGCCGGCCGCGCCCGCGCGGCGGAGCCGCGCGATGTCACAGCCCCGCGCCCCTGAGGGTGGTGTGGTCGAGGGAGGTTTGCATGTTTCGGCTCGATGCCGATCCAGCGCTGTTGCTGGAGACCGATGAGCAGCACCAACTACGAGGTGTCCTAAGGGACTTGCTCGGCGAGACCTGTGGGCCGGAGGAGGTCCGCAAGCAGGCCGGGAGCCCGCGCGGATACGACCGGGCGCTCTGGGACCGGCTCGCCGGCGAGATCGGAGTGCACGGGCTCGCCCTGCCCGAGGACTACGGCGGAGCCGGGTACACGTTCGCCGAACTCGCCGTCGCCGTGGAGGAGGCGGGGCGCGTGCTGTGTCCCGCGCCGCTGCTGTCGACCGTCGTGCTGGCCGGACAGGCCCTGCTGGGCAGCGGCGATCGGCGGGCCTGCGAACGCTGGCTGCCCGGGATCGCCTCCGGGGCGCTCACGGCCACCGTCGCCGGATTTCTGCATCCCGCCGACGTGACGGCCGAGCCTGGTCCCGACGGCTGGGTACTGCGCGGAGAGGCCGACTTCGTGCCCGACGGAGCCGGCGCCGATCTGCTGCTGGTCGCCGCCCGTGCGCCGGACGGGGAGCGGCTGTTCGCCTGCGAGCCGGACGGTGCGACCTGCGACCGCACCGCTCGTCGGGTCCTCGACCCCACGCGCCGCCAGGCACTCGTCCGCCTCCGGGGAGCGCCTGCCGAGCCGGTCGGTGAGCCCGGGCGGGCGGCGGGAGTCGTCGATGTCGTCCTCGACGCCGGCCGGGTGGCTGTGGCTGCCGAGCACGTCGGTGGCAGTGCGCACGCCCTGGACGCCGTACTCGATTACGTGTCCCAGCGGACCCAGTTCGGACGTGCCATCGGCTCGTTCCAGGCGGTCAAGCACCGGCTGGCCGACCTGCTGGTCGAGGTCGAGGGTGCGCGGTCGGCCTCGGCGTACGCGAGTGCCTGCCTTGCCGCGGAGGCGCCGGAACTCCCACTCGCCGCGAGTGCCGCAGCCGTCGCCTGCACCGGTGCCTACCGCCTCGCCACCACGGAATACGTGCAGCTCCACGGCGGAATCGGCTTCACCTGGGAGCATCCGGCAAATCTCTATCTGCGCCGGGCACGGGCCGACGAGGCGCTGTTCGGCACGGGCGACGACCACCGCCTGCGCCTGGCCGGTCTGCTCGGCCTCACCGGCCGTACCGGCTGATCACTCGCGTACCGCCCGAAGCGGTCACCGCTTCCCGATCCATTGACAGGGCATCCATCCGCCCACAGAATCGAACTCAATTCAGTTCAGTTTGGAGGAGCTCATGGCAGTCGAGGACGAGATCCAGTTCGAGCGGGACGGACACGTGGCGCGGGTATGGCTCAACCGCCCGCACAAGAAGAACTGCGTGACCGTGCCGATTCTCAACCGGCTGGACGAGATCATCACGGAGGTCGACGCGGACCCCGAACTGCGCGTGCTGGTGCTGCGTGGGCGCGGGAACACCTTCTGCTCCGGGTTCGACCTGGACAGTCTGAAGGCCGACTTCGTCGGCAGGTCCAACGCCATCGACGTCGCCGTGCTCTCGGCGAAGGTCTGCGACAGGCTCTACTCGATGAAGACCCCGTCCATCGCGGTCCTCGAGGGTCATGTCACCGCGGGCGGCTTCGAGTTGATGATCTCGTGCGACTTCGCGATCGCCGCGGACGACGCCCTGATCGGCGACTTCCACATCCGGCGCGCCCTGTTCGGCGGCGCCGGTCCGATCTACCGGGTGCCGCGCATGATCGGCGTCCGCAAGACCAAGGAGCTGATGCTCACCGGCAAGCTGCTCACCGGGGTCGAGGCCGCCGAGTTCGGTCTCATCAATTCCTCGGCACCCGCGGACAAACTCGACGCCACGGTCGAGGAGTTCGCCGACCAGCTCGTCGACAAGAGTCCGTTCACCATGTGGATCACCAAGATGACCATCGACCGGAGCCTCGACGCCGACATCCAGTCGCTGATGGTCATGGAGCACCTCGCCGTCGGCGTGATGCTCAACTCCGAGGACGCGGCGGAGGGCGTGGCGGCGTTCCTGGAGAAGCGGGAGCCGCAGTGGAAGGGCCGCTGAGCGCCGCCAAGGAGACCGGGAGCCGACTGCGCGGCTCCCGGTGCGCCGACTGCGCCGTGGCCACATACCCCGCCGACCCCGCTTGTCCGCGCTGCGGAGGGCCGGCCGAGCCGGTCGTGCTCTCCGCCGTGGGCACGCTGTGGACCTGGACCGTGCAGCGGTACGCCCCCAAGTCGCCGCCGTACATTCCACCCGCCGCCGGATTCACGCCGTTCACCGTCGGATACGTGGAACTTCCGGAAGGAGTAAGGGTGTTGGCCGTCCTCGACATCCGGCCCGAGAAGGCGGAGATCGGCATGCCGCTCACGATCGCGGCGGGAGACGGCGTGCCCAGGGCCGTGCGAGCCGCCGTATGAGCGGTGAGGACGTGCTCGTCTGCGGCGCCGGGATCACCTCCTTTGCCCGTACGGAGGCGAGTGGTCGGCAACTTGCCGTCCAGGCCGTACGGGCCGCTCTCGCCGACGCCGGACTGCCGTGGTCGCGGGTGCGGGCCGCGTACGGCGGCAGCGATGCGGCCGGCAACGCCGACACACTGGTCGCCGAACTCGGCCTGACCGGGGTGCCGTTCACAAATGTGCGCAACGGCTGCGCCACCGGCGGCAGCGCGCTGGTGTCGGCCGCCAACGCGATCCGTTCGGGGGCGGCGGACGTGGCCCTCGCCGTCGGCTTCGACAAGCACCCGCGCGGCGCCTTCGACCCGCGGCCCGCCGACTGGGGGCTCGACGAGGCCTACGGCCGCGACGGGCTGATGGTGACCACACAGTTCTTCGCCATGAAGATCCAGCGGTACATGCACGACCACGGCATCAGCGCCCGCACCCTCGCGCTGGTCGCAGAGAAGGCGTACGCCAATGGAGTGCTCAACCCGCACGCCTGGCGCCGCAAGCCCCTCGACGCCGACGAGATCCTGGCGTCAGGCATGGTCAACGACCCCCTGACCCGGTACATGTTCTGCTCGCCCGGCCAGGGCGCGGTCGCCCTGATCCTGTGCAACCGCGCGGTGGCCCGCGAGCTCGGCGGAACGCCGGTGGTGCTGCGGGCGGCGGTCGTACGGACCCGCCGCTTCGGCTCCTTCGAGGTGTTCAGCCCGTGGGCGCCTCCCGGGACGCCGACGAGCGTGAGCGCGGACGCTGCCCAACATGCCTTCGAGGAAGCCGGGTTGGGGCCGCGCGACATCGACGTGTGCCAGTTGCAGGACACCGAGAGCGGCGCCGAGGTGATGCACCTGGCCGAGTGCGGGTTCTGCGAACACGGCGAGCAGGAGTCGCTCGTCCCGTTCGGGGCGACCGGGATCGGCGGCTCGCTGCCGGTCAACACCGACGGCGGGTGCATCGCCAACGGCGAGCCCATCGGCGCCTCCGGACTGCGCCAGGTCCACGAGGTCGTGCAGCAGTTGCGCGGCCGGGCCGGCGAACGGCAGGTGCCGGAGGATCCGTCGACCGGCTTCACCCATGTGTACGGGGCACCGGGCGTCAGCGCCTGCACCGTGCTGACCCGCTGAAAGGAGGATCATGGACGGCATACCCGCCCCGGACGAGTTCCGCGCCGCGGCCCGCAACTGGCTGACCGGCGTGGCGAAAGAGCGCGCCGGGCACCGGGAATGGGGACGTGGCGACGACTCGGTGGCCGTCTTCGAGAACTGGACCGAGGCCGAGGAACGCGCCCACACCGACCGCATACGGGACTGGGAGCGCATCCGGTACGACCAGGGCTGGGGCGCGTTCGGCTGGCCGCCCGAGTACGGAGGGCGTGAACTGCTCTCGTACTACGAGCAGTTGTACCGCGCCGAGGAAGCCGGCTTCGACGTGCCGCGGCGCACCGAGATCTTCCCGGTCACCCAGCAACTCGTCGCGCCCGCCGTCCGCATCTGGGGGACGGAGGAGCAGAAGCGCCGCTGGCTGCGCGCCATGCTCCGCACCGACGAACTCGCCTGCCAGCTCTTCTCGGAGACGGAGGCGGGTTCCGATCTCGCCGCCGTCCGTACCCGGGCCGTGCGGGAAGGCGACGGCTGGGTCCTGCGCGGCCACAAGGTCTGGACGTCCGGTGCCCGGGTCGCCACCTGGGGCGTGGCCGTGTGCCGGACCGATCCCGATGTGCCCAAACACGCGGGCATCACGGTCTTCCTGGTCCGGATGGACGCGCCCGGCGTGACCGTACGGCCCATCCGGCAGATGACCGGCGGCGCCAGTTTCAACGAGGTCTACCTGGACGACGTGTTCGTGCCCGACACCGACCGGCTCGGCCCCGTCGGCGAGGGCTGGCGGGTCACCCTCACCGTGCTCGCCGCCGAACGCCTCGACTCCGGTGGCCTCGGCCTGGACAACGCCGACCGCGCTCTCGACCTCGCCCGTCACCTGCCCCGCCCGCTCACCGGCGGCGAACGGCAGCAGGCGGCCGACCTGTTCGTCCGTACCCTGGTCCAGCGGCTCATCGGGCTGCGTGTGACGTCGGCCCTGGCGGCCGGCCGCGAACCGGGCGCCGAGGCCTCGGTCGGCAAGCTTCACGCCACCGCGACCATGCGCGCCACTACCGACCTCGTCCAGCAGCTCCTCGGGCCGCGCCTGGCCGCCGACACGGGGGAGTGGGGCACGTTCGCCTGGACCGAGCACCTGCTCGGCGCTCCCGGTTATCGCATCGCCGGCGGCAGCGACGAGATCCAGCGCAACATCCTGGCCGAGCGCGTGCTGCGGCTTCCCAAGGAACCGAAGGGAGCAGGGAGTTGACAACAACGACCGAGGTGGCCGAACTCGGGCGGCGGGTCCGCGAGCGGCTCGCCGAGCGACATCCGGGCGAGCCGCTCGGTGACCTGCGCACGCTGCCCGGCGGCCACTCGGGCCTCACCTACTCCGTCACGGCCGGACCGGTCTCGTACGTTGTGAAAACGGTGCCACCGGGACAACGACCCGTCGGCCGCAACGATGTGCTCCGTCAGGCCCGGGTGCTGCGCGCGCTCGCCGGATCACGAGTGCCCGTGCCGGGCGTCGTCGCCGTCGACGAGGGCGAACCGGCCTGGTTCGCCATGGAGTTCGTGGCCGGCGAGGCGATCGAGCCGGTCCTCGACGAGCATCGCCCGGAGCCCGCACTGTGCCGGGCCCGGATGCTGGCGTTGGCCGACGTACTGCGGGACCTGCACAGCACGCCCGGAGCGGAATCCGCCCAACCGCTCGACCCGGCGGGGGAGTTGGACCGGTGGAGCCGCACCATGCGGGCGGTGCCCCCGGAACTCCGTCCCGGAGCCGAGGACCTGTTGGAAGTCCTGGCCGCACGCATTCCCGACGGCATCACGCCCACCCTCACCCACGGCGACTTCCGCCTCGGCAACGTCCTGTGCCGGGGCGAACGGCCGGCCGCCGTCGTCGACTGGGAGATCTGGGCGTACGGCGATCCGCGTATCGACCTCGGCTGGTTCCTCCTCTTCGCCGACCATCGCAACTTCCCCCGGCTCGGCCGCGCCGTCCCCGGCCTGCCCACCGAGGAAGAGCTGCTCACCGCCTACCTCGACGGACGTCCCGAACCCCCCGCCCTCGACTGGTTCCGTGCCCTGGCCCGCACCAAGATGGCCGCGATCATGGGCCACAACCTGCGCCGGCACCGCGAGGGCAAGCACCACGACCCCGACCAGGAGCGGCTGCCGCCGACCATCGCGGCGATGATCCGCACGGCCGGCGACATCCTCGCCCGACGGTCCTGAAGGAGCGCCACCATGGATTTCGGACTCTCCCCGAGGGCCGACGAACTCCGCTCGCGCATGGCCGCGTTCATGGAGGAGTACGTCCTGCCCGCCGAGCTCGTTTACGACCGGCAGCTCGCCGAGGCGGACGATCCCCATGAACTTCCGCCAGTGATACGCGAGTTGAAGGAGAAAGCGCGCGCCGAAGGGCTCTGGAACCTCTTCCTGGCGCACGGCGACTGGGGTGCCGGTCTCACCAACCTCGAGTACGCGCCGCTCGCCGAGCTGGCCGGACGCTCGATCATCGGGCCGGAGGTGTTCAACTGCTCTGCCCCCGACACCGGCAACATGGAACTGCTCGCCCTCTTCGGCACCCCCGAGCAGCAGGACCGCTGGCTGCGGCCGCTGCTGGCCGCCGAGATCCGGTCCTGCTTCGCCATGACCGAGCCCGAGGTGGCCAGTTCCGACGCGCGCAACATCCGCACCCGGATCACCCGCGACGGCGACGAGTACGTCGTCGACGGCCACAAGTGGTACACGTCCGGGATCCTCGACCCCGACTGCCGGCTGATCATCCTGATGGGGGTCACCGACCCGGACGCACCGTCGTACCGGCAGCAGAGCATGCTGCTGATCCCGCGCGACACCCCTGGCATCACCGTCCTGCGCGACCTGCCGATGTTCGGCTACACCGACCGCTGCGGCCATGGCGACGTGCTCTTCGAGGACGTACGGGTGCCGGTGTCGTCGCTGCTGGGCGGCGCGGGCGAGGGATTCGCCCTGGCGCAGGGGCGGTTGGGGCCGGGGCGCATGCACTACGCCATGCGTGCGGTCGGATTCGCCGAACGTGCACTGGAGTTGATGTGCCGCCGGACCCTGACTCGCGCCGCCTTCGGCGGCACGCTCGCCGAGCGAGGTGTCGTGCGCGAGTGGATCGCCCGCAGCCGCATCGAGATCGAGCAACTGCGGCTGCTGGTCCTCAAGTCGGCCTGGCTGATGGACACCTCGGGCAACGCGGCCGCCCGTACCGAAGTCGCCGCGATCAAGGTGGCCGCGCTGGAGGTCGCGCACCGGGTGGTCGACCGGGCCGTCCAGGCGCACGGGGCCGCCGGGGTCAGCGACGACACCGTACTGGCGCGGCTGTACGCGATCACTCGGGCGCTGCGGATCGCGGACGGCCCCGACGAGGTGCATCTGCGGACGGTCGCGCGGCGTGAACTGGCGAAGTATCCGGAGGAGTCGGTGTGAACGGACAGGAACTGGGCGGCCGGGTCGCCGTCGTCACCGGCGGCTCCCGGGGCATCGGTCTCGGTATCGCCAAGGCGTACCGCGAGGCCGGCGCCCATGTGGTCATCGCCTCCCGCAAGACGGACGGACTGGCCGCGGCCCGCGAGGAACTGCTGCGGGTCAAGGGCGACGGCGAGGTCCACGAGGTGGTCGCCAATGTCGGGGAGCCCGAGGACGCCGAGCGCTGTGCCGAGGAGACCGTCTCCCGCCTCGGCAGCCTCGACGTCCTGGTCAACAACGCGGCCACCAACCCCTACATGGGCGATCTCCTCGACCTCGACCTGCCGCGCGCGGAGAAGACCGTACGGGTCAACCAGTACGGCATGGTCGCCTGGACCCGGTGCGCCTGGCGGGCGTGGATGCGGGAACACGGGGGAGCGGTCGTCAACATCGCCTCCGTCGGCGGACTGGTCGTCGACCCCCACATCGGCTGGTACAACGCCACCAAGGCGGCCATGCTGCACATGACCCGGCAACTCGCCTACGAACTCGGGCCGCGGGTACGTGTGAACGCCATCGCACCCGGGCTGATCAAGACCGAGCTGGCCCGGGCCGTCTGGGAGCCGAGGGAGCCGATCCTGACGGCGAAGCTGCCGCTGCGCAGACTCGGCACGGTGGAGGACGTGGCGCACGCGGCCGTCTTCCTGGCGTCCGAGGCCTCGTCCTGGATGACGGGGCAGACGCTGGTCCTGGACGGCGGGGCGACCGTGCTGCCGATCGGGGTGGAGGGGTGATTCGCCTCGAGGAGCTGTTCTCGCTGCGCGGGCGGACCGCTGTGGTCACCGGGGCGTCGTCCGGGCTCGGGGCCAGGTTCGCCACGGTGCTCGCGACGGCCGGCGCCACCGTCTTCGCCGCCGCCCGGCGGCTGGAGAAGCTCAAGGACCTCGCCGACGAGGACCCGCGCATCCATCCCGTCGTCTGCGACGTGTCACGGGAGGCGGACCGTGTGCGGCTGATGGAGACGGCGCTCGACGAGACCGGCCGGATCGACGTCCTCGTCAACAACGCCGGCGCGCCCGGCGCCGTACGCGCGGAGGACGAGAGCACCGACGACTTCTCCGGCGTACTGGATGTGAACCTGGTGGCACCCTTCCATCTCGCGCGGCTGCTGGCGGAGGCGCCGTCGCCGTCCGGTCGTACGCGATCGGTGGTGAACGTGTCGTCCGTCCTCGGGCTGGTCTCCGGTGCCCCACTGGGCGGTGCGGCCTACGCCGCCTCCAAGGCGGGGCTCGTCGGCCTGACCCGTGAACTGGCGGGACAGTGGGGCAGGTCGGGGGTGCGGGTCAACGCGCTCGCCCCCGGCTGGTTCCGCTCGGAGATGACCGAGGGGCTGTTCTCCGACGAGCGATCCCGGCGGTGGGTCGAGCGCGGCACGATGCTGGGGCGCGGCGGCGAGCAGGGAGAACTGGACGGGGCGCTGCTCTACCTGGCCTCGGACGCGTCCTCGTACT
Organism: Streptomyces sp. C1-1; assembly: GCF_050214755.1. Lineage (NCBI taxonomy): Bacteria > Bacillati > Actinomycetota > Actinomycetes > Kitasatosporales > Streptomycetaceae > Streptomyces > Streptomyces sp. C1-1. The sequence goes on along the minus strand of NZ_CP189826.1, from coordinate 1,919,637 downwards.
GCACCGGGCACGTGCTCACCGTCGACGGCGGGTGGACCGCACGATGAGGGTCACGGTCGACATCGACGACGACGGGCTGGCACGGGTCGAGATGTGCCGCGGGGCGGGCAACGCGATCGACCTGGCGATGGCCCGGGCGCTGCTGGACGCCGCCCGGGAGTGCGAGAAGGCGCGGGCACGGGCGGTGCTGCTCACCGGGCAGGGGCGGTCCTTCTGCGTCGGCGGTGACCTCAAGGAGTTCGCCGCGCTGCCGCGTGAGCGCCTGGCAGGACATCTCACCGACGTCACCGACGCGCTCCACGGGGCGCTGCGGATCCTCACCGGGCTGGACGCTCCGCTGGTCGTCGCGGTGCAGGGGGCCGTCGCGGGGGCCGGGCTCGGGCTCGTGGGGGCGGCGGACGTGAGCCTGGCGGCGAGCGACGCCGGCTTCACCGCCGCGTACACCGCGATCGGGTACACGCCGGACGCCGGGGTCAGCTGGTCACTGCCCCGGCTCGTCGGGCCGCGACGGGCCGTTGACCTGCTGCTGACGAACCGGCGCGTCCCGGCCGCCGAGGCCCTGCAGCTGGGAATGGTGAGCCGGGTCGTGGCGCCGGAGCGGTTGAACGAGGAAGCCGTTCAGACCGCGGGCGCGCTGGCACGCGGAGCCACGGCGGCCTACGCGGCGGCGCGAAGGCTCGTCGGACGGGCGCTCTCCGCCGACCTCGACGAACACCTCGACACGGAGGCCCGTCAGCTGGCCGCTGCGGCGGTGTCCGCGGAGGGCCGGGAAGGCGTGGCGGCGTTTCTTGGGGGGCACCGACCGGATTTCACGAGGTCGGAGGGCGGAGGGTCGGAGGGCGCGAGCCCTGGGGCTGTGAGACCGGCGGCCGCGAGCCCTGATCCCCCACCGCTCGTTCCGCCGCGGCCCGAGCTTGCGCGGCCTGGCTCCGCGTGGGCGGACGGCGCATGACGGATCCGTCGCCTCCATGCCGGAGAGCGCGATGCTGGGTGGCTGCGAGGTCCGAGTCTGCGCCGCCCGGTCGACCGCGATCCGAATCTGCGCCACCCGACTCTGCGCGACCCGGCCCCCCCCGGTCGGATGGCACGTGATGGGCCTGCTGGCTGGGTGCCGGAGGCGCGATGCCGGTGGCTGCGAGGTCCGAGTCTGCGCCGCCCGGTCGACCGCGATCCGACTCTGCGCCACCCGACTCTGCGCGACCCGGCCCCCCCGGTCGGATGGCACGTGATGGGCCTGCCGGCTGGGTGCCGGAGGCGCGATGCCGGTGGCTGCGAGGTCCGAGTCTGCGCCGCCCGGTCGACCGCGATCCGACTCTGCGCCACCCGAGTCTGCGCGACCCGGCTCCCCCGGTCGGATGGCACGTGATGGGTCTGTCGGCCCCGTGCCGGAGAGCGCGGCGCCGATGGCCGATGGCCGAGGGATCCGTGGCCGCGTCGATCTGATCCGTAGTGACCCGATCTCGCCAGGCGCGGTGCCGCGGGGTCGGCCTCGCCGGATGAATCCGCCCGATCTTCGATTCGTAGCCGACTTGAACTTGGGTCTACTCTCGGACACCGGACGGTGATCGGTACCGCCCGTGGACGAGAGGGAGAGGCGATGGCAAGGGCGCGGATCGTGGATCCGGAGGAGGGGCCCAGGTCGAAGCGCGGCGCGATCCTCGTGGCCGCCGTGGAGCGGTTCGGAGAGGACGGCTACGAGAACACCAAGTGGTCGGAGGTGGCCGACCGGGTCGGCATCGGGCAGACCGCCCTGTACCACTACTTCGAGTCCAAGGCCCACTGCCTGCTCACCATCATGCGACTGGAACTGCAGCGCTCCCACGACCAGTTCGTCGAGGCCACGACCGACGCGACGGACCCGGTGGAGGAACTGCGCGCGGCGGTCCGGGCCGCCTTCGCGGTCACCGAGCAGGAGATCCGCCAGATGCGCATCCTGCAGGCCAACATGTCCCTGCTGGCCAACCCGCGGAAGTCCAAGCGCGAGGAGACCGAGCGAGTCGCGGCCCGCCAACTGGTCCAGATGGTCGAGCGGGACTGGACGAGCCTGCTGATGCGCGGCATGGCGAAGGGCTCGTTCCCGGTCCGTGACGCGCACACCCTCGGTCTCGCCGTGCTCGGCATGATCGTCAGTGTCTGGCGGTGGTACCGCCCGACCGGCGCGATCCCCCTGTCGGAGATCAGCGAGATGATCGAGGGCTGCGTGGTGCGGATGGTCGCGGAATAGGCTCCGGCCCGCCCCTTGTCGGGGGCGGGGCGGTCGTCTTACAGTCAAACTGAACTGAACTCAGCTTGCTTGTGCTTCTGTTTGTGTTCCTCGGGAGAGAGCGATCAGCAATGGTGCTTCGCGAATACATGGCCCGGATGGACGGCCAGGACCCGGAGAAGGCCCTGGACCTGGTGGAGCCCGGCTTCCGTTTCCTCATCGCCCTGCCCGGCGGGCAGCGGAGCGGGACGTCACGCGAGGAGTTCGCCGCGTACATCGCCGGACGCCAGGCGGTGGACCGTACCCACGAGATCAAGCGGTACGCGGTCGACGGTGACGTCGAGACGGCGTACGGCTTCGTCGTCGAGAAAGGGGTGACCACGGGGGCGTTCCTCTCCGCCGCACAGGTCTCACCCGCCGGACTGATGGCCCGCTACCAGTCCTTCTTCACCACCGACTTCGACCTCGTGGACCGGCCGTGAGCGCGCCGTCCACGTCCGCCGCCCCGTTTCTGACCACCTGGTTCGGGATCCCGGACAGCGACGACGCCGACCGCATCCTCGACCTGATCGCGGACGACTTCACCTTCTCCATCCTGTTCTCCACCGGGGGCGACGCCGGCACCGACTTCCACGGCGGCCGCGCCGAGATGGAGGGCTACCTCGCCCAGCGCGAGGTCGGCGTGCGCACCCACCACCTGCTGACCGCGTCCACCGTCGGCCAGGACGAGCTGTACCTGGGCGAGGTGCGCAGGTCGGGGCTACCGGAGGCGACCTTCGTGGCCTCCGCCCGGCTCGACGACGAGGGCCGGGTACGGCGCCTGCTGATCGGGCGCTCGCCCGCGGTCCTGTTCACCTGAGAAGGCGCGATTGAGGAGGCGCAATGTACAACCTCGTTCTGCTGGCCGCCCGGCCGCCCGAGTGGACCCACGAACGGTTCATCGACTGGTGGCGCGGTGAACACGCCGAACTCGCACGGCAGTTGCCCGGGCTCAGGTCCTGGCGGCACACCGAGGTCGACTCGGCGCTCGAACCACGCTCGGAGGGCTGGGACGGCGTCTCCGTCCTGGGCTTCGACACGGCCGAGGACCTGCACAAGGCGCTGCGGAGCGCGGAGTGGGCGGCGGCCGTAGCCCAGGTGGGCGACATGCGCGGCCGCCGGATCGCCGTCATGGGCGGCGAGATGGAGATGTACGGCGGCTGAGCCCGCCGGGGTACGGATCCGGGCCGACCCGGCCCACCCCCTTCGTGAAGGCCCTTCGCAACGAGGCGAGGAAGCGGATGCGACAGACAGTGCGGGAGTTCCACGAACGGTCCCAACAGGCCGACTTCACAGCGGTCGTCGACGACCACGGACGTCACGGTGCGCGCGATCTCCTGCGGCGGGCGGCCGAGCTGGCCGAGGCGATGACCCCGGACAGAGCTCCGGGCGGCACCGTGCTCCTCCAGGCCGACAACTCTTGGCGCACGGTCGCGGCGACCCTCGCCGTGGGACTCACCGGCGGGGTGCTGGCCCTGGTCAACCGGCACACGACCCGCGCCGAGTTCGCCGCGGCCGTGGAGGACATCCGGCCGGACCTCCTGGTCGCCGAACCGTCCGCGATCGAGGAGTGGGGCGGCGGCGCGGCCCTGCCGGACGCGCTGACGGCCGAGGCCCTCGACGGCTGGGCGGTCCGCGCCGGCCGTGGTCCGCGCGATGTCTCCCGCTGGTCCGGCGGCACCCTCATCGGTCTCACCTCCGGCTCCACCGGACGGCCCAAGGGCGTCGTCCAGTCCGAGAGTGCCCTGCGGTACGCGTGCTCCTGCACGATCGACGTCAACGGCCTGTGCGACGGGGACGCGGTGGCCGCCGTCGTCCCGCTCTCCTCGACCGCCGCCTACTGCTTCGGGGTCTGCCTCTCGCTCATGCTGGGCGGACCACTCGTCCTGTCCGGCCGATGGGACCGCCGGGAGGCACTCGCGCGGATGGCCGCCAATGACGTCCGGTGGACCATGTGCGTGCCGACCATGGCTCTGCAGATGGGCTCCGCCGCCGCGGGTTCGCAGCCCCTCGCCGGGGTCCGCTCGATCACCGTCGGCGGCGGCCCCATGGACCGCGGAGCCCTCGCCCGTGCCGAACGCTCGCTGGGGACGAAGATCCTGCGCGTCTTCGGCATGTCCGAGTGCCTCGGGCACACCTCGCCCCGGCCCGAGGACCCCGAGGAGATCCGCCTCGGCCGTGACGGACGGCCCTTCCCCGGCACCGACCTCAGGGCCGTCGCCGCCGACGGCACCGTCCTGGGGCCCGGGGCGACGGGCCATGCCCAGGTACGCGGCCCGTCCCTCTTCCTCGGCTACGCACGCGACGGCAAGGTCGAGCCGCCGGCCCTCACCCCGGACGGCTTCTTCCCCACCGGCGACCTGCTGGTGACCGGCGAGGACGGCACGGTCACCGTCATGGGCCGGGAGAAGGACGTCATCATCCGCGGCGGACGCAACCTCGACATCACCGAGATCGAGCGCGCCGTCGCCGCCCATCCGGCCGTGGCCCGCGCCTGCGTGGCCCCCGTACCGGACCCGCTCCTCGGCGAACGCGCAGCCGTGCTCGTCGTGGTCGAGGACGGCAGCGGTGAACTCGGCCTCGGCGAGATCACCGCACACCTGGCCCGCACCGGTCTGTCCAAGGCCAAGTGGCCCGAATTCGCCTTCACCGTAGGGGAGTTGCCGCAGACGACCGTCGGCAAGCTCGACCGGTCGGGAGCCCGCAGGCTCGCCCACGACCTGCACGCGCGGCTCGCCGCCCACCCCGAACAGCACCGGCAACACCTCGAACAGCACCGGCAAGGAGATGCATGACCACCCCCACGACCCGTCCCACCCGTTTCGACCGCGGCCGCTGGGCGCAGGGCGGACCCGAGACCGTACGACCCGGGGTCCACCGCATTCCGCTCCCGCTGCCGGAGGACGGACTGCGGGCCGTCAACGTCTACGCGCTGGAGGGACTGACGGAGGGGCTGGTCCTGATCGACGGCGGCTGGTCGATCCCCGAGTCCCGCAAGGCACTTGAGGACGCATTGGGCGAACTCGGCCACGATCTCGGCGAGATCAGCCACGTCCTGGTCACCCACATCCACCGCGACCACTACACCCAGGCCGTCGAACTGCGCAGACTCCTGGGCTCGCGGGTCTACCTCGGCGCGGGCGAGCGGCGCGGTCTGGAACTGCTGGGCGAGCTGCGCACGGACGAGCCGGTCGGCTCGCTCGAGACGCTGCGCCGGGCCGGGGCCGACGAACTCGCCGAGCGTGTCGCCGCGATGTACGACGACAGCTTCGACGCCACCGTCTGGGAGGCGCCGGACCGTTGGCTGCAGGCGGAGGAACTCCGCTTCGGTGACACGCGCTTGACGGTCGTCCCGACGCCCGGCCACACCCAGGGGCATGTCGTCTACCTCGACCAGGCGCGGGGGCTGCTCTTCTCCGGGGATCACGTCCTTCCGCACATCACCCCGTCCATCGGCTTCGAACTCGGCGGCCCCGCCCTGCCGTTGGGCGACTACCTCGACTCGCTGCACCTGATGACCACGCTCGCCGACGCGCGCCTGCTGCCCGCCCACGGTCCGGTCGGCGACAGCATGCACGCACGGGTGGGAGAGCTGCTGGCCCACCACGACGACCGGCTCGCCGAGACGCTGGCCGCCCTCGGCGACCGTACGCGCACCGCGTACGACGTGGCGGGGGAGCTGGGATGGACCCGGCGCAAGGTGTCCTTCGCGGACCTCGGCGCCTTCGACCAGATGCTCGCCGTCAACGAGACAGCGGCGCACCTGGACGTGCTGGCGGCACGCGGACGGGCCCTGCGCACACGGTCCGACGGGGTCGACCGGTACGCGGCCACGGCCGTCTAGGACGGTCGGCACGGCCGGCTCAACGCGCGGTCCAGCCTCCGTCGACGTAGAGCTCGGACCCGGTCATGAAGCTCGCGTCGTCGGAGGCGAGGAAGGCCACGGCGGCCGCCACCTCCTCGGGCGTGCCGAGCCGGCCGAGTGGCGTCCCCTCCAGCATCGCCGTCAACCGGGGCGTGCCGCGCCACAGTTCGCGCGATCGGGGTGTCTCGATGAAACCGGGGTGCAGGGAGTTGACCCGGACCCCGCGCGTCGCCCAGTGCAGCGCCGCGTTCTTCGTCATCAGGCGTACGGCGCCCTTGGCCGCGTGGTACGAGAACTGGGCGCCGAATCCACCGACCGTGCCGAATATCGAGGCGACGTTGACGATCGAGCCGCCGCCGGAGCGTTCGATGGCCGGGCCGCCGTACTTCATGCCGAGCCACACACCGGTCTGCGTGACGCCGAGGACCTGCTCCCAGGAGTCCATGGTCTCGGTCTCGACCGTGTGCATCGTGGCGATGCCGGCGTTGTTGACCAGCACGGACAGTCCGCCCAGCGCGGCGGTCGCGGTGGCGACGACCGCGCGCCAGGCCGATTCGTCGGCGACGTCCAGGGCCAGCCCCAGGGCACCGCCTCCGACCTCCTCCGCGAGCTTCTCGCAACGATCGGCGTCGAGGTCGGTCACCACGACGGCCGCACCCTCGGCCGCGAGCCGCCGTACGACGGCGTCGCCGATACCTCCCGTGGCACCGGTCACCAACGCGGTCTTCCCGGCCAGCCTGAACTGCATCGTGTCCCCTCACTTCTTGGCTTTTCGGTGATCCTCAGTTCCGTACGCCGAGCCACGCGAGGGCGCCGCCGTCGATCACGTACGACGATCCCGTGATGAACGCGGCGTCGTCGGAGGCCAGGAAGCACGCGAGCCTGGCGACCTCCTCCGGGCGTCCGAGCCGCTCCACCAACTGGGGTGAGGTCAGTTCACGTTCCATGGCGTCACGGTCCTCGGCGGCGGCGAAGGTGTCCTGGGTGAGGGAGGTGTCGATGACGCCGGGGCAGAGGCAGTTACAGCGCACCGGGGCCAGGTCGACGGCGGTCACCTTGGTCAGATGGACGACACCGGCCTTGGTGACGCCGTAGGCGGGGGCGTTCGGGAATCCGGTGAGGCCGGAGACGGAGGCGGTGTTGACGATGGCGGCCCCGCGCGAGGAGCGGCGCAGATACGGGGCGGCGAACTTCGTCGTCAGCCACACCGCCTTGAGGTTGACCTCGTAGACCGCGTCCCAGACCTCCTCGGGGAGCGCGTCGACGCCTCGGTCCGGTTCCGCCGTGAACGCGGTCTCGATCACCCCGGCGTTGTTGACCAGCACGTCGAGTCCGTCGAAACGCTCCGCCGTGCGCTTTACCATCTCGGCGATGCTGTCACGCACGCGCAGATCGCAGACGATCACCTCGGCCCGTGCCCCGGCGGCACGCACCAGCTCCGCGGTCCCGGCGGCGGTCTCCGCGTCCCGGTCCGCGACGGCCACCGCGGACGAGCCCTGCCGAGCCATCTCCACGGCGATGGCTCGCCCGATGCCCTGCCCCGCCCCGGTGACGAGCCCGGTCTTGCCGTCCAAGGATCCCATTGTGCGGATACTCCCGAGTGTGCTTCGCAACACCTGAACTGAACTGACTTCACCTCTATTGAGTCTAGATTCAGAGGGGCGGGCACGACAAGGCTCGGCACGGGTCCGCCTGGGCCGTTTCCTGAGGGGGCGGCGTGAGGCGGCATGGGTTCGGGGTTCGGTTTCGGATACTGAACCCAGTTCCAAGGGAGCGGCCTCCCCTCGGGTGGCCGCGACGGGCGGGTCGGGGCGATCGATCCTGCTTGGACGCGCAGAACCACGTCCGCGCCCGGAACGTCGCCGAGGGCGCCGACGGAGCCGCGGTCGGCTCCGCCTACCTCACCCCGAACCGAAGGCGCCCCCGCCGTCCGCGTCGCCAACGCGGGCTTCGTGGCCGACCCCGACCACGTGGGCCGCGGCCTCGGCTGCGCCCTCGCCGACATGTCCTGACCGAGGTCGGGGCCACGGGCTACCGGGGCATGGTGTTCGGCGCCGTCGTCGGCCTGGCCGAACCGTCATCTTCGCTGCCACCACTCGCTTCGACGTGACGTGACCGGGATCTCGATGCAGCTTGGGGGCTCCCTCCTTACTCTGGTCACGCTTGTCGTCGAGGGTGAGACCGGCGGACTGTCAGCAAACTCAGCGAGCGGTCAGCGCAAATCCCACGATGAGTGGCCGGCGTCAGCCGGAGGCCGAGCCGTTGCAGGCGACTGTGGCAAGCCGACCCGATGCGCGCACCCGTACACGTGAGGAGGTCGGCTACGGCAAACCGCGTGGTCGACGTCCTGCGGGTCGAGTGCCAAGGCGAGCTCACCGAAGGCCCGCGCGCCCCGTCCCGCTGCTCGGCGCACACCGCCCCGACTGCTGCCGCATCTCGATCACCACCCGCGCCCACGGCCCCTCGCGCTGAAGAACGGCTCGGTCGCGCGCGGCTCGCCGTCCTTCCCGCCGAGGGAGGAACCACCGCCGACAACCGCTCGCCCCATCGCCGAAACGGCATCGCCACCGCAGCACCCTGGCTGGGCTGAAGCCTCGTATCGGCGACAGCCGCGTATGTGTGGCGGCACCCGACGCGGCCGGGAGGGTACTTTGCCGCTCGAGGACGGCGCGACGCTCCCCGTCGCCGAAGTCGTCACCCACCCTGGTGCCCGGTGCCTGATCCGTCACCTTCCGCCGCCACGGCAGCCCGCACCCGCTGGTCCTCGCGAGCAGAGCCGACGTCCCGTTCCAGGGGCGTGCGGCTCACGGCCGTCGCGAGCTCTTCCAAGGCCCGTTTTTGCAGTCCCGCCTCGCGCCGCACGACCGGGCTTCGGTCCCCGGCGGCGCCCTCCCACGCGTGGAACGCCTCGTCCACGTGCCCCCAGTCCGGATTCCTGTGCTCGCGCAGGTCGACTGCCGCCTGCTCGGTGTCGGCCTCCAGGGCCTCGGCGAACCGCTCCGCCTCGGGCGCGAAACGGCTGTCCGCCCGCGGGACGTGGCTCTCCATGAGCATCGCCGCCCGGCCGAACCGCTTGAGCGCCTCCTCTGCCTCCTGCGCCTCGCGCAACGTCAGACCCCTGGGGCGGACCGGTTCCTGCCTTGCCCGGTCGTACGCCTCCTGCCAGGCGGCACGTGCCTCCCTGCTCGCCAGCAGTGCCCTGCGCATGTCGGCGTGATGCTCCCGGGTCGGTTCGGCGTAGTCGCGGAGCACCGCGGCCGCGTAGCGGCCGTTGGCGGCGAGCCAGTCCGCGAGCCGGCCCGGCAGCCGGGGCGTCTCCCACGCGGGGAACACCACGTAGGCCAGCATTGCCAGGGCCCCGCCGAGCAGGGTGAGCACCACGCGCTCCGGGACCGTCTGCTCCCATGCCTGGCCGCCCATGCCGAGCAGGAAGACGACGTACGCGGCGGTGAAGCACTGGGAGTAGGCGTAGCCGGTACGGATCAGCGTGTACGACAGGCCCGCCGAGACCACCGCCAGCGCGCCGAACACATGGGCGTCCGGGCCCAGGGCTCGCACCATCCCGGTGGCGAGCGCGACCCCCGCAAGGGTCCCGGCGAGACGGGCCACCGCGCGCGCGTACGTCCGGTGGAAGTCCGGCCGCATCACCATCACCGACGCGATGGGCGCCCAGTAGCCGTGGCCCAGGGGAAGCCGGGCGGCGATCAGATAGCCGAGCGTGGCCACCGCCGCCAGGCGGACGGCGTGCCGGAACACGGGCGAGTCCCGCCGGAGTTCACGGCGGACCGCCCGGACGACGACCGGGACCAGCCGGAGCATGGTCGGGCGTACCAGGAACTGGGTGCCCGCGGGGCCGGGCGGCGTGGGCGTCCTCCCGCGCGCGCCGCCGCAGCGCGCGATCTCCAACGCCTCGCCGAGCAGTTCCACGAGCCGCTCGGCGGCCTGCCGCGCGGGGCCCTCCAGCACCTCGTGCTCCTCGTCGACGCGCAGGACGTCCGTGCTCCCGGGCCGCACCTCGGCGGGAGTGCCGCGCCGGATCGAACGGGCGGCCGCATCGAGGACGTCGGCGGCCGCGTCGAGCAACTCCCGCGCGCGGTCCCGCCCGGGTCCCTCCGCCGGGGCGCCGACGTCCGGGTCGGCGAGTGCGGCGACGACCGGCCGAATGCGCTCGGCGAGTCCCCGGGGGCCGTGGAGGACGGGGGGACGGGTTCGGGCCTGTGACGGCGTCACGGCGGCCGCGTCCCGGGCGGTCATCAGCGGGTCCGGGTCGAACGGTGCGGTCGGGTCGTGCCGCAACCGGCGGGCGTAGTCCGCCACGGCGGCCAGGGCGTCGGCGAGCGCGTCACGATGGGCTCCCCAACGCCGGATCGGGAACAGCAGGATCAGCACGGCCTGCGTCACGCCCCCGAGTGCGATGACCCCTGCGTGCTCCAGGGCTCGCCCGACGCTCGTGGGCAGGGTGACGGTCACCAGCATGCTGCCGACCGTCGTCGCCGCGACGATCCCGGCGGTCGATCCGACGGCCCACGCCATTCCCGCGGCAAAGGCCCATACGGCCAGCAGCGGGAGGAACGTCACGAGTCGTCCCGCGGCCAGGTAGCCCACGAAGGTGCTGAGCGCCAGACCCGCGCCCGCGCCGAGCGCGATCACCTTGCGTGGACGCCAGGTGCGCTGGAAGGTGGCCCCACCCGCGGAGTAGGCGCCGAGGGCGGCGGACGCGGCATACGCAGGGGAGACCAGCCACAGCGTCGGCCCGACGACGATCGCCACCCCAGCGGCCGTGCGCAGCGCGAGCAGGGGCTCCAGCCGCGTCTCCTCGATCGTGAGCCCGGATCGCACGACCTCCCCGAAGGCCCGCAGCCACGTCACGGGTGTGAGCCTGGCCAGACCGCTGCTTTCATGATGACTTCCTCGGTGTCGCGGCATGACCGCGGCACGGCGGTGATGGAGACGGCGTACAGAGCCAGACTCCCGGGAGTTGGTGCGACGGGGTCCGTGGCTCCGGCATGCCTCTGCGGGCCGCTCACCCGATTCAGGTGAAACGGTGGTGCCGCCGCCGGCTTGCCAGGCGGAGCTTCGGCGCTCCGGCAGCGTGCCGGCCGGGTCCCCGCAGGCCCACGACGCGAAACGACCACGCACCGATCGATCAGCGGAATCCTCGTACGCGGACGACCACCGACCACCAACGCATCTCCGGCGCGGGTCACCAGCTAGTCGCTGTCGTCGTCCTGGAGCATGTGGCGGCGGTCCTGTTCGCGCTTGGAGTAGGCGGCTGCCCGGATCGCCTCGTCGCTCTCCAAGCCCGACCCCAGCGCCCCGCCCACCGTGGCGACCGAAGCGACGAACCAGGACAACGTCCAGTATGCCGTGGCGTTGAGCGGGGTCCGTGTCGTGGAGGCGAACACTTGGCCGTTGAGGATGAACAGGGCCCACACCAAGTTGATGACGATCAAACCCAAGTAGCAGACGAGCACCCCGATACCCACGGTCATGACCGTCGAGGTGTTGTAGAGCCTCGCCCTCTGCCTCGCCTCCGGCGAGAGCTCTGTTGATCGATGCCACAGTTGCCCGTCTACGATCAGCCAGCCGATCATGAGCCCGACAGACCCGACCGTGGCGATCACGAGGCGTGGCGCGCTCAGGGCCTCGGCCAGGCTCCAGGTGGTGGAGTTCACGGTGGCGACGGCTCCCGTGGCGAGTGCGGCCGCCAGGGCTTTCGACAGGCCCGGCACCAAGCGCCACGGCCGGTTGGCGCGGACCATACCGAAGAGCACCCTCAGGTAGCCGCGCGGCCCGCTGACGACGTACCGAAGATCAGCGGTCTCCTCCGCACCGACCTGGCTCGGGTGAATAGGCGCGAAACGACTGACAAAGGGAGCCAGCAACGGCTCACTCTGCGGAGGTCCCTCCACCCCGGAGGCTCGCGGACGCGCCAAACTGAGCACGGCTTCTTCCACAACCCGCCGGGCCCTCGTCTGCAGCCGCAAGCCGCCCAGCGTAGGAAGAGACAGCAGTGCCAAGCCGTGTTCGTGACTGAGATCCACCACGATCTTGCGCCCCTGTGAGTGCAGCGGAAGGTCGGTGAGGGCCACGACGATGTCCCAACTCTCCGCACTTCCCCGGTCCATGATCCGGCGCATCAGAGTGGGCAGATCCTCGGTCCCTGCGGTGAAGGGCTCACTGACCACCTCGACGTCGAACCGTCGCCCCTGGACAGACTTGTCGGCGAGCCGAGCAGGAAGTATCCGGGCGATGCGCTGCGCGACCTCCGTGGGCGCGTCCGGATCCGCCAGGAGAGCCACGACCGTAACGCCCTGAGACGACACCCGCATGACTCCTTCTCGTCGGCTGCCCCCGCGATCGCCCGTTCCCACAGGATGCCCCCCGAGGCATCGCCGACGCCGTGTGACGCGCTGGCTCTGACCGTGCGCCGCACGACCTCCGCCCAGGAGGCGCCGACGTCCCGACAGTACCCGGTGGACCGGTTACCGAACTCGCTCACGGCAGGCGAAGGCCCCGACTGGTTCGGGGGATCCCCAGCCGGGGCCGATCGAGAGTGGGCGCGAAGGGCGGTCGCCTCGCGGCGGAGGCTCCATGAGGCTTCAGCCGAACGATCGTCCTCATGAGCAAAAGGTGAGGCCCGGGGACACTGTTCCCTTCACGCCCACATTTGCTTCAACGGTGAAGCGCCCTCGAATGTTCCCTGGCTGCGGCTCATACCGGGCTTGGCCGGACGCTCGTGTGAGCGGGCCGGCCCGGTGACGGCTCCTGTCGCGCGGTTCCCGGCGCGATCAGGTAGTCAGGAACGGTGGACAAGGACGCGACCGACCCCTTCGTGCATGTCCGGGGCGCCGGTGAGAACAACCTGCGGAACATCGACGTCGACGTTCCGCGGGACGCGATGGTCGCCTTCACCGGCGTCTCCGGTTCGGGCAAGTCCTCGCTCGCGTTCGGCACGCTCTACGCGGAGGCTCAGCGGCGCTACTTCGAGTCCGTGGCACCGTACGCCCGAAGGCTGTTGCAACAGGTCGGCGCACCGCACGTGCAGGAGATCACCGGACTGCCACCGGCCGTGGCCCTGCAGCAGCGACGCGGGTCGCCCAGCTCGCGCTCGACGGTCGGCACCATCACCACGCTGTCCAATCTGCTGCGCATGCTGTACTCCCGGGCCGGCACCTATCCGCCCCGGGCCGCACGGCTGGAGGCCGAGTCGTTCTCACCCAACACCGCGGCCGGCGCCTGCCCGGAGTGCCACGGACTGGGCGTCGTGCACGACGTCGCCGAGGACCTGCTCGTCCCGGACCCCTCGCTGAGCATCCGCGAGGGGGCGATCGCCGCCTGGCCGGGCGCCTGGCAGGGCGCCAACCTGCGCAGTGTCGTGAGCGGCCTGGGGATCGACATCGACCGACCGTGGCGCAGGCTCAGGAAGAAGGACCGGGACTGGCTGCTGTACACGGACGAGCAGCCCTCCGTGTACGTCGAGCCGGAGGAGGACCGCGTCGACTACGGCTACCAGGGCACGTTCTGGAGCGCCCGCAAGCACGTCATGCACGTCCTCGCCGACTCCAAGAGCGAGAAGATGCGCGAACGGGCGCTCCGGTTCGTCAGGAGTGTGCCCTGCCCCGAGTGCCACGGCAGCGGACTGCGGCCCGAGGCGCTCGCCGTGACCTTCGCCGGACGGTCCATCGCCGAGATCAACGCCATGCCGCTCACCGAGGTCGTGGCGCTGCTGCGGCCCGTCGCGGGGCGGTCCGAGGCCGACGCCACCACGTCGACCGCCCGATCCGGGGAGACGACCGAGGTCGCGGTCCGGATCTGCGGCGATCTGGTCGCGCGGGTCGAGGTACTGCTCGACCTGGGCCTCGGATATCTCAGCCTCGGGCGCCGCTCGACGACCCTGTCGCCCGGCGAGGCACAGCGCCTGCGGATCGCCACCCAGCTGCGCTCGGGGCTGTTCGGCGTCGTCTACGTCCTCGACGAACCCTCCGCGGGCCTGCACCCGGCCGACGCGGAACCGCTGCTGGACGTGCTGGACCGCCTCAAGGCGGCGGGCAACTCGCTGTTCGTCGTGGAGCACGACATGGACGTCGTCCGGCGGGCGGACTGGGTGGTCGACATCGGCCCCGGCGCGGGTGAGGGCGGCGGACGCGTGCTGTACAGCGGCCCGGTCGCCGGTCTCGAGCGGGTCGGGGAGTCGGCCACGAGCCGGTACCTGTTCGGGCGCGCCCAGCCGCTCGATCACCGCCCGCGCAGACCGCACGGCTGGCTGCACCTGAGCGGCGTCTCCCGCCACAATCTGCACGACGTGTCCGTCGCCGTACCGCTCTGCGTACTGACGGCGGTGACGGGCGTGTCCGGTTCCGGGAAGTCGACGCTGGTGACGCAGGTGCTCGCCGAGGTCGTCCGCGGCCACCTCGGAGTCGTACTCGAGGAGCCCGACGAGGCGCAGTTGGAGGTCGACGTCCAGGACGCGTCGGGGGTCGAGTCGTTCGACCGGCTGGTCCTGGTCGACCAACGGCCCATCGGCCGGACTCCCCGGTCCAACCTGGCCACGTACACGGGGATGTTCGACGCGGTGCGCAAGCTGTACGCGGCGACGGACGAGGCCAGGGCTCGCGGCTACTCGGCCGGGCGGTTCTCCTTCAACGTGCCCGAAGGGCGGTGCGAGACCTGCCAGGGCGAAGGATTCGTCGCGGTGGAACTGCTGTTCCTGCCCGGCACCTACGCGCCGTGCCCGACCTGCCAGGGCGCCCGGTACAACGCCGAAACACTGGAAGTCACCCACCGCGGCAAGAACATCGCGGAAGTGCTGGGGCTGTCCGTCGACGCCGCCGCCGAGTTCCTGTCCGCCGTCCCGGCAGCCTCCCGCAGTCTGGAGACGTTGCGCGAGGTGGGACTGGGGTACCTGCGGCTGGGGCAGCCCGCGACGGAACTCAGCGGTGGTGAGGCGCAACGCATCAAACTGGCCACCGAACTGCAGCGAGCCCGCCGCGGGCACGCGCTCTACCTGCTCGACGAGCCGACGGCGGGGCTGCACCCCTCGGACATCGCGCTGCTGCTGCGACAGCTGCACCGGCTCGTCGACGCCGGCAACACGGTCGTCCTCGTCGAGCACGACCTGGACACGATCGCCACCGCCGACTGGGTCATCGACCTCGGGCCGGGCGGCGGCGACGCGGGCGGGCGGGTGGTCGTGGCGGGCCCGCCGGCCAAGGTGGCGAGAGCCCGCCGCAGCGCCACCGCGCCCTATCTCGCGGCCCGGCTCGCGCGCTCCTGACGACGGCGCGAGGGGCTGAGCACCGGTCAGCCGGGTTCGGTTCGCAGGGGCGCGCGCGTCGCCCCGCTGCGTTCCGGCTTGTGGCGGATATCGCTCGCGAGGTCTCCCGTCTGGGCCCGTTCCACGACGAGTTCGGCGACGTGGCGGCGCGGCAGACCGTGGAGTCGACGCTCACGTCCCACGTGATCGCACCCTTCGCGTCGGCCAGAGACTGGAGCCGGGTGAGGACCCGGTGCCAGGTTCCGTTCCGCTGCCATCAAAGGGGCAGGTCGTAGACCCGGCCCCATGGCTCGTACTCGACGGGCGTGTCCCGCGACGGAACACCGGCACGGACCCGGTCGTCGATCAACTGCCGCCGAGGCCGGACAGGCGCCCGCCCCTCCTTGGCCCCCTTCGGCGACAACGGCTCCCGCACCGCGCACTGCTCGCCCGCGGACCGGGGACTGCGAGGCCCGGCCGAAGGCGTCCCGAGCGCATGTCTGCGCGCGGTCAGTGAAAGCTGCCACATGCACCGGGGCGCGACTGCTACAGCAGCCGGTCGAACACGGCGGTCACGCCCTCCCAGTGACTGGTCTGCGGGTTCTTGACATCCGGATACATGGTCTTGAACGTCTCGGCGAGGGCGACGCTGAGACCGCCGATGATCTCGGGGTAGCGCTCCTCGGCCTCCTGGGTGGGTGCCCTGTCGAGAGGAGGGTGCGCGGCGAGCTGTTCCAGGATCGGCTTCAGCTCGACCTCCTCGTCGAGTCGCCGGAACCGGTGGATGCTCTCCTGGAGGCCCTTGGTGATCGGTAGGTCCCACGGTTCGACGGTATCCCTGCCGTTGGCCTTGGCCGACGCCTGGCCGACGACCAGGAGGTCGTAGAGCTTGGCGTCGACGAAGTCGCCGTACCGCTTCAGGTCGTTCCTGTCCATGTCGAGGCTTGCGGCGGCGCGGAAGAACCTCTCGAACTTCGACACACCCATCACGGTCATGCCTCTCGCCTCCTCACCGGGAACGGACGGCGTCGTTCGCTCCCGCCCGCGCCGCCATCGGCTGTTACCCGCTCAAGATTCGCAGAGCCCCCTGCTGAGCGCCTCCGCACCCCAGGCCGAAAAAGGGCGCCCCCACTTCCCCTGGCAGAGCAGCATGAGGCGTCCGAACTGGCGGTGCCCTGCGGACGTGAGCCGGCGTGAGCGTGCGGAACTGGTGCGCCCGGGCAGCATCTTCTCCTGCTGACGCCGGGCCGGGTCCTCGCCCGGGTACCCGGTGCCCTGCCCGAGCGCCGCGATCTACCCACCGGAAGCGAGCGCGATCGTTCTGGCCGATTCCGCAGACATCTCGGGCCCCCGTCCGCCGCGGATCCGCGTCACGCCCACCCGTACCGAGTGCCCGGGTCCGCGCCTCCCGGACAACCGGTGTCGCATGAGCCGCGGGGAGGCCAGTCGCGCAGAAGTTCTAGCGAGGCATCAGCCGGGGCCGCCCAGCACGATCTTCCACACCCGGGTCGCCACCTGGAGGTTCAGCCGGTCCTCGACGTTCGCGAGGTCGTTGCCGCTGATGTCGCGGATGCGCTGGAGCCGATAGCGCAGCGTGCTGCGGTGGATCGCGAGGGATTCCGCGGTCTCGTCGTAGTTGCCGCCGCAGTCGAAGTACCGGGACAGGGTCTCCACCATGGCCGTGTGGTGCCGGGAGTCGTAGTCGATGAGCTGCCCGAGCCACTCCTGGACGAACGTCTCCAGTTCCCGGTAATCATTGCCGGGTCCCAGGATGCGGTAGAGGCCGAGCTCGTCGAAGAACGTCGTGCCGTAGCGCTCGCGGGAGTGGCGGCGCACTTCCATGGCGCGTTGTGCCTCCTGGTAGCCGTGGGGTATGTCGTCCAGGGAGTCGCAAGGGGCGCTCACCCCGATCGTCCCGGACCGTGTCCCGGTCTCCCGGGCGAGCGCCTCGTACAACGCGCGGGCGTGCGGCCTGTCGTCGGCGACCAGGACCACATGGTCGGAACGGCGGGTCAGCAGCGAGCGCATGCCCACGGCAGAGGCCGCCCGTCCCACGGTCTGCGCGAAGGAGTCGTCCGCAGTCCGGTTCGGCCACTGCACCACGACGATGTAGTGGCTGCGGTGCAGGTCGTGTCCGACTGCCCCGGACCGGGCGTAGGCGCTCGCCTCGTCCGTCCCCGCCAGGAGGTCGTCGACCAGCTCGCGGTGCAGCCTCAGCTCCACTTCGGCCAGATCGCGCAGGTGTGTCAGCCCCGGGGCGAGCGACGCGGCGGCGTGTTCCAGCGCGAGCACGGTGTGCTCGTCGGCCTCGTCCCGGGCATCGACCACGGCCAGGACGCCCAGGATCTCTCCGTGTGGGCGGACCAGGGTGATCAGCCGGTCCTTTATCCGCACCGGCCCGGCCTGACGGGCGACGGCGTGCAGCATTTCGTCCCGGCGCACGGGGTCCGGCTCGGGATAGGGGTCGGGGCGGCCGGGGCCGGTCCAGGACCTGAGCCGACCGAAGCGGTCCTCGACCAGCGCGGGGAGTCCGGTGAGCCTGTGCAGTGCGCGGGTGATGGCTTCCTCGCCGCCGCTGGAGGCGGCGACCTCGGCCATCAGCGCGTGAACGGCCCGCTGGTACCCCAGCTCCGCCACGACGGAGATCAGCTGCCCCTGGAGGGCTGTGCGTTCGTCCCTCAGCCGGTGCAGTTCCAGCGCGTCCTCGCGTCGGCGGCGGTGTGCGGAGGCGACTGACAGTGCAGCAGCGGTGTGCCGGACGATCGTGGCGAGCAGGGATCGCTCGGCCTCGGATGGCTGGGAGCGGCACGTCACCACGATGTAGCCGTGGAGTCCCTCAAGTCCGCGTATCCCCAGGGCGCGGCCCCAGGGCCTGCCGGGTACGGTCACGGGGCCGTCCCGCCCGGCCAGCTCCCGCACCCTCCGGCCCATGGCCGAGGCATGCGTCTGCCCGTTCCTCGGGCTGGGGATCAGGTCGCCGCCCACCTTGAGGTATCCGGTCTCGGCGCGGAATGGCCCCGCGGCGGCCATGTGGTCCATGGCCAGTCGCAGGATCTCGCCTTCGTCCAAGGTGTCGAACAGGGCGCGGGGGAGCACCGTCAGGTCGCGAAGAGCATGGTCGGCCGGGGTGCGAGCGGGTGGGCGGGGCCGTGCGCGCGCGGCCGTACGGTGCCACCGAGCGCTGCCCCGCGGAAGGCTGCTCGCCCGGTCGGAGCGGTGGTGGTACAGGCTGTTCGTCCGACTGCCGGCCATGGGATCACTCCGTTCTCCATGAGCCTTCAGGGAGGCGAGCGTGTCGCGTACCCGCTCCCGGCGGGCCTACCCGAGATGTTCCGGTTCATTCCCTCGTACTCGTGGGGCGACCGGACCCGCGCAATCCTGACTCCCCAGGCGCAGGCGTGGAGCCACCCGGTTCGCCACCCTGGAGTGCTCGAGACCCTCCGTGCGCACCGGTGCGAAACCGGCGGAGGCCCCACCTGAATCCGGAAAGTCGGCGTCGCAGGCGCCGAACCGGGAGGAGTTCCCCATGGCCAAGGCAGTGGGCATCGACCTGGGCACCACCAACTCGGTGATCGCCGTGTGGGAGGGCGGCGAGCCGTCCGTCGTGCCCAACAGCGAGGGCAACCGCACGACGCCGTCCGTGGTGGCCTTCACCGACACCGGGGAACGCCTGGTGGGCCAGCTGGCCCGGCGCCAGGCGATCCTCAACCCCAAGGGCACCATCTACTCGGCCAAGCGGTTCATCGGCCGGCACTTCGACGAGATCTCCGACGAGGCCAGGGCGGTGGCGTACGACGTCGTCGAGGGCGACGGCGGGGCCGCTCGCTTCAAGGTGCGCGACAAGTTGTACGCGCCTGAGGAGATCAGCGCACAGGTGCTGCGCAAACTCGCCGATGACGCCTCCAAGCAACTGGGGGAGCGGGTCACGGAGGCGGTCATCACGGTGCCCGCCTACTTCAACGACGCTCAGCGCACCGCCACCAAGGACGCCGGACGGATCGCCGGACTGGAGGTGCTGCGGATCATCAACGAGCCGACGGCGGCCGCCCTCGCCTACGGCATGGACAAGAAGGAGCACGAGACCGTCCTCGTCTTCGACCTGGGCGGCGGCACCTTCGACGTGAGCATCCTCGACGTCGGCGACGGCGTGGTGGAGGTTCGCTCCACCGCCGGTGACAGCCACCTGGGCGGCGACGACTTCGACCGGCGTCTGGTGGATCACCTCGCGGACGACTTCCAGAAGGAGAACGGCATCGACCTGCGCAAGGACCCGCAGGCGCTGCAACGACTGTTCGAGGCGGCGGAGAAGGCCAAGACCGAGCTCAGTTCGGTGACGCAGACGCAGGTCAGCCTGCCGTTCGTCACCGCCGACGCCACGGGCCCCAAGCACCTCACCGACTCGATCATGCGGTCCACGTTCGAGCAGATCACCGGCGACCTGGTGGAGCGCTGCCTGGGACCGGTGCAGCAGGCGATGGCCGACGCGAAGGTCGGCGAGAGCGACATCGACGAGGTCATCCTCGTCGGCGGTTCCACCCGCATCCCCGCAGTCCAGACCCTGGTCCGCCGGCTGACCGGCGGCAAGGAACCCAACATGAGCGTCAACCCCGACGAGGTCGTGGCCCTGGGCGCCGCGATCCAGGCCGGGGTGCTCAAGGGCGAGGTCAAGGACGTCCTGCTGCTCGACGTCACCCCCTTGTCGCTGGGCGTGGAGACGCGCGGCGGAGTGATGACGAAGATCATCGAACGGAACACCACCATCCCGGTGCGCCGCAGCGAGACCTTCTCCACCGCCGAGGACAACCAGCCGGCCGTCGATGTGGTGGTCCTCCAGGGCGAGCGCGAGCGGGCCGCCGACAACCGGGTGCTGGGCCGGTTCCAGCTCACCGACATCCGCCAGGCGCCGCGGGGCGAACCGCAGGTCGAGGTCACCTTCGACATCGACGCCAACGGCATCCTCAACGTCAAGGCCCGCGACCGGGACACCGGCAAGGAACAGGGCATCACCATCAGCGAGAGCTCCAACCTGGACCGCAGCGAGGTCGAACGCATGGTCCAGGAGGCCGAGAGCAACCGGGGCCAGGACCAGGCACTCCGCGAGGCCGTCGACGCCCGCAACGAACTCGACGCCGTCGCGTACCAGGTCGAGAAGCGTCTCGCCGAACTGGGCGACGCGGCGCCCGCGCACGAGAAGGCACGCGCGGAGATGCTCGTGTCCGACGCCCGGGCGGCGGTCAAGGACGAGGCGGGCGTGGAGCGCGTACGGCCCCTGACCTCCGAACTCCAGCAGGTGCTCGCCGGGCTGGCGGCCCATCAGGGCGCCGGCGCCCCGGGCGGCGGTCCCGGCCAGGACGCCGCCACCGGCGGTCCCACGAGCGGCGGTGGCGGTGACGATGATGTCATCGACGCCGAGTTCGACAAGGGCTGAGGCGCGCCATGCCCACCCACCCCCAGGAACCCGGCCGGGCCGCGTCGGATCCGGTCGTACCGGTCCCGGAAGGCGTCGCACCTCCTCCTCGCGGGGATCTGCCCCAACCGGGCCCGCCCCGGCCCGAAGGGGCGCACGGCGAACCGGGACCCGACGCCGCCGGTCCCGCGCGTGCCGAGGACGAGTACACGACCGCGATCGAGGAACTGCAGGACCGCTGGCGGCGCGCACTCGCCGACCTCGACAACCTTCGCAAGCGGCATGCCAGGGAACTGGAGCGGGAACGGGCGGTCGAGCGGTCCCGCACGGCGGCCGCCTTCCTGCCCGTCCTCGACAACCTCGAACTCGCCCTGACCCACGCGGGCGCCGATCCGGGCGCGATCGTGGAGGGCGTCCGGGCCGTACGCGACCAGGCGGTGAACGTCCTCGAACTGCTCGGCTACCCGCGGCACGCGGAGACCGGCGTCGCGTTCGACCCGGCCAGGCACGAGGTGGTCGGCGTCGTCCAGGACCCCGACGCCCCACCGGGCACGGTCGTCGAGGTGCTGCGCCCCGGCTACGGGGACGGCGAGCGGCAGCTCAGGCCCGCCGCAGTGACCGTCGCGAAGCGGGAGTGACCGGTCATGGCGCGGGACTTCTACGAGGTGCTCGGCGTGTCGCGGACCGCGAGCCAGGACGAGATCCAGCAGGCATATCGCAAACTCGCCCGCAGGCACCACCCCGACGTCAACAAGGACCCCGGGGCGGAGGAGCGTTTCAAGGACCTCAACGAGGCGTACAGCGTCCTGTCCGATCCCAAGACCCGAGCCCGCTACGACCGCTTCGGCGAGGATTTCCGCAAGATCCCGGAGGATTTCGACGAACGGGTCGCGGCGGGAGCGGGCGGCGGCTTCCGCGGTCGGGGGACCGCAGGCGGGGGCGGTCCTCGCGTCCGGTACGCCACCGGCTTCGGCGACGACTTCGGTGCGGAGGGCATCGACATCGAGGACCTGTTCGGCTCCATGTTCGGGGCCGGCGCCGCCCGGGGCGGCGTTCCCGGAGCGGACCAGGAGGCCGAGCTGCCGCTCACCGTCGAGGAGGCGTACCGGGGCGGCCGTCGCACCGTCACGCTCGCCGGTCCCACCGGGCAGCCGCGGCGGTACGAGGTCGACGTGCCGCCGGGCGTCACCGACGGGCAGCGCATCCGGCTGGCGGGCGAGGGCGGGCGGGGCAGTGGTGACGCCGCCGCGGGCGACCTGTACCTGCGGGTGCGCATCCAGCCCCACCCCCGGTTCCGGCTGGACGGCCGCGATGTGCACGTACAAGTCCCGGTCACCCCCTGGGAGGCGGCCCTGGGTGCGACCGTGCCGGTGCCCACCCCCGGCGGCGGCACGGCCAAGGTCACGGTGCCCGCGGGCTCGTCCAGCGGCCGGCGGCTGCGGCTGCGCGGCGAGGGCATGCCGAACCCGAGAGGCGCGAACGGCGACCTGTACGCCGAACTCCGCGTCATGGTGCCGCCCACCCTCGGCGAGCGGGAGCGCGAACTGTTCGAGGAGCTCGCCGCCACCTCCTCGTACGACCCCAGGAGGACGTGATGAACGACCGACCCGCGGGAGCGGCAGGCATCGGCGGGGCCGGCGTGGGCGCCCGTCCGGCGCGGACGGGTGCCGACCGCACCGCCCCGACGGCTGTCCGGTACGCGCTCGTCCCCGTCCCCAGGCTCTCCCTGACCGCCGTGGCCCTTCGCTCGGGCCTCCACCCCGATCTCATCCGCCGGTTCGTCGCCCTCGGCCTGATCGACGCCGAACGCGACGCCTCCGGAGGGCTGGTGTTCGACCCCACGGCCCCGGCGGTCCTCGCCCGCATCCAGCGGCTGCGCACCGGCCTCTGCCTCAACTACGCATCCATCGGCCTGGTGCTCGACCTGCTCGACCGCATCAGCCTGCTCGAAGCCGCCCTGCGCGGCCGCGGCACGAGGAGTGAAACACCCCCATGGACATGAACCGTCTCACCCAGAAGTCCCAGGAAGCCCTCCAGGAGGCCCAGACCGCGGCCGTCGGCATGGGGCACACCGAGGTCGACGGGGAACACCTGCTGCTCGCACTTCTCGATCAGGAGGACGGTCTGATCCCTCGGTTGCTGCAACAGGCCGGCACCGAGCCGAAGGAACTGAGCGCGGCCCTGCGCGAGGAACTCTTCCGCCGCCCGAAGGTCACGGGCCCCGGCGCGGCACCCGGCCAGGTCTTCGTCACCCAGCGCCTCGCCCGGCTGCTCGACGCCGCCGAACGGGAGGCCAAACGCCTCAAGGACGAGTACGTGTCCGTGGAGCACCTCCTGCTAGCCCTGGCTGAGGAGAGCTCTTCGACCGCCGCCGGGCGACTGCTCAAACAGGCCGGCATCACCAGGGACTCGTTCCTGAGCGCGCTCACCCAGGTCCGGGGCAACCAGCGCGTCACCTCCGCCAACCCCGAAGTGGCCTACGAGGCGCTGGAGAAGTACGGCCGCGACCTGGTCCTCGAGGCCCGGTCCGGGCGACTGGACCCGGTCATCGGCCGGGACGCGGAGATCCGCCGCGTCACCCAGATCCTCAGCCGCAAGACCAAGAACAACCCCGTCCTCATCGGTGACCCCGGCGTCGGCAAGACCGCCATCGTCGAGGGGCTGGCCCAGCGCATCGTCCGCGGCGACGTCCCCGAGGGCCTCCGCGACAAGACCGTGTTCGCCCTCGACATGGGCTCCCTGGTCGCCGGCGCCAAGTACCGCGGCGAGTTCGAGGAACGCCTCAAGGCCGTACTGTCCGAGGTGAAGGCCGCCGAGGGACGGATCCTGCTGTTCGTCGACGAGTTGCACACGGTCGTCGGCGCGGGCGCCGCCGAAGGGGCCATGGACGCGGGCAACATGCTCAAGCCGATGCTCGCCCGGGGCGAACTCCACATGATCGGCGCCACCACCCTCGACGAGTACCGCAAGCACATCGAGAAGGACGCCGCCCTCGAACGCCGCTTCCAGCAGGTCCTGGTCGACGAGCCGAGCGTGGAGGACACCATCTCCATCCTGCGCGGACTGCGCGAACGCCTGGAGGTCTTCCACGGCGTGAAGATCCAGGACACCGCGCTGGTCTCCGCGGCCACCCTCAGCCACCGCTACATCACCGACCGGTTCCTGCCCGACAAGGCCATCGACCTCGTCGACGAGGCCTGTGCCCGGCTGCGTACCGAGATCGACTCGATGCCCGCCGAACTCGACGAGATCACCCGCCGCGTCACCCGCCTGGAGATCGAGGAAGCGGCCCTGTCCAAGGAGAGCGACCCCGCCAGCAAAGCCCGCCTGGAGGAGCTGCGCAGGGAACTGGCCGACCTGCGCGGCGAGGCCGACGCCAAGCACGCCCAGTGGGAGGCCGAACGGCAGGCGATCCGCCGCGTGCAGGAGCTGCGCCAGGAACTGGAGCAGGTCCGCCACGAGGCGGAGGAGGCCGAACGCGCCTACGACCTCAACCGCGCCGCCGAACTCCGCTACGGCCGGCTCCAGGACCTGGAGCGCCGACTCGCCGCGGAGGAGGAGCAACTGGCCGCCAAACAAGGGCAGAACCGGCTGCTGCGCGAGGTCGTCACCGAGGAGGAGATCGCCGAGATCGTCGCCGCCTGGACCGGCATCCCCGTCGCCCGCCTCCAGGAGGGCGAACGCGAGAAACTGCTGCGCCTCGACGAGATCCTGCGCGAGCGCGTCATCGGCCAGGACGAAGCCGTCAAACTCGTCACCGACGCCATCATCCGTGCCCGCTCCGGCATCCGGGACCCTCGCCGCCCCATCGGCTCGTTCATCTTCCTCGGCCCCACCGGCGTCGGGAAGACCGAGCTGGCCAAGACCGTCGCCCGGACTCTGTTCGACTCCGAGGAGAACATGGTCCGCCTCGACATGAGCGAGTACCAGGAGCGGCACACCGTCAGCCGGCTCATGGGCGCACCGCCCGGATACGTCGGCTACGAGGAAGGCGGCCAGCTCACCGAGGCGGTACGCCGCAAGCCGTACTCGGTCGTGCTGTTCGACGAGATCGAGAAGGCGCACACCGATGTCTTCAACACCCTGCTGCAGATCCTCGACGACGGCCGCATCACCGATGCTCAGGGCCGCACCGTCGACTTCCGCAACACCGTGATCATCATGACGTCCAACATCGGCTCCGAGTACCTCCTCGACGGCGCCACCGCCGAAGGTGAGATCAAGCCCGACGCCCGCGCCCTGGTGATGGGCGAGCTGCGCGGGCACTTCCGCCCGGAGTTCCTCAACCGCGTCGACGACATCGTGCTGTTCAAGCCGCTCGGCGAGCGGCAGATCGAGCGGATCGTGGAGCTGCAGTTCGACGAACTGCGGCAGCGGCTCGCCGAACGCCGCATCACCGTCGAACTCACCGCCGCTGCGCGGGAAGTGATCGCTCACCAGGGCTACGACCCGGTGTACGGGGCCCGGCCACTGCGCCGCTACATCTCCCACGAGGTCGAGACACTGGTCGGACGCGCCCTGCTGCGCGGCGACGTCCAGGACGGCGCGACGGTCCGCGTCGACGCCGAACACGGAGAGCTGGTGGTCACCTACGACCAGCCCGGGGACGTGAAGGGAGCGCGGGCGGCATGAGCACGATGCAGGCGACGACCGTCAGTTGTCCCAACTGCGGGCGCACCAACCGGGTGCCCGTGGCCGCGGAGGGCCGCCCGAAGTGCGGCCACTGCAAGCAGCCCCTGCCGTGGATGGTGGACGCGGGCGACGACGACTTCACCGAGGTCGCCGAGCGGGCCGACGTCCCCGTCGTGGTCGACCTGTGGGCCACCTGGTGCGGCCCCTGCCGCATGGTCAGCCCCGCGCTGGAGAAGGTCGCCACCGATCTCGCCGGCCGAATCAAACTGGTCAAGGTCGACGTCGACAAGAACCCACGGCTGTCGCAGCGTTTCGAGGTCCAGGCGGTACCGACACTGCTCGTCCTCGACCAGGGCGAGACGGTCGCCCGGCAGGCGGGGGCGGCGCCGGCCCCCGCTCTGCGCCAGTGGGTGGAACAGTCGATCACGGCCCGGGAAGGGTGATCCGGATGACCCTGCACGCAGACCCCCACCTCGCGCTTGTCCGGCCGGTCCAGCCGCTGACCCCGGAAGGGTGTCAGGAGTGTCTGCTGCTCGGCTCCCCGTGGGTCCACCTGAGGCTCTGCCTGACCTGCGGGCACGTCGGCTGCTGTGACTCCTCGCCGAACAAGCACGCGCGAAAGCACGCAGCTGCCGTCGCCCATCCGATCGTGCAGTCGTTCCAGCCCGGCGAGGAATGGCGCTGGTGCTACGTTCACGAGGCGTTCGTCTGATGTCCGGCGACCAGTCGCCGCCGGGCGAAGGACCGGTGCCGGAGGAAGCGGACGAGGCCGTCTTCCGGGAGACCCCGGACATCTGCGGGGCGTATCCGCGCCTTACGGAGGACCAGATCGCACGTCTGGCGGAGCACGGGCAACGCCGGAGCACGGCTCCGAACGACGTGCTGATCCGGGAAGGGGAGCGCTGTGAGACGTTCTTCGTCGTCCTCAGCGGTACCGTCGCCGTCGTCGAGGACTACGGCACTCCCGAGGAGCACGTGCTGCGCGTGCACGGTCCCGGTCGCTTCATCGGCGAACTCGGTCTGCTGCACGGACAGGTGGCCTTCTACACCGCTGTCGCCAGGGAGCCGGGCGAGGCCCTCGTCGTCTCCTTGGACCAGTTGCGCCACCTGGTGTCCCAGGACTCCACCATCGGGGACGTCGTGCTGCGCGCCTGTCTGGGCCGTCGTGCGCTGCTCGTCGGAGAAGGCGCCGGCTTCCGCATCATCGGCTCGCGCTACTCGCCCGACACCCGGCGGCTGCGCGAGTTCGCCATCCGCAACCGGCTGCCGCACCGCTGGATCGACCTGGAGACCGACGAGGAGGCCGAGGAGCTGCTGCGCCGCTTCGGCGTCGGCCCGGAGGAGACACCGCTCGTCATCTGGCGGGACACCACCCTGTTGCGCAACCCCAGCAACGCGGAACTGGCCCGGCTCATCGGCCTGCCGTCACTGCCCGCCGGAGACCGTCACCGCGACGTCCTGATCGTCGGCTCCGGACCCGCCGGCCTCGCTGCCGCGGTGTACGCCGCCTCCGAGGGCCTGACCACCACCGTGGTGGAGGCGATGGCCACCGGCGGCCAGGCCGGCACGTCGTCCCGCATCGAGAATCTGCTCGGCTTTCCCTCCGGCATCTCCGGCGCCGAACTCACCGATCGCGCCGTGCTCCAGGCCGACAAGTTCGGCGCCAGGATCAGCATTCCGGTGGAGGCGACCGGTCTCCATCCCAAGGACGAGGACCACTACGTGGTGGCGTTCGCCGACGGCAGCGAGATCGCCGCCCGCGCCGTCGTCCTGGCCACGGGTGCCCGCTACCGCCGGCTCCAGGTGCCCGGCATCGAACGCCTGGAGGGAACGAGCGTCCACTACTCGGCGACCGTCTACGAGGCCCAGCAGTGCCGCACCGACCCGGTGGCCGTCGTCGGCGGAGGCAACTCGGCGGGCCAGGCGGTGCTGTTCCTCGCCGGGTACGCGCCGAAGGTGCACCTGCTGGTCCGAGGCCCCAGCCTTGAGGCCAACATGTCCCGCTACCTGGTCGACCAGGTCGAGCGCCATCCGCGGGTGGAGGTCATGCTGCACACCGAGGTCACCGAGGTCATCGGCCAGGAGGTGCTGGAGGAGCTCGACGTGGTCGACAACCGCACGGGCGGGCACCGCCGACTCGCGGTACGGGGCCTGTTCGTCTTCACCGGCGCCGACCCCCACACCGGGTGGCTCACCGGCATGATTGCCCTCGACTCCCGCGGCTTCGTCCTCACCGGTCCGGAGGCCCAGGAAGCCTGCGCCCACCCCGAGGTGTGGCAAGGCCGCGGGCGCCCGTGCATGACCCTGGAGACCAGCCTGCCCGGGGTCTTCGCGGTAGGGGATGTCCGCAGCGGCTCGGTGAAGCGGGTGGCCTCGGCGGCCGGTGAGGGCGCGATGGCCATCCACTTCGTGCACCGGCACCTGGGGCACTCGGCCGCACCCGGCACCACGGGCACGCCCGCTGCCGCGGGCGGCTCGGACGTCTCGCCACGCATACGTCACAAGGAGTCCGCATGGCTCGCATGAGAAATGGCGGGCGATGAGATCACGAGGATTCCCGCGGCATACACAAAAGCCGGCAACGGGTCAGTGTGAGTCCTCGAACACCTTGCGACAGCTGACCGAGCATGCGAAACGATGTAATCTCCGAATCGCCCTTGACCTGCAGTAGCAGGCAGGGAGCAGACGAATCGGGAGCACTCTCATGTTTCGCACCATGTTCAAGTCCAAGATCCACCGAGCCACCGTCACCCAGGCCGACCTGCACTACGTGGGATCGGTGACCATCGACGCCGACCTGCTCGACGCCGCCGACCTGCTGCCGGGCGAGCTCGTGCACATCGTGGACATCACCAACGGCTCGCGCCTGGAGACGTACGTCATCGAGGGCGAGCGCGGCTCCGGCGTGATCGGCATCAACGGTGCCGCCGCCCATCTCGTCCACCCCGGCGACCTGGTGATCATCATCAGTTACGCTCAGGTGACCGACGCCGAGGCCCGGGCACTGCGGCCCCGGGTCGTGCACGTGGACCGCGACAACCGCATCGTGGCCCTCGGTGCCGACCCCTCCGAGCCGGTACCGGGTTCGGACCAGCAGCGCAGCCCGCAGGCCGTGACGGCCTGACCCCCGGACTGCCCTCTTCGACCAGGAGCGTGCCCATGAGCGACATCGAGATCCGTGACGACCGGGCGGCGGGCCGCCTGGAGGCTCTCGGTGACGGCGCGGACGGCGAAGTCGTCGGCCACATCGAGTACTTCGTCCTCGAAGCGCCCCGGCGCGCCCTGGTCCCGGTCCACACGATCGTGGAGCCGGCGCACGAGGGGAAGGGCATCGCCGGGTCCCTGGCCCGGGAGTTGTACGCCATCGCCGAGCGCGAAGGCGTCGTCGTCGCGCCGCTGTGCCCGTACGTCGTGAAGTGGGCCGAGCGTCACCCGGACGTGGCCCCGCCGGCCGACCACGAGCTGCTGCGCGCGGCGAAGGCATGGCTGGTGGCGCACCCCGGACGCTTCTGAGCCCACGTCATACGGCGCCGCCCCGGCCGCCGGCGCGCGTCGACGCGCGCGCCGGGCGGGGCCGACCGGACCCAGGTCGTCATACGGGCGGGTGAGTGGGGAAACGGCGCCCGGGTACGCGGGGGAGTAGTCCAGAGCCGACGTCGACCGACTGGCCGGAGGACCTGATGACCGACCCGTATCCCGACCCCGTACCGCCGGGCCCCAACCCCGGCCCGGACCCCGTACCGCCGGGTCCGAATCCCGGCCCGGACCCCCAGCCGCCGGACCCGTACCCGTCTCCGGTCCCCAACCCTCAGCCACCCCCGGGGCCGGAGCCCACCCCGCCCCCGCAGCCCCCCTCGCCGCCGACGCCGAAACCCTCCCCGCCCCCGGGCCCGTCCCCGATCCCACCGGGACCGGAACCGGTCCCGAACCCGGAGCCGGGCCCACCGCTGAGCTGACACCCCCGCATGCCGAAGGCACGAGACGGCGGACGGCCGTCAGGCCGTCCGCCGTCTCGCGGAGCCGCAGAGGAGACGTCCGCCCCTACGCGGTCACCTCCGACCGGTCGCCGCCCCACAGGGTGTGGAACGACCCGTCCCGGTCCGTGCGCCGGTAGGTGTGGGCGCCGAAGAAGTCCCGCTGCCCCTGCGTCAGCGCAGCCGGCAGCCGCTCGGCGCGCAGGGCGTCGTAGTAGGCGAGGGCCGCGGCGAAGCCGGGGGTCGGTACGCCCTGGCGGGTCGCGGCGACGAGGACCTCGCGCCAGTCGTCCTGGGCGGCCGCGATCTCCTGGGCGAAGGTCTCGTCCGACAGCAGGCTCGGCAGGTCGGGGCGGGCGTCGTACGCGGCGCGGATCCGGTCCAGGAACGCCGCGCGGATGATGCAGCCGCCCCGCCAGATCGCCGAGACCGCGCCCAGGTCGATGTCCCAGTCGTACTCCTCGCGGGCCGCCGCGATCTCGTGGAAGCCCTGTGTGTAGGAGACGATCTTCGACGCGTACAGGGCCTGCTCCACCCGGTCCGCGAAGGCCCCCGCCTCCGACTCCGACAGCGGCGACGCCTTCGGGCCCGCAAGGCCGCGGGACGCCTCGCGCAGCGCCGCGTGACCCGACAGGGACCGGGCGAAAACCGCCTCCGCGATGCCCGAGACCGGCACCCCGAGGTCGAGGGCGATCTGGACCGTCCAGCGGCCCGTGCCCTTCTGCTCCGCCTGGTCCACCACCACGTCCACGAACGGCTCGCCCGTCGCCGCGTCCACGTGGGACAGGACCTCGGCGGTGATCTCGATCAGGTAGGAGTCCAGCCGGCCCGTGTTCCAGGTGCGGAAGATCTCGGCGATCTGCGCGGGGGAGTACCCGGCGACGTCCCGCAGCAACTGGTACGCCTCGCCGATCAGCTGCATGTCGGCGTACTCGATGCCGTTGTGGACCATCTTCACGAAGTGCCCGGCGCCGTCGGGGCCGACGTGCGTCACACAGGGCGCGCCGTCCTTCGCCTTCGCCGAGATCTTCTCCAGCATCGGGCCGAGCGAGTCGTACGACTCCTTCGGGCCGCCCGGCATGATGCTCGGCCCGTTCAGCGCGCCCTCCTCGCCGCCGGAGACGCCCATGCCGACGAAGTGGATGCCCTGCTCGCGCAGCGCGGCCTCGCGGCGGCGGGTGTCCGCGAAGTGCGCGTTGCCACCGTCGATGATCATGTCGCCGGGTTCCAGGAGCGGCGCGAACTCGTCGATCACCGCGTCCGTCGGGCCGCCCGCCTTGACCATGATGACCAGCCGCCGCGGCCGCTCCAGCGCCGCCACGAACTCCTTGGCGGTCTCCGTCGCGATGAAGTCGCCCTCGTCCCCGAACTCCTCGACGAGGGCGTGCGTACGCGCCGCCGTCCGGTTGTGCAAGGCGACCGTGTAGCCGTTGCGCGCGAAGTTCCGGGCGAGGTTGCGGCCCATGACCGCGAGTCCCGTGACGCCGATCTGGGCTGTCTTGCTCATTCGGTTGGCTCCTTGAGGATCCGGTATCGGTGGTGCCGGTCGTGCCCGTCAGTATCGCCCCACCGACCATCCTGACTTGCCGGTACGCCCGGCGCATGTCCGGGTTGTCCGGCGTGGCGTACGCAAGTACGGACGACGGACCCCACCTGCCTCAGCCGATCCGCAACTGCGGCGTATTCCTGTTCCCTTGAGATACAGGGCGGCCGATTGCCGTCTTGTCATGGCCTGTTCGCGGCGCTTACTTTTGGCCCTCCTGACGCATGTCGAGGGGGATCTTCATGGCCGTACGCGGCCGGCACCGCCGGTATCAGCCGAACAGGATCAACCGCGCCTCACTCACCGTCACCGCGGGCAGCGCGGGAATGGCGATCCCGCTGATCGGAGCCGGCACCGCCCACGCGGCCGACGTGTCGACCTGGAACAAGGTCGCCGCGTGCGAGTCCAGCGGCAACTGGAGCATCAACACCGGCAACGGCTTCTACGGCGGACTGCAGTTCACCCAGTCCACCTGGGAGGCCTACGGCGGCCGGGCCTACGCCCGCCGGGCCGATCTGGCCACCAAGGACCAGCAGATAGCCGTCGCCGAGAAGGTCCTGGACGGGCAGGGGCCGCGCGCCTGGCCGGTGTGCTCGGGGCAGGCCGGGCTGTCGCGCGGGGGCGGCACCCCGGACGTGCACACCGAGAGCGCCGGCACGAAGAGCACGAAGAGCACGAAGAAGACGTCGGTGAAGGACGTCCAGCCGCACACCACGCCCCAGTCGCGGGCGGGCACGGCCGAGATGTACACCGTGGTGCGTGGCGACAGCCTCTCCGAGATCGCCGAGACCGAGCACGTCACGGGCGGCTGGCGGCGGCTGTACGACGCGAACCGCTCGACGATCGGGGCCGATCCGGACCTGATCCTGCCCGGCCAGCGGCTGCACCTGCGGGGCAACGCCCCGGCGCCGACCCACACCGGCGCCAAGTCCCCGGTGAAGAAGGCCTCTGCGACCACCGAGAAGCACACCGAGAAGCACACCGAGAAGAAGGAGAAGGCGCCCAGCCGTCACGCTCTGGTCGCCCCGGTGAACGGCCCGATCGGTACCGGCTACCACGTGCCCGGCTCCTCCTGGTCGAAGGGCTACCACACCGGTGTCGACTTCCCCGTGCCCACCGGCACGTCGGTGAGGGCGGTCGCCGCGGGCCAGGTCGTGAGCGCCGGCTGGGGCGGGTCCTACGGCTACCAGGTGGTGATCCGGCACTCCGACGGCCGCTACACGCAGTACGGCCACCTGTCGGCGATCTCGGTGCGGGCCGGGCAGAGCGTGAGCCCCGGTCAGCGCATCGGCCGGTCCGGGGCCACGGGCAACGCGACGGGCCCGCATCTGCACTTCGAGGTGCGGACGGGGCCCGGCTTCGGTTCCGACATCGACCCTCTCGCCTACCTCAGGGCCGGGGGCGTCAGGATTTGACCCGCACCCGGTGCCGGTCGAGGGCCGGCGCCGGGACGTACGAGCCGCCGTAGAACGGGCCGTAGAAGCGGTAGCGGGCCGGGTCGAGCGAGAGCTCGTCCGTCTCGTCGTAGGCGACCTCCAGGACCGTGGGGCCCACCTGCGCCGGGACGAGGAGTTCCGCCGTGAGCAGGTCCTCCTCGACGGGCGTGGGCTCCGGCTCGGGGGCCGGTTCGGTCTCGACGGCCGACGCGCTCCCGACGGCCGGTTCGGTCTCGACGGTCCGGGCGAGCCGCTCCGTCGTCAGCAGGAT
The DNA here is from genome assembly GCF_050214755.1 of Streptomyces sp. C1-1. Classification (NCBI taxonomy): domain Bacteria; kingdom Bacillati; phylum Actinomycetota; class Actinomycetes; order Kitasatosporales; family Streptomycetaceae; genus Streptomyces; species Streptomyces sp. C1-1. Next base: position 1,887,011 of record NZ_CP189826.1, on the reverse strand, counting down.
CAGGCCGCCCGCCGCCACCACACCGCAGCTCAGTGCGAGAGCGGTGCCCGTGGTGCCGTAACGGAAGGTCTCGCCGAACATCGTGATGCCGACGGCGGCCGCCACCACCGGGTTGACGACCGTCAGCGTCGCCAGCGGGGCCGCGAGGCCCGCGCCGCGGTAGGAGGCCTGGGACAGCAGCATGCCGGCCGTGGCGAAGACCCCGATCACTGCGAGGGACGGCAGGTCGGACACGGTCACCCCGTCGGTCCAGTCGACCGCGACAGTCTTGGTGAACACCGAGGACATGCCGAACGCTATGCCGGATCCGGTCGCCAGCAGCATGCTGCGCACCGCCGGGTGCCGGTGGGCGGCCCGGCCCGCGATCATCAGGGCGACGACCACACCGCCCGTGACCACGGCCACCGCCACCCGCTGGGCCGTGTCCAGCGACTGCCCCTCGGAGGCGCCGACCAGCGCCAGCAGGCCGGCGAGGCCCACGGTCGCCATGATCGCGCCCCGCCAGGCGGTCGCACCGGCCCTGCGCCCCACGAACAGCGCGGCCATCGGCAGCGCGAACACGATGGTCAGGGCACCCAGCGGCTGCACAAGGCTGAGCGGGCCGTAGGCCAGCGCCACCACGTGCAGCAGCCCGCCGAGGCCGTTCAGCGCCACCGCCGCCCACCAGGACGGCCGGCGCAGCGGCGCGTACTGCTCGCCCGGCGAGGACACCGCCACGCGCTCCTGCACGATCGCCCCGCCGGCGTAGGCGACGGCGGAGACGAGGGAGAGGAGCACGGACAACGCGAGGGCACTCATCGGATGCTCCTCTGCGTGTGGCGGGGGCGGTGACCCCTGCGCGGCGAACGGTCGGCCTTCATAGCCAACACGATGCCCTGCCGATCTGTTCCCGTCGTCGTCCCTGAGCACGCAATGGGTCCTACTGCCGATGGAGTACGAATCGGGCACCGTCATCCCCAGGGTGGGCGACACGGGGTGGACACCCCTGGAAGCCGCCCCCTAGGGGGCTTGGTACTACTGCTCCTCGTGGACCTCGACCCCGAACTCGCCGCCCTGGCACCGCTCGGCGGCTTCTTCGTACTACGCACGGGCGGAGCGCCGCCCTCCACCCTGCCGACACTCGCTGCGACGTATGAGAACCGGCCGTCGCGGGCGCACGGAAATCCCCTCGTCTTCCGGGTCGAGAAGGTCGCGGCCGTGCTGCGCGCCCCGGAGCCGCGGGTCGCGGCGTCCGTGTTCCAGCAGGGGCTCGCGGCCCGGCTGTGGTCGGTGACGCTCGGCTGCGCCCTCGCGTACGGCGGCGTCCCCGACCTGGACCCCGCGCTGCTGCGCTGGGACCCCGACGCGAGCGCCCCCGACGACCTCTGGCTCTCGGATGTCCGCCCGCTGCCCGCCGACCCCGCCACCGTCGCCCGCGTCGTCCTGCACGGCCACCTCGAACCCTTGGCCGAAGCGCTGCATGCCCACTACCGCATCGCGCCCGGCCTGCTGTGGGGCAACGCCGCCTCCGCCCTCGCCGGCACCGCCCGGCAGCTGGGCCCCGCGGCCCGCCCCCTCACCGCCGCTCTCCTCGCCCACCCCCTCCTGGCGGGCACCGGCACCCTCACCGGCGCCGCCTTCCGCCGCCGCAGCTGCTGCCTGTACTACCGGGTGCCCGGCGGGGGCGTGTGCGGCGACTGTTGCTTCACACGACCGCCGCGCCCTTCCGCGCGCGGCGCATCTGGGTGACCATGAAGGAACTGGTCGCCGAGGCAAGGGGTTGCGGGTGCGTGTGGGACTGCTGACCCGGGAATTCCCCCCGGACGTGTACGGCGGCGCGGGCGTCCATGTCGAGTTCCTCGCCCGGGAGCTGACCCCCCTGGTCGACCTCGAGGTGCACTGCTGGGGCGAGGGCCGCGGAGTGGGCGTCGTACGCCACCGCCCCTGGGCCGCCCTGGACACCGCCAACGACGCGCTGCGCACCTTCTCCGTGGACCTCGCCATGGCCGCCGGCCTGGAGGGCCGCGAGCTGGTGCACTCCCACACCTGGTACGCCAACCTCGGCGGTCACCTCGCGAAGATGCTCTACGGCGTGCCGCACGTCATGACCGCGCACTCGCTGGAGCCCCTGCGCCCCTGGAAGGCCGAGCAACTGGGCGGCGGCTACGCCCTGTCCAGCTGGGCCGAGCGGACCGCGATCGAGTCCGCCGACGCCGTGATCGCCGTCTCCGGCGCCATGCGCGAGGACATCCTCGGCTGCTATCCGGAGCTGGATCCGGCCAAGGTCCACATCGTGCACAACGGCATCGACACCACGCTGTACCGCCCCGACCACGGCACCGACGTCCTCAGCCGCATCGGCCTGGACACCGGGCGTCCGTACCTCCTGTTCGTCGGTCGCATCACCCGCCAGAAGGGCGTGCCGCACCTGCTGCGGGCCGTCCGGGACATCGACCCGGGCGTGCAGGTCGTGCTGTGCGCGGGGGCACCGGACACCCCGGAGATCGACCGGGAGTTCCGTGAGCTCTACGAGGAACTGAGCCGGGTCCGCGACCATGTGCGCTGGATCCCGCAGATGCTGCCGCGCCCCGACGTGATCCAGCTCCTCACCCATGCGGCCGCCTTCGTGTGCCCCTCTGTGTACGAGCCCCTCGGCATCGTGAACCTGGAGGCGATGGCCTGCGGCACCCCCGTCGTGGCCTCCCGGGTCGGCGGCATCCCCGAGGTCGTGGACGACGGCAGGACGGGGGTACTCGTCACCGTGGACGACGATTTCGAGGCCTCTCTCGCGCGGGCCCTGGATTCGGTGGTCGGCGACCCGGAGGCGGCACGGCGGATGGGTGAGGCGGGGCGCGAGCGCGCGGTGGTGGAGTTCGGCTGGGACGCCGTCGCCCGCCGTACGGTCCGTCTTTACGAGGAGATCCTGAAACAGGAATAGAAACAGGAACAGAGCGAAGGGGACTTCCTCGAACAGGCTTACTCCGCCCTGGGCAGGGGCAGGGATGGATCAACCACGGTGAGGGGAGCGACCATGCGTCGTGGCGGACCTTCGGTGCTCGGGATCGTGCTGGCGGGCGGAGAAGGCAAGCGCCTTATGCCCCTGACGGCGGATCGCGCGAAGCCAGCGGTCACCTTCGGCGGTACGTACCGCCTTGTCGACTTCGTGCTGTCCAATCTCGTCAACGGCGACATCCTGCGCGTCTGCGTGCTGACGCAGTACAAGTCGCATTCGCTGGACCGGCACATCACCACCACATGGCGGATGTCGAGCCTGCTCGGCAACTACGTCACGCCGGTCCCGGCCCAGCAGCGGCTGGGCCCGCGCTGGTACCTGGGCAGCGCGGACGCCATCCTGCAGTCGCTGAACCTCGTGCACGACGAGGGGCCCGAGTACGTGGTGGTGTTCGGCGCCGACCACGTGTACCGCATGGACCCGCGCCAGATGCTCGCCCAGCACATCGAGTCCGGGGCGGGCGTGACCGTGGCCGGCATCCGGGTGCCGCGCTCGGAGTCGTCGCAGTTCGGCGTGATCACTCCCGGCTCGGACGGACTGACGGTGGAGAGATTCCTGGAGAAGCCGGCCGACCCGCCCGGCCTCGCCGACGACCCGGAGTGCGTCTTCGCCTCCATGGGCAACTACATCTTCACCACCAAGGCCCTGATCGAGGCCCTGCAGCGGGACGCCGAGGACGAGAACTCGGTGCACGACATGGGCGGCTCGATCCTGCCCCAGCTCACCGAACGCGGTGAGGCCCAGCTCTACGACTTCAGCGCCAACCACGTCCCCGGCGAGACCACCCGCGACCGTGGCTACTGGCGCGACGTCGGCACCCTCGACGCGTACTACGACGCCCACATGGACCTCATCGCCGAGCGGCCGGCCTTCAACCTCTACAACCGGCAGTGGCCCATCTACACCCACTCGTACCAGCTCTCCCCGGCCCGCTTCAACGCGGGCGGCATGGCCAGTGAGTCGATCATCAGTGCCGGCTGCCTGATCCGCGGCCAGGTCACCCGTTCCGTGCTGTCACCGGGCGTGCTGGTCGACCCGGGCGCGGTGGTCCAGGGCTCGATCCTGCACGACAACGTCCACATCGGGCGCGGCGCGGTCGTGCGCGGGGCGGTGCTGGACAAGAACGTCGAGGTGCCTCCCGGCGCGACCATCGGCGTCAACCCGGAGCGGGACGCGGAGCTGTACACGGTCTCCAAGGGCGGCGTGATCGCGCTCGGCAAGGGACAGGTGGTGTCGTAACCGCGCCCGTCTCCCGAAAGGCGCGCTCGCAACAGCCCCGGCCCACGTCGACGGCCGGGGCTGTTGTCATGTCCCTGGACGCAAAGCGGAATCCGTGTTGTCATGCCAACTGCTGTCCATGACAACGTTGTTATGGGAGGGTTCCGTGCACGCCAGACGCCTCAGAGACAGACTCGCGTTACTGCTCGCCGCGGTACTCGGCGCGGTCGGCCTCGCCACCGCCCCCACCGCCACCGCCGCCGAGGACCCCGTCGAGATCCACGGCCTGAAGGGCGAGTACTACACCCAGTCCGCCCCCGGCGCCTTCGACCTCCACGAGCTCAAGGCCACCGGTTTCGACCCGAACCTCGACTTCGACAACCTCGAACCACGCCTCGCCTTCACGACCGGCCGGTCCGACGACGTGAGCGTCCGCTGGACCGGAAAGATCGTCCCGGACAAGACCGGGCCGCACACCTTCTCGATCACCGGCGACAACGGCTTCCGCCTCTGGATCGACGGCGCCCTCGTCATCGACCACTGGGTCGACGACTGGGACCGCGAACAGACCTCGCAGCCCGTCGAGTTGACCGCCGGCAGGGCCTACGACATCAAGGTCGAGTACTTCGAGCACTACGGCGGCTCCAACCTCCATGTGCGCTGGACCGAGCCCGGCGGCGTGAAGGAGACGGTCCCTCGCTCGGCGTTCCGGCTGCCCGACGGCTGGGACTACGACGGCGCCGTCGCGGCCACCGTCACCGGTACCGGCCGCACTCTGCGGCTGGACTTCGCCCAGCGCCTCGCCGCACCCCCGGCCGGCCTCACCGACCACCTCACAGCGGTGATCGGCGGCGCCAAGTGGCCGCTGGCGGACGCCCGGTTGGACCCCGCCGACCCCCGGTCCCTGCTGGTCTCCCTGGAACAGCCCGTCGTCGGCAACAAGACCGGCACCGCACGCGGCACGGCGGACGTCCGCTACGACGGCGACGGTATCCTCACCGGCGCGGACGGCAACGTTGTCAACGCGTTCTGGAGCAGCGGCCCCAACCGCTCCACGTACGAGCTGCGCACGAAGTGGGCCGACCGGGTCGGCCCGGGCAACGCCCACCCCGAGTACCCGCGTCCGCAGCTGACCCGCACCGACTGGCGCAACCTGAACGGCCGTTGGCAGTTCGCCGCCGCCGAGGAGGGCGAGCGGCCGCCCGTCGGCAGGACCCTCGCCGAACGCATCCTGGTCCCCTACCCGGTCGAGTCCCAGCTCTCCGGACTGGAGCGGCACGAGGACCGCATGTGGTACCGGCGCACCTTCACCGTCCCGGCCGGCTGGAGGATCGGTTCGGGCAAGCGGCTGATGCTCAACTTCGGCGCCGTCGACTGGCGCGCCGAGGTGTACGTCAACGGCGTCAAGGTGACCGAACACCAGGGCGGCTACGACAAGTTCGGCGTCGACGTCACCGACGCGCTGAAGCCCGGCCGTACCCAGGAACTCATCGTCGGCGTCTACGACCCGACCGACGCGGCCGCCGGCGAGAACCCGCCGCTCGGCAAGCAGCGCCTGGACCCGAGCGGCATCTGGTACACGCCGACCTCGGGCATCTGGCAGACGGTGTGGATGGAGCCGGTCGCACCCGACCACGTGGACGCGCTGAAACTCACCCCGGACGTCGCGAACGGCCGGCTCACCGTCGAGGCGCGGGGAGTCCGCGACGGCGTACCCGTCACGGCGACCGCCTACGCCGGACACCGCAAGGTCGCCACGGCCCGCGGCCGCACCGGCGGCCCGCTCACCCTGACCCTCCACGACCCGCACCTGTGGTCCCCCGACGACCCCTTCCTGTACGACCTGAAGGTCACCGTCGGCGCCGACCGCGTGGGCAGCTACTTCGGGATGCGCTCGATCTCCGTCGAGAAGGTGAACGGCGTCCCGCGCACCCTCCTCAACGGCAAGCCCGTCTTCATGATGGCCACCCTCGACCAGGGCTTCTGGCCCGACGGCCTCTACACCGCCCCGACCGACGAGGCGCTCGCCTACGACCTGAAGGTGCACAAGCAGCTCGGCTTCAACGCCGTGCGCAAGCACATCAAGGTCGAACCCGACCGGTGGTTCTACTGGGCCGACCGGCTCGGCCTGCTGGTGTGGCAGGACATGCCCGCGATGACCGCCGGCGTCGATCCGAGCCCGGCCGCCCGCGCCGAGTTCGAGCGTGAGATGAAACAGGTGATCGACGAGCACATCAGCAGCCCGTCGGTCGTCATGTGGGTCACCTTCAACGAGGGCTGGGGCCAGTACGACATGGCCCGCGTCGCCGACCAGGCCAAGGCCTGGGACCCCAGCCGCCTGGTCAACTCCATGTCCGGGCTCAACCTCGGGGCCGACGGCGGCACCGGCGACATCATGGACGAGCACGGCTATCCCAGCCCCGCCCTGCCACCTCACCCGGACGGCCGACGCGCCCTGGTCAGCGGCGAGTACGGCGGCCTGGGCCTCGCGGTGCCCGGCCATGCCTGGTCGGTGCAGCAGTCGTACGTCGACGTCGACCCGGCGGCCTACACCGACGACTACCTGACGAAGCTCGCCGAGGTGCACGCCCTCGCCTGCCGGGGAAGCAACGGAGCCGTCTACACCCAGATCTCCGACGTCGAGGGTGAGTTGAACGGTCTGCTGACCTACGACCGCCGGGTGCTCAAGCCGGACGCCCGGCGCGTGCGGGCCGCACAGCGGGCGCTGATCCGCGACGCGTCACAGCCGAACCCCGCCGGATGCGCGGCTGACTGACCCGCGAACCCGATCATGCAGACAACGCTGTCTCACGCCCGACGGAGGCTATACGACATGAGATGGACCCGGCGCCTGCGCCTGTGCACGGCCGGGGTGGTGGCGGCGTCAGCGCTGCTCGCCGCTCCGGCCGCCCGGGCCGCCGAGCCGAGGGACGGCAGGCTCACCGACCTGGTGAACCCGTTCATCGGCACCGAGAACGAAGGCAACACCTTTCCCGGCGCCGCCGTGCCCTTCGGCATGGTGCAACTCTCGCCGGACACCGGGCACAACACCGGCTACGACTACTCCTGGGCCCACATCCGGGGCTTCTCCCTGGTCCACCTGTCCGGCGTCGGCTGCGGCATCGGCGGCGACCTGCCCGTGCTGCCGACCACGGGTGATGTCACGCAGACGGACTACGCCAAGTACGCGGCCGGCTTCAGCCACGACCACGAGGCGGCGAGCCCCGGCTACTACCGGGTCGGCCTCGACGCCGGTATCGAGGCGGAACTGACCGCGACCGAGCGCACCGGAGTGCAGCGCTACACCTTCCCCGCCACCGACAAGGCCAACGTCCTGCTGAACGCGGGGCAGTCGCTGCACAGGAAGGGCGTCAGCCGGGTCGAGATCCTCGACGACCACACGGTGCGCACCGCCATCACCGGCAGCGGCTTCTGCCAGGGCACCCGGCCCTACACCGTGTACACCGTCACCCGCTTCGACCGCCCCTTCACCGCCTACGGCACCTGGGACGGCGGCACGGTCACGGCCGGCTCGACGACCGGGGCCGACGGCGCCTACGTCCGCTTCGACACCACGAAGGACCGCACCGTCGAGGCCACCACGGCCCTGTCGTACGTCGACGCGGCCGGCGCGGCGGGCAACCTCCGGGCCGAGGGCGGGCGTTCCTTCGACGCCGTGCGCGACGCGGCCCGGCGGTCGTGGGAGAACCGGCTGCAGAAGGTGCGGGTGCGGGGCGGCGACGAGACGCTGCGCCGCACCTTCTACTCCTCGCTGTACCGGTCCTTCCTGGCGCCCAACGTCGGCAGCGACGCCGACCGCCGCTACCGCGGCTGGGACCAGAAGGTGCGCCGTGCGGACGGGTTCACGTACTACCAGAACTGGTCGCTGTGGGACACCTACCGCACCCAGTCCCAACTGCTGTCCCTGCTCGCGCCGCGCGAGGCACGGGACATGGCGATCTCGGTCGTCAAGGTCTCCGAGGACGGCGGCTGGCTGCCCAAGTGGGGTTACGGCACGGTCGAGACGAACATCATGACCGGCGACCCGGTCACCCCGTTCCTGACCAACGCCTACCAGCAGGGGCTGCTCGCCGGATACGAGGAGCGGGCCTACCGGGCGCTGAAGAAGAACGCCGACGGGGTGCCGCCCGCGGACTCGCCCTCGCTGGGCAGGGAGGCCAACCGGGAGTACATCGCGAACGGCTTCGCCCCGTACGTCAAGGACCGCCCGAAGTCGAAGCCCGGTGACTCGGACTACCACCAGGGCGCCTCGGCCACCCTGGAGTACGCCCTGTCGGACGCGGTGCTCGCCCGGATGGCGCACGGCCTGGGGCACGACGCCGACGCGGCGCGGTTCGCGGCCCGCTCCCAGAACTACCGCAACATCTTCGACCCCTCGACCGGCTTCTTCCGCGCCCGGGACGTCTCCGGCGCCTTCACCGGCCCCGCCGACCCGGCGCAGAGCGTGGGCTTCCACGAGGGCACGTCCTGGCAGTACCAGTGGCTGGTGCCGCAGGACCTGCCGGGCATGGTCGACCTGATCGGCGGCGCCCGGGCGGCCGACGAGCGGCTCGACTCCTTCTTCGCCTACGACCAGCTGCTCGAGGACCCGGCGAAGACGGCGCGCGAGGTGTGGGTCAACGGCCCGTACGACTACTACAACGCCGACAAGTACAACCCGCAGAACGAGCCCGACCTCATCGCCCCGTACACCTATCTCTCGACCGGCCGGCCCTGGAAGACCACCGACGTCGTGCACGCGGCGCTGACGCTCTTCACGGACGGCCCGACCGGCATGACCGGCAACGACGACCTCGGCACCATGTCCGCCTGGATGGTGCTGTCGTCGATCGGGATCTTCCCGGTCCAGCCCGGTTATGACACCTGGGGTCTGTCCACGCCGGTCTTCGACCGCGTGGACCTGACCCTGGACCGCCGCTACTACCCGCACGGCACCCTGAGCGTCACCGCCCCCGGCACCTCCGCCACCGATCGCTACGTCCAGTCGGTGCGCACGGACCGGACGCCGCACGACAGCGCGTATCTGACCACCGGTGATCTGCGCTCGATGCGCAGGCTCTCCTTCACGGTCGGCCCGCGCCCGTCCGAGTGGGCTACGTCACCCGAGGCGGGGCCACCGGCGCTGAAGTGACCCCAGGTGTCACACGAGTCCCGCCCCTGTTGTGGGGGCGGGACGAGTGACGGGACTTAATCCGATGTTAACTGTGTGTAGCTTGATCGTACTTGACCGTAATCGCCTGAGAGCGGTTGACTGCTTGCTCACCCGTCGTCGACGCGAGGCAAGCCATTGACTTCTGACCTGCTCGCTCCTCTCGACCTTGCGTTCTGGAACATCGAGTCCGCAGAACACCCCATGCACCTCGGTGCCCTGGGTGTCTTCTCGGCCCACTCGCCCACCGCCGGCGCCCACGCGGCCGACCTGCTCGCGGCCCGCGCCGCCGCGGTGCCCGGGCTGCGCATGCGGATCCGGGACGTGTGGCAGCCGTTCTCCTTCCGGCCGCTGGCCTTCGGCGGTGCCACGCGCGAGCCGGACCCCGACTTCGACCCGCTCCACCACGTCAGGCTGCACGCCCCCACCGCCGACTTCCACGCGGACGCGGGCCGGCTCATGGAGCGCCCGCTGGAGCGCGGCAGGCCGCCGTGGGAGGCGCATGTGCTGCCCGGCGAGGACGGCGTGTCCTTCGCCGTACTGTTCAAGTTCCACCACGCCCTGGCCGACGGGCTGCGCGCGCTCACCCTCGCCGCCGCCGTCCTCGACCCCATGGACCTGCCCGAACGCAGGCCCCGGGCCGAGGAGCCGAAGGGCGGCGGCCTGCTGCCCGACGTGCGCAGGCTCCCGGACCTGGTCAGGGGCGCCGTGTCCGACGTGGGCCGGGCCCTGGACATCGGTGCCTCGGTGGCCCTCTCCGGCCTCGCCGCGCGCTCGTCGTCCGCGTTCACCTCCGAGGCCACCGGCACCCGCCGCACCGCGGGCGTCGTCATCGACCTCGACGACGTGCAGCGCATCCGCAAGTCCGAGGGCGGCACCGTCAACGACGTCCTGATCGCGGTGGTCGCCGGCGCGCTGCGCCGCTGGCTGGACGAGCGCGGCGACGGCAGCGAGGGCGTGGCGCCCCGCGCCCTGATCCCGGTCTCCAAGCGGCGCCCGCGCACCGCCACCCCGCAGGGCAACCGGCTCTCCGGCTACCTGATACGGCTCCCGGTCGACGACCCCGACCCGATCGGCCGCCTCGGCACGGTCCGTACCGCCATGGACCGCAACAAGAACGCCGGCCCCAACCGGGGCGCGGGCGCCGTCGCCCTGCTCGCCGACCACGTGCCGCCGCTCGCCCACCGGCTCGGCGGCCCGCTGGTCAGCCAGGCGGCCCGGCTCTGGTTCGACATCCTGGTCACCAGCGTGCCCCTGCCCAGCCTCGGCCTGAAGCTCGGCGGCAACCCGGTCACCGAGGTCTACCCGCTGGCCCCGCTGGCCCGCGGCCAGGCCCTCGCGGTCGCCGTCTCCACCTACCGCGGCCACGTCCACTACGGCCTCGTCGCCGACGCCGAGGCCGTACCGGACCTGGACCGCCTGGCCGCGGCCCTGTCCCAGGAGGTCGAGACTCTCATCACCGCATGCGGCTCCTGACCACGGCAGGTTTGGAGGACCGGCCCGGCGCTCCGTAAAATCCTTCCTTCGACAGCGGGTGCGATCGGAGCGCCGCTCGGGTGATCAGGGAAACGGCAGCGCGATGACGGTGACAGAGGAAGGTCCGGCGACCACGGACGAGGTCGTGTACGGGCCCGGTATCGACCCGGAGCGGCTCGCCGTCTGCCTGAGCGTGCTGGAGGAGCTCGACGAGCTGGAGGTCGACCACCCGGACGCGATCGCCGTGCGCCGGGCCACCGCCGGCGTCTACCGGACGGTCAAGCAGCGCCGCCGGCAGGAGCGCCGGGCCGCCAAGACCGCCCACGACAAGGCGGTCACCGAGGCCACGGCGACCGGCTCCGCCCAGCGCATCGACGACGAGACCGAGGGGCTGCTGCCGTCCTCGCGGACCGAGGAGGGCCGGGTCGCGGGGATACTCCAGCGCCCGCGCTCCTGCTACACCTGCAAGACCCGGTACGTGGAAGTCGACTACTTCTACCACCAGCTCTGCCCGGACTGCGCCGACACCAACCGGGCCAAGCGCGACGCCCGCGCCGACCTCACCGGCAAGCGCGCCCTGCTCACCGGCGGCCGCGCCAAGATCGGCATGTACATCGCGCTCAGGCTGCTGCGCGACGGCGCCCACACCACGATCACCACGCGCTTCCCCAAGGACGCCATCCGCCGCTTCAAGGCGATGGACGACTCCGCGCAGTGGATGCACCGACTGGAGGTCGTCGGCATCGACCTGCGCGACCCGGCGCAGGCCGTCGCGCTCGCCGAGCAGGTCGCCGAGGCGGGCCCGCTGGACATCCTCGTCAACAACGCCACGCAGACCGTACGCCGCCTGCCCTCCGCCTACGCCGCCCTCGTCGAGGGCGAGAGCGCCCCGCTGCCCGCCGGCGAGCTGCCCGCCCACCACGTCATCGGCGCCTTCAACTCCGGAGCGGTCGACGGCCTGGCCGCGCTGCCGCTGGGCACCAGCGGCCTCGACGCCCAGCAGGTCGCCGACCTCGCCCTGGTCGCGGGCAACGCCAGCGTCGCCCGCCATCTCGACGGCACCGCCATCGACGCGGGCGGCCTGGTCCCCGACGTCGTCGACAGCAACACCTGGGTGCAGACCATCGAGCAGATCTCGCCGGTGGAGCTGCTGGAGACCCAGCTGTGCAACTACACCGCGCCGTTCATCCTGATCAGCGGGCTGCGGCCGGCGATGGCCGAGGCCGCGCGCAGGGCGTCCAGCGGGCGGGCCTACGTCGTGAACGTGTCGGCGATGGAGGGCGTCTTCGGCCGCGGCTACAAGGGAGCGGGCCACCCGAACACCAACGCCGCCAAGGCCGCCATGAACATGGTGACGCGGACCAGCGCCCAGGAGATGTTCCAGACCGACGGCATCCTCATGACCTCGGTCGACACCGGCTGGATCACCGACGAGCGTCCCCACTTCGACAAGCTGCGCCTGGCCGAGGAGGGCTTCCACGCCCCGCTCGACCTGGTCGACGGGGCCGCGCGGGTCTACGATCCGATTGTGCGCGGCGAGCAGGGCGAGGACCTGTACGGCGTCTTCCTGAAGGACTACGCGCCCGGAAAGTGGTGAGCGCGGGGGCGAGCGTGTGGCCCGGCGTCGCCCGGGAACCCGGACCCTGGTGAACACCGCGCCAGGGAGTGACCATGAGCAGTCCACACGGCATCGATCCGCGAGCGCAGAACGACCCTCGCAACCGCTACCCGACCGATGAACAGTTCTACGGCAGCGACCGCCCAGAGCACGCCCTGCTGCCCGAGGACCGGCCGCGCGGCGGTGGCGAAGGGATTCCGATGAAGCACCGCGGCCCGTGGGCAACGGTCGCGCTGGTCGCCGGCATCATCCTGTTGATCATCGTCGGCATCGCACTGTTCCCGTGAGGGAGCCTCCGCCGCTGTCATGAGCGAGGTGGTGCGTATGAGCGAAGCATGTCGTGGACGGCGTACTCCCGCGCGGAGTGCGCCGTCCTCACGCGTGTGCCGCCGTCCACCAGCAGATCCGCGCCCGTGATCCACTCGGCCGCGTCGGACGCCAGCCACACCACGGCCCGCGCGATGTCGTCGGGCTCGCCGATCCGGCCGAGCGGCAGACCGGCGGCCACCCGCGCCTCCTCGGGCTCCCACACGAACCGGGCCATCTCGGTGCGCACCAGCCCGGGGGAGACCGAGTTCACCCGCACCCTCGGCGCCAGCTCGCCCGCGAGCTGCCGGGTCAGGTGCAGCAGGGCCGCCTTGCTGGTGCCGTAGGCGCCTACGTTCGGCCCGGCGTGTCCGGCGCCCTCGGTGCAGATGTTGACGACCGAGCCGCCGTGCTCCCGCATCCACGCCCGCCAGGCGCCCTGCACCAGCCGCAGCGGTGCCTCGACGTTCACGGCGAAGGCGGCCCGCCAAGCCTCGGGGTCGGCGTCCATGAGCGGGCCGTAGGGCTGGTTGGTCGCCGCGTTGTTGACCACCACGTCGATCCGCCCGAACGCCCGCACGGCGGTGTCGACGACCTCCCGCAGATGGTCCGGATCGCCGACGTCGCCGCTGACGCCGACCCCGTCCAGCTCGGCCGCCGTGCGCCGCACCTCCAGCGCGTCCCGAGCGGTCACGCACACCCGTGCGCCCGCCGCGGCCAGCCGCTCTGCGACCGCGCGCCCGATGCCCCGGGTCCCGCCGGTCACCACGGCGGCCCGGCCCTGCAGCCCGTCCTGCGCGTACGACGACGTCATCGCCGTACCGTCTCATGACGAGCCGTCAGTCGACAGCCCCCAGGCGGGAGTTGCGCGCGGCGACGAGTTCCAGGACGGTGCGCCAGTCCTCCAGGACACCGGCGTCGAACCCGGCGGTCCGGCTCTCCTCGTCCGCCAGGTGGAGGCGCACCAGATCGTCGTCGCGGGCGCGGCCGTCGCGGCGCACGAGGCGGTAGACGCGCTCGCCGAGCAGGGGCCTCACGGCCGCGGCGGCGTGCTCGGCCCGGCGGGACTCGTCGCCGGGGCACAGCAACCGTCCGATGTCGTGCACCAGCCCCGCCACCTGGAGCTCCTTGTCGGCGGGGCGGCTGCGGCGCAGCAGTGCGGCGGTGCGCAGCGCGTGCTGACTCCGGCAGGCGTACAGCAGATCCATCAGCTCCTCGACACTGCGCAGCTCCATGCGTCAGTCCTCCCGCCGGACGGGCCGTTGCCGTGACGTCAGCAGATCATGGCCGTGTTTCGAATCGGCCAACGGGACTTGAACTGCGCGGCCCTTTCAGTGCTGCGCGTGCGGGTCGTGGTGCGCGTGCCCGGCGTGCTCGTGGTCCTCCTCGGACGGCGCTCCGCCCATCATGCGCAGCATCGCGGGCCCGCCCGTGCGCCAGAACCGCCATACGAGCAACGCGGCGAGCAGCAGGAAGGCGATGTTGAGCCAGGTGGTGTAGTTCCACGACACACCCTCGTCGGGGATCTTCGCCGCGCTCTGGTCCGGGACGAGCCCGAGGCCGCCGAAGACCAGCTCCACCGCGTAGCCGGCGAGGACCGTCGCCGCGTAGAAGGTGACCAGCAGGAAGGCCGTCATCCGTGGGCCGTAGTACTTCCGGTAGATGTTCAGGATCGGCAGGATCAGCAGGTCCGCGAAGATGAACGAGACCACCCCGCCGAAGCTGATGCCGCCCTTCCACAGCACCACCGCCAGCGGCACGTTCCCGATGGAGCAGACGAACGAGGCGATCGCCACCAGCGGGCCGAGGAGCGGGCCGACCAGCTTCGCGGCGAGCGGATGGCCCTCCAGGAAGAGGGACTGCCAGAAGGAGTCGGGCACCCAGGCGGCGATCGCGCCCGCGATCAGCAGGCCGACCACCAGGTCGCGCAGGATCGCCGCCCACTCCATGACGAACACGTGGGAGACGGAGGTGAAGCCGTCGCGGGAGAGGAGCCGCCTTACGAACGACCCCTCGCCGCCCACCGACATGTCCATCGCGGCATGGCCCTCCATGGAGCCGGCGAGCCCGCGCCCGGCCTGTTCGCGGGCCTCGCGCAGCAGGCGCTGCCGCAGGAAGATCCGGAACAGCACCGCGAGCACGACGATCATGATGGGACCGCCGGTGAACTCGGCCAGGGTGAACTGCCAGCCCATCAACAGGGCGAGGATCACGCCCAGTTCGACGACCAGGTTGGTGGAGGCGATCTCGAAGGCCATGGCGGCGGTGAAGTTCGCGCCCTTGCGGAACAGAGAGCGGGCCAGCGCCACGGCCGCGTAGGAGCAGGACGAGGAGGCGGCGCCGAGGCCTGCCGCCAGGGTGAGGGTGCGGGGGCGGTCGTCGCCGAGCAGCCGTACGACCGTGGACCTGCGCACCACCGCCTGCACCACGGCCGACAGCGCGAAGCCGAGCACCAGGGCCCAGGTGATCTCCCAGGTCATCGATCCGGTGATGGAGAGCGCGTGGAGGATCGCGTCCATGGGGTTGTGGTCCTTCCGGTCCGTCCGGTGTGACACCTCTCTGCGGCACTGTACCCCCTAGGGGTATGCGTAGCGCATCCCGGTCGCGGCCGAGAAGCAGTGCACGGCATCGGTGCGGACCGCCACGCGGACGGGTTCCCCTCTGGAGTGCGTGGGACGCCCGGGGAGCCGGACGACGATGTGGCCGAGCCGGGCGGCCGAGGGCGCGGACGTGTGCAGGTGGACGACGGCGCCCGTGTCCTCGACCGCCTCGACCACCAGGTCCAGCCCGGGCGTCACAAGATCCTGCGGAGGCAGGACGTCGAACTGCTCGGGCCGCACGCCGAGCACGATCTCGGCGGCGCCCTCCGCCGCGGTGGCCCGCAGGACGGAGCGGGGGAGGGGCACGTTCAGGCCGCCCAGTCCGACGCCGTCCGGGGTGAGCCGCAGCCGGAACAGGTTCATCGGCGGCGAGCCGACGAACCCGCCCACGAACGTGTTGACGGGCCGCGCGAACACCTCCCGCGGTCGCCCGACTTGCTGCAGCACCCCGTCCCTGAGCACGGCGAGGCGGTCGCCCACGGCCATCGCCTCGGTCTGATCGTGCGTGACATACACCGTGGTGATGCCCAGATGGTGCTGCGTCCGGACGATCCGGCCCCGGGTCTCCACCCGCAGCCGGGCGTCGAGGTTCGACAGGGGCTCGTCCATCAGGCAGACCCGCGGATCCCGTACCAGCGTCCGCCCGGTCGCCACCCGCTGCCGCTCGCCGCCCGACAGCGTGCGCGGCCTGCGCCCCAGATACCGCTCGATGTCCAGCAGGGACGCGGCGAAGCGGACCCGCCCGCGGGCGTGCTGCCGGGGCATGCCGGCGACCCGCAGCGGGAAGCCGATGTTGTCGGCAGCCGACAAATGCGGGTACAGGGAGTAGTTCTGGAACACCATCGCGACACCCCGCTCGCGGGGCGGAAGATGGGTGACGTCACGGACGCCGATGTGGATCGACCCCGAGTCGACGTCCTCCAGACCGGCGAGCAGGCGCAGACAGGTCGACTTTCCGCACCCGGAAGGTCCGAGCAGCACCATGAACTCACCGTCCTCGATCTCGAGGTCGAGCGAGTCGACGGCCGGCCGGTCGCCCGACGGGAAACGCCGGGTGACCTTGTCGAAGGTGACGGACGCCATGACATCCCCCTCCCGCACAGGTTCTCGAACCCAGAGTGGAACGGGTGTTGCCGTTCGGCACGCCTCTAGTCCGAAAGAGTGACGCATGAGGGGCCTGAAACAGGATGAATTACAACAGTAACCCCAAGTTTTCAGCCCCATAGAGCAGGGTGCCGCTCATTTGGTTAATCTGGTCCGAACGGACAGCACGACAGGGTCCCACCCACACCCACGTCCGTCCCGGGGCAAGCCGTTGACAACGGTCTGCTCGTACACGAGTTACCGGCGCCACCGCGTCCGAGCTGCTTTCGACTCAAACCCGAGCGGGCGTCAGGTGCCGGACCACACAGTGGCCGGTAGGCCCCGAGGGTGACCCGACACATAAGGAGTGCGCGGTGACACCGGAGAAGACGAATCGCGAACAACGCCCCAAGGAACGCACCGAGCGCGCCGGCCGCAGGCCCGGCGAGCTCGGCAGCCTGGACGTGTGGGCCCGGTCGGCCCCGATCCGCCTGGCGGGTTACGAGGACGACCTCGCCGAACCCCACATCCTGCCCAGCGTCGACTGAACCCTCGGCAGGATCTTCGCGATCGCCGACCGCGAGGGTGTACCGCCACACTCACGCCCTCGCGGAGCACAGCAGCCGCGGCCGACACCGGCCGCGGCTCCGTGTGCATCGGCCCGCTTCCGTGACCGTCCCGCGGTCCGCGACGCCGAGCTGATCCAAACCGACAGGTCCTAGTCCTTGCGGCCGGTGACGGCCACGGTCACGCCCAGGGCGACCATGGTCAGGCCGCCGGTCCCGCCCACCAGTGACAGCCTGCGCGGGGAGCGGGCGAACCAGGCGCGGGCGGTGGAGGCGGCCAGGCCCCACACGCTGTCGGAGGCCAGCGCGATGGCGTTGAAGACCAGGCCCAGCACCAGCATCTGCAGGGTGACGTGCCCCCGGTCGCGATCGACGAACTGGGGGAGGACGGCCGCGAAGAACACGATGGTCTTGGGGTTGGTCACGCCGACGGCGAAGCCCTCCCAGAACGTGCGCAGCCCGCTGTGCACCTCCCCGCCGCCCGCGAACGCCGCCCGCAGCGAACCGCGGGTGCGCCACGCCCGGACGCCCAGGTACACCAGGTAGGCGGCGCCGGCCAGCTTGAGCGCGGTGAAGACCAGGACGGAGCGTTCCACGACGGAACCGATGCCGACCGCGACGCCCACCACCAGCAGATAGGCGCCGAGCGTGTTGCCCACGACCGTGGTCAGCGCGGCCCGGCGCCCCTGGGCGAGCGCCCGCCCGACGACGAACAGGACGCTGGGGCCCGGGATCACGATCAGCAGGAAGGACAGCGCCGCGAAGGCGAGCAGTCGGTCGGTGGACATCATGCTCCTCATGCAAGCACGGCGAGGCGCCCGGGCTCAGCCCTATTTTCCGCGGGCCCTCAGTCCAGCGGCGCCGTGCGCTGCCACGGATGCAGCTCCTCCAGCTGCCGCGCCACCTCCAGCAGCAGCGCCTCCGAGCCCGGGCGGCCCACCAGTTGGACCGCGGTCGGGGCCCCGGAGGGCAGGGTGCCGAAGGGCACGGACATCGCCGGCCAGCCGGTCAGGTTCCAGGGCGGGGTGAGGGGCGAGTAATTGGTGTTGGCCACGATGTTGGCCAGCCAGCCCCGCTCGTGCCAGGCCACCGACCTGGGGGAGCGACGGGCCAGCGCCGGGGTGAGCAGCACGTCGTACTCGGCGAAGAACGGCTCCATTCGGCGGCGCAGCCGCTCCCGGCTGTCGCCGGCGCGGACACGGCCGACGAAGCGGCGGCCGACCGCGGCGTGCACCCGCGTGCGCCGGGTCAGCAGGCGCGGGTCGAGACCCTGGGCGTCCACCGCCGTGCCCGCCGTCCAGTGGGCGAGGGAGGTCGTGCTCAGCGAGAGCGGGTAGGGCGGGTCCGCGCGGCGGACCTGGTGACCGGCCTTGATCAGGACGCCGGCGGCGTCGCGGGCCGCGGTCGTGTAGGGCCGGGTGACGGTCACGCCGGCCAGGGGGCTGCGCAGCGACACGGCGATCCTGCGCATGGCCGGCTCGGGCGGCGCCGCCGCCTCGGTGTCCGTGTCCGCGAGGACCGCCAGCATCAGGCTCGTGTCCTCGACCGTCGTGGCGAGCGGCCCGTTCTCCGACATGCCGAACCAGTCGCCGTCGCTGATGCCCGCGGGGACGACCCCGTGCCCCGGCTTGATCGTGACCAGACCGCAGTTGGCGGCCGGGATGCGCAGGGAGCCCATGCCGTCGTTGCCAAGGGCGAGCGGCACGAAGCCGGCGGCCACCGCGGCCCCGCTGCCGCCCGAGGAGCCGCCCGCCGTGCGGGTGAGGTCCCACGGGTTGCGGGCGGTGCCGTGCACGCCCTCGGTGGTGCCGAAGACACACAGCTCGGGCACGTTCGTCAGGCCCACGACCACCGCGCCCGCCGCCCGCAGCCGGGCCACGGTGACATGGTCCTCGGCGGCGGGCGTGTCCGGCGTCGCGGCCGAGCCGACCCGGTTGGACTCGCCCCGCACGGCGAGGTTGTCCTTGACCGCGACCGGCACCCCGGCCAGGGGCAGCTCGGCCAGGTCGGAACGCGAGGCCACCTCGTCGGCCTCGGCCAGGGCCGCCTCGGCCCGTACGACCCGGAACGCTCCGACCCGTCCGTCCAGCCGCTCGATCCGGGCGAGGTGCTCGGCCACCACGTCCCGCGGTGTGGCGCGCTTCTCGCGTACGGCGGCGGCGATCTCGGCGGCGGTCCGGCCGACCCAGCTGGTCACGGGCGCTCCTCGGGGGTGCGGTACACGGGCTTACTCGTCAGTACGGAGAGCACTCTGCCCCGGAGCCCGGCCCCACGTCGAGAGCACCGGCTCTTGGACATTCGGGCGGGTCTTCTTGGACTTTTCGAGCCGTGCCGTCGGGCCACTCCCCTCGGACCCGCAGGTCATCCGATCACTGGCTCAACAGGGGTCGCATAGGGCCCCGTTGACACCCTTCTGGGGCCGCCCAATGATCAGACCTCCGATGAATGGGAGCCTCCGTCCGAGGTGGAGTGGTATGGGTGAGTTCCGGAAGAGAGCGCTGCGCCTGCTCGGCGCGGCAGCGGTACTGACACTCCTGGTGGCGCCGACATCGGCCGCCGCGCAGCAGCAGGAACAGCGGGAGGCGCAGCGGGCGCCGGTCACGGTGCCGGCACTGGCCGACTGGTCGGCCGAGGCGGGCAGCTACCTCTACGGCCGGGGCGCCCGGCTGGTCGCGGACACTGCGGCGGAGCGCCGCGTCGCCGACACCCTCGCCGACGACCTGCGGGCGGCGGGGCACGGCACCGTCCCGGTCGTCCCTGGCGGCGCCCGCGCCGGCGACATCGTCATCGACGTCCAGGCGTCCCGGTCGGCCCTGGGAACCGAGGGCTACGAACTCCGTGCCGGACGACGGCTGTCGGTGACCGGCGCCACCGAGACGGGCGCCTTCTACGGCACCCGCACCCTCCTGCAGCTCCTCGCCCAGGGCGACCGGATCCCCGCGGGGCGCACGGTCGACGTACCCCGCTACCGGGAACGCGGGGTCGGCGTCTGCGCCTGCTACGTCCACATCACCCTGCCCTGGCTGGAGAACCTCGTCCGCGAGATGGCGTATCAAAAGCTCAACCAGCTGCTCGTCGAGCTGAAGGTGAGGAGCGACGCCCACCCCGAGGCCGACACCTGGGGCTACTACACCAAGGACGAGATCCGGCGGCTCGTCGCCCTCGGCGACCGGTACCACGTCGAGATCATCCCCGAGATCAACTCCCCGGGCCACATGGACCCGTGGATCGAGAACCGCCCCGATCTGCAGCTCACCGACTCCGACGGCAACAAGCAGCCGGCCCGCCTCGACGTAACCCAGCAGAAGGCGTTCGACTACTACACGAGCCTGATGGACGAGTACGCGCAGGTCTTCACCGCGAGGTCCTGGCACATGGGAGCCGACGAGTACATGCTCGGCTCCGACTACTCCAAGTATCCGCAGATGCTGAAGTACGCCCAGGAGAAGTACGGTTCGAGCGCCACCCCGCAGGACGCGTATGTCGACTTCGTCAACCGCGTCCAGGCGTACGCCGCGAGCAAGGGCCGGAAGCTGCGCATCTGGAACGACGGGCTCACCGGCGCCAACACCGTGCCGGTCGCGGCCGGTACGACCGTCGAGCACTGGCTGAACGTGGCCGTGAAGCCCAGTCAACTCATCGCCCAGGGCCATCCGTTGATGAACGCGGCCTACTCGCTCTACCTCGTCCGCGGAGGCTTCCACTCCGACACCGCGTCCCTGTACGACCAGAGCTGGGACCCGCGCAGCTTCGAGGGCGAGAAACTCGCCTCCGGCAAGGGCGTCACCGGCGCGAAGATCAGTCTCTGGCCGGACAACGGCCGCGGCGAGACGGAGAACGAGGTCGCCGTAGAGCTGTGGCCCGCCCTGCGCCACATCGCCCAGGCCACCTGGGGCGACCCCCACCCCGACGCCACCTACGCCGAGTTCACCGCGCGCGGCACGGCCGTCGGGCACGCGCCGGGGTGGCGGGACCTGACGCGGCCGCCGGTGACGGAGGGGTCGTACACCTTCACCACCGACGGGGCTTCCTTCAAGGCCGACCTGACCCGCACCGCGGACGGCTACGCCTCGCTCAGGACCGCGGACGGCTGTCTGGAGATCAGCGGCGGCAGACTGACGCTCAACGTGCCGCTCCAGCCCGGTGTCGAGGCCGACCGGGCCGCCTGCGACGCGACGGACACCCTGCAGCGCTGGCAGCTGGAACCCGCCGCCGGCGGCTTCCGGCTCGTCAACGCGATCACACAGATGGCGCTGAGCGTCACCGACGACGGCCGGACGGTCCAGTACCCGCCGGACCAGCACACCCCGGCCGTGTGGCACCTGACCGCCGACTGACCCGAGGAGCACCGACACCATGGCAGTCTCCAGACGTACCTTCGTCGCCACGGCCGTGGCCCTCGCCGCGGTCGGCGTCCCTACGGCGCCCGCCCTCGCGGCACCGGCCGACGCGCCTTCCGGGTCCCTCATCCCGGTGAGTCCCGACGACACCCCGGACGAACTGGTCCGCAAGGCCTCCCGAGTGCGGCCCACCGCACGGCAGATCGCCTGGCAGCAGCTCGGCCGGACGGCCTTCCTGCACTTCGGCGTGAACACCTTCACCGGCCTCGAATGGGGCACCGGCGACGAGGACCCGGACGTCTTCCAGCCGACCGGCCTGGACACCGACCAGTGGGCGCGCGCCCTGCGCGACGGCGGCTTCGCCCTCGCCATCCTCACCGTCAAGCACCACGACGGCTTCGTCCTCTACCCCTCGCGCTACACCGACCACACGGTGGCGTCGAGCAGTTGGCGCGGCGGCCGGGGCGATGTCCTGCGGTCCTTCGCCGACTCCATGCGCCGCCACGGCCTCAAGGTCGGCGTCTACCTCTCACCCGCCGACGAGAACCAGTACCTGCACGGCGTCTACGCCAACGGCAGCGCCCGCACCACCCGTACCGTCCCCACGCTCGTCGACGGCGACGACCGTACCCCCGACCGCTTCCACTCCCTGGACGCCACCGACTACGGCGCCCACATGCTCAACACCCTCTACGAGGTGCTCACCGAGTACGGTCCCGTCGACGAGGTGTGGTTCGACGGCGCCCAGGGTCACATCCCGCCCGACAAGGTCGAGCAGTACGACTGGGACAGCTGGTACACGCTGGTCCGCTCCCTCGCCCCGGACGCGGCCGTCGCCGTCACCGGCCCGGACGTGCGCTGGGTCGGCAACGAGGGCGGCACCGCGCGCGAGAACGAGTGGAGCGTCGTCCCGGTCAAGGAGAACCAGTACGGCCGCACGGACTGGGCGCTGTCGTACGACACCCCCGACGAGGGCAGTCGTGACGCCCTGGTCGCCGCCCGGCCGAAGACCGACCACCTGCAGTGGTGGCCCGCCGAGTGCGATGTGTCCATCCGGGACGGCTGGTTCTACCACCCGGACCAACTCCCCAAATCGGTGGACGTGTTGACCGACATCTACTTCGGTTCGGTGGGCCGCAACGCGGTGCTGCTGCTCAACGTCCCGCCGGACACCGACGGACTGCTCCACGACACCGACGTGGTCCGGCTGCGCGAGTTCCGTGAGCGCGTCGACGCGGAGCTGCCCGCCGACCTCGCCCGGGGCGCGCGGGTCACCGACTCCGCCGGGACGCGGACCGTCGACCTCGGCACGGCACACGAGGTGGACCGGATCCGGCTCGCCGAGGACGTCCGGCACGGTCAGCAGGTCGAGGCGTTCGAGGTGGAGGCCGTCGTCGACGGCGCATGGGTCCGGGTCGCCTCGGCGGGCACCATCGGCGCGAGCCGCATCCTGCTGCTGGCGGCGCCGGTACGGGCCCGCCGCTGGCGGCTGCGGGTCACCTCGGCACGTGCGGCCGTCCACCTCGCGCAGTTCGCCCTGTACCGCTCGCGGGTCTGACGGCCGGACGCCGTCACGCGTGGTGGCGACGGTGCTTGCGCACCCGCCAGACGACGAGGGCGACGACCGCCAGCACGGCCGTCACCAGCGCGACGGACCGCCCGACGAGGGTCTCCGCGCGCTGGTAGGCGGCCCCGGCGGCGTAGCCGAGCACGGCGTTGCCGACGCCCCAGATCACCCCGCCGAGCGCGTTGTAGAGCAGGAAGCGGCGGTACGGCATGTCCGAGGCGCCGGCCATCGCCGGGACGAAGGAGCGGAACAGGGCGATGAAGCGGCCGATGAACACCGCCGCCGGTCCGTGGCGGCGCAGCAGGTCGCGGGACTTCTCCACCCGCTCCGTCTTCCGGCGCAGCGCACGGCTGCCCAGCAGTCGCGGGCCCAGACGCCGGCCGATCTCGTAGCCGACGCCGTCTCCGACGATCGCCGCGACGACGACGGCCACCGACAGCCACGCCAGGTCGACGACGCCCTGCCGGGCCAGCACGCCGCCGACGATCACCGCCGTCTCACCGGGCAGCACGAACCCGAAGAACAGCGCGTCCTCGGCGAAGACCAGGGCCGAGACCACCACGTACACCACGGGCGCGGACAGATCGTCGAGCCAGTGGAGGAGCGTGCCCATCCGCCGACTCCCTTCCCGGCCGTCACGCGGTGACCGTCACCGCCGACGCACCGACGAGTACCCCGCGCCGGTGCCCGGAGGCGTCCCCTGCCGGGCGGCGGCGCAGGATGTTGATCGCGGTCATGGTCAGGACGGTGTCGCCGTGCTGGTCGAACACCTCGATCGCGGTGCGCACGAGCCCACGGTGCGGCTTCGAGCGCGACAGACGTGCCTCCTTCACGGTTGTCCGCAGGGACAGCGTGTCACCGGGGCGGACCGGGCGCACCCAGCGCTGTTCCTCGACGCCGGGGGAGGCCAGGCTCGCCACCCCGCTCACCTAGGGGCCGGCGTACAGCCGCATCATGATCCCGTCGGTGTGGACGCTCTGCGGGTCGTACGGGTCCCATGAGCGTCACGATAGTGGCCGTCCCCGGGCGCGGCCGGGGCGTCCGGTCTCGCTCAGGACCCGTTCCAGGAAGTCGACCGAGTCCGCGGCCGGCAGCGCGACCACGCTGAGGCGGTCCATGACGCCGAGGTAGTGGTCGACGTCCTCGGGCTTGTCCAGGTAGAGGGCGCTGGAGAGCTGCTCGAGGTAGACGACGTCGGGCAGGTCGGGCACGGGGAAGCGCAGCACGGTGACCGGGCCGCCGGCCGCCGCGTGCCCGCCGACGTGGAAGGGGAGCACCTGCACGGTGACGCCGGGCAGGGCGGCCGCCTCCACCAGCCGGCGCAGCTGGGCGCGCATCACCTCGGGGCCGCCGAGCGGGCGGCGCAGTGCCGCCTCGTCCACCACGACCCACAGCCTGGGCGCGTCGGGCCGGGAGAGCAGTTCCTGGCGGGTCATCCGGAGCTCGACCCGGCGCCGGACGGCGTCCTGCGAGGTGACGGTGCGGCCCAGGCGGATGACGGCCTCGGCGTAGGCGGGGGTCTGCAGCAGGCCCGGGACGAACTGGACCTCGTAGGTGCGGATGAGGGAGGCCGCCTCCTCCAGCCCGAGGTGCTGCTCGAACCAGCTGGGGAACGCGTCGCCGTACGCTCGCCACCAGCCGGGCCGGTTCGCCTGCCGCACGGAGTCGAGCAACTCCTCGCGCACGTCCGGGTCGTCGACGCCGTACAGGGTGAGCAGGTCGGCGACGTCGCGCACCTTGAAGCCCACGCGGCCGAGCTCCATGCGGCACAGTTTGGCGTCCGAGGCGCGGATGGCCGATGCGGCGGTCTCGCGGGTGATGCCGAGGGACTCGCGCAGACGGCGGAGGCGGGTGCCCAGCATGATGCGCTGTACGGTCGGTCCGCCGTGCTTGAGGCTCAGGACGTGGGGTGCGGGGTCGGGACGGGAGTCGGAGGAGCGACGTTCGGGTCGAGCGCGCGTCATGGTTCTTCCCTCGGGAGAGCGAAGTGGCCGGAGGGCGACGGTTCTCGACCGGCGCCCTCCGGCCGTCCGCGGGTGTGCTGACCTCAGCGACCGGGGAGTTGGCCGTCGAAGTCGCCGTCCTTCACACCGCGGACGAAGGCGGAGATCTCGGCGCCGGTGCAGACGAGTGCCGGACCTTGAGGGTGACGGGAGTCGCGCACGGCCACACGGCCGTCCGGGAGCAGTGCGAGCTCGACGCAGTTGCCCTCGGGGTTGCTGTACCGGCTCTTGTGCCAGACCACGTCCGTCAGTTCGGCCGCCGGCATGCCGTTGACCACTCGTCGCATCTGAAGCCTCTTCGCGATCAACTCGCCCGGCGGACAGCGTTGTTGCCCGAGAATGACAGTACCAAGATCCTCTGCAATTGCATCGGCAATTGCGCTTTTACGGTGTGCGGCCGATGCCGCAGACCGTGTCCACCACGCTGGGCGGCTCGCCGACGTCGACGGGCTCCGGATGCCACTCGGAGATGGGCACGATGCCCGGTTCGACGACGTCGAGGCCGTCGAAGTAGGCCGCGATCCGCTCGGGCGGGCGCAGGTGGTAGGAGCCGGTGGAGTTGGCGTTGTAGACGGCGATCGCCCGGTTGAGCGCCTCGTTGGTGTCGGTGCCGTCGGCCAGGGCCAGGTAGCTGCCCGCGGGGAGGGCGTCGAGATAGCGCCCGACCAGGGCGTGCGGGTCGTCGGAGTCGGGGAGCTGGCCCAGGATGCCCAGCATGGTCAGGGCGATCGGCCGGTCGAAGTCCAGTGTCCGCGCGGCCTCCTGGAGGATGCGTTCGGGGTCGCGGACATCCGCTTCGAGGTAGTCGCAGGCACCCTCGGGGGCGCTGGTGAGCAGGGCCTGGGCGTGCACCAGCACGAGGGGGTCGTTGTCGACGTACACGATGCGGCTGTCGGGGGCGATCCGCTGGGCCACCTCGTGGGTGTTGTCGGCCGTCGGCAGTCCGGTGCCGACGTCCAGGAACTGGCGTATGCCCGCCTCGGCGGCCAGGTAGCCCACCGCCCGGACCAGGAAGCGCCGTTGGAGGCGGGCGAGCATGGCGATGTCGGGGAACATCCGCAGGATCGCCTCGCCCGCCTGGCGGTCGGCGGCGTAGTTGTCCTTGCCACCGAGCAGGAAGTTCCACACCCGGGCCGAGTGGGGCTGGTCCAGTCGCAGCCGGTCGTCCGGCGGGTCTTCGTCGGTCATGGGGAAAGCGTCACACGAAGTGGGCCGCGCCGTCCGCCCGTTGACGCGCGCCGGACGCCCGGCGGCGTCTCGCGGGCGGTCGCGTCAGCCGCCCCGCGCCGCGCCCGTGCTGTCGCGCACGATCACCCGCGGCACCGGTACGCGTACGGCCCGGGCCGGCCCTCCGTCCACCAGCGCGGTCAGCTCCCGGGCCGCCGTGCGCCCGAACTCCACGCTGTCCCTGGACAGCGCCGACAGCCACGGCTTGACCATGCGGCACAGCGCCGAGTCCTCCCAGGCCACCACCGACACGTCGGCCGGTACGGAGAAGCCCAGTTCGGCGGCGGTGGCGACACCGGCGACGGCCATCACGTCGTTGTCGTAGATCAGGGCCGTCGGGGGAGCGGGGCGCTCCAGGACCCGCCGGGTGACGGCCGCGCCCTCCGCGTCCGAGTAGTCGGTGGTCACCGACTCCACCTCGGTCAGGCCCCGGCGTCCTGCCTCGGCGCGCAGGGCGCGGATCCGGCGCTCGGTGTGGGCCAGGCCCGGCAGGCCGGCGATGTGGACGATCCGGCGGTGGCCGAGCGCGTACAGCTCGTCCACCACCGAGGCCATGGCGCCCGCGTCGTCCGCCCACACGGTGGAGATGCCGGGATGGCGTTCGTCCGGCGCGCCGCCGATCACCACGGCGGGCAGGCCGAGTTCGTCGAGCAGGTCGGGGCGCGGGTCGTCGGTGCGGGGGTCGACGACGAGGACACCGTCGACGCGGTGCTCGGCCCACCAGCGCCGGTAGACCGCGCACTCGTCGGCCACGTCCTCCACCACCTGGAAGAGCAGTCCGAGATGGCGTTCGGCCAGCACCTCCTGGATGCCCGAGACGAGCTGGAGGAAGAACGAGTCCACGCCGAGCGTGTCCGCGGGCCGGGCGAGCACGAAGCCGACCGTCGCCGCGCCCTCCCCGGACAGCTGACGCGCCGCCGTGCTGGGCCGCCAGCCCAGCTGCTCGGCGACCCGGCGCACCCGGTCGCGGGTCCCCTCGGACACCCCCGGCCGGCCGTTGAGCGCGAAGGACACCGCGCTCTGGGAGACCCCGGCGTGCCGTGCGATGTCCTTCATCGTGGGCCGGGGCGCGGGTGACCGCTTGCCTGACACGGTGATTCCCCATTCGTCCGACGGATTCCGCGAGAATATGCACTAATGCGGTTCAGCTGCAAGAACCTAATGCGCTTTAGCAACTAATGAAATTAGCTTCGCCGGTGCCATTGACGGGCCGTGGAATCGGCGTGCAGGGTCTCGGTCGTTGGCCAACCCCGCTGCCACTCCGCCGCACAAGGAGGCCGTTCCATCGTGCCCGTTTCCCGCAGAACCCTCGCCGCCGCCGCCCTCTGTCTCGCCCTGCCGCTGAGCGCCTGCGGCTCCGGGGGCGACGGCGGCGGCTCGACCGACGCCTCGGGCAAGGTCGAGGGCGACATCACCTTCCAGACCTGGAACCTGCGCGCCAATTTCAAGGACTACTTCGAGGGCGTGATCGCCGACTTCGAGAAGAAGTACCCGGACACCCACGTGAAGTGGGTCGACCAGCCCGCCGAGGGCTACGCCGACAAGATCAGCGCGGACGCTGCGGGCGGCACCCTGCCCGACGTCGTCAACGTCTCCCCGGACCTCGTCGCCCCGCTCGCCAAGGCGGGCCTCGCCCTCGATCTCGACAAGGCCGCGGCGAAGTACGAGAAGGAGTACCTCGCGGGCGCCTGGGCGAGCCACCGGATACCGGGCATGACGGGGACGTACGCCTTCCCCTGGTACCTCAACACCGGCCCGTTGTTCTACAACAAGTCCCTCTTCAAGAAGGCGGGCCTCGACGCCGAGAAGCCGCCGAAGACGTACGACGAACTCTTCGCCGACGCCCTCGAACTCGCGAAGAAGAGCGACGGCAAGGTGGCGACCCTCGCCAACGTCCCGACGATCGAGGACTTCGGCCGCTACGGCGTCGAGCTCATGAACAATCAGGGCACCGCCTTCACCTTCAACGACGCCAAGGGCGTCCAGATGCTCGCGAAGTACAAGGAGCTGTACGACGCGAAGGCACTGGACCCGCAGGCGCTCACCGCCACCCCGGAGTCCTCGGGACGGAAGTTCCTCACCGAGGCCGTCGCCATGAACCCCGGCAGCGCCCTCGACCTCGGCAACTTCAAGAAGCAGGCGCCGAACCTGTACAAGAACATCGGCATCACCGACCAGATCACCAGCACCGGCCACGTCAACATGTACGTCATGGGCGTGATGGTCAACTCCAAGACCAAGCACACGCCGGCCGCCGTCGCCTTCGCGCACTTCGTCACCGACGCCGAGCACCAGATGTCCTTCGCCAAGAAGGTCGCCATCTTCCCCAGCACCGCCGGCTCGCTCGACGACCCGTACTTCACCAAGGAGGACGGCACCGACGAGACACGGGTGCGCATCGCCGCGGCCAAGTCGCTGAAGAACGCGGTCAACTACACCCCGGTGCTGTTCAGCGAGCAGATGAAGACGGCGCTGCGCAACGAGGTGGCCAAGGCGCTGCAGGGCAAGGAGAGCCCCAAGGCGGCTCTCGACAACGCTGTCAAGCAGTGCAACACGCTTCTCCAGCAGCAGGGATAGCGTCCGATGGCCCTGTCCACCGCCTCCCGGGTACAGCGCGTACGGCGCCAACTGCCTTTCAGCCCGTGGCTGTTCGCGGCACCCGGACTGCTGATCACCGGCGTGTTCATCCTGTACCCGTTCGTCTCCACACTGGTCAACTCCCTCACCGACCGCCGCACCCTGATCCCGGGGAAGTTCGTCGGGCTCGCCAACTTCCGCGAGCTGCTGCACGACGACATGTTCTGGATCGGCCTGCGCAACAGCACGCTCTACGTGGTGGGGGTCGTCCCCGCACTCGTCGTCCTGCCGCTGCTGCTCGCGCTGCTGGTCCAGAAGAACATCCCCGGCATCACCTTCTTCCGGTCCGCCTTCTACACCCCGGTCGTCGCCTCGATCGTCGTCGTCGGGCTGATCTGGGTGTGGCTGCTGGACGAACGCGGCCTGGTCAACTCGCTGCTGGAGACCGTCGGGGTCGGCCGGGTCGGCTTCCTCAGCGACCAGTGGCTGCTCCTGCTGAGCGCCATGGCCGTCACGGTCTGGAAGGGCCTCGGCTACTACATGATCATTTATCTGGCGGCGCTGGCGAACGTCCCGCGCGAACTCCACGAGGCCGCCTCCGTCGACGGCGCGGGCGCGGTGCGCCGCTTCCTCACCGTCACCGTGCCCGCCGTCCGCTCCACGATGGTCCTGGTCGGCGCGCTGTCCTCGGTGGCCGCCTTCAAGGTCTTCTCCGAGGTGTACCTGATGGCGGGACCCAGTGGCGGACCGGCCGGCGAGGACACCACCCTCGTCATGCTGGTCCAGCGCACCGGCACCGGCCTGACCGGGCGCGTCGGCTACGCCTCGGCCATCTCCGTGGTCGTCTTCGTCGTCACCGTCGCCCTGATGCTGCTCGTGCTGCGCGCCGACCGGAGGGACGAGACATGAGCGTCCTGGAGAAGGCCCGACCGCGGACCGAGAAGCCCGCGGCGCGCGAACCCCGCGTCACCGACGAGCACGGCCGCCGCGTGCGGGTGTGGGAACTGGTCCTGCGCTACGTCCTGTTGCTCGCCGTCCTGGCCCTGACCGTCGGCCCGTTCCTGTGGCAGCTGTCCACCTCGCTGAAAGGGCCGACGGAGGACATCTTCAGCTCCCCGCCGAAGTTCCTGCCGGGCCATCCGACCCTGCACAACTACGAACGCGTCGCCGACACCATCCCGGTCTGGGACTACGCCCTGAACTCGTTGAAGGTCGCCGCCGCCAACGTCGTGACCAACTGCGTCGGTTCGGCCCTCGCCGGCTACGCGCTCGCCCGGCTGCGCTACCGCGGGCGCCGGGTCGCCACGCTCGTCTTCATCCTCGCGATGCTCGTGCCCGTCGAGGGCATCGTCATCGCCCAGTTCACCACCATGCGGGAGCTGGGCCTGAACAACACCCTCGTCGGGGTCGTCCTGCCGGGCTGCATCGGCGCCATGAACGTGCTGCTGATGCGCAACGCCTTCCTCAACCTGCCCTACGAGATCGAGGAGGCCGCCTACGTCGACGGCGCCAACGTCTGGCAGCGGTTCCTGCGCATCGCGCTGCCGTCGGTCAGGGGAACCGTCGCGGTCGTAGCCATCTTCGCCTTCATGGGCGCCTGGGACGACTTCCTGTGGCCGCTGATCGTGCTGAGCGACCCCTCGAAGTTCACCCTGACCATCGGCCTCAACTATCTGCACGGCACCTTCGCCAACGACGAACGGCTCGTCGCCGCAGGCACGGTCATCGCCGTGGCACCGCTGATCGCCCTGTTCGCCTGTCTGCAGCGGTACTTCTTCCGCGGGGTGGGCGAGGGCGCCGTGAAGGGCTGAACATCCCCGACTCGCCCCCCGCAAGGACACCGCATGCCTCCTGCCGTGCGCTTCGGCGTCAACTACACCCCCAGCGAAGGGTGGTTCCACCACTGGCTCGACTTCGACCCCGACTCCGTACGCGCCGACCTCGACTCCATCGCCGCACTCGGCCTGGACCACATCCGGGTCTTCCCGCTGTGGCCGTACTTCCAGCCCAACAGGACGCTGATCCGCGGGCGCGCCGTCGAACAGCTCGTGCAGCTCGTGGACGCGGCAGCCGAACGCGGACTGGACGTCAACGTGGACGGTCTGCAAGGGCACTTGAGCAGTTTCGACTACCTGCCCGCGTGGACGCGCACCTGGCACCGGCGCAACCTCTTCACCGACCCGGACGTGCTCGACGGCCAGGCGGAGTACCTGCGCACGCTCGCCGCCGCGCTCGCCGACCGGCCCAACTTCCTCGGCATGACCCTCGGCAACGAGGTCAACCAGTTCTCCGCCGGCCCGCATCCCGACCCCGACCGGGCGACCGAGGCGCAGATCGACGCCTGGCTGGAGCGCATGCTGGCCGCCTGCGAGAAGGGCGCCCCCGGCAGGCTGCACCTGCACGCCGAGTACGACGCCACCTGGTACCAGGACGACATGCCCTTCACCCCGGCCCAGGCCGCCCGGCGCGGCGCGCTCACGGCCGTGCACTCCTGGGTTTTCAACGGCACAGCCCAGCGCCACGGCCGTACCGCCGTCCCCACCGAGCACCACGCCGCCTACCTCGTCGAACTGTCCAAGGCCTGGGCCGACGACCCGCACCGCCCGGTCTGGCTGCAGGAGGTCGGCGCACCCGCGCCGCTGGTCCCGCCCGAGCACGCCGCCACCTTCACCGAGGCGACCGTCGCGAACGCGCTGGACTGCCCCGACCTGTGGGGCATCACCTGGTGGTGCTCCCACGACGTGTCCCGGGAGCTCGCCGACTTCCCCGAACTCGAATACGGACTCGGCCTGTTGACCAACGACCGGCGCCCGAAGGACACGGCACGGGTGCTGGCCGCGGCGACATCCGGTGAGCGCAGGGCGCCCGCACCCCGGAGCACCGCGCTCGTGGTCCCCGCGGAGCCTGGCTCGCGCTCCCGCTGCGCGCCCGGCGGCCCGGTCTTCGACGCCTTCTTCCGGCTCACCGCCGACGGCACCCGGCCCACGACCGTTCTGGACACCCGTGCGGACGACGGGGACCACCTCGCCGCCCGGGGCATCACCGAAGTCGTCACTCCCGAACAGGTACTCCCCACCCCACAAGGAGACACCAGCTCGTGAACCCCACCCGACGCACCGTCCTGCTCGCCGGCGCCGCGGCCGCCCTGCTGCCCCCGCTGCCCGCCTTCGCGGCTCCGAAAGCGGCCGCCGCGGCCACCCAGCCGTACGCCTCCTACTGGTACCCCGACTCCCTGCCCTCCGGCTCGCCGGGCAGCGGCGTCACTTGGCGCAGCCTGAAGTCCTGGACGGCCGCCGGTGACCCGGACCTCGCCTTCAACGCCGCCTCCGTGCCGCCGGCGCCCCGCTTCACCCCGACCCCGGTGAACACGACCGCCCGCTCGGGACAGGCCCGCGTCCAGTCGCTGGTGTCCTTCGGGCCGACGTCGGGCAATCCCTCGCAGGGCTCGGCCACCGCCGACTACTACGCCCTCACGCACTGGGCGTACGTCGACGAGCTGGTGTTCTGGGGCGGCTCCTCCGGCGAAGGGCTGATCCTCGCCCCGAACGCGCCGATCGTCGACGCCGCCCACCGCCACGGCGTGCCCGTGCTCGGAAACATCTTCCTGCCGCCCGTCGCCTACGGCGGACAGCTGCGGTGGACTCGGGACCTGGTGCAGAAGGACGCCGCCGGACACTACCCGCTCGCCGCGCAGCTGGTGGCCGTGGCCGCCGCGTACGGCTTCGACGGCTGGTTCGTGAACGCCGAGACGGGCGGCGGCAACGCGGCGCTGGGCGCCGACATGCTCGGCTTCGTCAAGGAGCTGAAGGCGCTGGCCAAGGCCCGGGGACAGCGGGTGACCTGGTACGACGCCATGACCGTGAACGGGACGGTGAGCTGGCAGGGGGCGCTGAACAGCCAGAACCAGGCGTTCTTCCAGGCCGCCGACGACATGTTCGTCGACTTCCGCTGGAGCACGGGCAGCCTCGTCTCCTCCGGGCAGAAGGCGGACCAACTGGGGCGCAGCCGGTACGAGTTGTGGGCGGGCGTCGACGTCGAGTCCAACGGGTCGGACACGTCCGTGAACTGGGACGCGATCGTGCCCAGTGGCAAGGCGCACATCACGTCCATCGGCTTCTACCGGCCCGAGTGGACGCGCAACCACCTGCCGGTCTCCCGCACCCCGGGCGACTTCCACGCCGCCGACGACCGGTTCTGGACCGGGCGTTCGCTGGATCCGTCGCGGCCCGACGCCGCCGACCCCTGGCGGGCGCCCGCGGTGTCGGTCGCGGACCGGTCCACGGTGAGCGGGTTGCCCTTCGCGACCACCTTCAACACCGGGCACGGGCTGCGCTGGTACGAGGCGGGGGCCGTCACCTCGGACACGCCGTGGAACCACCTCGGGCTCCAGGACCGGCTGCCGTCGCGGCGCTGGGTGGTACGGACGGCGGGGACGCGACCGGCGGTGTCGTTCGACTTCGCGGACGCCTGGCGGGGCGGCAGCAGTGTGCTGGTCGACGGTGAACTGGACGCTCCGACGACGGTCGAGCTGTACGCGACACGGCTGCCGGTCGGCGTCGACACGGTTGTCGAGCTGACGCACCGGACGGACGCGGGGGCTGTGAACGTCGAGCTCGCGGTCGCCCTGGCCGAACCGGATGCGCCGGGTGCGACACCGCCGTACACCTATCTGCCCGTGAACTCGGTCAACGGCTGGCAGACCGTGACGGTCCCGCTCACAGGTCTGTCGGGGACGGTCCACTCGATCGCGGTACGGCTCGCCGCGACCGACGGCCCGGTGAAGTGGCGTCTCGGCGGCCTCGCGGTCCGCGACTCCGTCGTCACCCCCGAGGCCCCCTCCGACCTGCGTGTCACGGCGGCCTCCGGCGGCGACCTGCGCCTCGCCTGGACGCCCGCGCCCGGCGACGTACGCCACTACACCCTGCACCGCCTCCTGGCCGACGGCACCCGCCGCTTCCTCGGCGCGACCTGCCAACGGGCGTACTTCCTCGCCGGGCTGCAGCCCGAACAGGGCGAGAAGGACGCGCGGTTGGAGCTGCGCGCCGTGGGGGAGCTGTACACCTCGTCGGCCCCCGTCACCGTGACCCACACCTGGTAACCACCCGCCACCGGAAGACCTACGGAGCACCCGCATGCATGACGACCGCACCCTGGTCGAAGCCCGTCTCAAACGCGTCCTGGACGAGCGCCTCCGCCCCGCCGTGTACCCCGAGTCCGTACCGCTGGAGGTCGCGGTGTGGCACGCGCCCGGTGAGCCGGTGCCGGTCGCCGAGGGGCTGGCGGCCGAGCCCGAGCCGATCGTGGTGGGCGCCCGCTGGGGTGCTCCGTGGGGGACCAGCTGGTTCCGGGTCAGCGGGACGGTGCCCCAGGCGTGGGCCGGAAGGACCGTCGAGGCGATCCTCGACCTCGGCTTCGACGAGAACATGCCCGGCTTCCAGTGCGAGGGCCTGGTCTACCGCCCCGACGGCACCCCGGTGAAGGGGCTCAACCCGCGCAACCAGTGGGTGCGCGTCGGTGCCCCGGTCGAGGGCGGCGAGGAGGTGCGCCTCCACGTCGAGGCCGCCTCCAACCCCGTCATCCTCGACTACCACCCTTTCCTGCCGACCCGGTTGGGCGACAAGGAGACCGCCGGCAGCGATCCCCAGTACACCCTCACCCGCATGGACCTCGCCGTCTTCGACGAGACCGTGTGGCAGCTGGTCGTCGACCTGGAGGTGCTCGGCGAGCTGATGGCCGAGCTGCCGGTGGAGTCGGCCCGGCGCTGGGAGATCCTGCGGGCGGTGGAGCGCGCGCTGGACGCCATCGACCTGCAGGACGTCAACGCGACCGCGGAGGCGGCCCGTTCGCGTCTCGCCGAGGTGCTGGCGACCCCCGCCGCGCCTTCCGCCCACCGCATCAGCGCGGTCGGCCACGCGCACATCGACTCGGCGTGGCTGTGGCCGCTGCGCGAGACGGTCCGCAAAGTGGCCCGCACCACCTCCAACATGACCGCGCTGCTGGACGACGAGCCCGACTTCGTCTTCGCCATGTCCCAGGCCCAGCAGTGGGCGTGGGTGAAGGAGCACCGGCCCGAGGTGTGGGCGCGGGTGAAGAAGGCCGTGGCCGACGGGCGGTTCGTGCCGGCCGGCGGCATGTGGGTGGAGTCGGACACCAACATGCCGGGCTCGGAGGCGATGGCCCGTCAGTTCGTGCACGGCAAGCGATTCTTCCTCGACGAGTTCGGTATCGAGAACGAGGAGGCCTGGCTGCCCGACACCTTCGGCTTCGCGGCCGGACTGCCGCAGATCATCCGCGCGGCCGGCTCCAAGTGGCTGCTGACCCAGAAGATCTCCTGGTCGCAGACGAACAGGTTCCCGCACCACACCTTCCGCTGGGAGGGCATCGACGGCACCCGGATCTTCACCCACTTCCCGCCGGTCGACACCTACAACTGCTCCATGAAGGGCGGCGAACTCGCCCACGCGGCACGCAACTTCAAGGACAAGGGAGTCGCCCGCCACTCCCTCGCCCCGACCGGCTGGGGCGACGGGGGCGGCGGCACCACCCGTGAGATGGTCGCGAAGGCCGCGCGCGTGCGCGACCTGGAGGGCTCGGCGACCGTCACCTGGGAGACCCCGCGGGACTTCTTCGAGAAGGCCGAGGCCGAATACCCCGAACCGCCCGTCTGGGTCGGAGAGCTCTACCTGGAACTCCACCGCGCCACGCTCACCAGCCAGGCGAAGACCAAGCAGGGCAACCGACGCAGCGAACATCTCCTGCGCGAGGCCGAACTGTGGGCGGCCACCGCGGCCGTACGCACCGGATTCCCCTACCCCTACGAGCAGTTGGACCGCCTCTGGAAGACGGTCCTGCTGCACCAGTTCCACGACATCCTGCCGGGGTCGTCCATCGCGTGGGTGCACCGGGAGGC
Organism: Streptomyces sp. C1-1; assembly: GCF_050214755.1. Classification (NCBI taxonomy): domain Bacteria; kingdom Bacillati; phylum Actinomycetota; class Actinomycetes; order Kitasatosporales; family Streptomycetaceae; genus Streptomyces; species Streptomyces sp. C1-1. Next base: position 1,851,358 of record NZ_CP189826.1, on the reverse strand, counting down.
GAGGGCGACCTACGAGCGCGTCGCCGCCGAACTGAACGCCGTCATCGACGCCGCCCAACGCGCCCTCGCGGGCGAGGGATCGACGCCCCTCGTCTTCAACGCCGCCCCGCACGCCCGTGCCGGGATCCCCGCGGGAGCCGCGGGCACGGCACTCACCCAGGGGGCGACGCATCTGTCACCGCGTCCCGGCGGCGGGCACGTCCTCGACAACGGCCTGCTGCGGGTGGAGATCGACGCCCAGGGCCTGGTCGTCTCGGCCTACGACAGCGCGGCCGACCGCGAGACCGTCGCCCCCGGCCGATCCGCCAACCTCCTCCAGCTCCACCCCGACTTCCCGAACATGTGGGACGCCTGGGACGTGGACGAGTTCTACCGCAACACGGTGACCGACCTCACCGGCGCCGACGAGGTGAGCCCCGGCGAGGACGGCACCTCGGTGCGGATCGTGCGTTCCTTCGGCGCGTCGCGTGTCACCCAGGTGCTGTCGCTGCCGCCCGGGGAGCGGCGGCTGGTGCTGGACACGGAGGTGGACTGGCACGAGACGGAGAAGTTCCTCAAGCTCGCCTTCCCGCTCGACGTGCACGCCGAACGGTACGCCTCGGAGACCCAGTTCGGTCACTTCCACCGCCCCACCCACACCAACACCTCATGGGAGGCGGCGAAGTTCGAGGCCTGCAACCATCGCTTCGTCCATCTGGAGGAACCCGGCTGGGGTGTCGCCGTCGTCAACGACTCGACCTACGGCCACGACGTGACCCGTACCGTGCGCACCGACGGCGACCGCGGAACGACCACCACGGTCCGCGTGTCCCTGCTGCGCGCTCCGCGCTTCCCTGACCCGGAGACCGACCAGGGCGTGCACCGCTTCCGGCACGCGCTGGTGCCCGGGGCAGGCATCGCGGACGCGGTCCGGGAGGGCTGGCGCATCAATGTCGCGGAGCGGCGGGTCGAGGGCGCGCGCGAGGTCGCGCCGCTGGTGGCGGTCGACGTGGAGGCGGTGGTGATCACCGCCGTCAAGCTGGCCGACGACGGGAGCGGAGACGTGGTCGTGCGCTTCCACGAGGCCCACGGCGGGCGCGTCCGGGCCGTGCTCACCGCCGGGTTCGAGGTCGCCGACGTCACGGTGACCGACCTCCTGGAGCGGCCGCTGCCGGACGGCGCCACGGTGGAGCACGACGGCGGACACGTCGCCGTACGCCTGCGCCCCTTCGAACTGGTGACACTGCGGCTGCGGAGGGCCTAGGCGGGCAGGAGTGCGGGCCGGGAGAGAAACTCGGACGGCGATGTCGAGAACCCCGGCCCCGCTCCGTCCCAGGGGTGAACGCGGCCACAATGGGTCGCACCAGTACCGAGGAGAGTCCCGATGGCGAAGTATCTGCTGCTGAAGCACTACCGCGGCGCCCCGGCCGCGGTGAACGACGTCCCCATGGAGCAGTGGACGCCCGAGGAGATCTCGGCTCACGTGCAGTACATGCGGGACTTCGCGGACCGGCTGGTGGAGACCGGGGAGTACGTCGACGGGCAGGCGCTCGCTCCCGAGGGGACCTGGGTGCGCTACGACGGAGAGGGACGCCCGCCCGTGACCGACGGGCCCTTCGCCGAGACCAAGGACCTCATCGCCGGGTGGATGGTCATCGACGTCGACAGCCACGAGCGGGCCGTCGAGCTGGCGGGGGAGCTGTCGGCCGCGCCCGGGGCCGGCGGGAAGCCGATCCACGAGTGGCTGGAGCTGCGCCCCTTCTACCCGGCGTCGCCCACCGACGCGGACTGCCATGCCAGTGGATGAGGCTCTGCTCAGGAGCCTCACGCCGAGCGTCCTCGCCGTCCTCGTCCGCCGCGGAGCCGACTTCGCGGCGGCCGAGGACGCCGTCCAGGACGCGCTGGTGGAGGCCCTCCGCGTCTGGCCCGCGCACCCGCCGCGGGACGCGAAGGGCTGGCTGGTGACCGCCGCCTGGCGGAAGTTCCTCGACCAGACCCGCGCGGACACCGCACGCCGCCGACGCGAGGAGCGCGTCGAGGAGGAACCGGCCCCCGGGCCCGCGCCCGCCGTGGACGACACGCTCCAGCTCTACTTCCTGTGCGCCCACCCCTCGCTCACCCCGTCCTCCGCCGTGGCCCTCACCCTGCGCGCGGTCGGCGGACTCACCACCCGGCAGATCGCCCAGGCCTACCTGGTGCCCGAGGCGACCATGGCCCAGCGGATCAGCCGGGCCAAGCGGACCGTGGCCGACGTGCGGTTCGACCGGCCCGGAGACGTCGCGACCGTGCTGCGCGTCCTCTACCTGGTCTTCAACGAGGGCTACTCCGGTGACGTCGACCTCGCCGCCGAGGCCATCCGGCTCACCCGGCAGCTCGCCGCCGCCATCGACCACCCGGAGGTGTCCGGGCTGCTGGCCCTGATGCTGCTCCACCACGCCCGGCGCGCCGCCCGGACCGCGCCCGACGGCGGGCTGGTCCCGCTCGCCGAGCAGGACCGCGGCCGATGGGACACCCGCCTGATCGCCGAGGGGGTCGGGATCCTCCAGGCGGCCCTCGCCCGCGACCGGCTCGGCGAGTTCCAGGCGCAGGCCGCCATCGCCGCCCTCCACGCCGACGCGCCCACCGCCGCGGAGACCGACTGGGTGCAGATCGTCGAGTGGTACGACGAACTCGCCCGCCTGACCGACAGCCCCGTCGTCCGGCTCAACCGGGCGGTCGCCGTCGGCGAGGCGGACGGACCGCGCGCGGGCCTGGCCGCGCTCGCACAGGTGGACACCGCCCTGCCCCGGCACACCGCGGTGGCGGCCTACCTCCACGAGCGCGACGGCGACCTGGCCACGGCGGCCCGGCTGTACGCCGAGGCGGCCCACAAGGCCCCGAACCTCGCCGAACGCGACCACCTGACCCGCCAGGCGGCCCGCCTCAACGCCCGCCAGAGCTGACGCGGCGCGCCTGCACCCGCCCACACGCCGATCCCGCACCCGGCGCAGGCGCTCGACTCTCAGCACCCTCCGCCGCGACGGCCCCCGGGACAGAGGCGGACGCCTGCGCCATGACGGCCCACGGGACAGAGCGGTGCGATGTCGTGCTCGGTCCGGGCATTCCACCGTCGGCGACTCCCACCGGAGTGGTCCATCCGGTCGGCAGCCCGTCGCCTCGTCGGGATCGTCATCGCGCAGGGCGCCGTATGAACTGCTCTTATCAGTCGCCCAGTTGGGCCCGCAGCCACTCCTCGACCTCGCCCACGTGCGCGGCCGCCGCCGCCCGTGCCGCCTCCGGATCGCGGGACGCCAGGGCGCGGTGGATCGCCGCGTGCTGCCGGCGGGTCCGTTCGAAGGCGCCCTCCTCCTGGTAGCCGCGCCACACCCGGGCACGGAAGGTCCGTGACGACAGGCCCTCCAGGATGGCCGCCATGGTGTCGTTGCCGGCCGCCGCCGCGATCTCGCGGTGGAAGGCGAGGTCGTGGGCGAGGATCTCCTCCGGGTCTTCGGTGGCGTTCATGGCCAGCAGGTGCTTCTCGACCTCGGCCAGCCGGTCGGGCGTGATGCGGGCCGCCGCCAGCGCCGTCGCCGTCGACTCCAGGACGCGCCGCACCTCCAGCAGCTCCACCAGGCGCGGGCCCCGCGAGAGGTCGGCGACGACGCCGAAGGTCTCCAGCAGGTCGCCGGCCTCCAGCTGGGTGACGTAGATGCCGGAGCCGTGCCGCGCCTCCAGCACCCCCAGCACGGTCAGGGCCCGGATCGCCTCCCGCATCGAGCTGCGGGAGATGCCGAGTTGCGCGGCGAGGTCGCGCTCGGTGGGCAGGCGCTGGCCCGGTTCCAGCCGGCCCTCCGCGATGAACGCCTTGATCTGCTCGATGGCGCGTTGCGTCACGGTGCCCTTCTGCGGGGCTGTCTCGTCCACGCCACTCCTCCACTCACCGGGTGCGCCGCAGTCTAACCGCCAAGGTGGTCGGACCACTACGGCCAAAATCCCGGAATTCTGCCGCCAGAGGGTGTTGTTTCGCGAGAGTGGTCTGATAAGTATGCGGGCATCTGCTCGAACACGCTCAACGAGGAGCCGCCAGATGCCCGGCAGAACAGTGGGGAAGCGGAACAGAATGCGGATCGTCTCAGCGGTCGCGGTCGCGGCGAGCGCCTCGCTCGCGCTCGCGGCGTGCGGAAGCACCAAGGACACCGGCTCCGGCAGTACGGGAGGCGGTGGCACCGGCAAGGTCGGGGTGATCCTGCCCCTGCTGACCTCGCCGTTCTGGCAGTCGTACAACGACTACGTGCCGAAGATGGCCAAGTCCGAGGGTGTCGACGCGCTCAAGACGGTCAACTCCAACAGTGACCCCTCGCAGCAGATCACCGACATCGACAACCAGCTCAACCAGGCCGTGAAGGGCCTGGTCGTCGCCCCCCTGGACAGTGCCGCCATCGAGGCCGGCCTCAAGCAGGCCGAGCGCAAGGGCGTGCCGGTCGTCGCCGTCGACGTGGCGCCCGACAAGGGCAAGGTCGCCATGGTCGTACGCGCCGACAACGTCGCCTACGGCACCAAGGCCTGCGACTACCTCGGAGCGCACATCACCAGCGGCAAGGTCGTGCAGATCATGGGCGACCTGGCCTCCGTCAACGGCCGCGACCGCTCCGAGGCCTTCCGCTCCTGCGTGAAGAAGAAGTACCCCAAGCTGAAGGTCCTGGAGATCCCCGCCAAGTGGGAGTCCGACACCGCGGCCTCGAAGCTCGACACCCTCCTCAACGCCAACCCCGACATCAAGGGCATCTACATGCAGGCCGGCGGCGTCTACCTCGCCCCGACCCTGCAGACCCTGAAGTCGAAGAACATGCTCAAGGCGGCCGGTAGCAAGGGCCACATCGTCATCGTCTCCAACGACGGCATCCCGCAGGAGTTCGAGGCCATCCGCAAGGGCCAGATCGACGCGACCGTCTCCCAGCCCGCCGACGCCTACGCCAAGTACGGCATGTACTACATCAAGGCGGCGATGCAGGGGAAGACCTTCCAGCCCGGCCCCACCGACCACGACTCCACCATCGTCAAGCTGCCCAGCGGCATCCTCGAGGACCAGTTGCCCGCCCCGCTGGTGACCAAGGACAACGTCGACGACCCCAAGCTCTGGGGCAACACGGTCAAATGACTACGCCACTCGTCGAGGCGCGGGACATCGTCAAGCGCTACGGACCCACCACCGCCCTCGCCGACGGCCGGCTCACCGTGCTGCCCGGCGAGTCCCACGCCCTCGTCGGCCGCAACGGCGCCGGCAAGTCGACCCTGGTCAACATCCTCACCGGACTCCAGGCACCCGACGAGGGCACCGTCCGCTTCGACGGCGAAGCGGCACCCTCGCTCGCCGACCGCGACGCCTGGCGCCGCAAGGTGGCCTGCGTCTACCAACACCCCACCGTCGTACCGGAGTTGACGGTCGCCGAGAACCTCTTCATCAACCGGCAGCCGCTCAGCCGCGGGTTCATCAGCTGGCGCCGTCTCAAGAGCGAGGCAGCCGCCCTCCTCGGCACCTGGGACGTGCACGTCGACCCCGAGGCGCGCACGGCCGACCTCAAGGTCGAGGACCGCCAAATGGTGGAGATCGCACGCGCGTTGAGCTTCGGCGCCCGGTTCATCGTCCTCGACGAGCCCACCGCCCAGCTCGACAACCGGGAGATCGAGCGGCTCTTCGAGCGCATGCGCGGCCTGCAGGACTCCGGCGTCACCTTCCTGTTCATCTCGCACCACCTGCAGGAGGTCTACGAGGTCTGCCAGACCGTCACCGTGCTGCGCGACGCCCGCTGGATCACCACCGCCCCGGTCGCCGAACTGCCCAGGGCGGCACTGATCGAGGCCATGGCCGGGGAGAGCATCGAGGCGATCGCCGAACAGGCCGTCCAGGAAAGGCTCGTCGACGACAGGGCGCCCGTCCTGCTGGAGGCACGGGGGCTCACCTCGGAGACGTACGAGAACATCGACCTGACCGTCCGGCGCGGCGAGGTCGTCGGGCTCGCCGGCTCCAGCGCCAGCGGCAAGATCGAGCTGGCGGAGGCCTTCGCGGGCCTGCGCGCCCCCACCGGCGGAACGGCACGGCTCGACGGCGAAGCGCTGAAGTTCGGCTCGGTGCAGGCCGCCCTCGCGGCCGGCGTCGGCTGCGTCCCGCGCGACCGGCACGACCAGGGCCTGGTGCGCTCCATGTCCGTCGGCGACAACACCACCATGAGCGTGCTGGACCGGCTGGGCCGCTTCGGCCTCATCGGCACCGACCGCAGACGCGGCTTCGCCGCCGAGCTGATCGACCGCCTCGACATCCACACCGAGGGCCCCGAGCAGCCGGTCTCCGACCTGTCCGGCGGCAACGCGCAGAAGGTGGTCATGGCCCGAGCCCTCGCCTCCGAGCCCCGGCTGCTGGTCCTCATCAACCCCACCGCCGGCGTCGACGTGAAGTCCAAGGAGTCACTGCTGGCCCGCGTGGACACCGCCCGTGAGGACGGCACCGCCGTACTCGTCGTCTCCGACGAACTCGACGACCTGCGGCGCTGCGACCGTGTCCTCGTCCTCTTCCACGGCCGCGTCGTCGCCGAGCATCCGGCGGGCTGGCGCGACCACGAGCTGATCGCCTCCATCGAAGGAGTGGACCACCATGGCTGACACCAAGGCTGTCCCGGTGAAGCCGGTGAGTTCGCCGGACGCCCGGTCGGCGCGGACCGTACTGCTGCGACGGGCGCGCGAACTCGCGCTGCTGCCCGCTCTGTTGGCGGTTCTGGTGATCGGAGCGTTCGTCAACGACTCGTTCCTCACCAAGAACAACCTCATCTCCATCGCCGCGTCGTCGGCGTCGCTGGCGATGGTGGTCCTCGCGGAGGCCCTCGTCCTGATCACCGGCAAGTTCGACCTCTCCCTGGAGTCGGTGGTCGGCATCGCACCCGCGGTGGGCGCACTGCTCGTGCTGCCGGCGGCCGGCGCGGGCTGGGGTGTCGAACTGCCCACCTGGCTGGCCATGTTGGCCATCCTGGTGGTGGGCGGCGCGGTCGGCCTCTTCAACGGCCTCCTCGTGGTGAAGCTGCGGCTCAACGCGTTCATCGTCACGCTCGCGATGCTGATCATCCTGCGCGGCGTTCTGGTCGGCGCCACCAAGGGCAAGACGCTCTTCGACATGCCGGACGCCTTCTTCGCGATCCACACCACCACGTTCCTGCAGGTGCCGATCTCGGTGTGGGTGGCGGCCGCGGGCTTCGCCGTCACCGGCGCCGTGCTGCGCTACCACCGGGTCGGCCGTGCCCTGTACGCCATCGGCGGCAACGCCGAGGCGGCCCGGGCGGCCGGAATCCGGGTGGACCGGGTGATGCTCGGCGTGTACGTGAGCGCGGGAGTGCTCGCCGCCGTGGGCGGCATCATGAAGACCGGCTACGTGGGGGCGATCAACGCCAACCAGGGCCAGAACATGATCTTCACGGTGTTCGCCGCGGCGGTGATCGGCGGGATCAGTCTCGACGGCGGCAAGGGCACCATGTTCGGCGCCCTGACCGGTGTGCTGCTGCTGGGCACCGTCGACAACCTGCTGACCCAGGCGCAGGTCCAGCCGTACTGGATTCAGGCTATTTATGGCGGAATCATCCTGTTCGCCCTCCTGATCGCCCGTCTCACCACCGGCCGCGCCCAGGACTGACCCGCCCCAGCCCCCGACCGAAAGGCCCTCCGTGTCCCCGACGCCCGCCCGCATCACCGCGGTCGACACCCACGACATCAGGTTCCCCACCTCGCGCGAGCTCGACGGCTCCGACGCGATGAATCCGGACCCCGACTACTCGGCCGCCTACCTCGTGCTGCGCACCGACGCCGAGGACGGTCTGGAGGGGCACGGGTTCACCTTCACCATCGGGCGGGGCAACGAGGTCCAGGTCGCCGCGATCCACGCGCTGCGTCACCACGTGGTGGGGCGGTCCGTGGACGAGGTGTGCGCCGATCCGGCGGTGGTGTACCGGGACCTGATCGGGGACAGCCAGCTGCGCTGGCTCGGGCCCGAGAAGGGCGTGATGCACATGGCGATCGGCGCGGTCGTCAACGCCGTGTGGGATCTGGCCGCCAAGCGTGCCGACAAGCCGCTGTGGCGGCTGCTCGCCGAGTCCGACCCCGAGTGGCTGGTGGGGCAGATCGACTTCCGGTATCTGACGGACGCGCTCACGCCCCAGGAGGCGCTGGACGTCCTGCGCCGGGGCCGCGCGGGAGCCGGGGAGCGCACGGCCCGGCTGCTGGAGTGCGGCTACCCCGCCTACACGACCTCCGCCGGCTGGCTCGGCTACAGCGACGAGAAACTCACCCGGCTCGCCTCCCAGGCGGTCGCCGACGGCTTCACGCAGATCAAGCTGAAGGTCGGCGCCGACCTCGACGACGACATCCGCCGCTGCCGGGTCGCCCGCTCGGTCGTCGGCCCGGACGTCCGCATGGCGATCGACGCCAACCAGCGCTGGGACGTCGCCGAGGCCATCCGCTGGACCAAGGCCCTCGCCGAGTTCGACCCGTACTGGATCGAGGAGCCCACCAGCCCCGACGACGTCCTCGGGCACGCCGCCGTCCGCGAGGCCGTCGCCCCCGTGAAGGTCGCCACCGGCGAACACGTCCAGAACCGCGTCATGTTCAAGCAGCTGTTGCAGGCCGGCGCCCTGGACGTCGTCCAGATCGACGCGGCCCGCGTCGGCGGCGTCAACGAGAACCTCGCGATCCTGCTGCTCGCCGCGAAGTTCGGCGTGCCGGTCTGTCCGCACGCGGGCGGCGTCGGCCTGTGCGAACTCGTCCAGCACCTGTCGATGTTCGACTACGTCGCGGTCACCGGCACCACCGAGGACCGGGTCATCGAGTACGTCGACCACCTGCACGACCACTTCCTGGATCCGGTGGTGATCCGCGAGGGTCACTACACGGCACCCACCGCGCCGGGCTTCTCGTCCGCCATGCGCCCGGAGTCCATCGCGCGGTACACCTTCCCCGGCGGCGCCTTCTGGGCCGCCGACCTCGACGAGAAGAAGGGACGGGCGGCATGACCGACTTCACGGGGCTGAAGGCCCTGGTGACGGGGGGAGCCTCCGGTATCGGACGGGCCACGGCCGACCTCCTCGCCGCCCGCGGCGCGCAGGTCGCCGTCCTCGACCTCGACCCGTCCCCGGTGGAGAAGCCGCTGCTGGGCTTCCGGGCCGACGTCGCCGACGACACGTCCGTACGGGAAGCGGTCGCGGCCGCCGTCGCCGAACTCGGCGGCCTCGACGTGCTGGTCAACAACGCGGGCATCGGCGCGCAGGGCACCGTCGAGGACAACGACGACGCCGAGTGGCACCGGGTCCTCGACGTCAACGTGGTCGGCATGGTGCGTGTGGCCCGCGCGGCCCTGCCGCACCTGCGCGCGTCGCGGCACGCGGCGATCGTCAACACCTGCTCCGTCGCGGCCACCGCAGGCCTGCCGCAGCGCGCGCTGTACAGCGCCACCAAGGGCGCCGTGTACTCCCTCACCCTGGCCATGGCCGCCGACCACGTCCGCGAGGGCATCCGCGTCAACTGCGTCAACCCCGGTACGGCGGACACCCCGTGGGTCGGCCGCCTGCTGGACAAGGCTCCCGACCCGGCCGCCGAGCGCGCCGCCCTGGAGGCCCGCCAGCCCAGCGGCCGGCTCGTCTCGGCGGCCGAAGTCGCCGGTGCCATCGCCTACTTGGCAAGCCCGCTGTCCGGGGCCACCACCGGCACCTCGCTCGCCGTCGACGGCGGCATGCAGGGCCTGCGTCTGCGGGCGGTGGGCCGGTGAACCGCCTCGGCAAGAGCGGCGTCGAGGTCAGCGCACTCGCCTTCGGCGGGGCGGTGATCGGCAACCTCTACACCGAGGTGACCGAGGAACAGGCGCACGAGGCCGTGTCAGCCGCCTGGGCGGAGGGCATCCGCTACTTCGACACCGCCCCGCACTACGGCCTCGGCCTGTCCGAGCGCCGCCTCGGCGCCGCGCTGCGCGAACGCCCACGAGCGGACTACACGATCTCCACGAAGGTCGGGCGCCGCCTGGAGCCGTCGGACGAGGGCGGCGACGACCTGGCGAACGGCTTCGCCGTACCCGCAACGCACGGCCGCGTGTGGGACTTCAGCGCCGACGGCGTACGACGCACCCTGGAGGCCAGTCTGGACCGGCTCGGCCTCGACCGGGTCGACGCCGTCTATCTCCACGACCCCGACGACCACGCCGAGCAGGCCTTCCGTGAGGGCTACCCGGCGCTGGAGGAACTCCGGTCCCAGGGCGTGGTGGGCGCGATCGGCGCCGGCATGAACCAGGCCGAGATGCTCACCCGTTTCGTCCGCGACACCGACGTCGACGTCGTCCTGTGCGCGGGCCGCTACACCCTCCTCGACCAGCGGGCGCTCACCGAGCTGCTGCCGGCGGCCGAGGAACGCGGCACGTCGGTGGTGATCGGCGGTGCCTTCAACTCCGGTCTGCTGGCGGACCCGAGCCCGGAGGCGACGTACAACTACGCGACAGCGCCGCGTGAGTTGCTCGACCGCGCCCTGCGCCTGAAGGCGATCGCCGAACGGCACGGCACCACCCTGCGGGCCGCGGCCCTGGCCTTCTGCACGGCGCATCCGGCGGTCGCCGGCGTGCTCGTCGGGGCCCGCTCGGCAGACGAAGTACGCGACAGTGCACGGCAGTTCGCGGCCCAGGTGCCTTCGGGGCTCTGGCGGGAGCTGCGCGCGGAGCGGCTCCTGCCCGCCGAGGCCCCCGTCCCCGAGGAGGAGCCGTCATGAGAGTCGCCCTGCACACCAAGGTCCGCGCGGACCGCGTCGCGCAGTACGAGGCCGCCCACCGCGAGGTCCCCGAGGAGCTCACGGCCGCCATCCGCGCGGCCGGCGCCACGTCCTGGACCATCTGGCGCAGCGGCACCGACCTCTTCCACGTCCTGGAGTGCAAGGACTACGCCCGCCTCCTCGCGGAGCTGGAGGAATTGCCGGTCAACGTCGCCTGGCAGGCCCGTATGGCGGAGCTGCTGGACGTGGTGCACGACTACTCCGACGAGGGCGCGAACGCGGGCCTGCCCGTGGTCTGGGAGCTGCCATGACGGTCGACGCCCACCACCACGTGTGGGACCTGTCGGTCCGGGACCAGGACTGGATCCCCGAACACAGCCCGATACGGCGGGACTTCACGGTCACCGACCTGGAGCCCGAGGCTCGTGCGGCGGGCGTCGACCGCACCGTCCTGGTCCAGACGGTCACCGTGGCCGAGGAGACCCCGGAGTTCCTGGCGCTGGCCGACGCGCACGACCTCGTCGCCGGTGTCGTCGGCTGGACCGACCTCACCCGCCCCGACATCGCCGACGAACTCGCCCGTCTGCGCGCCCTCCCCGGCGGCGCACACCTCAAGGGCATCCGCCACCAGGTCCAGGGAGAGCCGGACCCCGAGTGGCTGCTGCGTCCCCACGTACAGCGCGGCCTGACCGCGGTGGCCGAAGCGGGTCTGGCCTACGACCTGGTGGTCCTGCCCCACCAGCTCCCGGCCGGCGCGAAGGCGGCCGCCCATCTGCCCCAACTCACCTTCGTCCTGGACCACTTGGGCAAGCCGCCCATCGCCTCAGGCGCCCTGGACCCCTGGGCGACGGACCTGCGGGCCCTGGCCGCCGTCCCCAACACGGTCGCCAAGCTCTCCGGCCTGGTCACCGAGGCCGACCCGGCCACCTGGACGCCCGACGACCTGCGCCCGTACGCCGAGACGGCCCTGGAGGCCTTCGGCCCCGACCGCCTGATGTTCGGCTCGGACTGGCCGGTGTGCACCCTCGCCGCGACCTACGGCGACGTCGTGGCCGCGGCGGAGCACCTGATCGCCGGCCTGGGCGAGGCCGAGCGGACGCGGATCCTGGAGGGCACGGCGACCCACGTCTACCGACTATGACCCGGTTCGCCCGCCGGGAAGCGTCCGTCCCAGGCGGGCCAGCGGCGAGAGGGCCATCAGGGCCGGCGACAGGAGCATGCCCGCGGCCGCCGCCGCCGGGCCGGTCCGTGTGCCCAACGCCTCCGCGAGCAGGCCACCGAGGAGCGAGCCGAACGGGGTCAGCCCCATCCCGACGAAGCTGATCGTCGCCGCCACACGACCCTGCATCCCGTCCGGAGCGAGGCTCTGCCGGACGGCCATGACGGTGACGTTCACGAGCTGGCCGAAGGTCCCGAAGACGAAGCCGATCGCGAGGAGCGCGGGAACCGTCACCATGGGCGGGCCGTGCAGCGCGGGCACCAGCAGGAACACCGCGTCGCCGAGCGCCGCCGCCCACACCGGCACCCTGCCGTGGCCGAAGCGGCCCGGCAGGCGGGCGGCCAGCACCGACCCCAGCGGCGCGCCCGGCCCGGTCGCCGCGAGTGCCGCCCCGACGGCGATGCCCGGCAGACGCAGATCACGCGGCGAGGCGATCGGACGGGCGGAATCGGGAACAGCGGAGGAAAAGGACGGCACAAGGGCCCCTCGGACGACCGTGCCGTGCCGCGCGTCAAGGGCGGCACGCGATGACGGGCCGCTCGCGGCCCCGAACGTCAACGCGTGCTCGAACGACCGACCATGTCCCCGCTCCTCGTGAGTCACTCGCAGCGCGAACCTAGCTCCCGACGGGCAGCGGACGAAAGGCGATTCACGGCTCCGCGGGACCCTGCCTACGGGTTAACCCCCAGGCCCGTCGACCGGCCCACCGGATGGTGGCGGCCGCCTTGATCCACAACCCTGGAGGAGTCGCAGAGACCGCAAACCCCACAGACGAAGAGGCCCCAGCCATGCTGACCCGCCGCGCCGCCCTGCTCTCCGCCGTCGCCGCCACCCTCCTGCCCGGCATCACCGCGCCGACCGCGTCCGCGGGCCCACGCACGACCGGCCCGCTGAAGCCGGTCCTGCCGCCACCGAGCGGGCCGTACCCCGTGGGGACGGTCTCCCTGCGCCTCGTCGACCGCACCCGCACCGACCCCTGGGTCCCGTCCCGGCCGTATCGCGAGCTCATGATCAGCGTCCGCTACCCGGCCCGTACCGTCGACGGACACCCCACCGCCCCCCAGATGCTCCCGGGAGAGGCCGCCGCGTTCGCGGCCCTCAACAGCTTCACCGGTGTGCCCGCCGACGCCGTCGACTGGTCGGCCACCCGCACGCACGCCCACGAGGGCGCCCCGATCGACCGCCGCGAGTGCCCCCGCCCGGTGATCTGTTACTCGCCCGGTGCGGGGGACCCGCGGTCCCTGGGCACCACGCTCTGCGACGACCTCGCCTCCCGGGGCCATGTCGTGGTGATGCTCGACCACACCTACGACGCCGTGGCCGTCCAGTTCCCCGACGGGCGCGTCGAGAAGACCGTCCTGCCCGCCGAGTACGCCAAGGCGTTCCCGGCCGAGGGCCGCATCACGGCCCTTCTGCGCAAGACACTGGCCGTCCGCGTGGCCGACACCCGCTTCCTTCTCGACGCACTGCCCGGCGCGCTCCCCACGGAGCTGCGCGGTGCCGTGGACATGGACCGCGTCGGCATGTTCGGCCAGTCGGCGGGCGGCTTCACCGCCCTGCAGGCGACGCACGACGACCCGCGCATCGCGGCGGCCGCCGACCTCGACGGCGTCCTCGCCCACGTCCAGAAGGACAGCACGCCCGGCAACCTCTCCACCGTCGCCGCCGACGGACTGGACCGGCCCTTCCTGCTGATGGGCATGGACGGCAACGACCTCGACGGCGTGCCGTCCTGGAACGCGCTGTGGCGGCACAGCCGCGGCTGGCACCGGGGCCTGACCCTGCGGGGCGCGGAACACGCGACGTACACCGACGCGGAGGCGCTGATCCCGCAGATCGCCCACCGGTTCGGCCTGCCCCGGAAGACGGTCGTGGAGAACATCGGCACCATCCCGCCGGGGCACGCCATCAGCGCCGAACGGGCCTGTCTGGCCGCCTTCTTCGACCGCTGGCTGCGGGGCCGGGACGACGACGGCCTGCTGGACGGGACGTCGGGCCGGTACCCGGAGATGCGGATGTTCCCCCAACGGCTCGCCTGACGGGCCCCGTTCAGGACCGCTGCGCCACTCCCGACAGCCGCGTCGGCGGCAGGTACTCGCGGACGTAGGTCCGGTCCCAGCACGCCCCCGTCTCCCGCAGCTCGCGCCGGCTCGTGTACCGGTAGCGGAACAGCCGGGCCCGGACGAAGCGCGGCGGCGCGTCCGGCGGGAACGGGGAGCGGCGCAGCAGCCGCAGCGTGTCGCGGTCGTTCTCCAGCAGCCGTTCCACCAGCCCGCCGAACCAGGAGTCGGCGTAGGCGGGGGAGAGCGCCGCGAACCACATCAGCCAGTCCAGACGGAGGTGGTACGGCGCGAACTGTCGCGGCCAGTGCCGAGGATCGCCCGGCTTGCCCCTGAACTCGTACTCCCGCCAGTCGGAGTCCTCGCGGGGCACGTCGTCGGCGGTGCCCTCGATCACCACCTCGTACCTGACCCGGCTGACGCTGCCGAACGCGCCGTAGGTGTTCACCAGGTGGAGCGGGTCGAAGGAGCGGTTCATGATCTGGCGGCGGGAGAGCATGTTGGCGACCGGACGGTAGCTGAGCGCGACGAGCAGTACGGCGACCGCCGACACCAGGACCTCGTACCAGAGCGGGGCGGCCGGCACGGACGACGGCGCGTCGGACGGGAGCGCGAGCGCGGACGCCGCCAGCACGATGGTGATCCAGTTCAGCCAGGAGAAGTTGCCCGACAGCACCAGCCAGAGCTGCGTGACGATCATCAGCGACGCGGCGGCCGTGGCGACCGGCTGAGGGGCGAAGAGCAGGACGGGCACGACGAGCTGGGTGACGTGGTTCGCGGCCACCTCGACCCGGTGCGCGGGCGCCGGCAGATGGTGGAAGAACCAGCTGAGCGGGCCCGGCATCGGCTGTGTCTCGTGGTGGAAGTCCAGGCAGGTCAGCTTCCGCCAGCACGCGTCCCCGCGCATCTTGATCAGTCCCGCGCCGAACTCGACGCGGAAGAGGATCCAGCGGAGCAGGAAGAGCACCACGACCGGCGGGGCCACCTCGTCGTTGCCGAGGAAGACGGCGAGGAAGCCGACCTCCAGGAGCAGGGACTCCCAGCCGAACGCGTACCAGCTCTGGCCGACGTTGACGATCGACAGGTACAGCAGCCAGGGCACCAGCCACAGCAACATCCCTCCCCACAGCGGGAGTCGGGAGTCGAGGCCCGCGGCCAGCGCGGCGGCGACCGCGCAGCCCGTCCAGGCGCAGGCCGCGAAGAAGCGGTCGGAGTAGTGGAGTTGGAAGAGACTGGGGGCACGCCGGAAGGGCATGCGGGCGGTGAGGCGGGGGACCGGCAGCATGCCCCTCTCCCCGATGAGCGCCCGGAACTGCAGGGCCGCCGAGAGGAAGGCCACGAGGTACACGCCGGCCAGAGCCCGCTGGAAGACCAGCCGGCTCGTCCAGTACTCGGGTGCGGTGAACCAGTCCACGGCCGTGCGCTCCTCACTCCAGTGTCGCGCCGGAACCCTGCGTCACGCTCCGTGTAACCAGCCTCCGCCTGCGTAACCCGAGCGGAGATCGCGGTCCGCTTGCAGAGCAAAATACGCCGAATACGTCCTGTCGTCCCGGTCGAAGAATCGGTCAAACCCTGGCAAGGTGGCTCCATGGTTGATCGGGGAGCGAGCGCCCTGTCACTCCCGGACGACTGGCCCGCCCACCCGGACCCGATCCTGGCGCTCAATCGCATGGGCAGCTTCGACTGGGACCTGGACACCGGGCTCTTCCACATGGACGCCCAGGCCCACGAGGTCTTCGACGTGCGCCCCGACGAGTACGACGGCCACCCCGAGAGCCTCTCCGTCCGGGTCCCGCCCGCCGAGGCCTACCGTCTCGACGCCCTGGTCGCCCAGTCCATGAAGGACGGGAGCGAGAACTACGGCGCCTACTTCCGCATCCGCCGCCGCGACGGCAGCCTGCGCTGGACCCACACCCAGGGCTACATCCGGCGCGACGAGACGGGCCGCCCGCGCCGCATCATCGGCATCGTCCGGGACGCCACCCAGGAACTCGCCGAACTCGCCGCCCACGAGGAGCGGACCGCCCAGGACGAGGCCCGGCCCGACCAGAGCAGCGTCGTCCAGCTCACCACGGCCGCCCTCGCCCACGCCCGCACCGTGCAGGACGTCATCGACGTCCTCAAGGACACCGAGGGCCTCACCCATCTCGGCGCCACCAGCCTGGTCATGGGCCTGGTGGAGGCCGGCCGCATCCGGCTGATCGCCGAGGGCCCCGAGGGCAGCTTCGTGCCCGGCACCCTCGTCACCCGGATCGACGAGCCCTACCCGATGAGCGAGGTCGTACGGACCCTCACGCCCCGCTTCATCGAGTCCCCCGAGGAGTTCGCCGCGGGCTACCCCATCCTGTGGCCGCACATCACCGACCTGGACATCACCGCGGCCGCCTACCTCCCGCTGATCGTGCAGGCCCGCCCGATCGGCGCCATGGGCCTGCTCTACAGCGACCGGCGCGGCTTCTCGCCCGACGAGCGCGACGTCCTGCTCGCCCTGGGCAGCAGCATCGCGCAGAGTCTGCAGCGGGCCACCTTCTACGAACAGGAGAAGGACCTCGCCACCGGCCTCCAGCAGGCCATGCTGCCGCGCACCATCCCCAGCGTCCGCGGCGCCGACGTCGCCGTCCGCTACCGCTCGGCCTCCCTCGGTCGGGACATCGGCGGCGACTGGTACGACCTGATCCCGCTGCCCGGCGGCCGGGTGGGCGCCGTCATCGGCGACGTCCAGGGCCACGACACGCACGCGGCCGCCGTCATGGGCCAGCTGCGCATCGTGCTGCGCGCCTACGCCGCCGAGGGCCACACCCCGGCCACCGTCATGGCCCGCGCCTCCGTCTTCCTGCACGAACTCGACACCGACCGCTTCGCGACCTGCCTGTACGCCGAGGCCGACCTGTCCACCGGAGTCGTCCAGGTGGTGCGGGCCGGCCACATCGACCCGCTGATCCGTGACGAGGACGGCAGCTGCCACCGCATCCCGGTCCCGGGCGGCCTGCCGCTCGGCCTGTCCGCCGAGTTCGGCAGCCTCGAATACCCGGTCGGAACGATCGAACTGGACGCCGGGCACACCCTCATGCTGTGCACCGACGGCCTGGTCGAACAGCCCGGCGCCGACCTCGACGACGGCATGCGCACACTCAGCGCCCTCATCGCCGCCGGCCCGGACGACGTACGCGACCTCGCGGACTGCCTCATCGACGTCGCCGAGGAACGCGGCGGCGACGACGACGTCGCCCTGCTCCTGCTGCGTCGCCGCGGCCTGGACGCCCCCCGCTCCGGCGGCCGGCTCCAGCAGCACGTGGCACCGGGCGACCCCGAGGCCCTCACCGAGGCCCGCCACATGATCCGGGCCGCGGTCCGCGCCTGGGGGGCGAAGGACCGTGCCGACGAGATCGAACTGGTCGCCGACGAACTGATCACCAACGCGCTCATGCACACCGAGGGCTCCGCGATCCTCACCCTCAGGGTGCTCACGGGCAGCGACCGGCGGCTGCGGGTCGAGGTGGAGGACTCCTCCAGCGCCCTGCCACGCCGCCGCGAGGCGGGGGAGTCGGGCGTCTCGGGCCGGGGCCTGCTCCTGGTCGACCTGCTCACGGACGTGTGGGGCGTGGAGGCGCGGGGCGGCGGCAAATGCGTGTGGTGCGAGTTCCTGATGCCGTGACCCGGCCGTCCCGCCCGGCACTGTCGGTGCCGGGTGGCACTCTGGACGTATGCCGGAACTCCCCGAGGTCGAAGCGCTCAAGGACTTCCTCACCGAGCACCTGGTCGGACACGAGATGGTGCGGGTGCTGCCCGTCGCGATCAGCGTCCTGAAGACCTACGACCCCCCGCTCTCCGCCGTCGAGGGCCGGGAGGTCACCGCCGTGCGGCGGCACGGCAAGTTCCTCGACCTCGCCACCGAGGGCGGCCCGCACTTCGTGACCCATCTGGCCCGCGCCGGCTGGCTGCAGTGGAGGGACCGGCTGCCCGACGGCCCGCCCCGTCCGGGCAAGGGCCCCCTCGCCCTGCGCGTGGCCCTGGAGACCGGGGAGGGCTTCGACCTCACCGAGGCCGGCACCCAGAAGCGCCTCGCGGTCTACGTCGTCCAGGACCCGCAGGAGGTCCCGGGCATCGCCCGCCTCGGCCCGGACCCCCTGGCCGACACCTTCGACGAGAAGGCGTTCGCGAAGCTCCTGGGACCCGAGAGGCGCCAGATCAAGGGCGCCCTGCGCGACCAGAGCCTGATCGCCGGGGTGGGCAATGCCTACAGCGACGAGATCCTGCACGCCGCCAAGATGTCCCCGTTCAAACTGGCCGCGTCACTCACCCCGCAGGAGACCACCCGTCTCTACGAGGCCCTGCGCACCACTCTCACCGAGGCGGTCGAGCGCTCCCGGGGCCTGGCGGCCGGCCGGCTGAAGGCGGAGAAGAAGAGCGGTCTGCGTGTCCATGGCCGCACCGGCGAAGCCTGCCCGGTCTGCGGCGACACCATCCGCGAGGTCTCCTTCAGCGACTCCTCCCTGCAGTACTGCCCGACCTGCCAGACGGGCGGCAAGCCGCTGGCGGACCGGAGGATGTCGCGGCTGCTGAAGTAGGCGGCGGGGGCTCGCTCAGTGCGCGTCCAGCGTCACCAGGTGCTCGCCCTGCGCCGTCCGCAGGTCGTACCGGGCGATCTCGGCCATGTGCATGGCCGTGCTGCCCCGCATCGTGATCGGGCGGGCGTCGTGGTCCGGGACGGTCCAGCTGGTCACGATCTGCTCGGAGCCGTCGCGGCCTACGGCGACCAGCCGGCAGGCCCGCGGGCCTGCGGAGTCCTTCACCTTCAGCTGCACATCGCTGCCCATGTCCGCGTCCGCCGCCGTCACCTGGGCCCACACACCCGTCTTCGCGTCGGTCGCCGCCATCTGCATGGCGCCGCCGCCGCTGCCGCCGCCGTTGGTGAGCATCATCAGCCCGGGGCCGGCCGCGGCGATGGCGACCGAGGCGGCCAGGCCGTACAGGAAACGCCGCCGCGTCGCCCGGTGCCGGTTCGCCACCGCGGCCATCAGCCGGTCGAGCAGCTGGGGGCCGGGTCGGGTCATGGGGCTCACGAACCGGGGCGTCGACCGGCGGTAAAGCATCATCTGCCGGGTGACGGGCCCGAACTCGGTCACGTGAGCGGCGCAGCGCGCGCACTCCATGAGGTGGTCCTCGAAGCGGAAGGCGTCCGCCTCGTCCAGCACGCCGAGCGCGTACGCGGCGACGTCGCGATGCCTCTCCTGGGACCTCATGCCGAAACCTCGTGCCGTTGGGTGCGGGTTGGGTTACTCCTTGCTCCCACCGGTACGGACCAGACCGCCGAATCACTCAAGACTCAGAGGAATCACAACCAAGGGATTCGTAGCGGCCCCGCCCGAGGATTGGTCCGGATCGAAACACGGCTAAAAAAGGTGGATGGCGAGATGACCGAGGGGCAGTCCGAGCTGCCACGCCTTCGTCCACACCTTCGGACCTTCGTCCTCGCCGACCCCTACGGCCCCGCCGGGCACCGCGTTCAGGTCGGGCGCGAGCAACTCGGTCTCCTCCAGCCAGCGCCAGGCCGCCGCCGCGAGTTCCAGGTCGGGCGCGGGCCCGCCCGACGCGGCGGCCTCGGCGGCCAGATCGGTCATCCGCTCCCGCACCCAGTCCTGCCACGGCTGGTCGTAGGCCGTCAGGGACAGCCAGGTCTCCAGCTGTGACACCACCCGGATGCCGGAGAGTTCGCCGTCGGTGTCCGAGAGGAAGACAGTCAGGGCCAGGGCGTCGCGCCCGGCGCGGAACTCCATGGACGTCGGCGGCATCAGGTCGCCCGTGCGCAGCAGCTCGTCGGCGATGTACTCCGCGTACAACCAGGCCATGGGGACGACCAGTTCCCCGCTGGCGCCGTCCGTGCTCTCTTGACCTCTGTCCAGCATCCCTTCCTGCCTTCCTCCGGTGCGTGCGCGTCTGCCCGAGCACCCGGGCTCTGGGGTCGCGGCGCTGGATTCCCGACGTCCGGAATCCAGCGCCGCGGCCCCCTCCGGAACACGGATGAGGACAGCCGATTACTCAACCGGGGTCCTCAGCAAGGCGCTTTACGGAGGTTTGACTCAGCCGTCGGTTTCACCGCAGGTCGGCCGCATATCCGGGAAGCACCCGGCGCAGGGCGCGCAGCGCGTAGTACGCGCGGGACTTCACGGTACCGGCAGGGATTCCGAGGGCCTCGGCGGCTTCCGCCACACTCGCCCCCTGGAAGTACACGAGCACCAGGACTTCGCGGTGCTCGGGAGTGAGTGTCTTCACAGCCTCGCGCACGTCGAGCGCGGCGGCGGCCCGCTCGGCGTGGTCGGCGATCACCCGGGAGTTCTCCAGGATCGCGTCCCCGACCTCGGCCGGCCGTGCCTGCCGGGCCCGCCGCGCGTCGATGGCCAGCCGCCGTCCCACGGTCATCAGCCACGGCCGTACGGACTCGAAGTCGTCGGCCCGCAGCGCCTCGGGGTGCTGCCAGGCGCGCACGAGGGTCTCCTGCACCAGGTCCTCGGCGCGTTGCCGGTCGCCGTCACAGAGCCGGAGCAGGAGCGCGAAGAGGGGCCGGCCGTGCTCCCGCTGCAGTGCGGCGAGCTCGTGCTCGGCGGTCGTCCCGTTCGTGAGGGTGGTTCCGGCCGTCATGCGCGTATGGCATCGCAGGGGGCGGATTCGGGACAGGGGCCGCGCCGGGATCTGCGGCGGACGGTCGATCGCGTCGACGAACGGTACGACGAACGGTCCGTGACGGCCCGTTCACGCAGGGCCGGGGGCGCCCTCCCGCGTGCCGGACGGGCTAATCGGCGGGTCGAAGCCGGGGACGGGGCCGACAAGTTCGTACCTTTTGTGGGTAAATATGACAACAGTGGGGTGAGCTGATGATTGCACGCAGACAGCAGGTTGCCCTGGCCCTCACGGCCGTCCTCGCCGGGGGCGCCGCCTGTCAGGCCCAGCACCACGAGGCGGCGCCGCGGGCGGGGCGACCGGCCCCGGCCCCCGCCCGCGGATTCACACTCGTCGCCTCCGGCGACGTCCTCCCGCACTCCTCCGTCATCGACCGCGCGCGCTTCGACGGCGGTGGCAGCCGCTACGACTTCCGTCCGATGCTCGCCGGGGTCAAAGCCATCGTCTCCCGCGCGGATCTGGCACTGTGTCACATGGAGACCGTCTACGGGGAGAATGGCGACTACACCGGCTATCCCCTCTTCAAGTCCCCGCCCGAAGTGGCCCAAGGCCTGGCCGCCACCGGCTACGACGGCTGCTCCACCGCCTCCAACCACAGCCTCGACGACGGCGCCGCGGGCATCGGCCGCACCCTCGACGCCCTCGACCGCGCGGGCGTACGGCACGCGGGCTCGGCGCGCACCGAGGCGGAGGCGCACACCGTCACCGTCCTCCAGGCGGGCCCGGCGAAGGTCGCCCACCTCGCCTACACCTACGACACCAACGGCATCCCGATGCCGGCGGGCGAGCCGTGGGCCGTCAACCTCATCGACCCCGGCCGGATCGTCGCGGACGCCCGGGCCGCCCGGCAGGCGGGCGCCGACGTGGTCGTCGTCTCCCTGCACTGGGGTACCGAGTGGCAGGACGAACCGGACGGGCAGCAACTCGACCTGGCCCGGACGCTCACCGCCTCCCGCACCGGCGGCCGCCCCGACATCGACCTCGTCCTCGGCACCCACGCCCATGTCCCGCAGGCCTACGAGAAGGTCAACGGCACCTGGGTGATCTACGGCATGGGTGACCAGATCGCCGGCGAGATGTACAACCAGCAGGGCGTCCAGGACCCGCGCGGCGACCAGTCCACCCTCGGCCGCTTCACCTTCGCCCCACCCGCCCGCCCGGGCGAGCGCTGGCAGGTGACCAGGGCCGAGTTCATCCCGCTGATGTTCGACGTCGACGCCGGGCGGGTGGTCGACCTGAACCGGGCGATCGACCAGGGCGCCGGCCTGCAGGGGGTGCGCGACCGCATCCGGGACGTCGTCCTCGGCCGGGGCGCCGCCAAGGACGGCCTGGTGATGGGGAAGTAGGTCAGTCGGGGTCGGTGTCGGTCTGGTCGAAGGTCTTCAGCATCTCCCGCAGCACCCGTAGGCACGCCGTCAGTTCCGCGTCGGTCAGGCCGCCGCCGACCTGCTGGTTCAGGGCCCGCTCGCGGGCGCGGATCGCGGCGATGGCCGCCCTGCCCTCCCCGGTGAGCCGGATCAGGGAGGACCGTTGGTGCGCGGGGTTGGGGGTGACCTCCGTCCAGCCGCGCGCCGACGCGTCGTTGACCATGCGCTGGACGAACTGCCGGCTCAGCGCCAGGACGCGAGCCATCTGCGGCACCGTCATGGGCTCGCTCAGCCGCAGCAGATCCAGCACCGAGCGCACCCCGACGGAGGCACCCTCGGCCGGTTCACCCTGCTCCAGCTTGCGCAGGGCGCGCCGGTAGAGGGGGCCGACCAGGTCGAAGACCTCCGCCACGCGGTGGCCCAGCTCGTCGGGTGCGAGGGGTTCGTCGCTGTCGTTCACCCGACCATCATGACACCTCGGTTGCCAAAATCTCGGCAAGATGACACCTTGGTTGTCATGAATACCGCTACTGATCTCCGCTTCTTCCCGTCCTCCGACGGCGACCTCGCCTACCTCGACGCCGGCTCCGGCGACCCCGTGGTCCTCCTCCATCCCGGATTCGTCGACCACCGCGTCTGGCGGGACCAGATCCCGGCGCTGGCGGCGGAGTACCGCGTGATCGCCCCGGACGTGCGCGGCCACGGCTCCTCCGCCAACGCGACCGGGCCCTTCCGCTGGGCCGACGACCTCGCCGCACTGCTGCGCCGGCTCGACGCCGGTCCCGCGGTCGTCGTCGGCGTCTCGATGGGCGGAGTGATCGCCACCGACACGGTGCTGGAGCACCCCGAACTGGTCCGGGCGGTCGTCACCTGCGGCGCCGCGACCGGCGACTGGCAGTACACGGACGAATGGACCCGCGGGATCCAGGCCGAGTACGCGCGCACCCTGGGCGCCGGCGACCTCGAGGGGTGGCTGGAGGCCTTCCTGCGGGTCGTGCCGGGGCCGCACCGCAGCGCCGGCGACGTCGCCCCGGACATCGGGCGCCGGTTGCGGGAGATGGCCGTCGGGACGATGTCGAAGCACGCGCCGGGCGAGACGGACTGGCTGGTGCGGGTGACCGACTCCTGGTCCCGCCTGCCGAAGATCGACGTCCCCGTGCTCGCCGTCAACGGCACCCTGGAGCCCGTGGAACTCCTCGACGCGGCACGACGCCTGGCCCAGGCCGTCCCCGACGGGCGCGTCGAGACCGTCGAGGGCGTCGGGCACTACCTGAACATGGAGAAGCCGGACGCCTTCAACCGCATCCTGCTCGACTTCCTCCGCGGGCTCTGACCGCCCGCCGACTCCGGCCCCACGGCGCTACGGCACCACCGTCACCGGCCACCGCCCCGCCTTGACCAGCCGTACCGCCACCGAGCCCACGATCCGGTGGCCCGCCTGCTCCGAGGCGCCGACCACCACCGCGTCCGCCTTGAGTTCGTCCGCCGCCTTCACCAGGCCGCCGTAGGCGTCGCCACGGAAGGTGTGGAACTCCCAGCGCACGTCGAATATCCCCTTCGTGCGCTCGGTGGCCTCGCGGATCTGCTTGACCAGGTCCTCGGCGATCTCGTCCGTCGTCTCCGCCACCGGCGCCCCCATCGCCGCGCCGGCCGCCATCACCGGCTGGACGTAGACGACGGCGAGCAGCGCCCGCTGACGCCGGGCCAGGCCTCCGGCATATGCCGCCGCCCGGAGGGAGGAGTCGGAGCCGTCCACGCCGACGACGATGACCTTGGGCCCGTCGGTACCCCGCTCGAACTGGTGCGAGTGCTGTTCCGTCACGGCTGCGAGGTTATCGGAGGGCCCAGGTCCGCCCCGTGCGAGGGACCTCTGGGGGAGCGTGGTGGCCCGGAACTTCCTACAGTCGGGTACATGAGTGCCACGGCGGAGGCCTCCTCGCGCAAGACGGCGACGGGCCCGACACCGCAGCCCGGAACCGGCCCGACGAGCAAGGTGCCGGAGGCCTTCGCGACCTTCTTCGGCGCCCTCGCCGTCCTGTGCGCCCTCCTCGCCCTGATCCCGCCCCTGCGCCTGCTGCTGCGCCCGGTCGTCCGCTTCCTCGACCTGATCACCGTCCCGGTCAGCGCCAACCTCGCCTACGCCGTCTTCCTCCTGCTGCTGGCCGCCGCGACCGCCGCGCGCAAGAAGGTCGCGTGGTGGCTCGTCGTGGTCTACCTGGGCCTGCTGGTCGCCGACGACGCCGTCGACGTGCTGCTCGGCCTGTACGCCGAGTCCCTGCCGTCCCTCGTCGTCTGCGGACTCCTGCTCGTCGTGCTGATCGTCGCCCGCCGGGAGTTCTACGCCGCCTCGCGCCGCGCCGCCGTACGCCGGGCGGTCGGCGTCCTGATCGCCGGACTCGCGCTGGGCATCCTCGCCGGCTGGGGCCTGGTGGAGCTCTTCCCCGGCACCCTGCCCTGGGGCCAGCGCCTGCTGTGGGCCGCCAACCGGGTATGCGGCGGCCTGGTCTCCGCCCGTTCCTTCGACGGCCGCCCGCCCCGCGCCCTGTACTTCCTGCTCGGCCTGTTCGGCGCTCTCGCCCTCCTCAACGCGGCCGCCGCCCTGTTCCGCTCCCAGCGCATGGAATCCGCCCTGCACGGTGACGAGGAACCCCGCATCCGCGCCCTGCTCGGGGCCTACGGCGAGAACGACTCCCTCGGCTACTTCGCGACCCGCCGCGACAAGGCCGTCGTCTTCTCGCCCAGCGGCAAGGCCGCCGTCACCTACCGCGTGGAGGCCGGAGTCTGCCTGGCCAGCGGCGACCCGGTCGGCGACCGGGAGGCCTGGCCGCACGCCATCGCCGCCTGGCAGGACGTGGCCCGCCGGCATGCCTGGGCACCGGCGGCGATGGGCGCCTCCGAGGACGGCGCCAGGGCGTACGCCCGCGCCGGCCTCGGCGCGCTCCAGCTCGGTGACGAGGCGATCCTGAACGTCGCCGACTTCGACCTCGACGGCCGTGACATGCGAGTGACCCGGCAGGCCGTCCACCGCGTCCGCCGCACCGGCGCCACCAGCCGCATCCGCCGCCACTCCACCCTCACGGACGCGGAGATGGAGGAGATCGTCGACAAGGCCGACGCCTGGCGCGACACCGAGACCGAACGCGGCTTCTCCATGGCCCTGGACCGTCTGGGCGACCCGGCCGACGGCGACTGCCTGCTCGTGGAGGCACTCGGCCGCGACGGCCGCCTGCTCGCCCTGCTCTCCTTCGTCCCCTGGGGCCGCGACGGCGTCTCCCTCGACCTGATGCGCCGTGACCGCACCGCCCCCAACGGCGTCATGGAGTTCATGGTCGCCGAACTGTGCGCCGTGGCCCCGAAGCTGGGCGTGCGCCGCGTCTCCCTGAACTTCGCCGTCTTCCGCTCGGTGTTCGAGGAGGGCTCCCGCATCGGCGCCGGACCCGTTCTGAGGCTGTGGCGGCGACTGCTGCTGTTCTTCTCCCGCTGGTGGCAGCTGGAGGCCCTCTACCGCTCCAACGCCAAGTACCGCCCGCAGTGGTACCCGCGCTTCATCTGCTACGGCGACGCGGGCGCCCTCGCCCGCATCGGCCTGGCCTCCGGAATCGCCGAAGGCTTCGTCTCCGTACCGTCGTTGCGCAAACTCTGGGGAAAGGGGCACTCGAGAGGTGCGTCCAGGCCCGCCACGACGGAGGGCCTGCCGTCGCTGTCGGCGCTCGGCCTCGACGGAGGGGACGAGGCCGGGCCCGATGACCAGCAGGCCGGCCTGCCCGAACAAGTCCGCGTCCGGCACCGCACCCTTGACCGTCTGCGGGCCGAGGGCACGGACCCCTACCCGGTGGGCGTCCCCGCGCGCACCCACGCCCTCGCCGACGTCCGCGAGGGCGAGCACGTCACCGTCGCCGGCCGGATCATCCTCGTCCGCGACTTCGGCGGCATCGTCTTCGTCGTGCTGCGCGACTGGTCGGGAGATCACCAACTCGCGCTCACCCGCGCGGAGTCCGGCCCCGCGTTGAGGCGGTTCACCGCCGACACCGACATCGGCGACCACATCACCGCCACCGGCCGGGCCGGCACCAGCGACAAGGGCGAACCCACCGTGTTCGTCACCGACTGGCTGCTGACCGGAAAGTGCCTGCGTCCCCTGCCCGACAAGCACCGGGGCCTGGCCGACCCCGAGGCCAGGGTCCGGATGCGCCACGTCGACCTGATCTCCGCGCCCGACGCCCGCGCACTCGTGCGCGCACGCTCCACCGCCGTACAGGCACTGCGGCAGGGCCTGCTGGAGCGTGGCTACCTGGAGGTCGAGACCCCGATGCTCCAGCAGATCCACGGCGGCGCCAACGCTCGCCCCTTCACCACCCACATCAACGCCTACGACCTCGACCTCTACCTGCGCATCGCCCCCGAGCTGTACCTCAAGCGGCTGTGCGTCGGCGGCCTGGAGAAGGTCTTCGAGATGGGCCGCACCTTCCGCAACGAGGGCGTCTCCTACAAGCACAACCCCGAGTTCACCATGCTGGAGGCCTACCAGGCCTTCGCCGACTACGACGTGATGCTCGACCTCACCCGCGAACTGATCCAGGGCGCCGCCACCGCCGCCTTCGGCACACCCGTCGCCCGCAAGGACGGCAAGGAGTACGACATCTCGGGCCGATGGCCGGTCAGGACGGTGCACGGCGCGATCTCCGAGGCCGTCGGGGAGGAGATCGACGCGGACACCGAACTGCCCGCGCTGCGGCGGATCTGCGACCGGGCCGGAGTGCCGTACACCCCCGACGACGGCCGCGGCGACGTCGTACTGGAGATGTACGAGCGGCTGGTCGAGGACAGGACCCTGCTGCCCACCTTCTACAAGGACTTCCCGACCGACGTCTCCCCGCTCACCCGGCAGCACCGCGCCGACCCGCGGCTCGCCGAGCGCTGGGACCTGGTCGCCTTCGGCACCGAACTGGGCACCGCCTACTCGGAGCTGACCGACCCCGTCGAGCAGCGCCGCCGCCTGACCGCCCAGTCCCTCCTCGCCGCCGGGGGAGACCCCGAGGCCATGGAACTGGACGAGGACTTCCTCGACGCCCTCGAATACGCGATGCCGCCCACCGGCGGCCTCGGCATCGGCGTGGACCGGCTGGTCATGTTCCTCACCGGCCGGACGATCAGGGAGACCCTGCCCTTCCCGCTGGTGCGCCGCCGCTGACCGTGCCCCGTCCGCTTGGGCCGAGCGGGTGCTTTCCCGCCCCACTGCGGTGTCGCTGTGGGGCGTCGGCCTTCGGCCGGGCGACTGATGGGTCATGAAGAAGGATCAGTTCCTCACGCGGCGCCGGATGCTGATCGGCGGCGCCGCCGCTCTGGGAGCCGCCGGCACCGCCGGCGCGTTCGCGCTCGGCGCGGGAGACGAACCGGCGCGCACGGCCGCCTTCGCCGCCGGCCCGCAGGCACGACCCGTGCTCAAGCCCTCCGCCTACCGTCTTCAGCCCCTGACCGGGTACGGACCACCGCAAGGGACGGCCGCCCGTACCGCGGTGCGGCACGAGCCGTTCCTGCGTGTCTCGGGGCGCGGTCGCACCATGGTGCTGACCTTCGACGACGGGCCCGACCCCCGCTACACGCCGCACATCCTGGACACCCTGGCCGAGCACGACGTCCGCGCCATGTTCTTCGTGTGCGGGGAGCAGGCCGACTGGAACCGGGACCTGCTGGCCCGGATGGCCGACGAGGGGCACGTCGTCGGCAACCACACCTGGTCCCACCCCCTGCTGACCCGGCTGAGCCGCCGTCAGATCCACTCGGAGCTGCAGCGCACCAGCAAGGTCATCGAAGACGCCTACGGAGAGCGTCCGCTGTGGTTCCGGGCACCCTACGGGGCATGGAGCCGCTCGGTCTTCCAGATCGAGGCCGAACTGGGCATGGAGCCCATGGCCTGGACCGTCGACACCGAGGACTGGACCACCCCGGGCACCCGGGTCATCGTCGACCACGTCGAGGCCGGCGCCGCCCCCGGCGTCGTGGTGCTCTCCCACGACGCCGGGGGCGACCGCTCCCAGAGCGTCCGGGCGCTGAAGCGGTATCTGCCGCACCTGCTGGCCTCCGGTTACCACCTCACCGTCCCGAGGCGCCGCTACGCCTGAGCGGACGGCGCCCATCCGGCCGGGGAACGCTCAGCGGACCTCGGCCAGGCGGGCGAAGACGACGACGTTGCCGTCGTAACCGTGCTGCTTCGAGAAACCGCCGCCGCAGGTGATGACCCGCAATTCCGGTTCCCCCTTGGAGCCGTAGACACGGTCCCCGGGAAAGTTGTTCTTCGCGAAGACCTCGATGCCGTAGATCTCGAACACGGCCGTCTTTCCGTCCTTACGGGCGACCTCGATGCGATTTCCCTTCTTCAGGGCCCCGAGTCCGTAGAAAACGGCGGGGCCCGACTTGTTGTCCACGTGGCCGACGACGACCGCGGTGCCCTTTTCGCCGGGCGACACCGCGCCGGTGAACCAGCCCGCCAGGTTCGGGTCCTCCGGCGGTGGCGCGCCGACCCAGCCGTCCGAGTCCAGGCCCACCGGCATGACCGGCGCGTCGACCCGGATCGTGGGGATCCTGACCCGGTCGGGCACGGCGTACGGCAGCGCCTGGACCTTGGCGAAGGTGCCGGGGACACGGCTGTCCGCCGCGGCCGCCGAAGCAGGCTGCGGCGGACCCACGTCGAACTCTCCCGACCCGTTCCGAATGAGCGCGAGGCCGGTCAGCAGAACAAGCGCTATCACGCCCCAAGGAGCGCGCTTCTTGGGCTGCTCCTCTTCTTCGGCCAGCTCGAACGCAGACATTCGACTTCCCCTCTCGACGCGGCCGTCGCCACGTCATTCGCGCATACGAGAACGCTAAGTCCCGCGCACGCGACCGGCGACGGGGCACAAGCCGAACGGGTGGCCCCGCGTGTTGCCGGTGCGCCATCCGAGTTGCCGCTCCCAGGAATTTTCTGACGGTCCGTGACCTGCGGAGATATCCGATTGTGCGGTTGTCGTCCGGCGTGTCCTCTCACCAGGACGGACCATCGCCGAAATGCGGGCCGCCGCACGGCAACTGAGGGTCTTATCGGGAGGCGCTTTCTCGCCGATCGACCGGGGACGGGACCCGGGGCGTCTTCCGCGGAGGATCACATGCGTACCACTCGTGCCCTGGCGGCCTCGGCCGCCGTGGTCGCCACCCTCGGGCTCGCCGCCCCGACGGCCGTCGCACGCGACGGCATGCCCATCACCCTGAGCAACCTCGTCGCCCTGCCCAGCGTCATCGCCCGCGGCGGGCAGCTGACCATCACCGTCGACGGCTGCCCGGGGCTGGCCGTGGCGACCTCCGACGCGTTCTCGTCCACGACGCTGAACCGGGTCGCCAACAGCAACACGTCCAGGGGTACCGCGACGGTCAACGCCAACGCCCGCACCGGCTCCCACAGCATCACGGTCACCTGCGGCAGCCAGACCCTGACCAACCCGACCGCCTACACCGTGATCGGCGGTGTCCGGGGCGGCCTGGGCGGCAGCTCCTCCACCGGGGCGACCCCCACCGACATGGCCATCGGCGGCGGTCTGGTGGCCGCGGCGGTCATCGGCGGCGGCGTGTTCCTGATGCGCCGCAGGGCGGAGCGGCGGATCTGACCTCCTGCCCCCGTCCGGCCTCCTCCCCCTTCGGAGCGCGGATCGCACGTGGAACGGCCCTCGCCCCGGATCCTCGGCCAGGATTCGGGGCGAGGGCATGTGCGACCGGTCCCGGTCAGGCACCGTCCTCGCGGCCGCGGCGCCGCGAGAAGTGGTACGCCGTCCCGACGGAGCCGGCCACCAGCGCCGCGCCGAGACCGATCTCCCGGAGGTCGAACCCGGCGATGCTGCCGCCCTCGCCCGCGCGCACACCCTGGTCGGGGTTGACCGGACCGACCGGCACCGGGGTGGGGCCCGCCGGCCGGTCCCCCGCGATGGTGAGATCCGTCGATCCGCTCATCCCGTCGCAGGCGAACCTCACCTGATACACCGCCATGGCCTTGGCGTCCACGTCCACCGTCGCGGTCCCGGACGAGCGTCCGCGCGGGATCGTCACGGTGTCGAAGACGGCCGAGGAGACGGTCACCGACCCCTTGCAGCCGCCGCTGTCCCTGTCGAGCCGGAAGGAGATCTGCCCGCCCGCCGCGATGGTCGTGGGCAGGACGCTGAAGCCGAACGGTGTGACGTTGCCGCCGTCGTTCGCGACGGCGGGCGGTGCGGAGAAGGCGAGGGCGCCGACGCCCAGCAGCGCGGCCGAAGCGACGCGTATCGCGCGCATGGTGAATCCTCCGGGTCCCCGAGGAGCAGCTGCGGACCTTTTCCGCTTGCGCCATAAATGCACCTCGATGACCGAAACGCTAGGAACATGTGTGCGCCTGTGCGATCCCAGTCGGGCGAATGGGGGAAAACACTGGGCCACCCAGGGGACACGCACGGCGTGGCCCCTTTGCCGGGGTGGCCCGTGGGGTGAAGGGCTGTCAGGCGCCGAGATGCGGGAAAAGATTGAGGAAGGGGGCCGCGGACGCCGTGATGCCGCGGCTGTAGGGCGCGTCGAAGTCCCAGATGAGGAAGAGCAGGAAGGCGATCAGGGCGGAGAACAGCCCAGCGAGGACCAGCTCGCGCGCGGTTCGCCGGATCTGCAGGGCGAAGACCATGCCGATGGTGATCACGGCCCCGCTCAGCAGCCCGAACCACACCACGCCCGGCATGGTCGCCCCCAGTGAGTCGGTGCGGGCGCTGCGGGCCTGCGCGGCCGTGGTCACCTGGTCGAGCAGGGGCTGGTAGGCCTGCGCCTCGAAGTCGCTCCCCGGCTGGTAGTCGGTGACGTCGTGGCGGACGCGGTCGAAGAGCTCATCGCCGCGCGCGGTCGTCTTCGCGTGGTCGGCCATCGTCTTCCACTCGGTGGTGACGACCTGTCCGACATAGGCGTTGACATCCTCCCGGATGCGATCGCGCACGTCGGGCGGATAGACCCGCACCCGCTCCGAGATCTCGTGCAGCGCGACCGCCTCCGTCTGGACGTGGTCCTGGGCGGCGCTGCGGCCCTCCCACACCCCGGCGATGGCCAGGCCCAGGACGATGGCGTACACCACGCCGATCCACATGGTCATGTACTCGATGACGTCCGGGGTCTCGCTGGGGTCCTCGTCCTCGGGCGCGGCCTTGTGGCGTACGACGGTGATGACGACCACCACGACGCACGCGGCCAGCATCGCGAGGGTGAGAACAAGCCATTGCGGCAAGAGGTGCCTCCAGGAATCAGCGGGGACGCAGCGCGGCGACGGCGATCGCGGCGGGCGCGGTGATGAGCAGGACGAAGGTGAGCGGCGAGGGGCCGTCGTGGCGGGGTGTGTGCGGCGCGGGCGCCCGGTAGCGCGGATAGCTCACGGGGGCCGCGGACGGGTGCGGGGTGGGCTTGGGCGACGGCTTCGGGGCGGGCGGCGGAACCGGTGCGGGGGGAGGCGGGGGAGGAGGCGCGGCCGGACGCGGTGCGGCCGGGTGCGGGGGTGGCGGAGGGACCGGCTTCGGCGTGGGTTTCGGCCTGGGGGGCGGGGGCTTGGGGGCCGGGGGAGGGCTCGGAGCGGGGGGCGGCGTGGGGGTCGGGGTCGGTGTCGGGCAGGGCGGGCTCGGAGGCGGCGGGGGCGGAGTGGGCTTCGGGCATGCCGGGGGCGTCGGCCAGGAGAGGCTCCCGGCGACCGCCACCGCCTGTGTGCCGTCGGGGCCGGTCGACGCATAGGCGCAGGCGTCGGCGGTCGCGACGCCGGCCGGGGCCCCGACGAGCAGCCAGGTCAACGCGGTCAGTGTCAACACCCGCGCGATGAAGGCGGTTTGGGTCGGTTCGGGTCCATGCACGACGAAGATCATGAGGCTTGCCCGGCCGCCACACGCCGACGTGTCGCGCAACTTGGCCCGAACGGGGGATGACGGCGTGCGGTGGTTTGATCGACGTAACCCCGTGGTGTCCGAAGTCGCGCACGGATGTACGAGTTTGCGTGCGGGTGGCACGGGTTGCGGAAAGAAATTTGTGAGGTGGTTGAACACAACCACAGGTCTCATGCGTACCCATGCTCGTGCGGCGGCGCAGCAGGGCGCTGCAACACCCTTGTGATCATGGGGAGTTGTTGACGATGAAGACCTCCTGGCGGAGCGCCTCGTTCGTGGTGGGCGCCGCGGCCATGCTGGCCCTTACGACCGCGTGCGGCCAGGAAAGCGGCACCTCTTCGGTGGGCAGTCAGAACGTGGGCGCCACGGCCCCGGCCGGTGGATACGGCAGCGTGGGCGCCGGCACGAGCGCGAGCGCCAGCCCGGGCAACGGGTACGGCGCCGACGGACAGCAGGCCGCGGGCGGCCAGAGCACCCCCGCCGGCAAGCTCACCGCCACCGACAACGCCGAGCTCGGCAAGGTGCTCACCGACGGCGCCGGCCTGACCCTGTACCGCTACGACGAGGACACCGCCGAGCCGCCCAAGTCCAACTGCGACGGCGACTGCGCCAAGGCCTGGCCGCCCGTGCCCGCCGACGACGCCACCGCCGGCGCCGGTATAGACAAGTCGCTGCTCGGCGAGGTCACCCGGGCCGACGGCACCAAGCAGCTGACCATCGCGGGCTGGCCGGCGTACCGCTACGCGAAGGACACCAAGGCCGGCGACGTCACCGGACAGGGCGTGGGCGGCAAGTGGTTCGCGCTGGCCCCGACCGGTAAGAAGGCCTCCCTGGCGAGCCTGCCCGGACTGTCCGTCCGCAAGGACCCCAAGCTCGGCGACATCGTCGTCGACAAGAACGGCATGACGGTCTACCGCTTCATCAAGGACGTGGCCTGGCCGAAGGTCATCTCCAACTGCACCGGTGCCTGCCTGGAGAAGTGGCCGGCCGTCGCCCCGGTCTCCCCGAACGACACCAAGGGCATCGAGAAGAAGGGCCTGATGGGCTTCACCCGCCCCGACGGCGTCAAGCAGATGACCGTCGACTGCTGGCCGGCGTACACCTTCTCCGGCGACACCAAGCCCGGGGACATCAACGGCCAGGGCGTCGGTGGCACCTGGTACGTCATGGCCCCCTCCGGAAAGCCGATCGGCGCGCCGAAGAAGTAGGCGTCACCTCCCCAGGGTTGATCGCACCTCCACGCGCGTTCGATCGCAGGTCCGCCCCCTCCGCACCGCACGGAGGGGGCGGACCGCTTTGCGCATGCGGCCGTTTTGCCGCTTTTCGACGGGCGAATGCGGCACGTGCCGCAGGCAGTGACCGGGAACGGACGGTCAATTTCCGTTTCGGCTCGCCCCGTTGGCAGGCGATCAGTAGCCTCAGCTCGAACACCGGATCGCCTACGCCCCTGGAGAGATAGATGGAACGTCCCGCCTGGGCCCCACGGAGCATCGACATCTCGGTGCCGAGCGTCTCCCGGATCTACGACTTCTACCTGGGCGGTTCGCACAACTTCGAGGTCGACCGGGAGGCCGCCCGCAAGGCGATGGAGTTCATGCCGGGCCTGCCCAAGATCATGCAGGCGAACCGGGCGTTCATGCGCCGCGCGGTGCGGTTCGCGGCCGCCGAGGGCATCACCCAGTTCCTCGACATCGGCTCCGGCATCCCGACCTTCGGCAACGTCCACGAGGTGGCCGGGGCGGCCAGCCCCGGCGCGCACGTCGTCTACGTCGACCACGACCCGGTCGCCGTCGCGCACAGCCAGGCGGTCCTGGAGGGCAACGACGACACCGGCGTCGTCGCCGCCGACCTCCGCAAGCCCCAGGAGATCCTCGCCAGCGCCGAAGTGGAGCGCCTGATCGACCTGAATCGGCCAGTGGCGCTGCTTCTCGTTGCCATACTGCACTTCGTGGAGGACGAGGACGACCCGTACGAGGCGGTGGCCCAGCTGCGCGACGCGCTCGCGCCCGGCAGTCTGCTGATCCTCACCCATGCCTCGTACGAAGGAATCCCGCTCTCCCCGGAGCGGGCCGCGGGCACGGTCGACGTGTACAAGGACATTCGCAACCCGCTGATCATGCGCTCGCGCGAGGAGATCGCGCGGTTCTTCGAGGGGTACGACATGGTGGAACCGGGACTGGTGCCGATGCCGCACTGGCGGCCGGATACGGCGCCCGAGGACGAGGATCCTTATGCCTTCTCCGGGTTCGCCGGCGTGGGGCGTACGGCGTGACCGCGGAGCCGGACGGGCCGGAGGACAGACTGCGCCGGTTCGCGACGATCTGGAGCCGGGCGGTGTTCCCGGTGACCTCCACGTCGCTGACCCGGCCGGAGTTCGAACAGGAACTCCTGCCACTGGCCCGGCGGTTGAGCCGGGCGCTGCACGCACGGCCGCTCGACGCGGACGAGGGCAGGGCGGTGGGCGCCGCCCTCGTCTCCGTCCACTGCACCGATCCCGAGGCGCTCAGCCGGACCCTCGACTGCGTCGACGCCTACCTCGTGCTGTACTGCGGCGAGGACGGCGACCGGGAGGAACTGCGGTCCCGCTGCTCGCGGTTGCAGCACGCCATGGCCGCCGGGTTCGCACAGGAGCTGCGCGAGCGGACCCTCGCCGAGCAGGAGGCGATCTCCGCGGCCGCCCTGAAGGCGCAGGGCGTGGTGGCGCAGGCGCTGCACGCGACCGAGGCCCGCTTCCGCGCGGTCTTCGAGGGCGCGGCCATAGGGATCGGCATGGCCGACCTGGACGGCAACATCCTTCAGGTCAACGGCGCCCTGCTGCGCATGTTCGGCATCCCCGAGGACAGTCTGCGCTCCCGCAACGTCAAGGAGTGGACGCATCCCGAGGACGCGCCCCAGACCTGGACGCTGTACGAGGAGCTGGTCCGCGGCGAACGCGAGCACTACCACCTCGAAAAAGCCTTCTACCGACCTGACGGAACGGTCCTGTGGACCAACCTGACGGTCTCCCTGCTGCGCGACGCCGACGGCAACCCGCAGTACCAGCTCGCCCTCATGGAGGACACCACCGAGCGCCGGCTGCTCAACCTCCGCCTGCGCTACGAGGCCACCCACGACGCGCTCACCGGCCTGCCCAACCGCACCTTCTTCTTCGAGCGCCTGGAGAAGGCCCTCGGCGCGGGCGGCGGGCAGCGCTTCGGCCTGTGCTACCTCGACCTCGACGGCTTCAAGACCGTCAACGACAGCCTCGGCCACGCGGCCGGCGACCGGCTGCTCGTCGAGGTCGCCGACCGGCTGTCGTCCTGCGCCACCGCGCCCGGCGAGATGGTCGCCCGGCTCGGCGGCGACGAGTTCGTGGCGTTGACCACCGGTCCCGACACCCAGCGCGAGGTCGACGACCTCGCCGCCCGCATCATGAGCGCGCTGCT
Source organism: Streptomyces sp. C1-1 (assembly GCF_050214755.1). Lineage (NCBI taxonomy): Bacteria > Bacillati > Actinomycetota > Actinomycetes > Kitasatosporales > Streptomycetaceae > Streptomyces > Streptomyces sp. C1-1. The sequence goes on along the minus strand of NZ_CP189826.1, from coordinate 1,815,970 downwards.
CGCCCCCATCAGCATCGACGGCCGTGAGCTGACCGTGCGCGGCAGTATCGGCATCGTCGAGGGGCCGGCCGGCGAACGCAGCCCGGCCGAGGTGCTGCGCAGCGCCGACATCACCATGTACCGGGCCAAGTCGGCGGGCGGCAACCGCTTCGAACTGGCCGACCCGGAGGCCGACGCCCGCGCCATCACCCGGCACGGCCTGACCAACGCCCTGCCGGCCGCGCTGGAGCGGGACGAGTTCTTCATCGAGTACCAGCCGCTTGTCCATCTCGGCGACGGCAGCGTCCGGGGCGCCGAGGCCCTGGTGCGCTGGCTGCATCCGCAGCACGGCGTCCTCGGCCCGGACCGGTTCATCCCGCTCGCCGAACACACCGGCCTGATCGTGCCGCTCGGCCGCTGGGTGCTGGAGCAGGCGGTACGGCAGGCCCGACAGTGGCGGGAACGGCACGACGAGGCCGGCCCGCTGCGCATCAACGTCAACCTCTCGCCCTGCCAGCTCACCCACCCCGGCCTGGTGCAGGACACCGTCGACATCCTGGAACGCGCGGGCGTCGAACCGGACGCCCTGTGCCTGGAGGTGACCGAGTCGGCGTTGATCGGCGCGGACGACGACCTGCTCAAACCGCTGCGCCGGCTCGCCGAGATGGGCGTCGACATCGCCCTCGACGACTTCGGCACCGGCTACTCCAACCTCGCCAACCTGCGCCGCCTGCCGGTCAGCATCCTCAAGCTGGACCGCTCCTTCACCCAGGGCATGCAGCAGTTCCCGGCCGACCCCGTCGACCTCAAGATCGTCGAGGGGATCGTCTCGCTCGCCCACAGCCTCGACCTCGCGGTCACGGTCGAGGGCGTGGAGACCGGCGCCCAGGCGGAACAGCTGCGGATACTGGGCTGCGACACCGCCCAGGGCTGGTACTACGCCCGCCCGGGCCCGCCGGACCGCCTGCACGAGCTGGCGCTGGTCGACGCCACGGGCTGACCCGGCCGCCCCGGAAGCCGCCGAAGGACGTGGTCCGTCCTGGACGGCGGCGGTTCGGTCCTGCCGCCTCTCGTGTGCCGTGTGGGACGGCGGTGGCCCGTTCTCGGCCCTCGGACCGGACCTTCTTCCTGCCGCCCGGGGGATGCAGGTCTGGGGCCTGGGCCCCTCGCCACCGCACTGCGGCTGACAGATGTGGTCCGTCCTGGACGGCGGCGGTTCGGTCCTGCCGCCTCTCGTGTGCCGTGTGGGACGGCGGTGGCCCGTTCTCGGCCCTCGGACCGGACCTTCTTCCTGCCGCCCGGGGGATGCAGGTCTGGGGCCTGGGCCCCTCGCCACCGCACTGCGGCTGACAGGCGTGGTCCGTCCTGGACGGCGGCGGTTCGGTCCTGCCGCCTCTCGTGTGCCGTGTGGGACGGCGGTGGCCCGTTCTCGGCCCTCGGACCGGACCTTCTTCCTGCCGCCCGGGGGATGCAGGTCTGGGGCCTGGGCCCCTCGCCACCGCACTGCGGTCGACAGGCGTGGTCCGTCCTGGACGGCGGCGGCCCGGTCGTGCCGCCTCTCGTGTGCCGTGCGGGACGGCGGCAGCCCGGCGGACGGCGGACGGTGCGCGCGTGATCGGTGACCGGCATTCCGGCGGCGGGCCGGGCCCGTAGGGGGCAGCATGTGCGCATGGCGAATGCGGGTTCGATCGTGGGGCGGGAGTGGGAGGTCGGCGAGCTGGCCGGGCTCGTGGCCTCCACCGAGGGGCGGGCGCTCGTGCTGCGGGGCGAGCCCGGGGTCGGCAAGAGCGCGCTGCTGGACGTGGCGGCCGCGCGAGCGGCCGAGCTGGGGCAGCGCGTCGTGCGGGCGGCCGGGGTGGAGGCGGAGGCCGGACTGGCGTTCGCCGGGCTGCACCAGTTGCTGCACCCGCTGCTGGCCGACGCCGGTGCGCTGGACCCGGCGACGCGGGCGGCGTTCGACATCGTCTTCGGCCGCAGCACCGGTGAGCCGCCGTCGGTGATGGCCCTGGGCATCGCCGTACTGGATCTGCTGGCCCTGGCCTCCGGCGACGTACCGCTGCTGCTCGTGGTCGACGACGCGCACTGGCTGGATCCGCAGAGCGCGGAGGCGGCGCGTTTCATCGCGCGGCGGCTGTCCGGGTACGCCGTGCGCATGGCGGTGGGGGTGCGGGCCGACACGCCGTCGCCGTGGGACGGCTCCGGGCTCCCCGAGCTGACGGTGTCCCCGTTGTCGCCCGAGGCCTCGGCCCGGCTGCTGGACGCCAGCAGTCCCGGCCTTGCCGAGCCGGCCCGGCGCCGGATCCTCGACCAGGCCCGCGGCAACCCCCTCGCACTGCTGGAGCTGCCCGCCGCCCTGGACGGCTCCGCCGACCGGCCCGAACTGCCGTTGTCCCGGCGGCTGGAGCGCCTGTACGGCGACCGTATCGCCCGCCTCGACGGGGCCGAGCGGGCGGAGCTGCTGCGGGCCGCTCTCGACGGCACCGGCGCCGCCGCGCTGCCGGGCCGGGCCCGCTATCCGCTGGGCGCCGTCGACGGCGCCGTCGCACACGGCCTGCTCACCACCGACGCGGACACCGGCGACCTGGTCTTCCGGCACCCGCTCGTCCGCTCCGCGCTGCTGCAGTCCGCCACCCCCAACGAACGCCGTGCCGCCCACGTCGACCTGGCGCGGCTGCACCGCGAGGAACTCGAACGCCACGCCACCCACCTCGCGGCGGCCACCGTCGACCCCGACGAGTCGGTCGCCGTCGTCCTGGAGCGCGCCGCCCGTTCCGCCACCGCGCGCGGCGGCTCGGCGGCCGCCCTGACCCTGCTGACCCGGGCCGCCGAACTCAGTCCCACCGCGGCGCAGCGTTCCCGCCGCCTCGGCGAGGCCGCCTATGTCGCCGCCCAGTCGGCCCTGCTGGACCAGGCGCACGAACTGCGCGAGGCGTCCGACCGGCTGGCCGGGACGGGCCGGTCGCCGACGGCGGTGATCACCTACGCCTACACGGCGCTCTACGAGGACGGCGACGTCCGCTCCGCCCACCGCAGGGTCGCCGCGGAACTCAAGGCGCTCCCGTCCGACGCCGACGAGGAGATCCGCGCACGCCTGCTGAACCTGCTGCTGGCCATCAGCGTGTTCTCCGCCGACCCCGCCCTGTGGCGGGTGAGCGACGCGCTGATGGACCGGGACGCGGACCGCGTCGACGGCCCGACCCCGCTCTACCGGGACGCCTGGGGCGACGTGGCCCGCAGGGGGGCCGGGGCGCGCGAGCGGGTCCTGGCCGCGTTCGGCAGGCTCGGCGACGGCCAGCCGTGGGACGTGATGCGGCTCGGCGTGGCCGCGTACTACCTGGACGCGCTCGCCGAACACCGGACGCTGGTGCGCCGGGTCGCCGAACGCGAGACGGGCAGTGGCGCGGTCACCAACGCGATGACGCTGCAGCAGCTCGTCATGCTCGACCAGATGTCCAGCGGCGAGTGGGACGCCGCGGAGGAGACCGGCCGGCGCGGACTCGCCCTCACCGTCGCCCACGGCTACCGGCTGTTCGAGCACCAGTACCACGGCTTCCTCGGCCTGCTCGCGGCCTGGCGCGGCGACGCCGACACCGCCCGCGCGGCCCTCGACCGCGTCGACCGCTGGGCCCGCCCGCGCGGCGTCGGCTACCTCACCCAGCTCGCCGAGGCGACCGGCGCGGCCCTGGGCCTGACCACCGGCGACTACGAGAGCGCCTACGCCTACGCCGGCGGCCTCACCGCGCCCGGCACCTTCACGCCGTACTCCCAGCAGGCCGTGCGCATGCTGCTGGACCTGGTGGAGGCCGCCGTGCACACCGGCCGCCTCGACCACGCCCGGACGCATGCCCTGGCGGCCCGCGACCAGGGGCTGCCGGCCATCTCTCCGCGCCTGGCCTTCCTGACCACGGCGGTGCTGGCGATGACGGCCGAGGACACCGAGGCGGGGCCGCTGTTCGAGCGGGCGGTCGCCCACCCGGCCGGTGTCGACTTCCCCTTCGAGCTGGCCCGGGTCAGGCTGGAGCAGGGCATGTGGCTGCGCCGCACCCACGACCGCACGACGGCCCGGACGGCGCTCGGCCTCGCCGCCGAGACCTTCGAACGGCTCGGTGCCACCCCCTGGCTGCGCCGCGCCCAGGCGGAGCTGCGCGCCTCCGGCCTGCCCGGCGAGCCCACCGCCACCGGCGCCGCGCTCACCCCGCAGGAGCGGCAGATCGCCGACCTCGCGGCGAGCGGCCTGAGCAACAAGGAGATCGGCGCCCGGCTCTTCCTCTCCCCGCGCACGGTCGGCGCGCACCTCTACCGGATCTTCCCCAAACTGGGCATCTCCTCCCGCGCCTCCCTGCGGGACGCGCTCGAGGGGATCTGACCCGTTCGGCACACCCAGCCGCCGTCGCCGACGACAGTCATTCGACTCAATCGGCGTGGGCGACTGTCGCGGCACTGTGAAGGCAACGCACCGCCCCTCGGCGGTCCCGAAGTCCCAGGAGCCGGCCATGGCCACATCGCGCACCCCCCTCGTCCTCATCCACGGACTGTGGCTGCATGCCTCGTCCTGGCAGCCCTGGATCGACCTGGCCACGGAGCGCGGGTACGCGGCGGTGGCCCCCGGCTGGCCCGGCGAGGCCGCCACCGTCGCCGAGGCGCGCCGGCACCCCGAGGCCGTCGCCGGGCTCGGCATCGACGACGTCACCGACCACTACGCCGGCATCATCCGCTCCCTGGACGCCCCGCCCGTGCTGATCGGCCACTCCTTCGGCGGGCTGATCGCCCAGAAGCTGCTCGGCAAGGGCCTGGCCCGGGCCGCGGTCGCCGTCGACCCGGCGCAGATCAAGGGCGTCAAGGCACTTCCCCCGGCCCAGCTCCGGGCCGGCTTCCCGGTGCTGGGCAACCCCGCCAACCGCAAGCGCTCCGTCTCCCTGACCCCCGCGCAGTTCCGTTACGGCTTCGGCAACGCGCTGGAGCAGACCGAGTCCGACGCCCTGCACGAGCGGTTCACCATCCCCTCGCCCGGCCGCCCGCTGTTCGAGGCCGCGTTCGCCAACTTCACCCGGCACTCGGCCGCCGAGGTCGCCACGCGCAACCCCGACCGGGGGCCGCTGCTGCTGATCTCCGGACAGGCCGACCACACCGTCCCGGACGCGGTGACCCGCTCCGCCTACAAGCTCTACGGCGACTCGCCGGCCGTCACCGAGCTCAAGCAGTTCCCCGACCGCGGCCACTCGCTCACCGTGGACCACGGCTGGCGGACCGTCGCCGAGTACGCGCTGGACTGGCTGGACCGGCAGGACATCCGGGGCCATGACACCGCACACGCCTGACATCGCCATCACATCGAGGGAGTCGGACAGCATGAACAGCGAACTGCAGGGCAGGACCGCCGTGGTCACCGGCGCCAGCAAGGGCATCGGACTGGCGATCGTGGAGGCTCTCGCCCAGGCCGGCGCCCATGTCGTGGCGGGGTCGCGCACGTCCTCCGAGCGGCTGGACGCGCTGGTGAAGGAAGGATCGGTGACCTGGGTGCCGGTCGACCTCGCCGAGCCGGACGCGGCCGGGGAACTGATCGCGGCGGCCGGCGGACGCATCGACGTCCTGGTCAACAACGTCGGCTCGGCACCCGCGCGCACCGGCGGCTTCCTGTCGGTCACCGACGAGGAGTGGCGGCGCACGATCGACCTCAACCTGCTGACGGCGGTACGGGTCACCCGGGCCGCGCTGCCCGTGATGCTGGACGCCGCCGACGGCTCGGTGATCACGGTCGGCTCCGTCAACGCCACCCTCCCGGACCCGCTGGTCATCGACTACAGCGCGGGCAAGGCCGCCCTGGTCGCCTTCTCCAAGGCACTGTCGAAGGAGGTCGGCCCGAAGGGCATCCGCGTCAACACCGTCAGTCCCGGCCCGGTCGAGACCGAGCTGTGGCTGGGCGGCGGGGGAGTGGCGCAGACGGTCTCGGCGGCCGCCGGCATCACCCCGGACGACGTGGTCGCGCAGGCCTCGAAGGCCGCCGTCACCGGCCGCTTCTCCAAGCCCGCCGAGATCGCCGACCTGGTCCTCTTCCTCGCCGGCGACCGCTCCCGCAACATCACCGGCAGCGATCTGGTGATCGACGGCGGCTTCATCCCCACCTGGTGATCCGGGCGAACCCCACCCGGGACCGCTCACCGCTCCGTCCGCGCGGCGCCGCTCACCGCTCCAGCAGCATCCGCTGCAACTCCCGCGCCGCCCGCGGCGGAGCGACGTCGCTGCGGTGCGCCAGCGCGATCGTGCGGCGCAGACCGGGCCGGGCGAGGGGGGTGACCCGCAGCCCCCGTCCGGTCCGCGTCGCCACCATCCGCGGTACGACGGCCACGCCCAGCCCTGCCCGCACGAAGCCCAGCACCGCGTCCATCTCGCCGCCCTCCACCGCGAACTCCGGCTCGAACCCCTCGGCGCGGCACGCGGCCACGGTCAGCTCCCGCAGGTCGTAGCCGTGCCGGAACATCACCAGGCGCTCGCCCTCCAGATCGGAGATGCGCACCGTGCGCCGGCCGGGGCCGCCGGGGGCGGGGGCCTCCGGTGAGGACACCACCACCAGGTCCTCGCGCAGCAGCTCCACCGTCGTCAGCGCCGGGGACGGCGTCGGCAGCGGCAGGACGACCAGCGCCAGGTCCAGGGCGCCGCGCGCCAGCTCACGTACGAGGTCGTGCGAGCCGCCCTCCTCGATCAGCAGCCGGATGCCGGGATAGCGGTCGTGGAAGGCGCGCAGCACGTCCGGCAGCAGGCCGGTGCACAGGCTCGGCGTGGCGCCCAGCCGTACCCGGCCGCTGCGCAGCTGCGCCAGTTCCTGCACCTCGTGCCGGGCGGTGTCCGCGTCGGCCAGGATCCGGCGGGCCAGCGGCAGCAGCGCCTCACCCGCGTCGGTGAGCGTGATGTTGCCCCGCGCGCGCCGGAACAGATCGGCCCCGAGCTCCCGTTCCAGCGCCTTGATCTGCTGCGAGAGCGACGGCTGGGCGACATGGACCAGCTCGGCGGCCCGGGTGAAGTGGCGGGTCTCGGCGACGGCCACGAAGTACTGGAGCTGCTGGAACTGCATCCTCGTACGATAGTCGCAGCCTATGGAATCGAGGTCGATCATGTCTTGGACCGATGGGGCCGAACGGCCCTAACGTCAGGACCCATGGCTCTGGCAACGCGGACGGACCGACGGCCGTCGATGGCGCGCACGGTGTGGGACAGCTCCGTCGGCAAGAAGACGGTGATGGCCGTCAGCGGCGTGATCATGCTGCTGTACCTGGTCGCCCATGTGATCGGCAACCTGAAGATCTTCTTCGGGCCCGGGGAGTTCAACCACTACGCGCACTGGCTGCGAACCGTCGGCGAACCGTTCATGCACTACGAGTGGACGCTGTGGCTGGTCCGCGTCGTGCTGATCGCCGCCGTCGTCGCGCACGCCGTCTCCGCGTACCAGCTCAGCCGCCGCGACATCAAGGCGCGCCCCAGCAAGTACGTACACAGGAAGGCCGGGTCGAGCTACGCGACGCGCACGATGCGCTGGGGCGGGATCATCCTCGGCCTGTTCATCGTCTGGCACCTCCTCGACCTGACCACCGGCACCGTCCACCCGGGCGGCTTCCAGCCCGGCCACCCGTACCAGAACGTCGTGGACACCTTCTCCACCTGGTACGGCAACGTCATCTACATCGTCGCGATGCTGGCGCTCGGCCTGCACATCAGGCACGGCTTCTGGAGCGCCGCCCAGACCCTCGGCGTCGGCAGCCGCACCCGCGACCGCGCCCTGAAGACCGTCGCGAACGTCCTCGCGCTGCTGCTCACGGCCGGCTTCATCGCCGTACCCGTGGGCGTCATGACCGGAGTGGTGAGCTGACATGACCTACACCGACTACGTCACCGGCGAACCCGTCGCCGACACAAAGGCCCCGGCCGGACCGGTCAACGAGCGCTGGGACAAGCGCCGCTTCGAGGCCAAGCTGGTCAACCCCGCCAACCGGCGCAAGCACACGGTGATCGTGGTGGGTACCGGCCTCGCGGGCGGCTCCGCCGGCGCCACCCTGGCCGAACAGGGCTACCACGTCGTCCAGTTCTGCTACCAGGACTCCCCGCGCCGCGCCCACTCCATCGCCGCGCAAGGCGGCATCAACGCGGCGAAGAACTACCGCAACGACGGCGACTCCGTCCACCGGCTGTTCTACGACACCGTCAAGGGCGGCGACTTCCGGGCACGCGAGTCCAACGTGCACCGCCTCGCGCAGATCTCCGTCGAGATCATCGACCAGTGCGTGGCACAGGGCGTGCCGTTCGCCCGCGAGTACGGCGGCCTGCTCGACACCCGGTCGTTCGGCGGCGTACAGGTCTCGCGGACCTTCTACGCCCGCGGCCAGACGGGCCAGCAGCTGCTGCTCGGTGCGTACCAGGCGCTGAGCAGGCAGATCGCCGCCGGAAACGTGGAGATGCACCCGCGCACCGAGATGCTCGACCTGATCGTCGTCGACGGGCGGGCGCGCGGGATCGTCGCCCGGGACCTGATCACCGGGAAGATCTCCACCTACTTCGCGGACGCCGTCGTCCTGGCCAGCGGCGGCTACGGCAACGTCTTCTACCTGTCGACGAACGCCATGAACTCCAACGCCACGGCAATCTGGCGGGCCCACCGGCGCGGGGCGTACTTCGCCAACCCCTGCTTCACGCAGATCCACCCGACCTGCATCCCGCGCACCGGCGACCACCAGTCCAAGCTGACGCTGATGAGCGAGTCGCTGCGCAACGACGGCCGGATCTGGGTGCCCAGGGCCAAGGGCGACACCCGCCCGCCGAACGAGATCCCCGAGGACGAGCGCGACTACTACCTGGAGCGCATCTACCCCTCCTTCGGCAACCTGGTCCCGCGTGACATCGCCTCCCGCGCCGCGAAGAACGTCTGTGACGAGGACCGCGGGGTCGGTCCCGGTGGACAGGGCGTGTACCTGGACTTCGCCGACGCCATCGAGCGCATGGGCCGCAAGGCCGTCGAGGCCAAGTACGGCAACCTCTTCGACATGTACCAGCGGATCACCGACGAGGATCCGTACCGGGTGCCCATGCGCATCTACCCGGCCGTGCACTACACGATGGGCGGCCTGTGGGTCGACTACGACCTGCAGACCACCGTCCCCGGCCTGTTCGCCGTCGGGGAGGCCAACTTCTCCGACCACGGGGCGAACCGCCTCGGCGCGTCCGCGCTGATGCAGGGCCTGGCCGACGGCTACTTCGTACTGCCGGCCACCATCAACGACTACCTCGCCCGCAACCCCCACCAGGGCGAGGTCGGCGACGAACACCCCGCGGTGCAGGAGGTGCTGGCCGAGACCCAGGACCGGCTGAACCTGCTGCTGTCCGTCGACGGCGACCGCACCCCCGACTCCTTCCACCGCGAAGTCGGAGAGCTGATGTGGGAGTTCTGCGGCATGGCGCGCACCGACGCCGGTCTGCGCAAGGCGCTGGAGCGCATCCCGGAGATCCGCGAGGAGTTCTGGCGGCGCATCAAGGTGCCCGGCACCGGCGAGGAGTTCAACCAGTCCCTGGAGAAGGCCAACCGCGTCGTCGACTACCTCGAACTCGCCGAGCTGATGTGCCTCGACGCACTGCACCGCGCCGAGTCCTGCGGCGGCCACTTCCGCGAGGAGTCCCAGACGCCGGACGGCGAAGCCGCCCGCCGGGACGACGAGTTCGGGTACGCGGCCGCCTGGGAGTTCACCGGCACCGGCGAGGCGCCCACCCTGCACAAGGAAGACCTGGTCTTCGAGTACGTCCACCCCACCCAGCGGAGCTACGCATGAGGCTCACCCTGCGCGTCTGGCGGCAGAAGAACGCCGACGCCGAAGGCGCCATGTCCACGTACGAGGTGGACGGCATCTCCTCCGACATGTCCTTCCTGGAGATGCTCGACACCCTCAACGAGGAGCTCATCCTCAAGGGCGAGGACCCGGTCGCCTTCGACCACGACTGCCGCGAGGGCATCTGCGGCGCGTGCTCCCTCGTGATCAACGGGGACGCGCACGGGCCCGAGCGGACCACCACCTGCCAGCTGCACATGCGGTCCTTCGAGGACGGCGACACGATCGACATCGAGCCGTGGCGGGCGTCCGCGTTCCCGGTGATCAAGGACCTGGTCGTGGACCGGTCGGCCTTCGACCGGATCATCCAGGCCGGCGGGTACATCACCGCGCCGACCGGTTCCGCCCCGGAGGCGCACGCCACGCCGGTGCCGAAGCCGGACGCCGACCTCGCCTTCGAGCACGCCGAGTGCATCGGGTGCGGGGCGTGTGTGGCCGCGTGCCCCAACGGCGCCGCGATGCTGTTCACCTCCGCCAAGGTCAACCACCTCAACGTGCTGCCGCAGGGCGCGCCCGAGCGGGAGACCCGGGTGCTGGACATGGTGGCGCAGATGGACGAGGAGGGGTTCGGCGGCTGCACGTTGACGGGGGAGTGCGCCACCGCCTGCCCCAAGGGGATTCCGCTGGTGTCCATCACGAGCATGAACAAGGAGTGGCTGCGGGCCACTCGCAAGGTGGCGAAGCGGTAGCCCCGCTTGCGCCGGTTCAGGAAGAGCGTTCGCCGTCGGGTGCGGACGGGCGGGGTCGGGACGGTGCTCCCCGGCCCCGTCTCGCTTGTCCGGGGCGAGCCGTTCAGCAAGCCCACACCCGCTCTCTCTACGTCCGTCACGCGAAGGTCAGCCGGCATCGGAAGAACAGGGGCGGCAGATCACGCGCCAACGGTCTGCTCCCGCTCCGCCGTCCCCGGCCGTCGACCTGGAGAGAGCCATGACCGGCGTCACCACCCTGGACCGTCCCGCACAGCCCGCCGCCCCCACCCGCTACTCCGTCTCCCTCGCCCGCGACGAGGCCGACGTGCGTGCCGCCCAGCGGCTGCGGCACGAGGTGTTCGCCGGGGAGCTGGGCGCCCTGCTGACCACCGCGCAGCCCGGATACGACATCGACGCCTTCGACGCCTACTGCGACCACCTGCTGGTGCGCGAGGAGACCACCGGGCAGGTCGTCGGCACCTACCGGCTGCTGCCGCCCGAGCGCGCCGCGGTCGCCGGACGGCTCTACTCCGAGGGCGAGTTCGACCTCGGACCGCTCGACGCGATCCGGCCGGGCCTGGTCGAGGTCGGCCGCTCCTGCGTCCACCCCGCCCACCGCGACGGCGCCGTCATCGGCCTCATCTGGGCCGGCATCGCCCGCTACATGGTCGATCGCGGCCACGAGTGGCTGGCCGGCTGCTGCTCCGTGCCGCTCGCCGACGGCGGCGCGCTCGCCTCCGCGACCTGGGACCGGGTGCGGGCCAAGCACCTGGCTCCGCAGGAGTACCGCGTACGGCCGCTGCTGCCCTGGGTCCCGCCCACGGCCGCCCCGGCAGCCCCCGCCCCGGCCGCCGAGCTGCCCGCCCTGCTGCGCGGCTACCTCCGCCTCGGCGCCTGGGTCTGCGCCGAGCCCGCCCACGACCCGGACTTCGGGGTCGCCGACCTGTACGTGCTGCTGTCGATGCGCCGGGTCAACCCGCGCTATCTGCGGCACTTCCTCTCCCTGGTCCCGGCCTCATGAGCGTCTGGATGCCCAGCGCGCCCTGCACCCCGCGGGCGTGCATAGAGCAGCGGGACCGCGTCACGGCCGTACCGCGTGCCGTCGCCCGCATCACCGCCGTCGTGGCCCTGATGCTCGTCGGGATCGCGCTGTCGCCGTTCGCCGGACGGATGCCCGCCGACTGGGTGCGGCGGTGGTGCCGGTGGATCGTCCGGGCCGCCGGGGTACGGGTGCGGATCACCGGCGCCGACGCGCCCGCCGGCGGGCTGCTCCTCGTCGCCAACCACATCTCCTGGCTGGACATACCGCTGCTGGCGGCCGTCCGCCCCGCCCGGATGCTCGCCAAGTCCGACATCCGCGACTGGCCCGTGGCCGGCCCCCTCGCGGCCCGCGGCGGCGCCCTGTTCATCGACCGCAACCGGCTGCGCGCCCTGCCCGACACCGTCGCCCGCATCGCGGACGCGCTGCGCTCCGGGCAGGCCGTCGGCGTCTTCCCCGAGGGCAGCACCTGGTGCGGCCGCGCCCAGGGCAGCTTCCGCCGGGCCGTCTTCCAGGCCGCCCTCGACGCGCACGTCCCGGTCCAGCCCGTGCGCCTGCGGTACCGGATCGCCGGCACCGCCAGCACGGCACCGGCCTTCATCGGCGAGGACTCGCTGCTGGCGTCGGTGTGGCGGGTGGTGATGACACGGGGACTGGTGGCCGAGGTCGAGGTCCGGGAGGCCATCCCACCGGACAGCCACCCCGACCGCCGCTCCCTGGCCCGGGCGGCACAGCCGGAATCCCCGCCCCAACCCGACTGGACCCACGCCGCCTTGGTGGCCTGAGCCGCACCACTGCCCAGTGGTGCCGAGGAAAATTCCCGCGACGGTCCGCGCCCGTGCTGTTAGCGTCGGATTCATGAAGGTCATCAGGCGAACCCGCACCGCAGCCGCGCGAGCGACCAGCTCCCCGGCTGCCGACGCCTGACCTCACACCTCTCCCCGGCGGCCGGAAACGGACCGCCGGGACTTCCTCGCGTCATCGCCCGTCCTTCTCGCGGTCCTTTCCGGTGCCCCGACGCGAAGGACCACGCCATGAACACCGAGCAGACCGTCCGCACCTTCCTGGACTTCTACCGCGAGCGCGGGCACAGCCTCGTCACCGGCAGCACACTGCTGCCGCCACCCTCGGACCCGGTGCTGTTCACCACCTCCGGCATGCATCCGCTCACCCCCTACCTGCTGGGCCGTCCCCACCCCCAGGGGCGACGCCTGGTCAACGTCCAGCGCTGCCTGCGCACCACCGACCTCGACGAGGTGGGCGATCCGACCCATCTGACGGTCTTCGAGATGCTCGGCTCTTGGTCGCTCGGCGACTACGGTCACCCACAGAGCCTGCGCTGGGGGTACGAACTGCTGCGCGACGGCTTCGGGATCCCACGGGAGCAGCTGTACGTCACCGTCTTCGGCGGCGACGGACAGGTCGGCCCGGACGTAGAATCCCTGTGCACCTGGCGGGAGTTGGGGCTGCCGGTCGAGTCGACCACCGAGGACAACTGGTGGTGCAACGGTCCGGTCGGCCCGTGCGGCCCCGACTCCGAGATCTTCGTCTGGACCGGCGGGGAGGGCACCCCGCCCCAGGGCACGCCCACCACCGACTCCCGCTGGGTGGAGATCTGGAACCACGTTCACATGCGCTACCACCGGCACGAGGACGGCAGCCTCGAACCCCTCGGCCGGTCCGGTGTCGACACCGGCATGGGTCTGGAACGGCTCGTGACCGTCCTGCAGGGCCACCGGTCGGTCTACGACACGGACCTGTTCGAGCCGTGGACGTCCACGGTGCCCGGGCTGTGGGACCTGCGCGACGAGCCGTCGACACGGCTGGTCTGCGACCATCTGCGCTCCAGTGTCGTCGTGCTGGGCGACGGCGTACGACCGTCCAACACCGGCCGCGGCTACGTGCTGCGCCGGCTGATCCGCCGCCTGCTGACCACCCTGCGGCGCGACGACCCCTCCCGCAGCCTGACGGACCTGCCCTCGCAGCCCCTCCTGCACACCCTCGACCACTTCCGCCAGACCTGCGACATCGACCGGCTCCGCGGTGAACTCCTCGAGGAGGAGCGGAAGTTCACCAGGCTTCTGGAACGTGGGCGCCGCCTGCTGTCCCGTCCGGAGTTCCGGCGGCCGCTGAGCGAGGAGGACTTCGGCTACCTCCACGACACCCACGGCCTGCCCCGCGACCTCGTCGTCGGGCTGCTGGAAAGGAGCACCCTGACCCGACCTTAGTTCATGTCCGTGAATAAGAATCAAGCACTCGGCTATTGACGCGTTTACAGTAAGCGCTTACGTTCCCGTCCGAGAACTTGAGAAAGCGCTTTCTCCTGCACGGCACCCCTGGTCACGGACGAACCGGAGGAACCACCATGCACGTGAGATCCGTCCTCGCGTCAGTCAGCCTGCTGGCCGGCGCGCTCGTCGCTCTGTCGGGCACGCCGGCCCAGGCCGCGAGCGCCACGCAGTACGTGTCGCCGAGCGGCACCGACAGCGCGGCCGGCACGCAGTCCGCCCCGACGACACTCGCCACGGCGATCAGCCGCATCGCCTCGGGCGGCACCATCTACCTGCGCGGCGGTACGTACGACTACTCGTCGACGATCACGATCCCCGCGGGCAGCAACGGCACCTCCGGCGCCCGGACCACACTGACCGCCTACCCGGGCGAGAAGCCGGTGCTGGACTTCGCGGCACAGAGCGAGAGTTCGTCGAACCGGGGCATCCAGCTCAACGCCGACTACTGGCGCCTGTACGGCATCACCGTCCAGCACGCCGGGGACAACGGCATCTACGTCGGCGGCAGCAACAACGTCGTCGAGCGGGCGGTGACGGCGTACAACCGGGACACCGGTCTGCAGCTGGGCCGGATCTCCTCCAGCACGCCCAGCAGCCAGTGGCCGTCGAACAACCTGATCGTGAGCTCGGAGTCGCACGACAACGCCGACTCCGACGGCGAGGACGCGGACGGCTTCGCCGCGAAACTGACCACCGGCACCGGGAACGTGTTCCGCTACGACGTCTCCCACAACAACATCGACGACGGCTGGGACCTGTACACCAAGACCGACACGGGTCCCATCGGGCCGGTGACGATCGAGTACTCCCTGTCCTACACCAACGGCACGCTCAGCAACGGCACCGTGAACTCCAACGGCGACCGCAACGGCTACAAGCTGGGCGGCGACGACATCCCGGTCGACCACGTCGTCCAGCACAGCATCGCCTACCGCAACGGCCACCACGGGTTCACGTACAACAGCAACCCCGGCACGATGACGATCTCCAACAACGCGAGCGTCGACAACGCCGAGCGCAACTTCTCCTTCGACAAGGGCACTTCGGTCTTCCGCGACAACACCTCGTGCCGCTTCGCCGTGAGCGGCTCCAACGACAAGACCGTCGGCAGCGCCGACAGCTCCAACCAGTTCTGGACCGGCTCGAACGGCTCCCGCTGCTCCTCCTACTCGGGCTCCCTGGACTGGTCCTTCGCGTCGGACGGCAGCCTGGCGGTGACGTTCGGCGGCGTCCGGGTGACGCCGTAGCGGTACTCGCCCGGTGGTGCGCACGTACTCGGGTGGATCTGAGTACGTGCGCCCTGTCCCCTGACGGGGCCGCGGCGGAACGCTTGGGGCATGAGCCAAGGACTGACGAACCCCGTGCCCCGACTTCTGCCGGTCCTCGTGCCGGCCGGCGCAGCGCTCGCGCTGTGGGCCGCCTGGCTGGGCTGGGACCAGCACTACGACGTACAGCCGGACGGCACGACGACCGGCCCCTACCAGGCGTGGCAGGTGATCGGGCTGGTGCTGACCCTGCTCGTGCCGCTGTTCTGGGCGGCCTCCCGCAGCCACATCGCGGGCGCCGTGCTCGGCACCACGGCCGGCCTGACGCTCGCCGCCTACCTCGACTGGTCGGACGACTCCAGCGGTCTGTTCATGGTCGGGGTGATCATGGTCATGGTGGGCAGCCTCGCCGCGACCGCGATCCTCGCCACCATGATTCAGCGGGTGTGGGGGTCCAGCGCCCGCGCCAGGTAGGGCGCCGTGGCGCTGCCCGCCACCGCCGCCACCTCCGCCGGCCGCCCGGCCGCCACGATCCGTCCGCCCGCGTCCCCGCCGCCCGGCCCCAGATCGATCACCCAGTCCGCGCCCGCCACGACCGACATGTCGTGCTCGACGACGATCACCGTGTGGCCCGCGTCCACCAGACCGTGCAGTTGCCGCATCAGGACCTCCACGTCGGCGGGGTGGAGGCCGGTCGTCGGTTCGTCGAGGAGGTAGAGGGTGTGGCCGCGGCGGCCGCGCTGCAGCTCGGCCGCGAGCTTGATGCGCTGGGCCTCACCGCCGGACAGCTCCGTCGCGGGCTGTCCGAGGCTGAGATAGCCGAGGCCGACGTCGAGGAGCGTGCGCAGGCTCCGTGCCACGGCCGGGGTCCCGGAGAAGAAGTCCGCGGCCTTTTCCACCGTGAGGTCCAGCACTTGCGCGATGTTCCGTCCCCGGTACGTCACTTCGAGCGTCTCGGGGTTGTAGCGGGCCCCGCCGCAGTCCGGGCACGGCGCGTAGGTGCTCGGCAGGAACAGCAGTTCCACGCTGACGAAGCCCTCGCCCTGGCAGGTCTCGCAGCGGCCTTCCGCGACGTTGAAGGAGAACCGCCCGACGCCGTAACCGCGCCTGGCGGCCTCCTCGGTGGCCGCGAACTCCTTGCGCACGACGTCGAACAGGCCCGTGTAGGTGGCGAGGTTGGAGCGCGGGGTGCGGCCGATGGGCTTCTGGTCGACCGAGACCAGCCGTCGCACGCCCGGCAGGTCCTCGGTGATCTCGCCGATCAGCGTGGACTTCCCGGACCCGGAGACGCCGGTGACCGCGGTGAACACGCCGAGCGGGAACTCGGCCGTGACCGCCCGCAGGTTGTGCCGGGTGATGGGGCCCACCTTCAACTGCCCTCGGGCGAGGCGTGGTTGACGTCGGGGCGCGGGGGAGCGGCGGAAGAGATGGCGGGCCGTCGCGGACTGCTCCACCCCGGCGAGCTCCGCCACGGGGCCGCTGTGCAGGACCTGCCCGCCGTGCTCCCCGGCGCGCGGCCCCACGTCCACCAGCCAGTCGGCGCCGCGCACCACGTCGAGGTGGTGCTCGACCACGAACACCGTGTTCCCGGCCGTCTTCAGCCGCTCCAGCACGGTCAGCAGGGCCTCGGTGTCCGCCGGGTGCAGGCCGGCGGACGGCTCGTCGAGGACGTACACGACACCGAACAGTCCGGAGCGCAACTGCGTGGCCAGACGCAGCCGTTGGAGCTCGCCCGCGGAGAGGGTGGGCGTGGCGCGGTCCAGGCCGAGGTAGCCGAGGCCGAGTTCCAGGACCGGTGCGATGCGGGAGCGCAGGTCGTCGGTGAGCACGCGGGCGGGCTCGTCCTCGCCGACCAGGAGATCGGCCAGGTCGACCAGGGGCAGGGCCGCCATCTCCGCGATGGTGCGGCCCGCGAAGGTCACCGCCAGCGCCTCCGGGCGGAGCCTGGCGCCGCCGCAGGCCGGACAGGGGGCGGCGACCAGGAAGCTCTCCGCCCTGGCTCGCAGTGCGGGGCTCTTGGAGTCGGCGAACGTCTTCATGACGTAGCGGCGGGCGCTCATGTACGTGCCCTGGTAGGGGCGTTGGATGCGGTCCGCGTCGCGGACCGGGTGCACGGTGACGACCGGCTGCTCGTCCGTGAACAGGATCCACTCGCGCTGCCCCGCGGGCAGTTCGCGCCACGGCCGGTCCACGTCGTATCCGAGCGCGTCGAGGATGTCGCGCAGGTTCTTGCCCTGCCAGGCGCCCGGCCAGGCGGCGATCGCGCCCTCGCGGATCGACAGCGACGGATCGGGGACCAGCGACTCCTCGCTCGTCCGGTGCACTCGGCCCAGGCCGTGGCACTCCGGGCAGGCGCCGACGGCGGTGTTGGGGGAGAAGGCGTCCGAGTCGAGGCGTTCGGCGCCCGGCGGGTAGGAGCCGGCGCGGGAGAACAGCATGCGCAGGGAGTTGGAGAGGTTGGTGACCGTGCCGACCGAGGAGCGGGACGTCGGCGCGGAGCGCCGCTGCTGGAGCGAGACCGCGGGCGGCAGACCGGTGATCTCGCCGACCCTCGGCGCGCCCACCTGGTGGATCAGCCGGCGCGCGTACGGGGCGACGGACTCGAAGTAGCGCCGCTGCGCCTCCGCGTAGATCGTGCCGAACGCCAGCGACGACTTCCCGGAACCGGACACGCCGGTGAACACGGTCACCACGTCCCGCGGGATGTCGACGTCCACGCCCTTGAGGTTGTGCTCGCGGGCGCCGCGGACACGGACGTACGGGTCGTGGGGGGTGGGCATGTGGGAAGCTCCGTTGCTGCGTTGCAAACCCCGCGATTCTATGCGGTCGCGCCGCGTCACCCGCCGAAGATCCGCGACAGCCGGCGGTACGAGTCGACCAGCGCCGCCCGGTCGTACGTGCTCGTGGTGACCAGCACCTCCTGGGCTGCCGTCTCCTTCAGCACCGTCTCCAGCTCGTCCGTGACCTGCTCCTCGGTGCCCGCGACATGTCCGGCGAGCCCGGCCTCGTAGAAGCCGCGCTCCTTCGCGGTCATCGTCAGGGCCTCGACGCGCTCGGCGGGCGGCAGGGGCGGGAACGTCCCGCGGGTGCGGGAGTACGCCATCGACCAGGCCTCCGGAATCAGCAGGCGGCGGGCCTCCTCGGGCGTGGCGGCCACGGCGATCGTGCCGGAGACGACGACGTACGGTTGCGCCGCCCAGGGGGAGGGGCGGAAGCCGGCGCGGTAGCGGTCGATGCCGCGCAGCATCTTCTCCCGGTTGCGGAGGTCGCCGATCACCATCGGCAGGCCCGCGCGGGCCGCGATGTCGGCGCCCTCGCCCATCGCGAGCACGAACGGCGGCACGGTCAGGCCCTCGGCGGGGCGGGCGTGGACGCCGGTGGGGGAGTTGCCACGGAACCAGCCGAGCAGTTCGTCGAGCTGCCCCGCGAAGTCCTCGGCGGCCTCCTTGTCCCGGCCCAGCGCCCGGCGCACACCGTCGGTGAAGCCCACCGACCTCCCCAGCCCCATGTCGATGCGTCCCGGGAAGAGGGACTCCAGCACCCCGAACTGCTCGGCCACGACCAGAGGCCGGTGATTGGGCAGCATCACGCCTCCGGTGCCGACCCGGATCGTGCGCGTCGCGGCCGCGACGGCGGCGGCCAGCACGGTCGGCGCGGACCCGGCGACCCCGGGCACACCGTGGTGCTCCGACACCCACAGCCGCCGGTAGCCGAGTCCCTCCAGCTCCTGCGCCAGCCGAACCGTGTCCCGCAGCGCCTCGGCGTTCGTGCGGCCCTCGCGGGTGCGGGAGCGGTCGAGCACGGAGAAACGGGTCTGGGCGATCAGGGAACTCATACAGGGTTCAACACCGGGCGGCCCCCAGGATTCCTGACGCCGCCACCCCGGGGGGCCGGTCCGCGGGCGCGCACCGCGTCCGGGGCGCCGGGAAAAGCCGTTGACGCCCCGAGGCCGCCCCGGGACGATCTCCCATCGTGACGACGACTGCCGATCAAGACGCCACCGTGCCCGGCGGGGCCGCCGTGCGCCCCGTCGCCCTGATCACCGGCGTGGGCCGCACGGCCGGCATCGGCGCGGGGATCGCCCGCCGCCTGGCCGCGTCGGGCTGGGACGTCGCCTTCACCTACTGGACTCCCTACGACGACCGCATGACCTGGGGCAGAGAAGCCGGCGCCACCGCGGCGATCATCGCGGACCTGAACGGACGCGGCGCGTCCACGGCGGCGATCGAGGCGGACCTCGCCGACCCTGAGACCCCGGCCCGCGTCTTCGAGGAGGCCGAGCGGCGGCTGGGCGGGGTCACCGCACTGGTGATGTGCCATTGCGAGTCGGTCGACTCCGGACTGCTCGAGACGACCGTCGAGAGTTTCGACCGGCACTTCGCCGTCAACGCCCGCGCCACCTGGCTGCTCATCCGCGAGTTCGGGCGTCGCTTCGCCGGAGGCGCGGGAGCCGGCCGGATCATCGCCCTCACCAGCGACCACACCGTCGGCAACCTGCCCTACGGGGCGAGCAAGGGTGCCCTCGACCGCATCACCCTGGCAGCCGCCCACGAGCTCTCCGGACTCGGCGTGACCGCCAACGTGATCAACCCCGGTCCCGTCGACACCGGTTGGATGACGGAGGAGGTCCGCGAGCACTGCGTGCGTGCCACCCCGCTCGGCCGGCTGGGCACACCGAGGGACACCGCGCACCTGGTGGACTTCCTGTGCTCCGCGGAGGGTGGCTGGATCAACGGCCAACTCCTGATGAGCAACGGCGGCCTCGCCTAGAAGTCGGGCCTCAGCGGCGGCTGCGTGTCCGGGCGTCGCGTGGCGGGCGGATGAACTGCAGCTCCAGGGTCACCGGGGGCTCGGCGAGGCCCGGGCCGCCCGCCGCGGCCCAGTCGATGACCTCCTGGGTGCAGTCGTCGTCCATCGCGAAGCCGACCCAGGTGGCCCGGCCGCCCGCCCGCCGCCCCGCGGCCGACGGCTGCACGACGATGACGTTGGCCTGGTCGCAGGGGCCGAGGCAGTCCGTCGTACGGACCTGGAAGCCGGACTCGGCCGCCGCGGCGCGCAGCCGCTCCAGTTGCCAGACGTGGTCGCTGCCCGGGTGTTTGCGTGGATCGCCGCAGCAACAGCCCCGGCAGACGACGAGCGTGCAGGGGCGCTGCTGGGCCGCGCCGATCAGAGTGGTGCGGGGGGCGGAGAACCGGGATGCCATGGGAGAAGCATGATCCATCCGTCCGGGGCCCCACCCCACCGGGTCGGTCGGGTCAGAACCGGGCCCGGATGTCCGCCCCGTTGCGCGGCACGAGGAAGGACGGTGCCGAGGGCAGCCCAAAGGTTGCCCCCCGGGCACGACAGAACCTGCGAGGTGGGCTCCCTTCGCCGGCATGGTCCGGATCAGGTGATGGAGGTCGCCGTCCGGTCCTTCGACCTTCCGGCCTCTCAGCCCATCCGTCGCACCTTCCGTTGACAAGGGCTCCTGTCCCCTGTTGAAGGTGGTGTCCCGGATGCGCTCCCTCGCTCGCCCCGCAGGCTGATTCCAGCGTACGGCTGCCCGGGCGGCGTACCAGGGCCGAAAGGGGCCGTCACGCAGGGCCGTTCGGCCCCTTCGGGCGTCCGCCGCCCGACCCGCCCGACGCCGGCCGTGTCCCTCGGCACGACGCCCGGCGGCTCCGCGGACGGCGTGGGCCGAGTGGCTCGGCTCGTGCCCGTTGGGCCCAAGCACGGTGTGCCGCCGCCTCACGAGGCTGGAAGTGACGAGAGGGACCAACGCGTGGGCAGGTGCGTGCCGGGCGCGCCCGACGGCCTTGTGGGCCAGGAGAGGAGTGGTCATGACGCACGAGCGCGAAAGCCTCTGGGACTACAGCAGGTACGCGCCCCGGCCCGCCCTGCACGGCCATGTGCTGGCGGGCGTGGACGGATCCGAAGAGGCGCTCCGGGCCCTGGACCAGGCGGTCGCGGAGGCGGGGGCGCGCCGGGCTCCGCTGGAGATCCTGCACGGCTGGCCGTGGGCCAGGCACGGCGCACACGAGGGACGACCGGGCGGCCCGGGGCCGGAGACGTCCTCCCTCCTGGAGCGGGCGCACACCGTGCTGGAGTCCGCCGTCGCGCGCGTGCGCGAGCAGGCTCCGGAACTGGACGTGACGGCCACCCTGAGCCCGCATCCGGCGGCGGCGGAGCTGATGCGCCGGGGCGAGCACGCCGCGCTGACCGTCATCGGCAGCCGCGGCCTGAGCGAGATCACCGGACTGGTGTCCGGCTCGGTGAGCCGGCGGCTCGCCGGCTGCTGCCCGAGCCCGTTGCTGGTGGTGCGGGGCGAGGCGGCGTACGGCGGCCTGGAACACGGCGTCGTACTGGTGGGCGTGGGCACCGACACCGAGACCGAGGCGGCCCGGTTCGCCTTCGAGCAGGCGCAGCAGCGGGGCGCCCGGGTCCGGGTGCTGCACAGCTGTGTCCTGCCGGCGACGTCGGGTGCCGGTCCCGTGGTCTCCGCCGAGCGGCTGCGGGCGGAGCTGGAGACCAAGGCCCGCAAGCAGTCGGCGGTGCCCCGGACGGCCGTCGCCACGCTGAGGGAGAAGTACCCGGGGGTCGGGGTCGAGACCGACACCGTGTGGGGCGGCGCGGCCGAGTCCCTGGTGGAGGCCACGCGCGCGGCCGACGCCGTCGTGATCACGGCACACCGTCCGCACGGCCGGCGGCCCGCGCCGCGCCTCGGCCCGGTCACCCACGCGCTGCTGCACCGCGCGCACTGCCCGGTCTACCTCGTCCCCGCCGGCTGAGCGCGGACGGCCGACATCCCCACCCGAAGTCCGGAAGGAGCAGGAGGAAAGACGATGAGACACCGCACGATCGAGGACGTGATGACCCGGGAGGTGGTGCGCACGACTCCCGACGCGTCGTTCAAGACGGTGGCCGGGCTGCTGGCGGAGCATCGCATCAGCGGACTGCCCGTGGTGGACGACGGGGAGCGGGTCCTCGGGGTGATCTCCGAGACCGACCTGCTCCAGCGGCAGGCCGCGCAGGACGACATACGGCGGGGCAGGCGCCGGCGGCTGCCCCGGCTGACCCGCTCCGCACGGGCGGCAGCGGCGAAGGCGCGCGCCACTACCGCGGAAGACCTCATGACCGGGCCCGCTGTCACCGCCGCGCTCGACGAGCCGGTGACCGAGGCGGCGCGCAGGATGCGGCGGCACGGCGTGAAACGTCTGCCCGTGGTGGACCCGCAGGGCCGGCTGGCGGGCATCGTCACCCGCGGCGACCTGCTCCGGGTCTTCCTGCGCCCGGACGAGGACATCCGCCGTGACGTCGGCGACCAGGTGGCCTCGGCGCTCTGCCAGCCCCGCTACCTGGTGGACGTCGGTGTCACCGGCGGCGTGGTGAGACTGCGCGGGCATGTGGAGCGGCGCAGCGACGCCGGGCTCGCGGTGCTCGTCGCCCGCCGTGTCGACGGCGTCGTGGCCGTCACCGACGCGCTGATCCACCGCCTGGACGACTCCCGGCCGCTTCCGGCCGGTGTCTCCCCCGGCCACATGTAGGCAACGGTTCCCCGGCCGCGTCGGGTGACAGGGTCCCGCGGGCGTCCGAGCATGGAGGTGCGGGGCGGGCAGGCCCCGCACCGGGCGAGGAGCCCGCCGGTGGAAGGAGGGACGCCATGGCGCACACCAGTGAGTGGAAGATGCGTCTCCATCTCTTCGAGGAGGAGAGGACGACCAAGGCGCATGTCGTGCTGGACACCGGTACGACCACGCTCACCGGCCACGGGATCGCCCACCGCAACCCCGCGGACTCGGACGTGCCGGAGATCGGCGACGAGCTGGCCGCGGGCCGGGCCCTGAACGATCTCGGCCGGCAGCTGGTGGCCCTCGCCGAGCACGACGTCGAGGGCACGGCCGCCACCGGTGCCGAGCGGGAGCCCCGTCAGTCCCTCGGCTGGGCCATGTGAGCGGCGCCTAGGGTGGTGGGGTGACCGACAGCAGCGCACGCCCCCTCGCCGTGTTCGACCTGGACAACACCCTCGCCGACACCGCGCACCGGCAACGGTTCCTCGAGCGCAAGCCGCGCGACTGGGACGGTTTCTTCGCGGCCGCCACCGACGATCCCCCGATCGCCGAGGGCGTCGCGCTGGTGCTGGAGAGCGGTGAGGAGTGCGAGGTCGTCTACCTCACCGGACGTCCCGAGCGCTGCCGGCGCGACACGCTGGACTGGCTCGCCGCGCAGGGACTGCCCGAGGGACGGGTCCACATGCGGCGCAACGACGACCGCAGGCCAGCCCGCCGCACCAAGCTGGAGGTCCTGCGCCGCCTCGCCCGCACCCGTGAGATCCGCCTGTTCGTCGACGACGACGAGCTGGTGTGCGACGACGCCGAACGGGCGGGGTTCAGGGTCGTACGGGCGCGGTGGGCGGCCCCGTCGACGGAGCTGACGGTGGCACAGGAGCGGGAAGGGCGTACCTGAGCGCCGCCTGCCGGCCGAAGGGGTGAGCTTCCGCGCTGCCCGCGGGGCCGTCAGTCCGACTCCTCCTCCAGCCGGAACCCCACCTTCAGGCCGACCTGCCAGTGCGCGATCCGGCCCTCCTCGATCTGGCCGCGCACCTGGGTGACCTCGAACCAGTCCAGGTTGCGCAGGGTGTGCGAGGCGCGGCCGATGCCGTTGCGGATGGCCTCGTCGACACCGTCGGGGGAGGTGCCGACGATCTCCGTGACCCGATACGTGTGGTTCGACATGCGGGTGCTCCTCTCCGTACGGCCGTGATGACCGCAGTGTCACGTGTGTCACGCGTCACTCCACGGTGCCCCAAGCTGCGGCGGAGCGCGAGACGTCTGCTTCGGGGCGCTTGCCCCTCTTGACCCCCCGCATTGGTCCATACCAAAATCCGGGCACACCCGTACGAGCACCGCGCTCGTCCCCCCACGCCGGGCCCCCTTCCCTGTCCGCAGACAGAACAGGACCCCTCGTGAGACGTCGCAGCCTGCTCGCCCTGGCCCCGGCCGGCCTCGTCGGCGCCTGTGGACTCGTCCCCGGCAACGCCGACCGGCGCACGGTCACCGTGTGGCTGATGAAGGACAGCGCCTCCCATGACTTCCTCCGCCGCTTCACCGAGCGGTTCGAGCACGAACACACCGACCTCAGGCTCGACATCCGCATCCAGCAGTGGACCGGCATCGGCGCGAAGGTGCAGGCCGCCCTCGACTCCGATTCCGGCCACGGACCCGACGTCATCGAGGTCGGCAACACCCAGGTCCCGCAGTACGTGGAGGGCGACCGGCTGCTGGACCTGACGCTCGAGTCACTGCGCTGGGGAAGGAGCGACTGGCTGCCCGGCCTCGCCGAGCCCGGCCAGCAGACCGCCCACCAGTACGGCATTCCCTGGTACGCGGCCAACCGCGTCGTCATCTACCGCAAGGACCTGTTCGCCAAGGCCGGCGTCACGGCTCCGCCGCGCACCCGCGACGATTGGCTCACCGCGACGCGGCGGCTCGACTCCGGCGACGTACAGGGCATCTACCTCGCCGGACAGGACTGGTACACCCTCGCCGGCTTCATCTGGGACGAGGGCGGCGACCTCGCCGGCGACCAGGACGGCGGCGGCTGGCGGGGCACCCTGGACACCCCGGCGGCCCTGCGCGGCATGGACTTCTACCGGCGCCTGCAGGCGCTCGGCCACGGCCCCGTCGGCTCCGACGAGGAACACCCGCCGCAGGCGGGCGTGTTCGCCCAGGGAAAGGTGGCGCAGATCGTCGCGGTGCCGGGTCAGGCCCGGGCCATCGTCCAGCAGAACCCCGGCCTGAAGGAGAAGATCGGCTTCTTCCCCGTCCCCGGCCGGAGCGCGCACCGCCCCGGCGCCGTCTTCACCGGCGGCTCCGACCTCGTCGTACCGAACAACACGCGCGAGCGGGACGGCGCCGTGGCCGTGGTCGCCGCGCTCACCGGCGCGACATGGGACACCGAACTGGCCCGGACCATGAACTACGTCCCCAACCGCAAGGCCCTCGCCAAGGCCGTCGCCGGCGAGGAGGGCGTCGCGGCCATGGCGGCCGGGGCCGCCCAGGGACGGGCGACGCCGGCCACGCCCCAGTGGGGCGCGGTCGAGGCCGACAACCCGATCAAGCCCTACATGACCAAGGTGCTCACCGGAGCCGACCCGGCGACCGAGGCCCGCCGCGCCTCCCGGCGCATCACGGACGTGCTGAACAGCCTGGGCTGACCGGCTACGGGGCGAGCTCCTTAGTGATGCGGTCCACCATGAACGCCGAGGACTCCCGGGCCCGCTCCTCCCAGGCGGCCACGCAGGCCGTGGCGACGCCGTCGAAGTCCAGCTCACGCAGCGTGCCGAAGAAGCCGTCCCGGTCGACCTCGCCCTGGCCGATGTCCAGGTGCTGGTGCATCCGGGCGGCGGTGAAAGGGGCGGGTGACGTCGCCGTCACCCGCCCCTTTGCGCCGTCGGGCAGCGCGTTTGCCGCCGTCGGTCGGCGCGTTCGCCCCCGTCGGTCAGCGCGCGACGCTCAACGACAGCGCGAACCGTCCCGCCTCGTCCGTCCACCAGCGGGCCAGTTCCAGGCCCACGGCGTCCAGTTCGGCGCGTACGCCGTCCTTGCGGAACTTCGCCGACACCTCGGTGCGCAACTCCTCGCCCTCGGCGAAGTCCACGGCCAGGTCCAGGGCCGGGATCTTCACCGTCTGTTCCGCGCGCGAGCGCAGTCGCATCTCGATCCACTCGTTCTCCGCGTCCCACAGCGCCACGTGCTCGTAGGCGTCGGGGTCGAAGTCGGCGTGGAGTTCGCGGTTGACGACGGACAGGACGTTCTTGTTGAAGGCGGCCGTCACGCCCGCCGCGTCGTCGTACGCCTCGACGAGCACCTTCTCGTCCTTGACCAGGTCGGTGCCGAGCAGCAGCGCGTCGCCCGGGGAGAGGAGGGAGCGGATCGAGGTCAGGAACACGGCCCGTTCGGCGGGGAGCAGGTTGCCGATCGTGCCGCCCAGGAACGCCAGGAGGCGGGGCCCGGGTGTGTCGGGCAGGGCCAGTGATGCCGTGAAGTCGGCGATCAGGGCGTGCACGCTCAGTCCGGGACGTTGCGCCACGAGCGCCTGCCCGGCCTGGGTGAGCGCGCTCTCGCTGACGTCCACCGGGACGTACGTGTGCAGTCCGGTCAACGCGTCGAGCAGGTGACGCGTCTTGTCCGACGAACCGGAGCCGAGTTCGACCAGGGTGCGGGCCCGCGTCGCCGAGGCGATCTCGCCGGCGCGGGTGATGAGGATCTCGCGCTCGGCGCGCGTGGGGTAGTACTCGGGCAGTTCGGTGATCTGCTCGAACAGCTCGCTGCCGTGGGCGTCGTAGAACCACTTCGGCGGCAGCGTCTTCGGATTGCCGGTCAGACCGTGCAGGACGTCGGCGCGCAGCGCGGCGTCCGTGGCGTCCTCGGGCAGGGTGCGGGTGAGAAGGAACGGACTCACGTACGGGGCTCCTTCGGCAGTGCGGTGGCCAAGTTGTCGCTCGGCTCCTTGAGCGGGGTGAGCAGCACGTCCGTGCCGCTCGCCGCGAGAAGGGTGCGGTCGGGGACCTCTTGCCAGTGCGGGTCGTCGTCGTAGGGCTCGGAGGCCACGACGGTGCCGCGGCCGGGCCGGGACAGGTACCAGAGGGTGTCGCCCCAGGTGGTCGCGGTGATCGATTCGCCGTTGGTGAGCAGCAGGTTCAGGCGGGAGCCGGGGGCCGCCTCGGCGACCTCCAGCACCGTGTCGGCCAGCGCCTGCCCCTCGTCGTCGCCGTCGCGCAGCCGCGCCAGGACCAGCGCCCAGACGAGCGCCGAGTCGTTGCGGGCCTCCAGGGACAGCACGTCGACGGCGGGCAGCCGCTCCACCAGGAGCGCGAGCGACTGCGGCCAGCCCCTGACGGCACCGTTGTGGCTGAACAGCCAGGGCCCGGCGGTGTACGGGGCCGCCGCGGCCTCCGCGTCCGCGCCCGACAGGGTCGCGTCGCGTACGGCGGCCAGCAGGGCGCCGCCGCGGACGACCCGGGCCAGGTCGGCGAAGGACAGGTCCGCCCAGATCGGTCCGGCACGGCGGTACCGGGCCGGCACCGGATCGCCCTCGGCGTACCAACCCACGCCGAAACCATCGGCGTTGACGGTCCCGTAGCGCTGGTGCCGCGGCGCCCACGACTGGCGGTAGAGGCTGTGCGCCGGCTCCACGAGAAGGGCGCCGAGCGTCTCCTGCGGCCCCAGATAGGCCAGGTGACGGCACATCAGGCGTCCCCCACGGAGCGCGCGGTGCGGAACCCGGAGAAGATCTGCCGCCGGATCGGGTAGTCCCAGTTGCGGAACGTGCCCCGGCAGGCGACCTGGTCCACGGCGAACGACCCGCCGCGCAGCACCTTGTACTCCGGCCCGAAGAACACCTCCGAGTACTCCTTGTACGGGAAGGCCTGGAAGCCCGGGTAGGGCAGGAAGTCGCTCGCCGTCCACTCCCACACGTCACCGATCAACTGCCGTACGCCGAGCGGTGACTCACCGGCCGGGTAGCTGCCGGCGGGTGCCGGGCGCAGGTGCCGCTGGCCGAGGTTGGCGTGCTCGGGCGCCGGGTCGGCGTCGCCCCACGGGTAGCGCGTCGAGCGGCCGGTCGCCGGGTCGTGGCGGGCGGCCTTCTCCCACTCGGCCTCGGTGGGCAGTCGCCGGCCGGCCCAGCGGGCGTAGGCGTCGGCCTCGTACCAGCACACGTGCACGACCGGCTCGTCCGGCGGCACGACCTCCGTCACCCCGAAGCGGCGCCGCAGCCACTGCTTGCCGTCACGGCGCCAGAACAGCGGTGCGTACAGGGAGTTCTTGCGCACGTGGGCCCAGCCCTCGGCCGTCCACCAGCGCTCGTTGTCGTAGCCACCGTCCTCGATGAACGCCTGGTAGGCGCCGTTCGTCACGGGTGTGGTGTCGATGTGGAAGGGCGCCACCTCGCGGCGGTGCGCCGGGCGTTCGTTGTCCAGCGCCCACGGTTCGGTGGAGGTGCCCATGGTGAACGGGCCGCCCGGGACGAGGACTTCGGCCGGGCCCGTGAACAGCGGCACCGGCTCCGGGTCGGGGGCGGTCAGGGCCTGCGGGCCCTTGCGGAGCTGATGGGTGATCAGCATCGTCTCGTCGTGCTGCTGTTCGTGCTGGGCGATCATCCCGAAGGCGAAGCCCGCCTGGGTCAGCCGCGTGCCGTGGAAGTCGGCGCGCTCCAGCACGTCCATCACCCGGCCCCGCACCTCGGCCGCGTACGCGCGGGCCTCGGCGGGCGGCAGCAGCGGCAGCGAGGGGCGTTCGGAGCGGGGGTGCTCGAAGGCGTCGTAGAGGCCGTCGATCTCGGGGCGCATCGCGTCCCGGCCGGCGACGGCCCGCAGCAGCCAGAGCTCCTCCTGGTTGCCGATGTGCGCCAGGTCCCAGACCAGCGGCGACATCAGGGGGGAGTGCTGGGTGGTCAGGTCGGGGTCCTCGACGCAGCTGGTCAGCAGCGTGGTGCGGGTGCGGGCGGTGGTGAGGGTGGTCAGCGCCCGTTCCCGGAGTGCTTCCGCATCGATATGGGGTTCGTCGATGGCGGGGTCGGTCATGTGCTCAGGTCCTTCCCGTGGGCGCGAGGGCTCGTCTCGCGCAGGCGGTCCAGCAGATCGTCGGCAGGGGTTCGGCCCTTGCGGACGTAGCGCTCCAGGTACGCGGTCACGACGTCCGTGACCTGCTCGGTGGCGCCGATCCGGGGCAGCGCCTCCAGAGCCGCGGCGAAGCAGCCGACGGCCGTCTCCTGCAGCTCGGGGTCGGCCAGGCCGTGGCGGGCCGCGTCGGTCCACAGCGGGTTGTGCGGCGCCGGACGCCCCGTGGAACGCTCGGCCAGGGGCTTGACCAGCCGGTAGGCGGTCTCCGCGGCCTCCGGGTCCTCGAACAGCGCGGTGATCACGGCGAGCGGCACGATCCAGCCGTCGTCGCCCGGCTGCGCGTCGATCATGCGCAGCTCCAGGAAGCCGCGCGGCCTGACCGGCGGGAACAGCGTCGTGATGTGGTAGTCGAGGTCCTCGCGCGTCGGCGCCCTGGGCACCTTCGAGCGGACCCACTCGCGGAACGTGAGCCCCTCGGGGACGTCCCAGGGGCCGCTCTCGCGCCGGACGCACATCACCGGGGCGTCCATGACGTGCCGGGCCCAGGCCCTGCGCGGATCGCCGTCCAGCGCGGGCCCGCCCGCCCGGCCGGCGCCGATCTCCATCCACGTCAGCTGCCGGGTGGAGCGCCAGCCCGTGGGCCGTCCGCCGGTCAGCGGGGAGTTGGCGAAGGCGGCCAGGAGCACCGCGCCCAGCTGGTGCGCCAGCCACCAGCGCCGTCCGTGGCCGAGCGGTCCGGGCTCCTCGTACCCGGCGTCCAGGCACACCTGGACTGAGGCCGAGGTGCACATCATGCGCCGGCCGGCCGGACCGGTGCGGTCCAGGGCGACCTCCATGGCGTCGTAGCGCGGCTGACGCAGGAAGCGGCGGGGCGGGTGCCAGGGGTCGTGGCCGATGCCGACGAGGCCGAGGCCGTGCCCGGCGAGCGCCGTACGGACGGCGTCGAGATCGGCGGAGACGGTACCGATGCACTCCATCAGGGAGGTGGCGGGCGGCGAGCTCAGTTCCAGCTGGCCGCCGGGCTCTTTGGTGAGCGCCGACCTCAGGGGCACGGTCCGCAGTGCGGCGTACGCCGCGTCGAGTTGTTCGGATGTGACGGGCAGCTGCGGCCGGCGCAGCTCGTGGACGAGCCATTCCACTTCGACCCCGATGCCCCGGGGCGGGCCGGTCTTGAAGCAGATGCCCCGGACCAGGGCCTCCACCTCGGCTTCGGACAGGGCGGTGCGAGGCTCCGTACAGTCGCCGCAGTCAGTGGCTGAATCGGACATACCGGGATCCCTTCTGAGATTCCACCGTGCCGCCGGCCCGGCCCGTCAGGCGCCCGGACGGCGGCACTCGTCCCACCCAAGACCCTCGTGCCGCTTCGCACAAGGGTGCGTACCGGTACGTTCCGGCTCGGTAATCTCCTCCTTCCCGGGGTCTCCCGGGGCTTCTCAGGGGGGTTTCCCGGGGCTTTCCAGGGCGTTTTCGGACGCGGAAAACTCTGTTGCGCCGTCACTCCAGCATCACCCACGATGCGTGCATGAGCACGACGGGGGAGCGCGCACGGCGCGCGAGCATGGCGCCCACGGGGGTGGCGCCATGAGCGCGCGCCTGCGCGGCATCGCGCGCGAGACGGAGGAGATCGTCGCGGCGGGCGCGTATCGCGCGTCCGACGGGCGTGAGGTGTCCATCGCGGAGTCCGTGTCCGCGGCCCGCTTTGGCACGCGCATGTACGGGCCGGAGCCCGTCCCCGTGCCGCAGACCGTGCCCGCCGAGACGTTCTTCGAGGTCACCGGCGAGAGCAGCCTGGAGGCGGCGCGTCGCGTCGGCGGCGGGCCGGCCGTGCTGAACTTCGCCTCCGCACGCAACCCGGGCGGCGGCTTCCTCAACGGCGCACAGGCCCAGGAGGAGGCGCTGTGCCGCTCCTCCGCCCTGTACCGGTGCCTGCTCGAAGTCCCCAGGTTCTACGACCACCACCGCGCCCACCGCGACCCGTTCTACACGGACCGCGTCATCCACTCGCCGGCCGTCCCCGTCTTCCGCGACGACCGGGGCCGCCTGCTGGACGAGCCGTACACGGCGGGCTTTCTCACGGCCGCCGCACCGAACGCCGGCGTCATCAGGCGCACGGCGCCCGAGCGGGCCGCCGACCTCCCGCGGGCCCTGGCGGTGCGCGCGGAGCGGGTGCTGGAGACGGCAGCCGCCCATGGCTACCGGCGCCTGGTGCTGGGGGCGTGGGGGTGCGGCGTGTTCCAGAACGACCCCGCGCAGGTGGCCGCCGCGTTCCGGGCGCTGCTCGGACCGGGCGGACGGTTCGCGGCGCACTTCGAGCACGTGGTGTTCGGGGTGCTCGACCGCAGACCGGACAGCGCGGCACGGGAGGCGTTCGCGCGGGCGTTCACGGCCGGGGCGCTTCAGCCGTAGGCGGCGGACCGGGGTCCCGCGAGCTGGCGAGGCCCCCGCAGACGGGGGATGCCGCGGGGGCCTCACTGGGAAAGACGGACGAGGGACGGCCCGCGTTCCCGGTCGGCGTAACAGTTTTGCGGGCCTGCTTCCGCCTCAGCGTGCGCGGCCGATCTGCATGCCGGGCCGGCGGCGGTGGACCGTGAGGTAGGCGAGGCCGTCGTCGCCCGCGGTGATGCTGCGGGTCGAGCCGTGGGGGAGCCAGAACAGGGAGCCCGCGACGAGGGGCAGCGGTTCGCCCTCCGTGCCGGCCCCGAACGTGCCGGCGCCCGAGACGACGAGCACCAGGACGTCCAGGTCCGGTTCCGCGTGGGGGGCGATGTGCCGGCCGGGAGCCAGCCGGACGAGGTTGGCGTCCAGCTGGCGCCCGCTCTCCGTGAGCTTCCAGAGCACGCCCGTGGCGGACACGGTCGGCGCGGCGGCGGCCAGGGCATCGATGTCGCACAGAGGAGTCGGCATCGGCTCCTCCTCGTGCGTCTGTGGGACTCGTTCCATCGGTCTCTCCGCTCCCGACCGTCCGAGCCTTTCGGCTCCCGACCCGCCTCATCTTTCGCCAATTATTACAGGTAGTATTTGGAGAAATTGTCGGGGACGGCAGAGACGGAAGAGGGGCGAGGAGGCATGTCCACCTCACGCACCAGCCCGCGCCGCGGCGAGGGCACCAGTCCGCGCCGCGGCCAGGTCCTCGCCGTACTGCGGGCGGCCGAAGGTCCGCTCGGCGTCACCGAGACGGCCGAGCGCGTCGGCGTCCACCCCAACACCGTGCGGTTCCATCTGGACGCCCTGGTCGAGGAGGGCGCCGTCGAACGACGGACGCGGCCGCCCTCCGGCCGCGGACGCCCGCGTACCGTCTACGTGCCCCGTCCGGGCATGGACCGCGGCGGAAGCCGCGGCTACCAGCTGCTCGCGCGGATGCTGCTCAGCCGGCTCGCCGCCACCGGACCCGATGCGCGCTCCGCCGTCATGGAGACGGGCCACGCCTGGGGTCGCTTTCTGGTGGAGCAGCCGGAGCCGTACCGACGGCCCACCCCCGCGGACGCGGCCGCCCGTCTCGTGCGCCTGCTGGACGACCTCGGCTTCGCCCCGGACGCCGAGGGCGGCACGCCGCCCGCCCGGATCCGGCTGCGCCACTGCCCCTTCCTCGAACTTGCCGAGGAGCACGGTCAGTTGGTCTGTCCCCTGCATCTCGGCCTGATGCAGGGCGCCTTGGCCGAGCTGGGCGCGCCGCTCACCGCGACCGGCCTCGAACCCTTCGCCGAACCCGACGCGTGTCTGGCCCACTTGGCGCCCGCACCGCAGCAGCCCGCACCGCGGCAGACAGCAGAAAGGCACCCTTGATGCACCCCACATGGGCCGTGACGTCGGTCGCGGTCACCTTCCTCTGGCTCGGGATGGTGCTGGCGATCTCCTTCCTGGAGGCGCCGCTGAAGTTCCGCGCCCCGGGCGTGACCATCCCCATCGGCCTGGGGATCGGGCGGCTGGTCTTCCGCGCCCTGAACCTCGTCGAGGCCGTCCTCGCCGTGGCGCTCGCCGTGGCCGTCGCCACCGGGGACCGGCCCGTCGGGGTCGTGGGACCGGTCGTCGCGGTGTTCGTGCTGCTCTCGGCCCAGCTGATCGTGGTGCGGCCGCGGCTCAACCGCAGGTCCGACCGCGTCCTGGCGGGCGAGGACGTGCCCCGGTCCCGCGAGCACCTCTACTACGTCGGCCTGGAGGTGGCCAAGGTCGCCGCACTGGTGGCGCTCGGGATCGGGCTGCTCACCCATCCCTGACAGCCCGGGCTGCTCACCCATCCCTGACAGCCCGGGCTGCTCACCCATCCCTGACAGCCCGGGCTGCTCACCCATCAATGACAGCCCGGGCTGCTCACCATCCCTCACAGCCGAAAGCCGCCGTGACGGCCGCCGGTCAGCTCTTACGGCTCTCCGCCTCGGCCTGGGCGATGGCCTCCGCCTCGGTGTCGGCCAGCGCGATCGCGACGCCGAAGGCCTGGGCGATGTGACCCGCGGCCGACATGACGCGTGCCGTGCCCACGACGGGAGCGATGGCGACCAGCAGGTCCTGCAGCTGCTCCACCGTGAAGTCGGCCTTGATCGCGGGGTCGATGTGCGCCAGGTAGGAGATCGCGGGCGCGTCCATGGCGACGAGTGCCGAGATCCGGGCGAGGATCAGCGAGCGTGGTTCCATGTGGCATCGCTCGACGGAGTCGAGGGTCATGGCCGTGAGGGTGTCGAGTACGGGAGTGTCGGGTGCAGCGGTCATCGCGCACCGCCTTCCTGTGTTGTCAGGACCGTGCCGGTTCACGCTTCGGGGCGGCCGACGCGGCATCTTCGAGTGCGGAGTCGGCGAAGGAGAGCCGGAGGGTCACGGTGACGTGCGACGTCTCCGGTGCACCGTCGGCGTGCCAGGTCAGCAGGCCCGCGTCCGAAAGGCGGCGCAGGGCCGTGCTGACATGCGTCGGCTGCACCCCCAGCGCGTGGGCCGCCGGACGGAGCGGGAAGCTGACCGTGTCGGCCTCCCGGACGGGCTCCACGTCGGCCACCAGATCCACCAGGAACGCCGCCAGCAGTCCGCCCCCGGGTACGCTCCGGGCCCTCGTCGCCCAGTTGAGTGCCCAGTGCCCGGACATCTGTGCCGTGTACATCCGGCCTCCCTCTCCGCCCGACGGAAGCTCAGGCGAAGAGCGGGTCGCGCGGGCGATCAGCTCCTGGGCCGAACCTCTGAACAGCAGAATCCACGGGATGGCGAGCGCCTCAATCACCCGAAGCGGGTGAAAAGTTCCGGGTGACGTCGGGCCGTCGGCGAGGGGGAGTCCAGCCGGCCCGCGGGGTGGCGGAGTCGCTCAGCTCCAGCCGTAGCGCTCGTGCAGGCGGTGGCGGACCAGGTTGAACCGGCCCCGGTCCAGGGCGCACGCCTCCCGGCGCATCCCGTCCTCGTGCAGCCTCAGCACCCGGTCCACGGAGATCCAGGAGTCGCGGCCCGACCGGTCCCACGGCCCGTTGCCGATCGCCACCCACTCCCGGTCGTCGTCGTGCCGCTTGCTGGACAGCTGCACGGCGAGCAGGGTGCCGGCGGCCTCGCGGGCGACCACCAGGACCGGACGGTCCTTGCCTCGGCCGTCGTTCTCCTCGAACGGCACCCAGGTCCACACGATCTCGCCCGGGTCGGGGTCGCCGTCGTGTGCGGGGGAGTACTCGGTGCGCACCGGGCCGACCTGGCGGGGGTCGGCCTCGGTGGTGGCGGTGGGGCCGAAACGGCCCGGGACGTTCTCATCGGTAAACGCAGTCACGCAGGCACCTTAGTGGTCGCTTCCGCGGGTCTTTCGGGGCGGACCCGGGAGTCGCGACGTTCAGGGCGGCGAGCGCCGTACGACCCGTCAGTCCGCGGAGTCCGACGCCTGTTCGGCCAGCCGGTCGAGCAGCTCCCTGGCCGCGCTGTCCGCGCCGGTGCCGGTCTGCCGGCCGAGTCCCTCGTCGGCGAGCTCGGAAGCCTTCTCCGTTCCCTCCCCGAGGGCTTCGGGTCCGGGGATGTCCTCCGCCTCGTCCTCGGGGTTCTTCGCCGACTCGGACACGGGGCCTCCTCAGGGTGCGTGCGGGTCCGTGCACAGGGGGATGCTCCCCGCTCCCCGCCGCACCGGGCCAGGGGGCGCTTGAAGCACACGGGAGCACGACAGAGCCCGGGGGCTCACGAAACCGAGGCCCCCGGGCGTACTGTCCGGACGGACGCGCGTCCCCGCAGCGCCCGCTTTCTCCGGCGCTGCGGACTACCCTTCCCGGTCCATCGGCACCTTCTGCGACGGCGGCGTGACCCCGTTCAGGGAGGGCGAAGTCCCGTTCGGCGTCTGCCCGTTCTGGTTCATCGACGCCAGCAGCTGGCGAGCGAGACCGAGGCCGGCGCCGCCCATGGTGAGCGCCTTCGTGAACATGTCCGTCATGCCGTCGGCGCCGTTGAGCAGCACCATGTTGTCGACGCTGCCGAAGGCGGACGCGCCGGCCCGCACGATCTCCGGCCAGTTCTCGGCGAGTTGCTGGGCGACGACCGCCTCCTGGTTCTCGGCGAGCGCGGCCGCCCGTGCCTTGATGGCCTCCGCCTCGGCGAGCCCCTTGGCCTTGGTCGCCTCGGCCTCCGCCAGGCCCCTCGCCTGCGCGGCCGCCGCCTCGGCCTCACCGGTGTTCCGCGTCGCGGCAGCCGAGGCGGCACCGCGGGCCTTGGTGGCCTCCGCCTCGGCACCCGCGGCCGTCTTGACCCTGGTCGCCTCGGCCGCCGCCGCGAGCTCCGTCTCCTTGGCCTTGGCCTGCGCCGCCGAGATCCGCGCGTCACGCTCGGCCTCGGCCAGCGTCCGCTTCTCGTAGGCCTGGGCGTCGGCCGGCTTGCGGACGTCCGCCTGCAACTGCTGCTCGCGCCGGTGCGCCTCCAGCTCGGCGACCCGCGTCTCCTGTACGACGACCTCCTGCCGCGCCGCCGCGTCCGCGAGGGGACCGGCCTGACGGGACTTCGCCGCCGCCTTGTCACGCTCGGCCTGATAGCCGGCCTGCAGGATCTCGCTGTCCCGGGTGGCCTCGGCCATCCGCGCGTACGACTGCTGCTCCGCCTCGGTGGCCAGCCGGTTCGCCTCCGCCTGCGCGATGCGCGCGTCCCGCTGGACGGCCGCCGCGTGCGGGGCGGCCAGGTTCTGGATGTACCCGGTCGGGTCCTCGATCTCGTGGATCTGCAGCGAGTCCACGATCAGCCCGAGCTTCTCCATCTCCGTGCCGCAGGCCGCCCGGGTCTGCGCGGTCAGCTTCTCCCGGTCACGGATCATGTCCTCCACCGTCAACCCGCCGACGATGGAACGCAGATGACCGGCGAAGACGTTGTGCACCCGCTCGGCCATCAGCTTCTGCTGGTCGAGGAACCGGCGGGAGGCGTTCGCGATCGACACGAAGTCGTCGCCCACCTTGAAGATGACCACGCCCCGCACCTTGAGCGGAATGCCCTGGTGCGTCACGCAGTCCACGTGCAGTTCTGTCTCGTTCAGGTCGAGCGAGAGCTTGCGCACCGCCTGCACCCCGGGCAGCACCAGCGTGCCGCGCCCGGTGACGATACGGAATCCCATGCCCTCCTCGAGGCCCTCGGTGCGGTGCTTGGAACCGGAGATGACGAGCGCCTCGTTCGGCTCGGCGACCCGCCACATCATCTTGAACAGACCGATCAGAACGAGAATGGCGAGGACCACCACTCCCGCAACGACGCCGACGATCATCGGCATACGCCCCCTTTGAATGGTGCCCTCTCGGCACCGAACGAAGGGAGTGTGCTCCTGCGGGAGGCCGGGGTGAAGACGTCGGCGAATCCTTGCCGCAATCTTGACGCGCGGCCCCTAAAGAGCCTCTCACCTGCGCGGAAGCGGGCTCACCTGTCGATGCGTCAGACGGTTTGGCCGTCGTACGCCTCGGTGACGTAGACCGTCCTCGGCGGCAGGTACTCCACCACCGTCACCACCGTGCCCCGCTCGATCCGGGCCGTCCCCGGGGCCGGGTGGGCGAGGAAGTGCTCGGCGCCGCCGCGCACCCGGACGATCACCTCGCCGACGAGCCCGGGCCCGACCGTCCCGGTGACCCGCCCTATGAGCCCGACCATCGACACGTCGTCCATGGTCACAGGGTACGACCGAACCGGCTCACACCGCCGGGGAGTTCGCGGCGAGGGGCTGCGGCGGCCACGCCTCGTGCCAGCGCAGCTCCGCCTCCAGCTGCGCGGCCAGCGAGATCAGCAGCGGTTCGCTGCCCGCGGGTCCCAGGAGCTGGGCGCCGACGGGCAGTCCGTCGCCGACGAACCCGGCGGGCACGTTGACGCCCGGCCAGCCCAGCACGTTCCACGGCCAGGCGTAGGGGCAGGCGGCGATCATCGCCCGGTCGGTGGCGAATCCGCCGAGCGACAGCATCGCCCCGACGCGCGGCGGGGGAGCGG
Organism: Streptomyces sp. C1-1; assembly: GCF_050214755.1. Classification (NCBI taxonomy): domain Bacteria; kingdom Bacillati; phylum Actinomycetota; class Actinomycetes; order Kitasatosporales; family Streptomycetaceae; genus Streptomyces; species Streptomyces sp. C1-1. The sequence goes on along the minus strand of NZ_CP189826.1, from coordinate 1,778,850 downwards.
CGGTCGTGGGCGCGAGGATGACGTCGTACGACTCGAGGAATCCGCCGATACGACGGTGCAGCACCGCTTCCGCCCGGCGCGCCGCCCGCAACGGTGCCCCGCCGAGCAGCCGTCCGAGCCGGGCGGCATCACGGGTGCGCCGGTCCAGGAGGGCGGGAAAGGGGGCCTCGACGACGCGTTCGGCGATACCGGCGGTGGCCCGGGGTACGAAGGTGAGGCCGATCTGGCCGTACGGCGGATCGGCCTCCTCCACGAAGTGGCCCAACCGGCTCATTCTCTCGGCGAGTTCGACGACCTTCGCGCGGACCTCCGGCCGCAGGCGCGCGGGCACCGCGGTGAACGGCGGCTTGAGCGACAGGGCGACGCGCAGGCGGCCGGGATCGCGGCCGACGGCCTCGGACGCCCGGATGGCGGGCGGCCGGTGCGGATCGAGCTCGTGGTTGCCGCTCGCGGCGTCGAGGAGGAGCGCCGCGTCCGCGACCGTCCGGGCGAGCGTGCCGTTGACGGTGATCCCCTGGAAGGACTCGCCACGCGGCCAGGTGGAGATGCGGCCGCGCTGGGGCTTGATGCCGACGAGGTGGGTCCAGGCGGCGGGGATGCGCACGGATCCGGCGCCGTCGGAGCCCAGGGCGGCGGGCACCAGTCCGGCGGCGACCGCGGCGGCCGACCCGCCGGACGAACCGCCCGGAGTGTGCCCGGTGTTCCACGGGTTGCGGGTCGCCCCGAACGCGGGTCCCTCGGTGAACGGCCACTGCCCGAACTCACACGTGTTGGTCTTGCCGACGATCACTGCCCCGGCCGCCCGCAACCGTCGTACGGCCTCGCCGTCCCGCGCGACGGGCGGGAACTCCCCGGCACAGCCGAACGCGGTCGGCAGACCGGCGACGTCCATGTCGTCCTTGACGGCGACCGGTACGCCGAGCAGCGGCCTGCGCACTCCGGCCGCCAACTCCTCGTCGGCTGCGTCGGCTTCGGCGAGCGCGGCGTTCGCCCGCACGATCCGGAAGGCGTTGAGCGAACCCTGTGTGGCCTCGATGCGGGCCAGCGCCCGCTCCACCAGTTCCCGTGAGGTCACCTTCCCCTCGGCCAGCGCTCGGGCGGACTCCGCCAGGCCTGCGGCACGGTCGAGCGTCATACGGGACACCTCCGGAAGCGGGTTGTCTACTGAACGGTAACGTGTGTCGGCCCCCCTTGGTGCGGCATGTCGAACGTCCCTGGCCCGAGCGTCGACCGAACGGCGGCACATGCTTCGCACAGGTGCCGTCGAGCCCCGCTGAAAGCATTGACGTGCTCACGTCTCACCCTTACCTTCTGACCGACTTGCCGAACCATGTTCGAAATCCCGCATCCCATGGTTCCGGCTGGACCAAGGAGCCGCACGTGAGCACACGACCCCCCGCCCCGTCCCGCCGCGCCCTCCTGCGCGCGATGGCCGCCCTGCCCGCCTCGGCGCTCGTCCTGGGCGAACTCCCCGGCCTGCTCGGAACGGCGGCCGCCGCCGCACCCGCGAGTGGCTCGGCCACCCGCTACACCATCGTGCCGTTCCTCAACAGCGACGACGGCACGGTGAACGTCTACGAGTCCGACGACGCCACCGACTTCCGGCTCGTGCGGTCCTCCGCCTACACCCCGCCGGCCAACCGCATCCGCGACGCGAGCGTCTTCAAGCACACCGACGGCTACTACTACCTGACGTACACCACGCACACCTGGCAGGACGTCAGCACCACGATCGGCTTCGCGCGCAGCTCCGACCGCGCCGCCTGGACCTTCCTGTACGACTACACGGTGCCGATCACCAATCTGTCCCGGGCATGGGCGCCGGAGTGGTTCGTCGACGGCGACGGCAGCGTGAACGTCATCGTGTCCTGCTCGACGACCGACAACGAGTGGATCTTCACGCCGTACGTCATGAAGGCGACCGACTCCGCGCTGACCGCCTGGACTTCACCGACGGCACTGTCCGGCATCGGCGCCAACCACATCGACACCTACATCGTGCGGATCGGCGGGACCTACCACGCGTTCACCAAGAACGAGACGGCCAAGTACATCGAGTACGGCACGGCGTCCAGCCTCACCGGCCCCTACACGATCTCGAAGACCGGCGACTGGGCGGGCTGGGGCAGCTACCGCGAGGGCCCGTCGGTCGTCCAGCTCGACAACGGCGCCTGGCGGATCTTCTTCGACGGCTACGGAGACGGCAACTACTACTACAGCGACAGCTCCGACACGTTCGCGACCTGGACCGCTCCCAGGGCACTGCCGGTCATCTCCGGAACCGCACGCCACTTCACGGTCATCAAGGAGACCGTCTCCGGCGGAGTGGCCCTGCCGACGAACGTCTCGCGCTCGTTCCGGTCCGCCAACTACACGACCCGGTACTGGCAGGAGCAGTCGTCCCTGCTGAACCTCCCGGTGGTGACCGGCTCCAGCACGACCGCGGCCAAGCAGGCGTCGTCCTTCACGGTCGTCCCCGGCCTGGCCGACCCGGGCGCCTTCTCCTTCCGTGACGCGTCCGGCAACTACCTGCGTCACTACGACTTCCGGGGCCGCTTCGACGCGAACGACGGCACGTCGACGTTCGCCAAGGACGCGACGTTCGTCGCCAGGACCGGATCGGCGACCGGCTCGGTCAGATTCGAGTCGTACAACTACCCCGGCTACTACCTGCGGCACTACAACTACCAGCTGCGGGTCGACGCCACCGACGGCACGGCCCTCTTCCGGCAGGACAGCTCCTTTGTGCCGGTGAGTGCCTGGGCCTGAGCGCGGCGTGCCGGGGCATATCGTCGACCCATGACAGTGGATCACTCCGCGGACGACTGCGTCTTCTGCGAGATCGTCGCCGGGGCCGCACCGGCAAGGGTCGTCGACGAGAGCGCGCAGACCCTGACGTTCCTGCCGGTGAACCCGGCGCACGCGGGGCATGTGCTGGTCGTGCCCCGGCACCATGTCGCGGACATCTGGGAGCTCGACGGCCCCACGGCGGCGGCCGTCGGCTCGGCGGTGCTCCGGGCGGCCCACGCCGTGCGGGCGGCGCACCGCCCCGAGGGGCTGAACGTCATCCAGTCGTCGGGGGCGGTGGCCACGCAGTCGGTGCCTCACCTGCACGTGCACGTCGTCCCGCGCTACCAGGGCGACCGGATGCCGCGGCTGTGGCCCGAGAAGGGCGAGGAGGACCAGGACCTGCTCGACGACTCGGCGCGACGGCTGCGTGCCGCTTTCGTCACGCGGCGCCCCTGAGGGTGCGGTCCCGGTCAGAGCACGAAGAGCAGCGCGAACGCCTGAGCGATGGCGAGGCCCCCGTAGAAGAAGGCCAGGGTGGGGGAGCCGGCCGCTTTCATGACCCCCGCCTTCTCCCGGCCGGGCGTCACGTCCAGGGCGAACGGCTCCACCTCGGTCCCGGGGCGGCGCACCCGGTCGTACAGCCGTCGGAACAGCCGCTCCTGGTAGAGGAAGTAGCCGTCCAGGAGCCAGAAGGCGAGGATGGGGACGAAGCTCACCAGCGCGACGGATTTCCTGCCGTTCCCGGTCGCGTAGGCGAGCAGCGCGCCGGTGACGGTCAGTGCCCAGCCCTTGATCAGGAACGAGTTGTTGCCCATCCGGGCCACGATCACCTGGATCAGCTCCAGGTGCTTGATCCGGCCCTCGCTCAGCTCCGGGTCGTTCCCCGCGGACATCCGCCCCCCTGGCAACTCGTCTGCCGCACAGCTTAGTTGTCCGCGCCGGGGCTGGAGCTACTTCCGTGGGTGTATGTGCGTACACGCCTGTGGGTGGATGATCTCGGCCCCGAGCCGGGCGATCCTGTGACCGGAGAGACCGGGCAGAATGGAAACTCACGTGGATGCCGACCCCGAGGCCGGGCCGATCGAGCCCCCGCAGGCGGATGCCGACGCCGACGCCGCACCCCGTGCGATCCCGCGGCGCGGGCGGTGGATGCGGCGCGCTGTCCTCGTCCTTTCGGTGCTGCTGATGGTCGTCACCGCGGCTTCCCTCACCTACAACGCGTTCACCGCGGGACGTGCCGCGCCGCCCGCCGGGCTGCGGTACGTCCAGGCGGCCGACATCCGCACCCGTTACCGGGAATGGGGTACGACCGGCTCACCCGTCGTGCTCGTCCACGGCGCCTTCGAGCAGGTGGACACCTGGTCCCGGCTCGCACCGCTGCTCGCGCGCGACCACCGGGTCTACGCGCTGGATCTGACCGGGGACGGCTACAGCCGGCGCCGCGGCCCCTACACCGTCGACCACTTCACCCGGCAGCTCCTGGGCTTCCTGAGCGCCATGCACCTCGGCGGGCCCGGTGAGCGTCCCCTGCTGGTGGGTCATTCGAGCGGGGCCGCGGTCGTCACGGAGGCGGCACTGCGCGCCCCGGGACGGATCGGGAGCGTGATGCTGCTCGACGGGGACGCCCTGGACACCGGCGCCGGACCGCCTTCCGTACTCAAGTACCTCTTGATCGACCCCTACCGCACCAGCCTGCTGCGTCTCGGTCTGAGCACCGACCGGCTGATCCGCTCCGTGTACGACGCCCAGTGCGGGCCGGCCTGCCCGCGCCTGGACGCCGCCGGAGTGGACGAGTGGCGGCGGCCGCTGCGGATGCCGGGCGCCGAGGCGGCCCTGTGGGACATGCTCGGCGAGGGCGTGCCCGGTCTTCCGGCGAGACGGGTCGCCCGGCTCGCCGCTGTCCGCATCCCCAAGTCCGTGGTGTTCGGCGCGCAGGACGACGTGTTCAGCGAGCAGACCCCGCGACAGACCGCGCGGCGCATCGGCGCACCGCCGCCCACCCTGGTGCCCGGTGCCCGCCACCTCACGATGATCTCCAGCCCCCACGAGGTCGCGGCCGCCGTGGAATCCCTGGCCCGGGCCGGCGCGCGCTGACCTGCCGGAGCGCGGTTCACGCGGTGGCGGGTGGACGGGTCGGGATCGCGTCGGTTTCGGCGAGGGTCTCCTCGTCGAGGGCGATGGCGCCCACTTGATGGAGGCGCTGCGGGCGGGCTTCGCCGCCGGACGCATCGCGCCCCCTCGCGGGAGCGGGTCACCGCCACGATCGCCGGGTTCCTCCAGCGAGGCGCCGCGCAGGGCACGCTCCGCGCGGACGTCGACGCCGCGGACGTCACGACGATGCTCGTCGCGTCTTCTTCGCCATCACGTCCAACTCCCCCCAGGAGCAGACCGATCGCCTGCTCGACCTCGTCTGCGACGCCCTCGCGCCGCGGGGCGGCCGAAACCCGTAAAGCATTGCCGTACGAGGGGTGTTGACGGTCCGAGCGAACACCTTAAGATCCCTGCTGCTCGAAGTACCGACCGCTGTACGAAATGTCGAACGGTCTGTCACCAAGGAATGAGCCGCATGCCTTCAGAAGCCGGAGTGCCCCGCAGAACCGTCCTCACCGTCCTGGGGGCCGCGTCCGCCGCATCCCTCGCCGGGACGTTCGCCGCCGCCCCCGCCGGGGCCGCCGAACTCACCGGCACCACCGCGAGCGCCGCGACCGCGGACCTCCCCGCCGCTGCCGCCCACTGGACCTTCGACGAGGGTTCCGGCACCTCGGCCGCCGACTCGTCGGGCAACGGCCGCACCGCGACCCTCCAGGGCGCCGCCGGCTGGGACGCCGGCAAGGTCGGCGCCCACAGCCTGGGCCTCACCGCGGGCGGCAACGCCACCGCGTCCGGGCCGGCCCTCGACACCTCCAAGGCGTTCTCGGTGGGCGTCTGGGTCAATCTCGCCCAACTCGGCGGCTACCAGACCGCCGTGAGCGTCGACGGCAAGGTCGTCAGCTCCTTCTACCTGGGGCTGCGGGACGACACCGGCACCTTCGCCTTCGCCCGGCTGAACTCGGACGCCACCCAGAACGCCGCCGTCGCGGCCGCCGCCTCGGCGCCCACCACCGGCACCTGGACCCACCTGACCGGCGTCAGCGACCCGGCGGCCGGCGTCATCCGCCTCTACGTCGACGGCGTGCTGGAGGGGGAGACCGCCTACACCGCGGGCTGGGCCGGCAGCGGCGACACCGCCGTCGGACGCGCCCTCTACGGCGGCGGCCACGTCGACCAGTGGCACGGCCTGATCGACGACGTGCACATGTTCCCGGCCGCCCTGACCTCCGAGCAGGTCGCGGCGCTGGCCGGAGTGCCCGTGGGGAACACGACGCCGCTGCTGAGCGTGGACGTCGGCACCCCCGCGCACGCCGTGTCCCCGATCCTGCCCGGGCTGATGTTCGAGGACATCAACCACTCCGGCGAGGGAGGCATCTACGCCGAACTCGTGCAGAACCGCTCGATGATGGCCGACGACAGCACGCCCGTCCACTGGTCCGCGGTCGGGGGCACCGCCCTCTCGCTGGACACCACCACCCCGCTCAACGCCGCGCTCGACCGCTCCCTGAAGGTCGTACTGCCGAACGGGACGGGCGCCGGAAGCCGCGCCGGCGTCGCCAACGACGGCTTCTGGGGCATACCCGTGCGGCCCCGCACCACCTACACCGCCCGGCTGTTCGCCAAGGCCTCGCGGCGCATCGGCGCGCTCACCGTGGCCATCGAGTCGGCGGACGGCGCGACGGTGTACGCCTCCGCCCACGTGCCGCACATCGGCACCGCCTTCCCCGGCCGCCCCTTCGAACTGACCCTGCGCACCGGGCCGGGCGCGCCCGTGACGGGTGACGCGAGGCTGACCGTCACCACGGCCGACCCCGCCGCCGCGGGCGAGACGCTGTGGCTGCAGCACGTGTCCCTCTTCCCGCCGACCTACCGCAACCGGCCCAACGGCCTGCGCATCGACCTGATGGAGAAACTGGTCGCCCTGAAGCCGAAGTTCCTGCGCTTCCCCGGCGGGAACTTCCTCGAGGGCAACACCATCGCCACCCGGTTCGACTGGAAGAACACCATCGGCCCGGCCTGGGAGCGCCCCGGCCACATGGACGACGCCTGGGGCTACTGGTCCACGGACGGCCTCGGCCTCCTCGAGTACCTGCAGTGGACCGAGGACCTGCGCGCGCAGCCGGTCCTCGCCGTCTTCGCCGGCTACTCGCTCAGGGGCGAGCACGTCACCGGCGCCGCGCTCGAGCCGTTCGTCCAGGACGCGCTGGACGAGATCGAGTACGTCACCGGCCCGGTCACCAGCAAGTGGGGCGCGCGCCGGGCGGCGGACGGCCACCCGGAGCCGTTCCCGCTGGAGTTCGTGGAGATCGGCAACGAGGACTGGTTCGACACCTCGGGGTCGTACGACGAGCGGTTCGCGGCCTTCCACGACGCGATCAAGGCGAAGTACCCGCAGCTGAAGCTGATCGCCACGACGACCGTGAAGAGCCGCACGCCGGACCTGATCGACGAGCACTACTACCTCGCGCCGTCCGCCGCCCAGGCCTCCACCCACAAGTACGACAACCGGGACCGCGGTTCGACGAAGGTGTTCGTCGGGGAGTGGGCGGCGCAGGAGGGCCGGCCCACGCCCGACCTCAACGCGGCGCTCGGCGACGCCGCCTGGCTGGCCGGACTGATCCGCAACTCCGACCAGGTCCTCATGGAGTGCTACGCGCCGCTCTTCTCGCACGTCAAGAACAACGTGTGGGCCACCAACCTGATCGCCTACGACAACCTCGACAGCTATGTGTCGCCCAGCTACTGGGCGCAGCAGATGCTGACGGGCAGGCTCGGCAAGACGGTGCTGCCGGCCACCGCGCGGGCGCTGCCGGGCCTCGCCACCGTGGCCACCCGCTCCGGCGACCGCCTCTACCTCGCGGTCGTCAACTCCGGTACGCAGAAGCTGAATGTGCCGGTGGAACTGAAGGGTCTGGTCAAGGGAGTCCGGAGCCGGGCCACCGCCACGGTCCTCACGGGCGCCTCGCGCACGGCCACCAACACACTGACCGCCCCCGACACGTTGGTGCCGAGGACGAGCACGGTCACCGGCGCGGCGCCGTCCTTCACCAGCGTCGTGCCGCCGCTCTCGGTGACCGTCCTGGAACTCCGCCTGACCTGATCGCTGCCAGGGCTAGAGGGGTGCGGGGGAGGAGGCTCCGGCGATCAGGAGGTGGGGAGTTCCCTTGCCGTTCGCGGGGACGCTCCACAGGTCGCTGGTGCCGACCTTCCCGTCCGTGGGAAGGGCGTAGGCGACGGTATGGTCGTCGAGCCAGGTGGCCTGGTCGTCGACGCTGTGGCGCTCGGCCAGCGGTGTCTCCTCGAGCGTCTTGAGGTCGAGGACGTACTCGTGCCACAGGTCGGTCCGCGACAGGATCCGCTTCTTGAAGGCGACGCGGGTCTCGTCGGGGGAGAGCGAGGGGCACTCGACGTTCTCGACCAGCGTCGTGACCGTCCGCCGGGAGAGCGAACCCCGCACCAGATACGTCTTGTTGGCGGTGTTGAGGGTGGCGTAGAAGGTGTCGTCGTCGGAGGAGAAGGTGACGCCCCAGAAGTTGATGTCCGAGGCGTGGTAGGGCTTGCCGTCCTTGACGACGGAGAACGTCTCCAGGCTCGGGGTCAGCTTCATGGTGCGGGTGTCCAGGACCGAGGTGCGGGTGGAGAAGAACGCCGAGGAGTAGGACTCGCCGGAGACGAACACGGTCCAGGCGACGAAGCGGCCGCTGGGCGAGACCCGGGCCCGGCTGGGTGTGCCGGCGAGCGCGAAGGTGTGCCGGGTGCGCAGGTTCGCGTCGAGCAGCAGGGCGCGGTTGCTCTGCTTGAGGACGCCGGTGGTGGACTGGAGGCAGACGCCCGTGCCGGCCGCGGCGTAGAAGCGCGCGCACTTCAGGTCCGAGGCGGTGCGCCGGCCCTTCGGATCGGCGGACGCGACGGAGGCGACCGCCGTCCGGTGCGGGCCGGCGGCGCCGTTGACGAAGACCAGCCGCTCTTTCTGACGGAGCGTCAACTTCCCGTCGTCCACGGCGGGTCCGCCCGCCTGTGGCCGGTTCTGGCGGTCCGCGCGGGCGGCGGCGTGCAGCACCACGCCGGTGCCCACGCCCGCGAGCACCAGGACCGCCGCGACGAGTACGAGCAGGCGGCGGCGCATCGATGTCATGTGGATCCCCGTGGTTCGGTTCGCTGAGGTGGTCATCGGGTCTCGTCGGCCGGTCGCAGCACCATGCCCGCGACGGTCGCGCAGCACAGCAGCCCGGCCGCCGAGCCGGCCAGGGCCGGGCCGGGTCCCCACATAGTCCAGGCGGCGCCGAAGGCGAGGGAGCAGCAGAATCGGGCCAGCGCCTGGCTGGTGCCGACGATGGCCAGGCCGCTGGCGCGCAGATGGTCGGGCACGACGCCGGCGAGGGCGGCCGGGAGCACGCCGTCCGTGGCCGCGTAGAAGGTGCCGTGCAGGGCGAGGACCAGGAAGGGAAGGGCCGGCGTGGCCGGGGCCCAGAGCAGCAGGGCGTAACCGGTGAGCAGGACCGCGTGCCCGGCGAGGAACACGGTACGGCGCCCGATCCGGTCGGCCAGGGAGCCGACGGGCACGGCCAGCAGCAGGAAGACGGCGGCGGTGCCGAGCGGCAGCAGCGGGAACCACTGCTCGGCGATGCCCGCACGCCGTTGCAGCAGCAGGTAGACGAACGCGTCGCTGACGGTGGTCAGGCCGAGCAGTGCCGCGCACCCGGCGAGCGCCCGCAGCCGGGGCAGGCGCAGCAGCGCCAACGCCTCACGGACCCGGACGGGTTGCCTGCCGTCGGCCGCGGAACCCTCGTCCGCGGCGGTCGCCCCCGCATCCGATGCTCCCGGGGTGCCCGGCGCCCGCCGCCTGCCCGGCACGAACAGCACCAGTACCAGTACGCCGAGCACGGCGACGCACGCGCTCACGCCGAACACGGCGTCGTAGCCGTCGGCCGCCGCGCGCAGGATGAGGAAGGCCGTGAGCGGGCCGAGCAGCGCGCCGGTGGTGTCCATCGCCCGGTGTACGCCGAAGGCCCGGCCCTGCCGCTCGGCGGGCGTGGACAGGGAGATCATCGCGTCGCGCGGAGCGGTGCGCAGGCCCTTGCCGGTCCGGTCCAGGGCGAGGACCGTGCCGAGCGCGCCGACACTGCTCGCGAGCAGCAGCAGCGGCTTGCACAGCGCGGACAGCCCGTATCCGAGCCCCGCCATCAGCTTGTGGTTCCGCACCCGGTCGGCGAGGTGTCCGCCGGTGAGCTGGACCAGCGCGCTGACGCCGTTGTAGACGCCGTCGAGGGTGCCGAAGCCGAGCGGGCTGAAGCCGAGCGTGGTGACGAGGTACAGCGGCAGGACGGCGGTGACCATCTCCGAGGAGATGTCGGTGATCAGGCTGACCGTGCCCAGGACGAGGACGACCGGGGCGACACCGGTCACCGGTCCGCGTCTTCGGCCCCGGTCGGCGGCGCCCGCCGGCGCGGGCGCGGAGCGATCGGTGAGGTACAAGTGGTGGCTCCCGGTACGACGGTCGTGCGATCAGTTCTGCCGGCTGCTCTCGTCCCGCAGCCAGGTGCCGAAGTCCTGTGCGCGGATGGCCTTTCGGGACCCCCTCCGGGCGGCGAGCGCCGCCGCGACGAAGACCACGACGCTCGGGAGCAGTCCCGGTTTCTCACGGACGATGGCTCTCAGGTCCGCCTTGCTGGTGCGCGCCGAGGCCTCCTGCGGTCCTTGATGCTGTTCGACCTGGGCGGTGGAGACCGCCGCCCGGATGCGCCGTCTGATCAGATCCGGCCAAGTGCGCGGCGGCCGGACGACGACGCCGGCGTCGTCGACCACCCGCCGCTCCCGCGCGGTGAACGCCAGGGAGGCCGCCAGGTCGTCCGCCATCAGCGGCGGCAGCGCGACGATCCGCGCGTGCCCGGTCTTGGAGACGGCGATGACGCCCCGGCCGAACAGCCCCTCGCGCACGGCGGGCAGCCGCTGCCACACCCGGTAGTAGGCGCGCACCCGCCAGGCACAGCCGGCGAGTGGAATGCGCCGCTGCGGGGCGGTGGCCAGGATGCCCGAGGCCTCGTCCGCCAGGGGCTCGGTCAGCGTCCGCACGTCGGCGCCGGTGATCACGACGTCGGCGTCCACGTAGACGCGCGGGAAGCCGCGCGCGTGGTCGTCACCCGCGCGCAGGGCGGCGTGCTTGGACGGCACGGGGATCTCCACCACCCGCACGCGTGGGCCCCGGGCCGCCGCGACGCTCGCGGTGTCGTCCGTGCAGCCGTTGCACACGACCACGATGTCCGGGTCGTCGTCGGAGGAGGAATCGGCCAACAGTGCGTCGAGGAGTCTTCCGATGACAGGCGCCTCATTGTGGGCCGGGATCACGATGCTCGTCACGCGGGCAGTATGCCGCCGGTGTCACTATTGCGACATGTGTTTCGTCCAACTGTTCCCGACACTGCGCCGCGTGGTCTAGATTGATGGCGGCCGGACCGGTTTGGGTGGGGAACTTGTTCTTGACTGCATGTCACGGTACGGCTGAGTGGCAAGTTCTGATCAATCAGTAGCCAGCATGCTGGGTGCATGAGGCGGTTGGGGAACCGCCGAAGCTCCCATCGCTTTCCAGCGCCCTCTCGTCGAGGGCGCTTCGGTCAGGGGTACCGCGCATGTGGTGGGGGGCGCATGACCATTGAGGTCACGCATGAGCAAGTTGGTGTGGAACACAGACGTCCACCAGCTCGCCGAAGACGTTGGGAACAGAAGTACCGGATTCTTCTCCTGGCCGCGGACGGCTTCGCAGCCGCAGCCGCGGCCTTCCTGGTCCACGCGGCCTACGGCCGGTGGGCGGTCGCCCTGGTGCTGCCGCCGACCTGGATCGTGGCCATGCTCGCCCACCGGTCCTACGACCGCGGCGTGCTCGGCCTGGGCGTCGAGGAGTACCGACGGGTGCTCCGCGGGGCCGTCGCGCTGCCGGCGCTGGCCGCCGTCGCGTACGGGCTGTTCAGGCACGATGCGGGGCTCCTCCATGACATGATCATGGCGGCTGGGCCGGCTGCCGTGATCGCCCTCGCGGTCCGGTACTGGCTGCGCCGCCGACTGCACCGGCGCTGGGCGCGCAGCCCCGACGCAAGCGCGACGCTCCTGGTCGGACCGGCTCACGGGGTCGCCGAGCTGATCGCCGTACTGCGGCGCGGCGGCACCCCGCGGCTCCAGGCGGCCGGAGTCTGCCTGACCGACCCGGAGAACGCCTCGCAGGTCCGCAGGCTGGGGGTGCCCGCGCTCGGCGGTGTCGGCGACATGAACGACGTCGTGCGCGCCCTGGGCATCAGCACCGTGGTGGTGCTGCCCGCCCCCGAGCTCGACGCCTCCGTCCTGCGCCGGATCTCCTGGACCGCGGCCGTGCAGGGCGTCGACTTCCTCCTCGCCCCCGTGCTGACCGACGTGTCCGCCGCCCGCCTCGCCGTGCGGCCCACCAACGGGGTGCCGCTGGTGCGGGTCAAGCCCCCGAACCTCTCGCGGGTCTCCCGGCTGCCCAAGGAACTGCTGGATCGTTCCCTCGCGGCGGCGCTGCTGCTGTTCCTCGCCCTGCCCATGCTGCTGATCGCCCTGGTCGTCCGGCTGGACAGCCCCGGCCCCGCGCTCTTCCGGCAACAGCGGGTCGGCAGGTACGGCGACCACTTCACCATGTTCAAGTTCCGCACGATGCGCTCCGACTCCGAGGCCCTGCGCGCGGAACTGGAGCACCTCAACCAGAACAGCGACGGCCTGCTGTTCAAGGTGAAGAAGGACCCCCGGATCACCCGGGTCGGCTCCTTCCTGCGCCACAGCTCGATCGACGAACTCCCGCAGCTCATCAACGTCGTGCGGGGCCAGATGTCGCTCGTCGGCCCCCGCCCGCCGCTGCCCGAGGAGGTCGAGGAGTACACCTCGGACATCAAACGCCGACTGCTGGTCAAGCCCGGCCTCACCGGGCTGTGGCAGGTCAGCGGCCGCTCCGACCTGCCCTGGGACGAGGCCGTCCGGCTCGATCTCGGATACGTGGACAACTGGTCGATGGGCCTGGACCTGTCGATCCTGGCGCGCACCGGGTCCGCGGTGGTGCGGGGAACGGGGGCCTACTGATGGACCGCCCACTGAAGGACCACAGGAAGAGGAAGACAGTGACGCAGGAGCCGTTGGGGGTCGCCGTCGTCGGCGCCGGCTACTGGGGCCCCAACCTCGTACGCAACTTCCAGGCCAGCGAGCGGTTCCGGCTGCGGTGGCTGTGCGACCTCGACGTCGAGCGGGCCCGGCGGGTCCTCGGCGGCTACTCCACGGTCGAGGCCACCGCGGACTACGCGGCCGTCCTCGCCGACCCCGACGTGGCCGCCGTCGCCGTGGCCACGCCCGCCGGCACCCATCTCGACATCGCCCTGGCCGCCCTGCGCGCCGGCAAGCACGTCCTCGTGGAGAAGCCGCTCGCGGCGACCTACGCCGACGGGGTGCGTCTGGTGACCGAGGCTGAGGAACGCGGTCTGACCCTGATGTGCGACCACACCTACTGCTACACGCCCGCGGTGGGCCGTATCCGCGAGATGGTCCGCGCCGGCGACCTCGGCGAGATCCACTTCGTCGACTCGGTCCGCATCAACCTCGGGCTCGTGCAGAAGGACATCGACGTCCTGTGGGACCTGGCCCCGCACGACCTGTCCATCCTGGACTTCATCCTCCCCGCGGGCGTCGAGCCGGTCGCCGTCGCCGCGCACGGCGCCGACCCGATCGGCGCCGGGCAGGCCTGTGTCGCCTATCTGACGCTCACGCTCAGCACCGGCGCCATCGCCCACGTGCACGTCAACTGGCTCTCCCCGACCAAGGTGCGCACCACCATGGTGGGCGGCTCCAAGCGCACCCTGCTCTGGGACGACCTCAACCCCCTGCAGCGGGTGGCCGTCTACGACCGCGGCGTGGAGATGGCCGCACCGCAGGAGATCGGCGCGGACGAGCGCCGGGAGATGCTCGTCTCGTACCGCTCCGGCGACATGGTCGCGCCCGCGATCGGCGAGAAGGAAGCGCTGCGCAGCATGGTCGACGAGTTCGGCGACGCCATCAGGGCGGGCCGGGCGCCGCTCACCGACGGCCGGGCGGGCCTGAGGGTGCTGGACATTCTCGAGGCGGCGTCCCGGAGCCTCGAGTTCAAGGGCGCGGTCGTCGGCCTGCGCGCCGGGCGTTGACAGATCCGAAATCGCTGAGAGGTAACAGCACTTGAGCAGCGTACGAGGCAAGAAGATCCTGGTCACCGGGGGAGCGGGCACCATCGGCTCCAACCTGGTCGACCTCCTGGCCGAGGGCGGCGCCCGCGAGATCGTCGTGCTCGACAACTTCGTGCGCGGACGGCGGGCCAACCTCGCGAAGGCCCTGCCCAGCGGGGTCGTGGAGATCGTCGAGGGCGACGTCCGGGACGCCGAGACCGTACGGAAGGTCACCGAGGGCGCCGACCTGGTCTTCCACCTGGCCGCGATCCGCATCACCCAGTGCGCGGAGGAGCCCCGGCTCGCCAACGAGGTCCTGGTCGACGGCACCTTCAACGTCCTGGAGGCGGCGGCCGAGGCCGGCGTCGGCAAGGTCATCGCCTCCTCCTCGGCCTCCGTCTACGGCATGGCCGAACAGTTCCCGACGACCGAGCGCCACCACCCGTACAACAACGACACCTTCTACGGCGCCGCCAAGGCCTTCAACGAGGGTATGCTGCGCAGCTTCCACGCCATGTACGGCCTGGACTACGTGGCCCTGCGCTACTTCAACGTCTACGGCCCCCGCATGGACATCCACGGCCTCTACACCGAGGTCCTCATCCGCTGGATGGAGCGCATCGAGGCGGGCGAGCCGCCGCTGATCCTCGGTGACGGCACGCAGACCATGGACTTCGTCGACGTCCGTGACATCGCCAGGGCCAACGTCCTGGCCGCCGAATCGGACCTCACCGACGAGGTCTTCAACATCGCCAGCGGCACGGAGACCTCGCTGAAGGAACTCGCCGAAGGCCTGCTGGAGGCCATGGACGCCCACGGCCTGGAGCCGGAGCACGGGCCCGCCCGCGCGGTCAACGGCGTCGTACGGCGCCTCGCCGACACCTCGCACGCCGCCGAACGCCTCGGCTTCACCGCGCGGATCGACCTGCGTACGGGCCTCCGGGACCTGGTCGAGTGGTGGCGCGCGGAGCGGGAGGCCGCCAAGTGAGCACCGACCGCATCCCGGTGATGATCCCCTGGCTCGGCGAGGAGGAGGCCAAGGCGGCCTCCGACGCGGTCCTGTCCGGCTGGGTCGCACAGGGCCCCCGCGTGGCCGAGTTCGAGCGGGCCTTCGCCGAGCGGGTGGGCGCCGAGCACGGCATCGCCGTCAGTTCGTGCACGACCGCCCTGCACCTCTGCCTCGTCGCGCTCGGCCTCGGCCCCGGCGACGAGGTGGTGGTCCCGTCACTGTCGTTCATCGCGACCGCCAACGCCGTACGGTACGTCGGCGCCGAACCGGTGTTCGCCGACGTCGAGCCCGCCACCGGGAACCTGACCCCGGCCACCGTGGACGCGGTCCGCACCGGGCGTACCAGGGCCGTCCTCGCCGTCCACCAGGGCGGCGTGCCGGCCGACGTGCACGCCCTGCGCGCCGCCTGCGCCGAGTGGGACCTGCCCCTGGTCGAGGACGCGGCCTGCGCCATCGGCTCCACGGTCGGCGGCAAGCCCGTCGGGCACGGCGCGCTGCTCGCCGCCTGGTCCTTCCACCCCCGCAAGGTGGTCACCACCGGCGAGGGCGGCATGATCACCACCGACGACGCCGCGTGGGCGGCCCGGCTGCGCCGACTGCGCGAACACGGCATGAACGCCTCCGCGGCCGACCGGCACGCGAGCGACAAGCCGGTCCTGGAGAACTACCTGGAAGTCGGCTTCAACTACCGGATGACCGACATCCAGGCCGCCGTCGGCCTGGTCCAGCTCGGCAAGCTCGACACGATGATCGCCCGCCGCCGTGAACTGGCCGCCCGTTACGACGCGTTGCTGCAGGACGTCCCGGGCCTGACGCCCGTGCGCGACCCGGAGCACGGGCAGAGCAACTTCCAGTCCTACTGGGTGCTGCTGGACCAGGACTTCCCCGTCGACCGGGACGACCTGCTCGCCGCGCTCGCCTCGGCCGGCGTCTCCGCACGGCGCGGAATCATGGCCGCGCACCTCGAACCCGCCTACGCCGACCACCCGAGCGCACCGCTGCCGGTCACCGAACGCCTCACCCGCGACTCGCTGATCCTGCCCCTGTTCCACACCATGACCGAGGCCCAGCAGGACCGCGTCGTGGCCGCACTGCGCGAACAGGCCCGCGCATGACGGAACTTGTCATCATCGGTGCGGGCGGCTTCGCCCGGGAGACCGCACAGGCCGTACGGGACGCGGGCGGCTTCGAGCTGCTCGGCCACCTCGACGACAACGCGGCCCTGCACGGCACCGCGGTGGACGGCGTGCCCGTCCTCGGCGGCTGCGACCTCATCCACCGACTGCCCGGCGCCCAGGCGGTGATCTGCGTCGGCAACCCCGGCGACTACGCGGCCCGCGCCCGCCTGGTCCGCAGGCTCGCCCTGCCCGCGGACCGCTACGCCACCGTGATCCACCCGACGGCGTCGGTGTCCCGGTCGTCCCCGGTCGGCCCCGGCTCGGTGCTGCTCGCGCACTGCGCGCTGACCGCCGCCGTCCACGTGGGCGCTCACGTCGCCGTGATGCCGCATGTCGTCCTCACCCACGACGACGTCGTCGAGGACTTCGCGACGCTCGCCTCCGGAGTACGCCTGGGCGGCGGAGCGCGGCTGGAGCGGGGGGCCTATGTCGGCTCCGGCGCACTGGTCAGGGAGGGGACGACGGTCGGTGCCTGGTCGCTGATCGGGATGGGCAGTGCCGTGCTCGGCGATGTTCCGCCGGGTGAGGTCTGGGTGGGGAGCCCGGCCCGGCGGCTGCGCGCGGCGGACGCGCCCGCGCTCGACGAACTCGCGGCGCGGACACAACGCGCGCCGCACACAGTGGGGGGACCGCTGACATGAACCAGATTCCGCTCGTGGACCTCAAGGCGGCCCACGAGGAGGTCGCCGACGAAGTGCGGGCCGGATTCGACCGGATCCTGGCCGGCACCGCCTTCGTCGGCGGCGACGAGGTCCGCCGATTCGAGCGCGAGTACGCCGAGTTCGGGGGCGTCGCGCACTGCGTGGGCGTCGCCAACGGCACCGACGCCGTCGAGCTCGCCCTGCGCGCGAGCGGAGTGGGCCCGGGCGACGAGGTCGTGGTGCCCGCCAACACCTTCATCGCCACCGCCGGCGCGGTGGCCCGGATCGGGGCGCGCCCGGTCCTGGCCGACTGCCTGCCCGACAGCCATCTCCTCGACCCGCAGGCCGCGCTGGACGCGGTCGGCCCGGCCACGCGCGCGGTCGTCCCCGTGCACCTGTACGGCCAGATGGCCGACGTGACGGCGCTGACCGACCGACTCCCGGACGGAATCGCCGTGGTGGAGGACGCCGCCCAGTGCCAGGGCGCCACCCGCGACGGCCGTGCGCCGGGCAGCGGCGGCATCGCGGCCACCAGTTTCTACCCGGGCAAGAACCTCGGGGCCTACGGCGACGCGGGCGCGGTGCTCACCGACGACGAGGAACACGCCGACCTGGTGCGGGCGATCGCCAACCACGGCGGAGTCGCCAAGTACCGCCACGACGTCCCCGGGTTCAACAGCCGCCTGGACGGGCTGCAGGCCGTCGTCCTGCGGGCCAAGCTGGCACGGCTGGCCGACGGCAACGCGGCCCGCCGGGCGGCCGCCAGCCGCTACGACGGACTGCTGGCCGACCTGGCCGACGCCGGCCGGGTCGTCCTCCCCGTGACCGCACCGGGCAACCTCCACGTCTGGCACCTGTACGTCGTCCAGGTCGTCGGCGCCGACCGGGACGACGTCGTCGGCAAGCTCAACGCGGAGGGCATCGGCGCGGGCGTGCACTATCCCGCCCCGGTCCACCTCACGCCGGCGTACCGCCATCTCGGCCACCGCCGGGGCGACTTCCCGAACGCGGAGCAGGCAGCGGACCGCATCCTCTCCCTGCCGCTCTACCCGCAGATCACGCCCGAGCAGCAGCAGCGGGTCGTCGACACGCTCGCCGACGCGATGGGCATCTGACCGCCCCCCACGCCTTACCGCCGGCCCGAGGGTCGGTCCTGCACAGCACCGCTGAGAGGTACGCATGAAAAGATGGAGCAGACGGATCAGAGGCGGTCGCCTCGCCGTCGTAGCGGCATTGATATTGGCGGTGCTCCCGCTGGCCGGGTCCGCCCAGGCGGCATCCGATCCGTGCGGGTCGGGCTCCAACGCCATCGTCTGTGAGAACTCCAAGACGGGCAGCCCGAAGAGCGACTGGTTCTCGCCCAACGCCTACGGTGACATCAAGGGCTTCACCACCAAGGAGAGCGTCCAGGCGGGCGACACCGTCCAGTTCAAGGTCCAGTCGCCGGTCTCGTACAACATCCAGATCTACCGGCTGGGCTGGTACGGCGGCGACGGCGCCCGCCAGATGTCGACCGCGGCCCAGGCCGCCGTGACGTACCCGGCGAACTACACCTCCAAGGCCGCCAGTTGCACCACCAAGAGCAGCACCGGCCTGGTCGACTGCGGCAACTGGCCGGTGACCGCCACCTGGACCGTGCCCAGCGACGCCGTGTCCGGCCTGTACATCGCCAACATCACGCAGACCGACGGCGACGGCCTGATGCCGTACCCGTTCGTGGTGCGCAGCGACGCCAGCACCTCCGACATCGTCGTACAGACCAGTGACCAGACCTGGCAGGCGTACAACGACTACGGCGGCCAGGACCTGTACGGCGGCACCGGGCCCGCGCCCGACGGCCGTGCCTACGAGGTCAGTTACAACCGGCCGCTGGACATCGGCGGCGACAACGGCATCTACGGCTCCGAGTACATGATGCTGTCCTGGCTGGAGCGCAACGGCTACGACGTCAGCTACACCTCCGGGGTGCAGGTGTCGTCCTCGGGCGGTGCCACCCTGCTGAAGAAGCACAAGGTGTACCTGTCGTCCGGACATGACGAGTACTGGACGCAGAGCCAGTACTCCAACGTCCTGGCGGCCCGGAAGGCCGGTGTGCGGGAGGCCTTCTTCAGCGGCAACGAGGTGTTCTGGAAGACGCGGCTCGCGCCGAGCATCGACGGCACGAGCACGGCCGACCGCACCCTGGTCTGCTACAAGATGACCAAGATGGCGCAGAACAACGGCATCGCCGATCCCAGCGGCGTGTGGACCGGCACCTGGATGGACCCGGCGAGCACCAACTACGGGCAGACCTACCAGCCGCCGAACATCCTCACCGGCTCCATGTTCACCGTGAACGGCTACCGCGCGGACGCCATCACCGTCCCCGGCTCGTACGGCAAGAACCGCATCTGGCGCAACACCTCCATCGCGAACCTCACCGCCGGCCAGACCGCCACCTTCCCGACGGGCACCCTCGGCTACGAGTGGGACAGCGACCTCGACAACAGCACCCGGCCCGCCGGCGCGATCGACGTGTCGTCCACGACCGTCGACATCAACGACGGCAAGCTCCGCCAGGACTGGGGCAACCTCTACGGCAACGGCACGGCGACGCACAACCTGGTCGAGTTCCGCGACCAGGACTCCGGGGCGCTGGTGTTCGGCTCGGGAACCGTGCAGTGGTCGTGGGGCCTGACCAACGTCCCCACCTACGACCCCGCCGACACGGTGGTCACCGAGGACTCCCGGATGCAGCAGGCGACGCTCAACATCCTCGCCGACATGGGCGTCCAGCCGCTGACCCGGCAGAGCAACCTCGTCGCGGCCACGGCCTCCACCGACACCTCCGGCCCGTCCGTCACCGTGACGAGCCCGTCCTCCGGGGTCACCGTGCCCGCGCTGAAGCCGGTCACCATCAAGGGCACCGCCAGTGACTCCGGCGGCGTCGTGGCCCGCGTCGAGGTGTCCACGGACGGCGGTACGACCTGGAAGGCCGCCACCGGCCTCACGTCCTGGAGCTTCAGCTGGACCCCGACCACCCCGGGCTCGGCGTCCGTCAAGGTCCGCGCGGTCGACGACAGCGTCAACATCGGCGCCGTCACCACCATCCCGCTGACCGTCGGACCCCAGGCCTGCCCCTGCACCATCTGGCCGGCCTCCGCCGTGCCCGGCACCGTCAACGGCGGCGACGGCGGCTCGGTCGAGCTCGGCGTCAAGTTCCGCACCACGGTGGCCGGTTCCATCACCGGCGTCCGCTTCTACAAGTCGCCGGTCAACACCGGCACCCACATCGGCAACCTGTGGACGGCCTCCGGCACCCGCCTGGCCACCGGCACCTTCACGGGCGAGACGGCCTCCGGCTGGCAGCAGCTGAACTTCTCCACGCCGGTCACCGTCAAGGCCAACACCACCTACGTCGCCTCGTACTTCGCCCCCAACGGCGGCTACTCCTACGACACCACCTTCGCCGGCAGTGACGCCGGACTGGCCCCGCTGACGGCCCTGAAGTCCGGCACCGACGGCGGCAACGGCGTCTACCACTACGGCTCCACCAGCGCCTTTCCGTCCTCGCAGACCTCCGGCAGCAACTACTGGGTCGACGTCGTCCTGGACACCTCGACGGCCAGCACCACCCCGCCGACCGTCACCTCGACCTCACCGACCTCCGGGGCGACCGGCGCATCCATCACGGCACCGGTGTCGGCCACCTTCAGCTCGGCCGTCGACACCGACAGCGTGACGTTCACCCTGAAGGACCCGGACGGCAACACCGTGCCGGGCGCCGTCACCTTCCCCGCGTCGAACAAGGCGACCTACACGCCGTCGACGGAACTGGAACTGCACACCACGTACACCGCGTCCGTCCAGGCCTCCGACGTGTGGGGCAACGCCATGGCGGACCCGGTGACCTGGTCGTTCACCACCAGTTCCACGCCGCCCGCGGTCACCTGCCCCTGCACGCTGTGGAGTTCCTCCGCCGTGCCGGCCACACCCGACATGACCGCCGACCCCAACTCCGTGGAGTTGGGCACCCGGTTCACGTCCTCCGCGGCCGGCTGGGTCACCGGTGTCACCTTCTACAAGGGCACCGGCAACACGGGCACCCACACCGGCAGCCTGTGGAGCGACGACGGCACCCTGCTCGCCAGCGGCACCTTCGCCAACGAGACCGCGTCCGGCTGGCAGACGCTGACCTTCGCCACCCCCGTGGCCATCACCGCGGACACCGGGTACGTCGTCTCCTACCACGCGCCCAACGGCAACTACGCGGTGGACGGCGGCTACTTCGGCGCGGCCCACAAGTCCTATCCGCTCACGGCCACGGCCGACACCACCACCCACCACAACGGGCTCTACAAGTACGGCAGTGACCCGGCCTTCCCCAACGGTTCCTACGGATCGTCGAACTACTGGGTGGGCCCCGTCTTCACCGCCGACAACCCGAGCGCGTCCCTGGCGTCGGAGACGGCCGCCTCGGAGGTGACCGCGTCCACGGTGGCGCACACCGCCGACGCGGCGAACGCCCTCGTCATGGCCGTGCAGAAGAAGGCCCCGGTGGCGTCCGTGAAGGCGACCGTGACCGTGCTGAGCGGCTCCAAGGCCGCCCGGAAGCTCCACGTCACGGCCGTCGTCTCCTACAACCGGGCGACGCACAAGGTGTCCGTGCACCTGTCCTCGCCGCTGCCGGACGGCACCCGGTTCAAGGTCACGGTGACGGCCAGGGACAAGCACCATCACACGGTGAAGTCCCACAGCTGGACCCTGACCGGCAAGACCACTTTCAAGAAGAAGAAGAACTGACGGACCCGGCACCGACCCGTCCCCACACACCGCCGGTGGTCCGCGCCAACGCGGCGCGGACCACCGACGGGGATTGGCTTCCCCACCGATGAGCAGCGTCAGTGTTGTGATCCCCTGCTACAAGTACGGGCACTTCCTCGCCGACTGCGTGAGCAGCGTCCTGGACGAGCAGGACGGCGTTGACGTGCGCGTCCTCATCATCGACGACGCCTCGCCCGACGACTCGGCGGAGGTGGCGCAGAAACTCGCCGCCGCCGACCCGCGGATCGAGGTCCACGTCCACGAGACCAACAAGGGCCACATCGCCACCTACAACGAAGGCCTCCTGGATTGGGCCGACGGCGACTACGTGGCCCTGCTGTCCGCCGACGACCGGCTGGTCCCGGGCGCGCTCGTCCGCGCCGCCCGGCTCCTGGACGCCCACCCGGAGGCCGGCTTCGCCTACGGCCGGCCCCTGCGCTTCCAGCACGGCGGACCGCTGCCCAAGGCCCGCACCCACAGCACCGGTTCGGTCGTCTACCCCGGCCAGTGGTGGCTGGAGCGCCGCTTCCGCGAGGGCACCGGCTGCATCACCTCGCCGGAAGTCGTCGTCCGTACCGGCCTCCAGCGAAAGGTCGGCGGCTACGACCCCGCCCTGCCGCACGCCGGCGACATCGAGATGTGGATGCGGCTCGCCGCCCACGCCGACGTCGGCTACGTCCGCGGCGCCGACCAGGCCTTCTACCGCGTCCACGGCAACAACATGTCCACCGTCGACTTCGGCGGCCAACTCGACGACCTGCGCCAGCGTCTGGTGGCCTTCGACTCGGTGCTCGCCAAGTGCGCCGACCGGCTGCCCCACGCCGACCGCCTCGCCGACCAGGTCCACACCCGCCTCGCCCGCTACGCCCTGCGCCGCGCCTACCGCGCCTACGACCGGGGCCGCACCGGCGTCGTACCGGTCGACGAATGCGTCGCGTTCGCCGAGCAGTGCCTTCCCGGATACCGGAAGCTGCCCGAGTACCGCGCCCTGCGGCTGCGCCGACGCATAGGGCCCAAGACCATGCCGTACCTGCAGCCGCTGGTGTGGTCGGCCGTGGCCGAACGCGGGCGGGAGTGGCTGTGGTGGGAGTCCTGGAAGCGCCGCGGTATCTGATGCGCGATCAGATCAGCTCAGCCCGCCACCGCGACCCCGTCGGCGCGGCGGACCGTGCCCGGCACCTCCTCCTCGCGCCGCCCGCGGCGCCGCGCGAACCGGTCCAGCCACAGCGCGCCCAGCAGGCCGGCGGTCGCGCCCAGCAGTGCCGTACCCGCCAGGGCGCGGGTCCTGTTGCCCTGCACCGGGGCGGCGCTCGGGGCGACCAGGACCGACGCCGTGATCCGCGCGCCGGACGCGACGCCCTGCCCTTCCTGCATGGCCGCCACATGCCGGGAGTACACGTCGATGACCCGCTGGACCGCCATGTCGGCCTCGACGGCGTCACCGCGCCGCGCCTGCACCTGCACCGAGGGGATCAGATAGCGCGGCGTCGCGCTGGTGCCGCTGTTGCGGGGGATCAGCTGGTACGTCCCGTGCACGCCCGCTGCCGCCAGTTCCCTGCGCCCGGCGGGCGACTCGAGCTGCTGGATGACGCCGTACGACAACGTGGCGAGCGGCGGCTGGAGGTTCGTCAGCTGGTTCGGCTGGGACCCGGTCACGGGCGGTTTGAGCACGACCACCGCCGAACTCAGATAGCGCGGCGCCGGGTGCAGCACCTTGTAGGCTCCGGCGGCCGTCAGCAGGAGCGCGAGCAGCAGCACGTACCAGCGGCGGAGCAGCGCTTCGGCGACGTCACGAGGCGACACGGGGATTCCTTCCGTCGGCACCGATCCTCGCAGGCGCACGGGCGGTTCGCCACCAAAAGGGAGATCTCATGAGCCTTGCCGACCTTTTGGCGATCATGCGCAGGCGCTGGTACTTCATGGTGCCCCTCACGCTGCTCAGCGTTCTCGCCGGCGGCTACCTGTACCGGACCATCCCGGTCTCCTACGAGTCGCAGAGCTCCGTCACGCTCCTCGACTCCACCGCGATCGCCGATCTCGCCCCGACCTTCGGCAACCCCCTGTCGAACGCGGGCGGTTCGCTGGTCGTCACCGCCGACGTGCTGATCAGGACGCTCCAGTCGAGCGACTCGGCCAAGGAACTGCACTCGCGCGGCGTCACCGACCAGTACACGGTCGGCTTCGCGCCGCAGGCCGACAGCCCGCTGCTCACCCTGAGCGTCACCGGCACCGACCGGGCGAAGGTGCTCCGGGAGACCACCACTCTCACCAAGTTCACCGGCGAGCAGCTCAAGGCCCTGCAGGCCGCCTCCAAGGTGCCGGCCGTGTACGCGGTGCAGGCCGCGCCGGTCGTCCTGCCGCAGACCCCGGTCTCCCAGTCCAAGGGCCGCTACCAGGGCATCGCGGCGGTCGTCATCATCGGCTTGGTCGGCGCGTTCCTGCTGTCCATCCTGGCCGAGGGTGTCGCGGTGGTCCGCCGCCGCGGACGCGCCCTGGCCGGATACGTGCCCCGCCGGCACCGCGCCCGGCCGCCGGAGCGGCCCAAGGGCCTGCTGGTGCGCAGACTCGACGCCACCACCGTCCTCACCTGCTATCTGGTGCTGGCCTTCTTCGTGCCGTCGAACCTCACCCTGCCCGCGCTGGGCGGGGTCGGCACCCCCGCCAACGTCTTCGCCCTGCTGGGACTCCTCTGGTACCTCGCGACCTGGCTCGGCGGCCGCATCCTCCCGGCCAAGGGCACCCGGCTGCCGCGTGTGGTGATGTGCCTGCTGGCCGCGGCGGTGCTGCTGTCCTACCTCGCCAACGCCACCCGGGACAGCTCGCACGAGGAGGTCCTCGGCGCCGACCGCGGTCTCATCGGGCTCGGGGTGTGGGTGGCGCTCGTGGTGCTCGCCTCGGCCGGCATCCAGGAGCGCAGCCGGCTGGAGACCCTGATGCGCCGGCTCGTCGTCCTGGGCACGGTGGTCGCCCTGATCGGCTACTACGACTTCTTCGCCGCGACGAACATCGCCGACTCCATCCACATCCCCGGCCTGCACTCCAGCACCGCCGGGATCAGCGCCATGGACCGGGGTTCGTTCACCCGGCCGCGCTCCACCACCGCCCATCCGCTGGAGTTCGGGGGGATGCTGGCCATCCTGCTGCCCTTCGCCGTCCACCAGGCCTTCGACCCGGTGCGCCGGCACGCGGGCGCGATGCGCCGCTGGGCCCCCGTGGCCATCATGGCCGGCGCCCTTCCGCTGACGGTGTCCCGCACCTCCATCATCGGCGCCTTCATCGTCATCCTGGTGATGGTGCCCCGCTGGAAGCCGCAGCGCCGCTGGGCCGCGATCGCACTGATCCTGGGGTCCGTGGCCGGCTTCAAGGTGATCATCCCCGGCCTGATCGGAACCATCACCAACCTGTTCGCCAGCTTCCTGTCCAACTCCGACAGCAGCACCCAGGCCCGCACGGTGAAGTACAGCGCGATCGTGCCCTACCTCCAGGAACACCCCTGGTTCGGGCGGGGGTTCGGCACCTTCACCCCGGATCTGTACTTCTTCACCGACAACCAGTACATGCTGACCCTGGCCGAGACGGGCACCCTGGGGATGGTCGCGCTGCTCGCCCTGTTCGTCACCGGCATCCACCAGGGCGGTGCCGTAAGGCGCCTCGCCCGCACGGAGTCGGACCGCGAGCTCGGGCAGGCCTTCCTCGCCTCGGCCCTGGTCGCCCTGGTCATCAGCGCCACCTTCGACGCGCTCAGCTTCCCCATGTACGCCGGGATGTTCTTCCTGACCCTGGGCGCCGGCGGCAGCTACCTGGGCTTCATCCGCCGCGAGGCGGCCACGGCCGCCGTCCCCGCCCCTCGTACGACGTCCGAAGTCCAGCTCCCCCAACTCGCGGAGTCCCGATGAGCACCGTCGCCGTCATCGTCGTCACCTGGAACAGCGCCGAGGTGCTGCCCGGGTTCCTCGCCGCGCTGCCCGACGGCATGGCCGGCCTCGACCACCGGCTGGTCGTCGCCGACAACGACTCCGCCGACGAGACCGTCGAGGTGCTGAGCACCCTCGCCCCGGACGCCACGGTCGTCGAGACCGGCCGCAACGCCGGGTACGCGGCCGGCATCAACGCGGCGCTTGCCGCGGCCGGGGAGTACGACGCCGTCCTCGTCTGCAACCCCGACATCCGGATGCGGCAGGGCTGCGCCAAACGCCTCCTCGACAGCCTCGGCCCCGGCGTCGGCATCGCCGTACCCCTGCTCTACGAGGAGGGCCACGACACCCCGCACCGCTCGCTGCGCCGCGAGTCGAGCGTGCTGCGCGCGCTGGGCGAGGCCGTCATCGGCAACACCCGGGCCGGACGCTTCCCGGCCCTGAGCGAGCTCGTCACCGATCCCGTCGCCTACCGGCGGCCCACCCGCGCGGACTGGGCGACCGGTGCCCTGATGGCCTTCTCGAAGGACTGTCTGGCCGCGTGCGGCCCGTGGGACGAGTCCTTCTTCCTCTACTCGGAGGAGACCGAGTACTGCCTGCGGGCCCGCGACCTGGGGTACGCCACCCAGCTGGAGCCCACGGCCGAGGCCGTTCACCTGGGCGGCGACTCCCAGGTGTCACCCCGCCTGTGGACCCTTCTCACCCTCAACCGCGTCCGCCTGTACCGGCGTCGGCACGGCCCGCTCGCCACGGCCGCCTTCCGCGCGGCCGTCCTGCTCCGGGAGACCTCGCGCGCGTTGCTCGGCCGCCCGGCCAGCCGCGCGGCCGCGGCCGCACTCGCCCGGCCGGGGTCCCTGAACGTCACACCGGGGCCGTGACGGGCGGGCTCACGCGGGCTGCCACAGCTCGATCCGGTTGCCCTCCGGATCGGTGACCCAGCCGAACCGGCCGACGCCCGCCATGTCCTGCGTCTCGTCGGCCACGTCCGCGCCCTTGGCGCGCAGCTGGGCGAGCATCGCCTCCAGGTCGCGCACGCGGAAGTTGAGCATGGTCTGCTGGGTGCGGGAGCCGAAGTAGTCGGTGTCGGACTCGAACGGCGCGAACACCGTCGGCCCCGCCTCCTGCCGCCACAGGCCGACCTCGTCGGCGTCCAGGCCCAGACAATCGCGATACCAGGCGGTCAGGGCCGCCGGATCGGCGGCCCGCATGAAGTAGCCGCCGATTCCCAGCACTCGTTCCATGCCGCCATCCTGTCAGCCGGCGCGCCGCGGACGGCACACCATGGCGACGAAGTCGTGTCCCACTTCCGGCAGCGCGGCGTCCTCGGCGGTGAAGCACCGCTCCAGCAGCTCCAGCGTCTCCGGACGCTGGTCGCGGAAGTTGTGCGCGATGCCGGAGAAGGCGATGTGCAGCACGGTGCCCCCGTAGGGCCGTTCCTCGACGACCTCGAAATGCCGTCGCAGGCCCGGCAGCAGCGCCGCCGCGTCGACGGCCTCCGAGGGGTCGTCCAGCACCATCGACAGCCGGCTGGGCCGTACGACACGGTGTTTGATCCGGCCGTCGGCCAGGCGCCGCCGCTCCTCGGGGAGCCGGGCCAGCAGGGTGTTCGCCGCGTCCAGCTGGGCGTCGGTCCACTGGAAGCGGGTGGGGCCGACGAACTCGTCGACCACGAACGTACCGTCCGGCTCGATCAGTTCGGCCAGGCGCGGCAGGGTCTCGTCGAGGTGGTCGAAGTGGTGGAGTGACTGAAGGCCCAGCAGGACGTCGAAGCGCTCCCCGTCGGCGGTCATCCGGTTGACGTCGGTGACCCGGAAGCGCAGCACATCGCCGAGTCCTTCCTCGGCGGCCGTCCGGGTGGCGAAGTCGATGCGCTCCGGGGCCACGTCCACGCCCTCCAGCAGGGAGAACGCCCCGGTTTTCGCCCACAGCAGCTCGTTCCCGCCGGTGCCGCAGCCCAGCGACAGGCCGCGCAGATCGGTACGCGGCGCGAAGTGCTTGGCGGCGACGTACCCGGGGAAGGACGTGTCCGCGTCCCCGGTCATCAGCAGGTTCCACCGCGTGATGACGGCCGGTATCGCCCACCACTCGGTGAGCGAGGGGTCGACCTGGGACCAGTGCTGCACCACCCGCGCGCCGCCGCGCACCCGCAGCTTGGCCAGCACGGGGTCCAGGTCCAGCTTGCGCACCTTGCGCAGCAGCCGGTCCGCGTCATGTCTGTTGACCAGGTTGTTCAGCATCAGAGCTCCGTTCGTACGGCGATGAGCGACTTCGGCGCGCCGAGCACCCGTTCGCTCAGCAGCTCCGACCGGGGGAAGAGGTAGCGCATCTCGGTGCGGGTGAGCAGCTCGATGTTGATCACGGCGTTCATCGCCGACTCCGGGCTGTCGGGGCGGCTGTGCACGAGCGGCCAGTGCCGCACCAGACGGGCCCGGGCGGCCAGGGGCAGGAACTGGAAGCCGGGCGCGACGAAGTGCGGCTCGACGGGGAAGTAGCGGTACGGCGTCTGGATCCAGTGCAGCGGCGCCAGCCGCTCGACGGCCGCGACGAACTTCTGCCGCTGGCTGTGGCCGCCCACGTGCTCGATGGTGGAGTTGGAGAACACCATGTCGTAGCCGCCGTCGCCGCTCAGTTGCGCGGCCACGGCCGGGTCGGTGACGTCGGCGTTCTCCGCGGTGATCCAGTCGGGCAGGTCGGCCGGATGCGCCTCCAGGTTGATCAGGTGGACGTGCTTGGCACGCACCGGCGCGCGCAGCCACATCTCGGCCGTCCCGCCCAGATCGACGACGCTCATGTTCTCGATGCCGGGGAAGCAGCGCCTGAACCGTTCCCAGCGGGCGATGCGCAGGCGTTCGCCCAGGGAGCCCGGTGCGTCGACGAACTTGTTTCTCAGTGCGCGGGATCGGGGCATCGGATCAACCACCTGACGTCGGAGCGGAAGAGGAGCGGAAGCGGCACGGGCTGTCACCAGTCCGTGTAGAAGCTGGCGGGGTTCACCAGGTACCGGACGGTGGGGTGCGGCACGTGCAGCACCCGGTGCCCGCGGCCGTACCGGCGGATCAGCTCCCAGTCCTCGCGGGGCAGCACCTCCGGTGTGCGGCGCAGCCGGCTGAAGCGCAGGGAGCGGTCGCGGCGGGCGACGAAGGCGTTGGTGTCCAGGAAGGCCTCGCGGGCCGCCCGGCGCCGGTCGAAGGGCACCGACAGGACGTCCTTCTCACTGCCGTCGGGCAGGACGCGGCGCAGCGCCGTGTAGACGCCGTCGGGGCCGCCGGGGGCTTCCAGGGCCGCCAACGCACGTTCCAGGTGGTCGGGTTCCCACAGGTTGTCGTCGTCGAGGAACGCCACGTAGCGCGAGCGGGTGAGGCGGATGCCGACGTTGCGCACGACGCCCGCGACGCCGGTGTTGTGCGCCAGGGAGACGGCGGACAGCCGTGGATCGGCGGGGAGTTCGGGCAGTCCGGCCCCGTCGTCGACCACGATGACGACCTGGTCGCGCACCGTCTGCTCCAGCGCCGAGCGCACCGCGGCCCGCAGTGCCTCCGGGCGCCGGTGGGTGGCGATCACCGTGGCGACCAGTGCCGAGGGCGGCGCCGGCAGCACGGCGGACAGCCGGCGGGTCTCGGCGTCCTCGACACGGCGCAGTCGCACCGCGGAGGGCGCCAGCAGGACCTTGTTTCGGGCCTCGAAGAGCACCAACCAGCCGAACAGCGTCTTGAGCAGGGTCCAGGGCGCCCGCGCGACGCGGCGCATCATGAGGCGGGCTCGGGGACGATCGGGCGGCCGTCGGACATCCGGTTGTCGCGCCAGACGTTTCCGGCGCCCTCGTGGTTCCAGTGGGCGACCACGCCGTAGCCGCCGGCGGCGGGGTGGTACTGCGTCGAGAACACGTTGTTCGTGACCTTGATCCCGGTGGCGCCCGTGTCCCCGCCGTACAGGGCGTACGCGCCGCCGGCGATCCAGTTGTGGTCGACGGTGACGTTGCGGACCACGCCGGTGTCGGCGAACAGGCCGATGCTGCCCGAGGCCCCCTGTTTGAGACTGGTCGGGTTCAGCAGGGTGTTGTGGCGGATGACCAGGTGCCCGGTGTTGCCGCCGCCGCTGATGACCGCGTTGGTGTGCTGCCACTCGCCGCCCTGGTTGATGAACGGCTCGATGTCGTGCACGTAGTTGTCGTGGATGTCGCCCTGGCCCATGGACAGGGCGTCGCCGAACACCGAGACGTCGCACCAGCCGACCTCGATGGAGCTGCCGCCCATGTTCGACACCGCGTAGTCCACCCCGCCGTTGTCCGGCCCCTTGCCGGGCACCGCGGTGATCGTGGAGTGCAGCACGCGCAGGCCGTGGTGGCCGGGGCGCAGGTTGATGCCCCACCAGCTGTCCGAGGTGATCCTCGTGTCGATGATCGTGACGTCGTTGGCGTAGATGTCGAGCGAGCCGGTGATGTCCCAGCCCCGGATGGTGAGCCCGTTGGTACGGATGGCCTTGTAGCCGGTCTTGTGGGGGGTGAGGGCGATGCGGGGGCCGGTGGTGCGGGCGTCGGGGAAGCCACAGGCGGCGGGCGAGGAGCACGCGGCCTTCGCGGCGGGGGAGCCGGACGGGCCGCTCGCCGGGGGCGTGCCCGAGGGGGACGGCGAGGCGGTGGGGCTCGTCGGCGTCCCGGCGGGCGCCGAGCTGGGCGCACTGGTTTCCGGCGCCGCCGAGGACCCGCTCGCGGGGCAGGTCAGCGCGTCGTCCGGGCAGTCCGGCAGCGCGGAGTCGTGCGATCCCGAGCAGGCGGCGCCCACGACGGCCAGCAGGGACGCCAGCAGCAGCCAGACGAGCGAACTGGGGCGGATACGCCGTGACATGCGGTTCACCTCATGTCCTGTCGGGGAGGGAGCGGACCGGTGCCGTCGACCGGTGCCGTCCGCGGTGGGGCCGGTCCACGCCGCGCAGGAAGTCGCGGCTGGGCAGGACGCACAGCGTGTAGCCGGCCAGGGCGATGGTGCCGATGGCGAGGAGCGCGAGCCGTCCGTCGCCCAGCAGGCGCTCCAGAGCGAGGATGATCAGGCCCATCACGGCGCCGCCGAGGAAGGGCCAGGCGCAGGCCCGGGCGATGCGTCCGAGGCCGATGCCGCCGCGGCGCAGGGCGATCAGGAAGACGGGCACCACCAGCCCGCCGGCCACCAGGACATGCCCCTGGGAGACACCGACGATGCCGTTGAGGTGCGCGGCGGCGAGGAGCACCGGGACCAGGGAGACCAGCCACAGACCCTGCACCAGGAAGAGCGAGCGGCGCTGTCCGACCGCGACCAGGCAGTCGTAGGCGAGTTCGCTGCCGATGCGGATCAGGCCGAGGGCCATCAGCCAGGGCAGGGCCGCGGCAGCCGGGGCCCACCGGTCGCCGTAGACCGTCCGGATGAGCGGCTCCGCGAGGCCCGCCAGCAGGACGCACAGCGGGACCGTGCCGGTGATCAGCACACCCAGGGCACGGCTGAAGCCCTGGGCGAGGGCCTGCGGCGAGTCGGCCAGCCGGGAGAAGCCGGCGAAGGAGACCCGGCGGGCGGCCTCGGAGATGATCCGTACGGGCCAGCCGGAGATGTTGAAGGCGAGGACGTAGAAGCCGAGGGAGACGCTGCCCAGCGTCGCGCCCACCACCATGGTGTCGACGTTGACCACCGCCAGGGCCAGCATGCTCGCCCCGGCCAGCGGCAGCCCGAACCGCAGCAGCGCCCGGGCCTGTTCGCCGTCCCAGCCGAACCTCAGGGTGCCCGGCGCCGCCAGCGCGCAGCCGATCAGCGTCACGACGTTCCCCACGACGGCGCCCACGGCGAAGCTCATCGCGCCCCAGCCGTCGAAGGCCAGCAGCAGGGTCACCGCCGTGCCGAGCACGAAGTTGAGCCCGTCGATGATCATCCGCCTGCCCTGGGCGAACTCCCGGGTCAGGAAGCCGCCGGGGACCTGCGCCACCCCGTCGATCACCACGCACAGGCACATCACCCGCAGCACCCCCGCGGCGTGCGGCGAGCCGAGCAGGCCGGCCACCGTAGGGGCCGCCGCGAACAGTGCCACGTACAGCAGGCCGCTGGAGAGGGTGCTGAGGGTCAGCACGGTCGGCGCGAACCGCCGCGCGTCCCCCTCCCAGCGCACGATGGCCAGGCCCACGCCCAGTTCGTTCGCGGACAGCAGGACCAGCAGGACCGTCTGGGCGATGCCGTACACGCCCCATTCCGCGGGGCCGAGGGCGAAGCGCGCCAGGACGATGCCGGTGGCGAAGTTGCCCAGGCGCAGGACGACGGTGTTGATCAGGCTCCAACGGGCCGCGGAGCGGACCTTGCGGCCGAGGGAGGCGGTGGCGGGAGGTGCGGGAGCGGGAGCAGCGGGTAGGTCGCCCGTCTCACCGGTCGCGCTGTCCGGTGCGCGGGCGATGTCCATGGGTCGACTCCTCGTCGAGCGGCTCTGCGGCGGAGGCCACGGCCATGGCGGGCCGGGGCGCGTCGGTCTCGGCGGAGGCCCGGCCGTCCCCGGCGGACCGTGACCAGCTCGGCGGGCGCCGGATGGCGAGCGTCTCCTCCACGGCTCCCTCCTGCACGAACGGTTCCTCCACGACCGGTTCCTCGGCGGAGGGAGCGGTGGCGGCCGCGGTCGTCCCCGGCTGCCGCGGCCCCTCGGGCGCGGCCTGCGGCTCGGGCGTGCGGGGCCTCTTGCGGGCCTCCACGTAGAAGGCGGCGACCAGGGTGACCACCAGGCCCAGGGCACCCGCCATGATCAGGTACTCGAGCCGGGTCTTGGTCTGCGCCACCGGGTTCTGCGGGGAGACGATGGTCGTCATGCGGATCATGGCCTTCGGCGCGACCGACTGCTGCTTCTGGAACTGGTCCAGCCGTTCCTTGGCGTAGGCGGTCAGGATCTTGTCCGAGGACAGGACGGCCGCCTTGTCGG
Organism: Streptomyces sp. C1-1; assembly: GCF_050214755.1. Lineage (NCBI taxonomy): Bacteria > Bacillati > Actinomycetota > Actinomycetes > Kitasatosporales > Streptomycetaceae > Streptomyces > Streptomyces sp. C1-1. Next base: position 1,746,318 of record NZ_CP189826.1, on the reverse strand, counting down.
TGCCGGTGACGGTGAGCCACAGCAGCGGCCCCTGCGCGTTGTCGGCGAGCTTCGCCTCGAACGTGCCCGTGGCGCCGCGGGCCTTGAGGTCCCGCAGCGAGTCGTCGGAGTTGAGGTTGCGGGCCAGGCTGTCGGCCATGCCTGTGAGCGAGGTCTGCGTGCTGAGGAAGGGGTTGCCGTCGTAGGCGCGCGTGGCCTTCTGGGAGTTGAGCAGGACCACCGTGCTCTGCGACTGGTAGCTGACCGGCACCAGCACGACGACGCCGACGATCAGGGCGGCGGTCAGCAGCAGTCCGGGCAGCAGGACGTACCAGCGCCTGCGCATCACCCGGAAGATCTCAGCGAGATCCATGACGGTCCCCCCTAGCGGCCAAACGTTCGACGAGCATAAGTTGCAAGCGGATCATATGGGGAGCGTTCGATCCTCGGGTCTCGGCCGGTCGGCGGATTTCGGCCGGGTGACGTCGGTTGGCCGCGGCCGGGTGTTCGCGGTGCCTCCGTTCAGCAGCACGTCGGCGATGCGGTCGCTGGCGCGGCCGTCCCACAACTCGGGCCGGCGAGGCGCGGGCGGATCGTCCAGTACCCGGTTGACGGTGGTCACGATCCGCGCCGGATCCCGGCCGGCCAGCACATTGGTGCCCTGTTCGACGGTGATGGGACGTTCGGTGTTGTCCCGCAGCGTCACGCACGGCACGCCCAGTGCGGTGGTCTCCTCCTGCACCCCGCCGGAGTCGGTGAGCACGATCCGGGCGGCGTCCTGCAAGGCGATGAAGTCCAGGTAGCCGGCGGGCGGTACGAGCCTGATGCCGCCGGGGACGCCGATCTCGGCGAGCCGTCCGGCCGCGCGCGGATGCACGGGCAGCAGCAGCGGGCAGCGCCCGGCGATCTCGCCGAGGGCCTTCAACAGCCCGGTGAGCACGGCGGGATCGTCCACGTTGGCCGGGCGGTGCAGCGTGACCAGCCCGAACTCGCCGCGAGCGAGCCCGTATCGGCCGAGCACGTCGGAGGCGCGGGCCCGCTCCAGGTTGGCCAGCAGCGTGTCGATCATGACGTTGCCGACCAGATGGATCTGGTCCTCCCGGTACCCCTCCGCGCGCAGGTTCTCCACGGCGTCGGGGGAGGGGGCCAGCAGATGGTCGGCGACGCGGTCGGTGGCGACCCGGTTGATCTCCTCCGGCATGCTCCAGTCCCGGCTGCGCAGGCCCGCCTCCACATGGGCCAGCAGCGGCCCGGCCTTGGCGGTGACCAGCGCGCAGGCCAGCGTGGAGTTGATGTCGCCGACCACGACCACGATGTCCGGGGACACCTCGTCCAGCAGCGGCTCGAACGCGGTCATCACCCGGCCCGTCTGCTCGGCGTGGGTGCCGGAGCCGACCCCGAGGAAGCGGTCGGGCGGGCGGATGCCGAGGTCGGCGAAGAACACGTCGTTCATGGCCGGGTCGTAGTGCTGGCCGGTGTGGACGAGGAGGACCTCGGCATCCTGGCGCTCCAGGGCGTCCATCACCGGTTTGATCTTCATGTAGTTGGGGCGAGCCCCGGCGACGCACACGATGCGCGGCATGGTTCAGAGCACCTCGATCGTGGGTCCGGAGGGCAGCCGCCGACGGCAGTCGAGGACGAACTGGGCGTGCTGGGTGACGAGTTCGTAGTCGAAGCCGTCGTGGTCGGTGAGCAGCACCACCACGTCGGCCTCCGCCAGCTCCTCGCGCGTCGGCTCGACCCGCACCAGCCGGTTGTCGGCCGGCAGGCCCTCGACGACGTGCGGGTCCGCCGCCCTGACCTGGGCGCCCATGTCGAGCAGCAGCTGGGAGATGCGCAGGGCGGGCGACTCGCGGGCGTCGCCGGTGTTCTTCTTGTACGCGAGGCCCAGCAGCAGGATGCGCGAGCCGTTCACGGAACGCCGCCGGGCGTTGAAGTGGTCGCCGATCCGGCGGGTCACGTACTCGGGCATGTGGTTGTTGATGTCGTTGGCGAGCTCCACGAACCGGAAGCTCTGGCCCAGTTCGCGCTGCACCCGCCAGGACAGGTAGGAGGGGTCGATGGGCAGGCAGTGGCCGCCCACCCCCGGTCCTGGCGTGAACTTCATGAACCCGAAGGGCTTGGTGGAGGCGGCGTCGATGGACTGCCAGACGTCGATGTCCAGGTGGTGGGCGAACATCGCGATCTCGTTGACGAGCGCGATGTTCACGTGCCGGAAGGTGTTCTCCAGCAGCTTGGCGAGTTCGGCCTCCTTGGGCGAGCGCACCGGCACGGTGGTGTCGACGAGTTGGCCGTAGAAGTCCCGAACGGCCTTCAGCGAGGCCTCGTTGACCCCGGAGACGACCTTCGGGGTCTCCTTGAACCCCCACACGGCGTTGCCGGGGTCGATCCGCTCCGGGCTGTAGCCGAGGTGGAAGTCGCTGCCCGCGGTCAGGCCCGAGCCCTCCTCCAGGATCGGGGCGAACAGTTCCTGGGTGGTGCCGGGGTAGGTCGTCGACTCCAGGACGACCGTGGCCCCGGGGCGCAGATAGCGGGCGAGCGTGATCGCCGACTCCCTGATGTAGCGGAGGTCGGGGGTGCCCTCGTGCAGTGGGGTCGGCACGGTCACCACGGCGACGTCGAAGCCGCCGCAGTCACGGGCCGACTCGCTCGGTCTGTAGGTGCCGTCGTCCAGCGCCGCGCGGATCCTCTCCGAGGAGACGTCCTCGACGAAGGACTCGCCCGCGGCCAGGCTCTTGATCCGGCGGGCGTCGACGTCGTAGCCGATCACCTCGTGTCCGACCTCGGCGGCCCGGATGGCCAGTGGCAGGCCGACGTATCCCTGTCCAACCACGACGACGCGCATCAGTGACTCCTGTTCGCGGGAGCGGTCGACGGGGTGAGCCGGATCAGCTCGCGTGCCGTCATGAGAAGGAAGGAGACGTTGGTGGTGAGGTAGCGCCGGCCGAGGCGGCGCGGCTCCTGCAGTACGCGGTAGAGCCATTCCAGCCCCCACCGCTGCCAGGCCGCCGGGGCCCGCTTGGTGATCCCGGCGAGGATGTCGAAGGAGCCGCCGACGCCGTGCACCACGCGGGCGCCGGTACGGGCGCCGTGGGCGGCGGTGAAGATCTCCTTCTTCGGGGAGGTCATGCCGAGGAACAGCATCTGGGCTCCGCTGCGGGCGATGCCGTCGGCGATCGCCTCCTGCTCGGAGTCGTCGAAGTAGCCGTTGCGGCTGCCGGCCACCTTCAGACCGGGGAAGCGGTCGGCCACCCGCAGCAGCATCCGCTCCAGCACCTCCTGCCGGGCGCCCAGGAAGTACACCGAGATGCCCGCGGCCTCCGCCTCGCCCAGCAGCCGCAGGAACAGGTCGATCCCGGCGACCCGTTCGGGCAGCGGGGCGCGCAGCACCCGCCCGGCCCACACCACGGCCTGCCCGTCGGCGAGGACCAGGTCGCAGCCGGACACGGCCTCGGCGAGCCGCGGGTCGCGGCGCATGTTCACCAGCTTGGCGGCGTTGACCACGCCGATCTCCAGCTGGTGGCCGTCGCGTACCGCCGCCAGGCAGTGCGCCACGGTCTCGTCCATGGTCAACGGGTCCAGCTCGACCCCGAACAGCGTGCGTCTCGCGCTCATATGCCACCCGCCTGCCAGGCGTGGAGCATCCAGCCGAACTCGTACGGTCGGCACTCGCGGTCCACCGACAGGGGACGGTAGACCCGGTCCAGGGACTTCAGCCGCAGGGCCGGAGCGAGCCGGGTGGACAGGCCGCGGGCGGCCCGCACGGCCTTCTTCGGATCGCCTCGGTAGACCTTGCGCCAGGTGGCCCCGAGGTCGTCCAGGATCATCGGCTCCCGGTGCTGGGAGCCCGTCAGTTCGGGTACGTCCGTCATCCAGCGCAGACCCTTGCGGATCGCCGCGCCGAAGTCGGTGCCGCCGGCGTCGGCGAGGTCGAACAGGGCGGTCGGCGCCATCGCGTGCTGGTGGACGCTGTAGACGGGGTAGCCCTCGACCACCGTGCCGGTGCGGGCGTCGTAGTGCCACCACCACTGTCCGCCGTCGCCCTGCAGTTCGCAGATGCGCGCCGCGCACGCCTCCGAGGCGGCCAGCGCCTCGGGATCGCCGTCCCCGTCACCGCTGGCGTGCGCGCGGGCCAGGGCCTGCAGCGGGTACGTCTGGTCGGCGAAGCAGCTGACGTGCGCCCGGTACCAGGGCACCAGGCCGGGAGCGGTGGCGTGCGGGAACAGCGGGCTGTCACCGATCCGGGAGCGGAGCAGACGGTCGCGAGCTGCGGTGAAACGTCTCTCCACATCGACCGTGTCGCGGGCCGCCGCGAGCGCGGACAGCACCCAGGCCGCCTCCACGGTGTACTGCGGGCGCCCCTCCACATCGAGCTCCCCGACCCGCGCGAGGGCGTCGGAGAGTTTGGGGTGCCCGGTCTCGGCGGCGGCCCAGGCGATGAGCGCCGCGTCACCGAGGTTGGTCACCGCGGGCAGCGACTCGATGAGCAGACCCGCGAACTCCTCGGCGGTGCGCCCGCCGAGCACCGCGCGCTGGCGGTCCTCCGGCAGGAACCGGGCGCCGAGCACGGTGATGGCGGCGTAGCGGGTGCTGGTACCGCGCCGCTCCAGGGTCCAGGAGCCGTCGGGGGCCTGCTGTCCGGCCATGGTGAAGACGAAGGCCTCCCCGCCGGGAAGCAGCATCGACGGAAGCCCCGACTCGGCCACGGCGAGCAGGCGCTGGGCGAGCGCGAGCAGCGGCGGGTCCTCGTCACCGAGTGCCGCGAGACGTGAACTGGTCATCGGTTGGACACACCAACCCCCCTGTTTTTGCGCAGGCTTGTGAGCGTCGCGGCGCGAACGGCCGGACGGTGTGAGACAAGACGGACGTCAGGCGACGGAGCGGATTCCGCTCCTCGCTTCAGGCACAGGTGTCCTCACCCGGTAACCCCCCCTGGGCACTGGTTCGTGTGCTCATTGTGCTGTGTCTGCACAGTTCGCACACATGTTATGCCGGTGAATGTTCGAAGATTTGCGGTTTGGCGGAAAGAGGCGTCATGCGCGCTCGACGAGTCCGCCGTCCTTCTCGTCGTGCAGCGCGCCCGTCTCCGGGCACTCCCACACACCGGGCTCGTCCTCCCGCTCCACCAGGCGTACACCGGCCCGCCCCACCCAGCCGATCCGGCGCGCCGGAACACCGGCCACCAGCGCGAAGTCGGGCACGTCCCGGGTCACCACGGCGCCCGCCGCGACCAGCGCCCACCGCCCCACGCGCACCGGCGCCACGCACACCGAACGCGCGCCCAGCGACGCCCCCTCGTCCACCGTCACGGCCACGGCCTCCCAGTCGTCCCCGCGCTTGAGCTTTCCGCCCGGGTCCACCGACCGGGGGAAGTAGTCGTTGGTGAGGACGGCGGCCGGGCCCACGAAGACTCCGTCGGCGAGCACCGCGGGTTCGTAGACCAGCGCGTAGTTCTGGAGTTTGACGTTGTCGCCGATGCGTACGCCGGGACCGACGTAGGCCCCCCGGCCCACGATGCACCCGCTGCCCAGCCGGGCGTCCTCCCGAATCTGGGCCAGGTCCCAGACGGTCGTGCCGTCACCGATCGTGGCCTTGTCGTCGACCTGGGCGGTCGGCTGCTTCCTGAAGCTCACCGGGCTGGACCTCTCTTGTCGTCGAACACGACCGCGGACCCGTCTCGTCGCAGACCCGGCCTCTCGGCCGTCATGAGGAGATCTGCACCTTGCTGTGGTCGCCGAGGACGAGACGGTGGGCGGCGGGCTTGCGGGGCGCGGGGGTGACCTCGACGTTGCGGCCGATGAGGGAGGCCTCCACCCGCCGGACGCCGCGCACCGAGGAGTCGCGCAGCACGATCGAGTACTCGATCTCGCTGTCCTCGATCCGGCAGTTCTCGGCGATCGAGGTGAAGGGGCCGACGTAGGAGTCGGCGATCACGGTGTGCGCGCCGATGACCACCGGGCCCACGATCCGGCTGCCGGTCACCTTCGCCCCCGCCTCGACGCGCACCCGGCCGATGAGCTCGCTGCGGCCGTCGACCGCGCCGTCGATCCGGCGCTCCAGGGTCTCCAGCACCGAGCGGTTGACCTCCAGCATGTCGGAGACGTTCCCGGTGTCCTTCCAGTACCCGGAGATCGTCGTGGAGCGCACGTCACGCCCGGCGTCGATCATCCACTGGAGGGCGTCGGCGATCTCCAACTCGCCGCGTCCGGACGGTTTGATCGCCCGCACGGCCTCGTGGACGGCCGGGGTGAACAGGTAGACCCCGACCAGCGCCAGGTCGCTCTTGGGCTGCCGTGGCTTCTCCTCCAGGCCCACCACCCGCCCGGAGGCGTCGAGTTCGGCCACCCCGAAGGCGGTCGGGTTCGCCACGGGCGTCAACAGGATGTGCGCGTCCGGCCGTTCGACGCGGAAGGCGTCCACCAGGGCCGTGATGCCGCCGAGGACGAAGTTGTCGCCGAGGTACATCACGAAGTCTTCCTCGCCCAGGAACTCCCGTGCGATCAGCACGGCGTGGGCCAGCCCCAGCGGCGCGGACTGCGGGAGGTAGGTGACGTCGAGGCCGAACGCGCTCCCGTCGCCGACCGCCTCCCGGATCTCCTCGGCCGTGTCCCCGACGACGATCCCGACCTCGGTGACGCCGGCCTGTGCGATCGCCTCCAGCCCGTAGAACAGCACCGGCTTGTTCGCGACCGGTACGAGCTGCTTCGCCGACGTGTGGGTGATGGGGCGCAAGCGGGTGCCCGAGCCACCTGACAGCAGGAGTGCCTTCACGAGATCACCATACTTACGCCACACTTGCAGAGGAAAGGATTCCGCACAGGTGTGGCCGGTGCCGGCCGGTTCGCTCCGTGCCGGTGGGGCCGGTCGGTGCCGGTGGGGCCGGTGCCGGTGGGTTCGGCCGGTGTCGGCCGGTCCGGTCCGGACCGTGCCGTTCGCGGGTCAGTCGACGCGGATGCCGACGATGCAGGTGTCGTCGTCCGTGTCGGACCTGCTGTGGGTGAGCAGCCGGTCCAGCTGCTGGTCCAGCGTGGGCGGAACCGCGCGCGCCGCCGTCAGCAACTGCGCGAGCGACTCCTCCACGGACCGGTCACGGCGTTCGATCAGACCGTCGGTGTACATCAACAGCGTGTCGTCGACGGCGAGTTGCACCTCGTGCTCCTCGTAACCCGCTTCCGGTACGGCACCCAGCAGCAGCCCCTTGACCAGCGGCAGCGCCGTCGCGTCCGTGCCGCGCACCAGAACGGGCGGCAGATGGCCGGCGCGCGCCCAGCGCAGGGTGCGCCGCTCGGGGTCGTACAGGGCGCAGACCGCGGTGGCGGTGACGGCGCCGGTCAGATGGTGGGCCACCATGTTCAGCCAGGCCAGCACCTGGCCCGGCCCGGCGCCGGTGACGGCGAGCCCGCGCATCGCGTTGCGCAGCACGACCATGCTGGTGGCCGCCTCTATGCCGTGCCCCGCGACGTCTCCGACGCACAGCAGCACCAGCCCGGACGGCAGCACGACCGCGTCGTACCAGTCGCCGCCGACCAGGTGCTGGGTCTCCGCGGGCCGGTAGCGCACGGCCACCCGCAGCCCGGGCGCCTCCAGCGGGGCCTGCGTCGGGGGCATGATGGCGTGCTGCAGCTGGAGGGCGAGCCGGTTGCGCTCGCTGGCCTGCTGCTCGGTGTGGGCGAGCTGGTCACGGGTGGCGGCGAGGGCGACCTCGGTCCAGTGGTGCGCGGAGATGTCCTGGTACGCGCCGCGTACGACGTACAGCTGGCCGTCGGAGTCGAGGACCGGCTCAGCGACGACCCGGATGTGGCGGGTGACCCCGTCGGGCCGCTGCAGCCGGAAGGCGGCGGACGCCGGCCGGCGGTGGTGCAGCACGGACCGCAGGAACCGGCCGATGGCCACGGCGTCGTCGGGGTGCGCGTGCGCGGGCAGCTCCTCCAGCGGCACCGGCGTGCTGGAGGCCGACCTGCCGTAGAGGTGGTAGAGCTGGCCGTTCCAGGTGATCTCGCCGGTGAGCAGGTTCTCCTCGAAACCGCCGATGCGGCCCAGGCGTTGGGCGTGCTGGAGCAGGTTGGCCAGCCTGGCCGTCTCGTCCTCGATGCGCCAGATCAGCAGGACGCTGCCGCCGTGCCGGCTGATGTTGATGTCGGCGACCGCGGTCAGGTGCACGTCGTCCACCAGCGCGGTCAGCCGCATGCGGTGGGCGCGGTAGGGCTCGCCGGTGGCGTAGACGCGCTCGATCCGCTCGAACAGTTCGCTCTGCCCCGCGGCCAGGGGATAGGTCTCCAGCAGCAGGGCGCCGTTGATGACGCCGCGCGGCCGGCCGGCGGGGTCCAGGAAGCGGCCGTTGACGTGCTGGATGAGGAAGTCGACCAGCCGTCCCTCGGCGTCCAGGTGCGGCACCAGCACCAGGGCCGGGTCGTGCAGCCCGTCGGCGAGATCCATCAGCTCGGCGACGTCCGGCAGGATCCGCGGGCCCATGTCCTCCGCGGGGTCCGGCAGCGCCGAGGTCTCCAGCGTGTGGGCGCACAGCTCCGCGAGGGCCTCGATCTGCCGGACGATCGGCGGCGAGAGCGGGTCCAGCGGTGCCGGCCAGGCGATCTCCAGCACGCCGTGGATCCGCCCGCCGGTCCCGGCCGGTACGGCCACCCGGCCGCCCTCGGGGTGGTGGTGCTGGCCGATGGAGGGCAGCCCGGTCTCGGCCAGGCTGCGGATCCACTGGCCCCCCTCCTCGGTGAGCCCCCGGCGCGCCACCGTCGTCACCCCCGGCGGCACGTGCCGCCACCGTCCGGCCTCGGCGGTGGAGAACCCGGCGCTGCCCGCGAGGCTCAGCGAGCCGTCGGCCCCCAGCCCCCAGATGGCCACCGCCTCCGCGCCCAGCGGGGTCAGGGCGTGCTCCAGCAGGGAGTCGGCGACGGCCTGGGTGTCGTCCGCGGCGAGCGCGCCGCTCTCGGCGGTGCGCAGGCGTACGGCGGAGGAGGTGCCGTCGGTGGCCGCGGCCGCGGCCGCGTCGGACCGGGCCGCCGTGGCGGCGAGGAAGGCGCTGGTGACCTCCGAGACCCGGTCGCGCGAGGCCTGGTTGATGACCTCGACGGCGAACTCCAGCGGTGTCACGCCCGCCTGCGCGGTCAGTTCGGCTAGCTGCCGCGCCGCCTGCGCCGGACCACAGCCCAGCCGCTCGACCAGGATGCCCTTGGCCAACTCGATCAGGGCGCGCCCGTCCGCCTCGGCCTGCGCCGCCCGCACCTCGCGGCGCAGCCGGTCCACGGTCGCCGCGAGCCGCCCCACGGGGGACGTCTGCCCGGGATCGTCGGTGCCGGCGCTCTCCGCGACGGACGTGCCGACGTCGTCGGGCGACTCGGCGCGCTCGGCGGCAGGCGATTCGGGCGGCTGACGGAGATCACTCACGGTTGGCCTGTTCTGCGGCGGGGACGCCGGGGGACGTCACGCGGTCGGCTGGGGGACTCGGCGGTGGTGACGCCCGGTCACGAGGGCAGCCAGTGCCGGACGCGGGCGATCAGGTCGCCGGTGTCGACGGGCTTGGTGATGTAGTCGTTCGCGCCCGACGCGAGACTCTTCTCCTGGTCGCCCGGCATCGCCTTCGCGGTGACGGCGATGATCGGCAGCTCCGCGTACTGCGGCCTCGAGCGGATCTCCGCGGTGGCCGCGTAGCCGTCCATCTCCGGCATCATCACGTCCATCAGCACCAGCGAGATGTCCGGGTGCGCGAGCAGCATCTCGATGCCCTTGCGGCCGTTGTCCGCGTGCAGGACCTCGAAGCCGTGCAGCTCCAGCACCCCGCTGAGGGCGAAGAGGTTGCGCGCGTCGTCGTCGACCACCAGGACCGTCCGGCCGATGAACGAGTCGTCCACGACCTGCGCCGGAGCGTGCTGGGACTCCTCGGCGCGCACCAGCGACAGCACGTCGCCGGGCTGCTCGGCGGACAGGTGCAGGGTGATGCGCTCGCGCAGGTCGTCCAGGCTGGAGAGGAAGTCCAGCGGCCGGTCGCCCGCCAGTGCCCGCAGGGCCTGCTCCTGGGAGAGGTCCACCCGGTGGCCGGTGTGCACCAGCACGGGCACGCTGGCCAGCGCGGAGTCGCCGCGCATGGCCTCCAGGAAGTCCGCGCCCTCGGCGTGCGGCATGCCGAGCTCGAGGACCACGCAGTGGCAGGGCTCGGCCGCCAGCGTGCTCGCGGCCTCCTCCGCGCCGACGGCGGTGATGATGTCGATCTCGCCGTGCGGGTCGGCCGGGTCGTGCGCGATGTCCGCGACGGCACGCTCGGCGACGAGCGAGAGCAGACCGCGCTGGCGCTCCTCGACCACCAGCAGCCGGCGCCTGCGGTGCCCGGGCGGCGGCGTGGGACCGGACAGCGCACGGGGCGCCGTCGCGTCCGGCACGCTGTCGTCCCGGTGGGGCTCGGCCGGCCGTCCGCCGTCCGCCTGCTCCTCGAAGTCGGCGCGGGCGACGGGCAGGTAGAGCGTGAACGTGCTGCCCTGGCCGGGCGTGCTGTCGACGGTGACGGCACCGCCCAGCAGATGGGCGATCTCCCGGGTGATGGACAGGCCGAGGCCGGTGCCACCGTACTTGCGGCTGGTCGTCCCGTCGGCCTGCTGGAACGCCCCGAAGATCGTCTCCAGTTGCTGCTGGGGGATGCCGATGCCGGTGTCCTTCACCCGGAACGCCACCACGGGGCCACCCCGGTGCACACCGGGCGGCACCTCCCGGTCCGCCGCCGGTTCGATGCTCAGCTCGACGCCGCCCTGCTCGGTGAACTTGACCGCGTTCGACAGCAGGTTGCGCAGGATCTGGCGCAGCCGGGAGTCGTCAGTGAGCAGGTCCGCGGGCGTGCCGGGCGCGGTGGAGACGGTGAAGTCCAGGCTCTTCTGCGTGGTCATCGGGCGGAACGTCGCCTCGACGTACTCCAGCAGCTGGCGCAGCGGGACCCGCTCGGGGGAGACGTCCATCTTGCCGGCCTCGACCTTGGACAGGTCGAGGATGTCGTTGATCAGCTGCAGCAGGTCGGAGCCGGCCGAGTGGATGATCCCCGCGTACTCGACCTGCTTCGGGGTGAGGTTGCGCGAGGGGTTCTGGGCCAGCAACTGGGCCAGGATCAGCAGGCTGTTGAGCGGGGTGCGCAGTTCGTGGCTCATGTTCGCCAGGAACTCCGACTTGTACTTGGAGGCCAGCGCCAACTGCTGCGCGCGGGTCTCCAGTTCCTGCCGCGCCTGCTCGATCTGCAGGTTCTTGGCCTCGATGTCGCGGTTCTGCGAGGCCAGCAGGGAGGCCTTCTCCTCCAGCTCGGCGTTGGAGCGCTGCAGTTCGACCTGCTGGACCTGCAACTCCCCGGACCTGGCCTGCAGTTCCACGGTCAGACGCTGGGACTCCTCCAGCAGCTCGTCGGTGCGGACGTTGGCCACGATGGTGTTGAGGTTGACGCCGATGGTCGGCATCAGCTGCGTCAGGAAGTCCTGGTGGATCTGGGTGAAGCGGGTGAGCGAGGCCAGTTCGATGACGCCGAGCACCTGCTCCTCGACCACGATGGGCAGCACCACCAGCGCGCGGGGGAGCGCGTGGCCGAGACCGGAGGAGATGGCGACGTAGCCCTCGGGCAGGTCCTCCACGGTGATGGTCCGGCGGTTGCGCGCCGCCTGGCCGACCAGGGAGCGGCCGATGGGGATGCGGGTGGGCCGGTCGGTGTCGTCCGGGAAGCCGTAGGAGCCGACCAGGCGCAGGTCGTGCCCGGCTTCGGTGTCCTCGGCGAGGTAGAAGGCGCCGTACTGGGCCGACACCAGAGGCGTCAGCTCGTCCATGATCAGCTCGGCCACGACCGGCAGGTCCCGGTGGCCCTGCATCAGGCTGGAGATACGGGCCAGGTTGGTCTTGAGCCAGTCCTGCTCCTGGTTGGCCCGCGTGGTCTCCCGCAGCGACTCCACCATGGAGTTGATGTTGTCCTTGAGCTCGGCGACCTCGCCGGAGGCCTCCACGTTGATCGAACGGGTCAGGTCGCCCTCGGCCACGGCGCTGGCGACCTCGGCGATCGCCCGGACCTGCCGGGTCAGGTTCCCGGCGAGCTCGTTGACGTTCTCCGTCAGCCGCTTCCAGGTGCCCTCGACGCCCTCCACCTCGGCCTGTCCGCCCAGCCGGCCCTCGCTGCCGACCTCGCGGGCGACGCGGGTGACCTCCGCGGCGAACGACGACAGCTGGTCGACCATCGTGTTGATGGTCGTCTTCAGCTCCAGGATCTCGCCGCGCGCGTCGACGTCGATCTTCTTCGACAGGTCGCCGTTGGCCACCGCGGTCGTCACCAGGGCGATGTTGCGCACCTGCCCGGTGAGGTTGTTGGCCATGGAGTTGACGTTGTCCGTCAGGTCCTTCCAGGTGCCGGCCACGTTCGGCACGTGCGCCTGTCCGCCGAGGCGTCCCTCGGTGCCGACCTCGCGGGCGACACGGGTGACCTCGTCGGCGAACGCGGACAGCGTGTCGACCATGGTGTTGATCACATCGGCGAGGGCGGCGACCTCGCCCTTGGCCTCGACGGTGATCTTCTGCGAGAGGTCGCCGCGCGCGACGGCGGTGGCGACCTGGGCGATGGAGCGGACCTGCCCGGTCAGGTTGGACGCCATCACGTTGACGTTGTCCGTCAGGTCCTTCCAGGTCCCCGACACGCCCCGCACGATCGCCTGGCCGCCGAGGTTGCCCTCGGTGCCGACCTCGCGGGCGACGCGGGTGGCCTCGTCGGCGAACGCCGAGAGCTGGTCGACCATGGTGTTGATGGTGTTCTTCAGTTCCAGGATCTCGCCGCGGGCGTCGACGGTGATCTTCTGGGAGAGGTCGCCCTGCGCCACCGCGGTGGCCACCTGGGCGACGTTGCGGACCTGCGCGGTGAGGTTGCCCGCCATGAAGTTCACGGAGTCCGTGAGGTCGCGCCAGGTGCCCTTCACGCCCTTGACGTCCGCCTGGCCGCCGAGGCGTCCCTCGGTGCCGACCTCGCGGGCGACGCGGGTGACCTCGTCGCCGAAGGCGGAGAGCTGGTCGACCATGGTGTTGATGGTGTTCTTCAGTTCCAGGATCTCGCCGCGGGCGTCGACGGTGATCTTCTGGGAGAGGTCGCCCTGCGCCACCGCGGTCGTCACCTGGGCGATGTTGCGGACCTGGGAGGTCAGGTTTCCGGCCATGAAGTTGACCGAATCGGTCAGGTCACGCCAGACACCGCCGACGCCGGGCACCTGCGCCTGACCGCCGAGGCGTCCCTCGCTGCCGACCTCGCGGGCGACGCGAGTGACCTCGTCGGCGAACGCGGAGAGCTGGTCGACCATCGTGTTGACGGTCTCCTTCAGCTGCAGGATCTCGCCGCGGGCCGGCACGTCGATCTTCTGGGACAGATCTCCCTTGGCGACCGCGGTGGCCACCTGGGCGATGTCACGGACCTGCGTGGTCAGGTTGCCCGCCATGGCGTTGACCGAGTCGGTCAGGTCGGCCCAGGTGCCGGAGACACCCGGCACCTCCGCCTGACCGCCCAGTGTGCCCTCGGTACCCACCTCGCGGGCCACCCGTGTCACCTCCGAGGTGAACACGGACAACTGGTCGACCATGCCGTTGAAAACCGTGGCGATGTCGCCGAGCAGCCCCTGCCCGTCCGACGGCAGCCGGGTGCCGAAGTCGCCGTCGCGTACGGCGGTCAGCCCGGCCAGCAGCTGCCGCAGCTCCTGCTCGCCCGGCCCCTGCTTCTCGGCCTCGACCGACTTGGTGGTCATGCGCATCCTCGTTCCGCTCCCCAAGAGCCCTCACCCCGAGGACTCGGAACCGCGCCGGGGCCTGGACGGCCCCGCTATGAGCGGCAATTCCGCAGTTCACGGATATGCCTGATGAGAAATCGGTCGAAGATTAACGCAGTCCCCGGGCGGCGGCCAAAGCCTCGCGCGGGCATTTGAAGAGGGCGAAAAAAGGCATGCGGAAACCGGCATGCCCCGAGAGATGCGGGGTACTCGGACGATTTCTTCGGTGGTCGTTCACCGCCCGCCCGTCACGGCCGAAGGGCGTCCTCGACGCTCGGAAAACAGGCGATCACCGTGTCGAGGCCCACCAGCTGCAGGGTCCGCAGCACCGCTCCGCGCACCCCCGCCAGCCGCAGCCACCCCTGTACGGGCTGCCTGGCCTGGTGCGCGGCGATCAGGGCGTTGACACCGCTGGAGTCCATGAACGTGACCTCGCTCAGGTCGAGCACGAGCCGGCGGCCCGGGTCCTCGTCGGCCGGAGGCGTCGCCCGGGTCAGGGCCGACGAGCTCTGATAGTCCACTTCTCCCTCGAGGCCGAGAACGGCGATGCCGTCGACGTCGGCACGGACCACGGACAGCCCGCCGTGGCCCACTGCTTCCCGGTTGTCTGCCACTCGCATCCTTCCGCGGTCGATCTCCACCCCGTCACGTCTCTGTTGCCATCGCTGCCCCGTATTCCGGGCTCGATGCACGCACACGCCTCAATCATCTGTGCGCGGCGCAGGAGTAGGACGAGACCTACGGGGTAGTCGCGCGCTCATGAACGGGGTATTGCACATCGGCGGCAGGCAGTCTGTTCCGCCCGAGGAGTGGTTGCGGATGCCGGAAGCCGCACCTGCCGAGGTGACCGTGGCCCTCGACGGAGAGCCGGGCTGCATCGCCGACGCGAGGGACCAGGTGTCCACCTTCCTGGCGCGCGCCCAGTCCGAGCACGGACTTCCGGTCTCGGCCCGGACACTGGACCTGTCGCAGCTGGTCGTCAGCGAGCTGGTCACCAACGCGCTGAAGTACGCGCCCGGGCCGGCCCTGCTGCAACTGCGCGTCGCGGACGGCAGCATGGTCGAGATCGAGGTGTGGGACACCGATCCCACCCTTCCGTGGGCCCAGGCCGCCGACGCCGGACGGGTGGGACAGCACGGCCTGGAGATAGTGATGGCGGTGGTGCAGGGCTTCGAGGCTCGCCGGGAGCCCGTGGGCAAGCGCGTCACCGCCAGGCTCTCGCTCTTCGACGATCCGCTGCTGGGCTGAGCGGTCCGACGTCGGCGGCACCGCGAGCGTCAGCCGGACCGCGCCGCCGACGACTCGGAGGGCTGTGGCTCCGGGGTGGCGAGCAGGCCGGTGGCGGCCCTGGTGTGCAGGGAGTCCAGCGTCCGCATCTGCCGCTCCGCGCGCTGCCGCAGCTCCTCCAGCCGGTCGTGGTCGAAGCGCGCATCGGCCGCCGCCACGGTGAGCAGGGCGCGCCAGAGCAGCGCCTTGCCGGCCACACCCGACCGCAGTGCCTCCAGCTCGATCAGCAGGGTGAGCCCGGAGCGGCGCAGCAGACGGCCGTTGGGCTTGGCCCGGCCCAGCTTCTCGCCCAGCCATGCCCCGTAGATCTTGTAGCGCCGCGCGGGAACGTCCAGCTCGCCCATGATCCGCAACAGGGCCCGCCGGTCCTGCGCGATCTCGGTCGCCAGGCTCCGCAGCTCGCTGCCGTACGCCGTGTCACCGTGCTCCTGGACCATGCGGTGCCCGAGTTCGGCACCGACGGTGGCGCCGGCCAGGTGGTCGTTGAGATAGACGCCGAGCAGTCGTGGGGCAGGCATGACACTCCTTGAGGTCGCTGAATCCGCCGTCGGGGGGCGCTGAATCCCGCCGTCGGCGGGTCGCGGAAAATCCGTCGTCCGCCGGCGAGTGCCCCGTCCGGGCCGGTCCACCGCGCGGCCGACCGGCTTTCGGAGGTGACGACCGCGCTCGCCCCGCGGCGTCACGAGCGGCGCGGTCTCGTGCGAACGGGCCGGGACGCGCCCAGCCGTACGTGCCGGACGCCCTCCGAGAAGTGGACGACGGGCTCACCGGCGGGGGAGGGCAGGCCCGCCGCGACGGTGAGCGTCTCCTCCAGGACGTCGACCGTCGCCCCGGCCAGCGGCCACGGTTCGTGCTCGACCGGCGTCTCCCACAGGGTCCCGAACCGCCGCGTGTACGACCGCCAGCGCGAGGTCAGCCACACATCGCGCTCCGTGGGCTGAACGGGGTCTCCGGGGCGGACGACGAGACGGTAGGAAGGGCGGCCGCCTCGGCGCGAACCGGCGTAGGAGACGGTGTCGCCGCTCGCGCGCAGGCTCAGTCTGCCCGGGTGGTACGGCGCTCCCACGGCACGCGCCGCCAGCATCAGCGGACAGCCGACCTCGATCGAGAGGAACCACAGCCCGTCCCGCCCGTCGCCGCGGACGTAGGTGCGCAGGTTCGTCACCGCGAACGTCAGGCCCGCGACCGGCGCCCCCGGTGGGCGCACTCCGGCCATCTCGAACGGGGTCAGGCCCACCCAGGCGGCTCCGTCGTACTCGTCCACGACGAGTTCTTCGGGCAGCAGGGCCTGCACCGCCTCCGGCGGGTACGGCCAGTGGACGAACGCCTGGGTCCGCCAGCGGGCCCGCAGAGCCGGCACCCGCACCCGCTGCTCCGCCCCATAGGCCACCACACCCGACGGGTCCCCCACACAGTCCGATGCAAACCCGCAGGTCAGAGTGGTGACCCGGCCACGGGTGAAGCCCACGGCCGTCGCCGTCGTTCACCTTGGTCTGCAGGTCCGAGGACATCTCGTCACGGCCGGTATGCGGTCCGAGGCGGTTTCCCCGACCGGAAACGGCGTACGTCAATGGAGATTCGAGCCGAGAACGCTGCGGGCTGAGCGCGCGGTGACGCTGGACGGAGACGCCCGCCGGCCGTCGCCGCGCACGCCCCCAGAGGTCGGCGCCCGCGCTCCCCACGGTGCCACCGAAGCGGCCGGCACCCAGCCCCACCCCGCCGCGGCGACCGCCATCGGCGACGCGGTCCGACGCAGCGGGTCGGCGCCGTCCGGTCCTCCCCATTGCGCTGCGCGAGGCGATCATTCATCATCAGGAATCCTGTTGGTTTAATGTTGCAGCAAGGGGTGCGGTCATGCCGTTCGGCTCCAGACTCCAGGCCAGGGGCATGCAGTTGCTCCTCGGCCCCGTGATGGCCCGGGTGCACCGGGACCTGCGCTTCACGGACATACCGAAGCGCACCGAAGTCCTCCGCGTGGAGACCGGCGCCGGCCCGGTGACCTGCACGGTCTACCGCCCGTCGGCCACCGCCGAGGCCCACGCACCCGTCTACGTCAACTTCCACGGCGGCGGATTCGTCATCGCCCGCCCCGACCAGGACGACCACATCTGCCGCTATCTGGCCGCCGAGGCCGGCTGCGTCGTCGTCAACGTGGACTACGCCGTCGCCCCGCAGCGGCCCTTCCCCGTCCCCGTCACACAGGCGTACGACGTCACCGCCTGGGTCGTCGAGAACGGCGCCGCGAACGGCTGGGACGGTTCGCGGCTCGCCGTGGGCGGGCACAGCGCCGGCGGCAACCTCACCGCCGCGGTCTGCCGTACGGCCCGGGACCGCGGCACCTTCACGCCCCGGCTCCAGATCCTGGACTCGGCCCCGCTCGACCAGTACGCCGACCCCGCCACCAAACAGTCGCCCATCGCCAGGCCGCTGCTGGGGCCCCGGCTGATGCGGATCTTCACCGACGCCTACGTCCCGGACCCGGCCGACCGCGCGGACCCCCTCGTCTCGCCCGCGCTCGCCGACGACCTCGCCGGACTCCCTTCCGCCCTGGTCATCACCGCCGAGAACGACCGCCTGCGCGACGAAGGAGACGCCTACGCGAAGGCCCTGGAGGCCGCCGGGGTCCCGGTCACCCACCGGGTCTTCCCGGGCGTCGACCACTACTTCACCCACACCGGCCCGGTGGCGGCGGCGAAAGAGGCCATGGAGCTGATGGCCGCCGCGCTGCGAGGCGCGCTCCAGGCATGACGGCCGACGGCGCCGCCGCGCCGCACGCAGACACCGGGCCCCGGCCCGGCCGGCGAGGAGTGCGGCCCGAGGAGCAACCCACCTCGCGCCCAGTCCCTCTACTGAGGTGAGCCGGGCGGGGCCGTGTCCCCGGCCGCCCCGGCGCCGACGCAGCGTGGAGCGGAAGGACGGGGTGTGCCGAACCGGCGAACGGCGAGTCCCGCGCCCGGGGACGGGGAGCGGTTCGGCCGGCCGAAGTGGTTGCCGGTCCGTCGGCACACCATGCTGCTGGCCCTGTGGACGGCCGGATGGTTCGTCGTGGCCGAACGTCACGAGGCCGTCTCCTGGCACTACTTGAGGACCGGCCAGCAACTGCTGTTCAACCAGATCCCCGGGGGAGGCCTCGCCCTCTACGCCAACCACCCCGAACTGCAGATCGGCCCCGTCAGCTTCCTCGTCGCCGGACTCTTCGCGCCGTTTCCGCCCGAGACGGGGGAGAAGCTCGCGGACCTGTTCATGTCGGTGCTGGGCCTGTACATGCTCGTCCTGGTCGGCCGGGCGGCCGCGGACCACTACCGGGGCACCGGCGTCAACCACAGGCGCCTGCAGCAGCGGGTTCTGATCGCCGGGGCGGCCTTCATCCCCATGTGGGTGGAGGTCGCTGTGCGGTTCGCGCATCTCGACGACGTCCTGGCCCTGTTCTTCACCACGCTGGCCGTGCGCGCCCTGGTCCGCGGCCGGGCGACCGCCGTCGGCGTCTGCCTGGCCCTGGCCGTCGGCTGCAAACCCTGGGCGGTCGGCTTCACACCCCTCTTCCTGGCACTTCCGCGCGGCGGCCGGGCGCGCGCCGCGGCCTGGCTGTTCGCCCTGGTGGCCGCTGCCTGGCTGCCGTTCTACCTCACCCACACGCAGACCTTCGCCGCCGCCCGCTTCACCATTCCCAACCAAGCGGCGTCGTCCCTGCGCTGGTTCGGCGTGCACGATCCCGTCACCCCCTGGTGGGACCGGCCCGCCCAGATGAGCCTCGGTGTCGCCCTGGGCGTCCTGGCGGTCCGCCGGCAGCGCTGGCCGGCCGTCGTCCTGCTCGCCGCCGACGCCCGCATCGCCCTGGACCCCAGCGTGTACACGTACTACAACGCCTCCGTCCTCCTCGGCACCCTGATCTGGGACTCGATCGGCCAGCGGCGCCTGGTTCCGTGGGTCAGCTGGATCGCGCTGCTGTCCCTCTACGGCAGCGCCCTGCTGATCCCGTCCGACAGCGCCCGCGGCCTCATCCGCCTCGCCTTCGCGTTCGGTTCGGCCGCCTACGTCCTGTGGTGGCCGCAACGCGTGCCGCGCGGCAGACGCGATGCCCGCCGCCCACCGGACCCGGATCCGCGCCCCGACGGTCGCCCGCTGGTCCGTTCACCGGGTCAACCGCCCGCCGAGCCAGGGGCGTTGTCAGTGGCAGCTGTCAGGCTTCAGGCATGGCGGAGCGGCCCCGCGCCTGGTGCGTACCGGCCCTGAGCCCGGCCGTGGGCGCGGTTCGCCGTCGTCCGATGCCCGTCCTGTGCCGTCAAGGAGGCATCAAACGGCTGGTCACGGCACATACTTGAGGATGCGGGGAGAGTCCCGCGCCGGTCTGACGGGGAGTGGCGGAAATGAGCGGTGGCGGCGAAGGTCTCGGCAAGGTCGAGGTCAGACTCAAGTGGGACCCGAGCCCCTTCGGTGAGCCGGCCCGCCACCTCGACATCATCGGGGCGACCTACTCGGCGGACGATCCCCATGGACGGCCCGCCTACGTCGTGCACTACGAGAGCCGCTCGCCCGACGGCACCATCAACATGACCCGGCACAGCGAGACCGGCATGGGATTCGGGTACGTCGAGGTCATGGTGCTGGAGTTCGACCGGCTCTCGCCCGTCTACCGGCGGGTCGTGGTGGGTGTGGCCATCCACCAGGACGGCGGCCCCCGCACGTTCGGCGACCTCACCAACGCCGGGGTGCTCGTGGTCGAGGGATACCGGAACCTGCTCGTGGACGACCTCACCCAGGTCGCCGACGCCACCGCCGCGACGATCGCGGAGTTCACCCGCGACGCCTCCGGCCGGTGGGAGATGCACGAGATGGTCAGGGGTTTCGACAGCGACCCCGTGCTGTTCGCCGCGGAGATGGGCGGCGTCCGGCACTGAAGCCGGCCGCACCGACGTCCTGACCGGTACCGATCCACTCGCTTCCGAGGGGCTGGGCGGCCCTCCTCCCTCGCCGACGCGTCATCGAACCGGTTCGAGAAGCTAGCACCGGGCGTTCTCACCGGCAATCCCTCCCGCACAGGCGCCGCCTCGCATTTTTCGCAGCGATATCGCCGTGAAAAGCCGCGCCTAGGGTGTTGACAGCCGTGCCGGCAGTTCCTACCTTCACTTCACGCGAACCGGTTCGACGAATGATCGGGTCGCAATGCCCCTCCCTCTCACATCCTCGCGACCGGCGGGCGTACCCTCCTGTGAGGTGCCGAACCGGTTCGAGCAAGGAGTCCCTCGTGAACATCGGTGAGATCGCCCGGCGAGCCGGTGTCTCGCGGAGCACCGTGTCCTACGCGCTGAGCGGCAAGCGCCCGGTCTCGGACGACACCCGCCGGAAGATCCAGCAGGTCATCGACGAACTGGGCTATCGCCCGAACGCCAGCGCCCGCGCCCTGGCCAACGGCCGCACCAGCACGATCGGCCTGGTCTTCCCACCGGCCGGCAACCACTACACCGGCATGCAGCTGGACTTCATCGGCAGCGTGGTCGAGGCGGCCGCGGCCCACGACTACGACGTCCTGCTGTCGCCGAGCGGCGTCGACAGCGACCGCTCGTTCCAGCGGCTGCTGGGGGAGCGGCGCGTCGACGGCGCGATCCTGATGGAGATCAGGCTCCAGGACGACCGGGTCGATCACCTGGCCGCGCTGGACTTCCCCTTCGTCGCCATCGGCCGCACCGCACGCCCCGAAGGGACCTGGTGGGTGGGCCTGGACCACACCGCGCTGGCGGCGGCGTGCGTCCACCACCTGGCGGACCTCGGCCACCGCCGGGTCGCCTTCGTCAACCGGCCCGAGCAACTGCTGCGGTGCGGATACGAGTCCGCGCAGCGGGGCCTCGACGGCTTCACCAAGGCCGCGGCCGAGCGCGGGCTGACGGTACGGACGTACTGCTGCGGGGACGACGCCGCCTCCGGCCAGGCCTGCGTGGAACAGATCCTGCACGACGACCCGGCCACCACCGCCCTGGTCACCCTGAACGAGGCCGCCCTCGGCGGCCTGTACCGGGGGCTCGCCCAGGCCGGCCGGCATGTGCCGCGCGACTTCTCCGTCACCGGGGTCGTCGCCGGCCGCTGGGCGGAGACGGTGACCCCGCGGCTCACCGCGGCCGACGTGCCGGCGGAGGAGATGGGCCGGCGCGCAGTCGACCTGCTGGTGGAACGGCTCGACCACCCCGCCGCGCCGCCCCGCCATCACCTCCTGACCCCGCCGATCTCCCTGCGGGCCAGCACCGGGCCCGGTACTCCGACGAACTGACCCAGCCCCGCGGGCCCCCGCGGCGCCCCTTTCTCACCCGCCGATCGCTCCTCGGTGCCTTCGGCGTGCCCTCTCACCCTCATCACCCCGTGCCTCGGCACCCGCATGCCCAGAACAGAGGAACCCTCGATGAACAGCTCCGCAAGACAGCGCCGGCTGACCGCCGCCACCCTGACCGCCCTGGCCATGACCGTCACCGCCACCGCCTGCTCCTCCGGCTCCGGCGGCAGCGACACCAAGGGCGCCGGCGGCGGCACGTACACCGTCTGGGACCCCTACCCCCAGTTCGACAAGACCTCCGCCTGGGCGAAGCTGCTGGACCAGTGCGGCACCAAGGCGGGCGTGAAGGTCAGGCGGACCGCCTTCGACACCAGCGACCTGGGCAACAAGACGCTGCTGGCGGCCCAGCAGGGCAACTCGCCGGACGTCCTCGTCGTCGACAACCCGGTGGTCTCCACCCTCGCCGAGGCGGGCGTGCTCACCAGCACCGACGACAACAAGCTCGACACCTCCAAGGTCGACCCCAACCTCCTCGCGGCCGGGCAGTCGGGCGGCAAGACCTACGGCACCCCCATCGGCGCCAACACCCTCGCCCTCTACTACAACAAGAAGGTGCTGAAGCAGGCCGGGATCGACATCGCCTCCGTCAAGGACTGGAAGTCGCTCACGGCGGCCCTGCGGAAGGCGAAGAAGGCCGGCAAGAAGGGCATCACGTTCTCCGCGATCGGCACCGAGGAGGGCAGCTTCCAGTTCCTGCCCTGGTTCTGGGGCGCGGGCGCCGAACTCACCGAACTCGACTCCGGCCAGGCCGTGTCCGCCCTCTCCCTGTGGAAGGACTGGCTGAGGAACGGCTACGCCCCCGACTCGGTGCTCAACAACACCCAGACCACCAGCTGGCAGGAGTTCGCGAGCGGCACCTACGCCTTCGCCGAGAACGGCACCTGGCAGCTCGCCAACGCCGCGAAGGCCGGCTTCGACTACGGAGTCCTGCCCATACCCGGCACCGACGGCGGCAGCGCGGCAGCCCCGACCGGCGGCGAGTTCGTCACCGTCCCGGTCCAGAAGGACACCGCCCGCTACACCACCTCACGGAACCTGACGACCTGCCTGACCAGCACAGCCAACCTGTACGACACCGACACCACCCTGTCCTACGTGGCCCCCACCGGCGAGGTCCAGGACAAGCAGGTGGCCGCGAAACCCGAGTTGAAGCCGTGGGTGGCGGCCGTCAAGGCGGCCAAGGGGCGCACCAGCGACGACCTCGGCACCAAGTACCCCAAGATCTCAGAGCAGTTGTGGAAGGCCGTCCAGTCCGCCCTCAGCGGTGCCAAGTCCCCCAAGGACGCGCTCACTTCGGCGCAGGCCGCGGCCGAGTGACATGAGCCCGATGAAACAGCGGGCCGCCTGGGCGTTCCTCGCCCCGGTGACCGTCTACCTCGCCCTCTTCTACGCCTATCCGCTCTACCGCAACCTCGACCTGAGCCTGCGCGACTACACCGTCCGCTCCTTCGTCCAGGGCGACGCACCCTTCACGGGCCTGGCCAACTACCGCAAGGTCCTCGCCGACCCGGTCTTCGCCCCGGCCCTGCTCCACACCGCCGTCTTCACCACCGTGTGCCTGGTCTTCCAGTACGCCATCGGACTGGCCCTCGCGGTCTTCTTCAACCGGAACTTCCGGCTCTCCGCGACCCTGCGCGCCCTGTTCCTCGTACCGTGGCTGCTCCCCCTGATCGTGTCCGCCTCCACCTGGTCGTGGATGCTCAACAGCGAGTCGGGCGTCGTGAACGCCGCCCTGCACGCCCTCGGCATCGGGCAGGTCGACTGGCTGACCTCGCCGTCCTGGTCGCTGACCTCGGTGATCATCGCGAACATCTGGATCGGCGTCCCCTTCAACCTGGTCGTGCTCCACAGCGGCCTGCAGTCCATCCCCGCGAGCCTGTACGAGGCCGCCGCCATCGACGGCGCCAACGCCTGGCAGCGCTTCTGGCGCGTGACCTTCCCGCTGCTGCGCCCGGTGTCGGCGATCACCCTGCTGCTGGGGCTGATCTACACCCTCAAGGTCTTCGACATCATCTGGATCATGACCAAGGGCGGCCCGGCGGACTCGTCCACCACCTTCGCCACCTGGTCCTACCGGCTCGGCTTCGGCAACCTCCTGCCGGCTTTCGGCCCCGGCGCCGCCGTCGGCAACCTGCTCGTGGTCGCCGCGCTGCTCTTCGGCCTCGTCTACGTCCGGGCGCAGCGGAAGCAGGCCCTGTCATGAGCCGAAACCGCAGGCGTACGCGGGTGAAGACCGCCATCGGCGTCCTGCTGACCGCGATCATGCTCTTCCCGGTCTACTGGATGGTCAACGTCTCCCTCACCCGCGACCAGGACATGCGCAAGGCCCCGCCGGACCTGCTGCCCCTGCACGGCACCCTGAGCGGCTACCGCGCCGTCCTCGACGAGCAACTGCCCTACCTCGGCACCAGCTTCGTCATCGGACTGGGCACCGTCGCCCTGACCGTCGCCCTGTCCGCACCGGCCGGCTACGCCCTGGCGAAACTGCGCCCGCGCGGCGCCGGCATCCTCAACTTCGTCCTGCTGGCGGCCCAGATGATCCCCGGCATCATCATGGCGATGGGCTTCTACGCCATCTACCTCCAACTCGGCCTGCTGCAGTCCGTCCCCGGCCTCATCGTCGCCGACTCCACCCTCGCCGTCCCCTTCGGCGTCCTCATCTTCACCGCGTTCATGTCCGGTATCCCCGGCGAACTGCTCCAGGCCGCGACGACCGACGGGGCCGGACCACTGCGCACCTTCTGGTCCATCGTCCTGCCGATCAGCCGCAACGCCGTCGTCACCGTGTCCCTGTTCGCGTTCCTGTGGTCCTGGTCCGACTTCGTCTTCGCCGGAACCCTGGTCAACGGGGGCCCGCACGAGCCCATCACCCTCGGCATCTACCACTACATCGGCAACAACAACCAGCAGTGGAACGCCATCATGGCCACCGCCGTCGTCGCCTCCCTGCCGGCCGCGGCCGTCCTCGTCCTCGCGCAGCGCTATGTCGCCGCCGGCGTGACCGCCGGTGCCGTCAAGGACTGAAACCGACCAACCCGCCCCGGTCGCCGCTCAGTTGTCGGCCGGCCGCAGCCCCCTGCCTCAGAAACGAGTCACGCCACATGACCGCCGCACCGCCCGGCCCGGCCTTCTCCGTCCACGACATCCCGTTCAGCACGCACGGCTCCTGGTTCGACGTCTCGCCCGTCGTCGCAGAGAAGACGTACGCCGAGGACCTCCACCTCGTCTCGCACCAGAACGGCATGCACGCCGTACTGCGCCTGGTGCCCCTGGACCCCGGCACGGGCGACCGCGTCGAGACCCGCGTCGAGGCCACACCGGCCCTGCTCCGCTGGAGCGGCCCCGGCGGGTGCATCGATCTCGCCTACGAGTCGCCGGACACCGTACGTCTGCGCGGCAGCGGACTCGGCGTCGGCATCCTCGCCGCCGCGGCCGCCCTCACCCCGTTCAGCGGCACGTACTTCTTCCACGACCCCGTGGCCGACGCCCATGTGTTCACGTCGTACGAGACGGGACGCCGCTACCGCGTCACCGTGCTGCGAGGCACCACCGCCCGCACGGCCGGAGACCAGGCCCTGGGCGGTGCCGAGCGCGGTCTCGCCGTGACCGGGGAGGCCGACGGCACCTGGGAGATCGCGATCGAGGAGTTCGACACCGCACGCCCCCCGTACCTGCCCTCGGAGGCCTTCGACGACGTCGTGGACGCCGCGCTGAGCGCGTTCACCGGCTTCGTCGACGCGGTGGCCCCCTGGCGCACCGCCGCCACCCCAGCGGCCGAACTCGCCGCATACGTCCTGTGGTCGGCGACGGTACGGCCGACCGGCCTGGTCACCCGGCCCGCCGTGCTGATGTCGAAGCACTGGATGGACAAGGTCTGGAGCTGGGACCACTGCTTCAACGCCCTTGCGCTGGCCCGCGGTTGCCCCGGACTGGCGCTGGACCAGTACCACCTGCCCTTCGACCACCAGGACGCCGGTGGCGCCCTGCCCGACTCGGTCACCCACTCCGAGGTGCTGTACAACTTCGTCAAGCCGCCCATCCACGGCTGGGCCCTCGGCCACCTGCGCCGCCGTCTGCCGACCCCGCCCGGCCGCGCCGAACTGGCCGAGCTCTACGACCGGTTGGAGCGCTGGACCGACTTCTGGCTCACGGCACGTCGGGCCCCCGCGGCCGGGCTGGCCCACTACGAGCACGGCAACGACAGCGGCTGGGACAACGCCACCACCTTCGACCCCGAACGGGTGGTGGTCACCGCCGACCTGGCCGCCTTCCTAGTCCTCCAGATGCGCGAACTCTCCGACCTGGCCGACGAGTTGGACCGTCCTGAGCAGGCGGCCCGGTGGACCGCCGCCGCCGCGGAGATGCAGTCGGAGCTCCTCGACCAGCTGTGGACCGGCGACAGGTTCCTCGCCCGCGGTGCCGCCACCGGCGACACCTGGAGCAGCGCCAGTCTCCTCGACCTCATGCCCGTCGTACTCGGCGAACACCTGCCCGCCGAGGTCGCCGGCGCCCTGGCCGACCGCATCAAGGCCCACCTCACGCCGTACGGCCTGGCCACCGAGCTGACCACGTCACCGCACTACCGCGCCGACGGCTACTGGCGCGGCCCCATCTGGGCGCCCGCCACCGTCCTCGTCGAGGACGGCCTGCGCCGCGCCGGCCACCACCGGCTGGCCGACGACATCAGCGACCGCTTCCGCGCCCTGTGCGAGACCCACGGATTCGCCGAGAACTTCGACGCCCTCACCGGAACGGGCCTGCGCGACCGCGCCTACACCTGGACCGCCGGCAGCTACCTCCTGCTGGCCGAAGCACACGCACACCGTCACTGACTCAGGAGCCGCACCATGAACTCACCCGCCGTACCCGCCGCGACCACGACCCGCGTCAGACGCCGGGCGGTCGCCTCCGTCGCCGTCCTCCTCGCCGCTCTCGCCTCCACCCTGGTGCCCGCAGCCCCCTCCCACGCCGCCGACACCGGCGTCACCGTCGACTTCGCCACCGCCGGCGGCGCACCCACGTACCACGGCTCCGGAATGATCTACGGGATGACGCCGAACGGCTCGCTCCCGCAGGACCACTTCTTCAAGGACATCAAGTGGCACTTCATGCGGGCCGGCGGCGCACAGCTCAACAGCGGCGGCTACGCGACCAGCCTCGCCGACTATCAGACCCGCTGGAACTCCACGCTCGCGCAGTACCGGCGCACCGTCGCCCTCGGCGGCACCTTCGTCCTGCTGCCGCACGACCTGTGGGGCGCGGACGGCACCACCAGCCAGGCCTTCCCCGGCGACAACGGCGACTGGACGCAGTTCGACGCCTTCCTCGACCAGCTCATCGGTGACGTCAGGGCCAACAACATGACGGTCCAGTGGGACCTGTGGAACGAACCGGACGGCAGCGGCTTCTGGAAGCCGTCACAGGCGCAGTACCTGCAGATGTGGTCCCGCTTCCACGCCCGCGTCCGGGCGGCCTTCCCGGGCCAGCTGATCGTCGGTCCCAGCATCGCAGGGCAGCCCACGTCGTCCAACACCTGGTGGACCACCTACCTGAACTACGTCAAGGCCAACAACGTCGCGCCGGACATCTACAGCTGGCACGACGAGCCCGGCGACCCCGTCAGTGGCGTCGGCAACGCCAACTCCACCCTCTCCGCCGCCGGGTTGACCAACACCCGCCCCTACCAGATCAACGAGTACGCCACCCTCTCCATGCAGTCCCCGGGCGGCGGCGCCTGGTTCATCGGCCGCCTGGAGCGCGCCGGCGCCGACGGGCTGCGCGGCAACTGGGCCTCCGGCACCGGCCTGCACGACAACGAGGCCAACCTGCTCACCAAGAACGGCGCCGGCCAGTACCTGCCGCTGGGCGAGTGGTTCATGTACCGCTACTACGGCTCCCAGAGCGGCAACATCGTCAAACTCACCCCCGGCTCCGGCATCGACGGACTGGCCACCAAGGACAACACGGCCAAGAACACCAAGCTCCTGCTCGGCAGCAACGGCAACACCGGCAACGTCACCGTCAACCTCACCGGCCTCAACACCACTTCGGTGGTGGAGGGCGGGCAGGTCCGAGCGGTCGTCCAGCGGGTCCCGTACAACAGCGGCGCCGCGGTGACCGGACCGGAGACGATCTCCGACACCACACTGAGCGTCAGCGGCAACGCGGCCTCGGTGAGCATCCCCTGGAGCAACGCCAAGGACGGTTACACCATCACCCTGCTCCCGCCGTCCGACCCGACCGTCTCCACCGTCGCGGTCAGCGAGAACAGCGGGCAGTGCCTGGACGACACCGGCCTGAGCACCGCCAACGGCACCCAGTACCAGCAGTGGTACTGCGAAGGCGGCTACCAGCAGATGCTCGACCTGAAGCCGGTCGGCGGCAGGGCCGACACCTACACCGTGGTCGACGAGCTCAGCGGCAAGTGCCTCGACGTGTCCCAGGCCTCCACCGCCGACGGCGCCGCCGTCATCCAGTACACCTGCAACGGCGGCACCAACCAGCAGTTCACCCTCAAACCCGTCACCGCGCTCGGCAACGCCAAGGACTACCAGCTGGTCGCCGTCCACAGCGGCAAGTGCGTCGACGTCAGCAACGTCTCCACCACGGCCGGTGCCCAGATCCACCAGTGGACCTGCGACCCGGCGAGCGCCCTGAGCACCAAGAAGAACCAGATCTGGCGGCTCACGGGCAAGAACTGAGCGCGGTGCGGGCCCCGGCCGGAAGGCGGGGCCCGCACCGGCCCGTGGTCACTGTCCCGGCGCCAGGATGTAAGTGTTGAGCGTCTCCACGGTGGACAGCGGGCTGGGAGAGCCGAGGTCGTAGCGGTCCACGGCGACGTAGTTGGGCTTCTTGCGGGCGGCCGGTGTGCAGAAGTTCTGCGCGCGGTTGAGGATCTTGCCGTTGTCGGTCGAGGCGGTACCGGCGACGGGGTAGTCACGGAAGTGGTTCATGACGAACAGCGGGTGGAACGCGGAGGAGTCGGCGGTCAGCGGCCTGGTGTCCCAGCGGCTGTAGCAGGACCAGTCCGAGCCGGCGAGGCCGCCGCCCATGGACCAGTAGTTCTCCACGGTCCACTCGCGCTGGTACATCACCCCGAAGGTGTCCCGGGTGCTCCAGCCGCTGGCGGTGTCGCTCGCCCGGGTGCGGTCGCTGAAGATCAGCAGCTGCTTTCCGCGCGCGGCGAGGTCGGCCATCGTGGGCCAGCCCTTGGTGGCCGCGCCCTCCTGGTCCGGCCGGTAGAGCACGTCGTAGAGGCCGTTGACGGACGCGAGGGAGGACTTCAGCACGTCGGAGGAGGCGTAGTCCTCCAGGAACACGGTGGCGAACTGACCCGGATGCGCCTTGAGGAAGTCGACGACGCGCTGCAGGTCGGTTGCGAGCGGCACGGGACCGCTGACGCCGTCGCAGCTGTTGTGGCACACCACCGCCTGCCCGGAGACGGTGTAGTCGTCGAGCATGAACCCCCGTACTCCGTCGGCGAGTTGTCGGCTGATGCCGTAGTTCTGGTTGGGGAACCAGCTGACCGGCCAGGAGGCGAAGTTGCCGTCGGCGCCGTTGGCGAAGGCGTTGTGGGCGGTCAGGAAGGTGACCTGGTCCAGCGTGCGGGTGTCGGCGGAGGGCATCGCCGTGGTGGCGTAGGCGACGGGGGTCAGGTACCAGCGGGCCAGGTCGCCCGCGGAGCCGAGCTGCACGGCGCCGGCGTCGGAGGAGGAGCCGGTGAGGTACTGCGAGGTGCCGGGGACGGAGACGGTGTAGGTGCCGTCGCCTCCGGCGGTGAACGTCCACGTCGTGCCGTCCGCGCCGCAGGCCGAGGTGACGGCGGTGGTGCCGCTGCGGCCGAGGCAGGTTCCGGACTCGTCGGCGTTGCGAAGCTGGTAGCCGCCGTCGACCGCGAGCGGGGTCCACTGCTGGTGGTCCTCGTTGCCCTTGGGGTTGTGCGCGGCGACGGTGCCACCGCTGTCGGCCGCGTTGCGGCCGGTGACGTAGTTCTGCAGATAGACCGGGGAGGCCGGGACCGCCGCCGAGGCCGCGCCCGGAAGCAGGGCGGGCACGGACAGGGCCAGGGCGGCGGAGCAGCACAAGAGGCGCAAGGGGCGCAGGCGCACGGGGTCTTCCCTTCACTGCGGCACGAGAATGCCGATGCTGACAGAGGCATGACATACCGGAGCGGGGGCGGGGCGCGCCAGGTGTCGTGGGTGAATTCCCGCGGCCGCACCGGGTTCGGCCGGCCGCACCGACTCGGTGTCCTACAGTGGCTACCACCTGACCTGGCAACTTCGGGACCTGCGAGGACATGCGAACCATGCCGACCGAAACGTTTGAGTTCCAAGTGGAGGCCCGTCAGCTGCTCCAGCTGATGATCCACTCCGTCTACTCGAACAAGGACGTCTTCCTGCGGGAGCTCGTCTCCAACGCCTCCGACGCACTGGACAAGCTGCGTCTGGCCGCGCTGCGGCACGACGGCCTCGACGCCGACACCTCCGACCTGCACATCGAGATCGAAGCCGACCCGGACGCCCGTACGCTCACCGTGCGGGACAACGGCATCGGCATGTCGTACGACGAGGTCGGCAAGCTCATCGGGACCATCGCCAACTCCGGCACCGCCGAGTTCCTCAAGGAGCTCAAGGAGGCCCAGGACGCGGCGGGTGCCGAGGGGCTCATCGGCCAGTTCGGCGTCGGCTTCTACTCCGGCTTCATGGTGGCCGACGAGATGACCCTGGTGACCCGGCGCGCCGGCGAGAGCAGCGGCACCCGCTGGTCGTCGCGCGGCGAGGGCACGTACACCCTGGAGACCGTCGACGACGCGCCGCAGGGCACCGCCGTCACGCTCCACCTCAAGCCGGCCGACCCCGAGAACCAGCTGCACGACTACACGTCGACCTGGACGATCAAGGAGATCGTCAAGCGGTACTCCGACTTCATCACCTGGCCGATCCGGCTCGTGCCCGGCACGAAGGGCGAGGGCGAGGACACGCCCGGGCCCGAGACGCTCAACTCGATGAAGGCGCTGTGGGCGCGCTCACGCGACGAGGTCTCCGACGACGAGTACCACGAGCTGTACAAGCACGTCAGCCACGACTGGCGCGACCCCCTGGAGACGATCCGGCTCCAGGCCGAGGGCACCTTCGAGTACCAGGCCCTGCTGTTCCTCCCGGAACACGCCCCGCACGACCTGTTCACCCGCGACTTCCGGCGCGGCCTCCAGCTGTACGTCAAGCGCGTACTGATCATGGACGACTGCGAGGCGCTGCTGCCGCCGTACCTCCGCTTCGTCAAGGGCGTCGTCGACGCGCAGGACCTCTCGCTCAACGTCTCCCGCGAGATCCTCCAGCAGGACCGGCACATCCGGATGATCCAGCGCCGGCTGACCAAGAAGGTGCTGGCGTCGGTCAAGGAGATGAAGGCCGCCGACCCAGCCAAGTACGCCACCTTCTGGCGGGAGTTCGGAGCCGTCGTGAAGGAGGGCCTGCTCGGCGACCCCGACAACCGCGACGCCGTCCTCGCCGTCGCGTCGTTCGCCAGTACGCATTCGGAGGACGAGCCGACCACGCTCCAGCAGTACGTGGAGCGGATGAAGGACGGCCAGGACGACATCTACTACATGACCGGCGAGTCCCGGCAGGCCATCGAGAACTCCCCGCACATGGAGGCCTTCCGCGCCCGGGGAGTCGAGGTCCTGCTGCTCACCGACCCCGTCGACGAGGTGTGGGTCGACGCGGTCGGCGAGTTCGACGGCAAGCGGCTGCGCTCCGTCGCCAAGGGCGAGATCGATCTGGACGTCCAGGGCGACGAACAGGCCGGCGGCGAGCGGGAGAAGCAGGCCGAGGAGTACGCCGGTCTGCTCGGCTGGATGAAGGAGCAGCTCGGCGAGGACGTGAAGGACGTCCGCCTGTCGACCCGGCTCACCGTCTCCCCGGCCTGCGTGGTCTCCGACGCCCACGACCTGACGCCGGCGCTGGAGAACATGTACCGCGCCATGGGCCAGGAGATCCCGCCCACCAAGCGGATCCTCGAACTCAACCCCGCACACGCGCTCGTGCAGGGCCTGAACCAGGCCTACCGGGAACGCGAGGACCGGGCCGAACTCGTCGAGACGGCCGAGCTGTTGCACGGCCTGGCCGTCCTCGCGGAAGGCGGCCAGCCGAAGGAACCCGCGCGCTTCGTGAAACTCGTCGCCGAACGCCTGGAGCGCGGCCTGCGCTGACGCCCGTCCCGGCGGCCGCGCCGGGCATCGGCACCGACGACACGGCGGTCGTCAGGCCGTCGCGTCGCCGGTGCCGGGTGGTGTCGCACGAGCGGCGGCCTGCTGTCCGGGTGCCCGGGGAGTACGGCCGCCGTCCGGGCCGTAGCCGAATCGCAGCAGCAGGTGCGGGTGGCAGCGCTTGTGGCCGGGCAGGGCCATGGCCGCCCGCAGGTCCGGCCACTCCATGCCCTGGTGGAGCAGGGAGGTGCGCAGGCCCCGGGCGGTCGCCGTGAGCAGGACGTACTGCAGGGCCTGACCCGCGCGCAGCCAGTCGTCGCGCCGGTCGTTGCCCGTCCACAGCAGCGCCAGCTGCACATGCCGTTCGAACCACAGGGCCGGCAGCCGCAGGCCCGGCAGCTCGCCCGTGAAGTCCCGCATCGGCATCCGCCCGGCCGCGTCCGACGGGCCGAGCGCGGTGACGGGGATGCCGTAGGGCGTCCTCGCCTCCGGGGCGTTGAGCCAGGCGCGGGTCTCCGCGGCACGGTCCGGCCGGGCCTGGTTGCGGGCCTCGGCCATGGCGGTCAGACGCAGCAGACGGCGGGTTCCGGCGATGTCCGGCACGTGCAGCCGGGCGCCCGCGGCCTGCGCCGCCGTCACCATCTCCGCCAGGACGGGATCGGGCACCGGCCGGCCGGTGAACGGCAGCCGGCTGGTGTGCCGGCGCGCGATGGCGTCGTACAGGCCCGGGTCGGAGTGCCGCTCGTCGGCGCTGAGCGAACCGGTCAGCCGCACTGTGGCCAGCAGCCCCGGCCGGCCCCGCTCCGGCAGCAGCCGCACCTCCGGCCGCCACCCCGAACGAACCGCGGCGAGACGGAGGTTGAACAGCGCGGCGCCCACTGACAGGTACTGGGCGCGATGCACCGGATCGGCCAGCGGAAGGTACCGGCCGGGCGCCGCGTGCACCTCGACCAGCCTGCCGTCGGGGTCCACGCGGAAGCGCCACGGCTGGGTGTTGTGGATCGAGGGTGCCGCCACGGCGGCGGCCAGGAGCGATTCCACGGTGGCGGTGTCGAGCGCGGCTCGTACGGCCTGCATGAGATGCCTCCCCTTGTCTTCGTGACGGTGCTCGGACGGGCGGCCCGGCCGCCCGGGGGCCGCTACTCGCGGGCGGGGAGGCAGCGGGCGGCCGTCTCTCCGCGCTGGTGCCGGTGGTGGTGACGCCGGATGCTCATGTCGCCTCTTCGCTGTCGACTCGCTCCTCCACGGTCGCGGTACCGGCCCCCGTCCGGGAGGGGACCACCGTCCCGGAACCCGGACCGAAGGACCCCTGGGACCGGCGCCGGGGCGGCGGGACCCTGGCACGACGGAGGGAGCCGTGACGCCGGGAGCCGGCACGTGAGCGCAGGGAGGTGGCGTGATGGCCGCGGTGGGAGGACTGCACCGGCTGGACCGGTGGCTGTACCGGGGCGGCCGCCCCAACCGTGCGGCCCGGGTGCTCAACCACCTCGGGGCCGCCCAGTACGCGGCCGGCCTCGGCCCCCGCAACTGGGTGGCGCTGGAGGTCCGCGGACGGCGCACCGGACGGCTGATCAGGTTCCCGGTCGTCGTGGCGGAGCACGAGGGCGAGCGCTATCTGGTGTCGATGCTCGGCGAACGCGCGAACTGGGTGCGCAACGTCCGCGCCGCCGGCGGGCGGGTGGCGCTGCGCCACGGGCACCGCGAGGAGGTCCGTCTGGAGGAGGTGGACCCGGGCGACCGGGCGCCCGTTCTGCGCACGTACCTGCGGCTGGCGCCGGGCGCCAGGGCCCACGTGCCGGTCGACCGGCACGCGCCGTTGGAGGAGTTCGCGCGGATCGCGGACCGGTTCCCGGTCTTCCGCGTCACCTCCCTCTCATGAACGTGCTCCGAGCCCGGACGGGATGCCGGCCGCCGGGCTCGGAGCGGTACGCGGGACCTCCTCAGCGGTTGACGGTCAGCGGAACCGTGTCGACGGTGACGGGCCTGCCGTCCTTGGCGGACAGGTAGTAGGCGGTGAGCAGCCCCGGGCCGGTGCGGGCGGCCTTGTAGGGGAAGACGACGTCGAAGGTGCCCCGGGTGCCGGTGCCGGAAGTCGCCTGGACGCGTACGTCGGCGCAGGTGCGCCCCGTGGTGTCGGTGACCTTCAGGCGGAACACGGCCTCGAAGGTGTTGGCGCTGCCCCACACCCGCAGAGGGGTGTGCACGCTGTTGCCGATCACCGGGGACTCCATCAGGACGGCCGGCGTGACGTCCTCGAAGTCGGCCCGTCCCACGGGCCCGTTGAGGACGATGCCCTCGCCGCCGAAGTACTTCACCGGCTTGCCGTCGAGCTCGAAGCGAACGGAGTGGACGGACGGGAAGCGGGTCGCGGTGAACACGACCTGGGCCAGCCGGGCCCGCATGGACAGGCTGCCGCCGCCGTCGTCGTACCGTCCGGAGAGGTCCACGGTCGCCACATGGTCGCGGATGACGACCGAGTGCAGCGTGGTGCCGGACGGGATGGCCGTCGTACGGCCGTGGGACCTCTCGTAGCCGCTGGGTCCGGCCAGCAGGGCGCGGACGGCGCCGGTGGCGGTGGCCGGGGCGGTGACGGTGCGCGGGGCGGGCGAGACGTGCTCGCCGTGCAGGAAGTAGACCGCCGTACTGATCTGCTTCGCAGCGGTGCCGGTCCCGGTGCCCGTGCCGCCGCTCGTCGAGGGCGCGCGGGTCGTCGTTCCCGGGGCGGTCGACGTCGACGGCGTGGAGGGCGCGGGCGCGCCGGAGATGCCGCCCGAGCCGGCCGTGCCGGTCGAGGGGCTCGTGGTCCGGTCGACCCCGGCCGGTGCACCCGAGCCGGTGGTCGTGCCGCACGCGGTGACAGTGAGCAGAGGGAGCGTCAACACCGCGGTGACCGCTGCGCGGTGGCGTAGGAAGGTGTGGGCGCTCGGGGCCTGAGTGTTCATGGCAGCCTCCTGAGACACTTCCATCCAACGCGTCGGCGGATCGGCCGACCAGGGCTGACCGGCTCTGTCACGAGGCCCAATGGGGTGCAACCGCAGGCCGGCAGACCTTTCGGCGGCGACATGGTTCCTTCCACGGCCCACATAGTTGAACATGTTCAATTCTTCCGTCATGATGCCGTCGGCGGCCCTCCGAGTGCCGCATCGAGAGGACGGCGCCATGACGAGTTCACTTCTCATGCCCCGAAGGCCCGCCCGACTCCGCGCGAGCGGCGCGGGAGCGGCGGCGACGGGGAGCACGGCCCCGACGCGGATCCTCGACGGGCGGCACCCGCGGGTCGTAGCGCTCCTCCAGCGGATCGAGGCGGAGGCCGGGGGAGCCGACGACCGGGCGGCGTTCCTGCGCCGGGCCCACCGGCACATCGCCGAGACCGTGCGGCCCGTGTACTCCGTGCGGGACGACCTGCCCGTGTCCGCGGTGCTGCGCCGGGGCCGCGGCTCCTGCAGTCAGCGGCTGGCCGTGCTGGAGGCCGTGGCGCGGGCGTCCGGGGTGCCGACGCGGGTGCGCGGCCTGCTGGTGGACGGCAGGTTCTGGTATCCGCGCTTTCCGCGGCTGCGCCTCGTCGTCCCGGACCAGGTCGTGCTGGCCTGGCCGGAATTCCGGGTGGCGGGCCCGAGCGGGGGGCACGTCACGCCCTGGCTGTCGGCCTCCGAACTCTTCGGCAGTCTGGACGAGTTGAGCATCCGGCGCGAGGTCGGCTTCAGCAACGCCGGCGCGGAGACGCTCTTCGACGCGCTGTCCGGGACGGCGATCGACTGGGACGGGACGACGCTCTGCCCGGCCTCGGGCGCCGGCTGCGACCTCTCGGGCCACGTCCTGGCCGACCTGGGCCACTTCGACTCCCGCGACGAGCTCTTCGCCCGGCACGGCCAGACCCTCTGCGCGACGGCGCGACTGCTGGCCGAGCCCGTCCTGGGACGCCGCGGCGCCGGGGGCGGCTGAACCGGCCTCATGGCGCTCGCCGAGCCATGAGCGACCGGCGTCTCACCGTGCCATGCTCCGCCTCTCGATCGCGCGCAGTACGGCCACCATGTCCTGCTCGCCGAGGCCCTGTTCGACCGTCTCGCCGAACAGGGCGTGGCAGACGTCGAGGAGCGGGGAGGCCAGGCCGGCCTTGCGCGCGGCCTCCGCGATCAACCGGTTGTTCTTCAGTACGTCCGCGGCGCCGGCCTGGACGGTGAAGTCCCGTTCCAGCAGCTTGGCCCCCTTCACCCGGGAGACCGCGCTGGCCATGGGGCCCGCGTCCAGGACGTCCCGGAGCAGCCGCCGGTCGAGCCCGTGCCGGTCGGCGAAGTGGAACGCCTCGGTCAGCCCGGTGACCATGGTGATCAGGAACAGGTTGACCGAGAACTTCATCAGCAGGGCGCCGGGCACGCTCCCGCAGTCGAAGATCTCACGGCACACGGGAGCCAGGAGCGGTCTCACGGCGGCCACCGCGTCGGCGTCGCCCGCCAGCATCCCCACCAGCTCGCCCCGTTCGGCGGGAGTCCGGGAGCCGGACACCGGCGCCTCGACATAGCGGCCGCCCGCCTCACGGACGTCCTCGCGCAGAGCGCCGGAGTACTCGGCCGACGTCGTGCCCATGTGGACGACCGTGCGCCCGGCGACGCGCGTGGCGAAGTCCGGACCGCCGCGGTCCAGGACGGTGTCCACTGCGGTCTCGTCGGCCAGCATGAGGATCACCGTCCCCGCGCGCTCGAAGACCTCGGCAAGGTCCGCCGCCACCTCGGCCCCGGCCGCCCGCAGGGGCTCGCACCTGGCCGGGGTGCGGTTCCAGACGACGAGGGGTGTCCCGGCGCGGGCGAGGTTGAGGGCCATGGGCTGTCCCATCACCCCGAGGCCGACGAAACCGACGTACACGACGCACCACCACCCGAGGGTCCATGACAGCGGTCACAGCTCTATGACCGCTGTCATAGTAGCGGAGCTGTATGACGGCGGTCATAGGATGGGCGCGAGACGCAGACACGAGGAGGCCGGGGATGTCCGAACGGGGCCCGCGGGAGCGGATGGTCTTCAGCGCGGCCCAGCTCATCCGGCGGGACGGGGTCGCCGCCACGGGCATGCGGGACGTGGCCGCCCACGCCGAGGCACCGCGCGGGTCGTTGCAGCACTACTTCCCGGGCGGCAAGGAGCAGTTGGTCAACGAGGCGGTGGGCTGGGCCGGCCGGTACGCGGGCAGGCGCGTGGCCCGCTTCCTCGCCGCGCTGGACGAGCCGACGCCCAGCGGGCTGTTCGCCGAGATGGTGCGGCAGTGGACCGACGAGTACGAGTCCGCCGGCTTCGCGGCCGGCTGCCCGGTCGCGGCGGCCACCGTGGACTGCGCGGAGTCGGTGCCCTCCACCCGGGAGGCCGCGGCCGCCGCGTTCGCCACCTGGACCACGCCCGTGGCACGGGCCCTCGCCGACATGGGCGTCCCCGAGGAACGTGCCGGCGCGCTCGCCACCCTCATGATCAGCGCCCTGGAGGGGGCCGTCCTCATCGCCCGCGCCGAGCGGGACGTCCGGGCCCTGACGACCGTCACCCGGGAACTCGGCCCCCTCCTCGACGCGGCGGTGCGGGAGGACGACTGAGCGGTCGGGCCGCGGTGCCCGACACCCGCTGCCGTGAGGTCGCTCACCGGGCGCGCCGACGGAGCGAGACGCGTCGTCGTCCACTCCCCGCCACTTTCAACCTATAGCGCACAGGGGGGCTTGCGGCAAGATCCCCCTGCTGTCGCACAATCGTCGGCCGAGGCCAGGACCTGCGGAAACGGGGGATCGTGATGATCGACGCGGTCATTGCCGGCGGCGGACCGACGGGGCTGATGCTCGCCGCCGAACTGCGGTTGCACGGCGTGCGCGTGGTGGTGCTGGAGAAGGAACCGGAGCCGACCGAGGTCGTCCGGGCGCTCGGCCTGCACGCGCGCAGCATCGAGGTGATGGACCAGCGCGGGCTGGCGGACCGCTTCCTCGCGCTCGGCCGGACGCACCCGCTCGGCGGCTTCTTCGCCGGCATCGCCAAACCGTCGCCGGAGCGGCTGGACACCACCCACCCGTACGTTCTCGGCATTCCGCAGACGGTGACCGAGCGTCTGCTCGCCGAGCACGCCGTCGAGGCCGGGGCCGACCTCCGACGCGGTTGGGAACTGGTCGGGCTGAGCCAGGACGAGCACGGGGTGACCGCCGAACTCGCCGACGGCACGCGGTTGCGCTCGCGCTACCTGGTGGGCTGCGACGGCGGCCGCAGCACGGTCCGCAAACTGCTCGGCGTCGGCTTCCCCGGCGAGCCCAGCAGGGTGGACACGCTGCTGGGCGAGGTCGAGCTGACCACCCCGCCCGAGGAACTGGCCGCCGTGGTCGCGCGCGTACGCGAGACCCAGCTGATGTTCGGCGCCATGCCCCTGGGCGACGGGGTGTACCGGGTCGTCGTACCCGCGGAGAAGGTCGCCGAGGACCGCTCGGTCCCGCCGACCCTCGACGAGGTCAGGCGCCGGCTGAGGGAGACCGCCGGAACCGACTTCGGCGTGCACTCGCCGCGCTGGCTCTCCCGTTTCGGCGACGGCACCCGGCTTGCCGACCGGTACCGCGTGGGCCGGGTGCTGCTCGCCGGCGACGCGGCGCACGTCCACCCGCCGATGGGCGGCCAGGGGCTCAACGCCGGTGTCCAGGACGCCTTCAACCTCGGCTGGAAGCTGGCCGCGCAGACGGCCGGGTGGGCACCGGAGGGGCTGCTGGACAGCTATCAGACCGAGCGGCGCCCGGTGGCGGCCGCCGTACTGGACAACGCCCGCGCGCAGATGGAGCTGATGTCCCTCGATCCCGGGCCACGGGCCGTGCGGCGGCTGCTGGCGGAACTGATGGACTTCGAGGAGGTCAACCGCCTCCTGATCGAGAAGATCATCGCGACAGGCATCCGCTACGACTTCGGTGAGGGGCACGAACTGCTCGGCAGGCGGCTGCGGGACGTGCGGATGCGGCGGGGGCGCCTCTACGAGCTGATGCACGCCGGCCGCGGGCTGCTGCTCGACCGGACCGGACGGCTGTCCGCGGCGGGCTGGGCGGACCGGGTCGACCACGTCGTCGACTCCGCCGCGGAACTGGACGTCCCCGCCGTGCTGCTGCGGCCCGACGGGCATGTGGCGTGGGTCGGTGAGCACCAGGAGGGCCTGCCGGCGGCCCTGGAGCGGTGGTTC
The DNA here is from genome assembly GCF_050214755.1 of Streptomyces sp. C1-1. Taxonomy (NCBI): domain Bacteria; kingdom Bacillati; phylum Actinomycetota; class Actinomycetes; order Kitasatosporales; family Streptomycetaceae; genus Streptomyces; species Streptomyces sp. C1-1. The sequence goes on along the minus strand of NZ_CP189826.1, from coordinate 1,707,583 downwards.
GGGACCGCCACCGCCTGAGCGCACGCGCGCCTCGGCGGACAGCTGACGGCGACCGCGGGCTCCATGACTCAGGGTCTCCGCCCCCCGGTCGCGGTTTCGGTTCGTATGGGCGGAGACGACGATGTTGGCCTGGCCGGTGGTCGCGGACGCGAAGTACACCTCGGGGTGTGCGGCGAGACTGCGGCCGACGCCGGCCAGGGCTGGGGCGCCACCGTGAGCCGGAGCATGGCGCTGACGCCCTGCCCGAGCGGCTCGAGGTCGTACTTTGCTGGCCGCCGCGACGGCCCTGCTGAGCGGCGGCAACCGCCCGACTCCCGCCGCCCGGTACCGGTAGCGGGCCTCCCGCGGTGGGCCGCACTACTGTCGTGGCATGACAGACGACACCCTGCGCTCGGTCACCGTCCGGCGCACCGCCACCGGCCACTTCACCGCCGTCAACGCACGCGGCGGCACGATCGACTTCGGCACCGGCGGGGAGCCGGGCGGCACCGAGTTCACCCCGGTCGAGCTGCTGCTCGCCGCGATCGGCGGCTGCACCGCGGCCGACGTCGACGTGGCCACCACCCGGCACGCCGAGCCCACCGGATTCACCGTCACCGTGACCGGCCACAAGATCAGCGATGAGTCGGGCAACCGGATGACCGACCTCTCGGTCGACTTCTCCGTCACCTTCCCCGAAGGGGCGTCCGCGGACCGGGCGCGGGCGATCCTGCCCCGTGCGGTCAGGACCTCCCACGACCGGCTCTGCACGGTCAGCCGCACCGTCGAACTCGGCACACCGGTCACCGTGACGGTCGCGGACACCCCCTGAACGGCCTCTCGCGATGACGACGGCGCCGGGCGGTCAAGGGCGGGCGACGGTGTCCTGGTCGGCCTTCCGCTCCCGCTCCACGGTCCCGGCCGCCGGCTTCGCGGCGGCGGTGCGGCGCCGGGCGGTCAGCCAGGTGGCGACGGGCTCGGTGAAGCGGGCGGTCAGCGGGCCGAGGACGACCAGGATCAGGACGTAGGCCGTGGCCAGCGGGCCGAGGGAGGGCTCGATGCCCGAGGCCAGGCGTCCGAGCAGGCCCAGGGCGAGGATGATGGAACCGAACTCGGTCAGGAACGTGGCGGAGGAGTGCATGGCTCACTCCCGCCCGAGTATGGCCGCCGCCGCGTCCACGCCCTCGCGTGTGCCGATCACGATCAGCGTGTCACCGCCTGCCAGCCGGAAGTCGGGCGTGGGGGAGGGGATCGCCTCCGCCCTGCGCAGGACGGCCACCACGGAGACGCGGTCTCGGTGCGCATGCGGGTTTCGCCGAGGACCCGGCCGTTCCAGTACGAGGTGGCCGACAGCTCGATCCGCTCCGCCACCAGGCCCAGATCGGCGGTGGACAGCAGGTTCGGCGTGTGGTGGTCGGGCAGCAGCGCGCCGACGAGGGCCGCCGCCTCACCGGCGGTGAGGCGCACGGACAGGGCGCAGGCGTCGGGGTCGTCCCTGCGGTAGACGCTGAACGTCCGGTCGCCGTCGCGGTGCGCCACCACCGACAGGGGCTGCCGGTCCCGCGTCGTCATGTCGTAGCGCACGCCGATCCCCGGAAGCGGCGTGCTGCTCAGGCGTGGTGCGCCCATGTCGGGATTCCCTTCGGCGGTGGAAGCGCGATGATCGTTCGGCCTCACCTACCCTAAACTGCCTCTTTTGCCCTCCCATTACCCAATGGGTCGTGGCGCGGCGGCTCCGGGCAGCGCGGAGGGCCCCGGCCTTCGCCCGGCCGGGGCCCTCAAGTGTCATTCCGTGCCGAGGAGTTACCCGGCGGCGGAGGCGTTGCTCCTACGGCGGCGCAGCGCGAAGCCCGTGGCGACCGCGCCGGCGGTGACGACGCCGGCGGTCAGGGCGATCGGCAGGGCCGGCGACGTGGAGCTCGCGTCGGCCACGTTCTGGGCCCTGAGGTCCTGGACGTACGCCGGGTACGGCGCGTGCGTCGACGCGGACGACGCCGTCCGCGCGTAGTGGTGCGGGATCGGCTTCACGGACTTCACCGAGCCGTCCGCGTTCAGCAGCACCTGCTTGCCGTTGGGGTGCCGGAAGTCGAACATGCCGCTCAGGCTGCCCGCCCGCCGGTCGAAGGAGGCGTCACCGATGCGGCCGGTGCCCCAGTTGTTCTCGATGAACTGGGTGATCGACGTCTGCTCGGTGGCCGTGTGGTCGACCGAGTTGACCTTGCTGTAGGGGGAGATGACCAGCAGCGGCTGCCGGGTGCCCGGCCCGCAGCGGTCCGCGTAACCGCCCGCGGCGGCCGGCCCGGACTGGCACATCGGGCTGTCCAGCGCCTTGCCGTTGGAGCCGGTGGTGGAGTCCTTGGAGCCGTTGAGGACCTTGGAGGTGACGTGGTCGTACCAGCCGTCGGAGTCGTCGTAGGCGACCACGACCGCGGTCGACCTCCACTGCGGCGACTTCTGCAGCGCGTTGATCTCGTCGATCAGGAAGTGCTGCTCGTCGGTCGGGTCGGAGTAACCGGCGTGTCCGTCCTGGTACTCGGCGGCCTTCAGGAAGCTGACGGCGGGCAGGTTGCCGGCCTTGAGGGCGGCGTCGAAGTCGGCCAGGTCGTAGTTGTGGTTGGCGCGGCCGGCGTGCCCGATCTCGGCGACGTTCTTCGGCGCGAGGTGGTGCGGGTTGGACGTCGACCTGTAGTACTCGAACGGCGAGTGGTGGGGGCTGTAGTCGACGACCGAGGCGCCGCCGACGTTGGTGTGCGTGGTGTCGCACTTCGCGTAGTCGCCGCTCTTGCCGTCCCACGCGGTGCTCGGCCGGAAACCGCCCTGGAACCAACCCCAGCTGACGTGCTTGGCGTTGAGCAGGTCACCGATGTTCCTGCCCTGCATCACGGCGAGCGCGTTGGTGCTGGTGTGGTTCTTGCCCGAGCAGTCGTCGAAGGCCGGGTCGGGGTCGTTGATCAGCGTGCCGACACCCTTGGCGTTCGGGGAGAGGACCGTGTACGGGTCCGGGGTCGCCGTCTGCTTCGGGTTCTCCGTGCCGGAGGCCGGGTCGACGGAGATCACCCCGTGCGTCTGGCCGGAGACCAGGTTGAGGGCGCCGGGCGTGGAGGGGCCGTAGACCGAGCTGAAGGAGCGGTCGTTGAGGGCGTAGTGCTGGGCGTAGTTCCACAGGCCCGTGACGGTGTTGCCGTCGTAGTAGTCCATCACCAGGCCGGGCTCGCCGAACAGCCCGCCGCTGCACTTGCTGACCTCGGTGTTCTCGACGTACTTGTCGGCCTTGCCGCCGTCGGCCGCGTACTGCTCGGGGCCGTAGGAGTGGTTCTGGTCGCAGGTCATGGCCTGCGAACTGGCCAGCCGCTTGGGCGCGTAGAGGTTCGGGTTGTTCTTCAGCAGCCCGGCGTTGAGCAGGTTGTCCACCTTCGGCGTGTGCGCCGCGGCCTTGAACGCGGTGCCGTCGGTGTTGGCCGCCTTCGGGTAGGTGGCGAAGTAGTGGTCGAACGAGATGTTCTCGTCGTAGATCACCACCAGGTGCTTGATCGGTGTCGCGGTGTGTGTGCCGTGGCCGCCCGCCGAGGCCGCCGCGGCCGGGACGGCGCCGCCCGCCGTCGCCAGCGCCGCCGCGCCCAGCAGGGCGCCCACACGGCTCAGGCCGCGCCGCGCACTTGTCGTTCTTCCTGTACCGATCATGCTGTCTCGCCTTCCGAGGACACTGCTTCAGAGGACATGCTTCCGAGAGCACTGCGTTTCGCCGCCATGACATCGATGGTCATGGCAACTACGGTCGGATCCTTGGCAATCGTTGCGGCGGGTCGGGTGAGCGGCAATGTCATGCGCGCGAATGTTCGGTCAGGAAATCCTCATGGTCTTTTGAGGTTCCTTTGACCCGGGGGCGTGCGATCAGGCCAGCAGACCGCGCCCGTACCAGTCGGAGCCGTCCCGGACGCCGGGCAGCGCGAAGAAGTAGCCGCCGCCGAACGGGGAGACGTAGTCGACGAGCGGCTCACCGGCCAGCCGACGCTGCACGGCCTCGAACTGCCGGACCACGTCCTGCTGGTAGCAGCAGAACAGCAGGCCCATGTCGAGGTTGCCGTTGCCGTCCATGCCCCGGTCGTAGTTGTAGCCGCGCCGCAGGACGCGCTGGTCGGCACTGGCCGCGGTACGGGGGTTGGCCAGGCGGATGTGGCTGTCCAGCGGGATGACGTCGCCCTTGGGGTCCTGCGCGTACTGCGGGACGTCCTTCTCGTGACGCCCGTCCAGCGGGGCGCCGGTGTCACGGGCGCGCCCGAACATCCGCTCCTGCTCGGCGAGCGAGACCCGGTCCCAGAACTCCACCAGCATCCGGATCAGCCGTACGACCTGGTAACTGCCGCCCGCCGCCCAGTCCGGCTCGCCGGAGCCCGCCGCCACCCACACCAGACGGTCCGTCTCCCGCGCGTCGGCCACGTCCGGGTTGGCGATGCCGTCCTTGAAGCCGAAGTGGTTGCGCGGGGTTCCGGACGGGCGCGGCGGGCTGACGAAACCGTCCATGCGCCAACGCACCTGCAGGGCGCCCCTGGTGTGCCGGGCGACGTCGCGCAGCGCGTGCAGGACCGTGTCCGCGCCGTCGGCGCAGAACTGCACGCTGAGATCGCCGTGGCACTGGCCGGCGTCGAGGTCGTCGTCCTGGAACGACGGCATCGCCGTCAGCCGCCGCGGCCTGCGGGCCGTCAGGCCGTAGCGGTCGTCGAAGAGGGAGGCGCCGACGCCGACGGTGACGGTCAGCCGGTCCGCGGGCACGTCCGGACCGAGGGTGCCCGAGTCGGCGGGCGGGCCGGTGATACCGGGCTCGTCCGGGCTGCCGCCGGTCGTCAGCAAGCGGGCCCGCTCGGTCAGCGCGCGCAGCGCGTCGCGCAGTTCGGCACGGTTCTGCGCGGTCGCGTCGAAGGAGACGAAGGCCGTGGCGCGCTGCGCCGGTGTGAGGATGCCGGCCTGATGGCGGCCGTGGAAGGGGATCCGCCCGCTCTCCCGGGACGGCGTGGCCGAGGCGGCGCCGTGATCCGCGGCCACGAGTCCGGCACCGGCCACGGCCGCCGCGCCCGTCAGGAAACCCCGCCGGCCGACCTTGCTCACGGGCTTCACGCGGTCCTCCGTACGTCGGTCAGGGCGGCCACGTCGGCGAGCCGCTCCACCAGTTCGCCCAGATCGGCGTCGACGGTCTCCCGCTGGGCGCGGGTCAGCCGGGCCAGAGGCGTCCAACTCCGGCCGTGCCGGAAGGAGTCCAGCAGCCGCTGGGTACGGTCCAGCCAGGTGTCGAGTCCGGGCAGGCCGGTGTCCCGGGTCTTGAGCAGGGGGCGCAGGTGGTCGAGGAGGACCCGGGTGCCGTCCAGGTTGGCGCGGGCCGTCGCCAGGTTGGTGCCGCTGCCGTAGTCGGTGCGGCCGGTCAGCTCGAACTGCACGGTGTTCTCCAGGATCTCGTGCGCGCGCAGCCCGACGTCCGCCGGGTCCATCCGCTCGTCCGGCCAGCCGGCGCGCAGCGCGTGGACGGCCTCGGCGAGACGGTCGGCGGGGCCGCGCAGAGCGCTCGCCGACTGCCCGTGCCACAGGCCGTACTCGACCCGGTGGAAGCCGGTGAAATCCTTGTCGTGGACGCCCCCGGACAGCCCGGCGGTGGTGCCGTTGATCTGTCCGTCGGCGTCCCCGAAGGTGCCGTACGCGGCGCCCATCCGTTCGTACACCAGGTGCGCGGGCAGCCATGCCGCGCGCGCCGCCGCGAGGTCGCCGCGCTCGACGGCGTCCCGCAGCGCGTCGGTCTTCCGCTCCAGCTCGGCGGTGCGGGCCTGGACCCACCTCTGGTAGGCGAGGGTCGGCGGGATGAGGTCCTGCTGGGTGACCGGCACCGCGGCGGGGCCGCTCTTCACGGTCGCGCCGGTGATGCGCACGGTGGGGCCGGTGACGGCGTCCGCGTCGTCGGGCAGGCACTTGAAGGCGTACGTGCCGTTGCCGAGCGTCACCCGCAACGGGCGGACGGTGCCCGGGGCCAGCCCCTCCACCTCGCCGTAGACCGCGCCCGTCCTCGGGTCGGTCAGATCCACCTCGGCCGCCGTGCTGGAGGTGTTGTGCAGGTCGAAGACCTGACGGCCGCCCACGGGGTGGCTCCAGCCGCGCCCGCAGCCGGCGGGCGTGACCTCCACCGAGGTGTGCCGCAGCCCGTCGGCCGACGCCGCCTCGGGCCGGCCGCCGGAGCCGCGGGCCACCAGCAGACCGGCGACCGTGGCCGCCGCGACCGCCAGCGCGCCGCCGGTGAGCAGCGCGGCGCGCCGCCGCGCGGGCGGGAGCGGGGGAGGGGCGGGCACGTCACCGGTTCCGGTTTCGGCGCCGACCGCGGCGTCGGGCACGCGGGGCCTCCTGGGGGTCGTACGAGCGGGGCGACCGGTTGATCCTAAGCAGGTCCCGGAACGGCGGTCTCCTCCCTGACCGGGTCCTGACCGGGGCCAGGGCGAGAATTCGGCCACCGTTCACCCGAGGTAGTCGGCCCGCCCTTCGTCGTCGAGTTCGAAGGGGCCCTCGGGGATGACGCAGAACTCGTTGCCCTCGGGGTCGGCCATCACCAGGAACCCGCCCTCGGCGTACTGCTCCAGCCGGCGCCCGCCGAGCCGCTCGATCCGGTGCCGCTCCGCCGCCGGATCGGGCGAGGTCACATCGAAGTGCATCCGGTTCTTGCCCGCCTTGACCGCGGTCGTGCGCTGGAAGCCCAGGCCCAGGCCCGCGTCCCGCCGCAGCCAGACGTACGGGCCCGTGCGGCCCACGACCGGCCGGCCGAGCAGCTCCGACCAGAACGCGGCGAGCCGCTCGGGGTCCGCGGCGTCGACGATGAGCGCGTTGATCTTGAGAGGGGAGTCGGCCATGCCCCGATCCTCTCAAGTGGGTGCCCGGTACGCCGGATGCCGGAGTCGTTCATGTGTACGGACCCGCAAGGGCCGGGAAGATGAGAGGAGTTGCCGTACGAGGGAGTGTCATGGCGCAGAAGAGGGCCCTGGTGGTCCGTGGCGGGTGGGAAGGGCACCGGCCGGTCGAGGCCACCGGGCTGTTCCTCCCCTTTCTCCGGGACAACGGCTACGAGGTGAGGGTCGAGGAGTCGACCGCGGTCTACGGCGACGCCGCCGAGATGGAGCGCACCGACCTCGTCGTGCAGTGCGTCACCATGTCGGAGATCACCGCCGAGCAACTGGCCGGTCTCCGCGCGGCGGTCGTCGCCGGCACCGGTCTCACCGGCTGGCACGGCGGCATCGCCGACTCCTTCCGCGCCTCGTCCGACTATCTGCACCTGGTCGGAGGCCAGTTCGCCACCCATCCCGGCAAGGAGCCCTGTCTGCGGCGCGGCGAGGCGGAGGACAACTTCCTGCCCCACACCGTGCGGCTCACCGAACTCGGCCGCAGCCACCCGATCACCGCCGGGCTGGCGGACTTCGAGCTGGAGACCGAGCAGTACTGGGTGCTCCACGACGACCTGATCGACGTCCTGGCCACCACCACCCATCCGGTCCGGCCGTACGAGCCCTGGGCCCGCCCGGTGACCTCGCCGGCCGTCTGGACCCGCCGCTGGGGCGCCGGACGCGTCGTCGTCACGACGCCGGGGCACAGCCTCGACGTACTGCAACACCCCAGTGTCCGCACCGTCGTCGAGAGGGGAATGCTGTGGGCGACGCGCACCGCATCGGCATCGTAGGACTCGGTTTCATATCCCGCGCCTACCTCGACACCCTCGCGCCGCACCCCGACGTCGAGATCGTCGCGGTCGCCGACCTCGACACCTCCCGCGCGCAGACGGTCGCCCGACAGCTGCCCGGCGCCCGGCAGTCGAGCGTCGAGGCGCTGCTCGAAGCCCCCGACATCCAGACGGTGCTCAACCTCACCACCCCCGCCGCACACGCCGACATCGCCCTCGGCGCCATCGCACGCGGCAAGCACGTGTACACCGAGAAGCCGCTGGCCGACACCTTCGCCGGCGGAAAGGCCGTCGTCGACGCCGCCGCGAAGGCCGGAACGCGGGTCGGCTGCGCTCCGGACACGGTCCTGGGCACCGGCACCCAGACGGCCCGCGCCGCGCTCGACAAGGGCCTCGTCGGCCGCCCGCTCGCCGCCCAGGCCGTCATGGTCACACCGGGACACGAACGCTGGCACCCCCACCCCGACTTCTACTACGCACCGGGCGGCGGCCCGCTGCTGGACATGGGGCCCTACTACGTCTCCGCCCTCGTCCAACTCCTCGGCCCCGTCCGGGCCGTGACCGGAGCGGCCGCACGGCTGCGCGGCGCGCGCGTCATCGGCTCCGGGCCGCGCCAGGGGGAGCGGATCGCGGTCGAGGTGGACACCCATGTCTCCGGTGTCCTCGAACACGACAACGGCGCCCTGTCCACCCTCACCACGAGCTTCGACGGCGTCGCGACCACGGCCGCCCCGATCGAGGTCCATGGCGAGACGGGCACGCTCGCGGTCCCCGACCCCAACCACTTCGACGGCCGGGTGCGCCACTTCGCGCTGGGCGGCACCGACTGGCAGGACCTCGAACCGTCGGCGGGATACGCCGGCGGCAGCCGCGGCGTGGGCCTGCTCGACTTCCTCCACGGCGGCCGACCGCGCGCAGGCGACGAACTCGCCCTGCACGTCCTGGAGACGATGACCGCCCTTCTGCGCTCGGCGGCCGAGGGCCGACGCCTGACGCTGGAGACGACGGCGGAACGGCCTGCGCCGGTGCCGTCGACCCCGGTCGAGGCGTGGGCGGCGTCCTGGCGGCTCGCTTGACGCTTGTCTCTCTATGTAGACAGCGTCTTGTATACAGAACAAGCGTCGGGGAGGGTGAGGCGTCCGCGTCCGCCCCGTGAAGGGACCCCTCCGTGTCCGCCGGCTCCGCCCTGCTGCTCGCCGTGGCGGGCATCGCCTCCGGACTGGCGGGGTCGATCGCCGGTCTCGCCTCGCTCTTCAGCTACCCGGCACTGCTGGCCGCCGGCCTGCCACCGGTGGCCGCCAACGTCACCAACACCGTGGCGCTGTTCTTCAACACCGCCGGAACCGCGGCCGGTTCACGCGAGGAGCTGCGCGGGCAGGGCCGCAGACTCGCGCGCCTGGCGCTCTTGTCGGCCGTCGGCGGCTCGGTCGGCGCGACGCTGCTGCTGGGCACGCCCTCCTCGGCGTTCGAGCGGGTCGTGCCCTGGCTGATCGCCCTCGGCTCGGTGCTCATCCTGGTCCGCGAACCGCTGCGCCGGCTGACCGAGGGTCGCCTGACGGAAGGCGGCGGCCTGCGTACGGCGCTGCCGCTGACCTGCTCTGTGCTGCTCGTCGGGCTCTACGGCGGCTACTTCGGTGCCGCGTCCGGAGTCCTGATGCTGGCGGTGCTCGCCCTGTCCGCCGACGAGCCGCTGCGCGTGACCAACGCCGTGAAGAACATCGCCACCGGGGCGGCCAACGTCACCGCCGCGGTCGCCTACGCCTTCCTGGCCCCGGTCGACTGGCGCGCCGCGGCGGCCCTTGGCCTCGGGTGCCTGGTCGGCAGCCGGGTGGGGCCGGTCGTCGTGCGCCGGCTGCCCGAGAGGCCGTTGCGGATCGCCATCGCAGTGGCCGGGCTGTGGCTGGCCGTCTCGCTGTGGCTGCGGACCGGCTGACCGCCGTATCGCATTGACACGTGCACACCCATTGACCCCGGCGCGTTGATCAACCTAGCCTCCGTCCTCATATGTAGACGCTGTCCCTATACAGGGATGCGATTCGAGGGAGTGAACCTTGCGCTCCCCGCCGGCGGTTCGAAGGAGAACTGACGCATGCCGCTCGTCGTGGTCGGAATCAGCGTGCTGGTCCTGCTCCTGCTGATGACGAAGTTCAGACTCAACGGCTTCGCCGCCCTGCTCCTCGTGGCCGTGGGTGTCGCCCTGGTCCAGGGCATCCCTCTGGAGAAGATCTCCGACGTCCTCGCCGAGGGGATCGGCGGCCAGATCGGCGACACGATGCTCACCATCGGGCTCGGCGCCATGGTCGGACGGGTGATGGGCGACTCCGGCGCGGCCCAGCGGATAGCCAACCGGCTCCTCGACGCCTGCGGCCCGCGCCGGGTGCAGGTGGCCATGGTGCTGACCGCCATGCTCATCGGCGTGACGATGTTCTACGAGGTCGCCTTCGTCATCATCGTGCCGGTGGCCTTCACCCTCGTCCGCGTCACCCGCTCCAACCTGCTGTGGGTCGGACTGCCCATGTCCATCGCCCTGTCCACCATGCACAGCTTCCTGCCGCCGCACCCCGGCCCGACCGCGGTGGCCGCCACCTTCCACGCCTCGGTCGGACTGACCCTGTTCTACGGCCTGTTCATCGCCGTCCCGGTCGGCGCGCTCATCGCCCTGACCTGGCCGCGCCTGCCCTTCGTCCGCGCGATGAACCCCGACGTCCCCAAGGGGCTGGTCAGCGAGCGCGTCTTCGAGGAGGACGAGATGCCCGGCATGGGCTGGTCGCTCGCGGTCGCCCTGTTGCCCGTCGTGCTGATCGCCGGTGCCGCGGTGACCGACCTCGCCACCTCCGGGTCGAGTCCGCTGCTGCACTTCGTCGCCTTCATCGGCTCCGCCCCGATCGCCCTGCTGCTCACCCTCTGCCTCGCGGTGTGGGCGCTCGGCCCGCGCATCGGCCGCAGCCTCGCCGAGGTCGCCACCTCCTGCCGGGAGGCCGCCCAGGCGATGGCGATGATCCTGCTCGTCATCGGCGCCGGGGGCGCCTTCAAGAACGTCCTCGTCGAGGGCGGCATCTCCGACTACATCAAGGACTCCACCGCGCACTGGTCCGTCTCGCCCCTCATCCTGGCCTGGCTGATCGCCGCCATCCTGCGCGTTGCCCTGGGCTCGGCGACCGTCGCCGTCGTCACCGCCTCCGGCGTGGCACTGCCGCTGCTCGCCGGCAGCGGCGTCCACCCCGAGGTCATGGTGCTCGCCGTCTCCTGCGGCTCGATCGCCTTCTCCCACGTCAACGACCCGGGCTTCTGGATGTTCAAGGAGTACTTCAACCTGTCGGTCGTCGACGCGATCAAGGCGCGCACCACGTACACCACGGTCCTCGCCGTCCTCGGCCTCGGTGGTGTCCTGGTCCTGGAGCAAGTGCTGGACGCCCTGCAGGTCTGACCGCCCGCCCGAACCCTCATCGCAGAACGGCAGTTCACCCCATGAGCCAACCCGTCGTCACGAAGTTCTCCGTCTACCCGGTCGCCGGACGCGACTCCATGCTCCTGAACCTCTCCGGCGCCCACGCCCCCTATTTCACCCGCAACGTCGTCGTCCTGGAGGACTCCGAGGGCCGCACCGGCCTCGGCGAGGTGCCCGGCGGCGAGCAGATCACCCGGACCCTGCGCGACGCCGAGCCGCTGGTCGTCGGTGCGCGTCTCGGCGACCACAACCGCGTCCTGAACTCGGTGCGGGCGGCCTTCGGCGACCGCGACGCCGGGGGCCGCGGCGCCCAGACCTTCGACCTGCGCACCACCGTCCACGCCGTCACCGCCGTCGAGTCGGCGCTGCTGGACCTGCTCGGCCAGCACCTGGAGGTGCCGGTCGCCGCCCTGCTCGGCGAGGGCAGGCAGCGCGACGCGGTGCGGGTCCTCGGCTACCTCTTCCACGTCGGCGACCCCGACCGTACCGACCTGGACTACCTGCGCGAATCCGACGCGGACGTCGAGTGGTACCGGGTCCGGCGCGAGGAGGCCCTCACCCCGGAGGCGATCGTCCGCCAGGCCGAGGCGGCCCACGACCACTACGGCTTCCGGGACTTCAAACTCAAGGGCGGCGTCCTGCGCGGCGCCGAGGAGGTCGCCACCGTACGGGCATTGAAGGACCGCTTCCCCGAGGCCCGGATCACGCTCGACCCGAACGGCGCCTGGTCGCTGCGCGAAGCCGTCGACCTGTGCAGGCCGCTGCTGGGCACCCTCGCCTACGCCGAGGACCCCTGCGGCGCCGAGGACGGCTACTCCGGCCGCGAGATCCTCGCCGAGTTCCGCCGCGCCACCGGACTGCCCACGGCCACCAACATGATCGCGACCGACTGGCGTCAGCTCACCCACGCCCTGGCCCTGCAGTCCGTGTCCATCCCGCTCGCCGACCCGCACTTCTGGACCATGCAGGGGTCGGTGCGCGTGGCCCAGCTCTGCCACGAAACGGGTCTGACCTGGGGCTGTCACTCCAACAACCACTTCGACATCTCGCTGGCGATGATGGCCCACTGCGGCGCCGCGGCCCCGGGCGCGTACAACGCGCTGGACACCCACTGGATCTGGCAGGAGGGGCAGGAGCGGCTCACCGTCGAACCGCCGCGCATCGTCGGCGGCGAGGTCGCCGTCCCCGACACCCCGGGCCTGGGCATCCGCCTCGACCCCGACCGGCTGATGGCGGCCCACGAGCTCTACCGGGCGAAGGCGCTGTCCGGCCGCGACGACGCGATCGGCATGCGCTACCTGGTCGAGGACTGGGAGTTCGACCCCAAACGCCCCTGCCTGGTGCGCTGAACCGGGGCGCGGACCGGCGGCCCGTGGCACCGTGGTGACATGACCATCGAGGTGCGCCCGGCAGCGGCCTTCGCCGACGTCCGTACGGTGCTGGGCCCCAAGTCCCCCGGCGCCACGGTCTGTTGGTGCCTGAGCCACCGCATCCCGGCGAAGCTCGACCGCACGCTTCGCGGGCCGGCCCGCGGGGAGTACGTCGCCGAGCTGTGCCGTACCTCCCCGCCGCCCGGTGTGCTCGCCTACGACGGTGACGAGCCGGTCGGCTGGGCGGCCGTCGCCCCGCGCGCGGCCACCTCCTACGCGCGCAGCCGGACGATCCCCCACATCGACGACCTGCCGGTCTGGTCGCTGTGGTGCATCCGGGTCCGCCCGGGCCATCGCGGACAGGGCCTCTCGCACGCCCTCATCGCCGGCGCGGTCGACTTCGCCCGCGCCCAGGGCGCACCGGCGATCGAGGCCTACCCCCTCGACGGCGGCGGCGGCCGGGTGGACACCACCATGGCCTACGCCGGGATCCGCGCGAACTTCGAGCGCGCCGGGTTCGTCCACGCCGCCGACACCACCTCGGTACTGGCCGGCCGTCCCAGGGTGCTGATGCGGCTCGACCTGCGCTGAGGGATCAGCCCGGGGACGCGGCGGCGACGCAGAACTCGTTGCCCTCCGGGTCGGCCATCACGATGTGGTGCGCGTCGAACTCCTGAAGGACGCGCCCGCCGGCCGCCACCAGCCGCCCGGCCTCCGCCCTGATCCGCGCCCATCGCTCCGCCGGGCCGCCGTGCCCCGGCACCCGGATGTCGATGTGCAGCCGGTTCTTCGCCGTCTTGGGCTCGGGCACCTTCAGGATGGACAGGCGGGGGCCGGTGCCGTCGGGAGCGCAGAGCCACGCGGCGTCGTCCGCCGACTCGTCGTCCGGGAGGTCGAACTGGGCGAGCCACTCCTCACGGGTGGCGAAGGGAGCGGGCGGCGGCTCGTCGACATAGCCCAGCGCCGTCTTCCAGAAGCGGGCCAGGAGCAGGGCGTCCGCGCAGTCGAGGGTCAGATCGATTCTGGCTGCCATGACCGGACCGTATCGGTTCCGCGATCCGGCTTTGCATGACCATGCGCCATCATGCATACTCTTCCTATGTCCAAGGTCCTCACCTCCCTGCCCGCCGGCGAGCGCGTCGGTATCGCCTTCTCCGGCGGCCTCGACACCTCCGTCGCGGTCGCGTGGATGCGCGACAAGGGCGCCGTCCCGTGCACCTACACCGCCGACATCGGCCAGTACGACGAGCCCGACATCGCCTCGGTGCCCGGGCGCGCGAAGAACTACGGTGCCGAGATCGCGCGCCTGGTCGACTGCCGTGCCGCGCTGGTCGAGGAGGGCCTGGCCGCACTCACCTGCGGCGCGTTCCACATCCGCTCCGGCGGACGCGCCTACTTCAACACCACCCCGCTCGGCCGTGCCGTCACCGGCACGCTCCTGGTGCGGGCGATGCTCGAGGACGACGTCCAGATCTGGGGCGACGGCTCGACCTTCAAGGGCAACGACATCGAGCGGTTCTACCGCTACGGCCTGCTCGCCAACCCCAACCTGCGGATCTACAAGCCGTGGCTGGACGCGCACTTCGTGACCGAGCTCGGCGGCCGCAAGGAAATGTCGGAGTGGCTGGTCGCGCACAAGCTGCCCTACCGCGACAGCACGGAGAAGGCGTACTCCACCGACGCCAACATCTGGGGTGCCACGCACGAGGCCAAGACCCTGGAGCACCTGGACACCGGCATCGAGACCGTGGAGCCCATCATGGGCGTCCGGTTCTGGGACCCCGCCGTCGAGATCGCACCCGAGGACGTGACGATCGGCTTCGACCAGGGCCGCCCGGTGACGATCAACGGCAAGGAGTTCGCCACCGCCGTCGACCTGGTGATGGAGGCCAACGCCATCGGCGGCCGGCACGGCCTGGGCATGTCCGACCAGATCGAGAACCGCATCATCGAGGCCAAGAGCCGCGGCATCTACGAGGCCCCCGGCATGGCCCTGCTGCACGCGGCCTACGAGCGCCTGGTCAACGCCATCCACAACGAGGACACCCTCGCCCAGTACCACAACGAGGGCCGCCGGCTCGGCCGGCTGATGTACGAGGGCCGCTGGCTGGACCCGCAGGCGCTGATGATCCGCGAGTCGCTGCAGCGCTGGGTCGGCTCGGCGATCACCGGTGAGGTCACCCTGCGGCTGCGGCGCGGCGAGGACTACTCGATCCTCGACACCACGGGCCCGGCGTTCAGCTACCACCCGGACAAGCTGTCGATGGAGCGCACCGAGGACTCCGCGTTCGGCCCGGTCGACCGCATCGGCCAGCTGACCATGCGCAACCTCGACATCGCCGACTCCCGCGCCAAGCTGGAGCAGTACGTCGGCCTCGGCCTGATCGGCACCGGCAGCCCCACCATCGGCGCCTCCCAGGCCGCCGCGACCGGGCTCATCGGCACCATGCCGGAGCTGCCCGAGGGCGGCGCCGAGGCCATCGCCTCCCGCGGCGAGGTCTCCGAGGACGAGGCGCTGCTGGACCGCGCCGCGATGGAGTCCGGCACGGACTGACCGCAGAGCACAGCGGAAGGCCGGCCCGCGCCGAGAGGCGCCGGGCCGGCCTTCCGCCGTAGGGGCGGGGTGAGACCGAGCGTCGCATCCTGTTACTGAGCTTCCGATCATCTCCTCGATGTGCTGCCACAGCCGTTCCGGCTGCGGTTCTTGGCACAGGGGAAGGACCGTTCGCACACACCGGACTGCCTGTGTGTGGGCCTCGAGGGTACGTGGCTCATCGACGTACGGCCGGCCGACCTGGTGGAAGAGGACGACCTGGTGCTCAGCATTTCCGGGATCTGGACCCACCGGCATCAGCCCGCGGGTCTTCCGGCGCGCCATCTGCGTTCGCCTCTACCAGGAAGCGACCGGCCAGCCCGCCAGCAGCGCACCCGAATTCTTCGGACACCACCGCCCCCACCACGCGCCCGGAGCCGCAACCGCCCTCGGACGATGGCAACGAAACACCGATAACCCAGAACTATTCGACGCAGCCCTCGCTGGCCTGACCGCCGAACTCGAAGCGGCGAAACACCTCGTCAACTATCAAAGGCGTCGAGCACGCATGCGCAAGTGGCAGCTATCAGACGCAGATTGGCAAGCCATCTCACGCTGCTTGCCAGAACCACCGGTCCGAGGCGGGGGAATCCTCACCGCCTCGGAGCAGCCAGCCGCCTCCACGTTCGTCTGGTGCCTCGTGACCCAGGGAGAACGGCATTTCGCACCCTGGGTCATTCAAGGCGGACAGATGGACCAGATCCATGAGGTCCTGAAGAACTTCCGCTATGCCAAGCCGCACCGCCGACACCGCCCACTGCTGGACATCCTCACCGCTCTGGCGGTCCGCCTCGCCGACGCAGTCGACGCGGACAAGTTCAAAGCCAGCAGCTTGAACATCCACGACCTTCTGCCCCTTGGAGACTGAGCCTGTCCGCGCCTGCCAGCGCCGACACGGATCGCAGACAAAGCTTGCCCGTCACGGGCACACCGCACTCAGCGCGTACCTTTGGCCGCGAAGGAAGCGACGGAGTGGATGTTGGCCTTGTCGACGAAGGCAGGACCGGTCAGGACCGGCTCCTCGCCGCCGCCCATGTAGTTGCCGTTGGTCTTGTACAACCACAGCGAGTCGACCGCCAAGTAACCCTGTAGGTAAGGCTGCTGGTCCACGGCGAACTGGATGGCCCCCTTCTCGACGGCCGTTACCAGTTCCTTGTTGAGGTCGAACGTGGCGACCTTGGCCTTGCTGCCTGACTCGGAGACCGACTGCACCGCCGTCAGCGCGAAAGGGGCTCCCAGCGTGACGACGTAGTCGATGGAGCGGTCCTGGGCGAGCCCCGCCTCGATGGTGGATTTCACCGAAGGCATGTCGGTGCCGTTGACGTAGAGGATGTCCGTCCTGCCGCCGAAGGTCTTCTTCACGCCCGCGCAACGCTGTTCGAGATTCACGTCGCCCTGGGCCTGGATGACACACAGGGCGTGCTTGGCGCCGGCGCCGTTCAGGCGGGTCCCCAGGGCCTGGCCGGAGACCGACTCGTCCTGACCGAAGAACTCCAGCAAGCCCTGTTCCTTCCAGACGGAAAGCCCTGCGTTGAAGCCGACCACCGGGATGCCGGCCCGCTCCGCCTTGGCGACCACACCCTTCATCGCGTCCGGCTTGGCCAGAGTGACCGCGATGCCGTCGACTTTCTGGTCGATCGCGTTCTGCATCAGGGCGGCCTGATCGGACACCGTCTCGTTGTTGGAGTAGATCAGCTTGATGTTGTCCTTGGCGGCCGCGGCCTCGGCGCCTTTGCGGACGGTGTCCCAGAAAGTGTCACCGGACGGCGCATGGGTGACCATCGCCACCGTCATACGGGGCGTGTCGGCCTTCCCGACCGAAGCCTGGGCGGCGGACTGCTCTGCCTTCTTGCCGCCGGATGCGCTGGAGCAGCCCGCAAGCACCAGCGCTGCCGCGGCAACGGCCGGTGCCACTCTGCGGAGGCAACGGGCGGGGAACTGGTTCATGGTGCTTGCACCTCACTGTGCGGGGCGGAGAGGCGAGGATCGGGGGCGTCAGGGCGGCCGTCGCGAACTCACAGCCCGTTCCGGTTCGTGGCCGCCGAACGGCGACAGTGTCCGGGCGTGGGCATATGGGCCTCCCCTTCAGGCGCCCGGTGCGCCGTGGTCGTGGCATGTGGGGCTACGCCACCATTCCATGAATTAAAACGCTTTAATCACTGCTACCATCAACACCGCCACTGGCATGCGTCAAGGGTATGACCCCAAACCCACCAGGAGGTGACGTGGGCGACTTCGAGACCGCCGGCCCCGCCGGCGGCAACGGCGCATCCCCTCGTCCCCGACTGGAGGACGTCGCCGCGCGGGTGGGTCTCTCCACCGCCTCGGTCTCTCTGGTGCTGCGCGGAGTTCCCGGACCCAGCGAGCGCACCCGCCAGCGCGTCCTGAAGGCCGCGGCCGACCTCGGCTACCGCCCGGACCGCACCGCCAGCACGCTGGCCAGTCGCCGCAGCAGGCTCCTCGGCGTGGTGATCGACGTCCACAGTCCGTTCCACGCGGAGCTCGTCGAGCACCTGCACACGGCGGCCGAGGAGATCGGGTACGACCTCGTCCTGAGCACCCGGACCCGGACCCGGACCGAGAGCACCGCGATCGAGACCCTCCTGGCCTTCCGGTGCGAGGCGCTCATCCTGCTCGGCTCGGAGTCCGCCGACGCCGAACTCGCCGAGCTCGCCCGCCGGGCGCCGGTCATCTCCCTGGGCCGCCGGATCATCAAGGCCGGCCTCGATGTCGTGCGCACTGCGGACGACGCCGGAGTCGGCCAGGTCGTCGACCATCTGGTGGAGCTCGGTCACCACTCCATCGTCTACGTCGACGGCGGCAAGGGCGTCATCGTCACCGACCGCCGCCGCGGTTACCGCTCCGCCATGCGCCGCAACACCCTCGACGCCCACATCAGGGTCCTGCACGGCGGAGCCACGGAACACGCCGGCGAGCTGGCAGCCCGGCACCTCCTGGAAAGCGGCGACCTGCCGACCGCCGTCGTCGCCTACAACGACCAGTGCGCCATCGGCATGCTCACCGCCTTCCGGCGGGCCGGAGTCGACGTCCCGGGCAAAATCTCCGTCGCCGGCTACGACGACGACACCCTCTCCCGGCTCGCCTCCTTCGACCTCACCACGGTCAGCCAGAACGCCGAGGAACAGGCGCGGCAGGCCGTCACCGCTGCCGTCGAACGCCTGGACCACGGCCGCACCGCCCCTCGGGAGATCGTCCTCACCCCCGTCCTGATCGCGCGCGGCACCACTTCCGAGCCACGCTGACCAAGGCTTGTCACACCCGCCTCTCCGCACGCCGATATACGTGGCCATTGCATCATTCGAGGGGTCACGGAAAGATATCGGGAGCTGAAGGTCGCGCGTCAAACCCTTGACACACGCCCGAAACGCAAGCATGCTCTGGCCATCGCTTAAAGCGGTTTAAAAGATCCTTGAGCGTGAGGCGTCCGCCGCCCGGCAAGCCTCGTCCACACCCATCTGCGACCGTCCTTGACCTGAGGAAAAACCCCGCAGAGGGGGCCAGGCTCGAACGGCAATACGGTCCGTCTCCCCGGGAATTCCTCCGCGGAATTCCAGAGGTCCGTATCCCGCCCGTCCACGCCCGCTTTTCTCCGATCGCGCACCGCGACCCCGCATCACGATCGGCACCGCCAGAGCCGCGGCGGCACCGGTTTCCGGCCGCACCGACGTCCCGAAGAACCGCCGCACGATCGTCCCCGGCGCCTCGTCCTCCCCGCGCCGATCGCCACGAAGGAGCACCGCAGCACATGGAACGCACCCATACCCGTCGGCCACACGGTCGCCGTCTTCCCCGCAGACTGCTGGCCACGGTCGGCCTGTTCACCCTGGCCGCCTCCGCACTGACCGCCTGCGCCAGCGGCAAGGCGACCGACGACAAGGCGGGCACGGCGACAGCGTCTGCCGCGGCCGGCTCGGACTCGGGCGCCAAGAGCAACGGCAAGGTCTCCGTCTACGTGATCGGCGGCAAGGCCGACGACCCGTTCTGGTCCGCCGTCAAACGCGGCGGCGAGGACGCGGCGAAGGTGGTCAAGGCCGGCGGCGGCTCGGTCACCTTCCTCGGTCCGCAGAACTACGACAACCTCGGCCCCGATGCGGCGAAGCTGACCCTGACCGCGCTCTCCCAGAACCCCTCGGCGATCGTCGTCCCCGACTGGGTCCCGGACAGCCAGGACGCGGCGATCAAGCAGGCCGTGGCCAAGGGCGTCAAGGTCTTCGTCTACAACTCGGGCGGCGTCGAGGCGGCGCGGCGTACCGGCGGCCTCAAGTACATCGGCTCCGACGACTACGAGGCCGGCAAGGCCGGCGGCGTGAAGTTCGCCGAGTCCGGTGCCAAGAACATCCTGTGCGTCAACACGGTGCCGGGCGCGGCCAACTCGGAGGCCCGGTGCAAGGGCATCGCCGACGGCGCCAAGAGCAAGGGTGCCACCTCCAAGCAGCTGCCGCTGCCCTCCTCGAACTTCGGCAACCCCTCCGCCGTCACCCAGGCCATCAAGGGTGCGCTGCTCAAGGACAGCAGCGTCGACGCCCTGGTCACCATCGGGGTCCAGGACGCGGACAGCGCCGCCTCCGCGATCGAACAGGCCAAGGCCGGCGACAAGGTCAAGCTCGGCACCTTCGACCTGTCGACGAGTCAGCTCAACCGGATCAAGGCCGGCAAGCAGCTGTTCGCCATCGACCAACAGCCCTACCTGCAGGGTTTCTACGCCGTCTCCATAGCCAACCAGTACCTCTCCTACGGCGTGATCCCGCCCCAGAACCCCCTTCTGACCGGCCCGCTCCTGGTCACCTCCGACAACGTCGCCGCAGCCATCGCAGGTACCGCGGCCGGCGTCCGCTGAGCGCCTCGGGCGCCGGGTCCGCGCGTCGAGCACCCGGCATGGACCCGGCGCCTGAGGCCCCCCGCTCGCAACCCCCATCCGAGATTCACGAAGGTGACACCAGACCGATGACTTCCTCTCTTCCCGACACGGTCGGCATCACGGCCGAGACGACGGCCGAGTCGGCGCCCGACGTCTCCGCACCCGAGCGCACCGAAAGCCCCCTGGGCCAGCTGCGGCACCGCCCGGAGGCGGGCGCACTCATCGGAACGATCAGTGTCTTCATCTTCTTCGCGATCTTCGGCGGTGAGAAGTTCCTGGCCGCGGCAGGTGCGGCGAGCTGGCTGAACATCGCCGCCGAGCTCGGCATCATCGCCATCCCCGTCGGGCTGCTGATGATCGCCGGCGAACTCGACGTCTCCGTCGGCTCGGTCCTCGCCGGCTCCTCGATGACACTGGCGATCGTCTCCGGCCACTGGGGTGCGCCGATGATCGTCGGCATCGTCCTGGCCCTCGGTCTCGGCCTGCTGATCGGCCTGCTCAACGGCATCATCGTCACCCGCACCAACGTCCCGTCGCTGGTCGTCACGCTGGCGACGATGGCCGGTGTCGCGGGTCTGACCCTGGGCCTGTCCCGCGTCGCGACCGGCACGACGAGTGTGGCGATCAGCCCCGACCCGTTCTCCAAGGCGGTGTTCGGGCAGTTGATCGGCGGGCAGTTCGAGGTGGCGATCTTCTGGTGGATCGGTATCGCGGTGCTGGTCTCGGTGGTGCTCCAGATGATGCCGTACGGCAACTGGATCTTCGCGATCGGCGGCGACAAGGAGAGCGCCCGCGCCACCGGCATCCCGGTGACGAAGGTGAAGATCGCCCTGTACATGGCCAGCGGCTTCGGCGCCGCACTGGTCGGCGTGATCCAGACCATCCTCTACAACGGCGCCCAGGTCGCCAACGGGCAGTCCTTCGTCTTCAACTCCATCATCGCCGTCGTCATCGGCGGCGTGCTCCTCACCGGCGGCTACGGCTCCGTCATCGGCATCGCGCTGGGCACGCTGACCTTCGCCATCGTCAACCAGGGCATCTACTACACCGGCTGGAACTCCGACTGGGCCAGCCTCATCCTCGGCGTCCTCATCCTCACCGCCGTGCTGATGAACAACACCTTCCGCCGCCTGGCCCTGTCCTACAAGCCCCGTTCCGCGAAGAAGGTCTGACCCCCATGACGACCACACCCCTGCTCCGTCTCGCCGACGTCAGCAAGTCCTTCCTCGGCACCAACGCCCTCCAGGACATCTCCCTCGAAGTGGAAGCCGGCAAGGTCCTCTGCCTGCTCGGCGACAACGGCGCCGGCAAGTCCACCCTCATCAAGATCCTCTCCGGCTTCCACAAGCCCACCAGCGGCACCATCGAGATCAACGGCGAACGCGTCGAGTTCGACAGCCCCCGCGACGCCGGCGCCCAGGGCATCGCCACCGTGCACCAGTTCGGTGGCACCTTCCCGCTCATGGGCGTCGGCCGCTGCTTCTTCGTCGGCGCCGAACCCACCAAGGGCTTCGGCCCGTTCAAGCTCTTCGACAAGAAGCTGGCCGGCGAGATCGCCGTCCGCGAGATGCAGTCCCTCGGCATCACCCGCGTCACCGACGGCAACCGCCTCGTCGGCGCCCTGTCCGGCGGTGAACGCCAGGCCCTCGCCATCGCCCGGGCCGTCTACTTCGGCGCCAACGTCCTCATCCTCGACGAACCCACCGCCGCCCTCGGCGTCAAGGAAGCCGCCCACGTCCTGCGGATCATCATGCAGGCCCGCGCCAAGGGCGTCGCCGTCATCCTCGTCACCCACAACGTCCGCCACGCCATGATGGTCGGCGACCACTTCGCCGTCCTCATCCGCGGCCAGAAGGCCGACGACTTCCGCAAGGGCGAACGCACCCGCGAGGAGATCACCGACCTCATGGCCGGCGGCGAAGCCATGGCCGACCTCGAAGCCGAACTCGCCCAACTCCAGGCCGACGCCTGAGCGGGTTTTGTCCGACCTCTCTTTAAAGCGCTCTAAATCGGGACGGGAAAGGAAACCAGCAATGCCGTTCGAAGTGCTGACCATGGGCCGGACTGGAGTGGATGTGTATCCGCTTCAGACCGGGGTGGGGCTGGCCGAGGTCACCTCATTCGGCAAGTACCTGGGCGGCAGTCCGACCAATGTCGCGGTCGCCGCGGCGCGCTACGGGCGTACGGCGGCCGTGATCACCAAAACCGGCCGCGACCCGTTCGGGGAGTTCGTGCGCTCCGCGTTGCGGGGATACGGCGTCGATCCCCGTTTCGTCGGCACGTCGGGCGTGGCGCCGACACCGGTGACGTTCTGCGAGATCTTCCCGCCGGACGACTTCCCGCTGTACTTCTATCGCCTGCCGAAGGCTCCTGACCTGGACATCCAGCCGGGGGAGCTGGACCTGGAGGCGGTGCGGGAGGCGGCGGTCTTCTGGATCACGGGGACCGGGCTGAGTGAGGAGCCGAGCCGGGCGGCGACGCTGGCGGCGCTCGAAGCGCGGGCGAAGGCGGGAACCACGGTCTTCGACCTGGACTGGCGGCCGATGTTCTGGGCCGACCCGGATCAGGCACGGTCGTCCTACACGGAAGCACTGCGGCACACGACGGTCGCCGTCGGCAATCTCGACGAGTGCGAAATCGCTACCGGGGAGCGCGAACCGTACGCTGCGGCGAAGGCGCTGCTGGCGGCGGGTGTGGAGCTGGCAGTGGTCAAGCAGGGCCCCAAGGGGGTCCTGGCCATGGGCCAAGACGGGGTCGCCGTGGAGGTGGCGCCGGTTCCGGTCGACGTGGTCAACGGTCTGGGCGCCGGGGACGCGTTCGGCGGGGCGCTCTGCCATGGCTTGCTGTCCCGGTGGGACACACGGCGCACGGTGTCCTTCGCCAACGCCGCCGGCGCGATCGTCGCGGGCAGGCTGGCCTGCTCCGAGGCGATGCCGACCGAAGCCGAAGTCGAACAAAAACTCCAGGAGGCGTCTTACGGCTCCGTTGCCACTGAACGAAAGGCGTGACCTCGTGCTGTCCGAGAACGTGAGCCGGATCGTGTCCGCCCGGGTGAACGATCCCGGTGCCGTGGCGGCGGCTGCCGCCCGCCGGGTGAAGGCGACCTCGCTGTTCGGCGACCACGGCAAGGCGATGATCATCGCCGCCGACCACCCCGCGCGCGGAGCCACTGGCGTCGGCGGCGATCCCAACGCCATGGCGGATCGTTTCGAGCTGCTGGACCGGCTGTGCGTAGCGCTCGAACGCCCCGGGGTGACGGGCGTGTTGGCCACGGCCGACATCCTCGAGGATCTCCTCCTGCTCGGCGTCCTGGACGGCAAGAGCGTGTTCGGTTCGATGAACAGGGCGGGGCTGGCGGGCTCGGTGTTCGAGATCGACGACCGCTTCACCGGCTACGACGCCGAGACGATCGCCACGATGGGCTTCGACGGCGGCAAGACGCTCACCCGGATCGCGCTGGGCGATCCGGCCACACCCTCCGTACTGGCGAACACGGCCAACGCGATCAACGAGCTCAACGACCGTCAGCTCATCGCGATGGTGGAGCCGTTCATCTCCGTCTGGCAGGACGGGAGGATCCGGAACGACCTCTCCACGGACGCGGTCATCAAGTCGGTCGCCATCGCCTCGGGGCTGGGCCGGCGCACCGCGTACACCTGGCTGAAGCTGCCGGTCGTGGAGGGGATGGAGCGTGTCCTGGCCTCCTCGACCCTGCCGGCGCTGCTGCTGGGCGGCGAGGTGAAGGACGCGGAGGCGGCGTTCGCATCCTGGGGCAAGGCGCTCAAGCAGCCGACCGCGCAGGGGTTGGTCGTGGGGCGCTCCCTGCTCTACCCGGCGGGCGGAGACGTGGCCGGTGCGGTGGACAAGGCGGTGAGCCTGCTGTGAGCAGCAAGTACCACCTGCCGGCCGGGACTTCGGCCGACGGCCCCTACGACGTCCTGGTCACGCCGGAGTCAGCGGGCTGGGGATACTCCGGCCTCAGGATCCTGACCCTGGGGCCGGGAGAGGCACACGCCCTAAGCACGGGCGACAGCGAGTTCCTGGTTCTTCCCCTCCACGGCGGATGCACCGTCACGGTCGGCGGGCAGAGCTTCGAACTCGACGGCCGGCAGGACGTGTTCGCCTCGGTCACCGACTTCGCCTACCTCCCCCGCGAGTCGGAGGCCCTCATCAGCAGCGCGCACGGCGGGACGTTCGCGCTGCCCAGCGCCCGTACCGGGCGGAGTTCACTCTCCGCCCGGTACGGGGCCAAGAAGAACGTCCCCATCGAGCTGCGCGGGGCCGGGGCATGCTCGCGGCAGGTCAACAACTACTGCTTGCCGGGGACGTTCGACGCCGAGCAGCTGCTGGTGTGCGAGGTCCTCACGCCAGGTGGGAACTGGTCGTCGTATCCGCCGCACAAGCACGACGAGGCCCGGCCCGGGGTGGAGTCGGAGCTGGAGGAGATCTACTACTTCCAGGTCTCCGGTGACGGGAACGGGTTCGGCTACCAGCGTGTCTACGGCATCCCGGACAGGCCCATCGAGGTGCTGGCGGAGGTCCGCTCCGGGGACACGGTCCTCATCCCGCACGGCTGGCACGGGCCGTCGATCGCCGCACCGGGATACGACCTGTACTACCTCAACGTCATGGCGGGTCCGGGGCAGGACCGTGCCTGGCTGATCTGCGACGACCCTGCCCACGGCTGGGTGCGCAACACCTGGGACATGCAGGACATCGATGACCGGCTGCCCTTCGGCGCCGAGGAGAACGAGTAGATGGAAACGATCAGACTCACCACCGCCCAGGCGCTCGTGCGCTTCCTCGTCCACCAGTACAGCGAGCGCGACGGGCAGGAGCAGCGGCTGATCCCCGGGATGTGGGGCATCTTCGGACACGGCAACGTGGCCGGCGTCGGGCAGGCCCTGCTGCAGGCCGCGGTCACCCAAGAGGCCGATCTCCCTTACTACTTGGCCCGTAACGAGCAGGGCATGGTGCACGCTTCGGTCGCCTACGCCAAGATGCGCGACCGGCTGGCGACCTTCGCCTGCACCGCCTCGACCGGCCCCGGCTCGACGAACATGATCACGGGCGCGGCGCTGGCCACCACCAACCGGCTTCCGGTGCTGCTCCTGCCGTCCGACATGTTCGCCACGCGCGCCGCCGACCCGGTGCTCCAGCAGCTGGAGGACACGCGGGGCGGGGACGTCACCGTCAACGACGCCTTCCGGGCCGTCTCGAAGTACTTCGACCGCGTCTCACGTCCCGAGCAGCTCATCCCGGCCGCCCTCGCGGCGATGCGGGTGCTGACCGACCCGGTGGAGACCGGCGCCGTCACCCTCGCCCTGCCCCAGGACGTGCAGGCCGAGGCCCATGACTGGCCCGTCTCCTTCTTCCGGCGCCGGGTGTGGCATGTCGGCCGCCCGGTGCCCGAACCGGCCGCCGTCGAGCGGGCCGCCGCCCTGCTGCGGAGCGCGAGGAAGCCGCTGATCGTGGCGGGCGGCGGGGCCGTGTACTCCGGCGCCGAGACCACGCTGCGCGCCTTCGCCGAGGCCACCGGCATCCCGGTCGCCGACACCCACGCCGGCAAGGGCGCGGTGCCGTGGGACCACCCGTACGCGGTCGGCGGCATCGGCTCCACGGGGTCGTACGCGGCGAACGCGCTCGCGCAGGACGCGGACGTGGTGCTGGGCATCGGCACCCGGTACTCCGACTTCACCACCGCCAGCCACACCGTCTTCGGCAACCCGGACGTCACCTTCGTCAACCTCAACGTGGCCCGACTGGACGCCGTAAAGCACTCCGCCGAGCCGCTGGTCGCGGACGCCCGACTGGGTATCCAGGCACTGGCCGGGGCGCTCGACGGCTGGGAGGTGGAGCCCTCGTACCGCGCGAGGAGCCGTGAACTCATCGCCCGTACGCGGGAGATCGAGGAGGGGTGCTTCACCGTGGGCCATGGTCCGCTCCCCGCCCAGACGGAGATCCTCGGCGCCCTCAACGACGTCCTGGACGACCGCGCGGTGGTCATCAACGCGGCCGGATCCATGCCGGGCGATCTGCAACAGCTGTGGCGGGCGCGGGATCCGAAGGCCTACCACGTCGAGTACGCCTACTCCTGCATGGGCTACGAGGTGGCCGCGGGCGTCGGCGCGAAGATGGCCGACCCCTCCCGTGAGGTCGTCGTCCTGGTCGGTGACGGCTCGTATCTGATGATGGCACAGGAGATCGTCACCATGGTCTCCGAGGGCCTGAAGGTCATCGTCGTCCTGGTCCAGAACCACGGCTTCGCCTCGATCGGGGCGCTGTCCCAGTCGCTCGGCTCGCAGCGCTTCGGCACCAAGTACCGCTACCGGAACGGGGATTCGGGGCAGCTCGACGGGGACGTCCTCCCGGTCGACCTCGCCGCCAACGCCTCCTCGCTGGGCGCGGACGTCCTGCACGCCGCCTCGGTCGAGGAGTTCCGCGCGGCGATGGAGAAGGCGAAGGCGGCCACCCGGACGACCGTCGTGCACGTCGAGACCGATCTCTACGGCCCCAACCCGCCCGGCCACGGCTGGTGGGACGTCCCGGTCGGCGAGGTCTCCGCCCTGGAGTCCACCCGCTCCGCGTACGAGACGTACGCCGCCCACAAGCAGAACCAGCGTCACTACCTCTAAGGACACCGCTTCCGTGAACACCATTCCCCACTGGATCAACGGCGCACCCGTCTCCGGCACGGACACCCAGGCGGTGTTCAACCCGGCCACCGGCCAGGAACAGGCCCGGGTCGTCCTCGGCGGCGACGCGGACGTGGACACCGCCGTCCGGGCCGCCTCCGCCGCGTTCGAGACCTGGTCCGAGTCCTCCCTCACCCAGCGCACCCAGGTGATGTTCGCCTTCCGCCAGCTCCTCGTCGAGCACGAGGAGGAGCTGGGCCGGATCATCTCCGCCGAGCACGGCAAGACCGTCGACGACGCCCGCGGCGAGATCGTGCGCGGCCGTGAGGTCGTCGAGTTCGCCTGCGGCCTCGGCGACGTGCTGAAGGGCTCCTTCTCCGACCAGGTCTCGCGCGGCGTGGACGTGCACGACTTCCGTCAGCCGCTCGGTGTCGTCGCCGGCATCACCCCGTTCAACTTCCCGGCGATGGTTCCCCTGTGGATGCACCCCGTCGCGATCGCGACCGGCAACACCTTCATCCTCAAGCCGTCCGAGCGCGCCCCCTCGGCCGCCAACTTCGTCGCCGGGCTGTACCGCAGGGCCGGGCTGCCGGACGGTGTCTTCAACGTCGTCCACGGCGGCAAGCCGGCCGTCGACGCGATCCTGACCCACCCGGGCATCGAGGCCGTCTCCTTCGTCGGCTCCACACCCATCGCCAAGTACGTCCACGAGCAGGCCGCTTCGCACGGCAAGCGGGTCCAGGCCCTCGGCGGCGCCAAGAACCACGCCGTCGTCCTGCCCGACGCCGACCTGGAGTTCGCCGCCACCCACATCACCGCCGGTGCCTACGGTTCGGCCGGCGAGCGCTGCATGGCCGTCTCCGTGGCGGTCGCCGTCAGCGAGGCCGCGGACGGGCTCGTCGAGGTGCTTCGGCGCAAGGCCCGTGAGGTCAAGGTCGGCCCCGGTGACGTGCCCGGCACCGAGATGGGCCCGCTGGTGACCAAGGCCGCCCAGGAGCGCGTGGAGAACGCGGTCGGGACAGCGGCGGCCCAGGGTGCCACGGTCGTCGTGGACGGCCGCGGGCTCAAGATCGACGGTCACGAGGACGGCTTCTTTACCGGCCCCTCCCTCCTCGACCACGTCACCACCGGGATGGGCGCCTACAAGGACGAACTGTTCGGCCCGGTCCTCGCGATCGTGCGGGTCGACACCCTCGACGAGGCCATCGACGTCATCAACGCCAACCCCTACGGCAACGGCACCGCCCTGTTCACCGCCTCCGGCGAAGCCGCCCGCCGCTTCCAGCGCCGGGTCAAGGTCGGCATGATCGGCATCAACGTCCCCGTCCCGGTCCCGATGGCCTACTACTCCTTCGGCGGCTGGAAGGACTCCCTCATCGGCGACAACCCCATCCACGGCCCCGAGGGCATCCGCTTCTACACCCGCCCCAAGGTCGTCACCACCCGCTGGCCCCAGCCCAGGCAGCAGGTCGCCGCCGGTTTCAACTTCCCCACCTCCAACTGACATTCCCCCCACCGCGACTTTTCGAAGGACAGCTCCATGACCACATCCAAGCCGCTCTCCGTTGCGGTGATCGGAGCCGGTATGGCCGGCCGCAGTCACGCCGCCGGATACCGCAACGTCAACACGGTCTTCGGCGCCGGTCTGCCGCCGGTACGGCTGGCCGCGATAGCCGATGCCAACGTGGCACTCGGCGAGGACGCCGCCCGGCGTTACGGCTTCGAGGAAGCCCTTCCGAGCTGGGAGGCCGTGGCGGAGGACCCGACCATCGACGCGGTCAGCATCGTCGTCGGCAATGCTCTGCACCGGCCGATCGCCGAGGCGCTGGTCGCCGCCGGGAAGCACGTGCTGTGCGAGAAGCCGCTGGCCGGGTCGCTCGAAGACGCCCGGGCCATGGCCGCGTTGGAGCGATCCGCCGAGGTCGTGACCGCTGTCGGGTACACCTTCCGCCGTGCGCCCGCCATCGCCGCTATCCGCGACCATGTGCTGCGCGGTGAACTGGGAGACCTCACCCTGTTCAGCGGACGCTACTGGTGCGACTACGCGACCGACCCGAACGGGCCGCTGAGCTGGCGGTTCAAGGGCGGAGCCGGGTCCGGTGCGCTGGGGGACGTCGGCTCGCACATCATCGACGCCGCCGAGTACGTCGCCGGGCCGATCGCCTCGGTGTCCGGTGCCGTGCTGTCGACGCAGATCACCAAGCGTGCGCTGCCGCTGGGCGCGGTCGTCGGGCACAACGCGGCGCCTGTCTCGGACGAGTTCGGCGAGGTCGAGAACGAGGACACCGCGTCCTTCACCGCCCGGTTCGAGTCCGGGCTGGTCGGCACCTTCTCCGTGACGCGCACCGGGTTCGGGCTGCCGAACGGGCTCGCCTTCGACGTGCTCGGCGTCAGCGGGCGGGCCGCGTTCGACCAGCACCGGCCCGCCGAGTACCTCTTCGACGACGCCCAGCCCGACGCCCGTACCCGAGGCGCCCGGCAGATCATCGCCGGCCCGCAGCTGCCGTATTTCGCGGGCGGTGTCCCGATGGAGGCACCGGGTGTCGGTGCCAGCAACGGCGACAACTTCACCTACCAGGCGCGGGCGTTCCTCGACCAGGTCGCCGGGGTCGCCGAGCCGCTGCCGGCATGCGCCACCTTCGCAGACGCGCTGCGCACCATGGAGATCATCCAGGCCGTCGTCGACTCCTCCCGCAGCGGCGGCGCGTCCGTCGCCGTTCCGCCCGCGGCCTGACCTCATTTCCCGACCGAAGGACCTGACACATGGCTCTCAAGCTCGGCGCCTATACCGCCTGTTTGCACGACCGTCCGCTGACCGAAGCCCTCGACGTCCTCAAGGAGAACGGGCTGACCTCGGTCGAGGTCAACAGCGGCGGGTTCATACCGTCTCCGCACTGCCCCGTCGATCTGCTGCTGTCCTCGGCCGCCGCGCGTGAGGAGTACCTCGCCACCTTCGCCGACCGGGGCATGGAACTGACCGGCCTGAACTGCAACGGCAACCCGCTCAACCCGCTCCCCGGCGTCGGACCCAAGCATGCCGACGACCTGCGGCGGACCATCCGGCTGGCCGGCCTGCTCGGCGTCAGGCACGTGGTCACCATGTCCGGCACGCCGGGCTCCGACCCCGACGCCAAGTACCCGTCCTGGGTCGTCAACCCATGGGACGGCGTCTACATGGACGTCCTCGACTACCAGTGGGGTGTGGCCGTCGAGTTCTGGAAGGAGATCGATGCCCTCGCCCGGGAGAACGACGTCCGGGTCGCCGTCGAGATGCACCCGCACAACCTCGTCTTTTCCCCCGTCACCCTCAAGCGGCTGGTCGACGAGGGCGGGCTGACGAACGTCGGCGCCGAGATGGACCCCTCGCATCTGATGTGGCAGGGCATGGACGTCATCGCCTCCGTCAAGTGGCTCGGCCCGCTCGTGTTCCACGCCGCCGCCAAGGACGCGACCCTCTGCCCGGGCGCCGACATCCGCGGTGTCCTCGACACCTCGTTCGCCCGGGTGCCGGCCGACGCCCCGGACAAGGTCCCCACCGGGTACGGCTTCTGGTGCAACGCCTGGCCGGAGAACCCGGCCTGGAAGTTCGTCGCCGTCGGCATCGGCCACGACGTCGCCTACTGGACCGAGTTCCTGCGCGCCCTCGCCGAGATCGACCCGGACATGGCCGTCAACATCGAGCACGAGGACGCCGCCTTCTCCCGTACCGACGGACTCGCCCTGGCGGCGAAGAACCTGCACAGCGCCGCATCGGCCCTCTGACCGCCTTTCGCTTCCGATCTCGGAGGACACCAGTGAAACTCGCTCTTGATCCGCAGATGTTCTATTCCACGCACTCGGTGCTGGAGCTCCCCGACCTGGTGGCCCGCGCCGGCTACTCCTGGATGGAACTGTCGCCCAAGGACGACTTCATCCCCTTCTTCAGCCACCCGCGCGCCGACGACGCCACGGTGGCCAAGCTGCGCAAGCGCGCTGCCGATGCCGGGGTCGGCATCGCCTCGGTCCTGCCGGTGCTGCGCTGGTCAGGGCCGGGTGAGGAAGAGCGGCAGGCTGCGGTGCGGGCCTGGAAGCGCGCCATCCGGATGACCGTCGACCTCGGTGTCGACACCATGAACTCCGAGTTCAACGGCCGTCCCGAGGGCGCCGAGTTCGCGGAGAGCCAGTTCCTGCGCTCGATGGACGAGCTGATACCCGTGTTCGAACGCGAGGGCGTCAAGCTCGTCCTGGAACCGCACCCGGACGATTTCATCGAGGACGGTCACGCTGCGGTGAACATGGTGCGCGGTCTGAACCGGGACTGGATCTCGTTCCTGTACTGCACGCCGCACACCTTCCACCAGGGCAACGATGCGACCGGAATCATCACCGCGGCAGCCGACAAGGTCACCTACGTCCACCTCGCCGACACCCTCGACCACACCGCGTCCAACGGACTGCGCTACATCGTCAACCCGCCCGGATCGACCGTGCGCGTGCACCAGCATGCCGAAATGGGCCGCGGTGAGGTCGACTTCGACGAGGTGTTCGCCGCGCTCGCCTCGGTCGGATTCGACGGGGTCGTATCGTCGTGCGTCTTCGGCTGGGAGGAGTACGCCGCCGAGATCAGCGTCCGCCAACGGGAGAAGGCAACCGCACTGATCGACAAGCACTTCGGAGGGGGCAGGCTCGAGACCGAGAGGCACTGATCCCCGATGACCGGCTCCACGCTGTTCCGCACCTGGTAGAAGCCTTCCAACGTGCCCGGGAGTGTAAATCTAACGGCCCTGTCTCACATTCGGTGGTGACGCAGAGTCATGAGGTGTCGTTGGTAATCGTGTGACGGATGCCAACGAGCTCGTGCAGACGGTACTTTCAGGGCTGTCCCCGCTGGTCATCGGAGATTTGGTCGACGAGGGCGAGCGGGTCGTGGTGCGGGCACGGACTCCGCAGAACACTGGGGTCTGTCCGGTGTGCGGGGTGATATCGGGGCGGGTGCACGGCTATCACTGGCGGACGGTGGCCGACGTACCGGTCGACGGCCGGCGGGTGGTGGTCCGTGTGCGGGTGCGGCGTCCGGTGTGTCCCACGCGCGGCTGCCGCCACACCTTCGGCGAGCAGGTGCCCGGAGTGCTGGAGCGATACCAGCGCCGCACAGTCCGTCTGGCCAGCCAAGTCAAAGCCGTGGTCAAGGAGTTAGCAGTTCGGTCAGGAGCTCGCTTGCTGGCGTTACTCGCGGTGGGTCTGTCGCGTCATACGGCCCTGCGCGCCCTGCTGCGGATCCCGTTGCCCACCGGGCGGGGCCCCGTGTGATCGGCGTCGACGACTTCGCTCTGCGTCGGCGGCACCGCTATGCCACCGTGATCATCGATGCCGAGACCCACGAGCGGATCGCCGTGCTGCCCGGTCGCACGGCCGACACCCCTGGAAGCGTGGCTGCGCGAGCATCCGGACATCGAGATCGTGTGCCGGGACGGCTCGGCGACCTATTACCGGTAGTTCGTTAAATCCGGCAGTAGAGGTCAATGCCGTGTCCGGTGGTGACTGCGTCGATCAGGGCCTGGAGCTCACTGCCGGCCCACGTGCGCGGTCGCCGTGCCGTCCTTGCGGTCCCCGGAATCGTCGATCACGATGCCCCCGCCGTCGTGCGGAGCCGTCGCCGGCAGCTCGCGCAGCAGCTCAAGCCGCCGGTCGTTGACCAGCTCGGCCTCCCAGGGCGATTCGGACAGGAAGAACTGCAGCCGCTGCACCCCCGGCATCCCCGCACCCGTCACCGGCTCTGCTCCGGCCAGGCAGGTGATCGTCTTGTTCCGCTCCCGCGGCGCCAGCAGCCCGGTCAGGTACTCGCGAAACCCTCGCCTCTGGGCCAGGCTGAAGAAGAGGTCGTCGAACCGGGCCGCGTAGTCCTCCAGCGGTCCCAGCGCGGGCGGGCACGGCCGGCGAGCAGTCATCTTCAGCCCCCAGCAAGGCAGTTGACTCCTACCCCCGGCCTACGACCAACCCGACCTGTCGTCAACCCACGCCACCACCGGATTCAACGAACTACCGGTAGAAGGCGCGCGTTCTGGCGCTCCCCAGGCACAACAGGTCGCGGACGCCTGGCACTTGTGGCGCAACCTCGCCGAGGCCGTGGAGAAGACCGTCGGCTCTCACCACCCGTGCATCCGGACGCGTAGTTCCGGCCAGGTTGAAGGCCATGTCTGCAGGGTTCCACAGCACAGCCCGCCGATGCACGCTTCCACGCACACACCATGCAAACCACGTCGCGCAACACCTACCTCACCTGCTACGAGACGGCCACCGCCTTGCAAACTGCAGCGCTCGGTCACACGGGGGCGCGAGCACCCTTGGCACGCTTCACACAATGCGCACATGCCTCCATAGAAGCTTTAGAGTTCAAGCGCTACGCTCGTCGCCAGTCCGAGTGGCCGAGGAAGCCCCACGCGTCCGGCTGCTCGCTTCCCCACGAGCAGGCACAGGAGAGTCGTTGTGCACGACAGCGACATAGTGGTGATCGGCGGCGGCTACGCGGGCGTCCGCCTGGCCAGACGACTGGACGGGATCGCCCGGGTCACGCTGGTGGACCGCAAGGACGTCTTCTTCCACCGCATCGCCTCGCTGCGGGCCGGTGTGCGCCCGGAGTGGTCGGTGACCCCCTTCATCCCCTACGACCGGCTGCTGGCCAACGGCCGGGTGGTGGTGGGCAAGGCCCTGCGGATCGACACCGCCGAGCGGCAGGTCGTACTGGCCACGGGGGAGCGGCTGCCGTACGACGTGGTCGTGATCGCCACCGGCGCCGACTACCCCGAACCGGCACGCTTCACCGGAACCACCACCGAGGAGACCCTCAAGACGTTCGCCGGGCACCAGCAGAAGATCGCCGGTGCCGAACACGTCCTGGTCGTCGGCGGCGGGCCCTCCGGGGTCGAACTCAGTGCCGAGATACGCCTGGCCCGGCCGGACGTCCGGATCACCCTCGCCCACTCCGGCACCGAACTCCTGCACAACACCGGCGTCGAGCGCGCCGGACGCCGGGCACGGGCCTGGCTGGAGGCCCACGACGTGGAGGTGCGACTCGACTCCTTCATGTCGCCCGGCAACGACTTCGGCACCTACCGCGACGCACGCGGCAACATCATCGCCGCCGACCTCTCCTTCTGGGCCACCGGCACCACGCCCAACACCCTCTGGCTGCGCCTCGGCGGCCACGGCGACTGGCTCAACGCGGCCGGGCACGTCAAGGTCGACCGCACTCTGCGGGTCGACGGGCGGCTGGACGTGTTCGCGGTCGGTGACGTCAACGACGCCACCGAACTCAAGATCACCCCGGCCGCGCTCGCCCAGGCCGACCTCGCCGCCTGGAACATCCGCACCTATCTCAACAGTGCCGGCAGGCACCGCAGGGAACCCCGCCTCTACCGGCCCGTCCACCGCACCCCGGTCATCGTGCCCTTCGGCGCGGGCGACGGGCTGACCATCCTGCCGGTGCCGGGCGCGAGCGCGGTCCTCGGCGCCCGGACCTCCGTACTGGTCAAGGCGAAGACCCTCATGACGCCGTACATGAGGCGCCAGCTCGGCTACACCGCCTGACCCGCGCCCGGCAGCGCCGCTCAGGCCGCCAGCGGGTTCGCGCGCGCCGCCGCCAGCAGGTACCAGGCCGTGGCCCCCGTGTGCCGGTAGGGGTAGTAGCCGAAACCGAAACCGGTGTCGAGCGGGCTGCTCGCCGAGATGACGCCCGAGCCCTCGGCGACCGCCCTGCCGCCGAGGGTCTGGCCGCCGCCGAGCAGATCCTGCGCGCGCTCGATCGAGGCGAGCAGCCGGCGGGCCCGCGCCCCGTCACCGGGGGACCGGCGACAGCGCAGGGCCAGCGCCAGGTGGGCGGTCCCCTCGAACCAGACACCGTTGCGGTCGGGCCTGGGCTGCCCCGACGCGATGGGGGCGTCCTCGTTCGCCGACAGACTGGCCGAGCTGAACGTGACGCCCTCGTACGACTGCCCCTGCGGCACCGTGCTGTTGGGGCGTTCGGCGCTGTCCCGGACGGCGAGTTCGGTCGCGGCCCAGTCCAGCGAACGGGAGTGGGCGGGGGAGACGAGGGCGAGATGGGTCCAGGTCTGGGTGTCCTCGGGGACCGGCGACCTGTTGATCGTCACACCGTCGTTCGTGCCGGTGTAGAAGAACCCGCCGGACGGCTCCCACATCCGGCGCACGAAGGCCGCGGCCCGCGCGCGCCGTTCGAGCCACACCTTGTCCCCGGTCAGCCCGGCGAGCCGGCCGAACAGGCCGACCAGGTCGGTGTTGTGCTCGGTCGAGGTGAAGGGCAGCTTCTCGTCGGCGCCGTTCACGCCGAACTTGTAGCCGCCGAGCGGCTCGTCCGTGCGGCCGACACGCTCGATCCACTCACCGATCCGCACGGCCCCGGTGAGGAACCGCCGCCGGGCGGTCCGTGCGGCGAGGGTGCTCAGCGCGATGCCGGCCCACGCCATGTCGCCCACGGCGGTGCCGGTGAAGCCGAACTGGCTGCCCACGTTGGCCGTTCCGTCCGCCCGCACGAAGCCGTCCGGCTGCGCCGAACCGTCGTAGAAGGTGTACGGCCCGACGTTGTAGGCCTGCCGCAGCCTGCCGTCGTCGTGAGCGGGGTCGTGGGCCTGGGCATAGAGCAGCGCGTCGCCCAGCGCCACCGCCCGCGAGCGGCCGTCGGCGGTGCCGGTGGCCAGGTTCGCGAGGATCACGAGCGCGTTGTCGTAGGTGAACGCGGTGCTGAACAGGCCGGCCTGGTCGGTGTAGCTCTGGGCCAGCCGGACCGTGCCGTGGTCCGGGTAGGCGTCCATGGCGGCGGCGAGGAAGGCGGACGCCCGGCGCTGTGCGGAGGCCGAGCGGTCCGCCGCCGCGGCCGTCCCGCCCGTGGTGAGGACCGCGGCGCCGACGCCGAGTCCGGTACCGATGAGCGCGCGTCGGCTGAGTCCGGTGCCCTGGCTGCCGGTCATGGGTCTCCTCGGGAGTGTGGGAACGAGCAGCTCTTGAGAGCGCTCTCAAAGACGCGCGCTCATTGTGCTGTGGAGGTGCCGTCCGGTCAACGCCTGTCACGCCGGGACCAGTTGGCGGGTGTGCTCGCCGGCCGCGTCCGTCCCCGTCCACCATGCACCGTGTTGATTAGTCAACGCGGTGTAATTTGGGCCGATGGCATTGCGCAACGCGGTGATGGCCGCACTCCTGGAGGGCGAGGCGTCCGGCTACGACCTCGCCAAGGGCTTCGAGGCCTCCGTCGCCAACTTCTGGATGGCGACACCGCAGCAGCTGTACCGGGAGCTCGAGCGCATGGAGAGCGAGGGGCTCGTCTCGGCGCGGGTCGTGCACCAGGAACGGCGCCCCAACAAACGGCTGTTCTCGCTCACCGAGGCGGGCCGCGAGGTCCTGCGCGACTACGTCCTGTCCGCCCCGGCCAAGCCTCTGGCGATCCGCGACGAGCTGATGGTCAAGGTGCAGTGCGTCGACATCGCCGACGCCGACGCGGTCGACGCCGTACGGGCCGCGATCGCCGAGCGCGTCGAGCGGGCCAGGGCCAAGCTCGGCCGGTACGAGCGGCTGCGGGAGCGGCTGCTCGACGGGCGGGACGAGGACGAGTACTTCGCCCACGCCGAACGCATCGGCCCCTACCTCACGCTCCTGGGCGGCCTGGCGCTGGAGCGGGCCAATGTGCAGTGGGGGGAGGCGGCGCTCAGGCGGCTCGACGGGCGCGCGCGGACGTTGCGGCGGTCGCGGACGCGCGCCGACACCCGCCGCTGAGCGGGATCCAGGGCATTCCCCGGACAGCCGACGGTCGCGTGTGACCGTCGGCTCATCCGTCTGCCTTGAGAGTTGGAAACCGATCGGTTTACAGTAAGGGAAACCGATCGGTTTACCGAGATCATCGAGTTGGGGAGTCAGTCATGACCGCGATCAAGGACGCTGTCGTTCTCGTCACCGGCGGCAGCCGGGGCATCGGCAAGGCGCTGGTCGAGGAGCTGTACGCGCGAGGCGCCGGCAAGGTGTACGCGACGGCCCGCGACCCGCGCACGGTGACGCACCCCGACGCCGTACCCCTGGCGCTGGAGGTCACCGACCCGCAGTCCGTGGCGGCCGCGGCGGCGCAGGCCGAGGACGTCACCGTCCTGGTCAACAACGCCGGAGTCTCCGTCGGCGGTCCCTTCCTCACCACCCCGGTCGACGACGTGCGCCGCGACTTCGAGATCAACTTCTACGGGCCCCTGCTGGTCACCCGCGCCTTCGTGCCGGTCATCGAACGCAACGGCGGCGGACACGTCCTCAACGTCCACTCCGTGCTGTCCTGGCTGGGCAACGCCGGTTCCTACAGCGCGTCGAAGGCCGCCCTGTGGCAGCAGACCAACTCCCTGCGCCTGGAGCTGCAGCCGCGCGGCATCGAGGTGACCGGTCTGCACGTCGGATACGTGGACACCGACCTCACCGCACGTATCGACGCGCCGAAGTCCGCCGCCCGCGATGTCGCCGCGCTCGCTCTCGACGGCATCGAGACCGGCGCGTACGAGGTGCTCGCCGACGACCTGTCGCGGCAGGTCAAGGCGGGCCTGTCGGGAGAACTGGCGGCGCTCTACCCCCAGTTGGCGCAGTAGTGCCTCACGGGGCGGCGTCGCCCACCAGGGCCCACACCGTCTTGCCGTGCCGCCCCCGGTGCCGTACGCCCCATGTCCGCGCCACCTGGTCGACCAGGTGCAGACCGTGGCCCCGCTCGTCGTCCGTGCCGGGCGCGGCCTGCAGGACGGGCTGTGCGGGGCTCGCGTCGGAGACGGCGATGAGGCAGGAGCCGTCCGCCCGCGCCGTCACCGACAGCTCGAACTCCCGTTGCAGGATGGGACCGTGCCGGACGACGTTGGCGGCCAGCTCGGAGGCGAGCAGGACGACGTCCTCCGTGAGCGCGTCGTCCTCGGCGTACCCCCATGTGGCCAGATGCTGCCGGACCCGGTGCCGGGCGAAGCCGACCGAAGCCGGATGCCTGGGCAGCCGCAAGGCCTCACGTCTCAGCACGAGCGTCCCCTCCTCGATCGACGCCGAAAAGCCCCCCACTGGAAGAGCGCACAGTGGCAGATCAACGTCACCGCGCCCACGACGCGCAAAGGAATCCGGCCAGTTCCGCACCTTCGGCGAAATGCCGGAACGCTGCCGCGTGCCTGGCGGGTCACTGATTTTCACGGAGACCGAGATCCGCAGGTCAGGGTGTATGCGGCAGGGACAGGCGCTGGACTGCGGGAGTGTGGGTGCCGGTGGGCGGGGTGAGGTGGCGGCAGTCGTCGGCGCGCGGTCAGAATGGCCGACTCGCGAGGGTTCAAAGGCGTGCGCCACACGGCGACGGACTCCCGAGCTGTGAGTGAACCTTCAAACGGAAGATGGCTAGAGTGGCCGCATGTCCGTGACGCCACGCTGGCTGAATTCCGACGAGAGGCGCGCCTGGCTGGCCTACGTCGACTTCTCCACCCTGCTCGCCGATCACCTGAACCGGCAGCTGCGGCGGGACGCCGGCATGACGCACGCCGACTACAGCCTGCTGGTCCACCTCTCCTCGGCGCCCGACGGCGCTCTCGGCATGTCCGAGCTGGCCCAACGGCTGAAGATCACCCGCAGCCGGCTCACCCACGCGGTGAGCCGGCTCCGGGAGTCCGGCCTGGTGGACCGGCGCGAGGACCCCGCCGACGGCCGCGGCCAGCTCGCCGTCCTCACGGGTCAGGGGCGGGCCCTGCTGGAGCGGGCCGCGCCGGGCCATGTGGAGGCCGTCCGCCAGGCGGTGTTCGACGCCCTGACACCGGAGCAGGTCCGGCAGTTCGCGGAGATCGGCGAGGCCATCAGCGACGCCCTGCACCGCGCCGAGAACGGCGGGACGGACCCGGAGGCGCTGCCGTGGCGGCGCCGCTGAACGTGCCCGGGCGCCGTCAGCCGCCGAGCGGCCCCAGGCCCGTTCGGGCCGGCTCCGGACGGTGGACGCCCCGCGGGCGGTAACCGAGTTCGTCGGACCGGCCCAGCAGGTCGGCCAGGTACCAGACGATGGCGAGCCACATCTCGGTGCCCTGCAGGCCCGGCTCCGGTCCGGGGCCCGCGGGACCGGCGGGACCGAAGCTGAACCCCTGCCCGTCCCGCCAGCGCGGCAGGACCGCGGCCAACTGCCGCTCCGCCCACGCCCGGATCTCGGCCGTACGGTACCCGTCGCCGCCGGTGCCCGCCCCGAGCTGCCGCGCGCACAGCCACAACGGGTGGGCGACGTCCAGCACATTGCAGGCGTTCTCCCGACCCGGGCCGAAGTGGCGCGGGTCGCGGGCATGGTCCAGCACCGTGTCCACGACCCGCTCCGGGTACGGCACCGGCAGCCCGAACTGCGCGAACGAGCCACGCGTCAGCCGGTAGTAGCCGTTGACCACCTGCAGCCGCCCCTCCACGGGCGAGGGGCCGCCCCACATCCCCGTCCACGGGTCGACGCTGCCGAGCAGCCGGCCGAACAGCGCCTCCACCGCCCCGCCGCCGTCGTCCCCGGCGAGCCGCAGGTTCCAGTGCGCGGCGGTGGCCCAGGCGTCGATCCATGCCCCCGCCCCCCACGCGCCGTCCCGCCACGCCAGCCCCTCCAGCCGCGCCACGAGCTGACGTGCCGTCATGTCCCGCACGCCGCGCACCGGATGGGGAAAGGAGGCGCCCAGCAGGTCGAGCGCGTAGCCGACCGACAGAATGTGGTAGAGGGCGGCGCCCTCGCCGGTGAAGCCGTCCGCCTCCGGCTCGGGCAGCGGTTCACCGAGCTCCGGCACCAGACCGGTGTCCGGGTCCTGTGCCGTGCTCAGCCGCCGGACGTGCTCGTCGGCGGCGAGCTGCGCGGGTGCCGTTCCCAGCAGCAGGTCGGCGATCTCGACGGCGTCGCAGTGCGCCCGTACGGTCGGTGCCGCGCCGGGGTGGTCGACGTACCGGGCGCCGTCCCAGCAGCGGGCGATGAGGTCGGGGGCCTGTGCGCGGGCGGTGTCGGCGAACCGGGCCAGCGGGTCGCGGCGGGCGGGAGCCGCGGCGGGGACGTCACGGCGGTCGCGCAGCGGACGGGCCGGGTTTCCGGCGGCCACGGTCCAGGCCGGGAGGTCCTTGGTGACCACCGCTCCGGCCCCGATCACGCAGTGGTCGCCGATGGTGACGCCGTCCACCACGACCACGTGCGAGCCGATCCACACGTCGTCGCCCACCTTGATCCCGCGGCTGGTCTGCGGCTGCCGGAAGACCGGCCGGTCGGGGGCCATGGAGTGGTTGAAGCCGAGCAGCGACGTGTGCGCGCCGATCCGCACGCCGTCGCCCAGGGCGACCGTGCCGCGCACGGTGGTGAAGGGGTTGAGCGTGCAGTCGGTGCCGGTGGTCACCTCCCCGGTGACGTAGGCGTGTGCGGCGATGTAGGAGTCGTCGCCCAGGCGCAGCCGGTCCGGGAACACCGCCGCGGACTCGGCGACGTAACAGCGTTCGCCGATCACGGCGTCTCCGCCGAGCGACTCCTGCCGTTCCCGCTGCGCCCGCCGCTGCTCCTCGGTCGCGGCCTCGCCGAACAGCCAGGGGCAGTGGTCGAAATGCCGTACCGACGGCGGCTGTTGAAGATCCATGCACCGCACGCTAGGCAGCCCGGCGCCCGCGCGGAAGAGCGGGCCCTGTGCCGGGACGCCGCCGTCCGGCCGGCCCCTCAGGCGCGCGCGTCCCGTCCCATCAGTTCATCGAGGTGTGTGGTCTCCTCCGGGCCGTGCGCCCGCGGCCTGCGCCTTCGGCGGTGGGTCGCCCCGGTCGTCATGGCCAGGGCCAGGCAGAAGAGGAGCGCCAGCGCGAGGCCGGAGCAGAAGACGGCGAGCGTGTTCATCGTGGCGATGTGGTGACCCAGCACCGACACGGTGTACTCGGGCCCCCCGGACAGGTTGCCGGCGATCACCAGAGCGGTGAAGGCACCGGTGGCTCCCAGCAGGAGCAGTCCGATGAACAGCATCCGAGTCATCTCCTCACGATGAGGTCTTTCACGACCACGGGTACCCGTGACCGGGCGGTCCATGACCGCGGACACGGTGACCGGCCTCGGCAGGGACCTGTCCGTACGCTGGAGCCCGTGCGCCTCCTCCTTCTTCGCGTGGAACACCTGGTCCTGGTCCGGACGCCGCCCGTCGGCGTCCTGGTCGTCGCGGTGTGCGGAGCCGTCGTATGAGCGGCCGGACGCCGGGCGCGGTGGCGGCGCGATTGACCGGGTGCGGGGTGCGCAGTGAGCGGCGGCTGTCCGGGGCGCTCACCGAGGTCGGCCTCGACGGCGGGCAGACCGTCGTCGTCAAGCGCGGCGACGCGCCCGGCTCGGTGCGTGCCGAGGCGGCGGGACTGCGCTGGCTGGCCGAGGCCGACGCGGTCCGGGTGCCCGAGGTGCGGGGACACGACGAGGACTGGCTGGTCACCGACCTGGTCCCGCGAGGTCGGCCGACGGCCGTGGCGGCGCGGGCGCTGGGGCGTGAGCTGGCCGCTCTGCACGCCGCCGGCGCCCCCGTGTTCGGCGCAGCGCCGCCCGACGGCCCCGTGGACGCGTTCATCGGCCTCGCTCCCATGCGCAACGCCTCCGGCACCGACTGGCCCCGCTGGTACGCCGAACACCGAGTGCTGCCGTATCTGCGCTCGGCCGTCGACGCCGGTACCGTCCGCCCCGCCGAGTCGGCCGTGGTGGAACGCGTCTGCGAACATCTGCCCGAGCTCGCCGGCCCCGCCGAGCCGCCCGCCCGCCTGCACGGCGACCTGTGGAACGGCAACGTGCTGTGGGGCGCCGACGGACACGCCTGGCTGATCGACCCCGCCGCGCACGGCGGGCACCGG
This sequence comes from Streptomyces sp. C1-1, assembly GCF_050214755.1. Taxonomy (NCBI): domain Bacteria; kingdom Bacillati; phylum Actinomycetota; class Actinomycetes; order Kitasatosporales; family Streptomycetaceae; genus Streptomyces; species Streptomyces sp. C1-1. The sequence continues at coordinate 1,666,148 of NZ_CP189826.1, read as the reverse complement.
GAGACCGACCTGGCGATGCTCCACCTCTTCGGCTGCCCGCACCTGGAGGACGTGCTCGACGGCTACCGGCGGGCGGCCCCGCTCGCCGACGGCTGGCGGGACCGTATCGGACTGCACCAGCTGTTCCCGCTGCTGGTGCACGCGGTGCTGTTCGGGCGCGGTTACGCCGAGCAGGCGCTGGCGACGGCGCGGGCGGCCCTGAGGCGGTGACCGCGAACGCGGGGTTTACCAGTCCCGTGCCGCCCGCAGCAGATGGTCGCGTACGAGGTCCACGTGCGGGTTGGCCGAGGCGCCGGGGCGCTGCACGAGGAAGCCGGTGTTGATCGGCGGGTCGTCCGGGTCGTGCAGCAGGACCAGCGCGCCGGAGGCGAGCTCGGCGGCGCACAGGTAGCGGGGGAGGACCGTGAAGCCCGTACCGCCGACGACCGCCGCCCTGACCGCGTGCAGGTCGGGCACCGTGACCGCCGCCTGCCGCACCAGTCGCCGGCCGAAGACATGACGCCAGTAGCGGCGGACGATCGGCAGGTCCTCGGCGTACGCGATCAGCGGGACGCCGTGCAGGGCCGCGGGGCCGTCGGCGGCGACGCGGGCCGGGCCGCCGACACGCTCCGCCCACGCCGGGGAGGCGACCAGGACGAACTCCTCGTCGGTGAGCGGCGTCGCCGCCAGGGCGCGGCCGCGCGGCCGGAAGGTCGCGATCACCAGGTCGTAGCGGCCCGCGCGCAGCTCGTCGAGGAGCGGCTCGGTCAGACCGGGCGTGACCCGCAGTAGTACCCCTCTGTCGACCAGGGGCGCGAGGCCCGGCAGGACGCAACGGGTGAGCAGTTCGTTCGGCCCGGCCAGGTGCACCGGCTCGGCCGGCCGGTGCTCGCCCGCGGTCCCCGGGCCGGTGACCGTGGCGAGGGAGTCCAGGGGCCCCACCACGCGTGAGGCGAGCTCGTCGGCGTAGGGGACGGGGGAGACCCCGCGGGCCTGCCGCTCGAACAGCTCGCGGCCCAACTGCCGTTCCAGCGTGCGCACCTGTGTGGTGACGGTCGGCTGCGACAGCCCGAGCAGACGGGCCGCGGCCGTGAAGGAACCGGTGCGGTAGACGGCCAGGAACGTGCGCAGCAGGTTCAGGTCCAGCGCCGCCACGCCTGCCTGCCCCGATCCCTCCCGGCCATTGGTTTCCCTATGCCTCATATGTATGAGCCTATTGGAATCCAATGGGTGGGGGAGGTTACGGTCGGGTGCATCGCCGTGCCGGCGATCCGCTCGCGCGGGGACCGGCACGGCCACCATCGGCGACCACCGAGAGAGACACCATGTCGAAGATCCTGTTCGTGATGACCGGCGCCGACCACTGGACGCTGGCCGACGGCACGCTGCACCCCACCGGCTTCTGGGCCGAGGAGGCCGTCGCGCCCTACGAGGCGTTCAAGGCCGCCGGCCACGAGATCGTCGTGGCCACCCCGGGCGGCGTGGTGCCGACCGTGGACAAGGGCAGCCTCGCGGCCGAGGTGAACGGCGGCCAGGAGAACGCCGACCGGATCGCCGGGGTGCTCGACGCGGCGGACGAGCTGCGGCACCCGATCCGGCTGGAGGACGTCGACCTCGACGACTACGCCGCCGTCTTCTACCCCGGCGGGCACGGCCCCATGGAGGACCTCGCCGTCAATGCCGACTCCGGCAGGCTCCTGACCTCCGCCCTGGAATCCGGCAAGCCCCTCGGCGTCGTCTGCCACGCCCCGGCCGCCCTGCTCGCCGCCACCGGCGCGGACGGTGCCAACACCTTCGCCGGATACCGGGTGGCCGCGTTCACCAACGCCGAGGAGACCCAGGCCGGCTTCGCGGACAGGGCCAAGTGGCTGCTGCAGGACCGGCTGACCGAGGCGGGCGTGCAGGTGCAGGCCGGCGAGCCGTGGGCGCCGAACGTCGTCGTCGACCGCAACCTGGTCACCGGGCAGAACCCGGCGTCCTCCGCCCCGCTCGCCGTCGAACTGCTGAAGGCGCTCGGCTGAACAGCGGCCGCAGCGGCTCCCATTGGTGAGGCGCAGGTCACATTCCGTCCTGTCACATTCCGTCCGGCTGCTCCGTCAATGAGGTGTAACCAACGACGACGACACAGGAGCGGATGATGGAAGCTCGCCTGAACCTCTTCGAGAACCCGGTTGCCGCCAAGATCTTCCGGTACGTCAACTCCGCCGGCCGGGCGCTCTCCGAGTCGACGCTGCCGGCCGCGACGCAGGAACTGGTCAAGCTCCGCGCCAGCCAGATCAACGGCTGTGGTTTCTGCACCGACATGCACACCAAGGACGCCCTGGCCGCCGGGGAGACCCAGCAGCGGCTCAACCTGGTGGCGGCCTGGCGCGAGGCCAAGGTCTTCACCGAGGCCGAGCGGGCCGCCCTGGAGCTGACGGAGCAGGGCACCCGGATCGCCGACGCGGCCGGCGGCGTCCCGGACGAGGTGTGGGCCGATGCCGCCAAGCACTACGACGAGGACCAGCTGGCGGCCCTGGTGGCCGCCATCGCCCTGATCAACATGTACAACCGGTTCAACGTCCTCGTGCAGCAGCCGGCCGGCGACTACCAGCCCGGCCAGTTCGGCTGACCCCGGGCCGGGAGGGCGCTTTGGCGGGGAGCCGATGCCGGGCGTGCGGTGCGCACGCCCGGCATCGGGCTGCCGGGGGCGGCCCCGGCCACCGCTCACCGGGAGGTGAGCCTCCACAGGTGGTCGGCCGTGCCGTTGTCGGTCCACTGCAGGACCTGGGCGCCGGAGGCGGTGCTCATGTTGTTCACGCCGAGCAGCAGACCGCTGTTGTAGTTGGCGATCTTGTAGTAGCCGCTGCCGTCCGGGATGAGCTGCCACAGGTGGTCGGCCGTGCCGTTGTCACCCCAGATCACCGCGGTTCCGCCGTCGCCGGTGCTCATGTTGGTGATGCCCAGGAGCAGACCGCTCGCCTGCTGCTGGATCTTGTACAGCCCGTTTCCGGCGGCCACCAGGGTCCAGTTCTGGTCGGTGCCGGTGGTGGAGCCGGCCTGGACGACGGAGGTGCCCTGCGCGGTGCCCGCACCGCTGGTGTCCAGGGCGAGTCCGCTGTTCTTGTTGCTGATCTGGTAGCGCCCGGCCAGCGAGGTCGCGGTGCCGCTGGGCGTGATGACCAGGTGGTAGCCGTCGGAGGCGTTCATCGTGACGGGCACGGTGATGGACCCGCCCGTCACCGTGTAGTTGGCGTCCGAGACGGTGATCGGCCCGGCGACCGCCGTCGTGCGGCCCTTGGAGGGGGTGTACTCCAGCTTGACGTGCACGGTGGAGCCGAACGCCGACAGCGAGGACAGGCCGTTGACGGTGACGGCGCACGAACCCGTGCAGCCGCCGGTGACGACGCTGATCTGGTTGCCCGAGCCGTTCAGGGAGGCGAAGCCGTCGATGCCGGTCTGTGCCGGAGGCGTGGTGACCAGCATGTTCCCGGACATGTCGCCGTACCACCTGTAGAGCCAGTACGAGCCGTTCGGGGAGGCGCCGGTGTCGGTCAGGGTGTCGCCGAGGGTGCCGTAGTGGTTCCAGAAGGCCAGCTCGGCGTCGTGGACGCCGGCCCGCTCGAACTTGGCGACATAGCCGACCAGCGGTCCGGGCACGCCGACCTCGCTCGTGGTGCCGTACTCCTCGATGGCGATCGGGCGCGGGCTGATGCCGAGGCTCGACTCCAGGGCGCGGTAGGCGGAGACGTGCGCGGCGATGTTCTGCGAACCCTGCAGCTCGTGCCAGGAGATGATGTCCGGCACCGTGCCGCTCGCCTTGGCGTCGGTGAAGAAGGTGCTCATCCAGGACTGGTTCCACGCCGAGTAACTGGGTCCCTGGATGGGCGTCTTGGTGTCCTTGGCGCGGACCTCCTTGTACGTCCGTGCCCAGCCGGCGTCGAACGCGCCCGCGTTGGTCGTGTCCCAGGTCCAGTCGGGCTCGTTCCACAGCTCGTACGCGGAGATGTTCGTGGCGCCGGAGGACTGCACGGACGCGACCTGCTTGTCCACCGCGGACAGCCAGTCGCTCCAGCTCACCCATTTGTAGGGGAAGTTGGGATACCAGTCCGGCATCCGTACGACCACCTTGGCGCCCGCGTTGGCCGCCTTGGCGGCCACCACCAGAGCGTCACCGGCCGGCCGGGGCTCGCCGTTGGGCAACTGCGAGCCGCCCGGGGCCATCTGGACGAAGGTGTTGGGCTTGAGCGGGGTGACCAGGCTGTCGGCCGGGGTGCTCGCGTCGGCGAGACCGTAGAGACTGCCGGTCGCCACATGGGTGACGGGCCGCAGGGTCTGGGCGGCGTTGACGACCAGGGTGGTGGAGGCGGTGGGGGCCGCCTGGGCGGGGGAGGCGGTGGCGAGCGCGGCCGCGGTCAGGGCGGCTGCGCCGAGCACGGCGGTCAGGCGTGCGGGGACGGGGGGTCTTGTGCGGCTCATGACAGAGAACTCCTCAGGGAGGAAAGGGGGAGGGGGGAAGGCGGGCGTCAGTCCTTCACGGCGCCCGCGGTCACGCCCGCGGCCACATAGCGCTGCGCGAGGACCAGCAGGACGGCAGCCGGGACGGACGCGACGACGGCGGTGGCCATGATCGCGTTCCACTCCTGGTTGTTGTTGCCGATGTACTTGTAGATGCCGAGGGTGATCGGCCGCAGATCGCCGCCGCCGTCGAGGGTGTTGGCGAAGACGAAGTCGGACCAGGCCCACAGGAAGCTGAACAGCGACACCGTGACCAGGGCGTTGCGGCTGACCGGCAGCACGACCGACCAGAAGGTGCGGAAGGTGCCGGCGCCGTCGATCCGCGAGGCGGCGATGAGCTCGCCGGGAATGCCCGACATGAACGCCGTGAAGATCATGACGCCGAACGGCACGGCGATGGTGGAGTCCGCGATGATCAGCCCCCACCAGGAGTTGAGCAGCCCGAGGTCCAGGAAGATGCCGTAGAAGCCCATCGCCATGACGATCCCGGGGACCATCTGCGCGATCAGCAGGGCCAGGCCCAGCCCGCCGCCCCCGCGCGGGCGGAGTTTCGCCAGCGAGTAGCCGGCCGGGGCCGCGAGGACGAGGGTCAGGGCGACGGTCCCCAGCCCGATCAGCAGGCTGGTGCCCAGGTACGGCAACTGGTCGTCCAGGACGGCCCGGTAGCCCTCGAAGGTGGGGTGCAGCGGCAACAGGTCGGGCGGGTCCTTGCGCATGTCCTGCTGCGGGGTGAGGGAGACGTTCACCATCCAGTACACCGGGAACAGCATGAGCGCGGTGAGGACGAGCCCGACGACGGTGTGACGGCGTCCGGTGGAAGGGGACTTCACGCTTCCTGCCTCCTCTGGACGCGGATGTACAGCAGCCCGAAGACGAGGGCGATGAGGATGAGGATGTTGCCGACCGCCGCCCCGGGCCCGAACTTGGGCAGCAGGGTGCCGAATCCGAGCTGGTACGACCACGTTGCCAGGGTCGAGGAGGCGTCGCCGGGACCGCCCTTGGTCATGATCCAGATCAGGTCGAACACCTTCAGCGTGTAGACCAGCCCCAGCAGCAGGGTGACAGCCGACACCGGGCGCAGCAGTGGGAAGGTGATCCGGCGGAACTGCTGCCAGGCGCTCGCCCCGTCCAGGGACGCCGCCTCGTACAGCTCGGCCGGGATGTTCTGCAGTCCGCTGTAGAGGATCACCAGGTTGAACGGGATGCCGATCCAGATGTTGGCGACGATCACCGACGTCAGCGCCCAGTCCGGCGAGGTCAGCCAGCCGACCGGGCTCACGCCGAGGAAGTGCAGGAAGTAGTTCGCCACCCCCGACTCGCTGTTGAACATCCACGACCACGTCGACGCCGACACGATCAGCGGCAGCAGCCACGGGATCAGGAACAGCGCGCGCAGGGTGGGCGCGAGCCGGAAGTGGCGGTTGAAGAAGACCGCGAGGGCGAGCCCGATGGCGTACTGGAAGGCGATCGACACGAAGGTGAAGACCATCGTGTGCCGCATCGCCGGACCGAACGTCGGATCGTCCAGCACCGTGCGGAAGTTGTGCCAGCCGGAGAACGGCGCGTCGCCCGCCACGAACGACCGCACGGTGTAGTCGCGCAGGCTCAGGTCGAGGTTGCGGTAGAGCGGATAGACGTAGAAGGCGGCGAGATAGGCGAGCAGAGGCGTCACGAAGGCGAGCGCGGTCAGACGGCTCCTGCGCCGGTGACGGCGGCGCAGGGACGGTGCGTCGGCGTCGCTCGCCCCCGCCGCGGCGGCCGGTGTCCGCCGCGGACGGTCGACCCGGGCGATGGTCATGCCGGTCCTAGCCCTTCTGCGCGCTCTGCTGGGCGGTGGCCAGGGCGTCCTGCGGGCTCTTGCTGCCCGACAGCGCCGCCTGCACGGCGGTCCACATCGGCTGGGAGATCGTCGGGTACTTGGTGCCGAGGCCGCCGCTGGTCCGGCCACGGGCCGCGGCCACCGCGGCCACCCACGGCTTGAGCTTCGGGTTCTGCTTGACCTGCTCGGCCTGGACGGCGGCCGTGGGCGCGATGTACTGCAGCGTCGTGTCGGTCGGCAGCAGGTTGGCGTCGCTGGTCAGACACGTGACGATCTTCTTGCTGACGTCATAGCGCCCGGTGTCCTTCTGCACGGGCACGGTGACGAACTCGCCGCCCGTCGGCACCGGCGCCGAACCGCCGTTCTGCGCCGGGATGTTGATGATGCCGTAGCCGAAGCCGGCCTTCTCCGCGTTGCCCAGCTGCCAGGTGCCGTTCTCGCCGAACGCGTAGTCGCCGGTGGCGAACTCCTGCCAGCTGGTCGTCTGCGTGTTCTGCAGGACGTCCTTGGGCGCGTATCCCGCGTCGACCCACTGCTTCCAAAGGGACAGCGCGGCGGCCCCCTTGGCGGAGTCGAGCTTCGTCAGATCGCCGCCCGCGCCCCAGAACCAGGGGAGGAACTGGAAGCTGCCCTCCTCGGTGTTGATCGCCGAGAACGTGATGCCCTTCTTGCCGGCCCCCTTGACCTTCTTCAGCGCGGCCGTGAGGGAGTTCCAGTCCTTGACGGACGCGGGGTCGACGCCGGCGGCGGACAGGACCTTCTTGTTGTAGTAGAGGGCCAGGGTGTTGGCGCCGATCGGCACACCGTACGGGGCGCCGTCGATGGTGCCCGCGCCGATGACGTTCTTCTGGATCGACGTGGTGTCCAGACCGAGGTCGCTCGTCTTGTTGAGGATCCCTGCCTCCACCAGCGTGGAGACGACCGGGTTGTCGACGAGCATCACGTCCGGCGCGTTGCCCTGCTGGGCGGCCAGCAGGGCCTTGTTGCCCAGGTCGGTGGTGTCGTAGGCGGTCCGCTCGAGCTTCACCCCCGCCTTGGTGCCGCACGAGGTCACGAGCCTGCCCCAGGCCGAGGAGGCGTTGAACTGGGGGTAGGGGTCCCAGAAGGCGTACGTCCCCGCGGACCCGCCCGACGAGGAGCCCGAGGAGGAGCTGGAACCGCCTCCGCAGGCGGTGAGGGAGGCGAGGGTGCCGACGGCGGCGAGCGCTGCCATGAGGGTACGGCGGGTGGGTATCACGGGGTGACCTCGTTGTCGTAGGGCGGGTGTCAGGAGGTGGGGAGCCAGACGCGCATGCTGCCGTCCTCGCGGTTGGCCCAGGCGTAGTAGGGGATGGCGGTCAACTCGACGGACTCGCCGTCGGGTTCGGTGGCGGTGTCGGCGGAGGCGTACGGCCACCAGCCCCGGTCGGGGGTGCGGCGCCGCCGTCCGGCGGCCACCACGGTGGTGACGCCGCCGAGCAGGTCCGGCCGGTGCTTCACGGCGAGCGGACGGCCGGTGTCCAGGACGATGTCGTCCAGGCCGCCGCCGGGATGGTCGACCTGCTCCAGGCAGTGCACGAGCGGCCCGCGTTCGATCGCCACGCAGCCGCGCACGGCGTCCACCCGCGGGTCGGCCGCGGTCAGCCGGGGCTCCATCGAGAGCTCCAGCACCACCCGGTCGCCGGGCGCCCAGGTCCGCTCCAGCCGCAGCCAGCCGTCGTCCGCCGCGCGGTCGTACGTCTCCTGACCGCACCGCACCCGGAAGTCGCGGCACCACTGCGGGATGCGCAGCGACAGCGTCCAGGGGCGGTCGGTGGGCGTGCCCTCGACGGTGAGGGCGACCGTGCCGTCCCAGGGATAGTCGGTCTCGGCCCGCACGACGATCGGACCGGAGGTGTAGCGGCCGGTGACGTACTGGTGGATCTGCAGGCCTCTTTCGTCGCCGGAGGCGAGATAGTGCTCCAGGCCGGCCAGCAGACGCATCACGTTCGGCGGGCAGCAGGCACAGCGGAACCAGCGGGTGCGGCGCGCGGACTGGTCGCCGCCCGGGTCGGTGTGTCCGTCGCGGACCTGCAGCGGGTTGACGTACAGCCAGCGCTCGCCGTCCAGCGAGACACCGGCCAGGAAGCCGTTGAAGAGGGTGCGTTCGACCAGGTCGGAGTAGCGGGCCTCGCCGGTGAGCAGGGCCATGCGCCAGCTCCACTGGATCGAGGCGATCGCGGCACAGGTCTCGCAGTAGGCGCGCTCGTTGGGCAGTTCGTAGGGGTCGCCGAAGTCCTCCCAGTCGTGGTGGGCGCCGAGGCCGCCGGTGACATGGGTCTTGGTGGTGGTCATGGCGTGCCACAACCGCTCGGCGGCCGCGCGCAGTTCGGCCTCCCCGGTCTCGGTGGCCAGGTCGGCGACGGCGGCCAGCAGGTACAACTGCCGTACGGCATGGCCCTCGACGTTGTCCGCCTCGCGCACCGGCACCCGGTCCTGGCAGTAGGCCTCGCCGCCGAGCAGTCCGTGGCCGTGCCGGTCGACGAAGTAACCGGCCAGGTCGAGGTAGCGGCGCTCGCCGGTCTCCCGGTACAGCTCGACCAGGGCGGTCTCCACCTCGGGGTGGCCGTCGATGCCGTCGATCTCCTTGCCGCTGCCGGGCGGGCCGAAGACCGAGTCGAGGTGGTCGGCGAACTTCACGGCCACGTCGAGGAGTTCGGTGCGTCCCGTGGCCCGGTGGTGCGCGACGGCGGCCTGGACGAGGTGGCCGGCGCAGTACAGTTCGTGGCCCCAGCGCAGGTCCTGGTAGCGCTCGCCGCCCTTGACCAGCTGGAACCAGGTGTTGAGGTAGCCGTCGCTCTGCTGGGCGGCGGCGACCAGGGAGACGATCCGGTCGACGTCCGCCTCCAGCTCCGGCGACCCGCCCTGGGCCAGCTGCCAGGACGCGGCCTCCAGCCACTTGTAGACGTCCGTGTCCACGAAGGGGTACGCGCCCTGGAACTCGCCCTCGGCCGTGCCCGCCGCGAGCCGCAGGTTGTGCAGGTTGCCGGCGGACTCCAGCAGGCCGGGGCCCTGCGGGATGGACGTGCCGGCGTTGACCTCGCGACGCAACTGCCAGAAGCCTTCGGCCACTTCGGCCGTGGCGGGGCGCAGCGCGGCATGGGCGTCCGGGCCGAGGCGGATCGGGCCGGCGGGGTGCTGGGCCAAGGGGGTGCGGGGCATGGCTCTCCGGAGGTGGAAGGCGTGGGAGCGACACAGCGACTGAACAACGATTTGAGCAACCGTTTTCTTCGTCGAAGAGTAGAGGGGAGGCGGCGGACCCCGGTCAAGTCGTCTGCGTAAGATTTCTCTTGTTTCCCAAAGACTGGCACTCGGTGCGACCGCCTGCGACCATGGGCGGCGGTCGACCCGTCGGACACCACCACTGAGAAAAGGATTGCCCGTGACTGGAGCCGCTCCCCGTTCCGCTTCCACAGGCCGGGCGAAGCTCGCCGACGTCGCCGCGCTCGCCGGTGTCAGCGTGGGCACGGCCTCCAAGGCGTTGAGCGGCAGCGGCCGGATGCGTCCGGAGACCCGGCAGCGGGTGCTGGACGCCGTGGAGGAGCTCGGGTTCCGGCCCAACCAGCACGCGCAGAGCCTGCACACCGGCCGCAGCTGGACGGTCGGGCTGATGACGACGGACGGCATCGGCCGCTTCAGCACGCCAGTCCTGCTGGGCGCCGAGGACGCGCTGGGCGCCGGGAAGATCTCCGTGCTGCTGTGCGACACCCGGGGCGACACCATCCGGGAACAGCACCACCTGCGCAACCTCATGGACCGGCGGGTCGACGGCATCATCGTCACCGGCCGCCGGACCGATGCCCGCCCGCCGCTGAACGGCGTCGACGGCATTCCGATCGTCTACGCGCTCTCGCCGTCCACCGACCCGGCCGACACCTCGGTCGCCTCGGACGACCGGGGCGGCGCACAGCTCGCCGTCGGACACCTGATCGCCACCGGGCGTACCCGGATCGCCCATGTCACCGGCCCCGAGCACCACGCGGCCGCCCGCGACCGCGCCCGTCACGCCGTCGACGTGCTCGAGCGCTCCGACCTGCGGCTCTCCGGCGGCCGCGTCCACTTCGGGGAGTGGAGCGAGGCGTGGGGGCGCCGGGCGGCGGACGCGGTGCTGCGCACGGCGCCCGACACGGACGCCTTCTTCTGCGGCAACGACCAGATAGCCCGGGGTGTCGCCGACGCGCTGCGCGAACGCGGCCTGGAGGTCCCCGGCCGGATCGCCGTCGTCGGCTACGACAACTGGGACACCATGGCCCTGGCCTGCCGCCCGCCCCTCACCACCATCGACATGAACCTCACCGAGATCGGCCGCATCGCCGCACTGAAACTGCTGGAGGCCATCGACTCCGCCCCGACACCCGGAGTGCACACGGTGCCGTGCCGACTGGTGGTGCGGGAGTCGACGTGAGTGGTCGACCACGGCGGTCCCGGGGACGCGTCGGTGCGGTTGGCTCCGCCCAGGGCCTGTCGTTTGGATCGGCTCGGCTGCAGGGGACGGTGCCTTGCGGCCGAGCCGAGCGGGGTCTGGTGCGTGCAGCTGCAAGGCGGAGGAGGGAGTCGGCGAGTGACGACAACGCGGCAGATGCGCGTGCCGGGGCCCGCGACGCCGAGCTGATCCGAACGACAGGCCCTAGCCCTGATCGATCAGGTTCTGGGTGCCGAGTACGGAGAGCAGTTGTAGTTTCTCGGCGGCCTCGGTGCCGGGTTCGGCCGAGTAGACGAGGATGTGGAGGTCGTTCTCCTCGACCCTCAGCAGGTCGCAGTCGAGGGTCAGCAGACCCACCTGCGGGTGGTCGATCGTCTTGTGCGACGCCTGGAGCCGGCCGACGACGCCCGCCTCCCACAGTTCCGCGAACCGCGGGCTGCGTGCCCTCAACTCCGCTACGAGGCGCTGTAGTTGGCGGTCGGCCGGATAGCGGGCGGCGGTCGAGCGCAGCTCGGCGACCATCCCGGCCTCGAAGGAGCGCCGTTCCTCGGGGGTGTGCCGGACCCGGCTCGGCACCCCCATGAAGTTGCGCCACGCGCCATTGCGTTCCGGGCCCCGCAGCCGGGACGGATCGCCCATCAGCGCCGCGTACATCGGATTGGCCAGCAGCAGGTTCATCGCCGCGTCGGTGACGCCCACGGGTGTGTCGACCAGCCGGTCCAGCAGCCGCTGGACGCTCGGCGTGATGTATCCGGGCACCACGTCCGGTCCCGGCGGAACCAGCTCCGCCAGCCCGAACAGATACGCCCGCTCGTCCCCCGACAGCCGCAGCGCGCGCGCCAGCGCCTCGACGACCTGCGCCGAGGGGTTGACCGCCCGGCCCTGTTCCAGGCGCGTGATGTAGTCGACCGATATCCCGGCCAGCATCGCGAGCTCCTCGCGCCGCAGACCGGCCGCCCTGCGGTGGCCTCCCGTGGGCAGTCCGGCCGCGTCCGGGGAGACCCGGTCGCGCCAACGCCGCAGTGCCTGTCCGAGTTCCGTGGCCGCCATACGGCCCAGTGAACACCGTCGGCCCCGGATGTGCCTGGTACCGGCAGTCCCAGGAAGCGGAGGCGACTGGCTGCCCCCCTCGCCGGGCGGCACGGTGGACGGCATGACGACAACACTCATCACCGGAGCGAACAAGGGTCTCGGCCGCGAGACCGCCCGCCGGCTCGTCGCCGCGGGGCACACCGTCTGGGTCGGCGCCCGTGACGCGGAGCGCGGCCTACGGGCCGCCGAGGAACTGGGCGCCCGGTTCGTACAGCTCGACGTCACCGACGACGCCTCCGTCGACGCCGCGGTCAAGACCGTCGAAGCGGCCGGCGGCCTCGACGTACTGATCAACAACGCCGCGATCGAGACCCGGACCGACGACAACAGCGTGCCGGTCGCCGAGACCGTGACCGCCGACCACATGCGCACGACCTTCGAGACCAACGTCTTCGGCGTGGTGCGGGTCCTGCACGCCTTCCTTCCCCTGCTGCGACGCTCGGCCGCCCCGGTGGTGGTCAACGTCAGCAGCGGCCTGGCCTCGCTGACCAACCTCTCCGACCCCGTTCACCCCGCCCACTTCTACCCGGGCATCGCCTATCCGACGTCCAAGACGGCGGTCAACATGCTCACCGTGCAGTTCGCGAAGGCGTTCCCGGACATGCGGATCAACGCCGTGGAACCCGGGTTCACCAAAACGGACCTGAACGGCAACACGGGCACGCAGAGCGTCGAGCAGGGCGCCGAGGTCATCGTCCGCATGGCGCAGATCGGCCCGGACGGCCCGACCGGCGGCTACTTCGACGTCGACGGGCCGCTGCCCTGGTGAGTCACAGGTGAACCGGCTGTCGGGGCACCGCTGCGCCGCAGCCGTACGCGATACGAGTAGTGCTCCGGCAGGAAGTGGCTGATGGCCAGTTCGGCGGGCTGCCCGGCGACGGTCCGGTAGACGCGGTCGATGCGCAGCAGGGGGCGGCCGGGTTCGCAGCCGAGGTGCTCGGCGAGGTCCGCCGTGGCCTCGGCGACCGTGATGCTCTGCTCGGCCTCGGCGATCGGTTCCGGCAGCCACCGGTCCAGCAGGCCGATGACGGTGAAGGCGTTGGGCGTGCCCGGCAGTGTCAACTCCTTCACCGTTTCCAGGAGTCGGCCGACGGCGGGCGGCAGCCACACCGACGTGTGGCAGAACGCGACGTCCTCGTGGAGCCGCAGGAACGCCAGCTTGTGCACCCGGTCGGTGTGCAGGCCCAGGCGGCCCGCGGCGTCGACGTCCACCCGGCGGTGCAGGGGCGTGACGACGTCCATGCGGGTGTCGATGGACAGCCCCATCAGGTCGTCCACCGAGCCGAACTGCCGTAGGTACTGCTCCTCCCGGGGCGTCGCGAACGTGCCGCGCCCCGGTACCCGGTACACCAGTCCCTCGGCCACGAGGTCCTGGAAGGCCCGCCGTACGGTCTGCCGGCTCACCCGGTACGTCTCGGCGAGTTCGGCCTCGGTGGGCAGCCGCACCCCGTCGGGATAGTCGTGGCGCAGGATCGCCGCCCGCAGTTGACGGGCGAGTCGGACGTACGTGCTCTCCCGCTGCGAACCCTCAGTCATCGAGGCCGCCCCGCGCCACCAACTGGCGTGCGATGACGTTGCGTTGGATCTCGTTGGTGCCCTCGCCGACGATCATCAGCGGGGCGTCCCGGAAGTACCGCTCGACGTCGAACTCCGTCGAATAGCCGTAACCGCCGTGGATGCGGACCGCGTCGAGCGCGATCTCCATCGCCGTCTCCGACGCGAAGAGCTTCGCCATGCCCGCCTCCATGTCCACCCGGCGCCCGGCGTCCGCCGCACGGGCCGCGTACAGGACCAGCTGGCGGGCCGCGGTGAGCTTGGTCGCCATGTCGGCGAGGTGGTTCCCGACGGACTGGTGGCGCCAGATCGGCTTGCCGAAGCTCTCGCGCTCCTGCGCGTAGCGCAGCGAGTCCTCCAGGGCGGCCCGCCCCACCCCCAGCGCGCGGGCGGCGACCTGGAGGCGGCCGGTCTCGAGTCCCTTCATCATCTGGGCGAAACCCTGCCCCTCCGCGCCGCCCAACAGGGCGTCCACCGGCACCCGGTGGTCCTCGAAGGACAGCTCGCAGCTCTCCACCCCCTTGTACCCGAGCTTGGGCAGGTCCCGGGAGACGACCAGTCCGGGACCGTGCTCGGCCAGCAGGACCGAGATGCCCGCGTGGCGCGGCCGGGCGGCCGGGTCGGTCTTGCACAGCAGCGCGATCAGGCCGGCGCGGCGGGCGTTGGTGATCCACGTCTTCGCCCCGTCGACCACGTACTCGTCGCCCTCGCGGCGCGCGACGGTCGTCATGGCCTGCAGGTCCGAACCGCCGCCCGGTTCGGTGAGCGCCATCGTCGCGCGGACCTCCCCGGTGGCCATGCGGGGCAGGTACCGCCGCTTCTGTGCCTCGGTGCCGTACGACAGCAGGAGCTTCGCCACGACGGTGTGCCCGCCCATCGCCCCGGCCAGGCTCATCCAGCCGCGTGCCAGCTCCTCGGTGACCAGCACGAAGCAGGGCGTGGAGACCGGGTTGCCGCCGTACTCCTCGGGGATCGCCAGTCCGTAGACGCCGAGTTCCTTCATGCGCTCGATGAGGGCCTCGGGATAGGTGTCGGTGTGCTCCAGTTCCCGCACGACGGGTCTGACGTCCTTGTCGACGAACTCGCGCACGGTCCGCACGACGAGACGCTCGTCGGCGGAGAGGGTGTCCAGGACGCTCATCGACGGATCTCCACATCTTCCGTAACGGTGGCCTGGCTCGGGGTCATCGAGGTGGTTCAGACGACGGCGTCGGCGCGCAGCGCCTCGATGTCTGCCCGAGTACGGCCGAGTTCGGCGAGGATCGATTCGGTGTGCTCGCCGACGTCCGGTACGGGGTCCATGCGGGCGGGCACCCCCGCGAGGTCGGCCGGCGGCAGCAGTGCCCGCACGGTGGCGCCGGGCACTGCCACCTCCCGCCAGCGTCCGCGCTCCGCCAGCACCGGGTGGTCGAGGAACGCGGCGACGTCGTTGACCCCGGCGCAGGCGATGCCGATGTCCTCCAGGTCCTTGAGGACCTCCTCGGCGTCGGAGCGGGCGAGGCGCTCGGCAACGACTGCGTTCAACTCCTCGCGGTGCGCCACCCGTTGGGATCCGGTGGCGAAGCGAGGGTCGTCCGTCAACTCCGGCCGTCCCAGGAACCGCCCGCACAGGGCCGCCCATTCGCGCTCGTTCTGGATGGAGAACAGCACCTGCTTGCCGTCGGCGGTCGGGAAGGCGCCGTACGGGGCGATGGTGGCGTGCTGGGTGCCCAGCCGGGCGGGCTGACTGCCGCCGTAGCGGGTGTAGTTGGCGGGCTGCCCCATCCACTCGGCCAGCGCCTCGAACAGGGACACCTCCACGGGGTGGACGCGCCCGGTCGTGGCCCGTGTGTACAGGGCGGTCAGGACGCCGGTGTACGCGTACATCCCGGCGGCGATGTCGGCGACGGAGATCCCCACCCGGGCGCTCTCCTCGGGCGTTCCGGTGAGGGACACCAGACCGGTCTGGCACTGCACCAGCAGGTCGTAGGACTTGCGGTCGGCCCATGGGCCGCTCGTGCCGTAGCCGGAGATCGTGCACGGGATGAGCCGCGGATACCGTTCGGTCAGCGCGTCCACCCCGAGGCCGAGCCGGCCGACCGCACCCGGTGCCAGGTTCTGCACCAACACATCGGCGTCGGCGAGGAGTTGGTGCAGGATCTCCATCCCGCGCGGGTCCTTCAGATCCAGGGTGAGGGACTCCTTCGAGCGGTTGAGCCACACGAAGTAGCTGGAGTGGCCGTGCACGGTGGTGTCGTAGCGGCGCGCGAAGTCGCCCTCGCCCGGACGTTCCACCTTGATCACGCGGGCGCCCAGGTCGGCGAGCTGACGGGTGGCGTAGGGCGCGGCCACGGCCTGTTCGAGGCTGACCACGGTGATGCCGGAAAGGGGGAGTTCCACGGTCATGCCTCCGGGTTGTGATGGGGGACCGCGTCCGCAGCAACTCGCCGGCGCGCGCCCAGGTCGGTCCTGGGCTCGGTGCCTGCTCCTCGTACGACCGGAAGAGCCCTTTCCGCTGCTTTGTACGGCCAAATCCGCTGACCTGTCAACGGCGGACACAACGACTTGAACAGTGGCTAGCGGCCCGCCCCTGACGCGGCGGAGACGCCATCCGCACAATACCGAGGCTTTGTACGCAACAATGCGGCACCTGGTCAGGCACCCCCTCGGGGGTCCCGTTGCCCCGTTCCGATTCCGAGCCCGCGGCCGACTTCGGCGTCCTCGAGGAGACCGCCCGCACCTGGCGCCCCGACG
Source organism: Streptomyces sp. C1-1 (assembly GCF_050214755.1). Taxonomy (NCBI): domain Bacteria; kingdom Bacillati; phylum Actinomycetota; class Actinomycetes; order Kitasatosporales; family Streptomycetaceae; genus Streptomyces; species Streptomyces sp. C1-1. The sequence continues at coordinate 1,650,033 of NZ_CP189826.1, read as the reverse complement.
CTCTCCGTGAGACCGACCCTCTCGACCCGCCGGCACTGGCTGCACTTCCCGTCCTGGCCCCGGCACAGCGAACTCGGCCCCGACGGGCACCCCCGGGACAGCCGCTTCCCACAGCCGGTCGACCGGGTACGCCCCAAACGGGGACGCAGCGGTGATCTCTGACCGAGGAAACAGGACCTCGTCCACCGCAGCGGCGGCGACGCGCCCCAACCGTCCGGGCTCACCCTGGACACCGAGGCCCATCCGTACGACGGCACTTCGCCCTGGCACCGACGTCGACGGACCTGTTCGAGCATGGCGAGGACCAGCAGCGGGCCGTGCACGACCAGCCCCTGGTAGCCCTCGAGCCACCGTGACGAGGCCCGCGCCCGGGCGGAGGTGGGCTTCGGCTGACTCCCCGACCCGGCGTGCCCGGGTCGCCCGTGCCGTCAGGCCGCTTCCTCCGCGCGCACCCGCGCCGGGCCCGGCGAGGCCTCGACCCGGCGGGGGAGCAGCAGCGGTGTGGCCAGCACCAGTACCCCGGCCGTCGCGATCGCCGTACGGGGCCCGGTCACGCCGGCCAGCAGGCCCCACAGGGCCGTCATCGCGGCGGTCGTCGCCTTGTTCGTCACCGACCACGCGGAGAGCGTGCGCGCCACCCGGTCCGCGTCCGTCTGCCGCAGCCGTGTGGTGGCGTACACGGGGTTGAAGACGGCACAGGACGTGATCACGCCGAGTTCCACGGCCATGACGAGCACCAGTCCGGCCGTGCCCGGCCCGACGAAGGCCAGGCCGATCGGCCAGCACGCGCGCAGCCACCCCGAGGTGAGCAGCACCCGCCGCTCCCCGAAGCGCGGCACGAGCCTGCGGGCCAGTCGTGAGCCGATCAGCCCGCCGACGCTCGGCACGGAGAAGGCCAGACCGTACTGCCAGGCCGCGAACCCGAGGTCACCCACCATGAGCACGGCGAGCAGCGGGGTCGACACCATGATCAGGGCGTTGTAGAGCGCCGTGTTGAAGAACAGCGGACGCAGCACGGGGTGGGCCAGGATGTACCGCCAGCCTTCGAGCAGACCACCGGCCGGCGCCGGGCCCGTGCGGACCGGGGGAGTCTCGGTGCCGCCGATCGCGCGGATCCCGACGGCCGACAGCAGGAAGCTGACCGCGTTGGCCAGTACGGTCATCACCGGCCCGAACAGACCCATCGCCGCTCCGCCCAGCGGCGGCCCCAGGATGGTCGCGGTCCACTGCGTCGCCTCGAAGCGCGCGTTCGCGGTCAGCAGGTCCTCCGGCGCCAGCAGCGACTTGACGAAGGACCCGCTCGCCGCCGTGAAGCCGATGTCGGCCGCGCCGACGACGACCGCCACAACCAGCAGTTGTACGAAGGTGAGGGCGCCGAGCGCGTAGGCGGCCGGAACGGTCAGCAGCACCAGACAGCGGACCAGGTCCATGGCCATCATCACGGGCCGCTTGCGACGGAACTCCATCCACGGCCCGAGCGGCGTCGCCACCACCGCGCCCACCGCCAGCCCGGCCGCCGACAGCACCGCGACCTCGGTCGCCCCGGCGTGCAGCACGATCACCGCGATCAGCGAGAACGCGTCGAAGGCGAGCCAGGTGCCGAGCGCGCTGACGGCGTACGCGGCCCACAGCCACTCGAACCGCCGCCCCAGCGATCGCCCGCTCCGCATGCCCGTCTCCCCGCCCCGCCCGAATCCGACCGGCGCCATCAAAGCCGCTCACGCGGCCCGTGAGCAAACAACCGACACGCCCGGCCCCAGACAACCGGTGGTTGTGGCCGAACTCCCGGCCCGGGACAGCCGGCGGTCAGGGTCGGGCGCTCGGCGCAGTACCGCGGGACGCTGTAGAAAAGGGCCGTGGATCTCGACGCAGTACGCACCTTCGTGGCCGTCGCGGACGCCGGGCAGTTCCGGGAGGCCGCCCTCACCCTGGAGATCACCCAGCAGGCCGTCTCCAAGCGGGTCGCGGCGCTGGAGCGGGACCTCGACGCGCGTCTGTTCACCCGGACCGCCCGAGGCGCCCGGCTCACCGTGGACGGGCAGGTCTTCCTGCCGCACGCCCGCGACCTCCTGCGGGCCGAGGAGCGGGCGGCGGCCTCGGTGCGGCCGGGGCGGCGCGCCCTGCGCGTCGACGTCATCGGCCGCCGCCTGGCACCGGCCGACCTGCTACGGGACTTCCACCACGCGCACCCGGAGACCGCGCTCGACGTGGTGACCCTCTTCGACGCCGACGCGGCGATCTCCGCCGTGCGCTCCGGCACGATCGACGCGTCCTTCCGCGCCCTCACCCTCCCCGCGCGCCGGCTGCCCGACGGTCTCGCCGCGGCCCGCGTCCACGACGAGCCCCTGGAGCTCCTCACCGGCCCCGGGCACGCGCTCGCCGCCGCCCGCGCCGTCACGCCGGCCCAGCTGGCCGGGCACCGGATCTGGATGCCCGGCAACGTCGCGGGCACCGAATGGGCCGCCTTCTACGACGATCTGGGCGCCGCCTTCGGCTTCACCATCGAGGTCACCGGTCCCGACTTCGGCACCGAACCGCTCCTCGACACGATCGCCGACTCCCCGCACCTGGCGACCTTCGTCGGCGTGCAGACCCGCATGGTCTGGCCGGCCGGCCACGGCCTGCGCCGCATCCCGCTGCGCGACCCCACGCCCGTGTATCCGCACTCGTTGATCTGGCGGGCCGACAACCCGCACCCGACGCTGGCCGCGCTCCGCGCCCACCTCGGCACCGCCCGGCAGAGCGCGGACACCTGGACTCCGAAGTGGGCCCGCTGAGCGTTCCCGGTCAGCGCCGGGCCGGCACGGGGGCGCTCTCGGCCGGGGCCGAACCCGTCACGACCCGGCCGGCCGAGCGGGTGCGGCGGTCCAGAAAGGCGGCCAGGAAGGACAGGAGCAGGGCGCTGCCCGTCAGCAGCGCGCCGACCCAGTTGGGCGAGGTGTAGCCGAACCCGGCGGAGATGACGACGCCGCCCAGCCAGGCGGCCAGCGCGTTGCCGAGGTTGAAGGCGCCGATGTTCGCGGCGGAGGCCAGCGTCGGGGCGGCCGAGGCCTGGTCGAGCACCCACTTCTGCAGCGGCGGCACCGTGGCGAAGCCCAGGGCGCCGACCAGGGTCAGGGTGATCGCCGCGAGCACCTTGTCGTGCGCGGTCGCCGTGAACACCAGCAGCGTCAGCGACAGCGCGCCGAGGGCGGTGAACAGCATCGGCATCAGGGCCCGGTCGGCGAACCGGCCGCCCACCAGGTTGCCCAGGAACATCCCGGCCCCGAACAGCACCAGCAGCCAGGTGACCGCGCCGGCCGAGTAGCCGGCGACCTCCGTCATCATCGGCGTGATGTAGGTGACCGCGGCGAAGACCCCGCCGAAGCCGAGGACCGTCATCGCCATCGCGATCCAGACCTGCGCGTTGCGGAAGGCGGCGAACTCCGTACGGACCGTGGCCGAATCCGGGCGGCCCGTCTCCGGCACCAGCCTGGCCACGCCCAGGAGACCCGCGATGCCGAGGACCGCGACGGCGGCGAACGTGACCCGCCAGCCGGCGGCCTGACCGATGTATGTGCCCAACGGCACCCCCACGACGTTGGCCACGGTCAGCCCGGTGAACATCAGGGAGATCGCGGAGGCCTTCTTCTCGGGTGCGACCAGCCCGGCCGCGACCACGGACCCGATGCCGAAGAAGGCGCCGTGCGCGAGGGAGGCGACGACCCGGCCGGCGAGCATGACGCCGAAGCTGGGGGCGACGGCGGACAGGGTGTTGCCCACCACGAACAGGCCCATGAGGAACATGAGCATCTTCTTGCGCGACACCCTGGTGCCCAGCACGGTGAGCAGGGGAGCGCCGAGGACGACGCCCAGGGCGTAGCCGGAGACGAGCAGGCCGGCCGTGGGGATGGAGACGCCGAAGTCCCCCGCGACCTCGGGCAGCACGCCCATGATCACGAACTCGGTGGTGCCGATCCCGAAGGCCCCTATGGCCAGGGCCAGGAGGGCGAGAGGCATGGGAAGAACCTTCCAGGCGATTGCGTGTGTCGCTAACAAGCGTCGACAATAGTTGCAGACGCGGGTTAAATGCAAGTGCACTCAAAGCTGGAGGCGGGTAGCACGTGTGTGCAAGTAATTGGCCACAGTGGACTGGGCCGCAGTGGATGTTCGGGCAGAGCAAAGCCCCCGAAGCGCTGCCGCTCGCGGGGGCTGTGGTCTCGGGCGGGAAGTGCCGCGGTCTCAGGCGGGGACGCGGAGCGTCTCGACCGCCTTGACCAGCGGTGCCAGCTCCGCGTTCCGTGCGGCCTCGTCCAGGGCCTCGCGCAGGGCGGCCTCATTGGTGGGGCGAGCCCGCTCCAGCAGTTCCAGTCCGGACTCGGTGACGTTGGTGTAGATGCCGCGCCGGTCCGTGGGGCACAGGTAGCGGGTCAGCAGCCCACGGTCCTCGAGGCGGGTCACCAGGCGGGTCGTGGCGCTCTGGCTGAGGACGACGGCATCGGCGACCTGCTTCATCTGCAGATGGCCGCCCTCGCCGTCGTGCTGCCTGCTCAGCACGTCCAGCAGCGAGTACTCCCGCACGCTCAGGCCGTGCGCGGCCTGCAGCGCGCGCTCGATGTGGGCCTCGATCCTGCCGTGCAGCAGCGAGAGGGCGCACCAGCCCTGAGCGAGGGCGGTGAGCGCCGGATCTGTCGCGGTCATGGGGCCCTGGTCCTCCGTCCCGAAGTGCCTGCGATCCAGGATAGGACACCGGTGAAAATGTCGGCTCAGGCACATATACCGCGCCTGCAACGGACCCGGCCGGAGCTGAGTCGCGTCGACCGGGATCCTGCTGGTACACCCATGGCATGGCAGCCGAGGATTCCGACCGATTCGTACCGGGGCAGACTGCACTCGTCGTACCCGTACCGGAGGCGGAGCCCGCCGTCCGGAAATGGCGGGAGCGCTACGACCCCGCGGCCCGGGCCGGTGTCCCGGCACACGTCACCGTGCTCTTCCCGTTCCTGCGCGCCTCCCTCGTCGGCCACGGGACCTGTGCCGTCCTCGACGAGATCTTCGGACGTCACCAGTCCTTCGACGTGCGGTTCGAGACCTGCGGACGCTTCCCCGGGGTGCTCTACCTCGCCCCCGATCCCGAGCTCCCGTTCCTCCGGCTCACCGAGGCGGTCGTCGACCGCTGGCCCGAAGTCCCGCCCTACGGCGGCAAGTACGAGGCACACCCGCATCTGACGGTCGCCCAGGGGCAGGACGACGCGGTGCTCGACGAGGTCGAGGCGGGCCTGCGGGCCGCCCTGCCGTTCACCGCGCGTGTGCCGACGGTGGATCTCGTGGTCTTCAGCGGTCGAGAGTGGCAGCATCGGGCGTCGTTCGCACTTCGTTAGCCACGTCCAGGAGAACACCATGGCCGGCCCGCGCCCCACGACCACCCTCTGGCGACCCACCGGCCCCAAGGAACTCGACCTGGTCCGCGCACTGGACTGGCGTGCCTGGCCGCCCCGGCTGCCCGAGCAGCCGATCTTCTACCCGGTGCTCGACGAGGACTACGCCGTCAGGATCGCCCGGGACTGGAACGTCAAGCACGACGGCGCCGGGTTCGTCACCCGCTTCGAGATCGACTCGGAGTTCGTGAGCCGCTACCCCGTGCGGCAGGCGGGCGGCAAGACGATCCTCGAACTGTGGGTACCCGCCGAGGAACTCGACGAGTTCAACGCCCACATCGTCGGCGAGATCCAGGTCGTGCACGAGTTCGGATAGGACGACGACGGCCGCCGTACCGTGAGTTGGCTCAGGGCCGCGCCAAATGACGCATCGTCAGGGCCAGTTGCAGTCTCAGTCGGCCCTGCGGTGTGCGCAGCGGCCAGCCGAGCAGGTGCTCGGCCTGGGTCAGCCGGTCCTGGAGCGTGGAGTGGTGCACGTTGATCTCGGCCGCCGCCGCACGCTGGCTCGGCGTCGTCGCCACGGCGTTCAGGGTGGCCAGCAGTCCCGGCACCGCCGCGGCGGCCGACTCCACGGCGCGGACGTCGGGCGGCGGCTCCGCGCCCGGCGCCACCAGATCGGCGAGCAGGGCGACGCCCCCGAGCTCATCGGCGTACACCACACGGGGGCCGGGGTCCTGTGCGGTGCCCTCGGCGGTGAACCGCAGTGCGGTGCGGGCGGCGGCCCAGGAACGCGCCAGCTCCAGCACCGGGACGGCGGGGCCCACACCGAGGCGCCCCGCGGGCAGCTCGGCCTCGGTGGCGCCCGCCGCCACGATCCGGGGACGGTCGTCGGAGGCGGCGAGCGCACGGACCCGTACGGCGGGATCCGCCGGATCGACGCCCAGCCGGCGAGCCGCGTGCAACCGGGTCGGCTCGGGCGCCGTGGCGTCCAGCAGGGCCTCGACCAGCGCCGGATCGTCGGCGGGGGAGGCCGGGGCGCGGCCCCGGGTACGGTCCAGGACCAGCCGTATCGCACCGGCGGCCCGCTCCAGGATCACCGCGTCGACCACACTCGGCCGGGTCGCCGTCCGCTCCAGCCACAGCACGGGGGCGCCGCCGGGCTCCAATGGCGCGCAGGGCCAGTCCGGGTCCGGCGGAGTGCCGGCGTCGGTGTCGTTCCGCGTGCCGTCCGGCTCCACCCGCACCCGCACGCGCCGCTCGGCCTCGACCAGCCGTGCCGCACACCCGGCCAGCACCGCCATGCCCCGCACCAGGGCCTCCAGCCCGGCCCTGGTCTCGGCCAGCCGATCGAAGTAGGAGATGACCTGCACCGCGGCCCCGGCATCCGGGTCCAGCGCGGTCAGTCGCCCCGCCAGCTCTTTCATACGCACATGGTGCGCCACCCGACGTCCACCGGGGGAGCCCCGCGCCCCTTCCGACGCCGGTCGATCCGGGTGTCCCCTCCCGCCCTCGCCCGAGACGACGCCCGTGAGCAGCGAACCGGGGACACGACCCGCACCCCCGAACCGCTCCGGCCGCCTCAGTCCTTGACGAGCCTCCGCAGCCAGTCCAGGTGGGCGGCGCGGGCCGACTGGGAAAGGGACGCCTGGGGGGCGAAGCCGTCGAAGCCGTGGAAGCCGCCGGGCCAGACGTGCAGTTCCGCGATGCCGCCGGCCTGCCAGATCCGGGAGGCGTAGGCGACGACCTCGTCCCGGAAGGTCTCGGCGGAGCCGACGTCGAGGAAGGCCGGCGGCAGACCGGTCAGGTCCTCGGCGCGGGCCGGTGCCGCGTACGGGGAGACGTCGGGGCCGCCTCGCGCCGAGCCGAGCAGCGCCGTCCAGCCGGTCTCGTTGGCCGTACGGTCCCAGACGCCGAGACCCGCCATCTGGTGCGTGGACGGGGTGTCGTTGCGGTCGTCGAGCATCGGGCACATCAGGACCTGGCCGATCGGCCGCGGCCCCTGGCGGTCCCGGGTGAGCAGCGCCAGAGCCGCGCTCAGCCCGCCGCCCGCGCTGGCGCCCGCGACGACGATCCGGTCCGGGTCGGCGTCGAACTCCCCGGCGTGCTTCGCCGTCCACACCAGACCGGCGTACACGTCCTCGATCTGCGCCGGGTACGGATGCTCCGGCGCCAGCCGGTACTCCACCGACACCACGACCGCGTCCAGTTCCTTCGCCCAGGCCAGCGGCACGTCCACCCCGACGCGGTTGTTGCCCAGGATCATGCCGCCGCCGTGGACGTGGTAGATCACGGGCCGTGGACCCGCGTCCGCCGCACCCGAAGGGCGGCAGATCAGCAGCGAGATGTCGGGCGCGTCCTCGGGGCCGGGCACGACGCGCTCCTCGACCTCGAAGAAGCCGCCGACGGTCAGGTCGAGATCGGCCAGCATCTCGATGCCCGGGCCCTGGCGGACCGTCTCGATCTCGTCGGGGGTGATCGACGGCGCCACCACCTCCTTGATGAGTTCCAGCGCGGCTGCCAGCTCGGGGTCGAACGGGGGCGGGACCAGGGTCATGACTTTCTCCTCACACACGGCGCGGCGGCTCTGACGCTCATGATTCACGCCCCGCCCACCGCCCCGTCCGCCGCCGTCCGGCGGAACCTGCCCGCCGCACGGCGGGTGCCCGCCCGCCGCCCGCGCCACCGGACCGTGCGTGCTTGACTTCGAGAGCGCTCGAAGAACTAGCGTCGCCCGCGATGGATGCAGGTCCGGCGGACGGAGACCGACATGCGGGTGGGCGTACACATCAACCGGTTCGACCACAGCGGCGGCGGTGCCGCCCTCGGCTCCGAGCTCGCCGCCGCGGGCGCCGCGGCCGAGGCGGCCGGGGTCAGCTGGCTGTCGGTCATGGACCACTACTTCCAGATGGAGTTCAACGGCGGTGCCGAGGACCCCATGCTGGAGGCCTACACGACGCTCGCCTACCTCGCCGGCCACACCTCCACGGTCCGGCTGGGCGCGCTCGTCACCGGGGTGACGTACCGTCATCCCGGCCTGCTCGCCAAGATCGCCACCACCCTCGACGTGCTGTCCGGCGGCCGGGCCACCCTCGGCATCGGCGCCGCCTGGTACGACCGCGAGCACGAGGGGCTCGGCGTGCCGTTCCCGCCGCTGGCCGAGCGCTTCGAGCGGCTTGAGGAGACCCTGCGGATCTGCCTGCAGATGTGGGACCCGGAGGCCGACGGCCCCTTCGAGGGCAAGCACTACAAGCTGGCCGAGACCCTGTGCGTCCCGCCGCCGGTCAGCAGCCCGCACCCCGAGATCATGATCGGCGGTGGCGGGGAGAAGAAAACCCTGCGCCTGGTCGCCCGGTACGGCGACGCCTGCAATCTCTTCGCCACCTCACCCGAGGAGGTCCGGCACAAGCTAGACGTGCTGCGCGGCCACTGCGACGCCCTGGGGCGCGACTACGACCGCATCCGCAAGACCATGGCCTACATGGGCGAGGCCGCCACGGACGGCGACCTCGACGCGTTCCTGCGGGACATCGGTGGCTACACCGAGCTCGGCATCGACACGGTGATCCTGGCACCCCGGCTCGGTGAGACCGCGGCCTGGATGGAGCGGTTCGTCGCCCCGGTCACCGCGCGACTCGCCGAGCTGGACTGAGACCGCGGTCAGGCCGGACTACTGCGCGAGACGACGCGCGTCCCGCAGCCGTCGACCATCCGGACCTGCAGCGAGCCACAGGCGCAACGGGTCCACAGCGTGCAGCCGGCGGCCGTGGCGTGCCGGGACACCACCTGGAAGGGCTCGGCGCCGTCGGGCCAGCCGCAGTGCGGGCAGGCGGCGGCGCCGGTGGTGCTGGTCATGGCGGCAGACTCCTCGTCCGTCGGGTGCGGTTGACCGTCGCGACACAGCCAGGGTGCGGCACGGAATTCGTACACGTCCAGGTTGACTTGTCGGAGCCGACCTTGAAGCCTGGCCTTCATGATTGACCTGCGTCGGCTCCACGTCCTGCGGGCGGTCGCCCACTACGGCACGGTCACCGCGGCCGCCCGCGCGCTGCACTTCACGCCCTCCGCCGCCTCCCAGCAGATCCGCCAGCTCGCCCGCGAACTGGGCGTCGACCTCCTCGAACCGCAGGGGCGCGGGGTACGGCTCACCCCGGCCGCCCTGACCCTGCTGGCGCATGCCGACGCCATCCAGGCCCGCTGGGAACAGGCCGAGCTGGACCTGCGCGCCGATCACGGCGACCCGGCCGGACCGCTGCGCGTCACGGGGTTTCCGGTGGCCCTGTCGGTGCTGCTCGCGCCGATGGCGGCCCGGTTGCAGGAACGGCATCCGAGGCTGACCGTCCGGGTCCGGGAGGCGGCCCTGCCGGAGAGCTTCGACCTGCTCTTCGAAGGGGAGACCGACCTGGCGGTCATCGAGGCCACGCCGCTCAATCCGCCGCTGAGCGACGCCCGGTTCGACCAACAGGCGCTCCTGGACGACCCGTTCGACCTCGTCGTACCGGAAGGGCATCCGCTGGCCGGGCGGGAGAGCGCAGATCTCGCCGATGCCGCGCACGAGACGTGGATCGCGCCCGTGCCGGAGAGTCCGTGCCGCCTGCACGTGATGTCGGCGTGCGGCAGGGCCGGCTTCAGCCCCCACGTCGTCCATCACGCCCTGGACTGGAACGTCATCGCGCATCTCGTCGCCAACCGTCTCGGCGTGGCCCTCATCCCGCGACTGGCCCACCTCACCCCCCACCTGCCGATCACCCGGGTGCGCTGCACGGGTAACCCCCACCGCAGTCTCCTCACGTGCACCCGCCGAGGCGCGCGGGAACGCCCCGCGGTCGCGGCCGCGCTCGAGGAACTCCACCGGCTGGCACCCACGGCGGTTGCGTGACGGAGGCCGACGGGCCGGGCGGCGGATGCGAGGGGGCGTACGACGAAGGGCCGGGCCGCGTCGGGAACCAACCGGAACTGGTTCCCCATGCGGCCCGGCCCCTGCCGGCCTTCGTGGCCCGGTGTCAGGCCGCGACGGCCTCGCCCGCGTGGCCGTGCAGGCGGGCGACGACCTCGGTCAGCTGCGCGGCGACCTCGGCGTCGTCGGCCGGGTGGGTCTCGGCGAAGCGGGTCAGCGAGCCGGGGATGGACAGCTTGAGGTCCTCGATGACCTTGCCGCCGGCGATGCCCACGGCCTTGCGGGCCTCGTCCTGCGCCCACACGCCGCCGTACTGGCCGAACGCGGTGCCGACCACGGCCACCGGCTTGCCGCCGAAGGCACCGGCGCCGTAGGGGCGGGACAGCCAGTCGATGGCGTTCTTCAGGACGGCCGGAATGGTGCCGTTGTACTCGGGGGAGAAGAGCAGGAACGCGTCGGAGGCCTGGGCGGCGGCGCGCAGGCGCGCGGCGGCGGCCGGGACCTTGCCCTCGACGTCGATGTCCTCGTTGTAGAACGGGATCTCGGACAGGCCCTCGAAGATCTCGACGTCCGCGCCCTCGGGCGCGAACTTGACGGCCGCCTCGGCGAGCTGGCGGTTGGTCGAGCCGGCGCGGAGGCTGCCGACGAGCGCGAGGATACGAACAGACATGCGAACTCCAAAGATGCTGAAACAGTGCCGTCACAATCCGGACCGAGGTCCGTTTGATTTCTAGCACCTTAACCGGACCGCGGTCCAGTTTTGTTCCCGATGCTTTACGCTGTCTTCATGTCCGCCTCCGTGCCGCCCTTCCCGGCTTCCCAGGAGCCCACCGGCGAGGCCGAGTTGCTGCAGCTCGGATCCGTCGGGGACGAGCCCTGCCTGCGTGCCGACGCCGCCCGCAACCGAGCCGCGCTGCTGGAGGCGGCCTCCCGTCTGATCGCCGAGCACGGCGCGGCCGGGGTCACGATGGAGGCGGTGGCCGCGGCGGCCAACGTCGGCAAGGGAACCGTCTTCCGCCGCTTCGGTGACCGCACGGGTCTGCTGATGGCGCTGCTGGACCACTCCGCGAGGAAGCTGCAGGCCGACTTCCTCGGCGGCCCGCCGCCGCTGGGCCCCGGCGCACCGCCCATGGAGCGGCTGCGGGCGTTCGGTGTGGCGCTGCTGTACCGCTCGGCCGAGCAGCTGGATCTCCAGCTGGCCGCGCAGCCCGAGCCGGCCCGCCGGTACGCCCACCCCTCGACCCGGGCGCTCACGACGCACGTGATGGTGTTGCTGCGGCAGATCGTCCCGGACGCCGACTGCGAACTGCTCGCCCAGGCGCTGCTGGGCTACCTCGACCCCGCGCTCATCCACCATCTGACCAGCCAGCGGGGGATTCCCCTGGAGCGGCTGGAGCGCGGCTGGGTGGACCTGGTCGCCCGCGTGACGGGCACCGAGCTGCCGCCCTGCTGAACCCGCCCGCTCGCGGGCACCGGCCACCCACCTGCTGAGCCCGCTGAGTCGTGGGCGGGTGCCGGGCCGCCCGGCTGGGTCCGCTTGGCCGTGGGCGGTGCCGGGGTCGCCCTGTTGAGCCCGCTGAGTCGTGGGCGGGTGTCGGGGCCCCTGTTGAGCCCGCTGAGTCGCGGGCGCGTGCCGAGCCCGCCCGGCTGGGTCCGCTCGGTCGTGGGCGGGTGTCGGGGTCGCCCGGCTGGGTCCGCTCGGTCGTGGGCGGGTGTCGGGGCTGCCCGGCTGGGTCCGCTCGGTCGTGGGCGGGTGTCGGGGCTGCCCGGCTGGGTCCGCTTGGCCGTGGGCGGGTGTCGGGGCTGCCCGGCTGGGTCCGCTTGGCCGTGGGCGGGTGTCGGGGTCGCCCTGTTGAGCCCGCTGGGTCGTGGGCGGGTGTCGGGGTCGCCCGGCTGGGTCCGCTTGGCCGTGGGCGGGTGTCGGGGTCGCCCTGTTGAGCCCGCTGGGTCGTGGGCGGGTGCCGGGGCCGCCCGGGTGGGTCCGCTCGGTCGTGGGCGGGTGCCGGGGTCGCCCGGCTGGGTCCGCTTGGCCGTGGGCGGGTGCCGGGGTCGCCCGGCTGGGGCCGCTGAGTCGTGGGCGGGTGCCGAGCCCGCCCGTCTGTGCCCGCTCAGTCGTGGGCGGTGAACAGGTCGGCCAGCCGCTGCGGGGCGTCGGCCCGGAAGAGCGACTCGCCCTGCCGTGCCGACTCGGCCGCGGACCGCTCGCTGCGCGGGAACAGCTTCTCCTCGTAGGCGGCCAGCGCGGCCTCGGTGTCGCCCGGGTGCGCGGCGAGGGCCAGGCCCAGTTCGGCGCCGTCGAGCAGCGCGAGATTGGCGCCCTCGCCGGCGAACGGGGACATCAGGTGCGCGGCGTCGCCCAGCAGGGTCACGCCCGGGACGCGCTCCCAGCGGTGTCCGACCGGCAGGGCGTGGATGCGCCGCGGAACGAGGGCGTCGTCGGCGTCGGCGACCAGCGCCCGCAGGCTCTTGTCCCAGTCGGCGAAGTGCTCCAGAACCCTGGCCTTGGCCGCCTCGGTGTCGGTGAAGTCGACGCCGTCGAGCCATCCCTCGGCGCTTTCGAGCGCGGCGTAGACGTGCAGGCTGCCGTCGGTCTCCCGATGGGCGAGGAAGCCGCGGCCCTCCCCGAGGGCGAAGAGCATGCCGCCGCCGACCACCTCTGCGCTCACCGGGTGACGCAGATCCGCGTCGTGCAGGTCCGCCTCGACGAACGACACGCCGGTGTAGGCGGGCCGGGCGTCGGACACGAGCGGGCGCACCCGGGACCAGGCCCCGTCGGCGCCGACCAGCAGATCCGTGGTGAAGACCGAGCCGTCGGCGAGTGTCACCTCGTGTCGGCCGCCGCCGAGCGGCCGCGCGCCGGCGACCTTGGCGCCCCAGCGGACGGTGCCCTCGGGCAGTGAGCCGAGCAGCAGGTCGCGCAGGTCGCCGCGGTCGATCTCGGGACGGCCCCCGGCGTCGTCGTCCGGCTGCTCCAGGACGACGGTCGCGTCCTTGTCGAGGACCCGTACGGCCTGCCCGCCCTGGTGGACGAGGGCCAGGAACTCCTCGTGCAGCTCCGCCGCGCGCAGCGCCCGCTGCCCGGAGTCGTCGTGGATGTCGAGCATGCCGCCCTGGACGCGGGCGGTGGGGGAGGCGTCCAGGTCGTAGAGGGCCGCCTCGATGCCGTGCACGTGCAGCACGCGCGCGAGGGCGAGGCCGCCGAGTCCGGCGCCGACGACGGTGATGGGGTGGTGTGTGGTCATGGCGTGCTCCTTGGGGTGGGTCGGTGCGGCCGGAGGGTCAGTCGGGTACGGCGGTGCGCTCGATGCCGGCGATCAGCGTCCGCCGTCCCCAGGCCAGGCGGGCCTCGGGTGTGCCGGACAACAGCGCGTCACCCAGGGCGGCGATGCGCGGATGCGTACGCTCCGGGAGGTCGCGCAGGGCGCCGCGCAGGGCGTCCCAGTCCTCCTCGGCCGCATCGTCGACGTGCTCCGCGGCGGACGCCGTCGCATGCTGCAGCAGCAGGTCGACGCCCCACGCGGCCTGCGCGGGAGGGACACCGCCCTCGTCCAGCAGGGAGAGCAGCGTCTCGATCAGGTTCAGGTAGTGCGGGCCGCTGGGGCGGGCGCTCAGCGCGGAACGGGCCAGGCTCGGGTGCGCGAAGAGCATCTGCGTGTACGAGTCCAGCACCCGCTCCAGACGCTCGCGCCAGTCGCCCTCGGCCGGTGCCCGCCCGACGGTGCCGAGCAGCTCGTCCAGGACGGCCGCGTGCAACTCCGCGGTGTTGCGGACGTAGACGTACAGCGAGGCGGGGCCGGTGTCGAGCTCCTGCGCCAGGCGCCGCATGGTCACCTTCTGCAACCCCTCGGCCCGCAGGATCGCGACGGCGGCGGCCACGATGCCCTCCCTGGTCAGAGCGGGCTTGGCCGGCCGCTCCCGGCGGCTGCGCGAGGTGTCGGATCGGTCTGTCATGGCTCGACGGTAACGAACATGTTCGTTGCGAACAAGTTCGTGACGAACATGTTCGTCGAAATGGCTCGAACTCGCTCTCTACCGACTTGATTGCGAAGTTCCCCCACCCGGATCACCGGCGTCAGGTTCTGCGAAGATGCCGTACGTCATGGTGCAGATACCGAAAACGCCCGCGCCCTCGTCCGCGGCACCACGGTCCGTGCCGACGAGCGCCGACGTGGCCCGCCTGGCCGGCGTCTCGCGCGCGACCGTGTCCTACGTGCTCAACAACACCAGCACCGTCCGGATCAGCGAGCCCACGCGCCGCCGCGTCCACGAGGCCGCCAAGGAACTCGGTTACGTCCCCCACGCCGCCGCCCGCAGTCTGCGCGCCGGGCACAGCCGGCTCGTTCTGATGCCCGCGCCCGACGTCCCGGTCGGCCCGCTCTACAGCCGGTTCATCAGCGAGCTGCAGTGGGCGCTCGGCCGCCTCGACTACACGGTCGTGCAGTTCGGTTCGGTCGGTCTGCACGGTGACGAGGCCGTCCGCGCCTGGGCCGAACTGCGGCCGGTGGCCGTGCTGGTGCCCGGCCCGGGTCTCGGTCCGCAGGGCGTGCAGGTGCTCAAGGGCTCCGGCGCCCGGGCCGTGGTCACCCTGGGCCCCGAGCCCGTCGACGGCGCCCACGCCCTGCTGATGGACCACGAGGCCGTCGGTCACTGCGCGGGCAGCCACCTCCATGAGAGAGGCCGGTGCCGCATCGGGGTGGTCGTGCCCCGCGAACGCGGGCTGGAGTCCTTCTCCCTGCCCCGCCTCGAAGGCGTGCGCGACGCCCTGCGCGGCACCACCGCGACCCTCACCGAGCTGCCCCTCGCCTATGAGGAGGAGTCGGCCGCACGCCTCGCCGCCGACTGGCGAAATCTCGACCTGGACGCCGTGTTCGCTTACAACGACGAGTACGCGATGCTGCTGATGCGTGCCCTGCAGGACGAGGGTGTGCGCGTTCCGGAGGAGGTGGCCGTCATCGGCGCCGACGACCTGATGCTCGGCCGGCTGCTCAGGCCCCGGCTGAGCACGGTCCACATCGAGCTGCCGTCCGGCCGCGACCTCGCGGAACTCGTCGACCGCGCGGTCCGCGACCCCGCGGCCGCGCCCGAGACGCACAAGGTGCTGGGGGCCACGGTGGTCCACCGCGACTCCAGCTGACACCACGGGAGGCGCGCATGCGCACGACGGTCGGCATCATCGGCGCGGGCCCCGCCGGACTGCTCCTCGCCCGGCTGCTGCACCGCACGGGCATCGACTGCGTCGTCCTGGAGGCCAGGACGCGGGAGTACGTCGAGCACCGCCAGCGCGCCGGAATGCTGGAGCAGGGCACCGTCGATGCCCTGCGCGAGGCGGGGGCGGCGGAGCGTCTGAACGCCGAGGGGCTGGTGCATCAGGGCATCGAGCTGCGCTTCGACCGCGAACGCCACCACGTCGACTTCCCCACGCTCACCGGCGGCCGCACCGTCACCATCTACGCCCAGACCGAGATCGTGAAGGACCTCGTCGCCCTCCAACTGGCCGACGGGCCGCCCCTGTTGTTCGACGCGGAGGCCCTCGCGATCGAGAAGCCGGACAGCGACACGCCCGTCGTACGGTTCGTGCACGAGGGCCGGGAGCAGACGCTCACCTGCGACTGGGTGGCCGGCTGCGACGGCTTCCACGGCATCTCCCGCGAGGCGTTCCCGGCCGCCGCCGGCCGGGCCTACGCGCACGACTACCCGTACTCCTGGCTCGGGATCCTCGCCGACGTGGCCCCGTCCTGCGAGGAGCTCGTCTACGCGCGCGGGGAGAACGGCTTCGCCCTGCACAGCATGCGCTCGCCGCGCGTCTCCCGCCTCTACCTCCAGGTCCCCAACGACACCGACCCCGAGGACTGGCCGGACGACCGCATCTGGGACGAGCTCGCCGCCCGCTTCGCCGTCGACGCCGACTGGACCCTGCGCCGCGGCCCCATCACCGCAAAGTCGGTGACGCCGATGCGCAGCTACGTCCACGAGCCGATGCGCCACGGCCGCCTGCTGCTGGCCGGCGACGCCGCCCACATCGTCCCGCCCACCGGCGCCAAGGGCCTCAACCTGGCCGTCTCCGACGTCCGCGTCCTGGCCCGCGCCTTCGCCGAACTGCACCGCAGCGGCTCCGAGCAACTCCTCGACGACTACTCGCGGATGTGCCTCTCCCGCGTGTGGCAGGCCACGCGATTCTCGTACGAGATGACTAAGATGTTGCATGCTCAACCAGATGGGGACGCGTTCGAGACCCGGCTGCAGCTCGCAAGGTTGCGCCGGATCACCGCGTCCCGCCACGCGGCGGCCGAACTGGCCGCCAACTACACGGGACTTCCGCTCATGATCTGAGTCCCAGGTGACGAAACGGAGAGCCGTCATGCCGTTGCTCGACCCGAAAACCTGGCAAGCCCGTCCGCTGTCGGGACCGGAGTACGCCGTCACGGAGCCCGCCACCGGGGACACGCTGGCGACCGTCACCCTCGCCGCCGCCGAGGACGTCGCCACGGCCGCCGAGGCCGCCCGCGCCGCCCAGACCGAGTGGGCCCGCGTCCCGCACTTCGTCCGCGCGGGCGTCCTGCGCAAGGCCGGCGACCTGTTCGCCGCACACGCCGACGAACTGCGCGACTGGCTCGTCCGCGAGTCCGGCTCGATCCCCGGCAAGGCGGACTTCGAACTGCACGTCGCCGCCCAGGAGTGCTACGAGGCCGCCGCACTCGCCTCCCGCCCGGCCGGACAGATCCTGCCCAGCGAGGCACCCCGACTGTCGTACACCCGCCGCGTCCCGGTGGGTGTGGTCGGTGTGATCTCCCCGTTCAACGCGCCGCTGATCCTCTCCATCCGCTCGGTCGCCCCCGCCCTCGCGCTCGGCAACGCGGTCCTGCTCAAGCCGGACCCGCGGACCGCCGTCTGCGGTGGCCTGTCCCTGGCTGCCGTCTTCGCGGAGGCGGGCCTGCCCGAGGGCCTGCTGCACGTGCTGCCCGGCGGTCCCGACGTCGGCCAGGCACTCGTCGCCGACCCGGGCGTGCCGGTCATCTCCTTCACCGGCTCCACCGCCGCCGGCCGTGCCGTCGGCGAGGCCGCGGGACGCCACCTCAAGCGCGTCCACCTGGAGCTGGGCGGCAACTCCGCCCTGGTCGTCCTGGAGGACGCCGACATCGACGCGGTGATCTCCACGGCCGCCTGGGGCTCGTTCTTCCACCAGGGCCAGATCTGCATGACGACCGGCCGGCACCTCGTCCACCAGTCGCTGTACGAGGACTACGTCGAGCGCCTCGCGGCCAAGGCCGACTCCCTCGCCGTCGGCGACCCGCACCGCGAACAGGTCCACCTGGGCCCGATCATCGACGACCACCAGCTCACGAAGATCCACGGACTGGTCGAGGCCAGCACCTCGCAGGGCGCGAAGCTGGCCGCCGGCGGCACCCACGAGCGGCTGTTCTACCGGCCGACGGTCCTCGCGGGCGTCGACGACCGCACCCCCGCGTACGCCGAGGAGGTCTTCGGCCCGGTCGCGCCCGTACGGTCCTTCGCCACCGCCGACGAGGCGGCCGCGCTGGCCGCGGCGGGGGAGTACGGCCTGTCCCTGGGCATCGTCACCCGCGACACCGCCCGTGGCCTGGACCTCGCCGAGCGGATTCCGACCGGCATCGTCCACATCAACGACCAGACGGTCAACGACGAGGCCGTGGCACCCTTCGGCGGCGTCGCCGCCTCCGGCACCGGCGCCCGCTTCGGCGGCGAGGCCAACCTGGAGGCCTTCACCGACGTCCGCTGGACGACCGTACGCGGAGACGTCGCGCCGTACCCGTTCTAGCCGAGGTCCGTCCGAAGGCGGCCGCTACTGGCCGTTGTGCTCGGCCTGCGCCTGCTGCTCGGCGACCGCCTTGCGGACCTCGTCCATGTCCAGCTTGCGCGCCTGCCCGATGACGTCCGCCAGGGCGGCCTCGGGCAGCGCGCCCGGCTGCGCGAACACGGCCACCTGGTCGCGGACGATCATCAGCGTAGGGATCGACTGGATACCGAAGGCCGCGGCCAGCTCCGGCTGCGCCTCCGTGTCGATCTTGCCGAACACCAGGTCCGGGTTCTCCTCGGCAGCCTTCTCGTAGACCGGCGCGAACTGACGGCACGGCCCGCACCAGGACGCCCAGAAGTCGATCAGGACGAACTCGTTGTCCGTGACCGTCTGGTCGAAGTTCTCCTTGGTGAGCTCCACGGTGCTGCTCATGACCTGAATCCTTCTTCCTGCTGTCGGGGCGAAGCCGTCGGCACAAACGCGGCCGGGCGGTCAGCTATTCCGCGAGCCCCTACCCGTGTGGTCTCAGCGCACACCACCCACCAGACTGACCCCATGACGGAAACGGAAACCTTCGCGTACGACGTCGTGGTGCTCGGGGCCGGCCCGGTGGGGGAGAACGTCGCCGACCGCACCCGCGCGGCCGGCCTGTCCACCGCGGTCGTCGAGAGCGAGCTGGTCGGCGGCGAATGCTCGTACTGGGCCTGCATCCCCAGCAAGGCGCTGCTGCGCCCGGTGATCGCCCGCGCGGACGCGCGGCGCGTACCCGGCCTGCGCCAGTCGGTGCAGGGCCCCCTCGACGCCGCCGCGGTCCTCGCGCACCGCAACTACTACACCTCCGACTGGCACGACGAGGGCGCCGCCCAGTGGCTGGACGGCATCGGCGCCGACCTCCACCGGGGCCACGGACGGCTGACCGGCCCGCGCACGGTGACCGTCACCGCCTCGGACGGCACCCGGAAGGTGCTCACCGCCCGGCACGCCGTCGCCGTCTGCACCGGCACCGACGCCGTCCTGCCCGACCTGCCCGGCCTCGCCGACGTCAAGCCGTGGACCAGCCGCGACGCCACCAGCGCGCAGGAGGTGCCCGGGCGTCTCGTGGTCGTCGGCGGGGGAGTGGTCGCCACCGAGATGGCCACCGCCTGGCAGGCCCTCGGCTCGCGGGTCACCGTCCTCGTCCGCGGCAAGGGCCTGCTCAACCGCATGGAGCCGTTCGCCGGGGAACTCGTCGCCGAGGCCCTCACCGAGGCCGGCGCGGACGTCCGCACCGGCACGTCGGTCGAGTCGGTGACCCGCGAGAACGGCACGGTCGTGGTCGTGACCGACGCCGGCGACCGCATCGAGGCCGACGAGATCCTCTTCGCCACCGGCCGCAGGCCGCGCACCGCCGACATCGGCCTGGACACCGTCGGCCTGGAACCCGGCGGCTGGCTCCCGGTCGACGACAGCCTGCGCGTCACCGGCCACGACTGGCTCTACGCCGTCGGCGACGTCAACCACCGCGCGCTCCTCACCCACCAGGGCAAATACCAGGCCCGCATCGCCGGTGCCGCCATCGCCGCGCGGGCCTCCGGGGTCCCCATCCTGGAGTCGGATCCCTGGGGCGCCCACGCCGCCACCGCCGACCACGACGCCGTCCCCCAGGTCGTCTTCACCGACCCGGAGGCCGCGGCCGTCGGCCTCTCCCTGGCCGAGGCGGAACAGGCCGGCCACCGCGTGCGCGCCGTGGACGTCGAGATGTCGTCGGCCGCGGGTGCGGGCCTGTACGCCGACGGCTACAAGGGCCGGGCCCGCATGGTCGTCGACCTCGAAGAGGAGATCCTGCGCGGCGTGACCTTCGTCGGCCCCGGCGTCGGCGAACTCATCCACTCGGCGACGATCGCGGTCGCCGGTCAGGTGCCCATCAGCCGCCTGTGGCACGCGGTGCCGTCGTTCCCGACGATCAGCGAGGTGTGGCTGCGACTGCTGGAGGCGTACCGGGACAACTGACGCGCGCGGCGGGGCACTTGGCAGGTCACGGCAGCCGGAAGCCGAGTGCCCTCGCCGCCTCCTCGGGCGTCGGCTGCGTCCACAGCCGCGCCATCGCCTCGTTCGACGCCAGTGAGCGGGGCTCCGCCCGGTCGAGGTAGAGCATCCCGTCGAGATGATCCGTCTCGTGCTGCACGATCCGGGCCGGCCACCCGCTGAACACCTCGTCCACCGCGCGCCCGTGCTCGTCCTCGGCCGTCAGCCGCACCTGCGCGTGCCGCGCCACCACGGCCTGCCAGCCCGGCACGCTCAGGCAGCCCTCGAAGAAGGCGGCCCGGGCGGGCCCGGCGGGCTCGTACGAGGGATTCACCAGCACCCGGAACGGCTGCCGCTCCCGGCCCCGGGCCAGCCGGATCTCCTCCGGCACCGGTGCCGGGTCCTCGATCACCGCGATCCGCAGCCCCACGCCGACCTGCGGAGCCGCCAGGCCCACGCCCGGTGCCGCGTGCATGGTGACGCGCAGCGCCTCGACGAAGCGGGCGAACAGCGCCGGATCGAGCTGACCGTCGAAGCGTTCGGTGCCGCGCCGCAGCACCGGATCACCGGCCGCGACGATCGGCAGCGGGCCGTCGGTGGCGAGGAGTTCCTCGACCTGCTCGGCAAAGGACGCGTGATCACGGGGAGTTGCCATTCGGCAAGCATCGCACGACGCCTCCGGGACCCCGTGTCCCGCCGTGTGGCGTAAGCCACTTGCCCCTCCGGGAACTCAGGGCTTCCTCCCTCCGACTACTGGACCACTACAGCCACACCGTCCCGTCCCCACCGCCCCGGAGAAGCCCGCCAATGTCCACCGCTCCCTCGCCCTCCCCCCATCTCGGCTCCGCTGGATCGGGGGGACCCCCGTCGGACGAGGTCTCCCCGCCCGCCGCCCCGTCAGCGCGCCCCGGCCGGTGGGCGCCCCTACGGCCCCTGGTGCTGCGCCTGCACTTCTACGCCGGTGTGTTCGTCGCCCCGTTCCTGCTCGTCGCAGCCGTCACCGGCTTTCTGTACGCGGGCGCCTTCCAGGCCGAAAAGCTGGTCTACGCCCATGAGTTGAGCGTCACCGAGGTGGGCGACGCCAAGCTGCCCGTCTCCCGCCAGGTGGCCGCCGCCCGCAAGGCCCACCCCGAGGGCACGGTGTCGGCGGTACGGCCCTCCCCGGAGGCCGACGCCACGACCAGGGTGCTGCTCTCCGGCGTCGAGGGCGTCGACGCCGGCCACACGCTCGCCGTCTTCGTCGACCCCTACACCGCCGAGGTGCGCGGCGCCCTCGAACAGTACGGTTCGACCGGGGCGCTGCCGCTGCGCACCTGGATCGACGAGTTCCACCGTGACCTCCACCTGGGCGAGAACGGCCGCCTCTACAGCGAGTTCGCCGCGAGCTGGCTGTGGGTGATCGCGGGCGGCGGGCTGGTGCTGTGGTTCTCCCGGCGCCGGGCCCTGCGCACGGTGCGCGGCACCCGTGGCCGGCGCCGCACTCTGGGGCTGCACGGCACGGTCGGCGTGTGGGCCGCCGCCGGCTTCCTCTTCCTGTCGGCGACCGGCCTGACCTGGTCGACGTACGCCGGCGCGAACGTCGACGAGCTGCGCACCTCGCTCGGCCAGGCCACCCCGTCCGTCTCCACCGTGGCGGGCGGTGAGCACGCCGGTCACGGCGCCTCCGCCACGACCGGCTCCGGTGAACACGGTGTCGGCCTGGACAAGGTGCTCGCGGCGGCCCGGGCCGAGGGCCTGACGGACCCGGTGGAGATCGTGCCACCCGCCGACGAGAAATCCGCGTACGTCGTGCGGCAGGTCCAGCGCAGCTGGCCGGAGAAGCAGGACTCGGTCGCCGTCGACCCGGCGACCGGTGAGGTCACCGACGTGCTGCGGTTCACGGACTACCCGTTGCTGGCCAAGCTGACGCGGTGGGGCATCGACCTGCACACCGGCATCCTGTTCGGCCTGGTCAACCAGATCGCCCTCATGTTGCTGTCGCTCGCTCTGGTCCTGCTGATCCTCTGGGGCTACCGCATGTGGTGGCAGCGCGGCCGCGATTCCGCCTTCGGCCGGCCCGTCCCGCGCGGAGCCTGGCAGCAGGTCCCCCCGGTGATCCTCGTCCCGGGCGTCGCCGTCATCGCCGTATTCGGCTACTTCGTGCCCCTGCTCGGCATCCCGCTGGCCGCCTTCGTCGTGGTGGACGTCGTGCTCGGCGAGATCGCGCACCGGCGCGGGCGCCGCACACCCGGCGGTGCGCCGGCCGTCAAGTAGCCTGCGCCGCCATTCCGATGCCGACGGCCGGGCCCGGTTTCCGTACGGAAACCGGGCCCGGCCGTCTCACCGTTCAGGGCCTCGCTCAGACCTGCTCGAAGTCGCCCGCCAGTGCCGAGGCGATGCGCAGATGCGATGCGGCCTCCTCCCGCCGCCCCTGGCGCTCCAGCGTGCGGCCGAGCATCAGCCGGGCGTAGTGCTCGACCGGGTCGCGCTCGACGAGGATGCGCAACTCGGCTTCGGCGCGCTTGAGTTGTGCCGAGTGGTAGTAGGAACGGGCCAGCAGCAGCCGCGGGCCGGTCTGCTCCGGCACCTCCTCGACCAGGCCGCCCAGCACGCGCGCGGCGCCGGCGAAGTCCTTGGCGTCGAAGAACATCCGCGCGCGCTCCCAGCGCTCCGCCGGTGTCCCGTGGTCGTAGTACGTCGTGTTCACTGCTGCCTCCTTCGGTCTGCGCAACCGAGGAAGGCCTTCGCCTATTCCGGTACGGCGTCGAGGCCGCGCTCAGGCGCCCATGGCCGCGAGTTCCGCGTTGGCCCGCTCGGTCACCAGGGCCAGTACGCGGCCGGCGGCGGCGAGGTCCTCGGCCGGTATCCCGGACCAGACCCGGGCCGAGAGCTCCCCGGTCTCGGCGCCGACCTCGGCGTAGAGCGCGCGGCCGGCGTCGGCGGCCCTGACGCGGGTCGCCTCGGCCGTCAGCAGACCCTTGCCGATCAGTTCCTCGACGACGCCCCGCGTCTCGGCGGCGTCCACCTTGAGCGAGCCGGTGACCTGGGCGACGAGGGCGTCGCGGTCGACCGGCGCCTCGGCGACGACGACGGACCTGAGGGTGATGTGCTGCTGGAACGTGAGGCCGTGCCGGATCAGGACGCTCTCCAGCGCGGCGCGGGCGGCGTAGTGGGCCAGGCCCAGGGCCCGGGCGTCGGCGACGGGCGCGGTGGTGGTCATGACTGCTCCTTCTTGTTCGGGGTGTTCTCGCTGAACGGATCAAGAGGTGCGTCGAGCAGGGTGGCCAGGTCGCGGGTGAACTCCCGCGTGCGGGGGGCGTCGAGGCCGCCGAGCGGCGCCAGCAGCTGCTGCAGCAGCCCTTGCACGACCTGGATCGCACGCCGGGTGACCTGTTGGCCCTGCTCGGTGAGGGCCAGTTGCACGGCGCGTGGATCGCGGGGGTCCCGGGCGCGTTCCAGGAGGCCGGCCGACTCCAGGCCGCGCGCCAGCTTGGACACGTACAGCGCCTCCAGGCCGGTGTGGTCGGCGAGGCGGCGCTGGCTCGGACGCTCGCCCCCGCGCTGCATGCCGTACAGCGAGGCCACCAGGGAGTACTGCGCGTGGGTCAGTCCGAGCGGGGCCACCGCCCGGTCGACCGCCACCCGCCACTTCATCGACAGACGCCACACGAGGAACCCGGGCGTCGCCTTCTCGGAACCGCTGCTCATGAAAATACGATACATGGCTACTATGTCCATGGCTACTAAATTTGGAAGTCCCCCTGGGCTGTCGTGTCCCGTGAGCCGCGGTGGCCGGGACCGCCCGGGTGACGGACTGACGGGACCGCCCCGACGGGACTAGGTTGGGCTTCATGAGCAATCTTGATCGCGAGGCGGTTCCCGCCCTGTGCGGCGGCCGTGGCTTCGTGGTGGCGGAGCCCGTTCGCGAACTCCTCAGCCCGCGCCGCGTCAAACTCGGCGAGTCGACCGAAGTCCGCCGTCTCCTGCCCAACCTCGGCCGCCGCATGGTCGGCGCCTGGTGCTTCGTCGATCACTACGGTCCCGACGACATCGCCGACGAACCGGGCATGCAGGTCCCGCCCCACCCGCACATGGGCCTGCAGACGGTGAGCTGGCTGCACCAGGGCGAGGTGCTGCACCGTGACTCGACCGGCAGCCTGCAGACGATCCGCCCCCGGGAACTCGGGCTCATGACCTCGGGCCGGGCGATCAGCCACTCCGAGGAGAGCCCCCGGACGCACGCCCGCTACCTGCATGGCGCCCAGCTGTGGGTGGCCCTCCCCGACGGCCACCGCCACACCGACCCGCACTTCGAGCACCACGCCGAACTGCCCGTCGTCACGGCCCCGGGCCTGAAGGGCACCCTGATCCTCGGCGACCTCGACGGCGCGACCTCGCCCGGTACGACGTACACCCCCCTCGTCGGCGCCGACCTGGCCCTCTCCGCCGGGGCGGACGTACGCCTGCCGCTGGAGCCGGACTTCGAGTACGCCGTGCTGTCCATGTCCGGCGAGGCCCATGTCGACGGCGTGCCGGTACTGCCGGGCTCGATGCTCTACCTCGGCTGCGGCCGCACCGAACTCCCCCTGCGCGCCGAGTCGGACGCGGCGCTGATGCTCCTGGGCGGTGAGCCGTTCGAGGAGGAGCTGATCATGTTCTGGAACTGGATCGGGCGGTCCCAGGAAGAGATCGAGCAGGCACGCCGGGACTGGATGGAGGGCACTCGCTTCGGCGAGGTGAAGGGCTACGACGGCGCGCCCCTGCCCGCTCCGGAGCTGCCGCCCCTGCCGCTGAAGCCACGGGGGAGAGTGCGCTGACCAGCTGAAACGCGTCAGCATCGGTGGGCGGAAGGCGGTCGGGTGATTCTCACTGTCTTCCACCTGCTTGCCGGAGGGCGTCTGAACAGCTGGCTGGCTCCGGCTGGTGCGGTTGGCGATTCCACAGTGTGGCTGTCTATGGGTGGCTGTGCCAGGACTCTTGCTGACCTGATGCTGACTTTGCTGACGCCCCGTCAGGCTGGGGTGAGGAGCTCTTCTTCCAGCTTCGGCGCTTGCGTAGGCGTTTGCAGGTTCGGTGGTGCCGGGACTGATGCTGACCTGGCCGGCGGTCGAGTCGGGCGTTGCGGTGGGACGGCGTCACTCTCACTGCCGCCTTGTGGAGATTCCACAAGGTTCCGATGTCATCGCTGCCTGTCGGCAGCGCCGCTTGTGTCCGATCCGAAAAGGTGCTGCGCCGGAGAGTGATGAGCAGGTTCTTCGTCTGTGCGTGATACACGGTCGGCCCCTTGCTGACCTGAGGCAATGAGGGGAGCGGGCTGATGCGGAGCCGAGTCGGTCCGCGCCTGGCCGGATCTTGGACTGAGGGCTGCCGAGGGGATGGTGAGCGGGGCCTGGCCGTGCTGCGCTCTGGCGAATGAGACGCCCGATGAGGCAACGCTGCGAGGTGCAGACGAAGTGCCGTCCGCAAGAGGGCGGCTGCAGCTCTGCCATGACCTGATCCCGATGACGCACCACGTGGAGTGCGTCGCCATCCTCGAACCGGCCGCGAAGCGCTCCTGACCTGGGATTTTATGCCCGCGCATTATGTGCCGTGTGGGCGTTACGGGGGATATCTTGACGCTGAAATGATGCTCGTGGCGCTCTGATGGCCACTCTGTGGGGCAGGTTGGCCGCATGGGTCTGATCGACGGTGCGCTGCTACGGACGGTGAGCGGGAACGTCCAGGCAACACTCTGCCGCCTCGAGCCGTACGATGCAGGCGGCGCAGGTGCCCATCGGCTTCTGGGTCCGGGCGGACAAGGCCGGGTCAGCCGAGCTTGAGAAGACCGGCTTCGAGGACGGCTCGTCCGAAGGAGCCGGCGAGTTCGGCGAGACGCTCACAGTCGGCGTCACCCAGGGCGGCGTAGGCGGGAAGGGCCAGACGGTCGGTGCGGTCCTCGATGTGCCGGCGCAGGGTGATGCCCTCCGCGCTGAGGGAGTCGCCGTCGAGGAGGCCCCGCTCACGGAGGCTCTCCTGGGTGCCGGCCCACTCCTCCTCGGGCCATGCGCGGCTCATCTTGAGGAAGTCGACGGGAACCTCACCCGTGGCGGCGTGCAGCACGAGGGCTTCCAGGCCTCCGACGCCCTCGCTCAGCAGGCACGCGACATGGCCGTCGCCACGGAACTCCCGGAGCAGCGTCTGGGCGTGCCACAGGCGCAGCACCGGCTCATCCGGCCAGGGCAGAGCGGCGTGCGCGGCGAAGAGCGGGCGGCCCTGCGCTTGTTCGCAGGCCGCCTCGGCGGCCCGCCGGCTCAGCGCCAGGACCTCGCCCAGCTCGGGCAGTTCGTGGATTCCCGCCCGCCGCAGGGCTT
The DNA here is from genome assembly GCF_050214755.1 of Streptomyces sp. C1-1. NCBI lineage: Bacteria > Bacillati > Actinomycetota > Actinomycetes > Kitasatosporales > Streptomycetaceae > Streptomyces > Streptomyces sp. C1-1. The sequence goes on along the minus strand of NZ_CP189826.1, from coordinate 1,623,675 downwards.
CGCCCGCGGCGGCGTACCGGGCGTCCAGCACCTGCTGCGGCGTCGTCGCGTCCCAGGCGCCGTCGAGTGCCTGCCGTACGAGATCGGGGTTGAAGTTGTAGAAGGTCGAGATGACCAGCTCGGCGGGGGCCCGGCCGAACGCGGCGCTCCGCGAGGTGAAGTAGCCTGCGCGTCCGCTCAGTCCGAGGTCGGCGTACCGTCGCCTCGCCTCGGGGACGAAGTAGATCATGCCGTGCACGGGCTCGAGTCCGCGCCAGGCCGCGCGCGCTGTCTTCACGGGTCACCTCTTCGGAGAGTCGGTCAACGGGGTGTTCGCTGTGGTTCCGGACTGGGGTACTAGCCGTGCGCTCGCAGGTGTTCGAGCAGCAGACGGTTCAGCGTGTCGGGTGCCTCCTCGGGGACCCAGTGGCTGACGCCCCGGAGGGTCTCGAAGCGGTACGGCCCCTCGACCCACCGCCCGGTCCCGTGTGCCGGCGCCGGGCCGAACGCCCTGTCGTTCGTGCTCCAGACGTACAGCGTGGGCACCTCGATCGTGCCGATACTGCCGTCCGGGCGGCCTGCCCGGTACCAGTTCAGCGCAGCGGTGAGAGCGCCCGGCCGGGACAGGTGCCGGACATAGGTCTCAACACTGTCCTGCGGGACCTTCCTGGCGTAGAGGGCGCGAAGCAGTTGGGCGTCGTGGGCCAGCATGCGCTCCTCGGTCGCGGGGGTCTCGCGCCAGTCGATCATGTAGTGCGAGCGCTCACGCTGGTCCTCGTCGGTGCGCAGGGCGGTGGCGAGGGCGCCGGGATGCGGTGTCGAGACAACCGTGAGGGTGCGTACGCGGCCGGGGTGGGCGGCCGCGGTCCACCAGGCCACCGCGCCGCCCCAGTCGTGACCGACCAGGTCGAACGTCGACCACCCCAGTTCCTCCGTGATCGCGACCACGTCGTCGACGAGAAGGCTCATGCGGTAGTGCTCGGCCCGCTCGGGGCGGGCGCCGGGGGAGTAGCCGCGCTGGTCGGGCGCCACCATCCGGTAGCCCTGCGCGGCCAACGCCGCGATCTGCCGTTCCCAGGCCAGCCCCGTCTGTGGGAAGCCGTGCAGCAACAGCACCGGTCGGCCCTCCGGCGGGCCCGCCTCGATCGCGTCGAAGACGCCCGCACTGGTGGAGATGCTCAGCTCGGTCACGACCCCCCCCTTCATACCGACTGGTCGGTAGCCTTCAGGTGCAGAGGCGGACTGTCAAGGCCGCGGGCGCGCCTGCTTCCCGGCGGATGCAGGACGCCCACTATTGAACTTGACGCCGGATTCAACTATAACGTGGCGTCGGACCAGCAGAGACAGTGAGGCGACATGAGGGAAGCAGTCATCGTTTCGACGGCACGGACGCCGATCGGAAAGGCGTACCGCGGCGCGTTCAACGACACCCAGACGCAGGAACTCGCCGCCCATGCCCTGGCCCACGCCGTACGGCGCGCCGGGCTCGAGGGAGGCGAGGTCGAGGACGTGCTCTTCGGCTGCGCCGCGCAGCAGGGGGCATCCGGTTTCAACGTCGCGCGCCAGGCAGTTCTCCGCGCCGGGCTCCCGGACACCGTGTCGGGGATGACGATCGACCGGCAGTGCTCGTCGGGCCTGATGGCCATCGCGACGGCCGCCAAGCAGATCGTCGCCGACGGTATGCAGGTCACGGTGGGCGGTGGCGTCGAGTCGATCTCCCTCGTGCAGAACGAGCACATGAACACGCACCGCATGACGGATCCCTGGCTGGTCGAGCGCAAGCCGAGCATCTACATGCCGATGCTGCAGACGGCGGAGATCGTCGCCGAACGCTACGGCGTGAGCCGGGAACGTCAGGACGAGTTCGCTCTGCTGTCGCAGCAGCGCACCGCGGCGGCGCAGGAGGCCGGGCGGTTCGACCAGGAGATCGTCGCCCTCGACAGCGTCAAGAAGGTGCTCGACAAGCAGTCGGGGGAGGTGCGGCACGAGAAGGTCACCCTGACCCGGGACGAGGGCAACCGCGCCTCGACGACGCTCGAAGGCCTGGCCGGCTTGGCGCCGGTGCTGCCCGACGGCCAGGTGAGCGCGCAGTCCAGCGTGACGGCGGGCAACTCCTCGCAGCTCTCGGACGGGGCTTCGGCGTCGGTGCTGATGGAGTCCAGGGAGGCCGAGCGCCGCGGACTGCAGCCGCTGGGCGTCTACCGGGGCATGGCCGTCGCCGGTTGCGGCCCGGACGAGATGGGCATCGGGCCGGTGTTCGCCATCCCGAAGCTGCTCAAGCAGCACAACCTCACCGTCGACGACATCGGCCTGTGGGAGCTCAACGAGGCGTTCGCCTCCCAGGCGTTGTACTGCCGCGACGAACTGCACATCGACCCCGAGCGGTTCAACGTCAACGGCGGCGCGATCTCGGTCGGTCATCCGTACGGAATGACCGGTGCACGACTGGTGGGACACGCCCTCGTCGAGGGCAAGCGCCGCGGGGTCCGGTACGTGGTGATCTCGATGTGCGTCGGCGGCGGAATGGGTGCGGCCGGACTGTTCGAGGTCGCCTGATGGAGAAGACCAGAACCGCGGTCCTGGTCGACTTCGGCGGAGTCATCACCTCCAGCGTGCTGCAGGCGTTCACCGACTTCGGGGCCTCCCTCGGCGGCGACCCACGTCTGCCGTTGGAGCTCCTCAGCCGGGACCAGCCGTCACGCGCCCTGCTGTCCGACCACGAGTGCGGCCGTATCGACGCCGAAGCCTTCGAGCGGGGATTCGCCCAACGTCTCCGGGCTCACGGTGCCGACGTCCAAGCCGAGGGACTCACCGCCCGCATGCAAGCAGGCATGTCGATCGACCAGGACATGCTCGCCCTGCTCGGCGATCTCCGAGCCGCCGGGCATCCCGTCGCGCTGGTGTCCAATTCTTTCGGTACCGGTACCTACGACGGTGTCGATCTGGCCTCGCTCGCCGACGTGGTCGTCATCTCCGCCATGGTCGGGATCCGTAAACCCTCCCGGCGGATCTACGCGATCGCCTGTGAACGTCTCTGCGTCGACCCCGAGGAGGCGGTCATGATCGACGATCTGCAGCAGAACCTCGACGGGGCGGCACGGATCGGGATCGGCGGTGTACTGCACACCAGCGCCGCCGACACCCGCCGCCGGCTCGCCGAAAGCTTCGGGATCGGCGCCTGATCGATCGGCCGATCGGGAATTGCTGGATGTGCCTCTTCTTCGACCTTCTTCGGACGGACGCGGTTTGTGACTATGGCGTCGGATTCAAGTAAAGTTCCCGCGATGGACACCACCGCGCCCGAGGAGATCGACGGCGAGCAGCCGCCCCCGATGGCGCCCCTGTCGCACCTTCGCGAGCCGCCCACGACGAAGCGCGGAGCGCGGACGCGGGCCGCTCTGGTGAAGGCCGCGCGGAAGGTGTTCGAACGGGACGGCTACCTCGACACCCGCCTGACCGACATCACCAAAGAGGCGCAGTGCGCGGCGGGGTCGTTCTACACCTACTTCGCGGGCAAGGAAGAGGTGCTCGCCGCCGTCCTCCTGGAGGCGCAGGAGGACATGCTGCACCCCGGCATGGCCCGGGTGGAGGATGCCGACGACCCCTATGCGGTGCTCGAGGCGAGCAATCGCGCGTATCTCCAGGCGTACAAGCGCAACGCGAAGCTGATGGCGCTGCTCGAGCAGGTGGCGCAGGTCGAGCCGGAGTTCCGTACATTCCGGAGCCGGCGCGCCGACGCGTTCATCCGCCGCAATGCCCGCGGTATCGCCGACCTGCAGGCGCGGGGTGTCGCAGACCGGGACGTCGATCCGATGCTGGCCTCCCGTGCGCTGTCGGGCATGGTCAGCGTCATGGCCTACAACGCCTTCGTGCTCGGTGAGCGCGAGGAAGAAGGCACGCCGGTGGACTTCGAGGAGCTCGTGTCCACAGTCAGCCGGCTCTGGGCGAACGCCCTGCGGTTCCCTGACCACCGCTGACCCGGCAGCCTGAGCCGGGGCGAAGCCCGCCACCACCCCTGTGTGGGGTGACGTACGCCCGACTGTTGAACTTGACGTCGGATTCAACTATACAGTTCGGACGGACGGAGCACGGTCCCACCATCTCGGAGAGGGTTCGCTGTGAACGTTGCACGAAGAGTCGCCATCGTCACCGGTGGTGCCGGCGGTATCGGCAGCGCGCTGGTCGCGCGGCTCGCTCGCGAGGGTGCCCGGGTCGTTGTCACGGACCTCGACGCGGACAGCGCGCGGGCGGTGTCGGACAGGGCCAACGCCGACCATCCGGGGAGCACTGTCAGCGCCGGCGCGGACGCGTCGGACACCCCCCAGATCCAAGAGCTGATCGACCTGGCGGAGAGCACGTTCGGCCCGGTCGACCTCTACTTCGCCAACGCGGGCATCGCCGGCGCACCCGGCCTCGACGTGAGCGAACAGGACTGGGACCTGTCGATCGACGTCAACCTGCGCGCCCACATCCGTGCGGCACAACTTCTGGTCCCGCGCTGGCTGGAGCGCCGCGAAGGCTACTTCGTCACTACCGCCTCGGCCGCCGGGCTGCTCACCCAGATCGGCTCCGCCACGTACGCCGTCACCAAGCACGCCGCCGTCGGCTTCGCCGAATGGCTGAGCGTCACGTACGGCGATCGCGGGGTCCGGGTCAGCTGTCTGTGCCCGATGGGCGTGAACACCCGGATGCTGACCGCCGGGAAGGACTCCGGGGACGCGCTGGGACGAGCGGCCACGCAGGCCGTCATGTCCGCGGGTGACGTCCTGGAGCCGGCCGAGGTCGCCGACGCCGTCCTGACCGCCATCGCCGACGAGCGCTTCCTGATCCTGCCCCACGAAGAGGTGCTGGACATGTACCGGCAGAAGGGCGCGGACTACGACCGGTGGCTGCGCGGAATGCGCCGCTACCAGAGCTCCCTCCTGGAGCAGGAATGACCGGCGCGAGCGGCGAGCTCGTCCTCGCCGAACACCGCGGGCCCGTGCTCGTCCTCACCTTCAACCGGCCCGCCAAGCTGAACGCCTGGACCGACGAACTCGAAGATCGCTACTTCGCGCTCCTCGACGCCGCCGAGGACGACCCGGACGTACGTGCCGTCGTGGTGACCGGCGCGGGGCGCGGATTCTGTTCCGGCGCCGACCTCCAACTCCTGCGGTCCGTCCGAGAGATCGGCGAGGCCTCCGCGGTGGACACAGCGCGGCGCCGCCCGCGCGACCTGCCGCTGACCCTGCGCAAACCGCTGATCGGCGCGGTCAACGGGGTCGCCGCCGGCCTGGGCATGGTGGAAGCGCTCTACTGCGACCTCCGCTTCGGCTCGCCCTCGGCCCGGTTCACCACGGCCTTCGCGCAACGCGGGCTCATCGCCGAGTACGGCATCTCCTGGCTGCTGCCCCGGCTGGTGGGGCACAGCCGAGCCATGGACCTGCTGCTGTCGAGCCGCATGGTGGACGCCGACGAGGCACTGCGTATCGGACTCCTCGACCATCTGGTCCCCACCGGCAGCGTGGTCGACGCGGCTGTCGCGTACGCCACTGACCTGGCGACGCGCTGCTCCCCGGGCTCCATGGCCACCATCAAGAGCCAGCTGCACCACGACGCGGACGGCGCCTACGCCGACTCCGTGGCCCGCGCGGAGAGCCTCATGCTCCAGGCCTTCAGTGGGGCCGATGTCGTCGAAGGCGTGGCCGGCCACCTCGAGAAGCGCCCCCCGAGTTTTCCTCCCCTACCCCCCGTCAGGAGTTCGGATGTCCCTGTTTGAGACGTCGGATCGAGCCAAGAAGTACCAGGCGGATCTGCTGGAGTTCATGGACTCGCACATCTACCCCGCCGAGTCGGTCTACCACGAGCAGATGCGCGCCTCCGGTGACCCGCACTTCCAGCCGCCGATCCTCGAGGAACTCAAGGCGGAGGCACGGCGGCGCGGCCTGTGGAACCTCTTCCACCCGCACCCGGAGTGGGGGCCGGGGCTGACGAACCTCGAGTACGCGCCGCTGGCGGAGATCATGGGGCGCAGTCACATCGCCTCCGAAGCGTGCAACTGCAACGCTCCCGACACCGGCAACATGGAGGTGCTCACGCTGTTCGGCAGCGACGAGCACAAGGAGAAGTACCTCAAGCCCCTGCTCGACGGGACGATGGCCTCGGCCTTCGCGATGACCGAGCCGCAGGTCGCCAGCTCCGACGCCACCAACATCGAGCTGCGGATGGAACGCGACGGCGACGAGTACGTGCTCAACGGCCGGAAGTGGTTCGCGTCCAACGCCCTGCACCGCAACTGCAAAGTACTCATCGTCATGGGCAAGACCGACCCCACCGCCGCTGTGCACCGGCAGCAGTCGATGATGGTCGTCCCCATCGACGCCCCCGGGATCACGGTGATGCGCGGTCTGCCGGTGTTCGGCTACCAGGACCGCGAGGGACACGCCGAGATCGACTTCACCGACGTACGGGTACCGGCCAAGGACCTCCTCAAGGGTGAGGGAGAGGGCTTCGCGATCAGCCAGGCCCGGCTCGGACCCGGTCGGATCCACCACTGCATGCGGGCCATCGGCGCGGCCGAGCGGGCGCTGGAGCTGATGTGCCGGCGCGCGCAGTCACGGGTGACCTTCGGCAGCCCGGTCGCCGAACGGTCCAACATCCAGGACTGGATCGCGGAAGCACGCATCGACATCGAGATGATCCGGCTGCTCACGCTCAAGGCCGCGTACCTGATGGACACGGTCGGCAACAAGGAAGCGCGCACCGAGATCGCGGCCATCAAGGTGGCCGCACCGAACATCGCGCTGAAGATCGTCGACCGCGCGATCCAGGTGTACGGCGCTGCGGGCGTGACCGAGGACTTCCCGCTGGCGATGATGTACGCCCACCTGCGGACGTTGAGGCTGGCTGACGGTCCCGACGAGGTCCACAAGCGGGCCATCGCCAAGCAGGAACTGCGTCAGTACCGCAACGCGGCAGTGGTGAGCTGACATGGCCGGACTGGATCTCACCGGCCGCACCGCCGTCGTCACGGGTGCCTCACGCGGTATCGGGCTGGCGATCGCCCAGGCCCTCGCCGCTGCCGGCGCGAACGTCGTCCTCACCTCCCGCTCCCAGGAGGCGGCGGACGCCGCCGCGGCCCAGGTCGGCGGCACAGCGGTCGGCGTCGGGGCCCACGCGGTCGACGAGGAGGCGGCCCGGCGCTGTGTCGAGCTGACGCTCGAACGGTTCGGCAGCCTGGACATCCTCGTCAACAACGCGGGGACCAACCCGGCCTTCGGGCCTGTCATCGACCAGGACCACGGCCGGTTCGCCAAGACCTTCGACGTGAACCTGTGGGCTCCCGTCCTGTGGACGGGCCTGGCCACCCGGGCCTGGATGGGCGAGCACGGAGGCGCGGTCGTCAACACGGCATCGGTCGGCGGCATGGCCTTCGAGGCGAACATCGGCCTGTACAACGCGTCGAAGGCCGCACTGATCCATCTCACCAGGCAACTGGCCCTGGAACTCTCACCGAAGGTCCGCGTCAACGCGGTGGCACCCGGTGTGGTGCGCACCAAGCTGGCCGAGGCCCTGTGGAAGGAGCACGAGCAGGCCGTCTCCGCCTCGACGGCACTGGGGCGTATCGGGGAGCCCGCCGACATCGCCTCGGCGGTCGCCTTTCTGGTCTCGGAAGGGGCGAGTTGGATCACCGGCGAGACCATGGTGATCGACGGCGGCCAACTCCTGGGTGACGCGGTCCCGTTCAGGCAAGGAGCCGGTATCGGCATCTGAGGCGTGTTGCACAGAGGTGGTTCAGAGACCTGCGCGGCTGAACGTCACATGCGTGACCCCGCTGGGCGAGGAGGTGGCCTCGACCCGGTAGTCCTTCTCGACGCTCTCCAGTCCGTCCCAGAGGCGTACGCCCCGGCCGAGAAGGATCGGGACCACCACGACGTGCAGATGGTCGATGAGCCCGGCGGCGAGGAAGTCGCGGATCAGGGTGGGTCCCCCGCCGATGCGTACGTCCTGGCCGCCAGCGGCCTCGCGGGCCGTCTCCAGCGCCTCGGCGGGCGACGTATCGAGGAAGTGGAAGGTCGTGCCGTCCTCCATCTCGATCGACGGGCGCGTGTGGCGGGTGAGGACGAAGGTCGGTGTGTGGAAGGACGGGTTGGGCCCCACCACCCCTTCCACTCCTCGTCTTCGTGCCATCCGGGTTGGCCGTACTTCACGGCGCCCATGATCTCGGCGCCGATCCCGGGCGTGAACTGCGCACGAAGGCGTCGTCGAGGCCGCTGGTACCGCCCGGCTCGCCGGTCATCTCGTGCCACCACCGGGTGGCGAACATCCACTGGTGCAGCCTTTCACCGGCGTGGCCGAACGGCGCTTCCCGGCTCAGACCCTCACCGGTGCCGAAGCCGTACGACTCCTCTTCTTCTGCTGGTCACGGGCCGGGCGGTGCCGACAGATGGATCAGGATGCCGCACACCTCGTCCACTATCTCCCGGGCCTCCGTCTCATCCCGGCAATCGCCCAGCTCGCGCGCCGCCCCGCCGATGACGGTGGTCAGTACGCTCACCCGGACCCGGCCGGCGCGGCGTCGCTCGTCCACCTCCAGCAGCCGGGCGTTGCGCCGTACCCATGCGCGGTCCCACTGGCGGCGCAGCGCGTCGAAGCCCGCGGGGCCGTCGTCCTCCACGAGGAGCATGCCGAGCCTGCGATTGTCCCAGGCACCCTCCAGATACGCCCTGGTTCCCGCCACGAACAGAGCGATGGGGTCGTCCACACCACGGCCGCGCTCGGCGGCCAGCGTGGCCGCGGTCCTGCGCTCCTGTTCCTCCCGGAACTCCTCCCACAGGGCCAGGTAGAGCCCTCGCTTGCCGCCGTAGTGCTGGAAGAGGCTGCCCACCGGGATGCCGGAGCGCGCCGCGATCTCGGTGAGGCCGGCGTCGGTGTAACCGCGCTCGGTGAACACCTCCAGCGCGGCGTCCAGCAGCGCCCGCCGGACCGTTCCGTTCTGCTCCGTGTGCCCCTCCGGCAGGGCCGACTCTGTCTGCTCGCCCGGCAGTTGATGTGCCGCCTCGGTTCCGGCGGACTCCACGATGCCGCTCACCGGCCCTCCTCACCTTCCCTGGCGCCCTCGCGGATGGCGAGGGCGACCAGTAGTTCCAGCAGGTCGGCGATCCGGCGCGGATTGCGGCCGGTGCGTTCCTCGATCCGGCGCAACCGGTAGTGCGCCGTGTTGTGATGCACCCGCAGCCGGTCGGCGGCCAGCCGCAGATTGAGGTCGGCCTCCGCGAAGGCCCGAATGGTGGCGGCCAGCGTGTCGCCCCGCCTGCGGTCCTCCTCCAGCAGCACCCGCACCCGGGGATCGACCAGCTGACGGGCCAGGTCGTCGGCCCGCAGGGCGAGGTAGTCGAACGGGGAAAGCCGCGGCAGCGCAGCCACCCCGCCCCCGCTCGGCACCAGGTCGAGGGCTGCCCGCGCCTCCTCGTACGCGCGCGGCAGTTCACACGCGCCGTGCGCGACCGTACTCATCCCCATGGAGAGCATGGTCCCGCCCCGCGCGAGCCGCTGCTGCACGGCCTCGAAGTGGGCGCATATGTCGTCCGGGGTCATGCCGGCCCGGACCACGGGCACGGCCACCACCTCTTCGTGGCGTACGACGACCAGGGTCCGGCCCGCCCACGGCCCGGCCACGCTGATCGACGCGGTGGTGGCATACCCGTGCTCGGCCGACGTGAGGTCCCCGGTGCGGGTGTCGCCCACACACACCGCCACGACCGCCATCATCGGCGAGTGCGGCCCGATGCCGTACGCCTGCGCGGCGGCGGACAGCGGGCCGCGCGTCGGTGCCACGCCGGCCAGGAGCTGGTCAAGAAGGTCCCGGCGCTCCCGGTCGGCGTCCGCCACCACGTGCTGCTGGTACTCGACGTAGGCCTGCGCGGCATGGGTGCTGGCGTAGTCGACGTACCGCATCAGCGGGGTGACCAGGGACAGCGCGGCCTGCTGGGCCTCGGCGGACGTGCCCGCGCAGTCCAGCAGCGCGTCCCACAGCACCTGTCGGCCGACCCGGAAGGCACTGATCCAGTCCTCCAGCGCGAACCCGGCCCGTGCCCGCCGCATGGCAGCGGCGCGGCTGAAGACCAGGTCCTCGGGGGCGATACCGCGATCCCCGGCCAGCGCCGCCAACTGCATCCGGTAGTGCTCGAGCACCTGCTCCCGTACGTCCGCGAAGAAGCGTTCGTCCTGCAGCGCGTACGACGGGATCTCCGCGCGCATCACCCCCACGGCGGTGTCCGCCACATCCTCGACCCGGTCGTGGACGGCGTGCAGGATCCGCCACCGCTCCCGGCGGAGCGGTTCGGAAAGCAGGGGAGCGCCCAGAGCGGGCCCGTGAGGCATGGCGCCGATCGTCGCCGCCCGCCTCGTGCTCCGTCAACAGGCTCGGAGTGAGACATCAAGCGTTATCTGTGCGCGGCGCACAGTCCGACGGCCGGGAAGTTGGGTGCTCGCACCCAATGTGCGCCCCGAACGCCCCCACCTACTGTGACGCTCTCCCACCCCCCAGAACGTCGGAAGGGGCGTCACTCATGCTCGCGGTCGACGGTATCACCGTGCGTTTCGGCGGGATCACGGCACTTGACGGTGTCGCGTTCACCGTCGAGCCGGGCACCGCCGTAGGGCTCATCGGACCGAACGGAGCCGGCAAGACCACCTTGTTCAACTGCCTCACCAGGCGCTGTACCCCCGACGGGGGAGACGTGCGGTTCGAGGGCGAGGACCTGCTGGCCCTCCCTCCGCACGCCGTGGCCGGGCGCGGCATCGCCCGCACCTTCCAGAACCTGGGCCTGTTCCCGCAGCTCACGGTCCGGGAGAACGTCATGGTCGGCGCCCACAGCCGGGGGCACACCGGACACCTCGCCGCGGCGCTCCGGCTGCCCCGCGTCCGGCGGGAGGAGAGGGAACTGTGTGATCAGGCGGACGACCTGCTACGGCGGCTCGGTCTGGCGGACGTCGCCGACCACCCCGCCGCCGGGCTGCCGTTCGGCACGCTCAAACGCGTCGAACTCGCCCGGGCCCTCGCCGTACGGCCCCGGCTGCTGCTGCTCGACGAACCCGTCAACGGGCTCAGCCACGGCGAGGTCGGCCAATTCGCGGATCTGGTCCGGTCGGTGCGCGAGGAGTTCGACCTCACGCTCGTGGTGGTCGAACACCACATGGGCTTCGTGATGGGCCTGTGCGACAAGGTGGTCTGCCTCGACTTCGGCCGCAAGATCGCCGAGGGCACGCCGGAGGAGATCCAGCGCGATCCGGCGGTCGTCGAGGCGTACCTGGGAGTGGCCGCATGAGCGAGCCCACCACCACTCAGACCACGCAGCCGGATGTCCCGACTGCGGAACCGGACTTCCTGAAGGTGTCCGGACTGCACGCCGGATACGGCCAGGCCCGCGTCCTCCAGGGCCTCGACTTCTCCGTCGCCCGCGGCGAGGTCTGCGCGATCCTCGGACCCAACGGCGCGGGCAAGACCACGACACTGCGGGCGCTGAGCGGCATGGTCCGCGGCCGCGGCTCGGTCACCCTGAACGGCACGGGACTGCTGGGCCGTTCGCCCGAACAGGCCGCCCGGCTCGGCGTGGCGCATGTGCCCGAGGGGCGGGGCACCTTCAATGAGCTGACCGTCGAGGAGAACCTGCGCATAGGCGCCCACCTGCGCACCGGCTCCGGATGGCGGAGCCGCGCCGAGCGGGCGGCCGTGGCGGCCGACCTGGACCGGATCTACGGCCACTTTCCCAAACTGCGCCAACGCTCGCGGCAGGCCGCCGGCAGCCTCAGCGGCGGGGAGCAGCAGATGCTCGCCATCGGCAGGGCCCTGATGCTGCGGCCCTCGCTGCTGCTCCTCGACGAGCCGTCCCTGGGCCTCGCGCCACTGGTCACCCGTGAGCTGTTCGAAATCGTCCGTGCCGTCAACGAGGAGGAACGCACCACCGTGGTCGTCGTCGAGCAGAACGCCCAGCTCGCGCTGGACATCGCGCACCGGGCGCACGTACTGGAGGCCGGCCGCCTGGTGCTGTCCGGGCCGGCCCAGCAGATCCGCGAGGACGGGCAGGTCGCCGAGGTCTACCTCGGTGTCTCCCTCGGCTCCCGCAAGGCCGGGTGAGCGCTGTGACCGACTTTCTCCAGCAGCTGGTGGAAGGACTGGGCTCCGGCGCGGTGTACGCCAGCCTGGCTCTGGCCCTCGTACTGATTCACCGGTTCACGGGCATCGTCAACTTCGCGCAGGGCGAGCTGGCCATGCTCTCCACGTATGTCGCCTGGCAGTTGGTGGCATCCGGGATGCCGTTCTGGCTGGCGCTGCCGGTCACCCTCGCGGTGTCCTTCGCCGGCGGCATGCTGGTCGAGCGGATCGTCATCCGCCCCGTGCAGGGCGCGCCCGAGCTGACGGTGGTCATCGTCACCGTCGGCCTGTTCATCTTCGTCAACGCGCTGGCCGGCCTCATCTGGTCGTTCACCGTCAAGGACTTCCCGCAGCAGTTCCCCGACGGCGGGCTGGACCTGGCCGGAGTACGCGTGGACTGGTCGACGCTCGGGATCCTCGGCGTGGTGGCCGTCGTGATGGGCCTGCTGTATCTGCTGTTCCAGCACACCTCCATCGGCCTGGTGATGCGGGCCGTCGCCTGCAATCCGGCCTCCGCACGGCTGTCGGGCATCCGGGTGGGCCGGGTCCTGATGCTCGGCTGGGGGCTGGCCGCGACGGTCGGCGCCGTGTCGGGCGTGCTCGTCGCCCCACTGCTGTTCCTGGAGCCCAACATGATGGGCGGGGTGCTGATCTACGCCTTCGCCGCGGCCACCCTGGGAGGCTTCGACAGCCCCGTAGGCGCGGTCGTCGGCGGCCTGTTCGTGGGCGTCGCCGAGACGCTGACCGGGGCGTACGTCGATGTGGTCGGTGCCGATCTGAAGGTGGGCGTACCCCTCGTGATCATTCTGGCGGTGCTGCTGGTGCGGCCCCAGGGCCTGTTCGGACGGGCGGCGGTGGAGCGCGCATGAGCACCCTCACCACGGCACTCGGCACCGACCGGGCCCGGCGGCTGCGAGCCGCGCTCACCGCGCTGCTCGCGGTGGCGGTCGCCTGCGGCGCGCCGTTCTACTTCGCCCCTTTTCAGGTCTTCCAGCTGACCATGGTGCTGCTGTACGCCGTCGCGCTGGCCGGGCTGAACCTGCTGGTCGGCTTCGGCGGGCAGATCTCGCTCGGGCACGGCGCGTTCTTCGCGGCGGGGGCCTACTCGGCGGCGGTCATGCTCGACCGGTACGACACCGGCCACCTGGCCACGCTTCCGGTCGCGGCCGCCGGATGCTTCCTGCTGGGCCTCGGGTTCGGAGTGCCCGCGCTGCGGCTGCGTGGGCTGTATCTGGCCCTGGTCACCCTGTCGTTCGCGGTGTTCCTGCCGTCCCTGCTCAAGCGGCTCGAACCGGTGACGGGCGGCTCCATGGGGCTGACCGTGGACAAGCTGCAGCCACCCGCGTGGAGCGGTCTCGCCGAGGACCAGTGGATGTACTTCGTCGTCCTCACCGTCGCCGCGGTGGCCCTCTTGCTCGCTCGCAACCTGCTGCGCTCCCGGGTCGGCCGGGCCCTGCTCGCCGTACGGGACAACGAGAGTGCCGCCGAGGTCATGGGCGTACGCCTGTCGCTGCACAAGACGCTCGCCTTCGCGTGGAGCGCGATGTTCGCTGGTGTCGCCGGGTGCCTGTACACCTGGGTGATCGGCTTCGTCTCGCCCGACTCCTTCAGCTTCGTGCTGTCCATCACCCTGCTGGCCGGCCTGGTGGTCGGTGGGCTCGGCTCGCTGTACGGGCCCCTGCTGGGCGCGGCGTTCGTGATGTACGTGCCGAGTGTCTCCCAGGACCTCAGCGAGGCCGCGCCGGGAGTGGTGTTCGGCCTGCTGATCATCACGGTGATGTTCGTGGCCCCGACGGGACTTGCCGGTCTGCCGGGCCGTGTCCTGGGCGCGATAGCCCGCCGCCTGCCCCGCACCTCTGCCGCTGCCACCGCCACCGTTCTCGACCGGACACCTGAGGCTGAATCCGCGCCTGACGCGGAGCCGGAGTCCCCACCCGACGCGGAGCCGAACTCGCAGGCCGAAACCCGACCCTCCGCGACGCTCACCCCTGCGGACCCCGCAGTAGCCGACGCCGAACCCGTGGGCGCCCCGCCCCGTACGGAAAAGGACTGAATCACATGCGTAAGACCACCGCTCTGCGGGCTGCCGCAGCTGCCACCGCCGCCCTGCTCACCGCGACCGCCTGCAGCAGTCAGCGAGGGCAGGACACCCAGGACACCGCCGCCGATGGCGCGTGCAAGGGGCAGCAGACCACCGGCATCACGGACAAGACCATCAAGCTCGGCGGGATCTACCCGCTGTCGGGACCGGCCTCCGCGTACGGCACGATCAGCAAGGGTGTCGCCGCCTACTTCAAGTACGTCAACGACAAGGGCGGCATAGACGGCCGCAAGGTGCAGTTCGTCGTCCGTGACGACGGCTACCAGCCGCCCAAGGCGGTCGAGGAGGCCCGCAGACTCGTCGAGCAGGAGAAGGTCTTCGCGGTGTTCCAGACGCTGGGCACCCCGTCCACGGCGGCCGTGTGGGACTACCTGAACAAGCAGAAGGTGCCGCAGCCCTTCGTCGCCACGGGTGCCTCCGTCTGGGGCAGCGACGACAAGCACCCCTGGACCATCGGGTGGCAGCCCAACTACGTGGCCGAGGCCCGGGTGTACGCCAAGTACCTCAAGGAGGAGAAGCCGAACGCCAAGGTCGCGGTCCTCTACCAGAACGACGACTTCGGCAAGGACCTGCTGGGCGGGTTCAAGAAGGCCGTCGCCGGCAGCGGCATCAAGGTGGTCGCCGAGGAGAGCTACGAGGTCACCGACCCGTCCGTGTCCGCGCAGATGGCGAACCTGGCCCGCTCCGAGGCGGACGTCCTGCTCGACATCACCACCCCCAAGTTCGGCAGCCAGGCCCTCGCCGCCGACGCCAAGAACACCAAGTGGAACCCGCTGCACATCGTCAACAACGTGTCCTCGTCCGCCGCCGTGCTCCAGCCCGTCGGGTTCAAGAACGTCCAAGGTGTGGTCTCGGCGACGTACTTCAAGGACCCCGCCGACCCGCAGTGGGCCGACGACCAGGAGATGAGGGCGTACCAGGACGCTCTGCACAAGTACGCGCCCGGCTCCGACCCGGCCAACCAGTTCAACGCCTACGGCTGGGCGGTCGCCTCCAGCCTGCACAAGGCGCTGGACGCGATGAAGTGCCCGACCAGGGAGGGGCTGCGGGACGCGGTGCGTGACCTGAAGGGCGTGAAGGTGGGGATGCTGCTGCCCGGCGTCACGCTGTCCACGGGCCGCGACGACGCCTTCCCGATCGAGACGATGCAGCTGATGCGCTTCAAGGGCAAGCGGTGGCAGCTGTTCGGCAAGCCGGTGGACACCCGTAAGGAGTTCGGCCCGCTGGCGAAGTGAGCCGGAGGGGGCGGTCCCGGTCGATGCCCTGACCTCGGGACCGCCCCCGCCTCGTCCACCGAGGTGGAGCGGACAGCTGACCATTTGCTCAGACGGCGTTCAGTCCTCCGTCGACCACCAGGCTCTGCCCGGTGATGTAGGAGGCGCGCTCGGAGAGCAGGAAGGTGACGGCTTCGGCCACCTCCCAGGCGGTGCCCTGACGGCCGAGCGGTATGCGGGCGAACGAGGCCGAACGCGACGCCCGCCCGGCCGAGGCCTCGCGGCCCATCGGGGTGTCGATCAGGCCCGGAACGATCAGGTTGGCGCGGATACCACGCGGTGCGCCCTCCTTGGCGACATGGCGGGTGAGTCCGAACAGGCCCGCCTTGGAACTGTCGTAGGCGGGCGAGTTGGTGGCCGCGCGCAGCCCCGCCACGGAACCGACGAAGACGACCGAGCCCCCGTCGGCGAGCACGGGCAGCGCGTACTTGGCGGCGAGGAAGGGAGCGCCCAGGTTGAGCGAGAGCACGCGTTCCCACTGCTGCGGTGAGGTGTCCGCCAGGCCCGCGCCGAGTCCGATGCCGACGTTGACCACGAGCGCGTCGAGCGCACCGAGTTCGCGGAGGGCCTCGGCGACCATGGACGAGGACTGGCCGGGACCCGTGGCGTCACCGACGACGGTGATGCCTCGGGTGCCCTCCTCATCGACCAGGGCGGCTGTGGCCGCCGCGGCGGAGGGGGAGACGTCGGCGCAGGCCACGGACGCTCCCTCGCGGGCGGCGAGCACGGCGATCGCCCGCCCGTTGCCCACGGGGGCTTTCGGATCGTGGCTGGGACGCGTGCCGGCACCGATGACCAGTACGTTCCGCCCGGTCAGGAGACCGGCCGGGTGGGGCGCAGGCTGCAGGATCTCAGGCATCGCCGTGTGTCCCGTCCGCCGCGTCCGCGCCGGCTCCGGTGGGCGCGGGCAGGGCTTCCGCCTCGAAGTCGGGCTCGAGCCGGGTACCGGCGGAGTTCAGGAAGAAGGCGACCATGTGGTACTGGCCGACGAGCACGGTGAGCTCGATCAGCTGTGCCTCGTCGTGGTCGGCTGCGAGAGCGGACCAGGTGGCCGCGGACAGACGTGCGTCCCGGTGCAGTTCGTCGGCGGCGAGCAGCAGATGGGCGTCGGCAGGCGTCCACCCCTGGGCGTCCGGGCCCGCGCCGATCCGCCGGATCTCCTCGTCGGTGACCCCGGCGGCCCGGGCCAGCGGTACATGCCGTCCCCATTCGTAGGCTGCCCGGGTGTTGTACGCGGTACGCAGGATCAGCAGTTCCCTGGTCCGGGCGGGAAGACGGCCGTCGCGCAGCAGATGGCTGCCGAACGGCAGGAAGTGCCGGAAGAGGTCGGGGTGCCGTACCAAGGTGGTGAAGACGTTGGCGAGGCGGCCGTCGGCGTCGCGGGGAATCAGGGCGAGCAACTCCCGGGTGGCCGGGTCCCAGTCGTCCTCGCCCAGCGGCGTGAGCCGTGGGCCGGTGTCGGCGCCGGCGTGGTGAGGGTGGTCATGGTGCTCGTCGGTCATGGCGGTCTCCGCACGGTTCGTCGGGGTGGGCCGGTGGCACGAGGGCGGGGGCGAGCACAGTCGATCGGCGCCTTGCCGCGTGCGCCGATGGGCTCCTTCTCCGCCGTGCCACTGTGCTTTCAGGGGCGGGGAGTTGTCGACGGCTCCCCGGCCAAGGCCGGAGGGCCGCATATTGTTCACTCGCACAACGGCCGGGTGCCGGAGGGGGGAAGGTGAGGTCCATGCCCGGACAGTCGGGCGCGGCGGCGCCCCTCGAACAGGTCATCGCCGCGATGGCCGCGCAACAGCGGTACGCGGGCGGGCGGTTGCACGGGGATCTGGCGGACCACATCCCGTCCTACCGTGCCGTCCCGCGCGAACTCCTCGGCCAGATCTGGCATCGGCACTTCCAGCGGGCTCTCACCGTGCTGCGGGAGGGAACGGTGCCCGCGCCGGAGGACTTCGACGAAGCCGACGTTGCCCGGGACCGGGTCGCCCGGGGCGTCCCGCTCGACGACGGGCTCCGCGCCTTCCGCCGGGCGCTGAGCGCGATCCGGGATCTGTTCATCGCCGAGGCGACCGAACACGGTCTGGACCCCGGCCTCGTCGTCGACCGAACCAAGTGCCTGTGGGAGCTCGCGGACGTCGCCAGCCTGCGGATCGCCGCCGTCCACCGGCAGGCGGAGGTCGCCTCCGCCCTGTCCGACGCCCGCCGCCGCGCCGACTTCCTGCGCGGACTGCTCTACGGCACGCTGAGCGCCGTAGAGATCCACAGCGGTGCGGCGATCTACGGACTGGACGTGTCGCGGCCGTACCGGGCCGTCAGAGCCGTACCGTACGGCGACCTCGGTCCTGACGCGCTCGAACGCTCCCTGGAGTCCCAGGCCCGCAGGAACGGCCGAGGCGCGCTGCTCACCGTGCTGGACGACGCCGTCGCCGGAGTCGTCGAGGCGAAGCCGGAGACGGGCGATCTGGAGGTGACGGCGGGGCTCGGCCCGCCGACGGACCTCACCGCGGCGCACCGCTCCTTCCGTACCGCCGGCCGGCTGCTGGATGCCGCCCGTGCGTACGGTCTGCGCGGCGTGTACGACCTGAGCGACCTGTCCTGGCGCGTGGCCGTCGTCTCCGAACCGGAACTCGCCGAGTTGCTGATCGACCGCTATCTGCGCCCACTGGAGGCGGAGGGTGAGTTCGGAGCGCTCATCGAGGAGTCGGTGCGGGGATACCTGCAGAAGGGGCGGCACATCCGTGAGGTCGCCCGCAGCGCACACGTCCATGTCAACACCGTCCGCTACCGGCTGCGCCGGTTCGAGGAGCTGACCGGTGTCGGCCTGGACAGTGCGGATACCGCTGTGGAGCTCAGCTGGGCCCTGGCGGCACGCGACCTGAGGACACCCCCGCGCCGCCCGGCGGGCCCTGTTCATGGCGCGGTCCCGTAGCGGCGAGCTACGGACGTTGTCAGAGTGGGACTGTCCCGGTACAGCGGTGGAGAAGCGGATGACGGAGTTCAGCGAAAGCCACGACGATCCGTTTGCCCTGCACCTCGTCGCCCTGGCGGTGCTCGACGACCGGGGAGTCGTGGTCGGATGGAACCAGCGGGCGCAGGAGCTGCTCGGCCATCCCGACACGGCCGTGATCGGCCGTCCGGCCTTCGAGGTCCTTGTCGGCCCGAGCGAAATGCCGGCCGCCAGGGAGGCCGCGGCAAAGTGCAGGAAGGCCGGCGGCTGGTTCGGGGTGCTGAAGGTGCGCCACCGCGACGGGCGGCTCGTGGAGATGGGGCTCAGGGCCCATGCGCTCACCCGCGACGGCCAGACCTCTGAGTGGCTACTGGCCGGGGCACTCGCGGCCGACGTCATGGAGTGGCAACGGGACCGTGCGGTCCTCGACGGTCTGTACCGCCAGTGCCCGATCGGACTGGTCGTGCACGGCACCGACCTGAGGCTTCTCAGGGTCAACCGGGCCATCGAACGCTTCAGCGGCGTCCCCGCGGCGGGCTTCGAGGGGCTGCCCAGCGGGCAGATGCTCATCCCCGACGACGCACGCAAGGCCCTGGACCGGGTGCGCCAGGTGATGGAGACCGGCAGACCGCTCGTCTACTCCGAGCAGTTCGTCCGCCTGGAGCAGGATCCGGGACGGGAACGGGTCGCCCTGGTCTCGTCCTTCCGCATGGAGGATCCCGCGGGCCGCATCCTGGGCGTGGCCGAGATGATCGAGGACATTACCGACCGTCATCGGGCCCAGCGCCGGCTCGCGCTCCTCGACCAGGCCGGCAGCCGTATCGGAACCACCCTCGACGTGGCGGAGACCGCCCGGGAACTCGCCGAGGTGATGGTGCCCCACCTCGCCGACCACGCGTCGGTGGACCTGCTCCAGCCGGTGACGCGCGGCGAGGAACTGGCACCGGTCCTGGCGGGGCCCGTCGTACGGCTCGGCGCCAGCAGCGTGGGGGCCCAGCAACCCGGCCCACCGCACCCCCACGGCGAGCCGGTGGACTTCGCGCCCGACTCACCCCAGGCCAGGTGCCTGTCCGAAGGGCGGCCCGTCCTGGAACCGGTGCTGCCGCCCGACTGGCTCTCGACGGAAGGCCACCAGGGAGCCCACGCTCCGGACCTGGGCGTCCACTCGCTGATCGTCGTACCCCTCGCCGCGCGCGGCATGGTGCTGGGCGTGATGACCCTGTGGCGTTCGCGCCGCCCCGACCCCTTCGAGGCGGACGATCTCACCCTCGCCCAGGAACTCGCCTCGCGTGCCGCCGTCGCCATCGACAACGCCCGGCGCTTCACCCAGCAACAGCAGACCGCGTTCACCCTGCAGAGCAGCCTGCTGCCCCGGGCGGTCCCGGACCAGCCGGCCGTAGAGGTGGCGCTGCGGTATCTGCCGGCCAGCGCGGCTCCGGGCCTGGGCGGCGACTGGTTCGACGTGATCCCCCTGTCCGGGGCCCGGGTCGCCCTCGTCGTCGGCGACGTGGTGGGACGTGGCATCCACGCAGCCGCCACCATGGGCCGACTGCGCACTGCCGTACACACCCTCGCGAGCCTCGACCTGGAACCGGACGAGGTCCTCTCCCGGCTGGACGACATGGTCAACCTGCTGGCCGTCGAACAGGAGGCGGCGGGCGAACGGCCCGTCGGTGAGCAGGTCGTCGGCGCCACCTGCCTGTACGCCGTGTACGACCCGGTCTCGCGGCGGTGTTCCGTGGCCCGCGCCGGCCACCCGCCGCCCGTGGTGACCACTCCGGACGGACACGTCGCACCGCTCGACCTGCCCGCCGGCCCGCCGCTCGGCCTGGGCGGCCTGCCCTTCGAGGCCCGGGAGGTCGAACTGGCCGAGGGAAGCCTGCTGTGCCTGTACACCAACGGCGTCATCGGCGAACGCCACCTCGACCTCGACGCGGGCCTGTCCAAACTGTGCGCGGCGCTCACCCGCCCGGCGGACGCCCTGGAGCGAACATGCCAGGCTGTGGTCGACTCGCTCGTACCGTCGCGCCCCAGCGACGACGTCGCCCTGCTGATCGCCCGTACGCTCATGCTGCCGCAGGACGACGTCGCCTCGTGGCAGCTGCCGCCGGAGCCGGCCAGTGCCGCCCGCGCACGGGCGCTGACCTCGGCCAAGCTGACCGAATGGGGTCTGGAGCATCTGGCGTTCACCACCGAGCTGATCGCCAGCGAACTGGTCACCAACGTGTACCGGTACGCCAGCGGCCCCGCGACTCTCCGGCTGATCCGTGAACGGACCCTGGTGTGCGAGGTCAGCGACACCGGCCACACCTCCCCCCACCTGCGCCGCGCCCGTACGACCGACGAGGGCGGGCGCGGCCTGTTCCTGGTGGCGCAGATGGCCGAACGGTGGGGCACCCGCTACACCCGCGAGGGCAAGACCGTGTGGACCGAGCAGTCACTGACCGGCCTGCTCACCTGACCCTCTCAGGCCGCGGTCATTCCGCTGCGGCCAGCAGCCGTGCCTCGCTCTCGTCGTACAGTCGCCGGTTCAACCGGCTGTCGGCGGCGCGGCGCCGGTGGTCCAGGCGGCTGCCCAGCCACCCGGCCAGGTAGCCGAACGGGATGGAGATCAGCCCGGTGGACTGCATCGGGAACAGGTCGAAGTCGGCGTTCGGGAAGACGGCGGACGGTGTGCCCGAGACGGCCTTGGAGAAGATCATGAGCAGCAACGCGCAGGCCGCACCGCCGTAGAGGGTGGCGAGCAGGCCGGTGCGTGTGAATCCGCGCCAGAACAGGGAGTAGGTGAGCGCGGGTGCCACCGCCGACGCGCCCACGCAGATGGCCAGAGTGGTCAGCACACCGACGTTCCAGTTCTGGACGAGCGTGGCGAGCCCGATGGCCACGGTTCCCACGCCCACGCTCGTCCACGCCGCCACCGTCATCTCCGTACGCGGCTCGGCCTGTCCCCGCCGGGCCGCGTGGGCGAACAGGTCGTGGGCGAGCGAAGAGGCCGCGGCCAGGGTCATCCCCGCGACCGACGACAGCAGGGTGATGAACACCATGCCCGCCACGGCCGAGTAGAGAATCGTCGCGCCCGCGGAGGAGGAGGCTCCGCCGAGCACCTGCGACAGCATGAGCACCGACGTCCGGCCCTGCGGGTCGGCCGCGGTGATGTACCGCGATCCCACCAGCGCCGCCGCGCCCGTACCCATGACGATCACGAGCAGACAGAAGGTGGTGACCGTGCCGACCGCCCACGACATGGAGCGACGCACGGCCGGCACGTCCTGCGCGGAGTACAGACGCATCGTGATGTGGGGGAGACAGGCCACGCCGAGGACCACGGTGATCTGGAGACCGACGAAGTCCAGCCGGTCGACGGCCGAGGTGCCCAGCTGAAGGCCCTGCTGGAGGAAGGCCGGGCCCGCGCCGCTGCCCTGCTGGGCCGCCCTGAGGACGTCGCCGGGATTCCAGTCGAATCGGTTCAGCACCAGAGCGGCGACGACGAAACTGGTGCCGATCAGGATTACGATCTTGATCATCTGGATGAGCGCGGTGCCCCGCATACCGCCGAGCGCCGCGTAAATGATCATCAGGCTGCCGACGATGACGATGCAGGCCGTCCTGGCGCCCGCCATGTGCGGGATGCCCAGGATGAAGGTGAGCAGTGACCCGGCCCCGGAGAGCTGGACGACGAGGAAGGGCACGGTCGCCGAGAGCGTCACGACGCAGGCGGCGACCCGCACCGCCCGCCCTTGCATGTTGCGGGCCAGGACGTCACCCATGGTGAATTGGCCGGCGTTGCGCAGGGGTTCGGCCAGCAGGAACATCAGCAGGACCAGGGACAGGGCCGTGCTGACCGCGAGGACATAGCCGTCGTAACCGGCGAGCGCGATGATGCCCGTGGTGCTCAGGACCGTGGCCGCGGAGATGTAGTCGCCCGCGATGGCCAGGCCGTTCTTGAGCGGGGTGAGCGAGCGGTAGCCGGTGTAGAAGTTCGTCAGGTCGTCGCGTTCCGGTCCCGCCATCACGCACATCATCAGCGTGACGGTGACCAGCGTGGTGAACAGGACCAGGACGACAGCCTGCGTCCCGGAGCTGAAGTCGTTCATCTCGCCATCCCCGCGTTCCGGCCGGCGGGGACCGCCCGCTCCCTGACGGCCAGGGCCAACGGATCCACCGAGCGCTGTGCGCTGCGTCCGTACCAGGAGACCGCCGCGAAGGTGACGACGAGCTGGAAGACCCCCAGGGTCATTCCCAGGCTCAGCTGCCCGGCGACACTGACCCCCATCAGGCCCGGCGCGTAGCAGGACAGCACGACATACACCACGAAGGAGCCGAGCGCGGTGAGGGTGGAGATCCGGCGGAGCGCGCGGTAGGCCGAGCGCAGGGCGGCGAGGTCGGCGTTGGGCCGCTGGGTCTCGTGCGCGTACGGCTCGTCCCAGGAAGCCTGTCCGTACGGCTCGGTCCACGAAGCCTGCTCGTACGACTCGGTCCAGGGGGCTTGCCCGTACGGCTCGTACCGCGGGGCGTTGTGTCCGTACCGCTGGTGCTCGGTGTGGGGCGGCGGCCACCCCGTGTCCGAGGGTGGATACCGATTCTCGTCGGCGAATGTCATCGCAGGGCCTTCCGCTACGGCGATGGCTGTGAGCGGCGCACGATACCGACTGGTTGGAATGCCCATAAGGTCATCGCGGGTCACGTTTCGGGGTCGGTACGGCTCTCTGGGTGCAGGTCGGCGGGCGGCGTGCCGGCGTGTGGCGAACATCATGCACCAGGCATACCTACTGGTCGGTACGCTGCGGCGGGAGCCGTGAACGACAGGAGGCGCGATGTCTGCGACCAACCGCCAGATCCGTCTGGCAGCCCGCCCCGTGGGCGAGGTCAAGCCCGAGGACTGGGAGCACTTCTCAGGGCCCTTCGACGAGCCGGGCCCGGGCCGATTCGCGGGCCGGACGCGCTTCATCTCGCTGGATCCGGCGATGCGGGGCTGGCTGGACGACCGCCCCTCCTACCTGCCGCCGGTGGGCATCGGCGAGGTGATGCGCGCCGGGTCGGTCATCGAGGTCACCGCCTCGAATCACCCCGACTTCCAGCCGGGCGATCACGTGGTCGGCACGTTCGGCGTCCAGGAGTACGTGGTCTCCGACGGCAAGGGCGCCCTGAAGGTCGACACCTCCCTCGCCCCGCCCTCGACTTATCTCGGCGCGCTGGGCATGCCCGGCATGACCGCCTACTTCGGTCTGCTGGACGTCGGGGCGCTGAAGGACGGTGAGACCGTCGTGGTGTCCGGAGCGGCCGGAGCCGTCGGCACCATGGCCGGTCAGATCGCCAAGGCCAAGGGCTGCCGGGTCGTGGGCATCGCCGGCGGGCCGGAGAAGTGCGCCCTGCTCGTCGACGAACTCGGATTCGACGCGGCGATCGACTACCGCGCCGAGGACGTCAGGAAGGCGCTGCGGCAGCACGCTCCCGACGGCATCGACGTCTACTTCGACAACGTCGGAGGAGACATCCTCGACGCCGCCCTGACGAGGCTGGCGATGCACGCGCGGGTCGTGGTCTGCGGTGCGATCAGCCAGTACAACAACGCCACGCCGGTCAAGGGCCCGTCCAACTACCTCTCGCTGCTGGTGCGCCGCGCCCGCATGGAGGGCTTCGTCGTCTTCGACTACGCCAAGCGCTACGCGCAGGCGGCGCAGGAGATCGCCGCCTGGATCGGGGCCGGCCGCATCAAGGTCAAGGAGCATGTGGTGAAGGGGAGCGTGGACGACTTCCCCGAGACGCTGGGGATGCTCTTCCGCGGGGAGAACGTCGGCAAGCTCGTCCTGGAGTTGGCATGACGGCCGTCGAGAGCGCCGTCGCCGCCCGGCCGGGACAGGCGGAGGGCGCCGCGCTCCAGGGCAAGGTGGCGATCGTCACCGGCGGTGCCAGTGGACTGGGCCGGGCCACGGCACTGGCGCTGGCGGAGGCGGGGGCGCGCGTGGTCGTCGCGGACCTCGACGCGCGGGGCGGCCGCGAGGTGGCCGACATGGTCGGCGGCCGTTTCCGCGCCTGCGACGTCTCCGATCCCGACGCCAACCGCGCGCTGGTGGACTTCGCCCAGGAGCAGTACGGCGGCGTCGACATCGCCTTGCTCAACGCCGGGGTGGCGACCGGATGCGGCGTCGGCGAGGACTTCGACCTGGCACGCTACCGTCGCGCGATGGGAGCCAACCTCGACGGCGTGGTCTTCGGCACCCATGCGGTGCTGCCGGCGCTGCGGGCCCGCGGGGGAGGGGCCATCGTGGCGACCGCGTCCCTGGCGGGCCTGGCCGCCGTACCGCTCGATCCTCTGTACGCGGCCAACAAGCACGCGGTCGTAGGGCTTGCCCGCTCCCTGGGGCCGGCTCTCGCGGCGGACAACGTGCGCTTCAACGCTGTCTGCCCCGGCTTCGCGGAGTCGCGGATCATCGATCCGCTGCGCGACATGCTCTCCAAGCAGGGGCTGTCGGTCATTCCGGCCGAGGTCGTGGCGGACACCGTGCTGCGGATCCTCACCGGAGACGGCACGGGGGAGTGCTGGTTCATCCAGCCCGGCCGCGATCCGGAGCCGTTCCGGTTCCGTACGGTCCCTGGTCCCGGCGAGCCTGTCGGCGTCTGAGAAGACCGTCAGGCGGTGGTGGGCTGAGAGGCGAACGCGCGCTCGAGCAGTGCGTACAGAGTGTCCTGCTCCTGCTCGCTGAGTCTGCTCAGCCCGGCCAACGTCTTGTTCATCTTCCCGCGGATCACGTCGATGACCTGCTCGCCCTCCTCGGTGAGCAGGACGTTCTTGACGCGCCTATCGGAGGGGCTCGGCTCGCGGCGCACCAGGCCGCGCTTCTCCAGCCGGTCGACGATTCCGGTCATGTTGGAGGCGTCGCAGGTCAGCGTGGTGGCCAGCGTGCTCATGGAGGCGGGTCCCCGGCGCAGCACGTTGAGCGTCTTGCCCTGGCTGGCCGTGAGGTTCTCGCTCGCGGCGGCGACCGTGAAGTCGCCGTAGTAGGCAGCCAGGGACACCGAGAGCAGCTCCATGAGCCGGGAGGTGTCGACGCGAGAGGGTGCGGTCATGAGCGTCACCTTACGCCTGAAAACTTGACTATCTCAAATATCGATGGCTACGGTCTCACCCGTTACTTGAAGTTCTCAAGCTTCGATGTTCTCAAGTAGTTCGTCGAGCTCTCACGTAGGGAAGAGATCCGTGCCTCACGCGCAGCAGACGGCGCCCCGGAGACAGCCAGCCGACACCGCGGTCGTCCTGGTGCTGGGCCTCGCCGCGATGGTCGTCTCGATGATGCAGACGCTCGTCGTCCCGATCCTGGGAATCATCCAGAGCGACCTGCGGGCGACCACGGCCAACGTCAGCTGGGTGACCACCGCCACGCTTCTGTCGGCCGCGGTCTTCACACCGCTGCTCGGCCGCTTCGGCGACCAGCACGGCAAGAAGCCCACCCTCGTGGGCGTGCTGCTCGTGATGATCGCGGGCTCGGTGCTCGCCGCCACCACCACCTCGCTGACGTGGCTGATCGTCGCCCGAGTGATGCAGGGTGCGGCCACCGCGATCTTCCCGCTCGCCCTCTCCATCCTGCGTGAGGAGATCAGGCCGGAGAAGCTGCACGGCGCCATGGCCCTGGTCAGCGGCACGCTCGCGTTCGGCAGCGGACTCGCGCTGGTCGGCGCCGGGCTCCTCACCCGCGGCTCCGACCCCGACTACCACCGGGTCTTCTGGCTCGCGGTGGTCCTCGCGGTGATGGCGCTGGCGGGTGTGCTGTTCACCGTGCCCACTTCCCGGACGACCACGGGCGGGCGCACGGACTGGCTGGGCGCGGGCACCCTGGCGATGCAGCTGGTGCTGCTGCTTCTGCCGGTCTCGCAGGGACACGAGTGGGGATGGACGTCCGGCCGTACGCTCGGCTCCTTCGCCGGGGCCGTCGTCATGGCGGTGGTGTGGGTCGTCGCCGAGCGCCGGGTCAAGGAACCCATGGTGGACATGAAGATGTTCGTCCACCGGCCCGTTCTCTTCACCAACCTGGCCGGGCTGCTGCTGGGCTTCGCGATGTTCGCCCAGTTCATCGGTGTCTCGTACCTCGTCCAGATGCCGGAAGGCGTCGTCGGCTACGGCTTCGGCGCTTCCGTGCTCGAAGCGTCCGTCGTGTATCTGCTGCCGACCACACTCGTCTCGCTCGTGGGCGCCCAGTTCGGCGGGGTCCTGGTGCGCCGGCTCGGCGCGCGCTTCACCCTGGCCGCCGGGGCCTGCTTCGGAGTGCTCGGCTTCACGTGGCTGAGCGTCGGGCACGATGTGACGGCCTCGGTGATCGGCGCCGGCATGGTCATCGGCCTGGCGATCAGCTTCGGCTACGCCGCCATGCCCGCGCTCATCGTCGCCGGCGTGCCCGCCCACCAGTCCGGCATCGCCAACGGCATCAACTCCATCTCCCGCTCGGTCGGCAGCGCCGTCGCAAGCGCGGTGATCACCTCGCTGCTGGCGTCGAAGACCATCCCGCTGCCGGGCGGAGGGCCCGCGCTGCCGCAGGAGAGCCAGTTCACGACGACCTTCGTGATCGCCGGAGCGGCCTTCGGCCTGGTCGTCGCCGTGGCCCTTGTCGGCATCAAGTCGTCGCACGCCCCTCGTACGTCCGTGCCGAGGAAGGTCGCGGACTCCTCGACGGCGGGGCTTGCGGAGGCGGAGGCCGGTGCCGAGCTCGTGTGACCGTGCTTCAGGCTCTGCCGCTGTCTCCAAGCGTTGCCGCCGTCCGGAATCATCGAAAGGTTCAGCCACCACAAAGCAGTCCTCACCCAGCCGTCTGCTTGACCCCGCAGTCTCCTTGAACCCGCAGTCCCCGAAAGGCATGTCACGATGACGACGTCCGACCACCCCCAGCACGCACCCGCTGCCACCTCGGTCGATCACCGCACCGCGGTCGCGGCGGAGACCGCCCGGTTCGTCGCAGCGGTCAAGGACGCCGACCTGGCCACGGCGGTGCCCAGCTGTCCCGGCTGGACGCTGGCCGACCTGGTCAGGCACACGGGCAGCGTCCACCGCTGGTTCTCCGTCCTGCTGCGGGCGCGCATCCAGGAACCCCCGCGCACGCGTGACGTGGACCTTCAGCTCCCCGGCCAGGAGGACGGATACGTCGACTGGCTGGCCGAGAGCGCGACCGTGGCCGCGGACGCCTTCGCGGCCACCGACCCGGACCTGCCGATGTGGGCCTGGGGCGCCGACCAGCACGCCCGATTCTGGGCACGCCGGATGCTCTTCGAGACCCTGCTGCACCGGGCCGACGCCGAGGTCGCACTCGGACTCCGGCCCGCGATCGACCGCCCGGTCGCGGTGGACGGGATCGACGAGTTCCTCGTCAATCTGCCCTTCGCCACCTTCTTCGCGCCCAAGGTGGCCGACCTCCGTGGCTCCGACACGACCATCCGCTTCCGCACGACCGACGGGGACGACGCCTGGGTCGTCCGCCTGCGGCCCGACGGCTTCGGGCTCGACCCGGCTCACCCGACCGCGGCCCCCACTGACGCGACCGTCCAGGGAACCGCGGCCGACCTGCTCCTCCTCGTCTACGGCCGACTGCCCTACCAGGCAGATGCCTTCGCCCACGAGGGCGACGAGCACTTGCTGACCCACTGGTTCGCCAACTCCGCGTTCTGAGAAGGCGCCGGCCCCCTCACACCCTCACCAACTGGGCCTGGCGACACCGCCGTAGGAACAGGTGCAGCCCTTCGACATCTCGAAGTGCAGATGCGGCCCGGTCGCGTTGCCGATGGCGCCGACCTTGCCGAGCTGCCTTCCGGCACTGACCTTCTGACCGGCCTTCACCTGCCGTTCCGAGAGATGGCAGTAGGTGGAGATGTGGCCGTTGTCCGCGTGCAGCCCGATCCATTGCCCGTAGGCTTTCCCGTCCGGTTCCGGCTTCCAGGCGTACGGACCATGTGCGTAGAAGCCGAAGGTGACCTTGTCCCCGGGCACGGGCGACGGCACCTGTTTCCTGCCGGGAGTGCCCGCACGGGGAGGGGAGGGTGCTGCGGTCCTGCAGTCGACCTGGAAATGGACATCGTGGCCGAGGGCGGTGGGGGAGGTGCAGCCGGGGTTGCCGTCGGCGTCGGTTCCTTTGAAGCCCTGGGCGAGTTGTTCGGCGCGGTAGGCGGCTCTGGTCTGTTCGCCGAAGAAGCCGGTGGGGCCGTCGGGGATCTTGCGGCCCCGGGTGATCAGGGCCTTCTGTACGGTGCGTACGTCCTCGTTCCGCTTGCCGAACTGGACGTTGGACAGGGCGACGATGACCGGTTCGCCTCCTCTCGTCAGGCCCAGGGGGTCACGGCCAGCCGGATCCGCGCGTTCTCGCCCAGGAGCGGGGCGTCGGTGTCGGGCAGTTCGATGTCGTCGGTCCAGACTCCCGGGGCGGGGTTCTGCGTTGTAGATTTCCGTCAAACGTGCAATCGCCTGGTCCTGGGTCGCGAACCCGGACTCCTTCACCTGCTTCCCCGCCCCCGACCGGTAGCGGATCTTGTAATGGTGGGGACACTTCGACCACCGCGACCGCGGATGCTCACACTCCTTGAAAAACGAACCCATCCCACGAACCAGGGCAGTGGAACTCACGGTTGCTGACTCCTCCGAGACCGATGCTGACGGTTTGCTCACCGTCGGCGGTCCGGAACGCCGCTGACCTGCGCTAATGCGCACAGGACCCGCTATGTTCCGGAACTGGATCGGGCGGTCCCAGGAAGAGATCGAGCAGGCACGCCGGGGCTGGATGGAGGGCACTCGCTTCGGTGAGGTGAAGGGCTACGACGGCGCCCCTCTGCCCGCTCCGGAGCTGCCGCCCCTGCTGCTGAAGCCGCGGGGCAGGGTGCGCTGACGTCACGCACCTGATCGTGCGTCAGGCGTTCAGGATGCGTTCAGGTGGACGCTGCCAAGGTCGATCAGGACGACCGCCGTCGCGCGGTCGCCGCTTGTCACAGGGCGCTCGTCCCCTCGCGGGGCGGGCGCTCTGCCGTTCGACCTAGGAGCCCCCCACCGTGCAGAAACCCGACATGCTCACCGACCTCGACGTCGCGAGCTCGACCAAGTCGGTCATGAAGAAACTCCCGGAGGTGACGCTGGCGTTCTGGATCATGAAGATCGCCGCGACCACCCTCGGCGAGACGGCCGGCGACCTCTTCTCGCAGACCCTGAAGCTCGGCTACTTCCTCACCACGATCGTCCTGTTCCTCGTCTTCGTGGTGACGCTGGTCGTCCAGCTCAGGTCCGACCACTACAACCCGTTCTTCTACTGGACCGTGATCCTGTCGACCAGCATGGCCGGCACCACGATGTCCGACTTCATGAACCGCGACGCCAGCGCCAAGTACCTGGCGAGCGGCGCCACTTCGCTGGGCTGGGGCCCGCAGGGCCTCGGCCTCGGCTATCCCGCGGGCGCCGCGATCCTCGTCTCGATCCTGCTCGTCATCTTCGCCGTGTGGAAGGCGGCCGGGATGACCTTCGCCATCCGGGACATCGTCAGCTTCCGCGGCGAGGCGCTGTTCTGGTCGGCGATCCTCGTCTCCAACACCCTCGGCACCTCCATGGGCGACTTCCTCTCCGACAGCTCCGGACTCGGCTACGCAGGCGGCGCGCTGCTCGTGGCGGGGGCGCTCGCCGTCCTCCTCGCCCTGATGAAGGTCCCGGCGGTGCCGAACGTGCTGCTGTTCTGGATCGCGTTCGTCCTCACCCGGCCGCTCGGTGCGACGGCCGGTGACTTCCTGACCAAGCCGGTCGCCAAGGGCGGCCTCGACCTCGGCACGGCCGGTTCCTCGGCCGTACTGCTGGCCGTCCTGTTCGGCCTGATGGCCCACGCCCAGGTCCGGGAGCGGCGGACGGCGGCACCGTCGGAGCGGGAGGCCGTCGCTCAGCCTGCCGACTGAGTCGGCCGGTCGTCGCCCGGCCGGTCGGTCCGTCATCCGGCCGGCAGGTCGATCCAGAAGCGCGCGCCGCCCTGGTGTCCGGCGTCGTGCGACACCTCACCGCCGACGGCACGGGCCAGGCGGCGCGCGAGCGGCAGGCCGAGGCCCGCGCCGTCGTGCCCGTCGCCCGGGTCGGCGCGCCGGCCGGGCTGGAAGAGCCGGCCGAGGAACGGCTCCGGTACGCCCGTACCGTCGTCGGTGACGGTGATCCGCAGACCGCCGGGCCGCCTTCGCGCGGAGACGGTCACGGTGGAGCGGGCGTACCGCACCGCGTTGGTCAGCAGCGGGCTGACGACACGTTCGAGGAGAGCGGGAGCGACGCCCGCCTCCAGGTCCCCGTCCGGTACGTCGACGACCGTCTTGATCCGTTCGCCGTGTTCCCGTTTGTCGAGGTTCGCGGCCAGCCGGTGCAGGACGGGCGCGACGGCGGCGGTACCCGGGGCCGTGGAGGAGTTGAGGGCGCTCTCCCGCGCGTCGTCGAGCAGGGTGTCGCAGATCGTGCGCATGGACTGGGCGGCCTCGGCGATCACCTCGTGGGTGGCGTGGGTCTCGGCTGCCGAGCGGGGCCGCGCCCGCCACCAGTCGAGTTCGATGATGATCCGGGTGAGCGGAGTGCGCAGTTCGTGCGACAACTCGCCGGTCAGCTGCCGCTCGTGCCGCAGCACCGTGCGGATGCGGTCCAGCAGCGCGTCCAGCGAGGTGCCCAGCCGGGCCAGTTCGGCCGGATGGTGCTCGGCTCCGAAGCGGTCGTCGGAGCCGACGGCACTCCACTGCGTGGCCTGGTCCGTCATCGTGCGGACGGGGCGCAGCGCCCGCCCCACGGCCAGGCGCGTCAGCAGATAGGTGCAGGCCAGCATGACGGCGTCCAGGATCAGTGACCCGAGCAGCACCGTCCGCGCCGAGTTGCGGTACGGGGCGAGGTCGAGGGCGGTGACGACGGTCGCGGCGCTGTGGCCTCCGGTCACGGGGCGGGAGCACAGACGGACGAATCGGGGGTTCTCGGCCCGTGCCGTCACACAGACCCCTCGGCCGCCCGCGGCCAGCCGGCCGGCGGCGCTGGTCAGGGCGTTGCCGGCGGGGGCCCTCGGCGGCTTCTCCACCAGCCGTGTTCCGTCGTAGATCCATACGTTCGCGTCGAGGAGGCCGTCGTTGACGGTCTCCACGATGCGCACGCGGGGGCCGCTGGTGTCGATGGTGGTGGCGACGGCGGCCGCGCGGTTGCGCAGCTCGTCGTCCGCCTGGTGCTGCAGATGCCGGTCCATCACGGCGTTGAAGGCCACGGTCAGGACGGCCATCAGCAACGCGGCGGTGGTCAGCGCGACCAGCGACAGGCGGCCACGCAGGGTTTTGGGGGTCAGGCGGTCCGGGAGAGCGTTCATGACAGCCGGTGCCCGACCCCGCGAACGGTCGTGAGGTTCAGATCGCTGCCCGCCCCGCGCAACTTGCGGCGCAGCCGGCTCAGGTACTGGTCCAGCGTGTTGTCGCTGACCTGCGCGCCGTCGGGCCAGGCCGCCCCCACCAGATCGCGCCGGCTCACGATGCCGCCGGCCGCCGCGACGAGGGTGGCCAGCAGACGGAACTCGGTGGGGGAGAGGCCGACGTGCGCCTCGCCGACCGTGGCGCTGTGCCGGGTCGCGTCCAGCACCAGATCGCCCGCTCCGACCACGGCCGGCGGCGCGGAGCGTTTGAGCGCGACCCGCAGCCGGGCGACGAGTTCGGCGAGATGGAACGGCTTGGACAGATAGTCGTCGGCACCGGCGGAGAACCCCGACAGCCGGTCGGTGAGGTGGTGGCGGGCCGTGAGGAAGATGATC
Source organism: Streptomyces sp. C1-1 (assembly GCF_050214755.1). Taxonomy (NCBI): domain Bacteria; kingdom Bacillati; phylum Actinomycetota; class Actinomycetes; order Kitasatosporales; family Streptomycetaceae; genus Streptomyces; species Streptomyces sp. C1-1. Next base: position 1,591,490 of record NZ_CP189826.1, on the reverse strand, counting down.
GGGGCGGTGAACCCGTTGGCGCGCAGTGCCTGGCACACGTCCCGGCCGTCCGCGTCGGGCAGCCCGACGTCCAGGACGACCGCGGCGATGTCCTCGGCCGCCAGCCGCAGGGCGGTGGCCCCGTCGGCGGCGGGTACGGGCGCGAAGCCCTCGTCGGACAGGCCCCGGCGCAGCACGTCACGCAGGGCGTGATCGTCCTCGACGACCAGGATCTTGTGGCGCATGCTTCTCCGTCCGGTGGATGAAGGCGATTCACGCAAACCGCTTACCGACTACAACCTTGTAGACGCCGTCTGAACTGTAGACGATCGAGGAGGGGCGTCCGTTCCCGTCCGTGACCCGAACGGCGGCCACGTGAAACCGTGTCAGGTTCCGTGGCCGATGGGCCCGCGTCCTGCGGAACCTCGTGCTCCGGCTCGTCTTCCGCACGACACGCTCGACGGATCCCGGGTGGCCGGACGCACGCGACTGCCGCCCAATGGGGGCGAGACAGAGGAGGCGGTTCATGGCTGACACCTACGGCGCCGGAACGGGCGTCGGGATGCGTCGCCGTACCGCCACGGATCCGGTGGCACCGCCCTCAGCCCCGGCCAGGGCGCGCGCCGTTCTGGAGGTCGGGCCCCGGCAACTGCACCGGGGCATGACCCTTGTCGCCACGATCAGCCTGTTCATCGGCACACGAGAGGCCTGGACCGACGCGATGCTCTCGCGCCCGGTCGCCGCCGGGGTCATCTCGCTCTGCTACGCCTCGATCCTCGTCTGCGCCGTTCTCGCGCTGATCGTGCGCACCCGCCGCGCGCTGATCCGCATCGACGCGGTCGTCCTGATCACCGCCGTGGCGCTGGTGACGTGCGGTTACCTGCTGGACCACATGGGCAGCGACGAGGGCGTACTGACCGCTCAGGCGGCGAACGAGATCCTGCACGGCCGCCCGGTGTACGGCCAGCCCTGGCCCTGGCTGTTCGGGACCCCGCGCGTCGGGATCACCAAGACCATGTCGGGCGGCGCGGACTTCACGTACGGCTATCCGCCGCTGACGGCGCTGCTCGCGGCACCGGTGCACGCCGTCGTCCACTCGACGGCGGCCGCCACCCTGGTCACGACCTCCGCCCTCCTCCTGTCCTCCGTCCTGCTGTGGTTCCTGCTGCCGGCGCCGTGGCGCTCCGCGGCCACGGCCGTCTGTCTCGGCTTCGGCATCCTGCCGCACTACGCCGCCCTCGGCTATCCGGCCATCACGGCCCTCGCGCTGCTCGTGCCGGTGGTGGTCCGCTGGCCCGACACGGGCCGGGACGGGCACCTCGGGCCGGGGGGCGTGCTGCGCTCGGCCTGTCTTGGCGCGGCCTGCGCCGCCCAGCAACTCGCCTGGTTCCTGACACCCTTCCTGCTGATCGGTCTGTACGCCGTCCGGCGGGGCGAACTCGGCCCCCGGCGCGCCCTGGCGATCACCGCCCGCTACGCCGCCACCGCCGCCCTCGCCTGGTCCGCCCTCAACGCGTACTTCGCCGTCCAGGACTTCTCGGCCTGGCTGGCCGGCATCCTCCTGCCGCTGCGGCAGAAGGCGATCGTGCACGGGCAGGGCGTGATGGGGATCTCCTACTACTTCACCGACGGCAGCAGCCGCCTCGACTACTACTCCTACGGCAGTCAGCTGCTCCTGTGCGGCCTGCTGGTGGTCACGATGCTGTTCGTCCGGCGACTGGGCCCGGCCATCACCGTGCTGCCCTGGCTCGCTTTCTATCTGGCCACGCGCTCCCAGGACGGCTACTTCCTGATGATGACCCCGCTGTGGCTGGCGGCCGCGGCCACGGTCCCGGCGGCCGTCTTCGCCACCGCCTGGCAGCCGCGGCTGCCGCGCCTCACCGGCCGACGTGCGAAAGCGGCCCTCGCGGCCGGGCTGCTCACCCCCGCGTTCGTCTGCGTGCTGATCGCCGCCGCGAGCCCGCCGCCCCTGCACATGAGCCTCACGCCCCGCTACGCCACGCACGGCTCACGCGTCGGCGTCACGGCCATCCGGCTGCGGGCCGTCAACACGACGGGGACGACGCTCTCCCCGCACTTCGCCAGCCGCCGGGGTCAGGGTGCCTCCGGCTGGTGGACCGTCGCGTCCGGCCCCGCCACTCTGGCGCCGCACGCCTCCGCCGACTACGTCGTCGAACCTCCGGGCGGCTTCCGGCCCGTGCCGGGCGGCCGTGCCCGGACCTACCTGATCGCCGTCACCGGAACCCCGATGACGATCACCACCGCCCACGTCCCGGCAGCCGCTCCCGCCGCCCGGTGAGCGGCGGACCTGCGCGGACCGTGGACGGGCCGGACGCGGTCGTCCGTCAGCGGGTGGCCATGTCGGGTGCCGTCTTCTTCCGTGCGCGGTAGGCGGCGGCCTTGATCTTGTTGCCGCACGACTCCATGCCGCACCACTGGCGTCGCATGCCCCGGGAACGGTCGATGTAGACCCTGGTGCACTCGGGGTTGCCGCATTCCTTCATCAGGGGCACGTCGGGGCCGCTGAGGAGTTCCACGGCCTGCCGGGCGACGGTGGCCAGCGCCTGCTCGGGCGTGGCCTCGGTGTGCCTGCCGGCCGGCGTGAGCTGGGGGGTTACGGGGGTCTTGCGCGCGGCGGCGTTGACCACGGCGAGCGCCTGGCGGTCGAAGTCGTCGCCGAGCCGGCGGTTGGTCACCAGCAGGTAGATGGCCTCGCGCACGGTCGTCGCCTCGTGGACGTCGTCCTCCCCGCCGGGCGTGATCGTGTCCACGAGCCCGGACTCCAGGTACCAGGCGTTGAGCCGGTCCGGTGTCACGAACATCTCGAAACGGGCCGAGCGCCGGGCCCGGAGCGTGGCCGCGAAGTCGAGTGCCGGGTGCCCGCATACGAAGACATGGTCGAGATTCACGTCACCATCTTGACAGGTGACCGCAGGAAGGTGCAAGGAGCGTCACGATGTCGCGCGGAGCTCTGCCGCGCCCCAGATGCAGGCGATCGAGGCTTCTTCGCCGATACTTCATCGGTGCGGTATGCGACGGAGCTTCTGCTGCCCCACGACAGAACCCGCCCTCAGGAAGGCTGAACCACGGTGACGACCGCCGCATATCAGGGTGAACCCGGATCCAACTCGGCGACCGCCGCGCGCGCCCTCTACCCCGACGCCGGGCAGCTCCCGTGCACGAGCTTCGAACAGGCCCTGGACGCCGTGACGCTCGGCGCCGCCGACGTCGCCGTCATCCCGGTCGACAACTCCGCTGCCGGACGCGTGGCCGACGTACACCACCTGCTGCCGGAGTCCGGCCTGTTCATCGTCGCCGAGTACTTCCTCGCCATCCGCTTCGACCTGATGGGCGCGCCCGGCGCCACCCTCGACCAGGTGGAGTGCGTACGCAGCCATGTGCACGCGCTGGGACAGTGCCGCAAGGTGCTGCGGGAGGGCGGCTGGCGCACCCTCGTCAGTGACGACACGGCCGGAGCGGCACGCGAGGTGGCCGAACTCGGTGACCCGCGGCACGCGGCGCTCGCCCCGCCCGCCGCGGCCGAGCTCTACGGTCTCGAGGTGTTGCGCGCCGAGGTCGAGGACGACCCGGACAACACCACACGGTTCGTGGTCCTCTCCCGGGAAGCCGCCCTGGCCCCGCGCACCGGGGAGCCGACGATGACGAGTCTGTTCTTCAGCGTCCGCAACATCCCGAGCGCCCTGTACAAGGCGCTCGGCGGGTTCGCCACCAGCGGCGTGAACCTCACCAAGATCGAGAGCTACCAGATGGGCGCGGGGCTCAACGCCAGCCGCTTCTACGTCGAGATCGAGGGCCACCCCGACGACGAGCGCATCGCTCTCGCCCTGCACGAACTCCGCTTCTTCTCCACCGAGGTGCGCATCCTCGGCGTGTACCCCGCGCACCCGCACCGGCTGGCCGACTGAGCGAACAGCCACTGGGTCCGATTCGGCGCGCAACGGAATGTGCCGGCGCCGCCGTTGGTTTCTCCGGAGCACGCACCGAGGGGAGAAGCCTTGACCCACTCCGACCCCACCGACCAGCCGTCCCGACTCCGTCGCGTCCGTCTGCCCGGAACCGTGTCGCCGCCCCGTGAGGCTGCCCGGCGCCCGGCGGGGGAGAAGGACACACAGCAGACGTCCGGATCGCGGACGGCTCGGCAGACCATGGAATGACCGAGCCCGACGGCCCTCGGGAACACCTGGACTCAGGTGTTCCCGAGGGCCGTCGGCGTGTCAGGACGTCCCGAGGCCGTTGAGGAGGGTGTCGACGACGACGTCCGCCGCCTGTCCCGCGCTCAGTTCGGGCAGTTGCCGGGAGACCAGGTGCATCAGCTGGGGCAGCAGTGCGCTCGCCCAGCCCTGGGGGAGCCCCGGCCGCAGCAGGCCTTCGTCGGTGGCGCGTCGCAGGAAGGCGTCGACCTCCTCGACGGCCGCGTCGCGGCGGGCGTGGACGCTGTCGTCGGCGAGCATCCGGGCGAGGTCGACGGGCCAGGTGCGGTTGACGGCGATGATGTTCTCGACGTAGCGGTGCAGGGCGACGGCCACGGGCGCCTCGCGCAGCCGCGCGTCTTCGATGGCGCGTTCGATCGCCGTCAGCCGGGCTTCGTAGATGGCCGTGAGGAGGTCCTCCCGGGAGGCGAAGCGGCGGTAGACGGTACGCCGGTCGACCCCTGCCTCGGCGGCGATGCTCGCGATGCTCGCGCCGGGGTCGGCGGCGAGCATGCGTGCGCCGGTGGTCAGGACGGCTTCCAGATTGCGCGCTGCGTCGGCTCTCACCGCACCGAGTCTAGTGGCGGGATGTGATGCCTGAGACATCTACCGTCTCTCGGGAGTAGAAGCAGGGGCTATAAGTGCTACATTCATGTGACAGATAGATCTGGTAATGCCAGATTGACGAGCTCACCCGAGAGGTGGACCTTCGATGCCGAACACAGACAGGCCCTCATCGCCCAAGGCGGGTGGTGCCGCCGCCGCGATGAGTGCGCTGGTCCTGGCGGTCCTGCTCGCGGCCCTGGACCAGACGATCGTCTCGACCGCCCTGCCGCGGATTGCCGAGGACCTGAACGGGTTCGACGACATCGCGTGGGTCAGCGCCGCCTACCTGCTCGCGTCGACGGCGGTCACCCCCCTGTGGGGCAAGCTCGGCGACATGTTCGGCCGCAAGCGCCTGTACCTGGCCTCGACCACGGTCTTCCTGATCGCCTCCGTGGCCTGCGGCCTGGCCCGGAATCTGCCCGAACTGATCGGCGCCCGTGTCCTGCAGGGCGTGGGCGGCGGCGGCATGATCGTGCTGACCTTCGCCCTCGTCGGCGACATCGTCGCCCCCGGCGAACGCGGCCGCTACCAGGGCCTGTTCGGCTCGGTCTACGGCGTCGCCAGCATCATCGGCCCCCTGCTGGGCGGCGTCTTCACCGACCAGCTGTCCTGGCGGTGGGCCTTCCTGGTCAACCTCCCGGTCGGCCTCGTCGCCCTGACCGTCGCCGCGCGGGCGCTGCCCGCCGCCACCAGGGGCACCCGGGCCCGGATCGATTACGCCGGCGCCACCGTGCTGGCCGCGATCGCCACCGGCCTGGTCCTCGTCACGTCCTTCGGCGAGCGCTGGGGCTGGGGCTCACCGGCGGTCGTCGGCCTGATCGCCGCCACCCTCGCGCCGGCCGTGCTGCTGGTACCGGTCGAGCGCCGCGCCGCCGCCCCCGTAATGCCGCCGGCCGTGTTCGCCTCCCGGACCGTGGTGTTCTCCTCGCTGATCGGGTTCTTCGCCAACGCCGCGATGTTCTCCGTGCTGGTCTACCTGCCGACCTACCTCCAGATCGTCCGCGGCGTCTCGGCGACCCTCTCCGGCGTCCACATGCTGCCGCTCGTCGCCGGGCTCGTCATCAGCCAGTCGCTGGCCGGCCGTTGGGCCGCACACGCCGGCCGGCTGCGGGCCGTCCTGCTGGCGGGCCTGGTCACCAACCTCGCCGGACTGCTCCTGCTGGGCACCATCGGGGCGGCCACCGACACCCTCTTGCTGAGCGTCTACTTCCTGATCACCGGTGTCGGCATCGGGATGGTGCCGATGGTCGTGCTGACCACGGTCCAGAACAGCGTGCCCGCCGCCGACCTCGGCGCCGCCAGCGCCGTCGTCACCTTCGCCCGTTCCATCGGCGCGGCCTTCGGGGTCGCGGTCTTCGGCACCCTCCTCAACACCGGTTTCGCCGAGCGCGCCCGGTCCCTGCCGACCGCCGGCGGCTTCGACGCCGCCCGCCCCGACACCGTCGGCCTGCTGCCCGGCGCCCTGCGTGACACCGCGCTGGACGCGTTCGCCCGGGCTACGGCCGCCGGCTACCTGTGGATCGCGCCCACCCTCGCCGTCGGCGTCCTCCTCGCCCTCTTCCTGAAGCCGACCCGGGGGAAGCCGGCCCGGACGCCCGCCGACACCACCGCCGCCTCCGGACCCGCCGACCCCGCGACCGTCGGGGAATCCGGGCGGCCGCCGGTTCGGTCGGCGAGTTCGTAGAGGTACCGCCGTCACTCGTCACCACGGCTCGGGAATTTTCCTCGGCACTCACGGCGTTCCGGCTCTGCCGAGTTCGTCACCGCTTTGGCAGGTGACGAATCCGTCATTCGACGTGTCACCTGTCAAGATGGTGACAAGCGTGGAGCTGTTCGGGTCGCCGACATGCGAGCCTGGAGTCCTGCGCGAACGACGTGAACGGAAAGGTGAGGTGCCATGAGCGACGCCGAGGAGAGGGCGCTGCTGGCGGGCGGCTGCTTCTGGGGTATGCAGGAGCTGATCAGGGCGCTGCCCGGTGTGACCCGCACGCGGGTGGGCTACAGCGGCGACAACGACAAGCCCAACGCCACCTATCGCGACCACGGGAAGCACGCGGAGTCGATCGAGATCACCTTCGATCCCACGGTCACCGACTACCGCGCGATCCTGGAGTACTTCTTCCAGATCCACGACCCGAGCACGAGGAACCGGCAGGGCAACGACATCGGCCTCAGCTACCGCTCCGCGATCTTCTACTTCGACGAGGAGCAGCGCCGCGTCGCCGAGGACACCATCGCCGACGTCGACGCGTCCGGTCTGTGGCCGGGGCCGGTGGTGACCGAGGTGGTGCCGGCGGGTCCGTTCTGGGAGGCGGAGCCGGAGCACCAGGACTACCTCCAGCGCTATCCGGACGGTTACACCTGCCACTTCCCGCGCCCGAACTGGCGCCTTCCCAAGCGCGCCGAGGCCTGACGGCCTCAGTCCTCGATCCGCTGTACCGACCCCTGGGCGTACTTCGCCCGGGGGTCGGCCTGTTTTCGCCCTCATTCACCTTCTTGAGCACGCTCACGGGGAGCTAATCAGTGTAAGTGCTACTCTAATGTGACAGTTGATGGTGCCCATCGGGCGCATCGCGTCGACGCGCCGGGAGAGAGAGCACATGATCATCTACGACAGGCTTTTCGTCGGAGGCTCCTGGGTCGAGCCGAACGATCCGGAGCTGCTCGACATCGCCTCTCCGCACGACCGGTCGGTCGTCGGCCGCGCCGCTCAGGCGCGGCCGGCGGACATCGACCCGGCGCTTGCCGCGGCGCGTACGTCCTTCGAGGAGGGCGAGTGGCGTCTGACCCCACCGCGGCAACGGATCGCGGTCCTACGGCGGTTCAACACACTGCGCGAGGAGAACGCGGAGAGGATCGCGCACCTGATCTCGCTGGAGAACGGGTCGGCCGGCTGGTTCACCCGCGCCGGACAGCCGGGCCTGACCCGGCAGGCGAACGCCTACCTCAAGGCGGCCGAGGAGTTCGGCTGGGAGGAGACGCTCGTGCCCTCCGACCCCTCGTCTCCCGTACGCAGCGTGGTGCGCCGCGAGGCGGTCGGAGTCGTGGCCGCGGTGATCCCGTGGAACTCACCGTTCTCCGCGGCCACCGCGAAGATTATCCCCGCACTGCTCGCGGGTAACTCCGTCGTCCTCAAGGTGTCCCCGGAGAACTCGCTGAGCATGGGCTTCCTCGCCGAACTGCTCGAGCGGCTGGACCTGCCCGAAGGGGTGATCAGCGTGCTGCCCGCCGATCGGGAGACCAGCGAGTACCTGATCTCGCACAGGGAGGTCGACAAGATCGCGTTCACCGGCTCGACGCGGGCCGGCCGCCGCATCGCCTCGATCGCGGGCGAGCAGCTCAAGCGGGTCAGTCTGGAACTGGGCGGCAAGTCCGCCGCGATCATCCTTCCCGACGCGGACATCGAGAAGGCCGTCGCGGGCCTGAAGTTCGGCTCCCTGCTCAACAACGGCGAGTCGTGCATCGCGCAGACCCGCGTCCTCGCCCCGCGCAGCCGGTACGAGGAGGTCGTGACCGCCCTGAAGGGGCTGGTGGAGTCGCTGAAGGTGGGCGATCCCGGCGACCCCGACACCTTCATCGGCCCCATGATCCGCCCCGACCAGCAGGAGCGCGTGCGCGACTACATCCGGCTCGGCGTCGAGGAGGGCGCCCGCCTGGTCACCGGCGGCCCGCAGATCCCCGAGGGCCTGGAGAAGGGCAACTACGTCACCCCCACCGTCTTCGCCGATGTCGACAACTCCATGCGGATCGCGCAGGAGGAGATCTTCGGCCCGGTCCTGGTCGTCATCGCCTACGACGACGAGGACGACGCCGTCCGCATCGCCAACGACTCCGAGTACGGCCTCTCCGGCGGCGTCTGGTCCTCCGACGGGGAACGCGCGTTGGCGGTCGCCCGCCGCGTTCGCGCGGGCACCGTCACCGTCAACGGCGCCTCCATCGCCTTCGACGGACCGTTCGGCGGCTTCAAGGCGAGCGGTGTCGGCCGCGAGTACGGCGCCGTCGGGCTCGGCACCTACACCGAGTACAAGACCATCACCGTCTGACCCGCCCTCGTACACACGTAACCCGTTGGACTGGTGTCGCGCGACTGAACAGTGACGCCACCCCGCCATGACCTGGATGCGTGCCTCGACCTGCGTCACCGGCTTGACAGGTGACGCGACGCTCGGCATGCTGATGAACGTCCAAGGCGACGAGCCGGACACCACCCACGAGGGAGCACGGTCATGAGCGAGGGACTCACGAAGGAAGCCGCCGAGGCGGCGGTACGGCACGCGCGATTCGGCAAGCTTCCCGAGCGCATCCGCTTCGAGGACATGACCGAAGCGGTCGAGGCCGTTCCGGCCGGCGCGGCGAACGCCTCGTACGACCCGGAAGGGTCGTGGAAGTACTACTCCTGCCTCGCCCTCGACCTGGGTCTGTAGACACCCCGCGTACCCGCGTCACCATCGAAAGCGAGATCACAGTCATGGACATGAAGCTCGAAGTCGTCATCCTGCCCGTCGGCGACGTGGACCGGGCCAAGGGGTTCTACGTGGAGCGGCTCGGCTGGCGCCTCGACGCCGACTTCCCGATCGACGACGGCTACCGGGTCGTGCAGGTGACCCCGCCGGGCTCCGAGTGCTCGATCATCTTCGGCGAGGGCCTCACCGAGCAGCAGGCGGGCACACTCCACGGCCTCCAGCTGACCGTCACCGACATCCTCAAGGCCCAGGAGGAGCTGGCCTCCCGCGGTGTGGAGGTGTCCGGTCCGTTCCGTGACGAGACCGGCGCCTTCCATCACGCCGGCGACTCCGGCCGGGTGCCCGGCGTGCACCCGGACCGGGCCAGCTACGGCACCTTCGCCACCTTCAAGGACCCCGACGGCAACGAGTGGTTCCTGCAGGAGATCACCGAGCGCGCCCCCGGCCGCTGACGCCCGGGGGGAGCGCGGACATGGCGGAGAAGCCGAAACCGCGGCCAAGAACCGGGGGTGCTCCGGTCGGGCGGCGGGCGATGCTGGGCATGCTCGGCGCGGGTGCGGCGGGACTCGTCGCGGCGCCGTACCTGCAACGCGGCTGGGAGGGGTTCCTCGCCGCTGCCTCGGAGGTCGACGCCACCGGCCTGACCGGTCTGCTGCCCGACCCGGGCGGCTTCCGCTACTACAGCGTCGTCGGCTCGGTGCCGCACAAGGACGAGACCGACTACGAACTCCGCATCGGCGGGCTGGTTGAGCGGCCGAGGACGTACACGCTCGACCAACTGCGCGCGCTGCCGCAGACCCGAGTGGTCCACGACGTCCAGTGCACCGACGGGTGGCGCGTGGACGACACGCCCTTCGAGGGAGTCCCGCTGGCGGACCTCCTGGACGCCGCCGGGGTGCGTTCCCCGGGCGCGGCCGTCCGCTTCACCTGCTTCGACGGCGCCTACACCGAGAGCCTCACCCTGGAACAGGCCCGCCGCTCGGACGTTCTGGTGGCCCTGAACATGCAGGACAAGCCCATCACCCACGCGCACGGCGGCCCGGTCCGCCTCTATGTGGCGCCCATGTACTTCTACAAGTCGGCCAAGTGGCTCTCCGGCATCACGGTCACCGACCGGGTCGTTCCCGGCTACTGGGAGGAGCGCGGTTATGCGGTCGACGGCTGGCTCGACGGTGCCGACCGGCACGGCGGTGCGGCCTGAACACGAGGGCCGGGTACGCCGTTTCAGCACCGCCGAACGCATGGTCCACCGGGCCACCGGCCACCCGATGCTGCTGTGTCTGGTCTCGGCGGCCTGTCTCTACCTCGGACCGCTGGCCCAACTCGTCGGACGCAGGCATCTGTTGGTCACGGTCCACGAGTGGTCCGGCATCTCGCTGCCGCTGCCGTTCCTGCTGGGGCTCCTCTCGCCCGCCTTCCGCGCGGACCTGCGCCGACTGAACCGGTTCGCGGTGTACGACCGTCGGTGGCTGCGCGCCGTCCGCAGGCGCCGTACCTCGCCCGAGGCGCGCCCGGCCGGCAAGTTCAACGCGGGCCAGAAGCTCTTCGCGGGATGGATCGCCGGGGCCGTGCTGGTGATGCTGTGCACCGGCCTGCTGATGTGGTTCACGGGGCTGTTGCCCTTCGTCTCCCGCACCAGCGCCATCTTCGTGCACGACCTCGTGGCCTGGGCGATCACCTTCGTCCTCCTGGGCCACATGGGCAAGGCGTTCGAGGATCCCGAAGCCCGTCTGGGGATGCGCACCGGTCACGTCAGCCGCGCCTGGGCGCAGCGGTACCACTCGCGTTGGCTGCGGGAGGAGCGGCGGACCGGTGAGGGCGCCAAGGGCGCCGAGGGCGCAACGCATTGAGCCCATGGGCCAGTACACCTGCTTCCTGAAGGGCAAACCCATGAAACGACTTCTGACTGTCCTTGCCGCCGGGGTGCCCCTGGCCGCGGCGATGTATCTGCCGACCGCCTCGGCGGAACCCCGGGGTTCCGCCGCCGCAGCCCCGTTCGCCTGCTCGGCGCCGTCCGTGAAGGCGCCGGCCGGCACCGAGGTGGAGTCCGTGTCCGCGGTCGACCGGCAGGGCGGCACCATCACCGGTTCCGGCGTCCTGGGCGGCTCGGTCTCCGGGGTCCCGGCCTACTGCGAGGTGACTGTCACGCTCACTCATCCGGGCGACAACGACCATGCCACCGTACGTACTTGGCTGCCCGTCAGCGGTTGGAACGGCCGCTTCCAGGGCCTCGGCGGCGCCGCCTACCTGGCCGGTGACAATGGTGTCGGCCTGGGCGCCGCCGTCAAGAACGGTTATGCCGCCGTCTCCACCGACGCCGGAGTCGGTGACGCCCTGGACACCGGCTGGGCACTGAACGGCGAGGGCCGGGTCGACACCGCCCTGCTGAAGAACTTCGCCTCCCGCTCCCAGCACGAGGCGGCGGTCGTCGGCAAAGAAGTCGTCGACGCGGTCTACGGCAGGCGCCCCGCCTACTCCTGCTTCACCGGCTGCTCCACCGGCGGCCGCCAGGGCTACATGGAGGCCCAGCGCCACCCCGGCGACTACGACGGCATTCTCGCCGACGCGCCCGCCGTCAACTGGGACGAGTTCGAAGTCGCCACCCTGTGGCCGCAGGTGGTCATGAACAACGAGAAGACCTACCCGTCCCAGTGCGAGTTCACCGCCTTCACCAAGGCCGCCGTCAAGGCCTGCGACTCCCTCGACGGCGTCAGGGACGGCCTGGTGGACGACCCCTCCCGGTGCGACTTCGACCCACGCCGGCTGATCGGCACCAAGGTCGTGTGCGAGGGCGAGGAGCTGACCATCACCGCGGCCGACGCCACCGTCGTACGCAGGATCTGGGACGGTCCGCGCACCGCCTCCGGGAAGAGGCTGTGGTACGGCGTCCCGGTCGGCGCCGACATGTGGGCCCTGGCCGGGCACGCCGACCCGGACGCCGACGGGCACGTCACGGGAGCGCCGTTCCCGGTGCCGGCCGCCTGGGTGCGGCTGTGGGTGGCCAAGGACCCGTCCCTCGACGTCACGAAGCTCACCTACGACCGGTTCACCCAGCTGTTCAGGCAGTCCCAGGCCGAGTACGACAAGGTCATCGGCACGGACGATCCCGATCTGTCGGACTTCCGCACGTCCGGCGGGAAGCTGCTGACCTGGCACGGCGAAGCCGACCAGTACATCCCCACCCGAGGCACCGTGCAGTACCGCCAGAAGGCCGAGCGGGCGCTGGGCGGAACCAAGAAGGTCGACGACTTCTACCGACTCTTCCTCGCCCCGAACACGGACCACTGCGGCCTCAACGGCGGTGACGGCTCGGCCGACGGTCTCGCCGCGCTGACCGACTGGGTCGAGCACGGCAAGGCGCCCAGGACACTGCCCGCCACCCTGATCGACGCCGACGGCCACCACGTCACCCGCGACCTGTGCCCCTACCCGCAGGTGTCCCGCTACAAGGGCCACGGCGACCCGACCACCGCCGCCGCCTTCACCTGCGTCTCCCCGCCCCGGCACTGACCGACAGGTCGTGCTGTCGGCCCCTCCCGCAGGTGTGGGTGCGTCACTTCGCCTGCAGCGGCCCCGCGAAGGACTTGCGCAGCGATCCGGGAGCGGCCAGCGGAAGGAGCGCGGCGAGCATCCTGCCCTTGACCGTGCTCGGCTGCCGCGTCAGCTCGACGTCGACCCGGGTGCCGTCGCCCTCGGGGGTCAGCCGGAAGACCCAGCCGCCGCCGGCTCCGAAGAGCTTGGAGTCCAGCGTGGTGACCGTGACCGTGTCACCGGCCGGCTCCCACTGATAGCGCGCCCGCTCCCAGGCCGCGGCGGTCCCCTCGGTGACCTCGGCCCAGGTGTCGCCGAGGTCGTGGACGACGAAGTGGTCGGCGTCGATCGTGGGCCAGGCCTGTGCGCGCGAGGGACCGAAGTCGGTCAGTACCCCGAGCACTTCCTTGGGGCCGAGTCGGGAGACGAGGTGGAAGCGTACGACGACTGCCATGGGATGTCCTCACCGAGAAGTAACCGTTCTGAGCGGTGACGAGAGATTCCCACGCAGTTTCGTCACCTGTCAAGGTGGTGACGCGTGGAGGGGTGTTCCGTGCTGGGAACGGGCGAGTCGTCCCGCGCTCGGCGGGGGTCGAAAAGGGTGGCCCAGGTGGGTGGATGGGGCAGGGACTCGGCGGCTCCGCGTTACGCGCGCAGTCGCACCCGCGCCGTCACGCCCCCGCCCCAGGCGTGCCGATCGCGGCGTCGGCGCTCAGGGCGAGCCTGAAGGCGGCCTCGTCCGCACTGCCGGGCGCCGCCGACAGGATCACGATCTTGAGCTCGGAGTCGCCGTCGGTCAGGACGTCGCAGTCCACCTCCACGGCACCGGCCACGGGATGCTCGACCCTCTTGCGGTCCTCGCGGTGCGCGGCCACCGTGCCGCCGGCCCACAGTCGCGCGAACGTCTCGTTGCCGGTGACCAGCAGTCGGATCAGCTCGGCCAGCCGGGCGTCGTGCGGGAAGCGGCCGGCCGCGCGGCGCAGGTCGGACACGATGGCCAGGTCGGAGGTGTCGCTGTCCCCCACGAGCACCGGCCACAGTGAGATGCGGACGCGATCGGGGCCGACCGGGAACCGCTCCCGGGCGAAGTTGCGCAGCTCGGGCGGCGAGAGCGACGGGTCGCCGAGCAGCGTCGCCCATCCGGCGTTCCACCACAGCAGCTGCCAGTCCGCCGCGAACACGGCCACCGCGACGTCTCCGAGCCGGTCCAGCACGCGACGCACGCCGGGCGGGATGGAATCGGGGACGAGTCCGGCGTCCGGAGGAGCCAGCCCCGCCAGACGGTGGAGGTGGTCGCGCTCGGCGGACGTCAGGTGCAGCGCGTTCGCCAGGGACGCGACCACCTGTGCGGAAGGCGTCGTCGCCCGCCCCTGCTCCAGCCGCACCACGTAGTCGACCGACACGCCGGCGCGTTCGGCGAGTTCCTCGCGGCGCAGTCCCGCCGTGCGGCGTCCGCGGCCGGAGGGCAGCCCCACCGAGGACGGGGGCAGCCGCTCCCGCCAGGCGCGGATCGTCGCGCCCAGTCCGACACCGCCTCTCGCCGTCATGCCATCCATCGTGCCCCGCTGTCCTCCGGGTGATCCTGGTACTGCCTTTCCTACGGTCGGCGTCTCCCTGGCGCAGGGTGCGTCGACCGGCGAACGATCGACGCATGACCACCACCTTCATCACCGGAGCCAACAAGGGACTCGGCCAGGAGACCGCACGCCGCCTCGTCGCGCTCGGCCACACCGTGATCATGGGCGCCCGCGATCCCGGGCGCGGGGCCGCTGCCGCCGCCGCGCTGGGCGCGCGATTCGTCCCCATCGACGTCACCGACGACGCCTCCGTCGCGGCCGCCGCAGCCGACGTCGCCGCGCACGAGGGCGTGCTCGACGTACTGATCAACAACGCCGGCGTGCACGGCCCGCACGGCGATCCCGGCGAACTGACCGGCGCCGACGCGCTGAGCGTCTTCGACGTCAACGTCTTCGGCGTGATCCGCACGACCACCGCGTTCCTTCCGCTGCTGCGCCGGTCCTCGGATCCGGTCGTCGTCAACGTCAGCAGCGGAATGGGGTCGCTCGCCCTCACCCACGACCCGTCGAGAATCGAGTCCTCGGTGATCGCGCCGCTCTACACGGCCTCCAAAGCGGCCCTGACGATGCTGACCACTCAATACGCCAAGGCGTTCAAGGACATTCGCGTCAACGCCGCCGATCCCGGCTACACGGCGACCGACCTCAATGGCCACTCCGGCCCCCAGACCGTCACCGAGGGCACCGACGCGATCGTCCGCCTCGCCATCGAAAAACCCGGCGCGGGCACCGGCCGGTTCATCGACCGGGACGGCCCTGTCGGCTGGTCCTGAAATCCGCCGGCCAAAAGGCCCGGTGCCGGCGGGAGTCGGCGCCGGGGCCGATTGTCAGTGCCGCGTCCTACTCTCGCAATATGACCTACAGCGTCTGGCACAGGGGCCTCGGCGTCACACTCGACCTGACCGAGGCCGATCTCGGGCATCCCGAATACCCTCGGCTGCTCGACGAGATCTACGGCAATTACCAACCGGATCTTCTGTACTGCCTGGAAGCCCACGAGGACGAGGGCTTCATCTGCCCGGGCTTCATGACCATCCGCAAGGTCGACGGCCGTCCGCACGCCATGCATGTGGCAAAAGGAGAACGCCCCGAGACGAAGGCGGAAAGCGATCTCCACAAGGCGCTCGGGGAATACACGGCCAAGGTCGCCGCCGGAGAGGGATTCCGGGTGACACGGCCAGAAGGAGACCGGCCGGAAAAGGGGCGTGCGGATGTCACGGTCGAGGGCGCGGACCGTCATCACCTCGCCTACGAAATCCAGCTCGCCGCGATAGCGGGCGGTTCCGTCGACGACCGCACCCGCACCGCGCGCCGGGCGGGACTGACCCCGCTGTGGCTGGTCAACAACGAGAACGCGATACCGATAGACCGCGCCCCCTGGGCCCGGCTGAACGTACAGAGCTGGCGTGACGTGACCGACCGGGCCGCCCTCCCGGTGCGCGGTGGCATCAAGCAACTGCACATGTCCCGCTGCGACTGGGCCAACCCGGTGCCCTGCCCGCAGCAGGGGGCCGGCCGCTGCGGCGGCAGGCACGCGCTGTGGGAGCCGGTCCGGGGGCTGTACTACGACGACGTCATCCGGCGTACGGCGACGGGCGAGCTGGTCTCGCTGTACCTGCCCCACCCGGCGGGCCGCCGCGGCTGGCACATGTGGGTCACCCCAACCGACAAGGAGGAGTTCCTCGAAGGCCGGCCCGAGCCCGACCCGGGCGCGGTGGCGGTGCGCCCCGCGGACGCGGCGGGCCGGGCGGGGCGCTCCAGTCCCGAGGGAACGGAGGAGGGTGTCCGGTCCGAGCTCACCCGCGCGCGGGACGACGAACGGCCCATCGACGCCTCGCTGTGGCACACCGAACCCGGACCGTCCGAGTTCTCCCGGCCCTTCGTCGTCGGCGAGTTCGTCATACCCGGAGATCTGGTGGCCGCCCGGCGCACCTTCACCCGGGCTCTGGAACACGCCGCGGACATCGCCGCGCATCTGCCCAGCGGCGCGGACATCGCGGCCGGCCGCGCCGAGATCACCGGCCGGCAGCGGGAGCGCCTGGCCGACGCACGGGAGCGGTGCCGGCGCCTCGCCGAGGAGATGCACACCCACCCGTGGTGGGAGACGGTCGGTGACCGCCATGCCGCGCGGGAGGCCCTGACGTATGTCGCGACCCACGACAGCCCCTTATCCTCCTGGACTTTTCGTCCAGGCTC
Organism: Streptomyces sp. C1-1; assembly: GCF_050214755.1. NCBI lineage: Bacteria > Bacillati > Actinomycetota > Actinomycetes > Kitasatosporales > Streptomycetaceae > Streptomyces > Streptomyces sp. C1-1. The sequence continues at coordinate 1,574,927 of NZ_CP189826.1, read as the reverse complement.
TGGACCACTAGTCTAGGAGTGTGACGGATGAAGAGACCCTGGACACGGAGAGGGACGCGATCCTCGCCGCGCTGCGTCCCGTCGTCGACGGGATCGCGGCGACGTTCGGGCCGGTCTGCGAGGCGGTCCTGCACGACTACCGGCACCCGGAGAACTCGGTCGTCGCCGTCGCCGGCTCGGTGACCGGGCGGGCGGTGGGCGGCGCGATGAGCGAGATCGGCATGCGGGTACTCGCCCGCGGCGACCAGGCCGAGGACGAGCTGAACTACGTCACCCGCACCCGGTCCGGCAAGCTGCTCAAGGCGTCCACCATGGTGCTGCGGGACTCCACGGGCGCGGTCTTCGGCGCGCTCTGCGTCAACGTCGACGTCACCGCGGTGGGCGAGGCCCATGCCCTGCTCGGCGCCCTCGCCGGACTCACCGACACCGGCGCCGAAACCCCCGTCACCACCTTCGGCAACGACATCGACTCCGTCGTGGACGCCATCCTCGACGCCCACCGGATCGGACCGGACCGGCCCTGGGGCGGACTCGACCGCGCCCAGCGCCTCGACCTGTTCCGAGGCCTGGACGAACACGGCGTCTTCGCCGTGCGGCGCGCCGTCGAGCAGGTCGCCGCCCGGCTCGGCATCTCCCGTGCCTCCGCCTACAGCTACCTCTCCCAGGCCCGCGCGACCACCGCCCCGGCCACCGGCTCGACCGACCCCGCGGCCACCGCCCCGACTCCCGCTGGAGGACACGCGTGACGACCACCACCCCACCCGTGACCCTGGACGACGTCCGCGACGCGGCCGCCCGGCTCAAGGGTGTCGCGCACCGCACGCCGGTCCTGCGCTCGCGCACCCTCGACTCCCTCGTCGGCGCCGAGGTCTTCCTCAAGTGCGAGAACTTCCAGCGGGTGGGCGCCTTCAAGTTCCGCGGCGCCTACAACGCCGCCTCCCGGCTCACCCCCGACCAGCTGGCCAGGGGCATCGCCGCCTACTCCTCCGGCAACCACGCCCAGGCCGTCGCGCTGGCCGCCCGGGAACTGGGCAGCTCGGCCGTCATCGTGATGCCCGAGGACGCCCCGGGTTCCAAGCGCGAGGCCACCGAGGGCTACGGCGCCGAGATCGTCACGTACGACCGCTACACCGAGGACCGCGAGGCCGTCGCCCGGGCCGTGGCCGACGAGCGCGGTCTCGCCCTCATCCCGCCCTACGAGCACCCGCACGTCATGGCCGGTCAGGGCACAGCTGCGCTCGAACTCCTCGAAGAAGTCGGTGAGTTGGACGCGCTGATCGTGCCCGTCGGCGGTGGCGGGCTGATCGCCGGGTCCGCGACGGCGGCCAAGGCACTGCACCCCGGGACCCGGGTGCTCGGCGTCGAGCCGGAGGCCGGGGACGACACCAAGCGGTCCCTGGAGGAGGGCCGACGCGTCAGCGTCCCGGTGCCGCGCACCATCGCCGACGGTCAGGCACTGACCACGCCCGGCGAGCTGACCTTCTCGGTGAACCGCAGGCTGGTCGACGCGGTCGCCCTGGTCTCGGACGACGAGATCCGGGCCGCGATGCGCTTCGCGTTCGAACGGCTGAAGATCGTCGTCGAGCCGAGCGGGGCCACCCCGCTGGCCGCGCTGCTCGCCGGGCGCGCGGGTTCCCTGCCGCGCCGGGTCGGTGTCATCGTCTCCGGCGGCAATGTGGACGCGGACCGTTTCGCCCGGCTGTGCGGCCGGGCGACGGAGTCATGACCAGAACTCGTCGACCCTGTCGAGGTTCTCGACGCACTCGTCGAGATCGGTCGCCTTGTCGCCGACGATCCGGAAGACGATGCATCCGTCCTCGTCGATGCGCTTGTCGCCGCGCTGCGCGCTGACGTGTTGCATCGCGACGGCATGGCCGCGGCCGTCCACCAGGACGCTGCGCAGCTCGACCTTGAAGGTTCCGCCCGTCTCCTCGAAGAGGCGGCGGTAGTAGCCGAGGATCGCGTCGATCCCCTTGCAGTCGCCGGACAGCGGATGGCTGCCTGGCACGTGCTGCGTGGCGTCGCTCGTCATCAGGGAGCGAAGGGTGTCCATGTCGCCGCGGGAGAAGGCCTCGTAGCCCTTGCGGACGAGTTGTGCGTGGGGATGCTCAGCCACGGTGATCGCCACCTTTCCGGTAGTTCGGCGATTGCGGCCTCACGCGTCATTCTGCGCTCACCCGAATGGCGGTGTCGACCGGACGGGCGGACGATGGTCTCGTGGACGGGGCTCGCAATGGAGGGAGCCGTCATGATCGAGATCAAGGCCGTCGAGAAGCCCGACGAGCGGCGTGACTTCCCGCGTGGACACCTGGAAGCGGTCCACCTGACCGGGCTCGACTTCGCCGTGGGGACCTTCGAGCCGGGCTGGCGCTGGACGGAGTCCGTGGGACCCATCGCCGGGACGAAGAGCTGCGAGGTCCATCACAACGGCTACTGCGTCCAGGGACGCATGCGGGTCCGGATGGACGACGGCGCCGAGCAGGAGGTCGGACCCGGCGACGTGTTCGTGCTTCCGCCGGGACACGACGCCTGGGTGATCGGCGACGAACCCTGCGTGGTCTACGACTTCGCCGGCCAGATGGCGACGGACTACGCCAAGGCGAAGGAGTAGCGGTCAGACCGGCAGCAGCCGGGCGATCAACGCGCCGAGCTGGCGGGCGTTGCGGCACTCGTGCATCTCCACCAGCTCGGCGTACTCGGGTGCCGCGGAGTCGCCGGTGCCCCACTGCGGGCGTGGCTCGGGGTTCAACCAGTAGACCCGGCGGGCCCGTTCGGCGACCTGCCGGACGGCGGCCAGGTTCGGGTCACTCATGTTCGTCCGGGCGTCACCGAGCACGAACAGCGTGGTACGAGGTCCGACCGCGTCGCCGTAGCGCTCGGCGAACTCGCCCAGGGCGACGCCGTAGTCGCTGCTGCCGTGCCAGCCGGTGAGGGTCGCCTCCGCGCGGATCCGGGCGCCGAGCCCCTCCGGGTCGGCCGCGCCGTGTTCCATGAGTCCGGTGACCTCGTCGATGCGGTTGACGAAGGCGAACACCCGCACCTTGCTGAACTGGTCGTGCAACGCCTGCACCAGAAGCATCGTGAAGTCCGAGAATCCGGACACCGAGCCCGACACGTCGCACAGCAGGACCAGTTCGGGGCGGAAGGGACGCCGGCGGCGCAGCACCGGCTTCATCGGCACGCCGCCCGTCGACAGTGAGCCGCGCAGGGTCCGCCGCAGGTCGATGCTGCCGCGGGCGGCACGGCGCCGGCGCGCCGCGAGCCGGGTGGCGAGCTTGCGGGCGAGCGGCTGAACCGTCCTGCGCAACTCGGCGAGTTGGAGCTTGCCCGCGTAGAGGAAGTCGACGCGGTCGGGCGTCGTGGCGACCGCGCGCCGGGCCAGCTCGTCCCGGTCGCGCCGCTCGGCGACCCGCCGCCGCGCCTCCACGGCCACCAGCGAGCGGAAGGCCTCGATGCGCCGCCGGATCTCGTCCTCCAGCAGCCGGTCCGTGAACCCCGACGCGCCGTCCCGGGCCCGCACGCTCTCGCGGACGCGGGCCAGCAGCGTCTGCGGCCGCAGCCGCTCCAGCGCCTGGTACGACGACCACCCCTGCGCCTCGGGCGAGCTGCCGTATCCGCCGAAGCCGTCGACCGCCTCCGCCGCCAACTGCCCCAGCAGAACCCGGTCGTCGTCCGCGAGGGCCGTGGCGAGCCGGTCGCGCAGGTCCTCCCGGCCGGCCGGCTCGCCCTCGGGCGCGCCGATTCCGCGCGGGAAGTACAGGTCGAAGACCGGGTCGAACACCGGCCGTTGGGCCGGTCCGTGCAGCAGCGTCGCGGCGAGGCCCTCGCGCAGCAGCTCCCGGTCGGCCAGCCCCAGCGCCGCCATCGCCTGCGCCGCGTCCACGGTCTCGCCGGTGCCGATCCGCATGCCGTGCGCGCGCAGCGCCCCGACCAGCGAGGTCAGCCGTTCGGCGACGCCGGGCGCGGTCACACCGCGTCCAGGTCGAGCTTGGCCGTCGCCTTCAGGACGTCGTCGTGGTGCTTGAGGAGCACCCCCAGGCTGTCGCGTACGACGGTCTCGTCCAAAGTGTCCGCGCCGAGCGCGAGCAGGGTGCGCGCCCAGTCGATCGTCTCGGCGACGGACGGGACCTTGCGCAGATCCATCGCCCGCAGCGCACCGACCACCCGTACCACCGACGCGGCCAGTGTCTCGTCCAGGTCCGGCACCTTCAGCCGTACGATCCGGCGCTCCAGCTCCTCGTCCGGGAAGCCGATGTGCAGGAAGAGGCAGCGGCGGCGCAGGGCCTCGGACAGCTCACGGCTGGCGTTGGAGGTGAGCACGACGAAGGGGCGCCGGGTCGCGGCGATCGTGCCGAGCTCGGGGACCGTCACCTGGAAGTCGCTGAGCACCTCCAGCAGCAGGCCCTCCACCTCGACGTCCGCCTTGTCGGTCTCGTCGATCAGCAGCACCTTGGGATCGTCGCCGCGGATGGCCGTCAGCAGCGGGCGCGTCAGCAGGAACTCCTCGCTGAAGATGTCCGTGCGCGTCTCGTCCCACGTCTCGTCGCGGCCGGCGCTGATGCGCAGCAGCTGCTTGGCGTGGTTCCACTCGTACAGCGCGCGCGACTCGTCGACGCCCTCGTAGCACTGCAGCCTGACCAGCCGGGCCCCCGCCACCTCGGCGACGGCCTTGGCGAGCTCGGTCTTGCCTACTCCGGCGGGGCCCTCCACCAGCAGGGGCTTGCCCAGCCGGTCGGCGAGGAAGACGGTCGTGGCGACCGCGGGCGAGGCGAGGTAGCCGGTGGCGGCGAGACGTGCGGAGACGTCGTCGACGGACGTGAACAACGGGGCCTCCTGGTGGGCGGCGATGCCAGGCCTACTATCTAAGCGCTTGTTCAGCGCTTCTGTCACGGGGTATCCGCTGCTCCGCATGGTAGACCGATCGGTTTCCCCGGTGTCGGTGGCGGAGGTAACCTCGCGGTATGGCCACGACAGAGAAGGCGTCCACGACGGAAAAGGCGTCCACCAAGGACCGGCTGCTCGACGCGGCGGCCGAGCTCTTCTACCGCGACGGCGTCTCCATCGGCGTGGAGGCGCTGTGCAGGACGGCCGGCGTCTCGAAGCGGTCGATGTACCAGCTGTTCGAGAGCAAGGACGAGGTCCTCGCGGCGAGCCTGGAGCGCCGGGCCCCCGGCTACGCCGCGCAGCTGATGCCCGGCCCCGAGGACGCCGGCACCCCGCGCGAACGCATCCTGTACGTCTTCGAGCAGGTGGAGAAGGCCTCGGTCCGGCCCGACTACCAGGGCTGTCCCTTTCTGGCCGCGCTGGTCGAGCTGAAGGACCCCGGGCACCCGGCGAGCCGTGTGGCCCGTGCCGCCAAGCAGCGGCTGCAGGACGCCTTCCGGATTCAGGCGGAGCTCGGCGGCGCGCACGAGCCGGAGCTCCTCGCCCGCCAGCTGATGCTGGTCTTCGACGGGGCCAGCGCCCGCGCCGGCGCCCGCATCGAGACGCTGGACGGTCTGGCCACCGCGACCGTGAGGACCCTGCTCGACGCGGCGGGCGTGCTGAAGTGAGTCGGCCCGATTGTCAGTGGCGGCCGGTACGTTGCGGGCATGGGGATCTACCTGGTGAGTGTCGACGCGGGGGAATGGTTCGCTGACGACGAGGAGGGCGGCAAGGGGGCGGTCGCTTCCGGTCTCGACGCGGAGTTGAAGCGGCGCGGCCTGCCGCCGTACGAGCCCGCTCCCGGAAGGGGCGCGGCCTCGTGGTTCGAGGAGAAGCTCAGCCCGCCCATGACCGGGTTCGCCGAGGTGTGCCGAGCGCACCTGACGCCGCAGGAGCAACGGATGCTCGGCGACTGGTCGGTGTTGGTTCCGGTGTCGCTCGAGGAGGGGATAGAGCTGCCGATCGGCTCCGCCTACACGGACACGACGCTGATAGCGGGCGCCCCGCAGGTGCTGGCCCTCGCCGAGCGTCTGGCCGCGGTCATCGGCCTGCCCGCCGAAGTGCCGGACGCGTCCGAGAACCTCGCCCTGACGTTCTGGTTCCTCGAAGGAGAGGCCGAGGAACTGGCCGCCACCCGTCCCGGGCTGTGGAGCGAGGACCTGGACACGGCCTTCTACGTGGCGCTGTACCTGCGTGCCGCCCAGTTCTCGCTACGGTACGGCTGTCCCATGACCTACTGCTGACGCGGCAGGCGCCGCTCGAAGGGGACGTCACGGCTCCGTGACGACGGTGACCGTACTGGTGCGGCGCGCCGGGTTTCCCTCACGCCCGCGGATCGGTACACCCGGTACATGGGGGACAGGAACGGGGGGCTTCGCCGCTGGCGGAGCCGGTACAGAGAAGTGCTGGACGGGGCCGAGGCCGAGGCCAGGCCCAAAGGGCTGAGGGAACTGGTGCAGCCCGTCGACGAGGTGGCCTACAAGCTGTTCCGCGAGACCTATCCGGAACAGCACCTGCACCTTCAGGTCGCGCTGGGCGCCGCGCAGCGCACCTTCGACCGGCGGACCCGCATCAGTGTCCAGAACGCCCTGCGGTGCGTCGTGCGGACCGTGCTGGAGGACCCGCGGCTCGGCGACCGGCCCGACCAGTACCTTGCCGCCTATCTCGACCAGGAGGTCGCCGAGATGCGCGGCTGGCTGCGGCAGGACAGCGTGACGGCCGTCAGCCGCGGACTGAACATCGGCCTGGCCATGGGTGCCGCCGCGGGCATGGCCCTGCTCGTCGCCCCGGTCCTGTGGGGCGTGCCGGTCCTGCGCGTCCTGGGCGTCACCCTCGACTGCGCCAACCGCTGGAGCCTGCTGGGCGCCTTCGTCGCAGGAGGGCTGGGTGCCCTCGGCGCCGTGCTGAGCGTCCTGGTCCGGCTGCGGCTCAGCGTCGAGCAACTGGCGTCCCGGCAGACCATCGGCAAGGAGCGCACCATCCCGCCGGGGCGGCAGCTCGCCCGCAGCCTGCGGCACGAGGGCGTCTACCGGGTCTTCGTCGGCTGGATCCTCGCCCTGGCGGTGTACTTCCTGCTCAGCGGCGGACTGGTCCCGGTCTTCGAACTGCCCGCCACCACCGCCCAGATCTGCCCGGCACCGGGGCACACCGGGTCCGCCGCCAAGGGCACCGACTTCTGGATCTTCTGGTGCGCGGTCGGATTCGTGTCCGGGTTCAACGAACGCTGGGCCTTCGGCATCCTCGGCCGCGACGCGACGCACAGGAACACCAAGGCCGGTGCCTCGCAGACGGCCGCGAGGGAGTCCGACGACGCCTGACCGCACCCACTCAGGGCTTCGAAGTGGCGCCGACCCGCACAATCCAGCCCGTCCGGCGTGTGAGGACGAGGCCTGTTCAGGGCCGAAGCGGGTGTCTGGGGGCCGCAAGGCCCCCAGACACGGCGGGCAAAACCCCGGCGCCCGCTCAGCCGCGTCCCTCCGGCGGACCGCTCACCAGGACCACCTCCAGGGTGCGTGGACCGTGCACCCCCTCCACCCGGTCCAGCTCGATGTCGCTGGTGGCCGACGGGCCGGAGATCCACGTCAACGGGCGGGTCGGATCGAGGCGTTCGAGGGCCTGCGGCACGGACGAGACGACCTGCTCGGGGACGCGTACGACGCAGATGTGGTGATCGGGGACGAGGGTGATGCGGCGACGGCCCTGGTCGGGGGAGCCGTCGAGGACGATCGTGCCGGTCTCGGCGACGGCGATCGCGCAGCCGGTGACGACGCTGTCCAGCCGGTCCAGCTCCTCCGGAGTGCTCTCGGCCCGGTCCGGAACCCGCTCGGCGTCCGTGCCGCCGAGCCACTCCACGTCCAGGCCCGGCGGGACCAGCACGCTCTTCGAGCCGCGCTCGCTCAGCAACCGGCCGATCACATCGGCGAGTTCGTCCACGGTGGTGCGGTGCACGATCGCCCGGTAGTCCGCCAGGTTCTCCGCCAGCAGATCCACCGTCTCCTCGACGCTCCGCTCGCCGTGCTCGCGCAGATAGTCCCGCTGAACAGCCTGCTCGTACGGCACGTCGTCCGACGGGACGTCCGCAAGGGCGCGCCGTACCCGGCCCAGAATCCTGTCCCTGCTGCTCACTTGGCACCGCCCTTTCCGCCGCCGGTGCGCTGCCACCAGTCCCGGAACGGTTCCGCCGGCACCGTCGGCAGGTCCCGGCTGCCGCTCCACGCCCTGCCGGGCCCGGGGAGCGTCCGTGGATGGAGCCGACGGGTGCGCGAGGCCATCCGCTGGCCCGTGCGCAGGGCGCCGGGATGGCTGAAGGCCCAGCGCGCCGCCCGCATGGCGGCCCGCTCGGCGGCATGCCCCTTCGCCGGCTTCAGCACCACCTTGTTGCCCTCCCGGGTGACCGGTCCGCCCTGCACGACCCGCTCCCGCAGATGCACCAGGACTTCGGGAATGTCGATCGCGACCGGACACACCTCGTAGCAGGCGCCGCACAGCGACGAGGCGTACGGCAGGGAGGCGTCGATCTCGCTCGCGGTTCCCCGGAGTTGGGGGCTGAGGATGGCGCCGATGGGGCCCGGGTAGACCGAGCCGTAGGCGTGGCCGCCGGCCCGTTCGTACACCGGGCAGACGTTGAGGCAGGCCGAGCAGCGGATGCAGCGCAGCGCCTGGCGGCCGACCTCGTCGGCGAGGGTGTCGGTGCGGCCGTTGTCGATGAGGACCAGGTGGAAGGTCTGCGGACCGTCCTCGTCCGTCGTGCCCGTCCACATGCTCGTGTACGGGTTCATGCGCTCGGCCGTCGACGAGCGCGGCAGGGTCTGCAGGAACACCTCCAGGTCCTGCCAGCTCGGCAGGATCTTCTCGATGCCGACGACCGAGATCAGCGTCTCCGGCAGGGTCAGGCACATCCGCCCGTTGCCCTCGGACTCGACGACCACCAGCGTGCCGGTCTCGGCGATCATGAAGTTGGCGCCGGAGATGCCGACCTTGGCGCGCAGGAACTTCTCCCGCAGATGGAGACGGGCGGCCTCGGCGAGCTCGGCGGGCGTGTCGGTGAGGCCTTCGGGGGCCGGGCGGCCCCACTGGCTCATCTCCCGGCGGAAGATGTCGCGGATCTCGCCACGGTTGCGGTGGATGGCCGGGACCAGGATGTGCGAGGGCCGGTCCTTGCCCAACTGCACGATCAGCTCGGCGAGATCGGTCTCGTAGGCACGGATGCCCTCGGCCTCCAGTGCCTCATTCAGCCCGATCTCCTGCGTGGCCATGGACTTGACCTTGACGACCTCCGACTCGCCGGTCGCCTTGACCAGATCGGCCACGATCCGGTTGGCCTCCTCGGCGTCCACGGCCCAGTGCACCGTGCCGCCCGCGGCCGTGACCGACTCCTCCAACTGCTCCAGATACCTGTCGAGATGGCGGAGCGTATGGTCCTTGATCCGCTTGCCGGCCTCCCGCAGCGCCGCCCAGTCGGACACCTCCGCGACAGCCTTCGCCCGCTTGGCGCGGATCGTGTGTGTGGCGTGCCGGAGATTGCCGCGCAGGGTCTCGTCCCGCACGGCATCGTGCGCCGCCTTCGGAAAGGCCGGCATTCCCAGATACGTCCCGCTCATGCCGCCGGCTCCTCCTCCGTGCTCGCCAGGATCTCCGCGATGTGCACCGGCCGCATGTCGGTGCTCAGCCGCGTCATCGTCCCGCCGATGTGCATCAGACAGGAGTTGTCGGCCGCGCACAGCACCTCCGCGCCCGTCGAGGCGGCGTTGCGCACCTTGTCGGCACCCATGGCCGCCGAGACGTCCGCGTTCTTCAGCGCGAAGGTCCCGCCGAAACCGCAGCACTCCTCGGCACCCGGCAACTCGACCAGCTCCAGGCCCTTGACGGCCTGCAGCAGCCGGCGCGGCCGGTCACCGAGCCCCAGCCCGCGCAGCCCGTGACAGGTCGGGTGGTAGGTCACCTTGTGCGGGTAGTACGCCCCGACGTCCGTTACCCCCAGCACGTCCACCAGGAACTCCGTCAGCTCGTACGTCTTCGGCACGACCGGCGCCAGAGTGGCCGCGAGAGCGTCCCCGCGGCCCTCGGCCCGAGCCCGCTCACCCATCCGCGGATACAGCTCCCGCACCATCGCCCCGCACGATCCGGACGGCGTGACGATCGCCTCGTACTCCCCGAAGACATCGGAGAAATGCCGGGCCAGCGGCTCCGCCTCATGGCGGTAGCCGGTGTTGTAGTGCGCCTGCCCGCAGCAGGTCTGGCCCATCGGGAAGTCGACCTCGACGCCCAGCCTGGTCAGCAGTTTCACCACGGCGCGTCCGGTGTCCGGATAGAGCGTGTCGTTGACGCAGGTCAGGAACAGGGCGACACGCATCGCGGCTCCTTGTGTTCGATCATCGGATGAGTGAAGGGTAGACCGGGGTGCGGGGTCCGGGGGAGACCTGGTTCACCCTCCGGCGAGCCGGGCCTGCGCCTCGCGCCAGCGCGCGGTGTCGCCCTGCGGCTCGTAGCGGGTGAGCGGCTGGGTACGGGTGAGCAGACGCCGGCCGCTCCCCAGGTCGCCCGCCAGCCCGTGGGCCCGGGCCTGCACCAGGACGTTGCCGAGCGCGGCCGCCTCGGTCGGGCCCGCCACCACGGGCAGCCCGCACGCGTCGGCGGTCAGCTGGCACAGCAGGGCGTTGCGGGTGCCGCCGCCGACCACGTGCACGACGTCCACGGGGTGGCCGGCCAGCCGCTGGGCGTCCTCGACGGCCTTGCGGTGCGCGAGGGCGAGCGAGTCGAGGATGCAGCGCGTGATCTCCGCGGGCGTCCCGGGCACCGGCTGTCCGGAGGCGCGGCACGCGTCGGCGATCCGCTCCGGCATCCGGCCGGGCGCCAGGAACGCCGCGTCACCCGCGTCCACCACCGACCGCAGCGCCGGCACCTTCGCCGCCTCCAGCAGCAGCGTGTCCAACTCCGGCTCTCCCCAGGCCCGTACGCACTCCTGGAGCAGCCACAGCCCCATGATGTTGCGCAGGTACCGGACCGTGCCGTCCAGCCCCAGCTCGTTGGTGAAGTTGGCGGTCCGGCTCTCCTCGCTCAGCACCGGCGCGTCCAGCTCCAGACCCGCCAGAGACCAGGTCCCGGTGCAGATGTACGCGAACCGCTCCCCGTCGGCCGGCACGGCGGCCACCGCCGACGCCGTGTCGTGCGACCCGACGGCCGTCACCGGCACGGGCCCGCGCAGCCCGGTCTCCTCCAGCACCTCCGGCCGCAGCACGCCCGCCGGATCGCCCGGCTGCCGCAGCGGCGCGAACAGACCGAGGTCGACGCCCAGCCGGGAGGCCACGTCGTACGACCAGGCGCGGGTGCGCGGGTCGATCAGCTGGGTCGTCGAGGCGTTGGTCAGCTCGGTGCCCTGTTCACCCGTCAGCCAGTACGACAGCAGATCGGGGATCAGCAACAACCGCTTCGCTGACGCCAGTTGGGCCGAGTCCCGAGCGGCGACCAGCTGGTACAGCGTGTTGAACGGCGCGTACTGCAACCCGGTCGCCGCGTACAGCTCCTCGGCGGGCACGGTCGCCCACACCTTGTCCGCGACGCCCTCGGTGCGGGAGTCCCGGTAGTGCACGGGATTGCCGAGCAGCGCACCGTCGGCGTCCAGCAGCCCGTAGTCCACCGCCCAGCTGTCGAGGCCGACCGAGTCGACCTGCCCGGCCGCCCGCAGTCCGTCCAGCACACCCCCGTACAGGGCGAGGACGTCCCAGCGCAGGCCCTCCGGAACGCGCACCGGCCGGTTCGCGAACCGGTGCGCCTCGGTGAGCTCCAGGCTGTCGGTGCCGACGCGGCCGACCATGACACGTCCGCTGGACGCGCCGAGGTCGACCGCGGCGTACGACTTCACGAGCGCGCTCATCGCAGGAAGGCGGCCGCGACGCCGGCGTCGACCGGGACGTGCAGCCCGGTGGTGTGGGTCAACTCCCCGCCGGTCAGGGCGAACACGGCGTTGGCCACATGCTCGGGCAGCACCTCGCGCTTGAGGATGGTCCGCTGCGCGTAGAACTCGCCGAGCTTCTCCTCCGGCACCCCGTACACGGCCGCGCGCTGCGCCCCCCAGCCGCCCGCGAAGATCCCCGAACCGCGCACCACGCCGTCCGGGTTGACCCCGTTGACGCGAATGCCGTGCTCGCCCAACTCGGCTGCCAGCAGCCGTACTTGATGGGCCTGGTCGGCCTTGGTGGCGGAGTAGGCGATGTTGTTGGGACCGGCGAACACGGCGTTCTTCGAGGCGATGTAGACGATGTCGCCGCCCAGTTCCTGCGCGGTCATCACCCGGGCCGCCTCCCGCGAGACCAGGAAGGAACCGCGGGCCATGATGTCGTGCTGCAGGTCCCAGTCCTTCGCCGACGTCTCCAGCAGCGGCTTGGAGATGGAGATACCGGCGTTGTTGACGATCAGGTCGACGCCGCCGAAGGCGAGGACGGCGGCCTTGAACGCCTCGGCGATCTGCTCCTCGGAGGTCACGTCGACGCTCACGGCGACGGCCTTGTCCGGCCCGCCCAGCTCCTCGGCCACCTGGGCGGCGTTGTCCACGTTCAGGTCCGCGACCACCACACAGGCACCCTCGGCGACCAGCCGCTGCGCGATCGCCTTCCCGATGCCGCTGCCCGCGCCCGTCACCAGCGCCACCCGCGTCGCCAGCGGCTTCGGCGCCGGCATCCGCTGGAGCTTGGCCTCCTCCAGCGCCCAGTACTCGATGCGGAACTTCTCCGACTCCTCGATGGGCGCGTACGTCGACACGGCCTCGGCACCGCGCATCACGTTGATGGCGTTGACGTAGAACTCACCGGCCACCCGGGCCGTCTGCTTGTCCTTGCCGAAGGAGAACATGCCGACCCCCGGGACCAGCACGATCGCCGGGTCCGCGCCGCGCATGGCGGGGGAGTCGGGCAGGGCGTGCCGCCGGTAGTAGGCGGCGTACTCCTCGCGGTACTCGGCGTGCAGCTCCTTCAGCCGGGCGACGGCCTCCTCCAGCGGGGCGGCCGGCGGCAGGTCGAGGACGAGCGGACGCACCTTGGTCCGTAGGAAGTGGTCCGGGCAGGAGGTGCCCAGCGCGGCCAGCCGCGGGTGCTCGGCGCGCGCCAGGAAGTCCAGCACGGCCTCGGAGTCGTTGAAGTGCCCGACCTGCGGCTTGTCCTGGGAGGCGAGGGCCCGGACGTACGGCGCGAGAGCCGCCGCCCGCTCACGACGCTCCGCGGGCTCCAGCGCCGCGTACCCGTCGATCACCGGGCCGAAGGGTTCGGGCTTGCCCCTGTCCGCCAGGAACGCCTCGGCGGTGCGGATGATGTGCAGCGAGTTGCGCTCGCACTCCTCCGATGTGCCACCCCACGCCGTGATCCCGTGTCCGCCCAGCACACAGCCGATGGCCTGCGGGTTCGCCTCCTTGACCGCCGCGATGTCCAGCCCCAGCTGGAAACCGGGCCGCCGCCACGGCACCCACACCACCGTGTCGCCGAAGCACTCGGCGGTCAGCTTCTCCCCGTCGGCGGCGCAGGCGAGCGCGATCCCGGAGTCGGGGTGCAGATGGTCGACGTGCGCGGCCTCCACGAGGCCGTGCATGGCCGTGTCGATGGACGGGGCGGCACCGCCCTTGCCGTGCAGGCAGTAGTCGAACGCGGCGACCATCTCGTCCTCGCGCTCCACGCCCGGGTAGACACCCTTCAGCGCCCGCAGCCGGTCCAGCCGCAGCACGGCGAGCCCGGCCTCGGTGAGCGTCCCGAGGTCGCCACCGGACCCCTTGACCCACATCAGCTCGACGTCACCGCCGGTCACGGGGTCGGTGTCGGTGCCCTTCGCGGAGGCGTTGCCGCCGGCGTAGTTGGTGTTGCGGGGATCGGAGCCGAGCCGATGGGAGCGGGCCAGGAGGGCGGCGGCTTCGGGGTGCGGTGCCATGAGCGGGTCTCTTCCTTGCGTCGTCGGGACGGTGCGGGTGTACGCGAGGCGGGGTCAGGCGCCCCAGCCGGCTTGGGTGCCGCCGACACGCTCGGCGGTGATCCGCCCCTGCCATCCGGAGCGGTGGTAGGCGGTGATGGGGTCGGGGTCGAGGCCTGTTTCCTGGCGGAGTTCGGCGAGGAGGGGGCGGACGTCGGTGTTGTAGGCGTCCATGAGGACGGCGTTGGCGGCCAGGACGTCGCCTTCGCGCTGGGCGGTGGTGAGGGCGTCGCGGTCGACGAGGAGTGCCTTGGCGGTGGCTTCCTGGACGTTCATCACGGAGCGGATGATGGCGGGGATCTTGGCTTCGATGTTGTGGCACTGGTCGAGCATGAAGGCCACGTCGGAGGAGAGGCCGCCGCCGCGGATGACCTCGTGCATGATGCGGAAGAGCTGGAAGGGGTCGGCGGCGCCGACCATGAGGTCGTCGTCGGCGTAGAAGCGGGAGTTGAAGTCGAAGCCGCCGAGTTTGTTCTCGCGCAGCAGGGTGGCGACGATGAACTCGATGTTGGTGCCCGGGGCGTGGTGTCCGGTGTCGACGACGACCTGGGCCTTCTCGCCCAGCTTGAGGCAGTGGGCGTAGGCGGTGCCCCAGTCGGGGACGTCGGTCGTGTAGAAGGCGGGCTCGAAGAACTTGTACTCCAGCAGCATCCGCTGGTTCTGGCCCAGGCGTGCGTAGACCTCGGTCAGGCCTTCGGCGAGGCGGTCCTGGCGGGCGCGGATGTCGTCCTGGCCGGGGTAGTTCGTGCCGTCGGCGAACCAGAGTTTCAGGTCGCGTGATCCGGTGGCGTCCATGATGTCGACGCATTCGAGGAGGTGGTCGACGGCCTTGCGGCGCACGGCCGCGTCGGGGTGGCAGATGCTGCCCAGTTTGTAGGCGTCGTCCTGGAAGGTGTTGGAGTTGATCGCTCCCAGCTTCACGCCGTGGTCCTGGGCGAACTTCGCCAGCGCGGCGTAGTCCTCGACCCTGTCCCACGGAATGTGCAACGCCACCGTCGGCGCCACCCCCGTGACGGCATGCACCTGAGCCGCGTCGGCCAGCTTCTCCTGGGGCGTGCGGGGAACTCCCTGCTGGGCGAACACCTTGAACCGGGTCCCCGAGTTCCCGTACGCCCACGACGGGGTTTCGATCCGCTGGGCCGCGAGCGCTGCCTTCACGGCGGACAGGTCTGGCATGACCACCTCTGAACACTGTTTGAATCGTTTCAGGGAAACTAACCGCAGGGCTGCGACGACGTCAAGACGTCGGGGCGATTGTGCTGCGTCGACATTGTGAGACCGAAAGCTTCGCCCTGTCGGAACCCTTGACGGACGGCCGTGTCGCCTTCACGATGCCGTGAAACGTTTCACGATCTTTTCGGCCACACTGACACGTGCCATCACCGAAGGTTCGGGGGCGGTCCGCCGCGCCGGCCGCCATCTGAGAGAAGGAGACCGTCCGATGAGGGTCACGGCCCCTGTTCTCGAACACCACCGCGAGCCCGTCGGCATCGGCGAGTCCCGGCCCCGCCTGAGCTGGCGCACCGAGACCGCCGTGCCCGACTGGGCGCAGCGGGCCTACCGTGTCGAGATCACCGATGCCGACGGCACGGTCCTCGCCGACACCGGGCGCGTCGAGGGCGCCGATTCCGTGCTGGTGGACTGGCCGGGCCCGGAACTCGGCTCCCGCAGCCGGGTCGGGGTCCGTGTCCAGGTGTGGGGCGAGGGCGCCGAAGCGTCCGACTGGTCACCGATCACCCGGGCGGAGACGGGCCTGCTCGACCGTACCGACTGGACCGCCCGCCCCGTCACCCCCGACCGCGACGCGTCCGACGCCCCGCTCCCGGTGGCGCTGCTGCACCGCACCTTCGCCCTCGACAAGGCGGTCGCGTCGGCGCGGCTTTACATCACCGCGTACGGCGTCTACGAGGCCGAGATCAACGGAAGCCGGGTCGGCGACCATGTCCTCGCCCCCGGCTGGACCTCGTACCACCACCGCCTGCGCTATCAGACCTTCGACGTCACCACGCTGCTGCGCGAGGGCGACAACGCGATCGGCGCGCTGCTCGGCGAGGGCTGGTACACCGGCCGGCTCGGCTTCGGCTGCGGCCGCCGCAACCTCTACGGCGACCGGCGCGCCCTCCTCGCCCAGCTGGAGGTCACCCACCCCGACGGAACCGTCACCACCCTCACCACCGACGAGACATGGCGCGCCACGACCGGGCCCGTCCTGCGCTCGGAGATCTACGACGGCGAGGCCTACGACGCCCGGCTCGCGCGCCCCGGCTGGTCCGAGCCCGGCCACGACCTCGCCGACTGGACGTCCGTCACCCGACTCCCCTTCCCGGAGGCCGAGTTGGTGGCGCCGACCGGCCCGCCCGTGCGCCGCACCCAGACCGTCGCTCCCGTCGACGTGATCACCACACCGTCCGGCAGGACCGTCCTCGACTTCGGCCAGAACCTCGTCGGACGCCTGCGCATCCGCCTCTCGGGCCCCGCGGGCCACACGGTCACCGTGCGCCACGCCGAGGTGCTGGAACACGGCGAACTCGGCGTCCGGCCCCTGCGGCAGGCCGCCGCCACCGACACGTACACACTCGCCGGCACGGGCGTGGAGACGTACGAACCCCGCTTCACCTTCCACGGCTTCCGCTACGCCGAAGTCGACGGCTGGCCGGGCGAGTTCGACCCGGCCGCCGTCGAAGCCGTGGTCCTGCACACCGACATGGCGCGCACCGGCTGGTTCGAGTGCTCGCACGACCTGGTCAACCGCCTCCACGAGAACGTCGTCCAGGGGATGCGCGGCAACTTCCTGGACGTCCCCACCGACTGCCCCCAGCGCGACGAACGCCTCGGCTGGACCGGCGACATCCAGGTCTTCGCGCCCACCGCGTCCTTCCTCTACGACTGTTCCGGCATGCTCGGCGGCTGGCTGCGCGACCTCGCCGCCGAACAGCTCGCCCGAGCCGACCGGGTCCCGCCGCTGGTGGTGCCCGACGTCCTGCCGTTCGACTTCGGCGGCACCCCGCACGCGGTGTGGGCCGACGTGGCGGTGCTGCTCCCGTGGACGCTGTACCGGCGCTTCGGCGACATCGGGGTGCTGCGCGCCCAGTACCCGAGCATGCGCGCCTGGATGGAGGTGGCGGCCCGGCTCACCGAGGAGGGCGGCGGCCTGTGGCGGCAGGACTTCCAGCTCGGCGACTGGCTGGACCCGGCCGCGCCGCCCGAGGACCCGGGTGCCGCCCGCACCGACGGCGACCTCGTCGCCAACGCGTACGTCGTCCGCTCGGCCGACGTGCTCGCCGAGACGGCACGGCTGCTCGGGGAGAAGGACGACGCCGTGCGGTACGAGGAACTCGCACGGTCCGTACGGGCGTCGTTCGCCGATGAGTTCGTCACCCCGGGCGGACGGCTCGCCAGTGACGCGCAGACGGCGTACGCGCTGGCGCTGTGCTTCGCCCTGCTGCCGACGGGACGTCAACGGCTGGGCGCCGCACAGCGCTTGGCGTTCATCGTGCGCAAGGCCGGCTTCCGTATCGCCACCGGGTTCGCCGGTACGCCGCTGATCTGCGACGCGCTGTGCGCGGGCGGGGAGCCGCAGTTGGCGTACCGGATGCTCCTGGAGCAGGGGTGCCCCTCCTGGCTGTACCCGGTGACCATGGGGGCCACGACCGTGTGGGAGCGGTGGGACTCGATGCTGCCCGACGGCAGCGTCAACCCGGGCGAGATGACGTCCTTCAACCACTACGCCCTCGGTGCCGTCGCGGACTGGCTGCACCGCACGGTCGCCGGCCTGGAGGCCGCCGAACCGGGCTGGCGCCGGCTGCGGATCGCACCCCTGCCCGGCGGCGACCTCACCTTCGCCGAGGCCGCCCACGAGACGCCCTACGGCCGCGCGGAGGCGGGCTGGCGGATCGAGGACGACACGCTGGTGGTGGAGGTCCTGGTACCGCCCAACACCCGGGCGGAGGTCCGCCTCCCCGGCGACGGCGAGCCGTTCGAGGTCGGCTCCGGCCGCCGCACCTTCCGGCGGCCGTACACCGCTCCCACCTGGCCGCCGGCGGCGATCCGGCATCCGTTCTCCGCCCCGGAGTGACTCCCGGTGGAGGTGCTCAGGCGGGGAACGCCGGCCTGAGCACCTCCTCGCACCACTGGCGGAAGCCGGTCGGGCTCGGCTGCGCGGTGCGGTGCTCCTCGTCGTAGGCCCCCTCGTTCTGGGCGACGGCCATGTCGGCCACACCCTGGGCCGAGGCCTCGCTCGCCCCGTTTTCGATCATCATCGACCTGTACGCGTCGATCGGGAGCTGCTGGTACCGGACCGGCAGCCCCAGCACATCGCCGAGGACCTCCGCCATACCGTTGGGAGTGAGGGAGTCGGGGCTCACCACGGGTACCCCGCCCTGTCCGCTCCAGGTGCCGTCGAGCAGCAGCTCGGCGCCTCGTCCGGCGATGTCGCGGGTGGCGACGAGTGCCAGGGTGCGGTTGCGGTCGCTCGGCAGGAAGAAGGTGCCCCGGCCTCTGATCGCGTCGACTTGGCGGAGCAGGTTCTCCATGAAGAACGGAGGCCGCAGCGCCCGGAACTTCACCCCCGCGCCGGCCATCAGCTCTTCGGCGGCCCGCGCGGCCGACAGGTGCCCGGCGTTCTTCTCGATGCCGCGGCCCATGGTCGACACGCTGACGACCCGGCCGACGCCGTTCCTGACGATCGCCTCGCACGCCGACCGCGTCGGGTCCAGATAGTGGCGCTCGAGGTTCACCGTGCTGTGGTCCGGAGGTATCACCCAGAACACGGCCTCCGCTCCCGCGAAGGCCTTCATGAGGACACCGGGGTCGGTGTGCGAGCCCTGGACGACCTCGACCCGCTCCCGCACCTCGGGGGAGAGCCGGCCGGGATCCCGCACGATCACACGGGCCGGCTGCTCGTCGGCGAGGACACGCTCGACGACCTGCCGGCCGATCTGACCGGTGGGCGTGGTGATGACAAACATGCAGAAGCTCCAAAACGGTTCGCCGGAAACGCGGTTCACGCCCGTCACCCGTGGCGGTACCGGGGGCCGCGTGCCTCGATCCTGTGCCCGGACGCTCCCGCGGGGAAGGACCGGCCGGGTCCCGCTTGTTACCCTCCGGGTAACACCGAATGGAGGTGCCAGGCCATGGAGTCCCGGTCACTGCGCTACTTCGTCGCCGTCGCGGAGGAACTCAACTTCGCCCGCGCGGCCGAACGGCTGGGCATCTCCGCCCCGCCCCTGTCCCGCGCCATCCGCAAGCTGGAGCAGGACCTGGGCATCGTCCTGTTCGTGCGTACCACCCACAGCGTCGCACTGACTCCGGCCGGCGAGGTCCTGCTGACCGAGGCCCGCATCGCCCTGGACGCCCTGCAGGCGGCCGGACGACGGGCCCAGCGCGCCGCGGCGACGGACCCGAAGCTGATCCTCGCGATCAAGGCCGACGGCGACGCCGGTCTGCTGGAGGCCATTCTGGCCCGCTTCGCCGCCGAGCCGGAGGCCCGGCCCGTCACGGTCCGCCTCTCCGGCTGGGGCGAGCAGGTCCGGCTGCTTCGCGAGGGCGAGGCGGACGCGGCGCTCCTGTACGGCCCCTTCGACCAGACGGGCCTGGACGCGGAAGTGGTGACCGTCGAACCCCGCCTCGCCGCCATCCCCGTCACCCACCCGCTCGCGGCCCGGGACGACATCACCCTCGCCGACCTCGCCCTTCCCGGCGTCGAATCGGGCAACTCACACGGTCTGTGCCGCTACCTGGACATGATCATGGAGCGGCATGCGATAGCGGACCTCGCCCAACTTCTCGCGCTCGTCGAACTCGGCAAGCTGGTGACCTTGCTCCCGGAATCGGTCACGAGCCGCTATCCGCGCCCGGGCGTCCTCTACCGCACCGTCCCGGACGCCCCACCGGCCACTCTCTTCATCGCATGGCCCCAGCAGTCCCGCTCGACGGCCGCGGCGGCACTCGTCCGAGCGGCCACCTCGGTGGCTCCGGTGCCGGAGGCGGCATGAAGTACATGATCCTGATGTACGCCGACCCGGCGGCGACCGAGGCGATGACGCCCGCGGAGCGCGCGGACGTCTTCCACCGGCACGAAGCCCTCCACGAAGACCTGCGGGGCACGGGCGAGATGCTGAACGGAGCCGGGCTGGCCTACCCGCGCGACACGACCACTCTCCGGTACGGCGAAGACGGTGCCACGACGACGAGCGGCCCGCTCACCGGAGCGACCGAACAGCTGACCGCCTACTACGTGGTCGACTGCGCCACCCCGGAGCGGGCGCGGGAGATCGCCGGGCGCGTCCTCGACTTCCATGTCGTGGCCGTCGAGGTGCGCCCCGTCCACGACTCGTTCGGCATGGGCGAGGGCTGACCTGCCGACCTGCCGACCTGCGTCAGGCTCCCCAGCCGGCCTGCTTCCCGCCGACCCGCTCCTCGACGATCTTCTCGGCCCATCCGGAGCGGTGGTAGGCGGTGATGGGGTCGGGGTCGAGGCCTGTTTCCTGGCGGAGTTCGGCGAGGAGGGGGCGGACGTCGGTGTTGTAGGCGTCCATGAGGACGGCGTTGGCGGCCAGGACGTCGCCTTCGCGCTGGGCGGTGGTGAGGGCGTCGCGGTCGACGAGGAGTGCCTTGGCGGTGGCTTCCTGGACGTTCATCACGGAGCGGATGATGGCGGGGATCTTGGCTTCGATGTTGTGGCACTGGTCGAGCATGAAGGCCACGTCGGAGGAGAGGCCGCCGCCGCGGATGACCTCGTGCATGATGCGGAAGAGCTGGAAGGGGTCGGCGGCGCCGACCATGAGGTCGTCGTCGGCGTAGAAGCGGGAGTTGAAGTCGAAGCCGCCGAGTTTGTTCTCCCTCAGCAGGGTGGCGACGATGAACTCGATGTTGGTGCCCGGGGCGTGGTGTCCGGTGTCGACGACGACCTGGGCCTTCTCGCCCAGCTTGAGGCAGTGGGCGTAGGCGGTGCCCCAGTCGGGGACGTCGGTCGTGTAGAAGGCGGGCTCGAAGAACTTGTACTCCAGCAGCATCCGCTGGTTCTGGCCCAGGCGTGCGTAGACCTCGGTCAGGCCTTCGGCGAGGCGGTCCTGGCGGGCGCGGATGTCGTCCTGGCCGGGGTAGTTCGTGCCGTCGGCGAACCAGAGTTTCAGGTCGCGTGATCCGGTGGCGTCCATGATGTCGACGCATTCGAGGAGGTGGTCGACGGCCTTGCGGCGCACGGCCGCGTCGGGGTGGCAGATGCTGCCCAGTTTGTAGGCGTCGTCCTGGAAGGTGTTGGAGTTGATCGCTCCCAGCTTCACGCCGTGGTCCTGGGCGAACTTCGCCAGCGCGGCGTAGTCCTCGACCCTGTCCCACGGAATGTGCAACGCCACCGTCGGCGCCACCCCCGTGACGGCATGCACCTGAGCCGCGTCGGCCAGCTTCTCCTGGGGCGTGCGGGGAACTCCCTGCTGGGCGAACACCTTGAACCGGGTCCCCGAGTTCCCGTACGCCCACGACGGCGTCTCGACTGCCTGGGTCTTCAGCGCGGCCTTCACCGCGGCGAGCTCGGTCACTTCAGGGCTCCTGTGACATCGGGCCGGAATGGCGTCCGTACGGCTTCTGTATGAATCGATTCAGGAAGCGAAGCTTAGAACGCTCCGTAGAAGTGTCAAGCGTTCTGGCGCACTCTGTTGCCCGTAGCCTCACCGTGACCTTTGGCTCTCGAAGGGCTCTCGAAATTTTTTCGGGGCCCACCCATTGACGTGACATGGCCCACGCGCCTAACGTCCCGGCAACCCAGTTGAAACCTTTCACGACGTCGCGAGGTGCTTCCCGGACGTCGTCGAGGAGCCCCTCATGACCCACCCGTCCGACACGGGTCCGGCCCCGGTGCTGGCGCTCGAGGACATTTCGAAGTCCTTCGGGGCCGTGCGTGCCCTGCGGGACGTGTCCCTGGAGCTGTTCCCCGGAGAGGTGCACGCCCTCGCCGGAGAGAACGGCGCGGGCAAGTCGACCCTGATCAAGACGCTCGCCGGCGTCCACCGGCCGGACGCCGGCCGGGTGCTGCTCGACGGTGCGCCCGTCGTCTTCCACGGACCCGGTGACGCACGCGACGCGGGCATCGCCGTCATCTACCAGGAGCCCACGCTCTTCCCCGACCTTTCGATCGCCGAGAACATCTTCATGGGCCGCCAGCCCCGGCGGGCCCTGGGCCGGATCGACCACAAGGCCACGCACACCGCGACCCTGCGGCTGATGAAGCGGCTCGGCGTCGAACTCGACCCCGACCGCCCCGCGCGCGGCCTGTCGATCGCCGACCAGCAGATCGTGGAGATCGCCAAGGCGCTCTCGTTCGACGCCCGCGTCCTGATCATGGACGAGCCGACGGCCGCCCTGACCGGAAGCGAGGTGGCCCGCCTCTTCGGCGTCGTGCGCACCCTGCGCGAACAGGGCGCGGCCGTGCTGTTCATCTCGCACCGGCTGGAGGAGATCTTCGAAATCTGCCGGCGCGTCACCACCCTGCGCGACGGCGCCTGGATCGCCAGCGAGCCGATCGAGGGCATGACGGAGGACGACCTCGTACGGCGCATGGTCGGGCGCGACCTCGAGGAGCTGTACCCGAAGCAGGACGTCAAGCCCGGTCAAGTCGCCCTCAGCGTCCGGCGGTTGACCCGCGAGGGCGTCTTCACCGACGTCTCCTTCGAGGTCCGGCACGGCGAGATCGTCGGCCTCGCCGGACTCGTCGGCGCCGGCCGCACCGAGGTGGCCCGGGCCGTCTTCGGCATCGACCGCTGGGATGCCGGCGAGGTCGAGGTCGAGGGCCGCACACTCACCAACGGCGCCCCGTCCACCGCCATGGCCGCCGGGCTCGCCCTCGTCCCCGAGGACCGGCGCGCCCAGGGCCTGGTGATGGGCATGTCCATCGAACGCAACATCGGCCTCACCGGACTCCGTACGACCGTCAGGGCCGGACTGATGGACCGCGGCGCCGAACGCGACCGGTCCCTGGACTGGGCGGTCAAGCTCCAGGTGAAGTACGCGCGGATCGCCGACGCCGTCTCCACCCTGTCCGGCGGCAACCAGCAGAAGGTCGTCCTGGCCAAGTGGCTCGCCACCGGACCCAAGGTGCTGATCGTCGACGAGCCCACCCGGGGCATCGACGTCGGCACCAAGGCCGAGGTGCACCGGCTGCTCAGCCGGCTGGCCGCCGACGGCGTCGCCGTCCTGATGATCTCCTCCGACCTGCCCGAGATCCTCGGCATGGCCGACCGCGTGCTCGTCATGCACGAGGGCCGGCTGACCGCCGAGATCCCACGCGCCGAAGCCACCGAGGAAACCGTGATGGCCGCAGCCACCGGGAGGGCCGCCGCATGACGGTGACCACTCCCAACGAGACCCCCGTCGCCGAGGTGCCCAAGTCCAGCGGTACCCGGCTCGTCGATCGCGTCTTCAAGATGCGTGAGCTCGCCATCCTGGTCGTCTTCCTGGTGATGATCGGTATCACCCAGGCCGGCAACAGCGAGTTCCTGTCCGAGCAGGGCATCAAGGACCTGCTCCTGAACGCCACCATCCTGGTGCTGGTCGCGACCGGCCAGTCCCTGGTGGTGATCACGAGGAACGTCGACCTGTCCGTCGGCTCGACCCTCGGCATCTGCGCCTTCGCGGCCGGCGACTACCTGCACGGCGGCGGCAGTTCGGTGATCGCCATCGGGCTGGCGGTCCTGATGGGCGTCGGGTTCGGACTGCTCAACGGCCTTCTCGTCAGCCTCGGCCAGGTGCCCGCCCTCGTCGTCACCCTCGGCACGCTCTACATCATCCGGGGCATCGACTCCATCTGGGTCGGCTCCCGTCAGATCACGGCGGCCGACCTGCCCGGCGGCTTCGTGGACTTCGGCTCCGGCGGCATCTCCGCGGTGCCGTACCTCGCGCTGATCGCGCTGGCCGTGCTGGTGGCGACGGCGTACTACCTCAAGCACTTCGGCAGCGGACGCGAACTGTACGCGCTCGGCTCCAACCCGGAGGCCGCCCGGCTCGCCGGCATCCCCGTCCGCAAGCGAATCCTGGCCGCGTACACCTTCTGCGGCGGCCTCGCCGGCCTCGCCGGCGCCATGTACCTGGCCCGGTTCGGCAACGTCGACTCCGGGACCGGCACCGGCTACGAACTCACCGTCGTCAGCGCGGTCGTGGTCGGCGGCGTGGTCTTCACCGGAGGTTCCGGCAGCGTGTACGGGGCCGCGCTCGGCGCCCTGCTGCTGACCTCCATCAACAGCGTGCTGCCCGCCCTCGGCGTCAGCTCGGTCTGGGTGCTCGCCATCAACGGCATCCTGCTCATCCTCGCCATCGCGGTCGACCGGATCGTCGCGCTGCGCGTGGCCTCCGCCCTGAAGAAGAGGAACGCCCGCAATGCCTGAGTCCCTCACGCGCGCGGTCCGCTGGGACACGGTCGTCGGCGCGCTGCTGATCCTTCTGCTCCTGCTGTCGTTCGGCACCGTCGACGGGTTCGGCAACGCCCTCAACCTGTCGTTCCTGATCGGCAACACCCTGCCCATCGCCCTGATCGCCCTGCCGATGACCCTGCTGGTCGTCGCCGGCGAGATCGACCTGTCCGTCGCCTCCACCGCCGGCCTGTCCGGCGCGGTGATGGGCAAGCTGTGGAACGACGGCATGGCGATCGAGACGATCATCCCGCTGTGCCTGCTGCTCGGTGTCGTCTGCGGGCTGGTCAACGGCCTGCTCGTCACCCGGCTCGGACTGCCCTCCCTCGCCGTCACCATCGGCACCCTCGCCGCCTACCGGGGCATCGCGCAGATCGTGCTCGGCTCCGACGCGGTGACCGACTTCCCCACGCAGTACCTGGACTTCGCGTCCGGACGGCTCGGGAACTCGTTCCTCCCGCAGGCCTTCCTGCCCTTCCTCGTCCTGCTCGCCATCGCCGTCGTGGTGCTGCACGCCACGCCCTTCGGACGGTCGCTGTTCGCGATCGGCGCGAGCGAGGAGGCGGCGCGGTTCGCCGGGATCCGGGTCAAGCGGCACAAGCTGATCCTGTTCACGGTGACCGGCCTGATGGCCTCGCTCACCGGGATCTTCTGGGCGCTGCACTACGCCAGCGCCCGGTACGACAACGCCACCGGACTCGAACTGTCCGTCGTCGCAGCGGTGTTGCTCGGCGGCATCGACTTCGACGGCGGCCGGGGCACGCTCGGCGGCGCGATCGCGGGAGTCTTCCTCCTCGGAGCGCTGCAGAACGTGATGAGCCTGCTGAACGTCTCCGCCCAGTCGCAGATCGTCGTCACCGGCGTCCTGCTCGTCATCTCCGTGCTCGGCCCACGGGTCGCACGGCAAATCTCCGTCGCGAGGGCGGGACGCAGAGCCGCCGCCTCGACTCCGACGTCGTAACTCCTCACCCTCGTAAAGGAAACCTCAACATGCGCAAGTCATCCGTCCGTCGTACCTGCGCGGCCCTCGCCGCCGGCACCTCGCTCGCCCTCGCGCTGACCGCCTGCGGCGGCACCACCAAGAACAACTCGGGCAGCGACAACGCCTCCGCCTCCTCGACCGCGAAGGCCGACCCGAACGCCGCGCTGAAGAAGGGGCTGACCGTCGGCTTCCTGCCCAAGCAGGTCAACAACCCGTACTTCACCTCCGCCGACAAGGGCGGCGAGAAGGCGCTGACCGAACTCGGCAGCAAGTACAAGGAGGTCGGCCCCTCCAGCGCCACCGACACCGCCGGGCAGGTCTCCTACGTCAACACGCTCACCCAGCAGCAGGTGAACGCGATGGCCGTCTCCGCGCAGGACCCGGGCGCCCTGTGCACCGCGCTGAAGCAGGCCATGAAGAACAACATCAAGGTCGTCACCTACGACTCCGACACCAAGCCCGACTGCCGCAACGCCTTCGTCTCGCAGGCCTCCGCCGAGGACCTCGGCCGCACCGAGGTGCAGCTGCTCGCCCAGCAGATCGGCTACAAGGGCGAGATCGCGATCCTGTCCGCCGCCCAGACCGCCACGAACCAGAACACCTGGATCGGGTACATGAAGGACGAGCTGAAGGACCCGAAGTACAAGAACGTCAAGCTGGTGAAGATCGCCTACGGCAACGACGACGCCCAGGCCTCCTTCCAGCAGACCCAGGGCCTGCTCCAGCAGTACCCGAACCTGAAGGGGATCATCTCCCCGACCACGGTCGGCATCAAGGCCGCCGCCCAGTACCTCTCCGGCTCCAAGTACAAGGGCAAGGTCAAGCTGACCGGCCTCGGCACCCCCAACGACATGCGCAAGTACGTCAAGAACGGCACCGTCGAGGGCTTCGAGCTGTGGGACCCGGCCAAGCTCGGCGACCTGGCCGCCCGCACCGCCGTCGCGCTGTCCTCCGGTCAGATCACCGGCAAGGAGGGCGAGACCTTCAAGGCCGGGTCGACCACGTACACGATCGGCAAGGACGGCGTGATCACCCTCGGCAAGCCGACCGTGTTCACCGCCAAGAACATCGACCAGTTCAACTTCTGATCCCTTCCACCCCTGCGGGAGCCGGTACTTCATGCAGCGCGTCTGTTTCCTCCTCAAGGTCCGTGTGGACCGGCTCGCCGAGTACCGCGAACGCCATACCGCCGTGTGGCCGGAGATGCGCGAGGCGCTCTCCGCCACCGGCTGGCACAACTACTCCCTCTTCCTGCGCGACGACGGCCTGCTCGTCGGCTACCTGGAGACCGAGGACTTCGACGCCGCGCTCGCCGGCATGGAGGCCACCGAGGTCAACGCCCGCTGGCAGGCGGAGATGGGGCCGTTCTTCGAGTCGCTGGACGGCGCCCGGCCCGACGAGGCCATGAAACCGCTCACCGAAGTGTTCCACCTCGCCTGACCCGTCCCCGCCGATCCTTCCCGCCCCGCTGGAGCCGCTCATGAGAAGACGCACCGTGCTCGCGACCGCCATACTTGCGGCCGTGGCAACACCGGGCATCGCGCGGGCCGCCGACCCCGGCCCCTCCGTCAGCAAGAAGGGCACCACCCAGCTCGACTCCCAGGCGATCTTCTTCGTCTCCTACGACGGCCTGGTCAACAACAACTCGTTCCAGAAGAACGGCCTGTTGACGTACAAGGGCTACCAGTACGCCGTCTGGTACACCTCGACCGGCAACGCCGTTGTCGGCCGCCGCGTGCTCGGCGGGAGCAGCTGGTCGACCGTCACGCTGTCCCACGTCCTCAAGACCAGCGACTCGCACAACGTCATCTCCATGGGCGTCTCCAAGGTCGACGGCCGCCTGCACCTCAACATGGACTCGCACAGTGACGGCTACTTCTACGTGAAGTCCGCCGCCGGGCTGATGGACAACCCCGCCACCACCGCCTGGACCTCGTCCGTGCTCGGAGCGGTCCAGACGTCCATGGACGGCCTCGCCCTCACCTCGCAGTTCACCTACCCGCAGTTCGTGTCCACCCCCGAGGGCAGGCTGCAGCTCAGCTACCGGGTCGGCATCTCCGGCAACGGCCGCAACGCCCTCGCCGAGTACGACGGTTCGAGCTGGACGGCACTGGGGGAGTGGTCCGCCTCCACGGGCACGTACACCAGCTCGCACGGCTCCTCCACCGCCCGCAACATGTACCTGCACGGCATCGACTACGACGTCAACGGCCGGCTGCACTCCTTCTTCACCTGGCGCGAGCAGAACGCGGCGGTGATGTGCAACAGCGGCGGGATCACCAACCACGACACCGGTTACGTCTACTCGACCGACCGCGGCCGCACCTGGCGCAACGACGCCGGCACCCTGGTCGCCACCACCGGCACCTCGGACACCGTCGCCGTCACCGACTCCGGCCTGGTCGTCGACTCCCTCAACCCAGACCACTCCCTGATGAACCAGGAGAGCCAGTGGACGGACTCCACCGGCCTCCCGCACGCGATCATCAGCTACGTCCCCGGCCGCTTCGGCCAGTGCACCACGAACTACGTCGCCGACCGCACCGCCAACGGCCGCGCCTTCCACGTCCGCAAGAACGCCTCGGGCAGCTGGCAGAAGACCGAGATCCCGGTCCCCCTGAACTCCAGCCAGCGCACCAAGCTGGTCCTGGACAAGTACGACAACGCCTACGCGGTCTTGCCCTACGGCCGGATCGCCGCCGCGTCGAAGTCCTCCGGCTACACCGACTGGACGCTGCTCTACGACGGCAGCGACCTCAACGCCTTCGGCGAGGTCGTCATCGACGAGCTGCGGGTGAGGTACGACAACGTGCTGTCGTTCATGTACCAGGAGAAGTCGAGCGGCACGACCCCCTCGGCACTCCATGTCGTCGACTTCGCACTGCCCGCGTGACCGGCGCCGATGTGCGGGGCGATGACGGTAATGTGAAGGTCCTCTTCCCGCCGCTCCGCGTTCCTCTGGAGGTCCCTGCCTGATGGCCCAGTCGGTGGGTATCAAGGACGTCGCCCGTGCCGCCGGAGTCTCCGTCGGCACGGTGTCGAACGTGATCAACCGTCCGGACACGGTCGCCACGGAGACCCGGGCACGGGTGCAGTCCGCCATAGACCGGCTCGGCTACGTCCGCAGCGAGTCCGCGCGCCAGCTGCGCGCGGGCCGCAGCCGGATCATGGGGCTGCTCGTCCTCGACATGGGCAACCCGTTCTTCGTCGACGTCGCCCGCGGTGCCGAGCGCGCCGCCCGCGACGCCGGGCTCGGCGTGATGGTCTGCAACAGCGCGCAGAGCGCCGGCGAGGAGGCCGAGTACCTGTCGCTCTTCGCCGAGCAGCGGGTACGGGGCGTGCTGCTGACCCCCGCCGACGCGACCGGCCGGAACATCGAGACCTTCCGGCGCCACAACATCCCCTTCGTCCTCGTCGACCGGGTCGCCGAGGGCACCACCGAGTGCTCGGTCTCCGTCGACGACGTGGCGGGCGGCGCCCTGGCCGTGCGCCACCTCGTCGACGCCGGGCACCGCTCCATCGCGTACGTCAGCGGCCCGCCCGGCCTCAACCAGGTCCGCGACCGCCGCACGGGCGCCCTGAACGCCCTCGCCGAGGCCGGCCTCGGCCCGGACTGTCTGCGCGAGCTGCCCACCGAACGGCTCGACGTGGCCGCCGGCCGCGACGCGGGCGCCCGCCTGCTCGGCCTCGCCGACCGGCCCACCGCCGTCTTCTGCGCCAACGACCTGCTCGCCCTCGGAGTCCTGCAGGCCATGTACGCGGCCGGCATAAAGGTCCCCGACGACCTCGCCATCGTCGGCTACGACGACATCGAGTTCGCCGCCGCCGCGGCCGTCCCGCTCACCTCCGTACGGCAGCCCGCCGTCACCATGGGTGCCATGGCAGCGGAGCTGCTGCTGGAGGAGACGGAGGCCGAGACCGGCACGACACGGCACGAACACCGGCGGGTCGTGCTCCAGCCGGAGCTCGTGGTACGGCGCTCCAGCCTCTCCGCCCGCTGATCGTCCGTTCAGTAAATTTCATGATCCCGGAGGTCGGCACGGGCCCGGTCATGTGGTGAAGTGGGACGCGGCCAGAAGTCCGTCCGTCCCGGGAGACCCGTTGACCGCCACGTACCGCCAGCCCGGCGTCGTCCTCACCGACCGCCGCTTCACCGTGCCCCTCGACCACGACGACCCGGCCGGGGAGACGATCGAGCTCTACGCCCGTGAGGTCGTCGCGAGCGAGAAGGCGGACCGGAACCTGCCGTGGCTGGTCTATCTCCAGGGCGGTCCGGGCTTCGGAGCCAACAGGTTCGTCGGCAGGCCGTCCTGGCTCGGCCGCGCGCTGAAGGAGTACCGCGTCCTCCTCCTCGACCAGCGCGGCACCGGGCACTCCACCCCCGCCAACCGGCAGACCCTGCCGCTGCGCGGCGGCCCCGCAGAACAGGCCGCCTACCTCACCCACTTCCGCTCCGACTCGATCGTCCGCGACTGCGAGGCCATCCGCCCGGCGGTCACCGGCGGCGCCACCTGGACGGTGCTCGGCCAGAGCTTCGGCGGCTTCTGCGCCGTCAACTACCTCTCACACGCCCCCGAAGGCCTCAGCGCGGCCCTGATCACCGGCGGCCTGCCCTCCCTCGACGCGCACGCCGACGACGTCTACCGCGCCGCCTACCCCCGCGTCGAGCGCAAGGTCGCCGCGCACTACGCCCGCTACCCGCAGGACGTCGAACGCGCCCGCCGCATCGCCGACCACCTCCTCACCCACGAGGTGACCCTGCCGAACGGCTACCACCTCACCGCCGAGGCCTTCCAGACCCTGGGCATCCTCCTGGGCGGCGGCGAGGGCAGCCACCGCCTCCACCACCTCCTGGAGCACGCCTTCGTCCGCACCCCGCACGGCGCGGAGCTCTCCGACGCCTTCCAGGAGGACGTACAGGGCCTGCTGTCGTACGCGAGCCACCCCCTGTACGCCCTCGTCCACGAGGCGATCTACGCCCAGGACGAGCGCCCCACCGCCTGGTCGGCCGAGCGCGTGCGCGGCGAGTTCCCGCAGTTCGACGCGGCCAAGGCGCTCGCCGGCGACGGCCCGCTGCTGTTCACCGGCGAGTCGATCCACCCCTGGATGTTCGACTGCGACCCGGCGCTGCGGCCCCTGCGCGAGACGGCCGACCTGCTCGCACGGCGCACGGACTGGCGCCCCCTCTACGACCCCGCCCGGCTCGCCGCCAACGACGTGCCGGTCGCGGCGGCCGTCTACCACGACGACATGTACGTCGACACGGCCCACGCCCTCCGCACGGCCCGCACCATCAGAGGCCTGCGCACCTGGGTGACCGACGAGTACGAGCACGACGGCGTCCGCGCGGGCGGCCAGCGCGTCCTGGACCGACTCCTCGCCCTCGTCCGCGACGAGGCGTGACCCTGCCTGCCCCGTTAGTCTGCGCCCATGACCGAGCCGACGATCACCCAGCTCCAGCCCCTGCCCGGCGACTGGCGGCGCGCGCTCGCCGTCGTGGCACACCCCGACGACCTCGAGTACGGCTGCTCGGCGGCGATCGCCACCTGGACCGACGAGGGCCGTGAGGTCGCCTACGTGCTCGCGACCCGCGGCGAGGCGGGCATCGACACGCTGGCGCCCGCCGAGTGCGGGCCGCTGCGCGAACGCGAGCAGCGGGCCAGCGCCGCCGTCGTGGGGGTTGCGGAGGTGGAGTTCCTCGACCACCGGGACGGTGTGGTCGAGTACGGCGTCGCACTGCGCCGGGACATCGCCGCAGCGATCCGCCGGCACCGGCCCGAGCTGGTGATCACCCTCAACCACCGGGACACCTGGGGCGGCGTCGCCTGGAACACCCCGGACCACGTGGCCGTCGGGCGGGCCACGCTGGACGCGGCCGCGGACGCGGGCAACCGGTGGATCTTCCCCGAGCTCACCGAGCGGGGACTCGAGCCCTGGGACGGCGTCCGCTGGGTCGCCGTCGCCGGTTCCGCCTCGCCCACGCACGCCGTGGACGCCACGGCCGGTCTGGAGCGGGCGGTGCGCTCACTGCTCGAACACCGCACCTACATCGAGGCGTTGACCGCCGAGGACCCGGAGACGTACGCCCGCGCCTTCCTGACGGAGAACGCCGAGCGGTCGGCGCAGCGGTTCGGCGGCAGGCCGGCGGTGGCGTTCGAGGTGTTCGCCCGGTAGCCCGCAGCGGTGCGGGTCAGGCCGCCACGGCCAGCGGGCCGAGGACACGGTGCGGGTCGACGACCCGGCCGTCCGGCAGCAGCTCACCGGTGTCGTCGAACACGATCGTTCCGTTGCACAGCAGGGTCCAGCCCTGTTCGGGGTGGGACGACACGATCGCGGCGCCGTGATGGAGCGGGCTGTCCGCGGTGGGGCACGGTGGCTGGTGGGTGCACATGGTCCGACTCCTCGATCCGTCCGGCTCCCGCCCGAAGGGGGTTGGTATCCGTGGTACAGCAGCTTGTTTTCCGTTGTATGAGAAGACCCCCACAACGCCGGAAACTCATCGGTGAGGTTCGGCCGCGCGGCAGGGGGCGCGGATCAAATGACGTGATCCGTGAGGGGTGTTCGGACACACTGGCGGAATGCCGCACGCAGAGGAACAGCCGTTGACCGGCGGGAACGTCAGTGCCGGTGTGGTCCGGGTCGGCGACACCGTGCGCCGGCCCGCGGGACCCTGGACGCCGTCGGTGCACGCCCTGCTCACGCACCTGCACGAGGCCGGCTTCCGGTCCGCGCCACGCCCGCTCGGGATCGACGAGCGGGGCCGCGAGGTGCTGGCCTTCGTGCCGGGCGAGGTGGTCTGGCCGGACCGGTTCGCCCTGGTGGAGCCGACGGCGGGGCTGGTCCGGGTGGCGCGCATGATCCGCGACTTCCACGAGGCCGTACAGGACTTCAGACCGCCCCGGGACGCGTGCTGGCAGGTGCTCGTACCCGCCGAGGGCGACGACATCATCGCCCACCAGGACCTGGCGCCCTGGAACCTCGTCGCCGGTGAGAGCGGCTGGGCGTTCATCGACTGGGACACGGCGGCCCCCGGCTCCCGGCTCTGGGACGTCGCCTATGCCGTCCGCGGCTTCGTCCCGCTGTCCGCGCACCCCGACTGGCAGACCCCCGACGCCGCCGCCCGGCTGCGCCTGTTCGCCGACGCATACGGCCTCGACGAGGCCGAACGGCGCGCCCTGGTACCGCTGTTGGGCCGCCGCACCCGCGCGATGCACGACTTCCTGCGGGAGCAGAACGACCTGGGCAACCAGCCCTGGTCCAGGCTCTGGGCCGAGGGGCACGGCGACGCCTGGCGCGGGGACGCCGAGTACGTCGAGATGCGCGAGGAGCAGTGGCTGCGCGCCCTGCTGTCCGGGTGAGCCGTGGATCGCGGGTGGAGGGGAAGCACCGACCCACCTTCGATAAGGTGTGCGATATGCAAGAGGGGACCGTCGGCCGTGCCGACCTGCACGGCGACTGCGCGAACTGCTTCGGACTGTGCTGTGTGGCCCTGCCCTTCGCGGCGTCGGCCGACTTCGCACTCGACAAGCCGGCCGGCACCCCCTGCCCGAACCTCCGCGACGACCACCGCTGCGGCATCCACGCCCGTCTGCGGCAGGAGGGCTTCACCGGCTGCACGGTCTACGACTGCTTCGGCGCCGGCCAGCAGGTCTCGCAGATCACCTTCGGCGGCCAGGACTGGCGCACGGGCCCACGGGAGCGCGCCCGGCAGATGTTCGACGTGTTCCCGGTCGTCCGGCAGCTGCACGAACTGCTCTGGTACCTGACCGAGGCCCTCGAGCTGCCCGCCGCCCGCCCCGTCCACGCCGACCTGCGCCGGGCCCTGGATCAAACACGGGAACTCACCGGCCTGACCTCCGACGAGCTCGCCGGGCTGGACGTCGGCGCCCACCGGCAAGAGGTCAACCTGCTTCTGCTGCGCACCAGCGAACTCGTCCGGGCCGGCGTCCGCGGCCGCAAGAAGGACCGCCGCGGGGCCGACCTCATGGGCGCCCGCCTCAAGGGGGCCGACCTGCGCGGCGCGAACCTGCGCGGCGCCTACCTCATCGCCGCCGACCTGACCGGCGCCGACCTGAGGTACGCGGATCTCATCGGCGCCGACCTGCGGGACGCCGACCTCACCGACGCCGATCTGACCGGGGCGTTCTTCCTCACCCAGCCCCAGCTCACGGCGGCCCGGGGGAGTGCGGGCACCCGTCTGCCGGGCTCAGTCACGCGCCCCGCGCACTGGGCAACGCGACTCTGACGGCGCCTCCTCGTCGGCGTCCGCCGCACCGGCCGTCGTGACCTCGGGCCGCTCCAGCCGCAGCCGCAGCCCGTCCGGCATCAGCGTCAGTCGCTCGGTCACCCGCAGCCGGTAGCCGGGGTCGGGGACGAACGCGTACCGGCGCAGCAGCAGCCCCAGCACCAGCGTCGCCTCGTGCAGCGCGAACTGCCGCCCGATGCACGCCCGTGCCCCCGTGCCGAACGGCTTGAAGGTGTGCGCGGGGCGGGAGCGGACCGCCTTGGGGTCGAAGCGGTCCGGGTCGAACCGTTCGGCGTCGGCCCCCCACGCGGCGGGATCGCGGTGCAGCATCGGCGTGAGCACCAGCGTCCAGGCGCCCCGGAGCATCGGGTGCCGCCCGGCCAGCACGGTGTCCTCCAGCGCCTCCCGGGCGTACGCCGGTGCCGTCGGCCACAGCCGCAGCGACTCGTCCAGGATCCGGCGCACGTAGCGCAGCTTGGCCACCTGGTCGTAGTCGGGCGCCGCGGTGTCGCCCCAGACGCGGTCGACCTCGGCGCGGGCGCGGGCCGCGATCCCGGGGTGGCGGGCGAGGTAGTACAGGGCGAAGGAGAGCGCGCCCGAGGTGGTCTCGTGTCCCGCCACCAGGAAGGTGATGACCTGCCGGCGGACGTTCTCGGCCGACAGCCGCTCGCCCGTCTCGGGGTGGGCCGTCTCCAGCATCCGGTCCAGCAGGTCGCCGTCCCCGCTCGCCGTGCGCCGGGCGCGGACCAGGTCGTCGACGGTGCGGTTGAGGTGGGCGATGTCGGCTTCGTTGCGCTGCGCGGCGCGCCGCAACAAGGCGGGGAAGGGAACGGAGTTGAGCCGCTGGGCGTAGGTGAGCGTGCCCACCATCGCGGTGATGAAGGGATGCGGCCGGTCGCGTTCGAAGGAACCGAAGTCATGGCCGAAACCGGTCCGCGCGATGGTCTCCAGCGTCAGCTTGGTCATGTCGCCGGGCACGTCCACCGCCCGCCCGGCCGCCCGCTCGCGGTCCCAGTGGTCGGTCAGCCGTCCGGCCACGTCCAGCATCATGGGGTGGTAGGCCGCCATGGCCTCCCGGCTGAACCCCGGGGCCAGCACATCGTGCGCGAGCTGCCAGTTCGGTTCGTGGTTGTACGCCGTGAACAGGCCGTCGCCGGCCACCGGCCGCAGGTTGGCGACCCCGAGGCCCACGTGCTTGGCGAACCGCGACTCGTCCGCGAGGTCGGCCACCATATCGGCGCCCCAGACGAATACGAACTCCCGGTTGAACGCCTTGCGCCGGTAGATCGGCCCCAACTGGCGGGCGAAGCGCAGGGAGTCCTGGAGCGGGGTGGCCCGGTTGACCCCGAGCACGTCCCCGAGCAGCGGGATCCGGCGCGGCGGATGCGGGATCCGGCGCAGCTCCGGCCAGCCCTGTTCGGCGCTGCGGAATCCGCCCGGCAGCGTCGGCCTCGTCGTGGTCTCCGCCATCACGCGATCTCCCTTGATCCAGCGGCAGTCGAGCCAGTTGTACGTGGGTTCAATAGCGCGGCCCAGTCTGGGCCCGCTGTTGAATCGACGTCAAGTAAAGTGCGGGGATGGCCGCGAACCCCGGCGGGCGCACGCGCCGCCGACTGAGCACCGAGGAGCGCCGCGAGCAGCTGCTCTCGGTAGGGGCGCGGCTGTTCTCCGAGAGCCCGTACGACGACGTCTGGATCGAGCAGGTCGCCGAGATCGCCGGGGTCTCCCGCGGACTGCTCTACCACTACTTCCCGACCAAGCGGGACTTCTTCCTGGCGGTCGTCGAGCGGGAGAGCGAGCGGATGCTGCAGATGACCGAGGCGGTGCCGGGCGTGCCGGCCCGCGAGCAGCTCACGGCGAACCTGGACATCTTCCTGGAGTACGTCCACGCCCACGCGCACGGCTTCCGCGCCTTCCACCGCGCCGACGCGGCGGGGGACCAGGCCGTACGACGGGTCTACCAGCGGGCGCTCGGGGCGCAGGAGCGGCAGATCCTGGCGGCGCTGGCGCGCGACCCGGAACTCGGCCCGATCGCCCAGGCGCGCCCGGACCTCCGGCTCGCCGTCCGCGGCTGGCTGGCCTTCACCACGGCGGTCTGCCTGGAGTGGCTGCGCGGCTCGGAACTGACGCGCGAGCAGGTGCGCGATCTGTGCGCCCGGGCGCTGCTGGGCGTCATCGCTTCCTGAGCAGGGGCCTGGCCCTCCCTTCTGCGGAGACGGTGTTGGCGTACACCCCGATCTCCGATAAGTTAGGAAAGCCTTACCTAAGGAGGTCTGGGATGGGTGACAGCCGAAGCTGGACGGCCGCGCCCGCCGCGGCGGAACGGGCACGCTCGGTGCAGGCCGCGGCGTGGTCCTGCGCGATCACCGCGGAGGGCGGACGCGAGGAGTTCGTCGGCGCGCACACCGTGACCGAGGACGGCCGGGTGCTGGTGAGCGTGCCCGAGGACAGCGCGCTGCTCGCGACCGCGATCTTCGCACCCCGCGGGGAGCCGTCCGCCGTGCTGGAGTTCGCCGACGTGGCACCCGTCCCCGTGCGCCACCGCATCCGGGCCAGGCTGTGGACGGCGGGGTCCTTCACCCCCGAGGGCGACCGCCTGGCGTTCCGGCCGACCCGGATCGTGCTGCGGGAGTCCTCGGGCGCGGTGGTCGTCGGCCTCGACGAGTTCGCCGCCGCCGCGCCCGACCCGCTGGCACTGGCCGAGGCCCACCTGCTGACCCACCTCGCGGACTGCCACGCCGACGCGGTCGAGCGCCTGACGCGCCTCGTCGACCCCGGCAGCCTGCACGGCGCGGTCCGCGTCCAGCCGCTCGCCGTCGACCGGCACGGCCTGACGCTGCGCATCGAACGCGCCCGCACCCACGGCGACGTACGCCTGCCGTTCCACACGCCCGCCGACGACGTCGCGCAACTCACCGAGCGCATGCACGTCCTGCTCGGACAGGCCGCTGCCGCCGCCTGTCCCCGCGCCCTACAACGGCAGCGCACAGACCGCGACCGGTGAGGCGAACGGCTCGCCCGCCGACCGCAGTTCACCGCTGTCGTCGTCCACGTGGAAGACGCTGACGGTGCCCGACCTCTGGTTCGCCGCGAACAGCAGCGTGCCGTCCGGGGAGAAGGCGATCTGACGGGGGAAGTCACCGGCCACCGAAACCGTGCCCAGCAGCCGCAGCCGGGCGCCGTCCCGCTCGATCGCGTACCGCGCGAGGGTGTTGTCGCCGCGGTTGGCGAGATAGGCGTACGAGCCGTTCGCGGTGACCAGGATCTGTGCGGGGTAGTTGGTGCCCCCGCCGGAGCCCGTCGACTGCGGCTCGCCGATCGTCAGACGGCCGGTGGACGGCTCGTAGGCGCAGACCGTGACCGTGTCGTCGACCTCGTTGGCCAGGTAGGCGTGGCGGCCGCCCGGGTGGAAGGTGAGGTGCCGCGGACCGGCGCCCGGCTTCGCCCCGGCCCGCGCGACCTCGGTGAGTTTGCCGGTGCGCTCGTCGAGGCGGTAGGTGTACACCGTGTCCGTGCCCAGGTCCACGGCGAGCACATGGCCGCCGTCGGGGCTGGTGATGAACTGGTGGGCGTGCGGCCCCTGTTGACCGGGTCCCGGGGCCGGGCTGGAGTGCGTGACCAGGTCGGTGCGCTCGCCGAGGCCGCCCGAGCCGGTGATGGGGTGCACGGCCACGCTGCCCGATCCGTAGTTGGCGCTCAGCAGCCAGCGGCCGCTCGGATGCACCGACAGATGGCACGGGCCCGCCCCGCCGGTG
Source organism: Streptomyces sp. C1-1 (assembly GCF_050214755.1). Lineage (NCBI taxonomy): Bacteria > Bacillati > Actinomycetota > Actinomycetes > Kitasatosporales > Streptomycetaceae > Streptomyces > Streptomyces sp. C1-1. The sequence goes on along the minus strand of NZ_CP189826.1, from coordinate 1,537,673 downwards.
CTGCGGCTGCCGAGGACCTCGCGGTCGGCCAGGCGCACGGCCGTCACCGCGCCGGCGTCCTGCTCGTCGACCGCGTAGAGCGTGTGCGCGTCGGGGTGCAGGGCGAGGTAGGACGGATTGGCGACCCCCGTCACGGTCCCGGTGCCGGTGATGCGGCCGGTCGACGGGTCGTAGGTGGCGAGGCCGATGCCCTTGCCGCCGCCCTCGACGCTCGTGTAGGTGCCGAGGAAGAGGGGGCGGGGGCCGGACGGCTTCGTCCTCGGGCTCGGGGTGGTCGCCGGCGCGGGTTGCGCAGGCGCCGAGGAGGTTGCCGCGTGCCGTGGCACCGAGGCGCTCTCGGCGTTCCTGGGCGGTGCGGGGGCCGGGAGCGCCGTCACCGCGCCGAGCCCGGCGAGCGCGCCGACGAAACGGCGCCTGCTCCAGCCGCCGCCCGCCGCCCGTGTCCCACTGCCCATGCCCGCACCTCGCGTGGTCGCCCGCCTCCGCCTGACAAGCCACCTTGACGCGAAAGCCCCACCGCACGCAAACAACGACCCCACGTGTTGCACGCTGTGCAACATCCGGGCAGGCCTCCCGGCCACCTTCCGCCACGCCCCGTCCCGGCGTGCCCGTGAGTGACCTGCCGGGCGTGGCTGGCCCCGCCCGGGCTCGTGGTCACGGCCTCCCGGCCACCGCCCGCCACCATTGGTGGCCCGTCCCTCCCGGAAGTGCGGCGCCGGGCGCCGGCTCGTAGCCGCCCGGGCTCCGGGGAACGCCCTGTCAGTCGACGTCCGGGCGCGCGCCCCACCCGTCACAGCCCGGGTCGGGCCCTACCAGTCGCCGTCCTCCACCGGCTTGCCCGGGGCGTCCTTGAGGGGTTTGACCTGGTGCGGGGGCGGAGCCTGCCAGGGGTCGTGGTCGTCGCCGAGCCAGTCGCCGACCGGTTTGACGGCCTCCAGGGTGTCGGTGGGGGAGAGGTCCTGCCCGTCCTGGTCGTAGTAGTCGTACCAGGGCAGGCCGGCGCGGGTGTAGGCGGCGCGGTCCACCGGTGACGGCGGGGGCTCCTCGCCGGTGATGCGGCGCCATTCCGGGGGCGTCACCAGGTGCACGAAGACCCGGCCGGCGGCCTGCTCGGACCAGTCGTCGAGCGGCCGGTCGTCCTGGTAGACCTCCTGCCGCATGGAGCCGCCGACGCCGAGCCCCATGGCCGCCGGGGCCCGCGGCGCCCGAGCCGCGGCGGGCGCGGGCGCCGAGCCCGGAGCCGGCGCCGCCATCGGCATCGCGGCCATCCCGTAGCCCCCGCCCGGCGCGGCAGCCCGCTCCCGGGCGAGCTCCGCGCGGCGCCGCTCCGCCTCCCGCCACTCGGCCAGTTTCCGCTCGCGCAGCGGGAAGGACTGCAGCTGTACGCCGCCCCACACCTCCTCGCCGGTGACCTGGCCCTCGACGGTCGCCCCCAGCCCCAGCGGCACCGCCACGAACTGACGGACGGTGCCCTTGCCCGAGTTGATGCCGTCCAGCCAGGGCTGACGCGGCAGTACGACGTAGTTCTGCGGCTTGCGCGAGAGCCGGTCGCTCCACGGCGTGCCCGAGACCGCGCACACCTTGCCCACCCCGACCTGGAGGGCGGCGGGCTCGGTCGTACCCGAGAAACTCAGCCACATCGCCTCACGCAGGTACACCGGCAGCATCACCCCGCCGCGCGCACGCCACGCCTCGGGCACCGTGTCCGGACAGCCCGCCACTCGCCGGAGCGGGAACTCGCCCAGCCCCGGCGGCAGCGGATGCGTCCCCGTCTCGGGCAGCCGCAGGGTGCGCACGAAGCGCACCGCCACCCCGCCCGGCAGCCGCAGAGTGTTCCCGTCGATCCGCACGCCGCTGTCGGCCATCGGCCCGCCCCCTTCGCCTTTCCGCTGCCGGGGAAACGTACGCCTCCCCGGTGACCACATCACCTGGAACGACGCCGGGCACCCGCGCGGTTCCGGCGCAGCACCTCGGGAACGCGCAGCAGGCCGGAGTCGCGCAGGCTCTCGCGCAGCCCGGTCAGCCGCGGCATGCGCTCGCGCTGCTCGCCGGAGGCGCGGTCCAGCTCCTCCAGCAGCCGGCGCGAGCGGTGCTCGGTGTCCATCTCGTCGAGGATGCGGTTGACCTCGGTCAGCACCGCGCCGTGCAGCTGCCAGCTGCGCGCGTCGCGCTGGACCTCCTCCAGCAGCAGCTGGGCCAGCTTGTCCCGGGTCGTCCCGGCCTGGCGCAGCTCCGCGGCCAGCCGCGCCTCGGCCGACTCGGCACTGACGCTGACGCTGGTGGTGACCAGGACCGCGAAGCTGACCACCGCGTCCGCGATCTCGGACAGCAGCCGCTCCACGGCGGCTCCCGTCTCCCGTGCGAACAGCGGCTCCGGATCGCGCTCCTTGGCGAGGTCGGTGAAGGTACGGGCCAGCACCCGCAGCACCACCGTGCAGATCTCCAGCGTGTCCAGCCCGGTGCGCAGCACCACCCGGTGCAGCAGTCCCTCGCGCACGCGCGGATTGAGCCGCAGACTGTCCTCGGCCTGCCGCAGTGCCGCGTCCACCTCGACGATGTCGTGGTCGAGGCGGCGCGCCTCGTACAGCCGCTCGGTCGCGTGCTCGACCGGCGTGCGCCCGGCGGCCTCCTCGCCCATGCGCAGCATCAGCTGCCGCACCCGCCTGGCCAGTCCCTCGATCGACTCGCCCGCCTCGTCCACCCATACCGGTGGCGCGAGGAGCAGATTGCAGGCCATGCCGACGACCGCGCCGATCAGCGTCTCCACGATCCGGGCCCACGCGGTGTCGCCGACGGTCGTGACGCCGAGGACCAGCATGGCGCTGATCGCCACTTCGGGGACGTACTCCTCGACCCGCACCAGCCGCCCCACCGCGAGCGCCGCCACGATCAGCAGCGCGAGGCTCCACCAGGTCAGACCGACCAGCTGGCTGAAGGCGATCGCGACCAGGACGCCGGCCACCACCGAGTTGACCCGGCGGATGCCGTTGGTGAGCGTGGCGTACAGGGTGACCTGGACGACCAGCAGCGCGGTGAGCGGCGCGGTCAGCGGGGCCGCCTCGGGACTCAGCCGCAGCGCGACGACGTACGCCACCGTCGCCGCGACGGCCGACCGAAGCGTCTGCACCACCACCGGGTCGCGGCGGCGCTTCACGTACCGGACGAGGGACGCCCTCCACTCACGTACATCTGGCACTACGGGCCGTTCCCTTTCCACTGCCTCGAACACGTACGACGTTCCCCTTGCGGACCGTCACTTTCCGCAAGGGCACCTAGATTGTTGGCGACGGCCGGCGGACGGCAAGAGGGGAGAACGGTGATGGCGGACACCCGGGACTTCGAGGTTCTCACACGTGCGCACTCCTATCTCGGCGACGTCGTCGCCGCGGTGCCCGAGTCGGCGTGGGGAGCGCCGACTCCCTGTACCGAGTGGACCGTGCGGCAGGTCCTCAATCACGCCCGGATCGACCAGCAGGGCTATGGCCTCGCGCTCACCGGCGGCCGGCCGGACTCCGACCCCTTCCACCCGGCCGACGCCCTGGACGGGGACCCGGTGGCCGAGCTCGGCAAGGTGCTGAGCCAGGTCGCCGAGGCCTATGCCGCGCTGTCCGCGGACGCCGAGCGGGCGCCGACGCCGCTCGGCCCGCTGCCTCCGCCGATCGCCGCGGCTGCGGCCGCCATGGACGCGGCCGTGCACGCCTGGGACATCGCCGTGGCCACGGGCCAGGACCGTCCGCTGGACGTGGAGCCGGCCGAGGGGATCTGGCCGGCGGCGGAGCGGCTCGTGGACCATCTCCGCGACTCCTACCAGGTCTTCGCACCCGCGAGGCCGCTCCCGGACGGCCACGACCGGGCCGAGGCGCTGCTGGCCTTCCTCGGCCGGGATCCGCACTGGACCCCGTGACCCGGCCGGCACACGGCCCGCCCGCAAATGAGTTGCGGATACCCCCTCCGATGAGTGATCTCTTGGGGAGGACGTCCGCACTCACGAAGGGGAGCCGGTGGAGTCGAGCGAGCTCGCGTCAGCCCGGGCACTGCGAGCGCTGCGGCACGTGGCCGCGCGTTCCCGCGGCCCGGCCGTCGGCCCCGGGCCGCGGACCACGCTGAACTTCCATCCCGACCGGGCGGCCGGCGGGCTGCCCATCCTGCGGGCCCTGGCCCAGGACGGCGCCTACCACTCGCAGTTCGTCACGGGCACCGGCAACGGCGGCCTCACCGCGCACCCCGGCGGCGACCGGTGGCGCTGGGAGAGCCGGATCTTCGGCGGCGCCTACGACGATGCCGACCCGCACGAGCGGCCGGTGTACGGCGCGCTGAACTTCCGGCGCCAAGTGGTGGGCGCCGCCCCGCGGTTCGGCTCCTCGCACTTCCGGCTCACCGCCGACACCGTGGACCGGACCACCTTCTGCTACCCCGACAGCGCCGCCGAGCCGACCGATTTCGGGATCGCCGCCGGCATGTCGCTGATCGCGCTCGCCGAGGCGGACGAGCAGGACGCCCTCAACGACTACGTCGAGGCGCAGGTGCACGGCGGCGTCCTGCTCGACCGGCACGTCGAGGCGCTCGTCCTGGACGCGAGCTACCGCGGCACCGCCGTCGAGGCCGAGGCCCGCCGGCTGCCCTGCCCCCTCGAATGGCACCCCGGCTACCGCCTCACGGTGGAACAGCTGCGCGAGCACGCGGACTACCGAGGGCCCGAGTACGCCGCCCTCGGCGCCCGGATCGCCCAGGACGGCCGGATCGACCCGCGGATCATCGGCGACGCCGCCCGCACCGGCCGGCACGAGCCGCAGGACCTGAAGATGGTGTGGCACACCCTCGCCCGCTTCGGCGCTCCGGAGGGCGCGGGCACCGCCTACGCGTCCGGCGGCCACACCCCGGGGGTGAACGCGCCGAGCGCGTAGGCGCGTGCCACCAGCCCGGTGCGGTTCGGCGCGCCCCAGCGTGCCGACAGCCGCCGCAGGTGACAGGTGACGCCGTCCGTCGTCAGGCCGGTCTCCTTGACGGCCCGCGGTGGTCGCGCCCCCGGCCGGCAGCGCCACCCCCCTTCATGCGACGGCGCGCGAACCTGTCCGCGGGTGCCTCGCTACACCGCCAGCCAGGCCGCGTGGTCGGGCGCGAGCACACCGTCCTCGACGGGGCCGCTCGCCAGCAGCAGCGAGGTGTGCGCGGGCAGCCGGTACCCCTCGGACGACAGGTTGACGGCGCACACGAACCCGGGCTCGCGAGCGAACACGAGCACGCCGGCCGGGGCGTCGAGCCAGGTCAGGTCGCCGTCGCCGAGTGCGGGATGCTCTCGGCGCAGCCGCAGGGCGGCGCGGTACAGCTCCAGCATCGAGTGCTCGTCGCCCCGCTGCTCGGCGACCCCGCGGCCGGCCCAGGCCGCCGGCTGGGGCAGCCATGGCTCGGCCCGCGCGCCGTCCGGAGCGAAGCCGTACGGCGGGCTCGAACCCGACCACGGGATCGGCACCCGGCAGCCGTCGCGCCCGCGGTCGGTGTGCCCGGAGCGCTCCCAGACCGGGTCCTGGAGCACGGACTCCGGCAGGTCCTCGACCTCCGGCAGGCCCAGTTCCTCGCCCTGGTAGACGTAGGCGCCGCCGGGCAGGGCGAGCATCAGCAGGGCGGCCGCGCGGGCCCTGAGCGTGCCCAGTTCCAGGTCCAGGGGGCCCTCGGGCCGGTAGGGCTCGTTCACCGTCCACCGCTTGACCGTCTTGCGGCCGTAGCGGCTGGGATGGCGTACGACGTCGTGGTTGGAGAGCACCCAGGTGGCCGGCGCGCCCACCGCGCCGAGCATGGCGAGGGAGCCGTCGATGACGGCCCGCAGGTCCTCGGCGTCCCAACTGGACATCAGGAAGTCGAAGTTGAACGCCGTGTGCAGGCCGTCGGCGCGGACGTAGGCGGCGAGCCGTTCGGGGGTGTCCGCCCAGGCCTCGGCGACGAACGAGCGGTCGCCGGGGAACTCGTCGGCCACCCGGCGCCAGGACCGGTAGATGTCGTGCACCTCGTCACGGTCCCAGTGCGGGTGGTCCAGATGCCGCCGCGGCCCCCTCTCCTGGACGGCCGGTGGCAGGTCGGGCAGCTCCGGGTGCTTGATCAGTCCGTGCGCGACGTCGATCCGGAATCCGTCCACGCCCCGGCCGAACCAGAACCGGAGGATCGACTCGAACTCGGCGCGGACCTCCGGGTGCTGCCAGTTGAGGTCGGGCTGCTCGGGGGCGAACAGATGCAGATACCACTCGCCGTCGGGCAGCCGGGTCCAGGCCGGACCGCCGAAGCAGGAGACCCAGTCGTTGGGCGGTTCGGCGCCGTCGGGCCCGCGGCCGGGCCGGAAGACGTAGCGCTCCCGCTCCGGGCTGCCCGGTCCGGCCGCCACCGCGGCCCGGAACCACGCGTGCTGGTCGGAGGTGTGGTTGGGCACGATGTCGGGGATGACGCGGATGCCGTGCTCGTGCGCTTCCTCGATCAGCCGCTCGGCCTCCTCCAGCGTGCCGAACAGCGGGTCGATCTCCCGGTAGTCGGCGACGTCGTAGCCGTGGTCGGCCATCGGTGACCGGTACCAGGGGTTGATCCAGACGGCGTCGACGCCGAGCCACTTCAGATACGGCAGCCGGGAGCGGATGCCGGCGATGTCGCCGACACCGTCGCCGTTCCCGTCGGCGAAGCTGCGGATGTAGACCTGGTAGATGACGGCATCGCGCCACCAAGGTACGGCGGAGGTGGACATTCGGTGCGTGCTCCTCGGTCGTGACAACGCTTGCAAGCCTGAGGGTTCCTGCGTGGACCGTCAATGCGTTACGGGTCAGTAATGCCCTGGCAGCGCTGTCACGAGCCACGTACACCTGTGCTAGCGTCCGCCCATGCCGCCCGCCCGACGGCACCCCACGATGGCCGACGTCGCCGAACGCGCCGGGGTCTCCGTCTCCACCGTCTCGCGCACCCTGCGCGGGCTGTCGAACGTCTCGCCCGACGTACGCGCCCGGGTGGAGAACGCCGCCCGCGCGCTGAACTTCGCCGTCTCCCGGCACGCCTCCAGCCTGGTGACCGGCCGGACCGGCGTTGTCGCGGCGCTCGTGCCCACCCTGGACTCGTGGTTCATGGGCTCGGCCCTGTCCGCCCTCGGCCCCCTGCTGCGGGCCGCGGACCTGGAGCTCACCGTCTACGTCACACCGGACCTGGCCGAACGCGCCGCGTTCTTCGAGCGGTTGCCGGCCCGGCGCAACGCCGACGCCCTGCTGGTGTTCTGCTTCGACCTCACCGACGCGGAGAGCGCACGCCTCGACGACCTCGGCATGCCCGTCGTCTACGTCAGCCAGCACGCCGACGGGCGGCCGAGCGTGTACGTCGACGACGGTGCCGCGGCCCGGGCCGGCACCCGGCACCTGCTCAACCTCGGGCACCGCCGCATCGCCTTCATGCAGAGCGCGGGCCCCACCGGCTTCTCCTTCAGCTCGCACGAGCGGCTCCTCGGCCACCGGCGGGCGCTCACCGAGGCGGGCGTCCCCCTGGACGACTCCCTCGTGGTGGCGGCGCCGGCCGGGGACCGGCGCGCCGTCGCCGAGGCCCTGGGGCAGCTGCTCGGCCTGCGCGAACCGCCCACCGCGGTCTTCGCCGAACAGGACGAGCTCGCCGTCTCACTGATCTGGACCCTGCGCAGGTCCAGGATCGAGGTGCCCGAGCGGATGTCCGTCCTCGGCTTCGACGACCAGCCGGTCGCCGAGCTGTTCGACCTGACGACGGTGGCGCAGTCGCCCGCCGACATGGGCCGGGAGGCCGGTGAACTGGTCCTGCGCCTGATCGCCGACCCCGACGCCGACCCCGCCCGGCACCTCCTGCTGCCGACCCGCCTCATCCCCCGCGGCAGCACCGCCCCGGCACCCGGCGCGGACACCGACTGACCTCCCGCGCAAGCCCTTCGGCGAGGTCTTGACCACATGATCAGGTAGTGCGGCGGCGCGGTCCGCCCGTCTTCCTCGACGAACCTTGAGCGCGGTACTCCCGTACCGCGAAAGGCAGTTGCCTCCGCGCCGGTGATCATGATCGCGGCCGGTACGGGCCTGGCCCCCTTCCGCGGAGCCGTCGCCGACCGCGTGGCAGCACTCGCCACGGGAGCCGAACTCGCCCCCGCGCTCTGCCACTTCGGCTGCGACGCGCCCGAGGCGACTTCCTGCACGCCGACGAACCGCGCGCCGCCGAGACCGCCGGCGCCGTGTAGCTGCGCCCCGCCTTCAGTACCGCGGACACCTTCGTGCAGCACCGCGTGGCCGCCGAGGCGGGCGAGGTCTGGGAGCTGCTCGGTGCGGGGGCCCAGGTGTACGTCTGCGGAGACGGTTCGAAAATGGCGCCCGGCGTGCGGGAGGCGTTCCGTACGCTGTACCGGCACCACGTGCCGGGTGCGGACGACGCGGCGGCCGTGAAGTGGCTCGACACGGTGATCGCGGACGGCCGTTACGTCGAGGACGTGTACGCGGCCGGCTGACCGAGGGGAGAGGTGGGCGCACGGTGGTGGACTCCTGGGAACGGGCCCGGCGCATCCTCCGGGACGCGGGCATCCCTCCCGGGCGGCTGGCCCGCCTGCGCCCCCTCGCCGGCGGCACGTACAACACCGTCGAGGAGCTCACCCTCACCGACGGCGGCCGCCACGTGCTCAAGGCCGCGCCGGACGCCCCGGGGCTGAGTCACGAGAGACGGCTCCTCGTCGCCGAGGCGGAGTTCTACCGCGGCGCCGAGGCGGCCGGGGTGCCGGCGCCCCGCCTGCTCGCGCTGGACGAGGACGGCGGCGTACTGCTGATGACGGCATCGCCCGGCACCCCCTGGGACGCCTCGCTCACCGAAGCCGAACGGCCCCCTCTGCGACGGGAGTTGGGGCGGCACGTGGCCGCCCTGCACCGGGTCGTCGGACCCGCCTTCGGCTATCCCTCCGGCGCGCTCGGCCCGCTGGCCGCGGACTGGCGGACCGCCTTCACCGGGATGCTCGACGCCGTCCTCGACGACGCCCGCCGCTTCGGCGCCCGGCTGCCGAGGCCCGTCGACGAGGTGGCCCGCACGCTGGAGGCCGCCCACGGCGCGCTCGACGAGGTCACCGTCCCCGCCCTCGTCCACTTCGACCTGTGGGACGGCAACATCCTCGTGGACCGCTCGGCCGGCTCCGCGCGGGTCGGCGGCCTCATCGACGGCGAGCGCATGTTCTGGGGCGACCCGCTGGCCGAGTTCGTCTCCCTGGCGCTGCTCGGGGACATCAGGAAGGACGAGGCGTTCCTCTCCGGCTACCGGGAGGCGGGCGGACGGGCCGAGTTCGACAGCCCGGCGCTGCTCCGCCTCGCCCTCTACCGCGCCTATCTCTACCTGATCATGCTGGTGGAGACGGTGCCGCGGGCGATGGGGGAGGAGCACGTCAGGTGGCGGGACGAGGCGGTCGCGCCGGAGCTCGTCGCGGCCCTGGACGGCATCCGGGAACACGCCTCTTAGCTCACATCGTGAACTAAGGGTTGGAGGAATGTCGCGCCGGACCCGCCCGCAGAGGTATGTTGCAGGTCGGCAGGGTTCGGAAGGAGCCATATGGCGGGGCGGAACGGGCGCACCGTGCGCGACCTCAGGCGGGCGAACCGCACGGCGGTGCTGCAACGGCTCTACTTCGACGGACCCCTCAGCCGCTTCGAGCTCGGTCCGGCGACCGGGCTGAGCTCCGGCTCGGTCAGCAACGTCGTCGCCGACCTCGTCGCCGACGGACTGGTCGAGGAGGCGGGCAGTGTCGACTCCGACGGCGGCCGCCCCCGCACCCTGCTGCGGGTGGCGCCCGGCGCGGGCCACATGATCGGCGTCGACGTCGGCGAGACCCGCGTCCGCGTCGAGCTGTTCGACCTGACCCTCACCGAACTCGCCCGCGCCGAACGGCCCCTGGAACAGCAGCGGTACGAGGTCGAGGTCATCGTCGGCCACATCCGCGACGGGATCGCCGAGGTCCTGGACGAGGCCGGCATCCCGCCCGAACAGCTCCTCGGCGTCGGTATCGGCGTCCCCGGCATCGTCGAACGCACCCCCGACCGCGGCGCCGTCGTGCACGGCCAGACCATCGGCTGGGACGCCGTCCCGCTGGAGTCCCTGCTGCGCACCACCTCCCGGCTGCCGGACTCCGTCCGCTACTTCATCGACAACGGCGCCAAGACCCTCGGCCAGGCCGAGATGTGGTTCGGCGCCGGACGCGGGGCGCGCAACGCCATCGTCGTGCTCTTCGGCTCCGGCGTCGGCGCCTGCCTGGTCACGCCCGAGGTGGAACACGGGCGCGCGGTCGAGTGGGGGCATCTGACCGTCCGGGTCAGGGGGCGCCGCTGCCGGTGCGGCGCGCTCGGCTGCCTGGAGGCGTACGCGGGTGCGGAGTCCCTGCTGGAGCGCTGGCGCGAAGAGGGGGGACGGCCGCCGGAGGGCGCCGACGAGGAGACGGCGCTGTCCGCGATGCTGGCCGCGGCGTACCCCTCCGGGGGCGGGACGGCCGACCCCGTCGCGCTCGGTGTGCTGGAGGAGACCGCCGAGTACCTGGGCGCGGGGCTGTCCGATCTGATCAACCTCTTCCAGCCCGAGCGGATCCTGATCGGCGGCTGGGGCGGGCTTCAGCTCGGTGCGCGGTTCCTGCCCGCCGTGCGGCGGTACGCGGTGTCGTACGCCCTGCGCCACCCGGCCGAGAAGGTCGCGATCGAGCTGGGGCGGCTGGGGCCGGACGCGGTGACCGTGGGGGCGGCGATCCTGCCGCTGGCCGACTTCTTCGGCCGCGGGGGGCGCCGGCTGGAACCGGCGGCGGAGGGGCCCGTGCCGGCGTGGCAGACGGCTCTGGAGGAGCGGGCTCCGCGGTAAGGGCTGGGCAGCGGGGTCATTTGCGCGACTGCGGCTGTGTTGTGGCTGGTCGCGCAGTTCCCCACGCCCCTTGAGGGGCGCCCCGCGACCCCATGTTTTACCGGTCACCGCCGGAGGTACTCGCGTGTCGCTCGACGACGCGAAAGGAGTGCGCCGTGGCGGATCGACACCCTACGGGACAGGACGGCGAGCCCGTGCCGAGGGACCTGCCGGATCAGCAGGTCACCGAGGGCGAGGACCCATTGGACGTGCCCATACCCGCCGCGGAGGAGGACGAGTCCGGCTCCGGTCTGCCCGAAACCGACGAAGCCGGTACCGGCCGTCAGGGAGAGCGGCGGTCCGCGACCGTGCATCCCGAGCACCCCGAACCGGACGAGTCCTCCGCCTGACAGGGAGCCACCATGGGTATCGGCGACCGGATCCGCTCCTGGCCCGTCTACCGTCAGCTCGGCGGAACCGACCGTACGGCCCGCGGGAGCGCCGCGAAATCGCCGTACACCGACAAGCTGCGCGCGCGCACCGACAGCGCGGATCGCGTCGTGCAGTCCGTCTGCCCGTACTGCGCGGTCGGCTGCGGGCAGCAGGTCTACGTCAAGGACGAGAAGGTCGTCCAGATCGAGGGCGACCCCGCCTCCCCGGTGAGCCGCGGCCGGCTGTGCCCGAAGGGCTCGGCGAGCCTCCAGCTGACCACCGGGCCGGCCCGGGAACACCAGGTCCTCTACCGGCGCCCGTACTCCTCCGACTGGGAGCCGCTCGACCTGGAGACCGCCATGGACATGGTGGCCGAGCGGGTGATCCGCACCCGGCGGGAGACCTGGGAGTGGGAGTACGAGGGCATGCGCACCGCCCGCACCATGGGTATCGCCAGCCTCGGCGGCGCGACCCTCGACAACGAGGAGAACTACCTCATCAAGAAGCTGCTGACCGGCCTCGGCGTGGTCCAGGTGGAGAACCAGGCCCGGGTCTGCCACAGCGCCACGGTGGCCGGCCTCGGCACCTCCTTCGGGCGCGGCGGCGCCACCACCTTCATGCAGGACCTGCAGCACTCCGACTGCATCGTCATCGAGGGCTCCAACTTCGCCGAGTGCCACCCGGTCGGCTTCCAGTGGGTGATGGAGGCGAAGAAGCGCGGCGCCCTCATCATCGACGTCGACCCCCGTTTCAACCGCACCAGCGCGCTCGCCGACCTGTACGTGCCGATCCGCGCGGGCACCGACATCGCCTTCCTCGGCGGGATCATCAACCACGTCCTGACCGAGGAGAAGGACTTCCGCGAGTACGTCCTGCGCTACACCAACGCCTCCACCCTCGTCGGCGAGGACTTCCGCGACACCGAGGACCTCGACGGCGTCTTCTCCGGACTCGACGAGGACAAGGCCCACTACGACCCCACCACCTGGCAGTACGAGGGTGTGGAGATCCAGCAGCCCGCGGGCGAGGCCGACGAGCTGTACGAGGAGCGCACCCGCAAGACGGCCGGCGCCGAGGCGCACGGCTCCGGCGGCGCCCGCACCGGACACCGCGCCCCCACCGACGACACGCTCCAGCACCCGCGCTGCGTCTACCAGGTCCTCAAGCGCCACTACGCCCGCTACACCCCCGAGATGGTCGAGGAGGTCTGCGGCATCCCCCGCGAGACCTTCCGGCGCGTGTGCGACGCCCTGACCGCCAACTCCGGCCCCGACCGGACCAGCGCCTTCTGCTACGCCGTCGGCTGGACCCAGCACACCACCGGCTCCCAGTTCATCCGCGCCGCGAGCGTCCTGCAGCTGCTGCTCGGCAACATCGGCCGCACCGGCGGCGGCATCCAGGCGCTGCGCGGCCACGCCTCCATCCAGGGCTCCAGCGACATCCCCACCTTGTACAACCTGCTGCCCGGCTACATCCCGATGCCGCACGCGCACGAGAACATGAACCTCGACAACCACATCGAGACGACCCGCACGGTCAAGGGCTTCTGGTCGAACATGCGGGCCTACATCGTCAGCCTGCTCAAGGCCTACTACGGCGACGCGGCCACCCCCGACAACGACTTCTGCTTCGACCACCTGCCGCGCCTGACCGGCTCCCACTCCACCTACGACACCGTGATGGCCCAGCTCGACGGCGACTGCAAGGGCTACTTCCTGATGGGCGAGAACCCGGCCGTCGGCTCGGCCAACACGCGCCTGCAGCGCCTGGGCATGGCCAACCTGGAGTGGCTGGTGGTGCGGGACTTCTCCCTCATCGAGTCGGCGACCTGGTGGAAGGACGGCCCCGAGATCGAGACCGGCGAGCTGCGCACCGAGGACATCGGCACCGAGGTGTTCTTCTTCCCGGCCGCCGCCCACACCGAGAAGTCCGGCTCCTTCACCAACACCAACCGCTGGGTGCAGTGGCACCACGCCGCCGTGGAACCCGAGGGCGACGCGCGCAGCGACCTGTGGTTCATGTACCACCTGGGTCGCCGGATCAAGGAGCGGCTGGCCGCCTCCACCGACCCCATGGACCGCCCGATCCAGGACCTGAGCTGGGACTATCCGGTCACCGGCGAGCTGAACGAGCCCGTCGCCGACGCCGTGCTCGCCGAGATCAGCGGCCACGGCCCGGACGGCTCCCCGCTGGGCGCCTACACCGAGCTCAAGGACGACGGCTCCACCCGCTGCGGCTGCTGGATCTACTGCGGCGTCTACGCCGACGGCGTCAACCAGGCCGCCCGCAAGAAGCCCGAGTGGGAACAGGACTGGGTGGCCGCCGAATGGGCCTGGGCCTGGCCCGCCAACCGCCGCATCCTCTACAACCGCGCCTCGGCCGCCCCCGACGGCACCCCCTGGAGCGAACGCAAGAAGTACGTCTGGTGGGACCCGGAGGAGGGCAAGTGGACCGGGCACGACGTCCCGGACTTCGTACCCGACCGCGCGCCCGACTTCGTACCCGACGACGACGCGGTGGGGCCCGACGCGCTGCGCGGCGACGACCCGTTCATCATGCAGGCCGACGGCAAGGGCTGGCTGTTCACGCCGGCCGGCCTGGAGGACGGGCCGATGCCCACCCACTACGAGCCCCAGGACTCCCCGTTCCCCAACGCCCTGTACCCCTCCACCCCGCGCAGTCCGGTCCGCCGGCTGCTGCCGCGCGAGGGCAACCGCTACCACCCGAGCGGCGGGGAGAAGGGCGCGGAGGTCTTCCCGTACATCGTCACCACCCACCGGCTCACCGAGCACTTCACGGCGGGAGGGATGAGCCGCTGGTCGGAGTATCTGTCCGAGCTGCAACCGGAGTTCTTCTGCGAGGTCTCGCCCGAGCTGGCCCGCGAACGCGGCCTGGAGAACGGCGGCTGGGCGACCGTCGTCACCGCCCGCAACGCCGTCGAGGCGCGGGTGCTGGTGACCGAGCGCATGCGGCCGCTGCGGGTGCAGGGCCGGGTCGTCCACCAGATCGGCCTGCCCTTCCACTGGGGCCCCAACGGTGTGGCGACGGGCGACGCGGCCAACGAGCTGACGGCCATCGCCCTCGACCCCAACGCCCACATCCAGGAGGACAAGGCGCTGACCGCCGACATCCGCCCGGGCCGCCGGCCGCGCGGACCGGAACTGCCGAGGCTGGTCGCCGACTACCGCAGGCGGGCCGGCATCACCTCGGACACCGGAACGGAGACACGCAAGTGAGCGAGGAACGCGTCGGCTTCTTCACCGACACCTCCGTGTGCATCGGCTGCAAGGCCTGCGAGGTGGCCTGCAAGGAGTGGAACGCCGTCCCCGAGGACGGCCTGTCCCTGACCGCCATGTCCTACGACAACACGCAGGCCCTCGGCGCCTCCACCTGGCGGCACGTCGCCTTCATCGAGCAGCCCCGGCCGGACGGCCGTACCCAACTCCCCGTCGTGGAAGGCGGATCGACCGCCCAGGAGACGGCCGTCGGCGGTGACGGCGAGCTGCGCTGGCTGATGTCCTCCGACGTGTGCAAGCACTGCACGCACGCCGCCTGCCTCGACGTCTGCCCCACCGGTTCGCTCTTCCGCACCGAGTTCGGCACGGTCGTCGTCCAGGAGGACATCTGCAACGGCTGCGGCTACTGCGTGCCCGCCTGCCCGTACGGCGTCATCGAGCAGCGGCCGCACGACGGACGCGCGTTCAAGTGCACGATGTGCTACGACCGCCTTGGCGCAGGACAGGAACCGGCCTGCGCCAAGGCCTGCCCCACGGAGTCCATCCAGTTCGGGCCGCTCGACGAACTCCGCGAGCGCGCCGCCCTCAGGGTCGACCAGCTGCACGAGGCGGGCGTCCCCGAGGCCCGGCTGTACGGCCACGACCCGGACGACGGCGTGGGCGGCGACGGCGCGTTCTTCCTGCTGCTGGACGAGCCCGAGGTGTACGGGCTGCCGCCGGACCCCGTGGTCACCACCCGGGACCTGCCGGCCATGTGGAAACACGCGGGCGTCGCCGCACTGTCACTGCTGGGCGGCGTCGCGGCGTGCTTCGCGGCGACGGCGGGAAGGGGCCGACGATGAGCGTGATCCAGAACGCGCGGCGCGGCCGGCGCCGGCGCGGCGAGCAACCGGTCGTCCCGCGCGCCGAGTTCCGGTCCTACTACGGCCGTCCGGTCATCAAGCCGCCCTCCTGGGCGGCCCCCGACATCGCCGGGTACTTCTTCCTCGGAGGGCTCGCGGGGGCGGGCTCGGTGCTCGCGGCGGGGGCGCACCTGACGGGACGTACCACCACCGCGACGGCACTGAAGGTGTCCTCGCTCGCCGCCGTCTCTCTCTCGGCCGCCGCCCTCGTCCACGACCTCGGCAAACCGAGCCGCTTCGCGAACATGCTGCGGGTGTTCAAGCCGACCTCGCCGATGAGCATGGGCTCCTGGCTGCTCGGCGCGTACGGGCCCGCCGCGGGTGTGGCCGCCGCGAGCGCCGTGACCGGCCGGTTGCCGCGTCTCGGGGGCGTGGCAACCGGCGCCGCCGCGCTGCTCGGCCCCGCCGTCGCCACGTACACCGGGGTGCTGGCCGCGGACACCGCCGTGCCGGCCTGGCACGGCGTCCATCGCGAACTGCCCTACCTGTTCGCGGCGTCCGCGACGGCCGCCGCCTCCGGAATGGCGCTGGTGGCAGGTCCCACCGGCGAGAACCTGCCCGCCCGGTGCGCCGCCGGGCTGGCCGCCCTGGCCGACACGGCGGTGGAGAAGGCCGCGGAGCGGCGGCTGGGCATGGTCGCCGAGACCTGGAAGGAAGGCAGGGCGGGCACGCTGCTGCGCTCGGCCCGCGCCCTCACGGCCGGCGGCGCGGTCGCGGCCGCCCTGTTCGGCGACCGGCGCCCGGTCGCGGTCGCCTCCGGCCTGGCGCTCCTCGCCGGCTCCGCCTGTACCCGCTTCGGCGTGTTCGCGGCGGGCGTCGCCTCCGCGGAGGACCCGAAGTACACCGTGGTACCCCAGCGGGAGCGGCTCGACGGGGCGGCGTCCGACCGGCCCTCGTAGCGGAGTTGGAGTTCGGTCGGCACCGCCCGGTTCAGCCGACCTTGCGTCCCCGCATCGGCTCCGTGGGGGCGCCCTCGCCCTGTTGGAGGCCGCCGAGGAACTCGCGGAGGACCTCGGTGGCCGAGTGCCGGGGCTGCCAGCCGAGTTCGGTACGCGCGCGCGTGCAGTCCATCAGGGGCAGGCGCAGCACCGCGTCGAACAGGTGCGGCGAGGCGGGCAGCAGACGCAGGTTCCAGGCCGCCGCGATCGCCGAGCGGGCCGCGGCGCGCGGGAGGCGGACCGAGCGGGTGTCCAGCATCTCCGCCAGCAGCTCCGCGTCGACCCAGGGCTCGGCGGCCAGGTTGAAGGCGCCGCGGGTCTCCGTGCCGAGCGCCGCGACGTACGCCCTGGCGGCGTCGTCGGTGTGCAGCGCCTGCACCCGCAGGCCGGGGACGTCGGGCAGGAACGGCAGCAGCTCGGGGCGGGCCGGCGGACCCGGCAGGAAACGGCCGCCGAAGATGCGTCGCTGCTCGCTCGCGGACTCCCGCTTGAACAGGAACGCCGGCCGCATCCGGACCACCCGCACCTCGGGATGCTCACGCTCGAACGCGTCCAGCGCACGCTCCAGATACGCCTTCTCCCGGCAGTACGCGGCGTCCGGCCAGCCGTGCGTCGGCCACGACTCGTCGACCGCGCGGTCCTTGGGCCCCGGAGAGTAGGCGCCCACCGACGAGGCGTGCACCAGCGTCGGCACCCCTGCCGCCGCCACCGCCTCGAACACCCGGATGCTGCCGAGGACGTTCGTGCGCCAGGTAGTCGCCGGGTCGTGCGTCGGCTGGAACGCCCACGCCAGATGGATCACCGCGTCGGCGTCCGCGAACTCCTCGGCCAGATCCGCCCGTTCGGACGCCAGGTCGACCGCGGACCAGTCCGTCCGGGGCGGCGACCAGTCGGGGATGCGCCGGGCCAGCC
Organism: Streptomyces sp. C1-1; assembly: GCF_050214755.1. Taxonomy (NCBI): domain Bacteria; kingdom Bacillati; phylum Actinomycetota; class Actinomycetes; order Kitasatosporales; family Streptomycetaceae; genus Streptomyces; species Streptomyces sp. C1-1. The sequence goes on along the minus strand of NZ_CP189826.1, from coordinate 1,520,429 downwards.
CCAGTACGGAGCCGACGTCCGAGTCCTCCGAGAGCGCGCGCACCACGCTGGTGCCGACATTGCCGGTGGCGCCCGTGACCACGATCCTGCTGCCCGCTGTGCTGCTCACCTTCGGCTCCTTCGCTCGCTCGCCGGACGAGCCGACCGAGTACCCGTGCGGCGCGGATTCACCTGCCGCCCGGCATGACCCCGGAGGTAATCGACCCCGGCGGCGTCCGCCGGAACCATTGAGGACGTACCCACCGCACCGGATTGCAGGAGGTCGTCCCATGCCGTACTTCACCAGCCCCGCCGACGGAACGCGGCTGCACTACGCCGACTACGGACCGGCCGACGGACCGGTGGCCGTCTTCGTCAACAGCGCCTACCTCGGCTCCGAGATGTGGGAGTTCCAGATGCCGGCGCTGGCCGCGGCCGGCCACCGCTGCGTGAGTCTGGACCGGCGCGGGCACGGCCGCTCCGACGACGTCTGGAACGGCTTCGACCTCGACACCCTCGCGGACGACCTGTACGGGCTGATCGACCACCTCGACCTGCGCGAGGTCACGCTGATCGGTCACTCGATGGGCTCCGTCGAGATCACCCGCTGCCTCACCCGGCACGGTGCCGACCGGGTGGCCCGGGTCGCCTTCGTCGCCGGCATCGCCCCGGGCGTGGTACGCACCGCCGACAACCCGGACGGCCTGGACCCCGACGCCATGCGGGCCGCCAACGAGGTCTGCCGCCGGGACCGGCCGGCGTTCTTCCAGGACGGCATCGCGGGCTTCTTCGCCGTGGACCGGCCGGGCAACGAGGTGTCCGAGGCGTTCATGCAGTACTTCATCCAGCGCGCCCAGCTCTCCTCGCCGCACTCCACGTCCGCGGTCCAGGAACTCGTCGCCCTCGTGGACGTCACCCCCGAACTGCCCAAGATCGACCTGCCGGTGCTGATCGTCCACGGCACCCACGACACCTCGGCCGCCCTGGACCTGACCGCCCGCCGCGCCGCCCGCCTGCTCCCCGACGCCACCCTCAAGATCTACGACAACGCCGGCCACGGCCTGTTCATCACCCACGCCGACCAACTCACGGCGGACTTGCGCGAGTTCATGACGAGCTGAGCCGGCGCGGGATGATCAGGCACTGCCTAGGCCGCGAAGGCGTTCACGCCCGTCAGTTGTGCCGACAGGTTCCACAGGCGGGACGCCTCGGCCGGGTCGGTCGCCCAGGGCTTGACGCCGGTCGGGGTGTCGTCCGGCGCGGGTTCGGCGATGTCGCAGTCCTCCAGGTAGACGCCGCCGAGGCCGTCGAGCTGGGGCGAGGTCGCCGCCCAGACCTGGGTGGCCGCACCCTGCGGCGGGGTCTTGAAGCCCTCGGGGTTGAGGATGTTGCCGTCCTCGTCGATCCAGCCCCGCTCGATCATCTCCTCGCGGGGGATGTGCCGCTGCAGCGGCGTGAGGATGCCGCCGGGGTGCAGCGAGAAGGCGCGGACGCCCGCGTCGCGGCCGAGCCGGTCGAGGTGGACGGCGAACAGGACGTTGGCGGTCTTGGCCTGGCCGTAGGCCTGCCACTTGTCGTATCCCCGCTGCCAGTTGACGTCGTCCCAGCGGATGCCGGAGAAGTGGTGGGCGCGGGAGGAGACGGAGACGACCCGGGCGCCGCCCGCCGCGATCGCCGGCCAGAGGCGGTTGACCAGGGCGAAGTGGCCGAGGTGGTTGGTCGCGAACTGCGCCTCCCAGCCGGGCCCCACACGCGTCTCGGGGCAGGCCATGATCCCGGCGTTGTCGATCACGATGTCGAGGGCGCGGCCGGTGGCGAGGAACCGCTCGGCGAAGGACCGCACGCTCTCCAGGTCGCCGAGGTCCAGTTCGTCCACCTCGACGCCGTCGAGACCGGCGAGCGCCTCCTCGGCCGTGGCCCGGCGCCGGGCCGGGACGACCACCCGGGCGCCCGCCCTGGTGAGGGCGCGGGTCGTCTCCAGGCCGAGTCCCGAGTAGCCGCCGGTGACGAGGGCCAGCTTGCCGGTGAGGTCCAGGCCCCGCAGGACGTCGTCGGCGGTACTCGTCGCACCGAATCCGGATCCGATCTTGTGCTGTGGAGTGCTCATGCCGGGAACGCTACGGATTGGAGTGCTCTCGAAGTCAAGCGCGACCTGGCCGCGGGCAGAGAGAAGCCCCGACCGGACGGGGGATGCCGGTCGGGGCAGCCGAAGGGTGGGTGCGGACGGCGGTCGCCTCTCGGCGAAAGGCTCCACAGGGCTTCAGCCGAACGATCGTCCCTGTGTGCGAAAGGTGAGGCCCGGGGACACTGTCCCGTCCACACCCACGGCTTGTTCAACGGGCAACCACCCTCAGGTGTTCCGCTGTTCGGCCTCTTCGGCGGTGATCTGAGTCACCTGCGCCGCGGCGGGAACGGAGTCCACCCACAGGTTCTCCGCCTGCAGCACCAGTGAGCCGAGCACGGTCGTCCGGTCCGCTCCGTCGGCCGCCTGCTCCCGCAACTCCTCCTGCAGCCGCCGGTGCAGGGCGCGCCGGGCCTCCTCGCCCCGGCCGTCCGCACCCTCGACACCGCGCGCGTCGAGCAGCCGGGCCCCCTCCGCGGCGCAGGCCTCGGCGATCAGCTCCAGCAGCCGCGCGTACGTCCGCAGCACCCGCCCCTCGGGCAGGGTCGGCGTACGCCCGTCCTCGGCCGCGACCACCAGCGTCCGCACCAGGGACTCCACATGCCCGGTGACCCGGCTGAAGCGCTCGTCCTCCGCCTCCTCGGGCACCGCCGCCGGAACCCGGCGCAGGGCGCGCAGCGGCCGGCTCGTCAGCCGCAGGCTCTCCCGGCTCCAGCGGCGCGCCGAGCGCAGCGCCTCCAGCCGGTGCTCCAGCCGCGCCGTGGCATGCGACCAGCCGGCCGTGGTCCGCCCGTCCCAGCGCTCGTGCCGCAGGTCGTCCGCGACCGTCCGCAGCACGTCACCGGCTTCCCGGGCGAGGGCCGCGAGGTTCTCCCGCACGTCCCGCAGGTGAATGGGCGGCAGGACGAGCGCGTTGACGGCCACCCCGATCACCGCGCCCAGCGCCGCCTGCCCCACCCGGTGCCCGACCGCGGTCGCGGTCACGGTGCCCGACGCCAGGGTGAACACCGCCGTGGTCGCGGCGTAGACCCCTTGGTCGCCGAAGCGCGACCAGTTCGACAACAGCATCAGCACCGGCAGGCACAGCGCGAGCGCGCCCAGCGTCGCCCCGGTCAGGGCCTGCGCCGCCGACGCGCACAGGGTGCCGACGCAGATCGCCGCGAACTGCTGCGCCGCCTGCCGCAGCGAGCTGTACACCGTGGCCTGCACCAGCAGCAGCGCCACCCAGGGCGCCATCAGGGCCATGGGATCGTTCATCCCGTCGCTCGCCACGACCCAGGCGAGCAGCGCCGCCCCGGCCGCCTTGAGCGACTGCACCACCAGGTCCCGCTCCCGGCCCGGTGACCGCCAGGCCGCCCGCGCGGAGCGACCGGTCCTGCCGGCCGTCCGCCGCCAGGCGTGTGCCGAGTGCCTGAGCACCGCTTTCGTCCCGCTCATGGGCGTACGGGTGTCCGAGATCGCGGAGCCGGAGCGGGGGGAACGCTGTGACGTGCCGCACTCAGGCGAAGGGGCCGTCCTTCAGCGAGGCCAGCAGATGCGCGGGATCGTCGTACACCGCCTCGGCGCCCGCCTCCTCCAGGTCGCGGCGGGGGATGCCGCCGCACAGCACGCCCACGCAGCGCACCCCGGCCCGGCTGCCCGCGCGCATGTCCCACACCGTGTCGCCGACGAACACCGCCCGCTCGGGCGGCACCCCGGCCAGCTCCAGGGCGTGTTCGACCGGCTCGGGTGCCGGCTTGCCCTCCTCGACGTCGTCGGCGCTCGCGGTGGCGGTGATCGCGTCGTCGGCCGAGATGGCGCGGCGCAGCGCGGACAGCTCGGGGCCGCTCGCGGAGGTGGCCAGCACCACCTGCCAGCCGTCGTGGTCGAGGCGGCGCAGCAGCCGTCCGGCGTCCTTGAACGCGGGGAGCCGGTCGAAGTACTGGCCGTACAACGCCTTGTGCGCGGCGCTCAGTTCGGCGTCCTGGTCCTTGTCCCGCCGCTCACCGAGCAGCCGGGCGACCAGGTCCTCGGACCCCAGCCCGATGGAGCGGTGGACGGCGTGCATGGGGATGTCGTGCCCCGCCTGCCGCAAGGCTTCCCACCAGGCCACCACGTGCAGGTGGTTGGTGTCGGCGAGGGTTCCGTCGACGTCGAACACGGCCGCCCGTTGCATGCGCGCTCCTTCTCTCCGGCCGCCCGAAGACGACCACCCGAACACGGCTGCTCGAATACGACCGCCTCACTGCGACCGCACAAGCACGGCCGCACAAGCACGGCCGCCTGACCCACGCCCGCACGGGTACCACGTCAGGTGCCCGGCACTCCTGCGGGCAGAGTGCGCCGCCCGGCCCAGGCGAGCAGGTCCTCGCGGGACCACGTGTTCACCACGCGCTCGGCCGGCACCCCGCAGTCCTCGGCCCGCGCGCAGCCGAGGATCTGCCAGTCCAGCTGGCCCGGGGCGTGCGCGTCGGTGTCGACCGAGAACAGCACGCCCGCCTCCACCGCCCGGCGCAGCAGCCGCCGCGGCGGGTCCAGCCGCTCGGGCCGGCTGTTGATCTCCAGCGCGGTGCCCGTCTCGGCCAGCGCGGCGAACACCTCGTCGGCGTCGAAATGCGACTCCGGCCGGCCCCGCCCCGTCACCAGCCGCCCGGTGCAGTGCCCGAGCACGTCGGAGTGCGGATCGCGGACGGCCGCCACCATGCGGCGGGTCATCGCCCGGGCGTCCATGCGCAGCTTGGAGTGCACCGACACCACGACCACGTCGAGCCGCTCGAGCAGCTCGGGCTCCTGGTCGAGCGTGCCGTCGTCGAGGATGTCGCACTCGATGCCGGTGAGCAGCCGGAACGGCGCCCAGTCGGCGTTCAGCTCCGCCACCACGTCCAGCTGCCGCCGCAACCGCTCCGGGGAGAGACCGCGGGCCACGGTCAGCCTGGGGGAGTGGTCGGTCAGCACCGCCCACTCGTGGCCGAGCGCCGCCGCGGCCCGCCCCATCTCCTCGATCGGGCTGCCGCCGTCCGACCAGTCGGAGTGCAGATGGCAGTCGCCCCGCAGCAGTGCCCGCAGCTGCTCACCGCGCCGCTCGCCACGGGGCGCCGCGGCCTCGCTCTCCAGCTTGCCCAGGTAGCCGGGGACCTGCCCGGCCAGCGCCTCCCGCACCACCTGCGCCGTCCTGGGGCCGACGCCCTTGAGCGACTCCAGCGTCCCGGCGTCGGCCCGCTCACGCACCTCGCCCTCGGGCAGGGACGTCAGGACCCGGGCCGCCGTGCGAAAGGCGCGTACGCGGTACGTCGGCGCCAGGGACCGCTCCAGCAGGAAGGCGATCCGCTCCAGTGCCTCGACGGGATCCATGGTCACCTCCACGTCCAGGGTTCCCCACCCGCGCCCGGGCCGCACTGTTGGTCTGGTCACCGGTTCCGACTCGGGCTCGGCCGGGCCGCCGCCGTCGGGACAGTCCGCGTCCGGCGAGGAAGGACTTCCGGACCTGGTACGCCACGGTCCTCGCCGCCGTCGCGCTCGCCGTCGTGACGGAGGAGGCCCGCGCTCACCCGGCTGGGCGAGCACGGGCACTTCGGGCGTCCCACCACTCACGGCGCCGTCGAGTCGGCTGTGCTGGAGCTTCTCCAGGAGTGACGCGCCCGAGCCAGGTGGGCCGGTTGCGTCCTACGCTCTATTGCATGACCGAACAAGCAGCTCCCTACATCGCGCATCCGCGGATCATGGTGCTCGGAGTGCAGCCGGGCACGCCTCCGTTCCGGATCGTGGAGATCGACGGCGAAGTGGTCGGCGAGGCCAAGGGCGTCATCGACGTCCTGGAGGCCGCCGCGGCGTTCGGCATCACGGTCCACGACATGGACGATCCGGACGTGGTGCGCTGGGTCGGCGGCGACAAGTTCACCTGGAGACTGCACTAGCCCGCTGGTCAGCCGACCGTCCACTTCTGGTTGGCGCCGCCCGCGCAGGACCAGATCTGCAGGCGGGTGCCGTTGGCCGAGTTGTTGCCGGTGACGTCCAGGCACTTGTTCGCCTGCGGATTGACGATGTCGTGCGCCCCGGTGACCGTCCACTTCTGGTTCGGGCCGCCGGTGCAGTCCCACAGCTGGACGGTCGAGCCGTCCGCCGTGCCGTTGCCGGTGACGTCCAGGCACTTGCCCAGCGCGCGCAGCGTGCCGTCGGGGCCGACGGTCCACTGCTGGGCGGCGGTGCCGTTGCAGTCGTAGAGCTGGACGGGCGTGCCGTTGGCGGGGTTCGCGCCGGCGACGTCCACGCACTTGCCGGCCAGGCCCCTGATCGCCGCGCCGGTGGCCGTGTCGCTCGTGGTGACCGACACCGAGTCCACCACCAGCTGCTGGGGGAAGACCGTGGAGCCGTCAGGGTCGCCGGGCCAGTAGCCGCCCACCGCCAGGTTGAGGATCAGGAAGAACGGCTTGTTGAACACCCAGGTCTTGCCGCCGAGGTCGGCGGGGGTGCGGCGCTGGTAGACGTTGCCGTCCACGGACCAGGTGATCGAGTCGGGCGCCCAGTCGACGGCGAAGGTGTGGAAGGCGTCGGCGAAGGCCTGGCCGCCCGGCAGCGTGTAGGCGGCACCGATGCCGCCCGAGCCGGAGTAGCCGGGGCCGTGGATGGTGCCGTGCACGGTGGAGGGTTCGAAGCCGACGTTCTCCATGACGTCGATCTCGCCGGAGTCCGGCCAGTTGACCGGCGTGCCCAGCATCCAGAACGCGGGCCACATGCCCTGTCCGCGCGGGATCTTCATCCGGGCCTCGACGTGCCCGTACTGGGCGGTGAACTTCCCCGAGGTGTTCAGCCGGGCCGAGGTGTACTGGCAGGTGCCGTACCAGCACTGGTAGTTGGCGGGGTTCTCGCGCCGGGCGGTGATCACCAGATGGCCCTGGCCGTCCAGGGCCGCGTTCTTGTTGCCGGACGTGTAGTACTGCCGCTCGTGGTTGTTGACGTTGTCGCCGGTCTCGATCTGCCATTTCGAGGAGTCGACGGCGGCTCCGGCCGGCCCGTCGAAGGTGTCCGAGAACGTCACCGCGGCGGCGGTGGCCCTGGGCGTCTCCGCCTGCGCCGCACCGGTCGCGGCGGACGCGACGAGGACGGCGGACAGGGCGGCGAACAGACATCTGCGCAGCAGTCGTGGGGAGGCCACGGCACTTCCTTCCGTACGGCGGCCGGGCGCACACGTGCGCCCGGCCGGGGTGGGGGGTGAAGGCGTCGCCTCTTGATTTAAGAAGTGAGATAAGGGCAGCGTCAATAGTTTGGTACGGACCAGGGGTAGGGGCTCCTGGTTATGCGCTCTTTGTCCGCTTGGCCGGCCTGCCGGGCACCCGCTCCCGGGCGTGCACCTTGCCCATCCGCCGCCCCAGCAGCACCCAGCCGATCAGGGCGCCGGTCGTGTTGAGGATGACGTCGTCGATGTCGAAGGCACGCCCGTTGACCAGTGCTCCCTGGGCGAACTCCACGAGCAGCATCACGACGGCGGTCAGCAGCAGCACGCGCAGCAGCCCGCGTGCCCGTGGCGCGACGACCGGTACGAGGACGCCGAACGGGATGCCCAGCAGAATGTTGCCGCCGATCTGCTTCACGGTGTCCCGCAGCGCCGGCTGCTCCAAGTAGGCCCGGATCGAGCGGCCCGGATGCAGGTTGGTGTGCACCAGCGAGGCCGAGGCGGGGGAGGGTTCCAGCGTCAGCTTGGCCAGCACCACGGCGAAGGCCACCATGGTCGCGAACGCGACCAGCATCGCCAGCACCCGGATCGGCCAGGGCAGCACATGCCGCTCCCGCGGCTCCGGGCGGGGCGCGGGACGCGCCTTCGCCTTCTTCGCGGGCTGCGCGCTCTTCTCCGGCTTCCCGGCCTTTGCGGTGCGCAGGCGCAGGGCGGACAGCGGGCGCACTGCTGCTCGGGCCATCAGGTGGTCCTCCAGTCTTCAACTTGCTTGCGTTTCAAGGCGTTTACCCCCTCGATGCCCGACGATGCCGCCGTATCCGCGGTCCGGGCCGGGCGCCCGTCCGGTTTTCCTTCCCGCTGTCGGGGCACTCCGGGCGGTGAGCCGAGCGCGCCGCCACCCGCGGCGCCCGTCGTGATGCTTGGATGCCGCGCAGGGACGGACCGGACATCTCGTCGGCACGGTGTGCGAGCGGAGCCCGAGGAGGTGGCGCATGACCCCGCGGACGGCACTCCTCGCCCTGGCCGAACTGCTCGTCTGGTGGGCCGCGCTCGCCCTGTTGTGGCTGGTCCTCATCAGCACGGTGGACCCCCTGGAACTCGCCGTCGGCGCGGGCTGTGCCGCCGTGGGCGCCCTCGCCGCGCGAGCCGCCCGGCGGGCGGTGACCGGATCGTGAACGGCTGGACGCTGGCCGCGACCGTCGAACTCGGCGGCGGCCTGGGGGCTGCCCTGTGGGGTGTGACCACCGGCCCGCTGCGGCGCCGGGTCCTGGCCCAGAACCTGTCCACCGCCCTCGCCTGCCCCGGCCTGCTCCTCCTCTCCCAGGCCTACGGCCGCCCCTCCTACGTCGACCTCGGCCTCGTCCTCGCCCTGCTCGGCCCGGTCGGCACCCTCGTCTTCGCCCGGCTGCTCGCCGACGAACTCGCCGAGGACCCCCCGCGCACCTGGGCAGCGACGTGGGCGGTCGCCGGCCTGGGCGCGGCCGCGGTCATCGCGCTGTGCGTGGCCACCGGGCCCGGCCGGGCCATGGTCAAACTCCTGGTGATCGGGGCGCTGCTGATCATCGGGAACATCGTCGCCTCGCGTGCCCTGTCCGGCGGGTTCCGGGGGGTGCGCGGTGGCTGACGCGGTGATCGTCGTCGCGCTGCTGCTGGTCGTGGCGGCCGCGACGGCGGCGGTGACGACCCGTGATCCCGTGCGCCAGGCCCTCGTCCTGGCCGTCCTCGGCGTCGTGCTCGCCGTGCTGTTCACCGTCCTCCAGGCACCCGACGTGGGTCTGTCGCAGCTGGCCGTCGGCTCCGCCCTGACCCCGCTGCTGCTGATGCTCACCGTCCGCAAGGTCAGGCGGCGCGGCCGGGGCAAGGAGGACGGCCGATGACCCGGCGCGGCCGGCTGTGGGTACTGCTGGCCGGTGGCGCGGGCCTCGCCGCGCTGCTCGTCGCCGCCTGTCTGAGACTCCCGGACTTCGGCGGGGCCCGGCATCCCTACGGCGACCGGGCCGTGCGCGCCTCCCTCGCCCGGCACACCGCCAACACCATCTCCTCCGTCAACTTCGACCAGCGCGCCTTCGACACCCTCGGCGAGATGATGATCCTGTTCGCCGCCGTCGTCGGCTGTGTCGTGCTGCTGCGCCAGACCCGCGACGAACACCGCGCGCGCCCCGAACCCGCCGAGGTGGCCCCGCCGGTACGCCGCTACGCCCTCGTCGTCCTGCCCCTCGCCCTGCTCAGCGGGCTGTACGTGGTCGCCCACGGCCAGCTCAGCCCGGGTGGCGGCTTCCAGGGCGGCGTCGTCGCGGCGACGGCCCTGCACCTGCTCTACCTGGGCGCCGACTACGGGGCACTGGAACGGGTCCGCCCGATCGGCGCCTACGAGGTCGGCGACGCGCTGGCCGCCTCCGCCTACCTCGTCACCGGCCTCGCCGGACTCGTCGGGGGCACCGCCTTCCTGGCCAACACGCTGCTGCCGTACGGCACCTTCAACACCCTGTCCTCCGGCGGCACCGTCCCCCTGCTCAACGCGGCCATCGGCATGGAGGTCGCCTGCGCCGTCGTCATCCTGCTCGCCCGCTTCCTGGACCAGGCCGTCGAGATCGAGGAGGCGGACGGGACGTGAACGCCGTGATGGACGTACTGCCCTACCTGGTGGCCGCCTGGGTGTTCCTGGTCGGCTGCTACGGCCTGGCCGCCAGCCGCAACCTCATCCACGCCGTCGGCTGCCTGTCCGTCTGCCAGGCCGCCACCTACGTCCTGCTGCTGGCGGTGGGCTACCGCGACAAGGCCACCGCACCCGTCTTCTCCGACATCAAGCCCGGCTCCCGGCCGGTCGTCGACCCCGTCGTCCAGGCGCTCACCCTCACGGACGTCGTCGTCGGCGCCACCGTCACCGCCCTGCTGCTCGCGCTCGTCGTGCAGATCGCCAAGCGCCACGACACGGTCGACCCCGATGAGCTCTCCGAGCTGCGCGGCTGATGAACGATCTGCTGCCCCTCCTCGTCGCCGTCCCCCTGCTCGGCGCGGCCGTCCTGGTCGCCGTGGGGCGCCGGCTGCCCCGGGCCGTCGCCGAGTCCGTGGCCTGCGCCGTCTGCGCCGGTACCGCAGGACTCGCGCTGGTGCTGCTGCTCGACTCCTCGCCGCCGATGACCGAATGGGTCGGCGGCTGGCAGCCGGTGAACGGCCACAGCGTCGGCATCGTCCTCGTCGGGGACGGGCCGGGCCTCGGCATGGCCGCGCTGGCCTCGCTGCTGACCCTGGCGGCGATGGCGTACTCCTGGCACTACTTCGACGAACCGCCCCGCCGTCACGCGGGCTCCTTCCCCGCCCTGTTGCTGCTCTTCCAGGGCGGCATGTGCGGCTTCGCGATCGCCGGCGACCTGTTCGACATGTTCGTCTGGTTCGAGCTGATGAGCGTCGTCGCCTACGCCCTGACCGGCACCCGCGTCGAGGAGGCCAAGGCCGTGCAGGGCGCCCTCACCTTCGGCGTCGTCACCTCGCTCGGCGCCTACGCCATGCTGATGGGCATCGGGCTGCTGTACGCCCGCACCGGAGAACTGGCCCTCACCCAGATCGGGCGCGGCCTGGACAGTGCCGCCGTCCACGGGGGGCCCGACGCGCTCACCCTCGCCGGTTTCGTCCTCGTCCTGACCGGTCTGCTGGTCAAGGCCGCCGCCGCGCCCTTCCACTTCTGGCTGCCCGACGCGCACGCCGTCGCGCCGACGCCCGTGTGCATGCTGCTGTCCGGCGTCATGGTCGAGCTCGGCACGTACGGCGTCTGGCGCGTGTACGGCACCGTCTTCTCCGGCCCGGGCGGCGTCCCGGCGGCCGACGCGGAACGGGTGCTGCTGGTGCTCGGCACCCTGACGGCGCTGATCGGTGCCGTGATGTGCTGGTTCCAGCGGCACATCAAACGGCAGCTGGCCTTCTCGACGGTCGCCCACACCGGGCTGTTCCTGATCGGCCTCGGGGTGCTGACGCCGGAGGGCGACGACGGGGTCGCGCTGTACGTCCTCGGCCACGCCGGGGTGAAGGCCGCCCTGTTCGCCTGCACCGGCATCCTCCTCGACCGGTTCGGCAGCGTCGACGAGTACGCCCTGCACGGCCGCGCCCGGCGGCTGCGCGGCGTGGCCGTCCTCTACGGCCTGGGCGGCCTCGCCCTCGCCGGGCTGCCGCCCTTCGGAACGGGCCTCGGCAAGGCCGTCGCCGAGGAGGCCGTGGGCGGCCCGCTCACCGTCGTGTACGTGGTGGTGAGCGCGGTGACCGGCGCGGTGGTGCTGCGCGTCACCGCGCGGGTCTTCCTGGGCCTCGGGCCCCGGCCCGAGGAGGACACCGAGTACGAGACGACCGGCTCCGGCGAGCAGCCCGAGACCCGGAGCCGGCTCGGCCGCGTCCCCGACACCATGACGACGGTTCCCGCGGTGCTGCTCGCCGCCTCCCTCGCCGTCGGCGTGGCTCCCGGCTTCGCCGGCGTGGTCGCGCACGGCGTCAACGAGGCCGGCGCCGGCGGAGCCGTGGTCTCGGCTCCGCATTGGACGCCGGCCGGAGTCTTCCTCGCACTGGCCTCGACCGCGCTGGCCGGAGGGCTCGCGGCCCTCGCCGTGGCCCGGCCGAAGCTGCTCGCCGGTGCCTACCGCGCCTCGCGGCTGCGGCGCCTGCAGTCCGGGCACGTCGGGGACTACGTGGCCTGGATGCTGGTCGGCGCCGCCCTGCTCGGCGCGCTGGCCCTGCCCGGGGTGCTGGGCGGCTGATCAGCTCTGGTACGAGACGTTCACCTCCTTGAAGCCGAGCGAGTGCAGCAGCCCCTCGAGCATGTCGGTGGTGTTGCTCTCGGCGCGCTTGGTCAGTCCGCTGTCCTTGGCGGCGTCGCCGATGTGCTTGACCGCGGCCTTCTGCACGGCCTGCTCGCTGTTGGGGTTGTCCGAGAAGAGGTCGCCCAGCCGGTCCAGCAGACCGCGCTGCTTGGAGACCGCGTAGGAGCGGTCCGGGTCGAGGGCGGGCTTGCCCAGCGCCGCGTGCGGCAGCCGGAGGGTGGCGGACGTGCGGTCGCCGTTGACCGTCACGTCGTCCTTGCCGACCTTGCCCAGGTCGACATAGGCGTCGACGGTGCCCGCGCCCACGTAGAGGACGCGGGTGCCGCGGATGGCGTCGGGCAGGTACTTGGTGTCCTTCTCCAGGTCGACGACGACCTGGAAGTTGCCGGAGGCGGCGTCGTAACGGCTCATGTCCTGGATGGACTGGAGCAGTGTGGGGCCCGTGCGGTCGTGCGTCTCGGTGCCGAACAGGTCCTTGAGGCCCGGCAGCACGGCCAGCCGGATACCGGCGAAGAACACCACGAGCACCAGCACGACGGCGCTCACCGCCTTCGCCCAGCCGGGCATGCGCCTGGACACGCGCCTGATGGGAGTCGTCATGGCGACGGCCCTCCTTTCCACTGACACGGATGCCCGCCAAATGCCCGGCCAGACCGTCTCGTTGGCCGATTGGCACCCTTGGTCGAGGCAGCCGGGGCGCATTAGCGTGGGAGAACTGTCCGTACCGGCACGCCGGGAGCCCCGGATGACCACAGACAGCACTTCCCGCCCCTTGTGTCCCATGCACCGCATCGACCTCCCCGAAGCGGGGCCGCCGCGCCCGGCCGCCCTCGCCACCGGAACCCCGGTGTGGCTTGTCACGCGGTACGCCGACGTACGTCATGTGCTGATGGACCCGCGTTTCGACAGAAGGTCGCTGTACGCCGAGGACGCGCCCCCGCTGCTTGTCGTACCGAACCTGCTGGACGACCCGAACGGCCTGCTCAACATGGACGGGGAGGCGCACCGCAGGCTGCGCGGCACCGTGCAGCGGGCGTTCACGCCCCGGGCGATCGCCCGCTGGCGGCCCTGGGTGGCCCAGGCCGTCGACGCCCTCCTCGACGACTTCACCGCACGCCGGCCGCCCGCCGACATCGTCGAGGGCTTCACGCGCCCGCTGCCCGTCTCGGTGATCTGCCGGCTGATGGGCCTGGACCACCTCGACCGCCAGCGCATCCGCCACTGGGCCGACCACGCGCTCTCCGGCGGCGCCCACACCCGCGAGGAGGTGTCCGCGGCACTGACCGAGTTCACGGCCTTCGGCGCCGACCTGGTCGCCGAACGGCGTAAGTCGCCCGGCGACGACCTGGTCAGCGGCCTGGTGGCGGCGGGCGACAGCCTCGACATCGACGAGCGGCAGTTGGTGCGCCTGGTGTGCGGGCTGGTGGTGGCCGGCCACGAGACGACCATGACGGCGCTCGGCAACATCGTCGTCTACCTGCTCACCGACGCCCAAGACGTCTGGTCCGGGCTCGCCGCCGACGAGGAGACGGCGGCGGGCGCGGCGGAACAGCTGCTGCGCGCCGTCCCGCTGAGCGAGGGCCGGGTGCTGCCGGGACTGATCCGCCGCGCCGTCGAGGACGTCGAGGTCGGCGGGGTGGCCATCCCGGCGGGCGCGGTGGTCGCCGTGCAGACCAATGCCGCCGTCCGCGACCCCGACGTGTTCCCGCCCGGCCCGCCGGACCCCTTCACCCCCCTGACCTCACCGACCCTGATCTTCGGTGCCGGACCCCACCACTGCCTCGGCGCCTGGCTCGCCCGGCTGGAACTCGGCCTCGCCCTGCACCGGCTGGCCTCCCGGCTCCCCGGCCTGCGCGCCGAGTTCACGCCGGAGACGATCGAGTGGCGGGAGGGCCAGCTGACGCGCAGTCCGCGCAGACTGCCGGTGTCGTGGTGAACTCCCCCCGCTACGGGCGCAGTTCGCGATCACCCGACGGCCGTGACCACCACACTCCCTCGCCGTGGGTGAGACCCGGCAGCCGCAGCTCGACCTCGCGCACCCGGCGGGCCGGCACCTCACCGGTGATCACCCAGGAGGTGCTCCCGCCCGACGTTCCGGTGAACTCCGCGCCGGACTGGGCGAGTTGTGCGGTGACCGGCGCGAGGGCGTCGAGCGGGACCTCCGTCTCGAAGGCGTGGTAGGGCTCGTACAGCCTGGTCCCCGCGCTCTCCAGGGCGCGGCGCAGCACGACCGGCGTGAGGGTGCGGAAGTCGCCGGCCGTGCTCATGACCGAGCTGAAGCCGGACCGGATCAGCGTCACCCGGCAGTCCGTCACCGGCGCGCCGGACAGCCCGCCGAGCATGCTCGCGTGCACGGAGTCCTCGACGGCCTGGTGGAAGGCCCGGGGCAGGGCGCCGAGTTCCGTGTCGTACGCGAACACGTTGCCTAGCCCCCGCGGTCCCGGCTCCACGCGCAGCCCGACCGTGGCCCATACACGGCTGCCGAGGTGCCACGGCATCTCGGCGGCCGCCTCGCCCACGGCCCGGGGCCGCTCCAGGAACCGGACGCGGCCCGGTTCGAAGTCGGCCTCGATGCCGAAGTCCTGCGCGAGCGTGGCCGCGAGCACCTCCATCTGCACCTCGCCGTACAGCAGCAGCGCGGTGGCGCCGGCGGCCGCGGGCCGGGCGTGCAGCAGCGGGTCCTGGTCGGCGAGGGTCAGGAGGGCCGCGCGCAGGGGCGCCGCCTGCTCGGGGCGGCGGGCGCGCACCAGGGTCTGCAGTGTCGGCGGGGCGAACCGCTGTGCGCCCTCGGACGGGGGATCGCCGAGCCGGTCGCCGACGCGGATGCCGCCGATGCCGGTGACCGCCGCGATGTTCCCGGCGGTGAGCGGGCCGTCCCGGCCGATCACGACCAGGCCGTTCGCCCGGCCGGAGACCTCGGTGGTGTGCCCGTCGGCCTCGCGCCGCCGGAACGTCAGCCGCTGGCGCGGGGAGACCTCACCGTCGTACAACCGCAGGTAGGCCGTCCGCTCACCGCCCGGTCCGGGTCGTACGGCGAACACCGTGCCGCGGGGTGCGCCGCCCCGCGCCGGGGCGGGCGGGACCAGCCGGACCAGGCCGTCGACGAGCTCGGCCACGCCCTGTCCGCCGAGGGCCGAGCCGAAGAAGACGGGATGGAAGGAGCCGTCGGCGGTGCGGGCCGCGAGCGCCCCGCGCAGATCGTCCGGGGTGGGCTCGGGGCCGTCCACCAGCCCGGCGAGCACGTCCGCGTCGACCTCGGCGAGCGCCTCCGCCAGCCGGCCGTCCCCGGGCGGGCGCCGCGTCACCCGGGCGCCGGGGGTGCCGAGGCCCGACACGTCGGTGAGCGCGGCGGCGTACGGCGTCAGCCTGAGGCGGATGTCGGCGAGCAGGTCCGTGGAGCGGGCGCCCGCCCGGTCGATCTTGTTGACGAAGACCAGGGTGGGCAGCCGCAGCCGCCGCAGGGTCCGCATCAGCACCCGGGTCTGCGCCTGCACGCCCTCCACGGCGGACAGCAGCAGCACCGCGCCGTCGAGGACCTCCAGGGCGCGCTCGACCTCGGCGATGAAGTCGGAGTGGCCGGGGGTGTCGATGAGGTTGATCTGGGTGTCCCCGACGGTGAGGGCGGCGACGGCGGAGCGGATGGTGATGCCGCGCTGCCGCTCGATCCGGCCGTCGTCCGTACGGGTGTCGCCGGCGTCGACACTGCCGAGCCGGTCGATCGCCCCGTGGTCGAACAGCAGCCGCTCGGTGAGGCTGGTCTTACCTGCGTCGACGTGGGCGAGAATGCCGATGTTCAGGGTGTGCATGCGGGGTCGTTTCCTCGAAGACCGTGGGCCGGTGGGGGCGCTGGGTGATTTCGAGGAGTCGGCGCATGCGAGGGGTCCTGACGTGAGGGGACTCGGACGGTCACATCATGGCGTGCGGGCTCGCGTGCGGCGCAACCGGATTTTCCGGCGTCAGTAGCATGAAGGACCGTACGTGATCATGCGAGGAGCGGATCGTGCGAGACATCTCCGTGTTCAGCGGCAGCGCCCACCCCGATCTGGCCGCCGAGGTCTGCGCCCATCTCGGTGTGCCGCTCAGCCCGACCCGCGTCAGCAGGTTCGCCAACGACTGCCTCGAGGTGCAGCTGCAGGCCAACTGCCGGGAGAGGGACGTCTTCCTGATCCAGCCGCTGGTGAAGCCGGTCCAGGAGAACCTGGTGGAGCTGCTGCTGATGTGCGACGCGGCGCGCGGGGCCTCGGCCGCCCGGATCACCGTCGTCATGCCGCACTACTCCTACGCCCGCTCCGACAAGAAGGACGCGCCCCGCATCTCGCTCGGCGGACGGCTGGTCGCCGACCTGATGGTCGCGGCGGGCGCGAGCCGTGTCCTGACCATGACCCTGCACTCGCCGCAGGTCCACGGCTTCTTCTCGGTCCCGGTCGACCACCTGCACGCCCGGCGCGAGCTCGCCGCCCACTTCCGCCGGCACGACCTGTCCCGCACCACCGTCGTCTCACCGGACCTCGGCAACGCCAAGGAGGCGGCCGCGTTCGCGCGGATGATCGGCGCCCAGGTGGCCGCCGGCGCCAAGCAGCGCTTCGCCGACGACCGGGTCTCCATCAGCTCGGTCATCGGCGAGGTCGCCGGCCGGGACGTCATCGTCCTGGACGACGAGATCGCCAAGGGCAGCACGGTCCTCGAACTCCTGGAGCGTCTCAGAGAGTTGGAGCCCCGCTCGATCCGGGTGGCCTGTACGCACGGGCTGTTCGCCGCCGGGGCGCTCAAACGCATCGGTGAGCAGCCCGACGTACTGGAGATCGTGTGCACCAACACCGTGCCGGTCCCGGAGGAGGAGCGCACCGAGAAGCTGCGGATCCTCACCGTCGCCCCGGCGCTCGCCGAGGCCGTGCGCCGCATTCACAACGGGGAGTCCGTCAGCGCCCTGTTCGACGCGCCCCGGAGCGAATAGACATGAGGTAGTGGAGCAACGCTCGGCATCACCAGGGATGCTCAGGAGGGGTTGCAGTGGCGAAGGCGAAGTTCGAGCGGACCAAGCCGCACGTGAACATCGGGACCATCGGTCACATCGACCACGGGAAGACCACGCTCACGGCGGCGATCACCAAGGTGTTGCACGACAGGTTTCCCGACCTGAACCCGTTCACGCCGTTCGACCAGATCGACAAGGCGCCCGAGGAGCGGCAGCGCGGCATCACGATCTCGATCGCCCATGTGGAGTACCAGACCGAGCGCCGGCACTACGCGCACGTCGACTGCCCCGGACACGCCGACTACATCAAGAACATGATCACCGGCGCGGCCCAGATGGACGGCGCGATCCTGGTCGTGGCCGCGACGGACGGGCCGATGCCGCAGACCAAGGAGCATGTGCTGCTGGCCCGGCAGGTGGGTGTGCCGTACATCGTCGTCGCCCTGAACAAGACCGACATGGTGGACGACGAGGAGATCCTGGAACTGGTGGAGCTGGAGGTCCGTGAGCTGCTGACCGAGTACGAGTTCCCCGGCGACGACGTGCCCGTCGTCAGGGTGTCCGCGCTCAGGGCCCTCGACGGCGACCCGCAGTGGACCCAGTCCGTGATCGACCTGCTCGACGCCGTCGACGAGGCGGTCCCGGAACCGCAGCGGGACGTGGACAAGCCGTTCCTCATGCCGATCGAGGACGTCTTCACCATCACCGGCCGCGGCACCGTCGTCACCGGCCGGATCGAGCGCGGGGTGCTGCACGTCAACAACGAGGTCGAGATCATCGGCATCCACGAGCAGAAGACGAGGACGACCGTCACCGGCATCGAGATGTTCCGCAAGCTGCTCGACGAGGGCCGGGCCGGGGAGAACGTCGGCCTGCTCCTGCGCGGCGTCAAGCGGGAGGAGGTGGAGCGCGGGCAGGTCGTCATCAAGCCCGGGACGGTCACCCCGCACACGGAGTTCGAGGGGCAGGCGTACATCCTGTCCAAGGACGAGGGCGGCCGGCACACGCCGTTCTTCGAGAACTACCGGCCCCAGTTCTACTTCCGCACGACCGACGTCACCGGCGTGGTGACCCTGCCCAAGGGCACCGAGATGGTCATGCCGGGTGACAACACCGGCATGCACGTCCAGCTGATCCAGCCCATCGCGATGGAGGAGGGCCTGAAGTTCGCCATCCGTGAGGGCGGCCGCACGGTCGGCGCCGGCCAGGTCACCAAGATCCTCAAGTAGTGGCTCCGACGGCGCTCACCACGACCCGGACGTGGCCTCGGGCTGACCCAGGGCCGCGTCCACGGTCGCATGCGGGGGCAGCAGTTTCGCCAGTCCCGTGACCCGCATGATGCGCAGCGTCAGAGGATGCGTGCACACCAGCCGCAACTCGCCGTCCTGGTCGAGGATCCGGGTGCGGGCCCGGTACAGCAGGCGCAGCCCGGAGCAGTCGAAGAAGTCCACGGGCCGCAGATCGATGACCAGCCGGACGTCCTGACGCGCCGTCAACCGGTCCAGGTACGGACCGATCTCGACGGCGGCGGCGATGTCGATCTCGCCGCGGAACTCCAGCACCGTGTGTCCGCGGTCCTGTCGGACCCGCAGATGCCGGGTCAGCGGCGCCGGTTGCTGCTCCACGACGACATCGCCTCCACCTGCTCCGACGCTGTGGGTTTGCAGGTCACCGGGGGCCGGGGTGACAACGTTCCGTGAGCCTACGAGCGTCGGCCCGTCCCCTGGGTACCGAGTGAGCACAAAAGCGTTCCCCGCCCTGCAAGTTACCCTCGATGGAGTGAATTTGAGCATGTTCGATTGACATATGTCTTCGAATTGCGGTGAACGGCTACGACAGCGCGTGCCAGGCCTTGGACAGGGACTGGCGCAACTGCTCGGTCTGGTGGGCCGTGAGATCGCGGACCATGCGCTCCTCCAGCTCCCGGACCGGCTCCGCGTGCTGTTCGAGCAGTCGCCGGCCCGCGTCGGTGAGCAGGATCAGCAGCTCCCTGCGGTTGCGCGGATTGCGCTCCCGGCGCACCAGCCCCCGGTTCTCCAGGGACCGTACGAGGTCGGCGATGGACTGCGCGGTGACGAACGAGTCGCGGGCGAGCTGGGCGGCCGACAGTCCGTCGTGGCGCTCCAGCACGGTGAGCGCGGTGTACTGCAGTGCGGTGATGCCCGCAGGCTTGACCAGCTCGTCCAGGTGTGAGCGCACCACGAGCTCCACCTGCTTGACCATGTAGAGCAGGGACGGCGATGTCTTCGTAGCCTGGGAATCGGACATGGGTTCAGCGTAGAGCATTGACAGGAAACCTGTCCGTAATGAAACTGCGAACCAACAGGATTCCTGTTTGTTGAAATCTTGGCGAAGAGGCTGAGGAGTGGCGATGACCACCTTCGAGATCGAACCCGGACGGCTGTTCGTCGGGGGACAGTGGCGCGATGCCGCCGACGGAGCGCGCACCGAGGTGGTCGACCCGTCCCGGGGCGCGGTCCTCACCACCGTCGCGGAGGCGGGCGCCGCCGACGTGGACGCGGCGGTCCGGGCCGCCCGGGAGGCCTACGACGGCGGCGCCTGGTCGGGGCTGAGCGGCCGCGAGCGCGGCCGGATCCTGCACCGGGTGGCCGAGCTGATCCGCGAGAACGCCGACGACATCGCCCGTCTGGAGAGCCTGGACGTCGGCAAGCCCATCTCGCTCTGCCACGCCGTGGACGTGACCAACGCCGCCAACGACTACGAGCACTTCGCCGCCCTCGCCCACTCCCTCGACGGCGCGGTCCGCGACACCCCCATGAACGCCCTCGCGTACACCAAGCGCGAACCGCTCGGTGTGGTCGCCGCGATCACGCCGTTCAACTTCCCGCTGATCCTGGCCGGTTCGAAGATCGGCCCCGCCCTCGCGGCCGGCAACACCGTGGTGCACAAGCCGGCCGACGAGACCCCGCTCAGCGCCCTGTACATGGCCCGCCTCTTCCAGAAGGCCGGCGTCCCCGACGGCGTGGTCAACGTCGTCACCGGCACCGGACCGGTGGCCGGCGAGGCCCTGCTGCGCCACCGCGGCATCGACAAGGTCGCCTTCACCGGTTCCACCGCCGTCGGCCGCCATGTGGCGGGCGTGGCCGGCGAGGCCCTCAAGCCCGTCACCATGGAACTCGGCGGCAACGCGGCCCACATCGTCTTCGAGGACGCCGACCTGGAGAAGGCGGTCGGCGCGATCATCAAGGCGTTCGTCTTCAACACCGGCCAGTTCTGCATGGGCGGCCCGCGCCTGCTGGTGGCCCGCCCGGTCTACTCGACCCTCCTCGGCATCCTGGCCGAGGCCGTCCCCGGCGTGCCGGTCGGCGACCCGCGCGACCCCGGGACCGTCGTCGGCCCCATGGCGGGGGAGAAGCACCTGAAGAAGGTCGAGGAGTACGTCGACCTGGCCCGCAAGGAGGGCGGCCGCATCGTGGCCGGCGGCGAGCGGCTCGACCTCGACGGCGGCTACTACTACAGGCCCACCGTGATCGCCGATCTGTCGAACGACTCCCGGGTCGTGCAGGAGGAGATCTTCGGCCCCGTCCTGACCGTGCAGCCCTTCGACACCGAGGACGAGGCCGTTCAACTCGCCAACTCCACGCCGTACGGCCTCGCTTCGGGCGTCCAGACCGCCAACCTCGCCCGCGCCCACCGCATCGCCGACCGGCTCCAGGCGGGCATCGTGTGGATCAACGACTGGGCCATGCTCGACCCCGCGGTGCCCTTCGGCGGCGTCAAGGACTCCGGTTTCGGACGCGAGTACGGACCCGAGGCCCTCGCCGCCTACACCAAGGTCAAGTCCGTCGTCGTCTCGCTCGACTGATCCCGGCTGAACACGCCCGAACCACAGAGGAGTTCGTACGATGTCCATCACCACCCGCGCCGCGGTCGTCGAGTCCGGCGGGGCACCCTTCACGCTCGCCGACGTCGAGCTCGACGAGCCCGGACCGCACGAGGCCGTGGTCCGCATGGTGGCCACCGGCCTGTGCCACACCGACCTCGGTGTGGCGAGCGGCGGCCTGCCCTTCCCGCTGCCCGGCGTGCTGGGGCACGAGGGCGCGGGCGTCGTCGAGGCCGTCGGCCCGGCGGTCACCGGCGTCGCGCCCGGCGACCATGTCGTGCTGTCGTTCACCTCGTGCGGCGAGTGCCGCAACTGCGACGGCGGCCATCCCGCCTACTGCGCCACCTGGCTGCCGCTGAACCTGATCGGCGGCCGCCGCGCCGACGGCAGTGGCACCATCAGCCGCGACGGGGAGCCCCTCGGCGGCCACTTCTTCGGACAGTCCTCCTTCGCCGAGCGCGCGCTGGTGGACGAGCGCAGCCTCGTCAAGGTCGACCCGGACGTGCCGCTGGAGTCGATCGCCCCGCTGGGCTGCGGTGTGCAGACCGGGGTCGGCGCCGTCTGGAACGTGCTGAAGCCGGCCACCGGCAGCACGGTCGTCGTCCTCGGCGCCGGAGCCGTCGGGCTGTCCGCGGTCATGGCGGCCGCCCTGACGCCCGCCACCACCGTCATCGCCGTCGACCGGGTCGCCGAACGCCTGCTGTTGGCACGGGAGTTGGGAGCCACCCACACCGTGAACGCCGGGGAGGAGGAGCTCGGCGAGGCGCTCGCCGGGATCACCGCGGGCCAGGGCGCGGACGGAGTCGTGGAGACCACGGGCAACGTCGGCGTTCTGCGCCAGGGCGTCGACGCCCTCGCCGCCCGCGGCACCCTGGTCGTCGTCGGCGCTCCGCCCTTCGGCACCGAGGTCGCCCTGGACGTCAACGGGCTGCTCGGCGGCAAGCGCGTCGTCGGCCTCACCCTCGGCGACGCCGAGACCCAGTCCTTCATCCCGTCCCTGGTCCGGCTCGTGAAGGACGGCCGGCTCCCGCTGCACCGCCTGATCAGCACCTATCCGTTCGCGGACATCGACCAGGCGGTGCGGGACATGCGCGCGGGCAAGGCGATCAAGCCCGTGCTGACGTTCTGACTCAGCCGACCGTCAGGACCAGCTTCCCCGTGGTCCGGCCGGTGTCGCCGAGCCGATGGGCCTCGGCGGCATCGGCCAGCGGGAAGGTGCCGGCGATCGTCGGGCGCAGCTTCCCCGCCTCCACCAGCTCCGCGATCGCCGTCATACCGCTGTGCGAGGCGTCCACGAGCATCCGCAGCGACCGGACGCCGAGGCGCTCGGCCTCCTCGTGGAAGTCATTCGAGCCCACGGGCAGGATCGACACCACGATGCCCCCCGGACGCAGCACTCGCAGTGAGCGGGTCGAGGTGTCGCCGCCGATCGTGTCCAGGACGACGTCCACGTCCTTCACCGCCTCGGCGAAGTCCGTCTCCCGGTAGTCGACCGCCTCGTCGGCCCCGATGTCCCGCAGGAAGTCGTGCTTGGCCGCGCTCGCCGTGCCGATCACGTACGCGCCGCGCGCCTTGGCGATCTGCACGGCCACATGCCCGACCCCGCCGGCCGCCGCGTGGATCAGCACCCGCTGCCCCGGCCGCACGTCCGCGTACTCCGCCAGCGCCTGCCAGGCGGTCAGCGAGACCAGCGGCAGCGCACCCGCCTGCGTGTGGTCGATCGAGGCCGGCTTGTGCGCGAACCAGCGCGCCGGGCCGGTGACGTACTCGGCGTGCGAGCCGTGACCGAACGGGTAGGACAGCATGCCGAAGACCTCGTCGCCGGGCTTGAAGCGGGCCACGCCGATCCCGACCGCCTCGACCACGCCCGAGACGTCCCAGCCCAGGACGAAGGGCGGCTCGCCCAGGAAGCCGCCGGTCGCGCGGTGCTTCCAGTCGGTCGGGTTGACGCCGGCCGCGCGCACGCGCACCAGCACCTCGTTCGTGCGGGGCTCGGGCCGCGGCAGCTCTACTTCCTTCAGTACCTCGGGACCGCCGAGGACGTCCTGGCTGATGGCTCGCATCGTCTTCACAGTGCTCATGGTGAACCAGCCTGCCGGGCTCCGCCGCCCCGGGAAATGGCACGATTGCCAACCTTCGATAAGATCGTGCCATGCGTGGTGAACAGCGGGTGGAACGGGTCGTCGTACTGGCCCTGGACGGTGTGTATCCCTTCGAGCTCGGCATCCCCAGCCGGATCTTCGGCGCGGCCGACGGCCGGTACGAGGTGCTGACGTGCAGCGTCGACGGCCGACCGGTGCGCTCCTGCGCGGACTTCACCATCGGCGTCGAGCACGGACCCGAGATCCTGGCCACGGCCGACACGGTGGTCGTCGCCTCCATGACGCCCTCGCGCATCCCCGCCGAACTGCCCGCGGAAGTCTCCGACGCGCTCGCCCGCATCCGTCCCGACGCCCGGATCGTCTCCATCTGCACGGCCGCCTTCGTGCTCGCCGCGGCCGGGCTCCTCGACGGCCGGAAGGCCACCACGCACTGGCAGGTCACCGACGCCTTCCGGCGCCGCTACCCGCGGGTCGACCTCGACCCGGACGTCCTGTTCGTCGCCGACGGCCGCATCCTCACCTCGGCCGGCGCCGCCTCCGGCGTCGACGTCTGCCTGCACATCGTCCGCACGGACCACGGAAGCGAGCTCGCGAACTCCGTGGCCCGCCGCTGCGTGGTGCCGCCCTTCAGGGACGGCGGCCAGGCCCAGTACATCGAGCAGCCCGTTCCGGAGAACGGCGCCGCCGGAACGGCCGCCACGCGCGCGTGGGCGCTGGAACGCCTCGACGAATCCCTCACCCTGTCCGACCTCGCCGGCCACGCCCGGATGAGCCTGCGTACCTTCGCGCGCCGCTTCAACGAGGAGGTCGGCATGAGCCCCGGCCGCTGGATAGTCCAGCAGCGCGTCGCCAGGGCCCGGCACCTGCTGGAGTCCAGCGACCTGTCCGTCGACCAGATCGCCGGCCACGTCGGCTTCGCCACGGGCGCCTCCCTGCGGCAGCACCTGCACGCCGCGATCGGCGTCTCGCCGCAGACGTACCGCCGCACGTTCCGCACGGCGGCCGGGTAGGCCCGAACGTTTCGTGCCGCGTCCGCGTCGCAGGAGCGGAGGACGGCGAGGGGAACAGGGGTGGGGATGCGCGCGGGACTGGTGGCGACGACGGTGCTGGTGGCGTCGGCGGTGGTGGCATGCGGTGCCGACAAGGGACGGGCCCTGGTCGTCACCGGCACCCCGCCGGCCGTACCGTACGGCGGGCCGCTGCACGTGCCCGTGAAGCACGTCGACGAGGACGGCGCCCGGGCCGCACGCCTCGCGTCGGGGGCCGCCGGCCGGGCGCTGGAGTGCGACGGGGAGATCTACTCCGGCGCGGGCAGCGACCCTTGGAGCAAGGGCGACGGAGGCAGTACGCCGGAAGAGGGCCTCAAGGCCTACTTCGACTTCGAGCAGCCCGACGTCCCGCACTACGGCTACCGCGTCGAGCGCAGGGAGGCGGACCGCGTGCTGTACTCCTTCGACGTCGGCGGCCGGACCAAGGTGGCGGTCGTGGTCGCCAAGGACCAGAAGAACAGGCCCGGTTGGGGGCCGGAGACCAGCGCCTCCTGCGACCCGGCGGAACTCCCGGCGAGCTTCACCGACACACAGCCGTACGAGATCTGGACCGACCGGGACGGCAGGCGGGTGCCGGTCGCCAAGGTGAGCGGTGGTGCCGGGCCCGAGCACTGCGACTGGCAGAAGGCGCACTTCCTGTCGCTGGGCGAGGGCGGGCGCGGGTCCGGCGGCAGGACGTACGCCCGTGACCCGGACGGCGTGCTCCCCGACGGCATGCTCACCGTCCCGTACGACGGTGACGTGCGGATGCCGGCCGACGCCCACGACACCGGATACCGGTACCACGAACGGGAGTTGTGGCTCACCGGCGACCCGTCGAGGGCCTACGTCCGTACCTCCCACGGCGTGGAGGCCTGGGCGCGGGTGAAGGACGGCTACGGCTGCAAGTGAGCGCGGGTCAGCGGCTGGCGTGCAGGGCGACCAGCAACTGCCAGACCTCGTCGGCGATCCGGGCGGCGTCACCGTCCAGCAGGCCGTGCAGCCAGTCGGCCAGCACGCCGGCGAAGGTGGCGGCCACCGCCGAGGCCACCAGCGGGGCGTCCGCCGCGCCCGCGCGCTCGCGTTCACGGAGGCTGTAGGCGCGCAGATCCCGGTGCAGCACCCGGCCGAGCGGGCCGCCGCCCCCCGGGGTCAGCAGCTCGCGGTACAGGCCGGCGTGCGGGGCGAGTGAGGCGAAGAACTCCGCCAGCGCGGGCGGCGCGTGCACCGGATCGGGCCTGCCCGTCCAGGAGTGCAGCGCCTCGACGGCCTCCCGTACGACGTCCGCGCACGCGTCGACCGCCAGCGCCTCCAGGCCGTCGTAGTGGACATAGAACGTGGCCCGCCCGACCCCGGCCCGCCGCACCAGGGCCGCCACACCGACCTCGGCCAGCGGCCGCTCGGCGCACTCCGCGAGCAGCGCCTCGCGCAGCCGTGTCCTGGTGCGCGCGGCCCTCGGGTCCTCGGGCGCGGGACGGGTCACTGCGCGATCAGGACGGCGGCCAGGGCGAGGGCGCCGGGCAGAGCCTGCGCGAAGAGGATGCGGCGGTTGGCGGTGACGGCGCCGTAGACGCCGGCGACCACGACACAGGAGAGGAAGAACACCTGGGCACGGTAGCCGGTCGGGTCGGCCGCGATCAGGCCCCAGACCAGGCCGGCCGCGAGAAACCCGTTGTACAGGCCCTGGTTGGCGGCCATCGGGGCGGTCGCCCTGGCCATCTCCGGGTCGAAGCCGTGCAGCGCCTTCCCGGGCTTCTTCTGCCACAGGAACATCTCCAGTACCAGGATGTAGGCGTGCAGGGCGGCCACCAGAGCGACCAGGACATCAGCGAGCGTCGCCATGGCGACCTTCCTTTCGTGGACAGGTGTCCACTATAGCTGGACACCTGTCCATGAAGTGCAGAGGTGGTGTAGCCGGGCGACGGGGGCGTACTTCCTGGCGGAGAGTGATGGAACCCTCACTTCCACCGGGTGTTCGAGGTTGATCCTTTCGGGTTCAAACCCGATAAGCTCCCGTTCGGCACTGCGAGTTGACGGATTACGTCCGTTCATTTCGTGGTGCGCACCCATGAGTGCGGAACCCCCTTGTACACCCCCCTTGTTCGTTCGTGTCGCTACGAAGGATGCAGATGGAACTCGCCACTCCGCCGCCGGCGGCGCGGGCCCCTGTCGCCTGGTACAGCTGGTGGTTGATGCCGCTGGCCTTAGGAGGCGGGACGGTTGCCGCCACGTTCATGAGCTCCGAGCGAATAGCCGCCGGCGTCGCGGGTGCCGCGGCGACCGCCGCGAGCGCCGTCTGCGTACGGCTGCTGGTCCGCACCCGGGCCCAGCTCAGCCGCTCCGAGAACTCCTTCCGCACGACGCAGGCGGAGCACTCGCAGCAGTGGCAGCAGCATGTGTCGGTGCTGGAGCGGAAGTTCACCGCCGAGCGCGCCTCCCTGGAGGCCCAGCTCAACGAGCAGTCCAGCGGCTACGAGGCCCAACTCGCCGAGCAGAGCTCGGCGTACGAGGCCCGGCTCGCCGAACAGACCCGTGCCTTCGAGGCGCGGCTCGCCGAGCAGGTCGAGTCCTACGAGGCCCGGCTCGCGGAGCAGAACGAGGCCTGGCAGGAGCAGCTGGCCCACCAGCACGCCGCCGTCGCGCGGCTCGCCGACGAGCAGTTGCCCGAGGCGCTGAAGCAGCTGCGCGCCGGTGAGGCGATCGAGGACCTGCTGCCCGCCGGCAACCAGTGCGCCAAGGTCAGCTCCGACCTGCAGGCCGAACTGCGCAAGGTGCTGCGCACCGCGCTGATCGGTGTGGAGGAGGAGTTCAACCGCTCGACCTCCGCCGAGCAGGCCGTGATCAGCATCGGCAACCGCATCCACGTGCTCACGAGCAAGCTGCGTGGCCGGCTGCACGAGATGCAGGGCGAACACGGCCGGCTGCCCGCGGTGGCCCGCGGCCTGATGGAGCTCGACCAGCAGCTCGGCCCCGCCGACTCGCTCGCCGCGAGCATCGGCGTACTGGGCGGCTCGGACCGCCCCGGACGCCAGTGGCAGGAACCGCAGCGACTGCTGAGCGTGGTGCGCGGCGGCATCGGCCGGATCAAGGACTTCCACCGCGTCGAGGTACGGCATCTGCCCGAACTCGGCGTGGACGGCGGCCTGGTGGACCACCTCACCCTGGTCTTCGCGCAGCTGCTGGACAACGCGGCCCGCTACTCACCGCCCACCGAGCCGGTCATCGTCTCCGGCAAGGAGGTCCCCAACGGCGTCGGGATCGAGATCCAGGACTCCGGCAAGGGCCTGAGCGAGGAGAAGAAGCGGGAGGCCGAGGAGGCACTGGCCGGCACCGCGGCCGGACCCGGCATCGGCGGTATCTCCGAGGACGCCAACATCGGTCTGCGGGTCGTCGGGGCCCTCGCCCGTCGCTACGGCATCCGCGTCACCTTCGCGGACTCGCCCTGGCTCGGCACCTCGGTGGTCGTAGTGGTCCCGCACAAGTACTTCAGCCCGCTGCCCGCCACGACCCCGGTCACCGCCCAGGTTCCCGCGGCCCCGCAGGCGCAGGCGACCGAGGCGGCCCCTGCCGCCCCGTCCTCGCCCGCCCTCACGGTGGCCGTCCCGGCCGCCGCCGAGACCGTGACCGAGGCCGGTGACTCCGTGGACACCACGCCCGGCGGACTGCCACGACGCCGCAGCAAACGGCACGAGACGGTACGGCACGAGCCGGCCGACCGTGCCGGGCGGACCGGGGAGAACGCGGTCCACGCCGTCCCGCCGGACGCCTCGTTCGCGGGCCTGGCCGCCTTCGCAACCGCCGGCCGCACGTCCGCCGAGGAGCCCACCGGGGAGTCAGCCGAGGGGGACATCACGCCTGACGGCCGTGAGTCCAACGAGCACCGCACTGAAGAGAGCGACTAGTCCACATGACGCAACAGGGAACCGACGTGAGCTGGGCGCTCCGCGATCTCGTGGAGTCCATCCCGGAGATCCGCTTCGCCCTCGTGGCCTCCAGTGACGGCAAGGCCATCACCTCCTTCGGCGCCGAGGACCCGGACGACGTGGACCGGTTCGCCGCCGTGGTCGCCGGACTGCAGGCCCTGGCCCAGCCGGTCGCCGAGCAGTTCCCCAAGTACGCGGGGCAGCTGCGGCTGGCGATGATCGAGGTCGACGGTGGCCATCTTTTCGTCGTACGCGCGGGTGTGGAGACGTATCTGGGTGTCCTTGCCCGGGAAGGCCTCGACCAGGGGCTGCTCGGACACCAGATGAGGGATCTGGCCCGCAGGATGGGTGAGCTCCTCGGCACCACTCCGCGGCTGGAGGAGCACTCTGGATGAGTGCTCCCCGCCGGCCCACGAATCCGTCCGGTCTCGAGCGTTACTACGTCCTCACCCGTGGGCGCAGCGGACCGGGCGGTTCGGCGTCGAGTCTCGACGTGGCGACCCTCATCGTCTCGGTGACCGCCCCCGTACCGGGCATGCAGCACGAGCACGAGGACATCCTCCGGCGCTGCCGCGATCCGCTGTCGGTGGCCGAACTCGGCGCCCACCTCGGATTGCCCTTCAACATTCTCGCGGTGCTGTTGGCGGATCTGCTCGAGGCAGGCCGCGTCGAAGCCCGTGACCCCATCCCGGCGCACGACGCCGGTCGCGGGCCCGACCTCGCGCTCCTTGAGGAGGTACTCAGTGGACTTGAACGGCTTTGACCACCCCGGGCGCCCGGCCGCCGGGGGCACCACCCGCTCGGTGAAGGTGATGATCGCCGGCGGCTTCGGCACGGGGAAGACCACCATGGTCCGCTCGGTCAGCGACATCAAGCCGCTGACCACCGAGGAGACGCTCACCCAGGCCAGTGCCGACGTCGACCACCTCATCGGCGTCGCCGACAAGACGGAGACCACCGTCAGCCTGGACTTCGGCAAGATCAGCCTCAACGACAGCCTGATGCTGTACCTGTTCGGCACGCCCGGACAGGAGCGGTTCTGGTTCCTGTGGAACGGGCTGTTCAAGGGCGCGCTCGGAGCGGTCGTCCTGGTCGACACCCGGCGCCTGGCCTCCAGTTTCCGGGCCATCGAGGAGATGGAGCGGCAGAACGTGCCCTTCGTCGTCGCCCTGAACGTCTTCCCCGACTCCAAGGACTACCCGGTCGAGGAGATCCGGGACGCGCTCGACATCCCCGATCACATCCCGGTCGTGGCCTGCGACGCCCGCGACCGGGCCTCCAGCCGTGACGTGCTCGTCGCGCTGATCCACCACCTGAAGGACCGCTCCGCCGTCGCACTGGAGTCCCGATGAACGCGCAGCCCTTAAACGATCCCGACACGCCGAGCGGGTGCCCGGTCGCGCACGGGGCCGACCTCACCCGGCTGTTCGGGCCGGAGGCGTCGACCGATCCGTACGGCATCTACGAGCGGCTGCGCAAGGAGCACGGGTCCGTGGCGCCGGTGCTGCTGGAGGGCGACGTCCCCGCCTGGCTGGTCCTCGGCTACCGCGACAACCGGCGGGTGCTGGACAACCCGCGGCAGTTCAGCCGGGACGCGCGGATCTGGCGGGACTGGCGGGAGGGGCGTGTCTCCGAGACGCATCCGCTGATCCCGATGGTCGGCTGGCGGCCCGACTGCGTCTCCCAGGACGGCGAACCGCACCGCCGGCTGCGCGGCGCGGTGACCGACGGGCTGCTCGCGGCGTCCAGCCGGGGCGTGCGGCGACACGCCACGCACTTCGCGAACAAGCAGATCGACGCGTTCGCCGACGCCGGGCGCGCCGACCTGGTGGCCGACTACGCCGAGCTCCTGCCGATGCTCGTGCTCACCCGCATCCTGGGCCTTCCCGCGGCGGACGGGCTGCGCCTGATCGAGTCCTGCGCCCAGGTCTTCAAGGGCGGCGAGGACGCCCTGGAGCACAACGGCCGGATCATCCAGATCCTGTCGGAATGCGCCGAGCGCAAGCGGGCCGAGCCGGGCTCCGACTTCACCACGGCACTGCTGGAGCACCCGGCCGGCCTCGACCACGACGAGGTCGTCAGCCATCTGCGCCTGGTGCTGATCGCCGCCCACACCACCACCAGCAACCTGCTGGCCCGGGTCCTGCAACTGATCCTCACCGACACCGCCCGGCTGTCCGGTCTGGTCAGCGGGCAGCTGAACATCTCCTCCGTGGTGGAGGAGGTCATGTGGGACACCCCGCCGCTGGCCGTGCTGCCGGGCCGGTTCGCGGCGGCCGACCTGGAGCTCGGCGGCCATCACATCCAGGAGGGAGAACTGCTCGTCCTGGGCCTGGCCGCCGGCAACCTCGACCCGGAGGTACGGCCCGACGCGGCCGTCACCGTGCAGGGCAACCAGTCCCACCTGGCGTTCAGCGCCGGACCGCACGAGTGCCCGGGACAGAACATCGGGCAGTCCATCATCGAGATCGGCGTGGACGTGCTGCTGCACCGGCTTCCGGACCTGCGGCTGGCCGTGCCGTCGGAGGAGCTCTCCTCGACCGCCTCCACCTGGGAGTCCCGGCTCGACAGCCTGCCGGTCGAGTTCTCCGTCTGACACCGACACCACCGCTGCCCGGCCGGTCCCCCCGGCCGGGCAGCGCCGTCTTTCGGGACGGTTCGCACACGCGCGGGTGTCAGCCGTCGAGCCAGTCGCCCGCGACGTCCGCGGGACGGTGCCCCGTGGCGTTCCACAGGAAATGCGGGTGCGCGCAGCCGAACATGTACGCGAGCAGTGTGGTGTCCTCCCTGCCGGTCCCAGGGTCGTGCAGGGTGTGGAACAGCTCGGATCCGACGACGCCGGCGTCCTGCTGGACCTCGCGGGCGCGGTCCGGTGACGCCGCCGCGGCGGATGCCTCCACAGCGGCGATGTAGGTGCGCCGCAGGATCTCCCAGGTGCTGTCTATGTCGCCGTACCACTGACCGTGCAGCGCCTCGAAGGCATGGAGCTCGGCGTCGAACAGGGGCCAGGTGTCGGGGTGTTGGGCCCGGCAGCGTGCGGACAGCTCGGCGGTCCGGGCGCTCAGCGCCGGTACGGTGGGCCGCGGGGCGACGGTGAGGGTGGTGCCGTGGGTGAGGATGCCGCTGCACGGGTTGGGCTGCAGGTCGCACAGCGGGCAGCCCTCGGCCGGGGGGAGGCCCTGGGTGATGCCGTCGAACCACAGCGCGTGGCGTCCGGTGAGCCCCATCCAGACGATGGTGGTGGTCATCAGCCAGGTGTTCCACATCGGGGGATGGGCCTCGGGCGTGCAGCCGTACTTCACGAGGGCTATGGCGCAGGCTGCGTAGAGGGCCTTGGTGTGGGTGGGCATGTCGGCGAGCCAGAAGTTGCTTATCTCGCCGGTGAGGGCGTCGGCGCGTACGTCGGCCATGTCGTCGATGACGCGGCACAGCAGCAGGGAGGCGAGATGTTCCTCCTGCCAGAGCTCGGTGTCGGGGGAGACGTGCCAGAACAGGCAGTCCAGCATCTGCAGGGCCGAGTAGGTGCTCTGGCTGAGCGGGTTGGTCTGCGGGAGGGTGACGTTGCCCGCGTCGTGCCGCTGGAGCCAGTACTCGTCGACCGATCGCTTGTGGGCCGCGAAGAGTCCGGAGACCAGGGCCCGTGCGCTGTTGGTGCTGAAATCCTCGGCCAGCCGGTCTTCGACGTGGTGGGTGAGGCGCGTGGTGTCGATGGTCTCGATCACGCGCTTGTACTCGTGGAAGACGAGGATGTCGTCCTCGAAGCGGTGGCGGTGGCCGAGGTCCCGTTCGAGGTCGTTCATCTGCCGGGTCCAGGACCATCCACCGGTCAGGACGCTGTCGAGTTCGGGACGGTTCGGCCAGGTCTTGACGGTGAGCGGACGGCCGGCGCTCTGCCGCCAGCGGTAGTCGTCCAGCGTCCGGGCGGGGGGCGTGGGCAGCCGGCGGCACAGCGGGCAGCCGCAGGCGGTCGCCTGCTCCTCCTCGCGCGGCGGGTCGAGGGCCCGGCTCCGCCAGGCGCCTTCCAGCATGGTGCAGGTCAGTCTGCAGACCTCGATGTCCGTGGCGACCTGGGGGAAGGCCGCCTCTATCAGGCGCAGGCTGGTGTCGAGGTGCCTCAGGCGGGCGAGGCCCTCCTCATCGGGCGGGAGGAACGCGGGCCGCGCCAGATGGAGGGCTCCTTCCACACGCAGAGTGGTACTGGGGTGGGGGGACCCGAGGGCCTCGAGCCGCTGCCGAGCGGCGTCCTGATACCTCCGGTACTGCTCCGTACTGTCGTTGATGCGGGTCAGGAAGAGGCGGGCCAGGGCGTCCCCGGCCTCCGTGGGCTCGAGCGGGGCGTTCGGCTGCGCCGGGAGCGAGGTGTCGGTGGACGCCTCCGGAACGGCACCTACGACTCGGGATTTCACACAGGTCTCCCATCAACTGTGGTCGTGGAAACGGAATCGATCGGCCGTGGTTGTCGGCCGGTCGACTCCGGGAACTTCTGCGCCCTCCGCGCAGGCCTCGCCGGAGCCGGACTCATGTGACCGGCTCCGCTCCTGGTGCGTGACGCCCGCGAGGGGGCACGACTGCTGCGCTTACGCGGCGAGGATGTGGGGGTGGACAGCACGGCTGTCCTTCGCGGACGAACCGCTGCGGGCGCGTTCGGTTCTCGAACGCGGCGAGCCGCCCGTCCGCGGCGGCTTCACCGCGGCGGCGCCGGCCGTCGTCAACGGCTCGGCGCCGCCGCGGTGTTCACGGCCGCCGCTGTCAGACGAGGAGCGCGAGGAGGGGCGGACGGTGCTGGGCGTGGCCCAGGTGTCCGTTGACGGGAGCGTCGAACGGGAGGTCGAACCTGGCGTCCTTAGGCATGCGTTTCCTTCCGGGATCCGGAACAGGCAGAGCCCCCCCGCCCTGCGAACGGGCGGCCTGCTGGCCGCCCGTGCACTCGAACTCAGCTTCTATGGCCGAAAGTTGAACCGAGAAGCGCTACGAGACTGCCCAGAGCCTAAATGATCTACGCGTGACCTCACCGTGATATCCGTTACTGCTTACGCCTCTTGAGCTGCGTACACTGCCTCCCCTCCCACGAAGGTCATCGCCACCCGCGTCCGCCCGATCTCCTGCGGCGGCGCGGCGAACGGATCGCGGTCCAGCATCACGAGGTCCGCCAGTTGGCCGACCCGCACCCGTCCGGTGTCGTCGAGATGGTTCACGTACGCCGATCCGGCCGTGTAGGCGGTCAACGCCTCGGTGAGGCCGATCCGTTCGGCGGGCAGGAACACAGGGGCGCCATCGCTGTCGGGCGCGAGGCGGTTGACCGCGACGTGGACTCCCTGGAGCGGATCGGGGCTGCTCACCGGCCAGTCGCTGCCCGCGGCGAGCCGCGCACCCGAACGCAGCAGCGCGCCGAACGGGTACTGCCACGCCGCCCGTTCGGCCCCCAGGAAGGGGATCGTCAACTCGTCCATCTGCGGTTCGTGCGCGGCCCACAGCGGCTGGAGGTTCGCCGTGGCGTCCAGCTCGGCGAAGC
Organism: Streptomyces sp. C1-1; assembly: GCF_050214755.1. Taxonomy (NCBI): domain Bacteria; kingdom Bacillati; phylum Actinomycetota; class Actinomycetes; order Kitasatosporales; family Streptomycetaceae; genus Streptomyces; species Streptomyces sp. C1-1. The sequence continues at coordinate 1,486,990 of NZ_CP189826.1, read as the reverse complement.
GCGGCACGTCGTCGGGGTGCACGACCTGAAGGTGTGCCAGGTGCGGCCGGGTGTCGCTCGGCCCGTTCGCCGCCCGGGCGGCCTCTATCGCGTCCAGCGCGTCGCGGACGGCCCGGTCGCCCAGTGCGTGGAAGTGGCACTGGAAGCCGAGCCGGTCCAACTCGGTTACATATTTGGGGAGTTGACCGGCGTCGATGAAGCTCTTGCCGCGGTTGGCGGTGGCGCAGCCGCACCGGTCCAGGTACGGATCCAGCAGCGCGGCCGTGCCGTTCTCGGCGACCCCGTCCAGCATCAGCTTCACGGCCCTCGCACCGAACCGCCCGAGGCTCAACGCCTCACGTTTCTCCACCAGTTCGGGAATCTGCTCGGCCCCGCGCTCCCGGTCCCACCACAGGGCACCGACGACCCGCGCGGTGAGCGAGCCGTCCCGCGCGGCCTGCAGATACGCGCCGGACGGATCGTCCATGCCGAGGAAGTCCCCGACGAGCGCGTCCTGCCAGGCCGTGATGCCGAGCGCGTGCAGATGGCGCTGGGCGTGCAGCAGGGCCGCCAGCCGGTCGGCCGCGGTGGCCGGGGGAGTGATCCGGCCGACGAGCTGCATCGCCCCCTCCTGCAGGGTGCCGCTCGGTTCCCCGGCCGCGTCCCGCTCGATGCGTCCGTCGGCCGGGTCCGGCGTGTCCCGGGTGACACCGGCGAGCTCCAGAGCCCGACCGTTGACCCAGGCGCCGTGGTGGTCGCGGTTGGGCAGGTACACCGGCCGGTCGGGCACGACCGCGTCCAGCAGCTCCCGGGTCGGCGTACCGCCCTCGAAGGCCTCCATGGACCAGCCCCCGCCGAGGATCCACTCCCGCTCGGGGTGTGCGTCGGCGTAGGCGCGGACCGCGGCGACCGTCTCCTCGGCCGTCCTGGCCCCGGTCAGGTCGCACTGCGACAGCTCCAGACCCGCCGGGATCGGATGGACGTGCGCGTCCTGGAAACCGGGCAGCAGCAACCGTCCCGCCAGGTCGACCACTCGGGTCCGCGGCCCCTTGAGGTCCAGCACCTCGTCGTGCCCCACGGCCGTGACGCGGCCGCCGGTGACGGCCACGGCGGTGGCGGTGCGGCCCTCGGGGGTCAGGACGGGGCCGCCGGTGAAGAGGAGGTCTGCGTGCATGGATCCGTTTCCTAGGAGATGGTCGTCAGCAGGGCGGGCGCGTCCGCGTCCGTGCCCTCGCCGGTGCGGAAGTACGGGGACCTGCGCGCCCACTTGGCCCAGGCGGCGGCGACGAAGCCCGACCCGATCATGACCAGCGGAGTGAGGAGCAGGAACCACCCGTTGTCCGCGCGGAGTTCGAAATGGTCGGTGGAGGAGTAGAAGCTCCAGCCGAGATAACCGCCGAGCCCGAGCAGCGCCGCCGCGCTCAGCGTGGGCAGCACAACGGCCCGCAGCCCCTGGCGCCAGTCCTGTCGCAGCAGCGAGCGGAAGCGTACGCCCGCCGCCAGCGCCGTCAGCGCGTACGACAGGGCCACCACGATGCCGACGGCGTTCACCGTCGCCATGATCATGTCCGCGAGCCGTGGAATCACCAGGGCGAGTGCGGCGACCGCCGCCGCCAGCGCGCCGATCAGCAACGTCCCGGCGGCCGGAGTGCCGTAGCGGGCGCTGACCTTCGACCACACCGGCCCGAGCGTACGATCCCGGCTCATCGCGAACATGCCGCGAGCCGTCGGGATCACCCCGGCCTGCAGCGAGGCCACCGCCGAGAACATCAGCGCCACCAGCGGCAGCGCGGCCAGCGGCTGCGAGGCCAGCCGGTCCCCGAAGTACGCCAGCCCCTGAGCACCGTGCCCGGCCAACTCCGGCTCGGACAGCACCCGTTGGAAGGCGATCGAGCCGAGCAGGAACAGGGTCAGCATGGTCAGGAGCGTGATGAAGCCGGCTCGGGAGGCGTCCCTGGGCTCGCGCACCTCCTCGTTGACGCTGAAGGCGGCCTCGAAACCCCAGTAGCAGAACACCGAAAGGATCAGTCCCTGGGCGAGCGCCGACGCCGAGGGGATCGCGAACGGGTCGAACCAGCTCAGACTGAAGGCGTGCGGGCCGGTGACGATGCCGTAACCGCAGAACCCGAGCAGGACGACGTACTCGAAGACCAGCAGCCCCGTCTGCAGCCGCGCCGCCGTGCGGACCCCGGTGACCGCGGTGACGGTCACCGCGACCAGGACGAAGATGCCGAGGGCGGTGGTCTGCGCCGTCGAGCCCGCGTCCAGGGCGAGTCCGCCGATCCGGTGCACGCCGGCCTCCCCGGCGAGCTGGATCAGCGCCGAGCCGGTGACCGCGGTCGTGTACGCCAGGAAGGCCACCGTCGCCACGATGTTCACCCAGCCGACCATGAAACCGAGCCAGGGACTGAGTGAACGGCCCACCCACACATAGCCGTTGCCCGCGTTCGGCTCGACGCGGTTGAGCCGGGAGTAGGCGCCGGCGATGCCCAGCACGGGCAGGAACGCCAGCAGCATGATCGCCGGCAGATGCAGGCCGACCACTCCGGCGGTCACACCGAGGCCGATGCCGATGCTCGTTGTCGCGGCCGTGCTGGACGCGGCGATGGCGACGCCGTCGAGGACGCCGAGGGACTTGCGCAGCGCGGGCCGCGCGGGCGGCGCTGCGCCGAGGGGCTGGTCGGACATGGGCGGGTCTCCGCTCGCACCGGGGGGCCTGGCTGGCCCCGGTGACCGCACATGAAACTGCCCGGGCACTTAACAGGTCAACGGTGTTGTCATAAGGTGCGGGCACCGGCACAGGAGGCAGTCCATGAGCGAGCGAGTCGTTCCGCCCGACGCCCGGCGGCGCAGGCGCCCCACCAAGCAGGGTGTCGTGCTGTCCGAGGAGCTGATCGTGGCGACCGCCCTGCGCCTGATCGAGGAGCACGGCGCCGACGCCCTGTCGGTGCGCCGCCTGGGCCGTGCCCTCGGTGCCGACCCCAGCTCGCTGTACCGCTACTTCCGGCACACCGACGACCTGATGCTGGCCGTCGCCGACGAGCTGATCGGCCGTACCCTGCGCACCTGGCGGCCCACCGGCGACTGGCGCGCCGACCTGCGCGACCTCGGCCTGCGCATGCACGCCAGCGCCCTGGCGCATCCGCGGGCGGCCGTCCTGAGCTCGTACCGCGTCACCGGACGCGTCCACGAGATCCAGGCCGTCGAGACCGTCCTCGGCGTGCTGCGCGGCGCCGGCTTCCCCGACGCCGATGCCGTGCGCGTCTACCACTCCTTCATCGACCAGGCCCTCGCCTTCGGCGCCCTCGACTCCGCGAGCACGGCCCTGCCGAAGGCCGCCCGGGAGGCGGAGGCGGCCGTATGGCGGGCGACGTACGCCAGGCTGCCCGCCGCCACCCACCCGCACATCGCCGCCGCGGCCCGTCACCTGGTGCACGACATGCCGCGCAGCTCCTACCCGGCCGCCCTCGATCTGCTGCTGAGCGCCGCGGCCGCTCGGCTGGCGGAGATCAGGACGCCGGGTGAGCCCGACGACGGGACGGATCACGCCAGTTGACGGCGTCACTCTGGAAGTGGCTGGTCGGCGACTGAACCGGCCGGGCCGGGATATCCGGAGGGGGAGGGCGGCGGGACACGACCTGCCCCGCGCCCGGGACCCTTCGGAGGAGACATGCCGCTGGTTGACGCGGGCTACGTGGTGCTCGACTGCGCCGAGCCCGAGAAGCTCGCCGTGTTCTACAAGGAACTGCTGGACGCCGAGGAGACCGACGCGACCGCCAACCGGGTGGAGATCAGGGGCGCCGACGGCATCCGGATGGCCTTCCGCCGCGACGTCAACGCCACGCCGCCGAGCTGGCCGCGCCCCGAGAACTCCCTCCAGGCCCACCTGGACTTCCACGTGAGCGACCTGGACGCGGCGGAGCGCAAGGTGGTCGAACTCGGTGGCCGCCCGCTCGACACGAAGGACGCGGCCGGACCGTACGAGGAACGCGGCTACGCCGACCCGGCCGGCCACTCGTTCACCTTCCGCCGCACCACCCCGACGGCCCCCAAACAGGGTTAGGGATCGGGGTGGACGAGCAAGAGGGGCCGGCATCCCCGGGACGTCGGCCCCCGCTCGTCAGTCCCGGCCGCCCGGATCATCGGTCGGCCACACGCCCGTCGAGCGCTCGATGGCCTTGGCGCCGCCGCGGTCCACCGCGCTGCGCACCACGGCGAAGATCGCCCCCTGGACCGCGGCGGCCAGCAGGATCTCCCCCCAGCCACGGTCCCGGTCCAGGGCGTCCGGCGCGTCCTCCTCGTGCCGGATCGCCATCCACGTCTTGCGGAACGCCATCCCCGACAGGGCGCCGCTCACCCAGCCCAGCGCGAAGCCCAAGGGCTTGTAGGCGAGGGGCAGCTTCATCTTTTTCTTCTTCTTGGCCACGTGTGCCTCCTTGGTCGATCCTGCTCGGTCAGGGCCGCCCCTGCGCCGGGACTTCCTCACCCACCGGCACCGGCCCCGGCGGCGTCCCGTCGCCGAACGGCCGGCCGCCCAGTTCCTGCCGGAAGTGGGGCGCGAGCCAGCCGGACAGCTCCGGTCCGAGGGGCACGATGCGGGTCGGGTTGATACCGCTGTGGACCTGGTAGTAGTGCCGTTTGATGTGGTCGAAGTCGACCGTGTCCCCGAAACCGGGGGTCTGGTAGAGGTCGCGGGCGTACGCCCACAGAATCGGGTTCTCCGTCAGCTTCCAGCGGTTGCACTTGAAGTGGCCGTGATAGACCGCGTCGAAACGGACCAGTGTGGTGAACAGCCTGATGTCCGCTTCCGTGATCGTGTCGCCGACCAGGTAGCGCTGCCGCTCCAGCCGCGCGCTCAGCATGTCCAGCCGCCGGAAGACGCCGGCGCACGCGCCCTCGTACTCCTCCTGGCCGGTGGCGAAACCGGCCCGGTAGACACCGTTGTTGACGTCCTCGAAGACCTCGGCCATCACGGTGTCGATCTCGTCGCGCAGGGCGTGCGGATACAGGTCCGGCGCTCCCTCGCGGTGCAGGGCGCTCCACTCGGTGGCGAGGTCGAGGGTGAGCTGCTGGTAGTCGTTGGTGACCAGCCGCCCGCTGGGGACGTCGACGATCGCGGGCACGCTGACCCCGCCGGGGTACCCGCTCTCCCGCTTGTCGTAGGCCTCGCTGAGCCAGCGGATGCCGAGCACCGGGTCGCGGCCACCGGGATCGAGCGTGAAGCGCCAGCTGCGGTCGTCCTGGATCGGGTCGGCGATCCCCATCGGCAGCGCGTCCTCCAGGCCCAGCAGACGCCGGGAGATCACGGCGCGGCTCGCCCACGGACAGGCGCGGCTGACCACCAGTCGGTAACGGCCCGCCGCCACCGGCCAGCCGTCCCGTCCGTCCGCGGTGATCCGGTCCGCGAAGTGGCTCTTGGACCGCCTGAACGCCTTCTTGCCGTACGAGTCGTTGCCCCCGCCGCCCATGGTTCCTCCCTGCGATCGTGTGCGCCCTGCTCACCGCGTTCCCCGAATTCCCTGCCCCGCACGGTATGAGTCGACTCCGTACGGGCAGTCGGCGTACGTGAGCAGGACAACCTCGGACAACCAAGCTGACAGGCGGACCCGCGTCACCGTGCTGGTGGCGCTCGCGGCGAATCTGGTGATCGCGGCGGCGAAGGCGGTGGGCGGCCTGGCCGCCGGATCACCGGCCCTGATGTCGGAGGCGGCGCACTCGGTGGCGGACAGCATGAACGAGGTGTTCCTGCTGGCCGCTCTGCGCCGCAGCCGCCGTCCGGCCGACAAACGCCACCCCTTCGGTTACGGCAAGGAGCGTTTCTTCTGGTCGCTGCTCGCGGCCGTGGGCATCTTCGTGATGGGCGGCTGCTTCTCCTTCTTCCAGGGCTTGGAGGCCCTGCGCAACGGCGCAGAGGAGAAGACCAGCGGCTATGTGGCCGGACTGATCGTGCTCGGTGTCTCCTTCCTCGCCGAGGGAGTGTCGCTGCTGCGGGCCCTGCACCAGGTGCGCCGGCAGGGCGGGACCGGCGGCGCCCTGCGTGACCCGGCGCTGCGCACCGTGGTCGCCGAGGACGGCACGGCGGTGCTGGGCGTGACTCTCGCGGCCATCGGCATGGCGCTGCACATGGTCACCGGTCAGGTGGTGTGGGAGGCGTCCGCCTCCTTCGGGATCGGTGCCCTGCTGGTGTTCGTCGCCTTCCACCTGGGCCGCGAGGCACGCGACCAGCTGATCGGCGAGGCCGCCGACCCCGAGGCGGCCGACCGCATCCGGGACGTGCTGCGGGAGCAGCCGGAGATCGACAGCGTGGAGGCGCTGTTCACCATGAAGACCGGCCTGGACCAGGCCCTGGTGGCCGCCCGCGTCGACCTCGTGCCGGGCCTGGACAGCGAACAGGTCGAGGAGGTCGCCGTCAGGATCAAGCGGACGGTCGCGGACTCCGTCCCGGAGGCCGACCAGATCTTCCTGGACATCACCGACCGGCCGGCGCAGGAGGCAAAGGAAAGCCCCGCCGCGACGGGGGAACGCGGCGGGGCCTGACGGACGCGTTCCCGAGGGGCACCGGTTCATGCGTCGGGAACCAGAGATTTTTCGGAAGGGCGGTTCACGGCTGATCCGGCCAGTCGCGGATCAGCCGAGAACCGATCATCGGGGCCCGGATCAGCCGGCCCGATCAGCTGTCGCCGTCTGCCGGTTCCAGCACGAAGACGGGGATCTGCCGGTCGGTCCTCTTCTGGTAGTCGGCGTACGGCGGATACGCATCGACCGCCCGCTGCCACCACTCGGCCTTCTCCGCGCCGGTGACCTCACGCGCCGTCATGTCCCGCTTGCCGGGGCCGTCCTGCAGCTCCACATGCGGATCGGCCTTGACGTTGTGGTACCAGACCGGGTGCTTGGGCGCCCCGCCCTGCGAGGCCACGACCGCGTACCGCCCCTCGTGCTCGACTCGCATCAGCGGTGACTTGCGGATCTTCCCGCTCTTCGCGCCGCGGGTGGTGAGCACGACGACGGGCAGGCCGGTGTCCCGCAGCGTCGTCCCCTTCGTACCGCCGGAGCTCTCGTACAGCTCCACCTGATCGCGCACCCACTGCTCCGGGCTGGGTTCGTACTCGCCCTCAAGAGGCATGACATCCGTCCCATCGTCGAGTCCTACGAGTTGCCGGCACGCGGCTTCAACACCGACCGGTGCCGGAATCATCCCTACCGCACACCCCGCCGCCCGCAAGCGGAGGGGTCGGTTCCCGTCGCGGGTTTTCGAATCATGTGCGACCAACTCCGGCCAGAATGCCCCCGCCGCCGATGTGGCCGAACTTCCCGTCGCCCTATAGATGCCCCGGGCATCTAATGAAGATCTGCACGACGCACTCTTCGTCTGCGAGGTCTTCCATGACGCAAGCGGAACCCGTGGCCTTCCCTCAGGACCGCACCTGCCCCTACCACCCGCCGACCGCCTACGACCCCCTGCGTGCCACCCGCCCACTGGCCCGGATCACCCTCTACGACGGCCGTCCTGCCTGGTTGGTGACGGGTCACGCCCTCGCCCGCGAACTGCTCGCAGACCAGCGCCTGTCCACCGACCGCAACCACCCCGACTTCCCGGCGCCCACCGAACGCTTCGCCTCGGTGCGCAACCGGAGGCTCGCCCTGCTCGGCGTCGACGACCCCGAGCACCGTGTCCAGCGGCGCATGATGGTCCCCAGCTTCACCCTCCGGCGGGCCGTCGACCTGCGCCCGCAGATCCAGCGGATCGTGGACGGTCTGCTCGACGACATGATCGCCCAGGGGCCGCCCGCCGAACTGGTGAGCGCCTTCGCGCTGCCCGTGCCGTCGATGGTGATCTGCGCGCTGCTCGGTGTCCCCTACGCCGACCATGACTTCTTCGAGGGGCAGTCCCGCCGGCTGCTGCGCGGCCCGGCGGTGACGGACGTGCAGGACGCCCGCGATCAACTGGACGCCTACTTCGAGGATTTGATCGACCGCAAACTGAAACAGCCCGAGCCCGGCGACGGCGTGCTCGACGAACTCGTCCACGGGCAGCTGCGCGAGGGCGTGCTGGACCGGCAGGACGTCATCGCGTTCGCCACCATCCTCCTGGTCGCCGGCCACGAGACCACCGCCAACATGATCTCCCTCGGCACCTTCACCCTCCTCCAGCACCCCGAGAAGCTGGCCGAGTTGCGGGCCGATCCGGAGCTGATGCCCCAGGCGGTCGAGGAGCTCATGCGCGTGCTGTCGATCGCGGACGGTCTGCTGCGCAGGGCCACGGAGGACATCCGGGTGGGCGACACGACCATCCGGTCCGGCGACGGGGTGCTCTTCTCGACCTCCGTCATCAACCGGGACGAGGACGTCTACGCCGACGCCGACACCCTTGACTGGCACCGCCCGGCCCGCCACCACGTGGCCTTCGGCTTCGGCATCCACCAGTGCCTCGGCCAGAACCTGGCCCGCGCCGAACTCGACATCGCCCTGCGCGCCCTCTTCGACCGACTGCCCGCCCTGCGCCTGGCCGCCCCGGCGGACGAGATCCCCTTCAAGCCCGGCGACACGATCCAGGGGATGCTGGAACTCCCCGTGACCTGGTAAGAGGCTCGAGTCCATGCGCATCGACATCGACAAGGACGTCTGCATCGGCGCCGGCCAGTGCGCCCTGTCCGCCCCGGGCGTCTTCACCCAGGACGACGACGGATTCAGCACGCTGCTGCCGGGCCGCGAGGACGGCGGCGGCGACCTGATGGTCCGGGAGGCGGCGCGCGCCTGCCCGGTGGGCGCCATCGCCGTGACCGACACCTGAGGCGCACGGCCCGCGCCGACTCCCCCCGGCGCGGGCCCGACGCCGGTTGTTCGCCTGGCGTGGCGGGTCCGCAGTTGGTGGCCCGCGCTGTGCGGCGGTCTCGCAGTGGGTCGTTCGCCCGGTGGGGGGTCGGCGGTCGGTTGTTCGTCTGGCGTGGCGGGTCCACAGTTGGTGGCCCGCGCTGTGCGGGGGCCTCGCAGCCGGTCGTTCGCCCGGTGGGGGGCCGGCGGCTGGTTGTTCGTCTGGCGTGGCGGGTCCGCAGTTGGTGGCCCGCGCTGTGCGGGGGCCTCGCAGCCGGTCGTTCGCCCGGTGGGGGGCCGGCGGCTGGTTGTTCGTCTGGCGTGGCGGGTCCGCAGTTGGTGGCCCGCGCCGTGCGGGGGCCTCGCAGCCGGTCGTTCGCCCGGTGGGGGGCCGGCGGTCGGTTGTTCGTCTGGCGTGGCGGGTTCGCGGCGGGTCGCCCGCGCTGTGCGGCGGTCTCGCGGTGGGTCGTTCGCCCGGTGGGGGGGGGCGGCGGTCGGTTGTTCGCCTGGCGTGGCGGGTCCGCAGTTGGTGGCCCGCGCTGTGCGGCGGTCTCGCAGTCGGTCGCCCGCGCTGTGCGGCGGCCTCGCGGTCGGTTGTTCGCCCGGTGGGGGGCCGGCGGCCGGTTGTTCGCCCGGTGCGGGGCCGACGCCGGTTCCTCGCCCGGCGCGAGAGATCAGCAGGCGGTCGCTCAGCCCGCGCGACAGGCCCGCAGCAGTAGCTTCGCCGCTGCGCGGGCCTGGCGTGCGGGCTCGGTGCTTCGGGTGATCCCGGCGGTGACCATGGCGCCCTCCGCCAGCAGGAACAGCTGCCCGGCCAGCGAGCCGGGCAGCCCGGCGTCGGCCACCAGCCCCTCGACGTACTTCCCGAACGCCCCCTTGTGCAGGCGTACTTGGGCCACTACGCGCTCCGACGTGGCCCCCAGCTCGCCGTAGGAGTTGATCCACGCGCACCCGCGGAAGCCGTCCTCGCCGAACCAGTCCTCCAGCCAGTCGAAGACCGCCAGGACGCGCTCCTCGGGATCCTCCCGGCGCGCCACGAACTCGGCGAGCCGCCCGCGCCAGCGCGCGTCGCGCCGCTCCAGATAGGCCTCCACCAACTGCTCCTTCGCCGGGAACAGCCGGTAGAGCCGCTTGAGCGAGACGCCCGAGGCCCCCCGGATGTCGTCCATGCCGACGGACTGGATGCCCCGCCCGTAGAACAACTCCTCGGCCGCGTCCAGCACCTGCTCACGGGCGGCGGAGCTGTCCATGACGACCATGCCGGACACGACCTCTTCCTTGACGTGAGAACGAGCGTTCTCCTATGGTAGCAGCCGAACGGAGAACGCTCGTTCTCCGCTGTCGTACCGCCCGCCGAGGAGGCACCATGGCCGACCGACCGCCCCTTCCCCCCTTCACCCGCGAGACCGCAGCGCAGAAGGTGCAGGCGGCCGAGGACGCCTGGAACACCCGTGACCCGCACAAGGTGGCGCTCGCCTACTCCGAGGACTCGGTCTGGCGCAACCGCGACACCTTCGTCACCGGCCGCGAGGAGATCGTCGCGTTCCTGACCCGCAAGTGGCGCCGCGAGCTGGACTACGCGCTGCGCAAGGACCTGTGGGCCTTCGACGGCAACCGCATCGCCGTCCGCTTCCAGTACGAGTGCCACGACGCCGACGGCCGCTGGTGGCGCTCCTACGGCAACGAACTGTGGGAGTTCGACGAGCACGGCCTGATGACCCGCCGCGAGGCCAGCATCAACGACATGCCGATCGAGGAGGGCGAACGGCGCATCCACGGCCCGCGGCCGGAAGCCGAACGCGGGCGCTCCTTCCCCCTTCAGTAGGGTCCCCGGAGCACGGGGATTCCTGGATCAGTAGGGTTCCCGGATGACCGAACAGGCCGGGAAACCCTTCCTCTACGTCGTCGTCTGCGCCGCCGGCATCGCGGCGGACGTGGGCCGGCTGATCACCGCCGCGCAGCAGCGGGACTGGGAGGTCGGCGTGATCGCTACGCCCGTCGCGACGAACGGCTTCTTCGACACCGAGGCCGTCGGCGCGCAGACCGGCCGCCCCATACGCTCCGCCTGGCGCACCCCGGGCGATCCGCGCCCCTTCCCGCCGCCCGACGCGGTCGTGGCAGCGCCCGCCACCTTCAACACGGTCAACAAGTGGGCGGCGGGCCTCGCCGACACCCTCGCCGTGGCGACCCTGTGCGAGGCCTCGGGCCTGGGCGTCCCGGTCGCCGTCCTGCCGTGCGTGGCCGACGCCCTGGCCGCCCACCCCGCCTACCGGGACAGCCTCGTACGGCTGCGCGGGATGGGCGTCAGGTTCGGCGAGCGGTACACCGGGGAACCGGGGGAGGACGGCGCGCGGCCGGAGTTCGGCTGGGAGCGGGCGCTGGACCTGCTGGACCTCGGCTGACGTCCCGGAGCGGACATGGAGCGCGCGCGAACCCGTACGCTCCCCTCGTACCCCACCCGAAGGCAGGAGCAGCAACGATGCAGTACGTGAAGCTCGGTTCGACGGGCCTGGACGTGTCGCGGATCTGTCTGGGCTGCATGACCTACGGCCTGCCCGACCGAGGCGTGCACGAATGGACCCTCGGCGAGGAGGATTCGCGACCGCTGATCCGGCAGGCGCTGGAGGCCGGGATCAACTTCTTCGACACGGCGAACGTGTACTCCGACGGCACCAGCGAGGAGATCGTCGGCAAGGCACTGCGCGAGTACGCCAACCGCGACGAGATCGTCCTCGCGACCAAGGCGCACGGCCGGACGCGGCCCGGCCCCAACGGCGCCGGACTGTCCCGCAAGGCCATCATGACCGAGATCGACCACAGTCTCGGGCGCCTGGGCACGGACTACGTCGACCTCTACCAGATCCACCGTTTCGACCCGCACACTCCGGTCGAGGAGACCATGGAGGCCCTGCACGACCTGGTGAAGGCGGGCAAGGTGCGCTACATCGGGGCGAGTTCGATGTACGCCTGGCAGTTCTCCAAGATGCAGTACACCGCCGAGCGGCACGGCTGGACCAAGTTCGTGTCCATGCAGAACCACTACAACCTCCTCTACCGCGAGGAGGAACGGGAGATGCTGCCGCTCTGCGCAGACCAGGGCGTCGGCGTCCTGCCCTGGAGCCCGCTGGCCCGCGGCCGGCTCACCCGTGACTGGGGCACGGTGACCGACCGCAGCGCCAACGACGACTTCGGCAGCCGCCTCTACCCGGAGGGCGACCGCAGCATCGTCGAGGCGGTCACCCGCATCGCCGGTGACCGGGGCGTCCCCCGTGCCCAGGTGGCCCTCGCCTGGCTGCTGCACCAGGAGACGGTGGTGGCCCCGATCATCGGAGCCGCCAAGCCGCACCACATCGAGGACGCCGTGGCCGCCGTCGAACTCCGGCTCAGCGAGAAGGAGATCGAGGAACTGGAGCGGCCGTACACCCCGCACCCGATCGTGGGCCACGGCTGACTGAGCGGACTTGGTGAAGTCCGCTGCGGGTCGGTCGCGCCCTGAAGGGGCGCGGGGAACTGAGCGACCAGCCACGATGGACCCGCAGCCGCCCGACGGCCCAGTCCCGCACATCCAGCGGAGCGCTCAGTGGGGCCCCTGCGGCGCGAACTCCGTGCCGCACGGGCCCGCCCCCTCGCTCTCCGGCAGCACGATCCGCTCGCCGCTCATCGCCATCGTCCGGTAGTAGGCGCCGATCCGCTCGGCAGACCGGCCCACGTAGTGCCCGATGAACGACCGCCGGAAGCGGTCGGCCGTGCGGTTGGGCTGCGAGCCGTGCACCACGCTGCCGTTGAAGAACAGGACGTCGCCCGGCGCCATGTCGACCGGCACGGCGGTCAGCCCCTCGGGCGGCGCGACGTACTCCCGCGCGAAGGACACGTCCGCGTCCGCCTCCTCCGGGCAGAACAGGTCCATCAGGTGCGTGCCGGGCACCACCTCCAGGCCGCCGTTGTCGCGGTCGATCACGTCGCAGGCCACCCATGCCGCCACACAGGTGCCGGGCTCCACCCGCAGATAGAAGTTGTCCTGGTGCAGCGCCTGGCCCCGGGCGCCGGGCGGCTTGAAGTAGAACATGCTCTGCGCGGCCAGCACCTCCTCGCCGAGCAGCACCTCCAGCACCGAGCGCAGCCGCGCGTCGAGCAGGACGCGGCGCGCCCGCTCGTTGATCTCGTGCGGCTGCATCACCCTCGGGTAGGCGGCCAGCGGATCCGTGCCCGTCCGCGGCTGGAAGTGCCCCGGCACCGGGCCCGCCGCGTGCAGCGCCGTGAACTCCGCGCGCAACCGGTCGATCTCGTCGTGCCCGAACAGGCCACGCAGGACGGTGAACCCGTCCTCCCGGAACTGCCGCAGCCCGTCCGCGGTCAGCAGCGAACCGCCGGCGGCGTCGATATCCGTGGCTGTCATCCCACTCCTCCTTCTTGTGGTGTCATCCGCCGTCTAAGCTAGGCGGCTGCCGTGCGCCGGAGGATGCCCATGAACGCTGACCGATTGCCCGAGGCTGCTGCGCCGCCGCCGGGCCTGGTCGTGATCGGCCACTACGACGAGCTCCCCGGGTACGGGATCAGCCGCCCCGGCGGAGCCGAGAGCTGGCTCTTCCTGTGGACCACCGGTGGCCGCGCCCGGGTGCGCCAGGGACGGGCGGAAGCCTCGGCCGGCACCGGCGACCTGGTCGTGCTGGCACCCGGGGCACCGCACCAGTACGCCGTCGAACCGGGCGCCGCCGGCTGGCGGTTCTGGTGGGTCCACTGCCAGGCCCGGCCGAGCTGGACACCGTGGCTGCGCCCGTACGACGCCGGCGAGGGCCTGTACGCCGTCACACCGACGCCCGCCGCCGTGCACGGCAGGGTGGAGACCGCCTTCGGCCGGATGCTCGCCGACGCGCGCTGGACCGGAACCGAACCGCCGCCCGCGACCGCACCCCGCCACGACCGCGTGGCCGTGGCGCACGGGACCGCCGCCCGCGAACTCGCCCTGTCCTCGCTGGAGGAGATCGTCCTGCTCACGGCGGCCACGGCCCGGCCGCCCGGGGCGCGGCCCGGCATCGACGAGCGGGTACGCCGGGCGGAGGCGCTCATCGCCGCCGACCCGGCCGCCCCGCACACCGTCCGCTCGCTCGCCGCGCGTGTCTCCCTGTCGCCCTCCCGCTTCGCCCACCTGTTCGCCGAGCAGCTGGGCCGGTCCCCGATGCGTGCGCTGCGCGAGGCGCGGCTGCGGCACGCGGCCCGGCTGCTGGAGGGCAGCGACCTGTCCGTCGAGCGCGTGGCGGCGGCCTCGGGGTTCGCCAGCCCGTTCCACTTCAACCGGGTCTTCCGCGACCGGTACGGGGTGCCGCCCGGCGTGTACCGGGCGCGCGGCTCAATGGTTGGCGAGTGAGCAGGCGTGCGCCGGAGCGACAGACGGCGCATGTGGTGGGGCGGGTCGCCCAATGGTTGTCGCTCGGTGTCCCGGTCGCGTGACGCGAATTACGTTCCCCGGCATTGACGTTTCGTCAATATCGCGTCCCGGGCGCGGAATGCACAAAACCGCGAGATCCCTTGTTCCGCCTCGCTGACCTGTGCAAAGGTGTGCGTCGGCGGCGCACAGAAAATACATGTGTTCACACTGTGCGCGCGAGGCCTCTCTCGTTCGTCCCCGGGCTCCAAAAGAGCCGTCTCCGTCGGATGTTCGAGATGCCGAACCTTGTACGAGCGGATCCGGTCGCCTTGTCGGCGGATCCCCATACCACTTGGTATGGACTTTATGCGCATGCCCCGAGAGGAATGCAGCCGTGAACGACGCCGGCCTGTCGAATTCCCCCACATCTGCCCGCCGGTTCGAGGTGACGGACGAGCAACTGAGTGCCGAACTCAAGAAGTGGACGGGATCGTCGCCCGCGCTGCAGCCCGTCGGTGAACTCCTGGACCGGCACTGGGAAGCGGGGTTCGCCTACGCCCGGCTGTGCACCGACGGCACGCCTTCCGCGGGAATGCTCACCACCGCCGCGTTCACCCGGCTCTTCGGCGAGACGCTCCGGCAGAACGGCCCCACCTCCGCCTGGCGCCCCCAACTCCTCGTCACCGTGCGCCGTATCGCCGCCGAGTGGGACAACGACCACCGGCGCGAACACCTCCACCCGCACCTGCGCTCCGAGGCGGACGGCGGGGAGCGCGTGGCGGCCCGGCTGCTGCCGCCGCCCCACCGGCGCCTGCTGTCCGGGGCGTTCCAGCGGCTGCCCCAGTCGTCCCGCTGCCTGCTGTGGCACGTCGAGGTCGAGGCCGAGCCCATCGAGATACCCGGCGGACTGCTGGGCCTGGACGCCGAGGACGCCGGCGTCGAACTCGGACGGGCCCGCGAGCGGCTGCGCGAGGAGTGCCTCCAGGTCCACCGCGAGCTCGCGCCCGAGCAGGAGTGCCGGCGCTATCTGCGCATGCTCGACGTGACCTACCGGCGCGGCGGAGCCGACGTCGACCCCGATCTGGCCGCGCACCTCGCCCGCTGCAGGCACTGCCGGTACACCGCCGACCAACTCGCCCAGTTCAACCAGGCGATCGGCCTCGCCCTGGCCGAGGCGGTCCTGGGCTGGGGCGCCCAGGCCTATGTGGAGTCCAGACTCGCGGGCCCCGTCGAGGGCAGCGCGCTGCCCGAGGAACTCCGCCCCCGCGTGATGGCGGGCGAGCCCTTCTTCGCGCCGCCCGGTGCGCCCCCGGCCCCCGCGCGAACCGTCGCCGGCGCCGGACCGCGCCCCGGCGGCCGTACCGCCTCCCGCCGCTCGGACCGCAAGGCCGCCCGGCGCGCCGCGGCCCGCCGCCGCAACCTCACCGCGGCCGTTCTCACGGTGAGCGGACTGATCGTCCTTCCGCTCGTCCTGTGGGCCGTCCTCGGCAGCGGCGACCACTCCACGTCGGTCGGCGGCGCCCACCCCTCCGAGACGCCCGGCCCGTCGAAGAGCACCCCGACCGGCAACCCGTCCTGGATCAGCGCGAGCGAGGCGTCCCAGGGCAACGTCCAGGGGCGGCTGCACAACGTCGGCTCCGGCCTGTGCGTGTCGGTCGTCGGCAAGAAGGCCGTCAAGGGCGCCGAGACCGAACTGGCCTCCTGCTCCTCGGCCAGTACCCAGCAGTGGCGCTACGAGACCGACGGCCGGCTGCGCAGCGTCGCCGACCCCGAACTCTGCCTCGACTCCCACCTCGGCTACTCGGTGGTGCTCGCCCCCTGCACGGGCGGCGTCCAGAAGAACATCCGCTACGACTTCACGCTGCGCGGCGCCCTGGTGCCGCGCTGGAACCAGGACCTGGCCCTGGCGCCCGCCGCCACCGACGGCTCGGGCGCCCTGGTGCTCAAGACCCGCGAGGACAGCGGCGTGCAGCGCTGGGCGTTCGACACCACGAAGGCCGACCTCCAGATGCAGGTCGTCAACTGGGACGAGGACACCACACCCGTCCCGACCTCCACCCGCAAGGCAACACCCAGGCCCACTCCCAAGGCGGCCGGCAGGCCGACTCCCTCCGCGATGCCGACGACCGCGCGGCCCGCACCGACGGCGTCGAGCGGGTACCCGACGAACCCGTACTGCTACTACAACCCGTACTACTGCGGCGGGGGCGGGTACGGCGGCGGGTACGGCGGCGGCTATGGAGGCGGCTACGGCGGTGGCGGCTACGGCGGAGGCCGTCACTGACGCGACGGTCTCCGGCTCAGCCGACGACCTGCAGCGACAGCCACAGGGCCGCCACGGCCGGCACCAGCGCGGCCGGGGTGGCCAGCAGGCCCAGCCGGGTGAACTCCCCGAGCCCCACGTCGTGTTCGTGCCGGTGCACGATCCGCCGCCACAGCAGCGTGGCCAGCGAACCGGCGTACGTCAGGTTGGGGCCGATGTTCACCCCGAGCAGCACCGCCAGCACGGCGCCCGGCCCGGCCGCGGCGGTCAGCGGCAGCAGGACCAGCACCGCGGGCAGGTTGTTGATCAGGTTCGCCAGGACGGCGGCCAGCACGGCGACGCCGAACAGCGCGAGCAGGCCGGAGCCCGAGGGCACGATGCGGTCGAGGGCGTCGGCCAGCCCATTGTCGACGACCGCCCGCACCACGATGCCCAGCGCCAGCACGAACGCCAGGAAGGCCGGAGCCGAGGCCCGCACCACTGTCAGCGGCGTCGCCTTCCGCCGTACGAGCGAGCGGGCGGCCAGCACCAGCGCGCCCGCGGCGGCCACCCAGGCCGGCTCCACGCCCACCGCGGACGCCACGGCGAAACCGGCCAGCGTGCACCCCACGGTGATGAGCGCGAACAGGGGCAGCTCGGGTGTCTCGCCCGGCTCGGAGGGCTGGGCGGCGATCCGCAGGTCGTCCGCGAAGAAGCGACGGAACACCAGGTACTCGGCGCCGATCGCGACCAGCCACGGCAACGTCATCAGCAGGGCGAACCGGGTGAAGCTCAGCCCGCTCGTCTCGAACGCCAGCAGGTTCGTCAGGTTGGACACGGGCAGCAGCAGCGAGGCCGTGTTCGACAGATGGGCACACGCGTACAGGTGCGGCCTGGCCCGCACTCCGGCCCGGGCCGCGGTGGCGAACACCACCGGCGTCAGCAGCACCACCGTGGCGTCCAGGCTGAGCACGGCCGTGATCACCGAGGCCAGCACGAACACCGCGCCCAAGAGCCGCCCCGGCGAGCCCGTGGCCCGGCGGGCCATCCAGGCCCCGCACGCCTGGAAGAGCCCCTCGACGTCGCAGAAGTGGGCCAGCACCAGCACCGCCGCGAGAAAGCCGACGACGGGCCCGAGCCGCGCGGCCTCCTCCCGCGCGTGGTCGAGCGAGATCGCGCCGGTGGCGATGACGAGCCCCGCGGCGGGAACGGCCAGCACCGCCTCCGGCAGGCCCTTCGGCCGCAGGACGGCGAAGGCGAGGACGGCGACGAGCAGGAGGACGGACAGCGTCTCGGCGAGCGGGGTGTTCAGGGCAGGGTCCTTCGGAGCGGACAGAGGCGGGATGATCCATCAAAGCAGCTCACAGTAAGAAACCGCTCCCGCCCCCGCCTCTCAGGCGCCCGTGCCCGGGTTGAAGACCGTCAGGAACACCGAGGAGGAGTTCCCCGACACGGGCACCTGACCGCCCGTCCACGTCACCTTCAGGGAGGCGCGCTCGTCCGGCGGGGTCACGAGCAGCGCCGCCGGGGTGGCCGGGTGCGCGCCGCTGACCTCAGGGTTGGAGAACGTCAGCCCCGCCCAGGCACTGTGGCCCGGGGCCAGCGTCACGGTCGTCGGAGTGCTCCCCGACTCGCGCTTGGGGTCCGGTCCCAGCTGCTTGCCCGACGCGTCGACGAACGCGGCGCCGGGGAAGCCGCGCACCGTGCAGGTACGGGACGAGGCGTTGGTCAGCACGATCGGGAAGTTCTCCTGCCCGGCCCCCGGGTCGTTGCGCCCGACGGTGGCCCGCAACTCGGAGGTGTGGCACCGGCCGGAGGTGCCCGCTGCGGCCGAGGACGTGGTCCCGGAGGACTTGGTGGCCGCGGCCTCGCCCGAGGGGCCCGTCGACTGGGTCGCGGAGTCCGTCGCCGTCGCGGGCGCGCTCGTGGAGCCGTCCGTGGCGGGCGCGGCCGTACCGGGCAGGGTCGTCGGAGAGCTCGCCGTGCCGTTGCCGCCGCTGCCGCAGGCCGTCAGCAGGCCGAGCAGCGCGGCCGTGCCCGCGAGCAGGGCCGTCCGGTGGACGGAGGGGGACTTCTTCGCCATGGTTCTCAGCACTCCCAGTCTCTTCACGCACCCGCCGCGGCGGGTGCGTACGGCGCTCTGTGCCCCGTCATGTATGTCCGATGCGCGCCGGGACGAAAAAGTTCTGGCGCGAAAAGAGTGTTCCGGGTCAGTTTCCGAGGTGTACCGAAGTCAGGACATGATCGGTTGCCGTCGCCCTGCCCCGCTCGCGGATCTGCACGTACACCCGTGGCCGCCCCGCGCCGTGGGCGGGGGCGAGCGCGGCCTCGGTGACGGATCCGCCGGAGTCCCGGCAGCCGCTCCACGCGCGGACCCTGCCGTGCCACACGGCGCCCGTGTAGGCGCGGGCGCCGTCGTAGTGGCAGCCGGGGTGGGTGAGGGCGTCCACGGCGGCCGCGAGGTCCCCGTCGCCGGTCCGGCCCACGAACACGCCGTTCACGTCCGCCGTCAGGTCCTGCCACTTCGCCAGGTCGTCCGCGACGACGAACGCCGGCTGGTGCCCCGCGGGCAGTCCCAGCACGCGCGGGTCCCAGCCCGAGCCGCGCAGCTGACGGCCCCAGCCGCGGGGCACCTCGGCCGCGAGCCGGCCCGTCGTGTCCGTCGCGCGGACGTCGGCGGGCGGGGCGGGGGAGCGGTGAGACAGCGCCAGCGGTACGGCGACGGCCGTGGCGCACACCGCCAGGGCGCCGGCCAGTGCGAGGGCCGCGCGGCGCGGCCGGGGTCGGTACCCGGGCGCGGCGAGCCGCTCCAGTTCCTCGGCGAAGGCCCGCGCGCCGGGCCAGCGCCGTTCCCGGTCCGTTTCCAGCGCCCGCAGCAGGGCCCGCCGCACTGCCGGGTCCAGGCCCGGACGCAGCCGGTCGGGCCGTACGATCCTGCCCGGCTCGCCCGGGACGGCGCCGGTGACCAGGTGGTATCCGAGCGCCCCCAGGCTGTACACATCGGCCCGGGCGTCGATGCCGCTGCCCGCGGTGGCCTGCTCCGGCGGCCGGTAGCCCGCCGACCCGGCGGCCTGGGTGAGGCCGGACGCCTGTGCCAGGCTCTTCGCGAGCCCCAGGTCGGCCAGCAGTACCCGCGAGCCGCCGCCGGGGGAGGAGCACAGCAGCACGTTGCTCGGTTTGATGTCCCGGTGCACGATCCCCGCCTCGTGCAGCGCGGCCGCGCCGCGGGCGGCCGCCGCCGTCAGCC
Source organism: Streptomyces sp. C1-1 (assembly GCF_050214755.1). NCBI lineage: Bacteria > Bacillati > Actinomycetota > Actinomycetes > Kitasatosporales > Streptomycetaceae > Streptomyces > Streptomyces sp. C1-1. The sequence continues at coordinate 1,467,346 of NZ_CP189826.1, read as the reverse complement.
GCAGCGCCTCGGGCACCGGCGGCGGACCGTCGGCGACCAGGTCGGCGAGGGTGCCGCCGTCGGCGTACTCCATGACGAAGTACGGCCGTCCGTCGGGGAGTTCACCGATGTCGTGGACCTGCACCACCCGCTTGGAGCCGGCCTGCCGAAGCATCCGCGCCTCCGCCAGGAACCGCTCGCGGACGTCCAGGCGGTGGGACCAGTTGTCGGCGAGGACCTTGACCGCCACCGGCGCCCGCAGCTCGTCGTCGTGCGCGAGCCAGACGGTGCCGAACGCGCCCGCGCCAAGGCGCCTTTCGAGCCGGTAGCGCCCGATCCGCTCGACGGAGTGCATACGACTATCATGCCTGGCCGTGGACCGATCCCGAGCAGAGCACCTGGTCGCGCCCGTCGAGGACCTCGCCCGGCACGCGGCGGCCGGGGACCGCGCGGCACTGGAGGAACTGCTGCGGACGGTCCGGCCCGAGGTCCTCCGGCGCTGCGGCCGCTTCCTGCCCTGCCGGGAGGACGCCGAGGAGGCGGCCCAGGACGTCCTGCTGCAACTCGCGCGGAAGATCGGCACGTTCGAGGGGCGCAGCCGCTTCGGCACCTGGCTGCACACCGTCGTGGCCAACTGCTGCCGGCAGAAGTACCGCGAGCTCAAACGGCGCTCCGCCGAGGTGCCCGCACCGGCGGACGAGGCGCCGCGGGCCGACCCGCGCACCACCAGCGTCATCGCCGGCTCCCGCGTCGACCTGCTGGAGGCGCTGGAGCGGCTGGAGCGCGAACACCCGCAGCTCGTCGAGCCGTTGGTCTACCGGGACATCTGCCAGCTGGAGTACGCCGAGGCCGCCGAGCGCGCCGGGATTCCGCTGGGCACGTTCAAGTCGCGGCTGCACGAGGCCCGCCGACAGGTCAGGCCCTGGCTGACGGACATGTCCTGAGCGGGCGGCGGTGACCGCGCCGCCGGCGCACGTCAGTCCGCGTCGAGGAGTCCGATCTCCGCCCAGATCGTCTTGCCCTCCCCCGTGTGCCGGCTGCCCCAGCGCTCGGTGAGCTGCGCGACCAGCAGCAGCCCGCGGCCGCCCTCGTCCCACGTCTTGGCACGGCGCAGGTGCGGGGCCGTGTGACTGGTGTCGGACACCTCGCAGATCAGCGTGGCCGCGTCGTGGATGAGCCGCAGCCGGATGGGGTGGGCGCCGTACCGGATCGCGTTGGTGACCAGCTCGCTCACCACCAGCTCGGCCGTGAACGCGGCCTCCTGAAGACTCCAGGTGTCCAGCTGCTCGACGACCTGCTTGCGGATCGGGGCCACCAGCGCCGGGTCGGCGGGGATGTGCCAGGTCGCCACCTGGGAGGCGGGCAGCCCGCGGGTGCGGGCCAGCAGCAGCGCCACGTCGTCCTGGGCACCGCCCGGCGGCAGCAGGGCGTGCAGTATCCGGTCGCAGGTCTCGTCCAGCGACTCGGAGTCCGTCGCCAGGGAGTCGCACAGCAGGCGGTGGGCGGCGTCCACGTCCCGCTCGCGGGTCTCGATCAGACCGTCCGTGTAGAACGACAGCATGCTGCCCTCGCGCAGTTCCAGCTCGGCGCTCTCGAACGGCAGCCCGCCCAGGCCCAGCGGCGGCCCGGCCGGCAGCTCGACCTGCTCGGGCGCGCCTCCGGGCGGGACCACCACGGGCGGCGGATGGCCCGCGCGGGCGAGCGTGCAGCGCCGCGACACCGGGTCGTAGACCGCGTACAGGCAGGTGGCGCCGACCTCGCCGGGGCTGCCGTCGCCTCCCGCCTCGTCGGACAGCCGCACCACCAGGTCGTCCAGGTGGGTCAGGAGCTCGTCCGGAGCGAGGTCGATGTCGGCGAGGGTGCGTACGGCGGTGCGCAGCCGGCCCATGGTGGCCGAGGCCTGGATGCCGTGGCCGACGACGTCCCCGACGACCATGGCCACCCGCATCCCGGACAGCGGGATCACGTCGAACCAGTCGCCGCCCACCCCGGCGCGCGCCGCCGGGAGGTAGCGCGAGGCGGCGTCCACGGCGGCCGTGCGGGGCAGCGAGCGGGGCAGCAGGCTGCGCTGCAGGGCGAGGGCGGTCTCCCGCTCCCGGGAGAAGCGGCGGGCGTTGTCGATGCACACGCCGGCCCGCGCGGTGATCTCCTCCGCCAGCAGCACGTCGTCCGCGGTGAACGGGTCGGGCCGCCGGAACCGGGTCAGGACCGCGACCCCGAGGGTGAGCCCGCGGGCCTGGATGGGCACCGACATCGTGGAGTGGATGCCGTACTCCTTGACCCGGTCGGCGCGCGCCTTGTGCCAGCTCAGCCACTGGTCGATGTCGCCCCGGGCGACCGAGGCGACGATGGTGCGGCCCGCCACCAGCGAGTCGGCCTGGGGGGAGCCCGCGGGGTAGTGCTCGATCTGCCCGGGCTTGAGGACGGCCTCCGGGGTGCCGGGGTTCACCGAGCCGTGCGCGGCGCGGCGCAGGCCGATCGGCGCGCTCAGCCGGGGCGCGAGCTCACCGTGCTCCGTCGAGTCCAGCAGGTCCACGCTGACCAGGTCGGCCAGCGCCGGGACCAGGACGTCGGCCAGCTCCTGCGCCGTACGGGGGACGTCGAGGGTGGAGCCGATGCGCACGCTCGCCTCGTTGACCAGTTGCAGCCGCTCCCGGGCGAGGTAGTTGTCGGTGAAGTCGTGCGCGGCCAGGCACACGCCCCGCACCCGTCCCGCGGCGTCCGTGACCGGGGCCATCCGGGCGAGCCAGGCGTGCGCGCCGTCCTCACCGCCGGTGCGCATCCACGTCTGGACGTCCAGTGACCGGCCGCTGGTGAGCACCCGGAGCATGTGCCGCTCCAGGTCCTCGCTCTCGGGCTTGCCGCCGATCTCGGGCAGCCGCAGTCCCTGCATGAGGTGCTCGGGCAGCCCGATCACCTCGGCCATGGCGTCGTTGACCCGGCGCAGCCGCAGCCGGTCGTCGTAGACGGCGACGGCGCAGGGCGACTGGGTGAGCGCCGCGGTGGCCAGCGGGTCGTCCTCGGCGGGCGGGCCGCCGCCGTCCAGTGGGCTGAACAGCAGCCAGCGGCCGGCATCGCCGAGCCGGGCGGGCCGGTGATGGGCGAGCAGCCAGGTGGAGACCTCGTGGCCGTCGCGGTGGCGCAGCGTGACGGTGCCGTCCCAGCGGGGGCCGAGCGGAACGGTGACGTCCACCTCGGCCAGCAGGCCCCGGGCGGGGCGCCCCAGGACGTCGGCGGCGGGCCAGCCCAGCAGGAGCTCGGCGCCCGCGTTCCACTCGACGAGCGTGCCGGAGTCGTCGACGACGGCCCGAGCCGTCGCGGCATCGTCGAACGGATACTCCGGGCTCATCGCCACTCCATCGCGAACACTCACAGTGAACCGCTGGGTCACTTCGGTTCCAGACTAGTCCGTCGGCGTCCGACGCGGACGTCGAACCCCGTCGCCCGCGCGGCGGGCGGGTCAAGGGGGAAATCCGGACGTTGTGGCCGCTGAGGCAGAAGGGGCTCGCCGCACCCTTGACGCCGCCGCGTGGGCCACCGTCAGAATCTGTTTGTTCACGATCAGTTGTGAGTACTTCTGGGCCCTGATGAGGGAGAGCCGCCATGACGGTCACTCGCAGATCGGTTTTGCTCGCCTCCACCGCCGCGCCGGCGGCCGGAGTGCTCCTCGCCACTCCGGCGGCCCGGGCCGCCGAGGCCGCCGGGAGCGGGTCCGGGCGGCTGACGGTCGCCCTGCGTGACGGCTGGCGCTTCGCCCTGGTCGACCCGGGCGGGATCACCGATCCGACCGGTGCCTACGCGAACGCCCCCGACCCCGGATACGACGACTCGGCGTGGCGCGAGGTCGCCGTCCCGCACGACTGGAGCATCGAGCAGACCCCCACCACCGAGCACGGCACCACCAGCGGCACCGGCTTCTTCCCCGGCGGCCTCGGCTGGTACCGCCTGGCCTTCACCCTGCCGCCCGCGCTGGCAGGCAAGCGGATCTCGGTGGAGTTCGACGGCGTCTACATGGACTCCTACGTCTACTGCAACGGCACCCAGGTGGGCCGGCATCCCTACGGCTACACCGGCTTCGCCCTCGACCTCACCGACCTCGTGCACACCGACGGCACGACCACGAACGTGATCGCCGTCAGGGTCCAGAACCAGCTCCCCAGCAGCCGCTGGTACTCCGGCAGCGGCATCTACCGCGAAGCCCGTCTGGTGATCACCGATCCGGTGCACGTGGAGCGCTGGGGCACGTACGTCACCACGCCCGACATCACGGCGGAACGGGCCGTGGTCCGGGTGCGGACCGCGGTGGTGAACGAGTCGGGCGCCGCGGGCCCGGTGGAGATCAGGTCGGCCGTGCAGGACCCCGCCGGCCGTACGGTGGCCCGCGCGGCGACCACCGTCACGGTCACCGACCGGGCGGCCGGCACCCATGAACTGGCCGTGCCGAAGCCCCTGTTGTGGGACTTCGCGACCCCGGAGCACCGCTACACCCTGGTGACCGAGCTTCGCGTCGGCGGGAAGCCCGTCGACGCCTGCCGCACCACCTTCGGCATCCGCGGCTACCGCTTCGACCCCGACGAGGGCTTCTCCCTCAACGGCACCCCCGCCAAGATCAAGGGCGTCGACCTCCACCACGACCAGGGCGCCCTCGGCGCCGCCGTCAGCCTCGACGCGGTCCGCCGGCAGATGACCATCATGAAGTCGATGGGCGTCAACGCCTTCCGCACCTCCCACAACCCGCCCTCGCCGCAGATGATCGAGGTCTGCGAGGAACTGGGCATCGTGATGATGGTCGAGGCCTTCGACTGCTGGAGGACCGGCAAGACCAAGTACGACTACGGGCGCTTCTTCGACGAGTGGTGCGAGAAGGACGCCACGGAGATGGTCCTCGCCGCCCGCAACTCGCCCGCGGTGGTGCTGTGGTCCATCGGCAACGAGATCCCCGACTCGACCTCGACCGCCGGCCTCGCCATGGCCGACCGGATCATCGGCGCCATCAAGGCCGCCGACGACACCCGGCCGCTGGTGATCGGCTCCAACAAGTACCACAACCCGCCGGCCAAGGGCTCCGCGGCCGACCTGATGCTGGCCAAGCTCGACGGGCTCGGTCTCAACTACAACACCGCCAAGTCGGTCGACGCGCTGCACGCGGCCTACCCGCACCTGTTCCTCTTCGAGTCCGAGTCGTCGTCGGAGACCTCGACCCGCTCGACGTACCAGGAGCCCGAACACCTCAACACCGGCGAGAACCACACCCCGGGCGGACGCGCGACCTCCTCGTACGACAACAACCTCGCCTCCTGGACCATGAGTGGCGAGTACGGCCACAAGAAGGACCGGGACCGGAATTGGTTCGCCGGGCAGTTCCTGTGGTCCGGCATCGACTACATCGGGGAGCCGACGCCGTACAACGTCTTCCCGGTGAAGGCCTCCTTCTTCGGCGCGGTGGACACGGCCGGCTTCCCGAAGGACATGTACCACCTCTTCCGCAGCCAGTGGACGGCCGAGCCGATGGTGCACCTGTTGCCCATGAGCTGGAACCACGAGGAGGGCGACACGGTCGAGGTGTGGGCGTACTCCAACGTCGGGACCGTCGAGCTGTTCCTCAACGGGAAGTCCCTGGGCACCCGTTCGTTCGACACCAAGAAGACCGTTGACGGCCGCACGTACCTGGAGACCACCGAGGCGACCGGCGACGACAAGACCTTCACCGGCGGCCCGTACCCCGGCAGTTACACCAGCCCGAACGGCAGCGCGGGCAAGCTCCACCTGATCTGGGAAGTGCCGTTCGCACCGGGCGAGTTGAAGGCGGTGGCCCGACGGGACGGCAAGGCGGTCGCGACCGACGTGCTGCGGACGGCGGGCAGGGCGCACGCCGTACGGCTCACCGCCGACCGCAAGTCCGTGGCTGCGGACGGGCGTTCGCTGCTGTTCGTGACCGCCGAGATCGTCGACGCGCGCGGGGTGGTCGTGCCCGACGCCGAGGACCTGATCACCTTCGACGTCGACGGCGGCTCCCTCGCCGGACTCGACAACGGCCGCGAGGAGAGCGCCGAGCGCTACCAGGCCACCACCCGGACCGCCTTCCACGGCAAGGCGCTCGCCATCGTGCGTTCGGGCACCAAGGCCGGCCGGCTGAAGGTGACCGCGCGGGCACAGGGCCTGCGGGCCGGTACGGCGACGGTGCGCACCACCCCCGCCCGCTCGGCCGCGACGACGCCCGCGCCGAAGTTCGCCCCCGAGCAGCCTGCTGCCCGGAACTACCCGTTCGCGGACGCCAGTTACTCCGGACGCCCGGACACCCTGCCCGCCGCGATGCTCGACGGCGACACGGCCACCGGCTGGTCCAACGCCTTCGCCAAGTCGGCCACCGCCCTGCTGCCCGCGTTCAGCGGGGCCCGACCGAAGGACTGGGTGTCCGTGGACTTCGGGCGGCGCCGGAGCATGAGCCGGGTGGAGGTCTCCTTCACCGTGGACGCGGCGCACGGCCTGCCGGCGTCCGTGGAGGCGGCCGTGTGGGACGGCGACACGTTCGTGCCGGTCAAGGGGGTTTCCGTCGACTGGGCCACCGCCTCGGACGCGCCGAGCGTCATCACCTTCGACGCGGTGAGCGGCTCCCGGCTGCGGCTCACCCTGACCAGCCGCCACCCCGGTGAGGCCGCCGGCGCGGTGCGGATCAGCAAGCTGGAGGTGCCCGCCGGCTGAAATGCCGGCCGACGGCCCGGACGGCAAACCAGTGCCGTCCGGACCGTTGACGCGGTGTCATGGCGCCAACAAGCATGAGCTGCGTCCGCATCTGGGAGCGCTCCCATCACTCGGTGGTGGGGGCGTCACCCGCACCTCCGCCCGAGGAGCCCAGACGTGAAACGACGCAGAACCGTCCCGCTGACCCTGACCGCCCTGCTGGGCGCGGTGCTGACCGGAGTGCCCGCCGGGCCGGCCGCCGCCGACGAGGTCGAGCAGCTCAAGAACGGCACCTTCGACACCACCACCGACCCCTGGTGGACGACGACCAACGTCAGCGCGGGACTGTCCGGCGGGCAGCTCTGCGCGGACGTGCCCGGCGGCACGACCAACCGCTGGGACGCGGCCGTCGGCCAGAACGACGTCACCCTGGTGAAAGGGGAGTCGTACAAGTTCGGTTTCAAGGCGTCCGGCTCGCCCGAGGGACATGTGGTGCGGGCGATCGTGGGGCTGCAGGTGTCGCCGTACGACACCTACTTCGAGGTGAGCCCGCAGCTCAGCGTGTCCGGCGACACCTACTCGTACACCTTCACCTCGCCCGTCGACACCACGCAGGCACAGGTCGCCTTCCAGGCCGGCGGCAGCGCGGACGCCTGGCGGCTGTGCATGGACGACGTCTCGCTGCTGGGCGGGGTCCCGCCGGAGGTGTACCACCCCGACACCGGCCCACGGGTGCGCGTCAACCAGGTCGCCTATCTGCCCGCAGGCCCCAAGAACGCCACCCTGGTCACCGACGCCGTCACGAAACTGCCCTGGCAGCTCAAGAACGCCGGTGGCACCACGGTGGCCCGCGGCTGGACCGTGCCGCGCGGCACCGACGCCTCCTCCGGTCAGAACGTCCACTCGATCGACTTCGGCGGCTACCGCAAGGCGGGCAAGGGCTTCACGCTGGTCGCGGACGGCGAGACCAGCCGGCCGTTCGACATCGGCAGGAGCGCTTACGAGCGCCTGCGGCTGGACTCCGTGAAGTACTACTACACACAGCGCAGCGGCATCGCGATCCGCGACGACCTGCGCCCGGGATACGGCCGCCCCGCAGGCCACGTCGGCGTGGCACCCAACCAGGGCGACGCGAAGGTGCCCTGCCAGCCCGGCGTGTGCGACTACACCCTCGACGTCACCGGCGGCTGGTACGACGCGGGTGACCACGGCAAGTACGTCGTCAACGGCGGCATCGCGACCTGGGAGCTGCTGAGCACCTACGAGCGCGAACGCCTGGCCCGCACAGGGGAGTCGGAGAGACTGGGCGACGGCACGCTGGCCATCCCGGAGAGCGGCAACAAGGTGCCCGACATCCTCGACGAGGCCCGCTGGGAGCTGGACTTCCTGCTGAAGATGCAGGTCCCGGACGGACAGCCGCTGGCCGGCATGGCCCACCACAAGATCCACGACGCGCAGTGGACGGGCCTGCCCCTGCTGCCCAGTGACGACCCGCAGAGGCGGGAACTGCACCCGCCGTCCACCCAGGCCACCCTGAACCTGGCCGCCACCGCGGCGCAGGCCGCCCGCCTGTACCGGCCCTACGACCGCGCCTTCGCGGCGAAGGCCCTGACCGCCGCCCGCAAGGCCTGGTCCGCCGCGCTCGCCCACCCGGCCATGTACGCCTCGCCGAGCGACGGCACCGGAGGCGGCGCGTACGACGACACCCACGCCACCGACGAGTTCTACTGGGCGGCGGCGGAGCTGTATCTCACCACCGGGGAGAAGCAGTTCGCCGACTACGTCCTGAACTCGCCCGAGAACACGGCCGACATCTTCGGCCCCCTCGGCTTCGACTGGGGCAGGACGGCGGCCGCCGGACGCCTGGACCTGGCGACCGTGCCCAGCAAGCTGCCCGGCCGCGACAAGATCCGCCGGTCCGTCGTCCAGGGCGCCGACCGCTACCTGGCCACGCTCACCGCACAGCCGTACGGAATGCCGTACGCCCCCGACAACAACCTCTACGACTGGGGCTCCAGCCACCAGGTCCTCAACAACGGGGTCGTCCTGGCCACCGCCTACGACATCACCGGCGCGTCGAAGTACCGCGACGGCGCGGTCCAGACCATGGACTACATCCTCGGCCGCAACGCGCTGAACATCTCGTACGTCACCGGCTACGGCGAGGTCAACTCCCACAACCAGCACAGCCGTTGGTACGCCCACGAACTCGACCCGAACCTTCCGAACCCGCCGAGCGGGACCCTGGCCGGCGGCGCCAACTCCTCCATCCAGGACCCCTACGCACAGAGCAAGCTCCAGGGCTGCGTCGGTCAGTTCTGCTACATCGACGACATCCAGTCCTGGTCGACGAACGAGACGGCCATCAACTGGAACGCGGCCCTGGCCCGGATGTCCTCCTTCGTGGCGGACCAGGGCTGAGGTCCCTCAGGGCCGAGGCTCGTGCTCCACGAGTTCCCTCTGCCGCCGGTGGGCGGTGAGGGTGTGCAGTTCGGCCTGGTCGAGCGGCTGGTGCACCTCGACGTACTCCCCGTGCGGCAGCCGCTTGATCACGCCGGTCTCCCGGCCGTGCGACACCAGCTCCTGATCACGCAGTTGAAGACCGAGGCAGATGCGCCGGGTGGCGAGGAAGACGACCGCCGGGAGCACGAAGAAGGCGACGCGCACCGTCCAGGTGACCGTGTTGATGGACAGGTGGAGCCGGGTGGCGACGATGTCGTTGCCGCCGCCCGCGAGCAGGACCAGATAGAGGCTGATCCAGGCCGCGCCGATGGCGGTGCGGACCGGTCGGTTGCGCGGGCGGTCCAGCAGATGGTGCTCGCGCCGGTCACCGGTGATCCGGGCCTCCAGGAACGGGTAGACGCCGATGAAGACCAGCAGCAGCGGGAACACCACGATGGGGATCAGCACCCCGAGGACCAGGGTGTGACCCCACAGCGTGATCTCCCAGCCCGGCATCACCCGCACCAGGCCCTCCGCGAAGCCCAGGTACCAGTCCGGCTGGGCGCCCGTGGAGACCTGGTCGGGGCGGAAGGGGCCGTAGACCCAGACCGGGTTGATCGTCGCCACCGCCGCGACGAGCGAGAGCGCGCCGAAGACGAGGAAGAAGAAACCGCCCGCCTTCGCCAGGTACACCGGCATGAACGGGGTGCCGATCACGTTGCGTTCGGTCCGCCCGGGACCCGCGAACTGGGTGTGCTTGTGGTGGACGACCAGGATGAGGTGCGCCACCACGAGCGCCGCCATGATGCCCGGGATCAGCAGGACGTGCAGCGAGTAGAAGTGCGCCACGATGTCGTGGCCCGGGAACTCGCCGCCGAAGAGGAACATCGACAGGTACGTCCCGACGACCGGCACCGACAGCAGCGCCCCGTTGACGAACCTCAGGCCCGTGCCCGACAGCAGGTCGTCCGGCAGCGAGTAGCCGAACAGGCCCTCGAACAGGCCGAGGAACAGCAGCAGCCAGCCGAACGCCCAGTTGACCTCGCGCGGCCTGCGGAACGAGCCGGTGAAGAAGTGCCGCATCATGTGCGTCAGCATCCCGGCGACGAAGACGAGCGCCGCCCAGTGGTGCAGCTGCCGGATCAGCAGCCCGCCGCGCACGTCGAAGCTGATGTGCAGCGTGGAGGCGTACGCCTCGGACATGCGGACGCCGTTGAGGGGGACGTAACTGCCGTGGTAGGTCACCTCGTTCATCGACGGGTGGAAGAAGAGGGTGAGGTAGACGCCGGTCAGGACGAGGACGACGAAGCTGTACAGGCAGATCTCGCCGAGCAGGAAGGACCAGTGGTCCGGGAAGACCTTGCGCAGGTACTTCCGGCCGAGCGTGTGGATGCCGAGCCGGCCGTCGAGCCAGTCGGCGACGCGCTCGCCCCTGCCGGGCGTGCGGATGTCGGTCACTCCTCCTCCTTGTGCACGTGCGTGAGCTTGTCGGGGTTGGTGACGATGTAGAGGCCGCTGACCCGGTCGCCCTCGGGCGTGAGGTCCATGACCATCACGGCGTACGGGGAGTCGCCCTGGAACACCACGGCAGCCTCGTCGCCGTTCACCCGGCGGTAGCGCACCTCCAGGCCCTGTGCGTCGCGCCGGCCGGCGTAGGACGCGATGAGGCGGACCGCCTTGTCCCGGCCGTGCACCGGGCGCAGACCGGCCGTCCTGCGCTTGCCGCCGCCGTCCGTCCACACCGTGACGTCCGGTGCCAGGATCTCCATCAGCTCCCCGATGTCCCCGCCGAGCGCGGCCCGCACGAAGCGTTCGGTCGCCTCCCGGCGCACCCGTGGATGGGCTGGGTACAGCGGCCGCCGCGCGTGCACGTGGGCCCGGGCGCGGTGCGCGAGCTGGCGTACGGCCGCCGGGGTGCGGCCGATGATCTCCGCGATCTCGGTGTGGGGGTAGCCGAAGACCTCGTTGAGGACGAACACGGCCCGCTCCAGCGGGGTCAGTGACTCCAGGACCACCAGCATCGCCAGTGACACGGACTCGGTGCGCAGGGCCGGGTCCTCGGTGCCGTCGGGGTCGGCGACCAGGGGCTCGGGCAGCCACGGGCCTACGTAGGTCTCGCGCCGGCGGCTGATCGCGGTGCGGCGCTGCAATGCGTGGTTGACGGCGATGCGGACCAGGTAGGCGCGCGGGTTGGCGATCCCGGCGGGACCGCGGCCGGTCCATGACAGCCAGGTCTCCTGCAGCACGTCCTCGGTGTCGGCGACACTGCCCAGCACGTTGTAGACGAGACTGAACAACAGCTCCCGATGAGCCAGGTAGACATCGGTCGCCTCGTCCGTGGCCGGACTTCCCGAGTTCTGTGTCATATGGGGCCTCCCCGTCGGCGTGCTCACTACTGCGAGGCCCGGGAGGGGGCCGAATGTGACATCGGGAGGCCGGAATGTGACCCAGCTCTCAGAACACGGCGGTCGCGTCACACTCCCTGCCCGCGCCGGCCTCTGGAACGCGAGTCCGACGCAAGGAGACGAGCGATCCGATGAACATCGACTTCACCGCCATGTACGCCTCCCACGACGCCTTCCGCCGCGACCTGGAGCGGCTCGCGCGGGCCGTCGCCGCCGGCCGGGCGGACACACCCGGCGTCCGGGCCGGCTGGGAGAACTTCACCCGCCAGCTGCACATCCACCACACCGCCGAGGACGGCGAGCTGTGGCCCCGGGTCAGGGAGCGCGCCGCCGGCCGCCCGCGCGACCTCGCCCTGCTCGACGAGATGGAGGAGGAGCACTCCCGCATCGACCCGCTGCTCGCGGCCGTGGACACCGCCCTGACGGACCGGGCACCGGAACTGCCCGACCTGGTGGCGGCACTGCGGGCCACCCTCGACGACCACCTGAAGCACGAGGAGGACAGTGCGCTGCCGTTGATGCAGGACGTCCTCACGGTCGCGGACTGGGCCGCCTTCACCGGCCGTATGCGGCAGACGCAGGGGCTGCGCGGGGCCTCTGTGTTCGTGCCGTGGATCGTCGACGGCGCCCCGCCCGCCGACCGCGCGGCCTTCCTCGGAGCCGTACCGCCGCCCGTCCGGATCCTCAACCGACTGCTGTGGCAGGGGAGTTACCGGCGCAGGGGGCTGTGGGCGGGTGTCTAGGCCGCGTCGTGGGGCAGCGGCCGGTCCCGGGTGCAGTCGGTGCCGTACCCGTGGAGAGTGGCATGGCGGCCCCGTCCCTCACGCGAGCATCGGCTGCAGCGCGCCCTCGTGCGTGAGGAGCCGCACCTTGTTCTCGACGCCGCCCGCGTAGCCGCGCATCGAGCCGTCGGCGCCGATCACCCGGTGGCACGGGCGGACGATCAGCAAGGGGTTGGCGCCGATCGCGGCACCCACGGCGCGGATCTCGGCGCGCGGCACGTCCAGCCGGGCGGCGAGCTCTCCGTACGTGGTCGTGCTGCCGTGGGGGATGTCGTCGAGCGCCCGCCACACCCTGAGCTGGAAGTCCGTGCCCTCGGGCGCGAGATCCAGTGCGAACCGGGTGAGGCGGCCGGCGAAGTAGGCGTCGAGCTGCCGCGCCGCCTCGCCGAGGGGGCTGCCGTCGCGCAGCCGCTCGGCACGCACGCGTGGCGCGTTGCGCTGCCCCGGCAGGGACACGGAGGTGAGGGCGGTTCCGTCGCCGCCCAGCAGCAGCTCGCCCAGTGGACTGTCGATCCTCGTGTACGTGGTCATGCCTCCAGTCTGCTGGGCCGTACGGCCTGCGACCGGCGGGAATCGGACGGCAGACTCGACCCGGCCGGGTGCCGGAAGGTACCACCTCGCAGGTGCTCTGAGCAGGAGGTATTTACGATCCAGTACCCCGGCGGTACCGTGAGGACATGCCAGCACTGAATGTGGAGTTCAGCGATCGGGAGCTCGAGGACCTGCGGCAGATCGCCAAGGAACGCGGTACGTCGATGAAGGCGCTCGTGCGGGAGGCCGCCGCCGCAGACATAGCCCGGCACCGGGCCCTGCAAGAGGGTGCAGAAGCGTTTCGTCGCTTCTTCGCCTCCCATGCCGACGAATTCGCGGCCGCCTTCCCCGACGACGAACCACCCGCCGCGGGCGAGGGGCGGGTCGCCTGACCGATGGCATCCGTCATCCACATCGACGTGCCCTGGCTGCTCCAGCGCCACGAAGAGGTACTGCCGGACCAGCCCACCGTCAACGACTTCTCGGCGCTCGTCGCCGCCGTCGCCCGCCACCGCGTCGACCCGCCGCGCCTCGGCGTGGACTCCGACCCGGCCTGGCGTGCCGCGGCCCTGCTGCACACCCTCGCGCTGCTCAAGCCGCTGCCGTCGGCCAACGCCCGGTTCGCCTGCGCGACCGCGGTGGCCTACATGTTCGTCAGCGGCGCCGGCATCGACCCGCCCTACGGCGCCCTCGTCGACCTCGCCCGCGACCTGATCTCCGGCAAGGCCGACGTCTACGGCGCGGCCGACCGGCTGCGCTCCTGGCAGATCTGAGACGCCCTTCTGGGCCGCCGACCGAGGGCGGGAGGAACAAGGTCGGCGGCCCGTGCGGCGCAGGAGAGCCGCCGTCCTGCGCGTGGCCTTCACGAAGGGGCCGCTTCCCAGTGCACTACGGGGTGGTGCGCGCCGGGAGCGTGCGCGGGGCGCCGGCGCGTGCGCCTGTTTCACACGGGGCGCATGGAATGCGGAAAGCTCCAGTGGGCGCGGCGTGTCGCCCTCGTATCTGACTTTCTTTCAACGAGACGGATGTTGCTCAAGTGCCTTGTTGGCTTCGGTGCGTTGTGCAAGGGTGAGCTAGCCGTGCGGGGGGAATGTCCGGGTCTCGTTCGTCCAATCCAGGGGGAGCCGGGTCGGACGGTCGTACCCGAATTCACGCTCCGCGCGCCCGCCGTCCAGAAGGTGTGCACCATCCAGGGGGCCTTTGCGGCGGCCACTGTGCCCGAGTTTCCTATGCGCCTGGGAAGGATTCCGCTCAGTGCCCACCCCCCACCCCCCTCGTCAGCCTCACCCGCCCGTCGGCGGGGTTCCCGGAGAATCCGACGAGCACGTCGCCGCCCGGCTCCGGGGCCGCCCCGACGGAGAGGTGTCCCATTCCGTGGCGCTGCTCATGACGCGCCACTGGAAACCGGCCCGCGACTACGCGGCCATCTGTCTGTCCACCCGCGGCGAACCCGCCGCCATGGCGACGTCCGCAGCCTTCCACCAGGTGCTCGACCGGCTGGCGCTGGGAGAGCCGTGCGTCGCCCTGCGCCCCCGCTTACTCGTCGCCGTGCGCGACACGGTGCGGACGTGGTCCGCGGAGGACCGGCTGGCCGCCGTTCTGCCGGAGCTGCGGAAGCCCTCCGGAGCGCGCGGCATGCGTTCGGCGAAGTTCATGACGCCCGAGAACCGAAAGCTGGCCGACCGTTCTTTCCAGGCTCTTCCTGGAGTCGGCCGGTGTTTGCTCTGGCACACCGAGGTGGAGGCGGAGCCGATATCCGTACCCGCCGACCTGCTGGGCATGGATACCGAGACCGCGACGGCCGCGCTCGAACAGGCGCGGGAGAAATTCCGCGAAGGTTGTGTACAGGCCCACCGGGAACTGGCGCCGACCAAGGATTGCCGGTTCTACAACCGTCTCCTCGACGTTCCGATTCGGCGGGGCGGGGCGTTGCTGCCCGATGTGCAGCACCATCTGACGGAGTGCCGCTACTGCCGTTTCGCCGCGGAACAACTGGGCCATTTCGAAGGCGGGTTGGGAGTGCTTCTCGCCGAGGCGGTGCTCGGCTGGGGCGCGCGCCGCTATCTCGACTCCAGACCGGGCCGCGCGAACCTGCCGGCGCGCACTCGGGGCTCCGCCCGGCACGGCGGCGACCGTCAGCGCATCCTGCCCCGCATCCCGATGCCCGGCCGCGGACCCGAGGGCTTCCCCCGCGCGTCGCGGGCACTGCTGACCGGCGTGGGCGTCGCCTCGGCCGGGCTCATCGCCGTGTTCGCCGTCGTCGGCCTGTGGTCCCACGACGACGGCGTCGACCCGGCCGCGTCCAACAGCGCGAGCGACGGGGCGACGCCGGGCACCGGGGCCGGACCCACACCCGGCACCGCACACCTTCCCTCCGCCCCGGGAACCTCCCGGCTGCGCAACACCGGGGCCGGCCTGTGCCTGGACATCGAGGGCGAGGTGAAGGCAGGGGCCAATACCGGGCTGGCGCAGTGTTCCCGCGCGGTGACCCAGCAGTGGTCGTACGAGAGTGACGGGCTGTTGCGCAGCGAGGCGGACCCGGATCTGTGCCTGGACTCGCACGTCGACGCCGGTGTGGTCGTGCTGGGCGAGTGCGCCGGGGACAAGGGGACGCGGCGCAACGACGTGCGCTACGACCTGACCGTGCAGGGGGAGTTGCTGCCCCGCTGGGACCAGCGGCTCGCGCTGGCGGCCACGACGGCCGGCACGGACGCCGACATCGTCGTCAAGGTCCGGGACGGCTCCCCGGCCCAGCGGTGGCTGGCCGATCCGGGGGCCTCGGCGAGCCCGGGGTCGCTGTCGATCACCCGCACGGAGCGCCCCCAGGTGCGGTGGGCGGCGGGGCGGGGCGCCTGACCGCTGCCGGGCGTGCGCATCACAACAACCCTGTGTCAAGCGGGTGTTCGGCGGTCGGGCAGGGCGGCGGGGCCTTCCCCGGCCGCCCTGCGCGGCGATCGTGCCGAGCTGCTCCTCACACGGATTCCTCGACCAGGTCGGCGGGGCCGATCGTGGCGGGAGTGGCGTGTCCCGACAGGGCGAGGGTGAGGTCCAGTTCGGCCAGCAGACAGCGGATCACGTGCTCCACGCCCGGCTGTCCGTCGAGGCCGAGCCCGTAGACGTAGGGCCGTCCCACGAGGACCGCCCGCGCGCCGAGCGCGAGTGCCTTGAAGATGTCGTCGCCGGTGCGGACGCCGCTGTCGAACAGGACCGTCAGCCGGTCGCCGACGGCTTCGGCGACGCGGGGGAGCGCGTCGGCGGCGGCCACGGAACCCGCGACCTGACGGCCGCCGTGGTTGGAGACGACGACTCCGTCCATCCCCGCGTCGGCGGCGAGCCGGGCGTCGTCGGGGTGCAGGATGCCCTTCAGGACGATCGGGCCGTCCCAGTTCTCCCGCAGGAACGCCAGGTCCGGCCACGTTTTGGCCGGGTCCGCGAACATGCCGACGAAGTGCAGCACGGCCGCGTTCGGGTCCTCGTGCACCGGCTTGGCCAGGGCCGCCTGGAAGGCCGGGTCGGAGAAGTAGTTGGCGGTACCCACGCCGTGCAGGAAGGGCAGGTACGCCTGGTCGAGATCGCGGGGGCGCCAGGCCAGCAACGGCGTGTCCAGGGTGACGACCAGCGCGGTGAACCCGATGGCCCTGGCCCGGTTCAGGAAGCTCCGGGCCACTTCGACGTCCTTGGGCCAGTACAGCTGGAACCAGCGCTCGGCGTCCCCCATCGCCTCCGCGACCTGCTCCATCGGGGTGCTGGAGGCGGAGGAGAGGATGTACGGCACGCCCTGCGCGGCGGCGGCCCGGGCGGCGGCCGACTCCGCCTCCGGGTGCATGATCGACAGCACGCCGACCGGGGCCAGGGCCAGCGGGGCGGGCAGGGACCGGCCGAGCACCTCGACCGACAGGTCCCGCTCGTGGACGTCCCGCAGCATGCGCGGCACGATCCGGCGCCGCTCCAGGGCCGCACGGTTCGCGCGTGCCGTGCTGCCGTCGCCCGCGCTGCCGGCCACGTAGCCGACAGGTCCGGGGCCGAGGCGCCGCTCGGTCAGTTCCTCCAGCCGCGTCAGATCGGTCGGCAGGCGCGGCACGGCACCTGACAGCCCGTTGAGATAGATCTCGTACTGGAAGTCCGCCCAGTGCTTGCCCATCCGTACGTCCCGCCTCTCCTCGTCGAGTACGCGCCGTGGTGACCATACTCGGCGGTATGCGCGGGGCCGCACACCGGCCGTCGGCGGGGGAGCGCGAGGACAAGGGGGCAGGATCGAGGAAGGGGCGGGTGAGTGCTGCGGGGCGGAC
Source organism: Streptomyces sp. C1-1 (assembly GCF_050214755.1). Lineage (NCBI taxonomy): Bacteria > Bacillati > Actinomycetota > Actinomycetes > Kitasatosporales > Streptomycetaceae > Streptomyces > Streptomyces sp. C1-1. Next base: position 1,450,237 of record NZ_CP189826.1, on the reverse strand, counting down.
GGCCGGTCGCCACCGCTGGGGTGCGCGGGGGGCGTGACGGCCGTCCTCTCGGCGGTCCGTCGACCGTACGGCCGGGCGCAGGACCCGCACCAGAGGACGTTTCAGCCCGCCTGCGGCCCCCAGGTGTACGAAACCTCCATCACTCCTCGTCCGTCGGCGCGTCCTCCGGCTCCGGCTCGGCGTCCGGACCCTGTGCCCGGACCCGCTGGACGTGTTCGAGGGACTCGCGCAGTTCGGTGAGCCAGTCGTCGGTGTGACGCTGCACCAGGCGCACGCACCAGGCGAGGGCGTCACTGCGGCTGCGGGCGACCCCGCCGGCGATGAGGGTGTCGAGGACCTGCCGCTCGGGCTGGCGCAGCCGGGTCATGACGGGCGCGGCGACATGGGTGAACAGGGCGCGCCGGCCGTCGCACACCACACCCCAGGACACCTTCCGGCGATAGCGGTGCTCCGCCTCGCGGGCCACCTCGATCCGGGCCTCGCGGGTCCGTTCGCGGAACTCCTGGATCCGGCCCTCCACCGCGGCCTCCCGCTCGGCGTCCGAGGCGTCCTCGGCGAGCCGGGGCGCGGGGATCCGGCCGATCACGGTGATCTCCTCGCGGTCGACCGTGACCTCGACAGGCTCCTCGAAGAGGTCTTCGGGCAGCCGGCCGGTGAGCCAGCCGCGCAGATTCTCTCGCTGCTCGTTCGTAATCATGTAATGACGATTACTCGACTGCTTCATGAACGCAAGGGGGTGTGGAGGAGTCAGCCGAGAGCTCAACCGGAATGTTTCAGGCCTATTAACGAAGCGGTGGAAACCAGCCACTTGGCTGCTTCGGGCGATCAAGAACCGCTCAGTTACGGGCTCGACGTGTTCGAATTCTGTGACTTCACGCCACTGATTCAACACGCAAGGTTACTGAATCGCGTGGGGTCGAGGTGTGTTTCCGTCGCGGACTCGGCAGACTCGCGGTCGCCGGTTCCGGCACCACCCCTGAACGGTCCGGCACACCCTCGAATCCTGCGGAAGGATGCACACGATGCGGAACACCGCGCGCTGGGCAGCGACCCTCGCCCTCACCGCCACCGCCGTCTGCGGACCCCTCACCGGGGCCGCCCTCGCCACGCCGGCCTCCCTGTACGCCCCCTCGGCCCTGGTCCTGACCGTCGGTCACGGCGACAGCGCCGCCACCGCGACCCCGCTGCGGGCGGTCACCCTCAGCTGCGCGCCCACGCCCTCCGGAACCCACCCGGCGGCGGGCCCGGCCTGCGCCGAACTGCGCGCCGCGGGCGGCCCGGAGGGACTGGCGCCGAGATCCGACGTGCTGTGCACCAAGCAGTACGACCCCGTCGTGGTCACCGTCGACGGCGTCTGGCAGGGCAAGCGCGTCTCCTATGAGCGCACCTTCGCCAACTCCTGCCTGAAGTACGCCTACGGAGCCGACGTCTTCGAGTTCTGAGAGACCGGGATCGCGTGGACCTCGTGGTCAACCTGAGCGGTTCGCGGATGGGGAGTGCGGGCCCTCGCCGCGGGGCGACGACGATCTCGCCCCGGGGGTCGGACGGGCGGAGTGGGGCCGCCCGCCGATCCCCGGGTCACCACCGCCCCTCCCCGGATGTACCGGGGAGGGGCGGAAAGCGTTTCAGCAGCCCGGTGCCGGCCAGCAGCCTGCGGATGCGCGGCTGGTCGGAGACGACGCGCAGGCGTCCGCCGCGCTCCCTCGCCCGCGCCTCGGCCCGGCAGAGCACACGCAGCCCCGAGCAGTCGAAGAACTCGACGTACCGCAGATCCACCAGCACGTCCGGCCGTGGCCCGGCGGTGGCGGCGTCCAGATGCTCCGCGAGCGCCCCCGCCGTCGCCAGATCGATCTCGCCGACCGCCTCGACCACGGTGAACCGGCCCTCGAACCGAGTGCGAGCGTTGTGGTTCGCCGCAGGCGGTTCGCCCGCACGTTCGTCCGCATCCGGGGTCATGGCCGCTCCACCTCGGCAAGGGGCCCATTCGGTCTCGGTAGTTACCCCGGTGCGACGGCGAACATCCCTGGAGAGCGGCACGCAAGAGCTGGTTCACCCGACCTGGTGAATTGAAGCGAAAGCGCTTGACTGGCCGGAGGGTGGCTATGCGCGGTCGCGATGGCTTGTGTCGCACCATGGGAACCGGCGGCTCCGGCGGCAGGTGCACAGGGCGACCCGGAAGCGGTCGGAGCGGACGGTGCTGCCGTCCTCCAGTTCCACCTCGACCGGACCCTCGACGAGAAGGGGGCCGCGGCGCTGGACCGTGATGCGGCGCGCGCTGTCAGACGGGGAGTTCGGCACGGACGATCACCAGCTCTTCCTTCTCGTCGTCGGCGGCCAGCAGGCCCTGTCCGCGCAGCCAGCCGGCGCGCTGCCGCAGCACCGGGCCGAACGGGATGAAGTGACGTTGCGTCACCGATGCTCGCAGGCCCGCGTCGTGCAGATGGGCAAGGGTCTCCTCCGGGCCGCTGAGCGCGGAGTGGATCATCAGCAGGACGCCGCCGGGCCGCAGCAGATCCGGGGCCTCGCGGCAGATCCGGTTCAGGATGAGCCGGCCGTCCCCGCCCGCGTCCCAGGCGCGGGCCGCTCCGCGCGGCCGGTCGCGCTCGGCGGGCGCGGGCACGTAGGGCGGGTTGGACAGGATCAGGTCGAACCGCTGGCCGCGGACCGGCGCGAACAGGTCCCCGCGCCGGATGCGCAGCGGAAGCCCCGCCATCCGGGCGTTCAGACGCGCGGCGTACACCGCCCGCCAGGAGACGTCCACGGCGGTCACCCGCGTGCCGCGGCGCGCCGCGGCCAGGGCCAGGGCGCCGGTGCCGGTCCCCACGTCGAGGACGTCCGCGCCCGGCGGCAACGGTTCTTCGAACAGGGCTTCGGTCAGCAGATCGGTGTCTTCCTGCGGGGAGTAGACACCCGGCGGTACCAGTGGATTCACCCGAGCCAAGTACCCAGGCAATCAGGAAGTATGGGAGATTTCGGAAATATCGCAAGAGCGCAGGGAGGAACGGCCCGCCCGCCAGTCCTCGAGCAGCCGGGCGGCGAACCGGTCCTCGACATGTCCTGTGGCATCGATGCCGAACACCACGTCCGGTGCCAGATGCGGCTGCTCCTCCAGCAGACCGCCGATGACGTCGTGTCGTACGACCTGCTCGTGGACGGCGTCGGCCTCCACGTGTTCGTCGTAGAAGTGCTCGGCGGCCGGCCCCGCTCCCGTGCGGCGCATCGCGTCGGCCAGTCGCCGGGACCCCGGCGACGAGGTGATCTCGACGGCGGCGAAGTGACCGACCAGGGCGCCGCGCAGCGCCCGGTGCAGGCCGAAGAGGGACATGAGGTTGACGGTGGCGAGCATCTCCGCGCTCGCCGCGTCGACATAGCGGCCGTACGTCGTGTCGAGGCCCAGGTCCGTCATCAGGTTCGCGAACAGGCGCGCGTGCAGCCGGTCGGGGCGGCCGCCGCCGAACTCGTCGAACTCCACCGCCGCCATGGCCACCTTGGCCCGCCCGGTGAGCCGCGGCAGCACCCAGGCGTGCGGGTCGGCCTCCTTGAGGTGGTACAGCGAGCGGTGGGTGGCGTACTCGCGCACCTGCCACAACTCGCCCTGCTCCCGCAGGAAGTGGCTGACGCCGCTGCCCTCGACGGGCTCGACGAGCAGGTCGCCCAGCGCGTCCTCGACACTGTCGTGCACCGTGGTGTCGGCGCGCAGAGTGGTCAGGAAGCGGTGCTCCAGCGCGGCCCGGGTGCGCAGCAGGTCGGTGTCCCACTCGCGCTCCGGGGGCACGCCCGCCAGACCCCGGTAGTGCAGTTCGTAGCAGAGGTACAGGGCGATCTGGAGGTCGTCCCCGTACGGGTCGGCGGCGGCGACGGTCTCTGGCCGGGGCAGTGGGCCGTTGTTCAGCAGGTAGCCCTTCACACCGGCCGAGACCGGCCCTCGGGGCGACGGAAACAGCGGCCCATCATGGTCGTACGACATGCCGGCCGGGTACCCCGGGATGGCCGTCACCAACGTCCTTCCTCGCCCCGGGCGAGCGCGCGACCAGCTACGACGGCCCCGTGGGCGCAGAGCGGTCTCACTCGCCCCCGGACTCCTCCTGCGCGCGCCTGCTGGGCGTGATCGCGTCCGCCGCCTCGCCCTCGTCGTCCCGTTGCTCGCCGGGCACCTCGGCGTCCTCGGCCTCCCGCAGGACCTCCTCCAGGGCGGTCTTCGGCGGCCGCTCGGCGTTCTCGTGGTTCTCGGGCACGATGGCTCCCTTGCTTCAGTGGCCGGCGGTGGCGATCCGCAGGGGCAGCGGTTCGGGGGCCGCGGGCGACTCGTCGAGCCGGTTGACCTCCGCCCACCAGGCCGGGCCGTCCTCGATGTGGCGCAGCAGGACGCCCTCGCGGATCGCCCAGGGGCAGACGGTGACCGCGCTGAGGCCGGTCAGTTTCATGGCGGTGTGCCCGACCAGCGCGCCGGCCAGGCTCTGCGCGGCGCGCGGCGCGGAGATGCCGGGCAGCCGGGAGCGTTCGGCCGCGGACAGCGCGGCCAGCCGGTCGACGGCCAGCCGTAGGTCGGCGCGGCGCAGCTGCCGCTCCACGAACGGCCCGTGCCGCCCCGGGGCGGCGCCGCACAGCCGGCCCAGCTGCTGGAACGTCCGGGAGGTGGCGACCGCGGTGCGCGGGCCCTCCCAGCGGATCCGCGCCGCCACGTCCCGCAGTTGGTGGCGGACCTTGCGGCGCAGCGCCCGCACCTGCTCCCGGCTGGGCGGGTCCTCGCCGTGGAGGAACTCATGGGTCAGCCGGCCCGCGCCCAGCGGCAGCGAGGCCACGAAGTCCGGCAACCGGCCGCGGCCGAAGGCGACTTCGAGGGAACCACCGCCGATGTCCAGCAGCGCCAGCGGTCCCGACCGCCAGCCCATCCAGCGCCGCGCCCCGAGAAAGGTGAGCTCCGCCTCCAGTTCGCCGGGCAGGGTGCACAGCTGGACACCGGTCCGGGAGCGGACGGCGCGCAGGACCTCCAGGCGGTTCGGGGCGCTGCGCACCACGGCGGTCGCGAAGGCCAGCGGACCGGCCGCGCCCCAGCGGGCCGCGGTCCGGCTGGCCTCGGTGACCGCCACGACGAGCCGCTCGATGTCCTCCTCCGGGATGTCGTTCCCGGGCCGTACATGCTCCGACAGCCGCAGTCGCCACTTGGCCGTGTGGACGGGCAGGGGCACCCCGCCGTCGGCGTCCGAAACCACCAGACGTACCGTGTTCGACCCCACATCCACGACGCTGATCCGCATGGGCCGGTGGGTACCCACTTCCGGACACACCAACGCGCACCACGTGCCCGGCGGCCCCACCCTGGCCGGTTCCCGCCGTCGCCGTGGCGCGCGGAGGGGCCGCCGTCTCCCTGCGGACGGCGGCCCCTGGGACCGGGCGGCTCCTACCGGTCGATCACATGTGGACGACCGGCGCGGCCTCCGGGTCCTGCTCCGGCACCCCGCGCCGGAAGAGCAGGAAGGCGATCACCGCGCCCGCGGCGAACATGCCCGCCGACCACCAGAAGGCCGTGGTGTAGCTCTCGATGGTCGCCTGGGCCTGCACCAGCTTGCTGGTCGCGTCCCGGCCGGCCAGGTAGTCGGTCGCGGCGCTCGCTGCAAGGGTGTTCAGCAGCGCCGTACCGATCGAACCGCCCACCTGCTGCATGGCGTTGACCGTCGCGGAGGCGACGCCCGCGTCCTCGGCGGTCACCCCGCCGGTGGCCAGCTGCATGGAGGCCGGCATGACCAGGCCCAGACCGATGCCGGTCACGATCAGCTGGGGGAGCACCGCGCTGACGTAGCTGGAGCCGACGCCGATGCCGGTCAGCCAGGCCATGCCGACCGCGGCCACCGCGAAGCCCAACGGGACGGCCACCTTCGGCCCGATGCGCGGCAGCAGGACCGTGGTGCCGAGCTGCGCGGCCACCATCAGCGCGCCCACCATCGGCAGGAACGCCACACCGGTCTTCGTCGGGCTGAAGCCGAGGTTCAGCTGCAGGTAGTAGGTGAGGAAGAGGAACACGCCGAACATGCCGCCGGCGGAGATCAGCACCGCGAGGAAGGAGGCCGCCCGATTGCGGTCGAGCAGGATGCGCAGCGGCAGCAGCGGGTGCGCGGCCCGGGTCTGCCACCAGGCGAAGGCCGCCAGCAGCAGCCCGCCCGCGGTCAGGAAGCCCCAGGTGAGGGCCGAGCCCCAGTCGTGCGTCTCGGCGTTGGAGAAGCCGTAGACCAGCGAGAACAGTCCGGAGGCGACCAGGATCGTGCCGGGCACGTCCAGCTTGCCGTTCTCGGCGTCGCGGTGGTTGGTCAGCAGCATCCAGCCGCCCACGAAGGCGACGACGGCGATCAGAACGTTCACGTACAGCGTCCAGCGCCAGTCGAAGGCGTCGGTCAGCACACCGCCGAGCAGCAGGCCCACGGCACCGCCGGCGCCGGCGATGGCGCCGTACACGCTGAAGGCCCGGGCGCGTTCCCGGGCGTCGGTGAACGTCGTGTTCAGCAGGGACAGCGCGGCCGGCGCGAGCAGCGCGCCGAAGGCACCCTGCAGGGCGCGCGCGGTGACGAGCATTCCGAAGCCGTTGGCGGCTCCGCCCAGCGCGGAGACGGCGGCGAAGCCGACCACGCCGACCAGGAAGGCCGTCTTGCGCCCGAACAGGTCGGCTATCCGGTCGCCGAGCAGCAGCAGCGAGGCGAACGCCAGGGCGTAGGCGGTGACGATCCACTGCCGGTTGCCGTCGGAGAACCCGAGGTCGGCCTGGGCGGAGGGCAGGGCGATGTTCACGATGGTCGCGTCGAGCACCACCATCAGCTGGGCGACCGCGACGACGGCGAGGATCCACCATCGCTTCGAGGAGGGCGCGCCGGGCGCCTCGACGGCACCCGTGGAGGTGCTGTCGGTGAGGGTCTTCTGGGTCATGGGGGAACCACTCCAGGGAAGCCGTTCGGAATGCGGAAGCACGAAGCCAAGAACGAAACTGTTTCGTACAGATGCAGCCTAGACCCTGCCCTAGCGAAACGGCAACGTTTCGCTAGGTGTGGCGTCCGTCTCGTCGGTGCCGGTCCCCTCCGCGCCGTGCCACGCTGTCCCTGGAGGACTGATCACCATGGCCGTTGCTCTCACCGGTACCTGCCCGACCCTCGACGACGGCCGCCGGGCCGTCCGCTTCGCCCGCACCTACGAGCTGCCGGTCGAGCGGGTCTGGCAGTTCGTCACCGACGCCGGGGAACTCGCCCACTGGTTCCCCTTCCGCGCCGAGATCGACCCGCGCCCCGGCGGCACCATCACCTTCGGCGCGGACCCGAACATGCCGGAGTCCACCGGCCGGGTGCTCGGCCTGGACGAACCCCGCCACCTGTCCTTCGAGTGGGGCGGCGACGAGCTCCGCTTCGACCTCGAGGCACTGGACGAAGGACGCACCCGCTTCACCCTGACCAACGTCCTGCGGGCCGCCGACACCGCCGCCCGCAACGCCGCCGGCTGGGAGGTGTGCCTGGCCGCACTCGACGCACACGCGCGCGGCGAGCGGTTCGAGGAACCGCACGCCGGGCCGAGCGCGCTGTGGAAGGAGTTCTACGACGCCTACGTCGAGGCCGGTGTGCCCTCCGGGGCGCCGGTCCCGGGCCTGGACTGACCGCCGCTCACGCCATCTGGCGCCGCACCAGCTCGTGCAGCCGACCGCCCGTGTCCGCCAGCAGCTGCGCCGGCGGGCCCTGCTGGGCGACCTTGCCGTCCTCCATGACGATCACGCGGTCGGCGTCGAGGACCGTCGACAGGCGGTGGGCGATGACGATCCGGGTGGCGTTGAGTGCCTTGGTCGACTCGATCACCGTGCGCTGGGTCTCGTTGTCGAGGGCGCTGGTGGCCTCGTCGAAGAACAGGATCCGCGGCCGGCGGATCAGCGCCTGGGCGATCATGAGGCGCTGGCGCTGGCCGCCGGAGACGGCACCGCTGCCCGAGACGATCGTGTGCAGCCCCATCGGCATCCGCTTGATGTCCTCGGCCAGCCCCGCCATCTCGGCCGCCGCCATCGCCTCCTCCGGCGTGTACGGCTCGGTGCCGCAGATGACGTCCAGGACGGAGCCGGTGAACGGCTGCGCGTGCTGCAGCACGACACCGCACTGACGGCGCACCGCCGACTGGTCCAGGGCGGCCAGGTCCTGGCCGTCGTACAGGACACTGCCCGAGACCGGCTTGTCGAAGCCGATCAGCAGCCTGAGCAGCGTGGACTTGCCGCAGCCGCTGGGGCCGACGATCGCCACGAACTCGCCCGGGCGCACCTCGAAGGACACGTCGTCCAGGACCAGCGGCCCGTCGTCGGCGTACCGGAAGGACAGCCGGCGCGCCTCGATCGCGCCCGACAGCGGACCCGGCCGGGTGCTCGCCGTGCGCACCTCCGGCGTCGCCTCCAGCACCGGCTTGATCTCCTCGAACAGCGGGAGAGCGGCCACCGCCGAGACGAACGCGCCGGTCAGCTGGGTGACCGAGGTCAGCAGCATCGTGACAGAGGTGTTGAACGTCAGGAAGCTCGCCGCCGACATCGAACCGCGCGCCGGACCGGCCAGCAACATGAACATCAGCAGGGTGCACAGGGGAAGGTAGACCGCGCCCATGACCGTCGTGAGGTTCTTGATGCGGCCGACCTTCTGCTGCAGTTCACGGCTGCGCGCGAACTCCGACGCCCAGGCCGCGTAGGCGTAGTTCTCGGCCGCCGCCACCCGCAGCTTCGGCAGCCCGCGCAGGGTCTGGAACGCCTGGTTGTTCAGCTTGTTGCCGAGCACCACCAGCTTGCGCTGCCAGCGCACCTGCCACAGGCCGAGCCCCAGGAACGCGCCCGCGATGACGACGAGCATGCCGATCGCCGCCAGCGCCATCGACGGGCTGTACCAGAACAGCAGCCCCAGGTTCATCGCGCCGACCGTCACCGACTGGGCGACGACCGGGCCGATGCCCGCCATCATGCGGCGCATCGCGCTGATGCCCATCGCCGCGCTCGCCAGCTCACCGGTGGAGCGCTCGGTGAAGAACTTCGTGGGCAGCCTCAGCAGCCGGTCCCAGACGGCCGGCTGCAGCGTGGCCTCGATACGGCCCTCCAGCCGCAGGATGGTGAGGTTCTCCAGCAGCATGAAGGCCGCCGCGACGAGGCTCGTCACCATTACCGCCAGACAGACCTGCCCGATCAGGTTCGTCTGCGCCCTCGGCACGAACTCGCCGAGCACCTTGCCGGTCGCGATCGGCACCAGCGCGCCGATGGCGACCGTGACGAGACCGCTCAGGAGCAGGTTCACGAGGTCGCTTCCGGTGCCCTGCATGCTGAACCGCAGCAGCCGCAGCGGACTCAGCGTCCGGTCCGGCAACGGCCGGTAGAACATCACCGCGCGCGGCTCGAACTCCTCGGCGTTGGCCTTCTCGACCGGAGTCTCCCGGCCGGTCGCCGGATGCACGGCCACATAGCCGCCGCGCCGCCACAGCAGCGCGACCGGCGCACCCGACAGCGCCCGGTGACCGACGAGCGGGCCGACGTCGTCCCGCCACCAGTGGCCGTCCAGGCGCACCGCCCTGGTCCGGACACGGGAGGCGACGGCCACCTGTTCCACCGGGTCGAGCCGGTCGCTGCCGGTGCCGGCCTGCGTGCGGTCGGCGAGCCGGATGCCGGCCGCCTCGGCGACGAGCTTGCAGGCCGCGTACGTCGCGTCCGCGTCGGCGGCGGTCGCGCGCTGGGACGAGGACTTGCCGATGGAGGCCAGCAGCGTCCGGTCGGCCTGGGCGCGGACCGCCTCACCGGCCTTGATGCCGGCCGCCGTGCGCGTCTCGTGCGTCCGCTCCAGCTGCTCGATCCAGCGGTCCAGCGTGGTCAGCAGCCGGTACTGCTGGTCGACCATGCTCTGCCAGACCGCGGGGTCCATCAGCAGGTCGGCGGCGGCCTCTGCGCCGTACAGCGAGCCGTACTGCACGCTGCCGGGCGGCACCTGCATCCAGAACACGTCGTCATCCGTGACCTCGGCCGCCCGTTCGGTCGCCATCGGCGCCTGGAAGAGGACGGACAGGCTGCGGCCGACGCCGAGAGCGAGGGCGTACTCCAGCGGGCTCGTGGTCGGCGGCACGTACTGCGGGTTGCCGTACTCGTCGTAGGACCAGGTCTGGGTGTCGGCCGTCTGGTACAGCTCGCGCAGGCCGATGCGGTGCACCACGCAGTCGCGCAACGGGCGTGCCACCAGGGTGTGTTGCGGCCCGGCGACGGGTCCCAGCAGCAGTGAGCCCGCCTCCAGCCGGCCGAGGTGGTGCCAGTGGCCCTGCTGCGCGGCGTCCACCGCGAACAGGTCCAGGCTGCCGGCCGCGACCAGCCACAGCACCTGCGGGCCCTCCAGGTCCAGCCGGGTCAGGCCGGAGCAGTCGACCAGCGTGCCCATGGACCCGAGGGCGCCGAGAACGAGGTCGCCCTCGTGCGGTGTCGTCATCTCATCGCTCCCTGACCAGCGCCGCGTACGCGCCGCCGCGCGCCACCAGGTCCTCGTGCCGCCCGCGTTCCACGATCGTGCCGTGCTGCAGTACCACGATCTCGTCGCTGTCGCGCACGGTGCTGAGCCGGTGTGCGATCACGACACACGCGCAGCCGCGCCTGCGCAGGTTGTCCATGACGACCTGCTCGGTCTCCGCGTCCAGCGCGCTGGTCACCTCGTCGAGCACCAGGATGCTCGGCCTGCGCACCAACGCCCTCGCGATCTCCAGCCGTTGACGCTGACCGCCGGAGAAGTTGCGGCCGTCCTGCTCGACCTTGCTGTGGATGCCGCCGGGGCGGCGCATCACGACGTCGTAGAGCGCCGCGTCGCGCAGCGCGTCCACCACCGCGTCGTCCGGGATCGACGGATCCCACAGCGCCACGTTGTCGCGCACCGACCCCTCGAAGAGGAAGACCTCCTGGTCCACGAAGGAGACGGAGGCGGCCAGCGCCCCGCGCGGGATGTCGTCCAGGCGCTGCCCGTCGATGCGGATCACGCCCTCCCACGGCGAGTACAGACCCGAAATGAGCCTGGAGACCGTGGACTTGCCGCTGCCGGAGCCACCGACCAGCGCGACCTGCTGACCGGGGCCGACGGTCAGGTCGAAGCCGGTGAGCAGGGGCTTGTCCAACGGGTTGTAGCCGAACGTGATGTTCTGCAGCTCGACGTGGCCGTGCAGACGGCGCGTGGAGTCACCGGCGCCGGGGCGCCCGTAGAGCGGGTCGGCCTGGAAGTTCTCGACGTCCTTCAAGCGGGCCACGTCGGCCGCGAAGTCCTGGATGCGGCCCGCCACGCCGTTGAGACGGGTGATCGGGGCGGTGAAGCGCGTGACCAGCGACTGGAAGGCGACCAGCAGGCCCACCGAGATGCCGCCCTCGACCGCGCGCATACCGCCGATCCACAGGATCACCGCGCTGTTGAGCGAGGCCAGCGTCGGCGCGACCACGCCCAGCCAGGCGCTCGGCACACCCAGCCGCTGCTGCTCCTCCAGCGTGGTGGCGTGCTGCCCGGCCCACTTGCGGAAGTAGCCGTCCTCGCCGCCGGTCGCCTTCATCGTCTCGATCAACTGCAGTCCCGTGTAGGCCGTGTTGGTGAGACGGGCGCTGTCGGCGCGCAGCTTGGCCGTGCGGGTGGCGCGCAGCCGGATGACCACGCGCATGGCGACGATGTTCAGCAGGGCGACGCCGATGCCGACGAAGGTGAGCTGGGGGTCGTAGGTGTAGAGGAGTACGGCGTAGAGCACGACGACCACCGCGTCCACGCCCGCCGCCGCGAGGTCGCGGGCCAGAGTCTCGGCGACCTGGTCGTTGGACTGCAGCCGCTGCACCAGGTCGGCCGGGCTGCGCTGGGCGAAGAACGTCACCGGCAGCCGCAGCAGATGGCGCAGGAAGCGCGCGCTGGAGAGGGTGGAGGAGATGATGCGGCCGCGCAGCAGGTTCGCCTGCTGCAGCCAGGTCAGCAGCACGGTGAGCAGCACGCACGCGCCCATCGACGCGAACAGCACGCCCAGCAGCGAGGTCTGACCGCCGATCAGGAACAAGTCGATGTAGGTGCGGCCGAGCGCCGGCACCGCCGCGCCGACCAGCACGAGCAGCAGGCTCGCCAGCACCGCGGCCGGCATCGTGCCCGCCGTGCCGCGCAGCCGCGCCGGCATCGCGCCCAGCACGCCGGGCTTGCGGCCGCCCTTGGTGAAGCCCTCGCCGGGCTCCATCACCAGCACGACACCGGTGAAGCTGCCGTCGAAGTCCTCCATGGGCACGAACCGGCGGCCCTTGCCGGGGTCGTTGATGTACACGCCGCGCCGGCCGAAGCGGCGCCCCATACCGTCGTAGACGACGTAGTGGTTGAACTCCCAGAACAGCACGGCCGGCGTCTTCACCTCGGCGAGGGCGGCCGTGTCCATCTGCATGCCCTTGGCCGTCAGACCGTAACTACGGGCCGCCTTCAGCAGGTTGCTGGCGCGCGAGCCGTCCCGCGAGACGCCGCAGGCGATGCGCAGCTCCTCCAGCGGGACGTGCTTGCCGTAGTGGCCGAGGACTATGGCCAGGGAGGCGGCGCCGCACTCGACGGCCTCCATCTGAAGCACCGTCGGTGTGCGGACGGTCTTCGCCTTCCCGGTCGGGACCGGACGCTTGGGCGGGGCGGCGCGGCGCCTGCTCCGCGTCTCCTGGGTGACACTCACGGCAGCAGCCAATCGACGGGACGCTGGTCGGCCAGCCGGATCGAGCCCGAGGCCGTCGTCATGGAGGTGAGATCGAAGGGCGGGCCGTCCTTGGACGACCACTTGTAGCCGCTCTTCGTGGAGGACGACTTGTCCAGCTTCACCGTCACGGCCACCGGGCGGCCCTTCTTGGTGAACTGCTCGCCCAGCTGGCTGTCCCCGAGGAACGCGGCGATCTGCTGGGCGGATTCGGCGGAGCGGTCGACCGACTTCACATGGCCGCGCAGCACGCCGTACTCCTGCGTGGGAACGGAGGAGACGGTCAGGTCGACCGCGGCGTTCTCCGGGATGGCGGCCGCGTTCTCGGCGGGCACGTACACCGTGGCGTACAGCGGGTCCGAGGCATGGGCGACCTTCTCGACCGCGGCGACGTTCGCGCCGGTCTGGATGATCTGGCCGATGGTGGCGGCGAGTCCGGTGATGCGGCCCGCTGCGACCGTGCGCACGACGGAGTCGCCCTGGGCCGTACGGACCTTCAGGACGGGGGCGTCGGCCGGCAGCCGCTCGCCCTGCTTGGCGAGGACCGCGGTGACCTGGCCCGCGACCGGGCTCTGCAGGATGTAACTGCCCTCGCCGTGGGTGAGGATGGCGGGCGCGCTGACCGTGGAGGCCACCGAGCCGGTCACCGCCCACACCGAGGCGGCGGCCACCGCGACCACGGTCACGGAGAGGACCAGCCAGCCCTGGGGACGGGCGAAGCGCACCGGAAGGTCGAGCTCCTCCGGCGACTGCAGCTTGGCGAGGGCCTGTTGGCGGAACTGCACGGAAATTCCCTCACCTGAAAACGAGGAAGGACCGGCTCGCGCGAGCCGGCTGGTTCACGGCATCGACAAGCCCCGGAGCCGGCAAGAGGCTCCGGGACTCAACGATCACAAAGGGTGCGATCAGAGACCGGCGACCAGGTTGGTGACCGGGGCGGTGTTCAGACCGGTGACACCCTCGACGGTGCCGACAGCCGTGTCGACCAGGCCGGAAACCGGGGCGACGCCGTCCACCAGGCCGGTGACGGTGCCGAGGGCGTTCACGGCCAGGCCGCCGGAGACGTTGTCGAGCTCGGCGTCGGAGATCTCGACGGTCTCAACCTGGGGGGTGGAGTTCATGATGGAACTTCCCTTCATATGGATATTTCACAAGGGGGGAGCGGCCCCCTCTGGGGGACAGAGCGGCACCGCGACCGCAGGCACCCGGGCTCCGTCTCCGAAGCCCCGCGGCCCCCGCAGTGCGATGGATCAAAGCACGCCGCCGGTCCGCCCTTCCAATCAACCACCGTCTCACCAGGCAACTTGCGTCGCTGAGGTACCGATGCGTGCAGGACTCTGCACGCGCCGGTGGCAGCTTCTTCACATGCGTCACGGCATCGGCTCGTCCGAGCGCTTGCTGATCGTCGCGCGAATCCGACACTCCTGCCGCAATGGCGTGGGGGTGGCCGGCCGCTTGTGCAGAACCCCCGCACCCCGTGACTTCGTTGAGTATTCAATGTGCAGATTCTCAGGAGCCGGGATTGAGTGCGGTGTTCGCAGCGGAAAGTAGCCGACCGGCTGCGGAACGTGCCGGACCGGAAGTGCGCGGGCGGGCCGTGTCAGCCCAGAAGCGCGTAGACCGTGCTCGCCGTCGCCGCGACCTCCCCCGACCTCTCCTCGGTCATCGTGATGTTCGCGAACGCCATGCGGCGCCCCAGCCTGGTGACCACCGCCTCGATCAGGACATCCGATCCTGTCACCGCGCGCTGGAACGACGTCGACTGCTGAACCGTCGTCATGGGCCCGTACGCCCCGCGCGCCGCCGACACCGCGATCACGGTCGCCGTGTCCGCGGCGGCCATCAGCGCCTGCCCCGACAGACCGCCGCCCTCCCGCGCCAGCCGGTCCGACCAGGGAAGACGCAGTGTCGCGCGGTCCTCGCCCACCGCCTCCACGGCGAGGCCGAGTTCGAGAACCCAAGGGGCGAAGCAGGCGGAGAGGATCTTGTCGCCTTCGGCGGTCGTCATCGTCATATGGGCGATTGTTCCCCGCGCCGTCGCGTCGGACGCCGGTCATGGCCGATTCCGCATCCGGCAAAGCGAGTTGGCAAACGGAATTGAACGCACCGCGCGGCCCCTGCGTACCAACAGCCATCCAGGCGCCCAGAACGACAACAGCTGCCGAACGGCGGCACACACTCCGGTCCCCCAGGAGGTCGAGAAGTTTGAGTCACAAGCGAATTCCGAAGCGCAAGGCCGCTATCGCGGCGGGCAGCGTCGTGGCGCTCGGCGCGGCCGCAATCCTGCTGCCGAACGCCAACGCCTCCCAGGACGGCTCGTCGGCCGGCGCCGCCCCCAAGACCCTGAAGGCCACGGACGCCTCGGATCTCGCCGCGCAGCTTCAGAACCTGCTCGGCCAGGCCTTCGCAGGTTCCTACTACGACTCGGCCGCGCAGCAGCTCGTCGTGAACGTCGTGCCCGGCGACAACAACAAGGTGGTCGTCGAGGCGAAGAAGGCGGGGGCGAAGGTCCGTGAGGTCAAGAACAGCCTCGCGGCGCTGAAGACGGGTGCCCAGACCCTGAAGGCCAAGGCGACCATACCGGGCACGGCCTGGGCGATGGACCCGAAGACCAACAAGCTCGCCGTCACCGCCGACTCCACCGTCAGCGCCACCGACTGGAACAGACTGACGTCGACGGTGAAGAGCCTCGGCGCCGACATGGCGACGGTGAAGCGGTCCTCCGGCACCTTCAAGACCCTCGTGTCGGGCGGCGACGCCATCTTCGCCCAGGCGCAGGGCGGCACGGTCCGCTGCTCCCTCGGATTCAACGTCAAGGCCTCCGACGGCAGTCCGGCGTTCCTGACCGCCGGTCACTGCGGTGTGGCCGCCAAGCAGTGGTCCGACTCCGAGACCGGCCAGCCCATCGCCACGGTCGACCAGGCCACCTTCCCCGGCGCCGGTGACTTCTCCCTGGTCAAGTACGACGACCCGAACACCCAGGCGGCGAGCGAGGTCAACGTCGGCAACGGACAGACCGTCCAGATCACCGGTGCCGCCGACGCCACCGTCGGCGAGCAGGTGTTCCGGATGGGCAGCACCACGGGTCTGCACAACGGCCAGGTCACCGGCCTGGACGCCACGGTCAACTTCCAGAGCGAGACCGACCCGAACGGCGTCGACACCGTCACCGGCCTCATCCAGACCAACGTCTGCGCCGAGGCGGGCGACAGCGGCGGCTCCCTGTTCACCCAGGACGGCAGCGCGGTCGGCATGACCTCGGGCGGCAGCGGCGACTGCACCGCGGGCGGCGAGACCTTCTTCCAGCCGGTGACCACGGCCCTGCAGGCCACGGGTGCCACGCTGGGCGACGGCGGCGCGGGCGCCGGTGCGGGCGCGGGCGACCAGGGCGGCTCGGCCGACCCGTCGGCCTCCGCCAGTGACGGTGCGGGCGCCGGTGACCAGGCCGGCGGCGGCGACGCGGTGGGCGGCAGCGCCGACCCGTCGGCGAGCGCGACCGACGGCACGGGCGATCAGTCCGGTGCGGGTGTGGGCGACCAGTCGGGTGCGGGCGCGGGTGACCAGTCCGGCGTCGGCGACCAGTCGGGTGCGGGTGTGGGCGACCAGTCGGGCGCGGGTGCCGGCGACCAGTCCGGGACCGGCGCACAGGACAACGGCTAGTCCTCGCTCACCCAGACCCACTGATCGGCCTCGCACGCGGTTCCGGTCGACGGTGGACGGTCCGGCCCTCCGGCGGGAGGGCCGGACCGCGTCGTCTCCGCCACCGGTTTCGGTCAACTGTGACCGGCCGCGCCGACGGCGCCGCCGGAGTCCCGTCCGCCCCCTCAAGGCCACCGGGACGTGCGCCGACATGTGCCCGGCGGGCATGCCGTCAGCTTCGTCGGACGGCCGGGAGACCGAGTGAGGGAAACCGGATGCGCCCCCCGGCCACCCGACCCGCACGGCCGGCAACGAGTAAACGGAGTCCTCGCCGCCGCATAGTGGCCCGTACGCGGGCAGGCGTCACCGCCCTCCGCCGAAGAGCAGCGGGTACCCAGCCGCCCCGGACCCATGCCACCCCAGCCGATGCGCGCCGCAGCGTGCGGGCGCCTTGCGTGCGCCCCCGCGCAACCCGATGGCCGGTTCTTCGCGCCCACAGGTGATGACGGGCGCCAACAATGGGCACGCGCTCAACACCATGAACCGGCGTACGCGAATTGAGGGGGCGGGGAGTGATCCGGGTACTTCTGGTGCACGACGAGTGTCTGGTGCGGTCGGTCCTGGCGGAGTGGCTCCGCCGGGAACCCGATCTGCGGGTGGAGGACACGCCGTGGCGGAGCGCGCTGGGCAGGGCGAGGGCGATGCGACCCGACGTCTGCGCGGTGGACCTGGAATGCGCGGACGCCTACGGCATGCCGCCGTTGGGCGAGCTGTGCCCGCGCAGCCCAAGTCCGGTCCCACCCAGACTTCTGGTGCTTGCCGGCGCGAACAGGCCGGGCCTGCTGAAGCGCGCGCTGGAGGCGGGGGCGCTCGGCTACGTCGGCAAGGAGGGTTCGCCCGAGCTGCTGGTGCGCGGCATTCGCCGCGTTGCGGAGGGAAAACGTTTCGTCGACGACTCGCTCGGCTTCGGTTTCCTCAAGGCCGCGGAAATGCCGTTGACGCGCCGCGAGTTGAGCGTGTTATCGCTGGCGGCGGAGGGAGCCTCCGTCGCCGAGATCGCCGGAAGCCTGCACCTGTCCAACGGGACCGTGCGCAACTACATGGCGGCCATCACCCGCAAGACCGGGGCGCGCAACCGCATCGACGCCATCCGCATCTCGCAGGGCGAGGGCTGGCTCTGAGCGCCGGGCCGGTACGGGCGCCCAGCTGCCGACCAGATCCCGGTACAGCGGCGAGACGTCCAGCAGTTCGTCGTGCGTGCCGAACGCCGTACCCGTGCCGTCCATCACCAGCACCCGGTCCGCCCGCCGGGCCGAGCTGATGCGGTGGGCGACGACGACCAGCGTGCCGCCGGGCCGTGCCGCGAAGGCCCGCTCGGCGCGTACCTCAGCCGACGGGTCGAGATGGCAGGTCGCCTCGTCGAGCAGGGCGAGCGGGGCGTACGACAGGTAGGCCCGGGCCAGCGCGACGAGCTGCCGCTCACCTGCCGACAGGGCCGCCGGATCGACGACCGCGTCGGGCCCGCCGAGCCGTTCGAGCAGCGGCCCCAGGCCGACCGCCTCCGCCGCGGCGAGCAGTTCCGCCTCCGGCACCGGGTCCGCCCGGAAGTGGCCCAGGTTGTCGGCGACGGTGCCGCTGAAGACGTAGGCCTCCTGCGGGATCAGCACACGCCGCGCCGCTGCCGCCGCCGAGGGCACCGCCTGCCCGTACACCTCGATTCGCCCCTTCGCCGGCCGCAGCAACCCCGCGACCAGGCCCGTCAGCGTCGACTTCCCGATGCCACTGGGCCCGACGACGGCCAAATGCGACCCGGCCGCGAGGACGAGGTCCAACTCCTCGACGACCGGCGTGGAACCGGCGCCGTAGGCGAAGGTGACGCCGGAGAGGGAGAGGGCGGGAGCAGTGGCCGTCTCCCCTTGCGGGGGTGCCCCTTGGGTCGGCCGGCCGATCAACTCACCTCGCCGAAGGGCGACTTCACCACCCCCGACGTCCTCCGCCCCGGCCGACGTCAGGCGGCGCAGTACCACCGTCAGGCGGGAGCCGCTGGTGCCCAGGCCGTGGACCAGGTTGTGCAGGGCCGGGAGGAGGGACTGGGTGACGTAGGCGAGGGCGCCGACCAGGGCGCCGGTGGTGACGCCGCGGGTGAGGAGCCAGGGGGCGGCGGCCAACAGCAGGACGATGGGGAGCTGTCCGCCGACGGCGAGGGATGCGACGCGCAGCACGCTCCAGTGGGCGAGGGAGCGGGCGGCGCCGAACTCGGCGTCGACGAGGCGTCCGCAGTCCTCGGCGATACGCTCCTCCGCTCCGGTCGCCGTGACGTCCCGGAGCCCCGGGCACACCTCGCCGAGCCGGTCGGCCAGCGCCTCGTCGGCCACCAGGAACGCCTCCTGCCGGCGGGCCAGGGGCCGCAGCGTCGCCACGAACAGGGCCACTCCGGCCAGGAGCGGCGGTCCTACGACGAGCAGCAGGAGCGGGGCGAGCGAGAACAGCCCGACGAGCGCCCCGACCGCGGTGAACACGAACGACCGCGAGACCATCACCAGTCCGGCGAAGGTGTCCCGCGCGATCTCCACCTGCTGGGTGAGCCCGGACAGCGTCCCCCGGTCGGCCTCCCGCACCCCCCGCCGGACCACGCCCTCCACCAGCCGGTCCCGCAGGGGTTCCACCAGGTCGGCGACGGTCGCGTACACCCGCGCGGTGCCGTAGGCGCCCAGGACCACGCCGATGCCGGCCACCGCGAGCCAGGCCAGTCCGGCCCCGGCCCGGCCGGCCAGGAACCCCTCGTCGAGCGCGCGCGCCGGGGCGTACCCGGTGAGGAAGGTCTGTCCGGTCTCCAGCACGGACCAGCAGGCGAGCCGTACGACGACCCGTCGGCGGGCCCGCAGGAATCGCACCCCTCGTGACCGAAGCCCGCCACTCACGCCGCGCCCCCGGCCGACTCGACGTCCGCCGCGCCCCCGGTCGTGTGGGCGTCCGTCGTGCTCCTGGTCGTGTGGGCGTCTGCCGTGTTCCTGGTCGTGTGGGCGTCCGTCGTGTTCCTGGTCGTGTGGGCGTCTGCCGTGTTCCTGGTCGTGTGGGCGTCTGCCATGTTCCTGGTCGTGTGGGCGTCCGTCGTGTTCCTGGTCGTGTCGGCGTCTGCCGTGTTCCTGGTCGTGTCGGCGTCCGTCGTGCTCCTGGTCCAGTCGGCGTCCGTCGTGCTCCCGGTCGATTCGGCGGCCGCCATGCCCCCAGCCGATTCGGCGGCCGCCATCCCGGTCGTGTCGGCGGCCGCCGCCATCCCGGTCGTGTCGGCGTCCACCGTGCTCCCGGCCGATTCGGCGTCCGCCGTGCCGCCGGCCGACTCGGCCTCCTGGGGGGTCGTATCGCCGCCGTCGCCGAACACCGCCCGGTACCCGGCCTCCCGCCACAGCCGCGCGTGCGGTCCGACCGCCCGAACCCTCCCTCCGTCCAGCCACGCCACCGCGTCGGCGCGGGCCGCCGTCGCCGCTCGGTGGGCGATCAGGAGGCGGGTGCCGCCCGAGCCGTGGGCGGACAGCGCCCGCGCGATCCGGGCCTCCGTCACCGTGTCGAGGCTGGAGAGGGCGTCGTCGAGGACGAGCAGCCGACCGTCGTGCGCGAACGCCCGTGCAAGGCCGAGGCGTTGGGACTCGCCGCCGGAACGGGGGGCGTCGGCGCACCGGGTGCCGTAGCCCTGCGGCAGGCGGCGGACGAACTCGTCGGCGTGGGCGGTACGGGCCGCCTCGCGGACGCGCGCGGGGGAGGGGGAGGACCGGCCCAGGGCGATGGTGTCCTCGATGGTGGTGCCGAGCAGGGCGGGGCGTTCGAAGGCGTACCCGACGGCTCGGCGCAGCTGGTCGTGGGACAGCTCGCGCAGCGGGACGCCGTCGAGGAGGACCTCGCCGGCGTCGGGGTCGGTGAGCCGGCCGGCGAGTGCGGCGAGCAACGACTTGCCGCTGCCGGAGCGGCCGACCACGGCGAGGGTCGAGCCGCCGGGGACGACGAGGTCGAGGCCGTCGAGCACGGCGCGGTCGCCCCGGCGCGCCGACACGGCACGGAACTCCAGCCTGCCGGGCCCGGCGGGCAGCCTGCGGTCGCCGTGGACCGGGGCCGGCCGCGTCAGCACCTCGGCGAGGCGGTCGGTGGCGGCACGGGCCCGGGCCAGGCTCGCGAACTGGCCGACCAGGACGCCCACCCCGGTCGCCAGCACCGCGTACCGGGACGCCGCGAGCACCTCGCCCACGGTGAGCCGGTGCCGCAGGAGCAGCACTCCGGCGACGGCGACCACGCCGAGCTGCAGCAGCGGCGCCACGGCGGAGGCCTGGCCGGCGGCCCGCCCCTGCACCCGCCACATGCGGTGACCGGCGCGGGACAGCTCCGGCAGGGGGCGCAGGATCCGCGCCGTCTCCTTGTCCGCCGTACCCGCCGCACGGACGGTGCGGTGGCCGTCCACCGCCTCCGACAGGGCGCCCGCGATGCGCCCCTGCACCCGCTGGTACTCGGCCACGCACCGGGTCGTGTCCCGGGTGAACGCGCGCAGCAGCAGCGTCAGCACGGGAGCGCCGGCGAGCAGGACGACCGCCAGCCAGGGGTCCACCAGACCGAGCGCCACGACGCCTCCGACGGGTCCGGCGAGGGCGGCGAGCAGTGCGGCCCGGGCGGCCGGGGCCGTACCGGACTGCGCCGCGTTGCCGACGAGGCGGGCGATGAGGTCGCCGGGTCCGAAGCGGTCGGTGGCGCGGGGGCCGAGGGCGAGCACATGGCCGGTCAGCCGGCGCCGCAGCCACGCGGTCGTCCGGGCGTCGACGGTGCCGGTGAGCACCGTCTCGACGGAGTCGAACAGGGCCGTCAGCAGGATCAGTGCCGCGCAGCACAGCACCCAGCGGGTCGCGGGGGCGTCGGCGAGCAGCAGGTCGAGGGTGCGGCCGAGTGCCGCGGGCAGCAGCAGGCCGGCCCCGGTCGAGGCCGTGCCCACCAGGCACAGGGCCGCGCACCGGCCCCGGCTGTGCCGGGTGGCGAGCCTCGTCAGCGGCGGTGCTTGTCCGGTGGCGGCGCCAGTCGTCATACGGCCGCGGCCTCGCATCCAGGGTCGAGGGGGCGCCACGGACCGCGGGCGGCCCCTCCCTGGTGGGAGCGGACCGCCCGGGGCCGTGTGCGCACGGTGTTCAGAGCGTCAGAGACAGAGCAGAACGCTCGCGGCGCTGATGCAGGACAGCAGGCTGGCCGTGCTGGCGCCGCCGCCGCCCGTGTGCTCGTCGGATTCCATGGTCTGCAGGTCGAGCAGTGCCATTTCTTTTCCCTTTCCTTCTCTGTCCACCCGTGGGGACGGGGTTGGGTCACGACTCCGTCAGCTTGCGGAGCCGCGTCATGAGGGCCGCCGTGGCGGCGGAAGGAACGGCAGGTGGGCGGTGCCCGAGGCAGCCGCGTCCAGCGCGAGCAGACAGCCCGCCGTTCCGGTCGAGAGGTCCATGGAGAGCCGCATCATCTGGTGCCCGGGGAAGGCCAGTCGGCCCTCGTACGCCATCGCGTACCAGCCGAGTGCGGCGGTCTGTTCGGTCAACTGCCGCCCGGTCGCGCCCGGTTCGGTGGTGCGGGCGAGGTGCAGGATCATTCCGGCGCGGCCCTGGAAGAGGCCGGGCTGGGCGTAGAAGCGGGAGGTGGCGGCGGTGAGGATGCCCGCCCGCGCCTTCTCGAACTCCGGGTCGCAGGCGTGTGCGAGGTAGTCGTCGAGCACCATGCCGATGCCGACGCCGCCGTCGCCGAGGTAGGGCAGGGTCCGCCAGCCCTCGTCGACCTCCAGTCCGCCGGTGCTCCGCTGGACGACACAGCAGTCCAGGTCGCGGCGGAGGGCGGCGCCGGCCGCGTCGAGGAGCCGCTCGTCGCCGGTCCACTCGTACTGCCGCAGCAGGAGCAGCGCGGGCCCGCTCGCGCCCCGCAGCAGCCCGGCCCGGCGCCGTGCGCGTGTCTCGGGCAGCGGTTCGGCCAGCCGTCGTACGAGGATGTCCGCGGCCTCGGCCGCCCGTTCGCGCAGCTCCGACTCGCCCGTGGCGCGGGCCAGTTCGCCCAGGACCAGGCCCAGGCCGGCCAGTCCGCCGTTCAGGTCGGAGGACAGCCGCTGCCAGTTCTCGGCCAGGATGCCCTCGACCAGATCGAGGGCGCGCTGCCGGTGGCCGAGGCGGTCCAGGACGTGGGCGACGCCGGCCAGGCCGTCGTAGAGCCCGAGCGGGGTGCCCGCAGGTGCCGGGTCCGTGTGGGCGAGCAGCCAGCGCTCGCCCTGCTCGTAGCGTTCGGCGCTCGCCGCGGCGAGCGTGTACAGCACCCCGGCCGCGCCGTGGGCGAGGCCGAGCCCACCGCCGTCGGAGAACTGGGCGATGTCGCCCGGGAAGAGCCGGTCGTCGCGGTCGGGTGTGGCCGAGGCGAGGATCGCCTCGATCATCGACTCCCGGCTGTGCGGCCAGTCGTCGGGCCGTACGAGGGCCGGAGCCCGAACGCCACGCGTGATCTCGGCGACCGCCTCGTCCAGGAACGCGCGCGGCACGTCCGGGAACTGCTCGGCGATCACCTCGGCGAGGTGGGCCGCCTTGCCCCGGTCGACCACGAACAGCGTGGTCACGGGCAGGAACAGGGCGAGGCGCAGACAGGCCAGCGCGTACCGGTCGACGTCCACGCCGGTGCGGTCGGGCGGTGCGAAGAAGCCGGGGTGGGCGACGACCTGGCGGCCGCCCTCCTCGACCGGCGCCGCCGCCTCGAAGTCGATCAGGAAGACCGACTCCTCGTCCGGCGCCACCATGATGTTGAAGACGTGCAGGTCGTTGAAGACGATCCCGCGCGCGTGCACCGCCTCCACCGCGCGTTCCACGGCCCCGTGGATGCGCACCGCCCACCGCGCGTAGGCGGCCACGGCGTCCGGATCGGGGTCGGGCGACAGCAGCGGATGGCGTTCGGCGAAGAAGGAGTTGAGCGGGCGTCCCTCGACGAAGTCCATGACAAGGAACCGGTGGTCGCCCAGCGTGAACCAGTCCCGCACCTCCGGCACCACACCGGTCCCGGCCACCTGCTCCAGGGCCCGCCTCTCCCGCTCCAGCCGGGCGATCGCGTCCGCCCCGTCGGAGGCCAGCCCCGCGTGCGGCCGCCCCTCCTTCAGCACGACCTTGCGCCCGCTGCGGGTGTCCGTGCCCGCGTACACCCCGCCGCCGTTGGAGAAGTGCAGCGCCTTCTCGATGCGGTACGGCAGGTCGCCCACCGTCGTGGTGTTGCGGGCCGCCAGATGCGGTTCGAGGAAGGCCGGCAGAGTGACCCACTCCGGCACCTGGAAGGAAGGCGCCCGCCGGTCCGGCACCAGCCGCCCCTCGCCGTCGCGCACCGCCGGCACCAGCGAGCCGCGCTCGTCGACGGTGAAGGCGCGAGCGAAGGCGCCGTAGCGGACGTAGAGCGGACCGTCGTGCCAGCGCAGGTCGGTGAGGATGTACGGCCCCTCGAACCCCTTCAGCAGCTCGCCCAGCTCGCGCAGCACGAGGTGGAGCTGTTCCTCGTCGGCCGGGTAGAGGGTGACGAACTTGCCGCTGTTGTCGCGGCCCGCGTACTTGGTGTTGCGCAGATGCAGCAGATGCGGCGCCGGCACGAACTTGAACGGGATGCGGCGCGGCACGCAGTAGTCCCACACGATCGCGGCGACGCGCTCGGCGTTCGCCCGGGTGGCCGAGGCGTGGATCTTCCAGCCCTGCGAGGGGCCGGCCACCACACTGCCGTCCGCCTCCAGCGGCGTCAGCGTCAGCCAGTCGCCGATCCGTGCCGCGTCCCAGCCCTCGGGTATCGCCCGGCGCGCCGTGTCGAACTCCGGTGCGGACTGCTCACCGCTCGCCGAGAGCCGGTCCGGCGTCTCGTAGAAGTGTCTGTCCGCCAGCGCGTACACCTCGTACCGCTTGTCCATCGAACCCCCTCCGTGGCCCGCCTTCGAGACTTCCAGCCGGGCGGCGGCCCCGGACAGTCACGTGTGTCACGAGACCACCGTGCGGTACGCATGGGTCAAGTCATGTTCGGCGCGTTTCGAGCGGACACGCCTTCTGACCTCCACGGAACGC
Organism: Streptomyces sp. C1-1; assembly: GCF_050214755.1. Classification (NCBI taxonomy): domain Bacteria; kingdom Bacillati; phylum Actinomycetota; class Actinomycetes; order Kitasatosporales; family Streptomycetaceae; genus Streptomyces; species Streptomyces sp. C1-1. The sequence continues at coordinate 1,425,824 of NZ_CP189826.1, read as the reverse complement.
ACACAGGGGCTGCGCGGGCGGCTCATACGCGCTGTAATGACGGACGTGGTCAGTGAGGGCACGGAGGGACGCAGAACGCGACTCCTGCGTGCCGAAGTCGCCCTGAAAGCGCTTATGAGTGGTCCGGCCTCGCTCGAACGGGTGCGGCGCGTCCTTGAGCAGGCGCTCGTCTACGCCGGTGCGGCCTGTGCCGCCGTGTACGCCCCGGGCCAGGACCCGGACGTGCTGTGCCTGCTGGAGTCGGCGGGGGTACCGCGCACCCTGTTCGGGCTGCGGGACAGCTATCCCCGCTCCGGCCACTCCGCGGTGGCCGACGCCCATCGCTCGGGCAGAGCGGTGTGGCTCGGGCCCGAACAGCTCGCCGAGCACGCCGAGGCCCGGCGGACGCCGTCGGGGGACTTCTTCGTGGCGGCGCTGCCGGCCCGCGGCGACGACGGCGGCGGCTGTCTGCTGGCGGTGAGCGAGCGCCGCGAGGGCTTCGACACCGACGACCGCAAGTGCCTGGAGCTGATCGCCGACGCCGTCGGCGCGCCCGCCCCGGTCCGCACCGCCGAGGGCGGGGAGCTGCCCGCGGGCTCCTTCAGCCTGGCCATGGACAGCGGCCGGGTCGAGATCGGCGACGACATCCTCGACCTGTTCGCCCTCACCCGCACCGAGTTCGACGGCAAGGTGGAGACCCTGCTGGGCCTGACCGTGCCCGAGGACCTGCCGTCGCTGATGTCCGTCGTCGAGGCCGACCACATGTCCATCGGCGAGCGCGAGCTGGAGTTCCGGGTGCTGCAGCCCGCGGGCCCGCCGAAGTGGCTGCGGCTGCGCGGCCGCCTGCTGCCCGGAGGCGAGGGCCGCCCGGCCCGGCTCGTGGGCACGGTCGCCGACGCCTCCTCGCTGCGCTCCGACGTCACGGACGTGGCGCGGGTGCAGCGCCTGGCCTCCGCCCTGGCCACCGCGGGCACCGTCCGGGACGTCAGCCAGGCCGTGGTCTCCGCCCTGCGCAAGCCGCTGCGGGCCGACCGGATCGCGCTGGCCGAGCTGGAGGGCGAGCGGCTCGTCGTCACGGTCCTCGACCCGCCCGAGCCGGAGTCCTGGCCGGAGCTGTGGCAGCTGGAGTGGCGCTCGGAGTGGCCGGACGCCCCGGTGCGCGCCATGCCGACCCTCGCCGCCGCGCTGCGCGAGGGACGCGCCCAGATCTGGCCCGCCGACACCGCCCTGGAGCCCGCGCTGGCCGAGGTCGGTCCCGGCGGCCTCGCCGTGCTGCCGCTGCCCGCCGCGGGCCGCATGGCCGGCGCCTGCCTGATCGGCTGGGACACCCCGCACGACTTCGGGCCGGACGAGCGTGCCCTGCTCACCGCCTCCGCGGGCCTCGCCGGACAGGCCCTGATGCGCGCCCACGCCTTCGACGCCGAGCACGAGCTGGTCGGCATGCTCCAGCGCCAGCTGCTTCCGCGGCGGCTGCCCACGCTGCCCGGCGCGGTCGCCGTCGCCCGTTACCTGCCCGCCACCGCCGGCCTGGACGTGGGCGGCGACTGGTACGACGTGATCCCGCTGCCCGACAACCACGTGGCCCTCGTCATCGGGGACGTCCAGGGCCACAGCACCGCGGCCGCCACCCTGATGGGCCAGATGCGCACCGCGCTGCGCGCCTACGCCGTCGAGGGCCACCCGCCGGACGTCGTCGTCTCCCACGCCAACCGCCTCCTGCTCGACATCGAGACCGACCTCTTCGCCACCTGCTGCTACGTCGACGTCGACATGGAGGAGGGCTCCGCCTGGTACGTCCGCGCCGGCCACCTGCCGCCCGTGCTGCGTCACCCGGACGGCGGTACGGAGATCCACGAGTCCGACAGCGGGCCCCCGCTGGGCGTGATGGAGCGGGCGGACTTCCCGATGGGCGTGCTGCGCCTGCGCCCCGGCACCATCATCGCGCTGACCACCGACGGGCTGGTGGAGTCCGCCGAGGCCGACATCGACACCGGCCTGGACCGCCTGGCCCACGAACTCGCCGTCTCCGACCCCGCCCACCTCGGCCTGGTCGCCGACGCCCTGCTCGGCAACGCCCACCGCGGCGACGACGTCGCCCTGCTCCTGCTGCGCTACGACGGCATGGCCCTGCGCCCGCTGCGCGAGGGCTGGACGGTGTGGCGGGTCCCCGAGGCCGTCGGGCACGCCCGCCGCTTCACCCGGCGCACCCTGCGCTCCTGGGGCGTGCCCGCGGTCAACCGGGACGCCACCCTGCTGATCGTCTCCGAACTGGTCACCAACGCCCTCGTGCACACCGACGGCCGCGTCCGCCTCGACCTCACCCTCCTCGACAACCGGCTGCGCGTCGCGGTCTCCGACGCCTCGCCCCGCACCCCGGTCAAGCCGACGAGCATCAGCTGGGATGCGACCGGCGGCCGCGGCATCCTCCTGGTGGAGGCCATGTCGGACACCTGGGGGACCGTGCCGGTCAGCGGGGGCAAGCAGGTGTGGGCCGAGATCGCGCTCAGCGGTGGCTGACGTTGGCCGTGATCAGCCGCAGCAACTGCTTGGCCAGGGCGTCCTGTTCGGGTGTCAGGCCCATGGCGTCGCCGATGGCGAGCGGGACGGCCAGGGCCCGCTCCCGTAGGGCCGCGCCCGCCTCGGTGAGCCGGATCGCGACGGACCGTTCGTCCTCCGCGCGCCGCTCCCGGCGCAGCAGCCCGTTCGCCTCCAGACGCTTGAGCAGGGGCGACAGGGTGCTGGACTCCAGCTGCAGCGAGGCCCCGAGATCGCGCACGGAGATCGAGTCCTGCTCCCACAGGACGAGCATGACCAGGTACTGCGGGTAGGTCAGGCCGAGTTCGTCGAGCAGGGGGCGGTAGCGCGCGGTGACGGCGCGCGAGGCGGCGTAGAGCGCGAAACAGAGCTGGTCGTCCAGGAGGAGCGATCCCTCGCTCGGCTCCACTGCGGCTGGGCTCACGGTGCGGCTCCCGAGTGCGTGCTGTCCACGGCGATCACCGAGTCTACCGTTCCAGTCCGTTCGACTGAATCGACTACGAACATGTCGGTCTCGATTAAGTTGTGTACGACTTAATCGAGCGCTACTCTTCTTCTCGTGCCGCACCCGCCCGGTGTCCCTGCCGGGGCGCGCCCGCGGCACCCGACCGGAGGAGGCCGTCATGACCGACAGCACCGCACCCCGCCCCGTCCTCGAACCCGCCGCCCAGGCCTTCGTCGAGGCCACCGCCAACCCGCCCTACCTGTTCGACCTCGGCCCGGTCGAAGGCCGCAAGACGGTCGACGAGGTGCAGTCCGGCGAGATCGACAAGCCGGCCGTCGACGAGGAGTGGATCACCGTCTCCGGCGGCCCGACGGGCAGCGTCCGGGCACGTCTCGTCCGCCCCGCGGGCGCCACCGGCACCCTCCCGGTGATCCTCTACATCCACGGCGCGGGCTGGGTGTTCGGCAACGCCCACACCCACGACCGCCTGGTCCGCGAACTCGCCGTCGGCGCGAACGCCGCGGTGGTCTTCCCCGAGTACGACCTCTCACCCGAGGCGCGCTACCCGGTCGCCATCGAGCAGAACTACGCCGTCGCCCAGTGGATCGTCCGGGAGGGTGCCGGCAAGGGACTGGACGCCTCGCGGCTGGCGGTGGCCGGTGACTCGGTCGGCGGCAACATGACCGCGGCGCTGACCCTGATGGCCAAGGAGCGCGGGGACGTCCCGCTGGTGCAGCAGGTGCTGTTCTACCCGGTGACCGACGCCGGCTTCGACACCGCCTCCTACCACCAGTTCGCCACCGGCTACTTCCTGCGCCGCGACGGCATGCAGTGGTTCTGGGACCAGTACACGACGGACGCCGCCGAGCGGGCCCAGATCACCGCCTCCCCGCTGCGCGCCTCCACCGAACAGCTGACCGGACTGCCCCCGGCCCTGGTCATCACCGGCGAGGCCGACGTCCTGCGCGACGAGGGCGAGGCCTACGCCAACAAGCTGCGCGCGGCCGGCGTCCCCGTCACCGCCGTTCGCTACCAGGGCATCATCCACGACTTCGTGATGCTCAACGCCCTGCGCGGCACCCACGCCGCCGAGGCCGCCATCAACCAGGCCGTCACCACCCTGCGCACCGCGCTGGGCACCGCCTGACCGGCGCTGCCCCGGGTACCCGGAACGGACGGCGGCGACCTGCGCCGCCGTCCGGCACCCGGGAGGGCACGCCATGCCCCAGCACGTCAGCGACATCATGACCGGCGACCCGACGACGGTCGGCCCGCAGACCTCGGTGACCGCCGTGGCCCGCATCATGCGCGACCAGGACCTCGGCGCCGTGCTCGTGACGGACGGCGACCGGCTGCGCGGTCTGGTCACCGACCGCGACCTCGTGGTGCGGTCCCTCGCCGAGGGCGGCGATCCCGAGGAGAGGACCGTCTCCGGCGCCTGCAGCGACGACCTGGTCACCGTCGCCCCCGACGACGACCTCGACCGCGCGATCGGGCTGATGCGCGAGCACGCCGTACGCCGGATTCCGGTCGTCGACCACGGCCGGCCCGTCGGCATCCTCTCCCTCGGCGACCTCGCCATGGAACGCGACCCGGAGTCCGCACTGGGCGACATCAGCGTGGCCCGGCCCAACGGCTGACCACGCGAACGAGGTTTTCCGCCTCCCCGGCACTGCCCGCTCCCCGCCCCGTGGGATGGACAGCACGGCGACACTGGCCAGGGAGACCACTGGTCCTTCCTCCTGGGCGAACTGGCCCTCTACCGCCTCCTCGTCCTGGTCCTGACCGGGGTCTGGCTGACGTTCCTCTTCCACGAGGACATGCGCGAGGTCGTCCACGACGGCTCCTACGTCCCCCTTCGGGGCGTGCGCCTGTAGGTGTGCTCGTTCATGAACTGCAGCCCCGGCCGGGCCAGTTCGGCCCTTATGGCGAGCGCCGGCAGCCCGACCTCCACGAACCGCGGCGACGCTACCGCCGCGACCCCGGCACCCCGGCACCCCGTCGCGCCACGCCCTGATGTCTGCCGTCAGGGGAGGCGGGGCCGGCCGTGAACGGCGTTTGACGAAGCCCCGGCGGGGGACCCGAACGCGGAGCATCGAGGCAGATCGAGGCAGAAGGAAGATGAGCCGCCGTGACGTCGCACACCAGTGAGAAACCCACCCTCGCCAGGCCGGACACCGGCTCGTTGAAGGCACAGCACCTGCGCGGCGAGGGTGTCGTAAGGACCTGCCTGCCTGCCGTCGTGGACGCGAGCACCACCCGAACGGCCCTGCCGGACGGCGAATGGAACATCGTGCGGGGCGAGGACTGACGGTCCCCCGACCGCCCGCCCGCACCAGGACACCCGCTGCGCCGCCCAAGAGGCGGCGCAGCGCTTTCGTCACCCGGAAGCCCTGACCGAACGCCCTCTTTATGGCGATCGACGCTAGGGTGAAGCAGATGAAGGCTCTCGTGCTGTCCGGCGGCGCCGGAACTCGATTGAGGCCGATCACCCACACGTCGGCCAAGCAGCTCGTGCCCGTGGCCAACAAGGCCGTGCTCTTCTACGGCCTGGAGTCCATCGCCGCTGCCGGCATCACCGAGGTCGGTGTCATCGTGGGAGACACCGCCGAGGAGATCCAGGAAGCGGTCGGCGACGGATCGAAGTTCGGCCTTGAGATCACCTACATCCCCCAGGAGCGGCCCCTCGGGCTGGCCCACGCGGTGCTGATCGCGCGGGACTGGCTCGGCGACGACGACTTCGTCATGTACCTCGGCGACAACTTCATCGTCGGAGGCATCAGCGGCCTCGTCGACGAGTTCCGCCGAAACCGACCCGACGCCCAGATCCTGCTCACCCAGGTGGCCGACCCCCGTTCCTTCGGTGTCGCCGAACTCGACGCCTCCGGGCAGGTCATCGGGCTGGAGGAGAAGCCCGAACACCCCAAGAGCGACCTCGCCCTCGTGGGTGTCTACCTGTTCACGCCGCTCATCCACGAGGCGGTCCGCGCCATCCGCCCCTCCTGGCGGGGCGAACTGGAGATCACCCACGCCATCCAGCACCTCATCGACGCCCGCGCCGACGTGCGCTGCACGGTCATCAAGGGCTACTGGAAGGACACCGGGAACGTCGTCGACATGCTCGAGGTCAACCGGACCGTCCTGGAGGGCCTGGACCGTCGTATCGACGGCGAGGTCGACGAGGAGTCCGAGACGATAGGGCGCGTCGTGATCGAGGAGGGCGCACGGGTGGAGCGCTCACGGATCGTGGGGCCCGTCGTCATCGGTGCCGGCACCGTCGTCGAGGACTCCTACGTCGGTCCCTTCACCTCCGTCGCGGAGAACTGCCGGATCACCGACAGCGAGCTGGAGTTCTCCATCGTCCTGCGCGACTCCTCCATCCTCGGCGTGGGACGCATCGAGAACTCCCTCATCGGCCGGCACGTCGAGGTGACACCGGCCCCCAGTGTCCCCAGCGCCCACCGTCTTGTCCTCGGCGACCACAGCAAGGTGCAGATCCATACATGAATCTCCTCGTCACCGGCGCCGCCGGATTCATCGGCTCCGCCTACGTCCGCATGCTGCTGGCCCCCGGAGCGCCCGACGCGCCCCGGATCACCGTGCTGGACAAGCTCACCTACGCCGGCAACCTCGACAACCTCGAACTCGACCATCCGCGGCTGGAGTTCGTGCAGGGCGACATCCGCGACGCCGAACTCGTCGACAAGCTCGTCGCCGAGGCGGACCAGGTGGTGCACTTCGCGGCCGAGTCCCACGTGGACCGCTCGATCACCGGCGCGACCGACTTCGTCCTCACCAACGTCGTCGGCACCCAGACCCTGCTGGACGCCGCGCTGCGCCACCGGGTGGGCCCCTTCGTGCACATCTCCACCGACGAGGTCTACGGCTCCATCGAGCAGGGCTCCTGGCCCGAGGACCACCCGCTGCGGCCCAACTCGCCCTACTCCGCCTCCAAGGCCTCCTCCGACCTGCTGGCCCTCGCCTACCACCGCACCCACGGCCTGGACGTCCGCGTCACCCGCTGCTCCAACAACTACGGCCCGCACCAGTACCCCGAGAAGGTCATCCCGCTGTTCGTGACCAACCTCCTGGACGGCAGGAAGGTCCCGCTCTACGGCGAGGGCCTCAACGTCCGCGACTGGCTGCACGTCGAGGACCACTGCCTCGGCGTCGACCTGGTGCGCACCAAGGGCCGCCCCGGCGAGGTCTACAACATCGGCGGCGGCACCGAGCTGAGCAACAAGGAGCTCACCGGTCTGCTGCTGGAGGCCTGCGGGGCCGGCTGGGACAGGGTGGAGCACGTCGAGGACCGCAAGGGACACGACCTGCGCTACTCCGTCGACTGGAGCAAGTCCCGCGACGAGCTCGGCTACCGCCCCCGCCACGACTTCACCACCGGCCTCGCCGAGACGATCGCCTGGTATCGCGACAACCGCGCCTGGTGGGAGCCCCTGAAGCGGCGGTCGGCATGAGGTGGCTGGTCACGGGTGCCGGCGGCATGCTCGGCCGGGACACCGTCGAGGAACTGGCCCGGCGCGGCGAGGACGTCACCGGCCTCGACCGCGCGGCCCTGGACATCACCCGGCCGGACGCGGTCCAGGCCGCGCTGGCCGAGCACCGCCCCGAGCTGGTCGTCAACTGCGCCGCGTACACGGCCGTCGACGACGCGGAGACCGACGAGGAACGGGCCCTCGCGATCAACGGCGACGGGCCCCGCAACCTCGCCCGCGCCTGCTCGGCCCTCGGCGCCCGACTGATCCAAGTCTCCACCGACTACGTCTTCGCGGGCGACGCCCGCACCCCCTATCCGGAGGACCACCCCGCGGACCCGCGCACCGCCTACGGCCGCACCAAGCTGGCCGGGGAGCGGGCCGTGGCCGAGGAGCTCCCCGCATCGAGCGCGATCCTGCGAACCGCTTGGCTCTACGGGGTCCACGGGCGTAGTTTCGTCCGCACGATGATCGACCTGGAGTCCCGCCGCGACACCCTCGACGTCGTCGACGACCAGCACGGGCAGCCGACCTGGAGCGCGGACGTCGCCGCACGCGTCGCCGACCTCGGCCCCCACGTGGGCCGGGGCGCGAGCGGTGTCCTGCACGCCACCGGCTCCGGCGAGACCACCTGGTACGAACTGGCCCGCGAGGTCTTCCGCGGCCTCGGCGCCGACCCCGACCGGGTGCGGCCTGTCGGCAGCGGGGCCTTCCCCCGCCCGGCGCCCCGGCCCGCGTACAGCGTCCTCGGCCAGGACCGCTGGCGGCAGCTGGGCCTGCCGCCGCTGCGCGACTGGCGCGCCGCCCTGCACGAGGCACTTCCACTGATCCGCAAGGAGTCCCCTTCGTGAAACGCCACGAGTTCCTGCGGGGCCTGCACAAGGCCACCGCCAACCGAAACTACCTGGAGATCGGAGTCAACGACGGCCGCAGCCTGAAGCTGTCGCGCGTGCCCAGCATCGCCGTCGACCCGGCCTTCAAGGTGGTCACGGAGATCAAGTGCGACGTCCACCTGGTGAAGGCCACCAGCGACGACTTCTTCGCCCGCGACAACCCCCTCGCACATCTCAAGGGCGGACGTCACCCGCTGCGCAACCTGCGCCGGGGCCGCAGCCCCCTGGGCCACTGGCGGCGCACCACGCTCGACCTGTCGTTCATCGACGGCATGCACCTGTTCGAGTACGCGCTGCGGGACTTCATCAACATCGAGAAGCACTCCGACTGGTCCAGCGTGATCGTCTTCGACGACATGCTGCCGCGCAGCATCGACGAGGCGGCCCGCGACCGGCACACCACCGCCTGGACCGGAGACGTCTACAAGATCATCGAGATCCTGGAGCGCTACCGTCCGGACCTGGTGACGGTCCTCGTGGACACCCAGCCCACCGGCCAGCTCATCGTCTTCGGCGCCGATCCCAAGAACACCGTGCTGAAGGACAAGTACGACGACATCATGGCGGAGTTCGAGGTGCCCGACCCGCAGAAGGTGCCCGAGTCGGTCCTGGAGCGGGTGAAGGCGGTCACGCCGGAGACCCTGCTGGAGGCCGACTTCTGGCGCCCGCTGGTGCGCGCCCGCAACCGCGGCCTCAGCCGCTCCCGGGGCTGGGAACCGCTGAGGACAGCGCTGCAGCCGCTCGCCGTCAGTCGCTGACCGGGCGGCCGCGCAGCCTCTCGTAGTGGGCGGTGCAGGCTTCGTACGACGGCAGCAGCCCGGCCTCCCGGGCCTCGGCCAGCGACGGAGCCTGCTCGTCCTTCGGGGAGAGCACCGGACGGATGCCCTCGGGCCAGGTGATGCCCAGCTCCGGGTCGAGGGCGTGCACGCCGTGTTCCCGCTCGGGCGCGTAGCCCTCGGACGTCAGGTACACCACGGTCGCGTCTTCGGTCAGGGCCATGAAGGCGTGGCCGAGCCCCTCCGCGATGAACAGGGCGTGCCGGGCGTCGTCGTCGAGGCGCACCGCCTCCCACTGCGCGAAGGTCGGCGAGCCGACGCGCAGGTCGACCACCACGTCCAGGACGGCCCCGCGCACGCAGGTGATGTACTTGGCCTGCCCGGGCGGCACGTCCGCGAAGTGCACGCCGCGCACCACGCCCCAGCGGGACACCGAGAGGTTGGCCTGCCGCAGCGGCAGGTCGTACCCGGTGGCCTCGCGGAACTGGGCGTCGCGGAACCACTCGTGAAAGCTGCCCCGCTCGTCGTGGAAGATCTTCGGTTCGAGCGCCCAGGCGCCTTCTATACCCAGTGATCGCACGCTGTCACGCCTTTCGAGCCTTGGAAGCCGATGCCGTACGCCGTCCGAGGATCGCGGCGAGCGCACGCCGCGCCCTGCGGGCCAGCCGGCCCACGGCCGAGGGCCGTGGAGTGCGGACCACCTTGACCGAGCCGTTGGCCGTCCGCAGGGTGAGGGGCAGCGGCAGGTACCGCGCGTCCGCGTCGGCGGGCGCCGGGCACAGCGCCGTCCGCCAGGTTCCGCCGCCCAGTTCCCCGAGGGACAGGGAGGCCTCCAGCACGGCGCCGTCGCCGGCCGGGGCCAGCGTGCCGGGTGTGTCCACCGACCGGCCCTGCGAGGTCAGCCGTAGCAGCACCGGGCTCTCGCCGGGGACGTACAGCGGCAGGGGCACCCGCACCCGGTCGCCGGAGACGGTGACCTTCTCGGGGTCGAGGCGGTCCAGGCCCAGGCGCTTGTTCGCGCGGTCGACATCGAGGGAGAGGTTGTCGTGCTGGTCCGTCCAGTACGGCAGCACCACGTGCCCGCCGACGACGGCGGCGGGGGCGGCGGCACGGGCCCTGCGCGGGCCCGGACCGATCCGGGCCTCCTTGCTCCAGCCGCCCATCCTGACGCGGGCGTAGGTGTCCCACAGCCCCGCGCGCAGCGGCCCGCCGTCCACCGCGCCGGCCGGGTCGACGGTCGCCGTGGCCCGCAGCACCAGCCGCACGTTCCCGCTGTCCCCGACGGGCACGATCTCCCGGATGACCTCGACCGGCTGGAAGTACTGGGCGGCGGTGGACCGTTCGCGCACCAGCAGGTCCACGGCCGCCTTGCCGAACCGGGCGACGGTGTCGGAGCCCACCCAGGCCACCGCCTCGGCGATGTTCGGGGGCGGCCCGTCGAGCGGGGCCCGGACCCCGCCGCCGGGGAACGTCAGCGGCGCGCCGCCCGCGGTGAACTCCGCGGCGATCTCGACGCGCAGGGTGCCGTCGCGCCACTCGACCTCGCCGGGCAGAGCCCGCAGCGAGAGGCCGGCCTCCCACTCGGCGAAGGCCACCACGTCGTCGTACCGGTTCGCCGCGATCAGCGCGGCGACCACCTGCTGGGTCGGCTGCAGACCCGCGGCCACACCGGGGCCGAAGCGCTCGGTCGTGATGTGGTGGATCTGCTCGAACAGCTTGCGCCGGTAGTCCTCGGCCAGCTTCAAAAAGCGCCTGCCGCGCAGCCGCTCCACCATCTCCACCCGCAGCCAGCGGCGGTGGAGGGAGTCGCGGACCGGTCCCGGCTCGGTGTACCGCTCTACGACGTCGAGCGCCTCGCGCAGGTTCTGGAAGTACCCGACGGGGTCGAACTGCTGGATGCCGGCGTTGGCCGCGTCGTCGCGGCGGATGTGGTAGTAGCAGACGTAGTCGCCGATCACGGAGACGTTGGCGGCGCGCAGGTACGCCTCGACCACGAAGACGTGGTCCTCCAGACGCCGCCTGCCCTCCGGGAAGCGCAGGCCGGTCTCGTCGAGGAACGCCTTGCGGAACATCTTGTGGGGGGTGAGGCTGTCGATGAGCGGGGCGTCCTCGACGGAGGCCCGCGGCCGGTTGCGGCGGAACAGCTCCACCGGCACCGAGCGGCCGCGGCCGGCCATCTTGCCGACGACGACGTCCGCGCCGTTGGCCTTCCCGTAGCCGTACATCCGTTCCAGGGCCTCGGTGCCGAGGCTGTCGTCGTTGTCGACGAGCATGACGTACTCCCCGCGGGCGGCGGCGATGCCGACGTTGCGCGGCTTGCCGGACCAGCCGGAGTTCTCCTGGTGGATCACGCGGACCCGGGGCTCCTTGGCGGCGAGTTCGTCGAGCCGGGCCGGGGTGCCGTCGGTGGAGCCGTCATCGACGAAGATCGCCTCGTACTCGTCGGGCGGCAGGGACTGCTCGAGCAGCGAGGTGACGCAGTCCTCGATGTACGGACCCGGGTTGTAGACCGGGACGATGACGCTGACCTTGACCGGCATCGGGCTTCCGAGCCCCCTCGGTTCGCTTGCCGTAAGTGTTCGGGCGGTGGCCAGATGCTAACCCGGCCGGGTGCTCTGTCCCACTCCGCCCCGCCCGCGCAAGTGCCGTCGCGTGCCGGTCAGTCGTGCGTCCTGGGCTCGTCGTCCTCCGCGATCTCCGCGATGCAGATCCAGCAGGTCGTAGGCTGGCCATGTGCGCCTGCTCCTGATCGCCGACACCCACCTCCCCAAGCGGGCCAGGGAACTGCCCGCGCCGCTGCTGGCCGAACTCCCGCGCGCCGACGTCGTCTTCCACGCCGGCGACTGGGTCGACACCGCCACCCTCGACCTGCTGGAGAGCCGGTGCCGCTGGCTCGTCGGCGTCCACGGCAACAACGACGGGCCCGATCTGCGGGCCCGGCTGCCCGAGGTCGCCCACGCCGAGATCGGCGGGCTGCGGTTCGGCGTCGTGCACGAGACGGGAGCCGCGCAGGGCCGTGAGGCGCGCTGCGCCGCCCGGTTCCCGGACCTCGACGTGCTCGTGTTCGGGCACAGCCACATCCCGTGGGACACCACCGCCCCCGGGGGCCTGCGCCTGCTCAACCCCGGCTCGCCCACCGACCGCCGACGCCAGCCGCACTGCACGTACATGACCGCCGGAGTCGAGGAGGGGCGGCTGACGGACGTGCTGCTGCACCGGCTGCCACCGCGGTAGAGGCCGGTTTCACCGAAGCCGCCCCGGGCACCCGGCACCGCCGTCACCGGCCGGATCACCAGCCGCGTCGGTGCGCGTCTGCCGGCCGCCGCGGGACTGCTCGTGGCCACGGCCGGTCCGGCGCTGCTGGTCCGCGCCGGGGCGCACACGGGCCACGCGGTGCTGTTGCCCGCGTTCCTGCCGTGGGGCAGCGGCATGGGCTTCCTGACCCCGGCGGTCGTCGCCGCGGCCATCGCCGCCGTGCCGGCACATCGCTCGGGGCCGGCCTCGGCCGTGGACAACACCGCACGTCAGACCGGGGGCGCGATCGGCATCGCGGTGGCGGGAGCGGTCGCCGGACAGCCCGCCGACGGCGCGCGTTTCGTACGGGGGTTCCATGCGGTCGCGCTCGGCGCCGCGGGCCTCTACGCGGCCGCCGCGGTGCTCGCGCTGGTCGTGCTGCCCGGTTCGCTGCTGCCCGGGAGGCGTCCCCGGGGCGAGGTGATCCGATCGGCGTGACTCATGGGTCCGGGCCGCTGCAGTTGCGGCAAGCGGCCCGGTGCTTCGAGTGTGCGCTTTCACGGACCTCCTTCCCACAGAGACGCTGTGGTGAGGCAGTCCTGCAGTCCTGCCTCGTTGTTGCCGCCTACCCCTTTCGTGGCATTTTCACACCTTTTCTTCCGAGCGCCGATGAGAGCGGGCCGAGCGGGTCGCTCAGTGCCCCCTCCGTCGCCGCAGCCCCGCGTACACCACGGCCACCACCAGGGCCGCCGCGACGCCCACCGCCGCCCGTTTGGCCACCGGCACCCCCGCCGTACGGAACAGGTCGAGCGGTTCGGTCTCCTTCGGCTCCTCCTCGGCCGAGGGCGGCTGTGCCGGTTCGCCCAGCCGCTGGGACAGACATTCAGCGAACTGGCCGATGATCCGGTCGCCCACCTCCGACATCACCCCGCGCCCGAACTGCGCCGGACGCCCGGTCACCGTCAGGTCGGTGCGCACCGACACGGCCGTGCCGCCGTCGCGCTCGGTCAGGGTGCTGGTGACCGTGGCCCGGGCGGTGCCCTGGCCACGCGTCTCCCTGCCGCTGGCGGTCAGCACCATGCGGTGCGCGGTGTCGTCCTGCTCCTCGAAGACGGCGGTGCCCTTGTAGGTCACGGTGATCGGACCCACTTTCACCTTCACCGAGCCCGCGACGGTCTTGCCGTCGTACTCCTCGACACTCGCCCCGGGCATGCACGGTGCGATCCGCTCGACGTCCAGGAGCGTCCGCCAGGCGTCATCGACCAGGACCGGCACGGTGAACTCGTGGTGCAGTTCCATGACTTCCTCCAGTGGGCGTTACGTCGACGGGTGGATCGTCCCCCCGGTGACCGTCAGCGGGGCGCCGCTGCCGCCCCAGCGCAGCGCGACGATCTCGGCGGCGACGGACACGGCGACCTCCTCGGGCGTCCGCGCGCCCAGGTCGAGGCCGACCGGCGAGCGCAGCCGGGAGAGTTCGGACTCGGTGAGCCCCGACTCGACCAGGCGCTCCATACGGTCGTCGTGCGTACGGCGACTGCCCATCGCCCCGATGTAGGCGGCCGGCCGGCGCAGCGCCTCCTCCAGCAGCGGCACGTCGAACTTCGGGTCGTGGGTCAGCACGCAGATCACCGTGCGCTCGTCGGTGTCGGTGCCGCGCAGATAGCGGTGCGGCCAGTCGACGACCACCTCGACCGCCTCGGGGAAGCGTTTGGGGGTGGCGAAGACCGGGCGGGCGTCGCACACCGTGACCCGGTAGCCGAGGAAGCCGCCGATGCGGGCGACCGCGGCCGCGTAGTCGATGGCGCCGAAGACGAGCATGCGCGGGGGAGGGGCGAAGGAGTGCAGGAAGACGGTGACCGCGTCCTCGCGACGCTCGCCGTGCGGGCCGTAGTGCCGCAACCCCGTGGCGCCGAGGGCGAGTTCGCCGCGCGCGTCGGCCGTGACGGCCACGTCCAGGCCGGTGGTGCCCAGGGTGCCGGACACCTCGTCGGGCCAGACGGCCAGGGTGGCCCCGACGCGGGCGGGTCCGTCCGTCACCGTCGCCACAGTCACCGGCCGGCCCGCCGCGACCGACTCGGCGACGGCCGCGAAGGCCGGGTCGGTCTCCCGGGTGACGGGCCGCACCAGCAGGGTGATCTCGCCGCCGCAGGTGAGCCCGACGGCGAACGCGTCCTCGTCGCTGTAGCCGAAGGTCTCCAGCCGGGCCCGCCCGCTCTCCACGACCTCCTTGGCGAGCTCGAAGACCGCTCCCTCCACGCAGCCGCCGGACACGCTGCCCACGGCCTCGTCGCCCGGTCCCACCGCCATCGCCGCCCCGGGATCGCGCGGCGCGCTGCGGCTGACCGCGACGACCGTCGCGAGCCCGAAGGGATGACCCGCCGTGTACCAGTCGCCGAGTACCGGGAGGATGTCACGCACGATCCGCTCCTTCCACGAGGTCCGCCGCCCCGTCCCCGCGCACCACCGCGGCCAGCCGCTCCAGCGCCGCCAGGCTGTGGCCCTCGACGAACGCGTCCACGCTCGGCAGCGCCGCCGCCATCCCCGCCGCCAACGGCGCGTAACCGGGCCGCGCCTTGCGCGGGTTGGCCCAGATCACCCGGTGCGTCAGCCGGTGCAGGCGGCGCATCTGGGTGCCGAGCAGCTCCGGATCCCCGCGCTCCCACCCGTCCGAGAGGATCACCACGACCGCCCCGCGCGCCATGCCCCGCTGCCCCCACCGGTCGAGGAACTCGCGCAGCAGCTCCCCGAGCCGGGTGCCGCCGCGCCAGTCGGGCACGGCCGCCGCGAGCGCCGCCATCGCCAGGTCGGGGTCCCGGTGGGAGAGTTCACGGGTCACCCGGGTCAGGCGGGTGCCGATCGTGAAGACCTCCGTCGGGGCGCCGCGGGCCGCGGCGTGCGCGAAGCGCAGCAGCGCGTCCGCGTACGGTGTCATGGAACCGCTGACGTCCACGAGCAGGACGAGCCGGCGGGGCCGTTCGGCGCGCGCGTTCCGCCGCAGCCGGGCGGGCTCGCCGCCGCGCCGCAGCAGTTCCCGCACCGTCCGGTGCGGATCGACCTGGCCGCGTCTGGCCGGCCGCCGGCGCGCGCTGCGGCGCGTCTCGCCGCGCAGCGTGAACGCGGCCAGCAGGCGCCGCAGTTGCTCGCGCTCTGCGGCGTCGAGACCGCCGACGTCGCGATGTCGCAGAACCTCCGTGGAGCTGGCCAGGGTGGCCGCGGGCGGACCCGGGTGCCGTTCCGGCCCGGCGCCCGGACGTGGCACGGCGCCTTCCCGGGTGAGGAGCCGCAGCCGGGGGCGGGCAGCGGCGGCGACCGCGTGTCCGGCGGGCTCGGCGGAGCCGAAGTAGGCGGCGAACACCCGCTCGTAGCGCTCCAGGTCGTCACGCCCCCCGCACAACGTCAGGCGCCCCGCCCAGTACACGTCGCCCCGCATCCCCGGCCGCAGCTGGTCCACCGCCCGCAGATAGGCATGCACACGCTCGGCACTGGCATCCACACCGGCGGCCCGCAGCGCTCGGGCGAACCCGAGGAGGGCGGCATCCCCGCCGGGCGCATCCCTGGTCTCCGCCTCGCGCCGCCGGCTCTCCGTCATACCGGTCACGCCCCCCGTGCCGCGAGTACCGCCGCCAGATCGAGGCCTCGTGCCCGGTCCGCGTCCTCGCGGTACTTCAGGACCGAACCCAGGGTCGCGACCGCCAGTTCCGCGTCGACCTCGTCGGCGCCGAGGGCGTCCAGGGCCTGCGCCCAGTCGAGGGTCTCGGCCACGCCGGGCGGCTTGAGCAGGTCCTGCGCCCGCAGTGCCTGCACCAGTGCGGTCACCTGTTCCGCCAGCCGGGCCGAGACGCCGGGCAACCGCCGCCTTACGATGGCCAGTTCGCGGGCGAAGCCGGGGTGGTCGAACCAGTGGTACAGGCAGCGCCGCTTGAGGGCGTCGTGCACCTCGCGCGTGCGGTTGGACGTCAGCACGACCACCGGCGGCACCTCGGCGCGCAGCGTGCCCAGCTCCGGGATCGTGACCGAGAACTCCGACAGCAGTTCCAGCAGGAACGCCTCGAACTCGTCGTCGGCCCGGTCGATCTCGTCGACCAGCAGGACCGACGGCTGGGTCTCCAGGGCCTTCAGCAGCGGCCGGGCGACCAGGAAGCGCCGGTCGTACAGCTCGCCCTCCAGCCGTTCGGCGTCCTGCACCCCGGCCGCCTCCGCGGCCCGCAGGTGCAGCAGCTGACGAGGGAAGTCCCAGTCGTACAGGGCCTGCGAGGCGTCGATGCCCTCATGGCACTGCAGCCGGATCAGCGGCGCGCCGAGCGCCTCGGCGAGGGCGGAGGCGAGCGCGGTCTTGCCGACGCCCGCGTCGCCCTCGCAGAAGATCGGCCGATGCAGCCGGAGCGCCAGGAAACAGGCGATGGCCAGTCCGTCGTCGACGAGGTAGCCCGTCTCCTCCAGCCTGGCCCGCACCTGCTCCGGGCCGCTCATGCCGTGCGTGTGCGTGATCTGTCCTCACCCCATTCCGGCCGCCGCCAGCACCGCTCGCCGGGTGAGCACCCGTGCCAGGTGCTCCCGGTACTCGGGCGAGGCCGACGCGTCCTGCGAGGGACGGGTACCCTCCGCCGCCGACTCCGCGGCCCGCGCGACGGCCTCCGCGTCCCCGGCGCCGGTCAGCGCCTGCTCGGCCGCGGTGGCCCGCAGCGGGACCGCGCCCATGTTGGTCAGGCCGATCCGGGCCTCGGCGATGTGCCCGTCGTCGCGCCGCACCAGTGCGGCCACGCCGACCATCGCCCAGGACTGCGAGACCCGGTGGAACTTCTCGTAGTGGAAGCCCCAGCCGTCCGACTTCGGCAGCCGCACCTCCACCAGGAGTTCGTCCGGTTCGAGCGAGGACTGCAGGTAGTCGACGAAGAAGTCGCGTGCCGCGATCGCCCGCCGGCCCCGCGGCCCCTGCGCCACCAGTTCGCCGTCCAGCGCCAGCACCACCGCGGGCAGGTCGCCGGCCGGGTCGGCGTGGGCGAGCGAGCCGGCGAGGGTGCCCCGGTGCCGTACGGCGGGATCCGCGACGGTCGCCGTGGCGGCCGCCAGCAGACCGGCGTGGCGGCGCACCAGCGGGTCGTGGACGACGTCGTGATGCGTGGTCATCGCGCCGATGACCAGCGTGTCGCCGTCCTCCCGCACGCCGCGCAGCCCGGGGATGCGGCCGACGTCCACGACCAGCTCGGGGAAGGCCAGCCTGAGCCTGAGCAGCGGCAGCAGGCTCTGCCCGCCGGCCAGCACCTTGGCCTCCTCGCCGCCCTCGGCGAGCGCGCGCACCGCCTCGTCGACGCTGGTCGGCCGGACGTAGTCGAATGCCGGAGGGATCATGCGGAGGCCTCCTTCTGGGACCGGACCGCCCGCCACACCCGCTCGGGGGTGCAGGGCATCCGGATGTCGTCGACGCCGAACGGCCGCAGGGCGTCCACGATCGCGTTGACCACGGCCGGGGTCGACGCGATGGTGCCCGCCTCGCCGACGCCCTTGACCCCGAGGGGGTTGGTGGTGGACGGCGTCTCGGTCCGCTCGGTGGTGAACTCGGGCAGGTCCGGCGCCGAGGGCACGAGGTAGTCGGCCATCGTGCCGGAGACCAGGTTGCCCTCGTCGTCGTAGACGGCCTCCTCGTACAGGGCCTGCGCGATGCCCTGCGCGAGCCCACCGTGCACCTGTCCTTCGACGATGGTCGGGTTGACGACCTTGCCGACGTCGTCGACGCAGACGTACGACCTGATCCGGGTCTGCCCGGTCTCGGTGTCGACCTCGACGGCGCACAGGTGGGTGCCGTGCGGGTAGGAGAAGTTCTCCGGTTCGAGCAGGTGCTCGGCGTTGATGCTGGGTTCCAGGCCGTCCGGGAGATCGTGCGAGGTGAACGTCTCGAAGGCGATCTCCTGGATGGTCTTGCGGGCGTCCGGGGAGCCCTTCACGGAGAACACCCCGCCGGAGAACTCCAGGTCCTGCTCGCTCGCCTCCAGCAGGTGCGCGGCGATCTTCCGGGCCTTGTCGACCACCTTCACCGCAGCGTGGTGCACGGCCGATCCGCCCACCACGAGGGAGCGCGAGCCGTAGGTGTCCATGCCCTGCGGGGAAGCCTTGGTGTCGCCGTGCACGACCTCGATGTCCTCGAACGGCACGCCCAGCACGTCGGCGGCGATCTGGCTCCAGCTGGTCACATGGCCCTGGCCGTGCGGGCTGGTGCCGGTGATCACCTCGACCTTGCCGGTGGGCAGCATGCGGATGCTCGCCGCCTCCCAGCCGCCGGCCGCGTACCTCAGGTCGCGCAGCACCCGGCTCGGCGCCAGGCCGCACATCTCGGTGTACGTCGACACGCCGATGCCGAGCCGTACGGTGTCGCCCCGGTTGTTGCGGTCGGCCTGCTCGGCCCGGAGCTTGTCGTAGTCGAACAGCGCGAGCGCCTTCTCGGTCGCCGCCTCGTAGTTGCCGCTGTCGTAGGTCAGGCCGGCGATCGAGGTGTACGGGAACTCCTCGTGGCCGATCCAGTTGCGGCGCCGCAACTCCACCGGGTCCAGGCCGAGTTCGTGCGCGAGCTCGTCCATGATCCGTTCGATGGCGTACGTCGCCTCCGGGCGTCCGGCGCCGCGGTAGGCGTCGGTCGGCGTCCGGGTCGTGAAGACGCCGGTGCAGGTGAAGTCGTAGGAGTCCATCTTGTAGATCGCCGGGTACATGAAGGCGCCGAGGATCGGGATGCCCGGCGTGACCAGCATCAGGTAGGCGCCCATGTCGGTCAGCAGGTCGACCTTGAGGCCGAGCAGCTTGCCGTCCCGGTTCGCGGCGATCTCGATGTCCTGGATCATGCCGCGGCCGTGGTGCGTGGCCAGGTATCCCTCGGAGCGGGACTCGGTCCACTTCACGGGGCGGCCGATCCGGCGGGCGACCGCGAGCGCCAGGGCCTCCTCGCCGTACACCTGGAGCTTGGAGCCGAAGCCGCCGCCGACGTCGGGGGCGATCACGCGGATCTTGTGCTCGGGGATGCCGGTGACCACCGCCATCATCACCCGCAGGATGTGCGGGATCTGCGTCGCCGAGTACAGCGTGTACTCCCCGGAGGCGGCGAGCGGGGTGACGACGACCGCGCGCGGCTCCATCGCGTTCGGGATGAGCCGCTGGTGGTGGTAACGGCGCTTGACCGTCACCTCGGCGCGTTCCCGTACCGAGTCGAAGTCCTCGCCGGTCTTCAGCGGCCAGACGTAGCAGCGGTTGGTGCCCTTGTCCGAGTGGACCAGCGGGGCGTCGTCCGCGAGCGCGGCCTCCAGGTCCAGCACCGGCGGCAGCGGCTCGTAGTCGACCTCGACGGCCTCCAGCGCGTCCGCGGCCGCGTACCGGTCGCGGGCCACGACGAGGGCCACCGGGTCGCCGGCGTGGCGCACCTCGTCGACGGCGATGGGCGGGTGGTCGGGCAGCACGATGTCCTCGGTCACCGGCCACGCGCACGGCAGCGAGCCGAGCCCCTCGGCGAGGTCGGCGCCGCTGAACGCGGCCACGACACCGGGGCGTTCGAGCGCGGGTGATACGTCCACGCGGGTGATGCGGGCGTGGGCCATCGGGCTGCGCAGGATCGCCATGTGCAGCATGCCGTTGACACTGATGTTGTCGGTCCAGTTGGTCTGGCCGGTGATCAGCCGGGCGTCCTCCTTGCGGGGCCGGGCGCGGCCGACCTCGCCCTGCACGGCCTGGTCGGTCATGCCGGGACCTCCTCTTCGGACACGGCCTGCACGGCGCGCACGATGTTCTGGTAGCCGGTGCACCGGCACAGGTTGCCCTCCAGGGCCTGCCGGATCTCGTCCGTGGTGGGGTGCGGGTGTTCGCGCAGCAGGTCGCGGGCGGCCATCAGCATCCCCGGAGTGCAGTAGCCGCACTGCAGGGCGTGCTTCTCGTGGAAGGCCCGCTGGAGGGCGGTCAGCTCGCCGTCGCGGGCCAGCCCCTCGACCGTCGTCACCTCGCTGCCGTCGGCCTGGACGGCGAGCACCGAGCAGCTCTTGACGCTGACGCCGTCCAGCTCGACGGTGCAGGCCCCGCAGTTGGAGGTGTCGCAGCCGATCGGGGTACCGGTCAGACCGAGACGGTCGCGCAGGTAGTGGACGAGGAGGAGGCGGGGTTCCACGTCGTCCTCGTACGTCGTGCCGTCCACCTTCACCGAGATGTGGGTCATATGCCCTCCAGGGACTGAGCGGGCCGAGAGAGGGAGCAGGGGGAAACATCGCCCGATCGTGATGTACGTCACTCTAAGACCGCTCGCGTGACGCGGCGAGTGCTCCGGCACGGTTCGTTGAGCGTTAATCCATTGCCGGTGCCGTACCGGCTCTGCTGCACTCGTGGGGTCCCGTCGTCCCACCGCGAGGAGCACTCATGCGCACTGCGTCCATGTCCACCCAGGAAGGAATCCCTCCCATGACGAAGGACATGACGCTCGGTGCATCTGCTCAACCTCGGAATCCTCGCGCACGTCGACGCAGGTAAGACCAGCCTCACCGAGAGGCTGCTGCACTCGGTCGGGGTGATCGACGAGATCGGCAGCGTCGATCACGGCAGCACCCGGACCGACACCCTCGCGCTGGAGCGGCAGCGCGGCATCACCATCAAGTCCGCCGTCGTCTCGTTCCCGGTCGACGGCGTCACGGTCAACCTCATCGACACCCCCGGCCACCCCGACTTCATCGCCGAGGTGGAGCGCGTCCTCGGTGTGCTCGACGGTGCCGTGCTGGTCGTCTCCGCCGTCGAGGGCGTCCAGGCGCAGACCCGCGTCCTGATGCGGACCCTGCAGCGGCTGCGCATCCCGACCCTGCTGTTCGTCAACAAGATCGACCGTCGCGGGGCCCGTGGCGAGGGTGTCCTGCGCGCGATCCGGGAGCGGCTCACGCCGGCGATCGTGCCCATGGGTATGGCGCACGGTCTCGGCACGCCCGGGGCGCGCTTCGACGCGGGGCTCGTGGCGGAGGCGGCGGATGTGCTCGCCGACCATGACGAGAGGCTGCTGGAGGAGTACGTCGAGCACGGTGGTATGTCACATTCCACCGTCCGCGCGGCCCTCGCCGCCCAGTCCCGCTCCGCCCTCGTCCACCCCGTCTACTTCGGCTCCGCCATCACCGGCGCGGGCGTCGACGCCCTGATCACCGGCATCCGGGACCTGCTGCCGTCGGCCGGCGGCGACCCCGACGGACCGGTCTCGGGGACCGTCTTCAAGGTCGAACGGGGTCCGGCGGGGGAGAAGGTGGCGTACGCCCGGATGTTCTCCGGCACCCTGCGCGTCCGCGACCGCGTCCCCTTCGGGGAGGGCCATGAGAACGGCGCGGACCGCGAGGAGGGCCGGGTCACCGCGATCAGCGTCTTCGACCACGGCACCGACGTCCGGGACGACGCCGTCCCGGCCGGCCGGATCGCCCGGTTGTGGGGACTGGCCGACATCCGGATCGGCGACGCGCTCGGCGAACCCCGCAAGGCGTACGAGCACTTCTTCGCGCCGCCCACCCTGGAGACGGTCGTCGTGCCGGGCCCCGGTGTGGACCCGCGCCGGCTCCACACCGCGCTCACCCAACTGGCCGAACAGGACCCGCTGATCGGCCTGCGCCACGACGAGGTGCGCCAGGAGCTGTCCGTGTCCCTCTACGGCGAGGTGCAGAAGGAGGTCGTCCAGGCCACCCTGGCCGACGAGTTCGGCCTCGACGTCGACTTCCGCGAGACCACGGTCATCTGCGTCGAGCGGCCGGCCGGGTCCGGCGCGGCCGTCGAGTTCAACAAGAAGGGCGCCAACCCCTTCCTCGCCACCGTCGGACTGCGCGTCGATCCCGCCCCGGCCGGCTCGGGCGTCGGCTTTCGGCTGGAGGTGGAGCTCGGCTCCATGCCGTACGCCTTCTTCAAGGCCGTCGAGGACACCGTCCGCGAAACCCTCGGGCAGGGGCTGCACGGCTGGCAGGTCGGCGACTGCACGGTCACCATGACCCACTGCGGCTACTCGCCCCGGCAGAGCCACGCCCACCAGGGCTTCGACAAGAGCATGTCGAGCACCGGCGCCGACTTCCGCGGGCTGACCCCGCTCGTCCTGATGGCGGCGCTGCGGCGGGCCGGCACCCGCGTCCTGGAGCCGATGCACCGTTTCCGCGTCGAGGCCCCGGCCGACACCCTGGGCGCCCTGCTGCCCGTGCTGGCCGCCCTGCGGGCCGTGCCCCGTACGACCGAGACGCGCGGGGCGACCTGTGTGCTGGAGGGCGACGTCCCGGCGGGACAGGTGCACGCGCTCGGGCGCCGGCTGCCCGGAATCACCCGCGGGGAGGGCGAGTTGGAGAGTGCCTTCGACCACTACGCACGGATCGCCCACGGAACCGTTCCGGAACGCCCGCGCACCGACCACAACCCCCTCAACCGCAGGGAGTACCTGTTGAACGTGACGCGTCGAGTGGGCAGTTGAGGTGGCTGGGAAAGAACGTACGGGCAAAAACTGAAACTTACTCAAGAGTCAGAAGTATTGACGGTGTCCGGAAATGGCCAGACTGTAGTGGACATGCCGAATATCCGGACGCGTCTGCTCGTTGTCCTGGTTGTCCTCTTCGGATCCCTGGCGGTGACGGGCGCGCCGTCCGCCACCGCCGCCGCCACCCTCCCCGACTCCCTGTGGTTCGACGAGTCCCCCCTGACCGTGCAGAACGGCCGGTTCGTCGACGGAAACGGCCGCGAGGTCGTGCTGCGCGGCTACAACGTCTCCGGCGAGACCAAGCTGGAGGAGAACAGCGGCCTGCCCTTCGCCTCGGTCGCCGACGCCAGGAAGTCGGCCACCGCGCTGCGCGCCCTCGGCGGCGGCAACTCCGTCCGCTTCCTGCTGTCCTGGGCGCACGCCGAGCCCACCCGGGGCACGGTCGACACGGCCTACCTGGCCGCCGCCACCGACCAGATGCGGGCCTTCCTCGACGCCGGCATCCGCGTCTACCCCGACTTCCACCAGGACCTCTACTCCCGCTACCTGTTCAACTCGGGCAGCTGGTACACCGGCGACGGCGCCCCCAAGTGGGCCGTCACCCTCGGGAGTTATCCGCAGGAGTCGTGCGGCATCTGTCTGTTCTGGGGGCAGAACATCACCCAGAACCAGGCCGTCACCAAGGCGCAGTACGACTTCTGGCACAACACCTACGGCCTGCAGGACTCCTTCCTGGACACCGCCCAGAAGACCATGGCCTACGTCCAACAGCACCTCAATGGCGCGGAGTTCGCGGGCGTGGTGGGCTTCGACCCCTACAACGAGCCGTACGCCGGCAGCTACGACTCGGGCCAGACCAGCCGCTCCTGGGAACAGAACCTGCTGTGGCCCTTCTATCAGAAGTTCCGTGCCCGGATGGACGCCGCCGGCTGGCAGGACAAGCCCGCCTTCGTCGAGCCGAACCTCTTCTGGAACTCCAACATCGACTCCCAGAAGCAGGAGGGCGGCCTGCTCGACGCCGGCACCCTCGGCCCGCGGTACGTCTTCAACACCCACTTCTACGACCAGAAGGCCATCTCCGGCATCCTGATGTGGGGCAACGCCTCCGACGGGCAGTACGCGGGCGACTTCGGCACGGTCCGGGACCGGGCCTCGGCCGCGGGGACCGCCGCCGTGGTCAGCGAGTTCGGCCATCCGCTGTCGGGATCGGTGGCCGGCAAGGCCCCGACGGTCGACAAGGCGATGTACCAGGCCCTCGACTCCCGCCTGCCGGGCTCCGGTTGGTGGAGCAACCCGTCCGCGTCCGGTCCGGTGCTCTCCGGCAACCAGTGGCAGTGGGACATCTACAACGGCCGCCACCACGAGCTCATGAACGGCAACTCCGGCAAGGTGCAGACCTCCGGCGACGCCTGGAACGACGAGGACCTCTCGGCCGTGAAGCTCGACGACTCAGGCGCGGTGACGCTCCGTCAGGACGCCCGGCTCCTCGACCGCGTCTACCCCGCTGCCACCGCCGGCACGACACTCGCCTTCACCTACGAGGACCGCTCCCGCGACGGTTCGACGACCCTGACCTGGAACCCGGTGCCCGGCTCGCTGCCGAACGTGGCCCAGCTCGTCGGCTCCGGCCAGTACGGACTGCTCGTGTGGAGGTCGGGCAGCGGCTCGGCGCCCACCGAGCTGCACCTGCCCGCCTCCTTCCCGTCCGCCGGCACCACCGTCGTCTCCGACCTCGGCACGGTCTACGGACCGCCGGCGTACACGGCCTCCACCCCGGTCGCGGCGGCGCCCGAACCGGGCGGCACGGGCAGCCGGCGGCTGCTGCTCACCGACTCGGACTCCGGAGTCCTGCACTACGCGCTGATCACCAACGGGGCGACGGCACCGTCGGCGTCCCTGCTGGCCGCGGCGAAGTCCGAGCTGGCGTCCTGGGCTGCGGCGCGGTTCTGACCGGCCGGCCCGGGCGGGCGGCGCGCGGAACCCCTCAGCCGGGGACCTTCTGCGTCACGTCCGCCCGGGAGGCCGCCCCCGGCGTCGCGGCCGGCGGTGCGCATACGGCCGTAGGCGTAGACGCATCCGGCGAGGGCGAGGGCGGACAGCAGCATGAAACCGATGGAGTAGGAGTTCTTCGCGCTGTACACCGCGCCCGTCACCAGCGGCGGGACGAACCCGCCGAGCCCGCCCATCGCCCCGACGATGCCGGTCACGCCGCCGACCTGCGGCTGCGGGGCGACCCGGGCCACCAGGGCGAACACCGAACCGCTCGCCGTGCCCAGACCCGCGGCCATCACCAGCAGACAGATCGTCGCCCCGGGCGTGAGCGAGGGGTCGAAGGCCTGGACGACGGCCAGGGCCGCCACCACGCCCAGCGCCCAGGCGGTGACCACGGCCGGATGGACCCGGTCGGCGAGCCGGCCGCCGATCGGCCGGAACACCACGGTGACCAGGGCGAAACCGGCCGCCCTGCTGCCCGCGTCGGTGGCGCCGAGCCCGTACCAGGTCTTGAGGTAGGTGGGCAGATGGACACCGAAGGCGACGATGCCGCCGAAACCGATCGCGTAGAGCGCGGACAGTTCCCAGGTGACCCGCAGCCGTCCGGCCCGCGCGAGCCGCTGCGTGAGCGGGGTGGAGGGGACCGGACGTCCGGGCTCGTCGTTGATCAGGAAGACCGCGAGCACCGCGTAGCCGGCCAGGGCCACCGCGAGTACCAGGAACGGCAGGTTCTCGCTGTGCTGGTGCATGCGCGGCGTGAAGTACCCGGACAGGGCCACACCGCCCATGCCCGGCCAGTGCATGACCTGGAGCGGTTCGATCGACATCTACTACAACTCCGGCCGGGGCCTGTGCCCCTGACCAAGCGGGCTGCCGGCGCGGCCGACCCCTGAGTCGGCCACGCCCGACTGCAGCGAGAACACCGCCCGTCGCGTCGCCGGCACCGCATGGTCATGGTCCGCCCCTACGTCGGTCAGATGACCAGCCCTGCTTAGCGGCGAGTGCGGGGGGTGCGGAACGAGGAGATGAGCCGGGCGGTCAAAAGAGCGGGTTGGAGGAACGGAAGACGCAGGGCTTCCTCGGGCAGGGGATTCCTGCTCCTGCTGGCCGCCGACCATGCGCCATGCCGGAACGTCGGGTCGGCGGCCATCAGGTCAGTGGCGGGGGCAAAGGGCAACGCGGGCGGGCAGGTGTGCCGCGCCGACGCCGGCGGGTTCAGTTCGCGGCGAAGACCTCGATGGTGCACTTGGCTGCGCCGCTGCGCTGGATTCGTCCGTCGCGGGTGATCAGGGGCCCGCCGAGGGATTCGGCGAGCGCGACGTACTGGGCGTCATAGGCGCTCACGTTGGCATGGAGGGCGCGGACCCGCTCCCACAGTGCGAGGGTGTCCTGCTTGTCCAGGGACAGCGACGTGAAGTCGGCCAGGGCCTTGGTCACCTGTTTGTCGGTGAGCTTGCCGCCGCGCTGCATCCCCAGACGACCTCGGAGATCAGCAGGACGTCCTCGAAGCTGTAGAGCTTGCCCTCCTTGCGAGTGCACTGCGGGGGCCCGTGAGCATCGCTTGTGGTGGTCCGGAGCCAACAGATCGTGTGGGGTGACTTCCAGGAGTGCCGGGGCTGGAGGGCGATTGAGTGGCCCTTCGTGCGGCCGCACGCGGCGGGAAACGGCGTACATGATCATCTTCTGGCTGCGGGATGACATCATGACGACGACACTCACCGACGCCTGGGCGGTGTACCGCTGCGTGTCGCGCAACCGTCACCGCATGCCAGGAAGCACGGCGGCATGTGCCCTGCCACCCGCAACAGTTGAAAGCCAGCCCGTTTGAGAAAGGCCCGCGGTGCGCCGTATCCCCACCTGTGTCCTGAGCAACGCCGCTCCACCGGCAGTCAGTGATGGTCATGCCGTGGACCGTTTTGTCGAGATCGGCTCGTTCACCAAGGTCATCACGGGCACTGCGCTGACCTGCATGGCCGAGGCCGGAATGCTCGCGCTCGACGACCCCCTTGAGCGATGGCTTCCGGCGACTCCCGGAACCGGGATCACGCTCCTCGACCTGGCCCGGCACACGTCCGGCCTTCCGCGTCTGCCACCTCGGATCGCGCGTCGTGACCCATACGCCAGGTTCGACCGTCGTACCGTGCACCAGTTGCTGAGTCGGCTCGACACCATCGCCACCTGCCCCCCCGGCCAACGAGAGGAGTACTCCAATCTCGGGTACGCCGTCCTCGGTGAAGCCCTGACCGCTGCGGCCGGCACCACCTATGAGGAGTTGGTGACCAAGTACGTCCTGCGTCCGCTGGACATCACCGAAGTGACCGCGACCCCGGACCCGGGCACGTACCTACTGGCCCGGAGCCGCTTGGGAAGGGCCCGTCAGCCGTGGACCATGCACGGCGCGATCCTGCCCGCAGGGGGCCTGTGGGCCACCCCCCGCGCGGCTGCCGACCTGGTCGTACGACTCCTCATAGAACGCAGGTTGGGCGATCCCGCGCCGTCCTGGCAGACGGCAGGCTCCCTGCGCTGGCACAACGGCGCCACGCGCGACGCCTCGCTGTTCGCCGGCGCAATCGACGACGGCCGCTGGGTCATGATCCACCGCCTTGGCGGGGCACCCGAGGAAACGGACCAAGCCGGCATTGAAGTGCTAAGGCGAGGCCGCAAGACTCTCTGACCACACCGGAACGAATGCGCACGCGTCGTCGATGCGGGGAGCTGAACCATGCAGACGCCCTGCCTGGCGGGGTGGACGAAGGGCGACGCGGCCTCCCTGCGGGAGGGTACCGATCCGCGGTGCTGGGGCGGACAAGGGTGGATCCACCTCACCGCGGCGCTCCGCGCCAGGGTGAGGTGGCACCTCGGCGGCCCGTTCGGCGGCCAGCTGCGCATGCCTTCCGAGGCTTCGCGCGGGTCTGCGGAGCCAAAACCTATGAGTGGCCTTTCCTGCGGCCGCACGCGGCGGAAACGGCGTACATGATCATCTTCAGGTTGCAGGATGGACCGCATTAAGAATCACTGCGTCAACCTTCCGCGGTACCGCGCAGGTTGCAGGAACCGTCGGCGTACTGCCGTGGGCGGGGTTGGGATTCAACCCTGCGTGTGACGACCCGGCGCGCTCTCGTGCGTAACTTCTTGCTCCGGCACCACACGGCGGCGGGTGACCCGGCCTCGGTACGGCCCGAACAGGGCGCGAATCCCCCGCCACGGAAGTGCCCGCACGCCCGACTCGCCGACCACGAGCCGGAACCAACCACCGAAGGGGGAAACATGAGGACAGGGACTCGGCTCGGGCAACGCTCGTGGCTGCGCGGGTCGGCCGTAGGTGGCCTGGCGGGCCTGGGGCTTGCCGCCGCGCTGCTGGCCTCGGCACCGGGCGCGTCCGCCGACCCGGCCGCGCACGGCACGGGCTCTGTGCACGCACAGGGCGCCTGGTACGCGGTGCCGCGGACCGGCGGAGGCAACCCCGGCAAGGTCACGCTGCGGGCCGGCGCTTCCACCGGGAGCGCGGCCGTGGGGTCGGTCAAGGCACCGAAGGGCGCCTGGTGCTGGCACCAGGAGACGAACTGCGGTGACTACGTCAACGGGGGCAGCTATCGCTGCTACGCGGGGGCACCGAAGTACCGCGACTGGCTGCCGGTGGCCGCCTCCAACGGCAAGCGGGTTTACGTAGCACGGCACTGTGTGATCGCCACGTACAAGTAGCCGCGAGGGGCCCGGCGGCCCAAGGTCGCCGGGCCCTGTCCCCGCGGTCGTGCTGCAACGGCCGCAGGGGTAGGTTCACCTTCGCCGGCACCTCGGCCGCAGGCCTCCTCTCCGAGCGCATGAACCTCGGCTACTGGCTCTCCGCGATGCTGTTCGGTCTGGCCATCACCGCCGTCGCGCTCGCGTCGTCCTCGGCCCGGCCATCCACCTGTCCGCGCCCCGGAAGGACGTGCCGGTGCCTCAGCAGGTTCCACATCAAGCGGCCTGATCAACTGTCAGGTGTTCAGGATGCGTTCAGGTAGACGCTGGCCAAGGTCGATCACGGCGATCGCCGTTGTGCGATCGACTCACGTCACAGGGTGCTCGTCCCCATCGAGGGGCGGGCGCCCTGCCGTTCGACAAGTACCTCTCGAACAGCGCGACTTCCCTGGGCTTGGGCCCTGTTCCGGCCGGCGGTCCTCGTCTCCAACACCCTCGGCACCTCCATGGGCGCCTCCCCTCCGACAGCTCCGGCCTCGGTACGGCGGCCGCGCGCTGCTCGTGACAGCCCCGCTGGACGTCCTCGTCGCCCTGAAGATGCCGACGGTGCCGAACGTGCTGCTGTTCCGGATCGCGTTCCGGCTTCTTCGGCCGTACTGCTGGCGTTCGGTCTGATGGCCCCCGCACAGGTCCACGACCGCGGGTTCGCCGCCCCGCAGCAACGAGCCGGAGCCGGTCGACCAGCAGGCCGGCTGACGTCCGGGTGTGAACGGCGCCCGGGTCAAGCGCTGTTGTCCTCGCCAGGGCGGCGAGGCGTGCGAGAACCTGAATGGACGGTCGTTTCGTCTCCCTGATCGTGAAAGGCATGGCAGGCCTCGAAGAGGCGGAACTCGTGCGTCGCGTCGCCGACGGTGACCGGGCGGCGTTCGACGAGTTGTATCGGCGTACCTCACCCTGGTTGGCGGTGCGGCTGCGCCGTCGGTGCGCGGACGAGGACGTCGTCGCCGACGTGCTCCAGGAGACCTATCTGGCGGTGTGGCGCGCGGCCGGCAGCTATGCCGGTTCCGTGACCGAGAGCAGCGCGGTCGGCTGGCTCTGGTCGATCGCCGCGAACCGACTCGTCGACGCCTTCCGTCGGCGCGCCCGCCAGGAGCGGGTGCCGACCGTCGCCCTGCTCGAGACGACCGCTCCGGCCGCCGAGGACGAGGTGATGGCGACCCGCGTCGACCAGAACTTCGAACAGGCGCTGCTGCGGCTGCCGCCGGAGTTGCGGCAGGTGCTGCAGGCCATGGTGCTGGACGACCTGTCGGTGCGACAGACGGCGGTGCTCCTCAGCGTGCCGGAGGGCACGGTCAAGACTCGCGCACGCCGGGCCCGGATCGCGCTGCGGGAGGCGCTGTCATGACTCATCCCACCACCATGCTTCTGGCCCGCTACGCGGACGGCGGCCCGGGGCTCGACGACGCCGCGCTCTGGTCGATCGAGGTCCATCTCGACGGGTGCGCCGACTGCCGTGCGCAACTGGCCGCCGAGGCCACCCCTGCCACGAGGGATCTGCTCGATCGTGTCGCCGTCTCGCTCGACCGGGCGCTCGAAGCGAGCCCGTCGCCGGCCCGGCAGCGTACTCGCGCAGGGGCCGTCCACCGACGGTGGCTCGCCTGGACGCTGCTGCCGTGGCTCGCGGTGACCGCCGCGGTACTGGGCTGCGGCATGCTCCTCGATGCCGTCGAGCCGAGCCTGCCGTCGCTCGTGCTGCTGCTGGCTCCGGTGGCCCCGCTGCCCGGCGTCGCGGTGGCCTGGAGCCGCCGGACCGATCCGGCCTGGGAACTGATCGCCGCCACACCCGCGGCCGGCCTGGCCATGGTTCTACGGCGGACGCTCGCGGTGCTCCTCGTCGTGCTTCCGGCGTTGCTGGTGGCGGGGGTGAGTACCGGATGCTCGCTGGCTCTCAGCCTCCTGCCGTGCCTGGCGTTCACGGCGGCCACCCTCGTGCTCGGCGCCCTCATCGGTGTACAACGCGCGGCGATCGCCCTTGCGTTGACCTGGTGTGCGGCCGTCCTGCTGCCGAGCGTGGCGGCGCGGTCCCTGTCACCGGCACTGCAGCCGGGCAGCACCGCCGTCTGGGCGGTGACCACGGTGGCTTTTGCCGCGCTCACCCCGCTCGCTGCTTCCCCCTTCCGCCGCCTGCGTAGCGGCAACTGACTTCCCGTCAACGAGATCACAGCATCAACAGGACCATCAGGAGAGACCCATGCGGGCGATGAGCGCTGCCGAAACGGCCCCCACCCTTCATCCCTGGCCAGTCCACGCGAAAGGCCTGCGGGTCCGGGCCGGCCGACATCTGGCCGTCGACGGACTCGATTTGGCGTTGAGCGCCGGAGTGCATGGTGTGCTCGGCCCGAACGGCGCCGGCAAGACCACACTGATGCGCGCGTTGTCCACCGTCGTCAAGCCCGCCGCCGGCTCGTTGACGCTGCTCGGCGCGCAGGCCGACGGCCGTGCCGACCTGCGCGGGATACGCCGCAGACTGGGGTATCTGCCGCAGCAGTTCGGCTTCTACCCGCGGTTCACCGTCCGCGAGTTCGTTGCGTACATGGCCTGGCTCAAGGAAATGCCGAAGACCGCGATCCCCGACGCCGTGCAACGCGCGATCGACCGGGTGGGTCTGACGACCAAGGCCGACAAGAAGATGAAGACGCTGTCCGGCGGCATGGTGCGCCGGGCCGGCATCGCCCAGGCCGTCGTGAACGACCCCGAGCTGCTGCTGCTCGACGAGCCGACCGTCGGACTCGACCCGGAACAGCGTCTCGACTTCCGCGACTTGCTGCGTGACCTGGGTGCCCAGAGCTGTGTGCTGGTCTCCACCCACCTTGTCGAGGATGTCGTCGCCGCCTGCACCGACGTCATCCTCATGAATGAAGGCCGACTTCTCTTCCAGGGCACCCCCGACGACCTGATCGCCCGCGGCGGCCAGGGCGATGCGGGCGACAGCCCGGCGGAACGCGGCTACTCCGCCCTCCTGCGCCGGCACCGGAGCAACGCGTGAACCGTATCCTCGGCATCGAGTTCCGGCGCTCTGCCGCTCTCGGCGCAGCGTTCCTGATCACCATCGCCGGTACGATCCTCCTCCAGGCGACCGCATCACGATGGTCCACCGGGTGGATGGCGCTGGCCATGACGCAGCGCGAATACCTCGCGCTGCTCTCGCCCCTCGCGATGGCCGCCGGTGCCTGGCAGTCCTATCGCGTGCACCGGGCCAACGTCGACGAACTGTTCGCCAGCGCGTCCCGCCCGCGACCGCAACGCATGGTGCCGATCCTGGTCACGACCGGCCTGGCGGTGATCGTCGCGTACCTGGTCACGCTCCTCACGGCGGCACCACGGATCCTCGACACGGCACGCTACCTGCCGCCGGCCGCGTATGTCGTCGTAGCCGTCGGACTGGCCGCGATGATCGCCTCCGTCTGGCTCGGGCTGGCCGTCGGACGGCAGGTGCCGGCGCTCGCCACCGCGCCCGCGCTGGCCGTGATCGGCTTCGCGCTGCTCATCTTCGCCCCCCATGCCCTTCCGGACGGCGGAATGACGGCGGCGTTCTCCCCGAGCATGGGAATGAGCGTCTTCAGCGACTACGACACCGTCGACGGCCAAGTCAGCGCTGCCCAGGGGCTCTGGATGGCCGCGATCGCGGTGGCCGCCGCCGTGCTCTTGGCCGTCAAGGACCGTACGCTCGCGTTCGCCGCGCTGGTGCCGCTGGCCCTCGGGGCGACCGCCACGGCCCTGCTCGTGCCGACCGGCGATGCCTACGAGCGCGGGAGGCTCGACCCCGCCGCCCAGGAACTGGTGTGCACCGCCGACGCCCCACGAGTCTGCCTCAGCAGGGCCCACGAAGCGTTGCTGCCCGAGGTCGCCCCCAAGGCACGGCGGGCCCTGGCCCTCCTTTCGAGGACATCGGCCGTCCAGGCACACGAGGACACCACCACACTCTTCCCGCCCACCTCACCGAAGTCGCGGGCCGACACCGTGCTGATGAGGATCACGGTGGACGCCCACGGCCGCCTCGCCCAGCCGGGCCGGCTCGAACCGGCCATGCTCACTGGCGCGTTCACCGGCCCTGACCACTGCGGTGACATGCCGAACGTCCCCGTCGCCACCGCCGCGGCCTTCTGGCTGCTCGACCGGAAGCCGACCGCCGGTCCCGATGGCCTCGAATACGTCGACCCGGACGCCGTCAAGCTCTGGACGGCACTGCGGACCCTGCCGCGGGCCGAGGCCAAAGCCCGGGTGACCGCCGTCTATCAGGCTGCCCAGAAATGCCAGGTCGCCACCGACCTTCTGACCCGAGGTGCCCGATGACAGGGGTGACGCTCTACGTCCGCTCACGCCAGGTGCCGACGGCGCTGGGCGCGGCGACCGCGGGAACAGTCGTCGCATGGCTGCTGGCCACCGTCTTCGGCGGCCAGGGCGAGGTCGGGCGGGCCGTACTCGTCCTGACAGTCCTGCTTGTGGTCTCCGTCGTCACCACCACCCTCGGCGGCCCCGACGACACCCTGGACCGTACGGCGGCGAGGCCATGGGCAAGTCTGCGGATGTCCCACCTGGCCGCCGCCCTGACCTGCGTCCTCATGCTCCTGCTGGTCACGCTGTTGACCGGCACGCGGTTCGGTCCCGTTGGATGCGTCTTCCGTGACACGGCCGGCCTGCTGGGACTGACCGCCCTGGGGGCGGCCGCGGCCGGCACCGCTCGGTCATGGTTCCTTCCCCTCGGGTGGACACTCGGCGCGGTGGTGTTCCCGGCCACGGGCACGGTGGGGGAGACGCTGACCTGGCAGACACAGGCCCCCGACAGCCGACCGGCGGCCATGGTCGCGGCCCTTCTCACCACCGCCGGAACCGCCGCCTACGTCAGCCGAGGCCCACGTCAGCGAACATCGCCGGAACCCCTCTGAGCAGGGCCGGTCCGACGCTCGTCCTCCGGGCCGGGTTGTGGCCGTCGTCGAGAGTGACCTACTGCGCCCATCGACAGCGGGCGTCCCCCCGGGGCACGGCCCGTCCCCGCACCAGCCTCCTGGTACGACCGCCGTGTTCTTCCCTCCCGCCCACGCCGCGCGGATGACCGCTGCGCCCTCACTCTGCTCCTGGAGTACCTCGCAACCGGCCCCGGAGGCGGCATCCGTGAAATGGACGCCTCCCCAGCCTGAACCAGCCGGGTACCAAGATGCGCGCATCGGACTACGGGCCGACGTGGTGCAGCAGTGAATGCAGGAGCCCCTTCATCCCTT
Organism: Streptomyces sp. C1-1; assembly: GCF_050214755.1. NCBI lineage: Bacteria > Bacillati > Actinomycetota > Actinomycetes > Kitasatosporales > Streptomycetaceae > Streptomyces > Streptomyces sp. C1-1. The sequence goes on along the minus strand of NZ_CP189826.1, from coordinate 1,392,079 downwards.
CCTGGGAGGCGAACCGCAAGGTTGGGTCCTGGCCGTCCGGTTCCTGCGCCCACCACCGGGGCAACTCGACGTCGAGCAGGTTGTCGGCGTACCAACGGCCGTAATCCTCGCCGTCGAGCAGAAGAGTGGCCCAGGGCAGCAGACGATAGCCGAGCGATGGTTCCGGCTCTGGATGTGCGGGCCGGCTCGGATGCCGGAGACTGTCCTGCAGCGCGAGGAGACGTCGTTGCTCGGCGGCACCGGCCTTGCTGATATGAGTCTCCCGGAGCGACCACGCGCCGAGCAAGGCCGCTGCCATGCACAGCAGGAGAGCCGTGGCAGTGTTCCCCCTCCACAGCAGGAACCCACCGGACAGTACGGCGATCGCCATGCTGAACAGCACGTAATACGGTCGGGCCAAGTAGCCGCGCTCACGGGCAGCCTTGGTAACGCTCTTCTGAATCTGCGCGAGGCTGATCCTGGTACCGCGGAGGGAAGCCGGCGGACCGGGTTCGCGCCGGAGCCGCAGCTCACCTTCCCTGCCAAGAATCGCGTCCAGCAGGGCGGCCCGGTCCGGGGGGAGCCCGGCCGCGGACCGGGTGCCGGGACGTATCACGTAGCCGTCTTCGTCCGCCGTCACTCGCAGATAGCCGTCCTCGGCAAGTGCCACCGTTTCGCTCATCACGACCTGCATCGGATTCTTGCGCCCGACCAGCCAGCTGCCGACCAGACAGCTCGACTCAGGCATCCCCGCCTGCGTGCCTGCACCTTTCACCCATCCCCCTCATGATCGCACCGACGTTGGGACCGTACAGAAACCCCGCGCAGCGCCGACACGGAACGCTGAAAGACGGGCCGGGCCTGTCCGGGCACCGGCACCCTTTGCCAACACCCGGCATTTTCTTTTCCTGTCGATCATCATCAAGCTCAGGCTTCGCTCAACAAGAGATCCCGCGGGTAGGGAGGGGCGCCGTCGCGAGCGCCGCGATACCATCGCCCGGACCGGCGGAATCTCTTAGTGAGCGAGCGATGACCGGTTGTGGCGACGGACCTGCGAGGGGGGTTTGTCGTCGGGGAGCTGAGTAGTGCCTGCCCCACGCGCTCGGCTGAGAAGTGACAGTTTGTTACTCGCTAGCACTGGGTTCTCTGGTGCGGCTGGCCGAAACGGTCGAAAGCTGACAAGGCGCACATGCTGCCCGCCTGTGAATTCCGGACTGAGACGTATTTGCGTTAGAGCGAACTCCAATTCCTAGGTTCGAAGGCATGCGATACATCAAACTCGGAACGACCGGACTGGAAGTCTCCGCCATCACCCTCGGCTGTATGAGCTTCGGCGAGCCGGACCGGGGCGGGGAGCCCTGGTCGCTGGGCGCGGACGCCAGCCGGGACATCATCAAGCAGGCCCTCGAGGGCGGCGTCAACTTCCTCGACACGGCCAATGGGTACAGCGCCGGAAGCAGCGAGGAGATCGTCGGTCAGGCGGTCAAGGACTTCACCCGGCGCGAGGAGGTCGTTCTCTCCACCAAGGTCTGGATGCGGATGCGTCCCGGCCCGAACGGCGCCGGGCTGTCCCGCAAGGCGATCTTCGCCGAGCTCGACGCCTCCCTGAAGCGACTGGGGACCGACTACATCGACCTGTACCAGATCCACCGCTGGGACTACGACACCCCGATCGAGGAAACCCTCGAGGCGCTGCACGACGCGGTCAAGTCCGGGAAGGTCCGCTACATCGGAGCCTCTTCCATGCACGCCTGGCAGTTCGCCAAGGCCCTGTACCTGGCTGACCTGAACGGCTGGACCCGGTTCGTGTCGATGCAGGACCACTACAACCTCATCCACCGGGAAGCAGAGCGGGAGATGATCCCGCTCTGCGCCGACCAGGGCATCGGCGTGATCCCGTGGAGCCCGCTGGCGCGGGGCAGGCTGACGCGGGCCCGGGACACCGCCACGGCGCGGGCCGAGACCGACGCGGGCGGCAAAATCCTCTACCGCGACGAGGACCAGGCGGTGGCCGAGCGCGTCCACGAGATCGCGGGCAAGCGGGGTCTGTCCCCGGCCCAGGTCGCCCTGGCCTGGGTCATGCGCAACCCGGCGGTGACCTCGCCCATCGTCGGGGTCACCAAGCCGGCCCAGCTGGCCGACGCGGTCGCCGCGGTGGACGTCGAACTCGACGAAGACGAGGCCGCCTACTTGGAGGAGCCCTACCAGCCGCACGAGGTGGCCTACCTGGAGGAGTCCTTCTACAAGCGGCAGCCTGTGGCGGGCTCCCGGTAGTCCGGGCTACCGCCGGGCCTTCGACGAGTCCTTGGCCCCGGCCTTCACAGCCCTGTGGTCGGCCCGGCGGCGCTTGCGGGCGGTCGCGCGCAACTGCATGATCCGCGCTGCCCGCCAGCGCGGTGAGCAGGCTTGAGCGGGTGCCGTCCCGGTTTGGCTGATCACGTTCTGCCGGCTTCCGGCAGGTAGACCCGGGCCTGTTGAGCAGGCACTATGCCCCGGTGAGCATCATCATCAAGTTTTTCGTGGCGCCGGACCGCGATGCTGCCGCTGCCGTCGTGGAAGGCGGTCCCGACGGGGTTTTCGAGGCGCTGACGTACGGCAACTTCGATGCCGAAGAGGCGCTGATCGAGTGGGAGAGCATCTTCACCGGTCGGGGCTTCGAAGAACTCGTCGCCGCTGATGAGCCCGAAGTCGTTGCCGACCCAGGCGATGGCGAGGGCCCGGTTGTCCTCGCTGCTTCCCGGGTGCTTCAGTATGCCCTTGCCGCTGCCGATGAGCACCGGCTTGTCGAGGTCAGCCAGTTGTGGGTGCGGGAGCGAGCGGCAGACGGCGAGGTATTCGGCCTGGAGAGGGCAACTGAGGTCCTGAGCGGCCTGGCCGACCTGGCGCGGGCCATCGGCGAGCAGGAGGGGAGCCTGTACTGCTGGATGGCATAGAAGCGGACACGGCCACCGTTGATCATCGTCGGTTGTGCGGCCAAATGAAGATCAGCCGCCGGTGGCCGTGGGCCACAGCGTAGACCCTGCCCGGTGGCAGCCGATGTTCGAGGGCCTGATGGCGCGGGTGGCGGGCCGTTTCTCCCAGGTGGAGCCGCGACGCATGGCACGGGCGTTCTTTCTGGGCCTGCTCGCGGAGCTGCCGCGCGCTCACAGTCCGCGTGAAGGCGAATGGCGGATCGGTGCGGCGGAACGGTCTGACGGTCAACTCCTCGGTAGGTGTGGATACTTGAGGCACATCAGTCACATCCGACCCCTACATCCCCCCACGAGGAGACCTTGATGAACGTGTTAAAGCGGAGCCGCGCCCGAGCGGCCCTGCTGGCGCCTGCCGCCACCCTGATGCTCTTGGCGTCCGCAGGTACGGCTAGCGCGAACTCCAGCCCCGGCTGGGGTGACGACAAGCCCGACGTACTCTCAGACTGCAACCAGGGCAACGCCGACCTGTGCCAGTACCATGAGATCAACGCTTGGACCTCGTACGGCGACTGGCACGAGTCGAGCAACGTGTTCTCGAACTGCTCGGGCACCGACAACGCCACGTTCCAGATCGCCAGCGCCTACGCGACGAACACCTCGTACTCGTACCAGCAGTCCACGAGCGTCGAGGTCAGCGCGGGATTCAGCGACACGATCGAGCTGGGCATGAAGGCCAGCACGGAGACCTCCGAGACCTGGACCCTCGGGGACACCCGCACCAACACGCAGACCGTCACCAGCACCGTCCGCCCCGGATACAAGGGCGGTTACTCGTTCCGTCCGCTCGTCCGGCACTCGCAGGGCTGGATCGAGGTGCACTACGGCAAGCGCGTCGACGGCCACTACTACTGGTACTACCCCGGCCAGGGTTCCGACGGCTTCCGTATCGACACCCCGGTCGCCTGGTCGGACGGCTCCCTCAAGGGCGAGCTGAAGTGGGAGACGTGGAAGTGCTGACCCGGCCGGACTGTCCGTGACCCGGCCCTCCTGCTCGGTTCCGGCTAGTGACCTTGCCGGCGTGATGTCGTCATGGTGAGACGCCATCCGCTTACCGCTGGGCAGGCTTGATCAGTCGAACACGGTTCCTGTTCGGATGATCTCTCGGTGGTCGGGGCATAACTGCAGGGCCTCCTGGTAGCTCGGGGTTGCGATCCCAACCGAGCAGCACCAGGAGGCCCTGTGTCGCAGCCTGTCGCGTTTGCGTCCGTGGAGTCCAACGTGCCGTCTGCCGGCGTGTGACTGTCTCGTGCACAGGTTCGGCAACGCGGCGGACGGGCCGGACCGCGTTCCGTGTTACGGCTTTGACCTGACGGAGGCGGAATGGCAGGATATCCGGCCGCTGCTGCCGGTCCCCGCGTGGCTTCAGGGGCGGGGCGGCAGGCCGGAGGGCTATTGCCACCGCGTCATGCTGGATGCGGTCCGCTATGTCGTCGACAACGGGGGCCTGACCCGGATTCTTGGACACGGGCTATGCGGCTTGGGCCAGGGTAGTTGCTGTCGTGGCGAGTGCCGTCTCGTAGGCGATAGGACTGCGTTGTCCGAGGCGGGAGTGACGGCGTCGGGTGTTGTAGCGGTTGAGCCAGCCGAACGCGTCGAGTCGGGCCTCGCGTTCGCTGGGACAGGTCTTGCGGCCCTGGAGCGTCTCGCGTTTGAAGGTCGCGTTGAAGGACTCGGCGAGTGCGTTGTCCGCGCTGGAGCCGATCGCGCTCATGGACTGGCGGACGCCGGCCTGACGGCAGGCGTCGGCGAAGGCCCGGCCGGTGTACTGGGCGAGTTCAACCAGTCGTTGCAACACTGGGCTGTTGCAACGAGCGTAGCTGCTCTTCGAAGACCTCGGCCGGCGCGTCGGTGACGAGGCCGGTGAGCATGTGGTCCGCGATGGCCCAGTGGCCGACCAGGTCCGCAACCGCAAGCGCCGGGGCGCCGGTCCTCGAAGTAGCGCAGCACGATCACCGCACGCTGACGCTTGGGCGGCCGCCGCAGCGCGGCCATGATGTCCGCGGTGAGTAGGACCATTTCTTCGGCGGCAGCCTCCAGTTGACCAACCTAACGCGACGGTTGTCAGGAGTGTCGCTGTAGGAACCGGGCGGCCGGCGGCGCGTCGGAAGTCGATACGACGGACGATGCGGTGGGTGCCTTCTCGAGGGCGCAAGACCAGTTCGTCTCTCCGAGCCGGCCGTATCGGCGGCGAGCTGTGGCAGACCGAGTTCGAAGGCTGCCTTTGGCAGGTCGCCGTCGGGAACGCCGAAGATCATGTAGCGGTCGAAGTAGTCGATACTGCCGACTCCCAGGCGGAGTCCCGGAGTCCCCACCCGCACGTGTAAAGGATCCCCGCCGCGGAAGACGGCGGGGGCCCTTACACCTGGCGGTGGGGCAGCCGCGCTGCCCCGGCCGGCGGCCCCCAGCCAGCCGATCCGCGCCGAACACTCGGCCTCCGCCGGAAGGAAAGGAGCCAGGGCCGTGGTGCGCAAGCTCGTGGGTTACTCAGAAGCAGCCCCACATGACAAGTTTGCTGAGGCCCGGGCGACCTGCCTGGGCGGGAGTGGGCTGCCCTGTCGATGTGCGCCATGAGGGTCTTGATCATCGCGGCGCTGCACCTCCTCACGCAGTCGCGCGAGCGCCCGGTGCAGAGTGCTCTTGACCGTTCCGGGCGCCATGCCGAGGGCGGTGGCCGTCGCGTCGGTGGACATGCGCTCCCAGTACCGCAGCACCACGACACTGCGCTGCTGCGGCGTCAGCGCTCGCATGCTGTCCATCAGCAGCGCGTGATCGGCGTGCTGCTCGGTCAAGTCCTCGACGGAGGTCTCCGGCACCTGCTCTGTGGGGAGTTCTTGCAGTTTTCGGGCCCGCCACCACTCCGTCCGGGTGTTGATCATGACGCGGCGCAGGTAGGCGTCCGCGAGCCGCTTGTCCGCTATACGGTCCCAGTGCCGGTACGTGCGCAGGAGCGCGGTCTGGAGCAGGTCCTGAGCGTCGAGTGGGTCGGCGACCAGGCGCAGGGCGCTGCGCATCAGAGTGTCATGCCGGATGCGGACGTAGTCCTCGAAGCGCAGCCCTTGGTCATGGTGCGTGTGCGCAGACACGTGTCGGATTCCCTTCTGAGTGGGCGTGAACCGCGGTGCGGAACGGGCGGGCGGACATGACACCGCTCGGGCCCGGGGCAACGGCCGCCCGCCCAGTGCCCGTTGTGCGGCCATCGCTGGGAGAGGCCCAGACGGGCCCTGCTCGCCCCTGCCGCTGGCGTGGCCGTCTTCACCGCACGGGCATCAAGCAGGCGGTGCCCGCCCTTACGGCGACGTCAGGGCAGGGGCAGGTCACCTGCGCGCCGCCGCTGACAGCGCAGGGCAGGCAACGGGGTGCGGTGGGCCGATGAATACCCCCGTGAGACATCGACCCCCGGTGCCCCGTGAGCGGGGGAGAGGCCCGGGCGGGACATCCCCCTCGGCTGCCCCGCCCGGCGTCACGTGTTGATCACCGCTTGTAGGAGGCCCAGACCTTGGAGCCCTGGTCGCCGTTGACGACGATGCGCAGGTGGTCGAGGCGCTGGAACGCCCTGGTCTTGGTGTGGAAGGCCTTGTAGGGGTTGCACGTGACCTTGCCGCTGTCCGCGATGTAGCTCCCGGCTTCGACGTTGTAGATGCGCACCCTCATCTTGGCGTTGGTGTTGTAGCACTGCAGGTACGCGTACGCACTCCTGCCCTTCGACCGGTAGGGCTGGGAGACCCACTTCTTGCCGTGGTGAGTGAGGTAGTCCCCGGAGACCCAGCTCGGTCCCCACTGACGGTGGAGGGCCGACTGCGCGGAAACCACCCCCTGCGCCGGCGTGCCGGCTTCGTGAGTCGCGGCGTGCTGCTGGGTGACGGTGTGCTCGGATGCCTGCGGTGCGGTGGTCGCGAAGGCGCCTGCGGCGGATGCCGAAGCCATCGTGAGGGCGCATACGGCGGTACCGAGTGCGAGTGCAGAGCGCCTGAGTGCAGTCATGATCAACTCTTCCTTCCAGGCAAACGGATGGGAGGGCACCGGCCGGTGCACGTGCCCTGAGGCGGCCTTGAGCCGGTGCCAGGCGACGACTGTGGCAGCGAGGGGCTGTGGGGAAGCTGAAGGTTCCTGAAAGGTCCGTGCGTCAACTCTGCTGCGCTGTGCGGTTCTTCAGGTTGGCCACAGGTCCTCTCCCGCATGCTTGAGGCATGCGCTTACTGGTGGTTGAGGATGACCGGCGGATGGCGGAGTTGCTGCGGCGCGGCCTGGTCGGTGAGGGATGGGCGGTCGACGTCGTGTACGACGGGCCGTCAGGGCTCGAGCGGGCGGGCGAGAACCCGTATGACGCGATCGTGCTGGATGTGATGCTGCCGGGGCTGAACGGATACGGGGTGTGCGGCCGGCTGCGGGAGGCGGGCGTCTGGGCGCCGGTGCTGATGCTGACCGCGATGGACGGCGAGTACGACGAGGCGGAAGGCGTGGACGTCGGTGCCGACGACTACGTGACCAAGCCGTTTTCGTTCGTGACCCTCCTGGCCCGGCTGCGGGCGCTGATGCGGCGCGGACAGCCGCAACGCCCCGCCGTACTGCGCGTCGGCGACCTGGTGGTGGATCCCGCGGCCCGGCACTGCCGCCGCGGTTCGGTGCCGGTGACCCTGACGGCGCGGGAGTTCTCGGTCCTGGAGTACCTGGCGCGGCGCGGCGGCCAGACGGTCACGAAGACGGAGATCCTGGAGCACGTCTGGGACGACCGGTTCGACGGAGACGTCAACGTGGTGGAGGTCTACGTCAGCGCGCTGCGCCGAAAGATCGACATCCCCTTCGGACGGCGGTCCATCCGCACCGTCCGGGGGATCGGCTACCGCCTCGACGTTGCGGCGGAGAGGGCATGCTGAGGCGGGGCTGGCGGCGGCGGAAGGGGCGCGGCCAGCGGGCGAGCAGTGTGCGGTTGCGGTTGACCCTGGCCGCGACCGCCCTCGCCGCCGTCCTGCTGACCCTGGCCGCCGGTGTCTCGGCCGTCGCGATGCGCAACGAACTGGTCGCCTCGGCGTATCAGCGAGTCACGGACGGCACTGTTTCCGAGGTGGCGGAGGCGCCGCTGTGCGATGCGGACGACACCTGCGAGGTGACGACCGAGTCGTACACCGATCAGCTGACCCGGTACATCAGGCAGCGCGACACGCTGCCCCCGATCCGCAGCGAACACCTGTCCCTGTGGCCGTGGACCGACCCGGACGACGCGCAGCCCGCGGCGGTGCTCACGGCCCCCGGGACGGCCTTGGAGTTCTGGGACTGGGACGACGACGCCTCCCGCCCCGGCTACTGGATGGACCAGCAGCGGCTGAACACCACCGTGTGGTGGCTGGCCGGCGGCACGCTGGGGCTCACCCTGCTGGCCGCCGGCGGGACATGGCTTCTCCTGGGCCGGGTCCTCAAACCGGTGGAGGGTATCCGGACGCAGTTCGCCGCGCTGAGCCTGAGCCGCCTCGATCAGCGCATTCCGACGCCGCGCGGCGGCCGGGAGTTCACACGGCTGGTGGAGACGATGAACAGGGCCCTGGACCGCCTTGAGGCGGCGGCTGCCCGGCAGCGGCAGTTCACCTCCGACGTAGCCCACGAACTGCGCACGCCGATCGCCTGCTTGCGCGCCGAACTCGAACTCGCGCTGACCGGCTCCGGGACCGCCCGCTGGCCCGATGCCGCCCGTGATGCCCTGCACGACACTCTTCATGTCCAGGACATCACCACGAACCTGTTGCTCCTGGCCCGCCTCGACGCCCAGGCCTCCCACCGCAAAACCCTCCTGACCAAGCAGGTCGACCTGCCCGACCTGATCCGCGACGCCGTCGTCCGCCGTGACGTAGCCGACCACCTGAGCCTGGTCGTCACCGCACCCGACGAACCCGCGCCGGTGACCGGCCACCCTGGCCTGCTGGCCCGCGTCGTGGCCAACCTTCTCGACAACGCCGAACGTCACGCGGCCACCACGATCACCGTCACGCTCACTGTGGACCGCGCACGTCGGCAAGCCGTAGTGGACGTGGCCAATGACGGGCCGCCCATCCCGCCCGAACACCGGGAGACGATCTTCGAGCGTTTCAGCCGGCTCGACGACGCCCGCACACGTGACGCCGGGGGCACCGGCCTCGGCCTGGCCATCGCGCGCCGCATCACCACACTCCACCACGGCACCCTCACCCTGGCTCCCAGCCGGGAAGAGCAGTCGGGGGCCCGGTTCACCGTACGACTGCCCCTGACCCACGAGGACGCCCGGCCGCTGGTCACCGAAATCCTGCAGGCCTGGGACGAGCCCGACGACATCCCCGCGCTTCTCACTCACAATGCCGGACACCGGCCCCTCGAAGACGTCGTGCCCGACCTGGCACGCGCCCTCATCACAGCCGGACGCGACCACCACCTCCGTGCACTGCTCCGCCACGTCGCACGGCAGGCACCCGCCTGGGAAGTCACCGGCCTGGCCGACATCCTCCGGGACGAAGGCATGCCCGCAGCCGCCGAGGAACTGCTCGCCGCCCGCACCGCGCAGCGCCGCAGGTCCGTCCGGGGCGCCCGTGTTCGTTGAACCCGTATGAACACGAGGTCATCGCGTTTGCCCCGACGGCGAGCGCGTCGACGGACTGGAGCGCACCGCCTGGATAGTTGAGCACCAGATCGGGGCTCACCGCATCCAGCAGCTCACTGCCCGGGTTTCAATGCGCCGTCCAACCGCGGCGATGATCAGAGCTGACGCGCATGGAAAAATCCACTCAAGAGGCGTACCTGACCGCCTCCATAATCCACACAGCTCACGATGATCAACGGTGGCCGCACTCGGCCACCCACCGGACCCGGCCAGCACCCATCACGCTCTACGAACGTTCGGTGAGCAACTCCGCCAGTCGGTCGGCGAATTCAGTGAGCCAGTCCAGCCGTGGTCCGCTGCGGGCGATACGAAAACCGTGGCGGCGGCCCCAGAACGCTGCCTGGACGGCATGGAACTGGGCCCAACGCTGCACGCGTTCACGGTCGAGTTCCGCAGCCTCGGCGAAAACGTCCAAGAGGCGGTGGACAGCCTTGCGCAGGTCATCCTCTTCGAGGAGCGTCAGCGCACGTGACTTCAGAAGTGTGCCGCCGTCGTAGGCGGGATCTCCCACGTACCCCTTGGGGTCGACAGCCAGCCACGGCTCTCGGCCGGCACGCAGGATGTTCCGGGCATGTAGGTCGCCATGGATGAGGGTGTCCGGCTGAGCCCGACCCAGCTCCCGAACGGTCGCCACGGCGGCATCCAGCACCTGGCGCGGCAGCGCATGCGTCAGCTCCTCGGCGTCCTTGCGCAGCTGCTCCTCCCAGGCATCGGCCTGCTCACGCAGCCGGGGCAGGCCAGGCGGTGCGGGGATGGCCAAGCGGCGATTGAGCCGCCCGGCGACCGTCACCACCTCGTCGCCGTCCTCGACCTCCGCCAGGGTCGACGGCTGAACTCTCTCCAGCAGCATCGCGAACCGCTTGTCGTCGCGCCCATGGAGCAGGACGGCGCCGCATCCGCCCCACGCAACGAACGCATCCGGCTCATGGACGTTGCCGGGATGCGGAAACGACACCTTCAGCACGGCGCTCTCCTCAGCCCGCCGCCGTACCGGAACGATGACGCCGACACCCCCATGCATGACCTCGCCATCCGGCACGCACGCCCAGCGCGCCAGCAACTCGTCCACCATCCCCGGCAACTCGGCGAGCCACGCCGCCCCAGCCTCCCCCTCGCGGTCGACGGTGCTCTGTGCGAACTCCTCTGGCATCGCGATCATCCCGGCACCCTACGCGCCAGCCTGCCGCAGCCACCAAGCCCAAGCTGGCCGCCGCCCGGCAGACCGCGCACTACGAAAATCGCGATCTACAGCTGGCTAGTGCGGTGACCACATACGTTCGCCGGGCTGGGCCCAGGTCTTCTCTCTGCCAGAGATCAGCGAGACGCTGTACGCAGGAGGGTGGCATGACATGGATTGGTCCCAGCAACGCCGACGAGGTGACGGTTCCGGACGTGGTCGGGCTGATCGTGACCCAGGCACGGGCCGTTGCGTGGCAGGCGGGCCTGGTTGTCGCCGCTGACGATCCAGACGGGCCACCGGTCGGGGCGCTGACCTGGCCAGGAGTCTGGGTGGTCACAGCCCAGCATCCCGCCCCCGGCTCCCGGATGCGCCGCCGGGGCTCCCTGGTGATCTACTTCAAGGAACTGCCTGGCGGCAACGCCGGGGATCGGGAACCACGCCGTCCGCTGCCCTATCCGGACGGACTCACTGCCGAGCTAGACCCTGAAGCAGGTCCCGACCAACCCGGTGAACGTTTGTGGCCACCGCACTAGTGCCGCATCAGGCAAAGTTCGCCTCGTTGTGACGTGTCGTCCGGTTGCTGCGCCCTGCGGCACCAGACGGTCAGAATGATCGCGTGGCTGAACGCGTGCGGGTCCGTGAGATCGATGACGACGAGGGACGGCGCCTGCTGCGGATCATCCGCCGGGGCACCGGATCGGTGGTGACCTGGCGGCGGGCCCAGATAGTGTTGCTGTCCGCCCAGGGCCTGCCCGTTGCGAAGATCGCCACGGTGACGTTCACCAGCGCGGACCGGGTCCGCGACGTGGTCCACAACTTCAACGCCGACGGCTTCGACTCGCTCTACCCGAAGTACAAGGGCAGGCGCCCGAAGACCTTCACGCTGCCCGAGCGCCGCGAGATCAAGAAGATCGCCAAGTCCAAGCCGGCCGAGCAGGGCCTGCCGTTTTCGACCTGGAGCCTGGCCAAGCTAGCCGACTTCCTGGTCGCCGAGGGGGTGGTTGACGACATCAGTCACGAGGGTCTTCGGGTCCTGCTCCGCGAGGAGGGCGTCTCATTTCAAGGCGTGAAGACCTGGAAAACCTCCCGCGATCCCGACTACGAGGCCAAGAAGGCCCGCGTCGAGCACCTGTACGCGATCGCCGACAACGAGGTCATACCTGAAGAGGACGAGCCCGACATCGTGTTTTGCCTGGACCGAGTTCGGCCCGCTGAACCTCCAGCCCCACCCGGGACGGCAGTGGGCCGAGCGGGGGGGACGGCATAAGGACCCCGACCGGGAGTCCCGGCCCCGAGGCGGGCGACCTACACCCGCCCGCATGGTGTCCGGCACCTGTTCGCCGCCTACGACCTGACCAAGGACCAGCTCTACGGCCACATCAAGCAAAAGAAGAACCGGCCGAAGTTCCTGGAGTTCTGCCGTTACCTGCGCAGCCTCTACCCGCCGGAGATGCGGATCGCGATCGTGCTCGACAACTTCTCCCCGCATCTGACCACGAAGAGGGACACCCGGGTCGGCGACTGGGCCGAGGCGAACAACGTCGAGCTCGCCTACACGCCGACCAACTCCTCCTGGCTGAACCGGATCGAGGCCCAGTTCACCGCCCTGCGCTACTTCGCGTTGAACGGCACCGACCACGCCAGTCATAAGGAGCAGGGCAGCATGATCCGCCGCTACATGATCTGGCGGAACAAGCACGCAGCAGACGAACGCCTCCGCGACATCGTGACCCGGGCGAACGTCGCATAGCCGCTGGTCACCCGCTCTCCCGCCTCAGGCTCATCAACTTGCTGAGGGCGCCACCTGTTCCTTGCTCAGCAAGGTTCCGCGTGGCCTGAAGCCAGCCGAAGTGTAGAAGCCGACGGCTCCCTTGTTCGGCGCGAAGATGCCTGCGTAGATGATCGAGACACCGCGCTCCGCGGCGGCCTGCTCCGCCGCGATCAGCAAGGCCGACCCAACACCCTCGCCGCGATGCCCATCCAGGACGACGGTGTGGATGTCAGCCGCGCGGCAGGGAGCCAGAATCTGATGGTCCGGGGGATCGGCCAGCAGGACCACCTCCACCATGCCCACCACCTCACCCACCACCTCGGCGACGAGGATCACTACCTTGGACTCGACCGAAAGCACCTCCTCGAAGTGCCTTCGCACGGCCTCGGTGTCGGGCACGCGGTAGACGGCCGCATCGAGTTGGACATGCCTTTCAGCATTCGCGAGACGCAGGCGGACAAGTGCGGGCACGTCGTCCCGCTCGGCAGCCCTGACCAAGATCGACATAGGTCAAGAGCCTTCCACCCGGCCTGCCAAAACCACAAGGCGCACAGGCCAACTCAAGACAGGGCGAACATGGCCTGATGCGGCACTGGAAGTGAGCAAGGCGTGTTCCGAGTCTGATCATTGTCCTGGTCGGTGGTTTCGTCCGGCTGCGGACTCAACTGTTGACTCCGGGCGCTCCGCTAGACCGGCTGACTCACGTGCGCGCCGCCACTCTGCGTCAGACGCTTCTGCGGTCGGCCAGCAGTAGCCGCAGCGTGCTGGGTTCAGGATCGAGCGCGATAGCGGGTGAGCATGAGGGCGACGGCTTCGTCCACGACCGTGCTGTCGACTGGGTCGACGGGAGGGACGAAGTCGGTCCGTACGAGTTGGGGCCACAGGAGCTGGCCGCAGATCATGCCGAGGAACTGTTCGGCCACTGCGGATGCCGTCTGCGTCTGTCCGTCGGCAGAACGGAAGATGAGGGTGCCGGCTTGCACTTCGGCCTCGAGGTAGTCGCGGAGCCGGTCGAAGAAGGGGCCGCGATCGACGGCGAAGCCGGTGCCGACGATGTCAGCGAGTTCCGGCATCTGGGGAAGCTCGGTGATGATGAGGCGGCACAGCGCCGCCGTGCCGGGCCGTGAGACCAGGCAGGCGTAGTCGCGGCCGATGTGAGTCAGGCCGTTCCGGAGATCGCCGGGCGGAGGCGACTCGACGTACTGCACATCCAGCTGCCACTGCTCGGAGGTGACGGCCGCGAACAGCGCAGCCTTGGAGGGGTACCTCTTGAAGAGGGTGCCGGTGGAGACGCGGGCCTCCCTGGCGATCTGGGCCAGGGAGGTCTTGTCGTATCCCTGGGCGAGGAAGAGGTCGCGGGCGGCGCGGATGATGCGCGCGCGGTTCTCCGCTTTGATCTGCGCGTGATAGCCTCGCACGTATCGCCACCGGTTTTCACTCGGTCACGGTCCGCCACCGACATTCCTGCGCCCCTCGCCCGTCTCCCAGCGCATCCTCGCTGTCAGAGGACCGTCTGGCCGCCGTCCAGGACAAGGTCCTGGCCCACAGTGAAGGCTGAGGCATCGGAGGCCAGGTAGACGACGGCTTCCGCGATCTCTCCGGGCATACCCATGCGTCCCACAGGGATGCCGGAGCTGATCGCCTCCAGCATCGCCGCGCGCTGCGCGGAACCCTCGACTCCGAACTTGGAGTACAGCGGGGTGTCCACCGGGCCAGGGCTGATCGCGTTGAACCGGATGCCGTGCGACTTGAGCAGGTCCGCGTTCCACGACCGCATCAGGGAGCTGACAGCCGCCTTCGTCGCGGCGTAGGCGTTCGACCGCCCGTAGCCGCCGTGCGCGCTGTTGGACGCGTTGAGGATGACCGAGGACGAGTTGGCCAGCACGGGTACCAGGGCCTGCGTGAGGAAGAAGACGCTCTTGACGTTGATGTCGAAGAGCCGGTCGAAACTGTCCTCCGTGTGGTCCTCGAACGGCCGCCAGTCCGAGACGCCGGCGTTCAAAAAGGCCACGTCCAGCTCTCCGAAGTGCTCACGCACCCGCTCCGCCAGGCCGCGCTGCGCATCGAGATCGCGCGCATCCGCCCGGACCACCGGCACCTTGTCCCCGAGGACCTGTCGCGCCTTGTCGATGCTGGCCGGGGTTACGCCTGTGACCAGCACGTCCGCCCCCTCCGCGACAAAACGCTGCGCGGTCTCCAGACCGATCCCGCTCGTGCCGCCGGTGATGAGGGCGCGCTTGCCCGCAAGACGATTCATGTGTCTGTTCCCTGTCGAGACGTGAGGTAGGTCGATGGACTTACCAACTGGGGGTAGCTGCTGCACTCCCCTCTTGGTAAGTGGATCCACTTGCCATCGAGGGGGGAATTGTTGATCACGTGAACGTGGGTGAGGTGCCGCGCATGCGTGAGCTGCCGGAACCCACGACTTCAGCTGACTTGACAGGTTCCGCTGTGATCCTCGTCCGGTCGCTCTGTCGTCGGCGGGTGACCGTAGAGGAAGGCTCGGATGTCGCGTCGTAGGCGGATGGAGACTTCGTCGATTCCTTCATCGCCTGCGTAGAGGCGGGCGAGTTCGGGGTGGCGATGGTTGCCGAACAGTACGGGCACGTCGAGGGTGTGGGTGGCGCCGAGCCAGCCGTCCCACAGGGTCGCGGGGCGGCTGTAGCGGGTGCGCCAGACGCGGCTTGGTGCGGCGCCGGCCCAGGCGTCGGCGGGTTCTTCGAAAAGGGCGCTGGTCACGGCGGCGGACAGCGCCCAGTGCGGGTCGTCTGCTCTGGCCGGCGGGAGTGAGAGGGCTGCTTCCTTGTAGCGGCGGTGGCCGTCGCCGGGCAGCATCGCCGCGGCCAGGGCTTCGGCCTCGGTCGACGTCAGCCGGCGCGGGGAGCGTTCGTCGAGCACGAAGAACGTGCCCTCGTCGGACGTCGTGTTGAGCCTGGTCGGGATCGCGGAGGGCGCGGGGAGGCCGTTTGCGAGTTCGCCCGCGGCGACAGGGCCGAAGCGGTGGGTCGGGGCGATCGCGGACGCGGCGGCGATCAGAGCACTGTCATCGAGCTCTGCCAGCTGTCGGACAGGTACGTCGAGCTGTGCGGCCAGGCGCTGTACGACGTCGGCTGCGGAGTCCGGTTCGGTGAGGCGGGGGACTCCGCTGTGCAGGGACAGTGCGGCGATTGGTGTGTCGGCGCCGGGCAGTACGGACTGTATGGCCGCGCTCATCGCGCCTGCCGAATCCCCGGCCAGGGTGACACGGCTGGGATCGCCGCCGAACGCGGTGATGTTGCGGCCGACCCAGTCGAGCGCGGCCCTCTGGTCGAGCAGGCCGAGGTTGGCGTGGTCGCCGGTCAGTTCGGGGTGCGAGGCGAAGCCGAGCGGGCCGAGCCGGTAGTTGACGGTGACGACGACGGTTTCGGTGTCTTTGGCGAGCGTCGCTCCACGCAGTGCGGGCACGTCGCCCGATCCGTTGGTGAACGCGCCGCCGTGAATCCATACGAGCACCGGCAGATTCGCTCGCCGGTCCGACTGTGGTGTCCATACGTTGAGTACGAGGTAGTCGGGGCCGGACGGTCCGGACCGGCCGAGGACCATCCGAGCTCGAAGGCTTCCCGGCTGCGGTGCGGTCGCCCCGAATCGGGTCGCCGGCCTGACACCCGCCCACCTGGGGGGCAGGGTGGGCGGGAGGAATCGCGACCCGCCCGTAGGACCGGCGGCATAGGGAACACCGAGGAACGCGGCCACACCGTCCTCGACGGTCCCTTCGAGCTCTCCTGATTCGACGCGCACACGCATCGTGGTGCCTTTCGTCATGCGACCGGGACTCCTCGGCGGCTCAGCGTCTTCTGTGCGGCCTCGCGGGCTGCCGGGGCGACGTGGTCGGCGACGGCCCTGGCGGTGGCGGTGGCTTCGGCGAGCCCGATGTCGCCGAAGATGATCGACAGTTCGAGGTAGTTGATGCCGGACGCCTCGATCTGCGCCACGATCTCGTCGCGCACGGAGTCCGCGGTGCCGACGAACGCGTTGCCCTTGGCGAGGAGCTTCTCAGCGGAGAAGACACCGTCCAGCCGGTGGTCGTCGTTCTCGTGCCACAGGTGCAGGATGCGCTGCTGGAACAGGTCGCTCGCGCGGTGGAAGACGTCCTCCGCCTCGGCCCGGCTGCCCGCGATCACGACCGGGCTGGAGATGCCCAGACGCGGCCGGCCGGTGATGGGATTGAGCCGGTCCTCGTCGGCGCGGTGCTTCTCCCAGGTCGTCCAGAAGGTGTTGCCCACCTCGGCGACCCGGCCGTTCTCCCAGCGCGTGACGAAGTTGATGCCGTTGGATGCCGCCCACTCCGCGGTGGCCGCGCTGCCGGAGGCGTACCACAGTTGCGGGTACGGGCTCTGGACCGGGAGCACGGACAGCGCCGCGTCGTAATCGCGCAGCAGGGTTCCCCGATGCTTCATCCGGCCGGTGCGCAGCGCCGTCGTCACCGCCGTGAGCGTCTCCTCGTAGATCTCACGGGCCTGATCGCCTTGGACGCCCAGGATGCCGAGTTCCAGTGGGCTGACACCGGGGCCGACGCCGAAGTCGAGCCTGCCGTGCGAGAGTTGGTCCAGCGTGGCGATCTCCTCGGCCAGGCGGAACGGCTCGTAGGCGGGCAGGACGTTCACCAGGGTGCCGATGCGCAGCGTGCTGGTGATCCGGCTCAGGGCCGCGACGAAGAGGTTGGGCGACGGGACGACCGAGAGCGGCGTGCCGTGGTGCTCGGTCACGTGATAGTGCGCGAACCCCAGCCGCTCGACCTCCTGAGCGAAGCGGAACCGGTCGTCGAGCAGTTCCCCGACACTGCCGTGGGCGAGATCGAACGAGTCGAAGATGCCTAGTTCCAAAGACATGAGACGGCCTTCCGCTTCCCGGTGTTCGTGACCTTTCGATCACTATGCGCGGGAGGCGGGAGGGCGGTCGAGGAGATCTTTCCAGTATGCGGAAACGCCCCGGATGATCAGCCGGGGTTCGCGATCTCCCGGGAGATCAGCTGGGCGTACTCCCGCAGCGGGGGGATCAGCCGCGGGAGGTTCGCGTCAGACGCGGGGACCAGCGCCGTCAGCGCCATCGGAGTGCGGTCGATCCCGGTCGCCACGGGCACGGAGAGCGAGGACTGCCCGGGGGAGCTCTCCGCGCGGGCGATGGCGTACCCGGCCTGTCGGGCAGCTTCGACTTGCGCCACGACGAGGCGGGGCAGGACCTGCGTGTACGGGGTGTGCCTCTCCAGGCGCGTACGGAGCGCTTCGGAGAGCGCGGTCTTGTCCACTGTCGACATCAACAGCTTGCCCGCGCTGGTCGCGAACAGCGGGAGTTCGTCGCCCGCGTGCGTCAGGCGGATGCTGTCGAGCTTGCCGCGCACGGTGTCGATACACACGAGCCGGTCGCCGATCATCGTGCTCAGCGCGACGGCCGCCCCGGTGCGCGCGGCGAGTTCATTGGCGAACGGGAGGGCGGTCCTGCGCAGCTCGCGCTCCCAGGCCGAGGACACGCCCAGGCGCCAGATCTTCTCTCCCAGCCGGTACGTCCCCGACTCGGTCCGCTCCACGCCGCCCCACGCGACGAGCTCGCCCAGCAGCCGATGCGCCGTCGAAATCGGCAGGTCCGCGCGGCGCGCCAGCTCGCTGAGCGTGAGCGGCGAGGTTTCCGCGCCGAGGAGATCCATCAGGCCGAACACGCGCCCGACGTGGCTGTTGGACTCGCCGCCGGGCTTCTGCGCCATCGAGACTCCAAGTACGTCCACCTCAGATATCCCCGATGTTAACCAGGAAATCGGGCGTTCACCCCATGCGGTCGGTCACGCGTATTCACTACATGCGGTCGGTCACGCGGCGGAACCTGCTGTGGTGGAACAGCAGCGGTTCGACGGCCGACTGCGCATGCGTGTCTTCCACGAGGAGGAACGCGACCTCGTGGTCCCCGATCGTGGTGAGTTCGGCGATCGAGCAGCTCAGCATCAGTGCGCTGCCTCCGATGTGCACCGCGCCCTCGGGTGTGGCGGTCCAGTCGGCGCCGGCGAACCGGTCGCCGGGCCCGGCCAGCACGCGCGCGTAGTCCCCGTGCTGGTCCGCCAGGACGCTGATGCCGAGTTGCCTCACCTCGCGCAGCCGCGCCCAGGTCCGCGACTGGTTCCCGAACGCGACGCTCACCAGTGGCGGGGCCAGGGAGACAGTCGTGAACGAACTCGCGGCCAGACCGACCGGAGACCCGTCGACGAGCGCGGCGACCGCGGTGACCCCGGAGGGGAACAGCGAGAACGCGCGGCGGAGTTCTTTGTGTTCGGCTGCCCCGACTGGTGCTGTTGCCTGAGTCGTCATTGCTGCTCACCTCGGAATCACTGACACTGTGATCTCCACTGTCACCGCCCGTCAGGCGCCTGTCGAAGAATTCCTTCCACGGATTGGAAGGCCCGGCCAGGGGCCCGTCCGTCGTCGGCGACAGCAGGCCAGGACAGCATCTGCCTGCAGACCCCGCATAGGCGGGTAGGGCTGGAGTAGCCCCGCAGACCGGCCCGTCAGAGGTCAGGGCGTCGCCCCCCTTCACCGGGAGGGTGAAGCTCGCCGAGACCTGCCAGACGAGTTCGGCGCCTTTGCCCGAGGAATGGGCCCACGACGTCCCACGGCGCACGGCTGCGGGAGTGCCCGAGGAGGTGGGGGCATGTGACCAAGCCCCGCCTGGCGTGGGGCTGTTGGAGAGGCTGGCCGGCTGGGCTCGGTGCCGGTGCCGGTGCCCGTGGCCGATGCCGGCTACGGCCGCGGTGTCCACTTCCGTCTGGCCCTGGAGGAACGCAGCTGTTCCTACGTCATGGCTGTCGAGCCCAAAGAGACCGCCCGCCCGGCTGAGCCGTCCCGTACTTGCCGCCCTACCAGGGCCTGGGCCCGCCTACGTTGCCCCGCTACCGCGAGCCGGCCCGTCCCCTGCCTCAGCTGGTCGTGGCGGGTGCCTGCGTCGAGACGGTCACCTGGCGCGGCTGGGTGACCAAGTCCTCGACGCGTTACAGGACCTTCTGTGGTGCTGGGACGGCACCTGCACCGCCTGCGGCCGCCCCCTTCTCGCCCCCGCAGAACCAGAACCCACACGAAGCACTACTGGGGCGCTTCTTGTGGATCAGGACGTGGCTTGATCACAGCGAACGAAGCGTCGAACGCCGGTTACGCCACTTTGTACAGCTCAAATCGGTGGCGGGGCCAGGGCCGGGCGCTGCGGCGGGAAGCGTCGCTCAAGGATCTCCGCCACCGGTGCAATTCCGCGAAGCAGGCCAGGCGCGGTCGCTCAGCGTCCCACGTGCTGTGCGAGATATCGACCGCGACGGGATCCCAAATGAATACTACTCATTTTGCAGCCGCCGGTTTGACAGGGGGCTGGAAGGGGTGGGTCGGCGGATGACCGTTCCCGATTTGATGCCCACTCACCTGGGATGATCACTCTGCTGTAGTCGTCTGAGTGACACCGACCTCGGTTGGTCCATATGTCATCGGTGTTACGTCCTCAGGAAATAGGTGTGCCTATCGTCTTGACTGACGTGCCTTCTTGCCCCGATAAATGCAACTCATAGGAAGCAGCGGGGGTTCCAGGAAGGACACCACAGATGAGACCTCCACGCATCGGCGCGGGGACGGTCAAGGCGCTCGCAACGGCGGCTGTCGTCTTCGCGGCCGTGCTGCCCGCTACGCCCGCCTACGCGGCCACGACCAACTTCTACGTCGACCCTGTCAACGGCAGTGACAGCAACTCGGGAACCAGCACCGCCGCGGCGTTCAAGACCATCCAGGCCGCCCAGGACGCGGTGCGGTCCGTGAACGCGAACATGTCCGACGACATCGTGGTGAACCTGCGCGGCGGCACCTACTCCCTCACCAGCCCGGTCAGCTTCGGCACCAGCGACTCGGGCACGAACGGCCACACGGTCGTCTACCAGGCGTACAACGGCGAGACGCCCGTGATCAGCGGCGGCAAGGCGATCACCGGCTGGACCGCGGCCACCAACGGCGAGTACAAGGCGTCCGTGGGCAGCCTCAACTTCCGGCAGCTCTACGTCAACGGCGTCCGCGCCACCCGCGCCCGCTACCCCGACCTCGGCACGGACTTCCAGCTGGATGGCAGCGACAAGACCAACAAGCTCCTGAAGGTGCTCAGCTCCCAGGTCTCCAACTGGAACAACCTCAGCCAGGTCGAGATGATGCTGGAAACGCAGTGGGGCGAGAGCTACCTGCGGCTGAAGTCGATCAGCTCCGCCAACGGCACCGCCAACGTGTCGATCCAGGACCACGAGGCGGGCATCCTCTTCCAGCGCCCCAACCCGAACCTCGCCAACGGCTCTCCGCTGCACTTCGAGAACGCCCACGAGTTCCTCAACGAACCGGGCGAGTTCTACGTCGACACCGCCGCGCAGACCGTCTACTACAAGCCCCGCCCCGGCGAGGACATGTCCACGGCCACCGTGCAGGCACCCACGCTGCCCACGCTCTTCGACATCAAGGGCACGAGCCTCGACAGTCCCGCCCACGACCTGCGCTTCTCCGGACTCACCTTCACCCAGACCACCTGGATGGAAGCGACGAACAACGGCTACCTCAACGCCCAGGGCGGCAACTACAACATCTCGGCCAACACCTCCAACCAGCAGTACGTCGGCCGTCCACCGGCCGGGGTCCAGGCCGCGGACGCCGACCGCCTCTCCTTCACCGGCAACACCTTCACACAGATGGGCGCCAGCGCCCTGGACCTGTCCCACGGCGTGCACGACAGTACGGTGACCGGCAACCTCATCTCCGACATCGCCGGTAACGGAATCATGGTCGGCAAGTTCTCCGACCCGACGGTGGAGTACCACACCGTCTACAACCCGCCCACGTCACCGGCCGGTGAGGACGCCCGGGAGGTGGTCAAGAACGTCACCGTCAAGAACAACCTGATCACCCGCATCGGCGAGGACTACCTGGGCACCGCCGGCATCGACGCGGGCTTCGTCAACAGCACCACCATCGACCACAACGACATCAGCGACACCCCATGGGCCGCCATCTCACTCGGCTGGGGCTGGCAGTCGGCGACCAACGCCGAAGGCAACAACAGCATCAGCTACAACCGCATCGGCAACGTGATGAACCGGCTGTGCGACTCCGCCGGTATCTACCACCTCTCCAACGACCCGGGCACGGTCATCAACGGCAACTACATCCACGACGTGGTGCGGGGACCGGCCGCCTGCACTTCCGCGGTCAGCGGCATCTACCTGGACGAGGGGTCGAACAACATGACCGTCTCGAACAACGTGCTGTCGCACACCGACGAATCCGTCCACCAGAACAACAACGGAACCAACGTCACGCTCACCAACAACACCACGTCCGGTGACTCAGTGATCAAGGCATCCGGCCTGGAGTCCGCCTACCAGGGGCTGGCCACGAAGCTCAACCTCGCCTACAACAAGCCGGCATCCTCCTCCTCGGTGTACAGCTCAGCCTGGGTGGCGGCCAAGGCCAACGACAACAACGGCTCGACCGGCTGGTCGCCGACCGGCAGCGACACCTCGGCCTGGTGGCAGGTCGACCTCGGCCAGGCCTACCAGCTCGGCCAGTACTCCCTGACGACGCGCCAGGACCTCGACCAGCCCGAGACGCGCAGCAACTTCGAGATCCGTGGCTCCAACGACCCGTCCTTCGCCACCTACACCGTGCTGGGACGCCAGGGCGCCACCACCCTGCCGCTCGCCTCGACGCTCACGGGCAACATCGACGTCCGCCAGAAGTTCCGCTACCTGCGGGTCGCCAAGACCGACGGCGCGTACTTCTTCATCGCCGACTTCAGTGTCCAGCAGGCCGGCGGCGCGCTGGAGGACGCGACCAGTACGCCGAACACCAACCCGTCGACGTACTACACGATCAAGAACGCCAACAGCGGACAGCTGATGGACGTGAACCAGGCCTCCACCGCCGACGGCGGGAGCGTCGTCCAGTGGCCGAGCAACGGCGGTACCAACCAGCAGTGGAACATCGTCCCGGTCAGCGGTCAGCTCTACAAGATCGTGAACAGGAACAGCGGCAAGGCCCTCGACATCAACGGCTCCAGTCACTGGAGGGGGACCGCGCTGCAGCAGTACACCTACAGCGGCGGCAACAACCAGCTGTGGTACTTCGAGCCGACCAGCGGCGGATACCTCATCCGCAACTTCGAGAGCGGGCAGGTCCTGGAGGTCGGTGCCGGATCGATGACGAACGGAGCCGCCATCAGCCAGTGGATGCCCCTGAACCACCTGTACCAGGCATGGACGATCCAGTGACCGGGTGACCCAGCGCAGGACGGTGACGGCGCGGCCGGAAGACGAAGGCTTTCCGGCCGCACCGTACCCAGCGCGCCCTCGTGGCCGGCATGCTCGCCGGCGCCACCAAGGAGTGAGGCACCGGGCAGCTGGGCGGACCTGACCGAGATCTGGCATCCGAGTGAGTCCGGCACACCGTGACGGTCATCCCCCATCCCTCGCCCGAGCCACCTGACCACCACCCATCGCAAGGAAAAGCCCAGTGAAACTTGTACGAGTCGGCGCGCCCGGCGAGGAGCGTCCCGCGGTCCGCACCGAGGATGGCCGGCTTCCGCATCATCGGCTCGCGCTGCTCGCCCGACACCCGGCGGCTGCGCGAGTTCGCCGTCCGCAACCGGCTGCCGCACCGCTGGATCGACCTGGAGACCGACGAGGAGGCCGAGGAGCTGCTGCGCCGCTTCGGCGTCGGCCCGGAGGAGACACCGCTCGTCATCTGGCGGGACACCACCCTGTTGCGCAACCCCAGCAACGCGGAACTGGCCCGGCTCATCGGCCTGCCGCAACTGCCCGCCGGAATCCGTCACGGTGACGTCCTCATCGTCGGCTCCGGACCCGCCGGCCTCGCTGCCGCGGTGTACGCCGCCTCCGAGGGCCTCTACGGTTGGACGTTCCGGTGCCGACCGCGTCCCGCCCCCGCCTGCTGCCGCGACTTCGGTAACTCCTCGACTCGCAGATGCAGCGCACGAGCCAGTGCCCCCGCTGTTCTTGGGCAGGGAACCGGCTTGCCGTCCTGCGACGCTTCCCGCCCGGTCGTGTGCCGCAGCCCCGACCGGGCGGGAAGGTGGGCCACCGGGGTGGCGCCGGTCAGGCGACCGGGCTGAACGTCCACAGCAGGTTGGTGCTCTGCTGCCACGTCCACTGCTTGGCCACGGACCCGGAGGCAACTCTTCCGCCGCTGTCGAGGACCAGTCCCGTGCTGCGGTTGGCGATCGAGTACTGGCCCCGGCCGCGGGGGGTGATCAGCCACTGCTGCGTGTCGCCACCGTCCCATGCCTTCTGCCGGGCCGGATCGCCGTTGGCGGTGGAGCCCCAGCCGTCGGCGACCATGCCGTTGGTGCGGTTGACGAGCTTGTAGTAACCATCGCCGAGTTCCACTGCCTGCCACTGGAGATTGGAGCTGTTTACCGGCGACCACTGCTTCAGGTTCGAGCCGCTGGCGACATCGCCGCCGCTGTCCAGCACCAAGCGGCTGGTGACATTGGTCAGGCGGAAGTACTTGTCGGGCCTGAACGTCACCTTCAGTGATCTGATCGCGTCGTTGTTGCCGGTCGCCACGAGGTCGGGGGCGTTCGAGGTGAACGTCCAGACGGTGCCGGTGAAGTTGTCGCCGGAGTAGCCCGTCACCTGGTAGCCGTCGGGTACCAGGATGGAGGAGGCCATGGCGGCCCCCAGGCCGGCGGCGGCCAGTTGGGAGGACGTGTAGCTGCCCAGCGGCAGAATGGCGCTGTTGCCTTGGTAGTTGACGTTCTGGAACACCGTCGCTGACGTGGAAACCCCGATGGGCATGCCCAGGACCTCGACGCACACCACGGAGACGTTGGCGTTCGGCGCGGTGGCCGGCACGGTGACGTCGATGGTGCCGCCGCTGACGGTGTACGAGAGCGAGACCGAGGGGTTGTCCAGCAGGTAGACGCGGCTGATCGTGTTGTCGAGCGCCGGGATCGCCAGCCGGCCGTTCGTGGGCCAGGTGAAGACATGGGCGAAGAGCTTGCCGCTCTTCTTGGTGACCTTCCCCCACGCCGGTTCGAAGGTGAACGGGCTGCCGCTGGTCCCGTGGATGCTGTCGCTGTACGTCGACATCCATGAGGCCAGGCCGTTCAGGACGGACTCGGTTCCGGCGGTGACCAGGCCCTCGCCCGTGGGGCCGATGTTCAACAGGTAGTTGCCGTCCCGGGCGACCACCGTGACGAGTTCCCGGACGAGGTCCTTCAAGGGCCTGTAGCGGGTCTCCAAGCCCGCGTTGTAACCCCAGGAGCCGTTCATGGTGGCGCACTTCTCCCACTGCCGGTTCATCGGCGTGGCGGGTATGCCGAACTCCGCGACCGCGTAGTCGCCGAGACCGAGGTCCCGCTTGACCCGTTCGTTGACGATGAGGCCGGGCTTGCGGGCGATCAGCCAGTTGTAGAGGTCGACGCCGTCCGATTTCAGCCACCAGTCCTCCAGGGTGGGGCTGGAGGGCTCGCCGGACCAATCGCCGTCGAACCACAGCAGTGCCGGGTCGTAGCGGTCCAGCAGTTCCTGGAGCTGCGCCTTCATGTCGGCGATGTAGGCGGTGCGGGCGGCCTGCGAGGACATCGTGGTGAGACCGCCCTCGTGACGCTCTGTCTGTGAAGGATGGTTCCAGTCGAGGATCGAGTAGTACAGGCAGAACTTGATCCCGCGGCTCTCGCACTCCCTCTTGAGGTCCCCGAGCAGGTCGGTCTGGAAGCCGCTGTAGTCGTGCAGGTTGTACAGCTTGGTGCCGGTGGTGTCGGTGAAGCTCGCCACGTCGGAGTCCCACATTGCGTAGCCCTCGTGGTGCTTGGCGGTGATCACGAGGTACTTCATGCCGGCGTTCTTGGCGAGTTCGGCGATGGCGGCCGCGTTGAACTGGGTCGGATTGAACTTCTGGCTGACCTGCGTCTGGTAGTTCGCCTTGCTCCACCGCTGCTGCGCAAACACCCACTCGCCCTGGCCGAGGTACGAGTAGGACCCGAAGTGGATGAACATCCCGAACCGGGCCTCGTACCACCAGTCCATCTTCGAGGGGACGGTGTACGCCTCGGCGGTGGCGGGCCACAGGGCCTGCGGCAGCCCGAAGGCCGCCACTCCTCCGGCAAGGGCGGCGGCCTTCATCAGAGAGCGTCTGCTGAGGGATGCAGAGGACATGGTGCGGCTCCATGTGTTGGGGGAGGGAGGGCAGGGCGCTACGAGCGGAACACCGGCATGGCGGCCATGTTCCGCTTCACCCTCTGGAAGACATCGGATGGATTTATAGGACAACTGCGAGGGCCGCGTCTACGGTTGAGGCGATACCGGTCCAAGTCACGGGAGGAAAAGGAAGATTCAGGGCGGGTACGTTAGACCTGAGGGTCACTCATTCGGTGAGTGGAGCGCTATACATGGGATCTATAGCGCCGCCATTGCGCGTACTATTGATCTTGGTCGTAGCCTGCTGCTCGGCGGCGGGAAGCCGGCGGGCATGGCCCGCCGCTTGACTGGCCGCAGCAGCCGGGCGGCGTCGATGACATCGGCCCGCAGAACGCGGCCGGGTGCGCACGGCTGTGCCGTCTGGTCTCGCCGTCCCGGAGCCGCTTGACGTTGCCGTGGGGTCGGCGGAGGACCACGCCGCCGAACTGCGCCGCGCGAGCATCGGGCACCTGCTCGGCTTCGAGGCCGAGGTCCCGTATGCGGCGCGGGGGTCGGTGCAACCGGAAAGTCTTCGCCTTCCGGTTGCACCGTCACCATCCACTCATCGATGGCGGCTCCGCTCGACGTTGATCCACCGCTCACCCCCGGTATCTGTCTGCTCTCCAGGTTGCAGATGAGGTACCCGCCGGTGGCCGGCTGGAGGTACCACAGCTGGTTGTTGGCGCCGGCTGAAGGGGGCCTGCCGGATCGGCGACGGGTGCCCCTTCCGCTGCGTCAGCTGATGGAGAACTGGCTGAAGCTCGCGGTGCCGGGTGTGGGGCTGTGGGCCGTGAAGAACGTGCCCGCGTGCAGGCTGCTGTTCGCTCCGGTCGGCGTGGCGGTGCCGACGGTGGTCCAGGTGGTGCTGTCGGTGGAGCAGGAACCGGTGACCGATGTGCCGTTCCTGACCAGCCGGAGCCAGAGCGGGGCGGATTCAGCGGTCTTGGTGGTGATCTTGTCGACGTAGCCGTCGCTGTCGGAGTCCCACTGCAGGCTGACGCCGTTGCCGGGAGTGACGGCGAGGGAGGCGTACCCGGTGGACGAGCCGGCTCCGGTGACGCTGTTGCGCAGCATCAGGCCGGCCTTGCCTCAGGCGTTGGTGTTGTCCTGGCTGTCGACGTGGACGGTGACGGTGGAGGAGGTTCCCGCGGCGGCCGGCTGGTGGGCGGCGGAGTAGTCGTCGTCGTGCAGCATGCTCGTGGCCCATGTGTCGATGCCCGCGTTGGTCAGGGAGGTCACTCCCTGGCTCTGGCCCACCGCGGCGGGGATGGAGCTGTAGGCACGCCATGGCGAGGTGACGGTCTGCAGTTTGCTGAAGGTCGCGCTGCCGGCTGTGGTGCTGTGGGCGGTGTGGATGACACCGGCGTCCTGGGCGGCGGCCATGGACGGCAGGATGACCGCCGAGCCGATCTGGGTGAAGGTGGATCCGTCGGTGCAGTAGTAGCCGGACACCCGGGTGGCGGTGCGGGTGAGCCGCACCCAGACCGGTGCCTTGACCGAGGTGGCCGTGGAGGTCGGCTGGTCGAGGCGAAGGCGGTGCCCGTTCCGTTCGGCGTGGCGTAGAGCGTCGTCGTGGCGGCGAACGCGGGGCTGGCCTGGACGAGGACCGCAGCGGCCGAGGCGGTGAAAGGGCACCTGTGGCCAGCCATGATCTGAGACGGTCGGATATGGGTTGGTTGTGGTTTGGTCGCATATGGCGTGGTTGCGGCTTGGTCGCATATGGCACCTGCCGGTGGATTGTCTCGGAAGGCCTCGCGATGTGCCGCCGGAGTGGGCTGGCCGGGTGACGCGGACACAAACGGGAAAGATCGATGCAACATTAGACGTCATATGAATTTCGTCAATAGATTCGTCGCGACGACTCGGCCGATGGGCCTGCGGCATGTGCGAACGCCCCCGGCCTTGTCGGCTCGGGGGCGTCGGTGCGGTTGTGCTCACGGAGCGGGCGGGGCCGCGCTGGGCGGGCGACGGCGACGCCACGCTGCTTCGATGTGATCGGTCATGGCCTGCGCGGCGCCCTCGGGATCGCGGGCCAGGAGACGCTCGACCACTTTCCGGTGCTCCGCGTTGGCCTGTCGGCACCCGGCGGTGTCGGGGGCGCCGGTGTACAGCAGCGTGGTGCGGGCCTGGGCGTGGACGGTGCGGATGACGGAACGGCCGAGCCGGTTGCGGGAGGCCTGCATGATGCGGTCGTGGAAGGCGACGTCGATCTCGACGAACCGGGCCGGGGCCGTGGTCTTCTCGTCGAGCCGGCCGAGCATCCGCTCGATGGCCTGCAGGTCCTCGTCGGTGGCCAGTTCGACGGCCTGGGCGGCCATCTGGGCCTCGAGCGCCGACCGGATGGCGACGAGCTGGTCGAGGACGACGAGTGTGCCGTCGTGCTGGACGGTGGCGGCCAGCACGACGGGGTCCAGCAGGTTCCACTCCTCGGGCTGGGTGACCGTGGTGCCGGAGCCCTGCCGGGCGCGGACCAGACCCTTGGCCTCCAGAGACTTGACGGCCTCACGGACGGTGATGCGGCTGACGCCGAACGTCTCGCACAGTTCGGGTTCGACCGGCAGGGTCGAGCCCGGCGGGAGGGCACCCGAGACGATGGTGCCGGTGAGGGACTCCACGACGGCATGGGCCAGGCGGGCCGGGCGCTTGGGCCAGGGCTCGATGACCGGCGATTCCTCGGCCGCGCCGCTGGCGTTCCTGACCATGGGCCCCCTTGCGTTGCAGCGAACGGTGGGCGACTCTACTCGCCAACACCTTGACGGCATTCGTATGACGACTTATGTTACACGAAATGCACCCCTCAGGGTCCGACGCCCGCCCGGGACGGCCCGGCGTCGACCTGTCCAAGCCCCCGAACTGCTCGGGGCACCTGCGAACCCAGTGGAGTCACTCATGACGGTCGACAAGCCTGCGTCCAGCTCGAAGAGAGTGATCAGCAAGAAGCGCGCGGCGTTGCTGGCCGGTTGCGCGGCCACGGTACTGCTGACCGTGACGGCCTGTGGCGGCGGCAGCGGCACCGGTACGACGACCAAGGACGGCTTCGCCCAGGCGCCGCAAAAGGACGGCGCGCTGACCGTCTGGGTGGACGCGACCCGCATGGACGCCGCGAAGCTGTATCAGAAGCTCCACCCGGACGCGAAGCTGGACATCGTCAGCTACGACGGCGACGCCAACGGCTCGAACTACCTCCAGACCAAGGTCCAGTTGTTCAACCGCACCGGCAAGGGCTGGCCGGACGTCGTCTTCAGCTCGCAGAACAACGAGGTGACGTGGGCGGTCGACGCGGGGTTCGCGGCCCCCCTCGACAAGGGCCTGATGCCCGCGATCACCCTGGCGCAGTTCGCCAAGGGCGCCAACGACGTCTGCCAGGTGAACGACACCCTCTACTGCCTGCGCAACGACCTCTCCCAGGCGGTGCTCTGGTACAACGCTCCGCTGATGAAGAAGTTCGGCTACACCGTGCCGACGACCTGGGAGGAGTACCAGGCGCTCGGCGAGAAGGTGGCGAAGGAGCACCCGGGCTTCCTCGTGGGTGACGCGGGCGACTCGTTCACTCCCGAGATCTACCTGTGGGCGAGCCAGTGCGGCGCCAACGACATCACCGGTCCCAAGTCCGTCTCGGTGAACACCACCAGCGAGGCCTGCACCAAGATGGCCAAGCTCCTCGACGTGCTGATCAAGAACAAGTCCATGTCCATCAGCGGCGTCTTCAGCACCGACTTCGGCAAGAACCAGGCCGACAAGGTGCTGCTCATGCCCGGCCCGGCCTGGTACGGCGGCGCGGTGTTCAAGGACACCCTCAAGGTGCCGGCCAAGCAGATCGGCGTGGCGCCCATCCCCCAGTGGAAGGGGCAGCCCGCTCCCACCACCGGCAACGTCGGCGGCGGCACCTGGCTGCTGTCCAAGCACTCCACCCACATCAAGGCGGCCACCGACTTCCTGAAGTGGGTCACCACCGACGACGCCTACCAGGCAGAGAAGGCGCCCGGCTATCCGGCCTACGGGCCCGCAGCCCAGAAGTGGCTCAAGGCGCAGGGCGGCGTCGGCTACCTCACCGGGGACCTGAGCGCGCTGCAGGACGCGTCGAGCCAGGTCTGGCCGGGGTGGGGCTCGGGCCAGTTCAGCCAGGAGGCGATCTGGGCGGCCACCGTCAAGCCCGGCCTGACGCAGGGCAAGTCCATCGAGTCGATGCTGCCGGCCTGGCAGGACTCCATCGTCAAGTACGCCAAGTCCAACGGATACAAGGTCTCCCAGTGACGCTCAGCCACTCCTCGTCCGGCTCTGCCCGCCGGCGCCCCCGCGGCGCCGACCGGCAGGGCCGGGCCGGCATCGCCTTCGTCGCGGCGTACGTGCTCCTGCTGATCGCGTTCGGCATCCTGCCGACCGGGTACGCCGTCTACTTCGCCTTCACCGACGCCGGGGGCACCTTCACCGGCCTCGACAACTTCGTCACCACGGCGCAGGACTTCCGCTTCATGGACGCCGTCAGTCATGTCGCGCTGTACCTGGTGTTCTGGCTGGCCTCCCTCGTGGTGTTCGTGGTGGGCCTGGCCCTGCTCCTGCACCGCCTCTCGTCAGGCACCGTCAGCAAGTCCCTGCGGTTCCTCTTCTACATCCCCGGAGCCCTCGCCGGCGCGGCCAGCGTCCTGGTGTGGCTGTTCATGCTCGACCCGACGGTCAGCCCCGTCAGTTCGCTGCTGGGCTCCCTGGGCTTCCACACCTTCGGTGAGGTCATCGCCCCCGGCAACCTGGCGCTGCTGTTCACGATCATCGCGTTCTGGACCGGCGCCGGCGGCTGGATCGTCGTCATGTACGGCGCGCTCAACAACATCCCCACGGACGTCATGGAAGCCGCCCGCATCGACGGCGCCGGCGCCTGGCAGACCGCCTGGCACATCCAGATCCCCATGCTCCGCAAGTGGATCGTGTACATGGCGATCCTGGCCTTCGCGGGCGGCGCGCAGCTCTTCGTCGAGCCGCAACTGCTGTCCCTCGCCAGTGTGGGCGTGGCCGGACGCGACTACTCGCTCAACCAGCTGACCTACGACTTCGCCTTCCAGATGAACAACATCAACGGCGCCGCCGCGGTCTCGGTGGAACTCCTGGTCGTCAGCGTGTCGGCCGCCGCCGTCTTCGTCGCACGCTCGGGGTTCTTCGATGCCGACTAAGTCCTTTGCCATCCCGGTCGCCGCCACTCCACGTACGAAAGGGGCATCATCCGTCATGAGCCACAGGCACCACCGGGCTCCGGAGCGGCGTCCCCGTCCCCAGCGGCGCGTGACATCCCGGCTGCTGACCGGCACCGTACTGGCCGTGTTCGCGGTGTTCTTCGTGCTGCCGGTGCTGTGGCTCGTCCTCGCGGCGACCAAGACCGACCGGCAACTCGTCCACGGCAACCCGCTGTCCTTCGGCTCCTGGCACGCGTTGAAGGCCAACTGGGACGGCCTCACCGCGTTCCAGGACAACGCCATCATGCAGTGGCTCGGCAACTCCACGCTGTACGCGGTGATCTCCCTGGTCATCACCCTCTGCGTGGCGGTGCCGGCGGGATACGGCCTGGCCATGACCGAGTTCCGCGGACGGCACACCCTGCTCGTCTCGACTCTCGTCGTGATGCTCATGCCGACCGCCACCCTGGTGGTGCCGCTGTTCCTGGAGATCAACGCGGCTCACCTGATCGGCACGATGTGGTCGATCATCCTGCCCTACTCGTTCTACCCGTTCGGCGTGTACCTCACCTACATCTACTTCACCACCGCCGTGCCGAAGGACCTGCTGGCGGCGGCGAGAATGGACGGCTGCTCGGAGTTCGGCGTCTTCCGGCACATCGCGCTGCCGCTGGCCACCCCCGTCATCGCGCTGGTGGGCTTCTTCAGTTTCGTGGCCAACTGGACGAACTACTTCCTTCCGTACGTGATGCTCCC
This sequence comes from Streptomyces sp. C1-1, assembly GCF_050214755.1. Taxonomy (NCBI): domain Bacteria; kingdom Bacillati; phylum Actinomycetota; class Actinomycetes; order Kitasatosporales; family Streptomycetaceae; genus Streptomyces; species Streptomyces sp. C1-1. Next base: position 1,360,409 of record NZ_CP189826.1, on the reverse strand, counting down.
CGAGAGCGACCAGATGCCGATCCAGGTGGGCGTCGGAAGCCTGCTCAGCAACGTGCCGTCCTTCAACCCGGCGGTCGGCGCCCTCGCGATCCAGCGCCCGCAGCTGGCGCTGGCCACGCTGGTGGCCATCACACCGGTGCTGGTCGTCTTCCTCTTCGCGCAGCGCTTCCTGGTCAGCGGAATGCTCGCCGGCGCCACCAAGGAATAGCGGCCCGTTCAGGCCGTCGCCCTCGAGCGCCGTCCCGCCGCCCACCCCAAACGGAGATCCCCATGCCCTACAGCTCCGCCGACCGTACCCCGGCACAGGACACCCCCTGCGACCGTCGGGTCCCCCCACCCGAGATCGAGGCGGGGGTGCCGCTGCTCGAACCACCGGGCTGGGCCGTGGCCCAGCGGTCCCTGTTCGACCTGCTCGACCACGCCTGGCGGCGCTTCGCCCGTGACTACACCGGCCCGGACGGACGGCTGAACTACTCCGGCCGGCTGACCACCCGCGACGGCGTGGACGACTTCTACGAGGTGTTCTTCAACTGGCCCCAGCTGTACCTGCTCGGTGGCGCGGACGATCTGCTGCCCGCCAGTGAGAAGCACTGGGAGGGCGTGACCCGGCAGCTCACCGAACTGGACATGCTGCGCGACGAGTTCGAGCGCGGCTACGACTGGTTCCACCAGGGTGAGAGCCTGCTGCTGCTCTACTTCCTGTGCATGGCCGACCCCAAGCGCTGGTCCGAACGCGCCCTGCGCTTCGCCGAGTTGTATGTCGACCCGGCCAAGGGCAACTACGACCCCGCCCACCGCATCATCACTCGCGCGCACAACGGCAGCGATCCCGACCGCACGGGCCTGTTCGACGGCGACGTCTACCCCTGGCTCCAGAAGGAGGCCGACACCTACGGGTACCCGCTCGACTGGATCCCCGAGGCCGACGGCGGCCCGTACCCGCTCTCCGCGGACCCGCGGCTCGGCGCGCAGATGCGCGACCGGATGGGCGTCGGCGACACCGCGCTCAACCTCGGTGCCACCGGTCTGGTCCTCAACGCCTGGATCCTGACCGGCGACGAGCGCTACCGCGACTGGATCGTCGAGTACGTCGGCGCGTGGCGGGAGCGCACCGAGGTGAACGACGGCGTCATCCCCGACAACGTCAGCCCGGACGGAGTCGTCGGCGGCCTCCTTGAAGGCCGCTGGTACGGCGGCCACTACGGCTGGTCCTGGCCCCACGGCTGGCACAGCATCGGAACCGCGGCCTGTGTGGCGGCGCTCGCGGCGGCCACGGTCACCGGGGACGACGACTTCCTGTCCATGGTCCGCACCACGCTCGACTCGCTCATCGCCCGCGGCAAGGTGATGCGCCACACCGAATCCGACTCCAGCCTGCCCGCCAAGTGGGCGGTCGAACTCGGCCCGGACGCCGACATCCCCACGCTCCACGTGCCGTTCCGGCACAACGACACCGGCTGGTTCGACTACAACCCGACCACCCCGCCCGTACCGGTGGCCCTGTGGCACCACTCGGCCTCGGACGCCGACCGCGAGCGGCTGGAGGACCTGCGCGAGGCCGAGGCGATCGACTGGCGCACCCTGCGGCCGTTCCGCGCCAAGGAGGAGTCCGGGCACGAGAAGGCGTGGTTCGCCTTCCTCGCCGGCGACGACCCCGGCTACCCCGAGCGCATCCTCGCCACCGCCCAGGCACAGATCCGCCACCGCCTGCGGCGCATCGACCGCTACCGCGACCTGGACGTCCCCGAGGCCGACATCCACGTCTGGCAGCAGTCAAACCCCGTCGCCACCGAGGCCCTCGTCCAGCTCACCTGGGGCGGCCCCCAGGTGCTCTACAACGGCGGCCTCCAGCAAGCCCGGCTGCGCTACCACGACGCCGACGCCCGCCGCGCCGGCCTCCCCCAGGACGTGGCCGCGCTGGTCACCTCCATCGACCCCGAGGCGACCACCGTCGAGCTGGTCAACCTCGCCCCCGAGACCGGCCGCACGGTGATCGTCCAGGCCGGCGCCTTCGCCGAGCACACCATCACCACCGTCCGCTACACCACCTGCGCGGACGACGGCTGGATCGGCGACATGTACGACTACGGCCACACCGAGCCCGTCGTCACCGAGGAAGAACTGTCCTGCGACAGCCCCTTCCTGACGGTCCGGCTGCCCGCGTCCACCCGGATCAAGCTCGTCCTGCGGCTGGACCTGCGCGCCAACACCCCCAGCTACCGCACCCCGTTCGACACCGACGCCAACGAGCCCGCCCCCGGCACAGGAGAGAGCACGGCGTGAAGCGCATCGCCCAGACCATCAGGCTCCGGCCCGAGTACCGGGAGAGATACCTCGAACTGCACTCCGCCGTCTGGCCCGGGGTGGAGGCGGCCATGCACCGGGCGAACATCCGCAACTTCGGCATCTTCCTCCACGGTGACGTGCTGTTCGGCTACCTCGAGTACCACGGCGACGACTTCGAGGCCGACATGGCCACCCTCGAAGCCGACCCCGAGACCCAGGAGTGGTGGAAACTCACCGACCCCTGCCAGGAACCCTGGCCCGACCGGGGCGACTCCCGCCAGTGGACGGAACTCACCGAGATCTGGCACCTGAACCCGTCAGGCGAAGACACCACCGCCTGACCCGGCCCGTACCAGACCGAGCCGACTTGGAAACTGCCATGATCCCCGCCCCCGTCCTCATCGACGCCCACCACCACCTGTGGGACCTCTCCAACCGTCCGCAACCCTGGCTCGACGACCCCGACGTGACGGCGATCCGCCGCACCTTCACGCCCGAGGACCTGCGTGCCACCGCCACCCAGCCCATCGCGGGCCGCCGTCTGCACCGCACGGTGGTCGTGCAGTGCATCCCGGACGTGCCCGAGACCGAGGACCTCCTCGCCCTCGCGGAGCAGGAGACCCTGATCGGGGCCGTGGTCGGCTGGGCAGACCTGACCTCACCAGCCATCGGCGATCTGCTCGACGGGTTGCTTGCCGGACCGGGCGGTGCGTATCTGCGCTCCCTGCGCCACCTCGTCCAGGGCGAGACGGATCCGGGGTGGCTGCAACGCCCCGAGGTGATAAGGGGATTGGCGGCGGCCCGGGACCGCGGGCTCGGCTACGACGTGCTGGTCCGCAGCCACCAGCTCGACCAGGCGACCCGGCTGGCCGAGTGCTTGCCCGACCTGCCCCAGGTGCTGAACCACGCGGGCAAGCCGCCGATCGCCGACGGTGACCTGGCCGACTGGGGGCGGCAGGTGCGTCTGCTGGCCGCGCACCCGCAGGTGGTCTGCAAGGTGTCGGGGCTGATCACGGAGGCCGACCACACCCGTTGGACCACCGCCGACATCCGCCCCGCCTGGGACGTACTGGCCTCCGCCTTCGGCCCCGACCGCCTGATGTTCGGTTCCGACTGGCCGGTCGCGAACCTCGCGGGCGGCTGGAACCGGTGGGCCGCCACTGTGGACGAGCTGCTCGACGGCTGTTCCGCCACCGAGATCCACGCGGTCCTCGCCGGCACCGCGACCGCCTTCTACCGTCTCCCCTCCGTGTCAGAGGAAGCCGACGTCGCGGCGGACAGCGCCACGCGCACCATCTGACCCTCACGCCCACCCCGGCGTGCGCACCCATCGCGCACGCCGACGAACCCGCGCGGGACGTGCATCCGCCTCTGCTGACCATCGCCGTCCGCGCTGAAGGGACCCTGACGACACAATGACACTCGCCGTCCGTTACACGTCCGCCCGCACCCTCGACACGGCTCCCGCACTCAGTGCGCCGCCCGGTCCCGGCGAGGTGGAGCTGGCCCCCGCCTATGTCGGCATCTGCGGCACCGACCTGCACATCTTCCACGGCGACATGGACGCCCGGGTGGCCGCGCCCGCCGTCCTGGGCCACGAGATGTCCGGCAGAGTCGTGCGCGTCGGCCCGGGCGTGGAGGGCTGGGCAGCCGGTGACGCGGTCACCGTGATGCCGCTGCGCTGGGACGACACCTGCCCGGCCTGCCGCACCGGTCACCAACACGTCTGCCAGCACCTGGACTTCATCGGCATCGACTCGCCGGGCGCGATGCAGCAGCTCTGGACCGTGCCCGCTTCGACACTCATCCGGCTGCCCGGCACCCTCGCCCTGGACCATGCCGCGCTCGTCGAACCGACCGCGGTGGCCGTGCACGATGTGGGCCGGGCCCGGGTTCGCGAGGGTGAGAAGGTCGTGGTGGTCGGCTGCGGCCCGGTCGGCGTCCTGATCGCGCTGGTCGCGCGCTCCGCGGGCGCCGATGTGCGAGTGGTGGAGTTGAGCGCGCACCGGCGGCTGCTCGCCGAGGAGTTGGGGCTGACCGTGTGGGACCCGGCCGCCGACGACGTGCCGGCGCTGGTCGGCACGTGGACCGAGGACGCGGGTGCCCACGTCGCCTTCGAGGTCTCCGGCGCGCAAGGCGGCGTGGACACCGCGGTCGACGTGCTCGGCGTACGCGGCCGGCTCTGCCTCGTCGCGATCCACCCCCGCCCCCGCGAGGTCAATCTGCACCGCTTCTTCTGGCGTGAACTGACCCTGGTCGGGGCCCGGTTGTACGACCGCTCCGACTTCGAGAAGGCGGTCGCCCTGGTCGCGGACGGCACCATCCCGGCCGAGCGGCTGATCAGCAAGGTCGTGCCGCTCACGCAGGCACCTGCCGCCTTCGAGGCCCTGGAGGGCGGCGGTGACGTGATGAAGATCCTCGTGAACTGCACCGACGACAGCGACGACGCCCAGGGAGCCGCCGTATGACCGCCTTCGACCTCACCGGACGGCTCGCCGTCGTCACCGGAGCCCGGCGCGGCATCGGACGGGCCATGGCCCGCGCGCTCGCCGGTGCCGGCGCGGACGTCATCGGCGTCAGCGCCCAGTTGGAGGAGTCCGGCAGCGCGGTGGAGAGGGACGTCCTCGCCGCGGGCCGCACGTTCGAGGCGATTCGCACCGACTTCGCCGACCCCGAGGCGGTACGGGCCCTGGGCGCGGACCTCGCCGGGCGCGAACGCCCGGTGGACATCCTGGTCAACAACGCGGGGACGATCCGCCGTGCCCCGGCCGCCGAACACACCGACGCCGACTGGGAGTTGGTGCTCCAGGTCAACCTCAACGCCCAGTTCGTCCTGTCCCGTGCGGTCGGCGCGGCGATGGTCGCACGCGGCCAGGGGAAGGTCATCTTCACGGCGTCGCTGCTCAGCTTCCAGGGCGGTATCACCGTGCCCGGCTACACCGCCGCCAAGCACGGCATCGCGGGCCTGACCAAAGCGCTGGCCAACGAGTGGGCGCCGCACGGTGTGAACGTCAACGCCATCGCCCCCGGCTACATCGCCACCGACAACACCCAGGCCCTCCAGGACGACCCGGTGCGCAGCAAGGCGATCCTGGACCGCATCCCGGCCGCCCGCTGGGGCAGCGCCGACGACCTCGCGGGCGCCACCGTGTTCCTCGCCTCGGACGCCGCCGCCTACGTCCACGGCGTCGTCCTGCCCGTGGACGGCGGATGGCTCGGCCGATGAGCGGCACATCCCGGGTCACCGTACTGGCCGGATCCCGCCTCCTGCCCGTGCTGACCGTGCCGTCCACCGCGAGCGCCGGCCCGCCGGCCGACGCGCTCGCCACGGGCGGTGCCCGGTGCGCGGAGGTCACCTTCCGCACCCCGGGAACCGAACAGGTGGTCAAGGAGATGGCCGCCCATAGTGGGCTGACCGTCGGCGCCGGCACCGTCCTCACGCCCGAGCAGGTGGAGCGGGCACCCGTGTACCGCTTCCGGGCGCCGCCCTGACCAGCCCCTTTTCTTCGAGTACCTTCACCGACTCGCGCACGACGGCCCGACTGACGGCGAACTCTTCGCACAGCACCGCCTCGATGGGCAGCGCGGAGGTCGGGGAAAGGCCCCGCCCACGATGCGGTCGACGAGACAGGTCACCACGGTGTCGCTGAGCCGGCCGGTCTGCCGTCGGGGAACGGCTCCGAGCGACCCCTCCTAGGGCGCAGGCGCCAGTCGTTGACGACGGGCCGGGGTACCGGGGGCGTGCCGCTCCTTGTGATCATCAAATGGGACAACCCACACCTTGCGGATTACATCATTCGTATGATGAAGTTCCTCCGCCCCGGCGAAACGCCGGTGAAACATGGCCGAATTCCCGCCGGGTCGCGACCGGGATGGGACCAGGCACGGTGCGCATCACCGAAGGAGCCCTCGTGCTTTCACTCCGAAGAACGATCCCATCACGCCGCTCCCGCCCCCGCCCCAGGCCGCGGATTCGCGCCGCGGCCGCGGCGACGGCGCTCGTCGGCGCCCTGCTCTCCGCGGTCGTGTCCGCCGGAGCGGCGCAGGCGGCGGCCATGACGACGCTCTACGCGTCGCCCTCGGGTACCGGCACCGCATGCTCCTCCTCCCAGCCGTGTTCGATCACCCAGGCACAGACCTCGGTGCGTGCGATCAACTCCGGCATGACCGGCGACATCGTCGTGCAGTTGGCGGACGGTACCTACCGCCTCTCCGCCCCGCTCTCCTTCACCGCCGCCGACTCGGGCAACAACGGCCACACGGTGGTGTGGAAGGCTGCCCCCGGCGCGAACCCGATCATCTCGGGAGCGCGGAAGATAACCGGCTGGTCGCAGTTCGACACGACCAAGGACATCTGGCGCGCCAACGTCGGCACCGGCTTCGACACCCGCCAGCTCTACGTCGACGGCCTGCTCGCCACCCGGGCGCGCACCCAGGTCACCCGCTCGGACCTGACCTTCAACCCGACCGGGTTCACCTTCACCAATTCCGCACTGAGCTACCTGAACACGCTGGCCAACCAGAGCCGGGTGGAGCTCGAGACGCTCAACAGCTGGACCGACCGCTACATGCCCGTGCAGAGCATCAGCAACAACACGTTCACCATGCAGCAGCCCGCCTGGGACAACAACACCTGGGGCTGGGACACCGTCCAGTCCCCGTTCCGCAAGGGACCGGCGTACCTGGAGAACGCCTACGAATTCCTCGATGCCGCAGGGGAGTGGTATCTGAACACCGCCACCGGCTACCTCTACTACAAGCCGCTGGCGGGCCAGGACCTCAGCACTGCTGACGTGGAGCTGCCGCGACTGGAGTCGCTCATCAGCGTCGGCGGCACCTACAGTGCGCCGGCCCACGACCTGTCGTTCGTCGGTGTGCAGTTCTCCCACACGAGCTGGCTGCACCCGAGCACCAACGAGGGCTGGGCCGACCAGCAGACCGGCGGGTACATCCAGGGCAACTGGAACAGGCCCTCGGATGCCTTCACCTCCTGCAAAGCCGGATGCAGCCTGTTCGAGGCGACCCGGCCGAACCAGCTGCAGATGCCCGCGGCGGTACAGGTGTCCGCAGCGAACCACGTGACGTTCAGCGCCGACAAGTTCATCGGCCTCGGCCAGGAAGGCCTCGGCATCGGCGAGGACGCCAATGCGAACACCTCGGGTGTCGGCCTGGGAGCCGGCGACATCACCGTCATAGGCTCGCTCTTCAACCAGATCGCGGCCGGCGGCGTCATCGTCGGCGGCTACCAGGCAGACGCGCACCACCCCAGTGACGTCCGGATGACGAACAAGAACATCACCATCAAGGACAACCTCATCCACGACGTCGCGCTTGACTACCGTGACAACGACGCGATTCTCGCCACATACACCACCAACGCCGTGATCAGCCACAACGAGGTGTACAACCTGCCCTATACCGGCATCAGCATCGGCGAGGGGTGGGGAGTCAACGACCCGGGCGGCAGCCAGGACTACGTCAACCGGGGTCTGTACAACTACCAGCCGATCTACAACACCCCGACGACAGCCACGGGGAACTCGGTCACGGCCAACTACGTGCACGACTTCCTGCAGTCGATGAACGACGGCGGCTGCTTCTACACGCTGTCGGCGAACCCCTCCAGTGTGATCGACCAGAACTACTGCACCAACGGCCCCAACTTCAACGGCATGTACTTCGACGAGGGATCGCGGTACATCTCCGCCACCAACAATGTCTTCAACGTCGGACCGTACGCCCACCAGAACGCCACCAGCACCAACAACACCGGCAATTTCACCCTGACCAACAACTGGGCCACGAAGGACGGCGACGTCACTGACGGCAACCGCGGCAGCGTGGTCAGCGGCACGGTGATCGTCACAGGCGGTGCCTGGCCGTCGGGCGCCCAAACGGTCATGAACGCGGCCGGTCTGGAACCCGCGTACCAGTACCTCAAGTACCCGGTGACCGCTCCCTACTCCACCTTCGCGGTGAACTCGCCGGCCACCTTCAGCCAGGCGAACGGCCAGTTCGCGATCACCGAAGCCGGGGCCGACGTCTGGGGTGCCGGCGGACAGCACGACGACCAGTACGGGGCCATCTACCAGAGCCAAGCGTTCACCAACGGCACCACCGTGACCACCAAGGTGAGCCAGCTGGACAACACCAACCCCTGGGCGAAGGCGGGCATCATGGTGCGTAACGACATGACGGCCGCAGGCAGTTCAGCGGGGTACGCGGTCATGGCCGTGACACCGGGCAATGGAGTCGTTCTCGGGTACGACTCCAACGGTGACGGATACCTCGACACCAACGTGAGGACCACGGGCATCAAGGCGCCGGTCTGGTTGCGGCTCACCCGCACGGGCAGCCAGGTCAGCGGGTACTACTCCACCAACGGCAGTACCTTCACCCAGGTCGGCTCGGCGGTGAGCCTGTCCGGGGCCAACGCGACCGAGGACGCGGGCGTCTTCCACACCTCCCACGACGTCAACGTCCCGGGCACGGCCACCTTCGGCAGCCTGAGCATCACCACGTCCCCGTTCGCCGGATACGCGAACATCCCGGCCCTCCTCGACCAGCACCAGAGCCAGCTCTCGATCACCGGCGCCGGGGCCGACGTCTGGGGTGTCGCGCCGCAGCGCGACGACCAGTACGGGGCCGTCTACCAGAGCCAAGCGTTCAGCAGCGGCACCACCGTGACCACCAAGGTGGACCAGTTGGACGACGCCAACTCCTGGGCGAAGGCGGGCATCATGGTGCGTAACGACATGACGGCCGCAGGCAGTTCAGCGGGGTACGCGGTCATGGCCGTGACACCGGGCAATGGAGTCGTTCTCGGGTACGACTCCAACGGTGACGGATACCTCGACACCAACGTGAGGACCACGGGCATCAGGGCGCCGGTCTGGTTGCGGCTCACCCGCACGGGCAGCCAGGTCAGCGGTTACTACTCCACCAACGGCAGTACCTTCACCCAGGTCGGCTCGGCGGTGAACCTGTCCGGGGCGAACGCGACCGAGGACGCGGGCGTCTTCCACACCTCCCACGACAACAAGATCTCGGGTACGGCCAACTTCAGCGGCCTGAGCATCACCACGTCTCCGTAGCCAGTTCTCCATCAGTCGGGCAGAGGGTGTTCAAGATCATCTTGCGACGCAAGACTTGAACACCCTCTCGACCACACCGTCCGTAAGCTTGGTGTTCAACCTCGAGTGGTAGGACACGAAGACCTCCGTGCGGTGTGCTCCTGGGCAGCTCCACCACATCGGAGGTCTTCGCCATGTTCAAGACACGCCAGTGTCAACAACGCTCGTGATCAATACAGCTAGCCAGTGACGCGTTGGAAGGTCCATCGCTGGTTGGTGCTGCCCCTGTCGGCGTACTGGATCAGCGCGGCGCCGTCGGCCGTGCTGCCTCCGCTGACGTCGAGCACCTTGCCGCTGTTGCGGTTGACCACGACGAACACGCCGCCGGTCACGGGACGCAGCTGCCACTGCTGGCTGGTCCGGCCGTCGGCGGTCGCCTGCACGACCCGCGCGCCGTCCGCGGTCGAGGAGCCTGATACGTCGAGGACCTTGCCGCTGCGGACGCAGGTGATGGTGTGGTAGCCGTCCGCTGTGGACTGGAAGGTCCAGTGCTGGTTCGATGCGCCGGTGTCGGGCCACTGGATGACGCCGGCGCCGTCCGCGGTCGACCCACCGGAGACATCGGCGACCTTGCCGCTGCGCACGCTGACGCATTTGTAGGCCCTGGTGGGGGCGATGGTGTACTGCATGGAGTCGAAGTCGACGTAGCCGGTGTTGTTGGGGTTGTAGGTGTACAGGCCGATCCGGTCGCCGCGGTACCCGCCCCACGTCAGCTGGTAGGTGCCGCCGAACGCGGTGAACGTGGTCCCGTCGAGGCTGTAGGAGAACTGGCTGACGCCGTTGACGTCCCAGGTGGTGCGCAGCCATACGGCGTTCTGCGTGATCGTCGGACCGTTGGTCAGGGTGCCGCCGGAGTTGTACGCGATCGTGGTGGTGGTCCCGGAGCGCCGCACGCCCAGTCCGGCGTAGGTGGCGGCGTAGTGGCACAGTCCGGCGTGCTGGCCGTCGGCGAGGCCGGCCAGTTCGAGGCGGACGGTCACCGTCGCGCCGCCCGCGGTGCGCAGCACCCGCTGGGTGAGGGTGTTGCCGACCTTGGTCAGGTTGTCGGTCGCCAGCGGTGCGAACGCCTTGAGCCGGAGGTGGCCGGGGCGTTCGGTCAGTGACCAGTGGTCCGCGCGGGGCTGGTAGTACCACTCCCACTGCGGCTTGAGGCGGCTGTCGGTGAACAGGTCGCCGGTGACGACGGGGGGCAGCGCGTCGACCGGCAGGCCGGGTGTGCCGCCGGCGGGCACCTGGCCGGTCCAGACCATGTTGCCGATGCCGTCGGCGCCGACCTGGCCCAGGATGGGCCAGCCGTCGATCCAGGTCACGGGCAGCAGGGACAGCGGTCGTCCCTCCCAGGCGCCGCGGCCGTGGTGGGTGACGAAGTACCAGGTGCCGTCGGGGGCCTGCACCAGGCCGCCCTGGTTGGGTTCGCGGTCCACCGAGCCGTTGACGTGTTCGAGCTGTTTGGTCTCGTAGGGGCCGTAGAGGCTGGAGCTGCGGTTCATCATCAGCACCCGGCCCTCGGACTTCACCTCGCTGTACAGGTGGTAGTAGAGACCGTTGATCTTGTACAGCTTGTTGGCCTCGCTGCCCGGCGACTGGTGGATGACCGTGGGCGAGCCGACCAGGGACTTGCCGTCCGCGGACAGCTTGAACAGGTTGATCTTGTAGCTGTCCGAGTAGTGGCTGGTGACGAGGTAGCCCTGTCCGTCGTCGTCCCAGAACGGGCACGGGTCGTCCCAGCCGGAGGTCCGCCACACCGCCGTCAGTGGATCCCACGGCCCGGACGGCGAGGGGGCCGATGTCATGAAGAAGCCTTCGTCGGGGGTGTTGAAGTACACCCAGTACCGGCCCGCGTGATAGCGGATGGCCCCGGCCCACACACCACGGCCGTAGCGGTTCATCTGGTCCCAGTTCAGCGCCGGCCCGATCTGGGTGAGATCACTCACCGCGCCGCCGAGAGTGCGCCAGTTGACCAGGTCCTTCGAGTGCAGCACGGCCACGCCGGGCGAGTACCCGAACGTGCTGGTGATGCCGTAGTAGTCGTTGCCGACCCGGATGCAGTCCCAGTCGCTGAAGTCGCCCGGGAGGACGGGGTTGGCGTAGGTGCCGTCGCCCTGGTCGCCCCACGTGCCCGCGGGAGGTACGGCTGCCGCCGCCTGGCCTGCCGGCAGCAGACCCGGCAGCAGGAGCCCTCCGGCGCCCACGACCGCGAGCCGGCCGAGCTGTCGTCTGGTGATGTCCACGATATCCGTCCTTGGGGGGAGTCAGTCCACGTTGACCGCTTGCCACAGCTGGCTTGCGGCGTTCGTGTCCGTCGTCTGTACGAGCTGGGCGCCTGCTGTCGTGGACGAGCCGGACACCGCGAGCAGCTTGCCGCTGTTCACATTCTTGATCTTGTAGTAGCCGTTTCCGGTGGCGACCAGGGTCCAGTGCTGGCTGGCGGAGTTGTTGTCGGTCGCCTGGACGATGTTCGCGCCGTCCGTGGTGGCGGCACCGCTGACGTCCATGAGCAGAGCGCTGTTCCGGCTGACGATCTCGTAGCTGCCGTCACCCACCGGTACGAAGCGCCAGTTCTGGTTCACGGCTCCGGTGTCGTTCCACTGGAGGATGTTGGCTCCGGCGGTCATCGACGCACCTGAGACATCGATCGCCTTGGCGCTGTTCTTGTTGAGCAACTTGTAGTTGGCGTTCGTCGCGGGAAACGAGATGGAGGCGAACGCGTCCAGCGCGCAGACGGTGTTCGAAGAGGCCGCGTTCTTCGTGCCGGTGCACACCACCCTGATCGTGTGGGGGCCCGCGGCGAGATCCGTCTTCTCGAACAGCGGCACCTGCTTCGTCACCGTCGAGGCATAGGCGTCGATGCCCGACTGGGCGAGGGTGCCGTCGAGGTAGACGTCCACCTTGCCCATGTTCGGCTGCTTCATGCTGAGGTACCGGACGCCCGAGCCGGTGAACGAGTACTCGGCGTAATTGCCCGCGGTGCCCGTGTACTTCTCGGACCCGTTCATGTCCTTCGTGTCGTTCCAGTTCGACCACGTGCCGGAGTAGGTCACGCCGGCCGCCTTGTCGTCGACGTGGTTCCAGCGCTGCCGCACCAGCGCCTTCGACGCGGCGGACGCGTTCCCGCGGGCGTCCACGACGTAGAGGCGGTAGTCACCCGCCGTCTGCGGGACGCTGATGCTCGTCGAGGTGCCGCTCGCGCTGGTCTTGGTGGGACCGGCGGCGAACGTCGTCGTACCGGAGGGAGCCAGCCAGAGGGTCTTGGTCCCGTCTCCGGGGCTTCGCACCGGAATGGTCGTCACGCCCTTGCCGGTGAACGTGCCGGCGGGCAGCACGTAGTCCTGAAGCGCCAGATTGCTGGACGGGACGATGTCCTTGTAGGCGTCCTCCAGACCCGCGTTCACGGCGATGCCGTACGCCTGCGACGGCCACACATCGTCCGCGTACGCGCGCACGTCCTGGATGGTGCTGTTCGGGACGCTCTTGTCCCAGATCTTGTTGACGGTGCCGTAAGTGTTGGTGATGTTCAGGTCGTGCTGGCGGCCCCACGTGCCGGAGTGGATGGTGGACGTCACGTCCTTGTCCACGTCGAGCACGTTGTCGTGGAAGTTGAGGTAGGCGGAGCCTTCATCGGGGTGGAGTCCGTACTTGTGGCCGGCCGGAACGCCCTGGATGTAGTTGTTGCTGATCTCGGTGCCCGGCTGGCTGCCCAGCGTGTAGATGGGAGCGGAGTCGCCGAGCACCTGCATCGTGTCGAGGATCTGGTTGTACTTGATGGTGTTGTTCTTCGCCGTGGTGGTCGGGTTCCCGGGATTGATGGAGTTCGTCGAGCCGTCGAAGTTCCACCAGCCCCAGCCGAGGGTGATGCCCGCCCACGGGGACTTCTCGATCCGGTTGTGCTGCACGGAAAGGGAATCGACGAAGTACGCCGACACCGGGCTGGACGCCTCGAACAACACCGCGCTGTCGTAGAGGTAGTTGTCCGTGATCGATATGTTCTTGCAGACTCCCTCGACGTTCACCGGGTACTTCTCGTGGTTGGTCGAGGTGTAGTCCCCGATGTACACGTGCTGCGGGTGTCCCACAGTGATGGCGGACCCGGCGATGTCATTCGTGACGTTGCCGGTCAACTGCGAGTCCGTCACGTCGTTGGCCAGGGTGATTCCGTCGGCGCCGGTGTGCTGCACCGTGTTGCGCTGCAGGACGATCCCGTCGGCGTTCTCCATCTGTATGGCAGCCGGCGGCAGGTCGACGTTGCGGTAGGTGTACGCGTGGAAGTTCTGCCTCGCGTACACGGTCGAGATGGTGTTGCCCTGCTGGCTCTGCCGGAAGGCGGAGCCCGCGACGTTGACCAGGTTCCAGTCGGAGTGCTCGACCGTGAGCCCGGAGAACGTGATGTTCCGCGCGTGGTCGGTCCTGGACGTACCGGCGATCTTGAGGAGAGTGGACACGCTGTTCGGCGCGAAGACCTTCGCCGTGGTCATGTCCTCGGAGCTGGACTTGTAGTAGTACAGCGCGTGATTCGTCTTGTCGAAGTAGAACTCGCCCGGCTTGTCCATGAACTCGTACGCGTTCATGAACGTATGACTGCCGCCGGCTTTGAACGGGCCGTAAGGAGCTGCCTGGGCGATGGCCGCACCCGGCTGCTGGAACAGGGCCACGCGGTTGGCACCGTCCGAGCTCGTGGTGATCTGACGGACGCCCACGATGGCCGTGGTCCAGGTCGTGGCCGACTTGATCTCGACGTCGTCCTGGTTGGCGGCGACGGCGGGCAGGTCGGAGAGGCTGTACTTGGCCCCGTCGCACTGCGAACCCGACTCCCAGGCCCAGGGGGCCTGGCCGGCCGTGACGGTGTAGGTCCCGTAGCATCCGGCCGAGTTGACCGTCTTCGAGGCCATCTGGGCACGCTTGCCGTTGACGTAGAGAGCGCGGAGCTTGGTGTCGCGGTTGAGCGTGGCTTTCCAGATGTTCCCGCTGTGCTGGGTCCAGCCGGTCACCGGAACGCCTCCGTCCAGGACCGGCTTCTCGTTCTGGTAGGCGGCGTACACGACATGGTGGCCGTTCGTCCCGGAGTCGGCCGACGTGAAGCCGATGGTGCTGCTCACCGGGTAGGTGCCGCCGCGGAGATAGACGTTGATGTCTCCGGTCATGTTGTCGTTGACCGTTCGCACGACGTCCCGTGCGTGCTGGAGGGTCTTGAACGGCGCGGTGATCGTCCCGGGGCTGCCGTCGTTACCGTTGGGGGCGACGTAGTAGGTCGCCTGGGTCGCGGCCGAGGCCGGGACCGCCGTCGTGAGGGAGGTCAGCAGCACCACGGGGAGAGCCGTCACAAGCACTGCTGACAGCTTGCGGACGGTGGAGGTGACGGGCTTCATCGTCTCTCCCTCCTGCTGGTGCGGACGGTAGGGAAAGCGTTCATGTGGGGGCTCCGGGGTGTTGTCAGTGCGGTTGACGTTGATCTTCAGCGTTCGGCCCTTGAGCGTTTCGAGGGCTCAGGAGCGTCGGTGAGCGGCACAACCTCGCGGATCGGGCAGTGACTTCGCAGCGACAGAAGTGGTGCGAGCCTCCCTCGTCAGGGACGCGGAGTGGGAGCCTGCCCGGCACGGGCAGCCCTCGGAAGGACTGATCGCGGCGCGGCGGTGCCCCGCGTGATGGTGATGCAGCACCACCACGCGGGACCGGTTGCGGGATCCGCCAACGGTCACTCAGATCCGCTTCGTCAGCTCACGGAGAACTGGCTGAACTTCGCGGTGCCGGGCGCTCCGGTGTGAGCATTGAAGAACATGCCCGCATCCTCGGTGCTGTTGGCACCGGTCAGCGTCGCGGTGCCCACCGTGGTCCAGGTGGTCCCGTTGGCCGAGTAGGAGCCGGTGACCGAGTCGCCGCTCCTGACCAGGCGGAGCCAGACCGGGGCGACGGTGCCGGTGCCGGTCTTGGTGGCGCCGGAGTCCACGTAGCCGTCGCTGTTGGAGTCCCATGACATCGTGACACCCTTGCTCGGTGTGGCGGCGAGGCTGACGTATCCGGTGGAGGAAGCGGTGCCGGTGATGTCGTTGCGCAGCATCAGGCCGGCCTTGCCCCAGGCGTTGGTGTTGTCCTGGCTGTCGACATGGACGGTGACGGTCGACGACGTTCCCGCCACGCCGGACTGGTAGGCCGCGGAGTAGTCGTCGTCGTGTTGCGTGCTCGAGGCCCATGTGTCGATGCCCGCGTTGGTCAGGGAGGTCACTCCCTGGCTCTGGCCCACCGCGGCCGGGATGGAGCTGTAGGCCTTGAAGGGGGAGGTGACGATCCGCAGGTTGCTGAAGGCCGCGCTACCGGCGGTGGTGCTGTGGGCGCTGTGGATGACACCGGCGTCCTGAGTGGCGGCCATGGACGGCAGGGTGACCGCCGAGCCGATCTGCGTGAAGCCGGCTCCGTCGGTGGAATAGAAGGCGGACACCTGGGTGGCCGTGCGGGTGAGCCGCACCCACACCGGCGCCTTGACCGTCGAGGACGTACACGACATCTGGTCCAGGTAGCCGTCCGCGGTGGAGTCCCACTGGAAGCACACGCCGTGGCTCGGGGTCGCCGTGGCGACCGCGTATCCCGGGGAAGAGCCGGTGCCGGTGAGGCTGTTGCGCAGGACGACGCCCGCCTTGGCCCAGCCGTTGGTGTTGTCGACGCTGTCGACCCGCGCGGTCACCGAGGTGCCGTTGACAGCGGAGTTCGCCAGGTAGGCGGTGCCGTAGGCGTCGTCGTGCTGTCCGCCCGCACCCCAGATGTCGGCTCCCGCGTCGGTGACGGTGAAGCGACTGCCGCTCTGGCCGGTCAGGGCGGGAGTGGAGGAGTAGCCGCTGTAGGGGGCCGTGACGGGGTCCGTGGTCAGGGGCCGGTACTGGGGCTGGACGCCTGCGTTGTCCATGACCGTGCGGGCGCCGGAGGGCCAGTTGCCGTCGGAGACGACCACCGTGCCGCTCACCACATATCCGCGGCTGCCGTTGAAGAGGTTGGTCGAGGGCGTGGTCGTCCAGTTGTCCCGGAGGGTGAGGTCCTTGGTGTTGTTGTTGGAGTTGCCGTTCTGCTGGGAATACCGGCCCACGTTACGGAAGACGTTGTTGGTGTCCGTGAAGTACCTGGATCCCTCGTCGTGGTAGAAGCCGTAGTAGTTGTTGTTGGTGTGGCAGTAGTTGCGATCGAAGGTGCTGCCCGGTGACGCCGACAGGGTGTACATGCAGCCGCCGTCGTTCATCTGCTGCATGACGTCGTGGAGGTAGTTGTCGGTGATGTGGTTGTTCGCGGCGGTGGTGGGGGTCGAGTAGACGGGCTGGTAGTCGTACAGACCGCGGTTCACGTAGTCCTGGCTGCCGCCCGGGTCGTTGACGCCCCAGCCGTAACCGATGGTCAGCCCCGAGTAGGGCAGGTTGTACACCTCGTTGTGCGACACCGTGGCACCGTTGACGTAGGTGACCAGGATGGCCGACATGTCCCGGTACTCGATCGCCACGTCGTGAATGACGTTGTTGCTCAGTGTGATGTTCTTGTTGGTCATCCGGCTGTCACTGGGGTGATGCGCGTCCGCCTGGAGCCCGCCGACCATGATGCCTCCGCCCGCGTCCTGGGTGAAGACGTTGCCGGTGGCGGTGACGGTGTCGGCACCGAGACCGACCCCGGTGGCGTGGGCGTTGGCGTCCTCGCCGATGCCGAGGCCCACCTGCCCGAGGTTGGTGAACCGGTTGCCGGTGAAGGTGATGTTGTCGGCCGCCGACACCTGGACGGCGGCCGGCATCTGGTCCCAGTGGGGGCGGGTCGCCTCGAACAGCGGACAGCCGCCCTGGCAGGAGGTCAGCGCGTCGGAGGGACGGTCCCAGGTACCGGTCAGGTACGCGCCGGTCTGCTGGCTGGCGTAGCCGTGCGTGCTGGGGCCCAGCCAACTGGTGCCCGAGAACTGCAGGCCCGAGAACGTGATGTGGGTGGCGGGAGAGGCATAGTTACCCCCGACGTCGACGAGTGACTCCAGCTTCGGCACCTCGACGTCCGCGGTGCTCATGTTCTGCCCCGCGAGCGGCTTGTAGTACAGGGTGCCGGAGCTCGTGTCGAGGTACCACTCGCCGGCCGTGTCGAGGAGTTCGTAGGCGTTCTCGATGTAGAGCGCTGCCGACCGGAAGGGTTTGGTCAGGGTGTCGTAGCCGAAGGTGTTGTCGTCCCAGGCCGGCTGATCCATGGTGATGGTGCCGTTGCTGATGCCGGACACCGGGGAGTAGCGGTCGGTGAAGGAGCCGATGCCGTGGATCTCGGTGCGGCTCGGGGCGGCCAGGCTGTTGAGGTAGTTCAGCGCGGTGTTGGTGAAGGTGTAGCCGCTGGTGGTAGCGGTCAGGTCGGCGCGGTTGATCGAGGAGCGGGCCCTGGTCGCCAGGACGCCGTCGACGTACAGCTGCCGGGTGTCGAACCCGGTCCCGACGTTGGCCTGCCAGATGTTCTTCGCCGAGTCGTGCAGCGTCCAGCCCGTGGCCCGCTGCGCGCCGGTGATGACCGGACGGGCGCCCAGCGCGGCCTTCCAGATCACCGAGTGACCGCCGGTGCCGGAGTCCGCCGCGGTGAAGGTGAGGGGGTCCGTCAGCCGGTACGTGCCGTCGGCGACCTCCACGACGATGTCGCCCGTCATGGAGTTGTTCATGGCCCGGACGTTGGTCTTGGCCTGGGTGAGGGAGCACGGCTGGCTGGTCGAGCAGGCGGTACCGGTGCCGCCGGGGGACACATGGAGCGTCGCGGCGGTGGCGGCGAACGCGGGCACGGCCTGCGCGACGACAGCTCCGGCAGAGGCGGCGAGGAGCGCGAGTGCGGCCAGACATGGTCTGAGCCGGTCACGCACTGCGGGGCGGAAGCGGGTTGGGCGCATCTGAGACCTTCCGATGGTGCAAGAGGGCATGCGCGGGGCGTCCTCCCACTCATGGGGACACAGCCCTGCGGTGATTGCGGAGGTGATACGGCGACGTAACGTTAGTCGTCATACGTATGCTGTCAATATGTCCGGCAGGAATCGATCTGCAGCACAAAAGAAACCCGCCCCCCGGCCTGACGGCTCGGGGGGCGGGTTCCGACGGGCGCAAGGGCCGGCCGGGATGCGCTCAGCTGGTGAGACCGGTGTGCGGGGTACGGCGGCGGCTCCAGGCTGCTTCGATATGGGCCGTCATGGCCTGCGCCGCGCCCTGGGGGTCGCGGGCCAGGAGCCGCTCGGCGATCCGGCGGTGCTCGACGTTCGCCTGCTCGCAGGCGTGGCCGTCAGGAGTGCCGGTGTACAGGAACGTACTGCGGGCCTGGGTGTGGACGGTCCGGATGATGGAACGACCCAGCCTGTTCCGGGACGCCTGCATGATCCGGTCATGGAAGAGCACATCGGTCTCGACGAACCTGGCGGGAGTGGCGATCTCCTCGTCGAGGCGGTCGAGCAGCCGCTCCACCTCCCGGAGATCGTCATCGGTGGCGACCTCGGCGGCCTGGGCCGCCATCTGTGCCTCAAGGGCCGAACGCACGCCCACGAGCTGGTCCAGTACGACGAGTTCGTCGTCGTGCCGGACGGTGGCCGCCAGCACGACGGGATCCAGGAGATTCCACTCCTCGGACGGGGTGACCGTGGTGCCGGAACCCTGCCGCGCCCGAACCAGCCCCTTGGCCTCCAGCGACTTGACCGCCTCACGGATCGTGATGCGGCTGACGCCGAACGTCTCGCACAGTTCGGGTTCGACCGGCAGGGTGGAGCCCGATGGAATGACACCCGAGACAATGCTGTCGGTGAGGGACTCCACCACCGCATGGGCCAGCCGCGCCGGGCGCTTGGGCCAGGGTTTCAGGGCCGACGGATCCTCGACGCCGCTTCGACTGCTCTTCGCCATATGGCCCCCTCACCGGTGTGGACGATCGCTGAGTCTACTGCTCCGAACACCTTGACAGCATTCGTATGACGACTTACGTTACATGAAAATTTCGCAGCAGCAGGTGCCACTGCAAGGGGTAAAGACCGTGCGCATTGCCGACGTGGAGAGCTATCCGGTCCGGGTTCCGGGCGCCAGTCCGCCGTTCGTCTGGCGTGACGGGCTGCTGGGCAGCCCGCCGGACGGCGAGGCCGCGGTGCTGCGCATCTGCACCGACGAAGGAGTCGAGGGCGTCGCGATGGCCCCCCGCCGGGGCAGCGCCGTCATCCTGGCGGACCTGCTGGACCGCTTCCTGCGCAAGGAACTCGTGGGCCAGGACCCGCTGCAGCGGGAATGGCTGTGGCACCGCATGTGGGAGCTGGACCGCACCGAGGAGCTGCCCCTCTACCTGCTCGGCCTCGTCGACACCGCGCTGTGGGACCTGGCCGGCCGGCTCGCCGACCGGCCCACCTGGCAGATGCTGGGCGGTTTCCGCACCTCGATCCCCGCCTACGCCTCGACTGTCACCTACTCCTCAGTGGAGGAGTACCTGGACATCGCCGACCAGGCCCTGGCGCTCGGATACCCGGCCATCAAGCTCCACGCCTGGGGCGACGCACGCCGCGACGCCCGACTGTCGGCGGCCCTGCGGGAACACCTGGGGGACGAGATCCCCCTGATGTTCGACGGGTCCGCCGGATTCGACCTCCCCGACGCGATCTACCTCGGACACGCCCTGTCCGACGCGGATTACCTCTGGTACGAGGAGCCGATCCGGGAGTTCAGCATCACCGCGTACAAGCGCCTCGCCGACGCGGTGGCGGTGCCCCTGCTGGTGGCCGAGACCTCCGACGGGGCCCACATGAACTCGGCCGACTTCATCCAGGCCGGCGCCGCCACCTTCGGCGTCCGCGCCTCCACCCAACTGCGCGGCGGCTTCACCGGCGCCATGCGCACCGCCCACCTCGCCGACGCCTACCGGCTGCGCGCCGAGGTGCACGGGCCGGAGATCCCCAACCGACACCTGTGCATGGCCATCTCGAACACCACCTACTACGAGTCCCTGGTCATGGGCAATCCCATCAGCCGCGAAAGCGGCATCGACGCCCAAGGACTCGTCCACGCCCCCACAGGACCCGGCGTGGCGCTGCCCGCCGGTCTGGACTACCCACCCGTCCTTCAGCGGTTTGTCGACAAGGAGACCTTGACACCGCCGAAGGCCTGATCCGCCCAGTCCACCCGACTCTCACGATCGCCCCGTGCCCGCCCCTCCACGCCTTCGGTAACTGATCCCTCCACACCCCTCCTCTCCGGTGCTTGAGCCGACATCCCGCGGATCTCCGCAGAACGCTGACATGAGGTCAGTCATGAACAGCGACGTTCCCGTCACCTCCCGCCGCCAGGTCAGACGCGTTGCCGGTGCGGCCCTGGGCGCCGTCTCTCCCCTCTCGCGCTCGCCGCCTGCGGCAGCGCGGACCCCGCAACCGCGGGGGGCGTCCTCCTGCCCCGCGACCTTCAAGACGACTTCGAGGCCGACATGGCCGCGATCGGCACCGACGCGACCACCCAGGCCTGGAAGCTCACCGACCCCCCTGCCAGGAGGCCTGGGCCGATACCGGCACCCCGGGCCGCTGGTCCGACCAGACCGAGATCTGACATCCGCACCCATCGCAAGGAAATACCCAGTGAAACTTCTACGAGTCGGCGCGTCCGGCGAGGAGCGTCCCGCAGTCCGCACCGAGGACGGCCGGCTGCTGGACCTGTCCTCCGTGACGTCCGACATCGACGGCGCCTTTCTCGCCTCCGGCGGTGTCGAGCGGGCCCGGGCGGAGGTCGCGGCGGGAAGTCTGCCCGAGCTGAGCCCGGACGGTCTGCGCATCGGTGCCCCTCTCGCCCGCCCTGGCAAGATCGTCTGCGTCGGCCTGAACTACCGCGACCACGCCGCCGAGACCGGCGCGGCGATCCCTCCGCGGCCCGTGGTGTTCATGAAGGACCCAGGCACCGTGATCGGCCCGTACGACGAGGTGCTGATCCCCCGCGGCTCCGTGAAGACCGACTGGGAGGTCGAACTGGCGGTCGTCATCGGACGACGGTCCCGCTACCTCGACGGACCCGAGGTCGCGCGGGACGTGATCGCGGGGTACGCGATCAGCCATGACGTCTCGGAGCGGGAGTTCCAGCTGGAGTACTCCTCACAGTGGGACCTGGGCAAGTCCTGCGAGACCTTCAACCCGCTCGGACCGTGGCTGGTGACCGCCGACGAGGTGGGCGACCCGCAGGACCTTGCTCTGCACCTGAGCGTCAACGGCGTGAAGCGGCAGGAGGGCCACACCAGCGACATGATCTTCCCGGTCGGCCACATCGTGTCGTACCTGAGCCAGTACATGGTCCTGGAGCCGGGTGACGTGATCAACACCGGTACTCCGGCGGGGGTGGCCCTCGGCCTGACGGGCACCCCCTATCTCCGCCCCGGCGACAGCGTCGAGCTCTCCGTCGACCGTCTCGGCGCCCAGCGCCAGATCTTCGGCCAAGCGTGAAAGGCACCCCTGTGAGCAGCTTGAGGAGCTTGAGCGGCCTGTCCGGGCTGAAGGCCGTCGTCACCGGCGGTGCGTCCGGCATCGGGCTGGCCACGTCCCGGATGCTGGCCGAGCACGGCGCCACGGTGGCCGTCCTCGACCTCGACCCCTCCGTCGCCTCCGAGCCGCTGATCGCCATCAGGGCCGACCTCGGCGACGACGCCTCGGTGCGCCCGGCCGTGGCGGAGGCCGCCGAGCGGCTCGGTGGCCTGGACATCCTCGTCAACAACGCGGCCATCGGCGCCATCGGCACCGTCGAGGACAACCCCGACGAGGAATGGCACCGCGTCCTCGACATCAACGTCCTCGGGACGGTCCGCACCACCCGGGCCGCCCTGCCGTATCTGCGGCGCTCGTCGCACGCGGCGGTCGTCAACATCTGCTCGATCGGCGCCACCGCGGGCCTCCCGCAGCGCGCCCTGTACTGCGCCAGCAAGGGCGCGGTCCTGTCGCTGACCCTCGCCATGGCTGCCGACCACGTCCGCGAGGGCATCCGCGTCAACTGCGTCAACCCCGGCACCGCCGACACCCCCTGGGTGACCCGGCTGCTGGACGCCGCCGACGACCCGGCGGCGGAGCGTGCCGCGCTCAGCGCCCGCCAGCCCATGGGCCGCCTGGTCACCGCCGACGAGGTGGCAGCGGCCGTGGTCTACCTCGCGAGTCCCGCCGCGGCATCCGTCACCGGCACCGCGCTCGCGGTGGACGGCGGCATGCAGGGGCTGCGGCTGCGCCCGGCGGCCGGCTCATGAGAACGACCACGCTGGGCGGCACCGACGTCAGGGTCACCGAGCTGTCGTTCGGCGCCGCAGGCATCGGCAACCTCTTCCGCCCCGTCACCGACGAGGCCGCGTCCGCCGCCGTGGAGGCGGCCTGGGACGCGGGCATCCGCACCTTCGACACCGCCCCGCACTACGGGCTCGGGCTGTCCGAGCGCCGCCTGGGCGCCGCGCTGCGCGGACGCGACCGCGACACGTACACCGTCTCCACCAAGGTCGGAAGGCTGCTCGAACCCGACCCGGAGGGCGGCCGCGGCGACGATCTCGCCCAGGGCTTCGCCGTGCCCGACACCCACCGCCGCGTCTGGGACTTCAGCGCCGACGGCATCCTGCGCTCCCTGGAATCGAGCCTGGACCGCCTCGGCCTGGACCGGGTGGACATCGCCCTGCTCCACGACCCCGACGACCACGCCGAGCAGGCCCTCACCGAGGCCTACCCGGCGCTGGAACGGCTGCGCGCCGAAGGCGTCGTCAAGGCGATCGGCCTCGGCGTCAACCAGTGCGCGCTCCCCGCCCGCTTCCTACGCGAGACCGACATCGACGTCGTGCTGCTCGCCGGCCGCTACACCCTCCTGGAGCAGGAGGGGCTCGCGGAGGTACTGCCGGAGGCCGCCGCCCGTGGCAGAAGTGTCATCGTCGGCGGGGTGTTCAACTCGGGTCTGCTCACCGACCCCAGACCCGGGGCCATGTACGACTACGCGCCCGCCCCGCCCCATGTACTGGACCGGGCGCTGCACATCAAGGCGGTCGCCGACCGCCACGGCGTACCGCTGCGCGCAGCCGCTCTGCGCTTCCCGCTCGGCCATCCGGCGGTCGCGAGCGTGCTGTCCGGCGCGCGTTCCGCCGGGGAGGTCCGGGACACGGTGGACCAGATGCGGCGCACGGTACCGGCCGCGCTCTGGGACGAACTACGTGCCGCGGAGCTGCTGCCCCCGCACGTCCCCGTCCCCGCCGCCGCACCTCAGTCGTGGGGGTGACCGCCATGGAGATGAGCATCGCTGAGGGCGTCGTCGACGCACACCACCACGTGTGGGACCTCTCCGCCCGCGACCAGGACTGGATCACCGGACGGGAACTCGCCCTGCTGCGCCGCGACTTCCTGCTCGCCGATCTGGAGTCCGAGGCCCGGGCCGCCGGCGTCACGGCGACCGTCCTGGTCCAGACGACCGACGGGCCGGAGGAGACACCCGAGTTCCTGGCGTTGGCCCAGGGCAGCGACCTGGTGGCCGGCGTCGTGGGCTGGACCGACCTGACCTCCCCGGATGTCGCCCGCGCGCTCGCGGTGCTGCGGGAGGGGCCGGGAGGCGAGTACCTGGTGGGCATCCGCCACCAGGTACAGGGCGAATCCGATCCTCGCTGGCTGATGCGGCCGGACGTGCTGCGTGGGCTCGCGGCGGTGGCCGAGGCAGGGCTCGTGTACGACCTGGTCGTCAGGCCCCGCCAGCTCGCGGCCGCGTATGAGACCGCCCGCCTGCTTCCCGACCTCACGTTCGTACTCGATCACGCGGGCAAGCCCCCCATCGCCTCGGGCGAGCTGCTGCCGTGGGCGGGCGCGGTGCGTCTGCTGGCCGCACTGCCCAACACCGTCTGCAAGCTCTCCGGCATGGTGACCGAGGCCGACTGGGACCGGTGGAGCGTCGAGGACCTCCGGCCGTACGCGGACACGGTGCTGGACGCCTTCGGCCCGCGGCGGCTGATGTTCGGCTCCGACTGGCCCGTCTGTCGACTGGCCGCCACCTATGCCGAAGTAGTCACCTCAGCAAGGGAGTTGACGGCCGAACTCCACCTCACCGAACGCCGTGAGGTCTTCACCGGAACCGCACTGCGGACCTACGGCCTGACCGCCACCGTCTCCCCGGCCGCTCAGGAAGCACCATGCGCATAGCTCTCTTCATCACCTGCTTCAACGACCTGATGTTCCCCCGCACCGGCCGCGCGGTGACCGAACTGCTGGAACGGCTCGGTCACACCGTGGAGTTCCCGCAGGGCCAGACCTGCTGCGGCCAGATGCACTTCAACACCGGCTACCGCCCCGAGACCCTGCCCATGGTGCGCCGTTTCGCGGAGGTCTTCGCCGGTTACGACGCCGTGGTGACCCCTTCCGGCTCCTGCGCGGGCATGGTCCGCGACCAACACCGGGTGGTCGCAGCCCAGTTGGGGGACGCCGCGCTCGTCGAGGCGGTCGAGCGGGTGGTGTCGACGGTGTATGAGCTGTCGGAACTCCTCGTCGACGTCCTCGGCGTCACCGACGTCGGCGCCCACTTCCCGCACCGGGTCACCTACCACCCGACCTGCCACTCGCTGCGCATGCTGCGGGTCGGCGACCGGCCGCTCAGGCTGCTGCGCGCGGTGAAGGGCATCGACCTCGTCGAACTGCCCGCCGCCGAGTCCTGCTGCGGCTTCGGCGGAACCTTCGCACTGAAGAACGCGGACGTGTCCAACGCGATGCTGGCCGACAAGATGCGCCATGTCCTGGACACCGGAGCCGAGTTCCTGTGCGCGGGCGACAACTCCTGCCTCACCCACATCGGCGGCGGCCTGTCCCGGCTGCGGACCGGCGTCGGCACGATGCACCTGGCCGAGATCCTGGCCTCCACTGAAGGGAACGTACGGTGAGCGGCGCCGACAACGTCGTATGGCTGGGCACCCCGCCCTTCCCCGAGGCGGCGCGCACCGCGCTCGCCGACACCCGGCTGCGCGCGAACCTGCGCCGGGCCACCGGCACCATCCGGGACCGGAGGCTGGCGGTCACCGCCGAGCTCGACGACTGGGAGGACCTGCGGGAGACGGCGGCGGCCGTCAAGCGCCGCACCCTGCGTCACCTCGACCGCCATCTCCTGCGGCTGGAGGAGACGGTGACCGCCGCCGGCGGCACGGTCCACTGGGCGGCGGACGCGGCCGAGGCGAACGCCATCGTCACGCGGCTGGTCCGGGCGACCGGCGAGAGCGAGATCGTCAAGGTCAAGTCGATGGCGACCCAGGAGATCGGCCTCAACGAGGCGCTCGCCGAGGCCGGCATCCGCGCGTACGAGACCGATCTCGCCGAACTGATCGTGCAGTTGGGCGGCGACCGCCCGTCGCACATCCTCGTACCGGCCATCCACCGGGGCCGCTCCGAGATCCGCGAGATCTTCCGGCGGGAGATGGGCAAGTGGGGCCGGCCCGCCGCCGAGGGACTCACCGACGACCCGCGCGACCTGGCCGAAGCGGCCCGGCTCCATCTGCGGGAGAAGTTCCTGCGGGCCAAGGTCGCCGTCTCCGGGGCCAACTTCGCCGCCGCCGACACCGGAACGGTGGTGGTCGTGGAGTCCGAGGGCAACGGGCGGATGTGCCTGACCCTGCCGGAGACCCTGATCACCGTCATGGGCATCGAGAAGGTCCTGCCCTCCTTCACCGACCTGGACGTCTTCCTCCAGCTGCTGCCCCGCTCGTCCACGGGCGAGCGGATGAACCCGTACACCTCGTTGTGGACCGGCGTCACCGAGGGAGACGGGCCGCAGGACTTCCATCTGGTGCTCCTCGACAACGGCCGCACCGCGACCCTGGCCGACGAGGTGGGCCGGCAGGCGCTGTCCTGCATCCGCTGCTCGGCCTGCCTGAACGTCTGCCCGGTGTACGAGCGCACCGGCGGCCACGCCTACGGGTCGGTCTACCCCGGCCCCATCGGCGCCGTGCTCACCCCGCAGCTCGTCGGCGTGGAGAACGCGGCCTCCCTGCCCTTCGCCTCCACCCTGTGCGGGGCCTGCTACGACGCCTGCCCGGTCAAGATCGACATTCCGGAGGTGCTCGTCCATCTGCGGGCGAAAGCCGTGGAGGCCAAGCGCCGGGACCGGCTGCTGCCCACCCCCGAGGCGCTCGCCATGAAGGCCGCAGGCACGGCGCTGTCCTCCCCGAGGCGGCTGGCCGTACTCCAGCGACTCGCCGCCCTCGGCGCCCGGCTGGTGGCCCGCGACGGCCGGATCGGAGCCCTGCCCGGCCCGTTCGCCCGCTGGTCAGGCACCCGTGACACCCCCGCGCCGGCCCACGAGTCCCTGCGCGCCTGGTGGCGACGGACGAGGGAAGCAGGCCCTGCGACGACGGAAGGGAAGGGCCGATGAGCGGCCGCGACACCGTACTGGGCGACATCCGCAGCGCGCTGGTCGACGTGCCGGATGGCGAGGTTCCCGACGGCGACCCCGCCCCGCACGATCTGCGCTCCCAGCAGGCGGGGCTGGACGTCGTCGAGCTGTTCATCGAACGCGCCGCCGACTACCGCGCCACCGTCGTCCGTGTTCCACCGTCTGACGCCGTCGCCGCCGTGGCTCGCGCGCTGACCCGCACCGGAGCGAAATCCCTCGTGGTGCCCCCGGGTTTCCCCGACGACCTCGTACCCGAAGGACCCTGGTCCCGGCTGGAGGACGCTCCGCCGCTCACGGTCCGACAGCTCGACGCGGCGGACGCCGTGCTCACCACCGTCGCCGCAGCGATCGCCCTCACCGGCACCGTCGTCCTCGACAGCGGGCCGGGACAAGGACGCCGTGTGCTGACCTTGCTCCCGGATCAACATGTCTGCGTGGTCAGGGCGAGCCAGATCGCCGCTGATGTACCCGACGCGTTGAGCCTGCTCCACCCACACCGGCCGCTGACCCTGATCTCCGGTCCCTCAGCCACCAGCGACATCGAACTGGACCGGGTGGAGGGCGTGCACGGACCGCGGATCCTCGACATCGTCGTGGTCGTGGACGAGTAGGTCCGGGAGAGGGGACTATCCACAGGTTTGAACGCGCGCCAGGGCGCTTCGCCACCGGAGTGGCCGTCGTGCCTGCTCCCAGCTCAGGAGCGGTTTGACACCTCACCCCTTCTCAGCCCTTGTCGGTCTTTTCCGATCCTTGTGTCCAACCTGCGTCCAGAACGCGTCCTGGAAGGACGAACCCAACCAGCTTCCGCGCCTCGAAACTCGCCCGCAGCGGATTCACCTTCCAGCGCGCAGAGGCTCCGCCTCGGAACTCGGGGCGGAGTCTGATTCGAAAATCCCCCTACGTCGCACTTCAGACTGATTCCGATGATGGGAGGGACACTCTCTTTCTCACCCTCGCCAGCCATAGCGCCGCTCGGGCCGGCCGGCCGCGCCGTAGCGCAGGGCGACGGCCGCCGTGCCGGTGGTGTGGAAGTGCTCCAGGTAACGGCGGGCGCTGACACGGGAGATACCGGTGGCGGCCGCGCATTCGGCGGCCGACAGGGTGCCGTCCGCATCGCGAAGCGTGCGTTGGACGAGGTCGGCGGTCTCCACGCTCAGGCCCTTCGGGAGTCCGGCGACAGCAGCGGGGACAGACCCTGCGGACAGAGCCCGGTCAATGTCGGCCTGGCCGCGCACCACCGTGGTGAGAAGCCGGCCGCGCCGTGCGGCGTACCGGTCCAGGCGGGGCTTCAGGTCCTCATAGTCGAAGGGTTTGAGGAGGTAGTCCACGACACCGTGGCGGACCGCGCCGCGCACGGTGTCGGCCTCGCGCGCGGCACTGATGACCATGATGTCGCAGTCGTGTCCCGCGGTGCGCAGCCGCGGGATGACGTCCAGGCCGAAGACATCGGGGAGATAAAGATCGAGGAGAACGAGATCCGGGCGCAGTTCGTCGACTGCGGTGATGGCCTGCTCACCCGTGCCCGCGGTGCCGACGACCCTGAACCCAGGCACCCGCTCGACGAAGGTGCGGTGGACCCGAGCCACCATGAAGTCGTCGTCGACGACGAGAACGTCGATCGTGCCGGAGGTGTCCGTCAACGTGCTGCTCCTTCCTCGATCGCTTCCGTTGAGTGGCTCACGGACATGCGCGCGGTGAACCGGGCGCCTTCGGCGGTGTTGGTCACCCTGATCTCCCCGCCCCGTCGTTCACAGACGAGCTGGGTGAGTGCAAGGCCGATGCCCCGCTCGCCCTCCGCGGCGGCCTTGGTGGTGAAACCGTGGTGGAAGACCTCCTGGGCGAGTTCGGGAGCCACGCCCGGGCCCGAGTCGCACACCACGATCTCCACGCTGGACGCGTCCTGCCGGAGTTCGACCTCGATCCAGGGTTCCCGGTCGTCGAGGCCGCTTCCGGCTGCGGCGTCGATGGCGTTGTCGACCAGGTTGCCGACCACGGTCGCCACGTCGGCGGCGTCCTCCGAAGCGAGCCGGCCGAGGGAGGTGACGTCCGAGATCTTCAGGGTGATCCTGCGTTCGGCCGCGAGGGAGTCCTTCGCCATGAGGAGGGCGGCGACGGCCGGATCGTGGATGCGGCGGCCGATGGTCATGTCCAGGGACTGGCGGCGCCGGGTGAGCGCCCGGACGTAGCGTACGACCTCGTCCTGCTCGCCGATCTGGATGAGTCCGGAGATGGTGTGCAGCTGGTTGGCGAACTCGTGTGTCTGGGCCCGTAGCAGCTCGGACGTGCTGCGGAAGGAGCCGATCTCGCGTTCCAGCCGAGCCAGTTCGGTGCGGTCCCGCAGCGTGGTGACCGAGCCGAGCAGGCGGTCGTTCTTCGTGACGGTCATCCTGTTCATCACCAGCACGCGACCGTGCCGGATGACCACTTCGTCGGGCCCGTGCTCCGCTTCGGGCCGGGTGCCGGTGAGCACGTCGTGAAGACGGCCGTCGATGCCGAGCTCGCCCAGCGTACGGCCCACGCACTCCTCGGGCAGGTCGAGCAGCTGTCTGCCCACCTCGTTCACCAGGGTGAGGCGCTGCTGGGGATCCAGGGCGACCACGCCCTCGGCAATCCCGTACAGCATGGCCTCGCGGTGTTCGGCGAGCCCGGTGATCTCTCGCGGCTCCAGACCGAGCGTCTGCCGTTTGACCCGTCGGGCCAGCAGCCAGGAGCCGGCGAGGCCCAGCCCGCTGGCGATGCCCAGGTAGGCGAGGAGATAGGAAGAAGCACCGCTGAGCCGCTGCCACACCGTCGGGGACGCCTCCCCGATCATGACGGTGCCCAGGGTGCGCCCCATGTCCCCGCTCGCCGCGCCGAGCACCGGCACCTGCGCCACCAGTTCGCGGCTGCCGTCCCAGGTGAGCGAGCCGGACCAGCCCCGTCCGCGGGCCACCCCCGGTCCGAGCCGCAGCCGGTCACCGATGACCGTCGGGTTGGTCGAACTGACGATGCGACCGGAGGAGTCGGCGATCGTCACGGAGGTGATCCCGGACTGCACCAGCGTGGAGTGCGTCAGCGGGGCCAGCGTCTCCTCCGGCGCCGGTCGTGGGAGCTGGTTGCGCACCAGTGGATTGGCGGCCAACTGCTCGGCCAGCGCACTCACGCGGCGGCCCTCGACCCGGCTGAAGGTGGCCTCCGACTGGGCGAGCGAGAGCGCCGCGACCGCCAGCAGCACGACCACGACGATGGCGAGCTGCAGCGCCAGCATCTCGCCCGCGAGGGTATGACGCCGAAAACTGGTGACCACAACGAACTCAATCTCTACTGCTGACACAAACTGGGCGGCTCGCACCACGGGCCGCACAATCATGACGTCCATCCCGACGGCTGCGGAAGAGAGGTGCCATGAGAGGTCGCTCGCACGCCCTTCGCGGCGCCCTCCTCGCGCTGTCACTGTTTCTCGTCACCGGGTGCCATGTGCTGCCCGACGGGGAAGGGGCCGACACCGGGCTGCGGATCATGGTTCCGAACACCCCCGGTGGCGGCTACGACACCACGGCCCGGACAGTGGCCCGCGTGCTGCAGGAGACCGGTGTGGACTCCGGCGTGCAGGTCTTCAACCTGCCGGGAGCAGGCGGCACGGTCGGCCTGCAGCGCATCGTGAACGAGCGGGGCAACGGCCGGCTCGTTCTGCAGATGGGTCTCGGAGTGATCGGTGCGTCGCACGTGGCACACGCGAAGGCGTCCGTCATCGAGACCACTCCGCTGGCCCGGCTGGTCGAGGAGGCCGGCGCGGTGGTCGTGCGCCGTGACTCGCCCTACCGGTCGATCGACGATGTGATCGCCGCCTGGAAGAGGAATCCCGCGAGCCTGAAGGTCGGGGGCGGATCCTCACCCGGCGGACCGGACCACCTGCTGGCCATGGAGCTGGCCAAGGCCGTCGGTATCAAGCCGCATCGGGTCGGCTACGTCGCCTATGGCGGCGGTGGCGGCGACCTGCTGCCCGCTCTCCTCGACGGCAAGGTCGACTTCGCCACCACCGGGTTCGGCGAGTTCCTCTACCAGATCGACGCCAGTCAGCTCAGGGTCCTGGCGGTGACCAGCCCACGACCGATCGACGCACTGCCCGGAGTACCGACCCTCAAGGCGTCCGGCATCGACCTGGTCTTCAGCAACTGGCGGGGAGTCGTGGCGCCGCCCGGCATCAAAGGCGCCGACCGGAAGCGGTGGATCGAAGCGCTGACGGCGATGCACCGGTCCCGGCAATGGAAAGCGGAACTCCGCCGCCATGGCTGGACCGACGCGTTCACCACCGGCGACGCCTTCGCCGCGTACCTGTCCGAACAGGACACATCTGTGGCCCGTCTCGTCAGGGATCTCGGACTGGACTGACCGGGCTACCGCCCGCCCCTCCTGACACCAGCCGCACAAACACCCTTCCGCGCTGCGGCTCACTTCGCCATGCCCATCACCTGTCCGTCGAAAGGCACCCGCATGACCACGCACACCTGGTGGTTGCTGCTCATCCTCACCATCGCGATCACGGCCCTGATCTACCTCATCAACTCCCGCTTGCGCATCCATCCGTTCGTCGCGCTCATCGTCGTCGCTGTCGGCACCGGCCTCGCCGCCGGTGAGCCCGCCGCCAAACTGGTGGAGTCCCTTGAGGACGGTGCCGGCGGCACCCTCGGGGACGTGGGCATCACACTGGCCCTGGGCGCCATGCTCGGGCGCCTGCTGTCCGACTCGGGCGCCACCGACGCCCTCGCCCACGCCCTGATCGACCGCTCCAGTACCCAAAGGCTGCCTTGGCTGGTCACGGCCGCGGCGTTCGTGATCGGCATCCCGATGTTCTTCGAGGTCGGCCTGATCGTGCTGCTGCCGCTGATCTTCAGCGTGGCGCGCCGGCTGGAGGCCCAGGGCGGCACGAAGGGCTCCCCCTACGTCCTGCTCGGCGTACCGGCCATCGCCGCGCTGTCCACCCTGCACGGCATGCTGCCGCCGCACCCGGGGCCGCTCACCGCCATGACCGGTCTCCACGCCGACCTGGGCCTCACCATGGTCGTCGGCTTCGTCTGCGCCGTCCCCACCGTGATCCTGGCCGGCCCCGTCTACGCCCGGTGGATCGCGCCGCGCCTTGCCGAGGTCCGCCCGGACGAGGCTCTTGTCGCGCAGTTCACGGGTGCGTCGCAGTCCGTCCGAGAGAAGTCGCCCGTCAGCGTGACGGCCGGCGCTCCGCATGCGCCATCGGCGGATACGGACGTCACCTCCCGTTCCCGGATACCGACCGGGCTGGCCATCACCGCGGTGCTCGTCCCTGTCGCCCTCATGCTGCTGCGTACCCTCGCCGAAACGGTGCTCGACGAGACGAGCACCGTGAGTTCCGCGCTGACCTTCCTGGGCGAACCCGTCGTGGCGATGCTCGCCGGGCTGCTCTTCGCTCTCGGCGTGACCACTCTGGGCACGGGCCGCTCCGGCGAGGAGGCCCGCGCATCCCTGACGGACAGCCTGAAGTCCATCGCCGCCATCCTGCTCATCATCGGTGGCGGTGGTGCGTTCAAGCAGGTTCTCCAGGACTCCGGCATCGGCGACGCGATCGCCTCCGCCGCCGAGGGGGCGCATCTGAACGTCATCGTGCTGGGCTGGCTGATCGCACTCCTGCTGTCGCTGACCACCGGTTCCGCCACCGTCGGCATCGTCTCCGCCACCGGCATCATCGCCCCCATGGTCAGCGGAGGCGGCCTGGAGGCATCGCTGCTCGTGGTGGCCATCGGGGCAGGCTCCCTCGGGCTGAACTACGTGAACCACGCCGGCTTCTGGCTGGTCAAGGAATCCTTCGGCATGGATCTCACCCAAGCCACCAAGACGCAGACGGTGGTTCAGACCCTGGTCAGCGTGCTGGGTTTGGGCATGGCCCTCCTGTTGTCCGTCTTTGCGTAGGAAGTGGACCGACCCGCTCCGCGTCGGCCCACTGGGTCGGGAAATCCGCGAGGCGCGCCGCGCACCGAAAGCCGCTCTCAGTGCGCCGCGTAGCGAGGAGGGCGGTGCCGGACCATGACAGTCCGGCACCGCCCTCCCACCGAACCTGTCAACGTTCACGTGGCAGGTCGAGCACCGCTCGATAGATGAGCAACGTGGCTCCGGAGCATCGCAGTTGAGCCGTCCGACGCCTTGATCAACGGATCGAGGACCCGAATGGGCGCCCGGCTCGGATTCCCGGACTGGTTCGGCCACCACTGGGACGCCTTCCTCGACTGCCTGCGCACGGTGGTGGACAACGCGGACCACGACCTGACGGTCGTCGTCCGAGAGGCCGGCGAGTTGCTCACCGACGAGCAGCCGGGCGTGCTGGGAATCCTTCTGGCCGTCCTGAGTCAGGTGAGGGATCGGCCCGGCACGGCACCTGGCTCGTCATTGCTCGTGGCCGACGCTTCCGACCGTCTGTCCGGTCTGGCACGGCGCATGACAGGGGCCGGCTGCTCCGTGGATCTCGACGGCGGCTGGAGTGCTTCTGCGTCCTTCTGATCAGCACGGCCACGGAGCTGACCGGCGCGAGCCGGGACTCACGCCGAAGGGGTGCCTCTCACGAGAGTGGTGCCCCTTCCGGCATGCAACGGTCGGACACGCGGTACCCCCCGAACGGTCAGCCCACGTCCAGTTCGAGCAGTCCTAGCCGCACAGCCTCACTGACCGTGCCGGCCCGGTTCTCGGTGCCGAGCTTGCGATAGATCCTGACCAGGTGGGTCTTGACCGTGGCTTCCGTGACGAACAGGGCCGAGGCGATGGCCCGGTTGCTGAGCCCCTCGGCGAGCAGTCGAACGACCTCGGACTCACGATCGGTGAACACGGGCCCCGGTTCGGCGGGCCGCCCCACGAGGCGAGCCGCCGCCTCGGGGGCCAAGCCCATGCCGCCGGCAGCCGCGGCGCGCACGGCACGGAACAGCTCCTCGGGCGGGCCGGCCTTGAGGATGTAGCCCCGGGCGCCTGCCTCGACGGCGCGGACGACATCGCCACGGCCGCTGTAGCTGGTCAGCACGACGACATGGACGCCCGGTGCGGCGGCGGTGATACGGCGTGTCGCCTCGATCCCGCTGAAGCCGTCGTCCGACGTTGCGCCGTCCGACAGCCGCAGGTCCATGAGCACCACGTCGGGCCGCAGTCGCTGGGCCAGCCGTACGGCCTCCCTGCCATCGCCCGTCTCGGATATCACATGGAGGCCTGGCTCGCCCTCCAAAAGAGCACGCAGACCGGCTCGTACAACGGTGTGGTCGTCGACGATCAGCACCCGCAGCGTCTTCTCGGTCACGAGGCGCCGACCAGGTCGCGGTCGGCCACCGGCAGTACGGCCCGGACGCTGGTGCCGTGGCCCGGGGTGCTGTCGACGGTGAGCGTGCCGCCGAGGGAGCTCAGGCGTTCCCTGGCGGCGACCAGTCCGAACCCCCGGTTCGGGCTTACGGGTTGAGCGATCCGTTGGTCGAAGCCCCGTCCGTTGTCACGGACTTCGACAGCCGCCCAACCGTCCCCGTGGGTGAGAGTGACATGGACGTGGGTCGCCCGGGCGTGTTCGCGGGCATTGGCGAGCAGGCCCTGAGCCACGCGCAGCAGCGTCACGGCACGTTCGGTGGGTAGGAGGTGAGGTGCTCCTTCCGCACGAAAGGCGACGTGCGGTGCGGTGGTGGGGGACTGCAGGCGGGTGCACAGCCCGCGCAGGGCGGTTTCCAGGTCGTCCCGCTCCAGGGCGGGCGGTGTGAGGTCGCTGATGATGCTCCGGGTCTCCTCCAGGTGCGCGCCGAGGGCCTGGGAGACAGCACGCACCTGGCGCAGGGCGGCGTCCGGGTTGCGCTGCCAGTCCCGTTCGGCGGCCTGAAGGAGCATGCGGCTGCCCGCGAGTTCCTGAGCGAGGGTGTCGTGCAGGTCCTGGGCGATTCGCGCCCGCTCGGCGAGCCGTCCGGCCTCACGCTGACGGTTCGCCAACTCACCGCGTGTGGACTCCAGTTGGCTGTTCAAACGTTGTTGGGAACGGTAGAGGACGACCGTGGCGCCAAGGGCGGCGAGCGGGGGCCCCAGCACATCGGCGTCGACGCCGCCGATCCGTACCAGCGAGGCGAGCAGCCCGGCCGTGATCGCGCCCACCGTCGCGACCGTCACCCCGCGCCCGGGCATCCGCAGTGCCAGCACCGCCAGCGGAACAGCGAGCCATGTGTAGGCGAAGGCGAGTGGTACCGGGATCTCCCAGGAGGTCCAGGCCCACAGAAGTACCAGCGTCCACAGCCAGACCGGCCGTCCCGCGGCACCGAAACGGTCCCAGCGGGCCGGCCCGGCCATGTAGAGCAGGCCGAGGGCGGCGGTAGCCGGTGCGACCCTCCAGCACAACTCGCTGTTCAGCTCGACGAGCCGCACGAGAGTGCCCGCGACCGGAAGCAGGAAGACCAGGTGCGCGAAGTGCCGCACGGTCGGGAACTGCCGTCGCTGAGCGACGGGATGGGAAGGGGACACACGGGCTCCCTGCGGCGGGCGGAACGCAGTCGACAACGGTGCCAGGAGTGTAGGACGCGTCTGTGTGCCCCCGGTAAACCGCCCTCCACGTGGTCACCGCCCCGGGTGCAGGCCCAACCACCCCGGCGACGGGTCGCCCTTGACCTCACCGAAGTACAGGGCGAAGGTCTGCTTCAGGCGCTCGACCTCGGCCCGGTCCTCCATGAACTCCGGGAAGTCGTCGACGTGAGCGTTCGGGAAGTCCCAGACGGGCTTGAGGCTCGCGTTCGGAGTGATGTCCTCGCGGACCGACCAGCCGTTGAAGGCCGCTTTCTGGCGAGCCTCGGACAGTTGCCAGTTCATGTAGAGCTTGGCCGCTGCCGGATGAGCGGCCTGCTTGAGGATCGCAGCGCGCTGGCCCCAGGCCATGAAGGGCGCATCCTCCGGGAGGACCCACTTCAGTGTGGTCGAGGTGGAGACCGCGCTGCCGGAGCCACCGACGCCGATGGTCTTCTGCCGGCCGGTGACCGCGGCGCCAGGGGTGTGGGTGCCGCGCGCGAACTGCGGTTGCTGCGCCGCGAAGGCGGCCACCCAGTCCCAGCCGTAGGTGCGCTGGTAGAGGCTGTAGAGGTAGAGAACCGCGTCGTCGTCGTTGGGGTAGGAGGACGCGATGGCGTTCCTCCAGCGGGCGTCGACCAGGTCGGCGGCGGTCTTCGGGCCGTGGGCGCCGGCGGCCTGAATGTCGTACATGAAGCTGAAGGCGATGACCATCAGCGCCGTCCACGCGCCGTCGGGGTCCTTGAAGCCCTTGTGCACCTCGGAGAAACCGGCCGGCTTGTAGGGCAGCAGCTTGCCCTGACGCTTCCAGCGGGTGAAGTCCTGGAGGGTCTGCAACTGGACGACGTCGGGGACCAGGGTGCCGGTCGCGAGCTGGTTGTCGACCCGGACGTCGTGGTACTTGCTGTAGTCGACGGCGACCGTCAGCTCGACCTCGGGGAAGGCAGCGGCCCATGCGGTCCGAACGCCGACGGCCTGGCTGTCGACGTCGCCGCCCTGGTAGAGGACGAGCTTGCCGCCCTCGGCGACGGCGGCCTCGTACAGCTCTTCCAAGGAGCGCCGCTCCTCACGGACTCCGAACAGGGAAGCCCCGGCGCTTCGGGCGCCGGGCGCGGCAGACGCCTGCCCGGCGGCGGCCCCGGCGAACGCGACGCCCGCGCCTGCGGCGATCAGCCGGCGCCTGCTGAAGTCCCTGGACATGGTGGGAATCCTCTCCTCGTGTCTGATCTGCGATTCATCGGCGACTCAGGCTCGACGATCTGGCAAGTCTCGCGGGAGGAGGCTCTGTTCCGCGTCACCCGTAAGCCGGGACCGCATTCAACCGTTCGATGGACTCACGAACTCTTCTACCGACCGGACTCCACTGCTCAGCCACCACGCCCCCAACGGCCGGACCCCACGCACGCCACCACACATCCAACCGCCAGGCAGGGCTCCGGCCGGAGCCGGCGTCATGCCGCCGTGCGCTCGCCGGCCGGTCGGCGGCGCAGTTCGGGGCGCTCGATGGCCGGCGGCTGGTAGGCGTGGTCGAGGGTGCCGGTGTCGGTGCCGGGCGGCGCGATCGCGTCGATCCGGTCCAGCACATCGTCGGTGAGGGTGACGTCGGCGCCCGCGAGCAGGTCGTCCAGGTGTTCCATGGTCCGCGGTCCGAGGAGGGCGGACGTCACGCCCGGGTGGGCGAGCACGAAGCCCATCGCGAGGTGCGTGAGCGGCAGGCCGGCCTCCTCGGCCAGCGGGATGAGCTGCTCGACCACGTCGAGCCGACGGTCGTCCGTGTGCTGCCGGAAGCCGAACTTCGACCGATGCGTCGCGGCCTCCTGGCCCTTGCGGTACCGCCCCGTCAGCAGGCCGCCTCCGAGCGGCGACCAGACCAGGGTGCCCATGCCGAACTCCTGCGCCACCGGGAGCACCTCGCGCTCGATGCCCCGGTTCAGGATCGAGTAGACCGGCTGCTCGGTGCGCGGCCGGGCCAGCCCGCGCCGCTCGGCGACCCAGTGCGCCCGGACGATGTCGGAGGCCGGCATGGCCGACGTGCCGAAGGTGCGGATCTTGCCGGCCCGCTGCAGATCGGTGAGGACCGAGAGGGTCTCCTCGATGTCCGTGTCGGGGTCCGGGCGGTGGATCTGGTAGATGTCCACGTAGTCGGTGTCGAGGCGGCGCAGCGAGTCCTCCAGCGCGCGCACCAGCCAGCGCCGGGACGAGCCCTGGTGGTTCGGCTCGTCGCTCATCGGGAACCAGGCCTTGGTCGCGAGTACGACGTCGTCCCGCCGCCCCTTCAGCGCCCGGCCGACGATCTCCTCCGACTCGCCGTGCGCGTACATGTCGGCGGTGTCGACGAGATTGATGCCGGCGTCGAGCGCTCGGTGGATGATGCGGACGCAGTCGTCGTGGTCGGGGTTGCCGAGGGCGCCGAACATCATCGCGCCGAGGGCGTAGGGGCTGACCTTGATCCCGGTCCGGCCGAGGCTGCGGTAGCGCATGGTGTCTCCTTCAGGTCTTACAGGTCTTACTGCTGTGTCGCTGACACCAGCCTGTCTGTCGTTCGCCGGACTATGAATACTTGTGAATCCGGATTTCTTGCGCGAGAGTACGGACATGGATCCCGACCGACTCTCCGAGGCACTCGATCTGGTCGAGGTGCGCAGCGTGCTGACCGGCGGCGTCGCGGCCCGCGGCGGCTGGTGGGCCCGCGGCCCGCTGGCCGATCCGGTCAAGTTCTTCGCGATGGTGAGCGGGCGCGCCCGGCTCACCACCCACGGCGTCGCCGAACCGATCGACCTCGTGGCGGGAGACGTGGCAATCCTCACCGGGCGCTCGTGGGTGGCCTTCGAGGCCGGCGCGGCGCCGCGCCACGAGGTCCAGCCGGAGTCGGACTTCTCCACCGCCCGCTTCGCGGGCTCGGACCCTGCTGTCGACGACGTCGTGATCGGCGGGGCCGTCAGCGTGAATGAGGCCGGGCGGACGCTCCTGCTGGAGTCGCTTCCGCCGGTGGCCCACATTCGGTCCTCCGCCGCCGGAGACGGGGACCGGCTGCTCGCCGCCGTGCTGCGGCTCTTCGACGAGGCCACCGACGACCGGCTCGGCTCGGCCTTCGCGATCCGGCAGTACAGCCAACTGCTCCTGCTGGAGGTGCTGCGCTGCTACGTCGACCAGACCCTCCTGCCCTCCGGCTGGTTGCGCCTGCTCGTCGACGAGCGCCTGCGCCCCGCCGTCGACCTGCTCCACGGCCGCCCCGAACACGCATGGGGACTGGAGGAGTTGGCGCGCGCCGCCGCGATGTCCCGGACCACATTCGCGGAGCGGTTTCGCGAGGCCGCCGGTGTACCGCCGCTCACTTACCTGGGCCGGTGGCGCATGCTGCTGGCCCAGCGCGCGCTGCGGAACGGCGACGCCCGCGTCGCGGCGCTCGCCGCCGAGCTGGGCTACGGCTCGGAGAGCGCGTTCAGCACGGCGTTCAAGCGCGTTATCGGGGAGTCGCCGCAGCGCTACCGGGCGCGCGTGCGCCAAGAGGCCGTTCCGATCCCGGGCCGGTGACGGAGATCAGCCCTGAGCGGAGCCAGCGCGCCTCGGGTACCTGTCCGGGCTCAGGAGAGCTCGCGGGATGTCGCACAGTGGGCGCGAGGCCGTCCCCGCCTGCTCGGTCCTGACGACGAGGAATTCGTCGTCCAGGCAGCCACCACCCGCCCGGCCAAGCCGGGCCGGCCACCGGGACGTCCTGGCGACAGAGCGCCGTGAACGCGCCCGGCGAGGAGTTCGCGGACGGCCACCGCGGACGCCGGTGCCGCTACCGCGGCCTGGCCAAGACGCACGTCCAGCACGTCCTGACCGCACTCGCGATCAACGTCGAGCGGCTGAGCCTTCAAGAACCCGCCGACGGCTCTTACCGGCCCCGCCCTCCCACAGCATTCCAGCAGTACCTCGACGCACGCGACTTACCCCGGCCGCTGTGGTGGCGCCAAGGGAAGTGACGCCCGTCCTCAAGATTCCCGACAGAGTCCCCGCATCGGGTCGGCATGCTCGGTCCCTGTATCCGCATTGACCAGGTGGAACGCGACGTTGGCCGCCTCGTCCTCGGGCAGCTCCACCCCCAGTCGCTCCCGCAGCAGTTCGGCACCGCGCACCCCGATCGTCCATTGTCCGGGGTAGGGCGTGCGCATCTCCCATGTGAAGGGGTTGGCGACCCG
Source organism: Streptomyces sp. C1-1 (assembly GCF_050214755.1). Classification (NCBI taxonomy): domain Bacteria; kingdom Bacillati; phylum Actinomycetota; class Actinomycetes; order Kitasatosporales; family Streptomycetaceae; genus Streptomyces; species Streptomyces sp. C1-1. The sequence goes on along the minus strand of NZ_CP189826.1, from coordinate 1,320,947 downwards.
CAGTCCCTGTCTGGTCCGTTCGGCCGCGAAGTGGAGGTGGTCCGGTGAGGGCCAGGTAGATGTGCGGGTCGAGGTCGAGTCCGTTCTCTTCGGCCAGCGCGACGTTCTCGGGGGTGAGCTCGATGTAGCCGGGCGGTAGCGCGGCCATGCGCTCGGTGAGGTGCTGGCGGTCGTCGTCCGGCACGGGGACGAAGACCCGGGCGGGTGCGTTCGGGGCCACCGTGTCCCCGGTTTGTGCCCGAAGCCGATGCCCTTGCCGAGCAGCACCCGCTCCACCCCGGCGTCGTGCTCCACGAGCACGACGGTGGAGTTGAGTACCTTCTTGATGGTCTGGCGAGACGGCACTGTCTGCATCCTCAACGGGGTGAAAGCGGGTGGGACGGCCCTACCCGCACCGGAACGGCCGGAACGGGCCGGGCGGGGATGGGTCCGGTTCAGGCCGGGTCGGTTCCGTTCGTGGCGATGACCTTGCGGTACCAGTCGAAGGAGTCCTTGCGGTAGCGGTTGAGGCTGCCGTTGCCTCGTCGTCCTGGTCGACGTGGATGAACCCGTAGCGCTTCGACATCTGCGAGGTGGACGAGCTGATCAGGTTGATCGGCGCCCAGCTGGTGTATCCCATCAGGTCCACGCCTTCGTCGACGGCCTGGATCATCTGCGCGAAGTGGGCCCGGAACTGGCTCACCGCGTCGAAGGTGTATGCCTCGAGGACAGAAACGCATTCGACTCCGGCCTTCTCGTACTTCGCTATGTGCGGGGCCGGCTGCGGGAAGGTGGATCCGTCCGGCTGTATTCCGATGCGCAGGTCTGCTCCTCTGCTGATGGTGGTCTACGGCATGGCATGTCAGCACATGGAGCTGGTACGTCTGCCGAGTTGCCCGACGACGTCCGCGACCTGCCGGGGCATGGACAGGAAGGGGGAGTGGGAGGCGTCCAGTTCCACCACCGAGGTCGGATTACCGGGGAATGCGTCCGCGTCGCTGATGAACTTCCGCTGGAGGGCCGGCCGGAGCGCCATGTCCTTGGAGCAGGTGATGTAGGTGCGGGGCACCGAGCCCCAGCCGTCCGGGGTCAGCGTGGTGGTGCCGAGTGGGATGGCGGCCGGGGCGTCGGGTGTCATCAGCGCGAGGGCGGCGTCGGCGACGGCCTCGGTGACATCTCCGTAGAGCATCTCGCGCAGCTGAGCGCGGTAGGCCGGGTCGTCGGAGGCGAGGTCGAGCCGGAGCGCGCCGACCACGGCCGGGTCGGCCCGCAGGGAAGGCCCCACCAGTTCTCCCGCGTTCTCCGGCAGCTGCACATAGGCGACCGCCGGGATACCGGAGCCCGGCATGAACGCGGCCACATACACCGCGTGCGCCACCAGGTCGGGTGCGATCTGCGCGACCCGGGTCAGGACGGTGCCGCCCATGCTGTGCGCGACCACGGTGACCGGGCCGCCGCGGCCGACCTCCTTTATCTGCGACAGCAGCAGATCGCCGGCCTGATCGAGATCCACGTCCGCCACCGGCGACACTTCCGTGGCCAGCGACTCGGGCGGGAAGGGGCGTTCGGTGAGACACCTCGGCCGACGGGCCCGGAGCCCGTGGCCTGCCATGTCCACGGCCACCGCGGTTCGGCCGGTGCCGGCCACCCGGGTTGCCACCTCGCTCCAGCACCAGGAACCATGCCAGAAGCCGTGCAGGAACAGCACGGGCGTTGAATCGGCGGACATGATCACTCCTTTGTTTCGTCGGTCGCGGCGGGGGCCATCCAGGGGGCCCGCACCCGGGTGCGCAGTTCACGCTTGAGCAATTTGCCGCTGGCGTTCTTGGGCAACTGCCCGGCGAACTCGATGTGTTTGGGCGACCTGAAGTCGGAGAGGCTTTCACGGCAGTGGGCGATGAGCTCTTCGGCGGTGGCAGGCGCTCCGTCGCGCAGGACGACGGCGGTGACCGCCTCGATCCACTGCGAGCGCGGTCCGGTCGGGTACGCGGGCGGCCGAGCGGCGCAGCAGGTCGCCGAGTGAGGCGCTTCTGACGTGCTCTTCCGCCGGCGGAGTTCGTCGTTGAACATGCCGCTCCTCGTGGGCTGCTGCGGTTGTCGCGACGCGGTGGGTCAGAGGCCGAGTACGGAGGAAACGGCCCGGCGGAGTTCCGCGGGGCGGTCCTCGGTCCAGTCGGGGGCACGCCAGGCGATGTGTCGGTCCGGGCGGACCAGCAGGGCGCCGCCGCTGCCGACACCACGGACGGCGGCCCATTCCCCCTCGGGGTCGGTCCACTCGGCGCCGGGGCCGACGGCACGGACCCGCACGGTCGCTCCGGTGGCGGCGGCCATGAGCGCGGCGGCGGTCCAGCGGGGGGCGTGTTCGGCGTCCACCAGCAGGGTCAGGCCGCGCGGTGCGATCAGCTGGTGCACCGACTCACGGGATGCGCCGTGGTCGAGCCACGCGTGGGGGAGGGGGTGGCCCGGGCGGGTGGTCGGTACGTAGTCGCGCAGGGGATCCCGTAGCTTCGGGGCTGGTGTGCCGTCGGGGACCAGGGCGCCGGTTTCGTAGTGGTAGCCGAGTTCCACCCCGAGCTGGCTGTAGTCGTCGGCGTTGCTCGCGACGGCCTCGGCGACGGCGGCGCGCTTGGCCTCTCCCGTCGGGGTGTCGGCGAACCATTCGGTGACCGCGTCCCAGCCCTCCGTCTCGCTCTGGTCTGCCCGCAGACCGAGCGCGGCGGCGATACGGGCGTGTCCGCCGGCGTTGTTGAGACAGTGCCGGACGTTGAACTCGCCCACCGGGCGGCGCTCGGTCTCGTAGGTGTCGAGGAGGGCGTCGCCTGCCTTTCCGGACAGGACGGCGTCGAGTTTCCAGACCAGGTTCTGCATGTCCTGGACCGCCGTGTTCAGGCCGAGACCGCCGGTCGGCGGGTGTCGGTGGGCCGCGTTGCCGGCCAGGAAGAACGGCCCCTGCCGCTGGCGCCGGGCCACCACGCCCTCGAACTCCCAGTGGCTGACCGCGTGCACCTCGATCTCCAGGCCGGGCAGGCCGAGCACCCGGCGGACCCGGTCGAGGACGGCGGTCAGGTCGTTGCGTTCCGGATCGTCGGTGCGGTAGCCGACGTGCGCGGCCCACTCGGTGGAGTCGCCGCCCCAGCGGTCGGGGCCCATCGCGCACAGGACGCCCGAGAAGGAGCCGCGCCCCTCGGGTGCGAGGAAGTAGCGGAGCAGGACCTCGTCGTCGGAGATCCACTTGGACAGGTCCATGGTCGCGTGCAGGGTGACCATGTCGAGCAGCCCCGTCGGGCCGTCCATCTCGATGCCGAGCAGGTCGGCGCACAGCCGTCCGCCGTCGGCCGCGATGACGTAACGGGCGCGTACCTCGTACGTGTCGCCGCTGTCCCGGTTCCGGACGGTCGCCACCGCGCCCCGGCCGGAGCCGTCCTCGGAAAGGGCCGTCAGCTCGTGGTGGAAGCGGATGCTGTCGGCTCCGCACACCTCCTCCGCCCGGGTCCGCAGCAGCGGGTCGAGGCGCAGCTGCGGCACGTTGGCGTAGCGGGCGGGGCTGGCGGCGGCGTAGCGCGCGGCGTCCGGGCCGCCGCCCCAGGCGGGCAGCTCGCCGACCACCTGTCCGAAGGGCACCGCGTCCCCGGCGAGTGTGGTGTGCCAGGCCACCTTGTGCCAGCGGTCCTGAGGCGGGGAGAGGTCGTAGACGGCGTCGGCCACGCCCATGTCGGTGAAGATCTCCATGCTGCGCTGGTTGAGCAGATGCGCTCGGGGCAGCCGCGAGGCGGCCGGATGCCGCTCGACCAGGAGGACGTCGACGCCTCTCAGGCCGAGCAGGACGGCCGCGGAGAGTCCGGCCGGGCCGCCGCCGACGATCAGGACGTCGGGCGCACGGTGGGGATGACTGCTCATCGATTGGCTCCCTTGCCAACAGCGGGCTGGTCCGCTCGACCGTAGGTCTAGCCAAGATTGAATGCAATAGTGGCGTCAAAGAGGTTTCTTTGAGTGGGTGATTGCATTCAATCTTGCATCCATCTACGGTGGGCCCCATCCCGCCGACCAACGAAGGGACGGCACACCGTGACCCAGTGGGACACCCCTGCCGAGGCCCTGGCCTCGGCATCCTCGGCGACTCTGCACGAGGCGGCAGGCCGGAGGGGGGCGCTGCCATCGGTCATCGGCCCCGCCTTCGCCGGTGCCCGCCTCGCGGGACCGGCCTTCCCTGTCGCCTCGCCGCCCGGCGACAACCTGTGGATCCACCGCGCCGTGTACGCGGCCGAGCCCGGCGACGTGCTCGCCGTGGACGTGGGCGGCGGAACGGAGTTCGGCTACTGGGGCGAGATCCTCAGCACCGCCGCCCTCGCCCGCGGCCTGGCCGGCCTGGTCATCAGCGGCGGGGTCCGCGACCGGGACGCCCTCGCCGACCTCGGTCTGCCGGTCTTCGCCACCGGCCTGTGCATCCGCGGCACCGGCAAGGACTTCGACGCCGCCGGTTCGCTGGGCGAACGGGTGCGTATCGGCGAGGTGTTCATCGAGCGCGGGGACCTGGTGGTCGGCGACGCGGACGGGGTCGTGGTGATCCCGCGGGCTGACGCCGAGGCCGTGCTCAAGGCAGGCGCCGAGCGTGATGCCAAGGAGGCCGCACTGATGCGCCGTATCCGCGCGGGCGAACGGACCCTCGACCTCTATGGCTGGCAGTGACCCCGAAGGAGCGATCACCGATGCCCGATCCCCGTAGACGACCGATCGAGATACCCGGAGTGCACCATGGCGGGGCTCCGTTCCCGCTCGCCGTCGTGGTCGGCGACCTGCTGGTCTCCAGTGCCGTGCACGGCATGGACCCCGACACCGGGAAGGTCCCCGAGACCCTGGAGGCGCAGACCGCCGGTGTCTTCGCCAACATCCGCCGCATCCTGGCCGCCGCCGGTGCCGGGACCGGTGACATCGCCAAGGTCACGGTGTTCCTCGCCGAGGGCCAGCCACGCGAACCCCTGAACGCCGAGTGGTCGGCGATGTTCCCGGACGCCGAGGACCGCCCGGTACGGCACACCGTGCCCTGCGCCCTGCCGCCCTCCCTGCTGATCCAGTGCGAGTTCACCGCCGTACTGCCCACCCCCTCCCCCCAGGAGCAGCCGTGATCATCGACAGCCACGCCCACCTGGTGGCGCCCGACTCCTTCTACGGTCTGTGGACCCAGCTGGAGGCGGCCGGCACCTACCACGGGCGGATCCCGTCCAAGGCCACCGACGAGCAGCTCATCGCCTCCGCCCGGCATCAGATCACCCTGATGGACGAGGTCGGCACCGATGTGCAGCTCACCTCGCCGCGCCCCTACGTGCTCAAGCACTCCGCCCGCCCGGCGAAGATCGTGCACTGGTGGATCGAGGCGAACAACGACGCCGTCGCCGTCCAGGCCGCAGCCTTCGCCGACCGGCTGCGCGGCATCGCAGCCCTGCCGCAGGTCGCGGGCGAACCGGTCAACACTCTCTTCGACGAGATCGACCGCAACCTGGAGCGCGGCTTCGTGGGGGTGCTGCTCAACCCCGACCCCAGCGAGGGCGCCGGAACCACGCCGGTGATGGGGGACGAGTACTGGTACCCGCTCTATGAGCGGCTCGTCGCACGCGATGTGCCGGCCCTGCTGCACCCCGCCGCCTGCTACGGCCGCGAGAGCTACAGCGAGCACTTCATCACCGAGGAGAGCCTGGCGATCAACAGCATGATCCGCGCCGGGGTGTTCCGCGACTTCCCCGACCTGAAGATCGTCGTCCCGCACGGCGGCGGCTCGGTCCCCTACCAGCTGGGCCGCTGGATCGCCCACGACCGCGGACTCATCACCGCCAAGTCCGGCGACCGCGAGACCTTCGCCGAGACACTCAAGCGGTTCTGGTTCGACACCTGCCTCTACACCCCGGAGGCCCTGGAGCTGCTCTTCGCCGTGGTCGGCGCGGACCGCGTCCTGTTCGGCACCGAACGCCCCGGCAGCGGCGGCAGCCTGGAGGACCTCAAGCCGGTGCTCGACAAGCTCCCGTCCCTGTCCGACGACGACCGCCGGGCCCTCTACGAGGGCAACGCCCGCCGCGTCTACACCCGGCTCGACGACCTCCAGGAGCGGTGATGGCCGACATCGTCGCCGTGGCGGGCACCTCGCACAGCCCCGTACTCGCCATGGAACCGCAGAAGATGTGGAAGCTGCGCGCCGAACACGACAGGTCCAACCCGGAGTTGTACGACACCGACGGCGTCGTCCGCCCCTACGACGAACTCGCCGAGCGGGCCGGGGACCGCTACCTGGCCGAGCTGAAGCCGGAGGTCTGGGACCGCAAGTTCCAGCAGGCGCAGGCGGACATCGCCCGGCTCGCCGAGGACCTGATCGCCCTCGACCTGGACGCGGTCCTCGTCGTCGGCGACGACCAGGACGAGCTGTTCTCCCACCAGAACCTGCCGTCCATCGCCGTCTACCACGGTACGGAGATGACCACCCACCACGCCATCGAGGTGGGCCTGGGTCCCGAGATGGTGGAGGTGCAACGGCTGCTCGGGATGGACGGGGAGAGCTACCCGTGCGACGCCGAGCTGGGCCGGCACATCATCGAGAGCCTCGTCGACCAGGGCTTCGACGTCTCCTCCAGCAACTCCACCGCACCGGACAGCGGCTTCGGACACGCCTTCGCCTGGGTCACCGGACGCCTCCTCAAGGGACACACGGTCCCGGCCGTGCCCATCCTCCTCAACACCTACTTCAAGCCCAACCAGCCGACGCCCGCGCGGTGTTACGACCTCGGCGTGGCGCTGCGCAAGGCCGTCGAGGCCGCTCCCGGCAACGCCCGGGTCGGTGTGGTGGCCTCCGGAGGGCTCAGCCACTTCGTGGTGGACACCGAGCTGGACCGTGCCCTCCTCGACGCCATGAGCGACCACGACTCCGCCACCCTGCGCGGCCTGCCCGCCCACCGCCTGGACTCCGGAACCTCCGAGATCCGCAACTGGATCACCGCGGCCGGCGCGGGCGCCCACCTGGACACCAAGTGGGTCGACTACCAGCCCGCCTACCGCACCCCCGGTGGCACCGGAATCGGCCTGGCCTTCGGGCTGTGGGCATGAGCGCCGACCCGCAGAGGGAGCGGCGTGAGAGGGACGAGGCAGTCGCCCGGCTGGCCCGGCTGGACGCCTGCGCGGTCTCCGACGCACTGGACAGCCTCGGTCTGGCCGGGGCCGTCCTGGGCCTGACCGCGCTGGCCGCGCCACGCCGCATCGCGGGCCGTGCGGTCACCGTGGAACTGGCCGAGCCGAGCGCCGAGGTGGCGGGTTCCGGCCGCCACCTCGGCACGGCGGCCGTGGACGCTGCGGGCCCCGGCGACGTCATCGTGGTGGCCCACGGCGGCCGGACCCACGCCGCCGGCTGGGGAGGCGTCCTCTCCACGGGCGCTCGGCGCAACGGCGTCGAGGGCGTCGTCGTCCACGGCGCCTGCCGGGACGTGGACGAGGCCCGCGAGCTCGGCCTGCCCCTCTACGCGACGACCGGAGTGCCGGTCACCGCCCGCGGCCGGGTCGTCGAACGCGCCTGGAACGTGCCCGTCCACATCGCCAGTGTCCCGGTCGCCCCCGGCGATCTGGTGATCGCGGACGCCAGCGGAGTCGTTTTCGTACCCGACACGCGCGCCGAAGAGGTGCTCGCCACGGCCGAGGCGATCGCGGCGAAGGAACGCGCGATGGTCGAGCGGATACGGGCCGGGCACGCGATGGCCGACGTCATGTCCACCGACTACGAAACCATGCTGGACAGGTGAGGAGCCCCCAATGACGGATATCGCGAACAGCACGGTGAAGGCCCTGAAGGACCTCGACACCAGTCATGTCAGCGATGCCATGGACCGCCTCGGCATCGCCGGGCAGTGCCTGGGCATCATGCCGCTCGACCGAGGCTTCCGCCTGGCCGGACCCGCGTTCACGGTCCGCTACGGCCCGGTCGGCACCGAGCCGGGCAGCGTCGGCGACTACATCGACGACCTCGCCCCGGGCTCGGTCGTCGTACTCGATAACGCCGGACGCCTGGACGCCACCGTCTGGGGCGACCTGTTGACCGCGACCGCCGCGCGGCGCGGCATCGGCGGCACCGTCATCGACGGTGTGTGCCGGGACTCCGACCGTGCCCTCGAACTCGGCTACCCCGTCTACAGCCGGGGCCGCTGGATGCGCACCGGCAAGGACCGCGTCCAGGTCGACGGCTACCAAGTGCCGGTCACCGTGGGTGGTGTCCGCGTGGAACCGGGCGACCTTCTCCTCGGCGACGCCGACGGCATCGTGGCCATTCCGGCGTCCCGAGCCGACGAGGTCATCGCTGCAGCCGAGGAGATCCGGGACGCCGAGGACCGCATCCGGGCCGACGTCGAACAAGGCATGAGCCTTGCGGACGCACGCGCCAAGGCCGGTTACCACACGCTCCAGACCCGGGTCGGCTCGGACGACTGACGGGCGGACCCGAGACGCGCCGGTCGGCCGGAGAGGTGGTCCTTATACTGCCTGCAAGATTGGATTCAACCTAGGGAGTGATGGTGTGGCTGGCTCCGATCGGCGCGCTCTTGTCAAGGAAGGAGCCGGCGCGGAGCGGACCGTGCGCGAACTCCGGAACCAGATCCTGCAAGGGCGGCTCCTGCCCGGCGAACAGATCCGACAAGAGGAGATCGCGGAGCAGCTCCGCATCAGCCGGGTTCCGGTGCGAGAGGCACTTGGCATCCTCACGAGCGAGGGTTTGCTGACGCACCGTCGCCACCAGGGGTACTTCGTCACCAAACGCTCCCCTGAAGAACTGGCCCAGATCGGTCTGATGCTCGCCCTGCTGGAAGAGGAACTGGCCCGCACCATCGTCTGGCCGACCGAGGAGTTCCTCAACGAACTGCGCTCGCTCAACGAAGAGATGGCACGACTCGTCGATGAGCCCGAGTGGGCCGACATGGTGCCCATCAACCATGACTTCCACCTGCGTATCTTCGGCCTCTCTCCGCTCAACCTCCTGCTCGACGAGGTACGGCGGCTCTGGCTGATGCTCGACGCGTTCATCGCGATCAACTACGCGACCCGCGAGCGGCGACGGCAGACCGTCGCACAGCACGAGCGCATCATCAAGGCGCTGGCCGCCCGCAGCCGCGCCCGCCTCCTCAAGAGCATGCGCGACCACCGTGATGCCACCGGCATCGGAGCCGAGGCGGGCATGACGCACCGCAGTACGTGAAGCAGCGGACTCTTCGGTCCCCCCGGGGCGACGGCGTTCCGCGGCCTACGCAACGGAAGGACGCCGTACATGGCGCAGCAGCAGAAGATCCTCGTACTCGACGGTGCCCGCACCCCATCGGTGACTTCGGGGATACGTTCGCGGACCTCCCGGCACACGAGCTCGGCGCCGTCGCGGCCCACCCGCCGGCAACGCGGCTGACGCGGATACGAGGGCCGGGCCCAGAGTCAGCACACGGCAGATGTCGTGCACCATACGTAGCAGCCACCTTGCGGGCGAATACTGCAACTCTCTTCTCGGCCGGATGGCACACGCGCGAGCCGCTCGACGCCGTCCTGGTCCGCCCGGAGCTGGTCGTGGAGGTCGCCGTCGACGTGGCCCGCGTCGCCTTCGGCCGGTGGCGGCACCCCGTACGCCTGCACCGCCTACGGCCCGACGTGGCCACGGACGATGTGGCCCGCTTCGACGACAACGGCTGAACCGGCATCAAGCCAGCCCTCGCCGTGGCCGGTGCCCTGGTAGTCGGGGTGGGCACCGGCCGTGCCGGCGCCCGCGTTGGGGTCAGCGCTTGACGCGGTTGCGGACGGCGAGGACGGCCAGGCCGAGCAGGATGGGGTCGGTCAGGCGGGAGGCCATCTCGATGTAGGTGCCGGCGGTGGTCAGGTCCTGGCCGGAGGAGCGGAACACCACGCTGTTGAGGGTGGTGTTGAGGGCCTTGTCGAACCGCTCGCCGGTGAACCGCGGCCCGGTCGGGTTGTGCGGGTCGTTTTGGTCGATGGTGAAGGTGACCTTCCCCCCGCCGGCCGGCACGATCCCCGTGGCCTGCTGCTTCGGACTGTCCTGCGCAAGGCCGAAGCCCATGAGCAACACGATGGTGGCGAACATGGCCACGGCCAGTCAGCCCAGGGCACGCGAGGCGCGCAGGCCGTGGCCGGACAGGAGCCAGTAGCCGTGCAGCAACCCGCGCTCGACCCGCACGCTGCAGGTATCCACCATAGCGGCAAATCGCACAGCATTCGAACAAGGAGCCGGGCGTTGCGGCGTGCTGACTCAGCAATGTGGACATGGGCTTCGTGGTGCGCGCTCGCGCCAGGCCCCGGTCCAGCAGCCGCCCGTCCCGGACGGCGCGGCCTGCGCGACCGAACATCTGGCGCTTGAGCATCTTGATTCGGTTGACATGGCCCTCGACGACACCGGAGTTCCACGGTTGGGAGAGTCCAGCGACGACGGCGTCAAGGTCGCGTTCGAGGTGGTGGGCGAACCGGCTGAGACTGGGCAGGCCGGTAGCAGCTCTGGCTGATTCGATCCACTCTGGCAGTTGGTCGCCTTGCAGGTCGGTGACCATGTGGGCGAAGGCCCGCACGTGCTTGGCGAGGACGTCCAGCTCGGGGCAGTTGGCCAGCACGGCCTTGAGCTGGATCCGGTGGCTCTCGACCAGGGCGTCCGGGTGGGTCAGGAGCCAGCGGGTCACGGCGCGGGCCGATGGCGGCCGGGGGCCGACCGGCTGGGGTTTGCCGCGCAGAGTCCTGCTCACGTGGTTGCGGACGTTGCCGTAGCCGTCCGGGTAGCCCTGCTCTCTGATCTCCTCCCACAGCTTCCAGGCGTTGGTGCAGCCTTCCTGCCAGCGCAGGTCGAGGTAGGGCTTGTAGGCGTCGAGCTTGGTCGCGCGGCTTTGCCACTGGCCGGTGAACAGCTCCTCCGGTGTGGCGGCCCGGGAGAAGCGCAGGATCGTGTTGAGGGTCATGCCGAGCTGCCGGGCGACGGACCGCTTGCTGTGGCCGGCCTCCAAGAGTGCGTGGATGGTGGCGTGCTTTGCTCGGGTGCGTTCGGCGAACCGGTGGCCCGTCGGCCAGGGCGATGACGCGGCCGACTCTGCCTCCGCCTGCTCTGGTGGTTCATCAGGCGGTGCTGGTGCGGGGTGCAGGCAACAGCGGTGTCGGTAGACGCACTTCTCGGCGGCTTCGCCCAGGTTGTGCCAGAGGTGCCACCGGTCCGCGGTCTGTATGGCTTGTGGGGCGCCACGGGTCGCGCCCTCGGCGAAGAAGGGGGCTCGGTCCCGGCAGACGATCTCGATGCCGGGCCGCTTGGCGAGCCAGGCCGCCAGCGTGTCCGCCTCTCGGTCCGGCAGGACATCGATCGGGCGACGTGTCTCGACGTCGACGAGCACAGTTCCGTAGATGCGGCCCTTGCGCTGGGCGTACTCGTCCACGCCGACCACGCGGGGCACCGGGACCGGAGGATCGGGCAGCGAGGCGATCAGCCTCAGCAGGGTATTCCGGCTGACCGGAGCCCCGAAGACGTCCGTCATGCGAGCCCCGGCCCGGCCCGTGAGCGCGAGGCCGACCGAGATGAGCGTCGATCGCAGCCGTTCCGTCCGCCGGCCGAACCGGCGGGTGAGCCCCGGCACCTGCTCGGCGAAAGTCTTGCGCGAACAGGAGCCCTCCGCGCAGACGAACCGGCGCACCCTCAATGCCACTACGACGGACTTGCCCGCCGTCGGTAGATCGTGAGGAAACCGCAGATAGGAGCCGTGTATTCGCCCCGACAAGTACCCGCAGCCAGGGCAGGTCGCCTGCCGAGCAGTGCTCAGGGCCTCGATCCGGACGACCATGTCGGTTGCCTCGACCGACTCCACCAACACGTTCTCCAGCGAGGAGAACAGCAACTCATCGAGTTCCGGTTGTACTTCGTTCACGGCGCAGCACTGTCGGCCACACCGCACACCGGCCGGGCGATTTTCGGGCTATCTCAGCCAGCCTCACGAGGAGATCGACCGTCACGCTGCGTACGCGACCACACGAAGTGGACCAGAGCCCGAGAAGGGGCAGCAGATGTTCGCCGCTTCGGGAGGCGGTCCCGAGGGCCGCAGCGTTCGAATTGTTCACGAGCTGCGGCAGCACCGGTTGCCGGTGCTCAGTGGCGGTACGCGGCTGTCGCGATCTCGATGAAGGACCGGATCAACGGGTTGGTGTCACCTTCGTTCCACACCGCCACCACTCGGCTCGGCGCCATGTCGATCAGGGGTACCACGGCCAACTCCGCGGGCAGGTCGTGTCCGAGCGGGGCCAGGCCGACCGTGCCGGTCCACAACACGGCCTGCAGGCATTCCTGGACGGCGCGCACCACTGGTCCCTCGCGCGGCCTGCCGCCGTTCCAGTACGACTGCCAGACGGGGTCGGTGCCCTGGGGGAACTGGAACCAGCGGCGGTCGCTCAGCTCGGCCAGCTGCAGCCGTTCGCGGTGGGCCAGCGGATCGTCGGCGCGCAGGACCACACCGACCGGGTCGGTTCGCAGCGCACGCACCATCAGGGCTGTCTCGTCGAATGGCGCCCGGGTGAGGGCGACGTCCACCAGTCCGGTGCGCAGCCCGCACGTTGGGTCGGTCAGGTCGGTGTCGCGGATGCGGATGTCGATGCCGGGGTGGTTTCGGCGGTAGGCGGCGGCCAGCCTCGACACTCCCGGGTCGGTGCCGTCGCCCAGGATACCGACGGTGATGGTCGCGGCGCCGGCCGCCGCGCTGACGCGTACACGGACGCGGTCGGCATGGTCGAGCAGGGCCCGCGCCTCGTCGAGCAGCACCATGCCCACCGGCGTGAGCGTGACGCCGGTAGACGAGCGGGCGAGCAGCAAGGCTCCGACATCGGCCTCCAACTGCTTGATCGCCCGGCTCAGCGGCGGCTGGCTCATGTGCAGTCGGGTGGCGGCCCGGCCGAAGTGGAGTTCCTCGGCGACCGCCACGAAGTAGCGCAAGGTCCGTAGTTCCACGCTGCAACGATACCCATGAGGTATCGGCGCTGCGGAATGGGTCTTGGACACTGGCAGGACGTCGGCGGTGCACTCGTGAGCATGACCGAAGAAGCGAAGACCAGCGAGCCGCAGGCCGACCCCGCCGTATCGGTGGTGGGTCCCGGCGACGGTGAGACGATCGTTCTGGGCGCCACGCACATGCGCGTTCTGGAGGACGGCAGCCACACCGGGCACCGCCTCGCGATCGCCGAGTCCGTCCTCGCCCCGCACACCCAGGGACCGCCGCAGCACCGCCACGCCCGACACGACGAGGGCTTCTACATCCTCTCCGGCACCGTGCGGTTCACCGTCGGGGACGACGACTACGACGCCACCGCGGGCACGCTCGTGATGGTTCCGCCCGGTACGCCGCACACCTTCGCCAACCTGTCCGACCAGCCCGCCGTCATGCTCAGCACATTCACCCCCGACCTGTACGTGCAGTACTTCCGAGACCTCCAGGAGGTGCTCGCCGACGGCCAGCCACTGACGCCACAGGCCAATATCGACGCGATGAGCCGCTACGCGACCGAGCCCGCCACCGACCTCATCTGAAGCCGACGGGACGGCACGGCCGGCCGCCTGGCCCGGCGGCCGTGGCGCTCCCGCATTCCAGTGTCCGGGTCCCCCCCGGGCGGCAGCCGGGCCCTGTCAGGGCTCCCTGGCAAATCGTCAATCGACGGGCCCCGCGAACCGGTGGCCCATGAACGGGAACTATGAACATCGCCTATTGGATCGTCGCGGGACTGCTTGCCCTCTTCTACTCCTACTCCGGCACGCTCAAGGTGAGCCGCAGCCGCGATCAACTCCGACCGATGATGGCTTGGGTCGACCGCGTACCCTTGCCCGCCCTCAGGGCGCTGGGAGCGGTCGAAATACTCGGCGCGATCGGCTTGGTCCTGCCGCCGCTGACCGGCATCGCACCCTCGCTGGCGCCGGCCGCGGCCATCGGTTTCGTCCTGCTGCAGATCGGTGCGATCGCCGTCCACCTGACCGGCGAAGACCGCCGGATCGCACTCAACGTCGGACTCACCGCCACTGCGGCCGTGACCATCTGGCTGGCCACCGCGCGGTGAGGGGACAGGCAGTAAGACCTTGGCCCGGCGCTTGAGGTCGGGGCCGAGGGTGTGGATCATGCCGGAGACCTCGTGGCCGACGGTGACCGTGTCGGAGGTGGCGAACAGCGGGACCAGGGAGCCGTCGAGCAGGTGCACGTCCGAGAGGCAGACGCCGGCGGCCTTGACTTCGATGAGGACTTCGCCCGGGCCGGGTACGGGGACGGGGACTTCTTCCACGGCGAACTTCCTGCTGTCCAGGAGTCTGCGGTGGGGGCTGACCGGCTACATGCTCCTGCAGTGGGACGCCAGCCGCACCCACGGCCACGGCGGGATACGGCTGAACTGGGAGGAACACAAGGGCTGGTCCTACACCCTGCTCGGACTCAGCCCCGACGACGTACTGCTCTCCAGCGTCCTCACCTCCATCGAGACGAGTGCGAGCCTGAGGAGACGTGCGCCGAGGAGGCGGGCTATGCACCCTCGTTCTCACCGCGCAGGGAATGGATCATGCTCTGCAGGATCCGGAACGCGCCTGACTGCTCGGTCTCGGTCAGGCCGGCCAGCATTCGGGCCTCGACGGACCGGACGGCTGCGCTCGCCTTCTCGAGGCTTCGCTGGCCGCGAGGCGTGAGCCGCGCGGGAAGCACTTTCCCGACGGCTGCCTCAGCGGGCCTGGTCACGTAGCCGTCTCGTTCCAGGGCCTGGAGCAGCACGTTCATCGTCTGCCGGGTCACGAACGCACCCCGCGCAAGCTCGGAGTTCGACAAGCCGGGTCGTTGCGCCAGCAGCTCGAGGCAGGAGTAGTGCGTCACGCTCATCCCGAGCGGCCGCAGTACTTCCTCCATGGCCGCGCGCAGGGCGCTCGACGCTTCTTTGAGCAGGTAGCCCAGTGACGTCTCCAGGTCGACGCCGACACCTTCTTGACTCATGTCAGTATTCTGACATAGGTTGATGCGTGTCAGAAAACTGACACGAAGCTAAGGAGCGTCATCATGCCCGCCACCGGCCCCGACTTCATCTCGCTCCAAGTGCGCGACCTCGACGCTTCACAGGCGTTCTACGAGCGGTACCTGGGCCTCGTCCGCTCGCCGGCCGGACCTGCGCACGCCGTCGTCCTCGAGACGAAGCCGATCGCGTTCGCACTCCGTGACGTCATTGCCGGCACCGACCTCGCATCCCTCGCTCAGCCCGGCGCCGGTGTCGCGATCTGGCTCCACGCCACCGACGTCCAGGCCATCCACGACGCGCTCGTCGCAGACGGTCACACCATCGTCTCTGCACCGATCGACGGCCCCTTCGGCCGGACCTTCACCTTCGCCGACCCCGACGGCTACCAGGTCACGCTGCACGACCGCGCTTGATCGCCCCAACGCCGCCGGACGACCATCAGCGGTTGTGCCCTGGGCTCGTGCGTGACGGTGCGACTCCCGGCCACAGGTTGTGACCTTGCTTCCCCGGGCTCGTCCCGTGCTCGCTCGCCATGACTGCGTGCGCGGTTCTGCTGCTTGGCCCTCGTGCGGGCGAGCCGGTAGGACTCGGTGCCGGCTTTGGGTGGCGTTGAAGGTGAGCCGGTCGACGATGGCCGCGCGGAGTCTGGGGTCGGTGAACGTCTTGGTCCAGCCTCCGAGCGAATCGTTCGAGGCGATGACCACGCTGTTCTTCTCCTCCCGCTCGGTCACAATCTGCAATAGCGTCTCGGCTCCGCGGCGGTCGAGTTCGAGGTAGCCAAGTTCGTCGATATGTTCCTCACCGGCCTTATGGCCGAGTGGCCCTTCTGGCCGGGCGATGGACTCCTGCCGCCGCTGTGCCAGAGCGCCTGACAGCTACGGGGGAGCCAATGCTGATCAAGCGGGCATGACGGTTCATACAAACGTCTGCCGCCTCAGGACCGGTATCCCAGACTGGCAAGCTGATCAGCTTGGCGCGTCAGGTCGAATATGAATCGTCGAGGTCCAAGGCGGTGCCAACTCGCCGCCTGCAACTGCGCCGCCTACCGTGTGCACCTGCACCACCTCAGCCTCGGGGAGTCGAAGCGGTCCTGACTTTCCTGTTCGACCTGGCCTGGGCAGGGTCTTCTCAGTGAGCGTCGGTTTCCGGCTCGGGCCGGGGGAGTTCGTCGAGGTCGAGGGTGAAGGTGCGGCCGTCGGCCAGGGGGATGGGGAGTCTGCCCGTGCCGTATGCGCGCTTGAGTGCCGTGCTGTAGCCGTTCGCGGTGGGCTCGGTGTGCAGGACGACTTTCCCTGCGTAGGGGGCCACGACCAGGTAGATCGGGATGCCGTAGCGCCCGTATTTGGCGGTGCAGTCGTCGTAGTCCTTGCGTGCGGAGGAGGTGGAGACGACCTCGGAGATCAGCAGGATGTCCTCGAAGCTGTAGCGCTTGCCCTCTTTGCGTGCGTCCTCGCGCAGGATGGCCAGGTCGGGAGCGGAGTTCTCGTCCGCGGGGAAGTCGATGTAGACATCGGAGGTGACCTTCGCGTGACGACCGAGAGCGAGTGAGTCGATCTGCATCGACCTGATGGTGCTGGAATGCTCTTCGCTCTGCGCTAATCGCTCCCCTGCTGAGCGGTTCCTAGAGGTACCGCCCCGGCCGCAGCACGATCCGCATGCAGCGGAGTCTCGTCAGCCGTTCGGTGTGCCGCTGTGAGCGTGCGGGGGCTGTGCGTGGTGCAGGCGGATGCGGCCCTTGCCGGCGGCTTTGGCCGCGTACATGGCCAGGTCGGCCTGGTGCAGCAGCTGGTCCGGTGTGATGCCCGGTACGGCCACGGCCATGCCGATGGAGGCCGACACCTCTGCCTTCATGGTGCCGATCGGGTACGGCTGCGTCAGCGCGGTCAGGATCCGCTGGGCGACCTCCTGAGCATTCGAGGGATGTGCTCCCGCCTCCCACTCGAGGAGGGCCGCGAACTCGTCGCCGCCGAGGCGGGCCACCGTGTCCCCCGCCCGTACGGATGACTGGAGCCGACGCGCGGCATGCCTCAGGACCGTGTCCCCGGCTGCGTGCCCCGCCGAGTCATTGACCGCTTTGAAGCCGTCCAGGTCCATGAAGAGCACCACGGGCGGGGCTTCATCCGTGATCCGCTTCCGCAGCGCATGGGCGACCCTGTCGGCGAACAGAGCCCGGTTGGGCAGGCCGGTCAATGCGTCGTGGTAGGCCAGGCGCTCCAGCTGCACCTGCTGGGCAACCCGCTCGCTGACATCGCGACTGATGAAGATCAGTCCGTCGGGGTGGTGGTTGATCGTCGATTCGACGTGGCGCCAGCTTCCGTCGGCGGCCTGCACCCGGCATGACACCCGGCGGCCCGGCCCGCGGATGTCCGATTCGGCGTCCTGCCGCAGTGTCTGGACGGCTTGCATCAGTTTCTCGCGGTCGTCCGGGTGGGTGTATAGGGGCAGGCGAGCGCCCTCAAGGTCCTCGGGTGGGTAGCCGTAGACCCAGCGTGCGGCCGGGCTGACGTAGAGCACACGCTCGTCCAGGGAGACGATCGTGATCACGTCGGAGGTGCGGTCGACCAGCGTTCGGTAGCGATCCTCGCGCTCCGCGGTCTCGTGCGTGATCCTGAGGTGGTCGGCGTGGATGACGCCCTGGCGGACGCCGAGCGCGAGAAGCACTGAAACCGCCAATGCCGACATCACCGTATCGGTCGGTCCGCCGGCGATGGTGTGGGCCGCGATGGCCAGCGCACAAAAGACCACGGGCACGAACGCCGCCACCACACCGATGACGGGCATCATCCGCTGGCCGAACCCCACGACGCTCACCCCGCCGGGCAGCCACGGCGCCACGGCGACGAGGAGCAGCCCGACCGCCGAACTTGCCGCGCTGAGGGGGATCCCGTCCCATGAGCCCGGCTCTGGCGGCAGGATGCGAAGCACGTCACCCGCGGCCAGAGCAACGAGCGCCAGGACGGCCACGGTGGTCGCCGTGCGCTGGGCGTGCGGCAGGCAGAACCGCAAGGCGACCAGCAGCCCGAACACGAGGATGTCCGCCACCACACGGGCGAGGCCGAGGAATGAAGCCGATGCGTCATCGCCCCGGTCGGCGCGATGCAGCAGCAGGATCCAGCCCACCGTGAACAGGGACCCCGCGATCAGCCAGCCGTCCAGCAGCCGCCGTAGCCGGGTCAGGGTCGTACCGTCCTCCGTCGCCGCCATCACCAGCGCGGCGACAGCGCCCCCCAGGCATGCGGCGATCCCGACGCATGCCAGCACCCGGACGATGGGTGGGAAGACGCCCACAGCGGGGCTCGACGCACCCATCTCATCTACGAGGACATAGTGCAGGCCGCCTGCGGCCACCGAGATGGCGGACAGCGCGAGGCGAAGCCGGACTCGTCCCCCGACGGTCCGGGCACGAACGAGGAGAGAGGCCGCGGCTGCCCCGTGCGCCGCCGGCACTGCGATGCCTGTCGGCACGACGACAGCCACCACCGTGCCCGCTACGACGGCGACGGCCACCACCGCGCCTTCAGACAGTGCCTTGCCGGCTTTCGTGACACGCGGCCAGCCGGTGCGAGCAGTGCGGCCAGTCCGGTCACGACCGGCCGACGCCTGGATCATGCAAACCCCTGATGATGATCGAACCCGGAGGAGCAGAGCCCCACGACGTCCGGAACTTCCCGGGCAGTTACGAGAGTAGGACGATCTTTTCGTGTGCCGCATAGGCGGCTTGAGAAGTTTCACCTGAAGTAGCGAGAGCTCCGCCCGTTGAGCATGACGATGCCCGGATACGGGTAACTGGTGTCCTGCGCCAAGTTGATCGTTAGTAGTTGCACCGCGAGATCCTCGGCCTCGATGTCGCTACCGCCGAGGACGGGGCTGGCTGGCTCGCCTTCCTACGCTCGCTGATCGCCCGCGGCCTGTCTGGCGTCCAGCTGGTCATCTCCGACGCTCACATCGGCCTGGTGAACGCGATCGGCGCGGTCCTGCCCGGCGCCTCGTGGCAGCGATGCCGCACGCATTGAAGCCGTAAGGATTCAACATGGTGTTTCGCTGTCTTCTGTGACGGATGCGAGTACGTCGGCGGCTGTGGCGAAGCGTCGTTCGGCGGGCCTCGGGACGTACGGGTCTTGTTCGAGGAGGGGACGGACGTCCTCGATGGCGTTGCGGATGGTGCCGCGGCTGACACCGAACAAGTCGGCCAGGGTCTGCTGGTTGCATAGATCTCGCTGCGAGAGGACCGTCGCCAGGATCCGGTCCGCGTCAGTGATCTTTTGGCGGAAGACGCCGCCACGGCTTCCCGGACGCCGATCACCGCCGCGCTGGTGGTGCCGGCGTCGTTCGAGTGAGGCCTGGTAGGGCACGGTGATCCGTTCGATCAGCGCCTGGAAGTCCGGGCGGGGCATGCCGGTGAGGGCGGGGTGGGACAGAGTCTGGGAGAGATCCATTCGGCTGGTGGTCGCGCCGTCCTGCGCCCAGTCGTGCAGTTCCTGGGCGGAGGAGAAGTAGTGCGCGGTCTGCGAGACGGTGATCTTCTGGGCGTCCATGAGTGTGCGCGTCTCGCCGATTGCCTTGCCGATGGTGACCGGGTTGATGGCGAGCAGGTCGACCAGGACCTTCTGGGAGCAGACGCGGCGCAGGTAGATCACGGTGATCAGGATGCGGTCGGCGTTCGAGAGCAGGGGTTTGCCGTGTGCTCCGGGGGCCTGCAGGCGTCGGCCGCCGCGCTGGTGGAACTTGCGCTGTTCGGCCTGGGCGGCCTGCGCGGGAGCCAACTGGGCGCACAGCGCGTCCAGTTCAGGTGGGGTCATGCCGCTCAGACGCGGGTCGGCGAGCATCGCCAGGACCTGCGACCTGGTGTGGTCGCGATCGCTGGTGTTGATCGCGCAGTCGCCGGTGGTGTTGACCGAGGCGATCGTGTAGTTCCAGGATCCGTGCCGGTCATGGTGTGTGATCGGCAGTGAGCGCAGGTGCTCTCGGCTGACGGAGATTCCCACCGGGTAGGACCCGGTGTCCAACTCGGCGTGAACGCTCAGGCCGGTGCGGGTGCGGGTCGCCGCGATGCTGTTGACCACGACTTCGTGGCTGGTCAGGGGCCTGCCACGCCAGTTCATGGAGATGTGGGAGAACAGCCGGTGCTCGATTTTGTTCCATTTCGAAGTGCCCGGCGGAAAGTGGCAGACGCTCACCGTGAGACCCGTCTGGGCGGCGAACGCGGCGAGTTCGGCCTTCCACAACCGGTAGCGGTAGCTGTTGGACCCTCCGCAGTCCGCGGTGATCAGCAACCTGTCGGCATCCGGGTGGTCCACCCGGCCACGGGCCTGCCACCAGCGGCGGATCGACTCGACGGCGAACACCGAGGTGTCGTGATCGGTGCCGACGTTCACCCAGCCGCTGTCGTGGGCCAGATCGTAGATGCCGAAGGGTATCGCCACCTCGACGTCGGGGCCGATGAAGTAGAAGCTGTGGTCCTCGACCTGCACGGGATCGCCTGCGGGGCGCCATTGCTGCCCGGGGTTCGGCAGCTGTCCTATCTGCTCCTTCTTCTTGGCGTCGATGCTGATCACCGGCTGACCGCCGGACTGGTGCTCCTTGACCTGTTCGTTGATGTAATGGAACTGTGCGTCCCGGTCGGGGTGTTGCTTGCCCTCCAGCGTCTTGGCGCTGGTCTGCAGACTGAAACCCTGCTCTCTCAGCAGCCGGCCGACCGTCGGGGCGGAGATCGGGTGCCCCTGCCTGGTCAGCTCCTCGGCGAGGTTGCGCAGGGACTTGGTGGTCCAGCGCAGCGGTGACATCGGATCGCCCCGTTCGTCCGGCTCCACCAGCTTCAGCAACGCCGGAACCAGGCAAGGATCCTGTTCCTCGGCCAACTTGCGGCCACCCCCGGGGCGCCGGACACAGCCGTCCCGCAGTGGATCCTCACCGGCTTCCAGCTCGAACACACCGCTGCGGACCGTGGTCTCGCTCACTCCGGCCAGCCGCGCCACGGCCCGTACCCCACCGTGTCCGAGCAGTCGCGCCTCCTGCGCCAACATCAGACGCCGCTGACGCTCGTTCAGATGCGGTAGCAACACCGCGAAACGGTGGTCGAGTTGGGACAGCAACTCCTCCGTGATCGCCATACCAGGCCAACGAGCCGCTGACCGCGAAGCAACAGGTTGATTCTTGACGGCTTCATTACGCCCGGAATTTGCTGAGCCAGGTTCCGAAGTCCGCCCAGCCATGGGTGGCCACACTGCTGCGGACGGTCTTCGAACAGCCCGATGCCGACGCCATCCAGGCCCAGATGCGACATGTACTGGACGCTCTGGAGGCCAAGTTCCCCAAGGTGGCAGCCCACTTGGACTCCGCCCAACACGAACTGCTGGCGTTCACCGCGTTCCCGCGTGAGATCTGGCGGCAGATCTGGTCGTACAACGGTCGGTATCTTCCCCGACCGCACCGCCCTGATCCGCCTCGTCGGCGCGGTCCTGGCCGAGCAGAACGACGAGTGGACAGAAGCCGCCGCTACATGGGACTCGACCTGCTCGCCGAGGCCCGCCTCCACCCGAGTGAGTCAGAAACCGACGGCACCGGTCTGCCCGCCGAACTCACCGCATAGCCTCAAAGAAGAGATCACCGAGTGGCCGTCGATACACCACTCCCGCGGACGTGACCGGCGTTCGGCGGAGTCCGCCTGCGCGCCGCACTTGCGTGCGAGAGCCTCGCGGAACTTGCGCTTGATGTCGTCGTGGCCGTCGCTGTCGGGAACGAGAGCGGATGTCCCCGCGCCAGCCGGCTCCGAACCTTATTGGGCTGCGGACTCTGCGGTCATCGTGTCCTCCCGGGGTTCGGGCTGTTGCGAGCACAGCTTGTCATGCCGGGAGGCGCGTGCGGCGTCAACGCCATGTCTCCCGGAGGCTCAGTCGGGCAGCGGTTGTTCGGCCCAGATGGTCTTGCCGGTGGACGTGTGGCGACTGCCCCAGCGCTCGGCGACCTGGGCCACGAGCAGCAGTCCGCGTCCGCCCTCGTCGAAGACGCGGGCCCGTCGCAGGTGCGGGGCGGTGCTGCTGGAGTCGGAGACTTCGCAGATCAGTACGTCGGCTCGGATCAGCCGTAGCTCGATGGGCTCGCTGCCGTAGCGGATGGCGTTGGTGACCAGTTCGCTGACGATCAGCTCGGTGGAGAAGTCGAGTTCGGCCAGGCCCCAGGCGGTCAGCTGTTCGCTCGCCATGCGGCGGGCGCCGGCCACGGCGGCAGGGTCGGCGGGCAGCTGCCAGGTGCGCACCCGGTCCGCGCCGAGACCGGAGGTGCGGGCCAGCAGCAGGACGATGTCGTCGGTCGGCGGGTCGGGCCGTACCTTGCGCATTACCTCGTCGCAGGCTTCCTCCAGGTCGGAGGCCGGGCGGCGTAGGGCCTCGGTCAGCAGCTCCAGTCCCACGTCGATGTCGCGGCCGGGGGTCTCGATCAGGCCGTCGGTGTAGAAGGCGAGGACGCTTCCCTCACGCATGTCGATCCGGGTGGCCTCGAAGGGCAGTCCGCCCAGGCCGAGGGGTGGCCCGGCGGGCAGGTCCAGGAGCTGTACGGTGCCGTCGGCTGTGACCAGGATGGGCGGCGGGTGTCCGGCGCGGGCCAGGTCGCAGACGCTGGCGACGGGGTCGTAGACGGCGTAGAGGCAGGTGGCACCGACCTCTCCGGAGGCCCCGTCGGTGTCGCGTCGCGCGTCGGGGCCTTCCTCCCGGTCGAGGCGGATGACCAGGTCGTCCAGCCGGGTGAGCAGCTCGTCGGGCGTGAAGTCGGCGTCCGCGAGGGTCCGTACCGCGGTGCGCAGGCGGCCCATCGTCGCGGAGGCGTGCACGCCGTGGCCCACCACGTCCCCGACCACGAGCGCGACCCGGCCTCCGGACAGCGCGATGATGTCGAACCAGTCGCCGCCGATCTCCTCCCCCGAACCTGCGGGGATGTACCGGTAGGCGAGGTCCATGGCCTGCGCCCGGGGGAGTCGCGCGGGCAGGAGACTGCGCTGGAGGGCGAGCGCGGTGCGGCGTTCGCGGGTATAGCGGCGGGCGTTGTCGATGCTCACCGCCGCCCGGGCGGCGATCTCCTCGGCGAGCACCAGATCGTCCTCGCCGAACGTCTCCGCCGTGCGGTGCCGCAGGAGGTGCATCACGCCCAAGGTGATGCCCCGCGCGCACAGCGGCACCATCATCACCGAGTGCATTCTGAACCGGCGCATGCTTTCGGCACGGGCCGGGGAGGCCGTCGTCCACTCGCGCAGCTTCGGGTCGCTCGCAGGGTAGTAGGCGCCCTGGCCGGTGATGAGGGCCTGTGCCGGTGGTGTACCGGGAGGGTAGACGTCGATGTCGCCCGCCCGGACCGCGGATTCTGGGCAGCCGGAGAGCACCGACCGCTGCGCGGTCCGCCGGCACTGCACCGGTGCGCCGGGCGGTATCGGCTGCGGCTCGTGGCCCTGGACGACCGACTCCAGCAGGTCGACGGTGACGAAGTCGGCGAACCCGTCCACCGCCACCTCGGTCAGCTCCTCCGCCGTCCGGGTCACGTCCAGGGTGCTGCCGATGCGGGCGCCGGCCTCGTTCAGCACCGCCAAACGGCGCCGGGCCCAGTACTGCTCGGTGATGTCGATCACCACGGCCGACACTCCGAGCACCTCGCTGGCCCGGTCCTTGAGCGGGGACAGATACACCGACCAGGCGTGATCGCGGACTTCGCCGGAGGCCCGGAACGGCTGCTCCTCGCGGAAGATCTGCTCGCCGGTGAGCACGACCTGGCGCTGGAGGCGGTCGATCTCGTCCAGGGGCGGGGCGGGGTAGATCTCCCACAGGGTCAGGCCCCTCATCTCGTCCTGCGTGAGCCCCATGGCACGGCTCATCACCTGGTTGCAGGCCACGAACCGGGCCTCTCGGTCGTAAACGGCTACGGGCAGGGGCAGCTGGGCGAGGGTGAGGTCCCACAGTTCGGCCGTCTCCGCGTCGGCCGGTGCGGCGGGGTACGTCATCGCCGCCGGGGCGACGACCCAAGGGGTCCCGGCGTCGGAGGCCGCCAGCGGCAGGCCCCGCAGCTGCACCTTGACGCGGTCTCCGTCGCGTTTGCGCAGCGCCAGATCGCTCGTCCACGCTTCCCCCGCGGCCACGCGGCGGCGCATCGCGAAAGGCAGCTTCGCGGCGAGCAAGGAGGCGGCGGGACGGCCGACGACCTCATCGGCCTCGTACCCGAGCAGTCTGCTCGCACCGGCGCTCCAGGCCATGACGGCTCCGCGGGCGTCGATGACGACGGCGAAGTCCTCGGGCGTCCCCGAGTCCCTCGCTGGCGCGCTCGTGTGGGGTTCCTGGTCCATGGGCGGTGTCCGGCATCGTTCCTCTCGCGCCGCAGCACGAATGGCGCCGCGGCTCGGTGCAGCGTCACCGACCACCGGCACTGCATCCAGCATCCCATGAGAGCCGCCCCGCCAACCCGATGCCGTCCTTACGTCCGCTCTCGGTCTGGGGTCGCCGGAAGGCAGAGCTCAGCTCCGAACCGGGCCGAGCGGGGCGATGGCTGTGGAAATACAGGGTGTGACGGGTTGGAGGGCTGCAGGTGGTGGCCGCAGGGCTGTCCGGCTCGTGTGGGGCTGCGTGGCGGGGAGGGACGGGACGTGTTCGGGCCACTTCGGATGCCAGCTGCGCGGGGTGAGGCGGCCGCTGTGTCCCGGTGCTGCTGCTCCGGGAGATGCAGGCGCGCGGGGCTGGCTGTCCTGCCGCATGTCCCCGTATGGGCGGCGTCTCTTTGGAGGGCGGGGGCCGAGCCGCGGGAACGGTGCTGCGGCCGCTGGAGAGCGGGCGCAGGGCTAGGGGAGGGGACGGGGCGGCCGCCGCTGGGCCGTGGGCGGGTGGAGGGTGTGCTCATACGCTCTGCGCGTTGTTCAACGCACCGTTTGGGTGACCGTGGTTGGGGTGAGAGCGGTGACGGCGCTGCGAGAGCAGGCCGCGGGGTGCCTGAGCAGGGATTTTCCGGTGTGATCGCCGGGTTTGTGGTGTGCGCGGCCGCAGGGGAGGCACGGTGTGCGGGGGTGGCGGCGTTCCCGGGGCGCGTGTTCTGCGGCGGGAGGGGCTGCTCGGTGTCGGGCAGCCCGGTGGCGACCGGTTCAGCAGGAGGAGCGGGCGGCGCGGTGCCGTGCGGCTAGGGCCGGCGGGGGCGTTGGCGGGGGCCGCTTCCTGGGTGCAGCTGGGCGGGCCATGTCCGGCGCTGTCGTCCCGGACCTGCCCAGCCTGATGCTGGTGCAGGCCGCCGGGCGGCGCGGCTGCGGGCGAGCGCTGAAGGCTTCGCTGGCTGGGGAGATGCGGACAGGGGGTTGCAGGCGGCGGTGCCCAGGCCGATGGCGACTGCGGTGAATAGGGCCTGAAGTGCTGCATCCATGATGCGTCCCTCCCTCGAGCGTTCCGCGGTGATGGCTTGCGGCGTGGGTGCCGGCGAGCGCATGCCAGGACCCACTGACACCGAGGGGCGCCCAACTGCCGCTCCACAGGCAGTAGTTACCGCCATTGTGGTGTGACTTCGGCCGCGCTGTTGCCCGGTGAGTACCGCGTCGGCCCTATCGCGGCGCCCAAGAAGGCTTCCCCATGGGAGGAGCCGCGCTGGTCACCGCAGGCCTGCTGCTGAGCGCCGTCACCAGCCGACTGCTGCGTATCACGGTGGAAGGCGAAGCGCCTGGTCGCGCGCGGCCGGTTGACCGAGCGGCAACCGGGCCGGTTCACGCTCGCACGGGGTGTGGCCGGGCCAGGCGGCGGGTGCGCATGAGGTGGGCGAAGAGGCGCTCGAGGATCCATCGCTTGGGCAGGACCACGTAGCCGCGTATGTCGTCGCTGCGTTTGACGATCGCCAGGACCAGGGCGAGCGCGGCCAGGCAGTACTCGGCGAGGCTGCCGGTGTAGCCGCCGTCGGCCCAGACCAGCTCCAACTGATGGCGCGCGTCGGTCACTTGTTCCAGCAGGACCTGGGCGGCGGAGCGGTCGCCGGTGTCCGCTGCGGTGAGCATCACGTCCAGCAGCAGACCGAGGGTGTCAACCAGGACGCGTCGCTTGCGCCCGTTGATCAGCTTGCCGCCGTCGAAGCCCGCGGCTGTCGGAGCCGACGACGGCGTCCGCCTTGACGGACTGCGAGTCAATCCCCCGGCGGTCGGCTCCGCGTTGGGGCCCAGCCCGGCGCCACAGTCGATGAACTCGTCGCGTCCGGCGAGCGGGGGGTCGTACGGCACGGTCCTCAACTGGCTGCACGACGCCGGGACCTGGATGCGCACCTCGTGGCAGAAATGAGAGCAAGACCAACAGTTAACCAAGACCTCGACTCGGCCGGGCCGCAGGCGGGGTGCGAGGGTTGGTCCGGCAGGTCCTTGGTTATGCCCCTGAACAGGGACTTCGTGTCTCCGCGGGGGATCGGGGAGACCTGTCGTTGCGGCGCGGCCGGGCGTGCGCGAAGCGTGGATCCCGCTGGGGAACGTCATGCGGAGGCGAGGGATGGGCGCTCGGACCCCTTGTGTTTTTCGATCATCCTGAACTATTTTCCTGGGCACCGCCGGGGTGATCGGTCCCACAGGCACCGGCCCGGAGGTCGATTCACCATGTCCGCTGCGCGACCATGATCCGCCACTCGCCCTCTGACCTGGCACCCTCGCATGTCCTGCCCTGGGAAATCCGCGCGGCCACCCCGCCCGACCCCGCCGGCGCCTTCCCTCGTCCCCACCTGTCCCTGGAAGTCGAGATGACCACACGCCCCCCTGTTTCCGCTCCCGATCCGGTGACCACCACCGACAGCGCCTCGCAAGGATCCGGCCTGCAAGCCGGCCTGAAGAACCGCCACCTGTCGATGATCGCGATCGGCGGTGTCATCGGCGCCGGCCTGTTCGTCGGCTCCGGTTCCGGTATCGCCGCCGCCGGCCCCGGCATCCTGATCTCCTACCTGCTCGTGGGGGCCCTCGTGGTCCTCGTCATGCGGATGCTCGGCGAGATGGCCGCGGCCAACCCCACCTCCGGATCGTTCTCCGCCTACGCGGACCGCGCGCTGGGCCGCTGGGCCGGACTCACCATCGGCTGGCTGTACTGGTTCTTCTGGGTCGTGGTGCTCGCCGTCGAGGCGACCGCCGGAGCCAAGATCCTGGCCGGCTGGATCCCCGCGGTCCCGCAATGGGGCTGGGCCCTGATCGTCATGGTGGTCCTCACCGCCACCAACCTCGCCTCCGTAGGCTCCTACGGCGAGTTCGAATTCTGGTTCGCCGGCATCAAGGTCGTCGCCATCGCCGCGTTCATCGTGATCGGCGCCCTCGCGATCTTCGGCCTGCTGCCCGGCTCCGACCACCCGGCCTCGGGCTTTTCCAACCTGACCGCGCACGGCGGGTTCCTGCCCCACGGACCCGGGGCGATCCTCACCGGCATCCTGATGGTGGTCTTCTCCTTCATGGGCAGCGAGATCGTCACCCTCGCGGCAGGCGAGTCCCAGGACCCGCAGGGCGCGGTCACCAAGGCCACCAACAGCGTGATCTGGCGGATCGCGGTGTTCTACCTCGGCTCGATCCTGATCGTGGTGTCGCTGCTGCGCTGGGACGACCCGGCCATCCTCAAGGACGGCAGCTACGTCGCCGCGCTCGACTCCATCGGCATCCCCCACGCCGGCGAGATCATGAACGCCATCGTGCTCACCTCCGTGCTGTCCTGCCTCAACTCCGGCCTCTACACCGCCTCCCGCATGGCGTTCTCCCTCGGCCGGCGCAGCGACGCCCCGGCCGCCTTCGCCCGCACCACCGGACGGGGAGTGCCGCAGACAGCCATCCTGGCCTCGGTCGTCTTCGGCTTCGTCGCCGTCGCCTTCAACTACCTCTGGCCGGACACCGTCTTCCAGTTCCTGCTCAACTCCTCCGGTGCGATCGCCCTGTTCGTCTGGCTGGTGATCTGCTTCTCCCAGCTGCGCATGCGGAAGATCATCCAGCGGGAGTCGCCAGAGAAACTGGTCGTCAGGATGTGGCTCTACCCCTACCTGACCTGGATCACCATCGCACTGATCACCTTCGTGCTGGGCTACATGCTCACCGACACCGCCAAGGGCGGCGGACGCGACCAGGTGGTCCTGTCCACCCTGGTGGCCGCCGGTGTGGTGGCCTTCGCACTGCTCCGCGAACGGCTGGCGCGGAAAGCTCGCAAGAACGAGGCCATCCCCTCCTAGAGCCGCCGGGGTCCTGCCCAACGGCCGCCCGGCCTCGACCGGCGGCGGTGGTGCGCTCCCCAGCACCGCCGCCGCCCGGATGGGTGGGACCGCTGATGCAGAACTGCCCCCGGGACCGATCCCTGCCCATCACGTGATGATCACCGAGCAGGTCCTGCCCGAGCCCCAACTCTCCTAGGTTGCCCTGCATGTCATTCCTGTCGACTCGCCGCAAGGCCTCCCGCATCATGCTGGAACTTGACGACGTGCACCTTGGGAAGCTTCTCAAGTCGCTGCGCACCACGATGCGGTCGGGCGCGATCGCGAGCACGGATCTGCGCGTGTCGCAGATCGCCGACTTCCTGAAGGGCCGGGACTGGGACCGTCACACCTTCCATCTGGGGGTCCTGGCGCACTTCCTGGCGGATACACCGGTACCCTCGAAGTGGGCTGAGCAGCAGCCGGACAACGCCACCGCCCTGGTTCTGCACGCATGGTCCGAGCTCTTCCGCGCGCGTGCAACGGGGAACTCGGAAGGCGTCTCCAGAGCGAGGACGAACTGCCTGCGCGCTGCGGATCTTGCCCCGCTGGACCCCACCCCGTGGATCGTCCTGCTGACGGTATCCCGCCTGGAGCGCTACCGCACAGCAGACACCTTCTACGTCTGGAACGAGATACTGCTACGCGACCGGTGGAACCGCGAGGCATATCTGAGCATGATGCGCTACCTGAGTCCGGACGAGGCCGGTTCGCGACTGCAGGTACTGGAGTTCGTCGACTCCCTCCGGTCGCGTATGCCCGTGAACGCGCCCTGCGCGGCGACGGAGCTCACCTCCCAAGTGCTGCACTATCAATCGATCCGAGCCCGCGGAGGAGTGGAGGGTCTCATGGCACGCAACTACTGGAAGGATATCCATGTCACAGCCGCGCTCGACCACGCCTCGCGACACTGGACACAGCCCTCGTTCCTCAGCCATGCAGCTGCGCTTGCCGACCTCAATACGCTCGCCTACGCGCTGACGTCTGCCGATCGCCCTCGTGAGGCCCGTCCCGTCTTTCGGGCCATCGGCGGTGCGGTCACCAGCTGGCCCTGGCAGTTCGAAGGAGACCCGCTGAGCGCGTTCCAACGGGCGCAAAGTCGTGCCGAAGCCAGCCGGTGACACCATCTGCAGGTCGGAGTGCGCTTCTCGACCGTCCGGACGGGCGCTCGGCTGCGCCGACGTGTCATTGCGCTGCTCACCGGTCCGGAAAAGCAGGAGCGCGGACGGCTTCCCATACGGAGCAAAGGGGGAAGCCGTCCGCGCTCTTTCAGATCCCGGTTGGAAGATCAGGCATACGGGTTCCGCCCAGACTTCCCGCCCGTGTGGCAGCCGCCGTTCCTGACGCAGATCACTACTTGCAGGTAGGCGATGTTGTAGCCGTCGGACAGGGAGAGATTGTTGTAACTCGTGTAGTCACCGGTGTCGCACCCGCTGTAGTCCCACCGCTTGGTGGACGTACTCCAGGTCTCGTTGTTGGTCCGGGTCACGACGAAGTACGCGTAGACCGGGTTGGCGTCGCAACCCCAGTCCGATACCAGCAGGTCGATGTTCGATGCCTGGCCGGGGCCGGTCCAGTCGAACGTCGCTCCGGCGTAGCCGTAGCTGGTGCTGGCGGTGATGAGATCTGACTCCAGCGATTCGCTCGCTGACGCTGTCGGTGCCATGAAGGCCACGGCAGCGGCGAAGGCTGCGAACAGAGCGGTGAGACCTGCCCATGTGCGGGCACTCCAGGCCCTCCGGGCCTGAGGCGTGAACGAATCGTGCATGTGGTTACTCCCCGTTCTTGGTCGGACGAAATGCGAGGTGAGCAGCGTGCGGAGTATGTGCTTGGTGTCACGCACGCTCTCGGCGAGAAGTGACATCAGGAGCGTCCGGTGATGCGCACTTCCGGAGGGCTGCC
Organism: Streptomyces sp. C1-1; assembly: GCF_050214755.1. Lineage (NCBI taxonomy): Bacteria > Bacillati > Actinomycetota > Actinomycetes > Kitasatosporales > Streptomycetaceae > Streptomyces > Streptomyces sp. C1-1. Next base: position 1,290,866 of record NZ_CP189826.1, on the reverse strand, counting down.
ACGTCCGCGTGCGGATGAAGCGACCCTGCCAAGAAAAATGCTAAGGAAGCTCCTCGCTCAGATGTACCTATTGCGCGTATGAGCAAAGGCGTTGCGCCGTAGCGGATCGTGTGCGGCTCAGGCGCCGTGTACCAACGCGGTTCCCAGCCGGGTGCGGGTGTGCAGGACGGACGAGCCAAGCCGCTCGGTGGCGACCAGACCGGCCCGGCGCAGCGCGGCGGCATGACGGCTGGCCGCGGACGCCGAGACACCGAGTCCCGTGGCGAGCGCGGTGGTGCTGTGACCGGTGTCGAGGAGATACAGCGCGGCCGCACGAGTCGGTCCGATCAGCTCTTCCAGTCCATGGCCGCCCGCTCCGATCCGCGGCGGCCGCGGGATCCACAGCGGTGAGCGGGCGACCGGGTAGATGAGGACGGGTGGCAGTTCGGGGTCGGCGAAGGCGATCGGGTGGTTGTGGCAGAAGAAGCTGGGGATCAGGCACAGACCGCGCCCGGCGAGATGGAGGTCGCGGTCGATCGGATAGCTGACCTCCAGGACCGGAGGGTGCCATCGCAGTCCGGGTTCGAGGCTGTTGAGCATGGCCTCGCTGCCCTGATTCAGCAGCAGTTCGCTCCGGCGGCACGTGTCCCGGACGGTGCATGCCAGCGCACTGGGAGCGTACGGTGCCAGTGCGACGGCGTGGTAACGGCGCAGCGCCGCGCCGAGCCCGCGCAGCGCGGGTGGGATGCCTGCGCCGATGGCATCGAGCTGGGACGACGGCCGGGGCCGATTCTGCACGAGTTGGTCGATCTCGGTCCGCAGCCGGCGCCTGCACGTGGACAGAACCACGTCGATCCCCACCTCGACCACGGTGGTGTGTCCCGGCGGCGTCAGGAAGTCGGGAAAGTAGGAGCTGATCGGCACCATCGCGGTGAGCAGCCGGACGTCCTGATCGAGCCTGGCCTTGGCCAGTGCCTGGCAGGCGATACGCCGCCACGGGGCGAAGAACGGGTCCGGGCTCACGAGCTGATGCAGGCTCAGAGCCGTTTCCCACATGACGTCCGGCTGTGTGGCCAGACGCAGTCTTCCGAGATCGGCGCTGTCAAAGTGGATACGAAGCACGGTTCCCCCTCCGGTCGTACACGGCAGCACCTGGTCGGGCGCGCCATGGTGGTGGCACGCGGGTGCTGTTGCGCTGATGCATCTGTGGGACGACGCCCGGCTGCTTTCGGCACCACGGGTTCGCGGGCGAAGGATGTGGTGCACCACGATCGCCACCTGCCTCCCCTGGGGCACGGCGACCGTCGGTGACGGCCAGGGCATACGCGCCCCGGGGATCCGCGGGCGGCGCGCCACGGCCGGACGAGGCTGTGTCTGTGGGTACGCCGGCGAATCCGTCGAGTACGGGTTCCTGCCGATCTACATGAACGGGCAACCGGCCGTCGCGTCGGGCCGTTCACGTCCCGGGGGAAGAGGTGTCCGGCATCGTGGCGGTGGCGGTCTCCGGCTGCCGCGCGGTCCGCACCACCACGCTGACGGTGGCCACCAGAAAGCCCGCCGCGAGCAGCCCGCTCACGATCGAGCCCGTGCGGATCCCGTCGGCGTCGCGGCCGTCGAGGTAGGCGGTGTGGCGTACCTGGGTGGGGTGTTCCGGGTTGAACACGACGGGTATGTACGTTCCCGGTTTCGGGTCGGTCGTCGAGCTGCCCGGGATGTCGACATCGGTCTGCACGGGGCCGGTCGATGCGTCGAAGCGTACGGTCACGCCGATGATCGAGCCCTCCTCCGACCGGTTGCTGATCTTGACGATGATCGCGTCGGTTTGCCGGCCGTGGTGCCGGAGGTTCGCCAGCAGCTCGTACTCGTGGCCGGCATTCCATCTCAGGACTGCGGAAAGGATGGCGAACAGCAGGAAGACCGCCGCAGCCGTGCGGGCTTTGGCCCAGCGAGGGGCCAGCAGCCACGACTGCGGATCGATCCGCAGCAGTGCCGCCACGTGGCCGCCGGGCGGCGGAGTTCGGACGGCCCCGCGATGGGTCCGGCGCCAACGGCGTACCAGCAGTCTGGAGACACCGTTCGCTGCGGTCAGCGCCATCGCACAGCCGAGAAGAAAGAGCCACAGTGATCCGAACGGCCCAAATGCGAACCACACCACGATGGCGACGAGGAACACCGGCACGTCCCACCCGGAGGGAGCGAGGTACTCGTCCCGGACGCCCCTCGATAAGGACTTACGCTCATCCATCTGCGCCTCCACCCGTTATGGGAGGAGACTCGTCGGATTCCGTGTTGGTTGTAGCGGTGTTCGGTCGCTCCGCGGCCGAGGTCTCGTCCGTCTTCCGGCCCGGAGAAACGGCCGTGGTCGCACCCGTCGGCGAGGCGTCTGCCACGACCTGGGATCACCTGGTTGCTTCGCGGTGTTCAGCTGGTCCGTCAGCTCGCTGAGCGTCGCCCGGCTGAGGATCTTGCCGATCGGCAGCAGCACCCCGTGTGAGCGTTGCGCCTCCTGCCGGAGCTGGGCCGCCATCAGCGAGTCGAGGCCCTGGCTGGTCAGATCCCGGTCCGGGTCGAGGTGTGCGGAGTCGACACGCAGGATGGCGGCGACCTCGGCCAGGAACAGCTCTGCTCCGTCCACGGCGGGTGCTGCGCCGGCCTCCCGCGCGGGCCCGTCGCGGGTGCCACCTGCTGGCGCAGTGCCGGGGGTTCCGGATGATTGAGCGGGCCGACGACGGCCGCCTGATCCTCGCCGGCGAGGACGGCCGCCGCCTGGATCCGGTCGACGAGGTGATCGTGCTGACCGGTTTCCGCCCCGACCTGTCCTTCCTCGCCGAGCTGCGCCTGCGGGTCGGCGAACGCCTCCAAGCGCCGGCAGGCCGACATCCCCTCCGCGCCACTCCCAGATAAGAAGAAAAGAAGGGAAGGGCGGGCGGGGACGGCGGCGCGCCTCGGGGGATCGGAGGGCGCCGGCTGCCGGTTGCGCGTCGGCGGGGCCTCCGCGCTCGAGCGCAGGACGGGAGCGGGCGCACACACCCCTCCTCAGCTGTAGGCGGTTTCCCATGGCGTTGCGGGCCAGGACCGCTCAGGTTCCGGGGCGGTGGCCGTGTCGGGGCTGCTGGCGGGCGGTAGTGGTCCATCCCAGCCGGCTCTCTGCGCAGGGCCTTGGGTGGGCCGCCAGACGGACGTTGAGGGCCCGTTGCGGAGGGTGTCGACCAGCGGGGGCTGCCAGGACGGGAACGGCGCTCAGCATGCCCAACACCGCGCCGCGTCAGCTGGACTTCTGTCAAATCGCGCTGCCTGTCTGTCGTTTTGCCAATACCCGGTCTTCTCTTTTCCTGCCGGTCACTATCAAGCTCAGGCTTCGCTCAATTCGCATGTATTGCCTTGACCTGGTGATCGGCCGTGGTGAATGTTCTGACCATGTCAGCTCCCACGGGGGGAGGGGCAGTGAAGGGATGGACATGCATCTTGGTGCGAAGCGTGCTGCAGCCACGACCACTGCGGCACTGCTGGTTGCACTGGGAATGGGGGGCGGCGTGGCAGTTGCCGACGACGTGCCCACGGACACCAGTGTCACGATTCATGCGGAACCGCCGCAGGAGACCGATCCGGCTGACACGGGCCTCGTGGACGTGCCTGCGGATCAGGTGGATGTGGAGCCTGACATCCCGGGCAGCGGGGACAGCGGCCCCGGCAACCACCCAGGCAGCGAGTACTGCGATCCCCACAGCGTCTATACGCCCAACTACAAGGGGGCAGACCACCACTACGGGGTCGGCGCACCCCAGGGCAACACCAACAAGGGCAGCCGCCCCGCCCGGACGACCTTCACCGCGGAAACGTCAGGCACCATCGGCGTCTCGCTCAGCGGATCGCTGTCCACCAGCGTCTCGGTGATGATCGTCAAGATCGAAGGCAAGTACGACGTGAGCCTGTCCGCATCACTCACAGCCAAACTGGGCAACTCCATATCGGTGGACACTCCTCCCGGCAAGGTCACCCACGGCAAATACGGTGTGTACCGACTGCGGAACAAGGGGACGAGCTACGTCATCTACAGCAACTGCCAGACGTCCGCGAAGAGCACCGTCACGAGCTACACGCCCCACTACATCGGCTGGTACATCTGGGAGACGAAAGCCTGATGGTGACCATGGAGCGATCCGCCGGCCTGGCCGGCTGCGTCATCGCCGTTACACTGGCCGTAGTTGGCTGTGGCGCCAACCACGATGACAGCCCCTCAGCAAGCCGCGCAGGCCGTACTGCCAGTGCCTCACTGGCCAACACGACACCTGGCGCGTCTCCGAGTCCGGATCCTTACGCGCCATCGGTCAAAAAGCCTCCGAAGATCACCTCGGACGGCATTACACCCCTGACCGCCGATACCGCCCTCAAAGGGAATGTCGCCTACTCGCTTCCAGGCGGTATCAAGGCTGAGAAAACTCTCGCCATCGCGATCAATTGCCAGGGGCCAGGACGGCTCACCGTGCAGGTGAAGCCAACCGGCATCTCCTTTCCTCTCCAGTGCGAAAAGGGAAAGGTGCTGCCCACGATGAACGAGATCCACATGAGCAAGAATCACCCACAAAGCTCACTGATATTCACCGCGGAATCGAAGGTCACGTGGTCCTTCGCGGTGGGATGGGACCCTCACCCGCCCAAACAGCAGTAACGAGACGGCGAGCGCCCAGGGAAAAGGGGACTGTAACAACGCCTAACACAATGAGCCGAGTTGCCGGTAAGCGATCAGGCAGCAGGCGAGTTTGAGGAACGCTTCGTGTATGTCCGCCCGTCGTTCCCACCTGATCCGCAGGCGTCGAAAGCCGTGCAGCCACGCGAAGCTCCGCTCGATCACCCAGCGGTAAGTACCCAGCCCGGTGCCGTGTCGGGTGCCACGGCGGGCGATGGCCGGCACGATGCCGCGCTCGCGGACCTGATCGCGGTAGATGTCGTGGTCGTAGCCGCGGTCGGCGAACAGTGAGTCGGGCTTGCGGCGCGGACGGCCCACTCGGCCGCGGACTGGCGGGATCGCATCGAGCAAGGGCAGGAGCTGGGTGACGTCGTTGCGGTTGCCGCCGGCCAACAGGACCGCGAGTGGGGTGCCGTGTCCGTCGGTGATCAGGTGATGCTTCGAGCCGGCCCGACCCCGGTCGACCGGCGACGGGCCCGTGTGGCTCCCCCTTTTAACGCCCTGACGTGGGAGGAGTCGACCACACAGCGGGACCAGTCCAGCTTTGCCGCTGCGTTCAGCTCAGCCAGCAGCACCTCGTGCAGTCGCTGCCACACACCGGCCTCCTTCCAGTCCCGAAGGCGTCTCCAGCACGTCATGCCCGAGCCGAAGCCAAGCTCCTGGGGCAGGTACTCCCACTGGATGCCGGTGTGCAGCACGTAGAGGATCCCGCACAGCACCTCCCGGTCCGGCAACGGCTTGCGGCCCGGATATCGAAAGCGGCGCTCACGCCGCGGCAGCAACGGCTCCAAGCGGTCCCACAGCTCATCCGGCACGATCCACGGCGACATCCCCACGACAGACCGAACGCTCAACTGCCCTGCTAGCCACGGCCATCAGCGCCGATCCACCTCATTGTGTTAGCCGTTGTAAGACGTTCGGTGTAACTCCCGATCATGGAAGATGCATCGATGACCAGTGAGAACGTGTCCGAGTCCGAGACCGTGCGGCCCACGAAGGCTGCGTCGGGGAAGGCCGTGGACGACCAGTTGATCGACGAGCTGGTGGGCCGGGCCCAGGCCGAGGGCCTGCAGCTGACTGGCGAGGGCGGGCTGCTGCAGCAACTGACCAAGCGGCTGCTGGAGTCCGCCCTGGAAGGCGAGATCACCGACCACCTCGGATACGACAAGCACGATGCAGCCGGGAAGAACGGCGGCAACTCCCGCAACGGCAAACGCACCAAGACCGTCCTGACCGATGTCGGCCCGGTGGAGATAACCGTGCCCCGCGACCGCGACGGTTCCTTCGAACCGAAGATCGTCAAGAAGCGGCAGAAGCGCCTGACCGGCGTCGACGAGATGGTCATCTCACTGGCCGCGAAGGGCCTGACCACCGGCGAGGTCCAGGCCCACCTGGCCGAGGTCTACGGCGCCGACGTCTCCCGCCAGACCATCTCCACCATCACCGACAAAGTCCTCGAGGGCATGACCGAATGGCAGAGCCGGCCCCTCGACGCTGCTTGACTTCTATCGGTGATTGCGAACGCCCCGGAAGGAGAGCGTTCGGATGCCGAAGTACGCCCCCAACAAGATGCCGAGCTCGGTGAAGAAGCGGTACTTTGAGTTGCTCAGGGAGGGCTACAAGGGTGCGGCGGCGGCTCGGGTGGTGGGGGTCTCCGCCAGCTGCGGTTCGAACTGGTTCATCGAAGCTGGAAGCATGATCGTCCCCGACGCCGGCCCGATATCGCCGCGCTTCCTGACTCAGAACGACCGCATCGCCATCGCCGACGGACTCCAGGCCAAGCAGACCGTCAAGGAGATCGCCGCGTCGATCGGGAAGAGCTTTCAGACCGTCTACCGCGAGATCAAGCGCAACGCGAAGCCGGACGGCAGCTACCACCCCTGGTGGGCCCACAACCAGTCCCTGCTGCGGCGCCGCCGTCCCAAGGAGGAGAAGATCCGCGGCAGCGAGCCGCTGCGGACGCTCGTGCGCGAGAAGCTCACCGAAAAGTGGTCGCCGCAGCAGATCGCGCGTTACCTGGCCCGCGAGTACGCGAATGACGTGGCGATGCGGGCCTGTCCGGAGACGATCTACCGGGCCCTGTTCGCCGGCCTCCTCGGCCGCCGCGAAGCCAAGCTCCGCACCGGCCGCACCCGCCGCAAGAAGCAGCGCCGTGGTGTCCCCACACTGAACAAGATCAAGAACATGACGCTCATCCACGAGCGGCCCATCGAGGTCAACGACCGTACTACTCCCGGGCATTGGGAAGGGGACCTGATCATCGGTCGCGGCCAGGGCTCCGCGATCGGCACCCTCGTCGAGCGCACGACCCGCTACGTGCACCTGATCCACCTGCCGCACGGCTGGAAGGCCCCGCAGGTCCGCAGCGCGCTCATCACGCAGACCGCGCACATCCCGCCCCAGTTGCGGCGGACGCTGACCTGGGATCAGGGCCGTGAGCTGACCCTGCACGAGGACATCGAGGCGCTGACCGGGTTTCGGATCTACTTCTGTGACCCGCACTCACCCTGGCAGCGCGGCTCGAACGAGAACACCAACGGCCTGCTGCGGCAGTACTTTCCCAAGGGCACCAACCTGTCCGTCCACACTGCACGAGACCTCCGCGAAGTCGCGCGTCAGCTCAACCGGCGCCCCCGACTCGTCCTTGGCGACAGGACCCCAGCCGAGGTCATGCGAGAATGCCTCACAGGCCCATTGACCAGGTGATTCGCAACCACTGATAGAAACCGCCATCACGGGGGTCTCCCGATCTTCGTGCCCAGTCACCGCCCGCCCGGTCCCGCCGCCCGTTGGGGCTATCCGTTGGTGACCTACGTGATTGACGGGATCGAAAGCGCGATGGCACAGGCCAAGGCCGCCGCCGGGGACAAGGACGTGCAGGTGCGTGGCGCGTACACGGCGCAACGGGCGCTTGAGGCCGGGGTGCTGGATGAGGTGCAGATCCATCAGATCCCGGTGCTGCTCGGTGATGGCCGTCGCCTGTTCGACGTCTTGCCGTCGCAGATCGAGTTGGAGATCATCCGGGTGATCGACACGCCGGAGGCCACTCACATCCGCTACAGCGTCCGTCGCTGAGCCGGTCGACCAGCACCCTCTTGGTTGTGGTGCAGCGCGACCTTGGCGCCGCGGGCGGCCAGGCGCTTGGCGGTGGCTTCACCGATACCGCTGGAGGCGCCCGTGACCAGGGCGATCCGGCCGGCAAGCGTGCTGTCGTTGATCAGTTCAGACATGGGGCGAAATTTCCTTCACCACGGTCGGGTGCGGCGGTCGGGTATTCACCGCTGCAGAGATCATTCGGGCCGACGGCGGCATGCTGCCCAGCCCGGAGCGTCGCCAATTCGCAACGCGAGGCAGTTTTTCCGTTTTTCTCCGTTTACAGTGCGTCGATCGCCGGGACTGCCTGGGGGGCCGGCGGCAGACGGTGAAAGGGTCCGTACGCCTGGACGGCGGCTTCGGCAACGTGGACGTCCTGGTCGACGGTGCCGCCGGAGACGCCGACGGCACCGACCATGCGGCCGTCCGCGTCCACGATCGGCACCCCGCCACCGAAAGAGATCAGACCGCCGTTGCTGTGCTCGATACCGTAGACACGACCGCCGGGCTGCGAGATCTCACCCAGGGCCCCGCTGGGCTTCGGGAAGAGTATTGAGGTCTTGGCCTTCTTCAGTGCCAGGTCGATCGAGCCGAGCCAGGCGCCGTCCATCCTCGTGAAGTGCAGCAGGTGGCCGCCGGCATCGACAATCGCGATGTTCATCGCGGTGCCCATCTCCTCAGCTGCGCTTTGGGCGGCGGCAGCGAGGCGAGTCGCGACATTCAGGCTGATGGTGGACATGGTGTGGCCTTTCGTTGGGGTGGGCCGTTGCACGCGGTGGCCGACCCCAACGTTCCTGGGGCCGCCACCCGCAGGAACGTTGGGGCCAGAGCTGCTTTTTCTCCTCAGTTGCTCCGGTCCTGGAGGGTGTGGGGAGGCCAGGGAGCATGAAGGTGTGGGGGGCGCGACGCGGACGACTTCCGTGCCAGGTGGGACGGTTCGATCATGTGGCCCACACGGTGCGGATAGTGGATCCTGAGCACCGCGGCCGCCAGCGTCGCGGCGGCCAGGACGGTGCTGGCCAGCAGCAGGGGTGCCGAGTAGCCGGTTCCCAGCAGGGGCCGGGAGATCAGGGGGCCGATGATCTGCCCGGTTCCGTAGCCCGCCGTCAGCAGTGCGACGGCTCGCGGCACTTGGAGGTGCTCACCGAGGGCGAGGGCCAGGGAGGTGATGCCCACGAACGTGCCGCCGAAGGCAGCCGCTGCGACGAGCGCGCTGATGTTGCCGGGAACCAGCCCGGTGAGGGCGATACCGGCGGCCTGGAGCAGCAGGGCGACCGCCAGCAGGGTGGGGCGGCTCCACCGCCGGGCCAGGGCCGTCCACAATGCCGAACCGGGGATCGCGGCCAGTCCGACGACGACCCACGCGCCTGCGCCGACCCATCCGGGGGCGTCCTGGGTGATCGAGGCGACGAGGAAGGTGCCCGCGATGATGTAGCCGATGCCTTCGAGGGTGTAGCTCAGCGCCAGTGCGGCGAACCAACGGTGAGTACGGGGGCGGGCCTTCGCCGCGCCGGCCGCCGCCGGTGAGGCCGGCGGGGCGAGGTTCCATGAGGCTGCGGTCAACAGCAGCGTGAGGACGACGGCGATCCACCACGCCGTACGCCATGTCGCCACCTCGCGAACGGCCAGGACCAGCAGTCCCGAGAACACGATGCCCGCGCCGATACCACCGAATCCCCAGCCGACCAGGTGCGGGGCCGACCGGCGCAAGCCGGACAACAGCGCCCCGACCGCATGGACGAAGGCGAGCGCGCTGGTGAACCCGGCGATGAGGCGCAGCCCTGACCAGAGGGTGACGTCCTGCGTGAGCGGCATCAGAGCGAGAGAGGCAGCCATCACGATCATCGAGGCACGCATCACCAGGCGGGAGCGGACCAGCCGGGGTGCGAAGCTGCCGGCCAGCGCGCCGGCCAGGTAGCCGACGTAGTTGGCTGTCGCCAGGTTCGCCCCGCTCGTGGCCGAGAGGCCGGCCTGGTCGTGCATCAACGGCAGGATCGGGGTGTAGACGAAGCGGCCGACCCCGTTGCTGGCGGCCAGCACTGCGGCTCCCTGGACCGCGATGGCCCAGGGAGCGGGTACGAGAACCCGATGTTCGGCAGGAGGCTGTTCGAGGGTGAGAGTCACGGAAGGGGCCTTTCTGGAAGTGCCTGGCACGGTGCGGCCGGATCGGGCGGCGGCATCGTCGGCGCCAGGTCCGCGGCGGCATCGCCGCCCAGACCCTCCGCGGCCCGCGGGTGGGCTCAGTAGGGTTGAAGGCCGGGTGTCTGACATCTGGGGCACGGCGTTGACCGCGGGCTCCCCGCCTCGGGTCTTCTGACAGACCGAAGCCGTTGCGGGCGCCGAGTGGGCTGCGTCGGCGGCCTTCTGCGGGCCGCGGCCGTCGATGAGTGTGGTCCGGTCCGCTCCCGTGCCGTGGCTGCCGCCGGGGAAGACGACGACTGCGTCATGGCCGGCCAGGCGGCGAGTTCGCGTCGGCGATCAGGTCGCCGCTGACCGGTGTGGCGCCTGCGGCCCGGACGGTGTCCGTCTGCGTCGGAGTGCGGTGCAGACGGACACCTTGTCGTCTCAGCGGGCCTGGGTGTCGTCGACTCCTTCGACGATGAACACGCGGTAGTCCGCACCGGCCCGGCGGTGGGGCAGCGCTGCCTGGTAGGCCGGGCTCTCGTACCAGGCCCGCGCGTCCTCAACGCTCGGGAAGCGATGGATCAGCACACCGTCGAACGGCGCACCCTCCAGGGTTTCGATCGCCCCGTACCCGACGAGGGGTGTCACCTCGTGGCCTGCCCGTGCCGCCCGGGCCGAGCCGGCGTAGAGGGCCAGCTCGGCCGGGTTGGTCACGCGCTCGCGGAGCATGACCACGTAGGCGCTCACACGCCGCCCTTGTTGACCAACTCGATCAGGGCGTCGGCTGCGGGAGCCGAGGACGCCGGGTTCTGCCCGGTGATCAGCAGACCGTCCTGCAGGACGTAGGGCTGCCAGTCGCCGGTCTTGGAGTAGAGGCCACCGAGCTTGGTGAGTTCGTCCTCGACCAGGAAGGGGACGACGTGGGTGAGCTGGACGGCCTCCTCCTCGGAGTTGGTGAATCCGGTGACCTTCTTACCCGAGACCAGCGGGGTGCCGTCCTCGTTGACGGTGTGGCGCAGGACGCCGGGTGCGTGGCACACGAGTCCCACCGGCTTGCCGGAGCGGAGAGTGGTTTCGATCAGCCGCGCGGAGACGGTGTCCTCGGCCAGGTCCCACAGCGGCCCGTGTCCGCCGGGGTAGAAGACCGTGTCGAAGTCGCCGGCCGAGACCGCGTCGAGGCGCACGGTGTTGGCCAGCGCGTTGGTCGCCTCGGGGTCGGCCTCGAAGCGCCGGGTGTCGTCGGTCTGGAAGCCGGGTTCGTTGCTCTTGGGGTCCAGCGGCGGCTGTCCGCCCTTCGGGGAGGCGAGGGTGATCTCCCAGCCGGCCTCTTTGAAGCGGTAGTACGGAGCCGCCAGCTCCTCCAGCCAGAACCCGGTCTTGTGGCCGGTGTTTCCCAGCTCGTCGTGCGAGGTGAGGACGATCAGAACCTTCATGACACACTCCTTGTGTGATTAGACCAGTCTACTAGTAACGCTGAAACTGGGTTCCCCATGACCGGACCGGGCATGAGGCACGGGCCTTCTACAGGTGCAGAAGCCTGCGGGTTGTCGCTGTGACGGTGTCGAGCGGGGCCAGGCTGCGGTGGATCTTGGCCATGACGCTGGCGCCGAGCCACATGTCGTACAGGGCCTGTGCGACATCGCGGGCTTCACCGTCGACCGAGAGAGAGCCGTCCTCCAGGCCGCTGGCGATCGTCCGCTCGATGCGGTCGACGATGGCGCTCGTGCCTTCCTTCAGGGCCAAGCGCATCGACTCGGACAAGTCCGCGACCTCGGCGCCGAGTTTCACGGCCAGGCACTTGCCCTGGCAGTCCTCGATGCTCTGCGTCTCCCGCCACTGCTGCCAGTAGGCCATCAGTCGCTCGGCCGACGACTGGCCGGAGCGGGCGAGAATGCCGTCCATGTCCGTGAGGTAGTCCGCGAAGTAGCTCTTCAGGATCGCTTCACCGAAGGCGTCCTTCGAGGCGAAGTAGTGATAGAAGGACCCCTTCGGTACGCCGGCCTCCGCGAGCACCTCATTGATACCGACAGCCGAGTAACCCTTGCGGGCCATGATCCGCTGGGCGGTATCGAGGATGATCCGACGGGTGTCCGTGGTGCGCGTGGCGACTGGCATGCAAGAACCGTAGCACCAGAGTAGACCAGTCGTCTAGAATTCCACGGCCGGGCGCGCGATCTGACGGGTGTCCGCGTACTCGTCTGAGTGCACCAACGAGCAGGCGGACACCAGGGGCGCTCTTCGGCATCGGCAGCGGTCGCGCCCCGCTTGAGGGGCCCTGGACGGGCCGGGTCGGGCAGCCTGGTCGAACCTGCCGTGGTCGCGTCCTGCTCGCGCGTTGGGGCGAAGTTGACGCCGCGCTTTGGGTTGTACCCCTCAGGCTGGACGATGCCTGCCAGCTGTGGTCATCGCCCGGCCTGCTCCCGGTCAGGATGGCGGGGCAGTCAGGACGGCCTTGGCCGCCAGCCGGAGATTCCTGATCAGATGATCAGCCGGTCGACGGGTTGTTGAACGCCGGCGGGCCCGGTTGCCCCCATGGCAGATCGGGCAGACGGTCGGGGACAGCCAGAGTGGTGATGGCCCTTCCGACGGTCGCGGGGTCGGAGCCTTCGACGTGGAGAGCAGGTAGGCGGCGACAGCGCCTGGTGCGGCGAGAGCTGTACGCCTAAGACGCTATTTCAGTTGGCGTGATCTTGCGGCAGTCTGGGGTGATGACTGCTGCGCTTGTCGAGCGGATGGCGCCGGAAGACCTGTGGACGTTGTTCCAGCGGGTGGTACCGCCGGCGCCGGTCCGCCCTCAAGGGGGAGGGCACCGGCGGCGAGGGGACCGCGAGGTACTGGCTGCCATCATCTTCGTGGCCACCTCAGGCTGCACCTGGAACCAACTGCCCCCAGGCTTCGGGCTGTCGGGTGTGACGGCCTTCCGCCGGTTCACCGAGTGGACCGAGGCCAGGGTGTGGGCCAAGCTTCACCGCCTGGTCCTGGATGAACTCGGTGCGCGAGGTGAGCTGGACTGGTCGCGGTGCGCGATCGACTCGGTCAGCGTCCGGGCCCTCAAAGGGGGCAGCTGACGGGACCGAATCCGACCGACCGCGGCAAGAAGGGATCGAAAATCCACCTCATCGTCGACCGCCAGGGCCTGCCTCTGTCGATCGGCATCTCCGCCGCCAACCTCCACGACAGCCAGCACTCATCCCGCCGGTCCGCGGCATCCCACCCATCCGCTCACGTCGCGGCCCGCGACGCCGACGGCCCGCCAAGCTACACAGCGACAAGGGATACGACTACCGCCACCTGCGGCGATGGCTCGCTTCCCGCGGCATCCTGCACCGCCTTGCCCGCAGGGGCATCGAGTGGTCCCGGCGGCTGGGCCGGCACCGCTGGGTGGTGGAGCGGACCGTGTCCTGGCTGTCCGACTGCCGCCGCCTGCACCGCCGCTACGAGCGCAAGCCGGAACACTTCCTTGCCTTCACCGCCATCGCCGCGACCCTCATATGTCACCGCCGACTGGCCAAATGAAATGACGTCTAATACTCCAGTCAGAAATCGTGTCCTGAGCTGCTTCTTCTCGTTGTCCGGTCATGGAGGGGATTACTGAAGTCGAGGGCTGGGCTGGGGAGTTGGAGTCCGTCTTCGCTCGGGTGGCGGGCCGGTTCGGTCGTGCGGATCTGCGGTGGCGGATGCGGGACTATGTCCGCGGCCTGCTGGCGCCGGTGGGCCGCAAGAACGGCTGGCAACTGGCCGAGTACGCAGGACATCGTGACCCTGCTGGGCTGCAGCATCTGCTCAACGGTGCCCGCTGGGACGCTGACGCCGTTCGAGACGACCTGCGCGAGTACGTCGGACAACAGCTCGGCCCGGACGGCGTGCTGATCATCGATGACACCGGGTTCATCAAGAAGGGCACCACGTCGGCCGGGGTGTCCCGGCAGTACACCGGCACGTCCGGAAAGATCGACAACTGCCAGATTGGTGTCTTCGCGGCCTACGCCACCGGCCATGGCAGAGCCCTCGTCGACCGCGAGCTCTACCTGCCCAAGTCCTGGACCAAGGATCGAGAGCGGTGCCGGGCAGCGAAGGTCCCCGACGAGCGCACCTTCGCGACCAAGGGCGAGCTGGCCAAGGGCCTGGTCCGGCGTTGCCTCGCCGCGGGCCTGCCCGCCGCGTGGGTGACTGCCGATGAAGCCTACGGACAGGACTGGTCCTTCCGCCGCCTGCTCGAGCAGCTCGATGTCGGCTATGTCGTTGCGGTGCCGAAGTCCCAGCAGATCAAGTCCCTGGCGGGCTTCTGGCGCATCGACCAGCTCATCGAGGAAGCACCCGCCGACGCCTGGCAGACCCTCTCCTGCGGCGACGGAGCCAAGGGCCCGCGCGTCTACGACTGGGCCGCGGCCAAACTGCCCGCCAACATCATCTTCGACCCGGACCCACCCACCCATCACCGCTGGGTGATGGCCCGACGCAGCCTGTCCGACCCCAGCGAGCTCGCCTACTACCTCGCCTACGCACCCGCCGGTGTCGAGGTCGGTGAACTGGCCCGCGTTGCCGGCTCACGCTGGGCCATCGAGGAGTGCTTCCAGGCCGCGAAGAACCAGTGCGGCCTGGACGAGTACGAGGTCCGACGCTACGTGGGCTGGTATCGCCACATCACCCTGGCCATGCTCGCCCATGCCTTCCTCGCTGTCCTCGCAGCCCGGGCCGTGGCCACCGCAAAGGGGGCAGCAGAAACGACACCACCAACCTCATCCCCCTCACCGTGGCTGAGATCCGGCGCCTACTGGACACTCTCCTGCCCCACCCCAGACCCCACCAGGACCGACAACTGCACGCGCTGAACTGGTCCCACTGGCGCAGACACCACCAAGCCATCGCCCGCCGCTGCCACTACCGAAGAAGAAGCAGCTCAGGACACGATTTCTGACTGGAGTACTAAGTGTGCGCGGGCAAGCTGGTGTTCGCTGTTCCTGGCGGGGAGCGGCCCCAGTCGGTGCTGTACGCCCCTGAGGACGTGGCCGAGCCGACGGAATGGCCGCTTCCCAAGGGATAGGACGGTGTAGCGAGCACGTCGTCCGTTCCAGTGCCGAGGAGTGCAGGGCCTCCAATGTCACCCGGGGCTGCGGAGAAGATGTCGTCGCCGCGGAGGTCCAGCCCGACGTGCTCACGACGCGCCAAACGGTTGTGCTAGCCGTTGTGAGCGGTTGCTGTCTACGTGAACTGGTTGGTGTCGAAGAGCTCGTTTATATGTCCGCCGAGCTCGGACCAGTGCTGTCCGGATAGTTCGGCCGCCGCCGCGGCGTCGCGGGTGGAGCAGACCGCAACGAGATTGTCGTGGTGTTCGATGGTGTTGCGACCACCGAGCAGGGTGGAGAACTTGCGGTAGAGGATGCGGTGAATTTGGGGATGGAGCTGCTCGACGATCCGGCTGAGCACGGGGTTGTCCGCGGCCGTGATGGGGACGGCGTGGAAGCGGTCGTCGGCTGACAGTGCCGCCGTAGTGTCGTTGGCGGTGACGGCCCGTTCGAAGTCGCGGTTGGCCGCACGCATTCGCTGGAGGTCCTGCTCCGTCATGAGTGGTACGGCCGTCTTGATGGCGAGCTGATCGAGGGAGCGCAAGACAGCGAGAGTCTTTTCGACGTCACGCCGGTTGAGGGTGGTGATGCGGGTGTAGACACCGGGCTTGGCCTCGACCAGTCCGATATCGGCGAGCCGGGTGAGCGCCTCGCGCACCGGGGTGCGGCTAAGGCCGAGGCGCTCGGCGAGGTCACCGTCCTTGACCTTCTCACCAGGGGCCAGTTCCCCCCGCACGATGGAGTCGCGCAGGCGGTGGAAGACTTCCTCACTGAGAAGGCGGCGCGAGACGGGAGTGTCTAGTGACATATTGCGTACGATACATCGCTGACGCGCGGCTCCACCCCCTCAGCTAGCGGGCGTGCGAGCCCTGCAAACCAGCGTCCGGGCAAGGACGACAGCCGGATCGATGAGAGGGACATCGACAGCGTCGCTTGGAAGCCCGAGCGGGATCTCGGTACAGCCAGCAATAATCGCCTGCGCTCCATGCTCGGCCAACTGGTGGGCGACCCGGACCAGCGGCGCAGTCACCGTCTCGTCGCGCGCGCCCGCCTTTACCGCGCGGATGGCGGCCATGACCTCGTCGCGCTGCGTGTCGGCATCGGGTAGGACGAGTCGGATGCCGGAGCGGTGGAGCCATTCCTGGTACAGGCCTGCGCGCACAGTGCCGGTGGTGGCCAGCAGTCCGGCTGTGTGGACGGCTGGTCGCAGGGTGGTGAGGTGATGGGCCACTTCGCCGATCATGTGGACGATCGGCAGACCGACGTGGCCGGCGATACGGGGCACAAAGGCGTGGGCGGTGTTGCAGGGGATGGCGATGACGGTGGCACCGGCCTCGCGCAGGACCCGGCTGCCGTTGAGGAGCCAGGGGGTCGGGTCAGGGCCATTGCCGAGGAGTGCCTCGGTCCTGTCGGGGATGGTGGGGTCGGACCAGATGACCGTCTTGAGGTGGTCCTGGTCGTTTCGCCCTGGGGTCATCGACACCAGTTTGGCGTAGAAGTCGGCGGTGGCCGCTGGTCCCATGCCGCCCAGGATGCCGATTACCTCCTGCGTAGCGGTCGGGTGGTTCACCGTGCGGTGTCCTTCTGCAGTGCCTGAGC
This sequence comes from Streptomyces sp. C1-1, assembly GCF_050214755.1. Classification (NCBI taxonomy): domain Bacteria; kingdom Bacillati; phylum Actinomycetota; class Actinomycetes; order Kitasatosporales; family Streptomycetaceae; genus Streptomyces; species Streptomyces sp. C1-1. The sequence goes on along the minus strand of NZ_CP189826.1, from coordinate 1,274,318 downwards.
CTCGTCCGCGACCCCGGCGGGGGTGTCGTGCTCGTCCTGCAACGCTTCGAGGTTGCTACGGCCGTACTTGGCTTCCCGGCGCTTCTCGGAGCTGTCGACGACGGCGGCGGCGAGGGAGTTGCCGATGACGTTCACGCCGGTGCGGGCCATGTCGACAATGAAGTCGACGCCGAGGAGCAAGGCGATGCCTTGGGCGGGCAGTCCTACGGTGTTGCCGGCGGCGATGAGGACGACGATGGAGGCGGAGGCGACGCCGGCCATGCCCTTGGAGAGGATCACCAGCACGCCGACCATGAGGAGCAGGGTGGGCAGGGAGGTGTCGGCGCCGTAAGCGTTGGCGAGGAAGACCAGGGCGGCTGCCTGGTAGAGGACCGAGCCATCGGTGTTGAAGGAGTAGCCGAGCGGGACGACGAACGAGGTGGTCGACCGGCTGATCCCGAATCCCTCCAACTTGCCCATGAGCGGGGCCAGTACCGACTCGGAGCTGCGGGTGACGAAGGCGATCCCGGCCAGCCCGGCGATCGACTTCAGCAGTTCGACGTAGCGGATGCGGTATAGCGCGGCGATGAGCGGGAAGAGCATGCCGATGACGATGGCCAGGCCCGCGTAGACGACCGCGATGAAGCCCAGCAGGCTGCGCAGGTTGCCGAAGCCGTAGTGGGCGACGTCGTAGGAGATGAAACCGAGCACGCCGAGCGGGGCTACGCGGATGACGTAGCCGACGACCTTGAACATCACAGCGGCGACGGACTCCAGTAGGGAGGCGAAGGGGGCCGACTTCTCCCCGATGGCGGCCATGGCCACACCCACGAGCAGAGCGAAGGTGATCGCGCCGAGCAGGTTGCCCTCGCCGAACGCAGCGAAGATGTTCTTCGGTACGGCGTGCAGGATCAGCTCGTGGAAGTCGATGCCCTGGCTCAGTCCGTCCAGGTCCTTGGCGTCGGCCCCCCGGACGGGAGCGCCCTTGCCGATACCCGTGAACTTGGCCAGGCCGACCGCGATCAGCAGGATCACGGTGGTGACGAGCTCGAAGTAGAGGATCGCCTTGCCTGCGATCCGGCCGACCTTCTTGACCGACTCCATGCGGGCGATACCCAGCACGATGAGCGGGAAGACCAGCGGCAGGACCACGACCTGCACCAGGTTCAGGAACACGTCCCCGAGGACCTTCATCTGCTCGCCGGCGCTCGGCGCGAGAGTGCCGACCAGGGCGCCGACTCCGACAGCGACGATCGACTGCACACCGATAGGCATCCGCAGACACCGCCGAAGGACAGCTGAGGGCCCGGATCTCGGGCTACTCGTGTTAGCGGCGGGCTTACGCGAAGTGATCATTTTCGCTCCTAAGACATGCGATATATTGCGCTCTGCGTGTTGGGCGGTAAGACTGGTCCCAGGGCGGCGGTCTGTCAAGAGGTCCAGCACAGGCACCCGACGCACACCGAGAGGGCGAGACAGGAGCAGGAAATGACGCAGGCCACACGCATCGAGCACGACCTGGTGGGAGACAAAGAGGTGCCGGCCGACGCCTACTACGGAGTGCACACAGTGCGGGCCGTGGAAAACTTCGCGATCACCGGATCGACGATCGCCCAGTTCCCGGAACTGGTTGCCTCCCTTGCGGCGGTCAAGCAGGCCGCCGCGAGCGCCAACCGCGATCTCGGCCTGCTTCCGCCGGACATAGCCGAGGCGATCACCACCGCATGCCAGGAGATCCGAGCCGGCCGATTCACCGACCAGTTCGTGGTCGACCCCGTCCAGGGCGGGGCGGGCACCTCGACAAACATGAATGCCAACGAGGTCATCGCCAACCGAGCGCTGGAAATCCTCGGCTACCCCCGCGGCTTCTACGAGGTGATCCACCCTCTCGACCACGTCAACCTCGGCCAGAGCACCAACGACGTCTACCCCACAGCCGTCCGTCTTGCCCTGGTCACCTCACTGCGCCGGCTCGGTGACTCCCTGCAGACCCTGGCCGCCTCCTTCAGCGCGAAGGCGGCGGAGTTCGCCGACGTGCTCAAGATGGGCCGCACCCAACTCCAGGACGCCGTACCCATGACTCTCGGCCAGGAATTCACCACCTACGCCGTCATGAGCGAGGAAGACTGCCAGCGTCTGACCGAAGCGGCCGCCCTGCTGCTGGAATGCAACCTCGGCGGTACCGCCATCGGCACCGGCATCAACGGCCACCCCGGCTACGCCGAACTCGCCTGCACCCACCTCGCCGAGATCAGCGGCGAGGCCGTCCAACCCGCAGGCGACTTCATCGAGGCCACCCAGGACTGCGGAGCCTTCGTCCAGCTCTCCGGCGTCCTCAAGCGCGTCGCCGTCAAACTCTCCAAGACCTGCAACGACCTGCGCCTCACGTCATCCGGCCCGACCGCCGGGCTCGGCGAGATCAACCTGCCGCCGGTACAGGCCGGTTCCAGCATCATGCCCGGCAAGGTCAACCCGGTCATACCCGAAGTCGTCAACCAGGTCGCCTTCTCGGTCATCGGCAACGACCTGACCGTCACCATGGCCGCCGAAGCCGGCCAACTCCAGCTCAACGCATTCGAACCCGTCATCGCCTACAGCCTGCTGCGCTCCCTCACACACCTGCGCGCTGCCTGCGACACCCTCGCCACCCGCTGCATCCCCGGTATCACCGCCAACCAAGACCACCTACGCAACAGCGTCTACCGGTCAATCGGGCTGGTCACGGCACTGGCACCACACATCGGCTACGCAGCCAGCACGACACTCGCCCGCCAGGCGCTGACCACCGGCCGCACCATCAAAGATCTAGCTGCCGAAGCCGGCCTGCTGACCCCCGAACAACTGCAGAAGATCCTCCGCCCCGAAAACCTCACACAGCCCTTCGCCCAGCCGACAGCCCCAGCCACTCCGTAACCATGCGTCCGTTGTGAGCGGGCCCCACGAGCGGACCGGCTTCCAGATTCGCTTCCGAGCCGCCTGAACGCAGACCAACGCGTTTCCGAACAGCCACCCAGACCGCAGCCAGCGAGGCGGCGCCACACAAAAGGGGCCAGCATGCAACCACCCATCACCGACCAAACCGAGCTGTTCATGCAGGCTCCGCCGGAGCCGGGATCGCTGCGGAACTGGGGGAGAGGAACTTCGCCGACTTGGCGGCCAGCTGCCGGGCGAGGTACTCCGCGGCGTCGTCCGGGCGCATGCGGGCCAGGGCGACCAGGGCGGTGATGACGACATCCGCGACTTCCGCATGAGCCTCGTCCCACGAGGCTGCCCCTTTGCGGGGGTTGGTGCCGCGGGCTCCGATGACCGCTTGGGATGCTTCCCCGGTCTCCTCCGCGATCTTGAGGACTTGCAGGCTCCACTGCTCCTCTTGGCCCAGGCCGAGCGCGGTGTCGTGTTCGTTGAAGCGGCGGGCGAGTTGATCGATGGTGTCCCAGGTCTTGCCGTCCACGGCGTGTATCTCCTTCAGGGGCGCGGGTTGGGGCGTCGAGGTGGTCGAGTGCGGAGGTGAGGGTCTGTTCGCGGGTGAGTTCAATTGGTGATGACGTGACTGCCTGCCGTGGAGCCAGTGCGCGGCCGCCCGGTGGTAGTCGCCCAGGTGGCGGCTCCGGTGGGCACGGATCGCCTTGCCGTGTACCGGCTCCTCGCCGGGAGGGTGGTCGTGGCCGATGCGGTCCTTGAGTACCTGGACGGTGGCGTGCAGGACGAGGTGGCGGACGGCCGCGCATCCGCGCAGAGTTGTGCTGGTGGCAAGGTCTCGGGCGAGCACGGTCATCGGCACGATGACGCCCTTGGTGTACGCGTGCAGGGAGTTGATGAAGCAGACCGTGGTGGTCGCCCATGGGGGATACGGCTGGCAGTCCCGGTGCTCGCGTGGGGGACCGCGCAACGTGCTGCGGCCGGCGGACCCGATGTCCTCAGGATCGGCCACCACCGGCCCCCGGCAGGGCCTGTACGAGGTCGGCCGCGAGCGTCGACTTCCCCACGCCGAACGGACCGTTGATCCACACACGATCACCGGCCGTCTCCGGAGACCGTCAGGGCACCTGTGGCCGCCGTGACCGGGGCGTCGCCGTCCTGGTCGGGCCAGTGGAAGACCAGCCGGCAGTTCTCCTTGTCCAGCACCGCGCCGTCGGGCAGGTCCCGGTCCGCCGTGCCGGCCGGGTGCACGGTCAGGTGCGGGTATCCCGCGGTGCGGACGGAGCTGTCCCAGGTACGGACGCGCGTGGCCATCTGCTCGGCGAGGCCTTCGCCGGCGGGGCCGAAGGCGTGGATCATGAACTCGCTGCGCCGCTCGGCAGGGGTGTCCCCGTCCTTGACCAGGACGTGGGTCAGGTACGCCAGAGACCCCTCTCTCACCAGGGCGGCCGCGTCTGCGCCGCGCGGCACGGCCGCCAGGCCGCCGTCGCGCTTGCCGTCCACCGCGAGTGGGCAGAACCCGTCCAGCGTGGTCGCCAGGAGCAGCTGCAGGGTCTCGAACGACTCGCCGCCAGCCACACTCACGCCCGTACCGAGCTCGTAGCGAGGCCCTCCCAGTACCTGGCCCAGGCCGGTGGTGTCCGCGGGGAGCCCGTCCTCGAACCGGAGTTGAAGCCCGCAGGGAAGATCGACGGTGGGGGTCGTGTGTGCCGCGGATCCCCTGTCGCGGATGAACCCGCAGAACGTCCAGTCGCCGGGGCCTGCCTCCAGCACGCTCCCGCGCTTTCGCAGGGCGATCGCCCGGGTGTAGCCGTGCATTTCCAGCGGCATGACGAGGTAGCCGCCCTCGGCGAGCTGCTCGCGCCACGCCGGTGAGAGGTCCCACACGTTGTAGGTGATCACCATGCCGTCGAAGCCGTCGGCGGGGACATGCTCCGGTGCGCCGAGGGCCCCGTCGCCGAGGACCGCGGTGACACGGCCACTGCCAGCCTCGGCCGTCAACTGCTGGGTGCGGTGCACGACATATGGGTCGAGGTCGACCGTGACCACGCGCCCGCGCCGGCCGACGACGTGGGCGAGGAGCTCGGCGTTGAAGCCGCCCGACCCGACCTCCAGCATCGTCATGCCGGGCTGCGGGCGTAGACCGTCGATCATGGTGCCCTGCAACCACGGGGCGGAGACGCTGCTGACCGCCTGCCCCTCCTCGCTCCTGACGGTGACCACGGCGAGGTCGTCGTCGTACGCCGTCTCCAGGGGGACCTCGGGCGCGAACCGGTGGCGGGGCACGCTCCGCAGGGCTTCGACGACCGGTGCCGACAGGCTGTACCCGCGCCGGAGGATCTGTTCGGTCATCCGGCGCCGCAGCCGCGCAGCCTGCGGCGGTTCACCCGTGACCGGCGGCCGCCGACCGGCCACCGGGTAGACGTGCACGGGCGGCAGGCCGGGCAGCACGCCCGGCCACACACGATTCAGCGCCTGGGCGGACGGCGCGAAGACCCGGCCGAGAGCGGCCAGCGCGTGCAGATCGTGCCACTCCCACCGCTCGAACCGGTGGCGCTCCTGTTCGGGTACGACCGGTGCACCGGACCAGGCGACGGCGCGCACCACACCGGACAGCCGCCGCAAGAGGCCCCGGTCGTCCTGAAGTACCGCCACCAGACGGGCGTCCTCGGTACGGCAGTGCAGCCCGGCTTCCTCGGCCAGTTCACGCACGGCCGCCGTGGGGAGGTCCTCGCCGGGCTCGACGCCACCTCCAGGGAGCTCCCACATGCCGTCGCGTGAGTGCCCGAGCAGCACCCGCCCGAAGGCGTCGGTGACCACCATGCACGCGCCGACGACCGCCTGCGCCGACGGCGCCCCTTCCTTCTCCACCACGGTGGACTCCCGGAGAGCATCGCGCAGGACGAGCACCGCCAGACCGTCGGCGTCGAAACGCTCCGCTCTCTTCCACCCCCCGGTCAGCAGCTGGATCTCGTCCTCGTCCAGCGCGATGTCGCGCCGGTCGGCCGGGGTGCCGGCGGCCAGGGGAGTGATCACAACGATCGCGCCGCCCGGGCGCAGCCGCCCGGCGAGAGTGTCCATGACCCGCTGCCGGTCGCCGAGGAAGGGGTACACCAGGCGCAGGGTGATCAGGTCATATCCGTCGTCGCACAGCTCGCCCGCGTCGTCGTGGGCGACATCCAGGCACATCCAGCGCACGCCCACCGTGTCCGCCCACTCGACCCGGGCACGGGCCAGAGCGCTGCCGGCGAAGTCGACGGCATCAACGAGGTAGCCGAGTTCACTCAGGTAGGAGGCGAGTCCGCCGGTGCCGCAACCTACATCCAGTGCCCGGCCGTTGGCCGGCGCGGGCACGTGCTCGGCCAGCGAAGCCTTCTCGCTTTGACCGACCCGGCGAAAGCACCGGTCCTGCGCATAGTGCTGGTCCCACTGGTCCCGGCGGACATAAGCCACGTTTCTGCTCCTCGAAGATGGGTGGGGCGATCGGCTTTCACTGCGGTGCTGGGTTCGGTGCCGGTCAGGTTCCGCGGGCGGTTGTGTGAGCTGAGGACGGGATCCGGGTCATCCGCATCAGGGCGGGATCGCTCGTGAAGCCGAGCGCGGCGTACAACGGGGCGGAATCTTCGGACGCGTGCAGCTCGTAGAGCGTCACGCCCTCCCTTTCCAGATGCGCGAGCAGCGCGGTCAGCGCGGCCTTGGCGTAGCCGCGGCGCCGGCAGTTGGGAACGGTGGCGACGGCCTGGATCCGCGCCGCCAGCCCCTTGGGGTACCGGGGAGCGGGCAGTACAGCGTTGACAAGGGCGAGAGCACAGGAGGCGAGCCCACCCTCCGGGGCGTCGACGACGTAGGCCAGGGCATCCCCGCCCGGGACAAGGCGCGCGGCGAGGTGATCGCGGCAGATGGACAGCCAGTCCTCGTCCAGCGGCTCGGACAAAATGAGTTCGGACCGCAGACGGGCGATCTCGCCCGCATCGGCCAGAACTGCCAGACGCGGCACTCCTTCCGCGCGGGGACCCGGCACGGTGGTGGCATCCACGGGCGCGTGGTCGGCGACCAGAATGCCTGGCCCAGTGTCCCGCCGCTCGTAGCGGGGGTCTTGGCCGAGGAAGGCGGCGCGGTGTGCCGCGTGCGGGAGCAGCAGGTCGCGTGTTGCCGGGCTCAGCCGCAGCCGGTGCAGCATCTCGGGCGCGAACCGGCGCAGCAAGACGCCCTCGGTGAGGCGCAGACGGTCGGGGTCGCCGTTCCAGCGCCCGGCGAACACCTGGATCGGCACACATAATCCGTCGGTGCCGGTGGCCCTCTCCACGGCGAAGGGCTCCAGGTCCGGGATGACAAGATCGGGGACCTCCTCGCCGAGTTCGCGCCGGAGCGTGTCTTCGAGCGTCACGTCCTGCGGCTCGCTGCCGCCGCCGAGCAAGTCGAATGCCCCTGGCTGCCAAATGTCCGGCAGGTCGTCGCGCAGATGAAGCAGATAGCGGCCGGCGTCATCGAAAATCAGCGCAGAGGCGTTCACCGCCTCCGGCCGGCCGTCGAGCCCCGAAGCCAGCAGCTTGGCGCGCAGTGTCGGGGAGCTGACCGTGTCGAATCCGCGCCACTCGGCTCCTACGACCTCCGCATCCTGCAGAACGAGTTCGGGATGCTCTCCGACCAGGTAGAAGGCGAACCGGACGTCGTAGTGGCGGTGCGGCGGCTCGCCCTTGTCCGGGCGGGCTTCGATGTCGTGAAAGTCAATGTCGATCGGGACGCCGAGCAGCTGCGGGGTGAGGCACAGCTCGCCTGCCTTGATACCGGTCTCCTCGACCACCGCGCGTACCGCCGCGGCGCATAACGTGCGATCCCCCGGTTCGGGATGACCACCGGGGACGAGGACCAGGCCGCTCGCCCTATGGAGGACATGAAGCACGCGCAGGTCCCGGTCGATCACCACGGCACTGCACGTGATGTGCGCTGGCATCGTTGCGCGGCTCGTCGGATCCTGTGCTCCTTCAAGGAGCGTCAACAATGCTTCCAGGGCGCCGTGTTCGGTGGGGTGACGCGTCAGGTACACCTGCACGAGAGCGCTGATGTCGGGTCGGGCGGGCGGCATGTCAGCACCTCTCGAAGGTCGGGGAACAGACACGGGCGGGCGCGGTGTACGAACGGCGAGCAGCTCGTCGCGGTTGGCCGGCTCCGCCCAGTCCAGCAGTTCCCACCGTGGCGGCTTCTCGCCGGGCTGGCTGCGCCGCACATAGGCCTGGGGAATCAACACCTCGCGCGGGATTGCGAGGAAGGCGTTGCGCACCGGGCCTGGCCGCAGAACGCCAGCCTCCTCCAGCCGGGCGACCATAGCCTCCCGTGCTGTGCCCGTTTCCTGGACGATGCGCAGCGACGTGCGTGCCGGGTCTGCTGCTCCGGGCGAGGCGGGACCAGCCGGCCCCCTCGCGGGTTCTGGTGTGCTGTCCTGTGCCGGGAGCAACGGCTGCTCCTGTTCCTGTGGCGTGATGAGTTCGAGTGTGTCTGGCTCAACGAGGCAGAAGGTTCTTCGAACGCACGTTTTTAAGACGCGCTCACTTCCGCCAAAGGACAGGGGCGGCGGGGCGTGTGGGATGCAACGACCCCTGCCCGGCCTGGCCTGAGATGAGAGCGATCTTGGCCGAAACGCCGAGTGCCTGGGTGCCTCGCGCTGGAAGGCGAGCATCCGGTCGGCCACAGAGACAGTCCCATGGTTGTGAGTGACCGGGGTGGAGGATCGGTCGTCGGCCATCTTGCGTAGACCGGTGTAGATCCGGTGCTGGGCTCGAGTCTCTGGGGCCGGGGGCGGGCACGAGGGGAGAGGGACACGAAACGCTCGCTACGCGGAGGTTGCGGGACGGGCCGGAGGACGTAGGTCATTGCGTGCGGTGGGCTTCCCAGGCGTTGGCTGCTTCTTGCATGGGTTTGGCCCAGTCGTCGGGGCTTTGGGCGGCGATGGAGTCCCATAGGCGTCGTTGAGCGCGGGCGAGGGCGTTGAGGCCTTCGGTGGGGGCTTGTTGCCAGGCGGGGTGTGCGGCGGCTGTTTGTTCGGCCTGGGGGCAGGTGTGGCCGTGGGCGATGAGCCAGAGCAGCCACAGGGCCGGGTCGATCCATGGGGCGCCGGTGGAGGCCCACCCCCAGTCCACGAGGTGGGCGTGGTGCCCGGTGACGAGGATGTTGTGGGGGTTCCATTCGGTGTGCAGGAGGTGGGTGCCGGCGAACCAGGCCAGGTCTGCGGGATCGTCGACGTAGCCGCGCAGGCGGTGCGGCATGGTCTTGAGGCCGAGGGCTGGGGACGGGATGCGGTGGAGCTGGATCATGCTGGCCATGACGGCGGGCAGGTCGGGGGAGGCAGGTGTGTAGTCGGCGTGGTGGCCTTCGAGGTATTCGAAGGCCAGCAGGCTCCAGCCGTCGGCTTCGCAGTGCCACAGCAGACGTGGGGCGATACCCGGGACGTGGGAGCTGATGTGTGCTTCTCGTGTCTGGGTCCACACGCGCGGATGGCTGAGGGGCAGGCCCTTGACGAACATGGTGCGGCTGGTGGTGGTTACGCGGGCGGCGATGGCGCTGTTCAGGCCGGCACGGATCATGGCGATGTCGACAACGGGGCTGCAGCTGGCCCTTTCGATCAGTCGCAGCACGTCGTCGGGCAGCTCGGTGAGCCGCTGCGTGGGCATTCGTGGGGCCTTTCCTGCGGGGTGGTGCCGGGGCCTCGGGCGATCGCGGCCCCGACGGGGCTGGGTGTTTCTGGTTGTAGGGGTTGTCGTCGCCGCACCCGGGCAGGGCATCGGCGAGGAGCGCCTCCACGTCAGCGACGAGCACGACGTCCTCAGTGTCCTGGGGGAGTAAGGCTGGCAGGGCGAAGGTCAGTTCGACCATCACAGCGGCCATGGACGCTATCTCCCCTCGTCCTGGCAGCGCTTTCGACTGGGGGCGACGGGTGAGCGAGACCGATTGTGGGGTCTACCAGTTGATGCTCTGACCTGCCGGTGTGACGCGGATGGTGGCCTCTTCCACTGCTGGCGTGCTGGCCGCATGCCAGCGGCTGATTTGATCCTCGACGGCGTCCCAGAGTGGGTCAGGTCCGTCTTGCCGGACGATCCAGTGGCCGTCCTCTGTGTGGAGTGCGGCGAATGATCCGGTCTTGGTGTCGCTGAGGACGTCGGTGTCGTGCTGGTCGTTGTGCAGTTTCAGGTGCAGTGCGGTCGGTATGGCGAACTGTGCGATGAACCGGGTCGTCCAGTCGTCCAGGACGTCGGCGCCGATGGTTGCCTCGCGTTGTTTGCCTCTAGTGAGGTCCGGAAGCATGCCCAGTGGTGGTGCCTGGTGAGGTCGGGCGAGCATGAAGCTGACCTGCCCTCCCAGGACAGGTCCGGAGGCTGTGCCGTCTTTGTGGACGGTCAGGCGCACCAGTTCGGAGGCGTTCAGCCAGCCGCCGATGGTGGTCAGGATCTGCCCGCCCGGCCGGGTCTGCTGAAGCCAGGCCGTGGGCACAGTGCGGACCGCGCAGGTGGCGATGATCCGGTCATACGGTGCGCCTTGGCTTCCGCTGTGGAGGCCGTCGCCGGTGAGCAGGGTCGGGTACATGTCGAGCCGGCCCAGGGCCTGCTGGGCCTGCGACGCGAGTTCGGCGTCGTATTCGATGGAGGTGACGTTGTTGTCGCCTAGGCGCGCAGAGCATCGCGGTGGAGTAGCCGGTGCCGGTGCCGATCTCCAGGACCTTCATGCCGGGTTGTACCTGGAGGTCTTCGAGCATGCGCAGGACGAGGGAGGGCAGTGTGCTGGAGCTGGTCGGCTCTCGCATGATCTCGCCGTGGATGTCCGTCGGCTTGATCGTGCCCGCGATCTGTGTGACCAGGGATTCATCGGCGTAGCAGGTCTCGAGCCAACCTTTTTCACCTTGGCGAACAGGAGTCCAGGCGGTCGGCGTCGTACCGGGCACCCTGCGGAAGAAGCCGTTGCGGAGGAATCGTGCCGCGGTACGGCGGCCGCAGCGTCCTTCCACGGTTGTGATCGCAGCGAACCGCTGGCGGTCATGCTGCCGATGAGCTGCCGGAGGTGGTGTTCGTGGTCGGTCACGGCTTCCTTTCCAACAGGTCGGCCAGGGCCGCGCACAGGGGCAGGCCGGTCTCGTGCTCCAGCCAGTGCCACTGTCCGGAGGGGTTGCATTCCAGGAACCACCATTGCCCGGCGGCGTCCAGAGCGAAGTCGAACGCGCCGAAATGCAACCCGAAGTGGTCCAGGTAGTCGTGGAGTGCCAGCTCGATGGCTGCGGGCGTGGTGATGGGGGTGTAGCGCAAGCGGCTGTAGTCGGTCCGCCAGTCCAGGAGATCGGAATCGATCTGGACACTGAACGTGTGCCGTCCGATGACGGTGACGCGGATGTCGGCCGTCTTTTGTACGCGCTGCTGGAACAGGTGGGCGGTGCCGGCGACGGTGTCGTCGATGTCCTCGACCGTCACCTCGGCGATTCGGACGGCGCAGGAGACGTTGTCCATCCGGTACGGGGGGTTCGACAGGGGCTTGTAGATCGTGGGGCGGTGCTGCTTGATGAAGGCCCTGGCAGCGTCGGGGTTCGACGTGATGAGCGTGCGCGGCACCTGCAGGCCGGCTTTGACGGCGACGGCTAGACCTGACGGCTTGAATTCGGCGTCGCCCGTGTAGTGCGGATGGTTCACATATAGGCAGTTCGGGAGCGAGGCGATCACGCCCCCGAGGCCATAGCGGGCCTGGGTGATGGCGAACCGTGCGTCCTGCTCGTCGAGGTCGGGAAGGCGAACCCCCTCGCACGTCGGTAGTAGAGGGCGCGGATGTTGCCGAGGTCAGCAGTTCGTGAGGGGGTTTCCAGGCGCCCGTGGACGCCGTCCTGGGTGATCTCGGCTTCCACCGACAGTGAGGCGGGGAAGTCCCCCGAGTCGAACCGCAGTCAGCGACCGCTAAGTGAAGCCGACGGTCGCCATCACCAGGTTGCGCCAGGCGGCGGCGGAGGGCCGTTCGGCGGCCGCGGTGGGGCCGGTGGGGCGGGTCATGGGCACGCTCAGCTCTGCCGTCCGGGCGCCCGGGGCCGACGCCGGCTCGGTGCGCGTCCGATCCCCCCGACCACGTCTCAGATGATCGGCGGTCGCCCGTGCCCGCGCATCTCGTGACCAGGCCCGCCCGTGCGACGGCGCCGGACCGCACGGTCCGGCGCCGTCGCACGGCGGTCAGCTCGCGGACGGTCCCGTCCAGTCGGCCTGGACATGGCCCAGCCGCACGCGCTGCGGGTGGTCGCCGACGGCGACGGACGTGACCTTCTGGCCGGTGGCGAAGTCGATCGCCGTGACCTGGTCGGCGCCGCTCTCGGAGATGATGCAGTCCTTGCCGTCCCCGCTCACGGTCGCCCAGTACGGGGTCGAGGCCGTGACGAGGGGGCCCTCCTGGAGGGTGGCCCGGTCGACGACGGTGGCGTAGTTGTCCATCGTCCCGGCCACGCACAGCTTGGTGCCGTCGGGGCTCATCGAGATGCCGTGGTGGCGCGAGTCCAGCAGCCAGGTGGTGCGGTCGGTGCTGGTCGCCGGGTTCGCGGGCAGCGTCTTGACCCGGGTGATCTTGTCGGAGGCGATGTCGTACTCCAGGAAGCCGTTGAAGAAGGACACCTGGAAGTACATCTTCGACCAGTCGGGGGTGAACGCGGCCGGGCGCACCGCGTCGGAGAAGTTCTTCAGGCCGATCGCGTCCAGCCGGTCGCGCATGTCGATCGTCTTGACGGTCTTGTACGTGGTCGCGTCGACGACGGTGATGTGCCGGTCGCCCTTGGTCCAGTCCGCCGACGGGTCGTCGAGGGAGGTGGTGACCTCGCCGATCGACATGTTCCAGATGTACTTGCCGCCGTTGGTGAAGACGTTCTCGTGCGGCTTGTCCCCGGTGTCGAACTCGCCCAGTTCCTTGCCGGTGTTGATGTCCAGCACCTGCACCTTGTTGGCGGTGGACGCGGAGACCGCGACCCGGGTGCCGTCGGGGGAGACGGCCATGTGGTCGGCGCGGTAACCGGCCACCGGGAAACGCCAGTTGATCTTGTCGGTGGCCAGGTCGATGGAGACGACGTCGGCGAAGCTGGGGCGGGAGACGACGACCGACCTGCCGTCCGGCGTGGAGTACATGTCGTCGACGTACTGGTCGTGCCCCTGCCCGACCTGGTTGCGGATGGCCGTGTAGTAGATCCACTTGATGGGGTCGGCGTTGATCTCGGCGATGCGCTGCGCCTTGTCGGGGACGACGTTGATCTCCCCGACCTTGGCGAAGTCGCCGGAGGACTTCAGGACGGTGGCGGTGCCGTCCCAGTTGTTGCCCACGAACAGCACCTCGCGCAGCGCCGCGGACGAGTCCGCGGTGGCGGCGGTCGCGGGAACGGAGACGGTCAGGGCGAGGGCGGCGGCTACGGAGCAAAGGTGCCTGGATCTGGGGGCAGGCATGACTGCTCCCTCCTCTGGAAGACGTGGCGACAGGGGCATGCCAAACGACAGCGGCTCGAGGAATCTGAAAACGATGGCGTTCAGACTTCTTACTTACTGGAAAGTAAGGAAGGGGTGGCCTTCTCCACAAGACTGCGTACACGACAAAATCGAGGGATCACGCGAAAGGGAGGTCCCGTGACGGGGAGGCTCAGGGCGCCGACCGGGAGGTACGGCGGCAAGACCGCCGCTCAGCGGCAGGCCGAGCGGCGCGGCAGATTCCTGGACGCCGCGCTCGAACTGTTCGGCGCCGACCCCGGTTACCGGGCCACGACGGTGGCGGCGCTCAGCGAGGCCGCCGGGCTGTCCACCCGGCAGTTCTACGAGGAGTTCCGCACCCTGGAGGACGTGCTGGCCGCCCTCCATCTGCAGGTCAACGGCTGGGCCGAGGAAGCCGTGGTGGCCGCGCTCGCCGAGGCCCGGGACCGTACGATCGACGAGCGCGTGACCGCGATCTTCCGCGCCTACGCCGCGAACGTCACCAGCGACCCGCGCCGGATCCGGATCGCCTTCGTCGAGATCATCGGCGTCAGTCCGCGTCTGGAGGAGCAGCGCCTGGCCCGCCGCGCCCACTGGGTCGACCTCATCTGTGCCGAGGCCGAGACGCTGGCCGCGCGCGGCGAGGCGGCCCCGCGCGACTACCGCCTCGCCGCGACGGCCTTCATCGGCAGCGTCAACGGTCTGCTGCACGACTGGAGCGCGGGGTGGGTGGACGCGACGCTCGACGAGGTCGTGGACGAACTGGTCCGGCAGCTGCTGGGCATCCTGCGGCCGCCGGGATGGGAGCCCGCCGCCGGGTGATGTCCGGGCCGCCCCGGCGCGGCACGGGGTCCCTATCCGCCCGCTCGGCCCATCGCCTCCAGTACCGGCGCCACCCCGTCCTCCGCCCGGATGCGAGCGCCCAGCCCCGCCGCGCGGCGCCCGAAGGCCGGGTCGCGCGTGGCTCGCGTCAAGGCCGCGGCCAGGGAGTCGGCGGTCAGTCCGCGCAGCGGCAGGGCACGGGGAGCCACGCCCAGGCGCACCAGCCGCGCCGCCCAGAAGCCCTCGTCGAACTGGACCGGCACCGGCACGGACGGCACCCCGGCGCGCAGTCCCGCCGCGGTGGTGCCCGCCCCCGCGTGATGGACGACGGCTGCCGTGCGGGGGAAGAGGGCGGAGTGCGGTACCTCGTCGATCGTCAGCACGTCGTCGCCCGCGGCCTCCAGCCCGGCCCAGCCACGCTGGACGACGCCCCGCAGCCCGGCCCGCCGCAGGGCCCGTACGACGGCGGCACTGAGCCGCGCGGGATCGGGCACGGTGGCGCTGCCCAGGCCGACGTACACCGGGGGCGGGCCCGCGTCGAGGAAGTCCCGCAGCACTGGGGGGAGTCGGGCGTCACCGTCGTACGGCCACCAGTAGCCGGTCACGTCCGCACCGGCCGGCCAGTCGCCCGGCCGCGGCACCACCATCGGGCTGAAACCGTGCAGCACCGGCTGCCGCTCCCGGCGTGGCGTCGTCGTGCGGGTGTCGGGCATGCCGAGCCGTTGCCGGGCCGCCGGCAGCGCGCCCGCGAAGACGTACTCCAGTGCCCTTCCCACCCCGTGCCCCGCGATCCGGTTGCCCAGCGCCCCCAGCGAGCGGGCACCCAGCATCGGGGGGCCGAACTCCCGTGTGGGGAGCAGGGGTTGGAGCGGTACGTCCAGGCAGGGCAGGGCGAGGCCTTCGGCGATGGTGTGCCCCAGCGGCCCGACCGAGGCGGACAGCAGCAGCATGTCGCTCGATCGGGCGGCCGCCACGAGGTCGTCCGTCATCCGCCCCGCCAGCGCCCGTGCCATCGCGGCGACCCGCACCAGCTTGCCCACTCCGGTCGCGCTGCGGTGCAGTCCGCGTCCGCGGGAGGACTCCAACTCCGCCCGGGGATCGACCGGCAGCGGGTGGAAGCGCACGCCCGAGCCCGCGACCAGCGGTTCGAACCGGGCATGCGTGACCAGGGTGACCTCGTGCCCGGCACGGAAGAGGCCGTGTCCGAGTCCGGTGTAGGGGGCCACGTCGCCCCGGGAACCCGCCGTCATGATCGCTACACGCACGACGGCCAGTATGGCGCCGACAGGCCGTGGCCGGGCCGAACAACCCGGCCACGGCCGCCACTTCACCCCTGTCACGGCCGTTGACTTCCGCGCATCCGGAGCCCTACGTTCAGCCGCAGCCTGTTCGAGTCATCGATCTGCGTTCGAGATACCGAATGGATGCCCTCTCGGAGCCATCCCGCTGAAGGAGCCGCATGTATCCCCCACCGCGAACGGCGGTGCGGCGTCTCAGAGCCGCCGCCGCACGTCTCCTCGCACTCGCCCTGACGGCCACCGCCGCCCTGCTGTTCGTCGCGCCCGCTCCCGCACATGCGGCGACGGCCCGTCAGATACCGGTGCCCACCGCCCCGATGGGCTGGGCCTCCTGGAACAGCTTCGCCTCCAAGATCGACTACAACGTCATCAAGCAGCAGGTGGACGCCTTCGTCGCCGCGGGCCTGCCGGCGGCCGGGTACAAGTACATCAACATCGACGAGGGCTGGTGGCAGGGCACCCGCGACAGCGCGGGCAACATCACCGTCGACACCGGTGAGTGGCCCGGCGGCATGAGCGCCATCGCCGACTACATCCACAGCAAGGGCCTCAAGGCTGGCATCTACACCGACGCAGGCAAGGACGGCTGCGGCTACTACTACCCGACCGGCCGGCCCGCCGCCCCTGGCAGCGGCAGCGAGGGCCACTACGACCAGGACATGCTGCAGTTCTCCAAGTGGGGCTTCGACTTCGTCAAGGTCGACTGGTGCGGCGGCGACGCCGAGGGACTCGACGCGGCGACGACGTACAAGTCGATCAGCGACGCGGTGGCGAAGGCGGCGGCGACCACCGGCCGCGCCCTGACCCTCTCCGTCTGCAACTGGGGCAAGCAGAACCCCTGGAACTGGGCGCCGGGCCAGGCCCCGATGTGGCGCACCAGCACGGACATCATCTACTACGGCAACTCGCCGTCGATGACGAACCTGCTGTCCAACTTCGACCAGACCCTGCACCCGCTCGCCCAGCACACCGGCTACTACAACGACCCGGACATGCTGATGGTCGGCATGGACGGCTTCACGGCCGCCCAGAACCGCACCCACATGAACCTGTGGGCGATCTCCGGCGCGCCTCTCCTCGCCGGCAACAACCTCGCCACCATGTCGTCGGAGACCGCGGGCATCCTCAAGAACCCCGAGGTCGTCGCCGTCGACCAGGACCCGCGCGGCCTGCAGGGAGTCAAGGTCGCCGAGGACACCAGCGGCCTGCAGGTGTACGGCAAGGTCCTGTCCGGTACCGGCAACCGCGCCGTCGTCCTGCTCAACCGCACCTCCTCCGCGCAGAACATCACCGTCCGCTGGGCCGACCTGGGTCTGACCAACGCTTCCGCGACCGTCCGTGACCTGTGGTCCCGCTCCAACATCGGTTCCTACGGCACCAGTTACACCACAAGCGTCCCCGCGGGCGGCTCGGTCATGCTCGGCGTCACCGGCGGCACCGAGGCGTCGAGCAGCACCTACACGGGCACGTCGAGCTTCTCCGGCGTGGTCGCCGGCAGCACCGGCGTGAAGGTCGTCGACGTCGCCTACACCAACAGCACGTCCGCGGCCCGCACCGCCACCCTCAAGGTCGACGGACAGGGCACGGCGACGGTCTCCTTCCCGCCCACCGGCTCCTCGCAGGGCACGATCTCGGTCATGGTCGGCCTGGCCAAGGGCTCCTCGAACACCCTCGCCTTCTCCGGCGCACCGACCCTGTCCGACATCACCGTCCGCCCGCTGCCGGGCGCCGACGGCAGCCAGGTCGTCGGCAAGCAGTCCGGCCGCTGCCTCGACATCTACGACAACACGATCACCAACGGCACCCAGGCGGAGGTGTGGGACTGCAACGGCGGCCAGAACCAGGCCTGGACGTACACCTCCCGCAAGGAACTCGTCCTCTACGGCGACAAGTGCCTGGACGCCTACAACCTCGGCACGACCAACGGCACCAAGGTCGTCATCTGGGACTGCAACGGCCAGAACAACCAGAAGTGGAACGTCAACAGCGACGGCACGATCACCAACGTCAACGCCGGGCTGTGCCTGGACGGGTACAACAACGGCACCGCGAACGGGACGTCGCTGGTCCTGTGGAGCTGCAACGGCGGCGACAACCAGAAGTGGACGCTGAACTAGGTCCCGCTACAGGAGCGGCGCCACCAGCACGGTGACGGCCACGGTCGCGGCGCACGCCAGCAGCCAGCCGGCCAGCAGGCGGCGCCGCAGACCGCGGTAGATCTCCTCGTACTCGCCCCGCACCTCCATGGCACGCTCGGCCGTGTGCTCCCAGGAGGCACGGGCGAGTACGAGGTACTCCGCCTCGAAACGGCGCTCCACCTCCTCCCGCTGGGCCCCGGTCAGCCAGTCGAGGGGGGCGCTGAAACGCGCGGCGGCCGCGCGGCCGTGGCGGCGGGTGGCGGCGATCAGCAGGTGTCCCTCGATCTCGTTGACCAGCACGCGTGCGTCCTCACCCCTCATGGCGCCGTCAACTCCTTCTCCGACGCGCCGACTTGGCCGTGGTGCAGGTCGAAGGCCGGGGATTCGCTCCGGATGCGGGGGAGTTGCACGAAATTGTGGCGCGGGGGCGGGCAGGAGGTCGCCCACTCCAGCGAACGGCCGTAGCCCCACGGGTCGTCCACCTCGACCTTCTCGCCGTACTTCGCCGTCTTCCACACGTTGTAGAAGAAGGGCAGGAACGACATGCCCAGCAGGAACGAGAAGACCGACGACACCGTGTTGAGCGTGCTGAATCCCTCGGCCGCGAGATAGTCGGGAATGCGGCGCTGCATGCCCTCGGCCCCCAGCCAGTGCTGCACCAGGAACGTGCCGTGGAAGCCGGTGAACAGCGTCCAGAACGTGATCTTTCCCAGGCGCTCGTCGAGCATCTTGCCCGTGAACTTCGGCCACCAGAAATGGAATCCCGCGAACATCGCGAAAACGACGGTGCCGAAGACGACGTAGTGGAAGTGGGCGACGACGAAATAGCTGTCCGAGATGTGGAAGTCGATCGGCGGGGAAGCGAGCATCACGCCGGTCAGGCCGCCGAAGGTGAAGGTGATCAGGAAGCCGGTCGCCCAGAGCATCGGTGTCTCGAAACTCAAGGACCCCTTCCACATCGTGCCGATCCAGTTGAAGAACTTCACGCCGGTCGGGACCGCGATGAGGAAGGTCATGAAGGAGAAGAACGGCAGCAGCACACCGCCGGTGACGTACATGTGGTGGGCCCACACCGTCACGGACAGACCCGCGATCGCGATGGTCGCGCCGATCAGGCCCATGTAGCCGAACATCGGCTTGCGGGAGAAGACCGGGATGACCTCGGAGATGATGCCGAAGAACGGCAGCGCGATGATGTACACCTCTGGATGGCCGAAGAACCAGAAGAGGTGCTGCCACAACAGGGCTCCGCCGTTGGCCGAGTCGAAGACGTGTGCCCCGAATTTCCGATCCGCCTCCAGCGCGAACAGCGCGGCGGCCAGGACGGGGAAGGCGAGCAGGACCAGCACCGCGGTCAGCAGCACGTTCCACACGAAGATCGGCATGCGGAACATCGTCATGCCGGGCGCGCGCATGCAGATGATCGTGGTGATGAAGTTGACCGCGCCGAGGATGGTGCCGAAGCCGGAGAAGGCCAGACCCATGATCCACATGTCGGCGCCGACGCCCGGCGAGCGGACCGCGTCCGACAGCGGGGAGTAGGCGAACCAGCCGAAGTCGGCCGCGCCCTGCGGGGTCAGGAAGCCGCCCACCGCGATGGTCGAGCCGAACAGGTACAGCCAGTAGGCGAACATGTTCAGCCGGGGGAAGGCCACGTCCGGGGCGCCGATCTGCAGCGGCATGATCCAGTTCGTGAAACCGGCGAACAGCGGCGTCGCGAACATCAGCAGCATGATCGTGCCGTGCATCGTGAACGCCTGGTTGAACTGCTCGTTCGTCATGATCTGCAGACCGGGGCGGGCGAGCTCGGCGCGCATCAGCAGCGCCATCACACCACCGATCAGGAAGAACGCGAACGACGTGACCAGGTACAGCGTGCCGATCGTCTTGTGGTCGGTGGTCGTCAGCCACTTGATGCTCTTGAGGTTCCTCACGCCCCGCCTGTGTCCGCACCCGGCCGCGCGGTCACACGCGTCGGACGCGACGAGAATCACGGAAAAGGGTGTGACGATCCCGAAGGTGCCGGACACGAACCGAACATGAGCAACGACGAGATCTTCGCCGCTGCCTATCGCGAGCACTACTGGGCGGTCAGCCGTTATGTCGCGCGTCGACTGAGCGGGCGGGCCGGCGAGGTGGAGGAAGTGGTGGCGGAGGTGTTCACGGTGGCCTGGCGGCGCCGGGCCGACCTGCCGGTGTCCCCGCTGCCGTGGCTGTACGGCGTGGCACGCAACTGTCTGGCCAACACGGTGCGCGGGTACGGGCGGCGGCGCCGGCTGCTGGACCGGCTGGGCAACGACGAGACCGCGCACGGTCGGCAGATCGTGGACAGCCCTGACACGGAGGCGCCGGGCGCCTGGGTGCACGACGCGCTGGGCCGCCTCTCCGAGGCCGACCAGGAGGTGCTGCGCCTGACGGCGTGGGAGGAACTGGGTGTCGACGATCTCGCCGTCGCTCTCGGCTGCGGCACGCGGGCGGCGGCGATGCGGCTGCACCGCGCCAGGCGCCGGCTGAGAGCCGAGATCGACCGTATGCGCCCCGCGTTCGCCGACGGAGGGACCGCCACGAAGGAGCACCGCCATGGCTGACGAACTCGAACTCCTGCGCCGCGCCAACCCGGTGCCGGCCGACGGACCGCATTTCGGCGACCGCCCGCTGGACCACCGGGCGGAGCGACGGCTGGCGGAGCTGCTGGACGAGGGCCACGCAGAACACCGGGGTCGGGCACGCCCTCCCGTGCGGGGCCGACGGGACAGGCGCGCCTCGGGTTCTGTGGCCGACGGCGGGCCGCGGGCGCGTCGTCCCGTGTGGGGCCGCCGCGAGAGGCTCGCCGGGGGCCCTGTGGCCGTCGGGGCACGCCTGCGGTCGGCGGGAGCCTCCGTGCGGGGCCGACCGGCCAGGCTTGCCTGGGGGCTCGTCGCCGCACTCGTCGTGACCTGCGTGACGCTGGCACTCGTGCTCACCGGCCCCGGCACGCCGCCCGCCGTCGCCGCGCCCCGCCCGCTGCTCGTGCAGGCCGACTCCACCCCCGTACCCCTCAAAGCGCTGGCCGACCGGGCGCGGGCGGCCGCCGCCGACGGCTCGCCGAGCCTGCGCAAGGGCACGCACGTGCAGTCGTGGAGCATGGGCATGAGCGAGGACGCGCCCCCGATCACCCTGCCCGAGGAACGCGTCGTGCGGTGGCGGGCGGACGGCAGCCACACCGAGCTCGTCGTCGCGACCGACCCGCGCCACCCGGGCCGGCCCGTCCTCACCGACGGGGGCGGCGCCGCCCGCCCCGTGGCGGACGGCCATGTGATCACCCGGCAGACATACCCGCCGAGCTGGAGCGACGCCCCGCCCGAGTCGCCGCCGCCGCACGACGTCGCCCGGCTGCGCGCCTATCTGCGAGAGGCGGCGTACCTGCGCGCCGCACCCACCACCCCCGAACTCCTCGACGCGGTGGAGCTGTTGCTCGACCACTGGACCCTCGGCGCCCGGGAGAGCGCGGCACTCGCCCGGCTGCTGGCGAACACCGAGGGACTGCGCCCGGCCGGACAGGTGACCGACCGGCTCGGGCGGCGGGGCCAGGCGTACGTCTACCAGGGCCACGGCCTGCGCCGGATGCTGGTGATGGACCCGGTCACCGGCGCCGTACTCGGCCTGGAGAGCGTGTTCGCCCGGGCCGACCCCCGGTACGGCGTCAAGGCCGGTGACGTGATGTCGTACAGCGCCTGGATGCGCTGATCACGCCCCGAGCTGCCGGGCGGCGGCGTCGACGGTCTGCTCCAGCAGCGTGGCGATGGTCATGGGGCCGACGCCGCCCGGCACCGGCGTGATGAGCGAGGCGCGCTCGGCGGCGGAGTCGAAGTCGACGTCGCCGACGTTGCCCGCGTTGTACCCGGCGTCGACGACCACGGCACCCGGCTTGATGTCCTCGCCGCGGATCAGCCGCGGCCGGCCCACCGCGGCCACCACGATGTCCGCCTCCCGGACCACCGCCGACAGCTCGCGCGTGCGGGAGTGGCAGTACGTCACCGTCGCGTCGCGGGCGAGCAGCAGCATGCCGACCGGCTTGCCGAGGATGGCGCTGCGGCCCACGACGACCGCCCGCCGGCCGGCCGGATCGACGTCGTACTCGTCGAGCAGCCGCATGATCCCGCCGGGGGTGCAGGAGACGAACCCCGGCAGGCCGAAGCTCATGGTCGCGAAGGACGCGAAGGTGACGCCGTCGACGTCCTTCTCCGGTGCGATCGCCTCGAACGCGGCCCGCTCGTCGATGTGTTCGCCGACCGGGTGCTGCAGCAGGATGCCGTGCACCGCGGGGTCGTCGGACAGCGCGCGCAGGGTGGCGACGAGTTCCTCGGTGCTCGCGGTGGCCGGCAGAGCCACGTGCCGGGACTCGATGCCGGCCTTGCGGCAGCGGTTCTGCTTCATACGGACGTAGGTGACGGACGCCGGGTCCTCGCCGACCAGCACCGTCGCGAGACAGGGTGCGGCGCCGGTGCGCCCGGTGAGGTCGGCGGCGCGCTTGGCGGTGTCCTCGACGATGCGGCGGGCGAGCGTCGTACCGTCCATGAGCCTGGCCTGGGTCATGATCCACTCCTGGGTGACGGATCGCCCAGGCGCACGGCATCGACTCTGCGTGGCCGCTCCCCGGTGGTGCTCCACCTCAGCGCCAGTCACGGCCCGCCGACAGCCTAACCGAGACCCGTCCGGACACGCCGGGGCCGGGGCCGCGCACGGGCGGGCCCCGGAGCCTCGTCGCCTCCTCCTACTCGTCCCAGGCCTGGATCAGGATCTCCTCGGCGATCTTCCCGTCACGCAACGTGATCATCGACTCGGCGAGGACCCGGGTGCCGTCCGAGTACCGGCAGGACTGGCTGTACGCGGCGTGATCGCCCTGGATGATGCAGTGGTCGACCTTGTGCGTCATGTCCCGGCTGTAGATGTCCTGGAACAGTGCGCCGATCTCTTCGCGCCCGCGCAGGACCCTGGGTTGGCTCGGCTGACTGTTGCGGTCGACGATGCGCACTTGCGCGTCGTCCGCGTAGAGCGACAGAAGATCTGCCGCCGTGTGTCCTTCGACGCCCTTGCGCAGTGTCTCGGCGTTGAAGGTGGAGCTTGCCGCGGTGCCCATGGTGACCTCCTCCGAGGGCCGCGACCCTGTGCGGAGTGGGCCGCGCAGCACCTCACCTTCGAGCCTCCTCCGCCCCGGCAGGCTCGGCAAGCGCAGCGGTCCGATGCGCCTGACGGGTGAGCGGGGGCGGCGCGCCCGTGTCCGGCGGGCGCCCGCGGGCGTTGCGGAAAGCATGATCTCAACACGACGTATCGTCGCCGCCGTTGGTCTCGCCGCGGGCATCACGGGCCTCGCCGTGCCGATGGCGAGCGCGGCCCCCGTGGCTGCTGAGAACCCGGGCCGGATCAGCCCGATGGCCACGCTCGACTCGCTCGCGGTGAGTGACGTGCCGCAGGAGCACGCGGGAGAGATGCCCAGGCCGTCCGTCCAGCTGCAGCGGCTGAACGACCTCAACCAGCTGCACCAGGTCACCGACCTCGCGGCCCCCCTGCTCCCGCTCCTCGGCGCCGTTCACTGAGCCGCTGACCGACCGAGGGCCGCCCGGTCCGGGCGGCCCTCGCTGTGTGTGGGGGCGCCCTCAGCCGGCCGTCGCCAGGAACTGCGTGGCGGCGAGCTCCGCGTAGAGCGGGTCCGCGGCGACGAGTTCGCGATGGGTGCCCACGGCACGCACCCGGCCCGCGTCCATGACGACGATCCGGTCGGCCATCGTCACCGTCGACAGCCGGTGGGCGACGACCAGGACCGTCGTCGTACGGGCGACGTCCGCGACGGTGTCGCGCAGCGCCGCCTCGTTGACCGCGTCCAGCTGTGAGGTGGCCTCGTCGAGCAGCAGCAGCCGGGGACGGCGCAGCAGGGCTCGGGCGATGGCGACCCGCTGGCGCTCACCGCCGGAGAGCCTGGTGCCGCGGTGCCCCACCAGCGTCTCCAAGCCCCGCGGGAGGCGGGCGACCAGGCCGTCGAGGCGGGTCGTCTTCACCACGCGGGCCAGCGCGTCGTCGTCCGCGTCCGGGTTGCCCAGCAGCAGGTTGTCCCGCAGCGAACCGGACAGGACCGGCGCGTCCTGCTCCACATAGCCGATCGCCGACCGCAGCAGGGGCAGCTCCCAGTCGGCGAGCGGGCGGCCGTCCAGGGAGATCGTCCCCGACTCGGGATCGTAGAACCGCTCGATGAGCGAGAAGACCGTCGTCTCGCCCGCGCCGGACGGACCGACGAACGCCGTCATGCCGCGCGAGGGCACCGTGAACGACACTCCGTGATGCACGTACGGCAGATCGTCGGCGTACCGGAAGCGGACGTCGTCGAAGGCGAGGGCGGCCGGTTCCGCGCCGGGAGACGGCAACGCAGCGGGCCGGGCCGGGGGTTCGGAGGGCAGGCTCAGCGCCTCCTGGATGCGGGCCAGGGCGGCGGAGCCCGTCTGGTACTGCGTGATCGCGCCGACCACCTGCTGGATCGGGGACATCAGATAGAAGACGTACAGCAGGAACGCCACCAGCGTGCCCACCTCGATCGCCCCGGTGGCGACCCGCGCCCCGCCCACCGCCAGGACGGTGATGAAGGCGATCTGCATCGCGAGACCGGCCGTGTTGCCCGCGGCCGCCGACCACTTGGCGGCGCGTACGCTCTGCCGCCACGACTCCTCGGCGGCCTCGTGCAGCGTCCGTTCCTCGCGGTGCTCGGCACCGGAGGCCTTCACCGTGCGCAGCGCGCCGAGGATGCGCTCCAGCGACGCCCCCATCACCCCGACCGCGTCCTGCGCCCGCCGGCTGGCCTGGTTGATGCGGGGCACGATCACCCCGAGGACCGTGCCCGCGCCCGCGATCACGGCCAGCGTGACCCCGAGCAGCACGGGGTCGACGAGCCCCATCATCACCACGGTCGCGACGAGCGTGAGCCCGCCGGTGCCGAGGCCGACGAGGGAGTCGGTGGTCACCTCGCGCAGCAGTGTCGTGTCCGAGGTGATGCGCGCCATCAGGTCGCCCGGCTCGCTGCGGTCCACGGCCGTGATCCGCAGCCGCAGCAGATACGACGACAGGGCGCGCCGCGCGCCGAGCACCACCGACTCCGCGGTGCGCCGCAGCACGTACGAACCGAGCCCGCCCAGCGCCGCGTTGGTGATGACGAGCGCGGACATGGCGAGCAACGCACCTGTGATGGCCCGGTCGTGGGACAGGTTGTCGATGAGCCCCTTCGCCACCAGCGGCAGCAGGAGCCCGGTGGCGCCGGTGACCAGCGACAGCAACGCGCCCGTGAGCAGGGCCCACCGATGCGGCCGGACGTAACCGAGGAGCAGCCGCCAGGGGGCCGGTCGGGTCTCGGTGGATGCGATGCTCACGGCTCTCCTCGCGGGAAGGGGGGAGCATTCAGGCTACGTCGGCCGCTTCGCCGGGCGCGGGGCGCCGCCGCCGTTACCGATCAGTCACGTCTAGGGTCGGGAGGACGGACACCGGCATACGGAAGGGTTCAGCACCATGGCGCAGGAAGTACGGGGCGTGATCGCACCGGGCAAGGACGAGCCGGTGCGGGTGGAGACGATCGTCGTGCCCGATCCCGGCCCCGGCGAGGCGGTCGTCAAGATCCAGGCGTGCGGGGTCTGCCACACCGACCTGCACTACAAACAGGGCGGCATCAGCGACGACTTCCCGTTCCTGCTGGGGCACGAAGCGGCGGGTGTCGTGGAGTCGGTGGGGGAGGGGGTCACCGATGTGGCGCCCGGTGACTTCGTGATTCTCAACTGGCGTGCGGTGTGCGGGCAGTGCCGGGCCTGCCTGCGCGGACGGCCCTGGTACTGCTTCAACACCCACAACGCCAAGCAGAAGATGACGCTGACCGACGGCACCGAGCTGTCGCCGGCGCTGGGCATCGGGGCGTTCGCGGAGAAGACCCTGGTCGCCGCCGGGCAGTGCACCAAGGTGGATCCGTCGGTCTCCGCGCAGGTGGCCGGCCTGCTGGGCTGCGGTGTGATGGCGGGCATCGGGGCGGCGATCAACACGGGCAACGTCGGCCGTGGCGACTCGGTCGCCGTGATCGGCTGCGGTGGTGTCGGCGACGCGGCGATCGCCGGTTCGCGGCTGGCGGGCGCGGCGAGGATCATCGCCGTGGACATCGACGACCGCAAGCTGGCCACCGCGAAGCAGCTGGGCGCCACCCACACGGTCAACTCCAAGGAGAACGACGCGGTCGAGGCGATCCGCGAGCTGACCGGCGGTTTCGGCGCGGACGTCGTGATCGAGGCGGTCGGGCGCCCGGAGACGTACAAGCAGGCCTTCTACGCCCGTGACCTCGCCGGGACCGTGGTGCTGGTCGGTGTGCCCACCCCGGAGATGAAACTGGAACTGCCGCTCCTCGACGTCTTCGGCCGCGGTGGGTCGCTGAAGTCCTCCTGGTACGGCGACTGCCTGCCCTCCCGCGACTTCCCCATGCTGATCGACCTGCATCTGCAAGGACGGCTGCCGCTGGACGCGTTCGTCACCGAGACGATCGCCCTCGACGAGGTGGAGAAGGCGTTCGAGCGCATGCACCACGGCGACGTCCTGCGCTCGGTGGTGGTGCTGTGATGGCCGCCCGCATCGAACGCCTCGTCACCTCCGGGCAGTTCAGCCTCGACGGCGGCACCTGGGACGTCGACAACAACGTGTGGATCGTCGGCGACGACCACGAGGTCGTCGTCATCGACGCCGCCCACGACGCCGACGGCATCCTCGCCGCGGTGGGCGAGCGGCGGCTGACGGCGATCGTGTGCACCCACGCCCACAACGACCACATCGACGCCGCGCCCGAACTCGCCGACCGCACCGGCGCCACCATCTGGCTGCACCCCGACGACCTGCCCCTGTGGAAGCAGACCCACCCCCACCGCGACCCCGACGCGCATCTCGTCGACGGTCAGGTCATCGAGGCCGCCGGAGCCGACCTCACCGTGCTGCACACCCCCGGACACGCGCCCGGCGCCGTCTGCCTGCACGATCCCGGCCTGGGCGTCGTCTTCACCGGGGACACCCTCTTCCAGGGCGGTCCCGGCGCCACCGGCCGCTCCTACTCCCACTTCCCGACGATCATCGACTCCATCCGCGACCGCCTGCTCACCCTGCCGCCCGAGACCAGGGTCCTCACCGGCCACGGCGACCCGACCACGATCGGCGCCGAGGCACCGCACCTGCAGGAGTGGATCGCCCGGGGCCACTGAGCGTGTCCGCCGACGCCCGGAGCGACGGCGAACCCCCGTCCGCAGGGTCGCCCCCGTGCGCGGCTCCGAACGAGTGGACTCGCCGGTATGCCCTGCGAAGGGCGCCTTCGCCCACCGGCCGCCGATGGTGATGTTGCCGTCCCGGCCCGTGACTGGAAGGCGCCCCCGCATGCGACGTACCCCCCACCGCCGGCTGCTCGCGGCGACACTGTTCGTGGCGTCACTGCTGGTCCCGACGGCGGTGACGCCGGCCACCGCCGTCCCGGCCGCGGCTGCCCACCCGTCCGGTCGGCACCACCGTCCGCCGGGCGGCCTCGGGCCCGGCGTGACCGCACGGCTGGACAGGACGATCGAGGACGTCCGCCGGCAGGCGGGCATCCCCGGAGCCGTCGTCGGACTGTGGATCCCCGGCAAGGGGTGCTACGTCCGCGCGAGCGGTGTCGCCGACACGTCGACCGGCAGACCGATGACCCCCGACGTCTACGAACGGATCGGCAGCGAGACCAAGACCTTCACGGCCACCGCGCTGCTGGAGCTCGTGGACGACCACCGCGTCCGGCTGGACGACCCGATCTCCCGTTACGTCCACGGCGTGCCGGACGGCGGCCGGATCACCCTGCGGCACCTCGCCGAGATGCGCAGCGGCCTGTTCCCTTACAGCTCCGATCCGGACTTCGTCCAAGACCTGCTGAGCGACCCGGAGCGCTCCTTCACACCCCGGCAACTGCTCGCATACGCCTTCCGGCACAAGAACACCTTCGCGCCGGGCGAACAGTTCCAGTACTCCAACACCAACTTCGTCCTGCTGGGTCTGGTGGTGGAGAAGGTCACCGGTCAGCGGCTCGCGGACTTCATCGACGCGAGGATCCTGCGGCCGGCCCGGCTGCGTCACACGCTGCTGCCGCAGGGGACGGAATTCCCCCGGCCGCATCCGCACGGCTACACGAACCAGACACTGAGCGGCGCGGTCGCCGACGCCACCCACTGGAATCCCAGCTGGGCGTGGGCGGCCGGGGCGATGATCTCCGACCTGCACGATCTGCGCCGCTGGGCGGAGATCGTCGCCACCGGACGACTCCTCAGCCCCGGCACCCAGGCGCAGCGGCTCAGGATGCTGCCGACCGGAGTTACCGGGCTCAGCTACGGCCTCGGCCTCTTCGACGCCAACGGGTGGATCGGCCACAACGGCTCCATCCCCGGCTACGAGACCGTGACCGTGTACCTGCCCTCGCGGCGGGCCACCCTCGTCATCATGATCAACACGGACTCCACCGTCCAGGGCCAGGAACCCTCCACCCTCCTCGCCCGGGCGGTCACGGGAATCGTCACCCCGGACCACGTCTACGACGGCGCGGTCGCCCCGCGCTGAGGGAGCGCGCGTCGGCGGGAAAAGGCGACAGAAGATGTCCGGCTTCCACGGCACCCTCGACAGTGACAGACAACCGAGGCCGACGGGAGGCCGGACATGTCCGTACCGCTGAACGGCAAGGTGGCGCTGGTCGCCGGGGCGACGCGGGGAGCGGGCCGCGGGATCGCGGTGGAACTCGGCGCGGCGGGCGCGACCGTCTACGTCACCGGACGCAGCACCCGCGCACGACGCTCCGAGTACGACCGCCCCGAGACCGTCGAGGACACCGCCGACCTGGTCACCGAGGCCGGTGGCCACGGCATCGCCGTACCCACCGACCACCTCGACCCCGCCCAGGTCCGTGCCCTCGTCGACCGGATCGCCGGGGAGCGGGACCGGCTCGACGTCCTCGTCAACGACATCTGGGGCGGCGAGACCCTCTTCGAGTGGGACGCGCCGGTGTGGGAGCACGACCTCGACAAGGGCCTGAGGCTGCTGCGGCTCGCGGTCGAGACGCACGCGATCACCAGCCACCACGCCCTGCCCCTGCTGCTGCGCCGGCCCGGCGGGCTGGTCGTGGAGGTCACCGACGGCACCGCCGAGTACAACCGCGACACCTACCGGGTCTCCTTCTTCTACGACCTCGCCAAGGCGTCCGTCCTGCGCATGGCCTTCGCCCTCGGCCACGAACTCGGACCGCGCGGCGCGACCGCCCTCGCGCTGACACCCGGCTGGATGCGGTCGGAGATCATGCTCGACCACTTCGGCGTCCGCGAGCACAACTGGCGCGACGCCCTCACCGACGTCCCGCACTTCGCGATCTCGGAGACCCCGCGCTACGTGGGCCGCGCCGTCGCCGCGCTGGCCGCCGACCCCGACGTCTCCCGCTGGAACGGCGCGTCCCTCTCCAGCGGCGGACTCGCGCAGGTCTACGGATTCACCGACCTCGACGGCAGCCGGCCGGACGCCTGGCGCTATCTCGTCGACGTGCAGGACGCGGGCAAGCCGGCGGACACGACGGGCTACCGCTGAGATCAGGTGTGCGGAACGGGTGGCAGCGGCCAGCGCGCGGAGTGACCGGGCGGCAGCGCGAGATCCCGTCGTACCGCCGCGTAGTACGCCTGCCGTCCGGCCCGTTGCCGTTCCAGGAGTGCCTGCCAGGCCACCGGATCGCGGGTGCCCTCGCGCAGGAACAGCTCCATCTCCATCACACAGGTGACCCAGGCGCGCGCCGTCTCCACCACCTCCGGGCTGCCGAGCAGCAGCAGTGACTCCCCGGCCGGGTCACGGGCCGTGGTGGCCTCGGCGATCAGCGGGGCCGCCTCCTCGGGTGACAGGGGGTGAGGGTGCGGGTCGTTGCCGAGATGGGATGCCACCCGGTAGGAGAGCGTGACCGCCGTCTTCAGCACTCGCGCGTAGTCGGCGTACACCGCCAGCCGCCGCTCCTCCCAGCGGGCCGCCCGCTCCCGCCGGAACCGGGCCTGGTCACCGCGCACCACGGCCAGATACGAACCGAGCGCGCCGATCACCACACCGATCAGCGCGGGGAGTTGCTGTATGAGCACGGACATGCGCGCACGCTATCTGCCCTGGAGATCGTTCCGGGAGTAGGTTCGGCCCATGGCTGACTCAAAGCGCTTCGCCGGACACGCAGTTCTGGTCACCGGCGCCGCCCGTGGCATCGGCGCCGCGATCGCCCGCCGGCTGGCCGAGGAGGGTGCGCGCGTCCTGCTGACCGACGCGGACGGCTCCGAGGCCGCGAAGACCGCGACGGCCCTGCGCGAACAGGGCCTGCTCACCGACGCGTTGGCGTGCGACGTGGCCGACCGGGCGGCGGTGGAGGCGGCCGTCGCCCACGCCGTCGACACCTTCGGGGCGCTGGACGTCCTGGTGAACTGTGCGGCGAGCTGCACCCCGGACACGCCGCTGTTCGAGGACGGCACCGACGACGGGTGGGCGCGCGATCTCGACATCACCCTCACCGGCGCCTACCGGTGCGGCCGCGCCGCCCTGCCGCACCTGGCCGCCTCCGGCCGCGGCGCGATCGTCAACATCGGCTCCGTCAACGCCGTGCAGGACTTCGGCAACCATGCCTACAGCGCGGCCAAGGCGGGCCTGATCTCCCTCACCCGCACCATGGCCGCGCACGTCGCCGGCCGGGGCGTGCGCGTCAACCTCGTGATGCCGGGCACCGTGCGCACCTCCGCGTGGGAGGGCCGGGAGGAGGAGCTGGACGCGATGCGCGCGCTGTACCCCCTGGGCCGGGTCGGTGAACCGGACGACATCGCCGCCGCCGTCGCCTTCCTCGCCTCCGGCGACGCGTCCTGGATCACCGGCACCGCGCTCACGGTCGACGGTGGCGTCACCGCCGTCAACACGGGCTTCCTCCGGGCGACCGGGCAGCACCGGGATGTCTGAGAACTCACGCTGTGACCTGGGGCACTGCGAATGTCACCGTTTCGTCGCATCGTGGACGATCCCTGCAACCGAACGCTGGGCACGCCGGTCTAGCTTGCAGACACCGCGAATCAGAAGACCACACCACACGAGAGGCAAGGCCGGCCATGGGGGACATACGCAGACGGGGAGCCGTCGTACTCGGTATCACCGGACTGGTGGCACCGCTCACACTCGTCCTGGGCAGCGGCTCTGCCCAGGCGTCCACGAGCTGCACCACCTCGACCGGCCCGTACCAGAAGCAGGTGGAGAAGTTCCTCGGGCTGCCGGTCGACGGCAAGCAGTCCGCCAGTGACTGCAAGGCCATCAAGGCCTTCCAGACCAAGCACGGCATCACGCCGAACATCGGCTACGCGGGGTCCGTCACCTGGGGCGTGATGGATCTCATGAACAAGCAGAAGGCCGTCGGGAACAATCCCAACAAGGACGGCAAGTGCCCGACGAACAAGGGCCGCATCGCCTGCGTGAACCTCACCCTCCAGCTCAGCTGGATCCAGGACGGCAGCAGGCTCGTCTACGGCCCCGTCCCGGTCCGCACCGGCCGCGACGGCTACGAGACCCGCACCGGCCTGAAGAAGATCTACTGGCGGGACATCGACCACGTCTCGAACATCTACAACGTGCCGATGCCCTACAGCCAGTTCTTCGACGGAGGCCAGGCCTTCCACTCGGTGAACCTCAGCATGTGGAACCCGCCGGGCTCGCACGGCTGCGTCAACATGACCCCGACCACCGCGAAGAAGTACTGGTCGCTGCTGAAGACGGGCGACGACGTCTTCGTCTACGGCCGCAAGCCGGGCACCTGAGCAGGCACCCGGCCCCGGCGTCCCGCTACTGCGGCGCGTCCCCGAAGTCCGGGATCTCCAGCCGTACGCCCCCCTGCCGCGCGGACTCGTGCGCGACGATGCCCGGCAGGGTGTAGCGGGCCGCCACCCACGCGTTCACCGACGGCAGCGACCGGGTGTTGACGGCCGTGACGAAGTCGTCGACGAGGAAGTGGTGGCTGCCCTCGTGACCGTTGTGCAGGTTGTCGAACACCCGCGGCAGCCGCGCCCGGTCGTGCACCGGCGCCGAACCGGAGGTGAAGGCGGCCCGCAGCTCCGGCGCGATGTGCCGCAGTGACGGGTCGTCGGGCGACATGGTGGGCTTGGGCTCCAGCAGTTCGCTGATGTCCTTCACACCCTTCTTGTCCTGCCACAGCGCCACCGTCGCGAGCTGCTCCATGCTCGCCTCCGTCCCGAAGAACCGGAAACGCGACTCCCGAATGTGGGAGGGGTAGCCGACCCGCCGGAACTCGTTCGTACGGAACGAACCCCCGCCCGCCACCTCGAACAACGCGGTCGCGTTGGAGAAGTCGTTGCCGAACTGGCTGACGTCCTTGTCGAAGACGCCGTCGCCGCGCTCGTCGACCACACCGATCGCCGACACGCTCGTGGCGTACGTCTGCCAGGCGCCGAGCACCCCGCCCACCGAGTGGGTGGGGTACAGCAGCGGGGGATAGCTGGCGGTCTGCTTCCAGTTCTCGCCGCCGCTGTACTGGTACGCCTCGTAGAACCCGAGATCCATGTCGTGGACGTAGTCGCCCTCGGCGTAGAAGATCCGCCCGAAGGCGCCCTCGGCGATCTGGTTGCGGGCGTGCACGGTCGCCGGGTTGTACTGGCTGGTCTCGCCCATCATGTACGTCAGCCCGGTCGCCCGGACCGCGTCGATGACGGCGGCGATCTCCTCGGTGGTGATCGCCATGGGGACCGCCGAGTACACGTGCTTGCCCGCGTTGAGGCCCTGCAGGACCAGCGGGCCATGTGTCCAGCGCTGGGTGAAGACGGCAACCGCGTCGACCGCCTCCGACTCCAGCATCGCCTGGTACGAGGGGAAGGTGCCCGCCAGCCCCTGCGCGGCGGCGAGTTGTTCGGCCCGTTCGGGCAGAAGGTCGGTGACGTAGACGTCGCTGACGCCGGGATGGGCCTGGAACAGCGTGGCGAACTGGCCGGAGAACTGGCCGGCGCCGACGATGCCGAGCGAGAACGTCATGGAGGACATGCCCTTCACTGGTCGAGAGTCTCATTACTTTCGTCACGAAAGAATCCAGGCGTCAAGAGTCCGGCTTCAGTTCTTTTCCGGGCGGTCTCGTCCGCTCTAGAATGGGCCTGTTGAATCCATTGGTTCCATGACGAAAAAAATGGATGTGGGAGTCTGACCTCCATGACCACAGTTGCCGCGAGCTGGCTTCCGCTGAGCGCAGGGGAGCGATCGGTCGCGATCGAGGTGCTCGTCAACGGCCCGCTGTCGCGTACCGAGCTCGCCCGTCGCCTGGACCTGTCCGCGGGCAGCCTCACGCGGCTGACCAAGCCGCTGATCGAGTCCGGGCTGCTGGTCGAGGTCGCCGAGGCGGGCGCACCGCCGGAGGTGCGTCAGGGGCGCCCCTCGCAGCCGCTCGACGTCGTCGCCGAGTCCCGCTCCTTCATCGGATTCAAGATCACCGAGGACATGGTCTACGGCGTCGTCACCACCTTGCGCAGCGACATCGTCGCCCGCCACGACCGGCCGCTGACCACCCACGACCCCGCCGAAGTCGCCGACATTCTCGCCGAGTTGACCGGCGAGCTCGCCGCCGTCCACCCGCGCCTGGCCGGTATCGGCATCGGGGTGGGCGGGCTCGTGGAGGGCCGCTCGGTGGTGGGGGAGTCGCCCTTTCTGTGCTGGCGGGACGTCCCGCTCGCCGGGCTCGTCGAGGAGCGCACGGGGCTGCCGGTCGTCGTCGAGAACGACGTCGCCGCGCTGGTGGAGGCCGAGACCTGGTTCGGCGCCGGCCGCGGCCTCGACCGCTTCGTCGTCCTGACCATCGGCGCCGGCATCGGCTACGGGCTCGTCCTGGGCGGCAAGCGGGTGCCGAACGCGGCGGAGGACCGCGGCTTCGGCCGCCACTGGATCATCGACCCCCACGGCCCGCTCACCCCCACCGGCGAGCGTGGCAGCGCCGTCTCCCTGCTGACGATCCCCAACATCCGCTACCAGGTCGCCGCCGCCACCGGTCACGACCTGGCCTACGAGGAGATCCTCGCCCGGGCCGCCGCCGGCGAGCCCATGCCGGCCCGTGTGATCGACGAGGCGGCCCGCGCCCTGGGCGTCCTGGTCGCCCAGATCTCCAACTTCGTGATGCCCCAGAAGATCCTGCTCGCGGGGGAGGGTGTCGGGCTGATGGATGTGGCGGGGAACACGGTGCGGCGTACGATCCGTGCTCGGCGCCACCCGCACGCCGCCCCCGTCGACGTCGAGACGAAGGTGTCCGATTTTCACGAATGGGCCCGGGGCGCCGCGGTCCTGGCGATCCAGGTGCTGGTGCTCGGGGCGGCGGAGATCTGAACTCCCCGATGCGGCCGGGCAGATGGACGTGATCAGGGACACGGTCCGATATGTCCGTTTCCTTCCTGATTACTCACGGCGCCTTCACCTTCGGGGCTCTATGCTTCACAGCATGTCCACCACTGTTGAACCGGTTTCCGAACGCTCGGCGGCCGAGGTCAACGAGGAGATCCGAGCCCTGTGGCTCCGGTCCGGCGGGACACTGACGGGCGAGCAGCGCGAGGAGTACCAGCGCCTCGTACTGGAGTGGGCCGCCGCGGCCACACAGCCGGCCTAGCCGCACCCGACCGCAGTCCGCCGGGAATCCGGCGCCGGACCGGGGCACCCCGGTCCGATGGGCCCTCTCCTCGCACTGGCCTCGGCCGTCCTCTACGGCATCGTCGACGTTTCCGGCGGGATCCTGTCCCGCCGGTTCCGGCATGCCTCCGTCATCTACCTCGGCCGGCTCGGCGGGCTCTGCTCGCCTGCCGCGCAGCACTCCTCGCACCGGCCGACGCCGTCCACCCGCCCGACCTGCTGTGGGGCGCCCTGTCCGGCGTCGGCAGCGGAATTCGCCATGACCTGCCATGGCCTTCCTCAACCGCGGTCCGAGCGCGGCGCGATGAGCGACCGTCCCGCACACCCTCGGCTGAGCGGCGACCACCCACCCATCAGCCGCGTGAACAACCCTGCGGGTCAATACACCTAGCTCCAGGTCGCCGAGTAGTAGCGGCGGTACGCCTTGCGGTCCTGCTCCTCGCGGAAGTAGC
The DNA here is from genome assembly GCF_050214755.1 of Streptomyces sp. C1-1. NCBI lineage: Bacteria > Bacillati > Actinomycetota > Actinomycetes > Kitasatosporales > Streptomycetaceae > Streptomyces > Streptomyces sp. C1-1. The sequence continues at coordinate 1,239,543 of NZ_CP189826.1, read as the reverse complement.
GGGTCGCCACCAGTGCGATCAGGCTGCCGCCGATGACGAGCATGCCGGGGCCGATGTTCTGCGGGTCCGTGAGCCGCGCCAGCAGGGTCTCGCCGGCGACGCCCGTGGCGGGGGCCGAGGAACCGGGCGAGGCGGCGCCCGGCGCGATCGAGCTGTGCATGGAGGAGGCCGACGGCGCGGGCGTCGGCGAGCCGCTCTGTCCGGCGGCCGCCTGCTTCGACACGATCAGCTGGACACCGAGCGCCTGCATCGCCTTGGTCAGCGGCTGGAAGAACGTCGTGCCGCCCGACGTGCAGTCGCCGCTGCCGCCCGACGTCACGCCCAGCGCGATGCCGTCGGAGAACAACGGGCCGCCGCTGTCGCCGGGTTCGGCGCACACGTTCGTCTCGATCAGCCCGGTCACCGTGCCCTCCGGGTAGTTGACGGTCGCGTCCAGCCCCTTGACCTCGCCGTCGTGCAGTCCGCTGGTGCTGCCGCTGCGGAACACCCGCTGCCCGACCGCCGCGTCGGCCACGCCCGTGATGCGCACGCCGTTGCCGTTGCCGATGGCGACGATGTCGGCGCCCTGGCCCGCCGAGCCGCTCGCGTACTGGACCAGCGAGAAGTCGTTGCCGGGGAAGTTGGACTGGACCGTCGTGCCGAGCTGTTGGTTGCCCTGGTTGTCCGCGAACCACGTCGAGCCCTTGGGCCCGCAGTGCCCGGCGGTGAGGATGAAGTCGCTCTGCCCGTTGGTCACGTTGAAGCCCGCCGAGCAGCGCCCGCCGGTCGACAGGATCGGCTGCGCCCCGTTGAGCCGCGTGGTGAACGTGCCCTGCGTGCGCTCCATGCGCACGAACCCGCCGATCCCGGACGCCACCTTCGTCATGCTCGACCAGTCGGAGGCGGAGACGGTGCTGTCGGCCTGCACCACGACCCGGTTCGTCCGGTAGTCCATGACCCAGGCCGTCCCGGCCACGCGGGGCGCCGCGCGCAGCGTCCTGGCGGCCGCCTTCATCTCGTTCATGCTGTGGCCGACCATCTTGGCCCGGGCGCCGGCCCGCTCCACCTGGGCGGCGGCCTTCTCGTCGGTCACCGCGACGACCGTGCGCCCCGCCGAGTCGATCCACGTACCCGCCGTGCGCGCGGTGCCGAGCCGTGAGATCAGGGAGGCACCGGTGCCGGACGCGGAGTCGGTGGAGGCGAACGGCACCGCCGAGGTGCCCGGCGGCTCGCTCGCCATGGCGGCCTGCGTCACCATGGCGCCTCCCAGAAGGAGTCCGCCGACGGCCGCCAGTCGCGTCACTCGCCGGACGATCCGTCGTCGTGCGTGCCTCATGCATGGCTCCCGAACCCGAACGCGCGGCGTGAACACCGCGGGGCCCTGCGGTCGTTGAGCGCCCTCTTCCCATACGTGGCGCAAGGCGCGCGCGTTCAGCGCGCGGACGATCTTCTAGCGTTTGCGGCCCACCCCGCCGTAGATCCCCACTTCGTCCGGCGCGTCCCCGTCCCCGTCGTCCGGCCGCCAGCGCGTGCACGTCACCACCCCCGGCTCCAGCAGCTCCAGCCCGTCGAAGAAACGGACCACGGCCTCGGGGGTGCGCTGGGTCAGTCTCGGGGTGCCGTGCTCGTTCCAGAACCTGACCGCTTCGTCGACCTCCGGCAGCGTCGGGCTCGTGACGGTGTGGGACAGCACGAGGTGGCTGCCGGCCGGCAGGGCGTCCATGAACCTGCGCACGATGCCGTACGGGTCCTCGTCGTCGCCGACGAAGATGACCACGCCGAGCAGCAGCAGGGCGACGGGACGGCTGAGGTCCAGGGTGTGGGCGGCGCGCTCCAGGACCGACTCGACGTTGCGCAGGTCCTCGTCCAGGTGGTCGGTACGGCCCTCGGGCGTGCTGGTGAGCAGGGCGCGGGCGTGGGCCAGGACGAGCGGGTCGTTGTCGACGTAGACGATCCGGGCTTCCGGGGCGAGCCGCTGGGCTACCTCGTGCGTGTTGTCGGCGGTGGGCAGCCCGGTGCCGATGTCGAGGAACTGCCTGATCCCGGCGTCGGTGACGAGATGGCGCACGGCGCGGCCGAGGAAGCGGCGGTCGGCGCGGGCGTACTCGCCGATGCCCGGGTGGAGTTCGCGGATACGGTCGCCGGCCACCCGGTCGACCTCGTAGTAGTCCCCGCCACCCAGCCAGTAGTTCCAGATCCGGGCGGTGTGCGGGCGCAGCGTGTCGATGCGTCTGCGCAGGGCCGCGGCAGGATCGTCGGTGGCTGCCGGGTTCTCCGTCACGGGCTCAGCTCCTGGAGTGCCTGGGGTGCGGTGGGCGCGCTGTCACGAGGCAATCTAGACGGCGGAGTTGATGTCTGCCGAGGGTTCGGAGCAGGTCGGACCGGCGTTCCCGAGCAGCGCCCGCGCGACGTCGTCGCCCCATACGGACGTCGCGTCCACGTACGGGCGCAGCAGCGTGGTGAGTTCGGGGTCCGCGCGTCCGTTGAGCTCGTCGGAGGCGATCTTGCGGGCGATCCCGGCGAGGAAGTCGGCCAGTTGCACCCGGGGGTCCTCACGCGCGATCACGAGCCGCACCTCGGCGAGGCGGATGCCGGAGCGCCGGGCGGTCTCCTCGATCCAGGCGATGCGCTCCGGCGTGAGCATGTTCTGCCGGTCGTGCACCAGGCGGACGCGCCGCCCGCCCGCGCTCCAGTACGCGGCCGTGGCGACGATCGCGGGCAGCAGCGGGTTGAGCACCGGGACCAGCGTCGGCCCGGCGTCGATCCGGGCACGGTAGGCGTCCGCGCGGGGACGCGCCGCCGCCAGCCGGTCCAGCACCACCGCGACCTCCGTACCCGCGTGCGCGCGGCGCAGCGCGTCGACGGTGCGGAAGAACAGCTCGACAGGTTCGGAGGGTTCCCCGTCGTTGCGCACCCGCAACAGCCGGTTGGCCGCCTGCAGGAACTCCCGCCAGTGCTCGTCGCCGAGCGTCCGCCGCCCCTCGCGGACCAGGGGCAGGGCCTCGCCGCGGTCGCCGAGCAGCAGGTCGGCGGCCCGGTCGACGACGAAGAACGCCTTCTCCGTCAGGTGCACATGGGCCGTCCCGTGCAGCGGCCCGCCGGGGGCGAGCAGCCACTCCAGCACCGGCCGGTGCTTCTCCCTCAGCAGGTGGTTGGCCTTGTACTCCTCCGCGGGCGAGCGGATCCGGTCCCGGATCTCCCGCAGGTGTCCGGCCGCGGTGCCGACCGGCAGCAGCACACTGCCGTGCGCGAAGACGTCGGTGTTGCCGCCGGTGAGGTTCTCGCCGTCCGACCCCGACTCGTCGCACCCGACTTCCAGGTCGTTCCAGGTCACACCACAGCCCCCTATCTTGTGCCCCATGAACAGGATCGCGCACGACACACCCGGTGAATCAAATCCTTTGCGCGCCCTCACTCTCGACGTCCTGCGGCGTCGCACCAGCATGAAGTGGCGCACCTACCCGCCCGACGTGCTGCCGCTGTGGGTGGCCGAGATGGACGTACCGCTCGCCGAACCCGTCGTCCGCGCGGTCGCCGACGCCCTGGCCCTGGGCGACACCGGCTACCCCTTCGGCACCGCCTACGCCGAGGCGCTCGCCGCCTTCGCCGAGAAGCGATGGGGGTGGGACGGCCTCGCCGTGGAGCGCACGGCGATCGTGCCCGACGTGATGCTGGGCGTCGTCGAGATGCTCAAGCTGGTCGGCGGGCCGGGGGACCCCGTGGTCGTGAACACGCCTGTGTATCCGCCGTTCTTCCAGTTCGTCTCCCACATGGACCGGCCGGTGCTGCAGGCGCCGCTCGGCGCGGACCACCGCATCGACCTGGGTGTCCTGGAGGAACACTTCCGGCAGGCGGTCGCCGGCGGACGCCGGGCGGCCTACCTGCTGTGCAGCCCGCACAACCCGACCGGCACCGTGCACACCGCCGCCGAACTGGCCGCCGTCGCCGCCCTCGCCGACCGTTACGGCGTGCGCGTGGTCGCCGACGAGATCCACGCCCCGCTGACCGCCGCGGGCGTGGACTTCGTGCCCTACCTCGGCGTTCCCGGCGGAGAGAACGGCCTGTCACTGATGTCGGCCTCCAAGGCGTGGAACCTCGCGGGCCTGAAGGCCGCGCTCGCGATCGCGGGCCCCTCGGCCGCCGCCGACCTCGCCCGCATGCCGGAAGAGGTCGGCCACGGTCCGAGCCACATCGGCGTCATCGCCCACACCGCCGCCCTGCGCGACGGAACCGCCTGGCTGGACGCGCTGCTCGCCGGTCTCGACGACAACCGGCGTCTGCTCGCCGACCTGCTCGCCGCCCATCTGCCCGCCCTCGGCCACCGGCCCGGGCAGGCCACGTACCTGGCCTGGATCGACTGCCGCGGGCTCGGCCTCGACCAGGATCCGGCGGAGGTCTTCCTGGAGCGGGGCCGGGTGGCCCTGAACTCCGGGATCCCGTTCGGCGAGGGCGGGGCGGGCCATGTACGCCTGAACCTGGCGACGTCGCCCGAGGTGATCGAGGAGGCGGTGCGGCGGATGGCGGCGGCCGTGTACCCGTGACGGTCCGCCGTGCCGGGCCGGCCGCCGCTTCCCCCGTCTCCTCCGCGCGCCGGGGGGTGCCTAGACTTCTGTCATGGACGACACGGCGCTGGAGCGGCTCGGCGAGGGCAAGTATCTGCTGGTCACCAGCTACCGCAAGAACGGCACCCCCGTCGCCACCCCGGTCTGGGTGGTGCGCGACGGGGACAGCCTCGGTGTGTGGACCACCGCGGACTCCTGGAAGGTCAAGCGCATCCGGGCCCGCGGCGACGTCCTCGTCGGCCCCTGTGACCTGCGCGGTCACCCCACCGGCGCACAGCTCCCCGCGACCGCGGAGATCACCGACGGGGCGACCGTGGCCCGCTACCGCGGGCTCATCGCCCGCAAGTACGGCATCGTGGGCCGCCTCACCCTCCTCGGCAGCCGACTGCGCCGGGGCGCGGACGGCACCGTCGGCATCCGTGTGACCCTCAAGCCCTGACACGCGTACGGCCGCGCGGTCCCCTCGGAACAAGGGACCGCGCGGCCGTCACGCCGACGGACCGGGGCCTACGACGCGTCGAGCACCGTGCCCGCGAGCACCGGTCCGCCGGGCAGCGGGTCGCCGTTGTCGTCGGCGAGCTGGAAGCGCACCGACTCGGCGGGCTCCGCCACCCGGTCCTTGACCGTCGGCAGCTCCAGCTGCGCGGTCAGCTGCCCGGCCGGGACGCCGGCCGCCAGGGCCAGGTACCTGATCGAGGACAGCGGCCGCTCGGGATCGGGCTCCTCGCCGGAGACGTCCCCCAGCCAGTGCGGGTCGACGTCCTTCGTGGACAGCTCCGGACCGTCGGTCACGGGCGTGACGACGAAGAACTCCGCGAGGTCCACGTCCGCCGCCGCAGACAGGGACACCTTCCACTTCAGGGCGCTGCCCTCGGTCACCCGGTCCGCGACCGGGGTCACGGAGAGCGTGGGCATCGGGTCGTCGTTCTGCGCGGTGACCCCGCCCCGGTACGAGCCGACGACGGCGCCGTGCACGGCCTTGACCAGCACGTCGTTCTGCACGTCGTAGCCGTAGCGCGTGTTGCCCTTCACCTGGACGGAGACGTCGATGTCGTGGCCGCCCGGGTGCACCGTCACCAGGCGCGCCTTCGCCCTGCCGGTGACCGGGTCCAGGACGTACACGCGCACCTGGCCGCTGCCCTGCCCGGCCACCCGCACCGGTACCCGGTAGGTGCGCACGCCCGAGTCGCCCTCCTTGACCGTCGTCCGGCCGATGTCGACGCGCGGCAGCGCGGCCTCCCGCACCGCGGGGGTGCCCGGGCGCCAGCCCCAGGCGTCCATCAGCCAGGTCTTGCCCCTGGTCGAACGGGGCGTCAGATCGAGGGACTTGACGTGCCCCAGGTCCACACCCGCCCGGGTGGCCGCCGTCAGCGGCACGCGGACCTCGCGCGCCCAGTACGAGGCGGTCTGCTCGGTGCCCGGCAGCCCGTCGACGCGGACGCGGCCGAGAGCGGCCCGCCTGCCGTGGGTGTCGGTGACGGACACGTCCAGGCTCGTGCCCGTGGAGTTCGGCGGCACGATCAGCCGCAGCGCGAGGTCCTTCGCACCCTTGAGTCCGACCGGCGTGCCGGGCCGCACCCGCACCGCCGATCCGGCCGCCGACCAGCTCAGCGCGACGGCGCGACGGCCGGTCTCGCGGTCCGTCTCCCACTGCGCGAAGTGCGGCGAGACGCCCTTGGCGCCGCTTCCCAGGCAGGCCACGTGCGCGTCCGGGTCCACGGCCGCGCACAGCCGTCCGCCGGTCACCGACATCTTGCCGTCCGGCAGGAAGCCGCCGCCGCGGTTGGCGCCGACCGCGTGCGTCAGCACCCGCGCGGGGTCGGCCGACGGCGCCCGCCGGCCCGTGCCGTCGAGCAGCGGCCGCACCCGGTCGTCACCGGCGACGAACAGCCGGGCCGCCGCCGCGATGTACACGCTGCCGGCCTTGTGCTGCCGGTCGGCGGTCAGCCGGGTCGCGGTCCCCGGGGCGCACACCGGGTCCGGGTGCTGGGGATCGGTGTAGAAGTCGTCCTCCGAGGGCGCCTCGGACTGCCCCGGCGTCCACTCGGAGTTGAAGAAGTTGTGGTCGGCGCCGACCACGTACACCGCGCTGTGCAGCGCCTTGCCACGGCTGACGCCCCGGGTGCCGTCCACGTAGACCTCGCCCTGGAGGTCGGAGACGTCGCCGTCGCAGCCCGGCAGGATCGTCGCCGACGGCACGTCCGCGACCGGATTCTGGCCGAAGATCGTCGGTCCGATCAGCACGGTGCCCCGGATGTGCCAGCGGACCGGACCGCGGTAGCCGTCCTGCGCGGGGGGCGGCGGGTAGAGGCTGTCCATCGCCGCCCGGTTCACGCCCTCGCCGCCGCGCGAGTGCCCGACGAGCAGGACCCGGGACAGGTCGGCCTTCGGCGCCTGGCGCACGACCGCGGGGGCCGTCTCCGGGTGGGCGGCCCAGTCCGCCCAGCGGGCCAGGTGCTGCCGGATCAGGGAGGAGCGGGCCTGTGCCCCGCCGTCCTCGGCGGCCCAGTCCTGGCCGTTGACGCCGTTGGCGGAGATCGAGACGGTCACATAGCCCTGCGACGCGAGCAGGCGCTGGTCGCGCAGGTAGCCGCGGTAGCTGGGGATCGGTTTCGTGCCCGCCGGGCAGGGCCAGTCGCCGGTGACGTCGTCGCCCTTGTAGCAGGTCGAGTGGCGCCCGTGCAGGAACAGGGCGAGCGGCCGGCTGCCGGTGGCGCCCTTGGGCGCGACGACGACGGCCTTCATCTCCACGGGCTGGGGGAAGTCGGGCAGCTTGACCGGGTCGAGGTCGTACTCGCCGTTGGCCGTGCGGTACTGGCCCGGCTTGCCGGGGTCCACGGAGTTCGCCGGAAGCGGCGCGGGCGGCTGCGGGGCCGCCGCCTCCCGCCGGGTCCGTGGAGCCTCCGTACGGCCCGCGGAGTCCAGCGCGCGCCCGCCGGCGCGGACTTCGAGGCCCTTCAACTCGCCTGCCGACCGGATGCGTTCGAGGTCCAGACGGAAGGTGCGGCCGTCCTTCGCGGCCGTCGGGTGGCCGAGCAGCCGGTCGCCCGCGTAGAAGTCGACGCGCGCGTCCCCCATGCGCACGGGCGCGGCCGAGCGCCACACCAACTGCCGCTCCCCGCCCCGGCCGGCGATCCGCCAGCCGGGCGGGAGACCGCCGTCGTCTGTCACCGCCGCGTGCGGTCCGGCAGCGGACGGCGGTGCCGCCTGCGCCAGTCCTGGCGATCCCCCCGCCACCGCGAGCACCACCGCGGCGGTAGCCCATATTCGCCGGGCACCGATCAAGGTGTTCCTCCTCAAGTACCGTTTGCGGGCACCCCGTTGGTCGGGCGGGGAGCCTCGTGCCCCGGAGGACGGAGAGAGGAAGCTGTGGGTTGCCTGTGGCCGGTGATGTGATCGGGTTCCAACGGTGCGATCAGGCCAGGGCCGTGCGGCGGGCATGCGTCCGCGTGCCTCGGGACGGGACCCCCCGATGAGCCGAACCCCGTCGCGCGCGGCCGTCGTCGGCACCGGCCACCGTGCCCAGACCGGCACGTACGCTCTCGCCGCCCGCCCCGGCCACCGCGTGGCCGCCCTGTGCGCGGGCCGCCTCGGACAGCGGCGCCCTGCACGGGGACACGGCCGCCGAGCACGCGGGCGGCGCCAGGCTCACTGCGCGCCCGCTGTGGAAGCCGCCGGCCGACATCCCGCTCGACGCGGACCACGAGGCGCACGGCGGGGGAGACCCCCGTATGCTCGACGCGCTGTTCGGCCCCGTCGACGCGGGCCGGCCGGCGGGCCCGCGCGCCACCGAGCGCGACGGCGCCCTCGCGCCGGCCGTGGGGCACGCGGCCAACCGGTGCTTCGGGACCGGCAAGCCCGTGGCCGTACGGGACCTGATACCTGGACTGTGGGAGCGATGACGCGGAAGAAGGACGGCGCGACCGAGGCCGCCCGGCGCATGTTCGACGAGGACCGCGCGGCGCGCGGCCTGGGCATCGAGCTGCTGGGAATCGCCGAGGGAAGCGCCGTGGTGCGGATGACCGTGACGGCGGACATGGTCAACGGACACGGCATCGCCCACGGCGGCTGTGTCTTCCTGCTCGCCGACACCGCGTTCGCCTGCGCCTGCAACAGCCACGGGCCGGTCACGGTCGCGGCCGCCGCCGACATCGACTTCGTGGCGTCCGCGCGCGAGGGGGACGTCCTGACCGCCGAGGCGGTGGAGCGGGTGGGCTTCGGCCGCAGCGGGATCTACGACGTCACCGTACGGCGGGACGACGAGGTGGTCGCCGAGTTCCGGGGCCGCAGCCGCACCCTGCGGCCGGCGCCGGACTGATCCCGGTCAGGTCCAGGCGCGGAAGGGCTCGTCGACCAGCTGGAACACCGGCTCGCCGCGGACCGGGTCCTTGGCCGTGGACAGCCGCACCCGGTCGCCGCTGTGAATGCCGATCGGCGGGCCCATCACCCGGCCGCGGACCACGAACCCCTCGGCCATCTCGACCAGCGAAACATTGCGGGCGGCGGGGGTGTTGCGGTGCACGGTCGTGGAGTGCCGGACCGTGCCGACGCCCTCGCTGCGTTCCGTCCGGAGGTCGCTGCCCTGGCAGACCGGACACAGCAGACGGTGGTACATGGCGGTGCCGCACCAGGTGCAGCGCTGGAAGAGGATGGCGTCCGACTCCCGCGGCGGCGTGTCGAGTACGCCCGCCGCCGAGCCGCCCGCCTGCCGGACAACGCTTCCTGAGTGGTGGTACACGCTGGTCAACTCCCTGCGCTCGGCCGGAATCCCACGTGCGCGGTTCGCCGTGCCACCGTGCACGACATCAATGTATGGCACTCAGTGTCATACGTAAAGGCACTGCGTACCCTCAATATGTCGGGGTGGCCGGTCACTCCTGTTCGAGGGTGCTCTCGATCTCCCGGACCACCCGCCACATCGGTGCGCCGCGCCGGGAGATGATCACCACCACGTCCTCGGGCTCCTCCCCGCCGTGCGGCGCCCGGGGCCCGGCGAAGGCCTGCTGCACGTACCCCAGCGCGTGGTCCAGCGCGGCACTGGCGTCGCCCTCCCCGTCCGAACGCAGCCAGGACCGCAGCGCGTTGTTGTGCGCCGCCGCCACGGCCGCCGCGACCACGTCGGCCCGCAGCGTCCCGTCCGGACGGCCGGCGAGGCGCCCGCGGAGATGGTCCGCGAAGGCCCGCTCGTAGCGCCACACCACCGACAGCTCGTACGCGCGCAGCCCCGGCACCTGCTTGGTCAGCCGGTAGCGCTGCACGGAGAAGGTCGGGTTCTCGGTGTACATCCGCAGCACGATCCGGACCGCGTCGCACACCCGCCGCACCGGCTCGTCGTCGGAGCTCTCGGCGAGGAACGCCGTCATCTCGGCCAGGCACCGCTCGTGGTCGGGGAAGACCACGTCCTCCTTGGACGGGAAGTAGCGGAAGAACGACCGCCGTCCGACCCCGGCCAGCGCGACGATGTCGTCGACGGTCGTCTGCTCGTAACCGCGCTCCAGGAACAGCTGGAACGCCGCCGCCACCAGGGCGTCCCGCATGGGGGGCTTCGCGGCCGCCGGCTCCGTGTTCATGAACGCGAAAGTAGCACCTCCAGGACACGGATGGCACTCAGTGCAGGCCGAACAGGGAACTGAGTGCTCTGTACGGTCCGGACGCCCGACGCCGGCCGGGTGCTGAACCCGCGGCCACGTCCCCGCGTATCTCTCCTCGGGGAACGGCGGACAGACCCGCCACGGGACGGAAGGAGAGCGCACTGTGCCCACGCCGCCGGCATCCGGGTCACCTCAGGACCAGTCGCCGCTGGAGCCCATCGTCGTACTGCGACCGCGCCGCACCGACGCCCTGGCCGAACTGTTCAGGGAGATGGAACAGGGCAACCCCGGCCTGGAGACCGTCACCGTGCCCGACCCGCACTCCTGGGACGAGGGCGAGACGCAGGAACTCCCGCCCGTGCGCACCGACGCCCCCACCTCGCGGCGCCGCGACCGGTTCGGCTTCGGCCCCGGCCTGCGCCGTGCCGCCGTCGCCATGGCCGTCACCGCGGCCGCCCTCGTCGGCTTCGGCGGCGCGCTGCTGCTGTCCGGCGGGAAGGACGACACCCGCGCGCGGACACCCGCACCCACGGCATCGGCCGAGCCCACCCCGACGGCCACCGCCACGTCCGCCGACGATCCCGACGGCGCGGGCACCCTCCGCGAGGGCGACAGCGGCCCGGCGGTGACCGACCTGCAAGAGCGCCTGCTGCGCATCCCCGACGTCTACCGCGACGGCGCCACGAACGGCGTCTTCGACGTCACCCTGCGGGCCGCGGTGGCCCGCTTCCAGCTCTGGTACGGCATCAGGGGCGACGAGACCGGCGTCTACGGCAACGACACCCGGCAGGCACTGGAGTCCCGCACGGCAGCCACCGGCTGACGGCATGAGCGCCGGCTCCGGACGCCGTCGGCTACTCCGGCTCGGCAGGCACCCGGATGTCGAGCACGCACACGTCGTCGCGCCGTTCGCCCGCCAGTACTTCGGCGAGCAGCGCGCCGAGTCTGCCCGCCTCGTCGGCGTGGTGCGCCACGACCCCCTCGGCGAGCCGTTCCAGGCCCCGGTCGACGCTCTCTCCGGGCCGCTCGATCAGACCGTCGGTGTAGAGGAGGACGCGGTCGCCCGGTTCGAGGCGGACCTCCGCCTCCTGGAACCGCGGTTCGGTGCTGGCCCCGAGCAGCATGCCGGCGGGTCGGTCGAGGTAGCGCACCTCGCCGTCGCGCAGCAGCAGCGGCGGCGGATGGCCGGCCTGGGCCCACAGCAGTCGGCGCCGGGCGCGGTCGTAGCGGGCGAGGACCATGGTCGCCGTGCCGTGCGAGTCGCGGGAGTGCAGCAGCAGCCTGTTGAGCCGGGCCAGCGCGCCGGTCAGCGACGATCCGGTGATGACCATGCCCTTGGCGGTGAAGCGGAGCTGGGCCATCGTGGCCACCGCGTCGATGCCGTGACCGGCGACGTCACCGACCACGAACAGGGCGTCCCCGTCCGCGAGTTCGATGGCGCTGAACCAGTCGCCGCCCACATGGATGCCCGCCTGGGCGGGCAGGTAGGCGACCTCGACCCGCAGCCCGGACAGCCGGACCGGCCGGGTGGGCAGCGGCAGCAGGGCGTCCTGCAGCCGGCTCGCCAGGGTCCGTTCGGCCAGCAGGACGTCGTGCTGGGTGAGGATGGCCCGCTCGCTCTCGACGAGGGCGAGCTCCGCGCTGCGCTGCGCGGTGAGGTCCTGGATGACGCCGTGCACCTCGACGGGCGTGCCGTGCGAGTCCGGCACCACCTCGGCGACGGCGCGCAGATGCCGCAGCCCCGCCGTCGTCCTGATCCGGAAGGGGAGGTCGAACGGCCGCCCCTCACGCAGGAGTCGGGCGATGGCGTGGGTCAGCGCGGACCGGTCCTCGTGCAGCGCGAGGTCCGGGAGTTCGGTGAGGCCGACCGGGCCGGACTCGGCGTCCCGGCCGAGGAGCGCGTAGACGTGCGAGGACCAGGTGACCTCGTGCGTGAGCAGGTTCCAGCTCGCCCAGCCCAGGTTGCCCAGCCGCTGCAGATCCGCCAGCCGCTGCTCCTGCCGGTCCGAGGAGCCGTGCCGCACCCAGGTCAGGACCAGCCCCTCGCCGAGCGGTGCCGCCCGCAGCGAGTATGTGGACAGCTCGGCGATTCCGTCCACGATCTCCTGGTGCCCGAACGGCTCGCTCTCGTACGGCTCTCCGGTGGTGAGGGTCCGCCGCAGGCCGCGGCGCAGCGACGGCTCGGCGGCCAGGGCCGGGCAGCACTCCTGGAACCGGCGGCCGACCAGTTCGTGTCCGGCTCTGTCCACCACGTCGCCGACCTGTCCGGTCGCGGCGGCGATGCGGAGGTCCTCGACCCCTCCCGACGCTTCGGGAGGCGGCATCAGGAGCATGGCCGCGCCGGGCAGCGCGTCGAACACCGCCTGCACGGACTCCGCGGCGGCGTCGACCGCACCCCCGGGGCGGGTGTCGAACGCGCGCAGCCGTCCGGCGCAGAGGCGGGCCACCGCCTGCAGAAGGTCACGGTGCTCCGCCGAGAACGGCCCGGTTCGGGAGCGCAGGATGCCGATGCAGACGTCGGGGGAGGAGCCCTGCCGTCCGCCCGTCGCCCCGGGCGCGGGCAGCGGCAGCCAGGCGCGGGTGGGCCAGCGGCTGGGCGGGTCACCGATCAGCAGATAATGCCTGCGGTCCGTCTCGAGGTCCTCCAGCCAGCGCGGCCGGCGCGCCCGCAGCGCGTCGAGTGCGGCGACCCCGCTCAGCGGAGGGACGTGGTGCCACTGGGCGGCCAGCCTCTCCTCGATGCCCGCGTGCCCGATCAGGTCGAGTCCTCCGGCGGGCAGCCGCGCGTAGATCATGACCGCGTCGGCGTACGCCTCGGCTAGCTGCTCCAGCAGACACTGGGCGAGTTCCTGCGGGGTGGTGACCCGGACCAGCTCCCTGCCGAGCGCGGCGAGGGCGGCGGAACTCCCCTCACCCTGGGCCGGGTTGCGCGACGGCGGGACGACGGAGGCGGGGGCGGCGTCCGGTCGGTTCCCGGTCGACGGGCTTTCCGCCGGGGTGCCGGCGGGGGCGTCCGGCGGCGCCGCCAGGGTGCCGAGGGTGATCCAGCACTGTTCCAGCAGTGTGCGTCCGCCGGCCTTGGCGCGCCGGCGCAGCTCCTCGTCCGCGGCGTCGGGAGTGCAGCCGGTCAGCGTCATCACCGCGCCCTTGGCCCGCTCCAGGACAGCCGCCATCGCCGCCAGGTCCCGCAGCCTGTCCAGTTCGGCGCGCTGCCTGGCGACGACCTTGGCCAGCGCGACGGTGTCCGGCGCGGCCCCGGAATCCGCCGGTGTGGCGGGCTCGCTCGTCACGCGATGAGCATCGCACACAAAGCCGGGCCCGATCACGGTCTTGCCCGCCCGGACTTCACTCGAAAGGGGTCGGCTCGTGCCGTGGTCGTGACGTTCCCGCTCGCGCACACCGCGATCACTCATCCGGCGGCCGGTACAGCCACAGCCGCAGCAGCCGGCTCAGGCGCGGCATGATCAGGTACGTCAGTACCGGCAGGAGCACCACCGGGAAGACGGCGGCCCGCAGGAGCAGGGGCCAGGTGGTGGTGCGGGGTGTGACCAGCCACTGGATGAGGAGGGTGAAGGGGTAGGCGCCGAGGAACGTGGTGAGGACCATCTTCCAGCGGGGCGGGGACTGCACGGTCGTGCCGGGGAGGCTGAACCAGGTCTCCATCCCGCTCGTCGACTGCCGTTCGCTGCCCACCTCGGTGGCCACGCCGTCGATGCGCCGGTGCCATTCGGAGCGCTCGGCGGACCTGAGCCACTGGGTGAGCCGGTCCGGGTCGGACCAGCGCAGCACCGCGTGGAAGCGGTGGCCGTCCTCGGGACGCAGCCACGAGACACCCTCGTTGCCGGGGAACCGTCTGGCGCACCGGGTGATCCCGTGGGTCCACTCCTCGAACTCCCGCTCCCGGCCGGGCCGTACCTGCCAGGTGAGGACGGTGGTGACCGGCTCGCCTCGTCGCAGCTGGGTGGTGCTCATGCTCACCACGGGTGCCACGCGTGGCCCGGATCATGCGCCGGGCGCCGGTCCCCGGGTCAGCGCCCGGCCTCCACCAGGGCCCGGGTGACGGCGCGGACGCTGCGCGCGATGTGCTGCAGCTGCATCACTTCCGCCGCGTACAGCTTGATCGTGTGCTCGATGACCGACTCCGGCATGCCGAGGCCGGGGAGATCGGCGCGGGCGGTCTGCAGGGCGGTGCGTGCCACCCGGATCTCCTGCTGGACCTGGATCTGCGCGTGACGGGCGAGCAGCACGGGGTGCCGGATGAATGCCGGATAGCTGGCGTAGCGCGCCGGTACCAGCTCGCGCAGCCACTTGGCCGCCGAGCGCTCCCAGTCGTAGGAACCGGGCTGCTTGACCTGGCACGGCCAGTCCGGGCTGAGGCGCGTGGTCGTCAGTTGCATGAGCATCGCTTCCGGGTGTGCGGCGTCGTGAAGGGTGGTCCGACGGGTGCGGCGGGCGGCCCCGGCCTAGGGGATGACCGGGACCGCCACGGGCCTCGCTGAGCGGGGCCCGCCCGGACACCACTGGCGCCGACGCGGGTAGGAGACGGCGGCCTCGGGCGTCCGGGTGACGCGTGAGAAGTATTTATATATGCCGTCCGCTTTGCAAGACGCATGAAAACATTCATGCGCGAAATGTTGTGAAAGGTCCCTTTGTAATTCCGGACAGCGCGTGGGAGAGGTGTTACCGACGGTTGCGGCAGGGGCGGTTCCGCGGGAGGAACCCGGTCATTCCCGCAGGAAGAACTGGTGCTGGTCGGAGATCTGCTCGTACTCCTCCAGCCGGGCCTGGGTGCGTTCCGGATCGGCGTCGGTCATCGCCTGCAGCAGCGCGGCGGCGATCACGCCGGGCGCGGCGTAGGAGTCGAAGACCAGCCGGGAGCCGGTGCCGGTGGCGAAGACGACGTCGGCCTCGTCGGCCACCGGGCCGAGCGCCAGATCGGTGACCAGGGCGACCTTCAGCCCGGCGCTGCGCGCGACCCGGACCGCCGTGAGCGTCTCCTGGGCGTGCCGGGGCATCGAGAACGCCAGTACCCAGGTGCCGCCCGCCTCACGGGACTGCAGCAGCGCGTCGTAGGCGACACTGCCGCCCCGGGTCACCAGCCGGACGTCGGGGTGGATACGGCGGGCGGCGTAGGCGAAGTACTCGGCGAGCGAGACCGAGATGCGCAGCCCCAGCACGGTCAGCGGGGTGGACGCGGACAGCTCGCGGCCGATGTCGATCAGCTGGTCGGGGTCGGCGAAGTCGCGCCGCAGGTTCTCCAGGTTCTCGATCTCGGCGTCCACCGCCGCCTGCAGTTCGTTGCCGACGTTCTCCTCGGTCGCGCCGGGGCCGCCGGCCAGGGTGCCCAGGGCGATCGACTGGAGCTTCTCGCGCAGCGCGGGGTAGCCGCTGAAACCGACCGCCGCCGCGAAGCGCGTCACCGACGGCTGGCTCACGCCGACGCGTTCGGCGAGATCGGTGATCGACAGGAACGCCGCCTCGGTGATGTGCTCGATCAGGTACTGGGCGATGCGCCGCTGGCCGGGGGAGAGCCGGGGCCGGTCGAAGAGCGTCCTGAGCTGGGACGCCGGGGCGGCCTCCGCTTCGGGAGCGGTTTTGCCCGAGGTGATCGAGGATGCCTGTGCGCGTGCCTGCTGCGGCGATGGCACCGGTCCGCCTCCTTTGTCTGCCACAGTGCTTCAACATAGCTCACACACGGTCGTGACCAGGGCTTGCACGAGGGCAACGGGCCCCCGCAGGACGGATCCTGGCAGTGCGTGCCGCAGGCTCGGGTCACCGGCGGTAGATCGTGATCGAGTGGCCGACCTCGTCGACCGGGCGGCTGCTGTCGATCAGGGTGCGCAGCCGCCCGCGCGCCTTGTCGACCGCCGAGTCCGACACGACGAGCAGTCCGTGCACCTGACGGGTCGCCACCTCGCGCGGATCGGCGGCGTCGATGCCGTAGTACGACGGCACGCCACTGCCCTTGTACACCAGCCAGACCTTCTCGCCCGGGTACCGCTCCCGCAGCCGGTCGGCGAGCCTGCCCAGGTCCTGCCCCCAGTCGACGTTGGAGTCGTGCAGCCGCAGATAGGTCTTGTCCGGACCGCCGAACGCCTCGTTGGAGTACGGCAGATAGTAGGGGAACGTCCGCAGCGAGCTGACCGCGACGAACAGCACCAGCGCCCCGGTCGCGAGCGGCGCCCACCGCCGTCGTACGGCGAGCACACAGCCGGCCGCCACCGCCAGGAACATCGGCACGAAGACGGCGTAGCGGGTGCCGAAGTCCCGCGAGCCGGTCATGGCCGAGGCCAGCAGGACGGCGGGCGGGATCAGCACATAGGGCGCGGCCGGCCGCAGCCGCCGTACCGCCACCACCGCGGCGGCACCGGCCGCCCACAGGACCAGCATGCCGAGCGGCGTCTTCACCAGCAGCGCGGCCGGCAGGTAGTACCAGCGTGAGCCGGTGTACAGATGCCCGAACAGGAAGCCCTGCCACGGATACCGCTCCAGCCCGAACTGGATGCGCATCCCGTCCAGGTACGACTCCGGGAACGGCAGCAGACCTACGAGCAGCCCCTTCAGCCCGTGCACGGCGGGTACCCGCTGCCCCGCGGCCGACCACCGCAGCCGCGGATCGACCACCAGGTACGACAGCCATACGACGGCCACTCCGGCCACCGCCACGCCCGCCGCCCCCGCCGCGGCTCGCCCGAGCGCCCGCCGGCGGTCCCCGGATCGCGCCCCCCACAGCGACCAGGCGGCCAGCAGCATCAGCACCGGCACCGCCGGCAGCACGCTCATCTTGGTCGCCAGCCCCGCGCCGAGCGCCAGGCCGCCCAGCGGCACGTACAGCCGGGGGCGTCGCCGGGCCCGCCACAGCAGCCAGGCCGACGTCAGCACGAACCCCGCGGCCGGTACGTCCAGGGTCGCCAGTGAACCGTGCGCGATGACGTCGGGGGAGAGGGCGTACAGGGCCAGGGCCACCGAACCGGCCGCGGCGCCCGCCAGTTCACGGGCGAAGGCGAACACCACCAGCCCGAACAGCAGGGTCAGCACGATCATCGGCAGCCGGGCCCAGAACATCAGCCGCCACGGGTCGTTGCCGGACTCGTACAGCAGATGGCGCGCGTACTGCGTCTGGTCGCCCCGGTGGGCGGTGTCGACGTGCGGATCGGCGACCGCCACTCCGGCGGCGACGATCAGCTTGCCCAGCGGCGGATGCTCGGGGTTGAGCCGGACGCGGTGCTCGTGCAGGTAGTCGGCGGCCGTGGCGACGTAGATCGGCTCGTCGATCGTCGGTGTCTGCTGCACGGCGGTGGTGACCATCGCGGCCGCCATCTGGCCGAGCAGGACCACCACCAGCAGGGGCACCAGCCACCGCCGGCCGGGCCGGTGCGCGGCCGGCGTGACCCGCGGCGGGTGCCGCTCCTCGTCGTCGCGTGGGCCCGGTGCGAGGACCGAGTGCTGTTCGTGCGCCATCATCCGCCCCGCGAGGACACCGGCCGCGAGGGGGCGGGAGCGATCCGGGCCCCTGTCATGGACCCTACTTTCGCACCGTCTCCCGCCCCTGGGGTGTCACCGCTTCAGGAGTCGTACCGACAGACCTTCCGCCGTGTAGACGGGTACGGCCCGCAGCCGGTCGGAGTTCACCTCGACGCGGTCGAATCGGCCGCTCAGCCGCGGCGCGCACACGACGCGCACGGTGTCGCCCGCGACGGGCGGCCGGTCGGCGTCGAGCACCAGCGACAGCACAGCGCCCGAGCCGAGCAGCGCCCTGCGCGTCACCTCCAGGGCGGGCTCCTGGCCCGAGCGCAGCGTCAGCTCCAGCGTGGCGGACTCCTGCGCGTACGTGCCGTGCACCCGCACCGGGCGCAGCACCCGCAGCGTGCCGCCGGACACCCGCACGTCACCGTGCCCGAGCGCGTGGGACGAGGCGGCGACCAGCACGCCGTCCCGCACCACGGTGCCGCCGGTGTACTTGTTGTGGCCGGTCAGGGTGAGCGTGCCGCTGCCCAGCTTGGTGAGTCCTCCGGCGCCGTCGATGTCGTTGCGCCAGCTGTCGGCCGCGCCGAAGCCGCCCGCCGCCGCGTCCAGCGTCACGCTCACGTCGGAGTCGAAGGCGCCGTAGCCGTCCGCCGCGCTGAACAGGTCGAGCCGGCCCCACTGCTCGAAGCCGTCCAGCAGGACGTACCCCGACGGCAGGGCGGTGGTCCGCAGTACCTCGCGCCGCTGCTCGGCGGTCAGGTACGGCAGCCGCGTCTCCAGGAGCACCTCGGCGCCCTTGGGCACGGTCAGCGGCGTGCTGCGGCCCTGCCGGGTCAGCACGTACGTCAGCCGGGGCCGCACCGCGCGGGCGTTGGCGTCCCGGTCGCCGTAGGCGTCGCCGGCGCCGGGGTGCGCGTAGCCGAACAGGGAGTCCGCGGTGGTGCCCGTCTGCCCGGTGAAGTAGGCCAGCGCCTGGGCGCGGGCGGCGGCCTTGAGTCCGGCGTTCGCCGGGTCGGCCAGAGTGGCGGCGGCCAGGGCGGTGGCCATGACGCGGCCGCCCATCACGTCGACCGTGGAGTGCATGCCGGCCATGATCCGGGTGTGGCTGAGCTCGAAGGCGCGGGTCACCAGCTCCTGGAAACGCTCGGGCACGGCGTAGGCGTAGGCGAGGCCCGCGAGGTGGAAGGCGTTGGTGTGGCCGCTGGGGAAGCCGCCGTCGTCCGTGGGGGAGGTGCTGCGCTGGCGCAGCAGCTGGGGCGCGACGACCACCTTCGAGTCGTAGACGGGGTAGCCGAGCGCGTCCGTCGCGCCCGTGTCGACGACCTCGCTGTCCTCGTTCATGCGCCATGGGCGCGGGTACTGGTAGGCGTACTTGGACGGGTTGCCCGACGCCCAGTTGCCGCGCACCGTGTCGACCAGTTCGGCCACCTTGCCGAGCGCGGAGTCGTGCGAGCCGGCGCCGAGCGCGGAGCCGGCCGGGGCGTCGGCGGGCACGGCGTCGTCGATCTTGGTCGCCGGGGTGCCGTCGGGAGCGCCGGTGATGGAGGTGACCGCCTTGGCGCCCGCCTTGTAGAGGTCGGCCAGCGGGCCCAGGCCCGCGATCATCGCGTAGCTCTGGTGCTGGCGGTCGTAGAGGAAGGCCTCCTTCGCCTGTGCGTCGGTCCGGGCGCCGGTGAGGCGGGCGCAGTAGCGCATGTTGGCGCGCAGCACCTCGGGCATGAGCGGCGTGCCGGTGTTCCAGGCGCCGCCCGTCTTCCATATCCGCGCGAACCCGCCGAGGGCCCGGACGACCGCGTTGGTCTCCGGGGTGAGGTTCGCCATGACGTTGGTCTTGTAGTCGTCGACGAACGCGGCGGCGGAGCCGGCGGCCTTGGCGTCGGCGGCGCCCAGCCAGGAGACGAAGGTGGGCGCGGCCAGGACACCGGCCGAGGCGCCCAGGGAGGTCTTGAGGAAACCCCGTCTGCCGACGGAGGGTCGGCCGTTCGACGAAGGGGAGCGGTGCCCGGCGGATGACGGCATGCGTGTGCCTCTCTTGAGTTCTTCGGCCCTGCGGCCGGGGGAGATCGTGCGATCAGAGGTGTTCGGTGGGGCGTGGGGATGTGCGAATCCGGTGCGTCCCGTGAAGCTTTGAGCGAAGATCTACGGCCGTGTCCTGGCCCGCCGGGGAGTGCCCGGCGGCCCAGACGTGTCGTGCGGGTGAACTGAGCGGGCCGGGGGAGGTCCCCCGCGGTACGGCGACGCCCTGCCGGAGGCGACGCACCTCCGGCCAGACGTGTCCTGCGGGTGAGCTGCGAGGGCCGGAGGAGACCCTCCGCGGTACCGCGACGCCCCCATGGGGGCGTGTCGCCGCGACGGGCGACTCCGGTGCCGGGCTCGGCCGGCACCGGGGGCGACGCACGTCGCGGCATCCCCGACGGAGCCCCGGGCGCCCCTCACAGCAGCGAACGCGCCAGCGCCACCGCGCCCTCGACCGGTGGCACCCGCAGTGGCTGCGGGCGGACTCCGGGCAGGGAGGCGGCGAGCGACGAGGCGAACGCGTCGTACAGGGCGGGCTGGTTCAGGATCGTGCCGCCGGCGACCACGACGTCGTCCACGGGGAGACCGCGGGCGGCGAGCCGTTCCACGAGCGAGGCGAGTGAACGCCCGGCCTCCGCTATCACCGCGCGGGCGGCGCGGGAGCCCGCCTCGGCGGCCGCGAACACCACCGGCGCGTGCCGGCCCCATTCCGCGGAGATGTCCCGGGCGCCCTCCAACGCGGCCCCGAGCGCGGGAACTTCGCCGACGCCGAACGCGGCGACGAGACCGCGGGCGAGGTCGTCGGGTTCCTCGCCGCGGTCGTGGGCGGCCCATGCGGCCCGCGCGGCCTCGCGGACGAGGCCGGCCGCGCCCCCCTCGTCGCCGAGGACCGCGCCCCAGCCACCGACCTGGACGGGGGTGCCGTCGGCCGACCGGCCCACGGCGACGGAGCCGGTGCCGGCCACCAGACCGACTCCCTTGTCCAAGCCGGCGGCGGGTACGAGGAGTTCGGCGTCGCCCACGACCAGCGCGGGCGCGTCGAAGTGCAGTTGGAGTGCGGTGCGGATCTGCTCGCACTGGCGCGGGGTCTCGCAGGCGTGACCGCCGACGGCCAGCGCGGACGGGCGGGTGCGCGCGGGGAGGGCCTCGGCGACCAGGGCGGCCAGCCAGCCGGCCGCGGCCACGGGGTCGTGCGGCCGCCAGCCACTGCTGGACCGGACGTGATCGGCGACGGGGTCGTGCCCCGCCAGGGCGCGGAGGTGGGTCTTGGTGCCACCCACGTCGATGCCGACCACGAGAGGCGTGAAGTCCTGCACGGAACCTCTTTCGTCGTTGCGCTGTGCTGCGACGGCGGGCGAACCGTGCCTGGTCAGAAGCAGGTTGAAGCACTCGCGAAGCCCCGGGACGGGCCTCTGGACGGAACACGGCAGGCGAGTACCGTGAAGTTCGTTAGGAAGTTAACTAACGAAGTACAGTGCGTCAAGAGGCTTCGCTCACCCGACCGACCGAGCTGCCCCGCGGACGGGGGTGGTACCGCGTGACGCCGGGCATCCCATCGCCGTGTCCCCCGCTGTCAGTACGACGGGGGAGCGGCCCGTGACCTGCGGGAGAACTGTGGAACACGACGTGGTGCGAGCCCCGCGCCTGACTGAGAGCGCCGGCGCGGTGTTCGCCGTGCTGGCCCGGGCGGCCAGCGCGACCCGGCCGCAGCTCGCGAGCCTGGCGGGGCTGTCCAAACCGACGGTGTCCTCGGCCGTCGCGGAACTGGAGAGCGCCGGGCTCGCCGCCCATTCCGGCACCGCCTCCAGCGGCACCGGCCGCAGCGCCGCCGTCTACCGGCTGGGCCCGGCCGCCGGCGCCGTCCTCGCCGTCGACCTCGGCCCCGCCCTCACCCGGGTGCGCGGCTGCGCCCTGGACGGCACCCTGCTCGCCGAGGCCACCGAGTCCCGGGCGCAGGCCGCCGAGGCCGTCCGGGAGGCCCTGGAGGCGCTTCCCGCGGGCGCCCCGCTGCGCGCCATCGTGGTCGCCGTCGGTGACGTCACCGCACGCGACGGCGAGGGCGCCGGGGTGCGCCCGGCCACCGCCAAGGCCGGACCCGTCTTCGACGCGGTGACCGTCGCGCTGCCGCCCGGGGTGCCCGTCCACCTCGAGAACAACGTCAACTGCGCCGCGCTCGCCGAGCTGCACGAGGGCGCCGCGCACGGCCGCGAGACCTTCGGCTACCTGCGGATCGGCGTCGGTATCGGCCTCGGTGTCGTCATCGGCGGCCAGGTGCTGCGCGGGGCCAACGGAGCCGCGGGCGAGGTCGCCCGGCTGCCCTACCCCTGGGACGACGGCCGCGAGCCGCGGCACGAGGCCCTGGAGGAGCACGTCGGCGCCCGCTCGCTGCTGCGTCGGGCCGCAGAGGCCTGGCGCGAGGAGGACGGTCCCCGCCCGAGCACCACCGAGGAGCTGTTCTCGCTCGCCGGCCAGGGCCGGGCCACCGCCTGCGCCGTCGTGGGCCGGCACGCCGCCGACATAGGCCGGCTCGCCGCCGCTGTGACCGCCGTACTGGACCCGGGACTCATCGTGCTCGGCGGCAGTACCGGGGCGTATCCGCAGCTCCTGCCCGGTGTGCGGGCCGAGCTGGAGCGGCTGAGCTGGCCCACCGAGGTGGTCAGCAGCACGCTGGGCGATCTGGGCACCGTCGTGGGTGCCGCACGGCTCGCGGTGGCCCGTGGAGTCCAAACCGTGACCGAGGCCGCGCATGCGAAGGATTGACGGCTTCCGACTCGGTCTGCCAATGTCCGGACAAGCGCTTTCTAAGTCGGCCGGGACGCCGGCTTGGGTTGGCGTCCCGGCCGTACGCGACGTACGGCAGCCGCACGAGGGCGTGCTTGTGCGACGACGGCCCTCGGGGCCGGGGATCCCACCCGTCGAGGCGACGCGGCCGGGCGAGGCCGCACCCCCGGAAAGCGAAATTTCCTGCAAAATGCACCCGTGCCGCCCTGATCGGCGCCGTGCTCCGTCTCCTACGACGAAAAAGGGATCGAAGATGACCAATGTGGGTGTGCGGCGCTCCCGCCGACTCGGCCGCGGCGGCATACGCCGTGTGGTTCCCCTCGCTGCCGTTGCCACGGCAGGTGCCCTGCTGCTCTCCGCCTGCGGAGGCTCGGGGTCGAGCTCGGGCGGTACCTCCAAGTCGCTGACGTTCTGGATCTCCACGGTTCCGGGCCAGGACGCGGGCTGGAAGAAGCTGGTCGCGCAGTACAAGAAGGAAGCCGGCGTCAAGGTCAAGCTGGTCAACATCCCCTACGACGGCTACACCACGAAGCTGCACAACGCCGCGCAGGCGAACTCCCTGCCCGACGTGGCGGCCGTCCCGGCGCTGGACCCGATCTGGTCGAACAAGCTGGTCGACCTCAGCTCCATCGCCAACAACAAGGCGAACAACATCAACGCCAACTTCCTGGCGAAGGACGCGTCCGGGAAGGTGCTGTCCATCCCCTCGGACGTCACCGCGTCCGGCCTGTTCATCAACAAGTCGCTGTTCGAGAAGGCCGGGGTCTCCTTCCCGACCTCGCCCGACAAGACCTGGACCTGGACCGACTTCATCAAGGCGGCGAACAAGGTCCGCGAGAAGACGGGCGCCAAGTACTCCCTGACGTTCGACCAGTCGCCCTCGCGCCTTCGCGCCATGGTGTACGAGCTGGGCGGCAAGTACGTCCACGCCGACTCCTCCGGCAAGTTCTCGGTGGACGCCGCGACCAAGAAGGCCGTGAACACCTTCGTCGGATGGAACGACGACAAGACCATGCCGAAGTCGGTGTGGACCAGCGGCGCCGACCCGTCGGCCATGTTCCAGAGCGGTGACGTGGTCGCCTACTGGTCCGGCGTGTGGCAGGTCGCCGCCTTCTCGGAGTCCATCAAGAAGTTCGACTGGGCGAGCGTCCCGACCCCCGCCGAGCCGGTGCAGGCCAGCGACGTCAACAGCGGCGGCATGATGGTCGGGTTCAACAACAACGGCGCCGCGGCCACCGCCGCGAAGAAGTTCATGTCCTGGCTGTACGAGCCGGCTCACTACACCGAGCTGTGCGCGGCGTCCGGGTTCCTGCCCGTCGAGAGCGGTCTGAGCCCGAAGTACCCCTTCAAGTCGGAGGCGGCGCAGGCGGCGTTCAAGCTCTACAACGAGGAGATCCCGCTCTACGCCCCGATCTCGGGCTACTTCAACGGCGCGCAGACGAACTGGGTGCTGAAGGGCAAGAGCCTCACCGAGGACCCGACCAAGACGGAGCTCGGCAAGGCGATCAACGGCCAGCAGTCGGCCGACAAGGCCCTGGAGAACATCGTGGCCGGCTACAACCAGCAGGTCGGCGGCGCATCGTAGGCCACAGGGCCGGGCGGCGGGCCCAGACCCCGCCGCCCGGCCCTGGCGCCCATGTGATGCCGGGCCCACGGCCCGAGCCCACGGCAATCCATTCCACCAGCACGGAGTCAGGAAGATGACAAAACGCGCCTCGGCCGTGTCCGCGAGCCCGCCCAGGAGACGCAGTAAGTACGTTCTCGCGCCGCTCGTCCTCATCGCGGCCAACGTCGTGCTCTTCGCGCTGTTCTTCGTCTGGCCGGCGGTGATCGGGCTCGTCTACTCCTTCACGAACTACACGGGCGTGGGGGCGTTCCAGTTCGTCGGACTGGACAACTACCACAACCTGTTCGGCGACTCCACCTTCTACGACGCGCTGACGCGGACGCTGCTGTACGCCGTGCTCTTCGTGCCGCTGAACTTCGCGCTCGCGCTGGCCGCCGCCAACCTGGTGGTGAGCAAGCACGCCAAGGGCACGTCGGTCGCCCGCGTCATCTTCTTCATCCCGTGGTTGCTGTCGCCCATCGTCGTCGGTGTCCTGTGGCGGTGGCTGTTCGGCGAGAACTTCGGACTGGTCAACTACGTCATCGAGAAGCTCGGCGGAAGCGCCGTGCCGTGGCAGTCGAACGCGGACCTGTCCCTGCTGGTCGTGGTGATGGCGGCGTCCTGGGCCTGGACGGGATTCTCGATGCTGCTGTTCATAGCGGCGATCAAGAACGTGCCCACCTCGTACTACGAGGCGGCCTCCCTCGACGGAGCGGGCCCCTGGCGGCAGTTCGTCAGCATCACGCTGCCGAGCATCGCGCCCACCTCGTTCATCGTCATCCTGCTCAACACGATCAACGCGATGAAGGAATACCCGGTGTTCGTCGCCCTCAACAACGGCGGACCCGGAACGTCCAACAACCTGCTCGTCCAGTACATCTACGAGACCGGCTTCAAACGGGGTCAGATCGGCTACGCGAGCGCCGCGTCGTTCGTGCTCATGCTCATTCTGATGGCCGTCGCGATCATCCAGCTGATCGTCAACCGGCGGGTGGAGAACCGATGACAACCACAGACATTCCTCGCCCCGTCGACGCCGGTCCCGGACGGGCCGTCGCCAAGAAGCGACCCCGCCGAGCGGGCAGCGGCGGGCTGCGGCGGGCGGTGTCCGCGACGACGCTGCTGTGGATCCTGGCCTGCCTCTACGGGCTGCCGGTGCTGTGGTTCGTCCTCAGCTCCTTCAAGCCGGCCAGCGACCTGTTCTCCTATCCGCTGACGCTGGTACCGCACGACCCCACCCTGTCCGGTTTCAAGGCCGCGTGGGACAGCGCCAACTTCTCCCAGTACTTCGTCAACACCGCCATTGTGTGCGTGATCACGACGATCCTCACCGTGGGCGTCAGCTGCTGCACCGGCTACGCGCTGGCCAAGTACGACAACAAGTGGCTCAAGGCCTTCTTCCTCTGCATTCTGGCCACCACGATGCTGCCGGGCGAGGTCATGCTTGCCCCCGAGTTCCTGGTGGTCCGCAACCTCGGCCTCTACAACTCCTTCGCGGGCATCATCCTGCCGGCCGTGCTCACCGCGACCGGATGCTTCATGTTCCGCCAGTTCTTCCTCACGGTTCCCGACGAACTCGTGGAGGCCGCGCGCATCGACGGCGCCCGCGAACTGTCGATCTTCCTGCGGATCATGGTGCCGCTCTCCCGGCCCATCATGCTGACCCTCGCCATCCTGTCCTTCCAGTGGCGGTGGAACGACTACATCTGGCCGCTGCTGATGCTCAACGACCCCAACAAGTTCACCGTGCAGATCGGCATCCAGAGCATCGTCGGCGCGCAGAACATCAACTGGTCGGTCCTGCTCGGCGCGTCGGTCATCTCCATGATCCCGCTCATCGCCATCTTCCTGGTCTTCCAGCGCTACGTGATGGGCGCCGACATCAACGCCGGACTGAAGGACTGACCTTGCCCACCCCGCTCGACCCCGAGTTCGTCCGCGCGGCGGCCCGCGCCGCCGACCGGCAGGCCGCTCCACTGGCGGCCCGCCCCGACGAGGAACCCGCCGGTGTGACCCACCGCGTGCTGGCACGCCGGGTGAAGACCCTGGTCGCCGCGTACCGTTCCGCGGACTCGGCGCTGCACGGCAGCGGGCGGGCCGTCGCCGCCGCGACGAGCCATCTGCGCGCCCTGCTGGCCGCGCAGACCTCCACCGGCCTCTTCGCCGGCGGCGACAACGTGCAGTCACCGCCGGACTCGGCGTTCACCGTCAACGACGTGTGCGACGCGCACGTCCTCGCCGCCGGCGCGGGGCCGGAACTGCGCGAGGTCACGGCCGCGCTCGCGGAGATCGCCGGTGCCGCCGCCGGCAGTCTGCTGACCGGCGGGGTGCACACCCCGAACCACCGCTGGGAGCTGTGCGCGGCGCTGGCCCGACTGCACCGGTCGTTCCCCGACGCCCGGCTGCTCGACCGCATCGAGCAGTGGCTCGGCGAGGGCGTCGACATCGACGCGGAGGGTCTGTACTCGGAACGCAGCGCCAACTACGCCGCCCACGTGTCCAACCCCTCGCTGCTGCTCCTCGCCGACGTCCTCGGCCGCGCCGACCTGCTGGACGCCGTCGAACGCAACCTCACCACCACCCTCGACCTGATCAGGCCGGACGGCACCGTGGAGACGGTCCACTCGCGGCGCCAGGACCAGAACCACCCCTTCCCGCTCGCGCCCTACCTGCCGCACTACCGGCTGCTCGCGATCCGCACCGGCCGGGGCGACTTCAGCCGGGCGGCCCGGCTGGCGGCCGCCGGGGGCATCGACGACCCCGACCTGCTCGCCCAGACCCTCCTCACCCCGGACCTGTGCCGCGCCCTGCCCGCCCCGGTCGCGGGGACATTCCCGCGCGCGCGGTACCTCGCCACCGCGCGCCTGGCCGACCGCGCCTCCGCCACCGCGCACACGGTGGTGTACGGCGGCTCCGACGTCCCCGAGCACCGGCGCATCCGCTCGGGCCTCGCCTGCAATCCCACCTTCCTGCGCCTGTTCGCCGGTGACGCCGTCCTCGACGCGGTCCGTCTCTCGCGCGGCTTCTTCGACCTGGGCCCGTTCCGCGCCGCTGCCATGCACCGGCTCACCGACACCCGCTACCGGCTCACCGAAACCCTCACGGCCGCCTACTACCAGCCGCTCCCGCCGGACCTGCGACGGGACGACGGCGTCTACCGGGTCGGCGACGAGGGCCGCTTCTCCGCCGCGATGTCCTTCCCGGACCGGCCCCGGGACGAGGTCTCGCACACGACCCGTGTCGAGGTGGACCTCGTCGACGACGGTGCCGACCTGCGGATCGACATCAGCGGACCCCGGGTGCCCTGGTCGCTCGAACTGACCTTCCGGCCGGGCGGGGCGCCGCAGGGCGCCGTACCGATCGGCGACGGGCACTGGTGCCTGACGACCGGACCGATGACCTACCGCGCCGGCGACGACGAGATCCGCGTCGAGGTGGACGTCGAGGCGGGCGAACCGCTCGCCGGACCGGACCGCGGCGACATACTGCGGTACGACCCGGGGCAGGACCACACCGTGGTGGGCGGCACCGACGCGACGACCGGCGACCGCGTCTACATCGGCGGCCACGGCCCGCAGACCCTGACCCTCGCAGTGCGCGCCGGCTCCGGCACGAAGGACTGAGCACACGTGCACCTCCTCCACCAGCGCGGACCGCTGCACGACCTGCCGGACACCCATGAGGCCTACGACGCCGTCCTCGCCGACGTCGTCGAGCAGGCCCTGGCCCGGCTCACGCCGGAGGGCAACCTCGAACACCCCGACTGCGTCGACGACATCGGCGACACCTCGCTCGGCATCACCTCCCTGCTCGCGTTCGCCTGGCAGCGCGGCAAGGACCCGCGGCTGCCGGAGGCGGTGCGCCGCAGCCTCGCCTTCCATCTGCGCGAGCGGGTGTACGTCGAGGACAACCCCGGCTACCCGAACCTGCGGACCCGCAACTCCGGTCTGCCGTACGCCCGTTACGTCCTCGAAGCCGGCGCTCACCCCATCGGCGACTGGCCCAGCACGGTGTGGGCGCTGCTGCAGGCCGTCAACGTCCTGGACACCGCCGAGGGCCTGATCGACGACGAACAGCGGGCCGCGCTGCTGGAGCTGGCCCGGGGCTACTGGCGCTGGCTGACCGAGGCCGCCTTCTTCAACCCGCAGGAGGCCGGCAACCAGGCCATCGGCTGCGTGGTCGGCGGACTGATGCTGGCCCGCCATCTGCCCGACGCCGAGGGCGAGTCGGTGCGCGCCCGGGCGCTGGAGCTGTACGCCGACGAGATCCGCGCCCACCGCGTCCGCGACCGGGGCGCCCTGCTGCCCCCGGAGCACGGCGGCGCCTACGACAACAACTACGGCCCGATCTCCCTGTCCTTCCTCGCCCAGGCCCACCGGATCAGCGGCGAGGCGATGTTCGCCGAGGACGGCGACGCGCTCGCCCGCTACATCGACGCCCGGCTGACGGGCGGGGGCTTCGACAACGGCGGCCCGCGCTACAGCGAGCAGCACTCCGCCTTCGAATCCGTCCTGGGCCTGCGGTACTTCAGCGCCCGCATCGGATCCGACCTGGGCCGCTACCGGGGCGACAGCCGCTGGGCCCGGCACGCGTGCAAGCCGGACGGCGGCGTCGACGGCCACTTCGCCTGGATGCTGGTCTGGCAGATCCAGGACACCACGCCCTGGCACCGCGAGCCGCGCCCCACCCCGGCCCGGCACCAACTGCGCGCCGGCACGGTCTCGGTGGCGTTCGACGACCGCATGACCCCGGCCGTCGTCGAGGCGGCCGGCACCTACTGGCTGGCCGCCGCCGTCGGCCGCCAGCACGGCTTCGGGCCCGTCACCGACGGCTTCCTGATGTGCCGGCCCATGGGCGAGGTTCGCGTCCGTGACCTGCGGGCGGACGGCCTGACGGCCAAGCTGGTCACCAAACCGGTCGTCGGCCGCGACCACGTCCTGCGGCACGTACGGTCCCTGTACGTCACCGACGGCGAAACCCTGTGGACGACGGTGGCCGTCGAACGCCTCGACGGGACGCCGTACCTGCTGGCCGGGCTGCCGTACGCCGAGGACGACGGCGACCGGGTGCGGCGCACCGCCGCCGGAGCCGTCGCCTCGGCGGGCATCCTGCGCCTGACCCACCCGCGGGCCACCGGTGCCGAGCACTTCGACGCCCGCGCCGAACTCCTCCAGGAGCAGGCCGCCTTCGCGCTCGCGGCCGACCCGCGCGGCTACGGCAACCCGGACGAGGGCTGGCGGCACCTGGTCAGCTCGACGGCCCTGGAAGCGGGCCCGGTCCCCGGCACCCCGGACGACCTGCACGTCTTCGCCGTCCGCTACGGCTCCGAGACGCCGATCACGGTCTCGGTGGAGCGGAGCGGCGAGGAACTCACGCTCACCACAGCACAGTTCACGGCCGTGATCGGACCGGACGACGACAAGGGGGAGCCCCGGCTGGCGCTGCGCGCGGTCAGTCGGTGACGCCCAGCGGCGAGGGGCGGTCCAGCACGCCCGCCGGCACCACCAGGTCCGCCCGGTCCCGGGTCGCGGCGACCAGCTCGGCGTTGGGCTGGTCGCTGCGCATCACCCAGGCGACCGCCTCCTGGTGCCCCTTGCCGAACTCCTCGTGCCGGGTGATCAGCCGCCGCAGCCGCTCCCGCTCGTCGAGCTCGCAGAACCACACCTCGTCCAGCTGCCGCCGCACCCGCGGCCAGGCGCCGCCGTCCAGCAGCAGATAGTTCCCCTCCGTCACCACCAGCCGCGCCGTCGGCGGCACCGGGACCGCCCCCGCGACCGGCTGCTCCAGCACCCGCTCGAAGCCCGGCGCGTACACCACGTCGCCGGCCGCCTCCGGGTCCGTCTCGCGCAGCCTCCGCAGCAGCGCCGCGTACCCGGCCGAGTCGAAGGTGGCGGGCGCGCCCTTGCGGTGGCGCAGGCCGAGCCGGTCCAGCTCGACGTCGGCGAGATGGAAGCCGTCCATCGGGACGTGCGCCACCCACGGCTCGCCCGTCCCGTTCAGCTCCCGTACCAGGCTCTCGGCGAGCGTCGTCTTCCCGGCGCCGGGACTGCCCGTGATGCCGAGGATCGCGCGCCGGTCGCCCCTGCTCAGGGCGCGGGCACGGATGAGGAGGTCGTCGAAGGTCAGCGGCACAACACGAGTGTGCCATCCGCGCCACGGCAGGGAGTCCCGGGCCGGACGGCAAGATTTTGCCGCCCATGTGGTGCGGGCCACTCACTGGAGTTCTCCTTATGGGGAACGGTGTCCTGTATGACGCTGCTCGGACTCCCCGAAGACATCCAGGCCTGCCTCTTCGACCTCGACGGTGTGGTGACCAGGACCGCCGTGGTGCACGCGGCCGCCTGGAAGGAAACGTTCGACGCGTTCCTGCGCGAACGCGAGGGCGAGGACTTCCGGCCGTTCGACTCCGCCGCCGACTACGACGAGTACGTCGACGGCCGCCCGCGCGCCGACGGCGTGCGCACCTTCCTCGCCTCCCGCGGCATCGAACTGCCCGAGGGAACCCCCGAGGACCCACCGGACGCCCAGACGGTCAACGGCGTCGGCAACCGCAAGAACGTCCTGCTCCTGGAGCGCATCCGCACCCAGGGCGTGGAGGCGTACGACGGCACGCTGCGCTACATCGAGGCCGCGCGCAAGCTGGGTCTGCGCACCGCGATCGTCTCCTCCAGCGCCAACACCCTCGACGTACTGCGTTCCATCGACGCCGAGCGCCTCTTCGACGTACGCATCGACGGCGTCGTGGCGGCCGAACGCGGGCTGCCGGGCAAGCCGCGTCCCGACACCTTCCTCGCCGCCGCCCGCGACCTGGGCGTCGAGCCGAAGCGGGCCGCCGTCTTCGAGGACGCGCTGGCCGGCATGGACGCGGGCCGCTCGGGCCACTTCGGATACGTCGTCGGCGTCGACCGCGTCGGCCAGACCGAGGCGCTGTACAAGCACGGCGCGGACGTCGTCGTGAAGGACCTCGCGGAGCTGGGAGGGCAGGAGTGATCAGCGACCGCTCGTACACCGTGGAACCGTGGTGCGTGCGCGAGACCGCCCTGAACCTCGACGTCCTGGCCCAGAGCGAGTCGGTCTTCGCCCTGTCCAACGGCCACGTGGGCTGGCGCGGCAACCTCGACGAGGGCGAACCGCACGGACTGCCCGGCTCCTACCTCGGCGGCGTCCACGAACTGCACCCGCTGCCCTACGCGGAGGCCGGCTACGGCTACCCCGAGTCCGGCCAGACGGTCATCAACGTCACCAACGGCAAGGTCCTGCGGCTGCTCGTCGACGACGCGCCCTTCGACCTGCGCTACGGCCGCCTCGTCTCCCACGAGCGCAATCTCGACCTGCGCCGGGGAGTGCTGGAGCGGGTCTGCGAATGGGTCTCCCCGGCGGGCACGGCGATACGGGTGCGCTCGACCCGGCTCGTCTCCCTCACCCAGCGCGCGATCGCCGCCGTCTCCTACGAGGTGGAGCCCGTCGAGGCACGTACGCGCGTCGTCATCCAGTCGGAGCTCGTCGCCAACGAGACGCTGCCCGAGACCAAGGGCGACCCGCGGGCCGCCAAGGCGCTGCAGTCGCCGCTGGAGCCGGAGGAGGACTTCGCCGCGGGCCGGCGGCTGCGGCTGGTGCACCGCACCCGGCGCAGCGGTCTGCGGGTGGCCGTGGCCGCCGACCACGTCATCGACGGCCCCGAGGGCACGAGCACGAGCAGCGAGAGCAACGAGGACGTCGCCCGGCTCACCGTCACCTCGGTCCTGGAACCCGGCGAGCGGCTGCGGGTGGAGAAGCTGGTCGCCCACGGCTGGTCCGGCACCCGCTCCAAACCGGCGATGAGCGACCAGGTCGAGGCGGCGCTGGCCGCGGCGAGCGTCGGCGGCTTCGCCGGTCTGGCCGAGGAACAGCGCGAGACCCTCGACGACTTCTGGGCGCGCGCCGACGTCGAGGTCGGCGGCGACGAGGAGATCCAGCAGGCCGTCCGCTTCGCCCTCTTCCACGTGCTGCAGGCCGGCGCCCGCGCCGAACAGCGCGCGATCCCCGCCAAGGGCCTGACGGGGTCCGGGTACGACGGCCACGCCTTCTGGGACACCGAGACCTTCGTGCTGCCGCTGCTGACCTACACCGCGCCCGAGTCCGTCGCCGAGGCGCTGCGCTGGCGGCACAGCACCCTGGACGCCGCACGTGAACGCAGCGCCCAACTCGGCCTGCGCGGCGCCGCGTTCCCCTGGCGCACCATCGAGGGCTCGGAGTGCTCGGCGTACTGGCCGGCCGGCACGGCGGCCTTCCACGTGAACGCGGCGGTCGCCGACGCGGTCGTCCGCTACACCGCCTCCACCGGGGACGAGCAGTTCGAGCGGGAGGCGGGCGTCGAGCTGCTGGTGGAGACGGCCAGGCTGTGGCGCTCGCTGGGCCACCACGACCACCGCGGCGACTTCCACATCGACGGCGTCACCGGCCCCGACGAGTACAGCGCCATCGCCGACGACAACACGTACACCAACCTCATGGCCCGCGCGAACCTGCTGGCCGCCGCCGATGCCTGCGAGCGCCACCCGGACCGGGCCGCGCAGCTCGGCGTGGACGACGAGGAGAGCGCCGCCTGGCGGGACGCGGCCGACGCGATGTACGTCCCGTACAACCGCGAACTCGGCGTGCACGAACAGCACGAGGGCTTCACCCGCCACCAGCGCTGGGACTTCGCCGAAACCCGCCCGGACCAGTACCCGCTGATGCTGCACTTCCCGTACTTCGACCTCTACCGCAAACAGGTCGTCAAGCAGGCCGACCTGGTGCTGGCGATGTACACCTGCGCGGGCTTCTTCGACGAGGAGCACGTGGCGCGCAACTTCGCCTACTACGAGCCGCTGACCGTGCGCGACTCCTCCCTGTCCGCCTGCGTCCAGGCCGTCGTCGCCGCCCGGGCGGGCCATCTGGAACTCGCCTACGACTACACGGGCGAGGCCGCGCTGATGGATCTGCAGGACCTGGAGCACAACACGCGCGACGGGCTCCATATCGCGTCGCTGGCCGGGACGTGGACGGCCCTGGTCGCCGGCTTCGGCGGGCTGCGCCGCGACGGCGACGTACTGACCTTCGCGCCGTGCCTGCCCGAACGGCTGAGCCGGCTGGCCTTCAACCTCCAGCTCCTCGGCCGCCGGCTGCGCGTGGAGATCGGCCCCGACAAGGCCACGTACACCCTGCTCTCCGGACCGCCGCTGACCATCCGCCACCACGGGACCGCGGTGACGGTCCGCACGGACACCCCCGTCCTGCGCACGGTGCCGCAGCCACCCGTGCGCCCGGCCCCCGAGCAGCCGCCGCACCGCAGCCCCAACCGACGCTGACGGCGCCGCGCGCTGTGCGAACCGCATCGGTGTTTCCCGCCGGCCCGCTTCAGGTAGGAGTTCGTTGTCGGTGCGACGAGGAGGGGGAACGGCATGACGTCGAGCGACTCCGGAGGGCGGCTGGGGGAGGAGTTCTTCACTCCCGGGACCGCGTCGTTCACCGAGTTCCTGGCCGCGCACCGGCCCGAACTGCTGCCCACGCGCCGCCCGTTCCCCGACGGCGTCCGCGCCGGGACCGACCGGTTCCCGCACGGCACCACCGTGCTGGCGCTCACCTACCGCGACGGCGTGCTGATCGCCGGGGACCGCCGGGCCACGATGGGCAACCTCATCGCCCAGCGGGACCTGGAGAAGGTGCACCCGGCGGACGACCACACGGCCGTGGCCTTCGCCGGCTCCGTCGGGCTCGCTCTGGACATGGTGAAGCTGTACCAGGTGGAGCTGGCCCACTTCGAGAAGATCGAGGGCATCCCCATGACCCTCGCCGCCAAGGCCAACCGTCTCGCCGGCATCATCCGGCAGAACCTGGGCCAGGCGATGCAGGGCCTGGCGGTCGTCCCGCTGCTCGCCGGATACGACCCCGCCGCCCCCGAGGGCGGCAGGGGCCGCATCTTCGGCTACGACGTCGCGGGCGGCCTGTACGAGAAGCGGGACTTCCACGCCGACGGCTCGGGATCGCCGTACGCCAGAGGCGCCCTGAAGAAGCTGTTCCGCGCCGGCATGGACCGGCGCGAGGCCGCTCTGGCCGCCCTCCAGGCCCTGTACGACGCGGCCGACGACGACTCCGCGACCGGCGGCCCCGACATCGGCCGGCGGATCTTCCCCATCGTGTCGGTGATCACCGAGGACGGCTTCGAACGGCTCCCCGAGCAGGAGACGGAGCAGCTCAGCCGGGAGATGGTGGAGCAGCGCCGCAACCGCCCGGACGGGCCGAACGCCGCTCCCTGAGGGAGTCCCATGTCTTTTCCCGCCCATGGTGAAGAGCTGCCGCGGGCTTTACTGCATATGATGTGCAAGTACGGGATGATGGCATCAGGTTGCCTGCCGCAACCGCCACGCACCCGGAAGAGAGAACCACCCGTATGACCTGGCACCGCGTCCGCACCTCCATGACACGCGAGGAGTGGACCAGGGTCGGCGGCATGGCCGCCTTCGTCGTCGCCCTGCACGTCATCGGCTGGTTCACGCTCGTCGGGATCGTCGCGCCCGAGCACTACAGCGTCGGCGAGAAGTCCTTCGGCATCGGTATCGGCGTCACCGCGTACACGCTGGGGATGCGGCACGCCTTCGACGCCGACCACATCGCCGCCATCGACAACACCACCCGCAAGCTCATGGGCGAGGGCAAGCGGCCCCTGTCGGTGGGCTTCTGGTTCTCCCTCGGGCACTCCAGTGTCGTCTTCGTCCTGGCGCTGCTGCTGTCCTTCGGGATCAAGGCGGTCGCCGGGCCGGTCCGCGACGACGCCTCCGAACTGCACGACGTCACGGGAGTGATCGGCACGACCGTCTCCGGGACCTTCCTCTACGTCATCGCGGCCATCAACCTCGTCATCCTGGCCGGCATCTGGAAGGTCTTCCGGCAGATGCGCTCCGGCCACTTCGACGAGGCCGCCCTCGAGGAGCAGCTCGACAAGCGGGGCTTCATGAACCGGCTGCTGGGCCGCGTCACGAAGTCGATCACCAAGTCGTGGCAGATGTACCCGCTCGGGCTGCTCTTCGGCCTGGGCTTCGACACCGCCACCGAGATCGCGCTGCTCGTGCTGGCCGGCTCGGGCGCGGCCTCCGGCCTGCCCTGGTACGCCATCCTGTGCCTGCCCGTGCTGTTCGCCGCCGGCATGTCGCTGCTCGACACCATCGACGGCTCGTTCATGAACTTCGCCTACGGCTGGGCCTTCTCCAAGCCGGTCCGCAAGGTCTACTACAACCTCACCATCACCGGCCTCTCGGTCGCCGTCGCCCTGCTCATCGGCACCGCCGAACTCCTCGGCCTGCTCGCCCGGAAGCTCGGCCTGCACGGCCCCTTCTGGGACCGCGTCGCCGGACTCGACCTCAACGTCGTGGGCTTCGTGATCGTCGGCCTCTTCTTCGCCACCTGGCTCGTCGCCCTGCTGGTGTGGAAGTTCGGCCGCATCGAGGAGAAGTGGACGGCGGGCCTGGCCCGGCCGGCCGAACAGCCCGCCGAGTAGACCCGCCGCACCTCAGCCGCGCAGCCTCAGCTCCTTGCGCCACTTGACGAACTGCTGCTCCGCGTCCCCGGTGTACGACCAGGGCGTGCGCGTCGCGCGCCGGCCCAGCATGCGCATCAGCGGCCCCGCGATCTCCTTGTCCCCGGCCAGACAGGCCGCGTGCGCCAGATAGTTGAAGTCGCGCAGCTCACCCGGGGCGATCTCGCTCTCGACCCGCCCCATGATCCACCGCTGCCAGGTGCGGCGTTCGTCGCCCACCGCACCGTCGTTGTTCCAGTGCTGCCCGAGACCCACCGCGCTGCGGCCGCTGTGACCGGCGTCCAGGGCGAAGCGGTACTCCTCCACGCGCGCGTACTGCACCAGCACCGGCAGCGCGCAGCCCGGCGGCGCCACTCCCGCGGCGTCACGGGCGAAGTCGTACATCAGACCGTGACTGCCGTGCCAGCGGGCCGAGTAGTAGTGCAGGACCTGCAGATGGCCCTCCACGCTGTACGGGTCGCGCTGGTGCAACTCGTCCCACCAGCGCGCCAGTTCCTGCCGGCGTACCCCCTGCGGGTACAGCCGCGCCACGGAGATCAGCGAGATCCACGGCGTCGGATCGTCCAGATAGGCCTCCGCCGCCAGCAGGCAGGCCGTCACCGCGGTGTCGATGCGGTGCTGGTCCATCGGCGAGCCCCGGCCCGCGGCGATGGCCACGTTGAAGGCCCGGGCCGTCTCCGTCGCCGCCCGCAGGACCAGCGCGTCCGCGCTGCGCGGTTCGGCGGCCACCCAGGTCTCCGCGGTCGAACTGCTCGCGCAGGCCTGTGCGAGCGTGCGGACGCGGTGACCGCGGGCGAGCCAGTCCGCGCCGGTCGTCCGCAGCAGGTCCCTGAGGCCCTGCCAGCGGCCGATGACGATGTCGTGCGAGGCGTCGGTGAGGGCGGCGTCGCCGCAGTCGGGATCGAAGTCGGGGGCGAAGCGGTCTCGCGCCATCGGGGGAATCTCCCTCAGAAGTCGGTCGGGAGACCCTCGTAGGCATGTGTGTTCGCCACCGCCAGGTCCTCGGGCACGTACTCCGCCTCCACCGTGCGGCTGGCGTCCAGCCGGGCGGGCCGGTAGTAGTCGCTGCCCTGCCTCCAGTACCAGAGCATCGGCACGAGCCCGACGGCCAGGCCGCCGATGCCGATCGCGATCGCCGCCGGGTCGAGCTCGCCCAGCGACTCGACGAAGATCCAGAACATGAACAGGGCACCGAACAGCGGCCACAGACCGCCGAGCAGGAAGTTCCCCACCGACTTCAGCAGCATCTTGCGGTACGCGACCACCACGGCCAGGCCCGCGAGACCGTAGTACACCGCGATCTGCAGACCGATCGCCGAGATCGCGTCGCCGAGGATCTCACCCACGGAGCCCAGGGCGTTGGACGCGATGAACATCGCCAGCGCCACCCCGCCGACCACGGCGATCGCCACCCACGGCGTGTTCCATGTGCGGTGCACCTTGCCCAGGGCGGAGGGCATCGTGCGGTCGCGGCCCATGGCGAACAGCGAGCGCGTGACCTGGATGAGGGTGGTCTCCAGCGTGGCGATGGTCGACAGCATCACGGCCACGATCAGCAGCTTGCCGCCCCAGCCGGGCCAGACCTCCTCGCCGAGCACGCCCAGCACGTTCGCGTCGTTGTCCTCGATCTGCTTCGAGGACAGGATCACGTTCACCGCGATGGTGAACACCTCGAACAGCAGGAAGACGATGCCGACCCCGATCAGGCCCGCGAGTCCCGTCGTACGACGGGAGTTGCGGGTCTCCTCGCTCAGGTTGCTGGTGACGTCCCAGCCCCAGTAGTAGAAGGCGGCGACCAGCGCGCCCGAGGCGAAGCCCGCCACCCCGTCGAAGTGGGAGAAGCCCAGCCAGGACCAGTCGAAGGCGCGGGCGTTGCCGGTGTGGAAGAAGGCGAGGACCGCGAACAGCGCCAGAATGGCCAGCTCCACGCCGGACATGACGAGCTGTGCGCGGACGGTGAGCCGGGCGCCGCCCAGCACCACCAGCAGCATGACCACGAACCAGCCCGCCCCGACCACCGTGGACAGCGCCGTGTTGTCGGCCAGCCCGGAGTCGAACAGGGCCAGCGTCATCGAACCGGCCGGCAGCGAGCCCGCGACCATGAAGATGGTCGCCGAGATGACCAGTGCCCAGCCGCTGATGAACCCCAGGAACGGGTGGAGCGTGCGGCCCACCCAGGAGTAGCTGGCGCCCGCGTTGACGTCGATACGGCTGAGGTAGCTGAAGGCGAGGGCGATGCCCAGCATGGGTATCGCGCAGTACAACAGCGCGGCCGGGCTGGCGAGCCCGACCGCGCCGACGAGGACCGCCGTGGTGGCGGCGATGGAGTACGCCGGGGCGCTGCCCGCGATGGCCATCACCACCGTGTCGAAGGTACCGAGGACATTGGCCTGCAGCCCTCTGCCCCTGTTCATGCTCATGGTTTGCGCTGCTTTCCGTATTGCGCGACGCGAGGCCGGCCCGGCCCCGACGACGTAAGGGAGTGGGGGGTGGAGAACCAGCCTCTGACCGGCGAGGGTTGGCCTCGGGGCAGGGGTTGGGGAAAGGCGTGGTGGATCGCGCCCGGCCAGTGCGTCGCCGGGTAGTCACAGCGTGTGTGCGAGTGATGATAGCCCCACACTTTGAGCTTTCAAGATTGACCAGTGGGTAATCTCATCAGCCGCCCGGGGCCGGGGAGGTTGGACGGCGCGCATCGGGAAACGCGGATCAGGACACCGTACGAAGCGATCCGCCGCAGTGCGCCAGGAGGTACTCATGGGCACCGACCCGATGGCCGACGACGCCTACCAGCCCACCGGAACCAACGAGGAGCAACAGGACGCGGCGCCGCTCGACCTGCAGGACGCCATCGACGAACGCGACTACGACACCACCCTCGACGAGGGCTACTCCCCGCCGGAGAAGCCGCTCGGCGTCAACCGGCACGGCACCACCGCGGCCGAGCAGCACGAGGGGGAGACCCTCGACGAACGGCTCGCCGAGGAGGTCCCCGACATCACCCCGCCGGCCGGCGACGAGGTCGGCGACCTCCCCGGCGGCGAGGGCGAACCGGTCGACCCCGAGGCCGGTACGGACCGCGCGGGCCGGCTGGTCGCCCCGGACGAGGGCGCGCACCCCGACACCACCAAGGAGGCGATCGCCTCCGACGTGGGCATCGACGGCGGGGCCGCCGGCGCCGAGGAGGCCGCCGTCCATGTCGTCGAGGACGACGCGGAGCTGCCGGGCGGCTGATTCGCGGCTGTCGGCGGCCGATCCCGAGCTCAGTCGCCGATGTGCTCGATCTGCCGCAGCCGGTTGGTGGCGTCCAGGGCGGCGACCTTGTAGGACTCCGCCAGCGTCGGGTAGTTGAACACCGCGTCGACCAGGTAGTCGACGGTGCCGCCGCAGCCCATCACGGTCTGCCCGATGTGGATCAGCTCCGTGGCGCCGGTGCCGAAGCAGTGCACACCGAGCAGTCTGCGGTCCTCGGGAGAGACCAGCAGCTTCAGCATGCCGTGCGAGTCGCCGATGATCTGGCCGCGGGCCAGTTCGCGGTAGCGGGAGACGCCCACCTCGAACGGCACACTGTCCTCGGTGAGCTGGTCCTCGGTGCGGCCCACGAAGCTGATCTCGGGGATGGTGTAGATGCCGATGGGCTGCATGCCGTCCATCTGGCCGACCGGCTCACCGCAGGCGTGGTAGGCCGCCGAACGGCCCTGCTCCATCGACGTCGCCGCGAGCGCGGGGAAACCGATGACGTCACCGACGGCGTAGATGTGCGGCACCTCGGTGCGGTAGTGCTCGTCGACCGTGATCCGGCCGCGCCGGTCCGCCGACAACCCGGCCTTGGCCAGGTCGAGTTCGTCGGTCAGACCCTGCCGGCCGGCCGAGTACATCACGGCGTCGGCGGGGATCTTCTTGCCGCTCTCCAGGACCGTGAGCGTGCCGCGCGCATGACGCTCCACCGCGGCCACGGTCTCACCGAACCGGAAGGTCACGGCCAGGTCCCGCAGGTGGTACTTGAGCGCCTCGATGATCTCGATGTCGCACATGTCGAGCATCCCGGCCCGCTTCTCCACCACCGTCACCTTGCTGCCGAGCGCGGCGAACATGGAGGCGTACTCCATGCCGATGACCCCGGCCCCCACGATGACCATGGAGCGCGGGACGCGTTCGAGATCCAGGACGTTGTCGGAGTCCATGATCGTACGGCCGTCGAACTCGACGCTGTCGGGCCGCGCCGGCCGGGTGCCGGTGGCGATGATGATGTTCTCGGCGCTGAGCAGGCGTTCGTTGCCGGTCACCTCGCGCAGGGCGACGGTGTGCGGGTCGACGAACCGTCCCGTGCCCGCGAAGAGGGCGACCTGGTTGCGGGAGAGCTGGCTGCGGATGACGTCGACCTCGCGGCCGACCACGTGCTGGGTGCGGGCGGTCAGGTCGGCGACGGTGATGTCGTCCTTGAGCCGGTAGCTCTGCCCGTACAGATCCCGTTGGGTCAGGCCGGTCAGGTACAGCACGGCCTCGCGCAGGGTCTTCGAGGGAATGGTTCCGGTGTGGATGGAGACCCCGCCGACCATGTCGGGGCGGTCGACGACGGCGACCCGGCGGCCGAGCTTGGCCGCGGCGATGGCGGCCTTCTGGCCGCCCGGGCCGGATCCGATGACGAGTATGTCGAAGTCGGGCACCCTCGGGAGTCTGTCAGCCCGAAGGCCCTCTTAGAAAGGGCGAACGGTCAACGGATGCCCATTGATCGATCCGAACCCCTTCCGATCGTCGGGCAGTTGTCCGCCGGCTCGCGAGGAGGTGCCGATCCGGCCGACGAGCGCGAGAATGCGCCCATGGGCCATCGACTCGCCGACACAAGCACCCCCGCCCGGCTGGCCGCCCCCGACGAGGGCATCGGCCGGGACGAACTGGCGCTGGCCACCCGCAACCACGGCCTGCCGCTGGAAGCGCTCCGCTACGACGTCACCCCGCCCGGCCTGCACTACGTGCTCACCCACTACGACATCCCGTACGTACCCGACGACACGGCCTGGCGGTTGAGCGTCACGGGCCGCGTCCACCGGCCGCTGCAGCTGGACCTCGCCGACCTGAGGGCGTTTCCCCAGGTCACCACCCGCGTGACCCTGGAGTGCGCGGGCAACGGCCGCGCGCTGCTGACGCCCCGCCCCGTCAGTCAGCCCTGGCTGGTCGAGGCGGTCGGCACCGCCGAGTGGACCGGCGTACCGCTGCGGCTGCTGCTCGCCGAGGCGGGAGTGGACGCGGACGCCGTCGAGGTGGTCTTCACCGGCGCCGACCACGGCGTGGAGCGCGGCGTAGAGCAGGACTACCAGCGGTCCCTGCCGATCGACATGGCCACCGGCACCGAGCCCGAGGTGCTGGTCGCCCACACGATGAACGGAGCCCCCCTGCCGCCGCAGCACGGCCGCCCGCTGCGGCTGATCGTGCCCGGCTGGTACGGCATGGCGCACGTGAAGTGGCTGCGCGAAGTCACCGTCACCGACACGCCGTTCACCGGGTTCCAGCAGGCGGTCGCCTACCGGCTGCGCCAGGAGTCCGGCGAGGAGGGCGAGGCGGTCACCCGGATCGTGCCGCGCGCGCTGCTCGTCCCGCCCGGGTTCCCCGACTTCATGTCCCGGGCCAGGGTGGTGCGGCCCGGCCCGGTGCCGCTCGAGGGGCGCGCCTGGTCGGGGCGGGCGCCGGTGACCCGCGTCGAGGTCAGCACGGACGCGGGACGCACCTGGCGGGAGGCCGAGCTGGAACCGGACGACGGACGGCCGTGGGCGTGGCGCCGCTGGCACCTCGTGTGGACGGCGGTCGAGGGCGAGCACGAACTCAGCGCCCGGGCCACCGACGCCGAAGGCCACACCCAGCCGCTCCAACAGCCCTGGAACCGCGGCGGTTTCGCCAACAACCTGGTCCAGCGGGTCCCGGTCCTGTGCATGGCGGAGGAGACCCCCGGCGCGGAGTGACCCGGAGTCCGGTTCCTAGGGCAGCAGCTTCTCCATGGCCGCGTTGCCCTCGGTCTCCAGCTTGCGCCTGGCCCATTCCAGGCTGCGCGGCGTGATGTCCTTGCCTGCGGCGAGGACGAGATCCTCCGGCGACACGTCGGTGCCGGTGCGGGTGTGGAGCAGGGCGTCCGGGGTGACGCGGTCCTCGGACGACGCGGACGCGTCGGGCTGTGACATCGGCATGATCTCTGCTCCTCATGTCCGGATCTCTTGTTGGGTCCCGGTGCTGTACCCGGTTCCGATATCACCATTCAACGCCCGGGCCCCGCGTGCATCCGGAGGAGACCCAAGATGCCGGAGTGACGGGACGGGCGTGTAATGAGGTTACGAACGTCTGGCCGACGGGAGAGACCAAGGCCATGTCACCGACGCACACGGCAACGGGGAAAACGGGGACCGCCCGAGGGGGCGTACTGCGAAGGCTTGGGGAGTGGTGCGCCCGGCACTTCCTGATCGTCATCGTGGCGTGGCTGGTCGCCCTGGTCGCCCTGCAGTTCCTCAACCGGTCCTTCGGCGGCGACTACTCCGACAACTTCTCCCTGCCGGGCGTCCAGTCCCAGCAGGGCCTCGACGTCCTCAAGAAGCACGACCCCGCGGCGGGCGGATACAGCAGCCAGATCGTGATGCACGACGGCGACAAGGCCCTGACCTCACTCGGCTCGCAGATGTCGACCACCGTCGGCGACCTGCAGAAGCTGCCGCACGTCCTGTCCGCCCAGAACCCGCTGTCCACGCCCGCGTCGAAGGTCGGTCCGCTGTCCTCGGACGGCAGGACCGCCTACATCACCGTCCGCTTCGACGTGCAGCCCTCCACCCTCGGCGACAGCTATCTGAACGGCGTCGACAAGGCCGTGCAGCCACTGCGCTCGGCCGGGGCGCAGGTCGAGTACGGCGGACCGCTCGGCGAACTGGCCCGGCCCGCGCCCGACGACCGGGTGAGCGAGCTGATCGGCTTCGGCGTCGCGATCGTCGTCCTCCTCATCGGCTTCGGCAGCGTGATCGCCGCCGGTCTGCCACTGCTGACCGCGCTGGTCGGCGCGGTGGGCGGGCTCGCCTGCCTGGGCCTGCTCGCCGCGGCGTTCGAGTTCGCCACCGTCTCGCCGACCCTCGCCACGATGATCGGCCTCGGCGTGGGCATCGACTACGCCCTCTTCCTGATCACCCGTCACCGCCAGAACATCATGAACGGCGTCGACCCGGTGCACTCCGCCGGCCACGCCACGGCCACCAGCGGACGGGCCGTCCTCGTCTCCGGCTGCACGGTGATCATCGCGCTGGCCGGCCTGTACGCGTCGGGCGTGAGTTTCATCGGCAAACTCGGCCTGGCCGCCGCCGTGACGGTCGTCTCGGCCGTCACCGCCGCGCTGACCCTGGTCCCCGCCCTGCTCGGGCTGATCGGCAGACGCATCGACCGCTACCACGTGCGCCGGCCCGTCGCCGAGACCGACGCCGAGCCCGGGGCCACCCCGCAGGGCACCTGGCACCGCTACGCGCAGCGCGTGGAGCACCGGCCCTGGCAGTTCCTGGCGGCGGGCGTGGTGACAGTCGTCGTCCTCGCCATCCCGCTGCTGTCCATCCAGCTCGGGCACATCGGCGACGGCGCCGACCCCACGTCCTTCACCGACCGGCGCGCCTACGACCTGATGACCGACGCCTTCGGTCCCGGCTCCAACGGCCCGCTGACCGTCGTCATCGACCAGAGCACCGTGTCCTCCTCCAAGCGCTCGGACCTGTCGTCCCAGGCGCAGAAGACCCTCGACGGCGTCTCCGGAGCCTCCACGGTCACCCAGCTGACGCCCACCAAGGACGGGGACGTCCTGGTCGGCACGGTCTACTCCAAGGAGTCCCCGCAGAGCGCCGGCACCACGGACCTGGCGAACCGGCTGGTCCACCACACCCTCCCCGACGCCGTCTCCGGCACCTCCGCCAAGGGCTACGTCACCGGCACCACGGCGGCCCAGGTCGACTTCCGCGACATCGTCGCCAGCCGGCTGCCGCTGATCATCGGTGTCGTGGTCGGGCTGGCCTTCCTGATCATCCTCGCCGTCTTCCGCGGTCTGCTCGTCGCGGTGAAGGCGGCCGTCCTGAACGTCCTGTCCATCGGGGCCTCGTACGGCGTCGTGGTGGCCGTCTTCCAGTGGGGCTGGGGCGGTCCCGCGCTGGGCGTCAACGGCAAGGTGCCCATCGAGAGCTATGTGCCGATGATGATGTTCGCCATCATCTTCGGCCTCAGCATGGACTACGAGATCTTCCTGCTCTCCCGCGTCCACGAGGCCTGGCTGCGCACCGGGGACGCCAAGGCGTCGGTCGCCCACGCGCTGGAGATCACCGCCCGGGTGATCACCTGCGCCGCCCTGATCATGGTGAGTGTCTTCGCGGCCTTCATCGTCAGCGACAACATCGTGGTCAAGATGCTCGGACTGGGCCTCGCCGTGAGCGTGCTGATCGACGCGACCGTGGTGCGCCTGCTGATGGTGCCGGCCGTGATGACGCTGCTGGGGCCGCGTGCCTGGTGGACGCCGCGCTGGCTCGACCGGATCCTGCCGCACATCGACGCCGAGGGCGACCAGGAGCAGGCCGCCGGCCAGCAGGACGTCAGCGGCCGTCCGCGGACCCGGGCGTGAGGACGAGCATCGTCACGTCGTCCGCGACGGCGGGGCAGTACCGCACGAGATCCGTCCAGACCCGCTCGGCCAGCACCGCCGGGTCGCTGTCGGACAGGGCCACGAGGCGGTCGGGCAGCGGGTAGAAGGTGCCGTCGCCGTCCCGCGCCTCGCTGACGCCGTCCGACGCCAGGAACAGGCTGTGCCCGGGCTCCAGCCGCAGCGTGAGCCCGGCGGGCGGGCCGCCGTCGGCCAGGCCGAGCCCGAGCGGCGTCCAAGCGGTCAGCTCGACCTCGGTGGCCTCCCGGCCGCGCAGCAACAGGGGCGCCGGATGCCCGCAGGAGACCAGGCGCACCGAGCGCGCGTCCCGGGAGAACTCCAGCAGCACGGCGGTCGCGAACAGTTCGGCGTACCGCGACGACGCGGAGTCCGCCACCAGCCTGCGGTCGAGACGAGCGGCGACCGACTCCAGGTCCGGCTGGTCCAGGACCGCCTCCCGGAAGGCCCCCAGCAGGGAGGCCACCGTGGAGATCGCCGACAGCCCGTGCCCCTGCACGTCG
Organism: Streptomyces sp. C1-1; assembly: GCF_050214755.1. NCBI lineage: Bacteria > Bacillati > Actinomycetota > Actinomycetes > Kitasatosporales > Streptomycetaceae > Streptomyces > Streptomyces sp. C1-1. The sequence goes on along the minus strand of NZ_CP189826.1, from coordinate 1,194,831 downwards.
CCGAGCACGGCCCGCACACCGTAGGGCCCCTCACGTACGTCGAAGAAGTCGCCGCCCACCAGGGTCCCGCGCTGCGCGGCCCGGTACAGCCCGGCGCAGCGCACCGCGCCGACGCGCTCCGGCAGCGGCGGCACGACCGCGCGCTGAGCCGCCTCGGCGACCGTGCGCTCCAGGTCCAGCTGGGCGTCGCGGTGACTGCGCACGTACGACACGAACACGCTCAGCACGGCCACGAAGACGATGGTCAGCAGGTCGGTGTTGCCGGGGCTGTCGAGATGGAAGGCCGGCACGTTGAGCACGGCGACCACGGCGGCACCGAGGACCGCGGTCGCCCAGGGACCGTACGAGAGAACGGCCAGCGGTGGGATCGCGCCCAGCAGGAACCCGATGTCGAGCGGGTCGGGGCTGATCAGCGTCGCCGTGCACACGCCCGCGATCAGGACGACCGGCAGGGCCTTCACCCACCACGGCGGCGGCGCGCCCCGCAGCCAGCCCCGCCGGCCACGGTCCCGGCGCGCCGACACCACGGTCACCCTCTTCACACCACCACGCTCCTACGGCGGGGCGGTGAGCGCATGCCGGAGGCGCGGTGGGAGGGGCCGGTCGTGATGCCGCGTCAGCCGGTGCGGCCGTCCAGCAGGGCCTCGGCCTCGGCCAGGATCTCCGTGACCCGCAACCCGAACGCCGCGTCGCAGGCGTGCGGCCGGCCGGTGCCGACGGCCGTCAGCAGGGCGTCGGCGGCGTGGGCCAGAGCGGTGACGGCGCCTTCCGCACCGGTGGGCAGCACGGCCACGCCCGACTCGCCGCGCAGTTCGACGGCGGCCCCCGCGGCCGCGGGCGGGGCCGACAGGCTGAGGGTGACGGTGCTCGACGCGCCGCCGGCGTGGTCGAGGACGAGATGGACGGTGTCGCCGGGCCCGGGGGCCGCGGCCGCCACCCGGCGCGCGTCCCCGAGGACGGGCAGCAGCACGGACAGCGCATGGGGACCCACGTCCCACAGTGCGCCCTTCTCCCGCCGCCACGGCGAGGCGGCGAACGGGCTGTCGCTGCCGCTGCCGTACAGCGATCCCAGCCACTCCGCCCGCGCGGTGAACCAGCCACCCGTCTCCGCCTGCGCGGAGATCCACGCCTCGGTCCCCGTCACGAAGCGGCTGGTGAAGAAGACGACCGAGGCGACCTGGGCCTCGCGCACGGCGTCGACCACCGCCCGCCCCTGCTCCACCGTCGTCGCCAGCGGCTTGTCCAGCAGCAGATGGCGGCCCGCCCGCGCCGCGCGCACCGCGAGTTCCGCCTGCACGGCCGGCGGCAGCGCCACGGCCACGGCGTCCACGTCGGCGAACAGCGCGTCGACGTCGTCGTAGGCACGGGTGCCGAACCGGTCGGCGAGTTCCTTCGCGGCCGACGGACGGCGCCCCCACACCCCGGTGAAGTCGACTCCGGGATGCTCGCTCAGGGCGGGCGCGTGTGCCATGGCCGCCCAAGGGCCGGTACCGAGCAGTCCGATGCGCATGCCGCCGCCTCTCCGCCGTGCCGCCCCCGTGGCGGCCGTCCGGCAGTGAGCGTCGCACACCGACCTGCCGACCGCGCAACCGTGCCGACGGGCGCCGCCATTCAGCGCCCCGGCTGCTGAATCCGTTCTCTTTCCTCTATTGGACCTCCGGCCCGCGCGCGGTCCAGGCTGGAGGTGTTTCGGCACCGCCCTCACCCAGGCGAAAGAGGTCACGACCACATGCACACCCGCCGCATCGGGGACGTAGAAGTCAGCGCGATCGGGCTGGGCGCGATGCCCATGTCGATCGAGGGCAGGCCGGACGAGGCACGCTCCCTCGCCACCCTCCACGCCGCCCTGGACGCCGGCGTGACCCTGATCGACACCGCGGACGCCTACCACCGGGACGCCCACGAGGTCGGCCACAACGAGACCCTGATCGCCAAGGCCCTCGCCTCCCACGACCGGGGCAAGGACGTCCTGGTCGCCACCAAGGGCGGCCATCTGCGGCCCGGTGACGGCAGCTGGACCCTCGACGGCAGCCCGCGGTACCTCAAGGAGGCCTGCGAGGCGTCCCTGCGCCGGCTGGGCGTGGACGCCATCGGGCTGTACCAGTTCCACCGCCCCGACCCGAGGGTGCCGTACGCCGAGTCGGTCGGCGCGATCCGCGACCTGCTGGACGAGGGCAAGATCCGCATGGCGGGCATCTCCAACGCCGATCCGCAGCAGATCAGGCAGGCCCAGGAGATCCTCGGCGGGCGGCTGGTCTCCGTGCAGAACCAGTTCTCCCCGGCGTTCCGCTCCAGCGAGCCCGAGCTGGAGCTGTGCGACGAGCTCGGCATCGCCTTCCTGCCCTGGAGCCCCCTCGGCGGCATCTCCCGAGCCGGTGAACTGGGCTCCGCCTACGCGCCGTTCGCCCGCGTCGCCGAGGCGCACGGGGTGAGCCCGCAGCGCGTGTGCCTGGCGTGGATGCTCGCCAAGTCGCCGGTCGTCGTGCCCATCCCGGGCGCCAGCCGCCCGGAGACGATCCTCGACTCCCTCGCCGCCGCCGACCTCGAACTCGGCTCCGAGGAACTCGCACAGCTCGACGCCGTCTGACACCCGGTCACCACGGAGGACCCCCATCGATGTGGCGCTGGCCCGACTGCTGCGCGGCCGGACCACGTTCGTGGTGGCGCACCGGCTGTCCACCGTGCGCGGCGTGGACCGGATCGTCGTGATGGGCGACGGCCGCATCCTGGAGACCGGGACGCACGAGGAACTCCTGCGCCGCGGCGGGGCGTACACGCACCTGCACGGCGGACAGGTCGCCTGACCCGCGCGGGTCAGGCGGCGCTGCTGCGCGGCACCCGGTGCGGGCAGACCGCGTCGTGGGCGGTGCCCAGGCTCGTCCACCAGCGTTCGCAGCAGGCCGCGTCCAGCTTCTCGCGGACGATCTCGTCGGCGGCCGAACGCGCGGGCCGGCGCCGCCCGGCAACGGTCGCGCGCAGTTCGCCGATGAGCGTCTCCCGTACGACGGCGATCACGGGGACCACGGCCGCGGCGGCGCACAGGAACACGGCCCACAGCGGACCGCCGCCGCGGTACTCGAGGGCCGTGGTGCAGGCGAGCCCGCCGCTGGTGGCGAGGTACAGGGCGCAGAGGAGGCGGCCGGATCCGTTCATGATGGTCACCGTTCGTGCCGGGATGGTTGCTCTGTGTACAACGACGCACGGCGAGAGGGGAACCGGATCGGGGGCGAAATTGCGTCAATTGTGAAACGAGTGACGGTGGATGGGGTTGAGCCCGCTGTGCCCGGGAACACGAGGCGAAAACCGAGAGAAGGGGCGTTTTCGTGCTCGCTGCGGACCCGAAGGCCGTCAGAACGCTGCTCACCCGCTACGCGTCGCTGCGCATCGCGCAGGCCGAACGCGGCACACCGCGTACGACACGGGAGCTGGCGGATGTCAGCCGCAGGCTGTGCGCGATGACGGGAGCCACGGACGTGCGGGAAGCGATCGAGCGCGCCGACGCCCTGCTGAGCGCGGCGCGGCGGATGAGGGCCGGGATCGGCTGCGGCGACGACTGCGTGTCGCAGGCCGCCTGACGGAGCGCGGCCCGCCTCAGGAACGTACGCCCGCGAGGGCGGCGCGCCCGTGGAACGCGGCGCGGTACGCCTGCGGGGTGGTGCCGACCACCCGGCGGAACCGCTCGCGGAACGCCGTCGGTGAGCCGAACCCCGCCTGCTGCGCGATCCGTTCGATCGGACGGTCGCTGTTCTCCAGCAGGTACTGGGCCCGCCGCACCCGGGCCCGCAGCAGCCACTGCAGCGGCGTCGTCCCCGTCTGCTCGCGAAAGCGCCGGCTGAAGGTGCGCTCGCTCATGCCGCAACGCGCGGCCATCGCACCCAGGGTGATCTCGCCCGCCAGGTTGTCCTCGATCCACTCCAGGACCGGTTCGAGGGTGGAGCCGCGCGGCACCGGGGGCTGCTCGTGGACGATGAACTGGGCCTGCCCGCCCTCCCGTTCGAGGGGCATCACACACATGCGGGCCGCGTCGGCGGCCACGGCCGAGCCGAGGTCCCGGCGGATCATGTGCAGGCACAGGTCCAGTGCCGCCGAGGCGCCGGCCGAGGTGAGGATCTGGCCGTTGTCGACGTAGAGCACGTCCGGCTCGACCTCGACCTCGGGGTGGCGGCGCGCGAGTTCACCGGCCGCCATCCAGTGCGTGGTGGCCCGCAGACCGTCCAGCAGCCCCGCCTCCGCCAGCACGAACGCGCCCGCGCACACCGACGCGATGCGGGTGCCCGCGGCGGCCGCCCGGCGCAGCGCCTCCAGCACCGGCTCGGGCGTCGGTCCGGCTCCCGGCGCCCGGCCCGGCACGACGATCGTGTCGGCGTCCGCGAGCGCCTCCAGCCCCCGGTCCACCCGCAGCACCAGACCGTCCCCCAGCACTTCCGGCGATTCGGCGCACAGTCGCACCCGGTAGGGGCGGCGGCCGTCCGGCAGCCGCGCCCAGTCGAACACCTGCATGGGTGCCGCCAGGTCGAACGGCACGACCTGTTCGAGCGCCAGGATGGCAATGGAGTGCATGAGAGCCACCATAGGCGGATTCACGCCTCGCTCGTGGCCTGGGTCCTTGGCGGAAAACCCTGATGAGAGCGTTGGCGAGAACCCGTCGGAACCTGTCGTTTCAGCCCCTGTGGCGGGGACCTGAAGATCCTTAGCGTGAGCGCGGACCCGGCCACCGCACTCCCGAAAGGCCCCCGATGACCAAGCTGCTGCTCACCCTCCATGTCCTGGCCGCCATCATGGCCGTGGGGCCGGTGGCCGTCGCCGCGAGCATGTTCCCGCCCGCGGCCCGCCGGGCCGACGGGGAGGCGGCGGTGCACACGGTCCGGCTGCTGCACCGCATCTGCCGGGTCTACTCCGGCATCGGCATCGCCGTACCCGCCCTGGGCTTCGCCACCGCGGCCGCGATGGGCGTCCTGGGCAGCGGATGGCTGATCGCGTCCATCACCCTCACGGCCGTCGCGGCCGGCCTCCTGATCGCCTTCGTGCTGCCCCACCAGGACGAACTCCTCGTCGAACTGGACGCGGGACGGCCCGCGGAGCGGCCGGTCACCGTGCGACTCGCCATGTTCACCGGGGTGTTCAACCTGCTCTGGGCCGCCGTGACCGTGCTGATGATCGTCCGCCCCGGCTCCACCACGGGGGCCTGACCGGCGGCCCGGCCCGGTCGTCGCGGCGTCAAGCGCTCAGGGGAATTCGCACCGCGGTGTGCCGGGGCGCTTACACTCGACAACTGTGCCCATACCTATGGGCCGGCATACGAAAGGCGCGTCGAGGGTGTTTCAGGATTCCCCCATCTATGACCGGCTCGTCGCCGAACGCGGCGACATCCCCCTTCAGACCCGCAGGGAGGCCGAGCGCGTCAGCCGCGAACTGGAGTACGCGATGCGGCCGTTGTCGTCCTTCGGCGCGGGCCTGACGCCTGAGCGGCCCGCGGCGCCCGGCGCCGGATGGCAGCGGACGGCCCTGCTGCCCGGCTCGCTTCCCCACTGACCGTACCTCAACACACCGAGGCGTCGGCGTCGTCGACCCGAGCATCGGGTTCCGGGCCGGGCTGGGCGAGCCACTCCGCGACGGCACGGGCGATCGGCTGGCCCGTCTCCACCTCGACGAAGCCGAACTGTCCCGACTGGTTGCACTCCAGAAACCACCACGTCCCGTCGGCGTCCTCGGCGAAGTCGAAGGCACCGTAGGCCAGTTGCGCCCGGTCCAGATAGGAGCGGACGGCGTCGGCGACGCGCGGCGGCACCTCGGCGGGCCGCCACGGCACGTCCCCCGGCGCGAAGCGCACGTCCACCGCGTCGGGGTCGGCGTCCGCGGCCGTCGCCTTGCGGGCCGCCAGCATGCGCCGGCCCACCACGGTCAGCCGGATGTCCGCCCGTTTGGCGACGCGCCGCTGCAGCAGCGTGGGCCCGAAGGCGACGGCGGAGAAGTCCGTGTCCGGAGCCACCCTGCTGGTCGGCACCGCCCGGGGAGGATCCTGCGGGTGCGCCCCGGAGACCGGCTTGACCACCAGGTCCGGATAGCGCTCCGCGAACTCCCGCGCCGCCTGCGGGAACGTCGTGATCAGGGTGGCCGGCACGGGCAGCCCGCAGTCCTGGGCCAGCCGCAACTGCCACGGCTTGTGGCGCGCCTGCCGGGCCGCGTCCGGATGGTTCATCCAACGGGCCCCGCTGCCGCGGAGCATGCCGTACAGCGCCTGCGAGGACTCCTCGGTCAGCCAGGCGGAGGACTGCGGAGCCCGCGCGGCCGGGGCGCCCGGCCTGCGCACCCATATGGAGCGCAGGCCGGCGATGCTCACCAGCCGCCCCGCGGACTGGAGGTGGCCGCGGAAGGCCCCGTGCACATACTCACCCGACAGCGCGACACCGCCGGGGAGGTCCGCCGGGTCCAGCCGGACCACCGGGACCCCGGAGGCGTTGAGGTGCACCACCACCATGTCGGCGGTCACATCCTCTTCACAGGTCAGGATCAGGACGGTCATCGTGGGCGGTTCCGCGTTCAGTCGTCGAAGTGAGTCTTGGAACCCGCGGTGGAGGTCGTGGTCCCCAGTTCTCTCAGCAGTGCGAGGTCGCCCGCGGCGACCCGGCCGTCCATGAGCACGTTCAACTGCAGCGCACAGTCGTAGGCGTACGGAGTCGTGGCCTCCAACTCCACCGCCGGACGTGCGTAGTTGAGCGCGAACGGTTGCATCGTGTCTCCCTCGTCGGTGCTGCGCCGACCGGCGCCGTCCCCCCTCCGGGACGGCGCCGGTCCGCCGACTGCCTTGCCCTTCCAGTCACTTATACGAATCGAACGGGTGATTGGTTTCCTTACTCTGCGTAGTCAAGGGGGATTTGTGGCCATAGATCCCACGAAGTGGCGCACGCAGATTGTGCAGGGCGAGGAGAAGGACGCCGATGTCGTCCAGATAGATGGGGTCGGGCAGCAGGTCGGTGGGCAGTACGAAGTAGAGGACGGCCCCCCAGAAAATCCAGCGCGGCCCGGTCGGCAGACCGGCTCTGCTCAGATCGCGCCGCGTCCGCACCAGGCGGACCAGCACGGCGACGGCCGCCGCGAGCACGAGTGCCGCGAGGACCGCGGCGATGACGATCACGGTCGTGGTCGTATCCACGGATCTTCCTCCGTCCGGCGTGCCGAGCGGCCCGCCCCTAGTCGGATTCCCGCATCCGGCCTTCGTACGTCCTGCCGCCTGCAGGCGACACGGCGGCGGTTCACACCAACGGGTCACCCGAGTGGCACGGTGCGGTGGTGACGCGTGGTAGTGGCTTGTAACGTCGCGTGAAGCGTATCGACGGCCCGAGGGCTGCCGAACCACACGCGTGTGCCTGGCGGCCCTCGTGGCGCCGGGCGTCCGGCCCGGCCTCCCAGGCGCCGTTGCTCAGCGCGGCGCCGCTGGAGCCGGCCCGGTGCCGGGCCGAGTGACCGCGACCGGTGCGGCCGCGACCGCGTCGGGCCGGCCGACTACGGCCGGCCCCGTGCGGCCGCGCCCAGCACCCGGTCCGGTGTGAGCGGCAGTTCGCGCAGGCGCACGCCGGTGGCGTGGTGGACGGCGTTGCCGATGGCGGCGGCCGTTCCGACGATGCCGATCTCCCCGATCCCCTTGCTGCCCATGGGGTTGAGGTGGGGATCGTCCTCGTCGATCCAGTGCGCCTCGATGTCGGGCACGTCGGCGTGCGCGGGCACGTGGTACGACGCCAGGTCGGACTCGGTGAAGTCGCCGAAGGCGGCGTCCACGGTGCTGCCCTCGGTCAGCGCCATGCCGAGACCCATGGTCATGCCGCCGACGAACTGGGAGCGCGCGGTACGGGCGTTGAGGATGTGCCCGGCGGCGTACACCCCGAGCAGCCGGCTCACGCGGATCTCGCCGGTCACGGTGTCGACGGCCACCTCGGCGAAGTGTGCCCCGAAGGCGTGGCGGGCCCAGGGGCTCTCGGCGTCGGCCCGTCCCGCGGTGTCGGCGCCCGCCTCCAGACCCTCGGCGGGCAGCGGCCCGGCGTGTTCGCTCAAGGCAGCCGCCAGCCGGGCGCAGGCGTCGTGCACCGCCCAGCCCCAGGAGGCCGTGCCGGACGAACCGCCGGCCAGGGAGGCCGGGGGCAGATCGCTGCTGCCGACCTGTGTGCGGACCCGTTCGAGCTCCACGCCGAGGGCGTCGGCCGCGACCTGCGCGAGCATGGTGCGCGAGCCCGTGCCGATGTCGGTGGCGTTGATCCGCACCAGGAACGTCCCGTCGGGCAGGGCCCGGGCGGACGCCGTGGACGGCTGTATGAGAACCGGGTAGACGGCGGCGGCCACGCCCGTGCCGAGGAGCAGTGGTCCGGCGCGGCGGGAGCGCGGGCGCGGGTCGCGGCGCGCCCACTCGAAGCGGCGGGCGCCCTCGCGCAGACACTCGACGAGATGCCTGCTGCTGAACGGCTTGCCGCTGTCGGGCTCCGTCTCCGGCTCGTTGGCGATGCGCAACTCCACCGGGTCCATGCCGAGTTCGCAGGCCAGTTCGTCCATGGCGGACTCCAGCGCGTACATGCCGGGGGCCTCGCCCGGCGCCCGCATCCAGGACGGCGTGGGCACATCCAGCGGCGCCACGCGGTGCAGGGTCCGGCTCTCCGGCGCGGCGTACATGATCCGCGCGGGTACGGCGGCCTGTTCGACGAACTCCTTGACGCGGGACGTGTGGGTGGTGACCTCGTGGATCAAGGACGTGAGCCTGCCGTCGGCGCGCGCGCCGAGGCGCAGCCGGTGCAGCGTGGGCGCCCGGTGCCCGACCACGGCCGGCAGGTACCGGCGCGGCAGGGCCAGGGTGACCGGGCGTCCCGTCTGCCGTGCCGCCATCGCGGCGAGCACCACGTCGGGGCGCGGAGTGCCCTTGGAGCCGAAACCGCCGCCCACGTGCTCGGCGACGACGGTGACACGCTCCTCGGGAAGCTCGAAGAGGGCGGCGAGCGTGGCACGTACGACGTTCGAGCCCTGGCTGGAGGTGTGCACGGTGAGGCGGTCGCGATCCCACAGCGCGGTGCTCGTGTGCGGTTCCATGGGGTGGTTGTGCAGCGGCGGCACCCGGTAGCGGACGTCGACCCGGACGGCGGAGGAGCCGAAGACACCCTCGGGATCGCCGTGTTCGCGGCTCGCCGGGTAGCCGCCGTTGGCCTTTTCGGGGACGTAGGCGCCCGGATGCGTCTCGGTGAGCGTGACGTCGTGGTCCTGCCTGTCGTACGAGACCTTCACCGCCGCGGCGCCGGCCCGGGCCGCCTCCAGGGTCTCGGCCACCACGAGCGCCACGAACCAGCCGTGGTGCGGCACCCGCGGATCCTGCAGCACCGCGAGTACGGGATCGTCCGGCTCGGTCAGGCGCGGCGCGTTCTCGTGGGTGAGGACGGTGAGGACCCCGGGCAGGTCCAGGGCGGCGGCGGTGTCGACGGCGGTCACCGTGCCGCGTGCGATCGCGGCGGGCACCGGCCAGGCGTGGGCACGGCCGGGACGGACGTGTTCGGCGGCGTAGCGGGCGGTGCCGGTGACCTTGTCCCGGCCTTCCCGGCGCTCGGCCGGTGCGCCCACGGCGGCGGTGCGGACCATGTGGTCTCCTCGGATACCGGTTCAGGTCCCGGCGGGCTCGACGAGCCGGGTCAGGACGTCCAGGGCGAGCGAACGGGCGAGCGGCACCTTGTAGGCGTTGTCCCGCAGCGGCCGGGCGGCGGACAGTTCGAGGTCGACGGCGCGCTCAAAGGCTGCCGCGGTGGGCGCCGCGCCCACCAGCGCCTCCTCGGCCGTGCGGGCCCGCCAGGGCCGGTGGGCCAGCGCCCCGAACGCGATCCCGGCCCGGGCGACGACCCCGTCCGCCACCTGCAGCACCGCGGCCACGGAGGCCAGGGCGAAGGCGTACGAGGCCCGGTCCCGCGCCTTGCGGTACAGGGACGGCAGCCCGGCCGTCGAACCGGGCAGGAGCACCCCGGTGATCAGCTCACCGGGGCGGATCTCGGTGTCCCGCTCCGGATGGTCCCCGGGCAGGCGGTGGAAGTCGGCGGCGGGTACCTCCCGGGCGCCTTCGGGGCCGTACAGCTCGACGCGGGCGTCGAGCGCGGCCAGCGCGACGGCCATGTCCGACGGGTGGGTGGCGATGCAGGCCTCGGAGTGTCCGAGGACCGCGTGATCGCGGTGGACGCCGTCCCGCGCTCCGCAGCCGCTCCCCGGCTCGCGCTTGTTGCACGGCTTGGTCACGTCCTGGAAGTACGGGCAGCGGGTGCGCTGCAGCAGGTTGCCGCCGGTGGTGGCGGCGTTGCGCAGCTGCCCGGAGGCGCCCGCGAGCAGGGCCTGGGAGAGGGCGGGATACCGGTCGCGGACGGCGGGATGGGCGGCGAGGGCGCTGTTGCGGACGAGGGCTCCGACGCGCAGCGAGCCGTCGGGCAGGTCCTCCACCGTGTCCAGGGGGAGGCGGCCGACGTCGACGAGCGCGGCGGGCCGCTCGACGCCGAGCTTCATCAGGTCGACGAGGTTGGTGCCGCCGCCGAGGTAGCGGGCGCCGGGCAGGGAGGCGAACGCGGCGGTGGCCTCCTCGACGCTCGACGGACGTACGTACGCGAAGGCCTTCACGGGATCACGTCCTCGACCGCGTCGACGATCCGGGGATAGGCGCCGCAGCGGCAGAGGTTGCCGCTGAGCCGCTCGCGGATCTCCTCCCGGCCGAGGGGGACCGGCCCGCCGGAGGGGGTCCCGGGATCGGTGACGCGGGAGGGGTGCCCCGCCTCGGCCTCGGCGAGCATGCCGACGGCGGAGCAGAGCTGGCCGGGGGTGCAGTACCCGCACTGGAAGGCGTCGCGGTCGAGGAAGGCCCGCTGCAGCGGGTGCAGCTCCTCCCCGTCGCCGGTGAGTCCCTCGACGGTCGTGACGTCGCGGTCGTCCAGGGTCACGGCGAGCAGCAGACAGCTGTTGACGCGGCGGCCGTCCACCAGGACGGTGCAGGCCCCGCACTGGCCGTGGTCGCAGCCCTTCTTGGCGCCGAACAGGCCCAGGTCCTCGCGGAGCAGGTCCAGCAGGACGCGCCGGTGGTCGACGGTCAGGGTGCGCGGTTTGCCGTTGACCCGCAGCGTGGTGGGGGACTGGTGGGGACCGCTCGCGGTGCCCTGTCCAGCCGGGAGGCTGTGGTTGCTGCCCATGGCGAGGGACCTTCCGGGACGGTCTCGGATGCCGTTCAGACCGCGTATCCAGCCTGCGCCGGCTGACACGTCCGCGCCGGGAAGCGGCAGGGGTCAGCCGTCCGCGGGCGGTGGCCGCTCGTCCGTGCCCTTCCCGGCGGGTTCCGCACTCTCGCGGTCGGCACCGGCCGCGGGCCGCAGCGCCTTGGCCGAGAACTTCAGGCGCTCGAAGGTCCGCGTCAGCTGCTGCAGGGGGGAGCCGGCCGGCGGCGTCGCGGGAGGCTGCGGCTGTGCGGGGATCTCGACACCGGCCTCCCGATAGGCGGCCAGCGCCTCGTGCGCGCGCTCGGCGGCCTCGCGGTACAGGTCCCGCGACTTCGTCATGGCCTCCAACGCCTCCGCGTACATGGTGACCAGCCTGCGCTCGTGGTCGAGCTGCTCCTCCAGCGTCATCAGCCGCCAGTCGTCGCGCAGTTCGGCGACGGCCTCCTCCGCGCCCTCGGGCAGCGGCTGGGGCAGGGCGGCGTAACGGGTCAGCGCGTCGACGAGCTCGTCCGGGCGCGAGCCGTCGAGGAAGACGGTACGGATCGAGAAGTCGTCCGCCTCGAAGCCCTCGGGCGCGGGGTCGGGCGGCAGTACGACGGCACCGCCGCGCGGGACCTGCACGCCGAACTCGCGCAGCGCGCGGTTGACGATGCGCAGTTGTTCGGGGGCGGCGCGGTGCTCCACGACGCGGTGGCGCAGACCCGGCGGCAGGAAGGTGCCGAGCGGACGCCGGCCGCGCTCGTCGGGCGTCATCGCCTCGTGCACGACGAAGTTCACGCTCCAGCCGCCGCGCACCGCGCTCCTGAGCAGCCGCCGGATCTCCTTGTCGTCGTCCGCCGGCAGATGGGCGGCCTCGCGGAAACGCACTCCTGTGCCGGGCTCGTGGTCCCAGGCGACGTCGGGCTCGTCGGGCCAGAACATCGTGGCGGGAGAGGGCCATCCCTGGTCCCACGCGCTTTCCGCCTCCGCCGCCAGCACCCAGTCGCGTCCGTCCTCGGCCGGCGGGGCCAGGGTCAGCCGGGCGCGCACGGTCACCGTCCCGGCGACCTTCCAGCGTGCCTCGAAGATCTGCCGAGGGTCGCCGTCGGAGTCGGGCACCTCCAGATGGTCGTCGATGACCTCGCTGCTCTTGAGTCGCTGGAGGGTGCGGCGTACGACGTCTGCCGCGTCGGGGCCGGTGTGCCGGCCACGGGCCAGCCACAGGGTGGTCGATGGGGTCGGGCGTGCCGTCGGGGAAGTGCGCATGAGTCCATCTGAGGGCGGGGGCATGTGCGGACACCAGTATCTCTGCGCCGTATGGCGGAGATCATGCGGGGTCGCGCGCACGGGACGCGGGCCGCGCACTCGGGGTGCGCGCCGTCCACTTCAGCCCCGGTGTTTCACACGTCCCCTGGCGGTACCTGGCCCGGTCACAATGGCGCCCGCGAACAGGGCCCGCCCGCCATCCGCTTAGGGGCGGGCCCTGTTCCGCCCGCACCGGTGCCCCGACACGCCGCCATGCTCGCCGCCGCGCTATATATCGGAAGGCGAGATATCGTGGCCGTATGGCATCGAGGAGCATGACTCAGGCGGCGTTCTTCGTCCTCACCGCCCTGGCCGACCAGCCCCGGCACGGCTACGGCATCCTGCGCGAGGTCGAGGAACTGTCCGGCGGTGAGGTGCAGTTGCGCGTCGGCACCCTCTACGGCGTGCTCGACCGGCTCACCGCGGACGGGCTGATCACGCCGGACCGCGAAGAGGTGCACGACGGCCGGCTCCGGCGCTACTACCGCGTCACGGACGACGGGACGCGGGCCCTGGCCGCGGAGGCGGAGCGGATGGCCGCCGGAGCCAGCGCCGCCAAGCAGCGCATCGCCGAAGGCCGCAAGACCCCCGCGCAGCCGGTGAACCCGGCCTCGAACCCCGCCACCGGTCCCGGACTCGCAGGAGGTCTGGCGTGACGACCCTGCTCGAAACCCGCTACCGCACCGTGCTGCGCCTGCTCCCCGCCTACTACCGCGCGGATCGCGAGGGGGAGATGGTCGAGGTCTTCCTGTGGGACGTCGACCGTGAGACGCAGGACCAGAGCAGGCCCACCCTGGGCGAGATCGCCAGCGTGGCCGCCCTGGCCGTGCGCAGCAGACTGGCCGCCTCCGGCGCGCCCCGGCCGTACGCGTTGCTCGGCTCGGCAGTGCGCCACTTCGCGCTGTTCGCCGTCCTGCTGCAGGCGGCCGCCGCCGTCGTCGACCGGATCATGAACCTGACCTGGTCCTCGACGCGCGGCGCGCGCGAATGGGACATGTTCCTGTCCGGATTCACCGGTCGCGGAGCGCTGCTGGGCACGGTCGGCGTCGCGCAGTGGGTGCTGCCCCTGCTGTGGACGGTCGGCTTCTTCGCACTCGTCCACGACCGCCGGCGTCTCGCGCGTACGGCCGTGCTGCTCGCCGCGCTGCCCACCCTGTGGCCGCTTCTCGAGCCGTTGGTGAGCGAATGGGCGCCGTCCGAGCCGTGGTACGCCGTCACCACCGCGCTGCTGGCCTGGCTGCCGGCGCTCGCTCTGTGTGCCGCGTTCCACCGGGACGCCCCACTGGCCGCCCTGCCCGTGGGCACCCCCGGCCTGCTCTACACGGCCTGCTGCGTGGTGATGGGCGGATCGCTCGTGCTGCTGCCCGCCCTGGCCGACGCGGCCTGGGCCCCGGCCACCTGCTTCGTCCTCGGCGCGCTGGGCTGGCTGCTGCTGCGGGCCCGCGGCGCGGACTCGACGAGCACCGGCTGCGGCGCCGTGGCCCTCGCCGCGCTCGGCCTGCTCCTGCTGGCGTTTCGCGTGGCCGCCCTGTCCCCGTGGCTGTCCGTGCCCCTGCCCGCCGCCTTCGTCGGCGGCGCGCTCGCGCAGACGGCCGCCATCACGCTGCTCGTCGTGGCCCTCGCCCTCGTGGCCAGGCGCGACCTCGCGACACGCTGACCGAAGGGGGCGAGGTGACGGGCTCGTGGGCGCCGCTGCCGGTACTGGTCGCGGCGCAACTGGCGGGCGCGGCGGCCCTGGTGCGGATCGTCCGCTCCTATCCGGACCTCGGCACGACGGGCCACCGTCTGCCCGCGGCGGCCCTCGTCTGCACGGTCGGCGGGCTGCTCCTTGCCGGCGCGAGCGGGCGGGTACTGCCGGCCCGCTCCGCCGCCGTCACCCGTGGAACGTGATGTACCCGTTGCCGTCGCTGTCGTTGCCGCTCTTGGTGTACGCGTGCGAGTCGGCGCCGCTGCCCGAGGGCTTGTACACGTAGATCGTGTCCTTGTCGTTGTTCCACATGAAGTTGCAGTTGTTGCGGTACACGACGTTGCGCGCGTCCGAGTCGGTGCCCCTGCCGCCGCGGAGCTTCACATAGTCGCCCGGCTGCAGGTAGTGGTTGCGGGTGAAGGTGAACTTGTTGCCCGCCTTGTCCTTGACCACGTACCCCTTGAGGTTCACGGTCGTCCGGGACGAGTAGTTCTTGAGCGTCAGGTACTCCTCGTCCGTGTTGCCGGTGGAGCAGCTGTTGGAGTCCCGGCCGGGCGCGTCGTACTGGACGCCCTTGATCTTCAGCGCGGACTGGTACTCGGTGGCGTGCGCCGGGACGGCGGCCAGGACGGCGAGCGTGCCCGCGGCGGTGGCGGTCGCGGCGACAAGACGTATACGCATGGAGAAGTTCCCCCCTGTGTGCATGTTTCGTGAAGAATCTGGAGCTTATGCGACGGGACCGATTTGCGTGGCCAGTTCACCGAAATCGCGCCGTCCGGTTGCCCGGCCGTGGTCAGTGGGGATAGGCCCGCGGTGGCCGCTGACGCGGCAGGCTGCCGCGGAAGTCCGCGACGGCGGTGCTGATCTGACGCATCAGCGCGGTGCTCTCCAGCCGGTCGAGATAGAGGTTGCGGCGGGCCAGGCCGACGGCGTCCACGCAGAAGTACAGGGACATCAGCGGGTTGATGAACAGTTCACTGTCCTTGGTCCGTTCCGTGAAGCGGACGTCGCCGAAGTCGCCGCGCACGGCGGCCGCGACGGAGCCGTTGACGATGCTCGGGTACTCCGGCGTGGCGCGCTGGGCGTGGGCCACCGCGTCGAGGTAGAGGGCTCCTTCGCGGCTCTCGCGCGGCAGGGAGAACGCGCCGAGATAGGCGCCCTCCCGGTCCAGCGCGGCCAGATTCTCCAGCACCAGGGAGTGATTGACCCCGTGGTGGGCGTCCACCCCGAACCCCAGGCAGGCGACCAGCCGTTGGGGTATCTCGTCCATGCCGTGCACGGCGGCCAGGCTCGCCATGTCCTCCTCCGGCGTGCCCAGTCCGTGCTCGTCGCCCCGCATCAGGATGTCGGTGCCGCCGTCCACCAGCACCACGGCGTCCACTCCGCCCAGATGCGCCACGAGCGCGCGGTAGGCGGCGCGCAACGGCTGGACCCCGGTCTGCGGGAACGCGTACACCGTGGCCGGCAGCCCCTGCCGTTCGAGCCAGCGGGCGAGTGTGCGCTCCGGGAAGTAGTCGCCGCGCGCGGGGGTGTCGGGCCGGACGGCCGCCACGTCCGCCTCCAGCCACACGTCCAGGTCGAGGCCGTACAGGTCGGCGAAGGACAGGTTGGCCAGATGGACCTCCTTGCCCGCCGACCGCAGCGCGAGGGCCAGCGGAAGGCCGGCGTACACGTCGAATCCGCCGCCCGCACCGGCGACGAGAACCCGCCGCGCATCGCGCAGAAGAGTGAAGAAGGGGGGTTCTGTGAGGGTGAACACCGGGGGACGGTAACAGGCCGAGGGGGTTTCAGGGCCGTGCGGGAAGACCGGCCGTCCAGTCCAGCAGGGGCACGAGCTCCTCCTCGCCGGGGCGTGCGGGCGCGGCGGCCCGGTCGGCCGGGGACGCGGAGCTCACACCGCGGGAGATGTTGCCGCTGACGGTGATGTTGTGCTCCACGCGCGGTCGGCGCAGCTCCTCGTAGCGCGCGAGGGCCGCGTCCGTGTCCGGCACGTCGCGCAGGCACTTGGCGAGGACCACCGCGTCCTCCAGTGCCATCGACGCGCCCTGGCCGGTGGCCGGGGAGGCCGCGTGCGCGGCGTCGCCGACGAGCAGCACGCGGCCCGCGCGCCAGGGGCTGCCGGGCGGGATCTCGGTGGCGTTGGTGACCAGGACGTCGTCGCCGGTGGCCGTGACGATGTCCGCCGCCGGGGTGTCGTCCTTGCGGAGCGGCGGAAGCAGGGTCTCGCGCCATCCGGCGGGCGTGCCGCCGCCGGTCTTCTCGGCGGGCAGCGGGTCGCCGCTCACCCGCGCGAACCAGTACGTCTCCCCGTCGGGGGAGACCGCGAAGCCGAAGGCCGCCGCGCTGCCGCGCACCATCGTGATGCACGCGTCCCCCGCGGGCAGCCCCGCGGCGCCGGTGTAGCCGTAGAAGACCTGCTGGCCCGCGTAGGAAGGCCGGACGGCGGGCGCGATCGTCGCGCGGACGGCGGAGTTCAGGCCGTCGGCGCCGATCAGCAGGTCGCCGCTCGCCGAAGTGCCGTCGGCGAAGCGGGCGGTGACGCCGTCCGTGCCGTCCTCGACGGAGACGAGCCGTGCCCCGTGCCGGAAGGCGACGCCGCCGCGGGCGGCCTCCGCCTGCAGCGCGGAGCCGAGGTCGCCGCGGCGCAGGCACCGGTAGCGCAGGAGCGGGTCGGCCGCCTCGCCGAGCGGCACCCGCGCGAGCTGTGCGCCCGTGCCGTCCAGGACCCGCATCGAGGTCAGCGGGAAGCCGAGCGCGGTGACGACGGTCGAGGCGTCGAGCGCGGCCAGTGCGCGCATCCCGTTGCTCGCCAGGGTGAGGAACGCGCCCAGGTCCTCGGCCGAGTCCGGATGGGCCTCGTACACACGGGCGTCCAGCCCCGCCCTGTGCAGTGCCAGAGCCGTCGCCGCGCCCGCGATCCCGCCACCGATGACCAGCACCCGAGCCACGCCCACCCCCGTGTGTCCGTACGGCCCCCGTGGTCGTACGCGCACCTGTGAGAACGTCGCGCAGACGGCGGAGGTTCCGCCGACGGCGGCGATCAGAGGGGTTCACGCCGTGGACACGCAAGAAGCCGGTGGGGCCACGCCGTCCGTTGCGCGTGGCCCCACCGGCTCGCGTGATCTCAGGCGCCGCTCTCCCGGAGCATGTCCTCGCGCTCGACGATCTTCACGCGCTCGCGGCCCTGCGGCTCGCCCAGCGCCTTCTCGGCGGCGTCCAGCCGGTACCAGCCCTCCCAGGTGGTGAAGCGGACGTTCCGGTCGGCGAGGAACGCGTCCACGGCCGCGGGTTCGGGCGCGGCGGGGGTCTGCAGACGGCCGCCCGCGTAGTCGGCCAGCAGGTTGGCCACCGTCTCGTTGGCGTCGCCCTTGGTGTGGCCGATCAGGCCGACCGGGCCACGCCGGATCCAGCCGGTGACATACGTCGACTGCAGGTGCTCACCGGACTCCTGGACGACCCGGCCGCCCTTGTCCGGGACCGTGCCCGAGTCGATGTCCCAGGGCAGCTTGGGGAGTTTGTCGGACAGGTAGCCGACCGCGCGGTAGACGGCGGTGACGTCCCAGTCCTTGAACTCGCCGGTGCCCTTGACGTTGCCGGTGCCGTCCAGGGCGGTGCGCTCGGTGCGCAGCCCGACGACCTTGCCGTCCTCGCCGAGGACCTCGACGGGCGACTCGAAGAAGTGCAGGAACAGCTTGTGCGGGCGGTCGCCGACATCGCGGATCGCCCAGTTCTCCAAGGTCTTGGCGACCATGTCGGCCTGCTTGTTGCCGCGCCGGGTCTCGATCGAGCCCGCGTCGTAGTCGATGTCCTCGGGATCGACGATGACCTCGATGTTGGGGGAGTGGTCCAGCTCGCGCAGCTCCATCGGCGAGAACTTCGCCTGCGCCGGGCCACGGCGGCCGAACACGTGGATCTCCAGCGCCTTGTTGGCCATCAGGCCCTCGTGGACGTTCGGCGGGATCTCCGTCGGCAGCAGCTCGTCGGCCGTCTTGGCGAGGATGCGGGCCACGTCGAGGGCGACGTTGCCGACGCCGAGCACGGCGACCTTCTCGGCCTCCAGCGGCCAGGTGCGCGGCACGTCCGGGTGACCGTCGTACCAGGACACGAAGTCCGCGGCGCCGTAGGAGCCGTCGAGGTCGATGCCCGGTATGCGCAGCTCCCGGTCGGCCGTCGCGCCCGTCGAGAAGATCACGGCGTCGTAGAAGGCACGCAGGTCGTCGAGGCTGATGTCGTTCGGGTAGTCGACGTTGCCGAACAGCCGGATCTGCGGCTTGTCGAGCACCTGGTGCAGGGCCGTGATGATGCCCTTGATGCGGGGGTGGTCGGGGGCGACGCCGTAGCGGATCAGGCCGAACGGCGCGGGCATGCGCTCGAAGATGTCGATGGACACACCGGGTTCGGCGGCCACGTCGGACTTGAGCAACGCGTCGGCGGCGTAGATCCCGGCGGGGCCGGCTCCGACGATGGCTACCCGCAGGGGGCGGGGCATGATCAGGTTCCCTTCGAGCGGCGAATGGATCGACTCGAACAGGGAGCCTAAGCTAAGGCAAGCCTAAGTCGGTACGCGGGTCCGGTCTATGGGCTCATAAGCCGAATTTATGAGCCCACAGAGTGCGTCCGGTGGCGTCAGCCGATGTGGTAGCTGTCGCCGTAGACCTTCCAGTCCAGTGGCGTTTTCAGGCACAGGTTGCCCTTGCGCAGGAAGACGCGCTGCTCGGTGTCGACCCGGGTGGTGTCGCTGTGCGCCTCCTCCTGCTTCATCGCCCACACCCGGGCGTCCAGGAAGGCGTTGAGGTACGTCACCTCGTCGCCGCCCTGCGCCGGCGGCTTCGCCTTGTTCAGGGCGCGCTTGCGTATGTTGCGGAAGCTGGTGGGGTCGTCGCCGTCGCCGTGCATGACGATGGCGTCGTAGTACGCGAACTGTCCCAGCGTGCCGATTCCGTCCGCCTTGCCCTGCTTGACGGCCGGGTTGAAGTACACGCGGTCGCGCTCGTCGTTCTGCGCCTGCTGGAACGCGGTGTCCTGGGCCGCCTTGCGCCAGTCCTTGGGGAAGTTGGGGTCGAGTCCGTCGTGCGAGTCGGAGCCGTTCACCCGGCGCAGGGCCGGCAGGTACTTGGCGAGGACGTTGCCGGGCTTGCGGTCGGTGTAGAGCTGGACCAGGTCGAGCATGTCGCCCGTGCCCGAGCAGAAGCCGATGATGCCGGCGGTGTAGCCGCGCCCGTCACCGATGTCCTCGATGTACTTGTACTGCGCCTTCCAGTCGAGCGAGGAGTTCTCCGCGCTCGACACCAGCTGCATGGCGATCTCCTTCTTGGCGGGATCGTCCAGTCCCACGCAGCCCGCGGCGGCCGGGGCGGCCGAGGCGTGCGAGGGCCGCAGCAGCAGCGGGGCCGCCGCCAGGGACGCGCCGAACAGGGCGAGGACAGTGCGGCGCGAGGTGTTGACGGCGGTGCCGTCGGAAGCGTCTCTCACGGGTGCTCCAAAGGGGAGTGGGGGGTGGGGAGTTGGCCGTGCTTCACTCTGATAGGAAGGTTTCCTATCAGAAGCTGGCCGTGAGGAACACCCACTGCGGGGAAGTTCGCGGGGAACCGGGACAACTTCGTAGGGAACGACGAAGGGAGTCCGCTCAGGGCAGCGGCTGCTCGGCCCAGATGACCTTGCCCGCCGGCGTGTACCGCGTGCCCCAGCGCTCGGCGAGCTGGGCCACCAGGAACAGACCCCGGCCGCCCTCGTCGGTCATCGCCGCGTACCGCAGGTGCGGCGAGGTGCTGCTGCTGTCGAAGACCTCGCAGATCAAGGTGCGGTCGAACAGCACGCGTACGTGGATGGGATCGGCGCCGTAGCGGATCGCGTTGGTGACCAGCTCGCTCAGGATGAGCTCCGAGCTGAACGCCAGCTCGTCGAGCCCCCACTGCTCCAGGTGCCGGTTCAGCGCGGCCCGCACCCCGGCGACGGCCGCCGGGTCCGGGGGCACGTCCCACTCGGCGACGCGGTCGGCCGGCAGAGCCCGGGTGCGGGCGACGATCAGCGCGACGTCGTCGCTGGGCTTGGACGGCAGCTGCGTCTCGAGCACGGAACGGCAGGTCTCCTCCGGCGACTTGCCGGCCCGCTCCAGAGCGCCGCGCAGCATGTCGAGCCCCTCGTCGATGTCCCGGTCCCGGTCCTCGACCAGCCCGTCTGTGTACAGGACGAGACGGCTGCCCTCCTCCAGGGTCAGCTCGGCCGTCTCGAACGGCAGACCGCCGAGCCCGAGCGGCGGACCGGCCGGCACGTCGGGGAACGTGACGCTGCCGTCCGGCCGGACGAGGGCCGGCGGCGGGTGGCCGGCGCGGGCGACGGTGCAGGTCCGGGACACCGGGTCGTAGATCGCGTACAGGCAGGTCGCGCCGGTGACCGGGGCACTGCCGTCGTGCGCCGCCTCGTCCTGGTCGATGCGGGCGACCAACTCGTCCAGGAGCGCGACCAGCTCGTCGGGCGGCAGGTCCAGCGCGGAGAAGTTGTGCACCGCGGTGCGCAGCCGTCCCATCGTGGCCGCGGCGTGCAGTCCGTGCCCCACGACGTCGCCCACCACGAGCGCGACCCGCGCCCCCGACAGCGGCAGCACGTCGAACCAGTCGCCGCCCACCCCGGCCTGCGCGGGCAGATACCGGTAGGCGATGTCCAGGGCCGACTGCTCGGGCAGGCGGCGCGGGAGCAGACTGCGCTGCAGCGTCACGGCCATGCTGTGCTCGCGCGTGTAGCGGCGCGCGTTGTCGATGGAGACCGCGGCGCGGGCCACCAGCTCCTCGGCGAGGGCCAGCTCCTCCGTGTCGAACGGTTCGGGCTTCTCCGAGCGCCAGAAGCTGACGACGCCCAGCACCGAGGACCCGGCGCGCAGCGGCACGGTGATCAGCGAGTGGATGCCGTAGTCCACGACCTGTGCGGTCCGCTCCAGGTCCTGGGCGTGCCAGCCCGGCGCCAGGTCGAGGTCCGGTTCGAGCACGGCCTGCTCGAAGCGCAGGCTGCGGGCCTGCGGCGAGGTGTCGACGAACCGGAGCTGGCGGCCCACCGGATACAGCGGCGCGTCCTCGCGGATCCCGCTCACCGCGGTACGGCGCAGCGGAGTCACCGCCTCCGGCTGGCCGCCGCCGAGCACCGCGTCGAACAGGTCCACGGTCGCGAAGTCCGCGAACCGGGGCACGGCCAGCTCCGCGAGCTCCTGGGCGGTGCGGGTGACGTCCAGGCTGGTGCCGATGCCCACCCCGGCGTCGTACAGCATCTCCAGGCGCTCGCGGGCCGCCTCCGCGCGGCCCGACAGGGCGCGCAGCTCGGTCGAGTCACGCAGGGTGGCGACACTGCCGGGCGGGCCGCCCTGGACGTCGGTGGGGCGCTGGTTGACCGCCAGCAGCCGGTCCTTGACCAGGTGCACCTCGTCCGTGGCGACGCGACCGGAGGCCAGCAGGTCGGCGGTGTCCGCGGGCAGGCCCAGCTCCAGGACGTGCCGGCCCTCGGCGTCCTCGGGCAGGTCGAGCAGCCGGTGCGCCTCGTCGTTGGCGAGCAGCAGCCGCCCCTCGCCGGTGGCGATGAGCACGCCCTCGCGTACGGCGTGCAGCACGGCGTCGTGGTGCTCGTACATCCGGGTCATCTCGTGCGGCCCGAGTCCGTGCGTCTGACGCAGCAGACGTCGGCTCACCAGTGCCGTGCCGCCCGTGGCCAGGGCGAGTGCGACGGCGGCGGTCAGCAGCACGAGCGGCAGCTGGTGGTTGGCGGCGCCGCCGATGTTGCGGGTCGTGACGCCGGCCGACACCAGGCCCACGACCTTGCCGTCGGGCGCCTTGACCGGCACGACCGCCTGGTCCAGCCGCCCGATCGTCCCGTTGATCTCCTCGACCACGGTCTTGCCGGCCAGCGCGGGCGCGATGGTGCCGACGAACTTCTTGCCGATCCGGTTCGGTTTGGGGTGGGTGTAGCGGATGCCGTCGGTGTTCATGACGACGATGAAGTCCACGCCGGTCGCCTTGCGGGCAGCCTCCGCCCGGGGCTGCAGGATCGCCGTGGGGTGAGGGCTGCTCAGCGCCTCGCGGGTGCCCGGCGCGTTGGCGAAGGCCTCGGCGACCGCGACCGACCGCCTGCGGGCCTCCTGCGTGCTGTCGTGGCGTGCCTGCAGGTACAGCGAGACCACCGCGGCGACCACCAGCAGCAGCACGATCACCACCTGCAGGAGGAACACCTGCCCGGCGACGCTCCGCCCGGTCAGCGCCGAGCGCAGTCTTCCCGTCCGTTTCGGCTCCGCGGGGTCTGGGCGCCCGCCCGTGCGGGCTGCACCGGCCCGTGTATGCCGCCTGTGGGCCGCGCGGGCATGGTCGACCCCGCGCCGGGCGCGGGGACCGCCGGGACGACGGTGAGCGGACCGGGTCCCGGAGCGGTCCGGAAGTCGGACCATGTGCCCATGTCTACACTGCCGGGCCCCGGGAGGCGAGAGGCGTCACAGAGGGTGACGGGGTGCCCTTCCGGCGGAAAGCGGTGTCATCGGGGGTGTGGCGCGATGCCGCGCGGGTGGTCCCGTGACCGCGTGTGGGCGGCGCCGGGCCATGTCGTGCGGGTGCGGTGCCATGTCTCCGTGCGTCCGGCGTCCTGCGTCCTGCGTCCTGCGTCCGCCGTCCGGCGATCTCGGGTGGCCGTGATGCCGTGCGTCCGGTGATTCGGCGGGGGCGTGTTTCCGTGCGGGTGAGTGTCGGGCGATTCGGTGGGGGGTCCCGTGCGGGTGGGTTCGGCGATCCGGCGGGGGCGTGATCCCGTGCGGGTGGTGTCCCGCCTTCCCACGCGGGGGGCGCGCGCGTTCCCGCGCAGGCGGCGTCTCGCGTTCCCCTGCGGGCGGCGTTCCGCCCTCCCGTGCGGGTGGTGTCCCGGGTTCCCGTGCGGGCGGCGTTCCGCCCTCCCGTGCGGGCGGCGTCCCGCGTTCCCGTGCAGGCGGCGTCCCGCCTTCCCGCGCAGGCGGGGGCCCGCGATCTCGTGGGGTGGCTCCTTGCGATCCGTGTGGGCGCGGTCAGGGGTGCACGCCCCCGGAGGGCAGCGGTGAAGCCCCCGGCGTCGTGGTCGCCGGTGAGGAAAGGGTTCCTCAGGTGGGTGGGCGCAGTGGGTGGATGCCCCGGCGGTGGCTGCGTGCCGCTACCCGGCGGGTGGCGAGGAGCAGGGCGATGTCGTCGGGGCGGTCGGCGGTGTGCCGGGCTTTGGCGGTGAGCCGGTCGGCGACCCCGGCGAGCGGTCGCCGGCCCGGACGCGCGGCCGAGGCCCCCGCCCTCGCCAGGGCCACGCGCAGCGCGGTGATGCCCTCGTCGATGTCGACGCCGGGCCGTTCGACGAGCCCGTCCGTGTACAGCGCGAGCACCGCGCCCGGCTCGATCAGCAGCTCGGTGACCGGGTAGCGGGCGTGCGGGTCCACCCCCAGCACCACACCGCCGGGCAGGTCCACGACCTCCGTGTGACCGTCCGGACGGCGCAGCAGCGGCGGCGGGTGCCCGGCGTTCGCGGCCCTGGCCAGTCCGGAGGCCGGATCCAGCCGGATGTAGCAGCAGCTCGCGAACTGGCCGGGGTCGAGGTCGATGAGCAGGTGGTTGACGCCGCTCAGCACCTCGTCGGGCGGCCGGTCGCCGAGCGCGAACGCCCTCACCGCGCTGCGCAGTTGCCCCATCGTAGCGGCGGCCGACACCCCGTGCCCCTGCACGTCGCCGATCACCAGCGCCAGACCGTCACCGGCCTCCACGACGTCGTACCAGTCGCCGCCCACCTCCATGCCCTGGGTGCCCGGCAGATAGCGTCCGGCGGTGTCGACCTGCGGATGGACGGACAGCCGGCGGGGGAGGAGGGCCTGCTGCAGCCCGCGGGCCAGCGCGGCCTCGCTCTCGTAGCGCTGTGCCTTCTCCATGGCGTGGGCGATCAGTCCGGCGAGCGCGGTGAGCACCGCGCGCTCATCGGTGCTGAAGGTGCGCGGCACGTCGAAGCCCAGGATGCAGGAGCCGACCGGCCGGCCGGAGGCGATCAGCGGCAGGAAGGCGCGCGCTCCGCGAGTGGCGTCCAGCGGGATGCCGGGGTAGGCGTCCGTCAGCTGCTGCATCGAGTCGAAGAACAGCGGCCGGCCACTGGTCAGCGTCTCCACACCGGGCAGATGGGCGTCCAGCCCCACACCTTCGAAGGGGGTCAGGAACCCCTTGGGGAAGCCGTTCTCCCAGGCGAGGTAGAGATGCCGGTCCTGCAACAGGTAGATGGCGAGGCGGCGGCCGCCGAACGCGGGCAGCAGCTCCCGCATGACCACGGCCGCCACCTGGCGCGCCGTCACCGCCTCGGTGAGCGCGATGGCCAGGACGATGGGCCGGTACAGCGGGGCCAGCGACGCGGCGCGGGGCGCTGCCTCGGGGACCGTCTCCTCCGGCTCGGCCGCGGGAGGCAGCCCGGCGGCCTCGGCGACCCGGCTCGCCGGGCGGAAGGTGCACGCGAGGACGTCGGGACCCGGAAAGACGCACACATCGAGCCAGGCGCCCTCGTACGGCGTTCCGTCGGCGTCTTCTTCGAGCGAAGGGTCGGCGCTCGCGCCGGCCGGGCGGGCGACGTGGAAGCGCACCGGCTCCGGGGAGAGCAGAGCACCGCGCAGGTG
Source organism: Streptomyces sp. C1-1 (assembly GCF_050214755.1). NCBI lineage: Bacteria > Bacillati > Actinomycetota > Actinomycetes > Kitasatosporales > Streptomycetaceae > Streptomyces > Streptomyces sp. C1-1. The sequence goes on along the minus strand of NZ_CP189826.1, from coordinate 1,170,020 downwards.
GTCCTCGCAGGTCGGCTGGTTCAGCCAGGGCACGCCCTCCCACAGCGAGCGGCCGAGCAGCTCGGCCCGGGTGCTGTTCAGGAGCTGAGCGGCTCGCGGGTTGGCGTAGTGGATCACCCCCAGCCGGTCCAGGCACAGGACACCGTCCGGCAGCAGGTCGGCCGCCGCGTCGGCCGCCGCTCCGGGTCCCGGATCGACGACGAAGCCCCGGACCGGGTGGGCGCCCGACGGTGTGCCGGGCGGGGAGGGCGCGGCGTACGGGCTCCACAGCTCCACCAGCCGCAGCGCCTCGTCCGCGGCTCGCACGTACAGCGGCAGGGGTGGTGGTCTGCCCGCCGCGGTCTCCCGCAGCGCCGCCAGCACCCGTGACGGGTCGGCCGGGGCGACGGCCTCGGCGAGGGCGTGCACACCGGGGCCGAACTCCTCGCCCGGCACCCCCAGCAGCGCGGGCAGCCGTTCGTCGACCGTCACCACGTCGGTCACCGGATCCCAGGCGAACCCCCCGGCCCGCCCGGCCGGCGGGCGGGTGCCGGGCGGTCGTACGCACATGGGCTCGCCGTCCCAGGCGACGGGCGGGCTGCCGCGGCCGCTCTCCAGCCGAAGCAGGGCCGCGCCCAGGTCCTCGGCCACCGCGGCCATGCGGTCGCGGTGGTGCATCAGTTCGGCGGCGTCCGCGGCGGAAGGGCGCAGCACGGTGAGCACGCCGTAGGTGGTCCCCCCGCCCACCACCGGGACGTAGAGCGAACCGAACTGGAACGGCAGCCCGGCGGCGAACTGCGGATAGCGGCGCATTGTCTCGGTGGCGTTCGGCAGCACCACCTGTACGCCGAGCCGGTAGGCGTCGGCCACCGGGAAGGGCCGGTCGACGTGCATCCGCCACCAGGGCCGGAACAGCGGGCCGGGCAGTCCGGCCAGTACCGCCAGCCGCAGCAGTCCGGGCGTGCCGGAGCGCAGATAGATGCCCCCGGAATGGCCGCTGGCCACGCCGATCGCCTCTTCCGAGGCGTCGATCAGCAGCGTGGCCAGCTGCCCGGACGTCCGGTCCGCGTCCTCCGCGCTCCCAGTCATCGGCCCTACCTCGTCCGTGCCGCCCTAGCGGATGACACAGCAAGAATGCGCCACCAGGGGCCCCGGGCGCACCCGGGCGGACGGTGTGGATCCGGCGACGTGAGTGAGAGAGGCGCTGCAAGGGAACGCGCCGGGCGCCCGCGAAGCGCTCCCGGCGCGCTCGGACCAGGGACTTTTGCGCCAATCGCGGGAGCCTCGGGCGGCCGCGCGGGGACCCACCCCGCGGGATCTCCCGAGCGGTCCGGTGCCCGGCGGATGGCAAGCGCCCGCGTCCGAGTCGGGTTCCGGTGCCGAGCGAAGGGCAGGAGCCGGCGCACGAGGGGGCACGGTGCCGGAACCGGAATGTGGTCGGCCACCTGGTTCACAGGACCTTGTGGGAGCGCTCCCAGAGAGTCAGGATGCTGCGGTGACCTCGACTCCCATCGTTCGCCCCTACCGGCCCGAGGACCGTGCGGCCCTCGATGACATCTGTGTCCGTACCGCCCATGTCGGCCAGGACAGCCGGGGCGTCTACGCGGACCCGTCGATCTTCCCGGCGGCCTTCGCGGCGCCCTACGCCCATCTGGAACCCGAGCTGGCGTTCGTTCTCGACGACGGGCACGGGCAGGCGGTCGGCTACATCGTCGGCACCGCCGACACCCCGCGCTACGTCGCGGAGTTCCGCGCCAAGTGGCTGCCCCTCGTCGCGGAGCGCTACCCGGAGCCCGCCGAACCGCCGAAGAACCCCGACGAGGCGATCGTCCTGCTGCTGCACCGGCCCGAGCGGATGATCGTCCCCGAAGTCGCCGCCTATCCAGCCCACCTGCACATCGACCTGCTCCCCGGCTGGCAGGGCCGCGGATACGGCCGCGCGCTGATGCGGGCCCTCCTGCAGGCGCTGAGCGACCGGGAGGTGGCCGCCGTCCACCTGTGCATGGTCACGGCCAACACACCGGCCCGGGCCTTCTACGACCGCCTGGGCTTCCACGAGATCGAGGTGCCCGACCCCGGCCCGGTCACGTATCTGGGGCGTACGACGGGGGACTTGGACGCCCTCTGAGGTGCCGTACGGCCATCAGATCCAGGTGTCCAGCCACATCCGCGCGTGCCAGTCGGCGTAGGGGATCGCCTGGCCCGCGTACAGGGGGAAGAAGTAGATGAAGCTCCAGGCGATGAGCAGCACCAGCGCCCCCGCGGCCACCGCGCCCACCACGCGCCGTCCCTCACCCGCCCGCGGCGGCCCCAGCAGGGCGCCCACCAGCATCGCGACGGCCAGGCACAGGTACGGCACGAACGAGACGGCGTAGAAGGAGAAGATCGTCCGGTCCTGGAAGCCGAACCAGGGCAGATAGCCGGCCGCCACCGCGCACAGCACGGCCCCCGCCCGCCAGTCGCGGCGCAGCGCCCACCGGAAGAGCAGGTAGACCAGCGCGGCGCAGGCCGTCCACCACAGCAGTGGCGTACCCAGCGCGAGGATCTCCTGGGAGCACGGGGACGTGCTGTGACAGCCCTGCTGCCCCGGCTGCGGAGTCTCGTAGTAGAAGGACACGGGCCGGCCGAGGACCAGCCAACTCCATGGGTTGGACTGGTACTTGTGCGGGGAGTGCAGGTTCACGTTGAACTGGTAGACGAGGTACTCGTAGTGCCACAGGCTGCGCAGCGGGGCCGGGACCCAGGACCAGGCGCCGCCGCGGCCGTCCGCCCAGTGCCGGTCGTAGCCCTTGTCGGACAGGAACCATCCCGTCCAGGTGGCCAGATACGTCACCACGGCGACCGGTACCAGGGACAGCACGGACCAGCCGAGGTCCCGGCGCAGCACCGACCGGTACGGGCGGTACGCGCCGGCGACCCGGCGTGCGCCGACGTCCCACAGCACGGTCAGGGCGGTGAAGAACACGAGGAAGTACAGGCCGTTCCACTTGCTGGAGGCCGCCAGCCCCAGGAACACGCCGGCCGCGAGCCGCCACGGGCGCAGGCCCAGGCGCGTGTGCGTGCCCGCGTCGTGGTCGGGCCCGGCCGAACCGTCCTCACGCAGCGGCAGCGCGGCCGCGAGCCGGGCCCGGGACCGGTCGCGGTCGATCAGCAGACAACCGAAGGCCGCCAGCGCGAAGAACATGACGACGATGTCGAGCAGCGCGGTGCGGCTCATCACGAAGTGCAGGCCGTCCACGGCCATCAGGGCCCCGGCCAGACAGCCCAGCGCCGTGGACCGGAACAGCCGGCGTCCGATGCGGCACAGCATGAGGACCGACAGCGTGCCGAGCAGCGCCGTCATGAACCGCCAGCCGAACGGGCCCAGCCCGAACAGCCCCTCGCCGAGGGCGATCACCCACTTCCCCATCGGCGGGTGCGCGACGAAGGAGGCGGTGTCGGAGAGCGGGATCACCTGAGGGTGGGCCAGCAGCTGCGGGTCGGCGATCTTGCGGTCCGGCCAGGTCCCCTCGTAGCCGTGCCGCAGCATCGACCAGGCGTCCTTGGCGTAGAACGTCTCGTCGAAGACGACCGCCCGGGGCTGTCCCAGCCGCCAGAAGCGGAGCACCCCGGCGAGGACGCCGACGAGGACCGGCCCGAGCCAGCCCATCGCGGCTCCCGTCCGGCCGGTGGGGCGGGGAAAGGGCGGTATCAGACGCGCGCGGGTGTCGGCGCGGGGGAGGGTCGGGCAGCCGAACCGCCGCAGTCGCGCGGCCCATGCGGTGGCCTCGGGCACGACGGCCGCGCGCACGTCTTCGTCGACTCCGGTGTCACTGGTCATCGGATCATCGTAGGGAACGCGCGTACGAGCCGTGACGATCTCCCGGACAGAGACGGCGATGATCCTCAACCGCCCCCGCGTGTCGTCTGTTTGACTGGGCGGGTGCTCTCCCGTCCCGCCCTGATCGTCGTCGGCGGCCCGCCCGGAAGCGGCAAGACGACCCTCGCCCACGAGCTCGCCCGCCTGGTGGGCTGCCCGGCCGTCTGCCGGGACGAGATCAAGGAGGGCATGGTCCACGCGACGCCCGGCTTCGTGCCCGGTCCCGGGGACGAACTGAGCATGCGCACGCTGTCCACGTTCTTCGGCGTCCTCGACGTGCTTCTCCGGGCCGGCGTGACCACCGTCGCGGAGGCGGCGTTCCAGGACCGCGTCTGGCGCCCGGGCCTGCGACCCCTGCTGGGTCTCGCCGACATCCGGGTCGTCCACTGCCGGGCGGACGCCCGCGTGGTGCTGCACCGCAGGCGCCGACGGCTTCGGGACACGCCCCTGCGGTGGGCGCACGGCGAACGTTCCTACGACGATCCCGAGGAACATGCCCGCGACTACGACGCCTTCGACCGGGTCTCCCTCGACGTGCCGTCCCTCGAGGTCGACACCACCCGCGGATACGCCCCCGCGCTCGACGAGATCGCGGCGTTCGCCGCCGCCCGCCGCATGTGACGGACGGCCGCCGTGCCCCCGATCAGCTTTCGGGACGGCTCACTTCGGCAGCGTTCCGGGGTTCGTGGCCCACTCGGTGTTCGGCTGCTCGACCAGCCGGAAGTCGAGCCGGCCACCGGTGCGGAGCAGACCGGCGCCCGTCCACGACCGTTGCAGAGGGCGCCCGTCGAGCCGTACGGCGTCGATGTACGCGTGCGCGTCGTCGGCCCGCGGCGCGGTGATCACGAGGTCGGCGCCGCCCGGCCGGTCCACCACCGCGGCCGGGAAGACCGGGGCGCCCAGCAGGAGGTTCGCGGTCCCCGGCGTCTGCGGATAGATGCCGAGGGCGGCGAAGACGTACCAGGCGGACATGGTGCCCAGGTCGTCATTGCCGGGCAGGCCCGACGGGCCCGTGCCGTAGACGGTGTCGACGATCCGGCGGACGGTCGCCTGCGTCTTCCACGGCTGTCCCAGGGCGTTGTACAGCCAAGGGGCGTGGATGCCGGGCTCGTTGGTCGGGTCGTAGCGCAACGGGTCGCCGCCGCGCACGGACCAGGAACCGTCGGCGTTGTGGAAGAAGCCGTCCAGCCGGGTCGCCGCCGCCTCCCGGCCGCCCATCGCCTCGGCCAGGCCCTGGACGTCCTGCGGCACCATCCAGGTGTAGGTCGCGCTCGTGCCCTGCGCGAAGCCCAAGTCGCTCCCCGGGCTGAACGGGGTCACCCAGGAGCCGTCGAGCCTGCGAGCCCGGACGTATCCGGTGGCCGGGTCGAACACGTTGCGCCAGTACGCGGCCCGCTCGGTGAAGACCTTCGCCTCCGTGTCCCGGCCCAGCAGCCGCGCCCACCGCGCCAGCGCGGAGTCGGCGACGGCGTCCTCCAGGGTCTCGGCCGCCCCGCCCCAGCAGTGGCACACGTCCTGCGCCGCGTAGTGCGAGCTCAAGTACTGCGCGAGATTGGGGCGTTGGCCGACGCACTGCCCCGGGCAGCCGGCGTCGGAGAGGCCGTCGGGATGCGGCACGGTGGCCTGCCGGACAAGGGAGTCGAAGGCGCCCTCGTAGTCGAAGTTGCGCACCCCCATGGCGTAGAAGGTGGCCAGTGTCGCCGCGGACGGGTCGCCGGTCATCACATGCGTGGCACCGCTGACGTGCACCCAGCGGTCCCACACCCCGCCGTTCTGCCGCGCGAAGTTGTACAGGGACTGGGCGAAGTCGCCCGCGACGGTGGGCTCGAGGAGGGCGAGCAGCTGGATCTGCGCCCGGTACTGGTCCCAGCCGGAGAAGTTGCTGTACTGCGCCCGCTGACCGGGCGCCGGCCGGTGCACCTGCTGGTCCATGCCCCAGTACCGCCCGTCGGCGTCACTGATCAGGTTCGGCTGCGTCAGGGCGTGGTACAGCGCGGTGTAGAAGGACTGCCGGCGTGCGACGCCGCCCCCTCGCACGCGTACGGCCGTCAGCTCCCGGTCCCAGACCCGCGCCCCCGCGTCGGCGACCTGCCGGACGCTCGCGTGCGCCGGTATCTCCTCGCGCAGGTTGGCCTCGGCGCCCCCGAGGCTGACGTAGGAGATGCCGATCCGCATGTGGACATCGTTGTCGGAGCGGGTGTCGAAGCCGACCCAGCCGCCCGAGCCGCGCCCCGCCCGCTCGGCGCCCGTCGCGTATCCCTCGCCTCCGGAGGCGGACGTCGTACCGGGGGAGAGGGTGCCGTCCCTCCAGGTGCCGGTGGAGGAGAAGGCGCGGTCGAAGGACGCGCTGAAGTACAGCCGGTAGTAGCTCTTTCGGTTGTTGACGCCGCCGTTGGCGCGGCGGCCGCAGAAGGCGCCGGTGAGCACCCAGCCGGTCACCTTGCGGTGCGCGGCGTCGATGTCGACGTGCGCGTCCTCGCTGCCGTTGAGGGAGTTGGAGACCCGGAAGAGCAGGTTGGCCGGACGGTCGGCGGGGAAGGTGAAGTCGGCGACGCCCGCGCGCTCGCCGACCGCGAGGTCCGCCTTGGCGCCGGACGCCAGGCCCAGGGTGTAGCGGCCGGGTGTCGCCTTCTCGTCGGCGTGCGTGAAGTCGGCCGCGTAGACGGCGTCCTTGGTGTCCGCGGACGGCGACGAGGTCACGTCGCCGACGAACGGCATGATCGGTACGTCACCCGCGGCGCCCGGGTTGCAGCCGGCGCCGTTGACATGGGTCAGGCTCAGGCCGCGGATGCGGGTGACGCCGTACTGGTAGCCGTTGGCCGCTCCCGTGCTCGTCTGGTCCCCGGTCGTACTGGTCGGTGACCAGGCGATCATCCCGTACGGCAGGGTGGCGCCGGGGTAGGTGTTGCCGCCGTTGGCGGAACCGATCAGGGGATCGACGAGCGAGGACGGGCGCTCGTCGGGGCCGTCCGCACCCGCTGACGGGAACGGAACGCCCACGGCGAGGGCGGTGGTGATCAGGACGGCCGCGGATCTCGCGCCGAATCGTCGTGCCGCGCGCGGTCGTTGCAGGCGCATGCGTGAGTCGCCTCTCGGTGACGGAACGAGGACCCGGACCGCTTCCGGGCCGCGCGCAAGGCTAGGAGGCCGCCAGGTGAAAGGGGAGAGTCGGCCGGGGCGCGGTGGTGAAGACGGGGTGAACGGTGGGGCGTTGGGGCGTCGGGGTGGCGGTGCGTCAGGAGCCGGTGCCGGGGTGCCGGGGCGTTGGGGCGTCGCCCACAGGGGCGGCGGGCCGCCCGGCGTCCCTGCGCGGGAGCCTGCGCCGCGGCCGGCCCGTCGGCCGGCCGGATGGCCCATGATGTGCGGGTGACTTCGCTGACCTTCGCGCACCACTGTCACCAGATCGTCGCTCAGACCGACCTGCTCAGAGAGCAGGTAGAAGGGGCGGACACCGCCACCCCCGTGCCGACCTGCCCCGGATGGGACCTCGGCCGTCTGCTGCGGCACGTGGGCGGTGACCATCGCTGGGCGGAGGAGATCGTCCGGACGCGGGCCGCCGAACCCGTCGCCGGTGATGGCGTCGACGACCCCCGGACGTATGCCGGGCTGGACGGCTCGGCACTCGACGGCTGGCTGGGTGAGGGCGCTGCCGGGCTCGCCGCCACGTTGCGCGGTGCCGGGCCGGACGTGCGGGTCTGGACCCCGGCCGACGGCGGTGTCGTACCGCAGTCCGCCGGCTTCTGGGCCAGGCGGATGACCCATGAGACGGTCGTCCACCGGGCAGACGCGGCGCTCGCGGTCGGCGCCGGGTTCGGCCTGGACGACGAGCTGGCGGTCGACGCGGTGGAGGAGTGGCTGGAGTTCTCGACGGTCGCCGAGGCCTACGAGCCGACGCCCGGCACACCCGGTCTGCTCGGGCCCGGCCGCACGCTCCGCCTCGACGCGCCCGGCGCCGGACAGTGGCACGTCGACCTCACCGGCTACCGGCCGGCGTGGCGTGCCGGGGCCGGGCAGGCCGCCGTGGTCGTGCGCGGACCCGTGACGGAGCTGCTGCTGTTCCTCTACCGCCGCCCCGCGCCGGCCGTCGAGACGCGGGGTGACGCGGCACTGCTCGAACTCTGGCTGAAGCGCACGGGGTTCTGGCTGGAGGCATAGCCCGGCACCCGGGGTCCCGCGGCACGTCTTGGACCCCCGCTGCTCGGGATCACCTGCCGACGGCCTCTTGACCTCGGACGAGCGTGCGACCTAACGTTCCGGCTTTACAGCGGTTTGAAACGATTCAATCCATCGACTCCAGGGGCACACCCATGCACGAACTCGTCTCGCGCGGCGGGATGTCACGCCGCACGGTCCTCGCCACCGGAGTGGCCGTGGGGGCGGTGGCCGCCCTCGGCACCGTGCCGCCCGCCGCGGCCGCACTGCCCGCCGGTGACGAACAGGGGCCGGCCGCCGACTGGTTCGCCCGCCCCGCGCGGTCCGTGCGCCCCCGGTTCCGCTGGTGGTGGCCGGACGGCCTCGTCGAGCCGGACGAGGTCGCTCGCGAGATCGACCAGATCGCCGACGCCGGCTTCGGCGGCGTGGAGATCGCCGGTGTGCACCACAGCATCAAGGACAAGTCGGTACTCGACACCGCGCACCACGGGTGGGGCAGCCGACCGTGGCTCGACGGTGTGGAGGCGGCGCTGCGCCGGGCCGCGAGACGCGGCCTCACCGTCGATCTCACCCTGGGCCCGAGCTGGCCCGTGGCCGTCCCCGGTGTCGACCCCGACGACGAGGCCGCCGCGCAGGAACTCGCCTACGGGCGGCTGTCGTTGGCGGCCGGAGCGACCTACCGGGGACCGGTCCCGCCGCCCGCGCACGCTCCCGCCTCCGGTGTCACGCGTCAGCGGCTCCTCGCCGTGCAGGCCGCCCGGGTCGCACCGGCGTACTCCACCCGCAAGGAGACCGGCCTCGACCTGTCGACGGTCCGCGACCTCACCGGGACCGTCGCCGACGACGTGCTGACCTGGACCGCGCCCGCCGACGGCGACTGGGTCCTGATCTCCTACTGGCAGCGCGGCTCGGGCCGGCAGCCCGAGTCCGGCCCGCACACCTTCCCCGCCGCCTGTGTCGTCGACCACTTCAGCCCGGCCGGCACCGCCGCCGTCACCGGCCACTGGGACGGCATGCTGACGCGTGACCTGCGGCTGCTGCTGAAGGCCGCGGGCGGTTCCTTCTTCGAGGACTCGGTGGAGCTGGAGACCGACGGGCTGACCTGGACCCCGCGCCTGCCCGACGCCTTCGAGGAGCACACCGGGCGAGAGCTGCTGCCGTATCTCCCGGCGCTCGTCCTGGACAAGGGCAACCAGGTCTTCGCCTTCGAGGCCCAGCTCACCCGGCAGATCAGACACGACTTCTGGGAGACCGTCTCCGGCCTTTTCAACCGCCACCACCTGCGCGCCCTGCGGGACTGGGCGCACTCGCTGGACATGACGCTGCGGTCGCAGCCCTACGGCCTGCAGACCGACGCCATCGCGTCGGCGGCGCTCCTCGACATCCCCGAGGGGGAGTCCCTCGGCTTCAAGAACCTGGACGACTTCCGCTGCCTGGCCGGCGGCCGTGACATGGCCGGACGGACGGTGCTGTCCTGTGAGGCGGGCGCCTACAACGGCTCGGCGTACAGCACGACCTGGGACCGCTTCCTGCGCACCATGGGCGGCGCGTACGCGGCCGGCGTCAACCAGACCGTCGTCCACGGCTTCTCGTACGCCACCGCCCCACAGGTGAGCTGGCCCGGCTTCGCGGCCTTCAGCCCCTACAACGGCGCACCCGGCTACGGCGAGTCGTGGGGCCCCCGGCAGCCCACCTGGAACCACGTCGAGGACATCTCCGGCTACCTCGGCCGCGTGCACCGCGTACTGCAGGCCGGCGCGGCCAGGGCGGACGTCGCCGTCTTCCGGCAGACCGGCTACACCGCCACCGGCATCGGCGCCTCCTGGTTCACCTCGACCGGCATCCCCCAGGGCTGGACCCACCAGTTCCTCAGCGGCCCCCTGCTGGACCTGCCCGGCGCCACCGTGTCCGACGGCCGCCTCGCCCCGGACGGCCCCGCCTACAAGGCGCTGTTCGTCGAGGGTGACTTCTTCTACGGCTCCGCGCCCACGCTCGCGCTCGCCGACGCCCGCAAGCTGCTCGGGCTCGCCCGGCAGGGGCTGCCCATGGTCCTGCTCGGCGTCTTCGACCAGGCCCTCACCCCCGGCGTACCCGCCGACGGCGAGACCGCCCGACTGCAAGGCGTCGTCGATGCGTTGCTGGCCCTGCCGCACGTCACCCGGATCACCGACAAGACCGCGGTCGGCGACGCCCTCGCCGGGCTCGGCATCAGCCCGGACGTCCGCTACGCCACCTCCTCCACCCTGCTCAACGCCCACCGGGCCACCGAGGAGGCGGACTTCTACTACCTCTGCAACGGCAAGCACGCCGAGACCGTCAAGCCCGCGGTGGCCGCCATCGACCACGACGTGACCCTGCGCAGCACCCGGGCGGGGAAGTCGGTGCCGTACCTCCTGGACGCGTGGACGGGCGAGGCCGTGCGGCTGGCCCGCTACACCGAGGACGGCGACGACGTCACCGTGCGGGTCACCCTCCAGCCGGGCGAGACGATGATCGTGGCCCTCGGGCGGCCCGGGCTGTTCGGCGACCGCAACGGCGACCGCCCGCACGCCCTCGCCTCCGACGCCGACACCGTGCTGTTCACCGAGCGCGGGCTGACCGTGCGGGCCGGCACCGCGGGCACGTACACCACACGGCTGTCCCGGGGGCGCACGGTCACCACCAGGCTCCCCGCCGTTCCCGACCCGATCGTCCCGAACCGGTGGCGGCTCGACGTGGACGACTGGACCCCGGGCTCCACCCCGACCCGCACCGAACACGTCCGCCGCACAGTGACCCTGGACGCCCTCGCGCCCTGGTCGCGGATACCCGAGCTGGCCGACTCAGCCGGCATCGGCCGCTACCGCACCACGATCGCCCTGCCGGAGCGGTGGAGTTCCTCCTACGGCGCCGTGCTCGAACTCGGCCAGGTCAGCGACACCTGCCGGGTGACCGTGAACGGCACGCGGGTGCCCCCGGTCGACCGGCTGCACCCCGTCGTCGACGTCGGCCGCCACCTCCGCGGCGGGGACAACATCATCGAGGTCGAGGTCGCGACCCCGCTGATCAACCGCCTGCGGGTCGCACAGCCCGCGGTGTTCGGCACGACGGCCCGTCAGGATCACGGTCTGGTCGGCCCCGTGCGGCTGGTGCCCTACGCGCAGGAGGTCGTGGCCTGACGGTGTCCGGGGCGCACCCCTCCTCCAGCGCGCCCCGGCGCCGTGCCCCTGGACGGTGATGGCGAGTTCGGCGGCCGTGAACGCCGCGTAGGCCGGATTGACGTCGTTCTCGCCGCGCGGCCGTAGGGGCGGGCGCCACCCCCAGGGCCGCGGCCGGCGCCCACAGCGCCGGCAGGACGATGACGCGGCGTGCGCATCTGAGCAATAAGGGTGCGGTGGCCTGCATGTGGGGGGCCTCCGTTCGACGAAGGCTTCGACTCCGTATCCCTGGCGGAGCCGCGCCATGGCGGCATAGGAGCGCTCCCCTTGCCAGACAACAGCCGTCCCGTTAGGCACTGTTGACACCGCCGTCCAGTTCTCTAGCGTGGATGCCCGCACAGCCTGTCGCACAACGTCCGATATTTCGAGCGGGGTTGAGGATGGGACGCCTTCGCCCCGCGTCTTCGGCATGCGGAGGTCCCCGTGAATCCACCCCTCGGCAGACGGCCCTTCCTCGCGGCGGCCGGGACGGCCACCGCCGCCGCCCTGACCATGACGACCAGTGCCATGTCACATGCCGCACCCCTCGGCCCGGCTGCCGCAGGGCGCGCCGCCGCCCGTGTGCTGCCCTTCCCGCTCACCGCGGTCACGCTCCTCGACGGCCCCTTCCGCGACAACCAGCGCCGCAACACCGCCTATCTGCGCTTCGTCGACATCGACCGACTGCTCCACACCTTCCGCCGCAACGTCGGGCTGCCCAGCGCAGCCCAGCCGTGCGGCGGCTGGGAGGCGCCCACGGTCGAACTGCGCGGCCACTCCACCGGCCACCTGCTCTCCGGACTGGCCCTCACCTACGCCGCCACCGGCGACACCGCGCTGCGCGACAAGGGCCGCCGACTCGTCGCGGCGCTCGCCGAGTGCCAGGCCGCCTCGCCGGCCGCGGGATTCGGCAAGGGCTATCTCTCCGCCTTCCCCGAGAGCTTCTTCGACCGCCTCGAAGCGGGCACGGGGGTGTGGGCGCCGTACTACACCCTGCACAAGATCATGGCCGGGCTCGTCGACCAGTATCGGCTCACCGGCGACCAGCAGGCCCTCGACGTGGTCCTGCGCAAGGGCGCCTGGGTGGACGCGCGGACGGCGAAACTGTCGTACGAGCAGATGCAGCGCGTGCTGGAGACCGAGTTCGGCGGTATGAACGACGTGCTGGCCGACCTGCACGCCCTCACCGGTGAGGCCAGGTGGCTGGAGGTCGCCGAACGCTTCACCCACGCCCGCGTCTTCGACCCGCTGGCGCGGAACGAGGACGCCCTCGCCGGGCTGCACGCCAACACCCAGATCCCCAAGATGGTCGGTGCCGTACGGCTGTGGGAGGAGGGGCTGGCGGACCGGTACCGCACGGTCGGCGAGAACTTCTGGAAGATCGTCACCGATCACCACACCTACGTCATCGGCGGCAACAGCAACGGCGAAGCGTTCCACGAACCGGACGTCATCGCGGGCCAGTTGTCCAACGGCACCTGCGAGAACTGCAACAGCTACAACATGCTCAAGCTGACCCGGCTGCTGCACCTGCACGCCCCGGACCGCACCGACCTGCTCGACTACTACGAACGCACCCTGTTCAACCAGATGCTGGGCGAGCAGGACCCCGACTCCGAGCACGGCTTCAACATCTACTACACCGGTCTCGCCCCCGGCTCCTTCAAGCAGCAGCCGTCCTTCATGGGCACCGATCCCGACGCCTACTCCACCGACTACGACAACTTCTCCTGCGACCACGGCACCGGCATGGAGACCCAGGCCAAGTTCGCCGACACGATCTACACCCACGACGAACGGCGCCTGCTGGTCAACCTGTTCATCCCCTCGGAGGTGCACTGGCGCGAGAAGGGGATCACCTGGCGGCAGAGCACCCGGCTGCCCGACCGGAGCGCGACCGTGCTGACCGTCACCGCCGGACAGGCCGAGCACGAGTTGCGGGTACGCGTCCCCGAATGGGCCGACGGCGCCCGCGTCAAGCTCAACGGCCTCACGCTGCCCACCCGTCCGCGGGCGGGCGGCCGCCTGGTCCTGGACCGGGCCTGGCGCACCGGCGACCGCGTCGAGATCACCCTGCCGATGCGGACGAGGGTCGAGGCGACCCCCGACGACCCGGACGTCAAGGCCGTACTGCACGGTCCCGTCGTCCTCGCGGGCGCCTACGGGGACCGGGCGAACCCGTGGATGGCACGTCTGGACACCTCGACCGTGCGGCAGACCTCCGCCGACCCCCTGCGTTTCACCGCCCGCGCGGACGACGAGACCGTCACCCTGCTGCCCGTCGCCCGCGTCCACCACCAGCACTACGACGTGTACTGGCTCACCGGCGAACCGCCCTCCCCGCCCCCGGAGTTCGCGGCCTGGCACCGCTTCGACGAGACGACCGGCACCACCGCGTCCGACGCCACCGGCAACGGCAAGGCCGCGACGCTCACGGGCCACGCCGCCTGGACGCAGGGCCATCTCGGGGGAGCGGTCTCCCTCGACGGCACCGACGCCCATGTGGCCCTCGCCGAGGACCTGCTGGCCGGGGCGTCCGCCCACTCGGTGGCCACCCGGGTGCGACTGGACGGCCAACCGGCCTACTGGACAAGGATCTTCGACTTCGGCACCGGCGTCACCGCGAACATGTTCCTCACCCCGCGCAGCGACTCCGGAACCCTGCGGTACGCGATCACCGCGGGCGGCGGCGGCGCCGAACAGCGCATCGACGCCGACCCGTTGCCCACCGACCGCTGGGTGCACGTCGCGGTCGCCTACGGCGCCGGCACGGCCGTCCTGTACGTCGACGGCCGCGAGGCCGGCCGGAACACGCGGATCACCGTGGAGCCGCGGTACTTCGGCAACCACATCCGCGCCGCGTACATCGGCAGGTCACAGTACGACGACCCCTACCTGAAGGCCGCGGTCGACGACTTCCGCGTGTACGGCAGGACGCTGACCGCGGCCGAGGTCGCGGAACTCGCGCAGACCTGACCGGCTCCCCGCCCGTCAGCGGGGCAGCTTGGCCCGCAGACCACCGGCCACGGCCGCAGGACGGGCGGTGGCGCGGGCGGTACGCCGCACCAGGTGCGCCTCCCGGCGCACGCCCCGGGCGGCGTGCCGCCCGCGCCACAGCAGGGACGGGGCGCCTGCGGTGTCGTCGGCGGCGATCAGCAGACCGCCCAGCATGGACAGGTTCTTCAGGAAGTGGATGCGCTGCCGGGCCCGGTCGGCGGGATCCTCGGCCTCCCAGAAGCGGTGGCCCGCCAGCGTCGTGGGCACCAGCGTGGCCGCGATGGCCAGCGAGGACAGCCGGGGCAGTCGGCCCAGCCCCAGCAGGACGCCGCCCACCACCTGGACGGCACCGCTCAGCCGTACGACCTGGTCGGTGCGGTCCGGCAGTGCCGACACGCGCTCCGTCACCGGCCGCACCACGGGCTCGGCGGCCGGCGCCACCTCCTCGGGGGCCCGCAGGCTGTTCAGACCGCCCGCCACGAACATCGAGGCGAGCAGGGGACGGCCGGTCATGCGCAAGAGACTCATGGCGCTCTCCAGACGTGTCGATGCGGACGGCACCACCCGGGTTCCCGGTCCGGACCGCCGCAATCGACACCTCGGATCACCAGCGGGATCGAACGTCTTCTGAGAGGTTTCTATGAATTCCTGAGGCGATTGAACACTCGGGCGCCACCGTCCGTATGGGGCGAGGGATTTCCATGCCGACCGCCGGAAGCAGTAGGAGAACACTCGTGGGACGCAACTCGCGCAGACGCCCGACAGGCCCACGCCGGGCCACCTTCGCGGCCATGGCCCTGATGCTGGGCGGCGGCGGACTGATCGCGGCCAACGTCTACGCCTCGGCGACGGAGGACGGCGGGGCACAGCAGGGCTCGACGTTCAGTGCCACGGGCGGCACGATCGACTGCCCCGACGTGGGCAACAAGCTGACCGAGGTCCCGGACAAGGCCAGGCCGGACGTCGACAAGGACCTGGCCGCGCTGGACCAGCAGATAGCCCAGGCCTACCAGCAACTGCAGGCGGCGACACCGCAGCAGCGCCAGGACAGCGGCTACACCGACGAGAAGGTCATGAAGCCGCTGGAGGAGCAGCGGGGGCAGACCCTCGACAGCATCGGCGCCGCGATGGACCAGGCGGGCGGGAAGTCCGACGGGCTCGACTCCATGGCCGACTGCTCGATGCGCACCTGGAACGGCCAGAACGGCGGCCAGAACGCGGGCGACTCGCAGAACAACGGCCAGAACAACGGTCAGAACAACGGGAGTTCCCCGAGCGGCCAGCCGCAGGGGGGCCAGCAGAACGGCAACGGCGGCCAGGCCGGCAACGGGCCGGGCGCAGCGGACTTCCAGGACATCAACACCGTCCAGCCCAACTCCCCGGCTCCGGACCTGAGTTCCTTCGTCTCCAAGGGCACCTTCACCACCAGCTGCGGGGTCAACGCCAACGGCCTGCGCAACTCGGACAACGTGATCGTCGCCCCCGGCGTCAGCAACGGCGCCCACCACTTCCACGACTACATCGGCAACCAGTCCAACACCGCCTTCGCCAGCGACGACGACCTGGCGAACGCCGACACCAGCTGCGAGAACAAGGGCGACAAGTCCACGTACTACTGGCCCGTGCTGCGCCTGCAGAACGGCACCCAGGAGAAGGACGCGGACAAGCCGGGCGGCGGCACCGAGGGCAACGCCGGCCAGATCGTCACGCCCAAGCAGGTCACCATGACCTTCATCGGCAGCGCGCGCAGCAAGGTCGCGGAGATGCCCCGCCTGCTGCGCATCATCACCGGCGACGCAAAGGCCTTCGTCAACGGTCCGGCCAACGCCAACGCCGCCTGGAGCTGCACCGGCTTCGAGGACCGGCAGCTGAAGGACAAGTACCCGCTGTGCCCGCAGGGCAGCGACGTGGTGCGCACCTTCCGCTTCCAGAGCTGCTGGGACGGTCGCAACATCGACAGCGCCAACCACCGCACCCACGTGGCCTTCGCCGACGCCTCGGGCGCCTGCCCCAACGGTTTCGAGGCCATTCCGCAGCTCGTCCAGCGCATCGTCTACGACGTCAAGGCGCCGAGCCTGCAGGACGGCGGCCGGACGACCCCGCTGTTCGCGGTGGACTCCTTCCCCGAGAACCTGCACAAGCCGGTGACCGACCACGGCGACTTCATCAACGTCTTCGACGCGAACCTGATGAAGGAGATGGTCTCCTGCATCAACGACGGCCGGAACTGCGGCGCCGGCACCGGCGAGGACCCGGGTGGTTCGGGCGGCTCCGGTGACAACGGTGGATCGGGTGGTTCGGGCGGTTCCGGTGACAACGGTGGTTCGGGCGGTTCCGGTGACAACGGTGGTTCGGGCGGCTCCGGTGACAACGGCGGCTCCGGTGGGGGAGCGACCCAGTCGCCGTCCGCGCAGCCGACGGACCAGCCCGGCGACCAGCCGTCCGCCACTCCCTCGCAGGAGCCGACCGCGCAGCCCACGCAGGACCCCGGCACGGGGAACGACGGCAAGGGCAGTGACGGCAAGGGCGACGACGGCAAGGGGGCGGGCGGCAACGGCGGTTCGGGCAACGGCGACCAGGGCGGCTCCGGTGACGGGGCGTCGCAGCCCACGACCGCCGCGCCGCAGACCGGACAGCCGGCCGGCGACGAGCCGAGCGTGTCCAGCACGTCCCTGCCCAAGGTCTACGGGAAGTCCTCGGCCTCCAAAAACGCCTCGGCCGCCCCGGCGAACAGCGCCCCGGCGGACAACGGCGGCGGCTCCGGCGGCGGTTCCGCGCAGTCCCAGGCCTCCGGCGGGAACGACGCGCAGGCCGCGGGACAGACCGAACCCCAGGCGGTCCAGGGGAATCTCGCCGAGACCGGCACGAGCCTGTGGCCCGCCGCGGCCGGTACCGTCCTGCTGGTCGCGGGCCTGATCGTGCTGGCCCGCTCCAAGCGCACCTTCCTGCGGCAACGGTGAGGACGCGCAAGCGCGGGTGAGACGTCCGCGCTTGCGCGGGTGAGGCGCGAGAGGGCAGGGTGCGCAATGTGCCCACCCTGCTGATCGTGCATCACACGCCCTCGCCGAACTGCCAGGCCATGCTGGAGGCCGTCGTCTCCGGTGCCACCGCGCCGGAGATCGAGGGAGTCGACGTGGTACGGCGGCCCGCGCTGTCCGCCTCCGTCGCGGACGTGCTGGCCGCCGACGCGTGTCTGCTCGGGACCCCGGCCAACATCGGGTACATGTCCGGAGCCCTCAAGCACTTCTTCGACCAGATCTACTACCCGTGCCTGGACGCCACCCGGGGCAGGCCCTACGGCTACTACGTGCACGGCGGCAGCGACGTCACCGGCGCCGTCCGCGCCATCGACACCATCACCACCGGGCTCGGCTGGCGCCGCGCCGCGAACCCCGTGACCGTGACCGGCGAGCCCGGCAAGGCCGACATCGAGGCCTGCTGGGAACTGGGGGCGACACTCGCGGCCGGACTCATGGGCTGACCCTGGGCTTCGAAGGCCGGACACGGACCGAACCCGGGCCGGACTCCGCTGCCCTGCGCAGCATTTGAGACAGCCTCTCCGCGAAAAAGGTATGGACTATTAAGGCCCGTCCTGCTTTTCGCTGGCCGACCGAGTGCGACGGCTCTTCGCGAGGCGTGCGAACGAGCCACCCGCTGAAAACCACCCTCCCGTGCGGTTGATTCTTCAATCGTGACGCTGCCATACTCCGGCTTCCGGCCGGGATCTCTCTGATCTCCCGCCCGTGAATCCGGAAAGCGGCAGTTCCGGATTCACCGATCCCCCACAATGTCCGCACGGGAAGCGATTCCAGCATGCCTCTTCCGTCTCCGTCCCTGCCTCTGTGAGCTGGAGTTCATACCTTTCGATGGAATTGCATGCGCGGCCCGAAGCAGCGAAGAAGGTGCTCTGGTGTCAAGGAACCATGAAGGTTTGGAACCGCCTCCGCGAATTTCCACCGCGACCGCCCACGAACCGCAACAGCAGGCGATATCCGGCAATCCAGAGTTTCAGGCCCTGAAGCGCGCGCAGCGCCGCTCCGGCGCGGCAATGACGGTCATCGGCGTGGGCGGCTTTCTGCTGTATGTGCTGCTGTCGAGTTTCACGCCCGGCCTCATGAACAGTTCCCTCAGCGGCCATCTGACCCTCGGACTCGCCCTCGGTCTGGGGCAGTTCGTCCTGATGGCCGTCATCGCACGGCGTTACGTCGTCCATATGCGCACGCGCGTCGACCCGGTCGCCCGCGGCTTCCGTACCCAGCTCCACCGGCCGACCGCCGAGGGCCCGGGCCGCGCTGCGCAGCACCCGTCCGTGCCCCGCCGACCCACCGAGGGGTACCGCACATGGTGACGACCGCCGCCGGCGTCGTGGACCGGTTCAGTCTGCAACTGACGTTCCTGATCTTCCTGTCCGTGGTCGTCGTCACCCTGTTCACCGCGCTGCTGCTGGCCCCGCAGCGCGACGAGATCAGCGAGTTCTACCTCGGCAACCGGGAGATGACCCCGCTGCGCAACGGACTGGCCATGTGCGGCGACTACATCTCCGCCGCCACCCTCCTGGGCAGCACCGGCCTGGTCGCCCTGACCGGCTACGACGGCCTCCTCTACCTGTGCGGTACCGCCGTCGCCTGGATGACGGTCCTGCTGCTGATCGCCGAACCCCTGCACAACGCGGGCAGGTTCACCCTCGGCGACACTCTGGCGCTGCGCCTGTCGCAGGGACAGCGGTCGGTCCGCCTCGCCCTGTCCCTGTGCACCCTGGCCGTCACCACCCTCTATCTCGTGGCACAACTGGTCGGCAGTGTCGCCCTGTTGACCCAGTTCACCGGCGAACCCAGCGCGACCACACGCACCCTGTGCGTCGTGGTGATCGGCACCATCGTGATCGTGTACGCCGCGATCGGCGGCATGCCCGGAGCGACGTTCATCCAGATCGTGAAGGCCGTCATGCTCATCTCCGGGATCGCGGTGACGGCGGTGATGGTGCTGCACCACTTCCACTGGAACCTCGACGCTCTGCTCGGCTCGGCCGCCGACCACAGCGGCCTCGGCACCCGCTACCTGGAACCCGGCCTGCGCTACGGCGCCAGCACCGCCAGCAAGCTGGACTTCTTCAGCCTGCAGCTCGCCATCGTGTTCGGCCTGGCCGCCCTCCCGCACGTCATGATGCGGCTGCTCGCCCCGCGCACCACCCGCGTCCTGCGGTCCTCGGTGGTCTGGGCGATGGGTCTCGTGGGCTTCGTCTGCCTCGCGGCCGGCATCCTCGGCCTGGGGGCCACGGCCGTCGTGGGCCGCGGGACCATCGAACAGACCGACCACAAGGGCGACTCGGCCGTACTGCTTCTCGCCCACCAGCTCGGCGGTGGCGTCCTGACGGCCCTGCTGTCCTGCCTGGCCTTCGTCACCCTCCTCGCCGTCGCCTCCGGGCTCACCCTCGCCGCGGCCTCCTCCCTCGCCCACGACCTCTGGGGCGAGGTCATCCGCAAGGGCAGGGCGGAGCAGACCGAGGAGCTCGTCGTCGCCCGCCTCGCCGCCGTCGTCATCGGCGTCCTCGGCATGCTGCTGGCCCTGGTGTCCTGGGGCGCCAACACGGCCACGCTGGCCTTCCTCGCCTTCGCCATCGCCGCGTCCGCCATCCTGCCCACCCTCGTCTACACCCTGTTCTGGCGGCGCTTCAACGCGACCGGCGCCCTGCTCAGCCTCTGCGGCGGCCTGCTGTGCTCGGTGCTCCTCGTCGTCTTCTCACCGGTCGTCTCCTCCACCCCGGCCTCCTTCTACCCGGACGCCGACTTCGCCTGGTTCCCACTGCAGAACCCGGGCATCGTCTCGATCCCGGCCGGCTTCGTCCTCGGCTGGCTCGGCACCGTCATGGCGCGCCACGAAGAACCGGACACCTACGACGAGTTCCAGGTGAAGGCTCTGGTCGGCGCCGAGTAGCGGGCCCATGCGCGCGTGCTCCGCACCGGACCGCGGTGCGGGGCACGGGCTGTCCGAGGCGTCCCTTAAGCTCCTCGCCATGAACGACGGGGAGAGCGGCAGACGGATCGTCGACGACCGCTTCGAGTTGCTGACCAGGCTCGGTGGCGGCGGCATGGGCACGGTCTGGCGCGCCCGCGACCTGCTGCTGCATCGCGCCGTGGCCGTCAAGGAGGTCCGCCCCGCGGACCCGGACCTCGCCGAGTACGACCCGGACAGCGCGCGCATGCTCCGCGAGCGGGTGCTGCGCGAGGCCCGGGCCCTGGCGAGGGTCCAGCACCCGAACGTCGTGACGATCCACCACATCGTCGACGGCGGACCGGGCACCTATCCGTGGATCGTCATGGAGCTCGTCGAGGGCGGCTCGCTCGCCGACCGGCTGGCCCGCGGGCCCATGGCACCCGCCGAGGCCGCCCGCATCGGCCGCGGTGTGCTCGACGCCCTGCGCGCCGCGCACGCCGCGGGCGTCCAGCACCGTGACGTCAAGCCCGCCAACGTGCTGCTGCGCACCGACGGCCGCCCCGTACTCACGGACTTCGGGATCGCCGCGGTCCGCGAGGCCACCGCGCTGACCGCCACCGGCTCGATCATCGGCACCCCCGACTACATGGCACCGGAACGGGTGACGGGCGGTGACGGCGGCCCCGCGGCGGACCTGTGGTCGCTGGCGATGATGCTGTACGTGGCCGTCGAGGGCCACCACCCGCTGCGGCGCGGAACGACCCTCGCCACGCTGGCCGCCGTACTCCACGAGGAGGTACCGCCGCCCAAGCAGGCCGGGTCGCTGACGGACGTACTCGAACGCGTGCTGGTGCGGGATCCCGCGGCGCGGCCGGGCGCGGAGGCGATCGACGCCCTGCTCGCCTCGGCGGCACAGGACGTCGACGGTCCCGGCACGACCTCCTACCCGCTCGCGCCTCCGCGACCGCCGTCGACGCCGCTGTCGTCCGAGACCGTCGTGGCCCGCCCCGGGCGCACCCGCCGTGCCGTGATCGCCTCCGCCGCGGCAGGCGCCGTGCTGGTGGGCGGGGTGACCTGGCTGGCCCTGTCCGGCGGCGACAAGGGCGACAGCCCCTCGGGGGCAGCGGGACCGAGCCGGCATGCGACGGTGCGACAGAGCCCGACGCCCACGAAGCCGTCGGCATCGCCGGCACCCGGCGCGACGTCGAAGCTCGCCACCGGCATGCTCACGCCGACCGCCATCCGCAAGGCGCTGAAGGCCATCGAGGACGAGACGGGCAGGAACACCTTCGGCGATTTCAGCGTCTACCCCACGTACGTGTCAGCGAAGGCGATGGTCCCCGGCAGCCGGACACGTTACGACACCTACACCTATCGTCCGGCGAGCGGAGTGGAGAAGGGCATCATCAAGGGAACCCTGACGAGCGGCGACACCCCGGTGAGCCTGAAGAACTACAACTGGGACGCCGTGCCCGGCCTGCTCGCCGTCGCCGAGAAGAAACTGCATGTCGACAAGCCGACACTTACCTACCTGTTGACGCAGATCCCGAGAAGCATCTTCGACGAGCCCGCCTCGATCCGGGTCTACCTCACCAACGACTACGGCGAGACCGGCTACCTCGAAGCCACTCCGCAGGGAAAGGTCACGAAGCTGTACCCGGCCGACGCGTGACGGCCGGGGGGGGGGTGTCGTTCGGCCGGATGCAGCAGCACCGCAGGGCGCTGGTCCGGGCCGACGGCAAGGCTGGGCCTGCACCGCAGTCCCACCCTCGCCTGGAGTGCCCATGCCCCGCCGCTTCGCCGCCCGTTCCCGACTACTGATCTCCGGCTGCGTCGCGCTCTGCGTCACGGCCCTCGGCCCGGCCGCGACCGGTACCGCCGCGACCCCCGTCCCGCACCACGACGACCTGTTGCGCCAGGCCGAGCAGCTCGTGCACGAGCCCGGCGGACCGCCCGGCGTCATCGCCGTGCTGCGTTGGGACCGGCGCACCCGCGTCGTCCGGGCGGGTGTCGCCGACCTGGCCACCGGCCGCCGCCCGGCTCCTCACGACCACATGCGCATCGCCAGCACGGCGAAGGCCTTCAGCGGCGCGGTGGCGCTGTCCCTGGTCGACCGGCGCGCCCTGCGGCTGGACGACACCATCGGGAAGCGACTTCCCCAACTCCCGCGTGCCTGGGCAGCAGTGACTTTGCGTCAGCTCCTCGCCCACACCAGCGGTCTGCCGGACTACACCACCTCGCCCAGGTTCCGCAGCATCCTCGCGGCCGACCCGCACCACCAGTTCGACTCCCGGCGCCTGCTCGACTTCGTCGCCGACCGGCCCCTGGAGTTCCCCCCGGGAAGCCGCTACCAGTACTCCAACTCCGACAACATCGCCGTCGCCCTCATGGCGGAGGCCGTCACCGGCACCCCGTACGAACAGCTCCTGCGTGAGCTCGTCAACCGTCCCCTGCACCTGCGCGACACGAGCCTGCCCCAGGGCTACCGCATCCCGGAGCCCTACCTGCACGGCTACGACGTCAGCCCGCCCGCGCCCCCGCAGGACGTCAGCGAACTCCTCGGCGCCTCGGGCTCCTGGGCGTCGGGAGGCATCATCTCCACCCCCGCCGACATGACCCGCTTCATCCGCGGCTACGCGGGCGGGCACCTGTACGGCCCGGACGTCGTACGGCAGCAAAGGCACTGGATCGCCGGCGCCTCCGAGCCCGCCGGTCCCGGGAGCAACTCCGCGGGCCTGGCCCTGTTCCGCTACACCACCCGGTGCGGTGTCGTCCTCGGCCACACCGGCAACTTCCCCGGCTACACCCAGCTCATCGCCGCGACCCCGGACGGCAGCCGCTCCCTGACCTTCTCCGTCACCACCCAGATCAACGAGGCCCTGAAGCCGGACCTGTTGCGGCGGCTGCGCGCCGTTCAGGAGAACTTCGTCTGCGCGCTGCTCGGTCCGTCCGGTCACTGACCCGCTCTCGCTGCGTGCCGCCCCGACGAGGGAAGATGGGGCGGCAAGCAGTTTGGACAACCGATGTGGAGGAGCGGGCACATGCAGCACGAGCGAGCGGGCCGTCCGGCCGGCCCCGAGGACCTCGTCGACGTCGCCCGGCTGGTCACCGCGTACTACGCGCTGCACCCGGACCCGGCCGACCCGGGGCAGCGGGTCGCGTTCGGCACGTCAGGACACCGCGGATCGTCCCTGACGACCGCGTTCAACGAGGACCACATCGCCGCCACCAGCCAGGCGATCTGCGAGTACCGCGCCGGGCAGGGCACCGACGGGCCGCTCTTTCTCGGCGCCGACACCCACGCCCTGTCCGAGCCCGCCCGCGTCACCGCGCTGGAGGTGTTCGCGGCCAACGGGGTCACCGTGCTCATCGACAGCGCCGACGGCTACACGCCCACCCCCGCCGTGTCGCACGCCATCCTCACCCACAACCGCGGCCGCTCCTCCGGCCTCGCCGACGGCGTGGTGGTCACCCCCTCGCACAACCCGCCCGCCGACGGCGGCTTCAAGTACAACCCGCCCAGCGGCGGACCGGCCGGCTCGGACGCCACCTCCTGGATCCAGGACCGCGCCAACGAGATCATCACCGGCGGTCTGAAGGACGTGCGGCGCATCCCGTACACCCGGGCGCTCGCGGCCGAGACCACCCGCCGCCACGACTACCTCGGTGCCTACGTCGCCGACCTGCCGAACGTGCTCGACCTGGACGCCGTCCGCTCGGCCGGCATCCGCATCGGCGCCGACCCGCTCGGCGGGGCGTCCGTCGCCTACTGGGGCCGCATCGCCGAGCAGCACCGCCTCGACCTGACCGTGGTCAACCCGCTCGCCGACCCCACCTGGCGGTTCATGACGCTGGACTGGGACGGCAAGATCCGCATGGACTGCTCCTCGCCCTACGCGATGGCCTCGCTCATCGAGCAGCGCGACCGCTTCCAGATCGCGACCGGTAACGACGCCGACGCCGACCGGCACGGCATCGTCACCCCCGACGCCGGCCTGATGAACCCCAACCACTACCTCGCCGTCGCGATCTCCTACCTCTACAGCCACCGCGAGCAGTGGCCCGCGCAGGCGGGGATCGGCAAGACCCTGGTGTCGTCCGGCATGATCGACCGGGTAGCCGCGGACCTGGGACGGCGGCTCGTCGAGGTGCCCGTCGGGTTCAAGTGGTTCGTGGACGGGCTGGTCGACGGCTCCATCGGCTTCGGCGGGGAGGAGTCGGCGGGCGCGTCCTTCCTGCGCCGGGACGGCTCGGTGTGGACCACGGACAAGGACGGCATCATCCTGGCGCTGCTCGCCTCCGAGATCACCGCGGTCACCGGGAAGACGCCGTCGCAGCACTACGCCGCCATGACGGACCGCTTCGGCGAACCCGCCTACGCGCGCATCGACGCCCCGGCGACCCGGGAGGAGAAGGCGCTGCTGGGCAAGCTCTCCCCTGCGCAGGTCACCGCCGACACCCTCGCCGGGGAGGCGGTCACCGGGGTGCTCACCGAGGCGCCCGGCAACGGCGCGTCCATCGGCGGCATCAAGGTGACCACCGAGAACGCGTGGTTCGCGGCCCGTCCCTCCGGCACGGAGGACGTGTACAAGATCTACGCCGAGTCCTTCCGCGGGCCCGAGCACCTCGCGCAGGTGCAGGACGAGGCGAAGGACGTGGTCATGGCGGCGCTGGGCGGCTGACGCGGCCGGTTCGTGCCCGGGGCGGGCCGACGGAAGGCCGTCGGTCCGCCCTCGCTTGTCGCTATCATCCTCTTAAATGTGAATTCGGGGTTTTTGCCTTGAAGGGGTCACGGCCCACGGCCCCGCCGGAGTGATCGATGTCCACCATGCGCGACGCGGAGGACGGCGACGAGCTGCTCGCCCGACTCGGTTCGCTGACCGCCCAGGCGCGCGAGCTCGCCGAGGTGCAGCGTTCCCGGGTCGAGCTGGCCATCGCCCTCCAGCGCGGCATGCTGCCCCGGGACCTGCCGATCGCCCGCGGTTTCCACCTGGCCGTGCGCTACGCCCCCGCTTACCACGGGCTCAACGTGGGCGGCGACTGGTACGACGTCTTCACCCTGCCCGACGGGCACATCGGCCTGTCCATCGGGGACGTCCAGGGCCACAACATCGAGGCGGCCGCCTTCATGGGCCAGGTCCGGGTCGGCCTGCGTGCCCTCGCCTCCGTGACCAGCGAGCCCGGAGAGCTGCTGTCCCGGACCAACGACCTGCTGCTGACCCTCGGTACCGACCTCTTCGCCACCTGCACCTTCATGCGGCTCGACCCGTCCACCGGGGTCCTGGAGAGCGCGCGGGCCGGGCACATCCCGCACATCTGGGCCACCGCGGACGGCCGGTCCGGTGTCGCCGACGGCGAGGGGGGCCCGCCGCTGGGCATCGTGTCGGGCGTCGACTTCCCGGTCACCCGGTCGCGGCTCACCACCGGCGGCGTCTTCGTCCTGCTCACGGACGGCGTGGTCGAGGGACCGTCCCTGAGCGTGGACGACGGCCTCGACCAGGTGGTCCGCCTCGCCGGCATCGCCGCGGTCGCCGGCATGGAGGCGGGCGCACTCGCCGCCGCGGTGATGAAGGTCGCCGAGCGCGTGGGTCACGAGGACGACGCGGCGGTACTCGTGGTCGGACACGACGGCCTCGCCCCGGGTGCGTAGAACCCCGCGACCACGACGGGAGCCCGCGGCGCCCCGCCGACGGCCCGCCGGACCGTCCCTCGCCTCGCAGAGACGGGCCGGGCGGTGTGTGATGGCACATGTGGTGGGTACCGAGGATCTGCGCCGACCGGTCGGCTACGCCCTCCAGGTGACGGCCGTCGCCGCCTGCTACTTTGCTGCCGGACGGCTGGGGCTGATGCGGCAGCTGGTGGTGGACGGCGCCGTGGTGACCCCCGTCTGGCCGCCCACCGGCGTCGCGGTCGCCTGTCTGCTGCTGTTCGGGATGCGCTCCTGGCCCGGCATCGCACTCGGCGCCCTGCTGGTCGTCATGTCGATCACCTCGATCCAGCCCACCGTCATCGGCACCCTGGTGGGCAACACCGCCGCCCCCGTGTGCGCCTACTACCTGCTGCGCCGGGTGGGCTTCCGCACGGACCTCGCCCGGCTGCGGGACGGCTTCGCCCTGGTGTTCCTCGGGGCGCTGACCGCCATGCTGGTCAGCGCAACGGCCGGCGCCGGACTCCTGGTCCTCACCGGCAAGCTCGCCGCCGGCGGCTTCTGGCTCGTCTGGTCGACCTGGTACGCCGGCGACGCCATGGGCGTCCTGATCGTCACCCCGGTCCTGCTCGTACTGTGGCGGGTGCACCGGCTCCCGCGCACGCCCCGCTGGAGGGAGGCCGTGGGCCTGGCCCTCATCGCCGGCGGCCTCATCCCCTTCGCCACCCGGAGCGACATCAGCCTGCTGTTCCTCGTCTACCCCCTGGTGATCTGGGCCGCGCTGCGCTTCCAGCTCGCCGGCAGCATGCTGTGCGCCGCCCTGGCCTCCGTCATGGCCACGGTCGCCGCCACGGACCAGGTCGGGCCCTTCGCCCGGATGACCCGCATCGAAGTGATGATCAAGCTCCAGGCCTTCAACGGCGCGATGGCCCTGACCGCCCTCCTGCTGTCGGCGGTGATCACCGAACAGCTCAACACCAGACGCTCGGTGGAACAGGCCTGCAGGGAGCTGGTCGAGGTCCTGGAACACCTCACCGCCGGTGAGTCCCTCCAGGGCCGGTCGCCGCTGGACGCGGGCGACCAGGGCTCACGCGAGGAGAAGGATCAGTCCCACAGCGGATAGACCACGGTCCGCGGGAAGGAGCGCGGCCGGTCGGTGTTGTAGACGAGCGTCATCCGCGTGTAGTGCCGCAGCCGCGGGTGCTTCTTCCAGGGCTGCGCGTGATCCAGCCGTACGACCACGGAGTAGGCGTGGAACCGGCCGGCCGCGCAGTACGGCTTGCAGTCGTTGACCCAGTTCACGCCCTGAGCCCGCGCCGAGTCCCGGCCCCACATCGTCCAACGCAGCGACGCCAGGCGGCTGTTGCCGTCCCCGCAGGCGAGCATGAAGTTCGCCGGGCGGACCCGGGCGTGCCAGAAGCAGTCGACGAGCACGGGACCGGTCGGCGGCCGTGCGGCCCGCGCGGCGGGTGCCGACGCGGGCCGGGCCGCCGAGGGAGGCGCCGCTGCCGCCGCGGTGAGCGACGCGGCGAAACAGAGTGCGACCGCCGTACTGATTACCTGTCCGCGCATGACCGCTCCCGAGCGCGAGCCACCATCGTCCGTCCCCGCTTCGACGCTACGGCCGGGCGCACGGATCCACCACTCGGGCGGAGCAACGCGCCGGCGACGGTTTCCCGCCGGACGTCAGACACGGCCGCTCGTCGACACCGGCGGGGGGCTCGTGGACACCGGCGGGGGAGAGGTGTCGGCCTGCCGCAGTTCGGCCAGGAGCTCGTTCTGCCCGGCCAGCAGCTCGGTCAGGATCCGGCGGGCCGCGCGCAGCAGTTCGGCGACGTCACCGCCGGCGAGGGCGTAGGTGACGGTGGAGCCCTCCCGGATGGACACCACGATCCCGGACCGGCGCAGCACGGCCAGCTGCTGCGAGAGGCTGGACGGTTCGATCTCGATGTCGGCCAGCAGGTCCCGCACGGGGACCGGACCGTGCTGGAGCAGCTCCAGGACCCGGATGCGCACGGGATGCCCGAGCATGCGGAAGAAATCCGCCTTGGCCTGGTAGAGGGGGACCTGCATCGTGCTCTCTCCCTGCCGGGTCGGGTGCGGTTGCCATGGAGCGGCGGCCCCGAGGGCGCCGCCGCGGCTGCCCTTCGGAACCGATCCTGGCCGCCCGGGGC
Organism: Streptomyces sp. C1-1; assembly: GCF_050214755.1. NCBI lineage: Bacteria > Bacillati > Actinomycetota > Actinomycetes > Kitasatosporales > Streptomycetaceae > Streptomyces > Streptomyces sp. C1-1. The sequence continues at coordinate 1,142,102 of NZ_CP189826.1, read as the reverse complement.
CGTGCGCAGGCACGAATTGGGATCATGCTGATGTGGTGAGTTGAAGAAGTCTTCACATCATGGGCGCACGACACCCGGACGCCGGGGGATCTTTAGACCTCGAGCTGTTCCTCGACGCGCTTGAGCTGGTGGCGGGCCATCGCCAGGTTGGAGCGCTCCTTGTCGAGTACGAGGTACAGGAACAGGCCGTTGCCGTTGCGGCCGGCGACCAGGCGGATCAGGTGGTACTGCCGGTCGAGTGTGATCAGGATGTCCTCGATCCCGCTCTTGAGCCCCAACTGCTCCATGGTGCGCACCTTGGCCCGGATCACATCCGTGTTGCCGGCCGCCGCGACCGTCAGGTCGAGGTCCTTGCTGCCGCCCAGTGTGCCCAGGGCCATTCCGCTGGTGTAGTCGACGACCGCGGCCCCCACCGATCCCTCGACCCCGGCCATCATTTCCTTCAGTGACACTTCCACGCCCGCCATGGCGCCCACCCCTTCGAATGCTTGTCGGCTGCGACGGACCGACGGCCCGCCCGGTCCTCGGAAGGTAGGCGCGGAGCCGGGGCGCGGGACGCGAGTCTCCGGGACTGACGGATGATGGACGGGAAACGACGCTGGGAGATCGTTCGGACAGCGGGAACTGGCGTACAGGGGTGACAAGTTGTCGTCCGGTGCGCGAGCCGGGGCCTCCGGCCGCCCGCGCCGGCCGATGCCGAGGTCGTGGGTTCAATCACCTCAAAAGGGGCACGCGTCGTGTGCTGCGCCACGATCGCGGAGGTGATGAACGATGACCGAGTACGAACGCTCCCGGACGATGCCCGCCCTGCCGGAGCACGTCTTCGACCAGGCGGCCAACGTCGGCCAGCTGGACAGCTGGCTGCCCCGCGAGCTGCATGTGCGCCCCGACGACCTGCCGGCGGTCACCGTCCACGAGGACGGCGCCGACCACGACACGCCCGCGCTCCTGCGCCGGCGCCGCGACCAGATGCGCCTGGAGTGGGGCACCCGGGAGGACGGCGGCTACGCCGGCTGGCTCCAGGTCGCCGGCCTGGACACCGGCACCAGCGAGGTGACCGTGCACCTGTCCTTCCTCGAGGACGGCCACGACCCGGGCGAGGCGGCGGCGTGCGAGGCCCTCGACCACAGCCTGGAGCGGCTGGAGGAGCAGGTGCGTCTGCGGGTCGACAACGCCGCCGGGTGACGGCGGCCGGGCGCCCGGCCCCGGTCAGTCCGGCGGGTTCAGCTCGAACGTCGTGAGCACCGCCGCGTGGTCCGAGGGCCAGTCGTTGCCCGCGACGTCGGGCCAGGCGCGCGGGACGCCGGTGACGACCGTGCGCGAGTCGAGGACCCGCAGGCCGCGGCCGTTGTGCAGCACGTAGTCGATCCGGTCCTGCGGCTCGGGGAGCGAGGGGTCGTCCTCGTGCCGGGGGTGGACCGGCGACCAGGTGTGGCCCGGGTCGCGCGCCGGGTCCGGACGGGCCTCCCGGTAGGAGTCGCGCAGCCCCGCCTCCTCGGCCGCCCTGGTCACCGGCCAGGCCACGTCCGTCCGGTCCAGGTGGGAAGGGCAGTTGAAGTCGCCGGTCAGGACGACCGGCGTGGTCGTGCCGGCCGCCTCGGCGATCTGCCGCAGGGCCTGCCGCATCTGCGCGAGCCGCACGTCCTCGTGGGCGATCAGCTCGGCCGCCGGCAGCCCGTCGAAGGCGGCCTCGTAGGGCCCGTACGGTGTGTAGTGCAGGTGGGCCGTCCACACGTCCAGCTCCCGCGTGCCGCCGAGGCGGATGCGGGCTCCGGCCGCACCGTAGAAGCCGACGGCCGGGTCGCCGAGGCGGGCCGTGATCGGGTGGCGGCTGATGATGCCGAGGTTCTCGCCGGCCTGGTGGTGGTGCCAGCCCAGTGCCTCGGCGAGTTCCCGGGCCGCCGTACCGGCCGTCTCCTGCAGGCCCACCACGTCGGCCTCGGTGTCGAGGATGACCTTGAGCTGCTTGGCGCGGTGGTCGTCGACCTTCGTGCCGCCGTGCCAGAGGTTCCAGCTCAGTACGCGCAGCCGCGGCCGGACCAGGCCCCGCAGCCGCTCCGCGGTCACCTCCTCCAGGCTGGCCACGACCGTCCGCCCGGGCGCCGCCTCGATGGGGGCGAGCGACGGCACCGCGAGGACCGCGCAGCCGGCCGCCTCGGCGGAGCTGACGCCGGTGGGGGTGTCCTCGACGGCCACGCAGCGGGCCGGTTCGACACCGAGGGCGCGGCAGGCGGCGAGATAGGGGTCGGGGGCGGGCTTGGTGCTGACGGTGTCGTCGGCGGTGACCGACACCCGGAAGCGGTCGGCCCCCAGCACGGCCAGCACGCTGTCGGCGACCGACCGCGGGGAGGCGGTGACCAGGGCGGTGGGGACGCCGTCGCGGGCGAGGGCGTCCAGCAGGGCGAGGGCGCCGGGGCGCGGCACGATGCCGGTGCGGACGCGGTCGCCGAACTCGCGGTGCAGCCGGCCGGCGAGCCCCGGCGTGCCGGTGATCCGGCCCAGCCACTCGGCGGTGTGCTCGACGGGCCGGCCGAGCACCTCCGGCTGGTCGGCCTCGGTCAGCGGTCGGCCCAGGCCCGTGGCGACGTCCTGCACCGCGTCCCACCACAGCCGCTCGGTGTCGACGAGCGTGCCGTCCATGTCGAACAGGACGGCCTGGAGCGGGGGTCGGGTCACGGTCTCTTCTTTCGTGTGTGGGGGGATGTGCCGGGAGCCGGCGGCGGGTGTCCTCACGCCGTTCGTTCGGCGACCAGCACCGGCCGCTCGGGCAGCGACACCCGTACGGCGGCCCCGGCGCCCAGTGTTGCCGCCTCGTGCGTGGACAGGTCGGCCTTGACCTCGGTGCCGTCGGCGAGGCGCACGGTCAGCCGGGTGGAGGCGCCGAGGAAGGCGGTGGCGATCACCGTCGCCCCGCCGGTGGCGTCCGCTTCGACGCGTACGGCCTCGGGCCGCACCAGGACGTGGACCTCCGACGCCTGCGGCAGGGTCCCCTCGGCGGGCAGCCGCATCCCGAGGACCTCGACCGTCTCCCCGGCCAGGTGCCCCGGTATCCGGCTCATGGTGCCCACGAACTCGGCGACGAACGCCGTCGCGGGCCGTCCGTACAACTCGGCGGGCTCGGCGCACTGTTCGAGCCGGCCCGCGTGCATCACCGCGACCCGGTCGGCGATCGACAGGGCCTCCTCCTGGTCGTGCGTGACGAACAGCGTGGTGATGCCGAGTTCCTGCTGCAGCCGGCGGATCTCCTCGCGCAGCGTGAGGCGCACCTTGGCGTCCAGCGCGGACAGCGGCTCGTCCAGCAGCAGCACCCGGGGCCGCAGGGCGAGCGCCCGGGCGAGGGCGATGCGCTGCTGCTGGCCGCCGGAGAGCTGGTGCGGGAACCGGTCGCCCTTGTCGTCGAGACCGATCAGCTCCAGCAACTCGGCCGCGCGGGAGCGGCGTTCGGCGGCGCCCACCTTGCGCATGCGCAGCCCGAAGGCGACGTTGTCGAGCGCGTTCAGATGCGGGAAGAGGCTGTACGACTGGAAGACCATCCCGGCGTCACGGCGATGGGCGGGCACGTCGGTGACGTCCTTGCCGTCGACCAGCACCGCACCGGCGTCGGGGTGTTCGAACCCGGCGAGCATGCGCAGCGCGGTGGTCTTGCCGCACCCGGACGGGCCCAGCAGCGCCAGGAACTCCCCGGGGCGTACGGTCAGATCGAGCCCGTCCAGGGCCACTGTGGCCCCGAACTCTCGCCGCAGACCGCGGAATTCGACGGTGGCGGCCTTGTCGACGGCGGCCTTCTCAAGCGTGGTGGCGGTCATGGTTCATCCCCGGGACGAAGCGGTACGGGTGCGGCCGCCGACACCGGCGAGCGCGAGGAGCAGGGCCCATGTGACGAGCAGGCTGAGCACGGACACGGCGACGGACAGCTGGGCCTGCGAGCCGCCGACGCTGTAGATCCACACGGCGAACGGCTGGAAGCCCAGCAGCTGGGCCACGGTGAACTCGCCGAGGACCAGCGCGAGGGTCAGGAAGGCCGCGTTCAGCAGCGCCCCGCGCAGGTTGGGCAGCACGGTCCGCAGCAGGGCCTGCGGCCAGCTCGCGCCGCAGCTGCGGGCGGCCTCGACGAGGGTGCGCACGTCGATCGCGCGCAGTCCGGCGTCCAGCGCCCGGTGCACGAACGGCAGCGCCATCACGACGTACGCCATGACCAGCACGAACGGGAAGCTCGGGTTCTGGATCGCCACGAACGTCTCGAACAGCGGCGTCCGGGAGAGATAGTCGGGGCCCCACTTCAGAACGGTGGAGATCCCGGCGACGAAGGCGATCGGCGGTACCACCAGCGGCAGTTGGCAGATGACCTCGACCACCGGCCGCAGCCGGGGTGCGCCGAGCCGCAGGGCCACCATGGCGGGCACCATCAGCAGCAGCACGATCGCGATGGTCGCCACTGCCAGCTCCAGGGAGAGCAGCAGGCTGGAGACGAAGCCGTCGGCGGAGACGATCTGCGAGTAGGCGTCGAAGGTGACGCCCTGGCCGGGCACGTCCACGGTGAAGATCACGGACGAGGCCAGCGGCACCAGGAAGTACAGCGCGGCCAGGCCGAGGACGACCCACCGCCACGGGTTCAGGCGAGCCATCGCGCGCTCCGTCGTTGCAGGGGCAGGTACACGGCCATGACGAGGCCCGCGACCAGGACCATGTCGAGGCTGAGGGCGAGTGCCACGTTCTCCTGGCCGACCAGTACGTTGCCGGAGATGGCGTCGGCGATCTGCAGCGTCACCAGCGGCACCGAACTGCCCACCATGGCCGCGGCGGTGGCGTACGCGGCGAACGCGCTGCCGAACAGCAGCACGAACCCGCCCAGCAGCGACGGCAGCAGCACGGGCAGGGCGACGTGCAGCCAGTACTGCACGGTCGTGGCCCCGTTGTTCTGCGCCGCCTCCCGCCACTGCGCGCGCAGGCCCTCCAGGGCCGGCGTGATGGTGAGCACCATCAGCGGGATCAGGAAGTACAGGTAGACGATGACCAGGCCCCAGAAGCTGTAGAGGTCCCAGCCGGCCTTCGTCAGGCCCAGGTGCCGGGTCAGCACGCCGGCGTTGCCGAGCGTGGCGACGAAGGCGAAGGCCAGCGGGATGCCGCCGAAGTTGGCGAGCACGCCGGACGCGGTCAGCACGGCGTCGCGCAGTGCCCGGAAGCGGGAGGTGACCACGACCTGGGCGAGGGGCAGCCCGAGCACGGTGCCGATACCGGCGGAGACGGCCGACAGCTTGACGCTGCCGAGCAGCGCGGTCAGATAGGCGCCGTGCAGGGAGGTGGTCAGGTTCTGGCCGCTGTACGAACTGGCGCCGGTGGCCTGGTCCTTGACGCTGAAGGCGCCGTTGAGCATGGCGATCGCCGGCACCCCGAAGGCGATCGCGGTGAACACGAGCAGCGGGACGACGGCCAGCCAGCCGGGGGCACGGCGCCGCCGTTTCACCGAGGTGACCGGCGGCGCCACGTCCACGCCCGTGAGGGTCGCCGTCATCCGCTGACGGCCTTCGCCCAGCCCTGCGCGATGACCGTCTTGGCCTTGCTCTGCTGGGCCTCGGACGGGAAGGACGGCGTACCGGAGACCTCCGGCAGCTTGGCCGCGGCCTCCTTGTCGAGGGTGCCGGCCTTGTCCATGGCCGTCATCAGCGCCGGGCGGGCGTAGCCCTTGAGCCACAGGTTCTGGCCGTCGGCGCTGTAGAGGTACTCCTGCCACAGACGGGCGGCCGCCGGGTGCGGGGCGTCCTTGTTGACGGCCTGGGAGTAGTACTGGGAGAACTGGCCGTCGGTCGGCACGGCCACCTTCCAGTCGACGCCCTTGGACTTGAACTCGTCCGCGTAGCCGGCGTTGAGGTAGTCCCAGTCGATGCTGATCGGCGTCTCGCCCTTCTCGACGGTCGCCGGAGTGGACTCCACGGGCGTGTAGTTGCCGTTCTTCTTCAGCTTGGCGAAGAAGTCCAGGCCGGGCTGGACGTCGTCGAAGGAGCCGCCGTTCGCGAGCGCGGCCGCGTACACACCGCCGAAGGCCGAACCGGACTTGGTCGGGTTGCCGTTGAGGGCGACCTGGCCCTTGTACTGCGGCTTGAGCAGGTCCGCGAAGGTGGTGGGGCAGGCCTTGACGCGCTTGGCGTCGCAGCCGATGGAGATGTAGCCGCCGTAGTCGTTGTACCAGCGGGCCTGCGGGTCCTTCTGCCCGGCCGGGATGTCGGCGTAGGCGGCCACCTTGTACGGCGCGAGCAGGCCCTGCTGGGCGGCGCTGAGGGCGAAGGAGGAGCCGAGGTCGAGGACGTCCGGGGCGCGGTCCTGGCCCTTGCGGGAGGTCACGGCGTTGATCTCGTCCTGGCTGGAGCCGTCGGGGTTCTCCACCTGGATCTTGATGCCGTACTTCTTCTGGAAGCCGTCGATGAGGGCGCCGTAGTTGGCCCAGTCGCGGGGCAGCGCGATGGCGTGCAGCGTGCCCTCCTTCTTCGCCGCGGCCACCAGCTTGGACATGCCGCCGAAGTCGGCGGCGGAGGTGGCGGTGGCGGCGCTCTTGCCGTCGGCGGTGGTCGACGCGTTGTCGGGGGCCGCGCCGCAGGCGCTCAGGGCGAGCGCGGCGACGACGGCGAGGGAGCAGGCCAGAGCGGCTGTTCTCGGCTGGGACACGGGGACTCCAGAAGGGGGCGCAGGGGACGCACGAAGACTGAGAACTTGTCTGAACAAGTTGGCCTCAGTAATGCTGCCTGTGGTGACGCCTTCGTAAACAGTGGCGAAATTGTGACCTCCCATTCCCTGCACAGTTCGGGGAAAGCGCGATCGATCGTCGGCCTCGTTTAGGGTGGTCACGCTGTGCACAGCAGCAGACTCGGAGGGGCACGGTGGCGACGCGACACGAGGAGATCGCCGACGAACTGCGGCGGGCGATCGACCGCGAGGAGTACACAGTGGGCGGCAGGCTGCCGTCCGAGACGGAGCTCGCCGCCCACTACGGCGTCTCGCGCGGCACCGTCCGCCAGGCCGTCGCCGCGCTGACCGCCGAGGGGCTGATCGGCTCCCGGCAGGGCGCCCGCCGGGTCGTCCTCGCCAGCCGCCGCAGCCAGAGCTTCGCCGAACTGCGCAGCTTCGCCCAGTGGGCGCGGGCGATGGGCCGCGAGGCGACCGGCCACGTCGTCGCCCAGGAGTACCTGCCCGCCACCGCCCAGGACGCCGCACGCCTCCAACTGCGCCAGGGAACCCGGGTGTTGCACGTGCTGCGGGTGCGCGGGCTGGACGGCGAGCCGGTCCTGGTGGAGCGGACCGTGTACGCCGACTGGATCTCACCCGCCGTCGAGACCGTCGACCCCGACGCGGCCTCCGTCACCCAACTGCTGTACGAGAGCACCGGTCTCGTCTTCGCCTACGGCGAGCACGTCATCGACGCCGTCGCCGCGAGCGCGCAGGACGCCGAACTCCTCGGCATCCGCCGCACCAGCCCGCTGCTGCGCGTGCGCCGCGTGACCACCACCCGCGAGGGACGCCCGGTGGAGTGGTCGGACGACCGCTACCGCCCGGACGCCGTCAGCTTCAGCGTGCACAACTCCATCGACAACAACGCCCTCGCCCGCAAGACGGCCGACTGACGACCGGGCCGCGGATTCACGCCCCGGTGGGCCGCACGCCCGCGGGCAGGACCGGTCGCCGCCGCCACCACCGCCGCACCGCCGGGGACACCCGCTCGCGCTCGTACCCGGTGTGGGTGACGAACGCCTCGATCACCTGCGGGGCGGGCCGGTGCGGGGCCAGCGCCATCAGCACCGCGTCCCCCGCGCCCGACAACGGCGGTGCCACCAGGGCGACTTCGTCCCCGGAGCGCAGCCGCAGCAGGGCCGCACGCAGTTGGTGCTCGTCCCCGGGCACGGGCCGCAGACGGGAGAACAGCGGGTCCTGGGGTGGCGCGTACAGCCGCACGTGCGCCAGCAGCCGCCCGCTGCGGTACTCCTCCCAGCGCTCCAGCGCCAGGCTGCGGTACGGCGGTTCCTGCCACGGCCGCAGTGCGTCCAGGCGCTGGAGCAGCCGCCGCAGGAAGTCCCGGACGGCCGCCTCGCCGTGCGGGTGCCAGGACGGATCGTCCTCCCAGACCGTTGCGGCAAGCACCGCTTCGACACCGGCGTACTGCTCCTCGACCGTGAGGTCGTAGAAGGGCCGCTCCAGGACCATGGCGGCGATGCGCTCGACCTCGCCGTCGTCCAACTCCGGGCTGAACTGCACGCAGTAGAGGATCGCGGTGACCACGCCGAGACGCATGCGCCCAGTATGCCGGGGCCGCTACACCGTCGGCCGCCCCAACAGCTCGGTGACGTGCCGGTGCACGACCTGCCAGCCCGTCGTGTGCAGCGTGCCGACGGCCGTCTCCCGCAGGGCGTCCAGGGTCGGTTCGGCACCGTCGCCGCACGGGACACCGGCGGCGATGACGTCGTAGCCGTCGCGGACCGCGACGCGTACCTGGGCCGGCCCTTCCTCCCCGGCGTGCACCGCGGCCGCGACGACCAGCGGCGGGGGACCGCCGGCCTCCCCCTCCAGCTTGCGGTAGCCGCTGACCAGCGGCTCGGACCAGTGGAGGCTGAGCAACAGGTGCTGTTTGGCGAGGACTTCGGCCAGATCGGTCTCGAAGACCTGGTCCCGTTCCAGCACCGTCGCGCGGGCGTCGAGCACCAGGGCGGCGGGCAGCAGGCAGCGCAGCGTGCTGCCGACGATGTTGCCGCCGACGGTGGCCGTCCGCCGCACGGCACCGGTCCCCACCCGGGCGGCGGCCTGCCGGAGCACCTCCGGGACCCGCTCGTCGATCCGGTTCAGCACCACCGCGGCGCCCAGCCTGCCGCTCTCGACGACGTTGGCCTCGGGCAGGTTGCGCAGGGACATGGCCTGCTCGGGGAACCCGTCGCGTTGCCAGCCCGCCCACACCAGCGTGGCCCCGCCGACGGGCACGGCCCCCTGGGCGACGTACTCCTGCGCTTCGGACACGGACTCGGGCAGACGCAACAGCACGGAGCCGACCTGCTTTCTCGACGGGGTTGAGCTCAGGTACGGGATGTCCCGGCCGAGCGGTCGCCGACACGGCACATCCTCCCCCTGGTGGCGGAGGCGCATGCAGGGCTCACTGGTCTGTGCGTGCGCCCCCACCCCGGGGCGGGAGGGGAGCCCGGGAGCCGGGGCTCCGCTGGATGGGGCATGGTGGGAGGGTGCAACGCAACGAGTCCGCACTGATCGTGCGGCACGCACCGCAGCAGTCCGTTTCCGCCGCGATCGTGACGCTGCACGGCGGCCAGGAGGTGAGCCGCCGTGCGGTGCGCCCCTGGCAGGCGGCCGCGCTCCGTATGCATCCGGTGCTGCGGGCGGCCGCCGCTGCGGCACCCCCGGACGCCCTGCTGGGGCAGGTCCGCTACCGCTACCGGGGCTGGAACACCGGTGACCCGGCCGACGACGCCCTGCGCGCGCTCGACGAACTCGCTGAGCTGGCCGAGGCCCCGCAGGTCGTCCTGGTCGGGCACTCGATGGGGGCCAGGGCCGCCCTGCGCGCCGCCTCCCACCCCTTGGTGCGGGGCGTGCTGGCCCTGGCGCCCTGGTGCCCGCCCGCGGACCCCGTCGCCCACCTCGGCGAGGTGCGGATCGTGCTCGTCCACGGCGACCACGACCGGGTGTGTGCGCCCGCCGAGTCGGCGGACTTCGTGCGCCGGGCCCGGGCCGCGGGCACCCCGGCCGGCATGGTGACCGTCCGGGGCGGGGACCACGCGATGCTGCGGCGCAGCGGCGCCTGGCACCGGGTCACGGCCGAGCTGGTCGCCCAGATGCTGCGGCCGGACCCCGGCCCCGGCGGGCTGGCCGCCGAGGCCTGCGCCGCGGACGGCGCCGTACTGCTGTAGTACGGGTGCCTCACGAAAGGCCGGGCAGATCAGCGCAGTTGGAGGTGGCCGGCTTGGCGTCGAGCCGGTCGGTCAGCCAGGAGATGGCGTCGCCCTGGTCGGTGAGCAGCGGGGTGAGGTGATTGAGCAGGGCGCTGCCCAGGTCGAGCTGGCCGATCGGCTTGTACGTCACGTCGGCCCCCTTGGCGCACCAGTCCACGGCGAGCCGGCGGGCCTGGGCGTGCGGGACGAGGTTGTCCTTGGTCCCGGTGGCCACCCGGACCGGGGAGGCCGGTTTCATCGTGCCGATGCGCTGGTCGGCCAGGAAGTTCCGCAGGGCCGGTTCCGAGGCGATGATGTCGCTGAGCGACGAGCCGTCCGTGGTCCACATGGTGCTGTGCGCGCCGCCGTAGGAGAACAGCGCGTCCCCCACGCACATCGTCGACAGGTCCTTGAGGGCCGCCCGTCCCGCCGCGTTGAGGTGGGCGTCGGCGATCGGCACGAGCGCGGGGTCGGACTGCAGGAAGCCGTTGACCGACCAGCCCAGCGCGCCCGCGAGTTCGCTGCCGTCGATCGCTCTGGTCACCTCGACCAGGTCGGCCGGCGGGGCGCCCGCGTAGGTGCCGGAGAGGGTGACGTCGGGGGCGTAGGAGGGCTGCAGTTCGGCGGCTGCGGCGGTCGCGCCGCCGCCCTGGCTGTAGCCGTACAGGCCCACGCGTGACGCGGAGGTGATAGAGGCCCCGGGGAGGGAGCGTGCCGCGCGGACGGCGTCGAGCACGGCGTGGGCCTCGTCGACGCGGTTGACGTAGGTGTGCAGCCGGTCGGTGGCGCCGAGTCCGGCGTAGTCGGTGACGACGACGGCGACGCCCTCGGACAGCAGGCGGTAGGCCGCCAGGTCCTCGTAGGCGACCGACACCGTCTGGCCGTTGAGCAGCAGCGGGTGCTCGAGGCCGTAGGAGGCCGAGCACTGGTCGCCCTGCCCCAGGGTGCCGGGCGCCAGGGCGACCAGTGGCCGGTCGCCGCTGCCCTTCCAGGCGGCGGTCGGTTCGATGTAGGCGCCGGTGACCGCCATCGGACGGCCGGTGGAGTCCGTCGACTTGTACATCAGCCGGGTCGCCCTCCCCGGCAGCGGCCCGTCTACACCCGGCAGGCTCAGCGCGAGGGGGAGCGGCTCGCTGCGCACGAGGGCGCCGTCGGCCGACGGCAGGCCGGCGGGCGGGTTGTAGAACTCCGGGATGGTGACGCCGCGGGAGACGACGGCGTCGGTCTGCGCCGCCGATGCGGCGGGCACGGCGGTGGCGCCGAGACACGCGGCGGTGGTGACGGCCACGGCGAGCTGGCGTGGGGAAACGGGCATGACGAGCCTCCGGTGCGGGGTGGAGGCCGAGCCTCGGTCTTCGGCTCGGGCGGCTGATGGCCTGGTGGGGCAGGTGCCGACGGCACGAGAGCGCGGTCGTCCCACCGCACCTCGCGCCGTTCTTAGACGAAGTGTCAGGACGGTACCGAGGCCGTTGTTACCGGGGGTAGCCCTCGGAAGGTTACGTTTCAGTAATATGGCGCCGGACGAGCCCTGCGTGGCCGCACACGCGCCCGGGCCGATGATTCGCGGCGGATACGGGAACCCTTCACCGGATCGGGTACGTGATCGGGCGAGGAGGCACCGTGCCGACACAGACGGACGGCGGGAGCGACCCCAGGCGGTGGAGGGCCCTGTGGGTGACCCTGGTGGCGGGGTTCATGAGCCTGCTGGACGTGACGATCGTCGCCGTGGCGCTGCCGTCCATGCAGCGGGACCTGCACGCGAGCGCGCCCGCCATCCAATGGGTGGTCTCCGGCTACGCCCTCGCCTTCGCGCTGGTCCTGGTGACCGCCGGGCGCATCGGCGACGCGGTGGGCAGGCACCGCATCTTCCTGCTGGCCCTCACCGCCTTCGTGCTGTGCAGCGCCGCGGCCGGCGCCGCTCCCACCATCACCTTCCTGGTCGCCGCCCGCATCGCCCAGGGCGTCGCCGCGGGCTGCCTGGCCCCGCAGAACTCCGCACTGATCCAGCAGATGTTCCGCGGAGCCGAACGCGGCCGCGCCTTCGGCCTGTTCGGCGCGACCGTGGGCATCTCCAGCGCCGTCGGCCCCGTCGTCGGCGGACTCATCCTCGCCCTGGCCGACGGCCCCCAGGGCTGGCGCTGGATCTTCTACGTCAACGTCCCGGTCGGCGCGATCGCCCTGCTGCTCGGCATCCGCCTGCTGCCCAGGGCGGTCCCCGGCCGCCGTGAACGCCTCGATCTCGGCGGCGTCGCGCTCCTGGGCTGCGGTGTCCTGGCGCTGATGCTGCCGCTGGTCCTGGCCGAGTCCGGTGGCGTACGACGGCTGTGGTGGCTGTTCGTCGTGGGCCCCGCGCTGCTCGTGGCCTTCGCCCGGTGGGAACGCCGGGTCGCGGCCCGCGAGGGCCGGCCCCTGCTGGACCCGCGGCTGCTGACCGAGACCCGCGGCTACGCCGTCGGCGCCGCCATCGCCACCCTCTACTTCGTCGGCTTCAGCGGTGTGTGGCTGGTCTTCGCCCTCTTCTTCCAGAACGGTCTGGACTACTCGCCGCTGCGGTCGGGTCTCGCGGTGACGCCGTTCGCGCTGGGCTCGGCGCTGGCCGCGGCGGTGGCGGGCCGGCTGGTGGACCGGCTGGGCCGGCTGCTGACCGTCTGCGGACTCGCCGGCGTGGCCCTCGGCCTGGGCGGAACCGCGCTGATCCTGTGGCTGGCACCGAAGGGACTGGCCGTGTGGCTCACCCCGCCCGTGCTGTTCGTGGGCGGCCTGGGCAGCGGCTGTGTCATCTCGCCCAACGTCACCATGACGCTGCGGGACGTGCCGGTGCGCATGGCGGGCGCGGCCGGCGGCGCCCTGCAGACCGGGCAGCGGCTGGGCGGGGCCGTCGGCACGGCCGCGCTGCCCGGCCTGTTCTACGTCGTGCTGGGCGCCCGCGGACACGACTTCCACCTCGCCGTGGCGACCGCCGTCGGCGTCGGCGTCCTGCCCGTGCTGTGCTCACTCGCCCTCGCGGCGCACGACTGGCGGCGCGACCGCCGGGGCGAGGACACGCCGTGCCCGCCGGAGGTGTCCCACAGCCATCTGCACGCGGGCCAGGGGTGAGGGCTCAGGAGAGCGGCGGCCCGGTGAGGTAGGTGCCGTGGGCGTCGTAGGGCCACACGTTGGGGACGCAGCCGTGCATGCCCTTGATCTGCTGCATCATCGCGGGGGCCGGCCTGCCCGGTCCCGGGCAGTCCACATGGCCGTGGCCGAGGAAGTGGCCGACCTCGTGGTTGATGATCAGGGCGCGGTAGGTGCGGACATGCTTGGCGTAGACCGGCGTGGCGAGCAGCCAGCGGCGCAGGTTGACCATCACGTTCCCGTCGACGCTGCAGTTGTACCGGCCCTCGGTGTCCAGGCCGTGGCGCGCGCACATCCGGTCCACGGTCCCGGGCGTCGCCACGCGCACGACGAAGTCGCTGGGCCCGCCCGACACCCGGCGGAACGCCGAGCGGCCGTCGGCCGTCCAGCCGCGCGGGTCGGCGAGGATGCGGTCCACCTGGTGCGCCACGTCCGAGGGGGACAGGTCGATGCCGTTCTCGACGACGACCCGGTAGCGCAGGACCTTCCCCTTGCCGACCGCGGCGCCGCCGCCGGGCGCGGTGACGTACGTCCCCGGCCCGGTGGCCGGGATGTCCGGCCGCGGGGGAGTGGGGGAGGCCGTGGCGGACCGGCTCGGCGTCGGCTTGCCCCGGGGTGCCGGCGCGGAGCCGTGCGTGGGTCCGGTGGGCGTGTCCCGGGCGTCGGCGCGGGATCCGCCGGAGCCGGCGGACGTCCAGCCGACGGCCGCCAGACCGGTGACGCTGAGCACCGTCAGCGCCGCCAGGCCTCCCCAGAGGGACCCCTTCCTGCGCCGGACGACGGCATGCCCGGGACCCCTTCCACGACGACGGCCACGAGCGGGAGTTGCTTTGTGCGCGGTCATGGTCGTTCAGGTTGTGATCGGGATGTGATCGGATCTGGCGCGAACGATAACGAAGAGATAACGCCCGGCGCCCGGGTGGCGAATGTGATCATCCGGTAACAGAACCCCGAACAGGCGTACGGCGTACGGATACTGAGCCCATGCCACGCGTACTGCTGATCGAGGACGACCGGTCCGTACGGAACGGCGTCGCCCTCGCCCTGCGTCGACAGGGGCACGAGGTCGCCGCCGCCGAGACGGGGGAGGAGGGACTGCGGACCCTGCGGTCCTTCCGGCCCGACGTCGTGGTGCTGGACCTGATGCTGCCCGGCATGCCCGGCCTCGACGTGTGCCGCGGGATGCGCGCCCTCGACCAGACCCTGCCGATCCTCATGGCGACCGCCCGGGGCGACGACGAGGACATCGTCGTGGGCCTGGAGGCGGGAGCCGACGACTACGTCGTCAAACCCGTGCAGGCCCGGGTGCTCGACGCACGGATCCGCGCCGTCCTGCGCCGGGTGGCCGCCTCCGGCGCCGACGCGGCCATACCGAAGATCGACACCTACGGAGACCTGAGCGTCGACCGCGCCGGCCTCACGGTCCGCCTGCGCGGGACCCCCGTGCCGCTCGCCCCCTCCGAACTGCGGCTCCTGCTGACCCTGTCCGCCTCGCCCGGACGGGTCTTCAGCCGGCAGCAACTCCTGGAGTCCGTCTGGGAGCACAGCTACCACGGCGACGCCCGCCTGGTGGACGCCTGCGTCAAGCGGCTGCGCGCCAAGATGGGCGACTCCGGCTACATCCAGACAGTCCGCGGCTTCGGCTACCGGTTCGCCGCCCGATGAGGCCCGCACCCCGTGCCCGCACCGCACGGCCGCTGCCGATCCGCCGCCTCGGAGTGCCCCAACTGCGCGGGCTGCGCACCCGGTTGGTCGTGGCGTTCGCCCTCGTGGCCGCGCTCACCGCCATGACGACCGGGGCCCTGACCTTCCGCGAGGCCCGCACCGGCGTGCTCCAGCAGAGCCAGGACACGGTGATCTCACTGCTGCGCGGCCGGGCCGACCGGCTCGCCTCGTCCCTGGTCATGCCGCCGGACGAGGGTGACCTGCGGCGCTTCGCCGCGGATGTGGCGGACGCCGAACCGTCAGGGACCTGGCGGGTGCTGGTCACCTACGGGCGGGCGCGGGCCACCTCGGTCCCCGGCGACCGGTTCGAGGAGGTCACGCCCGCCCTGCGCCGGGCCGTCGACTCCAGCCGCGCCACCGTCTTCCAGCGCGTGCGCAGCGGCGACCACACCGCCCTCGTCGTGGGCATGTCCCTCACCTTCGCCGACCCCGGCGCCACCGCGACCGGCGTCCAGATCTTCCTGACCGTGCCGCAGAGAACCGAACAGGCCTATGTCGACGCCCTGGTCACCGCCGTCGAACGCGCCACCGTCCCCGCCCTCGCGCTGGCCGTCCTGCTCGCGCTGCTCGCGGCCCGCGGGGTCCTGCGGCCGGTGCGGGCCCTGCGCAGCGCCACCCGCAGCATCGCCGAGGGACGCCTGGAGACCCGGCTCGCCGTCCACGGCTCCGACGAACTCGCCGACCTCTCGCACACGTTCAACGAGACCGCGGCCGCCCTGGAGACGTCCGTGGCCGAACTGCGCGGCATGGAGGCCCGGGCGCGCCGGTTCGCCGCGGACGTCTCCCACGAACTGCGCACCCCGCTGGCCGCCATGTCGGCGGTCACCGACGTCCTCGACGAGGACGCCGCCCGCCTCGACCCGGACACCGCCACCGCCGTCCGGCTGATCAGTGAGGAGACCGTGAAGCTCGCCCGCCTGGTGGACGACCTCATGGAGATCTCCCGCTTCGACGCCGGCGCCGCGGTGCTGCATCTCGACGAGATCGACCTCGCCGAGTCGCTGCGCCGCACCCTCGCCGCCCGCGCCTGGACGGACGTCGTGGACACCCGTCTGCCGCCGCCCGACGCACTGCGCGGCCGCGTCGACCCGCGCCGCCTCGACGTCGTCGTCGCCAACCTGGTCGGCAACGCCCTGCGGCACGGCGCCCGGCCGGTCCGTCTGAGCCTGACCGAGGGCGGCACCCCGCGGACGGGCCGGCTGGCCGTCATCGAGGTGCGTGACAGCGGACCCGGCATCCCCGACGACGTGCTGCCCCATGTCTTCGAGCGGTTCTACAAGTCCGACGGCGCCCGTACCCGCACCGAGGGCAGCGGCCTGGGCCTCGCCATCACCGCGGAGAACGTCCGCGTGCACGGCGGCACCGTCCGCGCCGCGAACCGGCCGGAGGGCGGCGCCGTCTTCACGGTCGAACTCCCGCTGCACGCGGAGGAGTCGGCGCAGGACGGGCCGACCATGGACGTACCGGCGAAGGAGACCCGGCGATGAGATCCGTACGCCGATCCGCGCTGCTGCTCCTCGCGGCGCTCGCCGGGCTCACCTCCTGCGGCATCCCCACGACCGGCGTGGTGGAGGCGGGCGGGCCCGCCGGCGGTGTCGTGCCGAGGGTCCGGGTGTACTTCGTGCACGACGACGCCCTGGTCCCCGTGCTCCGCCAGACCGCCGATCCGGTCGGCGTCGAGGCGGCCGTACGACTGCTGTTCCAGGGACCGACCGCCGAGGAGCGGGCCCGGCGCCTGACGACCCTCCTGCCGAGCCAGGAGGCCGTCGAAGCCCCGACGCCCACGGACGGCGCGACTCCCGCTCCGCCCACCGCGGGCAGCGATCTCTCGGACGCGGTGACGGTGACCTCGGACGACTCCCGGGTGAACATCGAGGTTTCCGTGCCGCTGGGCAGCGTCGACGGCCTCGCGGCGGACCAGATCGCCTGCACGGCCCTCGACGCCCAGCGCATCGCCGCTCCCACCACCACACCCCGCCCGGTCACCGTCACGGACCCGCACGGCCGGCGCGTCGAGGCCACCGGACGGCGGTGTCCCGCCGGCTAGACGGGAAGGGCCAGGACGGCGCGCACGCGCTTGCCGCCGCCGGTGACCGACCTGACGTCCAGGCGCTGTGCCAGACAGCGCACCATGGCCAGGCCGCGCCCGCTCTCGCCCTCCGCGGTGAACGGACGGATCCGTGGCGGGACCGGGTTGTCGTCGTACACCTCGACGGTCACCTGGCCGTCCGTCACCTGCAGGCGCAGGCGGCAGCCGTTCCTGCCGTGCTCGGTGGCGTTGGCGACCAGCTCGGACACGACGAGCTTCACGTCGTCGATCCGCTCGGCCGTGACCCGCGTCGCCCGATGACCGGAATGGGTCAGGAATCTCGAGGTCAGCCCTCGCGCCCGGCCGGCCGACGCGGCCTCGTCGGGCAGCAGGTACTCCACTCGTACGGAACGCCGATGGGTACGCCCCTGCGCACGCATCGCGGATCACATCCCCTCCAGGCGCATCCGGTATCCCCGCGGTCTGTCCGCCCACCGGGGCCGCGGCACCTCGCGCGCGGCCGGCCCTGTCCAGTCCTGATGCCCCGAGCGGGAGATCGTCAACCCCTTTCGTCCTGCCGCGCCCGATTCCCGTGACCTCGTGCGGAGTTGACGGGCCCCGACCGGACGGTGGGCGAGGCCCGGCTGTTCGCCCGGTTGCCGGAAATCCCGCCACGCCCGCGGGCGGCCTGCGGCATTCTCGGATCTCCGGGAGTCGTGGGGCGGCCCCGGGAGGAAGGGGAGCGGCCGTGGGGTGGCGCACCGAGGAGTTCGGCGACTCGCACGAGGGCATCGTGGGCGCGGTCCTCGCGGACGGCGGCGAGCCTCCGCCGGTGTACTTCGACATCGGCGGTGGCGGCGAGGGCCGCCAGACCCGCGAGCTGTGGGCCTACGACGGGCGGCTGGGCCGGCCCCAGGCCGCCGCCTTCCGCGCCGTCTGCGCGTGCGGCTGGCGGGGCGAGAGCCATCCCCTCGACGGGCAGCGGATTCCGGACGACCCCCTGGACGACCTCGACACCTCGGCCGCCTTCGACGACTGGCGCGAGCACGTCCGGGCGGTCGAACGGCTGACGGTGCCCCTGCCCGAGGAAGTCACCGACCTGATACGGCGGCTGGACGAACGGCTGACCGTCCTCGCCGACCAGGCCCCGGTCGCCGCCCTGAAGTCGGTGGCCGCCCTGGAACGTCTCGCCCGCCGCATCGGCCAGGAGGCCGCTTACGCCGCCCGGGCCGACGAACTCGCGCCGGAGACGATCGGCAGGGGGCTCGGCATCACCCCGGCCGCGGCCGAGGCCCGTCTCTCCCACTACCTCCTGCCGGGCTGATCGACGCCCCCGGCACAGGTGGTGCCGGATGCTCTGTTTCCATGCGGTTTCCGCCGTATTGATACTGCGAAGCGATGGTCAAAACTTGTACAGCGGCGCTTGTGCGGTGCTGGGGCGCCACGGATCATTGGCCGAATCTCGCCCCGGCACAAGCACACAGGAGCGCCCGGTGACCGCTGGCCCCATAGCACCCGAATCGGCCGGCACGCCGGCAGCCGCGCAGACCGAGCGCCAGAAGCTGCGCAAGCACTTCGGCCGCTTCGACATCCTCTTCTTCCTGCTGTGCACGATCGTCGGCGTCGACACCATCGGCACGGTGGCCGCGTCGGGGGCCGAGGCCTTCACCTGGCTCATCGTCCTGGCCGCCGTGTTCTTCGTGCCCTCCGCGCTGCTCACCGCCGAACTCGGCGCCGCGTTCCCCGACGAGGGAGGCCCCTACATCTGGACCAGCCGGGCCTTCGGCCGCCTGGCCGGCGCGGTCAACAACTTCCTCTACTGGATCACCAACCCCGTCTGGCTCGGCGGCACCCTCTCCGTCTCGGCCGTCACCGCGTACACCACCTTCTTCAACGACGGCAAAGACCTGAGCACCCCCGCCTTCTACGCCTTCACCCTCCTCTTCGTGTGGGTGGGCGTGCTCGCCGCGATCCTCTCCTTCGACATCGGCAAGTGGATCCCCACCATCGGCGCCTGGAGCCGCTTCCTCCTGCTCGGCCTGTTCACCGTCACCGTCGCGATCTACGGCGTCCGGCACGGCCTGCACGGGTTCGGCCTCGTCGACTTCGCGCCGTCGTACGCGGGATTCGTCGCCCTCGTCCCCGTCCTGATGTTCAACTACGTCGGCTTCGAACTGCCCAACACCGCCGGCGACGAGATGACCGACGCCCAGAAGGACGTCCCCTTCGCGATCTTCCGCAGCGCCGGCCTCGCCATCGCGCTGTACGCCCTGCCGATCCTCGGCATCCTGCTCGTCCTGCCCGTGAAGGCCATCACCGGTCTCGGCGGGTTCATCGACGCGATCCGCCAGGTCTTCACCGTCTACGGCGGCCATGTCGCCGCCGACGGCACCGCCACCCTCAGCGGAGCCGGCAGCCTGCTCGGCGACCTCGCCGCGATCATGTTCATCCTCACGGTGCTGTCCTCCGGCGTCACCTGGGTCATGGGCTCCGACCGGGCCCTTGCCGTCTCCGGCTACGACGGCGCCGCCCCGCGCTTCCTCGGCGTCATCTCCAGCCGGTTCGGCACCCCGGTCCGCGTCAACGTCCTCAGCGGCCTGGTCTCCACCTTCGTACTGATCCTGGCCCACGAGCTGACCCACGGCAGCGCCGCGAAGCTCTTCGGCGCCGTCCTCGGCCTCGCCGTCTCCACCACCCTCGTCAGCTACCTGGGCATCTTCCCGGCGCTCGCGGTCCTGCGGCGCAAGGCGCCGGACGTGCACCGCCCCTACCGGGCGCCCTTCCCGCTCGCGATCAGCGTGGTGCTCACCGCACTCGTCCTGTTCGCCACCGTGCAGCTGGTCGCCCCCGGCGCCGGCGACCACTGGTTCGGCTCCGCCTACGCGCCGGACGGCTGGACGCACGGCGAGCGCCTGCAGTACCTGCTCACGGAGGCCGTCCCGCTCGTCGGATTCATGCTCCTCGGCGTGCTGTTCTGGGCCCTGGGCAAGCCGACCCGCACCTCCGCCGCCGACTGAGCGCGGCCGACGGCGATCCGCCCAACTCCTCCGCACCCGCGGCCCATCCCCGGAAATTGGTTGTCGTACGGCTCTGGCCCGTATGCGCTACTCGCGGGTATACAGGCGCAGTTGAACCGGTGACGGCCGTACGGGGGCACGCCCCGACGCGACGGCCGCGAGGAGGAGGCTCTCGATGATGCGTGACACGCACCCGGCCGCTGGGCCGCGAAGACGTCGACGGGCGAGGGCGGCCGCGGCGGCGGTCAGCGGCTGTGCCATGGTCCTGGCCGCGGGCACACCGGCCCTGGCGCACGGCTCACCCGGCGGTCACGAGCGCCAGTACGTGGCCCTGGGCGACTCCTACACCTCGGGGCCGCTCATCCCGACGCAGGTGGACGCCAACTGCGCCCGCTCCGACCACAACTACCCCTCCCTGGTGGCGGCGCAGCGGACGGCGACCGTACTCGAGGACGTGAGCTGCGCCGGAGCGACCACCGAGGAGATGTGGAAGCCCCAGGGCACCAACCCGCCCCAACTCGACGCGGTGGACCGGGACACCGACCTGGTGACGGTCCAGATAGGCGGCAACGACGTCGGGTTCGGCTCCATCATCGCCACCTGCGCCCAGCTCGCCCCGCAGGACCTCGCGGGCAACCCGTGCCAGAGCCACTACACGGCCTCCGGCATCGACGAGCTGGCGCTGGCCGTCCTGCGAACGGCACCGAAGATCACCCAGGTGCTGAGGGCCGTCCACCACCGGGCGCCGCACGCGCGCGTGGTGGTCGTCGGATACCCCGACCTCCTGCCCGACGACGGCAGCGGCTGCTACCCCTCGGTGCCCTTCGCCGCTAAGGACTTCCCCTACCTGCGCGACACCGAGAAACGCCTCAACCTGATGCTCCGTCTGACGGCGGCGTTCAACCGCGCCGAGTACGTCGACACCTACGGGCCCACCCGCGGCCACGACATGTGCAAGGCGCCCGCCGACCGCTGGATCGAGCCGCTGCGGCCGGCCTCACCCGCGGCCCCCGCCCACCCCAACGCCAAGGGCGAGGCCACCATGGCGCAGGCGGTCCTCGACCGGCTGGAGAGCGGGCGAGGCCACTGAGCCGCGAGTGAACGACCGCGTTCCTCACCCAGGCGCTCGCCGGTGTGTACGGCCGAGTTGGGGGCATCCGGAACCCACATCCCGCGGGGACCCCACCGGTCGAAAGGACGCCCATCATGCTGGCCATCGTCTCGGCGATCCTGTTCTTCATCGCCTTCCTCATCAACGCCGCGGACATCTCGACGAACGACACCTTCACGTCGACCAACGTGATGCTGCTCGGCCTCACGGCGCTCGCCCTGCACCTGGCGGGCGTCGGCAGCGGCTGGAACGTGCGGGGCCGCAGACGCTGACCCGCGTGCGCTGAGGGGGCCGGCCTCAGGAGGTGGCGCTGCGGATGCGTGCCAGCAAGGCGCGCAGCCGCTCGCGGTCCTCGTCGTCGAGCCCCGCCGTCGCCTCCGCGAGCGCGAGGCGGTCGACCTCCTCGGCCTCGCGGTGGCAGCGCAGGCCCTCGTCGGTCAGACGCAGCAGGAACGCGCGGCGGTCATGGGGATGGCGCACCCGCTCCACCAGGCCGTCGCGCTCCAGCGTGTCGACGATGCTGGTCGTGGTCCGCGCCGCGACGCCCGTCATCTCGCTCAGGTCCCGCATCCGCAGCGGCCGTTCGGCACGGGCGAGCATGCGCATGGTGCGCAGGCGGGCGACGGAGGCGCCGCCGGTCCGCAGCCGCGCCTCCACGAAGTTGCGCAGCTGGTGGGTCGTCTCGTAGAGCTCGTCGATCAGGATGTCGCTGCTGCCCTGCACTGCCATGCCGCTCCCCGTTCCACGCTCCACCGGAAAACCCGATTCTATGAGCACGCACATAGTGAGTATGCTCAGCATGTGCTGTCGTTCCCCCGCCGAACCCGTCTGTCCGCCCTGTCCTCCCGTCTGGACCAGCGTCTCGTCGTCCCGGTGATGTGCGTCAGCGTGACGTTCATCGCCATCGTCGACGGAGCGATCACCACGGTGGCGCTCCCCTCCATCGCCCACCAGTTCCGGCTCACCACGGCCGCCCTGGACGGTGTGGTCGTGGTCTACCCGGTCTGCCTGGCCATGGCCATTCCGGCCTCCGCCTGGCTGGTCGAACGTCTCGGCGCCAAACGCGTCCTGCTCACCGCGCTGACCGCGTTCCTCGGCTCCTCGCTGCTGTGCGGTGCGGCCGCCGACCTGTCCCAACTCGTCGCCGCCCGCGCCGTCCAGGGCCTCTCCGCCGGCGTGCTCTTCCCGGCCTCGGCCGCCCTGCTCTACTCCACCTTCAGCTCCGCCGAACAGGTACGCGTCGCCCGCTACATGATCGTCCCGCAGCAGATGGCCCCGGCGGCGGCTCCCGTCCTGGGCGGTCTGCTGGTGGACCACCTCTCCTGGCGCTGGGTGTTCTACGTCAACCTGCCGGTGGGACTGCCCGCCGTGCTGTTCGGGGCCCTGTTCCTCGCCGGGCACCGCGGCCACCGGCCGCCCCGCTTCGACCTGCCCGGCCTGCTGCTGAGCGCCGCGGCGCTCGGGACCACGATGTTCGGCGTCTGCGAGGGCCCCAACCGCGGCTGGTCCTCTACGGTCGTGGTCACGGCCCTGGTCTCCGGCGCGATCCTGCTCGTGGCCGCCGCCGTCCATCAACTGCGCACGCCCACACCGCTGTTGAAGCTGCGCCTGTTCGCGAACCGGCTGTTCCGGGACACCAACCTGATCAACCTCGTCGGTCTGGTCCCGATCCTCGGCGCCATGTTCCTCGGCCCGCTCTTCCTCCAGGAGGCGCAGGGCCGCACCGCCCTGGAATCCGGCACCAGCACCTTCCCCGAGGCCTTCGGCGTCCTGCTCACCGTCCAGGTCGCCGGCATCCTCTACGCCAGGGTCGGCCCCCGCGTCATCGTCGGCTGCGGCCTGACCGGCGTCACCCTGGTCCTGCTGCTCTTCGCCACCTGCGACGAGCACACCGGCCTGTGGACCTTCCGCGCCTACATGTTCCTCCTCGGCATCGCCATGGGCGGCGTCTTCATGCCCACGACGGTGGCCTCGCTCGCCACCGTCGACCGGCGCGACCTGGCACAGGCCTCCACGCTCAACACCGTCGTACGACAGACCGGAGGCGCCCTCGCCCCGGCCATGGTGACCACGGCCCTGGTCCTGAACACCCCCGCGGCCGCCGCCGCGCACCCGCCCGTCAGCGCCTACCAGCACGCCTATCTGGTGCTGGCCGCCATCGCGGCGGTGACCGCCGTCTTCGCCTTCACCGTGCCGGACGCCCCGGCCCGCGCGGCCGCGGGCGGCACCACCACGGTCTCGAGGCGCTCGGTGCCCCTGCGGTCCCGCGGGGCACGGACGCGCTGACACCGGCCCCCGCGCGAGCGCCGACACGGCCCGTACGGCCTCGTACGGGCCGGACGGCGCGCGCTGCGTATCGTGTCCGCGTGTCAGCCTCCCGTCTGCGTCGCGTCGCCGTCCTCGTGCTCGAAGGAGCCAAGCCGCTCGACGTCGGCATCCCGGCGCAGGTGTTCACGACGCGCGCGAGCATGCCGTACGAGGTGCGGCTGTGCGGCGCGGCGCCCGGCCTGGTCACCGGAGGCGACGGGCTGTCGTACCACGTCGCCCACGGCCTGGAGGCACTGGAGTGGGCGGACATCGTCTTCGTCCCCGGCTACCGCTTCCCCGACCGCGAGGACCCGCCGCGGACCGTCGTCGAGGCGCTGCGCTCCGCCCACGCCCGGGGCGCGAGGCTGGCCGCGATCTCGACGGGCGCCTTCGCGCTCGCGGCCACGGGCCTGCTCGACGGCAGGCGGGCCACCACGCACTGGCACTACACGCGCGCGCTGGTGGCCAGGCATCCGCTCGTCCGGGTCGACGAGAACGTGCTGTTCGTGGACGAGGGCAGCGTGCTGACCTCGGCCGGCGCCGCCTCGGGCATCGACCTGTGCCTGCACATCCTGCGCGGCGACCTCGGAGTCGCCGCGTCCAACCACGCCGCCCGGCGCCTGGTCGCGGCTCCCTACCGCAGCGGCGGTCAGGCGCAGTACGTGCCGCGCAGTGTGCCCGAACCGCTGGGGGAGCGGTTCGCCGCGACCCGGGAGTGGGCGCTGCACCATCTCGACGAGCCCCTCACCCTGGAGACACTGGCACGGCAGGCGGCGGTCTCGCCGCGCACGTTCTCGCGCCGCTTCGTGGAGGAGACCGGGTACACGCCCATGCAGTGGGTGATGCGGGCCCGTATCGACATGGCCCGCGAACTGCTGGAGCGTTCGGAGCGCAGCGTGGAGCAGATCGCCGCCGACGTCGGTCTGGGCACCGGCGCGAACCTGCGGCTGCACTTCCACCGCATCCTGGGCACGACACCCAGCGAATACCGGCGCACCTTCGCCCAGGGCGAGTAGCCGGCGCCCACCGCCGTCGCGTCCCCACGCGTTGGCGCGATCCTTTTGAACCGTGGCGATCGCGCCACTGTCAGCGGCCGACACGGCGAGCGAACCTGGTGGCGAACGAAAGGGACACAGCTGATGACTCGCATCGCCATCAACGGATTCGGCCGCATCGGACGCAATGTGCTGCGCGCGCTGCTGGAGCGCGACAGCGGCCTGGAGATCGTTGCCGTCAACGACCTCACGGAACCCGCCACGCTGGCGCGGCTGCTCGCCTACGACTCGACGGCCGGCCGGCTCGGCCGCCCGGTGACCGTCGACGGGAACGCCCTCGTCGTGGACGGCCGACGCATCACGGTGCTCGCCGAGCGCGAACCGGCGCAGCTGCCGTGGGCCGAACTGGGCGTGGACATCGTGCTGGAGGCCACCGGCCGGTTCACCTCGGCCAAGGCGGCCCGGGCCCACCTGGACGCGGGTGCGAGGAAGGTCCTCGTGAGCGCCCCGTCGGACGGCGCGGACGTCACGCTCGCGTACGGGGTCAACACCGACGCGTACGACCCGGCCGTGCACACGATCGTCTCCAACGCCTCGTGCACGACCAACGCGCTGGCACCGCTGGCCGCGGTGCTCGACGAGCTCGCCGGTATCGAGCACGGCTTCATGACGACCGTCCACGCCTACACGCAGGAGCAGAACCTGCAGGACGGCCCGCACCGTGACGCCCGCCGGGCCCGCGCGGCCGGGGTCAACATCGTGCCGACCACCACGGGCGCGGCGAAGGCGATCGGCCTCGTGCTGCCGAACCTGGACGGCAAGCTGTCCGGCGACTCGATCCGCGTGCCCGTTCCGGTGGGCTCGATCGTCGAGCTCAACACCACGGTCGCGCGTGAGGTGACGCGCGACGACATCCTGGCCGCGTACCGCAAGGCGGCCGAGGGCTCGCTCGCCGGCGTTCTCGAGTACTCCGAGGACCCGCTCGTCTCCTCCGACATCACGGGCAACCCGGCGTCGTCGATCTTCGACTCGGCCCTCACCCGGGTCGACGGCCGCCATGTGAAGGTCGTCGCCTGGTACGACAACGAGTGGGGCTTCTCGAACCGCGTGATCGACACCCTCGAACTCCTGGCCGCCGGCTGACACGGAGTCGTTCCCGCCGCTTGGCCCGAGACGCGACCGCGCCTCGGGCCACCGCGGCCTTTCGCCCCCGGGGCGGCGGTTCACGACCCGGGCGAGAACAGTTCGCCGAAGTACGTTCCCTGGGCCCAGCGCCTGAGGGCGGAGCCGTCGAGGAGACGGGTGTTGCCCTGGCGTCGGGCCCATTGGACGTCCCGTGCGCGGAAGTTGCCCCGGTGCACGATCAGCTGGAGCGGCTTCTCCGTGTTGCCGCGATGGCGGTGCGGATGCGGAGGATCCTCGTCGGGCAGAGGTTCGGCCACCGGGCGGAAGACCACGTCCAGTTGACGGCCGCCGCGGTCCTGGGCGCATAAGCGCGGCCGGTCCGGGGCGGGCAGCAGGCGTACCCGCCAGCCGTCCCGGCGCAGCATGCGCGCGACGGCCAACGCCAGCCCCTGGGTGTCGAGTTCGAGGAGTTCGTCCGGGGTGTAGTACCCCAGGCGGCGCCGCATTCCGGGGCGCCTGCGCCGGACCGCCACCGTGGTGATCAGCAGCAGCAGGACGACACCGGCCAGGGGCACACCGATTCCGGCGGCGCGGTAGCCCGCCGCGAGCGCGGCCGCCAGCGCGCACACCGCCACGACGACCACCGCGAGAGCGGGAAGCACGTCACGGAACGTCGGCCCGGACGAGCTGGATCGGCGCGCCACAGTGCCAGCCCCCTCAACACCGCCTGCTTCCAACCGTGTTGAAGAGATACCCAGCGGGGGACCGGTTGTTCGATCCCATGGAGCGATTCGGTCACACGCGCGGGCGCACGGAAGCACGGGCAGGGGGACGGAAAGGCCCGCGCTCCCCCCCGGGGGGAGCGCGGGCCGTCACGCTGTCAGGGCCGTCAGCAGGCTCCTTCGTCCTGCCACGGACCCCAGTCGGTGGCGCTCGGCGTCTCGTTCTGCGTCCACCACTTGGCCTTCCAGTTGTGGTGGTTGTACGAGGCCTCGTCACCGGCGGTGTAGACGGCGGTGGAACTCCAGGCGGTCTTGCACCCCGTCGGCGTCGGAGTGGGGGTGGGCGTCGGGGTGGGGGTGGTGGACGGCGGCGTGGCACCCGCGAACCGGACCGAGTACTTGGCGAAATCCCAGGAGTTCTGGGCCACGCTGGAGCAGGTGCCCGAGGTCCGCCCGCCGTTGTCGACCGGCGTGCACTGGCGGTCTCGGTTGAGGGACCAGAAGGTGAACCGGTCCATGTTGTGACCGGTGGCGTAGTCCAGGACGGTCTGGAAGTCGGACTGGGAGAAGATCTCGCCGGAGTCGCTGCGCCCGTTCATGCCGGAGAAGCCCTCGTGGGCATAGGCCGTCGCCTGGTCCCAGCCGAAGGTCGACTGGAGGATCGAGTTGAAGTTGGTCAGCGCGCTCGTCTGCGAGGCCGCGCCGTTGAAGCCGCCGTCGAACGGCATGATGGAGAAGTTGTTCGGCGTGAAGCCCTGCGACTTGGCCTCCAACAGCATCTGCTTGCCGAACCAGCCGGTGCCGTCGGCCGTGCCGGCCGTGGTGACGGAGACGTACAGGCCGGGGTTGTTCTGCTGGAGTATCTTGGCGGCCCCGATCTCGTTCTTGATCGCCGCGGTGTTCTCGTACTCCGGCTCCTCCAGGTCGAAGTCGATGGCGTGGAGACCGTACTTGGTGATGACCTGCTGGTACGCGGCGGCGGTGGCGGCCGCGTCCGCGCAGGTCTGGCCGAGTTTGGTGCCGCCGTAACCGCCGACGGAGATCGACACGTCGCCGCCCCTGGCGCGGACGGAGTCGATCACGGACTGCACGGCGGTGTCGGCGGAGACCGGGGCGGTGCCGCCCCAAGTGGGGGAGCAGCCACCGCCGTTGGGGGCGAGCACGAAGGCGAGCTGGAAGGCCTTGAGGCCGGTCGCGTCCATGATCGCGGCCGGGTCCGGGGGGTCGTTGTCGAGGGGCATCAGATAGGGGGCGGCCGCGTACCAGCGGTTGCTGAGCGCGGTGGTCGCGCCCGAGGCGTTGCCCGCCACGAGCGCCGTGGTCCCTGCGGCGGTGAGCCCGACGGCAGCGGCTGCGCCGAGACATGCGCGAAGACGTCTCACGGTGTGCCTCCGGTGGGGTGGGGGAGGAGCCCAAGCTTCGTGCCGCCGCACGGCCCCCGTCCACGCTTCGGTCTAGACCAAACCTCCTTTTGGTCTAGACCATACGAGTTCTTTGCGTGGCCTGCGCCTCACCGCGCACGACGGCTGACGGGCGCGCCCGCGCGAAGCGCCCTGGGGATCTCGGCGACCTCGTCCACGACGGCGAGCAGCCGGTCCAGGTCCGCGGCGGGGGCCGGCGAGTCCAGCGTCACTGAGTAACCGATGCCGGTCGACGCCCAGTTGTCGGTGTCGAACGCTCCGGACGCGGTGACGCGTACCCCGTCGAGGATGATCCCCAGGCCCGCCGCCTCGCGGTACAGATCGTTGAGCACGCAGCCCGCCGCTGCCAGATGCAGCAGGTGCGCCCCGGTGAAGTCGGCCTCGACGGTGACGCCCTCCGGCGTCCAGCGATGCGGGAAGCGCACCGCGTGCCCGTCGTCGGAGCGCAGGCTCCCGGCACTGACCACGACGCCGAAATCGTCAGCCATGGGCGGTCCTTCGGTGAGCGTCGGACGGCGTTCCCGGCGGAACGCCGCGGCATGTCATTCACACAACCCCTGCTCATTCAAACAGCCCGTGGCCATTCAAGCGGCCCGTGCCGAGGCTCGCAGGCCCGTGCGCCGGGCGTGAGGGGACGCGGGCGGGCCGCCGCGCACCCCGGTGCGCTCTTCGTCGGCGACGCCCTCCGGGGGGACGATGCCTGAGCTCGCAACACGACGAGAGGGGTGGGGCATGGCTGTGGTGCTGTCGATGAGGTGGGCGGGGGTCACGCCGGAGCAGTACGACCTGGTGCGGGACGCGGTGGGCTGGGAGGAGGCCGCGCCGGCCGGCGCCGAACTGCACGTCGCCTGGTTCGACGCGGCGGGGCTGCACGTGGTGGACGTGTGGGAGTCGGAGCAGGCATTCCAGGCCTTCTTCGTCGAACGGCTCGCCCCCGCGGTCGAGAAGGCGGGGATCGTGGGCGAACCCGAGAGCGAGTTCGCCCCGCTGCACAGGCGTTTCGTCGCTCCGGGAGTGACCGGCGCGGCCTGAGTCCTCGTGCCCTGCTCCGGGGCGGAGCGTCGCCCGCCCCGGAGCAAGGCCCGGATCGAGCGAAAGTGTCGTGTCCGGCTCCGGTGTCCAAGAGATGTGTCGGAAGCGGCCGCGATCAGCTCAGTGCCTGCTCAACTGGCCTGTGCGAGCCGGTCTCACGGCTTCCGCCGCCCCGCGAAAGCCCGGGTATGCTTTCGTCACCTTCGGGAGGGCGAGGGGTGCCGCCACGAGGGGCTTCAGCGGGCGAGGGGACGGGGAAGGGCGACGTGCCGGACGACGGATCGGAAGCACTCTCCGCTCAGGAGACCGAAGAGCCCGGCGCGGGCGGTGCAGGCCCGGCGGCCGTCACCATCGCCTACATCGCCGAGTCCGCCGGCGTCTCCGTACCCACCGTCTCGAAGGTGCTCAACGGGCGGTCCGGCGTCTCGGACGAGACCCGGGCCCGTATCGAGGAACTGATCCACCGGTACGGATACCGCAAGCCCCCGAAGAACCGCAGCAATCTGGTGGAGTTGGTCTTCCGCGAGCTGGAGAGCATGTGGGCCGTGGAGATCATCCGCGGCGTCGAGCGGGTGGCCCGCAGGAACAAAGTGGGCGTGCTGGTCTCGGAGTTCGGCCTCCAGGACAGACCGGCCAGAACCATCGACGACACCCTCGGGCGGCGCCCGCAGTGCGTGCTGTCGGTGGCACAGCTGTCGGAGCCGGAACGGGAGCAGCTGAGGGCGAAGGGCATCCCGTTCGTCGTCTTCGACCCGAACGAGGACCTCCCCGACGACGTGCCGTTCGTCGGTGCCACCAACTGGAGGGGCGGCCAGGCCGCGACCCGGCACCTGATCGAACTGGGGCACCGGCGCATCGCCATGATCACCGGCCCCGACCATCCGTTCTGCCTCGCACGGAACGCCGGCTACACCTCGGCACTCACCGAGGCCGGTCTGCCGCTGGACCCGGACCTGGTGGTCAAGACCCTCCTCACTCGTGAGGACGGCCGCACCGCGGCCCATGACCTGCTCTCCCGGGCCGATCGCCCCACCGCCGTCTTCACCGCCAACGACATGCAGGCCCTCGGCGTCTACCAGGCCGCCCGTGAGCTCGGGCTGCGCATCCCGGACGACCTGAGCGTGGTGGGCTTCGACGACGTACCGGCCGTGGCCTGGGTGGATCCGCCGCTGACCACGGTCCACCAGCCCCTCGCCGAGATGGCGGTGGCCGCCACCGAACTGGCCCTGGCGCTGGGCCGCGGGGAGGACGTGCCCCAGGTCGGGGTGGAGATCGCGACCACGCTCACCGTGCGCGAGAGCACTGCTCCGCCGAAGAGGTGACCGGTCGCCCCGGGTGCCGGCCGTGCGGCACCCGGGGCGGCCGTCAGGCGGCGGTGCCCGTCACCGAACCACCGGACCTGGTCACGTGGTACGTGACGGTGGCCCCGCTCCAGAAATGGAAGGTGAGCGTCGCCTGCGCGCCGTCGCGCAGGGCGTTGAGGTAGTCGGGGGTCAGGGTGATCGCGTCGTTGGGGTAGTCGGGTGAGAAGGCCGCGTTGAACTCCTGGTACGGCGTCCAGCTGGTGTTGCCGGCGTTGCTGCCGTCGGCGTACGTGGACTCCATGGTCGCCAGCAGGTCACCGCGGAACCGGGTGGGGAGGGTGAGTCCGCCGGTGGTGCCGTTCGCGTTCGACAGCACCGGCCTGTCGTACGTGGTCACGTAGATCTTCCAGGGCAGGCCGGCCGAGAACCTGGCCTCGACGGTCGCGTTGGTGCCGTAGGCCCGGTTGCCGGCCAGCCGGGTCAGCGCGGAGGCGGTCAGCGTGAGCCGGCTGCCGGAGACGGTGTAGTCCCTGCCTTGGGCGAGTTTCGTGCCGCCCTGCCAAAGCCCCTTGAACGTCAGGCCGTTGGGGTTCAGGGTCAGTGTCCTGGCCGTGATCGCGTCCGACTTGGCCAGGAACACCCGGTCCGAGGAGGCGGTGCCCGAGCGGGTGGTCCAGGCCGACTTGATCTGGTTGACCAGGTCGGGGTCGCGCCACTGCAGTGTGGTGCGGTTCAGGAAGTTGAAGGCGTCCCACAGGGCCGTGGTCACCCCGGTGGTGCGGGCCTCGTAGCCCAGCATCTCGAAGTACTTGAGGCCCTCGCCCTGTTCGACGCGCGGGGGGTGGTTGTAGTCGGGGTAGCTGAGCAGGCCGTACTCGCCCATGTAGACCGGGATTCCCTTGGCGATCAGGGTGTTGCCGATCCGGGTGAAGGTGTCGCTCATGTCCTTCTGCGAGGTGGCGTCGAACTGCGTACCGCCTGCGATGTTGACGCTGAAGGGATACCAGCCGTAGTAGTGCACCGTGGCCACGAGGTTGGGGTCGTTCAGCGAGCCGATCTCGGCGACCAGTGGGTCCATGCGCTCCTGGGAAGGTGTGCAGCCCAGGCTGGGCAGCATCAGCAGTCGGGTCGCGTTGTTGCCGCCGGACTGGCGCACCACCGTGTGGAACGTGGTGTTGAGTTCGTCGAGGTACTGGTTGCCCTGCGTGTCGGTGGTGTTGTCGAACTGCGGTTCGTTGATGCTCTCGAACAGCAGGGCCTGCGGTGAGTCCTTGAACTCGGCGGCGAGCTGGGTCCAGGTGGCCTTGTAGCGGGCCAGGACGTTGTCGTGGTCGGTCGGCATGGAGGAGATCCACTGCCACGAGTCGTGATGGACGTTGATCACCACGTAGAGACCGTCGGACAGGGCCCAGTCGACGACCTGCTTGACGCGGCTCAGCCAGGTCGCGTCGATCGTGTAGGGGGCGGTGGAGGACTGGTGACCGCTCCAGGTGACAGGGAGGCGGACGCTGCGGAAGCCCTGGGCCTTGATGGTGTCGAACAGGGCCTTCGTTGCCGGCGGATTGCCCCAGGAGGTCTCGTCCGGGATGGCGTCCAGGGTGTTGCCGAGGTTCCAGCTGGGCTGCATCGCCGCGACGACGCCCTTCGGGCCGAGCGTCCGCGGCGTGGCCGCCGCGGACGTCCCGGCGTGACCCGTCGCGGCGAGCGCGGTGGTGCCGGTCAGCCCGATCGCGGCGACCAGCGCCAGGAGCAGGCCGAGCGCACGGCCGGGTCCGCGTCTGCGGTGACCGGGGTATTTCGTTCCCTTCATCTCCGACCTTTCTGTGTTGGCCGAGCGGAGTTCCGCCCGTGGGGGGATGGTGAGGACAGGGGGCCGAGATAGGGGGCGGGTCGTGTCAGGGGGTGAGGGGCTCGTAGTCGAACCAGTCGAAGTGGACGGTGCCGGCGGCGGCGTACATGCCGATGACCCGGCCGGTGAAGCCGCCGGCCACCTCGGTCGACAGATAGCGCCCGTCGAGGGTGCCGAGCCCGGTGAAGGTGCCGTCCGCCTCCTCGATACCGAGCGTGACGGCGTCCGGGCCGGTGCGGGCGTCCCGAAGCGGGATGGCGGAGACCCGGACGCGGAGGACCACGGGTCCGGCGGGCACCGCCCGTGATGCCACCACGGAGCGCAGCGGGCCGATGCGGCTGAGCAGCCGCACCTCCCCCTCGGACGCCTCGATCTCGTAGTGGTGTTCCTCGTCCAGCCGCACCGCGAGCCCGCCGCGCCCCTGTGCCGGGTCGATCAGGGTGCGTGCCTCGCAGGTCAGGTGCTGTTGTCGGCGGCCGACGAAGACGACGTCGGGCTCGTCGAGCGAGCCGCCCCGGGCGCGCAGGGTGAGCCAGCCGGACCGCTCCTTCGTCGTGCAGAGCTCTGCCGGACGGTCCCGGAGGGAGACCCACTGCGGCCGCAGCTCGCCGAGGTCGAAGTCGTCCCGGACGGGCTCCACCGGCCCGGGCACGAGCGGCCACGGGGGCGCGGGCAGGTCGAGTGCCACCTCGCCGACGACCGGCCAGCCGTCCGCCCAGGTCACCGGTGCCAGGAAGGTCTCGCGGCCCAGGACGTGCCAGCCGGGGGTGCCGCCGCCGGGGCGCACCCCGAGCAGCACCATCCACAAGGAGCCGTCGGGTGCCTGGACCAGGTCCGCGTGCCCGGTGTTCTGCACGGGGTGGTCGGTGCCGCGGTGGGTGAGGACCGGGTTGGCCGGGCAGGGCTCGAACGGGCCCTCGGGCGTGCGCGCGCGGGCGATGGAGACACCGTGGCAGCGCTCCGTGCCGCCCTCGGCGATGAGCAGATACCAGTAGTCGCCGATCCGGTACAGGTGCGGCGCCTCCGGGGCCTTGGCGCCGGGCATGCCGGACCAGAGCCTCCGCGAGGGGCCGGAGGTCTCCCCGGTCGTGGGGTCGAGACGGATCTGGGAGACGCCGGCGACCGTGCACCAGCACGTTCCGTCCTCGTCCCAGGCCAGGTCCGGGTCGATGCCCCGCACACCGGGCAGCAGGACCGGGTCCGACCACGGCCCCGCCGGGTCGGTGGCCGTGACCAGCAGATTGCCGTCGGCGCTGACGTTGGTGACGATGAGCCAGAACCGGCCGTCGTGGTGGCGCAGGGTGGGCGCGTAGATCCCGCCCGACGACGGCGAGTCCAGCGGCAGGCGCAGTTGGCCCGGCCGGTCCAGGGCGTTGCCGACCTGCGTCCAGTGCACCAGGTCCCGGCTGTGGAAGACGGGCACGCCGGGGAAGTACTCGAAGCTCGAGCACGCGAGGTAGTAGTCCTCGCCGACCCGGCAGATGCTGGGATCGGGGTGGAACCCGGGGATCACGGGGTTGGCCACGGTGGTGTGCGCCTGCTGCTTGTCTGACACTCGGTCGATTCCGTTCTGGATCGTCGAAGCGCTTCATCTGCCCGCGAACGTTAATGACATGTTTCTGACGAAACAAGAGCCATAGCGCCGCGAAACTTTCTTCCTGACCGCGCATTGACAGCCCCGTGCCGCCGGTGGCACCGTCGAAGCGCTTCAACACTTCGGAAGTTCGACCTGGTGCCGGGCACGCAAAAGACCGCCGGTCCGTCGAGGACCGGCGGTCTTTGGGGCCGAGTGTCAGGCGTTGGGGTCGAAAGGTATGCCGGACGGCATGGAGTGGGCGAGCGCGTACGGGAAGTCGCCATCCTTGATCTTGATGGTGGCGGCGCCGAAGTCGGCGCTCAGCAACTTGTCGCGGTAGCCGGCGGGATAGCCGTTCCAGCCCACCAGGCGCGGATAGAACCAGCCGCCCGTGACGTTCTCCGGCGGGTCGTCATTGCCGTTGGCGAAGCGGAAGTCGTGGGTGGAGACACCGTCCTTGTGGTAGACGATCTTGGGGTGGGTGCCGTCGAAGCGGACGGACGAGGCGGCGGCCACCTGGTAGCCGCTGTGCTGGGACACCGACACGTACCGCACCTGGTTGTCGTTGATCCACACGACCACGTGCTCCCAGTCGTGGGTGTGCCCGATGGCCGCGGGGCCGAGCGTGGCCTGGTCCTTCTCGAAGTAGCTGGCGTACATCACGGCGCACCAGCCGTTGTTGCACTTCTCGCGCGAGTACGTGTTGGCGTTGGCGAGTTGGGCGTAGTCGTGACAGTGCCCGTTGACGTCGCCGCCGAGCTTCAGGCCGGGGTTGATCGTGCCGTCCGCGCCGATGGCGGCCGTCGCGTAACAGCCGTCGCCGTCGTAGTCGTAGGCGGGGGAGAAGGTCTGCTCCAGGCCGTCGGCGTTCTGCGGCAGGAGTGTGAGCACGTTGGCGTTCGCCTGGGCGGGCAGGGCGAGGACCAGGGCCAGGGCGCCGAGCACGGCGGCGAGCGCGGACCTCCCCGACCGGGAGAAGGGATGACGCACGTCGACTCCTACGGGTAGCTGGTCAGGTTGGCCACGTTGGTACCGGAGTTGGACGGCCCGCCGGTGTTGTTGACGACGTGGCTGATGGTGCCGGTGCCGCCGAGGGAGACGGTCACCATGCTGGTGAAGCGGACCCCGGAGGTGTTCGGCGCCTCGATGGCGTGGGCGGCGACGACCGAGGGGTTGACGTTGAAGTAGCAGTAGCTGCCGAGGCCGTAGGCCTGATGACTGGTGACGGAGGCGGAGACCTTGTAGGCGGCGAACCCCTGCGTCGAGCCGTTCATCCAGGCGGACTGGTTGGGCGGGTCGTACGGCATCTCGTTCTGGAAGAAGTACGTGCGGCCGCCGTTGCCGTTCCAGATCGTCTGGTACTTCTGGAAGTGCTCCACGAACAGGCCGTACATGGTGACGTCGTCACCATTGACGATCAGCCCGGTGTCCGCGGTGTTGCTGGTCCAGCCGACACCGCTGCCGTGGTCGGCGCGCCAGATCCACATGTGGTCGCCGATGACGTTGTCGCTGTTGACGATCAGGCTGGTGGTGACCTTGCCGACGCCAGCGCCGCCGACGCGGAAGTAGACGTCGTGCAGCGAGGTCGGGTCGGCCGCGTGGGAGGCGGCGGAGCCGGCGGGCCCGACCTCCAGCAGGGAGGGCGAGTTGGTGGTGCCCGCGTCGAACAGCAGGCCCGCGATCTTCACGCCGTCGACGTCGGCGACCTTCATCGCGGTGACGCCGTTGTCGGGGACGAGGGTGGCCAGGCCCAGGCCGAGGACGACCGTGTCGGCCCGGTTGATCTGCAGGGTCTGGTCCAGGTGGTACACACCCGGCGTGAACAGCAGGTTCTTGCCCGCCGCGAGCGCGGAGTCGATCTGGGAGGCGGTGGCGCCCGGCTTGACGACGTAGAAGGTGTCGAGCGACAGGGAGGTGCCCGAGGGGCTGCCGCCCGCCCAGCTGGTGCCGGTGGAGTTGGACCGCACGGACGGGACGAACACCTGGTAGGCGCCGCTTCCGTCGACGTACAGGAAGGGCTTCTCGCGCGTCACCGGGCTCTGCGCCACCGTGGTGTACGGCGGACTGGGGAAGGTGGTGGAGGGCACGCCCGTGCTGCCGGTGAAGACCATGTTCCAGTTGGAGCCGGTCCAGCTGCCGAGCTGGGAGTTGCGGGTCAGCCACTGCTGCTGGCTGCCGGAGTTCACCTGTCCGTCAATCTTGCTGTCGGCGAGCAGGCCGCCGCTGGACCAGCCGCCGTCGTCGAGGGCGAGGCCACCGCGCAGATGCATCCGGCGGTACGGCGCCGCCTGCGAGACCGCCCAACGGTCCTTGCCGCCGGTCGGGTTGACCGACAGGTTCTCCGCACCGCGCCAGAAGTTCTGGGTGGCGTTGCCCTGGAACCAGTCGGCCTCGGCGTGCACCGCGCCGTTGACGGTCACCGCGTCGGGGGACAGGCCCAGACCCAGTACCTGGGTGTAGAAGCCGACGTTGACGTCGGCGTTGTAGGAGCCGGGCTTGAACAGCACGGCGTAGCGCTGGGAGCCGAACTGGTTGGTCTCCTGCTGCTGGAAGACCGAGTCCAGTCGGCTCTGGATCGTCGAGGACGACATCGACGGGTCGAAGACGAGGACGTTCGGGCCGAGGTCGGGGGCGGCGGCCGACTGGTCGACGGGGACGACCTGGAACCGCTGGGCGGCGGTGCCGTTGCAGGTGTACTGCACGAACTGCACGCCGTCGGCGGTCGAGGCGCCCGGATCGTCAAGGCACTTGCCGCTGTTGCGGTTGACGAAGTGGTAGGCGCCGCCCCCGTCGCCCACCGGCAGCCACTGCTGGTTGGCGCCGCCGCCGTAACTCCACAGGTGGACCTGGGCGTTGTCGGCGGTGGATACGTCGGCGACGTCCACGACCTGGCCCGTGTCGTTGGCGTTGTTGATCCGCACATAACCGCTGTCGGTGGCGGTGAAGCTCCACCGCTGGGCGTTCGTGCTGTTGCAGCCGTACTGCTGGACGACGGTGCCGTTGGCGGTGGCGGCCGCCTTGGCGTCCAGGCAGCGGCCGCTCGCGGCGTTCATGACGGTGGCGAAGCCGGCGGGCAGGGCGGACGCCGCGGCGTGCGCGGGGGCCGTGCCGAGGAGGGACGCGGCCGTGACGGCCACGACCGCGGCGGCGAGGGATCTGCCGCGGTGAGGGAGGGAAGACATGGGGTCTCCTGGCCTGGGGTGGGGGTGTCAGCCGGTGTACTGCGCGAAGACGCGGGTGTAGTCCCAGTCGGACTGGCCGACGCCGGAGCAGCTGTCGGCCGGGCCGCCGGTGCACGGACGGTCGCGGTTGGCCGACCAGAACGTCAGCCGGGCCAGGTGGTGTTGCTGGGCGTAGGCGAGGATGGTGCGGAAGTCGCCCACGGTGACCGTCTCGTTGTTGTCGGTGACGCCGTTCATGGACGAGATGCCCATGTCCCGGTAGGCCTGGTCGTCGCTGTAGCCGTAGGCGTTCTTCAGTGCGTTCTTCAGACCTTCGGCCGCCTGCACGGTGAGGTTGCCCATGTTCTGGCCGGCGCCGCCGAAGTCGAAGGGCATGATGGCCCAGGCGTCGACGGCGAGGCCCGAGGAGGCGGCCCTGTTGATGAGGCTGGTGTCGGGGCCGCTCTGGCCGGTGCCGATCGTGACGTACACCTTCAGGCCGGGGTTGTTGGCCTTGACGGTCTTCAGCGCGTCGACGGTGCGCTGCTGGACGGTGGGGTTGCTGTAGGCGTCGGCCTCGATGTCGATGTCGATCGCCTTCAGCCCGTAGGCGCTCACCACCTTCTGGTAGGCGGCGGCGAGTTCGCCCGCGCTGGAGCAGGAGCTCTCCAGCTTGTTGCCGCTGTAGCCGCCGAACGACGGGATGACGTCACCGCCGTTCGCCCGCACGGTGTTCACGGTCTGCTGGTCGACACCGCCGGTCAGGGGACGGCTGCCGTCCCACTGCGGGTTGCAGTAGCCGTTGCTGAGCACGAAGGCGAGCGTGAACCACTTCACGCCGGTCGCGTTGGTGATGGTGGTCGGGCTCGGCGGGCTGCCCCAGCCGTTGTACAGATACGGCGCCACCGCCATGGGTGCGTCCGGGGTGCCGCCGCCACTGGCGGCGGGCGCCGTCCACTTCTGGTTGGCCGCGCCCGTGCAGCTCCAGATCTGGGTGCGGGCGCCGTTGGCGGAGGAGTTGTCGGTGACGTCCAGGCACTTGTTCGCCTGCGGGTTGACGATGTCGTGCGCGGCGGTGACCGTCCACTTCTGGTTCGCGCCGCCGGTGCAGGTCCACAGCTGCACCTTGGCGCCGTCGGCGGTCGAATTGCCGGTCACGTCCAGGCACTTGCCGAGGGCGCGGACGGTGCCGTCGCTGCCGACGGTCCACTGCTGCGCGGCGGTGCCGTTGCAGTCGTAGAGCTGAACGGCCGTGCCGTCCGCGGAGTTGGCGCCGGCCACGTCGAGGCACTTGCCGGCGAGACCGGTGATGGTGCCGGTGGCGGCCTGCGCCGGGGAGGCGGCGAGCAGACCGCCGGAGAGGGTGAGAGCGGTGACCGCGAGAACGGCGGACGCGGGCAGGGGGAAGGGTCTGGCCATGGCGGGCGGCCTTTCGTGGGGGGTGGGTCGCCCGGTGAAACTAAAGGTACGGACCACTTCCGTCAAGGTGTGAAGTAAGAGTTGAGGGAAGCGAGTTGTCGCCTGGACGTATTCCTTGGGCCGCTTCGGGAAGTGAAGGGTCGGGTAGGCAGGGCACGAGTGTGATGAGCTGGTACCGAAAGGTCCGACACACCGGACGAAGGGACCGACCGGCAGGGACGGGAGTGATGGCAGGTGGACGGCGCCGACTCGTTCACGGACCGGCTGAACCCGGAGATGTGCGTGGTCACGGCCGCCGCCGAGGGGCGGCGGGCGGGGTGCCTGGTGGGCTTCTTCTCGCAGTGCTCCATCCGGCCCGTGCGGTTCATGGTGTGGGTGTCCACGGCCAATCACACCTACGAGGTCGCCCGGGCCGCGGACTTCCTCGCCGTCCACCTCCTGGACCGCGAACAGCACGACCTGGCCGAGCTGTTCGGCGGGGAGTGCGGCGCGCGGACCGACAAGTTCGCGCGTGTGCGGTGGCGGAGCGGACACGGCGGGACGGTCGTGCTGGAGGACGCCGCGGCGTGGTTCGTCGGCACCGTCGTACGACGTGTCGAGGACGGTGATCACGTGGGCTTCGTTCTCGCGCCCGTTGAGTGGGGCGGGCGGACCGAGGGGCAACTGCTGCGGCTGCGCGAGGCGCTCGACATCGCCCCCGGACATCCGGTGGACTGACCCCCGTCACCTCGTCCGCCGTCCCCGGGGCGGGCCGACCGATGAGTTCCGCGGTCGGCCGGGGTCTACCCACTCCGGAGGACAAGCGCCACGAGATCTGTGAGGGAACCATGACAGCCCACGCACTACCCCCGGTCGTCGACGCCGCGACGTGGGAAGACCGCCTGCGGGCACTGCGGGCCCGCGAGAAGGCGGCGACCAGGGAGCTCGACGCCATCGCCGCCGAGCGCCGGCGTCTGCCGATGGTCGAGATGCCCGACTACGTCCTCGAGGGCGAGGACGGTCCGGTACGGCTGGTGGACGTCTTCGAGGACAAGAGGCAACTGATCGTCTACCACCACATGTGGTCGGCCGGCCAGGAATGGCAGTGCCCGGGCTGCACGGGATTCACCTCGCAGTACACCCGCCTTGAGTTCCTGGACAACTACGACGCCCG
This sequence comes from Streptomyces sp. C1-1, assembly GCF_050214755.1. Taxonomy (NCBI): domain Bacteria; kingdom Bacillati; phylum Actinomycetota; class Actinomycetes; order Kitasatosporales; family Streptomycetaceae; genus Streptomyces; species Streptomyces sp. C1-1. Next base: position 1,103,128 of record NZ_CP189826.1, on the reverse strand, counting down.
GTTCGTCGTCGTCACCCAGGGCCCGATCGAGGAGGCACTGGCCTACAAGCGGCGCGTCGGCAACCGTATGACCTGGTACTCGACCGCCGACAGCCCGTTCGGTGCCGACGTCGGGGCAGCGCCCGGCGGCGGGTTCGCGGTCAACGTCTTCCTGCGGGACGGCGACCGGGTCCACCGGACCTGGCACACCGACGGCCGGGGCACCGAGCAGCTCGGTCACACGTTCGCGCTGATCGATCTCCTGCCCTACGGGCGGCAGGAGGAGTGGCAGGACTCGCCCGAGGGCTGGCCTCAGTCACCCACCTACAGCCGGTGGGCGACATCGAAGGACATCGCGGCGCTCTACGGCGAGGGAACCGTCGGCACCTGAGCGCGAAACGGTCGGTGCGCGGGACGACATGTCGCCCCGCGCACCGACCGACCCCCGACGACCGTTCAGCCGGCGTACACCTTGCCCTGCTTCACCACGTAGTGCGCCGAGCCGGAGCAGCCGATGGACGGCGTGACCAGCAGGCTGACCGCGACCGGCGCGGGTTCCGTGCTCGCGGTCGAGAACTCGCAGACGGCCCCGTCGCCGGTCAGCGGGTACCAGAACCAGCCGTCGGTCTCGCCCACGGTGACCCGGTCGGACTCCTTCCAGGCGCCGGTGGTGTGCGTGTACACCTGCATCCGTACCGAGGCGGCGTACTCGTCCTGCGTCGACCGCACCGCCGTGAGGGTGATCTTGTAGGTGCTGCCGAGCACCGACGAGGCGATCTGCCGGGTCTGGGGCGCCGTGGTGTCGGCGCTGGACGCGGTCGCTCCGGCGGTTCCCAGGGCAGCGGCCGTCAGAAGGGTGACACCTGCCGTCGCGGCGCGACGGGCAAGGCGGTGTTCGCGGAACGGACTCATGGTTCCCCCGTTTGATCTGTGATGTGTTCCGTCGGTGATGGTTGCCGAACGCCCGGCGGGGTGGAAGCCTTTCGAAGCTGCTCGAAGCGCCGGCGCCGCAGCGCGCTGCTCAGGCCCGGCCGCGCCCCGAAGCCGCCCCCGTCACCTGCAGTCTTTCCGCGTCCCCGTCCAGGAGCCGGTGGCCCATGGGCGTCACCGAGTGGCGGACGTACTGCCCCTCGCGCCGGCTCGCCACAAGTCCTCCGTCCCGCAGCACGGTGAGCTGGTAGCTGGCGCTGGGCAGGGCGATCCCGACGGCCGTGGCCACTTCGGAGGTGGTACGGGCGCGTCCGCGGGCCACCTCCGTGAGGACCGAGGCCCTGGTACGGCCCAGCAGGCGGTCCAGTCCGTCGTGGCGCAGGCCGGTCACGTCGAGCGGCCGTGCGGTGACGGGGTAGACGAGGACGGGGCCGAGGGTGGGGTCGGCGAGGGCGGTGGGCCTGCGCCAGCAGAAGTAGGAGGGGACGATGTGCAGGCCACGGCCCTCCAGATGGAGCTCACGGTGGGTGGGGTAGTCCACCTCCAGGACAGGGGCCTTCCACTGGGCGAGCGGACGCAGGCTCTCCAGCAGGGCGAGAACGCCGCCGTCGAGGAGTATGCGGGAGCGCACGTCGATCTCGTCGTGGATGGCCCTGCGGACGTGGGGCCAGCGTGGTTCGAGCAGCGCCTTGGAGGAGATCTCGAGGGCTTTGACCAGGGAGCGCATGCCGCGGCCGTCCGGTCGGCCGAGTGCCGTGGTCCACGCGGGCAGCGGTCGCGCCGCGCCCAGCCTGGCCAACTCGTGCCGCAGACGGCTCGGGGCAGTGGCCCCCACCTCCTCCAGCGCCGCGGGCAGACCTCCCTCCGGGACGGACGACGGGGTGAGGAAGTCGGGGATGTATCCGACGGGTGGGACGAGCGTCTGCAGGGCGAGCACGGCGCGCTGCGACGTCGGGTCGGTGGCCAGCCGTTCACGGACGGAGCGGCGCCAGGCCCCGAACTCCAGCGGCCCCTGGTGCGTGGGGAGCCGACAGGTCGCGCAGACCAGCTCCCACAGGGGATCGGGGCGACGGGAGATCCGGATGTTCTGTAAGTCCTCGGGCGTGAAGTGGATGCGGAGCATGCGGCCTCTCTCATGGGCTGTGGGGGGTTGGCCGAGGGTGGAATGCGTGAAAGTCGGTACACGTCGTCATGGGTGACGACTGAGACGTACCGATGGTTGGTTGCGGCGCCGCGACCAACCATCGAACCCACAGGCGAGCGGGGGGTGTTGGGGCGTAGGTTGTGCTGTGACCGGATCTCATTGTGGTGAAAGGCGGAGCGGCTGATGACCGACCCCGGGGCGAGGCCCGACAAAGTTCTGAGCCAGACGATCGACACCTCGGTTCCGCATTCGGCCCGGATCTGGAACTACTGGCTCGGTGGCAAGGACAACTACCCCGTCGACGAGGAGGCCGGCGACGCCTACACCGCCGTCTTCCCCGGCATCGTCACCATCGCCCGCAGCAGCCGGGCCTTCCTGCGCCGCAACATCACCCATCTGGTGGCCGAGGCGGGCATCCGGCAGTTCCTCGACGTCGGCACCGGCCTGCCGACCGCCCAGAACACCCACGAGGTCGCCCAGGGGATCGCCCCCGAGACGCGGATCGTCTACGTCGACAACGACCCGATGGTCCTGGCCCACGCCCGCGCCCTGCTCTACTCCTCCCGCGAGGGCGCGACGGCCTACATCGACGCGAACGTCACGGACCCGGACCGCATCCTCGCGGCGGCCGCCGAGACGCTGGACTTCGAACGCCCCACCGCGCTCATCCTCAGCAACATCCTCGGCCACGTCGCCGACTACGACCAGGCCCGCGCCATCGTCGCCCGGCTCATGGACGCGCTGCCGTCCGGCAGTTACCTCTCCATCAACGACGGCTCCCGCGGCATCGACCCCGTTTTCGAAGAGGCTCAGGACGCCTACAACGAAAGCGGAGCCGTCCCGTACAACCTGCGCACCGTCGAGGAGATCACCCGGTTCTTCGACGGACTGGAACTCGTCGATCCCGGCGTGGTGTCGGTCACCCAGTGGCGCCCCGACCCCGGTTCACCCACACCCGAGGTCATCGCCGAGCACGGAGGTCTCGCCCGCAAGCCGTGACCGGCGACGGCCGTACGCGACGACGGAACCCACGCCCCCCGGGGCTGACCTCCGCGCGACCCAGACCCTGCCCTCTGCGCCGCTGCAGTGCGCCAGGGGTCCGCGCGGTGTCGCCCCGGGCGGCGAGCTCACACGTGTGACCTCAGCGATCACGGGCAAGGTCACCAACTACATGGTCACCGGTTTCAGATGTCCGGAACATGGCCGCCGATCTTCGGCGTGCTGATCCTCTCCACGCTGCTCGCCTGCTTCGCCGCGCCGAGCGCCGCCACCCTGCCGGCGCTGTTCCCGACGGCCGTCCGGTACGCCGCGATGGGCATCGGTTTCAACATCGCGGTCGCGGCGTTCGGGGGCACCACCCCGCTCGTCACCGAAGCCCTGGTCCACGTCACCGGCGACGATCTGATGCCCGCCTGCTACCTGATGCCGGCCGGGGTGAGCGGCCTGGTGACGGTGAAGTTCCTGCCGGAGACCGCACAGGTTCCGCTCAACGGCTCGCAGCCGATGGTCGGTTCGCGTGCGGAGCGGCAGGAACTGATCACCACCTCGCAGGAGTTGTACCGGGTCTCCGAGCAACAGCGCGAAGACGGCCCGCGGTCGGAGTCGTCAGCCCACTCGCGTCTGCGTTGACGCGGAGAACCGCACGGGAAGGTGCAGCGGGCCGCGGATGAGCACTCCGCCCCGCCAGGTCAGCGCCGCCGGATGGATGTCGAGCGCGAGGTCCGGGCACCGGCGGAGCAGCGCGTCGATCGCCACCCTGGCCTCCAGCCGGGCCAGCGGGGCGCCGAGGCAGTAGTGGATGCCGTGGCCGAAGGCGACGTGTCCGCGGGCGTCCCTGCGGATGTCGAACCGGTCGGGGCCGGGGAAGCGCGCCGGGTCCCGGTCGGCGTCGGCGAGGGCGACGAGGACGAGCTCGCCGCCCCCGGGGACGGTCGTGCCGGCGATGTCCACGGCGTCGGTGGTGAAGCGGTACGTGGGCGTCTCGACGGGGCCGTCGTAGCGGAGGATCTCCTCGACCGCGTTGTCGATCAGGGACGGTTCGGCGCGGAGCAGGGCCAGTTGGTCGGGGTGGCTCAGCAGCGCGAGCACTCCGTTCGAGATGAGGTTCACGGTGGTCTCGAACCCGGCGACCAGCAATAACCAGACGGTTCCGGTCAGTTCGTTCGCGGTGAGGCGGTCACCGCCCTCGTCCGAAGTGCGGATCAGCGCGCTGAGCAGGTCGTCGCCGGGGTCGCGCTGCTTGTCCTCCAGGAGCTGCCCGATGAATCGGGAGGTCGTCCGCGCCGCTTCCCGCTGCTCGGCGGGATCGGGGGAGGACACAGCCGTGTTCGACGCGGCGGCGAATTCCTCCCGGTCCAGGGCCGGTACGCCGATGAGCTCGCAGATCACCGACATCGGCAGCGGGAAGGACAGGGCGCTCACCAGGTCGGCGCGCCCGTCGGGGGCTGCCAGCATGGCGTCGAGCAGGCGGTCGGTGATCCGCCGTACCCATGGCTCGAGGGCCTGCACGCGGCGTGGGGTGAACTCCCTGGCGACCAGTTTGCGCAGCCGGGTGTGGTGGGGCGGGTCGGACGAGAGCATGTGACGGCCTGCCGCGACCGTGGTCATTCCCAGTGCGGGCGAGGCCTTGTCCCAGTCCTTCGTCAGCCGTGGATCGGCCAGGACCGCCCGCCCGGTCTCGTATCCGACGACCAGCCACGCTTGCGCGCCTCCGGGCATCCGGATCCGGTGCACCGGCCCACGGGAACGCAGCCGCGCGTAGACGGGGTACGGGTCGCGGGTGAAGTCCTCGCCCAGGGCGCCGAGGTCGACCGGGCCGTCAGCGGTGTGCGTGGTGTCCGTCTGCGTCATCTGGCCTCTGTCCGTCGTCTTGGTCCGTCACCCTCATCCTCGCCTTCCGCGGTCGTCCGGAACAGGGGCAGTGGACGGCGGCGCCCTCTTCAGGCCCGTCGCAGGTAATGTCGCCACCGCAAATTCGCCGCGTCTTCCACGCCCCGTTTCTCACCGCCCACCTCGTCCGGTACCAGCTGAACCCCTCTTGCGCAGAACCGACTTCAGGACAGCCGTGACTCGCCTGTCGCATTGCCCGCCGTTGGTTTCGTTGGCAAAGTGCTGTCGGTTGTCCAGGTGCGCGCTGTTAACGTCGCTGGCCGACGGGGGTGGGAAGGCGAGTGAGGAGCAGACCAGTGCCCCGGAAGAAGTCGCAGGCGCCGCATTCCGTACGGCGCGAGCATGCCCGCCGCCGTGCGCGGTCCAAGTGGTCGCTCGCCGTGGTCGGAGGGCCGATGATCCTGGCCGTCGTCGCCGGCTCGGTGTTCGCGGCAGGGGTCCACCACGGGCACGCCGGTCCGCCCGGCGCGGCAGCCTCCGCGCAGCCGACGCAGGCCGCCGACCCCGATCCGAACTGCACGCTGGTGGTTCCCGAGCACCCCCTCACCGCCCGAGGGCTGGCCACGCCCTACCGGCTCGTCGCGACGGACCCGCGCCAAGGCCCCTGCCACGAGGCCAATCCCGACCAGGCCGCCTTCGTCGAGGCCGCGATCCTGACCAAGGACGGCAAGCTGACCGTCTACGACCCTCTGGTGATCGACCAAGGGACGAGGCCGGCCGCGAGCACCGTCCGGCCCAGGGTGCCGAGGGGCTCGACGGTCGGCATATGGTTCGGGTTCAACGCCACCCAGCTCACCCTGAAGTCGAGCGGCCTCTCCCACAGCCTCGCGCAGGGCAGGTGCGTCAACGGCACGCCCGGCTCCGCCTTCGGTCAGTTCGCGTACTGCAACGCACCCGCCTTCTTCCGCGCCGCCAACGCGCAGACGGCCGAAAAGCACCTCAAGATCCCGGCGCTGGGGACCGCCAAGGACGGCCTGCCCTGTCCCACCACGCGGGACTTCTCGGTCGTGGACCAGGACGGCAGCGACAACGTGGTCACCCACTATCTCGCCGACGCCCAGGGACGCGTCGCCCAGAACAACGCCGCGAGCAGGGCGGCCCTGCGCAGGGCCGGCGCGAAGCCCACGGACCTGACCAACGGCAGCGACAACCGGCTGCTCACCCACTTCATCGACCCCGCCCTCGGCTGCACGCCCTTCACCGCGCCCGACCAGTCCAGCGACGGCCTGGCTTCGTCGGCCCTGCCACTGGACGAGTTGTCCGCCGCCGCCCGACAGCGGGCGCCGATCGCGCTGATCCCGCAGAACGACCCGATGACGCTCGTCGACGGCCACGCCAGTGTCCGCAAGACCGACCTCTACCGCGCCGGAGTCGACATGCCCCCGATCGGAGCGGGCGACGACGGGAACGGAGCGGCCTACTGCAGGACGCTCTTCACCAAGCCGTCCGGCATCCGCCGCGTCTTCCAGGACCGGGCGCTTCTGCGGGCCGCGCCCTCGCCCGACCCGGGCACCGCACCGAACCTCTTCGGCTTCCTGGCCTCACGCGCGAACCAGACCTTCACCAACCTCGGCTGCGACCGGCTGCTCCACTCGGGCAACCCCGTGATGCTCACCACGGACGGCCAGGGCCTGGTGACCGACGCGGTACTCACGCCCCTCGGCCGGCCGTCCGCGTCACCCGGCCCCGCCGGTGCGACCCAGGGCACCTCGCCGTCCGCGGCGCCGACCGCCTCGTCGCCCACCGCGAACGGCGGTTCGGCGACGGCGACGACGGGCGTCCCCGCCTCCGCGCCACCCGCCTCGGACGGGGTCTCGACGGCCCCGAGTGCCGGCACGCCCGACTCCTCGGCCACCGCCGTCACCCCGTCCTCGTCGACAGGCCTCAGTTCCCCCCGTCCGTCCTGACGAGCGCGGCGAGGGCGGCGTCGAGGCGGCGGGTGGCCTCCTCGGCGACCGGGCGCAGGGCGTCGAGCTCGGTGAGGGCCACCATCGTGTTCGGATCGAGGGCCTGTACGACGGTGCCGTCGCCGTCGCGGCGGACGACCACGTTGCAGGGCAGCAGCAGCCCGATGGAGCGGTCGGTGTCCAGGGCGCGGTGGGCGAGGGGCGGGTTGCAGGCGCCGAGGATCACGTAGTCCTCCATGTCGTGATCCAGCTTGGCCTTGAGCGTGGCGGTGACGTCGATCTCGGTGAGGATGCCGAAGCCCTGCTCGGCGAGGGCGTCACGGGTGCGGATGACGGCGGTGGCGAAGTCGGCGTCGAGGCGGACTGTGCGGTCGTAGCGCATGGTGGTGATCCGTTCTTTCTGGACGCTCGCGTCCGTTCTCATTCCTGGGGTTTTGCTGCCCCTCTAAATACCCCCCGGGGTACTCATGCTACCGTCGTTGATATACCCCCAGGGGTAAATCTTCACCGGAAGGGAGTACCTCGTGTTCTTCGTCGACACGATCGAGGTCGCCGGGCTCGGCAACCGCAGCTATCTCGCGGGGGGTGAGCGGACCGCGGTGGCGGTGGACCCACCCCGCGACATCGACCGGGTGATCGCGGCGGCGGCCCGGCGCGGGGTGCGGATCTCGCACGTGGTCGAGACGCACGTGCACAACGACTACGTCACCGGCGGCCTCGAGCTGGCCCGGCTCGTCGGAGCCGCCTACCTGGTGCCCGCCGCGGCCCGCGTCTCCTTCGAACGGGTGCCGGTGGGCGACGGCGACCGTACCGAGATCGACGCGGAGGCGGGCCTGGTCCTGCGCGCGCTGGCCACGCCCGGACACACCCCGCACCACACCTCCTACGTACTGGAGGAGAACGGCGCGGCGATCGCCGTGTTCACCGGTGGTTCGCTCCTGATCGGCACCGTCGGCCGCCCCGACCTGGTCGAGCCCCGGCTGACCGAGGACCTGGCCCGCGCCCAGCACGCATCCGCCCACCGCCTGGCCGCCGAGCTGCCCGACGAGACGGCCGTACTGCCCACCCACGGCTTCGGCAGCTTCTGCTCGTCCACGCAGTCCGCGGGCGGCGACACGACCATCGGCAAGGAGAAGGTGTCCAACGAGGCCCTGACCCGGGACGTGGACGTCTTCGTCGCCGACCTGCTGGCGGGCCTGGACGACGTCCCCGCCTACTACACCCACATGGGACCGGCCAACGCCGCCGGTCCGGCGCCGGTCGATCTGACCCCGCCGGAGACGGCCGACGCCGAGCAGATCGCCGCCCGGCTGGCCGCGGGGGAGTGGGTGGTGGATCTGCGCAACCGGGTCGCCTTCGCCCAAGGGCACGTCGCCGGCTCGTTCAACTTCGAGGCCGAGGGGCAGCTCGCCACCTATCTGGCCTGGCTGATCCCCTGGGGCAAGCCGGTCACCCTGCTCGCCGAGTCGCCCGAGCAGCTCGCCGCCGCACAGCGCGAGCTGGTGCGGGTGGGCATCGACCGTCCGGCGGCCGCGGCCACGGGCGGACCGGCCGATTGGCTGCGCGAGGGCGAAGCCCCGGCCGCCTTCGCGCGGGGCACCTTCGCCGACCTGGCCGGACGGTCCGCGGACGGCGTGGTCGTCGTCGACGTGCGCCGGACGTCGGAGCGGTCCGAAGGGTACGTCGAGGGCTCGGTGCACATCCCGATCCACACACTGCCCCGCCGCCTCGACGAGATCCCCGACGGCGAGGTGTGGGTGCACTGCGCCGGCGGCATGCGCGCCGCCGTCGCGGCCTCCCTGCTGGACGCCGCCGGCCGGGACGTCGTCGCGGTGGACGACTCCTTCGACGCGGCCGGCAAGGCGGGACTCGCCGTCCGGACCCCCTGACGCCGTACGGCGTACCGAACTTCCGAACGACACGCGAGAACAGGAGCCAGAAACCGAGATGAGCATCCTCCGACGGGAACGGTCCGGTCCGGGCCGGGTGAATGTGCAGGTGGCGGCCGCACGCACCGGTCACGGCGAGGGCGACGGCGGCGCCGACGCCGTACTGCTGGACGTACGGGAACCGTACGAGTGGCAGGCCGGGCACGCGCCGGGAGCCGTGCATCTGTCACTGTCCGCGCTGGCCGCCGGCGCGGGACTGCCCGCCCGCGCGCAGGCACAGCCCCTCGTCGTGATCTGCCGCTCCGGCAACCGTTCCCGGCAGGCCGCGGAACTGCTCGTGGCCCGCGGCTCGCAGGCCGTCGACGTGATCGGCGGGATGCGGGACTGGGCCGCGGCGGGGCTGCCGGTGGTGGACGCCCGCGGCGGCAACGGCACGATAGCGTGAGCGCGGTCATACTCGCCCTGGCCGCAGGAGCCGTGATCGGCCTGGCGCTCGGCGCGCTCGGCGGCGGCGGAAGCGTCCTCGCCGTCCCCGCGCTGATCTACCTGCTGGGCTTCAGTCCGGTCGGGGCGACGACCGCGAGCCTGGTCATCGTCACCCTCACCTCGGTGACCGCGCTCGTCGCGCACGCCCGTGACGGCCATGTGCGCTGGCGTACGGGGCTGCTGTTCGCGGCGGCCGGGATCGGCCCGGCGATGCTGGGCGGCGCGCTCGCCGGCAGTGTTCCGGCGGCCGTACTGACCTCGGCCTTCGCCGTGGTCGCGGGGGTGGCCGCCGTGCGCATGCTGCGCTCCCGGCCGGCCGCGGCGGGCACAGTGACCGTGCGTCCCGGGCGGGCCGCGGCGGCCGGTGCCGGCCTCGGCGCGGTCACCGGCGTCCTCGGCGTCGGCGGTGGCTTCCTCGCCGTCCCGGCGCTGGTGGGGGTGCTCGGGATGCGGATGCGGAACGCGGTGGGCACCAGCCTGCTGGTCATCACCGTCAACTCGCTGGCCGCGCTGTCGATGCGCGCCGGCACGGTCGAGACCCTCGACTGGACGGTCGTCGGGCCGTTCGTCGCGGCCGCCGTCCTCGGTGCCTGGGACGGCAAGCGGCTGTCCGCGAAGGTCTCCGGGCACACGCTCCAACGGATCTTCGCGGTGGTGCTGCTGGCCGTGGCGGCCTTCATGCTCGTCGACGCGCTGCGGTGAGCGACCGCGCGGCGAGCGCCCTCAGGCCAGGGACAGGAACAGCTTCTCCAGGCGGGCGCGCATCGCCTCCGGGTCCTCGCCGTTCTTGCGCCCGGACTCCATGTCCGTCAGGCACTGCTGCAGCCCCGTGGCGATGATCGCGAAACCGGCGCGGTCCAGCGCGCGTGACGCGGCGGCGAGCTGCGTGACGACCTCCTCGCAGTCACGGCCTTCCTCGATCATCCGGATCACCCCGGAGATCTGACCCTGTGCGCGGCGCAGCCGGTTCAGCACGGCCTTGAGATCCGCGCCCTCGAGTTCTAGTTCCACGATCACTCCTTGAAATACCCCTAGGGGTACTGTACGTCCCGGTTCGGGACGGCGTCGACCATTAAGGATCACACCTGTCATGACCCACCCCTCCTCCCCCCTCTCCCTCCACCCCGAGCAGGCCCGCACCCGGCTGCAGGAGCTCACCGTCATCGATGTGCGCACGCCCGCCGAGTACGCCTCCGGTCACCTCCCGGGGGCGGTGAACATCCCGCTGGACCACGTCCGGCGGGCGCTGCCGGAGATACGGCACGTCGCCGAGCGCGGTGACGTCCTCGTCGTGTGCGCCTCCGGGGCCCGCTCCGAGAACGCCTGCAAGCTGCTGGCCGAGGAGGGCATCGCCACGGCGACCCTCGCCGGCGGCACCGGTGCCTGGGCGGCCGAGGGGCACGACCTGCACACGCCGGCGGCCTGCGCGACCCGCTCCGCCTGGAGCATGGAGCGCCAGGTGCGCTTCACCGTCGGCACGCTGGTCCTCCTCGGCCTCGCCCTGGGGGTGCTCGTGCATCCGGCCCTCCTGCTGATTTCGGCCGGCATGGCGGGCGGCCTGGTCTTCTCCGCCCTCACCAACACGTGCGGCATGGCGGTCGTGCTCGGCAAGCTGCCGCACAACCGCCCGCGCGCGGCCGATCTGGACGCCGCCCTCACTGTTCTGCGCACCCGCTGAAGCCACGATCCGGGGCACCCGTGCGGCCGGCGCGGGTGCCCCGGCCGTAGCGGGTCGTTGATACCGGTCGGGGTATTCAGTCGGGGCAACCGGCTCCGGGCCGGGTTTGTTCCACGCAGGCGGGCGGCAGCGGGAACCAGCGCATCCGCTCGAAGTCGGCGGGCAGTCCGGTCGGACCGGCGTCGAGAGGGCCGGGGCGAGCGGCCAGCGTCTCGCGGGCGCGGTCGAGCTGGCCGGCCAGTGCCTCCTCACCCAGTCGCGGGCGGCGGACGGCCGGGGCGGTGATCAGCCCGTCGGCGCCGAAGCGCACGTCCGTCAGCCGCAGCGGAGGTTCGGCGGGTCCGTTGTGGTGGCGCCACTGCCCGGTGTGCGCGTCGAAGCGGTAGTCGGGCAGGAGCCGGTGGCCGTGCGTGGCGATCAGGTCGACCGAGTCGACGAGGTAGTCGCGGACGGTGTCGCTGATGAAGTAGTTGAAGTTCAGGCGTATCCAGCCGGGCTTGATGCCGTCGCAGCCGTGCACGACCTCGTCGCGCAGGGCGTGGGAGGTGACGGCGTCGATGGCCAGCAGGCGGTGGCCGTAGGGGCCCGCGCAGGAGCAGCCGCCGCGGGCCTGGATGCCGAAGAGGTCGTTGAGCAGGGCGGCGACGTAGTGGTGGTGCAGATAGGACTGTTCGCCGTGGCGGATGCGGAAGGAGACGATGGACAGCCGCCGGGCGTGGTGGTCGCCGAGGATCTCGATGCCGGGGTTGCGGTCCCAGCGGGCGAGGGCGTGCCGCCAGTGCCGTTCCTCGGCGGCCTGGATGGTGTCGGTGCCGACCGCCTGCTTGAGGGCGAAGACCAGACCGGCCCGGACGGACTCGACGATCGCCGGGGTGCCGCCCTCCTCCCGGGCGACGGGGTCGTCGAGGTAGCGGTGGCCGAGGGGGTCGACGAAGGAGACCGTGCCACCGCCGGGCACGGTGGGCACCCGGTTGCGCACCAGCTCACGGCGCACGACGAGCACTCCCGGGGTCTGCGGGCCGCCGACGAACTTGTGCGGCGACATGAACAGCGCGTCCTTGTGGTCCCCGGCCCCCGGTGTGCTCTCGGCCGTCCGGATGGGGATGTACGGCGCAGCCGCCGCGTAGTCCCAGAAGGACAGGGCGCCGTGCGCGTGCAGCAGGGCGGCGACGCGGTCGGTGTCGGTGAGGATGCCGGTGACGTTGGACGCGGCGGAGAAGCTGCCGATCAGCAGCGGTCGGTCGGCGTGCCGCCGCAGCTCCGCCTCCAGCCGGCCGAGGTCGATGTGGCCGTCGGTATCCGCGTCGATCACCACGACGTCGGCGGCCGACTCGCGCCACGGCAGTTCGTTGGAGTGGTGCTCGTACGGGCCGACGAAGACCACCGGACGCCTGTGCGGCTCCGGCGTGTCGGGGCGGCACAGCCCAAGGATGCCGACCAGCTTGTTGACCGCGGCGGTCGCGCCGGAACCGCAGAAGATCACCAGGTCGTCGGCCGTGCCGCCGACCGCGTCACGGATGATCCGGCGGGCGTCCTCGCGCAGCCGGGTCGTCTGCAGGCCGGTGCTGGAGCTCTCCGTGTGGGTGTTGCCGTAGCGCGGCAGCACCTGTTCGCGGATGAAGTCCTCGACGAAGTCCAGCGAGCGGCCGGACGCGGTGTAGTCGGCGTAGACGATGAGTTTCGGGCCGTAGGGCCCCTCCAGCACCTCGTCGTCGCCGATGAGGCCGGCCCTGATCCGTTCGACCAGCGTCGGCGCGGCCGGTGCGAACAGATCCGTGCCGACGGTCAGCGGGGTGATGTCGCTCATCGTCGGGTCCCTTCGCCGGTGCCGGCCACTGCCCCCCCATACCCTGGAGGGTATTTTCTCACAGTCGGCCGGTCGGCGCCCGGTGCCGGGACGCTCTTGGCCGGAGGGCGACCATGAGTTCCGCGCGGGTGTCAGTCGCGCACGGCGCGTACGAGCGCGTCGAGGGCCGTGCGGCCGACTCCCTCGGCGTCGGTCACCGGCCGGGCGACCGTCTCGGCCCGCACGATGTCGGCCGACGGCCGCCACAGGTCGGCGACCTGCTCCGGCGTGTACAGCACCCCCGGGTCCTGCGGGCCGCCGTGGCCGCGCGCCGCATTGGCCGCGTCGTGGCCTACCAGCAGGAGTGTTCCGCCCGCGCGGACACAGGTGGCGGCCCGGGACAGCACCCCGGCCATCCGAGGCCACGGCAGGTGGAGATAGGAGATCAGGACGAGGTCGTACGTCGCCGGCGGTGCCGTCCAGGCCGTGAGGTCGGCCCGGACGGTGCGCAGCCGCACACCGCGGTCGGCGGCCAGCCGCTCCGCCTTCTCGAGCGCGACGGCGGAGAAATCCACGGCGTCGACCTCCCAGCCCCGTTCCGCCAGCCAGACCGCGTTACGGCCCTCGCCGGCGGCGAGGTCGACCGCCCGCCCGGACGGTCGCAGATCGCGCAGCTCCTCCTCGACGAACCGGTTGGGCTCGGCCCGCCACACCAGTTCGCTGCCCCGATACCGCTGGTCCCAGTCCGCTGCGTCCACCGTGGGCACCTCGTTCCTCGGTCGGTGTGGAAGCCTCGCTCCCACTGTCGCCGCTACAGGGCCGGTCGCGGCGGATTCACACGTCGGCCGGTGCCGGCAGGGCGAGCCAGGCGCCGTAGCCGCCGAGCAGGTCGGAGACGTCGGTGCGGCCCGCGTGGCGCAGCAGGCTGGCGGCGATGGCGGAGCGGTGGCCTCCGGCGCAGTGCACGACCAAGGGACGGTCGGCCGGGATCTCCTCGATACGGCGGGCGAGTTCGGCCAGCGGGATGTGCGCGGAGCCCTCGATGAAGCCCTCTTCGCGCTCGGCGGTGTTGCGCACGTCCAGGACCAGCGGGGGCTCGGCCCCGGCGAGCGCGGAGCGCAGCTCGTCCGCGGTGAGGCGACTGGCCTGCGCCATTTCCTGGGCCAGCGCCGGGAAGGCGCCCTCGGGCTCCCGCAGATAGCCGCCGACCTTGTCGAAGCCGATCCGCGCCAGCCGGGTGACGATCTCCTCCTCCCGGTCCTGCGGCGCGACGACCACGACGTCCTGCTCGGGTGCGACGACCATGCCGGCCTGCTCGGCGAAGCGGCCGTCGGCGGGCACGTTGACCGAGCCGCGCAGGTGGCCGGCCGCGAAGTCCTGCGGGGAGCGGGCGTCGAGGACGACCGCGCCCTCCGCACGGCGTCGCATGAACTCCTCGACGGACAACGGCAGGGGCGCGGCCGCCGCGTCGAACAGGCCGTGCTCCTTGCGGTTGAGGATGGCGTCGTAGACGAAGTAGGCGGGCGCGGAGGGCTGCCCCGCGGTCACCAGCTCCACGAACTTCTCCTCGCTCATGGGCCGGCAGGCGTAGTTGGTGACGCGCTGCTCGCCGATGGTGGACTGGCGCTGGGTGGAGAGGTTCTTGCCGCAGGCGGAGCCCGCGCCGTGGGCGGGGAAGACCCGTACCGCGTCCGGCAGGTCCATCAGCTTGTGCTGGATGGTGTCGTAGAGCATCCTGCCGAGTTCGTCGGCGGTCACGCCGATGGAGGCCAGCAGGTCGGGCCGTCCGACGTCGCCGATGAACAGCGCGTCGCCCGTGAGCACCCCGTAGGGCACCGCGTCGTCGGCGTGCTCGCGGACCAGGACGCTGATCGACTCGGGGGTGTGACCGGGCGTTTCGAGGATCTGCAGCTGCACGTCGCCGAGGCTGATGCGCTCGCCGTCGGTCAGCTTGCGGATGGGGTACTCGGCCTCGGCGCGCTGTCCGTAGCCGATCCAGGCGCCGGTGCGGTCGGCGAGTTCGAGGTGGCCGGCGAGGAAGTCGGCGTGAAAGTGGGTGTTGATGACGGCCTCGATGGTGAAACCGTGGGCGGCGGCGTCGGTGAGGTACTCGGAGACGTCGCGGCGCGGATCGACGACGACGGCCTTGCCGGTGGTCTCGTCGGCGATCATGTACGACGCCTGGGAGAGGCAGTCGAGGTAGTACTGGGCGAAGAACATGGTCGGGTGACCTCCGTGAGGATGGGGTGTTGATACCCCAGGGGGTATTCGAGGAGTCCGTTTCAGAGTCGGCCGGTGAGCATGCCGTGCCAGTAGACCGGCGGCAGTCCGTACCGTTTGAACAGCCACATGGTGCGTCGTTCCTTGAAGGGGTCGAGCAGCGGGAACGTCGGGGTGGGCTTGAGGTCGTAGTCGAACTCGGCGAGCAGCATCCGGTCCCGGGCCGTCACCAGCGGGCAGGACGTGTAGCCGTCGTAACGGTGGGACGGGGAACGGCCGTTCATGACGTCCACCAGGTTGTCGGCCACCACCGGGGCCTGCTTGCGCACGGCCGCGCCGGTCTTGGAGGTCGGCAGGTTGGCCACGTCGCCCAGGGCGAAGACGTTGCCGTGGACCGGGTGTCGGAGGGTGTGCTTGTCGGCGGCGACGAAGCCCTGCGGGCTGGCGGGGTCGGCGAGCGGGCTCTCCTTGACCCAGTCGGGCGCGCTCTGCGGCGGCACGGCGTGCAGGAAGTCGTAGCCGAGGGTCTCCTTCGTGCCGTTCGCGTGGTCGGTGACGGTGAGTTCGCGGGCGTCGCCGTCGACGGCCGTCATCTCGGAGCGCAGCCGCACCTCGATGCCGTAGCGGGCGGCGACCTTCTCCAGGACCTGCGACCAGGCGGGCACCTTGAACATCGCGGGGTCGGGGATGACGAGGACGACACGGATGTCGTCGAGGACCTTGTGCCGACGCCAGTGGTCGGCTGCCAGGTAGGCGATCTTCTGCGGGGCGCCGCCGCACTTCAGCGGGGTGGCCGGGTGGGTGAAGACGGCCGTGCCGGACCGCATCCGCTTGATGAGGTCCCAGGTGCGCGGGGCGTACTCGGGCGCGTAGTTGCTGCTGACCACGTCGTGGCCGACCGCTTCGGCCAGGCCCGGCACGCCGTTCCAGTCGAGCTGGATGCCGGGCGCCATGACCAGGTACTCGTAGCTCAGGTCGTCGCCGCCGGACAGCCTTACCGTGCGGGCCTCGGCGTCCACGGCGAGGGCGCGGCGGCGGATCCAGCGGACGCCGTCGGGTATGACGGAGCCCTCGGGGCGCCGGGTGCCGCTCAGCGGGGCCTGGCCGCCGCCGACGAGGGTCCACAGTGGTTGGTACCAGTGGGTGTCGGACGGTTCGATCAGGGTGATGTCGGTGACTCCGGCGCGCCTGAGGCGGGCCGCGACGCTGATCCCGGCGCTGCCTCCGCCGATGACGGCGACGCGGTGACGGCCGTCGAGCGGTGCGTCGGAGGGAGAGGGGGTGGCGGCCAAGGCGGTGCTCCTTTCCGGTTGGCCGGTGGTGCGGGTTCGGGTCGGGTGTCAGGCCGCGCGCTCGGCGGGGCCGACGGCGATCGGGCGGCCGCCGCGGGCCCAGGCGCCGGTGCCGCCGGCCACGGAGTAGGCGTCGATGCCGCGGGAGGTCATCCAGTCGACGGCGCTCTTGCTGCGGTTGCCGCTGGCGCAGATGACGAACACCGGGCGATCGGCGGGCAGTTCACCGCACCGGCCGGGCACGGTCCGCAGCGGCATCAGGCGGGCGCCCGGGACGTGCCCGGCCGCGTACTCGTCGGGCTCTCGTACGTCGATCACGAGCCCGCCGTCGGTCCACGCGGCCGCCAGCTCGTCGACTGTTGCTTCACGGGCCATGTCGTTGCCTCCTCAAATACCCCCGGGGGTGTCTTGTCGCGAGGGTACGGGGCCTCCGGGTGGAGCGTCAAATACCCCTGGGGGTATTTGCCCGCGAGGCAACTCGCCGCTCGGCGGAGGGTCCTCGCAGGAGCCGTGATCCGCTCCGGGGCGCGGCCCTGGGCAGCCGAAGAGTCATCCGCGTCCCGCCGTCCGGGCCGGAGGCCGCGGCGACGGTGCCGCCGTGAGCGGTGACGAGCTCCTTGACGACGGTGCGGAACGGCACGGGCCCTCCCGCGGAGCCGAGGAGCCGGCATGTTCACCGACCCCGCCGTCCAGGCCGCCTACGACCGGCTCCTGAAGCAGGGGCAGAACAGCCTGTCCGGAGGGTCGAGGGCGACGACATCACCGCACTGACCGAGGCCCTGCCGGGACTCACCGCCCCGGACGCGCGCCAGGTGTACACCCACCTGCTCGCCGCCTCGGAGCAGCACAAGGAGGCCTTCGGCCACTGGATCGCCGGCGAGTGAATCAGGAGGGGGTGTCCAGGCTGAGCTGGGCGCGGTGGAAGTCGAAGTGCCGGGTGGGATACCGGTAGACGTCTTCGAGCGTCATGGTGTCCGCGAAGAACGGGTCCCACCGCACGGGGAAGTGCATCGTCCGCGCCAACTCCGTGTCCCGTTCGGCATCCAGGCGCCGGGAGAGGGCCGCGACAGTGCGATCGAACTTCGCGCCCATGCGGCGGTGGTCGTACACCCGGGCACCGCCCACGGCTCCCCAGTAGTTGATCACGTCGAACGGGCGCGTCGAAGCGTTCAGCAGGCGCGCCCAGGCACGGCTCGCGCCCGGCGGAAGGCGGCCGAACAGCCGTACAAGGGGCAGCAGGGCCAGTACGACGATGTAGCCGAACAGCATGTGGTAGAGCAACTGCTCATTGGTCCAACGGGTTCCGTTGCTGCGGCGGCGCAGGTCCTCGTCGCTCGCCGAGTCCAGTAGTGCGTGGAAGGCCGCACCGGCCTCCCGGAGTTCCGCGCGCACGACGTTCCGGTCCATGGGGCCTCCCGGTCAGGTGGGATCAGCCGAGTCGACGGGCAGTTCGGCCAGTCGCCATTCCAGCATGCCGTCGTCCATGCGGATCGCTCGCCGTCCGTGGTCGGTGAGCAGTCGTACGGCGTCGTGGGCCAGCACGCAGTACTCGCCCCGGCAGTACACGACGATCTCCGAGTCCTCGGGCAACTCGGTGATGCGGTCGCCCAGTTCGCCGACCGGGATGGAACGCGCGCCGGGAATGTGTCCGGCGAGGTACTCCTCGAACGGCCGCACGTCCAGCAGCACCACCTCTCCCGCCGTCACGCGGGCGCGCAACTCCTCGCGGCCGATCTCCCCGGCCCCGTCTCCGCGCAGGTAGGCGTCCCGGGCGGCGGGCACGGCGGGCTGGTGGCGCTCGGCGACCTTGCGCAGCAGCGCGAAGAGGCGGGCCACGTCGTCCCCGGCCAGCCGGTAGTGGATGCGTACGCCCTCGCGTCGGGTGGCGACGAATCCGGCCTGCTTGAGGGTCTGCAGATGCGCCGAGGCCGTCGTGAGATTCAGCCCGGCCGCCTTCGCCAGGGCGTCGACGGTGCGCTCGCCCTGGGCCAGCAGGTCGAGCAGCTCCAGACGCTTTCCGCTGGCCAGCGCCTTGCCGCTGACCGCGAACGCGTCGTAGAGCCGTGCCTTCGAACCCGCCGTCGTAGTGTCCGCCATCAGTATCCTCCATCATTCCATGGAATAGTGTAGATGAGGCCGGAGCGTCGGCTGCTTCGCCACACCGCCCCTGACGGACCCTGGAGGACTGCCGTGAGCCTGGCCGCGACCAGCACCGTACGCCTCGGGCTGGGCGAGAACCGGCTGCAGTTCACCCTGCTCGTCATCGTCAACGTCTGCGTCGGCGGGCTGGTCGGGCTGGAGCGCACCACCGTTCCCCTGATCGGCGCCCGCACCTTCGGGCTGACCAGCGACCTGGCGGTCTTCTCCTTCATCATCGCCTTCGGTCTCACCAAGGCCCTGACGAACCTGGCCGCCGGCGCGCTGACGGCCCGCTACCGCCGCAAGCAACTGCTGGTGGCCGGCTGGCTCCTCGGCGTCCCCGTCCCCTTCGCGCTCGCCTGGGCGCCCTCCTGGGGATGGATCGTCGCCGCCAACGTGCTGCTCGGCGTCAACCAGGGCCTGACCTGGTCGATGACCGTCAACATGAAGATCGACCTCGTCGGCCCGGCCCGCCGTGGCCTCGCCACCGGCCTCAACGAGGCCGCCGGGTACACCGCCGTCGGTGCCACCGCCCTGTTCACCGGCTACCTCGCCACCGCCCATGGGCTGCGCCCGGCCCCCGAACTCATCGGCGTCGTCTTCGTCGCCGCGGGACTGGCCCTCTCGCTCGTCGTCCGCGACACCGCCGCCCACGTCGCGCTCGAACTCGCCCAGCACACCCAGCCGCCGCCCACCCGCCAGGACACCGGCCTGAGGGCCACCTTCGCGCACACCTCCTGGCACGACCGTTCTCTGCGCGGAGCCAGCCAGGCCGGACTGGTCAACAACCTCAACGACGGACTGACCTGGGGTGTCTTCCCCCTGCTGTTCACCGACCACGGCCTCGGAATCGCGGCCGTCGGACTGATCAAGGGCCTCTACCCCATCCTCTGGGGCCTGGGGCAGATCCCCACCGGCCACCTCGCCGACCGCATAGGCCGCAAACCGCTCATCGTCACCGGCATGTTCGTGCAGGCCGGCGGCTTCGTGCTCGCCCTCGTCCTGCTGTCGCGTCCACTGGCGGCCGGCCTGCTGTCCGCCGTCGCCCTCGGCCTGGGGACCGCCATGGTCTACCCGGCCCTCATCGCCTCCGTCTCCGACCACGCCCACCCCAGCCGGCGGGCCAACGCGCTGGGCACCTACCGCTTCTGGCGCGACATCGGCTACGCCGCCGGCGCCTTGGTCGCCGGCGTCCTCGCCGACTCCTTCGGCCTGAACGCGACCGTCGTCGCGGCCGCCGTCCTCACCGCCGCCTCCGGTCTGCTCGCCGCCGGCTGGATCACCGAGCGGCACGTGGACGGGCCACGGTAGGCTGCGCCCCCTGCGCGAGGCGGTGTGGAATGGACGTCCTGGGAGTCGACGCCTGCGGTAAGCAGGGCTGGGTCGGGATCACGCTCACCGACGGCGCCTACGCGGGCAGTCTGGTGGACATCCGGCTCGACTCGCTGATCGAGCGCGCCACCGGAGCAGGCGTGATCGCGGTGGACATGCCGCTCGGCCTCGTCGAGAAGGGCTGGCGCGCCGCGGACCTCGCGGCCAGGGCCCTGCTCGGTGTGCGGCGCGGCAGCGTCTTCCTCATCGCGCCGCGGCCGGCCTGGCAGGAGCGGGAGTACGCGGCGGCCGCGGATCGGTGTCAGGAGCTCACCGGCAGCCGGCTCAGCCGTCAGGCGTGGGCGCTGGCCCCGAAGCTGCTCGAGGCCCGGGCGTGCCGGCTGGCCGACCGGCGGCTCCACGAGGTGCACCCCGAGCTGTCCTTCCGGACGCTCGCGGGCGGGGTGCCGCTGACCCATCCGAAGAAGACCTGGCGTGGTCAGCACCTGCGCCGCACCTTGCTGGCCGAGGCCGGGATCGTGCTGCCGGACGCGCTGGGCGAGGCGGACCGCGTTCCCGCCGACGACGTCCTCGACGCCGCCGTGGCCGCCTGGTCGGCGCACCGGATCGCCCGGGGCACCGCCGGCCGGGTTCCCGAGGTGCCCGAACCGGACGCGGAAGGCCGCGCCGTCGAGATCCGGTTCTGACCGGCTGCCGTACGGCGGACGACCGGGCGGCCGTCGGCGGGTGGCGCCGGTCGGCCGCCGTGGTGGCCGATCGGCCCTATGACGGCGGGGCCCGCCGGGTGAGTCTGAAAGTGGAGACGCTTCCATGTCTGGAGGTGGGAACCATGACGACGAGCCGTCTGGTGGTCGTGGGCGTGGACGGTTCGGCCTCGAGCCTCGCCGCGGTCGACGCGGCGGCCCGCGAGGCCCGGTCGCGCGAGGCCGATCTGCGGGTGGTGCACGCCTTCCTGTGGCCCGCGACCCACGTACCCCTGGGGCCGCCCGAGGGCGGTGTCCGGAAGATGGTCGAACACCTCGTGGCCGAGGCGGTGGAGCGGGCGAACAAGGCGGCACCGGAAGTCGAGGTCAGCCATGTCGTGGTGACCGGTGAACCGCTGACCGTTCTGGAGGCCCAGTCGAGGGCCGCCGAACTGGTGGTGGTCGGGTCCCGAGGGATGGGCGGGTTCGTCGGACTGCTGGTGGGATCGACGGCGGTGCACCTGGTGGCGCACGGCCGCTGCCCCGTGCTGGTGGTGCGCGAACGGCCGAGCGCCGACGGGCCGATCGTGCTGGGCGTGGACGGCTCGCCCGCGAATGAGCGGGCGGTGGACTTCGCCTTCGCCGAGGCGACGCTGCGCGGCACCGGCCTGACGGCGGTGCACGCCTGGACCACCTGGAACGCGCCGCTGCCTCCGCCGCCGGACGCCGCCATGCCGTACGCGAACCCGCCGGGCACGCTGGCCGCCGAGGAGGAGCGCCTGCTGTTCGAGGCCCTCGCCGGACACCGGGAACGGTATCCGGAGGTGGCCGTGGAGCATCGGGTGGTGCACGGCAGGACGCGCGAGACGCTGATCGAGGCCAGCCGGTCCGCCCAGCTGATGGTGGTCGGTGCCCGCGGCCGCGACGGCTTCGCGGGCCTGCTGCTGGGCTCCGTCAGCCAGGCGCTGCTGCATCACGCGCACTGCCCGGTCGCGGTGGTACGGGGAGACGACACGCACCACTGACGCCGGGAGGCTCGGGTCGGCCGGACACGCCGAAGGGGGCCGACCGGTCCCCGTGGCGGTCGGATGGCCCCTGCCCGCCGGCGGCGGCCGCGTCGAAGCTGGGAGGCGGAAGCTGGGAGCGACCGCTCTCCGGTGGTCCTTCGGGACGGGAGCGCGCCATGAGTGATCCGGTGGTCGTCGGAGTGGACGGTTCCGTCTCCGGCCTCAACGCGGTCGCGGTGGCGGCCCGTGAGGCCCACCTCCGGGATGCGCCCCTGCGGATCGTGCACGCCTGCGGCCCCCCTCCGCCGTACCTCCCACCCGGCGCGGCGCCCTGGCCCCCGTTCGATCCCTTGCTTGAGCCGACGGTGCAAGGGGTGCTGACCCGGGCCGAGGAACGGGCGTCCGAGGCGGCGCCGGACATCGACGTCTTCCTGTCGGTGGTGGCCGCCGAGACGCTCGAGGTGCTGGAGGTCGAGTCCCGCTCGGCGGCGCTGGCGGTGGTCGGCGGCCGGGGCCGGTCCGCCTTCGCCGGGCTGCTGCTCGGCTCGACGGCGGCGCAACTGGCCGCTCACGGCCGCTGTCCGCTGATGGTGGTCCGCGGCCGCCCCGCCCCCGCCGGCCCGGTGCTGCTGGCCGTGGACGGCTCCCCGGCGGGGGAGGCGGCGGTGGAGTTCGCCTTCACGGAGGCGGCGCTGCGCGACGCACCGCTGGTGGCCCTGCACGTGTGGAACACCTGGAGTGCGCGCACCCACGAAAGCCCCGGTGCCCCGCCGATCGCCGTCGTGTCGGACGTCGACCACCTCCGCGAAGCCGAGCAGCGCCTGCTGGACGAGACGGTCGCACACCGCCGTGAGAACCGGCCGACGATCGACGTCGAGCGGCGCCTGGTGCGCTCCCGGATCCGCCCCGCCCTCATCGACGCCAGCCGGGGCGCCCAGCTGATGGTGGTCGGGGCCCGGGGCCGTGGCGGCTTCACCGGCCTGCTCCTCGGCTCCGTCGGCCAGGCCCTCCTGCACCACGCCCACTGCCCCGTCACCGTCGTCCGAGGCAAGGAGTGACCATGCCCCAGCAGGCACCGTCCACGCCGGCGCTCCACGAGCCCCTCGCCGAACCGGTGACGGACGCTCACCGGCGGGAGGCCGACGAGGTGGCCGCCCTGCTCGGCGTGAACCCGGCCACCGGCCTGACCACGGCCGACGCCGAACACCGCGCCGGCACATGGGGCGCCAACGAACTGGCCGAACCCGCCCGCCGGCCGCAATGGCTGCGCCTGCTGGATCAGTTCCGCAGCTTCCTGATCGGCATCCTGATCGCCGCAGCCGTCGTCGCCGGGATCATCGGCGACATCAGGGACGCCGTCGTCATCGCCATCGTCCTGCTCATCAACGCAACCCTCGGCTACCTGCAGGAACGCCGCGCCGAACGCAGCCTGGAGGCCCTGCGGCAGATGCTGGTGCCCACCGCCCGGGTGCGCCGCGACGGCCGCGTGAGGGAGGTGCCCGCCCGCACCCTGGTGCCCGGCGACACGGTCCTGCTGGAAGCGGGCGACCGGGTCCCCGCCGACGGCCGTCTCGTGGTTGCCGCATCCGTCGAGGCCGCCGAGGCCGCGCTGACGGGAGAGTCCCAGCCGGTCGCCAAGACCACGGCGCCGAGCGCGGCCGACGACGGGGCCGTCCCCGTCGCGGAGCGCACCGGCATGCTCTTCATGAACACCGCGCTGACCCGGGGCCGCGCCGAGATGATCGTCACCGCCACCGGCATGCGCACCGAGGTCGGAGCCATCGCCGAGGCCCTGCGCACCGAGGGCGAACCACCCAGCCCGCTGACGGTCCAGATGGACAGTCTGGGCCGCCGCCTGGCCCTGGTCAGCGGTGTCGCCGTGGCCGCCTACGCGCTCGTCGCGCTTCTGCGCGGCGAGGACCTGGCCGACCTGGCGCTGCGCGCGGTGGCCCTGGCGGTCGCCGCGATCCCCGAGGGGCTGCCCGCCGTCATCGCCCTCACCCTGGCCCTCGGCGTCTACCGCATGGCCGGCCGCGGCGCGATCGTCAAACGCCTGGCCTCGGTCGAGGCGCTGGGCTCCGCGACCGTGGTGTGCAGCGACAAGACCGGCACTCTGACCCTGAACGAGATGACCGCCCGCGCGCTGTGGGCGGCGGGCCGCCGCTACGACGTCACCGGCGAGGGCTACGACACCGCCGGCACCGTCCGCTCCACCGGACCCGGACAGCCGGCCGAACTGCTCGACGCGGTCCGGCCGTTCGCGCTGTGCAACGACGCCCGCCTCACCCCGGACGGCCCCATCGGCGACCCCACCGAGGCGGCCCTCGTCGTACTCGCCGCCAAGACCGGCCTCGACGTCGAGGCCCTGCGCGCCCGCACCCCGCGCGACGGCGAGGTGCCCTTCGACCCCGCCGTCAAGTACATGGCCACCTTCCACACCGGCACCGACGGCCGCACCCGCGTCCACGTCAAGGGCGCCGTCGACGTCCTCCTGGACCGGTGCACCGACGTACTGACCGCGCACGGCCCCGCGCCGCTCACCGCCGAGCGCCGACGCGAGGTCACCGAGGTCGCCCGGCGGATGGGCAGCAAGGGCCTGCGGGTCCTCGCCGCCGCCACCGCCGACCACGCGGCCGCCCGGGAGGTGACGGGGCTGACCCTGACCGCGGTCGCCGGCATCGCCGACCCGCCGCGCCCGCGGGCCCGCGAGGCCGTCACCCTGGCCCGCGGCGCCGGCGTCGCCGTCAAGATGGTCACCGGCGACCATGCCGACACCGCCGCCGCCGTCGCCGGCGAACTCGGCATCACCGGTGACGTCCTCACCGGCACCGACCTGGCCCGGATGAGCGAGCAGGACCTCGCCGGCCGCATCGAGGACATCGGTGTCTTCGCCCGCGTCGCCCCCGAGCACAAGGTCGCCATCGTCCGCGCCCTGTCCCGGCGCGGCCACATCGTGGCCATGACCGGTGACGGCGTGAACGACGCCGCCGCCCTGCGCGCCGCCCACATCGGCGTCGCGATGGGCGGGACCGGCACCGACGTCGCCAAAGAGGCCGCCGACATGGTCCTCACCGACGACGACTTCTCCACCATCGTCCGCGCGGTGCGCGAGGGCCGCTCCATCTACGACAACATCGTGACCTTCGTCCGCTTCCAGCTGTCCACCAACATCGGCGCCATCATGACGCTCCTGGTCACCGTGCTGGCCGGACTGCCCGCCCCCATGTCCGCGATCCAGTTGCTGTGGATCAACATCATCATGGACGGGCCGCCCGCCATGGCCCTGGGCGTCGACCCGCCCAGGGACGACGTCATGCACCGCCCGCCCCGCGCCCCCGGCGAACGCATGCTGAACGCGCGCCGGCTGACCGCCATCACCCGCTCCGGTGCCGTCATGGCCCTCGGCACGGTCGCGGTCTTCGCCGCCGCCCGACAGCTCACCGACGAGACGACCGCCGCCACCATGGCGTTCACCACCTTCGTGCTCTACCAGCTCTGCAACGCCCTGACGGCCCGCAGCGAGGACGGCCCCGTCCTGGGCCGCCACCAACTGCACAACCGCGTCCTGTGGAGCTGCCTGGCCGTCGTCCTCGTCCTGCAGGTCGTCGCCGTACAAGTGCCGTTCGCGCACGGCGTGTTCGACACCGTCTCCCTCGATCTCGCCCAGTGGGCGATCTGCCTGGCCACCGCCTCCACCGTGCTCCTGACCGAACACCTCTGGCGCGCCGCGCGCACGCGGTTCTTCCGCCCGTCCGGCTGACCGCCGACGCGGACGGGGCGTCCTGCCGAGAGGCTCATCGGCAGGATGTCCGGGCCCAACGGCCCTTGGGACCGTATGCCGGCCGGCATAGCGTCGGTCGCGGGAGCGGGTGGCACGCGACGGCCTGAGCGAAGCGAGGTCAGGAGGTGGCCGACGTGGACACCGCAGTCGGGACGGCCGGCCGTGCGGCGACGGGTACGAGGATCGACCTGGACGGGGTGTGCCGTCGTTACCGGGTGGGGCAGACCACCGTCACCGCGCTGGACGACGTCGATCTGCACGTGGACGAGAACGCCTTCGTCGTCGTGCTGGGCCCTTCCGGATCGGGCAAGACCACACTGCTCAACCTGATGGGGGCGCTCGACGCGCCGAGCGCGGGACGGATCCGGATCGCCGGACAGGACATCACCGCCGCCGGCCCCCGTGAACTGCAGCGTTTCCGCCGTCGTACGGTGAGCTTCGTCTTCCAGAGCTTCAACCTCTTCCCCGGTCTCACCGCCCTGGAGAACGTGCAGTTCGGCGCCGACGTCGCCGGCCGACGGGACGCGGGCGGGCTCGCCGCGGACACCCTGGGGCAGGTCGGGCTCGGGGACCGCGTGCGGCACTTCCCGCACGAACTGTCCGGCGGGGAACAGCAGCGGGTCGCCATCGCGCGGGCGCTGGCCACCGGCAACCCGGTGCTGCTGGCGGACGAGCCGACGGGTGAACTGGACTTCGGGACCGGCGTGCAGATCCTGGGGCTGCTGCGGGAACAGGCCCTGGCGGGCAAGACGGTGCTGGTGGTGACGCACAACCGGGAGATCTCCCGGGTCGCCGACCGCGTGATCGAGCTCTCCAGCGGCCGCGTCGTCAGCGACGGCCCGCCGTTGGTGGGCCGCGCGGACGTCTCCGAGCTGCGCTGGTAGCGGGGGGCGGCGATGCGCTGATGACGAGCCGGCTGATGTGGCTCCGCTGGTCCTGGCGGGACCTGCGGCAGCGGTGGGTGCTGGTGCTGGCCATCGCCCTCACCATCGCCCTGGGCACCGGCGCCTACGCGGGCTTCACCGGCACCGCCGACTGGCGCACCCGGTCCTACGACGCCAGTTACGCCAAGCTCCGCATGCACGACGTGCGCGTGACCCTCACCAAGGGCACCACAGCGCCCGCCGGCACCCTGCGGCGACTGGTCACCGCAACACCGTCGGGCGACCGCGTCCGGTCGGTCGCCGAACGCCTCGTCGTCCCCACCCAGGTCGCCGCCGCACACGACGGACGCCAGGTACTCGTGGCGGGCAGGCTGGTGGGGGCGGCCGCCGGCACGGCCGTGGACCGCGTCCACGTCTACACGGGCAGGCAGGTCACCGCCGACGAAGGCGGCCGGGCGGTCGCCGTGCTCGAGCGCGCCTTCGCCCGCCACCACGACCTGCCGTCCTCCGGCACCGTACGGGTATCGGGCGGCACCCGTGTCCACTACGTCGGCCAGGGCACCGCGCCCGACTACTTCAGCCCGGCGTCCGACAGCGGCATCCCGATGATCGGCGAATCCGGCTTCGCGGTGCTGTTCGTGCCCCTCGCCACCGCGCAGCGGCTGGCAGACGCCCCGGGGCAGGTCAACGAGGTCGTCCTGACCCTGGCCCCCGGCACGGACCCGAAAGCGGTCGCCGACCGGCTGGAGCGGGCGCTCGGCCGCGGTCCCGCTCCGCTGTCCGGCACCGTGACCGTCCGCGACGACGAGGTCGGCTACCACGCGTTGTACGAGGACATCAACGGCGACGCCAGGTTCTTCGACATCATCGCGCTGCTGTTGCTGCTGGGAGCGGCGTTCGGCGCCTTCAACCTCACCAGCAGGGTCGTGGAGGCGCAACGCCGGGAGATCGGGATCGGCATGGCACTGGGGGTGCCACGGACGCGCATCGCCGCCCGGCCGATGCTGCTGGGCGTCCAGATCGCCCTGCTCGGTGTCGCTCTCGGGCTCGGCGTCGGCACGGTCGTCAGCCGGGCCATGGCCGGCCTGCTGACGGACCTGCTGCCCCTGCCCCTCTGGAACACCCCGTTCCAGTACCGCACCTTCCTGCTCGCCGCGTTGCTCGGCTTCGCCCTGCCGCTGCTCGCCGTGGCCTGGCCCGTGTGGCGGGCGGTCCGCGTCCGTCCCGTGGACGCCATCAGGGTCGGCCACCTGGCCGCGCGGGGCGGCGGCCTGGCCCCGCTGCTGCGCCGCCTGCCCGTTCCCGGACGCGGCTACCGGCAGCTGCCCCTGCGCAATGTGCTGCGTACCCCGCGCCGGACGGTGCTCACCTCGCTCGGCATCGGCGCGGCCGTCGCCATCATGATCACCGTCTTCGGCATGCTGGACTCGTTCGGCGCGATGCTCGGCGACAGCGAACAGGAGGCGACCCGCGGTGGCGGCGGCCGGGTCGTCGCCCAGCTCGACGGCTACCGGGCCGACGACTCCGCCCGGGTGCGGGCGGTGGCCGCCGCGCCCGGCGTCGACCGGGCCGCACCCCTGCTGACCGTGCCCGCCACCGCCCGCGACGCCGACGGCAGGAGTGTCACCCTGCTCGTCGAACTGCGCGACCTCGGCGGCGGTGGGTGGCGGCCCACGCTCACCGCGGGCAGCCTCGGCCGCCACCCCGGTGGTCTGGTGCTCTCGGAGAAGGCCGCGCACGACCTCGGCGTCCGCCCGGGCGACTCCCTGGTCCTGCGTCACCCCCGACGCTCGGCACAGGGGACGTTCGCCCTCACGGACAGCCGCGTCACGGTGGCCGCCGTACATCCCAACCCGCTGCGTACGGTGGCCTACCTCGACCGGTCGCGGGCCGGCCTGTTCGGACTCGCCGGGACCACCAACGCGGTCGAGGTGCTGCCCGCCTCCGGCACCGATCCCGGCTCGCTCAAGCGGACCCTCTTCGCCACCCCCGGGGTGACCGGGGTGCAGACGGCCACCGAGAGCGTGGACGCGCTGCGCAAGGGCGTCGAGGAGTTCACCGGCATCCTCGACATCGCCGCCGGTGTGACCCTCGCCCTGGCGGTGCTGATCGCCTTCAACGCCGCGAGCATCTCCGCCGACGAGCGTTCCCGGGAGAATGCCACCATGTTCGCCTTCGGACTGCCCGTCCGTAGCGTCCTGGGCATGGCCGTGGCCGAGAGCGCCCTCCTCGGCACGCTCGGCACCGCCGCCGGGATCGTGCTGGGCCAGGGCATCGACCGCTGGATGGTCCGGGTCCAACTCGCCCGGACCATGCCGGAGATCGGCTTCGACGTCACCCTCGCCCCGGGCACCTATCTGACCGCGCTCCTGCTCGGCATCGTCGCCGTGGCCCTCACCCCGCTGCTGACCGCCCGCCGTCTGCGGCGCATGGACATCCCCGCGACCCTGCGAGTGGTCGAATGACCGGGCACGGGTCACCGAACAGGTGCCAATCCCGCCGGGAGGGACCCACCGGGCGCGTCGGCCCCCGGTGCCGGCTGCTCCGCCGCGCCGCCCTGGGCGCCGCCGTGATCCTGCTGTCGGGCAGCGCGTGCGGCGGGCGGTCCGGACCGGCCGCCGGCACGACACCCCCGGCCCCGCCCGTATCCGCGTCGCGTGCGGCGGACGTACGGTCGGGCTTCGTCGCGTTCGGGGACTTCGGCACCGGCGACGCGGCGCAGCGCGCGGTGGCCCGGGCCATGCGGACCTGGGCGCGCACCGGGCACCGGGTGGACGCGCTGGTCACCACCGGCGACAACGTCTATCCCGACGGCAGCCCGAGCCTGTTCGCGTCCCGGCTCGACCAGCCCTACCGCACCCTGCGACGCCCCATGTGGGTCGCCCTCGGCAACCACGACGTCCAGAACGGCCACGGGAACGCGGAACTGCGTCATCTGGGCCTGCCGAAGGTGCCGTACGCCAAGCGGCTGCCCGGCGTGCAGCTGCTGTTCCTCGACGCCGACCGCCCCGACGCCGCCCAGACCCACTGGCTGGAGGACCGCCTGTCCGCCGCCGGACCACCCGTACGCGTGGTGGTCTTCCACCAGCCCGCCTGGTCCTGCTCCCTGCACGGGTCCACGCCCGCCGTGGACGCACGCTGGGTTCCCGTCCTGGAACGCCACCGCGTCACGCTCGTGCTGAACGGCCACGACCACAACTACCAGCGGTTCACCTCGCCGCGCGGGGTCACGTACATCGTGACGGGAGGCGGCGGCGCCGAGTTGTACCCCGTCGCGTCGGGCTGCCGTACCCCGCACCGCGCGGCCGCAGCCTCGCGTCACCACTTCACCGCCGTCGAGGTCGGCGCGACCCGCGTGACCGTGACCGCTGTGAGCGACGACGGCGCTGTCCTGGACCGCGTCGTCCTGCCCGTGCCGCGTCCGTGAGGCGCGCCCGCGCGGCCCGTCGCGGTGCCACGTCCGGCCGAGCACCGGCCCGCGTCCGTGCCCGGGGCGCGTTACGTTGGCGGTGTCGTTCCCTGCCGTTCATGGGCTGTCCGCCGTGCCTGCGCCATGTGCGGCAGCGGAAGGTCACCATCTTGCGAGGGGGAGCGGGGACATGACCAGAAACCTGCACGCGGACACCAGTGTCGTCCGGAGCGAAGTGCCCTTGAACGACGAGCCGTGGTGGGGCCGCCGGGACGGCCGCGCCTGGCCGGCGCTGGTGGCGGCCGCCTTCACCCTGGCGCAGCTGGTCCTCGTCCGGCCCGGCATGGGTCTGGGCTGGGACGAGACGGTGTACGTCAGCCAGGTCAGCCCGCAGGCACCGGCGGCCTTCTTCAGCGCGCCACGCACCCGCGGGGTCTCCGTGCTGGTGGCGCCCGTCGCCGCCTGGTCGACGTCGACACCGTTACTGCGGGTGTACCTGGCGCTGCTTTCGGGGCTCGGCCTGTACCTGGCCCTGCGCTGCTGGCGGGGTGTGTTCCCGGCGCGCGTCCTGGCCGCCGGCGGCGCGCTGTTCGCCACCTTGTGGGTGACCCTGTTCTACGGCCCGCAGGCGATGGCCAACCTCTGGGTGGCCCTCGGCGCGCTCGCCGCCGTCGGCTGCTTCCTGCGGGCCGCGGCCGACCGCACCCGCCGCGCCCCGCTGTGGGGGCTGGCGTTCAGCGCGGCGCTGATGGCCCTGATGCGGCCCACGGACGCCGTGTGGGCGGCGTTGCCGATGCTCGTGCTGCCGCCGGCCGTCCGGCGGTTCCGGCAGCCGCGGCTGCTGCTCGCGCTGGTCGGAGGGCTGGTCGCCGGGGCGGCTCAGTGGGTGGTCGAGGCGTATGTGAGCTTCGGCGGTGTCGCCGAGCGGCTGTCCGAAGGCTCCGACATCCAGGGCGGGCTGGGCTGGAACCTCGCCGTCGACGACCAACTGCGCAGCCTCGGCGGCCGGTCGCTGTGCCGCCCGTGCACCGGAGCCATGCCCCATCCGGCGGTGTACGCCTGGTGGCTGGCGCTGCCCGTGCTCGCCGCCGTTGGACTGCTGATCGCCGTCCGGGCCCGCCGTAGCCTGCCCACGTTGCTGCCGCTGGCCTGCGCCGCGACGGCCGCGGCCCCCTACCTGTTCATGATCGACTACGCGGCGCCCCGCTTCCTCCTGCCCGCCTACGCCCTGGTGGCCGTTCCGGTCGCCGACGCGCTCGTGTGGCTGGTGACGGCGCCGGCCAAGCCATGGCGGGGCCTTGCCACGGTGCTCGTCGCGGTGGGGCTGGCCGGACATCTGGCGGTGCAGTACGTGGTGCTGGAACGCACCGTGGACCGCGCCACCGCCAGCCATCGCGACTGGGCGCGCACGGCCGCCGCGCTGCATCGCGCGGGTGTCCGGCCGCCCTGTGTGGTCGCCAGCCACGGCACCGACACGCCGCCCATACCGATCGCGTTCTACGCCGGATGCTCCTCCGCCGCGACGAAGGGGCACAACGCCAACACGACGGCCGCGCAGCTCGCGCGGACCGCGCGGCGCATGCCGGTCGCGGTCCTCACCACCGCCACCGGCCGTGCGCCGTCGTACGCGCGCGGCTGGCACCCGGTCCACCTGGACGGACCGGTGTACGCCTATCTCAGCCCGCTCCCGCACCCGTAGAGGCAGGTCCGGGGACACGTGGTCATGCGTGCCTGTGCAGCTCTCGTTCGATCTCCTCGGCTGTCACGTCGTGGCGGAAGTACAGGTCCCATGCGGACAGGACCAGGAACAGGCCCCACACGCCCAGGACCCAGCCCGGCCAGAAGTAGCCGAGGCCGGTGATCGCCCAGACGCCGATGAGGAAGGCGTTGATGATGGCGTACGCCATCAGGTCGCCGCGCCACTTCCGCTTCTTCTGGGCACGTGTCCGTGCCCGCTCGTAGTCCGGTGACGTACTGGTGTGAGTCATGACGTCACCCCCTCGGGGAATCGCCTCACCTTCATCGTCCCGCCGTCGGCGCGAGGAGTTCGGGGCCGTTCGTCCCGCACCGGCGGGACGTTGGTCCCCGCCAGCTGGGAGGTCGCCGGGCGGGGTGTCTACGGGGCGAGGGAGAAGTAGTTCTCCTCTTCCTGGGTGAAGTGCAGGCGCAGGACGGTGTTGAGGCCGTAGAGGCAGGAGCGCAGGTCGTCGAGTTGTTCGGGCGCCAGACCGCCTTCGGCGTGCGCCAGTTGCAGATGCGTGGCGATGCGCCGGGAGAGGCGTTCGATCTCGGTGTGGGCGCGGCTCATGGTGGCGGTGGCCTCGGGACCGCCGAGGGTGGGGGCGAGGGCGGGGTAGAGCTGGTGCTCCTCGGCGTACTCGTGGGGCAGCAGGCGTTCGGTGAGCAGCCGGTGGGTCTCCTCGACGCTGGCGAGGGCCTTGGGTCCTGGGGTGTCGGAGAGGCGGTCGGCGGCGGCCCTCACGGATTCGAGGACGTCCTGCAGGTCGTCGTGTTCGGCGGCGAAGCGGTGGATGAGGGCTTCGGCGGCGGGTGTCAGCGGCGGGCGGGCGGCCTGGTCGACGCGCAGGGCGCGCAGGGCGTTGAGGATGACGGCGACGTCGATGCCCTCCTGGAGCAGGGCGCCGGCGGCGGGCGGGAGCAGCCCGAAGGCGGCCGCGGCCATGGCGGCCAGGGACATCAGCATCCCGCCGAGGGCGCTCTGTACGGCGATGCGGCGGGCGCGCTGGGCGATGGTGACGGCGTCGGCGAGCCGGTCGACGCGGTCGGTGGTCAGGACGATGTCGGCGGCTTCGGAGGAGGCCGTGGAGCCGCGGGCCCCCATGGCCACGCCGATGTCGGCGGCGGCGAGGGCGGGGGCGTCGTTGACGCCGTCGCCGACCATCACGGTGACCGCGCGCTCGCGCTCGGCGCGGACGGCGGCGACCTTGTCGGCCGGGCCGAGTTCGGCGCGCACCTCGTCCAGGCCGAGGACGGCTGCGACTTCGTGGGCCGGGGCGGCGCGGTCGCCGGTGAGCATCAGCAGCCGCTGGATGCCGGCGGCCCGCAGGTGGCGCAGGGTGCGCGGGGCGTCGTGGCGCAGCGGGTCGCGCAGGAGGACGGCGCCGGCGGGTTCGCCGTCGAGGGTGAGCCAGGCGATGGCCGCACCGTCGAGGAGGGCGCGGTTGTCGACCGCCTTGGCCCAGACGGGAGGTTCGTCCTCGCGGCCGAGGCGCCCGATGGAGACCCGGTGTCCGTCGACGACGCCGGTGGCGCCGCGGCCCGGTTCCTCGGTGACGTCCGTGGGGGCCGACAGCTCCAGCTTGCGTTCCCGGGCGGTGTCGACGATGGCCTGGGCCAGGACGTGTGGCGAGTACTGGTCGAGCGAGGCCGCCAGTCGCAGTACCTCGGCGGGCTTCAGGCCGGGGGCGGCGGTGACGTCGAGGACGCGCGGACGTCCTCGGGTGAGGGTGCCGGTCTTGTCGAGCAGCAGGGTGCGGGCGCGGCCCAGGTTCTCCAGGGCGCCGCCGTCACGGATGACCACACCGAGGCGGGAGGCCCGGGACAGGCCGGAGACGATGGCCACCGGGGCGGCCAGCAGCAGCGGGCAGGGGGTGGCGACGACCAGGACCGCCACCGCGCGTACGGCGGAGCCGCTGATCAGCCACGCCAGGCCCGCGACCACGAGGGAAAGGGGCAGGAACCAGGCCGCGTACCGGTCGGCGAGCCGCACGACGGGCGCCGATTCGGCCCCCGCCTGCTGGGCCAGCCGTACGATCCCGGCGTAGGTGCTGTCCTGCTCGGTGGCGGTCGCCCGCAGCTCGAAGGCGCCCCCGGCGTTCACGGCACCGCTGCGCACTCCTTCGCCCTGGATCCGCTCGACCTGGAGCGGCTCACCGGTGAGCACCGACTCGTCGAGGACCGCGGCCGTGCTCTCGACGCGGCCGTCCACGGGGACGACCTCGCCGGGCCGCACGACGAGCAGGTCGCCGACGGCGACCTCGGCCAGCGGCACGGTGTCGACCCCGGCGTCCGTGCGGCGGTGCGCCGAACGGGGGGCGTGTTCGAGCAGGGCGCGCAGGTCGTGGGAGGCCCGCCGCTGGGCGGCCGCCTCCAGAGTGCGGCCGGTGGCGAGCATGAGCGCGATCAGCGCACCGGCCAGGTACTCGCCGACGGCCAGCGTGCCCCCGAGCGCGAGTACGGCGATCAGATCCACGCCCGCCTGCCCGCGCCGCAGCGCGCTCAGCACCCACCCCACCGCGGGGACGACGGCGGACACGGTGCCCAGGCCCCAGAACAGGTCGGCGAGGCCCCCGGCGCCCGCGAGCCAGGCGATGACGCCGCCGGTCAGAGCTGCCGCCGTGACGGCCAGGAGGACGGGTTCGAGCCGTGGGCTCACCACTGCGGAGGGCAGGCGGCGCAGTCGTGCGATGCGATCGGAGTGGTTCATGACACACACCTCGGTGGGGCGGCGCGGCGGCCGCCACGCCGGTCTCTCTTCATCCCATCGCGGCACCGGGCCCCGCGGGAGGGGACGTCCGGCCCTGCGTCGGGGCCGAACGACCGGTGCCCCGGTCGGCACCGGCCGGGGACGCGCCCGGCGCTGGGTCGTGGCGGGGGAGTTCCACGGTGACGCGGAGCCCGCCGGCCGGGCGCGGTGTGAGGGTGAGCGTTCCGTCGTGCGCGTGGGTGATGGTCTTGACGATCGCCAGGCCGAGGCCGACGCCCGCGTGGTCGCCGTGTGTGCGTTCGGTGCCGCGCTGGAACGGTTCGGCGAGCGTCTCGGCCAGCTCCGGGGTGACGTGGTCGCCGCTGTTCTCGACGGTGAGCACCACTGTCCCGGGACGGACGGCGGTGTGCACCCGCACGGTGCCCTGTCGGGGCAGGTTGTGCACGATCGAGTTGTGCACGAGGTTCGTGGTCAGCTGCAGCAGGAGTGCCTGCGATCCGGTCGTGGGGGCGACGTCGCCGCACGCCTCGACGGTGACGCCGTGCTTCTCGGCGAGCGGAAGGAGTGTTTCGGCGGCTTCCTCCGCCACGAGGGACAGGTCGACGGGCTCGCGGACGAAGGACCGCTGGTCGGCGCGGCTGAGCAGCAGCAGCGCCTCGGTGAGGCCGATCGCCCGGGTGTTGACGGCGTGGAGCCGGTCGATGAGCTCACGGGTGTCGTGGTGCGGATCGGCGCGGGCCACGTCGAGAAGCGCCTTGGAGACGGCGAGCGGGGTGCGCAGTTCGTGCGAGGCGTTGGCGGCGAATCTGCGCTGTTCGGCGACGTGTGCTTCGAGCCGTGCGAGCATCGCGTCGAAGGCGTCGGCGAGTTCGCGGAACTCGTCCCTGCGGCCGCGCAGCCGGACGCGGTGGGAGAGCGAGCCGCTCGTGGCCCTGCGTGTGGCGTCCGTGATCCGGGTCAGCGGGGCGAGCATGCGCCCGGCGAGGACCCACCCTCCCAGAAGCCCGAAGAGCAGCAGGAACGCCAGGACCGCGGCCGCCCTGGGAGCGAAGACGTCCAGGAGGGCGGACCGGATGGGGAAGACGCCCGTGGGCCTGTCGTCGGGGTTGATGAGCATCGCGCGGTTGGGGACGTAGCGCAGCAGGAACACCCACACCGCCGTCAGCAGCAGGACGCCGGCGAGCATGAGGAACCCGGCGTAGCTCAGGGTGAGTTTGAGGCGAACGCTCACACCGGGCGCCCTATCCACGGCTGCCTCCCTCGTCCGCGGCCTCCGGCCGCGCGTCGATGCGGTAGCCCACACCCGGCACGGTGGCGATGACCCAGGGCTCGCCGAGCCGCTTGCGCAGCGCCGATACGGTGATGCGTACGGCGTTGGTGAAGGGGTCGGCGTTCTCGTCCCACGCGCGTTCCAGCAGTTCCTCGGCGCTGACGACCCCGCCCTCGGCGGCGACCAGGACTTCGAGCACGGCGAACTGCTTCCTGGTCAACGCGACGAAGCGGCCGTCCCGGTACACCTCCCTGCGGAACGGGTCGAGGCGCACACCGGCGATCTCCCGGACCGGGGGCCTGCTGTGGGCACGTCTGCGGTCGAGTGCCCGGAGCCTGAGCGCGAGCTCGCGCAGCTCGAAGGGCTTCGTCAGGTAGTCGTCGGCGCCGAGCTCGAAACCGGAGGCCTTGTCGTCGAGGCGGTCGGCCGCCGTGAGCATCAGGATCGGCATGCCGCTGCCTGAGGCGACGATGCGCTCGGCGATCTCGTCGCCGGAAGGTCCGGGGACGTCGCGGTCGAGGACGGCGATGTCGTAGGCGTTGATGCCCAGCAGCTCCAGCGCGGTGTCGCCGTCGCCCGCGATGTCGGCGGCGATCGCCTCCAGACGCAGACCGTCGCGGATGGCCTCCGCCAGATAGGGCTCGTCCTCGACGATCAGCACACGCATGCCCTCGATGCTACGAACCGGCGCCTATCGTCGGCATATCGAAAACCGCATACATGCCCGCAACACCAGGCCGCCTTGACTGCGAGCATGATGTGGTCCACACCGTCAGCACCGAAGGCGTCCCCTCCGCACGATCCGTCCGCACCGCCCTCCGGGGTCGAGTACGGCGATACCGAGACGGCGGGCCGCACCGGCCCCCACGACACCGGCCCCGCTGCTCCAGGCGCGGGTATCCGGCGGGCGGTCCGCGCCCTCGCCCGGCCGGGTCCCTGGAGGCGCGGGTCCGTGCTCGCGGCGCTGGCCCTGCTGCTCGGCCTGGTCATGCTGCTGCACGCGCGGATCACGGACCGGGGGAGTCTCGGCAGCCTGGTGGAGAGCTTCCTGCCCTGGTTCGGCGTGTTCGTCCCGGTGCTGCTCGCGGGGGCGCTGTGGCGCCGCTCCGCCTCCGCGGTGACCGCGCTGCTGCTGCCGGTCGTGGTGTGGCTGAACCTCTTCGGCGGGCTGCTCGGCGACAAGTCCCGCCCCGGCGGCGACCTCACCGTGGTCAGCCACAACGTCGACGCCGGCAACCCCGACCCGGCCGGCACCGCGCGCGAGCTCGCCGCCTGCGGAGCGGACGTGCTCGCGCTGGAGGAACTGACCCCGCAGGCCGTGGGCGCGTACGACAAGGGGCTGGCGAAGGCGTACCGGTACCACACCGTGCAGGGCACGGTCGGGCTGTGGAGCAAGCTGCCGCTGTCCGACACCCGGCCGGTCGACATCGAGACGGACTACGGGCCGCTGGCCGCCACCAAGCCGGCCGACGTCAAACTGGCCGGCAACCGGGCACTGCGCACCACGGTGACCACCGCCAAGGGGCCCGTCGCCGTCTACGTGGCGCACTTCGGGTCCGTACGCGTGCTGCCGAGGAGCGGCTTCTGGACGGGCAGCCGGGACCGCAACGCCAAGGCGCTCGGCAAGGCCCTCGCCGCCGAGCCGAACCGGCGGGTGGTGCTCCTCGGGGACCTCAACGGCACCACGGACGACCGCGCGTTCGACGCCATCACCTCCAGGCTGCGCTCGGCCCAGGAGGCGGCCGGGGACGGCTTCGGCTTCACCTGGCCGGCGAGGTTCCCGGTGGCGAGGATCGACCAGATCCTGGTCCGGGGCGTGCAGCCGCGGAGTTCGTGGGTGCTGCCGTCCACCGGCAGCGACCACCTGCCCGTGGCGGCCCGGATCAGCTGGTGAGGCCGCACGCCGGGCCCCGCCGTGG
This sequence comes from Streptomyces sp. C1-1, assembly GCF_050214755.1. Classification (NCBI taxonomy): domain Bacteria; kingdom Bacillati; phylum Actinomycetota; class Actinomycetes; order Kitasatosporales; family Streptomycetaceae; genus Streptomyces; species Streptomyces sp. C1-1. The sequence continues at coordinate 1,066,057 of NZ_CP189826.1, read as the reverse complement.
TGCCTGCTCGACCGCCCTGTGGCGCCCGCCGGTTGCCGAGTTGTCCGCGAACGCCCCCGGAATTGTCCGTGATCGGTAACGGACGCATCCCGCAGCCGCCGCCGCTCGTCTCGTCAGGTGGTCGGAAGTCGACCAAGGAATCGGCGAGGAACTGCGCGGAAGCGGGGCGGACATGGCACGGCACGGCGGCGGGCGGGGCTGGTACGGCAAGGTGGTCGTGGCGGCGGTCGGAGTGACCGCACTGGCCGCCGGTGCCTCGGTGTGGACCGCCCAGGCCGGCGTCGTGGGCGGATCGTCGCCGAAGGCGGCCGCCTCGGCCGCGCACGGCGGCGAGGTCAAGCCGGTGGCGGTGACCATCGTGCACGCCTCGGACAAGGGTGCGCGCGGGGTGAACATCACCATCGACGACGGCCCCGACCCCGAGTGGACCCCGCAAGTCCTCGACGTGCTCCGCCAGTACGGGGTGAAGGCCACGTTCTGCATGGTCGGGACGCAGGCTCAGGCGCACCCCGACCTCGTGAAGAAGGTGGTCGCCGCCGGACACCGGCTGTGCGACCACTCGGTGTCGCACGACACCGCCATGGACAAGAAGTCCGAGGCCTACCAGTCCCAGGAGATACTCGGCGCCGAACGCATGATCACCGAGGCGTCCGGGGGCGTGCGGCCCATGTACTACCGGGCGCCCGGCGGCGCGTTCACCCCTTACAGCCGCAAGCTCGCAGCCTCCCACGGCATGCGTCCGCTGGGCTGGAACGTCGACTCCAAGGACTTCGAACGGCCGGGCACGGACGCCATCGTCGCCACCGTGGAACGAGAGCTGCCCAACGGGCCGACGCTGCTCTTCCACGACGCCGGCGGCGACCGCTCCCAGACCGTCGAGGCGCTGCGCCGGATCCTGCCCCAACTCAAGCAGCAGGGCTATTCGTTCGGCTTCCCGGTGCGCTGAACCGCGCGGAGGACGGCACCGCGCGCGGGCTTGATGCTCTCTTTGTCAGCAGACCCCGCCAAAAGTCCTGTTACGGCCCCGGAAACCCCATACGCTGAAGGACGGCCAGGAGCCGGGGGCGGGGCTGGGGGGCGGGGGCATGGATCCTCGGATGCAGTTGTCGGTGGGCGGATACGTCTACGAGCGCGAGCTCGGCCGGGGTGGGCAGGGTGTGGTGTGGCTCGCCCGGGACCGGGCGGGACGCCAGGTCGTGGTGAAGTTCCTGCTGCCGGGCAAGGAGTACGACGAGGTCGCCCTCGCGCGGGTGCGCCGGGAGTTCGGCGCGGCGAGCCGGGTGGGTGAGCTGGCCACGGCGCGGGTCCTGGACGCCGACCTCTCCGGGCCGCACCCGTACATCGTCAGCGAGTTCGTGCCCGGGCCCACCATGCACCAACACGTCGCGGCGGGCGGCCCGTTGGCCTCCGGGCGGCTGCAGTCCGTGGCGCTGGCGGTGGCGCACGCGCTGGCCCAGGTGCACCGCGTGGGTGTGGTGCACCGGGACATCAAACCGTCCAACATCCTGCTCTCCCCGGACGGCCCGCGGATCATCGACTTCGGCATCGCCCGTGACGACCGGCTCCTGGAGTCGGCCCTCACCACGCCGGGCAGTGTGCTGGGCTCGCCCGCCTACATGTCTCCGGAGCAGGTGAAGTCCCACCGGGTGACCAGTGCCTCCGACGTGTTCTCCCTCGGCGGCACGCTGTACTTCGCCGCCACGGGGCGGCATCCCTTCGACGGGGAGAGCGACTACGAGGTGCTCGTCGCCGTGTGCGAGCGCGAGGCGGACCTCACGGGGGTGCCCGAGCCGGTCCGCTCGGTCATCGCCGACTGTCTGAGCAAGGACCCGGCGCGACGCCCCACCGCGGCCGAACTCGTCACCCGGCTCGCCGGGGCGGCGGAGAGCGCGCACGCCCGGGCGGCCGCGCCGGCACCACCGCTGCCGCCGTCACCCGGGCCCGGGAGCGGCGACACGGGGGGCGGCCCGAGCGGCAAGCAGCTACGGCTGTGGGCCCTCGCGGCCGGCAGCGCCGCGGTGGCGGTGCTGCTCGCCGTCGTCCTCAGCACCACCTCGGGCGGATCGCCGGCCAAGGGCGGCCCGCAGGCCCACGGTTCCGTCTCCGCGTCGGCCGGGACCGCCAAGAGATCAGCGGGCTCCCCACTCCAGTCGTACACCGATGATCTGACCGACTCGGGCGACTGGACGCACAAGGACCCGGCCCTCGCCAGGATCACGCACGAGGGCGGGACCATGCTGGTGGACCCCAGGTCCGAGCTGGAGGTGTGGCCGCAGGCGCCCTTCGAGCCGTCGTCGTTCGCGGTCCGGCTCAGCACCCAGACGGCCTGGTACGGGGGTGAGGGCGGGGTCGGGCTGTGGTGCAACGGCTCGGGCGACTTCCGCACGGGTTCCCGTTGGGCGACGTACCTGACCACCGGTCAGGAGGCGTTGATCGTGCGCGAGTTCCGGTTCAAGGGAGCCTTCCAGCACGACCGGGTCGTCGAGGTGAACCTCGCGGACGTGGGACTGAAGGTGGACAGCCAGCAGCTGGTCGACATGGCGATGAACTGCTCGTCGGCCGGCGCGGGTCTGATCAAGGTGGAACTGACCGTCGACGGCACCCAGGTGGCCTCCTACACCGGAGCCGCCTTCGATCAGCGGGGCTGCGGCGTGGCCGCCTTCCACTACAGCGCGACCGACCCGCGGGACACGGCTTTCCATGCGGGTTTCGAACGCTTCACCGCGTCGGAACCACCGGCACGCTGACCACGCGGGTGAGCGGACACGGTCATCGGGGCGCCGTCGGTCGGTGGTCGCGGTTCAGCCGCGCACGGCGGCCAGGCACGCGTCGTACAGGTCCATGATCTCGCCCTCACCGTCGCAGTCGACCCACGTCATCGACGCGGCGTCCAGGCACGCGAACGCCGTCGCGATCACGGCGCGGGCCCTGAGGGCCGTACCGCCGGCCGCGCCGCGGTCCATGCGCGCCTCGATGAGCGGCAGCAGATCCTCCTGGAAGCGCAGTCGCTTCTCGAGCCAACCGGCGCGCAGCGAGGCCGTGTTGTGCAGGAGGCGGAACCTCTCGAGGGCCTGTTCCCGGCTGTCGTGCAGGGCCAGCACGGCCGCGAGGCCCGCGCGCAGGACCTCCCAGGCGTCGGCATCCGCGGGCAGTTCGCCGATCGTGTCCGTCAGGACCTGCCCGAAGCGGTCCTGGCCACCGCCGAGCAGGTCCTCCTTGCTGCCGAAGTAGCGGAAGAGGGTGCGCTGGGAGACGCCGGCCTCCCGGGCGATCTGGGCGATGGTCGTCTCGTCGTACCCCTGCTCGGTGAACAGGCGCAGGGCCGTCTCGAGGATCTCCTGAGAGGCCAGCTGCCGCGTCCGGTCCCACAGAGTGGCCGACGCTCCGGTCGCTGCCTTGGCTTCCCGCTTCATGCCCCCACAGTAGCGTCGCGCTGTCAGGGTGACACTCGGAGGACACTTGGCAGTCGCTGTCAATCGGGCATACGGTGTCAGCATCTGCTTCCCGGTGGAACGCGAAGGAACGCACCATGTCTCAACGCACTGCTCTGATCACCGGCGGAACCAGCGGCATCGGCAAGGCGACCGCCGAACTCCTCCACTCCCGCGGTCACCGGGTCATGGTCACCGGCGTACGGAACGTCGCCGACGCCGGGCTTCCCGACGACGTCCTCGTCGTCCGGGCCGACGCACGGTCCCTGCCGGACATCGACCACGCGATGGAGCGGGCACGCCGTCATCTCGGCTCCCTCGACCTGCTCTTCCTCAACGCTGGCGTCTCGCGCCCCGGCCCGATCGCGTCGACCGACGAAGAAGCCTTCGACGACCTCTTCGACATCAACGTCAAAGGCGGCTTCTTCACCCTGCAGAAGGCCCTTCCCCTCCTCAACGACGGCGCCTCGGTCGTGTTCACGGTGGGGGCCGGCGAAGGGATCGGAGCCGCGACGACCGCCGCCAAGGGTGCCCTGACACCCCTCGTGCGGTCCCTCGCGCTCGAACTCGCCCCCCGCCGCATCCGCGTCAACGCCGTCAGCCCGGGACTGATCGACACGCCCGTCTACGGCAAGCTGGGCGTCACCCGCGAGATGATCGACTCCTGGGCCGCCGACATCCCGCTCGGCCGCGTCGGAGCCCCCGCCGACGTCGCCGAAGCCGTGGCCTTCCTCGCCTCGGACGCCGCCGGCTACATCACCGGCGGCGACCTCGTCGTCTCCGGCGGCATGGGCGTGCACGCCCGGCCTTGAGAACCATCACCAGGGGACGACGCCTTCGTCGTCGAAGAAGCCGCCACGCGGTCCGTCGTCCGGCAGGGTGGCGAGCCGGATCGCGATCGCGGCACCCTGCTCGGGCGTCCGCGGCGCGTTGAAACCGGTGAAGTCGGTCGCCACATAGCCGGGGCAGCAGGCGTTGACGATGACATGCGTGTCGGCGAGCTGCCGGGCGTACTGCGTCGTGACGCTGTTGAGCATCGACTTCGACGGCGCGTACGCGGCCATGACCGGGCCCGTCCGCAGGGTCAGCGAGCCCATGCTGCTCGACATGTTGACGATGCGCGGAGAAGTGGCGCTGCGGAGCAGCGGAAGCATCGCGTTCGTCACCCGCACGACCCCGAAGACGTTCGTGTCGAGGACCGAGCGGACGACGTCGAGGTCGAGTGTCGTCGGATCCTGTCCGTCCCCGTCGATGCGCCCGGAGATGCCCGCGTTGTTGACGAGTACGTCGAGCCGCCCCGTCGTCCGCTCGACGACGGCCGCCGCCTCGGCGGCACTGCCGTCGGAGGTGACGTCGAGGGCGACCCCGAACGCGTCGGCTCCCGCGGCACGTAGTCGCGCGACGGCCTCATCGCGCCTGGCGTCGTCGCGAGCGCCCACCGCCACCGTGAAGCCGATCGCCCCGAGGCCCTGGGCGATGGCGAAACCGATTCCCTTGTTCGCGCCGGTGACCAGCGCGGTCTTCGTGTCGTTCACGCGGTCCATGCTCGGCGTGCCGCGCGTGCACGGTCCAATACCGTTTGGGGCCGCTGTGATACCCGCCGGGTATCGGTCAGTAGGCTGCTCACGTGGTCGATCTCGAGACTCGCGAGCTTCGGTACTTCGTCGCCGTCGCCGAGGAACTGCACTTCGGACGCGCCGCCGACCGGCTCGGCATCGCGCAGCCGCCCCTGTCGCGCGCGATCCGCCTGCTGGAGCGGCGCCTCGGCGTCCAGCTCCTCGACCGGGACCGTCGCGGCGTGGCGCTCACCGAGGCCGGAAGGGTGCTGCTCCGGGAGGCCGCGACGGCCCTCGACGCGGTGGCGGCCGCGGCGCGTCGGACACAGCGTGCCGCGGACCCGAAGCGGCCGCTCGTCCTGGTGACGAAGGCCGGCGCGTCCCACGATGTGCTGCGACGGCTCCTGGACGCGCAGGCGGCGGAACCCGGTGCCGTACCGGTCGAGGTCCTCCTGTGCGAGGTCGGCGAACAGGCACGACTGCTCCGCGACGGCCGCGCCGACGTGGCGCTCATGCATCGCCCCTACGACGACCTCGCCGGGTTCGACACCGAAGACCTTCGCGTCGAGGGCCAGGTCGCCATCCTTCCCGCGGAACATCCGCTGGCCGCGCGCGAAAAGCTCACGCTGGCGGACGTGAGCGATGTGCCGGACCTGCCGATCGCCCGATGGCCCCGCCTCGACGGCTCCTATCCGGACGGTCCCGGCCCGGAGGCGCGCACCCAGTCGAAGCTCGCCCAGCTCGTGGCGCTCGGCAGGACGCTGCTCGTCATCCCGGCGTCCAGCCGTGCCTGGCAGTGGCCCGAACACGTCGCCGTGCCCGTCGTCGACGCCCCCTCGGTCACGACGGTGCTCGCGTGGCCGTCCGGCAGCAACTCCCTCGCCGTGGCGGCTCTCGTGCGCTCGGCGGCGGCACTCCGCGACACGGCGCCGCCCGCGCACGCGTGACAACGGCGCCGGAAAACAGGAAAGGCAAGGAGACCTCTCCTTGCCACTCTCAACTTATAGCGCACTGGGGGGCTTGCGGCAAGGCCCCGGTGACGGCGCAGAATCGTCGGCCGAGGCCACGACCTGCGGAATGAGGGCACGACGATGTGTGGGCTGTCAACGGGGGCGGGCGTTCGACCGGCCGGTGCGGGGCGAGAGGGCACGGCTGCCCGGGGGGAGTCGCGATGAGCGAGCAGTACGTGTTGGATCTCGAAGAGGTCGACGAGACGCAGGTCGCGTTGGTCGGCGGCAAGGCCGCCCACCTGGGTGGCCTGGCACGGATCGACGGCGTCCGCGTGCCGGGTGGCTTCTGCGTCACGACGGACGCCTTCCAGCGCATCATGGCGCGGGTCCCCGCGATGGGGGACCGGCTCGACGAGCTGTCGCACCTGAACCCCGGTGATCGGGAGGAGATCGGCACACTCAGCGCGCGGATCCGCCGGGCCGTCGAGGGGATCGCCCTACCGGACGACCTGGCGGCGGCCGTCACCGGCGCGCTCGCCCGGCACGGCGAACACGCCGCCTACGCCGTCCGCTCCAGCGCGACGGCGGAGGACCTGCCGACGGCGTCCTTCGCGGGCCAGCAGGACACGTACCTCAACGTCGTAGGGACGACGGCGGTCCTGCGGCACATCAGCCGCTGCTGGGCCTCCCTGTTCACGGAACGGGCCGTGACCTACCGGCAGCGGAACGGCATCGACCACCGCACCGTCCAGATGGCCGTGGTCGTACAGCGGATGGTCCGCCCCCAGGCGGCCGGCATCCTGTTCACGGCCGACCCCGTCACCGGCGACCGGAAGGTCGCCACCGTGGACGCCGGCTTCGGCCTCGGTGAGGCCCTGGTCTCCGGCCTGGTGAACCCGGACGTGTTCAAGGTGCGGGACGGCGAGGTGATCGCCAGGACGATCGCCGCCAAAGAGCGGGCCCTGCACGCCCTGCCGGACGGCGGTACCCAGGAGAAGGCGGTCGACGCGCGGCTGCGGGAGCAGCCGGCGCTGACGGACGAGCAGGTGCTGCGGCTCGTGCGGCTCGGCCGCGACATCGAGGCGCACTTCGGGCGTCCCCAGGACATCGAATGGTGCCTGGTCGACGACGACTTCCGGTTCGTCCAGAGCAGGCCCGTCACGACGCTGTTCCCCGTCCCCGAGACCGACGACCAGGACGCTCACGTCTACGTCTCCGTCGGCCACCAGCAGATGATGACCGACGCCATGAGGCCGCTGGGGCTCTCCGTGTGGCGGCTGACGGCCATGGCACCGATGCGCGAGGCCGGCGGGAGGCTGTTCGTCGACGTCACCCGGCAGCTCTCCTCGCCCGCGGGCCGAGCCCGCCTCCTGGACCTCATCGGACGGGGGGATCCGCTGACCAGGGACGCGCTGGAGACCGTCCTCGACCGCGACGGTTTCATCCCGACGCTCCCGGACGCGGGTCCCGGCGGCCCGCCGGCCGGGGGCGCGGCGGCCCCGTCGATCGAGACCGATCCGGCCGTCGTCACCGAACTGATCAAGCGCAACGAGGAGTTCCTCGCCGCCCTCGAGCACGACATCCCGAACCGGACCGGACCGGCGCTGTTCGACTTCCTGCTGGAGGCATTCGAGGAGCACAAGCGGGTGCTCACCGATCCGCTCAACCTCCCCGCGATCATGGCGGGGATGGAGGCCACCTGGTGGCTCAACGACAATCTGCTGGAGTGGCTGGGCGAGAAGAACGCGGCCGACACCCTCACGCTGTCCGCACCCGGCAACGTCACGTCGGAGATGGGGCTGGCGCTGCTCGACGTCGCGGACGCCGTCCGCCCGCACCCGGAGGTGGTGGCGTTCCTGCAGGGGGTCGAGGACGAGGACTTCCTGGACGAACTGGCCGGACTCCCCGGCGGGATCGCGGCGCGCGACGCCATCGAGGCGTACCTCGACCGGTACGGCATGCGCTGCGTAGGCGAGATCGACATCACCAGGCCGCGGTGGCGCGAGCGCCCCGACACGCTCCTGCCGTTGATCCTCGACAACGTCAGGAACTTCGAACCGGGCGCCGCCGAGCGGCGGTTCGAGCAGGGCCGGCAGCGGGCGCGGGAGAAGGAACACGAGGTGCTGTCCCGTCTGCGGGCACTGCCGGACGGCGACCGCAAAGCCGACGAGACCAAGCGGATGATCGACCGGGTGCGGACCTTCATCGGGTACCGGGAGTACCCCAAGTACGCCATCGTCAGCCGCTACTTCGTCTACAAGCAGGCGCTGCTCGAAGAGGCCGAACGCCTCGTGGAGGCCGGCGTGTTCCGGGAGAAGGAGGACGTCTTCTACCTCACCTTCCAGGAGTTCCACGAGGCCGCACGCGCGATGCGGGTGGACGAGCAGCTCATCCGGCGACGCGAAGAGGCGTTCCGCTCGTACCAGGCGCTCACGCCGCCGCGGGTGCTCACGTCGGACGGCGAGACCCTCAACGGGGCGTACCGACGCGACGACGTACCCGCCGGCGCCCTGATCGGCCTGCCGGTCTCCGCCGGGACCGTCGAGGGACGGGCCCGCGTCATCCTCGACATGGCGCAGGCCGATCTCGAGGCCGGCGACATTCTGGTCACGACCTGTACGGACCCGAGCTGGTCGCCCCTGTTCGTCGCAATCGCGGGCCTGGTGACGGAGGTCGGTGGCCTGATGACGCACGGCGCGGTGATCGCCCGGGAGTACGGCCTGCCGGCCGTCGTGGGCGTGGAGGGGGCCACCCGGCTGATCCAGGACGGCCGCCGTATCCGCGTGCACGGAACGGACGGGTACGTGGAGATCCTGCCCTGACCGCCTGAGCCGCACCGCGATGCCGGCGCGCCCGGCGTCGCGGCCGGCTCAGGCGGAGCCGGGTGTGCGACGCAGTACCAGGGAGAAGAAGCCGAAGGGGTCCCGGTAGACGTGAAGCCACTCCGCGCGCCGGGTCGTGGCCGTCCGCAGTGCCTGCGCGCTGTCCGGATCGTCGGGGTGATCCAGAGCCCAGGCGGCCAGGAAGCCCCAGCAGGCCCATTCGTAGTCGTCCAGTTCCTGACGTGTGCTGACGTGCCCGTCCACCGGAGTCCAGCCCTCGGCGACTACCCGGTCCACGGTCGTCGCCAGGTCCGTGAAGTCCCCGAGCATCTCGACGGCCTCCTGCGAGGGAGGCCGCTCCCAGAATCCGTCACCGATGAGGACACGGCCCCCGGGAGCCAGATGCCGGCGGGCCGCGGCGAGCGTCGGGATCAAACCGCCGAAGGCGTGCGCGGCCCCGAAGCTGAGGACGACGTCGAACGGCTCCTGGGACACGAACTCCTCGGCCTTGCGGTGGTGCAGGACGAGACGGTCCCGGACACCGAGATCGCTCGCCCGTGCGGCCGCCTCGGCGAGGGCCTCCTCCGAGATGTCCACGCCTTCGGCACGCACGCCCGGCCGCACGGCCAGGGCGCGCAGCAGCCATTCCCCGGTGCCGCAGCCGAGGTCGAGGACCCGCTCGTCACCCCTGGGCAGCCCGCGTTCCAGCAGGCGGCGCACCGAGTCGTCGGAGAGCGGGGACTTGATCGGGTGTTCGGTATGAGCGATGCGGGAGATCTGTTCGCGATTCACCGGGGCAGCGTGCCAACGGCGGCGCGCGCCCGCACCTCATTTAGGCCCGCCTCGTCACAGGGGCGGCTCGTCCTGCCGGTACGGCGCCAGCACGCGGTGCAGCTCGTCCGTCACCACGGCGGGCGCGTCCAGTCCCTGGACCACGTTCAGCAGATGTTCCGCCACGGTGGCGATGTCCATCCCGACGGCCCGGCCCAGGTCCGCCAGTACCTGCCTCGCCTCACCGATGGGCACGGGCCCGAGCACGGTCAGAGCGCCTTCCGCCATGTGGACGGCGGACTGTGCGGCCAGGGCGCGACGGAACTGGTCGTCCTCCGACGCGGTCAGGTCCTGCCGGAGGACGGAGGTCGAGAGGATGTCGGCGAAGCGGGATTCCGGTCTGGGGAAGTTCATACGACCGCCTTGGCATGAGCTGGGAACGTCCATTTACCCGCAATCACCGGCTCGATAGCGCGAAGAGCCCATGGTCACATCACCCTCACCGTCGGCGGATCCTCCCGTCCGCGTGGTCCCGGACCCGCGAAGCGGCGGGCGGTAGGCTGGCCGGACCGGTGATCGAGGCGGGTGGTGGCGGTGGAGTGGCGAGAGTTCGCCGAGGCGATGGCCCAGCTCGCGCGGAACCTGCTGGCGCAGGAGTCGGTGCAGGGGACACTGGACGAGATCGTGAAGTCGGCGGTGCGGCTGGTGGAGGGCTGCGACGCCGCCGGCATCCTGGCGGTGCGCAAGGGCCGGGCGGTCACCCTGTCCGCCTGCGGGGACGTGGTCGAGGCCTCCGACCGTCTGCAGGGCGAGCTGGCCGAGGGCCCGTGTTTCGATCTGGCACAGCGGGCGAACGGCGAAAGGGTCTTCCGGATCGAGGACATGACGCGGCCGCAGGAGTCCTGGCCGCGGTTCGCCGCGGCCGCCCGCGACCTGGGGATCGGCAGCATGACCGGGGTGCTGCTCTACACCCACGACGAGGACTTCGGCGCGCTGAACCTGTACGCCGGCAGCCCGGGCGCCTTCGGCAAGGACATCGAGACCGCCGGCTGGCTGCTGGCCTCGCACGCCGCCGTCGCCCTGGCCGACGCCCGCACCATCGACCAGCTCGAGGACGCCATGAAGACCCGGCACGCCATCGGCGAGGCCATGGGCATCCTGATGGAACGCCACAATCTGAGCGAGGACGACGCCTTCAACGTCCTGCGCCGCATCTCCCAGCAGCACAACGTCAAACTGCGCGACGTCGCCCAGCGGGTCCGCAAGGACCCTCCGAAACAGCGCTGATCACTACGTCCGCAGGGCGGGCCACGGGCGGGCAGGTGTCGGGGGGAATCGCACCCGCCCGGCCCGTGGGCAAGGACCCGCACGGGGGAAGCGGGCCTTGCGGGCCTTGATCAGGGCCCACCGGTTACAGCGCACCGCGCACCGCATGCGTCACACGTGCTCCTCGTACGACGTCCTGTGATCGCGGAAACGTCGGCCCATGTCGCATCACGGCGCTCAGCGGGTAACAGCAAGGCTCGGAGCCGTAGGAGGCCCTGACGTGGGAGGTGACGGGCGGTGGATCGGCTGGATGGCAACCAGCGCGCGCTCGACATGATCGACTGGCTGACGGAGACCGCCTCGGTACGCGACTTCCTGCAGCACCTCGTGGACGACGCCGTGGGCAACTCGGGAGCGGACGGCTGCGGGGTGACGCTGCAACGACGCGAGCGGCCGCTGACCGTGGTCAGCACCGGGGGAGTGGCGGACAAACTGGACGAGAAGCAGTACGGCCTGGACGACGGCCCGTGCCTGCAGGCCCTGCGCACCGGGGCGGTCGTCCATGTGCCGGACACACTGAACGAGGGCCGCTGGGGTTCCTACCCGTCGTTCGCGGCCGACCTGGGCATCCGTTCCTCGCTGTCCCTTCCGGTACCGGTGGGCACGCACACCGCCGGGGCGCTGAACTTCTACGCCGCACAACCGGACGCCTTCACGGAGAGCGACCGCTCCGCCCTGGCGTCGTGCGCCGCCCAGGCCGGTGGCGCCATCGCGCTGGCGCAGCGACTGGCCGACACGGAGGACTTCACCCGCGACCTGCAGACCGCGCTCACCTCCCGCCGCGTCATCGACCAGGCCATCGGCGTCGTCATGGCGCAGCGCGAGTGCACGGAGGAGGAAGCCTTCGACCTCCTGCGCCGGCTGTCGCAGGAGACCAACCTCAAGCTCCGGGACGTCTGCACGCGGCTGCTGACCAACCTCGCCGGCCGGCCACCGACGCCGCGTCCGCCACTGCGTCCCCGACCGTGACGCCCTGACGGAACGGGCAATGCGCGGCGCCTGACGGCAGGCGCCGCGTTTGAGTACCCGGACCGGTTGGGTCGCGGTGAAGCGCAGAACCGCGACGGCGGGTTCCCCGTCGCGGCCCGCGCGGCCGATCTCCTGGCAGTAGGCGTCGAGCGACCCCGGCACGGACGCGTGCAGCACGAGCCGCACGTCCTCCTTGTCGATGCCCATGCCGCCGTCCGTCGCAGCCGCCGTGAAACACCGCCGCCGTTCCCGCCCGGCATGCCGTCCCACTTCCTCGTTCACTCGGCGTCCTGCGTCGGCTCCCGGAAGTCGGGGGCGAGCGGGCCCCGGTCCTCGGCGTCGTGGACGGTGAACACGGCGGCGCCGGTGTCGTCGTCGATGGCCTCCCGCACGGAGGGCTCCTCCTCCATGACGCCGGGGCCGTCCGCCGGAGCGGTGCGCGGTGACCCGTCGTCCCCGTCGTCGGGCGCCTGGGCGGGCTGTCCTTCGTCACGGTCGGTCATGAGATCGCCTCCGGTCGAAGAACATCGGCGCGGCGCGAGTACCCGGACCGGGGCGGTTCACCGCCCGTGGCCCGAAGCGTCCCAGTCCGTCGCGTGGCCGGGGGTCCGCAGGGCCAGGAGGGCGACGTCGTCGTCGTTCTCGGCGGGCCGGACCCGGCGCAGCAACTGGTCGGTGAACGAGCCGAGGGGGCGGTGGGCGAGGGCGGCGGCGTGCCGACGCAGCCGGTTCAGGCCCACGTCCAGGGTGTGGCCGCGTGCCTCGACCAGTCCGTCGGTGTAGAGCACCAGGGTGGAACCGGGCGGGAGGGAGATCGTGGCGTCGGGGCGCGGGGCCCTGGCGCCGGTGCCCAGAAGGAGGCCATGGCCCTCGGTGAGGTACTGGGTCAGGCCGTCGCGGCTGATCAGCAACGGCGGAGGGTGGCCCGCGTTGGTCCAGGACAGCTGCCAGTGGCCGTCGCCCGCGGCCTGGATCCGCCCGAAGATCACGGTGGCCATGGAGACGTCGGTGATGTGATGGATCGCCTCGTCGAGCCGTTCGACGATACGGCTGGGCGGTTCCTGCTGCGACCAGGCGTAGGCGCGGAGCATGTTGCGGACCTGGGCCATGCCGGCCGCGGCCTCCAGGTCATGGCCGACGACGTCTCCGATGGCCAGGGCGGTGGAGCCGTCGGACAGGCGAAAGGCGTCGTACCAGTCGCCGCCCACCTGCGAGGCGTGCGGCGCGGGCAGGTAGCGGACCGTCATCTGCAGGTCCGGCACGCCCGGCATCTGGGGCAGCAGATGGTTCTGCATGGTCTCGGCGACCTTGCGTTGACGCTGGTAGAGGCGGGCGTTGTCCAGCGCGAGACCGGCGCGGCGTGCGATGTCCTCGATCAGCGGCAGTTCGGCGGAGGTGAAGGCCACCGGGTTCTCGGAGCGGCCCACCGTCAGGGCGCCCAGCACGTCGCGTGTGCTGCGGATGGGCGCGATGGCCGCGGAGTGCATGCCGGTGGCGTCGAACAGGTGGCGCTGCTCGACCGCTATGCCCGCGTCCGGCGGCTGCCGGTAGGTCTGCTGGTCCGCCAGGGTCGAGGCGACCCCGCGCAGGGCACGGGAGAGCGGCATCGGGGATGCCTGCGGTACGGGCGGCATCGGGCCCTGCAGGTCCTCCCGGTGGACCAGCGTGCCGTCCTCCTCGGCGTGGACCACGACGGTGCGCCACACCTCGTCGCGCTCGCTGATCAGGTCGACGACCGCCCAGTCCGCCAGCCGGGGCACGACCAGTTCCACCAGCCGGCGCAGCGTCTCCTCGGTGTCCAGCGTGGACGTGAGCCGCGTGGTGGTCTCGGCCAGCAGGGCCAGCCGTTCCAGCTCCGGCATCGGCTCGGCAGCCGGCTCCGGCTGCGGCACCGTCTCCAGCGGGTCCTCGTTGGCGTGGAAGACGATGAGCGTGCGGTCCCCGTCTGCGGCGACGTCGTACGGGGTGATCATCCAGGAGATGGGCAGCAGTGTGCCGTCCCCGCGCGCGAAGTAGTCGATGTCGGCCTGGGCCGGGCGCCTGTCGTGGAACGACTGGCGCATCCGGCACTGCGTCCTCGGCAGGGTCTGACCCTGCGGTCCGCGGTGCAGCAGCTCGTGTGCGTCGTGGCCCAGCAGGTCCTCGGCCGACCAGGCCAGCAGCCGCTCGGCGAGGACGTTGGCGGCGATGATGCGCCCTTCCTCGTCCACGACGTACGCCCCGGCCCCGATGGCCTCCAGCGCCGTGGTCAGCTCGGCGGACGGCGCCGGCGCGGCCCCTTGCCGCGCGGTCCGTCCGGTCACCGACTCGGCCATGTCCTCACCTCCTCGTCGCTCGCGCTGCCACCACCAGTCCCGGGTGCCCTCCCCGTACCCCTTTGAAGGGGAAGTGCACGTCGATTCGCTCCACCTCCGAGGCCCACGGGGAAGCGGAGTGAAAACCGGTGTGAATCAAAGGTGAACAACTTCCGCTCCCAAGGTGCACAACCATGCGCCCTCTGTCCAAGTCGAACTGGCATGCGCGGTGCTACCGCCAGTAGTCAGTCCCGTGGGGGGAACCTTGTCCATGATGGCCCGTCGGTTGTGTGGTGTCCTGCGCGTGCGCGGTACCTCTGACCTGCTCCTCGTCCTTTTGCTGGCCGCCGGTTTCGCGGCCCTGCCCGTCTGCGCGCTGCTGCCGTCGCTGGGCGGTTTCGCCGTGGCGTCGACCGTCAGTTATCTCGCGGACGAGGCGCTGCACATCCGCGCTCCCGGTTTCGTCCGCCGGCTGGCCACGCTGCAGCTCGACCGCACGCTGCGGTTCGCCGTGCGGACGGTGATGTTGCTCGCCCTGGCCGACCGGATGAACGCGCCCGACTTTGTGCTGGTCGCCGCACTCGCCGTCTTCAGCGCTCATTTCGCGCTGGTGATGCTGTTCACCGCGCTGCACCACGCGATCCGCAGACGGCGGGTGCTGCCGCTGGTGGCGCGCAACCTCGACATGAGCGCGCTGCCCATCCCGAAGCAGCCGCCCGCCGCGCTCTTCCGGCGTTTCCTGCGCAAGCTCCTCCACCTGGACCTCGCCGCCCACGTGGGACTGCTGGCCGCGCTGGCCACCGGCCGCTGGGAGTCGGCGTACGTCGGCCTCGCCCTGACCGTCGGCGTGACCCTGGTCGCGGTGGCCGCGCTGCTGGGGCAGTACGTCCGGGCGCGCCGCATGCCGCCGCGAGAGGAGATCTTCGCCGAGGTCAATCGCCAACTCGCCGCCTACCGGCCCGAGGTGGCGCTGTACTTCAGCTTCGCCGCGGTGTCCCGGGACTTCATGTACCAGGTCAACATGTGGATCGAGACGCTGGAGCGGCTCGACCGGCGCCCGCTGATCATCCTGCGTGAACGGGCCTCGTTCCGTCATCTCAGCCGCACCCGGCTCCCCGTCCTCTGCGTGCCCAAGGCCGATGATCTCGCCGAGCTCGACCTGTCCGGCATCCGGGTCGTCCTCTATCCCGGCAACGCCGGCAAGAACGTGCACATGCTGCGCGTGGCCGAGGCCAAACACGTCTTCATCGGCCACGGCGACAGCGACAAGCTGGCCAGCAGCAACCGGGTCAGCAAGGTCTACGACGAGATCTGGGTGGCGGGCCGGGCCGGCCGCGACCGCTACCGCCGCGTCCGGCACGCCATCAGCGAGGACGCCATCGTCGAGGTGGGCCGCCCGCAGCTGGCGCCGATCCGGCTGCACGCCGATCACACACCGGGCCCCCGGCCGGTCGTCATGTACGCCCCCACCTGGGAGGGCTGGAGCGACGACGACTGCCACACCTCCCTGATCCCGATGGGCGTTCCCCTCATCGAGAAGCTCCTCGCCGAAGACGTCCGGATCCTCTACAAGCCGCATCCGCTCACCGGCCGTCGTTCGGCCGAAGCGGCCGCCGCGGACCGGGCGATCCGCGAGCTGCTGGACGCCGACAACGAGCGCCGGGAGGCGGTGCCTGCGCGGTCGGCCTCCGCCGCGGTCCGCTCGCGGCTGACGCAGATCCGGTCGCGGCTCGACGAACTGGCCGGACGGCAGGCCGGTGACGACGCCCAGCAGACCCGCGAGGCGCGTGTGCCCGAGCACGACGACGCCGCCGAGTGGCACGACCTGCACGCCGAGTGGCACCGGCTCTTCTGGGAGAGCCGCGGCCCGGTCGCGCACCACGTGGTCCTGGAGCAACTTCCCACCCTCTACGAGTGCTTCAACCAGGCCGACGTGCTCATCAGCGACGTGTCCTCCGTGGTCGCCGACTTCGTCGCCAGTCTCAAGCCGTATGTGCTGACCAACGCCCACGACCTGTCCGACGAGGAGTTCCGGGCCGCCTACACCACGGCGGGCGGCGCCTATCTGCTGGACCGCGCCTGCGGTCGCCTGACGGACATCCTGCGTTCGGTGCGTGAGCCGCGGCACGACCCGATGGCCCCGCACCGCCGCACGCTCAAGGAGTACGTCCTGGGCCCGGACCGGCCCACCTCCATGGCGCGGTTCAACGCCGCCGTCAACGCCCTGGCCGACAAGGGCGCGGCGGAGCTCGCCGAGGACCGGCCACTGTGGGAGTCGACCGACCTCGTCGGATGAGCGCACCCGGGCACCGACGCGTCAGGGCCGGCCGGCGCAAGGCCGGTCCTGGGAGCCGCCGGCTCAGCCCTCCCGCGGATACGGGGTCACGGTCACGTCCAGTGTGAACGCGACCCGCGCCGCGCCCGCCACGTCCGGTGCCTTCGCCGGCGCGGTGACCCTGGCGGTGCCGCCCCGGGTCCCCGCGCACCGCAGGGTGGCGTGCGCGGTGCCGTCGGTGTCCAGACGCCAGCCGGTCACCACGACGAAGACCGGCGCGGAACTCAGCACGTCCGTCCACCGTTTGTCGTCCACCCGGGGCCGCAGCACCAGGGAGATCACGGTTCCCGGTCGTGCGCACAACCGTCGCTGAACCGGGTCGCCCGGTCCGACGGTGACCCGCGCCAGCCCCGCGACACAGCCGGTGGCCGAGGGGGAGGGCGAGGCGGCCGCTCCGGACGACGCGGAGGACGAGGGCGGCCGGGACGACTGCGCCGGGGTGCCGGCCGAGGGCTCCGGCGAGGGGCGGCCCGAGGGGCTGCCCGCCGCCGACCCGCCGCCGTCCGACGCGCCGCACGCGGCCAGCGCCAGCACCGCGGCGACCGCCCATGCTCCGGCCCACCACCGCATCCGCCCACCTCCCGACCCGTTCCTGTACCCACCAGCATGCTCCGCGTTCACGGATGAAGGCGCCAGACGTGCGGCCGCCTCTGCGTGAACGCGGACGTCCTGCCGGGGCGTGAGTATCCGAACGTCCCGCGGTTGCCTGCCCGTCCGGCCCTCGATCGGGGACGCCGGACCCGCGCGCCGACGCTCCCCACGGCGAGACATTGATCAGTGAAGCCACGTGACGCACGGGGGGGGGGAGGACGGCATCATGAGTACGGCAACTCCCCACAGACGTACGCCGTCCAGGGCGACGCGGGCGGCACCCGCGGTCCGGCGTAGCCTCGAGGGGTCCGCGCTGCTGCGCACCTATCGCCGCCTCGTTCCCGCACGGGTCAGACGCGCCGTCGCGGCCCGTACGTCCACCGCGGCCCGCGCGCGGATGAAGCAGTACATCGCGGTGGTGCCGTCCCTGCGGCACCTTCTGGGCAGGATGCGCGCGTACTGGCTGCGGTGCCTGCGACCGGGCCTGTACGGGGGCCCTGACCGTGCCGTGCGTCTGGTGCGGGACGTCCCCAAGGCGGTGACGGTAGGGCCGGACATCTCACCGCTGGCGGCGCGCAACGCCAACGCGGCGGCGGTGCGCCGCACCCTCGACGACGCGGGCATCGACTACTTCTGCGTCCGCGGCCGCAGCCACACCGCGGCGGCCGTCGCGGTCGCCGCCGACGACCGGCGGCCCGTTCTGCGGGCCCTGGCGGCGGCGTGCCGGGCCCGACCCGGCTACGTCTGCTCCCTCGACACGCGGTGGCACGAGCGACGGGCGACCCGCCCGGGCTTCCACCGCGCCGCCTGGCGACGACTGGCTCTCGCCGACGTCATCCGAGTGACCTGGTACTACGGTGATCCCGACGGTCGACTGACGCTGGGGCCCAAGTACGGCTGCGACGTGGAGTTCTGGCCCCGGGAAGGCGACACCCTGCTCGCCCCGCGGCCCAACCCCACGGCCGACCGGGTGCCGCGCACGGACGCCCCGGTGTACGCCTCCGACTCCCTGTTCACCTGGCTCGCCCCCGCCGAACCCCCGTTGCCGCGGGTGCGTACGCGAAGGGAGTTCGCCCGTCCCGCGCCCGACGACATCCGCTTCCCCGTGGACGCCGTGTACACATGGGTCGACGGCGACGACCCGGAGTGGCTGCGCCGCCGCGAGGCCTGCACCGGGCAGGGCTATCACCAGGAGGCGGCGAACGCGGCCCGCTATCTCAACCGCGACGAACTGCGCTACTCACTGCGCTCCCTGCACCTCTACGCACCCTGGGTGCGCACGGTCTATCTCGTCACCGACGAGCAGACCCCCTCCTGGCTGGACGTGAGCGTGCCCGGTCTGCGCGTCGTCAGCCACAAGGACATCTTCGACGACCCGAGCCTGCTGCCCACGTACAACTCCCACGCCATCGAAAGCCAACTGCACCACATCGACGGCCTGTCCGAACACTTCCTGTACTTCAACGACGACGTCTTCCTCGGCCGGCCCACCACGCCCCAGGACTTCTTCCTCGCCAACGGCCTCACCAAGTTCTTCCCCTCGACCGCCCTCATCCCCCAGGGCCCGCCGTCCGAGGAGGACACGCCCGTCGCCGCCGCGGGCAAGAACAACCGGGCCCTGATCGAGGCCGCCTTCGGCACCACGATCAGCCAGAAGATGAAGCACACACCGCACGCGCTGCGGCGCAGCGTCCTGTACGAGATCGAGGAGAGGTTCCCCCGTCGGCATCACGCCACCGCGAGCCACCGGGTGCGCAGCCTCGACGACCTGTCGATCGTCTCCTCCCTGCATCACTACTACGCCTTCCACACCGCCCGCGCCGTCCCCGCCCGGCTTCGCTACGCCTACCTCGACCTCTCCCACCCGGCGCTCGCGGCCCGCCTGGGCAGCCTGCTGGCGCGTCGGGACCGGCACGTGTTCTGTCTCAACGACACGGTCTCGCAGGAACAGGACCTGCCGGCCCAACAGGCCCTGCTGGTCGCGTTCTTGAACGCGTACTTCCCGCTTCCCGGCCCGTACGAGACACGGACCTGAACCGCCCGCGGTCGAGCGGCCCGCTCGACGCCGGCCGGAGATCTCGCCGGGCCCGGGGATTGATCGCGGTGAGCCGGGGTAGAGGGGCGCCGTATCAACCGGAGTGGGGCGGCGCGGTCCTGGGGAGGTCGTGCGCCGCCCCACCCTTTTCCTTCGTGAAGAGAGTCGCGGCTTCTTACGCGAGGGGTTGACCGGGACGGGTGAGGCGGTCACCTTGAAGGGCGGCTGCCCGTGGGAGCGCTCCCGCGTCTGTCCCTCGGGCACCGGCTCCAGCGGCCGCCGGCTTCCCGCCACGCCTGAACCGCCGTCACCGACCGACCGATCGAAGGATGGCCGTATGCAGCTGCTCCCGACGCCCGGCCCGTCCCGCAGGACGCTGATGACCGGCTTGGCGGCGGGCCTGGCCGCCGCGGTCGCGTCTCCCGCCAGGGCGGACAGTCGCTGCTTTCGGGATCACCTTCTTCTGCCTCACCCTGTGGTGCGCTGTCACCGTCGCCCGGATGCCCGACCTTCCCACCTGGCGAAGGTCCTTGCCGCTCGCCTTCTTCCTGATCGCTGCCGGGGCGAGTCTGCTGCGCGCTTTCGACATCCCGGAAGTGGCCAATGCGATCGCCTTCCCCCTGAACCTCGCGGTCGTCGTGCTGCCGCTCAGGGAGATTCGCAGTTATCGTCAGCACGCGCAGGAGGCCCACCGCCCCGCAGGGGAGGGGAGTGGCGCCGGGGCGTGAGAGCGTCCCACCTCGCCCACTGCCTAACCGGCGCGCACACCCCCGCCGACCACGGCTGATGTGCCGCCTGTTCTGCGCCACACCGTGGGCCGTGCTCCGGACAAGGTCTGATGCTCATCGCTCGGGCGGTCACCGTTAGCGCTCTCGCCGTGGCGGGAGGCTGAATCTGCGCCGCTGCAGGCCCGCCCGACTCAGACGGAACTGCTGACGGCCGTGCAGACAAATCTGCCTCTCATGAAAGGCGGGGCCTTGGGTGTCGGCGGCGATCAGCCGGAGTGCTCGCTCAGGATGCGGCGTGCCTGGCGTTCCACCAGGACGGGGACGTAGGTCCGGATGGGCAGGCCCTTGAAGGAGGCGTAGGCGATGTCGACGGCGGCCTCGACCTCGCTGGGCGTGCGGCTGTCGTTCTATGAGGTCTTGAGGTTGTCGGTGACGCGGCCGATGGCGACGTCCTCGTCGGGTTCGATCAGCATGACTCCCCTTGACGTCGGGGCTCAGTGACTTCTCGGGCAGGGCCCGCGACAGCGCCGTTGGACATTCCTCGGCCGGCCGGTTGGCGGTGCTGCCGTCGGGCCCCGAGATGGGACGGTAGCAGAATAGTTCGGTAGCCGTTGTAATGTGGGGGTCATGGTCACGCAAATGACTCGCCGCCGGAGCAGGGGTCGTTTGTCCGTCGCACTCACGCGGGAGCGGGCCCGCCCGGAGGGCATACGGTCGCGGCCGAACGCCTGGTGGCTGGCGGTGGGCACGGTGTGCTTCGGGGCGTTCATGGGGCAGCTGGACGCGAGCATCGTGACGCTGACCTACGGAAGCCTGCGCACCGAGTTCCGTGCCTCGCTGGCGGCGGTGGAGTGGGTGTCGCTGGCGTATCTGCTCACCTTGGTGGCGCTGTTGGTCCCGGCCGGGCGGCTGGCGGACGCCCACGGCCGCAAACTTCTGTACCTGTACGGGTTCGCGGTGTTCACACTGGCGTCTGCCGCCTGTGGTCTGGCCCCGTCATTGACGGCGCTGGTGACTTTCCGCGTCGTACAGGCGGCCGGGGCCGCGCTGATGCAGGCCAACAGTGTGGCGTTGGTGACCACGAGCGCGCCGCGGGAACGGATGCGCACCGCCCTGGGGTGCAGGCCGCCGCGCAGGCCCTCGGGCTTGCCTTGGGCCCGACTGTGGGCGGGGCCTTGGTGTCCACGCTCGGCTGGCGGTGGGTGTTCGGTGTCAATGTGCCGATCGGACTGGTCGCGCTGGTGGCCGGTCACTATCTGCTGCCGCGTACGCGCGCCAGGACGCGCGTCGGAGAGTTCGACTGGGGAGGGCTGGGGCTGCTGACGGTGGCGACCACGGCTGCGTTGCTGAGCGTGTCGGCGGCTTCCGGGCTGGCCATGCCCGGATGGGGCGTCGGCCTGCTGTTCGCCGTGGCGGCCCTGGCGGGCTGGGGGTTCGTCGCCCGGCAAGGAAGGGCCCCGGCGCCGCTGCTGGACCTGGCGCTGCTGCGGGTTCGGTCGGTGGCTTTCGGTCTGGTCGGCGCACTGAGCGGATACCTGGTGCTGTTCGGGCCGCTGGTGCTCGTACCCGTGGTGCTGACCGCGCGGGGAGTGTCGGAACTGACCGCGGGGCTGGTACTGACGGCGCTGCCAGCCGGGTTCGCGCTGGCTGCGACCGGCGGCGATCGTCTGCTGCCGTGCGCGTTGACGGACCGGGGCCGCTGTCTGATGGGTGCTCTTCTCTTCACCGTGGCGGTGTCCGGGCTACTGGTGGTGCCGCTGACCGTGTCCGGGCTCGCGCCGTTGCTGTTGCTGACCGGGCTCGGGCTGGGCACGTTCACGCCCGCCAACAACACGCTGATCATGGGGGCGATCCCTGCGCATTCGTCCGGTACGGGTGGCGGACTGGTCAACATGGCCCGAGGTCTGGGTACGGCGCTGGGCGTCGCGCTCGTCGCGCTCGCGCTGCACCTCGCCGGCGGAGGGGTCTCGGCCGACGCTCGCTGGGCGTCGCTGGTCCTGGTCGGGGCGTCCGCAGTCGCTGTTGGCTCGGCGGCTCCGGGACCACGGCGACGGGTCGCCGGGCGGGTGCGGACACGGTGAACTGGCAGGTGGCCGCCTGGGTGCCGGACGCGTTGATGGCCGGTACGGATGTCGTGGTCACTGCCCTGACCGCGACCGGGGCGGTGATGCTAAAGGCGCGCTGGCTGGCCGCGGTGGCGGGGGTGTGGGCGGTGCTGGCGCTGCGTCAGGGCTGGCTGGCGGTCAGGGCGTTCCGCCGCAGTGGTGCGTAGGCCGGGCGGCCGGTGAGCAGACGCTGGATGAGGAAGCCGAGTGTGAGGATGGCGGCCCCGGCGACGGCGTCGGTGACGAAGTGGTTGGCAGTGGCCAGGATGACGGTCAAGGTCGCCAGCGGGTAGCAGACGCCCAGGACGCGTACCCAGGTGCGGCGGGCCAGGAAGGCCACCGTCAGGCCGGACCAGGCGGACCACACGATGTGCACCGAGGGCATGGCGGCGTACTGGTTGGACAGCGACGCCACGTCTCCGGAGGCCCAGGAGCCCCAGGTGTGGTGGACGACCACCGTGTCGATGAACCCCTGCCCGGCCAGGAAGCGGGGTGGCGCCGTGGCACAGAAGGCGAAGCCGATCAGGGCCAGCAGGGTTGCCGTGTAGAGCGCCGTGCGCACGGAGCGGTAGTGGCCGCTGCGCCGGACGTACAGCCACACCAGTACGCCGATGGTGACGATGAAGTGCAGGGTGGCGTAGTAGTAGTTCATCCCCACGATCAGCCAGCCGACGCGGTCGGCCGCGCGGTTCACGGTCAGTTCGATGTTCAGGTGCAGTTCCTGCTCGGCGTGCCAGATGGCGTGCGCGCGGTGCAGGGCGGCGGTGCGATGGGCGGGCACGGCGTTGCGGGTGAGGGTGTAGGCCCAGTACAGCAGTCCGGTGCAGACCAGCTCCGTCCACAGGCGGGGCCGGTCCAGGGGGCGCAACCTCGCGGGCAGCAGCGGACCCGGACGCCACCCGGCACGGGCCTCGCCAGCGCCGACCCGCGTGGCATCAGGAGCCGCGCTCACACCCGCTCCCGGCCGGAAGCGCGGTTCGCGATTGACCTCAGAGCGTTCTTTCGATCGTCGGCTGGCGGGTACGGGGCGTCGTCGCCGCTGCGGGGGCGCCGGCTGGCGATCAGGTAGACGAGTGCGCCGGTGAACAGCAGCAGGGAGACGTAGTCGTTGAGGCGCAGGCCCAGGAAGTGGTTGGCGTGGTCGATGCGCAGCGCCTCGATCCAGGCCCGTCCCGTGGTGTAGGCGAGGACGTAGCAGACGAACAGGCGCCCGCGGCGCAGGCGTTGGTGGTGGCGGGCGTCCAGCCAGAGCAGCAGTGCCATGACGCCGAGGTCCCACAGGGACTCGTACAGGAAGGTCGGGTGGTATAGGGCGACGGTGGGGGTGTCCGCGGGGCGGTTGGCCGGGGCGATGTACAACGCCCAGGGCAGTTGGGTGGGGCGGCCGTACAGCTCTTGGTTGAAGTAGTTGCCCCAGCGGCCGATCGCCTGGGCGAGTACCAGGCCGGGCGCGACGGCGTCGGCGAAGTCGGCGAGCTTGATGCCGCGGCGACGGCAGCCGAGCCAGGCGCCGACCGCGCCCAGGGCCACCGCGCCGGGGATGCCCAGGCCGCCGTCCCAGATGAACAGGGCGTGCAGGGGCTGCTTGCCGGCGGCGAAGTACAGCTCGGGGTCGGTGATCACGTGGTAGAGGCGCCCGCCGAGGATGCCGAACGGTACCGCCCAGATCGCGATGTCGGCGATGTCCTCACGCCGCCCGCCCCCCGCTTCCCAGCGGCGGCCGGTGAGCCATACAGCCGTGAAGATGCCGGCCAGGATGCACAGCGCGTACGCGCGGATCGGCAGCGGCCCGAGGTGCCACACCCCTTGTGAGGGGCTGGGCAGGTAGGCGAGGTTCATGGGCTCGACCGTTCTCGCGTGCGCGGGGGACCGGCCGCCGGGGCCGGGGAGGGATCTGGATGACAATACATCGGACACCGAAGCAATTGACGGGCGGGCGTCACGCCGGACGAACAGGGGTACACGGCTGTCCCGGCTACCCTTGCCGCATGTCCGCGCAGCCCCGCTCCGATATCCCCCTGCCGCCGCCCACCGGCGAGGCGTCGGACGCCCGCCTGCTCACCGAGGCCGTGACCCGGCTGCGTCGCGCACTGCGCTCCTCGATCCGCACCGACTACCCGTGGGAAGCCCTCCCCATGGCGCAGGTCGAGTTGCTGCAGGTGCTGGGCGAGCACTCGCCCGCCCGGGTCAGTGAGCTGGCCACTCGCCAGCGTCTGGCTCCCAGCACGGTCAGCGGACTGATCGGCCAGATGATCACCGCTGGGCTGGTGGTTCGCGCGGTCGATCCCGTCGACCGCCGTGCCTCGGTCGTCACCCTCACCGACGCCGGTCGCGAGCAGCTCGTGGCGTGGACCGGCGCCCACGAACGCCGTATGGACGCGGCGCTCGCCGCCCTCGGTGATGCCGATCGCGCGGCCCTCGCCGCCGCGCTGCCCGCCCTCTTCCAGCTCGCCGAGAACCTGGGCGAGCCGGGTGATGGCCCGGCGATGGACTGACCCGTCGTATCAGGCCGTTGGCCGGCTGCACACGGCAACCGCAGCGTCAGCACCGGCCTCTCGATGCCGGAGACGTTGGTCATGGAGCGTTGCGAGCAGTGCTGGGCGGTCAGAGCCGGTCAGGGAACGGAAAAGGACGGCTGGCCTCAATCCTGGAGGCGGTTCATCCGAGACGGTGTGCGTGAGGATGGAGACCGCTTCGCCGCGTGCGCGCGGGTCCCTCGTGGGGCCACGGGCGTCATCAGATCTCGCTGGGCGGACGGGTGGGGCAGTTCGGTGTGGCCGGGGCGAGCGGGTAGTCGAGCCAGATCCGGTCGCGTAGTGCGATGCCGTCGATCAGCAGGCCGGGTGGGTAGCCGGTGCGGGCGGTGAAGGCGTCCCGTTCGATGGTCTGCAGACGGAACCCCTGTCGCTGGTAGAAGCGCAGGTTCCCGGTGTCGGCCGTGGCCGTGGCGACCAGCAGGCGTTGAGCTGATTCGCCGGCTGCCAGGTCCATCGCGCACTGCACCAGACGCCTGCCGACACCGGTGCGCTGAAGGTCTTCCCGTACGGCCATGTTCTTGATCTCGAACTCGCCGGCCTGAGCGGTGCCCACCAATTGCAGATGACCGAGTACGTCCGTTCCTCGCAACGCGACGAGCACGCGCCCGTCCTCGATGTAGGACGCGAGTTGCTCCGGTGAGTCCTCGGCCAGTGCGAACAACGGCCTGAGCTTCTCCCGCGAGCCCTCGTACTCCACCACGCGCACCCCGTCCGGGGTCTCGTCCCACGCTCCCTGGGCCGTGCGAGCTGCCCGGTCGGCGAGCGACGCGTCGGAGTGAACCGCGGTGCCGGGCGGTGGTGCGTCCTTCACCAGTACGGCTCGGGTGTACAGCAGGTGGAACCCCGGCGCTGCACGTTCTGCTGGGACCTGGAACCGGGCTGCGTGGTCACCACGGCGATATCGCAGCCAGCGGCGGCAGCGTCGGCGAGCCGGGCCGAGAGGAGGGCCGTCTGGACGCCGCGCCGGCGGTACGCGGGAGCGGTCGCCGCGCCGGTGAGCTGGGCGATGCCGTCCGCCGTGCGGAGACTGCCGCCTCCGGCGACGACGCCGTCGCACAGGGCGACGTAGTGCACCACACCCGCCGCGGTGAAGTCCCGCTCGGCGGCGGCAAGCACCTCACGGGGGAAATCCTCGTGCGCGGGAACGCCTTGGGCATCGGGGTGGGCGAAGCCGTCGGCCACGGCTTCCAGCCATGCGTCGAACTCGTCGTCGCGGCACACGCGGACCTCGATGCCGGGTGGGACCACTCGCTCGTGGCCGCCCTTGAGGGCAAGACCGAGCACGTTCTCGAAGGAGGCCAGCCGGTATCCGCGCTCCGTCAGCAGAGCGCCGACCGCCGGATCCGTCAGATGTGCCACTTCGGCCTGGACGGGAGCGCCCCGCTCGGCGAAGGCGTTCTCGATGCCGTCGAGCGCGGCTACGTCGGGGACGCGGTCGAAGCCGAGTCCCGCGATCTTGTTGAAGGGCGAGCCGTCCTCGGCGTACGTGGCCACCCCGCCGGCCACGCGCACGACGAACCCGGTGTCGTCACCCCGTCGCAGCCGGGCCGCTTCGGCCGCCGCGGCCATCAGCTGAGTCTCGGCGTGCTCGATGCGCTCCGCCAGGGCGACATCGCAGAACAGCGGCACATGGTTCATGTTCGGCGGCATCCCGTCTCCACATTCATGGTCCGAGGCTAGCCGCCACCTGCTGAGCCGGGCCGGGGGAAATCCTTACGGTTTCGGAGCGGAAATCGTCCACACCCGGGGCCGGACCTCTCCTCGCCGCCGCCCGCTGCCGTGACCGGAAACGATCACCGGAGTGGCGGTCGGTCTCGTTTTGCCCAAGTGCGGCCCGATGATGAGGAGATGACAGTCAGCTCTCGTGCACAGTCGTTCGACATGGCCGCCGCCCAGTACGCGGCCAGCCGGCCGTCGTATCCGCCTGCGCTCTTCGACGCCGTCGAGGAACTGACGGGTGGCGCCCTGGCCGGTGCCCGTGTCGCCGATGTCGGGGCGGGCACAGGGATTGCCACCGCGCTGCTGTGTAAGAGAGGCGCCGAGGTGATCGCCGTCGAGCCCGGTGAGGCCATGGCACGCGAGTGCAGCAGGGCGCTCTCGCACGTGCCGGTCGTGCGCGGAGACGGCAACGCCCTGCCGCTGGCCGGTGCTTCCTGCGACCTCATCACCTACGCGCAGTCCTGGCAGTGGACCGATCCGGCCCGCTCCGTCCCGGAGGCGCTTCGTGTCCTGCGCCCGAGCGGTGCGCTGGCGATCTGGTGGAACACCACGGCCTTCGACGTTCCGTGGATCCGTTCACAGCACGAGCGCATCACGCGTTGCTGCGGGACGAGACCGCGGCCCGCCACACGCCCAGACGACAGCGATGCCGTCCGGCTGGCGGGCCTGACAGGTCTGCGGGTCACACGCCGCCAGGTGCGCTGGACCCGGGTGGTCTCCCTCGACGTGCACCTGGCCAACATCGGTAGCCGCTCGGCGTTCCTCGTCCTGGACGAGACCCGCCGGCGTACGTTCTTCGCCGGTGAACGCAAGCTCCTGGGTGAATCCTTCCCGCATGGCACGGTCGAGGAGAGCTACCTGGTTGATCTGCTGGTGGCCGTGCGCTCGTGATCTTGTGCGGTCTGCCCGGTCCGAATAGCGAGGGGCCCCGGTACCCCGCTCTCGACTCGGCGACTTCTGGAGAATCGAGCTAAGGAGGCGTCAAGATCCTGGTCAGAGCACATACTTGACGTTGCGGGGGTGTTTCGCGGTGCCTGACCGGGAGTGGCAGGGTGAGCGGTGTCGGTGAGGCCCTGGGCAGGGCCGAGGTGAAGCTCCGGTGGGATCCGAGTCCGTATGGGGAGCCGCCTCGGCATCTCGACATCATCGCCGCGACCTATGCGGTGGACGATCCCTACGGGCGGCCCGTGTACGTCGTCCACACCGAGAGCCGGTCGCCGGACGGCACGATCACCATGAGCCGGCACAGCGAGACCGGGATGGGCTTCGGGTTCGTCGAGGTGATGGTGCTGGAGTTCGACCGGATGTCGCCCGCATACGGGCGGGTGGTGGGCGGAGTGGCGATCCACCAGGATGGCGGTCCCCGTACCTTCGGTGACCTGTCGAACGCCGGGGTGGTTGTCGTCGAGGGGTACCGGGAGCTGCTGGTGGACGATTTCGCGCAGGTCGCCGATGCGACGGCGGCGACGGTCGCGGAGTTCGGCAGAGAAACGTCCGGGTGGGCATTTCGCGAGATGGTCCGGGGGTTCGACGCCGACCCGGTGCTGTTCGCCGCGGAGATGGGCAGCACCCGGTAGCCGTGATGTCGGATCGCCGCCGACAGCCGCAGGTCGGCGGTTCGCGCGGGTTGCAAGTGCCGTCGGGTTCCGCACGGCCGGGTAGGGGTCGCCTTCGGAGGCTTCGTTCTGCTGCCCCGACTGACGGCCGCCGCTGTCACAGCTCTTCGGCCGGCCAGTCCAGGAGCCGGGCGCCGATGACGGCGGTCTGGAGTTTGTAACGGTGCGCTGGATCAGCCGGGTTGGCGCCGGTGAGCTGGTGGATGCGGTCAAGGCGGTAGGTCATGGCCCGCACGCTCAGGGACAGACGGCGGGCGGCCTCGGCCGCGACGCAGCCGGATTCGAAGTACGCGGTGAGGGTGTCGAGGAGGGGCTGGGCGCCGCCCCGGGCGGTGGTGAGGGGGCCGAGCGTGTTCACCACGAGGTCGGCCATGGCCTGACGGTCTCGGGTGAGGACCGGGTAGACGAGCAGGTCGGCGGCGCGCAGCACCGGGTCGTCGAGCCCGAGGCGCTCGGCCATCGCCAGGGCGCTGAGGGCTTCTTCGTAGGACTGGACGACTCCGCCCGGGCCCGGTTGCGGGCGGCCGATGGCAACCCGGCCGCCCTCGGTGGCGGCGTGCGCCTGTTTGGCGAAGTAGGGCAGGACCTCGTCCTCGTGGCCGGGCGCGACGCACAGCAGCCGGCCGTCCTTGGTGGTGAGCAGCACGTTGCGGTTGCCGAAGCGGGCGATGAGCGCGTGCTCCACCTGCCTGGGTACTGGGTCGCCCTCGCCGTAGGCGGCGCGGCCCTGGGCGACGGCGACCGCGTGGGCGTGGGAGAGGCGCAGCCCGAAGCGCTCGGCGCGTTCGGCGAGGCGGCCCAGGTCGCTGCGGCCGTACAGGAGGTCGTCGATGAACTCCCGGCGTGCGGCCTCCTCCTGGCGTACGGCGAGCAGCTGGGCGCGCTCGTAGCCCTCGGCGAAGGCGTCGATGACCTGCTGTACGGCGGCGAGCGTGCTGTCGACCGATCCGGGAGCGCCGAGCCGGGCCGTGCGGGCCGCGGCCAGGTGGGCTCCTACCAGGGCACGCAGTCCATGGCCGGCGTCCGCGGCCTGTTCCCCGAGCGCGCGGCGCGATTCGATCTCCTGGCGGGTCAGGCGCCGGCCGGTGGCCGAGACCTCGGCCAGGATCCGGGCGTAGCCCTCCAGATACGCGTCGGGTATCTCCCGCTCGGTCACGTCGTCCCCCGGAATCTTTATGTCTCGGTGATGGTTTCTTGGCGGTTCACCGGCACGCAGACACTAATGAACACTGCCGGGGACCGGCAATGCGCGGCGGGTCGCAGGCGTACACCATGACGTGCGGGGAGCAGTGCGGAAGGTTCCGATGCCGGGCACTGGCAGCCGCCCGGGGCCCGGCGCGGGCGCAGCGTGTCGTCCGTCCGGGCCGTACACGGAGGGGGGCCGGAAGATGCGGATGCTCGTGGAGGCCGCCACCGGCCTGCCCGTGATCCTGTTCACCGCGGCAATGGTCGTAGTCGTGGGCTTCTGGGTGCTGGTGGCCCTCGGTATCACCGCCTCGGACAGCTTCGACGCCGACACGGATCTCGACGGCCTGGGAATGGGCGGTGTGCCGGTGGCCGTCGCGGTGTCCCTGCTGACGGTGCTCGCCTGGATCCTCGGCGTCGGAGCGGCCGTGCTGCTCACGGCGTTGTCGCCGACGGGGACCCTGACCGGGATACTGCGGCTGGTGGTACCGGTGGTGGGGCTGTTCGCCGCCTGGTGGCTGACGTGTTTCTTCGTCCGGCGGTTGCGCCGCTGCTTCTCCGACCAGTGCCGCTCCGGCCATGCCCTCACCGAGATCGGGCTCACGACCGGTTTCCAGGACCGGCATGCGGTGCGGCCCAACGACCAGTAGCAGCCCTCACCTTGAGGCTGGGGCAGGAGCAGACTGACGATGGCGTGCCGCTCGTGGACGAGGAGGTGACAGCACATGGCGGAGGTGTGGCGTGGGCGCCGGCTGACGACCGTGGTCCTGTGGCGGTGGCGGCGCGTCCGCTGCGACGGACCAGCGATCTCGTCGAAGCCTGGGTGCTGCTCGCCGCCTGGGTGCTGGCGGTCGTGGGCGGCGCTGTCGTGGGGGCAGCGATGGCGGTGGTGGCCGATCGGGCCTGAGGCGGTTGCGGCTTCGGCTGAGGTGTCCGGCGGGCTGGATGCGCGTAAGGCTGCGGCGTCAGCGCTTGCGGGTGGGGCCGATCCTGCTTCGTGTCCCGGTGCCACGCGGCCTGCACTTACAAGGCCGACGCCGGGCCGGCCGACAGGAAGTTCCGCATACGTGCCGCGACCGCCGGCCAGTCGTCGCCGAACCAGACGAAGTGGCTGTCCGCCGAGCTCTCCAGAAGATCCGCGTGCCGTAGCCCCGCGGCCAGGGCCTGGGCATGGGTGAACGGCACGGCGCCGTCACGACGGCTCGCGATGACCAGGCTCGGCTGGGTGACGTCGGCCAGCAGGAGCCTTGGATCGGCATCAGCCCTGAGGTCCCTGAGGTCGTTGAGGAAACCGTGGCCCGATCTCATCCGTGAGAACAGTGCTGTCAGCTGCACCCGGTCCTCGGGCCGCAGGCCCGCCACCATCTCGGCGGCCGGAAGGGTCGTGAGGTCGCGCAGCAACAGTCGTAGAGCCGTGTCCGGGGCGCGCCGGACGAGAGCGCGCACGAGCGCCCAGGTGGCCCGCTCCCGGCCCGGTCCGAAGATCACCTGTGCGCCGAGGTAGGTGTGGCGATCGGGCCAGGGCAGCGGTCCCACGGCGCTCTGCAGAATCAGCCGTTCGACGATCGCCGGATGGCGCGCGGCCATCGCGACCGCGGTGGGTCCTCCGCCGGAGACACCGACCACCGCCGCGACGTTGGTGATGCCGAGCCGCGCACACAGCGCGGCCGTGACGTCGGCGAAGCCGCTGGCCGACCGGCCGGTCGAGACAGGGGTGTGGCCGTACCCGGGCCGCGACGGAACCAGCACGGAGCAGTCCGCGTCGGCGAAGACGTCCTCGCCGAGGGCGAGGCCCGCCCGCATGTGGCCACCGTAGAAGACGATGACCGTCGCCCGGCCGCGACGCTGCAAGCGGTACTCGACCTTTCCCACCGTCAACTCGACGACTTCCGTGGCCGGGTCGTCGTCATCACCATGTATCAGTGTGCGTCTCACAGCATGCCCTCGGGATGGCGGAAGGCGGCTGCGCCTGCTGTGTCCCACCCGCTCGGAAACCGGAAGAACGCGGGCGTGGCCGCTCGCTTCGATTGCATCACAATGACCTGGGAGGTCCCGCGCGACGGCTGGTCCGCGTGCCGCGTCCCCCCAACGGGACACAGAACGAAAATCAGGAGCCGACCGTGCGGGCACGAGACCTGGCAGTGGAGTACGAGACAGTCGGCGTCGACACCGACGCCATGGCGGCGGCGCGGCTGATGGCCGAGCACAGGCTGCCCGCCCTCTTGGTGCTCGATGAGAAGGGTGCGCCGAAGGCGATCCTGCCGGCATCCCAGATGATCAAGGTTGTCGTGCCGGCGTACGTCATCGATGACCCGACCCTGGCCGCAGTCGTCGACGAACGCCATGCCGACAAGCTGTGCAAGGCGCTTGCGGGCCGTACGGTCCGCGACTGCCTGTCCAAGAGCCTGCCCGCGCCGCCGGTCGCCGAGCCGGACGCGACCGCGCTGGAGGTCGCCGCGCTGATGGCGCAGGTGCGCAGCCCACTGGTGGCGGTAGTGGACAAGGACAAGAGCGGTGTGCGGCTGCTCGGTGTGATCACTGCCGCCCACCTGCTGGAGCGGCTGCTGAACGCCGCCTCTTGAGCGGGCCCGGGCAAGGTCCGTGACGTCGCCCGCCACCCCGAACTTGCCGGTGTCCGGCAATCTTCGGGCCCGAGGCGTGGGTATAAGCAACCTGTCAAAGACGTATCAAGAGCAGGTAAGGTTCCACCCGGTGTGCCGGGAAGCCTGGTCGGCGAGTTGAGGACAGATCTCTCTTCCGATCGGGGCGTTTGCCATGGTGCTGGTGGTGGTGTTCGGCGTAGCGCTGCTGGTGGCGGTGCTGCTGTCGGGCCTGGCGGCACGGACGGTGCTGTCCACGTCCTTCCTCTTCCTGGCCGGCGGGGCGCTCGTGAGCGACGGCTTCCTCGGGCTGATCCACATCACGCCGGACAGCGAGATGGTCTCTGCAACGGCCGATCTAGCCCTGTTCGCGGTGCTGTTCACCGATGGCATGCACGTCTCGCTGCCGAAGCTGCGCGCCAACTGGAAGAACCCGGCCCGCGCCCTCGGCCTCGGTATGCCGCTCGGGTTCGTCTTCATGGCACTGGTCACCCACTTCCTGGTGGGCCTGGACTGGACGACGTCGTTCCTGGTCGGCGCGGTGCTCGCGCCCACCGACCCGGTGTTCGCCTCGGCGATCGTGGGCCGCAGGGAGGTTCCGGCAAAGCTGCGCCAGCTGCTGAACGTGGAGAGCGGCATCAACGACGGGCTTGCCCTGCCCGTGGTGATGCTCCTCATCGCGGCGGCGGGGCCCACGGCGTCCGGCATGGAGGCGTCTCCAGGCAAGATCGCCGTGGAGCTGCTGCTCGGCCTGCTCTTCGGCATCACGCTGCCCCTGCTGGTCAACTGGCTGGTGCGGTTCCGGCTGCTCGGCGCCGAGCCCAAACTGCAACCGCTGCTGCCGCTGGCGACCGGCATCATCCTGTACGCGGCCTGCCACCTCACCCACGCCAACCCCTACCTCGCGGCGTTCTCGGCGGGTGCGGTCCTCGCGCACGTCTCACCGGAGGCGAGGGTGTCCTTCGAACCGCTGGGCGAAGCCCTGGCGGAGCTGGCGAAGTTCGCGGCTCTGCTGGTCTTCGGCGCCCTGCTCACCCCGCACCTGTTCAGCGACCTGTCGCTCGGCGGCTACGCGGCCGTGATCCTGGCGATCTTCCTGATCCGCCCGGCCTCACTCCTGCTGTCGCTGCTCGGCACCCGCCTTTCCCGCCGGGAGAAGCTGGTCGCGGCCTGGTTCGGCCCGAAGGGCTTCGCATCGGTGGTGTACGGCCTGCTGGTGCTGCAGTCCGGCATCCCGCAGGCCGAAGAGGCGTTCACGCTCATCGCCGTGTGCATCGCGTTCTCGATCGTGGCCCACAGCTCCACGGACGTACCGATCGCCCGCGCTTTCGACGTCGAGGACCTGGCCGGCCTCCCGGACCGCCCCCACCACACGAACACCCCCCAGACCGCATCACTGCAGGTGCACCCAGGAACCGGAGGAACGTGAACGACTGGCACAGCTGGGCCGCGATCATCGTCTTCGTCGGCGCGTACGCCCTGATCATCAGCGAGAAGATCCACCGCGTCGCCGTCGCCCTCGGCGGCGCCGGGCTGATGCTGGCGATCGGGGCGACCGACGACGTCTCGGCGTTCTACTCCGAGGACTCCGGCGTCGACTGGAACGTCATCTTCCTGCTGATGGGCATGATGATGATCGTCGGCGTGCTGAAGAAGACCGGCATGTTCGAGTACCTGGCGATCTGGGCGGTCAAGCGGGCCCGCGCGAAACCCTTCCGGGTCATGACCATGCTCGTCGTGATCACCGCGGTCGCGTCCGCGCTCCTCGACAACGTCACCACGGTCCTGCTCATCGCCCCAGTCACCCTGCTGGTCTGCGAACGCCTCGTGCTGCCGGCCGCGCCGTTCCTGATCGCCGAGGTCATGGCCTCGAACGTCGGCGGCACGGCCACCCTCGTGGGTGACCCGCCGAACATCATCATCGCCAGCCGGGCCGGCCTCACCTTCAACGACTTCCTCGTCCACCTCGCCCCGCTCTCCGCCCTGCTGGTGGTCGTCCTGCTCGCTCTGTGCCGGGTGATGTTCCGCAAGTCCTTCGTCTACGACGAGGAGCGAGCCGCCGAGATCATGGCACTGCAGGAGGACGAGGCCATCAGGGACCGGCGTCTGCTCGTCCAGGGCCTGGTCGTCCTCGCCCTCGTGGTCGCGGGCTTCGTTCTGCATCCGGTGCTGCACTACGAGCCCAGCATCGTCGCCCTGCTCGGCGCGGGACTGCTGATCGCCGTCTCCACCGTCGACACCCACGACGTCCTGGCCGAGGTGGAATGGCCCACCCTGGCCTTCTTCGCCGGCCTGTTCGTCATGATCGGCGGTCTCATCGACACCGGCGTCGTCGGCGAGATCTCGCAGAAACTGGCGGACCTGATCGGCGGCAACGAGCTGGGCGGCTCCCTGACCCTGCTCGGTGGATCGGCGGTGCTGTCGGGCATCGTGGACAACATTCCCTACGTCGCCACGATGGCCCCGATCACCGCCGACCTGGTGCGTGACGTGGGCGGCGCGAGCGACCATGTCATGTGGTGGGCCCTCGCGCTGGGCGCCGACCTGGGCGGCAACGCCACCGCCATCGGGGCCTCCGCCAACGTGGTCGTCCTCGGGATCGCCGAGCGCAACCGGCAGCCCATCTCCTTCTGGCAGTTCACCAAGTACGGGCTGGTCGTGACCGCCGTGACCGTGGCGATCTCCCTGGCTTACGTTTGGCTGCGTTACTTCGCGCTCGCGTGACCAGCATCAAGAAGGCGTCAAGACCCAGGTGTCAGGCGCCAGGGATGTGTCAAAACCGTGTCCGGCGGTCGGCCGAAGCGCTTCGGTGAGGGGAGTGTCTCCTTGGGCAGCAGGTGGATGCCGCCGGCAGCCCGCCCGTGCCTGCCGTCGCTGAGCAGGGGCGGCACGTGCCACGCAGACCACAGGAGGCGAGGACACATGACCGGCTTTCCGCTGCGGGACCGGATCGCCGCGGCCGGCGCGCTGCTCGGGCCGTTCCTGGTTGCCCTGGCACTCGTGCCCTTCCGCACCGACCTCTCGAACACGAACGCGGCCCTGATCCTGGTCGTGATGGTCGTCGCGGTCGCGGCGGTCGGCAACCGGATCACGGGCGCGCTCGCCGCGCTGTCCGCGGCCGCGTGGTTCGACTTCTTCCTCACCGAACCCTACGAGCGGTTCACCATGACGGAGACCGACGACATCGAAACCGCTGTCCTGCTCCTGGCCGTCGGCCTCATCGTCTCCCAACTCGCGGTGCACGCCCGGCGTTTGGAAGTGGTCACCGTGACCGACGCCGACCACCTCCACCGTATCCACGAGACGGCCGACCTCGCCCGGACCAGCCGCTCGGCCGACCCCGTGGTCGAGCACGTACGGCGTCAGCTGATCGAACTGCTCGGACTGCGTACGTGCCGTTTCGAGTACGGCACGCTCATGGGACGACCGCCCAGGCTGGAGCAGGACGGGTCGGTGGCGGTGGGCCGACGGCACTGGGATGTCGACGTGGCAGGCTGGCCGGAGGGCGAGATCGAGCTGCGGGCGTACGGCAACGGCCACTACTTCGGGCGGTTCATGATGGCCCCTGCACCCGGGAGCGCCCCGTCGCTCAAGGCCCGCCTGGTCGCGGTGACGCTGGCGGACCAGGCGGGTGCCGCCCTGGACACGGCGGGCCTGACGAACGGCCGCACGCCGGCCTGAGGCCGGAAGAACCGTACGAGCCGTAAGAGGGGCGTCAAGGCTGCCCGAGCTGCCGTATGAGGCCCGTTAAGGGAAGCGGAATCCGGCCGATCAGCGGGTTTCCTGTACGGGTCTGATCCAACGAACCGACCTCATTCAGGAGCTCTCGATGGCCGACGTGGCCTTCGTCATCGCCGTCATCGCGGCGTTCGCGCTGGTGGCCCTTGTCGCCAAGGGGGTGGCGAAGCTGTGACCGCTGAGAACATCGTCGGCCTGGTCGTGGCTGTCGCGCTCCTGGGTTACCTCGTCCTCGCCCTCGTCTTCCCGGAGAGGTTCTGACGGTGACATCAGCTGCCTCCGCAGCGGGCGACATGGGTCCCGTACTTGCTGACGTGCTCTTCGTGACCGCGCTGATCGGCGCGCTCGCTCTGGCACACCGTCCCCTCGGCGACTACATGGCCGCCGTCTTCCAGTCCAGGAAGCACCTGCGCATCGAGCGCTGGATCTACCGCTCGGTGGGCGCCGACCCGGACGCCGAGATGCGCTGGCCGGCCTACCTGCGCGGCATGCTGGTCTTCTCGGCGGTGAGCGTGCTGTTCCTGTACCTGCTGCAGCGGGTACAGGACAAGCTGCCACTGTCGCTCGGCTTCAAGGCCATCACTCCGGACCAGGCGTTCAACACGGCCGCCTCCTTCGTGTCGAACACGAACTGGCAGTCGTACTCGGGCGAGGTGGCGATGAGCCACGTCACCCAGACCGCCGGCCTGGCCGTGCAGAACTTCGTCTCCGCCGCCGTCGGTATCGCCGTCGCGGTGGCGCTGGTGCGTGGCTTCGCCCGCTCCCGCACCGGAGACTTGGGCAACTTCTGGGCCGACCTGGTGCGCTGCATCATCCGGATCCTGATCCCGCTCTCCGTGATCGCAGCCGTGATCCTGATCGCGGCGGGCGCCATCCAGAACTTCGGCGACATCCACCACGTCACCACGCTGACCGGCGACAAGCAGGCCATCAGCCCGGGCGCCGTGGCGTCCCAGGAAGCCATCAAGGACCTGGGCACCAACGGCGGCGGTTTCTTCAACGCCAACTCCGCCCACCCGTTCGAGAACCCCAACGGCTTCACCAACTGGCTGGAGATCTTCCTGCTCCTGGTGATCCCGTTCTCGCTGCCGCGCACCTTCGGCAAGATGGTCGGCTCGGTCAAGCAGGGCTACGCGATCGTCGCCGCCATGGGCATCATCTGGTTCCTCGCCGTGATCGCCGTGACCTGGCTCGAATACGCCCATCCCGGCACTGCCTCGCAGCTCGCGGGTGGCGCGATGGAGGGCAAGGAACAGCGCTTCGGCGAGGGCAACTCCTCGGCGTTCGCGGTCTCCACCACCATGACCTCGACCGGCTCGGTCGACTCCTTCCACGACTCCTTCAGCGGTCTGTCCGGCGGCGTGCTGCTGCTGGGCATGATGCTGGGCGAGATCGCGCCCGGCGGCACCGGCTCCGGCCTCTACGGCATGCTGATCATGGCGATCATCGCGGTGTTCATCGCCGGTCTGATGGTGGGGCGTACGCCCGAGTACCTGGGCAAGAAGATCGGCTCGCGTGAGATCAAGCTGGCGGCCTGCTACATCCTCATCACCCCGGCGCTGGTGCTGATCGGCGCCGGGCTGGCGATGGCGCTGGGCAAGGGCCAGTCGTCGATGACGAACACGGGTGCGCACGGCTTCTCCGAAGTGCTGTACGCCTACACCTCGGCCAGCAACAACAACGGCTCGGCGTTCGCCGGGTTCGGCGCGAACACCGAGTACCACAACACGATGCTGGGCCTGTGCATGCTACTGGGCCGCTTCCTGCCGATGGTGTTCGTGCTGGCGCTGGCCGGCTCACTCGCCGAACAGAAGCCGATCCCCATGACGGCGGGCACCCTGCGCACCGAGAAACCGCTATTCACTGGCCTGTTGGTGGGCGCGATCCTGATCATCACCGGGCTGACGTTCTTCCCGGCGCTGGCGCTGGGGCCCCTGGCCGAGGGGCTGGCGTGATGACGACCGACACCCGGAAAACCGACGTGAAGAAGCGGGACTCCATGTCCACTCCCACCCTCGCGCCTCACCAGGACGCGCCGACGGGTCACAAGCCCGCCGAAGGACGTGTCGGCGCGGGACTGTTCGATCCGAAGCAGCTGGTCAAGTCGCTGCCGGACGCCGTCCGCAAGCTCGATCCGCGGGTGATGGTCAAGTCGCCCGTGATGTTCGTGGTCTGGATCGGGTCCGTGCTGACGACCGTCTTCTCCTTCAAGGACCCGGGGGACTGGTTCGGCTGGGCGATCAGCGCCTGGCTGTGGCTGACGGTGGTCTTCGCCAACCTGGCCGAGGCCGTCGCCGAGGGCCGCGGCAAGGCGCAGGCGGACACCCTGCGCAAGGCCAAGACCGACACGGTGGCCCGGCGGCTCGCGGGCGAGCGTGAGGAGCAGGTGCCCGGCACCGAGCTGAAGATCGGCGACCTGGTGGTCTGCGAGGCCGGTGACGTCATTCCCGGTGACGGCGATGTCGTCGAGGGCGTCGCCTCGGTCGACGAGTCGGCGATCACGGGTGAGTCGGCCCCGGTCATCCGGGAGTCCGGCGGCGACCGTTCAGCGGTTACCGGCGGGACGAAGGTGCTGTCCGACCGGATCGTCATCAAGATCACGACGAAGCCCGGTGAGACCTTCATCGACCGGATGATCAACCTCGTCGAAGGCGCGGCCCGGCAGAAGACGCCCAACGAGATCGCGCTGAACATCCTGCTTGCCTCTCTGACGATCGTCTTCCTGCTGGCGGTGGCCACCCTGCCGCCGTTCGCCAACTACGCGCATTCCAACCTCAGCATGGTCGTGCTGGTGGCGCTGCTGGTCTGCCTGATTCCGACCACGATCGGCGCGCTGCTCTCCGCGATCGGCATCGCAGGTATGGACCGTCTGGTCCAGCGCAATGTCCTCGCCATGTCCGGCAGGGCGGTCGAGGCCGCCGGCGACGTCTCGACGCTGCTCCTCGACAAGACCGGCACGATCACCCTCGGCAACCGGCAGGCCTCCGAGTTCGTGCCGGTACGCGGGACGACGGAGGCCGAGGTGGCCGACGCCGCGCAGCTCTCCTCGTTGGCCGACGAGACGCCCGAGGGCCGCTCCGTCGTCGTACTGGCGAAGGAGAGGTACGGACTGCGCGAGCGCCACCAGGGCGAGCTCGCGGGTGCCGAGTGGATCGCCTTCACCGCGCAGACCCGGATGTCGGGCGTGGACGTCGACGGGCGCAGGATCCGCAAGGGAGCGGCCGGTTCGGTCGTCGCCTGGGTGCGGGAGGAGGGTGGCACAGTCGCGGAGGACGCGGACGGCATCGCGGGCCGTATCTCCGAGGCGGGCGGTACGCCGCTGCTGGTGGCGGTCGAAGACGCCGACGGGGCACGGGTGTTGGGTGTCATCCACCTCAAGGACGTCGTCAAGGAAGGCATGCGGGAGCGGTTCGACGAACTGCGCCGGATGGGCATCAAGACCGTCATGATCACGGGTGACAACCCGCTGACGGCCAAGGCGATCGCCGAGGAGGCGGGTGTCGACGACTTCCTCGCGGAGGCCACGCCCGAGGACAAGATGGCGCTCATCAAGCGGGAGCAGGCGGGCGGCAAGCTCGTCGCGATGACCGGTGACGGCACCAACGACGCGCCGGCCCTCGCGCAGGCGGACGTCGGCGTGGCGATGAACACCGGTACGTCGGCCGCGAAGGAGGCCGGCAACATGGTCGACCTCGACTCCAACCCGACCAAGCTGATCGAGATCGTCGAGATCGGCAAGCAGCTGCTGATCACGCGCGGTGCGCTGACGACGTTCTCCATCGCCAACGACGTCGCGAAGTACTTCGCGATCATCCCGGCGCTGTTCGCGGCCGTGTACCCGGGCCTGGACAAGCTCAACATCATGGGCCTGTCCTCGCCGGACTCCGCGATCCTGTCGGCGGTCATCTTCAACGC
This sequence comes from Streptomyces sp. C1-1, assembly GCF_050214755.1. Taxonomy (NCBI): domain Bacteria; kingdom Bacillati; phylum Actinomycetota; class Actinomycetes; order Kitasatosporales; family Streptomycetaceae; genus Streptomyces; species Streptomyces sp. C1-1. The sequence continues at coordinate 1,026,834 of NZ_CP189826.1, read as the reverse complement.
GCTGATCATCATCGCGTTGGTGCCGCTGTCCCTGAAGGGCGTGCAGTACCGGCCGGTGAGCGCCGACAAACTGCTGCGGCGCAACCTCACGATCTACGGCATCGGCGGGCTGATCGCCCCGTTCATCGGCATCAAGCTCATCGACCTGCTCATCTCTCTGTTCCCCGGGATCGGGTGAAGGACATGAACACCTCTCTCGTGAACTCCGGTCGCATGGCGTGGGCGGCGTTGCGCATGCTGCTCGTCCTCACCGTCGTGACCGGCATCGTCTACCCCCTCGTCGTCACCGGCATTGGCCAGGCTCTGTTCCACGGCAAGGCCAACGGCTCGATCGTGAAGGTCGACGGCAAGGAGGTCGGCTCGAAGCTGATCGGTCAGAGCTGGAACATCAAGGGCACCGACAAGCCGGACCCGAAGTGGTTCCAGCCGCGCCCGTCCAACAGCAACTACGACCCGCTGGCCACCGGCTCCAGCCAGCTCAGCGCCAGCAACCCCAAGCTGGTGAAGATGGTCGAGGCGGCCAAGAAGCAGGTCGCCGCCTTCAACGGCGTACCCGAGTCGAAGGTGCCCGCCGACGCGGTCACCGGCTCGGCCTCCGCCGTCGACCCGGACATTTCCCCGGCTTACGCGGACATCCAGGTCAACCGGGTCGCCAAGGCGAACGCGCTGTCCGTGGCCCAGGTGGAGAAGCTGGTCAAGGACCACACCGACGGGCGCAGTCTCGGCTTTATGGGCGAGCCGCACGTCAACGTCCTGGAACTCAACATCGCCCTCAAGGAACTGGCCCAGAAATAGTGGGATTACGGACACCGACGGCCGGGAGCCGGCGAACCGGGAACCTCCGGTCCGCCGGCTCCCACCGCCGCATCTACGCCGCTGACCCCACCGACAAGAGGAAGGCCGCGCACCGATGACCCGGGTGCTGGTGGTGGAGGACGACCCGCAACTCGTACGGGCCCTCGTGATCAACATGCAGGCCAGGCAGTACGGAGTGGACGCGGCGCCGGACGGCGCCACCGCCCTCCGTCTGGCCGCTGCCCGCCAGCCGGACGTAGTGATACTGGACCTAGGCCTGCCCGACATGGACGGCGTGGACGTGATCAAGGCCCTGCGGGGCTGGACCCGGGTGCCCGTCCTGGTGCTGTCCGCGCGCCGTGCCTCGGACGAGAAGGTCGCCGCGCTCGACGCGGGCGCGGACGACTACATCACAAAGCCGTTCAGCATGGACGAACTCATGGCACGGCTGCGGGCTGCCGTGCGTCGCACCGAGGAGAGATCACTCGTCTCCGAGACGACACTGGTCAGGACCGACGAGTTCACGATCGACCTGATGGCGAAGAGGGCGGCCAGGGGCGGCCGGGACGTACGGCTCACCCCCACCGAGTGGCATCTGCTGGAGATCCTGGTCACCAACCCGGGCCGATTGATCACCCAGACATACCTGCTGCAGGAGGTCTGGGGCGTCTCGCAGAGCACCAAGACCAACTACCTGCGGGTCTACATGGCCCAGCTGCGTCGCAAACTGGAGGCGGATCCGGCCCATCCCCGTTATCTGATCACGGAGCCGGGCATGGGCTACCGCTTTGAGGGATGACCGGCACAGACAGACGTACGGGCGTAGCGGCGAAGAGACGAGAGACATGGCACGCGGCAAGCTTCGGATTTACCTGGGTGCGGCGCCGGGCGTCGGCAAGACCTACGCGATGCTCTCCGAGGCTCACCGCCGCATCGAGCGGGGCACCGACTGCGTGGTCGCCTTCGTGGAGCACCACGGCCGGCCGCGCACCGAGGTGATGCTGCATGGCCTGGAGGAGATCTCGCGCAGGGAACTGGAGTACCGGGAAGCCCTCTTCACCGAGATGGACGTCGACGCGGTGCTGGCGCGTCGCCCGCAGGTCGCGCTCGTGGACGAGCTCGCGCACACGAACATCCCCGGCTCGCGCAACACCAAGCGCTGGCAGGATGTGGAGGAACTGCTCGCCGCCGGCATCGACGTCGTCTCCTCGGTGAACATCCAGCACCTGGAGTCGCTGGGCGACGTCGTCGAGTCGATCACCGGCGTACGACAGCAGGAGACCGTCCCCGACGAGCTCGTCCGGCGCGCGGACCAGATAGAGCTGGTCGACATGTCACCCGAGGCGCTGCGCCGCCGGATGGCGCACGGCAACATCTACAAGCCCGACAAGGTCGACGCGGCCCTCTCCAACTACTTCCGGCCGGGCAACCTCACCGCCCTGCGCGAGCTGGCGCTGCTGTGGGTGGCCGACCGGGTCGACGAGTACCTGAACCAGTACCGCAGCGAGCACCGGGTGTCGAAAATCTGGGGCTCGCGCGAGCGGATCGTCGTCGGCCTGACCGGCGGTCCGGAAGGACGGACGCTGATCCGGCGGGCAGCCCGGCTGGCCGAGAAGGGGGCCGGCGGCGAGGTGCTCGCCGTGTACGTCACCCGCAGCGACGGTCTCACGTCCGCCTCGCCGAAGGAGCTGGCGGTCCAGCGCACCCTGGTCGAGGACCTGGGCGGGACCTTCCACCAGGTCGTCGGCGACGACGTCCCGGCGGCGCTGCTGGACTTCGCGCGCGGGGTCAACGCCACCCAGATCGTGCTCGGCGTCTCGCGCCGCAAGAGCTGGCAGTACGTCCTCGGGCCCGGTGTCGGCGCGACGGTGGCCCGGGACTCCGGCCCCGACCTCGACGTCCACCTGATCACCCACGACGAGGCGGGCAAGGGCCGGGGGCTGCCCGTCGCGCGGGGCGGTCGGCTGGGGCGCTCGCGCATCCTCTGGGGCTGGTTCGCGGGTGTCGCCGGCCCGCTACTCCTGACGCTGCTGCTGACCCACGTGGACGCCGACCTCGGCCTGACGAACGACATGCTGCTGTTCCTGACGCTGACGGTGGCGGCAGCCCTCCTCGGCGGCCTGCTGCCGGCGCTCGCCTCGGCGGCGTTCGGGTCCATGCTGCTGAACTGGTACTTCACGCCACCGGTGCACCGGATCACGATCGCCGACCCGAAGAACATCCTCGCCCTGGTGATCTTCGTGGCGGTGGCCGTGTCGGTGGCGTCGGTCGTCGATCTGGCGGCCCGGCGTACTCACCAGGCGGCCCGGTTGCGGGCCGAGTCGGAGATCCTGTCCTTCCTCGCGGGCAACGTGCTGCGCGGTGAGACCAGTCTGGAGGAGCTGCTGGAGCGGGTGCGCGAGACGTTCGTGATGCGGTCCGTGGCCTTGCTGGAACGCGAGAGCGACTCCGCGCCCTGGACCGTCGCGGGCTGCGTGGGCCCGGACGCACCGACCGGACGCCCCGAGGACGCCGACGTCGACGTACCCGTCGGCGACCATATGGCGCTGGCCCTCTGCGGGCGGGTGCTGCCGGCCGAGGATCGCCGGGTGCTGGCCGCCTTCGCCGCTCAGGCGGCCGTGGTCGTGGACCGCCGCCGCCTCCAGGAGGAGGCCGACCGGTCCAAGGTGCTCGCCGAGGCGAACCGGATGCGCACCGCGCTGCTCGCCGCGGTCAGCCACGACCTGCGCACGCCTCTCGCAGGCATCAAGGCGGCCGTCACCTCGCTGCGGTCGGAGGACGTCGCCTGGTCGGAGCAGGACCAGGCCGAACTCCTGGCCGGCATCGAGGAGGGCTGCGACCGCCTCGACCATCTCATCGGCAACCTGCTGGACATGTCCCGGGTGCAGACCGGCACCGTGGCGCCGCTGATCCGGGACATCGACCTCGACGAGGTTGTCCCGATGTCCCTGGCCGGCGTGCCGGAGGACGGTGTGGAGCTGGACATCCCCGAGACGCTGCCCATGGTCTGCGTGGACAAGGGCCTGTTGGAGCGCGTGGTCGCCAACGTCGTCGAGAACGCGGTGAAGTACGCCCCCGCCGAGGAGCCGGTCCTCGTGTCCGCGAGCGTTCTCGGCGAGCGTGTCGAGGTCCGGGTCGTCGACCGCGGCCCCGGCGTCCCCGACGAGGCCAAGGACCGCATCTTCGAACCCTTCCAGCGGTACGGCGACGCTCCGCGCGGCAACGGGGTCGGCCTCGGCCTCGCCGTCGCCCGCGGTTTCGCCGAGGCGATGGGCGGCACCCTGCGCGCCGAGGACACCCCCGGCGGCGGCCTCACCATGGTCCTCAGCCTCCCCACGGCGGACAGCCCGCAGGCGGTGTCAGACCTCTCCGCCACGACAGCCTCGTAGACACGCCGTAGGTGATCCGGCCCGGGCGAGGGCTGACATCCCTGCTGCGGGAGCCTCCCGTCAGGCACCCGGGAGGCATACGGTTGTGTCGTGCGCGAGATCACCGAAGCCGCTCTCCGCTTCCCCACGGCCGCGTTCACGGCGGCGCTCGTCCTGGTCGTCGGCTTCTGGGTGCTGATTCTGCTGGACCCGTCGGCACACGACCGGCCGGCCCGCCGCCCGGACGCCGCCCCATCAGTCGTGCGCGCCACCCCGGTCATCGCCGAGGCATCCCTGGTCATCGCCCTCGCCTGGATCCTGAGCCTCGGCGGCTCTGTGCTGCTGCGTCCCCACGAGGCCGCCCAACCACTGGCAGCGGTCCTGGCCGCCCTGCTCCTCGTCACCTCGCTCGCGCTGGCCACCCTGGCCGCCCGCCTCGTGACCCGGGGACGGCGCCGGCCGCGCGGCTGACCCGACCGCGGTACGCCCGTAGCCCTCCCGTGAGAGGGCGTGGCACCTCGCCGATGGACGGCATCAAAATCGCGTAAACATTGCCGGAACACGGCAATGAAACAGCGCGCCCCACCGTGTCAGGATTCCGTCAAGCCGGAGATCAGCGGCAGGTGAGAGGGGGACGGCGCGCATGGCCTGGTTTCTTGGACTCGGCATCACGGGGGTCGTGCTGCTCGCCCTGTCGCTGGTCTTCGACGGGCTGCTGGACGGCGCGCTCGACGGTGCGCTGGGCGGCGGTCTCGACGGGTGGCTGTCGCTGCCGGTCGTCGCCGGTTTCCTGGCGATGACCGGCTTCGGCGGAGTCATCGCCCAGGTGACCACGGGGGTCGGCCCCTTGGGCGCCACCGCCGCCGGCGCACTGTCGGGGGTGGGCACGGCTTGGCTGACATATCGCTTCAGCCGTGCCCTGATGCGTGATCAGACGGCGGTGACGCCCACCGGGGCCGATCTCATCGGTACGTCCGGGAGTGTGGTGACGGCCATCCCCGCCGACGGGTTCGGTGAGGTACTGCTCCAACTCGCCGGACAGCCGGTGAAGTTCGCCGCCCGCAGTGCCGGGCCGGTGGCCCGGGGTGCCGAGGTGTGGGTGGAGGCGGCGCCGTCCGCGACCTCCGTCCTCGTGCGCCCGGTGGACCGCTGAGCTCTGCTGCGCCGGCCGACGGCCCGCTCCTCCTTTTCTGCTGACCGCCCCATGTGGGGCCTTTCCACCCCTCCGGGGTACTACGTGTCTGGGGGCACTGCCATGAGTCCTGTCGTCGTCGCCGTGGTCGGAGTCGTCGTACTCCTCGTCCTGTCGGCTCTCGTCGTCATCAGCCGCTACAAGGTGGCCGGGCCGAGCGAGGCGTTCATCGTCACGGGCCGGCGGGGCAAGAAGGCCACCGATCCGGAGACCGGCCGGGTGTTCACCGACAACAGCGGGCAGAAGGTCGTGGTCGGCGGCGGCGTGTTCGTCGTGCCGTTCGTGCAGCAGAAGTTCACCCTCGACTTGTCCTCGCGGCACATCCCGGTCGCGGTGCGCGGCGCGGTCACCCTGCGCGGGGTGAAGGCCAACCTGGACGGTGTCGCCATCGTCAAGGTCGGAGGTACCGAGGACTCCATCCGCGCCGCGGCCCAGCGGTTTTTGATGCAGCAGGACGGCATCGTCGGCTTCACCCAGGAGGTCCTGTCCGGCGCCCTGCGCGCGATCGTCGGCCGGATGTCGGTGGAGGACGTCATCCGTGACCGGGCGGCCTTCGCGGGGCAGGTCGCGGAGGAGGCGGAGGCGAGCCTGTCCGGGCAGGGCCTGGTGCTGGACGCCTTCCAGATCCAGGACATCACCACCGAGGGCTCCTACCTGGAGGACCTCGGCCGCCCGGAGGCGGCCCGCGCCAAGCAGGAGGCCGACATCGCCGAGGCGGTGGCCCAGCGTGCGGCCGAGCAGGCGCGGCTGAAGGCCGCGGAGGAGATCGCCGTCGCGCAACGGACGTTCAACCTGCGGCAGGCGGAGATCAAGGCCGAGACCGACGAGGCCGCGGCCCGTGCCGCCGCCGCGGGCCCGCTGGCCGAGGCGGCCCGGCAGCAGGAGATCCTCACCCAGCAGGAGAAGGTCGCCGAGCGGCAGGCCGCACTGACCGACCGGCAGCTCGACACCCAGGTCCGCAAGCCGGCCGACGCCCAGCGGTACGCCGCCGAGCAGGAGGCCGAGGCCAGGCGGGTGGCGCGCGTCAAGCAGGCCGAGGCGGACAAGGCGGCTGGCATCGCGGCCGCCCAGGCGGAGGCCGAGCGGGCCCGGCTGACCGGTGAGGGCGAGAAGCAGCGGCGCAGTGCGCTCGCCGAGGCGGAGGCCGTCGAGGGCCTCAAGCAGGGCGAGGCCGAGCGGTCCCGGCGTGCGGCGATCGCGGAGGCGGTCCGGCTGGAGGGCGAGGCCGAGGCTTCGGCGATCGGCGCCAAGGGCGCGGCGGAGGCGGAGGCGATGCGGAAGAAGGCCGACGCGTTCGGGCAGTACGGCGACGCGGCGATCCTCCAGATGCTCGTCGAGGTGCTCCCGCAGGTCGTCGCCAAGGCGTCCGAGCCGCTCAGCGCGGTGGACAAGATGACCGTCATCTCCACCGACGGCGCGAGCCAGTTGTCGCGCACCGTCGCCGACAACGTCGCTCAGGGCGTCGAACTCCTCAGCTCCACCACCGGAGTCGACCTCGCCGAGTTGCTGAAGGGCATCACACGACGGGCAGAGACCGCGCAGCCGGCGCCGGAGGCCAACGGAAAGATCGAGATCGGCGGCTGATCCGGTCGACGTATCAGGGCAAGGAGCACGGGAGGCGACCGCCCGTGCTGATCAGCCAGAACTAGCCGGGTCCTGCGCACTCTCCTCTACCGGAGCGGGTTGAGGAACTCCCGGCTGTCGGGCGGGGCGTGGGGTGCTGAGGGCCGGGCATCGCCGCACACGGCGGGCGATCGTCTTGGGCCGGCTGCCGCGATCGACTGGGACAGGTCGGGCGCATCCTCATCTCCGCCGCGTCGGTGCCGTGAGTGGCTGGCGGAGAGTAGTCACAGGAGCCGCTCGATCTGCCGCAACTCCTTGCGGATGCTGGGCAGATCGGTGCGGTCCCGGTCGAGGACAACGTAGAGGAAGAGTCCTTCGTGCGTGCGGCGGGTCAGAGGCCGAATCAGGTGGTACTCCGTATCCAGGGTGATGAGGATGTCCACCAGCCGCGCCGGTGCGTAACCGATCAGGCCCATGGCCGAGAGTTTGGCGCGAACGACGTCCGTGCCGCCGCTCGCGGCCTTGGCGAGGTCGAGGCCGTCCGGCCCGCCGAGGGTGCCGAGCGTCATACGGCTGACGTAGTCGACGACCGCCACGCCGAGCGCTCCGTCGAGGCGCATGGCCTGGCGCATCGCGATGGTGATGGCGGACACGGTCAGCCCCCTCGTCGTGCGGCACGAGCCTGTGTTCCGGCCGTCTTTGCATCGTGCCACGATTCGTGATGTCTGGCCCTGGAAACGGTCGGGCAGCTGTACGACGTCGTCCTTCATGGCGCTGCCCCATGCCGTGTCAGCCGGCCTTCCATCCCCAGGGCGTGTCGACACGCGCCCACTCCTCGTCCCAATGCCTCGACTGCCGCCGGGCCAGGTGGAGACGGACCAGCTGGGCGCCGCCGAGCAGAGCTCCGGCCACCCCCAGGCTGACCAGCACGCCGGTCCAGGCCGCCTGGAACGACGCTTCACCGTGCGCGAGCGGCTTCGACGTCAGCCGGCCCCGCCGGTCGACCCACACCGTGGCCAGGGTGCCCGCCTTCGCACCGGGGTGCACCTTCGCCCGGCCGGTATGCGTCGAGCCGTCCGGCGCCGTCCAGCGCACGATGGCCCAGACGTGACTGCCATCGAGCGCCGATGCCGACGTCCCGCCCGGCGCGTTCTCGGTGAGGACGGCGGAGACCAAGTGGCGCTCCGCCCGTTGCCGGTCCAGCCCGTGGTCCACCGCGGACCCTGCCGCCAGTCCCGTGAGCACACCTCCACAGAGCGCGATCAACCATGCCGCGAGCACGATCCAGGCGTCGACGACGTCACTGCGGCGCCTGAGCGGATTGCGGCGCCAGCGCCACATCCACCCCTTGCCGCATCGGGTCTTTGCCATGGCCGACACCCCCTTCGCGAGCACTGACAGGTCCGTCGACTTCGTTTTTAGTGTCCTCCTGTCGATGCTCCCGACGACCGGACGCGTGCGGCGGGTGGCGCAGGCGTGGCGTCGTTATCGCAGCCGGTACACGAGTTTGGGCTCTCCTTCGCATGGCGCAAAATAGGATGGCTCTTTGTCGCGCGGCCGCCGCTTTGGGTGGTCGTTGATCGCTGCGGCACCCATTCCGGGGGGATGTGGGTATGAGTTCCGCACGTGATTTCGGCTCGCGCCGTCGCGCCCGCCGTCTCGCCGTCGGCACCGTGCTGGTGCTGGCGTTGGCCGGGCCGAGCGGGCCGTGGCTGTACCGCTTCGGGAGCGAGAAGTACCACACGTACAAGATCAACAGACCGGAGTACAAGGCCGAGAACGGCCACTGGGACGTGGTGAACGTCCCAAGGCAGTTCCGGCAGAACACCATCCACGGGGCGCTGCTGCAGACCGGCAAGGTGCTGCTGGTCGCCGGCTCTGGCAACAACCTCGACAACTTCGACGCGAAGAACTTCCGCTCGGTGGTGTGGGATCCGTCAAGAACACGTACGACGAGGTCAAGACTCCGGCCGACCTGTTCTGCACCGGCCACATCCATCTCGCCGACGGCAACCTGCTGTTCGCCGGCGGCACCAAGCGCTACGAGAAGCTCAAGGGCGACGTCACCAAGGCCGGCGGCCTGATGGTCGTCCACAACGAGAACCCGGACAAGCCGATCACCCTGCCCGCCGGGACTCACTTCACCGGCAAGCAGAATCACAAGACTTTCGTCTCCAAGGATCCGGTCACCGTCAAGCCGGCGAAGAAGATCTTCGACAAGAAGACCGAGAAGTTCCTGCGGACCGAGGCGAGCCTGGGCCGTATCTACGTCGAGGCGCAGAAGAAGGGTGCCAAGTACGAGACCGGCGCCCAGGAGAACTACCGCATCGAGGGTCTGACCGGCTCCGACACCCACAACGTGTACGGCATCGCCAACAAACTCGGCCTGGACAAGAAGGACTTCCAGGGCATCCGGCAGGCGTAGGAGTTCAACCCGTACACCGAGAAGTTCACCAAGGTCGCCCCGATGAGCGAGGCGCGCTGGTACCCGACCCTGACCCGGCTCGCGGACGGCCGGGTGCTGGCCCTGTCCGGCCTGGACGACATCGGCCAGGTCGTGCCCGGCAAGAGCGAGATCTACGACCCGAAGACCAAGACCTGGCACTACAGCGGAAAGATCCGCCAGTTCCCCACCTACCCGGCCGTCTTCCAGCTGCCCGACGGCACCTTCTTGTACTCCGGCTCCAACGCCGGCTACGGCCCGAACAACGTGGGCCGCACCCCGGGGATCTGGCAGGTCGACACCAACAGGTTCACCAAGCTGCCCGGCCTGGACGACGCGCACCTGACGGTGACCTCGGGCACGGTCCTGCTGCCGCCCGCCCAGGACCAGAAGTTCATGGTCGCTGGGGGTGGCGGCATCGGCGAATCGCCCAAGTCGTCGAAGAAGACCCGGATCATCGACCTCAAGGCGACCAGCCCCCACTTCACGGACGGGCCACAGCTGACGGAGGGCACCCGCTATCCGGAACTGTCGATCCTGCCCGACGACACCGTGCTGATCACCGGCGGCTCCGAGGACTACCGCGGCCCGTCGGCGGAGAACATCCACCCAGGCCCGCATCTACGACGCCAAGACCGGCAGGATGCGCCGCGTCGCCGACCCCGAGGTCGGCCGCAACCACCACTCCGGCTCCATCCTCCTGCCCGACGGCCGCGTGATCACCTTCGGCGGCGACTCCCTCTTCGCCGACAAGGCCAAGTCCAGGCCCGGCGTCTTCGAGCAGCGCCTGGAGATCTACACCCCGCCGTACCTGTACCGGGGCTCGCGGCCCTCACTCACGGGCGGGCCGAAAACCGTCAAGCTCGGCCAGACAGCGACCTTCGCCACCAAGTACGCCTCGGTCATCAAGACGGCGCGGCTGATCCACCCCGGCTCCACCACCCACGTCATCGACGTCGAACAGCGCTCCGTCGCCCTCGACTTCAAGAAGACGAAGGACGGCAGGGGCATCCAGGTCACCGCCCCGAAGAACCGCGACCTCGTCCCGGCCGGCTGGTACATGCTCTTCGCGACCGACGACCAGGGCACACCGTCCAAGGCGCTGTGGGTGCGCGTGCCCTAGCGGGTTGTGCCGAGGGCGTCCAACGCGGCGAGGATGTCGGCGGGTTCGGCGCGGAGGGTGTAGTCGGTGTGGACGAACGCCCAGCGGATCACGCCGTCGCGGTCGATGACATAGGTGGCGGGCAGCGGCAGGGTACGCGGGTGGCCGCCGTTGACGCGCTGGAGGTCGAAGCCGAGCTTGTCGTAGACGGCGGCGAGGTCGTCGGGGAGGTCGAAGGCGAGGCCATACTGCCGGGCGGTCTCGGAGCCGATGTCGCTGAGCACGCCGAAGGCGAGTTCGTGTTTCTCGGTCAATGTCAGCGACTCGTCCGGGACCTGCGGGGAGACGGCCACCAGGTGAGCCCCGCGCGCGGTGATGGCGTCGTAGTGCTGCTGGAGTGCGCGCAGGGCGATGTTGCAGTACGGGCACCAGGCGCCGCGGTAGAAGGCCAGCACGACCGGGCCGCGGGCGAGCAGGTTGTCCAGCGCGACGGACTCCCCGGTGGCGGATGGCAATCGGAAGGGCGGGGCTTGGTCGCCGACGGTCAGGGCGCGGTCGGCCTGACCGGAGTCGGCGAGCTCCTGTCCGGCCCGGCGCATGATCTCCCGTATCTCGGCGGGGATCTGCTGCTGTCGGGCTTCGTAGAAGGCACGCAGCTCGGCGTTCAGGGGCATGGGAACGGTCCTCCTGAGGCATGGATCGATCAACTCGGAACGACCGTTCCAAGATAACGGGGTCGGGCTTATCCTGGAACCCTCGTTTCAAGATGGTGGGTCGAGGGAGGGCAGGTAACGCGATGCCGGACGTCAAGCACTTCGACCCGGATCAGGCCCTGGAGTCCGTGGTCCGGCTGTTCTGGCGGCAGGGCGTGGCCGCGACCGGGATCCAGGACGTCGTCACGGCGACCGGGCTCAACCGCTCCAGCCTGTACGCCACGTTCGGCGGCAAGCAGGAGCTCTACCGTGCCGCACTGCGCCGCTACCTCAAGCAGCGATCCCAGCCGGCCTTCCGCCGCCTTGCCGAGGACGGCCGGGGGCTGCCCGCCGTCGCGGACTTCTTCGCCGGGCTGATCGAGGCGCGCTGCTCGGGCGAACACGCCCGCTGGGGCTGCATGGTCTCCAACGCCCACGCCGGAGCCGAGAACGGCGATCCCGAGGTCCGAGCCCTTCTCGACCGGCACCACCGGGAGTTGAGGGACGCGCTGTGCGCAGCGCTCGTCACGGCTCAGGGGCGAGGGCAACTCTCTGCCGGAACGGATCCGGACGCTGCTGCCGAACTGCTGGCGTTGCTCGCTTACGGCGTGAACCTGCGCTCACGCTCGGGGGCCGACTCAGAAGCGTTGCACGCGACGGTGAGCGCTGCCCTGCGAGCCTTCGGTGGCCGAATCGGGGTGTGACAAGGGGCCGCCGGTTGAGGATGCTCTTCGGCGAAGGCCGGGACCCGATCTCACTTGGGCGGCAGGCTCGCCGCGAACGCGTGGCCCTGTTCGATCCACTCGCCGAGCGCCTCGTCCTCCGCGACGGCGGAGGCCGCGACCACGATCCAGCCGCGCATCGGGCGGCCGGTCATGTCGAAGATCCGTGCACCCGGCCGGGCCAGGGCCTCGTCCGTGGCGTCGGGCCCGACACGGACCATGAGGTCGTCGCCGCTCACGCCGACGGCCATGTTGCCGCGGTGGAGGAAGGCGATGCCTCCGAACATGCGCTTCTCCGTGATGTCGGGATCGGCGCCCAACCGCTCCCGGATGCGTTCGGCCAGCCCTTCGTCGTACGCCATCATGCGCTCCCTTTCCGGTCGGTGAGCCGTCGTTCGAGGTCGCGCAGGTCCTTGGTGAGATTCGATCGGACGTGCGCGACATCAAAGGCGCCGCGAGACGCAGCAGCCCGCCCGGGCCGCCGCGCACCCGGATGCCGGCCAGGGTGCCGCGTGGGTGGGCCTCGAAGGTGTAGGTGACGTGCATGGGCATGGGGGCGGCCGTGGCGATCATGGCCAGCAGCAGTGGTGGCTCGTGCGCGGTCACCGGCAGGACGTAGTGGATGCGCCGGCCGAGGAAGTACGCCGTACGGGTCGGCTCGGCGCCCACTCCGAATCCGCCGCCGTCCGCTTCCCTGGTGAGCTCCGCCTGCCGGATGCCCTGGATCCTCCCCCATGGCCCTGAACGGGCATGGGAGGTGCCCCCAGGTGTCGTGACACCAGTCCATGGCGTACGCCGCCGCCTGCTCGGGCCGCAGCGGGATCACACGCCGTACCGTCACGTCGAATGCCACGGGCCCAGGATCCCAGTCGGCGTGCCGGTGCGCGCGACATCGGTCGGAAGGGTGACGGATGCCCGACAAAGCGCGACAAACGGAGATCCTCGCGAGAAGCTGCGGCTGGATCCGTCCCCTTCCCGGGACGAAACACCGCCTCGCGCGCAAGGAGCCGCCGTGAACGCCACCGACGACAGCTATCGCTTCGACGACCTCACCGCCCTGTTCGTCAACTGCACGCTCAAGCCGTCCCCGCAGCAGAGTCACACCCAGGGGCTCATCGACAAGAGCGCGGAGATCATGATGTCGCGCGGGGTCACCACGTCCGAGATCCGCGCCGTCGACCATGACATCGCCACCGGCGTCTACCCGGACATGACCCAGCACGGTTTCGCGACGGACGAGTGGCCCGCGCTGTACGAGCAGGTGATGGCCGCCGACATCCTGGTGATCGCCGGGCCGATCTGGCTGGGCGACAACAGTTCGGTCACGAAGAAGGTCATCGAGCGCCTCTACGGCTGCTCCGGTCTACTCAACTCCGAGGGCCAGTACGCCTATTACGGCCGCGTCGGCGGCTGTCTGATCACCGGCAACGAGGACGGTGTCAAGCACTGCGCGATGAACGTCCTCTACAGCCTCCAGCACCTCGGCTACACCATCCCGCCGCAGGCCGACGCCGGCTGGATCGGCCCGGCGGGCCCCGGCCCCTCCTACCTCGACCCGGGCTCGGGCGGCCCCGAGAACGACTTCACCAACCGCAACACCACCTTCATGACCTGGAACCTGATGCACCTGGCGGCCATGCTCAAGCGCGCCAAGGGCATCCCCGCCCACGGCAACCAACGCTCGGAGTGGGACGCGGGCTGCCGCCTCGACGCCCCCAACCCCGACTACCGCTGACCCCTACGCGCTCAGCGGCACGCCGTGCTCGTCGGCGAAGATGCGCCGGCACTGGCCGTTGCAGAAGCCGTGCAGCGTTCCCTCGACCTCCAGGGTGAGGTCGGTGGCGTTCAGGTCGACGGTCATGCCGCACACCGGGTCGATGACCGTGCCGGGCGGCAGGTCGTCGGTGGGCAGGCGGGCGATGGTGTCGCGGTGCGGGGCGGTCATGTGCTGGATGAGATCCAGGCTGCCCATCGGACGTCCGTACAGCCCGAGGCTGCCTTCCTGGACGCCGACGACCTGGATCAGGGCGTGCGGTTGGTCGCGCAGCCGGTCGGGATCCCGGCCCGCCTGCTCCTCGGTCTCTGCCAGGGCCTGGGTGAGCCGGTCGATCGCGTGGGCGCTCATCTCCTTGCGCCAGGGGGCCGGTGCGCTGACGCGGATCAGGTAGCGGGGCGGGTCGGCGGGGTCGACCGGGGGACGGTCGCCGGTGATCCATGCGGCGGGTTCGTGGATGAGGACCTGGGTGAGGGCGCGTGCGGAGTCCATGACGGCTTCGGCGTGGGCGTCCTCGGTGCCCATGAGCGCGTCGATGAGCCGCGTGCCGAGCCGTTGGTGTCGTGCCGGGTCGAGAACGCCCGCGGGTGCGAAGAGCTCGATGAGAATCATGCCTTCATGCTCGGTCGGCGTGCCGCCGCGGTCGTCGTACGGAGGGAGCGGGTTGGGGTTACTCCGAGGGGAGTGGAGGGCTACTGCGGCGGGAGTACGGCGGCCCTCAGCCACCGGTGCGCGTGCGGTTGCGGGTCCTGATCCGGAAGATCACCAGCCCGACCGCGGCGAACCCGGCCGCCCAGCTCAGGCCGAGCGCGAGGTGGCTCCACAACGCGGTGTTCCCGAAGGAGCCGCCGACGGCGAACTGCATGGGCCCGAAAGAGGGGAACCACTCCAGGACGGGCTTGTTGGCGAGGGGGTTGCCCAGCGGGTTCTGCAGGAAGGTGTCCATCAGCCCGCCCATGATGATCAAGAAGAAGCCCTCCAGGTCGTGCTTGACCAGGACGCCGAGGAACAGGCCCAGCGCGCCATAGGTGAGCGCGATGGCGGTGAAGCCGGCCAGCACGGCGAACCAGCCGCCGGGATCCGGACGCCAGAAGGGAAGCACCGCGAGCGCGGTGTAGAGCGCGATCGCCCCCGCGACCAGGGCGATCGCCAGCGCCTTGGCACTGATGAGCGTGCTCTGCCGGTATCCGGCGAACACCAGGCGGCGGTCGAAGGTGAGGGCCTTGCGTACGGCGTCGAAGACGACGAATCCGGCAATGATCGTGACGGAGTTGAGGCCGGCCGAGATCAGGGTCAGGTGGCCGCCGTCGACGTGCAGGACCCGGCCGGTGGCATAGAGCTTGAAGTCCAGTGGCGCGTGTCCGGCCAGGGCGTCCATCATCAGGTACCAGGCGGGGACGAAGAGGACGAGCAGCAGTGCGGCGAGCCGGTTGCGGGTCTGGTCGCGCACGCAGAAGCGCAGGGCGGTGGGGAACTGCCCGTACGGCGGCCGCAGCCGGAGTGCGTCAGGCACCGACATGGTCGTCCTCCCTCGACGTCGTGCGCGGGGTGAGCCGGCCGTCGGTGAGATCGGCCAGCAGGTCGAAGCGGTCCTGTTCGAACACGAGGTGGGTGATGACCACGATGGCCTTGCCACGGGTGCGCAGTTCCTCGACCAGGTCCCAGAACCGCAGGTAGGTATCCCAGTCGAAGCCCTGGTAGGGCTCGTCGAGGAGGAGAACGTCCGGGTCGTGCAACAGGGCCAGGGTGAGATTGAGCTTCTGCCTTGTGCCGCCGGACAGTTCGTCGGCGGGGGACGCTCCGTACTGCTCGTAGCCGAGGAGGCGGACGAGTTCCCGGCCGCGGTCCAGGTCGGGCAGGCGGTGGGCGGCGGCGAAGTAGCGCAGGTGCTGTTCGACGGTGAGGCTCGCGTTCAGGACGGGGTCCTGCGGGCAGTAGCCGAGGGTGCCGGACAGGACGACCTCGCCGCGGTCCACGGGCAGGGTGCCGGACAGGATCTTCAGAAGCGTCGACTTGCCCGCGCCGTTCTCGCCCACGACGGCGACGAGTTGCCCAGGGGCGACGGTGAGGTCGGCGCCGCGCAGGACGGGATGCTTGCCGTAGGACTTGTGGATGTTGTGGGCCTGAAGTACGGGTGTGGGTGCGGGTGTTGAGCCGGGCGCCATGCGCCGCCTCCCTAGGGTGCGTCTCCTTGCGGTTCCGGTGGTATCGCGTTCAGTCCGCCCGCGTAGATACTGAGCATCTCCGGGGCCCAGCGGGTCATCCCGTCGACCGACAGCGGGTCTGCGCCGAGGACTTCGGCCAGGCGGTCGCGCAGCAGGAACAGGGCGAGGTCGTTGGCGAGGAGCAGGGCGGCGCGCACCGCCGGATCCCTTCCGGGGGCGGCCAGTCCCGCTGCCGCCAGGCCGTCCAGCGCGGCCCTGCTCAGTTCGTACAGGCGCCGGAACAGCAACTGCGCGGCGTCCGTGTCAGACAGCAGGAGTCGGCGCAGGTAGCTGGGCAGCGGTGAGTCGTCGGGCAGGTGCCGGGCGAACACCTCGCTCAGCGAACTCGCCCCGGCCCCGGGATCGAGCAGCTCCGCCCCGCCGTCACCCGTCAGCTCGCCAAGCATCGCCTCGAAGACGTCCAGGACGTACTGGTCGACCTCCTGTCGCAGGCCTTCCTTCGACCCGAAGTGGTGCATGACCAGCCCGGGCGACACGCCGGCGGCTGCGGCGATCTGCCGCATCGTCACCGCCTCCCACCCGCTCGCGGCGAACAGGCGCAGGGCCTCGTCACGGATGACCGCGCGGGTGGTCCGGTCGTCACGGATTGAACGCATGTGCAGAATACTAAACGAGCGTTCAATCGCTGTCGAGGGGAGGCGGAACGCCGTGTGTCTACGGGGCGCGTCACCCGGTACGGGGCCTCGGCGGGAGCGTGCCCGCGTGGGCCGGAGCGGACGGCGGGGCGTTCGCGGTGGGCACGTCGTCCGGCAGCACCTCATCGGACTGCTGTGAAGTGGCGACCGTGGGTGTGCCGCCGGGGGTGCCCGAACGGCTGGACGCCTGGGAGAGGGCTCCGACGGCCACGAGCACCGCGGCGACCGTCGCGAGGACGTGGCCCACCCGTCGCCACCGGGTCGGGCCGTCCATGTCCCGCCATGCAGGGGCGGGCCGCCGTTCCTCCGGCTGCCACACCTCGCCCACCGCATCGAAAGATGCCGACCAGGGTTCGGCGGGCGCATCCTCTCGCCGCTCCTGCCGCACGCCGTGTGAGTCCGCCGGATCGGGGTGGCTCCCGGCTGCCCGCTCCCGTGCGGAGGGTTCCCTGGGTGCGGAGGCCCGGATGGCCTGCTCGGTGTCGCCGAGAAACCGCCGCCATATGGTGTCCGGGATGGGCGGAACAGCCCCCTCCTCGTCCGGTGTTCCGCCCTGGCCTGGGTCTTCAGCGACCACGGTCCCCGTCCTCCTCGGCCTTCCTCGGCCGGGTCCGTTCTGCGGGCCGCAGCGGACCGCACGGATCGGCGGAGAGGGTGCGGAGTGCGCGCACTTCCGAGAACCGATTGGTGGGAGACCTGTCGGCGGTCGGTGTGGCGCCCTCACTCCGGACAGCGTGCCGATCACTCCTGGGCGCTGGGCGACACCGACCGCCGACTCGGTCCCCCGAGTGCAAGTTTTGCACAGTGCAAAATCTGAAGGCCAGGGCTTTGGGGTGGTCTTGGTCTGGAGTTGAACCCGCGTAGTGCCTGGGCTTCACGGCAGCCGGGTTCCCGGGCCGGCGTTCAGGCGTACGAAGGGGACGGCCCGGCCCGCCTCTCGGAACCCGGCGTCGGTGCCGTCCGACAGGAAGCCCATGAACGCGCACAGGCGGCGTGCGGTTCGTGGGTGGCGACGGGCATAGCGGGCCATGACCTCGGCGCCCTCGTCCGGTGTGAGGAAGTGGGCCGTGACGGCGTGACGGCGGGTGCCCACCTCGATGAGGGTCTTCGGCTCTGCGCGCAGATTGCGGTACCAGGCCGCCTTCGGGCCGAAGCCGGACGCGACGGTCCAACTGCCGTCGTCCGGCTCGTACTCCACTACTTCGAGGACCACCTGTCGGTCGAGTCCGGTGACGCGGCCGGCATGGTGCAGGAGGAGCAGTCGTTTGCCGAAGATCCATCCCAGCCCGCAGTGGAAGAGAAGAATCGGCAGGCGGACGAGGAACCGCCGCCAGCCGACGGGGAGCCGGGGTCGGTCCGGTGCGGTCTGTCTGTGGGGCATCTTCGCCTTCCGACGTCGGACATGTCGGCTCTCGGCCTCTATTGGGTAAAGGGCTCGACCGAGAGCACCTTCCTCACAGGGACATTTGCATAGTCTAAATCCGGGGAGGGGCGTCTGTGCCCAGAGCGATCAGACGGCTCTCATGCGCTGGAACTTTTTCTGGAGGACGCATGACCGAGCGGAGGCCGGCGCAGGGTTCTGCGGTGCTGTCCTGGATGCCGGTGGCGGCGATGGCCGTGGTGGCCGGGGCGGATGTCGTCGCCGGGCCGGGGGTGGGCCTCCTGCCGCTGGTCTCGCTCGGGCCGGCGTTCTCCGGGCTGGTCGGCGGATGGCGGCGTACAGCGCTGATCGGTGCGCTGGCGCTGCTCGTGTGCGTGGCACTCGGGATGTACGACGGGCTGTTCGAGGAGCGGCGGGGCTTCGCGGCGATGGCGTCGGTGGCGGGGGTCACCGGCGTGGGCATCGCGGCCGCGGTGACACGCTCGCGCAGGGAGGCGGAGCTGGCCAGTGTCCGGTCGATCGCGGAGGTGGCGCAGCGGGTGCTGTTGCGCCCGGTGCCACGCACCGCGGGCCCGCTGCAGGCGGCGGTGTCGTACACCTCAGCCGTCGCCGAGGCGCGGATCGGCGGCGACCTGTATGAGGTGGTGGCCTCGCCACACGGGATCCGGGTGATCGTGGGCGACGTGCAGGGCAAGGGGCTCGCCGCGGTGGAGACGGCCGCCGTGGTGCTCGGCGCCTTCCGGGAGGCGGCCCACGACGAACCCGACCTGGTCGGGTTGGGCGAGCGGCTGGAGCGGAGCGTGGCCCGGGAGTTGGAGGGGGAGAAGTTCGTCACTGCCGTGCTCGCCGAGATCGGTTCGGACCACGGGGTCGTTTTCCTCAACTACGGTCATCCGGCGCCGATGGTCGTACGCCACGGCGGTGGCGTCGACTTCCCGCAGCCGCTCGCGTACGCCCTCCCCCTGGGACTGGGTGCCCACGGCAGCGAAGGGCCCAAACCCTATCGGGTGGACTTCGCCCCCGGCGAACAGCTGCTGCTGTACACCGACGGGGTCACCGAGGCCCGGGACACGAACGGCTCCTTCTACCCCCTCGGCGAGAGGGCCGACCTGCTCAAGGAGCCCGACGCCGGCCGCGCCCTGGAGGCGCTGCGCGAGGACCTGGTGCGCCACGTCGCAGGACCGCTCCATGACGACGCCGCGATGCTGCTGCTGCGGTATCACGGTCATGGGGAAGGAAAATCTGTTCCCATCGGGTGAGGGGGCACCACCTTCGGCAAGGTAGAAAGGACACATGCCGGAGCGTGAGAACCCCGCGGGGACGATGGACGACGTCGATGCGGTGACCCGTGCGGTGCTGACCGCGTCCCGCCTGCTGGTGGCGGTCTCCGCCCGCTCGCTTGCCGAGGTCGAGGAACGGGTGACGCTTCCGCAGTTCCGTATGCTGGTCGTGCTCTCCACCCGCGGAGCCACCAAGCTGGTGACGCTGGCCGATCTGCTCCAGGTGGCGCCGTCGACGGCGATGCGGATGGTCGACCGGCTGATCGCGGCCGGGCTCGCCGACCGGCAGACCAACCCGGGCAACCGCCGCGAGACCCTGCTGCAGCTCACCGAGGAAGGCCGGCGCACCGTCGAGGACGTCACCGCCAGGCGCCGCACCGAGATCGCCGCCATCGTCGAGCGGCTCTCCCCGATCCAGCGGCTGGCGCTCGTCGAGGCCCTGGGCGCCTTCAACAAGGCGGGAGGCGAGCCCCCCGCCCCCGCCCTGGACGACCCGGAACCGCATCCGCTCGGCTGGGTCGTCGACGGCGTGATGGCGCACGACACCTGACGCTCCTCCCTGACACCTGACGCTCCTCCCGGCTGTTGCCGCGATTCCCGGACGGCTCTTTTCCGCGTCCGAAAGATTTTGCATAATGCAAGGGAATTGTGAACGTCGGCTGTGCTGCAGTGCTCCGACAGTGCGCCCGACGTGCGGGTGCCGGTCGCGGAGTGCGTCTGCGAGCCGTGGAGTGAGTGGTCGCCATGGACGGGAAGAATGCGGGGGGTGTGACACGCGTGCGCCGGAAGCGTCATCACTCGTCCCCGTGTGAGCGTCACCTGATGGCGTACTTGCGCACCTCGGTGTGGGGCCCGGCGGAG
The DNA here is from genome assembly GCF_050214755.1 of Streptomyces sp. C1-1. NCBI lineage: Bacteria > Bacillati > Actinomycetota > Actinomycetes > Kitasatosporales > Streptomycetaceae > Streptomyces > Streptomyces sp. C1-1. The sequence continues at coordinate 1,006,801 of NZ_CP189826.1, read as the reverse complement.
TTCGTCGGGCGGCCGCCCTGGTGGCTCGTGGGAGAGGGGCTCCTGGCGGGGGTCCTCGGTGCCGGGGCGATCGTCGGTACGACGCTCTTCGGCGCCTGGACCGGCCGACTGTCGCTGGCCGACGGCGAGGCGGGCCTGGTGTGCGCGGGTGCGCTGGCCGTGTATCTGTCCTTCGTGGGGGCCGGACGTGCGCTGATCGGCATCGCCGCGCTGCTCGGTGTGTGCCTCGCAGTGCAGGCCCCGCAGGCAGCCGCCGGGATAGTGCTGGCCGAACGGGGTCAGGTGCAGTCCGTGGTGGTGACGTCGGTCGAGGACGGCCGGGCGGCGGAAGGCGGGCATGCCCGCTATCTGTGTTCGGTGGCGGGCACCGACGGCGTCCCGCTCAAGGTACGCATCTGGCGTGGCTGCGGAGAAGCGACCCGGCCCGGGGACGCGCTCGCCGTGGTGTCGGATCCCCAGGGACGGGTGCCCCCGCGCGGTGCGCAGGCGGGGGCCGGTGTGGCGGGGCCGCTGCGCGACCTGGCCCCCTGGGCCGCGGCCCTCGTCGCCGGATGCCTGGTCGCCGTCGTCCGCTCCTACCGGCTCTCCCGCCCAGCGGAGACCGCGATCCCGTTCGGCACGGGTCAAGCCGGCCACCGCTGATCAGCCGGCCGAGGGGCTGGGCGTCGGGGAAGCGGTGTTGATGCCCAGATCGGGGCGGGCGGTGAGGACGGCGATCGGGGCACCCGGCTGGGCTGCGGGTGGCGTGAGCTGCTCCTTGGGGAGCTTGGGCGGGGTGGTCTGCTGGAAGTTGACCTGGTCGAAGTTCACGACGCCGGTCTTCTCCAGCACGGTGATGTGGTCGAGGACCGTGTCGTTGGCCAGGTCGGCGAGCTGACGCACGAGGGTGTTCTTGGTGCTGGCGCGGATCTTGGCGATGGCCGGGAAGATCTGGCCGTGGGTCACGCGCATGATGTTGGCGGCGGTGGTGTCGAACTGCGTACCGGACTCGGCCGCCGAGGTCTGCACGAACTGCTGCTGTTGCGGGGTGGCCTGGTTGGGCAGCGTGATGTTCAGCTCGGGGGCGATCTTGCGGCACAGTTCGTCGAGACCGGCGTGCCCCACGATCAGGTGCTTGCCGGCCTCCCGCATCTCCGGAGTGGAGCCCTTCTCCAGCGCCAGCTCGCCCAGCGGGTACTCCCACAATCCGGCGGAGCGCACCTTGACGACGAAATCACGGTCGCCCTCCGTGAGTGGACCGTACTGCGTGCTGGCGATGACCCGGTTCGGATCGCTGGAGACGGTCTGCACACCGAGCATGGCGGGGTAGGCGAGTGCGGAGAGGGTCAGGCCGAGCGCGCCGACCACGACGACGGATCCGACCATGTTGCGGGAGATGGGCATGCGGCCTCCAGGCGTGAGCGGCTGGTACGCCAGGGGGTACGGAAAGGCCGGGACAACCGATCATTGCTCTGGATAAATTTTGCACGCAGCCATGTGTTGTGTGTCACACCCGAGGTTATCCGGCTGGGGGAGAGGGGGACGGCGAGGGCGTTGTGGCCGGGCCTGTCGGTACGCCCTCGGTCGGCAGTCCGGGGGGCACGGTGAGGGTGATCATGGGCGCCCCCGGCTGCGGCACCGGTGGTGTGACCTGGCTGGACGGAAGCTTCGGTGGGGTCGTCTCCTGGAAGTTGACCTGGGTGAAGTTGACGAGCCCGGTGTTCTCCATCTGCGTGATGTGATCCAGGACCACGTCGTTGGCCTGGTCGGCCAGTTGGCGCACGAGGGTGTTCTGGGTGGTGGAGCGGATCTTGGCGATGGTGTTGAAGATCGAGCCGTGGGTGACGCGCAGGATGTTGGCGAAGTCTGAGTCGAACTGCTTGCCGGTGTCGGACTTGAACGTGTCCAGGAAGCCCTGCTGCTGTGGAGTGGGCTGGTTGGGGATGGTGATGTTGAGCTCGGGCGCGATCTTGCGGCAGTTGGCATCGAGTGCGGCGTGCCCGATGACCAGGTGCCGGCCTGCCTCGCGCACCGCCTGGGTTGTCCCCTTCTTCATGGCCAGGTCCCCGGAGGGGCCCTCCCACAGCCCGGCGGAGCGGACGAAGACGACAAAGTTGCGGTCGGCCTCTGTGAGCGGGCCCCATTGGGTGCTGGCGATCACGCGCGACTGGTTGGAGGACGTCGTCTGGATGCCGAGCATGCTTGGGTAGGCCAGGGCGGCGAGCGTGACGCTCAGCGCGCCGCCCACGAAGACGGTTCCGATCGTGTTGCGCGATATGGGCATGGTGTCTCCCGGTGTGAACGGTGAGTGCATCGGCGGGTACGGGCCCGCAAGGGAAAGAAAACCCTTGCTCAAGGTAAAGCTTGCACTATGCCAAGTTGGGTTTCTTGGGCTGCCGATCCTTAGCGGACGCGCAGCCACAGGGCCTTGGACGGAGTGCCACCGCCGTCCGTGGCGACGACCATGTACCAGCCCGGCGGGACCAGTGACGGATCGTCGGGGATTCGTACCGTGAGCGATGTGTCGGCGCGGCGGATCACGTCGAGGGCGACGGAGCGCCGGTCGAAGTCCGTGACATGGGTGGCCGATCCGGGGCGCAGGAGCCGGACACGCGTGATCCGGGCCGCTTCTGCCGACCCCAGGGTGAGCTCGTCTCCTCGGGAGGCCCGCGTTCTGCCGCCGAGGTCCAGGCGAGGCCGTACGCCGTGGAAGAGGTACGGCGGGGAGTAGACCTCGACGCGCTGCTTGAAGTGGCCGGGGCGGGAGTCGGCCTTGTCGGCGAAGACCGCGATGCGGCCGTCGGGCAGGAGCAGGGCCTCGGTGTGGTACTCGCAGCGGACGGTGGGGGCGGCGGCCGGGGTGAAGGTGTCGGCGGCGGGATTGGAGAACTGCGCCCTGAGGATGTCGCTGGTGCCCTTGCCGCGATAGCCGGAACTGCCGCCGGTGGTGATTACGGTGTCGTCCGGCATGATCACGCTGTTCAGGTAGCGGGTCGCCCGGCGCCATGTCGGCGCGGTCGCGGCCGATCCGTCCGGCGCGGACCAGTCGGCCGATGACCGGCCGGGCCGCGAAGAGGCCGACGGCCAAGGGGAACTGCGTCAAACCCCGTACGAGGCCGATTGCCGGACGAGAGGTGAGCCGGCCGTGACGGACGTAGAGCCACGGGGTGGTCTAATCCTGGTACCGGGCTGTAATCGGGTGCAACGAGCGTGTGTCCCACTGGCGCCGCAGATGTTCGCGCAGTCAGGCCGGACGCCAGTGGTGCGTTTCCGTTGGCGTCACCTCTCGTGCAGGTGGGCCGTCGCGACGCGCCCCGGTCGCATGATGCGTATCTTGCGGCTCTCGCAGGCGGGGCAGTGGGGGGACCGCAGTGGCGACGGTACGCGTTTGTCGTCGAGGTGGTAGACGGCGCTGATCCTGGCGTGCTCATCCACGGTTACGTCGACGTCGTACGTCGCCTCCCACCCGTGCCCACAGTCCAGGCACGCGAACGAGTAGGAGCGTTGGACGTGCTCCGTGTGCATGGTCCACCTCCCTGGAGAGATACGAGGACCTAGACCCTCGTACCCATTTTTGCACAGTGCAAAAACAGAATTTCGGGTCCGGGTCGGCTGGGCGCAATGGCCTCAGGCGGCCGTGTGCACCGCGCGCAAGGCGCTCTGGTGACTGAGCCAGCCGACCGGCTTGCCGTGCTCCGATTCGAGGACCGGGACGCCGGTTCCCGCGGCCGACAGCAGGGCGTGCAGGGCCTGGGCGAGCGGCTGGTCGGCCAGGATGGGCGTCGGACTTTCGGCGAGCTGTCCGATCCGCGTCGGTGCGTCCTCCGGCTGTTCCGCGAGTGCCTCGGCCACCGCCTGTGCGGTGACGACACCGACGTAGTTCCCGGTGTCGTCGACCACCGGAAGGGCGCCGTGGCCCGACAGGCTCAGCAGGTCGGCTGCGTCCGCCAAGGTTGTGGAGGTGGCCAGGGGGGAGGGCAGCGATTCCATGACGGCGTCGACGTGCTGGGTGCCGATCCGGGCTCCGGGGGCGGCACCTTCGAGGTCGATGCCGCGGCGGCGCAGCTTGAGGGTGTAGATGGTGTCGTGCGAGAGCAGGCGGCTGGTGGCGGTGGCCAGCACGATGGCCAGCATCAGCGGCAGGATGATCGAGTACTCGCCGGTGAGCTCGAAAAGGATGACCACGGCGGTGATCGGCGCCCGTGCCGCGCCGGCGAACACCGCGCCCATGCCGACCAGCGCGTACGCGCCCACCGCGCCGGCGGAACCGGGCATCAGGTGGTGGACGCCGACGCCGTACGCCGAGCCCAGCATCGCCCCGATGAACAGGCTGGGCGCGAACACCCCGCCCGAGCCGCCGATGCCGATGGTCAGGCTCGTCGCCAGCATCTTGCCCGCCAGCAGCAGGAGCAGGAAGCCGACCGCGTAGCCGCCCTCGGTCGCCTTCTGCAGCACCGGGTATCCCACGCCGTACATCTCCGGCAGCGCCAGCAGGAGCGCGCCGAGTACCAGCCCGCCGACCGCCGGGCGCAGCCATTCCGGGCCGCGCCACAGCCAGTCGCAGGCGTCCTCGATCAGGTACAGGAACCGGGAGAAGCCCACCCCCACCACCGCGGCGCCGATGCCGAGCGCGGCGAACAGGCCGTACTGGGCGAGGTGGTCGACGTGGAAGTCGGGGAGGCTCAGGAAGGGGGTGTTGCCGAAGGCGGCGCGTCCGATGACGCTCGCGGTGACGCTGGCCAGCACGGTCGCGCCGAAGGCTTCCGCGCTGAAGGTGCCCAGGATGAGTTCCATGGCGAAGAACACGCCGGCGAGCGGCGCGTTGAAGGTGGCCGCGATGCCGCCTGCCGCGCCGCACGCGACGAGCAGCTTCATCCGGCCCTCGGTCACCTTCGTCACCCGGCCCAGCGTGGAGCCGAGCGCCGAGCCGATCTGCACGATCGGGCCCTCGCGGCCCACCGAGCCGCCCGAGCCGATGCACAGGGCGGAGGCGAGCGTCTTGACCACGGCGACCTTGGGGCTGATCCGGCCGCCGCGTTGGGCGACGGCCAGCATCACTTCGGGCACCCCGTGTCCGCGGGCCTCCTTGGCGAACCGGTTCACCAGAGGCCCGTACAGCAGGCCGCCGACCACCGGGGCGAGGAGCACGAAGTACGGGCCGAGCCACGGCACGTGCGGGTTGCTCGCGCCGGGGGAGGCGGCGTAGTCGGCGTGGCCGGAGAACAGGCGGGTGAACGTCTTGATGCACCAGCGGAAGACGATCGAACCCGCACCGGCCCCGCCGCCGACCACGACCGCCAGTGCCATCAGGCCCCACGGGGCGGTACGTAGGTCCGTGAGCCTGGGTGCGGCTGTGATTCCACTTGTTGTTGCGCTGGGCACGTGCTTCCCGTCCTTCGCTGCCGGTATGGCGCTCATCGCTCCCCTTCCCTATCTTTGCATTATGCAAAACGAGTCAAGGGTGTGCGTCACGGGACCTTGTCCACCCATGAGGGCCGGTGGGCCTCGTTGATCCGAAGCGCGCCCGCGCGAAGGTCGGTAGGCGTAGGAGCCACGGAGGTGAACAGTGAGCAGCCGGATTTCCCCACCACTGATCGTGGTGGGCGTCGACGGGTCCGAGGCGAGCCGGGCGGCGCTGCGCTGGGCCGCCCGCCAGGCCGATCTGACCGGCGCAGAACTACGCCCCATCCAGGCATGGCGGCTGCCGGCTACGTACGGCATGCCGGTGGACTACTCGGACGCCGACTTCGAGAAGCAGGCCCGCGAGAGCCTGCGGCGCACGGTCGAGGAGACGCTGGCGGAGCAATGGACCCTCAGGTCGTCGAGGGTCACCCGGCGGCGGTGCTGACCGAGGCCGCGAAGGGGGCCGAGCTGCTGGTGGTCGGCAGTCACGGGCACGGTGCCTTCACCGGGATGCTGCTCGGTTCGGTCAGCCACCACTGCGTGCACCACGCCACCTGCCCGGTCCTCGTCGTCCGTGCCGGCACGGACCGGCCCGTGAGGACCTGACTCGCCTGCTGTGGTGTCAGTCCGCTTCGGCGCGGGCCTCGACGTCCTCGATGCCGCTGGGGCGTCCGGCCCGCGTCCAGCGGACGTACAGGCCCGCCGCGATCAGCAGGGTCGCGGCCAGGGACAGCATCGGCCAGCCGCGCAGCAGGTTCACCGCCAGGGTGAAGGCGACGGCTGCGGCCGCCAGTGCGTTGACCCAGGCCAGGGCCGTCTTGCGTTCCCGGCGGGCGAAGCGGGCCATGGCGAGCAGCCCGACGAGGAAGCTGACGAAGACCGCGACGGCGTAGAAGAGCACGAGCTCCTGCTCCTGGCCCGCCGCCGCGACGATGATGAGCGCGGAGGCCGCCAGGTAGACCACGACCGACCAGTACGGGGTGTGGTGGTGGTTGGTCCGGCCGAGCACCGGCGGCAGCACGCCGGGCCGCTCGGCCGTGCCGGACAGGGCCTTGAGCAGTCCGGGTCCGGCCTGGAAGGAGGAGCTGGCGGCGGCGAGCAGCAGCAGTGAGCTGGTCAGCTGGAAGGCGCCGTAGAGCCAGCCGGGTCCGGCGGCGGCGTGCGCGATGTCGGCGATCTGGGTGGAGTCGGCGCCGGGGATGCCGATGTGCAGCTGCACGGCCAGCGCGGTGAGAGCCAGGGTGAGGCCGCCGACGATGACGAGAAGGAGCGCGAGGGTGCCGCGGCCGAAGCGACGGCGGTAGGTGTCGTCGAGCTGGCCGAGCTGGGCGATCGCCGTGGAGGGCGCCTCGATGCCGGTGGCCAGCGCCATCGCGACCGGGAAGGCGAGCACCACGGCCAGTACGGCGGAGTGGCCCGGGGCGGTGGACGTGGCTGCGTGGCCGGTGGCGTGCGGAGAGGTGAAGCCCAGGATCAGTACGGCCACGGAGATCACGACGAACGCGACGGTCATCACGGCGAACAGCAACCGTCCGCCGTGCCCGAACCAGGTCAGCCCGGCCACCACGACCAGCAGCACCAGCGCCAGCGGGATGCGCCACGCGGCCAGGCCGGGGAACAGAGCGATGACCGCGCTGGCCGCCGCGGCGATGGAGATGCCGATGGTCAGGACGAAGTCGACCACCAGGGCGCCGATGGGCAGGAACGTCCAGCGGGCGCCGAAGGCCCGGCCGGCCGCTGCCGCCGCGCCGCCGCCCTTCGGGAAGCGCCGCACCAGCTGCCAGTAGTTCGCGGTCACGACCACCACGAGCCCGATCACCAGGCTCATCGTCGGCAGCAGCAGCGCCAGGTCACCGTGCAGGGCGCGCAACGCGGCCTCGATCGCGTACGCGACGGAGGAGACCGGGTCGGCGATCACCGCGAAGGCGAACGCGAAGAAGAGAACGGAACGGCGCGGACCGCGGCCGCGCACTCCGATGGACGGGGCGGACGCGACGGCGGCAGCCGACTTCGACGGGATCACGCGAAGACCTTCCTCGATGTCCTTAACGGACGCTTCACCAAGCCACTTCGCCGACCCGTCTTCCCGGCACACCGATGTCAACGCTACGTCAAAGGGCCATCAGCGAGGCGTTAGGAGTGCATCAAGATTCCTGGCCGACTGGCGGGGCGAGCAGAGCCTTCTTGCGCCCAAGCTTTGCATAGTGCAAAAGTGTGGGGAGGGGAGGAACGCCCGGAGCGGAAGAGGCGAAGCACACCGATGAGAGCAGTGATCTGCGGAGCGGGTATCGCCGGACTGGCGCTGGCAGGCCGTCTGCACAACGCGCTCGGCTGGGAGGTCGTGGTCCTGGAGAAGGCTCCGTGCCCCCGCACCGAGGGATACATGATCGACTTCTTCGGCCCGGGGTACGACGCGGCCGAGGCCATGGGCATGCTGCCCTGGCTGGAGGAACTCAGCTACCCGGTCTCCGAGGCCGCCTTCGTCGACGACTCGGGGCAGTGCCGTGCCCGGCTGGGCTACGACCGCCTCGCCCGCTCCCTCGACGGCCGCCTGCTGAGCATCATGCGGCCCGACCTCGAACTCGCCCTGCGCGAACGGCTGTCCTTCGCCGTCGGCCTGCGGTTCGGCGTCGGCCCGGCACGCATCGACCCGAGCACCTACGGCATCCGCCTCACCCTCACCGACGGCAGTACCCTCGACGCCGACCTCCTCGTCGGAGCCGACGGTCTCCACTCCACCGTGCGGGCCATGGTTTTCGGCGAGGAGCAGCGGTACGTGCGCTACCTCGGCTACCACACCGCCGCGTTCACCTTCGACGACCCCCAGGTGCACGCGGAACTCGGCGGCCGGTTCTGTCTCTCCGACAGCGTCGACCGGCAGATGGGCCTGTACGCCCTGCGGAACGGCAAGGTCGCCGCCTTCGCCGTCCACCGCAGCGCCGATCCCCGCCGCCCGGACGACGCGCGGGCCGCGCTGTATCGCGGATACGGCTCCCTCGGCTGGCTGGTGCCGCGCGCACTGGCCGGCTGTCCGCCGTCCGCGCGGGTCTACTACGACCAGGTCGCCCAGACCGATCTGCCGGCCTGGAGCCGCGGGCGGGTCGTCCTGGTCGGTGACGCCTGTCAGGCCGTGTCCCTGCTCGCCGGACAGGGGGCCTCCCTGGCGATCGCCGGCGCCTACGTCCTGGCCGACCAACTCGCCTCTGCCCGCCGCGTCGAGGACGCACTGCACGGCTACGAGCGCCTGTGGCGGCCGGTCGTCAGGGACAGACAGCGCGCCGCCCGCAGAACGGCCCGCTGGTTCGTCCCCGAGTCGGAGCGACAGCTGAACATCCGCCGTGCCGCCCTGCGCTTCGCCGGCCTGCCGGGTGCCCGGCTCTTGGCCGGCACCGCGCTGACGGGGAAGCGACGGCCGTCGCTGCGGCAACTCGCCGCAGTGCCCGCATAGTTGATCATAGGCAGGGTGCATGGCGCCGTGCCTAGCGATGCCCCGGCGGGTGGGAACGGTTCGGCACCGACCGCCCCCGCGCACCTGAGAGGTCCAGATGTCACCCAGTTCCCGGTCCGGCCCCGGCTCCGTCGCCGCTCGGCTGCGCAAAGCCCTGGACGCCGCCGACTGCAGGTCGCTCGGTGATGTCCTGCACCCGAACGTGCGCTGGAACCCGCGCGACGAAGACGGCACCGGCTGCCATACCCGCTCCCACGTCCTCAGCCGCTGTGCCCGCCTGGGTGCCCTCGGCCTGACGGCCGACGTCGAGGAGACCTTCATCTACCCGGCGGCCGTCGTCCTCGGCCTGCGCATCCACGGGGCCGTGCCTCCGGCCGACCCGGAGAACGTCGTGTATCACGTCTTCGATGTCACCGGCGGGTTGATCACGCGCATCACGGGCTACGCCGACCGGGCCGAGGCGCTGGAGGCGGCTTTCACCGGGATCACGGCCTGATGCGGAGGGGTGTCGGCCCGCATGCGTGCGCGCGGGTCGCAGGCAGGGCGCTCAGGGTGATGTGACGCGTGCCTGGAACCGGACCAGACCGGCCACACCGAACTGCAGGGCCAAGGGCAGTGTGTGCTGTGCGGTGGTGCCGTGCACGTGGTGCAGCAGCACGCGCGGTCCGCCGCCGCCGAAGGTCACGGTGGTGCCGTTCAGGAGCAGGATGCCGGCGGTGGACAGCGAGCCGTTGCCCTCGGCCGACTTTCCCCCGACCAGTTCGCCCCGCCCACCGTCCGGGGTCGCGACCATGCCGAGGTGCTCGGGAACGCCGTCGTCGTTGCGCACGCTCATGCTGAGCGAGCCATTGCCCGAACGGTCGAGGTGCGCCACGGCACCCGTGATCGTCATGTCGACGTCGGCGACGTCCACATGGATACGGCCCGGGACGGCCGAGCCGGTGGACGCGGGAGCGGGGGCGGTGCCCTGGGTGGAGGAATGGTCCGAGCAGCCGGCGGTCAGGACGGCGAGTGCCACGGACAGGGATGCTGCCAGGGGTGTGCGGGTGCGCGGGGCTGTGCCTGCCATCTTTGCAGTATGCCAAGGTCGGTTTTCGGGCGGAGCGCCACCCCCTCCACGAGGGCGGCACCGGGGCACCACCTGTAGTCGAGGAACCTTGCCGTCGAAGGTGACGACGACACGGCCCCCCTCAGGATCGGGGTGGCGGGCGATGTCGACGCGGAAGTCGATGGCGCTCGGTGTTCGTCGGCAACTTCGCCGGCGCCCTCACCGTCGTGGTGATCACGGCGGTGATCTTCCCCCCCTTCACCATGGACCCGAACGAGATCGGGCAGAAGATCGACCACATCGGCGAGAACCGCCCGCTCGGCTACGCCGCACACGGCGCGGCCGGCATGCTGACGCTGTTCCTCCGCGGTGTGCTGTGCAACGGGATGGTCTCCACCGGCGTCGTCGCCGCGATGATGTCGATGTCCGTGTCCGGCCAGGTGATCGCCATGCGGATGCCCATCCTGGTCTTCTTCTACAGGGCTTCGAGCACTCCGTCGTGAACATGTTCCTGTCCCCGTCCGGCCTGATGCTCGGCGGACACCTCACGTCGGGGACTACCCAATGTGGAACGAGATCCCCGCCATGCTCGGAAATCTGGTCGGCGGCATCACCTTCGTGGGGCTGACGCTGTGCGGGACCCACGCCCGCGCCGCTCCCAGCCGCAGGGTTTCGCACCCGGCCGTCGCTCCCGCCGCGCCAGATCAGGTAGCCGTGTGCGGTCGGGTCATGACCGGGATGTCCTGGCCCGCGCTACAGGCAGAGCCGGGACAGCCTGTCGTGGCATGTCAGCAGCCGTGAGCCCTGCTCAAGCCTCGCCGGGCGGGCCAGCCGCCGGCGTACCCCGTTCCTGCTTCACCAGGCGCCGACTCCCCCCTCCCTGTCCGCCGGGCTCCGTGTCGAACGCGTACGGCGATGGCGCCTCCGCCGACGATCAGGGCGCCGACGCGACCTCGGCCGACGGCGTAGGGAAGCCGCCCCGGGATCGGTCCGACGTAGCGGTTGCCTCGGAGGTATTCGACGACTCCCAGAGGCCAATCCGCTTGTGCTGGGCCCGTTTCGGGCTTTCGTTGGGCACGGATGGCCGGGCGTCCGCGTTCGCGCCCCGGCGTCGGGCCGCGCTGCGTGCGTCGGTGGCGGTAGGTCATCGCCCGACCTTCACGGTCTTGGACACGGTGACCTGATCGATGTCGGAGACGCGGACGGTGGCTTTCATCGTCCAGGTCCCGGCGATAGGGAGGTCGAGGGTGTCGCTGCCCCAGTATCCGCGTTCGTCGACGAGATTGGCATCCAGCGGTCCGACCCGCTGCTCGGCGAGGGTGAAGGTCAGGCGGAGTTCGGGGATGCCGACAGGGCTGTCGTCGGCGCCGTAGACGATCGCCTCCACGACGTTCCGGCCCACTCGGCCCGGCTCCAGAGTGACCTGCACCTTGCCGCGCCCGGAGAGGGTGTTCTTGCCGGTGTTGTACGGGATCAGGGTCAGGGACACCTCGGGCTGCCCGGCCACTGAGCTGACCGACGCGGTCTCCGAGGCCCGGCCGGTCTCGGTGCCGGTCAGCACCGTCGTCAGGACGAGGACCAGCACGCCGACCGCGACCTCGGCCAGCACGGACCGGCGCAGTCCGCGCCCGTGCGCCTCCGGCCCGACGGATTCGTCCGTGCTGTCCTCGTTCCCGGGAGGAGTGGGAGGGCCCTCGCCGTGCCCCACGGCCACCAACACCCGCTGCTCCTGCGGAGCGTGCAACAGGCGGGCGGTCCATCGCCGGGAGTACGAGGCCGCCAGCAGCATTACCAGCACGCCCCAGACCTTGAAGACCAGGATCCTGCCGTAGGTCGTGGAGAACGCGTCCCAGGAGCCCAGCCCGCGCCAGGACTGGTAGACACCTGTGACAGCCAGCACGGCCACCGAGGTCAGTGCGATGCGGGAGAAGCGGACGACGGCATTGGGTGGGAGGGGATCCTCGTCCGGTGCCCGGTAAAGCGCGAGCAGTAATGCGGCCAGCCCCCCAAGCCATACTGCCATGGCCAGCAGATGCAGCATGGAGGAGGCCACGGCCACGGGCACCTGGATGCCGACGGACGCGTGCTCGGCCGCCGCCCAGGTGGTGGCCAGACCGAGGACGAGCACGCCGGCACCGGCGAGGGCGCTGCGGCCGGGCATCTGCTCCGCCCGCCGGTTCCGCACCGCGAGGGCCACCACCACAAGCAGCATCAACCGGGCCAGTAGCGCGAGTCCGGGACGGCTGTCGGCCGTCTGCCGCAGCGCACCCGGGTCGAGCACGCCGCTCAGGCCGTCACCGCTGTCGTAGGGTCCGCGCAACAGCATCAGCGCGAGGGTTGACACGAACAGCGCCCACCAACCGACCAGGAACGGCCGACGCACCAGGCGTGCGGCAGTCGCGGAGCGCCAACAGGCCAGGACGAACACGGCGAGGCCGATCAGTAGCGCCAGCCCGGCATAGGCGACGTAGCGGCCGACCCCGTACAACGCGCCGACGGTGGGATTCACGGCGGGCGGGGGAGCGGCGGTGGCCCGGGTCGCTGTCGGCTTGCCGATGGAGAAGGTGAAGGCGCCGGAAACGGCGTGGCTGTCCGCCGACACCACCCGCCAGGACACGGTGTACGTGCCCTGCGACAGTCCGCTCCCCAGCCGCACGCTGTCCGTGTTGCCCCGACCGTTCGCATGCTTGGGATCGCCGTCCGTCACCGGTCGGTTTTCGGGATCGAGCACACGCAAGGAATCCTCGACGAGCGCGACCGACTCGTCGAAGGTCACGGTGATCTGCCTCGGAGCGGCCTTCAGCACGCTGTTCTCACGAGGGTCGCTGCCTGTCAGCACCGCGTGCGCGGACGCTGGAACAGCACTCTGGAGAAGGGCACAGGCAAGGACGGCGACCACCACCAGAAGCGAGCCGATCGTGCGCCTTCCGTCGTCCACCTGTCGTCGCACCACGTCATGTCTCCGGGGCCGGTTCCTAGGTCACGGATTTGGTCGCAGCGGACGAAGTCGGCTGGTACTGCGGCAGCACGCCCGGACCGCAGGAGCCGGTGCCGATGCCGTGCAGGCCGTGGTCGAGGTTGACCCACACCGTGTCACCGACGGAGAGGTTCCTGCGGCCCGGCGGGCAGCTCCGCTTCTTCGAGCACGTACGCGCCGACTCACCCGCCATGCGCCGCGTACAACGCGTCCTGGACGCCACCGTCTGGCCCCGGCTGGCAGGCGGCTGCCGCACCGGACGCGACACCCAAACCGCGCTGACCGGTGCAGGATTCACCATCACCTCGCTGGAAAAGTTCGCCTTCCCGCAGACTCGCCTCCCGTCGCCAGCGGCCACGCACATCCTCGGCACCGCCGAGCGCCCCCGCTCGGGAGGTACCCCATGACCAATCCCGAGCAGGAGACCGCGCCCACGGGCCTTCCGGACACGGATCTGTCGGCGGCCCACGCCTCCGTCACCCTCCCGGAACGCCTGGCCGACAAACTCGGCGGCTGGGCCTCGGCGACCGCCGGGCAGGCGAACCCGTCACCGCCGACGGCGCCACCGTCATCCCGGTACCAAGGTCGGCTTCGGCTTCGGCTTCGGCGGCGGAGCCGGACGCTAAGGGGGCGCCACCAAGACCGGTGAGGGCGGAGGCTGCGGAGGAGGAGCCGAGGCCAAACTCCTCGGCTACATCGAGATCCGGGACGGGAGCGCCACATACAAGCCCATCCGCGCCCCGTGGTCCGACGTCGTGCTGCCTCTTGCGTCTCCCCATCCTTGGCGGAGCCGTGCCGAAGATCCTCCGCTTGCTGCGCCGACGGCACTGAGGCACCGGCCGCGCTGCGCACGGATGCGGTTTCCGAAGCGCGCGGAGGGCCGACGGCGACCCGAGGGTGCCCGACCGGCGAGTGGTGGAGCCGTGCGCGTCGTCGCTGCCGCGCTGTCGACGTTGATCGGGCAGCGTCGCACTGCGCCTGGCCGCTGTGCTTGCTGTCCTAGGCGGCGCTGGGGCGGGAGGCTCCGTGGAATCGGCAGCGGCGCGGTCCTGCGGGGCCGTCCGGTGCGTGGTGTGCCGAGCCGGTGGATTCAGATGCTCGTGCCGGGCGTGGTGAGTGAGGTGAGGGCGGCGTCGAGGCGGCGGGTGGCCTCCTCGGCGACCGGGCGCAGGGCGTCCAGTTCGGTGAGCGCGACCATGGTGTTCGGGTCGAGGGCCTGTACGGCGGTGTGGTCGCCGTCGCGGCGGACGACGACGTTGCAGGGCAGCAGCAGGCCTATGGTGCGGTCGGTCTCCAAGGCGCGCTGGGCGAGGGGCGGGTTGCAGGCGCCGAGGATGACGTAGTCCTCCATGTCGTGGTCGAGCTTCGCCTTGAGGGTGGCGGTGACGTCGATCTCGGTCAGGATGCCGAATCCCTGTGCCGCGAGGGCGTCGCGGATGCGGGCGACGGCGGTGGCGAAGTCGGCATCCAGGTGGACGGTGCGGTCGTAGCGCATGGGTGTGGGGCCTTCTTGTCGGCTTGGGCTGGGCGGGACGGGTGCCGGGCCGTGTGCGAGGTACTCGCGAGGCGTTTCCTGGGCTTTCCCTGTCCTTTGAAATACCCCGGGGGGTACTTGTGTTACCTTCGCAAGCATACCCCCCGGGGTAATTCTGCACTGGAAGGGAGTACCTCGTGTTCTTCGTCGACACGATCGAGGTGTCGGGTCTCGGCAACCGGAGCTATCTCGCGGGTGGTGAGGTGAGCGCGGTGGCGGTCGACCCGCCACGCGACGTCGACCAGGTGATCGCGGCTGCCGCTCGGCGCGGGGTGCGGATCTCGCACGTCGTCGAGACGCACGTGCACAACGACTACGTCACCGGGGGCCTGGAGCTCGCCCGGCTCACCGGCGCCGCCTACCTGGTCCCCGCAGCGGCTCGCGTCTCCTTCGAGCGCGTACCTGTCCACGACGGCGACCGGACGGAGATCGACACCGCCGCCGGCCTGACCCTACGGGCGCTGGCGACGCCCGGGCACACCCCGCACCACACTTCCTATGTGCTGGAGGAGAACGGCACGGCGGTCGCGGTGTTCACCGGCGGGTCCCTGCTGATCGGCACCGTCGGCCGCCCGGATCTGGTCGAGCCGCGGCTGACCGAGGGCCTCGCCCGAGCGCAGCACGCCTCGGCGCACCGGCTGGCCGCCGAGCTGCCCGAGGAGACTGCAGTACTGCCCACGCACGGGTTCGGCAGCTTCTGTTCGTCGTCCCAGGCGGAGGGCAGTGACACGACCATCGGCAAGGAGAAGGCGTCCAACGAGGCCCTCACCCGGGACGTGGACGACTTCGTCGCCGACCTGCTGGCCGGTCTGGACGACATCCCCGCGTACTACACGCACATGGGCCCGGCCAATGCCGCCGGACCCGCGCCGGTCGATCTGACGCCGCCCGCCGTCGCGCACGCCGAGGAGATCGCCGCCCGGCTGGCCGCGGGGGAGTGGGTGGTCGACCTGCGCAACCGGGTCGCCTTCGCTGAAGGGCATGTCGCGGGCTCGTTGAACTTCGAGGCGGAGGGACAGCTCGCCACCTATCTGGCCTGGCTGATTCCGTGGGGTAAACCGGTCACGCTGCTCGCCGAGTCGCCCGCGCAATTGGCTGCCGCCCAGCGTGAGTTGGTCCGGGTGGGCATTGACCGGCCGGCCGCCGCGGCCACCGGCGAGCCCGCCGACTGGGTACGTGACGGCGACAAGCCGGTCACTTTCCCTCGGGCGACCTTCGCCGACCTCGCGGGCCGGTACCCGGCTGAGGGTGTCGTAGTCCTCGACGTCCGGCGCGGCTCGGAGCGGGTGGGCGGGTACATCGAGGGTTCGGTCCACATACCGATCCACACCCTGCACCGCCGCCTCGGCGAGGTCCCCGGGGGGGGGTGCCTCTATGTCTTTCGTCAAGTGAGGCGTGGGGTTCTGGGTTCGTAGAAGGTGCCGTCGCGGAGCATCGCGAATAGCACGTTGATCCGCTGTCGGGCCAGGCGGAGAAGTGCCTGGGTGTGGGTCTTCCCGCGGGCCCGGCATCGGTCGTAGTAGGTGCGGGAGGCGGGATCGTGCAGCGCGGCGAATGCCGACAGGAACATCGCGCGTTTCAGCTGCCGGTTGCCGCCTCGTGGAGCGTGTTCGCCGTGGATCGAGGTCCCCGACGACTTGGTCGTCGGGGCGAGGCCGGCGTAGGAGGCCAGGTGGGCGGCGGTGGGGAAGCTGGTGCCGTCGCCGACGGTGACCAGCAAGGTGGCGGCGGTCCTGACCGCGACCCCCGGAATCGAGGTCAGGACCGCGGAAAGAGGGTGAGCCTCCAGCAGTTGTCCGATCTGCGTTTCCAGGGCTCGTCGCTGTTCGTGGACGGCCGCGAGCGAGCGGGCGAGGGAGGGGATCACGAGGTCGAGGGTGCCGGTGCCCGGGACCACGACGGTCTGCTCGTCGAGCGCATCGAACACCTCGTCGATCAGCCGCTGGGCCATGCGCGGGGCCTTGGGCCGGATCACCTCAACCAGCTTGCGGCGTCCGGCTTTCCGCAGGGCGGCTGGGGATCCGTAGCGTTCCAGCAGCCAGGTCACGGCGGGGTGGTCCAGGCGCGGGCCCAGGACGCGCTCAAGGCTGGGGTGGAACTGGGTGAGCAGGCCGCGTATCCGGTTCGAGGTGCGGGTCGCCTCGGCCGCGAGGTCCTGGTCGAAGCCGACCAGCACGGTCAGCTCGGCGGTGATCTCGTCGGTCAGTTCCAACGAGCGCAGAGTGTGCGGCATGGTCCGTGCGGCGTCCGCGATCACTGCGGCGTCCTTCGCGTCGGTCTTTGCCTCGCCCGGGTAGAGATCGGCGATCCGCCGCATGGACAGGCCGGGCAGGTAGGCGACCTTGCAGCCGGCGTCCCGGGCGACGGTCAGAGGCAGGGCTCCGATCGAGGCGGGCTGGTCCACGATCACCAGTACGGTGCCGAACTTCGCGGCCAGCTTGTCGAAGACGGCCCGCAGCTTCGGCTCGCTGTTGGGCAGCTGCTTGTCGAAGACCTTCTTCCCGGCCGGGGTCAGCCCGTGCCCGTGATGGGCGCTCTTGCCGACGTCCAGGCCGAGGAAGACGCCCACGTCGTCGATGTCGTCCAACCCATCCTCCCGAACGGGGCTCATGCGGTGCTGGCCAGGGCGTTGGCGTCGTATGCGCGCATCCACGTTATGCAGACCTGCCGCCCGCAAGCGGCCAGGCATTGCGCCAGGCCAGGCGGTAGTCGGACCTCTCATCAGCGTCTCCAACGGCGCCTCCCAGGCCCGGTGACACCACCCCCCAGGTCATCCGTTCGACAGGGGGGAACAGTCATGCCGGGCCCGGAGGCCAGCGGTCCTCTTGCAGGACCGCGGAAAACATAACGGGGGGAGGTGTGGGTGCACTGCGCGGGCGGCATGCGCGCCGCCATCGCCGCCTCCCTGCTGGACGCCGCCGGCCGTGACGTCGTCGCCGTGGACGACTCCTTCGACGCGGCCGAGAAGGCCGGGCTCACCGTCCGCAACCCCTGACGGCGCGAGGCGCCGCACAGACCCCGCCGATCTTCCGTACCGACACGGGAAACAGGAGCGAGAAGTCGAGATGAGCATTTTCCGACGAGGCCAAAGGGGCCCCGGCCGCGTGACCGTGCAGGAGGCAGCCGCGCGCACCGGCCACGGCGACATCGCCGACAGCGCAGGTGACGCCGTGCTGCTGGACGTGCGCGAGCCGTACGAGTGGCAGGCCGGTCACGCGCCGCGCGCCGTGCACCTGTCCCTGTCGGCGTTGGCCGCCGGCGCGGGACTGCCCTCGGAAGCGCAGGCGCGGCCCCTGATCGTGATCTGCCGTTCCGGCAACCGCTCCCGGCAGGCCGCCGAGCTGCTCGTCGCCCGTGGCGCGCAGGCTGTGGACGTGATCGGCGGCATGCACGACTGGACCGGAGCGGGTCTGCCGGTGGTGGACGCGCGCGGTGGGAACGGCACGATAGCGTGAGTGCCCTCCTACTCGCCCTGGCCGCCGGCGCGGTCATCGGTCTGGCGCTCGGCGCGCTCGGGGGCGGTGGGAGCGTCCTGGCCGTCCCCGCACTCATCTACCTGCTCGGCTTCAGTCCGGTCGGGGCGACGACCGCGAGTCTGGTCATCGTGACGCTCACCTCGGTCACCGCGCTGGTCGCGCACGCCCGGGACGGGAACGTGCGCTGGCGTACGGGATTGCTGTTCGCGGCGGCCGGGATCGGCCCGGCGATGCTGGGCGGGGCGCTGTCCGCCAGTATCCCGGCGGCCGTACTGACGGCGGCCTTCGCCCTGGTCGCGGGAGCGGCCGCGCTGCGCATGCTGCGCTCCGGGCCGGCTGCGGAGGGGACCGTGCCGCCGCGGCCGGTACGGGCCGCGGCCGCCGGGGCCGGGCTCGGCGCGGTCACCGGCGTCCTCGGTGTCGGCGGCGGCTTCCTGGCCGTACCGGCGCTGGTAAGCGTGCTCGGCATGCGGATGCGTAACGCGGTGGGTACCAGCCTGCTGGTCATCACCGTCAACTCCCTGGCCGCACTGGCGACCCGGGCCGGAACGGTCGAGGGGTTGGACTGGGCGGTCGTAGGGCCGTTCGTCGGGGCCGCCATCCTCGGCGCATGGGATGGCAAGCGGCTGGCCGCGAAGGTCTCCGGGCCTACGCTGCAGCGTATCTTCGCCCTGGTGCTGCTGGCCGTGGCCGCGTTCATGCTGATCGACGCGGTCGTGTGAAGCGGCCACCGCGCATGATCACGCCAGGGACAGGAACAACTTCTCCAGCCGGGCGCGCATCGCCTCCGGGTCCTCACCGTTCTTGCGGCCCGACTCCATGTCGGCCACGCACTGCTGCAGGCCCGTTGCGATGATCGCGAAGCCGGCCCGGTCCAGTGCGCGGGAGGCGGCGGCGAGCTGAGTGACGACGTCCTCGCAGTCGCGCCCCTCCTCGATCATCCGGATCACACCGGAGATCTGACCCTGCGCCCGGCGCAGCCGGTTCAGCACGGCCTTCAGGTCCGCACCCTCAAGCTCCAGTTCCACGATCACTCCTCGAAAAAATACCCCTAGGGGTACTGTACGTCCCGGTTCGGGACGGCGTCGACCATTAAGGATCACATCTGCCATGACCAGCTCCCCCACCCCCGCCACCCTCGGCACCGACCAGGCCCGCACCCGGCTGCACGAACTCACCGTCATTGACGTGCGCACGCCCGCCGAGTACGCCTCCGGCCACCTGCCCGGCGCCCTGAACATCCCCCTGGACCACATCCGGCGGGCCCTGCCGGAGATACGGCACGCCGCCGAGCACGGTGACGTCCTCGTCGTGTGCGCTTCCGGAGCCCGCTCCGAGAACGCCTGCAAGCTCCTTGCTGAACAGGGCATCACTACGGCAACCCTCGCGGGCGGCACCGGCGCCTGGGCCGCCGACGGCCACGACCTGCACCAGCCCGCCGCCTGCGACACGCGGGCCGGCTGGAGCATGGAACGCCAGGTCCGGTTCACCGCCGGCGCCCTGGTGCTCCTCGGCCTGGTCCTCGGCCTGCTCGTACATCCGGCCCTCCTGCTGATCTCGGCCGGTGTCGCGGGCGGCCTGGTCTTCTCCGCCCTCACCAACACCTGCGGCATGGCGGCCGTGCTCGGCAAGCTGCCGCACAACCGCCCCCGCGCGGCCGACCTCGACGACGCGCTGGCCGCACTTCGCACCCGCTGAACTCCGCGGGCCGCGGCAACTGTGGGCGCTCCACGGGTGTCTCGGTGTCAGTTGGCTCCGCTGGAGCCTGCGGCGGCCTTCCGGCGTACGTCCTCCATGTCCACGGCACGGATCTTGGTGATGAGTTCCTCCAGGGCCTGCGGCGGCAGGGCGCCGGGCTGGGCGTACAGCACGGTCCGGTCGCGGACGGCCATCAGAGTGGGGATGGAGGAGATCTGGAAGGCGCCCGCGAGTTCGGGCTGTGCCTCGGTGTCGACCTTGCCGAAGACGATGTCGGGGTGGCGCGCGGCCGCCTTCTCGTAGACGGGGGCAAACATGCGGCACGGTCCGCACCAGGCGGCCCAGAAGTCGATGAGCACGATCTCCGAACCGGTGATGGTCTCTTCGAAGTTGTCCTTGGTCAGTTCCATGGTGGGCATGGTTTCCGGTCTCCTCTCATATACCCGGTGGGGTATCTGGTTCAACCGGTGCCGGTCCGGGTTTGTTCCAGACAGACGGGCGGCAGCGGGAACCAGCGCATGCGCTCGAAGTCGGCCGGCAGTCCGGTGATGCCGTCGTCGAGCCGGTCGGGACGGGCGGCCAGCACCGCACGGGCGGCGTCGAGTTGGGCTGCCAGCGCCTCCTCGCCCAGTCGGCGATGGCGGACGGCCGGGGCGGTGATCCGCCCGTCGGCGCCGAAGCGCACGTCCGTCAGCCGCAGCGGGGGCTGCGTGGGGCCGTGGTGGTGGTGCCACTGCCCGGTGTGCGGGTCGAAGCGGTAGTCGGGCAGGAGCCGGTGGCCGTGCGTGGCGATCAGGTCGACGGCGTCGACGAGGTAGTCGCGGACCGTGTCGCTGATGAAGTAGTTGAAGTTCAGGCGGGTCCAGCCGGGTTTGATGCCGTCGCATCCGTGCACGACCTCGTCGAGCAGGGCGTGCGAGGTGGCCGCGTCGATGGCCAGCAGGCGGTGGCCGTAGGGGCCCGCGCAGGAGCAGCCGCCGCGGGCCTGGATGCCGAAGAGGTCGTTGAGCAGGGCGGCGACGTAGTGGTGGTGCAGATAGGCGTGCTCGCCGTGGCGGATGCGGAAGGAGACGATGGACAGCCGGCGGGCGTGGTGGTTTCCGAGGACCTCGATGCCGGGGTTGCGCTCCCAGGCCGCGAGGGCGCGGCGCCAGTGGCGTTCCTCGGCGGCCTGGATGGTGTCGGTGCCGACCGCCTGCTTGAGGGCGAAGACCAGACCGGCCCGGACGGACTCGACGATCGCCGGGGTGCCGCCCTCTTCACGCGCGACCGGATCGTCGAGGTAGCGGTGGCCGTGGGGGTCGACGAAGGCGACGGTGCCGCCGCCGGGAGCGGTGGGCACCGGGTTGCGCACCAGCGCTCGTCGCACGACGAGCGCGCCCGGGGTCTGCGGGCCGCCGACGAACTTGTGCGGGGACAGGAACAGCGCGTCCTTGTGGTCCCCGGCCCCCGGTGTGCTCTCGGCCGTCCGGATCGGGATGTACGGTGCCGCGGCCGCGTAGTCCCAGAAGGACAGGGCGCCGTGCGCGTGGAGCAGGGCGGCGACGCGGTCGGTGTCGGTGAGGATGCCGGTGACGTTCGACGCGGCGGAGAAGCTGCCGATCAGCAACGGGCGGCCGGTGTAGCGCCGCAGCCCCGCTTCAAGCTGTGCGAGGTCGATGTGGCCGTCCGCGTCCTCGTCGATCACCACGACGTCGGCGGCCGACTCGCGCCACGGCAACTCGTTGGAATGGTGTTCGTAAGGGCCCAC
This sequence comes from Streptomyces sp. C1-1, assembly GCF_050214755.1. Lineage (NCBI taxonomy): Bacteria > Bacillati > Actinomycetota > Actinomycetes > Kitasatosporales > Streptomycetaceae > Streptomyces > Streptomyces sp. C1-1. The sequence goes on along the minus strand of NZ_CP189826.1, from coordinate 985,488 downwards.
GAACACCACCGGCCGCTGTGCCGGCGGCGGCCGGTCCGGGCGGCGCAGTGCCAGGATGCCGACCAGTTTGTTGACCGCGGCAGTGGCACCCGAGCCACAGAAGATCACCAGGTCGTCCTCGGTGCCGCCGACCGCGTCGCGGATGATCCGGCGGGCGTCCTCGCGCAGCCGGGTGGTCTGCAGACCGGTGCTGGAACTCTCCGTGTGGGTGTTGCCGTAGCGCGGCAGCACCTGTTCGCGGACGAAGTCCTCGACGAAGTCCAGCGAGCGGCCGGAGGCGGTGTAGTCCGCGTAGACGATCCGCTTCGGGCCGTAGGGGCCGTCCAACACCTCGTCGTCCCCGATGAGCCCGTGGCGGATGCGGTCCAGGAGCGACGCCGCGGCCGGCGCCAGGGACGTGCTCATGGCTCCAACTCGATGTCGATCTCGGGTGGCTGGTGGAGGGTGTTGTGCACCGTGCAGTGCGAAGCCACGGCCAGCAGGGCCGCCCGGCGCTGCTCCGGGAGATCCGGCGGTGGGATGACCGCGACGCGCAGGGAGGCGACCCGGGCGGGGCGGTCGGTGGCCATGGTGAACTCCGTACGGACCCGCAGTCCTGTCTGGCTGAGGCCGTGCCGGTGGAGGAAGCGGCCCGCGTAGAAGGCGATACAGGTGGCCAGGGAGGCGGCGAACAGCTCGGTGGGGGTGGGCGCGGTGTCCGTACCGCCGGCCTCGATGGGCTGGTCGACCTGGAGGCGATGGCCGCGGATGTCCACCGCGTAGGCGTCTCGCTCGACGTGGGTAACCTCGAAACTGTGCACGTCCGCGTTCTGTGGCCGATTCGTGCTGAGGATCTGCTGCGTGCTGCCGGTCATGGCCGGGCCCTTCTCGCTGGTGCCGACTGCTGCCGGATTCCATTCGATCGCGGAGGATGCGGCGGATCGAGAGGCCGTCGGGGTGCGACAGGGGCCGTTCGACCCTCGTGCATGCTGCCGTGTCTATATACCCTGCTGGGTATTTTATCAGCGGGTTTACGGCGAGCAAGTGGGCTGTGGGAGGCAAAGGCGGCGGGTGAAGATATACCCCGGTGGGTACTTGGGTGGGGACCAGCGGCCCATGTCTTGCTCTCATCTGCCGCACAACAGTGGGGGCATGGGTAAACACATGGTGATTCTCGGAAGCGGAACCGCCGGCACCTTGACGGCCAACCGCCTGCATCGCATGTATGACGAGCGGGATTTCCGGATCACGGTCGTCGACCAGAACGACGACCACGTCTATCAGCCCGGCCTGCTGTTCGTCCCCTTCGGGCTCGCCCAGCCGCACCACCTCGTCCGCTCCCGCCCGCGGCAGCTGCGCGAGGGCATCGACTACAAGTCGGCCCGGATCGAGCGAGTGGACCTGAACGAGCGGACGGTGTACCTCGGCGGTGGCATCCGGCTGTCCTACGACGTCCTGGTGGTCGCCACCGGAGCCCGGCTGCTGCCGGAGGAGACCGAGGGGCTGACCGGCCCCGGCTGGGGCGAGAAGGTCTTCACCTTCTACGACCTGCCGGGCGCCGTCGGTCTGCACCATGCACTGGAGCGCTTCGACGGCGGCCGCGTCGTGATCGACGTGGCGGACCTGCCGCTCAAGTGCCCCGTGGCTCCGTTGGAGTTCGCCTTCCTCGCCGACTGGTACTTCCAGCGACGCGGCATCCGCGACAAGGTCCAGCTGACCTACGCCACCCCGTTGGACGCCGCCTTCACCAAGCCGGTCGCGGCGAAGGCGTTGGGCGGCCTGCTGGCGGACAAGGGCATCGAACTGGTCACCGAGTTCACGCTGGGCGAGGTGGACGGCCCGGGCGGGCGGCTGGTGTCGTACGACGAGCGGGAGGTGCCGTTCGACCTGGCGGTCGTTGTCCCGCTGCACGGGGGAGCGGAGTACGTCGGACGCTCCGAAGGTCTCGGCGACGAGCTGGACTTCGTGCCCGTCGACCCGCACACCCTCCAGCACCCCGAGCACCCCGAGGTGTTCGCGATCGGCGACGCGGCGGGTCTGCCGGCCTCCAAGGCCGGTTCGGTGGCCCATTTCGAGGGCGAGGTGCTGGTGCACAACATCGCCCGCTTCCTCGCCGGACAGGCCGTGGACGCCTCCTTCGACGGGCACGCCAACTGCTTCGTGGAGACGGGCTTCCACAAGGCCCTGCTGATCGACTTCAACTACGAGACCGAGCCGCTGCCCGGCCACTTCCCGGCCTCCGTCGGCCTGCCGCTGCTGAAGGAGTCGCACGCCAACCACCTCGGCAAGCTCGCCTTCGAGTGGCTGTACTGGCACAGCCTGCTGCCTGGCCGGGAGCTGCCCGGCATCGGCTCGACGATGCCCGAGCACGGCAAGCGCCACGCCCACACCTGAACCAAAGGAGCACCGCCATGCCCACCGCCACCTATGACGGCACCCCCGTCCCGGTCGACGACGAAGGCTTCTTCACCGACCCCGGCCGATGGACCGAGCCGATGGCCGAACAGATCGCCAAGGAACTCGGCATCGACACATTGACCGACCGGCACTGGACGGTCATCCGCTTCATGCGTGCCCAGTACGCGGAGAAGGGCACCGGCCCCACCGTTCGGGTGCTCGGCAAGACCTCCGGCGTGAGCGTCAAGGAGCTCTACCAGCTCTTCCCGAAGGGGCCGGCGAAGACGGCCGCGAAGATCGCCGGGATTCCCAAGCCGCGCGGCTGCATCTGACATTTCTGCCATCGAGGAGCGTTCTGCCATGGCCGACACCGCCACGATCGAGAAGGTTTCGATCATCGTCTCCAAGGGATCCCTGGAAGGGATCTACCCGGCCCTGATCATGGCCAACGGCGCCCGCGCCGAGGGCATCGAGGCCGACCTGTTCTTCACCTTCTTCGGCCTCGACGCCATCACGAAGAAGCAGTACGACCACATCAAGCTGGCCACCGTCGGCAACCCCGGCCTGCACCTGCCCACCCTCCTGGGCGGCCTTCCCGGCGTCCCGGATCTGATCACCCGGTACATGGAACGCAAGATGGAGAAGCTCGACATCCCGCCCATCCCCGAGTTCATCGAGATGATCTCCGACACCGGCGCCGGGATCTATGCCTGCAAGGCGTCCGTCGACCTCTTCGAACTCGACAAGGACGACCTCATCGAGCAGGTCCAGGGCATCATCACGGTCGGCGAGTTCTACGAGCACGCGGCCGGCGGCCAGATCATCTACACCTGAGATGACCGGCACCGTGGCCGGCCTGCCGGACGAGGTGCGGCGGGTGTTGGCGGTGGTTGCACATCCCGACGACGAGTCGTTCGGGCTGGGCGGCCTCCTGGCCCTGCTGACCGGCGGCGGGGTACCCGCGGCAGTGCTCTGCTTCACTCACGGTGAGGCGTCCACCCTGCACGGCAGGCCCGGCGACCTGCACACCCTGCGCGCGGACGAACTTGCCTGCGCCGCACGGGAACTGGGCGTCGAGCGCGTGGAACTGGCCGACCACGCGGACGGCGCTCTCGTCGACATCCCGTTGCCCCGGCTTGCCGCGGAGGTGGCCCGCCTGATCGGCGAGCAGCGCCCCAGCCACCTGCTCGTGTTCGACATGGGAGGCGTCACCGGGCACCGGGACCACCAGCGGGCGACCGGCGCCGCGCTGCTCGCCGCCCGCCGGTCCGGTGTCTCAGTGCTGGGATGGACCCTGCCGCAGCGGGTGGCGGACCGGCTGAACGCCGAGTTCGGTACGTCCTTCATCGGTCGGGCCCCGGCAGAGTGCCGTGTCGTTGAGCCGGTGCCGCGCGAGCGGCAACGCCGTGCCATCGCCTGTCATGCCAGCCAGTCGTCCGACAACCCGGTGCTCTGGCGGCGTCTGGAACTCCTGGGTGACCGGGAACATCTGCGGATCCTGCAGTGACCCGGACCGTGGCGACGTCAGAAGGCGGGGGAGCCCGTCCGGGACGGGCCGGCGGACTTGGTCCCGTGCTCGGCCAGGTCGGCCTGCACGAGGAGCAGGCTGGCCAGGTCGCGTGCCTCGTCGGCGGTGAGCGACGCCCACACTCCCGGCTCGCCCCCTTGGTCCCGGCCCACGTCCAGGGTGACCCGGCTGATGGGCCGTTCCGCGGCTGCCAGCCGTAGGCATCTCACGGCGATCCTGCGCCCGCAGGCGGTCACGACAAAGCCGTCCTCGCTCGTAGCGAGTCGGTCGGGTCCTGTCGTCGCCATCGTTCTCACGCTCCTCCGCGGGCGGTGACGGTCCCCGGCGGGCGTCTTCCTGGACTTGTATACCCGGCGGGGTATAAGTGTCAGCGTCGCGCAAGGCCGCATTGTTCCCGTGCTCGCGCGCGTGCGGCCCTTCTCGCGCGACGGGGGTGTCTCGGTCGGACAGCCGGCGCAAGGGGCGAAGGGGGAGTTGCTGGGGCCGTCCGGCCCTCCAGGAGCTCGGATCGTGAAAATACCGTGTGGGGTATCCGAATCCGTGATCGCTCGGGAGGGATCCTCCGATGGCCGTCTCTGATCAGTCAGCCTCTCCCATCAACGTCGGCCTGCCGCTGATCGGCGACAGGGCACCGGACTTCGAGGCCGAATCCACTCATGACCTAGTCCGGCTGGCCGACTGCGCGGGCAAGTGGCTCGTGCTCTTCAGCCACCCGGCGGACTTCACTCCGGTGTGCACCACCGAGTTCGTCGCCTTCACCGAACTCGCCGACGAGTTCGCCGCCCGCGACACCGCCCTGCTCGGCAACTCGGTGGACTCCGTTCACAGCCACCTCGCCTGGACCCGTGCGATCGAAGAGAAGCTTGGCGTGCGCATTCCGTTCCCGATCATCGCCGACCTGGACATGCGCGTCGCGCACGCCTACGGCATGCTCCACCCCAACACCTCGGGCACCGCCGCCGTACGCGCCGTCTTCGTCATCGACCCGGAACAGACCGTGCGGGCGGTGCTGTACTACCCGATGAACGCCGGACGCATGATCCCCGAGATCCTGCGGCTCCTCGACGCCCTGCAGACTTCCGACCGCGACGGCGTCTCCTGCCCGGCCAACTGGCACCCGGGCGAGGACGTCGTCCTGGGCGCTCCCCGCACCCAGGCGGAACTGGAGGCACGGCTGGCCGACGACAGCGTCAAGCTCACCGACTGGTATCTGGCGACCAGGCCCGGAACACCGGCCTGACCCGCGGCGCGATCTCGCGGGACGGTGTCACGTCCGCACGGCATGGACGAGCGTGTCGAGGGCCGTGCGGCTGCCGCCCTCGGCGTCGGTCACCGGCCGGGAGACCGTCTCGGCCCGCAGGATCTCGGCGTGAGGTCGCCACTGGTCGGCCACCTGTTCAGGCGTGTACAGCACGCGCGGATCCTGCGGGCCGCCGTACCCGTGTTCGGGATTGGCTGCGTCATGGCCGACGAGCAGCAGGATGCCGCCCGAGCGGACGGCAGCGGCGGCCCGGGGCAGCACCTGGGCCATGTCCGGCCACGGCAGGTGCAGATACGCGATCAGTACCAGGTCGTACGTCGCCTCCGGGGGCGCCCAGAGGGTGAGGTCGGCGCGGACGGTCCGCAGCCGCACACCCCGTTCGGCGGCCAGCTCCTCGGCCTTCTCCAGCGCTACGGCGGAGAAGTCGACGGCGTCCACCTCCCAGCCCCGCTCCGCGAGCCACACCGCGTTGCGGCCTTCGCCGGCGGCGAGGTCGACGGCCCGCCCGGACGGCTTCAGACCGGCCAGCTCCTCGGCGACGAAGCGGTTGGGCTCGGCCTTCCACACCAGTTCGCTGCCGCGGTAGCGCTCGTCCCAGCTCGCCGCGTCCATGTCCTCCGCCTCATTTCTCCGCGTGCGCGGAATCGTCATCCGTGTCGATGTCGTCGTCCGGGGCCATGATGTCGTCCCCTGCGAGCAGATAGGGGTAGGGGCAGCTGCTGGGATCCGGAGCGATGCAGGCGTTGCAGGGGCGGGATCGGTCGAGGACACACTTCGGGGTCGGTCTCACGTCTCGCCGCCTTTCTCGTCCAGGGCGGCGAGGCGTTCGGACAGCTCCCCCGAGGCACGTTTGAAGGCCAGGACGGGAACGTAGTGCCGTACGCGCGCGTCGGTGAAGAGCGCGAACGCCTCCTCCGCTGCCGTCGCCAGTGCCTCGGACGGGAGATCTGGAAATCGGTGTGTGAGCCGCTCTTGGACGGCCTCGCGGGCGCGTTGCTCCGCCGCCGGTGTCGGCGGTCCGGTCGGTCGGGTGTCGGGGCAGTGGCCGCCCGGCTGGACGGCCCAGTCGGTCATGATGGCGCGGGAGTTCACTTCTGCACCCCCTCAAGGGTGGGGTCCGGGTCAGGCGAGCGTGAGGAACAACTTCTCCAGTTCGGCCTCACTCAGCGGAGGGACGTGTCCCCGCTGTCGTTCGGTGAGGCACTGGCGAATGCGCCCGCGACTATCTTGAAGCCGGCCCGGTCCAGGGCGTGGGTGACCGCGGCCAGCTGGGTGACGACGTCCTTGCGGTCGCGCTCCGCCTCGACCATGGCGATGACCGCTGCCAGTTGTCCCTGGGCCCGGCGCAGCCGGTTGAGCACCTCGGCCCACGAGTCCGCTTCCGTGTTGTCGGCGCTCACGACTTCGGTGGTGTTCACCGGGCACCTCCTCAGGGCCGGGTTCGGGGCGTGTACCGCGCCCCTACGTGTTCTGAGGCGACGCGGTCGCGCCGTTGCCGCCTACGGTCTCGGCACGGACGGCGAGCGAGACCGCGGGCCCGCTTGCATCATCCGGCACAGCTGGGGCGTCGCTCGGCTGGTCCGGCGTTCGTCCGGAGCGCCTGAGCATGTACCAGCTGAGGGCGATCCCCGCCGCCGCGGCCACGGAGGCCCATGTCCAGGGGCTGGTGAGCAGGGTGTGACGAAGGTCGGAGCTAATCTGCTGGCCTAGGACGAAGACGCCCATGACGGCGACGAACCAGCCGAAGGACTTGCGCAGTGCGTCCTGCGGGATCCGCCCGGCGAGCAGGCCGCCGAGCAGGCTGCCGACCACGGCGGTCGCCGTGACGAGCGCCGCGAAGCCCCAGTCGATGTGCACGCTGGCGAGGTAACCGGCCAGGCCCGCGAAGGACTTCATGGAGATGACCAGCAGGGAGGTGCCGACCGCGACGGTCATCGGCAGCCCGCCGAGCAGCGCGAGCGCGGGAACGACGAGGAAGCCTCCGCCGGCGCCGACCAGTCCGGTCACCAGGCCCACGACGATGCCGTCCAACAGGACGTGCAGGACGGGGAGTTCGTGGTGGACTTTCTGCGGCGCCTGCCGGCGGCCGCGGATCATGGCGACGGCCGTGGCGATCATCATGAGGGCGAAGGCGAGCAGCAGGACGCCGCCGGGGATGTACTCGGCCAGTCGACCGCCCGCGTAGGCGCCGGTCATGCCGGCGAGCCCGAACAACAGTCCCGTACGCCAGCGGACGCGTCCGGCCCGCGCGTGGGAGACGACGCCGGCGGCGCTGGTGACGCCCACGACGAACAGCGAGGTGGCGATAGCCTCCTTGGTCTCCATGCCGGCCAGGTAGATCAGGATGGGCACGGTCAGGATGGACCCGCCGCCGCCCAGGACGCCGAGGCTGACGCCGATGAGCAGGGAGGCGGCGATGATGACGGCGATCATGACGTGCCCCGCAGGGCGGCGACGACGGTGTCGAGGTCGGTGCGTGGTCCGCGGTTGTAGGGCAGCTTCGACAGCAGCATGCCCATGGCGCAGGTGTTGGTGAGCGCGGCGACGGTCAGCCCGGCGCCGACGGCCGTGCCGATCAGGTGCAGTCCGGGCACGAACAGGCCCGCGACGCCGGTCACCAGGACGAGGGCTCCGGCGACGAGTCGGACCTGTCGTTCCAAATCCCAGCGCTGGGGGCCGCGGGTGAGCGGGCCGCCGGCGTTCTCCCAGGCCATGACGCCGCCGTCGAGGACGCGCAGGTTGGGCAGTCCGGCCTGGGCGAGGGCTTGTTCGGCCTGGGCGGCGCGGGCGCCGGAGCGGCAGATGAGGATGACGTCCTCATTCAGGTGGTGGCGCAGTTCGGCGCGGTGCTCGCGCAGGGTGTCGAGGGGGACGTTGTAGGAGCCGGGGATGTGGGCGGCGCGGAACTCGCCGGGCGTGCGCACGTCCAGCAGCCGCGGGCCCTCTCCGCCCCGGGTGAGGTCGCGCAGGGCGGCGGGATCGAGTCGTGGCTTGTCGGCATGGATGGTCATCGCTGGGTTCCTTGATGTCTTCGAAGGGGTTGGGGGCGGGCGGCGGCCGATTCCCGTGACCGCCGCCCGGAGTGCGGAGTGCGGAGTGCGGTGGATCAGACGTCGGCGGATGCGGGGAGGGCGAGCCAGGCGCCGTAGCCGCCGAGCAGGTCGGAGACGTCGGTGCGGTCCTCGTGTCGCAGCAGGCTGGCGGCGATGGAGGAGCGGTGGCCGCCCGCGCAGTGCACGACCAGGGGTCGGCCGGTGGGGATCTCGTCGATGCGGCGGGCGAGTTCGGCCAGCGGGATGTGCAGCGAGCCCTCGATGAAGCCCTCCTCGCGTTCGGCGGTGTTGCGCACGTCCAGCACCAGCGGGGGCTCGTCGCCGTCCAGCAGGCGGCGCAGCTCGTCGGCGGTCAGGCGGCTCGCCTGTTCCATCTCGTCGGCCAGGGCGGGGAAGGCGCCTTCGGGTTCGCGCAGATAGCCGCCGACCTTGTCGAAGCCGATCCGGGCGAGGCGGGTGACGACCTCCTCCTCGCGGTCCTGCGGCGCGATGACGACCACGTCCTGCTCGGGGGTGACGACCATGCCGGCCTGTTCGGCGAAGCGGCCGTCGGCGGGCACGTTGACCGAGCCGCGCAGATACCCCGGGGCGAAGTCCTGCGGCGAGCGGGCGTCCACCACGACCGCTCCGCCCGCGCGCCGTTGCATGAACTCCTCGACCGACAGCGGCCGGGGTGCGGCGGCCGCGTCGAACAGGCCGTGCTCCTTGCGGTTGAGGATGGCGTCGTAGACGAAGTAGGCGGGCGCGGAGGGCTGCCCCGCGGTCACCAGCTCCACGAACTTCTCCTCGCTCATGGGCCGGCAGGCGTAGTTGGTGGCGCGCTGTTCGCCGATGGTGGACTGGCGCTGGGTGGAGAGGTTCTTGCCGCAGGCGGATCCGGCGCCGTGGGCGGGGAAGACCCGTACCGCGTCCGGGAGGGCCATCAGTTTGTGCTGGATGGTGTCGTAGAGCATCTTGCCGAGTTCGTCGGCGGTGACGCCGATGGAGGCGAGCAGGTCGGGCCGTCCGACGTCGCCGATGAACAGCGCGTCGCCTGTCAGCACGCCGTGGGGGACGGTGTCGCCTGCGTGCTCGTACACCAGGACGCTGATCGACTCGGGGGTGTGACCGGGCGTTTCGAGGATCTGCAGCTGCACGTCGCCGAGGCTGATGCGCTCGCCGTCGGTCAGTTTGTGGATGGGGTATTCGGCCTCGGCGCGCTGTCCGTAGCCGATCCAGGCGCCGGTGCGGTCGGCGAGTTCGAGGTGGCCGGCGAGGAAGTCGGCGTGGAAGTGGGTGTTGATGACGGCCTCGATGGTGAAACCGTGGGCGGCGGCGTCGGTGAGGTACTCGGAGACGTCGCGGCGCGGATCGACGACGACGGCCTTGCCGGTGGTCTCGTCGGCGATCATGTACGACGCCTGGGAGAGGCAGTCGAGGTAGTACTGGGCGAAGAACATGGTCGGGTGACCTCCATGTCGGAAGGGTTGTATTACCCCGGGGGGTATATAGAAGGGTCTGGTCCGCCCTTGTCGAAGGGCGGGGGTGGTGGTCGGCCCGGGTCGGGGGATGCCCGGGCCGACCGGTCAGAGGCGGCCGGTGAGCATGCCGTGCCAGTACACCGGCGGCAGGCCGTACCGCTTGAACAGCCACATCGTGCGCCGCTCCTTGAAGGGGTCGAGCAGCGGGAAGGTGGGCGTGGGCTTGAGGTCGTAGTCGAACTCGGCCAGCAGCATCCGGTCGCGGGCGGTCACCAGCGGGCAGGACGTGTAGCCGTCGTAGCGGTGCGACGGCTCGCGGCCGTTCATGACGTCGAGCAGATTCGCGGCGACCGCCGGGGCCTGCTTGCGCACCGCGGCACCGGTCTTCGAGGTGGGCAGGTTGGCCACGTCGCCGAGGGCGAAGACGTTCTCGTAGGACGGGTGTCGGAGGGTGTGTTTGTCGGCGGCGACGAAGCCCTGCGGGCTGGCGGGGTCGGCGAGGGGGCTCTCCTTGACCCAGTCGGGGGCGCTTTGCGGCGGGACGGCGTGCAGGAGGTCGTAGCCGAGGGTCTCCTTCGTGCCGTTCGCGTGGTCGGTGACGGTGAGTTCGCGGGCGTCGCCGTCGACGGCCGTCATCTCGGAGCGCAGCCGCACCTCGATGCCGTAGCGGGCGGCGACCTTCTCCAGGACCTGCGACCAGGCGGGGACCTTGAACATCGCGGGGTCGGGGATGACGAGGACGACACGGATGTCGTCGAGGACCTTGTGCCGACGCCAGTGGTCGGCTGCCAGGTAGGCGATCTTCTGCGGGGCGCCGCCGCACTTCAGCGGGGTGGCCGGGTGGGTGAAGACGGCCGTGCCGGAGCGCATCTGGCGAATCAGTTCCCAGGTGCGCGGGGCGTACTCGGGCGCGTAGTTGCTGCTCACCCGGTCGTGTCCGACGGCCTCGGCCAGGCCCGGCACGCCGTCCCAGTCGAGCTGGAGGCCGGGTGCCATGACCAGGTATTCGTAGGTGAGTTCTGCGCCGTCGGACAGGGTCACCGTGCGGGCCTCGGGGTCGACGGCCAGGGCGCGGCGGCGGATCCAGCGCACCCCGTCGGGTATCACCGACCCCTCGGACCGGCGGGTGGTGCTCAGGGGCGCCTGGCCCCCGCCGACGAGGGTCCACAGCGGCTGGTACCAGTGGGTGTCGGACGGTTCGATCAGGGTGATGTCGCTGATGCCGGCGTGGCGCAGGCGGGCAGCGACGCTGATGCCGGCGCTGCCTCCGCCGATGACGGCGACGCGGTGACGGCCGTCGAGCGGTGCGTCGGTGGGGGAAGGGGTGGCGGCCAAGGTGGTACTCCTTTCCGACTGGCCGGTGTGCGGGGGCGGACCGGGGTCAGGCGGCGTGCTCGTGGGAACCGGCCGCGACGGGACGCCCGCCGCGGGTCCAGGCGCCAGTGCCGCCCGCCACGGAGTAGGCGTCGATGCCGCGGGAGGTCATCCGGTCGACGGCGGTCCTGCTGCGGTTGCCGCTGGCGCAGATCACGAACACCGGCCGGCCGGCGGGCAGTTCACCGCACTGGCCGGGCACGGTCCGCAGCGGCATCAGGCGGGCGCCCGGGACGTGCCCGGCCGCGTACTCGTCCGCCTCCCGTACGTCGATGACGAGTGCGCCGTCGGCCCAGGCCGCCGCGAACGCTTCCTGTGTCACTTCACGAGCCACTTCATTGCCTCCTTAATTACCCCGGGGGTATCCCTCTGGCGAGAGTACGGCGGCTCGGAGAGTGGCGTCAAATACCCCAGGGGGTATTTGTCTAAGAGGTAACTCGTGGTGCTGCGCGAGCTTCCCGGCGCGCTCCCTCGTGGCGTGCGCCGGTCCTGGGCAGCCGGAGGGTCATCCGCGTCCCGCGGCCTGGTTCGGAATCGGCGGTGACCGTGCCGCCGTGGGCGGTGACCAGTTCTTTGACGACCGCGAGGCCGATGCCGCTGCCGCCCACGGTGCGAGCGTGGGCTCCGCGCCACAGACGCTCGAAGACGTGCGGCAGCTCGTCGCCGGGGATGCCGGGACCGGTGTCGGCCACCTCCACGAGCGCTTCGGCGGGCGTCGAGGACGTGGTGACGGTGACGGAGTCGCCGGGGCGGCAGTGCCGGGCGGCGTTGCTCAGCAGGTTGCCCAGGGCCTGATGCAGCCGGTCGGCGTCCGCGCGGACGAGCAGGGGAGCGGGGTCAGGGACGATGCGTACCGTCAGCCCTGCCGTGCGCAGCTCGGCCTCCCGCTCGGCCACGGCGGCGCGAGCCAGGGCGGTCACATCCACCTCGGCCAGGTGCAGGGACAGCCGGGCCGACTCCGCCTCCGCCAGTTCCCCGAGGTCGTCGATGATGCGGCCCAGCCGCAGCGCCTGGTCGTGCAGGGAGGCCAGGCGCTGCGCCGACGGGTCGGCGTAGCCGTCGCGCAGTTCCTCCAGGCCCGCCTGGAGGGAAGCCAGGGGCGTGCGCAGTTCGTGGGCGACGTCCGCGGCGAGCCGGTGGCGGGCCTGTTCAGCGTGGCCGACGTCGTCGGCCATGGCGTCGAAGGCGTGGGCGAGGTCGCCCAGTTCTCCGGGTGCGTCGACGCGGGCTCGTGCGGTGCGGTCGCCGGCGGCAAGCGCACGGGCGGTCGCGGCGACGCGGACGACGGGAGCGGTCAGGCGGCGGGTGACGAACCAGCTGACGCCGAGCGCCAGGGCGAGCGCGCCTGCGGCGGCCGCGGCCACCCAGCCCCACGCGATGGGCAGGCCGGCCGACCCGGAGCCGGCCGGGAAGACCAGATACACCGAGCCGACGGTGTGGCCGTCGACCACCACGGGCGCGCTCGCGCCGGGCCCGGAGCCGGCGCTCTGTCCGTGACGTCCGCGGCCCGAGCCGGACATGCCGTGGTCGTTCTCCGCCCCGTCGTCACCGGACATCATCTCGCCGTCCGCGTTTCGCACCGTGAGCACCGCCCCGGCGCCGGCGGCGACGGAGCGCGCCGCCGACAGGTCGGCCGCCGACCAGCCGCCCGCCGTCCGGTAGGCGTCGGCGGCGGCCGCGGCCACCCGGGAGGCGGTGCGCTGACGGTCCGCCTGGTGGGCACTGCTGATCCCGCGGTCGGCACCGACGAGCGCCGCCGCCGTCAGCAGGGCCACGGAAGCGAGCGCCACGACGGCGAACGCGGCGAACAGGCGTCGCCCGAGCGGGCCGAGACCGCCGGACGGCCTCTCGCCGGCGCGTTGCGAACGGGGCTCACGGGTCACGGGTCCACCCCAGCCGATAGCCCACTCCCAGCACGGTCACCACAAGCCCGGGGCCGACGTCCCCGAGCTTGTGGCGCAGGTTCTTCACATGTGAGTCGATCGTCCGCTCGTATCCGGCGAACTCGTAGCCGCGCACCCGGTTGACCAGCTCATAACGCGAGTACACCCGTCCGGGCACTGACGCCAGCGCGGTCAGCAGACCCCACTCGGTGGGCGTCAGTTCCACCGCCGTGCCGTCCAGGACCGCCTCGTGCCGGGCCTCGTCGATCCGCAGCCGCCCCCCGCCGTACGACGAGACCTGCGCCGCATCCGCTGCCGTACCCCGGGCGCGCTGCAGGACCGCGCCCACCCTGAGAACCACCTCGGTGGGGCTGAACGGCTTGGTCACATAGTCGTCGGCGCCCAGCCGCAGCCCGTGGATGCGGTCCTCGACGGTGCTGCGGGCTGTGAGCACCACCACCGGTACCGCGCCCCGCTCGCGGGCCTCGCGCAGTACCTCGTCACCGTCGACGTCCGGCAGCCCCAGATCGAGCAGCGTCAGGTCGACCGCCCGCTCGCCCAGCAGTCGTACCGCCTCCGCGCCCGACGCGGTCGTCACCACCGCGTAGCCCGCCCGTTCCAGGTAGCGGCGCAGCAGTTCGCGGATCTCCTTCTCGTCCTCGACGACGAGCACGGTGGCAGCCATGTCCCACACCTACGCGCCTCGGGTGCGTCCCGGCGAGGGCCGAACAGCCCCAACCCGCCCGGCCGATGTCTCCATGCCGTCTCCACACCCGCAGCACGCCGACTGCAGGGCCCGGCGCGACGGTGACGGTGTGGGAACGGAAGACGTTCCCGGGGATTCGAGGAGGTTCGCCATGAAGCGCAACATCAAGATCGCAACGGCTGTCGCCGCAGGCGCTCTGGCCGTCGGCGGCGTGCTGGCGGTGGGCCCGGTGACCGCGGACACGGGCGGTGCCGCGCCGGTGGCCAGGCAGACCACATCCCAGAGCATGCTGACGAACGGTCAGCATCAGGCGCGCCACCACGGCGACGACGCTGACGGCATCCGGCACGACGGAACCTGCACCGGAGCCGCCCTGGCGTCGCAAGGCACCCTGACCGCCGCACAGAAGGCCACGCTGACGAGCATGGCCGAGGAGGAGAAGCTCGCGCACGACCTCTACACGGCATTCGCAGAACGCTACGACGTGCGCGTCTTCGAGCGGATCGCGACGGCCGAGACCCAGCACCTGACCGCCGTGCGCACCCTGCTGGACCGCTACGACGTCACCGACCCGACCGCCGGCAAGCCGGCCGGTGAGTTCACCGACCCGGCCGTCCAAGCCGCCTACGACCGGCTCCTGAAGCAGGGCGAGGGCAGCCTGTCCGGTGCCCTGGAGGCGGGCCGTACGTTCGAGACCGACGACATCGCCGCGCTGACCAAGGCGCTGTCCGGACTCACCGCCCCGGACACGCGCCAGGTGTACACCAACCTGCTCGCCGCCTCCGAGCAGCACCTGACGGCATTCGAGCACTGGATCGCCGACGAGTAGGACGAGAAAAAGGAGACGGTCCCGGCCTGTACCTGGCCGGGACCGTCGGGGTTCGTCGGAGCGGAGGTCCGGCTGTCTACACGGCGGCCGTCGGGGCCCCCGCACGCGCCCTGCGGCGGCGCAGCGCGAACACGGTGGTCATCGTGCCGGTTGTCAGCAGACCGGCGCCGATGACGATCGGCAGGGCCGGCGAGGTGGAGCTCGCGGCGGCGACGTTCTGCGCCTTGAGGTCCTGCACGTACGCCGGGCACGGGGCGTGCGCGGAGGCAGAGGACCCCGTCTGTGCGTAGTGGTGCGGGATCGGCTTCACGGACTTCACCGAGCCGTCCGCGTTCAGCAGCACCTGCTTGTTGTTGGGGTGCCGGAAGTCGAACAGGCCGCTCAGGCTGCCCGCCCGCCGGTCGAGGAGGCGTCACCGATACGGCCGGTGCCCCAGTTGTTCTCGATGAACTTCGTGATCGACGCCTGCTCGGTCGCAGTGTGGTCGCCACCCGACTCGCCGACACCACGGTGTTCGCCGAGACGACCCGACGGATCGTGCGGACCCGGAACGAGCAGGGCGACGACCGGGTCCGCCACTGGTACTACGACGGCGCGGGCCTGGACTACCTGGGCTGCGACTGGCACCCCTCCGTCCACGACCACCGGATCATCTCCGGTCTCCTCGACGACCGGCTCGCCGCCCTTCCGCTGCGCTGGTAGCCGGGAAGCCGCCTTCCGCCGGGCGGCGGCGGGCCGTGCGAGCGTGCGTGGCCGCGAGGACGAGGATCAGGCCCGCGACCGCGACCGGCGCCGCGGCCACCAGCCAGTCGATCCCGCCGCCCGTCCCCGGACTCACCGCGACGGCGGCGGCGACCGCGGCGACCGCCAGGGCGGAGCCCAGAAGGGCGGCGAACACGTACCGGGCGCTGTCGTCGCCCCTGCCGTGCCGGGGCGGGTCCGGGGTCAACGCCGCCCAGTGCCGGGCCACTTCCCGCCGCTCGTCCCGGCGCCGGACGAAGGACCGGATGCGCAGGCCGACCGTGGCGACAGCGCCCGCCGCGGCCGTCCCGGCGACCAGCCACCATGTCTCCGCCACGAGGAGCAGGACGGCGACGACGCCGGCCGTGCCCCAGCCGCTCAGACAGGCCGCCGCGGCGAAGCGGCGGGAGTCGGGCCGGTCGGCTCCCGCGCGCAGGTCGACGAGGGCGGGGACGTACCAGACACAGCCGGACGCGGTCACCAAGGCGGTGCCGACCGCCAGCACGGCCTGTGCCATGTCACCTCACCGCCTCGGCCTCGAGTGCGGCGATCTCCGGGTGGTGCAGGTCGAACGCCGGGGACTCGGACCGGATCCGGGGCAGCGAGGCGAAGTTGTGGCGCGGGGGCGGGCAGGAGGTCGCCCACTCCAGCGAACGGCCGTAGCCCCAGGGGTCGTCGACGTTGACCGGCTTGCCGTACTTGGCGGTCTTCCAGACGTTGTAGATGAAGGGAAGGATCGACATGCCGAGCAGGAACGAGCCGATCGTCGAGACCGTGTTCAGGGCGGTGAAGCCGTCGGCCGCCAGGTAGTCGGCGTACCGGCGCGGCATGCCCTCGGCGCCCAGCCAGTGCTGCACCAGGAACGTGGTGTGGAAGCCGATGGTCAGGGTCCAGAACGTGATCTTGCCGAGGCGCTCGTCGAGCATCTTGCCGGTCATCTTCGGCCACCAGAAGTGGAATCCCGCGAACATCGCGTACACCACCGTGCCGAACACCGTGTAGTGGAAGTGCGCGACCACGAAGTAGGAGTCGGAGAGGTGGAAGTCCATCGGCGGCGAGGCGAGGATGACGCCGGTCAGGCCGCCGAAGGTGAAGGTGATCAGGAAGCCGGTGGTCCACAGCATCGGCGTCTCGAAGGACAGGGACCCCTTCCACATCGTGCCGATCCAGTTGAAGAACTTCACACCGGTCGGGACCGCGATGAGGAAGGTCATGAAGGAGAAGAACGGCAGCAGCACACCGCCGGTGACGTACATGTGGTGCGCCCACACCGTGACGGACAGACCCGCGATCGCGATGGTCGCGCCGATCAGGCCCATGTAACCGAACATCGGCTTGCGGGAGAAGACCGGGATGACCTCGGAGACGATCCCGAAGAACGGCAGCGCCAGGATGTACACCTCGGGATGGCCGAAGAACCAGAAGAGGTGCTGCCACAACAACGCGCCGCCGTTGGCCGCGTCGAAGACGTGTGCCCCGAACTTGCGGTCCGCCTCCAGCGCGAACAGCGCGGCCGCCAGCACCGGGAACACGATGAGGATCAGTACCGCGGTCAGCAGCACGTTCCACACGAAGATCGGCATGCGGAACATCGTCATGCCGGGCGCGCGCATGCAGACGATGGTCGTGATGAAGTTGACCGCGCCCAGGATCGACCCGAAGCCGGACAGCGCCACCCCCATGATCCACAGGTCGGCGCCGAGCCCCGGTGAGTGGACCGCGTCGGACAGCGGGGCGTACAGGAACCAGCCGAAGTCGGCGGCACCGCCCGGGGTGAGGAAGCCGAACGCGGCGATCGAGGAGCCGAACAGGAAGAGCCAGTAGGCCAGCATGTTCAGCCGGGGGAAGGCCACGTCGGGGGCGCCGATCTGCAGCGGCATGATCCAGTTGGCGAATCCGGTGAACAGGGGCATGGCGAACATCAGCAGCATGATCGAGCCGTGCATGGTGAACGCCTGGTTGAACTGCTCCTGCGACATGATCTGCAGCCCGGGCCGGGCGAGCTCGGCGCGCATCAGCAGCGCCATCACACCGCCCACCAGGAAGAACACGAAGGCGGTGACGAGGTACATCGTCCCGATCTTCTTGTGGTCGGTGGTCGTCAGCCAATCCGTCCAGGCCGGCCGGCTCTCCGCCCGTCCGACCGCGGCCGGCTGTCCGGCCACGGCGACCACGGCCTCGGGGCGCGCGGTTCCCACCTGCTGTATCTGTGCCTCGTCCACCGGACGGAGTCCTCCCGATCTGCTCATGTCGTGCGACGAGCCGGGAAGCGCCACGAGTGAGGGACGTGACCGGGCCTTCCGGGCCGTCGCCACATGATCGGCCGAGGGGCACCCGGTCCCGATAGGGTCCAAAGTCCCCCACGCCGACACCCCGAGGGGGCCCAACGGCCCCTCTTCGCGCCGACGGTCCGACGGAGTCCCGGTCAGGACCTCGCGTGTCGTACGCTGCTGAGCACCAGACCGGCCCAGGAACGGCGGGTATGTCCGAATCACCAGCGCAGGCGGCGCTCCCGTCACGCCCACGGCTCGACGTGCCGGAGCGGATGCACGGTCTCCTGAACGCGGTCATGAACCTGGGGCGCGGGCTGGAGCTGTCCCAGGTGCTGCGGAGCATCGTGGAGGCGGCCGTCGAGCTCACCGACGCCGAGTACGGCGCCCTGGGCGTGATCGGCGAGGGACAGCGGCTGTCGCAGTTCCTGACGGTGGGCATCCCCGACGACTCGGCGGCCCGGATCGGCGGGCCCCCTCGCGGGCGGGGCATCCTCGGTGAACTGATCCGCCACCCGGTTCCGTTGCGTCTGACCGACCTGACCCGGCACCCCGGCAGCCTCCGTCTCCCCGAGCACCATCCCCCGATGCGCAGCTTCCTGGGGGTGCCCATCCGCGTGCGGGACGAGGTGTTCGGCAATCTGTACCTGACCGAGAAGCGGGACGGCGCGGACTTCGACGCCGACGACGAGGCCCTTGTGACCACGCTGGCCAAGGCCGCCGGCGTGGCCATCGACAACGCCCGCAGGTATCACGACAGTCGCCGCCGGGAGCGGTGGCTGGAGGCGCTCGGCGAGATCAGCCGCAGTCTCCTCGCCGGCACCGAGACACACGCGGTGCTGGGCCTGATCGCCCGGCGGGCCGGCGAGCTGGCCGACGCCGACCAGGCCGTCGTCCTGCTCCCGTCCGGACCGCACGGCGACCGGCTCACCGTCGAGACCACGCACGGGCCCGACGCCGGGGACCTGCCGGGTCTGTCCTTCCCGGCCCACGGGTCCCTCGCCGGTCAGGCCGCGCGCACCGGCAGGGCCGTGGCCACCGCGGACGCCGAGAACGACCCCCGGGTGCGCCCGCTCGGCGCCGGGGACGGCACGGGCTCGTACGGGCCCGTCGTCGCGGTCCCGCTGCCGCTCGACGCCGCGGCCTGCGGCGCGCTGCGGCTGAGCCGGCGCAGCGGACGGGCGGCCTTCGACGACACCGAGGTGCTTCTCGTCTCCCGTTTCGCCGACCAGGCCGCCCTCGCCCTCGAACTCGCCCGCCGCCGCGCGGAGTCCGGGGAACTCGCCGTCCTGCGCGAACGCGACCGCATCGCCCGCGACCTGCACGACCTCGCCGTCCAGCGGCTGTTCGCCACCGGCATGACCCTGCGGAGCACCACCCGCACTCTGGGCGGCGCGGACGCCGTCGAACGCGTCGGACGGGCGGTGCGGGACCTGGACACCACCGTCGAGATCATCCGTACGGCCATCTTCGAGCTGCGGTCCGCCGGTGACGACCGGGGCGGGGCGGGACTGCGCCGTCGTATGCCCGAGGCCGTCCGGCTCGCCGCCGGGTCCCTGGGGTTCAGTCCCGCTCTGCGGATCGAGGGCCCGGTGGACTCCACGGTTCCCGCCGAGGTGGCCGAGCAGGTGCTCGCCGTGACCGCCGAGGCGCTCGACGGCATCGCCCGGCACACCGGCGCCACCCGGGCGGACGTGGTGCTGGCCGTGCCGATGACCGGGGACCGCCTCACCCTCACGGTGACGGACGACGGCGCGGCCCCGCACGGGGAGAAGGCCTGCGCCGGGCCGCCCGGCCCGCGCTCGCACACTGAGCGGTACGGCGGGACACTGACCGTCGAGTCCTCCGTCGACAGCGGCACCCGGCTGACGTGGCGGACACGGCTGCCCGCCGACTGAACGGCCGCCGCCTACCGCGAGGGCCCCTGCCGCTCGCGCAACCGGCCGGCCAGCAGCGCCGCCTGGACCCGGCGGTCCACGCCCAGCTTGGACAGGATGGACGAGACCCGGTTCTTGATGGTCTTCTCGGCGAGGAACAGTCGCTCGGCGATCTGGCGGTTCGTCAGTCCCTCGCCGATCAGGTCCAGGATCTCCAGTTCGCGCGGTGACAGCCGCTCCAGCTCGGGCGACACGGCCGGCTCGGGCGCCGGCAGCGGGGCCCGCAGCCTCGCCATCACCCGTGCGGTCGCCCTCGGATCCAGCAGGGACTGCCCACCCGCCACCTTGCGCACGGCCTCCACCAGGTCGGAGCCGTCGATGCGCTTGAGCACATACCCGGCCGCGCCCGCCATGATCGCGTCGAACAGCGCCTCGTCGTCGTCGAACGACGTCAGCATCAGACAGGCCAACTCCGGCAACCGCGCCCGCAGTTCGCGGCACACCTCGACCCCGGCACGGTCGCCGCTGCCGTCGTCGCCCAGCCGCACGTCCAGAACGGCGACCTGCGGGCGGACGGCGGGCACCCGGGCGAGCGCCTCCTGGGCGGTCGCCGCCTCCCCGGCCACGGTGATGTCCGGTTCGGCCTCCAGCAGGTCGCGCACCCCCCGGCGCACCACCTCGTGGTCGTCGAGGATGAACACCCGCAGCGGTGCGGCGGATGCGGGGGAGGGGGCGGAGTCGGTGTGCATGGGGGCTTCCACGGAGGGTCGGACGACGAGACGAGGGGTCGGAGGGGTCACAGGAGGGTCTGCCAGTAGTCCCACCAGCGGGTGGCGATCAGCATCACGATGCTCAGACACCAGGTGAGCGGTACCACCCAGTGGAACTCCAGCACCCCCGCGACCACCGCGCGGGGAGCGCCGACGACGCCGTGCCGCAGGTTGTGCGCCGTGGTGTACCAGAACATCGCGATGGTGGCCGCCCAGGCCAGGCAGCACCACAGGCACAGCGCACCGATCTCGTACAGGGCCTGCGTCATCAGCCACATGCAGAAGGCCGCGCCGAGCAGCGTGCCCGCGTTCAGCCCCAGCCAGAACCAGCGCGGGAAACGGGCGCCGGACAGCAGCACGACGCCGACCGTGACGACCACCGGATAGGCGAGCAGGCCGAGCACCGGGTTGGGGAAGCCGAACACGGACGCCTGGGCGCTCTTCATGACGCTGCCGCACGACAGGACCGGGCTGAGATTGCACGAGGGCGAGAAGAGGGGGTCCTGCAGGAGCCGGATCTTGTCGATCGTGATCACGAAGGAGGCGAGTGCGCCGAGTGCGCCGGAGACGATCAGCAGCCAGGCGAAGCCACGCGAGGCACCACTCGCCGCGCCGCGTGGGGAGATCTGCCCGCCCCCTTCCGGTGCCCGTCGTGCCTCTGGGGTGGCGGTGGTCGTGCCGCTCATCGAAGGTGTTCCGCCTTGCCGCTGGTCAGTACGGGTTCCGGGTCGAGGGAGGTGGAAGGGCGGGCGACCGCGTGCGGACGGCGACCGGCGGGATGCGCCGGTTCGCCGGGTGCCGTCCCGCGGGCCGCCTTCTCGGGCCAGACGACCTCGACCTCGATGCCGCGGGCACGCGCGTACGCCACCAGGTGGGCGGTGGCGTCACGACCGTTGGAGGGCGAGCCGTCCCAGACGGCGAACAGGTGCCGGCATTCGGCGATCATCTGCTCGTCGGCCGCGACGCAGGCGTCCCGGTCCGCCGGGTCGTAGGGCAGCAGCCGTACCTGACAGGCGAGGAGCAGCAGCTCGCCCGTCGCCATCCGGTCCCGTTCGGGCAGCAGCGCGGGGACGAGCCCCTGGGTGGGCGTCAGAACGATCAGATCACGCCCCGTCGCCCGCGCGGCCCGGCCGAACGCCACCGGCACACCGGCTCCCGCCCGCACCAGCCCCGGCGTACCGCCGGGCAGCCGGGCCAGGGCCGCCCGCAGCTCGGACTCCACCAGGTCCAGCGTGTCCCCGGTCAGATCGGTGTGCCCCACCGCCGCGATCATTCCGCCAGCCTCCCGCCCTACGACGTTCACGTTTCCCGGCCCCCTTGGGTGCTTTCGGCCCCGCTGGCTCAGTGAAGCCAGCGCGCCGAGGGCCGACAAGGGCCGAAGGTCCTCGCTCCGCCCGTCCGCGACCCGGCGGCCGCGCGGGCTCATGCCCAGGGCGAGTCGATGTCGAAGACGGTGGCGACGCGCTTGATCTCGTCCCTGGTCAGGCCCTCGGCCCGCCGTCCGGCGACCAGATCCAGGTACTCGTAGCGCGCACCGGTCTCGGCGTACTCGATCCGGTCGACGGCGTGGGTGACCGACACGTCGGAGCGGGCCATCACCCCGTGCTTGCTCCACAGCACCACCTGCGCGTCCCGCAGCCCCTCGACGTTGGCCGCCATGAGCTCCGCCGAGCCGGGGACCATGAAGTCGAGGACCACGACGCCCTCCGGCAGGCTGACGACCGCTTCCGGCTCCCAGCGCAGGATGCGGGGGCTGAGGGCAGCCGTACTGCGGTAGGCGGGGACGTGACTGAGGTAGGTCAGGTGCGGGGGCTGGGCGTGGACCGCCGCATGGAAGGCCAGGCCGCGCCGCGCCACCTGGTCCTGATGGACCGCCAGATGGGAGTTGAACTCACTGGTCGGGCGGGCGAACCGGCGGCGCGGCGAAGTGCGCAGGGTGGCCGTCCGTCCGTCCCGGTGGATGCGTACGGCGCCGATGCCGGCCAGGGGGTCCTCGGCGAGTTGGCGCAGTCTGCGTCCCGAGCCGGTCACCAGGACGGTCCGCCCGGCCAGCGCCGGAGCGGGCAGAGGGAGCACGATCTCCTCGCTGTGGGGGAAGCGGTCGCCGAGGTCGAG
This sequence comes from Streptomyces sp. C1-1, assembly GCF_050214755.1. NCBI lineage: Bacteria > Bacillati > Actinomycetota > Actinomycetes > Kitasatosporales > Streptomycetaceae > Streptomyces > Streptomyces sp. C1-1. Next base: position 963,245 of record NZ_CP189826.1, on the reverse strand, counting down.
GTCCCGGCCGATGTACACCGAGAGGTTGCCGGCGGCCGCCTCGCTCGCGCCGATGTCGCTGATCCGGCCGCCGGCCGCGCCCATGTCGGCGAGCAGGTCGTCGAGGTTCGGGAAGGATGTCGTCGTCGGCATGGCTCGGGACCCCTTTCTGAAACGTTTCAATCTCGTCTTCACGCTATTCGGGGTCCGCCACCCGGGACAGAGTCGAACGACCCCTTCTCGGGGCCCGACGGGTCAACGAGCGCGGATTTTCAATTGCCCCCATTCACAAAGGAATTGGCGGCCGCATTCCTGTGTGAACAGGCGGACCGCCCTCTACCGCGCGGTGTAGCTTCTACCCGTCAGTAGGGGCCTGATCAAGGGTGGTTCTGTGGCTGCCTCTCCGCACATAGAGAAATTCGCCGCTCACCTTCGCATGCTGAAGGACCGCAGTGGCCGGGGGTACGACCGCCTCGGCAAGGAGGCGGGCGTCAGCGGCTCCAGTCTGCATCGGTACTGCTCAGGCCTCGGCGTCCCGGCGGACTACCGGGTGGTGCACGCCTTCGCCAAGGTGTGCGGCGCCAGTGCGGAGGAACTGCGCGAATTGCACCGGCTGTGGGCGCTGGCGGACAGCGACCGCGACGCGCCGGCCGCACCGGCCGCGCCGGCCGCACCGGCCGCACCGGCCGCGCCGGCCGCACCGGCCGCGCCGGCCGCGCCGGCGGTGTCGACTGTGCCGGTCGCGTCGGCCGCATCGGTCGCGTCGGCCGTATCGATCGAGGAAAGTGGGGAATGCGCCTCCGACACGCCCGCCCCGCCCGCCGAGGCCGGGAAGACGGCCCCGGCTCCGGGGGAGGACGTCACCCCGCCGCAGGTCACCGTCGGTCAGGAAGGGTCGCCGCGACGGTACCGGCTGCCCGACAAGCTGTCCTCGCGATGGGCGATCCTGGCCGCCGTGCTCGCGGTGATGCTGGTGGCCGGCTTCGTGTGGCTGCCTTCCGGGCCCACCGGCGGTGACTCTCCGGCCGCGGGCGACAAGGTGCTGGACTCCTCGGCGTGCGGGACGGTCAGCATGGGGGAGCACGACGAGTGCGTGCGTGAGGTGCAGCGCCTGCTGGTGCGCGCCAAGGGCAGGCTCGCCGTCGACGGGGACTTCGGTCCGGAGACCCTGCGCAGGGTGACCGCGTTCCAGGTGCTGGCGGGGGTGACGGCCAGAGGGGTGGTCGACGAGGACACCAAGAAGGCGCTCTACGCGCAGAAGGTGACCATGTCGACCTGGTCAACGGCCAGGGTGGCGAAGCGGATCCGCGAGGTGTTCGTCGAGGACCCCGACACCGCCGTGGCCATCGCCCGCTGCGCGTCTTTCCTCGACCCGCTGTACGTGCTGCCCAACACCAACGGCAGCCGCAACTGGGGGGTGTTCCAGATCTCCGACGCCCGCCTCCGGGACCTGGACGGCACACCGCTGCGGGCGTTCGACCCGGACTGGAACATCAGGGCGGCCCACCGGCTGTGGGCCGCCCGGCACGACTTCCACGACTGGCCGTCGTGCCAGGCGGCGTTGAAGAACACGCCTGAGAGCTGAAGCCCGGCGCCTCGGACACTCCGCCGCGGTACCCGAGGACACCGGACCACCGGCGGCCGGCGTCAGACCGTGCCGTCCTCCCACCACCAGTCACGGCCCAGGTCGGCCCTGCTGTCGACGTGCTGGTGGTCGGTGTTGTACGTCTCCAGCCCGGAGAACCCGCAGGTCTCCGCCTTCTGGTAGACGGTCTTGTTGGACACGCCGGACACGTCGAGATCGGCCGCCGTGCCGTACAGGTGCATGCTGTCGCTGGCGCCGCCGATCTCGGCGTTGTGCGCGATACTGCGGAAGCCGGAGTTGACGGTGATCGGCTTGTCGCCCAGCTTCTTGCGCAGCGCCTCCAGCTTGTACATGCAGCGGCGCACGTTCTCCTTGACCTGCGAGGCGCTCAGCTTGCCGCCGTTGAAGGTGCCGTCCGTCTGGTTCACGAACTCGCTCCAGTTGAAGTGGAGCGTGGAACCGTCGGACTGCTCCAGGGAGTTGAGCTTGGCCTGGGTGTTGGGTCCGGCGCTGCCGTCGGCGGAGAGACCGTACGCCGCCTGGAACCGGCGTACGGCCGCCGCCGTGCCGGGGCCGAAGTCCCCGTCGATGCTGACCCGGCTGTGACTGGCGCTGTCCGCGGCCCAGCCCGCGACGCGGATCTGCAGTTCGGTGACGTCGGCGCCGCTGTCGCCCTGGTTCAGGGTGCGCGACCACCCATAGGCCTGCGCGGTACCCGAGAACAGCAGCTGTCCGAACGCGACACCGGCGCCGGCTGCCAGGGTGCCACGCAGCATGGCGCGGCGGTCGATGGGACGGAAGAAGGAGGTCATGGTCGTCCTTTCGGTGAACGGCGGTGCGGGGGAAGGTCAGTAGGCGATCTGGAAGGTGACGTTCTGGGCGTCGGTGTCGTAGGCGTGGATGCGGACGACGAAGTGGGTGCCGTCCTTGACGTCGGTGGCGACGGTTCCCCACTCCGTGCCGTGCGTGGTGTACGCGTCGTCGTTGTTGCACTTGGTGGTGTGGTCGACGAACACCACGCAGGCGTCCAGGTAGACCCCGGGTTCGTCCGTGATGAGCCTGAGGTTGATGTCGTTGCACCGCGAGGACGTGGTGTAGGTGCCGTACTCCTTGGCGGCGGCCTGGTAGTGGTACGTCAAAGTCTTGGCGCCGCCGTAGCAGCTGGTGGCGGCGGCCGAGGTCTGCGCCGAGGCGGGTGCGACGCCCGCTCCCAGCAGTGCGGCTGCGGTGAGCAGGGCCGAGGCGAACGCTCTTGTACGGGTCATGTCGGTCTCCGTCGGGGGAGGAGGGTCAGAAGGCGATCTGCATGACGGCGTCGTCGCCCTCCAGGGGCACGCCGGCGGGCACCGTGAACTTGCTGTCGTTCAGGACGTCGGTGGCGATGGTCGTCCAGCTTCGGCCGACCTTGGTCCAGCGGTTGCAGGTGCCGTACTTCGCGAACTTCACGCAGGCGTTGACGTAGTCGGCGGTGCCGCCGATGACGCGCATGTTGATGTCGGTGCAGCGGCTCGTGGTCCAGTAGGGGCCGAACTCGACGGCGTCGCCGTAGCGCACGGTGACCGCACCGCCGTAGCAGGTGGTCGCCGCGGTGGCCGGGGCGGCCGAGGCGGAGCCGGTCGCCGGGACGGTGACGCCCAGGCAGAGGAGCAGCGCGACGGGAAGCGCGCGGGTGAACCGGGTGGTCATACGGGTTCTCCTGTGGTCGGGCCGGATCAGCGGTTGGCCAGCCGGTCCAGATCGGCCTGGGTGCCGTTGAACACGTCCGCGGTCGCCGGTGCCTTGATGCCCGGGAAGACGGCGGCGTCGGTGTACTGCCACATCGTCCAGGTCGTCGAGCCGTTGGGTACGGGCGGCTGGGTGATCGACTGGCGGTAGTCCGCGAGTTGCAGCGGATAGCGGGCGAAGGCGGTCGTCGAGCCCAGGCAGTCGTCCAGGAACGACTTCTGCGTGTAGATGATCGGAGTGCGGCCGAAGGCCGCCTCCACCCGGTCCAGCCAGGCCTTGGCGTCTGCGACCGTGCCGTAGGTCGGGCAGCGACCGCTGCCGTCGTCCATGCGTTCCAGGTCGAAGATCGGCGGCAGGTCGCCCGCCCGCTGCCCGGTGTAGCCGGTCGCCCGCACGGCGGCGATGAAACGGTCGGCCTGCGCGGCACCCGTGTCCGGCGAGGAGCCCGTGTAGAAGTGGTACGGCGCCACGGCCAGCCCCGCCGCCCTGGCCGCCGGCAGGTCGGTGGCGAGGTATTCGTCGGTGACGTTCGTGCCCCGCGTCGCCTTGACCGTCGCGAACTCGACGCCCGAGGCCCGTACGGCCTTCCAGTCGATCGCCGCACCCCCGGGGTGCTGGTACTTGGCCGTGTCCAGGCCGTCGATCGAGTAGCCGGCCGGACGCGGCGGCGCGCAGTACGTGTTGCGGCCGGACCAGTCCACCAGCTTGGCCCAGGTGTTGGGGCCCACGACGCCGTCGGCACTGAGGTTCGCGCAGTGCTGGAGCTCGATGACCCGGGATTCGGTCCCGCCACCGAAGTCACCGTCGATCGTCAGCGGCGGGTAGTGGAAGGGCTCCATGGCCAGGTTCAGCCGGCACTGCAGCTCCTTGACCTCGATGCCGTTGGCGCCCTTGCGCAGGGTGGGGCGCGTGTCGGTGTGACCGCACACCGCGGACTCCGCCGAACTCGACGTGCCCTGCACGGCGCAGGTGTGAGGTTGCGCGGCCCGGGTGTTCAGCGCCGCCCAGGTCTGCGGGCCGAGGACACCGTCCACGGTCAGCCCTGCGCACCGCTGGAACTCCTTGACCCGCGTCTCCGTCGCCGGCCCGAACGAGCCGTCCGCCCCGATCGGCGTGTACCGGCTCGGCTTCGTCGCCAGGTTGAGCTCGCACTGCGCCTCGAGTGCCGGGTCCCCCGTCGATCCCCGCTGCAGGGTGGGCTGTGCGCTCGTGTGCCCGCAGACCGCGACCGCGGTGGCCGCGGACTGCGCCGCCTGCACCACCGTCGGCCCGCACAGGGGCAGGGCCGCTGCCACGGCGAGGGTCAGACCCCGCAGAAGCGTCCTTTGTCCCATCCGGTGTTCCCCCTCGTATGAATGGCCGGGAGTTCCCGGCGCCGGATCATGCTGGCAGCGGTCGTCCCCAAGTGGCCCCGCTCACCCGTGGATTGGGACACCGGGATGGTCGCGCCCGGGTGACCTGCGAGAACGGATCACCGCTGGGACGGCCGTGGGACGACGGCGCCGGACCGGGAGGGCGAGCGAGGGGGAGTGAGGGGGAGCGGGCGGACGTCGCGTCCGTGGGGGCTCAGTGGCCGAGGGCGCAGGCGATGCCCGTGTCCCACGCGAGCGTGTGGCCCTCGCCGTAGGCGGTCCCACAGGCGCCGGGTCCGATCGCCCAGCACCTGCGCGCCGGGCGTTCGCACGCCTCCCGCTCGGCGACCCATCCCGGAATCCCGTGCTGCCGCTGCCCCAGGGTGTTCCCCTGCTGCTGGGCCAGGCCGAGCAGGCGGGCGGCGCGCTCGGCGTGGCCGGCGGCGACCGCGGCGGCGTCGATGACGTCCAGACACATCGCCGCCCCCAGCCCGTCGTTCAGGCGCCGCTTGACCTCCAGGGCCGCCAGGCTGTGGCGCCGCGCGGCCTCGTGGTCGCCGCGGACCACTTCCGTTCGCGCGAGCAAGTCGGCGCACACCTGGCGTACCCCCTCGCGTGCGCGGCACCGAGAGGTTTCCCACCCGGCACACGTCAGGTTCCCGTCCTCAGCCCATGACCGAATGCCGTGGATTGAGGGGACTTGAACCACGTCCGCCCGTCATCGATCTGTTGCGGCCGGTCAGGTGCACATCCGGGTCATTCCGAACTCGTCGGCCGTGTCGGCGGTGTTGGCCGTGTCGGCCTCGTCGACCTTGTAGCCCGGGACGGAGGGCCAGCGAACCGTGAGCACGACGGACTCCTCCTCTGCGAACCAGGAGTGGTCGACTCCCCGTCCCCACACGACGTAGTCACCCTGCTCGCTCAGAACGACATCGCGCCCGGGGAGCTCCACCCGGAAGCGTCCGCTGATGAGGACCAGCAGGGCGGTTCGCTCCTCGCCGGTCACCCACTGGGCCCGCTCATCGCCCTGCGGGTGGACACCCCACTTGATCTCCACGTCCTCGCTGTGCCGAGGATCGGAGGCGTCCTTGAAATGCCCCAGGATCCATCCCCGGTCCAGTGCCGCGTCTTTGCCCGCATTGCCCACATACACGCTGTCGTTCATGGCCGGGAAGGTAGCAGCAGGGTGCCCCGGCTCTCGCCGGGGCACCTACCTCTGGCCATGGTCCGGAAGCGGGCGATGATGCCCTCGTTCATGTCCGTGGCGACCGCGCTGCCGATGGTGGTGGAGCCGATGGTCATCAGCACGATGCCGTTGGTTCCCCCTGAAGCGGACGGTCGATTACAGGCTGCGGGCGGTGATGTCGCCGTTCGAGGTGGTGGCGCGGATGGTGAGTTCGGCGGTGCCGTCGTTCTTGAGTGCGTTGTCGATCCGGCCGTGGGAGGTGCCGGCGTCCAGGGAGGCCGAGACGTCGGCGGCGGCCAGGACCGTGATGTCGCCGGAGTCGGTGCGCAGGTCGAGCGTGCCGCGGCCGGCCTCCGCGATCCGGATGTCGCCCCGTGCGGTGCTGATCTGGGCGGAGCCGCCCAGTCGGCCGACCTCGACGTCACCGTCGACGGCGGTGAGCCGGACGCTCGCGGCCTCGTCGATCTTGATCTGGCGGTACGCGCCCTCGAAGGAGAGGCCGCCGAGGCGCCCGACCGCTCGGAGTTCGGCGCCGTCGGCCTTCGCCTCCACGCGGGAACCGGTGGGCAGTTGGACGGTCACCTCGACGGCGCCGGAGGGGCCGAAGAGCTGGTTCTTCGCGTCCGGGGCCGTGATCCGCAGGACGCCGTCGCCGTAGACGACCTCGATCTGCTCCGCCGCCTTCACGTCACGGCCCTTGGAGGCGTCCGCCGGCCGGACCTCGACCGCGGTGTCGGCGCGGTCGGCGGCGACGAGCTGCACGCGTCCCGCGGGGATGCCGAGGACGGCGAGGACGGGGGCGGTGGTGTCGAACTTCTGCATGGTGTTCTCCTGCCATTGTTGTTTCTGGAATTGGAAACGCTACGTTGCGTTCTCGATTCAGGCAATGAAGTTGTTGCGTGGTGGTCGAATAAATGCAGGTGAAAGCTGCTATTTCGTTGCAACGGCTGTGTCGACTAACGCAACAACTCTCATCCTGCGTTGCAATGAAATGCTGGTGAACGCTATGGTCGGGCCACCACGCACCGAGAAGCAGGCCGCGATGCCGGGCGGCAGGCCCACCGCCGCAGACAGGTTGCGCCCCGCGGGACGCAGGCGACCCCGCAGCCCTACGGACGCGATCCCGAGGTCGTACGCGCGTACGAAGAGACGCTCACCACCGTCTTCATGCAGTCGGGCACGCCCCAGATGATGGCGCGGGTGATGGCCTGCCTCACCAGCAGCGACACGGGCAGCCTCACCGCGGCCGAACTCGTCCAGCGCCTCCAGGTCAGCCCGGCCTCCGTCTCCAAGGCCATCGCCTTCCTGGAGAGCCAGGACCTGGTGCGCCGGGAACGAGACGAACGCCGCCGCGAGCGCTACGTCGCCGACGACGAGGTCATGTACCAGGCGATGATGTTTAGCGCCCGGGCGTCCGCCCAGGTCGCCGAGACGGCACGGCAGGGCGTCGGTGTCCTCGGCCCCGGCACCCCGGCCGGCGCACGCCTCGAGAACACCGCCCGCTTCCTCGGCTTCGTCTCCGAGAGCCTCGCCCGCGCCGCTGAGCAGGCCCGCGAGATCCTCCACAGCAAGCCCGGAGCGACCGAGCCCGACCTCACATGACCGATGCGGTCAGCGCATGAAATATGAGGGGTGAGCTATAGACTCGGCGTCATGAGCATGAGCCTGGAGGAGCGGGTGCGGTCCGCCGTGGCGGCTCTTCTGCACGCGGCGGGCGAGTCGCAGACCGAGCTCGCGGGCGCGCTGGGAGTGAGCCAGGCGCAGGTGAGCCGGCGTCAGTCGGGTGCGGCCGCATGGAGTCTGGCCGACTGCGAGGTGGTCGCCGCGCACTACGGCATCGACGTCCTCGACCTCCTGGCAGGGCCCACCCGGGCCGCGGAGGCGTTGCCCGCCGGACGCCGTCGCGTCCCCGGCCGGCAGACCACCGCGCGCCCGGCGGCCGTAGCGGACGGGGAGGTGTGATGGGCGACTTCGAGGCGATCGACGCCCTGCTGGCCCGCGCCGGCAAACCGGTCCCGCTGCCCCCGGCAGAGGAACGGCGGGCTCTGCGTGAGGAGCTGAACCTCTCGCGCGCCCAACTCGCCCAGGCGCTGGGGGTCGGCCCCTCCACGGTCGCGGGCTGGGAGTCGGGGCGCGACCCGAGCGGCGAAGTACGGGAGAAGTACGCGTACTTCCTCGAGGGAGCACGGACCAAGCTGGCGGCTGCCGCCGCCGAGGACGACCTGGCCCAGGAGTCGGAGGAGGACGTCTCCGAGGATGCGGTGCGGGGCGTCCCTGGCGATGCCGGGGAGGGTGCCGGCCAGGACGACGATGTCGACGTACTCGCCGTCGCGCAGCCGTGTGTGCTGTGCGGGCAGCCGGCCCACCACGAGGTGGCCGGATACCCGCAGCATCTCGACCCGGCCGAATGCGCGGCGGCCGCGGCCGCGGCCGTGACCGCCGACGCCCCGCCCGCCTCGCGTCTCGGACAGCAGACAGGACCGCGTCCCCGCCCCGGTGGGCGGCCGGCCGCCGGTGTGCGGATCGTGCCCGCCGGGCGCCGCGTGCAACCCGCGGACACCCCCGACCTGATCACCTCGGCCGTCGCGACCGCCCTCGCCGAACACTCCGGGGACGTGGAAGCCGCCACCGCGGCGCTGATCAAGCGGGCGATCCCGGACGCGATGGCCCTGCTGGACCACAGCCGCAAGGGCGGCCGCTACGACGTCATCGCCCACCCCTGGCTGCCCGACATCCTGCGCAAGCAGACCTCCCGGGGCGCCGACCAGGTCTGGGAGGCCCGCCCCAAGTGGACCCGCCCCGAACTGCCGCCCGGCGAGCACGAGGTGACGGCGCTCGACATCAACGGCGCCTACCTCTCCGCACTCAAGACCCACCTGCCCATCGGCCAGTTGGAGCACTCGACCGGCGACCGTCACGACCGGCGCCGCGCGGGCGTCCACCTGATCACCCCGCCCGTCTGGGAGCACGACGCGGTGCTGCCCAACCCGATCGGCAACCGCGACGAGCCCGGCCCGCTGTGGGTGACCGAGCCGACCCTGCGCCTGCTGCTGCGCCTGTCGGGCCCGAAGTACGGCCTGTGCGATCCGCCGGAGATCCACGAGTCATGGACGTCGGGCGCCACGGAGGGTCTGCTGGAGAAGTTCCGGGTCGCGTTGAAGGACGCCCGGGACGCGGCGATCGCCGACGGCGACGAGGTGACGCTCGAATACGTCAAGGCCATGTACGCCAAGTTCGTCTCCACGCTGGGGGAGTCGAACTACAACCGGGAGCTGTACCGCACCGACTGGATGCACCTCATCCGCTCGCAGGCCTTCGCGAACCTGTGGTGGAAGGCCCACCGCGCCTACGACGAGGGCCTGACGGTCGTCCGTGCGATGGGTACCGACGAACTGCACGTCATCGGCGACTGGCGGGCCGTGTTCGAGGAGGGCCGTGGCCTGACCGAGGTGAAGGTCAAGGACGTCTACGTCGTCGGGGCCGGCCCGTACAGTGATCCACGCACCGAGGACGGAGGAGACGATGCCTGAGCGGAACCTCGAGTTCGGCAAGTACGGCGCCCGCGGCATCAAGGGGCACGAGGCCGTGGCCCGCCAACTGGACGCGCTCGCCGGCTACATCGCCACGCCCGTCACCCTCCGCCGAGGTCTGCTGGCCCGCCTGCACTACCTCACCCGCACCGACCACGCCCGCGCCGCGGCCCGGGCCGCCGGTCTGACCGTCACCGACCGCACCGTGCGCGCCTGGCTGGCGGGCACCCGGTCGCCCTCGCGGCGCAACGTGGAGCGCATCGAGCGGGCGTACCGCACCGTGCGGCGCGAGAACGTCGCCCGCTACCTGACCGCCCGCCTCAACCGCGCCGGCCGCGGCACCCGCGTGGAGATCCACCCCCTCAACCAGTCCGGCGTCGACCGGCCCCGCCAGCGCGTCGTGGAGTTCCGCACCCTCAACGTGCGCCGCTGGGACCGCATCGTCGCCGCCTGGGCGGCCGGCGACGACCGGGAACTGGACGAGGCCTGGGTCGACCAGGTCGTCGACCTCGGCTCCCAGTGGGGCCAGTACGAGTACGTCACCAACGTCGGCTTCGCCGCCTGAACTTCGGGGTCGGCCGGGGGACGCCCTGTCATCGGCCCGCTCGCGGCCATCGTCGAGGAGTCCTTCACCGCCGCCGACGCCGCCATCACCGGGGCCCTCGCCGACGTACCCGAACCCGCCGCACGCGTCGACGCCTTCGTCCGCACCGAACTCCTCCTTGCCGCCCGGGGGTTGCACCGCCCCGCGAAAGCACTCATGCAGGCCGACCTGCCCCGCGAGTAACTGGACCGTGTCCACGAACTCCACCGCCACCACTACGCCCCCCTGCAGGCCGCGATCGGCCTCCTCGGCGCCGACGCCGACGAGCTGACCGGCCAGCTCGTCGGCGGCATCGTCCAGGCGGCCATGACCGCCGTCGAACACGGAGCCGACCCGAACCGCGTCGCCGACCGCGCCCTCGCCCTCGTCCGCCACGGCCTGACCCCGCCGGCCGGCGAGCGGTCCGACGACCCCGGGGTCACATCCGCCCACGAATGACCATGCCGATGACAGCGGCTATCACTGGGACGGAACCAACCTGCATGAGCTGCTCCCGTGGGGCACTCTGCAAGGTATGGGCCAGACCGCGCTGATCGTCGTCGACATGATCAACACCTATGACCACGACGACGCCGACCTGTTGCTGCCTTCCGTGACAGACGTCGTGCCGAGGGTGACCTCGCTCCTGGAGCGGGCGCGGGAGCAGGAGGCGGCGGTCATCTACGTCAATGACAACTTCGGCGAATGGCGCTCGCACCACGGCGAACTCCTCGAGAAGGCCCTGGCCGGCCCGCACGCGAAGCTGGTCGAACCGCTCGTGCCCGACGACAACTCCCTCTTCGTGGTCAAGGCACGCCACTCGATCTTCTTCGAGACGCCCCTGAACTACCTGCTCTCCCAGCAGGGCATCGACGAGGTGGTGCTGTGCGGACAGGTCACCGAGCAGTGCATCCTCTACTCGGCGCTGGACGCGCACATCCGTCACCTGCAGGTGACCGTCCCCCGTGACGCCGTGGCCCACATCCACGCCGACCTCGCCGAGGCCGCGCTGCGCATGATGGAACGGAACATGGGTGCCACGGTGTGCGACGGCGACGATCTGTGGCGCGGCTGAGCACACGCCGTGTGCCGTGCATGCCGGCTCGCGGTGTCACCCCGGCGGCTCAGGCTCCCGTAGCGTCGCGCCGGTCGCGGACGTCCGCCAGCGCCGCTGCCGCTCGGGGCCGGTACGTGCGGAAACGACGCAGGTAGGACCGTGCCATGGGGCCCGGCGGCACTCCTCGGGCGAACGCCCGCATGTTGCGTTCTCCCGCGTTGTAGCCCAGAGCCAGCAGCTCCTCGCGGGTGCAGCGGCGCACGTGCCGTGCGGGAAGGGCTCGGTCGAGGTCGGAGAGATGCAGCGCCGCTGCGTGGATGGCGAACGCGGGATCGTCGCGAAGGTCGTGCCACCGTTCGGACAGGCCATGTGCGCGCCGGACCTGCTCGAACGTCGCGCGGTGCATGTTGGCCACTCCGAAGGACGCCTCCGGCTTCCACCACTGCCACAACCGTTCCAGCAGCGGGTGGTGCGGCTTGTACGCCTCGTTGTACAGCACGGTCAGCACCAGCAGGGGCGACACCCCCGCCGCCTTGGCGCTGCGCAGGGCGTAGTCGGCGTAGTCCGCCGGGTCGTAGTCACCGGGCCGCAGCGGCGGCGTCCGGACGTCACCGCCATGCGGTCCGTCCGGCTCCGGCCGCGGCACCGCCGTCGACGGTTCAGCCATCCCCACCCTCGTCTTCTCGCCGACCCCGGCGGGGCGGCAGACCGTGAACGATTCCGCAGTGCACGTGCCCCCGCGGCGCGCACTCAATCCAGGGCCCGCTCCTTTGCCCTGCAAACCGCATGCCCTCCCGTGCATCCGTCGACCGTGCCGCTCCAGAACAGAGGCTGCCGACATCAGAACGGAGATCGGCGTTCGAACACCGAAGCGGAGGCCCCTGTGATCGAAGTCGAGCGTGCTGTGACGTTGGATCACCCTTTGGCCGACGTCGTGCCTTTCCTGGCGGCCTTCTCGAACACCGAGACGTGGGACCCCGGAACGGTCACCTGTCGTCGCATCGGCGAGGGAGAGCCGGTCGTGGGGTCGGAATGGCACAACGTGTCGAAGTTCCGGGGCCGCCGCACCGAGCTGCGCTACCGGCTGATCCATCACGACGCCCGGCACCTGACTTTCGTGGGCCGCAACAAGACGGTCACGTCCACCGACGACATGCGCTTCGAGGAAGACGGAGGCCGCGCAAGGCTCGTCTACCGGGCACGCCTCGACTTCAACGGACTGGCCCGACTCGCCCAACCGCTGCTCAAGCGCGAGTTCGAACGGCTCGCCGACGAGGTGTCCGAGCAGCTGCCCCGAGCCGTCGACCGTGCGCTGAGGGCCCCGGAAACCGAAGGAAGGCACCCTCGGTGAGCGGCGCCCGGCCCGCCCGGACCGCCCGGACCGCCCCCGCCGTCGGGACCCGCCGATGGACGTGAGCGAGCCCGAGGCGGACCCGCCGCCGTCCACCGGGGTGAGCACCGGTTCCCTCGCCAGACGCCTGGGCGTGTCGCCCACGACGCTGCGCTCCTGGGACCGCAGGTACGGTCTCGGCCCGGCGACCAGGGCGCAGGGACGGCACCGGCGGTGGACGCCGGAAGACGTCGCCATGGTCGTCGAGATGTGCCGTCTGACGGCCGCCGGCATTCCACCGGGGGAGGCGGCGAGGGCGGCGAAGGCCCAGACGGGCGGACACCACCCACAGCCCGTGGCCCTGTCCGTGGCACCGTCTCGCCCGCCGAACCATGGCGTGGCCGCACCGGCCGACCCCGGCCAGCCCGTCCATGCCTCGCGGTCCGGCAGCGGCCTGCCGCTGGGCAACGTGCGCCACGAGTGCAAGGGCCTCGCGCGCGCCGCCGTCCGCCTGGACGCCGTCGCCGTACAGGAGCAGCTCACCGCGGTGATCCGCGCCCACGGGCTGGTGGTGACCTGGGAGGAGATCCTGTCCCCGGCACTACAGGCCGTCGGGCGCAAATGGGAGTCGGCCGGCGAGCGCTACGTGGAGGTCGAGCATCTGCTGTCCTGGCACATCTCGGCGACGATCCGGCACGTCTGTGTGGCCGCCGCGCCCGCGCAGAGGGAGTGGAAGTCCGCTCCTGTGATCCTGGCCTGTCTTCCGGGCGAGCAGCACACGCTTCCGCTCGAGGCGCTCAACGCCGCGCTGGCGGAGCGCGGCGTCGCGACGCTCATGCTGGGCAGCGCCGTACCGGCGGAGGCGCTGACGGCCGCCGTGCAGCGCGTCGGTCCCAGCGCGGTGGTCCTGTGGTCGCAGTCCGGCTCGACGGCAAGCCTGCCGCTGGCCCACCATGTCGCCTCGACCCGCTGGGGCATCCGTGGCGCTCGTACGCAGAGCCATGTGCTGCTCGCGGGCCCCGGCTGGGGGCGCGGGCAACGTGCCGGCCTGCTGCGTCCGCGTGGCCTGCGGGACGCACTGGTCATGCTCGAAGGGCTGTGACGGCCTTCGACCCACACGGAAGTGGCCCTCGCCGGCTGTCGCCGAGCCGAGGGCCACCTTGTTCCGACCGGTCCGTTCCGCCTTCTACTCCTCGCGCCGTGCGCTCGCGGCGAGCGCCCGTTGATCCGCGGACGAAGGCAGCGCAGCACCCTCCTGCCCCCGCTCGCGGCGGCGCGCCGCGAGCGATTCACGGGCCGCCTCGCGGGCGTGGCGACGACGCCAGTACGGATTGTCGTGCGGCAGCTTGCTCGAGACCCGCCCGTACATGCCGAACGTCAGGATGATCAGCCCCATGACGAAGCTGAACAGGACGTTGGTCATGCCGAAGTCGAGGATGTTGGCCGAGCGGTCGAGGATGAAGATGTGGGCGAAGCCGCTCAGCAGGAACAGCGTCCCGACCACCATGTTGAGCGTCGACGCGAAGTTGCCTCCGACGATGCCTCCACCGATCAGGGCCAGGCCCACGACGACGGAGATCAGGCTGAGCACACCATTGGTCGACATGCCGGCGATGCGCTGCCCGCCGGTGCTGAACGGGCTCAGTTCGTCGGCGAACCCGAGGACACCGAAGACCAGCAGGGTCAGCCCGCAGAAGGCGGCACCGTACCGGTAGACCGTGGCCAGGCTGTGGTCCACGGGGAGCTCGTCGCTCAGTTTCATGGCGAATCCTTTCCCGGTCCGCGGAACGCGCCCTCGCGTTCCGCGGAGCAGCGCTCGATGCCGGCTGCTCGTGCACTATTCGCGACAAATCGCCCTGACGGTTGCACGCTCGTACGTCACGGTCCCAGCAAGGTCACGGCACCCGTCGCCGCGACCCAGCCGGCGGCCGCCACGACGAAGCGGGCTCCCATGTGATCCGGTACGACGTCCACGGCCGCCCCCCTGACCGGTACCGGCGAGCGGAGGTCGACGCTCAGGCCCGCCACCGCGCGAGCCGTCATGCCGGACGACAGCAGGACGGCCTGCCGGCCCGCTTCCAGCACGGCCAGGGCGGGCAGGCCGGCCGGGCGCCCCGGCAGCAGGACGGGATGGGCGGGGTCGCGCGGGACGATCACCAGCCGGCCCTGAGGCCCCCGGGCGAGGAGCACGTCGGGTTCGGAGACCGCACCCACCGCCGCCGCGGCGGGGTGCAGCAGCGCGGAACCCGGCGCGAGGGCGAGCGGTGCCGACTCCGCCGGCGCCGAGGCGAACCTGATGGCGCACGTGGCGAACCGCTGCCCGGCGTACAGGTAGTCGGCGGTGACGCGAAAGGACGTGAGGGTGCCTGCCTGAAGCGCGAGGTCGCTCAACATCACCCGCACCGCCACCCGGGTGGCGCTGCCGCTCTCGACGGGCTGCGCGCCCGCGTACAGCCCCAGGTTCACCGCCACCGCTTCGAGCAGCGGGCCCTCGCCGGGGCGCAGGTGCCGGTTCTGGACGGCCATGGCGAGCTGACGGGTGGACTCGACGATGATCAGCGGGTGGTGCGACACAGCGGTGGCGCGCTCGTTGAGAGGGTGCAGGCGCGGCCATTGGCACTGCGCCTCGAAGAAGCGATCCCCGAGCCGGCGCAACGTCACGACCAGCAGGCACGCCATCGTCTCGAGCCGCAGACCGTGCCACGTCAGCGGTTCGTCCGGACTCCCGGCTTCCTGCTCTCGTGACATCCGGGGAGCCGCGGCGACACGCTCCCCGGCCAAGGCCACCTGGTGCACTGCCCTGTCCGGCATGAAGCCTCCTGATGCGCGGAGAGGTCCTCTGCGAACCCGCGATACCGGGCATTCGCGCCGAGCCCCGCCACCGGATGCGCCGGCACCGAATTCCATTGCGACGCAGACCGGCTCGTCCATAGGATCGACGCTCAGGGTGCCGCTGCGGCGCCCTGACGACGGTCGGCAATCGACACTGGGGGCCCGTGGCGCCATGAGCAGCCGCCTCTTCGCGATCTCCTTCGACGCGCATCGGCCCGAGCGCCTGGCGCATTTCTGGTCCGGCCTCCTGGGCCTGGAGCGAGCGGACGACGGCCACGACGAGGTCGCGCTGCTGTCCGGGAACGACGCCGGCTATCGCCTCGGCTTCCGGTCCTCGCAGGTGCCGAAAGTCGCCCAGAACCGTTCGCACTTCGACCTGACCAGCTCATCGCCCGAGAACCAGCGGGAGACGGTCGCCAGGGCACTCGACCTCGGGGCGCGGCACGCGGACGTCGGGCAGGGCCCGGACGCGACCCACGTGGTGCTCGCCGACCCCGAGGGCAACGAGTTCTGCGTCCTGGAGCCGGGCAACCGATTCCTCGCCGGCTGCGGCTTCATCGGAGCGCTCGCCTGCGACGGCTCCCAGGCCGTGGGGTACTTCTGGAGCGAGGCGCTGGGCTGGCCACTGGTCTGGGACCAGGACGAGGAGACGGCCGTCCAGTCGCCGAAGGGCGGTACGAAGCTCACATGGGGCGGGCCGCCCCTGATGCCGGACCCCTGCAAGGACCTGCACCTCGATCTCGCGCCGGACGGCGATCGGCCGGCGGAGGTCGAGCGCCTGCTTTCCCTGGGGGCGAAGCGTCTGGACTCCGCTCACGACGGCAGCGGCGCGGTCCTGCTGGCCGACCCGGACGGCAACGCCTTCCGCGTGCTCGCCCACGGCTGAGGCCGGGCTCCCGACGCCGGTGTCACCTCGTTGAGCCGCCGCCCGAGCGCCGGCCGAGTGCCTGTTCACGGACGAGGGCGCAGCTGCGAGTGATCAGTCGCGACACGTGCATCTGGGAGATGCCCAGCCGCTCCGCGATGCTGCTCTGGGTCATGTCCTCGAAGAAGCGCATGTACAGGATCGCCCGCTCCCGTTCGGGCAGTCGGCGCAGGCCCTCCTTGACGGCCTCCCGGTCGAGCACGACGTCGTAGGAGGCCTCCGTCGTACCGAAGGTGTCGGCGAAGCTGTAGCCGTCGCCGTCGGAGGACATTTCGACGTCGAGGGACAGGGTCTTGAAGCTGTCCATCGCCTCCATGCCCGCCGAGACCTCTTCCTCGGTGAGGCCGGTGTGGGTGGCGAGGTCGGCGACGGTGGGTTCGTGGCTGCCCGGGGCCTGGGTGAGCTCGCGGCGCGCGACCCGGACCTTGTTGCGCAGCTCCTGCACCCGGCGCGGCACCCGCAGGGCCCACATCCGGTCGCGGAAGTGCCGCTTGATCTCACCGGTGATGGTCGGCACGGCATAGCTCTCGAAGGCTCCGCGCGAGGGGTCGTAGCGGTCGACGGCCTTCACCAGGCCGAGCGCGGCCACCTGACGCAGGTCCTCGATGTTCTCTCCCCGGTCGCGGAAGCGGCCGGCGATCCGGCGGGCCATGGGCAGCCAGGCCTCGACGAGTTCGTCGCGCAGGGCGCTGCGTTCGGGGCCCTCTTCGAGCTCCGCGAGCCGGGTGAAGAGCGCCGCGGTGTCGGGGGCGTCGTCGTGGGCGCGCTGCGCGGTGGGGGCAGCGGTGGTCGTCGTGGGCGTGCCGGGACGGCTTGTCGACATGTCGATGAGCATGCGGAATGGCTCCCCGAACGATCTGGGGCGGACCTGGAGGTCGTGGACCAGGCCGCCCGACGGTATGGCAGCAGTCAGGGTTCGCCGCGGTGAGCTGCCGAGCCGTGTGACGGCTCGGAGGGCAGGTCCACCCGGCGTGCGCCTCCGGTCCGAAGCGTGTGGTTCCGGTTGCCCCCCGGTCGCGGCAGCAAACACCCCGATCGCGGAACGTGTGCCGGTTCGTCCCCGCGGTCCCGGCCGGCGGCGCGGACCTCGCGACACGGGGGTCCGGGCAGGTGTGGATCCACCGGCGCGGGGCACCAGAAGATCGCTCAAGGCCGCTGAGTGCGGTGCACGGGGTGAACCTCCTGCCTCATGCGGCCTGACCCGCGGCCGTGTCGGCCGCGCTGTGAGAGTCGTGTCCTGTGGGGAGAGGGAATCGTCATGCTGCTTCCGGCCGAGAAGGATCTGCGCGCCGTACTGGCCCGTTTCGAGGACGCGCGCATCGCGCACGATGTGCGTCCGTCCGGACGGACGAGCCGCGCGCTGGAGGACGCCACCTACACGCTGTGCGTGATGACCGGCTCCCGTACCGCCGAGCAGGCCGTCTCGGCGGCGCATGCCCTCCTCGACCGCTACGGCGCGGACGATCGGCAGACGCCGGACCAGCAGGACAAGACGCTGGCGGCCTAGGGCGCCGGGAAGTCTTCCGCGGCCTCCACCGCTGGGCGTCACCGGTGCGACCGGGCGCTGCTCATCTGAGAGTGGGATGATTCAGAAGGGCAGTGTGTTGTGCCTATTTGTCCGGGCTCTGGGCACTTGGAGGACCTGAAGGTCACCGCACCCTCAGCCCGGGACGCATGTCCCGGACGCGCCGACGTTCGAGCAACACCTCAAGGAGTGCCGTGAACATTCGCATGGGAGTCGAGGAGGAATTCCACATCCTGGAGGTGGAGAGCGGACTTCTCGTACCGCGCGCCGGCCAGGTACTGCGGCGGCTTCCCCCGCGGAGTTTCGCCGCGGAGATGCACCAGTCCACCGTGGAGTCGAACAGCGGGGTGCACGACTCCCTGGACGACCTGTACGCCGATCTGGCAGGTATGAGACGGCGCCTGGACTCGGCCGCCGCCTCACTGGGGCTGGCGATGGTGGCCGCGGGCACGGCCCCGCTCGCGCCGGCCGCCTCCGGGCATCCCACCGCCGACCCCCGTTACCACCACATGGTCGAGGAGTACCGGCAGGTCGCCGACGAGCAGCTCATCTGCGGCGCTCAGGTCCACGTGGACGTGCCCGACCGCGACACGGCCGTGGGGATCATGTGCGTGCTCTCGCCGTGGCTGCCGGTACTGCTGGCGCTGACGGCCAGCTCGCCGTTCTGGCAGGGGTCCGACACCGGCTACGCGAGCTGGCGCACGCTGCTGTGGCAGCGGTGGCCGACCGCGGGCCCGGTGGGCTGCTTCTCCGACGCGGCCGACTACGACGCCGCCGTCGACGGACTCGTCCGCAGCGGAGTCATCAGCGACGCGGGGATGATCTACTACGACGTCCGGCCCTCCGCGCATCTGCAGACGCTGGAGCTGCGCATCTGCGACGCCTGTCCCCGCCTGGAGACCGTCGTGCTCGTCGCCGGACTCTTCCGCGCCCTGGTGACCGACGCCCTCGAGCGCCGGGCGGCCGGCGCGGCGGCGTGCGACGGCCGCCACGAATGGGTGCGCGGCGCGTCCTGGCGGGCCGCCCGGTCGGGCCTGGGAGGCACGCTGGTGGATCCCGAGACCCGTGGAGAGGCCCCCGCCGGGGAGGTCGTGCACAAGCTGCTCGCCCGCCTGCGTCCGGCGCTCGAGGCCCGCGGTGACTGGCAGACCGTCAGCGCGCTGGCCGAGTCGGCACTCGCGGAAGGCGACGCCGCACGGCGCATACGCCGCACCGCCCAGGAAGAGGACCTGCTGGCCTGCATCGACATGCTGATCGCCGAGACCCGCGGTGAGCGCAGGGACCGTAGAAGGACATCGTCCGGCCACGGGAGGATCCCGTTCTCCGTCCCGGGCCCGGCAGGCTCCGCTTCCCATGCCGAAGCGCCGGAGGCCGTCGGCCGCTGATTCGCGGCCCGCCTCACGGGTCCGCCCTTTTCATGACACCCCAGGGAGGTTTCGTCATGCCCAGCCATACCGCCCGGGCCGCGACCGGCAGGTGCGCTCGCGGCCCGGCCCGCCCGTTCCGATTCGCGGCCGTCACCGCGCGGACGGGAGGTGACGCACCGTGTGCGGTCTGAGCGGGGAGATCCGCTTCGACGGCAGGCGACCCGACCTCGCCGCCGTGCAGCGCATGAGCGACCGGCTCGCCGACCGCGGGCCCGACGGGCACGGGACCTGGACCCGAGGCGCCGTGGCGCTCGCCCACCGGCGGCTGAAGATCATCGATCTGTCCGACCTCGGAGCCCAGCCGATGACCGACGCCGACGGGGAGATCACCGGCGTCTTCAACGGCTGCGTCTACAACTACCGGGCGCTGCGTGAGGAACTCCGCGCCCTGGGCCACCGCTTCGTGTCGACGTCCGACACCGAGGTGGTGCTGAAGGCCTACCGGCAGTGGGGCACCGCCTGCGTCGAGCACTTCCACGGCATGTTCGCCTTCGCCCTGGTCGAGCACCGCACCGGCCGGCTCGTGCTGGCCCGCGACCGGCTGGGCATCAAGCCGCTGTATCTCGCGCCGGCACCGGACAGGCTGCGGTTCGCCTCCTCGCTGCCCGCCCTCCTCGCCGCCGGCGACGTCGACACCTCTCTCGACCCGGTGGCCGTCCACCAGTACCTGAGCTGGCACGCCACCGTGGCGGCGCCGCGCACCGTCCTCAACGGCGTGCGCAAGCTGCCCCCGGCCACCGTGCGGATCGTCGAGCCGGACGGCAGCCACCGGGACCACCGCTACTGGCAGCCGTCGTACACCCGTCGGCCCGAGTACGCCGGCATGAGCGCGGACGAATGGCGTGACGCCGTGCTGGAGGCGTTGCGTACGGCCGTGCGCCGCCGCATGGTCTCCGACGTTCCCGTCGGCGTGCTGCTCTCGGGCGGCCTGGACTCCAGCCTGATCGTCGCGCTGCTGGCCGAGGAGGGCCAGCGCGAGCTGATGACGTTCAGCGTCGGCTTCGAGGCCGAGGGCGGGGAGGAGGGCGACGAGTTCCGGTACTCGGATCTCGTCGCCCGCGAGTTCGCCACGGACCACCGCCGCACGACGGTTCCCTCCGCCCGCGTGTCGGCGGCGCTGGACGACACCGTCGCCGCGATGAGCGAGCCGATGATCAGCCACGACGTGGTCGCCTTCCACCTGCTGTCCGAGCAGGTCTCCCGGGAGGTGAAGGTCGTGCAGAGCGGGCAGGGCGCCGACGAGGTCTTCGCCGGATACCACTGGTACCCGCAGCTCGCCGCGGCCGCGCGCGAGGCCGAGCCGGAACGGTACGCCGAGACCTACTTCGACCGCCCGCACGCCGACCTCGCCCGGATCCTGCAGCCGCACATGCTGCCGTCGCAGGACGTCTCGGGCCGCTTCGTGAGGGAGCACATGGCGCTTCCGGGGGCGGAGACCGCCCTGGACGCGGCGCTGCGGCTCGACACGCACATCATGCTCGTCGACGACCCCGTCAAGCGCGTCGACAACATGACCATGGCGTGGGGGCTGGAGGCCCGGGTGCCGTTCCTGGACCACGAACTGGTGGAACTGGCCGCGGCCTGCCCGCCCGAACTCAAACTCGCCGACGGCGGCAAGGGCGTCCTCAAGGAGGTCGGGCGCAAACTGCTGCCCCGGGAAGTCGTGGACCGCCCCAAGGGGTACTTCCCCGTGCCGGCCGTCCGCCACATGGCGGGTCCCGTCCTCGAGCGGGTGCGCGACGCGCTCGAGGCACCCGAGGCGAAGGAACGCGGACTGTTCCAGGAGTCCTACGTCACCGAGCTCCTCGCCGCGCCCGACGAGCACCGGACCAAGCGCGGAGCCAATGCCCTGTGGCAGGTAGCTTTGCTGGAGACATGGCTGCAGACGCACGGCATCAAGTGACCGGCCGGCCGGCCACGAGTACCGCGGTGACGGTGCTCCTCGGCAACGGCACCGCCCCCGTCGCGGTGCCCCTGCCCGAGGCGGCGGGTCCGCGCGACGCCGTCACCCGCCTGCGCGCCCACGGCTGCTGGTACCCCTCCGCGAGCCCCGACGGCACTGAAGCGGCCTTCATCTGCGACCGCGGAGGCGTACCCCAGCTGTGGGCCGGGCCGGTCCAGGGAGGCGAGGTCCGGCTGCTCGACACGTCCCCGGATCCCGTCACGGAGGTCTCGTGGTCACCGGACGGCCGCTGGATCGCGTACACCGCCGCGCCCGGCGGCGGCGAGCACACACGCGTGCTGTGCGTACGTCCCGACGGCACCGGGCGCCGTATCCTCGCCGGCGCGGATCCGGAAAGCTCCGCCTACCTCGGCTGCTGGGCGCACGACGGATCGGCCGTCGCGGTCACTGTCGCCGTGCCCGCGGTGCGCACGTCCGGGAACGGTTCGCCCGACGGGACCGCGTCCTCCCTCGCGGCGCCGGCGCCCCGGGCCGGTGACGGACTGTCCGCCTATCTGCTCGATCCCGACGGTCTGGCGTCTCCCGCCCTGCTGGCCGCCGAGGCCGACGCCGCCACCCTGCGGGTGTGCGACCTCAGCTTCGACGGCACTCTCGCCCTGCTGCGCCGGGGGCCGCGCGGACGACGGGAAGCGGTCGTCCGGCGTACCGCCGACTCGGCGACCACCTGCACCATGCCGGTGGCCGACGGCGATCCGTGGATCGGCCGCTTCTCGCACGACGGGCGGACACTGTGGCTGCGCACCGACGCCGACCGCGAGTTCGCGGCACTGTACGCCCTTGAACTCGACGCGGACGGCGCGCCGCGCGCGGCAACGCCCGCGGCCCAACGCCCGGGCAGCGGGCTGGAATTGCTGTCGATGGCACAGGACGGCCGTACGGCGGTGCTGGTCTGGAACGTGCAGGGCGCGAGCGAACTCGAACTCCTCGCAGCGACCGCGGAGCGATCGGCCGCGGACACCACCGGACCGGCGCGGCCGATGCCCCTGCCGCACGAGGTCGTCACCCGTGCCGTGGCGGCCGGAGCGGGTCGGCTGCTGCTCGCGCTGTCCGGTTCACGGCGCCGCCCGGGTGTGTGGTGGGCCCACGAAGGAGTGTCCCCGCTGCGCACCCCGTGGTCCTCGCGCGACGAGGACGCCGTCCCGCCCGGCCGGCCGCCCGTACAGCCCGTCCCCCTGCGCCTGACGGCGAGGGACGGGCTGCCCCTGAGCGGCTGGTACTACAGGGCACCGGGACGAGCCCCGGGCGAGCCCGCCCCCTGTGTGATCCACCTCCACGGCGGCCCCGAGGAGCAGGAACGCCCGGTGTTCAACCCGCTGTACCACGAACTGCTCGGCCGTGGACTGGACGTCTTCGCGCCCGACGTCCGCGGCTCCTCGGGACACGGCAGGTCGTTCGTCGACGCCGACCTGGGCACCGGCCGGTTCGCCGCCCTGGACGACGTCGCGGACTGCGCGGCGCACACCGTCACGGCCGGTCTCGCCGATCCCACCCGGCTGGCGGTCATGGGGCGCTCCTACGGCGGCTATCTGACGTTCGCCTCCCTCGTGTGGCATCCGGACCTGTTCCGTACCGGGGTGGCCGTCTGCGGCATGTCCGACCTCCTGACCTTCTTCGCCGGCACCGAGCCGTGGATCGCGGAGTCGGCGGCGCACAAGTACGGTCATCCGGTCCACGACCTCGAGTTGCTGCGTTCCCTGTCCCCGATGAGCCGCATCGACGCGCTGCGGGTCCCGCTGCTCGCCGTCCACGGCGAGCACGACACCAACGTGCCACCGGGGGAGTCGGAGCAGTTCGTACGGGCCGCGCGCGAACGGGGTGTCCCGGCCGAACTACTCACCCTGCGCGACGAGGGCCACGAGTTCCTGCGCGCGGACAACCGGCGGCTGTTCCGGCGGGCCGCCGCGGACTGGATGCAGCGGCACCTGGTGTGACGTTCAGGGCAGGTGCATGAGCAGGGTCACGGCGGCCCCCGCGGCCTCCGTGGCGATCGTGAGGCGGTCGGTGAGCAGCCGGGCCAGCCACAGCCCCCGGCCACCCGTGCTGTCCAGCTCCGGAGGAGTCTCGGGGAGTTCGGGCGTGAACCCGGGGCCCTCGTCGGTGATCAGGCACTCCAGTGCGCCGTCGAGGCGCCGGAGCACCAGATGACCGCTGCCACCGGCGTGTTCGACGGCGTTGCAGGCGATCTCGTCGACCGCCAGGACGAATTCGCCCAGCCGGTCGTCACCGAGGCCCTCCTTGGCCGCCGTACTCTCGACCAGGGCCCGCAGCAGAGCCAGGCAGTCCGCCGTGAACGGCTGCTCCAGCAACAGGCCGTCCGCGCGGTCCACGGATTCCTCGGAGAAGTTCAGCATCCGACCCGCACCTCGCTCAGCGTGAGCCGGGGCACGGAGGCCGCGCCGAGTTTGCGCAGGATTCCGGCGTGGAGGACCGAGCAGCGGATCTCGATCCGTTTGTGATCGCCGGCCAGTTGGACCTGGCGCAGCAGGTCGTGGGCGCAGTGGACACCGAGGAACTGCAATTGTGTGAGGTCCAGCAGCAGATGGCCGCGGTCGGCGGTCTGCGCCAGTCCCTCGGTGAGGGCCGTGCGGAACTGGTCGAGGGTGGTCAGATCGGCGTCCCCGGCGAACCGCACCACGTCGTCGTCGGGGATCGACAGCAGGACACCCAGGTAGTCGTGGAGGCGGCGCGGATGGGCGTCATGCATGGCCTCCACCACCTCGGGCGCGAACCAGTCGCGGTCGTAGGCGCAGACCTCCGTGTAGGCGCGGCCCGCGAACAGGTGCTCCACATGCGTCTCGCGGTGCACGACCCCCGCGACATCGGCGTCCAGGTCCGGCACCCAGCGCATGTCGATGAAGGCACGCAGGCCGGTGTATCCCTCACGCCGGGCCCGAGCGGTCTCCTCCTCCAGCCGTGTCGTCTGCCGGTCCATGGTGAAGGTCAGGTCGGGACGGATCACCTCCCGCATGCTGCTGAGCACGAGCTGCCCGCGCGCCCTGGCGGCGGCGGCCTGTGGGCCGTACGTGTCCAGGCGGGTGAGGACCTCCTGCTGGGGTATGTCCGGGTCGGCGAGAACCATCACCTTCTCGTGGCGGGCGAGACCCAGCCAGACGTACGCGGTGAGCACCTGCCAGCGCGATTCACCGACGCCGTAGCCGACGAAGGCGTGGTCGCCGGGCCTGAGCCGCTGCACCGGAACGAGGCCGGCACAGCCAGTCTGCCTGTCGTGCATCCCAGCGTCCCCTCTGGTGGCGCCCGCACTCCGTAGCTGCGTAGCACCACACCGTAGCCGCCCGCGCACCCGCCACCCCCGGCGCGAACGCATATGCCCTCCGAAGGGCATCGGCTGCGCGCAGCCGCCCACTTGGTGATCGCTTCCGACTGCCTCGGGCGAGCCCTCACCGGCCGTCCGGAGCGGGCCGCACCGGGACCAGGTCGGCGAGACCGGAGACCGTGAGCACGGGCCGCAGCAGTGCGTCGGCGATCAACTCGATGCGTTCGGCGCGGGCGAACAGCACGTTGAGACCGGCGCTGTCGAGGTACTCCACGCCGCTCAGGTCGATGACGACGTGCCCCGGCAGGCGATCGAGCGCGTCGGCGAGACGGCCGCTGTTGCTCATGTCGATCTCTCCCGTGGCCGTCAACAGCGCGGTTCCGTCGGCGGTTCGTCCTTGGGCGAGGGTCAGCTGGGCAGACGTCACGGGATCCTCGTATGCATCTCGACGCTGGTGCCTGACGGGCCGGGTGTGACGGTCACATGGCTGGACAGGGCGTGCATGATGCCGATGCCCCGACCCCGAAGGGAGGTCGGGTCCGGACTGCCGGGCTTCCACCGCCCGCTGTCGGCGACCGTCACGTGCACGCGGTCGGTGAGGATCTCGGCGCTCAGCCGGATGGTACCGCCCGGGCTGTCGCGGTGGGCGTGCTCGACGGCGTTGGCGCAGGCCTCACCGGTGGCGATGAGGACGTCCAGAGCGGTGCGTACGGGCAGTTCGCACAGGGTGAGCCAGTCGCGCAGGGCGTGGCGCGCGGTGGCGAGCTGCCCCGACTCCGCCGGAAAGGCGATCTGCAGGGGCGCCGGATGGCGGTAGAGCAGCAGCGCCACGTCGTCCTCGTACCCGTCCGCCGGAGCCAGTGCGGCCATGACGTGATCGGCCAGTTCCGAGGGGGGCAGGTCACGGCCGGTCTGGAGGGCCCCGCCCGCCGCCTCGATGCCCTGGTCGAGCACCTGATGGCGGCGTTCGACGAGACCGTCTGTGTACAGCAGCAGAGTGGACCGGGCCGGCAGTCGGCAGACGCTGTCGGAGCGTTCGCGGTCGGGACGGACGGCCAGCGGCAGCCCGCGGCCGCCTTCGAGCAGGCGCGTGGTGCCGTCGGGAAGGGCGAGCACGCTCGGCGGGTGCCCGGCGGCGGAGTAGGTGAGGCTTCCGGTGCGCGGGTCGAGCACCCCGCAGAAGACGGTCGTGCAGAAGGCGCCCGGAATGCCGCCGGCGAAGTGGTCGAGCGCCATGAGCGTGCGCGCGGGGCTGGGGTCCTGAAGGAACAACGCACGGCAGGCGCTGCGTAGTTGGCCCATGACGGTGGCCGCCTCCAGGCCACGCCCGACGCAGTCGCCGACCACGATGCCGGTGCGGTCGTCCGGGAGGGTGATGACGTCGTACCAGTCGCCGCCGATCTCCAGTGGCGGAGTGGCGGGTTCGTAGCGTGCGGCGAAGCCGGCGGGCAGCTGGGAGGGGCCGAGGATGGCGCGTTGCAGGGCGAGCGCGGTGTCGCGCTGCTGGTCGATCTGGTGGTTGCGGGCCAGAGCCTGGGCGAGGTGGCCGGCCAGCAGCGCGAGCAGCACTTCGTCCTGGCCGCTGAAGCGACGGGAGGCGCCCAGTTCGATCCACATGGCCAGCGGGCCGTCGGGGTGCTCCAGCAGGACGCCCGCCCCGGTGCCTTCGCACACCGGGGCGAGCGGGGGATGGTGCTGCAGCTTCGTGATGGCCTCCTGCCGCTGAGCGGGGAGGTCCTTCCAGGACAGCGGGCCGGTGGCGGTCAGTGCTGGGGGCTCGTCCGCGGTGAAGAGCGCCGTGAGGACGTACTCGGCCTGCCACAGCTGCCGGAACTGGCTCAGAGCCGTCGTGAGCGCTTCGTCCAGGCCGGCGGTCTCGGCCAGACCCGTGCTGAGGGCGGCCAGGGCGCTTTCGCGTTGGGCGGCGTAGCGCTCGGCGGTGATGTCGCGGAAGGTGCCGACGATCATGCGCCTGCCGGTGTCCGGGTCGTGGGCGTCGTTGAAGGCCGCCCTGATCCACAGGCGGCGCCCGTCCCGGTGGGTGAGGGGAAGGGTGTGGTTGCCCCGTCCCTGACGCAGCAGGTCGGCGAAGGTGTCGGCGACGGTCCGACGGGCCTCCGGGTCGGCCGCGGCATCCGGCCACCAGGGATGAGGCGGCGCGCACGGCAGGATCGCGGAGCCGTGGCCGAGCAGCGTGGTGAACGCGGTGTTGGTCTCCAGCACCACACCGTCCTCGTCCATGACGAGCAGCGCTTCCTGCAGGGAGTCCACCAGTGCGGTACGCCAGCGCACGTGGTGGGTGCGCAGGTGGGCGAGTTCCACGTTGGCACGCACACGGGCCAGCAACTCGGCCGCGGCGAACGGTTTGACGAGGTAGTCGTCCGCGCCCGCGGTCAGTCCTTCGATGGCTGCCTCCTGGCCGGCGCGGGCGGACAGCAGCAGAACGGGCACCGAGGCGGTCCTGGTGTCCGAGCGCAGGGCGCGGACCAGGCTCAGTCCGTCCATCATCGGCATCATCACGTCGCTGACGATCAGGTCCGGCGTGTGGGAGCGGGCGGCGCCGAGCGCCTCCCGGCCGTCACTCACGGCGTCGGTCTCGTAGCCGGCGCCGTTGAGCATGCGCACGAGGTACTCACGCATGTCGGTGTTGTCGTCGGCGACCAGGACCCGCGCCCGCACCGGTGCCCCGGAGCCGGGCTCGGGAGCGGCGGTGTCGGCGCCGGCCTTGTCCTGCACGGCCGTGCCGGTGTCGGCGGGCAGCCAGCGCATCGCCTCCTGTACGAAGGGGACGGCCGTGGCCGACGCGGCCCGGGCCTGGGACGAGGTGCGGACGGCCTCGGTGGGCAGGTGCGCGGACCCGAAGGGCAACCGGACGGTGAAGCACGTGCCGTTCTCGGGGCTGCTGTCCGCCGTGATGGTGCCGCCGTGCAGTGCGACGAGTTCCCGTACGAGGGCCAGGCCGATGCCACTGCCCTCGTGCGAGCGCGCGCGGACACCGCCGATGCGGTGGAAGCGTTCGAACAGCCGGGGCAGTTCGTGTGCGGGGATGCCGACACCGGTGTCGTGCACGGTCACCACCGCCCGGTCGTCCTGGGCTCGGACCGTGACGCGGATCGATCCGTCGAAGGTGAACTTCAGCGCGTTGCTCAGCAGGTTCAGGATCACCTTCTCCCACATGTCGCGGTCGATGTGCACGGGGCGGTCCAGTGGTGGGCAGTCGACGGTGAGGGTGAGGCCGGCCCGGTCGACGGCGGAGCGGAAGACGCTGGTCAGCTCCGCGGTCACGGCGGCCAGGTCGACCGGCTCGTAGGAGGCCTGCATCCGGCCGGCCTCGATGCGGGAGAAGTCCAGCAGGGTGTTGACGAGCTTCCCGAGCCGCAGCGCGTTGCGGTGGATCGCCTCCAGTTCCTCCCGGACCTGGGCGGGCGCTTCGGTCAGCTGTTCCTTCAGCTCCTGCACGGGTCCGGAGATCAGCGCGAGGGGGGTGCGGAACTCGTGACTGATGTTGGAGAAGAACGTCGTCTTGGCCCGGTCGAGCTCGGCCAGTTCCTCGGCCCGCCGCTGCTGGTCGCGGTAGCTGCGGGCGGAGCCGATGCCCGCGGCGAGGTGTCCGGCCACCAGTTCCAGGAATCCCCGGTAGCCCTCGTCGAGGGCGCGATAGCGGTTCAGCGCGGCGACGAAGAAGCCGTGCGGCGTGCCGCCCGGTTGCAGGAGCGGTAGCAGCAGGGCCTGCCCGGGTGGTTCGGGCCAGTCGCCGCTCGGCAGTCCGGCGACGACGTCGGCGTCGAACGGGACCAGCACCGCTGTCCCGTCGGCGAGATCGGCCCACGGCCAGGGGCCGGCTGCCTGCTCGGGCGACAGCAGGGGCGGTGCGGCCGGGTGCCCCGGCGGGATCCCCGTGGTGCCGCTCAGGTGCGCGCCGTCCTCCCGGAGGAGGTAAGTGAGGGTGAAGGGCAGGTCGGCGAGGTTCCGTTCGAGCTGGCGGCCGAAGAAGGCCAGCGTCTCGCCCTCCGTGCGCACGACGGTGGGATCGGAGCCCAGGTCACGCAGCGTGGCCATCCTGCGCGCCCCGATGACGCGCTCGGTGTCCTCACTGACCACGCAGAGCATGCCCACCACGGTGCCGCCGTCGTCGTGCAGCGGGCTGTACGAGAACGTGTGGTAGGTCTCCTCCCGGTAGCCGGAGCGCTCCAGGAAGAGCAACAGGGCCTCGTCCCAGGTGGCTTGGCCCGAGGCCAGGACGTGGTCGATACGGGGACCCACGTCGGACCAGATCTCCGACCACACCTCGCTCGCCGGCCGGCCCAGCGCCCAGGGGTACTTGCGCCCCAGGGTGTTGCGGCGATAGGCGGCGTTGCAGAAGAAGGTGAGGTCGGGGCCCCACGCCATCCACATGGAGAACCGCGACGACAGCAGGATGCGCACCGCTGTCCGCAAGCTCTGCGGCCAGCCCCCGGGCGGGCCCAGCGGAGTGGCCGCCCAGTCGACGGCGGCGAGGTCCGCGCCGACCTCCGGATCGGCGGCGAACGCCTCGGTCCAGGCCGCGCTCATTCCGTCGTCGCCGTTCCGGTCGTTGTCTCTGTCCGCGTGCCCCACCCGATTTCTGCTCCTGATCCGAGGCCGGCGGAGAGCCGGACGTGCATTGTCCCGGCTTTCCGCGATGTCGAGAGATATTCCGCCGCGCCCTCGCTGACGGATGCAGCGCGGGACATCCGGAGTCACATCGAAAAAGAGATGTTTGTTCGAGCGGCGACGGTGCACACGAAGAGCTAACACAACCTTTATGCGACGAAGTGGAGACGGACAATGGGCATCATCGCGTGGATCCTCATCGGCCTGCTCGCCGGCGCCATCGCCAAGGCCCTGATCCCGGGCAAGGACCCGGGCGGCATCATCATCACCATGCTCATCGGTATCGCGGGCGGCCTGCTGGGCGGCTGGCTGGGCAAGGTGATCTTCGGTGTGGACTCCATCGACGGGTTCTTCGACCTTTCCACCTGGATCGCCGCGATCGTCGGTTCCCTCATCCTGCTGGCCCTCTACCGCGTCTTCGTGGGTAATCGACACTCGCACCGTCACGCCTGACACGTCGGTGGCATACGCCTTCGGGCCCCGTCGGACGGCTCCCTTCCCTGAAGAGGGGGAGGGAGCCGTCGCGTTGTTCGCGTCCTTGTTCACGGGGTGAGCGGGCGGTAATCCGGGCGGGGCGGGGTAATGGGATTGCGTTCAGCCTCCGTTGAGAAGGAGCCGAGGATGACCGATGACGCCTATCTGTTCCTGCTGGGCGACGCGTCCGCGCAACTCGGGGTGAGTCCCGCGGCCGTCGGTGACCTCGCCTGCATGGACACACCCGCGGTGCGCGCGTGGCTGGACGCGCAGGGGAGTACGGCGACCTCGCCGCACCTGCGGCTGCTGCCGCCGGAGGAGACCGCGGCGATCCCCGAGGGAGCCGAACGGCTTCCCGTCCCCTTGAACGACGAGGAGTTGGGCCGGGTCCGCCACGCGATGTCGGCGCAGCCGCTGGCCCAGGTGGAGGACGAACTGCTCGCGTACCGTGACTGCGCCGACGGCCGGGACGCGCTGATCGGCCGCGCTCTCGCCGCGGGCGTGGCGCCGCACCGGATCGTCGAACTGACCGGGGTGGATCCCGCCACGGTCACGGCGGCCGCGAACGGCTGACACATCGGTCCTTCCGCCGCCGTGCGGAGTGTGGGGCGCGGGGAACAGACTCGGCTGTTCCCCGCGCCCCACATGTGCTCTCGGTCAGCCGCACGTCAGCGTGGGCTTCGCCCAGTCGCCGTGGTCGTTGCCGTTTCCGTCGCCGGCGTCACCGACCTTGAGGTCGATCACCTGGGCGCCGCTGACGTCGACGTCGATCGCCACCGCGGCCTGCTTGCCCCGGATCGTCGGCGTGGTGACCAAGGTCCTGCCGTCGGCGATCACGGAGAACGTCACCGTTCCCGCGCCGCCCGTCTCGTCGTCGACGCCGACGTCCGCCGTCAACCGCGAGCAGTGCCCGGCGAGATAGAGCGCGACGTCGCTGACCGAGTTGGTGCCCAGGCCCTTGGTGTAGGCGGTTCCGGCGATGCGGATCGGACGGCCGTCCCCGGCCGCCTGCTCGCCGACGCTGCTGTCGCGCTCCACCGGGCCCCATCCGTTGGTGGCGGACAGGAACGGCAGGTCGCTCACCGCGTTCTCGCCGGCCGGCGGGGCGGGCGGGATCCCGCCGACGATGCGCTCGTCCTCGCCCACGGCCTGCCGCCCGCTCTGCCGGTAACGCACGGTCGCGGTGACCGCCGAGGCGGACGGAAGCGTCCCGCTCGGCGGCTGGACCTTCCAGGTGAACGTGGCCGACCCACCGGCCGGCACGCGTCCGACCGAGGTCGGGCTCGTCGCGCTGACGCTCCAGCCGTCCGGCGCGGAGAGCGAGGCCGTCAGACTGGACACGGGCGGCTTGTCCTTCGGCACCCGCAGCGTGGCCCGGGCCGTGAAGGCCTGCGCCGGCTGAGCGGTGTCGGGCACGTCCAGGGAGACGTCGGCTCCCGGGCGCTTCGGCATCGCGTACGTGCGGGGGTCGTAGCGGGGGCTGTCGTTCTGCGCGACGCGCAGGGACGAGGCGTAGCTGCCGTAGTCGGTGAGGGAGACCTTGCCCAGTCCGCCGGTGCTGCCGTCGAGGTTCCACACGGCGATGGCGACGCTGTTGCGGCCGTTCGGGTCCAGGATGCCGTTGGGCACCGGGAAGGTGTGCTGCGGGCCGAGGTAGTTGACGTAGTTGCCGACCTGCCAGCCGTTGACGAAGATCGTCGCGCGGTACTTGCGTGACGGGTCGTCGGTGAACGTCAGCCCGAGCGAGGTGTCCTGGCCGTGCGGCAGATCCAGGTCGACGTCGGTGCGGTACCAGGAGACGCCGGGGCGGGTGTCGGTCGTCGGCAGGGACACCCGGTTCCACTTGCCGTCCGGGTAGCCCGGCAGGGACCAGCCGGCCCGCTCGCCGTACAGGCCGCCCGTCGAGAGCGGTCCGCGCACGGTGTCGTGGAGGTCCTCGCCGCCGCGTACGCCCTGCACCCGCCAGGTGACGGAGGTCAGCGGCGCACCGACGAGGGAGGCACTGGTCAGGCCGCGTGGCGCCTTGTTGCCGTTGGTCGAGTTGTAGTCCTCCTCATGGCCCATGTTCACGGTGAGGACGGAGAGGACGTTGTCGCCCTTCGCCTTGACGGAGTCGGCCGGGAAGGAGAAGTCGGCGCTGCCCTTGGTGGAGCTGCCCAGGAAGGTGCCGTTGAGCCAGGCGGAGAACGCCTGCGCCCCTCCGCCGGAGTCGGAGACCAGGTGGATGCCGGTCTCCTTGCCGGTGGTGCGGAAGCGTCCGCGGTACCACGTGTTGCCGGTGTGGAAGCCGTAGTCGTCCGCGTACAGGACGGGCAGTGAGTTGGCGCCGGAGACGCTGTTGGTGGTGCTCTTGTCGGCCACCTGCCAGCCGGAGTCGTCGAAGGCCGGTGCCGCCTCGGGGGACTCCTCGGCATGCTTCCAGCTCTTCAGGGCCGGCAGGTGCACGGCGGCGGCCACCGGGATCTTCCCGGTGAGGCTTCCCGTGTCGGTGGCCCGGGTCTTCACCGTCCTGCCGTTCCAGGTGACATGGTCGGCGGAGGTGAACACCTCGATGTCCTTGTCGTCGGCGTTGTCGCCGGTGAGCGCCACCGTGTGGCCGCCGTCCAGGCTGGTGGCCGTGCGCAGCAGGTGGGTGCCGCGCACGAGCACCGGACCGGTCGCCGTGTCCTGGCGCCAGAAGGTCTTGGCGGTGTCCTTGTCACCGACGAGCAGCATCAGTGGGGGCTTTCCGCCGCCGGTGACGGCGATACGGATCAGTCCCTTGTGCGTGTAGTCGAGCCGAAGGTCACCGCTGGCCTCGTCCCAGGTGGTGGTGACCGCGCCGCCGCTGGTGGTCACGGTGGGCCGGGAGGAGTAGCGCAGCACGGTCTCGCCGTCGCTGCCCGCGTCGCCGTAGAGCACCGCGTCGTCCCGGTCACCGATGGCCGCGCTGGTCATGATCTCGGAGGTCGAGTACTGCAACTGCGCGTTGCCGAGCCGGTAGTCGGCCGTGATCACGTGGGAGTCGCGCCCGTCGAGGGTGATCGCGGTGCCGGGCTGCTGGGGCACGACCGGGTAGGTCGGTTCCGCGGCGGCGGCCGTCGGCACGTCGACGGCGTCGATGGACACGTAGTTGTCCGTGGAGCCCGAGCTGTGGTCGCCGGCGACGACGATCTTCAGGGTGTGCGCGCCGGACGGCAGACCCGTCTTCTGGAAGACCACCGCCTGGTTCTCGCCGCCGGAGTCGTCGACCGTCGCGACCTTGGTGCCGTCGAGGTAGACGTCGGCGTAGCCGTGGTTGTCGGTCTTCGATCCGATCCATCGGATCGCGGTGCCGTCGAAGGGGACGGTGAGGGAGTCGCCGGCCTTGTTGGAGAACGACTCGGTGTGTTTGTAGTCGCCCCCGGTGTAGCTCGTGTCGTGCACGTGCGACCACGAACCGGTGTACTGGAGCGCGGAGTCGGGGTCGTCCCAGGTGTAGGTGGTGTCGTTCGCGGGCTGGGCGTTGAGGTCCAGCGAGATGTGCGTCCTGTCGACCGCGGTGGATGTGGAGTTCCCGTGCCGCAGCACATGGAACTGCGTCTTGGTGTCGGGGTTCATCCGGGCGGTGTCGACGATCGCGGAGTCGTCCGGCGGCGTGGTCCTGATCGCCTCGGTCTTGGTCAGCGGGGCGACCGACTGGGTGAAGTACCCGATCAGCTTGTCCTCGTAGTACTTCGGATCGAGCTGGCGGTTCTCGCGGATCGCCGCCCCGTAGTCGTACGAGGTGTAGTTCTGCGGCATGCCCAGCCAGCCCCAGTTGGTGCCGCCGTAGGTCATGTAGAAGCTCTGCGCGGTCGCGCCGACGGCTATGTTCTGCTTGTAGAAGACGTCGGCGAACCGGTCGTTGATCAGCTGGGCGCACTTGTCGTAGCCCGGGCCGCCCCAGGGGTCGAAGGCGCCGCCCTGGAACTCCGGCGAGTACAGCGGCTTGCCGGCCGGGTGGTCGTAGCTGATGTCAGGGACGCCGTTCCACTTCGTGGGGTTGGAGCAGTCGAAGCCCTGTGGGTAGGAGTCGGGGCCGTCGACGTCCAGGGCGCCGGTGCCGGAGTTGAAGGTGCCGTTGTTGTTGCCGGTCAGCGGGACGGAGATGCCGTCGGCGCGGGCCTTGTCCTCCAGGTGCTTCATGTAGGAGTGGCCGGCGGCGGAGCCGTTGTAGTACTCGTTCTCGACCTGGTAGGCGATGACCGACCCGGTGCCGTTGGTCAGTTGGTGGCGGGCGATGATCCGGTCGATCCGGGTCAGCCACTCGTCCGCGTACTTCAGGAAACGCGGGTCGTCACTGCGGTTGTTCTCGGCCTTGGTGGTCAGCCAGCCGGGCAGACCGCCGCTGTCGACCTCGGCGTTGATGTAGGGCGCGGGGCGGGCGATGACGTAGAGCCCGGCCTCCTGGGCCATGTCGAGCAGCTTGTCGACGTCGCGGACGCCGCTGAAGTCGTACACGCCCGGCTTGGGCGAGTGGTATCCCCAGTCGAAGTACAGCGACGTGGAGTTGAATCCGGCGGCCTTCATCTTCTGGAAGATGTCGCGCCACAGGTCCGGGCTGGGGAGCCGGAAGTAGTGGAACTCGCCGGACCACAGGTAGGTGCGCTTGCCGTCGACGAGGAACGAGTAGCCGTCGAGGCTCACCGTGTGCGCCTGGGTGGCCGAGGCGGCGGGTGGTCGCCCGCCGCTCTCCCGCGCCGCGGCGGGCGCGGTCATGCCCGCGGCCAGGGCGATGGTGGCGGCGGTCGCGAGGGCCGCCTTCCACCACCGGCCGCGGCCGGGTCTCGCAGCTTTCGAACCGAACCGATCACTCCACACTGCGGCCTCCATACCGCCTGAGCAATCAACATCCAACAGACTCAGGCAAAGTCGAACAGTAAGGGGGCGCAAGGCTCAACACAATGGGGCGGGAGAACACGGTCGGGACGGCGGGGGCGTTGCCCAACCTCCCGTCGGCTACGGGCTGTTCGGTGATCGGTGGGGCGGGCGGGACGCATCGTGCGAGGTGGCCGCCCGCAGGTCGGGTGCGGCAGCCTCGGTCGCCCGCGCACGGGTCAGCGCTGTGACCACGCTGTGGGCCAGCAGTGGATCGGCAGGCAGCACGTGGGAGGCGAACCAGCGGGCGGCCGACGGATCGGGGGAGGGGTCGACGAACTCGCCACCCGCGTAGTCGTCGAGCGGAGGGTCGAAGACGTATCCGGTGACCACGCCGTGCCGCACCAGGCGGTCGACGAGGACGTCACGGTCGTGGACGAGGAGCGGCACCCGGAACAGGGGCAGAGCGCCGTCGTACGCCGTCCGCTCGCGCAGGGCGGGCGCGGCCCAAGGCGTGTCGGACAGCAGCCGGACGCCGGCCCTGCGCCGGGCGAGACTGTCGTCGAGGCGGGCCATCCGCAGCGCCAACGGCGCCTGGACGAGCAGCCCGTGACGGTTTCGGAAGCCGTGCAGGTCGACCCGCATCCACGGCTCGTAGGCGGTCAGGCCCGGTGCCTTGAGGGCGCAGGCGGCCAGCAGCGGCGCGCGCAGCTCCATGCGGTAGCCGTCGCGCTCCAGCAGCCGCAGGCGCTGCATCGTCCGCCACACGGGACTCACCAGATGGCAGCCGCGCACCGCGGAGCGGGCCAGCGGCCGCAGCGTCGTGGCCAGGTCGTCGCCGAGCCGGCCCGGCACCAGGAGGTCGTCGCGCAGAGCCTCCAACTCCCGTCGAGTGCGGGCGCTTTCGACGGCGAGGAAGCCGCCTGCCTTCCCTCCCGCGTGCTTGGACAGGCTGAAGGCGGCGGCCGTCCCGAAGGTGCCGATCGGTCGGCCCGCCACGTGCGTGCCCATGGCATGCGCCGCGTCCTCGAACAGCGGGATGCCCAACTCCTCGCAACGGCGGCCCAGTTGCTCCATCCGGTCCGGCATGCCGTACAGGTTCGTGGTCAGCACCGCGTCGACGCCGCGCCACACGGACTCCGGTACGGCCGCCGGGTCGATGTTGCCGTCGCGGACCGACACCGGAGCCAGGACCGGGCGCAGACCGGCCGCGAGGACCACGAAGAGGATCACGTCGTCGGTCACCGGGGACATGAGCAGCCGTGCCCCCGGCCGGCACCAGCGCCTCAGGGCCAGGTAGAGAGCCAGCCGTGCCGAGGGCGTGTAGACGCATTCGCGTCCCAGCCGCCGGGCCATCATCGCGGCGAGTCGGGATCCGTACGGCATGAGTGCCTTCCTGTGGTGACCGGTCGTCGAGTCCGACAGGGGAGCGGCTAACGCGCCTCGGAACCCGCGCCCGGCGGGCCGGAGGTGCGCAGCCGGCCGGCCGTCCTCAGGAGCCGGTCGGCGGGCCGCCGCAGTCCGGGATGGGCCAGGACGGTGTTGCGCAGGCCGCGTACCGGCCTGCGCCACAGCCGGTGTGCCACCGCCACCGGGCTGGCGCGGTACGCGAGGCCTTCGCCGACCCGCAGTTCACGGGTCTTGAGCCAGTTCTTGTACTCCATGTCGCCGCGTCCCAGGTCCACGAGCCGCACCCCGTGGCGGCCCGCCGCCTCGACCATCCGCAGATGCATGATCAACCCGGGGGAGTAGCGGCTGAACGCGGGATCGTAGGCGGTGAACCAGCCCGCGAGGACCGTGTGGGACCGCGGCCCGAAGTGGGCGGCCACGGGACGGTCGTCGGCGTACAGCACGGACAGCATGCCGGTGAGGTGCTCCGCGCGGACGGCGAAGAGGTCGTCCACCAGGTCCACGATCCACGGCCGTGCGAAGCGGTCCATCCGTCCGGTCCGGCGGTACTGGGCGGACTTCCACCGCATGAGCGTGCCCAGCACCCGCCGGTCGCGCTCGTCGAGCACGAAGCGCACCTCGCCCGCGTCGCTCCGCAGGCGGCGCTCCTTGGCGAGCGTCGTCTTGGTGTGCCGCGGGGAGGTGCGGCGCAGCCACTCGACGTAGCCGTCGCCCTCGTCCGGAAGGTCGATCACCGGCGAGGCGAAGGTACCCGTGAGATACCCGTCGAACGGCTTCTGCTCCTCGACGAGATGGTCGAACTCGAACACCGAGAGACCGCAGGCCCGCAACAGCTCCGGCGGGTCCCAGGTGACGCCGGGGCGGTGCACGAGAGCCTGGCAGTCGGACAGGCCGTAACCGATGGCCCGCCCCACGCCGAGGGCACTGCGCTGGTGGGGGAAGAAGCCGACGGGCTCCGCCTCCTCCCACAGGACCGCCACCACGCACCCACGCCGGTGGCGGGCCGTCGCCGCCGCGAACTCCGGTGCCAGGAACGGGTTGGCGTACTGCGGCGACTCGTCCGTCGCACGGTGCCAGGCCCGGACGATCGCGGGGCTCAGCTCATCGGCCGCGTGCATCGTGACGTCCATGTCGGACCTGCCGTCCTGCCTGATGGCGGAAGGGGACGTGCAACCGGGTGTGCCACCTACCAGAGTCGTGCCGGCTCACTTCGGGCGCTTGGGCTGGACGGGCCCCGAAGAAGGCCGCACAGCCCCTGCGCGGCGCGTGCGTGCCCCCTACGCCGCGCGTGTACGACCCCGACGCCCCCCGGCCGACCATGGCCTGATTGATCATTGTGCGACTCCCGTCCGAAACCGAGACTGCTGTGGGCCAACGGCGACGCGGAGGACGGGACACTCGGTGAAACGCATCCACTTCACGGCGGAGGACCTGGCGCGGACCCGGGTGGCCACGACGATCGGCGTGGCGGCGGAGACGTACGACACGGTGAAACTCCTGAAGGACCGCGACGCCGGCCTGGCCTTTCGCCGCCGGCAGGTGTCGGTGCGCGGACGCCTCGGCCAACAGGTGGGCCCGCTGGCCGCCGTCTGATCGCCACCCGGCGCGAGGGCAGGGCGGTGCTGCACACCATCACGTCCCTGGGCGTCGCCCTGCTGGAGCACGGGCACCCGCACGCCTGAGAACCCGCCGATGGCCTATGCGGTGCCTGCCTCGTCCAGGAGGCGAAGCAGCACGTCGGCCTCCGCGCGGAGCCGCGCGGCCCGGTCGGCGTGCGCGGGAGCCGTCAACTGCGCCGCCGCCTCCAGCCGTTCGGCGGCCTCGGCGCGTACGACGTCCACCACCCGGTGCTCGGTCAGCTCACGCCGCGCCGCCTCGGTGACACCGACACCGACCGGGGACTGCTCGAGGGCGGAGCCGCGCGGTTCCGCCTCGTCCACGGGCACCGCCTCGGCGTTGTCCAGCGCGGCAAGGGTCGAACGCAGGGCGCTCACCGCCGCCTTGTCGCGGGCGCGCATCGCTTCGGGCAGTGCCTGACGCATACGAAGTCGGATGGACATGCCCGTGATCCTAAGGGCGGAGCCACGTATGTGCTGCGGGCGTACGATGACGCGGTCGACCGCACACGGTTCCGCGCCCTCGTCAAGCTAGGGCTTGCGGGCCAGGCCGGCGGCGATGAGGCGTTCCCAGACGGTGAGTTCCCGTTCCCCGTCGGCGGTCCACGGGTTGTCGTTCTTCTCGGGGCGCCACAGGGAGGCGGGCACGATGCCGGGTTCGAGGATCTCCAGGCCGTCGAGCAGGGAGGCTATCTCGTCGTCGGTGCGCCACCGGCCGCGGCCGAAGGTCTGCTGCAGGACCTTCTCGGCCTCCTCCGTCTCCGGGTTGTTGCCGGAGCGGAAGTGGCTGATGAAGAAGTAGCTGCCGGAGGGCACCTGGTCACGCCAGAAGCGGACGAGGCCGGCCGGGTCCTCCTCGTCGTTGACGTGGTGAAGGATGGCGCTGAACATGACGGCGACGGGACGACTGAAGTCGATCATCTTGACGGTGTCCGGGTGGGTGCGGATGGCCTCGGGGTCGCGCACGTCGGCCGCCACGACGCGCGTGAACTCGTTGTTCTCCAGCAGGGCACGGCCGTGGACCAGCACCTGCGGATCGATGTCGACGTAGACGACGCGGGACTCCGGAGCGTGGCGTTGCGCGACCTGGTGGACATTGTCGGCGGTCGGCAGACCGCTGCCCAGGTCGATGAACTGCCGTACCCCGGTGGTCTTCGCGATCTCCCTGACCGCACGGGTCAGGGCCGCGCGGTTGGCGAAGGCGATGGCCACCGACCCGGGCAGATCACGTTTGAACACATCGCCGATCTCGCGGTCCACGGCGTAGTTGTCCTTGCCGCCGAGCAAGTAGTCGTACACGCGGGCGATGCTGGGCTTGTTCGGGTCGATGGAGGAGCCTTCGTACGTCATGGCGCACATTCTTCCCCGCAACGGGCCCTGACGACCGCCTTTTTGAATTCCTCCAAGGCTCACGGGGTGACCCGATTCCCTTGCGAACGTGGTGCAACCATGCGAATGCCTCGCGGGTCACACAGACGAGAGCAATCACGACCGATGACCGCAAGGGGGAAATGTGATGTTGAATCGTTCTGTTCTGGTCGCCTCGGCGTTAGCGGCCCTGTCCCTGGGAACCGTCACCGCCATGGCGGCGCCGGCCTCCGCGGCGCCCAACACCACACCGCAGAAGGTCTGCGGCAGCGGCTACAAGACGGTGAACTCGGCGGCCGTCGGCTCGCGGGGCACCGTCTACCTGACGTACAACGCGTCGAACGGCAAGAACTGCGTCGCGACCATCCGCAGCAACCCGGGCACGGTCCTGGACATGTCCGCCTGGATCTACGTCCCCGACACCGAACAGGGCGACGACGACTTCGGGCAGTACGCGTCGTACGCGGGGCCGACCTACGTCTACGGCAAGGGCCACTGCGTCAGCTGGGGCGGCAACATCGACAACGTGTACGTCCAGGTGAACAACTCCAACTGCGGCACCCTGAAGGAGCAGCGGGTCACCTTCACCCGCTGACACGCAGACCCTGGGCCCGCGCGGCGGGATCAGGCGTCCTTCTGGGCGGCGGCGCGACGTTGCCGTTTGCCCAGGGGCGCCTGAGAGAGGTCCTCCGCCTGGGAGCGGAGGTTCTTGTAGCCGTACCCGCGCTCGGTCAGCCACGCCTTCGCCGCCTCCTCGGCGCGCTCGGACGCCTCCAGGATGTCCTCCTCTTCCTCTCCGGAATCAAGGAACCGGAAGGTGAAGGCGGAACGCGCCGCCAGGTCGTAACTGAGGTGCCCCTCGGGCGTGAAGGCCGCGCGCAGTACGTCGTGCTCCGCGGCGCGGGCCAGCAGTTCGGCTCGCTGGTCCGCGCCCAGCCCGTCGAAGACACCGCGGACCGTGATCCGGAAAGTACGAGTGCTCATTCCGCGACCCTAACCAGCAAGATCGGCGGCCTCCACCGAATTCAGGTGCCGCGTCAGCGCCTGGGCGCCTCGGACGGCGAGGGCGCGAGCAGGTCCGCCGCCGGCACGCTCCGCTGCGCACCTGCAGGCCGGAGTGCGGAGTGCGGAACGGGTCGAGCGCCGGGGCCGTCGGTGCCGTGCGGAGGGGCTGGCCGGCTGCGGAGGAGGTACCGGTGGACCCTACGCCGGGACCGGCCGAGGGGCGCACCGTGTTGTCGTACCCCACG
This sequence comes from Streptomyces sp. C1-1, assembly GCF_050214755.1. NCBI lineage: Bacteria > Bacillati > Actinomycetota > Actinomycetes > Kitasatosporales > Streptomycetaceae > Streptomyces > Streptomyces sp. C1-1. The sequence continues at coordinate 923,404 of NZ_CP189826.1, read as the reverse complement.
GGAGGCCGCCATGACGAACCTCGATTCCGTGGCCGAAGGTCTTGTCGATCAGTTCTTCGCCCAAGGCCAGTCGGCCACCGCGCAGGCGCGGCGCTGGTCGGACACCGGAGAGCTGGACCGGCTCACGGTCAGCCAGCTGCGACTATGGGCGGCCAACCGCGTCCTGGACGCGGGAGCACGGCGCACCAGCGCCGGAGCGGCGCGAGCCACGGCCCTGAGGGAGAGAGACGTCCTGATCGGCTGGCTGGATGCGCACGGATACCGGGCCCTGGCCTGACCCCTCCGACACCTGACGGCGGCACTCGTCGACTCCTCGGAGCGGATGACGACGCCGAGGTCGGCGTGGAAAGGGGCGTGGGATGGGAAGTCGGAGACGGTGGACGACTTCGAGGTCGGTGATGTGGTGCAGCGGGCGCTGGACCGGCTGACGCTGCCGGCCGAGGCGACGACCGCACTGTCCAGCACGCTCGACTCGCACAACGGACTGAGCGGGTGTGCCGGATCCTCGTCCCGCAGCCGGCGGACTGGGCCGCGGTGGACCTGATCGAGGACGACGGCCGGCGGCGCCGTATCAGCGTCGTGCACCACGACCCCGAGGTCCTGCCGGTAGGCGGTCTGACCGGGGTGCTGCCGCCCGTTCCCGAGGTGGCCGTGGGGCCGCTGGCCAGGGTTCCGGCGGGGCCGGCCCGCTGTTGCTGACGTCCGCGGACATGCCCCCCGTCACCCAGGCCGTCGATCCCCTGCACGCGCGGCAGCTGGAGCTGTTCGACCAGCTCGGTACGGACACCGCGGTCGTCGCTCCGCTACGGGCCCGACACCAGGTACTGGGCGCGGTGACCGTCGGCCGCAGTGCCGGGCGGGCGCCGTTGACCAGCAGTGACCTGGCGATGGTGGATGACCTGGTGCATCGCATGGGGCTGGGGGTGGACAACGCGCGGCTGCACCGGGAGACGCAGCACATCGCCGAACGCCTCCAGCGGTCCCTGTGATCACCCACGACGGCGACACCCGCTGTCTGACCGGTGGCCAGGGCCTCCTCCTCGGCGTCGACCCCGATGAGCCGCGCCCGCACGCCGTCGAAGTACTGCCCGCCGGCTCGACCGTGCTGCTGCACACCGATGGCCTGATCGAGCGCCGCGGCGAGGGCCTGGACGCGGGGATGACCCGACTGCGTCAGCACGCCGCGGCCCTTGCCCGTGAGCCGCTGGAGATCTTCTGCGACGAGCTCCTCACCGGGCTGGCCACCGACCACGCCGACGACGTCGCCGTCCCCGTCGCCCGACTGCCCGAGCGTTCCCGGCGCGCGGTGGCCGAGGCCTGATCCGCGTCGACGCCGTGGCTCTCTCAGGCTCGGTACTGGGTCAGGACGTCGTGCAGAGCGTCGCTCACATGGTGGGGAACGGGCTTTCCCTGCACGAGATCCAGTACGTGTTCCGCCACGATGTGCCGGTGCATGGTGAGAGTGAGGGAGAGGTCGATCAGGCCCTGGCCCGCATCGTCGAGCGCCATGGGGCCGAGCACCATCAGTGCGCCCTCCGCCATGTGGATGGTGGATCGTGCGGCCAGCACGCGGCTCAGCCGGGTGTGCTCGGCATCGGTCAACTCCGGGTGGACGGTGGCCGTCGACAGTTCCCTGAAACGGGACTGCGGCGTTGGCGACTGCATGTGACCGCCTTGTCGTGAAGCAGAGAACACTTGTCCCACCCGGATTGCACGGGCCGGCGTCGAGGTTTCAAGCAGTGTGGCACGACGCCGACGCGTACGGGTTCCGACGCCCCTTCTCCCTGGAGCAATGCCCCGGATGCGCCCTGAACGCGCCGGTCATGGCGCGAGGTGCCGGGCGAGCCAGTCCGTGCGGGTGCGGCGGGCCGTGGCCGAGATCCGTGCCTGGGGGAACAGCGCGTCGAAGCCGTGGAAGCCACCGGCCCAGACGTGGAGCTCGGCCTGGCCGCCGGCCGCCCAGATGCGGGAGGCGTAGTCGGCGTCCTCGTCGCGGAAGACCTCCGCCGAGCCGGTGTCGATGTAGGTGGTGGGCAGGCCGGAGAGGTCGTCGGCGAGAGCGGGTGAGACGTACGCGGGGATCTCGTCGTCGGTGAGGTCACCGAGGACGGCGCGCCATCCGAAGGCGTTCATCTCACCGGTCCATACGCCGGGCACGCCGGTGTACTGGCGGCTGGAGGGCGTGGTGTTGCGGTGGTCGAGCATGGGGCAGATCAGGACCTGGGCGGCGATCGCCGGAGTGCCGAGATCGCGGGCCAGCAGGGTGACACCGGCGGCGAGGCCGCCGCCCGCGCTGGCGCCCGCGACGACGATCCGGTCGGGATCGATGCCGAGCTCGGTGGCATGCTCCGCGACCCACAGCAGTCCCCGGTGACAGTCGTCGACGGGGGTGGTGCCGGTGGCTTCGGGAGCGAGCCGGTACTCGACGCTCACCACGACCGCGCCGAGCTCGTCGAGCCATTCCAGGGGGATGTCGATCTGCGAGAACCGGTCGCCCATGACCATTCCGCCGCCGTGGATCCAGTAGACGCAGGGCGCGGCCTCGGGCTGGTCGACCTGCGCGGGGCGGAAGACCGACAGGGGGATGGGAACACCGTCCTTGGCGGGCACGGCGATCTCGCGGCGGTCGACCTGTCGGTGGGCGAGGAGGGCGTCGACGGGGGTCGAGGGGAGCTGACGCAATGCGCCGAGGACTTCCGAGTCGAGCCGGGACATGAGCGGCACGTCGGCCAGCAGCTCGCGCAGTTCGGGGTCGAGGGCAGGGCGTGCGGTGGTCATGGGGTGCTGCCTTTCGTGGAGTGAAGTGGAGTGGAGTGGTGCCGGGGGAGCGGGAGGGGAAGCGCGGCAGGCGGCCGGCTCAGAACGCGGCCTTGCCGAGGACCGGGACGTAGTCGCTGTACGCGGACTCCTTGGCCAGCAACCCGTCGATCTGCGCCACGATGGCCTGGGCGGCCTCGCCGGCGAAGAGCCGGTGGTGGTCCTCCTCGCTGGTCCAGCCCTCGGTGACGTGAACGACGTCGGGGTCGGACGCGGAGCGCGAGACGAGATAGACGACGCAGTGCTCGCTCGCCCCCGGGCTGCCCTCGTCCAGGCCGGTCAGCAGCAGTTCGACGAGCCGGTCGCCCAGGCCCGGCCGGGCGGTCAGAGTGGCGTGGAAACCATAGGTGGCGATCACGGATGCCTCTTCTCGGTCGATGGAGTGGCGTTGTGCCTGCTGATGCCAGTCAACCGCTCTGACCTGCACAAACGGTAGAACGATGCTCTCCGTCGCTTGCACGATCCTCGCGACTCGGGGAGTAGCGGTGCCGATCGGTGCTGCAATGGGGGCATGTGCCTCGAAGAGTTCCGCGCGTTGCTGGCCCGGCACGCCCGCCCCGACTGGACCACGGCCGTCGACGGCGTCCTGATCTCGAAGGTGGACCGGCCGGATCCGCCGTCGCCGTCGATGTCCGGGACGGTCCTCGCCGTCATCGCGCAGGGAGCCAAGCGCCTCGCCCTGGGCGACCGCGTCTACGCGTACGGTCCCGGCCAGTACCTGGTCGCCTCCGTCGACCTGCCCGTCACGGGGGAGTTCACCCAGGCCGACTCCGAGCGGCCGGCCCTCGGCTTCGGCCTCACGCTGGACGCGTCCGTCATCGCCGAACTGCTGCTGCGGGCAGGGCCCGGAGACATCCCCCGCGCCGGTACCGCCGTGCCCTCGGGCATCGCGGTCAGCGACGCCCCCGCCGCGCTGCTGGACGCGGTGGTCCGGCTGCTGCGCCTGCTGGACGAACCCCGTGACCGGGCCGTGCTGGCACCCCTGATCAAGCGCGAGATCCTGTGGCGGCTGATCACCGGCGAGCAGGGGGCGACCGTGCGTCAGCTCGGCCTGGCCGACAGCGGCCTGAGCCACATCTCCCGGGCCGTGCGCTGGATCCGCGAGCACTACGCGGAGCCCTTCCGGGTCGAGGACGTCGCGCACATGTCCGGCATGAGCGCCTCCGCCTTCTACCGCAACTTCCAGGCGGTGACCGCGATGAGCCCCATCCAGTTCCAGAAGCAGATCCGGCTGCAGGAGGCCCGACTGCTGCTCGCCACCCACCCCGGCGACGTCACCGGGGTCGGCCGGCGCGTCGGGTACGACAATCCCTCGCAGTTCAGCCGGGAGTACCGCCGCCAGTTCGGCGCACCCCCGAGCCTGGACGCGGCCCGCCTCCGGGACTCTGTACGCGTCCCCGCGACCGTCCTGCCCTGAGGAAGGCGAGCTGGCAGGATCGTGCAAGGAGCGGCGAGGATAGTTCTACCATCTGCCCAGGTCAGAGCGGTGAAATGGAATCCGTAACCCCACGGTTGCTCCGCGGGACAGGAAAATCCTGCCCCGTGGATCCCATCTCGCCATGAGGACTCCGCCATGAACACGGTTCTGATCACCGGCACTTCGTCCGGCTACGGACAGCAGACCGCCCGCCACTTCCACGCGCAGGGGTGGAACGTCATCGCCACCATGCGCACCCCGCGCCCGGGTCTCCTGCCCGAGTCGGACCGGTTCCGCGTCGTCGCCCTCGACGTGACCCGGCCGGAGAGCATCGCCGCCGCCATCGAGGCGGCGGGCCCCATCGACGTCCTGGTCAACAACGCGGGCGTGCCGTCCATCGGCGTGTTCGAGGGCACGTCGATGGCCCGCGTACGCGAGGTCTTCGAGACCAACACCTTCGGCGTGATGGCGACGACGCAGGCGGTGCTGCCCCAGTTCCGCGAGCGCGGTTCCGGAGTGGTGGTCAACGTGACCTCCAGTGTGGTGCTGGGGCACATGCCGCTGTCGGCCGTCTACAAGGCGAGCAAGATGGCCGTCGAGGGGTTCACGGCGTCCCTCGCCCTCGAACTCGAGCCGTTCGGTGTGCGGGCCAAGACGGTCGAGCCGGGCGCTTGCCTGACGACGAACTTCGCGGTCAGGGCGACGAACGGCACCGCACCGGACGAGCTGGTGCCGGAGCCCTACCGGGCCTTCGCGAAGAAGGCCATGGACGACTTCACCGGCCAGGACCTCTTCACTCAGGAAAGTGACGTGGCGGAGACGGTGTGGCGAGCCGTGCACGACACGACCGGACAGCTCCGGTTCCCCGCCGGCCCCGACGCGGTCCGGCTCGCCCAGGCGAAGTGACCGCACTGCGGTACGAGATGACATCGCGCCGCCACCAAGTAGCGTTCTGCGTCTTCCAGTTGGGCCGGTGTTTGCGCGCTGTCAAACTCAGGGCAACGGTCGGCCGGGTTCGGTAGTCGTACGGGGTGACACACGTCAGTCCGCAGCTCTCACCGCCAGACGCCTTTCTTCGCGGGTGGTTGGCAGCAGGGCCTTCGTACCCGGGAGGAATCATGAGCCGCTTCGCCGAGCCGCTGAGCGACGACGGGCAGGACGGCGGGAGTGGGACCACCCCACCCGCCCTCACAACTGCCCGGCCCCGCAGACCTGTTGCCGGGGTGATACGTCGCGGCGCGGTGGTCGGGGTCGTCGCCGGCCTCGTGGTGGGGACCGGCGCCTCGGCCGGCGCCGCGTCCGGCACCGCGCTCAGCGACCCCGTGGTCAGCGGGGTCACCGTCAACTCAGGGCACGACGTGATCGTGGGCATCACGCACAACGTGTCGTTCCCCGTGACGGTCACCGGGTCGGACGACTCCGGCCTGCTCTCCGCGGATGTGGATCTGAAAGGGCCGCACGGCGGCTTCTACACCACCGACGCCATGTGCGAGAACGGAACGACGTGCACGATGGTGTTCACCGTCAACGCCCACCCGGCCCCGGGAAGCGACGACCCGGTGGACCTGGCGAACGCCAACGCGGGCACCTGGTCGGCCGACACCTTGGTCGACGCCAACGACGGCGGCTCCGTGTTCGCCCCGAACGTGGCGTCGTTCGGCCTCAAGCGGGCGGCGCAGCTGACCGTGAACGCCGCATCGGAACCGGTCGCCAAGGGCGCCTGGATCACCGTCACCGGCAAGCTCGTCCGGGCCAACTGGGACACCTACCGGTACGCGGGTTACGCGGGCCGGGCCGTGAAACTCCAGTTCCGCCCGAAGGACAGCAGCACCTACACCACCGTGGCCACGGTGACCACCAGCAACACCGGCACTCTGTCCACCAAGGTCAAGGCGGTCCGGGACGGCTACTGGCGCTGGAACTTCGCGGGCACCACGACCACCGGGCCCGCCAAGGCCGCCGGCGACTACGTCGACGTACGCCCCTGACACACGAACCCGGCACCTGAGCGTGATCCTTCGGGGCCGGCCCTCGCCCAGGGCCGGCCCCGAAGGGCACTCACCAATTCACTCCTTCACGGCGTCACCGCTTCACGGCAGCGGCGGGTAGGCGTTCTGCATGAGTTGCCGGAACTGGGCGGAGAACCAGTGGCCGGCCAGCGGCGCGTTCGGCAGGGCGCCGGTGGGGTTGTTGCCGTTGAGGACGTTGCCACCGTAGGTGGGGTCACACATGCGGTCGAAGCCCTTACCCTCGTCGTTGGAGACGGCGGAGCTGGAACCGTCGGACTCGCCCGGGGGCTTGACCCACACGTAGGCGTCGATTCCGGCGGCCGGGGACGCGGTGGGCCGTTCGCCGAGGCCGGCGCCGCTCTGGTTGCACCAGTTCCCGGCGTGGATGCGCCGGTCGATGCGGCTGCCGTTGACGTAGTCGTCGACGGACGTCAGCGGTCCCGGGCCGGTGGGCCGGGCCGAGCCGCCCCAGCCGTTGCGGGAGGTGTCGATCAGCATGCCGAGACCGGAGTTGAACCCGGCCGCGACCAGCTTGTCCCGCAGGGCGACGGCGTACGACTGCTCGTCCACGTACTGGTTCCAGTCGACCCACTTCGACTGGCGCACGGTCTGGCCGTTCACCGTGTCGGTGACCTTGAAGTTCGGTTCCTTGGTGGGGCTGTAGTTGGCGGTGTCGGTGATGAATCCGGTCACGTCGTTCACGCTCGCGCCGTTGGTCGTGGCGACCTTGGCGAACTCCTGCACGGCCGGCCCGAGGTTGCTGTCCCAGCCCAGCCACCCGTGGTGACCGGCGTCGATGTAGTTGTAGACGTTGGAGATGGCACCGAGCTTGGCCAGTGCGTAGGACACGCCCTTCTCGTAGTTGCCGTTGCTCTTCATGGTCACGCAGGCGGCGGTGGTGCTGTTGGTGCCGCCGGCGTTGGTGACCAGGTTGGGCAGCGAGTCGGGTTCGATGACCGTGGCGATCCGCAGGCCCGCGTACTTGGGGTCGGAGAGGATCGCGGCGATGGGGTCGATGTACTGGGACTTGTACTTGTCGATGTCGTCCGGTCCGAGTTCGCCGTTGGAGGCGAGAGCGGCGCAGTCGCGGCCGGGCAGGTCGTAGATGACCAGCTGCACGACCAGGTCGCCGGAGCCCTTCTGCTTCAGTGCCTCGTCGAGGTGTGCGCGCAGGCCCATGCCGCCGCTGACCCCGTTGATCGCGGCGATCCGGTCGAGCCATACGGCGGTGGGCTGGTCGGCGATACGGCTGCCGCCCGGTTCGGCGGCGGCGTGGGCCGACCACTCCGGATTCACATACCCCTTGGCCCCGGCATAGGGATTGTCGACCCGGCCGCCGGTGTTGCCGCCGCCGGTCCCACCGCCCCCTCCGCCCCCGGTGCCGCCCCCGCCGCCCGAGCCGCTGCCGTCGTCGACATTGCAGGTGACACCGTCGAGGGTGAAGGTCGCGGGCACGGTGTTGGTGCCGCTGTAGGAGCCGTTGAAGCCGAAACTGACCGAACCGCCGGTCGCCAGCGCGGCGTTGTAGGTCTCGTTGGTGGCGGTCACCGCGGCACCGCTCTGAGTGATCTTCGCGCTCCAGCCGTTGGTCACCCGCTGGTCACCGGCGTACGACCATTTCAGCGACCAACTCGACTTGGCGGAAGCGTTGTTGGTGATCGTGACGGCGGCGGTGAAGCCGGTGTCCCACTGGCTCTGGATCTTGTAGTCCACGGTGCAGGGAACCGACGTGACGGCGGCACCGGCCGGTGACGCGAGGAGCGCCGTCCCCGAGGTTCCGGCGACCAGTGCCAGCGCGGCGACAAGGGGCAGTCTGGTACGACTCATGAGTACGGGTTCCTTCTCCCTTGGGTGATCATGAGTGGTGATCACGGGTTGAGGACGTGCGGGAGTTCGCGCAGCCCGAAGGAGCGCGCGCGGTGGGGCGCGGCGTCGTCATGCGAGGAGCGGGACGCCTGGTGCGATGGGGTCGAGCCCGCGGGCCGGGGAGAGGCTGATCGCACGCGCTCGCGTCGGGCGCGGCCTTCCCGGCGATGGCTCAAGGTGCTGAAGGCGGGGGGTGTCGCATGAGCGACTCCTTGCAGCTTGGCGCGTCGTGACGGACGCGTCGACTGATGGAACCGCTCCCACTGGTGCAACGGACGGTAGCGCCAACACAACTGATTGCACAGGGGTGTTGCTCGACTTTTCCGAGCTGGTTCGGTTCGAACGATTCAACTTCTTAACGTCTTGACCGCAGCCGCACCCGTCCCCACTATTGGGAGCGCTCCCACTGGTTCAAGCCTTGACCCCCCTCGAGCCGCACTCGCAAGGAGGGAACCAGAAACATGGATTCCGGACGCGTGCACGGAGTCGGGCCTTGGTCCGTGTCGAACGCCGGCCGGCGCGGCGCACGGCCCGAATGTCACGATCCGCCGGCGGACATCTCGCCGGCGGCCGTCGGCTCGTGCGCGGAGCCCCTCGAAACAGCCCCCTCTGAAGCTCCGCGTGCATGACTCCGTCGCAGGTCGACGGAGTCACCTCGCCGGGCGGTCCTCAACCCCCGAGGGTCGTCCGGCACCCCATCTTGTCAGGCACATGATCACTACGTCCGCCCTGCGAGACCGATTTGGGAGCGCTCCCAATCCGATGGGGTGCTCTCGCCATCCCCTCACACCCCCGCGGAGGAACCGCATGCAACAGTCGAAACCGCGAGCCAGGGCGCGAGCCCTGCTCGGCACCCTGCTCACATCGCTTCTCGCGCTGACGGCTCTCCTCACCGCCACTTCGCCGTCGCATGCCGACACGACCATCTGCGAGCAGTACGGCTCGACCACGATCCAGGGCCGCTACGTCGTCCAGAACAACCGTTGGGGGACCAGCGCCACCCAGTGCATCACGGTCACCGACTCCGGCTTCAGGATCGCCCAGGCCGACGGCTCGGTCTCGACCAACGGCGCCCCGAAGTCCTATCCGTCGGTGTTCAACGGCTGCCACTACACCAACTGCTCACCCGGCACCAACCTCCCGGCCAGGCTGAGCTCGATCTCGAGCGCGCCCACCAGCATCTCCTACAGCTATGTGAGCAACGCGGTCTACGACGCCGCCTACGACATCTGGCTGGACCCCACGCCCCGCACCGACGGCGTGAACCGCACCGAGATCATGGTCTGGCTCAACCATGTCGGGCCTGTCCAGCCGGTCGGCTCACAGACCGGCACCGCCACCGTCGCCGGGCGTTCGTGGCAGGTGTGGTCCGGCAACAACGGCTCCAACGACGTACTGTCCTTCGTCGCACCGTCGGCCATCGGCGGCTGGAGCTTCGACGTGATGGACTTCCTCCGGCAGGCCGTCTCCCGCGGACTCGCGCAGGACAACTGGTATCTGACGAGTGTTCAGGCGGGCTTCGAGCCCTGGCAGAACGGTGCCGGACTGGCCGTGACGTCGTTCTCCTCGACCGTGAACCTCGGCGGCGGCACGCCCGGCGGCCCGGGCGGCTCATCGGCCTGCAAGGTGACCTACGGCACGAACGTGTGGCAGGGCGGCTTCACCGCCGACGTCACGGTGGCCAACGGCGGTTCCTCCCCGGTGAACGGCTGGAACCTCGCGTTCACCCTGCCCGCGGGACAGAAGGTCACGAGCGCGTGGAACGCCAACCTCTCCGGCTCGTCGGGGGCGGTGACGGCCGGCGGTACGCAGTACAACGGGAACATCGCGGCCGGCGGGCAGGTGTCCTTCGGGTTCCAGGGCACGTACGACGGCACCTTCGCCAAACCGGCAGGCTTCACCCTGAACGGAACGGCCTGCACCGCGGCGTAAAGGCGCAGGCGCGCGTCGGCTGACGGCTCGCCCACCGGGAGCGGACGGGAGCGACCGTCCGCCACCCCGGCAACGACCCCCACCTCCGGCAACGACCCCCACCTCCGGCAACGACCCCCACCCCGCGACGGTCTTCGATCCCGACTCCCGTGTCTCAGCGCTCAGTTGATGACGCGCCGAAAGTCGTGTGCCCGGTACCCGGGGCCGTAGGATCGGTGATCTCGTGGGGGAGGTGGTGATGGGCAAGCGACGCCCTGGGGCGCCGACGCTGGAAGAGGTGGCCGCCCACGCCGGGGTGGGGCGGGGCACGGTCTCCCGAGTCGTCAACAACGCGGCCGGAGTGAAGGAGTCGACACGCCGGGCCGTGCAACGCGCCATCGAGGAACTGGGGTACGTGCCCAATCTCGCCGCCCGGTCGCTGGCCGGGCGACGGGCCGACGCCGTGGCGCTGGTGCTCACGGAGCCGGACTGGAGGATGTTCGCCGAGCCGTTCTTCTCGGAGATCGTCCGCTCGCTCGGCGACGCACTGGCGGACACCGGGATGCAACTGCTGCTGACCCTGGTGCGTTCGGAGGACGAGCGCCGGCGATTCCTGGAGTACGCACGGGGCGGCCGGGTCGACGGGGTCCTGATGATGTCCGTGCACGCCGACGATCAACTGCCGGACATGCTGGCCGAGGCGCGGCTGCCGACCGTGCTGCTCGGACGCCGCTCGGGCGACGAGTACGTCAGCTATGTGGACGCGGACAACGTCGGCGGTGCCCGCAACGCCGTGTCCCATCTGCTGAACCAGGGCCGCAGAGCGATCGCCACGATCACCGGCCCGCTGGACATGTACGTCGCCCAATGCCGGCTGCGCGGCTATCAGGAGGCCTTGGAGACGGCCGGCCTGAAAGGCTCGCGGTCCCTGGTCGCCGAGGGCGACTTCACCGAGGACAGCGGGCGCCGCGCCATGGAGGAACTCCTCCGGCGGCACCCGGAGATCGACGGCGTCCTCGCGGCGTCCGACACCGCGGCGGCAGGGGCACTGCAGACGCTGCGTGCCGCGGGGCGGCGGGTGCCGGAGGACGTCGCCGTGATCGGATTCGACGACTTCTCCTTGGCCCAGCGCACCGAACCACGCCTGACGACCGTGCGTCAGCCGGTGGAGGAAATGGGGCGGGTCATGATCCGACTGTTGCTGGAGGAGATGGAGGAGCCCTTCGTCGCCTGGCGCCACGTCATCCTGCGCACGGAACTGATCGTCCGCGAATCGGCCTGACGACGGTCCCTGCCCGCCCGCAGACCCGAACCGGACGTGCGGGGCGGGCAGTTCACGGCAAGTCGCGGGGCATGTCTCTTGGGGTCAGTTGAGCGTCCATCGCTGGTTGGTCTGGCCGTTGCAGGTCCACAGCTGTGCTGGAGTGCCGTTGGCGGTGGCGGCGCCGGTGACGTCCAGGCACAGGCCCGAAGGGGCGCTGGTGATCGTGCCGTTGGCGTTGAGCGTCCACTGCTGGTTGGCCTGGTTGTTGCAGCTCCACGTGATGACCTTGGTGCCGGGGCTGGTGCCCTGTCCCGAGGCGTCCAGGCACAGACGGCTGCCGCCCATGGTGACGCTCAGCTCGTGAGAGGAGCTCTGGGACCAGGTCTGGTTCGCCGCGCCGGTGCAGTCACGGATCTGCGTCTGCGTGCCCGGCGTCGTGGAACCGCCCGGCACCTCCAGGCACTTGCCCGCACCCACCGCACGCAGCAAACCGCTATCGCTGGGCGGCGTGCTGCCCGTCGGCACGTACGGGCACTTGCCGCGGTAGATCGAGATGCCGGCGGGATCGGCCAGGGTCGGGCAGAGGAACTGGGTGTAGCGGGTGTCGTTGTCGACGAAGGTCTTCAGCCAGGGGATCAGGACCTTCATCTCGGTGTTGTTGGGATGGGTGTAGTAGACGTGGTCGGCTCCGGCGATCTGCAGAAAGGCGCTCTGGGTCGCGGCGGGCATGGTGGCGTACAGCCCGTCGAGGTAGGACGGGGTGACCACGGTGTCGTTCTGTCCGCCGATGACCATCGTCGGTACCCGGTCGGTGGCCAGGTTCTGCGAGGGGGAGAAGGGCGCGAGGGCTATCGCGGCTTTCAGTGCGGGCCGCCGTTCGGAGGCGCTGATGACGCCCCCGCCGCCCATCGAGTGGCCGATGACCGCCAGCCGGTCGGGGTCGACCCGGTCACGCACGGGGCTCTGCCGCGTGAGGTAGTCCAGCGCTGCCAGCAGCTGGGTTCCGCGGGCGGTGTCGTAGTCGGTGCGGCTGTTGGTCTCGACGCCGATCACGACGAACCCGAAGGACGACAGCCATGGCCCCATCCACGCTTCTTCGTCGGCGAAGCGGGCGGTGTAGCCGGGGACGATCGCGACGGCGCCCCAGGTGCCCAGAGTGCTGTCGGTGGGGTAGTAGACGGTGCCGCCGTTGAACCCGTTGCCCGGTGCCACATTGACCGAGGCGGTGGTGAAGGGGCCGCGGGTGGCGGCGACGCTGGCCACCGTGGGATCCGGACCGCGCTGGTAGGGGTTGCCGGCGGCGGCGGCCGGCTGAAGGGACGAGAGCATGGCCGCGATGAGCCCGGCCACGGTCACGATCACGGCCGTGACCGTCCTGAGGGGTCGTGCCCGTAAGCCGGGTCGCGTCCGGGCGGACGGAGCCTCCTCGGAAGCCCGGGGTGGAAGGGCGGTGCTTGGCATCGGCAATCTCCTTGTCGTTTCATGCGGTTGCGGTCTCGGTGGTGGCACACCGGATTCCGAGCCGCTTCTCTGCGGTGCGCGGCGCAGGGGTGATGGGTCCGCGGCGGTGAGCCGCGCGTTCGGTGGTGCGGCCGCACTGAAGGGACCCGCTGTGAGTGGTGCTGGACGAACCCGTGTCGCACAACGGCGCCGCGCCGGCGGCGTCGTAACGTGACCGGCCGGGCGGACCCGGGAGGCAAGGGTTCGGGGGAACGGCGCCGGGCTGCCGGAGCCGACGTGCGTTCCGCGTCTCACAAGTACCCGAGATGTGAGGCGAATCGGTTCGACGCAAGCGCTTCGACGGGATGCTACGACCGGTGGTCTACGGGGTCAATGGCGGGCCGTGAGTCGAATGCGAATCCGACGCGTGGTCAGGGGCCGCCGGCTCCGGCCGGCCTCCGGACCCGCGGCCCGTATACATGACTGCGTCCCTGCTCATCGCCATGATGGCGAGGCCTCGGGAGAATTCGCAACGGCTGCCGTCCGCTCTCGCGCGACTCGCGGTTCCCGAACGGCTGGTGGCGGAACGGTCGTCCACCTGCCGCCACACCGCAACTTTTCGACGGCGCAGACGGCTTGCGAACCGCGGGAATAAGCAGTCGAATCGATTCCGCAACGAGGTTCACAGCAGGGAGCACGGCACACGTCACGGCCCCGCGAGACCGGGAGCACCGTCTCCCCCGAAACCTCGCTGCAATCCCACTGCACAACGGCACGTCCGAGCGCCTCGGCATCCGCCGATGCCATCACCACACCCCGAGCGGGTTGCGCCGGCACGGTAGGGAGATCAGATGGGAACCATACGTACAAGACGCCACCCGCTGTCCGTGCGGGGCGGCGTCGAGCGGTTGCTCGCGGCGGTACGGCACCGTGGCAGGCCGTGGGCCGCGTCATCTCGGACACCGGTGTCGCCGGCGCGCCCTGTCCGCTCCCGTTGGGGGACGTTGGCCCGGGCGGGTACCGCGGCCGCGCTCGTCGCCGGAACCCTGGCGGGGGCGACGGCCACCGCCGGAACAGCCCGCGCGGCCACGTCCGGCCCCTGTGACATCTACGCGTCGGGCGGTACGTCCTGCGTGGCGGCGCACAGCACGACACGCGCCCTGTACGCCTCGTACAACGGACCGCTGTACCAGGTCCGGCGTTCCTCGGACAACACCACCCGGAACATCGGCGTCCTGAGCGCGGGCGGGTATGCCGACGCCTCCGCCCAGGACTCGTTCTGCTCGGGGACGACCTGCCTGATCACGGTCATCTACGACCAGTCGGGCCGCGGCAACAACCTCACCCAGGCGCCCGGCGGCGGTGCGGCGGGCGGCCCGGACAATCTCGCGAACGCGACCGCCGCGCCGACCACGGTGGGCGGTCACAAGGCCTACGGCGTCTTCGTGGCACCCGGCACCGGTTACCGCAACAACCACACCAACGGCGTCGCCACCGGGGACAACCCCGAAGGCATGTACGCGATCTTCGACGGCACGCACTACAACGGCGGCTGCTGCTTCGACTACGGCAATGCCGAGACGGACAGCAACGACGACGGCAACGGCACCATGGAGGCCATCTACTTCGGCAACATCAAGGTCTGGGGATACGGCAGCGGCAACGGTCCCTGGATCATGGCCGACCTGGAGAACGGCCTGTTCTCCGGGGTGAACCAGCATTACAACGCCAACGACCCGACCATCAACTACCGGTACACGACCGCCATCATCAAGGGCGGCCCGAACCACTGGGCGATCCGCGGCGGCAACGCGCAGTCCGGTTCCCTGTCCACCTTCTACGACGGAGTGCGCCCCAACGTCGCCGGCTACAACCCGATGCGCAAGCAGGGCGCCATCATCCTGGGGATCGGCGGCGACAACAGCAAGGGCGCCCAAGGCACCTTCTACGAGGGCGTGATGACCTCCGGCTACCCGTCGGACGCCACCGAGAACGCCGTACAGGCCAACATCACCGCGGTCGGATACGGCAACTCCTCCGGGGGCGGTACGGGTACCGGCGCGCTGCACGCGGTGGGCGCGGGCAAGTGCCTGGACGTGCCGAACTCTTCCACCACGGCCGGTACGCAGCTGCAGATCTGGGACTGCAGCGGTGGTGCCAACCAGACCTGGACCCGCACGTCCTCCAACCAGCTGACCGTCTACAGCGGCGGCAGCCAGCTGTGCCTGGACGCGTACAACAACCAGACGTCCGCCGGTACCAAGGTGGTGACCTGGCCGTGCAACGGCGGGTCCAACCAGCAGTGGCAGGTCAATTCGGACGGCACCGTCACCGGCACCCAGTCGGGGCTCTGCCTCGATGTCACCGGTGCCTCCACGGCCAACGGTGCCCTGGCCGAACTCTGGCCGTGCAACGGCGGCTCCAACCAGCAATGGAGCCTCAGTTGACCTGAGAGGCTCCCCTCCGTGGCCGGTGCGTCGCCGGCCACGGACTCGCCACCCGACGCTCGCAGGGCCGCCCCGGCAGGCATGTCATGCCGGCGACGCGCACGGGGGGCGGAAGTGCGGCAAGCACCCGTCCTCGCGCAAGACGGGACCACACGCGCCACCACCGGAGGATGACCATGTCCAGAGCCAGAGCACTTCGCGGTCTGTGGGCCGTCCCCGTAGCTCTGCTCGCCCTGCTGATCGGCAGCCCGGCCACCGCCGGCGTCGCCCACGCGCCGCCGACAGCGCGCCAGGCGGCGGCCGCCGACCTGTATGTGGCGCCGGACGCGGCTCCGGGCGGGAACGGCAGCGCCGAGCAGCCGTTCGCCACCATCGACCAGGCGCAGCAGCCCGCGCACCGTCTCTCGGCCGATACGGACGTCGTCGTCCACCTGGCCGGCGGCACCTACCGCCTCTCCGAGCCACTGACCTTCGGTTCCGGCGACGGCGGTCAGAACGGCCACACCATCACCTACCAGGGTGCCTCCGCTCAGCAACCGATGGTGACAGGAGCCCAGCAGATCACAGGTTGGCAGGTGCATGATCTGTCGAAGAACATCTGGTCGGTCCACGTCGGCACGGGTGTGAACACGCGCCAGCTCTACGTCAATGGCAGGGAGGCACCCCGCGCGTCGATCCAGGTGCCCCGCTCCGCCTTCACCTTCACCCAGACCGGCCTGGCCGTCACCGACTCCTCCCTCGACTACCTGGCCGGCCTCTCGGACCAGGACCACATGGAAGTCGAGAGCATCAACTCCTTCACCGACCGCTACGCGCCGGTGCAGTCGATCTCCGGCAGGACCATCACCATGCGGCAGCCCGCGTGGAACAACAACTCCTGGGGCTACGACACCATCAATGCGCCGTTCGCCGGCGGGACGATGTACCTGGAGAACAACTACGCCTTCCTGCAGCAGGCCGGACAGTGGTATCTCGACTCGTCCACCGGCGACCTGTACTACCGCGCCCCTGCCGGGCAGAACCCCAACGGTTACGACGTCGAACTGCCCCGGTTGCAGAGCCTGCTGGGCATCAGCGGCAGCCACGGCACACCCGCGGCCGGTCTGGCCTTCACCGGCATCCGGTTCACGGGAACCTCCTGGCTCGGCCCGAGCGGACCCGAGGGCTACGCGGACCAGCAGAGCGGCGCACACATCACCGGTGCCTACGCGATGCCCGCCAACTGGCTGAGCACATGCAAATCGGGCTGCACGCAGTTCGAGGCCACCCGTAACCACTGGGCGCAGATGCCCGCGGCCGTGCAGGTCTCCGCCGCCACCGGCATCACATTCTCCGGCGACACCTTCTCCGAACTGGGTCAAGCCGGACTGGGCGTGGGCAATGACGGCGTCGCCACGGCCTCCGGCACCGGACTCGGCGCCAACGGCGTCACCATCACCGGCAACACCTTCACCGACGACGCCGGCAGTGGCATCCAGGTGGGCGGCATCCAGCCGGACGCGCACCATCCCGGCAACCCGCAGATGACCAACCAGAACATCACCATCAGCAACAACAAGGTGAGCGGGGTGGGCACCGACTACAAGGAGACCGCCGCGATCCTGTCCACCTACGTCACCGGCGCGACGATCACCCACAACCAGTGCGATCACCTGCCCTACGACGGGATCGACATCGGCTGGGGCTGGGGCGTCAACGACCCCGGCGGCAGCCAGGACTACGTCAACCGGGGCACGTACGCCTACCAGCCCGTCTACAGCACCCCCACGACGCTGAAGAACACCACGGTCTCCCACAACCTGATCTACGACACCAAGAACGCGATGTTCGACGGCGGCAGCATCTACAACCTGTCCGCGAACCCCGGCTCGGTGATCTCCGACAACTACATGTACGACAACAACCACACCACCGCGCTCTACCTCGACGAGGGCTCCCGTTACCTGACGGTGTCGAACAACGTGGTTCAGGACGCGAGCAACTGGGCTCTCACCAACGCCAACGCGAACAACCACACCGACGACAGCACGTTCTCCGGCAACTGGTACAACGGCGGCAACGCGTACGTGGCCACCGGCCCTCCGCACCACAACGTGCTCACCGGAAACGTCCAGGTCAGCGGAACCAACTGGCCTCAGGACGCCCGGCAGGTCATACAGCAGGCGGGCGTCCAATCCTCGGGCGGCGGTGGCGGTTTCCCCAGCGGCTACCACCGGTTGGTCGTCGGCAGCGACGGCCTGTGCCTGGACGTGCACGGCAACTCCGGCAGCGCGGGCGCCGCGGTCGACCAGTGGACCTGCAACGGTCAGAGCAACCAGCAGTTCCGGTTCGTCCCGGCGGCAGGTGGCTACGGACAACTGCAGGCACAGAACTCCGGCCTGATGGTGGCGGTGTCCGACGGCTCGACGGCCGCCGGTACGCCGGACATCGTGCAGCAGACCCCCAACGGAACGGCCGGCGCTCTGTGGCTCCCGGTACAGCAGTCCGACGGCTCGTACTCCTTCCGGAACCAGAACAGCGGCCTGTGCCTGGACGTCTACGGCGGCGGCAGCAACCCCGGCCAGCAGCTGGACCAATGGCCGTGCAAGAACACGGCCGGCAGCAACCAGGACTTCGACCCTCGCTGACCGGCCGAGTGCTCGTTCACCCCACCCACTGCCCGCACCAGTGAGGAACGCCTATGAAGAAGCACTCGGTACCCCTGGCCGTCGCGCTGACGGCCGTACTGGGCATCGGCGCCGCGTCACCCGCGGCGGCCGGCGCCGGCTCCGGGCCGCCGTCCTCCGCGCATCGTGCCGCCGCCCCCGCAGCGCCCGCCACCCTGCGGCTGATGCCCTTGGGCGACTCGATCACCTGGGGCGTCGGCAGCCCGTCGGGGAACAGCTACCGGAGCTTCCTGTGGAACCAGCTGGCGGCCGAGGGACACGCCCTGGACTTCGTCGGCTCGGGCCGCAACGGCACCATGTCCGACCCGGACAACGAAGGCCACTCCGGCTGGCGGATCGACCAGATCGGCGGCATCGCGGACTCCGTACTGGCCCGTTACCGCCCGAACGTGGTGACCCTGGAGATCGGCACCAACGATCTGAACGGCAACTATCAGATCCCGACCGCTCCTGACCGGCTGCGTGCGCTCATCGACCAGATCACGCGCGACGCCCCCGACGCGACCGTCCTCGTCGGCACCGTGATCGTCTCCACGAGCGGCATCGAGGAGGCCAACCGGCCCGCCTTCAACGCCAAGCTGCCCGGGATCGTCCAGGCCGAGCAGGCCGCCGGCAAGCATGTACGCCTGGTGGATATGAGCGCCCTGACCAGCGCGGACCTGTCCGACTCCCTGCATCCCAACGACAACGGCTTCCGCAAGATGGCGGACGCCTTCAACGCGGGCGTGCAGGCCGCGGACGCGGCCGGCTGGATCAGGTCGCCGGCTTCGGCGGACGGTCAGGTGCGCTCCGGAATCGCGGGCAAGTGTCTGGACGTGAGCGGCGGCAACAGCGCCGACGGGACCGCCGTCGACATCGCGACGTGCAACGGCTCCGCCGCGCAAGCGTGGTCTGCGCGCTCCGACGGCACCCTGCGCGCGCTCGGCAAATGCCTTGACGCCAGCGGCCGCGGCACCGCCAACGGCACCAAGATGCAGGTCTGGGACTGCAACGGCGGCAGCAACCAGCAATGGCAGTCCAACGCCGGCGGTTACCGCAACCCTGCCTCCGGACGCTGCCTCGACGATCCCCAGTCGTCCACCACCGACGGTACGCAACTCGTCCTGTGGGACTGCAACGGTGGCGCCAACCAGCAATGGACCGCGCTGCCGGTCACCTCGGCTGCGTAACCCGGCTCGGCAGAGACACCGACGCGTCGTCGGTGTCACAACCCCCCACACGCACCCCCCACATATACAAGGAGACTGATCCCTCATGTCCTGGCTCAATGAAGAGCCCCGTCTGCGCCGGGCCCTGGCCCTGGCCGCCGGCGTGGCAGCCGGTGCGGCACTGGCCCTGGCCGGCCCGGGGAACCCGGCCGCCCACGCGGCCTCCGGCACACTGGGTGCCGCGGCGGCCGACAGCGGCCGTTACTTCGGCACGGCCGTGGCCGCCGGGAAGCTGGGCGACTCGACGTACTCCGGCATCCTGGACCGCGAGTTCAACATGATCACGCCCGAGAACGAGATGAAGTGGGACACCACCGAGCGCTCCCGCGGCAGCTTCAACTTCGGGCCCGCCGACCAGATCGTCAGCCACGCCGCCGCGCACGGTCAGCGGATGCGCGGCCACACCCTGGTCTGGCACTCCCAACTGCCGGGCTGGGTCAGCTCCATCACCGACGCGGGCACCCTGCGCAGCGTGATGAACAACCACATCACCACCGAGATGAACCACTTCAAGGGCAGGATCTACGCCTGGGACGTGGTCAACGAGGCCTTCGCCGACGGCGGCAGCGGCCAGCACCGCTCCTCGGTCTTCCAGAACGTCCTCGGCAACGGCTTCATCGAAGAAGCCTTCCGCACCGCACGCAACGCCGATCCGGCCGCCAAGCTCTGCTACAACGACTACAACATCGAGAACTGGTCCGACGCCAAGACCCAGGGCGTCTACAACATGGTCCGCGACTTCAAGAACCGCGGCGTGCCCATCGACTGCGTCGGCTTCCAGTCCCACTTCGGCACCGGCGGACCGCCCGCCGGCTTCCAGACCACGCTGAACAACTTCGCCGCCCTCGGCGTCGACGTACAGATCACCGAACTCGACATCGCCCAGGCCCCGGCGACCGCCTACACCAACACCGTCAAAGCCTGCATGAACATCGCCCGCTGCAAGGGCATCACGGTGTGGGGCATCCGGGACAGCGACTCCTGGCGCAGCGGAGACAACCCCCTGCTGTTCGACCGCAACGGCAACAAGAAGCCCGCCTACAACGCGGCATTGACCGCGCTCGGCGGCGCTGCGGGGAACTCGGGTGGCATCGTCTCGGGAGCGGTGGACTCGCTGACCGACGTCGCTTCGGGCCGGGCGCTGGAGGTTCCGTCGGCGCAGAGCGCCAACGGGAGCCCCGTCCAGGTCCTCGACTCCAACGGCGGTGCCAACCAGCACTGGAACTTCATGTGAGGTGACCGGGGCCAGTGAAGCCCGCGTCCGGCACGGCGGCCGTCGCCGGACGCGGGTTTCGGCATGCCCTCGAACCGTCTCGACCAAGGGACAGACATGGGATGGATATCGCCCTTGGTCGCGGAGACAGGCCTATTGACATGGCAACGAGGCTGTGGGATCACTATGCGTCATGGGATGTCTGAGTGTTCCCTGTGGGCGCTCTCGGGCGCGCTGACGGAGCGGTCGACACCCCTTCTCGAGCCCTTTCGGGCAGGCACAGCACTTTCCGTCCCCTTCCCCCCCCGCATATCGAGGACACGGAATGCAGCCTTCATTCGCTCCGCCCTGCCGCCCCGCGGCTCGCGCACCACGCTTACCGGCGGTCGCGGCCGTATGCGTGCTCGCACTCCTGGCCATGGTGCTGGCCACCGCGCCGACCTGGTCGGCATCGGCGGCCGCGGCGCCCCTGGTGAGTTCCGCGTCGGGACGCTGCCTGGACGTCAAGGGCGATGTCGACACGTCGGGCACTGCGCTGCAGATCTGGGACTGCAACGGCCAGGTCAACCAGGCGTTCGAGCTCACGGCGGCGGGCGAGCTGAGGACGATGAACGGCATCCGGTGCGTGGATGCCTACGACAACCGGACGGCGCCCGGGGCCCCGGTGGTCATCCGCCCGTGCGACGGACGTACCACCCAGGCGTGGCGGGAGAACTCCGACGGGTCCGTCACCGGAACCGCGTCCGGGTTCTGCCTGGACGTCAACGGGGCGGCGACGGCCAACGGGACCGCGGTCATCCTGTGGACCTGCAACGGCCAGAGCAATCAGAAGTGGACGATGGCGACGGCTCCGCCCCCGCCCGGCGGCTCGGGCCCGTGCGACATCTACGCCGCCGGCGGCACGCCGTGCGTGGCCGCGCACAGCACCGTGCGGGCGCTCTACGGTTCCTACAACGGCACCCTGTACCAGGTCAGGCGCGCCTCGGACAACGCGACCAGGGACATCGGAGTACTGGCGCCGGGCGGGTTCGCCGACGCGGCGGCACAGGACGCGTTCTGCGCGGGCACCACGTGCGTGATCACGGTCGTGCGCGATCAGTCCGGCCACGGCAACGACCTGTGGTACCAGGGCTCGGCCCAGGTCCCGGGGTCGAACCAGAGCAGTCCCGCGAAGGCGACCTCGGAGTCGCTGACCGCCGGAGGCGCCAAGGCGTACTCGCTCTACATCAACCCCGGCAACAGCTACTGGCGGGACGGACATCTGACCGGGGTACCGACCGGCTCCGCGCCCGAGGGGGCGTACATGGTGACCAGCGGCACCCATGTCAACGGCGGCTGCTGCTTCGACTACGGCAACAGCGAGACGACCAGGAAGGCCGACGCCGCCGGAGCCATGGACGCGATCAACTTCGGTACCGAGTGCTGGTTCGGCGGCTGTTCCGGCAGCGGCCCCTGGGTGCAGGCCGACCTCGAGTGGGGCCTGTACTCGGGCGGCAGCCAGTCCTGGAACCCCAACCAGCGTGCGTTTCCGACCAAGTTCGTCACCGCGATGCTGAAGAACAACGGCACGTCGAGGTTCGCCCTCAAAGGCGGCAACGCCCAGTCAGGGAGCCTGACCACCTTGTGGGACGGCGGACTGCCCGCCGGATACAGCCCCATGAAGAAGCAGGGAGCCATCGTCCTGGGCAGCGGCGGCGACTGCTGCAAGCCGGGCGGCGGCGCGAACCTGAGCGCCGGCACCTTCTACGAGGGCGCCATGGTCGCCGGCTATCCCTCCGACGCCACCGACAGCGCAGTACAGGCCAACATCACCGCCGCCGGCTACCGCTGACCCACCTCCAACTCGCCCCAGGAGTCGATGACGTATGCCCCCGACCACCATGAGACCCAGGCGCCCACGGCCCCTGCCTCCGCTGCCGTCCCTGCGCAGAACCCTGGCGCTCATGTTCTCGACCGTGCTGCTCACCTTTGCCGTTCCTCTCCTCTCCCTCGGCACGGCGCACCCCGCCGCCGCGCTCGGCAACGGGCTCGCGCCGACTCCGCAGATGGGCTTCAACGACTGGAACGCGTACGGCTGCAACGTCTCGGAGTCACTGATCAAGTCCACCGCCCAGGCGATGCACACCAACGGCATGCAGGCGGCGGGCTATACATACGTCAACATCGACGACTGCTGGATGACCCACAACCGGGACTCCGGCGGTCACCTGGTGCCGGACCCGGCCAAGTTCCCCGACGGCATCAAGGGGACCGCCGACTACGTCCACTCGCTGGGGCTGAAGCTGGGGATCTACGAGGACGCGGGCACCGCGACCTGCGCCGGATACCCGGGCAGCCTCGGGCACGAGACCACGGACGCGCAGTCGTTCGCGTCGTGGGGCGTGGACTACCTGAAGTACGACAACTGTAACAACACCGGCGTTCCCGCGCGCACCCGGTACACCACCATGAGGGACGCCCTCGCGGCCACCGGCCGACCGATCCTGTACAGCCTGTGCAACTGGGGCCAGGAGAACGTGTGGACCTGGGGCGCGAGCGTGGGCAACAGCTGGCGCACGACCGGAGACATCAGCCCCACCTACTCCAGCATGCTGTCGATCTTCCACAGCAACGTCGGACTGGCCTCCTACGCCGGCCCCGGCCACTGGAACGACCCGGACATGCTGGAGATCGGCAACGGCTCGATGACGGCGACCGAGAACCGCAGCGAGTTCAGCCTCTGGGCGGAGATGGCCGCGCCGCTCATCGCGGGCACCGACATCCCCCAGGCCGGCTCGGCCACCCTGTCCGTCCTGACCAACTCCCGGGTGATCGCGGTCGACCAGGACCCCCTGGGCAAGCAGGGCACCATGGTCTCCTCCTCGGGCGGCCTGGACGTGCTGGCCAAGCCGCTGGCCAACGGGGACGTGTCGGTGGCGCTGTTCAACGAGACGGGCTCCACGGCGACCATCACCACCAGCGCGGCCGCGATAGGCAAGACCGGGGCGTCCACGTACTCCCTGACCGACCTGTGGTCGGGCGCGTCCTCGACGACCTCCGGGGCCATCAGCGCCTCGGTGCCGGGGCACGGCACGGTGATGTACCGGGTCGCGGGCGGCACCAGCGGCGGCTCCACCGGTGTCACCGGCCCGCTGCACGCCGTCGGGTCGGGCAAGTGCCTGGACGTACCGAACTCGACCACGACCGCGGGCACCCAGGTGGAGATCTGGAGCTGCAACGGCGGTGCCAACCAGACCTGGACCCACACCGCCTCCGACCAGCTCACCGTCTACTCCGGCAGCGGTCAGATGTGCCTGGACGCCTACGACAACCAGACCACGCCCGGGACGAAGGTGGAGATCTGGCAGTGCAACGGCCAGAGCAACCAGCAGTGGTCGCTGAACTCCGACGGCACGATCACCGGCCGCCAGTCCGGCCTGTGCCTGGACGTCGCCGGAGGGGCCACGGCCGACGGCACCCTCGCCGAGCTGCGGACCTGTAACGGAAGCAGCAGCCAGCAATGGAGGCTGGGCTGAGTCCCCCTGCTCGTCACCACCGCCACAGAGGAGATTCCCTTGCCCGGATCAGCAATGGATCGCCGACGCAGGCGATTCCCGGCCGCGTTCCTGATCGCCCTGGCGATGGCCCTGGCAGCGCTGGGCACACCGGCGTTCGCCACGTCACCGGGGGCCGGCACCCGTAGCGCCGTCCACACGTCGGCCCCCGCAGCCGCCGCGGACGCGTCGCTTCCCTGCGACATCTACGCCGCGGGCGGCACGCCGTGCGTGACGGCGCACTCCACGACCAGGGCGCTCTTCACCGCCTACAACGGGCCGCTGTACCAGATCCAGCGGTCCTCCGACCACACCTACCGCGACATCGGGGTGCTCGCCGCGGGCGGGTACGCCGACGCCGCCTCCCAGGTGTCGTTCTGCGCGGGCACGTCGTGCACGATCACGAAGATCTACGACCAGACCGCCAGACACAATGACCTGCCGATCTCCTGGGGCGGCTACTGGAAAGGGCCCGGCCCCAACGGCTCCGACGTGGGCGCGGACGCCATGGCCCTGCCCGTGACCGCGGCCGGTCACCCGGTGTTCGGCGTCAAGGTCACCCCCGGCGTCGGCTACCGGCTCGACCACGCGAGCGGCGTGGCCACCGGCTCCCAGCCCGAAGGCATCTACATGGTGACCTCGTCGAACTACACCAACCAGTGGTGCTGCTTCGACTACGGCAGCGGCGAGAACTCCCACACCGACACCGGCAACGCCACCATGAACGCCATCTACTGGGGCAACGCCTGCTGGTTCGGCGGTTGCACGGGCAGTGGCCCGTGGGTCGAGGCCGACCTGGAGAACGGCATGTTCCACACCAACACAGGCTCCAACAAGGACCCGAACAACCCCGGCGTGCACTACCCGTTCGTCAGCGCGTGGCTGAAGAACAACGGCACCACCAACTTCACCCTCAAATACGGCAACGGTGCCGGCGGAGGGCTGAACACCACCTTCTCCGGGCCGCTGCCCAACGGCTACTCGCCGATGAAGGTCGACAGCTCGGTCCTGCTCGGCACCGGCGGCGACAACAGTCCTTCGGGACAAGGCGAGTTCTTCGAAGGCGCGATGACGACGGGCTACCCCTCCGACGCCACCGAGAACGCCGTCCAGGCCAGTATCACCGCGGCCGGCTACGGGACGGGAAGCGGCGGGGGCGGTACGACGGGTGCGCTGCGTGCGGTGGGTGCGGGCAAGTGCCTGGAGGTGCCGGGCGGTTCCACGACGCCGGGCACGCAGACGCAGATCCGTGACTGCACCGGCGCGGCGAACCAGACCTGGTCCCAGAGCTCCTCTCACGAGCTGAGCGTCACCATGGGCGGCAGCCGTCTGTGCCTGGACGCCTCGGGACAGGGCACCAGCCCCGGCACCAAGGTCATCACGTGGAGCTGCAACAACCAGGCCAACCAGCAGTGGACGCTCAACGCCAACGGCACGATCACCAGCGCCCCTTCGGGCCTGTGCCTGGACGTCACCGGCGCCGCCACCGCCAACGGCACTCCAGCACAGCTGTGGACCTGCAACGGCCAGACCAACCAGCGATGGACGCTCAACTGACCCCAAGAGACATGCCCCGCTCGACTCCGGGGCGGCATCCCGACGCCGCCCCGGGCTGTCGCCGCGCCGCGCCGCGACGCGCCGGCGCCGGCGCCGACCACAGGAGGATCGAATGAGGACCAGAGCGCGACCCGGTCGTCCGGCGCTGGTGGCCGGCATCGTCCTGGCACTCGTGCTGGCGCTGCTGTCGACGGCACCGAGCCAGGCCGCCCCGGCCCTGTCGCTGAGCGTGAACCTGGCGTCGACGCGAGGACCGTCGATGGGTGTGGGGGAGGGGTTCCTCTACGGCATCAGCGAAGACGGCGGCCAGCCCGCGGACCGGTTCCTGCAGCCGCTGGGAATCAACGCCTTCCGCGGCGGCGGATGGTTCTCCGGCGGCTGGATCAAGGACGGCTACCAGAACGGTTCGGCCACCCGGGCCGACATCGACTCCATCGTCGCGCAGGCGAAACGGCTCACTCGCCCGCCCTACCACGCGCAGTACCAGGTGCTCGTCAGTGACATCTACGGCGCGAACGGCGGCCAGCCGTCGAACACCAGGTACCCGTGCGACAACGGCGACTGCTCCAACTGGATCGGGTTCATCGACTCCACGGTGGGAGCGCTGCAGGCTTCGGGCCTGACCTTCGCCTACGACATCTGGAACGAGCCGGACATCTCCGTCTTCTGGACCCGGGGGGTGAACAGCGCCCAGTACTTCCAGATGTGGGACAGCGCCTACCGGGAGATCCGGCGGATCGCCCCCGGGGCGCAGATCGTGGGACCGTCTCTCGCCTTCACCCCGCAGCGCAACCCGGCGGAGTGGCAGACCTGGCTCGCGCATGTGAAGGCGGCCGGGACCGTGCCGGACATGATCACCAATCACAACGAGGGCGACGTCGACGATCCGGTCACCGTCGGTCAGAGCCTCGACAACGCGCTGACCTCGGCGGGGATCGGCCGCTTGCCGTTGTCCTCGAACGAGTACCAGCCCGCCGACCGGCAGACCGCCGGGGTGACGGCCTGGTACCTGGCGCGGTTTGCGCAGTCCCGGTACACCAACGCGATGCGCGGCAACTGGGTGTGCTGCGTGACCCCGAACCTGACGGGAGTTCTCACCCAGAGCGGGGGCAGTTGGCAGCCGACCGGCAACTGGTGGGCGCTTCGCGACTACGCCGACATGACCGGCACCCTCGTCGACACCTCCGGCCAGGTCGGCTCCACGGCCGTCTCCGCCGCCGAGGACTCCGCCGCCAAGCGGGCGGTCGCCGTCATCGGCGACTCCAACGGATACACCGGCGCCGCGTCCGTGACCTTCAACGGGCTGTCGTCCGTCCCCTGGCTGACGAACTCCGGCAGCGTGCACGTCACCGTGCACCGCATCCCGGACCAGGCACCGCTCAGTGCGCCGCAGACCGTGTACGACCAGAACGTGAGCGCCACGGGCGGTTCGATCACCGTGCCGTTCACCTTCCAGGGCGCGCACGACGCGTTCGCCGTCTACCTGACACCCGCCTCGTCCGGCGGCGGAGCCTTCCCGGACGGCGACCACCAACTCGTCTTCGCCACCAATCAGTTGTGCCTGGACGTGTACGGCGACTCCGGGGCGGAGGGGGCCGCGATCGACCAGTGGACCTGCAACGGGCAGAGCAACCAGCAGTTCCGGTTCGTACCGGCTGCGGGCGGCTACGGCGAACTGCGCGCCCGGAGCTCCGGTCAGGACGTAGCGGTCGCGGGAGGCTCCACGGCGGCCGGCGTCCCGGACATCGTCCAGCAGGCTTCCGGCACAGCGGCCAACGGCCTCTGGCTGCCGGTACGGCAGTCGGACGGCTCGTACGCCTTCCAGAACCGCAACAGCGGCCTGTGCCTGGACGCCTACGGCGCCGGCGGCAACGCGGGACAGCAACTGGACCAGTGGCAGTGCAAGAACGCGCCCGGCACCAATCAGGACTTCACCGTCCGCTGACAGCGCATCCGACGCGGACCCCACCGACCTGCGAAAGGAACCCCCACCGTGTCAGCATTCGGACGGCTGCTGCGGCGCCTGCGCGCCTCGACGGCCGTGCTCACGGGCCTCCTCCTGGCCGCCGGCGGCCTCGTGGGCACGAGCGCCGCCCCGGCCCGGGCCGCCACCTCCATCACCGTCAACGGCACCTCCTCGGGCCGGACGTTCGACGGCGTCGGCGCGATCAGCGGCGGAGGCGGCAACAGCAGACTCCTGATCGACTACCCCGAGCCCCAGCGCGGGCAGATCCTCGACTACCTGTTCAAACCCGGCTACGGCGCCGCCCTGCACATCCTCAAGGCCGAGATCGGCGGCGACACCAACTCCACCTCCGGAGCCGAGCCGAGCCACCAGCACACCCGTGCCGACCTCAACTGCGACCGGGGCTACGAATGGTGGCTGATGGAGCAGGCCAAGGCCCGCAATCCGAACATCAAGCTGTACGGGCTCGCCTGGGGTGCCCCGGGATGGATCGGCGGCGGGAACTTCTGGTCCACCGACATGGTCAACTACCTGGTTTCGTGGCTGGGTTGCGCCAAGAAGCACGGGCTCTCCATCGACTACCTCGGCGGCTGGAACGAGCGCGGCTACAACGCCTCCTGGTACGAGCAGTTGCGCAGCACGCTCAACTCCAACGGCTACGGCGGCGTCAAGATCGTAGCGGCCGACTCGGACTGGGCCGTGGCGAACGACGTGAACTCCAACCCGGCGTTCGCTGCCGCCGTGAACGTCATCGGCACCCACTACCCATGCGGCTACCGCTCCTCCCAGTCCAACTGCTCGGTGCCGTCGGCCGCCACATCCTCCGGCAAGCCGCTGTGGGCGAGCGAGAACGGCTCGGACGACTACAACGGGGGAGCGACGGCCATGGCCCGCGGCATCAACCGCGGGTACATCGACGGCCGCATGACCGCCTATCTCAACTGGCCGGTCGTCGCGGCGATCACGCCGAACCTGCCGTATCCCACCATGGGTCTCGCCCTGGCCTCGCAGCCGTGGTCGGGGCACTACGCGATCGGCAAGAACACCTGGGTCATGGCGCACACCAGCCAGTTCACCGCCCCGGGCTGGCAGTACCTCGACTCCGCCAGCGGCTACATCGGCGGCAACCGCAACAACGGCAGCTACGTCTCGCTGAAGTCCACGAACAACTCCGACTACTCCACGGTCATCGAGACGATGGACGCGGGCAGCGCCCAGACACTGAACTTCAACGTCACCGGAGGACTGTCCAGCGGGACCGTCCACGTGTGGTCGACCGACGTCAACTCCGGCAACGCCGCCGACTACTTCGTGCACACCGCGGACCTCACCCCGTCCGGCGGCGGCTTCAGCCTGACCGTACAGCCCCACCACGTCTACACCCTGACCACCACGACCGGGCAGGGCAAGGGCACCGCCACCGCACCCGCCCAGGGCGCGATGAACCTGCCGTACAGCGACTCCTTCGACGGCTACACCACCGGCAGTGAGGCGAAGTACCTCATGGACTGGCAGGGCGCCTTCGAGGTGGCGGCCTGCGGCGGCGGCCGCAGCGGCAAGTGCGTGCGCCAGATGAGCCCCCAGAAACCGATCACCTGGGACGCGCTGTCCGATCCGCACGCCCTCCTCGGTGACGTCGGCTGGAGCAACTACACCGTCTCGTCCGACGTGCTGCTCGAACAACCGGGGTATGCCGAGCTGATAGGCCGCGCCAACGGGCAGGACTACAGCAGCACCGGCGGACTGAACGCCTACCACCTGCGGGTCGGCGACACCGGCGCCTGGTCGATCCTGAACACCAACACCAACGGCAGCGTCTCCACCCTCGCCCACGGCACCACCACGGCGCTGGGCACCAACCGCTGGCACACCCTGGCGCTGACCTTCTCCGGCACCACCGTCACCGCCGTCGTCGACGGTTCCACGGTCGGCTCCGCCAACGACCGCACCTGGGCCGCCGGGCAGGTCGGCTACGCGACCGGTCAGGGCGAGACGGCGCAGTTCGACAACCTGTCCCTCACCCCCGGCAGCGGCGGCAGCGGCGGCGGTACGACCGGCACGCTCGTCGGGGTCGCCTCCGGCAGGTGCGTCGACGTGCCCAACCAGTCGCAGACGCCGGGCACCCAGGTGGAGCTGTGGGACTGCAACGGCGGCGGCAACCAGCAGTGGACGAGCACCCCGGCCGGTGAACTGCGGGTGTACGGCAGCGCCTGCCTGGACGCCGCGGGCAGTGGCACCAGCCCCGGCACGAAGGTCGACATCGCGACCTGCACCGGCGGCGGCAACCAGCAGTGGACGCTGAACGCCGACGGCACGATCACCGGCGTCCAGTCCGGCCTGTGCCTGGACGCCACCGGCGCGGGAACGGCCAACGGCACCCTGCTGGAGCTGTGGACCTGCAGCGGGGCCGGCAATCAGAAGTGGACGCGCAACTGACCAGCTCGTCAATGACGTCGAGAGGCCCCGCATGACTTCCATCCCCCACCCGATCAGCCGGCGCCGTCTGCTGGCGGCGACCGGCGCGGCCACGGCCTTCGGCCTGCTGCGGTTCGCCCCGGCGGCCGCCGCGACCGACGGCCCGGCGAGCTACACCGCGAGCTGGTCCTCCGTCGACCAGCACCCCCCGGCCCCGGCCTGGTTCAGGGACGCCAAGTTCGGCATCTACTACCACTGGGGTGTCTTCAGCGTCCCCGCGTTCGGCAACGAGTGGTATCCGCGCAACATGTACATCGGCGGCTCGAACGAGAACAAGCACCACATCGCCACCTACGGCGACCCCTCGGTGTGGCCGTACCACAACTTCATCGACGGTGCCCGCGACAAGGCCGGCCACTTCGTGCAGTTCGCACCCAAGTTGGTGTCCCAGGGAGGCAGTTGGGACCCGGATGCCTGGGCCCGCCTGTTCAAGTCCGCCGGCGCCCG
This sequence comes from Streptomyces sp. C1-1, assembly GCF_050214755.1. Taxonomy (NCBI): domain Bacteria; kingdom Bacillati; phylum Actinomycetota; class Actinomycetes; order Kitasatosporales; family Streptomycetaceae; genus Streptomyces; species Streptomyces sp. C1-1. The sequence goes on along the minus strand of NZ_CP189826.1, from coordinate 893,168 downwards.
ATTCGCCGGCCCGGTCGCCGAGCACCACGACGGGTTCTCCATGTGGAACAGCCGCGCCAACCCGTGGAACTCCGTCCAGCACGGTCCCAGACTCGACCTCGTCTCCCTGCACGCGCAGGCCATCCGCGGACAGGGCCTGAAGTTCATGGCCTCCCTGCACCACGCGTACCACTTCAACGGCTTCTACGACCACGTGCCGTCCCAGTCGGACTCCTCCCTGCGCATCCTGTACGGACAGCAGGGCTCGGCGGCGGAGAACAAGCTCTGGTACGACAAGCTCATCGAGGTCGTCGACGGCTACCAACCCGACCTGCTCTGGCAGGACTTCGACCTGAACCTGGTGCAGGAGTCCTACCGGCTGCAGTTCCTCGCGCACTACTACAACCAGGCGGTCGCCTGGAACAAGGACGTGGTCGCGACCTACAAGGACGGCCTCGACAACAAGGGCGAGGTCTACGACTTCGAGCGCGGCGGCCCGGCCGGACTGCTCACCCCGTACTGGCTGACCGACGACAGCATCTCCTCCTCCAGCTGGTGCTACACGGTGGGCATCGGCTACTACACGACACAGGCACTGCTGCACTCGCTGATCGACCGCGTCAGCAAGGGCGGCACCATGCTGCTCAACATCGCCCCGATGGCCGACGGCACCATCCCCTCCGGACAGCAGTCGATCCTGCTCGGCATGGGGGACTGGCTCGGCCGCTTCGGAGAGGCGGTCTACGGAACCCGCTCCTGGTCCAGTTACGGCGAGGGCCCCACCAAGATGGGTGGCGGCTCCTTCAGCGGACCGGTGGCCGGCAAACCGCAGGACGTCCGCTTCACCCGCAGTCAGGACAACAAGGTCCTCTATGCCACCGCCCTGGGCTGGCAGGGCGCGACCATGACCATCGCCACGCTGAACTCCAACCAGATCAACCTCAGCAGCCTGACCGGCGCCCAACTGCTGAACAACGCCGCCGGCACGTACCTCAGCCTGCCCGCCCCGACGCAGGACGCCTCCGGACTGCACCTGGCCATGCCCTCGTCCAACCCGCCGTTCAACGCCCTGGCGTACACGGTCAAGCTCACCTTCTCCGGTGAGATCCCCGTGCTGGGCGCACCGGGCGGTTCCACGACCTGGGTGAAGATCGCCAACGCGACCAGCGGGCTGGTGCTCGACAGCGGGGGCAACGTCGCCTCCGGCTCCAACCTCAAGCAGTGGAACTACGACGGCAGTGCCAACCTGCAGTGGCAGCTCGTCGACCTCGGCAACGGCTACCACCGCATCATGAACCGCGCCAACGGCATGGCGGCCGACAGCTGGGGCAACTCCGCCAACGGCGCTCCCGCCCGGCAGGAGGCTTGGAACGGCGGTGACAACCAGCAGTGGTCGCTGAAGAGCCTCGGCGACAACCGGTACCAGATCATCAACCGTGGCACCGGTACCGCCCTCGACGGCAGCGGCAGCACCACCGTGGGCTCGACCACGGTGATGTGGACGCCGAACTCCAGCACCAACAACGCATGGACCATCACCGGCGCGTGAAGCGCCCGACCACCGACGCTCCCTGCTCATCCCCCGACCACGGAAGTAGGAGTGCATGAAACGCAAACCACTTTTCATGGCCCTCGCGGCCGCGTTACTTCTCGTCCTGTCGGCTGCGGGCACCTCGTTCGCCGTCGGCCTCGGGGCGGCCGCGCCGGCCAGGAGCACCGTCGCCGCCTCGGCGACCGCCGGCTGCGGCAAGGCGCCGGCCCTGACGAGCGGTACCCACACCATCCAGAGCGGTGGCCAGACACGCAGCTACATCCTCCGCGTCCCCGCCGGGTACGACAGCGGCCACCCCTACCGCCTGGTCTTCGGCTTCCACTGGCGAGGCGGCACGGCGGGCGACGTCGACTCGGGCGGTACGGACGGATACAACTGGTCCTACTACGGCCTGCGCCGCCTGGCGGACAGCGCGAACAACGGCACGATCTTCGTCGCCCCGCAGGGCATCGGCAACGGGTGGGCCAACTCCGGCGGCCAGGACATCGCCCTCGTCGACGCCATGGTCGGCCAGATCGAGGCAGGCCTGTGCGTCGACACCACCCAGTTGTTCGCCGCCGGGTTCAGCTACGGCGGTGCCATGTCCTACGCCCTCGCCTGCTCCCGGGCGACGGTCTTCCGCGCGGTCGCGGTCTACTCCGGCGCGAACCTCAGCGGGTGCAACGGCGGCAACCAGCCCATCGCCTACATGGGCCTGCACGGCATCCGGGACAACGTGCTGCCCATCTCGTCGGGACGGCAACTGCGCGACACCTTCGTCCGCACGAACGGCTGCACCCCGCAGAACCCGCCCGAGCCGGCCTACGGGAGCCTGACGCACATCATCACCACCTACTCGGGTTGCAGGTCGGGATACCCCGTCGTCTGGGCCGCGTTCGACGGAGCCGGCCATGATCCGGGCCCCATCGACGGTTCCACCGGTGACGGCTGGCGCACCTGGACGTCGGCAGCGGTGTGGCAGTTCTTCACCCAGTTCGGCTCGAACCAGCCCCCGCCCCCACCGCCCGCCGGCAATCAGGAGATCGTCGGCGACCAGTCGGGACGCTGCCTCGACATCAACAACTCCGCGACGGCCAACGGCACGCAGGCTCAACTGTGGGACTGCAACGCAGGCTCCAACCAACGCTGGACCTATACCGCCACGAAACAGCTCGTCGTCTACGGCAACAAGTGCCTGGGCGTCGGCCAGTCCGCGGGCAGCGGCACCCCCGCCGCGATCTGGGACTGCAGCGGTCAGTCGGACCAGCAATGGAACATCAACCCCGACGGTACGATCACGGCGGCCCAGTCGGGCCTGTGCCTCGACGCCAGCGGCCAGGCGACCGCCAACGGGACGAAGGTCCAGGTGTGGAGTTGCACGGGCGGTGCGAACCAGCACTGGCACACGTCCGCGTAAGGCCGGAGTCCCGCGATAACGATCTCGTCGGACAAACACATGGCCCCTAACGAGGGACGCGGTCTCATCCGATGGGGCCATAACCGAACGAAGACGTACCGCTTTCCGCGCGGGCGCGTTGCCTCAGCATGGACCGCACCGCGACCACCGGATGCCTCGTCCCGGAGGACGAGGAACAGCAGACGTCGTACGGCACACATCATGCGGCGCCGCACGAGGACCCACCCATCTACGCCGCCCTGGTCAGGGAGTGGCGGGCGCGCGGCCGGATGGTCCCGGGGGTCCGTGATCCCCAGTGGATGCTGCTGACGGCCATGGGCCCCACGGTCACGGCGCAGTTCCCCGGCCCGGCGCGAGCCGGCCGCTGGGAGCACGCTGGCAAGCTGCCCGTTCGGCGGCGTACCGACAAGCTGCCCTCACGCTGACACCGCCGACCGCCGAGCTCACGGCCCGGCGGTGTCCCGTGTGACGGTCTCCGTGCGTCCGACGGCCGGGGCTGCGGAGGGAAGGGGGCCTTCAGAGGCCGGGCCCCCGCAGGTCGGGCACCTTCGTCTCCGGGCCTGCGAGGAGAGCCGGCCGAGGGCAAGCTGCAAGGCCAGTTCCACGGCTGCCGGAACGAAGAGGGCGCCGGTACCGTTGGGCGGGACCAGCCAGCGCAGACGCCCGACGGTACGGTTCGGCGCGGGGACCGCGATCCAGGCGCCCTTGCCCGCATAGCGGATGCCCGAACCGATCCAGCGGCCCGTGGGGTCGGGCGGCAGGAAGAAGGCCACCCGCCGGGCGCAGGCGTCCGCGAGAGCGGGACCGGGTGGCTGCGGGATGCCCAACAGAGCGTCCAGGGCGGGCAGGGCCAGTTCCTCGGGCACGCTCAGAACGTCCCAGAACCGGCCGCACGCCAGAGCGGCGATGCCCAACTCACCGTGCCACTGGCGCTTGCACTCGCGTGGGTCGGTCGCAGCGGCCGCGAGCCACTCCGTTGCCTGCCGCATGGCGGTCTGCATGGTCGTCCTCCGAGTTTCCTCCGCCCGCGCAGGCGGGCGAACTTCCTCCACGCAGCCGGGGCGGCCAGGCCCGGCACATTCATGCTGGTAGATATTTGCACCTGGCGGAAGGGGTGGCGAACCATGGCGAATTCGGCAATCGGGGACGTTCTGCGGTCAGGCCAGGCCGAAGCGTTCGGCGTGGACCTGCCGTTGGGGAACTCCCAGTGTGCGCAAGGCCGCGAGCACGGCCGATGTCATCGCGGGAGGGCCGCAGACGTACACATCGCGTTCCGTTATGTCGTGAACCAGGGCACGGAGACCGTCCGGTTCGAACGGCGACGTTCCCTCTCCCCGCCGGCCGGTGAGCAGATGCAGCCGCCCGCCGCGGTCGGCGACCAGGTCTCGTACCTCGTCGATCAGAACGGCGTCGTTCTCGCTGCGCACCCGGTAGACCACGACGACGTCACCGGCCGACTCCTCCAGCAGAGCCCGCACCGGCGTGATGCCGACTCCTCCGGCGATCAGCAGGGCACCGGACCGTGACCGGTGCAGGGAGGTGAAGGCCCCGTACGGACCCTCGACGAACGCGCGGCTGCCGACCGGCACGTTCTTGAGGCCGGCGCTGGTGTTGCCGAGCGCTTTGGCGGTGAGGCGCAGCGTTCGGCCGTCGGGTGCCGCCGACAGGGAGAACGGGTTGGCCGTCCACCAGTGGTTGTGCCCGGGGAACCGCCAGATGCAGAACTGGCCGGCCCGAGCGGGCAATCTGTCGAGGTGGCGGCCGGTGACGTGCACCGACACCACGTCGTCCGACTCCGGCACCACGGCCGTGACCTCGAACCGGTGATAGGCGTTGCGCCAGACGGGCAGGATGATGCGTCCCACCACGAGGGCACCGAAGGCGAACAGCCACAGGGACCACCAGTAGACGCTCGCGAAAGCGGAGGAGCGGAAGGTCGTGGTCTCCCTCAACTGATGGACGAAAGCCAGCCCCAACGCGAGGTACAGCAGTACGTGCAGGGCGTGCCAGGTCTCGTAGCGCAGCCGCCGTCTCACATATCGCGCGGACACTCCGGCGACCACGACGATGATCGCCGCGGCGCACATCCCGAGCAGCGAGGCCGGCACGTCGGTCAGGGAGAGGAACGTCTTCGTCATCGACGTGCCGCTCAGTTTCGCGTAACCCAGCACCACCAGCACGGCGTGGGTGAGGACGGTCCACAGCAGCGTGACGCCGACCCATCGGTGCCACACCGTCAAACGGTCCATGCCCACACGGCGGTCGAACCACGGCAGGCGCGCCACCAGCAGCAACTGCAGCAGCATCAGCACGGCGGCATGCATGCCGAAGAACTTCGCGGCTGTGAGCACCCCGTTCTGGCCGGTTCCGGCGCTGAGGAACAGAACCTCGACGATCACCAGGTTGACGACGACGAACGTCCACAGCGCCCAGAGCGCCGCGAGGCCCGGGGGAACGGTGCGCCGCCGCACCTGTGTACAGGTCGCTTCCACTGCTTCCTCTTCTCGTCCGTGTTCGTCCGTGTGCGTCCGGGTGAGGCACTTCGACCGTCCTCGTGCCGCGATGCGCACCGGTCGGTTCGGGCACGCTGGCTGATTAAGCTCTTAACCACAAGCCGTCGCAGGGCAGTTGAGGAGCGTCGGGGTACGCACGACTACTTCACGAACCGAACGGGAGGCGGTGGGCAGGCTGCTCGACCGGGAGGAGAGACGGCGTCGGCTCGTGCGGCCGGTCCTGGTCCCTCGCCGGTCGACACGGCGCCCGCTGCGGATGCCTGCCGAGGTGACCGACCGGCCTGCGACCAGTCACTGAAGCTGGTACGCAGGCCGGGAGGCGTGGAGACGAGTGAACCGCTGGGACGCTATTCGGAGCTGGAGGGGAGCGCGGCGGCCGCAGCGCCGCCGAGCGCGGTCAATGCCGCGTTGTAGGCGGGCTTCTTGTTGCCGTTGCGGTCGAACAGCAGGGGGTTGTCTCCGCTGCGCCAGGAGTCGCTGTCCCGGATGCCCCACACCGTGATGCCCTTGCAGCGGGCGATGTTCATGCAGGCTTTGACGGTGTTGGTGTAGGCGGTCGCCGGGGCCTGGGCGATGTCGAGTTCGGTGATCTGTACGTCGACGCCGAGGGCGGCGAAGTTGTTCAGCGTGGTCTGGAAGCCGGCGGGCGGTCCGCCGGTGCCGAAGTGGGACTGGAAGCCGACGCAGTCGATGGGCACGCCGCGGTTCTTGAAGTCGCGGACCATGTTGTAGACGCCCTGGGTCTTGGCGTCGGACCAGTTCTCGATGTTGTAGTCGTTGTAGCAGAGCTTGGCGGCCGGATCGGCGTTGCGTGCGGTGCGGAAGGCTTCTTCGATGAAGCCGTTGCCGAGGACGTTCTGGAAGACCGAGGAGCGGTGCTGGCCGCTGCCGCCGTCGGCGAAGGCCTCGTTGACCACGTCCCAGGCGTAGATCCTGCCCTTGAAGTGGTTCATCTCGGTGGTGATGTGGTTGTTCATCACGCTGCGCAGGGTGCCCGCGTCGGTGATGGAGCTGACCCAGCCCGGCAGTTGGGAGTGCCAGACCAGGGTGTGGCCGCGCATCCGCTGACCGTGCGCGGCGGCGTGGCTGACGATCTGGTCGGCGGGCCCGAAGTTGAAGCTGCCGCGGGAGTGCTCGGTGGTGTCCCACTTCATCTCGTTCTCGGGCGTGATCATGTTGAACTCGCGGTCCAGGATGCCGGAGTACGTCGAGTCGCCCAGCTTCCCGGCGGCCACAGCCGTTCCGAAGTAACGGCCGGACTGGGCGGCCTGGGCGCCGAGCGTGGAGGCCCGGACGGCGTCGGGGGCGGCGCTCGCGGCGCCCGGTGTCACCAGGGCGGCCAATGCCAGCAGGGCTGACACCGAGGCTCGGCGACGGCCGAGCCGCTTCAGCGGGTTCATGTCTCTCCTCGTACGGTTGGGTGGGGGGTTGCGCCGTGCACTGGATCGGATGGGATCAGGGCGTCGACAGCTCGAACCGCAGGACGCGGACCGCGCCCCCGAGTGCCTGTGTGGCGTGGTTGAAGAGTGCGAATCGGTAGCCCATGAAGAAGCGCCAGTCGTTGCCCATCGAGAAGGCGGGCCCGAGCCGGGTGAAGTTGATGCCGTCGGTGCTGTAGGAGAAGGTCCCTGGGCGGGCCGAACCGGGCCGGATGTCGGCCGTCGCGCGCAGCCAGACACGGTCGCCCGACGTGGCCGCGCTCGCGAGCTCGGTGCCGGTCCCGGTGGTGTTCCAGCTGCCGTCCATGGTCAGCCCGCCGACCATCGCCACCCGTTTCACTCCGCCGTCGCGCTTGACCCCGATCCACGCGGAGGAGTCGCGCAGCAGCGCGAGCCCGGCCCGGTCGCCGTCCCGCATCGCCGAGTGGTCGATCAGGACCGTGGCCGTGGAGGTGGGGCCCTGGATGCGGTGTGTGAGGCTGTTGCGGGCCCAGTACAGGTCGTTGGTGACAGTGGCGGTCCGCAGGGTCAGGCCGTTGCCGAGGGACCACTTGGTGTTGTCCGGGTTGTGGTTCCATTCCCACGCCGGCTTGAGGGCCGTGCCGTCGAAGGTGTCAACACCGGTCATGGGAGCGACCCGACGGGAAGCCGCGGGCACGGCCGGGCTCGGGTACGCGTTGCCCCACGCGCCGTTGACCAGTTGCACGACGGGCCAGCCGTCCGAGGTCCAGGTGACCGGCGCGAGGACGGGCACCCGTCCGCCGGGATACGCGTCCACGAAGGCCATGTAGTACCAGGCACCGCCCTGGGTCTGCACCAGCCCGCCCTGGTGCGGGACACCGCCGCCGGGGATCGGCCCGCGCAGATCGAGGAGGACCTGCCGCATCGTGTACGGACCGAAGGGGCCGCTCGACGACTTCAGGATGTACTGGCCGTTGGCGGGACGGGTCACGAAGATGTAGTACTGCCCGTTGATCTTGTAGAAGCGGGAGCCTTCGAGGGTGCCGACACTCGACGGTGCGGTGAACACCTGCTGCGTGCGCACCTGGTTGCGGCCGTCGGGCGACAGCTGCGCCACGCTGATGGTGGTGTTGCCGTAGGCGACGTACAGGGAGTCGTCGCTGTCGATGAGAAGACCGGCGTCGTAGTACGCAGTACCGATCGTCGTCAGTCTGCTCCACGGCCCCTCGACGGCGGTGGCGGTGTAGAGGTACGTCTTCGCGAAGTCGATCTGGCCGAGCCAGTAGAACGTCCTGTTGCTCGGGCGGTAAGCCAGTGAGGACGCCCAGATGCCCCTTACGTAGCCCCGGGCGCCGTTCAGGTCGTACTTGGCGCCGAAATCGAGGACCGGAACCGAGTGACCGGCGATCTCCCAGTTGACCAGGTCGTAGGAGCGCAGAACGGGCGCGCCGGGGGAGTAGTGCATCGTCGACGCCGAGGCGTAGTAGGTGCTGCCGACGCGGATGACGTCGATGTCCGCGAAGTCCTGCCAAACGACCGGGTTGGTGTACTCAGCGCCTTCGCCTACGGCATGGGAACGGGAGGAGCCGGCCTGCGGAAGAGCCACGCCGGTGAACAGGCCGGTGCCCGCGGCCAGGGCCCGACGACGGGACATGGGTTGATCAGAACATGACAGGTCCATGAGCGTGACACTCCCTGTGATCCCGGGCCGGAAAGACATCGTGTTCGTGATGCCGAACACGGATCGACTCATCGAGCACCCTGGATGATAGGAGGCTGGTCGGGGCCGTCAAGCCTTCTCGCATGATTCGCCTTCAGCATCGAAACATTCGAAGCTCTCAGGGTGCGTTTCCTGCACGTCAGTCGGCAACTCCTCCGGATGGAGGACTTGCGCAGCAATGCGTCGCGACATATCCGGCGGCCGTCTCCGACGTCCGCGGAAGCGGCACTTTCCGAATGGGATCCGAAATTGCGCACGCACCTGGCGGCACGAACGTGCCTGTGGGGCGCGAGAGTGGGAGGGATGCGCGGTGTCGGCCGAGCGCAGCCAGGGTGCGTGGGTGGCGATGATGTTCGCACCGCCTGACAGGCACTGGCCGCCGTCCCGCCGTGCTGTTCACGGCGGGACGGCGGGGAGCACGTGCGACGCTGCTCAGCCGTTGGGGAGGATGGCGGCCCGGCCGTTGATCTTCCCGGCGTGCAGGCGCCGCGGGGTGCGGGTCAGGCGGGCTGTGCGTCCCCGTCCGTGTCGCGCAGCGGCGGGAGGAACAGTGAGAGGGCCAGGGCCACGACCGTGACCAGGGCGCCGAGCCAGAAGATCCAGGTGTAGCCGTTGAGCATGTTGAGCATGCCGCTGGTCAGGTCAGTTCCAGGACGAGCTTGCCGACGTTCTCCCCGCGGAAGAGCATCTGCAGGATCTCGGGGAAGTCGTCCACGGTTCCGCCGACCAGGTGCTCCTTGACCTTGATGCGGCCGGTGCCGATCCAGGCGGAGATGTCCTGCGCGGCCTGCGGGAAGCGCTTGGCGTAGTCGAAGACCACGAAGCCCTCCATGCGGGCCCGGCGCACCAGCAGTGAGAGGTAGTTGGAGGGGCCCTTGACCGGCGCGGTGTTGTTGTACTGGCTGATCGCTCCGCAGATCACGACGCGCCCGTGCATCGCCAGGCGCGTCAGGGCGGCGTCGAGGATGTCTCCTCCGACGTTGTCGAAGTAGACGTCGATACCGTCGGGAGCGTGCTGCCGCAGCGCCTTCCTGACGTCCTCGGCGCGGTAGTCGATCGCCGCGTCGAATCCGAGTTCGTCGACGAGCAGGGCGCACTTCTCCGGCCCGCCGGCGATGCCGATGACCCGGCAGCCCTTGGCCTTGGCGATCTGACCGGCCATGGTGCCGACCGCCCCGGCCGCCCCTGACACCACGACGGTCTCACCGTCCTTCAGCGCCCCGACGTCCAGCAGGCCGAAGTAGGCGGTCATGCCGGGCATGCCCAGCGCGCCGAGATAAGTCGAGGGCGGGGCGAGGGAGGTGTCGACCTTCAGGGCGCCCTTGCCGTCGGAGACGACGTACTCCTGCACGCCGAAGGTGCCGACCACGTGGTCGCCCGGCTGGAAGTCGGGATGGTTCGAGGCGGTGACCTCGATGACCGACCCGGCGCGCATCACCTCGCCGATGCCCACGGGCGGCAGGTAGGAGGGGCGGTCGTCCAGCCAGCCCCGCATCGCCGGATCCAGCGAGATGAAGCGCGTACGGCCGGCGAAGAGGCCGGGGCCGGGCTCCTCGACGGGGGCGGAACAGTGCTCCCAGTCCTCGGCTTTCACGTCACCCGTCGGGCGGGCGGCCAAGCGGATCTGGCGGTTGGTCGCGGACATCGCGCCTCCTGTCGTGCGGCAGTGTGCGGCTCGAGGCAGCGTACCGACCAGTAGGTATGAGAGGGGTGTGTCGGTGGTCACATGCAGGCCGGACAGTGGGGTCTCGGGTTGTCCTATCTCTTTCGGCCGATAGCGCAAGGTGAAGCAAGTCACCGTCTGTTGACGTTGGCCGGTGCTCGTCCGACGGGTTAGGTTCCAGCGATCACGGGGCAGGACGTCGTAACCCCCCGAGCGCAGATCTCCCTTTCGCACCCTCCCTTGACGAGAGATACAGGACATGTCTGCTCAAGAACGCTCACACCACCCCCCGCGCCGCGTCGGCGTCGTGGCCGAGTCCGTCTCCGGGGAGACGCGGGTCGCGGCGACCCCGGCTACGGTACGACTGCTGCTGGGCCTCGGCTACGAGGTCGTCGTCGAGTCCGGGGCCGGCGAGGCCTCCGGCTTCGACGACCAGGCCTACACCGACGCCGGCGCGGGGATCGGCGAGGCCTGGGACACGGACGTCGTCCTGAAGGTGAACGCCCCTTCCGACGCTGAGATCCACCGGCTGCGGCGGGACGCGACCGTGGTGGCCCTGCTGAGTCCGGCTCAGAAGCCCGAACTGCTCCAGGCGCTCGCGAACGCCGGCGTGACCGCTCTGGCGCTGGACGCGGTGCCCCGCATCTCGCGGGCCCAGTCGATGGACGTGCTGTCGTCGATGGCGAACATCGCCGGATACCGCGCCGTCATCGAGGCCGCGCACGTATTCGGACGGTTCTTCACCGGCCAGGTCACCGCGGCGGGCAAGGTGCCGCCGGCCAAGGTGCTGGTGGCCGGCGCGGGCGTGGCCGGCCTCGCGGCGATCGGCGCCGCTTCCAGCCTCGGCGCCGTCGTACGCGCCACCGACCCGCGGCCGGAGGTCGCCGACCAGGTGAAGTCGCTGGGCGGCGAGTACCTTCCGGTGAACGTCGACCAGGAGGCGAGCACCGACGGCTACGCCAAGGCGACGTCCGCCGACTACGACCGCGCCGCCGCCGAGCTCTACCACCAGCAGGCCGAGGACGTGGACATCGTCATCACCACGGCGCTGATCCCGGGCCGGCCCGCGCCGCGCCTGCTGACGGCCGAGGACGTGGCCGTGATGAAGCCGGGCAGCGTCATCGTCGACATGGCCGCGGCGATGGGCGGCAACGTCGAAGGCACCGTGCCCGGACGGACGGTGGTCACCGACAACGGCGTCACCATCATCGGCTACACGGACCTGGCCTCCCGGCTCCCGGCCCAGGCCTCACAGCTGTTCGGCACCAACCTGGTGAACCTGCTGAAGCTGCTCACCCCGGACAAGGACGGGCAGCTGACGATCGACTTCGACGACGTCGTGCAGCGGGCGGTGACCGTCGTACGCGACGGTGGAGTCACCTGGCCGCCCCCGCCCGTCGCGGTCTCGGCCGCCCCCGCCGCGCAGCCCGCGGCCGCGCCCGAAGCGCCCGAGCCCAAGCAGGCCGGACCGACACCCGCGCGGCGCTTCGGCCTGATCGGGCTCGGCATGCTCGCGATGTTCCTGCTGGTGGCCTTCGCGCCCGCCCAACTCGCCGGGAACTTCACGGTGTTCGCCCTGGCGGTGGTGATCGGGTACTACGTCATCGGCAAGGTGCACCACGCGCTGCACACCCCGCTGATGTCGGTGACCAACGCGATCTCCGGAATCGTCGTGATCGGCGCCCTGCTGCAGATCGGCCACGAGAGCTGGCTCGTCACCACGCTGTCCTTCGTGGCGATCCTGCTGACGAGCGTCAACATCTTCGGAGGCTTCGCCGTCACCCGCCGCATGCTGTCCATGTTCTCGAAAGGCTGAGCCGAGATGACCTCCCTGACGGCCTCTCACGCGGCCGACCTGGTCGCCGCCCTGCTGTTCATCCTGAGCCTGGCCGGCCTCTCCCAGCACCGCACCTCCCGGGCCGGCGTCGTCTACGGCATCGCCGGCATGGCCCTCGCCCTGGTCGCCACCGTGATCGTGGCGGCGCAGAGCATCAGCGCCGGCGCGGTAGCGCTGATCGTGCTGGCGATGGCGCTCGGCGCGGCGATGGGCCTGTGGCGGGCCCGCCGCGTCGAGATGACGCAGATGCCCGAACTGATCGCCGTCCTGCACAGCTTCGTCGGCCTCGCCGCGGTGCTGGTGGGCTGGAACAGCTACCTGGAGGTGGAGTCCCACGGATCGGCGCAGACGGAGATCGGCGCCGACCTGCTGGGCATCCACCACGCCGAGGTGTTCATCGGCATCTTCATCGGCGCGGTCACCTTCACCGGCTCGATCGTGGCGTTCCTGAAGCTCTCGGCGCGCATCAAGTCCCGTCCCCTGATGCTGCCGGGCAAGAACGCGCTGAACGTCGGCGCCCTCGCGGCGTTCGTCGCGCTGACCGCCTGGTTCACCGCCAGTCCGAACCTGCCCCTGATGATCGCGGTGACCGTGCTGGCGCTGGCGCTCGGCTGGCACCTCGTCGCCTCGATCGGCGGCGGCGACATGCCGGTCGTCGTCTCCATGCTGAACAGCTACTCGGGCTGGGCGGCGGCCGCGGCCGGCTTCCTGCTGGACAACAACCTGCTCATCGTCACCGGAGCACTGGTGGGCTCCTCCGGCGCCTACCTGTCCTACATCATGTGCAAGGCGATGAACCGGTCCTTCCTCTCCGTCATCGCGGGCGGCTTCGGTATCGAGGCACCGTCCGGTGGCGAGGAGGAGCACGGCGAGCACCGCGAGGTGCGGGCCGCGGAGGCGGCCGAGATGCTGGCCCGGGCCCGCTCGGTGATCATCACCCCCGGCTACGGCATGGCCGTCGCCCAGGCACAGCACCCCGTCGCCGAGCTGACTCGGCGGCTGCGCGAGCGGGGCGTCGAGGTCCGCTTCGGCGTCCACCCCGTCGCCGGGCGGCTGCCCGGGCACATGAACGTGCTGCTCGCCGAGGCGAAGGTGCCCTACGACATCGTCCTGGAGATGGACGAGATCAACGACGACTTCGCGGACACCTCGGTCGTGCTGGTCATCGGTGCCAACGACACCGTCAACCCGGCCGCGACCGACGACCCGAGCAGCCCGATCGCCGGCATGCCGGTGCTGCGGGTCTGGGAGGCCGAGCAGGTCGTCGTCTTCAAGCGCTCCATGGCATCCGGCTACGCGGGCGTGCAGAACCCGCTGTTCTTCCGCGAGAACAGCAGCATGCTCTTCGGTGACGCCAAGCAGAGCGTCGAGGAGATCCTGCAGGCGCTCGGCACCGACGGCCGGCACGAAGCGGCCCCGGCCACCCGCCAGGCGAAGGTGCCGAGCCACTGACGGCATCACGCTACGGCGCGGCAGGCGCGACGGCCCGGGTGTGGGGTATGCCCACGCCCGGGCCGTCGGCGTCGCGTCAACCCTCCGTCGGTCTCCGGCAGTCCTGTTCGGGATCGCCGCCCGGCCGGAGCATCTGGCTCGCCGCCAGTTCGCCGTAGGGGACGCCATGGGTGAGCAACTCCTCGTGGCGTCCGGAGGCGACGGTGCGGCCGTCCCGCATCACCACGATCCGGCCGCGTGTTGCACGGTGCACGGGCGGTGGGCGATGACCAGCAGGGCGCATTCCTGGGCGACGTCCTTCATGACGGTGGCGAGCGCCGATTCGTTGATGGCGTCGAGGTGCGAGGCGGGCTCGTCCAGCAGGAGCAGCGCCGGCCGGACGAGCAACGCACGGGCCAGGGCGATGCGTTGGCGTTCGCCGCCGGAGAGCGTGCAGGTGACGTTGTCGCGCAGGCCAGGTCGCGGATCACCACACCGCCCCTGACGGCTACGCGCGGCGACGGCCTCCTCCGGTGCCTCGCGGATCAGCGGCGCGGCCCGTCGGGAGCCCGACCGGGAAGCGGCCGTGGCACCTGGGGCCTGAGCAAGGGTCGGACAATGTGCGAACTCCGCCCGCCGGGGGTTGTGCGCTCCCCCCAACCACGGCTCGCCGCGTGTCGTCCGACGGCCGGTCACCGCGCCGGCTCCACGAGGTCGCCGCCCTTCGCGAGCAGGCGGCGCCCGGTATGAAGACCGTGTGTGGATGGAGTGGTCCGGTGGAGTGGCACCGCCGGGGATGTGCTTGTTCGACGGTTCTTCGGGTACCGCGTTTGAATGAGGCCGGAATCCGTATAACCAGGAAATTACTGAAAGTGATGTGTGCGTGACTCGTCTCAGTGGCGCGGGGGACGACCAGACGAACGGACGGGGTACTGAGCCCCGCTCTGTTGCGCTGGAGATCGCCGATGCCGTGGACGGTCTGGCGCTTCTGTGGTCGGTGGCCGCTCAGGGAGCCAGCCTGAGGCTCTCGCCGCACCAGTTGCGGGCCTTGCGGATCCTGGAGGCGGAGCCGGGGCAAAATCTCACGGCGTTGGCCGAGGGCATGGACATAGGGCTGCCGACGGCCAGCCGCCTGTGCGACCGGCTGGAGGCGGCCGGTCTGCTCGAGCGCGTGCTGCATCCGCACAAGCGGCGCGAGGTGCAGCTGATCCTCACGGGACGCGGCCGGCAGGTGCTGAGCGAGGTGGCCGAGCGCAGGGCGCAGGCGCTCGCCGCGGCCCTCGCGACCATGACACCCGGCGAGCGGGCGGCACTGAGCGGAGGGCTGCGCGCGTTCCGGAACGCTCACGAACGTGTCGACAAGGAAGCCGGCGGCACCTTCCTGTGACGCGCGGGGTTCAGCGGCGGCCGTTCCAGTCGAGACAGACCACGGCGGCGTCGGAGAGCAACTCCCTGCTGCCGTAGTGCTCGATCAGTCCGGCGACGACCGCGCGCGCCGCCTCGTGCGGCTCCGCGCTGCGGGTGGCGCCCAGGACCTGGCGCAGGACCCGCTCGCCGAAGAGGTCGCCCGCCGCGGAGCGGGTGCCGTGCACACCGCTGCTGACGGCGATGAGACGGTCGCCGGGCTCGACGTGGAAGGTCTGCTCCTCGTAGAGGGTCTCTTCGAACATGCCCAGCGGCAGCTGGGCGTCCAGCTCGATGCGCTCGGTGTGGCCGCCGCGCTGTCGGAACAGCTGCGGCGAGCCTGCGTCCACGGCGTGCACGGTGCCGGTGTCCAGATCGAAGTGCAGCAACAGCGTGGAGGCGTAGGCCTTGCCGCCGTACTGGGCGAAGACGGCCTGGTCGGCCAGGGCCGCCTGGTCGGCGAGACCGATGCCGGCACGACGGGCGTTGCGCAGGGCGCTGACCGTGAGACTGGTGAGCAGGGAGGCGTCTATGCCCTGGCCCATGCCGTCGGTGACGGTGAGGGTGAGGTGGTCGGCGCTGGTGGACCAGTCGAAGTTGTCGCCGCCGATGGCGTAGGCGGGTTCGAGGTGGGCGCCGATGATGTACTCCCGGCGGGCGCAGCCCCGGCCGGGCAGGAGCTGCCACTGCATCTCGGCGGCGAGGGTGAGGCGCCGGGTGCGGCGGGCCTGGAGGTAGAGGTCGGTGTCGCGGCCGGCGGTGGTGACCTCGTGGCCCAGTGCCGTGGCGAAGTCGCCGAGCTGGAGCACGGTGTCCGGGGCGACGGTCCGCGCGGGCAGCCGTACGGAGAGGATGCCCAGACGGTCGCCGCGCACGGTGATGGGCAGATGCACCAGATGGCCGGAGGGCTCGTCCAGGACTTCGACGACCGGTTTCTGCGTGACGAAGGCGCTGCCGGCCGGTCCCTCGTCACACGGAACGGGCATGTCGGTGTGCGGCAGGTGGGTGACCGGCTGCAGAACGGTCAGTCCGTAGTCGGCCAGCAGCAGGGTGACCTCCTGGGCGCCCATCCGCTCGGCGAGCAGACGGCGGGCGGTGGCGACCAGCGCGTGGGGCGGGGCGGTCCGCAGCAGGGCTTCTGCCGACGGCAGCGGTTCAGATGCGTTCACGGCATTCACTCTCTCGCCTGGTGCTCCCCACGCTACCGCGAGAGGGCCGGTTCCCAGGGGGTTCGTGATGGACGGGGGATCGGTCCGCCTGCGCGTGCCTGCTCGGCGCGGGGGGCTTCACGGTGTGGCACAGCAGCGGGCATACGTCGTCGACGCGTTCGGAGTCGTGCAGAAGAGGCTTGAGCACGGTGTCCGCCGCGGCGTCCGGGTCCTGTTCCAGTTCGGATGCGCTCACCGCCTCCAGGGCCTGACGGAGACGTCCGATCCCGGCATCGATGCCCTCGCCCCGGCGCTCGACCAGGCCGTCGGTGTACAGCTCCGCCTCGGCGCGTGCGCTCTGCTCGGCCTCGAGCAGCTCGCGCTGGGTGTGCGCCGCGGCCTCCAGGTCGCAGTGCAGTGCCAGGACGCCCTGTTTGGTCTGGTGCGGTTCGTCCCCGTGCAGACGGAGGAGGGCTTCCTGCGCGTCGAGGAGGCTCAGGACGGCCGCCGTGTCCTGATCCGCGCGGAGCAACGCCTCCGCCAACGGCGGGGCGGCACGGCGGCCGGCGCGGGCGGGCGGATGAGGCAACGGGCAGGTGAGGACCGGGTCTTCGGCCGGTTCCGGCGCGCAGGCGCCGGCCGGAGTCAACGACGCGTTCAGGCACCCGCCCCTTCCGCCGGTGCCTTGCTCGACGTGGAGCGGGAGTCGCCACTGTCCACCCTGGCCGAGGCAGTGGCGCGGCCGTGCCGTCAGCGCGGTGAGGAACCGGGCCCGCTGCAGTGCCGGTGCTCCGCCGGCGATGGCGATGCGGTCGACGGCCGCGCGGGCCCGGGCGGCGTCGGCGGTCGTCGTGATCTTCCAGACGTCCGTGGCCTGCGTCATGGACGTCCGTCCGGCGGTGGCGGAGCGAGTACGGCCACGCTGGCGTCGTCGCGCAGGGGGCGGGCGGCGCTCCCGGCGTCCCTGAGGACGACCGCGGCCACCACGGCCGGGTCGTGGTCGCCCAGCCGGGGCTCACTCGGGGGCACCCAGCGGCTGGGCAGTCCGTCGCTGTGCAGGACGAGCAGGCCGTCCGGCCGCCAGGCGCTCTCGTGCACGGGCACGTTGGCGGGGAAGTGGGCTCCGACGATGCCCGGGTGGGAGAGCAGGGGCTGCCAGGTGGAGTCCGTGCGCAGCCGGGCGCCGATGTTGCCGACGCCGGCGAACGACAACCGGCCGGTCTCCTCGTCGAGTTGTGCGACGCCGACGGCCGCGCCCCGGGTGTCGCGCAGCGCGGTGTGCAGGTGCCGCAGGATCTCCGCGGGGGGCCGGTCGGCGCAGCGGTGCAGGCCCTCGATCGCGGCCGCGGACGCCTCGGCGGCCTTGTCCCCGTGACCGAGTCCGTCGGAGAGCATCAGCGTGACGCGCGGGCCGGAACGCACCCGGCTGAAGGCGTCACCGGAGTGCTCGGCATGGGCCAGGGCAGTCGTGATCCCTCCGGCCCGGACGCCCGTACGGAGACGGTGCGGCTCGGCGTGGGCACTGCCCGGCACCCGCGCCCGGCCGATCCGCGCCACCGCGACGGTGCCCTGCCCCGGGCGGCTGTGCAGGTCGAAGGCGTGGGCGATGCGCAGACAGGTGCCCAGCCCCGCGCCGAGCGAGGACGAGGCGGTGGTGTGACCGTCGCGCAGCGCGGCCGCAACGTTCCCGATGCCCGGCCCGTGATCGAGTGAGGTGATCTGCACACCGGCCACGTCGGGCGCGAGGGTGTCCGAGGGCCCGGTCAGGTTGATGACGATGCGGCCGCCGACGGCGTGCTTGACGAGGTTGCTCGCCAGTTCGGTGGCCACCAGGGCGGCGACCGCGATGGCGTGCGGATCCAGTCCCGCGTGGGCGCAGGCGGCCTCGACGGCGACGCGTACGTCCCGGACCCTGGTGCTGTCCTGGACCGGGATGTCCCACACCCTGGTCATGACGCACCCGTCCGGGGGGCGGGCACGCCCGAGACCCAGTCGGTGATGGTGACGGTCGTGCCCTGCCCGGGTCGGCTTTCGAGGGTGAACTCCTGCACGAGTCGCTTGGCGCCGCTCAGGCCCATGCCGAGGCCGCCGCCGGTGCTGTAGCCGTCGGTCATGGCCAGCTCCGGGTCCCGGATGCCGGGGCCGCTGTCGACGAACGACAGGCGCAGTCCGCGGGCCACACCTTCTCTGAGCGGCGTGGACTCCATGTGGCCGCCGCCGCCGTGGACGAGCGTGTTGCGGGCCAGTTCACTGGTCGCGGTCACCAGCTTCGTCTGCTGGACGAGGTTGAAACCGGCCTCGGCAGCGGCCTGGCGGACGTGCTGGCGGATCCAGGCCAGGTCCGCGTCCGAGGTGATGGGCAGGCGGGAGGTCGAGGCGGTTCGGGCATGCATCACGCACCCTCTTCCGGGTGAGGGGGCGGGGCGGCGGAGGGCGTGCGGCCCAGCAGGGCGAGGGCGTCCTCGACGTTCAGGGCCGTGACCAGACCGGGAAGGGTCAGGCCCAGCTCGACCAGGGTGATGGCCACGGCCGGGCGCATGCCGGCCAGGACGGTCCGTGCGGCCAGCAGGCGCGCGTTCGCGGCGATCTCGGCCAGGACGCGACCGAGGAAGGAGTCGACGATCTCCACACCGGAGATGTCGATCACGACGCCGCCCACCCGCGCGGGGCCGGCGGCGATGCGGTGCGTGATGTCGTGCTGGAGCTGCTCGGCCGCTCCGTCGTGCAGGTCTCCCTGAAGGGTGACCAGCAGGATGTCTCCCAGCGCCAGTACGGGCACCGGCGCCGACCGGGCGGCGGAGAAGCCGGTCACCGCGGACTCGCTCCTACGGCGACGGGTCGTGCGGGGACGACGATGTCCTGGTCGCCGAGGGCGTGGGCCAGGGCGTCGGCGAGCGTGGCCCGCGTCAGGATGGAACCGAGGTCGATCCCGAGGTGGACGATGGTCTGCGCGATGGCGGGGCGGATGCCGGAGACGATGCACTCCGCGCCCATCAGCCGCGCCGCGGCGACCGTCTTCATCAGGTGCTGGGCCACGAGCGAGTCCACCGTGGGCACGCCGGTGATGTCGAGGATGGCGTAGGCGGCCCGCTGCTCGACGATCGCTTCCAGCAGGCTCTCCATCACGACCTGGCTGCGGGCGCTGTCCAGGGTGCCGATCAGGGGAACGGCGACGATGCCCTTCCACAGTTTGATGACCGGCGTCGCCACCTCCATCAGCTGCTGGCGCTGGCGGGAGATCAGCTCCTGGCCCGCGTGCATGGTCGTGTCCAGCACCACCAGGCGGAGCGTGCCCATCAGGATCGTCAGGGCGAGCGTGCGGGCGTGGAGGTCCGGGTCCGCGGGGTCCGCGCACTCGGCGCGCAGCATGGCGGTCACCGGCTCGCGCAGTCCGACGACCTCGCCGTCGATGTGCACCGAGCCGAATCCGGCCTGTGCGCGGGAGGCGGACATCCGGCCCAGCTGGTCACGCACGGCGTCGAAGCCGGGAGCCGCGCCGTCCTCCAGCCGTCCGGAACGGGCCACGTCGGCCAGCGCGTCCACCACGGCCTTGCACGCTTCGACCGCCTCGTCCCGGGAGACGGTGAAGACCGTGCGGAACAGGGCGGCATCCGCCCACCGCTGGGCGATCTGTTCACGGCGCCGTTCCAGGAAGGCGCCCAGCTCCTTGGCCGCCTCGGGGGCCGTGTCGTGCTCCGCCACCTGCATCGTCTCCCTGCTGCCGGGCGCTGCGGCCCGCCGGTCGGCAGGCCATCAGGCAATTATTGCCGCATGGCAAACATTAGCGCGAGGGGATGTCGTGGACCAACCACTGCTCGCCGTCCGTCGGCGGGCTCGCCGGTCACCCTTGCGGTGTCCGGCCGCGCCAGTCCAGGCATACGACCAGCGCGTCGTCCTTCGCCATTGCCGCCCCGCGGTGACCGGTCAGCTCCCGCAGGATGGCGCGCGGCACCTCGGCCGCGGGCAGCAGGCGCGTGGCCTGGATGGCCCGCGACAGGGCGGCCTCTCCGTAGGCCTCGCCGTTGGGGTCGGCGACGGCGTGGACACCGTCGCTGACGAACACGAGCCGGTCGCCGGGCTCGACGTCGAACTCCTGCTCCACGTAGTCGGTCTCTTCGAACATGCCCAGGGGCAGCTGCGCGTCGAAGGTGACGCGTTCCACCGTGCCGGCGCGCAGTCTCAGCAGCTGAGGGGAGCCCGCGTCCACGACACGCGCGCGGCCACTGGCCAGATCGAAGTCGAACATCAAAACGGACAGGTAGCAGCGCCCCTGGTAGTGGGCGTAGACGGCCTGGTCGGCCAGGGCCGCCTGGTCGGCGAGAGAGAGGCCGGCCCGCCGGGCGTTGCGCAGAGCGTTGATGGCGAGGTTCGTCAGCAAAGACGCCTCTATGCCTTCTCCCATCCCGTTGGTGACGTACAGCATCAGATGGTCGACGGTGCTGGACCAGTCGAAATTGTCGCCGAAGATCGCGTAGGCGGGCTCCAGCTGGGCGCCGAGGTCGTACTCGGGCCGTGAGCAGGAACGGCCGGGCAGGAGCTGCCACTGCATCTCGGCGGCCAGCGTCAGCCGGTCCTTGCGCCTTGCCTGGAGGTACACGTCGGTGTCGCGCTCGGCGACGATCACCTGGTAGCCCAGTACGTTGGCGACCTCGGCGAGCTCTGCCTCCCACTCGGGTGTCGCGTCGCTCACGGGCAAGTTCACCGACAGCACGCCGAGCCGGTCGCCGCGGACGCTGACCGGCAGGTGCAGGCGCACCCGCCCGTCGCGCAGCTGCTCGCGGGACGGCGTCTGCGCGCCGAAGGCCCGGCCGGCCGGGCTGCTGTGCACGGACACCGGTTCCAGCGTGTGCGGCAGCACGGACACCGGCTGCAGCACGGTCAGGCTGTAGTCGGCCATGAAAAGCTCGACGTCCTGGGCTCCGTACTGCTCGATCAGTACGGAGCGGACGGCGTCCAGCAGTGCGTGGGGAGCCGCTGTGCGCAGGGCGCGCTCAACGGCTACGAATCTCTTCATGATGGAAAATGCACCTATCTTTCCCCGGGCGTCGCGGCGCGTCGCTCCCGGAGGAGCCGGGTCGATCGCCCTGGTGAGCTGTGGCCCGCGGGTCGGGCCTAGTACGCTGGCACGCACCCCAGTGCCTGCGAGAGTGTGATCGTGACTGCCTTCCGCCGCCGCACCGAGCCCGATGAGGTCGCGCGTGTGACCACCACGGCCGCCGAGTTGCTGGAAGTGGTGTGGGGCCGGGCCTCGACCGCACCCACCTCCGCGTCCCAGCTGCGCGTCCTGCACATCCTTGAGCACCATGACGGCATCAACCTGCGCTCGCTCGCCGCGTCCCTCGCCTCGACACCGCCGTCCACCAGCCGCTTGTGCGACCGGCTCGTGGCCGCCGGGCTCGTCGAGCGCGTGGTGAGCGCGGAGGACCGGCGTGAGGTGCGGCTGCACCTCAGCAGTCGGGGGCGCGCGTTCCTCGCCGACCTGCGTGCCCGCAGGGAGAGGGAGCTGCGGTCGGTCCTGGCGGATATGCCCACCGCCAAACGGATCGCACTGCTGGAAGGGCTGGAGGCCTTCTGCGATGCCGCGGCGGCGCAGATACACGAGGACGCGTCCGATCCCCGCAGCCAGACCGCCTGAGCGATCGCCTGAGCCACTACTCGCGCCCTAGGTGTCTTCCTCACCTTGCGACAAGGGTGACCAGCACACGGAGTGGTCTCCGTCCACCGGAGCATTCCAGGTCCTTCCCCGCGTACTTCCGCCACGGTCACTTTGTTGCCTCACGACCATTATTGTCAAACAGCAACAGTCGGTCTCGCGGTCCCTACTCGCTATCGGTTACCCCGCGGTGGCGGATTTCTGCGGGGGATGTGCGGTTTGTCTCTCGAATGCCCCACCGCGCATGACTGACAGTCACCGGGGAAGAGCGCGCGACGCGCCGATCGCTTCGGACCCGGCTGCCAAAAGGGCGGCGGCCCTTGCGGAGGAGTCGAGGTGGGGGAGCCTCTCGTGCCGTGTACCGCAAGAACCGCCGCGCGAGGTTCTGCGGCGGGGGGGTGCCGCAACCTCTCATCACGCGCTTGCCCCGCATCGGCGGCCCTAACCCAACCAATTTCAGGGAATGTTGGGTGCTCTGCTTCGGCCCGGCCCCGCGTCCCATTTGTGGCCGAACGTGCGCTGTTTGGTTGTTCGGGACTGTTGTACAAGTGAAGGCCGTGCATTCGTGTCCGGGGGGATGCACCGCGCCGCCGAGGCGTGCGGCGCTGGTCGCTGATCGGTTCAGGGGGGAATCATGCGCAGACGTTTTCGTGGGTGGGCTCTGGTGGGGGTGGGGCTGCTCGCCGTCGGAGCCGGTCCGGCGTACGGGGTCGGTTCGGCGTCGGCCGAGCCGGTGGTGGGGTCCGTGCAGTACAGCGTGCGCGATCTCGGCACGCTGGGCGGCACCCGCAGCAAGGCGACCGCGATCGACGGCAAGACGGTCGTCGGGAGCTCGCTGACCAGCGGCGATGCCGCGGAGCACGCCTTCGCGTACGACCTGCTCAAGCACGCCATGACCGATCTCGGCACGTTGGGGGAGGCCAGCCGGGCGACCGGCGTGGAGAGGCACTACGTCGTCGGCCAGTCGGACCTCTCGGCGGACGGTCCGGATCATGGATTCGTCTACGACCTCCGGACCCGGCGCATGGTCGACATCGGCACCCTCGGCGGGAGCGGCAGCCGCATCACGGGACTCGAAGGCGACACCGTGGTGGGGACGTCGTCGCTGCCCGGCGACGCGGTCAGTCACGCGTTCGCCTACAGCCTGCGCACCCGGACCATGACCGATCTCGGCAGCCTCGCCGGCCCGTCGGGCCACAGCAGTGCGGCGGCCGTCGACGGCGCGATCGTGGTGGGCAGTTCCTCCGTGCCGGACGGTCCCGGCTCCACGACGCACGGGTTCGCGTACAGCCTGCGCACCGGGACGATGACCGATCTCGGCACCCTCGGCGGAAGTTCCAGCACGGCCAACGACATCAGCGGTTCAACCGTGGTCGGTCAGTCCCGAACGGCCGCGAACGCTCTGTCCGGTTACGCCTACGACCTGCGCACCGGTACCCGCACGGACCTGGGGCCGCGATTCCTCATCGCGCAGCTGATCAGCGGAGACACCGTGGTCGGCGGCGACAGCCTGCTCTCCAGCTCGTACGACCTCAAGACACACGAGATCCACATGATCGGGTCCGGGCGAGGTGTCACCGAGGTCCGGCAGATCGTCCGCGACGTCGTCGTCGGCGACAACTTCGCCCCCAACTCGTTCGCCTTCGTCGCCCGTGTCGACAACGGCGACTTCACCTACCTGCCCTCCCTCGGCGGCCTCAACTCCGCCGCGGCACAGGTCAACGGTCACGGCGTCGTCGCGGGCAGCGCGGCCCTGCCGCCGGCCGACCCGGTCACGGCCAACGGCCCGTTCCACGCCGCCGTCTGGGTACCGCACGCGGCCGAATAGGACGGCGTGCGGGGATGGTTACTCGGCCATGGCGGCCGTCCGCAGGGTTTCACGGTGCTGCCGGGCCTTGGCCATCAACTCGTCGAGCGCGTCCCGGGTGCGGACGAGATCGGTGATGTGCTCGGAGAGCCGGTCGCGTTCCTGTGCCATCCGCTCCAGCGCGGCGTCGGAGTGCTCCTCGCTGGGCAGGTCTACGCACGGCAGCAGTTCGGCGATGGTGCGGCTGGACAGGCCCGCGGCGTACAGCCGTTGGATGAAGGCGACCCTGTCGACCTCCTCCTCGGTGTAGTGCCGCTGGCCGCTGACACTGCGCGAGCTGTTGAGCAGCCCCTGCTCCTCGTAGTAGCGCAGGGACCTGACGCTTACTCCCGTCCGTGACGCGAGTTCGCCGATGCGCATGGTCGACCTCCGGGTTGTGACCTGAGCCACAAAGCCTTGCCTCTGACATCCATGTGAGGTTTTAGCGTAACCGCCGTGCCCGAGATCCGGGCGCGGCGGACCTTGATGGAGTCATGAAGTGACGACCCTTTTCGACAGTTACCGGTTCGGAAACCTGACACTGCCCAACCGGGTGGTGATGGCCCCGATGACACGAGTGCGCGCCGCCGCCGACGGGCTGGCCACGGCGTCGATGGCGACGTACTACGCCCAGCGGGCGACCGCCGGGCTGATCGTGAGCGAGGGCGTGCAGCCGAGTCTGCTCGGGCAGTCGAGTCCGGGCACGCCGGGACTGCACACCGACGAACAGGTCGCCGCCTGGCGCCCGGTGACCGCCGCCGTGCACACCAACGGCGGGCGGATCTTCGCGCAGCTCATGCACGCCGGCCGCGTCTCGCACCCGGACACGACCGGCTCGCGGCCGGTCGCACCCTCGGCCGTCGCCGCGGTCGGTGACGTGTTCACCCCGGCCGGCCCGCGGCCCGCACCGGTGCCCCGTGCGCTGGACAGCTCCGAAGTGCCCGAGCAGGCCCGGTCGTTCGCCGAGGCGGCCGTGCGCGCGGTCGACGCGGGCTTCGACGGCGTGGAACTGCACGGCGCCAACGGCTACTTGATCTCGCAGTTCCTCTCCTCCAACGCCAACCTGCGCACGGACCGCTACGGCGGCTCGGTCACCAACCGGATCCGGTTCGCCGTCGAGGCCGTGTCCGCCACCGTCGATGCCATCGGCGGGGCCCGGACCGGCATCCGGCTCTCGCCGGGCGGGACGTTCTGGGGGGTCGAGGAAAGCGACGTCCCCGAGCTCTACACCGCGCTGCTGACCGAGCTCGCCCGGCTGGACGTGGCGTACGTCCACCTGGAGGCGACCGCGGACGACGACGTACTGCTCGACCTGCGCCGCGCCTGGCCGGGCACCCTCATCGTCAACCCGGTGCTTCCGATGGGCCCCAAGCAGACCGGCCGTACCGACGCCGACCGCTGGCTGGAGCTGGGCGCCGAACTCATCAGCTTCGGTCGGGCGTTCATCGCCAACCCCGACCTGGTCGAGCGCCTGCGCACCGGCGTGCCGATCGCACCGGTCGACGAAGCCACGTACTACCAGGGCGGCGACGCGGGATACCTGACACACCCCTCGTACCAGCACACGGCCTGAGCCCACAGAGTGTGGGGACCACCGGGGCGGGCGGTCGCGGGAAGATCGCCCCGCCCGGCCCCGGTGGACACCGGTCAGGCCGCGGTGAAGCGTTCCCACACGCGGTGGGAGCCCATCAGCTCCCGCACCCGCTCCAGCGCGGCCGTCCCGCTTTCGGTGACCACGACGCCCGGCGCGTCACCGGGTACCCCGGACGCGTGGAGGGCGTTCTCGCCGCCGGCCCAGGCGCCGATCGCCTTGCCGTGCCGGAACGCCTCCGACAGCAGCAGACCGACCCGGGGATCGGCCGCGGCGACAGCCGCGCCCGAGGGCCGGGCCTTCACGTCACGGGCGCCGAACGCGTCGCCGCCGACCCCGGGCGGCCCGGCCACCAGCAGGGCGTCGAACTCGACGGACCGCGCGGTGGCGTACGTCCGCTGGACCGTCACCGCCGCGTCTCCCGAGCCCAGGATGCCGCCCTTGGGCGCGACGACCAGAGGGACCATGCCCGCGCCGAGGATCGCCTCCCGTACGGCCTGTACGGCGTCCAGATCCCCGTCCGGACCGGCGACGATGCCGACGACACGGCCGTCCGCCGGCCAGGTGTGGCCCACCTGGGAGAGCGCCGGGCTCGGCTCGACCTCCACCAGCGGCACGCTCGGCTTCGGCGCCGGCAGGCCGAGGCCCTCCGCGACGCCCGCGCACAGCTCGGGGTCGATGTTGGCCAGGACCTGCAGCGCACGCTCCTTGACGGCCTGCTCGTAGCACTTGTTGAGCTCGAAGGTGTAGGCCGCGACGATGTGCTCGCGCTCCACCGGGCTCATGCTCAGCCAGAACCGGCGGGGCTGGCTGAAGTGGTCGGCGAACGACTCGGGGGCCTCACGCACCTTCGTCGCCTCCGGCACGCGCACGGGGGCCTCCACGAACGCACCCGCGTCCGCGCCCGCCGTGAACGGGCAGCCGCCGTCGAGGGAGTTGGGACGGTACGGTGCCACGCCCCGGTGCACGGCCGTTTGGTGCATGCCGTCGCGCAGCATGTCGTTGACGGGGGAGTGCGGCCGGTTGATGGGCAGCTGCGGGAAGTTGGGGCCGCCCAGACGGGTGATCTGGGTGTCCAGGTAGGAGAACAGCCGCCCGGCGAGC
Organism: Streptomyces sp. C1-1; assembly: GCF_050214755.1. Lineage (NCBI taxonomy): Bacteria > Bacillati > Actinomycetota > Actinomycetes > Kitasatosporales > Streptomycetaceae > Streptomyces > Streptomyces sp. C1-1. The sequence goes on along the minus strand of NZ_CP189826.1, from coordinate 866,931 downwards.
AGCGGGTCGTCGGTGATGTCGATGCCCGGGACGAGGTGGCCGACGTGGAAGGCGACCTGCTCGGTCTCGGCGAAGTAGTTCGACGGGTTGCGGTTGAGCGTCAGCAGCCCGATCGGCTGCACGGGGGCGAGCTCCTCGGGCACGAGGTTCGTCGGGTCCAGCAGGTCGATGCCCTCGAAGGTCTGCTCAGGGGTGTCGGGGAAGGTCTGGATGCCCAGTTCCCACTCGGGGTGGGCGCCGGCCTCGATGGCGTCGGCGAGGTCGCGGCGGTGGAAGTCAGGGTCGACGCCGCCCGCGATCTGCGCCTCCTCCCAGACCAGGGAGTGCACGCCCAGCTTCGGCTTCCAGTGGAACTTCACCAGCGTGGTGGCGCCGTCGGGGGCCACCAGACGGAAGGTGTGGACGCCGAAGCCCTCCATCATGCGGTACGAGCGCGGGATGCCCCGGTCGGACATGTTCCACAGAGTGTGGTGGGCGGCCTCGGTGTGCAGGGTGACGAAGTCCCAGAAGGTGTCGTGCGCGCTCTGGGCCTGCGGGATCTCCCGGTCCGGGTGCGGCTTGCCCGCGTGGATGACGTCTGGGAACTTGATCGCGTCCTGGATGAAGAAGACGGGCATGTTGTTGCCGACCAGGTCGAAGACGCCCTCGTCGGTGTAGAACTTGGTCGCGAAACCCCGCGTGTCCCGCACCGTGTCGGCCGAACCGCGGGACCCCAGCACCGTGGAGAACCGTACGAAGACCGGCGTCTCCACGTCCTTGGCCAGGAACGCCGCCTTCGTCACGGAGGCCGCGGTGCCGTAACTGCGGAAGATGCCGTGCGCCGCGGCGCCGCGTGCGTGGACCACGCGCTCCGGGATGCGCTCGTGGTCGAAGTGCATGACCTTCTCGCGCAGGTGGTGGTCCTGCAGCAGGACCGGCCCGCGCGGCCCGGCCTTGAGGGAGTGGTCGGTGTCGTACCGCCGGGTGCCCTGGGCGTCGGTCAGATAGGCCCCGGACTGGGCCACGCGCGCCTGGGCGTCACCGGTCGGCTGTCCCGTCGGGGACATGGTCTCCGGGCCGCTCTGGTCCGGCTTCGGCGGCAGCGGCTCCCGGGGTTCGGTGGGCTCGGCGACCGACGGGGACTGCGGACCCGGCTTCCCGGGGATCCCGTCCTCCGGTCCGCTGTCGCCGCCCTGGACGGCTTCGGTGACCTTCTCTGCTGCCCGCTTGAGGGGGTTGGGCTGACTCATCGATGTACCGATTCCTCTGCTCATCACCGGCCACGGTCACCGTGGCCGCGCATGTGGGGGGATCACTCAGGACTGGCGGGTGCGCCTCGATGGGCGAAACATGCCCGAATCCGCCGAGATCGGGCCTACGGCTGCCAACGTCTCACGGCGCGATCACGCGCACACCGAGCACGTGTCAGGGGAGTGAAGCGCCCGGACGGCGCAGGTCGAATCCTGTCCGGCACCATGTCGCTCCCTCCTCCGCCCGCCCGATGGGGCTGCCGCCACGACTGCGTACCCAGGTGGCGGGACTCAAGGCATGCGGAAAGATGCCGGATGCGATCAAGGGACGATTCCACCCGCCGCGGGCAGCGGCGGGCGGCGCGGATCATCGGCCGGTGGCGGTCTCGGTGTCCGGGTACAGAGGGATGATCTGGTCCAGTCCGACCATACTTAGGACGCGCAGCGTGGACGGGGGCACCGCGGCGAGCGCCAGGTCGGCCTGTGCGGCCTGGGTGTGGTGGTGCGCGCTGATGAGGGCGGTGATGCCGCTGGAGTCGCAGAAGTTCATGCCGGCCAGGTCCAGGACGAGACGCTGGCCCGGCCGGAGCGTGAGGGTGGTGAGCTGTTCGCGCAGCTCGGGGGCGGTGGTGTAGTCGAGCGCTCCGGTGATCTCCCAGACGGGACCGGTGCCGGCGTCTCGAACGGTGATCTTCAGCGGGGTCATGGGTGGCTTCTTCTCGTCGGGAGGGTGGCCGGTCGGGCGGGCACGCCGAGGGCGAGCAGGGCGGTGTCGTCGTCGAGTCCGTCGCCGAAACCGTCGAGCAACGCGGTCAGGGCCTGGACGAGGTCGTGCGCGGGGGCTCCGGCGTGGCGGGTGGCGAAGGTGAGCAGGGCGTCTTCGCCGTAGAGGCTGGAGCGGTCCGTGCCGGTACGGGCTTCGGTCAGACCGTCGGTGTAGAGCAGGAGGGTGTCACCCGGGCGGAGGGTGGTGGTGGCCGTGGTGAAGCGGGCCTCGGGAAGGACGCCGACGAGGAGACCGCCCGGGGTCGGCAGGTACTGGGCCGTGCTGTCGGCGCGCAGGACGAGCACGGGTGGATGGCCACCGGAGGCCAGCTGTACGAAGACCTGGCCCGTGGTCCCGTCGATCTCGAGGATGCCGAAGACGGCGGTGCAGTAGCGCGGGTCGCCGCCGGCCGAGTACCGCTCGTGCAGCACCTTGTTGAGGGTGGTCAGGGCGGATTCGGGGTCGGGTCCGTGCAGGGCGGCGGCCCGCAGGGTGTAGCGGGTCAGCGAGGTCAGCGCGGCGGCCTGGGGGCCCTTGCCGCACACGTCGCCGAGGAAGAAGGCGAAGCGTTTGCCGTCCACCGGGAAGACGTCGTAGAAGTCGCCGCCGAGCTGGTCGGGCGAGGCCGTGTGGTAGTAAGCGGCCGTGTCCAGACCCGGGATGAGCGGGAGGGTGTCGGGCAACAGGGACCGCTGGAGCACGGCGAGGGCGTCCTGCAGCCGGGCCCGGTCCGCCTCCGCCTGTCTGCGGGCCTCTTCGGCCGCTTGACGGCGGCGTAGGAGTTCCTCCTCGTAGGCGCGGCGGTCCCGGGCGTCGAAGAGGGTCGTGCGGATCAGCAGTGGTCTGCCCATGCTGCCGTACTTGACGACCGAGGAGGCCAGGACCGGTATGCGGCCGCCCGCGGCGTCTTTCAGGTCCAGGGCGATGCCGTTGATCGCGCCCTGCATCTGCAGCAGCGGCGCGAAATGCGTTTCGTGGTACAGCCTCCCGCCCACGGTCAGCAGGTCCGTGAAGCGCATCCGGCCCACCACGGCCTCACGAGGCAGGCCGAGCCAGTCCAGCAAAGTGGCGTTGATCTTCGCGATGGTGCCGTCCATCAGCGTCGACAGATAGCCGCACGGCGCGGATTCGTACAGTTCCTCGGCGCTGTCCTCCAGCAATGCGGCGAACGCCGCGTTCGCTGTTGCCCCGTCGTCGGAATGCCGGGGGTCGCAGGGGTCGGACGGGTCCGGTTGTGGTCCGGAGCGGCACATCATCGCAGGGCCGCCAGGAACTCCACGAGCGCGTGGTTGGTGGCCTCGGGCGCCGACAGGTGCGGGCAGTGCCCGGTGGCATCGAGCGTGACCAGCGTCGAGCCGGGGATCGCGGCGTGGACGAAGGCGCCGACCTCCCGGGGAGCGATGGCGTCCTGAGTGCACTCCAGCACCAGCGTGGGCACGCGCACCTTCTTCAGATCGTCGCGGGAGTCGGACAGGAACGTGGTGCGGGCGAAGACGCGCGCCATGTCCGGATCGGTGGCGCAGAAGCTGTTCTCCAGCTCCTCGCCGAGCTCGGGGCGCTCCGGATTCCCCATGATCACCGGAGCCATCGCGGCCGACCAGCCGAGATAGTTGGACTCCAGCGACTCCAGCAACTCCTCGATGTCCTGCGCACTGAACCCGCCTCGGTAGCCGTCGTCGTCGATATAGCGCGGGGACGGGGCGACCATCACCAGTGCGCCGATCCGCTCGGGAGCCACGTCGGCGGCCAGCACGCCGATCATCGCACTGACCGAGTGCCCTACGAACACCGCCTCACGCAGATCGAGCGATGCGCATACCTCCACCACGTCGCGGGCGTAGCCGTGCAGGGTGGCGTACCGGTCCGGGGAGAAGGCGGACAGCTCCGAACGGCCCGAGCCGACGTAGTCGAACAGCACGACCCGGTGTTCCCGGGCCAGCGCGGGCACCGTCAACCGCCACATGTTCTGGTCGCAGCCGAACCCGTGGGCCAGTACGACCGCCGGCCCGTCCGGGTTGCCCGTGACGGTGACGTTGTTCCTGCGCGCGATGTCCATGCCCGCCAGTCTCTCAACTCCCGGCCGATGCTTGTGCACCACACCGAATCTGCCCACAATGCGCCTCTCACCTGCATAACCGTCCGCACGCGACCGGGAAGGCCGGCCGCCACGGCGCTTTGAACAGGATCGAATTCATGGACCGGGCGACGTGAGCGTCGCAGGGTGGGGCAACGACTACAGGTCGCGACCCGTCGGGGGAGGACCGGCCCGGCATTCGCCGGGTGTCGGTGGTGATGACGGCCGACGAGGGTCGGCCGCGGACGGAGGGACACCACTATGCGCAGGATCACGAGGGGCGCCGCAGCGCTCGCCGTCGCCACCGCCGCCATGGCGGCGATCGGCACCGGCTCGGCACACGCGAGCGACAGGACCGTCTTCCATTGCCCGGGCGGGGCGGTCTGCATCTACCCCCGGGACGCGGACATCCACTCGAGCACACCGACGGACGTCTTCTACAGCTACGGTGCCCACAATCTGAGCAACCAGTTCGGCAACCACTACGTGCTCAACAACCAGTACGGCGGCGCCAACGCCACCGCCGACCTGTGCACCGGCTACGACGGCGTCGACTGCGGCATCACCATCGAGATGAACTACTTCCAGCTCGTCAACCTGACACCGATCAACTCGGTCGTTCTGAACCGACCGTAGCCGCCTGTCCGCGCACGGGCCGGGACTCCCCGTCGTGGGATGTCCCGGCCCGTCGCCGTGGTGGCGGCGTGGCGGAAGTTGCCTCGCCGTGGATGTCGAGAACGTCCGGCCCGCTCCGTCCCAGGGGTGTGAGCGGCCGGACGGCCGGCCATGAGGCATCGACCACGGGAGTGTGGACCATGGAGCAGCAGCAGATCACCGAGATCCTGAGCCGCCCGATCAGCCAGGAACTGCTGGCTCGTGACGTGTGCCGCCTGGCCTACGTCGCCAAGGACGGGACGCCTCGCAACATCCCGATCGCGTTCACGTGGAACGGTGCGCAGATCGTCCTGTGCACCACGAGGAACGCTCCGAAACTCCCCTCGCTGCGCCGCAATCCCCAGGTCGCGCTGACGATCGACACCGAGGTGCACCCGCCCAAGATCCTGCTCATCCGCGGCCGTGCCGAACTCGACGTCGTCGACGGCATCCCGGAGGAGTACCTGCAGATGAACGGCAGCTACCAGATGACCCCCGAGCAGCGGGTGGAGTGGGAGGCCGAAGTGCGCTCCCTCTACGACGGCATGGTCCGCATTGTCATCACCCCGACCTGGGCGAAACTGATCGACTTCGAAACCACCCTCCCCACCGCGGTCGAGGAACTGGTACGGCAGCGAGCCGAACGACAGTCGGCCTGAGGCCGTTCCGAGCGCGGGGTTGCGTCCCGGCCTCTGCCGTCCGGCCCGCTACGGGTGGGGGCGGAGGCCGTCCAGGATGAGGGTCAGCATGTGGGGGGCGCGGTCTTCGGGGGTGGACGCGGCGCGCCAGAGTGCGCCGGTGAGTTGGAGGAAGTCGCCGGGGTCGGCGTCGCGGCGGATGGTGCCGTCCTTCTTGCCGGCGTCGAGGAGCTGGGTGAGGGCGGTGATGACGGGGCCGTAGCTCTGCTCGGCCATCGCCTGGTGGGCGCCGGCGCTGAGGGCGTCCCCGAGGCCGTGCTTCTTGCGCATGGCCTCGACGAGGTCGGTCGTCCAGTGGCGGAGCGCTTCCAGTGGCGGCATCTGGAACAGCAGGTCGGGCACGGTGGCGGTGATGCGTGCGACCTCGTCCTGGTAGACGGCCAGGAGCAGCGCCTCCCGGGTGGGGAAGTTGCGGTACAGCGTGCCCGCGCCGACGCCGGCGCGCTGCGCGATCTGGTTCATCGAGGCACCGCCGTCCTCCGTCAACGCCTCGCGGGCGGCCGCGAGGATGCGTGCCCGGTTCTCGCGGGCGTCTGAACGAACCACAGGACCTCACCTTGCCGAGACGGGGTGCTGACGGGAGTTGCTGACGGGAGTTGCTAAGTGGAGAACTCTCCACTACCGTTATTCGGAGAGTTCTCCACTTACTTTAGAGGGGCGTCATGCACTACATCAAGCTGGGCACGACCGGTCTGGACGTGTCACCGATCGCGATCGGCGCCATGACCTACGGCGAGCCCGACCGAGGCCACCCGGTCTGGTCCAAGGGCGAGCAGGAGGCGCGACCGCTCATCCGGCATGCGCTGGAGGCCGGGATCAACTTCTTCGACACCGCGAACATGTACTCCAACGGTTCCAGTGAGGAGATCCTCGGCCGCGCGCTGAAGGACTTCGCCGACCGCGACGCCGTGGTCATCGCCACGAAGCTGCGCCATCCGATGCGGCTGGGTCCGAACGGCCGGGGTCTGTCGCGCAAGGCGGTCATGACCGAGGTCGACCATTCGCTGCGCCGCCTCGGAACCGACTACATCGACCTCTACCAGATCCACCGCAACGACCACTCCACCCCGTGGGAGGAGACGCTCGAGGCACTCAGCGACCTCGTGAAGGCCGGAAAGGTCCGCTACCTCGGCGCCTCCTCCATGCACGCCTGGGAGTTCGCGAAGGCCCTGCGTCTGCAGAAGCAGAACGGCTGGGCACGGTTCGTGTCGATGCAGGACCACTACAACCTCCTCGCCCGCGAGGAGGAGCGGGAGATGATCCCGCTGTGCCTGGACGAGGGCGTCGGCACGATCGTCTGGTCGCCCTTGGCCCGGGGCCGCCTCGCCCGCGCGTGGGACGACGCCCGTTCGACGGCGCGCTCCGAGACGGACGGCGCCTTCGCGGACCTGCTCTACACGCCCGAGCAGGAGGCATCCAACCGCGCGATCATCGACGCCGTCGGGCGGGTGGCGGACGCTCACGGCGTCAGCCGCGCCCAGGTCGCGCTCGCGTGGCTGCGACGCCAGGAGGTCGTCACCGCGCCGCTGGTCGGCGCCGGCTCCGTCCGGCAGATCGACGAGGCCGTCGCCTCCCTCGATGTCGTGCTCACCGATGACGACGTACGTGCTCTGCAGGCCCCGTACACGCCCCGGTACGACTGGCAGGGCATCTCGGACGAAGCCGAGATGGAGGCCATCCGCCGGCGCGTTCCCGGAATGGCCCTCGCCTGAAAGCCGTCGTCCGCTCCGACGCGGCCGCCCGCATCCTGAGTGACCGTCTCGGAGAGCGCGCCGCGAAGGCCCCCGCCCGTGAACCGCCCGTATGGCTCACCGGCGGCCTGGGCGTCCTGAACCCGGACCTGCGACCGCGGCTCGGCCGGGATCACGACGCGGAGAGCCTCCTCGCCCACGGCGTCGGTGCATGACCGGCAGGTGAGAAGCGCCGATCCCTCACTCCTCCGAGGACGTGGGCGGCAGGCTGATGTGGAGGGCGCAGACGTCGTCGCGATGGTCGGGGCGTGCCATGGACGCGTGCAGGCGGCTCAGACTGTCCGGGCGGGCGGTCAGTACGGTCGCGGCGGCGGCGGACAGGGCGTTCAGGCCCGTCGACAGGTCCTGGCCGGGGTGCTCGATCAGGCCGTCGGTGAACAGCAGCAGATGATCGCCCTCCCGCAGTCGGAGGGTGGCCTCGGTGAACCGCGGGGTCGGGGTGGCGCCCAGCAGGATGCCGGTGGGGCGTTCGACGGTGTGGGCCACGCCGTCGCGGACCAGCACGGGAGGCAGGTGTCCTGCCTGTGCCCAGGTGAGTGTGCGGTCGGCGGGGTGGTAGCGCGCCACGATCATGGTCGCGGTGGTGTGGCGCTCGCCGGGTGAGTGGATGTGCATCAGCAGGGCGTTCAACCGCGTGAGCGCGTCGGTCAGACCGGACCCGGTGATGATCATGCCCTTGGCGGTGAAGCGTAGTTGTGCCATGGTCGCGACGGCGTTGATGCCGTGCCCCATGACGTCACCGATCACGAAGAGCGCGTCGCCGTCGGGGAGTTCGATGGCGCTGTACCAGTCGCCGCCGACGCTGATGCCCCGTTCCGCGGGGTGGTAGAAGGCGTTGGTCCACAGTCCGGCGAGCGTGACGGGGCCGGTGGGCAGGGGCAGCAGGGCCTGTTGCAGACGGGCGGCCACCTTGCGTTCGGCCTGGAGCAGGCCGCGCTGGGTGGAAACGGCCCGCTCGCTGCTGAGCAGGGCGAGTTCCGCGTCGCGCTGGCCGGAGAGGTCCTGGAAGAAGCCGTGGACCTCCAGCGGTGTGCCGTCGGCGTCGACGGTCGCTTCGGCGACGATGCGGAGGTGCCGTACCCCGGCTCGGGTCGTGATGCGGAAGGGCTGGTCGATGGCGGTGCCGTCACTCAGCAGTTGCTGGGCGGCCTTGGTGAGTTCGGGCAGGTCCTCCGGCAGGACGTGTTCGGGCAGTTGCTCCAGTCGCAGGGGGCCGAGGCTCTGGTCCCGGTCGAAGATCGTGAACACATGAGGTGACCAGGTGATGGTGTCGGTGACGAGGTTCCAGTCGGCCCAGCCGAGGTTGCCCAGGCGTTGCAGAGCGGCCAGGCGCTGTTCCTCTCGGGCGGCGATGTCGTGCCGGATCCAGGAGACGACGAGGTGCTCTCCGAGCCGGGCCACCCGCAGGGAGAAAGTGGAGTGCTGTGGGATGCCGGCCACCACCTCCTCGTAGGTGAACGGCTCGCCCGCGAACGGTCTGCCCGTGGCCAGAACGTCCAGGTAGCCCTTCCACATCTGCGTGCCGGCGAACGTCGGATAGCACTCCAGCACGCGCAGGCCGACCAGTTGACGGCCGGTGCGGCCGGCGACGTCCACCGAGTCGGGCGCCGCGGCCTCGATCCGGAAGTCCTCCACCGTGCCGTCGGGCGCGGACAGCGGGGCGAGCAGGATCACCGATCCGGGCAGGGAGTCGAAGATCTGCTGCACGCTCTCCACGGACGGCTTGCGGCGCGGCACGCCCGAACCGAGTGTCGCCATCCGTCCGGCGCACAGTTGCACGGCGCCCACCAGCAGCTCCCGCTCGGCGGGTGTGAAGGCCCGGTCGGTGCCGCGGAGCACGGTGACGACTTCCTCGACCTCCCCGCCTGTGTCCACCGGCAGCCAGGCACGTGAAGGCCATCGGAGCAGGGTTTCCTCGGGCACCGCGTATGCCTCGGGTGCCTCGGGGCCCTCCGACCACAGGGGCCGGTGGCTGCGCAGCGGATCGTGGCCGTGGGACCGGCCGTCGGCGGTGAGCCTGTGCCAGCGAACGGCCTCCACGCTGTCGATGCCCGCGTGCCCGCTCAGCCGCACGCCGTCCTCGGTTCCGACGTAGATCAGTACGGCGCCGACCTCGACGCCGTGGCAGAGGTGCTCCAGCAGGCAGCGGGCGAGATCGTGGTGGTCCTCCACGCTCGCCAGCCCCAGGCCCAGCCTGCCCAGCAGGGTCGCCTCGCGGTCCGTGCCCGGGGCGGCCGACGGCGGGGCCGACTCCGCCGGGACCAGGTACTGGGTGGATGAGAACACCGAGCCGCCGCGGCCGGTCTCGCGCCGGCGCCGGCGTCGTCTGCGGGCGGGGCGGATGGCGCCCAGCGTCAGCCAGCATTCCTCGACGAGTGTCCGGCCCGCCGTGGCGCTGCGCTCGAGGAGCGTTTCGTACGCCTCCTGCGCGGAACAGCCCTCCTGCACCATGATCGCGCCCTTGGCGCGTTCCAGCACCGGCATCAGCGCGGCGACGCGCTGCAGGTCGACGATCTCGGCTCGCTGCCGTGCGACCACCTTCGCCAAGGTCGGGGAGTCGGACGCGGCCCCCTGCCCGGGCGGCTGTTCCCGTGACGTCACGTGTCGAGCATCGCACAGTGAGCGTCTTCGGTCAGCCCGGTGCCCGTCCGTCCCCCATGGTCGGAGAGGGGCGTGGGCGAGCCCAGCGGTCCGCCCGTCGTACACCGCCGCTTTCACTCGCCGCCGCGGTCGGACGCGGCTGCCGAAACCCTGCGATGCTGGGGGATGACGTGGACCCGTCGGTGTCCGATGTCGCGGTCTCAGGGGGGACGGGCAGCATGGTGAGTCAGGAAGCCGTCACGCGAGGACAGGGACGCTCCGTCGGCTGGGGCTGGTTCGCGGGCTGGCTGGCGTTGGGCGCGTGCGCGGGTGTCGGGCTGGCCGCCATTCTGACGGTGGGGATCGCGCTGCTCCTTCTGGCCGCCGTCGCGGCGGGTGTCCTGCTGTGGAAGGGACCGAGGGACGCGGTGTCCGGCCTGTTGGCCGGTCTGGCCGTGCCGCTCTTCTACATCGCCTACCTGAACCGAAGCGGTCCTGGAAATGTCTGCCATACCGTGGCCGGCGGCCAGTCGTGCACGGACGAGTACTCCCCGGTCCCTTTCCTGGTCGCCGGAGTCGTCCTCGCCGCGGCGGGATTTCTGCTCTTCGTGGTGCTCAGCCGGAAGAGCAGGACGACTGGGGGCTGACACCGTACAGAGCCTTTTCCATTCACGGAGGACGAGTTGCTGCGTTGCGAGGCGGTCGGCAGACGTTACGGCCGAGGGCGCTGGATCCTCCGCGACGTGGACATGATGGTCTCGGCCGGTGAAGTCGTCGCGGTGGTGGGCAGCAATGGTTCAGGGAAGACGACCTTGCTGAGAATCCTCGCCGGACTGTCAAAGCCCACCGAGGGAAGCGTGACGGGGCGACCACCGCACATCGGTTACGTACCGGACCGCTTCACCGCCCACGACCGCATGTCGGCGATCTCCTACCTCACCCACATGGGGCGTATACGAGGCCTGTCGGTCTCCGCCGCCCGTACCCGCGGCGAACAGCTGCTGGAGCGGCTGTCCTTGGTGGGTGGACGGGACGCGTCGCTGCGCACGCTGTCGAAGGGCAACCTGCAGAAGGTGGCGCTCGCCCAGGCCCTGCTCGTGCAGCCCGGTCTGCTGGTCCTTGACGAGCCCTGGTCCGGTCTGGACGCCTCTGCCCACGGTGTCCTCGCCGAGTTCATCGAGGAAGCGGCCGCCCAGGGCGGGGCGGTGGTCTTCACCGACCATCGCGAGGCGATCACCGAGACGCACGCCGGCGGCGTCTACGTCATCGGCGACGGCCGGGTCGCGCTGCGCGGCGGTCGGCAGCCCGGGGGCCCGGCCTCGATGGTCGAGCTGGTCCTGACAGCGCCGCCGACAGGCGTTACGCCGGTGGGGGTGAACTGGTCAGCGCTGCCGGGTGTGGTGGACTCCGCCCGGCGCGGCGGGGACGTCGTCCTGCGGGTGGTGCGGGAGCACTCGGACGCCGTACTGCTGACGGCCCTGCAGCACCGGTGGTCGGTGGCGGGCCTCACCGGGACCGTGGGTGAACATGATCACGGGTTCGACGGGAAGCGGGTCGCCCTGTGATCGCCCTGGTCCGCTACATGTTCACGGTGCTGCTGCTCTCCCAGCGCTACCTCGCGCCGCTGCTGCTGTTCCTCGGTCTGGTGGCCGTGCTGACCAGCAGCGACTCCGGCCCGCTCACCGCGACCTACGCCTCGGTGGCCGGAGCCATGCTGCTGTGCTCGGTCTGGCTGACCATGGCACTGATCGGTCTGGAGGATCAGCCGCACCGCTCGATCGTCGTCGTCAGCACCGGCAGCCATCTACGCGTTCTGCTCGCGGCGGTCGGGACGGCCGCCGTGTGGTGCCTGCTGCTGACGGCCGTCGGCCTGGTGCTGCCGCTGATGTTCGCAGCCCGAACACCCGGCCCCGCGGACCTGGCGCTGGGGATCCTGGCCCAACTCACCTGCGGCTTCACCGGCATGGCCATCGGAGTGGTCTGCTCACGGCTGGTGTTCCGACGACAGGGCTACGCGCTCCTCCTCGCCCTGGGGCTCCTGCTGGCCGTGCTGCTGGGCAAAGGCGTCTCTCCGGTCAACATCATGCTCACCCACCTGCAGAACACCTCGGACTCGACGGACGCCCTGGTGCCCACTGCCGTCCTCCTCGCCGTCGCCGCGGGCTTGTTGACGGTCAGCACGGCTGTCACACAAGCGATCACCCTCAGAAAGGCATGAAGAGGCTCACCGCTTGTGCATGCACAAGCTGCCCTGTTACGAGGTCCGGCCCCCGACATGACGTCGGGGGCCGGAGGCGGTCAGCGGTGTGGGGTGTTGCTCGGCCCGTCGGTCACGGGAACGAGGTCAGCTTCGACGGCACGGTGTCCGTCCCCGAGGTCGGGGCGCCGGTGTTGTTGACGACGTGGGCGTACTGGCCCTTGCCGCCGAGGGAGATCACGAGCACGTCGTGCAGCTTCACCCCGGCGGTGACCGGGACCTGGAAGCCGTGTGCCTGGACGATCGACGGATCGGCGGTGTAGTTGCAGTAGCTGCCGAGCCCCCAAGCCTCGTGCTGGGTCACGGTGTCGGCGACCTTGTAGGCCGCGTATCCGACGATGCCGTCATGGGTGATGGCGGCGGCGTTCGGGGCGTCGTAGGCCTTCTCGTTCTGGAAGAAGATCGTCCGGCCGCGTTCGCCGCTCCACAGGACGTCGTACTTGTTGAAGTGCTCCACGAACAGACCGGTAGCCAGGACGTCGTCGCCGTTGACGCGCAGGCCGTAGTCGGCGCGGTTGGTGTCCCAGCCGACGCCGCTGCCGTGGTCGGCGCGCCAGAGCCAGGTGTGGTCGATGACGACGTCGTCGCTGTTGACGACGACGGAGTTGGTCGCGAGGCCGGGACCGGCGCCGCCGATGCGCACGAACACGTCCTGCATGGTGGTCGGGTCGGTCGAGTGGTCGGCGCTCGCGCCGGGCTGCCCGATCCGCAGCAGCGTGTCGGAGTTGACGGAGCCCGCGTCGATGAGGAATCCGGCGAGGCGGACGCCGTCGACGTCGGCCACGTGCATGGCGTCGATGCCGTTGTCCGGCACGAGCGTCGCCAGGCCCAGTCCGAGTACGACGGTGTCGGCACGGGTGACGTCGATGGTCTGGTCGAGGTGGTAGACCCCGGGGGTGAACAGGAGGTTGAGGCCCTGGGCGAGCGCCTGGTTGATCGTGGCGGCGGTGGCGCCCGGCTTGACGACGTAGAACTGGTCCAGCGGGATGGAGGTGCCGGCGTTCGCCGGCCAGGACACCCCGCGCGCGTTGGTGCGCTTGGCGGGCACGAACACCTTGTAGGTGCTGCCGTCGAGGTAGAGGAAGGGCTTCTCGCGGGAGACGGGCGTCGTGTCGAGGGTGGTGTACGGGCCCGAGTCGAAGTTGGTCGCCGGGGCGCCCTGGACTCCGGTGAACGTCATGTTCCACACGCCGTTGGTCCAGCCGCCGACCGAGCTGTCGCGGGTGTACCACTGCTGCTGGGAGTACGGGCCGACGGTGCCGTCGATCTTGGAGTCGGCGATGTAGCCTCCGGAGGCCCAACCGTAGCCGTTCGGGGCCAGGTTGAGGCCGCCCTTGACGTGGATGCGGCGGAAGGGCGCCGCCTGTGCGACGGCCCAGCGGTCGGTGCCGTTGGACGGTGTGATGGCGAGGTTCTCCGCCGAACGCCAGAAGTTCTGCGTGGCATTGCCGTTGAACCAGCCCGCGTCGACGGTGATGTCGCCGTTGATCTGGGTGTCGTCCGGGTCAAGGCCGAGCCCCGAGATTGAGGTGTAGAAGCCGACCTGGGCGTTGATGCCGTTGTAGGTGCCGGGCTTGAGCAGGAACTGGTAGCGGCCGGTGCCGAACTGGCTGGACTCCTGCTTGGCGAAGACGTCGTCGAACTTCTGCTGGAGGTTGGGGGTGCTGGGGTCGACGACGATGACGTTCGGCCCGAGATCGCCGCCGCCCTGGACCGGGGGAGTACTGCCGCCGCTTCCGGTGTGGACGGCCACCTCCCACAGGGAGTAGCCGTAACCGGTGGCGCGGACGGTGCCGTTGACACGGACGTAGCGGCCGGAACCGGAGACGTCGTAGGACGCCGTGCCCCCGCTCGCGCCGGTGACGTTCTTGAGGGTGGTCCAGCTCCGGCCGTCCGTGGAGGCCTGGATCTGGAACTCCTTGGCGTAGGCGGCCTCCCAGGTCAGGTCGACCTTGCACAGGTTCCTGACCGAGCCGAGGTCGACCTGCACCCACTGCGGGTCGGAGGCCTGGCTGGACCAGCGGGTGCCGGTGTCGCCGTCGAAGGCGGCGGAGGCGGGGGTGCCCGCGTTCTCCGTGGAGGAGGCCGAGGCGGGCTTGTCCTTCGCCGCGTTCGCCGTGTCGCAGGAGGCCGTGCCGGTGCCGGACGTGCCGAAGACCTGGAACTCCCAGAGGGAGTAGCCCCATTGGGTCGCCCGGTGGACGCCGTACATCCGGACGTAGCGGCCCTGCCCGGAGACATCCAGGCTGTCGGTGCCGCCGTCGCCGCCGGTGACGGAGGTCAGGTCGGTCCAGGTGCTGCCGTCGGTGGAGGCCTGGATCTTGTAGTCCTTGCCGTAGGCCGCCTCCCAGTTGAGGACGACCTTCGAGATCGTGGCCCTGGCGCCCAGGTCGACCTGCAGCCACTGCGTGTCGCTCGCGGCCGACGACCAGCGGGTGCCGGTGTCGCCGTCGACGGCGTAGGCGGCCGGTGTGCCGGCGTTCTCGTCGGAGGAGGAGGTCGCCGTTCGGCCCTGGGACAGGGGGAGTTCGGCCGCGGCGGCCGGGCGGGGAACGGGTAGGGCGAGCAGCGCCGCCATGGCGGCGAGCACGACGCCCATGGATCTGAGTCTCATGGAGGTCCCTGCGGGTGTGGTGGGGAAAGGAACACGTGATGCCGCCGACGGCAGGCGGATCGACACGCCAAGGGCAGTGCCCCGACGCTTAGTTCACGTCTTGATTTAACTGATGAGTCACAACTCTCGGCAAGCCTTCGGAAGTTGAAATCTTTCCGGATCCACTTCTGCCGGATCCCTTGACACCTTGATGACATGCCCTCAACACTCCTCGGCGGGAGAGCGCTCTCCCGCATCCGATCCGGCGCTCCCCGACCCCCACAGCACAGGAGGAGGTCTCCATGTCACGGAGATCGAAAGGCCTGTCCGTCACGCTGATCACCGGCGCGCTCCTGCTGACCTCGCTCGGACTCGGCGGCGTCGCCGTCAGCGCCGGCCCGCCCGCACCGCACGGCTCCGCCGCCCGGGTGTTCGCGGCCACCCACTCCGGGCACGCGATGGCGGCGTCCACCGCCACCTCACCGGAGGACCCGGACGGCGACGGCTACATCCCCGCGAACCCGCCGGTCACCGGTGTGACGCCGTCCACGCAGGACCCGCCCCACCGCTACTTCCACGAGTTCCAGGCCAACTGCTCGGTCACCCGCACCAGGCCCGACGACCCCATCGTCTACCCGCAGCAGCCAGGCAAGTCCCACGACCACACGTTCATGGGCAACACCACGACCGACGCCTACAGCACGACGGCCTCGCTGGAGGCCGGCGGCACCACCTGCAAGGCCCCCGGCGACCTGTCCGGCTACTGGATGCCCACCCTCTACAACGGCGACCAGCAGATCCTCCCCGTGGGACCGCAGGTCATCTACTACAAGGCGGGCGTCACCGACTACACCAGCGTCCGGCCCTTCCCCAAGGGCCTGCGGTTCGTCGTCGGCAGCCCGATGCAGAGCGCCGACGAGTTCCGCCACCACCCCGGCTTCGTCGAGGGCTGGGAGTGCGGTGACAGCTACTTCAACACCGAGTTCCCCGCGACCTGCCCCAACCGCGCCGACGTGCAGCTCAACATCCGCTTCCAGGCGCCCAGTTGCTGGGACGGCAAGTACCTCGACACCCCCGACCACAAGAGCCACATGGCCTACCCGGTGGTCAAGCCCGGCACGAACGACAACATCTGCCCGGCCGACCACCCGGTCGCACTGCCGATGATCGAGTTCAAGATGGCCTTCCCGGTCAACGGCGACATGTCCAAGGTGCGCCTGGCCAGCGGAGCGGGCCACACCTTCCACTACGACTTCTTCAACGCCTGGGACGCCCCCACGCTCAAGGCGCTGGTCGACCACTGCGTCGTCGGCGGCCTGCAGTGCGACGCGCGCGGCTACGACGAGACCCACCCGGAGGCGGGCGCGGCCCTCAACGAGCACTACGAACTGCCCTGAGGAGCAACAGCGATGACCCCACGACCCCGCACACGCTCCAGAACCCGCCGCGCCGCGGCACCCCTCACCGCCGGCGTCCTGGCCGCGGGCTTCCTCATCGCGCTGCCCGCCACCCAGGCCCACGCCGCCGGCAGCGTCGTCAAGGTCACCGGCAGCCAGGGCTCCTGGCAGCTGACGGTGGACGGACGGCCGTACCAGATCAAGGGCCTGACCTGGGGCCCGAACGTCGCGGACGCCGAGAGGTACATGCCCGACCTGCAGTCCATGGGCGTCAACACCATCCGCACCTGGGGCACCGACGCCACCAGCAAGCCCCTGTTCGACTCCGCCGCCGCCCACGGCATCAAGGTCGTCGCCGGCTTCTGGCTGCAGCCAGGCGGCGGCCCCGGCAGCGGCGGCTGCGTCAACTACGTGACCGACACCGCGTACAAGAACCAAATGCTCGACGAGTTCCCCAAGTGGGTCCAGACGTACAAGGACAACCCCGGCGTACTCATGTGGGACGTCGGCAACGAGTCCGTCCTCGGACTGCAGAACTGCTACAGCGGCGACGAGTTGGAGAGACAGCGCGACGCCTACACCACGCTCGTCGACGACATCACCAAGAAGATCCACGCCGTGGATCCCGACCACCCGGTCACCTCCACCGACGCCTGGGTGGGGGCATGGCCCTACTACAAGAAGAACGCGCCGGATCTCGACCTGTACGCCGTGAACTCCTACAACGCGGTCTGCGACATCAAGTCCGCCTGGGAGCAAGGAGGTTACAGCAAGCCCTACATCGTCACCGAGACCGGTCCGGCCGGCGAGTGGGAGGTCCCCGACGACGCCAACGGCGTCCCGCTCGAACCCACCGACCGAGCCAAGGGCGACGGCTACACCCGCGCGTGGGGGTGTATCACCGGACACAGGGGCGTCGCGCTCGGCGCCACCATGTTCCACTACGGCACCGAGTACGACTTCGGCGGCATCTGGTTCAACCTGCTGCCCGCGGGCCAGAAGCGCCTGTCGTACTACGCCGTGAAGAAGGCCTACGGCGGCGACACCACGCACGACAACACCCCGCCCGTCATCTCGGACCTGACCGTGGAGGGCGACGCGGGCAAGGTGCAGGCCGGGCGCGACCTCGTCCTGGACGTGAAGGCCACCGACCCCGACGGCGACCGGATCTCCTACGAGGTCCTCGACAACAGCATGTACGTCGACCAGAGCAAGAACCTCACCCCGCTGCCCTTCACCGACCTCAGCGGCGGCCGGATGAAGGTGACCGCACCCGACCGCCCCGGCGTCTGGAAGATGTACGTTAAGGCCACCGACGGCCGGGGCAACGTCGGCGTCGAGACCCGTTCGATCCGCGTCGTCCCACCCGTGCCGTCCGGCACCAACCTGGCGCAGGGCAGACCGGCCACCGCCTCGTCCTACCAGGCGAGTTACGGCGACTGCCCCTGCACCGCCGCCAACGCGGTCGACGGAAACCCCGCCACCCGATGGGCCGGCGACTGGAGCGACCCCCAGTGGCTCCAGGTCGACCTGGGCACCCGCACCACGTTCCGGCACGTCCAGCTGTTCTGGGAGGCGTCGTACGCGAAGGCGTACACCATCCAGGCCTCCGACGACGGACAGAACTGGCAGACGGTGCGCGCCGTGTCCGACGGCAACGGTGGCATCGACGACTTCGACGTCACCGGGACCGGCCGCTACGTGCGGGTCAACGGCACCGCGCGGGGCACCGGTTGGGGCTACTCGCTCTACGAGTTCGGCATCTACAACTGACAGCGCCGCGGCCCGGCCCCACCCTCGGAGAGCGCTCTACTGTGTGATCCGCAAGTCCGTTAGGGTTCCTGCATGCGCAGACGGGCCCCGACGCTGGAGGACGTCGCCCGGGAGGCCGGAGTCTCCCGGGCGACTGTGTCGCGGGTGGTCAACGGCATCCGCAACGTCGATCCGGAGATACAGGACCTGGTACGCCGTGCCATCGAACGGACGGGGTACGCCCCCAACCGGGCCGCCCGTTCCCTGGTGACCCGGCGGGCCGAGACCGTCGCCCTGGTGGTGTCCGGCGCGGGGGACACCACGGACGCCGGCCAGAACGCCTTCGCCGCGCGAGTGTTCGCCGACCCCTTCTTCGGCCGGGTGGTCGGAGGCGTCGTCGGCTTCCTGCGCCCCCGTTCCCTGCACCCGGTGCTGATGTTCGCCGAGTCCAGAGAGGCCCGTGACGAGGTGCTTACGTATCTGCGGCAGGGGCGTGCCGACGGCGCACTCGTGGTGTCCACCCACGCCGACGACCCGCTGCCCGCCCTCCTCGCCGACGCCCGGCTCCCCGCCGTGCTCTTCGCCCGCCCCTCGCCTCCGGTACCGCTCAGCTACGTCGACCTCGCGCACCGGGACGGAGCACGTCTCGCCGCCGAGCACCTGCTCGGGCGCGGCTGCCGCCGGCTCGCCACGATCTGCGGCCCCCTGGACGTGCCCGCGAGCCAGGAGCGCCTGGCCGGGTTCCGTGACGCCCTCGCCCGGCACGGCCACCCGTACGTCCCGGTCGCGGAAGGCGGGTTCACCCTCGACAGCGGCGTCGCGGCCATGTCCGAACTGCTGGAGAGCCATCCCGACACGGACGGCGTCTTCGCCGCCAACGACCTCATGGCCCAGGGCGCGTGCCAGGTGTTGCGTGAACGCGGCCGCCGGGTTCCGGAGGACGTGGCGGTCGTCGGCTTCGACGACTCCAGCATCGCCGTCACCTGTCGCCCTCAACTGACCACCGTGCGCCAGCCGGTGGAGGAGATGGCGGCGGAGATGGCCCGGCTGCTGGACGAGCACATCCACGGCGTACGCACCGACGCGACGTCGGTCGTCTTCGAGCCGGAACTCGTGGTGCGCGAGTCGGCGTGACGGCACGGGAAGGTCCGTACCGGATGCGTCAAGGGATGTAAGGGCAGGGCCCAACCCGATTGATTTCGGCTTCAGTTGTTGACGACGGGTACCGGCGGGGCTACAACCCGAGAGAGCGCTCTCACATCTGCTGTTGCTCCACCCCCACGGACGCCGAACCGGCTTGAGGAGACCCGCATGCAGAGCCACGTCAGCGCACCCACCCGCAGACCACCGACCGACATCGCACGCCGCCGCGCGGTTCTCGGTCTGGTGGTCGCCCTGATCGCCGCCTTCTGCGCGGTCCTGGCCCCGTCACCCGCCCATGCCGCCGACCAGCTGCTGTCCCAGGGCAGGCCCGCCACCGCCTCCTCGACCGAGAACGGCACCTTCCCCGCGAGCGCCGCCGTCGACGGCAACACCGGCACCCGCTGGTCCTCGGCCTTCTCGGATCCGCAATGGATACGGGTCGACCTCGGATCCGTCCAGCAGCTCAGCCGCGTCAGCCTCAACTGGGAGGCCGCCTACGCGACCGCCTTCCAGATCCAGACCTCCACCGACGCCAACACCTGGACCACCGTCCACTCCACCACCAACGCCACCGGCGGCACCCAGAACATCACGATCTCCGGCAGCGGCCGCTACGTCCGCCTCTACGGCACCGCACGCGGCACCCCGTACGGCTACTCCCTGTGGGAGTTCCAGGTCTACAGCCCCGGCGGCACCACCCCGCCGGACGACTTCTGGGGCAGCACCAGCGGAATACCCCCGGCGAGCAACGCCGTCGAGGTGAAGATCCTCAACCGTACCAACGGCAAGTACCCCGACAGCCAGGTGTACTGGAGCTTCAACGGCCAGACGCACTCCATCGCCGAGCAGCCCTACCTCGACATGCCCGCCAACTCCGCCGGCCGCATGTACTTCTACCTCGGCTCGCCCAACGGCCCCTACTACGACTTCATTGAGTTCACGGTCGGCAACAACGTCTTCAACGGCAACACCACCCGGGTCGACGCCTTCGGCCTGAAGCTGGCCATGCGCCTGCACAGCAAGGACGGTTACGACGTCGAGGTCGGCGAGAACCGGCAGACCTTCGCCGAGGACCGCGCCACCACCTTCCAGCGCTTCACCGACGCCGTGCCGAACGAGTTCAAGGTGCTCGCCCAGACCCAGGCCCCGTACCGGATCATCGCGCCCGGCAGCGACCCGAGTTTCCGCGCGGGCGGCGCCAACGCCAACTACTTCACCGCCTACGCCCAGTCCGTGGGCGTGAACGCGGCCACCTCCGACATCTTCGGCTGCGCCGCCTCCCTGGCGGGCAACCCCGACATGTGCGCCGCCCTCAACCGCCACGTCGCCACCCTGCCGGCCTCCCAGCAGTCGGACCCGGCACAGTTCTACAAGGCCGCACCGGCGAACTACTACGCCAAGTTCTGGCACGACAACGCCATCAACCACCTCGCCTACGGCTTCCCGTACGACGACGTGGCCGGCCAGTCCTCCTTCGTGTCCCACGCCGACCCGCAGTGGCTCCTGGTCGCCGTCGGCTGGTAGCCGGCCGCGCGGTGCGCACACCTGACGCCCACTGATCCGTTCCCGGGCCCTGGTGCGGGAGGCCGGGGCCCGGGAACCCGGATTCAGGAGTGCAGCACGGTGACCGGCCCGTTGTAGGCCTGCGCCGTCAGCACGGGCCGGCCCGACGACTGCGCCCGGGCCGGCCACGACAGCCGGACGGTCCGGGACTCGCCCGGCAGCAGCCACAGGTAGTTGTCGCTGTACAGCGTCGGCAGCACCCGATCGCCGCCCGGCTCCTGGAGCAGCGACAACCGGACCATGGCGGCCACGGCCGAACCCTGGTTGCGGATCACCGCCGTCAGCTCCCGGCGGTCACCGGTGCGCGACACCCGGTCGACCGAGCCTGTCAGCCTGACCTGCTTCGCCGTGTTCAGGGCGCGCAGCGCGGCTGCCTCGCGGTAACGCCAGTAGGTGTTCCGCGACACCTCCCTGCCTCGGGAGTCCCGCAACGTCAGCCGCAGGAGGTGCAGTCCGGGAAGGCCGTCCGTCCACGGGACGGTGAACGCGTCGGTCGTGTCCGCGCGCGACACGTCCACCTTGGCGGTCCTCTTCCCGGCCAGCTCGCGGCCGGACAGGTCGTACAGCCGGGCGGTGACGGTGGCGCCGCGCAGGTCGGCCGAGGTGTGGTTGACCGCGATGACCTGCCAGCCCACCGGGTCGGCCTGCACGTGCAGCGGCTCGCAGCCCGAACGGGCGCCGTAGTAGGTGCCGTTGACGTCGAAGTCGTAGTCGTACGTCTGCCACACCGTGCTGTGCCAGGCCGGGTGGGACATCCACAGCATCAGCCCGCTCGCGTTGTCCCACAGATGGGCGTTCCACGCCTCGAACATGGCGCGGGCGTTCTCGTAGTTGACGAACTGCGCCTTGCGGGCGAAGTCGTCGAGGTCATCGGCTTCGCCGAGCCGCGCCTCGATGGCCGCCTTGTAGTTCTGGGGTGCCTGGTTCCCGTGCTCGCTCCAGTCGTGGTGGTACCAGGCGCCCCGGATGGGCCACTCCGGCTCGTCGCCCGTCATGCTGCGGACGCTGGCCGCGGTGGAGACGACCGGCATGCCGATCTCGGTGTGGAAGCCGAAGTCACGGCTGCCGTAGGTCATCGGGTCGAAGTACTTCTCCGGCTCCACCCAGCCGTAGGGGCCGCCGCCGGTGACGATGCCGCCCGCCGAGTTGTTCTGGTAGAGCAGACCCGGCACCTGCCGCTCCACCGCCTCGCGCATGCCCTTGTCCACGGCGGCCGGGGGATTGCCCTCGTTCGCGCCGCACCACACCGCGACACTCGGGTGGATGCGGTAGCGCAGCACGGTGTCACGGGCCAGCGAGACGAACGCCTCGTGGTCCGGCGGGTCCATGCCCCAGGCGTTGGGGAAGTCGTTCCACACCAGGATGCCGTGCCGGTCGCAGGCGGCGAAGAACTCCTCCCGGTCGCTGCTGCCGACCCAGTTGCGGATCATCGTGAAGTTCATGTCGCGGTGCATGCGCACCGCCGCGTCCATGCGCTCCTCGGGCATGCGGCGCAGGAGCTCGTCCCAGCCCCAGTTGCCGCCGCGGGCCAGCACCCGCACGCCGTTGACGCTGATCTTCAGCGGATCGGGTTCGTTCGAAACGGACTTGACGTCGGTCCACGTCTCGCCGTCCTCGGACACCTGGATCGTGTACGACTTCGGGTACGCGCTCTCCCAGACGACGGCGACGCGGTCGAACGTCCGGGAGGAACCGAGGTCCACCTGGATCCACTGGTGGTCCTCGTAGGCGGAGGACCAGCGGGTGCCCGGGTCGCCGTCGGTGGCGTGCGCGGCGGGGTGGTCGGATTCCTCGGTGGAGGCGGTGGCCTTGCGGTGCAGGGCGAGGTCGGTGCCCGGATCGCCGCGGTCGACCACGGTGAACGACCACAGCGAGTTGCCCCAGCTGGTGTTGCGCAGACCGCAGGCCAGACGGACGTGGCGGGCGGTCCGCGGGTCGAAGTCCTCGACCTGGATGGCGGCGTTGCCGTTGTTGAAGGGCAGGGGCACCGCTCCGTTGTCCACCGACTTCACGTCGGTCCAGTCCGAGCCGTTCGCGGAGACCTGGACCACGAACGTCTTCGCGTACGCCTGTTCCCAGGTGAGGTCGACCCGGTCGAAGGACTGGACGGCGCCGAGGTCGACGCTGATCCACTGGTCGTCCTCGTAGGCGGAGGACCAGCGGGTGCCGGCGTCGCCGTCGGTGGCGTTGGCCGCCGGGTTGCCGTCCGTGCTGGACGCGTCGGCCTGGGCGTGCAGGGCGAGGTCGACGCCCGGGCGGGTGCTGTCCTGGACGGACAGGGTCCACAGGGAGCTTCCCCAGGAGGTGGCCCGGGTCAGGCATCTGATGCGGACGTGCCGGGCCTGTTGTCGGTCGAAGGCCACCGTCTGGGTGTAGGCGTCGCCGGACGAGGTGAACGCGAGCGGTACGTCCCACTCGTAGCCGAACTGGCGGATGCCGAAGCGGGTGGTGCGCCGGTCGCTCTCGCGGCCGTTCACCGAGGCGGTGAGCGTGAGGTCGTGCAGGGTGGCCTCGCCCAGGCCGTTGGGCCACCACAGTTCGGGGTCGCGCAGCCTCAACTCGCCGAAGGCGTCGGGGGTGAAGGAGACGTCGAGGCTCTCGCCGGCCTTGACGGTGACGGTTCTCGACACCCGCACCCCGTCGAAGGCCGCCGTGACCGTCGTCCGTCGGTCGGCGGTGCCGGCGTTGCGCACGGGGACGACCAGGGTCACCTCGGCCACCGACACGTCCGGCAGCTCGGGCAGGACGGTGTCCACGCGCGGGTCGCCGATGACGACGTGCCCGGTCGATCTGAGCCGGACGTGGTTCCATATGCCGGCCGCCCGGTCGCGCACGGCCGGCATCCAGTCCCAGCCCGAAGAGGCCAGGTACGTCGGGGAGTTGAGGTTCATCTGCTGGGCGCCCGCGTCCACCCAGGCCTCGCCCTGCGGTCCCTTGTCGCCGGGGCTTCCGGGCACCGGCATCGGCGTGATCCGTACCGCGAGCCCGTTCTCGCCGTCGGCCGACAGCTGCCGGGTGACGTCGAACGCGGCCCGCGCGAAGGGGTACGTCAGATCGCCGACGCGACTCCCGTTCAGCCACACCTCGGCCTTGTGGTTGACGCCGTCGAACTCCAGCCAGACGTGCCTTTCGGTGCCGGTGCGCAGGGCGCGGGGCAGCGCGAAGTCGCGCTTGTACCACCAGGCATGGCGTGACAGAGCCTCCGGAACGCGCAGGTTGTTCAGACCCGCCACCGGATCGGGCAGCTTGCCCTGTTCCACGAGCGAGCCGAGCACGGTGCCGGGAACCGTGGCGGGCAGCCAGGTGCTGGTGTCGACGGACGTCTTCGACAGCCCGGCGCCGTCCGCCCCGGCCCAGTCGTCCAGGGTGAGGCGCCAGCCCGACTCCACGGGCACGGTTCCGTCGTCGGCGACCGTGAGCTCGGGCGCCTCGCCGTGGTGGGTGCCCCAGTCGGTCCAGCCCGTGACCGAGGGCCGGTGGCCGTCGGGGGTGCCGTACACCTGGAAGCCGTTGAGACCGAGGGGGAGCGGGCTGGAGCGCTTGTGGGAGGTCAGGCGCACCCAGCGCGCCCGCACGGGGCGGGTGAGCTTGATGTCCACGACGCCCCCGGTGCCCGCCGTGGTGCGGTGGACGGTGGTCCAGGAGCTGTCGTCCAGGGAGGTCTCGACGACGAAGACGAGCGAGTAACTCGACTGGATCTCCTTGCCGGTGGTGCCGCTGTGCACGTTGCCGCTTGTCGGCGGCGTGTAGACCGGGTCGGAGGCGTCGGCCTCGAAGGTCAGGCGGACCTCGGTGACCTCGCAGGCCCCCTGGAGGTCGATGGTCATCCACTGCGGGTCGCCGTCCTCGGCACGCCAGCCGCTGCCGCGGACTCCGGGCGAGGTGAGGCGATCGACCACGAAGGAGCCGGGCGTGGCGGCGTAGGCCGTCGAGGACACCGAAACCGGCCGGTAGAGGGCGAGTTCACCGCGCGCGCCGGGGGCCGCGGCCGGTGCGTCGGCAGGGGTCGCGGCCGCGGTCGGTACGGGCAGGGCGGAACCGAGGCCGATCGCGGCGAGCAGGGTGGTCCCGGTGGTGAGGACGGTCCGCCGTGACGGTGGGCGCGACGAATCCGACTGATCGTTCATGAGCGTGACGTCCCATCAAAAAGCAGCACAAGCCGGAGTGTTTCCGTCTCGCGCCGTTGAATGACAACGTTGCCAAAGGCTGGGTGCGGGAGTGTCTGATGTCAACCCCTGCGACATGGATCGGGTGCGGAGCGGATCGCGGGCCGAGGATTGCCAGGGGTCTGCGATGGCGGTGACTGCTATTAAATTAGGAATTAATCTTGACAGGCTCCCGGCAGCGGGCCCACAGTCTTCGCCGTGACGCCGGGCCCTCCGCATCCGGACGCGGCCCGCCCTCACGTCTTCCCGCTTCCCAACCACCGGGAGAGGCACGTGACTTCCCAGTTGCCGGCACACAGACCCCCACAGCACCGGTCCTCGACCCTGATCATCGGCGCGGCGACAGCCGTGCTGACCGCGTCCGGCGTCTGCCCGGCGGCGGCGGACACCGGGGCCGACCAGGGTGCGCCCGCCTACTACGACAGCGGCCTGGCGCCCACGCCGTACATGGGCTGGAACACCTACTACGGCCTCGGCGCCCCCACCGAGAGCGAGGTGCGTTCCGTCGCGGACAAGCTGGTCAGCAGCGGTCTGCGCGACAGCGGCTACGACATCGTCTGGCTCGACGGCGGCTGGCAGGCGGACAACCCGCGTGACGCGCAGGGGCGGTTGGTGGCCAACCCCGACCGCTTTCCGTCCGGCATACCGGCCCTGGTGTCGTACCTGCACAAGCGCGGGCTACGGGCCGGCATCTACACCGACGCCGGCGAGTACGACGGCGGGCGCAGCTGCGGTCTGGGCAGCCGGGGGCACTACGAGGCGGACGCCCGGCAGTTCGCGGACTGGAAGATCGACGCGATCAAGGTCGACTTCCTGTGCGGGATCGGCGCCAAGCTCGATCCCGGTCCGGCGTACAAGGAGTTCAGCGACGCCGTCGCCAAGTCGGGCCGCAGGATGCTGCTGAACCTGTGCAACCCGCTGACCGACGACTGGGGCCTGCCGCACACGCCGGAGCAGGACGCGCACAACA
This sequence comes from Streptomyces sp. C1-1, assembly GCF_050214755.1. NCBI lineage: Bacteria > Bacillati > Actinomycetota > Actinomycetes > Kitasatosporales > Streptomycetaceae > Streptomyces > Streptomyces sp. C1-1. Next base: position 841,338 of record NZ_CP189826.1, on the reverse strand, counting down.
CCTACGCCTACGCTCCGACGATCGCCGACTCCTGGCGCACCGGAACGGACATCGCCTGGGGTACCCCGACCCCGGGGGAGTGGCCCGACGTCCTGCGCAACATGGACGCCAACGCCTGGCACCCCGAAGCGCAGGGGCCCGGCCACTACAACGACCCCGACTACCTCATCCCCATGCGCCGCACGGCCGACGGCTCGCTGGAGCTGACGCAGGAGGAGTCCACCACCCAGTTCGTGATGTGGGCCGAGATGGCCTCCCCGCTCGTGCTGGGGTCCGACCCGCGCACCCTGTCCCCGGCCATGATCGCCACCCTGCGCAATCCGGAGATCGTCGCTGTCGACCAGGACCCGCTCGCCGTCCAGGGGGTGCGCATCGCCACGGACTCCGATGGCGACGTCTACAGCAAGGTGCTCTCCGGGCGCGGCCGTCGAGCGGTCGTGCTGCTCAACCGCTCCGACCGGCCCGCCACGCGCACGGTGACATTCGCCGACGCCGCCCTCGGCGGCCCCGTCCAGGTCCGTGACCTGCGGGCCCGTGCCGACCGCGGCACCCACACGGGTTCGTACACCGTGGAGGTCCCCGCTCACGGCACCGCGTCCCTCCGCCTCACCGGGCAGGACGCGCTGCCCGGCGCGAGCCTCGGCGCGAAGACCTCGGCGAGTCCGGCCGTGGTCCGCGACGGCGACACCCTGACCACCTTCTTCCGCGGGCCGGGCGGCACACTCGTCCAGCACACGGCGGACGGCAACCGTCCGGCGCGCGTGCGGGATCTCGCGGGTCCGGTCGGGGGGCGGATCCTGGGCCAGCCCGCCGCCTACGCCTCCGCGGGCGGCCGTATCGACGTCTTCGTCCGCGGGACCGACGACCACGCCTACCGCCGAGTCTTCGCAGGCGGCCACTGGCGTGCCTGGCAGGACCTGGGCGGTCGCCTCACCGACGCGCCGACCGTGGCCTTCACCGGCCCCGCGCACTGGACGCTCGTCGCCCGCGGCGACGCCGGGGACGTCGTGTGGCGCGGGCCCGCGTCCGGCTGGTCGTCGCTCGGCGCGCCGGACGACCGGCCGGTGTACGGCAGGCCGTCGGCGGTCGTCGACGCGAACGGGCGTGTCCATGTGGCCGTACGCACCGCCGCGGACGACGTGCGCACCATCGTGCGGGACGCGTCCGGGAAGTGGTCGGGCTGGACGTCGCTCGGCGGCACGGTGAGCGGCAGTCCGACCCTCGTCGCCATGGGGGACGGGGTGGTGCTGTACGCACGTGCGGCCGACTACACGCTCTGGCAGCAGCGGTACGCGAACGGGGCGTGGCAGGGCTGGACCAAGCGGCAGGAGTTCCCGAGCGCGGCCTTCGACGGCGCGCTCGGAGCGGTCGCTGGGCCCGGCGGCTCCGTCGACGTGGTGTTCCGCGGGGTCGACGGCTCCGTCCACACAACCCAGTTCAAATAAATTAGTAATTAATCTTGACGTGGCGTGATCACCACGCGACGCTTGATCCGCCGCGAGCCGGGCCCGGCCGCCACGAAGGCCGGGCCCGCCGCCCGCAACCCGCACGGGAGCCCGAATGACCCACCACCTGCCCAGCCGCCGGCACGTCCTCGCCGGACTCGGAGCCGCCGGTACCTCGGCACTGCTCAGCGGCTGCGTCACCTCAACCTCCTCCGGCACGACCTCCTCCAAAGGCGCGGTGACGCTCCAGTCGAACCTCTCCGCACCGCAGGCCAAGGCCGCGATGCGGGACCTCGTCGCCGCCTACGGCAAGAAGGGCAAGGGACGCGCCGGCCTGAACACCGTGGCGGCGGAGACCTTCCGCACCCAACTGCCGACCTACCTGACCTCCGCCAACCCGCCCGACGTGTACACCTGGTACCCCGGCTCCGTCGCGGACGCCTACGCGAAGAAGAACCTGCTTCTCGACCTGGACGAGGTCTGGAACTCCTCACCCGACCTCGAGAAGTACTCCAAGGCCCTGAACAGCCTGTGCACCGCGAGCTCCGGCAAGAAGGTCTTCGTCCCCACCACCTACTACTGGTGGGGCATGTTCTACCGGAAGTCGAACTTCGCCAAGTGGGGCGTCAGCGCGCCCACCACCTGGGACGACTTCCTCGACCTGTGCGACAGGCTCAAGGCGAAGGGGGTGGCGCCGATCGGGCTGGGCGCGGGCGGCGGCACGGCATGGGTGGCCTCGGCCTGGTTCGACTACCTCGACATCCGGATCAACGGAGCCGCCTACCACCGCGAACTCCTCGCCGGCAAACACCGTTTCGACGACCCCGAGGTGCGCAGGGTCTTCGACCGCTGGCGTGAGGTGCTGCCCTACTTCGACCCCGACGGCACCGCCGTCGCCTTCCAGGACGCCACCACCGCCCTGCTCAACGGCCGCAGCGGCATGATGCTCATCGGCACCTTCTTCGCCGACGCCGCGCCCAAGGACGCCCTCGACGACATCGACTTCTTCCGCTTCCCCGTCATCGACTCCAAGATCCCGCTCGCCGAAGAGGCCCCGACCGACGGGTACTTCGCCAGCGCCCGCACCGGCCGCCGGGAGCAGGTCTTCGACCTGATGCGCTACCTCGCCACCGCCGAGGCGCAGGAGATCTACATCAAGGGCTCCTCCGGCACGGTCCTGCCCTGCAACCCCGCCGCCAAGGACGCCGGCACCGCACTGGTCGCCAAGGGCCGCAAGCACATCCAGGAAGCCGTCGAGATCACCCAGTTCTTCAACCGCGACTCCAGCGACGCCCTCCAGCCCACCGCCGACACCGCGCTGACGAAGTTCATCGCCCGCCCCAAGGACGTCGGCGGCATCCTCACCCAGTGGCAGCGCGACGCCGAGAAGATCTGGAACGCCTGACATGGCCGTCCTGACCACACCGCGCCACACACCCCCGGCCCCCGCTCCCGTGCGCGGCGGCAGGGCCCGGGGGCCCCGGCGCACACCGCCCCTGGTCCCGGCCTTCGTCCTCGTCCCCCTGCTCGCCGAGGCACTGTGGGTCTTCTGGCCCGCCCTCCAGGGCTTCTACCTCGCACTGACCCGCTGGGACGGCGTGTCGGCGCCGACGTTCGTCGGTCTCGGCAACTTCCGCGAGATGGCCGGCGACGACGTCTTCCGCAGCGCGGCCGGCCACACCGTGCTGTGGCTGCTGCTCTTCGGCGGCCTGTCCGCACTGCTCGGCCTGGCCGCGGCCCTGCTGCTGCAGCAGGAGCGCCGGGGCGTCGGCTTCTACCGCGCGGCCCTGTTCCTGCCGGTCGTCTTCTCCCTCGTCGCCACCGCCCTGGTCTGGCAGGCCATCTACCAGCCCGACGGCGTCCTCAACCGCCTCCTGGAATCGGCCGGGCTCGACAGCCTGCGCCACGCCTGGCTCGCCGACCAGGACACCGCCCTGTACGCGGTGATCGTGCCCGCCCTGTGGCGGCAGATCGGCTACGTGATGGTCCTCTACCTCGCGGGCCTGAAGGGCATCGACCCCGCCCTGTACGAGGCGGCCAAGGTCGACGGCGCCGGGCCCTGGCAGCGCTTCCGCCATGTGACGCTCCCTCAGCTGCGCAGCGTCAACGCCGTCGTGGTGTCCGTCATCATCATCGACTCGCTGCGCTCCTTCGACGTGGTCTGGTCGCTGACCCGCGGCGGCCCCTACCACTCCTCCGAACTGCTGAGCACCTACATGTACTCCACCGCCTTCCAGTCCCTGCGTCTCGGATACGGCTCCGCCCTCGCCGTCGTCATCTTCGTGCTGGCCTTCGGAGTCATCGCCGCCTACCTGGTGCGCGCCTTCCGGGAGGCCGACTGATGGCCCCCACGAGCCCGCACACCTCCACCGGCGCGCTGCGCCGCCGCAAGGCCGCCACCGCCGGCTTCCATCTCGGCGCCGGGGCCCTGGCCGTCCTGTGGCTGCTGCCCATCCTCCTGGTCCTCGTGACCAGCCTGCGCTCGTTCGACGACATCGCCGCGCACGGCCTGGGCAGTTGGCCGCGCTCGTTCACCCTGGACAACTTCCCCCAGGCGTGGGTCGACGGCGGCCAGCAGCGCGCCCTGATCAACAGCCTGGCCGTCACCGTCCCCTGCGTCCTGCTGACCCTCGCGCTCGCGGCCATGGCCGCCTTCGCCCTCAGCCGCTACGACATGCCCCTGCGCCGCTTCCTGCTGCTGCTCATGCTCGGCGGGAACCTGCTGCCCCCGCAGATCCTGCTCATCCCCGTGTCGAGGCTGAGCGAGATGATGGGGGTCTACGACACCCTGCCCGCCCTGATCGGCGTGCAGATCGGCTTCGGCGTCGGCTTCTACGTCTTCGTCCTGCACGGCTTCATGCGGGCGATCCCGGTCGAGATCCAGCAGGCGGCCGTCGTGGACGGCGCGAGCCCCTGGCAGATCTTCTGGCGCGTCATCCTGCCGCTGACCCGTCCGGCGCTCGCAGCGCTCAGCGCACTGTCCTTCACCTGGATCTTCAACGACCTGCTGTGGGCGATCACCGTCCTGCGCAGCGACAGCCGGATGCCGATCACCGCCGCCCTCATCGGACTCCAGGGACAGTACGTGTCCATGTGGAACGTGATCGCCGCCGGCTCCGTCATCGCCGCCGCCCCCACGGTGGCCGTGTTCCTGCGCTTCCAGCGCCACTTCGTGGCCGGCCTGAACCTCGGAGCCGTCAAGTGACCCCACCCCGGCGCTGGACCCTGCGCACCGACCACACCAGCTACACCGTACGGCTCTCCACGGACGGCCCCTGGGCGGAACTGGAGGCCTGGGGACCGCACGGCGTGGAGGACGGGCCGTCGGCGCTCGACTGGTCCCACCGCACGCACTTCATCACCACCGCCGACGCCGCCCCCGCCGAGTACCTGCCGCACGGGCTGCGGCCCTTCTCCGAGGCCGATCTGGTCGCCGCACGCCCCGGCTCCGAACGCGGCGTGTGGTGGACCTTCACAGGGGCTGAGCAGAACGACGGAGGCCTCCGGCTCACCTTTACCGACGACGTCCTCGGCCTGCGCACCACCCTGTGCTACGCCACCGTGCCGGGCACCGACGTCCTGCACCGCTGGACCGAACTGACCTGCACGGGCGAGGAACCGCTGCGCCTGGAGCGCATCGACTCGGCCGCCTTCACCGTCCCGGTGACCACGACTGCCCGGCTGACGTACCTGACCGGCCAGTGGTCCCAGGAGTTCCAGCGCACCCAACTCGACCTGGGCCGGGGCACGTTCACCATGGGCAGCACCCAGGGCGCGCCCGGCCACGCGTACGCGCCGTGGCTCGCCGTCCAGGACGCCGGGCAACCGGACGCCGTCTACGGCATCGCCCTCGAATGGCCCGGCAACTGGCACATCAGCGCACAGGCCGAACCCGGAGCCACCGTGCGCGTGCGGGCCGGACGCGTACCGCACGAGGGAGTGGTGCACCTGGCTCCCGGCGAGACCCTGACGACCCCGCGCGCGGCCTGCGCGTTCAGCGCCGACGGACTCACCGGGCTGTCCCGCGCCTGGCACCGCTACGAGCGCCTGCTCGCCGGCGAGCGCCTGCACCGCCGGCGCAAGGTCCTGTACAACTCCTGGGAGGCCACCGGCTTCGACGTCGACGCCGCCGGCCAGCTGGAGCTGGCCAAACAGGCCGCGGACATCGGGGCCGAACTGTTCGTGGTGGACGACGGATGGTTCACCGGCCGCGCCGACGACACCGGCGGACTGGGCGACTGGCAACCCGACCCGGTGGCCTTTCCGCAGGGCTTCGGCCGGTTCGTCGACGACGTGCGCGCCCTCGGGCTCGACTTCGGGCTGTGGATCGAACCCGAGGCCGTCAGCCCCGGCAGCCGCTTGCACGCCGAACACCCGGACTGGGTCTACCGCATCGACCACCGCCCGGCCCGGCTGGTACGCAACCAGCTGCTCCTCGACCTCGGCCGCACCGACGTCCAGGACTTCGTGATCGCGACCCTGGACCGGCTGCTGGGCGAACACGCCATCAGCTATCTGAAGTGGGACATGAACCGCCCGCCCACCGAGCGCGGCCGGCCCGGCGCCGTACCCGCCGACCACCTCGACCTGGACGCCGGGCACGTCGCCGGCTACCTGCGCGTCCTGGACCACCTGCGCGCCGCCCACCCCGACGTCACCGTCGAGGGCTGCGCGGGCGGCGGCGGCCGGATCGACCACACCACGCTCGCCCGCACCGACGTCGTCTGGCCCAGCGACAGCACCGCCCCCCTGGACCGGCTGCGCGTCCAGTTCGGCTTCCTGCACGCCCACGCGCCGCACGTGATGAGCTCCTGGGTCACCGACGCGCTCGGCGTCCTCGACCCGCGCCCGCGCAGCCTCGCCTTCCGCTTCGTCACCGCGATGTGCGGCGTCCTGGGCATCGGAGCCGACCTGCGCGAGTGGGGGCCGGGTCAGCGGGCCGAGGCCGCCCGGTGGGTCGCGCGCTACAAGGAGGTCCGTGACGTGATCCACCACGGTGACGCACACTTGCTGGGCACGCCCGAGGACCCGACCTGCGGCGTCCAGTACGACGCCCCGGACGGCAGCCGCACCGTCGTCGCCGCCTTCAGCACCGGCCGCCTGGACGGCGCCCCGCTGCTGCCCGGCCGCGCCGCCCGGCTCCGCCTGCGCGGCCTGGATCCGACGGCGCGCTACGACGACTCCGCGAGCGGTGTCACGTACGCGGGCGCCCATCTGCTCCACTACGGTCTGCCGCTCGCCTGGAGCGCCACCCACGACGCCGAGTTGGTGGTGCTGACCAGGCACCCGGCCGGCTGACCCGCATCCGTCCCACCGCGGCCGACGAGCCGCCGCCAGCACGAAGGAGCCCGACCCCGCGATGGACCACTCCCCACGACTCCCCGGCGCCCGGTTCACCGGCCGCACCGCCGTGATCACCGGTGCCGCCTCCGGCATCGGCGCCGCCACGGCCGAACGTCTCGCGCAGGAGGGGGCCGCCGTCGTGCTCGCCGACATCGACGGCGAACGGGGCACGGCCCTCGCCGAGCGCATCACCCGCGACGGCGGCACCGCCCGGTCCGTCACCGCCGACGTCGCGGCCGAGGAGGACTGGGAGCGGATCGTGGCCGCCGCCCACGGGTTCGGGCCGGTGGACGTCCTGGTCAGCAACGCCTACACCGTCGACGTCACACCGGCCCACGAAATGTCCCTCCCCTCCTGGCAGCGGCAGCTCGACGTCAACCTCACCGGCGGCTTCCTCGGCTTCCGCGCCCTCCTGCCCGACCTGCGCGAGCGCCGCGGCGCGGTCGTCCTGACCTCGTCCGTCCACGCCCACAAGGGCATCCCCGGCCACCCCGCCTACGCCGCCGCGAAGGGCGCGCTGCTGTCCCTGTGCGGCCAGCTGGCCGTCGAGTACGGCGGCCAGGTCCGCGTCAACGCCGTCCTGCCCGGCCCCGTCCTCACCGCCGCCTGGGACAGGGTCTCGCCCGAGGACCGCGAGCGCAGCATCGCCGAGACGGCCGTGGGCCGTTTCGGCACCCCCGCGGAGGTCGCCGCCGCCATCGCCTTCCTGGCCGGCGACGAGGCCTCCTTCATCACCGGCGCGCACCTCCTGGTCGACGGCGGCTGGAGCGTCGTGAAAGCGTCCGCATGACCAGGCCCCCCACCCCGCAGCAGAAAGGCAGCACGACATGACCCCCTACGCCCGCCGAGGCGTGCACGGCCAGACCGTGGAAGCCCTGGCCCGCCGCATCCTGGGCGGGGAGCTCCCGGAAGGCTCGACGCTGGATCTCGTCGCCCTGCAGAGCGAACTCGACGTCAGTCTCACGGCCCTGCGCGAGTCGCTGAAGGTGCTCGCCGCCAAGGGCATGGTCGACGCCCGGCAGAAACGCGGCACGTTCGTGCGCGCCCGCTCCGACTGGAACCTTCTCGACGCCGACGTGCTGCGCTGGCAGTTCGAGGGCGGCGGGGCCGACGGGGCCGATCGGGCCCTGCTGCGCAACCTCGCCGAGGTCCGCGCCATCATCGAACCCGCGGCCGTCCGCCTCGCCGCCCAGCGCCGCACCGACGCCGACGTGGCCGCCCTGGACGCCGCCCTGGAGGCCATGGACCAGGACGCCTCCGCCGCGCACGCCGTCGAGGCGGACCTCGCCTTCCACCGCGCGCTGCTCAACGCGACCCACAACGAGCTGCTCGAACGCATGGAGATGGTCATCGAGTCGGGCCTGGCCCACCGCGACCGCATCGTGCACAGCTCCCCGCACAGCGAGGACCCGGTCCCGGCCCACCGCGCCGTCCTGGACGCGGTGCGCGACCGGGACCCGGACGCCGCGGAGGCCGCCATGCGCGCCCTGCTCGACCAGGCCGGCCGCGACCTGGACCGGATCGACGGCGACGACGACACGAAAGGCCCCCGCCACAAGTGAAGATCGCCCGCATCGAAACCTTCATGGTCCCGCCGCGCTGGCTGTTCTGCCGCATCGAGACCGACGACGGCCTCGTCGGGTGGGGGGAGCCGGTCGTCGAGGGGCGCGCCGAAGTGGTGCGCAGCGCCGTCGACGTGCTGGCGGAACACCTCCTCGGCCAGGACCCGCTGCGCATCCAGGACCACTGGCAGGTGCTGACCAAGGGCGGTTTCTACCGCGGCGGCCCCGTGCTGTCCAGCGCCGTGGCCGGTCTCGACCAGGCGCTGTGGGACATCGCGGGCCAGGCCTACGGCGCCCCCGTGCACGCCCTGCTGGGCGGCCCGGTGCGCGACCGGGTGCGGGTCTACGCCTGGGTCGGCGGCGACGAGCCGAGCCATCTGCGCGAGCAGGTCACCGCCCAGGTCGAGGCGGGCTTCACGGCGGTGAAGATGAACGCCGCCGGCGCGACCTCGCCGATTCCCACCGCAGCCGAGACCGCGGCCGTCGTCGAGCGCGTCGCGGTGGCACGCGAGATCCTGGGCCCCGACCGCGATGTCGCCGTCGACTTCCACGGCCGTTTCACCGCCGCCGGCGCCCGCCGCGTCCTCGCCGAACTGGCCCCGCTGCACCCGCTGTTCGTGGAGGAACCCGTCCTGCCCGAGCAGAGCCATCTGCTCGCGGATCTCGTCACCTGCGGTCCCGTGCCGCTCGCGACCGGCGAACGGCTCTACTCACGCGCCGAGTTCCTGCCCGTCCTCACCGCCGGCGTCGCCGTCGTGCAGCCTGACCTGTCCCATGCGGGCGGCATCTCCGAGGTGCACCGCATCGCCTCGCTCGCCGAGACCTACGGCGCCCTCCTCGCCCCGCACTGCCCGCTCGGCCCCGTCGCCCTGGCCGCCGGTCTGCAACTCGCGTTCGCGACACCGAACTTCCTGATCCAGGAACAGAGCCGCGGCATCCACTACAACAAGGCCGCCGACCTGCTGTCCTACGTCGTCGACCCCGAGCCGTTCCGCTTCGTCGAGGGACACGCCCTGCGCGGTGACCGGCCGGGCCTGGGCGTCACCGTCGACGAGGCCGCCGTACGCGCCGCCGACCGGGGCAGCCACGCCTGGCGCAATCCGGTGTGGCGCCACCCCGACGGCTCCTTCGCCGAGTGGTGAGCCCGGTGCGCGTGGAGATCGTCACCGACCCGGACCACGGCGGCCGCTGGACCTCGCTCAAGGCGGGCGGCCGGGAATGGCTGTGGCATCGCGACGCACCCGAACGCGGCCGCGTCCGGCCCGGCGACGGCTTCGTCGACGCCGGCGGACTGGAGGAGTGCCTGCCGACCGTTCGCGGTACGCCCGACCACGGAGACGCCTGGTCCCGCCCCTGGAGCGTCGCGCAGGACACGGAACGGGTGGACTGCGAGCGCTTCACCCTTGCCCGCGCCATCCGCACCACCGACCGGGGCGCAGAGGTCGACTACATCCTGTGCGCCGACCCGGGCTTCCGCTTCGTATGGGCCGCTCACGCCCTGCTGGACCTGTCCGAGCACGCCACGCTCCACGCCCCCCGGGACGCCCCGACCCGGCTGTTCCCGGAGGCGGCCCCGTCGCTGTCCGGCCCCTGGCCCGCCGGAGCCCCCTGGCTGGAGGGCAGTTGGCCCGCGCCCAGGGGCCTGGCCCTGGACCGGTTCGGGCCCGACGACGGCACCGCCGTCGGGGCCGTCGTGGACACCGCCCACTGCTGCGTCCACGACGGCCCCGACCGGCTGGCGCTGGCACTGGAGGCGGACGGCCAACCGACGTCGGTCGCTTTGTGGCGCAACCTCGGCGGCTTCCCCGCCCCGGCCCCCTACCGCAGCACCGGCGTCGAACCCATGCTCGGCCGTGTCTTCGACCTCGCCGACGCCGGGGACGGCGATGCCGCATGCGTCCCGGCCACCGGCGAAGTCCACTGGCGGCTCACCGTGACCGCCCGCTGCCCATGCCCCTGAACCCCGCCGGAAGGAGTGCACCGTGGATCTGAAATCCGCTCTGATGACTCACCGCCTTCTCGCCATCGTGCGCGGAAGCGACCCCGAAGCCGCGTTGCGTACCGTGCTGACCCTGGTCGACGAAGGCATCGAACTGGTCGAGGTCTCGCTCACCGGGGCGGACGCCCTGACCGTCGTCGAACGGGCACGCAAGACCCTCGGCGCCGGCCCGCCGCTCGGCGCGGGCACCGTCCTGACAGCCGACGACGCCCGCGCCGCCCACCGCGCCGGTGCCGACTTCGCGGTCACCCCCGCGCTCGGCGAAGGCGTGCGCACGGCAGTCGAGTTGGGCATGCCGGTGCTGGCCGGTGTGCTGACGCCCACCGAGATCGTCACCGCGGGCGCACTCGGCGCGACGGCGCTGAAGATCTTCCCCGTGGCCCAGTTCGGGGGCCCCGGCTATGTGAAGGCACTGCGCGGCCCCTTCCCGCACGAACTGTTCGTGCCGGTGGGCGGCGTCGACGCGCCGGCCGTCCGCGCGTACCTCGCCGCCGGTGCCACGGCGGTCGGCGTCGGCTCCCCCCTCGTCGGCGACGCCGCCGACGGCGGGAGCATCACCGCCCTGCGCGAACGCGCCCGTACGTTCCGTGCGGCCGTCCAGGAGAGCATGCCGTGACCGAGTTGCACCCCACCCGGCCCGACCGGCTCGACCTGGGTGAGGGCATCCGCTGGACCGGCGAACACCTCGTCCTGGTCGACATCCTCTCCGGCCGCCTCCTCGTAGCCCCCGACGTCCCCACCGCACCCCTGCGGACGGTCGCCACCCTGCCCGTTCCGCTGGGAGCGGTGGCACCGGCGAGAGTCGGTCTCGACCCCGTCGGGCCGTACGACGGCGGCCTGTTCAGCGTCCGGGTCGACGTACCCGGCGCGCCCGCCGCCCCCTACCGCCCCGCACCCTCGCTCCTGGCCGGCCTTCCGTCGTACGGAGCCGACGTGGCGGCGCGGAGGTCCGTATGAGCGCGCTCGAAGCGGCGCCCCGGAGGAGCCGGCCGTGGTGGCCCGGCGCGGGAGCCGTGGTCTGCGTCGGCGAGACGATGGCGGCGCTCTCCCCGGACCCGCCCGAACCCCTCGCCCAGGCCCGGCAGTTGCGCCTGTCGGTGGCCGGCGCGGAGTCGAACGTGGCCATGTACCTGGCCGACCACGGTGTGCCCGTGACCTGGCTGTCGGCACTGGGAGACGACCCGCTGGGCGCCCGGGTCCGCGCCACCGTCGCCGCCGCGGGGGTCGACGTCTCCCACGTACGCACCGAGACCGGGCACCCCACGGGGCTCCTCGTGAAGGACCCGAGTCCCACCGGCACGCGCGTGCACTACTACCGGGCCGGCTCTGCGGCCACCCGGCTCGGCCCCGACCTGCTGGACCGCGAACCCGTGCGCTCCGCGGCCCTGCTGCACTTCACCGGCATCACGCCCGCCCTGTCACCCACCTGCCGGGAGCTGGTCACCCGCGCCCTGGACACCCCGGCCGGGCAACGGCCGTACGCGATCAGCTTCGACGTCAACCACCGGGCCGCCCTGTGGCCGCCGGACGGCGACGCGGGAGTCTTGCTGCGCGCGCTCGCCGACCGGGCCGACATCGTCTTCGCCGGTCTCGACGAGGCGCGGAACCTGTGGGACGCCGACCTGACAGCGACCGGCCTGCGCCGCCTGATCCCGCGTCCACGCCTCCTCGTGGTCAAGGACGGCTCCCGGAACGCCACCGCCTTCACCGAGGACGACATCCACATCGTCCCGGCGCTACGGACCGAGGTGGTGGAACCCGTCGGCGCCGGAGACGCCTTCGCCGCGGGCTTCCTGGCGGGGCTGTACCAAGAGGCCACCGTGCCCCAGGCCCTGAGACTCGGCCACATCACCGCAGCCTCGGCCCTCCAAGTAACGGGCGACCACGGCCCGTTGCCCACCCCGACCGACATCACACGCCTCCTGACCCTGCCGGAGCGCGAGTGGGAGTCCCTCGGAAACCGACACCACTGAGCAGCGGCCTGTTAGCGTGCGCGGATGGAGGATCTGGGGAATGTGCCGTGGCCGCCCGAACCGGTCAGGACCGAGCGGCTGGTGCTCCGCGGGTCCGAGGCGCGGGACCGTGCGGCGTTCATCGACCTGCTCACCTCGCCCGAGGCGAACGCCTACGTCGGCGGCCCGCGCCCGCGTGACGAGCTCGAGCGCAGGACGCCCGAGGTGCCGCAGCAGTGGCCCGGGAGCTTCGTCGTCGATCTCGACGGAGAGATGATCGGCCATGTCCTGCTCAGGAGAACGACCGAGACCGGTCGCCCGGCTGCCGTGGGGAAGGCCGATCTCGGATATCTCTTCCTGCCGCGGGCGTGGGGACTCGGGTACGCGGCCGAGGCATGTTCGGCGGCACTGGGCTGGTTCGAAGGCGTATGTCCCGGCGAGCCGGTGCTGTTGACCACTCAGACCGCCAATCTCGCCTCGATGCGCCTCGCGGCGAAGCTGGGGTTCACCGAGGTGGAGAGGTTCGAGGCCTGGGGCGCCGAGCAGTGGCTCGGCATGCGGTCGCCGGTCACGCCGTCGGCCTGAGTGCGGTGGCGGTCCTGGTCACCGTACTCAGGCCGACGGGTTGTCAGGGTGTGGCGTGCGGCTGTGCGGCGGCTTCCTTGAGGCGCTGAAGGACTCGCCGTTCGGACGGCAGCAGTGGGGGCTCGGCGAGCCGGGGCAGGGGAGAGCCGTTCAGAGTGGCCAGCAGGGCTCCCGGGCGGAAGGCCCGCGTCGGGGGTGCCGTGAGGCTGGTGATGTCGAACAGGGCTGCCGCCGCTTTGAGGGAGCCGGTTGCCGCGTGCGTCAGCCGACGCGCGAATGCCGTGGTCAGACGGTCGGCGAGCGTCGGCGTGCCGCCCTGCGTGTCCGGGTACAGGACGTCCATCGCGACCGCGGTGGACCAGGCCGTGTCGACGTGCCGGGCGGCGTCGTGGAGAACGCGCCGGGCGAGGCCCGGGCCGGCGACGCCGTGTTGTCGCAGTGCCCGGAGGAGGTCCTGCGCGCCGAGGGCGGCCACCGACATGCCCTGCCCGTAGGCCGGGTTGAAGGTCGCCAACGCGTCGCCCAGGACGAGGAACCGCTCGGGCCACACCGGTGCTTTCTCGAAGTACCGGCGGACGTTGCTGGTGCTGCGACTGACCGCGACGTCGGTGAGGGGCTCGGCGCCGGAGATGAGCTGACCGACGATCGGGTGCGGCAGACCGAAGATGTACTTCAGGAAGGCCTGCGGGTCGCTCGGAGGCTCGCCGCCCCTGGTGCCGCCCGCACTGACCATCCACCGGTTGCCCTCGATCGGCAGCACCATGGCGCTTCTGCCGGGCCGGCCGTTGTAGGGGTTCGCCTGGAGCATGGTCAGCGGGAACGACTCGGCACCCGCCGGAGTGCGGTAGATGCGGGTGGCGTTGGTCAGTCCGCAGTCGACCTTCCGCTCCTCCACGCCGTCGACACCGATGTCACGGAGCCACCGCAGGTTGTGTGAACCCCGTCCGCTCGTGTCCACCACGAAATCGGCCTCCACCTGGGTGCCGAGGGCCGGTTCGGCTCCGCTGACGCGCACCCCGCGGACGCGCCGTGCGTCGCCGATCAGCCCCTCGACGGTGGCCCGGTGGAACGAGACGTTGGTCGCCTGGGCCAACAGGCCCTCACGGACGACGTGGTCCAGCAGCGCACGGGTGCATGTGATCATGCGGGAGCCGTTCCACCGGTAGCGGTGGAACCAGCCGGCGTCCGGGGTGAGGGCGAGCATGCCGCTGCCCAGTGAGATCTCGCGGGCACCCGCCTCGAGGAGGCGCTCGCGCATGCTTTCCTCGAAGAGGGTCTCCATGGCGGACCACCCTCCGGCCATGAGCAGGTGGGCATGCCGGCCCTGGGGGACGCCCCGGCGGTTCTCGGGGCCGTCGGGCAGTACGTCCCGGTCGAGCACGATCACTTCCGTATCGGGTGCGGCCCTCGACAGCGCCGCTGCGGCGAGCAGACCGCCTATGCCCGCTCCGATCACGACAGCTTTCTGCGACACTCGCTCTCCTTGGTGCATGTGAAACGTCTTCAGTGGGCGCGTACCTGATCCGGCGTCAGGTCCTGGACGGGGCTCACGGCGAGGGCCAGCTCGACCAGATCGACGGTGAGGCGGAACTCGTCGGGCGGATCGGCGGCGCCGGTGGTCCGGCCCGAGGCCCGGAGTATGGCGTCGATGATCATCGCCTTCTCCGCGGCGATGCGGGCTTCCTCCCGGCTCCTGCCGGCCTCCAGCGCGACACTGTGGGCGGCCTCGCCGATCCGTTGGTCGAAGTGAGCCGTCAGGTCCAACAAGGCGTCGTGGATCTGTGCTTCGAGCAAGTAGAGGCGGCTGCTGGGCAGTTGACGCCACAGCGCGCGCCGCTGTTCCGTGCGGGGGGTGGTGGTGACGTCCTTGAGCACCGCCCACAAGGGCAGCAGCGCACGGTAGTTGGCCAGGCTCTGCTTCTCCGACGCGGCCGAGACCAGGCGCGGCAGGACGAAGCCCGCGGAGTAGATGAGGGCGCCGAGGGACGCGGCGGGCGGTGCCACCGTGGTCGACAGGAAGTCCACGTCGTATCCGTACCACCGTGCGACGACCGCGGTGACCTTGGTCAGTTCGAAGCCAAGGACGTCCAGCAGCAGACCGGCGAGGATCAGACGGAGACCGACGCGCAGGAGGCCCGTCACCTCGCCCCGTATCCACTTCAGACAGACGACACTGAGCACGATGGTGCTGGCCAGATGCCCCAGCAGATAGAGAACGATCATCTCCCGCATGTACGGGGTGTTCGCGTAGTAGGTGTCCAGGTCCCTGAGCCGCTCCGTGTCCGCGTCCGCGAGGAAGAACAGCACGATGATGGCGACGATCAGGGCTCCGTAGACCGCGATGCTGACGCGGACCATCCGGCGGATCCGGTCGCTCGGCCCACCCCGCCAGTAGATCAGCAGGATGATCAGGGAGCAGCTGAACGCGGAGATGACGCTGTACGTCAGGGGCGCGCCGAAGTTGGGGATCCCCGTGGCGCTGTTGACCGCGGCCAACGTCGCCGGCGCCGCGCAGATGAAGCACACCGCGCCGAGGAACGCGGTCGCCCGGGTCGGTACGGTCAGCGGCGTACGGGGAGTCGTGCGGGTGCGGCGGATCATCATCGCGGCCACGACTAACAGCACGGCCGCCGCGTAGACGACCAGACTCATATCGGCAGCTCCGTTTCGCCTGCTGTGGGGGTGTGTCCGGGCCCGTGTGTCATAGCGTCCCGGCCCTGGCGGGGCCCGCCGCGACGGAGCGTCCCCTGCGTTCCGAGCGCTTCACGGCATCGGCGATCTGGACGAGTGCCTTGGGGTCCCGGGGCAGCGGCAGCGGGGCCGATTCGCCGAACGCGCCGGCCGGCCGTTGAGCGCTTCGCCGGGTGGCCGCCGAAATCGTGACCGCCCACGCGGAAGCCACGGCCCGCCCCTGCGCCGAGTCCTCGGGCCCGTTCCCCCCGGCCGTCTCGCGCAGCTTCTTCAACTCGGCGTCGTGGACCTTCTCGTAGAGCGCCTTGTCGAAGAACACCTCGATCTCATGGAGGCCGTTGAGGATGGTGCTGCGCCGCCAGGTGCCCCACAGCAGTGGCGAGCGGGGCCGTTCGACGCGCAGGGCGCGGTCCTCGAGAACCGGGTCGAGCAGGGCGTCCAACGGCGCGAGCCGCACGAAGTCGGCCCACGCCGACAGGTGGTGCCCGGCCACAGGCAGCAGGAATCCCGCGACCGTCAGCAGCGCACCCAGACCGGCGCACAGCGAGGACACCGACGTACCCACCGTCACCCAGTCCTGGCCCGACCAACGTGCCGCGATGGCTGCCAGTTTGCTGATGCTGTATCCGGTGCTGAGCGCCGTGCCGGTGCCGATCGTCAGCAGACTGGCCCGCAGCCAGGGCCGTCGGCGTACCTCCGTCTCGCGGGCCCAGCGCAGCGACCACACGGCGCTGACGGTCGCGGCCGTCAGATGAGCGAGGAGATACAGCACGACCATCTCGGCGACCCAGGGAGTCGTCGCGTAGTAGGTGTCGAAGTCGGTCCGCCGCTCCTCGGCGGGGTCGCCCACCGCGAAGAGGACGGCGATGCCGATGAGGACCCCGGCGTAGCTGCAGATCCAGTTGCGTGCCGTCCGGCGGACGGACGGACCGCCGCGCCAGCAGGCGATCAGGACCAGGGAGGCCGCGCTGTACGCGGTGATCGCGGCGTAGGTCAGGGGCGCGGCCAGGTTGGGAATTCCGCTCAGGCTGTTGATCAGGGCGACCGTCGGTGGCGCTCCGAGGAGGAAGCACATCGAGGCGAACCCCAGCACGGCGATGATGGCCCGCAGGGAGGGCTCGGACCAGTGGCGCCTCAGGTCGGGCAGCCGGAACAGCAGCGCGATCCAGAGCAGGCCGCAACTTATGTAGTTGATCGCCCCGCTCATCTGCGGTGCCTCTGATAGCCGAGGGAGTCGGCGATGCGGCGGGCCGTGTCGCCGACGATCACGTCCCGGTCCATCAGCGATCGCATCTGCTGGCCGATCAGGATGCCGAACAACTCCGCTTCCTTCTCGGGGTCCTCGTCGAAGCCGGAACGCGCGGCGGCCGGCCGGGCGTCGTGCGGATGCCCCGGACCCAGCGCGGAGCAGGCGTCCGCCGCCAACTCCTGCGGCGACAGGCTGTCCTTCTGCCGCATGTGCCACAACTCGTGGCCGAGGATCTGTGCTTGGTGCCAGACCTCGGCGTCCTGCTCGACGATCACGTCGTCCCGCTGCTTTCGCTCGACCCACATCCCCGTGGCGTGGAACTTACGGGGGATGCGCACCCTGTGCACCTCGAGCGTGCGCTCCCCGCGCCACCGCCGGGCGGACTCCACCAGGGCCGCGAACAGCGCCTCGGGGTCCACCGGCCCCTGCTGTCCCGATGCGGCGTCCTGCTCGGCGAACAGCTTCTCCCGGATGGGACCGATGAGTTCCTCGGCGAACTGGTGCATGTCCCGGTCGCGACGCCGCAGGCGCCGCCACTGCCGGAAACCGGCGAGAGGATTCATCGCCTCACCGTTCACGATGTCGCCCCGCCCCTCTACGCGCGTCCCGTCGCCGTACCAACGTAAGAGTGTCACCTGCGGCCGCCTGCACCTACTCCCCGCAACCTCGTTGACGTTGACCTGACATTACCGGAGGTGGGCCGGGTGGGGCGGCGGCTGCGGCTCAGCTCGTGGTCTCCGGCTGCGGCTCCCCGTTCCGGGCGCGCAGTTGGTCGTTGATGCGCTGGGCTTCCTCGAGTTGGTCTTCGAGGACGACTATGCGGCAGGCGGCCTCTATGGGGGTGCCCTGGTCGACGAGCTCGCGGGCGCGGGCGGCGATGCGCAACTGGTAGCGGGAGAAGCGACGGTGGCCGCCTTCGGAGCGCAGGGGGGTGATCAGGCGGTGCTCGCCGAGGGCGCGGAGGAAGGCGGGGGTGGTGCCGAGCATCTCGGCGGCCCGGCCCATGGTGTAGGCCGGGTAGTCGTCGTCATCGAGAGGGGTGACGGGGTGGGTACCGCGAGGGGGCATAGACCTCTTCTTCCGGGGACGCGTCGGGGGGCCCGGGTGCCGTCCTGGCACCCGGGCCCCGAGCTTTCAACACCATCTACCGGCCTACTGCGCCGGCCTTCTGTTTCCGCAGGTGCCGCCCGTACGGCGGGACTGCGGGGATCGAGGATGCGTGACCGGGGATCACCTTCCAATCCGGGGCCTGCGGTACCCGGACGGACACCTTCCTCGCCCGGGCGATCCTGATGGCGTTCTGCTCCTTTACCTTCGGTTACGACTTCCTGCGTACAACACATACGGTAGCGCCGTGACGGTTCAATGTCTACTGTCGCCGCGATAGATTTTGTCCGCCGTCGAGTCGTGATCTCCTGCCTCCCGGAGCGGAGGCGTGCTCGGCCGGGCTGATGGACGGCTCGCGCGCGATGACCCGCCGCGGACTGGGCCGCCGCCCGCCGGCCGATGCGGCTGCCGCCGTCGTTCCCGGAAAGCGCGTCTCCCGCCGGACGATCATCCGGGTTGCGGAGGAACGAGGGCTAGATCGAGCTGGAGTCCAGCCGGGCGCCGGGGGAGGGCTCGGTCGCGGGAGCGTCGAGAGCGGCGTTCACGGTCGGGGCGATGGGGAACATCGTGTCGAGGCCGAGAACGTGCCACACCTGCTGGTAGTGATCGCTGAGGTCGGCGATGCGCAGGGTTCCGGCGCGTTCCTCGAGTGCGCGGGTCAGCATGATGAGCATGCTGATGCCCGAGGAGTCGAGGTACTGCACCTGTGAGGCGTCCAGGACGAGGGTGCGACAACCCTGCTTGATCAAGGATTTGCACTCGTCGCCGATGTGGGAAGCGGTGTCGTAGTCGACCGCTTCGGGCAGTCGTGCGATTGTCGCGTTTCCTTGCCGCATCCGCACTGTGAGCATGAATTGCGTGCTCCCGTCTTGACCGTTTGCGCCTTGCCTTTTTCTGACGTCCTTGAGCCCCTACCCGGAATCCGAGTTTTGGCGCAGTTTTTTTGGCGTCGGCCGTTGCTCACGGCCGCTCGGGCAGCTCGGTGTGAAGGCGTATCGTCGTGCCCTCGGCGGGCGTGGAGCGGATTTCCACGAGGTCACAGAGCTGGTGGACGAGCCACAGTCCGCGCCCGCCGACCTGTGTGGCGGTCGGCCTGGTGCGCCCGGCCAAAGGATCGGCGATGTAGCCGGCATCCCGGAATTCGCACACGAGTCGGCCGTCTTCCCTCCACAGGCGCAGCACACCACGCCCGCCGCCGTGGCTGATGCTGTTCGCGGCCACCTCCGCGGCGGCCAGATGCAGTTCGCGCAGACGGCGATCGGCCAGACCGTGCAGTTCGGCGCAGGCTGCGATCTTCTCCCGCAGAGCGGGGAGGTCACCCTTGGTGTAGGCGAATTCGTCGTACGGATCGCAGGGGTGGGTGAGGGGCCCGAAGGCGTACGGCGCCTGCGGATCGTAGTCCTCGCACTGCGTCGTACGGCCGCCCTTGCGCATCTCGGGGTGGCAGCGGGCCATCTCCCGCAGCGTGGCCTCGTTGTGGGCGACGTCGTAGGGGCAGAGCAGCCACCAGGCCGGACCCTGGGCGAAGGCCTTGTTGAGCAGCCACTCGTGGTAGCGCAGTTCCGCGGCCTCGGCCGGGCTGCGAACGGCCTCCCAGGGGGATTCGCCGATGCCGCGGACGGGCCGGCCGTCCGACACGTGTCCTTGCAGCCACTCCTGCCAGGCAGCGATCAGCCTGCCCGGATGATGCGCCACCCTGCTGGTGTCGACGTAGCGCACGGCCTCGTCCTCACGGATCTCGGCACGCAGCAAAGACGCCTTGTCGTGCGGAACGGCCACGACGACGGCCTCGCCGCCGTCCAGAGCGTCCTGGATGAAGCTCGCGGCGCCCTCGACGAACTCCCCCCTGCCGGAGTACGGATACAGCTCGTGCCGGTACCCCGTACCGGGCGCGGGGGTGGGAGGGGAGGAGGTCACGACGCGATCACCACCGGGATGTCGGGTACCGCGAATCCGGACAGCTCCCAGGCGAGCCGTACGGTCTCGTTGGTGCCTTCCAGGATGACCTTGCGATCCGGAAGGTGCCTGGCGGCGTCGGCGAGTGCGCTCATCCCTGCGGCGTCGAAGAAGTCCACTGTGTGGCAGAGCAGGCGGACCGTCGCCGTCTGGGCGAGGAGAGTACACAGGACGGTGGCGAAGGCGTCGGCGCCCTCGCTGTCGATGATCCCGCTCACCGTCCACCCCTCCTTCCCCGTCCGGTACACCTGGAACGCGGGTGGCCCGGGACTGCCGCCCAGATGGTGGGGGTGTACGCACCGGATCCGCTGCAGGGTGGGGAGGTCGAAGTCGCCGCTGTAGGCGCACACCACCATGGCCCCTGTGTCCGCGGCGAACTCCTCGAGATCGAGTTCGCTGCGCAGCAGCTGTTTCGTGGGTTCGGCGCGGCGGCCGAGCGTGACATGGTGCAGCACGCGCAGTGAGCGGAAACCCTCGCGGTCGGCATGGTGGGCCTCGCGACGCATCGCGGCGAGGAGGGAGCCGCCCAGCCTGGCCGGATCGAGGACGAGGGGGGCGAACTCGCCGCCTCGGTGGAAGGCCGGGCCGACGATCACCACCTTGTCCCCGTGGAGTGCCCCGTCCGCGACGAACGCCCGGCTGCGGTCGACGACGTCGTCGGTGCGTTCCAGCAGCTGGCAGACGTGATCACCCGCGTCGACCTCGTCCAGGGTCGCCAGGGTGCGCGACGCTCTCAATGCTCCTCCCCTCGCTTGCCCACCAACCTTAGAGGACCGGCATGCGGCCCCGGCCGACGGTCTGGCGGCGCGTCACCCGCTGACCTCGACGCTTACGAGCCGACGGTTCGCGTCGCGGGGTTGACCTCAAGCGCTTGAGGTGTCGGAGGCTTGCCGCATGGCAGCGATCGAAGAGCAAGCCGCGGACCTGACCATCCAGGAGATGGCACGGCGGTCGGGCTTCAGCGAACCCACGCTCCGTTACTACGAGAGGATCGGCCTGCTCGGAGGGGTCGCCCGCGAGGACTCCAGCGGTCACCGCCGGTACGGGTCGGCGGTCGTGGAGCGCGTGCTGGCGCTGTCCTGTCTGCGTTCGTCGGGCATGACCGTCACCGGGATGCGCCGCTATCTGGACCTGCGCGCCCAGGGGGATTCCGCCGCGGCCGAGCAGCACGAGCTGTTCGCCGCGCAGGCCGACCGGCTGGCCGCCGAGATCGCCCGGCTGCAGCTCCGCCTCGCGTATCTGCGAGGCAAGGCGGACCTGTGGGACGCCCGGGTCCGCGGGGACGCGGACGCCGAAAAGCAGGCCATCGACGACGTCACACACGTCATGGACCGATTCACCGACTGAAGGACCGCACCTTGAGCACAGAGAACGTCGCCGCATCCCCCGCAGCAAGCGGGAGGGTACTCGTCACGGGAGGCACCGGTTTCGTCGGCAGCCACTCCGTCGCCCGGCTGATCGCCGAGGGATACCGGGCCCGGGTGACGGTCCGGGAGCCCGGACAGCAGGGCCAGGTCCTGGCCGCGCTGCGGCAGGCCGAGGTCGACCCGGCCGGCCGGCTGGAGTTCGCCGTCGCCGACCTCGGCGCCGACCGCGGCTGGTCGGAGACCATGGACGGGGTCGACCACGTACTGCACCACGCGTCCCACGCGGTCCTCGCCGCCATCGGCCGAACTCACCTCGCGCGCCGCGGGCTTGCCGTTTCTTGACGAACCCGCAGGACTGGCAGGCCGATCCAGGGCAATGAGCGAGGGGTGATACGTAAGGCAATCGTCGCTCTCATCCTGGCGGGCGGCATCGCGGCAGCCGTCGCCGCGGTCGGACTCTCGCCCTGGTGGTGCCTGGCCGCCGTACCCCTGTGTCTGCTGGGGCTCGTCGGCGTGGCCGACTTGGTGCAGCGGGAGCATTCCGTGCTGCGCAACTATCCCGTGCTGGGGCATGCCCGCTTCCTCATGGAGCGCATCCGTCCCGAGCTCCAGCAGTACTTCATCGAACGGAACTACGACGGGCGCCCCTTCGACCGTGACGTGCGCAGCATCGTCTACGAGCGGGCGAAGGGCACCGACGCCGAACAGCCCTACGGCACCGAACGGGACGTCTACCAGCCCGGTTACGAGTTCCTGGTGCCGTCGATGGCCCCCCGCCCGGTGCCCGAGACGCCACCGCGGGTGCGGATCGGCGGCCCGGACTGCGGCCGCCCGTACGACATGGCGCTGCTGAACGTGTCGGCGATGAGCTTCGGCTCGCTCTCGGCGAACGCCGTTCTCGCCCTCAACGGAGGCGCCGCCGCCGGGGGTTTCGCCCACGACACCGGTGAGGGCGGCCTGTCGGAATACCACCTGCGGCCGGGCGGAGACCTGGTGTGGGAGATCGGCACCGGATACTTCGGCTGCCGTACCTCCGACGGCGACTTCGATCCCGCCGAGTTCGCCGACAAGGCGGCCCACGACCACGTCAAGTGCGTGTCCCTGAAGCTGTCGCAGGGCGCCAAGCCGGGCATCGGCGGGGTCCTGCCGGGAGCGAAGGTCAACGCCGAGATAGCGAAGGTGCGGGACGTGCCCGAGGGGAAGACGGTGATCTCACCGCCGTACCACCGGGTGTTCTCCACCCCGCGCGAACTCGTCCGGTTCATCGCACGGATGCGGGAGCTGTCCGGTGGCAAGCCGACCGGGTTCAAACTGTGCGTCGGCTCGCGGCGGCAGTTCCTCGCCGTGTGCAAGGCCATGCTGGCCGAGGGAACGGCCCCCGACTTCATCATCGTGGACGGCGGCGAGGGCGGTACCGGAGCCGCGCCCCTGGAGTTCGCCGACCACGTCGGCACACCGCTGACCGAGGGGCTGCTCACCGTCCACAACGCCCTCGTCGGCACCGGGCTGCGCGACCGCGTCCGGATCGGGGCGAGCGGCAAGATCGCCACGGGTACCGATCTGGTCAAACGTCTGGTGCAGGGCGCCGACTACGGCAACGCGGCACGGGCGATGATGTTCGCCGTCGGCTGCATCCAGGCCCAGCGCTGCCACACCAACACCTGTCCCACCGGCGTGACGACACAGGACCCCCGGCGGGCCCGGGCCCTCGACGTGGGCGACAAGACGCCGCGCGTCCACCGGTTCCAGGAAGCCACCGTGGCGAGCGCCCTGCAGATCATGGCATCCATGGGCGTGACCGACCCCGCCGATCTGCGCCCGCACATGCTCCGCCGGCGCATCGACCCCTACACCGAACGCTCCTACGAGGAGCTGTACGAATGGCTGGAGCCGGGGCAGTTGCTCGCCGGGGCTCCGCAGTCCTGGGCGGCCGACTGGAAGGCCGCCGACCCCGACCACTTCACCGTCTGAACCCGGAGGAACAACCGTGGCCCGTACCGTCGCCCGCGTGATCGTGGACGCACTGAGCGAACTCGGCGTGCGCCAGGTGTTCGGCGTCGTGGGAGACGCGCTCAACCCGTTGACGGACGCCATTCGCACCACCGAGGGCCTGGAGTGGGTGGGCTGCAGGCACGAGGAGGCGGCCGCGTTCGCCGCGAGCGCCCAGTCGCAGCTCTCGGGCACCCTCGGAGTCTGCATGGGCACCGTCGGACCCGGCTCCGTCCACCTGCTCAACGGACTGTACGACGCGGCCAAGAGCCACACCCCCGTCCTGGCCATCGCCGGACAGGTGCCGCTGGCCGAACTCGGCACCGACTACTTCCAGGAAGTCGACAACGACGCCCTCTTCAGCGACGTCGCCGTCTTCCGCGCCACCATCACCTCCGCCGACCAGATGCCGCAGATGCTGGAGACGGCCGTACGCCATGCCCTGGGCCGCAAGGGCGTCGCCGTCCTGACCGTCCCCGGCGACCTCGGCGAACGCGAACTGAGCACCGACCGCCCGGCCCGGTTCGCGCTCGACGCGCCGCTCAGCCGGCCGGAGGAGCCTGCGGTGCGGCACGCCGCCGACCTCCTGGACCGCGCCGAACGGGTCACCCTGCTCGTCGGACGGGGCGCACGGGGCGCCCGTGAGGACGTCCTCGCCCTGGCCGACCGGCTGGCCGCGCCCATGGTCCTCACCCTCAAGGCCAAGGAGGGCTTCGAAGGCGACGCCAACCCGTTCCAGGTCGGCCAGACGGGGCTCATCGGCAACCCGGCCGCCGCGTCGGCCCTTCAGGACGCCGACACCCTGCTGCTCCTGGGGACCGACTTCCCGTACCGCGACTGGTATCCGGAGGGCAGGACCGTCATCCAGGTGGACACCGAGGCCGCCCACATCGGACGGCGGGTACCCGTCGAGGTCGGTCTCGTCGGCGACACGGGCGCCACCGTCCGCGACCTCCTCACCCATCTCGCGGCCGCCCCCGCCGGGTCGGACGGCGCCCGGGACCGCTCCCACCTGGACAAGGCCCGTGAAAGGTTCGAGCAGTGGCGCGAGGGCCAGGCCCGGCTGGCCGACCCCGCCCACGACAAGGGCCTGCTCGGCCGCATGCGCTCGTCGCTCGACAACCGCACCCACGACATCCGCCCCGAGGCGCTGGCGGCCGTGGTGGACCGGCTGGCCGCCGACGACGCCGTCTTCACCTCCGACACGGGCATGGCGACGGTGTGGCTCTCGCGCTTCGTCGAGATGCGCGGACAGCGGCGCCTCATCGGCTCCTACAACCTCGGTTCCATGGCCAACGCCATGCCCCAGGCGCTCGGCGCACAGTGTCTCGACCGGGAACGGCAGGTGGTGGCCTTCTGCGGGGACGGCGGACTGAGCATGCTCCTGGGCGACCTCATGACGCTGAAGACGCAGCGGCTGCCCGTGAAGCTCGTCGTCTTCGACAACCGCCGTCTGGGCATGGTCAAGCTGGAGCAGGAACAGGCCGGGCTCCCGGAGTTCGGCACCGTCCTGGACAACCCCGACTTCGCCGCCGTGGCCACGGCCCTGGGGATCACCGGCATCCGCGTCACCGACCCGGGCGACCTGGAGAAGGGGGTACGTCGGGCTTTCGACACCCCGGGGCCCGTGTTGCTCGACGTGATCACCAACCCCGACGAGATCGCCGTACCGGCCAAGCCGACCGTCGAGCAGGGCTGGGGGTTCGCGGTGGCCAAGGTGAAGGAGATCGTCCGCAGCCACGGTGACGACGCCGCGCGCTGAAGGGGGCGCGGGGGACAGCCGGCGGTCTTCCGCCGTGCCGCTCGCGTCCGTGGTGCGTTCGAGTGCGCGCCGCTCGTGTCTGTGGTGCGTTCGAGGCTGTCCGGGCGGGTCCGATTTAGAAATCGGCGTCTCTGGGGACACGTAGCTGCGTGGTCTCGATGACGTGAGGCGGTGACGAGCAGGTGAGCGATGCACCGCGCTGGTCGCCCCGACATCCGGGTGCGGGCCCAGGAGCCGGTCGCGGTGCGAGTCGTGGCCCGCGGCGGATGCGATACGTCGTGCTCGGCAGCAGGCCTGCGCGTGGAGCCGGGACGGTGGCCCGTGCGCGCAGGGCGGCCGCCGAGGTGCGGCGCCCCGAGGACGGCGTGGCCGTGCACCACGGGCTGAAGACGGCAGCCGGGTATGCGTGGCGGCTGCTGGTGCTCGGGGCGGCCGTGTACGCGGGCTTCGTGATCCTGGGACGTCTGCAGCTGGTCGCCGTGGCGTTGTTCCTCGCCCTCGTCGTGACCTCCGTACTGCGTCCCCTCGCCGACCTGCTCGCCCGGTGGCTGCCCAGGGCCCTGGCAGTGGTGGTCAGCGTCCTGGGAAGCCTGATGGCGGTCCTCGGCCTGCTGGCACTGGTCGGCGAACTGGTGGCCCGCGAGTGGGACCGGCTCGGCCGGGAGTTCAGCGGAGGCATCGGCCGCATCGAACGGTGGTTGCAGGGGCCGCCCTTCCACGTGAGTCCCACGGTGATGTCGGACCTCCAGGGCAAGCTGAACACCTTCCTGTCCGAGCACCGCTCCACGCTGATCAGCAGCGCGGTGAGCGGTGCCGGACGGCTGGTGGAGGTGCTGACCGCGGGCGTGCTCGCGCTGTTCTGCTCCCTGTTCTTCATCCATTCCGGCGACCGGTTCTGGCGCTGGTTCCAGGAGTTGCTGCCGCAGCCGGCCCGGGACCCGTGGAGCCGAGCGGGCCGCGCCGCGTGGCGGACCTTCGCCGGGTACACGCGGGGCATCGTCATCGTGGCGGCCACCAACGCGGTGCTGGTCGGAGTGGCCCTGTTCCTGCTGCGGGTACCGCTGGCCCTGCCGCTGACGCTGCTGGAGTTCTTCGCCGCGTTCATCCCGCTGGTGGGATCGCCCATCGCGCTGAGCGTGGCCACGGTGGTCGCCCTCGCCTCGCGCGGGCCGGCCATCGCCCTCCTGGTCCTCGCGCTGATCGTCGTCGTCGGCCAGATCGAAGGCCATGTACTGCATCCGCTGGTGATGAGCTGGGCGGTCCGGCTGCACCCGGTCGTCGTCGCCGTCTCCGTCATCGCCGGGGGCATCCTGGCCGGCGTGGTCGGAGCGGTCGTGGCGGTGCCGATGGTCTCGGTGGCCTGGGCGGTGCACGGCGAACTGCGCGGCCCCCCGGCGCGATGAGAGGCGGCTGGTGGGCCGGCCGACCGAACCGCGAAGCACGGACGGCACGCGAGACCGGATCTATCTAAGGCCTGGTGCTGGTGTAACGCACGCCGGGGCCCCACTTCTCCTGGGCCGACGCCATGCACCACTGGCACAGGGGGCTGCCGCCGGAGCCGTACTTGTGGGTCTTGCGCTGGCAGGCGGAGCACGGGCCGACCTTGTCGCCCGGGCAGGTGAGGGCGGACGGGTCGGGCTCACTGATCGGGGGCGGGGGAGTCGTCATCGGAAGAGATCCTGTTCTGGGCGATAGGTTTCATATCGCCCAGACTTCAGAATATCGGGCGATAGCGTGTGTCGGTCGAACGACGACCGGCCCTGCCGAGGGATAAGTCCACGACGTCGAGCTGGGCGTCGGGCCGGCAGTGGGTGCAGGCCCCGAGGCCCGAGGCGAGAAGGCGGCGGGCCTCGTCGCGGCCCACGGGCCGGCGACGGGAGCCGGCCATGTGGCAGTCGCCGGCGTGTACCTGGACGGGCCGTCGGCCGGTACCGATACCGAGCTCGACGATCCACTCCGGAGGCCGCGGCCTTCGGCGCCGCCCGTGGTCGGCTTCGACCTGTCGAAGTCGCAGCGCCTCGATCTTCGCGTCGATCCGGGCCAGCCACAGGGCGTGCCAGACGCGCAGAGTGTGCAGGCGTTCCAGGTCGGGCGGCAGGTCATCGAACACATTTTTGATTCTATGCTCATGATCCCCGCTTCGCGCCCTCGCGTGTTCGATTTCATGTTCGATAGCGTGGGGCATCGGAGGTGAGGGGCATGACGAGGGCACACGAGGTGTCGACGGTGATGCATGTGCGGTGCCCGGAAGCGTTGGGGGAGGAGGGCTACCGGCAGGTTCTGGAGCAGCTGGCGGAGCTCTCTCCGGTGGTGCGGGCGCTCCCGCCCGGCGCGGCGCTGGTGGAGCTGAAGGGCGCCCTGCGCTACCACGGCGCGGACGCGCGCCGCCTGGGGGAAGTCCTGCGCGTACGCACGCTCTCGCGCCTCGGCATCGACATCCGGGTCGGCATCGGCCCCACCATCACCGTGGCCGCCACCGCCTCGGCCCGGACACCCGAGCCCGGCGGTGTCCTCGCCGTCGACCCGGACCAGGTCGCCTCCTGGCTGGGCCCGCTGCCGGTCGAGGCACTGCACGGCATCGGCCCGCGCCAGGCCGCGGTGCTGCGCGAGTACGGCATCCACAGCGTGGGCCTGCTCGCCGCCGTCGAGCCCGCCACCGTGCAGCGTCTGCTGGGCGGGAAGGCCGGCCGGACGGCCTCCGACCGGGCCCGCGGTATCGACCCCCGTCCCGTCGTCCCCCGCGACCTGCCCACCACGGCGGCCGTGAGCCGCGCCTTCGACCGTCATGTGCTGGACGGCGCCGACGTCCGCGCCGCTCTGCTGGAGCTCGTGGTGCGGCTCGGTCTGCTGCTGCGCCGCCGCGGGCAGGCCGCCCGGGCCGTGACGCTCACCCTGCGCTTCGCCGGGGGCGGCCGCTGGGAGAGGACCGGCCGTCCGGCGGAGCCGTGCGCCCACGACGACGACCTGCGGCTGCTCGCCTACCGGCTGATGGACGCCGCCGGACTGCAGCGCGGACGCCTGACCGGGCTCGCACTCAAGGGCGAGGACCTCGTGGAGGCCGGTGAGGTCGCCCGGCAGATCAGCCTGGACGAAGCCCGTGAAGCGCGGCTGGTGGCCGAGGAGGCCGTCGACCGGGTGCGGGAGAAGTACGGAGCCGACGTCATCGGCCCGGCCGCGGTCTTCCGCCACGCCTCCTGACGACACCGTTCCGCCGATGGTGCCACCAGTGGCCCGGGGCGGCTCCCCGGTTGACCGCCGAACCGGGAAACCCTAGCTCACACCGGGTTTCCCGGCCGTCCCCGGGACGGGCAACAGGAAACCCGTCGACCCCGGCAGGCGCCCGGGACAGGCTGATCCCGTCAGCTCGAAGCAAGGCCTGCGACGACGCAGGAGACCCGCAAGGGGGAAACATGCGCAAGATGTTGAGCGCCGCCGCCGCGTTCGCGACCGCGGCCACGGCAGTGGTGGCGATGAGCGGCGCCGCCCAGGCCGCGCCCGCCGGCAACACGACGGTGTGGGGCTGCCCGTCGGGAGCGGTGTGCATCTACGGCGAGGGCGTGGACCCCTCCCTCAACCCGCACCCGACCGACGTGTACTACAGCTACGGCGCCCACAACCTGAGCAACCAGGTCGGCTACCACGTCGTCGTCAACAACCAGTACGGCGGCGCCTCCGCGAGCCTCTGCAAGAACTACGGCGGCTCCAACTGCGTCTGGGACATCCCGCAGGACTACTACGTCAACTACGACCTCACGCCCATCAACTCCATCACCCTGAACCGGCCGTAGCGCACGCGGCGCGCCTTTCGCCACGGGGGAGCGACCGCCGGGGCCGGCCGTCGCCGGTCCCGGCGGTCCCCGTTTTTCGCCACTCCGAGTGAAAGGCTTGGTTCTGTGTCCGACCCCCGCAGTAACCTGGGCATCCGCCGTCTCACGATCCGGGCAGGCCAGTGCCTAGGGGGACGCCTTGGGGGACCAGGAACACGTACACGCGGGCGTCGACCGGACCGACCAGCCGGAAAGCCCCGCGCAGACCACACCGTCGTTTCCCGCGCAGCTGAGACGGCTGCGTCGGGAACGCGGTCTGTCGCTGGCCGACCTCGCGCGCCAGACCCACTACAGCAAGGGCTATCTCAGCAAGATCGAGACCGGCGTCAAGCGGGCGACCGTCGACGTCGCCCGCCAGTGCGACCACATCCTGCGCGCCGAGGGCGAGTTGCTCCGACTGGTACGGGAGGCCGCCCCGGTGGAGCGCGGCGGTGGGCCGGCCGGCGACGCCGGTGCGCCCGCCTGCCCGTACCGCGGTCTGGCCGCGTTCACCCCGCAGGACGCGGCCTGGTTCTTCGGCCGGGAGCGGGCCACGGCCGCACTGGTCGAACGGGTCTTCCAACGCGTCGGCGGAGGGCCGCTGTTGCTGGTCGCCCCGTCCGGCGCCGGTAAGTCCTCCCTGCTGAACGCCGGTCTCGTCCCGGCACTGCGGCGCCCCGGCGGGTTCCCCATGCCCGGCGCCGACCGATGGCCCGTCATCGCCCTCACACCCACCGCCCACCCGCTCGACGAACTCCTCGAACGGGCCACGAAGGTCCTCGGCAGCGATCTCGACCTCACCGCGGCCCGGCTGGCCGACCGTCCCGAGGCCCTGCTGGACGCCGTCCGCGCCCGCTCCGACGACGCCCCGCCGGGTCCTGACGGCCGCCGCCCGCCACCGGTGCGGCCCGTGCTGCTCGTCGACCAGTTCGAGGAACTGTTCACCCTCTGCTCCGACGAGGACGAGAGACGGACCTTCGTCCGGGTCCTTCGCGCGGTGTCCACCTGCCCCGACCCGGCGGTCGTCGTGCTCGGCGTCCGCGCCGACTTCTCCGGGCGCTGCCTCGAGCTCCCCGAACTCGTACCCCTCTTCACCGAGGGACTGTTCGTACTGCTCCCCATGTCCGTCGCGGAACTGCGGGAATCCATCACCCGCCCCGCCGAACTCGCCGGCGTCACCCTGGAACCCGGCCTGGTCCCCCTCCTCCTGCGCGACGCGGGCCTGCGCGACGAGCCGGCCGGTGCGAGCGGCGCCAGCACCCCCGACGACACCCCGTCCGGCGCGCTGCCCCTCATCTCCCACGCCCTCCTCGCCACCTGGCAGCAGCGCGAGGACACCACTCTCACGGTGGCCGGCTACGAGCGCACCGGCGGCATCCAGGGCGCCATCGCCCGCACCGCCGAGACCGTGTTCGCCCAGCTGTACCCGGCCGAGCAGAAGTCGATCCGGCGCATCCTGTCCCGCCTCGTCCAGGTGTCCGACGACGGGACCGTCGCGACCCGGCGCCGCACCGGCCGCAGCACCCTCATGGAGGAACTCGGCGACGCCGGCGCCGCCTCGGACGCCCTCGACGCCTTCGTCCGGGCCCGGTTGATCACCGTGGACCGGGACACCGTCGAGATCACCCACGAGGCCCTGTTGCACGCCTGGCCCCGGCTGCGCGACTGGATCCACGCCGACCGGGCCGGACTCCTCATCCACCAGCAACTCGCCCACGCCGCCGCCGAATGGGAGCGCGAGCACCGCGACCCGTCCGCTCTCTACCGCGGCACCCGACTCGACACCGCCCGCTCCTGGGCCGACGAACTGGACACCCGCGGCCGCCTCGGCCCCCGCGAGCAGACCTTCCTCCTCGCCAGCCAGGCCGAGGAGGACCTCCGCCGAAGCATGACGAGACGTCAGACGCGCCTGAAACAGGCCCTGTTCGTCGTTCTCGCCGTCCTGCTCGGCCTCGCCGTGACCGCGGGCGGCCTCGCCTATCAGCAGCGCTCCTCCGCCCTGGCCCAGGAACGCGTCGCCCGCTCCCAGGCCCTCGCCGCGCAGTCCACCTCCCTGGCCGGTGGCCAGCCCGAGGCCTCCATGCTGCTCGCCGAGGAGGCCTACCGCACCGACCCCACCCCCGAGGCACGCGGGGCCCTGCTGAGCACCCAGGCCCAGGCGTTCTCCGCCCGCCTGGTCGGCCACCACGGGCCCGTCAACGCGGTCGCCTTCGCCCCCGGCGGCCGCCTGCTGGCGACGGCCGAGGCGTACGGCACCGTACAACTGCGCCGGACCGCCGACCGCCGGACCACCGCCACCCTCACCGTTCCCGGACGGGTCCGCTCCGTCGCCTTCAGCCCCGACGGACGCACGCTCGCCGCGACGTCCACGGACGGGCCGGTACGGATCTGGGACACCGCCGACCACCGGCTGCGCACCCTGCTGCCCGCGGCCACCGACGGGGCCCACGCACTCGCCTTCGACCCCCGTGGCCGTACCCTCGCCGTCGCCGCCGACGACGGAACGGTCCAGCTCTGGGACGCCGACGGCGACCACCCCGCCCCGGTAAGGCTCGTCGGCCACACCGGCCGCGTCAACACCCTCGCCTACGCACCGGACGGGCGGACCCTGGCCTCGGGCGGCTCCGACCGGACCGTACGGCTGTGGGACACCGACCGGGCCCGCCAACTGGCCGTCCTCAAGGGGCACACCGACGAAGTACTCGGGGTGGCGTTCGCCCCGGACGGGCGCAGCGTGGCCTCCGGCGGCGTGGACCGGACCGTACGGCTGTGGGACGTGGCCACGCACCGGGTCACGGCGAAGCTCACCGGACACAGCGACGACGTCAACGCGGTCGCCTACACACCGGACGGCACCACGGTCGTCAGCGCGGGCGGCGACGGCACGACCCGTCTGTGGGACGTACGCACCGGCCGGCCTGCCGCGATCCTCGCGGGCCACACCGACTACGTGATGTCCGTCGCCGTGAACTCCACCGGGACGACGCTCGCCACCGGAGGGTTCGACCAGTCCGTGGTGCTGTGGGACCTGCGCGGCCCGGTGCTGGCGGCGCGCCCGTTCACCGAGGTCTCGCAGGCGGCGTACAGCCCGGACGGAAGACTCCTGGCCTCCGCCGACGCGGACCACACCGTGCGGCTGTGGGACGTGGCCCGGCACCGGATCCTGAGGACGTTCACGGGCCACCGCGAGAGCGTGTTCTCGGTGGCCTTCGCGCCGGACGGCCGAACCCTGGCGTCGGCGGGCTCGGACGGCACGGTCCGGCTGTGGGACATCCCCACGCACCGCGCGCTCGCCACCCTCACCGGCCACACCGGGGACGTGTTCTCGGTGGTCTTCGCGCCGGACGGCCGCACCCTCGCATCCGGGGGCGCCGACCGCACGGTCCGCCTGTGGGACGTCGCGACCCACCGTCAACTCGCCGTCCTGGCCGGGCATACGGACTACGTCAACGATGTCGCGTTCAGTCCGGACGGCCGCACCCTGGCCGGCGCGGGCGACGACCTGACGGTACGGCTGTGGGACACGGCCGGCCATCGGCTGCTCGCCACCCTCACCGGCCACACCGGCGCGGTACGGGGCGTCGCCTTCAGCCCGGACGGGGCGACCCTGGCGAGCAGCGGCAACGACGGCACCGTCCGCCTGTGGGACGTCCGCCACCGCCGCCTCGAGGCCTCCCTGACCGGCCACACCGGATCGGTCCGCGGTATCGCCTTCTCACCGGACGGCCGACTCCTCGCAAGCAGCGGCAGCGACCGTACGGTTCGGCTCTGGGACGTGACCGGACGGCGGCCCTGGGCCACGCTCACCGGGCACACGAACGCGGTGTGGGGCGTCGCGTTCGCCCCTGACGGGCGGACCGTGGCGAGCAGCAGCAACGACGGGACCGTACGACTGTGGGACCTGGACCTCGGCGCCCGGCTCGCCCGAATCTGCCGACTGCGCAGGGCGATCGGACCGCAGGAGCGAAAGGCGCTGATGCCGGGACTGCCCGTGTCCCTCACCCCCGCGTGCGCGCGGCCCTGACGACGGGCGGCCGGACCCCGCTGGTGGCAGGGGGTTTCCCAAGGGTTTCCCGTTGCCTTTCGGGGTGGGGTGACGCCGGGTGCTCGACCGGCCCCGGTCCGGTCGGCAGGCTGATGCACGACCAGTCACGCATCAAAGAAGACGGGGGTCCCGGCATGCTCCGGCGGACCGGAATCATCGGCACACTCATCGGGCTACTGGCCCTTCTCCTCTGGGCGCCCGCGGC
The DNA here is from genome assembly GCF_050214755.1 of Streptomyces sp. C1-1. NCBI lineage: Bacteria > Bacillati > Actinomycetota > Actinomycetes > Kitasatosporales > Streptomycetaceae > Streptomyces > Streptomyces sp. C1-1. Next base: position 808,275 of record NZ_CP189826.1, on the reverse strand, counting down.
CACCGCCGTCGCCGCGCCCGCCGCGTCCGCCGCCCCGGCGGCAAGCGGCTGCGGGGTCCTCGCGTCCGGCGGCCCGGCGGCCGCCGAGCGCGCGATCGCCGCCGCCTGCGCCCAGGTCGACGCGGGCACCTGGTACACGTGGGGCGGCGGCCACGGCGCCCAGCCCGGCGCCACCTACGGCCAGGTCGACCCCACCGACCCGGCCAGCGAACACGACCCCGAGCGGCTCGGCTTCGACTGCTCGGGCCTGGTCCGGTACGCCTACGCGCAGGCCGCCGGCTCCGACATCCTCAACGGCGACGCCGGCCAGCAGTACTACACGGTCCGCGCCGCCGCCCGCTTCACCGCCGCCCAGGGCACCGCCCCGCTGCTCCCCGGCGACCTTCTGGCCTACGGGACTTCGGCGGATCTGCACCACATCGCGATCTACCTCGGCGCGGGCAAGATGGTCGAGGCGAAGCAGTCCGGTACGCATCTGATGGTCAGTGACGTTCGCCTGGGCGGCGACTACTTCGGGGCCGTCCGCGTCAACACCGGCGCCGTCACCGGGCATGTCTTCAAGACCTGGGGTACGGGTGTCTGGACGAAGCAGGCACCCTCCGTCAGCGCCGGCCGTGTCTACGCCTTTCCCGGTCCCACCACCATCCGCGTCGAGTGCCAGAAGCACGCGGAGGTCGTCACCTCCGACGGCTACACCAACGACGCCTGGGCCTACCTGCCCGACTACAAGGCATGGATGACGAACATCTACATCCAGGGCCCGGCCTGGCTGGACGGCGTACCCACCTGCCCCTGAACCAACCTGCCCCCACCACTCGGGCTCCCCTCGCTCGCCGCACCCGTCGGCGGGCGAGGGGAGCCCGCCGTGGGGCGAAATAACAAAGGAACAGATTTCTGCTTTCCGGTCCTGAATTGATCCCGAATGGGTCCTCAATTAATCCCGCGGAAAGGGGGTTTGACCCGATAACTCGCCGAATTTAATGTGTCGCCATGGATATTGGTCGCTGGAATCCGAACATTCACTACTATCCCGCTGTTCTCGGCTTCGTGCCCGCGAACTGTCGCGAGGCGCTGGACGTGGGATGCGGAGACGGAACACTCGCCCGTTTGCTGGCTTCCAGGTCCGGCCGGGTCACCGGGATCGATCTCTCCGCGGAGATGGTCGAGTCGGCTCGAGATCAGAGCAAAGAGGTCGAGAACGTTCGGTTCCTGGAGGCGGACTTCCTCGAAGCCGGCGGCCGTGAGCTTCCGCCGGGCCACTACGACCTCATCACCATGGTGGCCGTCGCTCACCACCTGGGCACCGAACGCGCCTTGGCTCGGTCGGCCGAGCTGCTGGCCCCCGGCGGGCGACTGGCCGTCATCGGAATCGCCGGCCCCGGATCCGTCGTCGACCTGCTCCACCTGGCCGCGGCAGTCCCCTCGGTGAAATTGCTGAGCCGACGCAGCGGAGGCAGCAGCGCACCGGCGAAGATGCCCGTGGCGGACCCGGACACCACGTTCGGCGAAGCACGCGAGACAGCCCGCCGTGTGCTGCCGGGCAGCCGGTTCCGGCGCCGTCTGCTGTGGCGTTACACCTTGCTGTGGGAGAAACCCCGCGACGGTCGGCATTGAGATCGAGGACCCGGACCGCGGAGTTCGTCTGCCGAGTCCTTACCGACCCGCCTGTCCCGTGCCCCCGGTATCGGATCGGGATCGCGTCGGGACCCCGCTCCGGCACTCTCAAGTCATCGGAAGGCGGGGCCCGATGGGGAACCGTCCGAAGGACAGGGAGACCGGGGTGACCAGGATCGTACTGATGTCGGGCAGTCTGCGGCATGGCTCGGTGAACAGCACCGCCGTCGCGACGATCGGCCGACTGCTGGCGCGGCGGGGCGCACAGGTGCGCACTCCGCTGCTGGATCTGCGGACTCTGCCGTACTACGACCAGGACCTCGACGCGGCCGACGGACCGGCCCCGGTGGCCCGGGCGCGGCGGCTGCTCGGATCGGCGGACGCCCTGGTGATCAGCACCCCGTCCTACAACGGCGGCGCTCCAGGCGTCCTGAAGAACGCCCTGGACTGGCTCTCCCGCCCCTGGGGCGACAGCGCCCTGACCGGATTGCCGACGGCCCTGATGAGTGCTTCACCCGGGCCCCGCGGTGCGGCGGACGCCCAGCCGGGACTGCGGGTGAACCTCGAACGCTCCGGAGCGGTCCTCATCGACCACCGGCCCCTCGCGCTCGGTGACGCGGAAGCCCTGCCGCGTACGGACCAGGGGTTCACCGATCCGTCGGTGCTCGCCCTGCTGCAGGAACTGGCCGACGCCGTATGGGCGGCCCGGCGCGGCGCTGCCGACGCCGAGGTGATCCGCCCGCCGGCCGGTGACGGTGGGCTGCACCCCGCGGCCGTCGCCTGAGACCGCCGCTTCCCGGCGCGGCGCCGTGACGCGCCGCGTCCCTCACAGACTTGCCCCCTGCGTGGTGCCCACAAGGTACGCGTCGGTGGCAGGAACGCCCGTCCGGCCATGGACGGCACTTCGCTTCGGCACCACGCCACGTGGAGCCCGGACCCAGGAAAGGGGGTGCCCCTCATGACGAAGCTCGTCCGCCGCGTGACCCGCGCCGCCATCTGAGGCGCCCTGTCAGTTCCCTTGCCACGAGGTAAGAATGCGAAGGAGGTGCAGTCCCATGACGAAGCTCGTCCGCCGCGTGACCCGCGCCGCCATCTGATGCGTCCTCACCCTGTAGCGCAGTGAGGAATCGCCCCCTGGGGCCGGGTCACCCCAGCCCCGGGGGGCACGTCCACGTTCGCACGGCGCAGCTCGTCATCCGCCGGCGCGGCGTTCTTTCTTGCTTCTCATTCCCCTTGCTCATTTTTTGTTGTCGCTTCAGCCCGTCCGACAGGAGTGGAGTCTCACCATGGAGATCCCCGAGATCCCCGAACGGATCACACGGATCGTCAGCCTGCCCGGTCGCGGGCTCTTGGCCTGTGACGTCCGCGGTGGCCTGCACCGCCTCGACCACGACCTGACCCTGCGCCGGTCGTCCGGCCTGCCCGCCGTGGCGCAGGACCCGGCCGGCTGCCCGCTGTACGGCGTCGCCCTCGCCGGCGACTGGATCGTCACCCGCGACAAGACCGGCACCATCTGCCGCTGGCACGCCGACACGCTGCGCCTGGCCGACCGCCTGGACGCCCGCACCACCGCCGACCGCTCCCTGCTGCTGGAGGGCGAACAGCCGTCTCCCACGATGCTGCGCGGCATCGGCGTATGGAACGGCAAGGCCTATGTGGACAACGGGTACTTCCAGGTCGTCGTACTGGACGTCGAGACCTTCGCCGTCGAGCGCATCGTCCCGTGGCCGCACGGCTACGACATGCTCGAATGGTTCTGCACCGACGCCCCGGGCGTCCACGCCGTCGCCGACCGGCACGGATGCGTGCACCTCGGCTCGCTGGAGGAGTGGTCGTTCCCCACCACGGTGCGCATCGACACCTCCAACGTGCACCGCGTCGTCTACGACGCCCGGCACCACCGCTTCTGGGCCATCGGCGACGCCGGTATCGGCGACACCCACAACGTCTCCAACGGCGTGGTGACCATCGGGCTGGACGGCACGGTCGACCAGCGCATGCACTTCGCCCGCAACGACGTCGAAGGGCTCGTGTTCTCCCCGGACTTCACCACCGCCTACATCGGCGGCTTCGACGGGGAACTGCTCCTGTTCGACAACACCACCCCCGAACTGACCGTCCGCAAGCGGGTCCCCGGCTTCAGCCACCAGATCATCGACGTCACCATCGACGAGGAGGGGCGCGTCTACACCCTCACCCAGGACGGCGAGATCACGGCGCTGTCCCCGGAGGGCGAGGTGCTGCACCGGCTCGACTTCCCCCGCCAGTGCGTGTGGGACCTGCGTCCGCTGCCCGGCGATCCCACCACCCTCCTGGCCGCCACCGACGACGGAACCGCCGTGTTGCGCCTCGACACCCGCGGCGAGCACGCCCGGCTGGACCTGGTCGACGAGTATCACGGCGCGCCGGGCTTCGCCCGCCGGGCCGAGCCGTGCGGCGACGACCGGGTGGCGATCTTCTGGCCCGACACGGTGCGCCGGTTCACCCCCGACGGCAGCACGGTGTGGGAGGCACGGCTGCCCGGCATCGTCCACACCGTCTCGGTCTCGCCGGACCACAGCCGCGTCCTGGTGGCCTGCAACGCCGGCGGCTTCGAGTACGACGCGGCCACGGGCCGGCAGCTGCTGCACATGGACGGGCTGCCCGCGAGCGCGTGGGCGTCGGCCTATCTGCCGGACGGGCGACGGGTGTTGGGCTGCCGCACCGGCCGGCTCGCGGCCTACGACGAGAGCGGCCGCGTCTCCTGGGAGACGGAGCTGGAGAGCTACCCCAAGCGGCTGCTGGTCGAGGGCGACCGGCTGCGCGTCACCGGGGGCGGCGGCGTCAAGGAACTGGTCGTCGGCGAGGACAAGCCGCGGCGGCAGTTCGTGGAACTGCTCGACAACACGGCCGAGAACTGCGCGCTGATCGACGGCACGCTGTGCGTGGTCACCTACGGCATGCAGATCGCCGCCTACGACCACGACAGCGGCGAACTGCTCGCCCTGCACGAGGACTTGCCCGACTTCCCCAAAGGGATGACCGCGCTGCGCGGCGCCGACGGCCGGGCGTACGTGGTGGTCGGCGGCCGAGGCGGCTACCTGCGCCTGTACCGGCTGGACCGCGGCGGCGAGGGCCCGGTGCTGACCGTGCTGCGCGACCTGTGGCTGCCGCGTTCCTCCGGAGCCCGTCCCTTCCCCGCCGCGGCCGGCGCGGCCCGGCCGTGACCACGGCCGGCCGGGTGCGCGCCGGCCACGGCACCGCCCGCGGCGACGAGGTGGTGGAGCCCTCCCCGTTCACCGAGCGCCCGTTCCTCGTCTTCGCCGCCGGGAACGCCGTCAACAACGTCGGCGAGGCCCTGTACGCGACCGCGCTGCCGCTGCTGGCGTACCGGCTGGCCGGCTCGCTGACGGTGATGGCGTGGCTGGCCGCCGCCGTGCCGATGAGCATGCTCCTCGCCCCCTGGTTCGGCTCGGTGGCCGACCGGCGCGGCACGTCCGGCCTCGTCCTGTACGGGCTGCTGGCGCAGGCGTCGGCGGCCCTGGCGATGAACCTGCTGCTGTGGCAGGGCCGTCCGCAGACCTGGACGCTGTTCGTGTGCGCCCTGGTGGTCGCGGCCGGCGGGGTCGCCTACCGGACCGGCTGGATGACGGACGTACCCGTGATGTTCCCGCGCTGCCCGGCGCGGGCCCGCGGCACCCTCAACAGCCTCTTCCTCGCCACCACCCTGGCCGGGCCGGTCCTGGTCGCGGCGACCCTGCCGTGGCTCGGCTACCTGGGCGTGCTGTGGCTGAACCTGCCGACGTTCTTCGCACCGCTGGCGGTGTGGGCGGTGGGCGTGCGCCCACCGCGCCGCGCCGCCGCGGGCGCCGGGCGGCGCGAACCGGCACGCCTGCGCAAGGTGTGGCACGACGTCACCGCCGACCGGCGCATCGCCGTCACGCTCGTCCTGCAGATGGTGCTGGAGGCCGTCTGCGGCACCGGCCTGACGTCCCTGGTCCTGTTCGAACTGCGCCACTCCTGGCGGCTGTCCGGGCAGCAGGCGGGCTGGGTCGTCGCCGCCGTCAACCTGAGCCTGCTGACCGGCAACCTGCTCGTCTCGCAGCGCCGACGGCTGAGCCCCAGAACGCTGCTGCCCGTGGCCCTCGCCGCCCGCGCGATGTCCCTGGCCCTGCTGGCGGTGCCGTGGTGGCCGCTGTTCCTCACCGCACTGGTCCTCGGAGCCGTCGCCCAGGGCGCGCTGCTGGCCGCCGTGGTGATGCTGCGGGTGCGCTACCTGCCGCAGGCCGTCATGGGCCGGGCCTCGGGCCTGATGTGGCTGCTGACCGGATCCGCCGCACTGCTGTCCCCTGTTGTGATCCCCCCGCTCGACCATGTTGCGGGCCCGCACGCCACGTTCCTGGCGCTCGGCGCCGTCTCGTCGGTGGTGATGGTCCACCTGCACCGCGCCCGCACCGCCTGGACCCCGACGAACCCGGCGACGACCGAGCCGGCCTAGGAGGAGGAAGACATGCCCCACATACCTGGCGACACCCGCACCACCGGCCTCCGGGCCCCCTCCGTGCCCGCGCTGCGCCACCGCGACGGCGCCGGTGACCCGCCGCCGCGGGCGGAGGTGCGCCAGAGCGTGCGCATCCCCCTCTACCCGGCAACGGGAGACCCGATCACCGCCCGCGTCATGACCTTCCGCGGGCTGGTGGACGGGCGCGAGCACCTGGCGCTGCGCCTGGGGACCGTCCAGGACGGCGTGCCGCTGGTGCGGGTGCACTCCGAGTGCCTGACCGGCGACGTGTTCGGCTCCGCCCGCTGCGACTGCGGCCCCCAGCTGCGCGAGGCACTGCGCATGATCGACACCGCCGGCGGGCTGCTGCTGTACCTGCGTCAGGAAGGGCGCGGCATCGGCCTGTACAACAAGCTCGACGCGTACGGGCTGCAGGACCGCGGCCTGGACACCTACGAGGCCAACCGGGCCCTGGGACTGGGCGAGGACATGCGCGACTACGCGGCGGCCGCGCAGATGCTGCTCGCTCTGGGCCACGAGGAGATCGACCTGCTCACCAACAACCCCAACAAGTGCGAGCAGCTGCGCCGTTACGGCATCCGGGTGCGGCGCACCGTCGCCACGGGCGTCTTCGTCAACCCGCACAACACCGGCTACCTGACGGCGAAGGTCGCCCGCACCTCGCACACCATCCGACTGGAGGAGTCAGCGTGATACGCCATCACGGGCCGATCAGCGGCGTCGCGGCCTTCGGCGGCGCGTACGTGGCCACGGCCGGCTACGACAACCAGGTCATCCTGTGGGACGCGGCGGCACGGCTGCCGCTGGCCCGCGCCGTCCACGACCACCTGGCCAACCAGGTCGCCTTCAGCCCCGACGGGACGCTGCTGCTGACCTCGTCGAGCGACTACACCGCCCGGCTGTGGTCGGTGCCCGACCTGAAGCTGCGCGCCGTCCTGAGCGACCACAAGGACGACGTGGAGATGTCCGTCTTCCACCCCACCCGGGACCTGGTCGCCACCGCCTCCCGGGACCACCTGGTGCGTGTGTACGACCTCACGGGCGCGCTGGTGGCCCGGTTCGAGGGACACACCGCCGACGTCATCTCCGTCGCCTGGCTGGGGGACGGCGACGAACTGCTGACCTCCAGCGACGACGGCACCGTCAAGCGCTGGTCCCTGGCGGCCGGCGGCATGGTCGGCGAGGTCGACCTCGGCGGTGTGGAGACCGACACCATCGCGATCACCCGGGCCGGCGTGGTGTACGCGGGCAACGACGACGGCGAGATCATCACCATCGCCGACGGCCGCACCGGCAAGGCCCCCGCCCACGAGGCCGGCATCAAGCGGCTGGTGTACAACGCGGCCACCGAGTCCCTGGTCAGCCTCAGCTACGACCGCACCCTGCGGGTGTGGGACGCCTCCGACGCGGACGCCGGGCTCAGGCTCACGCACACCGCCGAGTTCCCCGCCGAGGTGTGGGCCCGCTCGTGCGCCTTCCTCGACGACGCCACGCTCGTCTTCGGCACCTTCGGCTCGTCCTACGCCGTGTACCGCGTCACCGACGGCACCTGGGACCTGACGGGAGTGGAGCCCACCGCGTGCGTCAACGCCGTCGTCACCACCGCCGACGGCGCGGTCTGGACGACCGGCGACGCCGGAATCGTGTGGGTCGACGGACAGCAGCGCGCCACCACCGGCAGCCTGTGCAACTTCCTCGTGGAGGTCGGCGACCGGGTTTTGACCGGCGGCCAGCTCGGCCGGGTCTTCGACGCCCGCGACGGCCGCGTCCTGCACCAGCACCGCTCACCGCTGAACTGTGCCGCCGCCTTCACCCGCGACGGCGTGCCGCACGTGGTGGTCGGCGCCTACACGGGAGAGGGCCTGGTGTTCGCCGTCCGCGAGGGACAGGACCCCGAGCACGTCGCGACGCTGCCGCTGCACACCAACGCGGTCAAGGGCGTCGCGGTCTCCGGCGACACGCTGTTCGCGGTGTGCGCGGACGCCTCGGTGTCCTGGTTCTCGCTGGAGACGTTCACCGAGACCGGCCGCGTCGACGAGGCCCACGCGCGGATCGCGAACGGCTGCGCCCCGCTGCCGGGCGGCCGCTTCGCCAGCGTCAGCCGGGACCTGACCCTGCGGATCTGGGACGGCCACACCAGCCGTACCGTGCCCACGCCGCACGACCACTCCGTCAAGTGCGTCGCCGCCTCCACGGACGGCCGCCTGGTGGCGACGGGCTCGTACGCGGGCACGGTGGCCGTGTACGACGTGACCACCGGGGACTGGCCGCACGTATGGCGGCCCACCACGGCGGGCATCTCCAGCCTGCACTACGACGCCGCCCGCGGCCGCTTCCTCGCCTCCTCCTACGACGGCCGGGTCTACCCGCTCCAGCCGCAGCCGGAGCCGGCCCCATGACCACGGCCGACACCCTCGTCGTCAACCCCAACCAGCTGGACGACCGCACGGCGATGGGGCTGTCCGCGGCCTTCACCGACCGCGTCGACCAGGACCGGCTGCGGCGGCTGACCCGCACGCTCGCGGGCAAGGACCCGCAGGAGCTGGCCGCGCGGGTGGCCGACCCGGAGGCCGACTGGCTGCTTCGGCTGGCCGCGGGTCAACTCCTCGCCCTGCTGGGCGATCCCCGCATCGACCCGCTGGCACCGGCGATGGCGGACGTCCCGGCCGCACGGGTGCGGCTGGGCCTGGCGGCCGACCGGGTCGACGCCGTCGCCGCCGCCTGGCGGCATCTGGGCGTCACGCGCGCGTGGATCGCGAAGGAGGCACCGGAGTACGACGCCGACATCGCCGCCTTCCGCATCGCCCGCCACCCCGTCACCAACGCGGAGTACCGGCTGTTCCTGACCGAGAACCCGGAGGCCGGGCTGCCCACCTCCTGGCGCTTCGGCGTGTACCCCGCCCACCTGGCCAACCACCCGGTGTGGAGCGTGTCCCCGCAGGACGCCGACGCGTACGCGGCCTGGCTCGCCCGCCGCACCGGACGCGCCTTCAGGCTGCCGACCGAGGCGGAATGGGAGTACGCGGCCTCGGGCGGTGACGGGCGCGCGTACCCGTGGGGCGAGGAGCCCGGCGCGGACCTGGCCAACACCGTGGAGTACGGGCCCCTGACCACCACCCCGGTCGGCATGTACCCGGCAGGACGCAGCCTGTTCGGCGCGTACGACATGGCCGGCAACGTCGAGGAGTACGTCGCCGACGACTACCGCCCCTACCCGGGTGGCCAGTACGTCGCCGACGACCTGCACGCCGACACCGACGCCACCTACCGGGTGGCCCGCGGCGGCAGCTTCACCCGCTACGCCGACCTGGCCCGCTGCCGCCGCCGGCACGGCTGGTACCGGCGGGACATCTACGCCATGGGCTTCCGGCTCGCCGAGACACCGCCCGCCGCGGGCGTCGCGGCGGGGTGAAGAACCGGTGAGCCGCCATCCGGGTCCGGCGCCGCGCGGGGCGGCGATCCGCAGGGTGCCGCCGTGACCGGCAGCCGGACGGGAGGAGGGTGAGCGGGCATGCCTCTGCCGTCACGCCGGGGCGCCGCCCCGCTGGTCGTGACCGGTGATCCGGTGGAGCAGCTGACCGACCCGGCACCGGCCGCGCTCAGACAGCGGCTCGTCGACGCCGTCGCCGCACTCGACGGGGTCCGCACGGGTCCCTCGTACGTCTGCGTACGGGGGACCTGCGCTTTTCATCTCGCGCCGGTCCTCGCCCATGGGCCGGCCGAGGCGTTCCTGGCCGGTTCGGAGTTCGGGCACGTGCATCCGCCGTACGACGGGAGCGTGCACCTGATGCTGCCCGGCCGGTGGGCGCGGTGGGCGGTCGCGGCGGGGTGGGGCGTGACCGTCGTACCGCGCGGTTCGCTGCTGGTCTACGGCCCGCGTGACGAGACGGAGTCGGCCGTCGTCGAACTCCTGCTGACACAGGCGTACTTGTTCGCGCGCGGGGAGGTGCCCCATGACCCGCCCTGACTCAGCTCCGCTGGCGCCGCAGAGCCCAGCGCCGGTCGTCGGGCGTCGCTTCGGGCCGCCAGCGAGCCCGGAGGACTCCGTCGTCGGGCATGACGGCGGTGAACAGAGGCACGCGTTCGTCCGCGTAGACGGGCAGGAGTGCGGCGGCGGTGGCACGGGACATCCGCGCGGTGAGCTCCGGGAAGTCGTCCTCGTCGGCGATGGCGCTGAGGATGCGGCCGTCCGCGTCCTCCCAGACGCCTTCGATGAGGCCGTCGGTGGGCAGCGCCGCGAGGCCGGTGTCGATGTCGGGGGACACGGCAGGCCATACCGCCAGGCGGGCCCGGGGAGCGAGTCCTGCGCGGACGGTGCCGACGGCGTCCTCGGTGAGGGGGGCTCTGACCTGCCGGGTAACCCGGCGGTATCGGACCGGGATGTCGTCGGGATCAGTCGGTCGCAAGGTGGTGGCACATCGAGAACGGGCAGCTGAAAGGAACGCGACATGCGGTGGTTGGGACATGGAGCACTGGCCGTGGTCATGACGGCGGTGATCGGCTGGGCGGGTGCCACGGCGGGATCCGCCGGTGCGCACGCCGTCGACGGACGCAGCCTGGTCCTGGCCACCGATGTCGGCCCCACTCACTGACAGCCGTCGCGCCCCGGGCCGGGAGGAAACCGTGATGACGGTGTACCAGGAGCGGTTTCCGCTGGTTCTCCTGCCGGGACCGGACACCCCGGTGGCGGAGGTGGCCGGTCTGGTCCGTGCCCTGCCCGCCGCCCTCCGGCCGGTCGTGCTGCGCCCCGGCACAGGGGCGTCCACGCCGCCCGGCCCGCCGGAGGTCCTCGCCCGTCAGGTACGCGACGCGGGCGTGCGCGGCCCGTTCGCGGTGCACGGCTGGGGAACGGGCGCTTACCTGGGCCTCGCGCTTGCGGGAGTGCTCGAGAGGGCGCTCGGGCACGCCGTCTGCACCACCCTGTTCGTGTCGGACGCGGTCGCCCCCGGCCGCACTACGGTGTCGCCGGTCCCGGCCGACGTGCGCCGCACGGTCACCGAGAGCCGGCTCGTGGTCTGCACCGACCGGACGTCGGCGCGGTTCGACGGGTCCGGTCTGCGGACGTGGTGCCGTCACTCCACGTCCGGCACGGAGTTCGTCACGCTGCCGTCGGGCCCGCGGGCGGCCCGGGCGGCGGCCCTGTCCCGGCTGATCGCCGCACGGCTGCCCCCGGCCGCGGGCCGCCCGTCCGCAACGCGGGCGGCCCGGACAACGACGGCGCACGTGCCGGGCGGTGACGTCGTGGCCGGCTCCGCGCCCTGACCACCGAATCCGTCACCGCCCGCCCGCTTCCGGCCGCCGCGCCCTGACGCGTCACACTCAGGGCCCGGCGGCCGGGTCCATTTCCGCCCTCGTGCCCAACGCCATCGCCGCGGCGTGCTCCTGCGCCGCGAAGACGTGCTCGTCGGCGGCGGTCCCGTCGCCCAGGGCACGCAGGGACTGGGCCAGGCCCTGGTGCGCCCGTACCATCTCCGTGCGCAGCCCGATGCCCGTGGCCCGCTCCAGCGCGGCCCGGTGGCGGTCCACGGACCGTCGGTACTCCCCGCGCGCACCGTCGATCCGGCCCAGCACGTTCTCGGCCGCGGCCTGTCTGGCCTGCGAGCCGTGGCCGCGGGCCAGGTCCAGCGCGTTCACCGCGTGCTCGTGAGCCGTGTCCGGTCGCCCCGCCCGCAGCTCCGCCTCGGCCAGGTTGCACAGCACCAGCGAGGTCAGCGCCGGTGCGCGCAGCGGTTCGCACAGCGCCCGGGCCCGGTCCAGGCACTCGGCCGCCGCATCGAGCCGCTCCAGGCCGAGATGGGCGAGCGACAGATTGGCCAGCGCGGTCACCTCGATCCCCGCGTCACCGGTGTCGCGGGCCAGTGCGGCGGCCCGCTGCCCGGCCTGCACGGCCTCGGGCAGACGCCCCAGGCGCTCCCTGGCGAAGCACAGGTTGGCCAGGGCTTGTGCCTCCTCCCGGGCGGAGCCGAGCGCGCGATGCGCCTCGCTCGCACGCGCCAGGTATCCGACGGCCTCCCGCAGGCGTCCGACGCTGGTGCACAGCACGCCGAGCCGGCTCAGGCAGGCCGCCTCGGTGCGGGGGTCCTCCAGGGTGGCCGCGACCTCCAGCGCCTCCTCGGACGAGGCGATGCCCTCCTGGAACAGGTCACGCTGCCACTGGGCGACCGCCTGGTTGATCAGCGATACGCACAGCAGCTCCGGATCGCCCTCCTTGCGGGCGCTGTCCACGGCCAGACGGGCCGTGTGCTCGAAATCGGAGAAGTGGTTCTGGGCGTGCAGATGGAAGCCGACGCCGCGACTGAGCCACGCGGCGTGCCGGTGCAGGCCGTGCTGGTCGGCGAGATGGACGACCGCCACGACGTTTCGCCACTCCTGGGCGAACCACCGCTGCGCCTCCTCGGGGCGCAGGCCCGGTGCTGTCGCCTCGGTGGGCGGGGCGCAGCCGTAACGCACCCGTCCGGGGAACAGGGCATCACACGCGCGCTCCAGGTCGGCGACCATGCGGGCAGCCAGTCGCCGCACCGCGTCGGAGCGCTGTGGGGCGTCGTCGGCGGCCGTCAGCGTGTGGGCGAAGCTGTGCACCAGGTCGTGGAAGGAGTACCGGCCGAACTCGAACTCCTGCAGCAGATGCACGTCCAGCAGGTACTCCAGGATCCGCTCGGCGCTGTGCGGATCGGTGTCCAGAAGGGCGGCGGCGACCGGCACCGCGAAGTCGACTCCCGGATACAGGCTCAACAGCCGGAAGTGGGCGCGGTGTTCGGGTTTCATGGCGTCGTACGACATCCGCAGCGCCGTTGCCACGCTGCGGTCCCCGGACTCCAGTTCGCCCATGATGCGGGAGTCGTCGCCGAGCCGTTCGGTCAGGTGGCGCAGCGTCCAGTGGGGACGCTTGCGCAGACGGGCGGCCGACACCCGCAAGGCGAGCGGAAGCCTGCCGCACAGCCGGACCAGGTGCGCGGCGGCGTCCGGTTCGGCGGCCACCCGGTCGGCGCCGAGTATGCTGCGCACCATCTCGACGCTGTCCTCCTCGGACAACAGCCCCAGGGAGAGCCCTTCGGCGCCCTCCAGTTCGGGCAGCCGGACCCGGCTGGTGATCAGGACCAGACTGCCGGGAGAGGCGGGCAGCAGCGGGCGTACCTGTGCCGCGTCGACGGCGTTGTCCAGGACCAGCAGCAGCCGTCGGCGGGCGCTGGTGACCCGCCACAGCGCGACGCGGCTGAGCACGTCGTCGGGTACGGACTTGCCGGCCACCCCCATCGCCCGCAGCAGTACGCCGAGCGCCGTTGCCGGGGAGAGGGGTTCCTCCCCGGGGGTGAAGCCGCGGAGGTCGACGTAGAGCTGCCCGTCGGGATAGGTGTCGGCCAGACGGTGCGCCGCGTGCACGGCCAGGGCCGTCTTGCCGCTTCCGCCCATTCCGTCGACGAGCAGGATGCGCGGGCTGGTGCGGTCGCCCGTGGGGGACGGCGCGGTGACGAGCCGCTGTATCTCCTCGTGGCGGCCGGTGAAGTCCGCGAGGTCGTACGGCAGCGTGCAGGGGGCGGTCCCGGCGACCGCGAACGGCGGCTCGGCGGTGTCGTGGGCGAGCGGTGGGGCGTCCAGCTCCGGGTCGGCGCGCAGGATCTGCTCGTACAGGGCGGCCAGTTTGGGGCCGGGGTCGATGCCGAGTTCCTCCGCCAGCGAGGTCCGCAGCCGCGTGTACTCCTCCAGCGCCTCCGCCTGTCGTCCGGCGCGGTAGAGGGCGAGCAGCAGGTGGCCGCGCAGCACCTCCCGGTAGGGGTGCGCGGTCACGGCCTCGCGCAGTTCGCCGATGAGCCCGCTCGCCTCGCCGAGATCGAGGCGGAGTTCGAAGCACTGCTCGGTGGCGGTCAGGCGCTTCTCCTCCCACGCAGCCGCAGCGGCGTCGATGAGGGGGCCGCCCGTGCCGCCGAGGATGGGACCGCGCCAGGAGTCCAGTCCGGCTTTCAACTGCATGACAGCGTTGTCAAGAAGCCCTTCGGTGCGGGCTTCCTGCGCGCGGCGCATCCGGATGTCGAACATCCGCAGATCCGACTGGCCGTCCTCGAGCATCACGCGGTATCCCGGCGGTTCGGTGACGATGAACTCGTGCCCGGAAGGTAACCGCCGGCGCAGTTCGGCGACCGCCTTGCGGATCTGGTGGACCGCCGTGGACGGCGGCTCCTCCTCCCAGACCGCCTCGATCAGCCGCGAGACGGGAACGATCCGTCCCGCCTCAAGCAGCAGCATGGCGAGTACGCGTTCGTTGACAGGGCCACCAGGTCTGATCCGTCTGTCTCCCGCCCAGATCTCGAGGGGACCGAGTACGTGGAAGCGCACATGGGGGGTGGAGTGCATGGTCGGTGCTCCAACTCGCGGTAAGTGCCACTGATTCCCCCGCAGGCCAGGTGCCTCATATGTCCGAGCTAATTGCCCGCTGAACATACTTACCCTTCCACGCCCCGCCTCGGCCATGCACCGAAACCGGGCGGGGCGCATCCTGCGGGCGGTGACCAGGAGCGGAGACCAACAGCCCTGCCGTGTAAAGACGTTGAGCCGAGCCGACCGCCGATCAGCGGGCCGCCGCCGACCGGTCGAGCCGTAGCGGTGCGTCGGTGTGGGCGATGACCTCCTCCACCGTGACGCCCGGAGCGGTCTCGATCAGGCTCAGACCTGCGGGCGTGACGTCGAGGACGGCCAGGTCGGTGATGATCCGGTGGACGCACCGTTCGCCGGTGAGCGGGAGGGTGCACTCCTTGAGGATCTTGGGGCTGCCGTCCTTGGCGGTGTGCTCCATGAGGACGATGACGCGGCGGGCGCCGTGGACGAGGTCCATGGCGCCTCCCATGCCCTTGACCATCCTGCCGGGGATCATCCAGTTGGCGAGGTCGCCGGTGGCCGAGACCTGCATGGCGCCCAGCACGGCGGTGTCGATGTGACCGCCGCGGATCATGCCGAAGGAGAGGGCGGAGTCGAAGAAGGCGGCGCCGGGCAGCACGGTGACGGTCTCCTTGCCCGCGTTGATGAGGTCGGGGTCGACCTCGTCGTCGGTGGGGTAGGGGCCGGTGCCGAGGATGCCGTTCTCGGAGTGCAGGGTGACGTGCACGCCGGGCGGGAGGTGGCCGGGGATCAGGGTGGGCAGGCCGATGCCGAGGTTGACGTAGGAACCGTCGGTGAGTTCGGCGGCGGCACGGGCGGCCATCTGGTCGCGGGTCCAGGCCATCAGGAACGTACCGTCCTCTTCTCGATCTGCTTGTCGGCGGCCTGAGCGGCCGTCAGTTCCACCACGCGCTGCACGAACACGCCGGGCAGGTGGATGTCGTCGGGGCGCAGGTCGCCCGGTTCGACCAGTTCCTCCACCTCGGCGACGGTGACGCGGCCGGCCATGGCCGCAAGGGGGTTGAAGTTCGCGGCGGCCCTGCGGAAGCGGAGGTTGCCGTGACGGTCGCCGCGCCAGGCCCGTACGAGGGCGAAGTCGGTGGTGATGCCGTGCTCCAGGAGGTGCGGGCGGCCCGCGAAGTCGCGGGTCTCCTTGGGCGGCGAGGCCACGGCGACGGAGCCGTCGGGGGCGTAGCGCCAGGGCAGGCCGCCCCGCGCGACCTGGGTGCCGACGCCGGCCGGGGTGTAGAACGCCGGGATGCCGGCGCCTCCCGCGCGCAGGCGCTCGGCCAGGGTGCCCTGCGGCACCAGTTCGACCTCGAGTTCCCCGGACAGGTACTGGCGGGCGAACTCCTTGTTCTCGCCGACGTAGGAGCCGGTGACCCGGGCGATGCGGCCCGCGGCGAGCAGGATGCCCAGACCTCGGTCGTCCACGCCGCAGTTGTTGGAGACGACCCGCAGGTCGCCGGCCCCCTGTTCGTACAGGGCGCGGATGAGGGTCTCGGGTACGCCGCTGAGGCCGAAGCCGCCGACGGCCAGCGAGGCGCCGTCGTGGATGTCGGCGACCGCCTCGGCGGCGCTCGCGCGGACCTTGTTCATGCGGGGGAGTCCTTTCAGGGGGTCGCGCCGGGCAGGACGGTGGACCAGCCGCCGTCGACGACGAGGTTGGCGCCCGTGATGTACGCGGCTTCGTCGGAAGCGAGGAAGACGGCGGCGTTGACGACCTCGTCGGGTAGTCCGACGCGGCCGAGCGGGATGTGCCGGGCGATGTCGCGCATCGGGTGGTCGTCGGCGAGGAGGTCGCCGCGGGTGCCGTCGGTGTCGATCATTCCGGGGCTGACGCAGTTGGCGCGAATGCCGTACGGGGCGCCCTCGGCGGCGAGTTGGCGGGTCAGGGCGATGACCGCGCCTTTCGACGCGGAGTGTGAAGTGCGCTGGTTGGTGAGGGAGCCGGCGAGGCCCGCGGTGGAGCCGACGGTGAGGACGCAGCCGCGGCTGCGCACCAGGTGCGGCCAGGCGGCGCGGACCGTCAGCCACACCGAGTCGAGCTCGGCGCGCAGGGTGAAGGCGAAGTCCTCGTACGGCTGGTCGGCGATCGCCCCGAAGCGGACGGCGCCGGCGTTGGCGTAGACGATGTCGATGCCGCCGAACGCGTCCACGGCCTCTTCGGTCCAGGCGCGGACGGAGTGCTCGTCGGTGACGTCGAGCGGGCCGGGGGTGAGGGCGGTGCCGCCCTCGCGGGCGATGAGCCGCTGGGTGTCGAGGGCCTGTTCGTGCAGTAGGTCGCCGCCCACGACGAGCGCGCCCTCGGCCGCGAAGCGCAGCGCCGCCGCCCGGCCCTGGCCGCGCGCCGTCCCGGAGATCAGGGCCACCTTGCCGTCGAGCCGTTTCACCGGCCGCCCTCCGTCAGCAGCGTGTCCGAGATGGACTTCACGCCCCCGTGTGCGGTCAGACCGCCGTCGACGGGGATCTCGGCGCCGGTGATGAAGGAGGAGTCGTCCGACAGCAGGAACACGACCAGCGGGGTGATCTCGTCCACGGTGCCGGTGCGGCCCAGCGGGGTCTCCCGGATGTTCGCCTCGCGGAAGGCCGGGGCGGCGGAGGCGGTCATCTCGGTCTCGATGTAGCCGGGGTGGATGGTGTTGACGCGGATGCCGCGCGGGCCGAGTTCCAGCGCCGCCGTCTTCGACAGGCCCCTCAGGGCCCACTTGCTCGTGGTGTAGGCGACCGGGTAGTGGGCGGTGAGGGCCGCAGAGGAGCCGATGTTGACGACGGAGGAACCGGGCGGCATGAGCGGGGCGAGGTGCTGCATACCGAGCAGCGGGCCGGTGACGTTGACGGCGTGCACCCGGTCGAGGTCCTCGGGCCGTACGTCGCCGAGCCGGGCACGCCAGGTGATGCCGGCGTTGTTGACCAGGCCGTGGACCTGCCCGTACGCCTCCTTCAGCTCGGCGGCGAGCTCCGTCCAGTCCTTGTCGCTGGTGACGTCGAGCCGTCGGCGGCCGTCGGCGGGTCCGACGTCGGTGGCGATGACGCGGGCGCCCTCCCGGGTGAGGGCCTCAGCCTCGGCCGCGCCCTGACCGCGGGCAGCGCCGGTGACCACGACGACCTTGCCGAGAAGCCTCTTGGGGTGCAGGTCGCTCACGGCCGCTCCCGGGAGCGGCGCCGGCCGGCGGGCAGGGGGACGGGCTCGGCGCCGGGGACGACGGTGTTGGTGAGGGTGCCGAGGCCGTCGACGGTGAGGGTGACGGTGTCGCCGGGCTCGAGCGGCGGCGGACTCTGCTCGCCGCGCAGCCCCCACAGTTCGGCGAGGCAGCCGCCGTTGCCGCAGGTGCCGGAGCCCAGGACGTCGCCGGGCAGCACGCGGGTGCCGCGGGAGGCGTAGGCGACCATCTCCTCGAAGGTCCAGCTCATGTTGGACAGCAGGTCACGGCCGACGGTCTTGCCGTTGACCTCGGCGGTCAGCGCGAGGCGCAGGAAGCCGTCGGCGTCGCGGTGCTTCTCCAGTTCGTCGGCGGTGACGAGGTAGGGGCCGAGGGTGGTGGCGGTGTCCTTGCCCTTGCAGGGGCCGAGGCCCACCTTCATCTCGGCGGACTGCAGGTCGCGCGCGGACCAGTCGTTGAAGACGGTGTAGCCGACGATGTGGTCACGGGCCTGGTCGGGGGTGAGGTCGCGGCCCTCGCGGCCGATGACGGCGGCGACCTCCAGTTCGAAGTCCAGGACCGTGGAGCCGGGTGGCATCGGGATGTCGTCGCCCGTGGCGTAGACGGCGTGCGGGTTGGTGAAGTAGAAGGTGGGGGCGGCGTACCACTGCTCGGGCACCCCGGCGGCCCTGTCGACGGACCGTCGTACGCCTTCGACGTGTTCCTCGAAGGTGACGAAGTCCCGTACCGAGGTGGGCTGGAGCGGTGGCAGCAGGCGTACCTCGGAGACGTGGGGGCCGGGTGGGACGTCGAGGGTGGCGGCGCCGAGGTCGAGGAGTGCGGGCAGTCCGTCTCCGGCGGCGAGGGCTTCGGTGAGCGAGCGGACGCCGGGCACCGGGTACAGCACTCCGTCGTCGTCGACGACCGCGAGGCGGCGCCGGTCGAGGTGTTCGTAGGCGGCGAAGCGCATGAGCGGCTCCTGGCTCGGGGCTGGGCCCGGGGGCACGGCGGGCGGTGCGTCAGGGCAGTTGACAGGGCTGCCGTGCCCCCGGGAGTCGGGGGAGGGGGTCAGACCGGCGGGGCGACGAAGCTGCCGCGGTCGGGGTCGTTGAACGACTCCTTGGCGATCAGTTCGTTCATCGCGTTGGCGGTGCCCCACTGGTCGGTGACCTCGGGCCGGGAGAAGTCGTAGACGTGCGGGTGCCAGGTGTCCTCGTCCAGCAGCTCCAACTCCGTCGTGTACTCGACGGTGTTGCCGTGCGGGTCGAGGAAGTAGGTGAAGGTGTTGTCGCCAGCCATGTGCCGGCCCGGGCCCCAGATCTTCTTGAAGCCGGCGCGCATGACGCGGCCGGAGCCGCGCATGTACTCGTCGAGGCCGCGCATCTCGAACGAGACATGGTGCAGGGAGGTGTGCGGGCCCTTGGCCAGGGCCATCGAGTGGTGCTGGTTGGAGATCCGCATGAAGTGCATGACCTCGCCCATGTGCGGCGAGCTGAGCGTGTCGGACAGGCGGAAGCCGAGGTGCCGCTCGTACCAGTCCCTCGTCCGGTCCAGGTCGGGGGAGTTGAGCACGACGTGGGACAGCTTGACGGGGATCGACTCCTTCTCCTCGATCTTGCGGTGCCGGCGCACCTCGACGTCGGCGGAGACCTCGATGGTGCGGCCGTCGACGTCGAAGAAGCGGAAGCCGTAACCGCCGCCGGGGGTGTCCACCTTGCCCGGCTGCGAGATCAACCGCACGCCACCGGCCAGGAGTCGCTCGGCGAGCGTGTCGACGTCCGCCGCGCTCGCGGCGCCGTAGGAGACGAGGTCGAGGCGCTTCTCGGCGGCCTTGCGCAGCCGGACGACGTACTGCTCGGGGGAGCCCTCGGCGGCCAGGAAGGAGATGCCGGAGTCCTCTTCGACCTTGGTCAGGCCCCACACGCCGGCGTAGAAGTCGAGTTGTTTGTCGTAGTCGGGCACGGCGAGGTCGACGTGCCTGAGGTGGGTGAGAAGACGTGCGCTCATGGTGTCACTCCCAGGGAGAGGAGGGCGGCGGCGTTGCCACCGCGTACGGCGTCGAAGTCGGCCTCGGGCAGGCGGGCCGCGCGCAGGGCACCGACCGGGTCCCGGGTGCCCATGTCGAAGGGGAAGTCGGAGCCGAGCAGCACCCGGCCGGGCCCGGCGACACGGATCAACTCCCGCAGCACCGACGGGTCGTGCACGAGTGAGTCGAAGTACAGCCGCCTGAGGTAGCTGCTGGGCAGATGGGCGCAGCCGGTTCCGGCGTCGGAGCGGGCCGTCCAGGCGTGGTCGGAGCGGCCGATGTGGGTGGGCAGGTAGCCGCCGCCGTGGGCGGCGATCACCTTCAGCCACGGATGTCTGTCCAGCACGCCGGAGAAGATCAGGTGCGACAGCGCGACGGCGTTCTCGGTGGGCTGGCCCACGGTGTTGGACAGGTACCACCGGTCCAGCCGCTCGTCGAGCGTGCAGCCGAAGGGGTGCAGGAAGACGAGCGCGCCCGTCTCCTCGGCCCGCGTCCAGAAGGGTTCGTACGCCGGGTCGGACAGCTCCCGGCCCGGTGCGTGGCTGGAGATCTCCACCCCGGCCAGGCCCTGCTCCAGCGCGTGGTCGAGCGCGCCCACCAGCAGGTGCGGGTGCTGCAGCGGTACGAGTCCGAGGCCGCGCAGCCGGTTGGGCGCTGCCGAACAGTGCGCTGCGGTCGCCTCGTTGGCGAGTCGGTACAGCTTCTCGGCGGTCTCCTCGTCCGTCCAGTAGTGGTAGTGCGAGGGGGAGGGGCTGACGAGTTGGACGTCCACGCCCTGGGCGTCCATCGCGGCCAGCCGTGCGGTGACGTCGAGCAGCAGCGGGATGCGTGCGCGCACCATGGGGCCGTTGACCGCGAGGGCGGCGGGGCCGTTGCGCCGGGCGTCCAGCGCCTTGGCCTCGGCCAGTCCGGGCAGGCCCTCCACCAGGGCTTCGACGTCGGGAAGCAGCAGGTGGGCGTGGATGTCGACGGTGGGGGACGGGGTCACGGCAGCTCCCTGAGCATGGTCATGGTGCGGCCCATCAGGCCGGGCAGGTCCGCGTCGCGTACGCCGTCCAGCTGCCACTGCCCGATCTGTATAGATGCCTCGACGACCGGGCGGACGCGCGCCATGCGCCGCTCGTAGTACGCCTGGAACAGCGCGTCGTCCCAGTCGTCCGATGCGGTCAGGAGCTGGGCGAGGACCCACGCGTCCTCGAGGGACAGGGCAGCGCCCTGTGCGAGGGTGGGCGGGCAGCAGTGCGCGGCGTCGCCGACCAGGACGACCCGGCCGCGGTGCCAGGAGCCTTCCACCAACAGCCGGTCGAACCAGGTGTAGTTGACCGTCGCCGGGTCGGTGATGTGCGGGGTGATCTCCGGCCAGAAGCCGCCGTAGGCGGAGGCGAGACGGCGCATCTCGTCGGCGTAGGTCTGCGGCGGTATCGACGCCCGGTCGCGGTTGGCCTCGACGACGTAGGCGTAGATCGTCGTGTCGCTCGTCGGGCAGTAGCCGGCGATGTAGGCCGGGCCGCCGTAGGCGAGGTCGGTGCGGGTGACGCCGGCCGGGCGGGGAGCGGCGACGCGCCAGATGGCCATGCCGGTGGGTTCGGGCTTGGCGGTGACGCCGATGGCCGCGCGGGTCGTGGAGCCGAGCCCGTCGGCGGCGATCACCAGGTCGTAGCGGCCCTGGGTGCCGTCCGTGAAGTGTACGGTCACGCCGTCGCCGTCCTGCTCCAGGGACTCGGCGCGGGTGCCCAGGCGCACCGAGGCGCCGCTCGCGCGGACGGCGTCGATGAGGATGCGCTGGAGCTGGGGGCGCTGCATGCCGACGGTGGCGGGCAGGTCGTCACCGCCGGTGTGGATGTCCCGGGCGACGTGCAGGACGGTGCCGTCGGGCGCGGTGATGCCGACGGACCCGAACCCGAAGCCGGAGGCCTTGACCTGCTCCCAGACGCCCAGTTCGCGCAGCACCCGCAGGGCGTTGCCCTGGAGGGTGATGCCGGAGCCGGCGGTGGCGTTCCAGTCGTCCTTGGCCTCGATCAGGTCCACGGCCAGACCCGCGCGCCGCAGCAGGATCGTCGCGGCGTTGCCGGCCGCGCCGCCGCCGATGACCAGGACCGCGCGGGGTGTGCTGCGGGGTGTGCTCATGCGGGGAACTCCTTCGTTCCGCTGGTTACTTGACGGCGACGGGGCTGACGGGCGAGCCGACGGCACCGGTGATGGGCAGGGGAGCGGCGGTCAGCCAGAACTCGTACACGCCGTCGGCCGCGCAGTCCTCGGCGAGGGCCTCCAGGTCCCACATCTCGCCGATCAGCAGGCCGATGTTGGGGATCGCGACCTGGTGCAGGGGCTGGAAGGCGTGCTCGAACTCGTTGGGGCGGACCTCGAAGCCCCAGGTGTCGGTGGCGATCGCGGCGATCTCGCTGCCGTGCAGCCAGCCGGCGGTGGTGAACGACAGACCGGGCGCCGGGCCGCCCGCGTAGTCGCCCCAGCCCTCGCGGCGCACCCGGGCGAGCCGGCCGGTGCGGACCAGCACGATGTCGCCGCGTCCGACGCTCACGCCGTGGGCCTCGGCGGTGGCTGTCAGGTGCTCCGGGGTGATCGCGAAGCCGTCGGGCAGCTCTCCCGTGTCCCCGACCACGCGTCCGACGTCCAGCAGCACGCCGCGCCCGGCGACATGCGGGGCCATGTGCTCGATGCCGGTGACGAGATCGCCGTCGGAGGTGACGACCTTCTCGGCCGGGCGCCCGTTCCAGGCCTTGCCGTGGTCGAAGATGTGGCCGAGGCCGTCCCACTGCGTGGAGCACTGCAACGGCATCGCGATCACGTCGTCGGCGCCGCCGATGCCGTGCGGGAAGCCCTGGTTGCCCAGGGCGGCGTCGGTACCGGTGTCGAGCATGGTGTGCACGGGGTTGGTGCGCCGCCGCCAGCCCTTCTGCGGGCCGTTCATGTCGAAGGACTGCGACAGCGAGAAGCTCGCCCCGCGCCGGACGAGGGTGGCGCCCTCACGGCGCTTCTCCTCGTCGAGGAAGTTCAGGGTGCCGAGCCGGTCGTCCTCGCCCCAGCGCCCCCAGTTGGAGTACGCCTTGGCGGCCTCGGCGATCGCGCCCTCGGGATCGAGCCGGTTCACGACGCCTCCGCGACACAGCGGGTGCGCTGGGCCCCGAGACCGGTGATCGACCCGTCCATGACGTCGCCGTCGCGCAGCAGCCGCCCCCAGTGCATTCCGTTGCCGGCCGGGCTGCCCGTCAGCACCAGGTCGCCGGGCAGCAGGCGGGCGGTCCGGGAGGCGTACGACACCATCCGCGCGACCTTGAAGATCATGTCCTTGGTCGACTCGTCCTGCATGGTCTCGCCGTTGAGCTTCAGCGTGACGCGCAGCTCGTCGGGGTCGGCGACCGACTCGGCGGGCACGATCCACGGGCCGAGTGGAGTGAAGCCCGGCGCGTTCTTGCTGCGCAGCCAGTCGGTGCCGATCTGCGGCATGTCGCGGCGGAAGACGGTCGCACGGTCGGTGAGGTCGTTGGCGATCGTGTACCCCGCGATGTACGCCGGCGCCTCCTCGACGGACACCTGGTGGGCCGCCCGGCCTATCACCACCGCCAACTCCAGCTCCCAGTCCGGCTGTTCGGCCCAGGCAGGCAGGACGACGTCGTCGTACGGGCCGGTGATCGCACTGGGCAGGCCGATGAAGACGTACGGCAGGTCCTCGGCCGCCCGGCGGTCCATGATCTCCGCCGCTTCGGCGCGCCGCTCGGCCTCGGGCCGGTCGTCACCGGGCGCGCGGTGGGCCACGTGCAGGTCGATCACGTGCTGCCGGTAGTTCGCCCCCGACTGGAAGACCTGCCGCGGTTCGACCGGCGCGTGCACGTGAAGGTCCGCGAGGGGAGTCCGGCCGAGACCGGTGTCGGCGGCCAACGCGTGCAGCTTCGGCAGCGTCGTCTGCCAGGCCTCCAGCAGGTTCAGCACGGTCAGCCGCTCGTCGCCGAAGGCGGACCGCAGGTCGACAGCGAGGCCGTCGGGGGTGACGAGGGCGGGGAAGTGAGGCCCGTCCGGGGCCGAGAGCGTCGCGAGAGCGAAGGGTCCGGCGAAGAGCGCGGACGCGGTTTCGGGTTTCACGGACATGTCCTCCTGATTGCGGTGCGACTAATCTGGACCCCGCACCCGCGATCAGGGAAATAGATTATGTGGATCACCCCAATCCATCGCATGAATAGCCTCCCTGATCGGCGCCACACTGCTGAGGGAAGCGCATGAACCTGGCTCGTCTCGATCTCAACCTCGTCGTCGCCCTGCGGGCTCTGCTGGAGGAGCGCAACGTCACCCGTGCCGGGCAGCGCGTCGGCCTCAGCCAGCCCGCGATGAGCGCCGCCCTCGCCCGGCTGCGCAGGCACTTCGACGACGACCTGCTCGCCCGTGTCGGCGGCCACTACGAGCTCACCGCGCTGGGGCAGATGCTGCTGGACCGCACCGCCACCGCCTACGACGTGCTGGAACGGCTCTTCGCCAGCCAGGCGGACTTCGATCCGGCCAAGGAGAACCGCGAGTTCAAGCTGCTGGCTTCCGACTACGCCGTGGCCGTCTTCGGCACCGAACTGGCCCGCGCGGTGCACGAGGAGGCTCCGGGCATCCGGCTGCGCTTCACCCACACGCCGACGACCGTCGTGGACGACACCGCCACCCTGCTGAGCGCCACCGACGGGCTGCTCATGCCGCACGGCGTCATCAGCGACTTCCCCGCCACCGACCTCTTCGACGACCGCTGGGTCTTCCTCGTGGCGCGCGACCACCCGAGCGTCGGCGACCGCCTCACCCGCAAGGACCTGGAGCGCCTGCCCTGGGTGACGTACCAGCGGACCTACGACGCCCCCGCGGTGCGTCAGCTCGGCATGCTGGGCGTCGAACCGCGCGTCGAGGTCTCCGTCGACAGCTTCCAGCTGCTGCCGCTGCTGGTGGCCGGTACCCGACGGGTCGCCCTCGTGCAGTCGCGCCTGGCCCGGCTGCTGGCACCGATCGCCGCCGTCCGCGTGGTGGAACCGCCGTACGAAACCGTCCCGCTGCGGGAGGCGTTGTGGTGGCATCCGGTGCACACGCACGACGCGGCCCACATCTGGCTGCGCGAGACGGCCGCGCGGGTCGGGACGCGGTTGCTCTCCGAGAGCTGAGCCGGACAGAGCCGGGCAGGGGCAAGGGCGGCTGACGGCTGAACGCCGCCATCCACGCGCTGGATCAGCCGCATCGCAAACTTGGATGACCGGGGGACTGGGCAGGCCGAGGCCCGGAACGCATAGTCGTGGCACACCGCCGCGCCGCCCGCAGTCCGCTACCGGGCGCCGACCACACGTCCGCCCGTTCGCCGCGCGGTGCCCTTCCCCGCCCATGTTCCGGAGTGCCGCCATGCCCGCTTCCGCCGCCCCGCCCGCTCATGAACAACACACGGAGGACCCGGTCGCCGGGAGCAAGCTGCCGGCCGTGCTGCTGATGGCCGGCAGCTGCCTGCCGATCCTGGGCGCCGTCCTGATCGCCCCGGTGCTGCCGCGCATGCAGGACCACTTCCGGTACGTCCCCGGCAACGCCGCCCTCGTCCCGCTCGTCCTCACCGTCCCGGCCCTCTCGCTGGCCGTGCTCGCCCCGTTCGCCGGCGCCCTCGTCGACCGGCTCGGACGCAAGCGCCTGCTGGTCACCGCCACCGTCCTGTACACCCTGTTCGGCACCGCCCCGCTGTGGCTGTCCTCGCTCTACGGCATCGTGGCCAGCCGTGTCCTGGTCGGCATCGCCGAAGCGGCCATCATGACCTGCTGCACGACGCTCATCGGCGACTACTACACCGGACGGACCCGGGACCGGTACCTCGCGCTGCAGACCATGTGCGCGTCGGCGTCCGCCACGGTCTTCTTCGTCCTCGGCGGCGCGCTGGGCTCGGCGGGCTGGCGGGCGCCCTTCTGGCTCTACCTCGTGGGCGTGCTGCTCGCCCCGGTCATGGCCCGTGCGCTGCCCACCCCGGGGCCGGCCGCCGAGTCGGTGGCGGCGGACCGGCGCCCCTTCCCGCTGCGGCGCATGGCGGGCATCTGCCTGCTGACCGTCTTCGGCGCGGCCGTCTTCTACACCGTGCCGGTGGAGATGGCCTACCTCATGGACGACCTGGGCGTGCACTCCACCGGCGTGGTGGGCGCCGCCACGGCGCTCGCCAGCGCCGCCACCGTCCTCGGGTCGGTGCTGTTCACCAGGCTCGCCGACCGGGCGCGCCGCCGCCTTCCCGCCGTGCTCCTCGTGTGCGCCGCGGGCTTCGTCCTGATGGGCGCCACCGATCACCTTCCCCTTCTCATCGCCGGGGCCGTCGTCAACTGCGTCGGCACCGGGATGCTGCTGCCCTCCCTGTTGACGGTGGCGCTGTCCCGGCTCGAATACGCCGACCGCGGGCGCGGCACCGGACTGTGGACGTCGGCCTTCTTCCTCGGCGAGTTCGCCTGCCCGCTCGCCCTGCTCGCCGCCACGAGCACCCTGGGCACCCTGGCCTCGGCCGTCCTGCTGCTCGGCATACTCACCCTGCTGGTCTCGGCGGTGCTGCTGCCCCTCACCCGCCGGTCACCGGAGGCGCCGGCCCAGGCTGTTCCCGAGAGCGTCTGACGATCCTGGGCGGCGGGTGCCTACCGGGGCTCGGGCTCTTCCCAGGTGATCTCCGGTTCCAGGCCCTCGGCCACCGCTGTGCGGTCTCGGCCCACGTCCGTACGCCAAGCCTCGAAGGCCCAGGCGGTGACGGTCACGACGGCGAGGCCGAGGAGCCAGCCGCCCAGCACGTCGCTGCACCAGTGCACGCCGAGGGCGACCCTGGTGAAACCGACGCCGACCACCGAGAACACGGCGACGCACCAGCACGCGACCCGCCAGGCCCGCGGTATCAATGGCAGCAGCACCAGCAGGAAGATGCCGAAGGACGTGGTGGCGGTCATGGCATGGCCGGAGGGAAAGGAGTACCCCGGCGCATGGGCCACCGGGTCCTGCAGATCGGGCCTGGCCCGCTCGACCACCGTCTTGACCAGCAGCCCGATCAGCCCGCCGGCCACGGCGGTCACCGCCGCCCAGGCCGCCAGTCGCCAAGCCCGGCGGTACAGCAGCCACATCGTCAGTACGGCGACGGCCAGGCGCAGCGTCAGCGGGTCCCAGACCCAGTCGGACAACAGGTGCAGTGCGCTCCTCCACGCCGGATGGTCGAGGACCTGCGCGTGCAGCCGTTGCGCGGCGCCCGTGTCCAGACGCCGCAGCGGCCGCCATCGGTCCTCGACGAGGATCAGAAGCAGTCCGAACAGGACCGCGCTGACGGCGGCGACACCGGCGGAGGCGAGCAGCCGGGCACCGAACCGGCGGTCGGCCGTCCGTGAGCGTCGACGTCGTTGTCGCAAGGTGGCGTACGTGCCCATTTCAGACTCCCGGATCTTCCTGGATCGGCCCGGGGCGGCGGCCGCGTACCGCTTCCAGCTGTGCCGCGAACGACAGGCCCAGCAACAGGGCGATGGACGTGAGGTAGGCCCACAGCAGCAGCGACATGAACGCGCTGAGGGGGCCGTAGACGGTGTCGAAGGAGCCGCTGATGTTCAGGTAGAGGCTCAGCAGCCAGGTCAGAGTCATCCACAGGACGAGGTACACGGCCGCGCCGAAGGCCAGCCACGTGTAGCCGGGCTGTTTGCGGCGTGGTGAACGGCGGAAGACGGCGCTCGCCGAGATCAGGGCGAGCAGCAGACCGAAGGGCCAGCGCAGGATGGTCCAGGCGCGCAGCGTGCTGTCGTCGAAGTGATAGACCGTCACCGCTGCCGAAGCGAGGTCGTCCCCGGCGACCATGACGACGAACCCGAGGCCCAGGGGCAGTCCGGCGCTGAGCGACATCACCAGGCCCCGCAGGTACTTGAGGTGGAAGGGGCGGTCGCGTTCGTTGCCGTAGATGCGGTTCGCGCCGCGCTCGATCTGGCACATGGCCGTGGTGACGTTCATCAGGGAGAAGACGGCGCCGAACCACAGGGCGACCTCGGCGCCGGAACCCGAGTTGCGGCGGCTGCGGTCGAGTGCGTCGTCGACGACCTCCGCGCTGGGGCCCTGGGCGATCCGGTGGATCGTCAGTTCCGCCAGCCTGCCGATGTTCTCGGTGTGCAGGCTGGTGGACAGGCCGACGAAGGCGATGGCCAGCGGGACGACCGCCAGGACCGTCTGCAGGGCGAGGGCACGGGCGTGGCTGAAGCCGTCGGCGTAGCGGAAGCGGACGAAGGCGTCGCGCAGCAGGGACCAGCCGCCGTAGCGGCGCAGCGTGGCCCAGGCCTCGTCGGCGGACAGTTCCTCTCCGCTCATGTCCCGGGTCTCGGGGACCTGAGTCGCGGTACCCATTCACTTCCCCCGTGCGGGCAGCAGCATCTTCAGGGCGCCCGGGTTCGCCTCGACCGTCAGGCGCCGTCCGCGGGCCACGGGGTCGCCGTCCAGTTCGCGCGGCTGGTCGTGGTCGAAGGTGAACTCGGCGTGCCGGAAGGTGAAGAAGGCCACCGGGGCGCTGTCGTCCTCGCCCGCGGGGGCGTCGGCGGCCGACCGCGGGGTGGCGGTGCCGCGCAGCAGGGTCCACAGGGCGCTGATCCACCCGCCGAGACCACGCGGATCGAGGATCAGCAGGTCGAGCCGCCCGTCGTCGGGTCGGGCGTCGGGCAGCAACCGCATGCCGCCCTGCACCGCACCGACGTTGCCGATCAGCACCATGCGGGCGGTGCGTCGATGAGCCGGGGCTCCGTCCAGCCGTACGTCCACGCTCATCCGCGGGGTGCGCGACCACACCCGGGGGAGTGCCAGGACGTAGGCGAGCCAGCCCAGGTTGGCCTTCGTCCGGTCGTCGGCGTTGGCGCGTTGGAGCATCGCCGCGTCCAGGCCGGCGCCGCACATGGCGGCGAAGTGGGTGGTGGGCAGGCCGTCGCCCTCGATGCGGCCGAGGTCGACGCTGTGGACGGTGCCGCGCAGGGCGGCATCGAGGGCGTCGACGGGCGACAGCGGCAGACCCAGATTGCGGGCCAGGAGGTTGCCGGTACCGCAGGGCACCAGAGCGAGGGGCACCGCGCTGCCCGCCAGGGCGGTGGCCGCCGCCCGGAGAGTGCCGTCTCCGCCGCAGACCACGACGAGGGTCGCGCCGTTGCGCACCGCCTCGGTGCTCTGGCCTCCACCCGGGTCCTCGGCGGTGGTCTCGATGAAGGTCGGTGCGCCGTAACCGTGTTGCTCGAGGACCCGTCGCAGAGCGTCGCGGTCCTTCTGATCGGTGACCGTGGGATTGAAGATCACCGCGGCGTGGCCGGTGCGCTGTTCGAGCCCTTCCGCCGCGGCTTCTACCGTTTCCACGGACTCGGATGCCGGGGGAGCGGTCACGAAGCCGTCCGTGAGCACGGCGCGCCCGACGATCCACAGCGCCAGGCCGCCGTTGACGAGTCCGCCCACGACGTCGGTCGGGTGGTGCATGCCGCGGTAGAGCCGGGCGAGGCCCACCACGATCGGGATGAGGAACAGTGCGCCGGCCACGACGCGTCGCCACGGGCTGCGCAGCCGGGACAGCGCGAGGACCGCCAGACCGCCGTAGACCGCCGTGGCGGCGCCGGTGTGGCCGGAGGTGTAACTGGACGTGGGCAGCGAGCCGTCGAGACGGTGCACCTCGGGGCGGTGCCGGTCCACCGCCACCGTGATGACCAGGAAGACCAGTGACTGCAAGGACACGGCGAGGGCGAGGAAGGCGGCCTGCCGCCACATCGGCAGCCTCGGTATCCAGAGCAGCCCGAGACAGCTCACCAGGGTCACGGCGATCACCGTCCCGGTGTTTCCGGCTTCGGAGGCGAACCACGACAGGACGGTGAGGGAGTGCGTCCGCATCCCTTCGAAGCCGGTGTTGACCTTGTCCTCGACCGTCATCGGCCACAGATGGTGGGCGGGGCCGGTGATCAGCAGACCGATGCCCACCATCAACGCCGCCTGGCAGATGGTCAACGCCGCGATCCAGCGAACGGACCAGCCGACTCCGCGCGGTGCGGTGCGGCCGGCGCCGGCAGTTGTGAGACCTCCCGCGGGTCTCTCCCCGGGCAACTCGGCTGGTCTTCCCGATACGGCGGTCGGCATCCGTACTCCCTGATCGACGTGTCGCGGCGATGGCCGGCCCGAGGCGCGTCCTCCGGCTCACCGCCGTATGCCCACTGAACTTCGGTGCAGACGCGCCGCGATCGGGTCGGTCGGTGGGGAGTCGGTCGAGGCGGCGGCGAGGTGGACGGACAGCGCAGGCAAGTCACGCGTGGGGGCCGTGAGTTGGCGAACCCGACACCGGAACGGAAGCGGCATGGGAGAAAAGAGCGATTCCTGCCCGGAGCGCCGAGGCCGGGGGCGGCGGGCACGAATACGGCGGGCGTCGGGAGTGCCGCCGTATTCGCCGGGCAAGTGGCTTTTCGGGCCAGGACCTGTCGTTCGGACGCCGAGCAGATCCAAAGGACAGACCCTGGCCCGCCAGCCCGCACCGAACCGCCCCTCAAGGTCAAAGGGAGACAGACGTGATTCTCGACGGCGTACCGGCAGCCCCCGCCCCCGCCACCAGTGCCGCACTCGACGCGCGCAAGCGCCGCCTGCGCCGTCGCCTGGAGCGGCTCATCGGCGTGGCCGCGACCGAGGGCAACGAACTCGTCCCGCTGCGCAACGGAGACCAGATCTTCCCCGCCATGCTGGGGGCGATCCGTTCGGCTCGCCACACGATCGACATGATGACGTTCGTGTACTGGCGCGGACAGATCGCCCGGGACTTCGCGCTCGCCCTCGCCGACCGGGCACGTGCGGGAGTGCGGGTCCGGCTGCTGCTGGACGGCTTCGGCGCCCAGAAGATCGAGCAGCAGTTGCTCGAAGAGATGGACGACGCGGGTGTACAGGTGGCTTGGTTCCGCAGACCCGTCTGGCTGTCACCCTTCAAACAGAACCACCGCTGCCACCGCAAGGCCCTCATCGTGGACGAGAGCACCGCGTTCACCGGCGGCGTCGGTATCGCGGAGGAGTGGTGCGGCGACGCCCGGGGCCCCGGCGAATGGCGGGACACCCATGTGCAGGTGCGCGGTCCGGCCGTCGACGGGGTTGCCGCCGCGTTCGCGCAGAACTGGGCCGAGTGCCACGACGAGCTCTTCGACGACCGCGACCGCTTCACCGAACACGAGCAGCCCGGTTCGTCCGTCGTTCAGGTCGTGCGCGGGTCGGCCAGCATCGGCTGGCAGGACATGCAGACCCTCATCCGCGTCATGCTGACCTCCGCCGAGGAACGCTTCCGGCTGGCGACCGCCTACTTCGCGCCCGACACGTACTTCATCGACCTGCTGTGCCAGACGGCCCGGCGCGGTGTGGAGGTGGAGATCCTCCTGCCCGGGCCGCACACCGATCAGCGCGCCTGCCAGTTCGCGGGCCAGCACCACTACACGCGCCTGCTGGAAGCAGGCGTGCGTATCCGGCAGTACCAGCCGACCATGATGCACGCCAAGATCATCACGGTGGATTCGGTGGCGTCTCTGATCGGCTCCACCAACTTCAACCGCCGGTCCATGGACCACGACGAGGAGGTCATGCTCGCGGTACTGGACGAGAACTTCACCGCCTCCCTCGACCGCGACTACGAGGCGGACCTCCGGCACAGCGTCGACATCGACCTCAACCGCTGGAGACGACGGGCCGTACTGCAGCGCGCCAAGGAGGCGGCGGTCACTCCTGTCCGACGGTTCCTGTGATCGTCGACCGCTGCCCGCTCGGCCGACGCCCCACTCGACGACCTCGACGCGTGATCACAGGTCACACCACTCGCCCAGTCCGCCGGGTACCCCCGTCGCGACGAAGCGGCGTACCAGCTCCCAAGCACGGTCGACAGACATGACGAAGTCGCCGCTGAACGCGGCCAGGTCATCCGCAACGGGGACGTCGACGACGGCCTCCGCCGCGGCGATACCGTCGCCGACCAGCAAGGACGACCCTTCGGCCTCATCGAACAGATGGAGGACTCCCAGATCACCTCGAAAGCCAAGAGCCAGCAAGGGAAGCTCGGCGTTCGGCAGACGGACTTCGAGGTACCCCTGACCACGGGAGCGCAGTGCGTGGAAGTGATCCGCCAGCTCCGAGATTTCAGAACACCTCTCCACTGCGCAGAACCGCCCCGACTGCAGTGCCGTCGCCGCCCACGTCACGCTCATCCCCGCACCTCCGACGTACATCGTGCTACGGGGTCGCCGCATGAGGACTGCGAGGGTGAGGGGCTTCCTGGGAAGCGGTTCGCCTGGCCCGGGACGGGGCGCCCGGCGCCCGGATCCGGGCAAGGGGGGAGCCCCCGGCGCTCATCGGAGCGGCCGATCACCTGCGGATGGCCGCGCTGTGGATCGCTCTGCGCTGGCTCGCTGTGGTGTCGCCCCAGATGCCGTCCGTCTCGCCGTGGCGGATGGCCCAGTCACGGCAGTCGAGCAGCACCGGGCACCGTCGGCACACCGCGCGAGCACGCGCTGTCGCGCGGTCCGTCTCCGCCAGCGGGAAGAACAACTCGGGGTCCTCGCCGACGCACAGGGCCTGCAGGCGCCAAGCAGATTTGTGATTCTCGAACGCGAGTGAACGCCACATACCGCACCTCCGCGGTCCGATCAGGGCACAGGTTTGATCGCGACATAAGCCACGATCCCGGCAGAGGTTCCCGGCATCCTATGTCACACACCGACGAAAGGCCATAGCGGACTTTCCCGGCATAGTCGTCTCCCGTCGAGAAGGGCCTTGCCGCGTCGCAGAGGATCGACGCTGCAAGGCCCTGGAGACCCTGTGACCCGCATCTGCGAGCCCAAGAATGATCGGAAAGCGGTGGCTTCTCGGGGGACGGCCCTCACCGCACTCTGCGTGGCGGTGATCGCGAGGCTGGGATCAGGGCGAACGACGAACCGATGGCCGCACCAGAGGCTCCGGACGGCCGGCGATGTCGATCAACCCGTTTTCGATATGTCTCGACGCCCTTGTTGTTCCAGATCGTCGGCGAATTCAGCCCACCACCGGCTGCAGTATTTGGCCATGCCTGCGATGCGAACCTTGCTGTGGGCCGGAAGGGACCTGATGAGCTTGGCCCGTTTTTCACCGCTGATGGCGTGGAGGCTGAGCCAGCGCAGAAGGAACCGGCCGTCCCCGGACAGTCGTACCGACGGATCCTTTTGCAGGCTGTCCAAGTTGGAGATATAGGAGCCTTCGATCGGCGGCTGGGCGAGGGAGAGTGTTCGCAGACCGGGACTCGACCCGCTGTCCGTGGCGGATGCCGGATCAGGGTCGGGCAAGAACTTGTCCGGGATGGGATTCTCGCCTCGGTTGAGGCGTTTACGGACGTCTCGTGCGGTGCTCATGGAGATACCCGCGCGCTTGGCTATCTCACGCAGGCTCAGATTCGGCTCCGCTTCGATGAGTTCGCTGGCACGCTGACGGCCGGCCGCACTGTTCAGCGGGCGAACTCGGCCGTCGCGGCCGATCCTGGATGGTGCCGCGGACTGCTGGTCGGGCCGCGAGCGTGCTCTGATGCGGCCGACCGTGGGGGCACTCAGCCCTGTCATCTGGGCGATCGCTCTGTCCGACCAGGCGTCACATGACTCGATCAGGCGCACGGCAGCGGCTTCCCGGTCAGCCAGTGTGAGTGGAAGTCCATGGGTCACGTTCACCTGGACGGCGCGTGCGAACGCCTCCACGTCGCTGCCGTCGAACCACTCCACCGGGATTTCGGTGTCTCCGCGCAGCTGAGCGACCCGTAATCGGTGCATTCCGTCGATGACACGCATTGTGTCGCGGTGGACCAGAATGGGAGGCAGAGCGTCATCGGATTCGGCAAGGAGCCGTATGTGTTCGGGGTCCTCGCCATTGAGGCGGGGCGAATCGGCGGGCTGGAGTCGGTCGATTCGAGCGAAGTCCCTTGTCACGGTCCGAGAACTACGGGTCGCCCGTGCTGACTTGTCGGACGTCACCGTATCACCCCGATCGTTTCACCCACCTCGGGTACGGGCGACTCACCTTCCTTGGAGTCGCGGAGGCCATTGGCATCCCGATGCAGTGTGATCCCAGGTGATGGTGTGGCCTGAACCATATCCGTTTCCCCCTCGTGTTCTGGATCAACTTACGGCCGCCTACAGCTTGTTCCTCCTGCTTTACCCGCAAACGCCGTGCTGCAAGTCTCCGGAAAAATACAGTCAATATTGGCCACAGGTCCGGCCGACTGCGGGGCGACTTGTGTGATGGTCCAGCCGATCACACCTGCGGCATGCACAAGCGGGGGTCCGGAACGTGCATCAGTCGAAGGCTTCCACTACCAGGGCACGAGGGAGCTTACTGTGCAAATCGCCTACGGCAACATCCGGCGAGATCTGGTCGCCCCCCCGCGGACTGCCACAGCCGCCGCGGGGGCGTGAGGCTCCGCTGACCTGACGAGCGTCCCACCCACCGGCGCCGGGCGTTTCTCAGCGTTTGACGGTGCCTTCACGCAGTCGATCGATCATCCGGTGCGTGGCGTGCAGCGGCGTCTCCGAATTGTCGCCGTCGACGGCGATGCCGGCGTTGCGGACCGCGATCTCTTCGTCCCACGCCTCCATGCCCGCGAAGGGGATGGTTTCCCCGGGGACATAGGGCGGATACGGTCGGTAGGTGTTGACCTCCGCGGTGGGCTCGCCGCGGACCAGGATCGGATCGAGATAGAGACCGTCGCTGAGGATCCGAGTGCTTGTCGGGATGTACCCGACGTCCAGTCCGCAGCGGCGCCGTGCGGACGTGTTCGGCTCCGAGCAGTGCAGGATGTTGGGGTGATGGATCTCGACATCGCCCGGATTCAGCTCGACGTCGACGATTCCGCACCGCTCTGACCATTCCTGGACCAGCTTCTCGTCGGATGCCGAGAACAGCATGTTCGGCGAGTCCGTCCGACGGGTGGGTTGATAGAGCGGCAGGCGGTGACTGCCCGGTATCACGCGCAGGCAGCCGTTCTCCCGGGTGCACTCGTCGACGGCGATCCACACGGTCAGCGCCCGCATGGGGTCGAGCTTCCAGTAGGCGCCGTCCTGGTGCCACAGCACCGGCTGGCCGTCGTAGGGCGGCTTGCATATGTAGTGGGCCGTGAAGCATGCGACGTCGGGGCCGAGGAAGAATTCCGCGATGTCCACCAGCCGAGGGTCGGAGACAAGCCGCACCCAGAAGGCGTCATTGCGGATCAGCGGGTGATGCAAATGCTCGGGGCGCAGTTCCGGATACCGTTCGGTGAGCCACGCCACGTGCGCCTGTATTTCTTCCACAAGGCTCACGGGAATCGCGTTTCGAATGATGCTGTATCCGTTTTCCTCGTACTCGGCGCGAGCTTTTTCCAAGGTGCTCAATGAAATTCCCCTTGCTTGCGATTCAGCGGTTTCTGGCCGCAGTGGTGGTGCGTCGATGAGGGGTTTGTCGGGGCACTGGATCCCATGACCGTGCAATGCCGCCCGAGACTCGCATGAGGTTAGCGGACGCATCGGCGCGTGCGCCAGAATGCCGGGTCCGCCACGTCCGCTAATACCGCGCATCAAGTGTCGCTGTGCGGTGCGGTGTTGATTCGGTGGGGTGCCTGATATGGTCTCGGCGCACATTCGAAATGTGAACCGGTACGGCGCGCCGGGGCTCGCGTCCCGGCTTCTGCGACTGTGCCCGGGCCGCTCGTCCCGCAAGGCTCGCCGCACCACGGTGCGATGCAGATGCGATGCGCAGGTGTACGAGTGACAGAAGTTTTCAGTCGAACACTCAGCACGGCCATGTGGGGTGAGTGAGGCCGTCCGCTTGGGTGTCGGTCGTGTCACGAAGGCACAGACAGGGGAGTGGACCTTGGACGACATCACGTCGTCGGCCGTGACCGGGCCGTTCCGAACCGCCGGCCGGCTCGATCCGCCGCCGGTCTCGTCGGCCCAGCTTCGGATCTGGTTCATGGACCGATTGGCGGGTGGCACGCCCACGTACGACCTTCCGATCGCCGTCCGGATGCAGGGCATGCTCGACCGTGCCGCGCTCGAGGCGGCGGTGGCCGATGTCGTCGCGCGCCACGAAAGCCTGCGTACCGTTCTCGCTGATGTGGAAGGGCGTCCGGTCCCACGTGTTCTGGGTGAGCGGCAGGCCTCGCCGTTCCTTGAGGTGTGTCGCGCTACTCCCTCAGAGCTGGAGCGTGAGCTGGCCGTCGCGGCGGCGCGTCCCTTCGATCCGGCGACGCAGCCACCCGTGCGGGCCACTCTGTTCGAGCTCACCGAGGATGAGCACGTACTGCTGCTGCTGTTGCACCGCGTAGCGTGCGACGAATGGTCTGTGGGCCCCCTCGGCCGGGATCTCGTGGAGTTCTACAACTCCCGGTGTCGTGGTGCCGCCCCGGACCGGACCCGGCCCGCGGTTCGGTACGCCGATCACGTCTCCCGTCGGCAGCGGCAGCTCGGTGACCCTGCGGACCAGCACAGCCTCGCGGCACGGCAGTTGACGTACTGGCGGACGGCCCTGTCCGGGCTGGGTAACGAGACCGGACTGCCCTTCGACCGCTCGCGCCCGGCGAAGCCGGACTTCCGTGGCGACTCGGTGGGGTTCGAGGTGGCACCCGGGGTGCATGCGCGGCTGGCCGAGCTCGCTCGACGCAGCGGAATCACGATGTTCACGGTTCTCCATGCTGGGCTCGCCGTTCTGCTCGGCCGCTTGACCGGTGAGACGGACATCGCGATCGGAACACCGGTGGCGGGGCGTACTCAGGCGGTGTCGGACGACCTTGTCGGACAGTTCGCGAACACCGTCGTGCTACGGACCGATCTCGCGGGCGTCCCGACCTTCGCCGATCTGCTCCACGAGGTACACGCGGTGGACCTGGCCGCCTTCGCACATCAGGACATCCCGTTCGAGCAGGTCGTCGAGGCGGTCAACCCGGAACGGGCCGTGGGACGCAATCCGCTGGTCCAGGTCTTCATGACGCAGCGGTCACTGGAGCACGGGTGGGCGATGAACGGGCTGCGCGCCACCGCGAGTGAACGTCCTTGCGGGGCGGTCGAGTTCGACGTGGGCTTCAACTTCGACACGCGGTACGAACCTGACGGAACCGCGGTGGGCATCGTCGGCCAGGCACGGTTCAGGACGGAGCTGTTCGATCGGACGACCGTGGAGACGATCGTCGATCGGCTGGTCCGGGTCCTCACCGCGGTGGCCGCGGACGCCACGCTCGCCGTCGGCGACATCGACGTTCTCTCCACTGCTGAACGCGAAACCCTTCTGAGCGGCTGGAACGACACCGCGCGGGAGGTGTACGGGCAGAGCGTGCCGGAGCTGCTGGAAGCGAGGGCGGCCAAGACACCGGATGCGGTGGCGGTACGGATCGGTGATGCGGAGCTGACCTACGGCGAGCTGAACGCGAAGGCGAATCGCGTTGCCCGCCATCTGGCAAGCCGCGGTGCCGGGCCGGAGTCGGTGGTGGCACTGTCGATGCCACGGTCGGTGGACCTCGTCGTCGCGGTCTGGGGGACGCTGAAGGCCGGCGCTGCCTATTGCCCGATAGATCCGGAGTACCCGGCCGAGCGGGTCTCGTTCATGCTGGCGGACTGCGGTGCGCACATCGTGTTGACGGAGCCGGTGCACGCGCACGGCATGGCGGACACGAACCTGACCGACGAAGACCGTGTCAGGCCGTTGTTGCCCGCGCATCCCTGCTACGTGATCTACACATCGGGGTCCACCGGCGTGCCGAAGGCAGTGGTGATGCACGGTGCGGCGCTGGTGAACCTGATGAGCTGGTACCAGAGGGCGTCGGAGAAGGAGGACTGGTCCGCACACCGGACCGCCAACTTCTCGTCGATCAGCTTCGACATGGCGATCATGGAAATCCTGATCTCCACCGTGCGCGGCGGATGCCTGGAGATCCCGGAGGAGGAGACGCGACGCGATCTGCGCAAGCTGGTGACGTGGCTCGCGGTGAATGAGGTCAACGAGATCTTCGTGCCCAATCTGATTCTCGCGGCGATCGTCGACGCCGGCCGAGGCACGGCCGATGGGCTGCCCCGGCTTCGGCATGTGGTCCAGGGCGGCGAGGCGTTCAAACTCACCGCCGAGTTGGCGGCCTTCCGACGAGCCGCGCCAGACCGCCGCCTGATGAACTACTACGGTCCGACCGAGACTCACGTGGCCACCGCGGCCGTCCTGCCCTCCGATCCCGGTGCATGGCAGGCCGAGGCGCCGATAGGGCGGCCGATCGACAACACGCGGACCTACGTGCTCGACCGTTGGCTGAAGCCGGTTCCCGTCGGGGTGCCGGGCGAGCTGTACATCGCCGGCGCCCAGTTGGCCCGTGGATACCTCAGGCGACCGGACGCCACGGCCGCCCGATACGTCCCCGATCCCTTCGGTGAACCGGGCACCCGGATGTACCGGACCGGAGACGTGGTGCGCTGGCTGGCGGACGGGCAATTGATGTTCGTCGGCCGGGTGGACGACCAGCTGAAGATCAGGGGTTTCCGGGTCGAGCCAGGGGAGGTGGAGGCGGTCCTGCGACGCCACGAGCAGGTCGTGCAGGTGGCTGTGATCGCGGTACGCGAGCGCAGCACGGCGGCCAAACGCCTCGTCGCCTACGTCGTGCCGGCGAGCACGACACTGACGCCGGCCGTCCTGCGTCGCCACGCGGCCGAATTCCTGCCGCACCACATGGTGCCGAAATTCCGGATGGTCGAGAGTCTGCCGCTGACCCCCAACGGCAAACTGGACCGAGGTGCTCTGCCCGCCCTGGCCGAGGAGGCCGGCCGACCACCTTCCCACCCCGTGGAACAGGAAGTCTGCGACGTCTTCGCGGAGGTCCTGGGGACACCTGTGTCCGACGTCGACCAGAACTTCTTCGCCTCGGGCGGCCACTCGATGGGCGCGCTGCGAGTCGTGCACGGCGTGCGAAAGCGGCTGGGGGTGCCCCTGCCGGTGTCGGCCGTGTTCGAGTACCCGACGCCGGCCGGGATCGCGCGGGCCCTCGAACGGGCCGAGCGCCACCGTGCGGCCGACTCTGCCAAGAACGGTTCTGCTTCGGGCTGAAGCGGCGCCCACAGGTGAAGTGCTTCGCGTGGCGGCCTGAGTCGTCGGCGTCGTTCTGGCGTGCGCGAACACCCGGAAAATGTCGGGTGATAAAACGTAGTGCTCGCGTTGTGCCTGTATGAAAGAGCGACACTGGACAACTGCACTTCCCGCAAAATATGCTGCGAAGCGTCGCATTGGCCATCGAGAATGGGGGTGGCATCATGTCGTACAACCACTGAAAAAGAAGTGAAGAGCTGGCGACAATTGCCAGCGTTCAGGTGGCGGGATCCTCGGAGAACAAAGAGGATTTGTGACCTGACGGGGCGTACGTCGTGCGCATCTGCCTCTTCGGACGTGTGAAATGCGAGCGATGCGGATGCGGGCAGCGTGCGCCCCTGCTCCAGCAATCAAGGGATTTCTTTCCGACCTGCGATCCTAGACGACATCATATTCCGATCAAAGGCGATAAAAGGTGACTCCCATTTCCGTTTACGATCCGCTGCGCAGCGAAATGATTCGAGACCCCTATCCCACTTATGCCAGGATGCTCGAAGAGACGCCCATCCACTGGCATGCGGGCATGGAGGCGTGGGTGGTCGTACGGCACGCGGACTGCGTGCGTGTGCTCCGGGAACACGAGACGTTCGCCAGGGACCCCCGCCGCAACGGAGAGAAGATCCCGGAGTTCCGCCAGAACGTGCAGATGATGGACCCGCCGGAGCAGACGCCGTTGCGTCGCCTCCTGGTGAGCGCGATGCGCTCACAGGACAGGAAGAAGCTGTTCGACGACGCGGTCGCGTTCCTGCGTGACACGCTGACCGCTCGACGCCCCGGCGAGCCGTTCGACTGGATGTCGGACGTGGCCGCCCCCTTCGCGCTCCACCTCTCCGCGAGCCTCCTCGGCGTCCCCGAACCTGACGCGTCCGACTATGCGGAGATCTCGCACGGCATCGCCCTGCGCATGGACTCCGGTCTCGCGCCGGAGAACATTCCGGAGGGGGACGCCGCCCGAAAACGTCTGAACGACCTCGGAGAGAGCTGGTTCCCGCGTCCCGAAGGGGACGACGGACTTGTCGCCCAGCTCATCCGGAGGGCGGATGACGAGTTCCTCGGCGGGCACTACATGCGAAACTCCGCGGCGATGATGTTCAACGCGAGCTACGGGACGATCTTCGCCATGGTCGGCAATGCGGCTCTCCTGCTGGCGGCAATGCCCGAAGTCCTTACGGAGGTGTCCGAGCCCGAGATTCTTCCGACCGGCGTCGACGAGCTCGTCCGGTACGACGGACCGGCGCAAGGGACGAGCAGGGTGGCGGTGAAGGAAACAACGATCCAGGGAACTCGCATCGCTGCCGGGGATTCCGTGGTGACGCTGCTGGCCGCCGCCAATCGCGACCCCCGCGTTTTCGAAGATCCACACGACATCAAGTTGGATCGCCGCCCGAACCCGCATCTCGGTTTCGGCTCGGGACCGCACGCCTGCTTCGGTTCCGAGTTCGGCAAGTTGAGCATCTCCGCGATGATCAACGCCCTGCGCGATGACGCCGTGCGGCTGCGTCTCGCGGCCGAGCCCACCCGACGCGTCACCGCAACGGTGCGGAGCCTGGACGTTCTTCCGGTGTGTCTCGAGCGATGACCTGAGCGGCAACGCTGATCGGACTGAAGGGGTTGGTAGGCGTGCACGCGGTTCTTCTCGGTGCCGAACAAGAAGCGATCGAAGAGCTGGTCAGGATCGGACACTCCGTCACCGTGTTGTACGTGGCACACGACCGGGTGGTGCTCGAAGGCTGCCGGGATCTGACCACGCACTGTGCCTTCCTGCCGTCGTTCGACCGGCCGGAACTCGCTTGGGCGGCCCTGGTCCACCTCGGCGTGGCCGACAAGGTGGACGTCGTCATCCCCGGTCACGAGTTCGCGGTGACCACGGCCGCCATCCTGAACGAGATCCTCGGGCTTCAGAAGCGCATGGACCCCGCGGTCGCCCTCGCCGGACGCGACAAGCCGCTGCAGAAGACCCTCTGGCAGCGCCACCATGTCCCCACGGCACGCTACAGGGTCTTCGCCGAGAAGCCGACCAGCGAAGCGGCGCTGCGCTCCGGTCTGGGCGACCTGAACCCACCGTACGTGGTGAAGCCGACGGCGGACGGCGGTTCGCATCTGGTGTACCGCGTCGACACGGTCGAGGAGCTGTACAGCCGGCTCAGCGCCGACACCGAGCTGGACACCTGCATGGTCGAAGAGTGGCAGTCGGGGGATGAATGGCACTTCGACGGAGTCGTCGCCGACGGCCGCATCGAAAGCTTCATGGTGTCGCGTGACGCGACGCCCGCGATCGAGACCAAGTCCGGAAGCCCGTTTCGCTCCATCGCCCTCCCCGCCAAGCAGTACCCCGAACTCTACGACGAGGCACGGGCGTTCGCGGAGAGCTGCCGGTCGGCACTCGGAGGCGAGTGCGGCGCATTTCATCTCGAGGTGTTCGGGGAACCCGGCAGGTTCGTCGCCGGCGAACTCGGCTGGCGCCCGGCCGGCGGCCTGATCAGCGTCAGCGCACTGCACAGCATCGGCGTCGGTCTCTGGGCGGCGCATGCGCGCGCCCATGTCGGTGCCGACGTCACGCCGCCCGAGTTCGAACCCACGGGCGTCTTCGGCTTCGTATGTCTTCCGGTCAAGTCAGGCTTCCGCAACGGCGTGACCCGGGCCGATCTGGAAGGCCTTCCCGGGGTCAGGCACCTTCGCATGAAGGTTCGGCCGGGAGAGGTCATGAAGGAGATGAAGACCAGCTCGATAGCCGTCGCCTGGGCCGTCATCGAAGGAGACGACGTCGAGCACTGCGAGAAGCGCGTGGAGGACGCCATTCGACGGGTGGCCGAGATGCACGAGGCGAAGAGCATGCCGTGACCACCCAGGAACGAAGATCACCCGTTCCGATGAGGCGAAGGCAGTCAGATCCTTGAGCATCCACCTGAACCTGTTCATGCTGCTCCCGGGCCATCACGACTCCGCTTGGCTGCACCCCGAGTGCGAGTCGGTGCGCGTCACAGACGTCGACTACTGCCTGGAGCTCACGCGCATCGCGGAAAAGGGGCTGATGGACTCCGTGTTCATCGCCGACGCACTGTGGCACAAGCCGCGCAGCAACTACTGTGCCGGGCTCGAACCGCTCACCCTCCTGGGTGCTCTCGCTCTGGGGACCGAGCACATCGGGCTGATCGCGACGGCGTCGACGTCGTACTACGAGCCCTTCCACCTGGCGCGCATGTTCGCGTCGCTGGACCACATCTCGGGTGGGCGCGCCGGCTGGAACATCGTCGTGTCCAACAGCGTCAACGAGGCCAGGAACTTCAACAGGTCGAAGATGCTCTCCCACCGGGAGCGCTACGAGCGTGCCGAGGAATTCCTCGAGGTGGCGGGCCGGCTGTGGGAGTCGTGGGACGAGGACGCGGTGATCCGGGATCGATCCACCGGTCACTACACCGACCCCGACCGGATTCATCTCGTCGAGCATCAAGGCGAGTACTTCAAGGTCCGCGGGCCGCTCAACATCCAGCGCTCCCCGCAGGTCCGCCCCTTCATGGTGCAGGCGGGCGCCTCGGAGGCCGGCAGGTCGTTCGCCGCCCGTCATGCCGACGCCGTGTTCGCGGTGCAGGAGAACGTGGACGACGCCGCGCGGTTCCGCACGGAGATGCGCCGACGCGCCGCGGCCAACGGACGCACGCTCAAGGTGCTGCCCGGGTTGCTCCCGATCGTCGGTTCGACCCAGGCCGAGGCGGATCAGAAGAAACGTGAACTCATTCAGATGCAGGCCACGGACTACGCCCTTGAGCACATCTCGATGATGCTGAACGTCGATCTCACCGACTGCTCCGCCGACGCGCCCTTTCCCGTGGACCGCCTGCCCTCCGCGGACAGCATCCAGGGCAACCGCACGACCTACGAGCTGATCACCGGCATAGCCCGGCGTGGCGGAGTCACGGTCGGCGACATCATCGCCCTGCAGGGTTTCGGGCGCGGCCATCTCGTGGTCACGGGCACACCGGAGCGCATCGCCGATGTCATCGAGACCTGGATCGAGGGCGGTGCGGCCGACGGATTCAACATCATGCCGCCGGTGTTCCCGGTCGGCCTCGTCGACTTCGTGGACGAAGTGGTGCCGTTACTGCAGAAGCGCGGGCTGTTCCGCACGGAGTACGGCGAGAAGCGGTTGCGGAGTCGCTATGAGTGAGCGGACACACGAGGGACACGGACGGCTGGCGGACGAACCCGAACAGGACGACCCGGCCGACATGACCTCACGGCTGCGTGACCACCTCGCGTCCTTCCTGCCCCGCGAGGCCGTCCCGACGGAGTTCGTGTTCGTCGACACGCTTCCGGCGCTGCCCAACGGCAAGGTCGACAGAGCCGCGCTCGGGCGACTCGCCGCCGCCGGGACAGCCGTGGAAGGACCGGCACAACTGCCGGAAGACGATGACGAGGCGACCACGGACGACCTGGACTTCCTGGTCCGGTTCTTCACCGCGGAGCTGTCCCGGGTCCACATCGACCTGGACGAGGACCTGACGCGGTTGGGCGCCGGCTCCCTGATCCTGGTGAAGGCATGCGCGGCATGGACGGAGCGGACCGGGCGACACGTCGACGGCGCTCGCCTGCGCCGCAACCCGACGATCCGAAACATCCTGGCGTGTTCCTCACCGGTCGCGAGGAACGCGGACAACGCCGACGTCGTCGTCGACACCCATCGTTTCGAGGTCCCCCTCGACCACGACGATCCGGCCGGCCCGTCGATCACCGTGTTCGCCCAGAGTGTGGTGCGCCGTGAGAACGCGGCCCATGACCTTCCGTATCTGCTCTTCCTCCAAGGAGGCCCGGGCGGCCAGTGCCCCGATCCGCGCAACGTGATCCCGACGTGGCTGGACGCCGCACTGGACCGCTACCAGGTGGTGCTCCTCGACCAGCGCGGCTGCGGCCGCAGTTCACCGGTCACCGCCGATTCCATCGCGGGCCTCACAGCGACCGCCGCGCTGGAGCGACTGCGGTGTTTCCGGGCGGACGCCATCGTCCGGGACGCGGAGTTCCTGCGGGAGCGGATCCTGCGCATCGGGAGCTGGACGCTGTTGGGGGAGAGCTACGGCGGCTCCATCGCCCTGACCTACCTCTCCCACTTCCCCGACCGGATCGACCGGGCGTTCATCTCCAGCGGGCTCATCGGTCCGGTCAGTACCGCCGACGACGTGCTGCGGGACACCCTGGCGATGAGCAAGAAGATGAACGCCGAGTACCACGAGAGGTACCCCGGCGACGGAGAGATCATCGACCGGATCGTGGACCACTTGCGGGAACACGAGGTCCTTCTCCCGACGGGGGACAGGCTGTCGCCCGAGCGCCTGAGGATGCTCGGGCTGAAGTTCGGGTTCGACGGCGGGATGGAGGCGGTCCACGACCTCGTCCAGAACGCCTGGGACGGCGACGACCTGACCGAGGCCTTCGTGAAGGCGGTGGCCGCGACCGACATGTCCAGCGCGCCCCTGTTCTATCTGCAGGAGTACATCTACGGAATGCCCGGCTCGGCCACCCGCTGGGCCGCGGACCGTCTCTACGCGGACGAACCGGCGTTCGGCGACCACGCGCGGCCGTTCCACTTCTACGGCGAGGTGGCCTTCCCCTGGATGTTCCGTCAGATCGGCGGTCTGAGACCGTTCGCCGAGGTCGCGGACGAGCTTGCCCGGTACACCGGGTGGAAGAGCCTGTACGACCTGCCGCAGCTGGCGCGCAACACCGTGCCCGTGTACGCCGTGGCCGCCATGGACGACCTCTACGTCCCGGCCGCACAGCAGTTCCGTACGGCACAGCAGATCGGATCGTGCTGGCTGTTCTTCTGCGCGGACTACAACCACGCGGGCTTGATGAATGACCGTCAGGGCCTGGCCCGGCTCCTGGAATTCGGGTCAGTACCACGAACCCGGAGGACGTGAGACCGTGTCAGGCTCGCTGTTTGCGCAGCTCAGAGCAGTGGCGCTGGACGACCCTTCGCGGCCGGCCGTGTCCGATCGGGCGAC
Source organism: Streptomyces sp. C1-1 (assembly GCF_050214755.1). Classification (NCBI taxonomy): domain Bacteria; kingdom Bacillati; phylum Actinomycetota; class Actinomycetes; order Kitasatosporales; family Streptomycetaceae; genus Streptomyces; species Streptomyces sp. C1-1. The sequence continues at coordinate 763,530 of NZ_CP189826.1, read as the reverse complement.
CACGCTCTCGTACGGCGAGCTGGTGTCGAGAGCCGAGGGCCTGGGCCGCCGACTCGTCGACCGAGGAGCGGGACCCGGCGATCGGGTCGGTGTCATGGTCGAGCGAGGCGTCGACCTGGTGGTGGCGTTGTTCGGTGTGTCCGCCGCCGGGGCGGCGTACGTCCCTCTCGATCCGGGCTATCCGAAGGACCGGCTGCGGGCGATAGTCGAGGACGCCGATCCCGTACTCCTGGTCACGGATGCGAGCGGCCCCGGCTTCTCCGTCCCAGCGGTACATGTCACCCCCCGGGCGGCCGGATCGAGCCAGGCCGAGGTGGTGCTGCCCACAGCGTCCCCCCAGGACCCGGCCTACGTCATCTACACCTCCGGATCGACCGGTCGGCCCAAGGGCGTCGTCGTCACCAACGCCAACGTGGCCGCGTTGTTCGACGCCCTCGACGAAACCTTCGGCACCCCGTTCGACGACACCTTTCTCGCCGTGACCAGTGTTTCGTTCGACATCGCCGTCATGGAGCTGTTCTGGCCGCTCACCCGCGGCGGGGCGAGTGTGGTGAGCCCCGACCGGATGGTCGACCGCCTCGACCCCCACAGCGACGGCGGTCTCCGGGATTTGATACGGCGCTTCCGGCCCACGCTCTTCCAGGCCACGCCGTCCCTGCTGTCGGCCATCGCTTCGTACGAGGAGACGTTGCGGTCGCTGTGCGGTCTGCGGGTGCTGTCCGTCGGGGGTGAGGTGTTCCCGGTGGGGCTCGCTCGGCGGCTGGTGGCGGCCCTTCCCGACGTTCGGGTGTGCAACATGTACGGGCCCACTGAGGCGACCGTCTGGTGCGCTGTTCACGAGGTCACGGCAGAGGAAGCCCGGGGCACCGCGATCCCTGTCGGGGCGGCTCTCGGGCACGCCCGCCTCCGGGTCGTCGACGACCGTGGCCTCGAGGTGGTCCCGGGAGAGGTGGGAGAGCTGTGGGTCGGCGGCCCCTGTGTGACGGCCGGCTACTTCCGCCTGCCGGACCGCACCGAGGAGCGGTTCGTCGACGAGGCAGGTGATGCGTCGCGACGCTGGTATCGAACCGGCGACAGGGTGCGCAGCCGGTCGGACGGCGCGCTTGAGTTCGTCGGCCGCTTCGACCGGCAGGTCAAGATCTCCGGGGTGCGGATCGAGCTCGACGAGATCGAGGCCGTCCTGTCCACCTCTCCCGACGTGCGGGCGGCCGCCGTGGTCGCGCAGCGGGGAACCGACGGTTCTCACAAGCTCGTCGCCTACGTCCAGCCGGTGCTCGCGGGGAGGGCCCACACCGTGTCGGGCACGGAATCCGACCACCGCAGGAATTGGGGCCGTGTCTGGGACGCCGCGTACACGCAGGAGCCGAACGCCGAGTTCGCCGGCTGGCGCAGCAGCTACACGGGCGATCCCATACCCGTCGGTGAGATGCGCGCATGGCTGCACCACACCGTGCGTCGGATCGAGTCGACCCGACCGCGTCGGGTACTGGACGTGGGCGTCGGGGCCGGCTCGATCCTGCGGAGCCTCGCACATCGCACGGAGCGCTACGTCGGTATCGACGTGGCCCCGGCGGCGATCCAGGCGGCGGCCCGGCAACTGGACGACGGGTGGAACCACGTGAGTCTGCGGGTCGGTGACGCGGACGGCCTGGCCGACGTGCGGGCCGGGGAGTTCGACACCGTCGTTCTCAACTCGGTCGTGCAGTACTTTCCCGGCCTGTCCTACCTGCGCCGGGTACTCACCGAAGCCGCCCGCATCACAGGGCCCGAAGGTGCCGTGTTCATCGGAGACGTCCGCGACCCGGCTCTGCTCGAGGCGTTTCACGCCACGGTCGTCCTTCACCACGCCGCGGCCGACACTCCCGTGGCCGAGCTGGCCGAGCTGGTCCGGCACCGGGTGAAGACGGATCGAGAGTTGTGCGTGCCGGGAGACTTCTTCGCCGCGTTCGCGGCCGACGCCGGGATGGACGTCGTACTCGAGCTCAAGCGCGGCTCGGCACGCAACGAGCTGACGTCCTTCCGGTACGACGTCACCCTCCTGGGTGCCGGGAGAGCCGCCGAGCTCGACGCCTTCGCCGCCCACGGTGAGGCCGTGCCGTGGGACGGGGTCGGCGGCCTCGCCGACCTGAAGGAACAGCTCGAACGGCCCGGACCGGAGCCGCTGACCGTCACGGGAATCCCGAACTCCCGTCTGATGACGCCCTTCGCGCTGTGCGGGCTGCTCGCCGACGCGGCGCCGGGTGACACCGCTGCTGACGTCGAACGCCGACTCGCCTCGGACGACAGTGCGGACACGCCGGAGATCGAGTCGGTCGCGGAGCTCGGCGATCGGGCCGGTCGCCCGGTCAGGCTCGTGCCGAACGCGCATGGAGCGCGCCGCTATGACGCTTGGTTCGGGGAGCGCCGATGACGGGCCATGGGGCCATCACGTGCGGAGTTCGCGGACGTCCCGGCTCATGAGGGGCAACAGGCAGACGACGATGAAGGCGATACCGCAGGCGACGCTCACCGACTTCGCCCCGTAGTGCGCGGCCAGCGGTCCCATGGCCAGCTGGGACAGGGGAATCGCCAGGTAGGACAGCAGGTCGTCGTAGGCGGCGACCCGCGAGAGGGACTCTTCCGGGACAGCCGACTGCAGGGTGCTCTCCCAGGTGATGGCTGCCACGGTGAAGCCGAGGCCGCCGACGAATGCGGTCACGGCCACGATCCAGGCCTCCCCGGACAAGCCGACCGCCAGCAGGGGAAGGCCGGCAAGGGTTCCCCAGATCCGCCCGTCCCGCAGCGGTCGGCGCAGGACGATCTTCACGGCGACGACGCTCATCACGAGCAGCCCGATCGCTCGCACGGTCTGCACGGTGCCCCAGCCCACGGCCCCGTCCTTCCCGGACACCACCTGCGGCCCCAAGACGTTCCACGGGCCGACGTTGAAGGCGTTCACGAGGGCGAACGAGACGGTCATGATGACCACCCAGCGCATCGACCGGAAGACGGACCAGCCTTCGACGAGGTCGTGCCACAGCGGCCGGTCCGCCGCCGGCGGCCGGCTCGCCCCGGGGATGCGAGTGAACGCCGCGGCGGCCAGGACGAAGGATGCGGCATCGGCCGCGAGGGCCCACCCGCCGCCGACCGTGGCCACCAGGACGCTGGCGATCATCGGACCGAGGATGCGCACGGCGTTCTGGCTGCTGGCCAGGAGCGCGTTGGCGCGCTGCAGGTCCCTGCGCTCGACGAGTTCGGGGACGATGCCGCGCAGCGCGGGCTGGGAGAAGGCGCTGACGGCTCCGCTGACGAGAACCAGGCCGGAGATCACGAAGAGGTCGTAGCGATCCGTGATCAGGATGACGGCCATCACGGCCATGACGGCAGCGGTCGTCAGGTTGGTCACGATGAGCACGGCTCGCCTGCTGACGCGGTCGGCCACCGCACCCCCCAGGAGCAGGAGCACCAGGGTGGGGATCATGTTGGCGGCGAGGACGATGCCGAGATCGGTCGCGCTGCCGGACGCCTGGAGCACGGCGAGGGCAAGGGCGACGGTGGTCATGGACGAGCCGGCGAGATCGACGGTGCGGCCTGCGTAGAACCAGCCGAACCGCCCGCCTAAGAGGTGCCTCAACGGCGTGGGGGACGCATTCGCTGCGTCGGTCACCTCGACACTATCGGACACGGATTCTTCCAACCTGCCGCAGTGGTTTGCCAGTTGAGCTGGCAACGTAGCGAAGCCGCTGGTAGTCAGGCCTTCGATCAGAAGAACCCTCGTCACCAGTGGCTTCGCCTGCCTGTTTACCGATCACATGCCGACGTGTCCAGTTCCGGCCCCGCTTCCTCGCACGGTGACGGTACGGAGGCCGCCGCGGAGCTTCCCGGACGGGCGTACGAGCGGGGAGTCGACGGAAAGGGAAATTGCGCTACCCTGACGGAGTCGGTCGGTGGCGTTCGGGCCGCCATGAAACTCGCCAGAGGCTTTTCTCGACAGCAGAAAGTCATTTCCGCTTCCGACTTCAGGTTGTCTGCCGCATTTCAGGTCGGAGTGCGCCGCGCATTCGGCGCCATGGCCATCCATGCCGGTCCTCACTCGCCTCGAACACGGTTCACCCGTCTGAAAGTTGGTGAGACAGCTCAATGGTCAATCCGTTCGATGCCGAGGACGGAGTCTTTCACGTGCTCGTCAACGACGAGATGCAGCATGCGATCTGGCCGGCATTCGTGGAGGTTCCGGATGGCTGGTCCATGGTCCTCGAGTCGGCGGATCGCGATTCCTGCCTCAATTATGTGAATGCACATTGGACGGACATGCGGCCGAAAAGCCTGGTCGAGCTTGAGATGCGCAGTCGTTGAGGGGACTTTCCGGGCCTGTGGGCAGCGCCGGCAGGCGCTACCCGAGATGGGGCCCCGGATCAACCGACGGGAGAACGCAAGAAATGCCCGATGCACGCATCGCACCTGACGCGGCGACGGTTCGACGCCGGACGCTTGAGTGGGTCGCCGAAATCCTGGAGGAGCCGGAGGTCACCGAGGACGACAACTTCCTCGACCTGGGCGGTCATTCCATGCTTGCCCTGGTGCTGGGTGAGCGCGCCAAGGACGCCTTCGGCGCCGACTACGACCTCAAGACCCTGTTCGAGGGAACCCTGGCCTCGGCCGCGGCCGAGCTGGCCTCCCGCGTCACCGGGAGCTGACGGCGACCGATCCCCGGCGAAGAGGCGCGCGGAACACCGTGATGCCACAGAAAGGACGGCCCGCATGACGATCAGTCAGGAAACCGACTTCCGGCTCAGCGCCGAGGAGCTCGCGAGGTTCGAACGGGACGGTTTCATCGGCCCGATCAAGATATTCGAGCCGGAGGAGATGACGGAGCGCTGGAACAACATCCGACGGCGGCTTCCCGACCGTTCCTTGGCCATCTATCCCGACGACGCGCTCAGCAGTGGCACGAATATCTCCAACTACGACCGCCACCTCGATGTCGATCTGCTCTCCGAACACATCATGAACCGGCGGATCGTCGACCGGGTGGCCTCCATTCTCGGGCCCGATGTGCTCTGCTGGCGCACCGAGTTCTTCCCCAAGTACCCCGGCGACGAGGGCACTGACTGGCACCAGGCGGCCACCTTCGCCAATGCCAGCAAGAAGCCGCAGATCATGTGGCCGGCGGAGGACTCGGAGATTCCCTTCGGCGGCACGATCACCGTGTGGACCGCGTTCACGGACTCCACCAAGGAGAACGGCTGCCTCCAGCTCATGCCCGGCACCCATCGGGAGATGAACTACGACGAGTCCAAGGCCATGGACTACGATCCCGACGCCATCAACTCCCGTGAAAAGGAGGGAGTCAAGCGCGGATTCTTCGGCTACGACTACCGGCAGCTGCAGAAGGACCCGAACTGGAAGCCCGATGAGTCGCAGGCCTTTCCTCTGGTGATGAAGCGTGGCGAGTGCGTCATCTTCTGGTCCACCCTCATGCACGCCTCCCTTCCGCATACCGGGAGCAGGAAGGACTACCGCATGGGATTCGCCGCCCGGTATGTGCCGACGAAGGTGAAGATATACCCCGACACGGATCAGGTGGCCGAGTACGGCGGCGGCATCGCGCTCGACAACTACGGCGCGGTCCTCGTCTCCGGCGAGGACACCTACGGGATCAACACGATCGCAACGCACAGCCGCCGGGGTTACGCGTTCACTCCTCGCCGCTGGTGAGCCGGCACCGAGGACATGTCGTGAGCCCTGTCCCGCTCGTTCTGCTGCACCATTCAGGCGGATCCGCCCAGGTCTTCCAGCCCCTCGTCAGTGCGCTGCCCCAGCAGATCGCGGCCCATGTGCTGGAACTCCCGGGCAGAGGGCGCAGATGGCGTGAGAACTCCGTAGCCTCGGCACACAAGGCCGCCGAGGACCTCGCCGCGCAGATCGTCGCGTCCAAGATCACCGGACGATTCGCGATCTTCGGGCACAGCATGGGCGCCTACCTCGGTCTGCTCCTCGCCTCGCATCTGGAAGCCACCTCGGGTGGTGCGTACTGCGACACGCTGTTCGCCTCTGCCGCCGCCGGGCCGTTCGGCGCGTCCCCGCTGTTCGCCGACGACCCAGTGGAGGCCGGGGAACAGGAGATCCTGGACGCCGCGGCAAGGTTCGGCGGAGTGTCACCGCAGATCCTCGCCCATGAACAGCTGCGAGAGCGATCAGTCGAGTTGCTGCGCGCTGACTTCGCGGTGTGCGACGACTTCGTGCGCGGGCACCGCAACACCGTGACCGAGAGCCGGATCGTGGTGTGCCACGGCACCGACGACTTCTTCACCGGTGAGCAACTCGACCGGTGGCGGCTCAGCACGACGGCCGGCAGCGAGGTCGTGTCCTTCCCCGGGGGCCACTTCTTCATCACGGACCATGCGGCGGAGGTGGCCGCGACCGTGTCCGCGACTCTCGGGAACGGTCCGGCACTTCCCGACCGGCGCCGGGGCGTCGCGCAACTGTAGTGCAGCTGGTCCCTGACTCTCCTGACGTTCGTGGAAGCGAGAAGGCATGGCTGACGCACCACCCATGGAAGCGATCGTCCTGGCGGACATCGCGACCGTCCTGCTCGCGGGAACCGCGATGGTGAAACTCGCCAAACGCCTGCGCCAGCCCCCGGTCGTCGCCGAGATCACCGTCGGTCTCATGCTCGGCCCCAGCCTCCTCGGCCTGCTCCCCGGGAATATTCCACACCACCTGTTTCCGGGCGGGGCGATGCCCATGCTGTCGGTTATCGCCCAAGTCGGTTTGGTGCTCTTCATGTTTCTCGCCGGCCTGGAGCTCGACGTCGCCGCGCTGCGCGGCCACGGGAAATCCGTGACCACCATCGCCGCACTGTCGATGGCGGTTCCGTTCGCCCTCGGTGTGCTGACAGCGGCAGTGCTGTACGGCCGGTACGCACCCCACGCCGTGAGCCTCGCAGTCTTCGTTCTCTACATGGGCACGGCCTTCTCCATCACCGCCTTTCCCGTGCTGGCCCGCATCATCCGGGACGGTGGGCTGTCCCGGACACGGATCGGCACCCTCGCCATGGCCTGCGCCGCGGTGTGTGACGTCCTGGCCTGGTGTCTGCTGGCCGTGGTCGTGGCGGTCGCGCAGTCCGACGGGATCGCCCGGTCCGCATCGGTCGTCGCCTGGGCCGCCGCATACGGCGTGGTGATGTTCCTGATCGTCCGGCCGCTGCTGCGCCGGGTGGTCGCCTCCCTCACACGGCACGCAGACCACGGCACGCTGCTGGTCATGGTCGTGTCCGGAACGTTCCTCTCCTCGTGCGCGTCCGCATGGATCGGCATCCATGCGATCTTCGGTGCCTTCGTGTTCGGAATGGTCATGCCTCGCGAGGCCCTGTCGGGACTCCTCGGACAGGTCGCCGCGTCGGTGGAGAGGGTCTCGAGCCTGTTCCTGCCGGTCTTCTTCATCGTGACGGGGCTCTCGGTCGACATCGGGGCGCTCGGCTGGGCGGGACTGGTGGCGTTGCTGCTGGTCGTCGTGACCGCCGTGGCCGGCAAGTTCGCAGGAGCCGCGCTTCCGGCTCGACTGCTGGGCATGGGGTGGCGCGAGGCGGGTGCCTTCGGGGCGCTGATGAACACGCGGGGTCTGACCGAGATCGTCATCTTGGACATAGGTCGTGAACTCGGGCTCATCAGCGATCGGGTGTTCACCCTGATGGTCCTGATGGCCCTGCTCACCACCATCGCGGCCGGCCCTGTGCTGCGCGCACTGCGCCTGTGGAACCCCGACTCCGTGCCGCCGGTGGCCGGCAGCGTCCTGCCGTCGTCCTCCCGGAGAAGGCCGCAGCACGTCAACGAGGCCGGCGTCGCGAGCCGTTCACCAGGGCACACAGCTGATGGGCCCAATCCCTGAAATGAGGGCGGAGGCAGCGAACCATGTGTTGCGGGGCAACCTTCCGGGCACCTCGCGCATCACATGTGCATGAAGTCCACGCGCACGGTGTGGGGAGCGGCGCCGGCGGCCGTGCTGCTCGCCCTGGCCCCCGGCGCGTCGGCCGCGTCCGGTGAGGGCTCTGCGACGCCGTCGCCCCACCCGACGCTGGCGTATGCGACGATCGACGCGCCGCGGCAGCTCAACGTGGACTCGACCCCGCAGTCGACCGGTGTGAACTGGATGTTCTGGGACGGCGGGGCGCAGGTCCCGGTACCCACGAACGACAGGCTCGTCATCGATGCGCGTGACCTGGCGGGTGTCGCGCGCGTGAAGGCCGACGACCCGAGATGCACGGCCGACGGGCGGGTCATCACCTGCGTCAACAAGGCCGCGTCACAGAGCCCTTCGGTCCAGTTCACCGTGCGGGCGGAGGCGGGCGCCGGACTCGGCACCACCGGCAGGCTCAAGTACTCCCTCACCGCACGTCACCTCGACCACGCAACCGCCGCCACTACGACAGTGGTCGTGGGCATCCCGAAACTCGTCGTCGGCAAGATCCCCGATGTCTCACACGCCCGGACCGGGTCCCGTATCACTCTTCCGCTGCACCTGAGCAACACCGGGGATCTGCCCACCGACCGCCGTGTCTGGGTGCAGTGGGAATCGGAGGGCGGTCTCGCCTTCGACCACAAGTTCTCCAACTGCTTCTACGGCACAGGCGATGACGCTGTCGAACCGGGCGGGCACGCATCCGTGAGCTGCCTCTTCAACGGCCCCGTCCCCGCCGGCGCCATCGTGGAGCTGAGCAGCCCCCTGACCGCCACTGTGGGCAAACGCGTTCTGTCCGCCGTGACCGACTACTCCGTCACCCTCCTCGAGCCGAACGTCCGACCCGGCGGCGGCAGCGAGCGGGGCACCGGCCCCGCGCTCACCCTGGTCCCGGCCCCCGGGCGGCGAAGTGGATTCGAGACCGGCGCCAAGGGGCAATTCACCGTGTCGGCCGACAACTTCGCGGATCTCGCCGCCACCGCCTCGGTCAAGCCCGGGCGCAAACGCGGCGAATGGACCCTTGAGCTGAACGCCGTCAACCACGGCCCGGCCTCCTTGTACGACACCGTCGGCAAGACCGTCGCCAACGTCGACGTCGTCCTGCCCGAGGGCACGGTCGCGACCGGCAACGCCTTCGAAGAGGGCGAGGACTCCTACTACGGCCAGTGCCTGCTCCGGGTCGGCGACAGCGGAACCGCACCGTTCGAGGCCGGCCATCGGCACTACGTGTGCCCGGTGCCGTTCGGTGTCGCCGCGGGCAAGGCCCGACCGTTCGTGCTGTGGGGGAAGACCACCGAGGCCTTCCACGGGGCCAAGGGCACGGTGACCCTGCGTCCCGGCCCGGCCGCCACCGGGCTGGACGACCCGGACCCCTCCAACGACACAGTCACCTTCGCCCTCGGTGCCTCGGCCCCAGCGAGCGTGTCGGGCACATCCGGCGGCGCCCCCACCGCCAAGGGGCCGGGTCGTACCGCACTCATCGCCACCACGGCGGGCGGCGTGGCCGTGCTGGGAGGTGCGGTCCTGCTCGTCCGTCGCCGCCGGGGTCCGCGCTGAGTTGTCTCGCGGCGAGGGCGGGAGTCCGCTGGGCGGAACCCGGAGTGACAGCACCTGGCGGTGAAACCAAACTGCGCGGTGCGCGGCGGGCCGATGGATGCATCCGCATGATTCGCGCTCGTTCGCCACACATGACCGACACGTCAGGACACGAGTCGAACGCGCGGGGGTGCGATGTCGGCAGCGAGCAGGGACGACTTATCGATCTGTGTGGGCCGTGAAGACGAACTACGTGTGTTGAGGGAGGCGTTGGTCGGGGCGCGGGACGGACACGGCACGACGGTCCTGCTGACCGGTGAGGACGGCATCGGCAAGTCCAGGCTGGTGCGGGAGGCGGTGGAGTCGGCCCGAGGCCGGGAGATGCGCGTGCTGCTCGGCCGGGGCAGTCCGGTGGGCCCCGCCGTTGCGTTGCGGCCCCTCAGCGAGGCCCTGGCCTCTCTCTTCCGCGAGCCCTCCGACGAGGGCGGAGGACCGGACATCGGGACGCTGGGGCCGTATCGCACTGCACTCGGCCGTGTCGTACCCGATTGCACGGACCGGGTCGTCCACGGCACCGGTCCGCAGGACTCGCCCGTGGTCCTCGGCGAGTCCGTGCTGCGGCTGCTGTCCGCGGCCGGAGCCGGTTCGGGGAGCCTGCTCGTCCTGGAGGACCTGCACGACGCCGATCCGGCGACGCTGGCCGTGGTGGAGTACCTGGCGGACAACATCGCGGCGCAGGGCACGGTGCTGCTGGTGACCTTCCGGACCGGTCCGGGCGAGCCGGGGGACCTCGCCCGGACCCTGGCACGGCGCCGCGCGGGCACACTGCTGACCCTGGGCGGGCTGAGCCGGGCCGAGGTGGCTCGGCTCGCGGCGTCGTGCCTGGGCCTGGGCGTCGACGGGGTGCCGTACGACGTCGTGGAGCGGCTGTACCGGGACAGCGGCGGAAACCCCTTCGTCGCCGAGGAGTTGCTGCGCACGCTGGTCGACACCGGCGGGCTGGTGACCGGCCCGCAGGGATGCCGGCTGGTCGCGGGGGTGCGGTGTCCCGTGCCCGCGGCGGTCGAGCACGGCATCGCGCGGCGAGCCGCTCGCCTCGGCCCGGAAGGACACCGGCTGCTGTCCGCCGCGGCGGTGATCGGCGAGAGGTTCCCGGTGTCGGTGCTGCGCCAGGCCTGGGGACTGTCCGAGGCGCAGCTGTTCGCGCGGCTGCGCGCGGCGGTAACCGCCGGGCTGGTCGCGGCCGAGGACTCCGCCGGCGAGTGGTACGGCTTTCGAGGGCCGCTGACCGCCCCGGCGCTGTTGGCGCGGCTCACCCCGGCGGACCGGGCCGCGCTGGCCCGCCGCAGCGCCGAGGCGGTGGCCGAACTGCATCCCGGGCTGCCGGGCCGGTGGTGTCCCTTCGCCGCCGAACTGCGGCTGTCCGCCGGTGACCGATCAGGGGCGGCGTCCTTGTTCGCCACCGCCGGGCGCCGGGCCCTGTCGGCGGGGCGGATCTCCACCGCCGTAGAAGGGCTGACGCGGGCATGGGAGTTGCTCGGCGAGGGGGACGAACCGCGGGTCCGGGCCGATGTCCTCGATGAGCTGCTGGTCGCGCTGGCGGAGAGCGGGCGGATCGATCGCGGGCTTCGACTCGCCTCCGCGCTGGACGAGTTGGAGGGGCTGGGGCTGGCGGGGGGTCATGTGGCACGGCTGCACGCCCGGCTGGCCTGGCTGTGGCACGCCGACGGTCGGCCGACGGCCGGGCTGGCCCATGTGCACGCCGGGCGCTGCGCGTTGGGCCCCGAAGCGGAGGACCGGCGCACCGCCGCGCTCGACGCGGTCGAGGCCCAGCTGACGGTCCACACCGACCCGCCGGCGGCCGCTCGGCTCGCCGCGCAGGCCACATTCAGAGCCGAGCGCACCGGGATGCCGGCCGTCGCCTGCCGGGCCTGGCGGGTACGGGGTCAACTGGCCCTGCGGCGGGGCTCGCAGGAGGCGTCGTACTGCTTCACCCGGATGCGGTCTCTCGCCGAGGCCCATGAGCTGCCGCTGTGGCGGATGCACGCCATGCTGCAACTCGCCGGACAGCGTTGGCTGGTGGACGGCGAGCGCGACGCCCTGCTGCGAGTGCGCCGACAGGCCCGGAAGGTCGGAGCCCGTGCGGTGCGTACCTCCGCCGATCTCATGCTCGCGCTGGACCATGTGCTGCGGGGCGAGTACGCGCAGGCGCAGCGCCTCGCCGACGCCTACCGGGCGCGGGAGGAGCGGCCGGGGCTCGCCGGGGGAGACCCGCACTGCCTGGCGGCCGTACGGGCCGTCGGCGCGGCCCACCAGGGCAGGCGCGAGCCGCTGGAAGAGCTGCTGAACGCGTCGCTCGGCACGGGCGCACCACCCTCGCCGTGGGCGTCACTGGCCCACGGCCTGGGCGGCGTCGTCCGGGCGCTGCTGGAGGAGGACCGCGAGCTGGCCCGGCTGACGCTGAAGCGGGCGGAGGCCGACGACGCCGTACGCCCGGCGCCGTACCCCCTGACCGGACAGTACGGCCTGGCCGTACTCCTGGACGCGCTGGAGGCCGATCCGGACCGCCTGGACGCGCCGGATCCGGGTGAGGCCGGGCGACTTCGCTGGAACCGGCAGTTCGTGGTGCTGGCCGAGGCCGTCCGGTTGGGGCGGCAGGGGCGGGGTGACGAAGCGGCCGACGCCGTCTCGAAGGCCCGGGCATGGGCGAAGCCGTATCCGCCGGCCGCGCATCTGGGGCTGCGCCTGGTCGCTGAGGCCGCGCAGAGGGACGGCTGGGGTGATCCTGTGCTCTGGCTCCGCGAGGCCGAACAGTATTTCCACCAGGCGGGAGTCGGGGCCGTGGCCGGGGCGTGCCGCACTCTGCTGCGACGTGCCGGTGCGGTCGTGCCCCATCGCAGCGGCGCCAACGGGCAAGCGGTCCCCCACCCGTTGCGCCTGCTCGGTGTCACGCCGCGGGAGTACGAAGTGCTGCGCCTGCTGGCCGACCGGCTCGACAACCGCACGCTGGCCGCACGGCTGTTCATCTCGCCGCGCACGGTCGAGAAGCACGTCGCCAGCCTGATCAGCAAGACCGATCAGAGCAACCGGGCGGCGCTCAACGCGTATGCGGCTCGGCTCCGGCAGGTCGACGGGTGATGCCCGTCCGGCAGAGGGCCGACGGCGGTCCTCAGCCGTCCGTCGGCCCCTCGTCCCGCCCGTCTGCCTCGTCCGCCAGTGTCTTCTCCAGCCAGGCGACGACCGTCGAGGCCGACTCGTCCGGCGCGGGCATCGAGATACCGACCGCGTTCTCCCGCCGCCACAGCTCGAAGACCACCCGCTCCTGCGGCTCCACCACCGTATGACCGTCGGCCCGCAGCGTGGCGACATGGCGTTGGACGGGCTCCTTGATCCACATGGTGCGGTTCATGTTCGGGAAGAACAGCACCGGGCGCTCGGCGGCCAACAGGGCGGTCTGGGCCGGGGTCGCGGCCAGCCCGAGGGCCGCGAAGGCGAGCGTGTTCGCGGTGGCCGGCAGCACGATGACGGCCGCCGAGCGCTTCGCGAACTCGACCGGGTTCAGGGCGGGATCATCGCTGGTGTAGCACTCGTCGGCGTGCCAGGCGACGAGTTGGGGCTGGACGAAGCGGGCGGCGTCGGTGGTGAGGAGGACCCGCAGGCCGAGGTCGATCTCCTGGCGCAACCACGTCAGGTACTGGGGCAGTTGGCTCGCCGCGCTGGACCCGCAGGCGATGACCGAGAGGGCGTCGTCTCGCATGCCCTTCACCCTGCGACGCCGCTTCCGTGTCCCGCATGGGGGTGCGGCCCCCATTCGTGGCTGTCGTCGGGCGGCCGAAGATGGGGGCCGTACCCCCATGTGCCGGCGACAGGTCGAAAGCCAGTGTTGGTGGCCGAGCCGCCCACCCGGCGGTGCTCCGCAGGCTCGCCACCAGGTACCGGGGGAGGTGAAACCCATGAAGAAGATCACCGTTCGCAAGACCGGCTCCATCAAGCTCACGTCGTCCGCGTCGGCCTACACGTTCGTCGGCTGCTGACGCCGCCTGTCCGCACCCCTGTCCGCCGTACCGCGGCGGCCGGGGGTGCGGGTTCTTCCGCACCACATCGTCTGCACCGCACCGGCGAGGAGGTCCGCGACGCCCATGTCGGCCATCGAATTCCACCCGTTGACCTTCGTCGACGAGCGCGACGGCGTCGTGGTGGGACGCCCCGACACCGAGTCCTACGCCGTGCTGCCCCACGACGGCGCGGCCCTGCTGCGCCGGCTCGCCGCCGGCCACCCGGCCGACGAGGCCGCCCACTGGTACCTGGGGGAGTTCGGTGAGAGCGTCGACATCGGCGACTTCGTCTCCACCTTGCGCGAGCTGGGCTTCGTCAGGGAGGGGCCGCAGCCGACTGCCACGCCCTCTCGGCCGGGGATGCTGCGGCTCGGTGCGTGGACGTTCTCCGCCACGGCCTGGATCGCCTACACGGCGCTGGTCGTGACCTGTGCGGCGATGATGGCCACGCATCCTCGCATACGGCCCCACGCGGACGCCGTGTTCTTCACCCCGTCCCTCGTCGCGGTCCAACTGGTGCTGGCCTTCGCCCAGTTGCCGGCCGTGGCCTGGCACGAGTCCTTCCATGTCCTGGCCGGGCGCCGGCTGGGACTGCCCACTCGGCTGTCGGTGAGCCGACGGCTGTTCTTCGTCGTGGTGGAGGCCCACCTCGACGGCCTGTACAGCGTGCCGCGCAAGAAGCGCTATCTGCCGTTCCTCGCGGGCATGCTCGCCGACCTCCTGCTCTTCAGCGGCCTCACCCTGGTGGGAGCCGCGGGCACGGGCTGGGCCTGCCGGTTGGCGCTCGCCGTCGCGTACACCGTTCTGCTGCGGCTCGTCTGGCAGTTCTACGTCTTCCTGCGCACCGACCTGTACTACGTGTTCACCACCCTCCTGGGCTGCGCCGACCTGCACGGCGCCACCTCCGACTACCTGCGTCGCAGGGCGAGCCGGCTGCCGGGCCTGCGGCGCCTCACCGCCGATGCCGGCGGCGGCAGCGACGCCGACGCCGAATCCGCGTGGTCGGAACGCGACCGCCGGATGGCGCCCTGGTTCGCGCTGCTCACCGTCGCAGGCGTCGGCTTCCTCCTGGCGACCGCCGTACTCGCCCTCGTCCCCTTGCTGGTGGGCTTCGCGACACGGCTCGGCCCGGCACTGGCGCACGGCACGGCGGACGGCGCCCGCTTCTGGGACTCCGCCACATCGGTCGGCCTGTTCGCCGCCGAGTTCACGCTCCTGATCCTGGTCTCTCGCCGCGAGGCGTCACAGTCCGCCGGTACCGACTCACGTTGAAGGAAGGCCCCATGAACACCCACCTGTGGCGCTCCGGCCCGCACGGATCGCACGACGGAGCGGCCGAAGTGACGGTCGGCTGTCACCGCCGGCTGCGCGGCCCGTACACCGGAGCGGGATCGCTGGTCCGGGCCCTGGTCCCGGGCGCGTACGAGCGCCGGCCCGACCTGGTGAGGGCGCACGCCATCGAGATCCTCTCGACGGCTCCGGAACTCAAGGATCGCATCGGCGCGGCACCGGAGACCCTCACCTCCCTGGCCGTCCCCGAGGAACGCACCCGCATCTACGCCGCCGCGCGCACACGCCGACTCGCCCACGGACTGGTCGAGTTCCTCCACTCGTACACGAACCTGCGGGAGTCCGGGCGGCTCAGCCTGTGCTTCCTGGACGTCGACGAGGCCGACCACACCGACCAGGAGTTCCTGGCCATCCTGCTCCGGCGCACGCAGGGCACGAAGATCTCGGTCACCGTCGGCAGCCGGGGCGGCGACCTGCCGGACGAGCTGGCCTCGGCCCTCGCGCGGTACGCGACCCGGCTCACCCCTGCCGGCACGGCGGCAGCGACCCGGGCGAGCCGTGATCAGGGTGAGCTGCTGAGCACGTACATCGCCTCGGACGGCACCTGCGACGACCCCGACGCGCTGGCCGCCTACGAAGCGGCCGACCCCGGCCTGCGCGCCAGGCTGCACGACGAACGCGCCGCTGTACTGCTGCGCGAGGGCGACTGGAGCCTGCGTCTGGGCGCCGTCCCGTACCACCTGGAACGCGGAACCGACCCCGCCGGCGCCGGTGGCGAGGCCCTGCACGAAGCCGTCTACTACGCCGCGGGCCTGGGCCTGTGGCACGCGGTGCTCGACTACGGCACCCGCGCCCGGGCCGTCATCGACCCCGAACAAGCCGAACGCTACTGGGACTTCAGCGGCAAGATGTCCTCGGCGCTGGCGCTGCTGGGGCGCACGCGGGAGGCCGAGACGCTGTATCTGGAGGTGCGGGCCCGCTACGCCCTGCCGATGGCGCAGATGTTCACCGGCTACGCCCTGGCCATGCTCTACACCCGCATGCACCCGCCGGAACTGCGCGACCACCAGCTGGCCAAGAGCTACCTCAGCAACACGATCACGCTGGCGTCCCTGCTGCCCGACGCCGAAGAGCGCAGTTTCCACTCGGTCTTCCAGCGCAACGGCATGGCCCTGGTCGAGATGCACCTGGGCAACCTGCCCGAAGCCCTTCGCCTGGTGGACTCGGGGCTGAAGCGCCTGGACGCGGAGCTGCCGGCCGATCGGCACCGGCTGCACCGCTCCGTGCTGGTCCACAACCGGGGCCGGGTCCTGGCGGCGCTGGGACGGCTCGAGGACGCACGGGCGGACCTGACGACGGTCATCGGCCTCGACCCCAACTACCCCGACTACTACTTCGACCGTGCCGAGCTCCTGCACAAGCTGGGCGAGGACGCGGCCGCGCTGGCGGACTACGACACCGCGGTCTCGCTCAGCCCCCCGTTCTGGGAGGTGCACTTCAACAGGGCCGACCTGCTGGCCGCGATGGGTGACGCGGAGGGTGCGATCGCCGACCTGCGGCGCGTGGTGGAGCTCGAACCCACCGAGCTGGACGCCCGTGCCAACCTCATCGGCCTGCTGCTGGAGACCGGGCGGGCCAAGGCGGTGGAGCCGCTGCTCGCGGAGGGGCTGCGGCTGGCTCCCGACGAGCCGCGGCTGCTGCAGGTGCGGGGTCAACTGGCGTGGGAGGCCGGCTCGGCCGAATCCGCTCGCCGTGACTTCGACCTGGCCCTGGCCGGCGACCCGGGGTGTGTCGCGGCGCTGGCGGGCCGTGCGGCGCTCGCCTTCGACTCCGGAGACCTCGAAACGGCGGTGCGCGACCTGACCCGTGCCGTCGAGCTCCGGCCGAACGACCCCGACCTGCGCTACAACCGCGGCTTTGTGCACCAGGGTGCCTCACGGTGGCAGGCCGCGGTCGACGACTACACGCTCGCGCTCGACCTGCCCGGCGCCGACCAGGCCGAGCTGCTGCGTCAACGCGCGAAGTGCTATGCCGAGTTGGGCGACCGAGAGGCGGAACGGGCCGACCTGGACGCGGCCCGCGCGTCCACTGGCTCTGCGATGTCGGCCGGTGCGGCATGAGCCACCTCCCCCTGCGGCAGGACCTGGCCACGGCGCGATCCGCGCTCGACGAGCCGGATGCTCCCGGCAGTTCGGACGAGTTCCACCGGTTCATGCGGACCTGGGCCACCGGCATCACCGTGGTCACCAGCCGGCGTCAAGGGCGGTCCGTGGGCTGCACCGTGACCGCGTTCACCTCGGTGTCGCTCCAGCCGGCCCTTCTCCTGGTGTGCCTGGCCGACGGCAGCCGCACCCTCGCGACCCTGCGCGCGCGGGGCGTCTTCGCGGTCAACGTCCTCGCCGGCGACCAGACGGCACTCGCCGGTCACTTCGCCACCGCGCCGGGGGACCGGTTCGCCACCGTTCCCCACCACCTCGTCGACGGCGTACCCCTGTTGGACGCGGCGCTGGCCACGGCCGTGTGCCGGGTGGAGCGCGCCTGGCCCGTGGCCGACCACACGCTCGTGCTCGGCCGGCCGGGCCACTACGGCGCTCTCCGCAAGGTGCCGCCCCTGATCCGCTTCAACGGGACAAGCGGCCCGCTCAGGTCTTCCAGGGAAGGGTGAGGAACCCCTCCGCGCGGGCGCTCGCCAGGCCGATGCGGGGGATGTCGCTGCTCCTCGCGAAGAGCAGGTAGCGGGGTTCCCATATCGGGCGGTACTTGGCGTTCGCGCGGTACAGGGACTCGATCTGCCACCACCGGGAGAAGAACGTGAGGGTGGCGTGCCAGAGGCGCAGGACCGGGCCCGCGCCGAGCCGGGAGCCGCGTTCGAAGACCGAGCGGAACATCGCGAAGTTCAAAGAGACGCGCCGGATGTCCAGTTCGGCCGCGCGCAGGAGGAGTTCGACGACCATGAACTCCATCAGCCCGTTCTCGCAGGCGCGGTCGCGGCGCATCAGGTCCAGGGACAGGCCGTGCTCGCCCCAGGGGACGAAGCTCAGCAGGGCCCGGGGGACGTCGTCGGCGTCGCGGCACTCCAGCATCACGCAGCGCCCGTCGGAGGGGTCGCCGAGGCGGCCGAGGGCCATGGAGAAGCCGCGCTCGGTGGCGCCGTCGCGCCAGTGGTCGGCGCGGTCGATGAGCAGTGCCATCTCGTCGGCCGGGATGTCCTCGTGGCGGCGGATGCGGACCGTGTAACCGGCCCGGCGGACCCGGTTGTGGGCCTGGCGTACGACCCGCATCGCGCGGCCTTCGAGGGTGAAGTCGGCGATGTCGACGATGGCCTCGTCGCCGAGTTCCAGGGCGTCCAGGCCGTGGCGGCCGTAGATGGTGCCCGCCTCCTCGCTCGCGCCCATCACCGCGGGCGTCCAGGCGTGCTGGCGCGCCTCCGTCAGCCAGGCGTCGATCGCTCCGGGCCAGGCCTCCGGGTCGCCGATCGGGTCGCCGGAGGCCAGGCTGACGCCGCCCACGACGCGGTAGGTGACCGCCGCCTTGCCGGTCGGCGAGAAGATCGCCGCCTTGTCGCGGCGCAGGGCGAAGTAGCCGAGCGAGTCGCGGGCGCCGTGCTTGTCCAGCAGGGCATGGAGCCGTTCCTCGTCCTCGGGGCCGAGCAGGCGGCGCCCGCGCGGCGAACGGAAGAGGGCGTACAGGACCAGGCAGAAGGCCACCGCGAGGAGGATGTTGATGATGATGTCGGTCCAGCGGGGCGCGTGGACCGTGGAGACGCGGTCGGCGAGCGGGCCGACGCTGACGCCGCGCAGCAGGGTGTAGCCGACCTCGTCGGCGAGGGTGGCGCCCGGGATCGTGTTCGTCGCGTGCACGAGCAGGGTGCCCAGGCCGCCGGTGACAACCAGGCCGCCCACGCCGACGGCCAGTGCCAGCTTCGGGTTGGACGGGTCGCCCACCGCGTGGAACTCACGGCGGCTGATCAGCAGCGCGGCGACGAACAGACCGGTCAGGGCGGCGGAGAGCCAGTTGAACGCGTGGGTACGGTACTCGGGCTGGGTGAGCGCGAGGACGTACAGGACGAACAGGGGAGCGGACAGGGCGAGGTTGGCCGCCCAGGCCGCGCGCTTGCGGCGGCGCATCACCAGCACGAAGAAGATCGCCAGAGCCGCCGAGATCAGACCTGCGGTGGCCAGGTACGGCGTGAAGAACTGGCCGGAGTGGTGGGCGTGCTGCCGGTGCAGGTGGAGGGTGATCCGGCCGTTGTTGTGCTCGTAGACCTCCTGCCGGAACGGGAGCGACAGCACCGCCACTATGTTGAGTACGGCGATCACCCGCAGGTACCAGACGGTGGCGTCCGCGGCCCGTCGGCGCAGGCGGCTCGACTGCGTGCCGGGGGTGCGCTGCGCGGCGGCGGGGCGTGGGGGTATCAGGGCGGACTGTTGTGAGGCCATGGTGAGCGACTACCTTGAAGGCGGCTTGGGGGACGTCGATGGGGGAGTTGACCCTACACTCTGTAGGATATCGGCGCAGGTAAGGAAGGGGTTCGGGCCGAGTGCGGGAAACGGTGTGAATCCGGGGAGCGTGAAGTTACCGCTGTGCCCGCTCCACCCGCCAGCGCGCCGCCAGGATCCACGCCAGATTGCCGATCGCCGTTCCCGCCACCACCGCCGCGACTATCACCCCGCCGGTGGCGAGCCCGTCGCTGAACAGGTGCGGGCGCCGGTCGAGGCTGTGCAGGCCGAAGCCGGACAGCTCGTACACACCCTCCATCGTGATCAGCAGGCTCACCACCAGCACCGCCACCGTCGGCCCGAGACTGCGACGGGCCTCCTGAGTGTCCGTGCCCTGCATGAGTACTCCCGATGAGTTGACGGGCCGACGCGGCCGGTGGGGCCCTACAATACGTAGGGCTCGGCCGGTCCGTTCGCCACGGGGTGCGTGAAGGGCGTCGGAAGCGGTTCACCGCCGAGCCGCGCTCCCTGCCGGAGGCGCGGCGTCACGACACCTTCGGGCGTTCCCGGCCTCGCGGGCCGACCCGCAGGCATGATGTGGCCATGACGCACGTCGCCCGCCGTATGTTCGAGCTCCTGGAGCCCATCTGCCTGGTCACCTTCACGGCCGACGAATGCAGAGAGGAACTGGCCGCGCTCGGCCACCGCACCTACTGGGACGGCTACTTCGCCAGCCGCGCCGCCCCGCTGGGGCGGGTGCCTGCGGAGGTCGTGCACGCCGCTTTCTACAGCTTCGCCGACGGGGAGGTGGCGCGGCACATCCCCAGCGCCTGGGAGACGATTCCGCCCGAAGCGTCCGTCGCCGCACGGGAGCGAGGCAGCGCGGCCTCACTGCGGCGGATCCTCGGGGACGATCTGGCCGGCTCGCCGGGTGTGGTGCGCGCCGCCGATCTGACCACCAAGGCCGCGATGAGCGCGCCCACCGAAGGCCGGGTGATGTACGCCGGGATGCGCACCCTTCCGGTGCCCGGCGACCCGGTGGCCCGGCTGTGGCATGCCGCGACCGTGCTGCGCGAGCACCGCGGTGACGGGCACGTGGCCGCTCTCGTCGGCGAGCGCATCGGCGGCACCGAGGCCCACGTCCTGTCCGCGCTCGCCCAGGGCATCCACCCGCCGGAGTCGTTCGGGCGGATCCACCACCTGCCGAAGGAACGGCTGGCCGCGGTGATGGACGGCTTGCGCGAGCGCGGGCTCGTCGACGCCGACGGCCGGTTCACCGACGCCGGCCGTGCGACCAGCCAACGCGTCGAAGCCCTCACGGACGAACTCGCCGCCCCGCCGTACGACGCCCTGTCGCCCGCCGAGCTCGACGAGCTGATCGCCGAGCTCGAGCCCGTCACCGCGACGCTGGTGGCGGCGGCCTCGCGGTGACGCGCGGCGGGAGAGGGGAGGAGGAGCCTGCCGGGTGCCGCGCGGGTGCGGCCCGCCCACAGGGACTGTTCAGCGGTCCAGGAGTCGTGTCCGCCAGTCGACGAGGCCTTGGGACAGCTCGCCGTTGCCGGGAGGAAGGCTGAGCAGGGTGCTGTCGATGTAGTGGAGGTAGAGCGGAACGAGGTCGGCGTGGAGGAGTTCGGTGAGGTGCTCCGCCGAGTCCGGCTGTCCCTGGCGGGCGCGCGTCGCGGCTCGTACGAGGTCCGCGGCCACCGGTGAGGGGTGTGCGAGGTGGTGGCGGATGGCGTCGTCGGTGGAGCCGCAGTCCGCGGTGGCGGCGGTGTAGAGGAACCTGAGGGGGAGCAGGACCGCCTTGGTGAACCGTCTGGTGTCGCTCGCGAGGCGTGCGGGGTGGTGGAACTCGGCCAGGACGCGGTCCGGCGCGAGCATCCGCAGGGCGAACCGGACGCTGTCGGTCACCAGCGTGTCGGCGCCCGGCGGTTCGACGTCCTGGCGTACGTCCTCGCCCAGGAGCAGTCTGCCGCTGTTCTTGAGGTCGAGCCGGTCGACGGCGGGGAATCTGCCGTCGTCGCGGTCCGCGCGCAGGGCGGGCAAGGAGCTCCAGAACACCGACAGGCGTTGGTGGGAGCTGTCCCGCGCCTGGAGTTCGAGGGTCACACGGTGGATGGTTCGGTCGTCGTCGTGACGGCGTTCCGTCAGAACCAGTGCGAGGTCGATGTCACTGACGGCGGGTGCGAACCCTCCGTGCGCGAGGCTGCCCAGGGCGTAGGCCGCGATGAGGCGGTCGGTGAGTGCCTGCTGGAACACCCTCGCGCTGTCTTCGGCGATCCTGGTGGCGGAGCCGGCGTCGGGACTCTGCTGGGGGCGCGTGCTCATGCTGGTACGGCGGTGTCGCGGCGGGCGAGTTCGGCGATCCGGTCGGAGACCATGGTGATGATCTGCCAGGCGTGGTCGAGGAGTTCGGTGACCTCGCCGAGCTGCCACTCCCGGCGCTCGGCGAGCAGGCGGTAGCCCATCTCGATGTGTTCTTCGTCCGCTTCGTCGTGCAGGGCGAAGTAGGCGTTGCCGGGGAAGGCCCGGGAGCCGGCGTTGCTGAAGGTGAGGCTGCCGGCCTCCAGCACCAGGTGGGCCAGGACGACGCGGTGCAGTCCGGGCAGCGTGCGGAACTGGTCGACGAACCAGGCGGCTCCGGCTTCGACGACGGGGTCCCAACCGGCGGTCCGGCCGGTGCGGTGACTGTCCGCCAGGATGTCGTTGTGCCCGACCTCCTCCTGCTGGTGTTCGAGGGCGAGTTCCTTGAGCTGGGGGTCGGTCTCGAACGCGGCCCGCACACCGATCATCCGCTGGAACGCGTCCGACCACGGTGCCACGTGCGCCAGTACGGCGTCCTTCGTTGCCGCCGGTGTCGTGGGGTCCTCCAGCAGAACGATCAGGTCGCTGGCGCGGTACGCGCGGACGTACTCCTCGTTCCTGTCGGCGACTTCCCGTAGGGGAGCGGGCATGGTGGTCATAGGGAGTCGTCCTCCTGGAGGGGTCGCAGGGGTTGGAGGGGTGGCTGCGTCGGCGGTCCGGACTCCGCGGTGCGTGGCCGGTAGACCGGAAACCTGAAGTAGACGGATACGTCGCCGTCCTGGCCCAGCGAGCGGTAGCTGACCAGCTCCTGCAGGCCCCGGGTCCGGTTCAGGGGCCGTGGCGCCAGGGCGTGCAGGAGGGCATGGTGACGTCGTGGGTCGAGGCCTTCGTGCGCCATCAGCGCGCCGATCCTGTCGGCGGCCTCCTCATCGGACGCGGTGAAGGTGGACACGCGGAAGTAGGTGGTCGACTCGTCGGCGCAGGTGGCGTCCGGCCGGTAGGCCAAGCAGGTCAGCGGGGCTTCGCCGGCGGCTTCGGGCGCCGTGCCGAGCAGAGTGCGGAAGGCCGAGCGGGCCCTGTCCGGATCATGGGCCCGGGAGAGGGAGGCCATCTGCTCCAGGACGGCGACGCTGCTGGTGTGGTTGCGGTAGTAGACCTTGGCCCGGGCCCGCGCGCCGGCGTCCAGGTCAAGGGCGAAGAACTCCAGTTCGCGCTCGGCTCCGTCCGCCGAGGCCGCTCGGGCCACCCGTGCCGAGGTGTCGGCCCACGCGGTGCCCATGGCGATACGTGCCATCGCCTCGCCCACCAGAGCGTGACGCTCCGTCAGATCAACAGCGTACAGCCCGAAATAGACCTTGAAGGCGGGAGGACGTCCCGGCTTCCAGGCCAGGGAGTGCCAGACGGGGATGGGTGATGTCTCCTGGCCTGGGCCCGGCGCGAACATGTCGGCCACTTTCCCGTAGCGGTCCAGGCAGACCAGTGGCTCCCCGGCCAGCCGGTCCGTCAGCGCCGCCGCAGCGGCTCGATTGGAGGCCGCGGTGATGGGCCGGGAGGCGCCGAGGGCCTCGAAGAGGATGCGCAGTTCCGGCCGCCCCCGCGACCACTTCACCGACATTTCGGCGGGGAAGCCGTCGCCGGCGACGTACGAGGGGAACGGGGACGCCTGTCCGACGGGCAGGTCGGCCCACGGCCGCAGAAGATCCCGGACCTGGTCCGTCACAGTGCCGGTCAGGGTCGGCGGCAGGCCGAGCCCGTCACACATCTCGCTCCAGCGTTCGCGCAGGAACCCGCCGATGGAACGTCCCTCGCCCGAGAAGACTGTGTCCATTCACCCGTTCCCTTCTCCGAGCGTGACCGCCGGATGCCGCGGGGAAGGCCTGCGCGATCGCCATCGCAGCCCTTGCCGGCGTCCCCCCGGAAGAAGCGCGCGCGAGCCGTTTCACCGCCGGTGTCGGCAGACCTCGCCGCGTCCGATGCGATCACCACTCTTCAGCCGCCCAGGCGCACGGACCATCTTTTCGAAGAGCTTCGAAAGGGTGGCCTGGGGCGCGGCACGACGGATCTCTGTGGGCATGCGGCGCCGTCGGGCGCATCGGCCGGCCGCCCGGTCGCCTCCCGGCCGGGCTCGGCGGTCACCGCGTGAGGCCGGCCGGTCAGGCGGGGTGGGCGGGAAGGGGGCGGCGTGCGACCTCGTGGGCATCTGCCTGTGGCACGCCCAGCATGAGCAGGACCATCTCGGCCAGGTTCGTCGCGGCCTCGTCGCCGTCGAGGTCGGGGCGGGCGAACCTGAGCTCCACCAGGGACAGCAGGGTTCCGCCCAGTGCGGACAGGGCGACCGCCGGGTCCACCGCGGTGAAGCGCCCGGAGGCCATGCCGACCTCGAGGTCACGCACTGCACGGCGGGCCAGGCCGTTGTCGGAGTGGATGTAACCGAGGCCGCGACGGCGCAGGACCTGCATCAGTTCCGGGTGGGTGTCGGCCATGCGGGCGCTGAGCCGGAAGCCCGCCGCGACGAGTTCGGCCGGGTCGTCGAGCCCCGCCAGACGTTCGTCGAAGCTCTGGCCGAACTCCTCCAGGGCGTCGACCACCGCCGCTTCGAACAGCTCGGTCTTCGACTCGAAGTGGTTGTAGAAGGAGCCGAAGCCGACGTCGGCGCGCTCGGCGATCGCCTGGATGCTGACGCCGGTGTCCCCGGTCTCGGCGAGGATCTGCCGGGCGGCGCCGATGAGCGCCCGACGGGTCTCGGCGCGGCGCCGCTCGAAGCGGTTGCTGGGCGGGGCGGACGTAGGCATGCACAGAGTGTAGCCGCGCAACCGATGACGACCGCAACTCTGATGAATTCATCATTTCTCTCCGGGGAAACCTTGACGACGGAACTGTCAAAGTTGATGATTCCCTCATTACGGCGATGTTGCTCGGAGGGCACCATGTCTGAAACCCGCGTCCACGGGCCCGATGCCAGGACGGCCCACCAGGACCTGCACAGCGAGGACGGCGCGCTGCGAGGGGAGCACCCCGGTCGGTCCCGCAACCCGGTGATCAAGGTCGCCGACCTGGCCTGGCTGGAGTTCGAGAAGCCCGACCTGGACCGCGCCGAGGTCTTCGCCCGCGATTTCGGGTTCGCTGTCGCGGCCCGCACGGAGCGGGAGCTGTGGCTGCGCGGCACCTTCGCGGGCTCACCGTGCGTGGTGATCCGCCGCGGGCGTACGTCCCGGTTCATCGGCCCGGCGTTCCGCGCCGCGGAGCGAGCCGACCTGGACCGCCTGGCCCGCGCCACCGGGTCCGACGTGCGCGAGGCGGACATACCAGGCGGCGGCCGGGCGGTCGACCTGCTCGACCCCTCGGGCTTCCCGGTCCGCGTGGTGCACTGCGGCGAGCAGCTGCCGGCGCTCCCCGAACAGCAGCCCCTCCTGTTCAACTTCGGCACTGGTCACCGCCGTACGAACGCCACACAGCGCCCGCCCCGCGAGCCGTCACGCATCCAGCGGCTGGGCCATGTGGTCCTGGAGACACGGGTGTTCGGCCGGGCCCTGAACTGGTACCTGGACACCCTGGGGATGATCGTCTCCGACTTCCTGTTCCTGGACGGACAGCGCGACCGAGGCCCGACCATGGCCTTCGTCCGCTGCGACCTCGGCAGCGTGCCGGTCGACCACCACACACTGGCCATGCACCTGGGACCCGGCACCGGCTACGTCCACTCCGCCTACCAGGTCACCGACCTCGACTCGATCGCCGCCGGTGGCGAGTACCTCAAAGAGCGCGGCTACCAGCGCAGTTGGGGCATCGGACGGCATATCCAGGGCAGCCAGCTGTTCGACTACTGGCGCGACCCCGACCGTTTCATGCTGGAGCACTTCGCCGACGGCGACCTGTTCTCCAGCGACGTCGAACCCGGCTGGGCGCCGATGTCGACGAGCGGCCTGGCCCAGTGGGGCCCGCCGGCCACCCGCGACTTCCTCGGCGCGAACCCCTCCCCGCAGCGGATCCGCGACGTCGTCGAAGCCCTGCGCGGCGACAACGAGATGGACCCCGCACGCCTGCTGGGCCTGCTCAAGGCCACCAGGTCCTGAACCGACCCTTCCCTCTCACAAAAGGCACCGACATGAGCACCAACGTCCTGCGCACCGCCGACGGCTGGTGGGTGGTCCGCGGCGACCGGGCCGTCCCCGTCCACACCAAGGCCGTCACCACCGCCGAACTGATCGCCGACCGGGACGCCGTACGAGACGCCGCGCTCGCCGCAGACGCGGGCACGCCCGTCGCCGACCTGGCCGCCCTCTCACCGGTCACCACCCCCTGCCGGGTCGTCGCCCAGATGGTCAACTACCGCAGCCACGCCCGCGATTCGGGCTTCACCGGCGACATCCCAGCCACCTTCTTCCGCAAGGCGTCCGGCTCGGTCGGCGGACCCGGCGACACCGTCGTGCGGCCCTCCCATGTGAAGTTCCTCGACTACGAGATCGAACTCGGCCTCGTCATGGGCGCACCCCTGCCCATCGGCACCGTGGTCGAGGAGCGGGACCTGCCGTCGTACGTCGCAGGGCTGGTGATCACCAACGACGTCAGTGCCCGCGACGTCCAGCTGACCAAGACCCAGTTCTACGAGAGCAAGTCGTACCCGACCTTCACACCGACCGGCCCGTACCTCGCCCTGCTGGAGCCGGAGGACTTCACCCATCTCCTCGATCTGCGGCTGCAGTTGTCCGTCAACGGCGAGCTGCGCCAGGACCGCACCCTGGCCGACATGATCGTCCGTCCGGCGCAGGCCCTGACCCTGCTGGCCCGCTTCCAGACCCTCGACCCCGGCGACCTGCTGCTGACAGGCACCCCCGGCGGTACGGCCCTGAAGGCTCCGCCGAAGCCGGTCGAGAAGATCGGCGCCCTGCTGCCGCCCCCGGTGAAGTGGAAGGCGTTCTTCAAGTCGCAGGCGAAGAACCCGCACTACCTGCACTCCGGTGACCTGATCACGGCGACGATCGCGACCCCGGACGGCCGGATCGACCTCGGCGAGCAGCGAACCCCCGTCACGGACGCCCGATAACCCCCGAAGTGAGCCGCACATGACCGTCGAACGCAACGGGGCCGACGTACCCGTGGTCATCATCGGCGCCGGGCCGGTGGGCGTGACCGCAGCCCTCCTCCTCGCCCGGCGCGGAATCCGCACCATCGTCCTGGAACGCCACCAGGACGTCTACCCCCTGCCCCGCGCCGTCGCCACCGACGACGAGGTCCGCAGGATTCTCCAGGCCGCCGGCGTGGGGCAGGAGTTCGCCGCGATCGCCCGCCCCGCGAACGGGATGCGGCTGCTGGACGCCCGCCACCGGGTGATGGCCGAGTTCCGCCGTACCGGACACGGCCGTCACGGCTACCCGCAGACCAGCATGTTCGACCAGCCCGAACTCGAACGGCTGCTCCGCGACGCTCTCCTCCAGCGCCCGGAATGCGAACTGCGCGGTGGCGTGGAGGTAACCGGCGTCGGACCGGACACCGCCGGTCCGGTACGCGTGACCTACCGCGACGACGACGGCGAGCACCACCTGTGGGCCGAGGCGGTCCTCGGCTGCGACGGCGCGAACAGCCTCACACGGGACGCCATCGGCGCCGCCTGGGAGGACCTGAACTTCGAGGAACGCTGGAACGTCATCGACGTCCGGACGAAGGCCGACGTCCGCTGCTGGGAGGGTGTCGACCAGGTCTGCGATGCGCGCCGCCCGGCGACCTTCATGCGCGTCGGCGAGGACCGCTACCGCTGGGAGTTCCGGCTCGGCGACGGCGAAGAACCGCTCCGCGAACTCATCGCCCCGTGGCTGCCGCCCTCCTACGACGGGGACTTCGAGGTCGTTCGCGAGACGCAGTACAC
This sequence comes from Streptomyces sp. C1-1, assembly GCF_050214755.1. Classification (NCBI taxonomy): domain Bacteria; kingdom Bacillati; phylum Actinomycetota; class Actinomycetes; order Kitasatosporales; family Streptomycetaceae; genus Streptomyces; species Streptomyces sp. C1-1. The sequence goes on along the minus strand of NZ_CP189826.1, from coordinate 736,105 downwards.
CTTCCGGGCCCGCATAGCCGACCGGTGGCACAGCGGACGCGTCTTCCTCCTCGGCGACGCCGCCCACCTCACCCCACCGTTCATCGGACAGGGCCTGTGCGCGGGCCTGCGAGACGCCTACAACCTCACATGGAAACTCGCGCGAGTTCTTCAACAGGGTTGTGATGCAGGGCTGTTGGACACGTACGAGAGCGAACGCAGGCCGCACGCACGGCACATGATCCGGCTCGCCGTCGCCATGGGCTGGGCCATGACCGGCGGGCAGGACGGCGCCGCGGCCCTGCGCCGCCGACTCCTCGCGGCCGCCTGCCGCCTACCCGGGCTCGCTGCGACGGTCGGCCGCGATCTCAGCCCGCCCCTGACCGCCGGGCCCCTCGTCCGGCGCGGCCTCCGCAGAGGCCTGGTGGGCACCCACTGCCCGCAACCCTGGGTCACCGCCGACGGACGGCGCACGCGCCTCGACGACGTGCTCGGTGACTCGTTCGCCGTGCTCACCGCCGCCGAACCATGGCCGGCACTGAACGCCCTCGCCCACGGCCTCGGCAGCCGCGCGATCCCCGTCACCGGCCTCGGCGACGACGGCACACTCGCCGCCTGGCTGCGCGCCGGCCGGGCGGATGCCGTCCTGCTGCGCCCCGACCGCGTCGTCATGGACGTCGTGCCGGCCGGTGGCCGGGACTTCACCGGCACCGCCATCTGGGCATCCGTCCTGCACACCACGCCCCGCCCGCGCCCACTGGAACCGACCGCACACCCGTTGAGGAGCGCCACACGATGACCGTGCCTTTCATGACACCGGATCCGCAGGCCGTCGCTCGCAGCCACATCACGGACTTCGCCCGCCACGCCGGGATGGACGGCGCCGACTACGCCACCCTGCACCGTTGGTCGGTCACCGATCTGGAAGGCTTCTGGGGCGCGGTGTGGGAGTACTTCGACATCGACGCGGACACCCCGTACGAGCAGGTACTCGCCGAGGAGACCATGCCGGGCGCCCGCTGGTTCACCGGCGCCACCCTCAACTACACGCACCACGCCCTGCGCAACCTCGCCGACGACGCCGTGGCGGTCATCGCGCTCGACGAGACCGGCTCCTGCCACGAGGTGACCGCCGGCCGCCTGCGCTCCCAGGTCGCCTCCGTCGCCGCGACCCTGCGTGACCTGGGCGTCGGCAAGGGCGACCGGGTGGTGGGCTACCTGCCCAACACCCCGCACACGATCGTGGCGTTCCTCGCCACGGCGAGCCTCGGCGCCGTGTGGTCGGTGTGCGGACAGGACTACGCGCCCCGAGCCGCCGCCGACCGCTTCGCCCAGCTCGAACCCACGGTCCTGATCGCCGCCGACGGCTACCTCTTCAACGGCACCACCCACGACCGCCGCGACGCCGCCCTCGAACTCGCCGTGGCGCTGCCGACGTTGAAGGCGACGCTGCTGGTGGACCACGTGGGCCTGCGGTGGTCGGCACAGCCGTACCCGTCGCTGGTGATCCCGTGGGAGGACGCGGCCGGCCGCACCGAGCAACTGGCCTGCACACCCGTTGAGTTCGACCACCCCCTATGGGTGGTCTTCTCCTCCGGCACCACGGGCCTGCCCAAGGGCATCGTCCACGGTCACGGCGGAGTCCTGCTGGAGCACCTGAAGACTCTCGGTCTGCACTCCGACCTCGGTCCCGGCGACCGGCTCATGTGGTACACCACCACCCACTGGATGATGTGGAACCTGGTCGCCTCGACCTTGCTGACGGGTGCCGCGACCTGCACGTACGACGGCAGCCCGGCGCCCCTCGCGGAGCCCGACATCCTGTGGAAGCTGGCCGCACGTCACCAGGTGACCGTCTTCGGCACCAGCCCCCAATACCTGCTGGGCATGGCCAAGTTCGGTATCGACCCCTCGGCCCACGACCTGTCGTCGATCCGCGTGGTCGGCTGCACCGGCTCCACGCTGCCCGCCTCCGCCTACCCCTGGGTCCGCGACCACGTCGGCGAACGCGTACTGCTGGCGTCCATCAGCGGCGGCACGGACGTCGTCTCCGGTTTCGCGGGCAGCGCGCCCAACACCCCGGTGTGGGCCGGGGAGTTGTCCGCGCCCCACCTCGGCGTGGCGCTGGCCGCGTACGACGCCGAAGGGTCGCCGGTGCTGAACCAGGTCGGCGAGCTGGTCGTCACCCGACCTATGCCGTCGATGCCGCTGTACTTCTGGAACGATCCCGACGGCACCCGCTACTGCGACGCCTACTTCTCCTCCTACCCCGGCGTGTGGCGGCACGGCGACTGGATCACCCTCACGTCGCACGGCTCGGTGATCGTCCACGGCCGTTCCGACTCCACGCTGAATCGCAACGGCGTACGGCTGGGCAGCGCCGACATCCACGACATCGTCGAACGCCTACCTGAGATCACGGAGGCACTGGTCATCGGCGTGGAGGAGCCCGACGGCGGCTACTGGATGCCCTTGTTCGTCGTCCTGGCCGCCGGGGTGGTCCTGGACGACGCCCTCCGGGAGAAGATCAAGGAAGCGATCCGGAGCGGAGCCTCACCCCGCCACGTCCCCGACGAGATCCTCGAAGTGCCCGGGATCCCGCACACCCGCACCGGCAAGAAGCTCGAAGTACCCGTCAAACGCCTCCTCCAGGGCGCCCCGCTCGAACACGTCGTCAGCCGCGGGGCCGTGGACGCGCCCGACCTCATCGACCACTACGCCCGGCTGGGCGCCGAACGCCGGAGGCGGCCGGCGTGACGACCGCACAGTTCACCCTCGCCGTCGCGCTGTTTCTGGTCTTCCTGCCACTGGGCCTGGCGAAGGTCGCCGCGGTGCCGTTCATGCGCCGGGCTGCGGCGCACCTCGGCATGACCCCCGGCCTCTACCGCGTCGTCGGCACGCTGGAGGTGGCCGGAGCCGTCGGTGCGCTGCTCGGAACGGCATGGGCCCCGCTCGGGGCGGCGGCCGCGATCGGGCTGGCGCTGCTGACGGCCGCGGCCGCGGTGGTCCACCTGCGCCACGGAGACCCGCCCGTGCGGGCCCTGCCCGCCGTCGTACTGGCCCTGACGGCGATGTCGTACGCCGCGACGGCCGTCACCGTCGGCTGACGCGCGCCCGGGCACTCGGGACCCCGGGCTCTCATCGCCGCGCGCGAGCACTGGACGGCTCCACGAGGCGATCGTTGGAGAGCCGGGTGCCCGCCTGCTTGATGAGCTTCAGCACGGGGGAGACCTCCATGCTCTGCAGTCCGGTCAAGGAGCCGATGCGCTCGGACGTGAACTCGAACAGTTCGTCGAGGTCCCGGCAGTGCGCGACGGCGTGCAGGTTCCAGGGCCCGGAGACGGCCGCCGCAAAGGCGATCTCGGGTTCCTGCGCGAGGGTGCGGCCCGCGCTCTTCACCGCCGACGGGTGCACGCGCAGCCAGAGGTTCGCGCGAGCGTGATAGCCCAGGGCCGCCGCGGCGATCTCCACGTCGATGTGGACGACGCGGTGCCGCGACAGAGTGTCGAGCCGTCGTGAGACGCGTCCCGGGGTGAGCCCGGCGGCCGTCGCGAGATCGACGAGACTCGCGCGGCCGTCGGCCGCGAGCGCGTCGAGCATCTTCTCGTCCTCGTGAGTCAGGCACAGCGGCTCGCGAGCGACGACCGGAGACTCGGTGAACGGGGGCCGACCGCTCCCCAGCGCCGCTTCCTCCTCCGGGGACAGGGTGCCGTGCAGAGCGGACCAGTAGTGGCCGCGGCCGCCGAGGAACTGACGGAGCATCGCGAAGGCGTTGATGTCGATCACCGCGGCCGTACGGGGCAGCCGTTGCCCCAGGAGATCCTCGCGTTGCTCCCGCGTCCGGGACTGAGTCGCACAGGTGATCTCGCAGCCGGCCGCGCTCAGCGCCACCCAGTTGACGTCATCACGCTTGGCGAGCGCATCGGCGATCGCCGCGACACTGCCGGGGCGGCAGCGCAGTCGCACCAGCCACCTGCTCTGTCCCAGCGCACCCGGATTGACCACGCCGGCCACGCGGACGACACCGTCGGCGCGCAGGCGGCGATACCGACGGTTGACGGCGCCCTCCGTCATGCCGAGGGCCGTCGCGATCGCGGCGAACGAAGCCCGCGGAGCGATCTGCAGGGCCCGAATGATTCGTACATCCTCAGGCTGTACGGCAGCGGATTCCGTCATGAGTGCCCTTGCCACGACGGCGATCCTACAAAGGAGACGCCGTAACTCGCCCGCGAGGCAGCACGGCCGAGACACTGAAGCGCACGGGCCGAGGAGCCGCGGCAGCGAACACCGCGCTGTGCCGTCCCGAGGCCTCCCCCCTGCCCCATCAGCGTCACATCGCTTGAAGAACGGAGATAACGCCGGATGTCATCGACTGACTCGGAACACCACTCACCGGAAGCTCTCGTCATCGGCGCCTCGCGCGGCCTGGGCCACGCGATGGCGGCGGAGCTCCTCGACAGGGGCTGGAGAGTCGTCGGCACCGTTCGCGACACCACCGCCCGAACGCCGCTGCACGATCTCGCCGACCACGCCGACGGGCGGGTGACCATCGAGCAGCTCGACATCAACGAGCCCGGCCGACTTCCCCTGCTGCGCGAACGTCTGGCGCACCGCCGACTCGACGTGCTCTTCGTCAACGCCGGCATCACCAACAGCGAGCGGACGCCCATCGGCGAGGTCACGACAGCCGACTTCATCGACGTCATGGTCACCAACGCGCTCAGCCCCATGCGCGTCATCGACGCCCTCGAAGACCTGGTGTCTCCGACAGGACTCATCGGGGTGATGTCCTCCGGGCAGGGCAGCATCACGAACAACACGACCGGAGGACGCGAGGTCTACCGAGGCAGCAAAGCAGCCCTGAACATGTTCCTGCGGAGCTTCGCGGCCCGGCGGAGTGAGACACGGCGCGCCTTCGTCCTCATGGCGCCGGGCTGGATACGCACCGCCCTGGGTGGTCCCGACGCGCCGTACACCCTCGAGGAGAGCGTCCCCATGCTGGTGGACGTCCTGCTGTCCCGACTGGGCACGCCCGGCCTGGCCTATCTGGACCGCTTCGGCAAGACCGTTCCTTGGTGAATCCTCTCCCGGCCGCCGATGAGTTTCTGCGGGACCCCCAGTCATAGAGCATGGTTGGAGCGCACGGCCGTGACCGTGACGGAAGAGCGCACCGGCCGAACCTGGCGGCAACCCGACACGAGATACCGAGGAACCCCGATGCGTACCCTGATCAGCACCGCTTTCATCTCGCTCGACGGCGTCGTGGAGGCCCCGGGCGGCGAGCCCGGCTACCGCAACGCCGGCTGGACCTTCAAGGACGTCGAATTCCTCCCCGAGGCGTTCGAGATCAAGGAGCGGGAGCAGAAGGAAGCCACCGCGATGCTGCTGGGCCGGACCAGCTACGAGGCGTTCAGCCCCGTCTGGCCGGACATGGAGGAGTTCGCCGACTACAACGTGATGCCCAAGTACGTCGTCTCCACCACCCTCACCGAGGACGCACTGGTGTCGAACTGGGGCAGCACGACGATCCTGCGCTCGCTCGACGACGTCGCCGCGCTGAAGGAGACCGAGGGCGGCCCGATCATCATGCACGGCAGTGCCTCCCTCAACCAGGCCCTCTCCGACGCCGGTCTGATCGACCGATACCACCTGCTCGTCTTCCCGCTGCTGCTCGGGGCGGGCAAGCGCCTGTTCAGCAGCACGGACAAGGGCACCCAGAAGCTCAAGCTCGTTGAGCACGAGGCCTATGCCAACGGCCTGCAGAAGAACGTCTTCGACGTCATCCGCTGACAGGCAACGCACACGGCGCCGACTTCGGATCTGTCACCGACGAGTGATCACCGCGAACCTCCCCGCACGCGAGGCCCGGGCCCCCGCGTCGGACGGCCGCGGAAGGTCCACCACGGCATACGCCAGGACGGCGGAGCGCTCAGTTCGCCGCCGTCGGCGTAGGTCGGCGACGGCGTCATGACGTACCTGCTCGACGACCTCGAAGCACATCAACTGGTCACACGCAGCCCCGATCCGCGCGATCCGCGCGTGCGCCAGGTCCTCATCACCGACACCGGGCGCACGCGCCTCCCCGAGGTACGGCGCAGCCTATCCGCCGCCGAAGCCCGCCTCCTCAGCGACCTCGACGCCCCGGAGCCGACTCAGCTGCGCACCCTCCTCGCCCGCGTCGCGCATCCCGCCAGGCGCGCGTAGATCAGCCCCGACGAAGCGGACTGCTGAGCACCTTGGGGCGCGTTGCCTCGCTTTCTCGCGGAGCAGTTCGGTGCCGTGGGCGCCTCGATGCCTGCTGCCGTGCCCTTCCGTCACGCCTGTTCCGCTGAACGGCACTTGATGTGACCGCCCGGCCCACTTCGGCACACCATCCATGGAGAAGGTCGCCGGCCTCTTCCCCCCACTCATTTCACTCACGGCCCAGTCAAATGGGGCCTGGACAAAGGAATCCCATGCGAGGAAAACGACTCGGACGCACGATAGCCGCGGCCTTGGCGAGCATCGCCCTGCTGTTGGGATGGGCGGGCGTCGCCGGCGCCGCGCCCAGCCATCGAGCCGCGCCGTCGAACAGCGTCCGCCCGGCGGACGTCGGTGCGACCTTGACGAGCGCCAAGATCACGTTCTTGACCTCGGGTGAGGACAAGGACGGTGACACCACCGTGAGCATCAAGGTGGTGACCGCCGCCGGCAAGACCGCGGCGTCGGCGTTCGACACCTTCGGCAGGTTCGCCGACGGCTCCGTCGTACCCGTGGATCTGCTCGTCCGGAAGAACATCACCTGGGACGCGCTCCAGGGCGGCACCGTCCGGCTGCACATCCAGCCGAACGGCGACGACACCTGGAAGTTCGGCTACAGGCTCGATCTGACCTTCGACGACGGAGACGTCTCCCAGACGATCGTGAACCGCGTCTCGATGAGCGAGGACAACAGGGACCACATGGATCCGATCGAGTTCTGACCGCGCCTCACGGGGGTCGGCACAGCCAGACCGGTACTCAGTGGCCGGTCCCGGGGGACTCCACGCCCCTGGGACCGGCCGCACACCTGTTGGGGCGGGTGCGGATCAGACGGGGCTGCTCGTCCGACAGCGGTTTCTCGGTGCCGACGGCGCAGGCGGACAGGAGGGTGGCAGCCGTGAGGCTGCCCCAGAGGGCGGCCGGACCGAGCGGCGCGAGAGCGGTGATGATCGCCGGGGAGACGGCGAGGCCGAAACCGGTGGAGAGTTGGAAGCGCGCGAGGGCACGCCCCAGGGCATGGGCCGGGGCCAGAGCGGTGACGAGCGCGGTGGCGCTGCCGGCGTAGAGGATCTCACCGATCGTGCAGACCACGGAGACGGCGGCGACGGCCGGGGCGGCCCAGCCGTGGCCGAGTGGGATGACCGCGAGGAAGCCCAGGTAGGAGGCCGCCAGCAGCAGGCCGGAAAGGGCCAGGACGGTGCGCCGGGAGAAGCGGGACACGAGGACGGTGAGGGGCACCTGCAGCGTGACGACCAGCACCGTGTTGGTGACGAAGACGGCTGCCGACCACACCGGCGAGGCGTGCAGCTGCGTCACCAGGACGAGAGGGAGCGCGATCTCGGGGACGTTGAGGCAGAAGACGTAGATCACGTTCGCGGCAAGGAGGGCGAGCATCCTGGGCGCGGACTCTTCGTCCCCACCCTCGCCGGTGGCGGACCGTGCCGGACGGGCGTGTACCTGGACCGACCACGCCAGGCCGGCCGCGGCAAGGTAGGCGAGGCCCGTGACGCCGGCCAGACCTCGCAGCGCGCCGGTGCCGCCCGCCAGGCAGACGGTGGCGAGGAGCGCGCCGACGCCCAGGCCGGCGTTGCGCAGGGCGCGGGCTCCCGCGAGGGCGGTGTCGCGTTCGCGGCCATGGGCCACCGTCGCCACGAGCGCGGCGTGGGCGGCGGGCCATGCCTGGTTGCCGATGCCGAGGAACAGCGCCGCCAACGCGAACGGCCAGACATGCCCGGCCGGGGCGGCCAGCAACAGGGCAACACCCAGCACGCGCACCAGCATTGACGCCGCCACGACCGTGCTGCGTGCGCCGTGGTCCAGCCATCGGCCCACCGCGGGCATGCAGACCAGTCCCGCGACGATGCCGACCGTCATGGCGGTGCCCGTGACCGGCGCGGACAGTCCGAGCACCATGACGCCGTACAGCAGCAGGAAGGGCCGCAGCAGGCCGGTGCCGAGCGCGTCCACGGCCAGGGCGACGACATAACGGGGGCCTCCGGAGGCACGGACGAGGGAGCGGGGCCGTACTCGGGTGAGGGTTGCCATGGCGTCAGACGGTGCGTCCGGCCGCCGGGGTACGGCACGTGGGTTGACGTTCCTCGTCAATCGGCGCCGTCGTCGGCCGCCCGGGCGGTGATGATGAGGGGATGACGCTGAGGATCGACATCAGCGGTCTGCCGTCCGAGCGCGTGCGGTTCGCTGCCTCCCCGCTGGCCGAGCTGACCGCGATGCTGCACGTGCTGGCCGAACCGGGTCACCATCCGCAGTTCGCCGGCTGGGCCGCGGACGTCTGGGCCGGCCTGCGGCCCGAGCTGGCCGAGCGGCTGCGGGAGGCGGAGTTCCTCTGGCGTTCCTCGCAGGCCGACTTCCTGATCCCCGGACGGCCGCGGTCGACGCTGGCCGAGGAACTGGACGACGTGGACCGGATCGACGACGAGAGATATGTGACCGCCGCGCTCGTCACCACGTGCGGCAGCAACCGGGTCCACTTTCCCGGCAGTTCGCCGCTCACCGACGCGACCGCGCGCGAGCGGGCCCTGGACGTGGCCCAGGCCCGCGGCGCACTGCAGGAAGCCTTCGCGGAACGGCTGCTCGCCGATCCGGCCGCGGTACGGGTACGGGTGCGCCGCACGCTCGAGGAATGCGCCGAGGCCTTCTTCGACGCCGCCTGGGCGGACGTGGCGGTGCAGCTCGCGACCGATCTGCGCCTGAAGAACGAACTGCTCAGGCGGCAGGGCCTCGGGGTGGCACTCGCCTCGGTCTCGGGCGCGGTCACCCTGGCACCGGACGGCGACTGCATCGTCGTGGACAAGGTGCAGGACAAGGCGACCGCGGCGCGTGGCGGCGGGGTCACGTTCATCCCCAGCGTCTTCGGCCGCCCGCACCTGGTGGCCGTCCACGCGCCCGGGTGGCATCCGGTGGTGCAGTACCCCGTGGCCGAGCCGACTCCGGCGGAGCCCGTCTCCCTGGAGACGGTCACCCTGCGGCTGGAGGCGCTCGCGCATCCGGTACGGCTGCGGCTGCTGCGCACCCTGGCCCGCGGGCCGCACAGCACCGCCGAGCTGGCCCACTTCTGGGAACTCTCGCCCCCGGAGGTGTCCCGCCACCTCGGCGTCCTGCGTCGCGCGGGCCTTCTGACGGCTCGGCGGCAGGGCCGGTACGTCCGCTACACCCTCAATCTGTCCGACGTGACGTCGCTGGGCGCCGACCTGCTGGCGGCCGTGCTGCGCTGAGCAGGCCTGCCCTGAGGCATCACCAGGGAAGGTCGACGACGACGGGCCGGTGGTCCGACACCGGCAGGCGCGGGGCACTCGCGGCGACCGGGGTACACCGGGATGTCCCGGAGACGAGCACATGGTCGAACTGGACCACAGGACGGTGCGAGGGATACGTCCGAACGCGGGCCAGGTCCCGCCAGCCGCCCGGCCCCGTCGGCCGTGGCGCGCGGCCGGCCAAGGGGGCGACGAACTCGGCGGTCCCGAGCGCGAGCCTGGGTATCGGGCCGATCAGGTTGAAGTCACCCAGCAGGACGTGGGGCCGAGGCAGGTCGGCGATCCAGTCCCGTACGGCCAGCAGCTGCCGGATGTTCCACCCGGGCACGAACGAGAGATGCACTGCCACCACCGTCAACAGCCCCCGCTCTGCGCTGACTACGGCGGCCAGGGCAGCGCGTGGCTGGTCGCGGGACACGGTGAGTCCGGGCCTGCCGGGCACCCGCAGCGGCATGGCCAAGGGAGCCGGTGCGAACCGCCTGGCCCGCCACTCGCGAACGGGCAGTCTGGACAGCAGTGCGATGCCGTGCGACGGCACATCACCCTGCGCCGAAGCATCCTGCGGGCCGTGGACCCGCAGCCCCGGCTCGGACGGGTCGAGCACCCATCCCTTGCCCGGCACGGCCCGGCCATGGACCGCCGACGCGTACCGCCATTCCCGCGCGCCCGCCGCTTCGGCGGCGACGTGCGCCTGGTCCACGTGCCCCGACCGCTCCTGGAGACGGTCGACCTCCTGCAGCGCCAGGACGTCGGCGCCCAGTGCCGTGACGGCGTCGGCCAGTGGAATCCCGGCACGCGCGGGCGGGACGGAAACGGGCCGGCCGTTCCGAAGCGTCCGGCCGTGCAGCACATTGAAGGTCGCGAACCGCATCGAGGAGCACGGTACGTGGCGCACGGCACGGCTGCACACCGATTGGGTCACTCACTTCCAGGCGCGGTCGAGGAAGTCGGCCATCAGGGGTGCGATGTCCGGCAGGTGCGTTTCGAGGGCGAAGTGGCCGGTATCGAACAGGTGGAGTTCGGCCTCCGGAAGGTCGCGGAGGTAGGCGTGGGCGCCGGGTTCGGTGAAGAAGGGGTCACCGGTGCCCCAGAGGACGAGCGCGGGCGGAGTGTGCCGGCGCAGCCACCGCTGCCAGTGACCGTAGCGCTCGACGTTGGTGTGGTAGTCGAAGATCAGTGACCGCTGGGCGTCCTTGCGGCCCGGCAGGTCGAGGAAGTGCTGGTCGAGGGTCCAGCCGTCCGGGGCGATGAGGGCCGGGTCCGCGACACCGGTCTCGTACTGGCTGCGGGTGCCGGCGAGGGTGAGTACGTCACGGATGGCGTCCTGGGCGCCGGGCGTGTGGGGGGTCAGTTCGACCAGGCCGCGGGCCATGTCGGAGAGGCCCTCCTCGTAGGCGTTGGCGTTCTGCACGACCAGGCCCGCGATCCACTCGGGGTGGCGTTCGGCCATGCGGAAGCCGACGGGGGCGCCGAAGTCGAAGACGTACATCACGAACCGGTCGAGACCGAGGCTCTGGACGAAGCCTTCGGTGATGTCGGCGAGCCGGTCGAAGGTGTACTCGAAGCCCTCCGGTGTCTCGGTGTGGCCGAAGCCGGGGTAGTCCGGGGCGATCAGCCGGTAGTGCGAGCCGAGCGCGTCGATGAGGCGCCGGAACTGATGGGAGGCGGACGGGAATCCGTGCAGGAGGAGGAGTACAGGTGCGTCGGCCCGGTCGGGAACGGATTCCCGGTAGAAGACCCGGACATCGTCGATCTCCACGTGGCGGTGGACCGTGCGAGCCATGATTCCAAGCATCTCTAATCCTTTGTTCGCCCTGTTATGCATTAGGTCTAGTGGAAGGTGATCTAATGTGTCAAGGGTTCGGTGTAGCATTAGCCACATGAGTGATCTCGTGCCGCTGACCGGAGAGCCGCTGGCGCTGGACCTGGTCAACACGCGCCCGACCACGGGCGATCTGCTCGCCACTCCGGATGGCCTGCGGGACTGGTGGACGTTGCAGGCCGCCCGCATCCCGGACGAGGTACCGCAGGAGATCGGCGCCGAAGACCTGGCCGCCGTTCGGGCCGTACGAGAGCACACCGCCCGCGCCCTGGACTTCGTCCGCAGAGGCGACGAGCCCCCGGCCGCCGACCTGCTGGCCCTCAACCAGGCGCAGCGCGCCGCACCGGCGATCAGCGAACTGGGCTGGACCGGGTCGGCCGTGGCCGTCGTCCGCCGACGCGACGGCTCACCGGGCCTGCGGCTCGCGGCCTGCCTCGCGGAAGCCGCCGCCGACCTGCTCGTCGATCCCGCGGTGGCGACGATCCGTGCATGCGAAGCCGACGACTGCGTGATGCTGTTCCTGCCCACCCATCCACGCCGCCGCTGGTGTTCGGCCGCCCGCTGCGGCAACCGCATGCGCGTCGCCCGCCACTATCAGCGGCACAAGGCAGGAGAACCGCAGCGCTCCAAGGACCAGTAGCCGACCCGGGCCACCACGCGGCGTCGGTCGCGGCGGACGCTTGCGCACGGTTCCCGTCTGATCAGTCACGTTCGGGGAGCACCGTGTCGGACGGGTCCAGGTGGAGGTGATGTTCGAGCCTCGCGCGCAGCGCCTCGGTGTCCCGGTGCTCGAGTTTCTCGAAGAGGGCCAGGGACCGGGTCCAGGCGTCGCGGGCGTCGCGCGGATTGCGTGCCGCGAAGTGGCTGTCGCCGAGGTGGGCGAGGATGTCCGCCTCGTAGTAGAGGTCGCCGATGTGGTGGAAGAGCGCCGCGGCCTTCTCGTAGCAGGCTGCGGCCTCACTGTGCTCGCCGAGGTGGTGGTGGGCGTAGCCGAGGGTGTCCCAGGTGTGGGCCTCGCCGGAGACATGGCCGGTGTCCCCGATGAGGGCCAGGGCTTGTTCGCAGTAGTCGATGGCGTGCCGGTACTCGCCCAGCTGCACGTGGTCCCATCCGACGTTGTTGAGTGCCAGGGCCTGCCAGGCGCGGTCCCCGGCGGCGCGGAAACCCCGCACGGCCTGCTGCGAGTACTGCAGCCCCTCGGCGACCCGGCTCTGCTGGGTGGAGACCCTGCCGAGGGCGAGGTGGGTGTGGGCGGCACCCAGCCGGTCACCGATCTGCTGGTAGAGGTTCGCGGCGCGCTCGAGGTGGGTGCGGGCCTCGGCGGGGCGGCCGAGGGTCGATTCGGCGTTGCCGATGTTGCGGTGGGCGCATGCCTCGCCCGCCTTGTCACCCGTGCGGCGGGCGGCGGCCAGGCCGGCCATGTGGGTGCCGGCCCAGTCGGACCACAGCACCATCCGCTGGTGATACGGCGTCAGCGCCGCCGCGAGCTGCCAGACGTGACGGTCGAAACCCTCCTGGCCCGCCTGGTCGACGGCAGCGAGGAGCACCGGGTGCTCGGCCGTGAACCAGGCCATGGCCCGCTCGCGGTCGGCCGGTTGCTCGGGGGTCACCTCCGGCTGAGCGGGGGAGGGGAGGACGGGATCGGCGGGCGGGCCCAGGAGGCGTTGGGCGTGCAGGGCGCTGAACAGGTAGTGGTCGAGGACGCGGTGCGTGGCCTGGCGGCGGTCGGTGTCGCTGTCCTCGGTGCGGGCGAGCTCGGCGGCGTAGGCGCGGAGCAGGTCGTGCGAGGCGTAGCGGCCCGGCAGGTGCTCGGTGAGCAGATGCGTTCGGGTCAGTTCGGCCAGCGGGGCTCGGATCCGTGTGGGCGGCACCCCGGCCAGGCTTGCCGCCGCCGCGGCCGAGACGTCCGGTCCGGCATGCAGGCCGAGCAGCCGGAACAGCCGCTGGGCGGCGGGGCTGAGGGCCGCGTAGGACCAGGAGAAGACCGCCCGTACCTGCGTGGCGGAATCCCCGCCGTCGAGGGCGTCCAGCCGGCTGCCGCTCTCGCGGAGTTCGTCGGCGAGGGTGGCCAGCGGGACGCGGGGCTCGGCGGCGGCACGGGCGGCGAGGACGGCGAGAGCCAACGGCAGACCGGCGCAGCGGGCCACGATCTCCGTGACGGCGTCGGGCTCGGCGGCGATCCGGCGGGCGTCGAGACGGTCGGCCAGCAGGGACCGGGACTCATCCGGGGAGAGCACGTCGACGGAGAGCAGGCGCGCGCCTTCGACGGCCGCCAGGCTGGTGAGCCGGTTACGGCTGGTGACCAGCGCCAGACAGCCGGGTGTGCCGGGCAGCAGCGGCCTGACCTGCTCGGCGTCCCGTGCGTTGTCCAGCACGATCAGCACCCGTCGGTCTGCCAACAGGCTTCGGTAGAGGGCTGCTTGTGCCTCCAGGCTCGGTGGGATCCGGGCGGCGGGCACCGCGAAGGCGTCGAGGAATCCGCGCACCGCCTCCAACGGGTCCACGACGGTCCCGCCGGGATCGAAGCCCCGGAGGTTGACGTAGAGCTGTCCGTCGGGGAAGAACTCCCGCACCCGGTGCGCCCAGTGCACCGCCAGCGTGGTCTTGCCCACTCCGGCCGCGCCGGAGACGGCCGAGATGACCACCGGGGTCGAGGGCTGGGCGCTCTCCAAGAGCGCGTCGAGGTGCGCGAGTTCCTCCTGCCGGCCGGTGAAGCCGCGTACGGCGACGGGAAGTTGGGCCGGTACGGTGCCCCGCCGCTGTCCTGGGTGTCGGGGCGGCGCCGGAACGGGTCGCTGCGGCGGAGCGGAAGGGGGAAGGGTCCCTCGCAGGATGGCCTGGTGGGTCTCGCGCAGTGCCAACCCGGGGTCCGTGCCCAGTTCATCGGCCAGCCGGCGCTGCATGGAGGCATAGCACTGCAGGGCTTCGGCGTCCCGCCCACTGTCGTGCAGGGCCCGCATCAGGGCCTCCGCCAGCGGTTCGACGAGGGGGAAGTCGTCGAGGAGGCTGGACAGGGGGCCGATCGTCGCCGCGGGGGCGCCGAGGCATGCCTGGACGCGGGCCCATTCGATGGTCGCGTCCACCTGTTCACGCCGCCAGGCCCGCCGCATCTGCTCGGCCCACGGGCCGTCAAGACCGCTGAGCGGTTCGCCCCGCCAGAGTCCGAGCGCCTCACCGAGCAGTGCCGCCCGCTCGCTGGCCGGCACGCGGGCGTCGCGGGCCCGGTCGGCCAGGTGCCGGAAGCGGTGCACGTCGACCTGCTGCCGGTCGGTCTGCAGAATGTATCCGTCCGAACGGCGGGTCAGCCGCACCGCTTCACTGGAGGTGTCGGCCATGCGGTCGCAGGCATGCCGGATACGGGTGATGTGGGCATAGAGCGAACGCCGGGCGCCTTCAGGGGGGTCGGTGCCCCAGACCCGGCTGACCAGTACGTCCACTCCCACCGGTCGTCCCGTGTCCACGGCCAACGCGGCCAGGACGGAGCGCCGTTGCGGCGGCCCGACGTCCACCGTCGCGTCTCCCACGGCCAGTTCGACCGGGCCGAGTAATCGCAGTCGCACCATGGCATCCCCTCAGAACGCGCACCGTTCCCACGAATTCTGCTCACAACTGCGGGACCGGAACAGCCTGATCGGCGAAGCAACATCACCTACTTGCTTCGCGGGGCCGGCTGAACGGGTCCGGGCAGGGTGCCCGCTTGCATATGTCGCGGCCGAGATGAGCATCTCGCGGCTCGAGAGGCCCGGCAGAGCCCTGCGGCCGCGCGCTCGAGCGATGAGTTGGTGCGGCGGATCGAGTCTGTCCTGGTATGACTCCAACCATCACTGATCCCGGCATCGACCGCGACGCATCTGACGTACGACGTCTTCGGGTGATCCGATGACCACTGTCCACGTCAATGAGGTCGATCTCGCCATCGAGTCGTTCGGTGACGACGACGCGCCACTCGTCCTGCTCGCGGGCGGTACGACGATGCTCTCCTGGCCCGACGCCCTGTGCGAGCGCCTCGCCGCCGGCGGACGCCATGTCGTGCGCTACGACCTGCGCGACAGCGGTGAGTCGACGACGACGGATCCGCAGGCGCCCGCCTACACCCTCCGCGACCTGGCCGCGGACGCGGCGGGCCTTGCCGACGCGCTCGGCGAGGGGCCCGCGCATCTCGCGGGGATCGGTGTCGGCGGGATGGTCGCCCAGGTGGCCGTGCTCGACCGTCCGGGTGCGTTCTCGGCCCTCACCCTGGTCGGCACCCGCCCGGTCGCCCCCGGACCGCCCGACGACGACCTTCCCGACCATGACCAGGCGACGATGGTGCGGCTGTTCACGCGTCCGATGCCCGACTGGACCGACCGGGAGGCGGTCACGGAGTTCGTCGCCGCCGGCGCGGAGATCCTCGGCGACGACCCGGTAGCCGCAGGCGTGATCGCCGGGCGCGTCTGGGACCGCACGCCCGGCACCACGCCTTCGGCGCAGATGGCCAACCAGCTGGCCATGGTGTTCTCCACGCTCGACTGCACACCCCGTTGGCGCGAGCGCCTGCCCGAGATCGAGGTCCCCACGCTCGTCGTCCACGGCCGCCGCGACCGGTTCTTCCCCGTCGGCAACGGGGAGGCGATCGCGCGCGAGATTCCCGGGGCACGGCTGCTCGTCCTCGAAGATGCCGCCACCAGGATCCCCGACGCGGCGGTGGGCGAGGTCACCGAGGCGATGCTCACGCTCGGATAGAGGGCGGAGGGTGCGGTGCGGGTCTGGCCTCCGTGCGGCAGGGGCCGTCGGAGTCTCGATCCGCCCGCGCGCCCTTCAGGGGTGGAGGACGACCTTTCCGGCGACGGTGCCGGACTCGGCCAGTCGCATCGCCTCGGCGGCCTGGGCGAGGGGCAGTTCGGCGGCGATCTGGGCGGTGATCTCGCCACGCCGCAGGGCGTTGAACACCTCGGTGAGGTCGGTGCGCAGCCGGGCCCGGAAGCGGCCGGCGCTGAGGGCGCGGCCGGCCCAGACGTTGAAGAAGTAGGCGTGGCGGCGGTTGGGCAGGGTGTTCCACAGCCATACGCGGCCGAGCAGCTTGAGCACGGGCCACTGCTTGGAGCCCTCGTCGTCCCGGGTGGAGGCGCTGCCGTAGGAGACGAGCGTGCCGCCGGGCGCGAGCAGGCGCCAGGAGGCGACGATGCTGCGGCCGCCGACGTGGTCGAACACGGCGTCCACGCCCGCCGGGGCGAGTTGGCGGACGCGGTCGGGGATGTTCTCGGTGCGGTAGTCGATCGGCGTCACCCCTTGTTCCCGCAGGGCGGCGTGGTGGCGGGCGGAGGCGGTGCCGATCACCTTCGCTCCGGCGGCCTGCGCGAGCTGGACGAGTACGGAACCGACGCCGCCGTTGGCACCGTGCACCAGTACGGTCTGCCCGGCGCGGACACGAGCCTTGCGGTGCAGCATCTGCCACGCCGTGATGCCGTTGATCACCACGGTCTCGGCCTCCGCCGCACTGATCCCCTCCGGGACCGGCACGACGTCGGCGGCGTCGACGACCACATGGCTGGCCCAGCCGCCGACCTTCAGCAGTACGGCCACCCTGGTGCCGACCAGAGCGGGTGCGACCCCGTCCCCGGTCTGCGAAACGGTGCCGACCAGGTCGTAACCGGGGACGAACGGGAAGGGCGGCTGGTCGTAGTAGCGGCCCCGGCGCATCTGCTGCTCGGCGAAGGACACACCGGTCGCCTCCATGCGGACGACGACCTGACCCGCTCCGGCGACCGGAACGGCGACCTCGCGCACCTGAAGCCCCTCCGGTTCCACCTTGCCCGGCAGTACGACCTCGACCCGTGTTCCAGCGTTCATGACGACCTCCGTCGATCCCGTTCAAGTTAGTGGCTGACGCGTTCGTTAGAAGTTATAACCAGTTCTTCGCGTGACAGTCAAGAACGTTCGTAATAGGGTCTAACGCAAGGGGTGGCGGGGACCCACCCCGTCCGGCTCGCTGAAGCCGGCTTCCGGATGACAGAAGGGACGCGCACGTGACTGTGGCGGGCAAGGAGACACCACGCGAGCGCTACCGGGCCCAGCTACGGGCCGAGGTGAAGGAACGCGCCTGGGAGCAGATCGCCGCCGCCGGCGCCCCGGGGCTGTCCCTCAACGCCATCGCCAAGCAGATGGGCATGAGCGGCCCCGCGCTCTACCGGTACTTCGCCGGCCGGGACGAACTGATCACCGAACTGATCCGCGACGCCTACCGCAGCCTCGCCGACACCGTCCGGGCCGCGGCCGCCCCCGGCGCGGATCTCGCACAACTCGGGCGCGCACTGCGGGCGTGGGCCCTGGACGACCCCCAGCGGTACTTCCTCATCTACGGCACACCAGTGCCCGGCTATCACGCTCCCGACGACATCACCGAGATCGCCTCCGAGATCATGCGAAGCCTCCTGGACGCCGCCCAGTCGGACGGCGCCGTGGCGGGCGCCGTTTCGGACACCCCGGCCGGCGCCCCGCTCGAAGCCCACCTCGCCGAACACCGGCAGTGGGCGGCCGGCCATCCCGCATCCCCACCCGCCCTGCGCCGCGCCCTGCTCTTCTGGACCCGCCTCCACGGCATCCTCTCCCTGGAGTTGGCAGGCCACTTCACCGGCATGGGATTCGACCCGGGCGAGCTGTACGAGAACGAACTGCGCCACCTGACTCAGTGAAAAGTGGCCCCGCGCAGCCACGAACGGCGTGCGCGGGGCCTGGGTTGCGGGCGTCGGTCAGATCATGCCTTGCCGTGGGTGACGACCCACTTGCCGTGGACCCAGTTGCCGACCTCTTCGTAGCCGGAGCGGAAGGAGCCGAGCCGGTTCGGCGTCAGGCCGGCCTCGGCCGCGGACCTGACCGGGGTGTAGCTGGAGGGGGTGTCGGGCGAACCGCCGGTGGTGTTCTCGGCGACGTAGGGGAAGGGGTAGGTAGGTCGGGAAGAGGTGGTCTCGCCGCTGCCGTCGACGGCCTTGGTCGGCAGGCTGTCCGGCGCCTGGCCCTTGGTGGCCCGGTCGACGATCGCGGTCAGCGCGTCCAGCCTGTCCGGGCCCTGGCCGCCACCGCAGCGGGCGACGTCCGGGAGCAGGAACAGCCGGGCGAACGTGCTGGTGGCGGCCGCTCCGCCCATCACCTTCTGGACGGCCTGGTAGTACGCCATGGTGAGGCGGCCTGCCCGAAGGTCGCTGGTCCCAAAGGGTGAAGATGGCCACTCGGTGTGACCCGCCTCCGGCTCGCGGGTGCCGATGAACGTCACCTGTTGAAAGAATGCGGTGGTGCAGCCGCTGCCGGTTCCCTACCCCGCTCACCTCATCCCGGATGCCACGGGCGCTGGGGCTTTCCGGAGCGCTTACCGCGAGGCCATGGCGCGCGAAGTTGTCTTCGTGGCCATCGAATCCGAGGCGCCCCGGCAGTGGACCGTGAAGGCGGACACGCTCACCGCCGGTTCGGACCACGAGGTGGCCGATGGCGTCAACGATGCCATTCGGGCCGCGATCCTCCACCTGGTCCGCAATCGCGAGGCCGATTTCGGCGCCTACACCGGACCGGTCTACTTCATGATGCACGGGGTGCGTAACGAACAGCGGGCCCGCGAACTCGCCGCCGCACTCCACGCTGCCCTTTACGGCGACCTGGAGCCCCTGGCCCGCGCCGTTCCTTCCGGCCCCTGAGGTCTCGGGTAGTCAACTGCGTTCGCAGTAAAGGCAGTTGCGCGCTCATCGCCGTGAAACGGACGCGCGTGCGGCCCACCGCACTTCCTCCGCGAAGACTTCACGCCACTTTTAAGTCAGTCGCTTGAATTAACAGTGATCGCGGAGTTGGCTGAACGCGTCGGCCAGGAACGGACCGAGGAGTCCTCGTGAGTGAGACGCAGCAACCCCCACAACACCCCACGATGAGCTACCCGCTCGCCGCCCCGGCGGCCCTTCAGCCCCCCGAGGAGTGGCCGGAGCTGCGGCAGAAGTGTCCGGTCGCGCCCGTGACGCTGCCCAGCGGCGACCGGGCGACGCTGCTCACCCGCTACGGGGACGTCAGGCTCGCGCTGTCCGACCCCCGCCTGAGCCGTGACGGGCTGGCACGGCCCGACGCGGCCCGGATCACCGCCAGTGAGGCGGGCAGCATCTTCGACAGCCCCATGGCGAGAGCGCTCAACGCCGAGGGCCACGACCGCTGGCGGCGCATGGTCGGCAAATGGTTCACGGCCAAGCGCATGCGTGCCCTCGTGCCCAGGATCGAGGCGATGGCCGACCAACTCGTCGACGGCATGCTGGAGCACGGCCAACCCGCCGACCTGCTGGGGCACTTGGCTTTCCCGCTGCCCGTCTACGTCATCTGCGACATGCTCGGCGTCCCCGAGAGCGACCGCGACGACTTCAAGACCTGGTCCGACACCTTCCTCAATCTCACCAAGTACAGCGCCGCGGACATGGAGGCGGCCCACCGCGACTTCGGCGCCTACATGGCAGCCCTGGTCGAGGAGAAGCGGAGGGACCCGCACGACGACCTGATCAGCGAGCTGATCACGGCCACCGACGGCGAGGGCCGCCCGATGTCCGACCTGGCCCTGGCCGCCACCGGTCAGGCCCTGCTGCTGGCCGGGCACGAGACGACCGCCGGCTTCCTCACCACCATGGCGGCCGTGCTGCTGGCCGACCGCGAGCGCTGGGAGCGGCTGCTGGAGGACCGCTCGCTCATCCGCTCCGCTGTCGAGGAGGTGCTGCGCTACGAGCCGTACACGGGCTTCGGCATGCTCCGCTACGTCCACGAGGACACCGAGGTGCCCAGCGGCACCGTGCTGGCGCAGGGCACCACCGTGGTGTGCAGCATGGCGGCGGCCAACCGCGACGCCGACGCGTTCGAGGACGCCGACGATGTGGATCTGGCCCGCACACCCAACCCGCACCTCGCCTTCGGCGCCGGCCCGCACTCCTGCCTCGGCCAGCCCCTCGCCCGTACCGAGATGCAGACCGTCCTCGCCGTGCTGCTGCGCCGTCTGCCGAGCCTCGAGCTCGCCGTCGACCCGACTCGACTGCGCCGCGTCGAGGGCCTCATCACCACACCCCTGCGCGAGCTTCCGGTGAGCTGGTGACCTTGGGCGGCGCAGGCGTGCGGACCGAGCGGGCCGCGGAGACCCGCGAGGCGATCATGGATGCGGCGGAACGGCTCTTCGCAGAGCACGGGCCCGCCGCGGTGTCCAGCCGGCGCGTCAGCGAGGCGGCCGGGCAGGGCAACAACGCCGCGGTGGGCTACCACTTCGGCACCAGGACCGACCTGATCCGGGCCATGCTCGACCGCAGTACCGGACCGATCGAGCACATCCGGGAGCGGATGCTGGCGCAGGTCGGTGACAGCGACGACGTCCGGGACTGGGTCGACTGCCTGGTGCGCCCGGTCACCGAGTGCCTCGCCTCACTCGGCGCGCCCTCCTGGCTCGCGCGGTTCGTGGCCCAGGTGATGACCGACCCCGCGCTGCGGGAGGCGGTCAGCGCGGCGGCGGTCGACCGGCCGCCACTGCGCAGGACCCTGGACGAGCTCGGCCGCCGCCTGCCTGAACTGCCGCAGGCCGTACGCCACGAACGGGCGGCCATGGCACGGCTGTTGATCGTCCACACCTGCGCCGAACGCGAGCGTGTCCTGGCCGAGGACACGGGTGAGCTCCAGTCCTTGTGGCAGCACACGGCGACCTCGCTCACCGACGCGATCACCGGTCTGCTGCTCGCCCCCTTCACCCCCCACCCCCTACCGGATCCCGAGGAGGACCCGTCATGAAGATCACCGTCGACGAGGAGAAGTGCTGCGGCGCTGGCCAGTGCGTGCTCATCGCCCCAGATGTGTTCGACCAGCGCGACGAGGACGGCATCGTCGTCCTGCTGGACGCCGAACCGGCAGCCGAGCAGCACACCGCGGTGCGCGAGGCCGCCAGTGTCTGCCCGGCCGCCGCCATCGCCCTCGGCGAGGACGCGTGAGCTCGCCCGACAGCGTCCTCGTCGTCGGCGCGTCCGCGGCCGGCCTGGCCACCGCGGAGGCGTTGCGGCGAGGACCGCCCCTACACCCCGGTCCCGTACTTCTGGACCGACCAGTTCGACGCCAGGATCCAGGTCCACGGAGTGCCCGTACCCGACGCGGACCTGGAGATCGTCGAGGGCAGCGAGGACGAGCGCCGCTTCGTCGCGCTCTACCGCCGGGACGGCAGGCCCACCGCCGTCCTGGGCTGGAACATGCCCAAGCAGACCCGCCTGCACCGGCAGGCCCTCGTCGACGCGGCCGACGACTCCCTGGCACTGAATCACTGAAAGCACACTGAAAGCACCCAAGGAGAACGACATGACCGCCTCGCTCGAGAGCGACCCGGTGCCTGCCGACACACCCGACTTCCCCGAACCGCGGTCCGCCGGTTGCCCGTTCGGCCTCTCACCGCAGATGCGTGGCCTGGCCGCCTTCGGGCCGGTATTCCGGGCCCGCACCTGGGACGGCATGACGCCGTGGGTGGTGACCGGCCACGCCGAGCAGAAGACACTGCTCTCCGCACCCACTTCACCCCGACGCAGCCTGATACGCGGCATCACCGCGGCGACCGCCCTCGCCTCCCATATCCGACCCTGCTGCGCCGCATCCCGACCCTCCGCCCGGCGACCGGCCTGGACGACATCCCCTTCAAGTACGACGCGGTGATCTACGGCACTCATGAACTGCTCGTCACCTGGTGACAGAGCCCTGACAGCCGACGGCGGGCGGGCAAGAGCTTTTCACCTGACCTGCACCGCATGTCAAGTGAAAGGAGGGGCACACGGGAGCAGACAAGCGCGGCTGTCCTCCGGCCGCGCGGGGGAGGGTGAGGCATGCGCATCTGGCAGGAGAGCACGGAAGTCGGTGCGCGGCCGGGGCAGACGGCGCCACTGGGCGCCACCTTCGACGGCGCGGGAACGAACTTCGCGGTGTTCTCCGAGGTGGCCGAGCGCGTCGAGCTGTGTCTGTTCGACGAGGACGGCTCGGAGGAACGCGTCGCCCTGAAGGAGGTGGACGGCTTCGTCCACCACATCTACCTGCCGGACGTCGGCCCGGGCCGACGCTACGGCTTCCGGGTGCACGGGCCCTACCGGCCCGAGTCAGGTGAGCGCTGCAACCCCAACAAGCTGCTGCTCGACCCGTACGCCAAGGCGATCGAGGGCCAGGTCGACTGGAACGAGGCGCTGTTTCCGTACCACTTCGAGGACGCCGACCGTTACAACGAGCTGGATTCCGCCCCGTACATGCCGAAGTCGGTGGTGGTGAATCCGTACTTCGACTGGGGCAGTGACCACCCGCTGCGGACTCCGTACCACGAGACCGTGATCTACGAGGCCCATGTGAAGGGCATGACGATCACCCACCCGGCGATACCCGAGGCGATTCGCGGCACCTACGCGGGGCTGGCCCACCCGGCCATGATCGACTACTTCGTCGAGCTGGGCGTCACCGCGGTGGAACTGATGCCGGTGCACCAGTTCGTGCAGGACCATGCCCTGGTGGAGAAGGGCCTGTCGAACTACTGGGGATACAACACCATCGGCTTCTTCGCCCCGCACAACGCCTACGGCTCCTCGGGGCAGCGGGGTGAGCAGGTGCAGGAGTTCCGGGCCATGGTGAAGACCCTGCACGAGGCCGGTATCGAGGTGATCCTCGACGTCGTCTACAACCACACCGCCGAGGGCAACCACCTCGGGCCGGTGCTGTCCCTGCGAGGCCTGGACAACGCGGCCTACTACCGGCTCTCCCCGGAGGACCCGCGCTACTACTGGGACACCACCGGTACGGGCAACAGCCTGCGGATGAACCACCCGCACACCCTCCAGCTCATCATGGACTCACTGCGGTACTGGGTGACCGAGATGCACGTCGACGGCTTCCGCTTCGACCTGGCCGCCACCCTGGCCCGGCAGTTCCACGAGGTGGACCGGCTGTCGTCGTTCTTCGACCTCGTCCACCAGGACCCGGTCATCTCCCAGGTGAAACTCATCGCCGAGCCGTGGGACGTCGGCGAGGGCGGCTACCAGGTCGGCAACTTCCCCCCGCTGTGGACCGAATGGAACGGCAAGTACCGTGACACGGTGCGTGACTTGTGGCGGGGCGAGGGCGGCACGCTGGGCGAGTTCGCCTCCCGGCTGACCGGCTCCGCCGACCTGTACCAGAGCGACGGACGCAGGCCCTTCGCGTCGGTCAACTTCGTCACCGCGCACGACGGTTTCACCCTGCGCGACCTGGTCTCGTACGACGGCAAGCACAACGAGGCCAACGGCGAGGACAACCGCGACGGCGAGGATCACAACCGCTCGTGGAACTGCGGCGCCGAAGGCCCCACCCAGGACCGCAGCGTCCTTGCCCTGCGCGCCCGTCAGCAGCGCAACCTGCTGGCCACCCTGCTGCTCTCCCAGGGCGTCCCCATGCTCTCGCACGGCGACGAACTCGGCCGTACTCAGCAGGGCAACAACAACGCGTACTGCCAGGACAACGAGCTGACGTGGATCGACTGGCAGAAGGCCGCGGAGGGGAGCGAACTGCTCGACTTCACCCGCATGTTGATCGCTCTGCGCCGCGACCACCCCGTCTTCCGCCGGCGGCGCTTCTTCAAGGGACGCGTACCGCGAGGCAGCGCAACGGAGTCGAAGGACATCGGGTGGTTCACCCCCGCTGGGCAGGAGATGACCGACGACGACTGGGACACCGGCTTCGCGCGGTCCCTCATGGTGCACCTCAACGGCAAGGCCATCACGGAACCGGATCTGCGGGGCCTGCCCGTGCAGGACGACTCCTTCCTGCTGCTGGTCAACGCCCACAGCCAGGCCCTCACCTTCACGGTGCCCGATGAACTCGGCCCCTGGTGGGCGGTCGAGGTGGACACCGCCATCCCCTACACCGAGTTCAGGCCGCTGATCAAGGCGGGCAGCGACGTGGAGGTCGAGGCCCGGTCGCTGCTCGTCCTGCGCGGCCACGAGGATGCGTAGGGAGCCGGCAGTGACGGACGTTCAGGTCGAGAGGGCTTGGTGCAGGGTCGGGCAGCAGTCGATGACGGTGTCGATGCCGACGATCTGCAGGACGCGGAGCACGGAGGCGGAGGGTGCGGCCAGTCGCAGCCAGCCGTCGGCCCGGGCGAGCGTGTTGTGGGTGGAGATGAAGATGTTGATGCCGGTGGAGTCCAGGAAGGTGACCTGTTCGAGGTCGACCACGACGCGGACGCGAGGGGCATCGGGCCGAGGCAGCGCCTGGCGCAGTACCTCGGCGGTGTCGCGGTCGATCTCTCCGGCAAGGGTGACCACGTGGATGCCGTCGATGACGGTGGGGATGGCCGACAGCCGGCCGGGGCGCCCAGTGGGGTCGACGTCGGTCATTTCTCCCTCGAACAAGACGTTGGGACTGGCACACTGAAGCGTTGGCCCGAGCTGCTGTGTGAAGGATACGTGTGATACGTGTGCGTGGCGCAGCCATCGGTAGCAGAGGGGCAACTCGCGATCGGGCGCGGCAATAACGGGGTTGAAGGCAGTGGTCATGGATCTCGCATCTGTGAGGAAGGGGGAGACCACGGCGGCGGAGCAGGGGCCGGAGATCAGCGTCGCGCTGGACGGTGACGGCACGTGTATCGCCCGGGCCCGCCACCTGGCCGCGGACTTTCTCACCCGTCGGGCCGGGCACACCGCGGCGGTCCCCGCGCGCGTGGAGGAGGTGGTCCAGCTGGTGGTGAGCGAGCTGGTCACCAACGCCTACAAGTACGCGCCCGGCCCGGTCATGATGGTGCTGAGGCTCGCCGGTGAGGCGGTGGAGGTGCAGGTGTGGGATTCCGCCCCCGGCCTGCCGCAGGCACGGACCGCCGACGCCAACCGGGTGGGCCAGCACGGTCTGGAGATCGTGAAAGCCCTCGCAGTGGGCTTCGAGGCCAGGCAGGTGACGACCGGCAAGTGCATCACCGTCCGTATCGCTCTGACGGACGGCCCCTGAGCGTCGTTCCGGAGGCAGCCGAGGGCCGCTGACCCGACGGAGCCGATCCACGAGCAGTCCCGTGATGCCCGGGCGGGGGTGATGTTGCGACTTGGGGGCATCCGGGAGATGACACGTCAGGCAACTTCGGGAGGTACGTCATGCTCGCCATCGGCATCATCCTGCTTGTCATCGGCTTCCTCACCGGCGTCTCGATCCTGTGGACCCTCGGCCTCATCCTGACCGTGGTCGGTGCCGTCCTTTGGATCATGGGTTCCACGGGTCACGCGGTCGCCGGCCGACGCCACTACTGGTGACGAGACGCCGTTCCGGGCCCGCAGCCCGTCCTAGCTGTACTCGGCCGGGAGGTTGGTGACACGCCCGCTACCGGTTGTTGATCATGGAGGGACCTCCGGGCGTAGTGGAGATTGCCGTCTTCACTCACCTCGGAGGTCCTGGTGGCCCACGCTAATGCCCGGCTGACCTTTCACGGCAGATGCCTGCTGGTGCGTCGCGTCGTCTTCGACCGGCGTCCGGTCGCGCACGTCGCCAAGGAGCTGGGAGTCTCCCGGCAATGTGCTCATCGCTGGGTCAACCGCTACCGTGCCCACGGCTGGCCGGGGCTGCACGACCGCTCCAGCCGCCCCCACACCTGCCCACGTCGCACCCCGGCCGAGGTTGAGGAGCGCGTCCTTGAGGCCCGCCGACGCCTGCGCCGGGGACCCGAGCAGATTGCTGAGGCCACCCAGGTCCCGGCCCGGACGGTGAGCCGGATCCTGCGCCGCCACCAGGTGCCGCCCCTGGCGGCCTGCGACCCGCTGACCGGACAGGTGATCCGGGCAGTGCGCACCAGCGCCGCACGCTACGAGTACAACCAGCCCGGCGGCCTGGTCCACCTGGACGTCAAGAAGCTCGGGAAGATCCCCGACGGCGGCGGCTGGCGGGCCCACGGCCGCAGCGAGGACGTCCGGGGCCGGGGCATCGGCTACGACTACGTGCACGCCGCCGTGGACGACCACTCCCGCCTGGCCTACGCCGAGATCCTGGCCGACGAGAAGGGCACCACCTGCGCGGCCTTCCTCACCCGCGCGGCCGTGTTCTTCGCCGGCCACGGCATCGCCCGCATCGAGCGCGTGATGACCGACAACGCCAGGAACTACCGCACCTCCGGCGCATTCCGCGACGCCTGCCAAGCCCTGGGCGCCAAGCAGAAGTTCACCCGGCCCCACTGCCCCTGGACCAACGGCAAGGTCGAACGCTTCAACCGGACCCTGCAGGCCGAATGGGCCTACCACCAGGTCTTCGCCAGCAACACCGAACGCGCCCACGCACTCGCGCCCTGGCTGCACTTCTACAACACTGGCCGCCGACACACCGCGCTCGGCGGCCAGCCACCGATCACCCGACTGTCACCAAAGTCATGACCGGGTACACCTAGCGCGAGAGCCCCGGGAGGAGAAACAACCTCCCGGGCTCTCGCAACACACCGGCTGCTGGTCAGGGTCGCCGGTCCACCTTGAAGACCCACACGTATCGGCCTGCCGCACGCGCGGCTCCGGGCACGTCGATCACCAGCGCGCCCTTGCTCGTGGTCCAGGACAGCGGTCGGTCGTGGCCGAGCAGGGTGATCCTGTCGCCGCCGCGGACGGGTACCGGCGCCTCGACGCGGAGCTTGGCACCCGGCTCGGCGAGTGAATGGATGTAGAAGGCGTCGTCCGGGCGCACGGTGAACCGCAGATCGTCGCCGAGTTGGGCCATGCGGGACCAGTACGTCGTGCCGTAGATCGCCTCGCCGTTGGTGCGCAGCCACCGGCCCGTCTCGCGCAGCCGGGTCTGCATGATCTCCGGGATGGTGCCGTCGGCGCGCGGGCCGATGTCGAGCAGGAAGTTGCCGTTCTTGGAGACGATGTCGACGAGACTGCGTACGACTTGCTCGGCCGTCATGTAGGCGTTGTCCGGGGTGGCCTGGTTGTAGCCGTAGCTGAAGGGGTCCAGGCCGCGGCTCGACTCCCATTTGGCGACGACCGTGTTCTCGTACGTCGTGTACTCGGGCGTGGTGAAGTCGTGGAAGGCGATGCCCGAGCGGTCGTTGACCGTGACGTCGGTCGGGCGGCCCCGGTTCTTGGCGTGGTTGAAGTACTCGGCGAGCACGTCGAGGCTGTCGTTCGCGCCGCCGATGTCGCACCAGATGAGTTCGGGGTCGTAGCCGTGGATCAGCTCCAGCATCTGCGGCGCCTGGTAGTCCCTGACGTAGTCCTTGCCGCCGGTGTATCCGGTGTACGGCACCGGCTGGAGGGTGTACGGGTTGCGTGGGGCGTGGCCCATCCAGGGGTTGTCGGGGTTGAACCACTCCGGCATCGAGAAGTAGAGCCCCCGGTGCAGCTCGGGCGCGTAGCGGCGGGAGGCCTCGAACAGCTCCTTGACCAGGTCCCGTCTCGGGCCCGCCTTCACGGCGTTGCGGTCCGAGACCTTGGTGTCCCAGAGCGCGAAGCCCTCGTGGTGCTTGGAGGTCAGGACGTGGTACTGCGCTCCGGCGTCGCGGAACAACTCCACCCAGGCGCGTGGGTCGAACTTCGCGGCGGTGAAGCGCGGGATGAAGTCGTCGTAGGCGAAGTCCTCGCCATAGGTCTGCCGGTGGTAGGCGTACACCGCGTTGGCCGGGTCCTGCATGTGGTTCCAGTACCACTCGGCGTACTGCTTGCCCACCGGTGACCAGGCGGGCACCGAGTACACGCCCCAGTGGATGAAGATGCCGAACTTGGCGTCCTGGAACCAGTACGGCGCCTGGTGGCCGGAGAGGGAGGCCTCGGTGGGCAGGTAGTCGGCCACGCCGAGCGACAGCCGGCTCCGCTGGGAGGTGACGCGGGCACCGCGGCCGCTGACGGTCACCGCCCCGTCCTGAACGGTCCCGGGAACCACACCACGACGGTTGCGGATGCCGACGCGGACGCGGGTCTGCTCACCGGGGGAGAGGCGGCGGATGCGGGCCGGCTCCACGGTGCGGGCCCCGGGCACCTCGACGGCCACCGACACCCCGTCCTCGGCCAGGACCGGGACGGTGCCCGCGTTGACGACGGTCGCCTCGACGCTCTGTGCGCCCGTGGATTCCATCAGGGAGTTCGTGGAGCGGGCGTTGCGCAGGGCCAACGCCCTTCCCTGGGCGACGGGTTGGAGGGAGAGGGCGAAGATGTGCAGGGACGCCTTGTTCGGCTGCGGCGGGTTGGTGACCGGCAGGGTGAGGGCGATCGCCTCCCGCTGCGGGTCGATCCACACCTCCGCCGTGCCGATGCCGACGCCGTGCGCGTCCTTGCTGCCGTCCGGGGTGTAGCGGTACGGCGCCGACAGTGAGCCGCCCGCCGAGTACCAGTCGGCGCCGCCGAGACCGGCCGACGTGGTCGAACCGTCCGCGTAGTGCACGGTGGCCGTGCCGGAGGCGTTTCCGTAGCTGCCCGCGGTGAGGAAATGTGCGGACAGGTAGCGGCCCTTGGGCAGTTCGAGCCGTTGGCCCAGGGCGACGAGGTTGTTCTTGGCCCCCTCCGCGGGGGACGGGAAGAGGAAGGCGATGCCGTCGACCTCGACGGGCCCCGCGGCGAGTTCCTCGCCGGGGAAGGTGTAGCCCGAACCGTCGAAGTCGCCACCGCGCGCGGAGGTTGTGTCGATGCCGTCGTTGTCGTAGAGGGCATCGAGCGGGACGGGCACGGGATCGGGGACGGAAGCCCACGGCTCGGGGTGCCGGTCGACCGGCTGGGCCGCGTGCGCGGGTGTGGCGATGCTGAGAGGAAGGGCGGCGGCGGTGGTGATGCCCGCGGCCGCGCCCAGGACCTGACGTCTTGGAGGAGTACTCATGGCGGCTCCCAATTCATCGGATGTCTGATGATTGAGGAGGTGTCCTGCCCTGTCAATGGGGCGGTAACGGCGGTCAGTTGAAGAATTGATCGGATGGGTTGTCCGGACGCGGTTCTGTTTCGTCCGTCGCGGTTGTCGCGGAACGCGGACTGCCTGTGTGGCAGCTGTGACATAGCTCACGGGAACTGGCCCGCACCATCGGTCAGTTCAGAACGTGATCACAGATATGCGAACGCGGGTACGGAACGGAGATCCGGATGCCTTCGCGGAACTCTTCGACGAGTGCGCCCGCACGGTGTACAACCACGCCTTCCGGTTGACCGCCGACTGGTCCGCGGCCGAGGACGTCATGTCGGCCACGTTCATGGAGGCGTGGCGGCGCCGCGCCTCGGTCGAGGCCGACGGGGGTTCCCTGCGGCCGTGGCTGCTGGGTATCGCCACCAACGTCGCCCGCTCCCAGTACCGCAGCAATCGCCGCTACCGCAACGCGGCAATCGCCGCTGCCGCCGCGAACGCCGCGGAGGAGCAGGTCGAGGACCATGCCGAGGAGACCGTCGGACGTCTGGACGACCGGCGCAGGATCGCTGCCACGCTGGCCGCGCTGAGCCTGCTCAAGCGCCCCGAGCGCGAGGTTCTGACGCTGTGCCTGTGCGAGGGGATGGAGTACGCCGAGGCGGCCCGCGTCCTCGGTGTCCCGGTCGGCACCGTCCGCTCCCGCCTCTCCCGCGCCCGCGGCAAGCTGCGCAAACTCGCCGACGCACAACTGGTGAGAGAAAAACGGGAACTCACCCCCACGAACCGGCAGATACCAGGTGATCGCGGATACGCGGTCCGGTCCGCACAGGAAGGAAACCGATGAACGCCAGCCCCTCCCACCAGCCTCACCCGGCTGAGTGGACGGAGACGCAGAGCCTTCTGCCCTCCGCCGAGCGGGATCTGCCGGCGGGCCGCCACCAGTTCCACAAGGAGCAGATGATGGCTCAGATCCACGAAGACCTCCGCACCTCCCGGGTGACGCCCCCGAAGCGGCCCAACCCGTTCCTGCGCCGTACGATCCTGGTGCCCGCCGCGGCCCTCGCCCTGGCCGGCGCGGTCGTGGGCGGCCTCGCCCTCACCGGCGGCGACGCGGGCGGCGACAAGACCCCCCTGGCCACGGGACCCGCACTGACCACCCAGGTCGGAGTCGCCGACGCCAAGGGCGCCCCCCGGCTCCTCGACCGCATCTCCCTGGCCGCCGCCGACACCTCGACGCCCACGCCGCACGAGGGTCAGTACATCTACATCGCCTCCAAGGTGGCTAGCACCTACCCCCGTACCGTCGGCGACAAGACCACTGTGGTCAGCCAACAGCTGCACTCCCGCCAGGTCTGGAACTCCCTCGACGGCAAGGACGGCTGGCTGATCGAAGCCGGTCAGACGAGCGACAAGGGCATCACCCTGCTGAGCGAGACTCCGATGAGCTCGGCCTACAACGCCCTGGCCGAGCTGCCCACCGACCCCGACACGCTGCTGCGGCGGGTCTACCGGGAATCGGACGCCGCCCGGGATCCCGAAGTCCCGCGCGACCAGGCCGCCTTCGTCGCCATCGGCGATCTGCTGACCGAGAGCTACCCGCCCGCCAAGGTCAGCGCCGCCCTCTACAAGGCCGCGGCGAAGATCCCCGGCGTCGTCGCGGTGGACGACGCCGTCGACGCCACGGGCCGGCACGGGGTCGCGATCGCCCGGCAGAACGACACCGACGGCGAGCGCACCGAGTGGATCTTCGACAGGAAGACCCTGCGGTTCCTCGGTGAGCGCACCGTGGTGGTCAAGCCCGTGGCGGACAGCCCGTTCAAGGTCGGCACCGTCACGTTCACCAGCGCGATCACCCAGCGCGCCTTCGTCGACGCCAACAAGCAGGCACCCGGGCAGGCGAGCTGAATGCGTGACAGTACGGCTGCCGGTGCCGCGCTGGCAGCCCTGCTGGTGTCGGGGTTGTTGACCGGCGCGGCGCTGTCGGCCACCGGCTCCGGTCTCGGTGTGCGGACGGAGGCCACGGTCACCGTGGGGAGCAGCTCCCCGACGGTCACCGTGGGGGGCGGCGGCTCCCCTCGGCTTGCGCACCACGCGATCCGTCCGCGGCAGTGAGAAAGGCCCCGGCTGGACGGGGGAGACCAGCCGGGGCCGCTAGCGGTGGCGTGCGGAGGGCGGTCGCCTCTCGGCGGGATGCTCCATGGGGCTTCAGCCGAACGATCGTCCCCATGGGCGGAAGGTGAGGCCCGGGGACACTGTCCCCTCCGCAGCCACGTCTGGTTGAACGGCCGACCGGCCCGGGCTGTTCCCGCCGCCGGCTCCCGTCGGGGTGATCCGAGACACACCCCCCGGAGAGGATCACCCGATGAAGTCGGCGACCAGGGTGGCGAACTCGTCCGGGGTGGCCAGGCGGACGCCGAGAGTCTCGGCCTTGGCCCGCTTGGATCCCGCACCCTCCCCTGCGACGACCAGCGTGGTCTTCTTGGAGACGCTGGAGGAGGAGCGGCCCCCGGCCCTTTCGATCAGCTCGTTCATCTGATTGCGGCTGAGCTTCTCCAGTGCGCCGGTCATCGCGCCGGTGACCACGACCGTCATTCCGGCCAGCGGTCCGCCCACCGCAACCTCGGCCTCCCCTTCGGCGTCCGCGTCCCCGGTCGGGGCGGCGGCCGACGGGGGAGTGGCGCCGGGTTCGGTCATGTTCACCCCGGCGGCGGCGAGCTTGTCGACGAGCGGGGCGAGTTCGGCGAGTTCGGCCACGATCGACGGGGCCTTCTCGGTGCCGATGCCCTCCACCTGCTGCATCGCTTCGGCGTCCGCGGCCCGGATGTCCTCCATGGTCGCGAAGTGCCGTGCGATACGCCGGGACATGGAGCGGCCGGTACCGCGGATGCCGAGCGCGCACAGCACCCGGGAAAGCGGCTGGTCCTTGGCCGCGCCGATCGCGGCCAGGAGGTTGTCGGTGCTGGTCTCACCCATCCGCTCCAGGCCCAGCAGCTGCTCGCGGGTCAGGGCGAACAGGTCGGCGAGGTCGGTGACGAGACCGGCGTCGACCAGTTGGACGACCCGGGTGTGGCCGAGGCCTTCGATGTCGAGCTGGTCACGGCCGGCCGCGTAGGACAGGGCGGCCACCAGGTGACAGTTGCGTCCGTTCTCGCAGCGCCAGCGCTGCTCGCTGGTGTCGATCCCGGACCCGCAGCGCGGGCACACCTCGGGGAAGGCGATGGGCTGTTCGTCGCCCGTGCGCAGATGGGCGACGGGGGCCTCGATGCGGGGGATGACGTCACCGGCCCGGTGCACCATGACCTGGTCGCCCAGCCGCAGGTCGCGGCGGGTGATGTCGGCCGGGTTGTGGAGGGTGGCGTACGTGATGGTGGCGCCGTCGATCTCGACCGGCTCCAGGACGGCACGCGGGGCGATGATGCCGGTCCGCCCGACGTTCCACTCCACCTCCAGCAGCCGGGTGATCTTCTCGACGGCCGGCAGCTTGTAGGCGATGGCCCAGCGCGGAGCGCGCGAACCCGACCCCGCCGCCTGCTGGTCGGCGGCCAGGTCGGCCTTGATGACGATCCCGTCGATCCCGAACGGCAGCTCGGCCCGCAGCGATGCGATCTCCTGCACCCGGGCCAGTACCTGCTCGACGGTGTCGGCGGTGATGCCGGGCACCGCGGTGGTGGCGGTCGTGTTGATCCCGTACGTGGCGGCCTGCGCCATCAGGTCGCTGTGCGCGAGTTCGCCCAGCCGCGTGGCGAGTTCGGCCTCGGTGTCGGGCAGGGGCAGCAGGCCGTAGCCGAAGAACGTCATCGGCACGGTGTAGGCGCGCTCCTTGGCCCGCAGGGTGCCCGCCGACGCGCCGCGCGGGTTGGCGAACGGCTGCCCGCCGTGCGCGGTGCGGGTCTCGTTGGCGTGCTCGAACTGGGCGGTCGTCATGAGGACTTCACCGCGCACCTCGACGGTGATCGGTGCGGCGAGTTCCTCCGGCAGCCCTTCGATGGTGCCGATCGCGTGCGAGACGTCCTCGCCCGCCGTACCGTCCCCGCGGGTGATCAGCTGTCTCAGGCGGCCGTGGGTGTAGCGGGCGGCGACGGCGAGACCGTCCAGCTTCGGCTCGACGCTGAACCGCTCGGCCTCGTGGCCGATGCGGCGGGCGAGCGAGGCCGTCCAGGCGGTGAACTCGTCCGGCGAGAACACGTTGTCCAGGCTCAGCATCGCCACCGTGTGCGGGACATCGCCCTCCACCGCGCCGCCGGCGACCTTCCCCGTCGGCGTGTCGGGCAGCACCTGCTCGGGATGGTCGGCCTCCCACGCGGCGATGCCGCGCACCAGACGGTCGTAGGCGTCGTCGTCGAGTGCCGAGGTCCCGCCCGCGTAGTAGGCGGCGGCGGCCGTCACCGCGTCCTCGACCGCCTGGGCGTAGGCGGCGGCATCCGTGATCACTGCTGCAGGTGTTGTCATGCCGTCATCCTGCCTGCCACCACTGACAATGCCCCGGGGAGCGGGTCTGAGGGCCTCGACGACGGGCGGGCGACGCTCAGTGCTCCCACATGTCCGGCCCGCCGCCCCGCCACTCGATCGACCCCGACTGCCGTACCCACACCTCGTCGGTGGTCTCCAGGCCCGCCAGGCGCAGGAACTCGACGATGTCCAGCAGCCCGTACGCCATGCCGACGAACCGCTCGCCCACCCGCACCCGCCGGCCTCCGTCTTCGGCGGGCGGGTAGATCACGATGGACTGCGTGCTGGTCATGGCACCAGCGTGCGGTCTCACAGTCCGGCTCGCATGCGGGGCAGCGGTTACGGGAGGGTGTCGCCCACGGCAGCGGCGGGCCGTGCCGTGTCACGCGGGTCAGCGGCTGCCGTTCACGGCGGCGGCGTACTGCTCGTCGGTGACGGGCTCCAGCCATGTGGTGCCGTCGCCGTCGGCGGTGCCGACCACCATGGCGATGTGCGCCAAGAGCGTGGTGTCGGTGGCGCCGTGCCAGTGCTCCTCGCCCGCGGGGCACTTGATCGTGTGGCCGGCGCTGACGCGCACGACGTCGCCGCCGCGGGTGCCGACCAGTCCGGTGCCGTCGGTGACGTAGAGGGTCTGGCCGTTGGCGTGCCTGTGCCAGTTGGTGCGGGCGCCGGGAGTGAAGCGGACCAGGGCGGCCGCCAGGCGGGCGGGCTCGGTCGGTGTGTCGATCATGTTGAGGTAGACGTCGCCGGTGAACCGCTCGGCCGGTGCCTTGGCGGTGGGGGTCGAGGTGACGTGCTCCATGTTGATCTTCCTTGTGGTGGGGTGGTGTCGGGCTGCGCGGGAGGGGTTCAGGCGGCGTCGCGTTCGTCGGCGATCTTCTTGAGCCGGATGATGGCGCTCATGGCGTTGGGCCATCCGGCGTAAAAGGCGAGGTGGGTGATGGTTTCGGACAGCTCCTCGACGCCGAGACCGTTGTCCAGGGCGGCGCCGAGGTGGTGGTCGAGCTGCTCGCCGCGGTGGAGAGCGGGCCAGGGTGGTCACGGTGACCAGGCTCCGGGCGCGGGGGACAGGCCGGGGCGATTGCGGAGGTCGCCGAAGAGGACGTCGTGCGGGGCATGGAGGACTTCTTTCCGTGTGTACGGCGGTTTCCGTGTCGGCGGCGTTTCCGTGTCTACGGCGGTGAGGTGGCGCGGTGTGCGGACGCTCAGGGCTTGAGGAGGGTCTTGATGGCCCGGCGCTCGTCCATCGCCGCGTAGCCCTCGGCGACCTGGTCGAGCGGCAGCGTGAGGTCGAAGACCTTCCCCGGCGTGATCGCGCCGGACAGGACGCGGTCGACGAGGTCGGGCAGGTAGCGGCGGACCGGGGCCGGGCCGCCGCGCAGGCCGACATGGGAGAAGAACAGCTCCTGTCCGTCCACGGCGACCCCGTGGGGGACTCCGACGAAGCCCACGTTGCCGCCCGGCCGGGCGCAGCGCAGGGCCTGGTGCATGGCCTCCTCGGTGCCGACGCACTCCAGCACGCTGTCCGCGCCGATCCCGCCGGTCAGCTCACGAATCCGGGCGACGCCCTCGTCGCCGCGCTCGGTGACGATGTCGGTGGCGCCGAACTCGCGTGCCAGGTTCTGTCGCGTCTGGTGCCGCGACATGGCGATGATCCGCTCGGCGCCCATCTCCTTGGCGGCGATCACGGCGCACAGGCCGACCGCGCCGTCCCCGACGACCACGGCGGTGGAGCCGGGCCTGACCTCGGCGGCGTCCGCGGCCCACCAGCCGGTGCCCATGACGTCGGAGACGGCCAGCAGGGCCGGCCACAGCTCCTCGCCCGGGACCTGGTCGGTGGCGACCAGGGTGCCCTGGGCGTTGGGGATGCGGACGTAGTCGGCCTGGCAGGTCGACATGAACTCGCGGTGCAGACAGTTGGACTGGAAGCCGTTGCGGCAGTTGGCGCAGGTGTTGTCGGAGGTGGCGAAGGAGCCGATGACGAACTGGCCCGGCCCGACCGCCGTGACCTCGCTGCCGACCTCCTCGACGAAGCCGACGTACTCGTGGCCCATCGGGTGCGGTGCGTCCGTCGGCTCCAGGCCGCGGTAGGGCCACAGGTCCGAGCCGCACACGCAGGTTACGGCCGTACGGATGACCGCGTCGGTCGGAGCGAGGATCTTGGGGTCGTCCAGGGTCTCGAAGCGGATGTCGCCAGGGGCGTAGATCATTGCGCCGCGCATGAGGGATTCCTTCGCGTGCCGGGGTGACGTACCAGGGGAGACGGCCGTCGCCGGGTGCAGAGCCAGGTGGGTGCCGTCCGCCGGCTCGCGGCGGGGCGAAGAGCACCACGCCATCCAGGCAACCCGGTTCCGGCAGGCGCAGCGAGTCACCGTCAAAGGGTGTACTGGCAGTACATCCCTACGGTCGCGCACGGGACGTACCGTCGAATGCGTGGACAACCAAACAGAGGTCCGCGAGTTCCTGACCTCGCGGCGAGCGAAGATCACTCCCGAGCAGGCGGGCCTGCCCTCGGGCAGCCGGCGCCGGGTGCCGGGCCTGCGCCGCAGCGAGGTCGCGGCCCTGGCGGACATGAGCGTGGAGTACTACTCCAAACTGGAGCGCGGCAACCTCGCCGGCGCCTCCCCGGCTGTCCTGGAAGCCCTCGCCCGGGCCCTCCAGCTCGACGACGCCGAACGCGCGCACCTGCTCAACCTCGCCCACGCGGCCGACGGCTCGGACACCCTCACACGACCCCGGCGCCGCTCCGCGCAGTGGAAGGCCCACCGCAGCCTGCAATGGGTCCTGGACGCCGTCACCGCCGGTCCGGCGTTCGTCCGCAACGGCCGTTTGGACATCCTCGCCACGAACCAACTCGCCCGCGCCTTCTACGCCGACGTCCACGCGAACCCGCACAACCAGGCGAACCTGGCCCGCTTCAACTTCCTCGACCCCGCCTCGCGCCGCTTCTACCCCGACTGGGACTGGGCGGCCGACATCGCCGTCGCCATCCTGCGCACGGAGGCCGGTCGCAACGCCCACGACAAGGACCTCCACGACCTCGTCGGTGAACTGTCCACGCGCAGCGACGACTTCCGCACCCGCTGGGGCGCCCACAACGTCCGCCACCACGGCACCGGCACCAAACGCTTCCACCACCACGCCGTCGGCGACCTCACCCTCGCCTACGAAGGGCTGGAGATGGCCGCCGAGCCCGGCCTCACCCTCACGATCTACACCGCCGAGCCGGGCTCCTCGTCCGAGGAGGGCCTGCGTCTGCTCGCCTCGTGGGCCGCCACGCAGGACGCCGACACCGCGGAGGCCTCCACAGCGAACTGACCGCTGTGCGCGTGGTCGTGGACGGAGCGGCGTCAGTCTGCGGATTCGGCCGGGCCGAGATCGCGGACGAAGACGGGCTTGAGGTGCTTCTCGCGCAGGGCGTCGGGGAGTTGGTCCCAGTCCAGTACGTGGGAGACGACGCGGGCGGGGTCGACGGTGCCGGAGGCGGCGAGGGCGAGTGTGTCGGGGATGTGGGTGCGCACGTTGTCGCGGGCGACGCGCAGGGTGACGCCGGTGAGGTACATGTCGAGCAGGGGGAGTTCGCCGGGGCGGAAGTGGTTGCCGGCCGATTCGCAGATGCCCTCAGGCGCGAGGGACTTCACGGCGAGGGCGAGCTGGTCGACACGGCCGGTCGCCTCGACGGCCAGGTCGAAGCCGTGGCGGACCGGTTCGACGCTCTCGGCGGTGCGGGCGCCGAAGCCCTCGGCGAGCTTGCGGTGCTCCGCGTCGGGGTCGACGTAGAGGACGTCGGAGGCGCCGAGCGCACGGGCGATGTCGCAGACGTAGAGGCCGATGCTGCCGCGGGCGACGACCAGGACGCGGGCACCGGGGCGAGCCTTGAGGTGGGGCGCGACCAGTCGCCAGGACAGCGACCAGTTGTCGCCGGCCGAGGCCATCGCGACGGGGTCGAGGCCGGCCGGCAGCGGGACCAGCATGGCGTCCGCGTACGGGACGCGGACCAGGTCGGAGAAGAGGCCGCCCCAGTCGCCGCCGATCGGCGCGCCGTACATGGCCATGTACGGAACCGAGGTGCAGTGGGCGGTGAGGCCGGTGCGGCAGTGGGCGCAGCTGCCGCAGCTGATGGACCAGGGCACCACGACGAGGTCGCCGGGCGCCACGGTGCTCACGTCGTCGCCGACGTCGGTGACGCGGGCGACGCATTCGTGGCCGAGGGCGAACGGCGGGTCGATGAAGCCGTGTCCGGCCAGGATCGCGGAGTCCACGTCGCAGGAGGTCGCCGCGACGGGTGCGACGATCGCCTCGCCGGCCGAGCGGACCCGGGGGTCGGCGGCCTCGCGCCACTCGACCGTGCGGGGCGCGACGTACGTCAGCTCACGCATGGGCCCGCTCCTCGCCCTGCCGGGCCAGGGCGACCAGGTCGGCGTAGCGGATGACGGAGCCGCCCGCACCCCAGGTGCCGTCCGGCTGTTCGTGTACGAGCACCCACACCCGCAGCGCGTCGGCCGGAGCGAGGCCGGCGGCGGACAGCACGGTCTTCGTCGCGTCCTGGACCAGCCCGGCCGTGCGCCGTTCGGACAGCGCCCCCTGCGGCACCGTCACCTCGACCAGGAAGCGGGGCGCGTCGTCCTCGGCCGTGCTCTGGGCGCGCTCGGGCAACTCGACGAGGTAACTCCACGCCTGGGCGCGGAAGAAGGCGGTGCCGGGCGCCCCCTCCCAGCGCAGCAACACGGCCGCGAGGTCGCGCTGGACGGTGCTGCGGCCCTCTTCGGTGAGGGCGCCGACCGGCACGGTCAGCCTGATCATGGGCATGAGGACTCCTATGACGAGTGTTATAAACCTCGATCACGGTAGACTATGACGGACGTTATAACCAGAGGGGAGGGCGCGGGTGGCCAAGAGCAGTACGCCGTCGCGCGAGCGGATCGTGGCCGGTGCCGCGGACATGATCAGCCGTCGTGGACTGAGCGCCACGAGCATCCGGGAGATGGCCAAGCACGCCAGGGCGCCGCTGGGCTCGACGTACCACTACTTCCCCGAGGGCAAGCAGCAGTTGGCCACG
This sequence comes from Streptomyces sp. C1-1, assembly GCF_050214755.1. Lineage (NCBI taxonomy): Bacteria > Bacillati > Actinomycetota > Actinomycetes > Kitasatosporales > Streptomycetaceae > Streptomyces > Streptomyces sp. C1-1. Next base: position 697,482 of record NZ_CP189826.1, on the reverse strand, counting down.
GAGGCCGTCCGGTACACGGGGGAGTGGGTCGCCCGCAGGCTGCGCAAGGAGCTGGAATCGGGGCCGGTCGCCGGTCTCGGGGCCTTCCTCGACCTGTGGCGGAGGATCGTCGTGGAGAGCGACTTCCATGCCGGGTGCCCCGTCCTGGCCGTGGCCATCGAGGAACCTCCGGACGGCGAGGTCCCTCCGGCGCTGACGGCCGCGGCCGACGTCTTCGAGCAGTGGGAGACCCTGCTGGCCGACTCGCTCCGGGCGCACGGCGCCGAGGCCGAGCAGGCCGCGCAGCTGGCCACGCTCGTCGTCGCGGCCGTCGAGGGGACGGTGGCCATGTGCCGCGCCCAGCGCAGCACGCGGCCCCTCGACCGTGCCGCCGAGCAGCTCAAGGCCCTCGTCGTCGCCGCGACGGCGAAGTGACCCGAGACTGTGCGGCCGGCCTCCCGGCAGGGGCCTGGGTCATACGCCGAGCGCGGCGCGGATGGCCTGGGCCTTCTCCTCTGTGAACACCCCCGTGTCGAGGAGGGAGAGGACGGACAGCACCCGACCGCTCGAGCCCCAGCTGCCCTCGTCGATCACGCGGAAGGTGACCCACCAGGCCGGCGACGGCTGCGCGAGGCCGCAGGCGTCGGCCGTCGCGGCCAGGATGCGCTCGATGACCGCGGTCCTGACCTCCTGCCGCCAGTCTCCGTCCATCACCGCCACGTCGATCACCATGACGTCGGTGTCCGGGCCGCTGTCCGACAGGAGGCGCCCACCGATCGCCATCATGTCCGGCCGGCGCTCCACGAAGTGCACCTGGAATCCGGCGCGCGCGGAGGGAGCGAACTGCCCCACCTCGGGCACGAGGACCGCGTCCGTCAGCGTCTCGGCCAGCGTGCGGCGCTGTTCCGGGCCCAGTCGTCCCGTCGGGGTGCTCACGGTGATGATCGTCAAGAGGTTCTCCTATGACAGTCGTTATAAACGGCTTCCAAGGTACATGCGCTTATAACGACTGTCATATCACGGTGGCGCCGATCTCACGGCGCCCCACACCGCTCACGCGGACGGCCGGCGGCTCGGGCCGATCCCGGCGCCGTGGCGGGCGGCGTCCTTGCTCAGCTCGGCGGTGAACTGTGCGCCGCCGAGCAGCGCGAGGTTCGACAGCCACAGCCAGATCAGGAATACGACGGCCCCGGCGAGGGAGCCGTAGAGCCTGCTGTACGTGCTCAGGGTGGAGGCGTACAGCGCGAATCCGGTGGAGACGGCCAGCCACAGCAGGGCGGCCAGGACACCGCCGGGCAGACTGTGCGCGCGCCGGCGTGCCGCGACCGGACCGGTGTGGAAGACCACGATGACCAGCAGCGCCACCAGGCACAGCAGCAGCGGCCAGCGCAGCACGCTCCAGCCCCAGGCCGCCGTGGCGCCCAGGCCGAGCACCCGGCCCAGGTCCTCGGCGAGAGGCCCCGTGAGCAGCAGGGCGAGGGAACCGGTCAGCAGCAGGACCAGCAGTCCGAACGCGGTGAGCACGATGCGGTGGGCCCGGCGCAGCGGCGACCGGCTGTCCTCGACCCGGTGCATGCGGTGCAGCGCACGCCGGAAGACGGCGAGATAGCTGGAGGCCGACCAGAGTGCGCTCACGGTGCCGACCACCAGCAGCGGCCACGCGCCCCCGTCGACGCCCAGCATGCGGGAGAGGGCGGCGTGCAGCGCCGCCGCCGACTCGGCGGGCGCGTAGGCGGTGACGTGCGTGACGAACTCCCGGGCAGTGCCGGGACTGATCATCCCGAACGCGAGGACCGCCACCAGCAGAGCGGGCAGCACCGCGAGGATCGCGTAGTACGTCAGGGCCGCCGCGAAGTCCGAGATGTCGTCGTTCCACAACGACACCGGCGTGCGCCGCAACGCCGGCCACCAGGCGGCATGCGGCCGGGAGCCGGGTATGGGGCGGACGGCGGGCCGGGTGTCGCCGGGGTAGGGGTCAGCGGACATGGGACTCACGATGCGATACGGCGCCGAGGCGCGGGCGGGTGTGCGTGCGGTACGGCGCTGCCGACTCCTCGGCCTCGGCCGTCACCGTGCGCGGGGTGGGCCCGGGAGCGGTGCCGCCGAGGGCGGTGGCGGCCGGTCTCCGGGCCGTCGCGGCGTCCGGGGCCGAGGGCCCGCAGGCATCCATGGTCACGGTGGTGGTGTCCTTTCCTGCGGTGCTCGGTCGGTGAGGCGCCGGTCCTCGTTTCGACCCGCTCCGGCCGCTGTTGTGACGCGGATGCCCCGAAAAGGCCTCGCCAGGCCACCGCGGTCCGGTTCGTCGACCGCGTCGTCCAGCGCATTCCCGTACAGGTCGGATTCATCCGCCCGTCAACGGCGCCGCGTCCCGGCCCGCCTCTTGGTGGCGCGTTCTCGCGCTCTCGGACACGCGCTGGACATGGGGGCGTAGGCTCGAACGCACCGAGGGTTCCTCGTGTGCCGGCCCCAGGCGCTGCACCGTTCTCGGCGAACGACGACGCCGAGCCGGACTCCGTCCGGTTGCGGAGCAAGGTCCGTCCCATGACCGCGCACAAGCCGGGCCATCCGGCGACCAGCCGTCCCAGTCCGGCGGGGCCACATCGGGTCTCTCCCGAGGAGTCGATGCCGCAGGCGCGTCGGCGGGGAGCTCCGCCCGAGGAGGGCGAATTCGTCCGGCCGCTGACCAGGCGCCAGGTCGACGACCGGATGTGGGAACTCGACGAGTTGTACGCGCGCACCTCGTCGTGCGCTCCGCGCGAGCCGATGCACGTGGGCCCGGCGGGCCAGGACCGGTACACCGCCTTTCAGCAACGGCTTGCGGACCATGTACGGCGGCCGGGATTCGAACTGCTCGTCGCGGAGGCCGTCGGCCCCTCGGGCGCGCGGGACCTCACGGCATGTGCCTACGGCTTCCCGGTGCACCGCGCCGGGTCCTGGTGGCGGGACCTCGACGGACATCTCCCGGAGGACCTGCTCGACGTCGCCGCCGTCGACGGGCTCTTCGCGATCGCCGACATCCTCGTCGAGCGCCGGGTGCGCACCCACGACCAGACCCGCGACTGGAACCTCGCCCGGCGCCTGCAGAAACGCCTGCTCGGCGGCCACACCGGCGCCATCGGCGTCACCCTGGTGGACCGCGACGACATGGAGAAGTACCGGGCGCTGCTGGCCTGGGGCTGGCGCCTCTCGGCGGACGGGACCTGGGCGGCATCCCGTTACGCTTCCCGCCGCCTCCTGGTGCTCCGCTGACGGCGACGGCCCTTCCGCACGCCCTCAGCTGATCCGGCGTGCCGTGGCTTCGTCGTCACTCATCGCCGTGTAGACCGTCAGGATCGAGGCGATGACGTCCACCTCGGTCGGACCGGTGAGCCTCAACCACGCGAGTTCGGGCAATCCGGCGAAACGTCGCAGGCGGCCTGCGACATCGTCGGGCCAGGGGTGCGGCCACCGTGGAAGGTGGACCAAGGAGACCGAGTCGACGAACGAGCCGGACAGTTCGGGCGGCTTCGACACCGAGACGTAGTGAAGATTGCAGAGTGAGATCCGGACGTCGGCCTTCCGCGGCCCCTCGCGCAGCGATATCTCGAGGAAGTCCTCTTCGGCGAAGGCGTCGAACGAGACTCGTTCGACGAAGTAACCGATACATGGGGCGAGGACCGACGCCGCGTTCTCGCACCGGTTCTCGAAGGCGCCCTCTTCTTCGTCCGTCTCCGTCACAGCGTGAGGCTACGAGCCCGGTCGGCCGGCGTCGACCAGGTTTGTTGGAGCTCGTTCGGCGTCCGGCGCGCGTTGCTCCGGACAACAGGGCCTCTCGCGGCTCGCGGAGTGCAACGACCGCGAGCTGCAAGAGGCCCTCGTTGCGAGGCCGGAGTTGGGCGGCTCAGCGGGTGGAGGTGACCCGGTGCTCCTTCAGGGCGGCACAGTTGGAGCCCGTCACCTGTACGGTCACGTTGGAGATGCTGCCGCCCCAGTCGATGCAGTGGCCCTTGCCGTACGCGTACGCCGGTCCCGCGTACGACGTGTACCGCCCGAAGTCGTTGGCGCCCTCGTCGGTGTCGGGCACGTAGATCCAGGTGGACATGTCCACGGTGGTGCCCGGGTTGCTGCGGATGGTCGCGACACAGTTCTTGCCGTTGGAGGCGTTGTACGTCAGGTAGACGGTGCCCAGCGAGCCGACGGCGGCAGAGTTCACGGTCTTGTAGGCGCTTCCGCAGACCTTCTGCGGCGTGGTGTTGGGCGCGGCCGAGGCCGGCGCGGCCAGGGCCGTCGCGGTCCCCAGGGCCACGGCTGCCATGGCCGTGGAGATCAGGGCAGACCGATTGAATCTCATGTTTCCCCCTTGTGAGTGTCAACTGGCGCGCTCGCCGCACACCGTGGGTGCGCCGCGGGCAGCCAGTCTCCGCCGCGGAGTCGACGCGTCACAAAGCTTTTGATGATGGTCGAAGTGCTGGTGGCACAAGCCGAGCCGACCCGTCATACGGAACCAAAAGGGGGCCAGGCACACTCTGCGTGTTGTAGTTCCATCAACAAAGGATGCGCACACATGATCACGCTCACAAAGGAAGACGGTCCGGCCGACCTGGACGGAGTGACCCACCTGTCCATCGGCGTTTCCTGGGATCCCACGGCCGGCAGCAGCGGCGGAGTGCTGGGGAAGCTGCGCCGTAAGAGCGGCACGGATCTGGACCTGATCGCCATCGCCATGCAGGGCGGAGATCCGGTGCGTCTGGCGGGGTTGGACTCGCTCGACCCGATGGGCAACGGCTCGTTGGTCCACAGTGGGGACAACCAGACCGGGCATGGCGACGGTGACGACGAGAAGGTGACCGTCGAGTTCGCCCGGGTCCCGCCCAACATCACGTCGATCGTGTTCGTGGCCGCCGCGTACAAGAAGGGCAGTTCGTTCCAGAAGGCGCGCAACGTGAGCTTCAAGGTCTACGACGCCACCGGGGGCAGCTCCCAGCAGGTCGCCGACATCTGGCCGAGCCTGCTCACCCAGGACAACGGCTGCGCCGTGGCCAAGGCCGTGCGCGTCGGTGGCGGTTGGAAGCTCGAGGTGATCAACACGACAGGCAAGATCAAGCAGGGCGATGAGCATGCCCTGATGCGTTTCGCTGTCAGCAAGTAGAACGGCGGTGAGGGCCGTGGCGTGTGACGGTGGCTCGGCCTAGATCATCACGGCGGGCATCTCATCGGATTCTGAGGACAGGCCTCGCCGGCGGTGCACTGGGTGTACCGCTTGGCGCGGGCCTCCCCCAGCAGGAGGCCCCTCATGCCGATCTTCACTGGCCTGCCGCGTTGAGCAGGTCCAGCGCGCTTTGCTGGCAGCCGTAGTCGCTGGTGCCGGTTCCGCCGTTCCAGTGCGGGCCGTACTGGTCCAGGGAGTTGCGGTCGTTGGCGTGGGCCGCGTCCGCCCATCGGTCCAGGGTGGCGGCGTAGGGGTGGTCGGACAACTGGGCGTCGAGTCTGCCGAGGCCGCGGACGTAGGCGCCCTTGAAGGACGGACCGTCGCCGGTGCAGCTGTCGGACTCGCCCGGTTCACGCAGCACTCCGCCGGTTTGGAGACGGACGGTGGAGGCGTCGGCCAACTGCCGGGCAGTAGTGAGCAGAGAGCTGTCGCTCGTGGCCCGATACAGCTCGGTGAGGCCGCCGAGGACGACGCCCTGGTTGTAGGTCCAGGTGGTCTGCCCGTTGTTGGCGCAGGCGTCGGTGAGGCCGTCGTTGATCATGTGATCGGCGTTGATCATGCCGCTCTGCCGGAACCAGGCCCACTCGTTCCTCGCCCGGGCCAGATAGACGGCGTCACCGCTGATCCGGTTGTGCAGCGCTGCGTTGAGCTGCAGGAACAGTTCGTTGGTGATGGCGTTCTTGTAGGTCTTCGTCTCGTTCCACAGCACCCCGCCGCCGCAGGTCGCGGTCCAGTAGGCGTTCATGTGATCGGCGTCGGCGCGTGCGGTGTTGAGATAGCGGCTGTCCCCGGTCGCGTCGTAGGCGGCGACCCAGGCGAGGCCCCACCAACCGGTGTCGTCCAGGTAGTCGTTGGTGAAGTTGCCGCCCTGGGCGCCGAGGTTCTTGTCGTAGGTGGACGCGATGGCGTACCGGTAGCTGGGCATGCCGCTGACGCGGGCGTTGTCGAGGACGGCGGTCAGGGCGTTGGCGGCCGTCCACCAGCCGTTGCCGCCGAACAGTCCCGTGCCGCGGTCGTACGACATCATCAGCGCCGTCGCCGCGGCGGTGCCCCGGCTCCAGGCGTTCCAGTCGACCCGGGCCCAGGCTGTGCAGGTGATCTCCGGGCGGTCCCCGGCCTTGCCGCAGGCGCGCAGCGCACCGACGCCGCTGGTGTTCCAGTCGTCGACGTTGTACATGAGGGTGCGCCAGCCGCGGGAGCCCGTAGGCGTCGTGGTGTCGCCCAACTTGCTGCCGCCGGACCAGGTGCGGCCGCCGTCGAAGCTCCGATCCAGCCAGACCTCGTCACCCGGGTTGCCGTCGTCGATCGAGGCCCAGCCCATGACATCGTTGTCCGAGAGGTGCAGTCGTACGGTGCGGCCGTACAGGGTGCTGCTGACGGGAGTGCGGTCGGAGGCGGCCGCCGCGGGGTCGCGCGCGTCGCAGTACTTGTTGCAGACACCGGCCGTCGCGGCCGCGTCCGCGGGCGACGGCGTCGCAATGGTCAGCAGAGCACCGAGGACGGCGGTCGCCGATGCGGTCGCCGCCGCGCGACGGGATCCGAGTGGGTGCGGCACTGTCCACCTCCGGTGGGGGTGCGGAAGTCTGGTATGGACCTGTGCGAGACGGCTCTCAGCGTGCCCGCCTGTAGAGGGCATGTCAATGAGCGAGTCATTGACGACTGGCGTGCGAATCCCTGGACTTGAGCCCGCGAGCACCTCCGTCGCTGTCGCTCAGAGGCACCCCACCGTCGTCACGCGCCGTTCGTCACCTCGTCGAACGCCTTCAGCGCGTCGCGCAGCGCTGCGCGGGACGTGATGCCCAGTTTGGGGAAGACCCGGTAGAGGTGGGCGCCCGCTGTGCGGGGTGAGATGTCGAGCTGTTGTGCGATCTGCTTGTGGGACAGGCCGCCGGCCGCGAGTTCGGCGATGCGGCGGTCCCGCACGCTCATCGCCACCATGCCTCCGCCCTGCGGCAGGCCCACGTCCACTCCGGCCGCGCGGAGTTCGTTGCGGGCGCGGCGCGCCCACGATGGAAACGTGAGGTGCTGCTCGACAGTTCCAGTGCCGCGCTCAACTGGACGCGGGCGGCGCTGTATTCGCGTCGGCGGCGCAGCCATCCGCCGTACAGCAGCCGGGTGCGGGCCTGGTCGTACGTCCACAAGGAGGCGTCCGGGAGGGCGAGTGCGGCTTCGTAGAGTTTCCGCCCTCTCGTCGGGCGCGGTGATCGCCGTGCCGGCGGCGAGGATGAGCGCGTGGTGCGGTGGGATCGCGTCGATGCGCGCCTGCCGACCCGCCTCCACATGTGCGCGGGCCTGCGTCATTGCACCCAGGCGTAGGGGACTCCCTGCCGGGCGAGGAAGGTCCGCAGGGCCATGCCCGCCGCGGACTCGGCGTCCCCCACGACACGCAGCGTCTGCTCGGTGGCCTGCCGCGGGCCCGCGCCGGCGCCCGGGCCGGCGCGGGCCTCACCTCCGCCGCAGGAAGGTGAGGCCCGTTCGGGGCTACTTGCCGAGGAAGGCGAGCAGCGCGCTGTTGACCTCTTCGGCGTGCGTCCACAGCAGGCCGTGGGGAGCGCCCTCGACCTCGACGTAGTCGGCGTGGGGGAGCGCCTTGTGGAAGGGCCGGGCGGTGGAGTCGATGGGGAGGATGTTGTCGGCGGTCCCATGGAGGATGAGCGCCGGGACGTCGATCTTGGGGATGTCCTGGCGGAAGTCGGTGTACCAGGTCAGCGGGGCGGCTGCCGCGGCGTACGATCCTCCGCCCGCGGCGACGTTCCAGCTGTTGCGCACGGCCTCCTCGCTGATGCGGACGCCGAGGGTGTCGTCGAGGTTGTAGAAGTCCTTGTAGAAGGCGGTGTAGTACGCGTACCGGTCCGCCTTGACGGTGTCGGAGATGCCCTGGAAGAACTCCACGGGGGCGGCGCCCAGGGGGTTGTCGTCCGTCTGGAGCAGGTAGGGCTCCAGGGAGGCGAGGAAGGCGACCTTGGCGATGCGGGCGGTGCCGTACGTGCCGACGTAGCGGCCGACCTCGCCGGTGCCCATGGAGAAGCCGACGAGGACGGCGTCGTTGAGGTCCAGGGTCTGCAGGACGTGGTGGAGGTCGGCGGCGAAGGTGTCGTAGTCGTAGCCGGTGGTGACCTGGCTGGACTGGCCGAAGCCGCGACGGTCGTAGGTGATGACGCGGTAGCCGGCGGCGAGCAGGGCCGCGCTCTGCTTCTCCCAGGAGTGACCGTCGAGCGGGAAGCCGTGGATCAGTACGACCGGCTGTCCGCTGCCGTGGTCCTCGTAGTACAGCTCGATGTCGGTGCTGTTCTCCTGGCCGACGGTGATGAACGGCATGGTGTTCCCCTTCCAGGGTGACGCGCTGGCTCCGGGCACCGTCGGCAACCGGCCGACCCCTGTCCATGCGGTCGGTGCGGCGCCGAGCGATTCCCCCAGCATGCCTCCGATCGGCGAGCGGGGAATCTGTCTATTGACTTAAGCGATTGCGGTAGACGACCCGTCGGCGCAGTCCGTTCCTCATCCGGCGGGCGTCATGGAGCGGCCCTGGCGAGAGTGCTCGCGACGAGAGCGACGGTTGGGCCATGCAGGTGGGGAGCACGGCGGCGGGGTGGACGACGCCCGTCACTGCCCGGGGCCCGGCCGGGTCGGTCCGGCCCTTCGTGGCTCAGGAGACGGTGATGTTCTCCAGGCGTACCGAGACGACCAGCGGCTCGGGCACCTTGTGTCCGTTCTCGTCACGGCTGTAGATCATCCGAGTGGTGGGGACGACCAGGACGACCAGGCCCGACGCCTCCTGGTGGCCGGAGATGTAGTGGGCTGCGGGAATGTCGCCGGCGATGGCGACGCTGTGGTCGCGTCGGCGGATCAGCCCCGAGCCGTCGACGCAGAGTCGTACCGGGCGTCGCGCGAGGCGAGGCTGCTGGGTGCGTCCCGGTCCTCGCTGCGTGCCGTGAACCGGCCCAGGAACTCGACGCCCTCGGCCTGGCTGGTCTCGGTGTGGGCGAAGAAGATGTGGAGCAGGTCCTCGCCGGTGGGAGTCTCGGCGCGGGCGTGCGTCTCGATGACCTTGCGCCAGCCGTGCGTGCCCGGCGCTCCCTTGGGGCCGGTGCCGGCCGGCACCAGGCGGCGGATCAGCCGCGGCCTGATCAGAGCCATGTCCTGCGCGACAAAGCCGCCGATGGAGAATCCGAGCAGGTCGATGCGGTCCAGGCCCAGCGCCACGGCGAACGTGATCATCTGCTGGGCCATGGCGGCCACGGTGGTGGCGGGCGTGCCGGAGGAGGCGGACACACCGGGACAGTCGACCAGGACGACCTCGCGTTCGGTGGCCGGCGCGTCGACGCAGGCGGGGTCCCAGTTGTCGAGGTTGCCGGTGAAGTGCTGCGGCATCACCAGCGGAACGGTGCCTTCTGGGCCGAGCAGGCGACAGGCGTAACGGACGCCGTCCGCCTCCACGAACTGCGTGGGTGCGGTCTGGTGCGTCAGCGCGGACATGGGCTGCTCCCGGGCGGGCGGTATGGGGCGCCGCCATGCCGGCCAGGTGTCGTGGCCGGCCCGGTCCACCGGACCGCTCGCTGCCACCCGGCCGGCATGGCGGCGCCGTGTGGAGACTTTGTGGCCCGTGACTTGACCCCTCACGCCGTCCCGGCCGACCTCGGCGCTGCGACAAGGGCCGGATGCTGCCGGGAGGGGGCCAACGGCCCCTGTATGGCTCCGGCGACGTGGGGTTCGTTGGACTTGGTGGACGTTCGCCGCGGCACGGCCTGCAGGCGGTGTTGCACGTCGTGGAGGGATCGCCATGACTGTTCTGGTGGGATACGCGACCGCGCACGGATCCACGCGCGAGATCGCCCACCGCATCGGCTCACGGATGCGGACCGCGGGTGTGGAGGTCGATGTGCGCGCGCTGGAGGCGGTCGACGAGGTGAGCGGCTATGACGCGTTCGTCGTCGGCAGTGCCGTACATGATCAGAAGTGGCTGGACGAGGCCCGGAACTTCGTCCGCCGAGACATCGCCGCGCCCGGTTCCCGGCCGGTGTGGCTGTTCAGTGTGGGCATGCCGGGTGCGCTGCGAGGCCCTTGGAAGCGGCTGATGTACAAGGAGGTGCCGGCCATCGAGGAGGATCTCGCGGCACCGTTCTCCGCGCGCGGCCATCGGTTGTTCTCCGGTGTCATCAGGCCCGGGCACCTGTCGCGTCGCGGACGGTTGATGTTCCGGCTGATGGGCTGCCGGTACGGCGATCACCGCGACTGGGGCGAGATCGACGGCTGGGCCCAGGAGATCGCGGGGACGCTCGCGCATCGGTGAGACGGTGTAACGGGAGACGGGCTTCGACACCGTCGACGCCGGCCCCCTGGCCGAGAGCCGGCGCTTCGAGCCCGAGACCGACCCCTGCACGGCGCCCTGCTTCACCGACCCCGACGCCGCGCCGGCCTCCCGGGTGAAGCTCGCCGAAGCCGTCCGCACCGGCGCCCCCATGCGGATGCCGCCCTCCGACGACCCGGGCGTCCCGCTGCCCGCGGCCAGGCTGCGCGCCCTCCTGGCGGAACCCCCGCAAGCTCACCGCCGAGCGCGTGCCCGCCTGAGTCCTGAAGGGACTTGGCAGGCCCGCCGAACGCGCTCACGCATGCGTGCGGGCGACCAGGTCCAGTGCGACGTCGGTGATCATGTCCTCCTGGCCGCCGACCATCCTCCTTCGCCCCACCTCGACCAGGATGCCGCGTGTGTCCAGGCCGTAGCGGGCGGCCGCTGTCTCCGCGTGGCGCAGGAAGCTGGAGTACACACCCGCGAAGCCGAGCGTGAGGGTCTCCCGGTCGACCCGCACCTCGCGGTCCTGCAGCGGCCGTACGAGGTCGTCGGCGGCGTCCATGAGAGGGAACAGGTCGCAGCCGTGGTCCCAGCCCATCAGATCGGCGACCGCGACGAACGCCTCCAGGGGACAGTTGCCCGCGCCCGCGCCCTGGCCCGCGAGGGAGGCGTCGACGCGGGTGACGCCGTGCTCGACGGCGACGACGGTGTTGGCCACGCCGAGGGCGAGGTTGTGGTGGGCGTGAATGCCCAACTCCGTCTCGGGGGAGAGGACTTCACGGTAGGCGCGGACGCGGTCCCGGACGCCGTCCATGGTGAGGCGGCCGCCGGAGTCGGTGACGTACACGCAGTGGGCGCCGTAGGACTCCATCAGCCGGGCCTGGTGGGCCAGTTCGGCCGGTTCGGCCATGTGGGACATCATCAGGAACCCGGCGACGTCCATGCCCAGTGCGCGGGCCGCGGCGATGTGCTGGGCGGCGATGTCGGCCTCGGTGCAGTGGGTGGCGACGCGGACCGAGCGGACACCGAGGGAGTGCGCCTGCTTCAGGTCGCGGATCGTGCCGATGCCGGGCAGCAGCAGGGTCGTGGGCACGGCCCGCCGTACGGCGCCCACCACGGCCTCGATCCACTCCCAGTCGGTGTGTGCGCCGACGCCGTAGTTGACACTGGAGCCGGACAGGCCGTCGCCGTGGGCGATTTCGACGGCGGCGACGCCGGCTGCGTCGAGCGCGGCGGCGATCGCGGCGGCCTGGTCGACGGTGTAGCGGTGGCGGACGGCGTGCATGCCGTCCCGGAGGGTCACGTCCTGGACGTACAGAGCGGTCATGGTCGGGCCACCTCCGTGGCGATGGGAGTGCCCCCGCTCGAGCGAGGTCCGGAGTGCGCGAGGACGGCCATGCGCTCGGCGGTGCGCAGGGCCGCCGAGGTCATGATGTCGAGGTTCCCGGCGTACGCCGGAAGGTAGTGCGCGGCGCCCTCCACCTCCAGGAAGACGGACACCTTCAGGAGGTCCCCGGCGGGGGCGAGGGTGCGCAGCGGGTCGTCGGCGGCCACCTTCTCGTACTGCACCTTCTGTTTGAGGCGGTATCCCGGCACGTACACCTGGACCCGGCCGACCATGTCCTCGACGGACGCCGTGACCGCGCCGGTGTCGCAGTCGGAGACGAGGCAGTGCACGGTGTCCCGCATGATCAGCGGGGGTTCGGCCGGATTGAGGACGATGATCGCCTTGCCGCGGGCGGCGCCGCCGACCCGTGCGACGGCCGCGGAGGTGGTCTCGGTGAACTCGTCGATGTTGGCGCGGGTGCCGGGGCCGGCCGAGCGGGAGGCGATGGAGGCGACGATCTCGCCGTAGTGCACCGGAGTCACGGCGTTGACGGCCGCGACGACGGGGATGGTGGCCTGGCCGCCGCAGGTGACCATGTTGACGTTCGGCGCGTCGAGGTGGGCGTCGCCGTTGACCGGGGGAACGACGTAGGGGCCGAGCGCGGCCGGGGTGAGGTCGACGAGAGTGCGGCCGAGCGGGCGCAGGATCTCGTCGTGGTGGCGGTGGGCGCCTGCCGAGGTGGCGTCGAAGACGATCTCGACGTCCGCGAACTCGTCCAGGCCGACCAGCCCCGCCACACCCTGATGGGTGGTGGCCACCTTCAGCCGGCGGGCGCGCGCGAGCCCGTCGGAGTCGGGGTCGATACCGGCCATCGCCGCGACCTCCAGGGTCTCCGACAGTCGCAGCACCTTGATCATCAGGTCGGTGCCGATGTTGCCGGAGCCTATGACGGCGACCTTGGTCCTGGCGCTCACCGGGCCTCTCCTTCCGAGGCGAAGCGGACGCGTGCGGAGCCGAGCCCCGAGATACGCGCCTCGAAGACGTTCCCGGGCCGGGCGTCTACCATCGGGCCCAGGGCTCCGGTCAGCACCAGGTCGCCCGCGCGCAGCGGATCGCCCCTTTCGGCGAGCGCCGAGGCCAACCAGAGCGCGGCGTTGAGAGGGCCGTCGAGACAGTCGGCGCCGGTGCCCTCGGAGACGGTCTCGCCGTCGCGCGTCATGGTCATCGTCACGGCGCGCAGGTCGACGTCCGTGAGGGGGACGGGAGTGGCGCCGATGACGTACAGGCCGCAAGAGGCGTTGTCGGCGACGGTGTCGACGAGGGAGATGTCCCAGCCGCGGACTCTGCTGTCGACGATTTCCAGCGCGGGCAGCGCGAAGTCGACCGCGCGCAGCACGTCGACGACCGTGCACGCGCGGTGCGGCAGATCCCGGCCGATCACGAGCGCGACCTCTGCCTCCACCTTCGGCTGCAGCAGCCGCTCCACGGACACCGTGCCGCCGTCCGGTACGGCCATGTCGGCGAAGAGCGTGCCGAAGTCGGGCCGGTCCACGCCCAGCTGGTGTTGCACGGCCACGGAGGTCAGGCCGATCTTGCGGCCGACGATCCGGCGGCCGGCGTCCAGTCCACGCTGCACGTTCAGCTGCTGTACGGCGTAGGCGGTTTCCAGATCGCCGCCGCCGTGGAACAGGCCCCGGACCGGTGGGCAGGCGGCCCCGGTCCGGGCAGCCTCCGCCAGCAGGTCGGCGGCCTCGACCACGGCCGGTGGGAGGGCATTCGGCATGGGGTCTCCAAGGGGCAAGGGGCAAGCGACAAGAAATATGCGGTTCGACCTCGATATAGACATTGACCTCGCGAATGGGCAAACATTGTTTCGTGAAGCGGAACAACCAGAGCGGCAACATGCTGGAGAAGGCGGCTGTCATCTTGGATTGCTTCATTCCGAGCGGAGGTCCGTTCCGTCTGTCGGAACTTTCTGAGCGCACCGGGCTGCCCAAGCCGACCGTGCACCGATTGGCGGGAGACCTCGTCCGGCTGGGCTGGCTGGAGCGGACAGGCCCGCACTACCGGCTCGGCGCGAAGCTCTTCGAGCTGGGCTCGCTGGTGCCGCATCGGCTGGATCTGCGCGAGGCGGCCCTGCCCTTCCTCCAGGACCTGTTCGAGGCGACCCGTGAGACCGTCCACCTCGGCGTGCGTGACGGCATGGACATCGTCTACCTCGAACGCATCCACGGCCACGAGGCCCTCTCCCTGCCGTCCCGCATCGGCGGCAGCCTGCCGCTGAGCTGCACCGGCGTCGGAAAGGCCCTGCTCGCCTTCTCCGGGACGGAGCTGCTGGAGCGCGTCCTGTCCCACCCGCTGCCCAGTCTCACGCCGTACTCCATCACCGACCCCGACCGGCTGCGCCTGACGCTGGAGAAGATCCAGGTCTCGGGTCTCGCCTACGAGGAGCAGGAAGCCGCACTCGGGGTGAGCTGCATCGCCGCCCCCGTCTTCGCCGGCGGTGTCACGGTGGCCGCCCTGTCGGTCGCGGTGCCGCGTGAACGCTACCGCCCCGCCCAACTTGCCCCGGCGGTACGGACGGCGGCACTGGGGCTGTCCCGTGTGCTGCGCGACGGAGCGTGAGGGTATGGACATGCCGGCCGATGAGTGACAACTACCTGACGGTGATTCCGGCCGATCCGTACTGGCTGCCCGGCAGGGATGCGGCGGATCGCGCTGCGGCCGCGTTGTCGCGGATGCTCCCCGACGACGATGCCCGCCGTGGTCTGGAGGCCAAGTGGCATGACGGTGTCGAAGTGGTCTGGTGCGGTTCCAACCTGAAGAGAATTCTCTGCCCGCACTGCGGCGCGGAGTGTGCCCCCGGCTGGTGGGCCGAGGCCGTCTCGCGACGATACGACGCGGACTTCGCCACGCTCGTCGTGACGGTTGCCTGTTGTGACGTCGAGACGTCGCTCAACGACCTGGTGTACGACTGGCCGATGGGGTTCGCGCGGTTCAGGATCGAGGTCCTGTATCCGAACCGGTCATGGCTGACCGACGAGGAACTGGCCACGCTCACGGACGCGCTCGGGCATCCCCTACGGCAGATCCTCATCCACATCTAGGCCGGCAGTACCTCCGACTCGCGCTCGAACAAGTCCTGTTCAGCCGGAGTCGGAGACGAGTTCGGTGAGGCGGCGCATGAGGGTGACGAGTTGGGTGCGTTCGGCCGGCGTGAACGCCTCGTAGGCGTGGGTCTGGCGCTCCCGCAGCCGCTCCCGGAGGGTGGAGAGCAGTTCGGCTCCTTCGGCGGTGAGGCTGACCAGCACGCGGCGCTCGTCGTGCTCGGACCTGCGCCGCACCACGACGCCCTTCGACTCCAGCTGCTGCAACATGCGCGTGGCCGTCGGAACGCTGACATCGGCACTGCTCGCCAGCCTGCCCACCGGCAGATCCGTCTCGGTGGCCAGTGGTTCGAGCAGCGTGACCTGGGCCAGTGAGAGGCCGCCGAAATGCTCCGCACCCGCTGAACGGGCCCGGCGGATGGCGACGAAGAGCGCGTCGGTCGCCCGCGCCATCTCCTCGGCGCTGACGTCCGCTTCCGCGTCCTGCTCTGTCTGGCCGGCTCTGTACTGCTTGCTCATGGGCGTGTAACTTACCAGAGCAATAATTAGCCGACTAAATATTAGGAGGCGAGCGGAATCGTGCCCTCTCCGTACCGCATCGATGTCCACCAGCACCTCATCCCGCCGGCGTACCGGGAGGTGATGGATCGCCACGGCGCGACGGCCGCGGGGTGGCCCACCCCGGCCTGGGGCGCGGCCGGCGCGCTCGAGATGATGGACCGCCGGTCGATCGCCACCGGCGTCCTCTCGATCAGCTCGCCGGGCACCCACTTCGGCGACGACGCCGAGGCTCGTGCGGTCGCCCGCATGGTCAACGAGTACGCCGCCGAGCTGGCCAAGGACCGGCCCAACCGCTTCGGGTTCTTCGCGAGCCTGCCGCTGCCGGACGTCGACGGCGCGCTCGCCGAAGCCGTCCACGCTCTGGACGACCTGCACGCGGACGGTGTGGTGCTGCTGTCCAACGTCAGGGGTCGCTACCTCGGGGACAAGGAGTACGAGCCCCTGTGGGCCGAACTCGATGCCCGCGAGGCGGTCGTCTTCATCCACCCCGACGCGCCGCCGCTGCCCATGCTGGAGGGCATGCCCGGCCCGCTGCTGGACTTTCCCTTCGACACCACTCGCACCGCGGTGCACATGACGCTCAACGGGGTCATGAGCCGGTACACCCGGATGAAGGTGATCCTCTCGCACGCCGGGGGTTTCCTGCCGTACGCCGCCTGGCGGTTCACCGGGGGCGCCCAGTTCAATCCCGGCACCACTGCCCTGGGCATCCTGGCGGACCTGCAACGCTTCTACTTCGACACCGCTCTGTCCTCCACGCCCGCCGCCCTGCCTTCCCTGCTGGCCTTCGCCGCCCCGGGGCACATCCTGTACGGCAGTGACTTCCCCTTCGCCCCGCAGGAGTCCGGCCTCCCCCTCGACTCCATGCTCGACGGCTACGAGGGCTTCCAGCCCGGCCGGCTCGACGCCATCAATCGCGGTAGTGCGGAAGTCCTCTTCCCCAGGCTCGCGGGGGCGTGATCAGGAAACGGCGGTCGGCATGGCGGCCGCCGCTTGGTAGACCAGCCGTGCGTGCAACTCGAACATTGCGACCAGGTCCACGGCGTCGCCGTTGATCTCCCTGTGCACGAACAGTCCGTCCGCGCCGGCCACTCCGTAGACGGTGAGGGTCCGCACGGCGTCCTGGTCCAGGTCCGGGAACAGTTCCTCGATGACCTCGGTGACCTTCTGTTCGGCGATGGCCCGGACCTGGAGGAACACCGTCCGGCCGCGGGGTTCGGCAGGGCGGCGTTCCAGGGCGAGCATCAGCCCGAGGCGCAGGAAGTCCGGCGCGTCCACCAGTGACCTCGCCACGTTCGCCGCCATCGCCGTGACCCGTTCCAGGGGCGTGCCGGCGTCCTCGCCGGGCAGATCCACGGCGGCCAGCCACGTCTCGAAGCTGCGCTCGATGACCGCGGCGATCAGGTCGTCCTTGTCCTTGAAATGCCAGTAGATCGAACTGGCGGGCAGCCCGCACTTGGCGCTGACGGCGGCGATGGACGTCCCTTCGTAGCCACGCTCGCCCGCGATCTCCACCGTCGCGTCGAGGATCCTCTGCCGCGACTCCACCCCGTTCGCGCGCTTCCTGCGCGCCGTCTGCGGCCTGGTCATCGGATCTGCCCTTCCTGTCCCTGTGGCTCTTGACCTTATCCAATGCTCTGCTTAACGTAGCGACCATTCCAATTGTAGTGATCGCTACAGCAAGCGCGACAGGGACACGTGAGGTGGCCTGGTGAGTGAGAACAGCGCCGAGGAGAGAACCGGCAGCGGCACGTACGACGTAGCGGTGATCGGCTACGGGCCGACCGGCGTCACGGCGGCGAACCTGCTCGGGGCGACGGGCCTGCGGGTCGTCGTACTGGAGCGCGACGTGGAGATCTTCTCCCGCGCCCGGGCCATCTCCACGGACGAGGAGGTCATGCGGATCTGGCAACGGACCGGCCTGGCCGGCCGCCTCAAGCAGGACATGCTGGCGCAACGGCCGCTGGACTTCGTCGACGCCCGCGGCCGGACGTTCCTCAGCGCGCGTCCGACACCGCGGGGCCATGGCCACCCACCGCAGATGTTCATCTACCAGCCGGCCCTTGAACAGGTGTTGCGCGACGGGGTGGAGCGCTACCCGAACGTGGAGATCCTGCTCGGACACGAGTGCCTGCGCCTGCGTCAGGACCCCGACGGCGTGGAGCTGACGGCCGTCTCCGCGGCGGACGATTCCGTACGACGACTGCGCGCGAAGTACGTCATCGCGGCCGACGGGGGCTCCAGCCTTACCCGGGCCCAGCTGAACGTGGGATACGAGGGACGCACGTACGAGGACCGCTGGGTCGTCGTCGACACCGAGATGCTGGAGCCCTGGCCCGACCAGGACCGGCTGCGTTTCCGCTGCGACCCGAGACGGCCGGCGGTGGACTGCCCGACCCCGCTGGGCCATCACCGCTGGGAGTTCCCGATCCTGCCGGGAGACGACGAGTCGCACCTCGTCACCGATGACGCGATCCACGCGATGGTCGCCAAGTACGGCATCCGCCGGGACCAGTTCAGGATTCTGCGCGCCACTGTCTACAGCCACCACGTCCGCTTCGCCGCCCGCTTCCGGACCGGCCGGGTCTTCCTGGCCGGGGACGCGGCCCACGCCATGCCGCCGTGGATCGGGCAGGGCATGGCCGCCGGCGTACGCGACGCGGCCAACCTGTGCTGGAAACTGGAGGCCGTGCTGCGCGGGCAGTTGCCCGACTCCGTCCTGGACTCCTACGAGGCCGAGCGGAAACCGCACGTCAAGGAGGTCACCAGGCGGGCGGTGTTCGTCGGCAGGATCATCACCGAGCGGCGGCGCGCGGTCACCCTGACCCGGGACGCCGTACTGCCGGTGCTGAACCGCATCGTGGGCCTCGGCGACTGGCTGCAGGACTCCAACTGGATACCCGTCGCCCACTACGCCGACGGCTTCCAGGCCCGTCCCCGCACCAAGGCCTCCGGGCGCCAGATCCCGCAGCCCTGGGTGACCGACTCCGGCGGCGAACGGATCCGCCTCGACGACGCGTTGGGCGGCCGATGGCTGCTGCTGCATCTCGGATCACCCACTTCGCAGCCCGCCTGGCAGCGCGTCGGCGTCCCCTCGCTGGCGGTCCTGCCCGTCGGCTCCCGCCCGACCGAAGGCGCGGTCGTCGACAGCGACGACGTCCTGCTGCCCTGGCTGACCGAACACCACGTGGCCACGGTGGCCCTGCGCCCCGACGCCTTCGTCTACGCCGGCGCGCCCACCGGCGCCCAACTCCCGCCGCCCCCGGCCGGTTTCGCCCCGCTACCCGGACAGGCCGCCTCGGCCGTCAAGTGAGGACCACCATGACCACACACCTTCAGCCACCGGTGATGCAGGAGAGCCTGCTCGATGTCGGAGGCAGGAAGATCTTCGTCGCCGAGACCGGACAGGGGGCGCCCGTCCTGCTCTTGCACGGCGGCGGCCCGGGCGCCTCCGGAGTCTCCAACTACGTCCGTAACATCGCCGAGTTGGCGAAGGAGTACCGGGTCATCGTGCCCGACCTGCCCGGCTACGGCCGCAGCGGCAAGGGCATCGACGGCACCGACCCCTTCGGCTCCCTCGCCACCGGAATCCGGGGTGTCCTCGACCGGCTGGGCCTGGACAAGGCACACCTCGTCGGCAACTCCTACGGCGGTGCCTGCGCCCTGCGCCTCGCCCTGGACACCCCCGACCGCGTCGACCGCATGGTGCTCATGGGCCCCGGCGGCATCGGCACCACCCGCGCGCTTCCCACCGCCGGTCTCAACAGCCTGCTCAACTACTACGGCGGGGACGGCCCTTCACGGCCGAAGCTGGAGAAGTTCATCCGCGACCACCTCGTCTTCAACGCGGCCAGGGTGCCGGACGCGGTGATCGACGCCCGCTACGAGGCGAGCATCGACCCCGAAGTGATCGCCAATCCACCGCTGCAGCGTCCGAAGGACCTGCGCACCGTGTGGAAGATGGACTTCACCCGCGACAGGCGCCTGTCCCGGCTACCCGTGCCCACCCTCGTGCTGTGGGGCGCGGAGGACCGGGTCAACCGGCCGTCCGGCGGCCGGATGCTGGCCGACCGCATGCCCGACTGCGACCTGTACGAGGTGGCCAACACCGGCCACTGGGTGCAGTGGGAGCGGGCCGAACTGTTCAACCGCCTCTGCGCCGACTTCCTGGCGGGCCGCCGATGAACACCACGTCCGTCTTCGGTGCCGTCCACCTGGGCTACATCGTCGTGGAGACCAACCGCTTCACCGACTGGCGCCGCTTCGGCACCGACGCCATCGGCATGCACCGCGACGACCTCTCCCGCGACCTGATGCGCTTCCGTATCGACGAGCACGCCTGCCGCTTCCTGCTCCAGAGGGGTCCCGCCGAGGACGTCACCGCGATCGGCTGGCACATCGACGACCACGCCTCCTTCGACCAGATCGAAGCCCGCATACGAGCCCATGGCGTTCCCGTCGTTCGCGGTTCCGACGAGGAGGCCGCCCTGCGCGGCGTCGAACGCCTGCTGCGCTTCCCCGGCCCCAAAGGCATCGCCCAGGAGATCTACACGACGCCCCTCATCGCGGACGAGCCGCTGCGGATGCTCTCCTCGGGCTGGGTCACGGGCGATGCCGGAATGGGCCATGTCGCCATCACTTCCACCAAGCCCGCCCTGATGCGGAGCTACTACAACACCGTCTTCGACGCGCGCCTGACCGACTACATCGACGAGACGATCAGCGGGGTCAAAATCAAGATCCGCTTCCTGAGGGTCAACGAACGCCACCACTCCATCGCCATCGCCGCGGTCCGAGGCCTGCCCATCGACCCGATCCGCACCCGCGTCCAGCACCTCAACATCCAGACCGCCGCCCTCGACGACCTGGCCCAGAGTTACGAGCGCGTGTGCGAACTCGGTTTCGACATGGCCCTGTCGGTCGGCCGACACACCAACGACAAGGAACTGTCCTACTACGCCCGCACCCCCTCGGGCTTCGAGTGGGAGATCGGCTGGAATCCGATCGTCATCGACGAATCGACCTGGGAACCCTCCACTCATCAGGGCATCAGCATCTGGGGTCACAAGCCCGTGGGGCAGACCATCGTCGACAGACTCGACCAGTTCCGCGTCGGCGCCCGTTCTCTCCTCCGCGTGGAGAACACCGTCCCCGCCCTCAGCGGCACCGGGCTCCCCGATTCCCTGGACCAGACCTACACCGCTTCCGTACCCGGCCGCCACAGCCAGCGCAGAGCGTCCGGCAGCAGGACGCCGCCGTGGTTGGGGCTGTGTCCGCCGTCTCCCAGGACGAGGCGGAAGTCGTAGCCGGCTTCGGCGAGGGCGGCCGCCACGCGCAGGTTCTCGGCGAGCCAGTTCCGTTGCGGCTCGTTCCAGTGCAGGTCGCGGTGGCCGCTTTGCAGGAAGACGCGCAGCGGCTTGCGGGGAACGCGGGGGACGAGGTCCGGGTAGGGATTGCCGTCCGGCATCTGCGCGAAGCTGGACAGGTATCCGATGACACGACGGAACTTGTCCGGCCGCAGCCACGCGGCGGTGAAGGCACAGTTGCCGCCGCTGCTCCCGCCGCAGATGCCCCACCGTTCGGGCGACTGGGCGATGCTGTAGCGCTCCGTGACCCGCGGAATGATCTCGGTGAGGAGGAAGGTGACGTACCGGTCGTCGAAGGCGTCGTACTCGGTGTTGCGGTTCTTCGGGTTCTCCGCGTCGGGGAAGACACCGGGATCGACGAACACGCCGATGGTGACGGGGATGTCGCCGCGGTGAACGAGGTTGTCCAGGACGGTCGCGCCGCGTACCTCCCCCGCGGGGTCCATGTACCACCATCCGTCCTGGAACACCATCAAGGACGCGGGTTCGGCCGGGGCGTACTGTGCGGGCACGTGGACCCAGAACTTGCGGAAGGTTCCCGGGTAGACCTCGCTGCGCCTCCACTCGAACTCGACCGTCTCGCCGGCGGGCACGTCCGGCTGTGTGGCGGAGTCGGGTCCGTGGGCGTAGCGCACGTCGGACTGGTCGATCGGAAGTGGCTGGTAGGGCACCTCGACGGTCACGGGGACCAACCGTACGGCCCTCACCGTCCCTGACCGCAAGGGACTTTTCGTCCGGTCTGCTGAGCGGAACAGAGCACGACAGCCCGCTCCGGCCGGCCCACGCTGTCCGGTGAGTTACGACTCGCCGGCGCGGCTGTGCCCCATCCGCGCGCCGGCCCCGCCGAGCGGCTGAAGGGAGGATCGCCGTGGAGAAGACCGTCGTCGACAACGACCCGCAGACCGAAGGCACTGAATCGGCCACGATCGTGGTGCCGATCATCATCGGTAGGTTCTGACGAGGCCCACCTGAGCTGGGTTTCTCCTCGCTTCCGGTGCGGCCGGAAGTTCGGGCCGCACCGGAAGCGGTCAACGACCATGCCACGCCGCGCACTTCCCCGTCTTCCGGAAGTGCGGGCTCGCACCGGAGGGCATATGAAGATCACGTTGGTCTGCATGCCGTGGGCCTCGATAGCAACTCCGTCGCTCGCACTCGGCATCCTTTCGAAGAAGATCGCGGACACTTTTCCGGAGGTCGAGACCGAGACGGTGTACGCCAACATCGACTTCGCGGACTGGATGTTTCACCAAGGCGGTTACAGCGCGAACGACTTCGGCTTCTTCTCGCTGGAGAGCTATTTCATGGGGTGCGGCGACTGGGTGTTCTCCTCCGCTCTCTACGACGACACCTCCTGGCGCGTCGAAGAATTCAGGCGTGAGATGACGGACAGCATCAGCGCCGAGCGACTGGAGACCTGCCTGCGGATCCACCGGACGGTCCCCGCCTTCATCGACGCGCTCGCACGCCGGATCGTCGCGGACGGGCCCGATCTCGTGGGCGCGACCTCGACGTTCCAGCAGAATGTGGCGTCCCTCGCACTGCTGCGGCGCGTCAAGGAGTTGTCCCCGGACACGAGAACCGTCATGGGCGGCGCCAACTGCGACGGCCCGCAGGGCGAAGCGCTGCACCGCAACTTCGACTTCGTCGACTACGTCGTACGCGGCGAGGGGGAGCGGACCTTCACGCAGCTCGTCGCGGCCGACCTCCCCGATGATGCCGACAGCGGCGAGGACATCTCACGGATTCCCGGCCTGTGTTGGCGCGACGGCGATGCGAGTGTGAGCAATCCGCTGTCCGATCGTCTGCTGGCTCCGGGCGAGATTCCCTCACCCGACTACGACGCCTACTTCGAGAGGCTGCGACGCTCCCGCGTGCAGTCCTGGTCCGAGCCGGTGCTCGTGGTCGAAGGCGCCCGTGGCTGCTGGTGGGGCGAGAAGCACCACTGCACCTTCTGCGGGCTCAACGGATCGGCCATGACCTTCCGCAGCAAGAGCCCGCACACCTATCTGGAGGAGATCCTCACGCTCGCCGGGCGTCACCGCGTGCTGGACTTCTACGCCGTCGACAACATCCTGGAGATGTCCTACCTCGACTCCGTCCTGGCCAAGATCGCCGAGGCGCCGTTCGACCTGCGTATCCAGTACGAGGTCAAGTCGAACATGAAGCTCTCGCAGATCGCCCAGTTGCGTGCGGCCGGAGTGGTCAGTGTCCAGCCGGGCATCGAGAACCTCAGCACCCGCGTGCTGAAGATCATGGACAAGGGCGTCAGCGGCACCCTCAACGTACGTTTCCTCCGCGACGCCGAGAGCAACGGCCTGTCGGTGGCGTGGAATTACCTCTACGGGTTCCCGGGTGAGACCGAGGACGACTACCTGCCCGTCATCGAGCAACTTCCGGCCCTGCACCACCTTCATCCCTACACCGGGGCCGGCAGGATCGCGCTGGAGCGTTTCAGCCCCTATTTCGACCGCCCCGATCTGGGCTTCGCCGAGCGGCGCCCGCACTGGCAGTACCCGCTCATCTATGACCTGCCGGATACCGAACTGGCCGACCTGGCCTACCTGTTCGACACCGACGACCGGGGCATCGAGAAGGCGATCGCCGACCGCCTGGACGAGGCTCTTCAGGAATGGCGCGAGAACTACGTCCGCAGCCGCCTGTCCTACGCCGACGTCGACGGCCGTATCGAACTGGTCAATTCCCGGCCGGGTTTCGCCTGGCGGACCATGACACTGGACGACCCGGTCGAGGTGGAGTTGTTCCGTGCCCTGCACGACCCCAGGACCAACGATCACCTGGTACGCCGCGCCGGTCAGCGCAGTGGCGCCTGGGACCGGCCCCGTGTCGAGGGTCTGCTCGCGGACTGGCGCCGCCAAGGTCTGATCTTCGTCGAGGACGATCGCGTGCTCCATGTCGCGACCGAGGACGACAACCAGTTGATGTGCCGCATCCGGCGCGAGTCACAGAAGTCCGGCGGGCCGGAACTGGCCCTGGAACTGGCCGAGGAGCCCGCATGCGTGACGATCTCCTGACCTTGCCGTCCACCGCCCCGGACGGCCCGCCCTCCGGCGAGCACGTCCGCGACCTGTACCGCCGGGGCGTCCGGTGCGCCACCCTCGACGATCCCGTCTCGCTGCGCTCGCCCACCGCGCGCGATCTGCGCGCACTCGACTTCGTCCGGAACGCCACAGGCCGGGGCCTGCTGGTGCGCTGGCACCTGCGGGCCGGCCGCCGCGCCGATCCCGCCCTGACGGCACGCCACCTGACCCACCTTCAGCCCCCGGTCTCGCTCGACGGCGGCCGTTCGGCCGAGCGCCTTGCCGAGTGGAGGAGCCGGTTCTACGTCGGCCGCTGCGTGTGGCGCCGCGGCCCCGGCTTCGTGCAGATCCGCGACCGGCGAGAGGGGGTGCTGCAACGCTTCGACCTGGTCCAGCCCGCGTATGTGCAGGCGGTGACCTCGCTGGAGGAACAGCGGGCGGACGGCGTCGATCCCGAGGTCATGGCCGCGCTGCGCGCCGAGCACCTGGTCCTGGACTTCGGTGGCCGCGACTGGTGGGCGCCGTACCGGCTTGACCGCTGGCCCGTGCCGTCCATGGTCCTTTGACCTGTCCCGCCGCGTACCGAAGGAGCCGTCATGATCAACGACATCGCCGCAGCGGTTCTCGGCTGCGGGGCGGTGGGCTGGCTGGTGTGGCGCGGATTCTGTCTCGAGCCGGGTGCCTTCGGCTCGTGGCCGATGTTCGCCAACATCGGCGCCTACCGTGTCCGGCTGCACGACGTACGCGACGGGCAGCCGGTCTGTCCGTGGCAGTACGAGTTGCGTCAGGACTTCTTCAACTCCCCGCAGCAACTGGGCTCGTTGGTCAGCTACCTGAACGAGGAGCGCGGCAGGCGCGTCGTGGGGGAGGGCGTCATCCTGACGCACTTCGACCACTTCAGGATCGTGGTCAGAAACGGCAGGGTCCTCCGTGCATGAGCTGCTGCCCGTCGCGTTCCCGGTGCACGGAACGACGGCCGGTCCCTCGCTGTGCTTCTTCCGGCTGGTCCTGGGCGCGGCCCTGCTGTGGAAGATCATCGCGGACCATGTCTTCGGCATGGCGCGGTTCTTCGACCTCGGCCCCAAGTCCCTGCAGCGCTGGCGCTACGAGCACGACGAGATGCCCGTCAAGCTGTTGCTGAGTCCCACGGCCTTCAGGGTCTTCTATGCCGCCCGTGCCCTCGCCGTGCTGTGCGTGCTCGCGGGTGTGCTGACCCCGTTGGCCTCGGGCGTCGTGTCCGCATGGTGCGTCTTCGAGTTCACCTGGGACCGCAAGTTCAACACGCTGTTCCTGGGGGCGATGTGCCTGCCTTTCGTATTCGCCAGAGGGGCCGACGCCTATCTGAGTCTGCAGTCGCTGCTGGACGCCCCGTCCTCGGGTGCGTTCTTCGATCCCGCTCGATTGCCCGGGGCCGAGCGAGCGTCGTGGCCGCAGGCGGCCGCCGTCGTGCTGGTGTTCCACCTGTACTGGAGCAGCGCCTGGCACAAGGCCACCTCCCGCCAGTTCACCAGCGGGTACACCCTTCAACGGGTGTTCGCGCAGCTGGTCTCCGTGCGCGAGGACCTGCCCGACGGGCCGCGTGAGTACTTCTTCCCCGACTGGTTCACCCGCCGCTTCGCGACCGCCGCCCCGCCGGTCGTCGCCCGCCGCTGGCGGTTGCCCGCAATGGCGACGATCGCCGTGGAGGCCGTCCTTCCCCTCCTGTTGATCTTCCCCGCGACCTGGCCGACGGGGGCAGTTCTGGGGCTGCTCACGCATCTGTCCTTCACCTCACTCCTGCCCAAACGCCTCGTGCCCTTCGGCCTTGCCTGCCTGGGCGCCTACGTGCTCTTCCTGCCGCAGCACACCTTCGTGGCCCTGATCGGAGGCTGACGTGAAGGACCGGACGGTGTGGTCGCCCACGAGTTTCGGCGCCCGCGCGCACGACTACGACCGGTTGCGCCCCGGCTACCCGGCCGAAGCGGTCACCGAGACCCTGGCCGCCCTGGGCGGTGGGCCACCCGGCACCGCGCTGGACATCGGTTGCGGCACCGGCAAGTTGGGGGTCACCCTGGCGGCCCTCGGCCATGCGGTCACCGGTCTCGAGCCGGATGCGCGGATGGCGGCCGTCGCCTCGGCCAATGGGCTCGCGGTGGAGGTGGGCGCGTTCGAGACGTGGGAGCCCGGCGGCAGACGGTTCGACCTGGTGGCATGCGGTCAGGCGTGGCACTGGCTGCACAGCGGAGAGCGGTCGGCCAAGACGGCGCGGTGTCTGCGCCCGGGCGGCCGAATCCTCCTCGCCTGGAACTTCGGCACCTACGCGCTGCGCGACAGCACCTGCCTCAACCGTGTCTACGCCTCCGTCCTGCCCGATGGCCTGCCACCCGGACGGGGCGGCAGGACGTCGCTGTCGGAGAGCGACCTCGACGCATACGCCCAGGAACTGCGATCCCACGGGTTCCGGTGCGTGACGAGGACGGTCGTGGCCTGGCAGACCCGCCTCGCCACCGATGAGTTCTGCGGACTGCTGGGCACTGACAGCCGTCACCTGGCTCTGCCCTCGCCGCTGCGACACAGGCTCCTGCGCGAGGTCGCTTCCTGCCTCGATGCCGGGGAGGGCGGAGAAGTCCGCGTGGAGTACAGGTGCCTGGTCGTGGGGGCGTCCAAGGGGGCCTGACGAACCGTCTTGGTGACGCCTTGTCGGTGACTCCCCGGTGTCCGGCTGCGGCCGAAAAGCGGTGGCAGGCAGTCCGATTTGCCGGAACTTCCTTACCAATTCAAGCCGTTGAGTTGACTCGGGCATGACAGTAGAGGCTGTCGGGTGTCACTCTTCTGCGGAAGTTCACCATTCCTTGACAGATTCCCCACGCGGCGCAGCCGCAGCACCACCCCCCACCTCCTTCCACCCGCATGCCGTGCCGTCTCCGGACCGGCGCATCCTGCCGCTCCGTGCCGTCCGCGGCCCCCACAACGGGCCGTCGTACTGAAGGAGTTTCCGTTGCCCCTGCGACACCGCCCCTTCCTGCGGCGCAGACGCGCCACCGCACTCGCTCTCGCGTCCATAGGTTCTGTGCTCACCCTGGCCGTCACCGGTCACGCCGACGCCACCCCGGCGGCCCCGACCCCCGCGAAGATCACGGCCAAGCCCCGCGCCGGTGCACTCCCGGCCTCCCTGACACCCGCCCGCCGCGCCGCCCTGGTGAAGAGCGCGCAGTCCGCGGCCGCGGACACGGCGCGGCACATCGGCCTCGGCGCCAAGGAGAAACTCGTCGTCAAGGACGTCATCAGGGACGCCGACGGCACCACGCACACGCGCTACGAGCGCACTTACGCCGGTCTGCCCGTGCTCGGCGGCGATCTCGTCATCCACGACAAGAGCGGCCGCCTCACCATCACCAAGGCGAACCGGGCGGCACTCTCGGTGCCCTCGCTCCGTTCGAAGATCACCGCGACGAGCGCCGCCGACCGCGCCGAGGCCGCCTCGAAGCGTGCCAAGGTCACCGGCTCCCAGATGGGGAAGAAGCCGCGCCTGGTCGTGTGGGCGGGCGCCGGCAAGCCCGTCCTGGCCTGGGAGAGCGTCGTCAAGGGCGTCCAACGGGACGGCACCCCCAGCGAGTTGCAGGTCGTCACCGACGCCAGGACCGGCAAGCAGCTGCTGGCCGCGCAGAAGGTGGACACCGGCACGGGCACCGGCCAGTACGTCGGCACGGTCCCCCTCGGCACCACCCCGTCGGGATCGACGTACCAGCTCATCGATCCCGACCGCGCCGGACACAAGACGTACGACCTCAACCAGGGCACCTCGGGCACCGGCACGCTGTTCACCGATGACAACGATGCCTGGGGCGACGGCTCGCCGTCGAACCGGCAGACCGCCGGCGTCGACGTGGCCTTCGGCGCCGCTGCCACCTGGGACTACTACAAGGACACGTACGGCCGCAACGGCATCCGCAACGACGGCGTCGCCGCCTACAGCCGTGCCCACTACGGCAACAACTACGTCAACGCCTTCTGGCAGGACTCCTGCTTCTGCATGACCTACGGCGACGGCTCGGGCAACTCCCACCCGCTGACCGCGCTGGACGTGGCGGCCCACGAGATGAGCCACGGCGTCACCGCGGCCACCGCGGGCCTGAACTACTCGGGCGAGTCCGGTGGCCTGAACGAGGCGACCTCCGACATCTTCGCCGCCGCCGTGGAGTTCTACGAGAACCTCCCGGCCGACCCCGGCGACTACCTCGTCGGCGAGAAGATCGACATCAACGGCGACGGCACACCGCTGCGTTACATGGACAAGCCCTCCAAGGACGGCGCCTCCCGCGACAGTTGGAGCTCCACCCTCGGCGGAATCGACGTCCACTACTCCTCGGGCCCCGCGAACCACTTCTTCTACCTCCTCTCCGAAGGCAGCGGCGCGAAGACCGTCAACGGCGTGTCCTACGACAGCCCGACGTACGACGGCCAGCCCGTCACCGGCATCGGAATCCAGAACGCCGCCGCGATCTGGTACCGGGCCCTGACCACCTACATGACCTCGACGACCAACTATGCCGGGGCCCGCACCGCCACCCTGTCGGCCGCCGCCGACCTGTTCGGCGCCTACAGCCCGACCTACCTCGCCGTCGCCGACGCCTGGGCCGGGATCAACGTCGGCAACCGCATCGCCCTCGGCGTCAACCTCGCGCCGGTCGGCGACCAGATCAGCGGCATCGGCCAGGCGGTGAGCCTGCAACTGGACGCCTACACCACCAACTCCGCGGCCACCCTGACCTACGAGGCCACCGGGCTGCCCGACGGCCTGAGCCTCAGCCCGAGCGGTCTGATCACCGGCACACCGACCACCCTCGGCGCGAGCGACGTCACGATCAAGGTGACGGACAGCACCGGGGCGTCCGCCTCGAAGACCTTCAACTGGCGCATCGCCTACGTCTACGCCAACGCCACCCGCGTCGACATCCCGGACAACGGGCCCGCCGTGGAATCACCGGTCACCATCGCCGGCCGCGACGGCAACGCCTCCGCGACCACCTCGGTCTACGTCAACATCGTCCACACCTACCGCGGTGACCTCACCGTCGACCTGGTCGGCCCGAACGGCACCGTCTACTCCCTGCTCAACCGCAGCGGGGGCTCCGCCGCCAACGTCGACCAGACCTTCACGATCGACGCCTCCGCACAGCCGCTCAACGGCACGTGGAAGCTGCGCGTGCAGGACCGGGCGTCCATCGACGTCGGCTACATCGCGCGCTGGCAGCTGACACCCTGACCCACACCCGCAGTACGCGGCTGCCCGGGCCCAACCGGCCCGGGCAGCCGCGCGCCGGTCCACTGCCCCTACTGCGGCGCCGGCCGGTGTGCCTCGAGATGAGTTTCGGCCAGGCAATCCGCGGCGGCCTCGGCGAAGTCATGGATCAGTGGAGACCGGCGGGTGGCCACCCACGCGAGGGCCACCTCGTTGGGGGCGATGCCGTCGACGCGCACCGCGACCACATCCGCCCGGGTGTAGAAGGTGGCGGTGGACAGCGGGAGCACACAGATGCCGGCTCCGGCGGCCACCAGTTCGAGCTTCTCCTCGACCTGATGGATCACCGGAACCTCGCGGCGCCGTTTGTCCCGCAGCTCCACTGCCACATCGCGCCACTCGGGAACGGCGTTCGGGTCCTGCAGGAGGTGCTCGGACGCAAGATCGGCGACCGTCACCGACGCCCTGTTCGCCAGGACGTGTCCGACGGGCAGCATCACCACCCGTGGTTCCCGGAAGAGGTGTTGCACCCGCAGACCGTCCCGGTCGATGGGCAGCCGTACGACGCCGACGTCCGCCCGGCCGTCCCGCAGCACCTCCACCTGGTCGTCCCACGTGGTGCGCAGCAGGCGAACGTTCACCTTCGGATGGCGTGCGGTGAAGGCAACGGTGGCTGGAGTCAGCGTGATGCCGGGCATGAAGCCGATGGTCAGCGTCTGCGTGCCCCGAGCCACCGTTGTCACTCGCGTGAGCAGTGCCTGCGCCGAGGCGAGCAGGGGAACGGCGTCCTCAAGCAGCTGCTCTCCCGCCGCGGTGAGCACAGTGCCTCTGCGGTCACGGGTGAACACTTCCGCACCGAGCTCCTCCTCCAGGCTGCGAATCTGCCGGGAAAGGACGGGCTGCGCGATGTGCAGCCGCTCGGCCGCCCGCCCGAAGTGGAGCTCTTGCGCCACGGCCACGAAGTACCGGAGCTTCCGCAGGTCAAGATCCACCCGGAATCACCGCTCTCTCGCTGCGCCGGCCGCCCTGTCGGTAGTGCCGCGGCCGTCCGCGGGCACACGGCCGCGCCAACCGATCACGAATTTACCGTCCCGGCCGCGGTGAACCGTCGCAGGCGGTGAGCCGCTCGGCCCGGGCGGATCACTCGCCGTCCGCGAGGATGGCCAGCGGGTCGGTGTGTACGGGTACCCACCCCAGTTCGGCCTCGGCGCGAGCCGGAGTGAACTCCTGGTCCAGGGCGAAGGCGTCCGCGACCGGGCCCATCTGCCGGCGAGCCTCCTCCAGAGTGACCGAAGCGACCTTGCCGTCGAGGCCGACAGAGCGGGCGACGGCCAGGGCGCACTCCTTCGCGGTGGGGTTGACGCCGCCGACGCCCACGTACACCGATCCGGGCTTCGCGTCGAGCGCGGCGACGTACAGCTCCGCGATGTCGTCGATGTGCACCAGCGCCCAGTGGTTCGCACCGTCGCCGATGCAGGGGATGGCCCCCGCTTCCCTGCCCGGGGTGGTGTAGAAGATGTCGATCAGACGGTTCTCGCCGCCGTACAACAGGCCGGGCTGCACCACGACGGGGCAACCGCCCCGCCGCGCGCGCTCCAGGACGGCGTCCTCCACGGGCTTGCGCCAGGCGACCAGGGCCGGTGGGTTCCAGACGGCGGTCTCGTCGGCGACGCCGTCGGTGTCTCCGTAGACCCAGGTGCCGCCGGTGTGCACGTAGGTGCCCGTACCGATGCCGTCCTGCATGGCGGTGGCGGCTGCCAGGTCCTCCGCACCGGTCTCGGCCTGCGCCAGGTGTACGACGGCCTCAGCGCGGGCGGCCGCGGCGTTGAGCACACCGAGATCGCCGAGGCCGCCTCTCAGCGGTGCCGCTCCGAGGGAACTGATGGTCTCGGCCGCGCGGTCGCTGCGGGCCAGGGCCTCCACGGTGTGGCCGTGCCGGGCCAGAGCGGTGATCGTTGCCCTGCCGATGTATCCGGATCCACCGGTGAGGAAAACCCTCATGATCTCGATTCCAATCTCCGTCGGTCGTGACTTGTCCAAAGCCTGCGCTCGGAGACCGGAATGCGTCCAAGACCTCTTTCGTCACCTGTGATACCCCAAGGGCATCAGCGTGCAGGTGCGGCCGGACGGGTCCAGGGGGCTGCGCCGTCGCTCACACCGCGACGGGCGCTTTGATGGCCGGGTGATGCTGGTAGCCGAGCATGTCCACATCGGCGTAGGCGTAGTCGAACAGGGAGTCCGCCTGGCGCAGACGCAACCGGGGAAACTCGAACGGGGTGCGCGAGAGCTGCTCGGTCACCTGCTGGACGTGATTGTCGTAGACGTGGCAGTCACCGCCGGTCCAGATGAAGTCGCCTGCCTCGAGGCCGACTTGCTGCGCGACCATGTGTGTGAGCAGGGCGTAGCTGGCGATGTTGAAGGGGACGCCGAGGAAGAGGTCCGCGCTGCGCTGGTACAGCTGGCAGGAGAGCTTGCCGTCGGCGACGTAGAACTGGAAGAAGGCGTGACACGGCGCCAGCGCCATCTTGTCCAGCTCGGAGACGTTCCAGGCGGAGACGAGCATGCGGCGGGAGTCGGGGTCGCGGCGCAGTGTGTCGAGGACGTCGCTGATCTGGTCGATGTGCCTGCCGTCCGGGGCGGGCCAGGAGCGCCACTGCGCGCCGTAGACCGGCCCGAGTTCACCGTTCGCGTCGGCCCATTCGTCCCAGATGGTGACGCCGTGCTCGTTCAGCCAGCCGACGTTCGAGTCGCCGCGCAGGAACCACAGCAGCTCGTACACGATGGATTTGAGATGCACCTTTTTCGTGGTGATCAGCGGGAATCCCTGCGCGAGGTCATAGCGCAGTTGGTGTCCGAAGACACTTCGGGTGCCGGTGCCCGTCCGGTCGGCCTTGGCCGTCCCGGAGGTGAGCACCAGCCGCAACAGGTCTTCGTACTGGGTGTCCGCCACGGGCGTGCATTCTAGCGCTGGATCAGGCAGGGGTGGGTGGCCGGCGCCTTGGTCCGGCGCTCACGGGAGGCGGCATGTCGTGGGTCCTTCGACGCGGGGGAGCGGGTGTCAGCCGGGCAGGCCGGTCAGGGTCAGGAATTCGCTGCGCGAGCGCGCGTCGGTGCGCAGGAGGCCCAGGAGGGTGGAGGTCATGGTGGTGGTGCCGGTGGCCTGGACGCCGCGCAGGGTCATGCAGGTGTGTTCGGCCTGGATGACCACTCCGACGCCTTTGGGCTGCAGCTGGTTCTGCAGCCAGTCCGCCACCTGTTTGGTGAGGCGCTCCTGTACCTGGGGACGGCAGGCGAAGTGTTCCAGGACGCGGGCGAGTTTGGACAGCCCCAGGATCCGCCGCCCCGGGAGGTAGCCGATGTGGGCGGTGCCGACGAAAGGGAGCAGATGGTGCTCGCACACCGACCGCAGGGGGATGTTGCGGGCGAGGACCAGTTCGTCGTAACCCTCGTCGTTGGGGAAGGTCGTCAAGTCGAACGAGCGGGGGGAGAACAGCTCGGCGTAGGCGCGCGCCATACGGCCCGGGGTACCGCGCAGGCTCTCGGAGTCGGTGCGGATGCCCAGAGCCCGCAGGAACTGTGCGGCGGCCTGCTCGGCGGCTGCCAGATCGGTCTCCTGCCCGCCGGGGGAGACCACACGCAAGGCAGCGACCTGCGGTGTCGGCTCGGACGTGTGCGGCAGGGCTGCGTAGTGCCGGGACATGTCAGCTGCCCCCGACACCCAGAGCGGACAGCAGAACCAGCACGACGGTCACCACGGCGAACAGTCCGTGAGCGAGGACCACGGCGACCGGGAAGTGCCGCTCGGCGGGAACGTCCTGTCCGGCTCCGGCCGGGGCGGTGGCGTGCGCGCGGTGCACCGGGACCCAGCGCGCCAGCATGACGAAGCCGAGCAGCGCGACGGGTACCAGCACGATGAAGGCCGTCCAGGCCAGAGCCTCCTTGTCGGCGATGACGTAGACGATCCACAGGACCAGGCCGATGGCGGCGAGCGCGAAGTGGCCGAAGATCACCGGGACCGGGAGGTGGCTGTTGGCGCCGCGGGCGCCGCCGCGTGAGAGCCAGGTGCCGAGCAGGTAGAAGCCGCCGAGAGCTGTGATCACCCAGGTGACCAGTGCGGCGATGTCCATGAGAACTCCAGTGGGGGAGAAGCGGCTGCCACGGCCGATGCCGGACAGGGGCGAGAGCGGTCCGTCAGTCGGTACGGCCCTGTGGCCTCGGGTGCACGGGGGTGAGTCCCTCTGCCGGATGCACTCGGACGAAGCCCTCGGCCTGGGTCTCCTCGTCGGCGACCCGGATGCCGTAGCGGTAGGACAGCTTGCCGCCCAGCCATCCGGAGACGCCCAGTACGACGAATGCGGCGGCGTTGAGCGCCATCGGCCCCGCCCCCACGCTGCCGGAGGGTCCGCCACCGGCGTGCCGCCACAGGAAATTGCCGAGGTAGGCGGCGGTCACCAGCAGGTTCAACGTCATGTGGATCAAGCCCACCCGGAAAGCACGTGTACCGGTCGGGATGGCGAACAGGTCCAGGAAGCCCACCATGGCGGCGGCCAGGGCGCCGATCACGCCGAGGGCGATCAGCCACATCGCCCCGCGGGACAAGAACTCCGGTCCTTCCACGAGGTGGGAGGCGATGTCGAAGACGAGGCCGGCCGCCCAGGCTCCGATCGGCACGGTGACCAGGATCGGGTGGAAAGGGTGCCCGTAGGGGCCGGCGAGCGCGGCACTGACCGGCTGCTTGGCCGGATGCGGCTGGGTCATAGGAGCCACCTCCTGATCTCACCTGATTTCACCAACAAAGCTTGGTCTTATTCGGGGAGGCGGTCAAGTGCTCCAGCTCAAGTGCATGCGATGTGCCCTCGATGACGAGAGTTGGCGTTACTGTGAGGACGTGACCTCCGACATGACCCCGCCGGTCTCTCCCGACGACGCCGCGATCGATTCCGTCAGCGCGCTCGGCGAGGGCACCCGGCGGCAGATGTTCGCCTTCATCCGCCGTGCCCGTCGCCCCGTCACACGCGACGAGGCGGCCGCCAGCGTCGGCATCTCTCGCAAACTCGCCGCGTTCCACCTCGACAAGCTCGTCGACGTCGGCCTGCTGCGCGCCCGTTACGCCTCTCCCACGGGCATCCGCAAAGTGGGCCGGCAGCCCAAGGTGTACGAACCCACCGACACACCGATCCGCGTCAGCATCCCCGACCGCCGCCACGAACTCCTGGCCGACCTGCTCGTCCAGGCGGTCGTGACCGAAGGCGAGAACGAGACCGCGGTCCAGGCGGCGATGCGCACCGCCGAACACAGGGGCGAACAACTCGGCGAGGAGGAACGCACCCAGACCCGTCCCGGCCGGCTCGGCGCCGAGCGCGGCCTGACCCTGTGCGAGCGCATGCTCGAGCGGCACGGCTTCGAGCCCACACGCGAAGCGCCCGACCGGCTACGACTGCGCAACTGCCCCTTCCACCCCCTCGCCGCCCAGGCCCCCGACCTGGTCTGCGGCATGAACCACGCCTTCCTCACCGGCTACCTGCAAGGACTACGCGCCCCGGCGGTCCGGGCCGTCCTGGCTCCGCGCCCCGGCGAATGCTGCGTCGAACTGCGTCATGCGCAGGGACGCGAGGTGACGGACACCAGCTGAGGTCACCCGTGCGTGGCGGGCCGTGCCACAACTTCACGACCGCGTCGGCCGCCTGGCGCCTGGCGCCTCTCGATGATCGTGAAATGTGAGCGTGAAGGAGCAGTGGGAAGTGGCGGGCGCTGTGCGTGGGCCTCTGGTCCTTGCGGGTCAGCCAGTGGTCGCGCCCGTCGGCTGGGGCGAAGCCCTCTCCATGCTGAGCTGGGTCGCCCTGCTCGGAAGCCTCTGTCTGCTCGTTGCCGTCGACTACCGCAATTTCGGTCTCTGGGTCCATGACTACTTGGACCGGAGGAGCCCCGTCACCGCCAGACCGAGGATGACTCCGAACCGCCTCAGGTTCGTGGCGGGCGTGATGGCGGCGGTGTTCCTGTGCTTGCTCATCTACCTGTTGGGCGGACTGCTGGCGGACGCCGGCGCGTGAGACCCGGCCCAACCAGTGGCGGTCACGACCTCCCGTGCGATGTCGACGACGCCCCGTCCGTCCGTCGCCACGCGCACGGTCTCTGCGTGGGCCCGCTGATCCAGGAGCCGTGCCTTGCGGACGCTTCCTTCCAGCTCCTTTTCCAGTTCTGAGCCGAGTTCTCGTCCCAGCAGGCGCTCGCGGGCGGTGGCGTCGGAGGCGGTCAGCAGGACCCGTGTGATCCTCACTCCGGCCCCCATGGCACGTTCGAACATGCCCGTCGCCTCCGGCAGCACACTCATGGTGTTCGTATAGATCAGGCGTCGGTAGCCGCGCTGAGCGAAGTTCGCCCACACGGCAGTCAGATTGATCTCGGTGATCTCCGCGCGGTGGGGGTCCCCTTCCGGTGCCGGATGTACCTGCCCCATGAAGTCACCGTCGATGATCGCGTGAGCGACTGCCTTGGAACGCAGCAACGCCGAAACCTCCCAGCCCACCGTCGTCTTGCCGACACCGGCTCGCCCTCCGATGAGCAGTACTTCCGCGTGATCCATGAGGAGAGCGTGCCAGCGGGGGACCATCGCGCGCGACCCGATCAAGTTGGTGCCGCTGACTTTGGAGGTGGCGGTTTCGACTGGTCAAAGTCGTCCCGCAACGGCTCGACGGCACGATCACAGCTTCCTGGTGCACTCGGACCGATGAGTTTCTCGGCGACCTCAGGTCATCACCAAGGCGGTACGCAAGAAATGTCCGACAGCAGGGCGGGTCGGCTGGATGCCAATGGCTCACCGATGCTCGTGGATGAATACGCCTGATTGGGGACGCAACATGTTGGACGGCGAACCAGATGTCCTGCTGGGGCCCTTCTCGTCCCCAAGCGCGCGAGCGACGCCATGGGCGTCGGCGTTGGCGATTCTGGCTGAGGCGGAGGTGTTCTGGCTGTCGACGGTGCGGTCCGACGGGCGACCGCACGTGACGCCCTTGCTGGCGGCTTGGAGTCTGGGCGGAATGTGCTTCACCACCGGTCGCCAGGAGCGCAAGGCGCGAAATCTCGAGCGCAATCCCCGCTGTGTGCTGACGACCGGCACCAATGCCTTGACCGGTGTTGACGTCGTCATCGAGGGCGCCGCCCACATAGTGGACGGGCGCTCCGAGCGTGAACAGGCCGCTGCGGACTTCGAGCGGAAGTACGGCACACATCTGACCAGCCCCGAGGGTGCCTGGTACGGGTTGGGCGAGGCCGTCATCGTCGGCGACGTCAGGCTGTACCGAGTCGAGCCGGCTGTCGCATTCGCCTTTGGCAAGCTGCCGACGTCCAGCGAGACCCGATACACCTGGCCGAGCCGGTAATGATGATGCCCTCACTCCGGCAAGAGCTCCAGAGTGTCCTGGACGAACTCGTCGATCAGGGAGCCGAAACCGGCTTGCAGGTCGCCGTTCACCATCACGGCGCTCTTGTCGCCGACGCCGTCGCCGGCGTCGCCGACGCCCGATGTGGGCGCAGGGTGACGTCGCGGACCCCGTTCTTCAGCTTCTCCGCGGGCAAGGTCATGACGTCGCTGATCGCTCACCTGCTCGTCAGGACCGGAGCGGTCGGATACGACACACCAGTGGTCGACCTGTGGCCGGAGTTCGGCGCCCACGGGAAGGAGACCGCGACTCTTCGGCACGTGCTGACCCACTCGGTCGGTGTGCCGGCCATGCCACGATGCATCGGCCCTGCGGATCTCACCGACTGGCCGCGGGTCTGCAGCTCGATCGCCGACGCGGAGCCGCAGTGGCGGCCCGGGACCAAGACCGGGTACCACTCGTTCACCTTCGGCTTCCTGGTCGGCGAAGTCGCTCGCCGAGCCACCGGCAAACCGATGCGGCAGCTCCTGCGCGAGTGGGTCACCGCACCCCTGGGCATCGACGGCGAGCTGTATTTCGGTGTGCCCAGCACTGACCTGCCCCGTTTGGCGCGACTCGAGGACGCCGCACCCCAACCGGCCGCCGTACCCGACGGCGACGCCATTCTCGCGCCCTGGGAAATGCGACCGAGCGCGGCCATGGGGAACAGCCACCAGATCCTGTTGGCAGACATCCCGTCCGTCGGCAGCTTCACCGCGCGGGGAGTCGCTGCCATGAATGCGGCGGCACTTGACGGTCGGCTCATCGGCTCAGACCAGCTCGAGGAGCTGACGGCGGTGGCCTTCGAGGGAACTGACCAGGTCTTCGGCAACCACGCGCGACTGGCCCTGGGCTATCCGCTCGGGCGCATCGGTGCCCAGCAGAACGAAGCCTCCACCACGTTCGGCTGGGTCGGCGGGGGCGGCAGCTACGTCTATGCCGACACAGTCACTCGCACCTCCTTCGCGATGACCAAGACCCGTCTCACCCCCCACTTCAACACCGCGCAACGACTCGCAGACATCACCGCGGCCCAGATGAACCCACACGCGTGAATCTCGACACGAGGGTTGTGCGCATGGCGTTGCGGCTGCCGGGCAGCGGGATGCCAGCGGCCACCACCAGGCGGTTGTTGGCGTCGATGACCCCTGTAGGTTCGTCGAGTAGGCGCGGTTCTTGCTCGATGCTCCGGGACACCCTGGATGAACCGGCTCGCGCACTTCGGGTCGTGGAAGGCGGGCTACTCCCGCGGTGCCAACGTGCGCACGACGTCGAACTCGTTGCCCTCGGGGTCGGCCATCACCACCCAGTTCCGGTCTGAGCCCTGGCCCACGTCCACCTTTACGGCGCCCAGACCGAGCAATCTGGTCACCTCGTCCTCGGTGCTGCTGTCGATCGGGCTGACGTCGAGGTGAAGCCTGTTCTTTACGGTCTTGCCCTCGGGCACACGGATGAACACCAGGGTGGGCGGCATCTGGCGGGCCCGTACCTCCTCGACGGTTGGCATCCATGAGCCGATCTCGACCTTGCCCTCGCCCCGGTCGATCACCTTGAAGTCCAGGACTTCGTACCAGAAGGCCGCGAGCCTCTCCGGATCATGGCAGTCAACGGTCAACTCGGTGAACCTGCTTGTCATGCCTCTCCCAGATAGTGCCGACGGGGCTCAGCGTAGGTCGCCCGCCCGACAGATCCGAGATCTTATGGGCCACGCACATGAAACAGGCTCGATCCGGAGGACATCTCCAAGGGCCGTGGCATCGTGGCCGAGTGATGCATGGACAGGAACAGGAGTGGCTGGCGACTCAGCGGCCGTCGCGCGTGCGGGAGGTCCAGGCCGGTCGCCTGGGCTGGACCGAGATCGACCTGATCGACGTCGAGGGCGAGTACGCGCGCGCGTTGCGCGACGGGCTGGAAGTCTTCGGTGTCCAGGTGAACTATCTGCGGGTCGGTCAACCTCGCCACCTGGTGGCCGCGTTGAACGGCACCAGACCGATCGCACCCTACGTGGTCCTGTGCTGCCACGGCGACGAGGGACGCATTCTGATGGATGATGTCGCCGAGGAGCTGGCCAGATTCCAGCCGTTCAACGGTGCCGTTGGGCCGGACCGAGTACGCGAGCATTTCCGTCTGCCGGGCAGCGTCACTCTCGTCACCGGCTGCGACACGGGGGAGGCCGCGCTCGCCGACGCCTTCCTCGACGCCGGTGCCGGCACCTATATCGCCCCTCGGGGCGCCCCCTTCGGCTATGCGAGCGTGTTCGCCCCGTTGTTCTTCTTCTACGAGCTCACCGAACTGCGCACCCCCACGGAAGCCGTCGAACGCCTACGAGCGCACGACGACGAACTCGCGATGTGGCAGCTCTATCGACGCTGACCCGTCGAGGTCACTGAGACCCGAAGGCGAGGCAGAGTCTGTGGATGTCTGGCGGATGTGTATCGCGTGGAGTGGTCGGATCCTGAGCGCCGTCGATCGGATGCCCGGGGAGCGCGCACGCCGCCACCGGCGCTACGGAAACTGGTCGATGCATCCGGCGTCGGCCGACCCCTTGCTGGAGATGCTGCTTGCGCTGAGCATCCATTCCCTCGTACTGGACGCGGTGTCGGACGGTCGTCCCTGGACAGCCGACCTGATCGACCACATGCGTTTCGCGGACATCGCGCACGCCGCGACCGGGCGGCCGTCCCATGAACTGCTCGCCGGGCTGCCCCAGCTCAGCGACGGCGAACAACCGCGCGTCGACGCGGTGAAGATCCTCATCTATGACGACGCGTCCGCCCTCCCTCTGGGACGTCTGCGCGAAACGGTCCGCAGCACTCTGATCCGGCTGGCATCAAGCCTGCCCACCGCGGATCCCGTCTGCTGTGACATCGAGTGAGTGGGCGAGCGAGTCGTGCCTGGAGGGCGCCAATGGCCATCGCGTACCCCCGCCACGCCGATTGACAAAGCGGATCGTTGTTCCGGATAGTATTCGGAACGGTGTTCCGTTTCTGGTGGTGGAAGCGGGATGCCCTTGACCGCCTTCTTGTCGTCGGTCGCGGGACCGGCGGCCGGCAGGTGCCACCGAAAGGGAACCCACACCATGAGCACATCCACTGGCGCCGGCGCCGACGCCTTCGGCGCGCCCGTCGCCGTCCTGTCCTGCAGTCCCGTCGTCCTCTCCGTGCCCGGACGCCCCGTTGACCTCCACGTGCGCGTCTCCGCACCCGCGACCGGCACCGGTCTTCCGGTCATCCTCCTCTCCCACGGCGGGGGGCCCTCGAACAATCTCTCCTCGCTCAACGGCTACGCGCCACTGGCCAACTTCTGGGCCGCCAGCGGATTCGTGGTCATCCAGCCGACCCACCTCACATCCAGGACGCTGACTCACCTGCTCGCCGATGTCCCTGGAGCGCCCTTCTTCTGGCGCTCGCGTTCCGAGGACATGGCGCACATCCTCGATCGACTCGACATGATCGAGAAGGCCGTGCCGGGACTCTCCGGGCGGATGGACCACACCAAGGTCGCCGTTGCCGGGCATTCGTTCGGCGGCTTCACTGCCAGCCTCTTGCTGGGGGCCCGGGTCACGGACCCCGAGGAGGGGGCCGAGGTGAACCTTTTCGAACCCCGGATCACAGCGGGCGTGCTGCTCGCCGCACCCGGCAGGGGTGACGTCCTCAACGGACCGATGGCGGACGCGCTGCCGGTGTTCCGGACCATCGACTTCTCCACCATGACCACACCGGCGCTGGTCGTCGCCGGGGACAAGGACGACTCCCGGCACTTCACGGACATGGGGCCGGACTGGCACGTCGACCCCTACACGCTCGCCCCCGGGCCCAAAGCTCTGCTCACCCTCTTCGGGGCGGAGCACGGGCTCGGCGGGATCGCCGGGTACGACGCCGCCGAGACCACCGACGAGGACCCCGAGCGCGTCGCCGCCCTCGCGAGGCTCGCCGCGGCCTATCTCCGTACCCAGCTCCAGCCCGGTGTGTCCACGTGGCAGGCCGAGTGCGAGGCGCTGGCCGACGACCCCAACGCGGTGGGACGCGTCGAATCCAAGTAGGCCCCCGACCCGCTGCCGGTGGCTCGGGCGGCCGACGTCGGCCGGGTGGGCCTACAGGTCGAGGACCGCGCGGATCGCGTTGTCGACGAGCTCTTGCTGCTCCGGGCCGATGTGGCCGTGCAGCGTGCCGGTTTCGAAGCGGACGGCGGAGAGCTGAAGCAGGTTCACCGCGACGAGGGAGGCGTCCACCGGCGTGGTCAGACGCACGCTCATCGCCGTGTCGGGGTGCTGCGCGGGAGCGTGGAGAACCAGGACGACGACAGCGTTGTAGGCCTCGGCGAGGCCGTCGAGGCTGACGACGAGAACGGTGCGGGTGCCCTTGCCGGTGTCGACGTCCCACACGTCGCCCTTGCGGATGGTCACAGCGCGTCGCCCTCGCCCGCGAGGTCGAGGGGTGCGATCGAGGCCAGTTTGCGGGCGGCGTCGAGCGTCATCTGCCGACGCACGGCGCGCACGATGTAGTCGTTCAGTGAGGGGGCGTCGGCGGCCGCGTCGCGCAGCGGTTTGTCCATGGCGTCGGGGATTCGGAGAGTGATGGCAGTCATGACGCCAAATCTAGTGGCATGGATACCGTCACGGAAGCCGTGGACAGTGGATCAGGGAATCCCCAGCTCGAACAGCGCGTATCCGGCATACGAGCCCGATGCCACCGCCGTGACGGCGAGGAGTGCGCACAGCAGGGGCAGGCCGACCGTGCGCAGTCGTACGGCGAGCGGGATGAACAGGGGGAAGGCGGGGAGCAGGTAGCGCGAGACGTTGCCGAAGATCTGCTGGCTGCCCAGGACCAGGACGAAGGTGAGGAGGGTGTAGACGACCAGGACGGCGGGTGGGCGGAGGCGGATGAGGAAGGGGATCAGCAGCAGGCCCGTCAGGACGACCAGCACACCGATGACGTCCTCGAACGGGGACGGGAAGAGGTAGTCCGTGCGGCCCACGGCGAGGGAGCTGAAGACGTCGAGCGTCTGCCTGCCGTAGTCGAAGGTGTGGGCCCAGGCACCCTTCTGCAGTTTGAAGTAGCCGGTCAGGTCACCCATCCGGTCGCCGACCCAGAGGAGGTATCCCGTGAGGCCCAGCGGCGCGACGAGGATCGCGGCCATCGGGCGGGCGACGTCTTCTTGACGGTGGTGCAGCGTCCGCAGGGCTGCGACGGTGAGGGCTGCTATGAGCGCGAGCGCTGTGGGGCGGCTCAGCCCCGCGGCGAAGGTGAGTGCGCCCGCGGTCAGCCAGCGGTCGCTCATCACCGCATGGCAGGCCCAGACGGCCAGGGCGACGTAGAGCGACTCGGAGTACCCGGACCACTCGGTGCCGGAACCGGGCCACACCGCCCACAGTCCCGCCGCGACGAGCCCCGCGCGCCGGCCGCCGACACGGGCGGTGACGGCGCAGATGCCGAGTGCCGCCACGAACGAGGCGAGGATCGAGACCAGCATTGCGGCGCCGTAGAGGCCGAGGCCCGTGCAGGAGGAGACCAGCCGCATGGCTCCCGGGTAGAGCGGGAAGAACGCCGCCGAGTTGCCCTCCAGGGTGATCAGACCCGAGGCCTCGGGGATCCGGACGAGGGCGGGGTCGTAGCCGTGGGCGGCGATCTGCTGGTACCACCAGCCGTCCCAGCTGGCCAGGACGTCCCAGGCGTGGGCGCCTCCGCCGAAGCGCGGGTTCTTCCTGCGGAAGTCTCCGGCGGAGTCCAACAGATGCATGAAGACGGCGAACCCGATGAGCTTCAGGATGCCGTACATCGCCAGGACGGGTGCGTGGTGCCGGAGTTGGCGCAACGCCGGGTGAAGCCGGGAGGCAACGCGGCTTTCGCCGGTGTGCGTGGGGGAGCCGGTGTCGGGGCGGGTGGCCGGGGTCAGCGTGTCGTTCATGCTGTCGCCGAGTCCGTCCCGTGACGGCCGGCACGGAACACCCAGGCGCGCAGCAGCGCGAAGCGTACGAGGGTGGCCGCCAGGTTGGCGGCGACGAGCACCGCGATCTCCGCGGCCCGTGCCGCCGCGGGGGCCAGGTGGTGCAGCGCGGCGAGTGATCCACTGGTGAGGGCCAGGCCGATGACGAAGACCAGCAGGCCCTTGGCGTGGTGGCGCAGTGCGCCGCCGTGGCCGCGCAGCCCGAAGGTGAGCCGCCGGTTCGCCGCCGTGTTGGCGAGAGCGCACAGCAGCAGCGCAATCGCGTTGGCGGCCTGCGCGCCGGTGGCGGGCCGCAGGGCCGCGTACAGCAGTACGTATCCGACGGTGCTGACGGCTCCCACCGCGCAGAACCGCAGGAGTTGGCCGGCCAGACCGTTGGACGGCCCGTCGTCGCGGCGGCGCAGTGCCGCCGTCGGCAGTGCCCCGCGGGCCAGCGCCCGGCCGATCCGGGCGATGCCCCGCAGGTCGGCCAGGGCCGTGGACACGATGTCGACCCTGCTGTCGGGATCGTCGACCCAGTCGACCGGTACCTCGTGGATGCGCAGTCCGGCCCGTTCCGCGATCACCAGGAGCTCCGTGTCGAAGAACCATCCGGTGTCCTGCACCAGGGGCAGCAGTCGTTCGGCGACATCTCGCCGCACCGCCTTGAAACCGCACTGCGCGTCGGAGAAGCCCACCGCGAGCGTGGAGCGCAACAGGGCGTTGTAGCAACGGGAGATGACCTCCCGACGGGGGCCTCGCACCACCCGGGCGCCGCGGGCCAGACGGGTGCCGATGGCTATGTCGGAGTGCCCGGAGATGAGCGGGGCGACCAAGGGCAACAGCGCGGCCAGGTCGGTCGACAGGTCTACGTCGAGGTAGGCGAGCACCGGTGCCCGCGAGTTCGACCATGCGGCGTGCAGGGCGTGGCCCCGGCCCTTCTCCGGCAGGCGGAGCCACCGCGTCTCCGGCAGCGTGGCCGCCAGCCGGGCCGCGATCCGCGGGGTCGCGTCGGTGCTGGCGTTGTCCGCGACGGTGATCCGGAAGGGGTAGGGGAACGTCTCGCGCAGATGCGCGTGCAGCCGCCGTACGCTGCGCTCCAGGTCCGCCTGCTCGTTGAACACGGGCACGACCACGTCCAGGACGGGCTCGCGGTGGTGGGCCGACACCGGTGTGGGCAGCGGCAGTTGATTCATCAGGTCTGTCACGGTCCGTCCAGATTCGAGTCTTGGCGCAGGGCATGCCGAAGGCAGGCACGGTGGTTTCACGGTGCGGTGCGGCGGGGCGGTCGGAGGGGCGGTCGGAGGGGGCGAGTCAGTGGGGCGGCACGGCTCCTGCTATCCGGGACTGGCAGAGCCCGAGGCCGACGCCGGTGCCGTCGATGGTGCCGCCGGTGAGGTGGGCGTAGCCGTGTTCTTCGGCGGTGAAGTCGTCGGCGTGGTCGGGGGCGGGGCGGAGGTGGATGCGGACGAGGTCCCGGACGGGGGCGGTGCCGCGGTCGAGGACGACGGCTGTCCGGTGGCGCCGGTGGTGCTCTGCGACGTGGTCGCGCTGGGGGGCGCCGTCGTGGGTGCCGGGGTCGTGGTGGGCGCCGGCGCGGGGGACACCTGGCTCGTCGTGGGGCGCGGATGCGGTGCCTGCGGCCTGTTGTCTCCCTGGGCGTGGGGCAGCATGAACAGGCCGAGCCCGAGTCCCGCCACGGCCAGCACGGAACCGGCTGCCTTCCGCGCCGTACGAACCCGCCTCTGGGTCTGAACACCGGCTCTCAGGCGCTCTTGGTGCTCCTCCCCGAAGGGGGTGTACTCCTGGGTGTCGCGCATCATCCGCGCCAACTCCCGCTCGAAGTGGTCCATCGGTTCCCCTTCACCCCACCGGCTCGATGACGTCGAACAGGATGCGACGCAGCCGGGCCACGCCACGCGAGGCATGGGACCGGGCGGTGCCCACCGGGCACCCCAGTACTTCGGCGACCTGCTTTTCGGACAGGTCCTGGTAGTAGCGCAGTACCACCGCGGCCCGCTGCCGTGGCGGCAGTTGGGCCAGGGCCCACTCCAGCCGTGAGCGCTCGACGACGGCCGCGGACACGTCGCCGGCCGCGGGCAGGTCCGGCAACTCCTCGACCGGACTCTCGCCCCACCAGCGGCGCCGCGCCGAGCGTGCCGCCGCGCGTGCCAGCACCTTGCGCACGTATGCCTCCG
This sequence comes from Streptomyces sp. C1-1, assembly GCF_050214755.1. NCBI lineage: Bacteria > Bacillati > Actinomycetota > Actinomycetes > Kitasatosporales > Streptomycetaceae > Streptomyces > Streptomyces sp. C1-1. The sequence goes on along the minus strand of NZ_CP189826.1, from coordinate 652,864 downwards.
GGGCCTCCTCGGCGATCCTCGGCCAGACGAACCAGAGCTTGACCAGGGCTTCCTGCAGCAGGTCCTCGGCCCGGTGCCGATCGCCTCCCACGAGCAGACGGGAGAGGTGGAACAACGCCGACCAGCGAGTTGCCACGAACCCGTCGAACCCTTCGGCTCGACCCTGTTCCACACGCACCGTCCCCGTTTCGACCAGGCCCCTACACCTGAGGAAAGACATTGGACACCACGCCACGATGCACCTGACCTCTGTGATCCCGGTCACCAAGTCGGACCCCGGACAGCAGCGGCCTGTCGCTGGCCGCTGCGGTCCCCTCTGTGGCCGCAGGAGTCAGTTCCCGGCGGTCGCGCGGTGCATAGGTTCCTCGCGACCCCCTGCTCCATCGACGAAAGGATCGGACCAGTGAGCGAGAACGAGGACGACACCTGTGTGATCGGTGCCGGACCCGCGGGACTGGCGGTCGCCAGGGCGCTGGCCGAGCGGGACCTGCCGTACACGCACATCGAACGCCATACGGGGCCGGGCGGGCTGTGGGACATCGACAACCCGGGCAGCCCGATGTACGAGTCGGCCCACTTCATCTCCAGCAAGTCGCTTTCCGGCTTCGGTGGTTATCCGATGCCGGACCACTTCGCCGACTACCCGCCGCACCGGCAGATCCTGTCCTACCTGACGTCGTTCGCCGAGGCCTACGGGCTCACGGACCGGATCGAGTTCGGCACCGAGGTCCGCAGCGTGGAGAAGAATCCCGACGGCACCTGGACGGTCACCCGGGCCGACGGCCGGTCCGGTACCCACCGGCAGGTCGTCGTGTGCACGGGGTCGCAGTGGCACCCCAACGTCCCCGATCTGCCCGGCCACTTCACCGGAGAGATCCGGCACACGCTCACCTACCGCAGCAGCGCGGAACTGCAGGGAAAGCGGGTGCTGGTGGTGGGCGCGGGCAACTCCGGGCTGGACATCGCCTGCGACGCGGCACGGTCCGCCGACCACGCGGCGATCAGCATGCGCCGTGGCTACTGGTTCATCCCCAAGCACCTGTTCGGCCGACCGGTGGACACCATCGCCGCGGGCGGCCCCCACCTCCCGATGTGGCTGCAGCAGAAGCTGTTCGGCGGCCTGCTGAGGCTCGTCAACGGTGACCCGCGCAGGCTCGGTCTGCAAAAGCCGGACCACAAGCTGTTCGAGACCCACCCGGCCATCAACTCGCTGCTGATCCACCACCTCCAGCACGGCGACATCACCGCCCGGCCCGGCATCGCCCGCACCGAGGGCCGGACGGTCCACTTCACCGACGGCACCAGCGACGACTTCGACCTGATCCTGCTGGCCACCGGATACGTCCACAAGGTCCCCGTCGCGCAGCGGTACTTCGGCGACGAGCAGCACCCCGACCTCTACCTGTCCTCCTTCTCCCGCGACCACGAGGGCCTGTTCGGCGTCGGCTTCGTGGAGACCAACTCCGGCGCCTACCAACTCTTCGACAGCCAGGCCCAGTTGCTCGCCTCCTTCATCCAGGACAGCAGGGCCGGGCTGCCGACCGCCGAACGGTTCGCCCGCCTCGTCCGCAGCGACCGGCCGGACCTTACCGGCGGACTGAAGTTCGTCGACTCGCCGCGCCACACCGGCTACGTGCACAGCGACGCCTTCGTGAAGTACCTCGGCAAGGTCGCCGAAGGGATGGGCTGGCGCACCGCGGGTCTGCCGCCTCGGGCGACGTCCGTGCGACAGCAGGCGGTGGCGTCATGACGTACGACTTCCATGACAAGGTCATCCTGGTGACCGGCGGCGCCGGAGGTATCGGCAGTGCCCTGTGCCACCGTTTCGCGGCAGGCGGTGCGCGGCTCCTCGTGGTCGACATCGACGGGGTGCGGGCCGAGCGGACCGCCGCCGAGCTGCCCGGGAGCGGCCATGCCGGTCTGGGCTGCGACCTGCTGGACGGCGAGGCCGTGCAGCGGATGCTCGACGGTGTCGCCATCACCCACGGCCGTATCGACGTCCTGGTCAACAACGTGGGCATGACCAACGCGGAGCGCTTCGACGTGCGCAGCGTCGAGAGCATCGAGCGGGAGATCGACGTCAACCTGGTCGCTCCGCTGGTCACCACCCGGATCGCCGTCCCGCTGCTGCGGGCCTCCGGCGACCCGCGCGTGGTCACCACGGTGTCGCTGGGCGGGATCTTCCCGCTCGGTGAGACCCCGATCTACACCGCCTCGAAGTTCGGCCTGCGCGGCGCGATGCTCGCCATCGGGCTGGATCTCAAGGACAAGGGCATCCAGGCCGGCTCGGTGCTGCCGTCGGCAACCGACACGCGCATGCTGCGGCAGGAGGCCGTGGACGGCGGGAACTCCATGCAGTTCCAGGACCCGCCGCAGCAGCCGTCCGATGTCGTGCGCGCGGTCGTGAGCCTGCTGGACAAGCCCCGCCTGGAGTCCTACGTCCGCTCCGGCGAGTCCCGACTGGTGCGGTTCGCGATGCTGGCGCCGAATCTGCTGCCCAGACTCTTCCCGCTGTTCCGCAAACGAGGTGAGCGGGGCATGGCCCGCTATCTGGAGGACCTGCGCCGCAGGGGGCTGGCCCGCCAGGTCGGCGGCCGGTGGGAACTGGTGGAGGAAGCATGAGCCCGAGGGGCAGCACCCTTGCCGAAGAGACGCTCGACGTCGTCAACCCCGCGACCGGGAAACTGATCACAACCCTGCCGGCGACGAGCGAGCAGGACGTCGTGCGGGCGGCCGAGCGGGCGCACGAGGTCTTCGTCAGTGGCGTCTGGGCGAGCCGGTCACCCCGGGAGCGAGCCGCCGTCCTGCTGCGCCTGGCCGACCTCATGGAGCGCCACGCCGAGGATTTGGCCCGGCTGGACTGCGAGGACGCGGGCAAGCCGATCACGGAGTGCCGTACGGGGGACGTGCCCGCGGCGATCGAGTCGATCCGGTGGTTCGCGGAGGCGGCCGACAAGGTCTTCGGCCGCGTCGCTCCCACCGGTCACGAGAGCCTGGGCCTGGTGAGCCGGGAACCTGTCGGGGTCGCCGCCGCGATCCTGCCCTGGAACTACCCGCTGGCCATGGCCGCCTGGAAGGTCGGCCCCGCGCTCGCCGCCGGCAACTCGCTGCTGCTCAAGCCCGCCGAGGCCACCCCGCGCTCGGCCCTGCGCCTGGCCGCCCTGGCAGCCCAGGCGGGACTGCCGGACGGTGTGCTCACGGTCCTGCCCGGCCACGGCACCGTCACCGGTACGGCGCTCGCCCGCAACCCACTGGTGCGCGCGCTGTCGTTCACGGGATCCACCGCCACCGGACGCCGCATCCTGGCCGACGCGGCCGAGTCCAACTTCAAGCGGATGTCCCTGGAGATGGGCGGAAAGAGCCCCCAGCTCCTCATGCCGGACGCACTCGAGTACGGCGACGAACTGATCGACCACATGACCGAGGCGGCGTTCCTGACCATGGGGCAGAACTGCACAGCCGGCTCCCGCGTCCTGGTCCACCACAGCATCGCCGAGGAGGTACTGGACCGATTCACCACCGCCGCGAAGAAACTCACCGTCGGAGACCCTGCCGACGCACGCACCCAGGTGGGGCCGCTCATCGACCGTGCCGCCTTCGACCGGGTCGCCGGGGCGGTGGACGCGGCCCGCGCCGCAGGTGCCCACATCCACACCGGCGGCCTGCCGCACGGTCTGCCGCCGTACGGGGCCTACTACCCGCCCACCGTGATCAGCCGGGCCCCGGCCGACAGTGACGTGCTCACCAAGGAGCTCTTCGGCCCAGTCGTCACCGTCCAGACCTTCACCTCGGAGGACGAGGCGGTGCGGTTGGCGAACGAGACCGAATACGGGCTCGCCGCCTCGGTGTGGACCCGCGACCTCGACGCCGCCTTCCGGCTCGCGCGCGGAGTGGAGGCCGGGGTGGTCTCCGTCAACGCCTACAGCGAAGGCGACATCACAACTCCCTTCGGAGGATGGAAACAGTCGGGATTCGGGGGCTCGGAGAAGTCCACCGACGCCTTCGCGCAGTGGACCAGAGAGAAGACCGTCTGGATCCGCACACGTTGATGCCGTGGCACGGCGACCCGGTGGGCCCTGGGCGCGGGCCTCACTGCTCCGAGGCGTCCCCGCGCAGCCGGGCCGGGGCCACCCCGTGCCAGCGGTGCACTGCCCTCCGCAGCGCGCGGACGTCGGAGAAGCCCGCCTGCCGGGCGATGTCCCGCAGAGTCAGCTCCGGTCGGCGCAGCAACTGCTCGACCCGCTCGCGGCGCACTCCGTCGACGACCGCCTCGTACGTCGTGCCGCATTCGACCAGCCGACGGCGCAGCGTGCGCTCGCTCAAGGCGTGCCGTCGGGCCTGCTCGACGAAGGACGGCACCTCGGGCAGGCCCTGCGCGATCGAGATCTCCAGCACCTCCAGGAGGTCCTGCCGATCGCGTGTCGACGCCGCCTGCTCCTCCAGAATCTCCACGACGGCGGTGTAGGTGACCGGGTCTCGGCCCGGCATCGGCCGCCCGGCCCATGACGTGGGAAACACCAGGCGGTTCGTGACGGCGCCGAAGCGGACCGGGCAGCGGAACAACTCCGTGAACGGCCCGGTGTCGCGAGGGGCGGGAAAGGCGAACTCGACGTCCCGCGGCGCGAACTCCTGCCCGGAACTCAGCCGTGTCAGTGCGACGACGCTGGCGAACGCCTCCTCCGCCAGGAAGACCGCGACCGGCGGATCGAGGGCCGGATCGGGCAGTTCGGCCCGCAGCACATAGCCGGCTTCCTCCGGCCCGGCCGACCAGACCACCATCGTCCCGGACAGGTTCTGAAAACGTACGCCGGTCTCGATGGCCTCCCGCAGCGTGGCGGCCGCCATCTGGGCGAACCCGAGAAGCCCCCAGGAGGTCAGGTGCTGAGCGGCGCCCACCCGCAGCCCCAGGTGGGCGTCACCAGTGAGCTCCAGGGCGCTCCGGATGACGGCACTGCCCTGGCGGTAGGAGACCCGCAGCGCTGCCGAGCGCAGCATCGCCTCGTCCAGCCCGACCCGGTTCAGTTCGGGCCGGAGGTCGACCCCGTACGCGTCGGTGACCGGGCTCAGGCAGCGCAGGATGTTCGGAGCGATGGTCGCCGAGGTGCTTCGGCTGGTTCCCGGCTGCGTCGGGGCGGGGCTGTCGGGCATGGCGTTCCTTGTGGCCGGGTGCTGCGCGCTGCGCACAGAGTAGAAGGAACTGACCGGAGTGCGGCGGTCTGCGGATGCCGAGAACGCCCGCCTGTGCCCTCACGGCGCCGAACTCGGCGGTGAGATCGCCCGGTATGAGGACGGCTCCCTGCTCTGCTACTTCCGTGCCCCGGAGGGCATCATCGTCGGGCCGGCCGAGCATCCGCGCTGAGTGACGAGCAGCACTCGGGGCACGGGGGCGCCTTCTAAGGGTGCAGTTCCAGGACGATGTGCGAGGACAGCGCGCGGAGGAAGTCGGGCGCGTCAAAGATCTCGCCGGCCGAGGCGACGCCGACCGTCCTGGTCCGTCCCGTGAGGATGCGGTCAACCGCCTCCACCGCGAGCGGCGCGGTGACCGCGTAGATGTCCTGGCCTTTCGCCACGGCGCGCCGCTCGGTCGTGCCGGAGCGGACGACGACGTCGACGAGGAAGGTCTGCGCGGACCGGCCGCGCTCGTCGACCGCGCTTGGCGCCGGTGTGTCCGGGGCGGCCAGGCCACCGGCCGCCTCGGCGGTCATGTAGGTGCGGACCTCGGGGACTGCCAAGTGGCTGGGGACGGTGACGACGTCGGCCATCGTGAACTCACCGATGACGGTGCGGGGGCCCATCGGGTCGGGGAACGGCCACGTCAGGGTGGGCAGCGCGTCGTCGTGATATTCCAGCCGCCCCTTCGTGTAGCGCACCCGGCGCCCGTTGCGCCGCTTGCCGGAGACCTTGCCCGCGGCGCGGGTGCCCTCCGTGGGATGCCAGCCGCTCAGCCCGTAGGCGACGTGCACCTCGTCGGCCGCGGTCCAGTCGCCCATCGCCGCGGTGGCGAGAAGGTCGCCGAGACCGCCGTAGAAGGCCATGGCCGGGACGACCGCCACGCCCGCGGCTCGGGCGCGGTCCGCGAAGTGCGTGAACGTGTCGGCGTTGGCCTCGATCTCGGCCGCCACGTCCACGTAAGGGATCTTGGCGCGCAGTGCCGCCTCGATCACGGGGGTGGCGGTCGTGGCGAAGGGGCCGGCGCAGTTGACCACGGCGGTGGCACCGGCCAGCGCGCGGTCGAGCGAGGCCGGGTCGTCGACCGATGCCGTACGGACCTCAGGTCCGGGAAAGGACGCCGACAGCTCGCGCAGCTTGCCGGCGTCGCGGCCGGAGAGGACCGGCTCGAACCCGCGCTCCAGCAGGTGTGCCACCACGAACCGGCCCGTGTGCCCGTAAGCGCCGAACACCACGACCTTCCGCCCTGATCCCATGCCTCTTGCCCCCACTCTGCAACGATCGACCGCGGCCATCCTCACGGGGCAGGGCACCTCACCACCAGTGTCCGAAACGACATGCCCCATACAATTACGGACATGAGCTCTGTCTCCCTTGCGGCCACCGACGGCATGCTGCCCTTCGAACTGTCCATGGCGTACGAGGTGTTCGGCACCGCCCCCGCCGAAGTCGCCGGCCCCTGGTACGACCTCGACGTCTGCGGGCCGGACGCCGTACGCTTCGGCCGGTTCCGGCTGGAGCCCGACCACGGACTCGACCGGCTCCGCAGCGCCGACACCGTGATCGTCCCCGGCTGGGCCGACATCGACGAGGACCCGCCCGCCGACCTGGTGGACGCGGTGCGCGCGGCCCACGAGGCGGGGGCACGCGTGGCCTCCCTCTGCACGGGTGCCTTCGTGCTGGCCGCGGCGGGCCTGCTGGACGGCAAGCGCGCCACCACGCACTGGGCGCACACCGACGCCCTGGCCGCCCGGTACCCCGCGGTGGAGGTCGACCCGGACGTGCTCTACGTGGACAACGGCAGCGTGCTCACCTCCGCGGGCAAGGCCGCCGCGCTGGATCTGTGCCTGCACGTCGTCCGCCTGGATCACGGCTCGTCCGTCGCCAACGCCGTCGCCCGCCGACTGGTCGTGCCGCCGCACCGCGCCGGCGGACAGGCGCAGTTCGTCACCACGCCGGTGCCCGCCAGGGACGACCACCCGCTCGCCGCCCTGCTCCCGTGGGCCCTGGAACGCCTCGACCAGCCGCTGACGGTGGAGGACCTCGCGCGCCGGGCGCGAATGAGCTCGCGCAACCTGGGCCGCCACTTCCACGCGGCCACCGGCACCACCCCACTGCAGTGGCTGCTGATCCAACGAATCCGCCGCGCCCAGGAACTGCTCGAGAAGACGGACGACACGGTCGACACCATCGCGGAGGCCACCGGCATGGGCACCGCCGCGACCCTGCGCCGCCACTTCAACCGAACGGTCGGCGTGCCTCCGGACACCTACCGCCGCACCTTCCGCTCACGGACGGGCTTCCCCGTTGACCGAGTCAGGCGTCGCCGTTGAGCATGGCGGCGGTCAGGACGGTGCCGCCGAAGCCCCAGCCGCCGTCGACGACTTCGTCGATCAGTACGACGGTGTTGGGGCGGGCTCGCTCACCGTAGATCTCCGCGTACAGATCGGTCGTGCGCTCGACGATCTTCTTCTTGTCCTCGGCCGTGATGGTGCCCGCTGGAACCTTGAAGTTGGCGAAAGGCATGAGTGTTTCTCCTTGGAATGAGGCGTGGTCAGAGACTGGCGTGAGGGGTGAGCAGTTCGTCGATGCCGATGCGGCGGAAGAACTCCGCGCGGATCCGGTCGTACATGATCGACACGACTTCGCTGCCGTCGCGGCTGGGGTCGACGTGGGTGCGGAAGGGGCGTTCGCCATGCGGCAGACCGATGACCCGCACGATCTCGTCGGCCACTTCACCCGCCTCCCGACCGGCGGGGAAAATGTCGCTCAGGGTCTCGGCCATGGTGCTCCTGAGCCGTCCGTACAACTCGTCGTACTGCGCGGCTCGCGTGGTGTCGGCGGGTGTGCCCGCGTGGGCGAAGTGGTTGGTGCCGCTCGGGTAGGCGCCGGGAATGACGAGGGTGGTCTCGACGCCGAACTTGATCAGTTCGGCGGCGTAGCTCTCGGCGAGGGCGTCCATGGCGGCCTTGGCGGCGAAGTAGGGCGCCAGGAAGGGAGGGTGTCCGCCGCGGGTCGAGGAGGAACCGACCCACACCAGCAGGCCCCGCCCTCGACGGCGCATGATCGGCAGCACCGTGCGGTTGACCCGCTGCGTGGACAGTACGTTGATGTCGTAGACCTCGGCGAGCTGATCGGGAGTGAAGGCCTCGGCCGCCCCGAGGACCATGTGGCCGGCGTTGTGGACCACCACGTCGATACGTTCGTGCTCGCTCATGACGTGGTCGATGGCGGCGTCGACGGACTCCTGTTCCTGGACGTCCATGTCGACGGCGGCTATCCGTACGCCACGGTCCTTCCCGAACCGGGTGAGCGCGGCGACGGCGGGGGCGTTGCGGTCCGCGGTGGCGCGCATACCGGCGTACACGATGTGGCCGGCCTCGGCCAGGGCGCGTGCGGTGAGGTTTCCGAAGCCACTGGACGCGCCGGTGACCACCACGACGTTCTGCTGATTCATCAGACCATGCCTCCGTTGGCGCGCAGGATCTGGCCGTTCACCCAGTGCCCTTCCGGGCTGGTGAGGAAGGCGACCACCTGGGCGATGTCCTGCGGGGTGCCCAGTCGCTCCAGTGGCGGGGTCTTGGCGAGCCGGTCGATCTGCTCGGGCGTCTTGCCTTCGAGGAACAGATCCGTGGCCGTGGGGCCCGGGGCGACGGTGTTCACGGTGATGTCCCGTCCGCGCAGCTCGCGGGCGAGGATCATGGTCATCGCCTCGACGGCGCCCTTGCCGGCCGCGTACGCGCCGTAGGTCGGGAACTGCGTCCCCACCACGGACGTGGAGAACCCCACGAACGAACCGCCCGCGCGCAGTCGCCGGGCGGCCTGCTGGGCGATGACGAAGGTGCCGCGGATGTTGGTGCGGTGCATGGCGTCGAGCGCCGTCAGGTCCAGGTCGGCGATGGGCGCGAGGACCATCCGGCCGGCCGAGTTCACCACGACGTCCACGCCGCCGAACTCCTCCTGCGTCCGGTCGAACAGCGCGGAGACCTCCTTCTCGTCCGCCACGTCCGCCTGTACCGCGATCGCCCGGCCTCCGGCGGCGGTGATCGCCGCCACGGTCTCCTCGGCGGAGGCGGCGTCCCGGGCGTAGTTCACTACGACGGCCAGGCCGTCCTGGGCGAGCCGGTGGGAGACCGCCCGGCCGATGCCGCGCGATCCGCCGGTGACGACAGCGACCCGTACGGCCGCCGGCGTGCTGTGATTCTTGGTCATGTCCTCCACGATGCGGGGCTTCGGCAGGCGGAACCAGGGGATGCCATCCCCTGGTTCCGCCACTCCGGCCGGACGCACAATGGCAGGCATGGCTTCTGGGAAATACACCGAGCTGGGGGTCTTCCTGCGTTCCCGGCGCGAGCGCATTCGTCCGGCCGACGTGGGACTGCCGTCCGGCCCCCGGCGCCGGGTGCCCGGACTGCGCCGCGACGAGGTCGCGCAGCTCGCCGGTGCTTCGGTGGACTACTACAACGAGCTCGAACGCGGAGCCGGGTCCCAGCCCTCCGAGCAGATGGTCGCCGCGCTGGCAAGGGCACTGCGCCTGACCGCCGACGAGCGGGACTACCTCTACCACCTGGCGGACCGTCCGGTGCCCGCGGCCGGCTCAGCCGCCTCGCACGTCCACCCCGGCATGCTCGACCTGCTCACCCGCCTTACGTCGACACCCGCACAGGTCATCACCGACCTGCACGTCACCCTCGTTCAGAACCCGCTCGCAGTGGCGCTGCTCGGGGACCACTCCGGCTTCCGTGGCGCCCGGGCCAGCTTCGTCCACCGATGGTTCACCGACCCCGCCGCCCGCAACCTGTATCCCGAGGCCGACCATGGCGAGCAGTCCCGCGCCTTCGTCGCCGACCTGCGGGCCGCGGCCGCCAGACGGGACAGCAAGGATACCGAGGCCAGTTCGATGATCGGTTCGCTGCTCGGCAGTTCCCGGGAATTCGCCGACTTGTGGGCCGACCACGACGTGGCGTTCCGACGCAATGACCGAAAACGCCTCAACCACCCCGCCATCGGCCTGATCGAGGTCAACTGCCTCAGCCTGTTCAGCGAAGACGGCCGGCAGCGGCTGCTCTGGTTCACCCCCGCGGTCGGCACCGACAGCGCCGACGCCCTCGACCTCCTCGCCGTCATCGGCACCCAAGAGATCGTAGAACCGAGACCCTGAAGCTCTGCTGGCCTTGGTTACGGTAGCGTAGGTTACGGAACCGTAAGTAGGTGTTCCGAACCGGCGATCATCCTTGCGAGGAACCATGAGCACTCCCGGTACGAAGACCGACCTGCCCTGGCTGATCCAAGGGGGGATGGGGGTGGGGGTGTCCGGCTGGCGCCTGGCCCGTTCCGTCGCGCGCGCGGGGCAGTTGGGCGTCGTCTCCGGCACCGCCCTGGACACCCTGCTGATCCGGACGCTGCAGAACGGTGACCCCGGCGGCCACCTCAGGCGGGCCCTCGCCGCCTTCCCCGTACCGGAACTCGCCGACTCCATACGGCAGCGCTACTTCGTCGAGGAAGGGATCGGGGCCGACCAGCGGTACGCCGCCACACCCCGGCTGACGGCCGACGAGACGTGCTCGGCACGAGAGTTGACGGTCGTCGCCAACTTCTGTGAGGTGTGGCTCGCCAAGGAGGGCCACGACGGACAGGTCGGCATCAACTACCTGGCGAAGGTCCAACTCGCCACGGCCCCGGCCATGTTCGGTGCGATCCTGGCCGGTGTCGACTACGTCCTGGTCGGCGCGGGCATTCCCGCGCAGATCCCGGGCATGGCGACCCGGCTCGCCCAACTCGAGCCAGTCACCGCCCGATTGGACGTCGACGGTGACGACACGCCCGTGGAGCTGGCCTTCGACCCGGCCTCGGTGCTGTGCGGCGCGCAGCCGGGGCCTCTGCGCCGCCCCGACGTCCTGGCCATCGTCTCGCTACCGGCCCTGGCGTCGTACTTGAGCCGTTCGGCGCAGACCACGCCCGACGGCTTCGTCGTCGAGGGCCATGGCGCCGGCGGGCACAGCGCGCCGCCGCGCGGGCCGATGCGCCTCGACGAGCGGGGCGACCCCGTCTACGGGCCCCGCGATACCCCCGACTTCGCCAAGATGGCCGCCCTCGGCCTGCCCTTCTGGATCGCCGGCGGCCAGTGCGGACCCGAGCATCTTCGCCGGGCACGGGCAGCGGGGGCGGTCGGCGTCCAACTCGGCAGTGTCTTCGCGCTGTGCGAGGAGTCCGGCCTCGAAGCAGGGCTGCGGCGCAAGCTGGTCGAGCGTGAGCTGCGCACGGAACTGACCGTCCACAACGATCCGGCGGCCTCCCCGACCAGCTTTCCGTTCAAGGTCGCCGACCTGCCCGGCACACTGGCCGACCCCTCCGTGAGCGCGGCACGCCGCCGGCTGTGCGACCTCGGCTATCTGCGCACCCCCTACCGCACCGAGCAGGGCGCCATCGCCTACCGCTGTCCCGCGGAGCCGGCCGCGATGTACGTCCGCAAGGGCGGCGCCGCCGAGCAGACGAAGGGCCGGCAGTGCCTGTGCAACGGGCTGCTGGCCGCCGTCGGGCTCGGCCAGCGCCGCCCGCACGGCGCGGTCGAACCTCCCATCGTCACCATCGGCCAGGACCTCGGCTTCCTACGGCAGTTGGCCCCCGCAGGCGAGTCGTACAGCGCGGAGTCGGTGGTGCGATGGCTGTCGGCGGGTCTGACGGAAGCGCCCGTGTGAGCGGCGTGTCGGTCCGGGGGGTCAACGCAGGTGGACCAGGATCCGGCCGGCGTTGGTCGGATCCGTCTCCACACGGGCGTACAGCTTCTTGAGGTGCTTCTGCGCCAGCACCGCCAGCACGCGCTTCTTCAGCTGGCCCGTCCCCTTGCCCGGGATGATCTGGACGGTGTCGACTCCGGTGGCGGCGGCCTTGAAGAGGGTCTGCCGCAGGGCCGTGTCGATGGCGCGGTCGCTGCGGAAGACGGGGTGCAGATCCAGGGTGAGCAGTGCCATCGCCTCCGATGAGTCGGTCCCGGCCGACGCCGGGCGCCCGTGGGACTCGTCGTACGGCCGCAGCGTATGTGATCCTCCGAGCCCCCGTCCCCCTCTGGGGGGATCGCCGAGGCAAGCCCGGCGGCTGCGTCCACCGGACGGGCACGACGCGACGCCGGTGAGGGCCGTGACCGGGGCGATCTACGCTCCCTTGATCCATCCTCGAAGGTCACGCAACGTGTGAGGTCGACGCCCGCAGTGTCAGTGGGGCCCGAGATGATGAGCCGCATGACTGATGAGCCATACTCCCGGCTTGCCGCCGAGCACCTTCCCGGCGATCTTGCCCAGCGCTGGACACCGCTCCTGCGCCCGTGCATACGCCTGCGTCAGGCCGAAGCCGACGAGCAGACCGTGGCCGTTCTCGGCGGAGCCCCGGAGCTTCCGGCAGGGGCCGCCTGGCCCGAGTGGCCCGCATACGGGCCCTTGTCCTTCGTCGCTTCGGTGCGGTGTGCCGCACTGCCCCGAGACGGACTTGCCAAGGAGTTCCCCCGGGATGGAACCCTGCTCTTCTTCTACTTCGACGGTCAGGTGGACGAAGACGCCTTCGTGTCCGTCGACGACCCGGAGACCTGGGCCGGGGCCCAGGTGCTGTACATCCCGGAGGACACCCCCGTCTTCCCGGCGGACACGCCCCCCGTCCTGGAGGCGTTCCAGCGTGTGGACCTCACCGCAGACACCGGGCAGAGTGCCCCGGACTTGTGGCTGCCCCAGGCCCGGCGTGCCCTGCTCGGTGACAACCGGCACTGGCCCCACCCGCGCGACACCCCGGCCGAGCTCAAACCGTTCGTCCGCGCTTTCGGACACCTGCACGCCCAAATCGACCACCAGATCGGCGGCCACGCCGTCGCTTTCCAGGGCCCGGTGGAGTACGAGATCGCGAACGCGACACTCGGCGGCACGCACGAGTGGGGCGACCAACCGCTGGACCAGGAAGCCGAACGCTGGGTCCTGCTCGCCCAGTTCGGCAGCGACAGCGACGCGAAGATGACCTGGGGCGACGAGGGCACCCTCTACTGGCTCATCCGCTCTGAAGACCTCGCCGCCCACCGATTCGACCAGGCCCGGTTCTCTGTGCAGGTCTAGTGCTGTGACGGCGTAGGTTCACTCAGGAGGCGGACGGCTCGATCTCCCCCGCGAAGACGATGACCTGGTCGATGAGGCTCCGCCGCAGATGGACGACGTCCGTTCCCGCCAGGCGGGGGCCTCCATCCGGCGTGGTGAAGACCCACTGGTACCGGGCCCACTCGTCAGGCATGTCCACCGCTGAGCAGCGCACCATCGTGCCGGTCCCCGCCGGGTGGCGCCGGATGTCCAGCACGAACCGCTCGACCGCCTCGATCCCTTCGCTGCGACCCAACGGCCCCCAGAAGACCACGTCTGAGGTCAGGGCCTGGGAGAGGAGGGCAGTCACATAGCTTTCGTCCGATGCGTTGAACGCGGAGATGAACGTGTCGATCGCGGAGCGTGCCGTCTCTTCCTGCATGCCCCAGTAATACCAGCCGTTGCGCGTGCGCTCGTCCCGCGAGCCGCCTCCCGATCACGGTGGACCATCCCGGTCACAGCACTAGCCGGCCCTGTTCTCGCATAACCACGGCCAACGGACATATAGCGCTGCGTGATGCTGGGCCGGATCCCGCGCGAGGGCCGGCGGTGCAGCGGACGGCGATAGAAGCCGTTCCACCTCCGAGTCGGTATATCGGACCTCCGGCCGCCGACGGGGCCGCCGGTGTGCTGCCGCACCCCACTCACCTGCAGCCAGCCAACCAGCCAGCGTTTCCAGTCCCGCTGTCCTTGCCGTAGCGGTGGCTTGTGCCATGGGGCTCGTATGCCTCATTCGTCCGCGCGAATACCTGAGATCAGCCGGGTGGCGAGGTCGGACTGAATCATCACGTGACTCGTTCGCTTGTGTTTTCCGGGGTCGTTCCAGGTGAGGGTGACCCGGGTCCAGCAATGGCCCATGCCGCTGTCGTTGTACTCGACGCGCCACTGCGTGGGGACGCCCTTGGCGCGCAGAACGCCGTCCCGGTGGTGGGCCGCCTCCCAGCGTGCCAAGGCGCGACGCAGCTCTGGGGTGAGGTAGTGCCCGCGCAGGGCATCGGACAGGCGGCCGTGGCCGACGTCGTGCAGGACGTCGGTGTAGGCGCCGTAGAAGTCGGCGACATGGTCGACGGTGGACGCCGGGTTCCCGCCGCGGCCCTGAACCGCGGTGTCGGCGGCGGTTTCTGTGGCGGTGCTTCCGGAGGTCGGTGCAAGCATGGCGAGGGGGAGCACCATGGCTCCCAGCGCTATGTGACGGAAGGTTCGAGGCGTGGCCATGACGTTCTCCTCCCTTCTCGAAGAAGAAGGCTGACATACCTCACCTCCCAGTACATCGCTCATGTCTGCCGCCTTCGAGGGCCAATCGGTAGTCATGGCAGGGCTGTTCAGGGTCTGGCGGCGAGAGCGACGATGCCGACCGGACGACCGTTGTCGAGAACGAAGCGCGGTGGTCTCGGCTCAGGCGGGATTCGGCGCGTGTGTTCGGCGGCAGCCTGGTTCAGGAGCGGACGTGGGACGGCGGACGGCGGCGAGGTACGGCCGGCATGGGCCGGTAGGCGTGATCTGTGACCCGTAGGACTCATGTGTTGGGCGGCGCACCGTCAGAGACTGGAAACGGTAGAAGAGTTGGGGACGGCCCGACACACGTCCACCGTGCCGCAGTTGGTGCCCATGGGAACGAAAGGAGGAAGAAGCGATGATGTACTGCAGGATCAAGGACGTCATGACCCAGGAGGTGGTACGCGCCTACGGCGAGACGCCGTTCAAGCAGATCGCCCGGCTGCTGTCGGACAACCGCATCAGCGGGTTGCCCATCGTGGACGACGAGGAGAAGGTCGTCGGAGTGATCTCCGAGACCGACCTCATGCAGCGTCAGACCCACCAGGACGACGGTTACGAGCACAGGCGCGTTCGTCGGCCGAAGCTGACCCTCTCCGCCCGCACCGCCGCGGCCAAGGCCCGCGCCAGGACCGCAGATCACCTCATGACCCGGCCGGCGATCACTGTCACCCCTGACCACTACGTGACAGAGGCCGCACAGATCATGCGCGAGCATGGCGTGGAACGGCTGCCCGTGGTGGACGACAAGGGCCACCTGGTCGGCATCGTCACCCGCGGCGACCTGCTGCGGGTCTTCCTGCGCACGGACGACGAAATCCGTCGTGAAGTGAGCCGCCGCGTGGTCCTGGGCCTGGATGTGCCCCGCTACGCGGTGGACGTCGAGGTCGATGCGGGAGTGGTGACGCTGAGGGGACATCTGCGGCAGCGCGATGACACCGAACTCGCGGCGTGGATCGCCGCGCACGTGGACGGGGTCGTGGCGGTCACCAGCCACCTCACCCATCGCCCCGACACGCGGGCGCGTTCCACCGTTGCGGCTTCCGGCCACATGTGAGGACGACCCCGGTCGTCGCAGGTGATCCTCGGACGGCCGACGGCCCCGGCGCCTGCCTGCTCGTGCGCCGAGAAAGCCGCCATCACCGGCTGGCGGAGAGACGTCGATGAGATCGGGACCGGAAGCCAAGGAGGGACCAGCGAAGAGGGCCGACGCCGCGGACCGGACGTGGCCGCCCGCCACCCCGGACTGGTGAAGGAGGCCGTTGCCCAGACGTCCGAAGGGCCGGGCAGCCCTGTGCGCGGGGACGGTGGGCCCCTGTGGGGACACGTACGCGAGCGTGACAGTGGATGTACGAGCTGCTGTACGACCGCGTGCTCCCCGCAAATCACCACGCCCGTTCCGTGTCCGCCTTCGACTCCGACCCCGCTCGCTACCCCAGGCCACCTGGTGGGCCCGCCTGAGAACGCATGGAGACGCCATGACCAAGCAGGCCCAGCCGCCGCCACCGGGCGACCGGCCGTCACCGACCGCGCCGCCGCCTCCGCCCGCCTGGCGGCACTGGTTGTGGCCGCTGGCGATCCTCCTCGCCGTCGGCCTGTGGACGGTGCTGCCCATGACGCGGTCCACCGACACGCAGAAGGTGAACCTGACGTATTCGACGTTCCTCACCGACGTCGACGCCGGCAAGGTCAAGTCCGTCACGATCAGCTCCGACGGGCACACGAGCGGCAGGCTCGGTAACGGGCACGCCTTCAGTACCGTCGTCCCCGTCCAGCTCGCCGGCGACCAGCTGCTGACCCGCCTGGAGAAGAACAAGGTGGAGGTCACCGCGTCCCAGCCGTCGACCACGACGTCCTTCGGCTCCCAGGCGCTGTCCTTGATCCTCCTGCTGGGACCGTTCATCATCATCTTCTGGTTCTGGCGGCGGCTGTCGAAGGGCGGGGTCGCTCAGATGACCGGCGCGCTCGGCGGCGTCGGCAAGTCCCGGGTGAAGGTGTTCGACGCCGAACGGCCCGAGACCACCTTCTCCGACGTCGCGGGCTACGAGGGCGCCAAGGGCGAGATCGCCGAGGTCGTCGACTTCCTGCGGCGGCCCGAACGCTACCGCCGTGCCGGGGCGATGGCACCGCGCGGTGTGCTCATGGTCGGCCCGCCGGGCACCGGCAAGACGCTGCTGGCCCGCGCGGTCGCGGGCGAGGCGGAGGTGCCGTTCCTGTCGGTGGTCGGCTCCAGCTTCGTGGAGATGTACGTCGGCGTGGGCGCCGCCCGGGTGCGCGACCTGTTCGCCGAGGCGCGCAAGCGGGCGCCGGTCATCGTGTTCGTCGACGAGATCGACGCGCTCGGGGGCAGGCGCGCCGCCGCCGGAGCCGTCGTGTCCAATGACGAGCGCGAGCAGACATTGAATCAACTGCTGTCCGAAATGGACGGGTTCGAGGCGGCCGAGGGCATCGTGGTGCTGGCCGCCACCAACAGGCCCGAGGTACTGGACCCGGCTCTGCTGCGTCCCGGTCGCTTCGACCGTCAGGTCACCATTCCGCTGCCCACGCTCGCCGAACGCGCCGCGATCCTGGCCGTGCACTGTCAGGACAAGCAGCTGGGCGAGGACGTCGACCTGGATGTGGTGGCTCGCGGCACACCCGGTTTCTCCGGCGCCGACCTGGCCAACCTGGCGAACGAGGCCGCCATCGTCGCGGTCCGGGACGGCCGTGAGGTGTTGGCCGCCGCCGACTTCGACGCCGCCCGCGATCGGATCCTGCTCGGCCGCCGGGAGGGCTCCAACGTGCTGCTGCCCGAGGAGAAGGAAGCCGTGGCGGTGCACGAGGCCGGCCACGCGCTGGTCGCCGCCCTGTCGCCGAGCGCCGACCCGGTCGCCAAGGTCACCATCCTGCCCGCCGGACAGGCCCTCGGTGTCACCGAGCAACTCCCGCTCGTCGAGCGGCACTTGTACGGCGAGGACTATCTGAACCAGACCCTCGCGGTACGGCTGGGAGGTCGCGCCGCCGAACTCGTCGTCCTGGGCCAGGGCTCCACCGGAGCGGCCAACGACCTCGCCGGAGCGACCGAGTTGGCGATCAAGATGGTCCGCGAGTTCGGGCTCTCGCCCGCGCTGGGCCCCGTGGGCTATCCGCAGGGCGGCTCCGTCTTCCTCGGCCGCGGCGCACCCGCCATGAGCAGCCGCCCCTTCGCCGAGGCCACCCAGGCGGCCGTCGACGACGAGGTCGCCCGCCTGCTCCGCGAGGCCGAACGGCGCGCCACCGACCTGCTCACCCGGCACCGCGCACAGCTTCGGGAGCTGGCCGACCTGTTGCTCAAGCGGGAAACCGTGGACGGCACGGTGGTCTACGGCCTGCTGGGCGTCCAGCCCCCGAGCGCGCGCCCCGCCGGTGAGACCATCGCGCCCCGCCGTGTCTCCGTCGCCAAGAGGCCCGCCGGAGACCGCGCCGGCCAGGCATCCGCCGACCCTGCTTCCAGGACGGACCGAACCGGACGGCTCTCCCAGGACGGGACGGGCTGAATCAGCGGATCGGGGACGTGGGCCGTTCGGGGAACCCTGATCCCGGTGACCAGGTCGGGGCGGACGCGTACGACGCGGATGTGCGAGACGGGCATCGAGTGCGAGCACCGGACGCCCTGGAGGTCCCATCGATCGGGCGGAAGAAGATCTTCCGGAAGCTCTGCGCGGGTGCTGTGAGCTCGGGGAGGCGGCTGTTCCTTGGGCCGTGCGTCCCCGAAGCGCAGTACCTGTGGCCCATGCCCGGCCGTCGTGCTCGCGCGGATGCTGGTGTTGAAAGCCGCGACCGAGGGACGGTGACTGGTCATGACAGGATCGTCCGGTGGTCGTGTCATCGTAGGCGTGGACGATTCCCCGGCTGGTCTGTGCGCCCTGCACGCCGCCGTCGCCCAGGCCAGGGTGCTGGGCCGGGAACTGATGGCCGTGCGCGCCTATCCCGCGCCGACCGGTGGTGGCGCGGCCCCGCCGAACCCGCTCGACTGGCGACTTCCCCGCATACCGCAACCCCCGACGGGCGAGCCCTGGCACCGGTTGCTGGCTGCCTGCGAGGAGCGGGAACTGAGAGCGGTGACACGGACCTTCGAGAAGGCGCTGGGGGGACTTCCCCGTGACGTACACCTCCACCAGGTGGTGGCGATGGGCCGGCCCGGTCCGGTGCTGGTCGCCGCGGCGCACCGGGAGGACGACTTGCTGGTCCTGGGCAGGCCACCCGTCCGCCGCCTGCGACGACTGTGGCCACGGCGCTGGATTCACCGCTCCACCTGTCGCTACTGCGCCAGGCACGCCACCTGCCCGGTACTGACGATCCCCGTGAGTGACCTCTCCCGCTGGGGCACCGACAGCCACCCGGGTCTGCCCTCACCGGAGGACGCATTCGACGATGGGCGACAGCCACTCCGTGCCGGCGTGACGATCCACGACATCCACGCCGACCCTGATGACCAGGGCACGAACGGGTGGCCCGCACGGGCGTGCTGCTGCTCCGCCCCGCCACAGGTCAAGATCCTTATGCCGGTTCGAGGCGGCCGCCCGATCGACCTGTACCTGTGCGGCCACCACTACAGGGCCTCCCTCGGGCCGCTGGCACTCGCCGGCGCGACCGCCCACTTCCGTGACCGGCCGTCGACCGTGTCGCTCGCCGCGCGTACGTAGCGGTTCGGGCAGAACCCCGGCTCGCGCCTCGCGCCTCAGTAGCGCAGCTGTCCCTTGGTCGAGGTGGCTGAGTGAGCGATGCCGTTCGCGCGGCCGTTCTGCAGCCAGGACCATTGAATCCGGCAGCCAACTCGCAGGTAGCCCTGGGCGTTCGTACGCACGCCAAGGCGCCCGGAATTGATTGCCTCCGGGCTGTCGCCGTCGGGGTGCCACTCGGGATCCTCCCCGAGCGAGACCTCGTCCCAGTCCGTGAGCACGACGGTGACGCCGACATCGTCCGTGCCGAGCAGAACCCAGAAGCGGTCCCGAGTACTGTGCCCGCGCATGTAGTGACAGCCCACTCGGACGGCGTCCGCCACTAGCGAGGCCATGAGCTTCGGCACCCCGAAACCGACCAGCATGCCCCGAGCCGCTTCGGCGGTGCTGACGGAGTCGATCTCCTGCCGGACTTCCATGGCCGACGACACATGGGCGAGCTGTGAGGAAGCCTCGCCCTCGTAGACGTGCGGCAGGCTGAAGAGTCGTACGTCGCGCCCCATGGGATCATCCCCTCGTCGTTTCCTGCCGTGGAGGTACAGGTGAGGGGCGCATGAGTCTCGGTGCCCCAGACTCTTCTTTACGGCCGCGGCTGCCGGGGTCCGGGGCAACGGGACCAGGATAGGCCGCACTGATGACCGATGCCAGGCTGAGAGTTCCTGGGACGGACGGCGGATCCGGATGGAGACGTGCCCCTGCCTGCAGAGCGCTTGGGCGGCTTGGATCCAGATCCGGCTGGTCGTCACAACAGGCTTCGACCGGGCCGTCCGGTGTGGCGTCTCCTGTCGCCGGACCGACTCGCCGCGTCAGCGAGACGTAGTCCACCGCGGTGCGGTCTCGGCCCAAGCCTCGTCCCACTGGGCGAGGTTGTAGCGCTGCAACCTGCGGTTCGCGTAGCCGTATGCGGCGATGCCGAGGAGCGGGACGGCCATGGCGGCGAGGACGGCGCATCCCATGGAGCGATTGCGGGCCTGTTCCGTGGTCATGGGCGGGTCGGTGATCTCTCCTTCGGCGTTGACCCATACGCGGATGGTGCTGCCGACGCTCAATGCGGGCTCGACCTCGGTCTTTGCGGTCCGAGTGTGTCCGTCGGGGGCGGTGAAGCGGACGGTGACCGGGTACAGGGCCTTCTTCGCCTCGTCCGATCCCGGTTCCGGATGGCGGGGGGCATCGCTGACCAGTACGGCGGGCGTGTGGTGGCGTGTGGATGCCTGGTGCCGGGCTGTCTCCGTGTGGTGGCGGTGGGCGGTGGTGCCGACCAGGACCATCACGGCGGGGATGGAGGCCAGCACGACCAGGGTCACAGCGAGGGCCATCCACGCCTGCGCGAGATCCGTGCGACGGCGCAGGGGATTGCGCCGCCATCGCCACAGGAAGACGCGCGGGAGTTCCTCGGGAGGGGGCGGCGGGGGTGTGGCGCGGGCCACGATGTCTCTCCTTTCGCAGAGCGTGTGTGCCTCGCCGCGCGTCGGGCGATGCCCGGGCCAGGGCGGGGCGTGGGCTAGAGGCGGTACCCGGCGTGAGTGATGGCGGTGGTGGAGGGGTGGGCGTGGGCGGCCCGGAGGAGCTTCGCGGCGCCTCGGACCGCGGCGGTGTGCGGCGCCGGGACGGGCTGGACGGGAGCCTGGAGCTGCTCGGTGAGTGCGTGGGTGAGGTCGACGCGTAGCGCGCCCCCTCCAGCGAGGAGCACACCCCGCTGGAGGGCGTCGAGCGTCTGCGAGGTGTGGTCCTGGACCAGCATGGCGGTCACCATGGCGATCACCGCTTCCGTGATCCGCGCGGGTGGGGTGAGGCTGTCCAGGTCGCTGGTGCCCAGGGCGGTGCGGCGCGCGTCGGTCACCGCGCCGTCGCTGAGGAGCGTGACCTCGGTGAGGTGGGCGCCGAGATCCACCACGAGCAGCGGACGGGCCAGGTCGCAACCGGCGGCCACGGCCACGGCGCGCGCGGTCGGGACGGTCAGTACCGTGCGCGGACGCAGGACCTCGACCGCTCTGCGGACGTCGGCCCGGTAGGTGACACCGCCCAGTACGGGCGTGGTCAGGATGAGCAGAGGACGGCCGTGAGGGCCCAGGCGGTGGCCGAGCACCCGGTCGAGCATCCGGGCCGTTGCGGCGGTGTCGACGATGGTGCCGCGTTGGATGGGGCACGTGGCGCCGTCGCCCGGGAAGGTCACCGTGGGAACGTCGAGAATCGTGCGCCGTCCGGACATCCAGGCGCGGGTGCGGGCGCTGCCCAGGTCGAGGGCGATGCCGGTGCACTGCCCGCACCACGGCCACGAGCGGTGCCGGGCGGCCACGGAGCGGGGCCCGGGCGCGGTGGTCATCGGCCGGCCTCCCTGACCTGCTGGCACCGGGCGCAGTAGCGGGCCTGCGGCACGATCATGAGTCGCTCGCGCGCGATGGGCCCGCGGCACAGGTGGCAGGTGCCGTACGCGCCCTGGTCCATCCGTGCGAGGGCGGCTTCGACGTCGGTCAGAACCATACGGGCGGAGGCGGCGAGCTTGACGCGGACCTCGATCTGGGCGGCGGCCTGCCGGTCGAGAAGTGCGTCGGCGCGGGTCGTGGCGGCGGCCGAGAGATTCCGCAACTGTTCCTGGCGGAAGAGGCGCTGTTCGTGCAGGTTCTCGCGCAGCGCGGCGAAGTCCTCGATCGACAAGGTGGTGTTGCGGTCGTCGATGGTCTGGTGGTTCACCAAGTCACCCCCTGGACAGGGCGGAAGAAGGAAGGACGGAGGGGGGAGTGGGCCTGTCAGGCGGTGTTGCGCTGGCAGGGCACACAGAAGGGCGTGTAGGGCAGGATCTCCAGGCGCTCGACCGGGATCGGTTTGGTGCAGTTGCGGCAGACGCCGTAGCTGCCGTCCGCAACGCGGGCGAGAGCGGCCTCGACCTGGGCGAGGACTCGACGGATGGTGTCTTTCTGCGTGGACATCACCTGTTCCTCCGCCGCCGCACCGGCTTCACCGATGGCCCGCAGCTGGGTGAGGCGGGAGGCGCGTTCGTGTTCGAGACGCTGCACGGCTTCGTGCGGCGTCAGCCGCTCACGGCGGCCTTCGGACTGGTGCGTATCGAGCGACATGGCGATTCCTTTTCCATGGACAGGCAGGCGGGTCGGGTGGTCATTCGTCGGCGGCGGAGGCCGGGCGAGCCACGAGTGAGGGCTCATGCCTCCACCGTGACCGGGATCCCGTACGAAACCCATCGGGCGCGATACCCATTCGGGGGCGATGCCCATCTGCGGCATGGGCCGGGACCCGTCGCGACGGGGCGGAGCAGGCCGGGGAAATGGGCATTGGAGCCCATCGACGGCGGAGGCGGCAGCGGGCAGGCTGGGCGGCAGGCCGGTCAGGACCAGTGGCCGCAGCTCATGCTCGGAGTGCGCGGTGACCGACAGTAGAGACACAGCCGTGTCACACGAGGAAAGGCGTCGTCCCGTTGTCCCTGTTCTGGCGGATCTTCGCGCTCAACGCGGTCGTGCTCGGCAGCGCCACCGCGCTGCTGCTGTGGGCTCCGGTCACCGTCTCCGTGCCGGTGGTGCTGACCGAGGCCGTCATCCTCGTGTCCGGTCTGGTCGTGATGCTGGTCGCCAACGCGGCGCTGCTGCGGATCGGGTTGGCCCCGCTCGACCGGCTCACCCGGCTGATGACCACCGTCGATCTGCTGCGCCCCGGTCAACGGCTACCCGAAGGGGGCCGTGGTGAGACCGCCGAACTGATCCGCACCTTCAACGCCATGCTCGAGCGCCTCGAACACGAACGGGCCTCCAGTAGTGCCCGTGTCCTGCTCGCCCAGGAGGCCGAGCGGCGCCGCATCGCCCAGGAACTGCACGACGAGGTCGGCCAGAGCATGACCGCGATCCTGCTGGCGTTGGAACGGGCCGCCGACGAGGCGGACGAGCCTTTGCGCGGTGATCTGAGGCAAGTGCAGGAGATCACCCGCGGGAGCCTGGACGAGGTGCGGCGGCTGGTGCGCCGGTTGCGGCCGGGCGTGCTGGAGGACCTCGGTCTGATCAGCGCCCTGACCTCGCTGACCACTGAGTTCGCCACCCACGTCGGACTGCGCGTGGTCCGCCGATTCGACACCGGCCCGCCCGCGCTGGACCAGCAGACGGAACTCGTGCTGTATCGCGTCGCCCAGGAAGCCCTGACCAACGCGGCCCGCCACGCCGAGGCCGACCAGGTCGAGGTGAGCCTGCACCACACCGACGAGGCGGTGGTACTGGCCGTCGCCGACGACGGTCGCGGAAGCGGGGTCGCCCAGGAAGGGGCGGGAATCCGCGGAATGCGCGAGCGGGCCCTGCTCATCGGGGCCACGCTGGACGTCACCTCTCCGCCGCAGGCCGGTACGACGGTCCGGCTGACCGTGCCCCTCCTCAGGAAGCAGCCATGACCACGCCCCACACATCCGTGATCCGCATCCTCCTCGCCGACGACCACGCGCTGGTACGTCGTGGAGTGCGGCTCATCCTCGAGCGGGAGCCGGACCTCGAGGTCGTCGCCGAGGCCGGGGACGGCGCGGAGGCCATCGACCTGGTGCGTACCCATGACGTCGACCTGGCGGTGATGGACATCGCCATGCCCCGCATGACCGGCCTGCAGGCCACCCGTGAACTGCTCGCACTGAAACCCGCGGTGCGCGTCCTGATGCTGACGATGCACGACAACGAGCAGTACTTCTTCCAGGCACTGAAGGCCGGCGCGAGCGGATACGTACTCAAGTCCGTGGCCGACCGCGACCTGGTGGCGGCATGCCGGGCCGCCATGCGCGACGAGCCCTTCCTGTATCCGGGCGCCGTCACCGCCCTGATCCGCAACTACCTCGACCGAATCCGCAACGGCGAGGAGCCCCCCGAGCAGGTACTGACCCCGCGCGAAGAGGAAGTCCTCAAACTCGTCGCCGAGGGCCACTCCTCCAAGGAGATCGCGGAGATGCTCTTCATCAGCATCAAGACCGTCCACCGGCATCGGGAGAACCTTCTGCACAAGCTCGGCCTGAGAGACCG
The DNA here is from genome assembly GCF_050214755.1 of Streptomyces sp. C1-1. Lineage (NCBI taxonomy): Bacteria > Bacillati > Actinomycetota > Actinomycetes > Kitasatosporales > Streptomycetaceae > Streptomyces > Streptomyces sp. C1-1. Next base: position 628,612 of record NZ_CP189826.1, on the reverse strand, counting down.
GCTGGAACTCACCCGCTACGCGATCCGCGCCGGACTCATCGAAGCCTGACACTGCCGACCTTCGCGAAGCCTCGGCTGCCCACGTCCCAGCCGAGACCCGGAAGGACCGGATCGCTGCGGCAGACCGCCGCCGACAGGGAAGGAACACGGGGGATGGCCCGCTGCACGCACACCGTTCCGCCCACGCGTGGATCCGGCATGACAGCGGTGTGCGTCGTCCTGCTCGCCCTCGTCGTCACCCTGCTGAGTCCGTCTTCCCTGTTCACGGCGCTGAGTCCGTCTTCCCTGTTCACGGCGCTGAGTCCGTGTTCCCTGTTCACGCCGCTCAGTCCGCCTTCCGTGAGCGCTGCGGACGCTCGTGTCCCGGGCGGCCCGGTGCTCGCGGCCGGGACCGCTTCGGCGGACACTCCCGTCCGTCACGGCGGGCCTTACGCGGGCGATGCGGACCCGGACGGTTCCACCGCCGCCGTGCTCAGCCACCGGAATGCCACCGGCGAGCGTCATGCTCCGCCGGTCGCCGCCCCGGGCGCGTCAAGTGGCGAAGTGGCGGCCGGCTCGCTCCGGGCGGCGCACGCCACGGCATGGGCGGCGCGCCACGCTGCATCGGAGCCGCCGACGCACCGTCACGGGGTGCGGGCACCACCTTCGCTCTCCGGCATCTGAACCTTCCTGTCACCTTCCCCTTTCTCACCCGTGGTCACTGCCCTGGCCGCGGTATGCCTGCCGGAGGCACGCTGTGACCCGATCCCCGCACATCAGAGGACTGATCGCCCTCGCCGTCGTCGCCCTGTCCCTGTACGTCGCCATCACCGTGCCCGTCCACCTCGGACTCGACCTTCGAGGCGGCACACGGATCGTGCTGGAAACCCGCCCCACCGCTGCGGTCGATGCGGACGGCGAGGCCACAGACCGCACCGTGGAAGTGCTGCGCGGCCGTATCGACGCACTCGGTGTCGCCGAACCGACCATCGCCCGCTCCGGCAGCGACCGGATCGTCGTCGAACTGCCCGGCCTGCAAGATCCCAGGAAGGCGGCCGACGTGCTCGGCCGCACCGCCCAGCTCACCTTCCACCAGGTACTCGGTACGGCGACCGATGACCAGGACGTGCCCAAACCGCTGTCCAAACGGCCCCGTGAGCAGGTCATGGCCGACGAGTCCGGCCGACTGCTGCGCCTTCAGGCGGCCTCGTTGACGGGCAGGGACGTCGAGAAGGCCGCAGCCGGTTTCGATCAGCAGGGCGGTGGCGGGTGGCACGTCACCGTCGATTTCAAGGGATCGGGACAGACGGGGTGGGCCGGCCTGACCGGCGCGGCCGCCTGCCACGGGGACGGGGATCCGGCCCGTCGCGTCGCCATCGTTCTGGACGACAAGATCATCTCTTCGCCGCAGGTCGCCACGTCCGTTGCCTGCCGGTCCGGGATCAGGGGCGGCTCCACCCAGATCACCGGTACGTTCGACGACACCGAAGCCAAGGAACTCGCCCTGCTCATCAACGGGGGAGCCCTGCCGGTACCGGTCGAGACCGTCGAGCAGCGCACCGTCGGCCCCACCCTCGGCGCGCAGGCCATCACCGCCAGTGCGTGGGCCGCCGTCATCGGTACCGCTTTGACCTCGCTGTTCATCATCATCGTCGTCTACCGGATCGTGGGAGTCCTGGCGACCGTGGCGCTGGCCTGCTACGGCCTCATCTCCTACGCCGCCCTCGCCGGCCTCGGCGCCACGCTCACGCTGCCGGGCCTCGCCGGGTTCGTACTCGCCATCGGCATGGCGGTCGACGCCAACGTGCTCGTCTTCGAACGCGCCCGCGAGGAGTACGCCTCTCGTCACCGTGCCACCCCGCGGTCGTCGCTGACGGCGGGGTTCCGCAGAGCCTTCAGCGCGATCGCCGACTCCAACATCACCACCCTCATCGCCGCCGGCCTTCTGTTCTTCCTGGCCTCAGGGCCCGTGCGCGGCTTCGGTGTCACGCTGGGCATCGGCGTCCTCGCCTCCATGGTCAGCGCACTGGTCATCACCCGTGCGCTCGCCGACTACGCCCTCACCCACCCTGGCCTGCGCCGCAGTCCCCACCTCTCCGGACTGGCCCACACCGGCACCGTGCGGGCCCGCCTCACCCGGACCAAGCCGAATCTGATGCGGCACCCGCGCCGATGGCTGGCCGCCTCCGGTGCCGTCGTGGTCCTGGCGGCCTCCGGGATCGCCGCGCGCGGCCTCGACTTCGGCGTCGAGTTCACCGGCGGCCGCCTCATCGAATACTCCACGGCCGCCCCCGTCGACCCCGACCGGGCCCGCACAGCGCTCGCCGACGCCGGATTCCCCCGGGCCGTCGTCCAGACCTCGGGCGAAGACCAGCTCACCGTCCGCACCCAGCCCCTCACCAACACCCAGGCCGCCGCCATCACCGACACCGTCACCGACCTGGCGGGCCGAGCCGACAAGGTCCGCGACGAATCCATCGGGCCCAGCCTCGGCAAGGAACTGCGCCACGGCGCCCTCATCGCCCTCCTTGTCGCCCTGGGCGCCCAACTCATCTATCTCGCGGCCCGCTTCCGCTGGCTGCTGGGAACCTCCGCGATAGCCGCCCTCGCCCACGACGTCGTGATCCTCATCGGCATCTTCGCCTGGCTCGGCAAGCCCGTCGACGGCGTCTTCCTCGCCGCGCTCCTTACGGTCGTCGGGTACTCCGTCAACGACTCCGTCGTCGTCTTCGACCGGATCAGAGAACTCGGCCGCCGCGACCGCGAGACGCCCTTCGCCCGCATCGCCAACCAGGCGCTCGTGCAGACTCTGCCGCGCACCGTCAACACCGGCATGGGCGCGGCATTCATCCTCACCGCACTGGTCGTCCTCGGCGGCGACACCCTGACCGACTTCGCCCTCGCCCTCCTCATCGGCCTGGTGGTGGGCACCTATTCCTCGATGTTCACCGCCACACCACTGGCCGTCGAAATGCATCACCGCACACAACGCGTCCGCGTTCTCGCATGATTGTTCCTCGACAGCGTGGAAGAGGACGGTGTCCCTCCCAGTGGAGCGGCCGCCAACCGGCTGGGCCTGGGCCGTCCGCGGTCACCGCGGTGTCCTGCTGAGGAAGGCCCCGCCGGGACGAGCCCGACGGTCCTTCCTGTACGGAGACTTGAGGTCCGGACGCGTCACTGTGCCTTGCCGGCGCGGCTGCGGCGGTACAGGGCTGCGCCGCCCAGCAGCAGTCCCGTACTCGCGGCGACCATGGCCAACGTGCCGTCCGAGCCGGTGTGGGCAAGGGTGGCTGAGACATGCTGCTGCGGTGCGGAGCCGACTGCCCGCGGCGGCTCCGGCTTCATGGGTGGCTCGGCCGGGACCGCCGGTGCGTCCTGGGCGGGCGGCTTCACACCGCTGGGCGTAGTGATCGTGGTCGGTGGCGCGGGATGGTCGGGGGACGTGTTCGTGGAGTGGTTCCCGAACACCGGGTTGCCGATGCCCACCGCGTTGACGGAGTTGCCACTGGCGTTGACCGGGAGGTGGAGGGGCAGCTGCACGCCGTTGCCGGAGACGACGCCCGGTGAGTGATGCTCATCGCCGGAGGCCGTCGCACCAACGGACGCCGCGGACCGAGCGGTCTCGGCGGGCTGATTGGTGCAGGTGTTGCCCGCCGCGGGGTTGAGAAGTCCTGCCACGTTCACCGTGTTCCCGCACGCGTTGACCGGAACGTGTGCCGGGAGCTGGATGGTGTTGCCGGAGATCAGCCCGGGCGAGTCGGTCGCCGAACCGTCGGCCGCGGAGTCGGCATACGCCGGTCCCGCCACGGCCATCGCCCCGGAGGCGACGGCAAGGGCGATCACACCGTTTCGAGTGGCATATCTCATGGGTCTCTGCCTTCCAGACATGGTCGCGGGCAGTCACCCGCATTCGATCAACGAAGACGAGCCCTTCCGGTTATGGCTTGTTGATCTTTGCCGCCTGGAGACGAAGACGCTCAGTTATTGGTAGGAGCCGTCCGGGAAGCGTTTCGAAAGCCGATATGCGCGGAGACCGAGACCACGCCGTCGACGTTGCGGCACAGCCGTTCAATGATGGGGATCAGGCTGCTCGACTCGACGGATCCTTCCAGGGTGACCTTCCCTTCGTGCACCTCGGCCATCACCTCCGAGGGTGCGAGGTGGAGCGTCCGCCGCAGTACGTCCTGGGTGATCTCGTCGCGGATGGCGTCGTCCCGGCGCAGGAAGATCCGCAGGAGGTCGCCGCGGCTGACGATTCCCTCCAGCCGGTCCGCCTCGTCCACCACGGGCAGACGCTTGATGTTCCGCAGCGCCATCAGGCGTGCCGCCTCGACCGCGGTCCACTCGGGACGCGCACAGACGGCGGGAGCCGACATCAGCTCCCCAGCGGTGGCGCCCTCGGCCTTGGCACGCTCCCACGTCTCCAGGTGCGGCAGCGACGTCCGGCTGGACGGGTCGTTCTGGGCGGAACACTTGCGCAGCAGGTCGGCCTCGGACACCACGCCCAGGGGGTGGTCCATCTCATCCACCACGGGTACCGCGGTGATGCCGTTCGCGGCCAGCAGTTCGACGATCTCCTTGAACGGTGTGTCGTGCCTGGCCCGGACGACGTCATGGGTCATCAGGTCGGCAACAGTACGGTGCTGCATGTCGTCCTCCCTCCGCGGCAACCGAAGCGGTCACATGTCAAGCGTGTCAGCGGCGGCTCGCAGGCAGGAGAGCCACCCAGGACCTGTTCAGGGCCGGACGGCCCGGAAACAGGTCCGTCCGGTCCCTTTGGTCAGGGTTCCTGAGCCCATGCGGCCGCAGCCGACGCGTGTCACGTTGGACGTAGGACCGGTTCGAGGAAGCGGGTGACGATCATGCGAGCTGAACTCGGTGACGTACTTGTCGTCGAAAGCCCGACCACCGGAGTCACCAAGCGCGACGGCGAGATAGTCGGACTCCACCACGAGGACGGAACGCCCCCTTACGACGTGCGCTGGTCGGACACCCACGAGGTGACTCTCGTGTTCCCCGGCCCCGACGCGCACGTCCGCCACGTCGAGCACACCCCGGGAAACCGGGGCACGGAGTGAGGTGAGTGCCGCGGCTCCTGTCGAGCCCGGCGTCGGTGACACCCGGGCCCATCAGTCCGGGATCTCGTCAGGCCTGCCGACCACGACGGCGAAGAGATCGGCCATCCCCGCCAGCGATGCCTCCTGCAGCTCCGTGGCGGTCACCGGCTTGCCGTCCGCTCGCGCCAGTTCGCGGGTGGCGGTCGCGGAGGCCACGACCGTCGGCCGGTACCCGAGGTTGAAGGCGTCGCGTGCCGTGGAGTTGACGCACATGTGCGTCATGAATCCGACGAGGACGAGGTCTCGGCGGCCCGTCTGCCGCAACCGGATGTCCAGGTCGGTTCCGAAGAACGAGCTGGGGTGATCCTTCGTGATGACGGGTTCGCCCGGGGCGGGAGCCACCTCGGCGCTGATCTGGCCGACGTCGGCATCGAGATCGTAGGGGGATCCCTCTCCCGCGTCGTGCCTGATGTGGATGACCGGGATACCGACCGCGCGTGCCCGGGACAGCAACCGGGCCGCTTCGGACAGAGCGTCCTCGACGCCCTCCAGCCTCATGACACCCCGCCGGTAGGTGTTCTGACAGTCGATCATGATCAATACGGAGTCCTTGAACGCCGCCGGCCGGTCGGCCAGGCCGAGCAGGCTGCGCAGGGGCACTGATACGGGCATGGTCCTGGGCTCCTTTCACGTCCGATACGGGAACGCTAGAGCCCCCGACGCTGCAACCGCGCTGCACCCCGGGCCGACCGGCTTCTGTCGACGTTCGGCCCGGCTGTTCGGCCTTCGCCGATGGGCCTGACGGCCCCTACGCGGACGTCGCCGAGCCGGTCACCATGGATGGACGTAGCTCAAGCGCGCCGCGGCGGAGCGGGCACGTTTCGTCACGGACACGTCCGGAGGTGAGGGATCGATGTCGGTTCACGACGAGTTGGCACACGTTCGGCATGCTCTCGACGACTTGGTCCGTGCGGTGGATCGGCTTCAGATCCCACTCGGCAACGGCGCGGATGTCCGCCGGGTCCGAGTGGACACCGACCATCTACGCGAGGATCTCGACCTGTTGCGGCAGAGCATGGCGGCCGAGGAGCCGACTGCGGACCCCTCGCGGCCACAGATCGTCTTCATTCCCCGCACGCCGTACGATCCCTCGATGTGGGCCGGTTGCGAGGACGAGGGCATCGGCTCGCGCCACGGCCCTGAACGGCGGCAACCCCGTCCGGCACGTCGGTCGCCCCGCAGGGCCTCGGGTCTGGCGTGAGATGGGGCTGGGCCGGCGCTTCCCCGGCCGTGCCGAGGAAGCGAGGGCCCGGTTGAAGAGATCGTCGTACGGCGATCCCTGGCGCCCGCCGGACGCGGCGAAGCCGGGATCGGTCAGCCGTGGGACGGATGCGGCCAGTGGGCGAGGCTGCCGGGGGAGGGGGCGGTCTGCGCCGCTTCCACCGTGGAGGGGTAGATCTCGTAGCTGTCGCGCATACCGCTGAGCTCGAAGAGCCGGAGTACCCGGCCGGAGACGGACGCGAAACGCAGCGCGCCCTCGTTCTCGCGGATGCGTTTCGTGATGGCCACCATGGCGCCCAGGCCCATCGAGTCCATGAAGGTGACGAAGCCCAGGTCCAGGACGAAGTGGCGGTGCCCTTCCTCGATGAGCCTGATCACCGCTTCGCGGATCATGGGGGCGGTGTGGGCATCCACCTCACCGTCGATCTCGGCGACGACCCAGCCGTTGACCACGTCGTAGCTCAGCATCATGCTCTCGTGCCGGATGATGTTCGTTCGCACGGTCATCCCTCGTCACTGTGTTCGGACGGCGAAGGCCTCCCCGGACGATGAGGCCAGAACGGGCAGCTCACACCCCGCAGCGTGTTGCCATGGGTCGCTATGCGTGGAAGGCGGTGACCGAGCCTCTTGTGTGTGTGGGGGGGAAGGCGCTGCCTGGTCACGCAGGTGTTCGGTCGCCTCGCCCTATTTTACCGAGGACCCGTGAGGGGCGGCCGAGATCGTGGTGGGCGCGGACTCCGGCGAAGGTGCGCGGCCCCCCGAGATGGATATGTGATCCACGGTCCGTGAGCGGGTCAGCGATGTGTGAGCAGCAGGCGCCATGCCTCCGGGCCGCGCTGGAGGTACTCCACCGCGAAGGCGCCCGGGTGGCGGTCCTCGATCTGGGCCAGCAGGGGCAGCGGGTCGTGCGGTGCCACCAGGACCATCGACTGCCCGGAGGGCACTGCGGCGATCGCGCCGAACACCGTGGCGTGCCTCAGCGAGTGGGGGACTTCGCGGACGTCCAGTTCGGGTACCTCGGTCTCGTCGGAGCCGCCGCAGCCGCAGGCACCACCGCAGCCGCCACCCTTCGCGGCCGCCTCGCCCTCGGCGCCGTGTTCATGACCGTGGCCGAGGAGCTCGTGCATGCCCGCGAGAAGTTCGGAGAGGGAGATGTCGGGGGCGCCGGCCAGCAGGGGCAGGACCAGGGTGTTCTCCTTCTCCAGGTGCTCCTCGAAGAGCACCTGGAGCGCCCGGCCGTCGGTCGCCGCCTTCACGGCCGAAGTGGCGGTGCGCAGCGCGTCGACGAGCGCGGCGAGCCTGCGGTGCTCGGCGAGCATGCCGTCGATCAGGAGGCGGGCGGCGGGCAGGTCGTGGGCGACGGGGTAGAGGGTCTCCTCCTCGGCCGCCGCGTGCGGCAGCAGGTCACGGTCGCAGAAGGCGACCAGTTCCGTACGGACTCGGTCGGCCGCCGCCGGCTCGCGGTCCGCGGCCTCGACCAGTATCGCGACCCGCCCGGCCAGGTCACCCGCCAGCTGCGCGTGATGCGCCTCGACGGCTTCGACGGCCGCCGCGTCCCGGGGGTCCGATGCGAGGGTCAGGGTGCTCATGAGCGTCGTCCTTCCGACGGCCGGCAGCCCGTCCTCGTGCAGGCCGGGCCCGTGACTGCAATATACTACGGACATGACCGTGGAAAATAACGGGCCGTTTCCCGGCAGCGGAACGAACCGCGTACCGCTGTCCCGCCAGCGCCGCGGTGTGCTGCAGCACCTGCGCGGCCGGGCCGCCCCCGTGACCGCGAGCGCGCTCGCCCAGGTGTGCGCGCTGCACGTCAACACCGTCCGCGAACACCTGGACGCCCTCGTCGACGACGGCCTCGCCGTCCGTGAGCGCTCCAGCCCCTCCGGGCGCGGCCGGCCCGCCTTCCGCTACCGGGCCCGCCCGCCGCAGGAGTCACCCGCACGCGAATACGCCGGGCTCGCCGCCGTCCTCGCCGCGCAGATCGCCCGCTCCAGCTCCGATCCGCGCCGGGACGCCCTCGCCGCCGGCGAGGACTGGGGGCGTGTCCTCACCGCCGGGCAGGCGCCGACGCCGGATCCCAAGGAGGCGCGGACCCGGCTGGTGGACCTCCTCGACGAGATCGGCTTCGCGCCGGAAGCGGACACGGACGCACGCCAAGTCCGGCTTCGGCACTGCCCGTTCGTGGAGACCGCACGTGAACATCCCGGTGTCATCTGCGGTGTTCACGAAGGACTGGCCCGGTCGGGACTCGCCGCGCTCGGCGGCGCGCCCCAGGGGGTGGAGCTGCTGCCGTTCGCCGAACCTGATGCGTGCCGACTGCACTTGGGCATGACCGAGCCGGCCGACGGTGACGACCACGCCGGGCACTCGACATCGTCCGGCACACCCGGGGCGCACCGATGACCCCGGCATCCGGCCCCGCCCCCGGCGCCACTGCCGCCAGACGCGTCGGCGTCCGCCGCGCACCCCTGCTGCTCGCCGCCGGGCTGTGCCTCCTCGCCGGTCTCGACGCCGCCCTCGGCCTGCTCGGTCTTCCGGCCCCGGTCACCACCGACCGGCTCCCACAGGTGCACGGCGTACTGATGGTGCTCGGCTTCGCCGGAACGCTCGTCGCTCTGGAACGCGCCGTCGCCCTGGGCCGCCCCTGGGCCTATTCGGCCCCCGGCTGCCTCGGCGCCGGGGGCTTGTTGCTGCTCAGCCCGGTCGACCTGCGCGTACCCCGGCTGCTGCTCGTCGCCGGATGCGCGGCGCTGGTCGCACTGTACGTGCGCTTCTGGCGCCGACAGCCGAGCGCCGCCCTGATCGCCCAGGCCGCGGGCGCGGTGTCCGGGCTGGGCGCGGCGCTGCTGTGGCTGGGCGGGATCGACGTGCCGCGCATGCTGCCCTGGCTGGTGGCGTTCCTGGTGCTGACCATCGCGGGGGAGCGGCTGGAACTCGCTCGGGTGGCCGTCCTGGCGCCCTCGGCGGAACCGGCGTTCCTGGGTTGCGTCGGTGCGGTCACCGCGGGCGTGGTCGCCACCCTGCTGTGGCCCGCGACCGGCACCGTACTGCTCGGTGCCGCGCTGCTCGCCCTGGTCGCCTGGCTCGTCGCGCACGATGCTGCCCGCCGGCTGCTGCGTTCCACGGGGCTGCCCCGCTTCACCGCGGCGTGCCTGCTCGCCGGGTACGCCTGGCTGGGCCTCGCGGGCGCGCTGTGGCTGCTCAGCGGGCCGGTCATCGAGGGGACGCGGTACGACGCGGTGGTGCACGCCGTGTTCCTGGGCTTCGTGATGTCGATGATCATGGCGCACGCTCCGGTGATCCTGCCCGCCGTCCTGCGCCGCCCCCTGCCCTACCACCCGGCGCTCGCCGTGGCGGCCTGGCTGCTGCATCTGTCGCTGGCGCTGCGCGTGGTGGTCGGCGACCTGCGCGACGTCCGGGGCGCGTGGCAGCTCGGCGGGGTGCTCAACATCGTCGCCGTGCTGCTGTTCGTCGTATCGGCGGCCACCGCCTCCCTCACCGCCACCAGGCACGCGACGGCGCTTGCAACGGCCTCCGCTCCCGCGTCAGAACCCTCCGAGCCGAGGACCTCCCGGTGACCACGAACCTGTCTCTCTCCCCGGCGAGCGGATCCGCCCCGAAGCCCCCGGGCCGCTCCGCGCGCTCGCGCTGGCATCTCGGCGTGAACGCGATCGTGGTCGTCTGGCTCGCCCTCTTCGCCGCCGTCGGCTCCGCCCACCACTTCCTGCCGCACGCCTTCTGGCTGCTCGTCCATGTGCTGCTGCTCGGGGCGGTCACCAACGCGATCGTCATCTGGTCCGGCCACTTCGCCGCCTCCGTCCTGCGGCTGCCCGAGGCCAACCGGGGTGCCCCCGCCGCACTGCGCCTGCTCTGCCTGAACGCCGGTGCCGTCGGCGTGATCGGCGGCATGCTCTTCCAGCGGTGGTACGTCGTCCTGGCCGGCGCCTGCCTGGTCGGAGCGGCGGTCACGGCGCACGCCGGGTGGCTGGTACGACTGATGCGGCGAGCGCTGCCCGGCCGGTTCTCGATGACCGTGCGCTACTACGTGGCCGCCTCCGCCCTGCTGCCCGTGGGAGCCGCGCTCGGAGTCGTCATGGCTCGTGGTGATCTCGCCGGTGATCTGCCCGAGCGGCTGCGCGTCGCCCACGAGACGATCAACCTGCTGGGCTGGGTCGGCCTCACCGTCGCCGGAACCCTCATCACCCTGTGGCCGACGATGCTGCGCACCCGGGTGGCGGACGGCGCGGAACGGGCCGGCCGCGCCGCCCTCCCCGTCCTGCTCACCGGACTCGGCGCCGCCGTCGCCGGCACCCTGCTCGGCCCGCCGCCCCTGGCCGCGCCGGGCGTGGTGGGCTATGCCGCCGGGCTGGTCGTCGCGGCCCGCCCCTGGCTGCGCGAGGCCCGCGCGAAGGCGCCGCGTTCCTTCGCCGCGTGGTCGGTGGCCGCGAGCTGCGGATGGCTCGCCGGATCGCTGATCGTCCTGGTCGGCATCCTGGTCTCCACGACCTCCTGGATCACGGTGGGGGAGCGCGTCTCGCTGCTGACCGCGCCGCTTGCCGCGGGCTGGATCGCCCAAGTGCTGCTGGGCGCACTGAGTTTCCTCGTCCCCGTGGTCCTGGGCGGCGGCCCCACCGCCGTACGCGCAGCCACCGCGAGCCTCGAACGGGCCTGGCCGGCCCGGCTGGCCGTCACCGACGCCGCGCTGCTGCTGTGCGTGCTGCCGGTGCCGTCGACGGTGCGGGTGGTGTGCTCGGTGCTGCTGCTGGTGACGCTGCTGTTCTTCCTGGTGCTGCTCGTGCAGACGGTCCTACGGGGGACGCGCGACCGTGGCAGGGCCGCGCAGGGAGACCCCGCACCGGCTCCCGCCGACGTCCCGGCGCGGCCGCACCGGGTGCTCGGTGGCGTTGCCCTGGGGCTCGCGGTGGTGATGCTGGCCGTCGCGGGCGGCGCGGCGGCGGACGTACGGTCGCTGCCGATCCTGGAGCGGTCCGCCGCCACGAACGCCGACGGGGGCGCCGTGACGCCGACCGGCCGCACCACCACAGTCGTGGTGACGATCCGGAACATGCGCTTCTCGCCGTCCTCCGTCGACGTGCCCGCCGGCAACCGTCTGGTGATCACCCTGCACAACACCGGAACCGACACCCACGACCTGGTGCTGGAGACCGGCGCCCGCACCGACCGGCTCAGTCCGGGACACAAGGGCACGCTGGACGCGGGAGTCGTCGGCCGCGACCTCGACGGCTGGTGCTCCATGGTCGGCCACCGGCAGATGGGGATGACCTTCGCCGTGAACGTCACCGGGACGGCTTCCAACTCCGCCCCGGGCGGCGGCGGGAGGACCCACGACCACAGCGGCCACGGCGCGTCCACGGCCACGAAGGACACCGCCGCGGACGCGTTCGACCCGATGGCCGAACCGGCCGCCGGCTTCACCGCCCGCGACGCCCAACTCCCGCCCGCCACCGGCGAAGCCGGCCACCAGCTGCACAAAAGGACGATCACCGTGAAGGAGGTGACGAGGGAAGTCGCCCCCGGCGTACGGCAGAAGCTGTGGACCTTCGACGGAACGGCTCCCGGACCCGTGCTGCGCGGACGCGTCGGCGACACCTTCGAGATCACCCTCGTCAACGACGGATCGATCGGCCACTCGGTCGACTTCCACGCCGGATCGCTCGCGCCGAACGGGCCGATGCGCACCATCAGGCCCGGCGAGTCCCTGACGTACCGGTTCACGGCCACCCGCAGCGGCATCTGGATGTACCACTGCTCGACCATGCCGATGTCCCTGCACATCGCCAACGGGATGTTCGGCGCGGTGATCATCGACCCGCCGGAACTGGCCCCGGTGGACCGTGAATACGTGCTGGTCCAGTCGGAGTTCTACCTCGGCAAGCAGGGCGGTACGGCCGACGCCGCCAAGGTCGCCGCCAAGGACTACGACATGGTCGCCTTCAACGGCTATGCCGACCAGTACGATCACGACCCGCTGACCGCCAGGACAGGAGAGCGCGTACGGATCTGGGTGCTGGCGGCCGGACCGAACGAGCCCGGCGCCTTCCACGTCGTGGGCGGCCAGTTCGACACGGTGTTCCGTGAGGGCGCGTACGACCTGAGACGGGGAGGTTCGCAAAGCGGTGGCGCGCAGGTCCTCGACCTCGCCCCCGCCTCGGGCGGGTTCGTCGAGCTGTCCTTCCCGCAGGCCGGCGACTACCCCTTCGTCACCCACATCATGAGCGACGCCGAACGGGGCGCCCATGGTGTCTTCCGGGTGCGGTGAGCGGCGGGTGAGGGCTGCCGGTCAGCCCAACGAGGCGCTCGCTGTACGAAGTTCGTCCAGGGCCGCCAGGGTGTAACCGGACAGCTCGTTCTCGCCGTCACGGTCGCCCTCGGACCATTGGGCGTACCCCCGTTTGAAGGCGAGGAGGCCCAGCTCACCCGCCAGCGCCGCGGTCGGATCGGGTACGCCGCGGGCGACCAGAGCGGTCGTCATCGCGGCCGCGAGGCTGACGCTCTTGAGCGCGTCACGCTCTTGGAGTTCGGCGCTGGCGGCGACGGCCGCCTTCAGGCGAGGCGCGAGCTCGCGGCTCATGGGGCCCATCGCGCTCGAGGCGCGCTCCAGACCGGCGGCGACCGCCTCGAGCGGGCTGGCGTCGGCGGGCGCGTCGGCGATCCCCTCGGTCAACAGCCGGCTCAGCGTCTCCTGCCCGGCCACCAACAGCTCGCGCTTGTCGGGGAAGTGCCGGAAGAAGGTGCTCTTCGTGACTCCCGCGCGCTCGGCGATCTGCGCGACCGTCGTGGCGTCGTACCCCTGCTCGGTGAACAGGTCGACGGCAGCCACGACGAGCCGTTCGCGTGCGCCTGGTTCCCATCTGCCCATGGTCACCATCCTATGTGATGGGACTCTTGTCCCGTCACTGCGCTAGAGTGATGGGACAAGAGTCCCATCACTCCTTGGGGAGTTTTCCATGCGCGTTTTTGTCACCGGCGGCACCGGTCTGATCGGTTCCGCTGTCGTCGCCGAACTGCTCGACAACGGCCACACCGTCCTCGCGCTCGCCCGCTCCGACGCGTCCGCGCAGGCGGTGGAGGCGGCCGGTGCCGAGCCCCTCCGGGGAGCCCTCGCCGACCTCGACACCCTTCGCGCCGGCGCCGCCCGGGCCGACGGGGTGATCCACCTCGCGTTCGACCACGACTTCAGCAGCCCCGACACCCTCGCGAAGTCGGTAGCGGAGGAGAGTGCGGCCCTCGCGGCCCTCGGCGACGAACTCGTCGGCAGCGACCGCCCCTTCGTCACCTGCTCGGGTACGCCCCACGTACCCGGCCGTGCCTCCACCGAGGCCGACCCGCTGATGACCGAGGGGCCGGTCGGCGGTCGCGGCCGTGCGGTCACGTCGGTCCTCGGCCTGTCCTCGCGCGGGGTCCGCAGCAGTGCCGTACGCCTGCCGCGCACGGTTCACCATCAGGGCTCCGGCGGATTCGCCGGCCTGTTGACCGGCATCGCACGCCGGACGGGAGTGTCCGGTTACCCGGGCGACGGCGCACAGCGCTGGCCGGCCGTGCACGCGCTCGACGCGGCGGTCCTCTTCCGGCTCGCCCTGGAACAGGCGGAAGCGGGTACCTCCTGGCACGCCGTGGCCGACGAGGGGGACAAGGTGCGCGACATCGCCGCGGTCATCGGCCGACGACTGGGCCTGCCGGTCGAGTCGGTACCGGCGGAGACCTTCGGCCCCCTCGGCCAGATCTTCGCGAGCGACCAGCCCTCGTCCAGCGCGTACACCCGGCAGGCGCTCGGCTGGGAGCCCAAGCACCCGAGCCTTCTGGAGGACCTGGAGAACATCCAGCCCTGACCGGCGACAAGCTCATGACCGCGTGAGGATGCCGAGCAGTCACTGCTCGGCATCCTCACGTTCGGTCGCGTCGGTCTCGACGAGGTGCTCGGGGGAATGGGCAGGGCAAGTCACCGCTCACCTTTTCCTTTCTTCCGCATAACCGGGCGCACAGCCGGTCACCACCAGTACGCTATACCGGCATTCGCCAGGAATTTCCTGGCTAATCCGCACCTGCTGACCCATGTCCGCACGGAAACATCAGGTGTGACCGCTCTCGGGGGGAATCGAACGCGCGGTGGAACGAAATCGCATGCCTATGCGAATAGGTCCGTATCTGGTTTTGGATTTTCTGGGGCAGGGCGGCATGGGGGCCGTTTATCTCACCCGCAGTCGGGGCGGACGGCCGCTGGCCGTCAAGGTCATCCGCGCCGACCTGGCCGCGAACCGGGACTTCCGCAGGCGCTTCGCCCGGGAGGTGACCGCGGCGAGGAAGGTGAGCGGGGCGTACACGGCACCCGTGGTGGACGCCGACACGGAGTGCGCCGAACCGTGGCTGGCCACGATATTCGTACCGGGTCGCTCCCTGTGGGAAGCGGTCCGGACCGAGGGTGTCCTCGACGGCGACGGGATACGGGAACTCGGCGCCGGTCTTGCGGAGGCGCTGATCGATATTCACGCCGCCGGGATCATCCACCGCGACCTCAAGCCGCACAACGTCCTGATGGGAGCGGACGGCCCACGCGTGATCGACTTCGGTATCGCGCACGTGGCGGATCTTCCACCGCTGACCGACCCCGGCGCATTGCTGGGTACCCCGCAATTCATGTCGCCGGAACAGATCCAGGGAAACAGACTGGCGTTCGCCAGTGACGTGTTCTCCTTCGGTCTGGTCCTCGCTTATGCGGCGATCGGAGGCAGCCCATTCGGCCCGGGCAGCAATGCGCAGCTGCTCCTGCGCATCCTGCACGAGGAGCCCGACCTCACCGCGCTCCCCGGCGACCTGCGTCGCCTGGTCGCCGCCTGCTTGGCCCGGCGGCCCGAGCAACGTCCGTCTCCGGGCGAACTGCTCGACACGCTCGCGGTCGTGACCACCCCTGCTGCCCGGACGGCGCGGCCTGCCCCCCTGCCGCGGGTGCCGACCGTGTGGGTGCCGGAAGCGGGGCCGGCCGGTGCGGACTTCGCGCGCAACGCGCACGCCGTGCTGGACGACGGGCTCACCGACGCCCTGGTGATCGAGGCGACACGGCGTGACGGCTGAACACGAGGCGCACCTGGCGCACCTCCTTCTGCACACGGATTGGAGCCGACTGGTGAAGCAGTGGGCCACCACGACGGGTCTCCCCGTCCACGACGAAGACACCCATGTCTCCCTCGACGTGACCCGCCGTGAGGCGGCGGCCGACGACCTGCACGTCCATGTCACGACCTCCAGCCGCTTCCTGGTCGCCTTCATCACCAACGGCCGAACACTCGGCCCCGGCGAGCTGGCCCGGGCGGCGGCCGCCGCCAACGCCTGGAACATCGAGCAGCTGATGCCGACCCTCTCGGTCTGGAACGTGCGCGGCAAGCAACCCCACCTGGCCGGCGTCTGCACCCTGCCGCTGCTGTGCCGGATGAGTCAACGCGACTTCGACACCACCGCATCCGGCTGGGTCGACCAGGCCACGACCATGTTCGCCCGCTGCCGCGAGGTCTTCCGACTGTGACCCACGAACCGACCCGACCACGCCGTGCGCACCGGCCCAGGACAGCACGCCGGGCCGTGATCGGCCGGACTCTGGTGGGTGTCGCCCTGCTCGGCTCGGTGCTGATGCTGGTCGCCGCCCTGCCGGCCGACGCCGAACGGCCCGAGCCGCCCCCTCCCGCCACCACCCGCCCCGTGACACAGGACAGCACCACGCGGTCGGTGGCAGGGCACTGCCCCACGACCGACTTCGACGCGGCCGTGCGCTGCTGGGGAGCCACCGCTTCCGGCGACCACATGGCCGTCGTGACCGTAACGGCGCCCCAGGAGCTCAAGCAGGACACCGATCCGCGGTCCATGTCCGAAGCCATGCAGCGCCTGCGCGGCAAGCTGATCGTGATCGTGCCGGACGCAGTGCGCACCGGCTCCGGAGGCACCCTCCTGCTCGCCCTGGCCGCCGACCGGATCGTCGGGCCGCACACCCAGGTCAGTCGGCTGACCCAACGTGACGGGCAACAACTGGAGGACCTGGGCGGCTGTCCGCGGAACGGCTTCTGCGACGTCGTACGGACCCACCAGCGCAGCGGGAACGACCTCGTGCGGCGCGGGCTCGCCCAGGACGCCCGCACCTCGTTGTTCACCGCCGGTCCCGGGATGGCGGGTGCGACGGAGGACGGCAGTGGTGGCGCCGAGTCCGGGGTGTCCGGGGACGTCGCCTTCCTGCTCGTCATCCTGGCCGTGCTGCTGAGCCTGGTGACCGCGCTGGGCCTGCTGGTCGGCCGGACGCGCCGTCCCCGCCGACTGTCCGTGCCCGAGCCGTCCGCCACCGGACCCGCCGTGACCGCCACAGGCTCCGTCGAGGGACCCTTCGGAGGTGGGGCGAGGCGGTCCGGGAGGCCGGACCGCCGGGACCGGGCCGACCACCGTGGGCACCCGGCCGCTCCACATGCGTCAACTGTTCCGGTCGCCGCGATGGCTCCGAATCCAGGCCGGAAGAGCGGCGAGGAGCGCGGGGCGCCGCCTCGGCGGGGACGCGATTCCGCAGCCCGGCAGCGGTCGGTCGGCGGCCGTGACCGAGGGGAGGGCCTGGTGCAGGCCACTGTGCGCACCGTGCTGAGGCCGCAGGGCTATGTGGCCATCGACGGCCTGCTGTACAGGGCGCGTTGGGGCGGAGCGGGAGAGCCGCCGGAACCCGGCCGACCGGTGGAGGTGCGCCGGGAGAGCACCGGTGAGCTGACCGTGCTCGGCCACGACGAGATCTCGCCGTTCGGCTGACCCGGACACGGCACGACATCCACCGCGACAACTGCGACAGCGATCCACAGGGGTATGCCCATGCACGACGACGCCTCGCGAAGCGTTCCGCTCTACTACAACGACATCCTGCCCGAGGGCAACGCCCAGAGGCAGCCACTGGTGCTGTGCCTGGACACCTCCTCGTCCATGGCGGACGAGCCCATCACGATGCTCAACCGGGCGTTGCAGGACTGGGTCCGCGAGCTCCGGGCGGACATCAACCTCTGCAACAGCGTCGAGGTCGCCCTGATCACGTTCGGCGGCCGGCGGGTGTGCACCTGGAAGGGCACCACGATGCTGGCCGACGCCGCGGACCCCAACGCCTTCGTCGCGGCGCACGCGTTCGGCGCGCCGCATCTGCAGGCCAGCGGCGTCACGTTGATGACGGACGCGCTGCGCACCGCCGTTCGCCTCGTCGCCGCCCGCAAGGCGGCGCTGCGCGCCGCGGGCCACCTCTACTACCGTCCGCAGATCTGCCTCATCACCGACGGACAGCCCACCGACACCGAGGGCCGTCAGACCGACGACTGGCGGCAGATCGTGCCGATGCTCACCGACCAGCAGGAGAAGAAGAAGTTCCGGCTGTTCGCCATCGGCGTCGGAGGGATCTCCCCGCACGGCGAGCAGGTGTTGCGTGCCATCGCGCCCCGGTACTACGCCCGTCTGCAGGGATTTCCGTTCCGGCAGGTGCTGCAGATGTTGTCCGCCAGCGCCGGCACCCAGGACAAGGGTGACGGTGAGGAGGTCTACCAGAAGATCTTCGCCCGGTTCACCACACAGCGGTCGGCGTGGAACACATGAGCGCGGCGAACATGAGGACGACTACGCCACCCTGGCGGCTGCACGGGACCAGCGTGACCGGTCACCGGCACCGCCGCGACAACGCGCCCTGCCAGGATGCTTTCGCGTTCCGGGGCACGGGCCCCGACACCTTTCTGCTCGCCGTGGCCGACGGAGCGGGCAGCCGCCCGCGCTCCCGAGAGGGCGCGCAGACGGCCGTGGAACTCGCGGACCTGTATTTCCTGCCCTCCTCCGGGCTTCCAGAGGACCCACGGGACGTGGAGGATTTCCTGCGGTCCCGGTTCACCGTGCTGCGTGCCGAGTTCCGGCGCCGGACCCGACCGCGGCCGGAGGACTTCGCCACCACCCTGACGGTCGTCCTCCACACCCCGCGATGGCTCGGCTATCTCAGCGTCGGCGACGGCTTCGCCGTACTGCGCACCGGAACCCGCGACGGGGAGCCGCTGTTCCATCTGCTGCCCCAGCCCGCCCCGGTGAGCGAGTACAGCAACGAGGCGTTCTTCGTCACCTCGGACGATGTCTCGCGGCGCCTGGAGACCGCATGCGTCCTGGATGAGGAGGTGACGGGAATCCTGCTGTCCACCGACGGACTGACCCAGGCCGCCGTGGAGTTCCCGGGCAACAACCGCAAGCGCGCCAAGCACGACTTCGTGTCCCGGGTGCTCGGCGCGATGGAGCGGGACATCGGGGCCGAGCAGGAGGAGGCGGAACTGACCCGGCTGCTGGAGTCACGACGGCTGGCCGCGGACAACGCCGACGACAAGACCCTGGTCAGGGCGGTTCGAGGCCGATGAGCGAGGTCTTCGTCGACGGTGAGCGCACACCGCTGGAGCAGGAGCCACTGGCCTCGGGCGGCCAGGCGACGGTCTACGCGATCAGCGGACAGCCGCAGCGCGTGGTGAAGATCTACCACGACCCTCCCGGCGAGGATCAACGGCGGCGGCTGACCAGCATGATCCGGATGCGCCCGCTGGCCGACCGGGCCACCGACGGCAGCCAGGCCCCGGAACTTGCCTGGCCCAACGCGCTGGCGGCGGGCGCCGACGGCTCGACCGTCGGCTACGTCATGCGGCGTTTCGCCCAGCCGGAGCATGTGCCGCTGGCGGCCCTGTTCGACCAGCGGACCCGGGCCTCGTCGTTCCGGCCGGAGCTGAACTGGGCTTTCCTGCTGGGAGTTGCCTGGAATCTGGCGTACCTGACAGTCCGCCTGCACAGTGAGGACATCGTCGTCGGGGACTTCTCCGCCCGCAACATCGTGGTGGACCAGGGGGGATTCGTGACCTTCCTCGACTGCGACTCGATGTCCTTCGACGACCCGGGCGGCGGGGCGCGCTTCAGCTCCCACATGCACACGCCCGCCTACAGCGCGCCCGAGCGCCAGGAGGGCGCGCCGGCCTCGCAGGCGAGTGACAGCTTCGCCCTCGCGATCTGTGTGTTCCAGCTGCTGACCGGCGGCACCCACCCGTTCGGTGGTTATCCGAAGGACCTGGGCTCGGTCAGCATCTCCATAGGCAGCCGCATCGCCGAGGGGACCTCGTACGTGACCCAGCCGCAGCGGGTCATCATGCCCCGGGGGACGGTCACACCGGAGATCCTGCCGCCCGCGCTCCGCGCCCTGGCCGAGCGCACTTTCGGAAGCTCGCCGTCCGATCCCACGCTCCGGCCCACGCCCGCCGAGTGGTTCGAGGCCTTGGAGACGACGCGGAACGAGACGGCGTCCTGCGCCGTCCGCACCCATCACACCTACGCCGCCCACCTGGACTCCTGCCCTTGGTGCGCTCGCGTGGAACGCCAGGAGGCCGACCTGTTCGAGTCGGTACCGGTCGCCTCGGTGCCTACGCGGACGCCGGCCACGAGTGCGAGGACAACGGACACCGCGGGCAGTACGGCGCACACGGCTCCGCCCCCGCAGCCTCCCGACCCGTCACAGCAGAGCTCGTGGGGCGCCGTGCGAGTGGCCGTGCTGATCGCCCTTTTCGTGATCGCCGTCCTTCTCCTCGGCCTGCACTGAGGGGAGGTCGACGACACCCTGCGCGCATCCCTCTCCACGGCCGAGGCGGTGTCATTCGACCACGGCGTTCTCGGGCTCCCAGCGCAGCAGGTCGCCCGGCTGGCATTCGAGTACTTCGCAGAGTGCGGCGAGCGTCGCGAAGCGCACGGCCTTGGCGCGCCCGTTCTTGAGTACCGCCAGGTTGGCGGGGGTGATCCCGACGCGGTCGGCGAGTTCGCCCACGGACATCTTCCGCTTGGCCAGCATCACGTCGATGTCGACGGCGATCGGCATCAGATGACCTCGTCCAGCTCGGCCTGCAGCTGCGCCGCTTCGAGATCGCGGGCGACGGCCTGTGCGAGCAGCATCCGCAGCACGAGCACGATGAGCGCGACCCCCAGAATGGCCACGCCGACTCCGGCCATGATGACGGTGACGCCTGGGTCGTCCCGCTGCCCCGGTACGTTGAAGCCCGTGACCGCGAACCACAGGAGAGCGGCCGCCACGATCGCGCCGATCACCCGATCCACGTACCGGAACGCGTCGTGGGAGAACACGGTGCCGCGGCGCACCATCGTCACCAGTCGCCACACGCTGGTCAGAGCGGTTTGCGCCGCCACCATGCCCAGGAAGGTGATCACGCGCAGAGCGGTGAGCGGCACAGTCCCGTCCTCCTTGTCGCTGCCGCCGACCAGCACCCACACCATCCCGGCCTGCACGAACACCGTGCCGGCGAGAACCACCACGAGCACGGCGCGCAGCGCACGCACTGCCAGCTTTCCCATGACCCACCCCTCCATCGACTTACGATGGGAATCTATCGAATATCGATAGGTTGAGCAAGCTGAGGTTCGCCTCAGGGGGCGGGGAATCCGACGTGGCGTCCGCCGCCCGTAACCCGCTGGCCGTGCTGGTCTCCAGTCCGCCGTTCAGCGCGTGGTTCAGGCCAGGGCCGCCTTGAGAACGGTAAGTGCCGTCTTGGGGTCGGCGAGGGCGTGGTAGATGCCGGGGATCTCGTGGTCGTCGAGGCCGAGGAGGCCGTAGACGGCGTGCATGGCGCCGCGCACGGAGTACTCGACGGTGAAGACCACATCCTCCGGGATCTCGGTGAACTGGCCCAGGAAGGCGAAGTTCGCGGAGCCCCGTGGGACGACCAGCGGCCGGTCGTGGAGGGTACGCGGTGCGAACTGGCTGGTGATGTAGGGCATCATCACCGGTATCACGGTCGTGGTGGCCGCGACTTGTTCCTCGATGTCGGACAGCCCGAGGTGTCCGAGCAGTTCGGTGAGAATCTCCCGGCCGGTGGCCTCGGCCATCGTCTTGCCGGTGAAGTCGCCCTCGCGGTCGACGAACAGGCCGTAACCCCACAGGGTGTAGACGTCCTCCGGCTGCCCGTCGAAGTGCGGGGCGTGCGGCACCACGATGGACATCAGCCAGTTGGAGTCCTTGAACGTCATCAGCGCGCCGGTGCCCGGGAGGTTGCCGGACAGTTCCTCGATGCGGTGCAGCAGCAAGGGACTGCGCATGGTGAGGGTGAAGGACTCCCACTTCGCCTCGTCGACGTTGCCGTTGAAGGCTCCCGGCCGCCCGAAGTCGTCCGCCTTGGCGGCGATCGTCTCCCACAGCCGCCAGTTCCCGTCCCGCTTGCCGCGCACCAGCTCCGGAGCCTTGGCATCGTCGCCGTAGGCGGCGTCGGCGGTCATCGAGCCGAGAGTGATGAACGCGTAGTCGGAGTCGGTGAGTTCGTAGATGTCGGGCTGTCCGGCGCGGTCGATGTGGAGGCGACGTACCCGACGAGTGCCGTCGTCCTCGGTGCTGAAGTCAACGTCGGTGACGCGTACTCCATGCTCGAACACCACACCACGGGCCTCCAGCCAGGCCCGCACCGGGCGGATGATGGAGTCGTACTGGTTGAGCCGGGTGCGGCGCACCCCGGACAGCGTGTGCATGCGCGGGAACTCCTGCATGAAGCGCAGGAAGTAGCGCTTGAGCTCGATGGCGCTGTGCCAGTTCTGGAAGGCGAAGGTGGTACGCCACATCGCCCAGAAATTGGTCTCGAAGAAGTGCGGCGAGAAGAAGTCCTCGATGCGGCGGGCCCCGATCACCGCCTCGGGCAGCACCAGCAGCCGGGTCAGCTCCAGCCGGTCCCGTGCGTCGAGTCCGTAGTCCGCGGCATCCAGGATCGTGGTGCCCTTGCCGATCAGGCGGGCCTTGGCGTCGGTGGGCCACTTGGCGTTGAAGTCCCGGATCTCGTCGCGCACCGAGACCGTGTCGTCGGTGAGGGTCGGAATGGTCTCCAGGAGGTTCCACAGGCAGACGTACGCCTCGTCCTCCAGCATCCGCCCGCCACGGGAGACGTAGCCCGCGGGCTGATCGCCACTGCCGTCCATGGAGCCGCCGACGACCGGGAGCTCCTCCAGGATGTGGATGTGCTCGCCGGGGAAGCCGCCGTCGTGGATCAGGAAGGCTGCGGCGGCGAGGGTGGCGATGCCGCCGCCGACGAGGTAGGCGTGGGACTGCTGCGGAGCGTCGGTCATGACGTCCCTCCGTTCTGGCCCCCGTCTGTCATGGGCGGCCTGAGTGTTCTCAAGCCCGCGCACCGCGGAGCCACGGATGAGGTGGCCTGAGGGCGCGGGTGGCGCCCCCGCGGTCAGTCCGAGAGCGGCGCTCGTACTGCCCAGTCAACGCGTTGGGTGATGGCGCGGGCAGGGCCGGATGTCCCTCCCGACGTGCCGAGGGACCCGGGCCGGTGGGCTGTGTCCCGGGGTCGGTCGTCGCCGTCCCACACAGGGAGCGACCTCCACGGCGAGTTCGCCGCTTAGGCTGCGGGAGATCGGTGGTTCCCCGTCCTGCCCTCGCCGGGCTGCGGGGGAGCGCAACCCGCTACGTGAGAGGCGCTGTTATGGGCGTGCAGCAGGGTACGGACCGGCATCACCCCGCGGTGGTGGCGCATCGCAGGAAACGTGCGGAGGACGTTCAGCTGCGGATCGCCGACGGCATCACCCGGTTCGCGGGCTCGATGCCCTTCGTCTATGTGCATGCCGTTGTCTTCGCGGTGTGGATGCTGTTCTTCGAGGCCAGTCCTTGGCCCACGCTGACCCTGGTGGTGTCGCTGGAGGCGATCTTCCTGTCCACCTTCGTCATGATCGGTCAGAATCGGCAGGCGGCCTTCCAGCAGTTGAAGGCGGACCACGACTTCGTCGAGCAGGAACTGGAACTCAAGACCAACACCGATCTGACGCGCGCGATCCATGCCATGACCCAGGAACTCCACCGCCGCCTGATCGAAGACGGCGCCGAGCAGTAGGGATTCAGCACGGGGCGGGATCGGGGCGGTGTCACCCCATCGACTCCAGGATGTGGTCGAGTGTCCGGCGTCCCATTCCGCTCATCGTCGGATTGGTCTCGGCGTAGTACCAGACAACCCCCATCGCCTGTTCGAACGCCCATGCCTTGCCGCGCTCCCACTCCAGATCGTCGCAGTCCAGCGTCCGTCGGAGCACTTCCCGCGGGCCTGTCTGCAGCAGGTGCCAGGCGCTGACCAGATCCAGCGCGGGATCGGCCGGCCCGAAGCCGCCGGTGTCGAGGACGCCGGCGAGCCGGTCTCCCGCGACCAGTACGTTGCCGGGAATCAGGTCACCATGGCTCATCACGTCGGCAGCCGTGCGTGGCAACTCCCTGAAGTCGCTCCACACTTGGCGCAACCGGGGCACGTCGAGGAGCCCCTTGCTCTCCTCGAAGCACTTCGCCATCCAGTCGTCGTGGTGAGCGAGAACGCCGCCGCGGTTGTCGCCGTTGAAGCGCCGCCCTCGCGTCTCGGCGCCCCGCAGGGCTGAGATGAATGCCGCAAGGTCCGCGGCGAAAGCGTCCGACCCGCTCGGATCGGCATCGAACGCGACCGTTCCCGGCAGCCAGGTCTGGATCGACCACGGCATGGGGTAACCCGCTCCGGGCATACCCAGGGCGACGGGTTCCGGGACGGGAACCCGGGAGACCTGTGCCAGCTCCGCGCTCGCCTGGGCTTCCTGTTCCAGAACCGCCAGCGCCTGTGCGGCGTCGACCAGTCGCAGGGGGAAACGCGCAGAGAGGTCGTCCCCGATGCGGAAGATGGCGTTGACCGTCCCGGTCGACGACATGAGTTGGATCGCCTTGTCGCTCCACTGAGGGAACTGTTCTTGGATCAAGGCCGCCACGATGTCGGTGGTCACGTCCACCTGGTCATCGTGCATGGTCATCCTCGCAGGCCCTTCCGCCGGTCCGATTCGAAGCGCCGGATGCAGACCCGATCACTTGAGACGACAGCCAGTATTCATCCGCCAGGGTCCGGAGCAACTGAGATTTTCGCCCGCCAGGACGGCGGTGCCCTTTTACGGCCGCCTCCTGATTCCACGTTCCCGAGTGCGATGAGTTTCGCCGTGGTGCTTCGTCTGTATCCACGACACGCCATCAAGCGCACGCGGAGAGAGCATCATGAGCGCCATCTACACCTGGGACGTCTTCGCCACCCTCGACGGTTACGGCTCCTACGGCCCTGACGGCGACTGGGGCGGCTACTGGGGCAAACAGGGACCTGAGTTCCTTGGCAACCGCCTTGCCGTGATCAGCGAAGAGCAGCGGATGGTGCTGGGGGCCAACACCTTCCGGCTGTTCGAGAAGCTGCTGGGGCCGATCCCGGTGGCCGACCTCGATCCGGTGAACTCCCGGATGCGCGGCATGCCGACAACCGTGGTGTCGAAGACGCTTACGGGGATCGGCGCATGGCCGGACGCGACCGTCGAGGCCGGCGATGCCGTCGACGTCGTCGCCCGGCTCAAGGAGGACTCCGCGGTGCCGTTGCGCTCGCACGGCAGCCTGTCGATGAACCGGGCGCTGATGGCCGCCGGACTGGTCGATCGCGTCCAGGTGACGATCTTCCCGGTGGTCAGCGGTCGGACCGGGACCTACCCGATCTTCGCGGGGGCGGCAGACTTCGACCTCGAGTTGATCGAGAGCCGGACGCTCGACGGCCGTACGCAGGAGCTCATCTACGAGCCGGCTCTGCACCGCTGAGCAACCTGCCTGCCGGGGCGTGCAGGCCTTCGCCCGCCCCGGGAGCCTGACGGGGCGGGCGAAGGCGGCGGTTGGTGTTACTTGGTGAGCGGGGCCAGCTTGGGGTCGTTGGCGTAGGCCTCGGCCGCGTTCTTCTTCGTCACGATGACGGGCGGCAGGAGGTAGGCGGGGACGACCTTGACACCGTTGTTGTACGACTTGGTGTCGTTGAGGGTCGGCTTGTCGCCCTTCTGCAGGGACTTGATCATGTTGACGGTCTCCGCGACGAGCTTGCGGGTGTCCTTGTTGATCGTCGAGTACTGCTCGCCCGCCATGATCGACTTGACCGACTCGACCTCGGAGTCCTGGCCGGTGACGACCGGGATCGGCTTGCCGGCGCCCTTCACCGAGGTGAGGATCGCGCGGGCCAGGGTGTCGTTGGGGGACAGGACGCCGTCGAGCGTCTTCTTGCCGCTGTACGCGGAGGTCAGCAGGGAGTCCATGCGCTGCTGGGCGTTCTCGGCCTTCCAGCCCTGCGTCGCCGTCTGCTTGATGTCCTTCTGCCCCGACCCGACAACGATGTCGCCCTTGTCGATGAGGGGCTTGAGGACCTGCATCGCGCCTTCGAAGAAGACCTTGGAGTTGTTGTCGTCGGGCGAGCCGGAGAACAGCTCGATCGTCCAGGGGCCCTTGGGCTTCTTGGCCTTCATGCCGTCGATCAGGGCCTGGCCCTGGAGCTGGCCGACCTTGAAGTTGTCGAAGGCGATGTAGTAGTCGACGTCCGGGGTGTTGGTGATGAGCCGGTCGTAGGCGATGACGGTGGCGCCCTCGTCCTTGGCCTGCTTGACCTGGGTGGCCAGCTGCGAGGCGTCGGTCGCGCCGATGACGATGACCTTCGCGCCCTTGGTGACCATGGAGGAGATCTGCGCCTGCTGGTCGGCGACGGTGGTCGAGGCGCCCGCGTACTGGACGTCGGCCTTGAAGCCCGCGTCCTTCAGCCCGTTGGTGAACAGGTCACCCGCGAGCACCCAGTTCTCGGAGGTCTTGGCGGGCAGGGCGACGCCGATCAGGGAGCCCTTCGAGAAGCCCTTGGCGCCGGCGCTGTCGCTGCTGGAGGAGCCTTCGCGTTCGTTGGAGCAGGCCGTGCTCAGGGTGAGGAGGGCGGCGGCGCCGACGGCGGTGATGCTTCTGAGGAGGAGTTTGCGCATGGTGGAGTGGTGCCCTTCGTGGGTGCTGGTTGCGGGAGTGCTGCGTGCCGTCGAGCGTGGCTGGGTGGTGCGGTTCGGCCGCCGGATGCTGGACCGGTGGCGGGTTGTGCGGGTGGTGCGGGTGGGGGAGCCGGACACCCGGTGGTCAGGGGACCGGGTGTCCGGCCGTCAGTGGGTGGTGGTGAGCGGGCTGTGCCCTCATCCCGCGACCTTGGTCTTGTCCGCGTCGGAGGCCGGGGCGGGCGGTGCTGCCGTGTCCGCCGGGTCGTCGCGTCGGAAGGGGCGGGTCAGCGTTCCGATGATGGAGAAGCGTCCCTGGCTCTTGTTGTAGACGTCGAAGGCGACGGCGAGCAGCAGGACCAGGCCCTTGATGATCTGGACCATGTCCGAGCCGACGCCCTGCAGTTGGAGTCCGTTGTTGAGCAGGGCCATGACCAGGCCGCCGACGATGGAGCCGCTGACGGTGCCCAGGCCGCCGGATACCGCCGCTCCGCCGATGAACACGGCCGCGATGGCGTCCAGTTCCCAGCTCAGGCCGTCCTGCGGGCCGGAGGCCGCGGACCGGGCCACGAAGATCATGCCGGCGAGGGCGGCCAGGATCGACATGTTCATCATGACGGCGAAGTTGACCCGCTTGAGCTTCACGCCGGACAGTTCGGCGGCGCGTGCGTTGCCGCCGACGGCGTAGATGTGCCGGCCGCCGATGGTGTTGCGGGTGTAGTGCGAGTACGCCAGGACCAGGGCGATGAGGATGATGCCGGAGATCGGCAGGCTGGTGCCGACGCGGCCGCCGGCGAAGCGCAGCGTGGCGAAGACGATGACGGCGATCATGACGGCCAGGCGGACGCCGGTGACCCACAGCGGCGCGAGGTCCGCCTTCATCTCGCGTCGGGTCTGCCGTGCCTTCCACTCCCGCCAGACGACGCCCGCGCACGCGGCCAGGCCGAGCAGCAGGGTCAGGTTGTTGTAGCCGGTGTCCGGCCCGACCTCGGGCAGGAAGCCGGCG
Organism: Streptomyces sp. C1-1; assembly: GCF_050214755.1. Lineage (NCBI taxonomy): Bacteria > Bacillati > Actinomycetota > Actinomycetes > Kitasatosporales > Streptomycetaceae > Streptomyces > Streptomyces sp. C1-1. The sequence continues at coordinate 601,450 of NZ_CP189826.1, read as the reverse complement.
CCGATCTTGCGGAAGCCCTCGGGCACCGGGACGGTGTCGGCGTTGCCGATGTACTGGTTGGCGCCGCGGAACAGCATCATTCCGGCGAGGGTCACGATGAACGCGGGCACCCCGATGTAGGCGACCCAGAAGCCCTGCCAGGCGCCGATCGCCGCGCCGACGAGCAGGCCCAGCAGGATGCCCAGGGGCCAGGGAAGCGAGTGCTCCTGCATGGCCTTGGCGACGACGATGCCGGTGAACGCCGCGACGGAGCCGACCGACAGGTCGATGTGCCCGGCGACGATCACCATCAGCATCCCGACGGCCAGGATCAGGATGTAGGAGTACTGGCTGACGACGGCGATGAGGTTGCCGGAGGTCAGCGTCAGCCCGTCGGTCCAGATCTGGAACAGCACGACGATGGCCACCAGGGTGGAGATCATGCCGAACTGTCGGGCGTTGGAGGTCGTGCCCCCGAAGAGGTTCTTCTGCAGGTCAGTTATGCGGCTCATGGAGTGGGGCTCTTCTTGGTAGCGGTCATCTGCTTCATCAGGACTTCCGGATCCGCGTCCGCGCGCGCCACCTCACCGGTGATGGCGCCCTCGAACACCGTGTAGATGCGGTCGCACAGGCCGATCAGCTCGGGCAGCTCAGAGGAGATGACCACGACGCCCTTGCCCTGGGCGACGAGCCGCTGGATGATCCCGTAGATCTCGAACTTGGCGCCTACGTCGATCCCTCGGGTCGGCTCGTCGAGGATCAGCAGGTCGGGGTCGGTGAACATCCACTTGGCCAGGACGACCTTCTGCTGGTTGCCGCCGGAGAGCTTGACGACGCCCTCGTCGACGCTGGGTGTCTTGATCCGCAGGCCGGCGCGGAAGTCCTCGGCGATGCGGTGCTCGCGCACCGGGTCGATGACGCGGCGGCGGGCGATCTTCGACAGCTTGGCGGCCACCATCGAGGTCTTGACGTCGTCGAGGAGGTTGAGGCCGATCGACTTGCGGTCCTCGCTGACGTAGGCGAGTCCGTGCCCGATGGCGTCCGCCACGGTCTTCAGCCGGATCTCCTTGCCGTCCTTGAAGATCTGCCCGGACAGCCAGGTGCCGTAGGAGCGGCCGAACAGGCTCATGGCGAGTTCGGTGCGGCCTGCGCCCATGAGTCCGGCGAACCCGACGATCTCCCCGCGGCGGACGTTGAAGGTGGAGCCCTTGCAGACCATGCGTTCTTCCGAGGCCGGGTGCCGTACCGTCCAGTCGCGGACCTCGAAGAAGACCTCGCCGATGTCGGGGGTGCGGTCGGGGAAGCGGCTGTCGAGCTCGCGACCGACCATGCCCCGCACGATGCGGTCCTCGTTGACGCCGTCGGCCTTGACGTCGAGGCTCTCGATGGTGCGGCCGTCGCGCAGGATCGTGATGGTGTCGGCGACCGCCTCGATCTCGTTGAGCTTGTGCGAGATCATGATCGAGGTGATGCCCCGCTCGCGGAAACCGCGCAACAGGTCCAGCAGGTGCTGGGAGTCGGCCTCGTTGAGGGCCGCGGTGGGTTCGTCGAGGATCAGCAGCTTGACGTCCTTCGCGAACGCCTTGGCTATCTCGACCAGTTGCTGCTTTCCGACGCCGATGTCCTTGATCAGGGTGTCGGGGTCCTCGCGGAGCCCGACCTGCTCCATCAGCTCCAGGGCCCGGCGCTGGGCGCTCTTCCAGTCGATCGAACCGCGCCTTCGCGGTTCGTTGCCGAGGAAGAGGTTCTCGGTGATCGACATGCCGGGCACCAGGGCCAGTTCCTGGTGGATGATCACGATGCCGGCCTGCTCGCTGGCCCGGATGCCGTCGAACCGGACCTTCTCGCCCCGGTAGACGATGTCGCCGGTGTAACTGCCGTGCGGGTGAACCCCGCTGAGCACCTTCATCAGCGTGGACTTGCCGGCGCCGTTCTCGCCGCAGATCGCGTGGATCTCACCTTCCCGCACGGCGAGGCTGACATCGGCCAGCGCGGTGACACCGGGGAAGGTCTTGGTGATCGACCGCATCTCCAGCAGGTTCGGGGCGGTGGCGGTCATGAGCGTCGCTCCTGACCGCCGCGAACGCGCGGAGGCGTCCCCGAGCCTTGGGTCCTGCGGCATTGCATGGACATCAACTTGCCTCCGATGGCACTGCCCTGTGCCGTCGTGTCCGAGATTTCGTCTGCGGGACCGGACACTAAATCCATTTGTTTTACTAAGTCAATGGGCCGCGAGAGATAGATTGACGAGGGGCAGCGAGAGAGGACCGCGCGTGCGGCAGGCAGGAACGAACCTTCCAAAGGTCGGGCGATACAACCGGGCCGTCGTCCTGGACCAGATCCAGCTCGCCGACGGCATCAGCCGCGTCGAGATCGCCCAGCACACCGGGCTCACCCCGCAGACGGTGTCGGGCATCGTGCGCCGGCTGCTCGACGAAGGCATCGTGCGCGAGGACGGCGCGAGCAGGGTCTCCAGCGGCGGCAAGCCCCGCACCACACTGCGCATCAACGCCGACGCGGGCAGCGCGGTCGGCCTGCACTTCGACCCCGTCCAGCTCAGCTGCACCGTGGTCGACCTGCTCGGCCGCCCGCTGGTCGTCAAGAAACGCCCCACGCATCCCGGCGACGATCCCGCCCAGGTGGTCAAGGCCATGGCGGAACTCGTCGCCGACGTCCTGACCGAGACGGGCGTCGACCGCGACAAGGTCCTCGGACTGGGACTGGCCACCCCCGGGCCGATCGACCTCGAGCAGGGAGCGATCGTGGGCGCACCCCAGCTCGCCCGGTGGACGCGGGTGCCCGTCCAGCACATGCTGAGCGAGGCGACCGGCCTGCCGGTGACCCTCGACAACGACGCCACCGCCGCCGCGGTCGGCGAGCGTTGGTCCGGCGCGGGCAGGGGAGTGGCGGACTTCGCCTACTTCTTCTTCGGCACCGGCGTCGGCGGCGGTCTCATCCTCAACCACCAGGTGTACAGGGGCGGTTCACTCAACGCGGGCGAGTTCGGCCACTCCTCCGTGCTGCCCGACGGCCCGGAGTGCTACTGCGGCAACCGCGGCTGCCTGGAACGCCTCGTCAACCCGACGGCCATCGTCGCGCAGGTGCACCGCAGACTCGCCGTCGAACCCCACCCGGACAGCGAGTTGGCGCGCGCCTTCGCCCGGGACCCCGAGAGCGTCGATCACGATGCCATCGGGCGGGCCGCGGCGGCCGGTGACCCGGTCGCCGCGTCGGTCATCGACGAGACCGCCGAGCACGTCGCCTCGGTCGCGGTCGACATCGTGAACTTCATCGACGTGGACCTGATCGTCCTGGGAGGGCACGGCATCCAGCACGTGGAGCAACGGTACGTCGAGGTCGTCGCCGCCGCGCTGGCCAGCCGGCCGCTCTCCCGTCACGTACGGGTCGTCGATGTCGAGGCGTCCTGGCTCGGCACGGACGCGGCGGTCGTGGGCAGCGCGGCACTGGTCCTGCACGCCACGTACTCCCCGCAACTGTCGGCCCTGCTGGGCACGGGCGTGGTTCCCGGCGGGAGGCGCTAGCCGGACACGTCGGTCAGCCGCCTCGGCCGAGAGCGCGAATCCCTTTGCGTGACCGAGGAGTTCACCCCTAGCGTGCGAGGGCAGGCGAACCGTGCGCCAGGGCAGCGCGCCGCACCGATGAGGAGCAACCGTCGTGGGAACCATGGTCTCGGTCAGGGGCTGGCTGCAGTGCGACGACGGACAGCTGGCCCGGATCAAGCAGATCGTGGAAGCGGACGATCCGGTGCTCACCTACAGCGGCGGCTGGGCCTTCCCCGCTCGGCAGTACAACTACGTCAGATGGGCCTTCTACGGGGGCGACATCCGCGCGGTGTCCCTCGGCTGGTTCGAGGAGAGGTTGCGCCAGATCGCCCAGCTCCCGGCCTCCGACCCGGATGACGAGTACGAAGAGCGGCCCCGGGGGCTGTTCCTGGTCAGCCACGACGCCGACGGCATGAGCGAGTGGAGGGTCCACGACGGCGGCCTGGTGATCGGCCCTCCGGAGGGGGACTACCACTACCTCGACGCCTAGCCGGATCACAGAGCCGCGCTGGGGTGCTGATCCGACCCACCTGACCGGTCAACCCGAACGGTCGCCAGGTTCACGCCCGGTGAAGTGGGCGAGCAGCAGCGCGGAGTCGTCACTGGGCCGTAGTGAAGTGAGGCAGGCGGTGGCCACCTCGTGGAGAGCGTGGGCGCCGAGCCCGGATTCCGTGGCAGCCAGTATGTGACGCAGTTGCTCCCGGGCGTGATCGGGGTCGGTGTAGGGGGTGTCGGTGAGCCCGTCGGTGTACAGCAGGAGTCTGCTGCCGGCCGGGAGAACGAGGCGGGTGGTGGGGTACGGGGTGTCGGCGAAGGCACCGAGAGGCAGCCCGGTCGGGAAGGGGGGAACGGGGGCGTCGTCAGGGGTGTGGATGAGGGGGGCCGGGTGGGCTGCGGTGGCGCAGTCGAGAAAGCCGGTCTCGGGGTCCAGGGCGATGAGACAGCAGGTTGCCAGGAGTGCGTGTTCGGGGTCGGCGTCGTTGTCGGCCGTGAGCAGGTTGTTGGTGCGGGCCAGCACGGTGGCGGGGTCGGGGGTCAGCGCGGCGTAGGCACGCAGGGTGGTGCGCAGCCGGCCCATGAGAGCGGCGGCCTCGGTGTGGTGGCCTTCGACGTCGCCGATGGTCAGGGCGATGCGTCCGTCGGCCAGGGGGAAGGCGTCGTACCAGTCGCCGCCGGCGTGGGCCTGGGGGGCGGCGGGCTGGTACGAGGCCGTCAGGAGCAGGCCGGGGTGCTGAGGCAGGTGGGCAGGCAGCAGGCTGCGCTGGAGGCGGACTGCGCGGTCGTGTTCGGTGTCGTAGGTGCGGCAGCGCTCCAGGGCTCGCCCGAGCAGGGCCGCGCCGGCGATGAGCAGTGGCTGGTCGGAAGGGTGGAACGCGTGGGTGCGGTTGAAGGAGAACATGCAGACCGCTGGGGTGGTGGGGTCGGCCAGGGGAAGCGGGACGGCCGCCCATGCGTGACGTTTGAGCCGGGGCAGGGTGGCGGCGTAGTGGGGGTAGGCGGACACCAGGTCGCGATGGGACGGGGCGAAGACGGCCTGCTGGTTGCGCAGGGCGTCGGTGAGCGGTGTGCGAGCGGAGAGCGAGAGTCCGTCAAGCACGGCGCGGTGTTCGCCGTCGTAACCGGCCGCTGTCACGACACGGGTGCGGTCGTTGTGGGCTTCGACGATGACCAGGGCATCGGCGCCGAAGACGGCGAGGGCCTCGCAGGCCGCAGCCGCCAGCTCATCGGTTCCGCTCGCGCTGGCGGCGCTGGCCGCCAGGGAGATCATGCGGTCGGCACGCCCGAGATGCTCCCGCAGAAGGGCTTCGCGTTCGCCGATCTGCTGCGCCTCCGTGGTGACATCGGTGACCTCGCCCGCGATGTCCTGGACCGCACCGCCTTCCGCCCGGCTGCTGGTGCAGTTCGCTCGCAGGTGGCGCATGCCGCCGCTGTCCAGGGTGAGGCGGTAGGACACTTCGAAGGTGCCGGGCCGTGCACGCAGCTCACCCAGGATCTCTTCGATCCGCGGCAGGTCCTGCGCGGGGATCCGGCACAGGATGTCGGCGAGTGGGTACCGCCCGGGACGGGGCAGGGCGTGCTGGCGGGCGAAGACCTCGTCGCATTCCACCCGCTCGTCGGCGAGGTCGAGGCGGAAGACGCCGGCCGACCGCGGCGTCAGTCGTGGGGCGGGTTCCACAGAGCGTCCGGTACGCTCCACGCCGGGCAGATAGCGGTCCAGCAGGCTCACGGCCTCGCGTAGGAAGTCCTGCTCCACCGGGTGGAAGGCGGTGACGCCGGGGCGCAGCGCCACGGCAACGCCCTGCCTCTTGGCCAGAGGCAGCACCATCCAGGCCGCGGTCCCGGCCTTCGTCGGCAGCGGGTAGGGCCCCGTCGTGCCGCAGCCCGCGCGCTCCTGCCCGATGGCCGCCTGACTTACGGGCCACGCATCTCCCGTGGACAAGGGCTGCAGCGGCGGCTGCCAGCGCCCGCCGAGGCCGGCCATGCCACAGGGAAACAGATGGCTGCCGTCCGCCTGGAACAGCATCATGGTCCAGCCCACAAGCCCCATCCACGTGGACGCCCGCACCAGCGCCTCGGTCATGCCCCGCAGGTCGGCCGCCATCGCCAGGGACTGCTCCAGCTGGCCCAGGCCGGGCGGCACCTGCCCCGAGGCCTTACCATCCGCCGCTTCGATCACGGCCATCCTCATTCGCCCTCACACTGAACCCTCGAACGACCATATATCCGAATTTGCTCCGCCAAGCGCCGTAGTAGAAAGTTGACCATTTGACTGAAGGTTCGGGTTGATGTCCTTTCGATGTTCTTCCAACCCGACCTCTCCGTTCTTCCAACCCGACGTCGCCGACACGACCGCGGACGCACTCTCGCCATCAGCGGATGCTCGCCGGCAGGTCGACTCGAGCTCGAGCTGCGTCTCGGCCCGGGACGTCGTCGGAACGTCGTCAGGCCGAGCTGCAGCCCGCAACTCGATGTATCAACTCCTTCCGCCGCCGACCCGCCGCCGGATGCGACGACGGCCCACGAGGATGTCGCCGGTTTCGGTCCTTCCCGTGTACGTGGGCCCGCCCGGTGCCGTGGACGGTGCGTGTATCAGCGCGCGACCGAGATCGCGAAGGGCGCGAATCCGCTGGACCGGATCACATGCGGCACGAACAGGATCGCGGCCTCCGTGGCGCGAGCGGTCCTGACTCCGCCGAGGTCGGTGATCCACTCCTCGCGCCAGCCGAGGTCGGTGAGCAGTCGGCGAACCGTCTGCTTGGCCTGCGGATCCTCGCCGGAGAGGAAGGCATCGGGCGCCCGGGTGAGCGAGGCCGGGGCGGTCATCACCGAGAAGAGCATGGTGTTGAGCGTCTTGACGACGCGCGTTCGAGGGAGCGCTTCCTGGAGCTGCTCGGCCAGGCTCGAGCCGGGGTAGAGCAGGTCGGCGGGCAGTCCGTCCGGGCCGTCGACGGTGGCGTTCGAGACGTCCACGAGGATCTTGCCGCGCAACTCCTCGCGCAGGGCTGTCAGCCGGTCCAGCGAGCCGGCGCCCGGTGTGGCGTTGATGACGATGTGGGCTGTCCTGGCGGCGTCGGCGGCGGCGCCCGGCGTGCGTCCCGCCACGGTCACCTCATGCCCGGCCCGGGTGAGCGCTGTGGCCAGGGTGCCACCGACCCGGCCGTTTCCGAGAACGGCGATCGCGGTCATGATGATCCGGTCCTTCCTTGGGTGCGGATTGTGGTGCGCGGTCAGCGTGAGAGCGTGGTGACTGCCTCGGCGTGGACACCGGGTGCGGCGGCCAGGAAGCTCTCGCTCCGCGGGGTCCACGGGCGGCCCTCGGCGTCGGAGATCCGCCCGCCGGCCTCGGTGACGAGCAGCGCCCCGGGCAGCAGGTCGGCGCGGGCGCCGGCGAACTGCCAGAAGGCGTCGATCCGACCGGCGGCCACGTTCAGCAGGTGCAGGGTCGCGGGCACGGCGGTGCGGACCACCAGGGCGTCGAACAGCATCGCGGTGATCGAGGAGCCGACGCGTCGCACGACCTTCTCGTCCTCGTCCGGCCGGGCCTGGCTGGTGGCCACGATGCTCAGGCTCAGGTCCTCGGCCGGGGAGACGTGCAGCGCCCGGCCGTCGAGGTGGGCGCCCCCGCCCGCGAGCGCCGTGTAGGTCTCGCCGGTCAAGGGCAGGTGGACCGCGGTGAGCACCGGCTGGTTCTCGCGCACGAGGGTGGCGGTAACCGCCCATTCCGGCAGGGCGTGCAGGTGGTTGACGTTGCCCTCGGCCGGATCCACGACCCACCATTCGCCGGACGGCAGCGCTCCGCCGTCCAGTTCGTCCTCCACCCAGCCGGCGTCCGGGCGCAGGCGGGTGAGGCTGGGGCGCAGGATGTCGAGGGCCGTGTCGTCGTTGGCGGCGAGCGCGCGCATCAGCTCTTCGCGGGTCTGGTAGCGGACCACCTCGCCGAAGCGTGCGCGCAGTGCCGCACCGGCCGCGCGCACGGCGATGGTCGTCCGGTCGAGCAGGTCGGCGTCGGAGGTGGCTGCGTCGGCGGTCTGAGGGGTTTCGGACATGGCTGTGCTCCCGTGCGAGGAGGGGTGAGGTGATGAGGGCCTGTGAGGTCACGCTGTGTGCCGCGTCTCGCGCCCTCGTTTCGAAGGTATAGAGGTCAGTCATTGACTTCAAATGCATGTCAGGCACGCATAGAGTTACTCGCATGCAATTGGATCTGAACCTGCTCACCGCGCTCGATGCGCTGCTGGAGGAGGGGAGCGTGGCCGGGGCGGCCGCCCGCCTGCATGTCACCGCCCCCGCGATGAGCCGGAGTCTCGGGCGCATCCGGCGCACGACCGGGGATCAGATCCTGGTGCGTACCGGCCGCACGATGACTCCGACGCCGTATGCGATCGCCGTCCGGGAGCAGGTACACGAGCTGCTGCAGCAGGTCCACGGGGTGCTGGCACCGAGCCGTGAACTCGATCTGGCGACGCTGGAGCGCACCTTCACACTCCGCTGGCACGACTCGCTGGTCGCCTTGAGCGGCCCCGCGCTGCTCGCGGCCGTGCGCGGACAGGCGCCGGGCGTGCGCCTTCGCTTCGTCGCCGAATCGAACATCGACACGCCCGAGTTGCGGCGAGGCGAGGTGGATCTGGAGGCGAACGCCAACCGCCCGAGTGCCCCGGACGTCCGTGCCGAGAACGTGGGCGAGAGCCGCATCGTCGGCGTCGTGAGGCGCGGGCACCCCCTCACCCGCGTCAAAGTCGTCACCGCGAAGCGTTACGCCGCCGCGGAGCACATCACCGTCTCGCGGCGTGGAAACCTCAGCAACGCCCTCGACGACGCTCTCGCGCGGCTCGGCCTCACCCGCCGCGTGGTGGCGACCGCGCCCACGGAGGCAGCCGCATTCGAGTTCGCGCGCGACTCCGACCTCCTGGTCAGCGTCCCCGAAGCCACCACCCGGTCCGCGGTCGCCGACCTCGGCCTGGTCGTGCTTCCCCTGCCTTTCGAACTGCCCTCGGCACCGGTCTACCTGTCATGGCATCAGCGCTACGACACCGATCACGCGCACGCCTGGCTGCGCGGGCTGGCACGAACCGCGCTGGCCATGGGCGGAGCGTCGTAGCCGGCGCCGTCGGCCGCTCGGCTGAAGTCAGTGCCGTGGAGGGCGGCGGAGGAGGTCGCCCTGGTGCTGGGCGCGGAACTGCCGCACCGTCCTCCGCCTGCCACCGGCCGGCATGCCTGATCTACGACGGCTCGCAGAGGGCGAGATGGTCGGCGTGGCCGTGTTGGCCGAGGTATCCCTCGCCGACGGTGCTCTGGGCGCCGGGAGGAAGGCTGTAGCACAGACTCGCGGCGCCGTCTTGATAGACGGTCAGCACGTTCTGGGTGTCGGCACAGCCGTTGAAGGCCTGAACGTACCGCCAACTCTCGTACATCGCGACGCATGCGGGTGCCGGCTGCGGGAGGGGTTGGGGTGTGGCGGAGGCTGGTCCCACCAGGAACGTTGGGAGACTCATAACCGCGCCAGCAGTTGCAATCGCGATGTAATGCGCACGCTTCATGTAATTGATCATCTGTGACCTCGGGATCACGCTTCGGAGGAGCTCGCGGTGGGAACGATTGCTGCGAATACTTCGGGTGTGTTCAAGAAGTGAAGATGTCAGGGCCGCTGTGCGGACATCAACACGCGGTCCCTGTTCAGGACAGGGCGGTGCTTACAGCCTGGGTGGGCGACGGCCTGGGGGAATCGCGATCAGGCCCAAGGAACACCGAGATGAGTCTTCAACAATTGCAATGACCAGTGACGTGGTCACTGAGGTAAGGCCAGGTGGGTGCCTTGGGGTGCCGGTGGCATCCGGCAGTCGCTGCAAGGGAACCGGACGCCACGTTGTCGAATGTGCGCCCTCAGGCGAAGTCCGCTGCGGTGATGCCGTCGGGGTGCCCGGGGGGCCACTGCACCAACTCGATCCGGCGACTGCCGAGGGTTGCTGGGCGATCGAATTCAGCTGCTCGATGTTGATGGCGTCGGTGAAGTGGGCGTCCTGCGCCGGAAGTATCGGGTGCCCCAGTTACCCCGTGTGGTTCGTCGGCCGTCGAAGCACGTCTCTGATTCGCCACCACAGCTTGCGGGCCCGCGAATCTTCAGTGGAGTAGGTGGCTTTGAATCTGATGTCGTCCGCTGTGCGCCCCAGCGGCGTGCCTTCGGGCGAGTACCGGGCAGGGGGCTGCTCGACCATGAGTCTCTCCCACCGATACGGGGACCTGGTCCCGCATCATTTGCTGAGTTCACTGTTGGAGTGGGTCTTCGGGCCCGGCCGATGCCGATGGCGCAGCGCGTACCTCACAAGGTACTAGGTGGGTGCTCAACGAGGCTGACCAGTACCCAAGAGACCGGTACCAGGCACTTCAAAGGCATCCGAGCCAAGCAGTTGCTGTGGCTCCGGCGTTCCCGAGGTGCCCCGCTACGCGGGCGCGGAAGCGGGCGCGGGCGCGAGACAAGGCCACTGCCTCTTGACCCTTACGCGGCGTCAGGCTGCAGAGTCGGTGTCGTGGAGGATCACTGGACTGTGGGACAAGTGGCCGAGCTGGTCGGGGTGAGCGTCCGTACCTTGCATCACTATGACGCGATCAGGCTCGTTCGGCCGTCGGCGCGGACTGCGGCGGGCTACCGGGTGTATTCGGCACGCGACGTCGTACGGCTGCGGGAGGTACTGGCCTATCGGCGGCTGGGCTTCGGGCTGAGGGAGATTGCGGAGCTGGTCGACGCCCCGTCCGCCGACACGGTCGCGCACCTGCGCCGACTGCGCGGTCTGCTGCTGGAGCAGCGTGATCGCGCTGATGCCATGGTGGCGGCCATCGACAGGGAACTCCAGGCACGGGCGAAGGGACTGAAGGTGGCACCGGAAGAACAGCTCGCGATGCTGGGTACAGGGCTGTACGACGCGATCGGTAGCGGCTATGCCACGTCGCGGCGTACCGAGCCGCGGATCGCCGCTCAGATCTGGGACGCGCTCGGGGATGCGCAGACAGTGCTCAACGTCGGAGCGGGCACCGGCTCCTACGAACCCGACGATCGCGAAGTGACCGCGGTCGAGCCGTCGGCGGTCATGCGGGCACAGCGGCCCGCCGGCTCGGCACCCTGCATGGCCGCTGCCGCGGAGAGCCTGCCCTTCGAGGACCAGTCGTTCCACGTCGCGATGGCCGTCTCGACCGTTCACCACTGGCAGGACCCGATAGTTGGGCTGCGCGAGATGCGGCGCGTGGCCTGCCGCGTGGTGGTCCTCACGTTCGACACGGACGAGCCCGCATGGCAGAACCGGTTCTGGCTCACCCGTGACTACCTGCCTCAATTCGCCGCCGCCCTCGCGGAGTTCCCCTCTCTTGCCGTGATGGCCGATGCGATCGGCGCCCGCGCTGAGCCGGTGCCCGTCCCGTGGGACTGCGCCGACGGCCTCTTCGAGGCGTACTGGCGCCGTCCGCAGGCGTATCTGGAGGCACGCGTGCGCCGCGCCATGTCGGTGTGGGCTCGGGTCGGGCAGGAGGCCGAGCAGAGGGCGATACGACGCCTCCGCGACGACCTTGACTCCGGCACGTGGGAAGAGCGCAACGGCGACCTCGTCGACCTCGACGCGGCTGACCTCGGCCTCCGCCTGCTCGTTGCGTGAGTCGGCACGGCGTGACGCCGGCCGTGGAGTTCACCGGGCAGCGTGGCCTCGGACGGTGTCGCGGAAGCCGATCGGGGTCTGTCCCGTGCGCCGGCAGAAGTACTTGCTGAAGTGGGTCGCGCTGGGGAAGCCGAGGTGGTCGGCGATGCGGGCAGCGGTCTGGTCGGTGTGGGCCAGCAGGCGTTTGGCTTCGAGGACGACACGGCGGTCGATGAACTCCTTGGCGCCGAGGCCGGACGCGGCGAGGGTGGCTCGGGAGAGGGTGCGGGCCGAGTAGCCGAGGGCGCCGGCGTAGTCCTCCACGCGGCGGGTGCGGGTGAAGTCCGTCTCCACGGCGTCGCGGAAGCTCAGGTAGGTGGGGTTGGGTTCGGGGGCGGGCGTGCCGGCCGGCACCGTGAGATGAGTGAGGCGCAGAACGAGGACGGACAGCAGGTGGCGCAGAGCCGCGGTGTGGATCTCCAGCGGCAGTTGCCCGAGTGCGTGGAACTCTGCGGTGAGATGGTCGGCGGCCATGCCGAGGGCTGCGGCGTCCTCGGGCAGCGGGCGGTGAAGGGCCGTCCGCAGGGAGTCCCTTCCGGTGGCGGTAGCGGTGACGGTGGCCGGGTCGAGGAAGTCCTGCTGGAACAGGATCAGGGTGCCCTCGGCGTGGGTGAGGTCGCCCCACTGCTGGACCTGGCCGGGGCGTACCCAGAGCCAGGAACCGGGATCGAGGGCGAGGTCCGCGAAGTCGACCGTGTGCCGGAGGGTGCCCTCGGTGAGCGTGAGCAGGTGGTGGAAGTCCGGGCGCTGGGGGAGCGCGAGCTGCCTGGTCGGCACGCGGCGGCGCAGGTCGGCGAGCGAGAGGACCTCGACCCCCGCGGGCGTCCCCACCGGCGCGACGAAGGGGATCTCGGGGATCTTCCGGGCGTCATCATGTCGGATTTTGGCCATCACTGGTCGCGAGCGTATCAGTGTCTTGCTGCTCAGCGGGCTTAGCTTGGAGGTGTCGCTCTTCCGGTGCGACGGATCTGTCGGAAAGTCGTCATGAAGGGCGATCGCGGCGTCTGCGTGAACAGGTCCAGCTCACCGACACGCGTGACTGCCGGAGCGATCGGCCACCGCGTCTTTTCCGGCCCCCCACCTCACCCCTTCCCTGCTGTCCGCGAGGAGATCTCCATGAGCAACGCCAAGAACATCGTCGTGACCGCCGCAGCCGAGTTGTTCGGCAAGAAGGACCCGGCTGCGGTCGATCGCTGGGTGGCCGCCGACTACACCCAGCACAGCGCCCTGGCCGCCGACGGCCCCGACGCCCTGCGCCAGTTGGTCGCCGGCCTCGGTGACGATTTCCGCTACGACGGCGCCCGCGTCCTTGCCGACGGCGACCTTGTCGCCCTGCACGGCACCTACCACGGTTTCGGGCCCGAGCCGTTGGTCGGTTTCGACCTCTTCCGCGTGGACGGCGACGGCAAGCTGGCCGAGCACTGGGACGCCCTGACCCCGCGGGTCGAGAACACGGTCTCGGGCCGCTCGCAGACGGACGGCCCTACCGAGATCACCGACCCGGACAAGACCGAGGCCAACCGCGCGCTGGTCACCGAGTTCGCCCAGAAGGTCCTGGTCGGCGCCGACTACTCCGTGCTCACCGACTACATCTCGATCGAGACCTATGCCCAGCACAACCCGGAGGCCGCCGACGGGCTGGACGGGTTCGGTGCCGCTGCCGCGAAGTGGGCCGAGCAGGGCAAGACGCTGGCCTACGCGAAGGTCCACCAGGTCGTCGCCGAGGGCGAGTTCGTCCTGCTGCAGTCCGAGGGAACCCTCGGGGTCCCGGTGGCGTACTACGACCTGTTCCGTGTCCAGGACGGCAAGATCGTTGAGCACTGGGATGCCATTGCCCCCGCCCCGGCCGAGCTGCCGCACGGCAACGGCTTGTTCTGACCGGCCCCGCCGCGCACCCCCGCAGGAGACATCAGTGCCCGCCGCCGCGCACCCCCGGCAGGAGACATCCGTGCCCGCCGCCATGCCCCTCGCCGCCTACCGCAACCAGATCGCCCTGGACGCACCCCTCCCGCCTGTCCCGACCGCCTCCGCTCACGAGGAGCGCACCGGCCTGGTCCGGAACGCGCTGCGTCTACTCGCCGACGACCCGGCCTGGGCACGCCTCGGGCTGCGGGCGAGGGACGCCGACCGTGTCGATGACGCGCGGGCCCGACGGCTCCTGCGCGCGGTCCTGACCGTCCGCGACCCGGGCCCGCTTCCCGAGGAGACGACTCGGGCGCTGGACGCCCTCCTGGCCGGCGAGCGGCTTGCCCGACCCCTCACACAGGCGACCCAACTGCCCCTGCTGGCCGACGAATTCCGCCGCACGACCTACCCCGCGGCCGGCCACACCGTCCTCTGGCAGGGCGACATCACCACCCTCGGCGCGGACGCGATCGTGAACGCCGCCAACAGCGCCCTGCTCGGCTGCTTCCTCCCAATGCACCCCTGCCTCGACAACGCCATCCACAGCGCCGCCGGCCCGCGCCTGCGCGAGGACTGCGACACGGTCATGTCCCTGCAGGGCCGCCCTGCGGAACCGACGGGGACCGCCAAGATCACTCGCGGCTAGCGCCGCCGCCGGATACGACTACGGCGACGCGGACCGCTTCCGGGAACTCTTCCCCGCCCTGCACCGGCTCGGCCTGCGCTCCCGCTACATGGTCGGCGTGCCACTGCCCCCGGCCGTGCTGTGGGGTTACTGGGCGGTCCACATCGACGACATCCGCTACGATCCCGCTCCGAACCCCCTCTATCAGAGGCTGCGCGGGCTGGTGGGAGACATGGACCACTGGGTGATGACCTCCAACGTGGACGCCCTGTTCGCGCGCAACGGCTTCGCCCCGGACCGCGTCTTCACCCCGCAGGGCGATTACGGCCGCTACCAGTGCACCACGCCCTGTACACCGGAAACCTGGGACAGCAGACCACTCGTCGAACGCCTCCTCGCCGCCTACGACCCGGCCACGGGTGCCGTCACCGACTCCCGGGCGCTGCCGCACTGCCCGAACTGCGGCGGCGAGGTCGAGATCAATGTCCGTGTCGGCCCCGAGTTCATCGACGCCCTCTACCGTCCCGCCGGCGCCCGTCTCCAGGAATGGCTGAGCGCGTCTGCGTCCGACACCCGTCTGCTCATCCTGGAACTCGGCGCCGGCTTCAACACGCCCGGCGTCGTCCGGTGGCCCGGCGAACACCTCACCCGCCATCTCCCCTGCGCGCGCCTCATACGCGTCAATCCCGCCCACCCGGAAGTCCCCGCCGACCTGGCCGACCGGGCCCTGCCCGTCCCCGCCGACGCCCAACACCTGCTCGACGCACTCGACGCGCCCCACCCGGCGCCCAAACCCACGGTGACCCCATGAGCGACCCCCAGCAGAACAAGGCCACAGCCAAAGCCTTCTACGACCTGATGTTCAACCAGTGCCGACCTGCCGAGGCGATCGAGCGCCACGCGGGTGACACCTACATCCAGCACAACCCGCACGTCGCCGACGGCAAGCAGGCGTTCATCGACTACTTCGACCGCATGGCCGCCGAGTATCCCGGCAAAAGGGTCGAGTTCAAGCGCGCCTTCGCGGAAGGCGACCACGTCATCCTGCACTGCCACCAGACCTGGCCCGACGAGGAGTACGCGGGCATCGACATCTTTCGCTTCGATGCCAACGGCAAGATCGTCGAGCACTGGGACGTCCTCCAGGTCATCCCGGCCACCTCGAACAACGACAACACCATGTTCTGACCAGGCTCCGGCCGTCGGACAGCGCCAACGCTCCGAGACGACTCACCCGCGACTACCTGTGCGCCGAAGTCTCCTCCCGTGGCGGCGCTGTCGAGGCGCGTACCACGAGTTCGGTGGCGAGTTCGATGTGGTGGGACTCGACCTTCTCGCCGTTGGCCAGTCGGAGGGCCGTGCGCAGGGCGGCACCGCCCATCTCTCGCAGGGGCTGGCGCACGGTGGTCAGTGGTGGTGAGGCCATCTGGGCGAGGCTCGTGTCGTCGAAGCCGACCACGCTCAGGTCTTCGGGGATGCGCAGTCCTCGGGCGCGGGCGGCCTCCATGGCACCGAGCGCGATCTCGTCGTTGCCCGCGAAGACCGCCGTTGGCGGCACCTCAAGGTCCAGCAGCGCCGCGGCGCCGAGCAGGCCGGTCTCGTACGTGAATTCTCCGGGCCGGACGTAGGCGTCGCGTACCGGCGCTCCTGCCGCCTCCATCGCCGCGCGGTAGCCGTGCATGCGTGCTTGGTTGCATACGGCCATGGTGGGTCCGCCGAGATAGGCGACGCGGCGGTGGCCGAGGGAGAGCAGGTGCTGGGTCGCGGCCAGGCCGCCGGCGAAGTTGGTCGCCCCGACGCTGTTGACCCGGCTGTCCGGGAGGTGCAGTGGGTCGAGCACCACCAGCGGCAGCCCGGCCCGGGCCAGCTCGTTCAGGTGCGCCGCGGTGTACACGCTGGTGATCGCGATGACGGCGCGGCGCCCGGCCGAGACCAGGTCCCGGGCCCAGTGAGGCGCGTGGGAGGCCTTGCTGATCACCACCGAGGCCCCCAACTCGGCCGCGGAGTCGATGATGCCTTCCAGTGTCTCGGCCACGTACGACTTGAGGCCACCCTGGAACTGCACCTCGATGGCCGGGCTTTCGACGGATTCGGTGTGCCGGAACACGGGCGCGAGGTACTGGTGCTGGTGCAGCAGTTCCTGTACCCGGGCGCGGGTCTGCGGCGCCACGTCACCGCGATCGTTGACCACTTTGGACACGGTCGCGACGGAGACCCCAGCCGCTTGGGCGATGTCCGCCAAAGTGGTGCGTCTGGCGTTCCGTGCCATCGGTTCCTCCCCGTTGTACGTCCACCGGTGTGCTGAGCCGCCGGGTGCACCGGCAACGCTGGTGGAACCGGTCAACCGTACGGCAACCGGACACCGAGACCGTCGGGTGCCCGGACGGCGGGGAATCTGCTCCCGCGGCACCCAGCGGCTGCTGAGCTGCGTCGGCCGTTCTCTCATCCCTGCATACTTCGAAAACGTTTCGATCTCTTGCTGAGGCCTCCTGGGGGTCGTTGCCGCCCGACAGTACCCAGCTGTTGGCCGCACCACAACGTCCCTGCACATGTCTTGACAGGGTGTCAGTTCGAAACCTAATTTGCACAAACGGAGCTAGAAGACGACCATTTCGAAAACCTTTCGCCCTGACTCACGAGAAGCCGACGGCTCTCGAGTGCGGAGAAAAACATGGCGCTCTCCCGACGTACCCTCCTCGGCCTGGCTGCCGGCGTACCGGTCTCCGCGGCGCTGGCGGCCTGCGGCTCGTCCGGTCCCAGCAAGGGCGGCGGTGGGGCCACGTACTGGTACTTGAACGGCCAGCCGCAGGAAGGCGTCAGGGCCGGCGCGGTGGACGCGTTCAACAAGGCCCACCCCAAGGAGCAGATCAAGGACACCACCTTCCAGAACGACGCGTACAAGACAAAGATCAAGACCGCCATCGGCGCCGGGCAGGCGCCCACCATCATCTGGGGCTGGGGCGGCGGGACGCTGCGCACCTATGTGGAAGCGGGCCAGGTCGAGGACCTCACCTCGTGGTTCGGCGAGCACTCCGATGTCAAGAAGCGGCTGTTCCCGTCCTCGTTCGGGGCGGCAACCGTCAACGGCAAGATCTACGCGATGCCGTGTGAGGCGGTGCAGCCGATCATCCTCTACTACAACAAGAAGGTCTTCGAGAGGGTCGGCGTGAAACCGCCGAAGTCCTGGGACGACATCATGGCGCTGGTGCCCAAGTTCAACGCGAAGGGCATAGCGCCGTTCTCCCTCGGCGGCCAGTCCCGGTGGACGAACATGATGTGGCTGGAGTTCCTCTTCGACCGCATCGGCGGTCCCGAGGTGTTCCAGGCCATCATCGAGGGCGAGAAGAACGCCTGGTCCAACCCGGACGCCATCACCGCGCTGACCAAGGTGCAGGACCTGGTCAAAGCCCACGGGTTCGTCAAGGGATTCTCCTCGATCACCGCGGACTCCAACGCCGACCAGGCGCTCCTGTACACCGGCAGGGCGGCGATGATGCTGCACGGCGCCTGGTCGTACGGCATCCAGAAGGCCGACGGCGGGGACTTCGTCTCCAGCGGCGCGCTGGGCTACATGACCTTCCCGCCCGTCGAGGGCGGCAAGGGCGATCCGAGCGACACCGTCGGCAACCCCGCGCAGTACCTGTCCATCTCCTCGAAGGCCGGCGCCGAGCAGAAGAAGGTGGCCAAGGACTTCTTCGCCACGGGTGTCCTCCAGGACGAGGAGGTGAAGAAGTGGATCGACACCGGGTCGGTTCCGATCCGGCTGGGCACCGAGAAGCTGCTGGCAGCCTCGAAGAGCTCCGACTTCCTGCAGTTCACCTACGACATCGCCAGCAAGGCCAAGGTGTTCGGTCAGTCCTGGGACCAGGCGCTCAGCCCGACGGCCGCCGAGACGCTGCTGGACAACATCGTCAAGTTGTTCCAACTGTCCATCTCGCCAGAGCAGTTCGCCCGTAACCTCAACGCGGTCACCGCCAAATGAGCGCACTCACCGCCCAACCGCCGCGTCGCGAACCGCGCAGCATCCTGCCTTGGCTGGCGACGCCGGCGCTGGTGGTCTTCGTCGGCTTCGCCGTGATCCCGCTCGTCGGTGTCTTCGCGCTGAGCTTCACCACGTGGGACGGGATCGGCGCCATCCGCTCGTCAGGGCTGACCAGTTGGCGTTCGGTGCTCACCAACCCCGGGCTGCCGCACGCCCTCTTGGTGACGTTCCTGGTGATGGCCGTGTCCTGGGCCGTCCAGACGCCGCTGAGTATCCTGCTCGGCACGTTCCTGGCGGGCCGCCAGCGCTACCGCGCGGTGCTGGGCGTGGTGTACTTCATCCCGCTGATGCTCAGCTCCGCGGCGATCGCGATCGCCTACAAGGCCCTGCTGGACCCCAACTTCGGGCTCGGCGCCGGACTCAAGATCCAGCTGCTCAGCCAGGACTGGCTGGGGCGGCCCGGGCTCGCGTTCGGGGTCGTCGTCTTCGTCGTCTCCTGGCAGTTCATCCCGTTCCACTCGCTGATCTACCAGGGCGGTGTCCAGCAGATCCCGAAGTCCCTGTACGAGGCCGCTCAGTTGGACGGAGCCGGACGGATCCGGCAGTTCTTCAGCATCACGCTGCCCCAGCTGAAATACACCATCATCACCTCGTCCACGCTGATGGTGGTCGGCTCGCTGACCTTCTTCGACCTCATCTTCATCCTGACCGAAGGCGGCCCCGGCGACGCCACCCGCGTCCTCGCACTGGACATGTACAAGCGGGGATTCCAGGCCAGCCTGATGGGACCGGCCAGCGCCATCGCGGTCATCCTGGTCCTGGTGGGCCTCGCCCTCGCCCTGCTGCTGCGCCGGCTCGGCGGCCGGGACGCCGGAGCGAGCCAACTCGAGGGGGTCTGAAGTGACCACCACACTGACCGAGCCGCGACGACCGCAGAAGGCCACCCACCAGGAACGGCAGCGCCGCTCCCGTCAGGCGACCCGCAGGCGTAACTGGGCCGGTGGCCTGGCCGGATGGCTCTGGCTCGCCGTCGTCGCCGTACCGCTGTACTGGACGCTCATCACCAGCCTCAAGATGCAGAGCCGCTACTACGCGAGCAACCCGCTGGTGCCTTCGAGCGACCCCACTTTGGACAACTACCGTCTGGTCATCGACTCCGACTTCCTGCGCTACTTCGTGAACAGCGTCGTCGTCACCGCCGGCGCCGTCGTGCCGGCCGTCGTGGTCTCGTTCATGGCCGCCTACGCGATCGTCCGCGGCTGGCGCATGCGGGTCCTGCGCGCGATGAACGGGCTGTTCCTCATGGGCCTGGCCATCCCGCTGCAGGCGACGGTGATCCCGGTCTACCTGATCATCATCAAGCTGCACCTGTACGACAGCCTGCTGGCGCTGATCCTCCCCTCGATCGCCTTCGCCATCCCGCTGTCGGTCCTGGTGCTCACCAACTTCATCCGAGACGTGCCCAAAGAACTGTTCGACTCGATGCGGGTCGACGGCGCCGGCGAATGGACGACCCTGTGGCGGCTGGCGGCGCCGCTCACCCGACCGGCCATCCTCACCGTGACCATCTTCAACGCACTGACCATCTGGAACGGATTCCTGCTGCCTCTGGTCCTCACACAGAGCCCTGAGCGCCGGACCCTGCCGCTCGCCCTGTGGACCTTCCAGGGCCAGTACGGGGTCAACGTCCCCGCCGTTCTGGCCGCCGTCGTCCTCACCACACTGCCCGTCCTGGTCCTGTACGCGTTCGGCCGCCGCCAACTGCTGAGCGGTCTGACCGCCGGATTCAGCCGCTGATCGACGCCGACGCCGACGGAGGAAAGTGAACGCCAACGTGGCCGTAGACAACACCCGCGTCATCCCTCTCTGGAACGACCCCACCCTTCCCGTCACCACGAGAGTCGACGCCCTGATCGACGCGATGACACTCCAGGAGAAGACCGCCCAGCTGTACGGCGTGTGGGTGGGCGCCTCCGACCAGGGCGGTGAAGTGGCCCCCCACCAACACGACATGGAGGACGCCGTCGATCTCGACGCACTCCTGCCCACCGGACTGGGTCAGCTGACCCGGCCCTTCGGCACCGTCCCCGTCGACCCCGCCCTGGGCGCGCTCTCCCTGGCCCGCACCCAGACCCGCATCGCCGCCACGAACCGGTTCGCCATCCCCGCTCTCGCACACGACGAGTGCCTGGCGGGCTTCGCCGCCTGGGGCGCGACGGCCTACCCCGTTCCGCTGTCCTGGGGCGCCACCTTCGATCCGGACACGGTGCGGCGCATGGCCGCCGCCATCGGGCGTGACATGCGTGCCGTCGGCGTCCACCAGGGACTCGCCCCCGTCCTGGATGTCGTGCGCGACGCCCGCTGGGGCCGGGTCGAGGAGACCATCGGCGAGGACCCGTACCTCGTCGGCACCATCGGGACGGCCTACGTGCAGGGCCTGGAGTCCGCCGGGATCGTCGCCACCCTCAAGCACTTCGTCGGCTACTCGGCCTCCCGCGCCGGGCGTAACCTCGCCCCCGCTTCCGTGGGCCCGCGTGAGCGCGCCGACGTTCTGCTGCCTCCCTTCGAGATGGCGATCCGTGAAGGCGGCGCCCGGTCGGTGATGAACGCCTACACCGACACCGACGGCATGCCCTCCGCGGCCGACGAGGAACTGCTCACCGGACTCCTGCGCGACACGTGGGGTTTCGACGGCACGGTCGTCGCCGACTACTTCGCCATCGGCTTCCTCAAGACCCTGCACGGCTTGGCAGCCGACTGGGCCGAGGCCGCCGGCACGGCGCTGCACGCGGGCATCGACGTCGAACTGCCCAACGTCAAGACGTACGGCGCACCCCTGACCGAGGCCGTCGCCGACGGCCGTATACCGGAGGCGTCGGTCGACCGCGCCCTGCGCCGGGTACTCACCCAGAAGGTGATGCTCGGCCTGCTCGACAAGGACTGGAACCCCGTACCGGCCGCGCTCGACGGGGCCGACCTGGACGACCCGGCCGGACTGCGCGGTCGCATAGATCTGGACGGGCCCGAGAACCGGGCGCTGGCCCGCACGATCGCCGAGAAGGCGGTCGTCCTGCTCAGCAACGACGGCACCCTGCCGCTAGCGAGACCGCGCCGCATCGCCCTGCTCGGCCCCAACGCCGACGAGCCCACCGCCGTACTGGGCTGCTACTCCTTCCCCCAGCACATCGGCGTCCGCCACCCCGGGACCCCGCTCGGCATCGAACTGCCGACGCTGCGCGACACGCTCGCCGCCGAGTTCCCCGACGCCGAGATCACGGTCGTCCGCGGCACCGGAATCGACGACGGAGATCTCTCCGGCATCCCGGTGGCCGCCCAGGTGGCACGCGAGGCCGACGTCGCCGTGGTGGTGCTCGGCGACCGCGCCGGGCTCTTCGGGCGGGGCACCAGCGGCGAGGGATGCGACGTCGAGACGCTGGCTCTGCCCGGCGCGCAGCAGCACCTGCTCGACGCCCTGCTCGACCAGGAGACGCCCGTGGTCACCGTGCTGCTCGCGGGACGGCCGTACGCGCTGGGCCGCGCGGTGGAGGAGTCCGCCGCGATCGTGCAGTCCTTCTTCCCGGGGGAGGAGGGCACGCACGCGATCGCCGGCGTGCTCAGCGGCCGTACCGATCCCTCCGGACGTCTCCCGGTCAGCGTGCCGCGCGGGCCGGGCTCCCAGCCGGCCACCTACCTCGGGGCGCGGCTCGCGCACGCCAGCGAGGTGTCCAACATCGACCCGACCCCAGCGTTCGCCTTCGGCCACGGCCTGTCCTACACGCGGTTCGACTGGTCAGATCTGACCGTTGACGTCCAGGAGACCGCGACGGACGGCGAGTTCGCCCTCGGCTTCACCGTCCGCAACTCGGGCGAGCGGTCCGGAACCGAGGTCGTCCAGCTCTATCTGCACGACCCCGTCGCCTCCGTCGTCCAGCCGGTGCAGCGCCTCGTCGGCTACACCCGGGTCGAACTCGAGCCGGGCCGAGCCCGCCGCCTCCGTGTCACCATCCCGGCCGACCTCGCATCCTTCACCGGACGCGACGGCCGGCGCGTCGTCGAACCGGGCGAACTGGAGGTGCGGTTGGCCGCATCCAGCGCCGATCCGCGCCTGACGACCAGGGTGACGCTGACCGGAGCCGAGCGCCACGTGGATCACACGCGGCGCTCGCACGCCACATTCGAGCAGGAGCCGATCGCGGTGGCATGAGCCGGGTGTGCGCAGCACACGTCGCAGCCGCGGATGCGCCGCGCACGTCTCCGCCGTCTCACAGCACGCCGCGCCGGGCGAGGTTGCGCATCAGCGCTCGTACGCCGAACGTCCAGGGCGTGGCCTGCTCGCTCGGGACGACGGTGTTGACCAGGGCGCCGAGCCGCGGGCTGGAGATCCGTACGACGTCGCCGTACTCGTGGGTGAAGCCCGCGCCGGGTGCCTGCCGGTCCTCGGTGGGGGCGAACAGCGTTCCGGTGAACAACGCGAAGCCGTCCGGGTATTGGTGGTGCGGGCCGTGCGTGGCGGTCACCAGGTCCAGGATGTCGCGGCTGATCTCGCGCATGGAGCTGCTGCCGTGCAGTACGTAGCCGTCCGTGCCGTCGACCCGCAGGTCGATGTCGAGTTCGCGCACGGTGTCGAGGTCGAAGCCGTCGTCGAGCAGGCGGATGAACGGGCCGATCGCGCAGGAGGCGTTGTTGTCCTTCGCACGGGACAGGAGCAGAGCGCTGCGTCCCTCGATGTCGCGGAGGTTGACGTCGTTGCCGAGCGTCGCGCCGCGTACCCGGCCGTGCGAGTCCACGACGAGGACGACCTCGGGCTCGGGGTTGTTCCACACCGAGGCGCCGAGCACTCCGATGTCGGCTCCGGTGCCGACCGCGGACATCACCGGGGCCTTGGTGAACACTTCCGGGTCGGGACCGATCCCGACCTCCAGGTACTGCGACCACAGTCCTTCGCCGACGAGCAGTTCCTTGGCCTTGTCGGCTTCCGGCGATCCGGGCCGGATGCCGTCGAGCGCGCCGCCCACCACCTGCTGCACGCGGGCGCGCACCCGCGCGGCCTGCGCCGGATCGCCGCCCGTGCGCTCCTCGATGACGCGTTCCAGCAGACTGCGGGCGAAGGTGACACCCGCGGCCTTGATCACCTGAAGGTCGACGGGGGCGAGCAGATGCGCAACGTCACGGCGGCCGGCCGGTGCCTCCAGCAGTTCGTCCAGGCGCCAGGTGTGTGCGCCGTCGGCCTCGCGGACGACTGCCGCCGCGTCGTCGCGTTCCAGCAGGTCGGAGACGGTGGGTGCGAGGGCTGTCAGGTCGACGACCTGCTCGCCGCGGACCGCGGCCACACACGGTCCGTCGTACTCCGGGTGGTGGACGCGCGCGACGAGGGCGGCCCGGCCGGCGTCCTCCGGCAGAACGGAGCCGGCTGTGAGGACCGGACGGGGGCGCGCTGCTGCCGATTCCACGATCGATGCTCTCCTGGATCCGAGGGGTACGTTCGCCCGGGGCGGGCTCAGTGGGAGTCGCGGGGGACCTCGTGGCCACGGCTTCCGCGCAGGAAGCCGAAGTCGGCGCCCTGGTCGGCCTGTTGCACGTTCTGGGTGTAGAGCCAGGCGTAGCCACTGGTGTGCCGCTCGGCGGGTGCCCGCCATGTCTCCCGGCGCCGGGCGAGTTCGGCGTCGTCCACGTCCAGGCGCAGGATGCGGTGGGGGACGTCGAGGACGACGGCATCGCCGTCGCGCACCAGGGCGAGAGGCCCGCCGACGGCGGCCTCGGGTGCCACGTGCAGCACCACGGTTCCGTACCCGGTGCCGCTCATCCGGCCGTCGCACACGCGCACCATGTCCTTGACGCCGGCCTTCAGCAGCTTGGCGGGCAGCGGGGCGTTGGACACCTCGGGCATGCCGGGGTAGCCCTTGGGGCCGGCGTTGCGGATGACGATCACGGTGTTCTCGTCGATGTCGAGCTCCGGATCGTCGGCCACCTCGTGATAGGCCTCGGGGGAGTCGAAGACGCGAGCGGGGCCGCGGTGGGTGAGCAGGTGCGGTGAGGCGGCGGACTGCTTGATCACGGCGCCGTCGGGGCACAGGTTCCCGCGCAGGACTGCGGTACCGGTACCGGCCGGCTGGAAGGGGGCGTCGAGGCCGGTGATGACGTCGGAGTTGAAACATTCGGCGTTCTCGGTGTTCTCGGCGATGGTGCGTCCGTTGACCGTGATCTGGTCGCGGTGCAGCAGTTCGCCGCGGAGCAGTTCGGCCATGACGGCGGGCAACCCGCCCGCGTAGCAGAAGTCCTCCATGAGGTACTTGCCGCTGGGCATCAGGTTGACCAGGGTCGGCACCGCGCGGACCAGCTCGTCGAAGTCCTGCAGGCTCAGGTCGACGCCGACGCGTCCGGCGATGGCGGTGAGATGGATGATCGCGTTCGTGGAGCCGCCGATGGCCGCGTTGACCCGGATGGCGTTCTCGAACGCCTCCCGGGTCAGGATCCGCGAGGGTCGCAGCTCCTCCTCCACCATCGCCACGATGCGCTGCCCCGCCGCCTGCGCGGTCTCCATCCGCCGGGAGTCGACCGCCGGCCAGGCCGCGGAGCCCGGCAGCTGCATGCCGAGCGCCTCGGCCATGCAGGCCATCGTCGAGGCGGTCCCCATCGTCATGCAGTGGCCGTTGGAGCGGGCCATGCACCCCTCCGCGAAGAAGCACTCCTCCTCGGTCATCCGGCCGGTCTTGAGGTCCTCCTCGAACTTCCAGACATGGGTACCGGAGCCCACGTCCTGACCGCGGTACTTGCCGTTGAGCATCGGCCCGCCGGTGACCATGACCGCGGGCAGATCGACGCTCGCGGCGCCCATGAGCATGGCGGGAGTCGTCTTGTCGCAGCCGGACAGCAGCACGACACCGTCGAGCGGATTGGCCCGGATCAGTTCCTCGACCTCCATGGCCATGAGGTTGCGGTACAGCATGGCGGTGGGGCGCATCAGGGTCTCGCCGGTGGCCATGGTGGGGAACTGGAGCGGCAGGCCGCCCGCCTGCCACACGCCGCGCTTGACGGCTTCGGCGACGCGCGTCAGATGGGCGTTGCACGGGGCGAGTTCGGAGGCGCTGGTCGCGATGCCGATGACGGGTCGCCCGTCGAACACCTCGTGCCCGAATCCCTGGTTGCGCATCCATGAGCGGTACACCATCCCGCTGCGGCCCTGGGCGCCGAACCACGCCTGGCTGCGGCGGCTCTTGTTCCGACCCTCGGTCATGTGGCACTCCCGTGGCTCCGACGTCGTCCGCTTTCGCGATGGGGTGATGCAGGGTGAGGTCCGCAGGCCGTAGCCTGGAACTCAATCATTAAATGATTCGATGAATGGCGTCCAGGGGGCGAGCAGAGATCGTGGTGCACTTCCGGACCATGCACCAGCGCGTGGTTGACGAGCTCGGGCGCCGCGTCGTGGGTGGTGCGTGGGAGCCGGGGGACCCGTTGCCGGTCGAGGACGCGCTCGCTGCCGAGATCGGCGTCAGCCGCGGTGTGTTGCGGGAAGCGGTCAAGGCACTGGTGGCCAAGGGGATGCTGCGGGTACGTCCGCGCACCGGCACGCGCGTGCTGCCGCCGGAGCACTGGAACCACCTGGACCGCGACGTGCTGCGCTGGAAACAGGCCGGGGACGCCACGGCTCTGCTGCGCGACACGGGTGAACTGCGCCGGATCGTCGAGCCCGAGGCGGCCCGACTCGCCGCCGACCGGGCCGGCCCCGACGACATACGAGCCCTGTACGACTCCCTGGCCGCGATGGAGGCCGCGGCGGCGAAACCCGGCCGCAGCGGCTACGTCGAGGCCGACATCGCCTTCCACCGGGCCCTGCTCGACGCCAGCGGCAACCGTCTCCTCGGCTCCCTGGGCCGCGCCGTCGACATCGCACTGGAACACAGCTTCCTCGTCAGCACCCAGACCCCCGGCGCGGTGGAGGCCTCGCTTCCCGGTCACCGCGCCGTCGTGGCAGCCGTCGAGGCCCGCGATCCCGCGGCCGCGGCGGCCGCCGTACTGTCCATCATCGAATCCGCCGAACAAGAGATCGCCCAGTCACCTGGACGGCCGAGCGATGGCGCATGACCTGCGGCGGCCGCGACCCAACTCATTCACCGGACTTCGAGTCAGTCGAGTGTGAGGGGGGTGCCCTGGCTCCACCGGTTGAGAGCGTGCCCGTCCATGAGCAGGATGCCGGCCTGGCCGGCGTACTCGACTGCGGCACGGGTGAAATCGGTCGTGGTGACGACGAGGCCGAAGTCGGCGGCGTGCACGGTCCGGAACGTTCCTCCGAACCGTTGCAGTTCCGTGGACGTGACTCGACGATCAGCGTAGTTCTTGCACTGGACGACAACCCGCCGGGCGTCCGCGGTCAGTGCGGTCACATCGGCGCCCAGGTCCCCTGGGGCACCGGTGACCTGGACCGCGGTGAAGCCGTCGCGTTCGAGGAGCCGCGCCACGCGCTGCTCGAGTTGCCGGCCGGCCTCGACCGGAGCGCCCCGGAGCGGGTCGGTTCGAGCCTGCCGCTGCGCGGCGATGGCTCGCCCGGTCTGCCACAGCCACGCCTCGTGCGCCTGCCGGGCCTCTCGCTCGCGTGCGGCGTGCAGCGCCCGGTCGCGATCCTGTCGCAGTGCGCGCATCTCGTCGCGCTGCAACTGCTCCTTGGCGTCGGCCAGTTCTACGGCGGCCCGGCGCTCGCGTGCCCGTTGCTGCAGCGTCTCCTGCCGTTGCCGCTGTGCCTGTTGCTGCTCACGCGCGACGGCCTCGCGGCGCTGGAGTTCGGCGAACTCCTCGAGGGACGCAGCCGCGCGCGCCGCCCCTGTGCGGACCCCTTCCAACAGGGCTTTGTCCCACGCCCGTATGCCGGCCAGGGTACGTCGGTCCTGGCGGGCCAGGTCCAGGACGCGGTCGGCTTCGTCCCGGCCCAGCGGCGCATCCGCCCGGCAGCGGGCCTCCGTCTCGCGCAGATGCGCGCAGGTTCCGGCCAGGGCTGCCTGCTTGCCGGGCAGGCTCCGGCCCAGCCGCGAACACCACAGGCCCAGACCCTCGCAGGCCAGGGCCGGCAGCACCAGCAGGGCACTGTCGTAGAACCACGCCGCCGCCAGCAGCAGGGGCCCTGCGGCGACGAGTTGGCGGCGCATGCTGTAGACGGCTCTCAACCCCATGCGCGCAGGGTACGCGGAGGTGGTACGAATCCCCGGAAAATCAGGGGCGTTCGTACAGCTGGAGGAAGCCGCCGATCGAGAAGCAGAAGGCGCCCGTGAGGGTGGTCCAGTTGGCGATGTCGGCGTTGATCAGGCTGCCGGTGGCGGGGCGGGTGTAGGCGGCGAGTGCCGAGATCATGAAGAGGACGGAGCCGAGTTGGTTCACGGCGACGATCCACCAGCCGAGGCTGCGGCGACGCAGGCAGGGCCATCCGCGGTGGCAGATCTCGACGAAGGCGAGGTGGCCGGAGATCAGGAACAGCAGGCAGCCGATGACGTCCGGGGTCCAGATGAGCCGGTTGACCTGCTGCACGCTCAGCCCTTTCAGGAACGAGTCCAGCAGGTTGATGGCGAACACCAGCGTGCCGGCGAAGAGGACGAGTGTGCTCAGCCAGTCGACCCGCGTGGGCTCATAGCTCCACCAGTGCCAGTCGCGGGTGACCATCCGGCCTTCTCCGCCGGGTTCGTGGCGGGGGGCGTTGACGGCCTGGAGCAGGGAGACGTAGCCGCCGGTGTTGAAGAACAGTCCGCCGGCGAAGTAGATCGAGGCGCAGGTGGTGGCGTCGCCGGAGCCGAGCTGGGCGACAGCGGCGCCGGCCGTGAAGAGGGCGCCGCCGATGATGAAGGCGGTCGCGGCGATGGCGTTGAGCCTGCGCAGGCGGCCGAGCGTGAGGTCGTCGACGCTGATGTCCTGGCCGGCCGGCGCGCCGGCCGGACGGACCGAGAGGGTGCCGCGACGTCGGGCGGGCCGCGACTCCCAGACGGCGGTTCCCCCGCTGGGCGGCTGCCAGGTGAGCCGCGTGGTGAACGGTCCCGCGCCCTCGGCGCGCTGCTCGGTGGATGTCATGCGGGCGGGGCTGCGGCGACGGTGACGAGCGCGACGGTTGCCTTGAACATGCGCCGACTCTGCCAGACCAAACCGCGTATAACGGCCATTTCGCCGACGTTGTCCGTATGCGTCTCTGGGTGAGGCCAACGCCCGGGTGGAGTACATCCGCTGTCGGTCGCCGGTTGTCGCCCATAGCCTCCGAAAGAGACACGGCAGGACGACGCGAGAGGTGCCACCGGTGGCTCTGCACAACGCTCAGGAAAGGGCCGCCGACCCGGCCGCCGACATCTTCACGTCACCGATCAGCGAGCAGCCCCTGACCAAACGGGCCATGCCGGATCTGCCGGCGCCCCCGAACGTCGTCTTCCAGCTGCTGCGCAGCGAACTGCTCCTCGACGGCAACGCGGCCCAGAACCTCGCCACGTTCTGCACGACCTGGACCGACGACGAGGTCCGGCGCCTGATGGACCTGTGTCTCGACAAGAACATCGTCGACAAGGACGAGTACCCGCAGACCGCGGAGATCGAGTCCCGGTGTGTCAACATCATCGCCGACCTGTGGCACGCGCCAGGCGGCTCCGAGGGGACCGCACCGGCCGTGGGGTGCTCCACCACCGGATCCAGCGAGGCCGCCATGCTCTGCGGACTCGCCCTGAAATGGCGCTGGCGCGACCGCCGACGAGCGGCCGGACAGTCGACAGACCGGCCGAACCTCGTGTGCGGGCCGGTGCAGGTGTGCTGGGAGAAGTTCGCCCGCTACTTCGACGTGGAGCTGCGCCAGGTGCCGGTGGAACCCGGCGCGACCGGCCTGCAGGCCCATCAGCTGCGCGAGTACGTCGACGAGAACACCATCGGCGTCGTGGCGATCCTCGGAGTGACCTACACCTGCACCTACGAACCCGTCGCGGAGATCGCGGCCGAACTCGACCGACTCCAGGCGGAGACCGGCCTCGACGTACCCCTGCACGTGGACGCGGCATCCGGCGGGTTCATCGCCCCCTTCCTCCATCCCGACCTGGAATGGGACTTCCGCCTGCCCCGGGTCGCCTCGATCAACGCCTCCGGGCACAAGTACGGCATGGCCCCCCTCGGCGTGGGCTGGGCCCTGTGGCGCGACAAGGCGGCCCTGCCGGGGGATCTGGTCTTCCACGTGGACTACCTGGGCGGCGACATGCCCACGCTTGCCCTGAACTTCTCCCGACCGGGTGGCCAGGTCGTCGCCCAGTACTTCATGTTCCTGCGCCTGGGCCGCGAGGGTTACCGGCGCGTCTACCAGGCGTGCGCCGACACCGCGCAGCACCTGGCCCGCCAGGTCGCCGACATGGGCCCCTTCACCCTGCTCTACGACGGCGCCGGCGCGCTTCCGGCCGCCTCCTGGACGCTGACCGACCCGGCCTCGGTGGGCTGGAGCCTGTACGACCTGTCCGACCAGCTCCGCATGCGCGGCTGGCAGGTCCCGTCGTATCCGCTGCCGCCCGACCGTCAGGAGACCGTCATCCAGCGCGTGCTCGTGCGGCACGGCGTCGACCGTGACGAGTTCGAACTCCTCGCCGAGGACATGCGCCGGGCGATCGCGCGGCTCGACCAGGGACACCCGCACGACGCCGACCGCGTCGGCTTCCACCACTGACGGCTCCGGCCGGGCTGTCGGCCCGAAGCCGATCCTCTTGATGTCCACGATCGCGGACGGGACCGCCAGGGCCCTCAGCTGCTGGCGGACACGCGGGACGCGCGGGACAGGCGGATCGCCGAGACGAGGAAGAAGATCCCGCCGAGCGTGGCGTACCCGGCGAGGGCGGTCAGCGAGGGGTCGTCCTGTGTGACGCCTCGGATGAAGTGGGCGCCGGCGAGGACGGAGATGCCGCCGCTGAGGATCATGGCCCACTGGCCGCCCATCGGACGGCGTGCGACGCCCACGAGAAGGTGGATGAGGCCGGAGACGACCGCCCAAGCGCCCCAGACACGCAGTACGTCGGCGACGCCCCAGGTGCCTGCGATCAGGACGCCGACGGCGGTCAGCGCACTGACGGCCATGTTGATGCAGAGGCCCCTGACCGGTCCTGGGGCGCGCGCCGACCTGGCGTCGACGACGATCCGTACCCAGATCGACTCCCTGACGGCGGCGGACATACCGACCGGCGGCATCTTGCGGGGCAACGGCGCCTCCCTGGTCGATCAGATCCGCTCGCCCGGATCCACGCCGCCCGCGGGCAGCACGAGCCCACCGCCTCCGCATCCGGTCAGGCCTCCTCGACGGTCACGACGGTTGCCGGCATCGAGTGCTCGCCCTCATCGCAGGTCTGAGGCGGCCCTTTGCCCTCGTCGAGGCCCGAAGCGCCCGGAACGGGTCGCAGGAGAACGCTCTGGTGCCCGCACCGCCCCGGGGCGCCGTCCTGCTGGGGTGGTCCCCCCGTGCTCTGTATAAGGTGATAAAGGCGGCGTTCTGGGCAGCCGGGGAGCATGGAGGCGGACGCTGACGCCCCTCGGCGTACGGCTTGCCGCCGCGCTGCTGCTCCTTTCCGCCGAAAGGCGGAAGCCGCCTGTGAGGGAGCGAGGGGCCTTGACCGGTCTGATTGACCCGGGGACGGATACCGGCGCACTGGATGCCGCGTTCGCAGAGACCGTCCGCCGCACCGGTGCATCCATCGGTGCCTTGTACCTGCTCGCACCGGACGGGCGGCTGCTGCGCCTGGACGCGGTGTGCGGGGCCCCGGTCGAATTCGCCGAACCGTGGGCGAAGGTCCCGCTCGCTTCTCCGGCGCCCGTGGCCGAGGCAGTGCGCGAGGAGCGGATGGTGTGGGTGGCCAGTCAGCAGGAGATGGCCCGCTCCTATCCACGCACCGCGATGGTGCTTCCGTACCCCATGTCGCTGGCCGCCGTGCCCGTGACCGGCGTGCGGCCGTGGGGGTGCCTGCTGTTGATGTGGTCGGGTACGCGTCCGCCGCACATGACCCCGCGCGAGCGCGGCAACATCACCTCCAGCTGTCGGCGTCTGGCCCGGCTGCTGGAGGAAGCCGCGGAGCAGACGGCCGGCGCCCGCCCAGGACGGCCGCGCGCCGTGCCGATGGGAATCGGCCGCCAGTACGCGCCCCCGGAGCTGGCCCTCGCCGACTTCGTCGAGCGGCTACCCGGGGGAAGCTGCGCCCTGGACCTGGAGGGCCGCTTCACCTACGTCAGTTCGGGTGCCGCCGACCTCCTCGGCCGTCAGCCGGCCCGGCTGCTGGGCACCCAGCCGTGGCAGTCCCTGCGCTGGCTCGACGACCCCGCCTACGAGGACCGATACCGTGCCGCGGTCATCAGCCGGAAGCCCGTTTCGTTCTCCGCCTGCCGTCCGCCGGAGCAGTGGCTGGACATTCATCTGTACCCCGACGAGAGCGGCATCAGCGTCCGCATCCTCCCCAGCCGTGCGCACGAGCCGTCCTCGCCGGTGTCCGGAGGGTCCGCCGTTCCGGCCCGCGCCGGCCAGCTGTATCAGCTCACGCACCTGGCCGCCGCGCTGACCGAGGTCGTCGGCGTCCAGGACGTCGTCGACCTGGTCGCCGACCAGATCATGCCCGCCTTCGGCGCACAGGGGCTGGTCCTGTCCACCGCAGACGCCGGACGGCTGCGGATCACCGGCCACCGCGGGTA
This sequence comes from Streptomyces sp. C1-1, assembly GCF_050214755.1. Lineage (NCBI taxonomy): Bacteria > Bacillati > Actinomycetota > Actinomycetes > Kitasatosporales > Streptomycetaceae > Streptomyces > Streptomyces sp. C1-1. Next base: position 569,560 of record NZ_CP189826.1, on the reverse strand, counting down.
CGCCGACCACACCATCGCCCGCCTGGACGGGCTCCCCCTCGACACCGCCTTCACCCCCGCGGGACAGGCCCTCAGCAGCGGCATGCCCGCGTTCTTCGCCGACGTGGAGGAGATGCGGCGTACCCATCCCGACGCGCCCCAGGCCAGTGGGAAGCAGGCCTGGGCCTTCCTGCCGCTGATCATCTCCGGCCGCCCCGTCGGTGTCTGCGTCCTGTCCTACGACCATCCGCACATCTTCCCGGCCGAGGAACGCGCGGTTCTGACCTCTCTGGCGGGACTCATCGCCCAGGCATTCGACCGCGCCCGTCTCTACGACACCAAGCACGAACTCGCCCACGGCCTCCAGCAGGCGCTCCTTCCCCGCAGCCTCCCCTCGATCGACGGACTGCGGGTGGCCGCCCGCTACCTGCCCGCCACCCGCGGCATGGACATCGGCGGAGACTTCTACGACCTCATCCGCCTCGGCGACACCGCGGCGGCCGCCGTCATCGGCGATGTCCAGGGCCACAACGTGGCCGCCGCCGCCCTGATGGGCCAGGTACGCACCGGCGTCCACGCCCACGCGGCCCTCGGCACACCACCCGACCAGGTGCTGCACCGTGCCAACCAGCTGCTGACCGACTTCGACCCCGACCTGTTCACCAGCTGCCTCTATGCCCACCTCGACTTCATCCGCCGACGCGTCACCCTGGCCAGCGCCGGGCACCCCCCGCCGATCCTGCGCCTCCCCGACGGCGAGACACGACCCCTGGAGGTCCCGCCCGGACCGCTGCTCGGCATCGATCCCGACGCCGTCTTCCCGGTGACCGAGATCCCCCTTCTCAAGGGGATGCTGTTGGCCCTCTACACCGACGGCCTCGTCGAATCTCCGGGCGTGGACCTCGACGACTCCATCGCCCGCCTCGCACACGATCTCGCCGAATCCGACGTCGGGGACCTCGACCTGCTCATCGACACCGTGTTGAGCAGAGCGGGCAGCAACGGGCAGCGCCTCGATGACGTCGCGCTTCTCATCCTCCAGGACATCAGCTGACCCTGCTTCGGCAAGTGGCCTTCAACGTGCGGCAGTTGACCTGCTGCCCGCTAGTTCTCCCTCTTGCCGTTGATGCCACCGGCGAAGGCGACCAACTCGGTCTTCGAGGGGAAATTGCCCACGTTGGTGTCCAGCGGCTTGTCGGTGTACTGGTGGAACTGCCACTTGGCCTGGATGTTGGGCTTGCCCGCGGCCGCGCCGTACTCGGCGATCCACAGGAAGTCCCCCGCGTTGCCGGTGGTGTCCCGGTGGTGCCAGAAGTCCCGGTTGCAGTAGAGCCCGATCTTGTGGTGGGAGCCGCGCAGCCGCTTGACCTCGGCGATGAAGGAATCCTTCTCCGCGCAGCTCGCCACGGTTCCGTCCGGGTTGGACTCCCAGTCGACGACCAGGAGGTCGTAGTCGACGCTCGCGGAACCCTTCGCGAAGTGGGCCGCCTGCTCCTTGATGTGGCCCGGATGCAGGAAGTGGTAGAAGCCGACGACCAGCCCCGCGGAACGGGCGTGCGCGGCCTGCTCCTTCTGTCTGGGGTTGACGTAGGACCGGCCCTCGGTGCCCTTGATGAACGCGAAGCTGGCACCGGCGGTGGGGAAGTGCGCGTCCTGGAAGGCGGATACGTCGTAGCCCTTGATCATGACGTTGTCCTCCGATGCGTTGGTCCGGAGGGAGCACCATGGGGCGGCTCACGGAAGAGGTCGCGTCCTGCCGACTGGGGGAGGGCTCGGCGTCGACGTCACTGCCGTCGCCGAATTCAGCGGATACTCGACCGCGATCAACGTGATTGCCGTTGCGGAAACCGGATGTCCGTGGGCCGGTTCGGCGCGGTGCGGTCCTCCACGGTCTCTTCCACGATCTGTCCGGGAGCCCGATCGCGCAACTCGCGAGGGGTCTGACGACGGTCGTCGGATGCGGTCGGCGGCGGTCGGCCCGGTCCACCGGCGCCACTGGGCAGTGAGCCGCTCACGGTCTTCGATGCCGGGACCTTCGCATGGTTCGAGGTGCTTCGCCGCGGGACGGACCGGGGCCAGCAGCACGTCGTGTCCTTGTCGGCCGGCGGCGTTCCGCAGCGCGGCCGGCATCCGTTAGGACAGGCCACGGCCGTCGAGTTCGGTGTTGAACGGCACGCTCAGTCCGCGGGGGACGACGCGGTCGCCATCCGTCTACTTCACCGCCACCTCCTGCAACACAGCTGACGCCGCCAAGTACTTCGGTGTCCCCGGCGACCGCACGGTTATTATGGGCACTCACATCGAGGTATGACCACGCCCGTCACCGACCTCATGTCGCAAGTCCCGCTGCTGGACATTTGAATGGGTATTCTGCATGGCCCTCACGGGCAGTAATTCGGTGCGATTGGCCGACTGTCCTGTCACCAGGACAGTATGGGATGACCGAGAGGGCAGGGGATCCGAGTGCAGAAGCGGTAGGCTCGTTCGCGGCATTACCTCATGTGCGAGCCGACATTTTTCGAGGTCTCGTATTCGATAAACCCGTGGATGAATCCGTCGCGTCCCACATCCACGGAACGCGGACTCGCCCAGTGGAAGACGCTCCACGACCTGCTGGCCGGCCTGGGGCACACCGTCGAGCTGATCGAGCCCGTGGCCGGACTGCCCGACATGGTGTATTCCGCCAACGGCGCGACGGTCGTGGACGGCCGTGCGCTGGTCGCCCGCTTCCGGTACGAGCAGCGCATGGAGGAGTCGCCGGCGTACCTGGAGTGGTTCCGGGCGCGCGGGTGGGAAGCGCGGCAGTCCGAGTTCGTCAATGAGGGCGAGGGTGACTTCCTTTGCGTGGGTGATGTCATCCTGGCGGGCAGTGGTTTCCGCAGCGAGCCCGACGCGCACGACGAGGCGGCGGAATTCTTCGGGAAGCCGGTACTCGGTCTGACGCTGATCGACGAAAGGTACTACCACCTCGACACGGCACTCGCCGTGCTCGATGAAAACGAGATCATGTACCACCCCGAGGCGTTCTCTCCGGAAAGCAGGAAGCTTCTTGGGGAGCGTTTTCCGGACGCTGTCCTGGCTGACGCGACCGACGCGGCGGTATTCGGTCTCAACGCCGTGTCCGACGGCCTTCACGTGCTGGTCGCGCAACAGGCCGAGCGGCTTCCCGACCAGCTCCGGGAACGAGGATTCGAGCCCATCGGCGTCGACATGACGGAACTGCTCAAGGGCGGCGGCGGTGCCAAGTGCTGCACCCTGGAACTCCGCGGGCAAGACTGAGCCGGCCGGCCCCGGTGTTCGCGCGGACACCGGGGCCGGCCTCTGCCGCCGGCTGCGGCAAGTCAGAGGGGATTCACGCGGTACAGCGGGAAGTACGAGCCGATCCTGCCGTTCGCGTAGTCGTCGGCCAGCTCGGGAACCTGGTCGAAGTCGTAGATCACGTCGGATCCCTTCGGCGCTATCCAGCCCTCGGCCTCCATGAAGTCCCGGATGCCCGGCGAGTCCGGCAGCCGCCACACGTGCGTGTTCACATGGATGTGCCGACTGATGGACTCGGCTCCCCGCAGATGCGACACGCGCATCCCCGCCTTCCAGCCACATGTGGTGACGACGCCCTCGCGGGCCAGTGCCGCGAGGGTGACGTCGTACAGGGGCTCGCCGATGTTGTCCACGAAGATCGAGGCACCGTGGCCCTCACTGAGGTCGTCGACCAGTTCCAGGAAGCCCTTGACCGACGTCCTGCGCCGCCGGTGCAGATCCCGATCCGCCCGTTCCCTCGGGCCCGGCAGGGAGAGGTCGGGGAAGCGCCGGCGGTCGACCGGAATGATGCCGTTCTCCCTCAGGAAGGCGAGCCGCTCGTCCGAGCCGGCGGTCATCGCCACCCGGAACCCCGCCCGTCTTGCCAGCAGCAGCTCGGCGAACGCCACGCCGCCGCCCCACCCGAACACCAGGTGGCCGGCGGGATCGTCGTCGGCCACCTGGGTACGCCAACAACCGTACGCCTTGTGCCAGTTGTCCCAGGCCGTGAAGTACCGCCCGTACGTGGCCCACTGCGCCAGCGAGTACGCGGTGCCGTCCGGGACCGTCAGGAGCAGGCGTGCGTCCAACTTGGTCCGCCTGGCCAGCAGTCCGATGGTGCCGGGGCAGTCGTAGGCGTAGGCGAGTTCGGCGTAGTCGTAGCGGTCGCGCTTGCCGAACGGCATGAGCAGGCACAGGTCGCCTTCACGGACCGGCAGGTCCCGGCCGCCCCGGTGCACATCGAGCACGCGTACGACGCCCAGGTTGCCCAGGACCACCGAGTCCTCGCCCCGGCTGCTGCACACGTCGATCGGTGAACGGGTCAGCGCGTGGTCCATGTTGGCCTCCCAGGAGCCCAGGATCGGCTCCACCAGCGCCTCGCCCTCCTCCAGCGGGCCGAAGGGGAACCGGTCGCGGCACAGCGCGCCGCCGGGGCCGCCGTCGTGGGAGCCGGCCGTCGCGCCGGAGCGCAGGACCCAGGCTTCTGGTGCGTGGATGACAACCTCCTGTGATCGATTACGTCCCCGGGCTCTCGGCGCGTTCAGGAAAGCGGGACGCCAGGCAGCCGGTAGTCCACCGCGACCCCGCCCCACGCCTCGCCGGCTCCGTAGGCGACGGCCCCGAGCCTGCCCGTCGCGCGCAGAGCACCGGCGTCCAGTTCCGCCGCGAACGCCAGCGGGATCGAGGCGGACGACGTGTTCCCGGAGTTCTCGATGCGGTTCACGAAGGGCACGTCGAGATGGGCGCTGAAGCTGCGGACCTGTTCCAGGATGCGGCTGTTGGCCTGGTGGCCGACCAGGACGGTCGGTGCGGGGCCGTGGTCGAAGAGGTACTGCGCCGATTCGGACATGCGGCGCACGGCACGGTCGTATACCTGCATCCCGTCGAGAGCGATGCCGCCCGCCTCGGTCTCCCGCATCAGTCCCTCCTGCGAGCCGTCGCAGCCGGCCACCCGGCAGCAGCCCGCGAAGTCCGCGCGGTCGGCCAGCAGGACGGCCGCGGAGCCGTCGCCGAAGAGGCAGGCCGTCTGCCGGTCCGTGCGGTCCACCATCCGGGACATGGCCTCCACCGAGCACACCAGAACCGAGGTCGCCTGCCCGGCGTCGCACAGTGAGAGCCCGGTGGCCAGCCCGTAGACGAAGCCGCAGCAGGCCGCGTTCATGTCGAGGGCCATCACGGAGGGCCCAAGCCCGGCGAGTTGGGCCACCTTCTGCGCGACACCGGGGATGCGCTGCCGCACCGATGTGCTGACGACGATCAGGACGTCGATCGAGGCAGGGTCGTCCGTCCTCGTCACGATCGGCGCGCAGGCCTCCGCCGCCACCTCCGCGAGCGGGGTCTCGTCCGGCAGCCAGGCGCGGGACCCGATGCCGCTGCGGCGCCGGATCCACTCGTCGGTGAGCCCGATCGACGCGAAGTGGTCGTTGTCGATCCGCCGGCCCGGCTTCGCGGTGGCGATGTCGACGATGCCCGCGCTCATCCCCGGCTCGCCAGCTTCACGAAGTAGGCAGTGAACTCGTCCAGGAAGGCGAAGCCCGCGGTCTCCTTGAGATCGCCCTTGACATGGAGCTCGCGTTCCAACCGCTGGTGCAGCTCCACCAGGTCGAGGGAGTCGAGGTCGAGCTCGCCGATCGGCCGGGCGAGGTCGTCGCGGCCCAGCGACGGGTCGCGCTCGCGCAGTTTGGCCAGCATGGTGTCCGCGATACGGCCTTCGATGTCGCTCATGTTCCTTCTCCGTTCGAATGACTGGCTCGTCGGATCCCGGGGCGCGGGGCTACTCGGCCGCCAAGCGGTACAGCAACTCACCGGACTTGAGGACCGTGCCGGCCGTGGCGCACTGGACCGCGACCCGGCCGGCGCGCTCCGCCACGATCTCCGTGCTGGCCTTGTCGGTCTCGACGACCGCGACGGCGTCCCCCCGCTCAACCCGGTCGCCGACACCGGCGACCCACTCGATCAACAGGGCCTCGCCGAGGCCGTGCCCGAAACCGGGCACGTGCATGTCCACGAGGGAATCGCTCACTTCGTCATCACCAATACCTCGTCCTTGATCTCCTCGACACCGACCAGGTAGTCCTTCTCGAAGTTCGCCGGGGGATAGGCGCGGCGGGCGGGCGCCAACCGGCGGACCGGGCCACGGAGCGCGTCGAAGCCCTGCTCGGCGACCGACGCGGCGATCTCGGCACCGATGCCGACGTCCTTCGAACCCTCGTGCACGACGAGCAGCCGCCCGGTGCGGCGGACGGACTCCAGCACCGTCGCCATGTCGAGCGGGGCCACCCACCGCAGATCCACGACCTCGACGTCGACATCGGGGGCGACCGCGTGTGCCGCTTCCAGTACCTCGTCGGTGATCGCGCCGTACGTGACGATCGTCAGGTCGGTGCCCCGCCGTACCACCCGGGCCGCGGTCGGCGACCTCGCCGGCTCGGGGTCCCGGGCGGCCAGGTCGCGCCGCCAGTACAGGCGGATCGGCTCGTACATCACCACGGGCGAACCGAGCGTCACCGCGTACCTCAGGATCTGGTCGGCGTCCTCGCCCGTGGAGGGACACGCCACCGAGATCCCCGGGAAGCGGGCGAACAGCGCCTCGTTGGACTCGTTGTGGTGCTCGACGCCCCGGAATCCGCCGCCCGTCGGGATCCGCACCACCAGGCCCGGGCTCACCTGTCCATTCCACCGGCCGCCGATCCGGGCCGCCTGGGTCACCAGCTGGTTCACGGCGGGAAACGTGAACGCGTCGAACTGGATCTCGCACACCGGCACCAGGCCGCTCATCGCCATGCCGACGGCCTGGCCGACGATGGTGGACTCGGCCAGCAGCGAGTCGCGCACCCGGGCCTCGCCGAAGCGCTCCCGAAGACCCCGGGTCACGCGGAACACGCCCCCGAGGCGTCCGATGTCCTCGCCGAGCAGCAGCAGTCTCGGATCCTGTTCGAGCAGATCGGCGAGGGTTGCGTTGATCGATTCCGCCAGACCGGCGGGGCGTACGGTACCCATCACGCGTACTCCTTGATCAACCGCTCACGCAGCTCCCGCACTTCGGCCTCCACGGCGTCGAGCCACCGCGCGTCCACGACCCCCAGGCCGCTCAGCCGCGCCACATAGGCGGTCACCGGGTCCGCGGCCCTGGTCCGGGCGATGTCCTCGGCGCTTCGGTACACCTCCTGGGCATCGGAGCTGGTGTGGCCGTGGAAGCGGCCGACCTGGATCTCGACGAGATACGGCGCCCGCTGCCCGCGGACATGGGCGGTGGCCCGGGAGCACGCCGAGAAGACCGTCTCCGGATCCTGGCCCGCGATCCGCACGGACTCGATCCCGAAACCCCGGGCGCGCTCGGCCACCGAAGTGCGCATCTGCTCCTCGGCCGGCTTGGAGATGGCCCAGCCGTTGTTCTGGCAGATGAACAGCACGGCCGCCGACTCCACGGCGGCGAGGTTCATCGCCTCGGACATGTCTCCCTCGCTCGTGGCGCCGTCGCCTATGTACACCACGACGAAATCCTCCAGCCCCTGCAACCGCTGCCCTATCGAGTAGCCGACGGCGTGCAGTGTCTGCGCGGCCAGGACCAGCGTGTAGGGGAAGAAGCGCAGCTTGCGGGGGTCCCAGCCGCAGAACGTGCGGCCGGCCCACTGCGCGAGCAGCTCGTCCGGCGCCACACCCCGCAGCAGCGCGACCCCGTGCTCGCGGTAGCTGGGGAAGACGGTCGAGGGCGCGCCGGCCGCGAGCGCGGAGCCGACCTGCGCGGCCTCCTGGCCCTGGCAGGACGGCCAGAGGTCGAGCGAGCCCTGTTTCTGGAGCCGGCGCGCCTCCTCGTCGATGCCTCGGGCCATCAGCATGTGGCGCAGCAGCGACCGCCGTGTGTCGTCGTCGGGATCTGTCGCGTACTCGGATTCTGACTTCAAGGCCATTGATCACCAGTCGCAGGTTCGTCGATGAGCTTTCTGTCGTCGTGCAAATGACTGCGCGCGCTCTCGATCGCATCGGCGCAAGGAGATTGGCTGAACCCGAATTCGAGCGGGCCCATTCACGGGCCACCGTCCGGTCATGGTGGCACACAACCCTCTTGGGATACAGGTTCGGGCGGGAGAGAAGGAGTTCGCCGATTCTGCCGCCCTTGCGGCATTGACGAGCGAGTCTTACGGTCCCGTACCGTGACAGCGGCATCCCGGATGACCGCGGATGCCGGGTGTCCCGTCGACAGGACAACGCCGCCGGTGAACTCGCCCGGCTCCGGCGATTTCCTCTCTGGAACCACCCTGTTTTCCCATCCCGAGTCACCCCGTGACCGTTAAGGACGGTGGCAGTGAGCACGAACCCCTTCGACGACGAGAACGGCCGCTTCTACGTCGTGGTCAACGACGAGGACCAGCACTCCCTGTGGCCGGTATTCGCCGAGGTGCCCGGAGGTTGGCGCGTGGTCTTCGGCGAGGCGGCCAGGGCCGAATGCCTGGACTACGTCGAGCAGAACTGGACCGATCTGCGCCCGAAGAGCCTGCGGGAGGCCATGGCGGCGGACTGAACGCCTTTCGGACCAGCGGGAGGAGCTGAGGCGGATGAAGATTGTGGGGGGCGTTCGGTGACGACCGCGAGCAGTCACGATGCGGGGGCGAAGGGCCCTGGTGGTGAGGCCGCCCAGCGCGATGTGGTGCTGCCGTTCGTCGGGAACCAGGCAACGGTGCAGAAGACGGGGATGGCCTTCCCGCCGGATCTGTCGCAGCGGTCCTGGGAGCGGATCGGGGCCAGTCTGCGGGAATTCACGAATTCCTCGGCGTGGTGGCTCGCCGACTGGCTGATCTTCGGAGAATCCACCTACGGGCTGCGACGCTACCGCGAGGCGATCGACAGAACCGGGCTCGACTACCAGACCTTGCGCAACTACGCCTGGGTGGCCCGTCGGTTCGAGCACCACCGCAGGCGCGCCGGTCTCAGCTTCGCCCACCATGCCGAGGTGACGCGCCTGTCGCCACCGGAGCAGGACTACTGGCTACGCAACGCCGAACAGCGCAAGTGGTCGCGCAACGAACTCCGCAGGGCGGTCCGGGCCGGACTGGCCGAGCAGCGGGAGACACCCCGGCCGGCCGAGCCGGAGGGCGTCGACAAGGGGCGGGGGAAGGTCACCACGCTCACCATCGAGCTGTCCGCCGGCCAACTGGACTACTACTCGAAAGCGGCCGCCGCGCACGGTCTGCCCGTCGACAAGTGGGTGACCCAGGTGCTCGACGCAGCCGATCGACGCATCGCCTAGCGGCGCTCGAACACCCGCCACATCGGAGTCGGTTGATGATCCTCCAGGGAAAACGGGTCCCGCTGCCCTCGGTGCCCGTCGTCCACCATCGGTTCGAGGCGCACGCAGCAGCCACCCCCCGTGCCGTCGCCGTCTGCTGCGCAGGGCAGCAGCTGACGTACGCACAACTCGACGCGCGGGCCAACCGGTTCGCGCACTTCCTCACGGCGCGCGGACACGGCCGGGGCGCGAAGGTCGGGGTCTGCCTCGACTACTCGCCCGACATGCTCGTCGCGATCCTCGGCACGCTGAAGGCGGGCGCGGCCTATGTACCGTTCGACCCGTCCTACCCGGCGGAAAGGCTCCGGCTGCTGCTGGGCCAGGTCCCCGACCTCGCCCTGATCGTGGCCTCGCCGGCGACGGCCGGACTGGTCGAGCCGGCGGCCGTCGAGGTCGTCGACCTCCAGCGGCTGTCCGAGCACCTCGAAGAGCTCCCGGTGACCGGTCCTGACGTCCTGGTCACCGGGGACGACGTGTGCTACGCGGTCTTCACCTCCGGGTCGACCGGCACACCGAAGGTGACCGCGGTGCGGCACGAGGGCTGGTTCAACCTGTTGAACTGGCTGACGCTCGAATACGGCCTGCACGCCGGTTCGCACAACCTGGTTGTCAGTGCCTTCGGGTTCGACCTCTCCCAGCGCAGCCTGATGATGCCGTTGTTCTGCGGTGCCACCCAGTACCTGATGGCGAGCCGGAACTTCGACGCCGCGATGGCCTACCGCATGCTGAACCAGCACGACATACGCGTGGTGAACTGCGCCTCCAGCACCTTGTACGTACTGGTGGACTGGGAGACCGCACGGGGCGGTGACGCGCTCACCCGGCTCGACTACATGCTGTTCGGGGGTGAGCCGCTGCATGCCGAACGGCTCCTGGACTGGGCCCGGCGGGAGGGAAACACCTGCACCCTCCTGCACCAGTACGGCGTCGCCGAGTGCACGGACGTGGCGACCTCGTTCGATCTTGCCGACTACCGGCCCGGCCACCACGACATCCCACCGGTCGGCAGGCCCGCCCACAACACCGACATCCACCTCCTCGACGAGCGGATGCGCGAGGTCGCGGCGGGGGAGTACGGCGAGATCTGCATCTCCGGGACCAGTGTCGGTGCGGGATACCTGGGCGGCACAGGGCCCGAGTCCGCGCGCTTCACGACGATCGAGGCCGACGGCGAGCCGCGGCGGCTGTACCGCACGGGCGACCGCGGCCGGGTGAACGAGGAGGGGGACCTCGTCGTCGTCGGCCGGATGGACGCGCAGGTCAAGGTGCGCGGCATGCGTATCGACCCGGCGGACGTAGAGCGCGCGCTCGGCAGGCTGGCCGGGGTCCGGCAGGCCGCCGTGGTGGTGGACCGCACCGCCGCCGGCGAGACCGAGCTGATCGCGTTCATCGAGCCGGCCGGCGACGACCTCGCCGAGAACGACGTGCGTGCCCGCCTTCTCGAGGCGCTGCCGCGGAACATGGTCCCGGCCCGATTCCTCAATATCCCACGCATTCCGCTCAGCCCGCACGGGAAAGCGGACCGGGCAGCGCTGTCCGCAGAATTCCTTGATTAAGAGCGAGAGGGCTGTGATGATTGCCGACAGCGTACGCACCATTTGGTGCCGGGAACTCCAACGCGATGACATATCGGTCGACGACAATTTCTTCGCCCTGGGCGGCCAGTCTCTGATCATGGCCAGAATACAGGGGGAATTCATCGAGGAACTGGGTGTCGAGGTTCCGATGGATCAGATGTTCCTCAACCCGACGGTGGCGTCGATTTCCGCGTACATCGAATCCCTGGGCACGGTAACCCAATAGTAAGAGAGGGCCATGTACGACGTAGTTGTCATAGGCGCCCGCTGCGCCGGCTCACCGGCGGCCATGCTGTTCGCCCGGCAGGGGTATCGCGTCCTGCTTCTGGAGAAGGCGCGGTTCCCGCAAGACACCCTGTCCTCGCATTACATCCATCAGCCGGGGGTGGCGCTGCTCGAGAAGTGGGGACTGCTCGACGAGCTGCGCGGCGCGGGCTGCCGGCCGATCGACCACCAGAGTTTCGAGGCGCCCGGCGTCCGTCTGGACGGCTTCTCCCTGCCCGTCGACGGCCAGCGGACCACATACGCCCCGAGGCGGTTCGTGCTCGACCCGATCCTCGCGAGGGGTGCCGTGGCGTCCGGCGTGGACTTCCGGGAGGGCTGCGCGGTCCACGACCTGCTGTACGAGGACGACCGGGTCGTCGGCGTGCGGTACACGACACCCAGTGGCACGGAGGCGACGGAACGGGGGCGCCTGGTCGTCGGCGCGGACGGCATGCGATCGCTGGTGGCCCGCAAGGCGGGCGCCCAGCACGTGATCGAGCACCCGCGGATGACCTGCACCTACTACAGCTACTGGGCCGGGGTTCCCGCACACTTCGAGCTCTACGAGCGGCCGGGGCGCTGGATCGGCGTCATCCCCACCAACGACGACCTCAAGCTGATCATGGCCTACTTCCCGCAGAGCGAGTTCGCCGACGTCCGTACCGCGGTGGAACCCGCCTTCCTCGAAGCCGTCCGCACGACGGCCCCCGAGTTGCACGAGCGGATGTCGGCGGGCAGCCGGGAGGAGCAGTGGTACGGCACCGGGCATCAGGAGAACTACTTCCGCAAGGCCTACGGGCCCGGGTGGGTGCTCCTCGGCGACGCCGTGCACCACAAGGACTCCATCACCGCCCGCGGTATCACCGACGCCTTCATCCAGGCCCGGTCGCTCACCGAGCACATCGGGGACGGACTGCATGACGACGCCGCGCTGAACGCGGCGCTGAAGCGCTACGAGAACGATCTGACCGACGTCTTCCTCAACTTCTACCAGGGCGCGCTCAACGTGGCCGAGCTCAAGCCCGAGGGCCAGACGGAGATGCTGCGGAGCCTTGTCGGTCACCAGGAGTTGATCGACCGGTATTTCTCCACGCTGTCAGGCGCGATCTCCTTCGACGACTTCTACAACGACCAACTCTTGGCGGTTCTCGACCAGAGCTGAGTGGCGGATGGCTCCCTCGTAGTTCTGCCGATTTGGAGACAGAGAATGATCCCGTTGTCGTTCGCGCAGCGCCGGCTGTGGTTCGTGGACCGGTTCGAAGGCCCGTCGGCGACCTACAACGCCGCTTTCGCCCTGCGGATGACCGGTGAACTGGGCGTGGGCGCGCTGGAGTCGGCATTCCGCGATGTCATCGACCGGCACGAGGTCCTGCGCACGGTGATCGTCGAGGACGAAGCCGGCGTCCCGCACCAGCAGGTGCTGCCGTCCGGTCAAAGGCCGTTCGCCCTGTCGCTGGTCGAGCGCGCGGAGGAGGAACGGGCTGCGGCCGTCGAGGAGTTGGCCAGGGCTCCCTTCGACCTGGCCGCCGACACGCCGGTCCGCGCCACGCTGCTGCGGTGCGGACCGAAGGAGCACACCCTGGTCCTGGTGGTGCACCACATCGCCGTGGACGGGGAGTCCCTAGGGCTGCTGCTGCGCGATCTCGTCATCGCGTACACGGCCCGCAACTCGGGTGGCGCTCCGGCGTGGGAGCCCCTCCCGGTGCAGTACGCGGACTACACGCTGTGGCAGCAGGACGTACTCGGTGACGAGTCAGATCCGAGCAGCCTGACGGCCGGACAACTGGCTTACTGGCGCGAGGCCTTGGCGGACCTGGCGCAGCCCCTTGCGATGCCGACGGACCGCCCGCGCCCCCGGGCGATGAGCCACCGCGGCGACCTGGTCCCGTTGTCGATCGACTCCGACCTGCTCGGGGCAGTGGAGAAGCTGGCAGCGCAGCAGGACACCACGGTGTCGATGATCATGCACTCCGCGCTGGCGGTGCTCCTGCACCACCTCGGTTGCGGTGACGACGTGCCCCTCGGCGCGCCGATCGCGGGGCGCACCGACGAGGACCTGCGCGACCTCGTCGGCTTCTTCGCCAATACCTGGGTGCTGCGCGTCGACCTCTCCGGGCACCCGACCTTCCGCGAACTGCTCCAGCGGGTGCGGGACCGGTCCCTGGCCGCGTACGACAACCAGGACATCCCGTTCGAGCGGCTGGTGGAGCGGCTGAACCCGGACCGGTCCACCGCCTACCACCCGTTCTTCCAGGTGATGCTCGCCTGGCAGGAGCCGCTGGGGGAGCTGGAACTGCCCGGTCTCGACGTCCAGGCCGAGGAACTCGACACCGGGACGGCCAAGTTCGACCTGTTCTTCAACATGGTCCCGAACGGTACCGGCGGGGCCGGCGGATACGTGGAGTACGCCACCGACCTGTTCGACAGGGACACCGTCGAGAGCCTGGCGGACCGGTTCGTCCGCGTCCTCGGCCGGCTCGTCGCCGGCCCGGAGCGCAGGATCGGCGAGATCGACGTGCTCGACGAGGCCGAACGCGTCCGGCTGCTCACCGAGTTCAACGACCACGCCACAGCGGTGTCCGGGCTGACGGTCCCGGAGCTGTTCGAGAGGCAGGCTGCCAGGACGCCGGACGCCCCGGCGATCGTGTGCGACGAGCGGACGGTGACGTACCGGGAACTCGACGACCGGGCGAACGCCGTCGCCTGGGAGCTGATACGGCGCGGTGCCGGTCCCGACGACCTCGTGGTGCTGGCATTGCCGCGCACCGAGGACCTGGTGGCCGGTCTGCTCGGCATCCTCAAGTCCGGTGCCGGATACCTGCCGTTGGATCCGCAGTACCTCGGCGGGCGGGCGGAGAGCGTGCTGTCCGAAGCCGCGCCGCGCTTCGCCGTCACCGACACCGCGACCTGGCAGGAGATGCCCCGCAACGACATCTCGACCGTCCGACTCGACCTCCGCGCGGCCTGGAGCCCGTCCGAGGGGGCGCCGGCCGACGCGGACCGGACCGCGCCGTTGGATCCGGACCACCTGGCCTACGTGATGTACACCTCCGGCTCCACCGGCAAGCCGAAGGGCGCGGCCATCACCCACCGCAACGTCGTCAACGGGGTGCAGGAGCTGGTGCGCGTACTGGACGCGCCGCCCGGGTGGCGGATGCTGGCCGGCACCTCGGTGAACTTCGACGTCTCGGTCTTCGAGCTGCTGACCACGCTGTCCACCGGCGGCACCGCCGAGGTGGTGCCGAACGTGCTGGCGCTCGGCGAGCGGGACGCCTGGGACGGCCACGTGATCAGCGGCGTTCCCTCCGTGCTCGGGGAACTGGTCGGCCAGTTGGAGAAGGCCCCTGGTGTCCGCTCCGTCGTCTTCGCGGGTGACGTGCTCCCGGCCCGGCTGGTGCGGCAGGTGCGCGAGGCGCTGCCCGGCGTGCAGATCGTGAACGGCTACGGCCAGAGTGAGAGCTTCTACGCCACCTCGTTCGCCCTCGCCGGGACAGAGGAGTGGACGGAGAGCGAGGTCGCGCCGATCGGCACCCCGCTCGGCAACATGCGTGCCTATGTGCTGGGCCCGGGACTCGCCCCGGTGCCGCAGGGCGTGGTCGGCGAGTTGTACGTGGCGGGCATCTGCCTGGGCCGCGGCTACCACGGCCGCGCGGGCCTGACCGCCGAGCGGTACGTGGCCGACCCGTTCGGCCCCGCGGGCGAGCGGATGTACCGCACCGGCGACCTGGCCCGCTGGAACGCGCGTGGCCAACTGGAGTGCGTCGGCCGGAGCGACGGCCAGGTGAAGGTGCGTGGCTTCCGCATCGAGACGGCCGAGGTCGAGGCGGTCTGCGCGCAGCACCCCGGGATCAGCGAGGCGGTGGTGATCAGCCGGGAGGCGCCCGCGGGCGGGCGGCGGCTCGTCGCGTACGTGGTGCACACCGGCGAGGGCGCCGTCGGTGACGACGGCGCCGGCGGCATCGGCGACGTCGACCTCCAGTCCGGTGCCTCGGCCGCCGAACTGCGCAGGTTCGTTGCGGCACGGCTGCCCGACTACATGGTGCCGTCCGCGTTCGTCGTGGTCGGCCGGCTGCCGCTCGGACCGACCGGCAAGCTGGACCGCTCGGCGCTGCCCGAACCGGAGTTCGGGGGCGAGGCCTACCAGGAGCCGCGCACCGAGACCGAAGCGATCATCGCCGCGTCGTACGCGGATGTCCTCGGCTTGGAGCGGGTCGGTGTCGACGACGACTTCTTCGTCGTGGGCGGGGACAGCCTGCGCTCGATCCAGGTGGTGGCCCGGGCCCGGGCCCGGGGCGTGGAGCTCACCACGCGGGAGATCTTCGAATGCCGTACGACGGCCCGGCTGGCCGAGGTGGCCACCGCCCGGCGGGACCGGACGCCCGCGCCCGCGGAGGACGAGGGCGGTGGCGTCGGCCCGATGCCGCTTCAGCCGGTGGCGCGGCAGGTGTTCGAGCACGGCGGCGGGATGAACCGGTTCGCGATGGCGCTGGCACTGGAGCTGCCCGCGGGGATCGACGCAGAGGGACTGGCCGCGACACTCGACGCCATCCTCGACCGGCACGACCTCCTGCGCGCACGGCTCGTGCGGGGCGAGGAACTCTCCCTCGTCGTACGCCCGGCAGGCACCGTGCGGGCCGCAGACCTGATCCGCCGGGTTCCCTGCGACGGCCGTTGGGAGGCGCCGGCCTCGCTCCGGGCAGCCGAGGCGGAGCTGGACGACGCGGTCGGGCGGCTCGACCCGGAAGCCGGGACCATGGCCGACTTCGTCTGGTTCGACGCGGAGCCGGGCGCGGGCCGGCTGCTCGTGGTGCTGCACCACCTGGTGGTGGACGGCGTCTCCTGGCGGATCCTCATGGCGGACCTCGCCGAGGCCTGGCAGCAGGTCCGCTCCGGCCGTACCCCCGAGCTGCCCGCTGTCGGCACCTCGGCGCGCCGCTGGGCCTCGGCGCTGCGCGGCGAGGCGCTCACACCCGAACGGGAAGCGGAACTGACGTACTGGCTGGACCTGCTCGAAGGTCCCAACCCCCCGCTGGGAACAAGGGCGTTCGACCCGGCGGTGGACGTGATGTCCACGGTCGACAGTGTGCGGGTACGGCTGCCCGCAGAGGTCACCGAGGCGGTGCTGACCCGGCTTCCCGCGGCCTTCCGGGGCACCGGGACCGACGTGCTGCTGGCCGCGCTCGCGCTGGCGGTGAACCGGTGGAGCGGCGCCGACCGCTCGACCCTGGTCCGGATGGAGGCACACGGCCGCGAGGAGGACGTCGTCCCCGGCGCCGATCTCTCCCGCACCGTCGGGTGGTTCACCAGCATGTACCCGGCCCGGGTCGACGTGCGCGGGGTGGACCTGGACGACGTGATCGCGGGCGGCCCCGCGGTCGCGAAGGCGGTCAAGCGGGTCAAGGAGCAGCTGCGCGGCGCCCCGGACAAGGGCCTCGGCTTCGGCATGCTGCGCCACCTCAACCCGGAGACCGCCGTACAGCTCGCCGAGTACCCGGTGCCGCAGCTCGGTTTCAACTACATCGGCCGGATCTCCGACGCCGACGTGCCCGAAGAGCTGCGCGCCGACGGATGGGGCCCGGCGTCCTGGTCCGCCGAGCTGGTTCCGCTGCCCGATCCGGACCTGCCCGCGCTGTCCGCACTGGAGGTCAACGCGGTCGCCACGGACACCACCGAGGGCACCCGGCTGCAGGCGGCCTTCGTGTTCCCCACCGGAGTGCTGTCCCGCAGGCGGACCACCGAACTGGCCGAACTGTGGGCCGAAGTACTGCACGGCATGGCCGCGTACGCCGCCCAGCCGGAGATCGGCGGCCTGACCCCCTCCGACACCCCCCTGGTTCCGGTGCGGCAGGACGAGATCGAGGCCTGGGAAGCACACTACGGCCGGCTGGCCGAGGTGTGGCCTCAGGCTCCGGGACAGTCCGGGATCCTGTTCCAGGCCGCGCTCGCCGACGGCTCCTTCGACGTCTACCACATGCAGTTCGTGCTGCACCTGTCCGGGCAGGTGGACCCGGAGCGCATGCGGTCGGCCGGACAGGCGCTGCTCGACCGGTATCCGAACCTGCGCTCGGCCTTCGTCGCCGCGGCCGGCGGCGACCCGGTGCAGGTCGTGCCGGAACACGTCGCCCTCCCGTGGCGGCACATCGTCCTGACCGACCGGAGCGAGGCCGAACGGGACGCGGCGCTCGACCGGTTCCTCGCCGAGGACCGGGCCGACCAACTCGACCCCACCCGGCCGCCGTTGATCCGGCTGGCGCTGATCACCGCAGGGCCGCGGCAGGCGAAACTCGTCATCACGGCCCATCACGCCCTCTTCGACGGCTGGTCGTCACCGTCGGTGATCACGGATCTGATCCGGCTGTACTCCGGGACGCGCCGGCTTCCCCCGGCCCGCGGCTACGGCGACTATCTGGCCTGGCTGGCCACCCGCGACCGGGACGCGTCGGCCGCCCGCTGGGCCGCCGAGCTCGCCGGATTCGAGCAGCCGACCCTCGTGGCCCCGAACACCGCACTCCAGGAGGCGGCGTCCGCCGTCGGACGGGTGGAGGTGCCGCTGTCGATCGACAAGGGCCGTGAACTCGCCCGGCGCGCCGCCGAACTCGGGGTCACCCTGAACACTCTCCTCCAAGGCGCCTGGGCGATCCTGCTCTCGAAGCTGACCGGGCAGCGGGACGTCGTGTTCGGGGCCGCCGTCAACGGCCGCCCGGCGGACCTGCCCGGCTCGGACGAGATGGTCGGCCTGTTCATCAACACCCTGCCGATCAGGGTGTTCTGCCAGCCGGACCACACCGTGGCCGACGTCGTCACCGAGCTCCAGCAACGGCAGACCGCGCTGCTCGACCACAACTACTACGGCCTCGCCGACATCCAGCGCGGTGTTGGGCTGCCCGCCCTGTTCGACACGATCGTCGTGTTCCAGTCCTACCCGATCGACCGCGAGGGCATGGTCGACGCGAACATCGCGGCGGGATTCACGATCGACGGCATACGGCCGTTCGCGGGCTCGCACTACCCGCTCACCCTCAACGCCTCCGACCCCTACCTGCGACTCTCCCTCGACTACCAGAACAACCTCTACGACCGTGGCTCGGCGGAGGTGATCGCCGCGCGGCTGGTGCGGGTGCTTGAGCAGGTGCTGGCCGACCCGCGCTGCCCGGTGCGGGACATCGAGGTGCTGGCCCGGGAGGAGCGGGAGCGGCTGGTACGAGAGGTCAACGACACCGCGCGCCCAGTGGCCGAGGACACCCTGCCGGATGCCTTCGAGGTCCAGGTCGAGCGGAGTCCGGACGCCATCGCGGTGATCGGCGAGGAAGAGACGCTGACCTACGCGGACTTCAACCGGCGGGCCAACCGGCTGGCGCACTGGCTGCTCGAGCAGGGCGCGGGCCCCGAGCGGATCGTCGCGGTGCGCATCCCGCGCTCGGTCGCGATGGTGGTGGCGATCCACGCGGTGGTCAAGGCGGGGGCGGCATATTTGCCGATCGACCCCGACCTGCCACAGGAGCGGGTACGGCAGCTGCTGGACGGAGCGAAGCCGCTGCTGGTACTGGAATCAGACCTGCCGGAGGTGTCCGGGTACGCGCAGGCCAACCCCGAGCGGGACCTGTCGCCGGACAACGCCGCGTACGTCATCTTCACCTCCGGCTCCACCGGCGGCCCCAAGGGGGTGCAGGTCGCCCACCGCTCGATCATGAACCGGATCGCGTGGGGGCTGGCGCACTTCGACGTCAGTGCCGAGGACCGCATGCTGCTGAGCACGACGGCGAGCTTCGACGTGTCGGTGCCCGAACTGTTCGCGCCGCTGCTGGTGGGCGCGGCCGTCGTGGTGGCCCGTCCGGACGGGCGGAAGGATCCCGGGTATCTGGCCGAGCTGATCGCCCGGGAGCGGGTGAGCGGCGCGGACTTCGTGCCCTCGCTGCTGGAGGCGTTCCTCGCCGAGCCCGCAGCGCGGCAGTGCACCAGCCTGCGCTGGATCGAGGTCGCGGGCGAGGCGTTCCCGGCCGCGCTGGCCAACAAGATGGCTGAACTGCTCCCGGGATGTGGGGTGTTCAACCTCTACGGGCCTACCGAGGCGTCGGTGGAGGTCACCGGCTGGCAGCACGTGCCCGGCGCGGACCGGGTGCCGATCGGCACACCGATCTGGAACACCCAGGTGTACGTGCTGGATGCGGCGCTGCGCCCGGTCGCGCCCGGGGTAACCGGTGAGCTCTACCTCGCCGGTGCCGGACTGGCCCGCGGCTACCTCGGGCGCACCGCGCTGACCGCGCACCGGTTCGTCGCCTGCCCCTACGGCGCACCCGGCACCCGGATGTACCGCACCGGGGACGCCGTGCGGTGGAACCACGACGGTCGGCTCGAGTACATCGGCCGTACCGACTTCCAGGTCAAACTACGCGGATTCCGCATCGAACTGGCCGAGGTGGAGGCGGCGTTGACCGCGCACCCCGACGTCGACAGCGCCGTGGCCGTCGTGCGGGAGGATCGCCCCGGCGACCAGCGGCTGGTCGCGTACGTGGTGCCGGGCGCCGGGACGGACCCTGCCGGGCCGGACGCCGCGGCGTTGACGGAGCTGCTCCGGAGCCGGCTGCCGGAGTACATGGTCCCCTCGATGATCGTGCCGATCGCCGAGCTCCCCGCCACACCGAGCGGCAAGCTCGACCGGGCCGCTCTCCCCATGCCCGGCGACATCGAGGACGCGATCGGACGGGGGCCGCGCGACCACAAGGAGGAAGTCCTCTGCCGCCTGTTCGCCGAGCTGCTCGGAGTGGAGGAGATCGGCATCGACGTCGACTTCTTCAGTCACGGCGGACATTCGCTGCTGGCCACCAGGCTGATCGGCCGCATCCGCAGCGAGCTCGACGTCGAGGTGAAAGTCACGACGGTGTTCCGCAATTCGACCGTCGCCCAGCTGGCGGCGCGGCTTGACGAGCCGGTCGCGTCGAAACGCCGCCCTCAGCTGCGCCCGATGACCGTTCAGGAGAAGCGTCGATGATCCCGCTGTCCTTCGCCCAGACTCGGCTGTGGTTCCTCTACCGCCTGGAAGGCCCGTCCCCCACCTACAACATTCCGTTCGTGCTGCGCCTGGAGGGGGAACTGGACGCCGCGGCCCTGACCGCCGCGGCGCGGGACGTCGGGACCCGGCACGAGAGTCTGCGCACCCTGATGGTGGAGAACGCGGACGGCACGCCGGAGCAGCGGGTGCTGCCGCCGGAGGAGGCCGTCTTCCGGTTCCAGGTGGTCGACATGGCCGCGGAAGCGGTGCACGAAGCGATTCAGGAGATCGCGTGCGAGGGATTCGCCCTCGACACGGAGCTTCCCTTCCGGGCGACCGTCCTTCGGGTCTCCCCACAGGAGCACGTGCTGGTGTGCGTGTTCCACCACATCGCCGCCGACGGGGCGTCGATGGCGCCGTTCCTCCGCGACCTGGTGACGGCGTACACGGCTCGTCATCAGGGGAACGCGCCGACGTGGGAGCCCCTTCCGGTGCAGTACAAGGACTACACCCTGTGGCAGCGCCGGCTGCTCGGCGACGAAGCGGATCCGGAGAGCATCGCCGCCGAGCAACTCAACTACTGGCGACAGGAGTTGGCGGGAGCCCCGCAGCCGGTGCAGATGCCGCTGAACCGGCCACGGCCGACGGCCGCCGACCACCGCGGCGGAGATGTCTCGTTCGAGCTGGAACCCGAGCTGCTGTCGGGGCTCCAGAAGCTCGCCGTGGACCGCGGCGCCACGGCGCCGATGGTCGCCCAGGCCGCGCTCGCGGTGCTGATGCACCACCTCGGCGCCGGCGACGACCTGACGATCGGGAGCCCCATCGAGGGGCGCGCCGACGAGCAACTCAACGATCTGATCGGCTTCTTCGCCAACACCTGGGTGCTGCGCGCCGACCTGTCGCGGAACCCGTCCTTCGGCGAGCTGCTGGATCAGGTGCGGGACAAGGCGCTGGCCGCGTACGACAACCAGGACGTGCCGTTCGAGCGCCTGGTGGGGCTGCTCAACCCGGAGCGCTCCACCTCGTACTCGCCGCTGTTCCAGGTGATGCTGGCCTGGCAGTTCGGGTGGTCGGGGATCGAGATGCCCGGTCTGCGGGTCACCCCGATCGCGACGGGCACCGACACCGCGAAGTTCGACCTCTTCTTCAACATCATCCCGGACCTGACGTCCGGGCGGGCGCACGGGCGGCTGGAGTACGCGACGGAGCTGTTCGACCACGCCACGGCCGTGAGTTTCGCCGACCGCTATGTGCGGGTGCTGCGGCAGGTCGTCGCCGATCCCGGCGTCCGGCTGGGCAGGGTGGACGTGCTCGCCGACGCTGAGCAGGACTGGCTGACGGCACTCAACGAGACCGCGGCACCGGTGCCGCAGCTGACGCTGCCGGAACTCGTCACCGCCCAGGCGCTGCGGGACCCGGACGCGACAGCGGTGGTGGCCGGGCGGACCGAGCTGTCGTACGCGGAGCTGGAGTCCCGCGCGGGTCGGCTGGCCGCGCTGCTGCGCGAGCGCGGGGTCGGGCCGGACAAGGTGGTGGCCGTCGCGTTGCCACGGTCGGCGGACCTCGTGGTCGCCCAGCTCGGTGTGCTCAAGGCGGGCGGCGCGTACCTGCCGATCGATCCCGACCATCCCACCGCGCGCGTCGACCTCCTGCTCACCTCGGCCGATCCGGTGCTGGTCCTGACCGACCGTGGGACGGCGGCGGCCCTGCCGGAGTGCCGGCCGCCGGTGCTCCACCTCGACGACCTGCGCCTCGACGCCCCCGGCGACCCCGCACGCGAAGCCCCCGACGTGCGTGTCAGACCGGACAACCTGGCGTACGTGATGTACACCTCCGGCTCCACGGGCAGGCCCAAGGGTGTCGCCATGACCCACGCCACCGTGGTCAACGGCGTGTGGCACTCGCGGGCGATGGCAGGGCTCGAACCGGGATCCCGGATGCTCGCCGCGACCTCGGTGAACTTCGACGTCTCCGTGTTCGAGACATTCACCGCCCTCGCTGCCGGCGCGAGTGTCGAGATCGTCCGTGATGTGCTCGAACTCGCCGAACGGGATCGCTGGTCGGGCACCACCATCTGTGCCGTGCCCGCCGTGTTCACGGCCCTGCTCGGCCCCATCCTCGCCAAGGAGCCGGGCGCCCTCGACCTCGAACTGCGGACCGCGATCCTCGGCGGCGACCCGCTCACCGCCGACGTGGTGGACCAGGTGCACCGGGCCTTCCCGGATGTCCGTGTCGTCCACGCCTACGGACAGACCGAGAGCTTCTACGTCACCAGCCACCCGGTCCCGCAGGAGTCCGGCGAAACCGGCGTGACTCCGATCGGACGACCGCTGCCCAACATGCGCACCTACATCCTGGGGCCGGAACTGACGCCGGTCCCGCCCGGTGTGATCGGGGAGGTGTACGTGGCCGGCGGACTGGCCCGCGGCTACTACCGGAGCGCGGCGGCTACCGCGGAGCGGTTCGTCGCCTGCCCGTTCGGTCCCCCCGGCACACGGATGTACCGCACCGGCGACCTGGCCCAGTGGGACGGGAACGGCTGGCTGAACTACGAGGGACGGGCCGACACCCAGGTCAAGGTGAACGGCATCCGGGTCGAGCCGACGGAGATCGAGATCGTCCTCGCCCGGCATCCCGCGGTCGGCCAGGCGGTGGTCACCGCGTGGAAGGACCACACCGGCAACACGCGGCTCGTCGGCTACGTGGCGCCGCCGGAGGGCACCGCGGACCGCGACATCGTCCGGCAGGGCGGTGTGTCCGTCGCCGAGCTGCGGCGGTTCGCCGCCCAGCGGCTGCCCGACTACATGGTCCCCGCCCAACTGCTCGTCCTCGACCGGCTGCCGCGGACCGTGACCGGGAAGCTGGACCGCGCCGCGCTGCCCGAGCCGGAGTTCGGGCGCGCCGAGTACCGGGCGCCCCGCGGCGAGACGGAGCGGGTGCTGACCGAGGTGTACGCCGATGTGCTCGACGCCGGACAAGTGGGTGTCGACGACGACTTCTTCGCCAGCGGCGGGGACAGCATCCGGTCCATCCAAGTGGTCGCGCGGGCCAAGTCGCGCGGCGTCGTGGTCAGTACGCGGGAGGTCTTCGAGCAGCGCACGGTCGCACGGCTCGCGGAACTGGTCGACGGCCGGGCGCGGGAAGAGCGTCCGGGGCTGGCCGAACTGCCGGGCGGCGGGGTGGGCTGGGCTCCGCTGCCGCCGACGGCGGCGCACGTCCTCGCCTCCGGCGGCGGTATCAGCCGGTTCTGCATGTCGGCGATGCTGACCCTGCCCGACGACATCGACCGTGCGGGACTCTTCGCGACCCTGCAGACCGTCCTCGACCGGCACGACGTACTGCGCTCCCGGCTGGACCGGGAGCGGCCGGGCCTGCGGATGGGGCCGGTCGGCAGTGTCGACGCCGGCGGGCTGGTGCGGGAAGTCCCCTACGGCGACACCGACGCGCGGGCCGAACTGGACGCGGCCGCCGACCGCCTCGACCCCGACGCGGGGGTGATGGCGCAGTTCGTGTGGTTCACCTCCGACGCGGAGGCGGACCGCTTGCTGGTCGTCCTGCATCACCTCGTCATGGACGGCGTGTCGTGGCGGATCCTGGTACCGGACCTGATCTCGGCCTGGCAACGGGTCCGCGAGGGCCGCCTGCCGGAACCTGCGGGCGCGGGTACGTCGCTGAGGCGGTGGACACACGCCCTGACCGACGAGGCGGCGGCGCCGGAGCGGGTGGCGGAACTTCCGCTGTGGCAGGAGATCCTCGCCGGGGACGAACCCCTCCTGGGCTCAACACAGTTGGACCCGGCGCGCGATGTCGCGGCCACCATGGACACGGTCCGCGTCCAGGTGCCGGTGGACGTCACGGAAACACTTCTGAACACGGTGCCCACGGCGTTCCGCGGTGGTGCCGACGACGGTCTGCTGGCCGGGCTCGCCCTGGCCGTGGCCCGTTGGCGGGAGACAAGAGGCCTGTCCGAGGCCTCGACACTGGTCCGGTTGGAGGGCCACGGACGGGAAGAGCACGTGGTGCCCGGCGCGGACCTGTCGGGCACGATCGGCTGGTTCACCGCCATGTACCCGGTGCGCCTCGACCTGACCGGCATCGACGTGGCGGACGCCTTCGCCGGCGGGCCGGCCGCCGGGAAGGCGATCAAGGCCGTCAAGGAGCAGCTGCGGACGGTACCCGACCACGGCATCGGCTTCGGCCTGCTGCGCCACCTCAACCCCGGCACCGCCGCCGCGCTGGCCGAGGCGCGCAAGCCGCAGATCGGCTTCAACTACCTCGGCAGGTCCTCCGGCGCGGACATCCCGGAGGACCTGCGCGGTCTGGGCTGGGTCCCGGACGCCACGTACCAGGACCTCGTCCCGGCGCCGGACGCCGACATGCCGGTGCCGTCGGCCCTGGAGATCAACGCGATCGCCACCGCCACAACCGACGGCGAGCAACTGACCGCCCACTTCGGCTTCCCCACCGGTGTCCTCTCCCGCGAGGACGTCGCCGAACTGGCCGCGCTCTGGGTCCGGGCGCTGACCGCCCTGGCCCGGCACGCCGCCACCCCCGAGGCCGGCGGACTGACCCCGACCGACGCGCCCCTGGTCGGCGTGGACCAGAGTGAGATCGAGGCCTGGGAAGCACGCTTCGGCAGACTGGCCCGCGTGTGGCCCACGACCCCGGCGCAGTCCGGGATCCTGTTCCACACCCTGCTGGCGGAAGCATCGTCGTACGACCCCTACCACGTTCAGTTGGTGTTCCAGCTGTCCCGCGACGTCGACCCCGATCGGCTGCGCCGGGCCGGGCAGGCGTTGCTGGACCGCTACCCCAGCCTCCGCGCGGCGTTCGTCAACCGGGCGGACGGCGATGCCGTCCAGGTCGTGCCGGAGACGGTGACCCTGCCCTGGCAGTACCTCGACCTGACCGGTGCCGACGAGGCGGACCGCACCGAGACCTTCGAGCGGTTCCTCGCCCAGGACCGGGCCGCCCACTTCGACGCGGACACCCCACCACTGATCCGGCTGGCACTCGTCGCCGTCGAACCCGGCCGGCCCGAGCTCGTGCTGACCGCCCACCACACGCTCTTCGACGGCTGGTCCACGCCCCTGCTGATGCGGGACCTGCTGCTGCTCTACGCCTCCGACGGCGACCCGGCCCCGCTGCCCGCCATCCGCGACTACGAGGACTTCCTGACCTGGCTCGACCGCCAGGACCACGAGGCGTCCGCAGGCGTGTGGGCGGCCGAACTCGACGGGATCGAGGCACCGACCCTGCTCGCTCCCGATGCCGCGCCCACGGACGCCGACAGCCGCGACCAGGTCGACATCACGCTCCCGCCCGAGGAGGCGAGCGCACTGCGCCGCCTGGCCGCAGATCTCGGCATCACCGCCAACACGCTGATCCAGGGTGCCTGGGCGCTGCTGCTCGGCCGGCTCACCGGCAGCCAGGACGTGGTGTTCGGTGCCACCGTCTCCGGGCGCCCGCCCGCGGTGCCGGACGTTGAGTCGATGGTCGGGATGTTCATCAACACGGTTCCGGTACGCGTGAGTCATGCGCCCGGCGAGACCGTCGCCGAAGTTCTCACCCGGCTGCAGAGCCGGCAGGCCGCCCTCGCGGAGCACTACTACTACGGGCTCTCGCAGATCCAGCAGTCCGTCGGCCTGCAAACCCTCTTCGACACGCTGGTCGTCTTCGAGTCGTACCCCATCGACCGGGAGGGCCTCAGCGCGGCCGGCGAGGCCGCGGACGGAATCACCTTCACCGGTTTCCGGCCGTCGGCGGGCAACCACTACCCCCTGTGCCTGGCGGCAGCGGTCGACCCGGCCCTCGAACTCGTCCTCCAGTACACGCCCGAGGTCCACGACCGGGCCACGGTCGAGAAGCACGCGGCCCGTCTGGTCCGGATCCTGCGGCAGATCGCGGCCACCCCTGAGCTGACGGTCGCTCAGCTCGACATCCTGGAGCCGGCCGAACGCGACTGGCTGCTGGGCGGCTTCGACGAACCGTCCACCGAGGCCCCGGGCACCACGATCACCGGGCGAGTCGAGGCACAGGTGGCGCGAACCCCGGACGCGCTCGCCGTGGTCGCCGGGGGCGAGTCGCTCACCTACGCCGAACTGGACGCCCGCGCCGAGCGGCTCGCGGTCGAGCTGGCCCGGCGCGGAGTGGGACCGGAAACGGTGGTGGGCTTGGTCCTGCCGCGCACCGCGACCGCTGCCGTGGCCCTCCTGGGCGTGCTCAAGGCGGGCGGTGCCTATCTCCCCGTGGACCCCGCCTTCGCCGCCGCCCGCCTCCCGCACATCCTCCCCGGTGCCCGGCCGCACCTGGTGGTGGTCGACACCGACACCCGCGACGTCGTGCCCGCCACGGACATCCCCGTCCTCGTCCTCGACGACATCGACCTCGACGCCCCGGCCCGGGAGGGGACCGAATCCGGGGCACGGCCCGAGGCCGGCCCCGACAACCTCGCGTACGTCGTCTACACGTCCGGCTCGACCGGGGTGCCCAAGGGCGTGAGCGTCACCCATGCCACCGTCGTCAACGCCGTGGACGCGCTGGTCGCGCACGCCGGAATGGAGTCCGGCCGGCGGGTGCTGCTCGCCGCGTCGTTCGGCTTCGACGTCGCCACCTTCGAGCTGTTCTCCGCGCTCACCACGGGCGGCAGCGTCGAGATCGTGCGCGATGTGCTGGAACTGGCGGAACGGGACACCTGGGACGTCGACGTCATCTGCTCGGTGCCGTCGGCCTTCGCCGAACTCGTCGACCAGCTCGGCGACCGCATCCGGCCCACGGCACTGAACATCTCCGGGGAAGTGCTGACCCCGGCCCTCGCGAAGCGGGTGCGCGCACTCTGGCCGAACGCTCGCGTCATCAACAGCTACGGTCCCAGCGAGACCTTCTACGCCACCGCCCACCTCCTGGACCCCGGCGAGCCGTATGCCGGCGGCGTGCCCATCGGCCGCCCGTTTCCCGGCGTCCGCGGTTACATCCTCGGCCCCGGCCTGAACCTGCTGCCTCCGGGCACACCGGGCGAGCTCTATCTGGCCGGAGCCGGACGCGGCTACCAGGGCCAGCCCGCCATGACCGCCGACCGGTTCGTGCCCGATCCCTACGGGGCTCCCGGCTCCCGCATGTACCGCACGGGTGACCTCGCGAGCCTCACCCCCGAGGGCGAGCTGCAGCACCTGGGCCGCATCGACACCCAGGTCAAGATCCGTGGCTACCGCGTCGAACCGGGAGAGGTGGAAGCCGCCCTGACGGCCCATCCCCACATTGCCCAGGCCGCTGTGGTGACCCGGCACTCCGGCACCACCGGCTACCTGGCCGCGTATCTCGTCCCGGCCCCCGGCGAGAGCGCCCCGGACGCGGCCGTACTCCGTAACCACCTGGCGGAGCGGCTGCCCGACTACATGATCCCGTCCGTGTGCATAGCGCTCGACCGGCTGCCCCTGTCCGCCAACGGCAAGCTCGACCACAAGGCCCTGCCCGCCCCCGACCTCACCCCCGCCACGCCCTTCCGGGCGCCCGGAAGCCCCCGTGAGGAGGCCCTGGCCAGGCTGTTCGCCGAGGTGCTCGGCGTCGACCGGGTCGGTGTCGACGACGGCTTCTTCGCCCTCGGCGGGCACTCCCTGCTCGCCACCCGGCTGATCACCCGCGCTCGCGCCGAGCTGGGGATCGAGATACCCATCCGCAAGATCTTCGACCTGCCGACGGTGGCCGAACTCGCCGCGTGGTCGGAGGAGTCGGCTGTTCCCCTTCGCCCCAGTCTGCGCAAGATGCTCGTAGAGGAGTGAGTCCAGTGATTCCGCTGTCGTACGCACAACGCCGTATGTGGGTTACGTATCAACTGGAAGGCGGGGCGGAGACCTACAACATCTCCCCGACGTTCCGGCTGACGGGACCGCTGGACCAGGACGCTCTTGTCGCGGCGATCCGGGACGTGGTCGATCGGCACGAGATCCTGCGCACCACGTACGTGACGGACGAGGACGACGAGCCGTACCAGAAGATCCTGTCGCCGGCGGAGGCGTCGGTGCGGGTACCGGTCGTCGACGTGGCGCCCGAGGACCTCTCCGGCGCGGTCGACGAGGCCATCGCGCACCACTTCGACCTGGCGGCCGAAATCCCCTTGCGGGCAACCCTGTTTCGCTGCGCCCCCGAGGAACACCTGCTGGTCCTCCTCATCCACCACATCGCCTCGGACGGCGTCTCGGGAGGAGTCCTGGCACGGGACCTGACCACCGCCTACACCGCCCGCCTGGACGGACGGGCGTCGGCGTGGGAGCCGCTGTCCGTGCAGTACAAGGACTACGCGCTGTGGCAGCGCGAGCTGCTCGGCGACCCGGCGGACCCGGAAAGCCTGGCCGCGAAGCAGACCGACTACTGGCGCACGGAACTGGAGGGCGTGCCGCAGCCGCTCACCCTGCCGCTGGACCGCCCGCGGCCCGCCGAGCGGAGCCTGGACGGCGACACGGTCCCCGTCTCGGCGGACGCGGAGGTGGCGGCCGGGCTGCAGAAGCTGGCCGACGAGCGCGGGATGACCATGTCGATGGTCCTGCAGACCGCGCTGGCGGTGTTGCTGCGCAAGCTCGGCGCCGAGGACGACGTGACGATCGGCAACCCGATCGCCGGGCGCACCGACGAGGCGCTCACCGATCTGGTCGGCGTCTTCGTCAACACCCAGGTGCTGCGGGTGGACCTGTCCGGCGACCCGAGCTTCTCCGATCTGCTGGCCCAGGTGCGGAACAAGGCCCTGGCGGCCTACGAGCACCAGGACGTGCCGTTCGAGATGCTGGTCGAACTGCTCAACCCCGATCGCTCCGCCGCGTACCAGCCGCTGTTCCAGGTGACCTTCGCTTGGCAGAACTTCGCCAAGCAGGACTTCGAACTCCCCGGGCTCGACGTGGAGTTCGAGCAGCATCTCGTGTCGGCCGCCATGTTCGACCTCTTCTTCAGCATGACCCAGGACGACTCCGGGGCACTGCGCGGCGACGTCATGTACGCGACCCAGCTGTTCGACCGGGACACCGTCGAGGCGATCGCCGCCCGGTTCGTGCGCCTTCTGGAGCAGCTCGTCGCCGATCCGCTGTCGCCGGTGAGCGGGATCGAGGTGCTGGCGCAGGACGAGCGCGACTGGCTGGTACGGCGCGTCAACGACACCGCGCGTCCGGTGGCCGAGGGCACGCTGCCGCAGGCGTTCGAGGAGCAGGTGGAGCGGACCCCGGACGCGGTTGCGGTGGTCGGCGAGCGGGAGACGCTGACGTACGCGGAGTTCAACCGGCGTGCCAATCGGCTGGCGCACTGGCTGGTCGAGCAGGGTGCGGGCCCCGAGCGGATCGTCGCGGTGCGCATCCCGCGTTCCGTCGAGATGATGGTGGCGATCTACGCGGTGTCCAAGGCAGGCGCGGCGTATCTGCCGATCGACACCGAGCTCCCCGAGGACCGGGTACGGCAGTTCCTGGACAGCGCGAAACCGCTGCTGGTGCTCGACGAGGACCTCCCGGACGTGTCCGGGTACCCGGAGGCGAATCCGCAGCGGCGCCTCGTGCCGGACAACGCCGCGTACGTGATGTACACCTCCGGCTCCACCGGCGGCCCCAAGGGCGTGCCGGTGCAGCACCGCTCGATCATGAACCGGATCAAGTGGGGTCTGGCGCACTTCGACGTCACGCCCGAGGACCGCATGCTGCTGAGCACGACGGCGAGCTTCGACGCCTCCGTGCCGGAGCTGTTCGCCCCGCTGCAGATCGGAGCGTGCGTCGTCGTCGCCCGCCCGGACGGACGCAAGGATCCGGCGTATCTGGCCGAGCTGATCCAGCGGGAACGGGTGACCGGCGCGGACTTCGTGCCCTCGTTGCTCGAGGCGTTCGTCGCCGAGCCCGCCGCGCAGAAGTGCACCACCCTGCGCTGGATCGAGGTCGCGGCCGAGCCGTTCCTGGCTCCGCTGGCCAACCGGTTCACCGACCTGCTGCCCGGCTGCTCCGCGAACAACCTGTACGGTCCCACCGAGGCGACCGTCGAAGTGACGGAGTGGCAGCATGTGCCCGGCGCGGACAAGGTGCCGATCGGCGCGCCGATCTGGAACACCCAGGTCTATGTGCTGGACGAGGCACTGCGTCCGGTGCCGGCCGGGGTCACCGGTGAGCTGTATCTCGCCGGTGCCGGACTCGCGCGGGGCTACCTCGGTCAGACCGGGCTGACCTCGGAGCGGTTCGTGGCCTGCCCCTTCGGCGAGCCGGGGAAGCGGATGTACCGCACCGGCGACGTGGTGCGGTGGAACAAGGACGGCCAGGTCGAGTACATCGGCCGCACCGACTTCCAGGTCAAGATCCGCGGGCTCCGCATCGAACTGGGCGAGATCGAGCAGGTCCTGGCCGGGCATCCCGCCGTGGCCCAGGCGGCGGTCGTGGTGCGCGAGAACCAGCAGGGCGACAAGCGCCTGGTGGCCTACGTGGTGCCCGACCCGGATGCCGCGTCGGGCGATCCCGCCGACCAGGTGGAGGAGTGGCGCCAGGTCCACGACGAGACCTACCACAAGTCCCGCGACGAAGCCTGGGGTGAGGACTTCCAGCTGTGGAAGTCGGCGTACGACGGCGAGCAGATTCCGCTCGAACAGATGCGGGCTTGGCGGGACACGGCGGTGGCGCAGGTACTGCGGTTCGCACCGCGGCGGGTCCTCGAGATCGGCGTGGGCGCCGGTCTGCTGCTGTCGAAGATCGCCGGTGAGGTCGAGGAGTACTGGGGCACCGACATCTCGGCCACGGTGCTGGACCGGGTCCGGGCCCAGGCCGAGCGGGCCGGCCTCGGTGACCGGGTCCGCTTGACTGCCCAGGCCGCCGACGACGTCTCCGGACTGCCCAAGGGCGGCTTCGACACCGTGGTCCTCAACGCGGTGGTGCAGTACTTCCCCAGCGCCGCCTACCTGGACCGGGTGCTGCGCCAGGCCATGGAACTCCTCGCGCCCGGCGGCCGCGTCATCGTCGGCGACGTCCGCAACGCGGCCACGCTCCGGCTGATGCTGACCGCGGTGCAGCGTGCCGCGCGGCCGCACGCCTCGGCGGAGGAGATGCGGGCCATGGTGGAGCAGGCGGTGCTGGCGGAGCGGGAGCTGGTGGTCGCCCCGGAGTGGTTCGCCGCGTGGGCGCGGGAGCACGCGGGCGGGGTCGACATCCGCCTGAAGCCGGGGCAGGAGCACAACGAACTGACCCGGCACCGCTACGAGGTGGTCCTGCACAAGGAACCGGCCGGCCTGCTGGACCTGACGGATGTGCCCACGGTGCCCTGGGGCCGGGAGGTGTCCGACCTGACCCGCCTGGGCGAGCGCCTGGACCGGGCCGGCGGCGCCCCGCTGCGGGTGGCCGGGATACCCAACGCGCGGCTGGCTGAGGAGTTCGCCGCGGCGACGTCGGCCAGCGTGCTGAACGCGGTCGCTGCCTCCGTCGTGCCGGTCGATCCGGAGGACCTCGCCGCATGGGCGCGGCAGCAGGGCCGGGAGGCGGTTCTGACCTGGTCGGGTGAGACCGCCCACACCTTCGACGCTGTGCTGCTGCCCGAACAGCAGGCAGTCACCGGCGGGTTCGTGCCCAGCGGTGTGGTCCGGCGGAGCCGGGTGAACGCCCCCGCGCTGGCCAAGTCGATCGGTCCGCTGGTGGTCGAGCTGCCCCAGTACCTGCGGGAGCGGCTGCCGGACTACATGGTCCCGGCCGCGGTGGTGCCGCTGCCGGAGCTTCCACTGACCATGTCTGGCAAGCTCGACCGGCGAGCGCTGCCCTCGGAGGCCACGACCACCACGAGCGACGGAGAGCCGCGCAACGCCCACGAGGAGAAGCTGTGCGCCGTCTTCAGTGAACTGCTCGGCGTGGAGAGCGTCGGCATCGATGACGACTTCTTCATGCTCGGCGGGCATTCGCTCCTGGCCACCCGGCTCAGCGCCCGCATCCGCAAGCAGTTCGGTGTCGACATGCCGGTCCGGACGATCGTCCGCTACCCCACGGTGTCCGAGCTGGCCGCGCTGGTGCTCGTCGGCGGCATCCCGGACGAACACGTCGACTCGTTCGCGGTCGTACTGCCGTTGAACAGGGACCCGGGTACCGGCAAGCCGCCGGTGTGGTTCTTCCACGGCGGAGGCGGGCTGGGCTGGGCGTACTTCACCTTCGCGCCCTACGTGCAGGACCGGCCGGCCTACAGCCTCCAGTCCCGCGGCTTCCAGGGCACGGAGCCGCTCGCGGGGTCGGTGGAGGAGATGGTCGACGACTACCTGGCGCAGATCCTCAAGACCCAGCCGGAGGGGCCCTACTACCTGATCGGCTGGTCGTTCGGCGGCCCGGTCGCGCACGCCGTCGCCGATGCCCTGGACCGGCGCGGGCAGGAGGTCGCCCTGCTGGCCATCCTGGACACCCAGCCGGCCAGCGACGCGCCGGAGAACGGCTTCCAGGCGGTGGCCGGCCGGACGCAGGAGCTCTACCGGGCGGACATCGAGGAGGTCTTCGGCAAGTTCATGAACACCGGCAACATGGACGACTTCCTGGAGAACATGTCGAAGGTCGGCGCCAACAACCTGAACAGGATGGCCGAGTTCCAGTCGCCGGTCTTCCGTGGCGACGTGCTGTACTTCAACGCCACGCTGGACAGGCCCGACGGGATGCCGACCTATGCCCCCGACTGGCGGCCGTTCGTCCTCGGCTCCATCGAGGAGTACGACGTGGACGCGTCGCACCACGACCTGCACATGCCCAAGCCCGCGGGTCAGATCATGAAGGCCATCGTCGAAAAGCTGGCGTGGTGAAGGGGGAGGCGGGCGAGCGGGACCAGGCCGCGCTGCTGTGCGTGCCGTTCGCCGGAGCAGGACCCTCGTTCTTCCACCCATGGCGTGAACAGGCCGCCGGCCGCTGGCGCCTGGTCCCGGTCGAACTGCCCGGAAGGGAGCGGCGGATCCTTGAGACGCCGTACCGGAATGTTGTCGAAGCGGCCAAGAACGAGGTCGACGGCATCGCCGCGGCCCTCGGCGAAGGAACGCGGACCGTGCTGTTCGGGCACAGCCTGGGCGCGGTGCTCGCGTACGAGCTGGCCCATCTGCTGTGCACACGCGACGTACGTGTCGAACGGCTCGTCGTCAGCGGTTCGCCGGGGCCGTGGACCCAGCGGGAGCGGCGGGCGACCGGGCTCGAGGACGACGAGTTCCTCGCCAGGGTCGAGGAGTTCGCGGGATTCCGGCACGAGGCCCTCGACCACCCGGAGATGCGCGAACTGATTCTCCCCGTTCTCCGTGCCGACTGCGAAATGCACGAGAACTACGTTCCCAGCATCGACGAACCGCTGTCGGTGCCGATCTGCTCGATTCGGGGAAGCGCCGACGGACTGGTCTCGGCGGAACAGGCACGGGAATGGCGGAGAGCGACCACGGGTGAATTCAGCTGTGCGGAGTTCCCGGGCGACCACATGTACCTGGTCGATCACGCCCGGGAGGTGCTGGACCTGATCGAGGCGGAATCCGTACCGAGCAATGAAGGAGAAGACGATCATGGCTGAGCCGATCGTGAGCCTGCTCAACCCTGAATTCGAAGAGGATCCCATCGGCGCCTTCGCTCGCCTACGGGAGACGGCCCCGCTCGTCCGCATCGGCTTTCCCGGCGGACCGCCCGTCTGGCTGATCACGCGCAGCGAGGAGTTCAAGGAGGCGTGGAGTGACCCGCGGCTCGTGACGAACATCGGCAATGTGCCGGGCCACCAAGGGCCCAGCATCGCGGACCAGGCGCTCATGTCCCTCGATGTGCCGAAGGAACTCCTGCGCTACTTCACGTCCAACTTGATGCTCCAGGACGGCCCGGACCACGCCCGGCTGCGCCGGCTCGTGGCGCCCGCGTTCAGCGTCCGGCGCATCAAGGCCCTGCGGCCGCGCATCGAAGAGGTCTCCTCCCGGCTCCTCGACGCCTTCGCCAAGAAGGGATCCGGCGATCTCCTCAGGGAGTACGCCACACCGTTGACCGGCGCCGTCATCTGCGACCTCGTCGGCATCGACGAGCCCGACCAGCCGCAGATACGGCAGTGGATGGATGAGTACGCCAACATCGACGCCGACTTCACCACCAGCGCCCTGGGCCTGTTCGACTACACCAAGCAACTCATCGAGCGACGCCGGGCCGAGCCCCGGGACGACATGATCTCCACCCTGGTGCATACGACCGACAAGAACGGCGACCGGCTCACCGAGGACGAGATCATCTCGATGGTGGGCGTCCTGGTGAACGGCGGCTACCATTCCACGGCCCACTTCATACCGAACGCGGTGCTCACCCTCCTCCAGAACCCGGATCAACTGGCCCTGCTGCGCGCCAGGCCGGAGGCCCTGCCGCACGCCATCAACGAACTGATGCGGATCGCCAACCCCATCCCGAGCGCCGGACCGCGGTACGCCGCCGAGGACATGGAGCTGGCCGGCGTCTCGATCTGCAAGGGCGATGCCGTGACGGGCTCCCTGCAGTCCGTCAACTACGACTCGCGCGTCTTCGCTGAGCCCGAACGATGCAACGTGGAGCGCGAGTTGAAGCGCGGGGAAGGCCATCTCGCCTTCGGCGCGGGCCCGCACCGCTGCATCGGCGCGGCGCTCGCCGAACTGGAGGGCGAGGTGGCCATCGACCACCTGTTCCTGAAGCGTGAGACTCTCGAACTCGCCGTGAGCGGCAGCGAATTGCGGTACCGCGAGGTCATCCCCGGCGGCGCCCGTCTGTTCAACAGGTTTCCGGTGCGTCTGTGAGGACAGGGCCGACGGCACATACGGGAGCCCCCGAACGAGATGCGTTCGGGGGCTCCCGTATGTGAGGTCGCGGTCAGCGCTTCACGGTGCCTGCGCGCAGACGGTCGATCATGTGGCGGGTCGTCTCGATCGGGCTCTCGTCGGGGAGATCCCGCGAGCGGGCCGGCAGGGACTCGTTCAGCCCCGCCACCTTGGCGCTCCAGTCGTCCCGTCCGGCGAAGGGGATCGTCTCGCCGTCCTGGTAGACGGGGAACGGGCGATAGCTGTTGAGGCCGGCCGAGTCGGTTCCACGGACGAGCAGCGGGTCGAGGTAGATGCCTTCGCTGTGGATCCGCGTGGCCGTCGAGATGTAGCCGATGTCGAGACCGCACCGTCGCTTGGGGGAGGTGTTCGCCTCCGAGCAGTGCAGCAGATGCGGATGGTGGATGGAGACGTCGCCCGGCTGGAGCTCGATCTCCACGATTCCGCGCTTCTCGGCCCACTCCCGCACCAGGTTCTCGTCGGAGGCGGAGAACAGCATGTTGGGTTCGTCCGTACGGACCGACGGTTTGTGCAGCGGCAGTTCGTGACTGCCGGGAATCATCCGCAGGCAACCGTTCTCCACGGTGCTCTCGTCGACGGCCAGCCACACCGTCAGCGCCTCCATCGGACTCAGCGTCCAGTACGCGCCGTCCTGGTGCCACAGCACGGGCTGCCCGTCGTACGGCGGCTTGCAGATGTAGTGGGCGGTGAAGCACGCCACGTCCGGGCCGAGGAAGAACTCCGCGATGTCCACCAGACGGGAGTCCGAGACCAGACGCGCCCAGAAGGCGTCATTGCGGATCAGGGGATGATGGAAGTGCTCCGGACGCAGATCCGGATATTTACGTGTGAGCCATTCGACGTGGGCACGTGCCTCGTCCAGGAGTTCCGATGGCACGACGTTGCGGATGATGGAAAAGCCCTGATCGGCGTATTCCGCCGCGGCCTTCTCCAGAATGCCATCGCCAATTTTGTTCATGCGTCGGCTCCTTCTCGGGTTTGCCAGGTGCTTGCCGTGCGGAATGAGTTCAGGGAGCCGCCACGGCCTGCGCGGGATTCACCTCCGCGGTTCCTCAGCAGTTCAATACTCTGCCCGGGGGAGCAGGAGGGTGTCAATCGTGGACCCGCCCCTGGCATATCCGATCGA
The DNA here is from genome assembly GCF_050214755.1 of Streptomyces sp. C1-1. Classification (NCBI taxonomy): domain Bacteria; kingdom Bacillati; phylum Actinomycetota; class Actinomycetes; order Kitasatosporales; family Streptomycetaceae; genus Streptomyces; species Streptomyces sp. C1-1. The sequence continues at coordinate 533,542 of NZ_CP189826.1, read as the reverse complement.
TATCCCAGTGGATCTTCGCAGGAAATGTCGCTCACCGGTGAAGTAAACAATGGCAATAGAACAGGACTGTCCCGCTGACAGGACATATAGAGGGGCGGCGTACGCCGACGTGGTGTCGGTGTACGCCGCCCCTGGGCGGGACGAGCGGCGGAGGGGACGCCGCTCGTGCCGGCCTACTTCGGGTCGCGGTTGAACTGTGCCTGCGACCACCAGTAGCCGAGGACGATGAGGCCCAGGCACCAGGCGAGGGCGATCCACCAGTTGTTGCCGATCTCGGTGCCGAGGAGCAGGCCCCGTAGGGTCTCGTTGGCGGGCGTGAAGGGCTGGTACTTGGCGATCGGCTGGAACCAGCCGGGCATCGTGTCGGCGGGGATGAAGGCGCTGGAGATGAGGGGGAGGAGGATCAGCGGCATCGCCATGTTGCTGGCGGCCTCGGCGTTGGGGCTGGCCATGCCCATGCCGACCGCGATCCAGGTGAGCGCCAGGGAGAACAGTGCCAGCAGTCCGAAGGCCGCAAGCCACTCGATCACCGTGGCATCGGTCGAGCGGAAGCCGATGGCCACGGCGACGGCGCCGACGAGAACCAGACTGGCGAGCACCTGGAGCACGCTGCCGACGACGTGGCCGATGAGTACCGAGCCGCGGTGGATGGCCATGGTGCGGAAGCGGGCGATGACCCCCTCGGACATGTCGGTGGCGACGGACACCGCGGCGCCGATCACGGTGCTGCCGATGGTCATCATCAGGATGCCGGGGACGATGTAGGCGATGTACACGGAGCGGTCGGCGTGGCCGCCCGCGATGCCCTTGCTCATGACGTCGCCGAAAATGTAGACGAACAGCAGCAACAGCATGATCGGGGTAAGGAGCAGGTTCAGGGTGAGGGAGGGGTAGCGCCGCGCGTGCAGCAGGTTGCGGCGCAGCATGGTGTTCGAGTCCCGGACGGCGAGGGAGACGGAGCTCATCGGGCGTTCTCCTTGGTCTGGTTGGGGACCTTGGCGTCGTCGGTGAGGGCGAAGAAGACGTCGTCGAGGTCGGGGGTGTGCACGGTGAGTTCGTCGGCCTCGATGCCGGCCGAGTCGAGCCAGTCGAGGATGGAGCGCAGTTCGCGCTGGCTGCCGTCGCTGGGGAGTTGCAGCGCGAGGGCTTCGTCGTCGCGGGCTGCCTCGCTGAGCGTGGTCGCGGCGGACTGGTAGGCGGCCGGGTCGGTGAAGCGGAGCCGGATGTGGCCGCCGGGGATCAGGCGCTTGAGTTCCTCGGCGGTGCCCTCGGCGACGATCTTGCTGTTGTGGAGGACCGCGATGCGGTCGGCGAGTTCGTCGGCCTCCTGCAGGTACTGGGTGGTGAGGAAGACGGTCGTACCGTCGGAGACCAGCTCGCGGATGATCTGCCACATGGTGTGGCGGGAGCGGGGGTCGAGGCCGGTGGTGGGCTCGTCGAGGAAGATGATCCGCGGGTTGCCGACCAGGGTCATGGCGAGGTCGAGGCGGCGCTTCATGCCGCCGGAGTAGGTGGAGGCGGGCTTCTTCGCGGCGTCGGTGAGGTCGAAGCGTTCGAGGAGTTCGGCGGCCGTGCGACGGCCCTCGTCCTTGGGGAGGTGGTGCAGGTCGGCCATGAGGAGCATGTTCTCCTCGCCGGTGATCAGCCCGTCGACGGCGGAGAACTGTCCGGTGACACCGATCGCGGCCCGCACAGCCTGCGCGTCGGTGGCGAGGTTGTGCCCGCCGACGCGGATCTCACCGGATCCGGTGTCGGCGCTGATGAGGGTGGAGAGGATCTTCACGGCGGTGGTCTTGCCGGCGCCATTAGGGCCGAGCAGGGAGAAGATCGTTCCTTGCGGTACGGCGATGTCGATGCCGTCGAGGACGGTCTTGTCGCCGAAGGACTTGCGCAGTCCGTTCGCCGCGATGGCCAGGTCGGTCATGACAGGTGCCCCTTATGGATGGCGGTGGGTTACAGGCTGCGGGCGGTGATGTCGCCGTAGCTGGTGGTCGCGTGGATGCTGAGCGCGGCGTCGGTGCCGGCGCTGTTCTTCAGGGAGTTGCTGATCCGGCCGTGGCCGGTCCCGGCGTCGAGTACGGCCGAGACACCGGCCGCGGCGGCGACCTCGATGTCGCCCTTCTGGGTGCTGAGGGAGACCTCGCCGCCTGCGGCCTCGGCGATGCGGATGTCGCCGCGCTGAGTGCTGATCTCCGCGGGGCCGGCCAGCCGCCCGACCGCGACGTCACCGTCGTGCACGCTCAGCCGGACCTCGGCGGCCTCGTCGAGCTTGACCTGGCGGTAGCCGCCCTCGAAGACGACCTCGCCGAGCCGCCCCACGCCCCGCAGCTCGGCGGCGCCGGACTTGCCCTCGATGCGGGAGCCGGCCGGCAGCTGCACGGTCACCTCGACGGAACCGGAGTTGCCGAGGAGGCGGTTCTTGGCCGGCGCGGCCTCGATGCGCAGCACGCCGTCGGCGTAGGCGACCTCGATCTCCTCGACCGCCTTCAGGTCGCGGCTCTTGGAGGCGTCCGCGGGCCGGACCTCGACGACGGTGTCGGCGCGGTCGGCGGCGATGAACTGGATACGTCCGGCCGGGATGTCGAGCAGGGTGGAGACCGGGGTGGGGGTCTGGAACTTCTGCATCGTGCGCTCCTTGAATCCGTTGTTTCTGATGACAGAAACGCTACGTTGCGTTCACGAATCGAGCAATAGGATCGTTGCGTATAAAGCACGTTGTTGCTGTTCATCGGCTCGAAATCGTTGCAACCGACTGGACAGTAATGCAATGTTCCGTGCTCCAATTTTTGCAATGAGCTGGAGGTGAACGCTATATTGGGCGGCAGTACGCGACACGAAGGAGGCCGTGATGCCGGGAGGCAGGCTCACCCAGCAGGAACGTCAGCAGATCGCGCTGGGACTGGCCGACGGCCTCGCCTATGCGGAGATCGCCAGGCGCCTGGACCGTCCGACCTCGACGGTCACGCGCGAGGTCATGCGCAACGGCGGGCCCACGGCCTACCGTTCGGACCTCGCCCATCGCGCGACCGAGCGCCGCGCGCAGCGCCGCAAGCAGGCGCCGCCCCGGAATTCCCAAGCGTCCCTGGAGGCCTATGGGCGTGATGCCGAGGCCGTACGGGAGTACGGGGAGACACTGACGACCGTCTTCATGCAGTCGGGCATGCCCGCGATGATGGCCCGGGTGATGGCCTGCCTGCTCATCTCCGACACGCGCGGCCTCACCGCGGCCGAGCTCGTCCAGCGCCTCGAGGTCAGTCCGGCGTCCGTCTCCAAGGCGATCACGTTCCTGGAGAGCCAGGACCTCGTGGGGCGGACGCGCGACGAGGGCCGTCGGGAACGGTACTTCGTCGACGACGACATCATGTACGACTCGATGATGGCCAGCGCGCGCTCCACTGCCCAGGTCGCCGAGACCGCGCGGCAGGGCGTCGCCGTCCTCGGTGCCGACACGGGACCGGGCGTCCGCCTCGAAAACATCGGCCGCTTCCTGGACTTCGTCTCCGAGAGCATCGCCCGTGCGGCGGACCAGGCCCGCGACATTCTCCACACCAAGCCGGCTGCCTCCGGCGGAGACACCGACGGTGGTCGATGACCGTTTGCCGTCACCCTGAATGGGTGTGGGCATGACAGGCGCAGGCATGGCACCCTCCCTGTGAACGATCGGGTGACGGGGGACGGAGGAGGCGAGGCGGATGCGGGGGTGAGGGTGCTCAGGCCTTCGCGCGGAAGATGTCGATGTTCCCCCAGTTGGTCCGCACACGGACCTCGACGGAGTCCTCGGTCGGCTCGGGGGCCTCGGACGAGTTGAGCGTGTTGCGGACCTGCCCGTGCTTGGTGTTGAGGTCGAGCCAGGCGGCGGTGCCCTCGCGGATGCCGATCTCGACGTTCCCGTTGGAGGTCTCCAACTGGATGTTGCCGCGGGCGACTTCAGCGAGGCGGACGACGCCGTTGGTGGTGGTTCCGGTGACCGACGCCTCGGCGCGCGCGATGTCGATGGCGCCGTTGGTGCCGTTCAGTCGGAGCTCGCCGGTGACGGCGCCGACGGTCGTGGTGCCGTGCGAGCTCTTGAGCACGGCGGGGCCGTCGATGAGTCCGATGCGCACGTTGCCGGTGCTGCTGGTGATCTCTGCCGTTCCTTCGACCCGGTCGACGGTGCTCGACCCGTGCTGTGCCTTGAGCTGCAGCGGGCCGGTGGTGTCCAGGCGGACGTCGCCGGCCGAGGTCTTCAGGCGGACGTCGCCGAGTCGGCCCTCGCCGATCACATGGGTCCCCTCGCCGTCCAGGTCGAGGTTCGAGCCCGTGGGGAGTTCGACGGTCACGTCGACGGTGCCGCCGCGCCCGAGCATGTTCGCCTTGGGCGTGCGGAGAGTCAGAATGCCGCTGGTGCAGGAGACCTCGGTCTGCTCGGCCGTCCGGACGTCGAGGTCCTTCTTCGGGTCGCGGGGCCGCACTTCGACCACGGTGTCGAGGCGGTCGCTCGCGGTGAACCGGATGGAGCCGGCGTACACGTAGGCGGTGACCGAGATGGGTTCGAGAGTGTCGAAAGAAGGCATGGCTGTCCCGTCCTCATGAATCCTTGGATCGTCCCCGCTGGTGGGACGTGATGTGGGTGCTCCGCTTTGTCTGTCCTGGGGGTGTGGGCGCGGCTAACGCACCCAGCCCTTGAAGTTCTGTCCGAGATTGCGGGTCCGCTCCGTCGGCCGTTGCCGCGCCCCGCCGCTGTCGACCGCGGCCGACACGGCCCGCACCAACCACGCGTTGACGGAGAGGCCCTCGCGGCTCGCGGCCTCCTCGGCGCGTGCCTTGAGATGGGCCGGCAGGCGCAGGTTGACGCGGGCCGTGCCCCCTTCGTCGCCATCGGCCGGAGCCGGGGCTCTCGGCGGTTCGAGGGACTCGGAGGGTTCCGCCGGGCCGTTGTGGGTGGGGGGTGGTGTCACCACGAAGTCCGGGTCGACCCCACGCAGCCGTACGTCGACCGACCCGGGGGCGAGCTCGCGGGTGATCTCGTCCATCGCGTCGGAGAGCACATTGAGCATGGCCAGCCTGGTCGCCGACTCCAGGGGGGCGGTGAGTCGGCGGGCCAGCTCGCGAGCATCGTCACCGCCGGCTTCGGCGGCCACCGCGAGTTCGCGGCGAAGGGTGTCGACGTAGGGGGTGAGGTCCATAACGCCATGATGGCACCATGATGGCACCACGGCAAGCCCGCATGGCGCCTCATGCTGGCGGGTCGTGCGAGATCCGCCCGGCGTGCTGTCGTGACCTGGGAAAACGTCTGGAAGAGGAGTTGTGTCATCGTGGCGCCGCGCTCGCCTCATCCTCCTTCAGGGGCGGGTGATGGCGCTGTGTGGCGCCAGATGGTGCCAAGTGGTGCCATCCGGTGCCATCCGGTGCCATCGACATGGCAAACGGGCCGGAACGCGTGTCGCGTCCCGGCCCGTCAGGCGTGCCTCACCAGTGGAAGGCCTCCCCGTCGGCCCGCTTCTCGATGCAGTACCTGCGGAAGGCCTCGGCCTTCGCGGCAACGGCTGCGTCCCCGGAACGCCTCGCGGCCTCTTCGTACCAGTCGAAGACGGCGGAGGCAGGCGTGTGCCGCTCGTAGTGGAGCGCGGCGAATCGACGGAAGTCCGAGCGCATGGATTCCCGGGTCATCGTCCGGCCGGAGTCCACGAGCTCCTCGATCTCCGCCTCTGTCGCCTCGGGGCGCTCGATGACGCGAATCGAATCGGTCGCGGGCGCTTCGTTGCGGATCGCCACAGGCTCCTCGGCGTCCGAGAAGTCCAGGCAGAGGGAGAGCCGGGCGGTACTCGCGGTGCTGCGCGCCGAATGCGGAACGGTCGTGTGTATCTTCCACACCTCGCCTCGGCGGAGGTGATAGACGATGTCATTCTCGGAATGGAGGGATTCCTCGCTGGTGCGCAGCGGAACCTGCACCCTGGTGCCGGGTTCGGCGAATTCGAGAAAATCCACATGAGGGGCCATGATGCCGTCGCGGAGGCTGAAGATGCGCACCCACTGCAAGCGGTCCAGGGAGAAATGCCCGGTCACCAGGGACATGATGCCGGGCAACTGCTTGCCCAGTTCGGTGAGGGCCAGGCGGTCGCTGTGGGGGCGGAAGGCGATGTCGGACTCGGCGCCGCTGCCGTTGGCCAGCACATGGCACGACCATGCCCCGAACGTGAGGGCGTCGTACTCCCCGCTGTACTCGTGGCGGTCCACGACGGACAACTCGGAGTCCAGATCGTATGAGTCGATGGGCAGCACCGCAAGCCGTTGCGACTTAAGCAACGAAACCCCCCTCACTGCGTGATTTTTTGACGCGCCGACCGTCACCACAAGACGCGTCGACCGTCACCAGAATTCGCAGGCTATCTGCGCGGTACGGGTAATAGCCAGAGAACCCGGGCTGTCGCCGGCTGTCCCGTCGGCGGGACAACCGGATGCCCGGGCGCACCGCACTGCCCTCTCTTGCGCGGGGTTTCCTCGGCTATTTAACTTGGCGGCACGAGTCACTCGCCCGGCGGAGAAGGAAAGGCTGCCAATGGAATTGGGGCCGCGGGTCCACCAGCAGGACGGACAGGATGAGGCGGCAGAACCGCAAGCCGCGCCTTCGGATGCACCGGTGTCACTCGCGCACGAAATCTCGGCGCTGTGGGGGGAATACCTTGACGGCCGCGCGGTCGGTGCGGATGACGACTTCTTCGCGCTCGGCGGCAATTCCCTGATCGGAATCAAGATCATCGACCGGATGCTCCGGGACTACGGCGTCGAATTGTCCGTGCGCGACTTCTATGTCGCGCAGACCCCGGCCCGGGTCGCCGAGTTGATCGCGCAGGGGAGGCCACGGACGTGAGGCTGACGCCGGAGACCGGGAACGACATCGATCTCGGCCTTGTCGACCTGTTCGACCTCGATCTCTACACCTCGGGCGATCCGCACGCCGTCTGGGACGTCATGCGGGAATCGGCACCCTTGCATCACCAAGTCCTGCCGGACGGCAGGGAGTTCTGGTCGGTGACGCGCTACGGCGACGTCTGCCGCGTGCTCGGCGACCACCGCGACTTCACCTCGGAGCGTGGGACAGTGGTCACCCACCTCGGCGTCGACGACGTCGCGGCGGGCAGGCTGATGACGTCCACCGATCCGCCCCGGCACACCCAGGTCCGCCGGGCGATCGGGGCCAGGCTCACCGCGCGGGCGGTGGCGCCCTGGGAGGACCGGATCCGGCAGGCGGTCGCACGCTTCCTCGAACCCGCGCTGGACGGCGGCACGTTCGATCTGGCCGAGCGGGCGCTGCTCCTCCCGGCGATCGTCACGGGCCCGATCCTGGGCATCCCGGAGCGGGACTGGGACGAACTCGTGCAGCTGACCGCGATGGTGACCGCCCCCTCCGACCCGCACTTCCAGCACGGCAGCGAAGCCGCCACGCTGGCCATCTCCCACCACGAGCTCGTCACCTACGTCACCGAGTGGGTCGGCCGGCGGCGGGCGGCCGGCGGCGAGGACGGCAGCCTGCTCGACCACCTCATGAACGTCCGTGCGGGAGACGCGCCGCTGACCGACGAGGAGATCGCCCTTGACGGCTACAGCATCCTCCTGGGTGCCAACGTGACGACTCCGCACACCGTCTCGGGCACGGTGCACGCCCTCGTCGAGCGGCCCGAGCAGTTCCAGAAGGCGCAGGCCGACCCTTCGCTGGTCCCGAACCTCGTCGAGGAGGGACTGCGCTGGACCTCGGCCGCGTGCAACTTCATGCGGTACGCGGTGCACGACATCGAGATCGGCGGGGGCACCGTCCCGGCCCGGGGCGCGGTCGTCGCATGGATCGGGTCCGCCAACCGGGACGCCTCCCAGTTCGCCGATCCGCACACCTTCGACATCACGCGGAGCGCCGCCAAGCGACATGTCGCGTTCGGGTTCGGACCGCACTTCTGCGTCGGCGGACCGCTGGCCCGGCTGACCCTGCGCATCTTCTTCGAGGAGCTGCTCCAGCGCTTCGCGTCGATCGAACTCGACGGCGAGCCAGAGCACTTGCGGTCGTTCTTCATCGCCGGAATGACCCACCTCCCCATCGTCGCCCAGAAACGACAGACGCCATGACATCCGGCCATACCGCCGCCACGTCCCCATGGTTCGTCCGGCCGCAGTCCCCCGATCCCTCCGGCCGCGTCTTCTGCTTCCCCTACTCCGGCACCGGAGCATCGGCCTTCAGCGCCTGGCCGGCGGCCCTCGACGACATCGAGATCTGCCCCCTGCAGTTCCCCGGCCGCGAGAACCGGCTGGGCGAACCCCACTACAACACCTACGAAAACCTCGCCGCCGACCTGATCGGACCACTGGCCCCGTTGCTCGACCGGCCGTTCGCGTTCTTCGGGCACTGCGCGGGGGCCCTGCCCGCCTACGAGACCGTCCTCCTGCTCGCCGAACTGGGTCTGCCCGGTCCGGACCGCCTCTTCGTGTCGGGCCAGCCGGCGCCGCACGACGCCGGCCAGGACCGGATGCTCACCATGGCCGCGCCCGAACTGCGTGCCGAGGTCGAGGCGTTCGTGCGCGGCCGGGGCATCGAGCCGCGGCCGGACATGATCGACATGGGAATGGCCGTGCTGCTCCGTGATCACGCCGCCGCGCGTCGGTATCACCGGGCCGAGCCGGTCGCGGTGGGCTGCCCCGTCGTCGTACTGCACTGGCGTGACGACCCGGACGTAAGCCTCGACCAGCTCCAGGGGTGGCATCGGTACTCGGAATCGGTCGACATCCGGGTCCTTGACGGCGGGCACCACGAGTTCGCGAAGGCGCCCGACGAACTGCGGAGGTTGTTGACCCGTTGGCGATGAACGCAGTGCGGCCCGAGATAGCCGTCATCGGCATGTCGTGCCGCTTCCCCGGCGTGCACGACCTGGGGGAGTTCTGGCACCTGCTGCTCGACGGGAGGTCGACCGTCGGAAGGCTTCCCGAACACCGGACAGTCCCCTCGAACCTCACTTCCCACCCCGACACCGCCACCCTGACCGCGGGTTCGTTCTTCGAGTCCGTCGACGGATTCGACGCGCCGTTCTTCGGCACCGGCCCGGCGGAAGCGGCCGCCATGGACCCCGTGCAGCGGCTCGGGCTGGAACTCGCCTGGGAGGCCGTGGAGGACGCCCGGCTGCCCGCGGCCTCGCTCGCCGGACGCGAGATCGACGTCCTGGTCGGCGCCGCGTCCTCCGGATACGACGTCCTGCGCCGGCAGTCGGGCAGCGACCGGGACGACCACTACACCGCACTCGGCTCCAGCGGCGCGTTGATCGCGAACCGGATCTCCGGCCTGTTCGACGTCCGCGGCATGAGCCTGTGCGCGGACTCGGGCCAGTCCTCCTCCCTGGTGTCGCTGGCGCTGGCCTGCGACCGGATACACGGCGGCGCGGTCGACATGGCGCTCGTGGGCGGCGTGAACCTGATCGTCGATCCGGGGGCGGGACTGGGCCTGGCGAATCTGGGTGCCCTCTCACCCGACGGCCGCTGCTTCACCTTCGACGAGCGGGCGAGCGGTTTCGTACGGGGAGAGGGCGGCGGATTCGTCGTGCTGAAGCGGCTCGACCTCGCCGTCGCCGACGGTGACCGCGTCTACGCGGTGGTGCGCGGCTGGAGTGTCGGCAGCGGCGGTGCCTCCTCGCGGATGCCGGATCCCAGCGCGGAAGCCCAGGCGGCGACCGTGCTGTCCGCTCTCGACCGTGCCGGTGTTCCGTTCGAGGGTGTCGACTACGTCGAGGCCCACGGCACCGGCACCCGGCTCGGCGATCCGGCCGAACTGTCAGGTCTGCGCGAGGTGTTCCGCGCCACCGGCCGTGACGGCCCCCTGGTGATCGGCTCGGTGAAGACGAACGTCGGACACCTGGAGCCTGCCGCCGGCATCGTCGGCTTCGTGAAGACGGCGCTCTGCGTGCACCACGCCCGTCTGGTCCCCAGCCTGAACTTCCGGTCCCCGAACCCCGCCGTACCGCACTTCCACGAGGACTTCGCAGTCCTCACGGCCGTGCGCCCCTGGTCGGGTACGCCGGACCGGCCACGCCGGGCAGGGGTCTCCGCGTTCGGGATGGGCGGCACGAACGCGCACGTGATCCTCGAAGAGGCGCCCCCGACACGGACGGAAGCCCGGCTCGCCGGCGAGGGAACGCCGCCGTGGGTGCTGTCGGCCCGCTCGGAGCCGGCCTTGCGCGAGCAGGCGGCACGGCTACGGGACCGCGTGAGCGCGGACGCGTCGCTGTCGGCTGCCGACGTCGGGTACTCCCTGGTGTCGACGCGAGCCTCGTTCGAACACAGGGCCGTACTGCTGGGCGGTGACCGTGCGCAAGCGCTGGGCAGGCTGGCCGCGGGCGAGGACCCGGCAGGAGTGATTCGCGGAGTGGCCTCTGGGCCGGTGGCGCCGGTGGTCTTCGTGTTCCCCGGTCAGGGCTCGCAGTGGGTCGGCATGGGGCGGCAGTTGTACGCCGAGTCGGATGTCTTCGCGCGCGGTATCGACGACTGCGCGGATGCCTTGGCGCCGTGGGTGGACTGGTCGCTGGTGAAGGTGCTGACCGGTGCGGAGCCGGCCGTGTCGTTCGACCGGGTGGATGTGGTCCAGCCGGCGCTGTTCGCGGTGATGGTGTCGCTCGCGCGGGTGTGGCGGTCGCTGGGGGTGGTCCCCGAGGCGGTGGTCGGGCACTCGCAGGGCGAGATCGCCGCGGCCTGTGTGTCGGGCGCGCTGTCGCTGGCGGACGCGGCCAAGGTCGTGGCCGTCCGCAGCCGCGCCCTGACCGAACTGGCCGGACCGGGCGGCGGGATGAGCGCGGTGTCCGCTTCCCCGGCGTGGGTCGAGGAACGGTTGGGACGCTGGTCCGGGCGGCTCGCCATGGCCGCCGTCAACGGACCGGCGTCGGTGGTGATCTCCGGGGACGACGAGGCGCTGGACGGGTTCGCCGCGGCGGCCGAAGGCGACGGGGTCCGGGTGCGACGGGTCAAGGTGGACTACGCGTCCCACTCCCATCACGTCGAACGCATCCGTGAACGCCTGCTGGCGGACCTCGCGGACGTCTCGCCGAGGGCGACGGCGGTGGAGTTCCACTCCACGGTCACTGCGAAGGTGCTCGACCCACTCGCGCTCAGGGGCTCGTACTGGTACGACAACCTGCGCTCGATGGTGCGGTTCGGCGAGGTCGTCGAGCAGCTGATGCGCGAGCGCGGCGGGGCCTTCGTGGAGGTGAGTCCGCGTCCGGTGCTGACGGTGGCGATGGAGGAGACCGCCGACGTGCTGAGCGCCCCACCACCGGTGGTGGGCACCCTCGACAAGGACGACGGGGGCGTGGGCAGGGTCCTGGCGTCGCTGGCCGAACTGCACGTGCGCGGTGTGCCGGTGGACTGGACGGAGGTCTTCGCCGCGCACCGACCCCGCCGGATCGACCTGCCGACCTATCCCTTCCAACGGCGGCCGTATTGGCTGACGGCGCCCGAGGACACCGGCTCCACGGATCCGGGTCCCGTCCCGCAGGCGATCGGATCGGAGTCGTCGGCCCTGAAGCTCGTGTGCGCCGCGACGGCTGCGGTGCTGAGCGCGAAGGGCGCCGGCCCGACCGACGCCGATCTCGCGGCAAGGTCGACCGAAACCTTCAAGGACCTCGGGTTCGACTCCTCGATGGCCGTGCGGCTCCGCAACCGGCTCACCAAGGCGGCCGGAGTCCGGCTGGCGGCCACTGTCGCGTTCACCTATCCGACCCCGCAGGCGCTCGGGCGCCACCTCTTCTCCCTCCTCGCGCCGGAGGTGCCGGGAGCCCCGGACACCGAAGGCCCGGAAAGCCGCGGTGACGACGAACTGTTCGAACTGATCGACCGCGGATACGTCTGAGCAAGTCATGGGGGAGGCCCAGGTGGAAGACGTCGACAAGCTCCGGTCCTACCTGCGACGCGCCGTCGGCGACGCGCAGACGCTGCGCGAGCGGGTGCGGGAGCTGGAGGAGTGCGCTCGCGAGCCCGTCGCGGTCGTGGGCGCGGGGTGCCGCTTCCCCGGCGGGGTCACGTCCCCCGAAGAGCTGTGGCGGCTGGTGTCCGACGGCGTGGACGCGATAGGCGGCTTCCCGCGCGACCGTGGCTGGGACGTGGAGGCGTTGTACGACCCGGACCCCGAGGCGCGCGGGAAGACGTACACCCGCTCGGGCGGGTTCCTGTCCGGACTCGCCGACTTCGACGCACCGTTCTTCGGGATCAGCCCGCGCGAGGCGCTCGCGATGGATCCGCAGCAGCGGCTGATGCTGGAGACGTCCTGGGAGGCACTGGAGCGGGCGGGGATCGACCCGGCCGGGTTGCGCGGCTCAGCGACCGGGGTGTTCACCGGGATCTACGGCGTCGACTACGGCCCGCGGCTTGGCGGCGGTGGCGGTGGGGAGACGGAGGGTTTCGCGATCGCGGGGACGTACACCAGTGTGGCCTCGGGCCGGGTGGCGTACGTGCTGGGGCTGGAAGGTCCCGCGGTGTCGGTGGACACCGCCTGCTCGTCCTCGCTGGTGGCGGTGCACCAGGCCGTGCGGTCCCTGCGGTCGGGGGAGTGCACGTTGGCGCTGGCCGGCGGGGTGTCGGCGCTGCCGACTCCGGGGTTGTTCGTGGAGGCGGCCCGGCAGCGGGGTCTGTCGGCCGACGGGCGCTGCAAGTCGTTCGCGCAGGCGGCCGACGGCACCGGCTGGGGCGAGGGCGCGGGCGTGCTCGTGCTGGAGCGGCTGTCGGACGCGCTGCGCAACGGACGCCGGATCCGGGCGGTGATCCGGGGCTCGGCGATCAACCAGGACGGCGCCTCCAACGGGCTGACGGCGCCGAACGAACTGGCGCAGCGCCGGGTCATCCGAGCGGCCCTGGCCGATGCCGGCCTCACACCGGGCGACGTGGATGCGGTGGAGGCCCACGGGACCGGCACGAAGCTGGGTGACCCCATCGAGGCGGAGGCGCTGCTGGCCGCCTACGGACAGGACCGGGACCCCGGCAGCCCGCTGTGGCTGGGTTCGCTGAAGTCGAACATCGGGCACACGCAGGCGGCCGCGGGCGTCGGCGGGATCATCAAGATGATCATGGCGATGCATCACGGGGTGCTGCCCAGGACGCTGCACGTGGACCGGCCGACCCAGCATGTCGACTGGTCGGCGGGGACGGTGCGGCTGCTGACCGGGGCGAGGGAGTGGCCGAGCGCACCGGGGCGGCCCCGGCGCGCGGGAGTGTCGTCGTTCGGGGTCAGCGGGACGAACGCGCACGTGATCCTCGAGGAACCTCCCGAGACCGTCGAGCGGACACCTACCGACGTCCCCGGTGCGGTGCCGTGGGTGCTGTCGGCCCGGTCCGCCGAGGCACTGCGGGAACAGGCGGAGCGGCTGCGGGACAGCCCGGCCATGGACCTGCCGACGGCCGACGTGGGGCACTCCCTCGTGGGGACGCGCTCCTTGTTCGAACACCGCCAGGTCGTCATCGGCGCGGACCGGGAGGAACTCCTCGCCGGCCTGGACGCCGTCGCCGCCGGCAGCCGGAACCCGGCCGGTGTGGTGTCCGGCGTCGCCGGACCGGTCGGCAGGACGGTGTTCGTCTTCCCCGGCCAGGGCTCGCAGTGGGCCGGGATGGGGCGTGAACTGTGGGAGTCCTCCCCGGTGTTCGCCGAGCGGATGCGCGCGTGCGAGGACGCCCTGGCACCGTGGGTGGACTGGTCGTTGAGCGACACCGTGTGCGGCGGCCCGAATGCGGGCGACCTGGACCGGATCGAGGTCGTCCAGCCGGTGCTGTTCGCGGTGATGGTGTCGCTGGCGCGGGTGTGGCGGTCGCTGGGGGTGACACCGGACGCGGTGATCGGCCACTCCCAGGGCGAGATCGCCGCCGCCTGCGTCGCCGGTGCACTGCCCCTGCCGGACGCGGCCAGGATCGTGGCCGTACGGTCCCGGATACTGGCCACCAGCGCCCAGGACGGCGGTATGGCCGGGATCGTGCTGCCCGAGCACCGGGTGCGGGAGCTGCTGGAGCGGACGGGGTCACGGGCCGCGATCGCCGCGATCAACGGGCCGTACTCGACGACGGTCGCGGGGGAGGCCTCGGCGGTCCGGGAACTGGTCGCGATCTGCGAGTCCGAGGGCACCCGCGCGCGCTGGATCCCGGCGGGCGTGCCCGGCCACTCACCGCTGATGGACCGGTTCGAGGACCGGCTCCTCGGCGAGCTGGGCGGAATCACCCCCACGTCCTCGCCGGTGGAGTTCTACTCCACGGTGACCGGCGGACCGATCGACACCGCGGAGCTGGACGCCGTCTACTGGTTCCGCAACATGCGCGAACCGGTCCGCTTCGAAGCGGCCGTGAAATGCCTCCTCGACGCGGGGTACGGCGCCTTCGTCGAGGCCAGCCCGCACCCCCTGCTCACGATCAACATCCAGGACATGCTCGACCACACCCCCGGCGCCGAGGGCGTGGTGGTCGGCTCGCTGCGCCGTGGCGACGGCGGCCTCAAGCGGTTGTACCGGTCGGCGGCCGAGGCCTTCGTGGCGGGCGTCGAGGTGTCCTGGGAGACGGTGTTCCCGGGCCGGGACGGCCATTGGGCCGAGCTGCCCACGTACCCATTCCAGCGGCAGCGCCACTGGCTGAGCACACCCGCGGAGACCACCACCCGCGCCACCTCGGACCACCCGCTCCTCGACGCCGTGATCGACCTGCCCGGCGACGCGGAGCACGGTGGAGTGGTGGGCAGCGGGCGCCTGTCACCGCGGCAACACCCTTGGCTGTACGACCAGACGGTCCACGGCGCCGTGGTGGCACCGGCGTCGATGCTGGTGGAGCTGGCGGCGTGGGCGGCCCACCGGGTGGGATGCGACGTCGTCGACGAACTCACGCTGGAGACACCGTTGGTGCTGTCCCGGACGGCCGACCGCGAGATCCGGGTCGTCGTCGACGGCAAGGGCGTCCTCGGCGTGCACTCGCGGGGCGAGGGCGAATCCGCGTGGATCCGGAACGCCGTCGGGTCCGTCACCGGAGTAACCCGCGCGGAGGAAGGACTCGTTGCGTGGCCTCCCGAGGGCGCGGTCGAGGTGCCGTTCGAGAAGGAGAGCGGGCTGAAGCACGTCTGGCGCCGCGACGAGGTCCTGTACGCCGATGCGGAACTTCCCGCCCAGGACGGAACGGATCGGCGCGGCTTCCGGATCCACCCGGCCTTGCTCCACGCCGCGTTGGGCGCGATCGGGCTCGGGTGGTTCGTCGACGACCCCCGGGCCGAGGACTGGCTGCCGTACCGCTGCACGGGGATCCATCTGAACTCCACGAGGTCGGCGACCGCGCTGCGGGTCCGGTTGGCGCCCGCAGGCGAGAACGCGGTCTCCGTTGCCGTGTCGGATCAGGACGGAACACCGCTCGGCGGCGTCGATTCGCTGCTCCTGCGGCCCGTTGACGTCGGCCGGCTGAGCGAGCTGGATTCCGTCCACCAGGACGCGCTGTTCCGGATGGACTGGACACCGTTTCCGGTGCCGTCCGGCACGGCCTCCGGCCGGTACGCCGTGGTGGGCCCGTCCGCCGCGGGCCGGGACGGAGCGGCCCATGCCTCCCTCGGTGACCTCGCCGCCTCCGGCCCGACGATCCCCCCTGTCGTCATCGCCCGGGTGGAAGGGGCGGCCGACGGCGACACCCCCGCCTCTGCCGAGCGGAACGTCCACCAAGTGTTGTGCTGGACGCGGGACTGGCTCGCCGACGACCGGTTCACCGACTCCCGCCTGGTCGTCGTGACCCGCGATGCGATCCACGACGACCACGTGCCCCACCCCGACCCCGCGGCGGCCGCGGTCTGGGGATTCGTCCGCAGCGCACAGACCGAGAACCCGGGCCGGTTCGTGCTCGTGGACACGGACGACGAGGCCGCTTCACGTGCCTGTGTCGCGGCCGTCGCCGCGAGCGGGGAACCCCAGCTCAAGATCCGGGCCGGCGTGGTGACCACCCCTCGGCTGGTGCCTGTCCAGGGCACGGCCGCCCGGCGTCGGCCCCTCGACGGCACCGTCCTGATCACCGGTGGCACCAGCGGCCTGGGGGCGATGCTGGCCCGCCATCTCGTACGGCGGCACGGCGTGGGCCGGCTGGTGCTCGCCGGCCGGCGAGGGCCGGCGGCACCTGCGGCGGCCGGGCTGAAGGAGGAACTGACCGCGGCGGGGGCGCACGTCGAGATCGTCGCCTGCGATGTCACCAGCCGCGACTCAGTCGCCCGGCTGATCGCCGCGGTGCCCGACGAGCACCCGCTGACGGCTGTGGTCCACTGCGCGGCCGTACTGCGCGACGGGGTCGTCGAGGCGCTCACCGAGGACCGGGTCGACGAGGTACTGGCGCCGAAGGTGCGCGGTGCCTGGTACCTGCATGAACTGACCCGGCACCTGGATCTGTCCGCGTTCGTGCTGTTCTCCTCGGTCGCGGGCGTCCTCGGAACGGCGGGACAGGCCAACTACGCGGCGGCCAACGCCTTCCTCGACGGGCTGGCTCAGGCCCGCCGCGCCGAGGGTCTGGCCGCCGGCTCGTTGTGCTGGGGCTACTGGGCCGAGCGCACCGAGGCGGGCGCCGCCCTCGGTGCGGGGGACGTCGAACGACTGCAGCGGCAGGGCGTGCGGCCGATGGCGTCGCACGAGGGGCTCGCCCTCTTCGACGCGGCGCTCTCGCGGGACGAGCCGGTGCTGGTGCCCGCGCGGCTGGACCCGTCTGTCCCGGGCGTGCCGCTGCTGCGCGGCATGGCGGCGCCTCCGTCCGGCCGGAGGAGCCGGGGAGCCGGCGACGCCGGGCTCGCGCGGCGGGTGAGGGCGCTGTCCCGGCCCGATGCGGAAGGAGTGCTCCTCGATGCCGTACGGGCGCAGACCGCGATCGTGCTCGGCCACGCCGGAACCGAACGGGTCCGTCCCACCAGGGCGTTCAGGGATCTCGGCATCGACTCGCTCATGGCGCTGGAGCTGCGGAACAGGCTGGCGGAGGTCACCGGCCTGAAACTGCCCGCCACGCTCGCCTTCGACCACCCGAACCCGAGCGCCCTCGCACGGTTCCTGACCGAGGGGCTCCAGCCCGGCGCCGACCGGGAATCCCCGGCCGGCCGCCTCGCCAAGGAGATCGAAGGACTGGGCGCCCGGCTGACGGACGTACTGCTCGAACTCGCCGAGGAGGACAGAAGCACCATCGCCGCCCTTCTCGGCGAGCTGCACGGTCGGGTTCGCACGGCGGGGGGCGACGCATCACCGGTGGGCATCGTCGACCGGATCAGTTCGGCATCAGCCGGCGAGCTTCTCTCGCTGCTGGACAAAGAGCTCGGCCAGGGAGAGCGATGACACACGACAACGACGCCGAAGTTCTCGACTACCTCAAGCGGACCTCGATCGAGCTGATCGAGACCCGTCGGCGCCTGAACGAGCTGACGGAGGCCGCCGCGGAGCCCATCGCGATCGTCGGTGTCGGCTGCCGCTTCCCGGGCGGGGTGGCGTCGCCGGAGGCGCTGTGGGAGTTGGTGGCGGCGGGCCGGGACGCGGTATCGCGTTTCCCCGAGGACCGCGACTGGGACCTGGACGCCCTGTACGACCCGGATCCGGACCGGCCGGGCACCTGCTACACCCGCTCCGGCGGATTCCTGTACGACGCCGGTGACTTCGACGCCGACTTCTTCGGGATCAGCCCCCGCGAGGCACTGGCCGCCGATCCTCAGCAGCGGCTGCTCCTGGAGACCTCCTGGGAGTCACTGGAGCGGGCCGGCATCGACCCGCGGACCCTGCGCGGCAGCAGCACCGGCGTCTTCGCCGGCATCGCGTACTTCGGATACGGCAACCACGTCCACACGCCCGAGGCCATCGCGGGCTACGGGCAGACCGGTTCGCTGCTCAGCGTGGCGTCCGGGCGGGTGGCGTACGCGCTGGGTCTGGAGGGCCCGGCGCTGTCGATCGACACCGCGTGCTCCTCATCGCTGGTGGCGGTGCACCAGGCCGTGCAGTCGCTGCGGCAGGGCGAGTGCACGCTGGCGCTGGCCGGGGGCGTCACCGTCATGGCGACGACACAGGTCTTCCGGGAGATGTCGCGGCAGCGGGGCCTGGCGGCGGACGGCCGGTGCAAGGCCTTCGCCGAGGCGGCCGACGGCACCGGCTTCTCCGAGGGCGCGGGCATGCTGGTCCTGGAGCGGCTGTCGGACGCCCGGCGGGCCGGACGCCGGATCTCGGCGGTGATCCGAGGCTCGGCGATCAACCAGGACGGCGCGTCCAACGGGCTGACCGCACCGAACGGCCCGTCCCAACAGCGGGTGATACTCGCTGCGTTGGCGAACTCCCGGGTCCGGGCGGACGAGGTGGACGTGGTCGAGGCCCACGGCACCGGCACGACACTGGGCGATCCGATCGAGGCGCAGGCGGTGCTGGCCACCTACGGACAGGACCGCGATCCCGACCGGCCGCTGTGGCTCGGGGCGTTGAAGTCGAACATCGGGCACACGCAGGCGGCCGCGGGAGTCGGCGGCATCATCAAGATGATCATGGCGATGCGTCACCGGACCATGCCCAAGACCCTGCACGTGGACCGCCCGACGACGCGGGTGGACTGGTCGGCCGGGGCGGTGGAACTGCTGGCCGGGACCATGAAGTGGCCGAGCGTCCCCGGACGGCCCCGGCGCGCGGGCGTGTCCGCCTTCGGGGCCAGCGGCACCAACGCACATCTGATCCTGGAGGAGGCTCCCGAGGAAGAGGCGCCCTGCGCCTCCGAGCCGCTGACCGGCCTTGTTCCGTGGGTCGTGTCGGCACGCTCGGAGAGCGCACTGCGGGCGCAGGCGGGTCGGCTGCGCGACTCCACCGCCGCCGACCCGGACGCCGAAATCGCCGACATCGGCGGGTCCTTGGCGTCGACCCGGTCGCAGTTCGAGCATCGCGCGGTGGTGCTGGGACGCGACCGGGAGGAACTGCTGCTCGGTCTCACGGCGCTGCGCGACGGCACGGAGTCCGCCGCGGTCGCACGGGGCGTCGCCGGTGAAGTCGGCGGCACAGCCATCCTGTTCCCCGGACAGGGCACCCAATGGGCAGGAACGACGCGGCAGTTGTACAACACCTTCCCGGTCTTCGCTCACACCCTCGACGAGATCTGCGCACACTTCGACGCCCATCTCCCGTACAGCCTGCGTACGTTGCTGCTCGCCGACGCGCCCACGGAGGACGGAGCGGCCCGCACGGACATCGCACAGCCGGCCCTGTTCGCGCTGGAGGTCAGCCGATACCGGCTCCTGATGACGCTCTGCGGGCAGCCGAGCCACCTGATCGGCCACTCCATCGGCGAGATCGCCGCCGCCCATGTGTCCGGCGCCCTGGACCTCGACAGCGCGACGCGCCTCGTGGCCGCGCGCGGGCGCGCCATGCAGAAGGCCGAGCGGGGCGCGATGGTCGCGGTCCGCGCCTCGCAGGACCGGGTCGGCGCCCTTCTCGGCGCCTACGACCGGATCGGCGTCGCCGCCGTCAACGGCCCGGAGTCGGTCGTGGTCTCGGGTGTCCGCGACGAGGTCCTCGACCTCCGGGACCGTCTCGTCGCCGACGGTGTGTCGGCGAAACTCCTCGACGTCGACCACGCCTTCCACTCCCCGCTCATGGACCCGGTCCTGGAGGAGTTCGCGAGGTCGATCGGCGCACTCCCGGCGGGCCGCATGACCATCCCGGTCGTCTCGACGAGACTGGGCCGCGAGGCCACGCTCGAGGAACTGACCTCCGCCGCCCACTGGGTACGGCACATCCGCGAACCCGTGCGCTTCCACGAAGCCGTGGAGCACGCCCGTACGGCCGGAACCGGCGCTTTCCTCGAACTGGGCCCGGGATCGACCCTCACGAGCATCACCAAGGAGGCGTTCGCCGCCGAGGGCGTGGACGACGCGGTGGTCCTGTCGGCGGCCCGGCGGGGCCGGGACGCGGTGGAGACGCTCGTCGACTCGCTGGCCCACCTGCACGTCCGGGGCGGGGACGTGGACTGGGACGCCCTGTTCGGCCCCCGCCGCCGGGTGGACCTTCCGACGTACGCGTTCCAACGGCGGCGGTACTGGCTGGACTTCCAGTCCGGGACGGGTAGGGCGGATGTCTCCTCCGCCGGGCTGGCGGCCCCGGAACACCCCTTGCTGGGTGCGGTGGTCGACCACCCCGGCACCGGCGAGGTGGTGTTCACCGGCCAGTGGTCCCTGCGCACCCACGAATGGCTGTCCGATCACGCCGTGTTCGGCGCGGTGGTCGTACCGGCGACGGCCTACCTGGACCTGGCGCTGTGGGTCGGCGACGCCGTCGGCTGCTCCGCGGTCGACGAACTCTCCCTGGAAGTGCCCCTGATCCTTCCCGACCCGGGCGGCGTGCGGGTACGGATCGTCGTCGGCGCGGCAGACGAGAGGGGGCACTGCTCCCTGGACGTGTACGCGCGGCCCGTCGACGACGAGCGAACGGCCGGCGACTGGACCCGGCACGCCGCGGGGAGACTCGCACCGAGCGCGGCGACGACGGCCACGCGGACCGACGAAGCGCAATCCCTCGCCGTGTGGCCACCGCCCGAGGCGCGGCAACTGCCCATCGACAGCTTGTACGACTCCTTCGCGGACGCGGGCTTCGACTACGGGCCGGCCTTCCGCGGGCTGCGCGAGGTATGGCGGCGCGGCGACGACCTCTTCGCCACGGCGACCTTGCCCACGACCGCCGACGGTTCGGACGATGCCGGTTTCGCCCTGCATCCGGCGCTGCTGGACTCCGCGCTGCACGCGGTCGTGGCCGGCGGGGTGGTCGAGATCGGGAGAGACCGGGGCTGGATGCCGTTCTCGTGGTCTGGGGCGGAGCTGTACGGGGAGTGCGGCCCGACCGTGCGGATCCGGATCTCGCCGGCCGGCGAGGCCGCCGTGTCGGTGACGGCCGCGGACGAGCACGGCCGCGAGATCGCGCACATCGGGGCGTTGACGTTCCGGCAGGCGAGTCCCGGGCAACTGTGGGCGGCGAGCGCCGGATCCGGACAGTCGCTGTATCAGGTGGCATGGCGACCGGTCCGCTCGCCCGAGCGGGAGGCCGATCGGGGGCGGTGGGGCGTTCTCGGTGCGAAAGACGGTCCGGCGTCCCGTCTCGCCGACGCACCCGAGTTCTACGCGTCCTTCGACGAGGTGCTCGCGGGGCAGGCACCCCGGCACCTCGTGCTCTGGGTGGACGATATCGTCGGCACCGAGCCCGACTTGACCGCCGTGAACACGCGTGTGCTGGCGCAGGTCCAGCGGTTCCTCGCCGAGGACGCGTTCGCCGCATCCACGCTGGTGGTCCTCACCCGCCTCGCCACCGGTGTCCGGGAGAGCGTCGAAAGCCTTTTCGGCGCGTCCGTCTGGGGCCTGATCCGGTCCGCCATGACCGAACACCCCGGCAGATTGCGGCTGTTGGACGTCGACGACGAGGAAGCGTCCTGGGCGCTCCTCGCGGCCGCCCTCGCCCTTGACGAGGACCAACTGGCCCTGCGTGGGGGTGAGTTGCTCGCTCCCCGGATCACGGAGACCTCACCCCCGAGCACCCGGATCGAGCCGCCGGCCTCGGGCGCGCATCGGCTGGGCATTCCCCGCAAGGGGACGCTGGAGAACCTGATCTGGGTGCCGTGCCCGGAGGTGGAGGCGCCCCTGACGAGCGGGCAGGTGCGCCTCGCCGTGCACGCCGCCGGGCTCAACTTCCGGGACGTCACGATCGCCCTGGGCCTGGTGGAACGGACGGCCATCGACGCCGGGATCGGCAGCGAGGGCGCCGGAACCGTGCTGGAGGTCGCGGACGACGTCACTACTCTCGCACCGGGCGACCGGGTGACGGGCATCTTCTCCGGCGCTTTCGGCCGCGTGGCCGTGGCCGACCACCGCCTGCTCATGCCCGTCCCCGACGACTGGAGCTACGTCGAGGCCGCGTCCGTGCCGGGCGCCTTCCTCACCGCTTACTACGCCCTCTTCCACGTGGCCCGTCTGGAGAAGGGCCGTCGGATCCTCGTCCACGCGGCGGCGGGCGGCGTCGGGATGGCCGCCGTACAACTGGCCAAGCACGTCGGTGCCGAGGTCTACGGGACCGCGAGCCCGGCCAAGTGGGCCGCCCTGCGCGCCCTGGGCCTGGACGACGCGCATCTGGCCTCGTCGCGGGATGTGGAGTTCGCGGACGCCTTCCTCGAATCCTCGGGCGGCCGCGGGATGGACGTCGTGCTGAACTCCCTCGCGCACCACTTCGTCGACGCCTCGCTGAAGCTGCTCCCCGGAGGCGGGAGCTTCGTGGAGATGGGGAAGACGGACGTCCGCGATCCCGAGCGGGTGGCGGCCGGTCATCCAGGCGTCGACTACCGCGCCTTCGACCTCTACGAGGCCGGCCCGGACGTCATCCACGAGATGTTCCGCGCCGTCATGGAACTGTTCACCGACGGGCAGTTGCACCTGAACCCGATCGCCGTCCGGGACATCCGCGACGCGCGCGGGGCGTTCCGCGAGATGAGCCAGGGCCGCCACACCGGGAAGATCATCTTCGATCTGGGGAGCGGCTTCGGCAGTGGGACCGTGCTGGTCACCGGTGGGACCGGGGGAGTGGGCTCGCTGGTCGCCCGGCATCTCGTCACCGAACACGGGGTGCGCAGCCTGGTGCTGGCGAGCCGTCGGGGCTTTGCGGCCGACGGGGCGACGGAACTGGTCGCCGAGCTGACGCGAGCGGGCGCGGCCGTCAAGGTGGTGGCCTGCGATGTCGCGGACCGGGACGCAGTGGCCCGGCTGCTCGCGGACATGCCTCCCGGGTATCCGCTGACGGCGGTCGTGCACGCGGCGGGTGAGCTGGCGGACGGCACTGTCGAGTCGCTGACCCCGCAGAGCCTCGATCGCGCGCTGCGCGCCAAAGTCCTCGGCGCGGTCAACCTGCACGAGCTGACCCGGGAACACCATCTCTCGGCGTTCATCCTGTTCTCCGCCCTCGCGGGCACGCTCGGCACAGCCGGGCAGGCGGGCTACGCGGCCGCGAACGGGTTCCTGGACGGTCTGGCGGCGCAGCGCAGGGCCTCCGGTCTGGCCGGTATCTCACTGTGCTGGGGCTGGTGGGAGCAGCGCAGCGGCATGACCGGGAACCTGGCCGAGGCCGATCTCGCGCGGGTCCGCAGGCTCGGCGTCGCCGAGATGCCGACCGCCGAGGCACTGGCCCTGTTCGACGCGGCGCGCGCCGTCGACCACCCGGTGGTGATCCCGGCCCGGTTGGATATCGCCGCCCTGCGCGACAGGAACGGCGAGGATTCGCCACCCATCCTGGGTGAGCTCGTCGCCACCGGTCGCCCGGCGCGCAACAGGGTGAGCAGGACCGGGGACGGCGGCCTGCCCGCACGGCTCGCCGCCCATCCGGCGGGCGAGGCGGAGACGGCCGTACTGGACTGGGTCCGCGAACAGGTCGCCGTCGTGCTCGGGCACCCGGCCGGCACGCCCCTCGATGCCGACCAGGCGTTCACTCAGCTCGGCTTCGACTCGCTGACCTCCGTCGAACTGTGCAACCGCCTGGCCTCCGCGACCGGACTGCGCCTGCCGACCACCCTCGTCTTCAGCTACCCCACACCGCGCGAGCTCGGCGGGCACATCGCCGGCCTGCTGCGCCCGGCACCGGGCACGAGCTCGAACGACACCGCTTCGGACGAACTGGCCGCCATGGACCTGGAAGCACTCGTCGACCTGGCTCTGGACGAGAGGGGCAACTGACATGGACGACTCCGCGGACCGTGCGGTGGCGGGCGGGGCCCGGGTCGAACGGGCACTGCGCACACTGCTGGAGGAGCGCGACCGCCTCCGGCAGGAGAATGAAGCCCTCAGAGCCGGCCACGGCGAATCGGTCGCCGTGGTGGCCATGGCCTGCCGCTACCCGGGAGGCGTGACCTCACCCGAGGAACTGTGGGACATGGTCCGCGACGGCGTGGACGCGGTGGACGAGTTCCCCACGGACCGCGGCTGGCGCGACCTGTACGACCCGGACCCCGACAGGGTCGGAAGCTCGTACGTACGGCACGGCGGATTCCTGACGGACGTGGCCGGCTTCGACGCGGGCTTCTTCGGCATCAGCCCGCGTGAGGCAACGGCCATCGATCCGCAGCAGCGCCTGCTCCTCGAGACCTCGTGGGAAGCCTTCGAGCGGGCGGGCATCGTGCCCGCACAGGTGCGCGGGACCGACGTCGGTGTCTTCACCGGGGTGAGCTCCTCCGAGTACGGCTCGCGCTTCCTGGAGGGAGGCGGAAGCGAGCTGGAGGGCTACCTGATGCACGGGAGCGCGCTGAGCGTCGCCTCCGGCAGGGTGGCGTACGAACTGGGCCTGACCGGACCGACGTTGTCCGTGGACACGGCCTGTTCGTCGTCGCTGGTGGCCCTGCATCTGGCGGTACGGTCCCTGCGCGCGGGGGAGTGTTCGCTCGCACTGGCGAGCGGGGCGCTGGTGATGTCGACGCCCGCGATCTTCGTGGAGTTCTCGCGGCAGCGCGGGCTGGCTGCCGACGGCCGGTGCAAGTCCTTCGCGGACGGCGCGGACGGCACCGGCTGGTCCGAGGGAGTGGGCGTACTGCTCCTGGAGCGGCTGTCCGACGCCCGGCGGGCCGGCCACCCGGTGCTGGCCGTCGTCCGCGGGACCGCGGTCAACCAGGACGGCGCCAGCAACGGCCTGACCGCGCCCAACGGCCTGGCCCAGCAGAAGGTGATCCGCCAGGCACTGGCCGACGCGGGGATCGCGCCCCGGGAGGTGGACCTGGTCGAGGCCCATGGCACCGGAACCGCGCTGGGTGATCCCATCGAGGCGGGCGCCCTGCTCGCGACCTACGGACAGGACCGGCCCGAGGGCAGGCCGCTCTGGCTGGGCTCCCTGAAGTCGAACATCGGTCACGCCCAGGCCGCGGCCGGGGTCGGCGGGATCATCAAGGCGGTGCAGGCCATGCGCCACGGCTACCTGCCGAAGACCCTGCACGTACGTACGCCCTCACACCACGTGGACTGGTCCTCGGGCGCGGTCGAACTGCTGCTGGAGGGACGCGAGTGGCCCCGGCCGGACGGCCCGCGCCGGGCCGGGGTGTCCTCGTTCGGCGTCAGCGGCACCAACGCGCACGTGATCCTGGAGGAGGCGGCGCAGCCCCAGGAGCCGACCGGGCCCGGCCCGGCCGTCGCCGCCGGTCTGGTGCCGTGGACGGTGTCGGGCAGGAACACGGCGGCGCTGGGACGGCAGGCGGGCAGGCTGCACGACTTCGCCGAGGCGAACCCGACGGTGGGTGTCGCCGACACCGGCTGGTCGCTGGTGTCGAGCCGGACGGCCTTCCAACACCGTGCGGTCGTCCTGGGCCGCGACCGGGACGAGATGCTGAACGGACTGGCGTCGGTGCGCGACGGCACCGAGTCCGCCGCGGTGGTGCGCGGGACTGCCGGGGAACTGGGTGGCACTGTCTTCATGTTCGCGGGCCAGGGATCCCAATGGGTCGGCATGGGACGGCAGTTGTACGAGACCTTCCCCGTCTTCGCCCACAGTCTCGACGCGTGCGCGGCCGCGCTGGCGGAGTGGGTCGACTGGTCGCTGACCGACGTGGTGCGCGGTGCGGAAGGCGCCCCGACGCTGGACCGGGTCGATGTGGTGCAGCCGGCGTTGTTCTCGGTGATGGTGTCCACGGCCGCCCTGTGGCGGTCCTGGGGCGTGGAACCGGCCGCCGTGGTCGGACACAGCCAGGGCGAGATCGCCGCCGCCCACGTCTGCGGCGCACTGTCGCTGCGCGACGCCACCAAGATCGTGGCTCTCCGCAGCAGGGCACTGCTGGAGCTCATCGGGCACGGCGGGATGGCGTCGGTCTCGGAGTCCGCGGAACTTGTGGCCACGCGCATCGCCTCCTGGAACGGCCGGCTGGGCGTCGCCGTCGTCAACGGCCCCCGCTCCGTGGTGGTGTCCGGTGAGCCGGGCGCCCTCGACGAATTCGTCGAGAAGATGACGGCGGAGGGCATTCAGGCCAGGCGCATATCGGTCGACTACGCCTCCCATTCCCGCCAGGTCGCCAGGGTCCGCGACCAGGTGATCGGACCGCTGTCCGACATACGCCCGCAATCGTCGACGCTGCCGTTCTACTCGACCCTGCTCGGTGAAAAGATCGATACCGTAGAGCTGAACGGTGTCTACTGGTACGACAATCTCCGCGAGAAAGTCCTCTTCGAGACATCCGTCCGGCAACTGGCCGAGGACGGCCACCGGGTGTTCGTCGAAATGAGCCCGCACCCCGTCCTGACCGTCCCGGTGCAGGAGATCGTCGATGACCTCGACGACGCGCTCGTCCTGTCCTCGGCACGGCGGGACCGGGGAGAGGCGGAGGCCCTGCTCGGCTCGCTGGCCCAGCTGTACGTCCGGGGCGGGAGCGTGGACTGGGACGCCTTCTTCGGGGCGCGCCGACGGGTGGAACTGCCGACGTACGCCTTCCAGCGACAGCGGTACTGGCTGCACTCCGCCCACCCGGGGGTGACGGCGCAGCTGCCCGAGGCGGAGCCGCCCACAGCAGATGACGAGCCTCTTTCCCTGCCGGACGCGTTCTCCACCCTCTCCGAACAAGACGCGGAGGCACTCGTATTGGACCATGTCCTGGGGAAGATCGCCGTCGTGCTCGGACACCCCTCCGGTGAGACGATCGACCCCGACCAGGAGTTCAAGGACCTCGGCTTCGACTCGCTGCTGTCGGTGGAGTTGAGCAAGCGGCTGGCCGCGGCGACCGGGCT
Source organism: Streptomyces sp. C1-1 (assembly GCF_050214755.1). Lineage (NCBI taxonomy): Bacteria > Bacillati > Actinomycetota > Actinomycetes > Kitasatosporales > Streptomycetaceae > Streptomyces > Streptomyces sp. C1-1. Next base: position 506,829 of record NZ_CP189826.1, on the reverse strand, counting down.
CCGGCTCCGGGCGAACATGGCGCTGAGATACCCGACCGCGCGGCTCATCACCGGGCACATAGTCTCCTCTTTCCGCGCCCGGTAACTGTCCTGTCGGCGGGACACCCCGAGTGTGCCGACGGCTCGGCCGGCCCCCGAACACCATTGTCTTGACCGGCTGTTCCCATGTCCGTGAAGGTGGAGGCGATCTCGAATTCCACCGAATCCCGGGCCTGTTCGCTTGAGGAGATGATCCGTGTGCGCTCGTTCGGTGCGTCTTCTGCGCAAAAAGGAATGTGGCTCGCGCAGAAAATGAACCCCGACACGCTGAACCACGCGCTGTTCATGTGGGACGTGGACGGTGAACTGGACACGGCGGTCATGGAATCCGCATTCCGTCACGTACTCGGCGAGGCGGAAGTGCTGCGCGTCAACTTCGTCGAAGTGGACGGCGAACTGCGGCAGGTACCCCGAGAATTGGGGGACTGGCAGCCGTTCTTCATGGATGTCGGCGACACGGCCGATCCGGAACAGGCGGCCCGCGAGGCGCTGGCCGACCTGGTGAGGCAGCCGTTCGACCTGGAGCGGGACCTGCTGTTCCGGCTGGGCGTGGTGAGACTCGGGCCAGCCCGCTCCCTCGTGGTGGTCGCCTACCACCACCTCGTCTCGGACGGGTACGGCGCGGGCGGCCTGTTCTCGCGGCGCCTCGCGGAGGTCTACACGGCGCTCGTAAGGGGCGCGCGGATACCGGAGTTGCCGCAGCCGTGGGACGCCGAGCCGTTCGCGGCCGAGGCGACGCAGTACCGCGACTCCCCGGCCTTCACCGAGGACACCGAGTTCTGGCGCTCCTATCTGACGAACGCTCCCGGGCCCGCACAGGTCCCACGCATCGCCCTGCCCGAAGAAGCGCGAGCCGCGCTGTCCGAACGGACCGGCACCGCCGACCGCTGGGGCCAACTGGCCGACGCCATCGGCATGGTGAGCCGGACGCTGACCATTCCGCGCGCCGAGGCGGACACCTGGACCGACGCCGCGAAGTCCATGGGCGTGTGGATGTCGTCGCTGCTGACCGCGGCCGCGGCCGTGTACTTCCGGCACCGATGCGACCGCCCGGAGTTCCTCCTCTCGATGGCCGTGGCCAACCGGACCGGGGCCGCGAGCAGCACACCCGGCCTGGCGGTCAACGTGGTGCCGATGCGGGTGCGGGTCCCGCTCGGCACCACCTTCGGCGAGATCGCCGACGCGGTGGTCGACGAGACGTACGAGATCTTCGGCCACATCGCCTGCCACTACTCGGACATCCAGCGCGCGAGCGGCATCAGCCTGAGCGGGCGCGGCAGTTTCGGCGCCGTGATCAACGTCGTCGAATTCGCGGAGCAACTCCACTTCGCCGGCCGCCCGGCCTGCCACCTCGGCGCGACGACCGGCGCCTTCGACGAACTGTCCATCGGGGTCTACACCGACGGAAGCGCCCACAGCGACCTGTTCCTCCGCCTCGACGCCCCGGCGACCCTGTACACCGCCGCGGAACTGCGCTTCATCGGACTTGAGTTGATCGCGTACATGCGTGCCCTGCTGGCCGCCGACGCACAACTGCCGGTCGGCGCGCTGGACGTGGTCGCGGGAGACCAGCGGGACCAGGTGCTCACGGCACCGAACGACACGGAAGTCCCGGTGCCCGGGCTGACGGTCCCCGAGCTGTTCGCCCGCCAGGTGGAGCAGGCTCCCGACGCCGTCGCGGTGGTGTCCGGGGATTCGGCACTCTCGTACCGCGAGCTGGACGAACGGTCCAGTCGCCTGGCCGCGGCGCTGCGACGCCGGGGCGTCGGACCCGAGACGGTCGTGGCGGTGGCACTGCCCCGCTCGGTGGACCTGGTCGTCGGGCTGCTGGGCGTGGCGAAGGCGGGCGGAGCCTACCTGCCCGTCGACCCGGCGTCGGCCCCGGTGCGGATCCGGCCGGTGGCGCAGGAGGCCGGGGTGCGCCTCCTGCTCGCCGAAGCGGCGACGGCCGAAGCGCTCTGTGCCGATCCGGACGTTCCGGTGATCCGGTTCGACGACATCGCCTCGGAGATCCCGGCCGAAGACGGTGCGCCGGTCGCCCTGCACCCGGACGGACTGCTGGCCGTCACACACGGTTCCGGACCGGACGGCGCGCCCACAGGAGTCGCCGTCACACACCGGACCATGCAGCGATCCGTCATGGACCGGCAATGGCGCGAAGGCAGCCGCGGCACCGTCCTGTGGCACTCTCCGCACACCTCCGATGCGCTCGCCCTCGAACTGTGGGCACCTCTGCTGAACGGCGGCCGGGTGGTCGTGGCTCCCCCGGGCGAACTGGACGTCGACACACTGACCGAACTACGAGCGGTGCACGAGCTCTCCGCGCTGTGGCTGCCCGTGGACCAGTTCTCGGCGATCGCGGCCGAGCACCCCAAGAGCCTCGCCGGGTTGCCCGAGGTGTGGACCGGCGGTGACCACGTGTCCGCGGCCGCGGTACGACGGGTGCGGGAGGCCTGTCCCGAACTCACGGTCGTGACCGGCCACGGCCCGACGGAAACGACCGTGTTCCCCGCGGCCCACCGCCTGGCCGCCGACGCCCCCGCGGACCACGTCGGGGCGGTCGGCCACCCCGCGGACAGCACCGCCCTCTACGTACTGGGCCCGGGCCTCGCGCCGGTGCCCGTGGGCGTGACCGGCGAGCTCTACGCGGCCGGACCCGGCCTCGCCCGTGGTCTTGCCGGGCGGCCCGGGCCGACGGCGGAGCGGTTCGTGCCCTGTCCGTTCGGTCCGGCGGGCGGGCGCATGTACCGGACCGGGGACCGCGTGCGATGGGGTGCCGACGGCCGCCTGGAGTACGTGGGCCGGGCCGGCACGCGGACGGAGATACGCGGCGTCCCGGTCGAGCCGGCGGAGATCGAAGAGGTGCTGTCCGAACACCCCGGGCTTGCCCAGTCCGTGGTGGTCGCCGGGAAGGACGACTCCGGGCAACGGCGGCTGATCGCGTATGTGGTTCCGGTGGGCGAGCGCGGAGCCGGGCCGGCGGCCCAGGAACTGCGCCGGTACGCCGCGGAGCGGCTGCCGGAGTCCATGCTGCCGTCCGCGTTCGTGATGCTGGAACGCCTTCCCGTGACGGCCGGCGGAAGGCTGGACCGGGCATCGCTGCCGGAACCCGCGTTCGACGACAGGAAGTACCGGGCACCCCGCAACCACACCGAGCGGGTGCTGGCCGCGGCCTTCGCCGACGCGCTCGAACTGGACCGCGTGGGCGTCGACGAGGACTTCTTCGACCTCGGTGGCAACTCGCTGCGGGCGATCAGACTGGTCGGTCTGATCCGGGCGGAGCTGAACCTCGAAGTGTCCATCCGCACCTTGTTCGCGGCACGCACCGTCGCCGGTCTGTCGGACAGGTGGAAGGACCTGGCCCGGTCGAGCAGGCCGACGCTCCGGAGGAGGACCAAGGACGGCGAAGCCCTCTGAGCATTTTACGTGTGAATTCATGTCCCGTCGGCGGGACATGAATGCGGCAGGCGTACTTGAATGGCTCATCGTGCCGGGTCTACGTTGGCGGCGCGACCGATGGAAATGCCAGCGGGAGAATTCTCTATGAGTAATCGTGAAAACGAGATCTACGACGTGGTCGGCATTGGGTTCGGTCCGTCCAACCTGTCGCTCGCCATCGCCCTGCAGGAGTTCGGGGCGCGTGGTCCGGAGGGCGGGATCAGCAGCATCTTCTTCGAGCGTCAGCCCTCTTTCGGCTGGCACCGCAACATGCTGCTGCCGTCGGCGACCATGCAGATATCCTTTCTCAAGGACCTGGTCACCTTCCGCAATCCGACGTCGAGTTTCAGCTTCGTCGCGTATCTGCACGCGTCGGGGCGGCTCCCGCAGTTCGTCAACAACCAGGACTTCTTTCCCACCCGCCAGGAGTTCCACCAGTACCTGGAGTGGGCGCAGGCAAGGGTGGCCGACCACATCGTGTACGGCAGCGAGGTGACGTCGATCCGACGGCAGCCGGGCGCCGCTCCGGAGCTGTCGGACCGTCTGCTGCTGGAGGTGGCGGACACCGCCGGCCGGCCCGGTCGGGTGGTCGAGGCCCGCAACGTGGTGATCTCCACCGGCCTGGTCCCGAGCATGCCCGAGGGAACCGAGCGCGACGAACGGGTGTGGCACAGCTCGGAGTTCCTGGAGAAGTACCGCCGGACGGACCCCGGGGAACTGCGCCGGGTGGCGGTGGCCGGAGCCGGCCAGAGCGCCGCCGAGATCGCCAGGTTCCTGTACGACGAGCTGCCGCACGCCGAGGTCTGCGCGATCGTTCCGTCCTACGGCTACTCCGTCGCGGACGACACTCCCTTCGCCAACCAGGTCTTCGACCGGGGAGCCGTCGACGAGTACTACTTCGGCACCGAGCAGACGCGGGATGCGTTCTGGCGGTACCACCGCAACACCAACTACTCGGTGGTCGACGACGAGGTGATCCGGGACCTGTACCGCAGGTCGTACGACGACGACGTACGGGGCGTCAGCCGTCTGCAGTTCCTCAACCTGACGAGGGTCACCGGTGTGAAGCGCGCGGGCGCCGAGACGCGTGTGTCCCTCCAGGAGGGCTCCGACGGCGAGGTGCGCGAACTCGACTTCGACCTGCTCGTGTGCGCGACGGGCTACAACGCGATGGAGCCCACGGCCCTGCTCGGCGATCTCGACCGGTACTGCCTGCGTGACGAGTCCGGCCGGTACCGGGTGGAGCGGGACTACCGCATCGTCACCGCGCCCGACCTGCGGTGCGGCATCTATCTTCAGGGCGGTACCGAACACACCCACGGTCTGACCTCCTCACTGCTGTCGAACATCGCGGTACGCAGTGGCGAGATCGTCGACTCGATCGTCGCCCGTCGCGCGGAGCAGGGCGACAGGAGCACGGTCCTCGCCGAGGCCGGAAAGGGAACGTTTCGATGAGTGACCCGGTGGAGGATCGGTGGCTGCGCCGCTACCGCGACGACGACGGCTGCGAGACGAAGCTCGTCTGCTTCGCCGCGGCCGGCGCCGGTGCGAGCGCGTATCGCAGCTGGGCTCTGGGACTGCCGTCGGACGTCGCCGTGCTCGCCGTGCGCTATCCGGGCCGGGAGGACCGGTTCGGCGACCCGTTCGCGCCCCGGCTGGAGGCCCTCGCGGACGAGATAGCAGATGCGCTCGACGGGCTGACGCGGCATCGGCTGGTGATGTTCGGCCACAGCATGGGGGCCTCGGTGGCACACGAGGTGGCACTGCGCTTCCAGGAGCGGGGGTGCCCCCCGGCCGCCCTGTGCGTGTCCGGCAGGCGGGCGACGCACGCGCTTGCCGGCCGGCAGATGATCTCCGGCACGGACGAGGAGATCATCGCGCATGTCGTGGGCTTCGACGCGAGCCGTGCCGCGGTCTTCGCCGACCCCGACCTGCGGGAGATCGTGCTCCCCGCGGTCCGCGCGGACTACCACTTGGTGGACGACTACGCCGGCGGCCCTCGGCCCCCGCTCGACTGTCCGGTCTACGGCTACACCGGTGACGCCGATTCCGAAGTGACTCCGGAACAGATGGGCCGCTGGGAGGAGTTGACGCACGACGCCTTCCGGCTCCGCGTGCTGCCCGGCGGGCATTTCTATCTGAGAGCCGAAGAAGCCGCGTTGCTTGCGGACCTGAGTGACGTATTGGGCGATATCAAGTCCCGTACGAAGACCGTCACTTGACCTGTGCAATGCCGTGGTACGCTCATTTCGGTGGCACGGTAATGCGTATCGGTGTGTGATTTCACCATTGCCCATTTTCAGGGCGCCAACTTCCGCTCGGCCGTCGGAAACCGAGCCAGGGAAAGTCGCGTCCAATCCAGCAATTCCCTCTTGAGTAACTCACGCGCAGTTCCACGAGCGTCCTCGGCCTAGGGATGGCAGATGGCAAGTAAACCGACAGCGCTGACTGTGCCCAGACCGCTCCTCTCACTGTGGGGCGGCCCGGCCGACCCGCCGTGCCTGCTCGATGCACTGGCCATGACTGCGGCAGCACGGCCGGACGACATCGCGGTCCGCGACGAGGATCGTGAACTGACCTATCGGGACCTGACCCGGTGGATCGGCGGCATCGCCGCGGTCCTCGTGGAGCAGGGCGTCCGCCCGGGTGACCGGGTGGCGATCACCGGCTCACGAAGTGCCTCGATCGTGGCGGCGATGCTGGCCACGGTGTACATCGGTGCCACGTACGTGCCGCTCGACGCCGACTATCCGGTGAAGCGCCTCGAGCACATGAACGCCGACAGCGGCGCCGGTCTGCTGCTGTTCGCCGGCCGGGAACCCGTATTCGCGACCGGTGTCCGGTCCCTGCGCATACCCCCGCCGCCCGATCGCGCGACTTCGCCCGGCGACGCGGCCATGCCGCCGCATTCCTGCCGGTCGGACCTGCCCGTGTACATCATCTACACCTCCGGGTCCACAGGACTGCCCAAGGGTGTCGCCCTGCCGCACCGCTCCATCGACAACATGGCGCACTGGCAGCGGAGTCATTCGATGCGGCCCGATCTGCGCACGGCCCAGTTCACGCCGCTCAACTTCGACGTGTGGTTCCAGGAGGTCCTCGGCACGCTGTGCGGCGGAGGAACACTGGTGATCATGCCCGAGCCGCTGCGCCGTGACCCGATCGCGCTGCTCGACTGGCTGGCGGACAACCGCATCGAGCGCCTGTTCCTGCCGTACGTGGCCCTGAACATGCTCACCACCGTCGCTGCCGCCGCCGATTCGCTCGACGGCCTCGCGCTCCAGGAGGTGAACCTCGGCGGTGAACAGCTCGTCTGCACACCGGTCCTGAGGGACTTCTTCCGCCGGCTGCCGGGCTGCCGGCTGAACATTCACTACGGTCAGAGCGAGTCCGCCATGGTCACCGCGCACACGCTGACCGGGCCGCCGGAGGACTGGCCGACATTGCCGCCCATCGGGAGTCCGCTTCCGGGCTGCGAGGCGATCATCGATCCGGCCGACCAGGACGAGCCGGGGGTGGGGGAGCTGCTGGTGGCAGGCCTGCCTCTGTCGACCGGCTATCTCAACCAGCCCCGCCTCAACGCGGCGCGGTACATCCCCCTGGACCTCACCCGGCACGGTGCGAACCGGGCCTTCCGCACCGGAGACCTGGTGCGCGTCGAGGACGGCGTCATCCACTACGTCGGCCGCGCCGACAACGAAGTGAAGATCCGCGGAGTCCGGGTGAATCCGCTGGAGGTGGATGCCTGCCTGCTCGAACAGCCCGGCGTCACCGAAGCGGTGTGCGTTCCCATCCAGGTCGTGGAGGGTTCCCGTCAGCTGCGGGCCGCCGTCACTGTCGAAGGAGAGGAAAGCGCCTTTGACGCCGGCCGGGCACTGGCCGCCCTGACCGAGCTGCTGCCCGGCCCCTCGGTGCCCGTCTCCGTCACGGTCCTGCCGGAGCTGCCCCGCACACCGAGCGGCAAGGCGGACCGCAAGGCGGTCGCCCGGACACTCGCGGAGATTCACCTTCAAGGCCAGACAGCACAGACAGGGGTGTGACATGGAAGGCGACTTCGAGACGGAGACGGAACGCCGGCTCGCGACGATCTGGGCCGATGTCCTCAAGATCGACAAGGTCGGGCGCGACCAGGACTTCTTCGGCCTGGGCGGGGACTCGCTGCTGGCCACCAAGGTGGTACTGGAGGCCCGCCGCGCCTGGAACATCGATTTCACCGTGCGGGTGCTCATCGACACACCCGTCCTCGCCGGCCTGGCCGCGCGCATCGACCAGTGGGTCGCCAAGGACACCGCGACACCTGGGCAGCCTTCATAGCCACGCAGTTCGACGAGACCGCGGCACAGGATTCGGGGCGGAGGTCCGGAATGCTCATCGAAAGTATCCCGACTAGGGTCGGGACAGGAAACCAGGAGCGCAGGAAAGTCGTGCTCGTCGAGATTCCCACCTACGAGAACATCCTGCCGCTCGCGTCCGGCTACATCCAGGCGTGCGCGCAGGAGGACATCGAGGTGGGGCCGGCTCACACCTTCGAAATAGTCTCGTACCCGGTGACCGACGACCGGCACAAGCTGCTGGAGGAACTGTCCGGGAAGTACGCGGATGTCTACACCTTCAGTTGTTACATCTGGAACATGAAGCTGGTCAGCTGGCTGCTGAAGGAGCTGCGGGAGAGGCAGCCGGACGCCCATTACCTGCTCGGCGGCCCGCAGGTGATGAATCACGCAGCGACCTATCTGGCCGATGCGCCGGAGAACGTCTACATATGCAACGGCGAGGGGGAGCGGACCTCCGTGGAGCTGCTCAGGCAGCTCAACAGCCCGACGCCCGACATCCACCAGGTCCCCGGACTCAGCTTCTGGTCCGGCGGCGAGCTCGTCACCACGGAACCGGCGCCGCGGATCAGCAACCTCATGGAGATTCCCTCCCCCTTCCTCAACGGCGTCTTCGACGGCCGCGAGTTCAGCATGGGGATCCTGGAGACGAACCGGGGATGCCCCTTCCGCTGCACGTTCTGCTACTGGGGCGCGGCCACCAACTCGAAGGTGATCAAGTTCGAGGAGGAGCGGATCAGGGCCGAGCTGGACTGGATCGCCGACAACGGACTCTCCGGGCTCTTCATCGCCGACGCGAACTGGGGGCAGTCACCCCGGGACGTCGAGATGACCGAGCACATCGTCAAGCGCAAGAAGGAAGTCGGCTATCCGCTGGTCGTCTACATGGCGGCCACCAAGAACCGGCCGGAACGCATGGCGCAGATCACCGAGATATTCGTCCGCGGCGACCTCATGGTGACCCAGCCCATCTCGCTCCAGACGCTGAACCCCGAGGCTCTCAAGCTCATCGAGCGGTCCAACATCCGCGAAGAGACCTTCGTCGAACTGCAGCGCACGCTCAGGGAAAAGCAGATCAGTTCCTACGTCGAACTGATCTGGCCGCTTCCGGGCGAGACCCCCGAGTCGTTCAAGGACGGTCTGACGAAGTTGTGCCGGTCCTACGCCGACACCGTTATCGTCTATCCGCAGCTGCTCCTGCACAACACGCCCATGTACAACCAGGTCGAAGAGTACGGGTTGACCACGGAACCTGTGCCGAGCGACGTGTCCGAGGCCGAGGTCGTGGTCGCCACGAACTGGGTGTCGAAGGACGAGTGCCGCGATGCGTACTGGCTGTACCACGCGATGCACACGATCTACAACATGCGCGGTCTGTTCCTGCTCTCCGGCTATCTCGACGCCGCCGGCATCGTCTCCTACGGCGACCTGTTCGACAGCGTCGCGCGTTTCATGCGGCAGCGGACGGGTTCCGAGGTGCTCGACCTCATCTCCCGGTCATTGGCCGACCTGACCAACTATGACGTGCTCCTCAGCGGCAAGATCGGGCACATGATCCTCAGCACCCATCGTGAGGAATTCGACAGGGTGCTGGTCGACTACGTCACGACCCAGGAGTGGTGGTCGGACCCGATGGCCCGGCAGGCGTTCGAGATGGACCTGTTGGCACGGCCGTACATCTACCGCGAACCGGTGAGCGTGCCGGACTACGAGTTCACGGAGATCACCGTGCACGGCCTGGGCGACGCCGAGACCTTCATCGTGGGGGTTTCCCCGGAGCTGGCCGGGCTGCTGACGGAGCGTGAGATTCTCGACGCCGGTGCGCAGGGCGATGCCGCGTCAGGACCGGTGAAGCTGAGCGTCAACCATCACGCCCGGCAGAAGATGCCGTACATGCCCCAGCGCAGCCTTGAGCACAACGCCAACTACTGCCACGGCACCGTCCTGCGCTTCCGCGAGATTCTGCCCTTCGTCGAGGTCCACTCGCCCGACGGCGTTCCGGCCGCGGTCGCTGACTGAGAGTCAGAAAGGACGCCATTCCGTGGAGCTGTCCCTATCCGGAACCAAGATGGCCAGTCTGTCCGGACTCCGGCTCATCATGGACGACATCGCCACCACCACCGGCTCAGACACGGGAACGGAGTGGCTCAACCTCGGCATAGGAAATCCCGCGGCCATACCCGAGGTGATGGAGACCTGGCAGCGGATGACCTCCGAGGCACTGGTCGCTTGCTTCGGCGACGTCAGCTGCAGCTACGGGCCGTCGCGCGGGCTGCCGGTGCTCGTCGACGCGATCGCCGGGTACTTCAACCGCCGCTACGGCTGGAGCGTGGGGCCGCGGAACATCGTGGTGGGTCCCGGCAGTCAGATGATCTGCTTCATCGCCGCGGCACTCTTCACCGGGGCGGGCGCGACGAGGGACACCAAGCTGGTCCTGCCGATCACCCCGGACTACACCGGGTACCAGGGGCTCTCCCTGACACCCGGGGGAATCCGGGGAGTCGAGCCCCTCCTGCGGCTTGAGGGCGACCGGTCCTTCCGCTATCTGCTGGATCTGCCCGCCCTCGAGAGCCTGACGGACGTCGGGCTCATGCTGTTCTCCAGCCCGAGCAACCCGGCCGGCCGCTGTGCGTCGCCCGAGGAGATCCAGCGGCTCGTCTCGGTCGCCAGGGGCCATGACGTTCCGCTCGTGGTCGACAACGCCTACGGCGCTCCGTTTCCGGGTATCGGCACACCGTCCATGGCGCCGGTGTGGGACGAACGCGTCATCAATGTCTTCTCGGTCTCGAAGGCCGGCCTTCCCGGAGAGCGTCTTGGCTTCGCCGTCGCCGACGAACGCTACATCGACCCGATCGTCTCGTTCCTGTCCAACTCCGCGCTGCACGCCCCTCAACTGGTGCAGTCGGCACTGGCCCACGCGCTGCGGTCCGACGTGCTCGACTCGCTGGTGGCGTCGGTCATCGGCCCCTTCTACGCCGAGCGGCGCAAGTTCGTCGAGTCGCTGCTGTCAGGGTCACTACCGAAGGACCTCTCTTGGCACCTGCACGCCGCCGAAGGGGGCATGTTCTGTTGGGTCTGGGTGGACGAGGAGTGGTTTGACGACCTCCGGTTGTATGAGCTGCTCAAGCGCAGGGGCGTCTTCGTCGTGCCGGGGAGGCATTTCTTCACCGACGTCGAGGACAGCCCGGGCCTCGGACGTCACCCGCGGCAGTGCTTCCGCATCAGCATCACCCCCGATCCGGATGTCATCGCAGCCGGCATCGAGGTGATCGCGTCGGCGCTGGACGACATGCGTGCCGGAAGCACTGCGCCGTAACGGTCCAGCCACCACAGGCAGCCCGCTCCAGAGCGGTCGGGAGACCGCCCTGGAGCGTCGCTTTTGCAAGTCAGCTCACCTTGGGCGCCGAGTCCAGCTGCACCGCGACGGACAGGTAGCTCGATGCGAACGAGAAGTAGTGGAACTTGACGTCGAACGCGTCGACGAACTCCATCAGGGCGCGGTACTCGTGCTGGCGCCACCCGGGGTAGTTGAGAAACTCGTCGAAAACGATGATCGACCCCGCACGCAGCCGTGGGGCGAGTCCGAACAGGACCGTGTGCGCGCTGGAATACAGGTCCGAGTCGATGTGCACGAGAGCGACCGGTTCGTCGGTGCCGGCCAGGTACTTCGGCAGCGTGTCCTCGAACAGGCCGACGTGCAGCTGCGCATTGGACGGCAGACCCGTCGGCAGCCTCCCCTCCGTGCTGTACGTGCCGACCGGACTGTCGTGGGTCCAGTCCTCGGGCAGCCCCTTGAACGAGTCGAAACCGTGCACGGTGCGGTCCTCGAACTCTTCACAGAGGATGGCCAGGGTCTGACCGCCCATGACACCGAACTCGAGCACGTCGCCATCTGTTCTCACCGAGAGGCAGGCATGCCGGAGGAGATTCTCCCGGCCGCCGAGATTCTGTGCCGACGCGAAATGCTCTTCCAGGAAGCGGGCCGCGTCCACCACTGAAATTATCTTTGCCATGCGAGCGTAGTCGGTCAGCAGGCTTGTGATGTCCATTCCGCTGAGGTCCGGCAGCAGGCGACTGAGCTCCGGAAGCACTGGTAGCAGGCCTTCGGTGACGTCGTCGTCCATGTTCCTCCTCGACTCGATTCACTGAAGAGGACGGTACAGATGACGGTTCCGCGTGACAATGGAAAGCAGGTCGATATTCGCCGACCAGAAAAGACCCCTGTTTATTTCATTGGACGTCGGCTTTTCCGCCGCGCCGCCGGCGCCATTAATTCGCCCGCCTGTCCCGCCGGCGGGACAGGCGCGGAGAGCGCCCTCAGGCCGACGTATCAGGCCGCTTCCGGCTTCGCCCTCTCGCCGGGCAACGGTCGTGCACCGTGTGGCAAGGACACTGGCTGTCCCGTCGGCGGGACGCCACCACGGAGCCGAGGCCGTGCAGGCGCTGGAAGGCGTACGCGGCGGAGACGAGGGCCATGTGGTGGTACCAGCCGGGGAACGAGCGTCCCTCGAAGTCCAGCAGCCCGAAGTCCCGCTGCATGGAGCCGATCGCGTACGCCGTCCCGCTCTGGAGTGCGGCGATCGAGCCGACCTCGGCGACGGCCTGGTGGGAGAGGCTCGTGAGCCACAGCGGGCGGGGCCGGCCGGGGCCCACCTCGGTGTAGAGCCGGTAGACAGGACCGGGGGAGCGTCCCTGAGAACTGCCCGGCAGATGCACGAGCGCCGTCCGGAACGGTGTGCTGCGTTGTTGTCCGTCCGGCAGGCCGACGACGGCCGTCTCCCGGCTCTGCGCGAGGACGAGGTTCCTCGCGCCCACGGGCGCGGGGGTCTTCTCGCCCGCGGGCAGCACCGCCAGGTGCGGTGGTACGGCGACGACGAAATCGCGCCGGCGCCTGGCAAGTCCGTGCAGCAGCCACCCCACGTCGGGTTCGTCGCTCATGTCGACGAGGACGACGGAGGACGGCGAGTCCATGCGCGCGGACAGCCGTTCGACGAGTCGGAGTGCCTGTGCCCACAGCGGCTGGTACTGCTCGGAGTCCGGTATGCGCGTCTCCGCGCGTCGCTCGGATTCGCGTGTCCAGGACGCGGGCAGGTGCAGGCACCAGTCCACGGGTACCTGCGCGTTGCCCACGCACAGGAACGCCCCCAGCCCCAGCTGACAGTTCAGCGTGCGGCCCGAGGACAGGTCGAAGTAGCGATGGACACCCACGGACCGGTCACCGCGCTTGGGCAGGACGGCCCGGCCGATCGACCAGACCGGAGTGGGGTGTCGCTGTGCCACCCAGTACGTGAGTTCGGTCATCACCTCGTCGAAGTCCCACGGGCTGAGACTGACGAACTGGCGCAACGACTGAACGACGGACGGGTCGCGGGAGATCGCGGCGGCGAGCCGGCGCACCGACTTCTTGCCCGGAGTGACGAGCAGACCTTTCAGATAGGCGTGTGCCCACTTACGTTGGTCGATTCGGCGCAGGCTCTTGAAGATCGTTCCGCTGTATCGGTCCAAGGCAAATTCTGAGTCGTTGGCGTAAGCCGCGTGGCTTGAAGTCGACGAGTCGTGTGATTGGACCGCATCCATGCCGCAAATAACTCCCCCGACGTTACTGAGCGTTGGGGGGAGTCTAGGGCGAACATCAGTGCGGCGTCACTCTTCGGCGTTGTTTGGGCGTGGCTTGAGCTGCCTCGGTGTCCGGGGCAGCATGCAGTTGATGAGTACACGGCAACAGGGACAATGGCCGGATTCCGATCATGTCTTGCTGGTCGAGTCGCTTGCTTCTTGCCAGGATGGCTCATCCAGTCCTCCGTTGCGGCCTGCGGGCGCTGCGGTCACGAGGCGGTGACCTGCGAGGGGGCGGGGTGATTCCGCTTCGGTCGGGTGGTCGGCCGCGGAGGTCGCCATGGCCGACTTAGAACGGGACAGGCTCTGAGCACCCTCTCAAATCGCGCCATTCAGTGGAATAGGGCGCTAAGATTTCATTAAGAAGTTCGAACTCTGCAAAGTAGTGTTCGAAGGTGCTGGGGTCCTTGAACTGGGTAACGTTGTCGGGATCTACTCGGGGGCGCGGCGGCTGGTCGTCCCTTCCTTGCGGAGGAACCCGTGCAATGGCCGGTTCAGGTTCATCGGGGTCGTCCAGACGTATCTACGCGCGGTGCCCGCTGCCGTGGTGAGGTCTGTGCAAGAACGGGGGTGAACGCTTTCTGTATTTGACGGGAAGCCATCGCGAACCATCCGATTTATACGCGCGTTGCCACGGAGGCGTGATGACGAGTCAGGCCGAGGAACACAGAGACTCCAAGGCGCTCATGTTCGAAGAGACCACAGAGACCATGTCGAGGGCCCGGAAAACTGCCGGGGCGGAATCGCGGCGAGAACAGGTACTCACCACGAAGGTGGGGCTGCACATACCCGCAGGACTCTCCTTCGAGGAGTGGGAACGCGCCGGGCGCCAGCTTTCCGGGCTGCTCAACTCGTCGTCCTGGTGGCTCGGGGACTGGCTCGTCTATGGCAAGGACCAGTACGCCGACCGCTATGACCGTGGCATCCGCGCGGCCGGCCTGCAGTATCAGACGCTGCGCAACTATGCCTGGGTCTCCCGGCGGTTCGAATTACACCGGCGGCGGCCCGCGCTCAGTTTCCAGCACCACGCCGAATTAGCTTCACTGCCCATCGACGATCAGGAGGCCTGGCTCGATCGTGCCGAGCGGATGAAGTGGAACACCAAGCAGCTGCGCGATGCCATTCGGGCGGAGCGCGCGGGCACCCCGCAGCCGACCAGCGCCGTGGCGACGACACGTCGGCTCGCCGTGCCCGACAACCGGCTCCAGTGGTGGCACAAGGCGGCCGCCCATGCCGGCGCAGAGCTGGAGGAGTGGGTGACGGCCACTCTCGACGCCGCCGCCAACCAGCTACTCGAAGAGGTTGACCTGCCATTGGCCCGTACGGCGAGGACTTTGGAGGCACGCGGGGGCGTCGTCCCGGCACAGTGAAAGCGGCGGGTCCGCACCCCATGGGGTGCGGACCCGCCACGCGGCCAGGACCGCTATGGCAGGCGGCTCATGAGATCCGCCGTCTGCGTGTGGCGGGTGCATCCGCGGCCGGCGAACGACCGCACCACCCGTTCGCGGATCTCCGGCCGCTGTTCCTGGCTGAGCTTGAACATTCCTTCGGCCCTGGTGACCCGGACGTGGAAAGCGCCGACGCCGGGCACTATCTTTCGAAAATAGTCGACGGATTCGCTCATGTCCCAGCTGTGGCCAAATTCCTTCTCGAATGCCTGCACTGTCGCCTGTACGACGCCCAGTGTCTCCTCCGTCGAATCGATCTTTTCCACCACGCCGTGTGCGTGCACCGAAGTGAAGTTCCACGTCGGGGCGGCCGGTGTGATGTCGTAGACGGCGGGGGAGACGTAGGCGTGCGGGCCGGTGAATGTCAGCAGGACGACCGATCCAGTCTCCAGTGCGGCCCAGTGCGGATTGGCTCGGTTCATGTGACCCAGCAAGCGCATGCCGACCAAGTCCGCGGCGGCTGGTCCTTCCCATCCAGGATCGGTGATGACGGGAAGGTGGGTGGCGAACGGTCCGTCGGTGGGAGTTCCGTTGCTCACCATCAGTGCCAGCGGGTTGCCGCGCATCAGGTCGATCATCCATGAAACGTCCGGTTCCCGGTAATCGCTGGGGACGAACATACAGCACTCACCTTTCATGAGAGGCTGCGGAAGTGCGACGGAATGGTCTGAGAATCCGTTGCAGTGTCCTGTCGACGGGACAATCGGGTTCTCCATCATGACCCGTCGTCATCGGTGACGCAATGAAGGCAAAGAATCGCGACCGCGCAAAAACAATTCCGTTCGGCCTTCCGGTGCAATTCTGGAAGAATGGGTAGACGGACTATTAACAGGAGTACGGGAATGGCGATACGGAAGAGATCCAGGACCGGCGTGGTGGGTCTGGCGGGGCTCGCGATGTTGGCAACCGCTTTCACGGGTTCCGCGCAGGCATCGCGTGACACGACCTCCGCGCCGGTCGGCCATGGGGCGACACAGCTGGCGATGGACGCGGCCGTGCGGGCAGGCGTCCCCGGCATCACCGCCGAAGTGCGGGATGCCGACGGCGTCTGGAAGTCGGCGTCAGGCGTTGGAAACCTGAGAACGGGTGCGCCGCGCGGCAGGAACGACCGGTTCCGCGTCAGCAGCATTACCGACACGTTCGTAGCGACGGTCCTGCTTCAGATGGAGGCGGAGAAGCGGCTCGATCTCGACGACACCGTGGACCGCTACCTGCCAGGCCTGGTTTCCGGCAACGGCAACGACGGCCGTGAGATCACCGTGCGGCAGCTGCTGAACCACACCAGCGGGCTGTTCGACTACCTGACCGACCAGGCATACGGCGCGACATACCTGGCGGGCGACGGCTACCTCCGGCACCGGTACGACTCCCTCACGCCCGAGCAGCGCGTGAAGGTGGCCCTTGACCACGAGCCGTTGTTCGCGCCCGGCGCCAGGCACTCGTTCTCCACCACCAACGACGTCCTGGCCGCGCTCATCGTCGAGAAGGCCGGCGGCAGATCATACGAGGACGAGGTCCGTGAGCGCATCATCGAACCCCTTCGGCTCAAGGCGACGTCCCTTCCCGGGAACGGTGTCCGGCTGCCCCGGCCCAGCAGCCGCGGCTACTCCAGGCTCTTCCCCTCCCAGCCGGACCGGATCGACGACGTGACCGAGCTCAACGGCTCCCAGCTCTGGGGCAGCGGCGACATCATCTCCAGCGCGGCGGACCTGAACCGGTTCTACGGAGCACTGATGCGCGGAAGGCTGCTGCCGCCGCGGCAGTTGAAGGAGATGAAGACGACCGTCGCCAACCCCGATTTCCCGGGCGCGTCCTACGGCCTCGGCATCGAGCGGTTCGAGCTCGGCTGCGGTACCACCCTCTGGTATCACGACGGTGGCATGCCGGGGTGGCTGACACTGGCCGCTGCCACGGAGGACGGCCGCCACCAACTCACGCTCGACTACAACGCCGACTGGGGAGCGGAGACCGTCCTCTCCGTCGTGAACGCCGAGTACTGCACCCCCTCGACCTGACACCGGGCACATGGCTGAGCCTCTCTGCCCGCCGACGGCGGGCAGAGAGGCTCAGCCATGTGAACCGATCACTCACGGCGGCATCTCACCGCCGGAGGGCCGGCCCGAACCAGATGGTGAGGGCGGTCCGGAGCGCGGAGGCGTCGAGTGCGCCGGAATCGGCGGCCCAGGCGACATGGCCGTCGGGGCGGATGAGGAGCGCGGAGGGAGCGGGGACGTCGCCGACGGCAGGGACGGGCCAGTGGTCGTCCTGGCTCCGCGCCTCGACGAGGTCGACGCGATCGGCCCAGCCCTCGGCCACTGCCGCCGTCGTCCCGGCGCCGCCGCTCAGGTCGAGCAGCACGGGGTGGGCGGTGTGCAGCAACTCGTAGACGCTGATGGCGCCTTCGGGCGTCTTGAGATCGGCGTCGGGGACCCGGCGCCCCGCCAGTGGGTGGTCGTCGTCGACCGCGTACCTGATGTCCAGGGCGGTGATCATGTCGCGCAGATACCGATTGACATCGTCGAACACCATGAGCGATCCGAACACCTCGCGCAGGGCGTCCATCTCGGCACCGGGGCGGGCCAGCGCCGACTGCGCCCGAGTGTTGTGCAGGAGGCGCTCCCCGACCGGATGCCGCTCGGTGTGGTAAGTGTCCAGCAGGCTCTCCGGGGCCCGGCCCCGCACCACGGCGGCGAGCTTCCAGCCGAGGTTGACCGCGTCCTGCACGCCTATGTTCAGCCCCTGTCCGCCCGCCGGGTAGTGGATGTGCGCCGCGTCGCCCGCGAGCAGCACGCGGCCCTCCCGGTACTTGGCGGCCTGCCGTGCGGCGTCACCGAACCGGGAGATCCACCTGGGATTGCGCATGCCGTAGTCGGTGCCCGCGAGCCTGATCAGCGACTCCCGGAGCTGCTCGAACGTCACGGAGGCGTCCCGGTCCGCGACACGGTCGTACTCGGAGGTGATGACCCGGTGCACGCCCGGCTCCAGGGCGAGCGCCGAGAAATGGCCACCCGGACAGCGCCGCATGAAGATGAAATCCTCGGGCAGATCCGGGATTTCGACGTCGCCGAGCAGTGCGGTCATCGTCGCCGGAGTGCCGGGGAAGTCGATGCCCGACAGCCGTCGTACCGAGCTGCGCCCGCCGTCGCAGCCCACGAGGTAGCGGGCGCGCAGGCTCGTGGATGCCCTCTCCGCCGTACGCAGCTCGACCGTCACTCCGGCCTCGTCCTGGCGGAGACCGGTCACCTCGGACGACCACCGAACCCGCACGCCGAGTTCGGCGGCCCACTCCTCCAGCAGCCGTTCGATGGTGGACTGAAGGATCATCAGGGGGAGCGGATGCCTGGACTGGAACTCGTCGAAGTCCAGCCAGAGCCCGGAGAAGTGGCCCACCGGTGTCAGGTCCCCGGCCGCCAGGAAGCGGTCCACGACTCCGCGCTGGTCCAGCACCTCCAGGGTACGGGAATGCAACCCGCCGGCTCGCGACTCACCCGTCCGTTCCGGAAGCTGTTCGGCGACCACGACGTCGGCGCCGGCCAGCCGCAGCTCGCAGGCGAGCATCAAGCCCGTCGGGCCGGCGCCCGCGATCAGCACATCGGTGTCCATGCCGGCGTGTCCCACGTCGCTGCTCCCTCATTCGGCCGTGCCGCTCACCTCGCCGTCACCTCCACGTTCACGGAGGTGGATCAGCAGGTCAAGACAACTCCGTGCCGGGGGGAGCCAAGCCGCGGGCGACCTTGTGCCGTCCCGCCGGCGGGACGGCACGCGTGCTGCGGGACGAACTCGTTGACCGGGCTCCGGACCTCTGCGTCGCCTCGCTCGGCTTCGGGGAGGTTCGGGCCTCCGATGGGGGTGAGGATGAACTCCTGGAGGTCGAGGTTGCCGGCGGTGTGGGCACTGCCGTTGACGACGTCGAAGTGCGAGACCGGCAGGCGTGGGGTGGGGCCCGCTGCATGGGCGAGGTGCTGCGCCACAACTCGCGTCCGGCGGGGGCGGCTTCGCCGCGGAACGCGTCCAGGGAGACGTCGATGACGGCGTCGGCGCCGAGCCGGGGCCTTGCTGTGGGCCGGATCAGCACGGGCTGCGGACGTACCCGGAACAGGTCGCCGCCTGTCGCCGTCTTCGGCGACACCATGAGCGCAGATCTCGGGGGCGGTGCGGACCGGTCCGAGTGCATCGGGCATCGCGTCCCGGGTCTGTTGCTGATGACGATCGGCTCCACCATGATCGTCGTCGCAGTCTCCGTAGCCCTGGATGGGCCTGATTCGCGCGGGTCCTCCGCTCGCGGACGTTCGGTGTCCGGCTCCGTCCGTCACTCGGCGCTGAGTTCTTCCAGCACCTCGGCGGCAGTGCTGTTCCCCTGGTCTGCCAGACGCCGCAGTTCGCCGAGGTCGTCCAGTTCGACGGCGAGTTCGATGAGCTGGTCGGTCGCGGTGGGGTTGCCGGTCTGCGCGAGGCGCCGCAGTTCACCGATGTCGCCTTGCTCTGCGGCCAGTTCGATCAGCTCATCGGTGGCGTCTGCGTCTCCGCGGTCGATGCGCTCGCGCAGGGCGGCCAGGTCGGACTGGTACGACGGGTCGGACTCGGTTGTCATGGGACTCTCCGTGGCGTTCGGGGTTACGAGTCGGACTGAGGGAGCTTTCCGGAAGCGCGCAGTTCCTCGCGTTTCGCGTGCCATTCGTCCCGCAGGGTGGGCAGGCGTTCGGCGAGGAACTCCGCCAGCGCGGCCATCTCTTCGAGCGGGGCCCGGCGCGATGGTGATGCGTGGGCGAGCAGGTCCAGGCCCTCCCGGAACAGCGCCGCGTGTTCCAGGTGGAGTGTCGCGTCGAAGTTCTGCGGCTGTCGGCCCGAAGGGTTCAGGCTCACCCGGTCCATCCGCTCGCCGGCCGACCTGGTGCGCCGCGCCAGGTCGTATGTCTCCAGGAGTTTCACCGCGCCCGTGATCGCGCTCCGGCTCGCCAGGAGTGCGTCGCCCAGTTCGTCGATCGTCTGCTGAGCGGGATCGCAGACGAGCAGGTAACCCAGCAGGCGTCCGGCCATGGGCGGGAAGCCGTAATGGCGGGCGTAGAAGCGGCCGACGTGGTCGGCGAAGATCAGTTGAGCATCCTGCGGCACCGCAGCAATCTAGCATTCATCGCTGAGATGACACTAATTTCTGTCATCTCAGTCAAGCGGGATTGTGCAGGGGAGCAAGGTGCTCTTTGCTGTCAGGAAAAGTCCTGACGCCCGAAGCACAGCCTCGCCCCTCGGACTGCGGCCCAGAGTGGCCGAGTTCCGTCAGGCGTCCGCCAGCCGGGCCTCCTCAAGGTCGAGGGAGCGCTGCAGCCGACGGCGGGTGGTGTCGCTGATGCGGTGGGCGTCGTACAGCCGCTGCAGTTCCACCGTCTCGACGGCGATCAGGTCACGGCGCAGCTGGCGGTAGACCAGATCGGCGGACTCGGTCGTGACCGCGGTCCCGTTCTGCTCCGTCAGGCGCTCGCGGGCGTCGTCGAGACGGGCGTTCAAACCCCGGCGCAAGCGATCGAGGACGATGTCCGGTACGGCCTCCAGCTCGGCGAGCTCCTCCAGTCGGGCCAGGCCGGCGTGGGCGAGGTGGGAACGGGCCTCGACCTCCTCGCGTTCGGTGTGGGCGGGCTCGAGGGCGATGCCGGATCGGCGGACGACCGGCGCGAGGGTGAAGCCCTGCACGACCAGGGTGACGACCACGACCGAGGTGGTCAGGACGAGGACGAGTGGCCGGTCGGCGAGCGCGGTGCCGTCCTTGGTGATCTGCGGGATGGACAGGGCGGCCGCCAGTGGCATCACGCCCCGGGTGCCTGCCCAGGTCAGCACGACCGGGATCCGCCAGTTCATCCGGCCGACCGCGCCTTTGCGCTGGACCACCGCCGACAGCGGCGCGATCCACAGCAGTCGTACGGCGATGAGTGTGCCGGCGACGGCGAGGGCGTACAGCGGCCAGGCCCGGTCGCCGTCGGCCAGGGCCCGCACCTCCGCCGGCAGGGCCAGACCGATGAGGGAGAACACCACGCTCTCCAGCAGGAAGACCACCGTGCCGTACACCGCGTGCAGTTGGAGGCGGATACGGGCGTTGGTGAGCCGGTCGCCCCGGCCGCCGAGGACGACCCCGGCGACGACGCACGAGGTCACACCAGAGGTGTGCGCGACCTCCGCCAGCATGTAGGCGGCGTACGGGGTGACCAGGGCGATCACGGTCTCCAGGACGGGGTCCTCGGTGCGTCGTCGGATCACGGTGATCACACCGGCCGCGGCGGCGCCGATCAGGGTGCCCCCGCCGGCCAGCAGGAGGAACTGGCCGCCTGCCGCGCCCCAGTCGGCGGCTGCGGCGGCCACGGCGATGCCGGCCGCCACCCGGACCAGCACCAGTGAGGTGGCGTCGTTGAACAGACTCTCCGCCTGGACGAGAACCTGCACCTTCGGCGGCAGCGACAGACGCCGCCCGAGCGCGGTGACCGCCACCGGGTCGGTGCTGGCCAGGACCGCGCCCAGCACGAACGCCATCTGCCAGGACAGGGGCGTCACCCACACCGCGACCGCGCTCACGGCGGCGGCCGAGGCGAGCACCAGCCCGATGGCGAGGACCCCGACCGGCTTCCACACCGCCCGGAGTTCGCGCCAGGGCATCTCCTCCGCACTCGCGTACAGCAGGGGCGGCAGCACGACCAAGCCGATGATCTCGGGGCTGATCTCGATCTGCGGGGTGCCCGGCAGCAGTTCCACCGCCAGACCAGCGACGACCAGCAGGGAAGGTGCGGGGATACGCCACCGGCGGGCGAAAGTCGAGACCACCGTGGCGAGGACTACGAGGGTGAGAACCGTACCGACGCCGCGCATGCCGTCCCCCTGGGGCTAACGGAGAACCGCCGTGGCTCCCGGCCGACCAGACTTCCCGGCACACCGGCCCTCACCCTATCGGGCCAGGTCACGTCAAGACAGTGTCAAGGTCCTCGGGAGCGACGCCAAGGAAGCGCTAACAACCGCGCCGACCGGCCTGCGAAGGGGGCTTCCTTGGAAGCAGGGACCCCCCCGTGACAGGGGAGTTGATCCAGTGAGCGGAGCGCGTCGACGGCGATGAGTGACGTACGGCCCGGAAGACTGAAGGTCTACCTCGGGGCTGCCCCGGGAGTCGGCAAGACCTACCGCATGCTCGACGAGGGGCGGCGCCGTGCCGCCCGGGGGGTGGACGTGGCGGTGGGGTTCGCCGAGCCCCACGGGCGCCGGCACACCGAGGCGATGCTCGACGGTCTGGAGACCGTGCCCCGGGCGTCCTGCGCCTACCGCGGGGGAGCGTTCGAGGAGATGGACCTGGCCGCGCTGCTGGTCCGTCGTCCCCAGGTGGCGATCGTCGACGAGTTCGCGCACAGCAACGTCCCCGGTGACGGCCGTAACCCCAAACGCTGGCAGGACATCCAGTGCTTGCTCGACGCAGGCATCGACGTCATCACCGCGCTGAACATCCAGCATCTGGAGTCCCTCTACGACGTGGTCGAGAAGATCACCGGGGTGCCGCAGCACGAGACCGTGCCCGACGAGGTCGTCCGGCGTGCCTGGCAGATCGAGCTGGTGGACATGGAGCCCGAGGGGCTGCGTCGCCGGATGGCGCACGGCAACATCTACGCGCCCGAGAAGGTCGACGCGGCCCTCGCGAACTACTTCCGGCTCGGCAATCTGACCGCGTTGCGGCAACTGGCGCTGCTGTGGGTGGCCGACCGGGTCGACGAGGCGTTGCAGGAGTACCGCTCGCGGCACGGCATCGGCGGGGTGTGGGAGACGCGCGAGCGGGTGGTGGTCGCGCTGACCGGCGGTCCGGAGGGCGGCACCCTGATCCGGCGGGCGGCCAGGATCACCGACCGGTCGGCGGGAGGGGATCTGCTCGCCGTCCACGTGGCCCGCAGCGACGGCCTGGCGGAGGGCGTCTCGCACGCCTCGCTCGCCCGTCAGCGCAGGCTCGTAGAGGACCTGGGAGGCAGCTACCACTCGGTGGTGGGCGACGATGTGGCCTCCACGCTGGTGGAGTTCGCGCGGGCGGAGAGTGCCACCCAGCTGGTTCTGGGTACCAGCCGCCGCGGCCGGCTGGCCCGGTTCCTGACCGGGCCCGGCACGGGGGAGACCGTCACCGAGCTCTCCGGCGACATCGACGTCCACCGGGTCACCCACGAGCGCGCCGGCCGCGGCACCCTCTTGCCCTCGCGGAGGCGCACTCTGTCCACTGCCCGGACGATCGCCGGCCCGGTGACCGGCCTGGTGCTGCCGGTACTGCTCACGGTCGTCCTTGCCCAGACGCGCGAAACGCTGAACCTGACGAGCGAGGCCCTGCTGTTCCTGCTCGCCGTGGTGGGCGTGGCCTGCATCGGCGGGGTCGCCTCGGCGGTGATCGCTTCGGTGACGGCCTCCCTGCTGCTCAACTACTGGTTCGTCCCACCCCCCGGCCAGTTCACCCTGGACGACCCGAACGCGCTGCTGGCCCTGGTGGTGTTCGCGGTGGTGGCCGCCACGGTGGCCGCCGTCGTGGACCGCTCCCTTCGCCTGTCGCGCCGCTCCGCCCGCGCGACGGCCGAGGCGGAGACGATGTCGTCCCTCGCCGGCAGCATCGTGCGGGGAGAAGCGACCATTCCGGCCCTGCTGGAGCGGACCCGGGAGACCTTCGGCATGGAGTCGGCGGAGCTGGTGGACGAGCCGCCCGACGATGCGGGCGCGACGGCCGTTCCCGCGGGTCCCGGTGCCTGGCTCGCGCTGCGGGGCCGCACGCTGTCGTCGTCCGAACGGCGGGTGCTGGCCGCGTTCGCCGCCCACGCCGGCTCGGCGGTCGAACGGGCCCGGCTCGCCGAGGCGGCCGCCGAGGTGGAGCCGGTCAGGGCCGCCGACCGGTTGCGTACGGCCCTGCTGCGGGCCGTCGGCCACGACCTGCGCACCCCGCTCGCCGCGGGATGGGCCGCGGTGACCTCGCTGCGCAGCCGTGATGTCGAGTTCTCCCCGCAGGACCGGGACGAACTCCTGGTCACTGCCGACGAGTCCATGGCCAAGCTCAACCGTCTGGTGGAGAACCTCCTCGACCTCAGCCGCCTGGAAGCGGGCGCCCTCACGTTGAACCTCCGGGCCACCTCCCTGGAGGAGGTCCTGCCGATGGCCCTCGCGGACGTCTCCGACGTGGACGTGGTGGATCTGGAGGAGGTGCCGGCGGTACTGGCCGATCCGCCGCTGCTGGAGAGGGTGATCGCCAACCTCGTCGGCAACGCCGCCCGACACACACCGTCGGGGAAGAAGGTGCTGGTGACCGCCAGTGTCCTGGCCGGCCGGGTAGAGCTGCGGGTCGTGGACCGGGGGCCCGGCCTGCCCGCCGAGGATCGCGAGCATCTCTTCGAGCCCTTCCAACGGCTCGGCGACACCGACAACACCACCGGCCTCGGCCTGGGACTGGCCCTCGCTCGAGGTCTGACCGAAGCCATGAACGGCACTCTCAGCCCCGAGGACACCCCCGGCGGCGGCCTCACGATGGTCGTGTCGCTTCCGCTCGCCGCAGAGAGCCTGGGTGCCGTACCGACCGAGCAGAGCGCGGGAGGCGCGTGATGAGCACAGTGACCAGCACCTGGCCAGACCGTACGGGGGGTGCTCGGGCCACGCTTCGGACTTGGCCGCCACGGGACCGGCTTGCCTTGGCGGCGGGCCCGGCAGCCCCCTTCCTGGTGGCGCTGGCGCTCGTCCCCTTCCGCACGGGCCTGTCGCACACCAACGCCGCCCTCGTCCTGGTCGTGGTGGTCGTTGCGGTGGCCGCGCTGGGCAGCCGCACGGCGGGGGTGGTGGCCGCACTGTCGGCGGCGGCGTGGTTCGACTTCTTTCTGACGCGGCCGTACCAGACGTTCGACATCAGCGCCTCGGAGGACATCGAGACGGCGGTCCTGCTGCTGGCGGTAGGTGTGACCGTGTCCCAACTGGCGGCGCGGGCCCGCCGCCTGGAGGTGATCACGGTCACGGACGCCGCCCATCTCGCGCGCATCCACCGCGTCGCAACCCTCGACGCGGACGCCGTGGTCGACGAGGTCCGCCGTGAACTGACCGAACTGCTCGGCCTGAACGGCTGCCGTTTCCAGTACGGCACCCTGCTGGGACAGCCGCCCCGGCTGCAGAACGACGGCAGCGTGACCGTGGGCAGGCGCTCCTGGGACGTGGACACCGCGGGTTGGCCCGAGGGCGAGATCGAGCTGCGCGTCCACGGCAACGCACGCTACCTCGGCCGCTTCCTGCTCACCCCGGGCCCGGGTCCCGTTCCCCCGCTCAAGGCCCGGCTGGTGGCGGCGACCCTGGCCGACCAGACGGGGGCCGCCCTGGACACGTCGGGGCCCGCCCGCTGAGCCGACGCGGAACTCAGTCCAGGCCGGAGGCTTTGAACACGGCGCGGGCGGTCTCCCGGTCCACGCGCCGGGAGATGTGCCGCAGGGCGGTCGCGCCGCACAGCAGCGAGCCGTCGCCGGCGGCCTTTCGCGCGCCCTGCTCCAGGCGGAACCACAGTTGCGGATTGCGCATCAGGACCTCGGGGTCGATCTCGACGCGGCCACCCAGTGCGTCCCGCAGCAGGAGTCGTGGCGAGATGGTGTCCAGGTAGCGGACCGACACCAGCAGGTCCGTCCGCACCCGGTGCTCGCGCAGCAGTCGGCGCGAGGCCAGCCAGTTCCCGCCTGCGGACACCCGTGCGGGATACAGCACGACAAAGAGCAGCCCGGCCAGAGCCAGCCACAGCGCGGCGCGCCACAGGGCGAGCCGGCCCGAGCCCCAGTCGACCAGGAGCAGCAGAACGAGCAGCACGCCCGCGCAGCGGACGGAGCTCCACAACTCCTGTGTCCATTCGTGGTCGTTCGTGCCCTCCCCGGCACAGTCCGGTCCGTCGGCGTGCGCGTCGAGCGGTCCTCCGCATGCGTCGTCACGGCGTCCCATGGCGTCGACGCTAGTGATCCGGGAACGGCGATCCGCCTGCTTTGACGCGGCTCTGACGGAAACAGGACGGTTCCTTGTGGCCCGGCCACCGGGGGCGTTGCCCGGTGCGGCGGAGGGGAGTCCTCCGTGGGACAGGCCGTCAAGATCCCGTCAAGTTCGGCCGCCTGGGCGCGAAGAAGCCGCAAGGAACAGCCGGAAGCGAGCGCAGACGGAAACAACCTGGGTGCATCCGCGCACCCTGGATCCCTCGTGCGCGGCAGAAGCACGAAGGAGCACACACTCATGACTGTCCTGAGCACCGAGCCGGGCGCCGTTCCCGCCGGCGAGGAGCCGCCGGATACCGGCGAGCGCCACCGCCTGACCGCCGTCACCGGGCTTGCCGCCCTGTCTCTGGACGCGATGGCGTCCGTGGCGTACGGCCCCGAGGCGATCGTGCTGGTGCTGGCCGCCGCTGGCGCGCACGGGCTGGGCTTCACGATGCCGGTGACACTGGCCATCGCGGGCCTGCTGGCGGTGCTGGTCGCCTCGTACCGGCAGGTGATCGCGGCCTTCCCCGACGGGGGTGGCTCGTACGCCGTCGCCAAGACCCACATGGGTGCACGGACCAGTCTGGTCGCGGCGGCAGCGCTCGTCCTGGACTACGTACTCAACGTCGCCGTCGCCGTCACGGCCGGTGCGGCCGCGCTGACCTCCGCCTTCCCCGCGCTGTACGGGGACCGGCTGTGGCTGTGCCTGGCGGTGCTGGCCCTCATCACGGCCGTCAACCTGCGCGGGGTCGTGGAGTCGGCGAAGGCGTTCATCGTGCCGACCGTCGTCTTCGTCGGCTCGATCTTCGTCCTCGTCGTGGTGGGTCTCTTTCGCTCCCATCCGGTGAGCACGGCGACCGCGGCCGGGCACGCCTCGGTTCTCGCCGGCAATGCCTCCTCGGTGGGTGCCCTGCTCCTGCTGAAAGCTTTCGCCTCCGGTTGTGCCGCGCTCACAGGCGTGGAGGCCATCGCCAACGCCGCGCCCTCCTTCCGCCGCCCGCGCGTCAAACGGGCCCAGCGTGCGGAGGTCGCGCTCGGCTCCGTCCTCGGACTGATGCTGATCGGCCTGTCGGTGCTGATCGGCCGGTTCCACCTGAAGCCGGTCGAGGGCGTCACCGTCCTGGCACAGCTCGCGGACGCCTCCCTCGGCCACAACTGGGCTTTCTACGTCATCCAGTTCGCCACCATGATCCTGCTGGCGCTGTCGGCGAACACGTCCTTCGGTGGCCTGCCAGTGCTGCTGAAGCTGCTTGCCCGCGACAACTACGCCCCGCACGTGTTCGCCCTGAAGGCCGACCGGCAGGTCCACCGCCACGGCGTGCTGGCCCTGGCCGTCGTCTCGGCCGCGCTGCTGCTCTTCTCCGGCGGCGACACGAACACCCTGGTGCCGATGTTCGCGATCGGTGTCTTCGTCGGGTTCACCATCGCCCAGGTCGGCATGGTCCGGCACTGGCGGTCGCAGCGCGACGGAGGCCGGCGGGGCAAGGCGTTGCTCAACGGCTTCGGCGCGGTGCTGACGGCGGTCGCGACCGTCGTCGTCACGGCGTCCAAGTTCGAGGAGGGCGCATGGCTGATCGTGGTCGCGCTCCCGGTACTGGTCCTCGCCTTCGAGGCCGTCCACCGGGCTTACGGCCGGATCGGCGAGCGTCTGGGCCTGGGCCGGATACCGCAGACCCCGCACCGCGAACGCTCGCTGGTCATCGTCCCGGTGTCGTCGATCTCCCGCCTGACGTCGGAGGCGCTGACCGCGGCCGCCTCCCTCGGTGACGAGGTCCGGGCGGTCACCGTCTGTTGTCCCGACCCCGAGGACCGGGCGCAACTGCACGCCCTGGAGCGGGCGTGGGGGGAGTGGGACCCCGGGGTGGCGCTGGTCCGGCTGGCGTGCGAGCGGCGCAGCCTGGGCCGCCCCATCGCCGCGTACGTCCGTGAGGTGTCCGCCGCCGAGCCGGCCACTCGGGTCACCGTGCTGATCCCGGAGACGGAACCGGAGCGGCTGTGGCAGCGGCTGCTGCAGAACCAGCGGGGAGCCGTCGTCGCGCACGCTGTGCGCAAGGAGACGGACGCGGTGATCTGCAGGCTGCGGTTCCGGCTGCTGTGAGCCGGCCCACTGATGGTCAGGGCCGTCTGCCGACCCGTAGGGGCTCGGGCCGTAAGAGTCCCGTCAAAGCCGTGACGGTCGCCGTATGAGAGCCGTCAACGGGTGGTCTGATCCGGCCGGACAGGCGGTTTCCTCTAACCGTCCGCTTTTCATCGAACCTCACTCCAGGAGCTCGCGATGGCCGATCTGGCCTTCGTCGTCACCGTGATCGCGTCCTTCGCGCTGGTGGCCCTCGTCGCCAAGGGGGTGACCAAGCTGTGACCGCCGAGAACATCGTCGGCCTCGTCGTGGCCGTCGCCCTGCTGGGCTATCTCATCCTCGCCCTGATCTTCCCGGAGAGGTTCTGAGCCACGACATGGGTCCCGTACTCGCAGGCTTCCTCCAGCTGCTCGCCCTGATCGGCGCGCTCGCGCTCGCCTACATCCCGCTCGGCAACTACATGGCCAGGGTCTACTCCTCCGACAAGCACTGGCGGGTCGAGAAGTGGATCTACAGGGGCATCGGTGCCAACCCCGACACCGAGATGCGCTGGACCGCGTATCTGCGCGGTGTCCTGGCCTTCTCGGCGGTCAGTGTCCTCTTCCTCTACCTGCTGCAGCGCCTGCAGGGCGTCCTGCCCGGCTCGCTCGGGTTCTCCTCGGTCAACCCGGCGCAGTCGTTCAACACGGCCGCGTCCTTCGTGACCAACACGAACTGGCAGTCGTACTACGGCGAGCAGACCATGGGGCACGTCGTCCAGACCGCCGGTCTGGCCGTGCAGAACTTCGTCTCCGCGGCCGTCGGCATCTCCGTCGCCGTGGCGCTGGTGCGCGGGTTCGCGCGCTCGCGCACCGGTGAACTGGGCAACTTCTGGGCCGACCTGGTGCGCGGAACGATACGGATCCTGGTGCCGGGCGCCGCGATCGCGGCGATCGTTCTGGTGGCGTGCGGCGCCATCCAGAACTTCTCCGGCATCCACGAGGTCGGCCAGTTCTTGAACGGGCACGGCATGGGCGGCTCGCAGCAGTGGAACGGTGGCGCGGTGGCCTCCCAGGAGGCCATCAAGGAGTTCGGCACCAACGGCGGCGGCTACTTCAACGCCAACTCCGCCCACCCGTTCGAGAACCCCACTCCGTTCACGAACCTCTTCGAGATCTTCCTGCTGCTGGTGATCCCGTTCGCCCTGACGCGCACCTTCGGTGTCATGGTCGGCTCGGTGAAGCAGGGGTACGCGATCCTGGCGACCATGGCGAGCATCTGGGTCGGCTTCGTCGCCCTGATGATGTGGACCGAGTTCGCCCACCACGGACCGGCCCTGCAGATCGCGGGCGCAGCGATGGAGGGCAAGGAGGTCCGCTTCGGAGTCGGCTCCTCGTCGATCTTCGCGGTGTCCACGACGCTCACCTCGACCGGGGCGGTGGACTCCTTCCACTCGTCCTTCACCGGCCTCGGCGGCGGCGTCACCATGCTCGGCATGATGCTGGGCGAGATCGCACCCGGCGGCACCGGCTCCGGCCTCTACGGCATGCTGATCATGGCCGTGATCGCGGTGTTCATCGCGGGTCTGATGGTCGGCCGTACGCCCGAGTACCTGGGCAAGAAGATCGGCTCGCGCGAGATCAAGCTGGCCGCCTGCTACATCCTGATCACGCCGGCCCTGGTGCTGATCTTCACCGCCGCGTCGATGGCGCTGCCGACACCACCGCACTCGATGCTCAACTCCGGTGCGCACGGCTTCTCCGAGGTGCTGTACGCCTTCACCTCCGCCTCGAACAACAACGGCTCGGCCTTCGCCGGCCTGAACGCGAACACCGACTGGTACAACACCATGACCGGGCTCGCGATGATCCTCGGCCGCTTCCTGCCGATGGTGTTCGTGCTGGCACTCGCGGGCTCGCTCGGCGAGCAGCAGCCGGTGCCGGTGACCGCGGGCACCCTGCGTACCGAGAAGCCGCTGTTCACCGGTCTGTTGGTGGGCGCGATCCTGATCATCACCGGTCTGACGTACTTCCCGGCGCTTGCGCTGGGCCCGCTGGCCGAGGGGCTGGCGTCATGACCACCCGTACAGAGAACCAAGAGGACTCGATGTCCACAGCCACTCCGACCCGGGCGCCGCACAGCGACGTACCCACCGGGCACAAGCCCGCCGAAGGACGCGTCGGCGCGGGCCTCTTCGATCCGGGGCAGCTGCTGAAGTCGCTGCCGGACGCCATGCGCAAGCTCGACCCGCGGGTGATGGTCAAGTCGCCCGTGATGTTCGTGGTGTGGATCGGATCGGTCCTGACCACGGTCTTCTCCCTCAAGGACCCGGGGGACTGGTTCGGCTGGGCCATCAGCGCCTGGCTGTGGCTGACCGTGGTCTTCGCCAACCTGGCGGAGGCCGTGGCCGAGGGCCGCGGCAAGGCGCAGGCCGACACCCTGCGCAAGGCCAAGACCGACACCGTGGCGCGACGGCTGCTCGAGGACGGCACCGAGGAGCAGGTCCCGGGCACCGCCCTGACCATCGGCGACCTGGTGGTCTGCGAGGCCGGTGATGTCATACCCGGCGACGGTGACGTCGTCGAGGGGGTCGCGTCGGTCGACGAGTCGGCGATCACCGGGGAGTCGGCGCCGGTCATCCGGGAGTCCGGCGGCGACCGTTCGGCGGTCACCGGCGGTACGAAGGTGCTGTCCGACCGCATCGTCGTGAGGATCACGACGAAGCCGGGCGAGACCTTCATCGACCGGATGATCAACCTGGTCGAAGGCGCCGCCCGGCAGAAGACACCCAACGAGATCGCGCTGAACATCCTGCTCGCCTCGCTGACGATCGTCTTCCTCCTCGCGGTGGCGACCCTGCCGCCCTTCGCCGACTACGCAGGCACGAAGCTCGGCATGGTCGTGCTGGTCGCCCTGCTGGTCTGCCTGATCCCGACCACGATCGGCGCCCTGCTGTCCGCGATCGGCATCGCGGGCATGGACCGCCTGGTCCAGCGCAATGTCCTTGCCATGTCCGGCCGCGCGGTCGAGGCCGCGGGTGACGTTTCCACCCTGCTGCTCGACAAGACCGGCACCATCACCCTCGGCAACCGCCAGGCCGCCGAGTTCGTGCCCGTGTCCGGCACCACCGAGGCCGAGGTCGCCGACGCCGCCCAACTGTCCTCACTGGCCGACGAGACGCCCGAGGGCCGCTCCATCGTCGTCCTGGCGAAGGGGAAGTACGGCCTGCGTGAGCGGCACCAGGGCGAGCTCGCGGGCGCCGAGTGGATCGCCTTCACCGCCCAGACCCGTATGTCGGGCGTGGACGTCGCCGGGCGCAGGATCCGCAAGGGTGCGGCCGGCTCGGTCATCGCCTGGGTACAGGAGCAGGGCGGAACGGTCGCGGACGACGCCGACACGCTGTCCCGCCGCATCTCCGAGGCCGGCGGCACCCCCCTGCTCGTCGCGGTCCAGGACGACCGGGGCGCCCGGATCCTGGGTGTCATCCACCTCAAGGACGTCGTCAAGGAAGGCATGCGGGAGCGGTTCGACGAGCTGCGCCGCATGGGCATCAAGACCGTCATGATCACGGGCGACAACCCGCTGACCGCCAAGGCGATCGCCGAGGAGGCGGGCGTCGACGACTACCTCGCCGAGGCCACCCCCGAGGACAAGATGGCCCTCATCAAGCGGGAGCAGGCCGGCGGAAAACTCGTCGCGATGACCGGTGACGGCACCAACGACGCCCCGGCGCTGGCCCAGGCGGACGTAGGCGTGGCGATGAACACCGGCACGTCGGCCGCCAAGGAGGCCGGCAACATGGTCGACCTCGACTCCAACCCGACCAAGCTGATCGAGATCGTCGAGATCGGCAAGCAACTGCTCATCACACGCGGCGCGTTGACCACGTTCTCCATCGCCAACGACGTCGCGAAGTACTTCGCGATCATTCCGGCGCTGTTCGCGGCCGTCTACCCGGGCCTGGACAAGCTGAACGTCATGGGGCTCAACTCACCGGACTCCGCGATCCTTTCGGCCGTCATCTTCAACGCGCTGATCATCATCGCGCTGGTGCCGCTGTCCCTGAAGGGCGTGCAGTACCGCCCCGTCAGCGCCGACAAGATGCTGCGCCGCAACCTCACGATCTACGGCCTCGGCGGACTGATCGCCCCGTTCATCGGCATCAAGATCATCGACCTGCTCATCTCCCTCATTCCCGGGCTGTAATCCCTCGAAAGCGTGCTGACCGCAATGAACAACACCGTGACCAACACCGCCCGGTTGCTCGGGGCCGGCCTGCGCGCCCTCCTCGTGCTGACCCTGGTGACCGGCGTCATCTACCCCCTGGTCGTCACCGGCATCGCTCAGGCGCTCTTCCACGACAAGGCGAACGGCTCCGAGATCAAGGCGGACGGCAAGGTCGTCGGCTCCTCCCTGATCGGGCAGTCGTACGACCTGCCGCTGAAGAAGGGCCAGCAGACCCCGGCCGCCGACCTGAGGTGGTTCCAGGGCCGGCCGGCCAACGGGCTCGGCAGCAACAGCGTCAACACCCAGTACAAGCTGGTCCTGTCCGGCGCCACCAACCTCTCCGCCGACAACAAGGACCTGATCCAGCAGGTCAAGGACGCCAAGGCCGCCGTCATCAAGGACAACTCGGTGCCCGGCTACACGGTCAGGGCATCCGAGGTCCCCGCCGACGCGGTCACGTCCTCCGCCTCCGGCCTGGACCCGAACATCTCCCCGCAGTACGCGCGGATCCAGGTCCACCGGGTAGCCGAGAAGAGCCACCTGTCGGTCGCCCAGGTCGAGAGGCTGGTCAACGACCACACCCAGGGCCGCACCCTCGGCTTCATGGGGGAGCCCCGGGTGAACGTGCTCGAACTCAACATCGCCCTCAAGTCCCTCGTAGCGAAGACGAGTTGATGGCGTTACCCGTCGATCCGCACGGGAGTCGGCGACCGGGAAGCAGTCCCGGCTCCGCCGACTCCCGCCGCCACAAGGCCGGTCGGACCGTTCACGGCCCGCACGTCCGCCCGTACGACACGAAAGGCGCACACCCATGATCAGGGTGTTGGTGGTCGAGGACGACCCGCAGCTCGTCCGGGCCCTCGTGATCAACATGCAGGCACGCCAGTACGGCGTCGACGCCGCGCCCGACGGCGCCACCGCCCTCCGGCTCGCGGCCACCCGCCGGCCCGACGTCGTGATGCTCGACCTCGGACTGCCCGACATGGACGGCGTCGACGTGATCAAGGCGCTGCGCGGCTGGAGCCGGGTGCCCATCCTGGTGCTGTCGGCGCGTCAGGCGTCGGAGGAGAAGGTCGCGGCCCTCGACGCGGGCGCCGACGACTACATCACCAAGCCCTTCAGCATGAACGAACTCCTGGCCCGGCTGCGGGCCGCTGTGCGCCGGACCGAGGACGGGCCGCTCGTGCCCGAGACAACCCTGGTGGAGACCGACGAGTTCACCGTCGACCTGTTCGCCAAGAAGGTCGTACGGGGCGGACGGGACGTCCGGCTGACCCCGACCGAATGGCACCTGCTGGAGATCCTCATCACCAACCCCGGCAAGCTGATCACCCAGAAGCACCTGCTCCACGAGGTCTGGGGAGTCACCCACGCCAACAAGACCAACTACCTGCGGGTCTACATGGCCCAGCTGCGCCGCAAGCTGGAGACCGACCCCGCCCACCCCCGCTATCTGATCACCGAGCCCGGCATGGGCTACCGCTTCGAGGGATGACAGGGACGAGATGGCACGCGGAACGTTCCGGATCTACCTCGGCGCGGCACCCGGCGTCGGCAAGACCTACGCGATGCTCTCCGAGGCACACCGCCGCCTGGAGCGCGGGACCGACTGTGTGATCGCCTTCGTGGAGCACCACGGCCGGCCGCGCACCGAGGTGATGCTGCACGGCCTGGAAGAGGTGCCGCGCAAGGAACTGGAGTACCGGGGGACCGCCTTCACCGAGATGGACATCGACGCCGTCCTGGCCCGGCGCCCCCAGGTGGCGATGGTCGACGAGCTGCCGCACACCAACATCCCCGGCTCCCGCAACGCCAAGCGCTGGCAGGACGTCGAGGAACTGCTCGCGGCAGGCATCGACGTCGTCTCCACCGTCAACATCCAGCATCTGGAGTCGCTCGGCGACGTCGTCGAGTCCATCACCGGCATCCGCCAGCAGGAGACGGTGCCGGACGAGGTCGTACGGCGCGCGGACCAGATCGAGCTGGTCGACATGGCGCCGGAGGCGCTGCGCCGCCGTATGGCGCACGGCAACATCTACAAGCCGGACAAGGTCGACGCGGCCCTGTCCAACTACTTCCGGCCCGGAAACCTCACGGCGCTACGGGAGTTGGCGCTGCTGTGGGTGGCCGACCGGGTCGACGCCTACCTGACCGAGTACCGCAGCGCCCACAACGTCTCGACCATCTGGGGCTCGCGCGAGCGGATCGTCGTCGGCCTGACCGGAGGCCCCGAGGGCCGCACGCTGATCCGCAGGGCCGCGCGGCTCGCGGAGAAGGGCGCCGGCGGAGAGGTCCTGGCCCTGTACATCTCCCGCAGCGACGGCCTCACTGCCGCATCGCCGAAGGAACTGGCCGTCCAGAGGACCTTGGTGGAGGATCTGGGCGGCACCTTCCACCAGGTCGTCGGCGACGACATCCCGGCCGCGCTGCTGGACTTCGCGCGCGGGGTCAACGCCACCCAGATCGTACTGGGCGTCTCCCGCCGCAAGAGCTGGCAGTACGTCTTCGGGCCCGGCGTCGGCGCCACGGTCGCCCGGAACTCCGGACCGGACCTCGACGTCCACCTCATCACGCACGACGAGGCCGGAAAGGGACGTGCACTGCCCGCCGCCAGGGGCGCGCGGCTCGGCCGGTCCCGGCTCATCTGGGGCTGGCTCGTCGGCGTGCTCGGCCCGGCCCTGTTCACCTTCCTGCTGACCGGCGCGTTCCCGGCCGTCGGCCTCGCCAACGACATGCTGCTGTTCCTCACCCTGACAGTGGCGGCGGCCCTGCTCGGCGGGCTCTATCCCGCGCTCGCCTCCGCAGTCGTGGGCTCCCTGCTGCTCAACTGGTACTTCACCCCACCCGTCCACACCTTCACGATCGCCGACCCCGAGAACATCGTCGCCATCGCGATCTTCATAGGGGTCGCCGTGTCCGTGGCCTCCGTGGTCGACCTCGCCGCCCGGCGCACCGACCAGGCGGCCCGGCTGCGCGCCGAGTCCGAGATCCTGTCCTACCTCGCGGGCAACGTGCTGCGCGGTGAGACCGGCCTGGAGGAGCTGCTGGAACGGGTGCGCGAGACGTTCGGCATGGAGTCGGCGGCGCTGCTGGAACGGGTCGGCGAGACCGATCCGTGGACCTGCGCGGGCAGCGTCGGCCCCCGGCCCTGCCAGGAACCCGACGACGCGGACGTCGACGTACCGGTCGGTGACCACATGTCCCTGGTCCTGACGGGGCGGGTACTGCCGGCCGCCGACCGCCGGGTGCTGGCCGCCTTCGCCGCCCAGGCCGCCGTGGTGCTGGACCGTCAGCGCCTGCGGCAGGAGGCCGGCCAGGCCAAGGAACTGGCCGAGGGCAACCGCATCCGCACCGCGCTGCTCGCCGCCGTCAGCCACGACCTGCGCACCCCGCTGGCCGGAATCAAGGCGGCCGTCACCTCCCTGCGTTCCGAGGACGTCGAGTGGTCCGATGAGGACCGGGCCGAGCTGCTGGAGGCCATTGAGGAGGGCGCGGACCGCCTCGACCACCTGGTGGGCAACCTCCTGGACATGTCCCGCCTGCAGACCGGCACCGTCACCGCGATCATCCGTGAGACCGACCTCGACGAGGTCGTCCCCATGGCCCTCGGCGGCGTGCCCGAGGACGGCGTGGAGCTGGAGATCCCGGAGACGCTGCCCATGGTTCACGTGGACCGGGGGCTGCTGGAGCGGGCCGTCGCCAACGTCGTCGAGAACGCCGTCAAGTACAGCCCCGCGGGGGAGAGGGTCCTGGTGTCCGCGAGCGCCATCGCCGACCGGGTCGAGGTACGGGTGGTCGACCGCGGCCCCGGTGTCCCCGACAGCGCCAAGGACCGCATCTTCGAGCCCTTCCAGCGCTACGGGGACTCACCGCGCGGCAACGGCGTCGGCCTGGGCCTGGCGGTCGCCCGCGGCTTCGCGGAAGCCATGGGCGGCACCCTGAGCGCCGAGGACACCCCCGGCGGCGGCCTCACCATGGTGCTCAGCGTGCCGACGGCACCGCAGCGTGGGTCGGAGCAGCCGGATCTGTCGGCCGCGACGACGCCCTGAGGTGGGTTTGAGCAGCGTTGCCGCTGGTGAGTGGGGCTTCAGGCGGTGGGGCCGAGGCCTCCCGGGCTCCAGGTAACCGCCCGCACACGTGTTTGGTCATGAGGGGCGCGGGCTACTCGCTTCCGGAAACTTGTCCGCAGTCTGGAAGTACGCAGTGAGCTGCGGGAATGCGCCGTCGCTCCCGTAGCAGGGACTGCGGTGCGGGAATGGCGAGGTAGTGCGCGGGCGGAAGCCCGCCCAGGGCGAGGGGCTGATCGTGATGAGCGTGGCAACGCAGCAGGGCGGTGGTGGAGGTTCCAGCGGCCTCTACGACGTGTTGGAGCTGATTCTCGACCGGGGGCTGGTGATCGACGCGTTTGTGCGGGTCTCCCTGGTCGGCATCGAGATACTCAAGATCGATGTACGGGTCGTGGTGGCGAGTGTCGACACGTATCTGCGTTTCGCCGAGGCGTGCAACCGCCTCGACCTGGAGTCCGGCCCGCGCAAGCCGGCCGGCCTGACCGAACTCCCGGGAAAGCTCACGGAGTCCGGTGCCCGCGGCAAGACCAAGGGAGTGCTGTCCGGGGCCGCCGAGACGATCTCGCAGGCCTTTCAGCAAGGCCGGGAAGAGGGGCAACAGCGGTAAGGAGACCGGTCCGGGCGGCGGAGGAGCGGTGAGCGCCCACCTGCACGGGGTACCCGCGCCCGGCGCGTCTTGGTGTTCGGCGAAGAGCCCGCAGGGCCGAGGCCGCCTTGGTGAGACGGCGAGCCGTGCCGTCCGGGTTGGCCGTGCCGCGGTGAAGGCTGCCGCGGCACGGCCGGCGACGGTCGGTGATGCGCCGTGGCGTCAGCTGAAGACGCGTTCGGCCTCGCCGCGGTGGGTGGTGCGGACAGGGCCTTCCGGCTTTGTGGCATGGATGATCCAGTCCTTCCGCGCCCCCGCCCGCGGCCCACTGCCGGACCCGCCGCAGTGCGCCGCGCTGTATCGGGCGATACTCCGCGCCAGCCGGGACATCACCGCACCCGAAACCGGAAAGGGCGCAAGGGGAAGGTGATCGAAGCCCTCTCCCGGCCCGAGAGCACCGGCGAGTTCGTCGCTCCGTCCGGCAAGAACTGGCGCCGCGCGTCGATACGTGTCGGAGGCCACGCGGTGCGGGGCGGGCGGCGGGGCAGACGGGCTGTATGGAGATCGAGCTGGTTTGGCGGGGCCTGCGATGGTCGCCGCCTGTTCGTCCGTCGTGAGCTGACAGGCCCGCAGCCCTGTCTGCTCCTCGCGGAACACCTGCCACTGTGCGACGGCAACGGCGAGCCCACGGCTGTGGAGGCCCTGCTCGCCTCCTTCCGGATCGTCCGCTACGAGCGCGACGCGGAGGCAGGCGACCGCACGGGCGTACGGCGCCGGCTGTACCGACGTACGCCTGATTCCGCCGTGTGACAGCCTGCCTTTTCCAAAACCGCGGGCATGCTGACGGGCAGGCGTCCTCAGGCTCCTTGCCGGCCCTCCTCCTCGCCGGTATCGGCCTGCGGGGATGCGGACTTGGGGTGTTCGGTGATCGGGGCGAGGCGTTGGGCGGCCGTGCCGAGGAGGTCCAGGTCGGCCTTGGTGTGGGCGATCGCCGCGTCGATCAGGAGGGTGACCAGGGGATCGTCCGCTCGGGTGCGCCGTAGCCGGGTCAGGCCGGCGAGTTCGGCGACGTAGGTCTGCTGTTGTGCGGTGATGAGGGTGTCGAGGGCGTCCGGACCGAGGGAGGACGCGCCGAAGAGCTTGAGGAACAGTTCGTCGCGGAAGCCGCCGGTACGCACCCAGGCGCTGGTGGCCCAGTTCCGCAACTCGTCTTGTCCGGCGGGTGTGAGGGTGTAGCGGGTCTTGTCGGGGCGGTCCGCCTGGCTCACGTGGGAGCGGACGACGTAGCCGTCTCGGACCAGGCGGTCCAGGATCTGGTAGAGGTGGCCGATGTTCAGGCCGCCCCATTGAGGGCCCATGGCCTGCTCGAACCGGCCCTTGAGCTCATAGCCGTGGTCCGGGCCGTCGGCCAGCAGCGCGAGCACCGCGTGGTGAAGCGGCATGGACCCTCCTGCAACGCCATTTACATGCCTTGTGGATTGTGACAATGTACCGCTGCATTGTGACAATGCAGGAGGGTGGCAGCACGGTGGATGTGACGTTACGAGGCGTGACGCGCCGGTATGCGGAGCTGGTCGCGCTGGATGCCGCGGACCTGCGCATCGAGTCGGGGACCGCCGTCGCGCTGACCGGGCCCTCGGGGTCGGGGAAGTCCACGGTGCTGCATCTGCTCGGCGGAATGGACCGCCCCAGTGAGGGGACGGTCGAGGCCGACGGCGAGGAACTCACGCCGCGGCGGCTGGACGCCCACCGCCGCCGGGTCGGCTTCGTCTTCCAGCGCTTTCACCTGCTGCCGGCTCTGACCGTGCTGGACAACGTCCTCGCGCCAGTGCTGCCCCGACGGGTGGATTTCGACCGGCAGGCACGCGCGAAGGAAGTGCTGGAGGCCGTCGGCCTCGCGGAGCGTGCGGACGCACTGCCGTCGGAGTTGTCCGGCGGTCAGCAGCAACGGGTCGCGATAGCACGGGCGTTGATCAACCGGCCCGGCCTGCTGCTGGCCGACGAGCCGACCGGGAACCTGGACAGCACGACCGGGCGGGAGATCGTCGAACTGCTGCTCTCGCTGCGCGAGCGTTACGGCACGACCCTGCTGGTCGCCACGCACGACGTCGAGGTGGCCGCGAACTGCGACCGGATCGTACGGCTGCACGACGGCCGTATCGTGGCCGATGACCGGGTGACGCCGGACGGCGACGTCCTCGGCCGTCTCGGAGGACTGCGTCCGTGATCGGCATGATCCTCTCTCAGTTGCGGCGCCGACGCGGGCGGGCCCTCTCCCTGGCGCTGGGCATCCTCGTCGCGGCCACCGGCTTCACCCTGCTGACCTCCGCGGTCACCACCAGCCGCGCCCAGACCACGGGCATGGTCCGGCACAACGCCCGTTCCGCGTACGACATCCTGGTCCGCCCGTCCACCGCGCAGACCTCCGTCGAGCGTCAACGGGGCCTGGTGCAGGCCAACTTCCTGTCCGGCGTGTTCGGCGGCATCACCCTCGACCAGTACCGGCGCATCGAGAAACTGCCAGGGCTCGACGTCGCCGCCCCCATCGCCAACATCGGCTATCTGATGGTGGACGGCAGCCTGCGCCTCGACGTCTCGCGTTTCCTCGACTCGAAGGCCTCCGCCCAACTGCTGCGCCTGAAGCCGACGGTGAAGGCCGGCCTCGGCAGCTACCCGGCCGCCGACCAGTACGTCTACCTCACCCGCAACCCCGTCACGATCCGCAACGATCTCATGGCCGATACCGGACTGACCGGACTGGAACAGGAGAAGGCGGCCGGACGGACGTACTGGGTGTGCTGGTACTACAACAGCGACAAGTCCGATACGACGACGGGCGCCGACGGCAAGACGCTGACCCCCCAGGCCGATCCCGGCTACAACCCGGTACCGACGTCTGCCTTCGACCTGGACGCGCGATCGCGGATGACCTGCCGGTCGGGCCAGGGCAAGGCCTCGGCGGAGATCCCCGTCGCCTTCCCGGTGCTGCTGTCCGCCGTGGACCCGAAGGCCGAAGACCGACTCGTCGGCCTCGGCGACACGGTCACCTCCGGCCGCATGCTCACCTCCAAGGACCGCCCGGTGTGGGGCCCCGACCCCTTCGACAGCGGCCCGGCGGCCAGCCGCCAGCACGACTACCAGGTGCCGGTCATGCTCAGCAGCCACGCCCTGACCTCGACGACCCTGACAGCGAGCGTGGAGCGCCTCGACGCGGGCGACCCCGCCAAGCTGCCCGGCAAGCTGGGCAGCCCGGCCGCCCACCGGTTCGTCACCGCGCTGCGGGGCCGGACCGTCGGCACCGTCGGCGCCGACCTCGACAAGGCCTTCCGCTCCGTCGACAGCGCCGGCAACTTCGACACCGGCGGCTACTGGACCGTCGGTCCGGTCGCCTACGGCACGTCCGCCGACGGCCTGGTGGCGCGGACCCGCCCGCAGCAGCCCGCCGGCGTCTGGAAGAACAACCTCGAGGGGACCTCGGCGCTGCTGTCCGACGTTCCCGAGGAGAACGCCGGCACCCAGTACCGCACGGTCGCCGGCCACGCCTCCACGAACTGCGGGGGACACAGGACCTGCAGCGGCCCCGACAGCGGCCGCGCCCCGATCCCGGTCATCCACCTCGTCGGCCGGTACGACACCACCCGGCTGCACGGCTTTTCCGCACTGTCCGCCGTGCCGCTGGAGACCTATCGCTCCCCGCAGGTCACCGGCGCCGACGCGGCGACCCGGTCCGCGCTCGGCGGCGGGCCGCTGCACCCCGACCGCAACCTGGGCGGCTATCTGAGTCCGCCGCCCACCCTGCTGACCACGCTGGACTCGATCGGCGCGTTCACCAAGAGCCGCCACACGCCCACCGCCCAGGAAAGGGCGCCTGTCAGCGCCATCCGCATCCGGGTGGCCGGAGTGAGGGGCGTCGACTCCGCGTCCCGGGCCCGGGTGAACGCCGTGGCCGCGCGCATCCACGACGCGTTCCCGTATCTTCGCGTCGACGTCACCGTGGGAAGTTCCCCGGCGCCGCAGACCGTCGCACTCGCCGGCGGGCTCGACGTCCGGGAGAACTGGACCGCCAAGGGCGTGGCACTGCGCATTCTGCGGGCCGTGGACACCAAGAGCGCCGTGCTGTTCGTGCTCGTGCTGGTGGTCTGCGGGCTGTTCCTCACCCAGGCCGCGCTGGCCAGCGTGCGCTCCCGGCGCACCGAGATCGGCACGCTGCGCTGTACGGGGTGGAGCGCGGGGGAGGTCCTGCGCCTGATCCTCGGCGAACTCGCCGTCGTCGGCCTGGGCGCGGGCGCGTCGGGCGTGCTGCTCGCCTACGTCCTGGGCGCCCTGCTCGGCCTCTCCCACTCGTTCGCGAAGGCCGCCCTGGTACTGCCGGTCGCCCTGCTCCTGGCACTGGTGGCGGGCCTGATCCCGGCCTGGCGGGCGACCCGGATCAGTCCCCTGGACGCCGTCACCTCCCCGGTGGCGCCTGCCCGCCGCTCCGTTCCCGTACGGTCGGTCGCCGGTCTCGCCCAACGCGACCTGCTGCGGGCGCGCGGACGTACCGTGCTCGGCGCCGCCGGACTCGCCCTGGCGGTGGCGGCGTTCACCGTGCTGCTCTCGGTCACCTTCGCCTTCCGTGGCGAGGTCGCGGGTTCACTGCTGGGCAACGCGGTCGTGGCCCAAGCCCGCACCGCCGACTACCTGAGTGTCACCCTGACCCTGCTCCTCGGCGCGGCCGGCGCCGTGGACGTCCTGGTCATGTCCCAGCGAGAACGGGCAACCGACCTCGCGGTCCTGCGCGCCACCGGGTGGACGACACGCGAACTGGCCCGGCTGACCCTCTACGAGGGCCTCGGCCTGGCCCTGCTCGGCAGCCTCACGGGCGCCGCAGCCGGACTGGCCACCGTCCTCGCACTCGGCGAAGGCGTCCTCTCAGGGCACCTCCTGCCGGTCGCCGCGGCTGCCGTGACAGCCATCCTCGTCTCGACCGCTCTGGTCTGCGCGGCACTGACCGTCCCGATCCGCACCCTGACCCGGATCGCTCCCTTGCGTGTCCTCACGGCGGATTGATGACGACAACAAGAACTTCCTACCGCGATCCCGGTAAACGATCTCGGGGCCGACGAGCCCGGGACCCTTTGAGCCGGGATGCTCTGCCCCGGGGCCGGCCGGCCGCGAATTTGCCCACCGCTGCCGGTTTTGAACGCGAGGGTGTCGGCGAGGGGCATCGCGTTGTCAGTGGCGGCTGCAAGGCTGCACGCATGAACGGAGATGAGCAGCTGCTGCGCGGCCGGGTCTACGGCCTCGACCACGATGACCCGGACCCCGGACCGCGCCCGCGGCAGACCTACGCGCTGCTCATAGGCGGGCCGCTGGACGGACTGCTGCTCGACATCACGGGCTGGCGGCCGGAAGAGGTCGAGGACGGCGCCGCATTGCCCACCGAACTCGGGCAGTTCCCTGGCGGGCGTGCGCTCTACGACCCGCGCCCCGGAGAGCCGCGTACACCGGGTCCCGGCGTGAGCTGCCGCTTCTACCACTCCGGCGATACGCCCTGACTGAAGCCCGCGGGCGCAGAAGTCGACCACGTACCGACCGTGGCACCGTCCGCTGTCCACTGGTACCGCCGTCTCAGCCGGTTGGCCACGCCACGACTGCTCCGCACCCCCCATAGCGCGATCCGCTCACTGCTCAGGCTCCGACATCCATAATCGATCTATGGGGACTGTGACGGCGCTGTACCGGTATCCGGTGAAGTCGATGCTGGGTGAGACCGTGATCGCCGTGGCCGTCACGGAACGTGGTTTCTCCGGGGACCGGGTCTACGCCGTACTTGACGATGCGGGCGCGGTGGGCAGCGCCAAACACCCCCGTAAATGGGGGGAACTGCTGCGTTGCCGAAGCCGCCTGGACGACTCCGGCGTGGTCCGGGTCGTGCTGCCGGACGGGCCCGCTCTCTCGGCGGAGGGCCGCGATGTGGACGTGCGGTTGTCCCAGTTGCTGGGCCGAAAGGTCTTCGTTACGGCCGCCGTACCCGAACACAACAAGCTGGAGCGGGCCGTGCCCGATTACGACGGCGGTGTTCCGGATGTGGTGGGTGCGACCGCTTCTGTCGATGCGACAGGGACGAGCATCACGACGGGGAGCATTGCTCCTGGGACGTTCTTCGACTTCGGACAGGTCCATCTCGTCACCACAGCGTCCCTCGACCGACTGCGCGCCGTGTATCCCACCGGGGACTTCGACGCCCGCCGCTTCCGGCCGAACCTGGTGGTGGACACCTATGAGGGGCCGGGTTTTCCCGAGGACGCCTGGCTGGGATGCCACGTGCGTGCGGGTGAAGCCTTGTTCCGGGTCGTGGTCTCCACGCCTCGCTGCGTGGTACCCACTCTGCGGCACGATGAACTACCGCCGGATCCCGGCATCATGCGTGCGGTTGCCCGGGACCATCGTGTTCCGGTGCTCGACCTGGGCCGGCTTTCGTGCCTCGGCGTATACCTTGACGTTCTCGAGGCCGGAACGGTCCGGGTGGGCGACGCGGTCACGTTGCAGGAGGCCGCCTGACTACGCGCAGACGCGGGTTCTTCGTCAGGCACCAGGATGACACCATGACGACGACACTCACCGACGTCTGGGCCCGACCTCATCGTTGACCTCCTGCAGGAACTGCTCGCCACCGATACCTCGCGCCAGTCGGATGAAGGAGTCACCACCGGTTGGTGATGTCGCAGGTGCAGGCAAGTGCGTGATCAGGCGCTGTACTTGACCGTGGCCGTGGTGAGCAGCACGTCACATGGGCGCGCTCGCGTCGGTCGGGCCGAGGGCACGCGGGGGCAACGAGAAGGGGGAGACGACGGGGAGACGCGCAGGCGGCGGCGGGCTCCGGCACGGGGTGCGCGGCGATCGCCCGGACGTGGG
Source organism: Streptomyces sp. C1-1 (assembly GCF_050214755.1). Classification (NCBI taxonomy): domain Bacteria; kingdom Bacillati; phylum Actinomycetota; class Actinomycetes; order Kitasatosporales; family Streptomycetaceae; genus Streptomyces; species Streptomyces sp. C1-1. The sequence continues at coordinate 463,154 of NZ_CP189826.1, read as the reverse complement.
AGAAGAGCAGGGAGCCGCCGGCCGGCAAGCCACGCAGCTTGATCTGAGAGCCCTGCTAGGGCAATCGCCTGAGCCACAGCAGGGCAAGGCCGTAAGCGACAGCCGACGCGGCAAGTCCCGCCAGGAGCGTAGCGGTGTACGCCCAGTCGGGCACCGACTGCCTGAGAAAGCCGAAGGTGACGTCGCGAGTGATGAGGAATGCTGCGACGGCGGCGAACATCGCACCCGCGGACTGCTGGGTCCACCGTCCCGGCTTCGACGCGACGCGGCCATCCGGGCGAGGAGCAAGAGGTTCTGTCACTTCCCACTTGTACCCGGACCTGATGCGCCTCATCAATGGCAGCTCGCGCAGGCCCGCACGCTGCCTGGGGCTCTTCATCGCCGTGCGCCGACGCACGCGACGCACCGCGGCAGGCGCGGTGCGTCGCATGGGTGCCCGTTCTGTGCGGGCCGGTGGCTTCCCGGTCCGTGGACCTAGTAGGCCGTACGCCCGCTGCGGGTGCCGCCGCCGTTCGTGGTCACGAAGTAGAAGCTGGTGCCGTCCAGCACGTCGGATGCCACCACCGTGTAGCCGGCGCCCTGCGTGACGAGGGTCCAGTGGTCCTGGCAGTAGCCGTGAGCGGCCCAGCACACGGCCACCCACTGGCTGCCGCCGGAGTCGATCCGCAGGTTGATGTCGTTGCAGCGCGAACTCGTCGTATAGGTGCCGCTGTAGCCGTTCGGCGGCAGGCTGATCGCCACCGATCCGCCGTAGCAGGTGACCGCCGCCTGGTCGGCCCCGGCGGTGCTGGCCGACGCGGTGGCCGGCACGAGGAAGGAGAGGAACAGCGCACTTGTGGCCAGGATGCCCAGCCGACGTGCGCGGAGGCCTCTCTTCCGTATACCACCCATGACATGTCCTTTCGTTTGAACTACCGTCCCTGATTTCCAGTCACGGAATTCCGATCTTTACCGGACCCGCCCGCCTCGGCGTCGCGTGGCTGGCTTGAACGCATGTTCCCAATGCGGGAAGAGGACTGTCATGCTCATTCGATTCCATTGAAGATTCGCAGGTGGGGGGTTACCGCGGATGCTTCGCTTCCATTTCACCGCCGAGGACGTGGCGCGCACGCGGGTGGCGGCCTCGCCGCATCCGTTGTGGGAGATCGCCGGCAGCCTGCACAGATTTCAGACTCGTAGCGGCAGATGGAAGTACGCGGAGTGGTATGGCCGTGCGTGCGGCAATCTTCAGGAAACTGGTCTCGCACAGCCGGTGAGAACGATGTTGCTGCCGCTGTTCCCGCGTGCCCGCTATTTCGCCGACTTTCTCACACCGTTCGAGGGCATCGACGGTCTGGAGCTCGCGCTCGAGGCCATACTCGCAACGCCCGACGGGCAGGTGAACCGTGAAATGGCCCGAGCGGCCCGGGCGAGTCGGGCGCCGTCCTGGACGTTACGGGTCGCCGAGAAGTCGCTGCGCAGTGATGTGGTGAACCTGCTGCGCGCGTATCACCGGACTGTCATCACGCCTCACGAGGAGGGCATTCAGGAGACTTTCGAGGCGGAGCGTGCGCGGCTGGCCAGGAGCATGCTGGGCGAGGGAACGGCCGGGCTGCTGGCGGGCCTCTCGCCGGTGGTCCGCTGGCGGCACCCGGTGCTGGAGGTTCCCGACTACCCCGCCGAGAGCGATGTGCATCTCAGGGGCCGTGGGTTGCTGCTCATCCCGTCCTACTTCTGCTGGAAGTCACCCATCGCCCTGGCGGACCCGCGACTTCCGCCGGTGCTCGTCTACCCCGTCCACAACGTGCTGGCGGCCGCTTCCCCCAAGGACGAGGCCGCCCTGTACGCCCTCCTCGGTCATACCCGCGCGATCATCTTGCGGGCCGCTGCCGCCGGGGTTAGTACCGGTGAGGCGGCGCGTCGCGCCGGGGTCTCCACCGCAACCGCCACCCACCACACCAGGGCCCTGCGCGACTCCGGCCTCATCGCCACCCAGCGGCACGCCAACAAGGCGATGCACACTCTCACCAGGTTGGGCGCGGCTGTTCTGGGAGCGGGGCAGAGATCGTGACCAGTGCCGGCCGGGGTGAACGGCCCATGATTCCCGCAGGGTTGCTGACGACAGCTGGCTGGGTGTCAACTCCTGGCGTGCGATGGACGGGTCGCGTGAAGAGCCTGGGTGACCAGCCGGAGGCGGGGTGATGCCGAGCGCAGAACCCGCATGCGTAGCGGGTGCGTTCTGGGCCTTCGGAGGTGACGCCCGCGCGAGCGGCCCCCGGCCCCGTCCACCAGAGAGCCGTCAAGAGTTCACCGCTCGTACGCGCTCCGGCTGATCTCGGGGTCAGCCGGGGGCGCCAGACTCCGGCCGGGCCGATCACCGGCTGCGGTCCGCGCCTGCTGCGAGCCGCACCGTTGCCCCCATGCCGGCCGCTGACCTGTCGTGTCTCCGGCCCGCCCGGGCCGCTCGTCCCTGAGGGAGAATCCCATGAGATCGTGGCGCCACATCGTGTCTGGCACCGCAGCCCTGAGCCTGCTCACGCTCGCTGTGTCCGCCGGAAGCGCCTCGGCCGGCCCCCGCGCCGCCGACGCCGGCAACCGCGACAAGCCGTTCACGTTCGCGGTGATCGGCGACATGCCCTACGGCGACGCCGAGATTGCCGACTTCCCCCATGTCATCAGCCAGATCAACGCCGACCCCGACGTCACGTTCGTCTCCCACCTCGGAGACATCAAGAACGGCTCGACGGCGTGCACCGACGCCTACTTCCAGATGATCAAAACGGACTTCGACCAGTTCGAGGACCCGCTGGTCTACACGGTGGGCGACAATGAGTGGACCGACTGCCACCGGCCGAACAACGGCTCGTACAACCCGCTGGAGCGCCTCGCCAAGATCCGCCAGGTGTTCTTCCCCCGCCCGGGCTTCACCCTCGGCCACAACAGTGTGAGGGTGACCTCGCAGGCCGACGAGGGCATCCCGGAGAACGTCCGCTACACCCGCGCCGGCGTCGCGTTCGCCGCGTTCGACGTGGTGGGCAGCAACAACAGCATGGCGCCGTGGACCGGCAACACCCAGCCCACTCCCGAGCAGGCCACCGAGGTACTGGCCCGTACGGCGTCGGTGATCGAGTCCATCCGCGACACCTTCGCCGCGGCCCGCCACCATCACAACCGGGCCGTGGCCCTGATGATGCAGGCCGACATGTTCGACCCCACCGTCAGTGACCCCTCGTACGCCGACTACTACGCCTTCCAGCCGATCGTCGCCGCCATCGCCCGCGAGTCCGCCGCCTTCGACGGTCCGGTCTACCTCTTCAACGGCGACAGCCACCTCTACAACAGTGACCAGCCGCTTGCCGTCGGCTCGTCGTGGCTGTCCTTCTACCACCTGACCACCGCCGTGCCGAACCTGCACCGCATCACCGTCGACGGCTCCAGCAACGCCAAGGACTACCTGAAAGTCACCGTCCAGCCGCACACTTCCCAGGTCCTCAGCTGGACCCGGGTCCCCCTGGCCGGCTCCGGCTCCTGACAAGGGGAGTGGGGCCCCGGCCTTGGCCGGGGCCCCACGTTCCGCTACGGCATGATGCGAGCTCTCGCGGCCAGTGCCCTCTCCAGCACCTTCTCCCGGTACGGGTTCGCCGGGCTGAGGGCCTTCGCCACCTCCACGGCCTCGTCGAGCAGGGCCAGCCTGCGCTCAGGCAACTCCCGCACCAAGGGTGAGCCGCTCTCCTCCACCAGGACGTACGCCAGTTTCGATCCGTACACCTCCGGCTCGACCTGCGTCAGCAGACGGTAGATCCACAGCCCCTCCACGCCCCGCACCACCCGCCGGTTGGCACTGAGCAGCCTGACCTTCGCCAGCACAACCATGTCCCGATCCATCGATCCCCTTCGTCCCCGCCCCTCCCCGGCCGGCGCATGTCACACGGCGAGACAGCACGGCGAACGCGCCGGCAGCCGATGACGGATGCCGGCCCGTTGGCCGGAGAGTGGATGACGACGAGTCTGCGGGTACGGCACCACCCGCAACAAGGCCGGGCGGGCGTGCGCTTCGTCCTACCGAAAGTTGCTCCGACCAGGCATGATGGACCTGACACTCACTCAAGCCCCTCCGTCGCGCGTCAACGCCGTGCGTGATCGGCAGATTCAGGCGGTTCTGTTCACCGGTCGGCTTCGCCCCGGCGGAGAAGAGCCCCGGCTGGACGGGGGAGACCAGCCGGGGCCGATAGCGGTGGCGAGCGGAGGGCGGTCGCCTCTCGGCGGGATGCTCCATGGGGCTTCAGTCGAACGATCGTCCCCATGGGCGGAAGGTGAGGCCCGGGGACGCTGTCCCCTCCGCAGCCACGTTTGGATGAACGGTCAACCGCCCCGGAGTGTTCCTGCAATGCCCCTCCTGTCGGGGTGAGTTGGGCCGGGGCCGTACGGGAGTCACGTGGGGAAGGCTGCCGTCCTTTCCAGGAAAGCGAGTTGGGCGGTCTTCTCGGGCAGGTACACGTCGGGGACGTCGATCTCCGGCAGGACGACGACCGGCCCCGTCTCGAAGCCCTGCCGTAGAAAACGTGCGATCGCCTTGTCGTTGCGCACATCGGGGTCGACGACGATCCGGTGCCGGCCCAGCCCCGGCAGCACGTACGCGTTCACGACCGCGAGCAGCGACTGCGACCATCCCGGCCGTGCGCCGCCTTCACCGGCGGGCGCGAGCAGCAGATGCACCCCGATGTCGCCGTCCCGCACCTCGTAGCACTCGCCGACACGGTCGGCCTGGGGCTCGTAGGTCTGGAGCAGTGCGACCGGCTCGCCGTCCTTGACGACCAGGAAGGCGTGATGGGTGTCGAGCCCGGCCATGTGCGTGTAGATCTCGGTGACCTGTTCTCGGCCGAGCCCGTTCATGCCCCAGAACACGGCTCGTTCCGCACGCACCCAGCGGTGCACGACGTCCGCGTCCGCGTGCGGGTCGAGCGGCAGGATGCGGACGGTGCCGTAACCGTCGAGGTGCTGCTCGTGGACGGCGGTGCGGGTGTCGTACGGATCAGGCATCGCTCTCCTTGGTGAGCTGCTCGAAGTCGGTGACGACCGGGACGAGATCTCCCCTGACCCACAGGGGGAGCTGATCGCGGTGATGTGGTGAGCCCGGCACTCCCGAGGCCCCGAAGGGCACCACCCACCGGCTGTTCTCCCGCCGTGCCAGGTCCCACACGTAACGGGCGGCGGGCCCCCGCGCGCTCAGATCGGTCAGGCCGGGCACGGACGAGGTGCACAGCACACAGTCGTGGTCGCCGGAGAGGCCGGGTTCGTCGTCCGGGGTGGCGGCGAGCGCCCGCCAGGGGGCGAGCCGGTGACTCTCGCCCCAGCGGGCGGCCGGTGACCGGGCGGCCACTTCCTCGAGGGCCGCCACTACGGTCGCCGGCCGGTCGACGCCGTACAACTCCTCTGCGCCCAGCAGGTGTTCGAGGGCGAAGGCGATCCGCGGCAGCAGGGCGAGCCAGGGGAGGAAGAGCTCCGGGCAGGCGGGTGGGGCGGCCAGCGCGGCGAACGCCGGGTGCGCGGCGAGCCGTCGTACGACCGCGCCGCGCACGGCTGCGTAGACGGCCGCGTCGGTGCTCCGCGCGTCCATGCGGCGGTCCCAGCGCAGGAGGCGGTCGCGGAGGGCGGCGGCCTCGGGGGACAGGTCCGTCAAGGCCCGCAGGTGGTCCAACAGGGGTGCGGCGGAGCCGAGATGGGTGTCCGTGTGGATCGCGGGCATGTCGGCGGGCGACCAACAGTCCTTCCCCGCCAGCAGGGCGGCGATGCGCTCGGCGCGGTGGGGCGGGGCGAACTCGACGCCGAGGGGCGTGGCCGGCCCGCGCTCGTTGGCCATCACCGCGACGGCGCCGACAGGTTCGGCTCGGGGTGTCTCGTGCCAGCCCCGCCACTCGTGTCCAGGCTCCCAGGCGGGGACGATCCGGGTGCGGTTGGCCTCGGAGCGCACCGGCACCCGACCGGCGACCCGGTGCAGCACCCCGCCCTCGGTGTCCGCGGCCAGGACCACGTTGACGGGTTCGGCCCACCGATCGAGGGCCCTGTCCACGTCGGCGGTCCGCCGGGCGCGCAGAAGCGGGAGCAGGGCGCTGAAGCCGAGGTCTCCAGTCACCCGGGGTGGGTAGCGCAGGGCCAGGGCCACGGGCTCGTCGTCCGCTACGCCGCCCTCGAGCCCTTCCGGCCCCCCGGCGATCACGGGTCCGCGCTCCGTCTCGATGACCTCGGTCTCGGCGGGCGCCTCCCCTGCCACCTGCACGGTCTCCACCTGCCGCAACGCCCGCCGCCACACCCCGTCCGGGCCGAGGGCCTCCACGCCCGCACCGGTTCGCCGCAGCCGCTCCCGGTAGAGGTCCTGGTAGTCGGCCATGGCGTTGGTGATGGCCCAGGCGACCGTGCCGGTGTGGCCGAAGTGGGCGATGCCCGGGATGCCGGGGACGGCGAGGCCGACCACGTCGAAGTCGGGGCAGACGAGGTGGATCTGCTGGTAGACGCCGGGGTCCTCGATGAAACGGTGCGGATCGCCGGCGATGATCGCCTGTCCGGTCGTGGTCCGGGCCCCGCCGACCAGCCAGCCGTTGCTGCCGGCGGTGCCGGGCCCGTCCGTGGCGAACAGCCCCACCGCCCGCGGGCCGAGGTGCCGTACCGCCAGGTCCCGCCAGAGCTTGGCCGGGAACCCGGCGAAGAGGATGTGCGTGGCGAGCCAGACGCCGAGCGGGGTCCAGGGCTCCCAGCGGCCGGGGGTGAGGCCGGCACGGGCGAACTCCGGGGCGGTGGTGGTGGGCAGCTCCTGGTTGACGCCGTCGACGTACGCCCGGACCCACCGCGCCGTCTCGGGGTCGCGTTCCTCCAGTGCGGCCCAGCAGCGCCGGGCCGTGTCGTCGAGTCGCGCGCGGCGGGCGAACACGTCCCAGGACAGTGCCTGCGGTCCCAGGAAGGACGCTGAGGTGCCCTGCGCCCGGTGCCGCTCGACCTCCAGTTGCCAGGCCCGGTCACGGGCGGTCACCGTACCCTGGGCGCGGGCGAGTTCGTGAACGCCGTCGGCTCGCAGGTGCGGGATGCCCCAGGTGTCCCGGTGGATCTCGGAGCCCACCCGACACCTCCATTCTTTAGGTAAGCCTTGCCTAATCTGCTCTCCGGAATCGTACGGGAGCGGTGAGACACCGACGCACTCAGCCCCTCCGGCACTGACCAGCGCCCTCAGGGGTTTGGTCTGGCGGTGCCTCGGCGCAGATCGGCTCCGGAAGCCGGGCGAGTCGGCGGAGCGAACCGTGGGGCCGGGCGAGTCGGCGGAGCGAACCGTGAGGTCGGTGATGGCCCGCAGCGTGTTTGCGCTACCGCGGCCGACGGCGGCTACCGGCGTGCGCGACGGATGCGAATCGGTCCGTGTGCCTCGGACTCCGTGACGGGCCGGCCGCCCTGGGGCACTGCGACTTCACCGACCGCCACCAGATGCCATGCCGCTTGGCGGACCGGTTCCAACAGCTCGCGCCAGCCTTGGTCGTCACCCTCGTAGACCTCGCGGGCCACGTCGGACGGACAGACCGAAGCCGTGTCGGCGCGGCGCTCGAGCAGTCTCCTGATCGCTGTCTCCAGCCGCTGGGCGAACTGCCTGTCCGTCTCCGCCATGCATTCAGTGTGGCACCGCATCGGAGGGTCGCTGGAAGAGATCGTGCCGACACGAGGTGCGGGACGGATGCCCGGCCGCCTCCGCGATCGTCCAGTCGTCCTTGCGTGGCAGGTAGGCGGCAGGCCAAGCGCCAACCGGCCCGCCGCCTGGGAAGCCATCGACAGCCTGGCCGCCGGCGGCTCTCAGTCGTCCGGTGGGCAGATGATTCTTCGTGGTGCCGTCGCTGGTGATCTCCTGGATGTCGACCTCCTTGTTCACCGGGTACTTGCGTCCCTTCCCGAAGGTCATGATCCCCGACTCACCCACGAAGTCGGTGAGTCCGGTCGTCTGGAGATACGTGACGACCGCGCTCGGGGTGAAGTACGGGTCCGTGTCCATGATGTCGTTCATCACCCGGAAGTAGACCTTGACCGCGTCGTAGCCGCCGGCCGCGTCGCTGTCGACGGGGACTCCGTACTCCTCCTTGAAGTCCGCGGCGAAGGGCCCCTTGCTCTCGGGCAGGCCGGACTGGTTGTAGAAGAGACGGAGGGAGTCGTACTGCTGTGCCATCAGTTCGGGGTGCTGTATCAGATGGGGAGCCGGGCTCTCCGCCAGCACGGCGATCTGACCTTGGTGCGTGTGGCACTGCTTGTCGCTCTGCAGGTAGTAGAACAGGTCGTACATGACGCTGGACCGGCCCGCGTAGAGGACGAATCCGTCGGTGCTGCGGATGAGCGCGCAGATCCTGGCTGCGACGGAGGGCGTCTGGCTTTGTTTGCTCGCTTCGCCGTACGGCACCGGGTATACGGGCCCCGCCGAACCGTAGGCGTGAGTGAACCGGTCCTTCAGGTCGACGCTGAAGTAGGTGTCCTTCGGGTCGAAGACCAGCACGGCGGCGGGCGCCGTATGCCCGGCGGTGACCTTGGCCAAGGCCGCCAGCCGGGGTGAGCGCCGGGCGAAGGACGCCATGACGCGGGCAACCCGTTCATCCGGGGCGGAGAGCTGGACGTACGACACCGGTGAGTCCCGCACCATGCGCTGGCCGGAGACGCCGGTGCCGAGGACCGGGACACCTTGGGTGTCGAGTTCGACGGCCGCCTGGAGGGACTCCGGACGGCTCTGCGCGAGGCCGATGACACCGGCGATGTGGTCGCTGCTGACCCGATCGGTGATCATGTGAGCCACGTCCACACGGCTGTGGTTCTTGGTGTTGAGTCCGCCGCGCGACCCGAACCTGAAGTACTCCCCGGCGTTTGCTATGAGCAGCCGGATCGGCATCTGGGTGTTGAGGTTGAGGTCGTTGACCTGCTTCTGGGCGAGCAGCGCGCCCCGCAGCATCTGGAACCCGGTGGGCACGGTCCGACGTGACGCGGAGCCGACGCTGAGCGGGGCGAAGAAGACCAGCGTGCGATACGGCTTGGAACGGTCGACCTTCGCGTTCTGCCGGCCCAACCGGTCCTCGAGGGAACGCAGTTCGTGCGCGTACAAACCGTGGGCGAGATCGCACCGGTCGCTGCCGTCGGTGAGTCCCACGCGCTCTCCGGTGTGGACGCGTGGACACCAGGTGTCGGTGGACCGGGACGCGGGCTTGGCCGCGGGGTGGTGCGGCCCTCCGAGTCCGGGCACTTGAAGGAGCGCGGCGACGAGCCCGGCCGCCACGGCCAGGGCGACCGTGGTGGCGGCTCCGGGAAGCAGCCAGTCGCGTCCGCGTGCCTCGCGGGAGCGCACGGGCCGCCGTACAACGGGCCGTTCGGCGCTCGTCCCGTTGTCGGGCACCGGCGACAGCGGCACCGTACAGACGGCTTCGACCGGTTGCCCGGAAGCGCCCGCGGCGAGCAGCGAACCCACCGCCCGGGCTGTGGCGCCCTGGCCGCCCGGCCGGACACCCTGACCCGAGATGCCGGGCCGGGGCAGACCGGCCGCGTACGGCGGGATGTCGGCCGTGCTGACGCCCAGGACGAACAGCGGGCAGCTCGCGGTCTCTTCGGACACGGCGGAGAAGGAGTTGAGGAGTCTGCGACTGGGAGAGTCCTCGCCGCCGACCGTCGGCAGCAGCAGCACGAAGGGCCATCGCCGCCGGGGCTTTCGCACGCTCCACACCGGCGGGCGCGCCGCCCGAGCCAGGTCGTGGATGAGGGCGGTCAGCAGGATCTGCCGGACCACGGCCTCGTCGCGGGCCGCCACCGCGGAGGCCGCGGACCTGGCGGTGGCCGCCGCCACCCCGGGATCGGCCGTCGTTCCCTCATCGGCCCGGCTCTGGGACCGGGACCGCACATGCGCGTCGCGCAACGACATGGAGGCGTTGAGGAAGCTGCGCCCCGGCTCGTCCAGCATCCCGCCGACCCAGCGGAAGCGGCGGCCGCGGTCGATCCGGCGGCCGTACAGCCACCGCCACAGCCACGCAAGGGGGGTGGTGAACACCTTGGTGATCGCCGACCAGCGCTTGGCGCCGAGTTCGTTGCCGAGGGCGCTGACCTCAGCGGCGAACCCGAACTTCCAGGCGCACTTGTCGTAGACGTGGTCCCGCAGCGCCCGCCGCTCCTCCGCCACGTCCCCCGCGGGGATGGTGGCGCGCAGGACCGCCAGGCAGACGTCGAACTCGGGTAGACGCAAGGTGCCGGAACCGTCCGGCATGGTGGCGCGCAGCTGCCTGGCCACCCGGTCCAACAGCCTTACGTGCGAGCCGTCCTGGCCGTCGGCGTCCTCCCCGGACGGGTCGCAGCTGAGCAGATCCTCGTCGACGATCGCGTGCGGCACGAGGCTGGCCAGGTGTCCGGTTTCACCGGTGCCGAGCCGCACCAGACGGTGGTGGTAGACATGCACCAGGGCGGAGAGCGCCGGGTCGGGCTCGCCCCGTCGGGTGTCGCCTGCCGCGATGCCGACCGTGTCGGCGCCCTCCGAGGTCGCGCCGGCCGCCGACTCGCGAGTGAACAGGAGAGCGGGCAGCCGGTGTCTCGCGCTGCGTCGCCTGGACGGTACCCCCGTTCGCCGGTCGACGACGTAACGGTCGATGACGCGGACGATGTCGTCGAAGCCGCTGGGCAGGACGAGATCGGTCTCGCTCGTCCGATGGGGCAGGGGCACGCGGGGCCTCCCGGATTCTGAGAAACAGGAGGCGAGCGTAGGGGGAACGCCGGGTGATACAAGGTACTTTGTCGTCAATAGGCGCCCATTGAATGATTACGGCTGCTTGCCGCTCGCTTCGGACAGACACGTGCGACCCGTCCAGGTCGGCGGTCGGCAGAGGAGCGCTCGTCGTGCGTGGATCGTCGGAGCCGGCCTTGCCGGTCATGGGAGCGCAAACGCAGTACCGCCGGACAGCTTCCCCTGAGCGACGGCCCCTGGCTTCGCGGGCTCGTCGGGTGTCCGACCGCCAGTCCAGCGGCAGTCGGTGCGGGTATGACCCTTGCGCGTGCAGAGGAACCCAGTTGGCAGCGTGGCCCGACGATCGCACTGTCCTGTACTGGTGGCGCTTTCGGAACACGGGTTTCTGGCGTTCCGCCGACGGATGATGCGGTCGCTCTCTTGCGCAGCGGACCCTTCGCCGAGGTGAGGGCCGCTGACGCCGTCTTCCCTCCCGAGTCTTCCGCGTACGTGGTGGCGTACGGATGTCGGCCGGGTGGCCGTGGACTGCGAGTCCACCGGACCCGACCGTTCCCGAGCAACCCGTTGGTTTCGACGAGGGTCAAAACGTTTGCCCCGATGCCGACGGCGCGGCGAGGCTGAAGCGCGTCACCAGGGGGCGTAGGCCGCGCGAGACGGATTCCGCGCGGCACCGTGACGCCCCTGCGTACCCGACCCGGGGGTTGTGTCATATGGACAAGAAGATCGTTGTAGCCCTGGCCGCGGCCGCCTCGCTGGCGGGTGTCATCGCCACGGCTCCCACCGCGTCGGCGGAGGCCAGTCCGCCCGACTGTCCCAAGGGCAACGTCTGCGTGTGGGACAGCTCTGTCACGGGAGGACCCACCGTGATCAGGACCGAGCACAACTGGTACGGCTCGCACACCTTCGGCAGCAACGGCGGATCCGTCTTCAACAACGGTGTCCGCTACCCGGGTGCCGACCACATCCAGGTCACCTGGACCTTCAACGGCCAAACCTGGGATCGCTGCCTGCACTACAACCCCGGGCCCGGTGAGTACGCGATCCGTGGGTTCGCGTCAGGTGTCACGATCAAGAGTCTGGTGTGGCGCGGCGAGTGCTGATGCTGCGGGGCCGCGCCAAGCGCCGATGCACCGGAAGCACACCAAGGTGCCAGAGCGGCGGGGGCCCCAATTTTGAACGTGTTCAACTCTTTCGTCTAGGCTCACCTGAGGCGAAGGAGGAGGAGACGGTGAAGGTTGTGATTCCCGGGGGTACCGGACAGGTCGGCGCGGTCCTGAAGCGCGCTCTGGACGCCGCCGGACACGAGGTCGTGATTCTCACCAGACGCCCCGGGCGCGAGGGCGAGATCCAGTGGGACGGTCAGAGCCTGGGGCCCTGGACGGCGTCGGTGGACGGCAGCGATGTCGTGATCAATCTGGCTGGACGCACGGTGAGTTGCCGATACACGCCGGCCAATCTGCAAGAGATGATGGACTCCCGGGTCGACTCCGCCCGGGTTGTGGGCGCCGCGATCGCGGGCGCTGCCCGACCGCCCCGGGTGTGGCTGCAGATGAGTACCGCCACGGTTTACGCGCACCGCTTCGACGCCCCCAACGACGAGGCCACCGGCGTCATCGGCGGTGCCGAACCAGGTGTGCCGGACTACTGGGCCTACAGTGTCGAGATCGCCAAGGCCTGGGAGCAGGCCCAGCAGCAGGCAGCAACGCCCGCCACGCGCAAGGTGGCTCTGCGCTCGGCCATGGTCATGAGCCCGGACCCCGGCGGGGTCTTCGCCGTCCTGCTGGGACTGGCCCGCCTGGGTCTCGGCGGTCCGGTTGCCGGGGGAGCGCAGTACGTGTCGTGGATCCACGAACACGACTTCGTGCGCGCGGTGGAGTTCCTGATCGACCGGGAGGACATCGCGGGGCCGGTGAACCTGGCCGCTCCTCACCCCCTGCCACAACGCGCGTTCATACGCACCCTGCGCTCCGCGTGGGGCGTTCCGGTAGGTCTCCCCGCGACCAAGCGGATGGCCGAGGTCGGCGCGTTCGTTCTGCGTTCCGACACCGAACTGCTCTTGAAAAGCCGCCGAGTCGTACCGGGCCGACTGACCGGGGCAGGCTTCGACTTTCAGTACGCACAGTGGCCGCAGGCCGCGGATGAACTGGTGAGCCGGGTGCGCAAACGGGTCGGCCGCTGACAGCCGGCTCTCGAGATCCGCGGACAGCGGCCGTCACCCGTTGGAGGTCCGGCCTCGCCCTGCCGTTCAGGTGTTGAGGCTGTGTCCAGTCGTCGCGTCCACATGGTCCGGGATCTCATCGTGGCGGTCGCCCACGGTCGGCGTCCCGGTCGGCTCGAACATGAGGATGGAGGCTCCGGACGGCGCGTACGGCTTGTGCTCAGTGCCTGCGGGGACGGTGAAGACGGCTCCCCGCGGCAGGTGGACCGTGCGTTCCCCGTCGGACTCGCGCAACGAGATGTGCAGCTCTCCGTCGAGCACCAGGAAGAACTCGTCGGTGTCGTCGTGGACGTGCCAGATGTGCTCGCCCTCGACTTTGGCGACCCGGACGTCGTAGTCGTTGACGCGCGTCACGATGCGCGGGCTCCACAGCGCGTCGAAGGAGGCCAGGGCCTGAGCGAGGGAGATCGGCTGGTTGGTCATGCGTTAATCCTTGCCCGTTTCGCACTGGCGGCGTGAGTGCTAGGAATCGCATATGCCGAAAGAATCCTCGCACTCGCACTCGCACTCGTACTCACGGTCGCATTCGCGTCGGCTTCGGGCCGCGGGCGTCCACCGGGTGGTCGTCGTCGTGGACGAGAACTCGAACCCGTTCGAGCTCGGCTGTGCGACCGAGATCTTCGGCCTGCGCAGGCCAGAGATCGGCCGCGACCTCTACGACTTCCGGCTCTGCTCGCCCGAGCCCAGCCTCGTGATGCGCGACGGATTCTTCACTCTCACCGGTGTCGCCGGCTTGGAGGCGGCCGATACAGCGGACACCTTGATCGTCCCCAACCGCCCTGACGTCGAGGTGCCCCGTCGGCCCGCGGTGCTGGACGCCATTCGACGGGCGCACGCGCGCGGCGCACGCCTGATCGGTTTCTGCAGCGGCGCCTTCACTCTGGCCGAGGCAGGCGTCCTCGATGGCCGGCGGGCCACAGCCCACTGGCAGTGGGCGGATTCCTTCCGCTCCCGCTTCCCCGCCGTCCACCTCGAACCGGACGTGCTGTTCGTGGACGACGGAGACATCCTCACCGCGGCGGGAAGCGCGGCCGCGCTCGATCTCGGGCTGCACGTCGTCCGCCGCGATCACGGCGCCGAGGTCGCCAACTCGGTCAGCCGGCGACTGGTCTTCGCGGCCCACCGCGACGGCGGGCAACGGCAGTTCGTCGAGCGCCCCATGCCCGATCTTCCCGGCGAGTCCCTGGCGCCCGTGCTGTCCTGGGCGCAGGGGCGGCTCGACTCACCCCTCACGATCGCGGACCTCGCGGCGCGCGCGGCGGTCAGCCCGGCAACCCTCCACCGTCGCTTCCGGACGCAGCTGGGAACAACCCCGCTGATGTGGCTCACGGGCGAACGGCTCGCTCTGGCCTGCCGGTTGATCGAGCGAGGTGAGTCACGCTTCGAAGTGGTCGCACGACTAAGCGGGCTGGGCACAGCCGCCAACCTGCGCACGCTGATGCGTCGCGAGACGGGCATCACTCCGTCGGCGTACAGGCGCCGCTTCGGGCCCGAGGTCAACTGAGGCCAGGGACGTCCACGCGTGCCCGGCAGTCGAAGGATCACGCGAGCGAGGCCGTCGAGGCGGACCCACATCATCACCATCGGTATGGCAACGGCTTCTCACTCCTCCGGCGGCGCGTGTGGATGGGTCGATGCGGAGGCCGGGGCCGGTCGTCGCAGGAGTTGTTCGATCAGGCGTTCCTTGGCCAGGGCGAGGTGGCGCCGGTAGGTGCCGTACGGCACCCCGAGTCGTCGGGCAGCGGCCCTGTGGGTGCGGGAGGCCGTGATGTAGGTGGCGGTGAGAGCCTCGTGTGCCCTGACGCCCGCGGGGTCGATCTGTATCGCGTCGAGGGCGGTGATGATGGCGCCGCGCAGGTCCGCGGCCGGGTCGGGTGAGCCCGGCGGCACGAGAGGGGAGCGCAGCAGGACGCTGGTGGCGAATTCGCGGGGTACGTGCCAGACGCGTAGCGCCTCGAGCACGCCTTCGGCGAACGCGGCGCGCGCCGGCTGATCGCCCGGGTCGTTCGTGGCGGCAGTCGCGGGCCAAGTCGCCACCGGGGCGACCGCGGTGCGAGCCCGGTACTGCACCCACTCCTCCACTGTCTGCCGTCGCCAGTCCCGGCCGAAGACGTGCTGTTGCCTCCCGCCGACCTCCACGGCCGCGACCTCCGGCATACCCGCCTCGGCGAGGTAGCGCCCCCACCGGTCGGCGTCCTCGAAGACGGTGAAGGTCACCGCGCGTCCGTGGGTTCGCATCTCCTCGCCGATGGTGCGCCGGCTGATGAGCTCCATCAGGGGCGAGGGCCGCTGCTGCCCGCCGGGTTGTACCGCGAAACGGCGGATGCCCAGGTGCTCGCCCGGCCGCAGGGGAGCGGCCGCGTCCACGAGGTCCCAGACTGCCGCGATCACCGGGTCCTCGGCGCGGTCCTCGGGCAGTGCTGCGTCCAGCCGCAGGACGGCCATGAACGACACGGGGGCGGGGGAGCCCGCGTAGCGGTGGACGCGGAAGGCCTCTGGCTGGCGGCGTATCCAGTGCGCGACCGCGGCCGCCGATGACGGGCCCTCCGCTTCCTCGGCCATGCGCAGCACGCCGGGCACGTCTTCGGGCCGGAGCGGAGTGTCCTCGATGTGTGGGTGCGTTCGGTAGTTGTACAGATTGCCGGGCCCGCCCTGCTTGCGGAAGAGGAACATCCACTCGGCGACCCGCAGCGGTACGTCATCCTCGGCGGCACCGCGCACGGCCTGGAGGCCCGCGAGGGAGATGCGGACGCGGACGTCGTCGTAGCGCTCGGGGTCCCGCCAGCGCAGGTCGGCCTCAAGGGTCGACCGCACCGCGTCGTGCGGGTGCAGGCCTTCGGGTGTGGCCTCGATGTACGGGAGCTGGCGTAACCAGGAGAACACCGTGTCGGTGTCGTCGTCGCCCAACACCGCGCGCAGCAGGGGCTCGCGGGTGACGTAGGCCTGTGCGACGACTTCAAGTGCGCGCCGGTGGACGGCGCTCGGCAGGTCGCCCACGAGCCGCTCGACCAAGGTCATCAGGACGTCACCGGTCGGCTCCCACGGTGCGCCGGGTGCCGTGGCGGGCACGGAGGCGGCCATTGAGAGGGCGAGCGGGCTGCCTCCGGCGAAGGCGACGAACGCGTCGCGCTGCTCGGCCGGGACACCCCGAGCAGCCAGCAAGGCGTGGGACTGGGCCGCGTCCAGCGGCCGCACGGCCAGGGCGGTGAACAACTGCGCCCATCCGGGATCCAGCGACCAATCGGTGTCGGGGGCGACCCTGCTCGCCACGACCACGATCGCGCCCTCGGCGAGCCGCAGCAGGAAAGTCTCGCGCAGCCACGCCTCCAGAGGCTGGCACTGCTCGAAAGTGTCGATGAGCAGCACCGTGCCGGGTTCGGCGCACGCCGGGGCCGCGGCCTCCGCCAGCCGCCGCGGGTCGGCGTCGAGGAACCGTCCGTCGACCTGGACCACGGAGCGGCCGCCGAGCTCGGCCTGCCGGGCGGCGTAGCGCAGCAGCGAGGACTTGCCGATGCCGCCCGGGCCGTGCAGGTAGGCCACAAGCGGAGCGTCCGCCTCGCCCGACAGCATCCGGTCGAGCACCGCCCGCTCCGGTTCCCTGCCCACCAGTGCACCGGCACGTGCCGCGGCCAGCCGGCCCGCCAGTCCCGCCGCTCCCAATCCGCGCTCCTTGATGCAGTTCCACCAGGTCAAGGTTGTCCGGCGGTCCGCAGCCGCGCCGCCGGGCTCCTCTTCATGGTCACACAGCCAGCCCGGCCACCTTCCCGACGACCGAGAGCCCACCTTCACTCCGGCGCTGGCACAAGCTGCCAAGGACCTGGCCGACGTCCGCCAAACCGACGTCGATCTGTCGCCGGCCGCGATCGCCACGTACCTGCACGTGTCCGTGCGCACCCTGAAGCGGGCCTTCGCGCGTCTGGACGAGTCGTTCAGCGCCTACATCCGCCGCCGGCGCCTGGAGGCAGCGGCCGCGGCGTTCACCGCCCCCGGATCACGGCTCAACGTCTCCGGGGCCACCGCGCTGTGGCACTTCACCGACAGCAGCCACTTCATCCGGGCTTTCAAGAAGCACGGCCAAGCGACGCCGACGCAATTCGCACGACGGCCGGTCTGACGACTCGGCCGGACGGGTCCGGTCTGGCTTGGCGGCCGGAATCAACGGGCCTGCGCGGCAACGCAGTTGTCCCGGGTAATCCCTGTTCTAACGTGGTACTGCTCGCCGCGGTGCCGCCGCAGGGCCTGGGCGACCCCCGCCACCCGTCGCATCACGGATGGAACCGCCACCGGCCCTCGGAAACGACATCCACCTTGCCGTCCCTGACGCGAACGGCCGTGTCGTCGTCGATGAAGTAGATCGGGAAGTCCGCCCGCGCAGCGATGCGATCGGCCCACGCGTCGTCCCGTTCGGGAAAGTCCGGCGAGTACAGGTGGGGCTTGAGATACCAGTCGAAGAGGCCGAACGGCGGCTCGACGGTCGTCGTGCCGAGCACGTGGAGGTCCGCGGTGTCCCCGATGACGTCGGCGGAGTGTTCGGTGAGATGACGGCTGAAGATCATCGACCCGGCGCTGACCCCCACATACACCCGGTTCTCCAGAGCCTGCAGGAAGCCGTCGGCCAGACCGTTGCCGGTGATGCTGCGCGCGAGGTGGTAGTGATTGCCGCCCTCGACATAGATGACGTCGGCGTGCAGCAGCCGGTCGAGGACCACCGGCCGGGGCAGGCCGTTCAGCTCCAGGATGTCGAACTCCCGCCAGCCGAGGCCGTGCAGCCGGTTCAGGTCCGCGATCATCCACCCGTGGTCCCCGGGCTCGGCGACCGATGCCGTGGGGACGTACACGACGTTCGCCGATCCGAAGGGCTTTCCCAGCATGTCCCGCAGCGCATCTCGCAGCGTCTGGTTGCGCAGGCCACTGGCCGTCAGCAGAAGGTTCACCGGGTGAGCCAAGCACGGCTGACGGGCGCGCGCAACGAGCCCCGGATCCACGGATACCGGCATGGCAAGGTCGTATCAGGGCGGGGCGCTCACCGGCGACTGCCGCGGCCGCCCGGCATCATCCCGCGGCCCGCTCCGCTGCGGTCCCCGTCCCCCGCCGCCTGTTGGGTCCTCAGGCTCCGCTCTTGCGGCGGCGAGGCGCGGCCGAGCGAGGCGGCGTCGAGCGCATGTGGTCGCGTACGGGCCCCAGCAGGGCGGCGAGAGCCCTGACATCGTCACGCGAAAGCGGCTCGAACAGGAGGCTGCTGACCACCTCGACGTGCCCCGGCAACACCGCCGCAAGCAGCTCACGCCCGGCGTCGGTGATGGTGACGGTGATGCTCCGCTCGTCGTCCGGCGAGGGAGCGCGGACGACCAGGCCTTCCTTTTCGAGCAGACCTACCTGGTAGGTCAGGCCGCTGCGGCTGTACACGACGCCGTCGGCCAGGTCGGTCATGCGGTGGCTGCCTGTCGGCGAGTCACCAAGGCGGGCCAGCAGCTGGAACTGCACATAGCTGACATCACCGGTCTCGCGCAGCTGCTGCTCGACGGCATGCCGGAGCAGGCTGGTCACTTCGATGAGGTCGAAGTAGGCGCCGAGCTGCACGGGGTCGAGGGACGGTGACGGATCGGGCATGACCGGAGTCTACTGCTTCGAATTCGAAGAATGTTGCCCGCCGTCGTTTCCGCCACCACGGGTGGAGTCGGAATGTAGCCCCTACGCGAGGTCAGGTGCCGCCCCGGGCGGGCGCGCGGGAATGTGTACCGGCCGATGCCGTGAACTCGTGCGAGCGCACGGTGTGGGCAGTGTTGGACCCGACTGGGCACCGCAGAACATGGAGATCGGGCAGTGGTACGGCGAAGGCTTGGGGCAAGGAGGACGGCGCCGCCGCCCGCGGATTCCGAGGATCGGCCATGAGTATTCCCTACCTGGCACAACGTGAGGACCAGCAGCGGCTCGAGTGGATCGGCGGGAGTGTCTTCAGCGTCCTGCTCGACGCGGAGGCGACCGGTGGGCAGCTGACCGTCGGCCGCTTCGATGTCAGCAAGGGGGAGGCGCCGCCGTTTCACGTGCACAACAACGAGGACGAGGTCTTCCTGCTCCTGTCCGGCTCGGCGCTGGTGTGGGCCGACGACGAGGAGCACGAGTTGCGCGAGGGCGGCATCGTCTTCCTGCCGCGGCGCATTCCGCACGGCTACCGCATCACCTCCGAGAAGGCGGACCTGCTGCTCATCTCGACCCCCGGAGGGCTGGAGAAGATGTTCCGCCATGCGGGCCGTGACCTTCGCGAGCCGCGCCCGGAGGGTTTCGAGATCCCCGCGCAGCTGCTCGCCGAAGCCGCGGAGCTGTCCGGCAACGTCATCCTCGGCCCTCCCCGGTGACCGCACCACGGCCCGGCCGCAGGGAGGAATCATGAACACCTTGCCCGGATGAACACCGCCGCGTGGAGCCCGGTGTCCCTGGCCGTCGTGAGCGCTGGTACCGACCATCCGCGTCCGACGCGTCGCCTCGCGGACTGGGTCGCGGAGGCTGTGTGCCGGTCACTGGCGGCCGGCGGTGCGCGCGCCGAGGTGGAGGTGGTGGAGCTGCACCGGCTGACGGCCGACCTCGCCCAGCGGTCCGTCCAGGGCCGCGCCGGCCTCGACCTACGAGAGGCGATCGCGGCGGTCGTGGCGGCCGACGGGCTGGTAGTGGCAACCCCGGTGCTTGCCGCATCCCCGAGTCAGGTGTTCGACGCGTTCTTCGCCGTCCTCGGGGACGGAGTCCTCTCCGGCATGCCGGTGCTGCTGGCGCTCAGCCACTCAGGCCGGCAGCCACCCGACCTCGCGCAGGGGATGCGCGCGCGCCTGACCGGAGTGCACGCGGATCCGGTGCCCACGGTCGTCGTCGCGGACCCGGCCGACTGGCGGACCACGGCGCGCAGTGACGGGGGGCGGCTGCACGCCCGTATCGACCAAGCCGCCGCGGAACTCGCCGGGGCGATGCGCGCGCACCGGCAGTGACCGACAGCACTTGCTTCGAATTCGAAGCAGATGTACGGTCGTCGTCAACGGTTGCTTCGAATTCGAAGCAAAATGGATCGCAGTGAAGGTGAGAACCGAAATGAAGGCAGTGCGTTTCCACGAGTACGGCGACCCCGGCGTCCTGCGCTACGAGGACGTGGAGCAGCCCGTTCCCGGGGCCGGTGAGGTCCGCGTCCGTGTCGCCGCGACGTCGTTCAACTCCGTCGACGGCAACATCCGCGGCGGCTTCATGCAGGGCCCCATCCCAGTCGTACTGCCGCACACGCCCGGCATCGACGTCGCCGGCACGGTCGACGCGTTGGGCGCGAGCGTGGACGGACTCGACGTCGGGGACGAAGTCGTCGGCTTCCTGCCGATGGACGGCGACGGAGCCGCCGCGCAGTACGTTCTCGCGCCGGCCGAAGTCCTGGCTCCGGCGCCCAAGAGTGTCCCTCTGGCCGACGCCGCCGCGCTGCCCGTGGTGGGCCTGACCGCCTACCAGGCCCTGTTCGACCACGGCAAGCTGACGTCCGGGCAGCGCGTGCTGATCAACGGCGCCGGCGGCGCGGTCGGCGGCTATGCCGTGCAGCTGGCCAAGAACGCCGGTGCCCACGTCATCGCCACGGCCAGCCCTCGCAGCAGCGAGGCGGTCACATCCAACGGCGCCGACGAAGTCATCGACCACACCACCACCAGCCTGACCGCGGCGGTGACCGAACCGGTCGACGTCGCACTGAACCTCGCACCGGTCGACCCTGCCGAACTGGCCGCGCTGCTCGCCCTGGTCCGCCCGGGCGGGGTCGTGGTGAACACCACGGTGTGGATGCCCGCCCCCAGCGACGAGGAGCGCGGCGTGCGGGGCATCGACCTGTTCGTCCGCAGCGACGCCGACCAGCTGGCGCAACTGGTGGCCCTGGTCGACCGGGGCGAGCTGCGCATCGACGTCGCCGAGCGAGTGCCGCTGGCCGAGCTGCCGGCCCTGCACGCCCGAGCAGCCCAGGGTGCTGTTCACGGCAAGGCCATCGTCGTCCCGTCCGCAGGCTGACACCTCGGCCCGCCTCCGCCCGCGACGGGCCGAGGAACGCGTCAAGGCCCGCTGCCTCCCGCCCAGTTGCGGCGACGGCCCGTCGCCTTCGAGGCGGCGGGCGGCAGGCCACGCGTCAAAGGGCCTCGGCCAGGTCAGTCGCAGGCGGCAAACACCAGTCGGAGAGTTGCGCTCGAATCGCGAGGACGCGGATTCCCGGATCCTTCACCCGGATCTCCCGCCCGACGCGACCATCCTCGACACATTCCGGGGGCGTGGTTGTGAGCGTCAGCGAGTCGGCGGGCCCTGTTCTTGCTTTGGGTGCGTTGCGAGCGTGGGTGTCGGCGGCTTGCTCAGGGCCGCGAAGGAGGCCAGGCCGGCCTTGATGAGCTTGGCTGCGCGGCGGACGTCGGTGGTCACAGCCTGGTGCAGCTGCTCGGGGGTGTGAGTGCTCTGCAGGTTCTTGCCCAGGCTCCGGAACTGGATGGGCCACAGCCCGAGGAGGGCCGTCGCCGCGATCTGCGGCTCGGGGTCGTCCGGGCTCGTCCCGGTGCGTTGGGCCAGCGCCTGGGCTGCGACGTCGATGAGCCGCTCGGTCATGTCATGGTGATAGGCGCGCAATGAGGGCGTGGACCGGGTCAGTTCGCGGAAGCGCCTGATCGTGGCGGCGGCTTGGGCCGGGTCTTCCTGGTCGGCGATCCAGGACGTCATGCTGTGCAGTTCGTCGGACAGGACCTGCAGCACCGCGTCGACCGGGCAGCGGTCAGGGACGGCCAGGTGGGTACGCAGAGCGGTCGTCGTGGCCTCGCCGAGGTCCAGGATGAGCGATTCCTTGGTGGGGAAGTAGTTGAAGACGGTCTTCTCCGAGACACCGCACGCCCGGGCGATCTCCGCTACGCGAACGCCGTCGAAGCCATGCTCGAGGAACATCTCGGTCGCCGTGTCCGACAGGCGCTGCCGCATCAGACGCTTCTTCCGCTCGCGCAATCCCTCGGCCGCGGGCTCCCCGGCCTGTCCGCGCCATCCCGACCAGTCCACCGTGCTCATGCAGGGCAGCGTAGTTCAGCAACGCGATTATTGCTGTCACTATATATTTTCAGTCGCTGTAAAGTTAAGCTCCAGTGAGATGCCCACACTGCCGGGGAGCACCCATGAGCGCCATCCACATCGTCTGCGACTACCCGCATTCCGCCGCGAAGGTCTGGCGCGCCGTCACCGACCCAACGCTCATCCCTCGCTGGACGGCGACCGGCGCCGGGGCGCGGCCGGAGGGATTTGCCACGACCGTCGGCACCGAGTTCCAGTTCATCGCCAAGCCGAAGCCTGGCTGGAGCGGCATCGTCGACTGCGTCGTGCTGGAGGTGGACGAGCCGCGCCTGCTGCGCTACTCGTGGACCGACCACGGCGGCGGCGACACCACCGAGGTCACCTACCGGCTCGAGCCCCATGCCACAGGAACGCGCTTCACCTACGACCACACGGGCTTCGTCGGCGTCGGCGGTTTCTTCATGGCCCAGATCCTGGGCCGCGTCCGGAGCAAGATGCTGCGTGTCGGTCTGCCCGCAGTGCTCAACGACCTCGATGAAGCCGGCAGGCTCCGCCCCGGCAGCAGTCCCGAGCGCCCGCTCTGACGACTGTCGGCCGCGGTGAGCCTGCGGTCTGTTGATGCCGTCCGGGCCGGTACGGCTCTTTGCCCCTGTCCTTGGTCATCCAGGGGCCTTGTTCGCGCGTGGCCCCCACGCCGTGCCGACTACCGGCTGCTCCGCGCTCGCTTACGGCTCCGTCAAGCCTTGCCCCATGCCCGCCAGTTGCCGCCGAGGAGCACACGATGACTGCCGCGGACTGTGCCAATAGCCCTCCTGTGACAGCGAGATGCTCCAACCCGACCTCGACGACCGCGGTCAGTCGAGGAGTTCGCGTACGAGTGCGGAGACCTGCTCCACCTCGATCAGGAAGCCGTCGTGACCGTAAGGAGAATCGATCACCCGAAGGTGATCCGCAGCGCGGATCCCGGCCGCCAGTTCCGCCTGCTGGGGGAGGGGATACAGACGATCCGAGTTCACGCCGGCGACCAGCGTCCTGGCGGTAACGCGGCGCAGGGCGGCACGCGTACCGCCGCGGCCCCGGCCGATGTCATGCGCGTTCATGGCGTCCGCCAGGACGACGTAGCTGCCCGCGTCGAAGCGGCGCACCAGCTTGGCGGCATGATGGTCGAGATAGGACTCGACCTGGTACCGGCCGTCTTTCCAGGGGTCCTCCGGGTGCTGGGGAGTGCGACCGAAGCGGACCTGCAGCTCCGGCTCGCTGCGGTAGGTGACGTGGGCGATGCGGCGGGCCAGGCCGAGTCCGGCGTGCGGAGCGCGGCCCGTGTCGTGGTAGTCGCCGCCACGCCAGTCAGGGTCACTGCGGATGGCGTGGAGCTGGATATCGGCCCAGGCGATCTGCTCAGCGCTGGCCGCCGCCGTGGTGGCGAGCAGGAGGAGTGCGTTCGTACGCTCCGGATACGACACGGCCCACTCCACGGCCCGCATCCCGCCCATGGAACCGCCGATCACCAGGGCCCAGTGGTCGATGGCGAGAGCGTCGGCCAGGTCGGCCTCCGCGGCGACCTGGTCGCGTTGCGTCAGAAAGGGGAAGCTCCCGCCCCAGTGTTTCCCGTCGGGACGCGTCGAGGACGGTCCGGTGCTGCCCTGGCAGCCGCCCAGAACGTTGGGAGCGACGACGAACCAGCGGTCCGTGTCCACGGCCAGCCCGGGCCCGACCAGTCCGTCCCACCAGCCGGGAGTGGGGTGACCGGCCTCGGCCGGTCCGGCGACATGGCTGTCGCCGGTGAGCGCGTGAAGCACCAGCACGGCGTTGGAGCGGTCCGCCGCCAGCCGCCCCCACGTTTCGAACGCCAGCCGCACAGCGGGAAGTTCACCTCCTGCCTCCAAGGGCAGTGGTCTCTGCCGCACATGCCAGAGGCGGCGCCCCGGTGGGTCCCCCTCCCGCCAGGCTCCGGAGGCCGGTGGGAGGGGGACCTCGGAGGTCGCCAGTACGGTGTTCAGGACGCGCCCTTCGCCGCGCGGAATCCGGCCTCCAGGTCCGCCTTGAGATCGGCGAGGTTCTCGATGCCGACCGACAGACGAACCAGTCCCGGCGAGGTTCCCGTCGCCGCCAACTGCGCGTCGTCCAGCTGGCTGTGGGTGGTGGACGCCGGATGGATGATGAGACTGCGTACGTCGCCGATGTTGGCGAGATGGCTGAACAGCTCGACGGCGTCGACGAACCGCTTGCCCGCCTCGACCCCGTCCCGTAGTTCGAAGGCCAGGACCGCGCCGGCGCCGCGCGGCAGATAGCGCTGCCCTGCCTCGTACCACCGGTTGGATTCCAGGCCCGGGTAGTGCACGACGGCGACCTCGTCGCGCTGTTCGAGCCATTCGGCCAAGGCCTGGGCGTTCGCGGAGTGCCGTTCGAGGCGCAGGCTGAGCGTCTCCACGCCTTGGAGCAGCAGGAAGGCCGAGTGCGGGGAGAGGGCGGGCCCGATGTCGCGCAGCAACTGCACGCGCAGCTTGATGGCGAAGGCGCCCGGGCCGAGCGCGGGCCAGTACCGCAGGCCGTGGTAGCTGGGGTCCGGTTCGCTGAAGTCGGGGAAACGGTCGGCGTGCGCGCCGAAGTCGAAGGTGCCGCCGTCGACGACGATGCCGGCGATGGTGGTGCCGTGGCCGCCGAGGAACTTGGTCGCGGAGTGCACGACGATGTCGGCGCCGTGCTCGATGGGCCGCAGCAGATACGGGGTCGGGACGGTGTTGTCCACGATGAGGGGGATGCCCGCGGCGTGTGCGACGTCGGCCACCGCCCGTACGTCGAGGACGTTGCCGCGCGGATTGCCGAGTGTCTCGGCGAACAAGGCCTTGGTGTTCGGCCGGATCGCCGCCCGCCAGGCCTCGAGATCGTCCGGGTCGTCGACGAAGGACACCTTGATGCCGAACTTGGGCAGCGTGTGGCGGAACAGGTTGTAGGTGCCGCCGTAGAGGGACGTGCTGGAGACGATGTGGTCGCCCGCGCGCGCCAGTGTCAGGATGGCGAGGGTCTCCGCGGCCTGCCCCGAGGCCAGGGCCACCGCGGCGACGCCGCCTTCGAGCGCGGCGATCCGCTGCTCGAACACGTCCTGGGTCGGGTTGTGGATGCGGGTGTAGATGTTGCCCGGCTCGGCGAGGGAGAACAGGTCGGCGGCATGCTGGGTGTCGCGGAAGACGAACGAGGTGGTCTGGTAGATCGGCACCGCCCGCGCCCCTGTCGTCGGATCGGGCGTGGCACCGGCGTGGATCTGCTTGGTCTCGAACGACCAGGCCGAGGTGTCGGGGCCGGCTGGTTCGTCCTCGGGGGTGTGCCCGGCGGTGACGGAGTCGATCGGCTGGCTCATGGTTCTCCCTTGTGCGGGTCGTGCGGGGGTGCGTGAAGAGACCGCGTGGCTGCCGTCCGGAGGAAGGCATGGCGGAGGTCGCCGAGGCGCGGTGGGGAAGGAGGGGGCCGGAGGCCGGAGCGGAGCGTCAGCTCGCGCTGGAACACCCCATGCTGGTGACACGCACGTAGTCGACGTGGCGGCGGGTCACGAGCAGGGTCATGCAGTGAGAGAACCACAGGTTGTGCCGGGCAGTCAGCGTGACATGGGGTGTTGAAACACGATTGCCACAACCACGCCGGCCCCGCGCGGACCACACCTCCGATGAGAGCACCGCCGTAGCGAGCGCTGAAGCTTTTCCGGGTTGTGTATGCGCAGCTCGTTCACGATCCTCTGCGCCGTGCTCGTGCACGAACCGCAGGCCGCCGAACCCGTTGCGATCGCGGTCACGGACCCGGGCCCGTGGACGTTCCTGGAATTCGGCTGTTCCGGGGTCCTGCACGATGACCGTGCCACCGTGGGCCTTGACCGCCTTGACCGCCTTGACCGCCTTGACCGCCTTGACCGCCTTGACCGCCTGACCGCCCCGGGCGCCTGACGGGCAGGGACAGCGCACCGGCTTCTCGCGACGCGCGTCTCGCGGGCTCGGCTGAGGTGCTGGGCCACCAGCGCCGGCGCGGGATGCGCGGCCTCCAGCCGGCCCAGGAGCGTGCCGAGCCCCTTGATGCCCCGGTGCGCTCCACGAAGATCGAGAGGGTCTCTACGATGGGGAACCGTCACCTGAAGGAGTAGTTCGCAGCGCGCGACGGAGCCGACCTGTCGGGCAAGGACGCCACTCCGCGCTTGAGTGGAGATCCATCCGCGGGGCGGGCTGAAGCTGGGCAGAGGGGAGCCAAGGTGAGAGTCCGCTATCTGGGTGCCCCGGACACACCGCCCGACCCTCTCGACGGCAGGTACCACTTCGTCCCGGGACAGGAATACGTCGTACTGGAACTCCATGTCCGGAGCGACGGGTCTTCCTCCCTGCGAATCGAGCACTCGCCGCATGACCTTGCCGGTCTGTACGGCGGGAGGTACTTCGAGCAGGTGTCCGATGTCATTCCTTCCCAGTGGAGCGTGGAGATCCATCCGCGGGGCGGGCTGAGCATGGGCCCGAAGGAGTGGATTGCGGGAGATTTCTGGGAGCGCATGATGGAACGCGATCCGGAAGCGGAAGCCGACTTCGCGGCGACCCGCGACGCCATCACGGCCGAGGATCCGATCGCCTGAGACGATCGGTGGCGCACGGAGTGAGGGGGAGCGGTGGCCGCTGCTCCCCCTGGCACAGCTTTCCGCTCCGAGAACAGTCGATCCGAGCACTGTCCGCGGTCACCGTGGGATCCGCTGGTGTAGGCGAAGCCGCCCCAGGTGTTATTGAATGAGCTTTGCGGTCAGGAATCTCGGTGACTCTGTCGCCCGGGTTCTGATACGGCCCCGGCGCGCTGCCGGGGTTGGCGAGCGAGCTGAGAGAGCCGCATGGACTCCACCCCACCCCCCTCGTCTGCGTCACCGTTCGACATGGTCAGCAGCGCTTTGGGGCAGTACATGCCGGCCGACGGGGCGGCAGCGGCCGCCGCTTCCGCCGACCCGCAGGGCGACAACGCTGCCAGCCGCCCCGTACCCGCAGATCCGACCCCCGCTCGTCAGGAGCAAATTCTCGGCGCGGTCAATCTGGACCGGGAGCTGAGAATCACCCGCTCCAATCTGGACGCCCCCGTCTTCGCGGGGGTGGAGGCCGTGACCGGGAGCCCTTTCGTCGATCTCCTGCCTCCCTGGGACGTACCGACGGTCACTCGGCGGTTGCAGCAGGTTCTCGAGAGCGGTGAGCCGCACGTCGCCCGGGTTCAGCGGCTGCGGCGCCGCGACGGGTCGGAGCTGGTGGTCTCGATGAGCATCCTGGCAGCCGCCGCGCCGCAGGAGGGCTTGACCGTCTCTCTGATCGCCATGGCCAAGAGGCTGCACCTGTACGCCGCCGAAACCGCGATCGGCACCTCGTTGGACATCGGCGAGACCGCCCAGTCGCTCGCGGAGTCCTTGCTGGCCTGGGGAGACGTGACCGCCATCGACCTCGACTTCGCCGTGTGGTCGGGCGAGGTGGTCACCGAGCAGCCGCAGGGCCGCATCCGGCTGCGGCGGGCGGCCCTGGTGCCGGACCGGGTGTGGCCCGACGGCTACGTGACTCCGGGGGTCGATCTTCCCGGCGACGCGAGTCGCCTGTTGTCGCAGGCGATACGGCGTGACGATGCCGCGCAGGCCATCGTCATACCCGACCGGAAGGCGATCGAACGGGTCCTCGGCAGTGCGCGGCTGGTACGTGCCCTGGTGCCCGGCGACGAGGCGGCGGGTGTGGCGTGTATTCCGCTGGTCCTGGACGGCGCGCCGCCCGTCGTTCTGGGTGTGGCGGAGGTCTGGCGACGGGCGGACCGTCCCTTCGAGGACAGCGAGCTGTTCGACCTGCAGGAACTGGTGGCCAGGACCTCCCACCATGTCGACCTGGCCCGTCAGCACCAGCGCGAGCACACACAGGTGCTGGCGTTGCAGCGCCGACTGCTGCCACGCTCCGGCGGCGACACCATCGAGACCGCCAGCGTCTACCAGCCCGCCACCCCCGACAGCGCCGGCGTCGGCGGCGACTGGGTGAACAGCTTTCCGCTGCCGGACGGCCGGACCGCGCTGGTGGTCGGTGACGTCGTCGGGCACGGCCTGGGAGCCGCGGCGACCATGGGGCAGCTGAGCATGGAGGCCCGCGCGCTGCTGTCCGCGGGGCTGGCGCCCGACGAGGTGCTGGAGCACCTGGACGAGACCGTGTCACTGCTGGACGACGCGGAGTCCGGGCTGGCGGCCGGTTACAGCGCCCTCGGGTCGACCTGCTGCATCGCCGTGTACGACCCGGTCAGCCACCAAGTGGCGCTGGCCAGTGCCGGCCATCTTCCCCCGGTCCTGGTACCCCCGGGAGGGCCCGCCGGGCCGGTCGTGATACGTCCCCACCCCGGGCTGGGCGCCGAGTTCGCGCTGCGGGAGCCGTATGACGTGCACACGTTCCCCGCGCCGCCGGGCTCGCTGCTCGCCCTGTACACCGACGGCCTGGTGGAGGATCCCGCGCTGTCGATCGACGAGGGCATCGACAGGCTGACGGACGCCGTGTCCTCGGTGCACCCCTGGGACGCCCTGCAGCAGGCCGCGCGGCGCGTGGTCGCGGCGCTGGCGCCGCCGCGCCGGCGCGACGACGTGACCCTGCTGCTCGCGCGCATGATCGGTTACCGCAAGGGGGACACCGCGACCTGGCGTCTGCCCGCTCGCGGCGACGCGGCCGCCCGAGCCCGCACGCTGGTCTCCGAGCTGCTGGGGCAGTGGGGCACCAGAAACGACACCCGGGACAGCGTGCTGTTGGTCGTGGACGAACTGGTCGCCAACGCGGTGCGCTTCGCCGGCGGACCCATTACGGTGCGGCTGATCAGGACGGGGCACGGGCTGCTGTGCGAGGTGGGCGACACCGGGAACGGCAGGCCGCGGCGGGGCCAGGGCGGGCTCCTCGACGACGGTGGCCGTGGCTTGCACGTCGTGCATGGACTCACCACCCGGTGGGGGGTGCGGTGGACCGAGCCCGGCAAGGTGGTCTGGGCTTCGGTCGAGCGGTGACGGGGCTTCGGTCGGGCGGTGACGGGGCTTCGGTCGGGCGGTGACGGGGCTTCGGTCGGGCGGTGACGGGGCTTCGGTCGGGCGGTGACGGGGCTTCGGTCGGGCGGTGACGGGGCTTCGGTCGGGCGGTGACGGGGCTTCGGTCGGGCGGCGCGTGAGCTCGTCAGCCGGGGCCAGTGGCGATACCAGTGGCGCACGCTCGCACTACAGCCACTGGCCTTCCAGGGCGGTGGCGGTGAGGCCCGGGGCCGCCGCGTACAGAACGGCACGGCTGCCCCGCTTCTGCCCGGCGTCGTACGCCCTGCGCATGATGTCGAACACGGCGGCACCCCCGCGGTTGCCGGTGGTGTAGCTGTCCCGGCTGTAGTCCAGCAGCCCCGTCGGCCACCCGTCGGGCATCGTCTGTTCCATGTACTCCAGCACGCGCGTCCCGCCGGGGTGCGCGAGCAGAACGTCGGGGTGCCAGGAGTCGGGGTCGTCCTGGTAACGGAGGCGCAGCCATTCCCACATCGCGGTGACCGTCTCCTGCACGGCGCGCGGACCGCGCCGGTCCATCACGAAGTGGGTGCCGTCCTCCCGTGTCTCCAGGCGGTGCAGATCCTGGGTGCCGGGCAGAGTGTGGTGCCAGGCGGCGTCCAGCCGCAGCACCGACTCGGCCCTGGGGCGGCCCGTGACCACCGCGGCGACCGCGGTGTCCGCGAACAGCAACCGGACGATCAAGGACTCCAGAGTGTCGTCCGCGGGCTGGTAGGTCGTGCTCAGTGCCTCCGAGATCACGACCAGGACGACCCGGTCGGGGTCCGCGGCCACGAGATCCGCCGCCAGCGCCAGGGAACGGGTCCCGGCTATGCAGGCCCACTGCGTGGCCGGCAGCAGCATCACGTCGCTCCGGAGCGGGAGTCGGTTGGCCAGGGACACGTCCAGCCCCGGCAGCGCCGGCGTGGTGGAGTGACTGGTGATCAGACAGTCGACGTCTGCGGCGTCCAGTCCGGCGATCTGCAGGGCCCCGCGCGCCGCACGCTCCCCGCCGGCCTGCACGGCCGCCCAGGCGGGCGTGGTGCGCTCCTGGACGGTCTGCGGCGCGGATATCGACTCCAGGGCGGCGATGACGCGATCCACGTCCTGTTCGGTGAACCCGTCGTCGGCCAGCGCCTCTCGGGTCGGCCCGATGCCGGCAGCAGGCAGGCCGTTCCCCTTGCCGGGCGCGACGGCGGTCTCCAACGGCAGCATCCACCCGCGGGTTTCGATGCCCGTGCTGGCCGCGATGCCGTCGACGCGCGGCGCCCACGCCGCGTTGGGGTGCCTACTGTGCACTTCGTCCACGATCTGGCTGGTCTTCACGGCGTGCTCGCCGTGTATCACGGCAGGCGGGCACAGGTAAGCGGCCATGGTTGGCACCTTTCTACAGAGAACGAGGGAGAACGTCACGAACGCTGTGTCATGGGCCACTTGGGGATGGGCCGATCAAGTCGGTGACAGCGCGCTCGAGTTCGGGAGTCCGTATCCGTTTCGAGCATGCACGCCAAAAGGGCATTTACGCTGTGATCTGGGCAACTTGGGAGGTTCCATCTTGCGTGAGACGCCGCACACTGCTGTCCAGGGGGTCGGCGAGGTGCCGCGCCTGCCTGACTCACCATCGAGGACCTGGCCGACTGTCTCTCGGCGGCACACCCTGGTCGTCCTGGCTGTTCGTCAAGGAGAGTTACGCGGTGGCCTGTCCCCTGCCCAGGGGGAGGTACTCACCCGTGGAGGTGCGTCTCCGGCTCGCGCACTCCGGCCGTCCAGCAGCTCGCTGCCGACATCGGCAGAGGAACTGGTAGACGCCGCACAGGAACACGGTGGCGTGCGGTCGTCCCCGAGGGGCATGTCTGGGCGTGGCGTGCCCGGAACGTCTCCCCTTCCAGGCACGGGTGCCGCCCGGCTCAGGTCCGATGCAGTGGTCCGGTCTGCCGGGCGGCGAGCGGCATTACGGGGCGGGCGCGCCCGTTCGGCCCGCCCGCCGGTTTGCTGGGATCGTGCCGGTCAGTTGAGTGTGCAGACCGGGTTGCCGGGCAGACCGGAGGAATCCCCGGTGCCGTTGAAGCCGAACGTCGTCTGGCCGGAGGGCGGGATGGCGCTGTTGTAGTCGACGTTCGAGGCTGCGACCGAGGAACCCGACTGCGTCAGCCTGGTGCTCCAGGCGGTCGTCACCTTTTGGTTGCCGGGCCAGCTCCAACCGACCCGCCAGCCTGTGCTTGTGGAGGTGCCGGTGTTGGTGACCGTCACCTCGGCGGTGAAGCCGCCGGGCCAGGAGTTGACCAGCTTGGTGGTGGCGGCGCAACCGGAGTCGGTTCCGCCGCCTGCCGAGCCCTGAGTGGTGGCCGAAACACCGTTTGACGCGGCCGATGTGTTCCCCGAGCTGTCGTGCGCCTTGACCGTGTAGGTGTACGAGGTCGAGGCGGCCAGTCCGCTGTCGGTGAAGGACGTACCCGTGGTGTTGCCCACCAACTGTCCGTTGCGGTAGA
Organism: Streptomyces sp. C1-1; assembly: GCF_050214755.1. Lineage (NCBI taxonomy): Bacteria > Bacillati > Actinomycetota > Actinomycetes > Kitasatosporales > Streptomycetaceae > Streptomyces > Streptomyces sp. C1-1. The sequence goes on along the minus strand of NZ_CP189826.1, from coordinate 431,658 downwards.
CGCCGTAACCGGCGGCACCGGACGAGGCGCTCCAGGACAGCGAGACGCTGGTGGCGGTGGTGGCGGTCACCGCGAGGCCCGTCGGCGCGTCCGGTGCCCCGCTCCCGCTGTCGCTGGTGGTGTAACTGACGCCGGTGTACGGCTGGGTGCAGCCGGATGAGCAGGAGCGCGGTAGGGCGAAGGTGTACGTCCGCCCGCCTTGAACGAGCTTGCCGTCCGCGTCGCGGACCCGGATGGTGTAGCTCGATCCGCCCGAGGAGTTCGGGCCGATCGTGTACTGCTGTCCCAGGTCGCTGACCATGCCGGCCGGCACCCACGCACTGCCGTCGTAGTACTCCACACCGTGGATGCCGTTGGGCAGGTGCGTGACGTCGATGGTGGGCCACCAGGTCGCCGCGTTCTGGACGAAGCCGATCGAGATGTCGCCGGAGTAGCCGGGCGCCGGGACGAACGACCAGGAGATGTGCCGGTTGTTCCAGCGGTCGGGGTACATGTCCGCCACCGGCCGGCCGCCGAGCTGGAAGGTGTTCAGCGAGTGCGTGGCCAGGTCCAGGTGGTACGGGTCGTCCCGGCACCATGCGTTGGTGTCGCCGCAGCTGTCGGCGACCACCATGTCCAGGGTCGCGCCGTTGTACTTGTCCGACGTCCAGCTTCCGTTGCGGCAGAACGCCTGGCCCGCCGCGCCGTCGTTGGTGCCTGTGCAGTAGTCGCCGATCGTCACCCGGACCCAACGGCCGCAGTTGTGGCCGTTGTCGAACAGTCCCATGCTGTCGGCGTCGCTGGACGGGATGGGACGCGGAGTGGGTTGCCCGGTGTAGCGGCCCGGTGTGTTCCACACGTTGAGCGCCACGAAGTCCTGCGACTCCAGGACCGCCTGCGGTACTCCGCACCCGCCGTACGGTGATCCGAGGCCGTCGAAGTGCGTGGCGTTGCCGGTGTGGCCCGACGGGTCCGCAGAGGCGGCTCGGTCGGCCGATGCCGCCCACGGCGCCGCGGCGGCGGACGCGGACGACAGGCCGTACAGGAACGACGAGGCGAGCAGCAGTACGCCGAACACCGCCGTGACGAGTAATCGCCGGCCGGTGCGTCGTGCGAGAGGGGCGGTGATCACAGTGACCTCCCTGGTGCCGGACCCGATGACCGGCACGTCGACTGGCCCGGCCTCGCGGTCCCCGCGCTCCACCGGTCGGGTTCATGCCAATAGTGCGACCGGAACCGCGTCCGGTCACGCCCCCGCAGGAATGTCGGCACAAGGCATTTACGGCACCACCAGTAAGCGCTATACCCGAGAGGTGGGAGCGCTCCCACTGCATAGCCCGGTCGGCACCCGAACCATGGTGCGCCGACAACGGGAGCCTGCCACGCACGGTCGCACCACCCGCTCACGGGCCGCTTTCGGCCCGGCCGGACCTCATCGGTCCGACGGCTGAGGGTGCCTGGCCGGCGCTTGCCCGGTGCCTGTCGTCCCCGCAGCGGTCGGATGACCCCAAGGAGACCCCCCACATGAAGATCGCACGCACCAGGCGACGCAAGTCACCGCTGCCTGGCCCTCGCTTACTGAGCCTGCTGGGAGCGGTGTTGCTCGCTCTCGTCCTGAGCTCGATGCCCTCGCCCGCGTCGGCCCACGGCGTCGCCATGGTGCCGGGCTCGCGCACCTACCTGTGCTACCAGGACCTGGTCGCCCACAGCAGCACCCAGATGCCGGCCAACCCGGCCTGCGCCGACGCGGTCAGGGCGACCGGCACCACACCGCTGTACAACTGGTTCGCCGTCCTGGAGTCCAACGGCGGCGGGCGGACCAAGGGCTTCATCCCGGACGGGGAGATCTGCAGCGGCGGCCACACCGGCCCGTTCAACTTCTCCTCGTACAACGCGGCCCGTGCCGACTGGCCCAAGACGCACCTGACCGCGGGCTCGAGCATCCAGGTGCAGTACAGCAACTGGGCGGCCCACCCGGGCACGTTCAACGTCTACATCACCAAAGACGGTTGGTCCCCGACCAAGCTCCTGGCCTGGGACGACCTCACGCTCATCAAGTCCGTCACCAACCCGCCGCAGTCCGGCCGCGCCGGCTCGGACGGAGGCCACTACTACTGGGACCTCACGCTGCCGAGCGGCAAGACCGGCCAGCACGAGCTGTTCATCCACTGGATCCGCTCGGACAGCCAGGAGAACTTCTACTCCTGCTCCGACATCGTCTTCGACGGCGGCCACGGCGAGGTGACGTACTGATCACGGCATGACGCACCGTCCCGGACCCGCCGGGCACCCCGGCGGGTAGCGGGTTGTCGCCCCCCACTCATCCGGCAGCGCAGACACCTGATCTTCCTGCCTCCTCGTCGGCCTTGGTGCCGTGGCGGCCGAGCGTCTCCCCTTCGCCGTACTGTGTGGGATCGGCCCTGCGGACGCGGCTGACCCGCCGCACGACGGCACCTCCCGGTGCGACATACTCGCCCGATGAGTTCACGCACTTCCCCGAGCAGCCAGCCGATCACGATACGGAGGGCCGTCGCGCGGGATGCCAAACGGCTCACGCGGCTGGTGCGTGGTTCGGGAGCCTACGAGGGGAAGTACGAATCCGCAGTCGCGGGCTACCGGGTCGGTCCTGATTACATCGAGGCCCACCGCACCTTCGTAGCCGTCGGCGCCGACGAGCATGGCGGCCGGATCCTCGGCTTCTACTCGCTCATCCTCGCCCCACCGGAGCTCGACCTGCTGTTCGTCGCCGACGAAGCGCAAAGGCGCGGTATCGGCCGGCTGCTCGTCGCGCACATGCGGTCCGAGGCTCGTGCCGCCGGGCTCGACCGTGTCAAGGTTGTGTCGCATCGTCCCGCCGAGGACTTCTACCACCGCATCGGTGCGGTGCGGACCGGGACCGCGCTCGCGAACCCGCCCGCCGTGCCGTGGGACCGACCCGAATTCGAGATTCGCATCCCTTCGGAATGAGGCGGCGCGCAGATCCGTGGGGGACCGGCTCTGCCTGCACGGCGACGAGAAAGCCCCGCACCCCGCAGGACGCGGTCGGCCGGGCGCCACGCCTCTGCGGTGCCCTCAGGGCCCTGCCGTCGACGAAACCGAGGGATCTGGAGCACCGCGAGGCCGGATGGCACCTCACGTCGCTGCACCGACCACCTTTGCCAGGTACTGGTCGAAGAGGTCGGCCTTGTAGAGGAGCCCGCTGTATTGGACCGGGATCCTGTACCCGTTGACTTCGGCGGTCGGCGTGCCGGGCCCAACGTGTCCGTTGTAATGCCCAGCGGCGGCGAACACCTTTTCGGCGGAATCCACGAAGTCCTGGTACTGCATGGACTTCACGGCGGTGTCGAAGGACGGGCTCCGCAGCCCCTTCACCTTGCTCGCCAGTTCCAGCAGGCGTGCGGTGGTGAACCCGTCCACCTCCTCGGAGGGCTGATTCTGGTAGAGCACGGTGTGGTACTCGGCGAACTTGCCCCTCTGCACCGCCGCGCGCAGCGCGTTGACCGCCTTCTTCGACCCGTTCCCTCCCAGCCGCGGATCCAGAAATGACGCCATCGTGTACTCGACCTTGACCTTGTGCCGCAGGACCCACTCGGCCAGAACCGGGCCGCCTCCCGTGGTCTCGAATTCCGCGCAATAGGGGCAGCGCGGGTCTTCGTAGAGGTGCACGGTCACCCGCGCCTTGGGGTCGCCCACCAGAATGCTCGTGCCGTCCGATCCCACCTGCTCGGGCACGTCAGCCAACCGGGGGTAGTCGGTCTTGGCCGACGTCTGTTGCTCCCCGCCGTCCGCGGCGACCGGGTGCCGGGATCCGCAGCCCACCAGGGCGGCACCGAGCACGCCTGTCAACACGGCTGCCGTCAGCCGTCTACTGCCACGATTCAACCGCATCATGCCCCCTGTGGCTCAGCTTGATCTAGCGCGGAATCCCGGGCGTCCATGCCCGGGAGGAAGGGCGTCTCAGATAGGGGTGAGCTGTACGGGCGTACGGGTCTGCACTGTTGCCCTCAGTCGGGTCGCTTCTGGTTCTTGATGTACTCCTTGATGATCTCTGGCGGTGCGCCGCCGCAGGATGCGGCGAAGTAGGACGGGGACCAAAGGTGGTCGCCCCACAGGTACGTGCGGATGGGGCCGGGGAACTCCTGGCGGAGCCTGCGGGCGGAGACGCCCTTGAGGCTGCCGACGAGTCTGGAGATGGCGATCTTGGGCGGGTAGTGCACGAGCAGGTGGACGTGATCGAGTTCGCCGTTGAACTCCCGCAGTTCCGCGCCGACGTCGGTGCACACGACCCGCATGATCTCTTCGCAGCGCCGAAGGATTTCGTCGGTGAACGGTCCGCGCCGGTACTTGGGTGTGAAGACCAAGTGGGCGTGGAGGGTGTTGGCGATGCTACGGCCCCTGCGGATATCGGGATTTGGGCCCAGCGTGGTGACATGGATTAGCTACGATCACGCCTGTGAAGATCGTGGCGCAGGTCAAACTCGTGCCGGATGCCGTGCAGGCATTCGTGCTTGAGCGCACCCTGCGCACGGTCAATGACGCCGCGAACTGGGTGTCGGAGGTGGCGTTCGAACACGGTGTACCGCGTGAGTACGAGCTGCGCAAGCACACCTATGCCGAACTCAAAGCGCGGGGGCTGGGAGCGCAGGCCGCGCAGCACGTCATCAAGAAGGTGCGCGACGCCTACACCACGCTCAAGGCCAACATCCGGGCCGGTAACCTCGGCAGGGAAGGCTCCAAGCGGCGCCGCAAGGCACAGTCCAAGCCGATGGCGTTCCGGCCCCAGGCCGCGCAGCCGTATGACGACCGGTGTCTGAGCTGGCAGTACGACCAGCGGACCGTGTCCATCTGGACCGTGGACGGCCGGGTCAAGAGCGTGCCGTTTGTGTGCTCCGCCGACGCGCTGAAGATGCTCCAGGCGTACCGGCAGGGCGAATCCGACCTGATCGAGCGCGACGGTGTGTTCTACCTGATCGCCACGTGCGAGGTTCCCGAGGCCGAGCCCTACGAGCCGGACGGCTTCATCGGTGTGGACCTCGGCATCGCCAACATCGCCACCGCATCCACCGGCTACCGCGCCGCCGGGTGGGGGCTCAACCGGTACCGCAAGCGCCAACTCGCCCTGCGTGCCAAGCTCCAGAAGAAGCGCACCAAGAGCGCCAAGCGGCGGCTCAAGGCGCGTGCCCGTAAGGAAGCACGGCACGCCGCGAACACCAACCACATCATCGCCAAGACGATCGTGACCGAGGCTGAACGCACCGGGCGCGGCTTGTCCCTCGAAGAACTCAAGGGCATCCGCAACCGGGTACGGCTCCGCAAGCCCCAACGGGTCGCTCTCCATTCTTGGGCGTTCGCCCAGCTCGGAGACTTCATCGTCTACAAGGCCAAGCGGGCAGGCGTGCCCCTGGTCTTCGTCGATCCCGCGTACTCCTCCCGTGAGTGCGCCGAGTGCGGCCACATCGACCGCCTCAACCGGATCTCCCAAGCCAAGTTCGTATGCCGGTCGTGCGGCATCGTTGTGCACGCCGACCGGAACGCTTCCCACGTCCTCGCCCGCAGGGGCGAGGACGCGTGGACTGCGGGGCGTGAGTCACGCGTCCCTGCCACCCCCTAGGGGTGTCTGGACGGAGGAGCCAACCCAGCAGCCAGTTGGGCGCTACCTCCAAGCCCGGTCCTTTAGGGCCGGGTCAAGTTGACGAAGGGATAGTAGGTCATCGCTGCAGGGTCGCAACTGCGCATCCTGCCCACCGGACGGTGCACGGGCAGAACCGGGAGAGAAGGGCACTATCGGCTCCGGCGACGGTGGGTCCCTATTTGCGGGACTGCTCGGCCGCCGTACTTCCCATACGCCGTTGTTGTTCGCCACGGAGGAAGCGGAGGCGTTCGCCGCCCACCTGCGCCGGTGCCGCCATCGCGTTCCCTGGCTGACCGATGTACTGGAGTTGGATCTGGGCCTCGTTCGGGTGCGGCTCGACGACGTGCCGCGGACAGTCCGGCTGGCGGCCGACCCGTACGATCTGCTGAGTGCTCTCGGCGCGGGAAGACTGCCCAGCAACCCAGGACAAGGTGAATTCCTGGTTCGGCTCACGGCCTGAACCACAGGTGCGGGGCCGGGCCCTACTGGAGTGTCCGTCTGGCGGCTCGCCTTGCCCAGCGTGTCCCGGGCGGGCCGGTTCTGCGGCCGGGCTCACTGCAGGAGCGACTGGGGCGGACCTCGACCCCTCAGGCTTACTTGCACGAAGTGGCTGGGCGGTGGGAGACGACTGGTCGTTCAGTGGGTGAATCTCCACAGGCGGATCGTCTGGTCGGCGCTGCCGCTGACCAGCAGTTTGCCGTTCGGGCTGAAGGCCACGGAGTAGACGGCGCCGTGGTGACCGGTGAGGGGGCGCCCGATGGGGGCCGGGCCGGCAGATTCGGTCACGCGCCACAAGCGGATAGTGTGGTCGCTGCTGCCGCTGGCCAGAATCCGTCCGTCGGGGCTGAAGGCGACGGTGTTGACGGCGTCCCCGTGTCCGGTGGCGGTGCCGAGACGCACCGGTTGCGCGGGGTCGGTGACCTTCCACAGGCGGATCGTGTGGTCGCCGCTGCCGCTGGCCAGCAGGTGCCCGTTCGGACTGAAGGTCACGCTGTAGACGCGGTCGGTGTGGCCGGGCAGGGGCCGGCCGATGGGAGCCGGGGGGTCGGCCACGTTCCACAGCCGGACCGCGTGGTCGGAGCCGCCACTTCCCATGACGCTCTCATCGTGGCTGAACGCTACCGACAGGACGGCATCGGTGTGCCCGAAGGCTGGCTTGCCGACGAGTTCGGGGTGCGCGGGGTCGATGATCTTCCACAGGCGGAGGGAGCGGTCGCCGCTGCCGCCGGCCAGTAATTCCCCGCTGGGGCTGAAGGCCACCGAGAAGACGGCGTCGGTATGGCCGGTGACCGGGCGGCTGAGGAGCGCTGGCTTGGCCGGGTCGGCCACGTTCAGCAGCCGGACCTTCTGATCGGCGCTCGCGTCAGCCAGAACGTTCCCCTTGGGGTCGAAGACCACCGAATAGACGGTGTCGGAATGGCCGGAGACGGGGGAGCCGATGGGCTTGGGGTGCAGGGGATCGGCCAGATCCCAGAACCTGACTGTCTGGTCGGCGCTGCCACTGGCCAGGACACCCCCGCCCGGCCGGAAGGCCACCGCATAGACGCGGTCGGTGTGGCCACGGAGCGGGGGTCCCAGCGTGGCCATCACCTGCTTCCGTGCCGTGTTGAGCGCTTTGCCCGGGGCACTGGGGTCCGAAGCCGCCGCCGTGTGGGCAGGACGGCTGGGGAACGTCAGGATGGTGTCGGCGACGGTCAGCCCGAAGACGCCGACGGTGTTGAGCAGCATCCGTCGGTCCAGCAGGGGCCACCGTCCGGCGACGGCCTGCGGGAAAGCCTCCGGCGGCTCTTCTGTCCCAGCGCCTGAGGATGCCGTGGCGGCATCCGGTGCTGGGACGTGTCCGGCATGGGTTGGATTCACGTTGCGGAGAACGGCCATGGCAGCGGCGGCGGCGTTCTTCGCCGCCTGAGACTGGGAGCCCTCCGCGTCCCGCTCGCTCTTGAGCGAGTCGGCCTTGTCGCTGATGCCCCGGATGATCAACGCGTGCAAGGTGCCGTCGAGTTGGGCGGCGTGGGCAACGCCGGTTCCCTCCATCTCGATGGCGGCGGCGTCGTTGTAGTGCTCGTGGATGTGGCGTGCGATCGCGGACTCCCCGTCGGCGAGCACTACGTCCCCGACGGCGATCGGCTTGAAGTGGGCCCGCAACTCAGTGCCACGCAGGGCGTGCCGGGCGGCCTGCTCCAGGCGGTGGGAGGAGTGCCAGGCTTCGGGGCGTACGCGGAAGCCCTCCGGGGTCTGCTTGCCGCCGTGGACGCCGTAGACCTTGGTTGCCACCACGACGTCGCCGATGTTGATGTCGTCCTTGAGGCCGCCCGCGACGCCCACGAAGAACAAGACCTGCGGGGCGAGCCAGGTGTTGAGGCGTTCGGTGAGGGTGGCGGCCTTGAGAGTGCCCTCGCCGATCTCGGCGAGGGCGACGTACCAGGGGGTGTCGGCGAGGCGGCCGCGTTCCACACGTGTGCCGGACGTGTGCACGAGCGTCTCGGTGTCGGTGAGGTGGGTTCTTACCGCGTCATACTCCACGGCAAGGGCGGTGAGGATGACTGCGGTGGGGAGGGTGGTGTCTGCCACGTGTCAGCCTCGACGTTCTTCTCTTGCGTGGGTGCAGATTTCACCGTAAAGCACACTCACGCCACAACGAGCAATTTCGTGGAATTTGGGGAGACTTGCCGGGGTCAGCCGCGTCGGGCAGGTGGAGCGTGGCGGACATGCAAGGCAATCGGGAAGTACGAGGGTTGAGCGCGTCGTCCCGGCGCGGGCGCTGGACCGAGCTCATGTCCTGCCAGGTGGCGTGGCGTTTCCGGCTGGACGGTCAGCATCGGTCGCGGTCCGAAACCGCGTCGAACGGCAGGGTTGCCAGCACCTACGATGACACCCGTGCACCCGCTGTGGTTCGAGTTCTATGAACACGACAGGATTCCGGAGAACTGCGACCCGTCCCAGCGCGGGTTCCTGCGCCTGGTTCGAGAGGGCGCCCAGGAATGGCCCTGCCGGCCCAGCGACACCTACGTACTGTTCTTCCCTCTGGACGAGTTCGATGAGGACGGCAGCACCGCGGAGCACGACGAGATGCGTCTGGTGGTGAACCTCAGTCACCAGCGAGTGCACTTCCTTGCCTTCGGTGCCTCCCTGGAGGCGGACACCGTACGGTGCAGTGAACTGCACGTCTGTAACTTCGCGTTGACGCAGGAGCGTCCGGACATCGTGCAGTGCGAGCGCACCGGACCGGTCCAGGACCTGGCGGCCTTCGCCACCGACTGGATCGGCGAGATCCTGCACCGACCGGCGCTGCGGTACGACGGCCGCCGATGCTGCCCCCCGCGCGGCTGAGTCTCGCGACACCGGTCTGGTTCCGGCGAGACAGCCGTTGAGTACGTCGTGGCGGTATGGGAGGTGGCGTAGGCCCCGGCGGACGGCGGTGATCAGGGAGTGCGGGTCGGCGGAGGCGCGGTTGGTCGTGGTGGTGCGCCGCAGTGCCGAGCCGATGCCTCCGACCGGGTTGAGGTCCGGTGCGTAGGGCGGGAGCTGGTAGACGGTGAGCCGGCCGCGGCCGGGGGTGTAGCGGCGTATCCCGGCCGCCAGGCGGGTGTTCAAGGTTGTCCCAAACGCCTTTCTCAGTGCCCTCGATGGCCGGCCCGCCCACAGAGATGACTCGTCAGGCGACGGCTGCGCGTGCTCTGACGGGCCGAGGCGCCACCATTGAGAAGCTGCAGCGCTGAATCCGATGATCAGGATGTGTTGGACTTCAGAATCGTGCGCGAGCATGGTGAGACCCATGACCCACGTTGCACATCCTGACCGCTACGACGGCACCATGCGCTACCGGCGGACCGGCCGCTCCGGTCTCGACCTCCCTTTGCTCTCTCTGGGGTACTGGCACAATTTCGGTGACGACCGTCCCTTCGAGACCCAGCGCCGGATCGCGCTGCGCGCCTTCGACCTCGGGATCACCCACCACGATCTGGCGAACAACTACGGTCCGCCCTACGGCTCGGCCGAGATCAACTTCGGTCGGCTGATGAAGCAGGACCTTGCGCCGTACCGCGACGAGATGGTGATCTCGACCAAGGCCGGCTGGGACATGTGGCCCGGCCCGTACGGTCAGGGTGGCGGCTCACGCAAGTACGTGCTCGCCTCGCTCGACCAGTCCCTCACACGCATGGGCCTGGACTACGTCGACATCTTCTACTCCCACCGCCTCGACGCCGGCACGCCGCTGGAGGAGACGATGGGCGCGCTCGACACGGCGGTACGCCAGGGCAAGGCGCTCTACGTGGGCATCTCCTCCTACGACCCCGAGCGCACCCGTCAGGCGGCGGCCATCCTGCGCGACCTCGGCACGCCGCTGCTGATCCACCAGCCGTCGTACAGCATGCTCAACCGCTGGATCGAGACGGACGGGCTGCTGGACGTCGCCCAGGAGGAGGGCTTCGGCGTCATCGGCTTCACCGCCCTTGCCCAGGGGCTGCTGACGGGCCGCTACCTTGACGGCGTCCCGGAGGGCTCGCGGGCCGCGGCCGGCACGTCGTTCGACGCGGCGTGGCTGACAGAGGAGATGCGGGGCAGGCTGCGCGCGCTGAACGACATCGCCGCCCAGCGCGGGCAGACGCTGGCCCAGATGGCGCTGGCGTGGGCGCTGCGGGACGAGCGGGTCACCTCGTTGGTCATCGGTGCCTCCCGCACTGAGCAACTGGAGCAGAACGTCGCCGCGCTGGAGAACCTGGAGTTCAGCGCCGAGGAGCTGACCGAGATCGACAAGTACGCCACCGACGGCGACGTCGACCTGTGGCGAGACGCCCGACAGGGCAACATCGGCTGACGCGGCAGCCGACCGAACTCCGCCCCGAGCACGCGGCTCACCGTCGTGGTATGGCAGGCCAGGAGGAGCCTGGATGGCCGGTACGACACCGGGAGTCGACTGGCGCGCGTCCGACGACGAGGACGGGGTTGGCGTCCTTCTGGCCTGGGATGAGCTTGTGGGTGCGGATGGCATGGATGCCGGTGACGATCACGGGGTCGCGTACGTCGTCGTCCAGGCCGCGGAAGCCGAGGTCCGCGAGGGCGCCGAGGCCGGCGGCGGGCAGGCGGGCGGATGCAGTGGTGGCGGGCGGCAGTGAGGTCGCGGAGGTCTCCTCCAGGTCCGGCTCGCGGTGCGGAGTCAGCATCACCGACCGTCCGTCCACCTGCCCGGGCAGGTGGACGGCTGAGGCGCGCTTGTCGGCGAGTTGTTCGTGCACCCGCTCCAGGACCCGCTCGGCGACGGCAAGTTCGTCCCGCTCGGCCCGCACCTCCGCCGACTGCTGGGCCAGCTGGTCTTCGAGTTCGTGCAGCAGGTTCCGTCGGCCTCGGCGTCGGAGCGACGATGAAGCGCCCCACACCGGATCGTCCACCCGGCGCCCTTGAAGGGCGAGGTCCGTACGCCGGGCCGCATCCACGCTGAAGAACGTCATGCTTCGTGATCGGGGTCGAGCACCACCATGAACCTGTTGCCTTCCGGATCCGTCATCACGGCGTGCATGGAATCGTGAGGTTCCACCAGGGACGCGCCCTTGGCGATCAGCGTCTGAACCTGTTCGGCGATCGTTCCGACAAGGACGGTGACGACCGGTAACACAGCCGGAGATTCCGCTTCGCCGACGCTGTACCCACCCCAACCCGGGATGCCGCCCCAGAACCTGATCATTTTCTCTGGGTCTACTGCTTCAAAATGAACGTGCATGCTGCTGTCTCACTTTCATCTGTGCGACCGAAACCGAAAACGTCCTACCTGAAGGGTCACGTGGTGCCGCTCGGACTTGCCGCTGCCGACGCCGTGGCAGCCGGCGCCAGCAGTGCCCTCGCCGCGAGAGGCACCTCACCAGATCAGGCACCAGTAGTTGCCCTCGTTGCCGATACCGATCCGGGCCACGGGGGGTACGAGCCTGGGGTCGGGCGGACCTGACGAGGCCAGGGAGCATGCGGGGTCGCCGACGGTGTTGGACAGGGCCATGCGTTGTGCGGCGGCGACAGCGGTAGGGGACGTGTACCACGAGGTGGTGACCGGCCCACTGCTTTGAGAGCGAGGCGTGGATGTCGACGGGCTGGGCAGGGGGGCCGAGGCGGTCGACGTCGGTTGCGTCGTGGTCTCGGAGGGCCGCGTCGTCGGCTGAGGACGTGTGGGCGCAGGGGACGTGTGCGTCGACGGCCGTGACTGGGTGGTATGTGGGCTCACCGCCGGCGGGCGCGTCGGGTGGTTCGTGGAGGGCACCGGCACCGGCTTGGGGGAGTGGGATGTCGTGGGCACGGTCGGTTTGGGTGTCGCCGGCGGTGTCGAAGGCGTTGAGGTGGGGGTGTGTGACTCGGGTGTTTCCGACGGTTCCGCTCTTGACGGGGATGCGCTCGGAGCCGTCGCCGCTGAGTGGGGTGTGTTCCCGTCCGACTCCAGCAACAGCCACGTTCCGGTGCCGCCGAGAACGAGAACGGCGGCACCGCCCGCTATCCACGGGGCCCGCCGCGACGGGCGTCGGTGACGGCTCATGGTTTTACTGTCGCATTGCCGCGGTGATCCCGCAGTGGTAGGAGGTCGGAGACTCGATCGTGCTCCTGCGCGCCGACCGAGGATGATCAAGGCCTTGCGGGGCCCATGAGGAGCGTGTGACCGCCTCCCGGATGCCGGTGCCCCGGCCCAGCGGGCGGCATGAGGCCCAGGACGCTGGGCGGCGTCGGAGCCGAGGGGTGCCGCTCGTCGTGTCGTACGGGCTCGGGCCCATGGCGCCGGCCCTGACGACTGGCCATCTCATCCACGAGGGCGTCGCCTGCGTACTCGAAGCGTGCTGGCTCAACGTGGCGAGTCAGCGGTGGTCGACGTAGGCGACGAGTCCGCCGACGGTCAGACCCACCGCGCATCCGCGGCGGAAGGACCACGGTCCGAGAGTAGATCTCACCGTCGGGCGTCCGCAGTTCCAGTCGGGAGTAGGTGTATCCGAAACCGCTGATGCGGTGGCGACTTCCAACGCAAGCGAGGACTCCAAGGCAGCCACCGCAGGCGTCGAGAATCTGGAGCGAGCCTGTGTGCTGATAGGCCGTTAGCTTCTGCCGTTGGGCCAATTGCCCCTGTGGCAGAGGGCGTAGCCAACGGCGAGCCGACTAATTTGAACGATGAATCTTATGGTTGAACCATCAAACTCATTACGTTGTGGGCGACTTGCCGCCCCGCTGTCAGCAGCGGAAACTGTACATGATGACGTGGAGCCACCGGCAGTCTGACTCTGCGCCGCCTTGATCAGCACGGACAAAGGGGCTGACGCGGTGGAGAACGAACTGCAGATCCTCCTCACCGACCAGGACGCAGAAGCCGAAGGTGTCTCGGACATGACGGGATACCTGCGTGAGGAGCTGCTTGATCTTGACGTGGACGATGTCACGGCGCTCCCCGGCGGGGAGGTACCGCCGGGTGCGCGGGCCGTGGACGTCGCGCAGGTCGGGTCCCTGCTGGTCACCCTCGGCAGCTCGGCCACCGCCCTGAGCCAGGTGATGACCGTGATCCGGTCGTGGATGGGCCGGCACCATGCCACACACCCGTCCTTGCACCTGCAGCTGGGCGACGATGTCCTGGAGGTGTCCGAGGCGACCGACGCCCAGGTGGCCGAGGCGTTCAACATGTTCGTCCAGCGTCATTCCATGCCTGGAGCCGAGCCATGACGGACTCCAGACACGCACTGATCATCGCGAATGACCAGTACGCGGACCCCGGGCTGAAGAAGCTGAGGGCGCCCACGCAGGATGCCCTGGCCCTCGAGAGGGTGCTGCACGATCCGCAGATCGGCGACTTCGAGGTGGAAGTCATCCATAACGCGTCGGCCGACCTCATGCGCAGGCGCATCCAGGGCTTCTTCAACGACCGCAGCCGCGCCGACACTCTGCTGCTGCACTTCTCCTGCCACGGCCTCAAGGGCGAGTCCGGTGAGCTCTACTTCGCCGCCAGCGACACCGAGCCTCCGCTGCTCGCCGCCACCGCTGTCGCCTCCCAGTTCGTGCGCAGTTGCATGTCCAGCACCCGGGCGGGCCGCACCGCCCTGTTCCTCGACTGCTGCTACGGCGGTGCGTTCTCCCGGGGTTCGTCCTCCGTACGTGCCTCCGGAGAAGTCAACGTCCTTGAGTCGTTCGCGAAGGACGAGCCGGCCAGTGGGCGGGGCTGGGCCGTCATCACCGCGTCCGACTCGATGGAGTACGCCTTCGAGGGCAACGAGCTCGCCGAGAATTCCGCCGCACAGCCCTCGGTGTTCACGCACGCAGTGGTGGAGGGTCTGGAGACCGGCGAGGCAGACCTCGACGGCGACGGCGATGTCACCGTCGAGGAACTGTACGAATACGTCTACGAACACGTACAGGAGCAGAACCCGCATCAGACGCCGAAAAAAGTAGCGGAGCTGCGCGGAGAGCTGCACCTGGCACACAGCAGGCGTGGCCGCATCAAGATCGTCGCCATTCCGTCGCCCCCCTCCCTGCGGGCGGCCGTCAACAGCGACGACGTTCTCACCCGGCAGGGCGCCGTGCTGGAGTTGCGCAAACGACTGCGCCACGCGGAGTTGCCCATGGCGGAGGGGGCACGCCAGCACTTGGAGCAGGTTGCGCGCGACGACATCCAGCAGATCGCCGACCTCGCGTCCGAGGCCTTGGACGAGATCCACCTGGCGCCCTTCCCGGACCACCTGGACTTCGGCCTGGTGCCAAGGGGCTCCTCCCCTCGCAGGCAGACGGTGACCATGCAGGGCCCGCCGCTGGCACGCCACTGCGTGGCCCAGCCCGGACAGTCGTGGCTGCGGGTTGATCCGACCCAGAGCGGCCTGGAGGTCCACGTCGACACGGCTGCCGAGGGACACCTGTCCGGCGACATCGTGTTGAAGGGTGTGGCCGACGAATCAGTGATCCACGTCGAGGCAATGGTTGGCCCGGCACACGAGCCCGCCCGGCACACGGAGCGCGAACCCGGGCCCGCGAAAGACTCCGCAAGACCGGCGCAGGTCCCGCACGACGGGCAGGACACGGTGGTCGTCGAGCCCCCGCGCATTCCGCCCCAGCCCAGGACGCCACCCCGACCCCCTGCACAGCCGATGCGTACGGACCGGCCCGCCCCAGCCCGACGCGCTCTGGGCCTTGCCGGTGCCGCTCTCGCCCTCGCCGCCACCGCGGTCGGCACGCTCATCTGGGCCGTCCAGGCGGCAGTGGCGGCCGTCAGGGAACGAAGCCACGAAGGGGTGCAGGGCAACGTCGAGGACAACATCCACAATCATGGAGCGCTCCCGCCGCTCATCGTGTGTCTGATCACCGCCGCGGTGGCGCTGGTCGCCGGCGCGTTGGCCCGGCACGACGTGGAAGCACGGCGGGAGCACCACACCAGGCAGACGGCCGGCGGAACACAGACACTGACCTCGATCGCGAAGGGCCTGGCCATCCCGGCGCTGATCCTGGCCGTCCTCCTGGGCCTCGCCTACCTGCTGGCCAAACCCCATTGGTGACCGCACCAGCGGCCGGGACACCTCCAGCCCGCGCCGAGGAAGACATGCCGAGGGTGAGGGCGGCGCCGCATTGAGATTGCCCCACCCCTGCCATTCATGGCCCGCCGTCGCTGAGGGCCGTCCGGACGCCGAGGGCCCGTCGGCCGCGACCGGGCATCATGTCATCATGATCCAGAACGACCGGCACGGGCCCGAGGCGCTCCCGGAGCATCCGGACGTCACCGAGGCGATCGTCCGAGAGCGACGCCTCCACGACCCCTCCTTCCGTCTCTCCGGCCCCCTCGCCGAAGCCCTCTTCGACCCCGATTTCATCGAGGTCGGCGCCTCCGGGCGGCGGTGGACGCATGCGGAGATGGTCGCCGCTCTGCCCACGCTCCACGGCGGCGCCGAGAACAGCACCCCCATCACCGCGGAGCGCTTCGAGGGCACGGTCCTCGCGCGCGGGATCGTCCACCTCACCTACGAGACCCGCATCGAGGAACGGAAGGCCCGCCGATCGTCGATCTGGCGCCGCGACGCCGCCGGGGAGTTCCGGCTCTACTACCACCAGGCCACGCCGGTGCCTGACGGCCCGGCCCGGCCGTAGGGTTCGTCCTGCGGCCTGTCCGCCCCTTCCCATCAGGTCCGGCCCGGCCCGGGACGCTGACGCCGAAGGAATGGCAGCGTCCAGACTTCTGGGAGGACTACTTCGACGGTGAACCCTCTGCTGGAGCCGAGTATGAGCGTTTACGAGCGGAGCCGTTTCCCAGGGACGATCTTTTGATGATCTCTGGCAGAGAGCGTCGTTGACGCTTCCCGGCCGTGGTGGAGGATGTGGTGTGCACCGAGGGCCTGGGCCTGGGCCTGTGGTCGATGACCGGAGAGTCATCTGACTGATGCTCCGGTGGTGGGCCGCTGGTGAGACTGGGGTTGTTCGCCAACACCGCCGGAGGACGCCGAGCCATGTCAAAGCTGACAGTCGGCCGTGAGAACGGCCAGGACATCGAGATCTACGTCGAGGACCACGGGTCGGGGCGGTTGTGTTGATCCACGGATACCCGCTCGACGCCCGCTCGTGGGACAGGCAGGAAGCCGCACTGCCGGCACCTTCGCCGACGATGTCAAAGCGCTCGTCGATCACCTCGACCTGCACGACGTCGCCCTAGTCGGCTTCTCCATGGGCACCGGCGAGGTGACCCGCTGTCCGGGGCGCCACGGCTCGGAGCGAGCGAGCAGGGCGGTGCTGATGGCGGCGGTCCCGCCATGGGCGATACGGGGCACCGCGACCGACACACGCGACCCGGTCTTGCCGGCCGAGCTTCACCGACCCGCCGCCCCCTCCACCCACCTGACAAGACAGGAACGAGGCACAAGTCATGCGCGCAGTGGTTCTACGACAGTTCGACACCCCGCTGGTCCTCAGCGAGATCGAGAAGCCCGAGGCGGGCCCTGGCCAGGTGCTGGTCAAGGTCAAGGCCAGCGGCGTCAATCCGTTGGACGCCAAGATCCAGGCCGGGAAAGCCGCCCACGCCAAGCGCACGCTGCCCGCCGTCCTGGGCCTGGATCTTGCCGGCGTGGTCGAGGAGGTCGGCCGGGGCGTCGACGATTTCGCGCCCGCCGACGAGGTTTTCGGCATGACCGGTGGCGTGGGTGATGTGCAGGGCTCGCTCGCCGAGTACGCGGCCGTCGATGCCCGTCTGCTCGCGCGTAAACCGGCCGCCCTCACCCTGCGTGAGGCCGCGGCCCTGCCCCTGGTCGTCATCACGGCCTGGGAGGGTCTGGTCGACCGGGCGCAGGTCCGCGCGGGGCAGAAGGTCCTCATCCACGGCGGAGCGGGCGGGATCGGCCACGTGGCCGTGCAGATTGCCCGTGCCCGCGGTGCTGAAGTCTTCGCCACCGGTTCGCCCGCCTCACTGGCGGTGATCGAGGGCCTGGGTGCCACCCCGATCGACTACACCACCACGACGATGGAGGAGTACGTCGCCAAGCACACCGGCGGCGAAGGCTTCGACGTCGTCTTCGACACCGTCGGCGGTCCCGTGCTCGACGCCTCCTTCGCGGCGGTACGCACCTACACGGGTCACGTCGTGAGCGCGCTGGGCTGGGGGACGCACAGCATCGCGCCCCTCTCCTTCCGCGGGGCGACATACTCCGGTGTCTTCACCTTGCTGCCCCTGCTGACCGGGCGCGGGCGGGAGCACCACGGAGAGATCATGCGCGAGGCGGCCGCCCTCGCCGACGCAGGGGCACTCAAACCACTTCTCGATCCCAGGCACTTCACGCTCGCCGATGTGGCCGCCGCCCATGCGGCCGTGGAGAGCGGCGCCGCTCAAGGCAAGATCGTGATCGATGTCGACTGACACCCTGTCATGTGGCCTCGCCGGTCGAGCCGGTCACCGAAGGCATTCGGGGGTGGCCGGCCGCTTTCCTTTTTGCGCGGTGTTGCCGGGATCAGCTTGCGGCGACGTTGCCCACCGGGCCGAGCGGGGCGGCGAGACCCTGCCGTGGCGGGCGGCTAAAGACCGTTCTCCTCGTCGCCCAGGTCGGTGAGTGCGTCGCGGAGTGCGGCGCGCGAGCCGATGCCGAGCTTCGGGAACACGCGGTACAGGTGCGCGCCGACGGTCCGCGGCGACAGCCGCAGCCGCTCGCCGATCTGCCGGTTGGTCAGGCCGGTCGCCGCCAGCTCGGCAATCTGCCGTTCCTGGGGTGTGAGCACCGCTCCCGGCCCCGCAGGGCGTCGGCTTCTGCCGGTGGCGCGCAAGGCAGCCTCGGCTCGCTCGGCCCACGGTGTCGCGCCGAGGCCGGTGAACATCTTCCCGGCGCGTTCCAGATGAGGCCGAGCGGCTCGCATCGCGCGGTCCCCGCGCAGGCGCTCGCCGTAGGCGAGTTCGAGGCGGGCCAGCGGGAACGGCCATCGCACCGACTCCGGATCGACGACCAGCGGATCGAAGAGGTCGGGATAGACGTCGTCCTCCGCCACCAGGGCGGCGGCAGCGTCGCACAGGAAGCGCAGCCGTGGCGAAATGCGGGCCAGGTCCGCCTCGGACGAGGCCCGCACGTGTGCCCGTGCCTCGTCCACATGCCCGCTGCGCACCGCCGCCTCGACGGCGTCCATGACCGTCCATACAGTGACTTGCTCGTGCGACGGGAAGGTGCCCAACGGACAGATCGAGGTGTAGTGCTCGTACGCGTCGTGGTAGCGCGCTTGGGAGAGCGCTGCCAGGCCCTCGATGTTGGCTGTGAAGGTGCGCACGGCCAGGGCGTTTCGCGGGATCGCCCACTGGTGCATCCGCGCGCGGGCACGAGCGATGTGGTCGAGGTCCGCGCGTGCGGCGGCCAGCAGCATCTGCGGGTTCTGCGCTCCCCACATCAGCAGGTCGTAGCCGTTCTCCCTGCACAGGGCGATGCCCTCGTCGGCGAGGGTGGCCGCGTCCTGCCAGCGGCCTTCGTGGAAGGCGCCGACAGCCAGCATGATCATGGCCTGGACGGCGAGCGTGACGGCGCCTCCGGCCCGGCCCTCGGCAGCCGTGCGCTCCAGTGAGGTGCGGGGGAGCCGGTCGACGTACTGTCCTGCGAGGGCGACCATGACGACACGTACCGGATTGGTCTCGCCGTCCAGGTCCGTGACCAGGGTGTCCAGTTCACACAGCTGCTCCGGCGTGGACCGCGCGGGATCGGCGAACGTCGTCGCCGCGAGCCGGAACGGTGCAGTGAGCACTGGTGCCAGCCGGGTGACTGCGTCGTCGAACGGCTTCCACAGCTCCCGCCGCCCGCCGAAGGCGCAGATCATCATCAGCGTGCCGAGCGCCTCCTCCAGGGTCTCGGCGCTCTGCGGATCGGGATCGACATGGGTGACGGCGCCGACAAGCAGCCGGTGAGCGGTGTCGATGTCACCCTCGCTGTTGAGCAGGTGCGCCGCCGCGGCGGTCGACGCCCGCAGTGTGTTCGTCACCGCCGGGTCCGCCGCCCGGGCCCGCTCGAGGAGGGCGCGGGCGCCGTCGAGTGTGCCGGCGATGTTGGCCCCGATGTAGGAGGCCCGGACGAGCCGGCGGGCCCGCTCGGCAGGGTCGACGGTCATGTCGGCGGCGCGCAGCAGCAGCGAAACCGCCTGCACCGTGTCGCCACGCTCGAGTGTGGTGAGCGCGACCTCGACGAGCCGACACGCGATGGCGTCGTCGGGACCCAGAGCCGACTCGGCGAGGTGGAGGGTCCGCACGTCCGGGTCCGCCGTCAGCTCCGCGAGCCGGTGGTGGGCGGCCCGGCGCGCGGGCGCGGTGGCCAGATCCACGACTGCGGACCGGATGAGCGGGTGCGCGAATCGAAGCCGATCGGCCCGCCGGTCCACGAAGACCAGTTCGCTCGCCTCGGCCGGAGCGAGATCGCTCGCGGAGCCGGCGATGACCTTCATCAGACCCTTGCTGTCCTCACCACCCAGCGCGGCGAGGAGCAGCAACCGACGGGTCGGCTCGGGCAGTTCGGACACCCGGCTCTGGAACAACCACCTCAGACGGGCGCTCAGTGGCAGGGTCGGGGGAAGGAAGTCGGCCCCGGTCTCCTGCGCCGCGGTCAGAGCCCGGGGCAACTCGATGAGGGCCAGGGGATTGCCGTCGGCCTCGGCGAGGATCCGGCGGCGGACTGACGAGTGCAGATTCGGGTGGTGATGACGAAGCAGGCTGAGTGCGGCGTCGTCCTCCAGCGGGGTCAGCGCCAGTTCGGGCACCGACCCGCGGTCGAAGAAGCTTTCATGCCCGGTGCGCTGCGACAGCAACAGGCCGACCCGGAGCCCGCCCAGCCGACGGGCGACCAGACTGAGGATCACGACGCTCGCGCGGTCGACCCACTGCAGGTCGTCGACCACCAGCACCAGCGGCGCCGTCGATGCGAGGTGACCCAACCAGGCGAGCAGCGCACTGGTCAGCACCAGGCGGCCGGGTGGTTCTCCCCGTTCGAAACCGAGCGCGGTCGCCATCGCGGCGCGGTGCACCTCGGGCAGCTCCTTGAGGGACCCCGCAGCGGGCATCAGCAGCTGATGCAGCCCGGCGAAGCTCAGCTGTGTTTCGTACTCGGAGCCGGAGGCGTGGAGCACGCGGGCGCCCATGGAAGCGACCTGCCGCATGGCCGCTTTGAGTAGTTCCGTCTTCCCGATGCCCGGCTGTCCGGTCACCAGCTGGGCGCCACCGTCCCGGACAGCGGTCCGCAGAAACGAGGCGAGGGCCGCCGCCTCCCGTTCCCGCCCCACCACGGGGAGATGACCTGCGTCGTAGCCGGTCTCGTGTGCAGCCACGACGCTCCTTCCGCATGGCCCGAACACCGTCCCGGTGCGCGGTCCGAAAATGCGGCCCGAGAGGACGGGAACCTCACCACCGTCAGCGTATAGGACCCGCCTGGCGGCACCCCTCCACCGTTCGATCTTGCCTGGGCCATCGACCCTTGGGCCGCCGGCTCGCGTGACGGGGTCGAACACGAACCGGGGAGCGCGGATGAGGCGGTCATTCGACTGATGTTGTGCTGGGCGCGCCCAGCGACGCTGGTTCTCAACGACAAGAAAGCTCGCGTCGGCGCCCCGGTAGGACACCTTGCACGACGGCCGCCAGCCTGCGGCCCGAGGTTTGCCCCTGCCCCCTGCGCAGGGTCAGTCCCCCGTCCCCGCCGTCTTCACCAACGAAAGAGTCAATGTGATCGACAGCGACGTTCCCTTCCCGACCATGCTCCTGGTCCACGGTGCCTGGCACGGCTCATGGTGCTGGGACGAGTTGCGGGCGGCTCTGCACGCCGCCAACTGGTCCACGCGAACCGTCGACCTGCCCAGCGCCGGACAGGACTGCGGCATGTACGAAGACGCCCAGGCCATACTCGACGAGCTCGGCCGCATCGACGGGCCCGTCGTCATCGTCGCGCATTCCTACGGTGGCATCCCGGTCACCCAGGCCGCCGCCAAGGCCCCCGACGTGGCGCGGATCATCTACCTGGCGGCCTACCAGCTCGATGTCGAAGAGAGTCTGCTCGGGTTTCACGGCGCGCCCCTCCCGGATGAGCCGCACGGCCTGCAACCCGTACCGGATGATCCGCTGACGATGTTCTACGGCGATGTACCCGATGCCGATGCCCGGGAGGCGGTCCAGCGGCTCGTTCCGCAGAGCGTGCGGTCCTTCGGCGAGCCGCCGACACAGGCGGGGTGGCACACCGTCGCGTCGGCATACATCGTCTGCGAGCACGACCAGGCCCTGCCGCCGCAGCACCAGGAGGCACTGGCCACCCGCTCCGGCGAGGTGCACCGGCTCGCCAGTGGCCACTCCCCATTCCTGTCCATGCCACATGAGCTGGCCGCCCTCCTCGCGAAGGTCGCCCTGGGTTCGGCCGGTTGACCCCCGACCGCGGACAGCCCGGCCACCGGCCCCAAAACGCTTCGGGCCAGGCACTTGGCGCCGTAGGGTGCGGCAGGTTCACGCACGCGCCTGGGGCGCGTCTGCCAGGCGATTCGTGGTCGGCGCACCAGGATCGCTTCGTCGACAACACGGTCGCGCTGCTCGCGCAGGAGCAGCGGGCCGGTCTTACGTCCGCGGACATCGATCCGCAGCTCGCCGCGGGAATGATCGTCCAGGGGCGGCGAGGTCATCACCCGCCAGGGCCTCGGCGGAGACGGCGGCGACGACGCCGATGCGGCCCGGGGCCTCGCCCCTGGCTACTGCTGGCACGGTCTGTTCCGCCGTCCGGCGCTCGGGACCCGGTGCGGGCCGCCGGGGACATCGCCCCCTGTTCCCGCCGAGCCGGCCGCGCCTACCCGGCAACCGGACGCGACAGGGATGTACTCGAGGCAAGCCCTTCAGGGTGCCTGGAGTTCGAACTCCGCGCGGTCCGACGTCACGCCGTTGATCTGCAGGGCGACGGCGTGCGGGCCCGGGTGGTAGCGGCGGGTGGTGAGGAGCCGGAAGGAGTGTTCCCGGGTCACCGCGACTGTCTCGTTCGGGGCGAGAGTGCGGGTCGTCAGTTTGAACGTCCTCGTGCTCTGCGAGCCGTTGGCCCTGTGGTGGTGTATCACGTAGTCGATCGCCAGCCGGGCCTTCTCGGCGCCGGTGTTGCGGATGGTCGCGGTGAAGCGGACGCTCCCGCCGAACGGAACACGGGTGTGGTCGACCACCGGTCCGTCGACCTCGAGGGTCGCCGGGGCGAAGCCGAGCAGTTCGAGGGCGCCGGGATGGCCGCGTTTGACGAGTGTGCGCAGCCCGTGGCGCACCAGCCGTTCCGTCGTCGGGGCGGGGGTGTCCAGCCAGCGCCGGGCGGTGGCCACGGCGAGGTCGGCGTGGTCACGGCCGAGGTCGTTGAGGTGGTTGGCGACGGATCGCCGGACGTACTCGCTGTCGTCGCGGTGCAGGGCGTCGAGGACAGGCACGGTCGCGTCGGGGCGGGCGCTGAGCTCCGGCACCCGGACCGCCCACGGCAGGTAGGGCCGGGTGCCCTCCGAGGCGAGGCGGCGCACGTCGGCGTCGGATGACGCCGTCCAACCGGCGACGATCCCGAGCGCCCGGTCCAGGTCGTGCCGCAGCAGGACACGCAGGGCGAACTCGGAGGTCAGTCGCCCGGTGAGGTCGGCCAGGAGCGCCATCGCGTCGTCGAAGGCGGCATCGGTTCCCTCGGCCACGGCCTGTGCGGCGACGGCACTCGTGACCGGCCAGATGAGCCACCCGCCGAACTCCGGCACGGCGTCCCGGGCGGCCCGCACCACGTCCGCCAGCTCGGCGTAGCCGCCCGGTACGTCCGCGAGGAGGGCGTCGCGCAGCAGGTCGGCCCGTTCGCGCAGCGGGAGGGCGTCGAGCCGGTGCGCGGCCGCCCGCAGCGAGGCCGGTTCCACGCCGGGCAGCGCGGTGCGGACGGCCCGGGTCAGCAACCGCGCGGTGTGGCCGTTGATGAGTTCGTCGGCGAAGGGCATGGTCGTCTCCTCTCAGCGGTCAGGGCTCGACGTGCTGGAGCACGGTCGTGAACTGCCAGTCGACGGTGGCGTGGTCGATCGCCTCGTGCACGGGCGAGCCGCCCATCTCGCCGGTGATGCCGGCGGCTCCCGAGCGGGCGTGCTCGATGCTGTCGTAGGCGACGATGTCGAGGACCGTGCCGTCGTCGCGCACGACGATCCGGCGCCACTGGAAGCCGGGCCGGCCCTTGAGGTACTCGTTGATGTCCGCGTTCGCCGCGACGAAGTCCTCCGGCGTGAGCCCGGGCGCGGGGCGGAGGGTGGTGACTTCCAGGATCTCGGGCATGACCGGCTGTCCTTTCCGATGGGGTGGAGGGTGTGGCTGCGGGGTGGAGGGTGCGGCTGGGCGGATGCCGTCCGCCCGCGGCTTCTCCAGCGTGCGTGCCGCCCGGTGGGCGCGAAGGCAGGGCCCACCCCGGTGTACGGCGCCCGGGAAGGGGTCGCGGTCCTAGCGCGGTGACGGGAGGCTCAGGCCGGCTCCGCCATGGAGGCCAGATACGTCAGGGCCTCCTCGCTGCGGCTTCCGGGCTCGGGGGTGCCGACGAGCAGTTGCTGGCCGGGGGCGTCGACCACTTCGAACGTCTGGTAGGTCAGCTCGACGCGGCCCACCTCGGGGTGCACGAACACCTTGAACTTCCGGGTGAGGCCCGCGACGTCGTGGTCGGCCCACAGCGCCTTGAACTGCGGCGAGGCCGTACTGAGTTCGGCGACGAGGTCGGCGATCTCCGGGTCGTCCGGAAAGCGTCCCGCGTTCAGGCGCAGCGCGTACACGCTGCTGCTCAGCTGCAGCTCCCAGTCGGCGAACACCTGCTTGGCCCGGGGGTCGGTGAACAGGACACGCGGCATGTTCCGCTCGGTGCCGAACGGCGACAGCAGCGCGCCGGCGATCGGGTTCGCCGCGAGCACGTCGAGGGCCGGGCCGAGCACGTATGCCGCCGCCCGGGTGAAGGTCTCAAGCAGCCGCAGCAGCGACGGGTGCACGAGGTCCCGAGGACTGTCCGGGCCCAGCCGGGGATTGAGACCCGCCAGCCGGAACAGGTGCTCGCGTGCCTCGGGCGCGAGGCGCAGGGCGTGCCCGAGGGCATCGACCACCGGGGCGGACGGGTTGCGCTCGCGTCCCTGCTCGAGACGGGCGTAGTAGTCCGCGCTGACCCCGGCGAGCACGGCGACCTCCTCGCGCCGCAGGCCGCGGACGCGTCGCCCGGAGACCCCGCCGGCCAGTCCCGCGTCGCCCGGCTCCACACGTGAGCGGCTCGCGCGGAGGAAGGCACCGAGCTCGTTGTCGCGTGGGGTCATGTCACCGATGCTAACCTCGCCCGCCGCGTCGGTGATCCGCTGGTTCGGGACCGTCAGCCGCCTGATCACGGACGCTCTCCCGCCCTCGCCCTCCGCGGCGCCCGGTCAGAGCCCCGGTATGACATACGGCATGTCCAGCAGGATCCGGTGCCCCACGATCTTCCACTCGCCGTCGATCCGGCGCAGGTCGGTGTCGTAGTACCCGGACTCGATGGGTTGCACGGTGCCTTGGGAGCCGAAGGTTCCCTCCGCCCACCCGCCCTCGGGGCGCGCGGCGGCCTGCACGCGGAAGACGATGAACTGGGCGTTCATGTGGGCGCGGTCACCGTCGACCTGGATGACGTGGTCGGCGGTCACATGGTGGCTGGAGCCGCCCACGGGGTG
The DNA here is from genome assembly GCF_050214755.1 of Streptomyces sp. C1-1. Classification (NCBI taxonomy): domain Bacteria; kingdom Bacillati; phylum Actinomycetota; class Actinomycetes; order Kitasatosporales; family Streptomycetaceae; genus Streptomyces; species Streptomyces sp. C1-1. The sequence goes on along the minus strand of NZ_CP189826.1, from coordinate 406,925 downwards.
CGGGGCCATGTAGTGGTCCACCGCGTACTCCACGGCCGCCCCGCCGATCATGGGCGGCGCGACCGGCGCGTGGCTGCCGGGGCCCGTCTTGGAGAAGCTCTGCACGACCGCGTCGTCGGTGAACAGCGCCCCCTGGGTCTTGCCGTCGCGCTGGTCCGTGGCCCGTACATAGCGCGCCAGAACCTCCTGGATCTTGCGCTCGTCGCTCATGGCGGTCCTCTCCTGTCGTACCGGGGACCCGTCCGGGCTCCGGCCGGCGTCTCCCACCGGTTCCCCCAGCCTCCATCCGCGCCCCACGGCGAAGAAGGGTCCGTGAGCCTGGGTGTGTGGCACCCAGGTTCATGGTCCCTTCCCCGACCTTCGCCGATGCGGTGAAGTCGAAGGCGCGGCAGCCGCCGTCTAGGTACACCTGGAGGAGTACGCATGGCCACGCCAGCAGAATCGAAGACCGTCCTGATCACCGGTGCCAGCAGCGGCATCGGCGAGGCCACCGCGCGTCGGCTGGCCGGGGCCGGTCACCGGGTACTCCTCGGCGCGCGCCGGACCGAGCGTCTGGCCGCCCTGAGCGAGGAACTGCGGGCGGCCGGCGCGTCGGTGGCCCACCGCGGGCTGGACGTCACCAGCCTCGACTCCGTGCGCGCTTTCGCCGCCGCCGGCGTGGAGGAGTACGGCGGTATCGATGTGCTGATCAACAACGCCGGAGTGATGCCGCTGTCCCCGATCGAGGACCTGCGCATCGCCGAGTGGGAGCGGATGATCGACGTCAACCTGCGCGGTGTGCTCCACGGGATCGCCGCCGTGCTGCCGCAGATGCGGCGGCAGGCAGGCGGTCACATCGTCAACGTGTCGTCGGTGTCGGGGCACCGGGTGGATCCGACCGCCGCCGTCTACAGTGCCACCAAGTTCGCCGTGGCTGCCGTGTCGGAGGGGCTGCGGCAGGAGAGCCGGGACATCCGGGTCACCGTCGTCAGCCCCGGATTCACACAGAGCGAGTTGACGCACCGCGGAGGTTCACCGGAAGCCCAGGGCGCCGCCCGCGCGGCGGCCGAGCACCTGGCGATCCCCGCCTCGGCCATCGCCGACGCGATCGCCTTCGCCATCGACCAGCCGGCGAACGTCGACGTCAACGAACTCATCGTCCGCCCCACGGCACAGGGCTGACGGCCGGGGCGCCGAGGCCGCTCCGTGCCCGGCGGCGGCATGACCGCGACCGGGAGGACTCCGGCCATGCCAACACTGACCGCCAACCGCTCGAAGCGATGACCGAAGCCGTCCATGCCGTCGCCGTGCTGGTGCGTACGCTCGACCTTCCTCCCGAGCTGGTGAAAGACCAGGAGGAGTTGCTGTGCCGCTTCCGGGTGGCCGTCGACGAGCCCGCGTCGTCCCGGCTCTGGTCGACGGCCGTGGCGACTGCGGGCAGCTCCGGAAAGGGGCGGTCCGCGATCCGATGCGCCTGTTCGATCGTCAGCGTCCGGGGCGGCGCCGTCCCCGACAAATGACCGGGAATCTGCGGGGGACGGACTCGCGGATCGTCACCAACGGTTGGTGAACTCGGCCCTGGCGACCAGGGGCGCCGGCGCGGGGCCGGCAGCTCGGGGTCGAACCGGAAGACCACCTGACGCCAGTGCATCCCGTCTGCCGATCAGTTGCGCGGAAGCCCGCGCAGGCCACCGTCGTTTCCCGGGACGGGGCGGACCGCGGCGCCGTGATCTGGCCGGGCGCCGGCCACCCGTCGTTCGTCATGCTCGCGGGTGGCGAGGGGTCTGTGACGTAGGGAGGTGGGGTGCCGTCACGGCCCGTCTCAGTGGGAACAGGCAAGTTCACGGGCGCATCGGGTGCCGGAGCGCGGATGCCCGGTGGCGAACCCAAAGTCACGTGCTGTTTGAGAGGCGCCCCGACCACCCTCGCTGCCTCGGAGGACTCCCGCCGGCACCGTGAGCTGCTGGACAGCTTTGTCGGCGGCCTCGGCCGCGATCTCATGCGTCAATCTGTCTCAGATTGTTCTACCAATGGCCGTATGACCCTGTTTTGATCATGGCCATGAAGAAGATCACCACTCTCGCTGCCACCGGGCTGATATGTGCCAGCACGTTCCTGGGAACCGCGCACGCCGCACCGATGCCTGCCCAGCCACATCCCTGGGACCACCGGGTCAAGTGCGAGACCAAGGACCCCGATGACCGCAAGATCGTCGCCCGCTACGGGAACTCCGAGTTCGGCTGGAAGCACTTCAGCGGGCCCCACAACATCAAGAAGTGCTCCACTCTCTACGCCGCCCTGCACGGCGAGGTAGACCGCAAATCCGAGCAGGGGCGAAAGCTCGAATACGATGCCATCGAGTTCGAGACCGGTGTCCCCCGCCCCCGGCAGGTCAAGATCACCGTCGTGGTATGGCAGGCCAGGAAGAGCCTGGATGGCCGGTACGACGCCGGGAGGGGAAACACCATCGGCGTTATCACGGTCTACTGCCACAACCAGCGAGGAAACAAGTGTCCAGCATGGGCGAAGCTCTGACCGCAGCTGAGCGGAGGCAGGAGCAGGCGGCGCTGTGCCGTCTCCTCCTGCACTACACCGCATCTCCTTTCGCGCCGTATGCCTGGGTGCGGGGCTGCCCGCCCTGGCCCCAGGGGCTGCGGGTGGCCGTGCACTGCGGTGAAGAGACGGAAGGGATCGACTTCCTGTACGAGCTTCCGTTCGGAATGCTGCCTGCGGCGGTACCGGGTGCGCTCGCGCAGGTGGTGAGCGGCCTGCAGCTGTATTCCAGCTCCAAGGTGAAGGACGTGATGGGCATGAATCACGTGCGCCTGGATGTGGAGAAGATCCCCCTGGCGGATCTGGGCGAGGGGGCACAGGCGGTCGAAGCGCTGCGGCAGTTGGCTGAGACGTACGAAGAAGACGACGAGGGCGAGCCGTTCCTGCTCGGGTTCCTGATGCGTCCGGCGCACACGCTGCGGCTCTACGTCAACTCGCCCGAGCGGAAGGTGTGGGCGGTGGACGTGCCGGTGTCGCGTACGGGGCCCGGTCTGCTGGGGGCTGTTCAGTCCCCGGGGTACCTGAACAACCCCCACCTGCACCGCCCGTCTGACGACCCGCACGCCGACGTTGTCATCGACCTGACCGACTACTGATGCAGACCGTCGTCCGCCTGACGGCTGCGCCGCGACCGCGGAGCGCCGGCCCCGAAGTCTCGCCGGCTCGCATCGCTGATGTGCCGCTACACCGGACGGGCCGTCCGCTCCAGGTTCGTCATTGCCTGCCACCCCTCCGTAGGGGCGACGCCGCCCGCCCTCCAGCACGGCACGGTCGCCACCGAGTTGAAGGTCCCGAGATGGGGGGCTGGGGGAGTGGGACGGGCGGGCGCGCGTTCAGGTTCCTGCGGTGCGCCGCCTGACGAGACGGACGAGGACGGCGGTCGCCACCGCCGAGCCGGCGACCAGCGGGATGTCGATCAGCAGGAACTCCCAGCCGATCTCGAACTCCCCGCTGATCACCGTGGCGACGACGCCGAGGGCCACGGCGAGCCCGGCGCCGGCCCAGCGGGGCAGGCCGGGGCGGAGCAGCGCGACGAACAGGCCCAAGGCGATGCCGGCCGCGATCGGGAACAGTTCGCTGCTCATGGTCCGACCTCTTCTTCGGCGGGTGCCGCGCCGGCGGACAGCGCGCCTCCGGCCTCCGTCTGTCCGGGCAGTTCGGTGAAGGCGGGCGGCTCCTGCACGAGGCCACCGCTCGCGGTCAGGCCCACGGGGGCCGGCCCCGCGTCCAGAGCCGAAGCGGCGCTTTGCGGTGCCTCACTGGTTGTCGAGACCGACACGGGCTGGTCGGGTGTGCTGGTTTCGATGGTGATGCGCATGGGTGTTCTGCCCTTCCGCCGACCCTGGCCGGCCGGGGTCAGTTGAGGACGGCGTAGCGGCCCTCGAAGGTGACGGTGTTCTGGGTGAGGTTCTTGACGGTGATCCAGTACGTGGCCCGGTCGGCGGAAGCGCGCTCGACGGCGACGTCCCAGTCGACCTGCGGGGCGCCGGGCGCCGCTGACGTGGGCACCATGTACCAGACGACGTGCCAGGACGTGGGCCAGTTGAAGGTGAACCAGCGCTGGGTCGCGCCGGGCGACAGGGTTCCCGTGAACTGGGTGTTGGTCCACATGACCGTTCCCCTCTCAGTAGCGGCTGAGGATCTCGTAGCGGCCCTCGAAGGAGACCGGCTCCTGGGTGAGGTTCCTGACGGTGATCCAGTAGGTGACGTACTCGTTGGAGGCGCGCTCCACCTGGGTGGTCCAGCTGACCTGGGGCGCGCCGGGGTGCACGGTGGTCGGCATGACCGTCCACAGGACGTGCCAGGTGGCGGGCCAGTTGAAGGTGAACCAGCGCATGGTGGCGCCCGCGGCGAGTGTGCCCGTCCACTGGGTGCCGCATACCGGCTGGGTCATCCAGCCGTCGACGGGCACCTCCCACACACCGCGGTTGCGGGTGCCGGCGCGCAGCACGCGTGCGTGCGGGTGCAGGATGATGTCGCCGATGAACGCATTGGGCAGCCCGGTGCCGAACTGCTGCCAGCTCGCGCCCCCGTCGGTGCTCTGGTACACGCCCAGGTCGGCGGCGACCCAGAGGCGGGAGCGGTTGCGTGGGTCGACCTCGACGGCGTTGAGCGGCAGGCTCGGCAGTCCGGTCGTGGAGCGGTCGGTCCAGTTGCTGCCGCCGTCGGTGGACTGCCAGATGCGGCCGCCGCCGAGCGAAGTGTGGGTCACCCACAGGCGGTTGGTGTCGACGGGGTCGACGTGGATGTCACTGATCCAGGCCGAGGCGCGCGGTGTGGTGAGCGCGGTGAGGGTGCCCCAGGCCGCGCCGGACCAGGTGGTGCGGAAGATGCGGCCGTCGGTGGTGCCGACGAGGACCTGGTCGGCGTGCGGGATGTACATGGCGCTCGCCGTGGCCGCGCTCGGGAAGGCCAGGCGGGTCCAGGTGGCGGCGTTGTCCCGCGACACATACAGCGCCCCTCCGCCCAGTGCGACCGTGGTGCCGTTGGTGGCGCTGGTCTCCAGCGGCGGGTAGAACAGCGAGCCCTCGCCGGACGGCAGGGTCGGGGACTGGTTGGTCCAGGTGCCCGGGTCGCCCCGGCTGAGGGAGCGTTCGGGGCTCATGCCGAAGAACGTGTGGAAGACGGTGCGCGGATCGGTGCGGTAGACGGCGACGTCGCCGCCGTCGCCGTCCTGGGAGTGCGTCCACACGGACGACCCGGTCCAGCGGTTGGTGCCGTTGTCCTGGGTGCCGCCGATCACCCAGCGCGAGGAGCCGAAGTCCTGGGCCAGGTACTCGAATTCGGTGATGGTCAGCCCGTTGTTGAGGTGCTGCCAGGTGACGCCGCGGTCCGGGCTGCGAAACAGTCCGCCGTCGTTGCCGACGTAGATCGCGTCGGGGCTGCCGCTCTCGAAGGCGATGGCGTGCTGGTCGGGGTGGATCGAGTCGCCGGTCGCGCCCTTGTTGGAGATGGTCTGCCAGGTCCAGGTGGAGCCGGACAGGTCGCCCCGGTAGGCCTCGATGGCGCCCAGGTAGATCCGGCCCGCCTGATCGGGGGCGACGGCGAGGAACCAGTCGTACCAGGCCTGCCCGGTGGAGGCGCCGGCCGGCGGTGTCACCGCGGACCAGGTGCCGCCGGCCCGCCGCCACAGCCGTGCCGTCGTGCCCGAGGCGCCCCATGCGTAGGCGATGCTGCTGTCGGAGCGGGCGATGGCGGTGGCGAGCCGGTCGAAGGAGGCCGGTGCGCCCGGCAGTGTGACGGCGGTCCAGGTGGTGCCGCCGTCGGCGGAGCGGAACAGGCCGTCCTGGCAGGCCGCGAGGGCCTCGCCGGCGACGACGGACAGCGACCAGGTCCGGGTGGAACGGCGCCGGGTCCAGGTCGCGCCGCCGTCCGTCGATACGTACAGCCCGCCGGTGGTCGCCGCGTGCACGGTGCCGGGGCGCGAGGCGTCGAAGGCCAGGTCGTAGAAGCCCTGCCCGACAAATGGTGTGGTCGCCAGCGGCGACCACTTGGTGCCGCCGTCGGTGGAGCGCAGCACTCCGGTGCCGAGCCAGGACCACCAGTTGCCCTCGCCCGTGCCCGCCAGCACGGTCGAGGGGTTCGCCGGGTCGTAGGCGAGCGCGCCGACGGTCAGGGTGGCCGCGTCGTCAGTGCGCGGTGCCCAGGAGGTCCCACGGTCATAGCTCTCCCACACGCCGCCGTTCGCGGCGCCGACCAGGAGATGGGCCGCGTTGCCCGGGTCGGTGGCGATCGCCGAGACACGGCCGGAGACGTTGACGCGGCTCGCGCCGTACGTCTGCCCGCCCGGCACCGTCCACGGGCCGAGCGAACGCCAGGCCGGGCCGACCGCGGCGGGTCCGGCCAGGGCCTCGGCCGTCTGCTGGTACTCGGCCGCCACGCCGCCGGGCTCGGCGGTGGGCGCGGTCTGCGGGCCCACGGCGCGCTCGATGAGGGCATTCGTCCCATCGGCGTCGAGTTCCGGCGCGGCGAGCGCGACCTGTGCGGCGGCGTGTTCGCCGAGACCCGCCCGGGTCAGTTCCTGCACCAGCCGGGCCAGCGCCTTGCCGCCGGGCGGGCGCCCCGATCGGCCGGTGGAGCCGCCTTCGGCCGTGACGCCTTCTGCTTCCTGGGGCTCATGTGGTTCGGGATCGTTCGGTCCGCGCATTACTGCACCTCCCCCGAGTCCGGCGCGGCTCAGGCCTGTCCGCCGGTGTGGTGCGTGCGTACGGATGTCCCCCGTGCGCTCCGCCCCTCATCAATCCCACCCCCGTCCACCGCTGTCAATCGGCCTCGGTGTCGCTGGGACCGGGCGTGTCGGGTGGGGCCAACAACGAGCCATTCCGGTGTGATTGGGGGGCGTCTGCGCCGGTTTCGTGCGCCGGTGGAACCTCGTCATCGTCCTCTTCGGGGGTGGCCGAATCCGTGTCCTCGACCGGTTCGCGGGCGCGGAGGAACTGGTGCAGGCGCTCGGCCGCGTGCCCGCCCTGCGGTTCGGCCGACTCCTGGTCCTGGTCCTCGGCGCCTTGCTCGCCCATGGGATGCACGGTACTGCGCTGCACCGCCAAGTCCAGCCTGCGCGGGTGGCAGGGCAGGGGTTCATGCCCGTCAAACCAGAGGTGGCAATGGAAGAGGAACCCAGAACCAGCAGTTGCGTACGGCCAGACCCAGCTCCAGTCCGCTGCCTCGTGCTGGTCGAGGGCGCAGGCATCATGCCGGCGAGAAACTCCGTGGTCATCCACCGCGGGTGCGCTCGTGCCGGTCTGGGACGGTGCCCGGAGCGTGGTCGGCGGCGTAGGGGATCGTGGCGCACAGCGGCGTCCACGCGACGCCGAAGTCGGCCGGCAACGGCCGGCAGGTGACCTCTCTCGCGGCGGCGAAGGCACGGGCCCAGCGCTTCGCGGACGGCCTCGGCCTGCGGGCGGGGGAGGTGATGAGGTTCTCGCGCGACTACTACGTCGAGCTGACGACCTCCGACGGCCACGGTGCCACCGAGGTTCTGGTGGACCCGCACGACGGCGCGGTCCAGCTGGAGTACGGGCCGGCGATGATGTGGAACACCGCGTACGGCATGCACCGCACGGCCACGGGAGCTCACGCCCGGGTCTCCGCGGCCGAGGCCCGCCGGATCGCCCGTCAGTGGCTGAGCGATCACGCGAGGGGGCAGTCACCCGGTTCGGCCGAGGTGTTTCCCGGCTACTACACAATGCACACCCTCGACCACGGCAGCATCACCGGCATGCTGTCCGTCAACTCCTCCACCGGTCGGGTCTGGTACCACAGTTGGCACGGAACGTTCGAGGAGATGAGCGACGACTGAGCGCGGCAAACCGCCGGGCGCGCCCCCGGCGGATCTGCCGCGCTCTTCCGCCGTCAGGCGGCAGGCGCCGCCAGCGGGCTCCTCGCGGTCCTCGGCTCGAGGACGCGCTCGGCCAAGTACCCGAAGAGCAGCCCGAACCCGGCCCACAGCACCGCCTGGATGCCGATGGACGCGAGCCGGAACTCCCACAGATCCGCGGCTGGGAAGTGCCGGGGAATGCTGTCCCCGGCCGGCAGGGTCACCATCGCGACCGCCACCACCGCCACAAAGCTCACACTGGCGGCAATGGAGGCGTTCCAGTTGCCCCAGCGTGGCGCGAGGCGGCGGCCCAGCAGGACCGTCGCGATGCCCAGCAGCACGCTGAGGGCGATCATCAGGAAGAACAGCGCGGTTCGTTTGCCGATGGTGTCCGGGTTGCCGACCGCCGGCGGGTTCGCCGGGTACTTCAGCATCGGCACCAGATACACCGTCAGGAACGCGGCCAGCGCGGTCAGTGCCGCGGTGGCCCGGGCCGAGAAGCGGCCGATACGCCCCAGTGCGAAACAGAACGCCAGGGCGGCGATGCCGCCGATGGCCACGCCGAAGACGAGCACGCCGGTGGCCAGGCCGGCCGTCGACTGCAGACTCCGGCTGACCAACTCCTCGCCGTGCTCATGGGAGTGGGCGGACTCGAACGTGATCGCCGCGTCGACCGGGCCTTCGCCGACCAGGTAGGCGAAGACCAGGGCGGGAACGGCGGCGCCGAGTCCCGCGAGCATTCCGCGCACCAGAAGGGTGCGCACCACAGCGGAATTCATGATGTTCCGGTGTCCCCGCTCAGTGGCACGGGAAGCCGAGCAGGTGACGTGCGTCGTGCACCCACTCGTGCACGCCCTCGCCGGACAGGACGGACGTGGCGCCCTGCTCGGCGCCGACGAAGTACAGCAGGACGAGCATCAGGACGCCGAAGAACACCGCCCACGGGGCGATGGCCCGCAGCGGCAGGGGCGTGACGGTGACCTGGGTCGTGGTGGAAGGGGCGGCAGTGGACTGCGCCATGGCGAGACCTCCTCGGGAACAACGCGTCCCGCGATCGTGTGGAGCACTCGACGACGGCGTTGGGTCTGACTCACCACCACCTCTGGCCGAGGGGTGGCACACAGTGGCGCGACCGTGCCGGGCTTGCACCGGACTTCCGTAGCGCCGTCGTCCTTGTCACCCCGGATGGTAGGGGGTCGGACGCGAGCAGCCAACATGGCGTGTGCCACCTACGATGAAGGGCTTCGCCTGTGACGGTCGCCGTGACGAGAGGGTTTCCATGTCGGTCCGCCTGACCCTGCTGAGTGCCGCGGCCCCCGTGGAACGCGACATCCGCTTCGGCGACACGCCTCTCGACGAAGCGGCGCTGCGGGCGGCACGGGCACTGCCTGCCTCCTTGCGGACGGCGGCTGTGCTGTACGTCGCCCCTTCGCAGCGCTGCCACCAGACCGCGCAGGCGCTCGGGGCGCGCGAGTTCACCGAGGAAGCCGCGCTGCGGGATCTGGACACGGGCCGCTGGGAGGGCCGGTCCCCGGCCGAGATCGTGGCCGCGGATCAGGCGGCGTTCGCGGCGTGGATGACCGATCCCGAGGCGGCCCCGCACGGGGGAGAGTCGGTCGCGGACCTGTGCCGTCGGGTCGCCGCCTGGCTGGAGGGGATGCCGGACGACGTCGGCCGGGTGGTGGCCGTGGTGGAGCAGGCCGTGGCCCGGGCAGCGGTGCTCCACGCTCTGGCCGCGCCCGTCGGGTCGTTCTGGCGCGTCGATGTGCCGCCGTTGGCCGCCGTGCGGCTCACCGGCCGGTCGGGGCGCTGGAACCTGCGGCTGGAGACCCTCGCCGCCGCCCGCGACGACGAAGTGGTCTCAGGGGTGTGACGCCGCGTAGAACGGCATCCTGTGCACGTCGGTGATCTCGATGCTCCGGCCGGTGCGTGGGGCGACCCGCCCGACGGCCGGCTGTTCCCCGTAGATGTTCGTGATTCTGATCGTGCTGCCGCGCCCGCCCTGGTCATGGCGCTGCTCCCCGACCGCGGGACGGACGGGGATTGTGCCTACGCAGCCCCTGTCCAGGAACGGTCGCCGAGCCCTGCCCGGCGTCGCGCTCACGGGCCCCGGCGGCGCGCTGTCGCTGCGGCCCCAGCTGACACGTGATCGCCACCTGGTGCTCAGAGCGCCGATACGGTGCTGGGGCGAGCGTAGAGCGGCGACGGTCAGAGGGCGACCAGCCGCCACTGCTGGTTGGTTCCGTCGCCGACGGGCCACTGGATCACCTTGGCGCCGTTGTCCGCCGATCCGCCGTCCACGTCCGCGCACAGGCCGTTGCGGACGTTGACGAGCCGGACGTATCCACCGCCTGCGTCGACCACCTTCCAGTGCTGGTTGTCGCTGCTGCGGTCCGGCCACTGGATGAGCTGGGCGCCCTGTCCGGAGCCTCCGGGGCTGTCGACGACCTTGCCGCTGCGGCGGGAGACGAGGCGGAAGGAGCCGTCGGCGTCGGGCTGGAGCCGCCACTGCTGGTTCTCGCTGCCGGACCAGCCCCACTGGATGAGGCCGGCGCCGTCGGCGGTACTGCCGCTGGTGACGTCGAGCACCTTGCCGCTGAGCCGGTTCTCGAGCCGGAAGAAGCCGCTGAGCAGGGAGACGGTGAGGTCGGTGCGCTGCCCGGCGGTCAGGGAGACCTTCCTGGCGTGGCTGCCGAGCGAGGAGGCCGTGACGGTCGCGGTCGAGGTCACGGAGGTCATGCCGCGGCGGCTGATCAGCGTGACGTCCTGGTTGACGTCGGAGGTGACGGACAGGGTGGCGGTCCGGGCGTTCAGGTCCCAGGCGAAGCTGTGGATCCGGATCCGGCCTCGGGCCCGTACCCCGGTGATCGCACCCTTCGGCAGCTGGTCGGGCAGCGCGGGCAGGATCTCCAGCACTCCGGGACGGCTGTAGAGCAGGGCCTCGGACAGCACGCCTGGGATGGCGTTCGCCGCGTCGGCGTTGTAGATGTCGAGGTTCGGGTTGTGCGAGGTCATCAGCGACTTGAAGACCATGTTGTTGCCGAGGATCTTGCGCAGGTTGCCGTAGACCTGTCCGCCGTCCTTCAGCCGGGCCCAGGCCAGCGCCCGGTGCAGGCTGCCGTGCGCGGAGATGTTCTGGTCTCCGCGCAGTTCGAGGGCCCGCTGGGCCGGGCGGACCAGGGAAGGTGCGCTCTCGGGGTTGATCTCGTGCAGCGGCCAGGCGCCGTACAGGTGCTGGACGTGCCGGTGGTTGTAGTTGTCGGTGAGGCTCGGCCAGGACCATTCGGCCAGTGCGTTGTCGCCGTTGACGCGGTAGTCCGGGAACTTCTTCAGCAGCGCCGTCCAGCGGGCGACGCCCTGGCCGCCGCCCTGTTCGACCCCGAGGGTGTTGGCCGCGTCGACGGCGGCCTGGAGGGCGTGCTTGCCGGCCATGATGTCGCCGGTGGCGTTGATGGAGAGGTACACGCCGGTGTTGCGGGGGGCGTTCTCCATGGAGAAGGCCGGTACGAACACCGCCTTGCCGTTCGAGTCGGTGCGGGTGAGGAAGTCCTCGTAGAACAGGGCCAGTTCCATCAGCGCGGGGCCGAGCTTGTCGCGCAGGAACGCCTGGTCGCCGGTGACCTGGTAGTACTCCAGGAGTGGGTGGAGCAGCCAGTCGGCGCCGCCGGTCCAGCAGTGGCCGGGGAAGTCGCCGTTGTTGAAGTGGAGCATGTGGCCGTACTCGCCGTCGGTGCGGGAGGGGGCGAGGAAGCCGCGGGCTCCGTAGAGGTTCTTCGCGTTGGTACGCCAGTCGTCGAGCTGGCCCAGGATCAGGTCGAAGTAGCCCTGCATGGACTCGGTCAGGTCGAGGATGTTGCCGCCCGCGACCTGGAGGTTGACGTTGGCGTCGGTGGTGAAGTCGTCGGCCCAGGCGGCGCCCCACGATCCGGCCCAGATGCCGGTCAGGCGGGGTGGCAGGATGCCGCTGGAGCTGAGGAAGAGATAGCGGCCGGAGTCGTAGAGCCGCTCCAGCAGTGCCGTGTCGATGACTGTGCGGTCGGCGTTCTGACGGGCGATCAGTTCACTGACGGAGAGCTGCCGGTCGGCGGCCGGTACGTTCAGGTCGAGTCGTGAGCGGTCGTAGACAGGGGTGTGCAGGGCGGTGTGCCGCGAGAGCAGGGCGGCGTAGTCGGTGGCGAGCGCGGCCAGTTGCGTGTGCAGGGGCTGGGAGTCCCAGCCCGTAGACGACTCGTAGCGGCCCAGCTTCGTCAGCAGCAGCACCTTGGCCGCCTTCGCCACCACGATCGTGGAGCCGTTTACGGTGACCGTGGCGCCGGTGCCGGAGGCGACGACGCGGGTGACGCCCTCGTATCCGAAGGCGCCCTGCCCGGAAGGGTAGGTGCCGCGCAGATTCAGGTAGCCGGAGCCGCCGCTGACGGTGGCGCGCGTGGTGAAGCTCATGTTGCTGGGAACCCCGGTGAGCGCGGTGTTGGCGCTCAGCGTGGTGTCGACGGTACGCCCGGCAGCGGGCGTCAGCTCATGGACGATCACCTTGTCCGCCCGGGAGACGAACGCCCGCCGGGTCCACGTGCCGAACTGGTCCGTCCAGCTCGAACTCACTTCGCCGGTGCGGAAGTCAGTGACCCGGCCGTAGTTGTTGACCGTGGTCATGCCGGGCGTGTCGATCTGCAGTTCGTACGCCGGGTGGTAGGCCTGCGTCCAGCGCAGCGACCAGCCCGCGGCGAAGTCCCGGTTGGCGCCCGCGTAGTCACCCGCGAGTGCCTTGTCGCGGGCGACTTCCAGACGGCCGGAGATCACCGGTGGGGTCACACCGCGGGTCCCGTTCGGCAGGACCAGCCGCTGATAGTTGAAGACCACCTTCTCCAAGGCGGGGGCGCCGTGCAGCACGGCACCGTATGCGCCGTTGCCGGTGAGGAAGCCGTCGGTCCAGGAGGAGGCCGGGGATGTGTCGTGGATGCCCCGCTCGGGGAGGGTGATCTGCGGGGGGACGGCCGCCTCTGCCCTGCCCGAGAGCAGGCTGCCTGGCAGGCCCGCGGCTCCCGCGGTCAGTGCGGCCGCGGTGAGGAACCGTCTGCGGTCTATGGCGCTGTCCGTCAAGGGGACTCCTGTGTCCGGTCGGCGGTGCGTGGTCGTGGGGGAGCGGAGCGGTGACTCACCGTTGTGGTGGCCCACCGCCGCCCGGTCGACTTGGAGCGGAATCCGGGCGGCGGCGGGGGGCCGTGGGGAAAGGGATCAGACGGCCGTGAAGGACCACAGCAGGTTGGTGCTGCTGCCGTACGTCCACTGCTTGGTGACGGAGCCCGAGTCGACGTTGCCGCCGCCGTCGAGGACCAGGCCGGTGGTGCGGTTGGCGATCGAGTAGTGGTCGCCGCCCCGGTGGGTGATCTTCCACTGCTGGTTGGTTCCGCCGTTCCAGGGAGCCTGCCGGGCCGGAGAGCCGTTGTCGGTGGCGCCCCAGCCGTCGGCGACCATGCCGTTGGTCCGGTTGACCAGCTTGTAGTAGCCGCCGCCGACCTCCACTGCCTGCCACTGCAGGTTGGAACTGCCGTTCCAGGTCCACTGCTTGAGGTTGGACCCGGAGGCCACGCCGCCGCCGCTGTCCAGGGCGAGTCCGTCGGTGGCGTTGGTGAGCCGGAAGTAGGTCGCCGGGTTGAACTGGACTCTCAGCGAGGCGATCTGGTCGTTGTTGCCGGTGACCCGCAGGTCGGGGTTCTCGTCGGTGAAGGTCCAGGCGGTGCCGGTGAAGTTGTCTCCGGAGTAGCCGGTCACCTGGTAGCCGGGGGCCGGCCGGAGGGAGGAGAGGGTGCGCGCACCGAGTCCGGCCGCGGTCAGGTCGGCCGCGGTGTAGTCGCCGATGTCGAACACGCCTGCGCTGCCGGTGTAGTTGACGTCCGTGAAGGCGACGGCGCCGGCGAGCGGCCGCAGGCCCGGGATCGGGCCGGAGAAGGTGAGCTTCAGGACGTAGGCGTTGGCACTGTACGGGGCCGAGGACGGCAGGGTGACCGTGAGGCCGGACGAGTTCTGGGCCGGCGTGGGCAGGTCGATGTAGGTGCCCGCGGTGGTGCCGAGGAGCTTCACCGAGGTCAGCGACGAGAGGTTGATCCGGTCCGAGCTGAGCGTCTTGATCGTCAGCGAACTGCCGGGCCAGCCCAGGACGGTGGCGTACAGGACGTTGTTCGTCTTGTTGCGGGTGAAGCGGATGTCCTGCGGCGTGCCGGCGTGCGGGGTGGTGAACGCGCCGCCGCCCATCTTCGTGGGGCCCTCGCCGTACGCCGTCCAGGCGCGGGTCGAGTAGATCGACTCGCCGAAGCGCTTCAGGTGGTCCCCGATGCCGAGCAGGAGGTCCTTCTGCGCCTGGGGGATGGTGCCGTCGGACATCGGCGCGATGTTCAGCAGCATGTTGCCGTTCTTGCTGACCCGGTCGATGAACGAGTGCAGCATCTGCTGGATGGTGTAGTAGCCGATGCCCTGGGTGTAGCACCAGCTGCTGCTGGAGATGCTGTCGTCGGTCAGCCAGTACGGGGTGGTGATGTCGGCCGGGCCGCCGCGCTCGTAGTCGAAGACCTCGCCCTTGGCGTCCATGCCGTCCTTGTAGGTGGCGACGACCTCTTTGCCCCAGCTGTTGGCCTGGTTGTAGTAGTACGAAAGGAAGTTCAGGCGCTGTGTCTCGTCGACGGCGTCCATCCTGAAGTCCTGCCAGAGGATGTCGGGCTGGGCGCGGTCGACGACCTCCTTGAGCTTGTCGTACCAGAGCTGGTTCTCCGCGGTCGAGCCCAGCTGGCCGTAGAGCTTCTTGAGGCTGGGGTCCGTCTGGGCGGGGGCGTACTCGTAGAAGCCGTTGAAGTGGTACGCGTGGTGCATGGCCACCAGCAGCTTGAGGCCCTTGGCGCGGATGGCCGTGGAGAAGAGCTGCAGCAGGTTCAGCCCCGGCCCCTTGTTCACCGAGTTCCACTCGTTGACCTGGCTGTCCCACATCGAGAAGCCGTCATGGTGCTCGGCGACCGGGCCGGCGAACCTGGCGCCGGCGTCGACGAACAGCTGCACCCACTCGTCGGGGTCGAACTTCCCGCCCGCCGACTTCAGCTTCGGCGCGAACTTCACGAAGTTGCCCGCCAGGTCCTGCGCCCCGTTGATGAAGTTGTGGTACGGCCATGCCGACGGCTGGCCGTAGGTCGCGATGTGGTGCTGGTTGGCGTTGCTGCCCGCCTGGTACATGTTGCGCGGGTACCACTCGTTGTCGTAGGCGGGGACGCTGAAGACGCCCCAGTGGAAGTAGATGCCGAACTTGGCGTCCTGGAACCACTCCGGGGCCGGCGGGTGCTGGTCGACCGAGTTCCAGTCGGGCGTGTACGTGCTGGGCGCCGCCTCGGCGATGCCGGCACCGAACACACCTCCGGCAACGGCCGCCGCGGCGACGCAGGTGGCACCGGCAAGGAAGTGGCGTCTGTTGATCGAACTCGACATGGAGACATCCCTGATGCAGAGGGGGACAGGGGAGGGCAGGGCGCCGCTTGTTACGCATGAAGGTCTGCCATGTCTCGCTGGGATGTCAACCGGTGTGCAGGGATGAAAAGCGCCTCGCGGCACGGTCGTTGGACATGCTTGAGGTCGATCTGATGCGATTTGCTACTGCCCAAACATCGCATGTCTGTTAGGGCCCCTTGACTGATTCGGATCATCCGAACGCGAGCATTGATGGGATGGATCTCGGCTCCTCGGTGCCACTCACGCTCGTCTCGTATGAGGTTTGAGCTGGTATTTCAACGCTCATTCGATCGCAGGGGTAGACAGGGAGCCATCGGCACACCTATAAACATCCCATCTCTGCTGTGCGGCGATACGTAGATGTCGTCGAGGCGAAAAATCTCCCGCTACGGGACCGGCGCGAGGAAGCACCGATGAGACTCAGAACCGCCCTCTGTTCCGCCGTCTCCGCCCTGTCCGCACTGACTCTGCTCAGCGCGTGCAGCAGCGGCTCCACCACCTCGGCGTCGTCGGGCGGCAAGCCGCTGGTCGGCGTCGACTACCCGCGTTCCGACACCGACTTCTGGAACTCCTACATCAAGTACACGCCCCAGTACGGCAAGCAGCTGGGCCTGGACCTGAAGACGACCAACTCGCAGAACGACGTCGCCAAACTCACCGCCAACGCACAGACTTTCATCAGCCAGGGCGTCAAGGGCATAGCCATGGCCCCGCAGGACACCGCCGCCATAGCGCCCACCCTCGCGCAGCTGGAGGCGAAGAAGATCCCGGTCGTCACCGTCGACACCCGCCCCGACAGCGGCAAGGTGTTCATGGTCGTACGTGCCGACAACCGTGCCTACGGGGAAAAGGCCTGCCAGTACCTGGGCACCAAGCTCGGCGGCAAGGGCAAGGTCGTGATGCTGGAAGGTGGCCTGGACTCCATCAACGGCCGTGACCGCACAGAGGCGTTCAACGACTGCATGAAGAAGAACTACCCGGGCATCAAGGTGTTCGGCGAGGCCACCAACTGGGACGGCGCCGTCGCCGCCCAGAAGCTGCAGACCGACCTGACGGCCAACCCGGACATCAAGGGCGTCTACATGGAGGCCAGCTTCGCGCTCTCCGGCACGCTCCAAGTCCTGAAGCAGAAGGGCCTGTTGGTGGGCCCGAAGGACAAGAAGCACGTGTTCGTCGTGTCCAACGACGGCATCCCCGAGGAGCTCAAGTCCATCGCCGCGGGCAAGATCGACGCCACGGTCTCACAGCCGGCCGACCTCTACGCCAAGTACGCCCTGTACTACGTCAAGGCCGCGATCGACGGGAAGACGTTCAAGCCCGGCAAGACCGACCACGACAGCACCATCATCCAGGTCCGCGAAGGCGTGCTCGAGGACCAGCTCTCCGCCCCGCTCGTCACCGCCGACGGCGGCACCTACGGCGGCGTACCCAGCGTCAAGAGCGACGACAAGTCGCTGTGGGGCAACAACCTCGGCTGATTCGTCTTCCGGAACAACGGCCCACGAGATCAAGGCGGTTGAGATGAGCGACGGGGAGCGAGCAGTCACTCCCGCGCCCGCTCCGGCGGACGACGGGCGGGCCCCCTCGGACCCGCCCGTCGTCGAGGCGACGGGCATAGTCAAACGATTCGGTCCGACGGTGGCCCTGAACGGCGCCCGGATCACCATCAGGCCCGGCGAGACCCACGCACTGGTCGGGCGCAACGGAGCCGGCAAGTCGACCCTGGTGTCGGTCCTCACCGGCCTTCAGGCCCCCGACGAGGGAACAGTGACCTTCGGCGGCGAGCCGGCCCCGCGGCTCAGCGACCGTGACGCCTGGCGCAGGCGCGTGGCCTGCGTCTACCAGAAGTCGACGATCATCCCCACGCTGACCGTCGCGGAGAACCTCTTCCTGAACCGGCACGACCACGGACAGAGCCGGCTCATCAGCTGGCAGGCCACGCGCCGCCGCGCACAGGACCTGCTGTCGACCTGGTCGGTGGAGGTCGACCCGCAGAGCCCGGCCGCTGATCTCAGCGTGGAGCAGCGGCAGTTCGTCGAGATCGCCCGTGCGCTGTCCTTCGGGGCCCGGTTCATCATCCTCGACGAGCCGACGGCGCAACTCGACGCGGCGGCCATCAACCGCCTCTTCGACCGCATCCGCGACCTGCAACGCCAGGGCGTGACCTTCCTGTTCATCAGCCACCACCTCCAGGAGATCTACGAGATCTGCGACATGGTGACGGTGTTCCGCGACGCCCAGCACATCGTGACCGCGCCGGTCGCGGACCTTCCTCGTGCCGACCTCGTCGCCGCCATGACCGGCGAGGCGGCGGCCGACCGGCGCGAGGAGCGCACGAGCCTCCTCGACTCCGGTGCCACGACCGCACTGAGCGTTCGCGCTCTGCGTGGCGACGCGTACGACGACGTCAGCTTCCGGATCGGGGCCGGCGAGATCGTCGGCCTCGCGGGGGCCGCCGGGAGCGGTCGTACCGAGGTCGCCGAGACCGTCGTGGGACTGCGGGCGGCAGCGGCGGGCGAGGTGGAGATCGCCGGAAGCCGGCCCCGGCCGGGCAGCGTGCCCGCGGCGCTCGCCGCGGGCGCCGGGTTCGTCCCCCAGGACCGGCACCACCAGGGCTTCGTTCCCGACATGTCGATCGCGGACAACGCCACCCTGTCCGTTCCCCGCAGGCTCGGCCAGGGCGGCTTCCTCAACCGCAGCCGCCGGGACCGGCTCGCCGAAGGCTTGATCGAGAACCTCGCGATCAAGACTCCCGGTCCCGAACTGCCCGTCTCCGCCCTGTCCGGAGGCAACCAGCAGAAGGTCGTCATGGCCCGCGCCCTCGCCGACGACCCCCGGCTGCTGGTCCTGATCAACCCGACCGCGGGAGTGGACGTGCGCTCCAAGGAGTTCCTCCTCGACAAGGTCGAGGAGACCGCGGCCACCGGCACCGGAGTGCTCATCGCCTCCGACGAACTCGACGACCTGCGCATGTGCGACCGGGTCCTGGTGATGTTCCAGGGCCGTGTGACCTCGGAGATCGCCCGCGGCTGGCACGACCACGACCTCGTGGCGGCGATGGAAGGAGTGGACCTGCATGCCTGAAGTGATCCCTGAATCCGTCCTCGCGGACACCGCCGCCGCCAAGGGCGCGGAGCCGGCGCCCAAGCGGACCGTGCTGCTCGGCGGCCGGATACCCCTGGCCCGCCTCCGTGACCTGGCACTCGTCCCGGCCATCGTGGTCATCGCGATCGTCGGACAGATCGTCAACCCGGTCTTCCTGCAGGCCGACAACCTCATCAACGTCCTGCAGACCATGTCCGAGATGGCTCTCCTGGTCCTCGCCCAGACGATGATCCTCATCGTCAAGAAGATGGACCTGTCACTGGAGTCCACCATGGGCCTCGCCCCCGGCGTCGCGGCCTGGCTGGTCGTGCCCGTCGGCGCGGGCCACGGACTCGGACTGCTTTCCGGCGCGTGGTCCGTTCCCGTCACCCTGGCCGTCGGCGCGCTCGTCGGCGTGATCAACGCCCTCCTGATCATCCGCTTCGGCCTCAACGGCTTCATCGTCACCCTCGGCATGCTGATCGTGCTGCGCGGTGTCCTCACCGGCATCTCCGGCGGCCAGACCTTCTTCCAGCTGCCGCCGTCGATGCTCTACCTCGGCACGGCCGAATGGTTCGGGATGCCCGCGTCGATCTGGGTCTGCCTGGCACTGTTCGCGGTCGCGATCGTGGTGCTCGGCTGGACGAGCTTCGGGCGTTCGCTGTACGCCATCGGCGGCAACGTCGACGCCGCGAAGGCGGCCGGCATCCGCACCGACCGGGTGCTGTGGATCGTGATCGTCACCGGCAGTGTCCTCGCCGCCCTCGCCGGGCTGATGCTCTCCGGACGCCTGGCCTCGGTGGCCTCCGCGCAGGGCAACGGCTATATCTTCACCGTGTTCGCCGCCGCCGTCATCGGCGGGATCAGCCTCAACGGTGGCAAGGGCACCATGTTCGGGGCCTTCTGCGGCATCCTGCTGCTCTTCATGATCCAGAACGTGCTCACGCTGGCGGGCGTCCCCGCGCAGTGGATCGGCGCTCTCAACGGCCTGATCATCCTGGTCGCCCTCGCCATCTCGCGTATCACGGGCGGCAAGGCCCAGGAGTGAAACCGGCGGGCGTCCAGGACGCCCGCTCTCCTCCTCCGCCCCCATCTCGTCGCCAGGGGTCGTATCGCCCCCGCACCTCACAGGAGTTGCCGCCATGTCATCCGCCCTGTCCTCCTCCCAGGCATCCCCGGCCTCTGCCCGCATCACCGCCCTGGATGTACTGGACGTGCGTTTCCCGACATCCGAGCACCTGGACGGGTCGGACGCGATGAACCCCGAACCCGACTACTCCGCTGCCTACGTCGTCCTGCGCACCGACGCGGGCGACGGACTGGAGGGCCACGCGCTGGCCTTCACCACCGGCCGCGGCAACGATGTCCAGGCCGCCGCCATCGCCGCTCTCGCCCCGCACGTGGTGGGCCTGTCGGTCGATGAGGTCTGCGCCGACCTCGGCACGTTCTCCCGCTCCCTCGTGCACGACCCGCAACTGCGCTGGCTGGGCCCGGAGAAGGGTGCCATCCACATGGCCACCGGCGCGGTCGTCAACGCCGCCTGGGACCTGGCCGCCAAGCGGGCCGGCAAGCCCGTCTGGCGCTTCCTCGCGGAGATGTCCCCCGAGGAACTGGTCGCCCAGGTCGACTTCCGCTGGCTGTCCGACGCCCTCACCCCCGAGGAGGCCCTGGAGATCCTGCGCCGCGCCGAGCCCGGCCGCGAAGAGCGCATCGGCCACCTGCTCGACCGGGGCTACCCCGCCTACACCACCACGCCCGGCTGGCTCGGCTACTCCGACGAGAAGCTGTCCCGTCTGGCCCGCGAGGCCGTCGCCGACGGCTTCACCCAGATCAAGCTGAAGGTCGGCGCGTCCCTGGAGGACGACATACGGCGCATGCGCACCGCCCGCGAGACCGTCGGGGACGGCATCCGTATCGCCGTGGACGCCAACCAGAGATGGGACGTCCAGGCCGCGATCGACTGGATGCGCGCCCTGGCGCCCTACCAGCCGTACTGGATCGAGGAGCCCACCTCTCCCGACGACATCCTCGGTCACGCCGCCGTGCGCAAGGCCGTCGGCCCCATCAAGGTCGCCACCGGCGAGCACGTCGCCAACCGGGTCGTCTTCAAGCAGCTGTTGCAGGCCGGCGCGGTCGACATCGTGCAGATCGACTCCGCGCGGGTCGGCGGCGTGGGCGAGAACATCGCGATCCTGCTCCTCGCCGCGAAGTTCGGCGTCCCGGTCTGCCCACACGCGGGCGGCGTGGGCCTGTGCGAGATGGTGCAGCACCTGTCGATGTTCGACTACGTCGCCGTCTCCGGAACGGTCGAGGACCGCGTCATCGAGTACGTCGACCATCTGCACGAGCACTTCGTCGACCCGGTGCGCATCGTCGACGGCCACTACCTCGCACCGACACTGCCCGGGCTGAGCGCGCAGATGCACCAGGCGTCCCTCAAGGAGTACGCCTACCCCGACGGCCCCGTCTGGATCGCTCGTGTCTGACGCCCAGGCCCTCGTCGACGCCCATCACCACGTCTGGGACCTGGACGTCCGGCCGCAGCCCTGGCTGGACGAGCCGGGGCACGAGCCGATCCGCCGCACCTTCAGCCCGCCCGCCCTGCGATCGGCCGCGACCCGGCCGATCGCCGGACGGCTGCTGTCGAGCTCGGTGGTCGTCCAGTGCGTCGCCTCCGTGTCCGAGACCCGCGACCTCCTCGCCCTGGCCGACATCGACCCGCTGATCGGGGCCGTGGTCGGCTGGGCGGACCTGACGTCCCCCGCGATCGGCGACGTACTCGACGACCTGCGGAGCGGGCACGCGGGCCGGTACCTGCGGGCCCTACGCCACCTTGTGCAGGGCGAGTCCGATCCGCACTGGCTCCAACGGCCGGACGTGGAAAGGGGGTTGCGGGCGGTCGGGGAGCGGGGGCTCGGATACGACGTGCTGATCCGCAGCCACCAGCTCCCGCAGGCGATCCGTCTCGCGGAACGGCTCCCCGAGCTGCCGCTCGTCCTGGACCACGCCGGCAAGCCGCCGATCGCGCGGCGCGAACTTACCGACTGGGCACGGCAGTTGCGCATGCTGGCCAGGCATCCCCAGGTCCACTGCAAGGTGTCGGGGCTGATCACGGAGGCCGACCACGAGAAGTGGACCGTCGACGACATCCGCCCCGTGTGGGACGTCCTGCTCTCCGCCTTCGGCTCCGACCGGCTGATGTTCGGCTCCGACTGGCCGGTCGCGAACCTCGCGGGCGGCTGGAACAGCTGGGCCGCCACCGTCGAGGAACTCCTGGACGGCTGCTCCGACACCGAGATCCACGCGGTGCTCGCCGGCACCGCGACCGCCTTCTACCACCCGACCCCCGTCCCATGAAGGAGGTGACACCGTGCTCCTGACGGAACTGCTGCACCCCGGGATCCTCGAATCCCTGGCCGGAGCCGGTCACGGATCCCGTGTGCTGCTCGCCGACGGCCACTACCCCGCGAGCACCGCCACCGGCCAGCGCGCCCGGACCGTCCATCTCAACCTCGCCCCAGGCCTGCTGGACGTCACCACCGTGCTCGACGTCCTGCTGCGTGCCCTGCCCGTCGAGGCGGCCCACGTCATGGTGCCGCCCGAGGGCGAACCGGAGCCGCCCGCCATCGCCGAGTACCGCTCGATGCTGGCGCCCCTCCCGGTCGACACGCTCGGCCGCTTCGAGTTCTACGACGCCGCCCGCTCGCCCGACCTGGCGCTGGCGATCGTCACCGCCGACACCCGTACCTACGCCAACCTGCTGCTGACCATCGGCGTCCGCGGTGAAAGGACCCTGACGACACGATGACTCTCGCCGTCCGTTACGTTTCCGCCCGCTCCCTGGACACGGCTCCCGCGATCGGTGTGCCGCCCGGTCCGGGTGAGGTGGAGCTCGCCCCCGCCTTCGTCGGCATCTGCGGCACCGATCTGCACATCTTCCACGGCGACATGGACGCCCGGGTCCGGACGCCCGCCGTCCTGGGACATGAGATGTCCGGCCGTGTGGTGCGGGTCGGACCGGGTGTGGAGGGCTGGCAGCCCGGTGACGCGGTCACGGTCATGCCGCTGCGCTGGGACGACACCTGTCCGGCCTGCCGCGCCGGCCATCAGCACATCTGCCAGCACCTCGACTTCATCGGCATCGACTCCCCGGGCGCGATGCAGCAGCGCTGGACGGTGCCCGCCACCACACTGGTCAGGCTGCCGGAGTCGCTGGCCCTGGACCGGGCCGCCCTCGTCGAGCCGACCGCGGTCGCCGTGCACGACGTGGGCCGCGCCGCCGTGCGAGAGGGCGAGAAGGCCGTGGTGGTCGGCGGTGGTCCGGTCGGCATCCTGATCGCGCTGGTCGCGCGCGCCGCGGGTGCCGAGGTCCGGGTGGTGGAGCTGAATCCCCACCGTCGGCTGCTCGCCGAGGAGTTGGGGCTGACGGCGTGGAACCCGGCCGACGAGGACCTGTCGGCACTGGTGCGGCAGTGGACCGGTGACGCGGGCGCGGACGTCGCCTTCGAGGTGTCCGGTGCGGCGGCCGGCGTCGACGCGGCGGTCGATGTGCTGGGAGTGCGCGGCCGGTTGTGCCTGGTCGCCATCCACCCCCGCCCGCGCGAGGTCAACCTGCACCGCTTCTTCTGGCGCGAACTGACCCTGGTGGGCGCCCGGTTGTACGACCGCTCGGACTTCGAGAAGGCAGTGGCCCTGGTCGCCGACGGCACCATCCCGGCGGAGCGGCTGATCAGCAAGGTCGTCCCGCTCACCGAGGCGCCCGCAGCCTTCGAGGCACTGGAGGGCGGCGGCGACGTGATGAAGATCCTCGTGGACTGCACCGACGACACCCAGGGAGCCCACGCATGACCGCCTTCGACCTCACCGGCAAGCTCGCCGTCGTCACCGGAGCCCGGCGCGGCATCGGCCGGGCCATGGCCCGCGCACTCGCCGAGGCCGGCGCGGACGTCATCGGAGTCAGCGCCAACCTGGAGGAGTCCGGCAGCGCGGTAGAGAAGGACGTCCTCGCCGCCGGCCGCACCTTCGAGGCGATCCGGACCGACTTCGCCGACCCGGAAGCCGTACGAGCCCTGGGCGCGGACCTGGCCGGGCGCGAGCGTCCGGTGGACATCCTGGTCAACAACGCGGGCACGATCCGCCGCGCACCGGCCGCCGAACACACCGACGCCGACTGGGAGTTGGTGCTCCAGGTCAACCTGAGCGCGCAGTTCGCGCTCACCCGGGCGGTCGGCGCGACGATGGTGGCCCGCGGCCGGGGAAAGGTCATCTTCACGGCGTCGCTGCTCAGCTTCCAGGGCGGCATCACGGTCCCCGGCTACACGGCCGCCAAGCACGGCATCGCCGGCCTGACCAAGGCCCTCGCCAACGAATGGGCCCCGCACGGCGTGAACGTCAACGCTCTCGCGCCCGGCTACATCGCCACCGACAACACCCAGGCCCTGCAGGACGACCCGGCCCGCAGCAAGGCGATCCTGGACCGCATCCCGGCCGGCCGCTGGGGCAACGCGGACGACCTGGCGGGCGCCACGGTCTTCCTCGCCTCCGATGCCGCCGCCTACATTCACGGCACCGTGCTGCCCGTCGACGGCGGATGGCTGGGCCGATGAGCACCGACCTGGCCTCCGTACTGGCCGGAGCCCGCCTTCTGCCGGTGCTGACCGTGCCGTCCACCGCGACCGCCGGCCGGCTGGCCGACGCGCTCGCGGCGGGCGGCGCCCGGTGCGCCGAGGTCACCTTCCGCACCCCGGACGCCGAGCGGGTGCTCAAAACCATGGCGGCCCACGGCGGCCTGGCTGTCGGTGCGGGCACGGTCCTCACGCCCGAGCAGGCGGAACGTGCGGTGGCAGCCGGAGCCCGCTTCGTCGTTTCTCCGGGCTATGACGAGGAAGTCATCGCCAAGTGCCGGGAGTTGAGGGTGCCCGTGGTGCCCGGTATCGCCACCGCCACCGAGCTGATGCGCGCCCGGAAGGCGGGCCTCGACACCCTCAAGCTCTTCCCCGCCGAGCCGCTCGGCGGCCTGCGTGCGCTCCGCGCGCTCGCAGCGCCGTTCCCGGGAGTGCGCTTCGTGCCGACCGGCGGGATCGACGCCTCCCGTCTGACCGCGTACCTGGCCGATCCGGCGGTCCTCGCGGTGGGCGGCAGCTGGATGGCCAGCGCTGCCCATCTGGAGCGGGGGGACTACCAGGAGATCCGCCGACTGACGGCCGACGCCGTGGACAGGAGCACGACGTGATCGACGTGGTGGCCCTCGGCGAGGTGATGCTGCGGTTCGACCCGGGCGAGGGACGCATCCGCACCGCCCGCACGTTCCAGGTGTGGGAGGGCGGCGGCGAGTACAACGTCGTCCGCGGGCTGCGTCGCTGCTTCGGGTGGCGGACGGCCGTCGTCACATCGCTCGCCGACAACGCCGTGGGCCGGCTCGTCGAGGACCTGATCCTCCAGGGCGGCGTCGACACCTCGCTGATCCGGTGGACACCGGACGACGGCATCGGCCGCAGCGCCCGCAACGGCCTCAACTTCGTCGAACGCGGCTACGGCATCCGCGGCGCGCTGGGTGTCAGCGACCGCGCCCACACTGCCGTCTCCCAACTCCGCAAGGGCGACGTCGACTGGGACGCGGTGTTCTCGGCCGGTGTGCGCTGGTTCCATACCGGCGGTATCTTCGCGGGCCTGTCCGACACCACCGTCGACGTCGCCGACGAGGCGATGGCGGCCGCCCGCCGCCACGGTGCCACCGTCTCCTACGACCCCAATTTCCGCCCCAGCCTCTGGGCCGGCCGAGGCGGCGCCGACGCGGCCCGCGAGGCCGACCTGCGGCTCGCGCGGCACGCCGACGTCGTCGTGGGCGCTCTGGGCCTGGCCGGGGCGTACCCGGGACAGACGTGCGTCGGGGACGACGAAGTGGCCGACGCCCTAGCCGAGTTGGCCGGGCTGGTGCCCGCTGCGAAAGTACTGGCGACGACCCTGCGCGGCGTACCGTCGGCCGGCGTCAACGACTGGTCCTCGGCCGCCTGGTCCGCCGAAACCGGCTTCATCACCGGCCCCCGGATGCCCGGCCTCCACGTCCTGGACCGCATCGGCTCCGGCGACGCCTTCGCCGCCGGCCTGATCCACGGACTGCTGGACGACGCCGGCCTGGAGCGCGCCCTGGCCTACGGCACCGCCCACGGCGCGCTCGCCATGACCACGCCCGGAGACGTCTCCATGGCCTCGCTCGCCGAGGTCGAAGCACTCATCGCCGGCGGGTCGGCCCACGTCAGACGCTGACCGACGCCGGCAACGCCCGTATCCCAGGAGCACGACTTGCACCAGCCGCACCAGCGGAAGATCCAGAACACGTCCGTCGCGCTCACTGGGCTCGGCTTCGGGGCCTCCGTGATCGGCAACCTCTACCGCGTCACCCCGGTCGACGACGCGACCGCCGCGATCGACGCGGCCTGGGACGCCGGCATCCGCTACTTCGACACCGCACCGCACTACGGCCTCGGCCTCTCCGAGCGCCGTCTGGGCGCCGCCCTGAAGGGCCGCCCCCGTGCCGAGTACGTCATCTCCTCCAAGGTGGGACGGCTGCTGGTGCCCAACGAGGAGCCACGCGGCGTCGACACCGAGGGCTTCGTCGTACGCGACGACCTGCGCCGGCAGTGGGACTTCAGCCGCGACGGCGTACTCCGCTCCATCGAGGACACGCTGCAGCGCACCGGCCTGGACCGCCTCGACATCGTCTACCTGCACGACCCCGACGACCACTGGCGGCAGGCGGCCGAGGAGGCCATGCCCGTCCTCGCCGACCTGCGCGACCAGGGTGTGATCGGCGCGATCGGCGCCGGCATGAACCAGTCGGCGATGCTCGCCCGCTTCCTGCGCGAGACCGCCGCCGACGTGGTGATGCTCGCCGGGCGCTACACACTCCTCGACCAGTCGGCGCTGGACGACGTCCTGCCCGCCGCCCGCGACCTCGGCAAGAGCGTGGTGGCGGTGGGCGTGTTCAACTCGGGACTGCTCTCCCGCGACCGGCCCGCCGAGGGCATGAAGTACGACTACCGGGACGCCCCGCCGGCTCTGGTCGCCCGTGCCCGGGCGATCGCCGAGGTCTGCGCGGCGCACGGGATCAGCCTGCCCGCCGCCGCGATCGCCTTCCCGTACAACCATCCCAGTATCATCAACGTCACCCTCGGCATGCGGACTCCGCAGCAGGTCGGACGAAACGTGGAACTCCATGATCAGCACGTCCCGGACGGCCTCTGGGACGATCTGAGCGCGCAGGGGCTGATCAGGTCGGACGTGCTCGCGGAGCACGGTGGAGGGAGGGATGTGCGGTGTCTCTGACGGACAAGGCCATCGAGCAGATCCGTGAGCTGATCCGTACCGGTGCCCTTCCTCCGGGCTCGAAGCTCCCACCGGAGCCGGATCTGGCCGCGCAGCTGGGCCTGTCCCGCAACCTCGCCCGCGAGGCGGTCAAGGCACTGGCCGTCGCGCGGGTCCTGGAGGTCAGGCGCGGCGACGGCACATATGTGACCAGCCTCCAGCCCAGCCTGCTCCTGGAGGGGCTCGGCGGTGCGGTGGAGCTGCTGCAGGGCGACTCGGTCGCCCTGCAGGACCTCATGGAGGTACGCCGGCTCCTCGAACCCATGGCCACGGCCCTTGCCGCCACGCGGATTTCCGATGAGCAACTGGCCGAAGTGAAGCAGCACCTGGACGCCATGCGCGAGGCCCGCGACAACGTCGAACGGCTCAACGTCCACGACGCCGCCTTCCACCGTGCCGTCGTCTCCGCCACGGGCAACGAGACCCTCCTCACCCTCCTGGAAGGGATCTCCGGCCGCACCCTGCGCGCCCGTATCTGGCGCGGTCTGGTCGACGACAAGGCCGCGGGCCGCACCCTCGCCGAGCACGAGGCCATCTTCAACGCTCTGGCCACCCGTGACGCCACCCTCAGCCAGGCCGCGGCACTGCTGCACGTGAGCAACACCGAGCAGTGGCTGAGGGAACATCTGCGCTCGGGCGAACCGCTTCCCTTCGGGACGACAGCGGGGATGTGAGGCGGCGGCTGCCGTACGAGACCTGGCGCGGTGTCGGACGACGTGGTGTCGGTGCACGTCACCGGCCGCCCCCTCGAAAGGCTGCCGGCCCGGGCCGGCCGGTTCTGCAATCCGGCGGTGCCCAGGGCACAACCACTGGTGGCAGGCGAATCACACCGGTTCGAGCCGGACAGGTCTGCGTGCCCCGGTTCCCGACATCACCGAACGCGACGTGTGCGTCTGCGGCCCGCCCGCGATGAAGGCCGTGATCGATCCGAATAACCTTCTTCTGGCACGACTTGGACGTGGATGACGCACGGCCTCACTCGAGCCGGGGACGTCCGAAGCTGCAGACGATTTCACAAGGAGATGACGATGAGCGTTCTTGACGGGATCCTTGGGGGAGTTCGCGAGGACTTGGAAGAGCGCAAGCGCGCGACGCCGTTGGCGGAGCTGCGCTCCCGGGCAGCTGACGCGGCACCCGCACTCGACCCGCTGCCCGGCTTCCGGGCGCCCGGGGTGTCCATCATCGCCGAGGTGAAGCGCAAGAGCCCCAGCAAGGGGTCCCTGGCGGACATCCCCGACCCCGCATCCCTCGCGGCCCAGTACGCGGCGGGCGGTGCCGCTGCGATCAGCGTGCTCACCGAGCGCAGGCGTTTCGGCGGCTCCCTCGCCGATCTGGACGCCGTACGTGCCCGGGTCGACGTGCCCGTCCTGCGCAAGGACTTCATCGTCGACCCCTATCAACTGTGGGAGGCCCGCGCGCACGGCGCCGATCTTGCGCTTCTCATGGTCGTGTCCCTGGACGACGGTCAGCTCGCCGACTTGATGGGGCTGTGCGCGGAGTTGGGTCTCACGCCGCTTGTGGAGGCGCACACGGCCGACGAAGTGCGGCGCGCCGTCGCTGCGGGAGCCGAACTCCTCGGCATCAACGCGCGGGACCTGACAACGCTGGATGTGGATCGCACTGTGTTCGCCGACCTTGTGACGGCCATCCCGGAAGGCACGGTCAGGGTCGCGGAATCGGGAGTGACGGGCCCGAAGGACGTGGCGGAGTACCGCGGTTGGGGAGCCGACGTGGTGCTGGTCGGCGAGGCACTGGTCCGCTCGGGGGACCCGCGCACCGCCGTGCGCGAGTTCATCGAGACGGCCGGGGCATGACGGCGTCCGGCTCGGACTGGCACGCCTGGACACGCCGAGCCGACCCAGCGCAGTGATTCGGAGCCGGCTACGACCGTGGTGGAAGCCGGGGCCGTCCTCGGCCGGTTCGGCCGGCCGGGAGGGGGCGGCCACGAAGCACCTTCGCCTTCCCGACACCTCTTGTCGGCGCGGGGCTTTCGCCACTCACCCCGGGGCGGTGCCGAGCCCGCTTTCGACACCGGCCTTTGTACCCTGCTCACCGGCTTCCCGAGCCGAGGTCCTCGCCCGGTGACCGGCTCGTACGGCCCCGCACCACACCCATCACCGCACCCGAGGAGCCCTTCATGACGGCTGCCTTTCACGTCCTGACCACCGGCTACGCCGACGAGCGGGTGGCCGGCACCGTCACTCTGCTCCTCGACGGCGAGACGGTCGCAATCGTCGATCCCGGCATGGTGGCGGACCGTCGGCTCATCCTGGACCCGCTCGGGCAGCACGGACCGAACCCGGAAGACGTCACCGACGTGATCTTCAGCCATCACCACCCGGACCACACACTGAACGCGGCCCTGTTCCCCGAGGCCCGCTTCCACGACCACATGGCGATCTACCAGGACGACATCTGGGAGGACCGTGAGGCCGACGGATATCAGCTGTCGCCGTCGATCACGCTCATGACGACTCCCGGCCACACCGCCGAGGACGTCAGCACCCTGGTCACGGCCGATGAGGGCCTGGTGGTCCTGACCCATCTTTGGTGGACCGCCGAGGGACCGGCCGACGACCCCTTCGCGCCCGACCGCGAGCAGTTGCGGGCGGCCAGGCAGAAGGTCCTGGCCCTCGGCCCGGCGCTGATCGTGCCGGGGCACGGGGCACCTTTCGTGCCGTCGGCGTCGACGCCCGTCTAGCCTGCCGCAGAAGTGCGTCGCCCAGCCGTGGACCATCGGCTGACACCGTCCGGCCGAACACTCTCCCGTTCAGGATCACGGTGGCCACCCGCACCGGATGCCGGCCGGTCGCGGCCCGTGCGGTTGTGCCGGATGCAGCCACCGCCAGGGCGCCCGCCCCGGCCGCGGCCAGGAACGTCCGCCGGTGGAGCGGTCCGCCCGCGGGTGCCGCAGAGGCGCCGCCGAAGACATCTGCCATCTGATTAACTCCTCACCCGGCGGCTGGTCCGGCCGCCGTAGCCCGGCACGCTGATTGATCAAGGTCGTCGCCACAAGCCGTCACGGGGCTGTTGGGGAACATGGGGTGCACATGACGAGCTCACGTGTCTGGCGGCGTCCCACGCTGGATGCTGTGGCCGCACGGGCCGGGGTGTCCACGGCCACGGTGTCGAATGCGCTCAACGGCACCGGACGACTCTCCGAGACGACCAGGCAGCGGGTGCTGGCCGCGGCCCGCGAACTCGGTCACGCCCCGGCCGGCAGGGCCCGTGCCCTGGCCCGCGGCGGCACCGGAGTGCTCGGCCTGACCATGACGACGTACGGCGACCTTCCGGTCCCGTACACCGAGATCCCGTACTACGCACAACTGGTGCTGGGCGCCATGGCGGAGGCACACAAACGCGGCTACCTGCTCCAGGTGATGCCGAGTTCGATGTCACCGTGGATGTGGCTGAACACGCCGATGGACGGCGTCATCCACGTCGAGCCGCGGGCGGAAGACCCGGTGCGTTCCATCCTGCGGGAGCGTGACATACCGATGGTCTGCGAAGGCCGGCCGCCCCAGCCGCACTGGGACGACGTGTGGGTGGACGCCGACTACGAAGCGGGCCTGCACGTCCTGCTCGACCATCTCACGCAGTGCGGCGCCCGGCGGATCGGGCTCTCCGCGCCCCTGCACGACGACGCGTACCCGGACCTGATCGCGCACGCCTACCGGTCCTGGTGCGACAAACACGACATGCCCGCCCTCGTGGAGGAGTACGCCCCGTTGCCCGATCCCTTCGCGGCCGAACAGGACGCCGTCGGCCGACTGCTCGACCGCGATCCAAGACCGGACGCTGTCGTGGGCGTCTACTCCGACTCCGGTCACAACATCCTCGCCGCCGCTCGCCACCGAGGTCTTCGAGTGCCGCGGGATCTGCTGGTGGCGTGCGTCAGCGAGGATCCGGACTACGCGACGACCACCCCGCCCGTCACCACGCTCAGCCTCAATCCGGACCGGGTGGGTGCCGAAGCGGTCGACCTGCTGATCGCCGTCATCAACGCCCGCAGCGGTGTCGACCGGCATCGGCTCGTACCACCGGTGCTGTTCCCTCGACGGTCCACACGGCGCGCGGGCAAGCGCCCCCCTAAGTGAGTAGTACTCATTTTGGATTGGTGGTCAGCTCGACGAATTGATCGGACGGCGGGAAGCGTGCCGATCGGTGCCATCAATCACGTTGCCACCTGCGGGATTTGTTCACTCGGACGGTACGAGCGCGCCGAACCTGACACTGTCGACAATGACAGCTCGACCGGCTGGTCGCCCACCGGAAGCGACTCCTCGGCGTGGTGGCAGGTCGACCTGGGGCAGACCCATCAGCTCGGACAGTTCTCGCTGACGACCCGTCAGGACAAGGACCAGTCCGAGACCCGTGGCAAGTTCGAGATCCGGGCTTCCAGCGACCCGTCCTTCGGCACCTGCACGGTCCTGGGACGCCAGACGGACACGCTTCTCGGCATTCCGGTCGGTGGGCGCTCCCTGCGGCACGTCCGGCGGGCGATCCGCGTCAATCCTTCTGCGCCGGGACCGGTACGTGGGCGGGCAGCAGGCCGAGTCCCTTGAGCTCCGCCCAGAGCGCGCCGGGAATGGGGTGGTTGACCATCACGGCGGCGTCCCGCACCTCGCCGGCGCTGCGGGCGCCGACCAGGACTGACGCGACGGCCGGGTGCCCGAAGGGGAAGCGGAGCGCGGCGGCGCGCAGCGGGACCCCGTGCCGCTCGCAGGCTTCTTTCAACTGCGTCGCCCGGATGAGGAGTTCGGTGGGGGCTGCGGCGTAGTCGAAGGTGGCGCCGGGCTTCGGGTCCGCGAGCAGCCCGGAGTTGAAGACTCCACCGGCCACCACACCGACGCCGTGCTCGACGGCGAGCGGCAGGAGCTCGGTCAGGCCTTGTTGGTCGAGCAGGCTGTAGCGGCCGGCCAGCAGCACGGCGTCGATGTCCGTCTCACGGACGAACCGTGCAGGCAGCTCAGCCTGGTTCATGCCGATGCCGATCGCGCCGAGCACGCCCTCCGCGCGCAGGCGTTCCAGCTCGGGGTAGGCCTCGGTGAGGGCCCATTCGGCGTGCTCGTCCGGGTCGTGCAGGTAGGCGATGTCGATCCGGTCCACTCCCAGCCGCTGGAGGCTGCCCTCCAATGAGCGGCGTACGCCCTCGGCGCTGAAGTCCCATCGGCGGCGGTGCGTCGCGGGGACCGCGAAGCCGCCGTGGGACAGGTCGTCACCGGCGACGGAGCCGATGGGCTCCAAGAGGCGGCCGACCTTGGTGGAGATCGTGTACTCCTCGCGGGGCATGCCGCGCAGCACGGTGCCGAGTCGGCGCTCGGACAGACCGAGGCCGTAGTGCGGAGCGGTGTCGAAGTACCGGACACCGCACTCCCAGGCGGCGGCGACGGCTTCCTCGGCCTCGGTGTCGGTGACCGGGGTGAACAGATTGCCGATCGCTGCCGCGCCGAAGGCGAGTTCACTGACCCGCACCGGTCCGGGCCCGAGCATGTTAGGGCGCATGGTCATGACTTCACCTCGGGTCGCAGGCGCAGGCCCGCCATGCCGCCGTCGACCGCGAGGGCGGTGCCGGTGACCGAGACGGCCGCGGGGGAGGCCAGGTAGACGATGGCAGCAGCCACCTCCTCGGCGGTGATCAGGCGGCCGGTGGGCTGACGGGCGTTCAGAACGGCGCGTTCGGCGGCCGGGTCGGGAGCTGCTTCCAGCAGCCGGCCGACCCACGGGGTGTCTACGGTGCCGGGGTTGACGCAGTTGACCCGGATTCCCTCGCCAACGTGGTCGGCCGCCATGGCGAGGGTGAGAGAGAGCACGGCGCCCTTGCTCGCCGAGTACAGCGCGCGCTGCGGCAGACCGGTGGTGGTGACGATGGAGCCGATGTTGACCACCGAGGCGATGTGTGCCGCCGCCTCGTCCGGGCTCGCCAGGTAGCGGGCCTCCCGGCCGATCACGACCGCGAGCTCCACCTCCCAGTCGGTCTTCACCGAGCCGCGCGGGATCAGCACCTGGTCGTACGGGCCGACGACGGTCGCCGGGTCCTTCATGAACACCACAGGCCGCTCGGGGACGACCGCACCTGTCTCGGCCGCGTGGTCACGGTAGTTGAGGTCGACGCACACCACCTTGCCCGGTCGGGTGACCGGCGCGCCGATGCGCAGCCCGGCCGGGTCGAGCTCGGGCAAGTGTCCGGCGGCCAGTGCTGCCGCGGCTCTGTCGGTCCCGCCGGTGGCGAGGAACGCTCCGTCGATGTCAGCGGTCAGCCCCGCCAGGGCGCACACGCGTACGTCTTCGCCGAGTACCGCCGGGATTTCGTCTCCCGTTGCCCCGATCTGAAGCAGTTTCATATGGGACTCCGATCTGGACATTGGATGGCCGGGTCCCGGGCGGGCGAGCCCCGACTCCGTGGCGGACGCCCGCCGCAGCCGACGCCCCGCTCGCCTGCTCGCACGTCGGCCCGCACGACATCGCGCACGGCCACAGCTGGGGGCTGGGCCCGGAGCCGTCCCCGGCATTCGGGCGGCCACGTATCGGACATCGAGCGTCATCGTGATCCCGAGGTCCGTTCCGAACGAGTGAGGCGGTAGAAGGTGGTCGCGGTACCTGCGAGAATCGCCGAGGTCTCGTCGGCGGTGCATCCGTCGAGCAGTTCGTCCACCGTGGCGGCCCAGCGGTTCCAGCCTCCCGCGAGATTCGCCACCGGCCAGTCGGAGCCGAACATGAGCCTGTCGGGGCCGAAGGCAGAGAGCAGGACGTCCCACACGGGGCGGATGTCGTCGACGGTCCACTTCTCGTGATCCGCCTCGGTGATCAGCCCCGACAGCTTGCAGACCACGTTCTGGTGTGCGGCCAGTCTGAGCAACTGGCATTGCCAGTCGGCCAGTTCACCTTCCGCGATCGGGGGCTTGCCGGCGTGGTCGAGCACCTGGGGCAGGTCCGGGAACCGCTCGGCCAATCGGATCGCCTGGTCGAGCTGGTGGCTGCGGACGAGCACGTCGTAGCGGAGCCCGCGATCCCGGACTGCCGCCAACCCGCTTTCGACGTCGGGGCGTTGGAGCCATCCCGGATCTGTCTCGGCCTGCACGAGATGACGCAGGGACCGCAGACATCCGCCGCCCGGTCCGGCCAGCAACCCGTCGAGCTGGTCGCCGATCCCCGGGGACGTCAGGTCCGCCCAGCCGACCACGGCCTCGATCATCGCCACCCGCTCCGCGAGCGCGAGCAGGTCCTCCGTCTCGTGCACGTCCGGCACGCACTGGACGGCCACCGTGCTGTGCAGACGGCGACCCGCGACGAGCTGGGTGGCCGTCGTGCGCAGGTCGTCGGGGGTGAAGGTGCGGCGGATCGTCGCCAGGGCGGGATCGTTGAGCCAGGGTTGCGGACGCCGGTCGAGGTCCCACAGGTGGTGGTGGGCGTCGACGAGTGGGGCGGTGGTGGGGGTCACTGGTGGTCCAAGTCGGGTCGGTCCACGTCGGGTCGGTCCACGTCGGGTCGGGCCAAGCGGTCTGGGGCGAGGTGGGTCAGACGCTGCTGGTGTCGCCAGGCGAGCTCAGATGCCAGATCTCGGGGAGCTCCGTCCACTGGCGGGACTCGCCCCGGTCGGGCCAGGGCTCCTGGCAGGGATCGGTGAGCTTCCACCACTCCTGGGTCTCGGGGTCGGCTTCGAGGACGGCCATGTCGGTCTCGAAGTCGTCGCCGTCGTACTCGAAGTGGGCGAACAGCACATCGCCGTGGAGGAAGATGCTGAAGTTGCGGATGTTCGCCCGGTGCAGGGCGGCTTCGACTCCGGGCCGGACGGCCGAGTGGAGCTCGAGATATTCCTCGCGGTGCTCGGGGCGGAGCCTGATGGTCTGGGCGACGCGTTTCATGCGGTTTCTCCCTCCGTGCCTGCCGAGGGCCGACAGACGGGGGTGCCGAACGGTGTGCGGTAGCTGGGGGCGTGGGCGCGCAGCCGGAGGCGCAGGGTGAGCCGGATGCGGGTGGACGCGGGCAGCCGGACTGCGAGGAAAGCGCCGTCGCAACCCTGTTCCGTCTCGGTGACGACGGGCTCGGTGTGGCCGTAGTCGTACATGTCCCCGATCCAGCTGTCGTCCGCGCAGGTCGTGTACCGGACAGCGGCGATGGCATGCTCGGCGAAGGCGCCGGCCTGGACGATCACCGTGCGCTCGGTCTCGGGGGAGAGGTTGACCAGCTCGACGGTGGTCGCCTCGGGGTCGATGGAGGTGACCAGTGCGGCCACGTCCGGCGGCAGGCCGGCCCGGCGGGCCTCGGCGTCGTGGTAGCGCAGCCGGGCCTGCTGCAGGCCGCCGTTGTACAGGACCTGCGGGCCGCCCCAGGTCAGCTGGACGAGGGCCTCGGTGGCCACGGGGTTGCACTGCTGCCACACATGGATGTCGGCCTCGGGCACATCCAGGTCGCGGTAGCGGTCGATGCGCCGCAGACGGTGACGGATCTGGGCCTGGGCGGTGGCGAGGATCCGCTCGGGGTAGCCGGGGTCGTCACCGGCGAGGAACGCGAACCAGGCCTTCTCGTGCCCGGACTCCTCCTTGGCGCGGAAGGGACGGACGGTACGCCAGTCGATGCCGTCGGCTTCACGCAACTCCTCCAGCCGGGCGCGGTCGGCGTCGGAGGCGGTGTGGTGCCAGAGGGCCATCGGCACCGGCGCGGTGGCAGGGTTGTAGTCGAACCAGCCGGCGTCCTTGTGCCGGAAGGGGAGGTGGAGGGTGGGTGTGTGGATGTCGGGGCCGAGTTCGACCGCCCACTTGGAGGAGAGGCTGGAGTCCGCCTCGGTGTGGGGCATCACCTTGGCGTGGCCGATGAGGG
The DNA here is from genome assembly GCF_050214755.1 of Streptomyces sp. C1-1. NCBI lineage: Bacteria > Bacillati > Actinomycetota > Actinomycetes > Kitasatosporales > Streptomycetaceae > Streptomyces > Streptomyces sp. C1-1. The sequence continues at coordinate 371,323 of NZ_CP189826.1, read as the reverse complement.
TGTCCAGCGAGGTCGTGACCATGGAGAGGTAGTCGTCGTCTCCGGTGACCGTGGCCGCCGCGAGCGCCGCTACGCAGGCCGCGTGGCCCACGCTGTGCCATCCGTGTGGCCAGGACCAGCCGTAGTGGCCGCCGTACCAGCGTCCCTCCAGCAGGCTGCCCACGATGCCGTCCGGGCCGGCGTTGTCCGGGACGAGACCGCCGTTCGCCTCGGTGCGCTCCCGCCACGCGTCGACGTACTGGACGATCCAGTCGCGATAGCGCTGCTCGCCGGACAGGATCCAGGCGTTGAGGACCAGCCCGGCCGCGGCGAGGTTGACCGCGGTGTCGCCGACGCCCATCCGGTCCCGCATCTGCGCGCCGAGACGCGGGTCGGCGGAGAGCGGGTACGGGCCGCCGTCGGCCTCGGGGATCCAGTCGAGCGGGAAGCCGTATGTCTGCGCTTCCTTGAGCAGCCAGGGATAGACGTCACCGTCGAACAGGCCCGTGCGGTCGGGGTCGCTGCCGTTGTGCGCGCGGGTGATGACGCGGTGCTCGGGGTCGTAGTTGCCCTTGGCCGGGTCGACGTACAACTCGGCGAAGCGCAGGGCGCGCTCGGACCAGCGGTCGGGGGCGGCCATGCACAGGAAGTAGAGCAGCAGCAGGCTCTCACCCTGGTGGAACCAGTCGTAGCCGCGCTCGAACTCGTCGCGCAGCATGCCGAGTTCGGTGAGCTGCCGGGTCACCCCCTCCCAGTGCTTCTCACTGGCGGGCAGCAGATCGTCGGCGCCGCCGAGCAGGTACAGCTGGGGCCAGTTGAAGAACACCTCGTAGAAGTCGTCCACGCCGTCGCGGGTGGTCAGCCGGCCGGAGTAGTTCAGCCGTCCGTCCGGGCCGGTGAAGTCACGGGCGAAGCGCCGCCAGGCGTGGTCGAGGAGATCGAACAGGGAACGCTGGGCCACGGCCCAGCCGGGTGGTTCGAGCAGCGGCACCCCCGCCTCGATCTCGGGCGGCTGGACCGGATGGTCGTGGGGGGCGTCCTCGGCCGGGGTGCGGTCGGCAGAGCTGTACGGCATGGGGGATCTCCGTTCGAATGGGCGGCGGGGCGGCGCACGCCCGGGGCTACGGCCGGGGACGGGCCGCTACTCCTTGGTGGCGCCGGCGAGCATCCCGCTGACCAGGAAGCGCTGGGCGAAGAGAAAGACGATCAGCACGGGAGTGATGGCCACGAGCGTCGCCAGAGCCAGCTGCGGCCGCTCGATCGCGAGGTTGCCGACGGCCGGGTTGAAGGACGGCACGTTGCTGAGCAGGGTTCCGACGCCGACCTGGATGGGCATCTGGCTGCTCTCGGGGAGCATGACGTAGGGCAGGAAGTAGTTGGTCCAGTTGGCGACGAAACTGAAGAAGCCCACAAGCGCGATCACCGGGGTCGCCAGCGGCAGTGCGATGTGCCAGAAGACGCGGAGCTCCGAGCAGCCGTCGATCCGTGCCGCCGCCAGCAGGTCCTTGGGTACGGCGGTGGTGAAGTAGATGTACGTCAGGTACACGCCGAAGGGGTAGAACGAGTACGGCAGGATGATCGACCACATGGTGCCGATCAGGTGCACCGCGTTGATCTCCAGGAACAGCGGGACCACGAGTGTGGCGTTCGGCATGAGCATCACGACCAGGGTCGCGATCAGCAGGGTGTGCCGGCCGCGGAACTCGGTCATGGCCAGGGCGTATCCCGCGGGAATGGCGACAGCGAGCGTGATGACCAGCGAGATCACCGCGTAGAGGGCCGAGTTGCCCAGCCACTGCATGACGGCGTCGTCCTGGAACGCCGTCAGCGCGTGCCAGTTGGCCTTCAGCGCGTGGAAGGAGCCGAAGGAGAGCGGGTTGTCGTGGACCAGCTGCTGGTCGGTCTTGGTCGCCGCGAGGACGAGCCACAGCACCGGCAGCACGAAGAAGGCGAGGAACGCGGCGAGTACGGATCCGGTCAGCAGCCGGGAGGCCAGGTGCTGTGCGGACCGGCGGCGGTGCGGTGGCCGCTGGTGGGATCGGCTCATCAGAGGTGCTTCCCGTTCCCAGCTCGCCGTTGCGGCGACTCGACTGCCAGGGGCTTTAGTCGGCATCGAAGAACCCCGACCGTGCGACGAAGAGGGCGGCGGCCGACACACTGACGACCAGGAGCTCCACCGAGACCGCGGCGGCGCCGTTGATGTTGTTCATCTGGAAGGCGAAGTCGAACGTCAGCTGGTTGAGCGAGTAGTCGCGTCCGGCCACGCCGACGCTGGCGAGGGAGAGCAGTTGCGGCTCGACGAAGAGCTGGGCGCCGCCCGCGAACGCCAGGATCACCATGTACACGATCCACTTGCGGAGCATCGGGATCTGTACGTGCCAGGCGGTCTGCCAGGCGCCCGCGCCATCGATGCGCGCGGCTTCCATGACGTCCGTGGGAATGTTGTTGAGCGCGCCGTACATGACGACGATCCAGCCGCCCGCGCCGGTCCAGAAGGCGATGACCGTGAACAGCAGGGGCAGGTTGCCGGGCGCGATCACCTCGCCGAAGGTGTGGAAGCCCAGCGCGTCCAGCAGTGAACTGACCGGGCTGACCGTCGGGTCGAGCATGAACAGCCACACCAGCACACTCGCGGCGCCGGCGAGCGCTCCCGGGATGTAGTAGAGGAAACGCAGCGCCTTGCTGGCGGAGCCCGAGGACAGACGGTGCAGCAGCAGGGCGAGGGCCACCACGAACACCGCCAGGGACAGGAGCCAGAAGACGAGGTAGACGGCGACGTGGCCCACGGCGTCCAGGAAGCGGAAGTCCTGCGCCGTGGTGACGAAGTTGGCGAAGCCGGTGACCTTGCCCCCGGCGTCGGTGAAGGCGAAGTAGACCGCGTAGGCGGTCGGAAGGACGCCGAAGGCGACCAGGAGGACCACGTAGGCGGCGACGAAGGCCATGCCGGCCCGGCTCTGCCGGGCGGCGCCGCGACGGCGCCGGTTGGCAGAGCCGGCCGGGGAGTGGGTGAGGGTCACTGGGAGACCTTGTATCCGTTGGACTTGGCGTACTTGACGATGGAGTCCTGCCAGGCCGGCAGCATCGAGACGATGCTCTTGCCCTGGGTCAGGCCGGGCTTGACGGTGGCGGCCCAGATCGCCTCCTGGCTGAACTGGCCCGAACCCCAGCCGTTCCAGACCTGGGAGGAGGCGGCCTTGAGGGCGCTCAGGTCGGTGGCGAAGTAGCCGGAGGCGTCCTGCCCCTTCAGCCAGTTCTCCGCCGCCGGCGCGTACGCGGGGAAGCCCGGCGCCTTCTCGCCCTGGTAGGCGTTGTCGGTGGTGACCCACTTCAGGAAGTCGGTGGCGGCCTTGATGTGCGTGGAGTGCTGGGACAGCAGCCAGGTGCCGCCGCCGACGTTGCCGGTGGACGGCGAGGACTCTCCCTGCCACTGGGGGATGGGTGCTGCGCCGATCTGCTTGGCCGGGGTCTTGAAGGTGTCCTTGAACACCGCGCCGCCGTACCAGGCCGGGCCGGGCATGAGCAGGACCTTGTCGGCCTTGTTCTTGCCGAAGTCGGTGCTGAAGACCCCGCTGATGGATATGGACTTGTTCTTGATCAGCACGTCCATCAGCTTGGCCATCTTGGTGCAGGCCTCGCTGGAGGTGTTCACCGACACCGACTTGGGGCCGGTGATGTGGTTGGCGCCGCACTTGCTCGCCCACAGGTAGATCTCGGGGGTGAAGGAGTCGCCGGCGTCACCCACGAGGTAGCCGGGGTGCTCCTTGGCCACCTTCTCGCCGAGCTTCTGGTACTCCTCCCAGGTCGTCGGCACCGTGTAGCCGAACTTCTTCAGCAGTGGGGCGTTGTACCACAGCACCGCCTGGGAGAGGTCGTTGCGCAGACAGTAGACGGTGCCGCCCACCGTGCAGACGTCGTTGGCTCCGCTCGCGAACTTCCCCAAGGACGCAGAGGGGATCAGGCCCTTGTTGAGGGGAGCGGCGAAGTTCTGGTCGACCGCCCAGGTCACCTCGTTGTTCTGGGAGCTGAACACCACGTCCGGCCAGCCCTTGCCGGTGCGGTTGAACAGCTGGACCTTGGTCTGGAGGTAGTTCGAGCCGTTGGCGTCGCCGTCGTAGGTGACGATGTCCATCTTCACGTCCGGGTGCTGCTGCTGGTACAGCTTCGCGGCCTCCACACGAGTCGCGTCCACCCAGACGGTCAGCGCGCCGTCCTTCTGCGGCGCCTGGGCGAAGCCGTCCTTGTTCGTCGTCCCCGTGGCGCCGCCGCCACCGCAGGCGGTCAGGGTCAGGGCCGCGGTGGCCGCGCAGCCGGCCAGCAACGCCGCACGACTCCTGCTGGACAGCCTCTCGCGGCCGGACGAAGGCTTGTTGACGGTCATGTGCGACTCCACTGGGTTCACAGGGCGCCCTGAGCGGATGGACAGGTGGCGCCGGATCGGGGCGACGCCGGGCCGTGCCGGTCGGGCGTCTGTGACCGCGGACGGCCGTCCCGCTTGCCGTCGCGGAAGAAATTAGGCGCCTCATCGAGGTCTACGTCAAGGGTTTGTGCGGCCCTCTCCTGGGCCATTTGCGGATGATGACGCCAAGGAGGGGGGCTAAATTGCCAGTAAATTGCGATATACCCTGCCTTGCTATCCTGTCTCATAGCGCGGATCCGCCTGCTCGATGAGTAGGACTAATCGAGGTGTGAGATACGATGAGCGCGGCTCCACAGCGGTCAGCCGCCCCAGTTGCGTCAGCCAGGAGGCAGAACAGATGAACGACACGCCCGCGACCCAGGCGGCCTCGCCGACGCAGGCACCCCTCGTTGCGGCGGAAACGGTGAACGGCACGGACGCGCGGGGTGAGTACCGGCCCGGCTACGAGGTCGTGGCGGAGCGGATCCTCGAGTTCATCGCCGAGGCCCGTCTGGTGGCAGGGGACCGGCTGCCCACGGAGAACGACCTGGCCCAGCGGCTGAACACCAGCAGGGCGGTGGTGCGCGAGGCCGTGAAGATCCTTTCGGCGCTGGGCCGGGTCCGGGCGCACAAGGGGCGCGGACTGTTCGTCGCGGACGACGAGGGCATGCTCGTCACCAGCCGTTGGGGCGGTTTCTTCCGCCCCGTCGACCTCGATCACGTGCTGATGCTCTTCGAGTTCCGCCGGGTCCAGGAGATGGCCGCGAGCAGTCTGGCCGCCACCCGTGCCACGCCCGCCGAGCTACGGACCATCGAGGTGGCCATGCAGCAGTGCCGGCACGGGTTCGTCCACGGTCAGGTCGACGTGTTCAACCAGGGGGACGAGGACTTCCACATGGCCGTGGCCGCGGCCTCGCACAACACCTTCCTCGTCAGCGCCGTGCGCGACGCGCGACGACTGCAGCGGCAGTCCAGCGCGATAGGGATCCACGACACGCTCGGTGAAGGCACCGAGCCCGCGGTCGAGGAGCACGAGGTGATCTACCGGGCCATTCGTGACGGCCGGCCCGACGACGCGGCCGAGGCTACGGCGGCACATCTCGACAGGACGCTCGAGGACTACCGGCGGGAGATCCAGCGACGCCTGTTCGGATAGCGTTCCGGGAACGGAATCCGGCACGCCGACAAGGCCCGGCGCTGCACCCGCGAACGCCGGACCGCGCTCACTCCCCAGCGCAGTCCGCTGCCCGCGCGGCTGCCACGAGCTCGGTGGGCATCTTGCTGGCCCATTTCCACGAGTCGTGATGGACGTTGAGCATCACGTAGAGGCCGTCGGCCAGGGCCCGGTCGACGACCTGCTTGACGCGGCTCATGTAGGCCTTGTCGATGGCGTAGCCCGGCGCGGACTGCTGGTGGTCGCTCCATGTCACGGGGATGCGGATGCTGCGGAAGCCCTGGGCGCGGAGCTTGTCGAACATGGCCTTGGTGGTGCGGGGTTGGCCCCACGCCGTCTCGTCGGGGCCGGCGTCCAGGCTGTTGCCCAGGTTCCAGCCCGGCTGCATCGCGGCCACCTGCGCCATCGCGTCATCGGACACCGCGGGCGCCGCGGCCGCCTGCGACCGGGAACTGTCTCCGAACGGGCCGAATTCCGTGCCGTATGCGAGAACGCCCGCGGCGATCAACGCCAGCGGGACCCCCACCACCAAGCCGAGCCTGCGCCTGCGGTGCCGGGCAGCCTGCTGCCTTGCCGTCATTGCTCATCCGTTCTGGAAGTCGAGTGGGTCTTGCCACCCTCGGTGGTCACAGGCGGCTCAAAGGTTGCCGAACTTTCCGGAGAGACTTTCGTTGTTCTCCTGGTCGCCAGGGGAACGGGGTCACGTGCCACTGGGACGTGACCCCGTTCTCGCCGTCAGGCGCGGCCTCGCAGGCGGCCCGTCAGAGGCTGACGATCTGCCAGTCCTGGTTGGAGCCGCCGGTGCCGGGCCACTGGATGACGTTGGCGCCGTCGGCGGTGGAGGCATTGGCGACGTCGGCGCACCAGCCGGTGCGGACGTTGACGAGCCGGTGGTAGCCGCTGGTGGCCGAGGGGACCAGTTTCCACCACTGGTTGTCGCCGCCGTTGTCGGACTCCTGGGTCAGGGTGGCGCCCTGGGTGCTGCCCGGGCTCTGCAGGAGCTTGCCGCTCTTGACGTTGGCCAGGCGGAACGATCCGTCGGTGTTCGGCAGGAGGCTCCACTGCTGGTTGGTCCCGCCGCCGTAGGGCCACTGGATGAGTGTGGCACCGTCGGCGGTCGAGGCGTTGCTGACGTCGAGCGCCTTGCCGCTGTTGCGGTTGATCACCTTGTGGGTGCCCAGGTCCGCGGTGAAGGGCCGGTCGTAGACCTCCAGATTGCGGATGGACGCGTACACCCCGGCCGGTAGCCCGGTGACGGTGACGCGGACGTAGCGTGCCTGGGCCTGGAACACGGCCGTCTGGACCTGGCTTGTGCCGGCGGTGGCGGTGTTGTCGACGAGCGTTATCCAGGTGCTGTTGTCGGTGGAGCCCTCGATCTTGTACCGGTAGTTGGTCTTGTCCAGTTCCCAGGCGATCCGGGTGCCGGTCAGTGAGCGGGTCGAGCCGAGGTCGACCCTGAGCCAGTGGCCGGTGTTGCCGTCGTTGGCGCACCAGCGGGTGGCGGTGGCCCCGTCGACCGCTTTCGCCGCGGTGTTGCCCTTGGAGGTCTCCTCGCTGTCGGCGGTCGCGGTCCGGCCGGCGGCGATGTCGCCCGGCTGCACGGGGCGGTCCAGGGCGACGCCGACGACGCTGTCCTGGGGGTGGGTGGTGCGGTCGATGCCGTTGATGGTGACCCGGCCGTCACTTGCGACCGAGTACGACAGGTTGGCGCCGGAACGCACATCGAAGACCCGCGTGACCTGGGCGTCCCCGATCGACGGGGTGGTGAACACGGTGCCGCTGTAGCCGGGCAACAGGTGGGTGTAGACGGTGTTGTCCTTGTACGTGAAGCCGTACTGGCCGTCGACCGGGTTCCACGGCCCGCCACGGGTGCCGTAGACGGACTGGCCGCAGGCGGTCATGAAGGCGCCGATCTGCCGCAGGAGGCCCGCCTGGGCGTCGGAAACGGTGCCGTGCCGGTCCGGGCCGACGTTGACCATCACCGTCATGTTCCGCACCCAGCAGTTGACCAGGATGTTCAGAGCCGTGCCGTAGCTCATGACGGCGGTGTTGGAGTAGCCCCACGTTCCGATGATGCTGAAGACCTTCTCGACGAGCCTGCCCGTGCGGATTGCCCCGGTCGGTACCCCCGGGCCCTCGTCGCTGTCGCAGTCGCCCTTCCACCCGGAGCGTGAGGTGGCGACGATGTCGGGCTGGTGCTTGCGGACCATGCCCATCAGTCCCAGCGGCTTGCCGCTGGAGTCCGTCTCGCCGTAAGTGGCGTCCACCGGCCACTGGTTGGCGGTGTCGCGGAACTGGCCGGGCTCCCAGAAGAACGCGCCGTCCGCGTCGCTGCCCTGCTCGGCGATCCAGCCGCCGTCCCACCACAGGTCGTCGATCACGCCGTACTGGGTGACCAGTTCCTTGACCGACTCGTACACCTCGGTCTTCATGATCCGCGCGTTCTCCTTGTGCGCCGGATCGGTGGTGTAATTCCACGGGTTGCTCGCGCAGTTGGTGCCCGTGACGTCGTAGTAGCCGGGGTAGCGCCAGTCGATGGGCGAGTAGTAGAGGCCCACCTTCAGCCCGGCCGCGCGCACCGCCGTCACATAGTCCTTGACGAAGTCACGGTTGAGCGGTGCCTGTCCGGAGCTCCAGGCGTTGGGGTGGTTCAGCGGCCACAGCGCGAACCCGTCGTGGTGCCGGGTGGTCAGTGTCGTGTACTTCGCCCCGAAGTCCTTCGCCAACTGCGCCCAGGCCGCCGGGTTGTAGGCGTCCGCGGTGAACTGCTCGCTCGTCGCGTCGGTGACGTACTTCCGGTAGTCCGCAGGAGTGACCGGCCCGTTGTGCATCCACCACTCGCCCTTGGCGGGACCCGAGTAGACGCCCCAGTGGATGAACATGCCCAGCTTGGCGTCCATCAGCCACTGGATCTTGGAGTCGGGCTGCTGCTCCAGGCCCAGGTCGACCTTGGGGATCCGCAAGGGAGGGAGCGGCAGAGGGGTGGCGGCCGCCGCCGCGTACGCGGGTGTCGCCAGCGCGGCGGAGCCGACCGTGGCGGCCACCGTCATGGCCGCCAATCCGGCAAGGAGTGATCTTCGCGAGATGGATTCCGGCACTGAGTGTTCGTCCCATTGAGACATGGGATGTATTAACGAGTATGAGCGTTGCTGTCGTCTAGTCCCGTGTCGCAAGTCTTTGCGATTACCCGCTAATTGCATGGTCGTGGTCCTGATGACTTAACCAAACATTGGATGTATGGCTGGCCGACCTGGCCGTGACGGACCTCATCAACACCGGGCTCTCCGAGGGAACCCCGCAGAGCGACCGGCCGGTACCGGACGTTGTACCCCCGAAGGGAACGTACCACTGATGCGACGCGTCCTCATGGGCGCGCCCGGCGTGGGCAAGGGCACCCAGGTCGCCCTGCTCGTCGACGGACTGGGGCGTCCCGGCACATCTCCACCGGAGGCCTCTTTCGGCAGCACGTGAGCGGACGGACCCCGCTCGCCCGCGACGCCCAGCGGTATCTCGACGAGGGCCGGCTCGTGCCCGACCGGATCACCGTGGACATGGTCCGCGAACGGCTGGCACGCCGACTACGCGGGCGCCCTGCTGACGGTCGACGCCGTCGGGCCGGTCGAGGAGGTCATGACCCGGGGGCTGCCGGGACTGCCGGAGAGGGGACGCCGGGCCGACTGAGCGGGGCTCGCTGCGGCCGTCGACGGACAGGGGAGGCGGACGGCGGCGTGACGGGGGAGCCGGCAGCCGGTGACACCGCGCCGGACAGCCCCTGCCGCCGGGCTGCCGGGCTGCCGGGCCGGGCGTCTTCTCCGTATGGGCGAAGGGCGGCCCCGTGGTGGTGGGTCGCGGCGCGGTGGGATGCGTGCTGTCCTGGAAGCATCTGCAGGAGTAGAGGCCTATGCGTCACATCTGGACTTCCCCCCTCGCGGCCGCCCGGTCGCCCGCGCCGACCGGAGCGGGTGGCCGCTTGCTGCCGGCGCGGGATCTGGCGGCGGCCTGGTTCCTGATCGTCCTGATCGCGGTGCCCGCGTGGGTACTGACGCTCGGGCAGGCGCGGGACATGGGGGTCGAGCCCGGCACGATGGGGCTGGCGCTGCCGCTGTTCCTGCTGCTGTGGGTGACGATGATGGCGGCGATGATGCTGCCGTCGATGGCGCCGGTGGCCATCACGTGGGTGCGGGGGATCGGCCGGCAGTCGTCCGGCTGGACGCGGACCGCGCGCACGGTGGAGTTCGTGGGCGGGTATCTGCTGGTGTGGACCGCCTTCGGTCTACTCGCATATGCGGCCCTGGCCCTTACCGGCGGCCTGGTGGACGACCATCCGACCGCCGCACGGTGGATCGGCGCGGTGGCGTTCCTGCTGGCGGGCCTCTACCAACTCGGCCCTCTCAAACAAGTCTGCCTGCGGCACTGCCGCGACCCCATGAGCCACTTGGTGCGCTACGCCGGGTTCCGGGGACCGGCCCGCGACCTCCGGGTGGGTGTCCATCACGGCGCCTACTGTGTCGGCTGCTGCGCGGGACTGATGGTCGTCCTGATCCCGCTCGGCGTGATGAACGTGGCGGCGATGGCCGCACTCGCCGTCGTGATCTTCGTGGAGAAGCTGTGGTCCCGTGGCCCGCTGCTCGCCCGGGGCATGGGCGTCGCATTTCTCGTGCTGGCCGTGCTCGCGCCGTTCCAGGACTGGCTGCTGCCGGGACTGCAGGGGGCCATGCCTCCGATGGACGACATGTGACGTACCCGGCCCCGGCGACTCCTGCTCACACCCGCCCGGCCCCTTCGGTCTCCTCACCGCTCAGGACATGGTCGGCGATCTCGCCGTACGACGCCGGTTCTCTCTAGTCAGGACCGCTCCAGTCGAACGGGAAGTGCTTGCTCGACTTGCCCGAGCGTTCCCAGGAGAAACCGAACGCGTCGGCGCGGTCGACGGTGGCCCGTCCCCAGGTGGCGACCTGGCCGGGTCCGACCTCGGCGCCCGGGGCGTTGTGGACCTGCACGCGCGCGCCGTCCGGAGTCGTCGGGCCGGTGAGTGCCTCGGCGGACGCCGTGACCCGGCCGGGGATCTCGGCCCGCCAGCTGCCGAGGTCCGCGTCGATCTCGACGTGGATGGGGGCGACGTCCATGCCGCGCATCTCGGGTTGGAGCATCGCCCCGAACTGCGCCGGCCAGCCTCCTGCCTCGCCGCCGAAGATCGCCCCGAGCGCCCCGCGCTGTGGTTCGTCGGCGCGCTCGTCGAGGAAGACCGCGATATACGGTTCGGTATGCGTCCCGGCCCACGGGTTGCCGACGAAGGAGCCGAGCATCAGGACGTTGAGATCGTCGAGCTGAACGTCCCCGAAGTTGCCTTCGCGGATGTGCCAGACCAGTACGCCCTCGCAGTCGCCGTCGGTCGGTGGCTGGGCAAACGTACAGGGGCACGGTATGGCGCACTTGCAGACGTCGAACCAATCACCGGCCAGGCGCCAACTTGTACCGGTGGTGACCTGCTCTGTCATCTCGCTTCCCTCCTACCGGGCCCGAACGAGCCCTCTCGGAGTGGCGAGACCGCATGTCCCGAGACCCTCCCACGATCACGAGGCGGCCTCCCCTCCAGCTTGCACCCCACCTCCCGGCTGGGGAAACCTGTCGATCGAGAAGTTCACCGGCGAGTTCCGTCCCGGCGCACGCACCCTGCGGGCGAAGCAGACCGGGCGGTGCCGGCCGCGGGCCTGCCGCGACACCGCGCTGACGGCCGCCGACCGGCATGCCCGCCCTTGCCGGGAGTGACCGCCTCGTCCCGTGGTGCGGCCAGGCAGGCGCCACCGGTCCGGCCAGGTCAGCGCCCTGCACAGTGCGGTGGCATGCTGGATTCGAGATGCGGATCGGTCCCGAGTGAGGTGGCCGTCATGATCGATCTGGCGTTGCGACTGTCCGGCCAGTCGGCGTCTGGCGGGTCGGCGCCGTTTCCGGGCCACGAGTACGCCAAGGGCTGGGGGGTGTTCGGACTGCCCTTCGACTCCGGGCACGTGCTCGCGCTGCGCGTTTTCCCGGAGAGCTCCTTCGGTCCGTATCGGACCGTGTGGCACCGCACTCCCGGCGGTCGATGGTCCATCTACGTCGACGGGCCGCGCCTCGACGCCGCCTGCCCCAGGTACTACGGACCCGCCTGCGATCACATCGGATTCGCCGGCATTCACCTCGCCTGGACCGGCCCCGCCTCGCTGCGGGTGACGATGGACTCGCCCTCCCTGCAGTGGACACTCTCCGCGCGCTCCACACCGGTCCTCGCCGTGGTGAACGCCGTGAGTTCGGCGCTCCCTCTCGCGAGCTGGCGCCCGAGGGCGCTGGTGCGAGGCCGGGAACAGCTGGCCCGCGCTCTCGGGCTGGGCAGACTGCGGATGACGGGGGTGATGCCGAGCGGGCACGCCGGCACGCTCATGCCCCAGCGGATGTACTACATCGCCGACGCCCGAGCCGTGCTCGACGGCACCGACCTCGGGCGCCCGGTCCGGCTGGACCGCAATCCCCGCATCGGTGAGGTGCCGCTGCCGGCCCGCGGCATCCTGGCCATCGGCCAGGCCACCTGGCAGATCCTGGACACCGCCGAATACGAACGCACCCGGGCCGAGACTGCCCGGACGGATCCCAAGCCCCGCTGACGCCCCTGGCGGGACCGGGCCGGCACCGCCCCTCCGGCACCGAGTTCATCCGCGTTCACCAGGACTGGTGGCGGGGCACACCCGAACGCTCCGGCGGGCGCGTGGGCGGGGGGCTGCCGTATCAGTTCACACTGAGCCTCCTCCAACTTCGAACCCGCAGGTCATCGGGGCTGGTGTGAGTCAGCGATCTCACGCTCGTACTGGTCGCGGGCGGTGGCCTGCTCCCGAGATTGTCTGTCAGCGTGCGACTTCGGTGGTGGTCAGCACGAGCAGCGCCCGCAGCAGCGTCGTTGCGTAACGGGCCGACAAGCGCAACTTGGTGATGATGCGCCAGTTCTTCAGGTGCGCGAACGCGTGCTCGCAGACCGCACGGACGGACGCGATCAGCTGTTTGACCCGCTTCTTCGCCGGGGTGAGGGGCTTGGTGCGGGCGGCCTTGTAGCCGGTGATGACCACCGGGTTGTCCGGGTCGTTGTCCAGGCCGGTGAAGCCGAGGTCGCCGATGGCGTCTAACTCGTGGGCCCGAAGGCGCTCGACGATCTTGTTGTAGCGTGCGGTGGTGATCTCCGAGGAGCGTCCCGGGTGGGCCGCGGACAGCCACAGCAGGCGGCCCTTGTCGTCGGTGAGCGCGAGGAAGAGCAGGCCGTGGGCCTTGTGTTTGCCGCTGTAGTTGCGGTGGTTGTCCTTCCCGTAACGGCGGCGGGTGCGGATAAGAGTGCTGTCGATCAAGACGACGTGGCCGCCCTTTCGGGTGACTTTCCTCAGCGCCCGGTCCAGCCGTGGGGCCCGTGCGGCGAGCAGTTCGATCACCTCTAGCACCCACCGGCGCACCGTCGTGGCGGAGATGCGGTTGCCGCCCGCCATGTCGGCAAGCCGCTGTTCATGGCGCAGGACGGCCAGCACGATCGTGGCGATTCTCCCGGGCGGCAGCTTGCGCCACCGCGAGCCGATCTTCTTCAGGTGGCCGCGCAGCAGGTCGCCGAGGAAGGTCAGGGTGGCTGTGGACAGCTGCAGGCTGGACTGGAAGACAACCGTCTCAGTGCCCACGGCGGGGCTGGTTTTCTTTGACATGGACTATCAACTGCCGCTGGGGGCACGGATGTTACGGCCCGGCCCGTACTTTGTGGCGGCGGGAGCACGCTCACAGCGTGGTGGTGAACTTCCCGTCGGCCAGCTTGCGCAGCCAGCCCCGCTCGGCCAGCCGGTTCAGCTTCGCGCGCATCGCCTCCGAACGGGCAGGGTCCAAGGAGATCCCCGGCTCACCGCAGACCTTCTTGACCATGAGCGGCGTATCCGCCTGTCCTGCGGGCAGTGATCAGCTCACGAAGGTCCGGTTTCGCGTCCTTGGCCACCTGATGCACCTCCCGCCCGGATCGTAGGGACAGGCGCCTCGCTCACGACCTTGGACGGTGAGCGGGACCTCCTGCAGGTCCTCAACGAACTGCGCGCCACCGGGGGCCTTCCCGCACAAACACGACCGGCCCGACTGCGACAGCCAGCTCCGTCTGCGCCCCCTGGGGCGACTCCCGGCCGTGACCGCACCGCTAACTGGCCCTAACAAAGCCTTTGGACGTGCCGGTGGGTGATCAGGCAGACAGCGAGTCCGAGGAAGGCCTCGTGGATGTCGTCGCGTCGTTCCCAGCGGATCCGCAGGCGGCGGAAGCCATGCAGCCAGGCGATGGTGCGCTCGACCACCCACCGGAAGGTGCCCAGGCCGGTGCCGTGCGGCTGGCCACGTTCGGCGATCGCGGGCCGGATGCCGCGTTGCCGCAGGAGCCGGCGGTACTTGTCGTGGTCGTAGCCGCGGTCGGCGAAGAGCATGTCGGGCCGCCGACGCGGCCGGCCGACGACTCCGGCCACGGCCGGGATCTTGTCCAACAGCGGCAGGAGTTGGGTGACATCGTTACGGTTGCCGCCGGTCAGCGACACCGCGAGCGGGATGCCCTGGCCGTCGGTGATGATGTGGTGTTTGCTGCCCGGGCGTGCGCGGTCGACCGGGCTGGGTCCGCTTTTGGGCCCCTGCGTGCGGCCCGGACGTGGGAGGAGTCGATCACCGCCCGGGACCAGTCCAGCTGGTTCTTCGAGCGCAGCTTGTTCAGCAGGAGATGGTGCAGCTGGTCCCAGACGCCGGCCTCGTTCCAGGCCGCAAGCCGGCGCTAGCAGGTCATGCCCGAGCCGAAGCCGAGCTCCTGGGGGAGGTACTCCCACTGGATGCCGGTGTGCAGGACGAACAGGATGCCGCACAGGGCCTGCCGGTCGGGCACCCGCGGTCGGCCTTCCACCTGCTTCGGCGGCGGCTCGGGCAGCAACGGCTCGATGAGCGACCACAGTTCGTCCGACACGATCCACGGCCGCGACTGACGCTTCCCCATGACCACATCAACGACCGATCAAGCCGACAGTCACATGATCAAACCGCTTTTGTTAGAGCCAGTAAGAGAGCATCTGATCAGTGTTCAGATTGGTATGGCGGGGTTGTCCGTTTCGATTCGCCAGGTTGGTACGGATTCTCCGGTCAGTTCGCGGGACATTTTGTTAGCCATCGCCGAGTGGATCATTGTGCGGGATCGCTGGGGCAGGGCTTCGTAGTCCCGCACGAGCCGGCGGTGCTGCATCAGCCAGCCGAAGGTTCGCTCGATCACCCAGCGTTTGGGCAGCGGCTCGAAGCCCTTCGCTCGGGTCCGTTGCACGACCTCGACGTCGATGCCGTGGCCGGCGCCATGGTTGAAGATGCTGCTCTGGTATCCGCCGTCGGCCCAGACCTTGGTGACACGGGGATGGTGCGCCGCCAGGTCGTCGAGCAGCTGTTTTCCGCCGATGGTGTCGTGGACGTTCGCGGCGGTCACCAGGACGGCCAGGACCAGGCCGAGGGTGTCGGTGATCAGATGCCGTTTGCGGCCTTTGATTTTCTTGCCGGCGTCGATGCCCTGACTGCTCTCGGCCACGTTTGCCGAGGTCTTCACGCTCTGGGCGTCGATCACGGCCGCAGTGGGCTGCGCACTACGGCCGTGCGCGCGACGGGTCTTGTCGCGTAACAGGTCGTGGACCCGCTGGGTCGTGCCGTCGGCTTCCCACTTCGCGAAGTAGTCGTAAACGGTTTTGTAGGGCGGGAAGTCGTGCGGCAGATACTCCCAGGGGATCCCGGTGCGGTTGACGTAGAGGATCGCGTTGACGATCTCCCGCAGATCATGCACCCGGGCTGCCGTGCCCGGCCCGGTGCGTCTTGCCCGCCAAGCGGTGAAGACCGGCTCGATCAGGGCCCACCGGGCATCGGACACGTCACTGCGGTAAGGACGACGCACGCTCACGCCCGGCCTAACGACCGTCAGCACCCGCCGTCACAAAATCATCCCTAACTACCAACTACCTAGATCAGATGCTCTCTAAGGAAGGGGTGGCCGGCGCGCTCGAACCGCGCCAGCCACCCCACTTCCCTGCGCCGGGATTTCAGCATGCACCGCCCCGCCCCTCCCGCCCCGTAACGCGTTCGCTGCCCTCGCCGCGGCCACCCTCACGCTCAAAGCCGGCGCCTGGGAGCTGACCGTCAACCGGCACGCCGTCCGGCTCCCCTCAGCCCCTGACCGACTGCCCCGGGCTGCCGGGGCAAAGGCGGGTAGTCCGAGGGCACGAGGCAGGACTTCCGGGAGGCTCGGGAAATTGCCAGAAGGGTCGGCGTCACCGAGCAGGATCTCTCAGCTGGTGGCGGACAACTGTGGGGCGTAGTGATCGTCATCGCGATCGCCGCAGCCGTGCTTCTTGAGCACGACTAGGTTGATGCTCCGGCTCACCCCCGGCGCCCCTGGAGAAGGCTCGCCAGATTAGGCCAGGAATCGGTGAAGTCGCCGCCACACCCGCAGGAACGCCGCGGAGCCGTCGCGGTCCGATGGTGCGAGATCCAGGCCCCCCAGGCACCCATCCCAGCCCAGACGAAGGCCGCTGACGCCCCGCATGACGCCGGACGGCAGACGGAAGCCGCCGACCCCCTCGTGGAGGCTGTCAGTGGCGTAGAACGGGCCCTGGAACGGCTGGACAAAGCCCTGATGGACGAGGGCGCCGCACTGCGGCGGACCACCGTCGACGCCGAGCACCTGCAGAGCCGCGTACGGAAGGTCGGCAGGATCCTCGCGAAGGTCACCGTGCCCGCTGACGACGTCGTAGACGCCGAGATCATCGACGCCGACCCCGGAAAATGAGGGAACCCGGCAAATTTGCCGGGTTCCGCTCAACCGCAAGGAATTTGCCGCTCAGGACAACGCAGAAGGCCGCCGTAGCGGATGCCCGCCTCACGAAACGGGGGCCAGCGGTGCCTCTAGGTTTACAGCCTCTCGGATCGCTTCGTCTTCCCGAACGGGGTGTCCGCGGAATGCCAGGTGCTGCTGCATTCCAGGCATGTGAATCGGAGCCAGGGATGGCGACGGCCTTCGAGTACTGCCTTGAGGGCTGCCCCGCGGGCGTCGATTGCCTCGCGGCGGGCCTTCATCGTGCGCCAGGCCTTCGTTCTGCAGGTCGCTGAGCAGTACCGACGGCTCTTCCTGGACCCGTCGGGAAGAACCGTTCCGCACTGACGGCAGCGGGGGGCCTTCCTGGTCACCACCTCTCCAGGATGCCCGTCGAGGCCGGACTCTGACCATGACCCTCGCCGGAGCCCTTCGAGGAACGGTCACGGTGACCGTTCGCCGAACGACAGACCGGCGCATTCCGCAGGCGGAGAGAGCGGCATAGGCTGCATGGATGGCGAAGGAGTCTCGTGAAGCTAAGCGGGCCAGGAAGGCCGCGGCAAAAGCAGCGGCACGCGCCCGGGCATCCCGCATCACGGCGGGCGAAATCCCCGAATATCTGCGACAGCCGAGCACGACCACCCGCCAGCCCTCTCCGTTCAAACCGCGGCACAAGGTGGTCCAGGCCCGACCCGAGCGGCCGGTGAAGGCGCTCATCCCTCCGACGGACACAGAACTCCGGCCGCGAGACCGGGAGCAGTACGCGGACAACGCGCCGCCGGTCTGGGTGAGAGGAGAGCGTCATGCCCAAGATGACTAGTTGTTGCGGGTCAGGACGTTGGTGACGGCGCATAGTGGTGGGCGATGTCGGTGGCAAGGTCGAGGAGGTGAGCCCTGGCTTCGGCGGGGCCGTGCACAGTGATGGTGCTCCCGAACGGCAGCAGTGTTCGCACGTCCTCCAAGTTCGGGAAGCGGATCCTCACCCTGTGGCCGCTGGTGGATTCCTCATGGTCGTCCTGGACGAGTCGTTGGCCGAGGATCCGTCGCGCTCGCTCGATCTGGGTCTGGTCGATGGTGGCGCTGACCTCTATCGCATGGTCGTGTTCCCACTGCTCAACGAGCGCTGCAGCGACGGTCGCGAGGGCCTGGCCCTCGCGGATCCGTCGTGGCTGGTCGACCTCTTTCCACGTGGTGATCCGTTCGAGTCGGTACATCCATGGCACTCGAGCACAGTCCGCGACGAGGTACCAGATGCCGGCCTTGGCGACCAGCCCGTAGGGATCCACGACCAGGTCGCGTGGACATGACTCGCGTGGGCTGTCGTACTCGATCCGTAGCCGACGACCTCGCCGCACCGGGCCGATCAGCGAAGCCGGAGTCGTGCCGGAAGTTCGTGCCTTGAGCCAGGGACGGCTGTCCACGTGCACTACCTCGGTCAGCGGCAGGAGCTCATCAATCCGACGTGGCCGTGCAGCTGCGATCTTGGAGAGTGCGCGCCGGCTTTCGACCGATGCGTTGAGCTCCGCACGTTGCTTCTCGTCCAGCCCGGTGAGCGAGAGGTGATCACGCTCGCCGGGTGTGAGTCGCGTGAGGTCGAACCCGGACCCGGGCAGCATGGTCACGCCTCCGAGGCGGCCCCGTTGCGCCGTCACCGGTAGACCGGCGTCGCGGAGCCAGTTCAGGTCCCGGGTGACGGTTCGAAGGGACACCCCGAGCGCCGAGGCGAGTTCCTGTGTCGTCACGGCATCCCTCGATGCCGCAACATCAGGGAGAAGAAGCGGTCTGGGGTCACACGCCAAGCTTTTCAGGAATTGCGACATGATGCGGCGCATATCCCGATCAGGCTGGCGTATGCGTACCCACGACCTGCGAGAAGGAAAACCCATGACCACATCCGTCGTGTCCATCGTCTACGTGAACGACGCTCCCGCCGCAGCACGCTTCTACGGAGACCTCCTCGGCATGAGCCCCTCGTTCGAAACTCCGGGATACATCACCTTCGACCTCGGGCCAGGCGCCGACCTCGCTGTGTGGTCCGGCCAGTTCGACGATCTGTCAGCGGACGTCCCGCGCACCAGTGAGGTGTGCCTGGCCACCGACCGTGGGCCCGACGAGGTCACCGCGATCTTCAAGCAGTGGCAGTCCAAGGGCGTCACAATGCTGCAGGAGCCTCATGATGCGGGGTTCGGGCTGACCTTCCTCGCAGCCGATCCTGACGGGAACCGTATCCGCGTCGCACCGCGGGACTGACAGGCCACAATGCGGCAGGCGCGCGTTATGGGCGTCGCGCCTGCCGTCGTCATCGAGAGGACGACGAGTGCTCCACGCGAATGCGCCCCTGAGCGTCGAGGGCCGTAGGCGGCTCGTGAAGCGGTGCCAGACACGTCCCATCGCCCACGTCGCCGCTGAGATGGGTATCTCTCGCGCATGCGCCAGCAAGTGGGTAAATCGCTGGCGGCTACACGGTGATGCGGGATTACAAGACCGGTCGTCGAGTCCGCACCGGAGTCCGAACGCGACTCCGGTATGGGTCATCGAGCAGATCGAGTCCTGGCGCCGGGAGCTCAAGTGGTCCGCGCAACGGATCACCGACGAACTTGTCGGTATCGGTTTTATGATCGACCGACGCACTGTCAGTCGACACCTGACCCGGCTCGGCCTCGGCCAACGCCGCTTCATCGACCCAGGCGGTGAGAACAACCGGAAGCCGGGGAAGATCACCGCCCGCTGGCCCGGACACATGGTGCACCTGGATGTGAAGAAGGTCGGCCGGATCCCTGATGGCGGCGGGTGGCGGATCCACGGCCGGGACAGTGATCAGGCCAAGGTCGCCAATCGGGCAAAGTCGGCCGGGGCGAAGCGTGGCTACGTCTACCTGCACTCCGTCGTCGATGGTTTCTCACGGCTCGCCTACACAGAACCGCTGGGCGATGAGAAGGGCGCGACGGCTGCTGCCTTCCTCGCCCGAGCGAAGGTCTGGTTCGCCGCCCACGGCATCAACCACATCCACCGGGTCGTCACCGACAATGGCGCTTGCTACCGCTCCAGCGACTTCGCCCGCATCGTCGGGCAAGACACCCGGCATCAGAGAACCAAGCCATACACACCTCGGCACAACGGGAAGGTGGAGCGCTACCAGCGCATCATGGCCGAGGAAGTCCTTTACGCCCGCGAGTTCACCAGCGAGGACGCCCGGTCAGCCGCGATCGCAGTCTGGAACATCCACTACAACTACCACCGTCCGCATAGTGCTGCCGCCCGAAAGCCGCCAGCAGCACGCCTCCGCGAGAGCGTCACCAACGTCGAGCCCTCATACACCTAGTTAAGCGGTGGGGCATCTCGATTAACTTCCGCACCGCATCGTGCAGCCGGCCGCGGACTGCTCCCGGCACCTGCGGGGATGGTCCGGCGCGCGACCGGGACTTCGAAGAGCTCCAGTGCTGCTCCCCGCACCCGCGGGGATGGTCCCATCCAGAAGACCGTCACCACCATCGCCAAGCACTGCTCCCCGCACCCGCGGGGATGGTCCACCACGCACGAACGGGTTTCTGCCGCGCACTGCTGCTCCCCGCACGCGCGGGGATGGCCCCAACGTGGTGTTGGTCGCCTGCATCCAGAACAGCTGCTCCCCGCTTCCGCGGGGATGGTCCTTCCGCGGGTATGCCGAACGCGGCGGCCACTGCTTCCCGCACCGGCGGGGATGGTCCCGCGCTGATGCCGAGGGCGTCGAGGCCTTCGGTCTGCTCCCCGCATCCGCGGGGATGGTCCCGGGACAGGCATTAGGCCAATGGTGCACCATCTCTGCTCCCCGCGCCCGCGGGGGTGGACCGCCACTTGCATTGATCCCGAGCTCCGTGAGTCGCTTCACGAAGCTCGGCATGCGTTCGCCGCACTCACCAGCGCATACCCAACTCATCCAGGTCGGCACGGCGTTGATGGCTGAGTTTGGCTGCTCTGCGGCGGGTGTTGTCGATCCAGGCGCCGAGTTTGACGACCGCCCCCTGGTCGTCCTTGCCGTCTCCGCCCGGTCGGATTGTCTCGGTGTGTTTGCGGGGGACGTGGAGGTGTCCTTCCCGCGCGGACTGCCGGGCGGCGGTGAGGTGGGTGGCCCATCGCTGGTCCTGGCTGCGCCGACCCGGCGCTGCCGTTTCGCCCGCACCCGCGGGTTCGACACCGACGGTCTCCAGAAGGAAGCGCTGTGCCGGCGCTAGCTGCTCCCAACCGACCTGTTGCGCGTTGATCCAGGCGCCGAGATCTTCCCCCTGGACGATGAGTTCACCCACCGGTTTTTGATCGCGCTGCTGGCGTGCACTGGGCTGCGAATCGGCGAGGCGCTTGGCCTGCACCGCGAAGACCTGCACCTGCTCGCCTCCTCACGGTCGATCGGCTGCGGGATCGAGGGCCCGCACCTCCACGTCCGCCGGCGCACCGACAATCCCAACCGGGCCCTGGCCAAGTCCCGCTTCCCGCGCAGCGTGCCCATCACCGCCGAACTGGTCGCCCTCTACACCGACTACCAGCACGAACGCGACCGGGTGCCGCAGGCGTCCGCCGAACCGATGGTGTTCGTGAACCTGTTCCGTACAGCGCGGGGCCGGTCCATGACCTACCCGAACACCAAGGGGATGTTCGACCGCCTGGCCCGCACGGTCCATCACGCCTGCCGCCCGCACATGCTGCGCCAAGCCGTGCGAACGCTGGCGCCGCAAGGTGCAACTCACCGAGCAGATCAAGGAGATCCACGCCGACTCGGGCGGGATCTACGGCTCACCGCGCGTGCACGCCGCGCTCAAGTGCGAGGGTGTCCACGTGGGCCGGGTCGGGTTGACCGCGATGGATGCGTGGGTCGAGGGCGCCTGGCGCGCACGCGGGGCGCCGAACGGCACAAGATCGCGGTTGTTCGTTTGGGGAATCCCTTCACGAACAACCCTTGCATCACTCAGAGCCCACTCCCAGCTCATTCAGCACCCAGGCCGCCCCGGCACGGACGAAGTCCGGCTGGGCGGGATCCTGTGCGAGCGTGGTGAGCAGGGTGACCGCGTCGTCCCGATGCCCTTCGATACCTGCCCACGACCAGGCCGCCTGCACGCGCAAGAGGCCCGGCTGGGCGGGATCCTGTGCGAGCGTGGTGAGCAGGGTGACCGCGTCGTCCCGATGCCCTTCGACACCTGCTAGCACCAGGGCCGCTCCGATACGGATGAAGTCTGGCTGGGTCGGGGCCTGTGCGAGCGTGGTGAGCAGGGTGACCGCGTCGTCCCGATGCCCTTCGACACCTGCCAGCGCCCAGGCCGCGCGGATACGGAAGAGGTCTGGCTTGGCCGGGTCCTGGATGAGCGTGGTGAGCAGGGCGGCCACGTTGTCCACCCTGGCCAGCGCCTGGGCCGCCTGCTCGCGGTTGAGGTGGTGCAGGGCTGGGTCCCGGGAGAGCGCGGCGAGCAGGGCGACGGCGTCGGCCTGGTGTCCTTCCACTCCGGCCAGCGCCTGGGCCGCCTGCACGCGAAAGAGGTCTGTCACGGTGGTGTCCAGGGCGAGGCTGAGCAGCTGGGCTGCCCCGTCGTCCCGGTGCCCCTCCACCTTGGCCAACGCCTCGGCTGCCTGCACGCGCAGCGAGATTCCCCCCGTCGGACTCGGGGCGAATTCCATCGCGGTGTCTTGGACGAAGGCGGTGAGCAGGGCTACCGCCTCGTCCCGGTGCCCCTCCACCTTGGCCAACGCCTCGAGCGGCGCTACCCAGAAGAAGAAGCTCGCGGTGGTGTCCTGGGAGAGGCGGACCAGCTCGGCTGCCCCGTCGTCCCGGTGTCCCTCCACCCCCGCCAACAGCTCGGCCGCGGTCACACGATTGAGATAGGCCAGGGCGGGGTCACGGACGAGGCCGATAAGCAGCGCGACGCCGTCGTTCCGGTGTCCCTGCACCTCGGCCAACGACCGGGCCGCGGACGCACGGTCGAGGTCGTCCAGCGTGGTGTCCTGGGTGAATGCGGTGAAGAGGGCGACCGCGTCGTCCTGGTACCCCTGCACCTCGGCCAACGCTTGGACCGCAGTCACACGGGAGGAGCCGTCGAGGGTGCTGTCCTCCGCGAAACCCTTCAGCTGGGCGGCCGTGAGGTCGGGCAGGAGACAGGTTCTCAGCTCTACCTGCCTGCTGAGGAACATGCAGGCAGATGTTCCGCCGTGTGCGGTGAGGTCTGTCAAGTATTGGTTGGTCCGGGCGGTGATGTGGTCGTGGGGGGCGATGAGTCCGTCGAGGAGGAAACCGAGGTAGGACGTCTGCAGGTCCGGCGGCTCCAGGCGGTCACCGGCCCGGGAGGAGGCGATCAGGGCTTCGAGGAGCTGAGTGCGGGATTGTTCGTCGCGAGTAGCGTGGCGCGCCGCGTGGTATTCGAGGAGGGTTTGGTGGAGGAAGTCGAGGTCGTTCGCGCGTTGGGCCAGAAGACCGGTGGGCCGCAGAAGGTCACTGAGGAAGGAGCGCCAGAGGTCTTTTCTCACTTTCTGGGGGCGGTTGGCGTGCAGATGTGAGGCGAGTATGTCGGCTGCGACAGCGGTGTTGCCGTTGATCCGCTCGTGGGCTAGGTGGTCGATCAGTTCGGGCAGGTAGTCGCGTACTTGCTGTGCGGCCTGTTCGGCGGCCTGGTTGTCTTTCGGGATCTGGTGGCGGTCCTTCAGACGGTGGATGGCCGCGTCGTGGGTGGTCCTGATGTGCTTGTGGGTGTTCTGCTCGTAGATGAGTTCGACGAACGACTGGTAGGCCCCGCTGCGGCCGTCGGGAAGGGGGTGAGCGGGGTCGGCCGCGTACAGCTGGCACAGCATGGAGGCTATGAGCGGGGTGCGGGCCAGGGTGTCCAGGCGGGAGCGCTGGAGTTCGGTCACGAATGCCTGTGCGTGGCGGCGGGGGTCGTCCATGGCCGTGAACCATTTTGTGGCATACGTGAGCAGGTCGTCTAGGGTGAAGGCGTGCAGTTCGTAGCGATGCGCCTGCTGGCCCAGGAGGCTGATTTCTCCTGCGGGCAGGGGACGGGTGGCCACGACGAACCGGTACAGCGCGGGCTGCGCTGCGGCGGTTTCGGCGATCGTCTGCACGACGGCGCGACGGGTGTCGGCGTCGGGGATCTCGTCGAGGCCGTCGACCATGACCAGCCAGGGCGTCCTAGGACGCGGGAGGTGGCGGAAGAGGTCGGCTGTGAGCTGGTCGAGCAGCCCGAAGCGCCTCAGCTCGCTGGTCGCGGCCTTGGCCAGGGCGGCAGGCAACGTGTCGGCGCTGTTCAGAGCGTCGGCGTTGACCAGGACGGGGACCGTCGTATCCGTTTGGCCCTCCAGCCAACGGCCGGCGGAGTCAGCCCGGTGGGTGCGTAGGAGGGTGGACTTGCCGCTACCCGCCGGCGCCAGCAGCACGCACACGTTGCTGCTGGTGCGAAAGATCTCCTCGGCCGGTTCGGGGGCGGTTGGGCTCCGTGCGGGTGTGGCGTCCTCGGGGCCGCTGTGACTGGTGGTTGTCTGTTGGTGGGCCTTCTGGCGCACATATACATCGGTCAGGCCGGGCAGGTGGGTTCCGTCCCAGGCGTCAGGGTACGGGTGTGATTTGGCGGTCCGGCGTATGGCTGCCAGGTAGCCGCCGATTGCGGGGAGCCGGTTGGGTGCGGCCCCGGCGGGCCGGGAGCCTCTGGCCTGTTCCCACCGGCTCTTCCACAGCTCCTTCGTGCTCGTCCACCGTCCCATTGCCTCGGCGCGGTCAGGCCCGGTGAGGGTGTCGGGACGGGGACGCCCGGACCACTCCAGCAGCACCTCGACCAAGGTCCACAGCGTGGTGAAGTCCTTGGCCGGGGTGCCCTTCTCGAACCAGCCGCCGACGGTGGTGGGCGAAAGCTGCCGAAGCCCGGCCTGACGGAGCCGTCGGTTGGCCTCGGCTATGGCGTCCGTGCGGTCTCGGCCCCGGAGCGCGCCGGTCTCCAGCTTGCGCAGTTCCGTGCGCAAGGTCTCCCGTTCGCTGCTCAGGTCCGTCTTCTTGCTCACCGCGCGTTCCCCCAGGTCCTCGGGATCCGTCGGATCCGTCCGGCAGTCGGCACAGCACCCCTGTGAACTCGACTTTTGGTGTTGGTGTCCATTCGGTCCGGCACGGCTTCCTCGCTCCGGGGCGGTCGGCTGTGATGTCTTTCGCGTGGCTCAAGCGATGGCCACGCGGACGGAGGGAATGCCATGAGCGTCAGCGCGTGGGCCGTGATGGTGCCGGTGGCCGTCACGCTGGTCGCGGCTGTTGCAGCCGTGCTGCTCGTCATCGTTGCGGTGAAGGACACCACCTCGCGTGACCGTGCCACGGTACTGAAGGCCGTTGCCGAGGTGATCCGTGCCGTACGCGGCAGCCGTACATGACGGCCCGCCGCGGTCCCCCGCACTGTTCGCGTCAACGGGTACCCCGTGTGTGCGCCGCCACCGAGAGACAACCGTGTGGCCAGGCCGAGGTGGCAGTGCACCAGCATCGAGCCGAACTCCACATGCTGGTGCGCCAGGACGCCCCTGGCACGGTAGCGGGAGTGCCACTCGGTGAGCAGGTCCTGGTCCCCGGCGCGGAAGTACGTGGAGTCGGAGGCCACCACCGTCGCTCCGGTACCCCACAGCCAGGTATCCCGGCCGGCGAAGATGACGTTGGCGAACTCAACAACGACTTGCCGGGCCGCCTTCGGGGCATGCCGACACCGGTGCGAGGGGGGCTCCACAGTGGCCAGATGCCGCCAGGACGCCAGCAGCCTCGGCGCCACGTCGGTGAACAGCGACGCCAGCACGCCGATCAGCTCATCCATCCTCACCAATAGCCGCCCCACGAACACGCATATTGCCGGATAGTCCCGGTCAGCACCGCCAAAGCTACAAACAATCAACGGTGTGACTGGGTACTTCATCTGGCGGGCTTCGCCAGATGAAGTACCCAGTTTGAAAGTACGTCAGCCAGCTTCTCTAGGTGTTTGGCCGCGCTGTTCGTCGAAAGTTGGGCGCACGGCGTCCACCGCAGCCCGCAACTCAGTTAGCAGGGCTGACAGCGCCGCGTCCGCCTCATCGGCAGGGACCTCACGCGCAACACGCCAGTGCTCAGCGCGGCGGTTGCCGTCGGAGTCCCACTGCTCCGTCGTGACCACCCCGTGCAGACGCAGTCGAGGGCCGTCAAGCACCTGCACGGCTGCAGCCGCTACGAGGGTGAGCGAGTACTTCGGAAGGTTCTCCACCACGCATATAAAGCCAGCCTCATGGTGTACCTGCTCTCCCGGGGTGCCCGGCTGACGGGATCTCTGTTCCACGGGCACAGCCTGGGATTGCGGGAACGCCGTGGATTCCACCTCTGGCCAGGATCCGAGGTCGGAACTCAGTGCTGCGATGGCCTGGCCGATGACCGTCAGATGGTCCGCCGCCAGCAGCTTGGCTGCCTCCCGGAACTCGTTCGCCTCGGCTGTCGCCTCCAGAAGAGCGCCAAGGCGCTCTTCCAGGGAGCCGCTGCGTCGTGGCTCGGCCCAAGGCACCGCCTTGGCGGCCGGCTCCGGTGTGATCGGGCCCAAGCAATTGAGGTAGCGGTTTTGGAAGCGCAGTTGCCGGACCTCGACGTCGGGGTATGCCTTCAATACTTCCCAGAGCGCCGGGCGTCGTCTTTCCGGGAAGGTGTCTCCGAGCACCACTCCGCTGAGCGCACCACGGATGTCGATGTGCGCAGGGAGGAGCGACTGGTCGAGCAGGACAAGCCGGTACTCCGCCTCATTCTCCCAGTCCCAGTATTTCCTGAAGAACAGAGACTCGTTGTTCGCCTTGGCGTACGCCAAGGCGGCGGCGTCGACGCCGAATTCCCTGATCTGCCCAATGTCCAGTCCGTGCGGACCAACCCCCTGCGTGTTCACGTAGCGAACGGGACCGTGGAAGTGCGGCGCGGCTGGGTCAGTCTGCTCCTGAAACGCCGCGATCAGCCGGGCGCGGTCGAAGCGCAGACAGACGCCCGTGTGACTGGTGCCGTAGTGGGCCCACAGCGATAGGTGGCCCCAACCCCGCGAAGCGTCACGGTTCCAGACGTGGTCCGGCAGCGTGAAGTCTCGGGTCAAGCATGCGACTTTGGCGTGTAGGCGGATGTGCCGATCGATGTCAGCCCACAAGTCCATGTGCCCTGAGTCTCCCGGCCAGTTCTCGTCGTCGTGGTGGGAGCTGAGGTTGGGGTGCAGGGGGCGCGACTCCCACAGGTCATTCGTTGATTCGAACGGTGACAGCCGCAGAGTCCCGCTGGCCAAGATGTTGTACATGGCCACGTTGGCGTTCGTGTAGTGGTACAGATCGTCCGTCTCGGACCTCTGCGCCGTGATCATCTCCAACTCTGTTGAATTCAGGATGGCTTGGGGAAGGGTGAAGACCCGGTTGGAAGCCGAAGAATCTGAAAACGTCATGGCGCATGCTCCTTCCTCGGGCAGCACTTCTCTGGGTAGAGCCCAGAGGCTGCAGTGGCAGCCTACCCGTTTATAACGTCAGAGTGACGATAATGGGCCTGTCTCGCCACTTCAGGCGCCCGTATGCCCGACGGGGTAAGCAGCCGCACCGCGTGCTCAATCCGCCGATGGCGTCGGGGCGGAGTCGGTGATGTGGTCGAAGCCGCGGAGCAGAGGCGTCAGCTCCTGCGCCGGGGAATCCATGGAATCCGTGATCAGCAAGTTCAGGATGAACAACGCTCACAGAGGACCTGGGCGAGGCTGAATCAGCAGAGGGCGAGCACGATGACGCGGACAAGGGCGATGACTGGACTCTCGGCCGATGTCATCGGACACCGGCCGACGTAGGCCCCAAGGCTTCCCAAGACCGGGATCAGGGAGCAGGCGCTGACAGAGGGTCGGCTATAGGGCCTTCCCATCGTGGTCGGTTACCTCGTACCTCAGTAGGAGCCGATCCTGGGGGCGGGGCTCTGCCGCTATGAGCCGCAAAGCTTTCGGGGTTCCGTCCTTCGGCAGGTCCGGGGCGGTGAAGAGGGCGGGAGTGGAGGTTCCGCCGACGGCGATGGGAACGATCTCGATCTCGATCTCGTCCACCAGTCCCGCTCTGAGCAGCGCGCCGTTGAGACGGCCGCCGCCGGTCGAGAGCACTGTCTCGACACCCAGGAACTCCTGCAATCGGGTCAGTGCGGCCGGCAGGTCAACCTGGTCATCCCCGGTCACGAGATAGGGGATGCCTTTGTCCCGCAGGAACGACAGGTAGGCGAGGGGTGTGCTCCTCGAGGCGAGGACGAGCAGGTGCCAGCCCTCCCAGTCCGGGCCAGGGAACTGTTTGTACATCCAGCGCACTCGCCCCCTGCTGTCCGGTACGACGAGCCAGCCGGCCGTGGCCAGCGCGACGGCCTCCGGGGGCAGGTAGTGCTCGCGCAGGGCGGCCGGTGTCCGGGCCGGCTCGGGCAGGGGATCTACCACCTGGTCGTCGGTGACGAAGGATCCGCTGCCCTCGAGGATGACCTGCGGGTGGTGGCGGCGCTTGACGTCCGCGTACGTGGAGCCGGGGAGGACCGGCCAGCGCTCATCCATCATCAACAGCAGTCCCGCGGAGAGCGCGATCCGCCCATCGACCGAGGCCGAGTTGTGCGTGACGACCCGGGGGCGGGTGGTGGCCGGATGATGGGCTGAAGGAACGGGGGCCGAACGTTCATCGGACATGGGCGTCTCCCTCATAGGGCCCGGTCGGCAGGCTCGCCGACCAGTAATATTGTAGCCATCCAATATTCTGATGGGAGAACCAATGTCATGCGAGACGAGGCCCCCCTCTCTGCCGCCGACATCGCGCTGCTCGGCCTGCTCGCAGAGGGGCCGAAACATCCGTGGGAGATCTCCAAGGAAGTCACCTACCGCGAGATGCGCACCTGGACCGAACTGTCCCAGTCCACCATCTACAAGCAGCTTCATTCCCTGCAGGAACGCGGCCTGGTCTCCTCGACGGGGGAAGCGGTCCAAGGTCGGGCACGCCGTGTCTACGCCATCACCGAGGAAGGCCGACAGGCCGTCGCAGCTGGCGTCATCGACCTGCTCGCCCATCCCGACTACCCGCGCTGGCGCATCGACATCGCCACCTACAACATCGACCTTGCTGACCGGGATGACACCGTCCAGGCCCTGCACCGCTACGCCACCGCCCTGGCCGAGCGCGCCAGCGGGTGGCGCGCCTTGGAGGAGTTCTTGCGCGCGTCCGGCTGCCCGCCGCACCGGTGGGCGCTGGCGCGACGCGCGGTTCACCTGATCGAAGGCGAACTCCGCTGGATCGGCGAGTTCATCGACGAGCTGCAGACGACGCACTGAGCGTTGTTCATCCTGAACCTGCTGGTCACGGGGCTGGTGTGGAATCCGCGGATCCGTGATCACCGAAACGGCAGACGATCTTGACCTCCGACAACCGCCCACGAACAGTACGAGAACACGATCACCAACTCACACAAGCCCCGTGACCAGCGACTTCAAGATGGTAGATCTTCACTGAACTCGGTCCGGTCGGCGGGCCGGCACGGGCGGCCCGCCGACTACGGCGCTCACGAGCCCATGCGGATGCGCAGCCCGGGCTGGAGGCGGTCGCCGTGGGCGGTGACCATGTCGTCGCACAGGCGCCAGATGTCCTCGACCGGCAGGGCCGCGGCCGTGGCGGGGTCGGTCATCGCCGCGTGCCTGATGTGCCGCGGTTCATCCTCGATCGCCGCCTGCACCACCAGGTCGTTCGCGCTCAGGTAGGTGCGGTTGAGCGCCGCCAGTTGGGGCGGGAGGGAGCCGACCCGGGTCGGCTGGACGCCAAGCGAGTCCACCAGGCACGGCACCTCGACGACGCCGTGCGCGGGCAGGTTGTCGATCAACGCCCGGTTGGGGACGTTGCCGTAGACCGTGCGCGGGGTGCCGGTGACCATGCTGTGGATGATCTGGGGCGCGTACTCCATCGTCCCCTCGACGGCGACCGGTGCCCCGGCGGCCAGCGCGTCGCGGGTCTTCTCGTAGGTGGCGACGTTCTCGTCGACGATCTTGAGGTACTCGCCGATCGGCAGCCGCAGCCGTTCGACTTCGCTGCTGTGGTGCAGGTACCAGGGAACGTACTCGGAGGAGTGCTCGCTGGTCTCCGTCGGGTAGTAGCCGAGCCGGCGGTACATGTCGACCCGGACCCTGCGGCGCAACTGGTCGTCGGAGGCGATCAGTTCGTCCAGCTTGGGGTAGAGGCTCCGGCCCTGGTGCTCGAAGCGCAGTACCCATGCCTGGTGGTTGACGCCCGCGGCGTGGTAACTGATCTCCTCGTAGGGGACCTTGACGAGATCGGCGAGGTCGCGCATCGTCCAGTACACCGAATGGCACAGTCCCACCACCCGGGTCAGGCCGGTGGCCTGCGTCAGGTACTGGACGTTCATGGCCATGGGGTTGGTGTAGTTCAGCAGCCAGGCCTGCGGGCAGACCTCGGCGATGTCCCGCCCCAGGTCCCTGAGGAACGGGAAGGTGCGCAGGGCGCGGAAGATGCCTCCGATGCCGAGGGTGTCGCCGATGGTCTGGCGTATGCCGTGGCGGGCCGGTACCTCGAAGTCGGTCCGGGTGGCCTCACCCATGCCGATCTGCACGATGTTGATGACGAAGTCGGCGTCCGCCAAGGCCTTGCGGCGGTCGGTGTCCGCGGTGACGGCGGGACCGGCGCCGAGGGTGTCCGCGATCCGGACGGCGGCGGCGTGTGCGGTGGCCAGACGCTCGGTGTCGATGTCGTGCAACGCGATGTGCGCCGACTTCAGTTCGGGGAACGCGAGGAGGTCGGCGAGCAGTCCCTGGGTGAAGACGACGCTGCCCGCGCCGATGAAAGCGATCTTGGGCGTGGTCATACCGGGGCTTCCTCGGTCTCGGAAAGGCGGGCGAGGACTTCGTCCCGCGTGGACTGTGCGGTGGTGCCGCCGTGAGCACGGGTGGACAGGGCTCCGCAGACCGCGGCGAAGCGGAGGACTTCCGGCAAGGGCCTCTCGTCGAGCAGGGCGGCGATGAATCCGGCGTCGAAGCTGTCCCCGGCGCCCACGGCGTCGACGGGCTGGACCCGGATGCCCCGGGTGGTGAAGAGCCGTTCGCCGTCGTGGCACAGGGCGCCGTCGGCGCCGTTCTTGACCGCGGTGACCGGGCCTCGGCGGGCGAGCCGTGCGGCGGCCTCGGCGGGGTCGTCGGTGTCGAGGCGGGCCAGGCGCCGGGCTTCGGCAGCGTTGGGCAGCAGGAAGTCGGTGTGGGCCAGGACCGCGTCCAGGCCGGAGGCCTCCCACCGGCCCGCCGGATCGTCGTTGGTGTCCAGGGAGGTGCTGGCGCCGTGCCGGCGTGCGGTGCGCAGGAGTTCCGGGAGCGCGTCGGCGAGCTGTGGCATCAGGAAGTAGGAGGCCGAGTGGACGTGCCGCGCGGCTCCCAGCAGAGTCGCGGGCACGTCGTCGGCCGTGGTCGCGGCCAGGGTGCCCAGGGCGGTGACGATGGCCCGGTCGTCTCCGCGGGTGAGCACGACCGTCATCGGGGTGGGACGGCGAGGGTCGAGGCGCAGCGCCTCGGTGTCGACGCCGTGGGCGCCGAGCCGGTCGCGCATGTAGCGGCCGGCGTCGTCGTCGCCCACCTGGCCGGCGAAGGCGACCCGGAGGCCGAGGCGCGCGGCCCC
Organism: Streptomyces sp. C1-1; assembly: GCF_050214755.1. NCBI lineage: Bacteria > Bacillati > Actinomycetota > Actinomycetes > Kitasatosporales > Streptomycetaceae > Streptomyces > Streptomyces sp. C1-1. The sequence continues at coordinate 340,288 of NZ_CP189826.1, read as the reverse complement.
GCAGGCGACGATCGCGCCGGATCCTCCGACGGTGAGGGTGCCGGTGGGTACCAGTTGTTCGCGCTGGCCGAAGGCGAGCGGGCCGTCGAGCGGGCCGACGACGACGTCGGGGTTGGCGTCACCGATGACCAGCAGGTCGAACGAGTGCGGCATTGAGCGGTTCCTGCCTGAGTGATGTGTCGGGGGCGAAGGGGGTCAGCCCTTGAGACCGGTGGAGGTGATGGACTGGATGAACGCCTTCTGCGCGCCGAGGAAGGCGAGCAGGACCGGCACCACGGTGATGACGTTCCCGGCCATCACGGCGGCCCACTTGGTGTGGTGCTGTCCCTGGAAGGTCGTGAGGCCGAGCTGGAGCGTGTACTGGGTGTCGTGGTTGATGGCGATCAGGGGCCAGGTCAGGTCGTTCCAGGTGCTGAGGAACGTCAGTACGGCCACCGTGCTCAGGGCCGGCCGGGACAGCGGCAGCACGATCCGCCACAGCACGTGAAGCCGTGAGCAGCCGTCGATCCAGGCGGCCTCCTCCAGCTCACGGGGCAGCGAGAGGAAGAACTGGCGCAGGAGAAAGACCGAGAAGGGCGTGACCAGGGACGGCACGATCAGCGCGCCGAGGGTGTCGATGAGGCCGAGCTGCCTCATCACCAGGAACGTGGGGATCATCGTCAGTTGGAACGGGATCGCCATCGTGGCCAGCATCAGCCCCAGCAGCAGCCGGGAGCCGGCGAACCGCATCCGGGCGAACGCATAGCCGCCGAGGGTGCCGAGCACGAGGTTCGCGGTCACCGTGACGAGGCTGACCAGGAACGAGTTGGCGAACCAGCGGGGGAACATCGCGTTGCCCAGCACATAGCGGTAGCCGCCCAGGTCCAGGTGAGAGGGCCACAGCGCCGGCGGGAAACGGTTGATCTCGGCGTTGCTCATCACCGAGCTCAGCGCCAGCCAGATCAGGGGGACGGCGAAGAGCAGGGCCATCGGCGCGAGCAGCAAGTGCCAGGGGCTGAAAGGCAGTCGCGGGGTGGGGCGTCGCGTGTCGCGGCGGGAGGCGGGGGAATCCGCCTGCGCGGCGTCGGGCGGAGCGGAGAGGGTGGTCATACGGAGGCCCCCTGGGCGCGGCGGCGGAGGAACTGGAGGATCAGGCCGATCAGGCCCAGGGATACGGCCAGGACGTAGGCCGAGGCGGCCCCGTATCCGGCGGTGGCGTTCTGGAAGGCCTGCTGCCAGATGAAGTAGACGATCACAGTGGTGGAGCCGAGAGGGCCGCCCTTGGTGGTGACGTACACGAGGTCGAACGCCTGGAGGGACTCGATGGTCTGCCACAGCAACAGGAACACCGTGACGGGCCTGAGTGCGGGGAGCGTGACGTGGCGCAGGAGTTGGAGGCGGTCGGCGCCGTCCAGCCGGGCCGCCTCGATCAACGAGGCAGGCACGTCCTGGAGCGCCGCGAGGTAGATCACGAGGCAGAAGCCCGTACCGCTCCACAGGCTGATGGCGACGAGGACGGGAAGTGCCTGGGAGGGGTCGGTGAGGAAGCCCTGGGACGGGATGCCGAGGTGGTGCAGTACGGCGTTGGCGGCGCCGAACTCGGGGTCCAGGATGAACGAGAACAGCACGCCCTGCGCGGTCGCGGAGACGACGAACGGGACGAAGTACAGGGTGCGGTAGAGCCCGACGAAGCGGATGCGCCGGTTGAGGGCGAGGGCGAGGAGCAGGCCGACCACCATGCTCGCCGGCACGTACAGCGCGGTGTACAGCAGGGTGTTGCGCAGAGCCTGGCTGAAGTGCGGGTCCTGGGCGAGAGCGCGGTAGTTGTCCAGGCCCACCCAGCGGCTGGGGGTGACGAGGTCGTTGGCCTGGAAGGACAGCAGCAGCGACCAGATGATGGGTACGACGCTCAGGCCGATGATGATCAGGACGGCGGGGGAGACGAACGTCCAGGCCATGGCGGCTTCACCGGCTCGTCGGCGGCGCAGGGCTCGCCGGCTGTCCGGGGGCCCGGACACGGTGATCGGGGTGGGCAGTCGCGACATGACGGGGGCTCCTCAGCGCGGGATGAGCAGTGCGGCGTTGGCGTCGGCGGCGCAGGCGCGCAGTGCCTTGGCGGGGCTGCTCTGTCCCAGCAGCACGGCGACGATGGCCTGTCCGAGGGCCTGCGAGATCTGCGGATAGGCGGCGTGGACGGGGCGTGCCCGGGCCGTATCGAGGGCCTTGGTGAACACCCCCAGTCCCTCGGTGCTGCTTTCCTTGTGGTGCCAGGCGGGCAGATCGCGGGTTCGGCGGCTGAGTGGCAGGCTGCCCGCGTCGATGTCCCAGCGCACGTCCTGCGTGGGCTGTATGAGCCAGGTGACGAAGGTTTTGGCGGCCCGTTTGCGGGCGCTGCCGTTGTCGAACACGGTCCAGGTGTCGGGTCCGCTGATGGTCACCGGTCGGCCGGAGAAGCTGGGCAGCGGAACGACGTGGTAGTCGATCTTCGCTTGGTGGATGTCGGGCAGCTGCCACGGACCGGTGACGACCATGCCCATGCGGCCGGATTGGAAGACCTGGTACATCTGTTCACCGCCCGGCTTCGGGTCGACGTAGACGCTCTTGTCGCGGACCATTGCGGCCACCACCTCCAGGGCGCGGGTCCCGGCGTCGGCGAAGCCGATGTGCCTGCCGTCGTCGGCGACGACATCCCCGCCGAGATCCCAGATCATGGGCCACAGGCGCCAGACGGTGTCCTCGTCGCCGACGCCGGGCCAGCCGGTGCCGAAGCGGCCGCCGCCGGTGTCGGTGAGCGCCTTGGCAGTGGCGACGAAGTCGTCCCACCGCCAGCCGGCTTCAGGCAGTGGCAGGCCGGCCTGGCGGAAGAGCTCCTTGTTGCAGACCACGGCGAGCGAGTCCAGCAGCGCGGGCGCGGCGCGCACCTGGCCGTTGACGGTCACGGCCGCGCGCGCCGGTTCCCAGTAGGTCCCCCAGGGACTGGGGGCGGCGTGTCCGACCATGTCGGTGAGGTCGACGACCTGCGGGCTGCGGGCGACGCTGGCCAGGTCGGAACCGAAGATGTAGGCGATGTCCGGGTAGGAGCCGGCGGCGAGGGCGGCCGTCACCTTCTGGAGCATCGAGTCGGCGAGCACTCCGCCGCCCAGCTCGACCCGGATGCGGGGGTGGCTGCGCATGAAGGCGGCGACCAGGGACTCCACGGCCTTCTTGCCGGTGTCGGTCTGACCGTGCCACATCTCGATGGTCACGGTGCCGTCGGCGCTGACGCCGGTGTCGCCGCCCGCCGCGCATCCGGCGGCCGACAGACCCGCGGCCAACGCGGTGGCCGAAGCCGCGCCGGCGCGCAGTACGTCGCGGCGTGCGGGCTGCGCGCTGCGGGTGACCGCATGCATGGGTACCTCCGGAGTCGAGCTGTGGGACACGCGTTTCCCAGCAAGGGGTGCGTCCGGTGTACGGCGTTTCCGCCGCGCCCAAGGCCGGTGGTCCCGGCGGGGCTGGGTGTGCGGCCGGTCTTGGTCGGTCGCGGCGTCGAGGCGGGCGGTGCTCAGCGCCGCGGGCGTTGCGAGCCGGACGGCCGTCGTGCCGCTGCCGCCGGCACCGCGCGGCCCGGGTGGAGCGAGGCAGGTCGGCTGCGGGCCTCGCGAGACCGGGTGGGCCGGTGCGCACGGGTCGTGCGTCCAGGCGCGGTCGTCGTGTCATGGCGGCCGGGGGGAGTCGCGCAGAGGAGGATCATGTCTGGGCCCCAGATCCTGGTGGGCACGGCCCCGCCTCGGGCCCCGGTGGGGTCCTGGCGACTCAGTCCGGACTTCTGGCGCGTGGCCAGCTACCGGCTGGGCGTACCTCTTCCGCCGAGTGCTTCGACTCTGGCGTTGGCCAGGAGTAAAACGACGGTGCCGGGCAGCTGTCAAGAGGTGGTCGTGTTCGGATCTGCGTGAAACGCCGATGAAATATGCATGATTGAGCATCAGTCGGGGGTAGGTGCGACAGCGGCCTGTGACGACTCACCGAGCCGTCACAGGCCGACGCGCGCGCTAAGCAGGTCGGGAGATCAGCGGCGGCTCGACAGCGCCCTGAAGCGGCGCGAGGAACCGCGCCACCAGCCACGACGGTGCCGCAGACGATCGACGACATGACGCGGCAGTTCCGGCGGAGCAATCAGCAGGTCTTGCGGACGTACCCGCTGGTGCCGACCGGTGAGACGTCCACGTCGCGCTGGACGATGCTCAGCGTGCCGCCCCACCCCGTGCACGCCTTCGACCTGCCGGAGTCGGTGTACTCGATCACGATCACGTTGTTGCCGAAGGCGCTGGTGTAGTCACCGCACTCGTTGTACTGGCCGCACTCCTCGGCCACGGCGAAGTCGAGGCCGTTGGCCTTGCGATTGCCGGCCAGCTCGGAGGTGTTCTTCTGGGCGATGGCCAGGCCGTCCGCGTGGGCGCGGGCGGAGAGCAGCTTGATGAATGCCTGTGCGTTGTTCGCCGTCAGGCGGTTCCCCGAGCGGGTGTAGCTGTCGTAGTTGTCGGGCTCGACAGCCTGGAAGCCCTTGCCCCGGCAGCCGTCGATCTGGGCTCCGATCGTGCCGGCGATCCGCTGCCGCTTGGCGTCGGTGCTGACGTCGAGGAGGGCCTCGCCCCAGTCCTTGTCGTAGACGACCTTGCCGGCGGAGTCGCGCAGCAACAGGTCCGAGTCCCAGTCCTTCTCGGCGCCCGGCTGCGCCTGGAAGGCGTTGACGTAGCAGATGTTGAACAGGCCCGCCGCCGGGGAGGCGGTGTGGTCACGAGTGACGACCTTGACGCCCTTCGGCGGGGTGTAGGCGCCTCCGATCTGGTAGTCGAAGGCTGCATGTGTGGGCGGCAGGGTCACGGTCGCGGCCTGCGTCGAGGGCGCCTGGACGAGCAGAGAGCCGGTCAGGGCCGCAGCGCCGATGGCCGCGCCGGTGAGTTTGCGGGAGGCGGTGTTCAGGTTGCTCATACGGTGAGCTCCAGAGGAAGCGGGCACGTCCCCGCCTCGGACACGTGGGGCGTCCTGGCGACTCGGGCCGGGCTCGCGGCGCGGGGGCCTGCATACCGGCTGGGCATGCCTCTGCACGCGGAGCGTGGCTCCAGCGTTTGCCCAGGAGTAAAGCGACCAGCTGTGAGGATGTCAACGCGCTGCCGAAGTCCCGTTGATACGGGGCCAGTCGGGGCGCCAAGCGGGAGGGTGGGACAGCCGGCGGCCGGTCACCGTGTCGCGCAGATCGCGGTACACCCCGGGGCCGAAGTCCCCGGGGAGGCGCGCGGCCAGGGCGGCGGCCGACAGGGGCACGCCCTCGACGTGCCGCTCCGGCCAGGGCCGACGGGTGCGGAGGCGGAGGGCGAGGGCCGCGCGTGGCCGGACAGGAGCCTCGCTGCCGGTTGCGTTTCGAGGGTCTTCGAAGTCTTTGCGGCTGTTGTTGGGTGACACCTACGTTGAGGCGCGAAGCATTGCGCCACGCCAATGGCGTGCGCTGTTGGCTGCTGTGGCGTGCCGGCACGGTGGCGCGCCAGGAGCACGGCGGCTGCCTGCAGCAGGCCGACCCGGACTTGGCCATCCATGACTGTCTCCCGGTGGGAACCCGGACAAGAGGAGTACAAATGCGTCTGCACAAGCGCGCGGTCGCCGCGGTGTTCGTGGCCACGATCGCACTTACCGCCCCCGCCACCCAGGCCGTGGCTGCGCCGATGCCCTGGGAGACCAGCAAGCTCCCTACGGCTACGGACCATCGTGTTTCCTCAACAGCGGCCGGCGGGAGCGGCACGGTCACCGTGCTGTGCGTTGGCGGCTGCTACCAGTAGCTTTGCGCGGGCCCCGAGGGCCTTGACGTTTTCCCCTCATCGATTCAGCCCGGAGGAGGTGCCTTGCTCGCCCCACGCAGATATCTGGTCACGGCGGCCGCGGTCCTGGCCCTGGCAGCCGTCAACGCCCCCGCGTCATCCGCCCAATCGTCCAGCCCCTCCTACACCGGCTGCGTCCACGCCTTCGTCGACACCGGCTTCAGCGGTCCCGACACCTGGTTCTGTGATTCTGCGCCGGCGTGCCATTACGTCGGTGACAACTGGAACGACCGCATCCGCTCCGCCCGGACCCAGGACGGCGCCGTGGTGGTGGAGCTGTGGGACAACTACAACTGCACGGGGGGCTCCATCACGGTCGACGCCACCGGCTACAGCGCCATCGGGGCATGGGTGAGCGCCTACCGCGTCGAAATAATCCACTAGCCGGGCCGTGTTGGTGGGGCGGCGCGCGACAGGTCAGTCCTGCCAGTCCAACTGCGGCTCGGGGATGCCGACGGAGCGCGCGTAGTCCTGCGCCTGACGGCGGCCTTCTGCCTGCTTGCGCGGGTAGCGGAAGATCTTGTCGGCGAAGATCACGAAGGCCTCCGTGGTGGTGTTGTAGTTGACATCCCAACCCCCGGTCGGCGCCAGGCAGGCAGCCGGCTGTCCCGCCAGACGCTCGGCGTGGGCCTCTTCACCGACGTTCCCAGTTCCTCGTGTGTCCGGCTGCGCCGTTCAGATGGGCTGCGGCTCGAAGTCCCAGTCAGGTGGGTCGTCGCGCGCCGAAGTCAGTGCCCGCTCACAGGACCGTCGCAGCGGATGCCCTTCGTCGAGGACCTGCCGGGCCCGTAGCAGGATGTCCTCGCGTAGCGTGGCTGCCTCGTCCTGGTGGCCCGAAAGATGGCGCACCGCGGCCAGATTGAGGGCACAGCCCAGGGTCCACGGGTGGTCGGCGCCCAGAGCGGCATGCATACCGCGCCACGCCTGCTCGATTCGCCAATCGACCTCGGCACGAGTACGGTCCAGCCGCCAATGCGCCAGTCCCAGGTTGCCCAGCACACCAGCGGTGTTCGGGTGGTCCTCGCCGAGCTGATGCCGGTAGTTCTCGTGCACCTGCAAGGTCAGGGCGGCCGCCTCGCCGGGTTCGCCGTGGGCGCGCAGGAGAGATGCGTGATCCGACTGGACCATCAATGTCATGGGATGTCGCGCACCGTGGAGCTGGCGGAACCGCTGCACGAGCTCGCCGAGGAGGTCGGCGGCGCTCGACACGTCGCCCGAACGACGCAGGCACAGTGCCTGGTTGTGCAGGGCTGCCAGGGTCTGCGGGTGATGTTCCCCCATGGTCTGCCGGTGCCGCAGCGCGTTGAGCTCCTGCAGTGCGACGGCCTCCTCGTACCGCCCCAGGAGGCGCATCGACCGGGCGTAAGTGAGCCCGCTGAGCAGCGTCAGCGGATGGTTCGAGCGGAGGAGCCGCTCGCGCAGTGCCAGCAATTCGCGGTGGACGGCCGTCGCCTCCGGATAGCGGCCCAGCAGCCCGAGGGCGATTCCGAGGTTGTGCAGCGAGCCCTGGGTGCGGGGCGCCTCCGGCCCCTCCTGGGTGTTGTACACCCGCCACACTTGGTCGAAGAGCTGGTGTGCCTCCTGGAAAAGGCCCAACGCCATGAGCGAACCGCCGAGCCCGCTCTTGGCCCGCAGTAGGTCGGCGTCGTCGGGCGCCCGCTCGTACTCCAGCTGCTCGACGACCGCCCGCCCGACGGCCTCCGCCTCGTGGTAACGGCCGCTGCGCCGCAGCATGTTGGCATGCTGGTGCACCAGCACCAGCATGGACGGGTGGGTCGCCGGCAGCCGTGCCCGCCAGCGAGAAAGCACTTGTTCGCACAGGGTGAGACCGGTGCTCTCCTCGTCGCGCAGCCGCAGGTACTCGATGCAGTTCAGCACGAGTTCACGCACCGAGTCCTCGGGGCTCTCCAGCGCGCCGGAGGGATACAGGTGCGGCAGCAGTCCGGAGTACGTCGCCCAGGTGCGCACGTTGGACGGTTCCCGCGGGTCGGCGGAGACCAGCACGCGGCAGGCGACCGCGGACAGTTCGGCCCGATCGGTGGGGGAGAGGGTGCCGCGCAGGAACCGGTGGTACAGGCGGTGCATCTCGACGCTGTCCACGTAGGCGCCGCTAGTTGAGGGCTGCACATAGTCCATGCGTACGGCCGTGGACTCCGACAGCCGGGCGAGCGCGTTGTGCCAGCGCACTGGATCGGCGGCCAGCTCGGCCAGGTGCGGCGGCAGATCCCCAGGCCGGGCCCGCTGGAGCAGGCGCACCGGGATCGAGCCGGGCGAGAACATCGCGAACAGGCGCAGCAGTTCCGTCGTCTTGGGGTTGTCCTGTTCCAGGGAGTCCAGGGTTATGGCCCAGCTGGCCTGGAAGCCGAGGGGGTAGTCGGAGGAGACGCGGATGCCGATGTCCTCGGCGTCGGCGCCACGCAGTCGCGCGATGTACTCGGCCGCCGGCATCCGGTTGGCTTCCAGCCATGCCGCGGTCTGAGCCAGCAGCAGAGGGAAGTCCTCGACCGCCTCGGCGAGCTGGTCGGCCTCCTCCTCGGTGAGCCGCTCCACGTGGCGGCGGGCGTAACTCACGCTCTCTGCGCGGGTGAAGCGGTCGACCTTGACCTCCGTGACCCCGCCGGTGGCTGCCCAGCCCCGGGTGAGGGTGGTGATCACGACATGGCCACCGCCGTCCGGCAGCAGATCGTCGACCTGCTCCACGTCGTCCGCGGAGTCCACGATCAGCAACCACCGCTGGTACGGCCGCCCCATGAGCAGGGCCTCCCGCACGGACCGCACCCGCTCGCCCAGCGCCCGCGCGTCCGTCAGCTGCAACCGGTCGGCCAGGTCGGCGAACTGCTGGCGGGCGGTGGCCCGGAAGCTGGCGCTGATCCACCACACCACGTCGTACTCGTTGGCGAACCGATGCGCGTACTCGATGGCGATCTGGCTCTTGCCCACGCCCGAGATACCGCGCAGTGCCACCCGCGCCCCGGCCGCGCCGCCGCTGTCGAACCTGGCGTGCAGCTCTTCCAGAACCGGATCCCGGCCGGTGAAGCGGTAGTTGCGGTTCGGCACGTTCCACACGGCGGGTACGGCGTCCGGGAAACGGGGCGCGACCGGCAGGTCCTCGTCGCTGTCCGGCGAGGTGTCCTCCAGGCCGAGCACGGTCAGCAACCGGCGCAGCGCCTCCTCCGGCCCGACGTCCCTCAGGGCGGGCGGGCCCAGCATGGTGGCTGAGGCGGGCAGCGTACGAGTGAACAGGTCGACCGCCACGAACCGGTCCGCATGCGCCGCGACCACCTCGCCGAGCGCTTCGGCCCATTCCGGCTCTGAGCGATGACCGAGCCTGAGGTATTCCTCGTCGAGGAGGAGCAGGACGCGTCCCTGGGCACTCAGCAGCTCGGTCAGCAGTCCGTCCAGCGGCAGGCCCGGCGGAGGATCCCAGCGCCGCAGTTCGGTACGGCAGCCATGCCGCGCCAGCTGGTGCTCGACCCACGTGGCCCAGGCACGGTCGGTTCCGGCGTAACTGATGGTGATGTGGTCGGAGGACCAGGTGTCGGGGGCGCGGGGCGTGGGGTGCGTGCCGGGGCGGGTACGGCCCGTGGCGGTGGTGAGGCCGCCGTGCGCCGAGGGCACCACGAGGTCGCCGGGCTCGGTCGGCGCCTCTTCCGCGACGATCAGGCTCGGCAGCTCCACCGTGCGGACGGGCACCCCCCAGCGGTTGGTGATGGTCAGCCAAATCTTGCGGTGCCCCGTGGTGTCACCCGCGGTGACCACGAAACGGGCCGGACCGTATGTCCCGCCGAATCGGTGCAGCACTACGCTCGGTTCGCTCAGCGCCTCGCACACGAAGTGCGGGGCGCCGTCCAGGGCTACGCCGAAGTCGAACTCCTCCTCCTCGTAGGGCCATTCCTCGCCGGTGGGCCCATTGAGGTCGACGGTGACAAGGTAGCTCTTCGTGGCCGTGGCCCTGCGGGGCCAGCCGACCAGGGGTTCGACCAGTAACGAGGAGGCGTCGCCACTCATGCGTCCTCCTCCTGGGCGCGCACGCTCAGCTGGAGCGTGGTCCGTGGGTGTCCGAAGTAGAGAAACATGAAGCTGTAGAGGACCAGCAGGATCTCGCGTTCGTTCTCGGTGTCGCCGCCGAGCTGGTCGACCCACGACTCCGGAGCGGGTAACCGGGCCGCCGCAGCGGCGCGGAACTCACGCAGTGCACCGGCGACGGGCAGGTCGGGGTCGGCGCAGATTTGTCCCACCAGAGCCCTCACCAGCAGGTGGGCGATGTCGTCGCCCACCTTCCCGGATACCGCGATACAGCCGCCCGCCCCTTTGCGCAGGAAGAGCTCGGCGAAACCCCGCAGAACGTCCTCGCCCTGCCCGAGATTGCGGAACGAACGCGCGGAGTCGCAGGCATTGAGGCATACGAGCGTGCTTCCGCCCTGGAGCGCGGGCATCGGGTGCAGGTCGAGTCGGTTCCAGGTGAGGGCGTCGATCCTGACCTCGTGGGCATGAGAGCCGTATTCGGCGTGGCACCCCATATACACGAGACCGGCTCCGAGGTTGCGTCGGCCGAGGTCGGTGAGAAAGGTCCACGGCGTGCCGATGTGCGGATGGTGGACAAAGTTCTCGAACACCTCGCGGTCCCGGCGCATCTGATCGCCGTAGTACCCGAGGACGTGCCCGGCGCAGGACACTGGTTCGCCGAATTGGGTGGTCCCGGCCCGGCGAATGGTGGTCCAGCGCACCACGGTCACCAGGGCGCCCAGTATCCCGGCGACCAGGCCGTGGTCCCGCCGGTCTGGCAGCGGCAGCAGCTCCCAGGGGAAGTCGTAGTCGGTGTCGTCCCAGACCACCAGTTGCAGCTCCGCGCCGTGCCGGGCCCGCAGGTCGTTGATCCAGCCGACCAGGTCCTCCTGCTCCCGGGACCATCGGGCCAGCCCCAGGAGGACCTCGCTGGGCGGGATCGTGCTGCCCTGCCGCAGGTTGTGCAGGGCGAGGTCGACCGGGCGCAACCGGGTGGACGCGGACGCCAGCTGCATCGTCTGCGTGCCGCTGTGCCCGATGAGCCAGAACGCCTCATGACCTTCGGCGTAGGCGCGCTGCACCGAGAGCTTGGCGATCCCGGTGGGCAACTGCCTGTCGGGATCGACGGGTTCGGGCGGCAGGTGAACGACCTCGGCGGACTGGATCACATCGTCGGGCACTTCCGTCTGCTGCGGCGGCGGCAGCGCTTCGGGCAGCGGCGAACGGGCAGGCGTGCCCGGGCCGAGCGGGATCGACCCGCCAAGCCCGAGGGGGCCGATCGATTCATCGGACATCGGCTACCCCCTGCGTGCTGAGCCCGGCGACGGTCACACCGCCGAGGGCTTCGGCGAGCTGGAACGTCAGATCGGGATGCGGTGGCCGCGCGGCGTCGACGACCACGGAGTGCAGCCGCATCCGTCCCATGGCACCGATGCGTTCGGCCGCCGACAGCGCGTCCTCGATGCCTGCACGACGCACCGGAGCCGCAATCCTGCCGCCGGCACCCGTGTCCAGCGGGACGTTACCGCGGCCGTCGGTGACCACCACCAGCCATGCCTCGACCAGGTTGGAGCGCTGCTGGAACGCCCGCCGCAGCAACTGGTCGGTCACCACGAGACCGTGGGCCAGAGGACTGCTGCGTCCGGCGAGCCGGTGCAGGGCGCGCCCCACCCGGGGGTCGAGAACGCTGCGGGCCACAAAATGCTCGGCGCGCAGCTCATGGACCGCGTCCAGGCCGCCTACCTCGACCACGCAGACGGAGGCCCGCCCGGCGTAGGCCCACTGAAAGTAGGGGGCGAGCGCGGGCTGCCAGTCCCAGCCGCGGCGACAGGTGTGGTCGAGCAGCAGCACCAGCATCCGCTCCGCCACCGGCAGCCGCGCGTAGCTGCGAAAGTCGCCGGGCAGAACGACCAGTCGGCCGTCGCCGTCCGCGCGCAAGGCCCGGCGAGCGGGCAGGTTCTGGTGCTTGGCGGCCTCGATGATGCTGGCCACGAACGCGAGGTCGCGCAGGGCGCTGGCCGGTCGTACCCCGATCACCGGGCCCCGAGCCGAACTGGGCTCGGGCCGCCGCTGCCAGGGGATGCGCAGTGGCGCGAATTCCCGCAGGTACTGGGCGTCGTCCTCGGGGAAGGGTGAGCCGACGCCCTCCCCGGCGTCGGCGGCGAAGGTGTCCAGGGCCTCGGCGGGCGCAGCGGTCAGCGCCACGGCCGTCCCCGGCACCTGTTCGCCGGGACCGCCGTCGTCGGGGGCCGGGTCCGGCCTCGGCGGCTCGGGGAGGGAGCGTCCCTCCGGCGCACCTCCGGAGCCGACCGGTCCGCCGTCCGCCGGTACCCCCGCGCCGGGCGGATATACGGGCCGCGCGGCCACGCCGATGAGCCGCGCCGCCTCGTCGACCCGCTCGACGTCACACCGCTCGGCCCCACCCAGCACGGCCAACGCCCGCGCCAGCCGCGCCAGCCCCAAAGCCCGCCGACTCCCGCCGTCCCCGTCGAACAGCCCTACGGCCCGTACCGCGGCCTCCTCGGTCAACGGACACACAACCCGCACGAGCCCTGCTGCCGTGAGAGCTTCCCCCCAGCCTTCGGGCAGTTCACTGAGAGCGGGCGTGTGGACGGGCCGGGGGTGGTCCGGGGTGTGGGACGTGCCGAGGTCCGGGTCGGGGCCTGCGACGACAGCGGGCTCGGGCACGACGGCAGACACGGGAGTGGGCCGGAGGTGTCGCGGTCCATCGGGTGTGGTGAGGCCGGAAGCGGTGGCGCGAGTGCCAGGGCGGGATGGCTCGTCGCCCGCGGTCAACTCGTCGAGGAGCTGTTCCGGGACCAGGCCTGCCGCGTTGAGGCGGATCGGGAAGCGGTCCAGGAGGTGAGGGGACAGGCGGCCTACCTCCGACTGTCGGCAGGCGGCGAGCCAACGGGCGCGAGGGCGCCAGCGGGCCCGGAAGCCCGAGCGTTCGACGGCGGCGACATCGGCGCCAAGGAGCTGTACCGCGGCCCGCATACCGGGCAGGCTCAGGCGGACCAGGTCGGGGACCACCACCAGGGTGGAGGTCTCGGTGCCGGAGTCGACCAAAGGGCCGGGGGCGAGGGAGAAGTTCAGGCCGACGTCTTCGTGCCGCAGCCTCGGCCGCAGCCACAGTTCGTCGTCCCCGGTGACCGAGCCGAGCATGGTGCGCCGTACCGGACGCCCGTTGCGCAACGTGAGCAGCCGCGCGAAGGCGTCCGTCACCGGTGCCACCATCTCCGGCTCCAGATCGAAGAGCAGCACACCATCCAGCCCGGGCCCCAGTGCGGAACAGGCCAGCACCTGAAGGAGACGCTGACGGGGGTCCATCGGGTCTCCGCGCACGGCGGACGTCATCGCTCCACCTCGCGCGTGGCGGAGCACACCGGCGCCTCGGGTCCTCGTGACGTCATCGGGTCTGTCCTCCGTGGATACCGCGGCCTTCAGGCCGGGGAGGAAACGAAGCGCCTGCGAAGCAGGGCAGGGGAAGCCGGTTCGCCGCCAGGGCGGACCGGCGTGCACCGTCCACCGGCCGGCACCTGCCGCTTACACGCAATCTGACATGGTGTGAGGTGTGACGCGGCAGGTTAAGCGGGCGTTCAAGTACCGCTTCTATCCCACCGGCGAGCAGGCATCTGAGCTGTCCCGCACCTTCGGCTGCGTCCGCCTGGTGTACAACAGGGCGCTGGAGGAGCGCACCCGGGCCTGGTACGGCGAGCAGCGCCGCATCTCCTACGTGCAGTCCTCCGCCGCGCTCACCCAGTGGAAGAAGACCGAGGAACTGGCCTTCCTGACCGAGGTGTCCTCTGTCCCGCTCCAGCAGGCGCTGCGTCATCTGCAGACGGCGTTCGCCAACTTCTTCGCCAAGCGGGCGAAGTACCCGCGCTTCAAGTCGCGGAAGAAGTCCCGTGCGTCGGCCGAGTACACCCGCAGCGCCTTCACGTGGCGCGACGGGCAGCTGACCTTGGCGAAGATGACCCACCCGCTGGACATCCGCTGGTCGCGTCCGCTGCCCGAGGGCACGGAGCCGACCACAGCGACCGTGTCCCGCGACGCGGCGGGCCGCTGGTTCGTGTCCCTGCTGTGCGAGGACACCATCAGCGCGGCCCCTGTCACCGCGAACGCGGTCGGCCTGGACGCCGGGATCACCTCCCTGGTGACCCTGTCCACCGGGGAGAAGATCGCCAACCCCCGGCACGAGCGGCGTGACCGCGCACGGCTGGCCCGCGTGCAGCGGGAGTTGTCGCGGAAGGCGAAGGGCTCGGCGAACCGGGAGAAGGCCCGGCGCAGGGTGGCCAAGGTCCACGCGCGGATCGCTGACCGGCGCCGGGACTTCCTGCACAAGCTGTCGACTCGTCTCGTCCGTGAGAACCAAACGGTCGTGATCGAGGACCTCACCGTCCGCAACTTGCTGAAGAACGGCAAGCTCGCACGCGCCATCTCCGACGCGGCATGGACGGACCTGCGCATGATGCTGGAGTACAAGTGCGCCTGGTACGGGCGCGAACTGGTCGTGATCGACCGCTGGTTCCCCTCCAGCAAGGTGTGCGGAACCTGCGGCCGGGTAGCGGCGAAGCTGCCGCTGAACGTCCGCGAGTGGACGTGCGAGTGCGGCGCGGTGCACGACCGCGACGTGAACGCCGCGAAGAACATTCTGGCCGCCGGGCTGGCGGCGTCTGCCTGTGGAGACGGTGTAAGACCTCAACGGGAGTCCTCCCGGACGGGGCGGTCGTCGGCGAAGCAGGAAACCCAGCGGGCGACCGTTGGAATCCCCCGCCTTTAGGCAGGGGAGGAAGTCAACCCAGCAGCCTGTCGAGCAGGTCCGACTCCTCCGGCGTCCACTCGACGGGGCCTCCGTGCGCGGCCTCGGGCCGCCGGTGCCGCAGGGACAACGGGACGACCTCGCGTACATGGCGTGCCGTCACCTCCGGCACGCCCTCGAAGGCCGCCAGCGCCCGCGCGGCCCACGCGGTGGCCACCTCGCCGCGATGCCCCACGGCCCGCAGATGGGTGGCCACGTCGGCGCACACCTTGGCGATGTCCTCGCTCAGCCGTACGTCCTGCACCGACGCCCGCGCCGCGTCCAGCCGGTCGCGCAGCTCCCGGTCCGCGGCCTGTCCTTCGGCCAGCCAGGGCGACGCGGTCCCCGCCTCGTCGTCGAACCGCAGGACGGCCAGCACCATCGCCCGCCGCGCCTCCTGGTCGAGCTCGGATACGGCGACCATCAGCCCGAATCGGTCGAGCAGTTGAGGTCTGAGTCCGCCTTCCTCGGGATTCATCGTGCCGACCAGCCCGAAGCTGACACCGCGCACGGTGTCGATGGCCTCGCGCTGCACCGACAGCACTCCGGTGGAGACGACGTCGAGGATGATGTTGACGATGTGGTCGTCCAGCAGATTGACCTCGTCTATGTACAGCATCCCCTTCTTGCCGGCCTCCTCCAGAAGCCCGGTCTGCGAACGAGCCTCGCCCTGCATCAGCGCGTCCAACTCCCAGCCGCCCAACACCCGGTCGTCCGTGGCGTTGATCGGCAGGGTCACGGGCAGCTCCCCGCGCGTGAGGAGCGCGAAGGCCCGTACCACGGTCGACTTGGCGGTGCCTCGCTGCCCGCTGATGAGCACCCCACCGATCCGCGGTGCGATGTAGTTCAGTTCGAGGGCGCGTTTGAGTTCAGCCTGACCCACCACATAGCTGTACGGCAGGATGTGTATCTCCGGGCCGTCGGTCCCAGCCGTCACGACGCGCTGCCCGGGGTCCAGCGGAAGGTGACTTGGAGCTGTGCCTCCGCCCCCGACTTCACCAGCACGGCGCCGAGTTGCGCGTCGAGCTTGATCGAGAGCTGGAGCTCCACCTCGTCGGGCTTGAGCCCCTCACCGAGGTCGGCGAACCGGTCTGCCGCCTGCCGGGCGCACCGCCGCGCCAGGTCCAGGCCGTCCGCGTAGACGCTCCCGGCCGCGTCCAGTACGCGCTGAGCCCGATCGCCCCTGGTTTCGATACCGTGATACACGTCGTCCGGGCTGCCGGTGGCGCCCGGAACCGTGTCCATCTCGACGTAGATCGGCCCGTCCAGGCCGTCCGTCGCCACCCCGTTTTCCATCGCCATGAGGCACTTCCCCCGTCCGACAAGCTGGATCCCGGTGTTTTCTTCCCATTCTGGCCCGTGGTCAACAGCTTTGCTCTCAATGGGCGTTGATTGCCGGCTTGAAGTCGGCGAGGTCGGCCGCCCGGCGCACCCGGTCCGCGATGTGCCGAATGAGCAGCTCCAGGTCGGCGCAGTACACCGAAGGATTCAGAAACCCCTCGCCTGCCCGGTACCGGTGGGCGTAGTTGCCTCCGCCGCACACCTCGGCCAGGGGGCAGGCCCGGCATCGCGGCGCCAGAGCTGCCTCGCCCAACTGCCGTGCGACGACCCCGGGGTGGTCCAGGGCGTCGTCGAAGGAATGCCGGAAGACATCACAGCCGGTGGCGGGCGCACCGGCGTACGCGGTCTTCAGGGAGTCGACCTGCTCGATGGCCCCGTCGGTGTCCACCACAACTGCGACCACCGGCGAGTTTCCCACGGCCTCGGCCCGGCCGGGCAGTCCGAGGAGCAGGGCGATGATTTCTCCGAACAGCCGGATCGGCACGGCCCGGCTGGGCGCGTCGAACCAGAGGTCGAACACCTGGCCAAGCCAGGTGCCGTACGGGTGCGGGCCCTCGGCGGGCGGCGGGTGAGCCCAGTTGGCGTGCGGCAGCAGCAGATCCAAGGAGGGGGGTTCCAGAGCGGTCAGCGACCGGTAGATCTCGGCGGGGTCGGAGTGCGGGTCGACCACCGCGAGGATCCCGGCGTATGCCTCCGGGTGACGGCGCAGTACCTCGAGCCCAGCCGAGGTCGCGGCCCAGGAAGACCGCCCCGTGTGATCGACGCGCCTACGATTCAGCGACGGGGTGCCGCCGTCCAGGCTCACTCCGATCCGTATCCCGGCCGCGGCCAGGCGGCATACCGCGTCCTCCGTCAGCAGCGTACCGTTGGATTGCACGCTGGCGTCCACCACACAGCCCGGGCCGACCGCCTCGCGTACGGCGGTGACATAACCGACCAGTGTGTCGACTCCGGCCAACAGGGGCTCACCGCCGTGCAGGTTGATCTGCAGCGAGTCCAGACCGTGGGCGGCGGCGTGCTCGGCGATTCGGGCTGCGGTGCGCATCATGACGCCCGGCGGGACGCGCCTGGGGCGGTCTCGCCAACTGCTGTCGGCACCCTCGTAGACGTAGCAGTACTGGCACGCGAGATTGCAGCGGCCGTGGACCTTCAGCACGAATTGCCGGAACGGCACCGCCCGTACACCGGATCGCCGCAAGGCTGCGACGTCCAAGGTCTCAAGAGGCCACCGTGCGGTCACAGCTGATACGGACTGTCTTCGTAGAAGGCCATGGCGGAGGTGTCACACTGCATCCGGGGCAGCAGGCTCGTGGCAACGGCCGCGAGCACGGGATGTGATGCCGTACGGGAGAGCGCCGGCAAATCGAGATCAGTGAAGTCGGGCAGCGCGCCACCTGGGTCCCGGTCTCCGCCCAGGGGTGGTTTGTCCCCTTCAGTACCGCGCACGTTCACCTCTCCAGGACGGCCGATCCGGCCCCTTGACATAGGGCCCGGGCCAGCCTACTGCCGCGGCGGTCCGGAAATGTGCGCGGCGGTTCCTCGACACGAACCAACTTCGCGTCAGGTCGGAAGTGGCTCGCAGTGTCATCGAGCAGGGCCGAGACCTCCGGGTGGCGCGCAATCTCGGCCAGGTCCTTCCTGAGCCGAGGGTCGTCGACGTGTCGGAGTCCGAGCCGTAGGTGATGTCCAGCGGGCCGAGGGCGCCGGCGGGCACCGTCTCACACACCTTGGCCATGCCCCTGTGGCAACTTGGTCAGTCCGTTCCCCGGATCGCCGTGATCGGCGCGGCGGCCGGTCCGCGGGTGCGAACGGCCCGGACGGGGAAGGGACTTGGTCGGGACCAGCGCAGGGGGAGGCACGGTGGCGAGCGAGATCACGGACAGATTCCAGTACAGCATCACGCACACGTACGTCACGCGGCGCGTCGGGGACAGCACCCAGACGAAGACACTGGTCGGCGCGGAGGGGAGGAGCCTGGACCGTCTCGCCGACCGGACCAACGAGCGGAGCGAGCACTGTGAACAGTGCGGCGCCAGGGTGCGGGTCGTCCTCAGGTCGGTGGCCGAGGTGCGGCGCCGTCGGCGTGCGCATCGGTTGCTGTGGCCGGTCTGGGCGGTGCTGGCCGTACTGAGCGGCTGGGGCCTGGTGCATGTGGTGCGCACGGGGGACGGGCTGGGGTACGACGACCTGTTCGGCCTGTTCTTCACGGGGGCCGGCAGTGTCCTGCTCGGCTACAGCACCCTGCGCAGCCTGGTCCTCACGCAGGGCTTCGACACCCCGGTGGTGACCAGGACGGACGACCGCGAGCCCTACGGCGTCCAGCACGGCTGGTCCCCGCCACGGCCGGCGGACGTCCACGATCGCACTCCGTGACGCATTTACCGGACCGGGCGGGGACCCAGGGGCGGCTGGGCGGCGCCCTCGTCCGCCGGGAGGGATGCCGGTTGCTCCGACGGCCGGGGGACGGGGGAGGCGGGGGTGGGTGTACGGGCGGTGGAGTGTTCCGTCCGAGGCTCGCCCGCCCGACGGGTTCGGTGCAGGGCCAGGTGCAGGGCCGGGATCAGGACGCAGGTGACCATGGCGCTGTGCCACAGCAGGTCGTCGAGCCGGCCGGCCGTGAGGTAGGCGCCCGCGGCGACCGCCGCCAGTGCGCACACCCCGCGGTCCACGATGCTTTCCACGGACAGCAGCGTGGCGCGTGGTGCGTCGGCCGGGACGGCGTCGTTCACGAGCTTGCGCTGCACCGGATACACGAACCCGGTGATCGCGGCGAACGCGCACAGCAGTGCGACGACGAGCCACGGTCCGCCGAGGGTGGTGGCCGCGAGGGTCACGGCCAGCGCCACGCTCAGCAGGGACACCCACTGGGCGGCGGACAGCCGGCGGCTCAGCCACCGCGGGCGCGCCGATGCCACCGCCTCGGCCACCGTCATGGCCGCGAGCACGCCGCCGTGCGCGCCCTCCCCGATGCCGTGGTCCAGGAGGACCGGCTGGAAGAGGTTGACCTGGCAGATACGGGCGAGCGTGAACACCGCGACGCCCTGCACCATGAGCAGCGGCAGCCACGGTGAGGCGCGCAGGGCCCGAAGGGCGGCCCCCGTGTCGTGCAGGAGGGTGCCGCGCCGTCGTCCGCCCGCGCGGGGCCCGGCATCCGGGCGGGGGGCGAGGCGGGGCAGCGCCAGCGCACATATCAGCGACCCGGCGGCGCAGGCCGCGCTGAGGACGTACGGGGTCGGCCGGGCCAGCGTCATCAGCGGGCCGACCAGCGGCCAGCACAGGACCTTGGCGGCCAGTCCGAGGGAGCGCGCGCTGCCCTCGGCGTCCAGGTAGTGCGCGTCGGCCCCTTCGGCGCGCAGCGCGTCGTAGAGGTAGGCGCTCGCCGCGCCCGACGCGAGGGAGCGCCCGGCGGCGATGGCGAGGAAGTGCACGAGGAAGCCGGTGTAGGAGGGGGCGAGGACGGGCGCCAGGTTGGCGGCCGTCATGACGACCGCGCCGGTGCGCAGGCAGTTGCGGGCGCCGATGCGGTCGGCGATCACACCGGTCGGGATCTCGAAGAGGCAGAACGCGGTGTAGTAGATGCTCTGGATGCCGAAGATCTGGCCGTCGGACAGTCCGGCGTCACGCTGGTAGGCGTAGAAGACGGGCATCCACCACAGCAGGTTGAACAGCAGCTGGAAGCCGTTGTTGAGGCGGATGACGCGGCGGGCGGTGGGGGAGGGGGCCGGGCCGGCGCGGCGGTCGGCGCGGGCGGGCATCAGGCGGCTCACCGGGCGTAGGGGCGGATCTGGACCAGCCGGAAGTCCCCTTCGCCGGTCATGAGCCACTCGATGTCGAGGGCGTCGGCGGGGTCGTCCGTGCCGAAGTGGGACTGCAGCAGGCGTCCGGTGAGGGCCAGTCGGGCGAGCGCCGCGCGGGTGGGGGCGGGCAGGTCCTCGCCGGCGGTGCCCACCTCGAGTGTGCGCCCGCCGCCCTCGACGGTGTTGTACAAGTACTGCTGGGGCAGCACCGAGCCGTCCACCACGTGTTCGGGGGAGCCCGGGGTGCAGTTGACGTACACGTTGCGGAAGTCCTCCCGGCGGGTGGGGTTGCAGGTGACCAGGACGCCGCCGATGCTCGCGGGCAGGTACTCCTGGACGATCACGCCCATGTAGGTGTCGTCCAGGCAGATGCCGACCTGGTGCCGCAGGCGCACGCTGCGCGGTGACAGCAGGGACGCCCACACCTGACGCACCGCGTCCATGAGTTGTTCCGTTCCCCGCACGGTGGTCACGGAGTCGTAGATGCCGGCCGCGGAGAAGCCGGGCAGGTCCTCGGCGTTGGAGGAGGAGCGCACCACCATGCGGCGCCCGTCCGCGAGCAGCCGCGGCACCGCGGAGGTGATCGCGCGGGCCACGTCCGGCGGAACGGGCGTGGCCCGCACGAGCTGCTGCAGATTCAGGCACAGGGGATCCACGAGGTCGAACGCCTCGAGTTCCAGAGCCATCTTCAGCTTGCCGATGCCCTGTTGGAGGGCGGGCGAGGAGGTGAGGAACAGGTGGTGCAGGCGGAAGGGCAGCGCCACGCCCTCGGGGGCGCGCACGGTGTGCGCCACGTACTGGGCGGCGGCCGCCCGGAGGTGCTCGCGTGAGGCGTCCCGCTCGCCGAGCCGGGCCGCCAGGTGGCCGAGGAGGTCGCGGCGCGGCGGGCGCGGCCGGGCGTGGAAGACCGTCAGGTCGGCGGTACGGCTGTCGAGGACGTGGTGGAGTTCCCCGAGGTTGGCCGCCTTGGTGCCGTAGCTGTCGCGGTCGACGCGCCGCAGCCGGTGCAGGGCCAGCACAGGGGCCTCGTCGAGCAGGGGCGTGTCGATGCGGATGCGCTGCTGGTGCCAGGCGGGTTTGGTCAGCCGGGGCGCCGCCGCGAGCGGCTCCAGGGTGACGGCGTCTTCGCTCACCCGGTAGCGCACCCAGGTGCCGTCGAGGCCGCCCCGCCCGTCGAGGGCGTCCGGCGCGTCCAGGGAATCGAGGTCGCGCACGATGGCGTTCGGGATGCCCCAGCCGGAGGCGAGCACGTTGGTGTGGGACAGCGGGGTGGTGGGCGCGGTGTTGATGAAGCCGGCCACCCTGGGCACGTCGTCGGGCAGGCGGGGCATGGCGACGATGTCCGCCCAGCCGAGGTCGGCGGCGGCCGCCTCGTACGCGGCCATGGTGCGGAAGTGCCGCAGACGGCCCTCGGCCTGCCCGGGGTTGAGGCAGGTGCGGGTGCGGTCGCCGAACAGCTTGTGGCTGAGGACGCGGGGGACGACCGCCTCGGGGATCGAGGCGAGTTCCCCCTCCTGCCCGTGGTTGGCGGGCTTCAGCAGCAGCGGGAGGCGTCCGTCCACGCGCCCGCGCACATAGAGGTGGAACTCCTCCAGCAGGGCGCCGTGCATGGTGTCGGCCTCGGTGGTCTCCAGGACCAGGAAGGGACACTCGGTGCCGTCCGCCGCCCGGTCGGTGTGCAGGGACAGCACGCCCAGCAGGAAGCGGCGGTCCGGGTCGCTGTACACGGACGCGTTGAACGCGTCGAGGTCGGCGTCCAGTTCGTCCATCGTCATGCCGAGGATGCGGGTGGCGATGTAGTTGACGTGGAAGGGGTGGACGCGGGTGTCGAGGAGGTGCCAGGTGCTGGTGTGCCGGTCGACCACGACCTTCAGGTAGGGGTGTCCGGCGAGCACCCCGGACAGGGTGCGGAACAGTGGCAGCGTCAGGTTGGCGCCGACGACGGTGCGGTCCCCGCCCGCCTCGGCCGGGTCGGTGCGGTCCAGGGTGGAGGTCATGCCCGCGCTCCTTCCGTGGCGTGCCGGGGCAGGAGGTTCGGCAGGGCGTCCACGAGGGCGGTGAAGTCGCGGACGACGGCCTGCGGCCGGTCTGCGGACAGCAGGCACAGCGCGGCCATGGTGTTGGCGCCCGCGGCCGGGTCGTAGACGGGGACGGGGGTGCCGTCCGGCAGCGAGCTCTCCTCGACGACTCGTAGCCTGCTGTGCGGTCCCACCGGGGCGGACCGGACCACCGTGGCGGAGTCCCACAGGTGCCGGCTCGGCCACGGTGCGCCCGCCCCGTCCACGGCGAGGACGACCAGGGAACCGGCCGCGCCTCGGGCGTCCGCGGGTGTCAGCGCCGTGGCCGGCCAGTCGGGCGCGCCGCCGAGCAGTTGGTCGGTGAACATGCCGACCAGGTCGATACCGAAGACCTCCTCGATCTGCGGCACGGTCATCGCGCCGCCGAAGCGCGCCGCCGTCTCGATCACCCACATGCGGCCGCCGGCTCCCAGCTTGATCTCGGTGTGGGTGCCGCAGTCCTCCAGGCCGAGCGCGTCCACGGCTCGCCTGGCCAGCGCCACGATCGCGGCCTGCGCCTCGCCCGTGACGGCGGCCGGGGTGATGCCGGCCCGTTCGGTGAACGGCGCCACGGTCGGCATCCGGCCGCTCACGCAGACCGGCCGGAAGACGCCCTGCGCGACCACGCCCTCGACGCTGACGTAGTCTCCCCAGCCCGTCCCCTCGAACCACTCCGCCGCGCAACCGGTGACGATCTCCTCCACGATGAAGTCCTCGCCGGCGCCGGCGACATGGAGCTCGGAGTATCCCAGGCGCGCCGACTCGATCATCACCGCCCGCGAACGGGCCCACGCGGCCGGGGCGTCGGCCGGTGCCGAGATGATCTGGTGCGCGGTCGAACCGGCGCTCCAGGCCGCCTTCAGCAGGAGCGGGGACCGTAACTCACGTGTGGCGCTTCGCAGTTGCTCCAGCGTGGCGACGGGCTGGAAGTGGGGCTGGGGGATGCCCCGGCGGTCCCAGACCGTGCGCATGAGCCGTTTGTCGCGGGCGAGGGCCGCGGCGGGGCCGGCGCCGCGCAGTCCGAGCAGACGGGCGGCCTCGGCGACCGCGACGACCGCGTACTCCGAGAAGGTGACCACAGCGTCGGCACCGACCTCACGGGCCCGGGAGGTGATGGACGCGACCAGGTCGTCCGCTCCCGCTGCCTCGGCGGCAACCTGGGAGGCGCACCACGCGTGGGTGCGCGCCGCGCTGTCGGTGGGCAGTTCGCTCAGTGCCAGCAGGTGCACCTCGGCCCTCGCGGCCACCCTGGGCAGGGCGTACCCGACCGGGGGACCACCCTTGGCATGCACGTACAGCACCTTCGCCACGGGACTTCAACTCCTTGTCTTGTTGGGCGGCTTGCTCGGGTGTCACTTCGCGCGGACGGACGGCGGGGCAGAACGGCGACGAGTGCGAGGCGGCGGGGTTCCGGCGCGCCGCCTCTGTATCTGCGCCCGCCGTACGGGCCGCCGTCCGTGTGCGCCGTCGGACCGTTCCCCTCCAGCGAAGCATTCGGGTTTCCCGGCTCTCGCCGCTTCGAGCACGGCCGTCTCAGGCACATGCCTGAGTGGACTCGCGGGCCGGGTGCCATGCGGGCCGGAGGCGGCCGCATGGCTCGGCATGTACGGGACACGGATGAGATGTCACACACCGTGACACTCGTACGCGATTCAAGGAGTTGGGCTGTGGACGAGGCCGATTTCAAGACACTGCTCGCCCGCCTGCCGGTGTCCTGGTGGGAGACGGACGCCGATTCGGGGCGGGTCCGCAGCGGGGGCGGCGCCTTCACCGACGAGCACACGGCACACCGTTTCCTGAAAGCCCTTTCGGCGGAGGCGGGGGGTCTGCCGACCGCCCGCTGGGGTGACGGCGCATGGCTCGGCGAGGGTGCCCGGCCCGGTGGCGGCGCACTGCCGGGCGACGGTCCCCGCCGCACCCGGTTCGAAGGCCGTACCTTCGACGTCACCTGGTCGGCCCGGGGTGGCGACGCCCGTCGCCGTGGCAGCCGGGGCGTGGCGGTGGAGGTGGGCGGCGGCACGCCGGCGGGAGCCGGTGCCTACGCGTCGTTCGCCGATCTGAGCCCGGCGGCGATGTTCGTGCGCGACGCCGCCGGGTGCTATGTGTGGGCCAACCACGCCTACGCCCACCTGTACGGCACCACGCGCGACCGCATGGTCGGCCGTCACCTCGGCGAGTTCGACGCCCCGGACGACGCGGCCCGGTTCGTGGCGCTCGACGACGAGGTCCTCACCGGCGGCCACTCCCTGCGCCACACGCTCACCTACCGGCGCCCGGACGGCTCGCCCGGCCACGCGGCGGGATACCGCTTTCCGGTGTCCTGGGGTGCCCTGCGCTGTGTGGCGGGCACCTACGTGGACGTCAGCGAGTACCGCCACGCGCTGGACTGCAGGCGCCGGGCCGAGGAGGATCTGCGCGCCCTGCGGGATCACAGCGGCCTGCCCTGCGTACGGCTGTCCGCGGACGGGGTGGTGGGCGAAGCGAGCGCCGCGGCCGCCGAGTTGCTGCGTCTGCCTCTGTGCGATCTGGTGGGCTCGCCGGCCGACGCCCTCCTGGCCGAGACCCCGGAACGCGCCGCGCTGCACGCCGTCTGGGGCGAACTGACCGGCGGGCGGCGCAGGAACGCGCAGTCCACTGCCGTGCTCGTCGACGGAGACCGGCGCCTGCGCCGCGTGTGGGTCCACCTGAGCGTCGTCAACCACACCCGGGGCCGGGACGCGGGCGTGTGGGCGGTGGTCACGCGGCTCGGCCTGAGCCACGAGCCGCAACCCGCGCTCACGCCGGCCCAGGTGCGGATACTCGCCCTGCTGGCCGCGGGCTACGACAACGCCGGTGTCGCCGCGGCACTGCGCCTGTCACGGCAGACGGTCGACTACCACCTCGCCCGTCTCAGGCGTCTGCTGGGCGCCGCCACCCGTCCGGCGCTGGTGGCTCGTGCCTACGTGCTCGGCATCCTCTCCCCGCACTCCTGGCCGCCGCGCTCCACCACGGCGGCGCATCCGCTCAGTCCCGCATGACCGGCCGTGTTCCCGGTGCGCCTCGGCTCCCGGCCACCGATGTGTGCCCCGGCTGTGAAGGACCTGTGGGGGAGTTGTCGGACCTTGGAAACGGGTGTAGCGCTCCCGGTCACGTCTGCGGTTCTGTCGTGTTTACCTCTCCAACCCCCCACATTCCATGGAGACTTCATGTGCCCCGCCGTCTCAGGCCGTCCACCGTCCCAGTGGCCCACGGGTCACTCGGCGAGCCCGGGGCCGGCCGGAAGACCGTAGCCGCCGGGGTGTGCGGCCCCGTCGACCGCTCGGCCACCCGGCCGCGCACCTCCGGTCGCCCGCGCCCCTTGCCGCACACGTGCCATCCCCTCGCGAACACGCGGGGTCGACCGCCAACGTCCAGGGTGCCGTGAGTTGTTGAAACTTGTCATGCTCAGGACAGTCATGCCGTGAACGGGCATGTCTGCGGGCCAGACAGCGGCGCCGCATCGACCACCCTCACGCCCAACCGGCCGGCACCTGCCGATCGGACCACCCCCCACACCCCTTCAGAGGAGTTTGTGTGACCTCCCGTTCCCAGCGTCACCAGCACACCCTGCTGACCCTCGCCACCGCCGTCGCGGCCGGAGCGCTGCTGAGCACCACCCTCGGCGGCGCGGCCACGGCACAGCCGACCGCGCAGGACCGGCCCGGCGCGACTCCGGTCGCCCTGTCCGCCACTGCCCGCACCGCCCTCCTCCAGCAGGCCCGGACCTCGGCCGCCGGGACGGCGAAGGCGATAGGACTCGGCGCCCAGGAAAAGCTGGTCGTCAAGGACGTCGTCAAGGACGCCGACGGCACTGTGCACACGCGCTACGAGCGCACCTACGCCGGTCTGCCCGTGCTCGGCGGCGACCTGATCGTGCACACGGCGAAGTCCGGCGAGCGCGAGGGCGTGACCAGAGCGGCGCTGGGCTCGCTCAAGCCCGCCTCGCTCACGCCGCGCATCGCCCCCGACCGGGCCGAACGGCAGGCCCTGGCCGTGGCGAAGGCCGCCGGCTCCGAGAAGTCCCGCTCCTCCCGGGCACCGCGCAAGGTCGTCTGGGCCGCGTCCGGCACGCCCGTCCTCGCCTACGAGACCGTGGTCGGCGGCCTCCAGGACGACGGCACCCCGAACGAGCTGCACGTCGTCACCGACGCCGCCACCGGCCGGAAGCTGTTTCAGTACCAGGGCATCGAGACCGGCGTCGGCAACACGAAGTACAGCGGGAAGGTGGACCTGACGAGCACGCAGTCCGGCTCGTCGTACACGCTCACCGACGCCTCACGCGGCGGCCACAAGACGTACGACCTCGCCCACGGCGAATCCGGCACCGGCACCCTGTTCTCGCAGGACAACGACACCTGGGGCGACGGGACCACGGCCTCGGCGGCGACCGCCGCCGCGGACGCGGCCTACGGCGCGCAGGTCACCTGGGACTTCTACAAGAGCACCTTCGGCCGCAACGGCATCAAGAACGACGGTGTCGGCGCCTACTCGCGCGTCCACTACGGCAACGCCTATGTCAACGCTTTCTGGGACGACACCTGCTTCTGCATGACCTACGGCGACGGCGAGGGCAACAACGACCCGCTCACCTCGCTCGACGTCGCCGGCCACGAGATGAGCCACGGCGTCACGTCCAACACCGCGGGCCTCGAGTACTCGGGTGAGTCCGGCGGCCTGAACGAGGCCACCAGCGACATCTTCGGCACCGGTGTGGAGTTCGCCGCGAACAACTCCAGCGACGTCGGCGACTACCTCATCGGCGAGAAGATCGACATCAACGGCAACGGCACGCCGCTGCGCTACATGGACAAGCCCAGCAAGGACGGCGGCTCGGCCGACTACTGGTCTGCCGACGTCGGCAACAAGGACGTCCACTACTCGTCCGGCGTCGCCAACCACTTCTTCTACCTGCTGTCCGAGGGCAGCGGGAAGAAGACGATCAACGGGGTCGACTACGACTCCCCGACTCAGGACGGCTCCACCGTCACCGGGATCGGCCGGGACAAGGCCCTGCAGATCTGGTACAAGGCCCTGACCGCGTACTTCACGTCCACCACCGACTACGCCGGCGCCCGCAAGGGCACCCTGTCGGCCGCCGGCGACCTCTACGGCGCCGACAGCACCGAGGCGAAGGCGGTCGCCGCGGCCTGGAGCGCCGTCAACGTCAAGTGACAGCGCACGCCTGACGGGCGGCACCCGGGATTCCTCCGGGTGCCGCCCTTGCTCAAGACGCAATTTCGCCGTGTCCTGTCACGTGATCGGTCACGAACTGGTCCTCATGCCGCCGTGGGCGTCTGCGTCTTGGCCTGGCGCACCCCACGCAGGGCGCCGGACCAGGCGATCACCTGGTCGAGCATGTCGCCCACGGCGGTGCCGAGGCCCTCCTGGGGGACGAAGGCGCCGGTGTGGAACGAGGGGTGTGTCGAGATGGTGGGCTGGGCGCGGACCGTGGCCACTTGGAGTTCGGCGAGGACGAGCCGCAGCGCCTCGGCGGCCCGGGCCCCGGCGACCCAGCCGCCGTAGCTGATGATCCCGGCGGCCTTGTCGTTCCACTCCCGGTAGACGTAGTCCAGGGCGTTCTTCAGGGCTCCGGGGAAGGAGTGGTTGTACTCGGGGACGAGGAAGACGTAGCCATCGAAGCTGTCGATGAGCGCGCTCCAGGCGCGGGTGTGGTCGTGCTGGTACTGCTGGAAGTTCGGGTTGCCGGGTTCGTCGAGGTTGCCGAGGTCGTGGTCGGCGAGGTCGATGAGTTCGTAGTCGGCTCCACCGTGGGCACGGGCGGCCTCCAGTGCCCAGGCGGCGATCTGGTCGCCGCGACGTCCGGGGCGGGTGCTTCCGAGGATGACTGCGATGCGAAGTGGCATGGTCTTCCTTCCGGGAGAGTTGTCACGTCAACTCTAGATTGGGGGGAGTTGAAGTGACAACTCTGCTGGTCGCGGTATCCTCGGCGACATGACGGAGACTCGATCGCTGGAACCCGAGGAGTGGGAGTTCTGGGACACCTGGATGCGCGCGCAGCGCCTGCTCACAAGGGAGCTGGAGCGTGGTCTACAGCATGACTGCGACATCTCGAAGGCCGAGTTCAGCGTGCTGGTGACGCTGTGGCAGGCCGCCGGCCGCGAGATGCGTGTCGGCGAGCTCTCCGAGTCGCTCGACTGGGACAAGAGCCGCGTCTCACATCAGCTGACGCGCATGGAGAAACGCGGCTTCGTCAGGCGCACCCAGTACGGGGCCGATGGTCGCCGCGCGGGGATCGGGCTGACCGCCGAGGGGCGCCGCGCCGCCCGGAGTGCCGTCCGCGTGCACGGCGGCAACATCCGCCGCCACTTCCTCGACTCACTGACCCCCGAGCAGGCATCGGTCATCCGCGCATGGAGCGAGCAAGCGGTCGATCGCCTGGAGCCGCACCGCAACGAGACCGCCGGCGACGGCGCGTCCTAGACCGCGTCCCACACCGCCCTCGTAGACGCCGCCGACACGCCCTGGGCATTGTCAGAACAGGCCCGAGGCGGGTCCGACGGTGGCCATGCCGATCACCGCCGAGTTCCCCAGACGGCCCCTCATGACCGGTGCCGTGGCGGCCAGTTCACGGTGGCCTGCGCACGCCATGACCGAGGACATCGGCCTGGAACGGGCCTGGCTCGTCGCCGAACTCGGCCATCCTGTGCCCGATCAAGGCACCGCGCCTCCTGCCGCCGCAGGTAGTTCCCCCCGCCGAGGGCTGCACCGACCTGCAACCGGCCGGTGGCCGACCGGGCTTCTCGCCGGGACAGCCGGCACTGGTGCCGGTGCGGCGGTTCGCAGGGAACCTCTCAGGTGCCCGCCGACGTGGCCTGAGTGAGGAAGTCGAACGTGAGGCCGTTGGAGCGTTCGCCGCGGCCGACACCGCGGTTGACGGCGAGCCAGACCACGACCCGGCCGGTCCGGGTCCGGGTGCGGTTGTAGGCGACGGTCAGACGGGTGCCGGACCGCGGCACCTCCTCTTCGTTGACGAAGTACGGGCGGCCCGCGTCCAGGCCCTCGCGCAGCAGCGCGGTCCGAGGGCGGACCGGAGTGGCGTCCACCTCGCTCGGCAGGGCGGCGCGCTGCAACTGGACGCTGCGGTTGTCGCCGGGGACGTGCACGGGGATGAAGGGAATCCAGTTCTCCGGTACGGAACTCATCACCTGGTAGGCCCCGGGCTCGCTCGTCGAGGCCGGGACGTGCAGGCGGCGGAAGGCGAGCGTCTCCGCCGCGACCTCGTCGCCGGCCCGGCCCTCACCGGTGGCCTGCCGCACGGTCTGCTCGACTCCCCACACCAGGTTGGCGCTCTCGTCCCGGACCAGCGCGACGTCCTCCAGGGCCGGGCCGGTGGCGACCTTCGGCGTACCGGGCGGCAGCAGGAGCCCGGCATCGGCTCGAGCCGGCGCCGCGGCGGAGCCCGGTACGGCAAGGGGGTTGAGGGTGAACATCGACCAGCGCTGCCGGTCCGTGCCTGTGCCGCTGTCCGCCGGGGTGATCCAGCGGCGCTGACCGAAGACGTCGGTCACCGCGAGCCCCTGGATCGAGGCAAGCGTGCCGGCCGGCAGGTCGCAGGGCAGCTGGTACCAGTCGTTGCTGTAGACGAGGGCGAACTCCAGGAAGACCAACCGCGCCAGGTCGGTGCTGTCGGGCGTGACCGCCGCGAAGTTGGTACGCCCGTCCTCCACCGCCCACCACCGGGGCAGCGGCATACCCGAGAAACGTACCGGTGAGGGAAAGACGGTCCGGTTGATCGCCGCCGGCGCCGGGGCAGCGCCGCCCAGAGAGCCGCCGGGCGAGACCGAGAAGGCGTGCCAGTCCAGTTCGCCGCCCGGGTACTCCGGCGCGCTCAGCACCCGCTCCGACCCGTCGGGTGCCGGCGCCGAAACGGAGAAGCGGTGTTCGAGGCGCCGGGCGTCCCAGGTCGAGTCGCCCGCGGGCCGCTCCGGAGCGAGACCTGCGGGCTGGTCGATCAAGTCGTCGAACCAGCCGACCAACCGGACGCCGAGCGCGTCGAGTTCGCTGCGGTGGCGGCGCCCGGGATCGTTGATGCCGTCGGACGCGTGACCGCCGTCCTTGACGTGCTTGTACAGGAGATAGCCGTCCATCCGTCGGCCCGCGACCGCCTGCATCGAAGCCCACACCTCGGGGTGCGCGACACGAGGGGCGTCGGCGGGACGGGCGGGGTCGGGCAGCGCTATCGGATACCGGGTGACGTACTGCTCGCCGAAGTCGTGCGAGCGCAGCTCCGAGGACCGGGCGAGCAGTTTGAGCCAGCGGCGGCCGAGGACCAGCCGCAGGTCGAAGGAGATCGGCTCGTCGCCGAACATGAAGGGCAGCGGCTGCCGTTCGGCGACCGCCTCCAGCGGCCGGTCGGGCGGCAGCGGCCCGGCGGGTGGGCCCGCGGGGCTTGCGTCGGTCCGGAAGCGCCCCGGCGGGCTCGCGGTGACCGAGTACGTCGCGGTCACCGGCGAACCGCCGTCCGTGCCGCGGAACTCGCCGAGCTGCCACTGCCGGGCCAGCATCCACAGCGGATCGCGCACCTCGGCCCGCAGGGCCCGGCCGAAGTCGGTGGTGCGCGGACGGCCCTCCAGGCGGTTCCACACCCCGACGGTCGGATGCTCGCGCCGGCTCATCGCCGCAGGGAGGTCGTGGATACGGGACTCAGTCATGATCGGCCTTCCAGCGTTCGTTGGCGACAGCGAGGTCGGTGCTGATCGTGATCGGCTGACGGGTCGCCGACATGAGCGTCGCGGGCAGCAGCTGCGCGTAGGCGCTGTCGTCCAGTTGTGCCGGTTCGACGAGCCGGCTCCTGGCCAGGTCGAAGGTCTCGATGACCGCGGCCAGGACGTCGTCCACGTTCCAGGCGCCGGTGCGTACGGGCGGGGCGACCAGGAGCATCGCCTGCGGCGGTTCGGAGTCCGGGCTGTCGGCGTGGACCGCGATACCGGTGGTCTCCCGGTCGGCGGGGATCACCTCCGTCCACTCGTCGAACAGCACCCCGCACTGGGTGCTGTCGCCTGGTTGCGGCTCGGCCGCGTAGTGGGCCGTGAACAGCAACCGGTCTTCGGTGATCGTGGTGCCCGCGGCGAACTCCATGGCGAGCCAGTGGTCGCCGGGGTGGTACGGCAGTTGGACGGGCACCAGGACGGGCTCCTGCCCGTCGGGCGCGTGGCCGAGGAGACCGTCCCTGTCCCGCAGCGCGTCACTGAGCAGTATGGCGCGCTCCCACAGGCGGGGCATGTCACGTACCCGGGCGACCCCGTGCACCCAGTCGTCCACCGGGAAGTCCCGTGCGACCGGCGGCTGGGTGAGGTGCCGGACCAAGGCATCGCTGTCCCGGAAGGCCTTGCGCAGGTCCGAGGCGATGGGGTCGGACGGCGTGTACTCGGGGACGACCAGCGCGTCGGCGCCGAGCAGCGCGCGCAGCGCCGCGGTGCCCGCGGCGACCCGGTCGGGGCCGGTGACCGCGTGGTCGTAGTCGGCCAGCGCGGCGTCGCAGGCGGCGAGCCGGGCGGTGATCTCGGTCCGCAGTGCCAGGGCGCGTTCCAGCAGTTCGCGGCCGAACGCCACCACACGGTCCAGTACGGCGGTCAGGTCCAGGCCGACGGGGTCGATGCCGGTCAGCGGCAGCTCGTCCTGTACGTCCTCCAGCAGCCCGCTGAGCGTCTTGCGTGTGGTGGAGCCCAGTTTCCGCAGATCGCGCAGCTGCCTGTCGAAGTCGTCGCGTTCGCTGCGCAGGTTCGACCGGAACTTGGAGGGCCGGTCGGGCAGCACGGCGACGGGTGCGGTCGTCAGGAGTCGTTCCGCCTGGCGCAGCAACCGGAACCGGTCGGCGTCCGTGGTGGCCTTCGGCAGCGCGTCGTACTGGGCGAGAAGCGCGTCGGCTCCGGCCAGGGCCCGTGTCATCCGGTCTGTGATCGCCGACACCGCGGTCAGTACGTCCGTGTAGGCGGCGCGGCGCCAGGCGGTCAGCTCGCCCCAGCTGCTGCGGACCATGCCGAACCCGGCCGCGGTGGTGGCCAGTTCGGCGTACCCCGCGAGGAAGGTGTCGATGCGGTCCAGCACGGTGGCGCGGTGTGGTGTGGCGGGCGGGGCGGGGTAGAGCGGCGCGAGATCCGTCAGGTAGCCGCTCACGTCGTTCGCGAGGTCCGCCAGTGCGGCACGGACGGCGGCCGGCCGCTCCCGGGGCAGGGAGACGGCGTCGTCGGCGCTCCGGTCCACGGGCGTGGTGCCGGCTGCCGGGACCAGGTCGGAGGGGCGCAACGGGCGGCCTGTCGTGAGCAGCGTTCGGACCGCGTTGACCAGCGGGGACAGCTCGAAGAAGCTGATCTTGCCGGGGACTCGTCCGGTGTGGCGGATGGTCAGTTCGGTGTCGGGGCGCGGCTGGTCACGGTCGACGACGACGCCGACGATCCGGTCGTCGAGTTCCGTCATGGCGGCGGCGTCGGTCGGCCGTAACGTCCACAGCAGGTCGATCGGGGCGAGGCCGAGGTCGTCCTGGGTCACGGCACGGTTGTGGGTGCGGCCGTCGACCGGGTCGGTCCAGGTGACCAGGGCGGCCACCGACCGCGGTGGCGGGAACAGGGTGGGCAGCCAGTCGTCGACGGCCGGCTCGCCCTGTGCGCGGGGTGGATCACCGTGGTCGGGATGGCGCTGCGGGCGCAGCCGCAGGGCGAACCGGTGGGTGAGCGTGGTGCCGCTGCGCGGGGTCTCGACGACCGTGGGCTCCGGAGGCAGGCCTTCCTTGGCGTACGCGTCCAGGGTCGACGAGGCGCGTTCGACGTTGCCGGCGAGTGCCTGGTGGGCGGATTCGGCGACCGCGAGATCGGCGACCGCGTCGTTGGCGTCCAGCAGCCGGGCCGCCTCGGCGGTGATGGCGTCGGTCTGCCCCGGGTCGGCTTCGGGCAGTCCTGGGATGTCGAAGGGGTAGCTCTGGGACACCTCGTTGCGGGTCAGATGCCGGACCAAGGCGAGTCCGTCGATCACGTTGCGGGCTTCGATCTGCCCGATGTCCTCCGGCCGGTCCTGCGGGTCGTCCGTGGTCTGGGAGATCTTCCCGGCCCGGAGGGGGAATTCGAGGCGCAGCGCCGCGATGAAACGGTCCACTTCCGCCTGGTCGTGCCGGTCGTGCAGGCCGCGTTCGAAGCGGTAGCCGAGCAGGGCGCCGAGAGACTGTCCCTGGCGCAGTCCGTCGAGGAGCGTCAGGGCGACCCGGACCCGTTCGGAACTGAGGTCGATCGCGAAGGCGCCCGGGTTGTCCGGCGTGCGGTTGGCGGCGTACCCGGCCCGCAGTACGGCGGCGGTCCGGGCGTGGCCGGGCGACGGCGTGTGGATGAAGCCCTCGTTGTGAGGGTCGTGCAGCAGCGGTTCCTTGCCGGCGAAGACCGTCGCGAGCGGCCCGCTGAGGGTGACCGGGGTGAGTTCGCCGGTCCTCGGCCGTACGTCCTCCAGCCAGCCGTACGAGCCCAGGTGCAGGCCCGGCCGTGCGGGTGCCGTTCCGTCGGGGCCGAACCGCAGCTCGGCCAGCCGCTCGGTGGCCTGGCCCAGCCGCCAGGCATCGAGCCGGTAGGTGGCCAGGTCCAGGTGCTCGGCAAGGACGCGCTCCAGGCGGGCGGTCGGCAGTCCGGCGAGTTGCTGCAGAGCCCGGGCCTGGTCGGCGAGTTGGGCGGTAGCGGTGTCGGCGCGTTGCAGCAGGGTCGGAATGAAGTCGACGAGAAGCTGGTCCGTGCTGCCGGTGACGGCCGGGGCCGGTGAGTACAGCAGCCGGAACCGGCTCTCGCTGGGCAGGCTCTGGCCGGGTGCGGGGATGCGGACGTGGATGAAGGCCGGATCCGCGGTCGACAGGTCTTCGGGGCCCGCGCCCGCCGCCGCCATCAGGGCGCGCGCGGTGTCGGCCCAGCCCAGCAGCAGCGCGTGCCGCAGCAGCAGATACAGCAGCGCGGAGGGCCGCACGTCGTCGGTGAAGCCCAGTTCCAGGCGGACCGTGTGCAGATCGCTGTCGGCCGCGTCGGCCAGCCAGCGCAGGTAGTTCCTGCGGTCCGGGGTGTAGTCGCGGACGGATTGCGTCTCCGACAGGGGGCGGTCGTCGATCAGCGGGGCCGACAGCGGCTGCTGGAAGTCCACGAACAGGCGTCGCAGCAGGTCCGGATCGCGCCCCGGTCCGGTGGCCGCACCGAACCGGGCCAGCAGGGCACGCACCGGCGGGGGCTGGTTGAGCCGGTCGAGCGCGGGCAGCACCGTGGGGCCCAGGCCGCCCAGGTTCTCGCGGTTGAACAGGTCCTCGACGCTCTGTGCGTACCGCTGGTGGTACTCGGCGGAAGTCGGATGCAGCGCGAGGATGTCCAGCAGCAGTTGGTGCGCGTCGTCGGTGGGGGCACCGAGATGCGGCACCTGGGCTGCGGCCGCGTTCCAGTCCTGTGCGGCGGCGGTCAGGACCCGGTTCAGGGCGCGGCGGTGAGGCGCGGAGTCCGGGTAGGTCAGCCGGGAGAACGCGGTCGTGGGCAGGATGCCGTACGGCTGCCGGCCGATCTTCACGGCGGGCAGCGGGCCGCGGCCGGACACATGGCGGATGAAGAAGTCGCGGGTCGCCTCGACCGCCCGCGGGTCGAGGAGCGGCCGTAGCGCGGTCCCCAGGAAGTAGCCCCAGGTGGCCGGCCACAGCGCGGTGTTGGCGGCGCGCGCGTCGCGCTGATCCGTGCCGTCCGCGTTGGGCATGCCGGCCAGGAGGTCCGGGGCGAGGCCCAGCAGGTCGGTGAACCGGCGCCCGTCGGTCAGGGTGGTCCAGTCGCCGGCCGCCGCGAAGGCTGTCGTGCGGGTGCTGCGCAGCGCCGCGTCGGCCTCCTCCTCGGCGTCCTGCCCGGCGGGTGCCTCCTCGGTGTTGTTCGTCGGGGTGCCCTGCGGCAGCAGGCTGAACCCGTCCGGGCTGCGCAACTGCCGGGTGATGAGGTCGGACAGGTCGGTGGCCGACTGCTGCGGTGTCGACTGCTCGCGCAGCCCCAGGACGACCAGCCGGTCCAGTCCGCCGCGGGTCCGGTCGTCCAGCGGGATCCGCAGCCCCATGCCGACCGCCACGGTCCGGTCGAAGTCGGTCAGCCAGCGCAGCGCGTCCGGGACGTGCAGCACCCCCGTCCGCTCGTCCACGGAGATCTGGTCGGTGGCCGACGGATCGGGACTCACCGCCAGCGACTTGGGCACCGGAGCCCCGGTCGCGGACAGCACCTGCGCGCCGCCCACGTACCCGAGCACCCGGAAGCGGTCGGGCAGCAGCCGCGCCTGGGCCGCCTGCGTCCACGAGTCGGCCGCCACGTTCGCGGCGGCGGGCGGCGGCAGTACCAGGAAGGCGACCAGCACGTCGTCGCCCGCAGTCAGGGCGGCGGCGTCCACTCCCGACGGGCGCGAGGCGCGGATCGTGTTCGTGCGTGCGGCACCCACGGCGGCGAGCAGGGCGCTGTCCGCCTGCGCCAGCAGCTGCCGGTCGCCGTGCGCCCGCCACACGGACGTCCAGTACGTGATCGTCGGCTGCCGGTCGTTGGCCGCCACCGCCGCCGGAGTGCGTACCACCAGAACCGTGGTGGCTGCCGGCACCCCGGCCGGTTCCTCGCCCGGATTCGCCGGTACGCGGGTGCGCAGCAGCCAGGCGGCCCGGCCGGCCGGGACCCTGCCGACCAGTTCCTGCCAGGCGGCCTGCAGGGCGCCCGACCGGCCGCCCGCCGCCCAGCGGGCCGTCCAGTAGGCGTCGAGTGCGGCGATCTCGGCGTCGGTGGGCCTGGGCTCGAACTTGTCGACCTGCCACTCGTCCGGGAACACCCGCACCAGCAGCTCCGTCGGGGTGAACCGGGTCTCGATGCGGACCGGCCCCAGCAGGACCGGGAAGTCGTCACTGAGCGGGGCGGTCATCGCGGCAGCATCTCCTGAGCGTGTACGGCGACCAGGACCGGAACCTGGAAAAGGATGTAAGCGAGGTCGGCCGAGCTGAGACCCGCGAACCACAGCGGCAGGTTCTCGTCCTCGGCGCGCTGTTGCAGTTTCTCCGGCTCGTCCCCGGACCCGTCGAAGCTCTGCAGCGCGACCGTGACGTCCGCGTCCAGTTCGAGGAAACCGTGCCGGTGCGGGTCGACGTCGTCCCAGGTCAGGTCGTTCCAGACCTCCACATGTGTGGGCGGCGCGTCATCGACGCCGAACCGCGGGTCGCCGGGGCGTTCCTTGAGGACGAAGAACCAGCCGGCGTCGTCGGGCGGGCTGCCGAGGGCCTGCGCGGCGTCCAGGTCGAAGCCGAGCAGATAGATGTCCGGGTCGACCTTCGCCTCGTAGCGGGGCAGCAGCACCTCCTGCGGCGTCGGCGGCCGGTCAGTGGGAAGTTCGGCCGGTTCCCGCTGCCGGGTGGTGTCCGGGCGTCCGTCGGGGCCGGCCGGCCACTGCGCCTTGTGCGCGTAGATCGCCGCTGTCGGGTACTTCTTCAGCAACTCACCGCGGACGACCAGGACCAGGTCGTCCCGGCCGGGGCCGCTGTGCCGGCGGTTGTCGTTGTCGCCGAGGCGGTTCGTCTGCGGCCAGCGGTGGATGGGCGGGATGTCGTATCCGCGCTCTCGACGCTGCTCGGGGCTCTCGCCCGGTACGGGCAGCGTCGCCACCGGCTCCCAGAACTGGCGGAAGGGGGTGCCTCGTTGGTCGGTCGGGTATTCGCGCCACAGCAGCTCGCGGGACATTTCGTGATTGAGCCCGACCAGATAGGACTCGATGAAGGGCCGGTTGTTGGCGAGCAGGGTGATCGAGTTCGCGGGGAGCAGGTTCAGGTTCGGGACCAGGGCGTCGACGGACAGGTCCAGCAGCGTCCGGTAGGCCGGCAGGTCGAAGACCGGGTAGGCCATCGCCTCGGTGAACTCGGCGGCGAACGGCTGCAGTCGGTCGGGCAGACTGACCGAGCCGAGCACCGCCTTGGGTACGGTCATGTCGGCGCGCAGTCCGGCGAGCACCGAGGTGGTGGCGCCGACGACTCCCAGGGGCACCCGCACGTCGGTGCGCCCCACCGCGGTCCCGGTGTCGAGGCCCTGGTGCAGGTCCCGCAGCGCGGTCTTGAACCGGGCCGCCTCCGCGCTGTCGGCGGTGCCGGGGTGCGGGGTGACCGGGTCGTCGACGGAGCGCAGGACGAAGTCGGGGCTGTGCGGGAGTCGGTCGACCGGATCGCCGCCGGTGTCCTGTCCCGGGTGCAGTGCGGCGAGCAGGCGTGCCGGGGTGACCAGCGCCACCGGTGTGGTCTTGGGAGCGGCGGCGGTGGCCGGGTCGGTGACCGCGTCCATGCGGGACAGCAGCGCCTGCGGCGGCTGATCGTCGGGGAACGGCAGGGAACGTATCAGCCGGGCTCCCGGCCGGGTGATACGTCGCATCGCCGCCGAGACCGGCGCTGCGGTGACCTGGCTGGCCGCCACCCGGAATCCGACCGCGACCTTGGGCTCCTGGTCCGCCGACAGGGCGGCCGCTGTGGGCGTGTCGGCGGCGGTCGTGGTCAGCCGGGAGTGGGCCGGCGCGGTCAGCGTCAGGGAGCGTCCGGATGCTGCCGCCGGGGCCTGGGCCAATGCGCTCGGGCCGGCGCCCTGTACGGGGTCCACGTGCCGGGTCTGCAGTGAGTGCCCGACCTCCCGGGCCAGTTGCGCGGCGCGAATGCGGCCGTTGGCCACGAGAACGTCGCCGACCTGCTCCCAGGCGGCGGCCATCAGCTTCTCCTCGTGCGCGCGGACGACCTGGGCGCCGAGGTTCGCGGCGACGCGGAAACGCGGGTCCAGGTTGAGTCGGTGGACCCAGTTGTGGTTCGCCGGAGCCGGGACCGGGACGCCGTCCCGGTCGTTGAGGAGCCGTGAGGTCAGGGCGTGCCAGCGCCCGTACAGCGGTGGTGTGATGATCGGATCGACCGTGGTGGCCGTGTCGTCGGGGAGCGCGATGGGGCCGACGTCCGTGGCCGTGGCGAGAGCGGCATGCGCGGCCGAGGGCGCATGGCGCTGGTAGTCGTCGGCCAGATTGATCACACCGGCCAGAGCCTTCTGGAAGGGATGCGGATACGAGAGCGCCGGCGGCGGCAGTCCGAGGAAGTTGTCCCAGTTCTCAGCGGGGTCGACCGGGTCGCCGGGCAGCTGTGGCACCTTCAGGGCGCCGCCGAGCGGCAGCACACCGGCCAGTTCCGGCGGTGTGTCGATGGCCGGCAGGCCGAGGCCAGGGGAGTGGCGCACGTTGAGGGGGCGGCGCCCGACCCGGGGATCGGCCGGCTGCGGCGTCAGCAGCCGGACCAGGAACTCGAAGTCCCCGGTGGTGCCGGTGCTGAACGACCAGCGGTGGTAGTAAGGCAGTTGGCCCGTGGCGGGTTGGCCGGGATAGGGCGCTGCCCAGCTGGAGTGCAGCGCCCCCGGTGCCAGGTTCGGATCGAGGCCGAGGCCCGCGAGCCGGCCGGTCTCGAACGTCGGTACCAGGAACGCCGAGTACGCGGTGTCCGGCCGCAGTCGGCGCGGGCACATCAGCCGGGAGCAGGCGTGGTCCGCGTCGGTGCGCAGCACCTCGGCGAGCGCGGCCAGGGCGGCGACGGTGTCGTCCGAGGCGACGGGGTTGTCCAGCGAGCCGTTGACGTGCACGTGTGCCCAGGCGCCGAGCTGCCCGGCGGGCGGCAGGGTGGCCTGCGGGTCGGCCACGACGATGGAGGGCAGCGGCCCGTTGCCCGCAGCCTCGGTGAACTCGGCGTCCAAGCCGCCCGGGTCGGTGCCGGAGGCCAGGACGACGAGGGCGAGCCAGGGCAGGAGCCGCTTGGTGGCGCCGTCGGGTGCCGCCGGGCTGTAGCGCCAGACGAAGTCCTCCTGGGAGAACTCGATGTGGGCCAGGTAGTTCGGTTCCACGTTGGTGACGCCCGGCCGTGGCTCGGTCCGGGAGATCGCCCGCGGATCCACGCCTATGACGTCTCCGGGCCCGTAGAGCTGCACGGTGCGTTCCACGTCCTGGACCAGGGTGCCGCGGGGTATCGCGTCGCCGGTGATCCGCAGGCTGACCGGGACGGACGCACGTTCGGCGGTGCCGGGGTCGGCGGTGATCCGGGTGGTGATGCCCGCGCGCAGCCACGGCAGGAAGGAGTAGGCGTTCTCGGTCACGAGGCGCTCCCGGTCACCGGGGTGTGCGCGTCGTCGAGGGCGAACACCTCGCTGGTCACGGCCAGTTCGGTGACCGTGGGGTCGGCGGCGGCCAGTCCGGAGCGGGAGACCCCGCCGGTGACCAGCACTCGGCCGTTCGGCAGTGTGGCCACGGCGAACGCCCACCGTCCGGTCGCCAGGCCGGCGGCCGGAGTCCACACGTCGGCGACGGCGTCGTCCGTCCCGGCAGCGCCGTGAATCACCGCGCTGCGGAATCCGGCCTCGTCACGATCGCTCGCCGCCCCGCCGATCGCCAGCAGCCGCCCGTCGGCGAGCGGGACCGCCCGGTGGAAGGCCCGTCCGGAGGGCATCTGCGCCACCGCCGTCCACACGCCGGTGGTCAGGTCGTACAGTTCCGCGCCGCGCTGGCTGAACGGGTCGTAGGGGCTGGTGCCCGGCGAGCCCGGCGCGGTGCCGCCGGTGACCAGTACCGTGCTGTCGGAGATCCGGGTGGCCTGGTGGTGCCGGCGCGCCCGCAGCAGGCCGCCGGTCGGAGTCCAGCGGCCCTGCGTGGGGTCGTACAGCTCGCAGAAGGCGAGCGCGGGGTCGTCGGCGGTGCCCACCGGTGCGACACCGCCGCAGACCAGGACGGCTCCGCCGGTCAGCGACAGCGCGGTGTGGCCCGTGCGTGCGTCGGTCATGTCCTTGACCGCGGTCCACCGGCCGGTGGATGGATCGAAGCGCTCCGCCGAACGCAACGCGGTCGTCGACGGGCCGGACCGGACGGTACTGCCCCCGGCGACCAGGACGGAACCGTCCGCCAGCAGGATCGCGCTGTGCCCCCAGCGGGGTGTGCCCAGGGCGCCGGTCGTGCTCCACAGCCGGGTCCGGGGGTCGTACACCTCGGCCGAGGCGAGGCCCGGCCCGGCGGTGGAGGAGCCGCTCAGGCCGCCGCAGACCAGTACCTTGCCGTCGGGCAGCCGGGTGATGGTGTGCAGGTGCCGGGGAGTGTGCAAGGTGCCGACCGGCTGCCAGGTGTTGTGCGCCGGGTCGTAGACGGCGGCCGTGTTCTGGGCGGTGGACGCGGCGTCCACGCCGCCGGCGACCAGGACGGTGCCGTCGTCGAGGAGGACGGCGCCGTCGTGCTGTCCGTACCAAGCGGCCGGTGCGGGCAGGTCGGCGGCGGTGGTCCACGCGCCGGTGGCCGGCACGGTGGATGTGGTCATGGCGTCAGGTCCTTTGCTGTCACGGTCATGGTGGCCGTGATCGGACGGCCGTCGTGGTCGGGGCGGACGGTGTGGTCGTGGCGGCGTTCGTGGTTGCCGTGGTGGGCATGGCCGCCACAACGGCGGCTGTGGCGGCGGGCAGGCCGGGGTGCGGTGCGGCAGGGGCGGCTGCGGGTCACGGGATCAGCACCTCACTGGTGTCGGTGGGCCGTGCGGCGTCGGGGTCGTCGGCCGCCGGGCCCGCTGCCGCGACGCCTCCGGCGATCAGGACCCGGCTGTCGGCCAGTTCGACGGCACCGAGGTCGAAGCGCCCGACGAGGAGACCACCGAGGGGGGTCCAGCCGTCGGCGGCGGAGTCGTAGGCGATGACCGAGCGGTAGCCGGCGGTCTGCTCCGGGGCGCCGGTTCCGCCGATCACGAGTACGGCTCCGGAGCGCAGCGGCAGGATCCGGTGATGGCTGCGCCCAGCGCCGGGCATGGCCGCCGCCGGGCTCCAGCGCCCGGTCGCCGGGTCGTACAGCTCGCTGGTGGACAGGCTGTGCGGATCGAGGGTGCCGTCACCGGCGACGACGGCGTCGCCGCCGGTGACCAGGACCCGCCCGTCGGCAAGCGGCGCCGCCTGGTGGCCCGTGCGGGCCTGGGCGAGGCTGCCGGTGGGCGTCCAGTGCCCGGTGGCCGGGTCGTACACCTCGCAGTACGCCAGCGCGCTGTGCCGCCCGCCCCCGGTGGCGAGCGCGCCACCGATCACCAGGACCCGCCCGTCGGCCAGTACGACGGCTCGGTGGCCGGTGCGGGCGTCGGTCATCGGCGCTGTCACCGTCCAGGAACCGGTGGCGGGGTCGAACAGTTCGACGGAGGTGAGCGCGCCGTCCTCCTGTCCGGCCCGTGCGCCGCTTCCACCGGTGACGAGGAGTCGGCCGTCGGCGAGCCGGGTCGTCGTGTGCCCGGAACGGGCCGTGCCCATCGGCGTCGGCGGTGGTGTCCAGGTACCGGCCGCGGGGTCGAAGACCTCGGCCGTGGCGAGCACGCCCGCCGTGCCGCGCCCGCCGAGCACGAGCACCCGTCCGTCGGCGAGCCTGGTCGTGGTGTGCTGACGGCGTCCGATGGCCAGGGGCGGACCGGGCGACCACGCATCGGCCGTGGGATCGAACAGCGCGGTCGTGGCGAGCGGTGTCCCGGCCGCTCCCGTTCCGCCGGCGAGCAGGATCCTGCCGTTCGCCAGGGGCACCGGTTCGACCTGGGAGGCGGGTACGGGCAGCGGTCCGGCGGCGGCCCAGGTGCCGGGGGCGGCGGGCGAGGCGGCGGCCTCCGACGCCGGGATCACGTGCAGCCGGCCGGCGAGTGAGGGGTCTGCGGTGACGAAGTCGGCGAGCGCGTCCTGCGCCGTGGTGAGGCTGCGGAAGGTCGCTGCCGTGCCCCGCGAGGTCCGGCCCGGGGCGTTGGGCGGGAACGCCTGCCGGTTGCTCTTGACGTAGGCGACGACGAAGCGCTGCTCGGTGACGCGGACGGTGTCCTGGACGGCGAACGGCTGTCGCTGCCGGGACTGCCGCTGGGAGAGCGCCGCGCGGCTGGTGCTGCTGCCGTGCAGCAGTTCGTCGAAGACGGGGCCGCTGACGTTGTGGAAGCGCTTGGGTGCGGTGGTGGGAGCGGCGGCGACACGCGCCGTGGTGATCCGCTGCGGTGCCGCCTGCGGGGAGGACGACGCCCCGCTGTCGATGATGTGCAGTTCGTACCGGGCGCTGCGGCGCACCACCCGCGGGGATGCCAGCACGCCGGAGGCCGCGGTGAGCTGCAGTCCGGCGTCCTGCGTCTCGTACGACGGCCGGGACAGCTTGGCGGCGTCGGTCATGTTCTGGAACTGGGCCATGGCGAACCTGTCGCCGGTGACCGAGACCTGTGTCAGACCGCTTTCGGGGGCCGGCGCGACGCTGAACCTGCGTCCGTCGCTCGCGGTACGGCCGCCGATCCGGTCCACGCGGACGTCCAGGGGCAGTGCCCGCTGCCGCACGAACAGCGATCCGAGCGGATGCAGGACCAGGCCGTCGGTTTGCGGCAGCTGTCGCAGGGTGACCAGCGCCCGGTTGGAGCCGGAGGGCAACCGGGTCTCCCAGCCCTCCGTCTTGCCGAGCTCGGCGGCCAGCAACGGCAGGACCGCGACCGGCGGGAGCGTGGTGTCGCGCTGCTCGCCCCAGGTGATGTCGAAGTTCGCGGAGACGGAGAAGAACAGGAAGCCGATCGAGCCCTTCCCGTGCGCCCGCCACGGCGCCGGGCCCTCCAGCTGGAAGTCCAGGTCGATGCCGAACGCCCCGATGCCGAACGCCTTCAGCGTGACGCCTGCGGAGATGTGGATCGCGAACCGGAACGGGGAGATCTGGAAGAGCGCGTCGAAACCGAGGTGGCCCTCGATGCCGAAGGCACTGAAGCCGAGCCGCAGTTCGGCCTTGGCACCGAACTGAACGGTGTTGCTCGTGACGGCGAAGTAGCCGGACACCCGAATGAGCTGGTTGCTGCGATGGAGCAGGTCCACCGACAGCCGGTCCGGGACCGGGAACGGCAACGGCGGCGGCCGGTAGGCGGGATGGAATCCACCGACCGTGATCACCAGATCGGGGTTGTCGCCCCAGGCCACGAGGACGCCCATGCCGCCGTCGATGGTCATCGTCAGCACCCGCGAGTCGAACAGCTTGGCGAAGAACCACAGGCGTGACTTGTCGAGTTCGAGCGTGCCGACGAACTGGGCCTGGACGACCAGGAGCGGCTTGTCCTGGGTGGGCAGTGCGGCTTTGAGGACACCGAGGACGGCGATGTTGCCGGGGATCTCGATGATCACGCCGAGGGAGATGCTGACCAGGGTGGGGGTGCCCCAACCGATCTTCGCCATCGGGCCGATGAGGAAGGTGCCCTGCTCGGGCGGGAAGAAGCGGCTCAGGTCGGACAGGATCCGCGGCGCGTTCGCGACGACGTCCTGCGGGAATGCCACCGAATCGATCGCGCCGGTCCGTACACCCTCCACCAGCGCCTGAAGGTTCATCCCACGGTTGAACCCGATCAGCCCGCCGACGGCGAGCAGCGTGAACCCGTATCCGAGCTGGATGCCGCTGCCGAACTCGGCGTTCAGCACGATCAGCAGCGAGAAGCCGTGCGAGCTGTCCGGCATACGGGTGGTGATCAGACCGACGGCCTTCAGGGCCAGGAAGTCGGCGAACTCCAGCTCCATGGCGCCGGAGTACTCGCCGCGTTCGGTGTCGAAGGCCAGGAAGCCGCCGCCGGCGATCCCGCCGGCGTCCACGGCGAGACCGACACCGCTCGGCGCCTTGAATCCCAGGGACACGTCCAGCGGGCCGAGGTTGCCGTCGTGGCCGGGCTTACGGGAGAACAGGACCGTCAGGCCGAGCCGGTTGACGGTCGCGGTGATCGGGCCGAGTTCGAGGCCGGCGTCGGCCGACACCTCGGCGGACAGGGCGGTGTCCTTCACACGCAGGCCGAGATGGATGCCGGTGACGGTGACCGGTCCCAGCTCCAGCGAGAGGGGCAAGGTCGCTTCGGCCGCCCCGGAGCCCCGGAAGGTCAACCCCCGTTCCTTCGACCAGACGAGGCCGAAGTCGAACCCCGCCCGAAGTCCGTCCGCCGGCAGGACACTGCTGAGGAAGCCGTCGGCCTGTGAGGTGTCGACGACGAGTTCGGCCTGGGTGACGTCGGCGTGGAAGCCGACGTCACCGTTGACCGTGCTGTCGTCGACGTCTGCGACGAGGTCCACGGTCGGTCCCGCGGCTATGCGTACCGCCTGCAGGCGTATCCCGTCGCCGACCTCGAAGATGACGAACGGTGCGGCCG
Source organism: Streptomyces sp. C1-1 (assembly GCF_050214755.1). Taxonomy (NCBI): domain Bacteria; kingdom Bacillati; phylum Actinomycetota; class Actinomycetes; order Kitasatosporales; family Streptomycetaceae; genus Streptomyces; species Streptomyces sp. C1-1. Next base: position 296,276 of record NZ_CP189826.1, on the reverse strand, counting down.
GGTCGGCGCTCTCGGCGACGACGTCGAGCGAGACCGTCCCTGCCGCGGTCGATCCGCCCTTGAACCCGAGCTTCGCGGGCGGGGACAGCCGCATCGCCAGCCCGTCGGTGAGGTGACCGTCGACATGCAGCACGACGCGCAGCGTGTCCCCGAGCCGTCCCAGGACGAGGTCGAGCGGTCCTGCCACGTCACCGAAGAGTCCCGCGTCCAGCCCCGGCGGTACGGCATCGGTGGCGACCCGGATGAACAGATTCGCGAGATCCAGGGTGGACGCGCCGTCCTCGTCGGCCTCGGCGGCCACCGCGATCGGATCGAGGGTGTCGAACAGATCCCGGGCTCTGGCCAGCAGCGCCTTGCCGTCGAAGGTGGTGTCACCCCAGCCGTAGCCCGCACGCAGGACGGCGAACGGATCGCTCGTCAGGCGACCGGCCCGGTCCAGGTGCAGGGCCCGGTGGACGAGCGGCGGTTCGTCGTCGGCGTCGGACGCGACACCGACCAGCGCCGTCTCCACGATCGTCAGCAGGGACAGCACCCGCAGCAGCAGCGGATGCCCCAGTTCCAGATAGCCCACGACGGCTGAACCCAGCAGGTGTTCGGTCAGCGTCGCGGCGAACTGGGCGAGTTCCCCCGCGTTCGGCAGGTTGGCCGTGGCCCGCCGGAAGTCGCTCGCCAAGGCGTCCAGAGCGACGACCAGGCGCCGCACGGCGACGAGCAGGCGGGTGGCGGCCGCCGCACGTGGAGCACCGTCGTCGGCGGCCACCAGTTCGTCGACGCCGGACGCCAGGGCACCGGCGGCGGTGGCGGCATCCGCCACTGTCCGGCCGAACGCGGCATCCGCGGTCAGATCCGGCGGGCTTGTGAGGCCGAGTTCGATGAGCAGCGGCGTGAGGTTCGCCGGGGTGAGCGCACCTTCCAGCGCGGCCAGGGCCACGCTCAGTTCGGCGGCGAGAACGTCCAGCGTGCTGGGTCGGTCGTCAGTCATGGTCGCGAACCTCCGCGCCGCTACGGGAGCCCATTGGCTGCCCGGTCCAGAATCGTCTTCACGGCGTTCCCCTGGTTGTCGAAGAACGCGTAGTACCGGTTCACCGCGGCAGCGTGATCCTTGATGGAGACCCCGAAGAACTTGCTGAAGAACAGCGCCTCGTACCGCCGGGCAGGCCCGATGATCTGCTGTCCCGCGCTGTCGAGTTCGGCACTCGTCCCTGGCGCGCCGCCGACGACGGTCACCGTCTTGAGTGCCTGCGCGGCGACGAAGATGTAGCTGGGGAGGGTCTCCTTCGCCACGAACTGCACGATGTCCGACAACGATCTGGTGATGACCTTGGCGAAGCCGCCTTTGGAGTCCCGTTCCCCCGGAAGAACGAGTCGTACGAGTGATTGGCGAACTTCTCGTCGTAGCGGATCTCGAAAAGCCGATCGATGGTGAACGGAGTCAGCCCGTGCCCCGCGTGGGGGTCCGACTGAAGCTCCCGTTCATGGTTGATCTGCCGACCCATGTCGAGGGATATCTTCGTCGAGCCGGGAGGCAACTTCTTGGGATTCTTCAGCAGTTGCGCGAGCGCGCCGCCCTTTCTGATCTGCTGGGCGTAGGACGCCTCGACGACCTCCCGGACCGTGCTCATGATCAGGCATCTGCGCTGCGTCTGCGGGGGCGGGGGGTTGGTGTCGACGATGTCCTGGATGTTGCAGCCCCAGATACGGAAGGTGCCGGTGTCCGCGAAGCCCTTCTTGAACTCGTCCAGCGCGTTGGCGTTCGCGGCGCCGGCCTCGCCCATGTCCGCCCGGAAGTCGGTCGCCGCCCGGCCGTCGGTGTCATCGGGATCGCGACGGTCCCCGGTGCCCGCGGCGGTGTTGAACAGGACCGGACCGTCCACGAAAGCGTGCGAGAAGATGCTCAGTTCCAGCACCGAGCCACGCGGCGCCTTACGGACCGAGTGGTACACGTTCACGATCGACAGTGCGTGATCCGACCCGGACGCCTTGGCCTTGGCGATCACCTCCCACTCCACGAACTGCTTCGGATCGCTCTGCGGATCCAGTGGACCGAACTTCGTCACGAAGCTCGCGTCCAGCGGGACCCAGTTCCTGGCGACGTGCTTCGCCGCCGGGTCGGCAACGTGCGACTTCTGCTTCTTGAAGTCGTGTTCGTAGATCTGCACCGTGGCCGTGTGGCAGTCGAAATGGATGAACCGCAACACCGTGTCGGCCTTCACCACCGCGTCAGGACTGTTCCGATTGCGAAAGAATTGGGAGACCAGTTCACCGACCCGGAGCCACGCACACCTGGCGAAGCCGTCGTCCTGCCTTTCGGGGTTGCCGCTCACCAGGAAGACGAAAAGTGGATCAGCCATCTGGCCTCACTTCGGAAATGAAACTGCCGCGCAGAAAGGTGACCGACACGGTGGCATGCCGGGAACCCCCCGTCACGCCACGTTCCACTCAACGGACCGAGCCGAGGGCTCTGGTCCGTGTGAGTTCGTAGCACCGTCCGTCGCGCAGGAGCGCGACGCGTGAATCCGCCGTGGGGCGTCTCGATCGCGAGCACATCAATTCCGTCTGATTCAGGTGCTGTTGCACCAATAGTATTGACATGGGCATGCTTACGCAGCAGAGTGTCGGCGTCCCTCAGCGCGTCCTGCACGACGTTCGGTTCGGCCGGGCCCCGCCCTGATGGCGCGGACGTGTACGAGGCATGCACCCGACCCCACTCAGCGATGGACCGATGCCGGACGCGCCCCTTCTGCGAAAGGGAACGGATCATGTCCCTGGCATTGCTGCTCCACCGCCTGGCGAGACCCGGCCTGGTGACGGTGGCCCTCGCGGCCGGCGCGCTGACCCTGTCGACGACGACCGCCAGTGCCGCACCCGCACTCACCCAGATCAGCGCCGATCCCTACACCAACTCCAGCAGCCAGCACGCCACCGAGGTCGAGCCGGACACGTTCTCCTTCGGTTCCACCGTCGTCTCCGCCTTCCAGGTCGGCCGGTTCACCGACGGAGGCGGCTCGAATGTCGGCTTCGCGACCTCCAAGGACGGTGGTGCCACCTGGACCAGAGGGTTCCTGCCGGGAATCACCACCCAGGCGGGCGGCACCTTCCAACGGGTCAGCGACGCATCGGTGGCCTACGACGCCAAGCACAACGTCTGGCTGATCTCCAGCATCCCCATCACCTCGTCCGTCTCCGTGCCCGAAGTGTTCACCAGCCGCTCGACCGACGGCGGCCTGACCTGGAGCAATCCGGTGGTCACCGCGACGGGTTCGAGCCTCGACAAGAACTGGATCGTCTGCGACAACACCGCGACCAGCGCCTTCTACGGCAACTGCTACACCGAGTACGACAACAACGGTGACGGCGACCGCATCAAGATGACCACCTCCTCGGACGGCGGCCTCACCTGGGGAGCGTCGAAGAACACCGGCAACAACGCCACCGGCCTGGGCGGGCAGCCCGTCGTCCAACCCAACGGCACCGTGATCGTCCCCATCGCCAACGCCTCCGAGACCGCGATCCGCGCCTTCACCTCCACCAACGGCGGCAGCTCCTGGACCAACGCCACCACCGTGGCCACCGTGAGTACGTTCACCGTGCGCGGTGGCCTGCGAAGCGGCCCGCTGCCCTCCGCCGAGATCGACGCCGCGGGCAGGGTCTATGTCGTCTGGCAGGACTGCCGGTTCCGCGCGAGCGGCGGCTCCTGCACCTCCAACGACATCGTGATGGTGACGACCACCAATGGCACCAGCTGGTCGGCGGTGACCCGCATCCCGATCGACGCGACCACCAGCACGGTCGATCACTTCATCCCCGGCCTCGCCGTCGACCCGGCCACCTCGGGCTCCGCCGCCCGCCTCGCGCTGACGTACTACTACCACCCGACCGCCAACTGCACCGCCGCAACATGCCAGTTGAATGTCGGGTATGTCTCCTCGGCCAACGGCGGGAGCACCTGGACGGCCCCGACCCAGCTCGCCGGTCCGATGAGCCACTCCTGGCTGGCCGGCACCACGCAGGGCACCATGGTCGGCGACTACATCTCGACCTCCTTCTCCGGAGGCACGGCCCACCCCGTGTTCGCCGTCGCCACCGCTCCCAGCGGATCGGTCTTCAACGAGGCCATGTACGCGCCGACTTCGGGCCTGGCCGCAGCCGCCGGCACGGCCGCGGCGACGACCGCCACCGCGCGTGACAACGCCATCTCAGCACGGCTGGCCGCGATCGCCTACGCGCAGTGGCTGGCCAACGGTGGCACCGAGGGCGGCGAGGACAGCCCATGACCACCCAACCTTGATGGCCCACGGCCGCCCCGACGGATGCGCCGGGGCGGCCCGTGTGTCGCAGGTTGTCAGCGGCCGCGCGACCGAAGGAGAGACGGCGACCGTGCTGAATCTCCCGGTGAACCAGCTGGCCCTGTTGGGAAGCTGTCCGGCCATCGCGGTCGTGGGCGGTCCGGCATGATGCCGGGGTGAGCATCATCGTCGAGTTTTTCGCGGGGACGGCGAGGTCATCGGCGCAGAGATCGGCGAGGTGATCCTGAGTGATCTGGCCGCCCTCGTCAGCAGGGCCCGGCGCCAGGGCCAGAACGTCTACTGCTGGGTCGGACAGGGATCCACGTGCGGAGCCGGATCGCGATGGACGCCGCGGTGGCGGTACCGAGGAAGACATGGCCCCGCAGGTAGCGCCTGGGATGCCGCTGCGGTCGACGTAGAGGATGGCCTTCATGAGGGTGCGCAGGTCGGCGGCCGGACCTGACGTGTCCTGAAGCATGGCGGCTCGCCTTGCCTGGCCAGGGCGACGATGCCGCGGGTGGCTCAGAATGTCGGCGGGCTATTGGTAGACGGTTGTGATGGGAGTGGAGACGCTGGTTCCGCTGTTGGGGGCGGCGTAGGAGATGGTCCACAGGGCGGCGGTCTTGTTCGGGTAGCCGTACAGATAGCCGCCGTCGCCGCAGCCGTAGTTCAGTCGGTGTCCCGCCAGCGTCGAGGTGCCGCCGCCGGCGAAGGAGCAGCGCGTGCCGTTGGCCAGGACAAGGATGATCGGTTCGATGTCGGGTCCGCCAGGCATGTGGTCATTGTTGCCGGGAAGGCCGTCGGGGACCGACAGTTCGACCATGCGGTCGGGGGCTCCGTCCAGGCACAGGGCGCTGGTGTCTGCGGGATCGGAGTCAGGGGAGAAGCACGGGTCGAGGATCCGGTTGCCGGCGGTGCAGCGCCAGGCGTCGAGCCGCATCGTGGACTCGGCGGTCTCGTAGCAGGAGCCGCTGGCATGGCCGGTGATGGTGATGCCTGTTGCCGGGGTTCCGCCCGGTGTCCAGGGGCTGAGGGTGATCACCTGGGTCTGCTCGGGCGTGGACGCGGCCGTGGCGGTCGGACTGTGTGACGGGGTGTTGGCCGTGTGCGCAAGAGGAGACGTGTTCGCTGCCGGTTGGGTGGCCGGGGTGGGGTGGGTCGCGGTTGGAGGTGAGGAGTTGGCGCCGCGCGCTGGAGTGTGATCCGCAGCCAGCGCGAACCAGGTGCCGGTCGCAGCTGTGGCGAACACGGCGGCCGCGACGACGGCGAGCCAGGTCCGCCGGCCCGGTCGGCGGGGGGCGGGAGCGGGCCAGGCGGGGTCCTGGACGGTCGGGGGATGCCACTGCTCGGCGATCAGGTTCGGGATCTGCGTGGGCCGGTCGTGCATGTCGCCGAGTACCTGGGTCACCTGGTCGCCCAGTAGTTGGTCGGTCTGCTGGGCGATGGCGGCCGACGACGGCCGGCGGGACGGGTCTTTGGCGAGGCATGCCGTCACGAGGCTGAGCAGATCATCGGGGATGCCTGCGAGGTCCGGCTCGGCATTGAGGACACGGAAGGCGACGGCCTCGGCGTTGCCGGTGCCGAAGGGGTGGCGGCCGGTGGCCGCGAAAGCGAGCAGCGCGCCCCAGGCGAAGACGTCTCCCGGCGCCCCGGCGGTGCCGTCCCGGTAGTACTCGGGGCTCAGCCAGCCCGGGGTGCCGGTCAGCATGCCGGTGCGGGTGACCGCGGTGCCGTCGACGACGTGGGCGATGCCGAAGTCCAGCACGCGCGGACCGTCCGGGGCCAGGATCACGTTCGCGGGCTTCAGATCGCGGTGAACCACCCCCGCAGTGTGCACTGCCTCAATCGCCCTGGCCGTCCCTGCGGCGAACAGATGCAGCTGGATCCCGTCCAGCGGTCCATGTACCGCGACATGCTCCCCCAGCGTCAGACCGGGCACAAAGGCAGTGGCCAACCATGGGACGTCCGCCTCAGGATCGGCTTCCAGCAGCGGCACCAGGCACGGACCCGACACCCGCCGGAGGACCTGTACCTCGCGGCGGAACCGGGCCCGGAACTGCTCGTCAGCCGCCTGCGCGGCGTGCACGGCCTTCACCGCCACCCGCTCGCCCTGTTCCCCCAGCGCGGCGTACACCGTGCCCATCCCGCCCGCGCCCAGAACCCCCACCACCCGGAAACGACCTATCCGGACCGGGTCCGAAGCACGGCGAGCAACGACCGCAGACACGAACAAAACCCCCGCCGAGAGCAATTGTGGACGATGGGTGAACCCTAGCGGGATCACCGTCGCGGCACTCCCGATGCGGTCAGATGAGATCCCGTCGTGCTCCGCCGGACTCCGGCATCTGCTCCCGCGATCGTGGAGTGGCCGCCGGGGGAAGGCGTTGGCGCCGGGCATGCCACCATCCCGCCGGCATGAGGACGGCGAACACCGCGAACCCGTCCGTTGTCCGCGCCGGCACCCGCCGACTCCACGATCTGCTCGTCGGAGCGCTGGTCGGCCCGGCCGCCATGGGGTGCGGCCGGGCCTGGTTCAGGTGGGCGGGTGGCTACTCCCAGCCGCCGAGCAGTCCGGAACTCAGCTGCGCATTGCAGATGTTGTAGCCGCCGGACGCGTGGCCCTTCTTCGTCTTGCCGTTCACGGTGACGGAGCAGTTGATGTCCCCGGAGCCCTGGAGCTGCGCCATGACGTTGTAGTACATGGCGTCCTTGTTGAGGGGCAGCGTCGCCTCGAACTTGCCGTTCTTGAACGACCCCTTGCGGGTGTCGGAGTCCGAGCCGTACGTGATGTCCAGCGAGCCGAGGGCGCCGGCGGGGGCGGTTCCCCATACCTTGAAGACGACGGTCTTCTTCTCCGCCTTCTTCGTCTTCGTGGGGCTGGCCTTCGGTTCGCTGCTCTTGGGCTTTCCGGTGTCGGCGGGCTTGCTGCTCGACGACGGGGAGGCGGCGGCCTTGACGTCGTTGGAGCCGCTGGACTTCTTGGAGTCCGAGCCGCCGCCGAGGAGGGCGCCGATGATGCCGATGACCACGATGAGTCCGACGATGCCGAGGCAGCCCAGGCCGATGATCTTCCCGGGGCCGGTCTTCTTCGGGGGCTGCGGCGGGAAGGGGGGCTGCCCGTAGGGCTGCTGGCCCCAGCCGGGCTGGGGCTGCTGCGGGTATTGGTTGCTCATGGTTCCCTCTGAAGCGCTTGATGTCGTGCAGGTGTGTGACTGGTGAAGAAGATGTGTGGTTGCCTCGTATCTCTCATCTTGACCTGATCGTGATCAAACGGCTGGCCGCAGGTCGCGCTGCAGGGAGGTGGGCCGGCTCGGCAGCGAGAGGGTGGCCGATCTCCGCGTGTGCCAGGCGCATTCAGCCCTCGGTGCCGGTCCTGGCGGGGACGCCTTGCGGCCCGCGCCGCTGCGGCCGGCGCGGCGATCGGGTCGACCCCTGGCGCGTCATGAAGCCGTTTGGGCGGGGGCGGCAAGGACGTGCCCTCGAGCCAGGTGAGAGCACACCCGTCAGGTGGCCGGTTGCCGACCTGGCTGCGTCGGCGCCGAGCCGTCGCCTGCGGGTCCGCTCCACGCAACGGACCGGATCGGCGGGGCTCGTGCGACGATGACCGTCGGCGCACAGGGGGGAGCGGAATGGAGCGGCCAGGTCGGATACCTACGGCACTGTCCATGGCGGTCGTGGCGATGTGCGCGCTGGTGGGCACCGGGTGCGCACCGGTCGGGAACACCCCTCCCTCGGCCACCTCTTCATCCGGCCTCTCCAGCTCTGGGGCGGCTCAGTCGCCGGTGTCCGGTCCGTGGCGGGCGTGGAGGACGGGGCTGTCCCGGCAGGAGGCGTCCGGCAGTTGTGGCGCGACGGCGCACCAGATCGTGTGCGCCACCCGCTCCGGCGGCCTGGTCGGGCGGTCCCGGGCGAACGGGAAGGTCACCTGGAGCGTGCCGGCGGCCGACAGCGGCAAGAGCGCCGGGCTCGTCGTCGACGCGGCGGACGAACGGGCGGTGACCGGCGTCGGCGGTGTGCTGCGCGCCGCGAATCTGCGGACGGGCAGGGCCGCTTGGGCCAGCCGGCTGCCCGAGGGGCGCGCCTACGTCGGCCTCGGCGCGGCGGACGGCACCGTCTACGCCTTCGACGCGCCGCCCGCCACCGTCGGCAACGTCACTCTCACCGCCCTCCGCGCCTCGGACGGCAGGCCCTTGTGGCACCGCGGTGTCGAAGCGGACCCGGTGGAGGGCATCGCTGCCTTCGGCGGACGTGTCTACACGACCGACGGCATCCGGGTCACCGCCCGCGCCGCCCGCACCGGCGACACCGTGGCGACGAGTCCCCGGGGAATGGCATGCCCGCATCTCGTCTCCGGCGGCCACTACCTCGTATGCACCGGCAGTCCGCTGTCGGCCGGGGACGTCTTCCCGCCCATGCGGCGTCTGGACCCGACGACGCTTGCGGCACTGCCGACACCGAAGGACACGGGAGAGAAACCAGTGCGTGCCCTGGTCTCCTCCGACGGGGTGCTGATGCTGTTCGAGGCCGGCGCGGAGGACACGAGCGCGGGCAACTGGAACGCATACGACCTCGAGGGCCGCCGCAGGCTGTGGAGTTACTACGACACCACACGTGAGGGCGCCCTGGCCGACGGTCGGTTCGTGACCTTCACCCCCGGCAACGACCAGGTCACGCGAGGCCGTGTGATCACGATCGACCTGCACGCCGGGCCGCAGGCGACCGGAGCCGCCGCCCCCGGCATGTCGGCGCCCTATCCGGAGACAAGGGATGGCGAAGGCCCCCTGCTCGTCGTGCCGGGCGACGACGCGCACCATCTCGTCGTCATGGCACGCACGCACGCTTCTCTGCGCTCGATGCCCCTGCCTTGAGGCGCCCGCCCGAACTGACTTCCGCCGGCACAGCGGGGTACGGCCCGAGCTGTCAGTCCCTATGGCTCCCTTTAGTGGTCAAGTTTGGAAGTCCTTCGGGGGGTTGACTGCGGAGTCGCTGTTGTGGGTGTCGCCTGGTCAGATGCCGTAGGCGGCGAGGTGGAGTTGGCGGGCGCGGTGAAGGGCTGCGGGGGCGCCGGCGAGGATGCCGTTGGGCAGGTCTTCGTAGCGGTTGTCTCTGTCGCAGCAGGGGGCGAAGCTCCGCTTGCTGGTGGTCCCGCCGCAGCGCGGGGCGCGTCAGCTGGACCTCCTCGCCGTCGGCCAGTTCCGCCTCCACGTGGGCGCAGGGCCTGCCTTCTTCCCGGCCCGGTGGGGGAGAGGGGAGCCAACTGGCGTGCTCTGTCGGAAACGCTGCGACCGAGTGCGTCAGTTGGCGAGCGAGCGGGGCGGCGACTGGAGACGGGGGGGGCGTCGACGGCGCCGGGGTTGCGGGATCGCCGTCGGTCCTGAGCCCGACACGCCGCAGTAAGCAACAAGGACAATTCGCCGCTTCGGCCCCCTGAGCAGCCGCGACGCGTCGTCACGGAACGTACGTGTGGGGTTGCGCTTCGCTTAGGATGACGTCGTGAAGTTCGTGATGGTGCCGGGTGGTTGGCAGGGTGGGTGGGCGTTCGACGCGGTGGCGGCCGAGCTGCACCGCGAAGGTCACCAGGTCGAGGCGGTGACCCCGACCGGGCTGGAGTCGGACGGCCCGGTCGACTTGGACCGACCGCCCAATCTCGACACCCACATCGACCAGGTGGCCGAGATCATCGACCGCGGCGGTGAAAGGCCCCTCGCGCTGTGCGGGCACAGCTACGGCGGGATGGTGATCGCCGGTGTCGCGGACCGGCTCGGTGACCGCCTTGATCAGCTCGTCTTCATCGATGCCTACGTTCCGGAGGACGGTGATTCGTGCTGGTCCCTGACCAGTGACCGGTTCCGGCACCTGTTCATGGCCGGGGCCCGCGACGACGGTCGCTGGGTCGCGGTCCCCTGCGGGGCTGATCCCCGCGCGCGACCGCATCCGCTGGCGAGCTTCCTCCAGGCGCTCAGACTCCGGAATGGTCCCGGCCGCGCGGTCGGCCGCACGTTCATCAGCGGTGGCGCGTGGCCGGGCAGCCCGTTCACGGCCGTTACCGAACGGCTGCGCCACAACTCGGGCTGGCGGGTGCACGAGATTCCCGTAGGCCACAACATCGCCCGTCGCGATCCGGGCGGTCTCGCAGCAGTCCTCGGGGCGCTCCCGCCGGGTGGCGGCAGCGCGTGAGGCTTGCGCGCTCCTGACCGGGAGCCGGCCCTCAGTACGCCACCGCCACCGCCACCCCACCGCCGCGGGTCACTCGCGGGCCGCCGCCGTGCTGCTCATGTCGGCGTAGCGGGTGCCGGCCACCTGCGCCGCCAGCGGTTCGAGCGCGGAGAGTTGGTGCGCGGACAGGGTGAGCGCCGCCGCCGCGGCGTTCTCCCGCAGCCGGGAGGACCTGCGGGAGCCGGGTATGGGCAGGACGGTGAGGCCGTGGACGCGGGACTGTTGGTGCAGCCAGGCCAACGCGATCTGTGCGGGGGTCGCGGCGTGGTCCGCGGCGATCGCGCGGACGGTCTCGAGGAGCGCGTGGTTGGTGCGAGCCTGCTCGCCGGTGAACCGGGGCATCGTCAACCGGGCGTCGCCCGCGCTCAGTTCGCCGCTGTCGGGGAGCGCGCCGGTGAGCAGGCCACGGCCGAGGGGCGAGTACGCCACGAACGCCACGCCGAGCTCCGCGGCCGCGGGGACTGCTGACGTCTCGACATCGCGGCTGAAGAGCGACCACTCGGACTGCAGCGCGGTGATCGGGTGAACGGTGTGCGCCGCCCGCAGTTCGGGGCCGGTCACCTCGCAGAGCCCCAAGTGGCGGACCTTGCCCTCCTGGACGAGCTCAGCCATCGCGCCGACGGTCTCCTCCAGGGGGACCGAGGGGTCGCGGCGGTGGGCGTAGTACAGGTCGATCGTGTCGATGCCGAGACGCTTCAGGCTCGCGTCGGCGCACTGGCGGACGTAGGCGCGGTCGCCGCGGACCTGGTTCCAGGTGCGCTGGCCCGGCTGCCGCACGATGCCGAACTTCGTGGCGAGGAAGACCCGTTCGCGGTGGGCGCGGACGAAGGGGCCGAGGAGTATCTCGTTCCCGCCGTCGCCGTACAGATCGGCGGTGTCGAACATGGTGATGCCCGCGTCGAGGGCGGCCTGCAGGGTTTCCTGCGCCTGGGCCGGTGTGCTGGGTCCGTAGACCTCGCTGAAGCCCATGCAGCCCAGGCCCTGCGCGCCGACTAACGGGCCGTTGATGCCGAGAGGAACGACCGGGAGGGTGAGGGCAGACATGGGGAGGCTCTCCTTGTCGCGGTGGGTGGCCGGGAGGGGGCGAATATCACGCGTGGCGGGGGATGACGATGTCGATGATCTCCTGTACACGGTCCGTGAGATCCTCACGGTTGTGCTGGACCCAGGAGATGTGCTGGCTGCCGAAGAACGCGGCGACGATGACCCGCGCCATGGAGGCGATGTCGGTGGTGGGCCGCAGCATGTCCTCGTCCTTGGCCTGTGCCAGTAGTTCGGTGATGAGCTGGGTGAACCCGCTGAACGGCGTCGGCATGTCGGCATCGACCAGGTTCCGCTCGATCTGCAGCCGGGCACCGGCCTGCATCACCGGGTTGTCCCGCAGGGCGACCGCGGTCTGGAGGAGGAGTTCGGCGACCGCGTCGAGCGGCGGGAGCTGGCTGGCCGTGACCGATTCGGCGATGGCGGGCAGCTGTGTGTAGAACTCCTCGGTGACCGCGACGGCCACCGCCTCCTTGTTCGTGAAATGGAAGTAGACGGCTCCCTTGGTCACCTCGGCGAGGTCGGCGATGTCCTGGAGCGTGACGGCGGGGAACCCCTTTGCGGCGAAGGCTTTGGCGGCGGCGTCGAGGAGCTGCCTCCGGGTGCGGCCGGCCCGTTCCTGCTTGAGTTCCCGCGGGGCGGCCTTGGCTACGGTGGCTGTCCGGAGATGCTTGCTCATGATCCCTCTTCCGTCCGTCTCGGCGGTACCCGGTGCGCGTGTCACGCACGAGGTACGTCCCTTGCAAGATACCTCTGCGAAGGTATATTTTCACGTTGCGCCACCACGGTATTCCCGAACCCGATGGGGGAGAGACCATGGACCAGTTGTACGAACTGTCGACCAGGGTCCCAGGCGAAACGGGCACCGCAGTAGTGGATGCCTCTCTGAAGTTTCTTCAACCGGTCTCCCGGCAACTGGTCCACCGGGCCGCTGTCGCGGAGGTCTTCATCACGGACGCCCTGCAAGTGGGCCAGAACCGGTTCCTGGTAGGAGCCCAGTGGCCTCGGGATCACGCGCTGTACCATCCCGACGCCCAGGGCATGGCCGACCCGCTGCTGCTGACCGAAACGGTGCGTCAGGCCTTGGTGTACCTGGCGCACGAGTACTGCGGGATCCCGCTGGGACACCGCTTCGTCGGCAACGACACCCACTTCGACATCACGGACCACGAGGCCCTTCTGGTCGGCGACACTCCGTTGCACGTGACCCTGGACGCCCAGTGGTCGTGGGTGGCGAACAGGCCGCCCCGGCGCTTCGGTATGCGCGTGGACGCCGTGGTGTCCGTGGCCGGGCGCGAGTGCGCCCGGGCCGGGCTGAGCGTGTACGCCGTCGACGAGGAGCTGTACCGGCGGCTCCGCTGGCGGGGGAGGCAAGGGCAGGGCCGTGACGAGGCCGCCCGCGTCGGGCACTGCGCCGCAACTCGCCTGCCGGCGGCCGAAGTCGGCCGTCTGCGGGCCAAGGACAGCGTGCTGGGCCGCACGGAGGCGGGGGATTGGCAGCTGCTGGTCGATCTTCATCACGCCGTGCTCTTCGACCACCCCGGAGACCACATACCGTTGATGGTGACCCTGGAAGGCGCCCGCCAGTTGGGTCACCGCCTGGTCCACCGCCGCCACGACGCTCCCGCCGGAGCGGTACTGCGCGCCGTCCAGGTGGACTGCCCTGCCTTCGCCGACCTCGACGAACCGGTGCGGCTGTGCGCCGAGTTGCAGCCGCCGGCGAGCGCTTCGGACGTCACGAGGCTGCGCATCGCGGCCGTACAACGGGAGGACACCGTCGCCACGGTCGCCATGGAGTGGCTGCCACGAGTCCTGCCCGCCACGCCCGAGAAGGTCACCTTCTGCCCTGACACCGTCGGCTCCGGCGCGGCGGTGTAGCGATGTGCGCAGGCCGGCGGACCTTCCTCGACCGCTGCCTCGGTCTCCGGTGTACGAGGGAACCAAAGGCCCGCCGCACCCTGTGAGTTGCGCGGACCGCGTGGGCCGGATGACGTCCGAACTCGAAGCGGCGTCGATCAGTTGGTTCTTCACGGCCGCGGGTGTCTCCCGCGTCGGGACGTGCGCCGAGGCGTAGGTACGCAGGGAGCGTTCCTGCTCTCGTGGCATCCGTACCTCCGAGTAAGAAACCTGTCAGAAAGTATTTTTCCACATCCGTGTCCGGCTCGACAAGGAGCTGAACCATGCTCGATCATGCTGAGCCGCAAGAAAGGCAGCGATCCGGCCTTCCCCATCCGCGGCGAACAGGCGGCAGGCTTGCCGAGGACGCCGTACTGCGCGCCGCCCGGGCGGCAGGGCGCGCCGCCCAGGCGGCGGACCGGGACCGGCGGCTGGGTTCCGGGGTCGTGACCGCACTGAAAGAGGCGGGCTTCGCACGTCACTTCGTTCCCCGCCGATGGGGTGGCCGGGAGGGCGGCTTCGCCGACCTGATCACCGCCACGGCGCTGGTCGCCGGAGAGTGCCCCTCGGCGGCCTGGTGCGGCATGCTCTGGGCCGCGCACGGGCGGTACGCCGCCAGGCTGCCCGAAGAAGGACAGCGGGAACTGTGGGGGAAGGGCCCCGACACGCTGATCGCCGCGGCCCTGGCCCCGCCCGCCGGAGCGGCCCGTCCGGTACCGGGCGGCTGGCTGCTGGACGGCCGGTGGGACTGTGTCAGCGGCGTGGACTTCTCCCACTGGGTCCTGCTCGCGGCCCCGGTCGACGAGACCCCGGTCGCGGCCGGTGTCACCCCCGCAGGTCCGGCGCAGGCCGCGGCATTGGTCCTGGCGGTGCCGCGCTCCGAGGTGACCGTGCGCGACACCTGGCGCAGCACCGGACTGCGCGGCACCGGCAGCAACTCCGTCGACGTAGACGGGGTGTTCGTGCCTGACCGGCGCGTCTGCCCGCTGGGCCACGTGCTCGGCGCCGTGGTCGAGCCCGGCGCTTCACCGGCCCGCCAGGCGTCCGCGCATCTGGCCGGCGGGCCGATGTTCTGCGCGCCGGCGCTCGGCGCGGCCCGGCTCGCTCTGCGGTCCTGGACCCGCTGGGCGAAGACCCCGCCCGCCGGGCGTCCGGCGGCCCTGGGCGATCCGGCCGTCCAGCGGGTGCTGGCGCGCTCCGCCGGCGAGATCGATGCCGTGGCCTTGCTGTTGGACCGGGCCGGCGCCGGCGCCGACGCCGAGCCCACCGCGCCACACGTCGAGGCGGTCAACCGGCGCGACGCCGCGATGGCGGCCGAGTTGCTGGTGGAGGCCGTCGAACGTCTCTTCAGGACGGGCGGCGCCCATGCCCGGGACGACACCAGCGAGGTCCAGCGGGCCTGGCGGGACACGCACACGGTGGCGGCGCACGGCGCCCTGCGGCTGGACGCCGCGGCCGGCGCGTACGCCGCGTGGGGCGAGGGCGAGTGGTCGGCGCCGATGCCGTGGGGGCCGCGGTGAGCCGGCCGACCCGCCTGGTTTTCAGCGACGTCGACGAGACACTCATCGCAGTGAAGTCGATGTTCGACTTCCTCGAGTACTACTTCCGCGGCACCCGCGGCAGGCCGGGCGCCCGCCACGCGGCGGACGTCCGCCGGGACCTGTCCCGTCGGACGTCCGCCGGCGCTCCCCGGGAAGCTTTGAACCGCGTGTACTACCGCACCTGGGCGGGCGAGCCCGCCGCCCGGGTCACGGAGCTGGCCGAGGCCTGGTACGCCGAGCGGTCGGCGGCTCCCGGCTTCTATCTGGCCTCCACGCGCCGGGCGCTGCAACTGCACCGCGACGCGGGGGACA
This sequence comes from Streptomyces sp. C1-1, assembly GCF_050214755.1. Classification (NCBI taxonomy): domain Bacteria; kingdom Bacillati; phylum Actinomycetota; class Actinomycetes; order Kitasatosporales; family Streptomycetaceae; genus Streptomyces; species Streptomyces sp. C1-1. The sequence continues at coordinate 280,984 of NZ_CP189826.1, read as the reverse complement.
CGGTGATCCTGGTGTCCGGATCGTTCCCTGCGGTCCTCGCGCCGATCGCCGCCGAAGTGGGTGCGACGCACCTCGTGTGCTCGGTCCCCGAGGTTCATGACGGAGTACTGACCGGCCGACTCGTGGGCGATCCCTGTATCGGAGAGGCGAAGCGCGCGGCCGTCCGCGATATGTTGCGGAGCCGGCCGGCCGTGGACCCGGCGCAGTGCTTCGCGTACGGGGACCACGTCTCGGACCTGCCGATGCTGGCGGAGGTGGGGAACCCGGTCGTCGTCGGCGGATCGGCGCAGCTGCGGGCGCGGCTGCCGCGGGCCCGGGTGCTGCACCCCCAGGCCGTGCACGACGTCCCCGCCCTCCTGCGCCCCACGCGGGAGCAACGCGGGCAGGAGTCCCACAGGGCCGGTGTCTGACCGGTCGTACGAGCGGGCGCGTCCTCGGCACGCGCCCGCTCCCGGCATGCCGGGGGAGGGATGCCGTCCGCGCCGGTGAGGAGCCGGGCGCACCTCACCTCCCAGATACGGGCTTGCGACGCCGGACCTGCGCGTGCGGGCTTGTGGGGCCGGTCCTCCGTGTACGGGCTTGTGACGCTTTCTGGTCCTCCGCGTACGGGCTTGTGACCCTGAATCTGCGCGTGCGGGCTTGTGGCGCCGAACCCCGCGTGGGGGCTTGTGACGCCCGCCCTCCGCCCTATGGGCTTGTAACGCCGGACCTCCGCGTACGGGCTTGTGACGCCGGACCTCCGCATACGGACTTGGGACGTCGCTCAGCGCGGTGTCGGCGCGGACACGGTCGCCCACAGGTCGTCGAACCGGCGTGCCGCGTCGGCGTCGTCGCCGGGCACGGGATGGGGGATCCCGAAGAAGACCGACATCAGCAGGCGGGCCACGGCCTGCGGGGGCAGTCCGCCCGAACTCCCGTCGTCGGCCTGCGTCTGCGCGACGGCACGGGCCAGCGGCAGGCAGATCCGCTCCACCAGCCCCTGGTCGTTGCGGTCCAGGTGGGGCACCTCCACGGCGAGCCGCAACGCGGACCGGGCCCGCGCGTCCTGGCGCAGGACCCGGGTGAGGTCGAGGACGGTCTCGCGCAGCGAGTCGACCGCCGCCGCTCCCGGCCGGCCGGCCCGTGCCGCACGCAGGCTCAGCTCGGCCCCGGCCTCCTCGACCAGCGCCGCCGCCAGCTCCTCCTTGGAGGAGAAGTGACCGTACAGCGCGCCCTTGGTCATGCCGGTGCGCTTGACCACATCGAGCAGCGTCGTGCCCATGTAGCCGTACGCGGCGAACTCCTCGGCCGCCGCGTCGAGCACCTGCCCCCGTGTACGCACTGCACGCTTCTGAACCATGCTGAGCCCTCCACCCGAGTAAGCCGAATAAAACCTTCAGAAAGGTATGTTATTTGCTGACGCGCCGCCGACCGCATTGACATGACCTTATCCAGGTGTCGCCGGAGCGCGGCGATATCCCGCCACTGCCGCGCGCCGGGTGGCCCGGCCACCGCAGGCCGGGGCGGTCGCAGAGCCCGGCGACCGCGTCGTCCCCGGGCGGCAGGGCTCTGGTCGGGCCCGCGGCGGCTCCTGCGGGGGCCCGCGCACGGCGCCGGCTCCCGCGGCGCCCGTCGCCCCGGGAAGCAACGCACCGTCACTTCCCGGGGCGGGCGGTTTCTACGGGATCAGGCCCAGGTGCCGCAGGTCCGCCACATATTTCTCGATCAGCGGCCGGGACAGGTGCGGGATGTCCTGCTCGGAGCCGATGCCGGCGGCGCGCACCGCGGCACGGAACCGCTCGGCGGGCAGCGCCGAGGTCGTGCGAGGGGTGAGCGGCTCCCGCCAGGCGGCCATCAACGGCAGCAGGGAATACGGGCGCTGCGCCTGCGGCAGCGTCTGCAGCGCGGCCTCGAACTGCTCGCGCCACTCCCGGTGGCCGCCGACCCGGCGGACGGTGGTTCCGCTGTCGATGAGCCAGTCGACCACGGTGTCCAGCGAGACCCCGTCGTCGTGCGGGTTGACCACGTTAAACGTCCGGAATTCGGTGTTCCGGTAGCCCAGGGCGGCCACGGCGGCGGCGACGAAGTCCCCCGGCAGCCCGTCGTAGTGTGCCCGCGGCCGCCGGCCGTCTTCCGCGCCGCTGTAGAACGACTCGGGCGCGATCCCCGTGGCGATCAGGCTCAGCAGCAGGCGGGTGAAGGTGTCCGGCACGTTGAGCTGCCCGGCGTACCGGGCGTGCGCCAGGATCATGCCGCAGCGGAACACCGTCACCGGCAGCCCGCACAGGTCGTGGGCCTCGCGCAGCAGCACCTCGCCGGCCCACTTGCTGGTGGCGTAGCCGCCCGCCTGCCGGTCGTCGATCGCGCGCTCCGGGCTGTCCTGCCTGATGTCGGTGTCCTCGGCCGCGGTGGCGGTGCCGTGTGCGGCCAGGGCCACGGTGGACACGTACACCACCGGCTTCAGCCGGGTGGTCAGGGCGGCGCGGATGACCTGGGCGGTGCCGGCCACGTTGGGTTCGAACAGCTGGCGGTACGGCAGCACGTGGTTGACCAGCGCTGCCGGGTGCACGATGAGGTCCACCGTGGCGGTCAGCTGCTGCCAGTCCCGTTCGCTCAGGCCCAGGCACGGCGCGCCGATGTCGCCGGCCAGCACGCGCAGCGCGCCGTTGGCCGTCAGTTCGGCGAAGTGGCTCTTGAGCGCGGTGTCCCCGCTGTCCAGGGCCTCCTCCAGGCGCTGCAGGGCGGCCCTGTCGTCGGCGGCACGCACCAGGCAGACCAGCGTGCCGCCCACTGGGGCCAGGCGCTCGAGCCACTCCAGGCACAGCAGTCGGCCGAGGTAGCCGTTGGCCCCGGTAAGCAGCACCGTGCGCGGTTCGCCGGCCGGCCGGGGCAGTGCCGTGCTCGCGGTGAGGGTCTCGGCGTCGATGAACTTGTCCAGGGTGAGGTCTCCGGCACGCACCGAGGTGGCGTGCTCGCCGTGGACGGCGGCGCACGTGGCCCGCCGCGCCGCGGCGGCGCCGCGTAGCCGCTCCACATGGGCGGTGATCTCGCCCAGGGTGTTGGCCGGTCCCAGGACGGTCCCGACCGAGACCTCGACGCCGAAGACCTCCCGCAGGAGGTTCGCGAACGACAGCGCCGACAGCGAGTCGCCGCCCAGATCGGTGAAGCGCTGCTCCGGGTCGGGTTCGGCGTCGAGGCCAGGCAGCAGCGCCTGCGCGGCGCGGGCGACGGTCTCGGCCACCGGGCGGTCGTGGTCCTGCCACACCGCGCGCAGCTCCGCGGCCTGACCCGCGGCGAGTTCGGCGTAGCGCTGTTCGAGGCGTTCGCCGTACCGCTCCTTGAGCCGCGGGCGCAGCTGCTTGGTCGAGTCGGTCAGCAGACCGTTGTCCTGGCTGAACGGCACGGTCTCGACGATCAGGTCGCGCGGGATCTCGTACGGCGCCAGTCCGGCCATGGCGGCGACGCTGTGCAGCGACCGGCTGAGCGCCGCCTTCAGCGTCGCCTCGTCGGCGGCCTGCGCGATCGGCTCGGGGGTGGGCACCACCACGGCGAGCAGGTACGCACGGGAGCTGTTGCCGTACACGAAGATCTGCCGCACCAGCGGGCTGGCGACGAGCGCCGCCTCCACCTTGGACAGCGCGACGAACTCGCCCTGGGAGAGCTTGAGGACGTTCTTGCGCCGGTCGACGTAGACCAGTTCGCCGGGCGCGGTCTCGGCCATGATGTCGCCGGTGCGGTAGTAGCCGTCCTGGTCGAACACCTCGGCGGTGTCCTCGGGGCGCCGGTAGTAACCGGGGGTGATGATGGCGGTCTTCACCAGCAGTTCGCCGCGCGGATGGGGGGAGTCGGTGGTGGAGTAGCCCAGTTCGGGTACGTCCACGAGCTTGTAGTCGAGCACCGGGGGGCTCTGCACGCGGTGGTCCAGCATGACCAGGCCGGTCTCGGTGGTGCCGTAGCTGTTCAGGAGCGGGACGTCGAGGGCGTCGCGGAGGAAGGCGGCCAGCTCCGGGGCGAGCGGGGCGGACCCGCAGGGGGCGTGGATGACTCGCCCGCCCAGTACGTGGTCGCGCAGGTGCGCGATCACCTCGGCGCGGTCGGTCTCGCCCGGCTCGCCCCGCACCGCGCGCTGGTTGAGCTGGGCGTGGTAGCTCTCGAAGAGCAGCTCGCACACCCGCGGCACCATCGCGATCTCGGTCGGCCGGATCAGCGCCAGGTCGTCCAGGAGGGTGGACAGGTCGCTGTTGGCCACGAAGTGCGCGGTGCCGCCGGTGGCCAGCGTCTTGATCACCAGTCTCCTGGCGACCAGGTGGCTCTGCGGCAGGAAGTTGGCGGTGATCAACGGGTACTGGTTGTCGGCTCCCGCAGGCGGGCGCCACATGAGGGACACCGTCGACTCCGGGAACATCACGCCCTTGGGCGTGCCGGTGCTGCCGGACGTGTAGATGAGGGCTGACAGCGCGCCGTCGGCGCTGGTGTCCGGCGGGAGTTCGGGCAGCGGCGGCAGCGAGCCCGCGCGGCCGACGATGTCGGACAGCAGCTCCAGCGACGTCGGGGCACCTGTCGTGTCCAGCAGCCGCTCGGCGGCCGCCAGCGCCTCCCGGTTTTCGGGAAGCTCGGGGTGGTGGTCGAAGACGAGGATGCGGCGTACGCAGCTCTGCCCGGCCAGCGCTTCGAGTACGGTCGCCAGCCGGTCGGTGCTGGTGGCGAAGACGCGTGGGGCGGCCTCCGCCACCAGGTGGCGGATGTGGTCGACCGAGGCGTTGGTGTGCAGGGGCACGGCGACCGCCCCGACCTGACCGCACGCCAGGTCGACCGTCGTGTAGTCGGTGCCGGCGAACCCCAGGATCGCGACGAAGTCACCTTCGCGCAGCGGGTGTTGCGGGTGGTGGTACCAGTCGGCGGCGACCGCGCTCAGCCGTGACCACAGCTCGCCGTACGAGATGGTGTCGAACCGGGGCAGCAGTCGCGCGGTGACGCGGCCCTCTTCGCTGACGTACTGCCTGGCGCGCTCGCCGAGTGCGGGCCGGTCGGCGTACGCCGCAAGGGCGCGCCTGACGATCTCGGACAGGCGCGGCTCGCGTCCGGCCCTCTCCTCGAAGACACCGGCCAACGGCATGCTGTCGGCGAGTTCCGGCTCGGCCCGGAACAATTCGGCAATACGCTCCTTCCGGGTTTTCCCTGCGGAAGCGCGCACAGTGGTGCCTGGTGAGTCATTACCCATGACCACGCCTTTCCGTGACCGCGAATTGTTTCCGGCACATGAGCCCGGCTGAAAGCCGAAGAGGGCCACCACGGGCCGGGCCGGCGCATGGGAGCAGAAGACTCCAGTGGCCAAGGCGCGGTCAGCTTAGCCCGCGGATAAAATGAGCGCCAGGTTGTCGCGGGATGGTGGGGGAGGGGTGGGGAATTGTTTCAGCGGCGCCGTTCGGAATTGCCCTCGTGTGGGTGGGCGCAGTGATTCCCGGGGAAATCGCCGCGCACCGCGTCCGGGCCGCTTCCGAGGTTGCGGTCGGGGCCGTGTCCGGGGCCGCGCTCGCGTCACCGCACCGCGGCTTGCCCGGGCTGCGCTGTCGCCGTCGGCCGTCGGCCGTCGCGCGATCCGCTCCCCGAGGCTGCGCGGAAGCTCCGTTGTCTCTGCCCGTCGGCACGGCCCTCTGTCCATCGGCGGTGTGCAACCGGGGATTTCCCCGGTTGCACACCGCCCAGGGGGTGCGGCGGATCGCTGTAAAAGATACCTTGGCGAAGGTATTCTTGTGCTGGGTCCGTCGGAGTGCGCACAGGCTCTGCGGCCCCTGACCGACAGCGGCAGGTGTAGCTGAGGAGTGGTCGAACGTGGCGGACAGCGAAGCAGTGCTCCAACGGCGGGACGCGCGCCTTCACCCACCGGATCGCGTGGACGCCGAGGCGCGATACGCCGGATCGGACACCGGCACGGAAGCGGAATGGATACCGATCGCGGACCTCGATCTGTCCCACTCGCCGCGCTCCGCGGGGGAGAACGGCGAGCACATACGGGTCCTGGCAGAATCGCAGGCCGACCTGCCGCCCATCGTCGTGCAGCGCGGCACCAACCGGGTCATCGACGGCGTGCACCGGGTCCGCGCAGCCCGATTGCGAGGGCAGGAGGCCATCCAGGCGCGCTGGTTCGACGGCGACGACGCGAGCGCCTTCGTTCTGGCGGTCCGGCTGAACGTACGGCACGGACTGCCGTTGTCGCTGGCCGACCGGAAGGCGGCGGGCACCCGCATCCTGTGCGAGCAGGAAGGCTGGTCGAACCGGGCCATAGCGTCGGCCGTCGGGCTCTCGCCCAAGACGATCGCCGCCCTGCGCGAGGCGATCGGGCGGCCCGGCGGGCAGACCAGGCTCGGCAGGGACGGCCGCGTCCGGCCCGTCAGTACCGCCGCCGGGCGGGAGCGCGCCAAGGAGATGCTCCTGCGTGAACCCGCCTCCTCCCTGCGGGCGGTGAGCGCGGTGGCCGGCGTGTCCCCGGGCACCGTCCGCGACGTGCGCGACCAGATCCACCGGGAGACCAGGGCCGTGATCCCCGATCAGCGTCGCCTCCCGCCCGCACGCCACGTGGAGAACGGGCGCGCGCCGGCCGCGTCCTCGGGACAGGGCAAGCTCGACCGGTCCACCGCGCTGCTGCGCTCCCTGCGCACCGATCCGTCCCTGCGGTTCAACCAGTCCGGCCGCCTGCTGCTGAGCATCCTCGCGGTGGCCGCCATCGACCCGCAGGCGCAGGAGGGGCTCGTCCTCGACCTGCCCGACCACTGTCTCGACTTCGTCGCGGAACTCGCGCAGGCGAGCGTGCAGGCGTGGCAGGGCCTTGCCGCGCGCGTGTCGCAGCGCCGGGCGCAGCCGCCCGAGCAGCAGTAGCCCGCGCCAAACACTGAAAAGCGAGAAAAATGCGGGGCTTGACGGGCCGGTGAATTCCTTGGTTTGGTCGTTGAGGCAACACCGGAAACACCGGAAACACCGCAGAAAGACTTCCGAAGAAAGCGCGTCGAATGCGCACCGGACAACTGATCTGGTCATCTGGGTTTGAGACGGGGTGTTGATAAAATGACCGATGCATACGGCTGGAACGGCAAGGATCGCCGGGTTCAGCGAATTGTCCACTCGGCTTCCGGGACGACGTTCCTGGTTCCGCTCGACCACTCGCTGGCCGACGGTCCGGTGGCTTCCGCCGCCGGATTCGCCAAACTCGTCGAGGAAATGGCCGCCAACGAGGTGGACGGGATCATCGTCCACAAGGGGCGCGTGAGGTTCCTGCCGGCCGACGCGCTCGGGCGGATGGCACTGATCGTCCACCTCAACGGCAGCACCCAGCTCGCCCCCGACAAGGACGCGAAGATCCTGGTGGGCGCCGTGGAAGAGGCGGTCGCCCTGGGTGCCGACGGCGTCAGCGTGCACATCAACCTCGGGTCGGACACCGAGGCCGCCCAGCTCACCGACCTCGGCGCGGTCGCCGGACAGTGCGCCCGCTACGGCCTGCCGCTGCTCGCGATGGTCTACCCGCGCGGTCCCCGCATCACCGACCCGAAGGACCCGGTCCTCCTGGCCCACGCCGCGAACGTCGCCGCGGACCTCGGCGCCGACATCGTGAAGCTGCCCTACACCGGCTCGCCCCTGACGATGCGCGAGGTCGTCGCGGCCAGCCCGATCCCGGTCGTCACCGCCGGCGGCGGCGTACTGGAGGACACCGGCCAGTTCCTCGACCTCATCGACAGCACGATGGAGTCCGGCGTGCTCGGCGTCGCCGTCGGACGCAACGTCTTCCAGGCGGCGGACCCGGGCGGACTGGCCCGCTCGGTGGCCCGCCGCGTCCACGCCGGACCCCGCTCCCTCGAGGACCTGGCCGTCCTGCGCCAGGAACTGTCCGAGGCGACCGTCTGACAGCCATCCCCACCCGGCGGCTCCCACCAGGCCGGCCACCCACCGCACATCATGACGACCCGTCACCGACAGCCAGGCGCGACCACGACAGGCAAGCCACCCACAATCAAAGGTGCGAACATGAAATCCGCATGGATCGACCTCCGCGGCACCGCTTCCGAACTCGCCACCGCCATCGTCGAGGAAAGCACCCACATCGGCATCGAGACCGTGGTGCTGGACGACCCCGAACTGGCCGGCAAGGTCCCGCCGAACGTGCAGAAGGCCGCCGTGGTCACCGGGGAGACGCCCACCACCCTGATCGACCAGCTCGTCGAGGTGGTCGACATCCTCATCGCCGACCACAGCATCGCCGAGAAGTTCGAGGGCCTCCGTCCCGACCTGCGCTCCGGCGTCCTGGTCAAGGTGCTGGACGAGCAGACCCTCGACCTCGCCTGCCGGATCGCCAACGAGGCCGACCTGACCCTCGTCGAGTTCCGCCAGGACCCCAGCAAGATCCCGCTGGAGATCCTGCTCGCCGCGGCCGACAAGGCCAAGGGCTCCATCGTCACCGTCGTCGAGGACGTCGAGGACGCCGCCACCACCCTCGGTGTGCTGGAGCGCGGCTCGGACGCGGTGCTGCTGGCCCCCAAGCGGGTCGGCGACGCCACCGAGCTGATGCAGGTCACCCGGGGCGAGGCCGCCTCGCTGGAGATGGAGGAGTTGGAGATCGTCCAGCTCACCCACCTCGGCCTGGGCGACCGCGTCTGCGTCGACACCTGCTCCCACCTGCGGCCCAACGAGGGCATCCTGGTCGGCTCGTACTCCACCGGCCTGGTCCTCGTCAGCAGCGAGACCCACCCGCTGCCGTACATGCCCACCCGCCCGTTCCGGGTGAACGCGGCCGCGCTGTCCTCGTACACCCTCACGCCCGGCAACCGCACCCAGTACCTGTCCGAGCTGCACTGCGGATCGGAGATCCTGGCCGTCAGCACCGACGGCAGCGTGCGCACCGTGGTCGTGGGCCGGATCAAGATGGAGTCCCGCCCCATGCTGCGGATCGAAGCCCGCACTCGCAGCGGCCAGCTCGTGGACATGGTCGGTCAGGACGACTGGCATGTGCGCGCGCTCGGCCCCGGCGGCAGCGTCCACAACTTCACCGAGCTGCGGCCCGGTGACGTCATCCTCGGCCACACCATGACCGACCAGCGCCACGTCGGCTACGCGATCCGGGAGTTCCTCCACGAGCAGTAGAGCCCGCGCCGGTCACGTGACCGCCTGCGGGATGCGGCGGTCACCGCGGCGCTCGGGCCCACGTCCTCCACGTCCCACGGATTTGAAGGAAGAGAGTGCGTGAGATGGCGCTCATAGTGCAGAAATACGGCGGAACGTCGGTCGCCACACCTGACAAGGTCATCGAAGCTGCACGGCAGATCCGGGCGGCACGCGAGGACGGGAACCAGGTCGTCGTGGTCGTGTCCGCCATGGGCGGGGCCACCGACGAACTGCTGCGGCTGGCGTCCGCGGTGACCGCCCGCCCCGACGCACGCGAACTCGACGCCCTGCTGTGCACGGGCGAGGCCGCGTCCGCCGGGCTGGTCTCGCTGGCGCTCAACCACCAGGGCGTCGCGAGCCGTTCGTTCAGCGGTCCCGAGGCGGGCATCCGCACCGACCACCGCCACGGCCGGGCCACGATCGTGGAGGTGGACCCGCGCAGGCTGCGGGAGGAGCTCGCCCGCGGAGCCGTCCCCGTCGTCGCGGGATTCCAGGGCGAGTCGATCGCCACCGGGGCCCGCACCACCCTGGGCCGGGGCGGCTCCGACACCACCGGTGTCGCCCTGGCCGCCGCGCTCGGCGCGGACCACTGCGAGATCGTCACCGACGTCGCGGGCGTCTACACGGCCGACCCCCGCACGGTCGCCGGCGCCCGCCGCCACACCTCCCTGCTGTACGAGGAGATGGCCGAACTGGCCGTCAGCGGCGCCAAGGTGCTCGCCTCCGACTCGGTCGACTACGCGCGCACCCACGGCGTCGACCTGAAGGTGCGCTCCAACAGCGCCGCGATCGGCCCGCAGACCTGGGTGGGCGACGGCCGTCGCGCGTCCGGGGCGGCGTCCGGGGAGTCCTGGACGCCCGCGGGCCGTCTCCGCGGAATCGCCGGGGTCGCCGGGCGCTCCGGCCTGGTCCGCTGCGTGCTGCGGCGGATCGCCTCCGACCACGTCCTGCGCCTGCTCGGCGAACTGGTCGAGCGCGAGACCGAGGTCGAGCTGCGCCGCTACGGCAACCTCGGCACCGAGGACGCCGGCGACATCGCGCTCACGCTGCCCGAGGACAGCGCCGAGGAGATACGGGAACTGCTCGCCGACACCGACCGGGGCATCCGCCTCGACGAGGCGCACTGGACGTCGAACCTGGCCCGGCTGTCCGTCGTCGGCCTGGGCATCGGACGGCAGCCGTACGCGCCGCTGCGGCTGCTGGAAGCCCTGCGCTCGGTCGGCGCCGCACGCACCGACCTCCATGTCACCTCCAACCGGCTCAGCGTGCTGACCGGTCGCAGCGACCTGGCCGCGGCCACCCAGATCGTCCACGACACCTTCCTGTCCGAGCCGGTGACGCCCCTGGCCGACCCGGCGGACCCGGACCATGCCCGCGCCGCCTGGCCGCTGGCCGCCGGGCCGGGGCGGCTCGACGTCGCGATGCCCGCCCTGGCCGCCGCCGAGTGACCCCGGCCCCCACACCACGAGGGAGAACACCGATGTCCGCCATCCCACTCGACCCCGGCCGTCCGGGCGGCCCGGCCGCCGGGCCAGGGCCGGAGGGCGTTCGATGACCGCCACGCCGACCTTCGACCCCACCTCCGACGAGCAACTCGCCGACCCCTATCCCGTCTACGCGCAGATGCGCGCCCAGTGCCCGGTGCTCCACGACTCGGGCCGGGACATCTGGATCCTCACCCGCCACGAGGACGTGGCGCGCGTCGTCCACGACCCCGAGACCTTCTCCTCCGAGAGCGCGGTGCGGATCACCGCGGGACCCGAGGCCGACGAGGTCAAGCAGGTCCTGGCCGAAGGCTGGGCGCTGACGCCGAACCTGACCGAGAGCGACGGCGAGGAGCACACCCGGCTGCGCGTGGCGGTCAACCGCGTCTTCACACCGCGGCGCGTCGCGGCGCTGGAGCCCTTCGTCCGGGACACCGCCGAGGAGCTGATCGACCGGTTCGCCGCGGACGGCCGGGCCGACATCATCGAGGGCTACGCCTGGCCGCTGCCGCTGATCGTCATGGCGCGGATCCTGGGCATGCCGCCGGGGGACGTGCCGCTGCTGCGGCAGTGGAGCTCCAACTGGCTGAAGCTGTCCGTCGGCACCGGCGAGCCGGCCGAGCGCGTCGAGTGGGCCCGCGACGTCGTCACCATGCAGCACTACGTGATGGGCCTGCTGGACGACATCGACCGGGCCGGCGAGGACTCGCTCGTCGCCTCGCTGGCGCAGTACGGCGTCGAGCACGGGCTCGACGACGTGGAACTGATGCGTATCGTGATGAACCTGATCATCGCCGGACACGTCACGGTCACCCGCGCCATCGGCAACGGCCTGGTCACCCTGCTGGAGAACCCCGACCAGCTCGCCGCCCTGCGCGCGGGCGAGGCGTCCGCCGAGGCGATGGTCGAGGAGATCCTGCGCTTCGAGTCCCCGGTGCAGGGCCTGTTCCGCACCGTGACGCGCGAGACGGAACTCGGCGGCAGGCAGCTCGTGCCGGGCGACCGCGTGATGGTCCACTGGGGCTCCGCCAACCGGGACGGGTGCGTCTTCGACAACCCGGACGAGTTCGCTCTCACCGGCAGGCCCCGCCGGCACCAGATGGCCTTCGGCCGCGGCGTCCACGCCTGCCTCGGCGCCTCCCTGGCACGACTGCAGCTGCGCGTCGCCATCCCGCTGCTCTTCGACCGCCTGCCCGGGCTGCGCCTGGGCCCCGCCGGCTCCCGCACCCGCGAACGCCTCGTCATCGCGCGCGGATTCGAGGAACTGCACCTGCACTGGAACGTCCCACCCCTGCGAGAGGCCGCATCATGACCGCACCAGCGCTCGGCCCGCGAAGCGTCGCCGGCCGGCCCCGGACCGTGTAGGCGGCCGCCATGACCTACGACGTGATCGTGATCGGCGGCGGATCCGCCGGCTGCGTCCTCGCCAACCGGCTCAGTGCCGACCCGCGTCGCTCGGTCCTCCTCCTGGAGGCGGGACCCGACTTCGCCACCACCGACGACACACCGTCGGACCTCAAGGACGCGACCTACGCCCCCTACACCTACGACTGGGGTTACCGCTCCGTCCCGGACGGCTTCGGCAACGAGGTGCCCGTGCCGCGCGGCCGCGTCATCGGCGGCTGCTCCGCCGTCAACGTCTGCGTCGCCATGCGGGCCCGCCCCTCCGACCATGAGGCGTGGGCCTCCGCGGCCGGCCCCGCCTGGGGCTACGCGCAGATGCTCCCCCTCTACCGGCGGATGGAGCACTACCCGTACGGCGAGGAGAAGTACCACGGCCTGGGCGGCCCCTACCGCATGACACTGAGCGCCCCGCAGGACCTGGGGCAGCACGCCGTCGCGGCCCAGCGGGCCGGCGTGCGCCTCGGGCACGCGGAGGTCGCCGACTTCAACGCGCCCGGTGTGCCGGGATTCGCCCGCACCCCGCTCAGCGCGGCCGACGGCATACGGCTGAGCACCGCCATCGGCTACCTCAACCCCGTGCGCGAGCGGCCCAACCTCCAGGTGCGCGGCGAGACGCTGGTCGACCGGGTGCTGTTCCGCGGCACCCGGGCCCGGGGGGTACGGCTGGCCACCGGCGAGGAGATCCCCGCCCGGCACGTCGTGCTCAGCGCCGGCGCCTACAACTCGCCCGCCATCGCCCTGCGTTCGGGCATCGGCGACCGCGGCGACCTGACGGCGCTCGGTATCGACGTGGTGGCCGACCTGCCCGGGGTGGGACGCAACCTCACCGAGCACCCCGCCTACTGGAACGTCCACGCGGCCAAGCCGCCCGAGGCCGAGGCCCGGTCGGTGTTCGGCAGCGTCCTCAGCATCGCCACCGGTCCGGGCGAGCCCGACTTCGACGTACAGATCCTGCCCTCGGCGGCCGTACCGGCCGACAGCCTGCCCGAGCAGTTCGTGCCACGGGCCGAGAACCACCCCACCGGCTGGGACATGGTCTTCTTCGTCTCCTGCGTCCAGCCCCGCTCCCGCGGGAGCGTACGGCTGGCGTCCCCCGACCCCCAGGACGCGCCGACGATCGACCTCGGCCTGTACACCGCCGCCGACGACGCCGAGCGGGTCGCCGACGGGGTACGTCTGGCCCGCCGCCTGGCCCACACCCGCCCGCTGGCCGAGCTGCTGGCCGACGAGCGGGTACCGGGCCCGGACATCAGCGACCGGGAACTGGCCGACGCCGTGCGCCGCGCCCCGGCGCACTACAACCACGGCAGCGCCACGATGCGCATGGGCCGCTCCGACGATCCGACCGCCGTGGTCGACGCCGACGGCGCCGTGCGCGGCGTCGAGGCACTGACCGTCGCGGACGCCTCGGTGTTCCCGGCGATGCCCCGCGTCGCCACGAACGTCCCCGCCATCGTGGTCGCCGAGCGGATCGCCTCGGTGCTGTGCGAACGACTCGCCCCGCGCACCTGAGCCCCACCACCAGCCCATGCCGGACCTGCCCGGCGCACTATCAGGAGGAACCCGTGTCCACGACCGTCGAAGCCGTACAAGTCCTGCGCACCCGCTGGTCGTCCGAGAACGAGGCCGACCGCTTCACCGTGGACGACCCGGCGACCGGCCGGCCCCTGACGGTCATCCAGGGGGCCGACGCCGACCGGGTGGACGAGGCGGTCAGGACCGCCCACGAAGCCCACTACGCGTGGAAGGCCCGCACCCCGCGTGAGCGAGGCCGCTGGCTGTACAAGGTCGCCCAGGTCATCCGCGAGCACGCCGACGAGATCGCGGCGCTCGAGTCCAGCGACAACGGCAAGCCGTTCACTCAGGCACGCCAGTTCGACCTGGAGGGCGCGGTCACCATCTTCGAGATGTTCGCCGGCCTCTGTGAGGCGATGCCCGGCCAGGTCCGCGACGCGGGCAGCATGCTCGACGTCACGGTGCGCGAACCGTTCGGTGTCGTGGGCGCGATCGTGCCGTTCAACTGGCCCCCGCTGCACACCGCGGGCAAGCTCGCCCCCGCCCTCGCGGCGGGCAACGCCGTGGTCATGAAGCCGCCGGAGCAGGCGCCCCTGTCGGTGCTGCGCATCGCCGAGCTGGTCCAGTCCGTGCTGCCGGACGACGTCGTGCACATCGTGCCCGGCGGCGGTGAGGTCGGCGCCCACCTGGCCGGGCACAAGCTGGTCGGCAAGATCTCCTTCACCGGCGCGCCCACCACGGGCCGGGCCGTGATCAAGACGGCCGCCGACAACCTGACGCCGACGCTGCTGGAACTCGGCGGCAAGAACGCCCTGATGATCTTCGACGACGCGGATGTGGACTCGGCGCTGCGCTGGGCCGTCGAGGGCGGCTACTTCAACCAGGGCGAGGCGTGCACCGCCTCCTCCCGCGTCCTGGTGCACGCCGACCTGCACGACGAGGTGGCCCGCCGCCTCGCGGCCGCCGTCCGGCGGCTGAGGGTCGGCGCCGGCTCCGACGCGGACACCCACGTCGGCCCGCTGGTCAGCCCCGCACAGCGGCAGCGGGTGCTGGACTACCTGGAGATCGGCGTCGGCGAGGGCGCGACCATCGCCGCGCAGGCGCCCCTGCCCACCGACCCCGGGCTGGCCGACGGCTACTACGTGCCGCCGACCCTGTTCACCGGCGTCACCCCCGACATGCGGATCGCACAGGAGGAGATCTTCGGGCCCGTCGTGTGCCTGATCCCCTTCCGGGACGAGGCCGAGGCCGTCCGCATCGCCAACGGCACCGAGTTCGGTCTGGTCGCCGGCGTGTTCACCCGCGACTCCGAGCGCGCCCTGCGGGTCAGCCGCGAGCTGCGGGCCGGCATCGTGTTCGTCAACCACTACAACCGCGCGTTCACCGGCACCCCGTTCGGCGGCGTGGGCGCCAGCGGGTACGGCCGCGAGCACGCCCTGGAGACCTTGCAGGAGTACAGCTTCAGCCGCAGCCTGCGCCTGCCCTCCGGCCGCGAGGAGATCCCCCGCTGGGCGCCGTCCCTCGACGTCGTCGACGAAGCCTGACCGGGATCCGGACATCAGCAAGGTGGTTGCCTGTGAGTACGACGATGCGCGCGGCGGTCTGCGTGGAAGCGGGCGGTCCCGAGGTCCTGCGGATTCGCGAGCTGCCCGTTCCCGAGGTCCGCGAGGGCTGGAGCCTCGTACGCGTGGAGGGTGCGGGCCTGAACCGCTCCGAACTGAGGACCCGTCAGGGACACTCCCCGAGCGTCTCCTTCCCCCGCGTGCTCGGCATCGAGTGCGTGGGTACCGTGGCCGACTCCACCGATCCCCGGCTGCCGGCCGGGACGACGGTCGCTGCGGTCATGGGGGAGATGGGCCGGGAGTTCGACGGCGGCTACGCGCAGTACGCGCTGCTGCCGAACGCCCTGCTGATGCCGCTGACCACCACCCTGCCGTGGGAGGTCCTGGCCGCGCTGCCCGAGACCTACCTGACCGCGCACGGCGCCCTGGACGCCCTGGGCATCCTGCCTGGCGGGGGACGGCTGCTGATCCGCGGCGGGACCTCCTCGGTGGGGTTGGCGGCGGCGCAGATCGCCGCCGCCCACGGCATCGAGACCGCGGCGAGCACCCGCAACAGGGGCAAGACCGAGGCACTGAAGGCGGCCGGCGTCGACCACGTCCTCCTGGACGACGGCCGGCCGCCGGCCGACGCCGTGCAGGCGCTGTGGCCCGACGGACCGGACCACGTCCTGGACCTGGTGGGGACCCACACCGTGCCGGACTCGCTGCGGCTGGTGCGCCGCGGCGGGACGGTGTGCGTGGCGGGTTCGCTCAGCGGCTGGCTGATCCCCGACTTCGAACCGATCGCCATGATCCCCACCGGGACCAGGCTCACCGCCTTCCACAGCGACACCGTCAAGGGCGGCAACGGCCAGGGTCTGCTGCAGCGGATCGTCGACGCGGTCCAGGCGGGCGTCTACCACCCCCACCTCGACCGCGTCTTCGCCCTGGACGACATCGTGACCGCCCACCGCCGCATGGAGGCCGCCCAGGCCACCGGCAAGACGGTCGTGCTGCCCTGGGCCGACGCCACCGGCGGGCGAACCGGCCCATGACGCACCACCGCGCGAGCAGAGACCACATCCGAAGCGGACCAGGAGCGCAGCCATGATGACCGAGTTCGTCGAGACCGCCGTCGTCGGAGGGGGCCAGCAAGGGTGCTCGGTCGCGGGCTCCCTCGCCCGCTTCGGCTACCGGGCGGTGGTCTTCGAGCGGGGAGAGATCGGCCAGGCATGGGCGAAGGAGCGCTGGGAGAGCCTGCGCGTCAACACGCCCAACCGGACCGTCACCTTCCCCGGCATGCCCTACGACGGCGACGACCCCGAGGGCTACATGCCCGCCCGCGAGGTCGCCTCGCGCCTGCGGCGCTACGTGGCGGAGGCGGGCATCGACGTGCGCGAGCACACGCCCGTGCGGTCCGTCGAGGCACCCGTCGACGCCCCCGCCCACCCCGGCGCACGCTTCCGGCTCCACCTGGAGAACGGCCAGAGCGTCGAGGCCCGCAACGTCGTCGCCGCCCTCGGCGGCTACTGCGCGCCGCGCCTGCCCGAACTGACCGCCCGGATCGACCCCTCGATCACCCAGCTGCACACCCGCTACTACCGCACCCCCCAGTCCCTGCCGCCCGGCGCGGTCCTCGTCGTCGGCTCGGGCAACAGCGGCCAGCAGATCGCCGAGGACCTGAGCGACGCCGGCCGGCAGGTGTACCTGGCGGTCGGCCGCCACAAGACCTCACCGCGCCGCTACCGGGGGGCCCAGGTCCTGGACTGGCTGCAACTGCTGCCGCTGGAGGGCAACTTGGAGTCCGCGTCCGGCGGGCGCGGCAACTCCCCGGTCCTGCCCGGCGTGTCGGTGCTCACCGGCAAGGCCGGCGGCCGTGACCTCAACCTCGGGGTGCTGGCCCGCAAGGGCGTCACCCTCGTCGGCACCGTCCGCGGTGCGCAGGGCGACATCCTGCAGCTGGAGGACAACGTCCGCGCGATCGCCCGGGACGCGGCCCGCGCCGAGTCCGAACTCCTCACGGCCATCGACACCGCGATAACGCGGCACGGCCTGGTCGTACCCGAGCGCACGCCCATGACCCCCTTCGACGACACGCAGTTCACGGACTACGGCGACACGCTGGACCTGGCCGCCCAGAACATCACGTCGATCGTCTGGGCCACGGGATTCGTGCCCGACTACCGCATCCTTCCCCCGGCCGCCCTCGACGACAGCGGCATGCCGGTGCACCGCGCTGGGGCAGGCACCCTGCCGGGGCTGTACTACGCGGGCCTGCCCGAGGGCGGTTCGGTGATGCCGCTGCTCATCGCCTCCACCCGGGTCCAGGCGGAGCGGGTCGCGCGTGGCATCCAGCTCGACAACACGCTGCGCCATCGCTCGCCGGCGGCGCTCGGCCGGCTCTGGGGCTGACCGAAGCCGGCTTCGGCAACCAGCACGACGCTCACAGCGGCGCCCGGCGGGTTCTCCCGCCGGGCGCCGCTGTGTTGTCGGCGTGTCGGCGCCGTCCGGGCCGTGCTGTGCCGGTGTGTCGCTGGCGTGTCGGCGCCTTCCCGGCCGTGTTGCGCCGCTCCGTCGCTGAGCCCTGCCGCCGTGTGTCGTGTGCTGTCACCCGGCCCGGCCCCGGCGCCTCGTCGGTGGCCGCGCCGGACGGGAGCAGGGAACGGCGCCGGCCGGGACGTGATCCCGGCCGGCGCCGAAGGGGGCCGGGCCATGGCCGGCGGGCCGATGTCACGGACACGCCGTCGGCGCCGCCCCAGGTTCCTGGCAGGCGGCGCCGGCGGCACGGGAACGTCAGGCCGGTCGCGGTACGACCTCCAGGCGCTGGGGCCCGTTGATGATGAAGGACTCCACCCGCGCGGGCTGCTGGCCGGGGTGCGCCAGGGCGAGCTCGGGCAGCCGGCTGAAGAGCGTGCTCAGGGCGACGTCCGCTTCGAGGCGGGCGAGGTGCGCGCCGAGGCAGAAGTGGGGCCCGTGACCGAACGCGAGGTGCTCCTTGCTGGACCGTGTGGGGTCGAAGCGTTCGGGGCACTGCGGGTGCAGTTCCGGGTCGCGTCCGGCGGCCGCGAAGGCGACGGTGATCGCATCGCCCTTGCGGATGACGACGCCTTCGCCCAGGTCGATGTCCTCCAGGGCGCAGCGCATGGGTATGTGCATGATCGGGCCCTCGAAGCGCAGCGTCTCCTCGATGACGTCCTTCCAGCCGATGCTCCCCTCGTGGATGCGGGTGAGGGTCTCGGGGTGATCGAGCACGGCGTGGACGGCGCTGGTGATGAGGTTGACGGTGGTCTCGTAGCCGGCGCCGATCATGAGGAACAGCGTGCCGAGCAGGACGTCGTGGGACAGCGGTTCCTGGCCGGGATCGGAGGGCAGCAGCAGGTCGCTGGTCAGGTCGGCGGCCGGGTGCTCCCGCTTGTAGCGCAGCAGTTCGCCGAGCCGCTCGTACAGGGTGTTGTTGGCGGCCAGTGCCTCCTCCGGGCCGAGGGAGGAGTTGAGCACCGCGTCGATCCCGGTGCCGATCTTGGTACGCAGGTGGTCGGGCACGCCGAACAGGTCGCAGATGACGGTGATGGTCAGGGGCAGGGCGAGGGCCTGGCGGATGTCGGCGACGGACCCCGGGGGCAGTGCGGCCAGAGCGTCGATCAGCCGGTCGGCGGTCGCCTGGACCTGCGGACGCATGCGTTCGACCTGCCGCGGTGAGAACGTGGGGGCGACACGGCGCCGGGACGTGCGGTGCTCCTCGCCGTAGAAGTTGAAGAAGCTCTGCTGCAGGGCGAGGGCGGCCAGCGGCCAGCCGTCGGGCATGTGGGCGAGGTCGGGCCAGTGCTGTCGTATGTCGCGCGAGACGCGTGGGTCGTTGGTCAACGACTGGATGACGCTGTGCCGGGTGACCGCCCAGGCGCGGACGGGTCCCGGAAGCTCCACGAGCACAGCGGGCGCCTCGCGCAGCGCGGTGGCTTCCGCGTGCATCGCACGGCCGGTGGGATCGAGGACGGGGCAACGGGTGACGGACAGGGCTGTCATGGGGGACTTCCTGACTTCGGATCGGATCGGATCGGGTCGGAGGGGAGATGCGTCGGTTCCGCTCAGCCGCGGGCGGTGGCGACGTCGGCGGGCGCGGCCACCGGCCGTGCGGCAGCGGCGGGTTGCGCGGGTGAGCCGGCGGGGAGCTCGCGCAGGAACAGCGACGCGGCCAGGCCGATGACTCCGGTGGCGGCCATGTACAGGGCGATCGGTGTCCAGCTGTGGTATCTGCCGAGCAGGGAGGTGGCGATGAGCGGGCTGACGGCGCCGCCGAGCAGACCGCCCACGTTGTAGCTGATGGACATCCCCGAGTAGCGCAGCGCCGTGGGGAACAGCTGCGGGTAGAACGCGCCCTGCACGCCGTAGTTCGCGGCGAACCCGGCGAACAGCGCCAGGAAGCCGAGCGCCATCAGCGGCAGGGACCTGGTCTCCAGCAGCGGGAACCAGGCGAAGGGGGCGGCCGTCATGACGGCGATGCCGCCGACGAAGACCGCCTTGCGGCCTCGGCGGTCCCCGAGGCGGCCGAAGAACGGCATGGCGACGATCAGGAAGACGCACGACCCGGCGAGCAGCGTCAGCATCTGCGAGCGGCTCACGTGGATGGTCGCGGCGTATTTGAGGGAGAACACGGACCCGAGGTAGAAGACCAGGAACATCGGGAGCGCCGACAGCGACGCGCACAGGGTGAGCAGACCGTGCCGCCCCACGATCTCGAGCGCCGGTACGGTCCTGACGGCGCCCGCGGACTTCACCTGCTCGAACTCGGGGGTCTCCGCGAGCCGCAGCCGCACGCGCAGTGCGAAGGCCACGAGCACCGCGCTGAACAGGAACGGCAGCCGCCATCCCCACGCCAGCACCTGACGGTCCGGCAGGAGGGTGACGAGCAGGAGGACGGCGTTGGCCAGCAGCAGCCCCCAGGCGTTGCCGGTGCCGACGACGGCCGTGAGCAGGCCCCGCTTGTTCGGCTGGGCGTTCTCCAGCGCCATCAGGAATCCGCCGCTGGACTCCCCGCCGAGCGAGCATCCCTGGACGAACCGGAGGACGGTCAGCAGGATCGGGGCGGCGATTCCGATCGTGCGATAGGTGGGCAGCAGGCCGATCAGGACGGTGGCGCCGCCCATCACGGTGAGCGTGGCGATCAGCGTCGTCCTGCGGCCCAGCCGGTCCCCGAGATGCCCGAAGACGAAGGCGCCGAGCGGCCTGCCCACGAACGCGACCGCGAACGTCGACAGCGACAGCAGGGTTCCGGTGGTGGGGGCGAAGGAGGGGAAGAACAGGGTGCCGAAGTACAGGGACGAGAACGACCCGTAGATGAGGAATTCGTAGAACTCGATGCTGTTGCCGATGAGGCTGCTCAGTACGGCCCGGGTGCGCTGCCTCTCGCAGGCGGGGTCGGGTTTCATGGTGTCTCCGAGGCTCAGTGGGCGAGGGTGCCGGTGAGGTGGTGCGGCTGAGGGCCGGCCGAGCGGGCTGACGCCCAGGGCATGGCGCAGCCCGCTCACCGATCGGATGAAGTGCGCCTGATGCACGGCGCGAACGGCAGCCCGGCAGCCGCACCGGGGGAGCGGGGCGCTAGCTGGGGAAGTCCTCCTCCCACCACTCCTGCGGCGAGCGCGTGAGCCGCTGCTCCTCGCGCCTGCGCAGCTCGGCTCGCTGTGTCTTGCCGGAGATGGTCTTGGGCAGCTCGGCGAACTCGATCCGGCGTATCCGCTTGTATGGGGCGAGGTGCTCGCGGGCGTGCGCGAGGATCTGCTGCGCGGTCCGCGCCTCCGGCCGGTAGTCGGCGGCGAGTGCGATGTACGCCTTGGGCACGGCCAGGCGCAGCGGCTCGGGCGAAGGCACCACCGCGGCGTCGGCGACGGCCGCGTGCCGCAGCAGCACGCTCTCCAGTTCGAAGGGGGAGATGCGGTAGTCGGACGCCTTGAAGACGTCGTCGCCGCGTCCCAGGTAGCGGAAGAGACCCTCGGCGTCGCGGGTGGCGAAGTCGCCGGTGTGGTAGAGGCCGCCGTGCAGGGCGCGTGCCGTCGCCTCGGGATCGCCGAGGTAGCCGCTCATCAGGCCCAGGGGCCGGCCGGCCAGCGGCAGGCAGATCTCGCCCTCCGCCGAGCCGTCGAGGAGGGGGGCGTTGGTCCGCGCGTCCAGCAGGGCCACGTCGTAGCCCGGCAGCGCCCAGCCCAGCGCGCCCTCCACGGCCGGCATCCCCGGCGGGGTGCCGATCTGGGCGGTCGTCTCGGTCTGCCCGTAACCGTCCCGCACCGTGACGCCCCAGGCGTCGCGGATGCGGTGCACGACCTCCGCGTTGAGCGGTTCCCCGGCGGCGACCGCCTCGCGCAGCCGCATCGGCCACCGGGTCAGGTCCTCCTGGATGAGGCTGCGCCACACGGTGGGCGGCGCGCAGAAGGAGGTCGCCGCGCAACGCGACATCATCTCCAGCAGCGGACGGGCCGCGAACCGGGGCTGGTTGACGACCAGGACCGTCGCCTGCGCGTTCCAGGGGGCGAACAGACAGCTCCAGGCGTGTTTCGCCCACCCGGGCGAGGAGATGTTCAGGTGCACGTCACCGGGGCGCAGACCGAGCCAGTACATGGTCGACAGGTGACCGACCGGATAGCTCAGCCCCGTGTGCCCGACCATTTTGGGGCGGGCCGTGGTGCCCGAGGTGAAGTAGATGAGCGACGGCTCCTCGGGCCGGGGCCGTACCGCCTCCCGCAGCGGTGCGGCGGCGTAGGCCCGCTGGTAGTTTTGCCAGCCCGCCACCCGGTCCCCGACGGAGATGCGCGTCCAACCACCGTGCAGGCCGTCGAGCCTGGGGGTGAGGTCGGACTGCGCGATGACGTGCCGCACCGCGCCGCGCTCCAGCCGTTCGGCCAGGTCGTCGGGGGTCAGCTGGACGGCCGCGGGGATGACCGCGGCGCCCAGCCGGAACGCGGCCAGCACGCACTCCCACAGCTCGACCCGGTTGCCGAGCATGAGCAGGACGCGGTCCCCGCGCCGCACGCCGATCGATCGCAGCCATCCGGCGACCCGCCGGGACCGTTCGGCCAGTTCGGCGAAGCTCAGCGCCGTGTCGGCCAGGACCGCGCCCTGCCGGTCGAGGTCGACCACGCGCAGCGCGGTGGCGTCATTGCCGTCGGAGATGACGTCGAACCAGTCGGCGACCCAGCTGAACGTGTCGCCGAGTGCGGGGCGGGGGAAGGCGCGGGCGCGCGGCAGGTCCCCGTAGGACGACAGCAGGTGGTCGCGGGCGCGCCGGAACGCTTCGGTCGCTTCACGCATGACGGCTACCTCCCGTTGAAGGTCGCGCGGCCGGGCCCGTCGGCGGCGAAGGTCCGCATGCCGGTCAGCCGGTCCTCGGTGGCGAACAGGGCGGAGAACACCGACCGTTCGATGGCCAGTCCGGAGGCCAGGTCGGTCGCCAGACCCTGGTCGACGGCCGTCTTGGCGGCGTGCAGGGCCAGCGCGGGGCCCTTCTCGAAGCGCCGGGCCCAGCGCAGCGCGCTGGGCAGCACCTGGTCGGTCGGCACGACCTGGTCCACCAGGCCCAGTTCCAGGGCCTCGTCCGCACCGACCTGGCGGCCGGTGAAGATGAGTTCCTTGGCCTTGGCCGGCCCGATCAGCCGCGGCAGCCGCTGGGTGCCGCCGGCTCCGGGGATGACGCCGAGCAGAACCTCGGGCAGCCCCAGGCGTGCCTCGGTTCCGCAGATGCGGGCGTCGGCGGTCAGCGCCAGCTCGCAACCGCCGCCGAGGGCGGGCCCGTTGATCGCGGCCACCACCGGCTTGGGGATGGCGGCCACCGCGTCGAAGGCGCCCTGGAGCACCGGCGCGTGGCGCACCATCTCGGCGTGCGTCATCGCGGCCATCTCCTTGATGTCACCGCCGGCCGAGAAGGCCGTGGCGCCGCCGTACACGACCACCGCGCGGACCCGCTCGTCGCCGGCGGCCTGCTCGGCCGCGGCGCGCAGTGCGGACTGTGCCGCACGGTCGAGCACGTTCAGCGGCGGCCGGTCCAGGCGCAGGATGCCCACCGCTCCGTCGAGGTCCAGCCACGCGGAGAGGCGTTCCACCGTGGGTGCGCTCGTCATGACCACAGCAGGCCTCCGTTCACTTCCAGGACGTGGCCGTTGACGTAGCTCGATTCGGGACCGGCCAGGAAGAGGGCCGCGTCGGCGGCCTCGTCGGCGCCGCCGGGCCGGCCGAGCGCCAGCCGGGTCTTGTAGCGCGCCCAGATCTTGTCGTTCTCGGTGAGTTGCTGGCCCATGCCCTCGTCGAGGATGCCGGGAGCCAGGGAGTTCACCAGGATGCCGCGGGGGCCGAGCTCGATGGCGCTGACGCGGGTGAACATCTCCACCGCGGCCTTGGTGGCGCAGTATCCGGCCGCTCCGATGGCGACCCGGGTGGCCATGCTGGAGGACACATTGATGATCCGGGCGGCCTGACTGCGTTCCAGGTAGGGAATCGCCGCCTGGGTGCACACGAACACCCCGGTCAGGTTGGTGGCCACCATGTCCTGCCAGTCGGTGACCGGCAGCCGGTCCACCCGCCCGTCCCGGCTCACACCGGCGTTGGCGACCAGGATGTCCACGCCGCCGAAGCGCTCGGCGGTCTCGGCCATCAGTGCGGCGACCGAGTCGGGACTGGTGACGTCGACCGGGACGTAGGCGCCGCGGCCGGGGGAGAGGTCGAAGACCTCCTTGATGTCGTACGGATTGCGTGCCGCGCAGACCACCTGCGCGCCCTCGAGCAGGTAGCGTTCCGCGATCGCGCGGCCCAGTCCCCGGGAGCCCCCGGTGATCACGGCCGTCTTTCCGGCGAGCCTCATCATGATCCTCCTTGCCTGACGTCGGGTACGGGGAGCACCGCGGAGCAGCCGGCGGTACCGATCACATCGAAGGGCGATCCGCAGCCCCGGCAGTCGTAGGGCACCTTGCAGACCGCGCCGCCGAAGCGGCCTGCCCGTACGACGTCGTCGCCGGCGCAGTAGGGGCATCGGGGCGTGTCGCCCGCCACGCGGTAGCCGGCGGCGTGCAGGGCGTTGTGGCCGGCGCTGGTCACCGCCGTGGGCTGCCACGCGCCGCGCTCCCACACGATCTTGATTCCGTGCCCCGGCGCGGCGTCGGTCAGGGCGGAGCGCACCCGCCGGGCGATCTCGCCGCGGGCCGGGCAGCTGAGCCGGGTGGGGGCGAGGTGGACCACGATCCGGCCGTCGGTCCGGGACACCGAGCGCACCACTCCGAGGTCGCCCAGGTTCACGTCGATCTCCGGATCGCGCACGTCGGCGACGACGCCGGTCAGCGGGTCGGCGGGCGTGGTTGCGGCGGCCGCAGAGGCGCTCACAGGAACACCTCCGGCGCATAGTGCTCGCGGACGAGGCGCCCGCGCGCGAGGCAGTCCGCCAGGACGCTGCCGCCCGTCCCCGCGGCTCGCGGCACCGGCAGGTGCGGCAGGCGTGAGCCGGGGACGCCGCTGTCGGCGATGAGTGCGGCCAGACGCTCGTGCAGGGCACCGGTCCGGGCGTCGTGCGGTCCGGCGCCGAACAGGTCGCCGGCGCAGTGCGTCACGTCGGCGTAGGCCTGCGTGAACTCCTCACAGGTCTCGGGCCAGGCGGCCAGCGCCCGCGCCCACCGCCGCCAGTGGTCCAGGTGGACCCGTTGCTCGTCGCGGATGGCGGCGAACGCCGGCTCGTCGGCGGCACGCTCCTCGGCGAGGATGCTGACGGCCGCGGAGATCACCAGCCCGCAGACCACGGTGGACGGCCAGTCGCCGAGCCGGCCGATGACACGGGAGACCTGCCACTGCTCGTGCGGCCGTTCGAAGAAGCGGGCGTCGGCGGCGGCCTCGTCGAATCCGTGCAGCGACAGGACCGTCTCGGCGTGCGCCAGGGCCTCCTGCCCGATCGAGCCGACCGCCAGCGACTCCTCCAGGTCGATGTAGTCGACGATGCGTTCGCCCAGCCGGTTGCCCAGGACGAACAGGTCGTCGGCGAGAGCCAGCCACAGCCCGGTCCGGGCGTGGTCGGCGGCTTCGCGCGGGTGGCCGTCGTGCTGGGCCTCGGAGTGCTGCTGCGGGGTGGCTGCGGTGTCCGGGGCGGCGGAGCGGTCGCGGCGGCGGGTGGTGGGGAAACCGGGCTGCCGGTGCGGCATCCGGGTCTTGGCGGCGAGCAGGCCGCGGTCGTCGGCGCTGGAGACGATCAGGTCGGTGCGCCGTACCACCCAGAGCCGGAAGAGGTCGTCGCGGCGCCCGTAGGTCTCCTTGGCCAGGTGCCAGGCGGCGTCCTGGCGTGGTGCGACGAGGGAGCCGACGTGGTTGAGCGGCGAGCCGCTGCCGGTCTGTGCGAACACTTCGTAGACGTCGGTGTCGGCGGGAACGTGCGGCATCACGCCACCCCCCGCAGTGCGCGCCGGTATCGCGCGTTGCGGTCCAGGGCGGCGCGCACCCAGTCCAGCCGGCGCTGTGAGGCGGGGCCGCCGCCTGCGATGACCTTCTTCACCTCGGCCCAGTCGGGCATGGCGAACTCCCACGCGCCCGAGGGAAGTTGACGGGCCAGTGCGGGATCCACGTGCACGCCGAGCTTCTCGAAGACCGGGATGATCTTGCTGAGCCAGGCCTGGCGCAGCTCGTCGTTGCCGTCGGGCTTCAGGCCGATCTGGTGCATGCGATTGGCGTGGAGTGTCTCGGTGTCCGGCGGGCCGAGGTAGGCCAGCACCCGCGGCAGCCATATCTCGAAGCCCTCCTGTACGCGGCGGCGCTGGTCGGCGTCTCCGTGCGTCAGCACTTCGTGGGTCAGGTCCAGGGCGTGCTGGTAGTGGAAGGACTCCTCGCGTTCGATCTTGCGCAGCGCCCGGCCGTAGGGCAGGTAGACGCCCTTCATCAGCGACCGGAACTGGAAGATCGCCGCTGAGTTCATCAGGAGGAGCCCCGGGCCGAACTCCTCCCAGGACGCGAAGGAGTAGTGGAAGATGTTGTGCACCTTGGAGCGGCCCTCCAGGTAGTCCACCAGGATCCGCTCGCGTGGCATGCCCAGGTCCTCGGCGACCCGTGCGGCCACGTGCCCGTGGCCCACCTCGTCCTGGACCTTGGCCATCAGCATCTGCCGCCTGGTGTAGCTGGGCGCGCGGTCCAGCCACTCGGCGAACGGCAGCACGCCCACGAGCTCGTTGAGCGCCTGGACGGTGGCGAACCGCCGTGCGCCCTCGCGTACCTCGTCGGGCATCGGGTCCCACAGTTCGTAGCGGCGCAGTTCCTCCGCTGTCGCTGTCGGCATGTCTGGTTCCTTTCGCAGCGCTTGCATGGTTTGCAGCCCTGTCGCGGGGCTCAGTACCAGCGGACGACCACGGCCCCCGCGGTCATGCCGCCGCCCACTCCGGCCAGCACCAGGCGCTCGCCCCGGCGGAACGGCCGCAGCGCGTTCTCCGCGTGCAGGGTGAGCGGGATGGAGGCGGTGGCGGTGTTGCCGAACCGCGGTGCGGTCAGCGGGACCCGGGCGGGGTCGACGCCGAGTTCGCGCGTACACGCCTCGACCAGGCGGGTGTTGGCCTGGTGCAGGATGAAGCGGTCCACGTCCGCCAGCCGGACCCCGGCCGAGTCGAGTGCCTCGCCGATGACCTTGGGCAGCACGCCGAGCGCGTAATCGCGCACCTCGCGGCCCCGCATACGGAACAGGTGCTCGCCGGCCTCCCGGCTGCGGGCGTCCAGCGGCGTACGGGTGCCGCCGGCGGGCACCTCGACCAGTTCGCGGTGTTCGCCGTGGGCGACCAGCCGCCAGCCCAGCACGCCGTACCCGTCGGGGACCGGGCCGAGCACCACCGCGCCGGCCCCGTCGCCGAAGAGGCTGACGGTGCGCCGGTCGGAGCGGTTCATCAGCGAGGAGTACATGTCGGTGCCGACCACCAGGGCGTGATCGCCGCCCTGGCCGGCCAGCCGCGCCGAGAGCATCGAGTCGGCGACCGCGAGCGCGTAGAGGAAGCCGGAGCAGACCGCGTTGACGTCGAACGCAGGGACGTCGGACAGGCCGAGCTTGTTCTGCAGGATCGCGCCGGTGGAGGGCTGCGGCTGGTCCGGCGTCGAGGTGGCCACGACCATCACACCGAGCCGGGCCACCGCCTCCGGCAGGCTGCCCAGCGCCTCGCGCGCGGCGTGCAGCGCCAGGTCGGAGGTGACGGTGCCCGGCTCCCGGTACCTGCGCTCCAGGACGCCGGTCCGCTCGACGATCCAGCTCTCCTGCGCGCCCGTCCACTCGGCGACCTGCGCGTTGTCGATGACCAGCGGCGGCACGTGGCCGCCGAGGCCGAGAAATCCGAAGTTCATCACACGCCCTTCGCCGAAGTCCGGTCGTGCGACGGGCCGTCCGGTACCTGGACGACGGCGCAGGCCCAGGTCCAGGCCGCGCCACCGCTGATCACCAGCGCGACGTCACCCGGTTCGAGCGGCACCCGGTCCCGCATGTCGACGAGGTTGGCGAAGAAGTCGCCGCACCCGAGGTGGCCGGTGGCGGAGCCGAACCGCAGGGCCTCGGCCTTGAGCAGTTCGTCGAGCACCGGGCCGTAGATCGAGTCCAGCAGGCTCGCCCCCAGCCGGGGCAGCGCGATGTACTTGATCCGCGGGTCGTCGGGCTCCAGTCCCGCGTCGTGCAGGCTGTCCGCGATCACCTTGCGGATGTTGCGGCCGGCGATGGTCTCGAACTTCTCCTTGCCGTACGCCGCCATGTAGGACTTCTTGGGAGTGCGCAGGTCGATGAAGCCGTCGTGCCACATGGGAGCGGGGCTGAAGTCGTTGCCGTGCCGCATCATCAGCTCGAACTGGGCGTCGGTCGCGGTGGCCAGGGACAGCAGGGCGTAGTCGTCGCTCTCCGCGTCGCCCCGGTGCACCAGGGCCGCGGTCCCCGCGTCGCCGAAGCCGAGCCCGTAGTCGGAGGTCCAGCGGTCCATGCCGGGAGGGCAGAACCGGTCGCCCGTCGTGACGAGCACGGCACCCAGTCCGGCGTCCGCGTCCAGGTGCATCGCGGCCAGCTGGAGGGCCAGCGAGCCCGCGTTGCAGCCCTGTTGGACGCCGTAGGGGGTGGCGTTTCCGGCGCCCACGGCGTGGGCCACGTAGTGCGGCGGCGACCACATGTCATGGCCCTGGTGGTAGATCCAGGTGTGCAGGACCAGGCCGATGGCGGAGGGGCTCCAGCCCGCCCTGCTCAGTGCGGCGCGGCCGGCCTCCGCCGCCATCTCGGGGGCGGACAGGGTGGCGGAGTGCGGCAGGTGGCTGACGCCGAGCCGCTCCGCGTCCGAGTCGGTCAGCTTGCCGGCCGCCACGGCGTCCTCGACGTTCTCGCGGTCGGGTGGGAACCATGAGGTCACGGTCTTGATCCGCAGATCGTTTCCGAATTTCATGCAGGCTCCTTCGAGAGCTCGGGATCCGTATCGAGTGCGGGTCGCCGGCCGACGAGCGGGGGCCGGGTGGGTGCTCGGCAGTTCGTCCGGCCGGGAAGAGGGGGACGCCGTTCCAGGCGCCGTGCGATACGCAGGTCCTCGACCACCAGGGGTGGTCGTCGGCGCACCGGGCCACCAGTGGCTTCCGGCCCACAATCGCATACCTTCGCAGAGGTATGTAACTGCGACAGGGTGCGTGCACCGTTTCGTGCTGCTGGTGCCGTGGGAAGGCGCCTGCCGCTGTGCAAGTGGCGACGGTCCTCACTTGCACAGGTCGCTCAACTGCGCGGCCCCGGTGTGAAGTTGGCCGATCCCGGCCCCCGCTCCAGATTTACATACCTTCACGAAGGGATTATTCTCGAACGCAGAACCCACCTCGGGCGGCCACCGCCCCGCTCACCCCGAAGGAAGAAGCCACCCCATGGCCACCACAGACTCCCGATCGCCACGGTGGGCCGGGTACACACTCGCCCTGCTGGCGTTCACCCAGTTCATCGTCACCATCGACTACAACATCGTCTACGTGGCGCTGCCGGACATCGGCAGCCAGCTCGGCTTCTCCGCGCAGTCGCTGCAGTGGGTCGTCAGCGCCTACGCGGTCGCGCTCGGCGGACTGCTGCTCTTCGGAGGCCGCGCGGCCGACCGGATCGGCCCGCGACGCATGCTGGTGACCGGACTCGTCATCTACGCGCTCTCCTCCCTCACCGGCGGACTCGCCGAGAACGCCGGACTCCTGGTGGCCGCCCGCGCGCTCCAGGGTGTGGGCGGTGCGCTGCTGACGCCGGCCACGCTGATGCTCATCTTCACGACGTTCGCCCCGGGCCCGGAGCGCAACCGGGCCACATCCGTGTGGGGCGCCGTCGGCAGCGCGGGGCTGGCGGCGGGCTCGCTGTTCGGCGGGGTGCTGACCAGTGCCTTCGGCTGGAGCTGGGTCTTCTTCGTCAACGTCCCGCTCGCGCTGATCGCGGCGTTCGCCGCCACCCGGATCCTGCCGCCCGACCGCCCGCTCGGCACCGGCCGCAGCTTCGACGCCGTCGGTGCCGCGGTCGCCACCGTCGGTTCGACGCTGCTGGTGTTCGGACTGGTCAGCGGTCCGGACAAGGGCTGGGGCTCGCTGGAGGGCCTCGGAGCTCTGGCGGCCGGCGCGCTGCTGCTGGCGGTCTTCGTGCTGATCGAGAAGCGCTCCGCCGACCCCCTGGTGCCCCTGAAGCTGTTCCGCCTGCGGGGCCTGAACGTCCCCATGCTGGCGTTGATCGTCTTCCAGGCCTCTCTGGGCGGTACGTACTACCTGCTCACCACCTACCTGCAGTCCGTGCTGAACTACAGCCCGTTCGCCGCCGGTATCGCCTTCCTGCCGCCCACGGTGATCTGCATGGTGGTGGCGATGAAGCTCAACGCCCGGGTGCTGGGTCTGCTGGGGGTCCGCACGACGCTCTTCCTCGGCACCGTCGGTACCGCAGTCGGACTGGCCGCGATCATCGCCGGCATGTCCACGCACGGCTCCTACTGGGCACTCCTGCCGGGGATCGCGGTCTGGGGCGCCGGCGGCGGCTTCGCCTTCCCGTCGCTCTTCGTCGCGGTGGCGTCCTCGGGAGCCGAACCGGCCCAGCAGGGGGTGGCCTCGGCGCTCGCCTCCACATGCCGTCAGATCGGCGGCGCCCTCGGCCTCGCGGCCCTGGTCGCAGTGGCCAACGCGCACGCCGGCCACAACCCCGACCCGCACGCGCTGGTCGGCGGGCTGCGGATGGCAGGGTGGGTCGCGGCCGTCGGGACACTCGGCGGTGCCTTCATCGGACTCGGCCTGAAGAAGCAGCCCCGGCCGGCCCCCACGCCTGCCACCACCCCGGCGCCGGAAGTCACCGACGCCGCCACGCAGGCCGGCTGACGCCGCCTCAACCCG
Organism: Streptomyces sp. C1-1; assembly: GCF_050214755.1. Taxonomy (NCBI): domain Bacteria; kingdom Bacillati; phylum Actinomycetota; class Actinomycetes; order Kitasatosporales; family Streptomycetaceae; genus Streptomyces; species Streptomyces sp. C1-1. Next base: position 250,575 of record NZ_CP189826.1, on the reverse strand, counting down.
GCGAGTGACCCCGGGCGCCCGCACCCCGACCGGTAAGGGCGCCCGGAACAGGGGCCCCGCGGCGTTTGCACGACGCGGACAGCCGGGTGGCGTGGACGGCCTACGAGTGCATCACCGGGGGGACTGCGGCCGCCGGCCCCGCTTGCCGACCGGGCGTAGGCCTGGGCGAAGATGCTCTGCGCGGGCGGCCGGACAGGCGGCGCGGGACGGCGTCCCGGACTCGGCCACCCTCTGCACGGCCGGCACAGAGGGAGCCGCTGCCTGCCGCCCCTCGGCCGGGCCCGCGGCAGAATCCCCCTCTCCCACAAGGTTGACGACCGGCGCACGGCATCCTCCGGCACCGCGATCCGTGAGATCAAGGACGACAGGAGCTTTTCGATGCTTGTCCAGACCAGCCCGTCCGCCGATGCCGAGGCATCTGCCGCGAAGGAGGTCCGCCGGCTGGAGCGGGTGGTCATCCGGTTCGCGGGTGACTCCGGCGACGGCATGCAACTGACGGGCGATCGCTTCACGTCGGAGACCGCCTCGTTCGGCAACGACCTCTCCACCCTGCCGAACTTCCCCGCGGAGATCCGGGCGCCGGCAGGAACCCTGCCGGGCGTGTCCTCCTTCCAGCTGCACTTCGCCGATCACGACATCCTCACCCCCGGTGACGCGCCGGACGTCCTGGTGGCGATGAATCCGGCGGCGCTGAAGGCGAACATCGCCGATCTGCCGCGCGGCGCCGAGATCATCGTCAACACCGACGAGTTCACCGAGCGCGCACTGGCCAAGGCCGGGTACACGGCAAGCCCGCTGGCGGACAACTCCCTGGACGGCTACAGCGTGCACCCGGTACCGCTGGGGACCCTGACGGTGGAGGCACTGAAGGAGCACGGACTGTCCCGCAAGGACGCCGACCGGTCCAAGAACATGTTCGCGCTGGGCCTGCTGTCGTGGCTGTACCACCGGCCCACACAAGGCACGGAAGCCTTCCTGCGGCGCAAGTTCGCCAAGAAGCCGGCCATCGCCGAGGCGAACATCGCCGCCTTCCGGGCAGGCTGGAACTTCGGCGAGACGACCGAGGACTTCGCGGTCTCGTACGAAGTGGCTCCAGCCGCGAAGGCGTTCACGCCGGGCACCTACCGTTCCGTCTCCGGCAACCTCGCGCTGTCCTACGGGCTGGTCGCCGCGTCCCGCCAGGCGGACCTGCCGCTGTTCCTCGGCTCGTACCCGATCACCCCGGCCTCGGACATCCTGCACGAGCTGAGCAAGCACAAGAACTTCGGTGTGCGCACCTTCCAGGCCGAAGACGAGATCGCCGGCATCGGCGCTGCCCTGGGCGCGGCCTTCGGCGGTTCGCTGGGCGTGACGACGACCTCGGGTCCGGGGATCGCGCTGAAGTCGGAGACCATCGGCCTGGCGGTCTCGCTGGAGCTGCCGCTGCTGGTGATCGACATACAAAGAGGCGGCCCGTCGACCGGTCTGCCGACCAAGACCGAGCAGGCGGACCTGCTGCAGGCGATGTTCGGCCGCAACGGCGAGGCGCCGGTACCGGTGATCGCCCCGGCCACCCCGTCGGACTGCTTCGACGCGGCGCTGGAGGCGGCCCGGATCGCGCTGACGTACCGCACCCCCGTCCTGCTGCTGTCGGACGGGTACCTGGCCAACGGCTCGGAGCCCTGGCGGATCCCGGACACCGATGAACTGCCCGACCTGCGCGTGCAGTTCGCCTCCGGGCCGAACCACACCCTGGACGACGGCACCGAGGTCTTCTGGCCGTACAAGCGCGACGAGCACACCCTGGCGCGGCCGTGGGCCATCCCCGGCACCCCGGGCCTCGAGCACCGTATCGGCGGCATCGAGAAGCAGGACGGCTCAGGCAACATCTCCTACGACCCGGCCAACCACGACTTCATGGTCCGCACCCGGCAGGCCAAGATCGACGGGATCGACGTACCGGATCTGGACGTGGACGACCCGCACCGGTCCCGCACCCTGGTACTGGGCTGGGGATCGACGTACGGACCGATCACGGCGGCGGTACGACGCCTGCGGGCGGCCGGCGAGTCGATCGCGCAGGCACACCTTCGCCACCTCAACCCCTTCCCGCGCAACCTCGGCGAGATCCTTTCCCGGTACGACCGCGTCGTCGTCCCCGAGATGAACCTCGGACAGCTGGCCACTCTGATCCGCGCGCGATACCTGGTGGACGCCCGTTCCCACAACCAGGTCAACGGCATGCCGTTCAAGGCGGAGCAGCTTGCCACGGTGCTGAAGGAGGCCATCGATGACTGACGCCGCAAACGCAGTGCTGCAACTGGTTCCCAAGGCCGAAACCCGGCAGTCCATGAAGGACTTCAAATCCGATCAGGAGGTCCGCTGGTGCCCCGGCTGCGGTGACTACGCCGTCCTGGCGGCCGTCCAGGGCTTCATGCCCCAGCTCGGCCTGGCCCGCGAGAACATCGTCTTCGTCTCCGGCATCGGCTGCTCGTCCCGCTTCCCGTACTACATGAACACCTACGGGATGCACTCCATCCACGGCCGCGCGCCGGCCATCGCGACAGGCCTGGCGACCTCCCGCCGTGACCTGTCCGTATGGGTGGTCACCGGTGACGGCGACGCCCTGTCGATCGGCGGCAACCACCTGATCCACGCGCTGCGGCGCAACGTCAACCTCAAGATCCTGCTGTTCAACAACCGGATCTACGGCCTGACCAAGGGCCAGTACTCGCCCACCTCCGAAATCGGCAAGGTCACCAAGTCGACGCCGATGGGCTCCCTCGACACCCCCTTCAACCCGATCTCCCTCGCCCTGGGCGCCGAGGCCTCCTTCGTCGCCCGCACCGTCGACTCCGACCGCAAGCACCTCACCGAGGTCCTGCGGCAGGCCGCCGACCACCCCGGCACCGCTCTGGTGGAGATCTACCAGAACTGCAACATCTTCAACGACGGCGCCTTCGAAGTCCTCAAGGACAAGCAGCAGGCCCAGGAGGCCGTCATCCGCCTCGAGCACGGCGAGCCGATCCGCTTCGGCACACCTCTCGCGGACGAGAAGGGCGCCAAGGGCGTCGTGCGGGACCCTGCCACCGGCGACCTGCAGATCGTCGACGTCACCCCGGACAACGAGGCGCGGATCCTCATCCACGATGCCCACGCGGCGTCCCCGGCCACGGCCTTCGCGCTCGCCCGCCTCGCCGACCCGGCCACCTTGCACCACACCCCCATCGGCGTGCTGCGCTCGGTCGACCGCCCGGTCTACGACACCGAGATGGCCGAGCAGCTCGACACCGCTGTCGAGTTGCAGGGCAAGGGCAACCTCGCCACCCTCCTCGCCGGCGGCGACACCTGGACTGTACGGTCGGCTCGGGGCCGCCGCCCGCTATGACAATCCCGCCCGCTATGACAACCCGTCAGAATGCGATGCAGGGCCGGGACATGGGGACCAGCCGGAACCTACTCCGCTCCGGGAGCCCGCTGCCGCTCATGGGTCGAGTGCGCCGAGAGCGATACAGGTTCGGCTGATCAGCCTTCCGTGAACGCGCGACGCGGCCGACGGCGGCCGCGATGCGCCGGCCGCGGAGGAGCCGTCCAAGACGCGCGGGCATGCTGCGGCCGGCTCGCCGTCACGGTGGTCAGCTCAAGCGGCGCCATGGCCGCCGGCCGGGTGTCGGGCCGCCTGCCTCGATGACGGGTGCGGGCCGTCCGAGGTGTCGTCGCTCTGGGCTCGGGACCGCCGCAGGCTTGAAGGGGTGCCCGTGGTGCAGGGATGGCGGGGACCTCACCGGACAAACCTGATCTGTGGGTAGCGGGGTGAGGGGTGCTGGAGCAGGTGGTTGTCGAGGTGGCGTAGATGAAGGTCGAAGAAGGCTCGTACGTAGTCGCGTTGCGTGTGGATGGCGCGGTTCGGGTCGAGGGTGCCGATCGCTTGCGTCACCTGACGAGGCGTCAATCCGAGGGCGGGCGCGGCTTGGGGTAGCAGTGTTTGCAGGTCGGTGAACGAGGTGTGGGTGGAGCCGATGAGGGCCAGTTCGCGTTTCCAGCCGTACTGGCTGGTCCAGAACTGATCCCAGCTGGGATCTTCCGGGCCTGGGCCGGGGTCGCTGCCGAAGAGAAGGAATGGCCGGTCGGTGCCAGCGGTGACGGGTGGCAGGAGGCTGCCGTCCAGGTTGACGCCGGCGCTCAGGCGCCGGTCGGCGCGGGTGGCTGCGGCGGCTGTGGCGCCGCCGAGGGAGTGGCCGAGCATGCCGACGCGGGACAGGTCGAACGCGCCGGCGAGGGTGGGTGGCAGGGGTCGCCGTCCGGCGTCGGTGTTGTCTCCGGCGTTGAGCGCGGTGAGCTGGTCCAGTACGAACCGGGTGTCCGCGGTGCGGACAGCGAGGGCCTTGGCGATCAGGGCATCGTCGATGTCGCCGGTGATGGCGAAGGTTTCCACCCGGCCGCCGGGAAACTCGACTTGGTCGGCGTCGTGGGTGTGGTCGATGGCCACGATCAGGTATCCGTGGCTGGCCAGTTCCTCGATCAGAACAGTGCCGAGGCTGCGGTCGCTGCGCAGGCCCGGTGAGTACAGGACGACCGGTCTCCCGCACCGGCCGCCGTCCACCGGTGCGGCCAGGTGGGCGTGCGTGGTCGGCAGCAGCAGCGCGCTGGACGGGATGCCCTGTTCCCGCTCGAAGACGGTGGCGGCGCCGGGTGACATCCACGGCGCGAGCGGGTGGCGAGGGGCGGCGTGTGCCGGGTACCAGAGCTGGATCATGAGTTCCCGAGCCGTGCGGGAATCCTGCCAGGGGTCGACGCGCGCCCGGTCGACCAGGTGCAACGAGACCGTGCCCAGCGGGTGTGGACCGGTTGGTGCGGGCAGGGTAAGCCGCACCGGAGTCGGCGTGGGGTTGGCGGCGACCGGCGAGCCGTCGGCGGGTCGCGACTGGGCGTATGCCGCGGTGGCTATCGGGACGGAAGCGACGGCTGACGCCATGGCGGTGCCGAGCAGTGCTCGGCGAGTCAGGAGCCGTCTCTCGTTCAGCATAGCCAGAATGTAAGGTGGCCCTTCCGCTGAGTCAAGGACGCTTTACATCATGGAAAGGTTGCTTTACATTTCTCGCATGGCAAAGCAGGAGCAGCAGGACCATGTGACGCGCGCGGCCCGCCGCGCTGTACTCATCGACGGCATACCCGTGTCCGCTTTGGGCGTGATAGCCCTGGCGCTGGGCAGCAATCCCCATCAGAGCACCGCCCAGAAGGCCTGGTGGATCGCGACCACGGCCGTCTTCACCCTCGCGATCGTCTGGGTGCTGCTGCGGGCATTCCGGCGCGCGGACGAATACCTGCGCAGGATTCAGTTGGAGAGCATGGCCATCGCCTTCGCCGCAGTCCTCGTGGGGCTGCAAGTGGCCACCCTGCTCGATGCCGCAGGAATCATCCAGCTCCATCAGCTCGCGCAATTGATCCTCCTCGGCGGCGTGGCCATCTGGCTGACGATCGCGGACTTGCGTACCCGACTGAACCGGTGACGGCACGTTGTGAAGAACCGACTACGCGAACTGCGTGCAGCCCGCCGATGGAGCCAGGCCGACCTGGCCGACCGGTGCCAAGTCTCCCGGCAGGCCATCAACGCCATCGAAACCGAGCGGTACGATCCCAGCCTGCCTCTGGCGTTCACCATCGCCGACGTCTTCGGCCTGACCATCGAGGAAATCTTCTATCCTGACCGGACGGCAACGACGGACACCCCTGCCTGACGTTGAGTCTCTTCCAGCTGACGGGTGGTTGGGCCAGCGGGCCCGGTGTCGGGGTATGAAGAAAGCTCCTGGTGGGCGGGTTCACGACCAAGATCACCAGTCCGTCAGGAGCTCGAGTGCTTGTCTACCCGTCCGCGATTGATCCGTCCTGCCGTACCCTGCAGCGTCTTGCCGGTCTCCTCGCGGATCATTGGCGTCGCATCGGCGCCCGCTGGCGCCGCCTCACCTGTGGTCGGCAGGCTTTGCTCGACCTCGCGCACCTGCGCTGCGGTGACACCTACGCCCGCCTCGCGGCGGGCTTCCGCATGAGCAGGCCATGGCAACGGTCCGCAGGAAAGCGTACGTGATCCTCGACGGCACCTCCTGCTGACCGACCGCATCGCCGCCGACCGCCCCTACTACTCGGGGAAGCAGAAGCACCACGGCATGAACGTGCAGGTCCTCGCGGACCCGGTCGGACGCTTTATCTGGGCATCGGACGCGTTGCCGGGAGCCGCGCACGATCTGGCCGCGGCCCGGACTCATGACATCCCGGCCGCTCTGGCTGCCGACAACGTCAAGTGCTGGGCGGACAAGGCTTTTCAGGGTGCGAGCCCCGCCATCCGCGTCCCGTTCCGGGGCAAGAACCTGCGCGGCTGGCGTCGGCGTCACAGCCGAGGCCATGCCAAGATCCGCAGCCTCGGAGAGCGCGCCATGGCGATCCTGAAGGGCTGGCTGATCCTGCGGAAGCTCCGCTGCAGCACCACCCGGGTCACCGCCGTCGTCCGAGCCGTCGTCGCCTTCGAACTCGCCACCTGATCAAGAGCAGTTACTCCAAGCCAGCTCGACATCTCGCCCGGCCCGGCCCGCCGCTCAGCAACACGAGCCGGCGGACTGGAGACGGATGACGGAGCAGGACGAAGCCCTGCAACTCGCGGTGGCGTTTCCCGCGCAAAGCCAGCGCAATGACGAGCCGTCTCTCGCCATCGACCCGGAGCGCGCCTGTGAGAGCAACGGGGCGACATCTGTCGAGGAACCCGAGCATCTGACGCCTGCCCCGTAACCTCAGTCGCGGGGCAAGGGTTTCGAGATCACCGGGGACCTGCTCAAGCGCGTGCCCCGGGATCACCCCGCCGACCATCATCGAGCCGACATGCTGCGCCACCGATCGCTGCTCGCTGTGCGGCATCACGGCTGTGACGCATGGCTCCAGGCAACGCAGGCGGTCGACCGCGTGCCGGCCACTCATGGGCGACTCCGCCCGCTCCTCAGCTGGCTGACCACCCACGTCACCCCTTGGGCTGACCGGCTCGCTTCAGCCATTTCGGCACCGCCGCTGTTTTGATCTTAGGCCCCTCGCGAGTCACTCTTGGTGTCGTGTGAGTCGGTCGAGCTCAGCCTGAGATCAGGATCCTTCTACCGGGACTTGTGAAAATGAAAGACGACGAGAAACATCACGTGCGGTTTGCGGTCCTGGGATCGGTCAAAGTATGGCGAGGAGGTGCCGAGTTACCCCTGGGACCACCAAAACAGCGCGCTTTACTGGCATTACTTCTGTTACACGCCGGGCAGACCATTGGACTGAGCCAGATCGTCGACGTCCTGTGGCACGGAGATCCGCCGAACAGCGCGGTGAACGTCGTCCACCGTCATATCGGCTCGTTGCGGAAAATGCTGGAGCCCGGACTTCCTCCCCGTACCCCGGGCGACCTCTTGGTGCGCCGTGCCGGTGGGTACGGCATCAATGTCGACCCCGGCACTCTCGACTTGCTGCACTTCCGTGACCTTGTCGCCCGCGCCCGCGATGCCGCCGACGACGGCGAGGCGAGCAGCGCCGTGGAACTTTACGCCGAGGCACTCTCCCTCTGGCGCGGAGAGGCAGCACAGGGAATTCCGCAGGACATCCGGGTGCACCCACTGTTCTCCGCCGTGGACAGCGAACACCTGGCGGCCCTGCGCGAGGGCGCCGACCTGATGCTGACGCTGGGCACGCCCGCCCCGGTTCTGCCCTTGCTGCAGCGGGCGATCGCGCAGTATCCGTTGGACGAGTCGCTGTATGCCCGGCTGATCCAGGCGCTCGCCCAGACGGGCCGTCAAGCGGAAGCGGTCGGGCTGTTTCAGGAGATGCGTCTGCGGTTGAAGAACGAGCTCGGCATCGAGCCGAGCCCGGAACTCCGCGTTGCTCACGCCGGTTTACTGCGCCACTCGAAACGCGCCACAATTCCCCAGGACGGGCGCCACGAGGTCCCCCCGAAGGAGATCTCCGGGCCCCCGATGCCCCAGTCACCGCGTGGGCGGCCGAATGTGTCGAACACGGTTCGCCCCACACAACTTCCTCTGGACTTACGCACCTTCGTCGGCCGCCGAGACGAACTGACCCGGATCATCAGCGCTCTCGAGAAAATAGACGAAGAATCCGGAACCCCTGCGGTGATCAACACCATTGAGGGAATGGCCGGCGTGGGCAAGACGGCCCTCGCAGTGCATATCGCACACCGCCTCGCGCACCGTTTCCCCGACGGCCAGCTCTACGTCAATCTCCGCGGTTTCGACGCGAGCGGGCCCTGCGTAACCGCCGCCGAAGCCCTGCGTTCGTTCCTGACCGCGCTGGGCGTGTCCGCACGGCACCTGCCCGCCGACGTCGACTCCCAGGTTGCCCTCTACCGAAGCATCCTTGCGGACCGTCGGGTTCTGGTCGTTCTCGACAACGCGCGCGACTCGCAGCATGTGCGGCCCCTGTTGCCGGGCAGCTCCACCTGCCTGGTCGTCATCACCAGCCGCACCCAACTGCGTGGCCTCGTCGCCACCCATGGGGCCGCCCCGCTGATCCTCGGGCCACTGAGCGAGGCGGAGTCCCGTGAAGTCCTCGCGCGTCACCTGGGCCAGGAGCGGACCACCGCCGAACCCGAAGCCGTCGACGCGATCGTCGAGTTCTGCCATCGGCTGCCACTCGCTTTGGCGATCATCGCGGCGCGCGCAGCCACCCTGCCCGGCTTCTCCCTCGCGTCCATGGCCGCCGAGCTCCAAGCCGACCACTGCAGCCTCGACGCCTTCGCCGACGAGGACCCCTACACCGACCTGCGCACCGTCTTCTCCTGGTCCCTCGACGGCCTCGGGCGCGAGGCGGCAAGGCTCCTGCGGCTGCTGTCCCTGCACCCCGGACCGGACATGTCCGCCACGGCCGCCGCAAGTCTCGCCGCGCTGCCGGTGCGCCGGACCATGACTCTGTTGGCCAAGCTGGCCGACGCCCACCTGATGATCCGACCGGTGCCGAATCGTTTCGCGTTCCATGACATGCTCAAGATCTACGCGGCCGAGCAGATCCAGGATCACGAGGACGCCGACACGCGCGGGTCGGCCGTGCGGCGCCTGCTCGACCACTATGTTCACGGCGCTCACGCCGCCGCGACCGCGCTGACGCCCCACCGTATCGACGCTGTCCCCGATGACCCCACGGAGCCGGGTGTCCAACTCGAGCCGCTGACGGACCCGGACTCGGCCGCGGCTTGGCTGGAGCGGGAACTGCCCGTGCTGATGTCCACCGTGGGCCAGGCCAAGAGCATGGGCCACCCGGCCCAGGCATGGCTGCTGGCACAGACCCTGGAGCTGTATCTGGACCGCAGGGGCCGCTGGCAGGATCAGATCGACATTCAGTCCATAGCCGTGGAGTCTGCCCTGCTGCTGAAGGACCAGCTCCGTGAGGCACAGGCCCGGCGGTCGCTGGGGTTCGCGTACGGGCGCCTCGCCCAGTACGACCGGGCCCACACCGAGCTCCATGAAGCGATGGCGCTGTTCACCGCACTCGGTGACCCCAACGGCCGGGCCCGCGTGCATCGTTCGCTGGCCTTCCTGGCCAACTGCCGCGACCAACACGACGCGGCCCTGCGCCACTATGCGCAGGCCCTGGACCTGTACCGGTCCGCGGACAACCTCACCGGGCAGGCGCTCGTCCTCAACGAGACGGGATGGACCTACATCCTCCACGGTGCCTACCCGCAGGCCGTTGCCGAGTGCACCCAGGCGGTGGCCCTGCACCAGAAGATCGGCGACACCAACGGCGAGGCCGCGGCCTGGGACAGCCTCGGGTACGCCCGCCATCACGTGGGTCACCACCAAGAAGCCCTCCGTTGCTACGAGCGCGCCCTGAAGCTCTACCAGCGCATGAACGACCACTACCTGGAGGCGGACACGCTCCTGCACATGGGGGACACCCACGAGGCCCGGGGAAGCCGCGCCGCCTCCCTGCCCCTGTGGCGGGAGGCGGTGCGGATCCTCGACGAACTCGGTCATCCCGAGGCCGAACAGGCGCGCGCCCGGCTGAGAGGTGAACCCACGGACGGCTGAGGAGCGGCCTCGCAGATCGCGGCGCCGGACTGCGGGACTGCGGGACTGCGGGACTGCGGGACTGCGGGACTGAGCATGCCAGGATGCCTCTCCCGAGAGCTTGCCTTCCGTTTGCCACCGCTTGCCGAATCCTTGCGGGCGGCTCGATCCGGCCGCTACGACACGGAAGTCCGCGGGCGCGGGCGGGTGATCGGCAGATTGCGGCTGACGTAGGCGAATTCTCCGCGGGATTCGATCTCCGCAGCCGACGACCGCAATGTCTTCCTGGCATCCTCGATCGCTCCGCTGCTGTGCTGTGCCTGGGCCAACAGGCCCAGATGGAGCGGCAGACGGATGAGGAGACGCCGTTCGCGCAACTCGTCGACCGCCGACTCCAGGCGGCTGAGCGCGCCCGGCTTGCCGGTCTGCTGCTGCGCCCAGCTCTGGCACACCTGGAGCATGGCGGTCCAGTAGGTCAGGCCGTGGGCGCGGGCGATGTCGAGACCCCGGCCGCTGGAGGTCGCCGCCCTGTGGGGATCCTCGCCCAGTGCCGCCACCAGAGCGTGGAAGTAGTGTGCGCTCGCCTGGTCGACCGGCGTGCCGTCCCGGCCGGTGGCCACGAGCAGGGCGTCGCACAGCGCAAGTGCCTCGTCGGTGGCGCCGAGCAGCCACAGGGTGAGGACTCGATGGTTCATGGCCAGGAACCGTGGGTCGTGCTGCGTCTGATGGGTCATGGCGATCCGCCGTTCGGGGCTCAGCTCCTCGGCCGTCCGCTCCGCCTCGGTCAGGGCTGTGAGCGCGTCGGCGGTCTCACTGGGCAACTGCAGCAACCCGCGGGCGATCCTTTCGTAGAAGCGGATCTCCGGGTCACTGAACCGCTCCGCAAGAGCACGCAGTTGCTCCACGTGCCAGGCACCCTCGGCGTGCCGACCGGTGACCAGTTCGGCCACGCACTGCTGCAGCAACAGCGCGGCCTGTTCGGTGGTACGGCCCGCCGTGGCGGCGGACAGCTTCCGGATGCGCCCGGCCTCCACCTCCACCTCGCGGTCGGCGTAACCACGGGTGATGACCGTCGTGTACAGGAGCCTGGTGCGCAACTCCAGCGTCTGCTCCGATGCCGTGTCGCCGTTCGAGGGTACGGCGGAGAGCAAGGTGTGCGCGTGCTCGAACCATGTCTGCGCGCGTTGGTAGTCGCCGTCGCCGATGGCCTGTTCGCCGGCGCGCCTGAGGTGCGGCACCACGTCCTCCGCCGGCAGGGTCAGGGCGGCCTGCCAGGCGTGCTGGGCCACCTGTTCGCTCGCCTCGGGCGAGCACCCGTGGCGGGCGCTGAGCACGCCGACGGCGCGGGCGTGCAGTGCCGCCCGCTCCTGGCAGGGCATCTCCGCAAGGAGGACGTCGCGGATGAGGTCGTAGCGGAAGACGAGCCGGTGTGGGTGGTCGAGGTCGCTGCGCACGAGTCCGGTCCGCAGGACCTGTTCCACGACGTCGTGGTCGGCCTCGCCGCGGTCCAGTATGCCGGTGAGCGAGGTCAGCGTCGCCTCGGTGCCGAGTACGGCGCAGCACTTCAGGATCTGCAGGACCTGCGGGGGCAGCCCGGCGAACCGCCTGCGCACCATACTGCGGATCCCCGTCGGGATTCCGGCGCGGACGACGTCGGCCACGCGGGGATCGTGCAGGCGCCGTGCTCCGCCGGCGTCGGCGAGCAACTGGTTGAGGAGATAGGGGTTGCCGCCGCTGCGTTCGTACAGTGCACGCACGACGGATGCGTCGACGCCGGGTCCGGCCTGGGCCGTGACCGCGGCCTGGACGTGTTCCTCGGCGAGGTCGTCCAGATGCACCACCTTGGTGCGGGAGTCGGCCAGGAGGCCCACGAGCGGACCGTCGGAGTCGAGCCCGGCCCCGAGACCGGGTTCTCGGACCGTGATCACCACGCTGACGGGCCGCCCCTGTATGCGGCTGCTGAGCAGTCCCAGCACGTCGAGTGTGAGACGGTCCGCCCAGTGCACGTCTTCGAGGACGAGTAGCAGCGGGTTGTCGTCGGCACGTCGGAGAATCGCCTCGCACAGCGCATCCTGAGCGAGGAAGTGCATCTCGTTCGACGGGTGTTCGGTGAAGTCGGTGCTGTGTCCGGACAGCGTTGTCATCGGATAGAGGACGTGCTGCCCGCGGGGGCCGTCGAACGACACCCCGTACGGGATCTCGAGCCGGCGCAGCACCTGCTGCCACACCCAGCCGATGGGCGTGCCCTCGGCGCTGCGGCAGTTGACACGGATCACCTCCGCTTCGGGGGACTGCGGCTCCGATTCCGCCGTGGCTCGTGCCACCAGTTCGGTCTTGCCGACCCCCGCCTCGCCGACGACAGCGGTGATGTGTCCACTGCCGCGCAGGGCGCCGGTGATGAACGACCGCAGTGCGTCGAGGGGGTCGTCGCGGCAGGGGAAAGCCGAGCAGACCGTCGGTGCCGCACGCCGCTGTTCGCCCTCGGGCACGGTCGCTCCGTCCGCCTCCCGCTCGGCCGGAGCGTCGGCCGCGCCCGCGCCGCCGGGCCGGTCCCGCACCTCGATCAGGGTCGGAACAGGCGCCTGGTCGTCGAGTTCGTGACGCAGCAGAGCCAGGTGGACGCGCTGCAGTTCGCGGGCCGGAGCGACCCCGAGTTCCTCGGAAAGGTGGGCGCGCGTCCGGTCGTACAGCTGGAGCGCCTCGGCCTGCCGTCCCAGGCGGTACAGGCCCGTCATGAGGCTGCCGACCAGGCGTTCGTCGGTGGGGTGCAGGGATACCTCACGGCGCAACAGCGCGACGGCGTCACCGGCTTCGCCGAGGGCGAGCAGCGCGTCGGCGTGTGCCGCCACGGCGGTGGTCCGCAGAAGGCTCAGGCGTGCGCTCTCCTCCCCGAGCGGACCGTAGGCCACGAGGTCCAGGAAGGGATCAGCCCGCCATAATCGCAGCGCGGTGTCGAACACTTCGCGAGCGGCCGGGAGACGGCTGTCGGCCACATGGCGCTGCCCACGGGCGACGAGACCTTCGAAGCGGGACAGGTCGAAGCTGTCCGGCTCCACTGTCAGGACGTATCCGGGAGCCTGGTAGCGCAGTGGGGCGCTCGGGCCGTGCTGTCCTGTCAGCACACGCCGTAGGTGGGACAGGTACGTCTGCAAGGTGGCCTGCGGGCGCCTGGGGAGGCGGTCACCCCACAGTTCGTCGACGAGCTGATCGGCGGGCACCACCTGCCCCAGCCGTATCAGAAGCAACCCCAGGACGGCTCGGTGCCGTGGAGGACCGAGGGGTATGTGCTCGGCCCCGCGTCGAGCCCTCATCACTCCGAAGGCCTCGAACGACAGATCTGCCAGGGACGCGGATTGGTGCTCTTGCGCTGTGTACGCCATGCCTGGGGCACTTGCCTTTCGACGGTCACGCACTTGACGGACGGTCGATCGTACGGTGAGGCAGGTGTTGAAAGAGTGCCGATGAAGTGACGCACAGAACACGCCACGACACGTGCTGGTACGAGCCACTTGCCGGGCGTTGCCCGGTGCCCCGTCACGGCGCGGCGCCGCTCCAGTCCTGTGGAGCGGGACGCTGTTGTCCTGTCAGTTCTTCCCGGTCATAACGGCGTTCGATGTAGCTGAGCATGTCGATGAGGCCCCGGGCGGTGACCCGTTGCTGGTTTCCGCTCAGGCTGCGCGCCTGAGGAATCGGCACTGCTCCAGGGTTGACCCAGGTCAGCCGGCCGCGGCCGTCAATCCGAGCCCGGCAGCGGTTCGCGTTGTCCTGATGCAGGCAGAACGGAACGTCGAGATGCCCGAGTTCGAATGCGCGTATGAGCGCTGATCCCACGTCGCTTCCCAGAGTCAGCGTGTGGGTGATGATGGCCTGAGCCTCTTCATAGATCCCGGAATCCGGAATCGCGGCCGGTTCGACCACCGTTTCTCGCTCGGCCACCGACGCTGCGAATTCCAGGGCCTGGACATTCTCCGTAATGGACGGGATTCGGCTGGATTCCACCGCAGTCTTGACGATCAGTCGCTCGGTCCCGGAACGGACAGCGAGCCTAGCGCTCGCCTCGAGCAGCCTGTATGCCCCCAGTCGACTGCGTGGATAAACACCCATGTAGGTGTACAGGACAGAATGCCAGTTGGTGTCTCCGAGCCAGTCGCTCGCCAGTGCGCGCAGGACATGAAGTGCCTCGATATCCTGCTGCGCATGGGTCTGCTGAGCGTAGCTGACGGAAATATCATGCAGGCCGTGTTCGCGGAAGAACAAGCCTTCCAGGATGCTCAGGGCGATCAGCAGGCTCGGCGGGCACAACTGCCCCAGCATGCATCCGCCGAAGCTCTCCAGATGCACCGGTTCACCGGTTCTCGCGAGCATCTCACAGCATTCCGCCCACGCGGCGACGGCTTGCGCCAGCGGGACGCGACTGTAGGGCAGACAGTAGGAAACGGGTCCGCCTTCGGTGGCGTCGACGCCGGCCTTCGTCAGGTTCGCGAACAACTCGCCGGGTAATGCCGATCCATGTCTCACCTGCACCGGAAAGTCGTCTCCCGCGATTCCGGCAAGCATCTGGCGAGTCACCGCCGCGCCGTGCGTCACCAGCGGGAATCCATTGAGGTCCTCGGCCCGCTCCAGAGCGAGAAGTGCTGAGGCGTGGTCGTTCACCCGGGTGTAACTGTCAACGGTGATGGTACCGACAGTGGGTGCACTGACCTCGCCGACCGCCTTGAGTCCCGCGCGCATCTGATCGACCGTGCCGAACCCCATCCGCGGCTGGACGACTAGTTTTCCCTCATTCGAAGCATTCCGGATGAACCGGGTGAAGCGTCCGGGGCTTGGACGAGTGGACATATCAGATGCTCCGGGCTTTCGATGAGGGAATCTGCTTCGGTGCCGACGACACCAGTCCGAGATAATCGAGGAACTGGTGGAGTTCGGCGTCCGCTTCGAATGCCGCGTCGTAGCCGTTGGCGACCAGTTCTGCTCCGAATCCCCCGTGCCGGGAACCGTGAATGCCCAGCTTGCCGCCGATGACCACTCTCATGGGGGCAAGCTCCGGATTCTGGCGGATCTTCCTGATCAGTCGCAGGCCATCGATATGACCGTGCCCGTTTACCGTGCTGACGACCAAGGCGTCCGGCCGGACCCTGATGCATTCGGATATGATGAGCTCGTCCGGAGTGCATGCGCCCAGATTCACTACCTGCCCGCCGTGCTCCTCGAGCAACAGCTGAAGGAACACGAGGTTCCACATATGGGCGTCCGATGACACGCTGGTCACAACGAATTTGCCTGTGCTGCCAGGGGAAACAGAGTTCACGGGCTGCTCATCTCGCTTCCTTGTGACGCGACTAGTTCGGGTCAACCGCACCCAGATCCAGCCCGTGTTGCTTGGCCACTGCCAGGAACGCGTCGTTCTCCTCCGCGGTCCCTATCGTCACTCGGACGCCCTCATCCGGGTAAGGCCGCACGTTGACCCCCGCCGACGCGCACGTGAGGGCGAACGCCTGCGTACGACTACCGAGCGGCAGCCAGATGAAGTTCGCCTCCGAAGGCGGAACGTCGAATCCCATCTCACGCATTGCGGCGCGGACACGGTCACGTTCGGCAACCGTGTGCTGGACTCTGCTGAGGAGCTCTGCCTCTGCGGCCAGCGACGCGACGGCAGCGGCCTGGGCGATGTCGCTGACGCTCAACGGCATGATCATGCGCCGGATCCGGGAGATGACATAGGGATCCGCGAGCATGTAACCGACCCGCAGGCCGGCGAGGCCGTAGGCCTTGGAGAAGGTGCGGGCGACGATCAGGTTCGGCCACGAGGTGAGGAGACGGGCGCCGAGGCCGGGGTCGCGCGCGTACTCGCAGTACGCCTCGTCGAGCACGACCAGGCACGTGCGCGGGACGGCGTCGAGGAACCGCAGGACGTCGGCCTCGGCCGACGCGGTGCCGGTGGGGTTGTCGGGGTTGCAGAGCAGCACCAGGCGCGTGTGCTCGTCGACCGCCGCGGCCAGGGCGTCGAGGTCGTGCCCGTCCTCGGCCAGCGGGACCCGTACCGTGCGGAATCCGGCGAGGTCCGCGAGCACCTCGTAGCCGTCGAACGACGGCCACAAGTAGGCGACGGCTGCTCCCGGTTCGGCGGTCACCGCGAGCAGTGCCTGGAGGAGCGTGATCGATCCGGCGCCCACCGCGACGCGGTCCGGGGAGAGGTCGTAGTGCCGGGCGAGTGCGGCGCGCAGCGCTCCGCAGGCCGGGTCCGGGTACCGGTTGGCCTCGGCGGCGGCGCGGGTGATCGCGTCCAGCACGGACGCGGGGGGCTGGAACGGGGTTTCGTTGCGGGCGAGTTGGTGGGCGGGGGCGGGGGCGCCGGGGCGGTCGGGGTGGAAGCCGTCCCCGCCACCGAGCAGCCGGGTGAGCCCGGCGTCCTCGGGGGCTTCGGCTCGGTCCGCCGCCTGAGATCCGGTTTCTCCCGGGGAACCCGGCAGGCCGGCGGTGCGCTTCTCGATGAACTCGGCGATGTCCGCCAGCGTCTTGAGGCCGAACAGGTCCTCGTCGGCGATGGTGACGCCGAGGCGCTGGCTGAGCGCAAGGGAGAGTTCGAAGGTGGCGAGGGAGTCCAGGCCCGCGTCCTCGCGGCTCGCGTCCGGGGACACCTGGTCGGCCTCCACCTCCAGCTCCTCGATCATGATCGTCTTCAGCAGTTCGTACACGGGTCCTCCGGTCCGATCGCCGGGCCGCTACGCGTCGGCCGGCTTCCTTCGGGGCGTCTTCCAGCGGTCGGGCACCGCGTTGGTCCGGTGCTCCCAGACGACGTTGTCGTCCCACCACTCCTCGATCCGCCGCAGCTCCGCCCCGGTGTCCGGCTCGGTGAGCCGGAAGACCATCTCGGCGACGGGCCGGCCGAGTCCGGGGGAGCTGCCGTAGAGGCGTCCGACGTCGCCGCAGGGCCGGTAGCTCACCGTCCCCGGCAGCGGGCACGCGTCGGGCAGCGCGCGCAGGACTCCCTTGGCCGGCGGGAACCAGACGAAGCCGAGCCGTTCGCCGGTCGGGTGGATCTCGACCTGGTCACCGCGTCCGGCCTGGCCGAGCAGGCTCGCGCCGTAGAAGTTCATGCCCAGCACGCCTTCGTGGACGTCGGTGACGAGGGCCGCGCCCGCCCGGCAGGCGATCTCGCAGACGACCACGCGGTCGTCGGCGGTGTGGAACAGTTCGAGGTGGAAGGCGCACAGGTCGGGTACGGCGGGCAGCGCGGCCACGACCTGGCGCGCGGTGCTGCGCAGCCTCTCGGACAGGGGGTGCTCGTCGGGCATCATCCCCGTCATGGTCGGGGCGTCGTAGGCGACCGAGAACCAGTCGGAGTACAGGTTGCGGGAGGGCACCGCCAGCACCACCTCGCCATCCTTCATGAGGCCGTTGACGTGGTAGAAGTCGCCCTCGACCCAGGCTTCGGCCAGCCGGGGGGTTCCGGTGGCACGCTCCGGGAGGGCGCGCAGGTCCTCTTCGTCCATCAGGACCACGGTGCCGTTCGACGCGCCGGAGTCGAGTTCCTTGACGACGACCGGGAAGCCGACCTTCCACGTGAACTCGGCGAGTTCGTCATTGGTCCGGAACTTGCGCATGGGGGCGACGTCGATGCCCGCCGCCGCCAGGGTCGACTTCATGACGTGCTTGTCCCGGTACGCCGTGGCCGAGGCGAGGCTCTGGCCGGGCAGGCCGAGTTCGGCCCGCATGCGCGCCGCGCGCAGCACCTCGCGCTCGCCGAGCGACAGGATGCGGCGTACGCCGAACCGCCGGGCGAGGTCCAGGAGTTCGTCGTCCGGCATCTCCCAGAGGTTGGGCACCACCTCCAGGTGGAGGAAGCGCTGTGCGTACGCGGCGATGTCGGCGGAGGGGATGTCCGCTCTCGTAGTCACCACGACCAGCTCTCGCGCGGCGTCGGGGAACCACTCGTGCAGGCGCGAGACGATCTCCTTGGTGTTCAGCAGGAGAAACGGCCCCTGTTCGGCCTTCATGTGCATCCTTCGATCAGTCGTCGTTTCACGGTCTTCCAGGCCGGTCGGGGAAGTCGGCCGCGGACGCGTCAGGCGCCCGAGCCGAAGTAGCGGTCCCCGAAGTCCCCGATGCCGGGCAGCATCCATGCGTCCTCGTTCAGCCGCTCCTCGATGGCGGAGGTCACGATCCGCACCCGCGGGTACTGCTCGCAGACGGCGGTGATGCCCTCGGGGACGGTGATGAAGTTGACGAAGACGATGTTCTCCTCGGGCACGCCGAGGTCCGTCAGCACCCGCAGCGCCGACAGCGCGGTCCCGCCGGTCGCCATGACCGGGTCGAGGAGCAGGACGTGCCGCCGGGCGATGTCGGCGGGCAGGGCGGTGTAGTAGAGGCGGGCCTCTTTGGTCGTCTCGTCCCGCTGGATGAGGATCTTCCCGATGCGGATGCCCGGGCAGACGTCCCGCAGTTCGCCCTCCATGCTCTCCCCGGCGCGCACCACGGTGACCCCGCACAGCCCGGAGGCGAAGCGCAGCCCCTGGTAGGCGGAGCCGGTCGGGGTGCGGACCTCGTGCGGCTCGAAGGGCAGCAGGTCCATGCCTGCCTCGATCAGCAGGCGGATGATCCGGCGTGAGTAGCGGACGAAGTCCTCGCGGCGGGCGTCCCGGTCGCGGATCGCGGTGTGCAGGGCGCGCAGTTGGTCGGTCTGGGGCAGCAGACGGACGCTGGTGCCGAGGTACTTGTCGATCGAGGGGGCGGTCGGCGCGGTCATGGGGCGTGTCTCCTCAGGCCCTCGGAACGAGTTTCACGGGAAGCGAGTCGAACCCCCACAGCAGGTTCGAGCGCAGGCGGCGGACCTGGCCGGCGAGTTCGGCGACCTCGACCCGCGCCAGGAGTTCCTCGAACATCACCGTGAGTTCGAGCTTGGCGAGCGAGGAGCCGATGCAGTAGTGGTTGCCCTGGATGAAGCCCAGGTGGCGGTTGGGTTCGCGCTCGATGTCGAACCGGTCGGGGTCGTCGAAGACCTTCTCGTCGCGGTTGGCCGAGGGCAGCCACGCGACGACGTGGTCCCCGGCGCTGATCAGCTCGCCGCCGAACTCGACGTCCTCGGTCGCGGTGCGCAGCGCGTGCATGACGGGCGAGGTGTAGCGCACGATCTCCTGGATCGCCGAGGGCATGAGGGCGGGCTCGTCGCGCAGGCGGTGCCACTGGTCCGGGTTGTCGATGAGGGCGAGCAGTCCGCCCACGGTGGCGTGCCGGGTCGTCTCGTTGCCGCCGGAGACGAGGGCGTCGCAGTTGTAGAAGATCTCCTGGTCGGTCAGCGGGGCACCGTCGACCTCGCCGCACACCAGGGCGCTCATGAGGTCGTCCTTCGGCGCCCGCCTGCGTTCCACGGCCAAGTCCTGGAAATAGAGCAGGATTTCGGTGTGGGCCTGTACCTTCCGCGCCTCCTCCGTCTCGTCAAGCGCGGTGGAGCTCCAGGCGAAGCGGGTGCGCTCGACCATGAAGTCCCAGTCGGCCGGCGCGACACCCAGCATGTCGCAGATGACGGAGACCGGCAGTTTCTGTGCGACCCGCGTGAACTCGCACTCACCGGCGGCCAGCGCCTCGTCGATGGCCCTGGCGGCCGTCGCCCGCATGTTGGTCTCCAGCCGGCTCACCATTTTCGGCGTGAACGCCGAGCTGACGACCTTCCGGATCTTGTCGTGCCGGGGCGGGTCGGTGATGTTGAGCATCTTGCCGGCCGCGGCGGCGAGGACCTGCGGGTCGGAGTCCAGCCGCATCCCGTTCTCGGAGCTGAACAGGCGGGGGTTGGTGAGCATGTCCGTGCACAGGCCGTGGGTCATCACCGCCCAGAAGTGCTCCCCGTTCGCCCGCTGGTTGCGGTAGACGGGGTGTTCGGCGCGCAGCCGCGACCAGACCGGTCCGGGATCGGAGTCCCGGTACAGGAGCGGGTCGGACAGATCAACGTTCATCGGCTCTCCCGGTGTCGATCGTGGTGGCGGGACGGAGGACCTCGCGCAGGGCGTGCAGGACGCCGTCCGGGTGTTCTCCCAGGTAGAAGTGGCCTCCGGGGAAGGTGCGGAGCGTGAAGCGGCCCCGGGTCGCGCCGGCCCAGGCGACCGCGTCGCCGACGCCGACCGCCTCGTCCTGACGGCCCACGAACGCGGTGACGTCGGTCCGCAGGGGCGGGCCGCCGGCGCGCGGGACGTAGGACTGGACGATGCGGTAGTCGTCGCGGACCGCCGGCAGGAAGGCCGAGCGCATGTCCGGGTCGTCCAGCAGGCCCGCGTTGCCGGAGCCCAGCCCCTTGAGGAGGGCCACGAGCCGGTCGTCGTCCAGGAGATGGGCGCCTTCCTGTCCGGCGAAGGGGCGCACCCGCTGGGGGGCGCCGCACCCCGAGACCACGAGGTGGCGTACGGCGCCTCCCCGGCCGCCGGCCGTCAGGCGGCGCAGGACCTCGTAGCCGACGACGGCGCCCATGCTGTGCCCGAAGAAGACGGCGGGCCGGTCGAGGAGTCCGCGCAGCTCCTCGGTGACCTGGTCGGCGAGAGTGTGCAGGTCGGGCGGGAACTCCTCCCGAATCCGGTTCTCGCGGCCCGGGTACTGGACGGCCCACACCTCGGCCCCGGCGAGGTCCCGGCCGCCCCAGTCCCGGAAGTAGCTGGCCGCGCCCCCGGCGTGCGGGAAGCACACGAGCCGGGCCGGGGCCGAAGGCTCCTGCGGCCCGAAGGTGCGCAGCCAAGGGCTGTCGGGCCGCGTGGCGGCGGTCTGTCGCGGTGCCACCGCCGGTCAGCTCCGTCCGGCGCGGTCCGCCGCACCGTCGCCGGTCGCCCGGGTGACGGCTTCGGCGAGCCCGGCGATGGTCGGTGCCTCGAACAGCACGCGGGCCGTCATGCCGACGTCGAACCGGGCGCGGATGCGGGCTATCAGGCTCGCGGCGAGCAGGGAGTGGCCGCCCACCTGGAAGAAGTCGGCGTCGACGCTGATGCCGCGGCGGCCGAGGATGTCCTCCCAGATGTCCGCCAGGACCGCTTCCACGGGGGTGCGCGGCGCGATGTGGGCGGCCTCGCCGCCGTCGTCCGGTTCGAGGGCGAGCAGGGCGGTCCGGTCGATCTTCCCGTTCGGGGTCATGGGAAAGGCGTCCAGGACGTGGACGGCCGTCGGAATCATGTACCAGGGCAGCCGGCTCCTCAGGTGGGCGATCAGTTCGGCGGCCGGCGGCGCGGCGCGCTCGTCGGGGGTCACGAAGCACACGAGGGCGCTTTCGGGGCCGTCGCCCGTCACCTGGGCGACGCACGCCCGGACGTCCCGGTGCTCGGCGAGCACGGCCTCGATCTCGCCGAGCTCGATGCGGTAGCCGCGCAGTTTCACCTGGTGGTCCCGGCGTCCGAGGAACTCCAAGCAGCCGTCGGCGTCCGCGCGCACCAGGTCCCCGGTGCGGTAGAGCCGGCTGCCGGACACGCCGGAGAAGGGGTCGGGCAGGAACCGTTCGGCGGTGGTCCGCGGCGCGTTGAGATAGCCGACGGCCACTCCCGCTCCGCCGATGAACAGCTCGCCCGGCGTTCCCGCCGGGACCGGCCGCAGGGCGTCGTCGAGGACGTACGTACGGACGTTGTCGATGGGGCGGCCGATCGGGACGGAGGCGTACTCGCCGGCCTCCCAGTCGGCGCCCGGCTCGTGGACCGTCGTGGTGATGGTGCCCTCGGTGGGGCCGTAGACGTTGAACCAGCGGATGTCCTCGCCGACCCGTTTCTTCCAGGTCAGCAGGGCCTGGCGGGCCGCCTTCTCGCCGGCCACGATCATCGTGCGCAGCGAGGACTCCGTGGCCAGCCGCAGCAGGCAGTCCTCCTCCGCGACCCAGCTGTGCCAGAAAGCCGTGGGCACGCTCAGGAAGGTCGTACCGGTGTCGATGACCTGCTGGGTCAGGGCCCGGAACGTCTGGCGCAGGGGGTCGCTGCCGAGGACCAGGGCCGCGCCGTGCAGGAGCGGCGGGAAGATCTCCTCGGCGGCGGCGTCGAAGCTCAGCGGCCTGCACTGCAGGACGCGGTCGCCGGGGGCGAACGCGAAGTGCCGGTTCACGGCGGAGCTGTGGTTCGCCAGCGAGCGGTGCGTCACCAGGACGCCCTTGGGGCGGCCCGTGGAGCCGGAGGTGTGGATGACGTAGGCGGTGTCCGACGGCAGCGGGAGGGGGCTGTCCGGCGCGGGCGCGGTGGGCAGGGCGTCGATGTCCTGCCGGTGCTGGTCGAGGCAGACGATCTCGCCGTCGTAGTCCGGGAAGAGCGGCCTCAGCGGCTCCTGGGTCAGGAGCAGGCGTGCGCCCGTGTCGGACAGGACGTACCGCAGCCGCTCGACGGGGTACTCGGGGTCGAGGGGCACGTAGGCGGCGCCGGTCCTCAGGACGCCGAGCAGGGCTGTGATCATCTGCGGCGACCGCTCGACGCACAGGCCCACGAACGCGCCGGGCCCGACGCCGCGCAGCCGCAGATACGCGGCCAACTTGCTGGAATCGTCGTCGAGTTGACGGTACGTCAGTGGTTGGTCCCGCCAGATCAGGGCCGGCGCCTCGGGGGTGCGCACGGCCTGGGCGGCGAACAGGTCGTGCAGGCAGGCGCCCGCGTCCTTCCCGTCGTCCGGGAGTCTGGCGGGCCGGATGTCCGGCCAGTGGGCGCCGATGTACTCCAGGCACTCCCGGCGGCTCGCCGCCCGGTGCGCGACGCGCCAGCCCGGTGGTACGTCGAGGCCTCCGGCCCACAGAGCGTGCCGGTTCTCGCTGTTCACCAGGACCAGAGAGACACCGTTGTCGTCATGAATCGGGTTGACCACGGCTCGCAGTCCCCTTCGGATGCTAAAGGTGCGGCGTACGGACTGGCGTTGTAGCCGGGGGAGGCCCCCCGGCTGGTACCCGCACAGCGTGTCGCCGCGTCCCTGCAAGGACCTCGCCGCCTCGCTTGCCCCGCCCGCGGCGGCGACCGGTCAGCGCGACGGCGAGCCGTCGGCAAGGCCCCGGTCCCAGGCTGGGCCGCATAGGGACCACCGCGGCCGGCCTCCGCGGGTGGCCCCAGGGCGGATCACGCCGCACCTTGACGGAAAGGCGACCGTACATGCAAGCAACTGGACGGCTGTCCGTATCGGTCCTCGGCGCCGGACTCATCGGTATGGACCTGGCGACCAAGATCATGCGCTCAGACTGTCTCGACCTGCGGCTCGTCGCGGGGCGGCACGACGCCGCCGAGCTGCGGCGGGCGGCCCGGCGCGGTCTGCCGGTGGCGACCGGGGGCATCCAGTCCCTCGTCGACGCCGAGGAGGACTTCGACGTGGTGTTCGACGCCACCAACGCGTCGTTCCACGCCGAGCACGCGGAGAGGCTCGCGGCGTCCGGGGCGATGCTCGTCGACCTGACGCCCAGCAGAGTCGGGCAGATGATCGTCCCGACCGTCAACCGGGCGGACATCGGCTCCCACCGCGACATCAGCATGGTGACCTGCGGCGGGCAGGCGTGCGTACCGATCCTGCACGCGATCGCGAGGGCGCACGAGATCGACTGCGTCGAGGTCGTGACCACGGCCGCCACCCTGAGCGTGGGCCGCGCCTCGCGCCTGAACCTCGACGAGTACGTGCAGACCACGCAGGACGCGATCCGCTGGTTCACCGGCGTCGAGGACGTGAAGGCGCTCGTCAACATCAGCCCGGCCCGGCCCGCGGCCACCTTCCGGGTCGCCATGTACCTGCGGGGCCGGGACCTCACCACCGACTCGGTGCGCGCACTGGTGACGAGAGCGGCTGACGAGATCCGTACGTACGTCAAGGGATTCGGCGTCAGCGTGTGCACCGTCAACGACTCCACGGCCTTCGTCTCCGTGGAGGTCACCGCGTCCGGCGACCGGCTGCCGCACTACGCCGGGAATCTCGACATCATCAATTCCGCCGCGATCCAGGCCGCCGAGTGTTACGCGGCGGACCGGCTCGCACTGGCAGGCAGGGAGACGGCATGAGCCAGGAAGCGGGCAGGCCGGTCCAGATCCACGACCCGACGCTGCGCGACGGCCAGCACGCCGTGCGGCACAGCCTCGGCGCGGAGCAGTTCCGCGCCTACCTGAAGGCCGCGGACGCCGCGGCCGTCCCGGTCGTCGAGGTCGGCCACGGCAACGGGCTGGCCGCCTCGTCCCTCCAGGTCGGCCGGGCCCGGCTGAGCGACGACGAGATGATGTCGATCGCCCGGGAGACCCTGACGACCAGCAAGCTCGGGGTTCTCATGTTCCCGGGCTGGGCCACCACCCAGGACATCAAGAACGCCCTCGCGTACGAGGTCGACCTGGTGCGCATCGCGACGCACTGCACCGAGGCCAGCGTCGCCGAGCGGCACCTCGGCTTCCTGCGCGACGAGGGTGTGGAGGCGCACGGCATCCTCCTGATGACGCACATGGCGAGCCCCGACCAGCTCGCCGAGGAGTGCGCGCGCCTGGTCGGGTACGGCGCCACCGGCGTGGGCATCCTCGACTCCTCGGGGCACTTCCTGCCCTCGGACGTCACGGCCCGCATCGGGGCCATCTGCGCCGCCGTCGACGTGCCGGTGATGTTCCACGGGCACAACAACCTCGGCATGGCCGTGGCGAACTCGATCGCGGCGGCGGAGGCGGGGGCCGGCATCCTCGACGCGTGTGCCCGGGGCTTCGGCGCCGGCGCCGGCAACACCCAGCTGGAGGTCCTGGTGCCGGTGCTGGAACGGCTGGGGTTCCGCACGGGCATCGACCTGTACCGGCTCCTGGACGCGGCGGACATCGCCGGGCGGGAGCTGATGCCGGCACCGCCCACCATCGACTCCGTCTCCATCGTCAGCGGGCTGGCCGGGGTGTTCTCCGGGTTCAAGAAACCGGTGCTCGACATCGCAGCGCGCGAAGGGGTCGACCCGCGCGACGTCTTCTTCGAACTCGGCAGGCGTCAGGTGGTCGCGGGCCAGGAGGACCTGATCGTGGAGGTGGCGCTGGCCCTGCGCGCCGCCCGGGACGGGGGAAGCCCGGCGGGCAGTGGGACCGGCTCATGCTGACCGTGAACGAGAACTCCCGGTACTTCGTGCCGGCCCCCGCTGTGGGAAGCATCCTCGGGGACGCCGAGCTGGCCGCGCTGGGAGAGGTCGTCCGGTCCGGCGAGAGCCTCTCACAAGGGCGGTGGCGGGACGCGTTCGAGCAGGCGATGCGCGAGCACGTGGGCAGCCGGTACGCGATGACCGTCACCAGCGGAACCGTCGCCGTCGCGCTCGCCGTGCACCTGCTGGACCTCGCCCCCGGTGACGAGGTCATCGTGACCCCGCAGACCTTCAAGGCCACCACCGACCCCTTGCTGGCCCACGACGTGACGGTCCGTTTCTGCGACGTGGAGCCGGACACCCTGAACGTGGACGTCGACTCGTTCGAGTCGCTGATCACCCCGCGGACCCGGGCCCTGATCCTGGTCCACTACGGCGGCCGGCCGGCCCGCATGGACGAGATCATGCGGGTGGCCCGCCGGCACGGTGTCCGGGTGATCGAGGACTGCGCGCACGCGCTGGGCGCCCTCTACCGCGGCCGGCGGCCCGGCGTGCTCGGCGACATCGGGTGCTTCAGCTTCCACTCCAGCAAGAACATCACGACCCTCGGCGAGGGCGGGATGCTCACCTTCGACGACCCCGAGTGGGCCGAGCGCGTCGACCGCATCCGCTCCAACGCCGCCGACGGGGTCCTCGTGCCGTCACCGCTGCTGGCCGGGCCGTACGACCGCTCGGAGCCCTGGATGATGTGGGCGGGGGACTCGTACGAGAAGGAGTGCCTGCGTATCCGGCACCCCGGGAGCAACGCCACGCTCAGCGAGGCCGGGGCGGCCGTCGGGCTCGTCCAGCTGGAGCGTCTCGGGGAGCTGGCCGGGCGGCGGCGGTGGATCGCCGGGCGCCTCGCCCAGACGCTGGCGGAATTCCCGCACGTGCGGCTGGCCGACGTGCCCGAGGACATCCACCACCCGTACCACCTGTTCACCTTCTTCGTCCGGCCGGAACAGGGCGTGAGCCGCGACGAGGTCATCCACGCCCTCGAAGACGCCGGGGTCCAGGTGCAGGTGCGCTACTTCCCCCTGCATCTGCGCCCCGAGTGGCGGGGCCGGGGACACCGGCTCGGCGAGTGTCCGGTCACCGAGCGGATCTGGTTCCACGAACAGGTCAACCTGCCCTGCTACCCGTCGATGACCGACGGCCAGGTCGAGCACCTGGTGCTGGCCCTGAAGTCCGCGCTCACCGGACGGCGGGACACCGGCGAGGGCGGCACGTCGAGTTACGAGGAGGCCCGGGCATGACGGAGTTCCATGACGTGGTGGTCGTGGGAGGCGGGCCCGTCGGCCTGGCCACCGCCTGGCAGGTCGCCGAGCGCGGCCAACGGGTGCTGGTCCTGGAGCGGCACACGTTCTTCAACGAGAGCGGGGGCACCAGCGGCGCCGAGCGGCACTGGCGGCTCCAGTACACGCAGGAGGACCTGTTCCGCCTGACGCTGGAGACCCTTCCGCTGTGGCGCGCGCTGGAGAGCCGCTGCGAGCGCCGCCTCATCCACGAGATCGGCAGCCTCTGGTTCGGGGACACCGACGTCGTCACCAACGAGGGACAGATCTCGGGGACCGTCGCGATGATGGACAAGCTCTCGGTGCGCTACGAGTGGCTCAAGGCCACCGACATCGAGCGGCGGTTCGGGTTCCGCGGCCTGCCCCGGGACTACGAGGGGTTCCTCCAGCCCGACGGCGGGACGATCGATGTCAGGGGGACGCTGGCGGCGCTCTTCACCCTCGCCCAGGCGGCCGGCAGCACCTTGCGCGCGGGGGAGAAGGTGACGGAACTCGTGCCGGACGCGGACGGGGTGAGCGTCACCACCGACCGGGGCACCTACCGGGCCGGCAAGGTCGTGCTGGCCTGCGGCCCCTACACCAACGACCTGGTGGAGCCGCTGGGCGCGCGCCTGGCGTACTCGGTGTACGAGATGGCCATCGCGGCCTACCGGCAGGCCCGGCCGGTGGACGAGGCGCCGTTCTGGTTCGCCTTTCAGCAACCGACGCGGGAGGACACCAACCTGTTCTACGGGTTCGGCCACAACCCGTGGGCGCCCGGGGAGTTCGTGCGCTGCGGGCCGATCTTCGAGGTGGACCCGCTCGACCACCCGTCGGCGGCCACCGGCGTCGCCGACCGGCGCCAGATGGACCGGCTCTCGGGCTGGCTGAGGGACCACCTGCCCACGGTCGACCCCGACCCGGTGCGGACCTCGACCTGCCTGGCCGTGCTGCCCACGGACCCCGAACGGCAGTTCTTCCTCGGCACCGCGCGGGACCTGATGACGCACGGGGAGAAGCTCGTCGTCTACGGGGCGGGCTGGGCGTTCAAGTTCGTCCCGCTGTTCGGCCGGATCTGCGCCGACCTGGCCGTGGACGACTCCACCACGTACGACATCTCACGGCTCGCCCCGCAGTCGGCTCTCTGACGTGGCCGCGAGAAAGGAAGGTGACAGGGCGTGAGTTCATTCCGTCCCGAGGATCCCGGCCTCCCGAGGATTCCGCCGGATCGCGCGCGGGAGTACCGCGACCGCGGGTGGTGGCGTCCCGAGCGGGTCGACCGGCTGGTGCTGCGGCACGTGGACGAGGACCCCGAGAAGGAGGCCGTGCGCGGGCCCGGCGGTCGGCTGACCCGGCGCGAGCTGGCCGACGCGGTCGCCGGCGCCGCCGCCCGGCTGTCCGCCCTGGGGATCGCGCGCGGGGACCGTGTCCTGGTCCAGCTCCCCAACGACCTGGAGCTGATCGTCCTGCCGCTGGCGCTGATGCGGCTGGGCGCCCACCCGGTCATGGCGGTGCCCACACTGCGCCGCCGCGAGCTGCTGGCGGCCGTGGCGGCCACCCGGCCCACGGCCGTGGCCGTACCGCGCCGCTGGCAGCGCTTCGACCATGTCGCGCTGGCGAGGGAACTGCAGGAGAGCTGTCCGGGCATCCGGCACATCCTGGTCGCCGACCGCACCTCGGACGCCGTTCCCGAAGACACCGAGGACCTGGTCGAGCTGTGCCGTCCGGACCCCGGGGCCAGGCCCCTGCCCGACCTGGGGCCGCCGCTGGCCGACGAGCCCGCCGTCTTCCTGCTGTCCAGCGGGACCACCGGCCCGCCGAAGGCGATCGCTCGCGCCCACGAGGGCTACGGCTACATGATCCGCACGGCCGCCCGGTGGGCCGGGCTGACGCCGGACACGGTGTACCTCGCCGTCATGTCGGGGGCGCACGGGTTCGTCCTCAACTGCCCCGGCATGTTCGGCGCCCTGGCCTTCGGCGGCCGGGTGGTCCTGGGCTCGCCGGGAGATCCCGGGGCGGCGCTCGACCTCATCGACCGGGAGGGGGTGACGCACACGACGCTGGTGCCCGCGCTGGTCACCCAGTGGCTCAGCGAGGTCGGGCAGCGGGGCCGCGGGCCGACGTCGCTCCGGGTGCTCCAGGCCGGCGGCGCCCGTCTGGAGCCCGCCCCGGCGGCCGAGGCGCACAAGCTGCTCGGCTGCACGGTGCAGCAGTGCTACGGCATGAGCGAAGGGCTGCTGACCTACACCGCGCTGGACGATCCCGGTGACGTCATCGCCCACACCCAGGGGCGGCCGGCCTCACCGGGCGACGAGATCCGCATCGTGGCCGAGGACGGCACCGAGGTGGCGCCCGGCGAGGTGGGAGAAGTGCTGACCAGGGGCCCGTACACGGTCGCCGGGTACTACGCGGCACCGGAGGCCGACGCGCGCGCCTTCACCGACGACGGCTTCTACCGCACCGGCGACCTGGCACGCCTGCACCCGTCGGGCGGGCTGGTGGTGGAGGGCCGGATCGGTGACGTCATCAACCGCGGCGGGGAGAAGATCTCCGCTGGGGAGATCGAATCGCTGCTCGCTGAGCACCCCTTGCTGCGGGCGGTCGCGGCGGTCGCGATGCCGCACCCGGTGTGGGGGCACACGGTCTGCGTCTTCGCCGTCCCCTGCGACCCGCAGAAGCAGCCGACGCTGCTCGGCCTGCGCCGCTTCCTCACCGAGCACGGAATCGCCACGTACAAACTGCCCGAGGGATTAAGGGTGGTGGACGCCCTCCCGATGATCGGCGTCGGCAAGATCAACCGGGTCGCGCTCCGCGCGGCGGCAGCGGACCGGCAGGCCCGAGAGGAACGGGAACCCATCCCATGACCGAGACGCTCGACCACGACATTCCGTCGTTCCCGATGGCCCGCGCGTGCCCCATGCACCCGCCCGCCGAGTACCGGGAGCTGCGCGGGCGGGAGCCGGTCAGCCGGGTCCGGATGCCCGACGGCCAGGTGGCCTGGCTGGTCACCAAGCACGAGCTGGCCCGCAAGCTGCTCGCCGACCCGCGGGTCAGCGCCGACCGCCTGCACCCGGCGTTCCCGGGACGGCTGACCGCCGAGCAGCGCGCGGCAACCGAGCGCGTGCGCCGGCTCAGCACCCGGCGGTCCATGATCCACCTGGACGGGGCCGAGCACGGGGCCCACCGCAAGATCCTGACCGGCGAGTTCTCGCTGCGCCGGATCGCCTCGCTGCGCCCGCGCGTCCAGGAGATCGTCGACCGGAGCATCGACGAGATGCTGGCCGCGCCGCAGCCGGCCGACCTCGTCGAGCACGTGTCGCAGGCGGTGCCGTCGCTGGTGATCTGCGAGCTGCTGGGCGTGCCCCACGAGCAGCGCCGCGACTTCCATGAGTGGGCGGGCCTGCTGGTCAGCCGGTCCGTCTCGATACGGGAGCGCGCCGTGGCCTCCGACGCGCTCAACGACTTCCTGGAGGACCTCGTCACCGAGAAGGAGCGGGGCGAACCCACCGACGACCTGATCGGCCGGCTCATCGCGCGCAACCGGCAGACCCCGGTGATGACGCACGACGAGATCGTGGGCACCGCCGTCATGCTGCTGATCGCCGGGCACCAGACGACCGCGAACATGATCTCGCTGGGCATGGTGGCGCTGCTGGAGAACCCGGAGCACAAGGCGCGGATCGCGGCCGACCCCTCGCTGCTGCCTCCGGCGATCGAGGAGATGCTGCGCTACTTCAGCGTCGTGGAGAACGCGCCCGCCCGGGTCGCCACCGAGGACATCGAGATCGGCGGCGTGACCATCCGCAAGAACGAGGGCATCGTCGTGTCGGGCCTGGCCGCCGACTGGGACGACGAGGTCTTCGAGCACCCGGACCGGCTCGACTTCGAGCGCGGCGCGCGCCACCACGTCGCCTTCGGGTACGGCGTCCACCAGTGCCTCGGGCAGAACCTGGCCCGGGTGGAGCTGGAGGTCGTGTTCGAGACGCTGCTGCGCCGGGTGCCGGGCCTGTCGCTGGCCGTGCCGGCCGAGGAGCTGCCGTACAAGGACGACGCCGGGATCTACGGCATCTACCGGGTGCCGGTGAACTGCTGAGGAGAGGGGCACGCCCGTGCACATCACCGCGGACAGGGAGCGGTGCGTCGGCGCCGCCCAGTGCGTCCTGGCGGCGCCCGCCGTCTTCGACCAGGACGAGGAGGGGCTGGTCGCACCGCTGACGGTGGATCCGGCCGGGTCGGACGGGCCGGCCGTCCGCCAGGCGGTCCACCTGTGCCCGTCGTCGGCCATCCGGATCGACGAGGAGTGACCGGGAGGAGCGAGGGGATCCACCGACGGAAGCCGCCGTCCGAGACAGCTCGGGCGGCGGCTTCCGTCGGTGTCCGGCCGGGGTTCGCCGGCTACTCGAAGAAGGCTAGGGCGACCGACCGCCGCACCAGGCCCCGCCCCTCGCTGACCGGCGCCATCTGGTGCCAGGACGCGGGCGATGCCGAGTAGAACCAGGCGGTGCCTCCCGTCGGAGGCATGGTCGAGGCGGGGCCGGCCGACCTGTCCGGGCCGGACCAGTATTCCTGTTCTCCGCCGCCGTCGGCCGGCCAGTGCTCGTTGGTGTGCAGTGCCAGAGCGAGTCTCTTGTGCTGTTTGCCGGCGCTGAGGTCCTCGAAGTCGCCGTCGTAGTGGTGGTAGATCTCGGCCCGGCGGTGGAGCCCGGTGGTGTCCACCCCGGTCTCGCGGCGGAGCCAGTCGGTGAACTGGTCGGACAGCAGGTCGGTGACCAGTTCACGCCAGGGCGCCGCCAGGGGGATGCCATCGGGGGTGAGGCCGGTCTTGTTGTCGGAGAACGGCAGGACGGACGAGCGGTAGCGGCGCCGTACGTCACCGGTCGAGGTGTCGATCCGCTGGAACAGGCCGGCGTCCGGCGCGGTGGCGCCGAGGGCGGCCAGGTCGCGCGCGGAGAGCAGACCGGCGCCGCGGAAGTGCCGGAAGGGGTGTTCCCACGTTTCGAGCCGGACGTCCAGGTTGATCAAGACTCGCACCTCTCAGCGGCCGGCGTGTGCACCGGTTCGGGTATCAGGACTGCCCCGCCAGTGTCACCGTCCCGCTTGCCGTGCGATGGCGCGCCGGTTTGCGAAGACCTTGCCGATCCCCGGCAGCGGCCGGGCAGCGAACCGACAAGGGGTCGGCAGGGGCCCGCGGTCAGGCTGTGGCCAGGTCGGGCCCCGGCCGTCCCGGGACCCCCGCATCGACCCCAAGGAGGCACCGTGGTGCTGACGCTCGACTCGGCGCTGGAGGAACGTACACAGCCGTTCCAGCTCTTCCGCGGCCGTGACCTGCTCGACGACGGGCAACTGAAGGAGTTGCTCGCCACCATGCCGACCGCCGACGTCGCGAAGATCGCGGTCGAGGACCCGAAGCACGAGAAGCAGTACCGGATGAACCTCGTGGACCTCATCGTCCTCGAAAAGGAAGCCCCGGTCTTCCCTCGCCTGCCCGCGATCTGGCGCGACCTCGTGGAGGACCTGCGCGGCGCCGAGTTCACCGCCTGGCTGGGGAAGTCGACCGGGATCGAACTGGCCGGCCTGCAGCGCAGCATCGGCCTCTACACCCACCGCAACGGCGACTACCTGTCGGTGCACAAGGACAAGCCGACCAAGGCGATCACCGTGATCCTCTACCTGAACCGTGACTGGCCGGTCGAGGCGGGCGGGCAGTTCCAGATCTTCGCGTCCCCCAAGGCGGGTCCGACGGAGGAGATCAGCCCGGTCGGCGGCCAGCTCCTCGCGTTCCCGCCCACCGACAAGTCGTGGCACGCGGTCTCGAAGATCGAGCACCCGGAGCGGACCGAGCGGATCACGGTCCAGATCGAGTACTGGCTGACCACCGGGCTCGCCGGCTCCGCGTACCGGCCGCAGAACTGACCGTCCGGCGCCCGGCGCCCACCGTGCCGGAACCGAAAGGACCTCCCATGGGAAAGATCGTGGACGAGCCCGGGAAGATCCTCGTGATCTGGCCCCCGCAGGTGCTCAGCTACTTCAACGCGGGGCACCACCTCGCGCTCTACCAGGTCGCCGGTCACCTGCGCGCCGCCTACCCCGGCGCGCAGGTGACCGCGATCGACGCCAGTGTCGAGCGGCTGACGTGGAAGGACCTCGGCAGCAGGCTCTTCCAGGAGCGGTACGACGTGATCGCCGTGATGAACGAGTTCGACGGCATCGACGGGTTCCGCCGGTTCGTCTCCTACGCCAGGGCGCTGAACCCGGACGCCCCGATCGTCACGTTCGGCAGGCTGTCCGGGGTCAACCCCCGCTTCTTCGAGCGCTTCGACATCGACGCGATCGTAGAGAACGGCGACTTCGAGTCCGGCGTCGGCGCCGCGATCGAGACCTTCCGGGGCCGTGCTTCGGACGCGGCGGGGGTGCACCTGCGGCGCGACGGCTCCTGGGCCGCTCCCAAGCGCCGCGGTGACCTGCTCCCGGCGCAGGACTGGTACCTGCCGACGCCCGACGAGATCCCGTACGCGCACTACGACGCCCTCTACTTCGACGACGCCAACAAGTTCTGCGGCATCCCGCGCCGCCGCGAACTGGTCGTACCGGCGGCTCGCGGGTGCCCGGTCGGCTGCTCCTACTGCGAGGTGCCGCTGATCTACACGCGGAAGGAACGGCGGCTCACGGTCGAGCGGACGCTCCGGTACATCGAGGAGTCGTTCGCCGCGGCGCCGTTCGAGTACGTGGCGTTCTACGCGCCGACCTTCACGCTGGACAAGAAGTGGATGGAGGAGCTCTGCCGGGAGCTGACCGGCCGGGGGTCCCCCTACCCGTGGAAGTGCGCGACGACGGTCCACCACCTCAGCGAGGGGATGATCCGGTCGATGGGGGCGGCCGGCTGCGTCCGGATCAGCGTCGGTCTGGAGACGCTCGACCCGCAGGAGGGCGCGTTGCTGCCCCGGCCGAAGCAGAAGTCCGCGATGGACCTCGACCGGCTCTCGGCCTGGTGCAAGGAATCGGGCATCGAGCTGAACTGCTTCGTCATCGTCGGGCTGCCGGGCACCACGATCGAGGGTGCCGAGCGGACCATCGAGGCCGTCCAGGAGCGCGGCGCACGGGCCCGGCCGACCGTGTACGCCCCCTGGGAGCTCGCGGGCCCGGACCTCCTTGACCACGAGATGGCCGCGTTCAACCGGCAGCTGTTCGTGCCGGGCACCCACGCGCTGACCGACGACGAGCTGGCCCGCGGCTACGACATCGTCTTCGGCAACCAGCCGGACGTCACGCAGGTGTTCGAGAACATCCCCGCCCGCGCCGCCGACCCGGCCCTGCGTCCGGTATGAAAGACGAGACGCTCGTGACCGCGCGGGAAGGGGCGCCTTCCCCCTTCCTGCGGGAGAGCGCCGGCCGGTTCCGCAACCGGCGTGTCCGGGTCCCCGACGAGATCAACCTCAAGAACTGCGGGCTGCTGGACAGCCGGGCGGCGGCGGTGCACCGGGCCACGCTGGCGGAGTTCGATCCGAACGACGTGCTGACCTACCCCATCCTCCAGCCGGTCTACGGCATGCTGGCCGACCGGTTCGGGGTGGACACCGACTCCCTCGTCCTGACCGCAGGCAGCGATCCCGGGCTGAACCTGCTGACCCGGGCGTTCCCGGAGGTGTCGCGGATCGTCCTGCACCAGCCGAACTTCGACGGCTGGGCGAAGTTCGCGGCGATCTCGGGCTGTGTCCTCGACCCCGTGGACCCGGACCCCGGAACCGGGCTGTTCGACGTCCGTGACCTCGCGCGTCGGCTGCGCGCGGGTGCGCCGGCGTTCGTCGTCGTCACCACCCCGCACAGCTTCACCGGGCAGGTGCACGGAAGGGAGGAGCTGGCCGAGCTGGCCGACGCGGTGGCGGAGCACGGCAGTCTGCT
Organism: Streptomyces sp. C1-1; assembly: GCF_050214755.1. Lineage (NCBI taxonomy): Bacteria > Bacillati > Actinomycetota > Actinomycetes > Kitasatosporales > Streptomycetaceae > Streptomyces > Streptomyces sp. C1-1. Next base: position 216,343 of record NZ_CP189826.1, on the reverse strand, counting down.
GGTCGTGGACACCGCCTACCTGGCGTTCACCGAGGGCGGCGAGGAGCTGGTGCGCGGGCTCGCCGGTCTGCGGCACGTCGTCCGCGTCAACACGTTCTCCAAGTGCTACGGCCTGTCGGGCGCCCGGATCGCGGTGACGGTCGCGCACCCGGCGACCGCCCGGCACCTGTTCGATCTCGACCCGGAGGGCTCGGTCTCCGCTCCGGCGGTCGCGCTGCTGCGGCGTTCGCTGGAGGAGCAGGCCGTCTTCACCGGGATCTGGGCCGACGTGCGGCGGCTGCGGGAGCGGTTCGCGGCCGAGGTCGAGCGCGCGGTGCCCGGCTGGCACGCCCGGCCGAGCGGCGGGAACTTCGTGACCTGGGACGTCCCCGACCCGGCGGCCGCCGGGGCCGCGAGGCGGCACCTCCTGGAGCGGGGGATCGTCGTACGGGACCTGTCCGGCGCGCCGGGGCTGCCGGCCGCCGTCCGTATCGCGGTCGCGAACGAGGCCGTCGTCCGTCGGGTTGTCGCCGCCCTGGGCGACCGGTACCGCGAAGGGGTGGCATGAACACCCGAAGGATCATGGTCCCGGGCCTGCCCAACGTGCGCGATCTGGGCGGGCTGCGCGGTCCCGGCGGGGGGTACCTGCGGCGGGGGCTCCTCGTCCGGGGGCCGGCGCCGTCTCCGGAGACGGCGCCGGCGCTCGGCGGCCTGGGCATCCGTACCGTCGTCGACCTGCGCCTGGAGGAGGAACGCCGGCAGTACCGGGGGCCCGAGTGCACCGGCGCGAGAGTGCTGCCCCGGCCCGTGGCCGGCGACATGAGCCGCATCCGGGGCAACGTGCGGCCCCTGCCCAGCGACTACCTCGCGAACTACCGCGACATGCTGGCCAGGGCGGCGCCGGTCGCGGCGGAGATCGTGGGCCTGCTCGCCGACGGGGCGGAGGTCCCCGTCTACATCTGCTGCGCGATGGGCAAGGACCGCACCGGCGTCGTCAGCGCCCTGGTCCTGCGGGCGCTCGGGGTGCGGACGGCGGACGTCGCCCGGGACTACGCCCTGACCGCCCGCGCCTACCGCGCCCTGCGCAGCGGTGACGCCCGCCCGAACTGGACCCGCGAGGACACCCTCGCCCAGCTGCGGCTGCGGACCTCCACGCCGGCGGCGACGATGCGCTCGCTGATCGCCGGGATCGAAGCCGAACACGGCAGCGTCGCCCGGCTGCTCACGCTCCACGGCCTCCGGGAGGAGATCCGGCTGCGCACGGTCGCCGGCGCGTTCACCCACCCCGTCCACCTGTGAGGAATGAAGACGTGTCCCTCGTCGACATCGAGACCATCAGCCGGGCCGAGCTGGAACAGGACCCGTTCGGCCACGCCGTGATCCCTCGCTCGTTCGTCACGGACGCCGTCGCCGAGAACCTGCGCGGCGAGTTCAGCGACATCGGCTTCGAGGAGTCCGAGCGCACGGACCTGAACCGGTCCGACAAGCAGTACCGGATGTTCAACCGCAACCTCGTCACTGCCGGCGCGGTCGACGAGGACCAGGTGCGCACGCTCCCGGCGAACTGGCGGCAGTTCGTCGCGGACGTCGTCTCCCAGCCCTACCGCGAGGCGCTGTCCGCGCTCACCGGCGTGGACCTGGAGCGGTGCCTGGTCGAGGCCCGTATGACCCGCTACGCCCGGGGCTGCTGGATCGAGCCGCACACCGACCGCCCGGACAAGGCGGTGACCCACCTCTTCTACTTCAACGACGGGTGGGACCCGGAGTGGAGCGGTGACCTGCGGCTGCTGCGCAGCGCCGACATGGACGACTGCGCGAAGCGGGTGGCGCCGACCACCGGGACGTCTGTCGTGCTCGTCCGCTCGGACCGGTCGTGGCACGGCGTCCCGCCGGTCGCCAACACCTGCCCCGTGGACCGGCGGGCACTGCTCGTGCACTTCGTCCGCCCGTGACCCCGTCGAGAACGGCGCTCGTGATCGGCCGGGGGCGGGAGACGCCCGGGAAACGCACCTACCTGGTGGCGCTGACCGTCGACTGTGTGGGCAACGGCCTGTGGGCGCCGGTCGCGCTGATCTTCTTCACCCGGGGGCAGCACCTCTCCCTGGCGCACGTCGGTGCCGCGCTGACGGTCGGCGGGCTCCTCGGCCTCCTTGCGGGACCGGTGAACGGCCTGCTGGTGGACCGGTGGGGTCCGGCGAACGGGGCGGCCCTGAGCTATGCCGTGCGCACCGGGGTGTTCGCGCTGTTCCCCTTCGTCTCCGCCACGTGGCAGGTTGGCGCGCTCGCCGTCGTCGCGGCCGCCGCGGAACGGCTGTTCTGGACGGCCAGCACACCGCTGCTGGCCCGGCTGGTCCCGGCCGAGGCGCTCCTCGGCGTGCTGAGCACGGCGAGCGTGCTGAAGGTCAGCGGGTGGGCGGCGGGCGGCGCGATCGGCGCGACCGCCGGGGGCCTGCTGATCGACAGCGGTACGGGACTGCACCTGATCGCGTACGCCAACGGCCTCACCTACGCGGCGGCCATGGGGCTGGTGCTCACGGTGCGCCGGCACGTCCGGCCCTCCCCGGCGGCCGAGGCTTTGGCCGACGGGCGGGCGTGGCGGTGGCGCGACCTGCGGGACGACCCCGGCTTCCTGCGGCTGTGCCTGCTGACGCTGTTGCTGGCGTTCGTCTCCGACTGCCTGACGACGATGCTCCCGGTGGTCGCCATCGTGGTGCTGGGGCAGCCGTCGTGGCTACCGGGGGTGGTCGTCGCCGTCGCCTGCGTGTCGATGGCCGTGGCCCGGCGGCCCGCGGTCGCCTACGCGCGGCGCGTCTCCGCCCCGCCGGCGCTGCGACTGGCGGCCTGCTTCTTCACCCTGGCGGTCCTCGTCATGGCGCCGTCCGGCTGGGCGGGGCCGGCCACCACCGCGGTCGTCCTCAGTACGGCCCTGATCGGCACGCTCGGCGACGCGCTGTTCGCCCCCGTCGTCACGACGACGGCGAACGCCGCCGCGCCGCCCGGACTGGAGGGCCGCTACAACGCGACCTTCCAGACGTCCTTCGGGATCGCGGGCGCCGTCGCCCCGGCGGCCGGGACGGCGCTGCTGGCCCACGGGAACACCGTGCTGTGGCTCGGCCTGGCCGTCGTCTGCGCGGGGACGGCCCTGTCGGTCGGGTTCCTCACGCGGCCCACCCGACCGGTGGCGGCGCCCGCATCCGCGCCGCTGCGGCGGATCGTCGTCGGCGGGATCTCCGGCGCGGGCAAGACGACGCTGGCCGCCGCCCTCGCCGGAGCGCTGGACATCCGGCACATCGAGATGGACGCGCTCTACCACGGGCCCGGCTGGACCCACAGGGCGGAGTTCGCGGACGACGTGGAGCGCGCCACGCGGGCACCGGCGTGGATCTGCGACGCCCAGTACCACTGGGTCGTCGGCGACCTGCTCGGCGAGCGCGCCGACACGTTCGTCTGGCTCGACCTGCCCCGCCGGACCGTCATGAGCCGCGTGCTGCGGCGCTCGGTGGTCCGGGCCGCAACCGGCCGCGAGTTGTGGCACGGCAACCGGGAGACCTGGCGGTCGATGCTGCGCAACCCGCGCCACCCGCTGCGCTGGGCCTGGTCCCAGCACGCCACCCGGCGGGCCGAGACGGCCGCTTTCCTCGGCCTGCACCCCGGCCTCACCGTCGTACATCTGACCAGTGCGAGGGAAGCGCGGCAGTGGCTGCGTTCGATTCCGCACCGGACCCTCACGCCCGACCCCTCACCACTCAGCGCAGGAGGTACCCCCATGCAGGAACGTCAACGAGAACCTGCCCCTCCGGGCGAGCCGCTGCTCGAGATCCACGGCGGGAGCCGGATCTCCGGTTCCGTCCGGACCTCCGGGTTCAAGCACTCCCTGGTCACCATCGCGGCCGCCGCGGCCACCGCGAGCGCGCCGGTGCGCATCGGGAACTGCCCGGACATCGTCGAGACCACTGTGCTGGGCGAGATCTTCCGCGCCACGGGCGCACAGGCGCACTACGACGGGCCGACCGAGACGTTCACCCTCGACGCGTCCACCTGGGACTGTGCGGAGCTGCCCGCCGATCTCGTCGGCCGGATCCACGGTTCGCTCTACCTGCTGCCCGCTCTCATCTCCCGCAACGGCGCTGCCCGGCTGCCCGCGAGCGGCGGCTGCGTGATCGGCGAAGGACCCCGCGGGAGGCCCGTCGAGCACCTTCTGAACGTGGTGGAGCGGTTCGGGGCCACCACCCGGCTCACCGCCGACGGATCCGTGGAGCTCACCGCGAAGCGGTTGACGCCGTGCACCATCGACCTGCTCGACTACACGCGCAACAAAGCGCTCGTGAGCGGGCCGTGCTACAGCAGTGCGGCCAAGACCGCACTGCTGATGGGCGCGGTCACCCACGGGACGACCACGCTGCACCACCCCTACCTCAAGCCCGACGTGACCGATATGGTCACCGTGCTCAGCGAACTCGGCGCCGACATCGAGATCGCCGGGCCCGAAACGTGGGTGATCCACGGTCGCGGCCCGGAGGCGCTCAGCCGTCCCGTCGACCTCACGCTGATCCCCGACCTGATCGAAGTGGTCACCTGGATCTGCGCCGGCGTCGTACTGGCGGACGAACCGCTTCGGATCACCGGCCCGGGGATCGACCGCGCGGTCCGCGCGCTCGCGCCCGAGTTCGACGTGCTGGACCGCATGGGAGTCCGCGTCGACGTCGGCACCGACGAGGTGACCGTGCACCCGTTGACGAAGCCGTTGCGGCCCGTGGACTTCACCGCCGCGTCGCGAGGCGTGTTCAGCGACAGCCAGCCCTTCCTGGCCCTGCTGGCGGCGTACGCCGAAGGCCCCACCTACATCACGGAAGCCGTCTGGGAGCACCGTTTCGGCTTCGTCCCGGAGCTTGCGGCACTCGGCATGCGGACCGCGGTCGACGACCCGGTGCTGCGCGTCGACGGCCCATGTCCGCCGCACCGGCCCGGCAACGACCTCTACGCCACCGACCTGCGCGCCGCCGCGGTTCTGCTTCTCGCCGCTCTGGCGGTACCGGGCCGGACCTCGCTGCGCAACCACCACCACCTCGACCGCGGCTACCGCGACCTCGTCGCGGACCTGGTGAAGCTGGGCGCCGACATCCGGCACACGACCGCACCGGACGTCCTTCCGAAGCTCCCGGCGCGTGCCGGTGCCGACCCGGCGGCCTGACCACCGGGACGGATCGGCACTGCCCTCTCGCGGCGGGGAACAGTAGGGAGGTCCTGGGCGCGCTCGCCACCATCGACGGTCCTGGCGAGCGCGTCCAGGAGCTTCAGCATGATCGAGCGCGGAACCCCGGGCGTTCACGCCCGGGAGGAAGGGCCTCTCAAGATAGGCGTGACCCGCACGGGCGCAGGGTCTGCACTGTTGCCCTCAGCCGGGTCGCTTCTGGTTCTCGATGTACTCCTTGATGATCGCCAGCGGTGCGCCGCCGCAGGATGCGGCGAAGTAGGACGGCGACCAGAAGTGGTCGCCCCACAGGTACTTGCGGATGTGGCCGGGGAACTCCTGGCGGAGCCTGCGGGCGGAGACGCCCTTGAGGCTGCCGACGAGTCTGGAGATGGCGATCTTGGGCGGGTAGTGCACGAGCAGGTGTACGTGATCGCGTTCGCCGTTGAACTCCACCAGCTCGGTTTCGAAGTCGGCGCATACGGCCCGCATGATCTCTTCACAGCGCGTAAGGATCTCTCCGGTGAACGGTCCGCGCCGGTACTTGGGTGTGAAGACCAAGTGGGCGTGGAGGGTGTAGACGACCGTACGGCCCCTGCGGATGTTGGGTTTGGCTCGGAGTTGCCGCCGTTCTTGCCGACCGCATCGTGTTTGTCATAGCCGAGGTGGTCGGTGATCTCGCCCTCCAGGGCGGACTCCAGCAGCCGCTTGGTCAGCTGCAGCAGCAGCCCGCCCTCGCCTGTCAGCTGCAGACCCTCGGCCTGGGCCCGGTGCACCAGCTCGTCGATCAACTGGTCGTCCACGGCCTTCGCCGACACCGCCTCTGCCGACTCGGTCATCGATGCATCTTCCATGATCGGGAGTTACACCGAACGTCTTACAGTCCCTGGAAGGGCGGTTCCGGCAGGAAGGGGTTACATGTCCAGTGGCCCCGGTAGCCGCTCGCGGGCGCCGAGCGATCCCAGAAGAGGCCGTTGTCCCCGGCATGGCATTGGTAGGGGCGGGACGGGATTGCCATACTTCCGCTGGGCAGTACCAGGCCCGTTGAGCGACTGCCACTCTCGTCACGACTGGGGGATGAAGTCTCTTGCAGGAAGAGCTCGACCAGATCGCGTTTCTGGCCTCGGAGGAAGGCTTCCGCGCCATCAGGGATTCGTCCACGAACCTGACGGCCTTTCTCGACGGCAGCGCCCCCGGGGATCTCGCGGCGAACCTCGCCCGCCGCAGCCGGACCGCCATCGTCGACTGCATCAACTCCCACCGTCGGCACGACGGCTGGCAGGTCAAGGGAGCAGAGGAGTCTCTCGGCACGTCGGGTGTGCGCTGGATCGTGAACCCACTGTGTGGGACGGTCGATTCCGCGCGTCTCATGCCGTATCACGCCGTGAGCGTCGCTGCCGAGGTGGAGGGGGAGACCGTGGCCGCTCATATCGTGCAGATGAGTGGCGCCACCCTCGTTGACCGGATCGCCTGCGGGCCGGCCGGCCTGATGCCGCAGTTCTGGGAGGGCTGGGTGATTCCCGCGGAGTGGGAGCCCGCTCGGGCCGTGCTCGGTTTCGCGCTCCCGGACGACGCCGAATGCCGCCGCGACGCGTTGCACCTGCTGGCCGACATCGCTCCGCACGTGGGCGCGGTGCGTTGTTTCGGCTCTGCCGCCTACGGTCTGGCCAACGTCGTCCAGGGCGGCCTGGACGGCTTCGTAGGTTTCGGGCAGCGGCCCTGGGACGTTGCCGCCGGCCTGGCGGTGGTCCGCGCGGCGGGCGGCACCGCGCGCTGGCTCCGGGGCGAGTCCGGTCTTGAGGTGGTCATCGCCGGCACGGCGGCTATGGTCGACGCGGTCAGCTGCTGGGCGTCTACCGGTCAGTAGCCTCGGTGAGGGGAGAGCGGTCGTGATCGCGAGGTCGGTCCTCCGGTGGCGGGGTGGGTACCGGGTGACGTACCTGCATCAGCCCGAAGTCCGGCCGGGCCCCACCAGATCAGTACTGGTCCGCGATGCCTTGCCGCACCCGATGGCCCCAGGCGAGAAGAGTCGACGCCTGCTCGGCCCATTCGGGTGTGCCGGTGACACCGCCGTCCGGCTGTAGCCGCTCGATCAGCGCGTACCAGGCTTCGGCCTCCGCGGCTTCGGTCGGCTCGTTGGTGACGAATCCGTACCATGTGGGCTGGTACGTCGAGATGTAGTCCACCGGCGGGGTGGCCAGTTGCTCTGCGGCACCGGCCTGAGCCGCCAGGTGACAGTGACCGTCGTCCCGTCGAACACCACACGGGCCCGCGGTGTAGAAGCCTGCAACGGCGGCGGCGGGCCGAATTTCTGACGTTTCGTCACCAAATCGGACGCCGAACAGGCCGACCGGTGGACCTGGCTCATCCTCGCTGCCTACACCCAACTCCGCCTATCCCGAACCTTGGTGGCCGACCAGCGACTGCCCTGGGAGAAACCGCTGGCGCCGGCGCGGCTCACACCCGGCCGTGTCCGCCGACGATTTCGTCACGTTCAAGCATCCCGCCGCAGCGCGGGGCGCGTCAGCTGGACCTCCTCGCCGTCGGCCGGTTCCGCCTCCATGTAGGCGCAGGCCCCGGGGTGGTTGTCGCGTCGTTCTGGCCAGTCCGACAGGCCACAACGCCCGAAGGACCGAACTGCCATTTTCTGTTATGCCAATTGACACACCATTAAATTCCCGCCTAGGGTCCAACCCATGGAGGAGCGCAAAGGACGCGGTCGGCCCCGGAAGAATCCGGAGCAGCTCGCGCGATGGACACCGCCCGAAGGCTGGTCCCGGCTGGTCGCCTGGATCTCGCCCGAGGAGAAGAAGGCGTTGAAGCGGGTTGCCGTCGAGGCTGAAGTTTCGGTCGCGGACCTGGTCCGCGCGCTGGCGGGCGGCCTGGCGTCTGGTGCCATCACTCACGAGGAACTGATCGGCCACGTCAGAAAGGGCATGCAGGTCATGGAGAAGATCCCCACGCTGTTCGAGCGGGACAGCGACTTTCGGGTCGTCGACCGGCCGCGGGTGGAGTGTGCATGGGTGTTCGATGGCGAGGGGGCCCCGACAGAGAAGCTCGACGGAACCAACGTCCGTCTCACGGTCCGGGCGGGCCAGCTGGTACGGGTGGAGAAGCGGCGCAACCCGAGCAAGCTGCAGAAGGAACAGGGGATCAAGGACGGCTGGTACGTCGACACCGCCGAGAGTGCCGCGGAGGACAAGTGGGTTCTCGCCGCCGCCCGCAATACTGACGTCACCTCGTGGCCGGACGGCGAGCACTCCTGCGAAGCGCTCGGCCCCCGCATCCAGGGCAACCCCCTGCGGTTGGACGACCATCGGTGCGTGCCGTTCAACCTGGAGGTGCCGGTCTACCAGGGTGTGCCGCGCGACTACGTCGGCCTCCGTGACTTCCTTGCCGAACTGGAGAGTCGCTTCGTCCCCGGCGTCCTGGCCGAGGGCATCGTCTTCCACCACCCCGACGGTCGCCGCGCCAAGATCAAGCGCAAGGATTTCCCTGTCTCCGCCTAGGAACCAGGAGACCGCCGACGATCTTGCTCCGACTGCCCAACTCGCCCCGGATTACCGGTGAATGCCAGTCTGTACGAACTGGCGTAAGCCGGACGCGATTCCACGATCTTGAGGACACTCAAAGTGCCGGCCCTGGGACCCGGTACCTGATCGGCCTGGGGAAGCCACCTCTCGGGATGCGGGAACCACTGACGTGCAGCGGGTCAGGGGCGACCACACGGGCGGCCAGATGACCGGCTACCTGCCGGACGGCCGGAAGGCTGCCGTGAAGTGGCAACGAGAGTGCGAGGACAGCTCTGTACACGCCCACCGCCTCCGAAGGTTCGACGGCGCTGCTCGCGCAGGGCTTAGTGCTGAGGTGAGATTCTTCGTCGTCCTCGGGCCGCTCGACAAGCGCGATTGGAGGATCGCCGCTCGCCGTCGCTTGACGCACATCGCCGTCGACCGGCCTGAGTCCTGAATGAAGGGCGCCACGTTGAGTGCGTTACAGGTTGCCGGAGACCGGCAGGCGGGAACGAACCGCGAGAGCGCCCACGACTGACCGGGCACAGTGGTCAGCCGCGGAACGATTGCCGGCGAAGCGTGTGCAGCAGAAGCTCGGCCCTCTGCGGTCTGAATCCGAGCTGCAGCCAAGGCAGTTGTGCCCCACCAGGGGCACCTGGATCCAATGAAGGAGCGCAGAAGTGAACAGGAGTGGAACGGAGTTGTGTGGGCGGACGATGTCTGTGACGACCTTCGTTTTGTCGCCGCGTGCGGAGAGACCGGCTGGCAGCCATGAGTGACCGCCGTAGAGAGCTTTTCGTATCCCCGGACAAGAGCCGGTTCGGGCGCGTGGCACTGGCCATCGTACCGGCGGTCATCGTGCCGGGCATAAGCATGGCGCGCATGCTCGCGGGCGGGCGCGGCACCAGTGAAGGGCTTGGGCCGATGGGGGTACCCGCGGCCATCGCCATCGTCACGCTCCCCTTCTTGTGGTACGTGGCCTATGCGGTCCTGCACACCGTGAACACGCATGTGGCACTCGTGGACGGCGCCGTGCTGGTGCGCAACTGGGCGCGCCGGCTGACCATCATCGAAGGGCCCGGTTTCGTGGCCCGGACCCATATCAACTCCAGCGGCATCGCCGGCGCGGTGCTCGTCGTGGGTGACGACCGCGCCGCTGTCATGCTCAATCCCCGCCAGTGGCGTGAAGCCGAACTCGACAAGGTGTGGCGTAAGGCGGCTCTTTCTCAGCAGTTCGGAGGTACGCCGACCCCACGTGAACTTCGCAAGCGTTACCCGACTATCCGGATACCTCTCTACATCCGGTATCCCGGCATCGTCTACACCTTCTGGACCATCCTCGTCGTTCTCTACATCGGAGTGGTGGTCAACGTCTTCGCCCGCATCTGAGGGTGCGGCGAACCGGGCGCCGACGAGGTGCGTGAGGGCCACTGATTCCCTCGCCGCGTGACAGAACCGTCTCCGAGATCACGGGGAACCTTCAGTCGAGGGCGCCTTCGGGGCCGCGGGCGAGGATGTCGTTGGCAGGAGAGGAGTCTTCGTAGTGGTTGCTTCAGGCGCAGTAGGGGCGAAGCACTTGCTGATGGTCACGCCGTAGCGCAGGCACATCAGCTTGATCTCCTCGCCGTCGGCTGGCGGTTTTTGTTTGGACCAGCGGGCGGACCGGAGGAAGATGCCTGCCGCATGGAGTCCGGCCAGGTAGATGGTTGCGGTCTTCTCGTAGCGGGTGGCGATCCCACGCCACTGTTTCAGGCGGTTGATGCACCGCTCGACGGTGTTGCGCTGCTTCTAGGTCTCGCGATCGTAGGCCTGCGGCCTGCCTCCCCGGTTGCCCCGTCGCAGCCGGTGGCGTCGCTGGTCCTTCGGGACCGGGATCACCGCTCGGATGCCGCGCTTGCGGGGTCGAGACTAGGCCGAGCCCTGGCCCGGATGGCCGGGCTAGGCCGAGCCCTGGCCCGGATGGCCGGAGCTGTTGTGGGGTAATCCGATGAATACGGGCTCCGGGTGATCCAGGAGAGCCTCTCGCCCTCAGGAGGAGACGTTGGCGGCCCAGGAGAAGACCTCGGTGAAGGTGACTCGTCAGGAGTCGGGCCCGCGACCGTTGAAGGCCGCGACGCTCTGGACCCGAGTGGTGTTCGACGGGGTGACGGTCACCATCACCCGGCGGTTCAGACCCCCGGGGCTATGGCGCACCGTGCGCGTCCCACTAGCCGCAATACTGTCCGCCGGCTTCTCCAACCACGACGGCGAAGAGACATACTCGCTCAGGCTGACGTCGGCCGGCCGGGACCACATCTGGGTCCCGGTGGTCATCCGAAGCGGTGAGCAGACCGCCTCTTGGGTGGCACTGGCGCAGACAGTCAACGAGGCCTGCGCACAGCGGATGCGCCACGTGCTCGACTCCACGGTGGGGATGGGGCCCTGGAGCGAGGCAACCTGGCAGCGGGTGGACGAACTGGCGCCCGAACTCACCGCCTTCGAGAACCCGGGTCCGGTCTGGCCAGTCTACCCAGCGCGCAGGGAAGGCAGGGAGATCATCAGTCACCGGCAGATGATCGAGCAGGGGGTGCTGAAGACCCTGTCCGAGCGCCGGATCAACACCGATCCGGGCCTCTACCCGTCACCGAGCGTCCAGGGCCGCCTCGCCGCCTACCAGCCGACATGGTGGGGGTTCTGTCCCATGGGTCCGGAGGATACCGCGCAGGTCGAGGCCTGGTACGCGCTGATCGAACGGCTGCAGCCGCACGGCGAGGTCACCGGCACGCCCGAATGGACCGACGACGCCTCGGCTCTACTCGCCTGGGGCCATCGGGTTCGACAGGGCGTCAAGGACCAGAACAGAGGGCCGGGCGAGCGCCGACGTTAACCTCGATCTTTCGTGATGACCCGCCGACGGAGTCCGCGGGCCACTTCCTTGTCGGTGGCCGAGGGCGGGCAAGCCGACGGCCCGGGTGTCGAGTCGGGTGGACGCCGACTTCCACTGCTCCGGGCCGGCGGTAGCGGGCGGACCGGAGGAAGATGCCTGCCACATGGAGTCCGGCCAGGTAGATGGTTGCGGTCTTCTCGTAGCCGGTGGCGATCCCACGCCACTGTTTCAGGCGGTTGATGCACCGCTCGACGGTGTTGCGCTGCTTGTAGGTCTCGCGATCGAAGGCCGGCGGCCTGCCTCCCCGGCTTCCTGCCCAACCACGAAGGCGCCTTCCACCTGGCCTGCGCGAAGAGCGGCAAGCTGCTCGAGTGTCCGGGCGGGTCGACCACCAAAGGTACGGCACTCGATCAGTGGGCGGACGACTCGGCGGCTCGGCCGCGGAAACATGAGCCACGCCCACATTGAATTGGCTCAGTCAACCGGTCGGGTCGCTGGCTCAATTGTCTTGGCTGTGAGGGGGAGCGGTCGCGCCCCGCGGGCAGGAATTCGTGTGTCTTGGACGGTTGACTCACATATCTTGGGTCGGGCACCTGCGCACCGCTATCCTGGCGGGCGAACCTGCAGGTGAAGAGAGGAGAGCGTGTGCCCCGCATGGCGGCGAGCGACCGGAGGGCCGAGCTCCTCGAAGCGGCGATCCGGGTCATGACGCGGGACGGCGTGGCCAAGGCCACCACCCGCGCGATCGTGAACGAGGCCGGTATGCCCCTGGGGGTGTTCCACTACTGCTTCGACTCCAGGGCGCAGCTGCTCGAACTCGTCACGGAGACCCTCACCGAGCGGTACGTCGCGGAGGCCCGCGGTCTGTTCGCGCCGCACCGGGAGATCCGCGACAGCATTCTCGACAGCCTGAACGCGTTTTGGACGGGGTTCGAGGCGAACCCGCGGGAACACCAGATCAGTTACGAGCTGACGCAGTACGCGCTGCGCAATCCCGGCTTCGAGAGCGTGGCCAGACGGCAGTACGAGATCTTCCTGGGCGCGTTCGCCTCCCTGCTGGAACTGGCCGCCGACAACGCCGGCATCGAGTGGACGGTGCCTGTGCCGGTGCTCGCTCGGTACATGCAGTCGATGATCGACGGCCTCAGCGTCACCTGGCTCGTCGACCGCGACAGCGATGACAGCCGGGCGGTCCTCGAACTGCTTGCCGATCACCTCCTCCAGCACACCCGACCCCGGGAGGCCTGAGCCCGGCGGAGCGGAAAGCTCACCCAGCCGTGGCGGACGTGCCCGGTTCGGACCACACGTCGGGCGGGACGACACCGAGTGACCGGCCGCGCGGGTCGAGGACCCGGCCCAGGAGTTTGTCGTGGCGCAGGGTCATCGTGCGGTCGGCGACGACAAGGCTGGGATGGACGTCGCAGAGACGGGTCTCCAGCCGCAGCACGTCGCTCACGGAGTGCAGAGCGGCCTGAATGACGAGGTCGTGCTCGCCGGTGACGGCGGCGCGGTTGCGGACTTCGGGGAGACGCACGAGGGCGTGCCCGATGGCGGGCAGCTCCTTGACCGGGGCCGAGGCCCAGAACGTGACCGCGACGGGCCAACCGCCCAGCGGGCGGGCGAAGTCGCAGCGGAAGCGGACCAGGCCCAGCTTGGCGAGTTGGTCAAGACGCCGCCTGACGGCGAACTCGGAGCGTGCCGCGCGTTTCGTCCAGCGGATCCGCCACGACCGTCCCGACCTGACCGGTGGCGTGAGGTTCGTCGCGTCACCGCGCCACAAGGGCTACGTGAACAGCCGGATCTATACGGCCTACCTGCGCAAGGTCACCGACTCCATGGGAGTGACGTCGGGCGGCGGCGAGGCTCTCGCGTTCCCGCCGCTCGTGGATTGCTTCTTTGCGTATCGGGTGGGTTGAGGGCCGGCTTGGGTTATCGGTAGGCCAGTTGCCGGAGAATGAGGGAGGCGAGCGGCGTCGGCAGGGCTCGCAGGGTGCGGACCAGCGCCGCTGTGGGCCAGGGGAAATACGCCTGGGCCGGTTCCCTCTCAAGGGCGCGGACGACATGCCGTGCCCCGCGCTCCTCGCTGATCTCGAACGGTTTGGGCAGGCCGTCCTCGCTGATGCGTTGTGTGGCAACGAAGCCCGGAAAGATGTTGGTGAACCGGATTCCCCGGGGCTCGAGTTCGACGCGTGCCGCGTCCAGGAGCGTGCGTGCCGCAGCCTTGGCGGCCGAGTACGGGCCCTGGCGGGGAATGCCCATGAGCCCCGCGAGGGAGTTCGTGTGGGCGATCAGGCCACCGTCGGGCTGGCGCAGCATCTGCTCGGTCAGGGGAATGAGATAGTTGACGACGACGTCGTAGTTCAACGCCGTGATCCGTGAGACATCGGCGACGGAGAGCTGGTCCATGGCCATGTCCGGCCCGGCACCCGCATTGAGCAGCGCGATGTCGACGGACCCGAATTCCCCGGCGGCGGCCGCCACCACGTCGGCTGCCCGGCGTGGGTCGAGGGCGTCGGCGGCGATGTCCAGGCAGCTGCTGCCGGCGGCCCGTACCTGCTCCGCGATCCGGGCCAGTTCGGGGGCGCGACGGGCCGTGATGACCAACCGGTTCTTCCCGGGGGCGAGTTGGCGTGCCACTTCGGCCCCCATGCCCGAGGACGCGCCGACGATCAGGATCGTACGGTCGGTGATCCTTGCCATGATGTTCCTGTTCTCGAAGGTGCGGCGAGCGTCGCGGGACGTGGGAGAAGGGGAAGCCGGCGGGGGAGTGCGCGGGGCTGTGGTCAGGAGGGGAGTACGTACGCCTCGATCCGGGAACCGTTGAGCTCCCGAGCGCGGTGGGTCGTCGGTCGGTACGGTCGCCGCGTAGAGAGTGTCACCCTTCGGGCCCGCGACCAGGCAACTGAGCGTGCGCTGGCTGGTCGAGACGCGGTCCATGATCGTGCCGCCGGGGCCGACACGGACGCATTCGCCGCGCAGTGCGTTGGCGACCCAGGCCGTGCCGCCCTTGCCCGGTGCGATGCCGTCGGGGGCGATGGGGCTGCTGGAGCGGTCGGCGATGGCCTGGTGATCCAGGAGGGCAGAGATGCGGCGGGTGATGCTGCCGACCAGTCCTGGGTCGGTGACCGCCTTCCACAGCCAGGGTTCGATCAGGGGGGCCCAGGGGCGCGGCGGGCCCAGTCGCCCGTCGGCCAGTACGGGCAGTGCCACCAGCCTCATCGCCGGCGTCTCGGCGACGAGCATCGTCCGGCCTTCGTCGATGGGGAAGAGGCCGTTCGTGAACGCCAACGGTTCGCTCAGGCCGATGAGTTCGCCTAAACGCACAGGCCCTCCATCGAGACGACCAGCATCCGCCCGTCGGGCAGGAAACCGATCCCGCCGGCGCGGCCGGGAACATCGACGACCTTCTCGGGCCTGCCCCGGGTGTCCCAGCGGTGGACCGTGCCATGAGCCATGTCGCAGAACCACAGGGAGTCGTCCTGCCAGCGCAACGACTCCAGGACACCGAATCCGTCCAGCACGACGGCGGCTTTGGGTTTCACTCTTGCCTCCCAAGGGCGATCACGCCTGCGCGTGGTTCCCGATACGGTCGCTCAGCTTCAAGGAGTAAGTCAAGTGTCCAAGACGATTGTCTTGGACACTGCTGATAGCCTGGAGGTCGACTCGATCTGGAGGAGCGGCAGCCGAATGGCCCGTATGGCGCTGAAGGAGCGGCGAGAAGAGCTCATCGCGGCAGCGATGAAGGTGGTGACTCGGGAAGGTGTCGCCAGGACGACGACCCGCTCCATCGTCCGCGAGGCGGGCATGACCCTCGGTGTCTTCCACTACTGCTTCGACTCGCGGGAGGATCTTCTCGAAGAGGTGATCACGCGTGTCACGGACGGATTCGTGCTCGCCTCGCGGCAGGCATGCGCCGGGGAGACGCAGCTGCGTCCGGCCATCGAGAAGAGCCTGCGCACCTTCTGGGAGGGCGTGCAGGCCAGCCCCGGCGAGCAGTTGGCCGGTTATGAGCTGGCCCATTACGCCCTGCGACAGGCGGGCATGGAAGAGCTGGCGCGCCGGCAGTACCGGCACTACCTGGATGTGCACGAGGAGCTGATGACGGACATCGGCGAGAAGACGGGCGTGCGGTGGACCGTTCCCGTTCCGGTCCTTGCCCGCTACCTGAACTCCGTGCTGGACGGGCTCACGATGTGCTGGCTGATCGACCGCGACACCCAGACCAGTCGCGAGGTCCTGAGCCTCACCGCCAGGCACCTGGAGACCCTCGCCGTGAGCAGTGCGGGAGCACTGTCGGCCTGACGCGGACCAACGGGACCGTATGCCTGGGACGGGCGAGCCTCGCGGCTCGCCCCTCGGGCTTTCTCGGTCGGTCCGTCAGTCGAACAGATCCGGTTCCTGCTGTGTGATCCGGTCCCACAGCGGGCGGAACTGGAACCAGCCCGGCAGCGGGCCGGACGTCTGCTCACGCACCATCCGCGCCGTGTCGGGGTCGATCTGCTTGGGCGTACCGGCGGCCATGGCCAGCAGCTGGGCCTGGCAGGAGCGTTCCATCGTGACGAAGTACCAGGCGGCCTCGGCCACCGACGCCCCGACGGTGAGCAGCCCGTGGTTCTGCAGGACGACCGCCTTGCCCGATCCCAGGGCCACACCGATCCGGCGGCCCTCTTCGGTGTCGTTCACGACGCCGCGGTAGTCGGTGTACAGCCCGTGGTCCTCGTGGAAGGCGCAGGCGTCCTGAGTGATCGGGTCCAGCGGGATGCCGAGGCTGGAGAACGCCTTGCCGTGCAAGGAGTGGGTGTGCGCGGCCGCGACCACGTCGGGGCGGGCCCGGTGGACCTCGGAGTGGATGCAGAACGCGGCCTTGTTGACGGGCCGCTTCCCCTCCAGCAGGGTCCCGTCGTGGTCGACAAGGATGAGGTCGGAGACCTGGATCTGCCCGAAGGCCATCCCGAAGGGGTTGACCCAGAACGCGGAAGGGTGTTCCGGGTCGCGGGCGGTGATGTGCCCCGCGACCCCCTCGGAGAAGCCGAACCGGGCGAACAGCCGGAAGGCGGCGGCGAGTTCCTGCTTGCGGATCAGGCGCTCCTCCTCGACCGTCGGGTTCTGCGGTGGCATCGGGAGTGCGACGCCATCGGGCATGGGGCCGACCGACTCGTGCTGGACGGGGGCCGCGTCAGCGGTCGTAGCGGACATGCAACTGTGCCTCTCGTGTGGTCACGGGTGCCGGCACCGGGGCGTTTCCCGGTGCCGGACCGGGGTCATTTCCTGGTGAAGGGCGAGCGCCTGCCGTGCATCGCGGTCACCAGGCGAAGGATGAAGCGGTAGGACGCGGGGTCGAACGGCAGCATGTGCGGATCGCGGCGCAGCGGGAACCGGTTCACCGACACCGACCGGAGCCGGGTGTATTTGCGCAGTCCCTCGGTGCCGTGCCGTACGCCGAGCCCGGACCCCTTCCAGCCGCCCATGGGCAGTCCGAACGCCATGTAGTTGGACTGGACGTCGTTGACGGTGACGCAGCCGACCTCCAGTCGGTCGGCCAGCCGTCGAGCCCGGGTGGTGTCCTTGCCCACGATGGTGGCCTGCAGGCCGTAGGAGCTGTCGTTGGCCAGCCGTACGGCCTCCTCGGCATCGGCCACCTTCATCACCGGCAGCGTGGGGCCGAAAGTCTCCTCGCGCATGCACGCCATCGAATGGTCGACGTCGACGAGCAGCGTGGGCTCGAAGAACCGGCCGGGCCCGGCACCCGCGTGCCCGCCGACGAGCACCCGCGCCCCACGCTCGACGGCGTCCTTGACGTGGTCCCTCACGATGTCCATCTGGGGCGGGAAGGTCAGGGCGCCCACGTCGGTGCTGCCCGGACCGTCCGGCCTGGCCTGGGTGACCTCGGCGAAGCGCTCGCGCAGCCGGGCGACGAACCTGTCGTACACGGGGGCCTCGACGTAGCACCGCTCGACCGAGGTGCACATCTGGCCGCCGTTGACGAGGGCACCGTGCAGGGCGACATTGACGGCCCGCTCGATGTCGGCGTCCGCGAGGACGATCAGGGCGTCCTTCCCGCCGAGTTCGAGGGAGCAGGGGACGAGCCGCTCGCCGGCGCGCGCAGCGACGGCGCGGCCGGTCCTGGTGGAACCGGTGAACATGACGAAGTCGACGTTGTCGACCACGGCCCGCCCAGTAGCGCCGGCGCCCGTGACGACCTGGAACACGTCCTCGGGCCAACCGCACTCGCGCGTCATCCGCTCCATGAGCAAGGCGCTCAGCGGTGTGCACTCGGAGGGCTTGAGCACGACCGTGTTGCCGGCGGCGAGCGCGGGGATGGCATCGCCGAACGAGTTGATCAGGGGGTTGTTCCACGGGCCGATGACGCCGACCACTCCGAGCGGTACCCGCTGCGTGTACATGCGGCGGCCGAAGACCAGCGGGGACAGTGAGCGCACCCGGTTCTCGGCGAGCAGGCGTGGTGCGCTTTTCGCCCAGTGGGCGAAGGCGCCGACGCAGTAGACGACCTCGATGACGGCGTCCTCCTCCGCCTTGCCGTTCTCGGCGACGATCGAGGCCACGATTTCCCGACGATGGGTCAGCATCCAGTGGCGGGCGCGGGCGAAGAGCCGCGAACGGACATCGGCACCCAGACAGGCCCAGCCGGGCTGAGCGTGCCGCGCGCGTTCGACGGCCGCCGCGACCTGCTCCGCAGAGGTGTCCGCGACATGCTCGATCACTTCTCCGGTAGCGGGATTGTCCACGGCGATCGTCACGCCCGATGCGGTACCGGCGTCACTGACGGTTTGGGGATCGGTCACGGAATCTCCTGCGAGGCGTTGACTTCGGTCCGTTCAGAGTGAGACGGTCGCCCGTGCAAGTCAAGCGTCTAGGACGCTTGACCAACTTTCTTCTTCTCCTGCCTTCCCCCGCGGCGGCCAACGCCATGACTCACGCCGGGAGTGGTCCGTAATGAAACGGAAAGCGAAGATCGTCATAGGTGGCCTCGGGGTCCCTGAGTCCCTGCGATGGCACGAGGGCGCCCTCTGGTTCTCCGATCTCGGGCACGGCACGGTGCATCGGTGGGACGGGGCCGGGCGGCTGGACACAATGTGCGAGGTGCCCGGACGGGCCGGTGGTCTGGGATGGCTCCCGGACGGGCGTCTGCTCGTCGTATCCATGGACGGGGGCTGCGTCTACCGGCTCGAACCCGACGGTGAGCTGGTAGAGCACGCGGATCTGCGGAAGATCACCGGCGGTCCGGTGAACGACATGCTGGTCGATGCGCGAGGGCGGGCCTACGTCGGCAACTTTGGTTTCGACTACTACACGTTCGACCGTGAGAACCCGAACTCGAGGCTCTACGAGCCGCCAGGTCCGCCGCGGGCGCCCATCGCCGTCTTCGACCCGGACGGGGACCTGCTCGGCCTGTCGGAACCGCTGATGTTCCCCAACGGGCTGTTGCTCAGCCCGGACGGCGCGATGCTGATCGCCGCTGAGACGCTGGGTCTGCGCCTGGCCGCGCTCCCGGTGCGGCCGGACGGCACGCTCGATGCACCGCGCCCTTGGGGCTCGCTGGTGTCGCCTCTGCTGTGGCGGATGGTGAACGACGGCGGCGTGTTCGGCAAGGTCACCCGAAAGATCTCCGCCTTGATGGACCATCCGGAGATCGCCAAGCGGTCCTCCTCGCCGATCGCGCCGGACGGCCTTGCCTGGGATCCGGACGGGCGGACCGTCTGGGTCGCCAACGCGCTGCGCGGCGAGTGCGTCCGAGTGGAGGAGGGCGGACGGATCCTCGACCGCGTCGCCACAAGCCAGCACACGCTGAGCTGCCTGGTGGCCGGCGGCGACGGCAACACCCTGTTCGCGGCGACCGTCCCGACCGACGACCCCGTGCACGCCGTCGAACTCAACGACGGCCACATCGAGGTGTTCCATCTGTGAACGGTGGTGTTTCGGCCATGGGCCGGAAGGTAAAGGTCGCGTTCCGGCCACTTCTGAACGATTGACTTGGACTAGCGTCCAGGAGAAAGTCTGAGGCCATGAGCAAGCAACCCCAGCACGACCGTGTCGTCCTCGTGACCGGCGCGGCGGCCGGTATCGGAGCCGCAATCGCCGAAGCCGCGGTCGGCGCCGGCCACCGTGTGCTGCTGACCGACGTCGACGAGGCGGCCGCGCAGGCCACCGCCGCCCGCCTCGGCGGACGCTCCGCCGCCTTCCGACTCGACATCCGGGACCCGGAGAACTGGACCAAGGCGTTCGATGCGGCCGAGGGCGAATTCGGCCCCGTCGACATCCTGGTCAACAACGCCGGCATCATCACGACCGGCAACACCCGGGACCTGAGCCTGGAGCAGCACCGCGCCATGGTCGAGGTCAACCTGCTCGGCGCCATGACCGGCGTCTACACGGCCATCCCGAGGATGACTGAGCGGGGCAGCGGCCACATCGTCACGATCTGCAGCATGACCTCGTTCCTGGCGCTGCCCGGATACGCCACCTACGGCGGCACCAAGCACGGGCTGCGCGCCTTCCACCACGCCGTGGCGCTGGAGGAACGGCACGGCCCGCTGGACTTCACGATCATCCACCCGGCGTCCACCCGCACCCGGATGCTCGACCAGGAACTCAACGACCCGACCGCGATCACCGCGTTCGCCGAGAAGTCGGTCCCGCCCGCGGAGGTCGCGAAGGTCGTCGTCGGGACGTTCCGCACCAAGCCGACCGAGGTGGTCTTCCCGACCTTCGCCGGCCGTGTCCAGCAGATCGCGGGTGCGGTCCCGCAGCTCATCCGCCTGCTCGTGCCCACCATCGAGGCCAAGGGACGGCGCGAGCGCGACCGTCTCCTGGGCGCCGGACGTACCCGGCTCTCCGACGCGTCCGGAGGCGCGCGATGACGACCGAGGAAGACCGCATGAGCACACCTGCGATATCCACGCCCGACAAGGTGCGGGCCGCCGTCAGCGGGCTGAGCGAGGTCCGGATGACCCACCTCGCCAAGGCGACCGAACACCTGGAACCCCCCTTCGCGGTCGTCGACCTGGACGCCTTCGACCTCAATGCCGCCGACCTGGCCCGCCGCACAAGCGGCAACGCCACCATCCGCCTCGCCAGCAAGTCCGTGCGCAGCCGGGACCTGATCCGACGCGCAGCCGAACGACCGCGCTACCACGGCATCCTCGCCTTCACCCTGCCCGAGGCCCTGTGGCTGGCCGAGGAGCACGACGACGTGGTCATCGGCTACCCGACCACCGACCGGGAAGCGCTGCGCACGCTCGCCGCGGACGACCGCGCCGCCGAACGCGTCACCCTGATGATCGACTCGGTCGGCCACCTCGACTTCGTCGACGACGCCGTAGGCCCCAAGCGCCCCGACCTCAGGGTGTGCATCGACCTTGACGCATCCCTTGAACTGTTCGGCGGGCGCGTCCACCTGGGCCCGTACCGCTCACCCGTACACACCCCGCAGCAGGCCGCGGAACTGGCCCGCGCCATCACCGAGCGGGCCGGCTTCCGGCTAGTGGGCGTGATGTCGTACGAGGGCCAGATCGCCGGCCTGGGAGACAACCCGCTCGGCTCCCCGATCCAGGGGGTGCTGCGGCGGGCCATGCAGCGCCTGTCGGCCAGAGAACTCGCCGAACGCAGGGCCGCCGCCATCGCTGCCGTCGAGAACGTCGCTCCACTGGAGTTCGTCAACGGCGGAGGCACCGGCTCCATCGAGCAGACCGCCGCCGAGCACGTCATCACCGAGATCGGCGCGGGATCCGGGCTCTACGGCCCGGGACTGTTCGACCACTACCGCCGCTTCCGGCCCCGGCCCGCCGCGTTCTTCGTCATGCCCGTCGTGCGCCGTCCCACGGCGAAGATCGCCACTCTGCTCGGGGGCGGCTGGGTCGCCTCCGGCCCGGTGGGCACCGACCGGCTGCCGACCCTCAGCTGGCCCCAGGGTTTGAAGCTGACCCCGCTCGAAGGCGCTGGAGAGGTCCAGACCCCCGTGCTGGGCGAGGCCGCACACGGCCTGCGTCTCGGCGATCACGTGTGGCTGCGCCATGCCAAGGCCGGCGAGCTGTGCGAACGCGTCAACACCCTCCACCTGGTGTCGGGCTCCGAGGTCGTCGGCCAGGCGCGCACCTACCGAGGCGAGGGACACGCGTTCCTCTGAAATTTCCCGCTGTGTCACCCCCCAGTCCCCCTTCTGGCCGAACCCACCTCCCGGAGGCCCGATGCCCGCCGAGTTCTCATCACCCGCACCCGTGGTGGCGGCAGCCTCCATGGGTGTCGTCGCAGACGGACCCACTCAACCCGTCTCCCGTGGTTGGACAGCCGTATACAGCCTCGTCTGGTTCGGCTACTGGATGGCCAACCTCGTCCCCCTGCAGCTGCTGATCCCCCAGCAACTGCAGGAGATCGACCCGTCCGGCAAGGTCACCGACTACGCCGTCGTCAATGGCTTCTCGGGCTTCGTCGCGCTGCTCGCACTCCCGGTCGCCGGAGCGCTCTGCGACCGTTCGCGCAGCCGCTTCGGTCGGCGCAGGGCCTGGCTCGGCGGCGGCGCGCTGGCGTTCGCGGCCGGGCTGTTGGCCACGGGTGCGCAGACCACTGTGTGGGGAGTGACCCTGGCGTGGTCGGCGGCCATGCTTGGACTGGGCGCCGCGACTGCCGGCCTGACCGCGGTGATCGCCGACCGGGTACCCGAGCGGCAGCGCGGCATGATCTCCAGCGCCATCTACGGTCCGCAGGCCCTCGGCGTGGTGGTCGGCATCGCCATCGTGTCGGTGTTCAGCCTCTCGGCCGCGAACGGCTACGTCGTCATGGCGGCGCTGCTTGTGGTGTGCGCCCTGCCGTTCCTGATCTCGTACCGAGAGGTCTTGCACGGGCCGGAGTCGCCCCTGTCATTGCGCGCGGTGTTCGCGTCCATGGCCGACTCGCTCAGGAACCGCGAGTTCGCCTGGGCCTTCGGCGGGCGCCTGCTGGTCAACATGGCCAACTCGCTCGGCACCTGTTACACCCTCTACTTCCTCGCGGACTCCCTGAAGGTGAAGGACCCTGAGAGCAGCCTGCTGATGGCCACGATCGCCTACCTGCTCGCCGGGCTCGTGGCCACGTACCTCGCGGGCGCACTCTCCGACCGGCTGGGCAGACGACGGATCTTCGTGGCCCTCGCCGCCTTCCTGCAAGCCTTCGCCGGCTTCCTTGTCGCCGCTTTCCCCAGCATGTCCCACGAGATCGTGGCGTCCGCGCTGATGGGCGGCGGCTTCGGCGCCTACATGGCCGTCGACCAGGCACTGATCACCCAAGTCCTGCCCGATGCCGAGAGCCGGGCGAAGGACCTCGGCATCATGAACATCGGTGCGATCGTCCCACCAGCCCTCGCCCCGCTTATCGCCAGCGTCATCATCACCTCGGGCCTTGGCTACCCGGCCCTCTTCACCACCGTCGGTATCGGCGCGACCGTCGGTGCGGTTCTCACCTACCGGGTGCGCTCGGTGCGCTGACGCCGGCGCCGTGGACGCCATGCGCAGATTCGCGCCGTGCGGCTCATGCGCACGAAAGGCTGGACCAAAGCCCTGTCTCTACGTAGATCAAACGTGCATTCGCGACCCTTAGGGGGCGTTTTATCCTGTTGTTTCATCCCGGGATGCGAATTTGATCCGGTGATGTCAGGTCGTGCCAGGAGATGGTGGTCTCTCCGGTGAGGCGGCGGGCCATCAGGTCGGTCGTGGCGAGCTGGATCATGGCCTCGGAGCGGTGCGGGTGGGTTTCGCAGTCGCGCGCCAGGCGCCGGTGCGGCGTGAGCCAGCCGTAGGTGTGCTCGACCGTCCACCGCTTCGAAATCGGGGTGAATCCCCTGGTCGCGGGGGCGCGTTGGACTATTTCGAGGTCGATGCCGAGGGCGGCGGCGTGCTCGACGAAGTGCTTGCGGTAGCCGCCGGCGACCCAGACCTTGCGCAGGGTGGGGTGGCTGGTGGCGGCCTGCTCGAGCAGGGCGCGTCCGGCGGTGGAGTCCTGGACGCCGTCCGCGGTGACCAGCACCGCCAGCGGCAGGCCGAGGGTGTCGGTGATGATGCTGCGCTTGCGGCCCACGATCTACTGGGCGGTAGTTGAGCTGCTGAAGCTTTCCTCTCGTCGTCGGCCGCTGGCGTCAGCGCAACGTCCGCCCACGATCGGGGCTTTGAGCCCTCAAAGAAGACTGACGTGTGCTGACGCTCGCAGTCGGCGACGAGAGCGACCGCTTGATCACCGATGATGATCGTGGTCCAAGCCGCCTGCGGGGATCACCTCTTATCCGGTCGGGAGTCACCAGCTCCGTTTCAGCCCGAGGGCCCCACAGGTCGCTGGGGTCATGAACGGCTAACCGGATGTCGGGCCGTTGAGCCCTTCCATTAGAGAGACGCATGCCCTGCACGGCTGTGACCAGCCGCAACACATGTTCAACGAGAAAGCGTGAGGCGAGTGAGAGCGTTCTGCGGTGTCGACTGGGCCAGCGACCATCACGACATAGCCGTCGTCGACGAGACGGGATCGTTGCTGGCCCGGGCTCGCATCGATGACACGGCAGCAGGGCTCGACCAGCTGGTTCGGATGCTTGCCGCCCACGGTGACAGTCCGCAGGATCCCGTCCCGGTGGCCATCGAGACCAGCCGTGGTCTCCTGGTCGCCAGCCTGAGGGCGACCGGCCGCCCCGTCTACGCCATCAATCCGATGTCCAGGCCGTCGCGGTTCTCGCCCGCGCCCAACAGGATGCCGTCTGGGACCGAACCCAGGCGGGGAACAAGCTGACTTCACATCTGCGCGAGT
The DNA here is from genome assembly GCF_050214755.1 of Streptomyces sp. C1-1. Classification (NCBI taxonomy): domain Bacteria; kingdom Bacillati; phylum Actinomycetota; class Actinomycetes; order Kitasatosporales; family Streptomycetaceae; genus Streptomyces; species Streptomyces sp. C1-1. Next base: position 192,015 of record NZ_CP189826.1, on the reverse strand, counting down.
ACTTCCCCGGCTATCTGGCCGCCGTCGGCCACCGACGCGAGGGCATTTCCACCCCGTAGCCCGGGCTCTTCTGGCCGCGGCCCCCACCCCGTGCCAGGCAGCCATGCTCACCCGAGCCCAGCTACGGGCCCTGCTGAAAAAGGCAGGCCGCAAGAACACCATCGACAGAGAGGTCGAGCGTCTGCACGGTGCACTGCGCGTGCCGCAGATGCGCCATCTCCCGCAGGTCGAGGAGGCGATGGGACGGCAGGCGCTGGCGCTGCTTCGGCAGCTGGAGGCCGCATGTGCAAGTGTCGATGATCTCGCTGAAGCCACAGTGCAGGCGTTCGAAGCCCATGCTGACGCGGAGATCATCACCAGCTTTCCTGGGCTGGGCCCGCTCAGCGGGGCCCGTGTTCTGGCCGAGATCGGCGACGACCGGGCCCGGTTCGCCGACGCCAGAGGTCTGAAGGCGTACGCAGTTTCCGCTCCCGTCACCAGAGCCTCCGGCAAGAGCGTGTCCGTCACAGCCCGAAGAGTCAAGAATCAGAGATTGGCCAGCGTCGGCTGCATGTGGGCCTTCTCAGCGATGGCCCACTCGATCGGAGCGCGAGCCCACTACGACCGCCGACGTGCAGCCGGAGACCGTCACACAGCCGCCCAGAGAAACCTCTTCAACCGGATGATCGGCTGCCTTCACCACTGCCTGACCCACCGCGTGCCGTTCAACGAAGCCGTGGCTTTCCCGACCACGCGAGAACCCCGTCTGTCCCTTGCCGCTTGACACGTTCTTCGCATCGGATGTCTTCTTGCCCGCGTCGATGCCCTGCGTCCTGGCGGGCACAGAGGTGGAGGTCTTGACGCTCTGGGTGTCGATCACGCTGGCCGACGGGTGGCGGTGCTTGCCTTCCTGCTGGCGCACCAACTCCCGAAACAGGCCGTTGAGCTGGGCGAAGATACCATCGGTCTGCCATTTGGCGAAGCAGCCGTAGACCGTCTGGTGGGGCGGGAAGTCGTGCGGGAGGTAGGCCCACTGGCAGCCGGTGCGGTCCACGTACAGGATCGCGTTCATGATCTCGCGCAGGTCGTGCCGGTGTGGCCGGCCGAAGTCCAGGGCCCGGCCCCGGCGTTCGCAGCGCCAGGCGGACAGTGCCGGCTGGGATTCCCTCCGCCGACCGACGTGGCAGCGCGCCGATGGGCGTTCCAGGTCGTCGCCCTGGATCGGCTTGGGTGCCTTCGCCCGAGGTCTGGAACGAGACCGCGACGCCATGAACGCCGCCCTCACGCTTGCGTACAGCAACGGCCTCACCGAGGGTGTCAACACCAAGACCAAGCAGATCGCGCACCAGTTGCACGGACGAGCAGGCTTCACCCTGCTTCGCCACCGCATCCTCCTCGGACAGCAGCGCGCTCCGTCACCACCAACAGTGAGACAGGGCCGAACGATTTACAGTCCCCCCGCTCCATTTTGGGTCCAGTGCATCGAACCCCCGCTCGGTGAAGGCGTGGACGATGTCGCGGTCGGGTCCGTTCGACCCCGTCGAGAGCTCCCTGAAGCCGACTGCCGAGACCGCGGTGCATGCGTCATGTGCGCGCCGGTTCGCCTCCCTGACTCACTTGGCCCGTAGGACGTCGAGCGCTGTGACTGCCACGTGTAGTTCGGTGCGGTGTTCGCCCGACTCGAGATCGCAGTCGAGTATCCGCTCGATGCTGCGCAGACGTTGGTAGACGGTCTCGCGGGACAGACCGCCGGAGCGGGCTGCAAGGGTTTTGTTGCCTGCCGCGTCAAGGTAGTGGCGCAAGGTCGTCAGCAAGTCCGTCCCATGGCGGGCATCGTGGTCGAGGAGCCGGCCGAGCCGGCGCTCGGTGAAGCCCTGGATCCGGGTGTCTTCCCGGAGCGCGAAGAGCAGGCGGCGCAGGCCGATGTCGGACGGCTCGTGGTAGGAGCGTCCCGGCGGGAGCGGCTGACCGGGTTCGGTGGCTTCGGCGACGCGGGTCGCCTCGCGGAAGGATCGGGCGACGCCGAAGAGGTCCATTGCCTCGCTGCCTGTGCTGACTGTTGTCCTTGGCACGGACTCGAGTACGGTGCGGCTCAGGTGTTCGACTATGGGTGGGCAGGGCTGGCCGGGGCGCAGGGGTAGGAGGATGCCGAGGCGCGTGGGGCCGAGAACGCCGACGAGGGCCTGTGTCCCTCGCTTCCTCAGCTCTTCGCAGAGGAGCGCCTCGCCTTTCGTTGCGTCGCTCTCTTGAGGGAAGTCCGCGAGCACGGCCATGAAGCTGCAGTCCTTGGTGGGCAGACCCAGTGCGGCGACCCGGGCATCGACATCCACAGGAGAATGGTGACGTTGTCCGACGAGGTCGCGCAGGAGGTTGCGGTGTGCGGTGCGTTCCCAGGGCACGGGGTGGATGACGCGGGCGATGGTGAGGGCCATCGCAGCTCTCTCTAGGACCGTCACAGCGGCGGGGCCGAATGACGAGGGGGTGGCCCGGCCTGGCGGGGCGGGCAGCATGACCACCCGGCCCCAGCGTTCGCCCTGGTACTCCACGGATGTCACGAGCCAGCCGCTGGGCATGGACACGGATGTGTGGCTGGCCGGAGGTGTCGCTCGTGAGCGCCGTTCCCAGTCGCTGAGTGCCACCTCCAGTGTGCCGGCGGAGGGTGCGCAGATCAGTGCCTGGTGGACCAGGTTCTCCAGTACGACTGTGTGGCCGCTCATCTCAGCGGCGGCACGTACGACCTCCTCGGGTCCAGCGCCACGCAGGGTGAGGGCGGTGAACGCCTCGTGAATGCGCTGGGTCCGGCGCATCTCCTCGGCCTGGTTGCCGAGGATGAGAGCGTGGACGACCTGTGTGACCTCAAGGAAGTTGACGTCCTTTGCCAGAGTCACAAGAGGGAGCCCGCGGGCCTCGCAGGCATGGACCAGGGCGTCGGGCGGGCGGTGGTAACGGCGGACCAGTTCGATGACCAGGGCCGCCGCGCCGATGTCGGCGAGTTCGTTCACGTAGCGGCGTACACCGGCCGGCTCCTCGGGCAGGGGCATGCCGGTGGTCAGGACGAGTTCGCCGCCCTTGAGGAAAGAGGCAGGGTCGGTCAGCTCGGTCATGTGGACCCAGCGGACAGCGCGGTCGAGCCGGTCCACTCCGGTGACCACCTGTGGCTGCCCGGCGGACAGGACGGGAAGGGCCAGAACATCGGCCACGGTGAGCGGATGGCCAACGGTGGCCATGTTCGGGCCCGGCAAGGAGGCGTCACGACCGGCGGTGACGGGCCTTGGAGCCGTGTGGTGCTTCTCGCGCATGAGACCTCCCTGGGTGCTCCGTCACCCTGACAAGCGTCACTGACCTGCGCAAGAGCTCTGAAAGGGCCGCTGTGAGCAGGACGAGCGGGGCATGAGGCCCCGTTGCGGCTGACACAACGTCCAGATGCCGCGGCGCGGCCGGACAGATCGAGCGTTGGCGTCATTGAGGTCCGCGGAGATGCTCGACCAGACCGGAGCCAGACCGACGACCCGCCGGGAGACGAACATGACTGCACTGTCGCCGCACCTTCGCCAGGCCACGCCCGTGGTGGCGGTCCGGGGAGAGGGCGTCCACCTCTACGGCGAGGATGGCCGCCGCTACCTCGACTTCACCGCTGGCATCGGCGTAACCAGCACCGGGCACTGCCACCCCAAGGTCGTGGCGGCTGCCCAGGAACAGGTGGGCACCCTCGTCCACGGCCAGTACACGACAGTCATGCACCAGCCGCTGCGGCAACTTGTCGACAGGCTGGGCGAGGTCTTGCCAGAAGGGCTCGACAGCCTTTTCTTCACCAACTCCGGCAGCGAGGCGGTGGAGGCGGCGCTGCGGCTGGCCCGGCAGGCCACCGGTCGGCCGAACATCCTGGTCTGCCACGGTGGCTTCCACGGTCGTACGGTGGCCGCCGCCTCTATGACGACCTCCGGCACCCGCTTCCGGTCTGGCTTCTCCCCGCTGATGAGCGGTGTCGTCGTCACCCCCTTCCCTTCGGCCTTCCGCTACGGCTGGGACGAGGAGACCGCGACACGATTCGCCCTGCAGGAGCTGGACTACACACTCCAGACGATCTCCTCACCTGCTGACACGGCCGCCGTCATCGTCGAGCCGGTGCTCGGCGAGGGCGGGTACGTGCCCGCGACTCGCGCCTTCCTGGAGGGCCTGAGGGAACGGGCTGACCGGCACGGCTTCCTGGTGATCCTCGACGAGGTGCAGACCGGAGTGGGCCGCACCGGCCGCTTCTGGGGCCACGACCACTTCGGTGTTGCACCCGACATTCTGGTCACCGCCAAGGGCCTGGCCAGCGGCTTCCCGCTGTCGGGCATCGCCGCCTCCGAGGAGCTGATGACCAAGGCGTGGCCGGGCTCGCAGGGCGGTACGTACGGCGCGAACGCCGTCGCCTGCGCCGCGGCCTGCGCCACTCTCGACGTCGTACGCGACGAAAAACTCGTCGAGAACGCCGAGGCGATGGGCAAGCGGCTGCGCCAGGGCCTGGAGGCGGTCGCCGAACGGACGCCGGGCATCGGCGACGTGCGCGGCCTCGGCCTCATGCTCGCCACCGAGTTCGTCACCGAGGACGGCAGCCCCGACCCCGAGACCGCCGCCCGCGTGCAGCGCGCCGCCATCGACGAGGGCCTGCTCCTGCTGCTGTGCGGGGCCTGGAACCAGGTCGTACGCATGATTCCGGCACTCGTCATCGACGAGGCGGCGGTGGGGGAGGGCCTCCAGGCGTGGGCGACCGCGGTCGAGGCGGGCACATCGGGAGTGGCACGGCGATGACGAACACCACCACAGCCCTGGAGCCCCTGGTCGCGCGGCTCGCTGAGGCCGCTCCCGGCCTGCGGGTGGAAACCGGTCCCGGCGCCACCGGCTTCTACGCCTACGACGCCTCCAACTATCGGGTCCCGCCACGGGCCGTGGTGTTTCCCCGCAGCGCCGCCGACGTCGTAGCGGTGCTGCGGGCCTGCCGGGAGACAGGCATCCCGGTCACCGCACGCGGCGGCGGCACCAGCATGGCGGGCAACGCCGTCGGACCTGGCGTCGTGCTGGACTTCTCCCGGTACATGAACCGGATCCTGGACATCGACCCGGTGGCCCGCACCGCGCGCGTCGAGGCCGGAGTGATCCTGGACGCGCTGCGGTCCGCGGCCGCCCTGCACGGGCTGACCTTCGGTCCCGACCCGTCCTCGCACAGCCGCTGCACCCTCGGCGGCATGATCGGCAACGACGCGTGCGGCAACCGGTCCGTGCGGCACGGGCGCACAAGTAGGCACATCGAGGCGCTGGAGATCGTGACCGCCGACGGCGTGCGGGCCGTCGCCGACCGCACCGGACTGCGGGCCGCCGACCCGGACGACACGGACGCCGTCCAGCGGGTCGCCGGACTGGAATCGGACGTGCGCCGCCTGATCGACGGCCATCTGGCGTCGATCCGTACCGAGCTGGGCCGGGTGCCGCGCCAGGTCTCCGGCTACCAGCTGCACCACCTGCTGCCCGAGCACGGCTTCGACATGGCCCGCGCTCTGGTGGGCACCGAGGGCTCCTGTGCGGTCGTCACCGCAGCGACGGTCCGCCTCGTGGCGACCGCACAGGCTTCCACACTGCTCACCCTCGGCTACGACGACGTGGTCGACGCCGCCGAGGACGTCCCCGAGATCCTGCGCTGGAACCCCACCGCCGTGGAGGGCATGGACGAGGCAATCGTCGCCACCATGCGTGCTCGGCGCGGTCCGGACTCCGTCACCGGGCTGCCCGAGGGGCGTGCCTGGCTGTACGTGGAGCTCGACGGCGACGACCAGGCGGCCGTCGATGCCCGCGCCGCCGAACTGCTGGACGTGCTCAGAGCACAGGGCCGGATGACCGGTGGGCGGGTCGCTCACAGTCCGGCCGAGCGGCGCTCGCTGTGGCGGGTCCGCGAGGACGGGGCGGGGCTCGCCGCCCGGCTCGTCGACGGCTCGGAGTCCTGGCCGGGCTGGGAGGACGCGGCCGTTGCGCCCGGGAACCTGGCCGCCTACCTGCGCGACTTCCGCAAGCTGCTGGCCGCGCACAGCCTGACGGGCGTGTTGTACGGCCATTTCGGCGCGGGATGCGTCCACGTGCGCATCGACTTCGACCTCGCGACGGACACGGGGCGGGCCGCCACCCGCCGGTTCCTCTCGGAAGCCGCCGCCCTGGTCGTCGCCCACGGCGGAAGCCTGTCGGGCGAGCACGGCGACGGGCGGGCGCGCGGTGAGCTGCTGGAGGTCATGTACAGCCACCGGATGATCCGGACGTTCGCCGCCTTCAAGGAGATCTTCGACCCCGAGGGACTGCTCAACCCCGGCGTGATCGTGGCCCCCTCCCGTCTCGACGCCGACCTGGCGCTGCACACCCCCTCCGAGGTGCTGCCCGTCGACACGCTGTTCTCCTTCCCGCATGACGAGGACGGCTTCGCGGGAGCGGCGCGACGCTGTGTCGGTGTCGGCCGCTGCCGCAGCGACGCCGGCGGCGTGATGTGTCCCAGCTACCGGGCCACCGGGGAGGAGAACGACTCGACGCGGGGCCGGGCCCGCCTGCTCCAAGAGATGGTGCGGGGCGGAACCGTCCGGGACGGCTGGCGCTCCACCGAGGTGCGTGACGCCCTCGACCTGTGCCTGTCCTGCAAGGCCTGTTCCAGCGACTGCCCGGTCGGTGTAGACATGGCCACGTACAAGGCGGAGTTCCTGCACCAGCACTACAAGGGCAGAGTCAGACCCCGCTCCCACTACTCCCTGGGCTGGCTGCCCCTGACGTCCAGGCTCGCCGGATACGCGGCCCGCCCGGTGAACGCGCTACTGCGCGGACCCCTCGGGAAGCTGCTCGCACGCCTCGGCGGCGTGACCACCAGACGCCGGATCCCCGCCTTCGCCTCCCGGCAGGCGCTACGCAAGGCCCTGCTCATGGCGAGGACCGGTGAACCGGCGAAGACGCTTCTCTTCGTGGACAGCTTCACCCGCGCCTTCCGCCCCGAGGTGGCCGGGGCGGCGAGCCGCGTACTCGCCGACGCCGGCATGCCCTGCACGGTGGAGGACGACCTGTGCTGTGGCCTGACCTGGGTGAGCACCGGACAGCTGTCCCGCGCGCGCCGCATCATGGCCCGCACGGTCGACCGCCTGGACAACGGCGACGACCGGCCCATCGTCGTGGCCGAACCGAGCTGTGCCGCAGCGCTCAAGCGTGACGTGCCCGAACTCCTCGGCACCGACGCCGCCCGGCGCGTCGCGGCCCGCGTCCACACCCTCACCGGAGCCCTGACCGACCTCGCGGCACCCGGGTGGGTGCCACCGGAGCTGCCGGACACCGTCGTGCTGCAGACCCACTGTCACGAGTACGCCACCTTCAAGGGCCGCCACCCCCGAGACCTGCTCGGCCGCCTCGGCGTACGGAAGGTCGACGAGGCCGAGGGCTGCTGCGGACTCGCCGGCAACTTCGGCTTCGAAGAGCAGCACTACGACACCTCGATGGCCGTCGCCGACATCGCCCTGAGGCCATGCCTCGACGACATCGCCCCACGGACACCGGCTGTCGTCGTGGCCGACGGCTTCAGTTGCGCCACCCAGATCGACCACCTCGCCGGAGACCGGGGCATCCGCGCCCTGCACCTCGCGGAACTGCTCGACCCCGCCGCCGACCGACCGGGACAACCAGGAGAGAACTCATGACCGACACACCTACGCAGTTGTTCATCGGTGGCGCCTGGGTGGACGCCTCGGACGGCGCCACCCTGCCCGTCGACGACCCTGCCACCGGCGAGGTCCTCTGCCACGTGGCCGACGCGGGCCCGAAGGACGCGGGGCTCGCCGAGGAAGCGGCCGTGCGGGCGCAGGAGGAGTGGGCGCGTACTGCGCCCCGGGTGCGCAGCGAGATCCTGCGCCGCGCCTACGAGATCATCATCGAGCGCACCGACGAGCTCGCCCATTTGATGACGGCCGAGATGGGCAAGCCGCTGGCCGAGGCCAGGGGAGAGGTGGCATACGCGGCCGAGTTCTTCCGCTGGTTCTCCGAGGAGGCCGCGCGCATCGACGGCGGCTTTGGCACCCTGCCCGACGGCCGCAACCGCATGCTGCTCTCGCGCCGTCCGGTCGGCCCCTGCCTGCTGATCACCCCGTGGAACTTCCCGCTGGCCATGGGCACCCGCAAGATCGGCCCGGCGGTCGCCGCCGGCTGCACGATGGTGCTCAAGCCCGCCCCGCAGACTCCTCTGTCCAGCCTGGCTCTCGCCGCGATCCTCCAGGAGGCCGGGCTGCCGGACGGCGTGCTGAACGTCGTCACGACCTCCCGTGCGGGGGAGGTGTGCGAACCGCTCCTGCGCGGCGGGCGGATTCGCAAGCTGTCCTTCACCGGTTCCACCGCCGTCGGACAGCTGCTGCTCGCTCAGAGCGCTCAGGCGGTGGTCCGGACGTCGATGGAGCTGGGCGGCAACGCACCGTTCGTCGTCTTCGAGGACGCCGACCTGGACAAGGCGGTGGACGGTGCGATGGTCGCCAAGATGCGCAACATGGGCGAGGCGTGCACGGCCGCGAACCGCTTCTTCGTACACCGTTCGGTGGCGGAGGAGTTCGGGCGTCGCCTGGCCGAGCGGATGGGCGCGCTCGTGGTGGGCCTTGGCACCCGGGAAGGCGTCGACGTCGGTCCGCTGATCGACAGGAGGGGGCGCGCCAAGGTCGAGGAGCTGGTCGCCGACGCGGTGAAGCGCGGCGCCCGGGTGCTCGTCGGCGGCAGGACTCCCGAAGGCCCCGGCTGCTTCTACCCGCCGACCGTGCTGGCCGACGTCGATCCCGCAAGTCGCCTGATGGACACGGAGATCTTCGGCCCGGTCGCCGCGATCCTCACCTTCGACGACGAGGACGAGGTGATCCGCCGGGCCAACGACACCCCCTGGGGCCTGGTCGGCTATGTCTTCACCGAGGGCCTCGACCGTGCCCTGCGCGTCAGTGAGCGGCTGGAGGTGGGCATGGTGGGGCTGAACACGGGTCTCGTGTCCAACCCGGCCGCACCCTTCGGCGGCGTCAAGCAGTCCGGCCTCGGCCGCGAGGGCGGCCGGGTCGGAATCGACGAGTTCCTGGAGTACCAGTACCTCGCGGTGCCCGTGCGATGAAGGTCGTCATGCCCTGACTGCCCCGCATCACGCACCGCGACGCGTCGCCCCCGTGCCCGGTTTCCACGCCGCCGGGCACGGGGGAACGGCCCGTGGGGACGGGCCCGGGCAGCGGTGGAGTCCACGCTCACCAGGTCGAGGTCCGTCTGGCCGCGCACGGCGGCCTCGGCAACCAGCGCCTCCATAAGAGTCTCCTGCCCAGGCCCATGGATCGACCGGGGCCGCGGCTACCAACTTCTCGAACCCAGGACAGGAAAAACATGTCGTTCCTGAAGACCATCGACACCAATCCCTCCTTCGCGCCGCACGAGTCCGGCCCGCTCCCGGAACGTCTGGTTTCCGGCGATCCCGCGTTCATGACCTGGCCCCAGGACGTCACCCGCGGGGAGATGATCCATACGGGAGTCTGGGAAGCGACGCCCGGCGAGACACGCTCGATCAAGGGCGAGACCTTCGAGTTCTGCCATCTCCTCGCCGGCATCGTCGAACTCACGCCGGAAGATGGCGAGCCGGTGGTCTACAAGGCGGGCGACAGCTTTGTCATGAAGCCGGGCTTCGTCGGTGTCTGGAAGACCATTGAAACCGTGCGCAAGATCTACGTGATCGTGAAGTGATGGAGCATTGCTCAACCGCGCCCGGGTTGGGAGCGCGGCCGTCAGCCGGGGTGAGGAACCGGAGCCGGTACCGTCGTCAGGCCAGGTGCCGGGCGGTGACCTCCGCCGCGGTCTCGGCGACCAGCCGACCCAGCTCGGGCAGCCGGCCGGGCTCGAAGCGGGAGTCGGGCAGGGAGACGGCCACGGCGGCCAGTGGTGTTCCCTCACCGTCGAGTACGGGTGCCGCGACGGCGCAGACACCCTGAAGGTACTGGTTGTGGTTGACGGCGTAGCCACGCTCTCTCACGCGGTGGAGCTCCGCGCGCAGTTGCTTCGGGTCGGTGATGGTCTCTTCGCCGTAACCCTCCAGCTTCCCCGCGGTGACCTCGTCTATCTCGGACTTCCCCAGATGGGCGAGGACGGCGTTCCCGGCGGCGGTGGCGTGCAGGGGAGAGATGTCGCCGATGGAGTGGAAGGTGCGTACCGCGTGGTCGCAGTCGACGCGGTCGACGACGACCATGCCGTGCAGGGCGTCCGGCACGGACAGGTGGATGGTCTCGTTCAGCGCGTCGCGGAGCCGGATCATGGGTTCGCGTGCGGCGGTGAACAGGCTGGAGCCCTGCAGGGCGGCTGGTCGTACGGCCAGCACGCGGGCGCCTATCTCCCAGCGGGTGGTGTCCTTGCGGTTCGCCCGCAGCCAACCCGCTTCGTTGAGGGTGACCAGGGTGCGCTGCACGGTGGACTTCGGCAGCCCGAAAATCTTCGTCAACTCCCCGACGGTTACGGGTTGATGTCGGGCGACTGCCTCCAGAACCCGTAGCGACCTGGTGACGCTCTTCAATTCCATTCGATGCCCCCTCAGGCCTGTGGATTCCTGGTTCTCACTTCTTGACCTCGGTGCGGAGGCACGGTCGCGAACGTGCCAAAATCCAGCATACTGTTCCACGATGTGGCATGCATGTGGATTCGGCTGATCAGCGGACCGGCCTTGTGTCCGGCCCTCCCCTCGGCCGGGTGCCGGACGGTTGTCGCTGTGTGTGACGCGAGGCAGAGGGCCGGCTCGCGCGCTGCCGCGTGCGAGCCGGCCCTCCGTCGACGGCTTGCGGGCCGTCGCCTGCCGTTCAGGTGCCCAGGCGGCGCTGTGAGATCTCCGCGGCCGTGTCGGCGACGAGGCGGCCCCACTTGGACACCTGTGCACCGTCATACCGCGCCTCGGGCATGGAGACGGCCACGGCGGCCAGCGGGGTGCCGTCCTCGTCGAGTACGGCGGCGGCGACGGCACAGACGCCCGGCCGGTACTGGTTGCGGTTGACCGCATAGCCGTCGACGCGGATCCGGTCCAGCTCGGCGCGCAGCTCGTCGGGCTCGACGGGGGTCGTGTCGCTGAACCGCTCCAGCCCCGCCTTGATGAGTTCTTCGACGTCCTGCTTCGGAAGGTGGGCGAGGACGGCGCGTCCCACGGCGGTGGCGTGCAGAGGTGAGGTGTCGCCGATCGTGTGGAAGGTGCGTACCGCCTGATCGCTGTCGACGCGGTCGACGACGACCATGCACTGCAGGGCGTCCGGTACCGACAGATGGATGGTCTCGTTCACCGCGTCCCGAAGCCGGATCATGGGTTCGCGTGCGGCGGCGAACAGACTGGAGCCCTGCAGGGCGGCGGGCCGTACGGCCAGGACGCGAGCCCCGATCTCCCAACGGGTGGTGTCCCTGCGGTTGGCGCGCAGCCAGCCCGCCTCCGCCAGCGTGACCAGGGTGCGCTGCACGGTGGACTTCGGCAGCCCGAAAATCTTCGTCAACTCTCCCACGGTCACGGGTTGATGCTGGGCGACCGCCTCCAGGACCCGCAGCGACCTGGTGACGCTCTTCATTTCCATCCGGTTTCCCCCTGTTAATCCTGAAAATTTCTGCTGGACACCCTCTTGACTCCCCTCTGGGCCACTGACATTCTCTGTGCCAGATTCTAGCACAGCATTCCACATAGTGGCACGGCTCTCCGGGAAGTCCCCTCCGAAGTGAGCCGGACTGCGAGACGCGGCGGTCAGCGAGCCGCAGGTCCACAAGAAGGGCCTGGCTCCCGCCCAAATCATCTCGAATCGAACAGCCTCACGCCGAGGGCCCAGCATGCGCCTCGGCGATACGAAAGGAAAGTCCTGTGTCAGCTGCCAGGAAGCGCGTCGCGGTGGTCGGCGTCGGAACGATGGGCAGCCAGGCCGCCTGGCGGCTGGCGGCTCGCGGCGCCGAGGTCGTCGGATACGACCGGTTCGCCCCCGGCCACGACCGCAGTGCCGCCGGCGGTGAGACTCGGATCTTCCGCAGCGCACACTTCGAGGACTCCCGGTACGTCCCGCTGCTCAAGCACGCCGACTCACTCTGGGAGGAGCTCCAGCAGGAGACCGGCCGCGAGCTGCGCCGCCTGACTGGGTGCCTACTCATGGGGCCGACCGACCACCATCAGATGGCCACCGTCCTTCAGTCGATCGCCGAGCACGACCTCGACCACGAGGTGCTGGACGTCGAGACGCTCGCCAAGCGCTTCCCGCAGTACCGCATCGAGGACGGCGACGCGGCCGTGCTCGACCGCCGTGCCGGGTTCATCCGCCCGGAGTTGACGATCCAGACCGCCGCCCGCCGCGCCGAGCAGTTGGGCGCCGTGATCCACCGCTACAGCACGGTCCGGGAGATCGTCGCCGTCGGCGACGGCGTGGAGATCCGCACCGACTCCGGCAGCGAGCGCTTCGACACCGCCGTCGTCACGCCCGGCCCCTGGGTCAATGACCTGCTGCCCGACCTGCCGTGGGAGGTGGAAGTCCGCCGCCTCGTCAGCGCCTGGTACGTGCCCACCTCCCCCGACGCCTGGTTCGGGGAGGAGCGCCCGGCGTTCATCCGTACGGCACCCACCCACTGCTACGGCCTGCCCTCCCCGGACGGCATCTCGGTCAAGCTCGGACTGTCCCGCGCGCTGCACCGGCTCGCTGGCGACCCCAACCAGCTGGACCGCACCGTGCGGCCGGATGAGTTGGAGATCTTCTCCGAGCTGATCGGGCGTTACATGCCCGACCTGCACCCGGACCCGACGCGCCTCTCCGTCTACATGGAGGGCTACACCGAGAGCACCCGACCCCTGGTCGGCCCGCTGCCCGGCGCCGAGAACGTCATCCTCCTCGCCGGCTTCTCCGGCCACGGCTTCAAGCTCGCGCCCGCCTTCGGTGACATCGCCGCGGACCTCGCGCTGGACGGCACCTCGTCCCAGCCCATCGACTTCATCTCCACCCTCGACCGCGCGGAGGCCTGAGCATGGACGACACCACGCTCTCCGTCGGCATCCTGCGCGCCGAGCCCGGCACCAAGACCCGCGGTACCGTCCGCGCCGACCTCGGTACGCTCACCGTCGACATCCCGGTCACCCTGATCAACGGCACCCGTCCCGGTCCCCGAGTCGTGATCACCGCCGGCGTGCACGGTGGTGAGTTCACGCCCATCGACGCGGCCGCACGGCTCACCGCGCTGCTGGAACCCGGCGAGGTGTGCGGGCAGGTGATCATCTGCCCGGTCGCCAACCCTCCGGCGGTGTACCAGGGCCGGCTCAACGTCTCCCCGGTCGACGGCGTGAACATCAACCGTGTCTTCCCCGGCGACCCCGACGGCAGCCCCACCGAGCGGCTGGCCGCCTGGCTCTTCACCCACCTGGTCGACGGTGCCGACGTCTACGTCGACCTGCACTGCGGCGGTATCGACCAGGTCCTGCGGGACTTCGTCGGCTACCGTCTCACCGGCGACCTGGACCTCGACAAGGCGACGGCCGCGCTGGCAGGATCCTTCGGCATCGAGGACGTCATCCTCGGTCTGAAGCCCGACGGCGGCAACAGCCACGCGGCCGCCGCCCGCCGGGGCATCTCGGCGGTCCTCGTCGAGGTGGGGGCACTCGGGCAGCGTGACGCGGCCACGGCCCGCCGCCGCGTCGACGGACTGTGCCAGGCGCTGCGCCACCTCGGCGTGCTGGACCCGGACGACTCCGCTCCGGCGCCGATCCGCGAGTGGGTCTGGTCCGCGGGTGTCACAGCCGAGGCCACCGGCCTCTGGTACCCGGAGTTCTCGTTCGACGGCGACGTCATCGCCGAAGTGGCGGAAGGCGACGTCCTCGGCCGCATCGTCGACCCGGCCGACGGCCGGGAGCACACGGTCCACGCCGCGGCCGGCGGGCGGATCTTCTACGGCATGCACGGTCTGACCGTCGCCCCCGGTGCCGAACTGGCCGCCCTGGCCGTCCCGTGGGACCCCGACACGGCCACACGAACCGGCACCCTCCGCACCCCCGGTACGGGCGTCGGATCCGACGAGGCGGACCCCCGCCCCTAAGCCCCCACCCCAGCCGCTTCTTACTCACGTTCCCCGGCCACTCCCCTTCCAAGGCCGGCAGCACCAGGAGGCACACGATGAAAGATGCCCGGATCGACCGCAGACTGTTCCTGCGCGGAATAGGCGGCGTCACGGCGAGTGTCGCCGCCGCGACCGCCCTCAGCGGCTGTGGTACCGGCACCAGCCGGTCCGTGGCCGGCAGCGGCGGCAAGAGCTCCAAGACGCTGGTCGTCCGCGACAGCGGAGGCACCTACGGCGACGCCAACAAGACGGCCATCTACGACGCGTTCACCAAGGAGACCGGCATCCGGATCGAGGTGGTGAACATCCAGTACGCGCAGATGCTCGCCCAGATCCAGCAGGGCCGCCCGCAGTTCGACGTCATCGACGACTCCATGTCCGACTTCCTGCGCTTCAAGAAGGCCGGCGCGACCGAGGACCTGGACTACGACCGGCTGAAGAACTTCAAGACGGCCGGCATCGCCAAGAGCCTGGTCACTTCCAACGCCATCGGCAAGAACTACTGGGCCAGCGTGATGGCGTACCGCACCGACGCCTTCGGCGGCAAGAAGCCTTCCTCCTGGGCCGACTTCTGGGACACGAAGGCGTTCCCCGGCGACCGCGCCCTCCAGGGCCTGGACGCGGACCGGCCCGTGCTGGAGTTCGCCCTCCTCGCCGACGGGGTGCCCCTGGACAAGCTGTACCCCCTGGCCCTGGACCGTGCCTTCAAGTCCCTGGACCACATCAAGGGATCGATCAAGAAGTTCTGGGACACCGGGGCTCTGCCCGGGGTGCTGCTGGGCCGCAGGGAGGTCGTCGCCACCGATGTCTGGCACGGCCGCCTCGACGCGCTGATCAAGCAGGGCTCGCCGCTCGCCTACCAGTGGAACGGCGCCCGCCGGCAGAGCAACGCCTTCGGTATTCCCAAGGGTGCCGCCAACCTGGACGCCGCGTACAAGTTCATCGACTTCGCACTGCGGCCCGACGTCCAGGCGCACTACGCGGAGCTGTACCCGATGGCCCCGTCGGTGCCCGCCGCCTACAAGAAGCTTTCCCCGACCACCGCGGCAAACCTGGGCAGTTCCCCGGAGCACCTGAAGACCGGCTTCGACATGGACGTCGAGTGGTGGGCCGAGAACCAGGAGGCGGTCGCCAAGCGCTGGCAGGAGTGGACGCATGCCTGAGACCCACGTGATGCCCGAGCCGTCGCTCGCCGCCCCCGCGGCGCTGGCCGGCAGCGGCAAAGCCCTGTCGGTGCGGCGACTGCGCAAGACGTACGCGGGAGTGACGGCCGTCGACGAGGTCTCCATGGAGATCGCGGCGGGTGAGTTCGTCACCTTCCTGGGGTCCTCCGGCTCCGGCAAGACCACCACCCTGATGATGATCGCCGGGTTCTGCGAGCCCGACTCCGGCAACATCGTCGTCGGCGGCAACGACGTGACCCGCCTGGCCCCGCAGAAGCGCGGACTGGGCTTCGTCTTCCAGCAGTATCTGCTCTTCCCGCACATGACGGTGTGGGAAAACGTCGCCTTCCCGCTGCAACTGCGCGGCGTGCCCAAGGCGGAACAGCGCCGCCGGGTCGGCGAGACGCTGGAGATGGCCGGCCTGTCCAAGATGGCCCGCCGCCGGCCGCGTGAGCTGTCCGGCGGCCAGCAGCAGCGCGTCGCCCTGTGCCGGGCCCTGGTCTACCGGCCACCGGTGATCCTGATGGACGAGCCGCTGGGCGCCCTCGACAAGAAGCTGCGCGACCAGCTCCAGACCGAGATCAAGCGCATCCAGCAGGAGCTCGGCCTGACCGTCATCTACGTGACGCACGATCAGGAGGAGGCCCTCGTCCTGTCCGACCGCATCGCGGTCATGACCGACGGGCGGATCGACCAGTTCGACACCCCGCAGGAGCTCTTCGAGCGCCCTCGCACCCCCTTCGTCGCCGACTTCCTCGGCGCGGCGAACTTCCTCCCCGGCCGTGTCGAGGAACAGACCACGGACCACACGCTCGTACGGCTCGACACCGGCGGCCTGCTCAAGGCCCGCCCGCAGGCCGCCCCGGACGGCGTACGGGTGCGTGCGGCGGTCCAGCCGGGCCGGCTCTATCTGTGTCCGGCCGGCGACGGCTTCTGTACCGGGACCGTCGAGACGGTCACTTACGTCGGCACCCTCGTCCGGGTCACCGTCCGCCCCCTCGGCAGCAAGGACACCGACCTCGTACGGCTGGAACTGCCCGCCGGCCGCGCCCCCGCCCTCGGCGCACGCGTGGACCTCGCCGCGGACCCCGCGAACGTCAGCGTGTACCCCGACGCGGAAGACGGGGGGTGAGGACGATGGCCGTACTCGCTCCGGCACCGGGCTCCACAGCCCCCGTGACCGCGAAGAAACGACCGGGCCGCTCGTTGTCCGACCGCCGCACCCGCTTCGGACTGCTCAACGCCGCACCCATCGTCGTGTACCTGCTCGTCCTCTTCGTCTACCCGATCTTCAGCATCCTGATGCTGAGCCTCAAAGGCGAGAGCGGAGGCTTCACCCTCCACTGGTACACCGACGCCTTCCAGGGCGCCAACCTGGAGATCCTCCTCACCACCCTGCGGATCTCCGCCGAGACCTCGCTGCTCAGCCTGGTCGTCGGCTTCGTCCTGGCCGCCGCGGTGTCCCGGCTCAAGCCCCTGTGGGCGGGCCTGGTGATGGTGGTTGTGGTCGTCCCGCACTTCATCAGCGCGCTTGTGCGCACCTACGGCTGGATCATCCTGCTCGGTGAACACGGCGTCGTGAACAACCTCCTGACGAGCCTTCACGTCCCGGGCGCCCCCTTCCAACTCCTCTACAACGAGCTCGGAGTCGTCATCGGCACCACCTCGGTGATGCTGCCGTACACCGTGCTGCTGCTGTACGCGGTCATGAAGGGCATCGACCGGCGGCTGATGGCCGCCGCGGCCAGCATGGGCGCCGGCCGGATCACCATCTTCCGCCGGGTCTACGTCCCGCTGGTCGCTCCCGGCCTCGTCAACGCCGGCGTGCTGTGCTTCATCCTCTGCCTCGGCTACTACATCACCCCAGCCCTCATGGGCGGCCCGAAACAGACCATGGTCGCCTCGCTCATCGACACGCAGGTCATGAAGCAGGACCAGTGGAACGGCGCCTCGGCCCTCGGCATCATCCTGCTCCTGCTCACCTTCGCCGGACTGCTGCTGCTCAGGCTGCTGAAGTCCGCGGGTGAGGCGTACCGGAACCGAGGTACGACGTCATGACCGAACTCCGCTCCACCGTGGCCGGACGCATCACCCTGGCCGTCCTGTCCACGCTGATCCTGCTGTTCCTGGTGTTGCCGATCGTCGTCATCGTCATCACCTCCTTCGGTAAGGATGCCTTCGGCTCGTTCCCGCCCAGTTCCTGGACGCTCAACTGGTACAAGGTGCTGTTCGCCGACGGCAGCAAGTGGCCGGCCGCGCTGTCGCTCAGCGTCCTCGTGGCCTGCCTGACCACCGTCTTCTCCCTCATCCTGGGGATGACGGCGGCCACGGCCCTGGTCCGCAGCCGCCTGCCGCTGCGGACGGCGGTCTACGGCCTGGTCCTGGCCCCCCTGGTGATCCCTCAGGTCGTCATCGCCCTTGGCCTGTTCCTGTTCTTCGAACCGGCCGCGATGCTGGGCAGCCCGATCGCCATCGCCCTCGGCCACACCGTGCTGGCCTCGCCGATCGCGGTGATGATCCTCATGGCCACGCTGCAGGGCATCGACGAACGGCTGGAGGACGCGGCCGCCAGCATGGGCGCGGGCCGCCTGACCGTCGCCCGGCGCGTCACCTTCCCGCTGGCCATGCCCGGACTGGTCGCCGCGGCGATCTTCTCCTTCATCACCAGCTTCGACGAGTTCTTCATCGCGCAGTTCCTGTCCTCCGTGGACACCGTGACCCTGCCGGTCCAGGTGTTCAACGTCCTGCAGTACGACGTCGACCCGTCCGTGACCGCCATCAGCGCGATCCTCATCGGGGTGGCCGTCGTGGCCCTCGCCCTGGTCGGCGTGGTCCGCAGGCTCAGTGGCTCCGGCCGGCATGACGGCCTGCTGCCCACCGAGCCCGGCGTGGGGCTCGCCGCGGGAAGTGAGACCGCGTCATGACCACCAGCACCCGCAGTCCGGCCGGTGAACTGTCCGCCACGGCGGCCAGACACCTGCTGCTCCACATGACCCCCAACGGTTCACTCGGCCCCGGAGGCGAGGACCTCCTCGTCGTCCAGCGGGGGGAGGGCCCGTACGTCGACGACGCCGACGGCAGGCGCTACATCGACGGCCTGTCAGGGCTGTACTGCTGCCAACTCGGCTACTCCTACGGCCCCGAGTTCGCCGAGGCCGCCGAACGGCAACTGCGCGAGCTGTGCTACAGCCCGCTGTGGACCGGCTCCGCGCACCCCACGGCCATCGAACTCGCCGAGCGGCTGTCCCGGATCGCTCCCGTCGACATCGAGCACACCTTCTTCTCCAGCGGCGGCGCCGAAGCCGTCGAGACCGCCTGGAAGATAGCCCGCCGCTACCACGCCCTGCGCGGCGAGCCGGGCCGCACCAAGGCGATCGCCCGGCGTGGTGCCTACCACGGCCTGACCATCGGCGCCCTGTCGTTCACCGACGACCCCGGCCTGACGGAGCCGTACGGGCCGCCGGCGATCGAAACCCGAGTCGTGTCGAACACCAACCGCTTCGGCCTCGCGCCCGAGTTCGCGGACGACGACGTGTACACGGCATGGCTGCTCGCCGAGTTGGAGGCCGCGATCCTGGCCGAGGGCCCGGAGACCGTCGCCATGCTCATTGCCGAGCCGGTGCAGAACCGCGGCGGCTGCATCACACCGCCCCAGGGGTACTGGCAGGGGCTGCGGGCGTTGGCCGACCGGTACGGCTTCCTGCTGGTCGCCGACGAGGTGATCACGGGCTTCGGCAGGGTCGGGCAGTGGTTCGGCGGGGATCGCTACGGCGCCCGTCCGGACATGGCCACCGTCGCCAAGGGCATCACCGCGGGATACGCCCCCCTGGGCGCGACCCTGGTCGGCACCAAGGTCACCGAGGTCATCAACCGGCCCGGCGCGGTCCTCAACCACGGCTACACGTTCGCCGGGCACCCGCTGAGCGCGGCCATCGCCCTGCGCAACCTGGAGATCATGGAGCGGGACCGGATCCTGGACAACGTCCGCGCCCTGGAGGGCGACCTGGCGAAGCGCATGGCGGCCCTCAAGGACCTGCCGATCGTCGGCGACGTCCGCGGCACCGGGTTCTTCTACTCCTGCGAGCTCGTCGGCGACCTCGACGGCGGCGGCTTCAGCGACACCGCCCGCACCGAACTGATCGTCGACCTGATCCCGCGTCGACTGCGTGAGGCCGGCCTGCTGGCCCGCGTCTACGACCGCTCGGCGCCGCTCATCCAGATCGCGCCCCCGCTGATCAGCGACCGCGCCGTCCTTGACCGTATCGCCGCGATCATCGCGGGCACTCTCGCCGAGGCCTCCGCCCGCCTCTGATCCACGCATACACGTATCGGAAAGGAACGACATGTACTCCATCGGTCCGCTGACCGTCGCCCCCGGCGAGCGCGCCCAGGGCCTCATCCCGGTCGGCACCAGCACCTACGGCGTGGAGCTCGGCATTCCGCTGATCGTCGTCAACGGTGCTCAGGACGGCCCCGTCCTGTGCGTGGACGCGGGCGTGCACGGCGACGAGTACGACGGCCAGGAGGCCATCCGGCGCGTCCTCGCCGAGCTCGACCCCGCCACCCTGCGCGGCACCGTCGTCGGCATCCCCTGCATGAACACCCCGGCCTTCGAGGCGGCCGCCCGCGCGAGCGGCATCGACCACCTCAACCTCAACCGCATCTTCCCGGGTGACGCGGAGGGCTCGTACTCGCAGCGTCTGGCGGCCACCTTCGTCGAGCAGGTCGTTCCGGCCGTCGACGCCCTGGTCGACCTGCACACCGGCGGCGCCTACGGCGAGATCGCCCCGCTGGTCATCCTCCAGGGCGGCTACGAGGACCTGGCGACGGACCTGGCGCTCGCCGCCGGGCACGAACTGGTCTGGAAGGGCGGCAAGTGGGGCGGCACGGTCCGCCACCCTGTTCTCACGGCCGGCAAGCCCGCCATCACCATCGAGTGCGGTGGCGCCACGTACCGTGAGACCAACGTCGAGCATCACATGAACTCGATCCGCAACATCCTGCGCAGCCTCGGCATGACCGACGGCGAGGCGGAGCTGCGGGACACCTACACGACCGTGTCCGGCACGTTCGCCCGCTCCGCCGCTGGCGGCTTCTTCGTCGCCCGCGCCGAGCCGGGGGAGACCTGCAAGGAAGGCGACCTGATCGCCACCATCACCGACCACTACGGCAACACGCTGGAAGAGGTCAGCGCGCCGCAGGACGGCATCGTGCTCTGGGTCCGCCGGATCCGCACGGTCCGCCCCGGCGACGAGGTCGTCATCTTCGGCGAGGTGCTGGGGGAGATCCGGCCATGAGCGGCGAACTGCAGCTGACCGAGCTGCTGATCGACGGCAAGCAGGTCCCCGCCGCCGACGGTCGTTCCTTCACCGTCCTGGACCCGTCGAACGGGACGGCCATCGCCCAGGTGGCCCTGGCCGGCAAGGCGGACGTGGACCAGGCGGTGGCCGCCGCGCGCGCGGCCTTCACCACTCCCGAGTGGGCTGGGATGCGTGCCGCCGACCGGGGCAGGATCCTGTACCGGATCGCGGAGGCCATCCGGTACCAGGGAGAACGGCTGGCGCGGATGGAGAGCCAGGACGTCGGCAAGCCGCTGAGGCAGGCGAAGGCCGATGTGGAGGCGGCGGCCCGCTACTTCGAGTTCTATGCGGGGGTCGCCGATAAACTCGGCGGCTCGACGATCCCGCTCGGTCCCGGCCTGCTCGACTACACCGTCCGTGAGCCGATCGGCGTCTCCGGCCACATCATCCCGTTCAACTACCCGCTGCAGAACACCGCGAGGGGTTCCGCCCCGGCGCTGGCCGCGGGCTGCACGGTGGTGCTCAAGCCCTCACCCGAGGCGCCGCTCACCCCGCTGGAGATCGGCAGGATCGCCCTGGAGTGCGGTCTTCCGCCGGGCGTTCTCAACGTGGTCCCCGGTGACGGTGAGACCGGCGCGGCCCTGGCCGGGCACCCGGACATCGACCAGGTCACCTTCACCGGCTCGGTGCAAACCGGCATCAAGGTCGCCCAGGCCGCCGCCGCCAACGTGGTGCCCTCCGTCACGGAACTCGGCGGCAAGTCGCCGGTCGTCGTCTTCGCGGACGCCGACTTCGACCTGGCGCTCGGCGCGGTCGCCGCCTCCGCGTTCGGCAACGCCGGGCAGACCTGCTCGGCCGGCACCCGGCTGCTGCTCCAGCGCGGCGCCGAGGAGTTCCTGGACAAGCTCGTCGCGCACGCCGCGTCCCTGCGCATCGGCCCAGGTCTCTCCGACCCGGACGTCGGCCCGCTGGTTGCCGCACGGCAGCGGGACCGGGTGCTCGGCTACCTGCAGCTGGCGCGGGAGGAGGGCGCCGTGGCACGGGCAGGCGGACGCGCACCCTCGGACCCTGAGCTGGCCGACGGCTACTACGTCGAGCCGACCGTCCTGACCGGACTGGACAACCAGGCCCGTTGCGCCCGCGAGGAGATCTTCGGTCCCGTCGTCACGGTCATCGAGTTCGACGACGCGGCCGAGGCGCTGGAGATCGCCAACGACAGTCCGTACGGACTCGCCTCGTATGTGTGGACGCGCGACATCGACAAGGCGATGCGCATGGCCGAGGGCATACGGGCCGGCCAGGTCTATGTCAACGCCACCGGCGTCGGCACCGGCGTCGAGCTTCCCTTCGGCGGCTACAAGCACAGCGGCTGGGGCCGGGAGAAGGGCCTCGAAGGCCTGGCCAGCTACCTGCAGACCAAGAACGTCTGCATCGGATTCGGAAACCGGTCATGAGATACCGCACGCTCGGTGAGCGCGGCCCGACCGTCTCGGTGGTCGGCGTGGGCGGCAACAACTTCGGCGCCCGCCTCGACGAGGACGGCACGAAGGCCGTCGTCCACGCCGCCCTCGACGCGGGGATCACCCTGTTCGACACAGCCGACATGTACGGCGGTTCCGGCGACCTGGGCGGGTCCCGCGGCGACGGCGAACGGCTCCTGGGCGCTGCCCTCAAGGGCCACCGCGACCACGTGGTGCTGGCCACCAAGTTCGGCATGGAGATGGGCCGGGACGCCGACCTGTACGGTCCGCGTGGGGCCCGCGCCTACATCCGGTACGGGGTCGAGGCATCGCTGACCCGGCTCGGCACCGACCGGATCGACCTGTACCAGTACCACGAGCCGGACGGCGTCACGCCACTGGAGGAGACGGTCACCGTCCTGCGCGAGCTCGTCGACGAGGGCAAGATCCGTCACCTCGGCTGCTCCAATCTCCCTGCCGAGCAGCTCACGGACGCCTTCGTCTCCACCCAGGCCCGCTACCACCTGCTGGACCGCGACGTGGAACGGGATCTGATCCCGGCGTGCCTGCGCAACGGCGTCGGCCTGCTGCCCTACTACCCGCTGGCCAACGGCCTGCTCAGCGGCAAGTACCGGCGCGGCGAGGAGCCCCCGCCCGGCAGCCGTCTGTCGTGGCGGCAGGGCTGGCTCACCGACGCAGCCCTCGACAGGGTCGAGACGCTCACCGAGTACGGCGCCGAACGCGGCCTGACCCTCCTCCAGGTCGCGGTCGGCGCACTGGCGGCCCTGCCCGCCGTCGGCTCCGTCATCTGCGGCGCCATGACCCCTCGACAGGTCACCGCCAACGCGGCGGCGGCCGACTGGATACCAAGCCCGGCCGACCTGGCCGTGCTTGACGCGATCGTCGCCCCCGGCGAACGCGTCGTCTGAAACCCCCAACCCCCTCTGAAAACCCGCGAGACTGAGGCTGGACACCATGCGAGAGATCGTCACCTTCGACGCCTATGCGACCCTGATCAACTTCGAGCTCGGCCCCACGACCCTGAAGGTCATCGAGGATCGGCTGGATCTGGACAACCTGGATGTCGACGAGTTCCTCGACGACTTCCGCGTCATGCGCTTCCAGGCCGTCCTGGAGGCCTACCGCCCCTACCACGAGATCCTGCACTCCAGCCTGCGCAACGCCATGCGCCTGCACGGCCTGGAGTACCGGGAGTCCGACGGCGACGCCCTGGTCGAAGCCGTCCCCACCTTCGGCCCCTTCCCGGAGGTCCCGGACGCGCTGCGCGCACTGAAGAGCAAGTACGAGATCGCCATCATCTCCAACACCGACGACAACATGATCGAGCGGAACGTGGAGAACATCGGCGTCGAGTTCGACTACGTCATCACCGCCCAGCAGGCCGGCGCCTACAAGCCGGACCGTCAGACCTTCGAGTACGCCTTCAAGACCATGGGTGTCGAGCCGACCCAGGTCATCCACACCGCCCAGGGCTGGGAGTACGACCACATCCCGACCCGCGGCCTCGGCCTGAAGCGGCGCGTGTGGATCAACCGCTACGGCCGTCCCGGCAGCGCCGACTACCAGCCCTACGACGAGCTGCCCGACCTGTCGGGCCTGCCGAAGCTCCTCGGCTGCTGACCAACGTCGCACCGGCGAAACAGGACCGCGAAACACAGAGGACGCACGCCATGAAGCAGATCCCCTACTGGCTGGACACAGCTCCCGCCCGACCCGACCGTTCCGGAAAGGACCTGCCCGACGAGGCGGACGTGGTGGTGATCGGCGGCGGCCTCACCGGCCTGTCCACCGCCTACCACACCGCCCGCAAGGGTGCCCGGACCGTCCTCGTGGAGAAGGACCAGGTCGGCTCGGGCGCCTCCGGGCGCAACGGCAGCATGTGTACACAGGGCATCACCATCAGCCCCGCCGAGGCGCGCAAGCGCTACGGCCAGGAGCGCGCACTCGAGCTGTACAACGCCTTCCGCGAGGCCGTCGACGTAGTCGAGGACCTGACGCAGAGGGAACAGATCGACTGCGACTTCAACCGCTCCGGGCGCCTCGGCCTGGTCTGCAAGCCCCAGCACTTCGAGGGCCTGCGCGCCAAGCAGCGCGACCTGGCCGAGAACTACGGCCACGAGACGATCGTGCTGACCAAGAGTGAACTGCGGGCCGAGCTCGACTCGGACTACTACCACGGCGCCCTGCTCGACCCGCTCAGCGCGGGCCTGCACGTGGGCAAGTTCGTCGGCGGCCTGGCAGATGCCGCCGAGCGGGCCGGCGCAGAGATCCACGAGCGCAACGCGGCCACCGGCCTCACCCGCCTCCCCGGCGGCGGCTTCCTGGTGGAGACCCTGCACGGCGCCATCCGTGCCAAGCAGGTCATGGCGGCGACGGACGCCTACACCGACAAGTCGATGCCGTGGTTCCGCAAGCGGCTGATCAACGTCGGCAGCTTCATCATTGTCACCGAGCCGCTAGGGGAGGCGCGCGCCAAGGAGCTCATCCCGAACGGCCGCCTGCTGGTCGCCCACAAGAACGTCGGCCACTACGTCCGCCTCACCCCGGACAACCGCCTCGCCTTCGGCGGACGGGCTCGCTTCGCCCCCTCCAACCCGGCCTCCGACATCAAGAGCGGAGACATCCTCAAGCGGGAGATGACCGAGATCTTCCCGCAGTTGGCGGGGGTGCGCATCGACTACGTGTGGGGCGGCATGGTGGGCTTCTCCTGGGACCGCATCCCCCACGCGGGCGAGTTCAACGGCCTGTACTACTCCATGGGCTACTGCGGACACGGCGTCCAAATGGCCACCTACATGGGCCGCGCGGTCTCCGAGATGATGGACGGCAAGCCCGAGGCCAACCCGATGCGCGGCCTCGGCTTCCCGAAGGTCCCCGTCCCCTTCTACAACGGCACCGCCTGGTTCCTGCCGTTCGGCGGCGCCTACTACAAGGCCAAGGACCGCCTGCTCTGAGCGGAAAGGCCAACGATGAACCGCTGAGGGCTGTCCGCGACATGGTCGCGGACAGCCCCGCGGTCTTCGAGACAGTACATACCTGTAAGGCGTTCGCATCATTCCTGTCCCGCCCGGCACCCCGAGTCCAGTGCGTCTGCAGCTGTGCGGCTGCGGTCAGCCGGTCGGCATCGTCGGGCCGGTTCGCGCTGCTCGACCCGCTCACCCCAGCCCGCAACCGACGCGTCTGAATCCGCCTGAAAGAAGACCCACATGACCACAGCAGCCACCCGTACCGAGCACGACCTGCTCGGCGACCGTGACGTACCCGCCGACGTCTACTGGGGGGTGCACACCCTCCGGGCCACCGAGAACTTCCCCATCACCGGCACCCCGATCTCCGCCTATCCGCACCTGATCGACGCCCTCGCCGCCGTCAAGGAGGCCGCCGCCCTCGCCAACGAGGAGCTCGGGCTGCTGGAGCCGAAGAAGGCCACCGCCATCGTCGAGGCGTGCCGTGAGATACGGGACGGGCAACTGCACGACCACTTCGTCGTCGACGTTGTCCAGGGTGGCGCCGGCACCTCGACCAACATGAACGCCAACGAGGTCGTCGCCAACCGAGCGCTGGAGCTGCTCGGGCACGAGAAGGGGCAGCACGCGTTCCTGCACCCCAATGAGGACGTCAATCTCAGCCAGTCGACCAACGACGTCTACCCGACAGCCATCAAGATCGCGACGGTGTTCGCGGTACGGGGCCTGCTCAAGGCGATGGCCACCCTTCAGGACGCCTTCGCGGCCAAAGCCGTGGAGTTCCGTGACGTGCTCAAGATGGGCCGTACCCAGCTGCAGGATGCGGTGCCCATGACGCTCGGGCAGGAGTTCTCGGCATACGCCGTCATGCTCGACGAGGACCGCAACCGGCTCGCGGAGGCCGTCGAGCTGATCCATGAGATCAACCTTGGCGCCACGGCCATCGGCACCGGCCTCAATGCCCCGGCCGGATACGCCGAGGCCGTGCGCCGGCACCTGGCCGCCATCACCGGGTTGCCGCTCGTCACCGCTGCCAACCTGGTCGAGGCCACCCAGGACTGCGGTGCCTTCGTGCAGATGTCCGGTGTGCTGAAGCGGATCGCGGTTAAGCTCTCCAAGAGCTGCAACGACCTGCGGCTGCTGTCCTCCGGGCCGCGTGCCGGTTTCGGTGAGATCAACCTGCCGCCGGTGCAAGCCGGTTCATCCATCATGCCGGGCAAGGTCAACCCGGTGATCCCCGAGGTTGTCAACCAGGTCGCCTTCGAGGTGATGGGCAACGACGTCACCATCACCATGGCCGCCGAGGCCGGACAACTCCAGCTCAATGCGTTCGAGCCGATCATCCTGCACTCCCTGTCGAAGTCCGTGACGCACCTGCGTCGCGCCTGCCTGACGCTGGCGGAGAGGTGCGTGGCCGGTATCACGGCCAACACGGACATGCTGCGCGCAACCGTAGAGAATTCCATCGGCCTGGTCACGGCCCTCAATCCGCACATCGGCTACACGACGGCCACCGACATCGCCCGGGAAGCCCTCGCCACGGGTCGCGGTGTGGCCGAACTGGTCCTGGAAAAGAGCTTGTTGCCCGCCGAGAAGCTGGCCGAGCTGTTGCAGCCTGAAGCCGTGGCCGGCAGTGGCCAGGCACTGGTCTGATGGGTCGGATGCCTCGGAACTGGCCGGACCAACGAGACCATGTTCCGCCGCCAGGAGCGGCTTCATCGCGCTTGAGCAGGCGCCGTGAGGTGCAGCAGAGTCGGCGACCTGCCTCCCGTCCTGGTCCGCTCGGGTGGGGCCCCTACTGCTCGGCCAGGCCGCCGACCTGCCCTCACCGACGCGCGTCGAAGCCTCGACGTGGACATCGACTCCGACTGGACCGCCGCACCACGCCGGTCGTGCGCCGCTGCTGTTTCCGGACGCCGGGGGCTGGAAACGGAGCCCTCACAGGCCACCGCGCCAGTCCCCGACCCTACTGAACCTGGTCGACCCCAGTCAGCCTCAACCGCCTGCCACGGGCCTGGAGCCGATGGCAGCGCAGGCCGCCTTCTTTGTGGGGTAGCCGTCCGCCGGGTAGATCACCGGCCCGCCGAGTTCCGCATGGTCGTCGGTGGCTGAGGACTCGCCGCTGTCGGGCTGCGCGTTGGGGAAATAGCAGGCCGCGAACCGGGTCGGCCTGGGGGTCCGTGGCACTGTGCCCTGTGCGGGCTGGTTCCACATCCGGTCCCAGGCCGCCGCGCAGGAACGCGCCGCGTCCTGCGGATCGAAATTCTTCATGTCTTTGAGCGGCAGCTGGCTCAGGTCTGCCTCGGGCGACAGCGTGCGGGCGCACATGACGTTGCGCCCGTCCTCGCCCCAGGGCCCGAATGTCGCTACGGCTGCCGTGGTGGCGCCCCCGAGGAGGGCGGCTGTGACCGCCCCTACCATGAGCAGGTGCCGACGCCTCCCGGAACCGGCCGTGGCAGGCGGCTGCTCGGTGAGTCTCAGGATCTCCTGCAGGACGGCCTGGCCGTCGGCGGAGACCGCCCATCCTTCGGTGCCGTCGCCGGTGGGGCGTAGGGCACGGACGGCGGTGAGGTCGGGCGCCTGGCTGTGCTTGGTGACGGTCTGCTTCATGCTGACTCCCGTTGGGTGAAGTGGGGCTGGGCAAGAGCGCCATGGACCGGCTGTGCATGGCCTGCACGGGGCAGCGCTGCCCTGAACCGTTTGCGCGCCCGGTGTAGGCGCACAGCGAAGGCAGTGGCCGTGCAGCCTGCGACCACGGCCGCCTGCTTGGCCGTCAAGCCGTACCAGGCGCTCAGCACGAGTACTTCCCGGTCCTGTTCGGAAAGCGCCGACAGCGCGGCGGCCACCTCGGCACGCGTCCCTATCGCGTCCCCGATCTCCGCAGCCCCTGTCCGGTCGGCCATCACCGCCAAGCGCTCGGTCAGTGCGCGGTGCCGCTGGTCGGACCGCACGCGGTTGGCGAGCAGCCGCCGGGCCGAGGCGAGCAGCCACGGCAGGGCATCGTCGGGTACGGACCCGGACTTGCGCCAGGCCAGCACGAAGGTCTCCGAGAGGATGTCCTGTGCTGTCTCCCGGTCCGTACGGTGCAGCAGATACGCCAGTACCCGATCAGCATGAGCCGTATAGAGAGCCTCCAGGGCCAGGTGTCCGGCCGGGTCCCCGTACTCCCCGGCGGTTGTTCGTCGTCGTCTCACAGCACCTCCATGTTCCGTCCATCAACGGCCGTCAACCGGGAGATGTACGGCCGAGCCGGATCTCTTACAGCCTCTGGCGCTTCAGGTTCGGGCCGTCTCGGCAGGCGTGACACGGAGCACGAGCCTGCCGTGAGTACACACCCCGCGCGAGTCGCCCGTGTGCGATCGCCACCGGCTCCAGAGCGAAGGGCTCACCACCTCGCCCACCACCCATGGCCTGACCCTTGAGAGGTGCTCGCCAGGCGCCCTGCCCCACAGGCCCGGGGAAGATTCTGTTCGCGTTCTTTGCCGCGACGGCGGAGACCAAGCGGGTGCCCTGGAACTGTCCGGCGAGGGTCACCCGAGCCGACATGGCTGATTTCGGCCCGCCGCGATCGCCGATCGCATCGAGACGGCCCCGGTGCACCGCCGACGCGGCCTGGGCCGCGCCATGATGGGCACTCCGGCGGAGGCCGCCGTGGTCCAGGGCGCCCGTACCGGTCTTCTCATCGCCAGTGAGGAAGGGCAGCGCCTCTACTCCTTCCTCGGCTGGCACCACGAAGCCGACGTCCTGATTGCCCGGGGCCGGTGGTTCCCTCCAACAGGTAGGACTGGCTCACTCCGGCCGATCCACCCTTGCCTACGGCGTACTCATGCGGACTGCGCCGAGCGAAGATGCCCAGATTTACTGCGATCGCCTGTTCCGGTCGTACTCCGGTTGGCCGCCGATCTCGGCCGCCCCACTGTCAGAGACCACCCGCAGGAAGGTGAACCGCGCTGTCGTACGGGCCGGGCAGGATGTGGAGGGTGGCGGTGTCGTAGTCGCCGAAGCGCAGCACGTTGTCCCTGCGGTGCGGGCTGAGCGCGGCGATGTCGTCGGGGTTTACCTCCCGGCCTTGGTCGGCCATCTGGCGCAGTGTGTCGGTCATGTCGACGGTGGTGGAGAAGATGATGCTGTTGGCCATCAGGTCGAGGAACTTGACGGCTTTCTCCTGGAGTTCGGGATCGCGGGAGCGCAGGTAGCCGTCCCCGCCGAAGTGCAGCCATTTCGTGTACCCGTTGTATGCCTCGGCCTTGTTCGTCGCCCTGGTGATCTGTTCCCGCAGCTGTGGGTCCGACAGGTCGATGCCGAGCAGGTGGGCGAGCCCGAAGACCGGGAAGGACTGCCCCTGGGTGTCGGCGTGTACGGTGCCCGGCCTGACCTCCGACTCGTTCGCGAGCAGCGCGTCGATGAGGTAGACGGCCTCCCACACCCCACATGGGATGAACCGGGAGAAGAGCGCGACGTAGGTGTCGGAGACCAAGTGGTGCGCGATTCCGCCGTAGCCGCCGTAACGGATAGAGGTCTCGGCGAGGAGGTTGTCGATGACGGTGTCCATCATGGTGCCGTCCACCGCGGCCACCGACGCGTCACCCCACGCCGCGGTCAGGTCCAGGCCGGCGTGGGCGTTGACGACGTCGGCCCCGTACCTGTTGAGAACCGGGATGGTGAAGTGGCGCTTGGCGATCGCGCCGAGTTCGTGCGCGGCCACGCTGCCCCGCATGTGGCGCACCGCCTGGGCGGGGCCGAGCCCGGAGCCGTAGACGAAGGCGCTGGTCACGTAGCGCGGCAGGGGCTCCTTCAGCTTCGGCTCGCTGCCCGAGCGTGGGCCGGGCCGTTTCCACCAGTCCGTCCAGTGCGCCGCCCGCGCCAGATGTTCCAGCACGCTGCGGGCGGGAAGCCGCTCGGAGAGAGCTTCTTCCAGCTTCTCCGCGGAGGCAGTGCGCTCACCTGCTCTGCGTACGG
This sequence comes from Streptomyces sp. C1-1, assembly GCF_050214755.1. Classification (NCBI taxonomy): domain Bacteria; kingdom Bacillati; phylum Actinomycetota; class Actinomycetes; order Kitasatosporales; family Streptomycetaceae; genus Streptomyces; species Streptomyces sp. C1-1. The sequence goes on along the minus strand of NZ_CP189826.1, from coordinate 162,067 downwards.
CGAGGGAGGGGACGCCGGTGACCGGGTCGATGGTGAGGTCCTTGTTGTCCGGATACCCGGCGTCCACGGTTTCGGCGATCGTGGTGAGCCGCTCGCGCAGCCGAACGGTGAACTCGCTCGCGGTGGCCGGGAGGCCGGCCTGCTCGCAGAAGCCCGCGAGCTTGGGCTCGCACTGATCCCAGGGCAGGAGCATGCGGGTCCAGTCACCGTAGTCCTCGGCGCCGATCACGGCGACATCGCCGCAGCGCAGTTCCTCCACGAGGCAGGCGTACACCATTGCCTCGAATGACGGCGGACCAGCATCCCCGGCTGCTCACGGGGAGTAGACGGTCTTCAGCCACATCTTCGGCGCGAACGACAGGTCCAGCCGTACCGACCCCCCGTTCTCGTCCCTGCGGGTGGGATGCCTGTCCGCCACAAGGGGCCGGGTGAGGTGCTGGTGAGCGAGGACGTGGTCCAGCGCATCCAGCACACTGCGGTCGGTCGAGGTCGCGGTGAACGACAGACGGCGGGCGATCTGGAACATGGTCGGCCGGTCCGGCTTGAAGAAGCGCTCCACCAGTGCCGCGTAGTTGCTGCCCCGGTAGGCGTCCAGGGCCTCCAGCTCCGCCAGCTGGGCGTCGAACCCGCCCGCCGTCTCGATCGCAGCCCGGGCGCTTCAGCGCCAGCAGGTCATCCAGCGACGCCTCACCCTCCCACCCGCCTGAAGCGGCCTCGCCACTGCCGCGCAGGGCGGTCAGTACATCCCGGAAGGTGGCCAGGAGTTGCTCGGTAGTCTCCTTCTGCCGCTTCTCGATCTCCAGCAGCTCTTCCTGGGCCCGCTTGAGGTGCCGGGACATGCGCTTGGAGAGCATCACCACGGTCTCGTCCCGCACCGCCGCTTGCACCTGCGCGAGCAGACACACGGTCAGCGCGGTGCGGCGGGGCTCGGCGATGTCCTTCATCTCGCCCACCGACAGCACCCTCGCCTGCTCGGCCAGCGCGGCCACCTTCGCCGGCGGTGTTCTCCCCACCCAGAAGACGGCATCCCCCAGCCCGTCCACCCTCTCCATCCGCTCCGCATGGGCCCTGAACCGCGACCAGGTCGCCCGCCGGGCGGGCTGCTTGACCCACGCGAACAGGCTCCGGTACTCGCCCTCGACGACTTCCAGCATGCCCGCGACACGCTCCCGCGCCGCGTCACTCATGCGCGCGACGATCGCCTCGCACCGCGAGGCTTCCACCTCGGAACGGATACGGGCAGCCATCCGGTCCAGGGTGGAGAACGCCGGCAGCTCCAGCCGCTCCTTCTGCCGGACCAGCTCCTCCAGCGCTACGTTCACCAGGTCCGCGGTATGCGCCTTCACCGGCGCCGCCGCCCGCATCGCCGCCTCCGCGACCGCGCGGGCCTCGCCCGGCTTGTGCTTCAGCTCCAGGCGTTCACGTACGGCCGACCGATAGCGTTCCTCGCTCCGCTCGGAGTCCACCTCTGGCACCGTCCCCGCAGCGAGCCCCGCCTGATCGCGCACGTGGGCCACGACCACCTCGGGTATCTCCCCGAGCTTGGGTACACGGCCCAGCCGCGCCGCGGACTTCAGCATCACCAGCAAGCGCCAAGACCCGGCCCGGGCGGTCATGCGTACGCTCACGAGCCCACGTCACCTCCTCCGCCGACGGCGTGAAGAACTCCCGCAACTCCCGTTCCGAGGTCAGCCTCTTGAACCTCGGATACGCCGTCCGCTCCAGCGACGCCACACCAACCGCCCCACGCCCGACCGCCTGACAGCGGCCACCATAAACAGCGACGATCCCGGCAGCGGAGGCCAGGGCCAGATCATGGAGCGTACGCACACTCACCGTATTCAAGCGTCACGCTCTGCCATGGAGTGGCGGCTTTTACGCTTATCTCCTCCGCCCACCCTGTTGGTTGTCCATCTGCGTACCGCCTCCGCCTCAGTCCTTGGCACCGTCGTCCTGGCCAGCGGTGCCTGCGTGGGCTGAGCCGTCCCGGGCGTCGGCGTACCGATCCCGGTTTTCGGCCTGCTCCAGGGCGGCGATGCCAGGGTGATGAAGGTCGAAGGAAGGCGACTCGCTGCGGATCTTCGGCAGGGTGAGGAAGTTGTGCCGCGGCGGCGGGCAGGATGTCGCCCACTCCAGCGAACGGCCATAGCCCCACGGATCGTCGACCTTGACCGCCTGGCCGTGCTTGGCGGTCTTCCAGACGTTGTAGAGGAAGGGAAGCGTGGACAGACCCAGCAGGAAGGCGCCGATCGTGGAGATCGTATTGAGCGCGGTGAAGCCGTCGGTGGCGAGGTAGTCGGCGTAGCGGCGTGGCATGCCTTCCGCGCCCAGCCAGTGCTGGACGAGGAACGTCGTGTGGAAGCCGACGAAGAGCGTCCAGAAGTGGATCTTCCCGAGCCGCTCGTCGAGCATCTTCCCGGTGAACTTCGGCCACCAGAAATAGAACCCGGAGAACATCGCGAACACCACGGTGCCGAAGACCACGTAGTGGAAGTGAGCCACCACGAAGTACGAGTCAGTGACGTGGAAGTCCAGCGGCGGGGAGGCCAGGATGACGCCCGTCAACCCGCCGAAGAGGAAGGTGACCAGGAAACCGAGCGCCCACAGCATGGGCGTCTCGAAACTGAGACTGCCCTTCCACATGGTGCCGGTCCAGTTGAAGAACTTCACCCCGGTCGGCACCGCGATCAGGTACGACATGAAGGCGAAGAACGGCAGCAGCACCCCGCCGGTGGCGAACATGTGGTGCGCCCATACCGTGACCGACAGGCCGGCGATCGCGATCGTCGCACCGATCAGGCCCACGTAGCCGAACATCGGCTTGCGGGCGAAGACGGGAATGACTTCGGAGATGATGCCGAAGAACGGCAGCGCGATGATGTACACCTCGGGATGGCCGAAGAACCAGAACAGGTGCTGCCACAGCAGTGCTCCGCCGTTGGCCGCGTCGAATACCTGAGCGCCGAATTTCCGGTCCGCCTCCAGGGCCAGGAGTGCGGCTGCCAGGACGGGAAAGGCGATCAGTACCAGAACGCCGGTGAGCAGCACGTTCCAGCAGAAGATCGGCATGCGGAACATGGTCATGCCCGGGGCGCGCATACAGATGATGGTGGTGATGAAGTTGACCGAGCCGAGGATGGTGCCGAAGCCGGACAGGGCCAAGCCCATGATCCACATGTCGGCGCCGATGCCCGGTGAGCGCACCGCGCTGTTCAGTGGCGCGTAGGCGAACCAGCCGAAGTCGGCCGCGCCCTGCGGCGTGAGGAAGCCACCGACCGCGATCAGCGAGCCGAGCAGGTACAGCCAGTAGGCCAGCATGTTCAGCCGCGGGAAGGCCACGTCCGGCGCGCCGATCTGCAGCGGCATGATCCAGTTGGCGAAACCGGCGAACAACGGCGTCGCGAACATCAGCAGCATGATCGTTCCGTGCATCGTGAACGCCTGGTTGAACTGCTCGTTCGACATGATCTGCAGACCCGGCCGGGCGAGTTCGGCGCGCATCAGCAGCGCCATCACGCCGCCGATGAGGAAGAACGCGAACGATGTCGTGATGTACAGCGTTCCGATTCTCTTGTGGTCCGTGGTGGTCGCCCAGCTGACCACGATGCTTCCGGCGCTGGGGGGCCGGGCATTCAACGCTGCGGCTGCCGCCGCTTCTCCGGCGTCAGGTGTCGCACTCATGGCGGCTCTCCTCGGATCGTGTGGTCACTTACCGGGCGAACTACTACAGATACCGCAGTATCTATACCGGGCCAGATCGGGACAATGCGCCGCAGTTTACCGAGAGGGTCCGGTTGTGCGTGCATCGGCGTTGCGGGCCGGTCACACCGCAAGAACGCTGATGCCGAGGCCAAACAGGAGCAGCACCTTGGCAGCCTCGGCGATCACGTACTGCAGAGGGCCGCGCGAGCGTGGAAGGTCCTCGCCGGCCAGTACTCGGTCGGACCGCCGGTTGAGCCGCGGGCGGATCACAGCCAGCCGCGCGAGGAGCAGGGCCGCCAGGACGACGGTCAGCAGAGTGACCACCGCCGGTGCGTTTGCCACCACGATCACGACGACCACCACGCCGCCGGTGCCGTCTCGGCGATGTTCAGCGCCTGGAAGACGAGTCGCCCGATGCCCGGCCCGATAGGGACGGTCACACCGGGGGCGCGGAACTTCAGCGGCGCCTCCAGGAAGGAGATGGCCAGCATCATCCCGAGCCATACGAAGGCCGCCGCACCCGCTACGGCTGCTGACGTGGCGTTCATCGATATACCGCCTTTCTCCTACGGATCACTGCGCATGCACACGCCGTCAGGCGACGGGCCAGGAAGCCAGGCGACCGGCGAATTCCGGCGGTGGGGCCACCGCCATGAGCGATGCCGGCTCCGTGCCGGGATGTGCAAGGCTCACGCCTCCCCGGTGGCGATGTGCGTGGTTGAACCGGCGCACAGCGTCTGCCTCGTTCCGTCGTGACTGAGCTCGACTGAGCAAACAGGGGATCGGCACAATCGGTGAGGCGCCGTGGTCGTGTTCGGCATGCTGCCGCTCGCGGGAAGTTCCACGTGGACAACAGCCGGTTGATCGGAGATGTCGGGACTGGTGAGTGCTTGCACGAGCCCGTTCGGAAGGGGCGCCCAGCAACAGGCACTCGTGCTGATCTCAGCGGTGCATGGTGTTTTCCTCGCTTCACGGTGCGACAGAGTCGGCGGGCGGCGAGGGGGCCAGATGGGCGAGGCAGGAGTCCGGTTCGGCGAACGGTTCCAGACGCTCCGCCGCCATCGGTGCCCGCAGCTCGGCCAACGCCCCCTGGATCAGCCCCAGATGCACGGAGCAGACAAGCTGCCCGTGCTCCTGGGCAAGTTCGAGGAAGGGGCAGTGTCGCAGCCGGATCTGCTCCGGCGCCCCGCCGTCGCCGCCTCCTTCCGGCGTGGATGAGAAGCCGAGATCGTCCAGCAGTGCGGTTAGCCGGATCGCCGACTCCTCGGCCGTGGGACGGTGGAAGGGCGGCACGGGGTCGATCAGGAAGCGGCCCCACGCACGGCCGGCCTCTATGGCGGCCTTGTGTGCGTTGTCGGATCCGGTCGACGCCAGGTGGCTGAGCAGGATCTGGGCCAGCAGGCGGTCTTCGGGTGCCTCCGCGGTCCATCCCCGGCTGAGGCGCGTAGACGGTGCGAGGCCGGCCAGGGCCTGCGGGCTGTTCGAGCTGCCGCTCGATATGGCCCTCGGCGACCAGTGCGTCCAGATGGAAGCGCACGGTGTTGGGGTGGACGCGCGGACATCTTCGCCCGGCTTCCGTCCACCTTGGCACCAGCCCGGGAACCGAACCCGGCCTGGTCCGGGGACCCTGCAGGCCACGTCTCGGCGTCCAGACCGGTGTCGTGGGTCTCAACCTTCCAGCCCCTACGCATCGGCTTGGCCGTCCGGTCCGCAGGACGGCCTTGAGGAGCTCGCCCACCATGAGGATGGCCGGACCATGTCGGCGGCCTCTTTGGCGACGTCGGTGCCGGTCCCGCCCATCGCGACACCGATGTGGCCGTTGCTTGTGTGCCACCGAGAGTTCTCCTGGTGGGCGTCATACGTAGTAGCGAGCGATGATCTCGAGCCGCGCCACTTCGTCGGGTCCTGGATAGGCCACCAGCACGGGCAGGCCGCTGGGATCCCGGCCCTCGATGAGGGTGAAGCCGTCCCCGTGCCGGGTGCCGACACGGTCGGAGCGGGCTCTGAGCACGCGCTCGCACCGCTGGAAGTCGTCGGGTCCGTCCGCCGTCCAGATGACGTACTGCGCGCCGACGTGGCCCACCGGGTGTATCGCCTTCGGGCCCACGGTGCGCAGATACACCTGGAAGCCGCCCTGGCCCACGAGCAGCGCGGCCGTGGCGGTGCGGACCGTGACTTCCATCTTCAGTAGCTCCTGGTAGAAGTCCGCTGATTCGTCGTGGTCGTGGACGAAGAGCACGACCGAGGCCAGCCGCGGCCCGTATGAATCCGGTCCGGTAGCGGTTGGCTCCGAAGTAGCCGAAGGAGGTGCAGAGCGAGGGCCGGAACGTCGGGATTCATGTGGATGTGCCATGAAGACCCTCCACCTTCGACCGCTATACGAGGTTCGTGTGCAGTTCCCGGTCGTTTTCCCACGCTACCCGGCATGCGCAGGGCGACGTCGGGGGCGCTGGTCTGTGAGGTGCCCACGCGGGGATGGATGAGGGGCAGCAGGATGTTGACCAGGGCGGTGGCGGCGAACAGGCCGTGGACGAGGCCGAAGACGCATCCGAGCCACCAACTGCTGTAGCCGATGGCGGTGAAGACGGCGTAGTAGAGCAGGGCGAAGATCTGCCCGTTGACGAAGTGCGCGCCGTAGCCGAGGGCCTTGGCGCGGGCGGTCGCTGGTCAAGGCGGTGCCGAGCAGGAAGGGCAAGTCGATGCGGGTGAAATTGAGGGCGTTGGCTGCGCACAGGCCCGTGGTCAGGACCAGAGTGCCGGCGAATCCGCCTGCCAGGGCCGCCCAGATACTCATTGCGTGGCCTCCCCGATCGCGCAGGCTGCGCTGATCAGGGCCAGATGAGGCAGGTCCTGGGGCAGGTTGCCGAGGAACGCGCCGGTCGTTGGGTCGATTTCCTCGCTGTAGAGGCCAACGTCGTTGCCGAGCGCCACGAGCTGCTCCATGAGAGACACGGCCTCGTCGGCGCGGCCGCATCGGGCGAGGGCTTCGGCGAGCCAGAAGGAGCAGGCGAGGAACGCGCCCTCGCTGCCGGCGACGCCGTCGGCGCCGAGGTAGCGGTGGACGTAGGGGCCGTCCTGCAATGCCGGCTGGACGGCGGTGAGGGTTCACGTTTCCGGCCGGCCCCGGAAACGGGAGGCAGTCGTATGCGTGCCGGTGTGGACACCGAACAGGGCGCATGGGTAGCCCAGCGGCTTGGCCTGTCGGCCTGGCCCGGTGTGCGGGTGCGGGCCACTGGCCTTCCAGAGACGATGGAGCGACAGGCAGGCTCTGGTCCGGGCTGCGGATGAGCAGCGGGAAGCCCGTCCGCTTGGCGTGCGGGAGGAGCGGCAGCGTCATGAATCCGTTGAACAAACTGAGTGATGCCGGAGTGTCGATCTGGCTGGACGATCTCAGCCGGGAGCGGCTGGTGTCCGGCAGTCTGGCCGACCTGGTCGCGCGCGACCGGGTCGTGGGGGTGACCACCAATCCGACGATCTTCGCCAAGGCCATCACGAGCGGCGACGCGTACGACGCACAGATCCGTGACCTGGCCGCCCGCGGAGTCGGAGTCGGTGAGGCGCTTCGGGCGCTGACCACCACCGACGTCCGGTGGGCCTGCGACGTGCTGCGTCCGGTCTACGATGCGACGGACGGCGTCGACGGACGGGTCTCCATCGAGGTCGACCCCCGGCTCGCGCACGACACCGCGGCGACCATCGCGGAGGCGCGGGCGCTGTGATGGCTGGTCGACCGGCCCAACCTGTTCGTGAAGATCCCGGCCGCCCGGCAGGGCCTGCCGGCGATCGCCGCGTGTCTGGCCGAGGGCATCAGTATCAATGTCACGTTGATCTTCTCCCCGGCCCGCTACGACGAGGTCATGGATGCCTTCCTCGACGGGATAGAAGGCGCCCGCGATGCGGGTCGGGAGCTGTCCGGGATCGGCTCGGTGGCTTCGTTTTTCGTCTCTCGCGTCGACGCCGAGGCAGACGCACGCCTGCACAAGACCCACACTGCGCAGGCGGCCGCGCTGCTCGGCCATTTGGCGATCGCCAACGCACGGCTGGCCTACCAGCACTACGAGCGGGTTCTCTCCTCACCCCGCTGGCAAGCCCTTCGGGGGGCGGGAGCCCATCCGCAGCGTCCGCTGTGGGCTTCGACCTCCGTCAAGGACCCCAGCTACCCCGACACCCGCTACGTGACCGAACTGGTCGCGCCCGGCGTGGTGAACACCATGCCCGAGGCCACCTTGCGCGCGGTCGCCGATCACGGCGAGGTGCCAGCCGACTCGGTACGCGGCCACTACGACGACGCCGAGCGGGTACTCCTTGAGTTGCGGTCAGTCGGCGTGGACTACGTCGACCTTGTGCAGACCCTTGAGGACGAGGGCGTGTCCAAGTTCGACGCCAGCTGGGAGCAGCTCTCTCGGCAGCTCGCCGAAACTCTCAGCATCGTACGGCCAGCGCGGACCAGGGGCTGATCATGACCGACAACGGAGCGTATGTGATCGTCGGAGCCAGTCTGGCCGGTGCCAAAGCCGCACAGGCGCTGCGCGAGGAGGGCTTCGACGGCACGCTGATCCTGATCGGCGAGGAGAGCGAACGGCCCTACGAGCGGCCGCCACTGTCGAAGAGCTACCTGATGGGCAAGGACGCACGGGAGCAGATCTACGTCCACCCGCCCCAGTGGTACGCCGAGCACGACGTCGACCTGCGCCTGGGGACGGCGGTCACCGCGCTCGACCCGGCCCCGCACGAGGTGACACTCGCGGACGGCAGCCGCCTCGGATACGCCGAGCTGTTGCTGGCCACCGGCTCCTCGCCGCGCCGTCTGCCGGTGCCGGGTGCCGATTTGGACGGGGTGCTGTATCTGCGCACGGTCCAGGACAGCGACCGGATCAAGGATGCCTTCTCCTCCGCCTCACGGGTGGCGGTCGTCGGGGCCGGCTGGATCGGCCTGGAGACCGCTGCCGCGGCCCGCACCGCCGGTGTGGAGGTCACCGTGCTGGAGAGGTCCGAGCTGCCGTTGCTGCATGTTCTTGGCCGCGAGGTCGCCCAGGTCTTCGCGGCCTTGCACCGCGATCACGGGGTGGACCTGCGTTCCGGCGTGCAGGTCGCCGAACTGACCGGCAGCGCGGGTACCGTCGACGGCGTGCTGCTGTCGGACGGTACGCGCATCGACGCGGACGCGGTCGTCGTCGGCATCGGCATCACGCCCAACACCGGCCTCGCCCAGGCCGCGGGCCTTCAGGTCGACAACGGCATTCTCACCGACGAGCGGCTGCGCACCTCCGTGCCCGGCATCTACGCCGCGGGCGACGTCGCCAACGCCTTCCACCCTCTGCTGGACCGGCGCATCCGCGTGGAGCACTGGGCCAACGCGCTGCACCAGCCCCAGACCGCCGCCAGGGCGATGCTCGGCCGGGAGGCAGCCTACGACCGGGTGCCGTACTTCTTCTCCGACCAGTACGACATGGGCATGGAGTACACCGGATACGCCGAGCCCGGCGGATACGACCAGGTCGTCTTCCGCGGAGACCTCGGCGCACGCGAGTTCATCGCGTTCTGGCTCGCACGCGGCCGGGTGCTGGCAGGCATGAACGTCAACATCTGGGACGTCACCGAACCGATCCAGGCCCTCGTCCGCTCCGGCCAACAGGTTGACACCAGCAAACTCGCCGACCCACAGGTGCCCATCGACTCGCTCCTGCACAACTCTGAGTAGCCCTCGACGAGCAGTGGCTCCGGACCCGAGCCGCAAGTTCAGAACACCCCCGAGAGCAGGTCCGGCTGCCCCTCTCACGGGCCTGACAGTGCTCGCGCCTGCCGACAAGCCGTTGGAGGATTCCCGATGAACGACAGTGCCGTGCCCGCTCCGGCTGGTCCGATCGTGGTCGGCACCGACGGCTCCCCGCACGCCCGGCGCGCCGTGCTCTTCGCCCTGCGCGAGGCTCAGCTGCGCGGCACCGGTCTGCGGGCGGTCTGTGCCTGCGACTCCACCCCTGCTCGTTGCACGGGCTACGGATGGATGGCCGTGCCGGAGGGCGACGGCGGCACTGCTTCACGGATCATGGGAGAGGTATAGATGTCCACATCGCCGTCGACCTCGACGACGGTCCAGCCGTTCACCACGTCGTAGCTCACGGTCATGCGCTCGTCCCGGATGATGTGGTTCGCATTGCCGTCCCTCTTCGACGTATTCCGGACGGCCGCACGGTGGTCACCTCAACGCCTGGTCAGCGACAACTGAGTAGGGAAGAGTCCGGTCGGCGACCACCTCCTGCCGACCTCCGTGCGATGCCGCGACCCGGTTGTTCGCAGCAACGCGGGTCTGCTCTACGGCGTGTTGGGCACCTGACGGGCCCACACGCTCTCCCTGCCGGCAAGGTCGCGGATCGCGGCACAGTCGCTCACAGGCCAGGCATCGTGATCTCGGCGGATGGCCCACGAGCCTGCCCGTGCCGCGACGTAACGCGGCTCAAGGCGTCCGGCAGTTGCCTCGGCCAACACGTGGCCGACCAGCGGTGGAGGAGCCGGCGTCGACGGCGGTGCGCCGTGCCCGTAGCCCGGCGAAAGCCATTGGCGGTCCGGCTGCCCTGGCCCCTCGCGTCGTCGTCACGGCTTCTCGGCGAGCCATTCGGCGAGTACGGCGGCCTGGCTGTGGTCCGCGTCTTTGGTGGCGGTCAGGAGCGTGAGCCTGTCGTGGGCGGCGAGGTCGCGCAGATGCTGGGCGGCCTGCCGGTGTCCGGCATCCTTCAGTTCGGACAGGTAGCGGCGACGGAACTCGGCGAAGCGGCTCGGCTCGTGGCCGTACCAGCGGCGCAGTTCGGTCGAGGGGGCGACATCGCGCAGCCACTCGTCCAGGTGTGCATCCTCCTTGCGCATGCCGCGTGGCCAGACGCGGTCGACAAGGATCCGCTTGCCGTCCTCGGGCGAGGTCTCCTCGTAGACTCTGTGGTAGGTGATCTGCTTGGCCATGAGGGCACCTTCCAGATCGATCGGCCGACGCGGCCCCCAGATGGTGGCGGCTGTGGTGGGCCCCGCGTGAGGCGTTTCCGACTCGCTCATTTTATCGGTGATCGCCTCGGCGGGGCTCGCCCATGCGAGCCGACCGGCGTGAGGAGGAGGCTGAGCATGCGCGGTATCCGTATGACACCGCAGGCCCACGAGTTCCCGTCGGTGTCGGCCCCCCCCGACTCGGTTCCGTGCGCGAACTGGACGAGGCCGTGGCTACCTGCCGGGCAGGCGATCTTCTCGGTGAGCACGGAACGCGGGAAGTCGGCGGCACGGCGTCGGCCGAGTCGGTGGAGAAGGATGCCGATGGCGACCTCCAGCGCGCCCAGGACGGTCATCTGCCCGTTCTTGCCCGGGGGTGAGGACGTGGGGCCGAAGGCCGGGCAGGCTCCAGCTGTAGCGGATGTGGGGCAGCAGGCGCAGATGTGTCTCGTCGGCGGCCCACACCACCGCCCCGGCCGACAGCAGCCGTAGCCGTTTGGCGATCGCTGCCAACCACCGCCTCCCGGGTCGGATCACCGCGGGCGATCAGCTTGGGCCGACCGCCAGTCCACGGTGTCGCCCACCGGGTCGATCAGCACGGTGACCGTCGCGGTGGCCCGCCGTGCCGGGCCCCACGACGGCAATCCCCGCGCACCCCGCCACCGGCGACACCGCCATGCCCAAGGCCGCGAGTGCGATCTGCGGGCCCCTATCTACCCACCGGCCGTCCGCGGTACGTGCCGACCGCCCCGTCCGGCGGTGCCGTGGATGGGCTCCTGCCGGACACTTCGTACCGGCTTACCCCCGCCAACGCGGCGAGCACGGCGTCGTTGGCCTGTCGGCTGCCGACGGTGAGCCGTAGGCCCTCGCCGGGGTAGTGGCGAGCCTGGACACGGGCAGCGGTAAGTGCGGCGGCACCCTCGTCGACCGGATCGGGGGCAGCGAGCCAGAGGGAGTTGGCGTGGCCGGGGCGTATGTGCCAGCCTCGCTGGACGAGTTGGTGGTGGAGCCGTTCGCGTTCGGCGATGACGGTGTCCACGCGTCTGCGCAGCTCGCCGGCGGCGCGAAGTGAGGCCTTCACTGCCGCAGTTGCCACCGCGTTGATCCCGAAGGGCAGCTGTTGCCGGCGTATTCGTGCCACCAGGCCGGGGGCGCCGAGTCCGTAGCCGACCCGCAGGGCGGCCAGGCCGTACGCCTTGGAGAAGGTGCGTAGGACGAGCAGGTTGGGGTGGTGGAGCAAGAGGGCAGGTGTATCCGGCAGGTCGGTGCTACGGGCGAACTCGACGTAAGCCTCGTCGAGGAGCACGGTGACGTGTCGGGGGACCTGGCGCAGGAACGCCGACAGCGCGTCGGCGGTGACCAGGCTCCCAGTGGGGTTGTGCGGATTGCACAGCACCACGACGCGGGTGCGATCGTCGAGCGCCGCGAGCAGGGCGCCCAGATCCTGGCATCCGTCCGAGGTCAGGGGCACAGGGACGGGCCGAGCGTCGACCATGGCGGCCAGCAGGGGATAGGCGTCAAAGCTGCGCCAGGCGTAGACCAGTCTTTCGCCGGGTTCGACCACCGCCTGCAGCAACTGAAGGGCCACGCCCACCGAACCGTTGCCGATCACGACACCGTCGGGGCTCACCTGGCACCATGCGGCGATCCGCTCAGTGAGGTCGTCGGGGTAGAACTGCGGATACCGGTGGGCCTTTGCGACAGCACGTTGCATCGCCCTGCGGACCGAGGGCAGTGGGGGGTACGGGCTCTCGTTCAGCGCCAGTCGGTGCAGCACGGGGATGTCCATCCGTCATCCCCGCCCGCCGTGCCAGCGGACCGCGACGGCACCGGCGAAGTCGCCCGCGTGGGCGAATCCGCCGAGCACCACCAGGTCGCCGTCCTCGAGCTGCTGTGAGCGGATCGCGTGGTCCACAGTGATCGGGATCGCCGCTCCGAACAGGTTCCCGTACTCGTCGAAGGTGTTCAGGTGGCGTTCGGCGGGCAGTTGCAGCGCCTCGCGCCAGTTCCGCAGGAAGGTGCGGTTGGGCTGGTTGGTGATGAGGACGTCGATGTCGGCGGTCGCCACGCCGAGCCGCCGGCACAGGTCTGTGACCACTTCCGGGACGAGGCGGTTGCCGCGTGCCAGGACCTTGGCGACGCTGGAGTCGGTGAAGCCGATGCGCAGTTGGGACTCTCCCGGCTCCCAGTACTTTCGGCCGTCGTCGACCGCCACGGTCATGTCCCCGGCGTACTCGCCGATATGCCGGGTCTCCACGTCGAGTACCGGGCTGCCGGCCGACGTCGTCACATACCCCACGCCGCATCCGTCGCCCGGAATCGCGGCCTGGGCGAGCCTGCGCACCTCCGACTGCGTGAACCACTGGCCCGCGGCGCTCTGCGCATTGCAGATCAAAGCTGTCTTGGCGTCGGTGGTGGTGAGGATCTGCCGTGCCAGCTTCAACATGTACACGAAGGACGCGCAGCCCGCGTTGGCCACGTCGACGAGCCACTCCGGGTTCAGTCCCAGCCTGCGTGCCACCTCGGTGCCGGCGCCCACGAACGGCAGGTCCGGCAGCTGGCTGTGCACCAACAGGACGTCCACACCTCGGATCTCGGCCCTTCCATGCCGTTCGATCAGAGGCTGTACGGCGCGCTCGACCATGTCTGCGTTGGTCTCGTCCGCTGCCACGTGGTGCCGCAGCGGCGGGACCTTGAACATGGGGTGGCTGCGCAACTTGTCCTCGGCTCCCGGGTACGCGGTGTAGAAGGCCGCGGGGACCGGCTCGCCGGGCAGGTAGCTTGATACGTCGGTGAGACTGACCGTGGTCACCGAGCCACCGCCTTCACCGGAGCCACGCAGACCGGCAGGCCATTGCGGTGGCGGTGTTCCAGGATCGCCTTGAGGTTGTTCATCTCCACGGTGTGCCCCGCGTAGAAGAGGTCCCAGAAGTCGCCCACCCAGGGCCGGTCCGGGCGGGGAGTGATGTCGGGGTGCGGATTGTCGTCGTAGTAGGGGTGGCGGCAGTTGGTCCAGGTGATCACCGACCCCGGCTTGTCGAGGACCAGGCGAGCCGGTACGACGCGCATCAGGTAGATCATCCACAGCCTGTCGCCCTGGTCCCAGGAGCAGTGGTAGTCCACGGTCATGGCCTCGGGGTTGGCGGCCACCTTGCAGTAGATCCTGGTGTCGTCCTCGAGCCGGTCGTATCCGGCCCACAGCCCCGGTGTGCCGGTGGGCGCGAAGTCCCGCAGGGTGCAGGTCCACTCCTCCAGGTGGTGGCCCTGGCGCAGGTAGTCGAAGGCCTGCTCCGGGGGGCAGTCGACGTACTCGTGGATGGTGCAGTACTGCCCGTAGACCTGATGGTGGGGGTAGACGGCATGGGTGAGCTCCATGCAGTGGGCGGTCAGCTCCTCCTTGCCGGTGTTCTCGATCCGCATCAGACCGGGGATGTCAGCCAACGTGGACGACGCCTCGCTCATGGGAGCTCTCCTTGCTCTCGGTGGTTTCGGTGGCTCGGGTGGCTTCGGTGAAGGACTGGAAGGGGAGGAACGGGGGGAGCTCACCTGGCTCGCAGTCCAGCGCGACGAACGCCGGGCCGCAGCCCGCGTTGCTGCGCAGCAGAGCCCTGCGCAGGTGTGCCGCGTCTTCGGCCCCTGTGACCTCCAGCGACGGGAAGGCAGCGGCCATCCCGGCGCCGAGATCGGTCCGGGAGAAGAGGTCGTCGCTGCGGATGCCGCCCTGGAGGAACTTCTCCCGCACCGCGCACATGGCGTGGGCGTTGTTGTTGAAGATGACGAAGGTCACGGGTGCGGCGTGCTGCACAGCCGTGTGCACTTCCATTCCGTGCATGAAGAAGGCCCCGTCCCCGGCGAGTACGTAGGTGCGTCGGCCGGTGGCGAGCGCGGCGCCGATCGCGGCTCCGAAGGTGTAGCCCATGCCTCCCATGCCGACCGCCACCACGAAGCGGCCGTGGCGCGGTGCCGGGAGGAGATGGACCGCGCTGGCCCCTGCGTTGCCGGCGTCCACGAAGACGTGCGCGTCCTCGGGGAGCGCCGCCGCCACCGCGGCGAGGGCCTGGGTGTAGGGGATGGTGCGGCCTCGGGCCTGAGGGCCCGGGCTCGGCATGACTGTGGGAAGGGGGCCAGAGTGCTGTGGGCAGGCGCGTCGTCGCGGCGGGAGCAGGTCGGTCACCGCGCGCAGCGTGTCCGGCAGATGTCCGAGCAGCGTGGTGCCCGGCACGAACGGCGGTTCGGGACCGAGGCAGACGACTTCGGTGGCGGCCAGGGCCCGGTCGAGGCCTCCGCGTGCCAGGAGCGGCAGCCGGGTGCCGACCAGCAGGCACACATCGGCCCGGCGCAGACAGTCTTCGACGTTGGCATGGCCCATCACCCCGGCCACGCCTGCGAATCGGGGATCACTGTTGTCGAAGACGTCCTTGGCGTCGGGGGTGACCGCCACCCACGCCCCGAGGCGTAGGGCCAGTTCGGCCAGTTCCGCGCGTGCGTCCGTGGCGGCGACGTCTTCACCGGCGATGACGAGGACGCGGTCGGCCTCGCGAAGGGTGTCCGCCACGGCGGTGACGGCCACGGTGTCGAGCCGCGCCACCGGTGCCGCCGCTGTCGGCAGCACGCCCGGCATCCGGGCCACACGGCTGGGCAACTGCACTTGCGCCTGCTGCACGTCCTTGGGCAGCAACAGCACCGCCGGCCCAGGCGGATCGGCCTGTGCCGCCGCCACGGCACGAGGCAGCAATTCCGTGAGCGAGTCCGCGTCGTCGACCCGCGCACAGAACCGGGAGACAGGTGCGAAGACCTCCCTGGCGTCGAAGGAGCCCGCCCTGCCGCTGGTGTCCTGGAACGCCCCGTGGCCTTCCTGCCCGGTCGGAGGCTGTCCCACCAGGGCCAGGACGGGCACCCGGGAGGCGTACGCCTCGGCCAGGCCCGGCAGGAGGTTCATGGCACCACCGCCCGAGGTGGCGGCGACGACGCCGAGGCGCCTGGTCGTACGGGCATATCCGTCGGCCATCGTGACGGCGGAGAACTCGTGTTTGGCGACGACGGAGCGGATCGAGCCGGCGCGGTGAACGGCGTCGTACAGGTCCTCGATGTTCGCGCCGCCGACCCCGAACACGTGGGTGACGCCGGCCCTGGCGAGTTCGCCGGCCAGGTGGTCGACCAGGCGTACCGTTCCTGCCTCGGGTAAGTCCGTGTTCCTTGGGGTCATCGTGGCTCCTTCGTGGATACCCCGGCCTTGTGGCCGGGGAGGAATCGAAGCTCCTGCGGAGCAGGGCAGGGAAAAGCGAATCGCCTCCGCGGCGGTTCGGTGTCTGTGGTCACCGGCCGACGCCCGGTCCTCACAGGGGAGCTGATAGAACGTGAGGTATGGCGCGGCAGGTCAAGCGGGCGTTCAGGTACCGCTTTTACCCCACGGACGAGCAGGCGGCGGAGCTGTCGCGCACGTTCGGCTGCGTCCGCCTGGTGTACAACAGGGCGCTGGAGGAGCGCACCCGGGCCTGGTACGGCGAGCAGCGCCGCATCTCCTACATGCAGTCCTCCGCCGCGCTCACGCAGTGGAAGAAGACCGAGGAACTCGCCTTCCTGACCGAGGTGTCCTCTGTCCCGCTCCAGCAGGCGCTGCGTCATCTGCAGACGGCGTTCGCCAACTTCTTCGCCAAGCGCGCCAAGTACCCCCGGTACAAGAGCCGGAAGAAGTCCCGGGCGTCGGCCGAGTACACCCGTAGCGCCTTCACCTGGCGCGAGGGACAGCTGACCCTGGCCAAGATGGCGCAGCCCCTGGACGTCCGCTGGTCGCGGCCGTTGCCCGAGGGCGCGGAGCCGACCACGGTGACCGTTTCCCGCGACGCGGCGGGCCGTTGGTTTGTGTCCCTGCTGTGCGAGGACACCGTCCCAGCGGCCCCCGCCACGAATGCGGCGGTCGGCCTGGACGCCGGGATCACCTCGCTGGTGACCTTGTCCACCGGGGAAAAGGTCACCAACCCCAGACACGAGCGCCAAGACCGCGCCCGCCTCGCCAGGGCCCAGCGGGAGCTGTCCCGCAAGGCCAAGGGCTCCGCGAACCGGGAGAAAGCCCGTCGTCGCGTCGCCAGGGTCCACGCGCGGATCGCCGACCGGCGCCGCGACTTCCTGCACAAGCTGTCGACTCGACTCGTCCGTGAGAACCAAACGGTCGTGATCGAGGACCTCACCGTCCGCAACCTGCTGAAGAACGGGCGCCTGGCGCGCGCCATCTCGGATGCGGCATGGACGGACCTGCGCATGATGCTGGAGTACAAGTGCGCCTGGTACCGGCGCGAACTCGTGGTGATCGACCGCTTCTTCCCCTCCAGCAAGCTGTGTGGGAACTGCGGCACGGTCGCGGCGAAACTGCCATTGAACGTCCGCGAGTGGACGTGCGAGTGCGGCACCGTGCATGACCGCGACGTGAACGCGGCGCGCAACATTCTGGCCGCCGGGCTGGCGGCGTCTGCCTGTGGAGACGGTGTAAGACCTCAACGGGAGTCCTCCCGGACGGGGCGGTCGTCGGTGAAGCAGGAAACCCAGCGGGCGACCGCTGGACTCCCCCGCCTTTAGGCAGGGGAGGAAGTCAAACGGGGCTCCTGTCCGTCTCGTGGTGCGCGTCGATGAAGCCGGATGGCGAGATGAGCTGAAAGCGGTGCCGGTATTCCGTCGGGGTGAGGCCGAGCGTTCTCCCGAAGGAGCGGAAGAAGGTCTCGGGGGCGGCGAATCCGCAGCGGCGCGCTATCTGGCTGATGGTGAGGTCGGTGGTTTCCAGCAGCTCGCGGGCGCGGGCGATACGGGTCCGCTCGATGTACTGGCCGGGGGTCGTGCCCGCCTCGCGCCTGAAGACCCGGGCGAAGTTGCGCAGGCTCATGTTGGCTCGCCGGGCGATCTCGGCGACGGGTAACGGGTTGTGCAGGTTGTCCAGAATCCACTCCTGCGCGGCACGGATCGGCGGATGGTCGGCCAACTGGGCGTCGAGGACGGCGCTGAACTGCGACTGACCACCGTGCCGTTTGAGGAACAGCACGAGAAACCGCGCCGTCTGCAGCGCGCGCGCCGAACCGTGGTCGGCCTCCACCAGAGCCAGCGCCATGTCGATCCCCGTCGACACGCCGGCGGAGGTCACAAAGGGGCCGTCCCAGACGAAGATCGGTTCGGCGTCCACCGTCACGTCCGGATAGCGGCACGCCAAGGCCTCGCTGTAGGCCCAGTGCGTGGTGGCGCGTCTGCCGTCGAGGAGGCCCGCCTCAGCGAGCAGGAAGGATCCGCCGCATACGGAGGCGACTCTGCGGGACCGGGCCGCTGCCTGGCGGATCCAGGAGACCAGCTCCCGGTCCTGAAGCGCCCCGTTGAGGCTCCATCCGCCCGGCACGAGGAGCGTGTCGATCGGACCTTCCGCCGCCTCCAGCGGCGCGGCTTCCACCCTCATTCCGGAACTCATGCGCACCAGTGGTGCTTCGGGGGAGACGAACTCGATCCGGTAGGGGGCGCCCGCCGGAGCAAGGAACCGGTTGGCGGTATCGAACACTTCAATCGGTCCGGTGATGTCCAGGGCCATTGCGCCCTCGTACACCACCACAACTACACGTCGCTCAAACACGATCACAGCCTGTATCGACTGCCGCACTGGCTGCAATGACAGATCATTGACGTATCCGGCCAACGCGCAGTCGTCGAGTCCGTAAGAGCAGTGCTGGCCATGCAGTTCGTGCCGTGAGCGGCCAGCGGTGGGTGAGACAGCTCACAGGGCGCCGACTGCGCCACCAGTCTGCCGGCGGATGTGCACTCGATCCGTCCAGGAGGCACCGGGCACCGTCAAAGCCATCCAGGTCCGACCATCCACGTCCGCTGCAAGGAGCAACGAGCTTCCCAGTGACGGATTTGCGGCGCGCTGGGCGAGTGCGCGGGCTGCAGACGCCGGGCCGGCGGCAGCGGCGTGGGCGTTCCCCTCTCCGGTGCGGCGCTGAACGCCTCGATCACACAGGCGGCGAAGCGCCGTTGGCGCGCTGGGCCAGCCCGACCGTGCCCCACTGATTCGCTGAGCTGTGATTCTGACGCCGTAGGGGAGGGGCGACGGCGTCAAGGCTGTCGGCCCTAGCCCTAACTGGCCCTAACAAAGCCTTTGGACGTGCCGGTGGGTGATCAGGCAGACAGCGAGTCCGAGGAAGGCCTCGTGGATGTCGTCGCGTCGTTCCCAGCGGATCCGCAGGCGGCGGAAGCCATGCAGCCAGGCGATGGTGCGCTCGACCACCCACCGGAAGGTGCCCAGGCCGGTGCCGTGCGGCTGGCCACGTTCGGCGATCGCGGGCCGGATGCCGCGTTGCCGCAGGAGCCGGCGGTACTTGTCGTGGTCGTAGCCGCGGTCGGCGAAGAGCATGTCGGGCCGCCGACGCGGCCGGCCGACGACTCCGGCCACGGCCGGGATCTTGTCCAACAGCGGCAGGAGTTGGGTGACATCGTTACGGTTGCCGCCGGTCAGCGACACCGCGAGCGGGATGCCCTGGCCGTCGGTGATGATGTGGTGTTTGCTGCCCGGGCGTGCGCGGTCGACCGGGCTGGGTCCGCTTTTGGGCCCCTGCGTGCGGCCCGGACGTGGGAGGAGTCGATCACCGCCCGGGACCAGTCCAGCTGGTTCTTCGAGCGCAGCTTGTTCAGCAGGAGATGGTGCAGCTGGTCCCAGACGCCGGCCTCGTTCCAGGCCGCAAGCCGGCGCCAGCAGGTCATGCCCGAGCCGAAGCCGAGCTCCTGGGGGAGGTACTCCCACTGGATGCCGGTGTGCAGGACGAACAGGATGCCGCACAGGGCCTGCCGGTCGGGCACCCGCGGTCGGCCTTCCACCTGCTTCGGCGGCGGCTCGGGCAGCAACGGCTCGATGAGCGACCACAGTTCGTCCGACACGATCCACGGCCGCGACTGACGCTTCCCCATGACCACATCAACGACCGATCAAGCCGACAGTCACATGATCAAACCGCTTTTGTTAGAGGCAGTTAGGGGCACCGACGAAGATGCCCTGTTGGCGAGCGGATCGACGGCGGGAATGTGGGCCATGGCAGATCAGGGTCTGGCGATACACCCCGCGGTGCTCGCGAAATGGGACCCCTGTCTGCGTGGGATCAGGATGCTTCCGTGACCCGGTTGAAGAGCCGGCCGGCGAGGTCGACGCCTGTGATGGCGCCGCCCGCGTCGCGGGAGAAGTAGCCGCGCTGGCCCTTGAGGCCGCCTTCGGTGACGATGTACTCGTCGGCGTCGCCGGGAAGGAAGCCGATGTCCGCGGCCGGGTAGTCCGGGGGCATTTCCTCGTCCGATGCCTCGCGGATCTCCGGCTTGATGCCGACCGCCAGGGTGAGACGGGTGCCGTCGGTGGCGATGTCGAGGTTCATGGCGTCGATCTCGTAGCGGCCGACGACCTGCCCGGCTCGTCCCTCGTCGTACGGGACCGGCTCCGCCGTCTTCTCGACGACGCCGAGGTAGTGCTCGAGCGCCCACCGCACGACGGACTGGTTGAAGGGGTAGCCGTCCGGCCCGGCGTTGGCCAGGGAGGCCACCGCGAAGTTGCGCTCGGGCACGATGAGCAGTTCGGCGAACTGGCCGTTGCCCGAGCCGCCGTGGCCGATCCCGTGCAGGCCGTCCAGGTCGTGCAGGAACCAGCAGATGCCGAAGCCGTCGCCGAGCGAGCTGGCACGCAGCTCGACCGTCCGCTCCCGCATGCGATGCAGCGCTGCGGCGGGCAGCACGCCCTCGCCGTCTCCGAGTTGGAACCGTGCCCAGCGCAGCAGATCGCTCACCGAGGAGGCGAGGCCGCCGCCGGGGTGGTCGCCGCGCGCGCCCTCCTTGAACGCTGCCCAGGGCCGGGCGGGCCGCATCTCGCCGTCGTCGCCGCGGTTGTAGCCCACGGCGAACTTGCGGACCATCACCTCGGACAGGCCGTACACGGTGTCCGAAAGCCCCACCGGCTCAAGGACGAGCGAGGCCATGGCCTGCTCGAAGGGCAGGCCCGCGACCTTCTCGATGATGCGTCCGGCCAGGTTGTATCCGGCCTGGCTGTAGGAGGCGCGGACCCCGGGCGGTGCGATCAGCGGCAACTGGGGCAGCTTCGCCACGAGCCCGGCCAGGGAGCGGTCGCCCTCGCCGTCGTCGATGAGGTTCCAGTCCAGGCCCGCGGTGTGGTTGAGCAGGTTCAGGACGGTGATCTGTGCCGCGGTCTGCTCGTCGGCGAGCTTCAGCTCGGGCACGTAGCGCCGCACCGGCGCGTCCAGGTCCACCTTTCCCTCGGCGACCAGGCGCATCAGCGCGGTCGCGGTGAAGGTCTTGGATACCGAGGCCAGAGGGAACAGCGTCTTCTCGTCGACCGGCAGCGGGTTGCTGAGGCTGGTCACACCGTGCGAGGCGTAGATCTCCTGACCGTCCAGGAGCACCCCGACGGCGACACCGGGAACGTCGAGCTCCGTGGCTTGTGCCTTGACGAACTCCGACAGCTTGTCCTGCAACATGGCTCCCCCTTCGGGTACTTGAACTAAGTACGAGAAGGAGCGTAGACCGTCACTCGAACCAAGTGCAATCTGTTTCATGAACTAAGTGCAAGTAGAATGGTCGCCATGCCGCGAGACACACTGACCGCAGACCGGATCGTCCGCGCCGCCATCGAGCTGCTCGACGACGAGGGACTGGACGGCCTCAACATGCGCAGTCTGGCGAAACGGCTCGGCTCGGCCGCCACGGCCGTCTACTGGCACATCAAGACCAAGGACGACCTGGTCCGACTCGCCAGCGACGCCATCTGGCACGAGGTCGAGCCGCCCGATCTCGACGCCACCGACTGGCGTACGGCCGCCACCGCCCATGCCTCCAGCATCCACGCGATGCTCACCCGGCACCCCTGGCTCGTCCAGGCGTTCGGCAGCCACCTCCTCCACGGAACCGGCCAGGCCCGGCACAACGACCTCAGCCTCGCCATCTACGAAAAGGCGGGCTTCGTCGCCGCCGACGCGGACCGGGCGGCGGCCACCGTGTTCACCTTCGTGCTCGGCAGCGCACTGGGCCCTGCCGCGCAGGTCTCGCTCAACCGCCGACTGGGCAAGAACGGCGTAGAGGCCGAGCAACTGATGGCCGACGCCATGAGGCGCGCCACCGAGACGGCCATGCAGTTCCCGCGTCTGCGTGAACGTCTCGGCACCACGGCCGCCACGGAGTATGCCGCAGCGCCCGACAACACCTTCGCGTTCGGCCTTCAGTCCATCCTCGACGGCTTCGAGACCCGCCTCACCGCCGCCCGCGTCAGCCGGCGCGAGTGACCGCCCCGGACAACACACGCCCGACCAGCCCACAGCCCCTTTCCGGCTTTGCGTCGACGCACGAGTCGGCGAGGCGCGGGTGAAAGACGAACGGATCGACGAGGCCACGGGCGAGCGCAAGTGCATGTCCTCGGCGAGCGTGCCGCCCTGAAGGCGCTCTGGCGATGGTCCTCAAGCTCGTCGAATCCGCCCAGCAGCGGTCGCGGGCCGTGAACCCACCCCACCTCGTCGCCCTCGCCCGGGCCGGAGCCCGCTTCGCACGGGGTCACTCGTGTTCGGCAGCTGCGACGATGCGAAAGCCCTGCGCGAGGAACGCCAACCGGTGAGGTGGCCGGCCCGTGAACGGCACGTGCCGGCCCGGATACCGGCCGATCCGGCAGCCGTAACGATCGGGGCTCGTGCCCGTCGCACGCCGGGACGACCCGTCCGGCGTCCACCCTGTGCAGATGCACAATCGGGCGGGCCGATCCGGCTTCACCGCTCCATCGACCCCGCCGTGACCGCTCGCGCACACTGCCCGAACCATCCGGTTGACAAGGGAGCGAGCCATGACGGCATACACCGGGCACTTCATCGACGGGCAGTGGACGCAGGCGACGAACCCCGACGTGATCGAGGTCGTCAACCCCGCTGACGAACGCGTGATCGGCTCCGTTCCGGCCGGTACGCCCGAGGACGTCGACCGGGCGGTGCGCGCCGCCGCCCGGGCCTTCGACACCTGGTCCCAGGCCTCCCCTCAGGTCCGTGCGAACTATCTGCGGAGGATCCGTGAGGCGTTGGAGGAGCGCGCGGAGGAGATAGCGCGCCTGGTGGCGAGCGAGGTCGGCACCCCCGTCCAGGAGAGCCGGGTCCTGCAGTCGGGACTGCCCGTATTCACCTTCGGACACGCCGCCGACCTGGCGACCGGCTTCGACTTCGGGCCGGAGGAGATAGGCAACTCCCATGTCGTCCGCGAGCCCGTCGGGGTCGTTGGCTGCATCACGCCATGGAACTTTCCCCTTCACCAGGTCTCGCTGAAGGTGGCGCTCGCGCTGGCCGCGGGCTGCACCGTCGTACTCAAGCCGTCCGAGGTCGCCCCTCTGTCCGCCATGCTCCTGGCGGAGATCGCCGCGTCGGTGGGGCTGCCGGCCGGGGTGCTCAACGTGGTGAGCGGATACGGACCCGTGGTGGGAGAGGCCCTGGTGGCCCATCCCGACGTGGCCATGGTCTCCTTCACCGGATCGACCCGGGCCGGCCGCCGCGTGGCGGCGCTCGCGGCGGAGACCGTGAAAAAGGTGGCGCTCGAACTCGGCGGCAAGTCCCCCAACATCATCCTGGACGACGCCGACCTGGAGGCCGCGGTCACCGACGGAGTGGCCAAGTGCTACCTCAATTCGGGCCAGACCTGTATCGCCCTCACCCGCATGCTCGTTCCCCGTGACAAGCTTGAGGAGGCCGGGCGGATCGCCGCCGAAGTGGCGCGCGGATACCGCGTCGGAGACCCGCAGGACGAGGAGACGCGGATCGGTCCCATGGTCTCCGACGTCCAGCTCAAGCGTGTTCGTGACTACATCGCGAGCGGGATCGCCGAGGGCGCCACCCTGCTCACCGGCGGGCCCGACGTGCCGCACGACGGGCCCGGCTACTTCGTCGCGCCCACCGTCTTCACCGACGTCACCAACGACATGACCATCGCCCGCGAGGAGATCTTCGGACCCGTGCTGTCGATCCTTCCCTACGACACCGAGGAGGAGGCCATCGCCATCGCCAACGACACGCCCTACGGCCTCGCCGGCGCCGTGTGGTCGGGTGACCTCGAGCGGGCGCAGGCCGTCGCCCGCCGGATCCGGGCCGGAATGGTCGATGTGAACGGCGGCGCCTTCAACCCCCTTGCCCCGTTCGGTGGTTACAAGCAGTCAGGCGTGGGCCGGGAGGCCGGACGCCTTGGCCTCGAGGAGTTTCTGGAGACCAAGGCCATCCAGCACTGACCACCCGACAGCCCTCCGAGAGAGGACACACCATGTACGACCACATCATCGTGGGTGCGGGATCCGCGGGCTGTGTGCTCGCTGCTCGGCTCAGCGAGAACCCGGACGTGCGCGTCCTGCTCGTGGAGGCCGGCCCGCCCGACGACGCGCAGGAGATCCACGTTCCGGCCGCGTTCTCGAAGCTGTTCCGCAGCAAGTACGACTGGGACTACCTCACCGAACCCGAGCCCGGTCTCGGGGACCGCCGACGGTACCTGCCACGCGGCCGCATGCTCGGCGGCTCCTCCTCGATGAACGCGATGATCTACATCCGCGGCAACCGCCGGGACTACGACTCCTGGGCTGCCGGCGGAGCCAAGGGCTGGGGCTGGGACGACGTCCTGCCGTACTTCCTGCGCTCCGAGGACCATCACGGCGGCGCCTCCGAGTGGCACGGCGCCCACGGACCGCTCCCTGTCAGCCCCGGACGCTCCCGCAATCCCCTCATCGACGCCTTCGTGGCGGCAGCTCAGGAGGCGGGGCACAAGTTCAACCCCGACTTCAACGGTCCCGAGCAGGACGGCGTCGGCTACTACGAGCTCACCCAGCGCGACGGCCTGCGCTGCAGTACGGCCGCCGCCTACCTGCGTCCGGCGATGGAGCGGCCGAACCTGTCCGTCCTCACCGGAGCCCAGTGCACCAGGGTCCTCTTCGACGGGGACAGGGCCGTCGGCGTCGAGGTGGACCACGGTGGCTCGACGAAGGAACTCCGGTGCGACCGCGAGGTCGTGCTCTCGGCGGGCTCCTACAACTCCCCCCAGTTGCTCATGCTGTCGGGAATCGGCGTCGCCGACGAACTCAGGGCCCACGGCATCACTCCCAGGGTGGACCTGCCGGTGGGAGAGAACCTCCAGGACCACCCGCACCTGTATGTCGTCCACCTGACCGACACCGAGTCCCTGCTGTGCGCGGAGACTCCCGAGAACGTGCGGCTGCTGGAAGCCGAAGGCCGCGGACCCCTCACCTCGAACGTCGGTGAGGGCGGCGGGTTCTTCCGGACCACCGACGGCCTGGATGCGCCAGACGCGCAGATCCACGCCGTGCCGGCGATGTTCCACCAGGAAGGGCTGGGAGCGGCCGTCGACCATGCCTTCCACATCGGCGCGGTGCTGCTCGCTCCCACCAGCCGGGGAAAGGTCACCCTGCGATCGGCACTGCCCAGCGCGAAGCCGCGTATCGTGCACAACTACTTGTCCACCGAGGAGGACCGGGCGACGGCCGTCCGCGCGCTGCGGCTGGTGCTGGACATCGTCGGACGGCCCGCCCTGCGGGCGCACCACCGGGCGGACTTCCTGACGCCGGCCTCCGACGGCGACGCCGACCTGCTGGCCTACGCACAGCGCGAGTTGCAGACGCTCTACCACCCCACGAGCACCTGCGCGATCGGGCCGGTGGTCGACGACGAACTGCGCGTACACGGTGTCTCCGGACTGCGGGTGGTCGATGCCTCGGTGATGCCGACCGTCGTGCGGGGCAACACCAACGCGCCGACGATCATGATCGCGGAACGAGCGGCGGACCTCATCCGCGGCGCGGCGGCCGCAAGCGTCTGACATCGGCCGCCTCTCGCCATCGCCGCCTCGCGTGGCTACTCTGCCAGTGGCCCGGCCGGTGCCGGGCCACTGGCCCGTCGTGGTGGGACAGCCCGCAGGGCGGTCCCGCTCACCTCGCTGCGGGAGCCCCCATGACAGTCATCGCTCAGGACAACGGCGTACCCAAGGACGACCGCGTGCACCAGGACGACGGCGCAGGAAAGGACGACGGCCTGTGCAGGCTGGTCGATGTGCTGCTGCCAGGGATCGAGCGGTTCGCCGACCTGCTCACCTACCGGATCACGGAGGAGGAGGACGCCTATCGCGACCACGGCCACGTCAAGCACGACCAACTGCGCAGCTCCTGCGCGGACAATCTGCACTCCATGGTCACCCAGTTGGGCCGGGACGCTCTAGACCTGCGAGTACCGCACGACACCGGCCGATTCAAGGCCGAGCACGGGGTGCCACTATCGGCGGTGACGCACGCCTACCGGCTCGCCGGGCGTTTCCTGTGGGAGTGCGTCCTGACCGAGGCGGGAGACACCGTCACTCGGGAGATGCCGCACGTCGCCACGGCGGTCTGGTCGGTCAGTGACGCCTTCACCGACGCGGTGGCGGAGGCCTACCGCGAGACCATGTCCGAGAGGGCCCACCGTGACCGGCAGGTCAGGAGCCTGCTGCTGGCCGCACTGCTCGATGGCAGGCTGGACGAGGGCACGCACCTGTGGGAGTGCTCCGACGCGCTGCGGCTGCCGCAGCGCGGAGTCTTCGCCGTGGTGAGCGCCGAGAGCGGCACCGGCGGCCGTCCGGCGGACGAGGACGCGCTGTACGACGTGGAGAGCGCACTGCGAGCCCTCGGCATCTGGTCGGTCTGGCGCATGGAAGAAGACGCGCAGGTGGGACTGCTCTCGCTGCGGTCACCCCGGGGCCTTGCCCAGGCCATGGAACTCATGCGCCGGCGGGGCGTCGGGCGGGTGGGGGTGAGTGCCCTCTTCCACGGCTTGGAACAGGTGCCCAGTGCCTTCCGCCAGGCGCGGCTCGCCTGCGCCTGCGTCGAGCCGGGAACCGGCGAGGTGGTCTCCTACGGCGACTCACCGGTCCGCCTGATGGTGGTGAGCGCCCCTGACTCGGCCCGGCACGCGGTGCGCGAGGTGCTCAGCCCCGTACTCGAACTCCCGCCGCACGAAAGGGATGTGCTGCTGGAGACGCTGAGCCAGTGGTTCGCGTCGGGCGGATCCGCCACCCAGACGGCCGCGCGGATGTACTGCCACCGCAACACCGTGACCTACCGTCTGCGGCGCGTTCAGGAACTCACAGGGCGCTCACCCGCCGATCCGGTGGGTGCGAGCGAGATCCACCTCGCGAGCGCGGCTGCGGCCAGACGGCGGGCGGTGACAGAAACGGAACCGGTCAGACATCGACCAGATCAGCCGCGAACTCGGCATGCGCCGCAGCGTACCAGTCTGCCGCGCCGACCGATGCGGGCTCGCAGCCGGTGGCGGCGACGTGTTGCCAGGAGCGCGCTACCCGGAAGCGCCCGGTGATGAAGTGGGCGCCCGCGGCGGGGAGGTCCGTGATGGCTGAGGAGGGGTCGGCCGGGAGCTCGTCACTGAGGTTCTGCACCAGGTGCACGCCGACGTCCAGGGCTGCGGCCTCGGTGGCTGCCAGCACCAGTGGATTGGTGGAGTGGACCGCGGCGAACAGGGCTCCGTGGGCGCGAGCGCCGCGTCGGAACAACGTCAGACTGTGCGAGGTGGATTCGGTGTCCACGAGGAACGCGACCGGACCCGGCCATCCTCGGGAGAAGATGTGCTCGTCCCGTGCCGCCAGCCGCACCAGCAGTGGGGTGCGCAGATCGGCGGCGGGATGGTTGGGATGGCGCAGTCGCTGGGACGGGTGCAGGACCCTTCCGTATCGCGCGGCCTGCGCCAGCCCGGCTCTCACTTCGTCGCCGGCGATCGCACTCAGCAGGCGCGCCGCGCGTGCCGGAGGCCCGAGCAGCCGGTCCAGGGCATCGCACAGGTCGGCGCCGAGGTCGCGCAGGCTCTTGGGCCCCTCATCGGTCGCGATGCCCGTGGCCGCCACCATGATGTTCTGCGGCGTGGTACGGACCGTGCCACTGCTGAGGCAGAGAGCACCCGCGAGGCCGCGCACCAGTCCCCGGTAGTCCTCCGTGGAGTCCACGAGTACGGTGTTCGGCCCTGCCCGGTGGGCGAATACCGTGGCCTGGCGGGCGTGTTGCTCGAGCCAGTCGGCGAAGCGCGCGGAGCCGGTGAAGTCGACGATGCGCACCGCTGGGTCTGTCGCGAGCCTGCGGTGGAGGTGTTCGCCGGGCTGCGCCACGGCCAGGGTCACGATGTCCGGATCGTGGCCGGCCTCCGTCAGCACCTCACGGGCGATGCGCACGGTTATCGCCAAGGGGAGCACAGACCTCGGGTGGGGGCCCACGATGACGGGGTTACCGGTCACCAGACTGGCGAACATCCCTGGATAGCCGTTCCACAAGGGCTGGTCGGGGCAGCCGATAAGCAGCGACACCCCGTGCGGCACCAGGGTGGAGGTAGCCCGGATGGTCAGTGGTTGCCTGCGGCGGCGGGAGCTTTCCGCGCGCGTCTCCTCGGGGACGCGCGAGCACTCGGCGAAGGTCTGGGCGACGGTCTGGAGCGCGCGGTCCTGGGCGCGGGGCCCGGCGGCGCGGAACGCGGCCTCGAGCGGCAGACCGGTGGTGTGGTGCACAGCGAGCGCCAACTCGTGGCTGCGGGTGTTGAGCCGGCGCAGTATCTCCACGGCCACGCCCGCGCGCTGGCGGAGTCCGGCGGCTCGCCAGCCGGCCGTCGCCCGCACGGCTGCCTCGACGACGGCCGCCGGATCACAGCGCGGGTAACCGACGTCCATGACAATGCCGAAGGGGGAGGACTCGGTGACCACCCAGCCCGACTGGCCGGGCTGGTCGAGGTCGAAAGGCCGCCCCAGCAGCGAGCTGAAGACCTTTGCCGCGGTGCGGACCGTTCGCATGCCCGCGTCGGAGGCTTCCTGACCGGTCGACTCCGTGAAGGGCCTGCGGCAGTCACCGACCGCCGCGGCGCGCGTGATCTCTTGAAGCAGTCCCAGGTGCCGCTCGTACGGTCCAGGGTGCATGGCCCAGCCTCTCCGACTACGCGGGCTGTCTGCCTGTCTGACAGGTCCCGGGGCGATACTCCGGGTGAGCGCGGGGTGGTGTCAAGGGTCAGATGAAAACAAAAATTCACCAGGCGTGGATCCTGAAAACTCGCAACCTTCCACCAGCGCACTGGGCGCGCACCCTCTCACCGGCCTGGTCGCCCGCGCGTCGCCGGTGTGGGCGGACAGCGGCTACAGGGAACGCCTGATCGACGTCGCCTCGGCATGAGTCGCAAAAGCCCCATCTTTAAAAGAGGTTGTCTCACGTGGCAAGTTCCGCGAGCTTCTTGAGTAGCTCGGGGGGCATGGCCAGGCTTCGTGTCTGCCGGTCGTTGCGGACCACGTACGGGATCTTGAGTGCCTCGAGTAGCCCGTGGCAGGCTCAGGCCGCATGATCGATGAATTCGCGAAGAACAGCCTGCACGGGAGACTGCGGCGGGACCGCATGGCGCTGCTCTGGAAACTCGACGGCCTGTCCGAGTACGACGCCCGCCGACCTTTGACAGTGACCGGGACCAACCTCCTCGGCCTGGTCAAACACGTGGCCAGCGTCGAGGCCAGGTACTTCGGCGAGGTCTTCGACCGGCCGTCCCCGGAACCGCTGCCCCGGTGGCAGGACCACGACGGCAGCGATCTGTGGGCGGCTGAGGACGAGGCGCGCGATCAGATCATCGAGTCCTACCGGCGCACGTGGGAACACTCAGACGCGACGATCGACGAGCTTGCCCTCGATGCCCCCGGCCACGTGCCGTGGTGGCCGGAGGCTTACGCCAACACGAACCTGTTCGCCATCCTGGTCCACGTCCTCGGCGAGACCAACCGGCATGCCGGGCACGCCGACATCCTGCGTGAAGGCGTCGACGGCCGAACCGGGATGCGCCCCGAACACGAGATGCAGATCGATGAGGATGCCCGCACCGCCTACTGCGCGAAGATCGAGCAGGCCGCCAGATCGGCCGCATCAGTCAAGGCATAGAAGGCTGTCCCACGTAACTTGATGTTCGAGCGGCATGATGCCGGCCGTGAGTGCTGATCTGTCGAAGCGTCTGGTTCCTGATGAACTCTGGGAGCTGGTCGCCCCGTTACTGCCGTCGTTCACGGCTCGACCGCAAGGTGGCGGGACCGCTCCGCGTGACGAGCGGGCCGTGTTCACCGCAGCGGTGTACGTGCTGACCAGCGGCTGTGCCTGGCGGCATCTGCCGCCGACGTTCGGCACGGCCTCCGCCACCGCGCATCGCCGCTTCACGGTATGGATCGAGGTCGGCCTGTGGCGTCGGCTGCATCGGGCGGTGCTGGACGAACTCGGGGTCCGGGGCGAGGTGGACTGGACCTCGGCGATCGTCGACGCGGCCTCCGTTCGCGCCAAAAAGGGGAGATCGCTGACGGGGCCGAACCCGGTCGATCGCGGCAAGAAAAAGGGCAGCAAGCTGCACGTGCTGGCCGATGCCCAGGACATCCCCCTTGCCGTCGCCGTGTCAGGTGCGAACATGCACGACAGTTTCGCCCTCAAGCCGCTCATCCTCGGCACCCCCGCCGTCGGTCCCGCCGGGGACCACGGCGGCGCGGCCCGTCAAACTCCGTGCGGACAAGGCGTACTTCTCCGCCGAACACCTCAGCTGGCTGCGCGAGCGTGGGCTCGTCGCGCGCATCGCGCGACCAGGCATCGAGTCCGGCGAACGCCTTGGGCGGCACCGCTGGAAGATCGAGCGGTCGATCGCTTGGCTCTTCGGCAACCGCCGCCTGACCATCCGATACGAACGAAAGGGCTCGCACTTCCTCGCCTTCCTCGGCCTGGCCGCTGCCCTGACCTGCTACAAGAAGCTCGCGAAACCTGCCACGTGAGACGCCCTCTTTAGAGAGCATCTGATCAGCGTTCAGATCGGTAGGGCTGGGTGGTCTGTTTCGATTCACCAGGTCGGTACGGATTCTCCGGTCAGTTCGCGGGACTATTTGTCTAGCCATCGCCCAGTGGATCACCGTGCGGGAACGCTGGGGCGGGGCTTCGTAGTCCCGCGAGCCGGCGGTGCTGCATCAGCGAGCCGAAGGTTCGCTCGATTGCCGACCGTTTGGGCAGCGGCTCGAACAACCCCTTCGTCCGGTCCGTTGCACAAGCGCGACGTCGATGCCGCGGCCGGCGCCCTCCCGACCATGAGGTCCGCCATGAGCGGGACAGCATGGTCGAGCAGACTCGGTCGCGTTGGCGCACAGTGAGAGAACAGGTCTCTCATCGTCGGATCAAGGGCTCCGATCACTGACAGGCGGGGTTGGCCACCGCCGGCCTTCCTCGCTCGCACGGCTTCTGCGGCGTTCGTGGGGCCGGACCAGCGGCGTGTGGTTTCGGCCTCGAAGCCGGCGTGCCGGCAGACAGGCGCCTGACCGTCAGAGGGTCTTCGCCGGCACCGGCTCCAGGCCGCCCATGTCGATCCGGAACGGCGGGTACCGATCGGTCATCAACATGGCATAGGCGGTGACCCGGGCGGCCCAGCGGACGAGACCGAGCAGGAAATCGAAGAGGTGACCCGGATAACGGGCCTTGAACGCCAGGATGATCACGGCGACCAGCGAAAGATAGGGAATGAGACCGCTGTAACGCCAGCTGTTGTCACTGCCCCAGCCGCCGACGAGAATCCCGACGACGATGTACTGCGGGATCGCCAGCAGCCACCACTTCACCAGGACGAGACCGCGGGAGAGGCGCTCGGGATAGACGACGTCGAAACGTGCCGGGTAATCCGGCACGTCACTGAGGGTGAATGGGGGGTACTGGTCCGTGCCGAGCGCCGTATGGGCGTAATAGGCGACACGCCAGTTCCAGCGCAGCACGCCGACGTTGAAGTCGAAGAGAGACCGCGGATACCGGCCGGTGATCAGGATGGCGAAGAACGCGACGACAGTCACCAGCGCGAAGGCGATCCACAGGAAGAACAACACGATGTAGTGCGGAATGGCGAGAAACCATTTCACCAGCCACATCCATCGGGACAGCCGAGGATCGAGAGACGCCTCGATACGCACGGGTGAGGCGGAGACGGGAAGCATGTGGGCACAGCTCCTCTCGAGCGTGCTACTCGGAAGGCGCCCGGTCGAGGGGGTCGCCGATCTCGAACTCAGACTGACATCCGGGGTGGAAGGTCGCGAACTGGCATCGCCTTTCGTGTGACGACCACCCGCGGGGCATGCTTCAGACCGCCTGCCAATGCCGTAAACCTCCGCAGGGCCGGCGGGCCGCTGACGGCACCACCGTCGGTCCAAAACTGTCAATCATCGTTGACACCTGGGTCTCCGATTACTACGGAGATCCACATGCCGAAGTCCACCCCCACCACCCTGCCGCGTGACGGTGAGGCCAAACGGCGTCTGGCCGTCATACGCCACGTCGAAGAGGTCAGCGGGAACGTCGCAATGTCCTGCCGGCACTTCGGGATCAGCCGACAGGCGTACTACAACCGGTAGCGCCGCTACCGAGGGCCTGCGCACCCGCTCCGAGGCTCCGAAGGCGTCCCCGAACGCGACCCACGCCGAAGTGGTCGGGAAGATCATCTATCTGCGCAGAACTACCACTTCGGGCCCGAGAAGATCGCCGTGTACCTCAAGCGGTACCACGACGCCACCATCAGACATGGGTCGTCTGCGGGCCTCCCAGCGCTACAAGCGCCACGACCGCAGATGGAAGCGGCATGCGAAGCACCTGCCCGGCCACCGTGCGGCTCTCAGCCCTCAACACCCCGGCCATACAACGGAGATGCCCAGTCCAGAGCCATGTGCAACACCCTTTACGGGCTGTCCCGCACGCGGCCCTTGGCTTCGCTCGACTGCGGGGCCGCGGGCTATCGGCCGCGCCTCCATCGCGAAGGCGGCAGCTCCAAGGAGCCCCGGCGCTGCGTGAGCGACTGTGTACTCGACGGGGTCGAGGGCCTGCCTGTGCGGGAGGTATCGGGTGGTTACGCAAAGCGTGGGCGCCTGGTGTCTCAGGTGCCGTGGGTCCCCGGCGCGCCGTATCGGGCGAGCATGGTCAGCACCGCTTGGTCGACCGCGTTGGTGATGGCGGAGTCGTCGGGCTCCCAGCGTGCGGGCAGCATCCGCGGTCAGAACACGTAATTGGATCCTGCGGACCGACACCGGCGGCTACGCCTGCAAACGCCTGCCCGTCTTCCCCGACCGCGAGCGCTTCGAGCGCTACCGAAGCGGCCTCGACGAATACCTGCGCTGCTTCACGGATAGCGGTCTGACAGTCGCGGACACCGAGTTGTGGCACGCCCACCAGCCGAACGGACTACTCGGCGATCCTCGAAGCGTTCGCCACCAACCGGGAACGGCTGCAAGAACAGCCGCCTGGCCGCGGCCGGCCGGCACTGGGCGTTCGCCGCACTCACCGCTTCACTCGGGGCTCACTCACACGACAGCCGCCGGCGGGAGCCGGCGACCGCTACCAAGCGGCCCTCCGCCACCTGTTCAACCGCCTGATCGACCAGCTCCATCACTGTCTGACCACCCGCCAGAAATTCGACGAAGCGGTCGCCTTCGCGCCACCGGCACTGCCATCACTCGCCACAGCTACTTGACCCCATCGCTGCATGGGGTGTCTTGTCCATGCGGACCCGGCTGGGGCGGACGCGTGGCCGGTCCGATGCGAGGCACGCGGACCTTTTCCAGCACGGGCTCGACCTGCGGCGAGTCGCCGCGCCGCCCGGCCGTGACCACGATTGACATAGGCTTCTGACCTTGCTCGACAGCCAGGTGCAGCTTGGTCGCCTGAGAAAGGGAACATGGTCGGCTGGGGTGCAGCGGCAGTACTCCGGCACGGCCGGACGGACAACTGCCAGGTGGGCGTGTTCTTCGGCTATGCAACGGCTCGTGGCAGGACGTTGATCGACCGTCGCTTGTATCCGCCGGCGTCCTGGACTTGTGACCGTGAGCGGTGTCGCCGAGCCGGCGTCGGCGATGAGGTCATGTTCGAGACGAAGGTGGCCGTAGCCAAGGCGATGGTCCGCAAAGCCCCCTCACGGAACTCCGCGCCGCATTGAGTCTTTTGCCCGCCATAACTCCCAACTTCCACTGCAGTCATGGTCATATGGTCTCTACCCTACGAGGGGAAGGACATCCACAAGACGCGTCGCGTCCAGGACATTCGCGCCCCGCAGCTTCGCGAGGAGAACCGCGAATAGCCGCGGTCACACACCGGCCTCCGTCCACTCGGCCAGGCGGCGCCAGCACGTCGTGCCGAAACCGACGCCGAGCTCCTGTCGGCAGGTGCTCCCCGGAGATTCCGGTGTGCAGCACGAACAGGATGCCGTGGAACACCCTGCGGTCGGGATGGCGCTTGCGACCGGATGCCGAGCCCGCCCGTTCCAACTCGCCGGTGTGCCGTGCTTCCCGTCGCTCGAGTAGCGGGAAGCACGGCATCATTATCGTCAGTCTCAGTCGTTCCGAGCCGAGTCCACTCTGAGTTTTGCCTGGCGAGCGGCTTCTATGTAGCGCGGCGCGAACTTCATCTCGTATGCCTCGGGCACGTCGTACGGAGACCGCCAGAACTCCGGCACGAAGGTGTCTCTGTCCTCGTGGCAGAGGTGGCATGAGGCGCACCACTCGGTCAGCCAGCCGTAGGCGATCGCGCGAACCCCCTCGAACGTGTCGTCTAGCGGATCGTCCACCCGGTACCAGCGGTGGAGATCCTTCGCACCACACTGCGGGCAGGCCCTTGTGAGATCGGCAAGGGCCGGTTCCGCGTTGAAGGCAGCCCGCCAGGCGTCTAGTAGCTCCGGCGGGACACGCCGCCAGCCGCCGGGACCGAGCAGGGCGAGCTCGTCGACCTCGAACAAATCAAGGTCCCTGGCTTCGAGGGAGCCGAGCATCCTGCACTCACCCGTCACCAGGTCGACGCGCACGGGGCCGATACCGATCGCCATCTGGGACGGGTCGCCGGTCTCCAGGTAGCTACGGGTCTGGTAGCCGAAGTAGGCGGCCTCACCGACCACGGCCCCCTGCCCTTCGATCGGGATCAGGTCCACATCCGAGTTGAGCGGGTCCTCATCCACGTACTTCTGGGCCAGTTCCGCTGCTTGTTCGAGGCTGATCACTTGTCGGTCCTGAGGAAGCCGTAGTTCTGATAGACACTGGGCCTGGCGTGCCCAGTCTGTCCGTCAAGGAAGATCACGTCGCCCTTCACGTTCACCACGTTGAAGACGTGTGAATCACCCGCCTTCGGTCCGTATCCCCAGACGATACCGCGAGCGCCGTCTCCACCGGCCAGGACTTCGCGCACGATCTGGCTCAGGTTCATGCTGATGAACGGTTTGCCGCCGTAGAGATTGCTGATCGTCGATTCGGACCCCCGCCCGAGGCTCCCCGGGGCGGACGACGGAGCGCCATCGGCCAGCAGCCGGTCGACTGCGACGGCGCAAGCACGGCAGTTGTGGGTTCCACTCTGGGGGTTGACCAGCTTCGTCAGTTCCGGCGTGATGGGTGTCTTGTAGGAGAGCTTGCCCCTTAAGTAGTACACCGTCCCGCCGCCGCCTGCGCCGAATCTCAGGTTCCCGATCGAGGACGCCGCCTCCTCCGGGGATACGGCTGCTCGCCGCCATCCGGTGAGGCCACCGATTCCCACGAGGGCGATCTGCTGGGTCAGTTCGTCAGCGGCCTCGGCGTACAGGTCGGCGAGGGCGTCGCAGCCCTGCTGGCGGAGCAGGTATTCGGCGCGGTAGAGGCGGTAGGCGGGGCGGACGGGGAGGTATTTGTCGACGAAGGCTCCGGCGCCGCCGTTCTGGCCGGTGGCGGCGTCGTAGGCGTCCCCGAGGAACTCGAAGGGGGCCTTGAGGCCTTGGAGGAAGCCGTCGCCGAAGATTTTCAGGCCTTCGCCGAGGCTGTCGACGTGCCCGTTGTTGGGGTCGTCGGGGCTCAGGCCGCTGGGGTCGGTGTAGAGGGTGGGGGTGTCGTTCGCGTACGCGTACGCCGTCACGTAGGGGCTGCTGCGCTCCGGGGTTGCTGGGTCGGGGCGGTTGAAGCGGCCCGTCGCCGGGGTGTACTGACGGGCGTGCAGATCGAGGTTGCCGGTGGTGGTCTCGTAGCGGGCGCCCGTGTACGACGGGGTGCTTGTGGGGGCGCCGCTGGTGACCGTGTTCAGGGCGCGAGTGCCGTAGGGGTCGTAGGCCCAGCGCTGGTAGAGGGTGCCGGTGCTGCCCGTGACGTCGACCGGGGAGCCCTGGGTGTCGTGGTGGTAGTAGAAGAGCGCGCCCGCGGCGTTCTTGGTCGCTGTCGGCTGGCCGAGGGGGTCGTAGCGGTAGGACTGCTTGACTGTCCAGGCGCTGTCGTACTCGGTGGCCAGGATCGGCAGCGGGGCGTTGGGGTCCCACTGGGTGCGGCTGGTGACGGTGCCGTCCTTGGCGGCGGTGACCTGGTTGCCGCTCGCGTCGTGGTCAAAGGTGTAGGCGCTGCCGGCGACCGTGGCGGCGGAGATCTGTCCGGCCAGGTCGTAGGTGTAGATGTCGGCGCCCGCCTTGGTCTGGTTGCCTTCGCCGTCGTAGTCGTAGGCGGTGGTCGCGGTGCCGGTGGTCGTCGAAGTGAGCTGGTCGGCGTCGTCGTAGCTGTAACTGGTGGACGCGGTACCCAGCGTGGACGTCAGGCGGTTGCCGACTTTGTCATAGGTGTAGGAGGTGATACGACCGGAGGCGCAGCCGGTGACCCAGGGCTGCGGGGCGCAGCCTGAGGTGAGGCGGCCCGCTGCGTCGTAGGTGAGGTCGTAGCCGCCGGTGCCGACACTGGCCCGGGTGGTGTCGACGTGGGTGGGCAGCCCGGCCGCGGAGAGGGTGAGCGCGGTCTTGGTGACCGTGGTGCCGGACTTGGCGGAGGTGACCGCCGTCAGCCGGCCGGCGCGGTCGTAGGCGCGATCCTCGGTCTCGGTGTTGGGCAGGGTGGAGCGGGTCAGGTTGCCGGCCGCGTCCCAGGTGTAGGTGGTGGTGACGTTGTCGGCGGTCGTCGAGGACGTGCGGCCGTCGTTGTCGTAGGCGTACGAGATGGTGGCGCCATCGGCGTACTTGCGGGTGAGCATCTGCCCGGCGGCGTCGTAGGTGTAGGAGAAGCCCCGGGTCTTCGTGAGGTTGCCGACGTCGTCGTAGCCGAAGTCCTCGGAGATCTTGGAGTTCGCCCGTGAGGTCATCTGCCCGGCGGCGTTGTAGCCGTAGGACACGTCGGGGGTGGAGTCCGAGTAGTCGATCGACGTGAGCAGCGAACGGGGGTCGTACGTGTAGGAGGTCGAACCGCGCGGCGTGGTCTTCTTGGCCAGGTTGCCGTCGGCGTCGTAGTCGTAGGACGTGACGCGGTTCAGCGGGTCGGTGACCGTGGTGAGGTGGCGGGCGGTGTCGTAGCCGTAGGTGGTGACGTGGGTGTTGGCGTCGGTGCGGGTGAGGACGTTGCCGGCCGCGTCGTAGGTGTAGGAGGTCTGGCCGCCGTCGGGGGCGGTCACCGTGGTGAGCTGGTCGAGTTTGTCGTAGCCGAAGCCGGTGGATCGCTTGTCGGCGTCGGTGCGCTTGATGACGTTGCCCACCGCGTCGTAGGCCGTGGTCGTCACGCCGCCGAGCGGGTCGGTGACCGTGGTGAGGTTGCCCGCCGGGTCGTAGCCGTTGGTCGTCGTGTACTGCGCGGGGTCGGCGCCGGTGGCGTTTCCACGCGGATCCACGGCCGTGGCCTGGCGGCCGTCGCCGTCGTAGGTCCAGCTCTCCTTGTTGCCCAGCGGGGTGGTGCGGCGGAGCAGGTTGCCGTCGGCGTCGTAGGCGTAGGTAGTCGTCTTGGTGAGCTGGTTGGTCGTGGTGCTCAGGCGGTTGTTCTTGTCGTAGACGGAGCTGACGCTCTTGCCGAGGGCGTCGGTGACCTTGGTGACGTTGTCGACCGCGTCGTAGGTGTAGGTGGTGGCGTTGCCGAGGGGGTCGGTGACCTTTACCGGGCGGTTGACGTCGTCGTACTCGGTGCTCACGGACGCACCGGTGGGCCCGGTGGCCTTCGTCCGGTTGCCTGCCGCGTCGTAGGCGTAACTCGTCGTGTACGCCGCCGCACTGGCGCCCGAGACGTTGCCGCGTGGCGAGACCGTGCTCAGCAGCCTGCCGACCTTGTCGTAGGTGTGTGTCGTCTTGTCGCCCAGTGGGTCGGTCTCGGAGGTGACGTTGCCGTGGGCGTCGAAGGTGCGGGTGACCGACTGGCCGGAGGCGTCGGTGGTCTTGGTGAGGTTGCCGGCGTCGTCGTAGACGTAGCGGGTGGTGTTGCCCGCGGGGTCCTTGATCGACGTGAGCTGTTCGGCGCCGTTGTAGCCATAGACGGTGGTGCGGCCCAGCGGATCCGTGGCGGAACTGAGCAGGCCGCGGCCGTCGTAGGCGTATTTCGTGGTGTACGCGGCCGGATCGGCGCCCGAGACGTTGCCGCGCGGGTCGGTCTTGGTGAGGATGCGGCCTGCGCCGTCGTAGGTGAAGGTGGTCTTCTCACCCAGCGCAGTGGTCACCGAAGTCCGGTTGCCGGCCGTGTCGTAGCCGTAGACCGTCTTCTTGCCGCGCGGTGTGGTGACGCTCTCCAGCGCGCCGAGGGCGGTGTAGGTATAGACGGTCTTGCCGCTCAGCGGGTCGGTGGTGGTGCTCAGCTGGTTGCTGGTGTTGTACGTGTACAGCGTCTTGTTGCCGCGGCCGTCGGTGTGGCTGGTGACGTTGCCCGCGCTGTCGTAGGTCCAGCTCTCGGAGTAGCCCAGCGACGAGGGTGCGCTGCGGGTGAGCATGTTCCCGGCGCTGTCGTACGTCATTGTCGTCGTGTTGCCGCGCTGGTCGGTGATGTCGACGGGGTGCAGGTAGCGGTCGTAGTCGTAGGAGATGCTCTTGCCGTACGGGTCGATGCTCTCCATCAGCACGTTGCCGGCGTAGACGTCGGTCCAGATGCCACCGTCGGCGGCGGTGGTGTGCGACTCGCGGCTGCCGTCCCAGGTGAAGGTGGTGGTCTTGTTGTTCTGGTCGGTCTGGGTCTTGATCCGCCCGTTGGTGTCGTAGGTGTTCACGACCTTGCCGCCGGCCGGATCCGTGTAGGAGGACAGCCGCTTGTCCGTCCCGTAGGCGTAGGACGAGGTCTTGCCCGCCGGGTCGGTGACCGAGGTCAGCAGGCCGCCGTCGTAGCCGTACGACACCGACGTCCCATCCGGCAGGCTCACCTTGGAGAGCAGGCCGGCGGCATCCAGAGTGAAGTCGGTGGTGCGTCCGGCGGCGTCCTTCACCGAGGTGGGCTTGCCGGAGGAGTACGTGAGGCTCAGGCCCTGTCCGGTGCCGTCGACCATCGAGGTGAGGTGACCTGCGCTGTCGAACGTCCGCTTGGTGTGGTCCAGGGTGGTCAGGGTGTAGGTGCTGCCGCTCTTGGCCAACTTCGCCGTCGAACCGGCCGGCGCGGTGTACGTGCCGTCACTTGCCTGTGTGAAGACGAACTTCGCCCCGTCGTCCGCCTGGTAGGTGATCTTGCCGGATGCAATCGCCAAATTCGAGTCGAAGGGCGTGGACCAACCACGCCCCAGCAGACCGGTCGTGGCCGAGTCCGAGCGGTAACTGCGCTCCAGAGACAACGGGATGCCAGGTCCGACCAGCTTCGCGTCCGTCAGCTGCTCGAAGAACACACCGGTCGCGGTGTTGACCGGGTCGGCGCGGTGCGCCTGCGCGTAGCAGGTGCAGATGCCCGCCTGGGCGCCAGGAATGTCCGGCGTGTAGAACGCCTCCACCAGCGGAGACGTGGTCCCGTTCGGGCTGGCGCTGCCGTCGGTCCCTTCCATGAAGATCCAGGCGTAGTACTTCTTGCCGTCCTGCAGCGCACCGCCGAGCTTGTTCGACGCCCACCAGAAGCACTGGTCCGCAGGGTAGGAGTTGGCCGGCCACCAGCCGTAGCACCAGGCCCCCGTCTCCAGGAACCGGCCCGACGGATCCCCCGTGGACATCTTGATCTCCTGCTGGATGACGAAGTTGCCCGCCGAGTCCAGGACGTACAGCCACATTCCGGAGTACGAGGCGGCCGTGCCGGAGCCGAACTGCAAATGCCCGCCGATGGACAGGTATCCCGGGTAGGCCGACGCGGTCGCCGACACCCAAGCCGGATCCGACGCCGACGCAGCAGCGCTCGTGGTGGCGCCGCTCAACGCGTTCTGGGAGGCCGGACCGCTCTTCGGTCGCTTTGTCGGCCGGGGGTGCGGTTTCCTTGAGGGTTTCCGGGAGGGGGCATGCAGGAAGCCCCGCATGGGGGACAGGTGGTCCTGCGCCTGCTTCACCTGCTTGCGCCGCTCGGCCAGAGTCATGGCCTTCGGCGGTCTCGGGAGATCGGCTGCCGTCCTGGAGCCCGCCGCAGACGCCGACTTCGAAGCCACAGGCCTGTCTGCAAGAGCCGTTGAGGGAGTGATGCCCCCGACGGTTATCAGAGCCAGTGCCAAGACAGCTATGACAAGTCTTCGTGCTTGTGTGTGAACCATGGATCCCCTGTAGTTGAGCCGTAAAAGGTAGGGCGGAGGGATCTTTGGCAGAGGGGGTGGTGGAGGAACCTGCGGCGAATGGATTGGCCGAAAGGTTGAAGGGCTTTTCCTGAAGAGGCTGGTCACATGTGCACTTCGCTCTGTCGACGCAGTGAATGGCGTGAACCTGCCATTGGCTGTCGGGGCCTTACATGAACTCGGCCGTGATGCGCGGTGAATTCCCCTGAACTGCAAGGTGGCTGGAGCTTGCGTCCACCCGGTTCCGAGCTGATGGTCGACGGAGTCATCGGGCCCGGGTGTCGGGAGTCATGAGCGCATCCCCAGCGGTAGCAGTCCTCGGGCTGCCTGAGGGGGGCGCGCGCCGCGGGCGCGGCTCCCGAGCCGGTCTCCATGGACTGTGTCCGCACGGCGCCCAGCGCACTGAGTCGACCGAGCGCACCGAACGAGAGCAGAAACAGCCCGAAGGTCTCGCCGTCCGACCTTGTGGAGACGACCAGCGCGATCAGGTCAGCGGCGGTGACAGTGGGGTCGTCGTACGTCGGCTGAGTCGTTGTGGGGAGGCGGTGCTGTCGCGGTTGCATGTGCTCAGGGCGGAGTTGGCAGGCCTGGACCGCGGGGGCTTGCCAGCAGCGCCCGCTCTTCCGCTGCGGCGTGAGCAACTCGCTCGGCCCCGATGCGGCGAGGCGATTAGAGGGCGTCTACTGCGACCAGGAACTCCAGCGGGTCGGCCGTGCACTGATCGTCCGGCAGAACACCCGCGGCACGCAGTATCTGATCCCGTGGCCGCGCCTTGGCGGTGGCCGCGGGCGGGGACCGGGTCGGGTGTCTGCCTGCGCATGTCGTTCAATGCCGTCCCCGATGAGGGTGGATGAAGGATGCCGTTGTCGCGTCCGTCGGGTCCTCTGAGGTGCCCTGGGTGTGGTGTGTCAGGGTTGCTGGTCGAGCTTTTCGGGCAAGGTTTCGTGGCTGGGGGTCGGGGGTGTGCAAGCGGGCTGCTGTGTGGCCGGCGTGTTCGGGTAGGTGCCGGTAGTGGGTGGCCAGTTCGGGCTGTTGGTCGGCGGCTCGCTCGGATTCGTCTGCCCCTGCTGCTGGGTGGCCCTGAGTGTGAGTGTCACGTCGGTCAGTTGCCGCTGCAGGCGGTCTGCCCTGGCTTCCAGAATTTGCCGGGGTGCGGGCGCTTGGCCGGCCTGGCGGATCCGGGAGTCGGCCGTCTCTCCGTCGATGGCGTCATTTTCCTGCGCGGGGCGGGCGGGTCAGGGGTGTACCGCTGCCGCTTTCTCGAGCGACCTCGCGGGCCACGGGGAGCGCCTGCGCGCGGTCCTCTTCGACCACCCCGATGCGGGTGCGGCGGTCCAGGAGGTCGGACTCGTCCAGTGCACCCTCGTGCCGGACGGCCCACAGGAGTTCGGCGCGGGTGACGGGGTGGCCGGGGAGCACCGGCTCGGCCAGCGCAGGGTCCTGGGCGGCGAGGGCGTGGACCCCCACGGCCTCGGTGCCGTAGCGGCGGACCAGGCGGTGGGGAACGGGCAGTGCGCGCAGCCGTTCGGGGGAGGCGGCACCGGTCAGCGGCAGTCCGGCGGTGGGGGAGGGCGCGGCGCGCAGGTCCCGGGCCGTGACGGCGGCGTCCACGGCGTCCTGTGCCATCCGCCGATAGGTGGTGAGCTTGCCGCCGACCACGGTGGTGACCCCGTCGGGCGAGGTCAGCACGGCGTGCCGGCGGGAGATGTCGGACGTGCGGTCGGGGGAGCCGCCGGTGGAGGCGTCGAGCAGCGGGCGCAGGCCGGCGAAGGCGCCGACCACCTCGTCCCGGCCGATTGGCACGTCCAGGGCCGAGCCCAACACGTCCAGCAGGAAGCCGATGTCGGTCTCGGGCACCTCCGGCACGTCGGGTATCGCGCCCTCGACCGGCTCGTCGGTGAGGCCGACGTACACCCGGCCGTCTCCCTGCGGCAGGACCAGCACGAAGCGGTTGGTCTCGCCGGGGACCGGGATGTGCAGGCCGGTCGGCAGGGCTCCGAGCCGCTGCGAGCGCAGGACCAGGTGGGTGCCGCGGGACGGCCGGATGCGGATGCCGTCGGCGAGGGTGCCCGCCCACACCCCGGTGGCGTTGATCACGGCACGGGCCCTGATCTCGCCCTCCTCGCCGGTGAGTTCGTCGCGAACGCGGGCGCCGGTGCCGGTCAGTTCCAGTGCGCGCACCCGGGTCAGCACTCGGGCGCCGTGCGCGGCGGCCGTCCGGGCCAGGGCCGTCACCAGCCGGGCGTCGTCGGTCACCTTGCCGTCCCATGACAGCAGTCCGCCGCGCAGGCCGGCCGCGCGGACCGCGGGCGCCAGGTGCCGGGCCTCCGTCGCGGACAGTCGGCGCGGCGCGGGCAGCACCGGGCGCGGGGTCCGGGCGGCCAGCCGCAGCATGTCCCCGGCCCGCAACCCGGCCCAGGCCAGCGAGGCCTGGGCCCGGGACACCAGCGGGGTCAGCGGCAGCACGAACGGCTGCGCGGCCACCAGGTGGGGGGCCGTCCGGGTCATCAGCACCCCGCGTTCGACCGCGCTCTCGTGGGCGACGTCGAACTGCGCGGAGGCCAAGTAGCGCAGCCCCCCGTGGATGAGCTTCGAGCTCCAGCGCGAGGTGCCGAAGGCAAGGTCGTGGGCGTCCACCGCGACGACGTCCAGGCCGCGGGCCGCAGCGTCCAGAGCGACGCCGGCCCCGGTGGCGCCGAGCCCGACGACCAGGACGTCGGCCGTCCGGCCGTCCGCGGCCTCGGCCAGTTCCCGGCGGCGCCGGTGTGCGCTCAGGGACGAGCCGGGCGCGACCTCGGTGTGGCTCATGGCGTCAGGGTCCTCTCCAGAAGGGTGCGCAGCTCGCCGAGGAACGCGTCCGAGTCCAGCTCCGGGTCGTCCTCGTCGGTCATCGTGCGCAGGGACAGGGTGAAGGACTGCACGGTCAACAGCAGCGCCCGCGCCTGCCGTTCGGTGTGGCCGGGCCGTACCGAGCCGTCCGCTTGGCCCTCGCGCAGCGCGTCGCCCAGCAGGCCCAGCAGCGCCTCCTGGCTCGCGCCGCGCCGGTCGAGGACGTACGGCAGGAGCAGTTCCGGGTCGACGTCGATGATCTTGCGGAAGAGCGGGTGGGCCCGGAAGGCCTCGACCCCGGCCACCAGTCCGTCCACGATCCGGGTGCGCGTGCCGGTGCCGGCGCCGGGCGCGGGGTCCGGTATGGCCCGGGTGGCCACAGCGATCCACTCCCGCGTCATCAGGTCGCCCACCAGGGTCCGCAGGTCGGGCCAGCGCCGGTACAGCGTCATCCGGGAGACGCCGGCGCGGCGGGCCACGTCGGCGAGCGTGGTGCGCCGCACCCCGACGGCCAGAACACAGTCGCGGACCGCGTCGAGGACGGCGTCGTTGTCCGATCCACCGTCCGAACCGTTGTGACGAATAGGCGTCATGTGTAACAGTGTAACGCCTCGGGGTCGGGGCCGAAGCGGCACGGCCCCGACGGCAAGCCGAGCCGCACGGAGGCGGGCACCCAGGTTCCCCGCGGACCGAGCCCCCGACCAGCACACTGACTTGTGAGGACGACCGTTCAATGGACATGCTGTGGAACGGCTGGGGCGACCCGGCCAAGGCGGCACCGCTGCCCGAGACGGTGACCGGGCTGCTGCGCGACCTG
This sequence comes from Streptomyces sp. C1-1, assembly GCF_050214755.1. Lineage (NCBI taxonomy): Bacteria > Bacillati > Actinomycetota > Actinomycetes > Kitasatosporales > Streptomycetaceae > Streptomyces > Streptomyces sp. C1-1. Next base: position 118,265 of record NZ_CP189826.1, on the reverse strand, counting down.
CTCGGTGTCAAGCCGCGCACCACCCCCGTCCTCGGCCTGGAGGACATCCGCCCGCCCGCCCCCACGGCAGCCCCCGCCGCCCTGCGCGCCCTCGCCGCGGCGGTCGGCGACGAGCACGTGCGCACGGACGCGCAGAGCCGGGTCCGTCACACCCGCGGCAAATCCACCCCCGACCTGCTACGCCTGCGTGCCGGCGACGTCAGCGACGTCCCGCAGGCGGTCGCCCTGCCCGCCAGCCACGACGAGGTCCTCGACGTCCTGCGCGCCTGTGCCGCGCACGGCCTCGCCGTCGTGCCCTTCGGCGGCGGCACCTCGGTGGTGGGCGGACTGGCCCCGCAGCGCAGCGCGTTCGTCGCCCTGGACCTGCGCCGGATGAACGGCCTGCTCGACCTCGACCCGGTCTCCCGCACCGCGGTCCTCCAGCCCGGCCTGCGCGCTCCCGAGGCCGAAGCCCTGCTCGCCGCAGAGGGCTTCACCCTCGGCCACTTCCCGCAGTCCTTCGAATGGGCCACCATCGGCGGCTTCGCGGCGGCCCGCTCCAGCGGGCAGGCGTCCGCCGGCTACGGCCGCTTCGACGAGATGGTGCTCGCGCTGACCCTCGCCACCCCCGAGGGCACGATCGAGACCGGCCGCGCCCCCCGCTCCGCCGCCGGACCCGACCTGCGCCAGCTGATCCTCGGCTCCGAGGGCGCCTTCGGCGTCATCACCTCCGTCACCGTACGGATCCGCCCGCTGCCCGAGGTCCGGGTGTACGAGGGCTGGCGGTTCGGCTCCTTCGAGGAGGGAGCCGCCGCACTGCGCCGGCTCGCCCAGGACGGACCCCGGCCGACCGTGCTGCGCCTGTCCGACGAGACCGAGACGCTCATCGGCCTGGCCCAGCCCGACGCCATCGGCGCCAGCCTGACCACGGGCGGCGCTGGCTGCTTGGCGATCACCGGGTACGAGGGGACGGCCGAGGACACCGCGTACCGCCGCGAGCGGGCGGCCGCCGTCCTGGCGGACTGCGGCGGCACCCCGGCCGGCGCCGAGCCGGGCGAACGCTGGGCGCACGGCCGCTACTCCGCGCCGTACCTGCGCGACGCCCTGCTCGACGTCGGCGCCTTCGCCGAGACACTGGAGACCGCGGCCTTCTGGTCCCGCGTCCCCGACCTGTACACCGCCGTCCGCACCGCCCTGACCGACACCCTCACCCAGGCCGGCACCCCGCCGCTGGTGATGTGCCACATCTCCCACGTGTACGAGAACGGCGCCTCCCTGTACTTCACCGTCGTCAGCGCCCAGGGCGAGGACCCGGTGGCCCACTGGACGCCCGCCAAGCACGCCGCCAACGAGGCCGTGCTCGCGGCCGGCGGCACCATCTCCCACCACCACGGGGTCGGCACCGACCACCGCGACTGGTACGTCCGCGAGGCCGGCACCCTCGGCGTCTCCGCCCTGCGCGCCGTCAAGCGCCGACTGGACCCCGAGGGGCTGCTCAACCCCGGCATCCTGCTGCCCACCGACTGACCCACCCGATCCGACCGCCTGCCTCGGAGGCCCACCGATGCGCCAGTACACCGCCGTCATCAACCCCACCGCGGGCGGCTCCACCGGGGCGGCGACCCTGCTCCAACTGGCACGGCTGCTGCGCGCGGCCGGCGCCGAGCTGGAGACCGTGTACAGCCGCAACCTCGCCCACGCCCAGGACACCGCCCGCGAGGCCGGTGAACGCGGCCGGATCGTCCTGGCCGTGGGCGGCGACGGCATCACGGGCGGCATCGGCGGCGCGCTCAGCGGCACCGGGACCGTGCTGGGCCTCGTACCCGCCGGACGCGGCAACGACTTCGCCCGCGCGCTTCACCTGCCCACCGAGCCGGAAGCCCTCGCACAGATCCTGCTGCACGCCGAGCCCCGGCCGGTCGACACCATCGAGGTGGAGTCGGCCGTCCACCCGCGCACGGTGGTCCTGGGCAGCGTGTACGCCGGCGTCGACGCGCAGGCCAACCGCTACGCCAACAACGCCCGCCTGCTGCGCGGCGCCGCCTCCTACTACGCGGGCGGTCTGCGCGCCGTCACCACGTGGCGGCAGGCCGACTACCGGGTCACCGTCGACGGCGAGGAACACCTCCACCGCGGCTACACCGTCGTCGCGGCCAACTCCCCCTACTACGGCTCCGGCCGGCTCATCGCGCCCGACGCGCGCGTCGACGACGGGCTGCTGGACGTGGTGCTGATCCGCGAGGCCCCGCGCAGGCTCTTCTTCACGCTGATGAACGAGCTGAAGACCGGCGCTCACGTCCGCCGCCCCCAAGTGCGCGTCCTGCGCGGCCGGGAGCTGCGCATCGAGGCCGGCCGGCCCGTGCCCTACGGCGCCGACGGCGAGGTGGAGGCCGCCCTCCCGGTCACCGTACGGGTGCGGCCCGGGGACCTGTCGGTGCTGTACTGAGCCCGCAAGATCGCCTCATCCGCCGAGGAGGAAGCCGGCCAGCCGGCCTGCTTGTTCACGATATGCAGTGCTCACCTTCGGTTTCCGACGCCGTTGACATCGCAGTGTGCAGGTGCGTGCCGCGTTGAGAGAGAGCCCTGTGGCGGGCGTCGAGGGCCGACGATCTCGATGTCGTTGTCCACCGAGGACCGGAAGCGGATGTCGGGCTTGGTGAACGAGGCAAAGATGATGTCTTCGGCCGCCGGGTGCCATGCAGCCGCGTCGCCACCACCGCCCGCGGTGAGGGAGGCCCGTCAAGAGAGCCCGCACAAAAACGCCCCCGCGCGGAGGGCGCGGGGGCGGGCCGAAGAGGCTGATCAGAGCGCGTCCACGGCGATCACCTTCCAGCCGTCGGACGTACGGCTCATCGTCATCCGCACCCGGTTCAGGTCCAGGCGGGAGCCCGAGACCTGGGTGCTCTGCGTGACCTGGTTGACGAAGAGCAGGACGGTGACCCTGTCCGGTGCCGCCGAGACGACGGAGGCCGCGGTGACCGACGCCTTCACCACCCCGTGGTACTTCTTCGCCGTCGGCCCGACCACACTCGCCGTCGTCTTCCCGTACTCGTCCCGGAAGTGCCCGGTCAGCCGATCACGCGCCCGGGTGAAGTCGCGGTCCAGATGCCGGTAGTCGTACGACAGCACGACCGGCGCCGCCTTGCGCGCGGCCGTCAGGGCCTGCGCCCGGGCGCTCTCGGCGCGCCGCTCCTGCCCGTACTGCCAGCCGAGCACCGAGACCGCGACCAGGCCCATGACCAGGAGGGCGCCGAGCACCGCGGTGAGCAGCCACCGCCGGGACGGGCGGGCCGGCACCTCGTCCGTCAGGCCCTCGGGTGACGGCTCCGGCGGGTCCTCCCAGCCGTCCGCGGCCGGCGGGTCGATCGTCAGGGTGCGCCCGGTGAGGGGTTCCTCGGGCTGCTTCGGGTCCTCGACCCGCCGGGTGCGCTTGGCCGCCGCACGGGTGGCCGCGTTCATCGCGCGGCTGCGGGCTGTCGGGTTCGCCATCGTCGTACTCCTCACTGGTGGTGGTGACCGGTGGTGCGGGTCAGCCCACGAACTCGACGTCGGAGGTCAGCCAGCGCCCGTCCCGGTAGACCAGGTCGAGCTGCAGCCGATAGGTGCGGGCCTCCCCCTTGGGCACGGCAGTGTTGGTGACCTTGCTGTCGGCGACCACCAGGACGCGGGCCGAGTGCGCGGCGGAGCGGACGATGCCGGCGTCGAGGACCTGCCCCTCGGAGACCGACCTGTTCTCGGCGACGAGCTTGGTCAGGTCCTGGGTCTGCGCGCTGAACTGCTTCTTGAAGTCGCCGGTGGCGCTCTCGAGGACGTTGGCGCTGTCCCGGTCGTAGTGCCGGTAGTCGAGCGAGGTGAAGTTCAGCGCGGACTGGCGGGCGGCAGACAGGATGTCCTGGCGCCGCATGTCCTTCTCGTGCTGGTCGTAGAGGCGCAGGCTCAGCCAGAGAGCGGCTGCCGTGGTCAGGAGGGTCGCCACGACGAGTCCGACCGTGAGTGCCTTCCCGCTCCCGCCGAGTTCCTTCACGGTCAGGCCATAGGACCGACTAGCAGCCATTGCCACGACTCCTTTCCGAACACCGTCTGCTGGCCGCCCGTCGAGCCGATCTCGACGGGCCTTCCGTCCGGGCCGGTCGCGGTGCCGGTCTCCGGGTCGTACGGCGTGACGTACGCCGCCTGGTTCGCGCCGCCCGAAGCTGAGCGTGCGCCGGGGGCGTTCTGCGCGCCCCGTACCGAGGTCTTGCTGCCGCGCGGGGCGGTGCAGCGCGCGTCGGTGTTCGCCGCGCGCGTGCCGGTGTCCGAGGGGTCCCGCCGGGTCGTGCCGTATCCCCGGGTGCACGGCGCCGGGTCGTCGGCGTTCACCACAAGGCCGAAGTGGAAGGTTCCGTCGCCCGGGACGACCGTGTAGCTGCCCGAGACCAGCGCCGGGAAGGTGACGAGCGCCTGCTCGACGCCGGGCAGGTGGGCCAGTGTGACCTGGCCGCCGCTGATCAGGTTGGCCAGCAGGACCGAAAGCTGCGGACCGGTCGACTTCAGCAGGGAGTTGACCTCCTGCGCGGCCGGCGCGGCATTGCCGATCAGCTTGCGCAGGTCCCCGTCGCTCGACTTCAACTGCTCGGTGAGCAGCGCCAGATCGTGCGCGAACGACTTGATCGACGAGCCCTGGTCGGCCTGCGTCTTGAGGACCTTCCGGGAGTCCTCGATCAGCGAGATCGTCTGGGGCAGCGAGTCGGACGCCGACTCGACGAGCGCGTTGCCGGAGTCCACCAGCCGGCTCAGGTCGGGGCCGGTGCCATTGAAGGCCTTGCCCAACTCGTTGACGGTGACCCGGAGATCGTCCTTGCCGACGGAGTTCACCAGCCGGTCCAGGCTGAGGACGAGGTCGGTGGTGGGCAGCGGCACCCGGGTGCTGCCCCGCGGGATCGCGCTGCCGTCGAGGAGGTACGGGCCGTGCGAAGTGCGCGGCTGCAGGTCGACGTACTGCTCACCCACCGCCGAGCGGTTGGCGACCACGGCGAGGGTGTCCGCCGGGATGCGCGGCGCCCCGTCCTTGATGTCGAGGGCGACCGACACACCGTCGTCGCCGGTCAGTCCCAGCGAGCCGACGCGGCCCACCGGCACCCCGCGGTAGGTGACCTCGGCGCCCGGGAAGATGCCCCCGGAGTCGGCGAAGTCGGCCCGCACGGTGTAGCCGCGGTCCAGGAGGCTGTCCACCAGGCCGGTGTACTCGGCGCCGACGTACGACACCCCGACAGCGGTGACGGCGGCGAAGGCGAGCAACTGTGCCTTGACGGTACGGGTGATCACGGCTGGACCCCCTTCAGCATCAGCTCGGCGAGCGCGAGGTCGATCCCCTCGGGTGCGCGGGCGCCGGTGGAGTAGGCGCTTGTGCACACGGGCGGGCACAGCACGTCGCCGCCGCCCGAGGAGGCCGAGGGGGTCGGCAGGCCCGGCGTGCTCGGCAGCGCGGTCGGTGTGGGGACGCTCGGCAGGTCCGGGACGTCCGGGACGTCCGGGAGATCCGGCACGTCGGGCGTGCTCGGCGGCTGCGAACCACCCTTGTCCCCACCGGAGTCGCCGCCCGCCACGTTCCCGTACAGGTCCGCGAGGTCGAGGTCCGCGGTGAGGTGGAGGTTGACGTAGTCGCCCTTGACCGCCTCCGTGGCGCTGCGCGGGAACGGGTAAGTGGTCAGCAGCTCGAGGGAGTTGGGCAGGTCGCTGCCCGCCTTGTTCAGCTGCTGCAGGATCGGCCGGAGCTTCTTGAGGTTCGCGACCGTGTCGTCGTGCGAGGCCTCGACCACCTTGGTGCCGGTCTTGCCGAGCTTCGACAGGGCGGTGAGCATCTTCGTCAGCTTGCGCCGCTCGCCGGCCAGGACCTTCAGCGCGGGCGGCATCGTGTCGACGGCCTTGGCAATGGTCTCCTTCTCCTTGCCGAGCCGCCCCGCGAGCCGGTCGACGGCCTTGATCGCGTGGACGATGTCCGCCTTCTGCTCGTCCAGTCCGCCGACGAACGTGTTCAGCTCCTTCAGCAGCGACCGGACCCGGTTCTCCCGGCCGTCCAGGGCCTTGTTCAACTCCACGGTGATCGTCTTGAGCTGGGCCACCCCACCGCCGTTGAGCAGCGCGGACAACGCGGACAGCACCTCCTCGACCTCCGGGTTGCGGCCGCTGCGGGACAGCGGGATGCGGTCGCCGTCGCGCAGCCGGCCCACGGGGGCCGTGCCGGTCGGGGCGGCGAGCGCCACGTACTTCTCGCCGAGCAGGCTGGTCTGGCGCAGTTCCGCCACCGCGTTGGCGGGCAGCTTCACCGAGTCGGCGACCCTGAGCCGTACACGCGCGTGCCAGCCGTCCAGCTGCACTTTCTCGACCGCGCCCACGGTCACGTCGTCGACCTTCACCGCCGACTGCGGCACCAGGTCCAGGACGTCACGGAACTCTACGGTGACGTGGTAGGCGTGCCCGTCGTCGGCGGCACCGCCGGGCAGCGGGACGTCGTACCAGCCGTTGAACTCGCAGCCGGACAGCAGCAGCGAGCCGACCGCCGCCCAGGCGAAGGTTCCCGCCTTGCGTCGTATGCTCATGCGCTCGCCCCCAGGATCCCGCCGAGCGTCCTGTCGGTCGTGCCCGTCACCGCGGTGCCCTGCGTGGGAAGTTCGGGCAGGGAGTCGAAGAGTTTCGTCAGCTCCTTGCAGTCGGGGTTCTTGCCGCCTTCGTCGCCCGTCGTCCTGAGCAGCGAGCACAGGAGCGAGGCCGGATCCTGGGCCTGCTGGGCGTTGTTGCGGGTGTCGAGGGTGCCGGAGGACGGGTTGTAGGTGTTGTTCAGGTTGGACAGACCGACGGGCGCGACCGTCAACAGCTCGTCCAGCGCGGCCCGTTGGGTGACGAGCACCTTGGTCACCTTGCTGAGGCCCTTCACGTCCGAGGTCAGCGACTTCTTGTTCTTCTTCACGAAGGCGGACACGTCACCCAGCGCCGTGGCGAGGTTCGTGAGCGCCGCCGCGAGGTCCTTGCGCTCGCCCGAGAGCTGCTCGGCGACCTTGGCGAGGCTGGTGTTGAACGACCGCACGCCGTTGTCGTCGGCCGCCAGCGCCGCCGTGAACACCTGCAGGTTCCGTACCGTGCCGAACAGGTCCGTGCGGCCGTCCGACAGTGTGGTGACCGCCTGCGAGAGGTCCTGGACCGTCTGGTTGAGGTTCTCGCCCTGTCCGTCGAGGTTGTCGGCGCTGACCCCGAGCAGCCGCGACAGGGAGCCGTCCTTGTTGGCGCCCTTGGGACCGAGGGCGTCCGCCGTGGTGTGCAGGCTGTCGAAGACGCGGTCCAGTTCCACGGGTACGGCGGTGCGCTTCTCGGGGATGACGGCGCCGTTCCGCAGGACCGGGCCCTTCCGGTACACCGGCAGTAGTTGCACGTAACGGTCGCTGACCACCGAGGAGTTGATGATCGCGGCCTTCGCGTCGGCGGGGACCTTGCGCCCTTCGTCGTACTCGAACTCGACGCGCACCCGGTGGCCCTCGGGAGTGATCTTCCGGACCTCGCCGATGCGGACGCCGAGGACACGGACGTCCGAGCCGGGGTAGATGCCGACGGTGCGCGGGAAGTACGCGGTGACGTGGATCTTCCCGGGGCGCGGCCACAGTGCGTAGGTGAGCGCAGCGATCAGCGCCACAACGGTGACCAGAACCAGGTTCCTCCTCACTGCCCCCCTCCCGTCTTCGGGACCACCGGAGCGGCGACCAGGTTCTGGACGTAGGAGTCGAACCAGCGGCCGTTTCCGAGGGTGTTGGTGAAGACCCGGACGTACGGCGCGAGCAGCTTCACGCTGCGGTCCAGGCTGGACTGGTTGCGTTCGAGCATCTGCACCACACGGTTCAGGCCCCTGAGCGCGGGCCCGATCTCCTTGTCGTTGTCGTCGACCAGGCCGGAGAGCTCGATGCCGAGCGTGGCCGAGGTCTTCAGCAGCTTGTGGATCGCCGTACGGCGCTTGCTGATCTCCTTGAACAGGCTGTTGCCGTCCTTGACGAGGGCGGTGAAATCCTTGGAGCGGTCGGCGAGTACACCAGTGGTGCCGTTGGCGTGGTCGAGGAGTTCACCGAGGGCCTTGTCGCGCGAGGCCACCGTGCGGGAGATCCGCGACAGGCCCTTGATGGACGCGCGAACCTCGGCGGGCGAGTCCTGGAAGGTGGTGGAGATGGTGTCCAGGGCCTTCGCCAGCTGCTCGGTGTCGACCTTCTCCGAGGTGGTGGTGAGGTCGCTGAAGGCCTGCACGACGTCGTACGCCGCCACCGTGCGCCGCAGCGGTATCTCGCTGCCGGGGCTCAACTGGCCCGGCCCCTTCGGCCGCAGGGCCAGGTACTTCGCGCCGAGGATCGTCTTGACCCGGATCGACGCACCGGTCTCCATGCCGAAAGCCAGGTCGCCCTTGACCTTGAAGGTCACCTTGACGTGGTCGCCGTCCAGGTCGACGTCCTCGACCTTGCCGACCTTCACCCCGGCGATCCGCACCTCGTCGCCGGGCTTGAGACCGCCGGCCTCCGAGAAGGCCGCGCTGTACGTCTTTCCGTCACCGATGAAGGGGAGGCTGTCGGCGTTGAACGCGGCCACCGTCAGCAGCGCGAGGACGGTGAGGCCCACGGCACCGATGACGACCGGGTTGCGCTCGCGGAAGGGGATCAGGCGGGGGCGCCGGAGCCGTATGCGCGGGAGCCTGGGCGGATCGATGCGGACCTTCATCATCGGCTGAGGCTTCGGCTGCGGCTTACCGGGGCGTGGTGCTCGCCGGGGAAGCCGTGGTCTGGGCAGCTTCGGCGGGTCGATGCGGACCCTCATCAGGGGTTCCGGCCTGCTCGGGCGAGGTGCCCGACGAGGGAGCCGTAGGGTCGGCAGCTTCGGCGGGTCGATGCGCACCTTCATCAGGGGCTCCGGGCGCTGCTTGCGCGTCACGATCCGCACCTCGCCCTCGCCACGTGCATGTCGGGGGTCAGCACCTGCTTCGTCTTCGGCAGCACGATCCGGCCGTCGAAGTCGCAGAGATAGAAGTTGAACCACGAGCCGTACGACGCGGTCCCCGTCAGTGCGTTGAGCTTGTTCGGCAGCCGCTTCAGCACGCCCTCCACGGTCTTCTCGTTGTCGTTCAACGTCCCGGTGACATCGGTCAGTTGGGCGATGTCGTCCTTCAACGGCGGCCGCGCGTCCGTCAGCAGCCCAGAGGTGGCGTCCGTCAGATCGCCGATGTTCACCAGCGACTCGCCGATCGGCTTGCGGTCGGCGGACAGTCCGGAGATCACCCGCCGCAGCTGCTTGAGCAGCCCGGAGAAGCGGGTGCCGCGCTTGTCCAGCGTCCCCAGCACGGTGTTGAGGTTGTCGATCACCGAGCCGATCAGCTTGTCGCGGTCGGCGAGCGTCGTGGTGAGCGAGGCCGTGTGCACCAGAAGGCTGTTGACGGTGCCGCCCTCGCCCTGCAGCGTCTTGATGATCTCGGTGGCGAGCTGGTTGACGTCCTGCGGGCTGAGCGCGGCGAACAGCGGTTTGAAGCCGTTCAGCAGGGCGTTGAGGTCCAGCGCGGGCTGCGTGCGCTTCAGCGGGATGGTGGCCCCGGGCCTCAGCCGGGTGCCGTCACCCGCGCCCTCGGTCAGGGCGACGTACCGCTGTCCGACCAGGTTGCGGTAGCGGATGACCGCATGGGTGCTGGTGAGCAGCGGGCGGTCCGCGCCGACAGTGAAGGTGATCTCCGCCAGCATCCGGTCCTTGATCCGGATGCCCTCGACCTCGCCGACCCGCACCCCGGCGACCCGGATGTCGTCGCCCTTCTCCAGGCCGGTGACATCGCTGAAGACGGCACGGTACGTGCGCTCGGGGGTGAAGGAGACGTTGACGATGGTGGCGGCCAGCAGGGCCGTCGCCGCGATCGTGACCAGCGCGAAGACGCCGAACTTGACCAGGGGAGGCGCGGTCTGCCGGGCCGGGGTGGTCCTCATGCCACACTCACCGCCGTCCCGCGCGCCATCGGCCCGAACAGCAGCGTCGCGACCGGCGGCACCTCGTCGGCCGGCACGCCCATCACCGGCGACACCAGCGAGCCGACGGCCCGCTGCTCGGCCCGGGTGGCGGAGACGCCGAGCGGGGACGAACTCCCCTGCTTCGAGCCGTCGTTGAGGTGCGTTCCGGGGGACGGCACCTGCGGGCCGGGCAGATCACGGCAGTTCGGCCCCGAATGCTCGCCGTATTGCGGCTCCTCCCCGGGCTGGTACGCGCCCTGCTGCCGTACGACTTCGAGTGTGATGTGCATCCTGCCGCCCCGGAACGCCTGATCGGAGGCCTGTTCCTCGTGGACCAGGCCGGCCAGGAGGCACGGGTACTCGGGGGAGTAGCGGGCGAAGAGCGCCAGGGTGGGGCGGGAGACCCGGCCGAGGGTGATCAGCCGGTCGCCGTTCGCGTCGAGGAAGCCGTCCGCGGTGTCCGCGGCCGTCGCCGTCGTGGTGAGCGCGCTCGCGAGCCGGTCCCGCTCCTCGACCAGCGTGCGGCTGGTGGTGACGGTGTTGCGAAGGATCTCCATCAAGTCGGGGGCCGCATCGCCGTACACCTCCGCGACGTCGGCCAGACGGGCGAAGTCCTCGGTGAGGGACGGCAGATGGGGATTGAGGCGGTGCAGGTAGGCCTCCACGCGTGTGAGGTTGTCGCCGATCCGGTCGCCGCGGCCCTCGAGGGCGGTGGCGAAGGCGGAGAGCGTGGCGTTGAGCTTGCCGGGCTGCACGGTCCGCAGCAGCGGCAGCAGGTCGTTCATCAGCTGCTGCACCTCGATGCCGACGCGGGTGCGGTCCTGGGTGATGACGTCGCCGGCGCGGATGGACCGGGCCGAGGCGTGCGCGGGCGCGACCAGGTCGACGTACTTCTCGCCGAACAGCGTCTTCGGCAGCAGGCGTGCGTGCACGTCGGAGGGGATGTCGGCGACGTACTGGGGCTTGAGCGCGATGTCGAGCGTCGCCTTCGTCCCGTCGGCGTGCACCGAGCGCACCTCGCCGACCAGCAGGCTGCGCAGCTTGACGTCGGCGCGCGGGTCGAGCTGGTTGCCGAGGCTGTCGGCCTCCAGCTTGATCCGCACGACCGGGGTGAACGCCTGCCGGTACACGGCGACGGACAGCGACAGCAACAGTGCGAGGACGGCGAGGAACACCACGCCGTACAACCGCAGTCTCAGTACCCTCATACGGCTCACCCCGCAATCCGTACGGTCGTGTTGGCGCCCCAGATCGCGAGCGACAGGAAGAAGTCGAGGACGTTGATCGCCACGATTGAGGTCCGCACCGCGCGGCCCACCGCGACGCCGACGCCCGCCGGGCCGCCGCTCGCGTAGTAGCCGTAGAAGCAGTGCACGAGGATGATCAGGACGGCGAAGACGAGCACCTTGCCGAAGGACCACAGGACGTCGACCGGCGGCAGGTACTGGGAGAAGTAGTGGTCGTAGGTGCCCGCCGACTGGCCGTAGTAGCCGGTGGTGATGGTGCGGGCGGCGAGGTACGAGGACAGCAGGCCGATCACGTACAGCGGGATCACGGCGACGAAGCCGGCGATCATCCGCGTGGTCACCAGGAACGGCAGCGAGGGCACGCCCATGACCTCCAGGGCGTCGGTCTCCTCGCTGATCCGCATCGCGCCGAGCTGGGCGGTGAAGCCCGCGCCGACGGTCGCGGAGAGCGCGAGTCCGGCCACCAGGGGTGCGATCTCCCGAGTGTTGAAGTACGCCGACAGGAACGCCACGAAGTTGGAGGTGCCCAGCTGGTTCAGCGCGGCGTATCCCTGCAGGCCCACCTCCGTTCCGGTGAAGAACGACAGGAACGCGATGACGCCGACCGTGCCGCCCACGACCGCGAGGGCGCCGCGGCCGAAGCTCACTTCGGCGAGCAGCCGCAGGATCTCCTTCTTGTAGCGCCGCAGGGTGCGGCCCGTCCAGGCCAATGAGCGGCCGTAGAAGGAGAGTTGGCGCCCCAGCGCCTCGAGACTGTCGAACAGCGCCATGCCTCAGCCCCTCTGCGGGACGACTTGGAAGTACACCGCGGTCATCACGAAGTTCGTCACGAACAGCAACATGAAGGTGATCACCACGGACTGGTTCACGGCGTCGCCGACACCCTTCGGGCCGCCCTTCGCGGTAAGTCCCTTGTACGAGGCGACGATCGCCGCGATCGCCCCGAAGACGAGTGCCTTGATCTCGGCCGCCCACAGGTCGGAGAGCTGGGCGAGGGTGGTGAAGGAGGCGAGGTAGGCGCCCGGAGTGCCGTTCTGCAGAACGACGTTGAAGAAGTAGCCGCCGGCGACGCCGACCACGGACACCAGACCGTTGAGCAGTACGGCGACGACCATGGACGCGAGCACCCGTGGGACGACCAGCCGGTGGACGGGGTCGATGCCGAGGACCTGCATCGCGTCGATCTCCTCGCGGATCTTCCGTGCCCCGAGGTCCGCGCAGATCGCCGTGCCGCCCGCGCCCGCGATCAGCAGCGCGGTGACGATCGGCGAGGCCTCGCGCAGTACGGCGAGGACCGAGGCGGCGCCCGAGAAGGACTGGGCGCCGAGCTGTCGCGTCAGACTGCCGATCTGCAGCGCGATGACGGCGCCGAAGGGGATGGAGACGAGGGCGGTCGGCAGGATGGTGACGCTCGCGATGAACCAGGCCTGCTGGATGAACTCCCTTGCCTGGAACGGCCGTCGGGGCATCGTCCGGACGACGTCCAGCGCCATCGCGAACAGGTTCCCCGACTGCCGCAGCGCACCGGTCGGTGACAGTCTCATACGTCCGCCACCGCCTTCCGCCGCCGCAACTCCGCTTCTCGCTCGGCGATCGCGTCCCAGCGGGGCGGTCGGAGGATGCCTGGGCCCGGCAGCAGGCGGGGAGTCAGAGCCTGGCTGCCGGGAGTCTGTGTGCCGTTGCCCAGTTGGGCCAGCTCCTGCTCGACCTGGGCGGCGTCCTTCTCCTCCGCCATGCCGATCGGGCCCTGCATCCGCCCGTTCAGGAACTGCCGCACGACCGGCTCGTCACTGGTCAGCAGCTCTTCCCGCGGCCCGAACATGACCAGCTCGCGCCGGAACAACAGGCCGATGTTGTCGGGGACTTGGCGGGCAGAGGCGATGTCGTGGGTGACGATCAGGAAGGTCGCGTCGATCTGCGCGTTGAGGTCGACGATGAGCTGGTTGAGATAGGCGACTCGGACGGGATCGAGGCCGGAGTCGGGCTCGTCGAAGAGGATGATCTCGGGGTCGAGGACGAGGGCGCGTGCGAGCCCGGCCCGTTTCCGCATCCCGCCGGATATCTCGCCGGGGAGTTTCGGCTCCGACCCGATCAACCCGACCATGTCCATCTTCTCCAGCACGATGCGGCGGATCTCGCTCTCGGACTTGCGGGTGTGCTCGCGCAGCGGGAACGCGATGTTGTCGTAGAGATTCATCGAGCCGAACAGTGCGCCGTCCTGGAACAGCACGCCGAACAGCTTCCGCACCTCGTACAACTCGTGCTCGCGAAGCTTCGTGATGTCCCGCCCCGCGATGCGCACGCTGCCGCGGTCCGGCTTCAGCAGCCCGACGAGCGTCTTGAGGAACACCGACTTGCCCGTGCCGGAGGGGCCGAGCATGACGGACACCTCCCCGGCGGGCAGCGTCAGCGACACGTCCTGCCAGATGACCTGGTGACCGAAGGACTTGGTCAGCCCTTCCACACAGATCTCGACACCCATCCGGTCCACCTCTCGGCCCGTGGAGCTGCTCCGACATCTGCTCTACGGGGAGCGGCGGGCGGTCCGTCGCTCGGGAGCGGGATTTTTTTCGGGCGGGTCTGCGGGGCGGAGTTCGGCTGGGGCCTGAGGGGGCTCTGCGGGTGGGTTCGGGCGGGGCTGCGGGGGCCGCGGGCCGAGCGGGCGTGTGGCCTGTGCAGGGGATGCGGGCGGCTCTGCGGGTGCGTGGTGCGTGGCCTGCGGGTTGATGCGGGCGGGGTTTGCGGGACCGGTTCGAGCGAGCCCGCGGGATTGCTCGGGCGGTGCCTGGGTGGTCCCTACGGTTCGGGCACGGCCCGCGGGACCGTTCGAACAGGTCCCGCAGGGGCGGTTCGGGTGGGCTTGTGGTGTCGATACGGGCGGGGTCGCAGGGGTGGCTCGCGGGGCGGATTCGGGCGGGCCTGCGCCCTGTTTTGGGTGGGGTTAAGCGGCCGACGGGAGCGCGCTCAGGGCCGGGGTCGGCAGTGGGGCGGACGGTAGCGCGGGGGCGGGGACAGCGGACTCGACCGGCGTGGTGGGCAGGTCGGGGAGATCCGTGACCGTCGGCAGTCCGGACACCGTGGGCACGCTGGGTACCCCCGCCACCTTCGGGACCGTCGGCACCGAGACCTGCGGCAGAGGCGGGACCGACAGCGGTCCCACCTGCGTTCCGTCGCCGGGGGACCCGGCCGCCGGGGGAGTGGTCGACGTGGCCGAGGGGGCCGGTGACTGCCGGGCCCGGCTGGTGCCGGTGCTGTCGGTCCGCAGGGCCCCCGCGCCGGGAGCCACCGAAGGATGCGGAGCCGTCGTGGTGCCGCCGCCCCCGTCCAGCGCGTACGGCAGCACGAACCCCGCCACCGCCAGCGTCGCCGCCGTCGACGCGACCGCCACGGCCTGCGCCTTGCCGCCGGCCTTAAGGCGCCCGCGGCCGAGCAGGAACAGCACGAAGCCGAGGGTCGCGGCCAGGGAGTTGCGCAGGGTTCGGCGGGCCCGGGCGAGCAGGGACTCGACGGTGCGGTAGCTCAGTCCCATCTTCACGGCGACCTGTCCGACGTCCAGGTCCTCCGCCTTCAGCCACAGCGCCTCCGCCTGCCGGGCGGGCAGCTCACCGCTGCGCACCGCAAGCCACTTCGCCTCCGCCCGGTCGCACACCGCCTCCTCCACCGGCACCGGACCGGGCGCGATCAACGTCGGGCTGACGCGGACCTCGGCCTCGCGGTTGACCTGCCGGTACCGGTCGACGCACAGCCGCATCGTCACGGTCGTCAGCCACGCACCGAGCCGTTCATCGTCGAGATCCGGCCGCTCCGCCGCGCGCAGCATCGCTTCGTGCACGGCGTCCTCGGCGTCCTCCCGGCTCATCGACCTGCGCCGAGCCACCTTGAGCAACTGCTCGCGGTGGCTCCACATGCGTCGCCAACGCTCGTCGGCGGCATCCGTCTCCGCAGGCATCTCCGTCGCCATGAGGGCCCCTTCGCGCTCACTCGCCGGTGTTCGGGTCCGGCGGGTGGCGACATTACCGCCGGGTAGTCGCGGTTGTGGAGGGGGAGGAGGCCATCGAATCC
Organism: Streptomyces sp. C1-1; assembly: GCF_050214755.1. Classification (NCBI taxonomy): domain Bacteria; kingdom Bacillati; phylum Actinomycetota; class Actinomycetes; order Kitasatosporales; family Streptomycetaceae; genus Streptomyces; species Streptomyces sp. C1-1. The sequence continues at coordinate 102,985 of NZ_CP189826.1, read as the reverse complement.
GCGCCGTTACTGGTCAGAGGCCGGTACTGGGGAGCACGTCACCGACGGGGAGGGCGATGCTCGGGGTGGGTACGGGGGCGACGGGTTCCGCCGTACTCCCGCTCGCCGGACGGGAGTTGGAGGGGGTCGGCGAGGCGGGGACGGACGGAGTCGGGGCCGGGGAAGGGGTGGTGCTCGGGCGAGGGGACGGTTTCGGCTTCGAGGTCGCCTTCGGCCGCGGGGACTCGGGGCGCGTCGAGGACCGTACCGCCGGATCCGCCGTGCTCGTCGAACCGTCCGGCACCACCCGATGCCCCTCCAGGAAGTACGCGTACCAGGCCCGCACCGTCCGCAGATACGCCGCCGAGTGGTTGTAGCCGAGGATCGCCCGGTCCAGCCCGGCGGCCTCGGACAGGTCCCGCCCGGCCGCGCACAGATACCGCCCCGCAGCGAGCGCCGCGTCGAAGACGTTGTCGGGGTCGGACCGCCCGTCGCCGTTGCCGTCCGCACCCCACCGCGCCCACGTCGACGGGATGAACTGCATCGGCCCCACCGCCCGGTCGTACACCGCGTCCCCGTCGTACGCACCACCGTCCGTGTCCCGTACGACGGCGAAGGCACCGCCGTCCAGCCGCGGACCCAGGATCGGCGTCACCGTCGTACCGTCGGAGGTCACCCGCCCACCGCCCGCCTGCCCCGACTCCACCTGGCCGATCGCGGCCAGCAACTGCCAGCGCAGCCCGCAGCCGGGCGCGGTGCGGCCGAGCTCGGCCTCGGCGTGCCGGTAGGCGGCGAAGACGGTGGCGGGCACCGCGCCGCCCGTCGCCGCCGATGCCGTACCCGTCCCCGTACCCGCGCCCGTGCCCGTGTGCCTGCGGGTGAGCGGCGGAAGATCCGTGCGGTACGGAGTGTCACCGGACACGCTCGGCCCGTGCGCCGCGGTCTCCTGAGCCGGCACGGCGGACCGCGCCTCGGTCGCCCCCGGCGCCTGCGATGCGGTCAGCGCCGCCATCGCCGCCGCCGCGACCGCCGTACCCCTGACACGTCTGATCCTCTGACCTGCCACGTCCCGATCCCCTCCCTATGAGCGGTGAGCTGCTCTCGACTGCTCTACGGGGACGGGCGGCACGTCCGTCGCTGTGCTCTGGGCCTGCCTGGCGGATCAGCCTCCTCCGCATTGCGGCTGCGCGCTTCCCCACTCGGTTACTCGCGTACGACCTCATCCGGCGGGCAGGCCCGACCCTGAAGACGTGGCCCGGTCCTACGACGAGGTCGCCGCACTGCTCCAGGTGTACGCCGACCTGATCTCGATCACCGGCGGAGACGCGTTCAGGGCAGTGTCTTCGAGAAGGCCGCGCGGGCGGTCGGCGGCCACCACGAGTGCAGACGCTACGTCGATGCGGCCAGGCCACTGCGGTGGGCGAAGACGACGAGCTGGGCGCGGTCGCGGGCGCCGACTTTGACCATGGCCCGGTTCACATGGGTCTTGACGGTGGCAGGGCTGAGCACGAGCTGCGCGGCGATTTCGTCGTTGGACAGACCGGTGGCGACGAGTGTGGTGATCTGCCGTTCCCGGCCGGTCAGTGACTCCAGACCACGGCGCGCCGGTTCGTCCAGGGGCTGTGGCGCAGCGGGAGCGGCAAGGAAGCGGGCGATGAGGGATCGGGTCGCGGCAGGAGACAGCAACGCGTCACCCCGGCTGACCGTGCGGAGCGCGTGCAGCAGTTCCTCAGCGTCGGCGCTCTTGCCGAGGAAGCCGCTGGCGCCCGCGCGCAGTGCCTCGAAGACGTACTCGTCGATCTCGAACGTGGTGAGGATCAGTACCTTCACCCCGGCGAGATCCTCGTCTCCGGTGATCAGGCGGGTCGCGGCGAGGCCGTCGAGGACGGGCATGCGAATGTCCATCAGCACCAGATCTGCCCGTGCGGACCTGGCCAGACGGACTGCCTCACGCCCGTCGCCCGCCTCCCCGACCACCTCCAGATCCGGTGCCGGTTGCTGCGGCCGCCGTCCGCGCCGATCAGGTACTTGGCGCGGATGGTGTACGTGTCGCCGCGCAGCCGGTCGCGGACCGTGGCGGTCACGCCGTCGGCGTCCTGCTCGTGCGACAGGTACTCGGTGCCGAAACGCAGTCGGGTGCCGCGTGCTATGGCCGCGTTCACGAGCACCGGCTCCATGAGGTGCTGCGGCATGTCGCACATGCGGGTGGGGCTCGCCAGCTCGTGCGCGGCCTGCACTAGCGGTTCGTTGCCCCAGGACCTCAGCCGGCCGAGCTCCTCGCCCGCGATGGCGGTGCAGAAGACGGTGTTGCCCATCAGATGCTGCGGGGTGGCCTGGTCGATCACATCCTCTTCGACACCCAGGTCACGCAGCACTTCCATGGTGCGCTGGTTGGTGATGTGCGCCCGGGGCGTGTCCGCGAGGCGTGAGTAGCGGGTGACCATGACGTTCGGCACGCCATAGGTGCTCAGCGCCAGTGCGGCGGTCGCTCCCGCGGGCCCGCTTCCCACGATGAGCACATCGGTCTCGACGGTCGGCACGGTTGTCATCGGGACGTTTCCTCCACATCCGCCAGTCGCTTGTTCAGCCAGGTCATCAGTGCCTCGGCCACGTCGTCGGAGTTCTTCTCGCCCATGGGCAGGTGACCGTTGAGCCTGATCGGTCAGTTCAGCCGGTGCCGTAAGAGCGGAGTGTGGCCGTGCGGCGGGTAAATGCGGCGCACCTGAGGCAACAGCGATATACCCGATTCGTCGAAGAACACGATCCAGGCACCTTTCTTCACCGCCCCTTTTGATGCGTGGCCATTCCTGAGCGACCCATCGGGCGATCTCGGACTCGTCCCGCTCGACCGCCTGGCGCCTGGGCAGTTGCAGGCTCCACCCCAGCTGCCCGGTCAGCAGGCGCAGTGGATGTCCGACCAGTTCCAACGGTCCCACGTGTGTACCGTTCGCCTTTATGCGGGGCATCGTTACGTAGGCGGGGTGGTGCTGGTCACGGTGGCAGCCGGCCCAGTGCCGGTGCCGGTGACGGCGGCGACGCTCATGGTGTAGGTGGTCGCCGGGGTCAGGTCGCCGACGACTCGGAACATGCCCTTCGCGGAGGGTTGCGTGACCAGGGCGTCCCGCCCGGCGACCTCGATCGTGCGGGCGTGGCCGGCGGGGTCGGTGAGGGTGATCCGGTAGCCGATGACGGGGGAGTCGCCTGGCGCACTCGGCGGGGTCCACGACACGGTGGCCGCCGTGGCCTGTGCGTGCAGCTTCACCCCGGTGGGCGCGGCGGGCAGCACATTGCCGGCCCGTGGGGCGAGCGGGGTGGAGGGCAGCGAAGAAGCGCTCGCACCATGGGAGTTCAGGGCCGATACGGTGACCCGGTACGGGACGCCGTTGGTGAGCCCGGTCAGCCGGACCAGCGCGGAGGAGGCGAAGTCCGCGGCGCTCACCGTGGCCGTGGCCGCGACGTGCCCGTCGGCGTCCTCCGCGGTCGCACGGTAGCCGGTCACCGGCGAACCACCGTCTGCCCACACCGGGTTGAAAGTGACCAGCAGCGTTCTCTCGGATCCGGCGGCGGTGCCGACGCGGGTGGGCGCGGCGGGCACCGAGATCGCGCCGAACCGCCGTCCGAGAAGCCACTGGTACGCAGGTTCGAGACCGGCGTTCGCCACGGTGGCGGCGGGGGCGTCGGAGGGCGAGGCGATGATGTGGTTGCCGTGGGTCACCAGCCCCTTGTTGTTGCTGTCGGCGTCGCCCTGCTCCCACCAGTTGCCGGACACCAGGGTGGGGTCGTTGTTGCCCAGCGCGTCGCGGTAGTCGGTGTGGCGGCTGGCGACGTTGGCGTACGAGGCGCCGTAGAGCACGTTGTCCGAGACCGTCTCGTAGGTGCAGCCGTTGTCGGTGTAGACGCTCTTGCCGAGGCCGAACTGGGTGTGGATGACGTTGCCCGTCACCTTTTCGCCGTCGGCCATGGAGGCGCCGGTCAGGCCCTGGGTGTAGACGCCGCCGCCGTCGTCGAGGCCCTGCATGTAGTCGGTGATGAGGTTGTCGCTGACGGCGTTGTCGTGGCTGTCGTTCGGCGTCGCGGGTGAGCCGATCTTGTCCGGCCAGCCGCCCCAGCCCATGGAGGTGCCGGAGTAGCCGACGTGGTCGATCTGGTTGTGGGCGATCAGGTCGTGCTGGGTGTAGCCGTTGACGATGGGTACGCCGCCAATGAACTCCCGCGGAATCGCGTACAGATGGTTGTCGGTGACCTCAACGTCGCGCGTCACGTCGCCGTCATCGGTGGGAAGTGGCTGGTCGACGCCGCCGATCTCGACGCCGTTGCCGGAGATGTCGGTGAAGACGCTGCCGCGCACGGTGGTGTCCTGGGTGCCGTCGCCGAGGTCCAAGCCGGCCGCGCCGAGGTGGACGAAGGCGTCGTCGGCGAAGTCGATGGCGCGCCCGTGGGCGATGGTGACGTTGCCCGGCTCCTTGGTCCACGCGCCGAACGGGCACTTGCCGCCGGGGGTGAAGCCGCACAGGCCCTCGTCGGCCCAGCCGGTGGGACCGGAGATGGTGTAGCCGGCCTGGATCTCGGAGAAGCCCTCGGGCGAGGACGGGGTGAGCCAGGTCGCGTAGGAGAACTGCAGGCCGCGGAAGGCGATGTCGTGCAGGGGGGTGCCGGCCGTGCCCTGCCCGTCGACCAGTTTCTCCAGTGCGGGGGCTTCCACGTCTGCCCGGCGTGGATCCTCACCCGCGCGGGGCAGGTAGTAGACGGTGTGTGCCGCGCGGTCGAGGTACCACTCGCCGGGGGTGTCGAGCAGTTCGCGGGCGTTCTCCACGTACGTGACGTGGCCGCCGTTCGTCAGCGCGCCCGGGCCGACCATGCTGACCGTGCGGCCGGGGATGTTCGGGAACTCCACCCGCTTGTTGGAATTGTCCCAGCACGGCTGGGCCATGGTGACGGTCGTGCCGGAGGCCGCGGCCACCGGGCAGCGCGGCTGGGTCCACTGGCCGAGGCCGTCGCGCTGGACGTTCCACAGCGCCTGGCCGCCGGTGTAGACGAACTCGGCGCCGGCGATGTCCGGCCACTTGGCGAGGGTGTCGGCGGAGGCGGTGTAGCCGGTGTCCGTCCTGGTCAGGGTGACCGGCACCTCGCCCGCCGCACGGTCGGCACGGACCCCGTCCACGTACAACTGCCGGGTGTCGCTGAGGCCGTGGGGCGCGGGGGCGGACCACAGACCGGCGTGGCCGGCGACCGGGTGCCAGCCGGTGACCCGCCTGCCGCCGCTGACGACGGTGTCGCCTGTGCCCTGCCAGATCACCTTGTGCCCGCCGCTGCCGGAGTCGTGGGCGTCCAGGGCGAGGGGAGCGGTGAGGCGGTACGTGCCGCCGGCGAGGTGGACGGTCAGGTCCGCAGTCAGGTTCCGGTCCCGCTGTCGCACCAGGTCGCGGGCGCGTTCCAGGGTTCTGACCGGGTGGGTGGCGCTGCCTTGGGAGTGGTCGTTGCCGTACGGCGCCACGTAGACGTCCTGCGTCGAGGGTCCGGAGGCGCCGGGCGGGGCGGCCGCCAACAGACCTGCGACGGTCAGGGCGACCGCCGTGAGCATCGGTACGAGGGGTTTGCCGGGCACGGGCATCGTCCTCCTGGAGTCGGGAGAATCGCGCGAAAGCTACTATCTTTGACTGTGTTCGGTCAATAAATTGCTCAAGAAACAGCCGTAGATTCGGTAATCTCGCCTCAATACATCCGATGAATTGGCTCCGGGGTGAGTTCGGTGCCGGGCTCCCGCACACTGCGGGGTGAGGTTGGCGAGCTGCGGCGTGTCCTGGGGCGAGGGCCAGGATGGGGCGGGTGACAGCCACCACGCCTGATCTCTGGCATGCCTATGGACGCTCGCGCGTTGGAACGGACCGCGAGGTCCCGGCATCGTTCTGTTGGATCTGGGGCCAGGACTGCGGCCCCGGCCCGGAGGTCCTCGGCCCGCTCTCGGGCTCGTACGTCGCCGATCTCGGCGCGGGGGCCGCCCGGCACGCCGCGCACCTGGCGGTGCGGCGGCCGGTGGCCCGGGTGGACGCCTCGCCCGCCCAGACTGCGATGGCCGCCGACCTGTTCGGGCTGGTGCCGCGCCTGCGGATCGTCGGCGCGGATGTCGTCGCTCACCTGCAGGCCGCGCGCGGCTCCTACGACGTGCTGTACAGCGTGTTCGGGGCGGTCGACTTCACCGATCCGCGGCAGCTGCTGCCGGCGGCGTGGGGGGCGTTGTCGCCGGGCGGGCGGCTGGTGTTCTCCACGCTGGCCCACTTCCTGTCCGGGGACGTCGCCGAGGCCGATGTCGTCTCCCGGCAGATCGCGGCGAAGACGCAGGACCGCGAGGGCGCGTGGATGCCGCGCTGGGTGCTGCAGGCGCAGGTGTGGGTCAAGCCCCTCGACGAGGCCGGGTTTGCCGACATCGGCGTCGAGGAGTGGCCTGCGGGTGAAGAGCCGCGCGCGGCCGCGTCGTCCTGTTCGTGTAGGCCGGGCGCCGAGGAGGCAAGGACCGCGATCGCCTCGTCGACGTAGCGCCAGGCGGTCGCCTCGGACACACCGAATCCGGCGTCGGCCTACCGGTACGTCTCGTTCTTGCGTATATGCGCCAAGGTGAGCAGAGCCTGCCTGAAGCAGCTCAACTTCCACCAGGAAGGATACGGAACCAACAAGGGCCCCTCGGTCGCCGGTGTGATGAGTGAGATCACCACGCCAACGACGAGGGGCCCTGCCCTGCCACACCCTTGCCAACCAGCCCATTTACACCTGCGAGACAGGATGGAAGAGGTCACTGGCAATCGAAGGCGTGGCGTCGAAAAATGATCGCTTTCAAGCCGTGGACAGCGGTCGTCACCCATGAAGCAAGGCGGGATTCGCCGGCTCTCGCGGTGCACGCCGTCGGCGCCCAATGGGGTGGTGCCGGGGCGCCGTGATGCGTGGCGACCCGGCACCGGCGGTGCTCTCGGACGGGTTACCTGACGTCGACGAAGTCGCCGGGTGCCGTTGCTGCGGCGGTGGTGGCGGTGCCGGCGAAGACGTAGCGGTAGTAACCGTCGACCGTGGCCGTGGTGGTGGTCTTCAGGACGCCGGTGCTGTTCGTCTTGACCGTTTTGAGCGTGGTGTAGGTGTTGCTGCCCTTCTTGCGGAACTGAAGCTTCGCGGGCTGGGACGCGTAGCCCGCGAACTTCCCCGTCTGCCAGTTCGCGCGGGCGAGCTTGCCCGTGACCGTGATGGTCTTGCCCTTCTTGACCGGCTCAGGCGTGGCATCGGCGGTCAGCGTGGAGGCCTTCTTGATCGAGGCGGTGGCGACGTCGTCGTCGTAGCTGGCGTTCGCGTACAGGTCCCAGCCACCCAGGAACAGCTTCCAGGTCCCGGCCACGCCGTTGTCCTTCATGTCGGTGGCGGGGTGGATGTTGAAGACGGCCTTGCAGGTGTACGTGCCCTGGGTCGCCGTCTCCGTGCAGTCGGGGTCGTCGTCCGTGCCCAGGCCGCCGGTGATGCCCTCCGTGGTCGAACTGTCGGTGCCCTGCCACAGGAAGGCCTCGGTGAGGGCGACGCCGCTCTCGTCCGTGGCGGTGTAGGTGACGTTGACGGTCTTCGTGCCGGTGGTGCCGAGGACGATGTCCTTGCCCCCGTTGATGACCGCGTGCGAGAACTTCATGTTCCCCAACGAGTCCCTCGGCTGAACGGACCGCGAGGTGAAGGAACTGAGCTTCGCCTCCACACCCGTCCGTACCGCCGCCTGGGCGGTCACCGGAAGAGCGATCGCGGACAGAGCGGCGGCACCGGAAACGACGGCGGCCGCAACGCGTATACGCATGAATCCCCCACGGGAAATTGAGAGGCCCGCCCAAGTCCCCCGCTTGGCCAGGCCTGTTGATCTCCGCATCATATGGACACGTTTCACAGTCAGTGAAGATCCTTTGGGTAAATAGTGCGTCTTTCCCGGCACGTTGGGGTGGCGGACCCGCACGGCTGACTGGATTGGGTGGAAGCGGGCCTTGGCCAATGGCTACCGCGTGCCCCGGGTGCATCGAGACCGAGGTGACCGCCAGTGCCGCAGGCGCTTCGGGACGCGACCGTTGACGACGCCGCCGGGCCTGGACAACCCACCGCCGGGACGACGGCCCGCACCGGCGCCATGAGCACGCCGGCGGCGGCGCGCGAGGGCGCGTCCATGTCTGATCTTGCGATCCTCGACGCGAGGGCAGACCCGTCGGCGCATGCCGTATCAGTGGAGTTCTTCGACGGACAGACGCACCTGACACAGCATCGTCTCGGGGATGGTCCGCGCCTCGTACTGTCGTTGCCGCTCCGCTTCGGTGACGGTGAGTTCCAGCCGCCGCTCGTCGGACACCGCCCTGACGCGGCTGACCGGACCCCTGGCCTCAAGCCGCCTTACCACCGGGGGGCAGCGCCGGTGGATCGAGATGCGTGCGCTCGGCGAGGGTGCAGCACGCCGTGCTTCTGGTGCAGCTCGCCGAAGGGGACGGCCCATCGACAGATGCGACCAAGCCGGCTCTGCTCCTTCCACACATCACTTCACGAAGCCGTGTACGGGCATCAGCAGTAGAGATTGCCCCCGGGAGACGTCCCGAGGATCTGCGCGAACCGCTGGTAGGCGTCCACGCGGCTCTGGACCTGCGCCGGGTTCCTGCCGTCACACTCGAGGGAGCCGTTGATGCTGCGGATCGTCTGGCCGAAGCCGACGCCGTTGACCATGGCGTTGTGGGGTGTCATGGTGCCGGGCCCGGTCTGGGTGTTCCAGTACCAAAGCGCCGTCTTCCAAGCCACGGCCGCGTCGTTCTGCACCAGCCACGGGTTGTCGAGAAGGTCGATGCCGAGCGCGTCGCCCGCGGCTTTGTAGTTGAAGTTCCAGCTGAGCTGGATAGGGCCGCGCCCGTAATAGGCCGCTTGGCCGGCCGGACAGCCGTACGGCTGACTCCAGTCGCAGTAGTGCGGGTAGTTGGCGGTGTTCTGCTCGACCACGTACACCAGACCGCCGGTCTCGTGGCTGACGTTGGCGAGGAAGGCCGCGGCCTCCTGCTTCCTGACCGTGTCGCTGCCGGTGTTCGCGAAGGCGGGATAGGCGCTGAGAGCGGCGGTGAGGCCGCTGTAGGTGTAGAAGGAATTCCGGTTCGGGAACATCTGGTTGAACTGGGTCTCGCTCACCACGAAGGTGCCGGCGGGGGACTCGGAGCCGCTGTCGCAGGCGTACGGGTCCCAGTACCAGGTGCTGATGATCGGGTCGTAGCCCGGGTTGTCGTGTTCGGCGATATAGGCCTTGCCGTCGGTGTAACGCACTACGTCGCCGGTCGTGTACGGCCTTCCGGCGACCCAGCTCGGGTAGCTCGAACACGCGGCGGCGGACGCGTCCTTGGCCGGCACCAGGACAGGCGTGGCGCTTCCCAGGACGAGTGCGGTGAGCACGGCGGAGAGGCGGCGTTTCGACACAGGATCAACTCCTCTGCGGAGCACGGGCGCACCCGGGACAAGGGCAGCAGGAAGCCGGGTCTTGGGGGCGCGTGCCGGTCGGACCGGCCACGGCGGGGCGTGGCCGTGGTGGGGGGTATGGAGGCACACTCAACCGCTTTGGTCTGTACCAGTCAAGGGTATAGACCAGTCAACTTGCTCCGCCCGGAGGTCTGTGCATGGTCGCGCTGTCGCGACGCCGGCCCCGGCGGCCTGGCGCGCCTCACTACTTTTGCCGGTAAGTACTCAATTGACCGTGCCGCCCGCGGACATCGCAGGAGCGAAGAAACGGCGCGCAGGGGCGTCGAGCTACGGGAAGTGAACAGCACCCGGTGCCCGGATCGAGCCGCAACTGTTCGGCTCGTACGCCGAGGCTGCCGCGCCGTCCCGGTCGTCCGTGTCGATCCAGGAGTTACATATCCCACTTTCCTGGTCGCGTGTGAGCCCTCATTCGATGAACTCCGTTGGCCTCAGCAACCGGTGACTCACCTGCAGACCGGTGCGCGAGGTTCGCAGATGTCATAGATCGGTCCGAAACAAACCAAGAGACGTCTCCCCAGCGCTGCCCGCTGCCCGGACTGGCTGCACCTTTGCTCCCGTCAACTCAAGGACTGAGATGGCCGCTTCTGGACTATTGCATCCCGTGCAACCGCGCCGGAGAGACGGGGCTCCGGTGGCTGACGCCGTGATGGCCGAGGTCCATGTGAGCGGGGGACCGAGCTCCTCCGCTTCGCCCCTTCCCGGGCCACCGACTGCGTCGCAGCCGTCCGGTCTTTTGCCGCAGCCGCCTTCATCCGGACTGAAAGGGCGTCCGGGGCCGAGACAGTGAGGGGTTCCGGCGTCCTTCGCCAACGGCGATCCGCAGCGCGTCACCGGTCTCTCGGTCTCCCGCAGCCACCAGTGCGCCGCCACCGGTAAAGGCGAAGCCCCCCGGAGCCTCCAGTGGCCGCGGCCCCAGCTCGCCCCGACGGGCGGCGCCCCCTTCCACGCGGCCCTCCGCAAGTCCTTCCGTCAGTCCTTCCCGCAGTGCCAGCGCCTCTCCTACCAGTAGTGGCTGACCGAGCAGCGCAGGGGGAGTCGGTGGGTGAGGCACTGGCGGGGCTACCCAGCACAGATCTCTCGACCTGGACCGCGGACGGCATCCATCGCCAGCGGGTTTGGCGGCGCCAACAGACGCCACAACCACGCAGCCGTCTGCCGTCAATGTGCGGCATGTGGACTGCGTCCAGGAATCGATGAGGGTGAGGGACTCAGGCACTTCAGGACGAGGCGCTGTTCGGTGAGGAAAGCGTTGGCGGCGGTCACGAGATGACGTGGTGTGCCACTCGGCCAGAATCGGCTGACGAAGTGGTCCAGGACCGGCCGCGTCGAGTTCGCGCTAGTCGTGCTCGATGCTCCGGCGGACCCTGGCCTCCTGGACCAGGTGGGTGACCCGAGCGCCGCTCGGCTGGTTGGACATCCATACGCGGCCGTCACCGACTGGTAGGTCGAGAACGAATACTCCGGACTTCCGCTGAGCGTCGTCTGGGATGTGGCGTTCATCGCTCCATCAACATCGCGCCCTTCCCAGGATAGGTAGCGCGGCGACCCCGGGGCGCTCCTTCTCGTTCCGCATGCCTGGCGCTGTAGCGGCTCATTCCCGGTGTCGGCGGTACAGGCGCCGCGCGCCCCGTCATCCGGCGCGGATCGTCCGCGTCGCGATGGGGCGGCACGGTTCCCGGCGGCCTGCGGCGGCGTCACTGAGCGGGGGGCGTCGCACCGCCTCGTCACAGTGGTATCCCTGCGAGGCGGCGCACATCGGCGCAGATCATGAAGGAGCTGGGGTTGGCGGAGTTCGTGCAGGGTGCCTGCGTCGCCCTGCCTCGGGCCGGCCCCCCTGACGTTCCGTCGGTGGCCGGCCTTGCGAGGGCTGCCGGGGTACAGCTGCGGACTGCCCGGACGTCCGTCGTCAGCGAGTGGGGTCGAGAATGATCTTGCGGACACCGTCGGAGCGGCCTGCGAACAGTTCGTACGCCGCCGGGCCTTCGGAGAGGGCGAAGCGGTGGGAGACGACGACCTCGGGCTTGATCCGGCCGGCGCGTGTGAGGGCGATCAGGGGAGGGAGTTCGTAGTGCACCGAGCACAGTCCGATGGCGAACTCCAGTTCCTTGACCTGCGCCAATCCCATGTGGAACGGGAATGCCTTGCTCTGGCTGACCCCGATGACGCTGACCCGGCCGGCCTGTCGGACGGCCTTGAGGGCGAGCTGGATGGTGGCGTCCGAACCCACGGCCTCCACTACGGCGTCCGGCCCTCGTCCGTCGGTCATGTCCCGTATGGCCGCCCGCGCGTCCTCGCCCTCGACCGGCTCGACACCCAGGGTGGCGGCGAAGGCGCGGCGCTCCGCGACCAGGTCAGCGCCCAGCACGCGCGCGGCACCAATGGCGAAGGCGGACTGGGCGGCCATGAGGCCGACCGGGCCGAGGCCGATGACCAGGACGGTCTCGCCGGGCTGGATGCGGGCCCGGCGGCAGCCGTACCAGGCTGTGGGGGCGTTGTCCGTCAGGACGACGGCGGCCTCGTCGGAGATGCTCTCGGGCACGTGCACCAGATTGACGTCGGCGTAGGGCACCGCCAGGGCCTGAGCCTGGCTGCCCGGGAGCTTCGAGCTCACTCCATAGCAGAGGTCCGTGCCGGACGTGGCGTGCTCGCACCGGGCCGTGAACCCGGCCGCGCACGACCGGCACCGCGCACAGCCGACAGAGGCGGGGACCAGAACCCGGTCGCCGCGCCTGAATCGGGTGACCTGGCTGCCGGTGTCGACAACCACGCCGACGCACTCGTGACCCGGTGTGTAGCCAAGGTCCTGGCTGAACCCGTTGCCGCTGAAGATGTGCAGGTCGCTGCCGCAGATGCCGGCCGCGGTCACCCGCACCACCGCGTCGGTCGGACTGGTGACGGCCGGGTCGGGGACCTCTCCATAGCGGACGTCGTGACGGCCGTGGTAGGTCAGCGCCTTCACTCAATTCTCCCTACTCTCGGCCTATTCCCGGTCGCCCGGTTGCCCGGCCGGCTCCGCGAACTACTCCGAGTCGGTGGGCTGAGGTTCCACCTGGCGGTCGCCTCTGCTCATCTCCCGCGGTTCCTTCCGTGGACATACCGTCTAGTCGGTACGCGCGGTGAGTCTATGGGTACTGTGCAGTCAGAGACAAGAGGGGGTCCGGAGCGAGCTACGGCTCATGCGCTGGCCGGTCCACTCTTTCCCCGTGTCGCGTTGTCGCGCCTGAGGGCCGTCCAGGGCGGATGACCCCGCGTGCGCGGAGCAGCCGAACGGCAACCTGTCCGATGGTCGCCGGGCACAGAAGCGGCGCGGTGTACGTCCGCCGGCGCCGAGTCGGCACGGTCACCGATCCGGTCCTCGTCCCGTGCTGACCGCGATGGCCGAAATGGTGGAGAACCGCAGGTCCTGGCTCCGATTGGATAAGTTGTCGTACCACTCGATGAGCGTGCCGGTGACCATTGATCCTCGGGACGGGAGTGCCGTTACTGGGCGCCCACCGCCGCACCGGTGAGGTCACCTACGACAATCGGCAGCACTGGAGTAAGGCTCGAGCAGCTTGATGTGGCCTGGGCGATCACCTTCGCCAACTCCACCTCGTCCATTCGGTGCTTCTCCGCCCGCGCGGTCGGCGCAGTCACGGCAACCACCTGGGGCGTCGCCGTGCTTCTTCGCTGCCGAGGCGATGCTGTCGTACGTCGGGGTGATGTCCGCCTCGCACCTCTCACAGATACAGGCCCACTCCGCCTTCAACGGTAGTAAAGGCGGTCTTCGGCTTGCAGTATTACGCAGCATCAACTGCCGCGCTTCTTCCGGATCGACCGGTCGTCCCGACACCAACGTGACCCCGGAGTAGCGGTCGGCCCAGCCGTCGCGGTGCCCTTGGTCGTCCGGGTCGCTGCGGCCGCCGGGTTTTCGCTCGCGTTCCGGGGCGAGTCCGCCAAGGGCGCCTGCCGCGGCTGCACTTCCCCTCGCGGAGTGGGGATCGCGTACGAGCTCGAGGCGGCACCTCCAGTGACCGCGAGAGATGCGGAGTTTTCGTAACGCCTCCGGTTCATCGTTCATTTGATCGATCCCATGGGCCGTCGCCCGCGCCATGGTCGCAGCATGACTGACATCCCCCACCACAACGCCGTGGAACAACAGCGCGGCGCCGAGCCGACTGCCGTTCCGCCCGGCGCCACCCGGCGATCCGTCATAGCCACCCTGGGCGGAGCGACCCTGGGCGTGGCTGCGCTGGGCTTCGCCACCACGCAGGCGACCGCCGCCGCAGAACCCGACGCCGTGGCGCGGCCAGCCGCCGCCTGCATCCTCACGCCCGAACAGACCGAGGGGCCCTACTACCTGGACCTGGAGACGGTCCGGAAGAACATCACCGAGGGCAAGGCCGGAGTTCCGCTGACCCTCCGCGTCACGGTGGTGGACGCCACGAGCTGCGCCCCGCTGCCCGACACGGCGGTTGACATTTGGCACTGTGACGCGCTCGGGGTCTACTCCGGTTACGTCGCGGGCGGGTCCACCCCGGGCTCGACCTTCCTGCGGGGCGTGCAGCTGACCGACTCCGCGGGCGTCGCGGAGTTCAGCACCATCTACCCGGGCTGGTACGTCGGCCGTGCCCTCCACATCCACGTCAAAACCCATGTGGGCGGCACCGTATCCAACGGGTCATACCTTGGAGGCCACGTGTCCCACACGGGGCAGCTCTACTTCCCGGAGACGTACAACACCAAGGTCGCCGCCCTGTCCCCGTACCGGAACAACACGGCCACCCGCACGCTCAACGCGAGGGACGGCATCTACCGCAACGGCGGATCCTCCACCCTTTTGACTCTCAGCCAGGCCGGCAGCGACCTCGGCAAGGGCGTGACCGGAACCGTCGTGCTCGGTATCAACCCCGCCGCCACACCCTGACGGACGTCCATGAGCGGTGGCCGGTCCCCTGCAACGGCTCCGGCTGCCGCTCGCATACGGTCGCGCTCCGGTCGTCGGCGCTCCGCCGTCGGCCGTTGCGCGCCGCAAGGAACACCTGGATGAAGGCAAGGGTTTCGTCGCTGGAAGGTGCGGCCAGGAATCGGAGATGAGCCGGAGTCGAACCTGTGAGATGTGCGGCGCTGCGCTGATCGTGAGACCGCACGGCGGTCGGCCGGCTCGATACTGTTCCAACGCCTGCAGGCAACGGGCGCTCCGGCAACGGCTGGCTGGCGGGGATGCCCGCAGGATGCAGCTCCAGGAGACGTCGGGTGGCTCGCCTGCCGCATCACCCGCCACGGCGACTGCCGCCTCGTTGCCACTCGCGCTCGACTCCTTCGTCGGCCGGCAGCAGGAGCTGTCGCGCCTTCGCGCGCTGCTGAGGACTTCGCGTCTCCTCACGTTGACCGGTGCGGGCGGTGTGGGCAAGACGCGACTGGCCCTGGAGTTCGCCAGGGGACTACCGCACCGCTCCGCAGCTGACCGTCGCCCGCCCCGCCCGCGAGTCGACCTCGTGGAACTCGATTCCCTGGAGGACGGCACTCTGCTGACGCAGTCCGTGGCCGCCGCTTTGGGCGTGGGCGAACGAACGGGCCGGACCGGTGTCGACGTTCTGGTCCGTGCGATCGGTGACGCCCCCTGGCTGCTGATTCTGGACAACTGCGAGCATCTGGCCGAACCGTGCGCCCGACTGGTCGCGGCCCTGCTGGGCGGCTGCCCCCGGCTGCGGGTCCTGGCCACCAGCAGGGAGGCCCTGCGGGTACCCGGAGAGACCGTGTTCCGGGTCGGCGAGCTGGCCCTGCCAGCGGCCGATGCCGGAGACGACGTGCCAGCCCTCCTGCGGGCTGATGCCGTGCGGCTGTTCGTCGAGCGCGCCTCGAGCCGCTCACCGGGATTCACCCTCAACCGCGGCAACGGCGGCCTGGTTGCGGAGATCTGCCGTCGACTGGACGGCCTCACGCTCGCCATCGAACTCGCGGCGCGCCACGTCGGCACCCTCGCACTGAGCGACATCATGGCAGGACTGAACGACCAGATCTCCCAACTGGACGTCCTCACCAACGGAAGTAGAACAGGGCCCCGACGCCACAGCGGGCTCGCTGCCGCCGTCGACTGGAGCCATCGGCTGCTGGATCCGGCGGAGCAGGCGGTCTTCCGGCGTCTGGCGGTCCTCGTCGGCGGGTTCGACGTGGCCGCGGCCCAGACGGTCTGCGTCGACGGCAGCATCGGGCCGCGGCAGGTCTTCCGTATCCTGTGCGCCCTGGAGGCGAAATCCCTGATCGTACGTCTGCCACGAGACGAAGGAACCGCACGCTTCAGGCTGTTGAACACCATTCGCATCTACGCCGTCGAACGCCTGCGCGCATCAGGCGAGTTACGCCCCACCCTGCGACGAACTGTCGCATGGCTGACCGAGTTAGCCGGTCAAGGCCATGACGAGGTGTTCGCCGACCAGGCGAGCAGCCCCTTGGCGGCGGAACGGGACAATCTCGTCTCGGTCCTGGCCTGCGCCACCGGCCACGACGATGGCGCGCAGGCGCGGCTGACACTGGAACTGGCTCGTGTTCACTACCAGCAGGAGCAGCCGTCGGCCGCCCGTACGGTGCTCACCGGCCTTCTGCGGGAAACCCGCGGTCGGGCGCTCGGCGGAGAGGTGCCGGCGCTCGCGGCGCGAGTGGCCTGCCAGCAGGCCGACCCGGAAGAAGCCCTGCGCCTGGGCGACCAGGCCGTGGACATGGAGCGGGTAGGCCACCACCCGGCCGGGCTGGCCAACGCCCTGGACGCCAGGGCGGCAGCGCGGCTGTGCCGCGGTGAGTTCTCCGAGGCCGTGGCGGATCTGCGTGAGTGCCTGGATGTCGTCGCCTCGCTCGGCGTCCCGCAGGACACCGCCTGGTGCACCCACCACCTGGCCTGGGCACTGCTCCAAGCAGGCGAGGAGCTCGAAGCCGACGAACTCATGGCCCGTTGCCTGCCGGTGCTCAGGAAGCACGCGCCCTGGCCTCGGACCGCGGCCGCGCTGCACACCGCGGGAGCCGTCCGATTGGCAATGGGTCGGCTGCACAGCGCCGAGGCACTGTTCGCCGAGGTGCTGCGGATCACCCCCGGGGCGAGTTTCCACTCGCTGTACCCCGTGGAGGGCCTGGCCCTTGTGGCCGCCGAAGGCGGAGACATGCAGCGGGCACTGCGGTTGTGCGAGGCGAGCGCGCAGGAGCGGCGCCGACTGGACACCGAGCCCGAGGCTCCGTGGCGACACAAGATGGACCAGGTCGCCGCTCGCGCCAGGACACGGCTGCCGACAGCCGCGCGGGCCGCCGCGGTCGCGGCGGCCCGTGGGCTGCACGGGGACCGGCTCATCGCGTACGCCCTGCGGACGCGGAGCGGCGACCACCGAACCTTGCCGGACTCAGTGCAGGTCGCCGGCGGGCAGTACGGGCTCACGGCGAGGGAGTTCATGGTTGTCGACCTCGTCGCCCAGGGACTGACCAACCGCCAGATCGCAGACCGGCTCGGCCTTTCGGTCCATACGGTCGCCACGCACTTGGACAAGGTCCGCGACAAGCTGGGCCTTCGGTCACGCACGCAGATTGCCCTGTGGGTGACCGCACGGACCGAAGGCGGCCACGCCACGCCGCGATGAGTCGGCGACCCACGTGACTCGATCCGGTCACCATCGCGCGGAGCGCGTCTGTGTCGTCCTGCGGTGACGGTGCCGTCCTCTGCGCGCTCCGCGTTCGATGTTCTCAGGTTGCCGGAGTGATGGAATTCGTGGACGAAGTGGGGCAGGGCTTCCCACACCGGTGGCGGGATCCTTACCTCGCAGAGGGCTCGTCTCAGCAGGCCGCAGTGTTCCGCCGGTCGCCCAAAGATCATCTGGAAGCGGACGTCACCTCACGAACTGCCCTCTCAGAGGGGGGCGCTTCCGGCCGTGGTGGTCCGCAGAACGCAGCGGGGGAGCAATACGTGAGGTCGCCGGGTTTGATGCCGTTGGCTTGCGGGCGTTCCCGTGGGTCGGCAGGCCGATACCGGGAGTGTCGCTGCTGGCCGGGGCCCCTGAACCGCAGGCCAGGTCTGGACGCTGGTGTCGCTGAAGCCGGCGTCGTCGAGGCGCTTGGCCTGTACCTGTTCGGTGTAGGACCCAGCGCGGCATCCATGCCGCCTGCTCGGCCGCCGGTATCGAGGACGAAGAGCATTCGGATGCTCACCCGTCTCACCGCTACGCGGACGCGGCTGCCGTATGTTGCGGTAGTGGCTCTTCTGGGTCGCGTCGACCATCGGGCGGCGGAGCGCCGGGCGAGCCGGTGCCTGCTGCTGGCGCGGGCTACATGGTGATGGCTGATCCGGAGGGAAGCGAGTTCTGCTGGGGCTGAAGGGCGGGGAACGTCACGCCGGTGAGGTCTTCGGAGACGGCCCACAGCCGCTGCTGGACGGCCCCCTCGTAGGACTCCGGGCTGGAAGCGACCGGCCGAGGGTGGCCCTTGATCTCGTTGCGCCCGCCGGGGCCGTAGTACTGGCCGCCGAGTGCGGTGGGGTCGGTGGCGGCGCGCAGGGTGGGCAGAGCGCCCATGGCCGGTGTCTGGGTGATCAGCGGCGCGAGCCAGGTGACGGGCAGGCGGAGCGGGGCAGGGGTGTGGCGGATGAGGTCGGTGTTGGACACGCCGGGATGGGCGGCGAGGGCGACGGTCGTGCCGTGCGCGGCGAGTCGGCGCTGCAGCTCGTAAGTGAACATCAGGTTGGCCAGCTTGGACTGACCGTAGGCGGAGGTCCGGCTGTAGGACCGCTGCCAATGCAGGTCGTCGAAGTGGATCGCGGCCCGGATGCGGTGGCCGGTGCTGCTGACCGTCACCACGCGCGAGCCGGGCACCGGCAGCATCAGGCCCAGCAGCAGCCCGGTGAGCGCGAAGTGGCCGAGGTGGTTGGTGCCGAACTGCATCTCGAAGCCGTCGGCGGTGGTCTGCTTCGGGGTGTACATCACGCCGGCGTTGTTGATCAGCAGGTCGATCCGGTCGAGCCGGGAGTGCAGCGCCGCCGCCGCGGTCCGCACGGAGTCGAGTGAGGTCAGGTCCAGCGCCTGCACGGTCACCTCACCGGGCATGCGGGCCGCGGCCTGCATGCCTTTTTCGACGTTGCGCACGGCGAGCACCACGGACGCCCCGTGCTCGGCGAGCGCCTTGGCGGTCTCGTATCCCAGTCCGTTGTTGGCCCCGGTCACCACGGCCACCCGCCCGTGCTGATTCGGAATGTCCGCCGTTGTCCACTTCTTGCCCATGTCAGACTCCCAGTCGCCTAAAGTACCGAAGGTATCTTGCGCCTTCGACGTTAAGGTACCCCCGGTATCTTGTCAACGTACCGAAGGTACTTAATCTAGACTGGGGAACGTGACTTTCCAGCGGGCGCGAACCGAAGAGCAGCGGGAGATCCGGCGACGGGCGATCCTCGACATGGCAGCGGCGATGCTCGACGAGATGCCCGTGGCCGCGGTCACCCTGAACGAGCTCAGCCGACGGGTAGGCCTGGCGAAGCCGAACGTGCTGCGCTACTTCGAGTCTCGCGAGGCGGTGCTGCTGGAGCTGCTCGACCGCTATTTGCGGGAGTGGCTGACGGAACTGGCCGGGGAGCTGGCCGCCGGCATCGACGAAGACCTCCCCATGCCCGAGCGGGCGGCAGTGGTGGCCGAGATCCTCAGTCGCTCGCTGTCCGGTCGAAAGGTGCTGTGCGAGCTCTTCGGCGCACAGGGCAGCGTCTTGGAGCACAACGTCTCCGTCGAGGTCGTGGCACGTTACAAGCGCGCCTCCCTGGACCGCCTGACAACCATGACCGCCCTGCTGGGTAAGTACCTGCCGGAACTGGGCGAGAACGCGACACTGTTCAGCCTGCAGACCATGCTCATGGCCGGCGCGCTGTCGGCTTACAGCACACCCCCACCCAGCCTGCAGGCGGCCTACGAGGCCGAGCCTGAGCTGGCCCGCTTCCACTTGGATCTGAGGGACTATTTGAAGCAGGCCTTGACCGCGACCCTCCTGGGCGTGCTACCCCGTGGCTGACCAGCGTTGCACTTGAACAGACGGAAACCTCTGTGACTCTTGAACTGACCGTCAAGTGCGCCGGACCTCGACCCTACTCGGGTCCGGCAAGGATCTGCCGACCGTCGCCTTGCTGGACCCGATCGCCGCGGCCCTGGACTACCGGCTGGCCATTGCCTTCACCGCCACGGAGGAAGAGACCGTCCGGCCCAATCACACTGTGCGCTAGGTGTGCTGACCGGACAGGCTCGCGCCCGCCCGTGTCCGGGGGGAGCCACGGGAACCTGTCCACGAAGACCCGCGCTTTTTCCGGTGCAACGAAAGCGACTGCGGCACGGGCCGGAGTTGACGATGTCCTGGGCGCGGGCCGTGAGGGTGGCGATCCGGGTGCGGTGCTGCGGTCGTGACCATGGTCGCGGACCGTAGGCATGGATGGGACTAGTGTCGCGCAGTCTCCGGAGGCATACCGCAGTGGAGGCATTCGATGTACGGCTCGGCGACCGCCGTCTACTCGACATTTCGTGCCAGCGGCGAGCTCCGAAACGTGCCAGGAGTACGGGCTGAAATCTCGAAGGGGTGGCCGCGAGTGCGGTGCTAGGGAGGGAGCGTTCACACAAGGCGGTCTCATCGCGGGCGAGACCTGCACGATTTCGCCGCGGATTTTTGTACGGAAACAAGCCGAATTCCTACACGAAATTCTTGGAGCCCACCGTCCGATTTCATGCCCCGCAGACCGTCTGACTTGCATAGACACGGGTAGCGATCTTGACGTTGGGAGTGGAATGGTCTGGTTCGGCGCGACTCGGCGCCACTGACCAAAGGGGCAAGTGTGTACGCGCTATTCGGGGCCGTCATAGGGGGCGCAATTACGGGCGGTTGCACCGTCGTCGCCGCGTTCATCGCCAGCTGGCGGGGAGGTTCGGGGGGCGGCGCGTCGTGAGGTTGGACGCGTCAGGTCACCCCGTGCCCCGGCAGTGCTCTACTGCGGTTGAACTCGTGGTGTCGTAGGGGCTGATGGCTCGTCGTCCGTGCGGTATCACCGGAGCATGCGGTATCCACAAGGAGGCGGGCTGACTGCCGAACGGCAGCAGTTCCGCGAGGAGTTACGGCTCAAGGCGGCCGAGCGGTTCGCCCAGGGCGAGGCGAGCTCGGTCATCGCCAAGACTCTGCGCGTCAACGTCCGCTCGGTACAACGGTGGCGGCAGAAGTGGGACGAGGGCGGTCCGCGGGCCCTGCGGTCGCAGGGGCCGGCATCGCTGCCGTGGCTGAGCCAGGAGCAGTTCGCGCAGCTGGAGGCGGAGCTGGCCAAGGGGCCAGCCGCGCACGGCTGGGAGGACCAGCGCTGGACACTGGCGCGGATCAAGACGGTGATCGGTCGGCGCTTTCACATGGCCTACACGATCCAGGGCGTGCGGAAACTGCTGGCGCGTAACGGCTGGTCCTGGCAGGTCCCGGCCCTACGGGCCATGGAGCGGGACGACGTGGTGGTGGCCGGGTGGGTCAAGGAGGTGTGGCCCTGCGCGGAAGACTCGCGGCGGCCCGTGGAGCCTGGCTCGTCTTCGAGGACGAAGCCGGATTCTCCATGACGCCGCCGCACGCGAAGACCTGGTCACAGCGCGGCCGGACCCCGGTGGTGCGGGTCCGCGGCCGCTCCCGCAGACGGATCTCCATCGCCGCGCTGACCTGCTACAAACCCGGTCGCCGCTCCAGGCTCATCTACCGGCCCCGCCATGACGACGGCCGTCGCGATGGGCGCAAGAGCTTCTCCTGGCGCGACTACCGGGACCTGTTGATCGCAGCACACCAGCAGCTCGGTGGCCCGATCGTTCTCGTCTGGGACAACCTCAAGGTCCATAAGGCCGCCGACCTGCAAAAGTTCGCCGAGGCCCGGGACTGGCTGACCATCTACTATCTGCCGCCCTACGCACCCGACCTCAACCCGGTCGAGGGGATCTGGTCCCTCCTGCGACGCGGCTGGCTCTCCAACGTCGCCTTCAGTACCCCTGAACACCTCGTCCAGCGGATCCGGCGCGGCCTACGGCACATCCAGTACCGCAGCGAACTCATAGACGGCTGCCTCGCCGAGACCGGCCTGACGATCAGACCCACCTGAGCAACCCGGCCACATCACGAGTTCAACCTCAGCCATGCAGGGCGGCCGCGAGTGCCTCGGCCAGGGTCACGGGCGGGCGGCCGATCAGGCGGCGCAAGTCGCCAGAGTCGGTGTACATCTCGCCGCGGTTCATACCGCGGTCAGCGTCAGCGAGGACCTCTGCCAGCTCGGCGGGTAGGCCCGCGGCGGCCAGTACCTGGGCGAAGTCGGCCACCGGGAGGTCAGCGTAGGTAACCTGCTTGCCGGCCGCAGCGGAGATCGCGGCGGCGAGCTCAGTCAGGGTGAAGGATTCGTCGCCGCCGAGCTCGTACACGGCGCCGGTGTGGCCTTCAGCGGTGAGGACGACCGCGGCGGCCTCGGCGTAGTCGGCGCGGGACGCGGCGCTGATCCGCCCCTCGCCTGCGGCGCCGACGACCGCGCCGTTCTGCAGGATCTGCGGCAGTTGGCTGGTGTAATTCTCCAGGTACCAGCCGTTGCGCAGCAGCACGCTGGGGATTCCGCAGTCCCGCAGATACGCCTCGGTCTCGCCGTGCGTGGCACCGATGACGGTGGTGGCCGTGTCCGCGTGCGTCGTGCTCGTGTACGCCACCAGCGACACGCCTGCGGACGCTGCGGCGTCGATCACGCGGCGGTGGTTGGCGACCCGCTCGCCCACGGGGACCGAGGCCGAGATCAGCAGCAGCCTTTCCGCCCCCGCGAATGCCTCGGCCAGGCCGTCGGTCTGCGCGAAGTCGGCGCGGCGTACCGTGATGCCTCGGTCGGCCAAATCCTTGATTCCGGCGATGTCCCGGCCGGTCGCGATGATGTCCGCGGCCGGGATCCCGCGCCGCAGCAGTGCCTCGACGGTGAGCCTGCCCAGCTGGCCGGTGGCTCCGGTGACGACGATCGGCATGATGGTCATTCCTTCCTTCCGCGCGTGCCTTGCACGCCTGCCGCGGTCCGTCCGCCGCGGGATGGAACACAGAATGACCTGGACACTCTCTGTTGGGGAGTAGCCACTTCTTGGTAGGGTACTTACCGCAGCGAAAGCATTGAGGTGAGCCGTATGGCTGCTGTCGAGAATGTGACCGGGCCCATGCCGTCATTCGATCCGTACGAGCGCGGCTGCCCGTCGCGGGACCTGCTCGACCAGATCGGCAGCAAGTGGGCGGTCCTCGTGCTGGGCGAACTCGGCCGGAACGGGACCTCCCGGTTCGGTCATCTCCGGCAGGCGCTGGCGGGCGTGAGCGAGAAGATGCTCACCCAGACGCTGCGCACCCTCGAACGCGACGGGCTGGTCAGCCGGACCGTCTACCCAGAGGTGCCGCCGCACGTGGAGTATGAGCTGACTGCGCTCGGCCAGACGCTACGGGAACCGCTGAAGGCGCTCACGGAGTGGTCGGTGCTGCACATCGAAGAAGTCATCACTGCCCGCGAAGAGTACGACGACCGCACTGAGCGCACCAGGTAATCAGCGGCGGCCGGCGGTCTGGTCATAGACGGCCGCCTCGCCGAGACCGGCCCGACAATTAGACCCACCTAAGCCACCCGGCGACATCACGAGTTCAACCTCAGTAACGCGGTTCCTTCGTTCGGTTCCCTCTGCGCCGTAGCAGAGCCGTGCCCAGGCCATAACGATCCTGGATATCATGGGACTTGACGCCTATCGCCGACTATCTTCACATCATGTCCACGCCACCCGAGGCTTCGCAGCCATCTGATCAGCCAGGCATCCCGGAGACGCCGGAGACGCCGAGCGCGTATCCGCACCCCAAGCCGCAGTCCCCGAATCCGCAGCCCGCGGCTCCGGGTGCGCCGGGATCCGACCCGCCGCCGGCTCCCGCGCCCACACCGGCCCAGCCGAACTTCTACGCCCAGCCCACCCTGGTCGGCCAGCCTGCCCAGCCCCAGCCCCAGCCCCAGCCGGGCAACCCGTATGCCGCGCAGCCCTACTACGGCCCCGTGCCCGTCCCAGCGGCCCCGGGGGGCGGTGGCGGCGCCGGGCGGGCCGTGTTGTGGGCGGTCGTCGGCGCGGTGGTCGCCTCCGCCGCATGGGCGGGCGGCGTGTTCCTCCTCGGCCGGGGCGACAGCGCCGACCTGCGCGGCTACAGCACCCCCTCGAACCTGTGCACAGGCGCGGACTACTCGTCGTTCAAGGACGAGTACCCGGATGACGACTCCTCGCCGCTCCGCAACTCTCTCAAGTCCGACGCGCTGGACGAGAGTTACTGCAGCCTGAGCCTGAAGAAGACCCCGTCCAGCTACGGGGACGCCTATCTCACCATGCAGATGGACCTGCACAAGAAGACCGATCCGGCGGCGGAGTTCACCGCTCTGTGGAAGAACTACCGCAAGAGCCACTCGGGTTACGACGTGGAGATCGTCAAGGGCATCGGTGACGAGGCGTATCTCGTCAGCAACGACACCACCAGCGGCACAACCAGCGGATCCATCTATGCCACTCTCGCCGTCCGGGACGGCTGGATGACGTACACCATGGGGTTCACCGAGTACCGCACGACGTACGACAGTGACACGAGCCCGCCGGATCTCAGCGAGGTCCGTGACTGGCTGAAGTCGGACACCAAGTCCACACTGGAGCAGACCAAGGACTGAGCGCCGGTGCGGTGGCCGGCCGGCGAGCACCACCTCGACGGCCGGCCTCGGACACGGGACGCATGGAGCCCCGATCCCTGGATTTTCGCGGATCTGCACGTGATCGCACCGTGGCCCGTGATGAAGGAGGCACTACATGCTCATGGCACACCCGGCGGTTCGCCCCTGCCGGTGACGCTCGGCGCCACCGGCAGGGAACGGCCCGTCAGTGACCACTGCCGAGGCTCTGCGTGGTGTAGGAGCACTCGGTGTAGATGTAGCCGGAGCTGATCTTGGCGGTGTCCTTGGCGGGCGACGAGGTGGTGCGGTTCTTGGGCTTGTGGACGAAGTAGGTGGTGCCCGCTGGCAGGCTGATGGTGCGCTGGGGGTAGCTCTTGCCGCTGGAGCAGGGCTTGAAGCCGGGGGTGATGGTGTCGGTGAAGGAGTAGGCCTTGCAACTGCCGCAGGCCTTGAGGGTGAAACTGCCGGTGACGGGGCCGGTGTAGAGGACGGTGATGTCGTCGGGGCTGTCGTTCTTCACCGTCACCGAGATGCCGCCGCCGGAGGCGGTGGTGGGCAGCTTCTTGCCGGCGGCCGGGATGGTCTGGGCGATCTCGGCGGCTATGGCGATCTTCTGGGCGCGGGCCCGGTTCTTGTCGTGCTTGTGAGCGGAGGCGAAGTCGGTGAGGGTCTGCTGGGCCTCATCGAAGTCGCCGTGTTTGTACTGGTGGACGCCGCAGTCGTAGTCACCGGCGTCGGCCTTCGCGCCCGCCCGGTCGGCGTCCTTGTCGAGGTCGCTCAACTGCTCGCCCGCGCTGCCGGACAGGTCGCCGATCTGGGTCTTCAGCTCGCGCAGCTGGGAGACGGCGGCGCACGGGTCGTCGCCGTGTACCTCCTTGGCGGCGGCGTCGACGGCCGAACTCACCGCGGGGGCGACCTTCGCGGCCGGCTCGGAGTCGGGAAAGGTGTCCAGCAGGTTGCCGTACTGCGTGACCCAGTCCGAGTCGCCACCGGACATCCGCTGCGAACCGCACTCGTACAGCGAGGTGGCGAGCCGGTCGTCGGGCCATGTGCGCAGAGAGCCGATGGCGTCCTTGGGCATGGTGTCGGGCACCGTGCGCAGGTACTCGAGCGGTGCCACGGCGTCGCAGTAGTTCTTGTGACCGTAGGCCGCGCCCACCGTCGCGTAGTAGGTCCTCATCCGGTCGGGGACCTCGGCCGCCGCGCGGGAGCCCGAATGGTGGACCGCGAGGTTCCGGTAGGTCTCGAGCGCCGACCTGTAGTCGGACTTGCCGCCGCCGAACGAGTCCCGGCCAGCAGCCGTCACCAGGTCGTCGGCCTTCTGGAGCCGGTCGAGGAGGGCCTGCTCGATGGCCTCCTGGCGGGCGTTGTCGTACAGCACGGACCCGCCCACCGGTACGGCGAGCAGCACCACGCCCAGCAGGATCGCGATCGGCGACCGTCCCGGCCAGGCCAGGCGCGTGCGCAGTGCGACGACGGCGCCGTGGACGGCGGTCAGCACCAGGAACACGACGTACAGGCCGAGCGCGAGCCCGGGCACGCCGTCGGCGTCCGCAGGCAGCGCCATCAGCAGCAGGACGACGGTCGCCGCCCAGCACACGGCGGCCGGGACCCAGCGGCGCATCAGCGCGTAACCCAGGCCCAGACCGCTGAGGTTGAGCAGGGCGACGGCGACGGCCCGGCCTGCGTCCGGCGGCGCGGGCGGAGGACTCGACGGCATGGGCGGTACGAATCTGTTCTGGCCGTAGAAATCCCCAGACATGGTGGGCTCCCCCCCGTCAATACAGCCCGCTTGCTTATGAATTGGCAGTGTACGGCCAATGGTGAGGAGCCGACAGGCCAGATCTTCGCGAGCGACCAGCCCTGGTCCAGCGCCTACACCCGGCATACGCACCCAAGCCTCTGGAGGACCTGAAGAACATCCAGCCCTGCCCCATGAATCTCACACCCTGCCCGGGGGTAAGACCCGTTCCGTGCCCGACCTGACCAGCCAGGACGGCGCCACCTCGGTCGCGGACGACGACACCTTGGCCGGCCAGACGTTCGAGACCGACACCTACACCAGCGCCACGGGCAGCCTGGACAAAGCCGTTGTCAACGTGCCCACAGTCATCGGCCCCACGGCCAGCCGCAACCGCAGCGGTCTGCCCGACCTGACGGCACAGATGGTCCGTCCCGCCAAGACACTGACCCGACAGACTGTGTCCTACGGCTGGCGCAAGACCGAGACCGACACCTTCTACAACACCACCCTGGGCAAGTCGACGACCGGCATGCCCGTGCAGCTCGACGACCGCGGTGAGACCGCCGACAGCAACAACGTCGCCAAGTTCACCTACACCCGCTACCTCACCGGCAGCGGAAACACCCTGGTCGTCCCCGCCGAGGTCATCACCACGGCACAGGACTGCTCCAGTGCCGGAGCCACTCCCAGCGGGACACTGATCGCCGATACCCGCAGCTCCTACGACAGCAACGCCTTCGCCTACGACGGTGACGGCCAGCAGAACCCGGCTCTGCCCACGACCGGTGACGTCACCCTGGTCCAGCAGGCATCAGCGGCCACCGGCGCCACAGTAACCACGTTCGTGGACCAGACCGCCACCAGCTACGACTCCTACGGCCGCGCCACCAAGGCGACCCGCACCCCCAAATCCACCTCCCCAGATGGCAAGAGCCTCGCCCAGACGGTCTTCATCCACTACACCCCGTCCAGCGGCGAACTCCCCACCAGCAGCACGACCATCACCCAGGTCACGCCCGGCGTGGACTGCTCCACGACCACCACGTCATCCAAGGACTGCCAGCTCACCAGCAGCACCGTAGACCCGGCCCGCGCCCTGCTTACCGCCAAGACGGACGCGGCCGGCCTGCTCACCTCGCTCACGTACGACGCGCTCGGCCGCATGACCGGGGTGTGGCTGCCCAATGAGATCAAGGCCAACGGCGCTCCGGCGAACACGACTTACACCTACAGCATGTCCCAGTCGGCCCCGTCGGTCGTCGCGTCCAACACACTCCTCGACAACGGCAGTTACCAGACCAGCGAGACACTGTTCGACGCGATGCTGCGGCCGCTGCAGCTACAGGCGACAGCGGAGAACTCAAGCACCGCGGTCTCGGACACCCAGTACGACTCGCACGGCTGGACGGTCGCCACCAACAACGCCTACGCCGTGGGCGGCAGCCCTGGCAACAGCCTGATATCGGTCTCCCAGGTCTCCATCCCCGACACCACCGTCACCGACTACGACGGGCAGGGGAGGCCCGATCTGGTCACCGAGGAACACGACGGGGTCAAGACCTGGACCACGACCACCGCATACACCGGAGACCGGACCACCGTCCTGCCTCCCAAGGGCGGGGTGGTCTCCGCCAAGGTCGTCGACGCACGCGGCCAGACCACCGAACTGGACCAGTACACCGCCCCGCCCGCCGTGTCCGGCACTGCGGCAACCGGCTTCACCGCCACCGGCGGCACCACCTCGGCCACCACCTACGGATACACGGCCCCGGGCCAACAGCACCAGGTCACGGCTCCCGACAAGACGGTGTGGACGCTCGACTACGACCTGCTGGGCCGCCAGACGTCCCAGACCGACCCGGACGCGGGCGCAAGCAGCCGGCAGCCTGTCCGTGTGGGGACTGTCAAACGAGTGGTGTAACTGGGTAGTTGGGATTACTGACGGGCCGCTGAGAGGCGGCCGTCGAAGGTGATGTCGAAGGCGTTCAGCGCGGTCTTCCAGCGCATGGTCCGCGGGCCTGGCCCTTGCCGGTGGGGTCGAGGGACATGATCGCCATGTAGACGCACTTCAACGCGGCTTGCTCGTTGGGGAAGTGCCCGCGGGCTTTCACCGCCCGACGGATCCGTGCGTTAACCGACTCGATCGCATTCGTCGTGCAGACGATGCGGCGGGCGGTTTCTATCAGTGGTTGCGAATCACCTGGTCAATGGGCCTGTGAGGCATTCTCGCATGACCTCGGCTGGGGTCCTGTCGCCAAGGACGAGTCGGGGGCGCCGGTTGAGCTGACGCGCGACTTCGCGGAGGTCTCGTGCAGTGTGGACGGACAGGTTGGTGCCCTTGGGAAAGTACTGCCGCAGCAGGCCGTTGGTGTTCTCGTTCGAGCCGCGCTGCCAGGGTGAGTGCGGGTCACAGAAGTAGATCCGAAACCCGGTCAGCGCCTCGATGTCCTCGTGCAGGGTCAGCTCACGGCCCTGATCCCAGGTCAGCGTCCGCCGCAACTGGGGCGGGATGTGCGCGGTCTGCGTGATGAGCGCGTTGCGGACCTGCGGGGCCTTCCAGCCGTGCGGCAGGTGGATCAGGTGCACGTAGCGGGTCGTGCGCTCGACGAGGGTGCCGATCGCGGAGCCCTGGCCGCGACCGATGATCAGGTCCCCTTCCCAATGCCCGGGAGTAGTACGGTCGTTGACCTCGATGGGCCGCTCGTGGATGAGCGTCATGTTCTTGATCTTGTTCAGTGTGGGGACACCACGGCGCTGCTTCTTGCGGCGGGTGCGGCCGGTGCGGAGCTTGGCTTCGCGGCGGCCGAGGAGGCCGGCGAACAGGGCCCGGTAGATCGTCTCCGGACAGGCCCGCATCGCCACGTCATTCGCGTACTCGCGGGCCAGGTAACGCGCGATCTGCTGCGGCGACCACTTTTCGGTGAGCTTCTCGCGCACGAGCGTCCGCAGCGGCTCGCTGCCGCGGATCTTCTCCTCCTTGGGACGGCGGCGCCGCAGCAGGGACTGGTTGTGGGCCCACCAGGGGTGGTAGCTGCCGTCCGGCTTCGCGTTGCGCTTGATCTCGCGGTAGACGGTCTGAAAGCTCTTCCCGATCGACGCGGCGATCTCCTTGACGGTCTGCTTGGCCTGGAGTCCGTCGGCGATGGCGATGCGGTCGTTCTGAGTCAGGAAGCGCGGCGATATCGGGCCGGCGTCGGGGACGATCATGCTTCCAGCTTCGATGAACCAGTTCGAACCGCAGCTGGCGGAGACCCCCACCACCCGAGCCGCCGCCGCACCCTTGTAGCCCTCCCTGAGCAACTCAAAGTACCGCTTCTTCACCGAGCTCGGCATCTTGTTGGGGGCGTACTTCGGCATCCGAACGCTCTCCTTCCGGGGCGTTCGCAATCACCGATAGAAGTCAAGCAGCGTCGAGGGGCCGGCTCTGCCATTCGGTCATGCCCTCGAGGACTTTGTCGGTGATGGTGGAGATGGTCTGGCGGGAGACGTCGGCGCCGTAGACCTCGGCCAGGTGGGCCTGGACCTCGCCGGTGGTCAGGCCCTTCGCGGCCAGTGAGATGACCATCTCGTCGACGCCGGTCAGGCGCTTCTGCCGCTTCTTGACGATCTTCGGTTCGAAGGAACCGTCGCGGTCGCGGGGCACGGTTATCTCCACCGGGCCGACATCGGTCAGGACGGTCTTGGTGCGTTTGCCGTTGCGGGAGTTGCCGCCGTTCTTCCCGGCTGCATCGTGCTTGTCGTATCCGAGGTGGTCGGTGATCTCGCCTTCCAGGGCGGACTCCAGCAGCCGCTTGGTCAGTTGCTGCAGCAGCCCGCCCTCGCCAGTCAGCTGCAGGCCCTCGGCCTGGGCCCGGCCCACCAGCTCGTCGATCAACTGGTCGTCCACGGCCTTCGCCGACGCAGCCTTCGTGGGCCGCACGGTCTCGGACTCGGACACGTTCTCACTGGTCATCGATGCATCTTCCATGATCGGGAGTTACACCGAACGTCTTACAGTCCCTCCGTGTGCGCAGCCTGACCGACCTGGAGGGGCAGAGGCTGCAGCAGATCGTGCGCCGGGGCAGTACCAGTCGCCGAGGCTGTCGACGTGCCCGTTGTTGGGGTCGTCGGGGCTCAGGCCGCTGGGGTCGGTGTAGAGGGTGGGGGTGTCGTTCGCGTACGCGTACGCCGTCACGTAGGGGCTGCTGCGCTCCGGTGTTGCTGGGTCGGGGCGGTTGAAGCGGCCCGTCGCCGGGGTGTACTGACGGGCGTGCAGATCGAGGTTGCCGGTGGTGGTCTCGTAGCGGGCGCCCGTGTACGACGGGGTGCTTGTGGGGGCGCCGCTGGTGACCGCGTTCAGGGCGCGAGTGCCGTAGGGGTCGTAGGCCCAGCGCTGGTAGAGGGTGCCGGTGCTGCCCGTGACGTCGACCGGGGAGCCCTGGGTGTCGTGGTGGTAGTAGAAGAGCGCGCCCGCGGCGTTCTTGGTCGCTGTCGGCTGGCCGAGGGGGTCGTAGCGGTAGGACTGCTTGACTGTCCAGGCGCTGTCGTACTCGGTGGCCAGGATCGGCAGCGGGGCGTTGGGGTCCCACTGGGTGCGGCTGGTGACGGTGCCGTCCTTGGCGGCGGTGACCTGGTTGCCGCTCGCGTCGTGGTCAAAGGTGTAGGCGCTGCCGGCGACCGTGGCGGCGGAGATCTGTCCGGCCAGGTCGTAGGTGTAGATGTCGGCGCCCGCCTTGGTCTGGTTGCCTTCGCTGTCGTAGTCGTAGTCGTAGTCGTAGTCGTAGTCGTAGTCGTAGGCGGTGGTCGCGGTGCCGGTGGTCGTCGAGGTGAGCTGGTCGGCGTCGTCGTAGCTGTAACTGGTGGACGCGGTACCCAGCGTGGACGTCAGGCGGTTGCCGACTTTGTCGTAGGTGTAGGAGGTGATACGACCGGAGGCGCAGCCGGTGACCCAGGGCTGCGGGGCGCAGCCTGTGGTGAGGCGGCCCGCGGCGTCGTAGGTGAGGTCGTAGCCGCCGGTGCCGACACTGGCCCGGGTGGTGTCGACGTGGGTGGGCAGCCCGGCCGCGGAGAGGGTGAGCGCGGTCTTGGTGACTGCGGTGCCGGACTCCTGGTCCGCCGCGACCCGAGCCTGGCGGAGCGCGTTGGATCCAACGTCGCCGACGCCGAGGGTCTATCAGGAATCAGGTGAAGGTCGTCCGATTGGCGTACAGGTTCTTCGGTGGGCTGATCGGCATACGCTCGTCCGGCGGTGAGGCGGCCGTCGAAGAGCGGGTCGAACTCGTTGAGGACGTTCGTCCAGCGGTTGTCACGCCGAGTCGACGGCACCCCTTCGCGAACTCCTTCGACGCGTACGGGGCTTCGTTGTCGCTGCGGAAGATCGCCCTGTCCAGGCTGACACCACGGGTGCGGGCAGCGGTTTCGAGCGCAACCTCAACGGCGATCACGCTCCTGCCGCCGCCGGTGCCCGCATTGCCCACGACCACGGTCCCCCAGTACGCCGGCCCCGGCCAGAGCAGCACCCGCATGACACGTGTCCTGGCCATCCTGCAGGCCGCGTGCACCCGCTCCGGCCCGCTAACTCCTTGACCACGGCCTTGACCTGCCTGGTGAGGCGGGCGGTGTGGCGCTGATATCGCTCCAGGACTCCGGGCACCTGTTCGCGGAAGGTGTGGCGGCAGCCGCGCGTGGGACACACCAGGCGCGCCGCACCCGCAACTGATGTCCGTGCACCCGCCCGGACGGCGCCCGGCACACAGCGGCCTCCGTCGGCGTCCGGGCTCGCACCACATCCGCTCTCCCTCGTCGGTCACCTCCTCTGTGACCAGCGGGGACAGCCCCGAAAAACCGTCTGCACAAGCTCGTTGACATCCTTCACGGGAAGGCCAACGACCCTCACGACTCTCCGTCACCACCGAATGTGAGACAGGGCCGTCAAATTGATGCGATGTAGGAGCGGGGCCTCCCGTTCCGGCCGGGTGCGGACGACGCTCGGTCCAGGAGACAAGGACGCTGTCCACAGGCAGGAGGCTCCTGACGTTCCGACAACCAGGCTACGCCGAGCCCGAGCCCGAGATCGTGGGCGTGGACCTGCACCGCTGCCGTTCGGTGCTGGTGCGGACGACCGCTACGGGCGAGCGGTTGGGCCGGACACGCATCGACAACAGTCCGGCCGCTTTGAAGGCAGAGATCGCCAAGGCGGGTCCGGCCCCGGGGGGTGGTGCTGGAGGCCACCTACGGCTGGTACTGGGCGGCCGACGCTCTCGCCGAGGCGGGCGTGGAGGTGCACCTGGCGCATGCGCTGGGAGTCAAGATGTTCTCCTACCGGCAGGTGAAGACTGACGAGAGGGGCGCCGCCGACCTGGCGGACCTCCTGCGCATGGGACGGCTCGCCGAGGCGTGGATCGCTCCGCGAGATGTGCGTGAGGTGAGGGAGTTGGTGCGTTACCGGCACCGACTGCTGGGCGCGCGCACCTCCGCCAAGGCCCAGGTGCACGCAGTGCTCGGCAAGGCGGGCATCCAGGTGCACGTCAACCATCTGTTCGGCCGCGCCGGTGCCGAGCGGCTCGCCCGCGCCGGCCTGCACGGCACCTACCGGCTGCGCGTCGACTCGCTGCTGCGCCTGATCGCTTTCCTCAGCGCAGAGATCGCCGCGGTGGAGAAGCAGACCTGCCGCCTGCTCTGTGATGATCCCGGCTACCGGGCAGTGCAGGCCATCCCGGGCATCGGCCCCGTCCTGGCCGCCGTCATGGTGGCCGAGATCGGCGATGTCCATCGCTTCGCCTCGCCCGCAAAGTTGTGCTCCTGGGCCGCGGTGGCCGGAGTGAGGTGCCAGGTGGTGCCGGTTCGGGTGAGTCCGAGGTTGATCAGTCGGCGGAGTTCGAGTTCTTCCTCGTGGTTTCGCGACCGCTCTTCCGCGACTCCGGTGGCCAGCGCCTTGCCGAGCTTCATGGCACCTTCGTGAGCCGATGCCGGTGACCGCCCTGGGCCATGACGACATAGGAGAGGGCAAATTGGGCACAGGGCCTCCGGCCGAAGGCCACAGACCCGGGCAGCCGGAGCGGGTGATCATGTTTGCCAGGGGCAT
Source organism: Streptomyces sp. C1-1 (assembly GCF_050214755.1). Lineage (NCBI taxonomy): Bacteria > Bacillati > Actinomycetota > Actinomycetes > Kitasatosporales > Streptomycetaceae > Streptomyces > Streptomyces sp. C1-1. The sequence goes on along the minus strand of NZ_CP189826.1, from coordinate 69,994 downwards.
CCTCCACTGGTGCACATAGTGGGGATCGCCATCATCAGCGCCGTCGGTCTGTTCGTCTGGCTGCTAGCCGCCCTGTTCCTCCTCCTGGCTCACAACCACTGGCAGGCACGATGGACACGCGCGGCGCACCTCGTCGTCTCCGCGGTGATCCTGGGGGCGCTGGCATTCGGGATCTACCGGCTCATCCTCGCAATCCCGGCCGAAGGATGCGGGTCGTCCCCGGCTGAGAAGTCGAGCTGCTCCCTGGGCTAGGCGGCCGCCCTCTCTATGAGGGCTTGGCTGGCGACGGATCCGCACGGCTCGTGGCCGTGACAGCCAGGAGCAAGTCGACGGTGTCGATGACGATGCTCCGCTCACGGCCCACGATCATCTTGTCCACGTCGATGCCCTGGTCGTCGACAGATGCCGGTCTCCTTGGCCAGCTGGGGGTGGCGCCTTTCCGGGCGAGTCGCCTGGTCATGAGGGTGATGGCTGCCCAGGTGATCAAGGTTTCGGAGTGCTGGATGAGCCGTTCATAGTCCCTTGTGTGGCGGCGGGCGTGCATCATCCAGGCGAGCGACCTCTCGACGACCCAGCGGCGGGGCAGCACGACGAAGCCGGAGGCGTCCAGCTCACGGTGCGTCCTGTCCACCGACCCGATGATCGCTGTCGGGCCGTGCCACTGGCCTCCCGCGGCCAGCTGGCGCCTGGCCTGGATGTCCGATGGCTGACCGGACCCGTTCATAGAGTTGCCAGGGATTCTCGCCGGGCTGGGAGTGGCCGTAGGACTGCCAGTCACCGTTGTATGAGCCGCTGAAGAACCAGTTCGGCGTCCAGACGGGCGGCAGCACGGCACGCAGCGGAAGCACGAGCAGTGCCGCATAACCCATCATGCCGGGCAGCGCCAGAAGAATGAACCACTGAAAGACGAACCAGAGCGTGGTCTCCCTCGTTTTGGGACATTGGTAGGAGTCACCTGGCCACGGATTGTCATGCACGAAGCGCCAGTTCACGGCGGGGTCGTCGGTCGGCGCGGCCTGGTGCTGATAGGCGCGCGGCATCCGCGCCAACGCGGCCGTGGCTACTGGGTCGGCCATCACCGCTCGTAGGAAACGCGGTCGCCATCGCACCTGGAACAGCACCTCGGCAGCAACGGCGATGACGCACGTCAAGGGGTCTGATGCAGGTTCGGGTGACAGGTTGACCTGCCCCACGGTTTGGGTTCCAGCTGCGATGGCTAACTGGCTGCGTGGGTGGTGTCTTGTGCGGAGAGTAGTTCGTACTCGATCGGGGTGCGGTAGCCCAGTGCTGAATGTCGTCTCTGGCGGTTGTGGTGGGCACGGGTGATTGGCGCGCTGGGAGCTGTGGCCGGTGGGTGGGTGTCTGTGATCGCTCCAGGGCGTCAGCAACGACGCCAGGTGCAGGCCGACCGCGAGCAGCGGCGCGAGGTTGCCCGTCGGGAGGCGTATAGCGCGTGCATCGCGGCCACGAAGCTGTTGTCGGCTGCATGGGGGGTTTTCCGATCTGGTTTGGGACGATCGATCCACTCCAGAGCAGTGGCGGTCCTCTTTCGCAGAGGCGCACCAGGCCTGGACCGACTTCAGCACCGCTGTCGCAGCAGTGACTGTGGCCGGCCCTGGGGCCGCCGCGACCGCGGCCGACGAACTGCGCGTAGCGATGTATGAGTGGGAGAGGGCCGGGATGGACTGGTACGCGGCGGCTCGGCGGGAGGGACACGGCCGACTCGATGAGTGCTATGAGCGCTTCGAGCAGGCGTGGCAGGCGAAACGCGCTCCGGACCGTGCCTTCCAGCACGCCGCCCGACAAGCCTTGGGAACAGAAGAACCCTGACCCGGTCGGGGTCTACGTCCGGTCCAGTGCTGCAAGAACGGCCAGGCACAGCGTGAGGCTCGCGGCGAACGTGATACCGCCGCGGGACAGCGCGGCCGGCACTGCGGCGCCTTCCCAGCGGGCGAGAGCCGACGGGGTCGACGGCGACGAGCAGGCCGCCCGCTGGCTGGAGGCCGTCGCCGAACTGCTCGGCCTCCGGCACGTCTACCGCTCTCGGACAGCCGGGGAGTGAGCGGCGCGGCTCCGCGGCCGTCCAGGTCGACACCTCAGCGAGACCGTCTACGCCATCACCGACCTGCCCGCCGAACAGGCCGACGCGGCCGAGATCGCCGCCTGGGCTCGCGGGCACTGGACCGTGGAGAACACCGTCCACTGGGTGCGTGATGTCGTCTTCGGCGAGGACAAGTCCCAGGTCAGGAACCGCAATACGCCCGCCGTGCTCGCCGCCGTCCGCGACCTGATCCGCGGCGGGGGCTGGGGTCGGCTGGTCGGTGTGCCGGGCGAGTTCTGCGGTGATGCGGTCACTGGGTTTGAGGATGGCCGTGGTGGTGGGGGGTGCGGGCCAGGCGGTCAGCAGGTATCGCTCGATGGGTTCGCAGTCGGTGCCGTCGGGGTTGGTGGCGCGGCCGTGTGCGTGGACGCGCAGGCGGTACCAGCCGGGGCCGGCGGTGGCCAGGTTGGGCAGTTCGTCGGCGGGGCCGAGGTCGAGGGACTCCACGAGCAGTTGGCCGGACGGGCAGTGAACGCTGGTCTCGACGATCTCTTCCCAGGCGGTGGGGTCGCCGGCCGGGGGCGGGGTGTCGAGTGGTTCGGCCGTCACCTGGACGTTGCCGGTGTGGATGCCGGTGAGGATGATGGCGCCGTGCGACATGGGTGCGGCCAGCCCGTTGGACCAGTCGGCGGTGTCGACGGGGATGTCCCCGCTGTCCAGGACGCCGAAGGTGCCCTCCGCGACGAACAGTTGGGCGGTGTTCATGCGCTGTGCCTCTCTCACGGGAAGTCGCGCGGCGTCGAGACCCAGCGCGCACGGGCAGGCGATGATCAGCACCGCGACCGCGGAGACCATCGCGAGGGTCAGCGCGGGCGACGGCCCGAAGGCGAACCAGATGGCGAAGGTCGCGAGCGCGATGGCGATGACCGCGGGCACGAAGTACGCCGCCACGGCATCGGCGAGCCGCTGGATGGGGGCCTTGGAGGCCTGGGCCTGCTGCACCAGGCGGATGATCTGGGCCAGCATCGTGTCCGCGCCGACCTTGGCCGCCCGTACCCGCAGGGACCCGGTGCCGTTGACGGTGGCGCCGACGACCGTGTCGCCGCTGCGCTTGGTCACCGGCATCGGCTCGCCGGTGACCATCGACTCGTCCACCGCCGAGGAGCCCGCGACCACCTCGGCGTCGACGGGAATCTTCTCTCCGGGCCGCACGACGATCTCGTCTCCCACCACCACGTCGTCGACGGGGATCTCGGCCTCTGTTCCGTCCCGCACGACGCGGGCGGTGCGGGCCTGCAGGTCCAGCAGGGCGCGGATGGCCTCGCCGGTTCCGGCCTTCGCGCGCGCCTCCAGCAGCCGGCCGAGCAGGATCAGGGTCAGGATGACGCCGACGGCCTCGAAGTAGACCTCCCGGACGTCCTGCGGAAGCAGCCCGGGGGCGAGGGTGACCAGCAGGCTGTAGCCGTAGGCGGCACTGGTGCCGAGGGTGATCAGGGAGTTCATGTCGGCGGCCCGGTGGCGCAGGGTCAGCCAGCCCGTCACGTGGATCGGCCACCCCGTGTAGAACATCACCGGCGTGATCAGCGCCAGCTGCAGCCAGTGGTTCAGCATCCAGCCGGGCACCCAGTCGGCGCCGAAGACTTCGTGTGCCATCACCGCGAACAGCACCGGGGCGGTGAGCACCGCTCCCGTCAGCACCCTGCGGGTGAGGTCCTTGATCTCCGTCTGCCGTTCGGCTGCGTCCGCGGCCTCCGCCTCGGCCGCTGTTCGCTCCTGACCGGCTCGCGGCCCGCCGTCGGGGGAAACGGTGGGAGCAGCGGGAGGGGCTGCGGTGCCGTGCCCGCCTGGGGCGGGCGGTCCGGAGCCCTCCGCGGCCTGCGCCGGTTCGACCACCAGCGTGCCGTGGATCATGTTCATCCCGCAGGCGAAGCCGTAGGAGCCGGGCCGGTCCGGGCTGAGGGCGGCTCCGTGTCACTCCGTCAGGTCCACGGATGTGCCCGCTGCACCGGGATTCATCCCGGGACGTCACTCTTCCGGCTGTACCAGCGGAAGAAGTCCCTGCACCGGCCACAGAGAAAACCTGTCATGGCGACAGTAGACATTGGCGCGTCAGAGGGGTACCGTTCTGTTTGTACTCGGGAAGTCGATGTGGCGCGGCAGACACGAACTGCCGTGCCGGTAGGTCAAGAAGGACACGACCCCACGAGGGGCCGTGAGTAGTACCCGTGGTACCCAGCAGTGCAGCCGAAGTAACCGAAGGTAAGGAGCGAGACGCCATCAGGATCGCCCGGGCAAGGAAGTAGCCCGCCCGGGTACCGCAAGGCCCCGGATTGGAAGGTGGTCCCCGGTCACGCATCCGCGATCCCCGCAGCCCCGCCCTCCCAGGCGGACCCTGCGGACACAGAAGGCCGGCGCAGTAGGCCGGTAGATGGTGTTGAAAGCTCGGGGCCCGGGCGCCGCTACGGCGTCCGGGCCCCTCGACGCGTCCGCTGAAAGAAGAGGTCTATGCCCCCTGGCAGTTCCCGCTCCGTCACTCCTTTGGATGACGACGACTACCCCGCCTACACCATGGGCCGGGCCGCCGAGATGCTCGGCACCACCCCTGCCTTCCTGCGCACCCTGGGCGAGCACCGCCTGATCACCCCGCTGCGCTCCGAGGGCGGCCACCGTCGCTTCTCCCGCTACCAGTTGCGCATCGCCGCCCGCGCCCGCGAGCTCGTCGACCAGGGCACCCCGATCGAGGCCGCCTGCCGCATCATCATCCTCGAAGACCAGCTCGAGGAAGCCCAGCGCATCAACGAACAACTGCGCGCACAAGACCGCCAGTAGCCCACAACCTCAGCCTGAACGGGCAGAGGGCCGCCCACGGCGGGCGGGGCGATGAGCCCCGCCCTTCGCGCCGACGTGGCCGGCGGCGCGCTTCAGACACGCGGTCCCAACCGCACCCGTGGCCGGGAAGACAGGTGCAGACCTGGGCGCTGGTACGGGCAATGGATCATCCTGCCCCGCTCTCCGGGTACCGTCAGGGGTATGAGCCATCCGCACCCCGAACTGAAAACCGCCCCACCCCTTCCCGAAGGAGGGCTGCGGGTCACTGCCCTGGGCGGCCTGGGTGAGATCGGCCGCAACATGACCGTCTTCGAGCACGCCGGCAAGCTGCTCATCGTCGACTGCGGCGTACTGTTCCCCGAGGAGACCCAGCCCGGCGTGGACGTGATCCTGCCGGACTTCACCTCGATCAGGGACCGGCTGGACGACGTCGTGGGCATCGTCCTCACCCACGGCCACGAGGACCACATCGGCGGTGTGCCGTACCTGCTGCGCGAGCGGCGCGACATCCCCGTCATCGGGTCCAAGCTGACGCTGGCGTTCTTGGAGGCCAAGCTCAAGGAGCACGGCATCCGGCCGCGCACGGTACGGGTGCGCGAGGGCGACCGGCGCGGTTTCGGGCCCTTCGACTGCGAGTTCGTGGCGGTCAACCACTCCATCCCCGACAGTCTCGCGGTCGCGATCCGCACCCGGGCCGGGATGGTGCTGCACACCGGCGACTTCAAGATGGACCAGTTCCCTCTGGACGACCGCATCACCGATCTGCGTGCCTTCGCCCGCCTGGGCGAGGAGGGCGTGGATTTGTTCCTCACCGACTCCACCAACGCCGAAGTCCCCGGCTTCACCACCTCCGAGCGGGAGCTGAACCCGGCGATCGAGCAGGTGATGCGCACCGCGCCGCGCCGGGTGATCGTCTCCAGCTTCGCCAGCCATGTGCACCGCATCCAGCAGGTTCTGGACGCCGCCCACCAGCACGGCCGCAAGGTCGCCTTCGTCGGCCGGTCGATGGTCCGCAACATGGGCATCGCCCGTGACCTCGGCTATCTGAAGGTCCCCTCCGGCCTGGTGGTGAGCACCAAGGAGCTGGAGAAACTCCCGGACCACAAGGTCACCCTGGTGTGCACCGGCTCCCAGGGCGAGCCGATGGCCGCGCTGTCACGGATGGCCAACCGCGACCACATGATCCGCATCGGCAAGGACGACACCGTCCTGCTCGCCAGCTCCCTCATCCCCGGCAACGAGAACGCCATCTACCGGGTGATCAACGGACTGACCCGGTGGGGCGCTCACGTGGTGCACAAGGGCAACGCCAAGGTGCACGTCTCCGGGCACGCCAGCGCCGGCGAACTCGTCTACTGCTACAACATCGTCAAACCCCGCAACGTCATGCCCGTGCACGGCGAATGGCGTCACCTGCGGGCCAACGGGGATCTCGCCATCCGTACCGGCGTCGATCCCGAACGGGTCGTCATCGCCGAGGACGGCGTCGTCGTCGACCTGGTCGACGGGCGCGCGTCCATCACCGGCAAGGTCCCCGCCGGCAACGTCTACGTGGACGGTATGGAAGTCGGCGGCGCCACCGAGGCGTCCCTCAAGGACCGTCTCACCCTCGCGGCCGAGGGCGTGGTCACGGTGGTGGCGATCGTCGACGCGGACACCGGCGCCCTCGCCGAGGCCCCGGACTTCCTTGCCCGGGGTTTCGTCCACGACGACGCCACCTTCGAGCCGGTCATCCCCGTCATCGAGAAGACCCTGGCCACCGCGGCCGAGGAAGGCGTCGGGGACGCCCGCCAACTCGAACAACTCGTCGCCCGCGCCGTGGCGAACTGGGCGTTTCGCACCCACCGCCGCAGGCCCCTCATCATCCCCGTCATCATCGACGCCTGAGCCCGGCCCGCCGGCTGACCCCGGTCAGCCGGCGGCCTGTGTCGTCGCAGGTCGACGGCTCCCACAGTCATGGAGGCGGCACGCAGTGGGGGCCCGACCGGTACACCGGTCGGGCCCCCACTGCTGCTCAGATGTCGGCTGGTGCCTGTTGCTCGGTCAGACCGTCACGGGAGTGCCGAGCATCGCGGATGCGTGCTGCACCGAGCCCGGGACGGTCAAAGGTGCGGCCTTGGGCAGGGCGCGGCAGGTGAAGCCGAGCTGAGTCATGGCCCGCAGGACTTCGGTGGCGCTGAAGTCACGGCGGTCCTGGCGGGTGATGACGTGGCCGACTTGCTTGGCGGGGTAGTGGCGACGGCCGATGATCACCGATTCTCCGGTGACCGGTTCGGGCTTGATGCCCTTCATCGATTTCAGCACTCCGCCCTTGGTGAGCTCGAAGGGGAAGCGGGCGATGACGCAGCGCATGTGGCCTCACAGGAAGAAGGGAAGACGGTCCGACCAGGGGCGAGGAGTTCCTCGGAAGTGCCCGGGGCGCTGTTCTGCTCGGCTACGACTGGCGGAACACCGAAGCGAGGGGGACACATCGCGTGCTCGGCTTCGTCATCGTGGGAAGCGGGGTGAACGATCCGTGCAAGCCGCGCAGGTCGCGCAGGCGGACGCGGTCCGTGCGGGCGCCGCTTGCGCGGATGGTGGTGAGGTCGGTTCGGGTCACCAGGCCGACGGGCTGGTCGTCCTGGTCGCAGACGACCAGGCGGTCCGTGCGTGCGGCGGCCATGAGGGCCAGCGCCACCTCGACGCTCATGTCGTCACAGACCTGCGGTCCGGGCGCGTCCATGACGTCCACCGCCGTCCTGTGCAGGGTGTTGGTGTCCGTGGTGCGGGGCTGCATCTGAATCAGCGTCAAAGGGTGCCTCCTGTCGAGAGGGGTCGACTTCCTGATCACGAAGGTCCTGGTCAGGCCACGGTGTCGAGGACGGGCCGGCGGGCGGGGGTGCGCCGGGTCGCCGAGGAGGGGCGGCGCCGGCCTCGGGAGGTAGCGCTGCGCTTGGGGCGTTCGACCACCGGCACGGTGATGACGACCGGGATGCCGGACGGGGCCTGGGCTCCGGTGATCCGGCTCAGGGCCTCGTCTCCCGAACGGACCTGGGTGGTCTGCGGCCGGATTCCGGCGTCCGACATGAGGCGGACCATGCCGCGGCGCTGGTTCGGGGTGACGAGCGTGACGACGCTGCCGGACTCGCCGGCGCGGGCGGTGCGGCCTCCGCGGTGGAGGTAGTCCTTGTGGTCGGTCGGCGGGTCGACGTTGACGACCAGGTCGAGGTTGTCGACGTGGATGCCGCGCGCCGCGACATTGGTCGCCACCAGCACGGTGACGTGTCCCGTCTTGAACTGCGCCAGCGTGCGGGTGCGCTGCGGCTGCGACTTGCCGCCGTGCAGCGCCGCGGCCCGTACCCCGCTGTTGAGCAGGTCCTGGGTCAGCCGGTCGACGGCGTGCTTGGTGTCCAGGAACATGATCACGCGGCCGTCGCGGGCGGCGATCTCGGTCGTGGCGGCGTGCTTGTCGGCCCCGTGGACGTGCAGGACGTGGTGCTCCATCGTCGTGACCGCGCCGGCAGAGGGGTCGACCGAATGCACGACGGGGTCGGTCAGATAGCGGCGCACCAGCAGGTCGACGTTACGGTCCAAGGTGGCGGAGAACAGCATCCGCTGCCCCTTGGGACGTACCTGGTCGAGCAGCGCGGTGACCTGCGGCATGAAGCCCATGTCGGCCATCTGGTCGGCCTCGTCCAGCACCGTGATGTCCACGTGGGTCAGCCGGCAGTCGCCGCGGTCGATGAGGTCCTTGAGCCGTCCGGGCGTCGCGACGACGACCTCGGCCCCGCCGCGCAGTGCGCCGGCCTGCCGGCCGATAGACATCCCGCCCACCACCGTGGCCAGCCGCAGCCCGACACAACGGGCGTACGGCGTGAGCGCGTCGGTCACCTGCTGGGCCAGCTCACGCGTGGGGACCAGGATCAGCCCCAGCGGCTGGCGGGGCTCAGCGCGCCGTCCGGCGGTACGGGCGAGCAGGGCGAGGCCGAAGGCGAGGGTCTTGCCGGAGCCGGTGCGCCCGCGGCCCAGGACGTCACGGCCCGCAAGGGAGTTCGGCAGCGTCGCTGCCTGGATCGGGAACGGCACGGTCACCCCCTGCTTGCCGAGTTCGGCCAGGAGCTGTGCGGGCATGGCGAGATCGGCGAACGCCTCGACGGCGGGCAGCGCGGGGGTGATCGTCTTCGGCAGCGCGAACTCACCGCCCACCGCGGCGGGCCGGCGGCCGAAACCGCCGGAACGGGCAGGGCCGCCGGAACGGTGCGGTGCACGCGTCGTAAAGCGGCTGCCGCCCTTTCCGGCGTCTGCACCGCCCTGACGGGCTCGGGCGGAGCGGTCGTTCGTGCGTGTGCGGTTCATGCGGAACCTTCCTCGATGCGGCACATATCAAGGAATTCCCGCTGCGTTGAGCGGCACGAAGAATTACAAGTATGGACCGAAGCCAAAAGACAGCAGATCTGGCCCGCGGAAATCTCCGGGGCACAGACGCCGAAAGGGGACGCAATGGAGGCCCTTGAGTTTTGGGCGTCGACTGCGGTACGGCGCGCAGGATGCGCCTGCGCGCCTGAAGGAGGAGTCGCGTGGGTCGAGACCGCGGATTCCTCCGCGTGGTCCCGCGGGTGAAACCAGCGCGGGAGACGCGTGCAGCTGGGGCCCGCACCCCGAAGGATGCGGGCCCCAGCTACAGATGGTGCGTGAGCGTCAGGCGAGAACGATGTTCTCGGCCGTCGGGCCCTTCTGGCCCTGCGCGATGTCGAAGGTGACCTTCTGGCCTTCGAGCAGCTCACGGAAGCCCTGCGCGGCAATGTTCGAGTAGTGGGCGAACACGTCAGCGCCGCCACCGTCCTGCTCGATGAAGCCGAAGCCCTTTTCCGCGTTGAACCACTTCACGGTACCAGCAGCCATGTCATATCTCCTTGGGGCAGTACATCGGAATCCGCACTGTGCGGACACCGAGTCGCCGCGATGATTGCCCCGCCGGAAATGACCGGAAATACAGAAGTGCTCCCATCCGGCAGAACCGGGTGGGGGCACCTGAAGTTTTGGGAACCACAACTGCAACTTGCACTGACAGTAGCACACTGAAACGGCCCGTGCGCAAAACGCAATTCTGCTCCACGTGGTGCGGTAAAAATCCTCACCATGCGGCCAGGTGAAACCTTACTTCGCGAGCACAGACTTTGATCCCCCGCGGAGTGCCATGTAACTCTGCTTCGCTGGTGAGGAAGGGGTAATTTCCTCTGCCCGTCTTAAATTCTCCCTTCGAGATGACAGATATCTGACATCTCAGTGGGTCAGGAGTGCACTCGCGTCGAGCCGGAGCGCAGGGTCGACAGCGGCACGCATCAGTCGTGCGGCCGTGCCGACGGGAGACCGCGGCGGGACAACCAGGAGCACCCAGCGTCCTACGGTGTCGCAGTCCAGGATGATGACATGCTCCTCACCCGCGGAATCCGTCGGGTCCACGGTGATCACTCGGCCGGGCGCCATCACCTTGTGCGGTACGTCGGGCCATTGGGCGGCGTCCACGGTGACGCACACCGTGGTACCCCAACCCGGCTCCAACGCGGCGACCAGCGAGGGCAGTTCCAGTTCCAGAGAGCCACAGCGCGGCCACCATGCACCGTCCAGCGGGCCGTGGCTGACACCCGAGGCGAGGGCCAGACGGGGCAGGGGCATGCGATAGGTGTGTTCCTCGTCCGCGAACGGGGCTTCGGCGGGCATTCTGCTGGATTCCATCGTGCGGTCCCGTCCCGGGAGCCGAGGTCGGCCGCCCGCTTCGTCACTCGCCGGGAACGGCACCGCTGATGGCGCTGCGCGAATAGCCCTCGGTGGGTGCAGCATACGTCCGGACCGCCGGCAGCGGGCGGGGGAGTGATGGCCGGCCCGTTCACAGGGCCGACACAAAGGGTGGCGAATGCAGCCGCCGCACAAGGTACAGCGGAGCGGTGACCGGTTCGTTCAGCCGGGCAGGCGAGCTTGCACTGGTTGAGCTGGTTCACTTCCTGTCTTCGAGCTGTGAGCGGACTGACTTGGTGAGTTCGTCCCAGGAGTCGGCGAACTTCCTGACGCCCTCGTCCTCGACGACTTTGAAGACGTCGTCGAGGTCGACACCGGCATCGGCCACGGCCTTCATGACCTGCGCCGCCTCGTCGTAGGTCTGCTGGATGGGCGTGCCGGGGCGGCCGTGGTCGGCGTAGGCCTTCAGAGTCTTTTCCGGCATGGTGTTCACGGTGCCCGGCGCGATGAGGTCGCTGACGTACAGGGTGTCGGGGTAGTCCGGGTTCTTCACGCCGGTCGATGCCCACAGCGGCCGCTGCGGCTTGGCGCCCTGCGCCTCCAGGGCGCGCCAGCGGTCGGAGGAGAAGACCTCTTCGTAGGCCTGGTAGGCGAGCCGTGCGTTCGCCACCGCGGCTTTGCCCTTGAGGGAGGGGTCCGCGCCGGCCTCGTCCAGTCGCTTGTCGACCTCGGTGTCCACGCGGGAGACGAAGAAGGACGCCACCGACTCGATCCCGTCCAGCGATCCGCCGGCCTGCAGACGCTCCTCGAGTCCGGACAGGTAGGCGTCCATGACCGCCCGGTAGCGCTCGGGGCTGAAGATGAGGGTGACGTTGACGCTGATGCCGCGTGCGATGGACGTGGTGATCGCAGCCAGGCCTTCCTGCGTCGCCGGGATCTTGATGTACAGGTTGGGCCGGTCGACCAGCCACCACAGGTGAGCCGCCTCCGCGGCCGTGGCGTCGGTGTCGTGCGCCACCCCGGGGGACACCTCGAGCGACACCCGGCCGTCACGGCCGGTGCGCTGAGCCACCGGGGCGAGCAGGTCACAGGCGTCGCGGACGTCAGCGGCGGTGATGGTCCGCAGCGCCTCGTCGACGCTGACCCTGCGGACGGCCATCGCGTGCACCTGGTCGTCGTAGGAGTCCGACCCGCTGATCGCGGCGGCGAAGATGGTCGGGTTCGTGGTGACGCCCACAACGCAGTAGTCATCGACCAACGACTGCAGATTGCCGCTGCGGATGCGGTCGCGCGAGAGGTCGTCGAGCCAGACGGCGACCCCGGCTGCCGACAGCTCGGCCAGCTTCTCGTTCTGTGTCATGACAGTGCCTTCCTGGCTCGAAGCACGGGGCGAAGCGCGAGGGGGAGGAGACGAGCCGGCGGGTCAACGATCGCCGGTGGGGGCGTGCAGGACGCCGGAACTGTCCGGGCCGACGGGGGCCAGCGGCGGTGCCTCGGCGGCGGCAAGGCTTTCCCGGGCCGCGGCGACGACCGCGTCCGCGGTGAGCCCGAACTGCTCGTACAGCACGGTGTAGGCCGCGCTGGCGCCGTAGTGGTCAAGGCCGACGATCCGGCCGGCGTCGCCGACGAACTCCCGCCAGCCCATGGGCACGCCGGCCTCGACGCTCACCCGGGCGCGCACCGCGGGCGGCAGCACCTGCTCGCGGTAGGCCCGGTCCTGGTCCGCGAACCACTCCCAGCACGGCAGTGACACGACCCTCGTCGGGATGCCGTCTGCCTCCAGCGTCTCCCGGGCGGCGACGGCGATCTGCACCTCGCTTCCGGTGCCCATCAAGATGACCTCGGGACTGCCGCTGGAGGCTTCGGCCAGCACATAGCCGCCCCGGGCGACGCCCTCGGCCGACGCGAACCGGGTGCGGTCGAAGACGGGCAGGTTCTGCCGGGACAGGGCGAGTCCGGCCGGGCGGTCGTTGTGCTCGAGGATGGTGCGCCAGGCCACCGCGGTCTCGTTGGCGTCGGCCGGGCGGACGAAGTCCAGGCCGGGGATGGCCCGCAGCGCCGCGTCGTGCTCGATGGGCTGGTGGGTGGGGCCGTCCTCACCCAGTCCGATGGAGTCGTGCGTCCACACGTAGGTGACCGGGAGCTGCATGAGCGCGGCCAGCCGCACCGCACCGCGCATGTAGTCGGAGAAGGTCAGGAACGTGCCGCCGTACACGCGGGTCCCGCCGTGCAGCGCGATGCCGTTCATGATGGCGCCCATGGCGTGCTCGCGGACGCCGAAGTGCAGCGTGCGCCCGTACGGGCCGCCCGACCACATCTTGGTCTGCCGGTTCTCGGGCAGGAACGAGGCCTCCCCCTTCACCGCGGTGTTGTTGCTCTCCGCCAGGTCGGCCGAACCACCCCACAGCTCCGGCAGGACCGGGTACAGGGCGGCGAGGACCTCGCCGGAAGCCTTCCGGGTCGCCACGCCCTTCGGATCGGTGTCCCAGACCGGCAGGTCGTCCGCCCAGCCCTGCGGCAGCCTGCGGGTGGACAGCCGCTCCAGCAGCGCGGCACCGTCGGGGTTGCCGGCCCGCCACGCGTCGAAGCGCTGCTGCCACGTCGCGTGCGCCTGCGCGCCGCGCTCGGCGACCCGGCGGGCGTGCTGGAGCACCTCCGGGTCGACCTCGAACGTCTTGTCGGGGTCGAAGCCGAGGATCTCCTTGGTCGCCCGGACCTCGTCCTCGCCCAGCGCGGATCCGTGGGCCGCGCCGGTGTTCTGCTTGTTCGGCGCGGGCCAGCCGATGATCGTGTGCAGCACGATCATCGACGGGCGGCCGGTCTCGGCCCGGGCAGCGGCCAGCGCGCGGTCGACCGCGGCCAGGTCCTCGCCGTCGTCGACGTGCTGCACGTGCCAGCCGTACGCCTCGTACCGCTTGCCGACATCCTCGGTGAACGCGATGTCGGTGTCGTCCTCGATCGAGATCCGGTTGGCGTCGTAGACCAGGACCAGATTGCCCAGCTCCTGCGTGCCGGCCAGCGACGACGCCTCGCCGCTGACGCCCTCCTCCAGGTCGCCGTCGGAGGCGAACGCCCACACCGTGTGGTCGAAGACGCTCTCACCCTCGGGGGTGTCGGGGTCCAGCAGACCGCGCTCGCGGCGGGCGGCCATCGCCATGCCGACGGCGTTGCCGACGCCCTGGCCGAGGGGGCCGGTCGTCGTCTCCACCCCCGGTGTGTGGTTGACCTCGGGATGGCCCGGGGTCGCAGAGCCCCAGGTGCGAAGCGCCTGAAGATCGGAAAGTTCCAGGCCGTAGCCCGAGAGGAAGAGCTGGATGTACAAGGTGAGGCTCGAGTGCCCCATCGACAGCACGAAGCGGTCACGGCCGACCCAGTTCGGATCGCCCGGGTCGTGGCGCAGCCACTTCTGGAACAGCAGGTAGGCGGTGGGGGCCATGCTCATCGCGGTGCCGGGGTGGCCGTTGCCGGTCTTCTGCACGGCATCCATCGCCAGCACGCGCACGGTGTCGATCGCGCGGCGGTCGAGATCGCCCATCCCCTCGGGGAGGGTGGGGTGCGGCTGGAAGGGGGTGCCGGTGGGTGCGTCGCTCGCGGCCTCGGCGGGAGCCTCGGGCCGGGTGCTCTTCGCCTCGGTGGCGGGGTCTGCCTCATTGGCGGTCATGGGTGGCGGTACTCCCTTGGGGGTGGGACGGTGGATGCTTTTTCACCGCGCGGCCGGTATCGGGCACCGCAACCGGGCGGGCCCGGCGCTGGTGGGGGCGTCAGGCGAGTGGCGTGTCGTCCAGTGCCTTCGCGAGGTCGCCGGGGGTGTCATAGAGGGCGATGGCGCCGGCCTTGTGCAGCTCGTCGTCCCCGAAGCCGCCGGAACGGACGACGATCGCCGGCATCCCCGCTCTCTTGGCCGCTTCAACGTCCCACACCGAATCGCCGACCATCACACTCGACGCGTCGGGCGGCGCTCCCAACTTCTTCAGCGCCACCTGCAGCAGATCCGGCGCCGGCTTGGAGGACTCCACATCGGCGCTGGTGGTCCAGTCGTCGACGATGTCACGGGCGTCCAGCCTGTCCAAAAAGACCTCCACGTGACGCTGCTGAGCAGAGCTGGCCACCACCAGCCGGTGACCGCGCTCTTTGACCGCCACGAGGAGATCGCGAGCACCGGGCAAAGGCGCCATCTCCTCCAGCAGCTCGTCGACCTCCCGGCCCTGCTGCTCCCTGGCCCGGTCGCCCACCCGGCGCTCCAGTTCCTCGCCACCGACAGCGGTGACCACCTGATCCCCGCCCATCCCGATCAGCCGGTGCAGCCGCCACACCGGATACACCTCGCCCACCGAGCGCAGTGCCCGGTACCAGGCGAGGGCATGGTGGTAGTTGGAGTCGATGAGTGTCCCGTCGATGTCGAGGACGGCGATGGTGGATGCGGTCACGCTCACCGGCTACCCGCCGGCCCGGTACCCACACGGAGACCGGTCAGCCTGCTCATCCTGCCGGCCGCCGCCGGCCCGACTCGCGAACGACGCGGCGTGGCGGCTGCCGTTCGCCGCCGCGACGGCACACGTCGCACGGCCTCGTACCGCAGAACTCCTCACCAGCGGCTTGCCGCCTGCGCGACCGTAGGGATGCCCATCGGCGTGATCATCAGGCACTGCTCTGACGCGGCGATGGGCAACGCTGTGAAGTGCGCATGATGCGGCACCGGTGCCGCATCATGCGGCGAAATGCCGGGCCGCAAAGTCCGCCTGGGAGCCGCGCAGCGCACGACTCCCAGACGGCGGGCCACGCCCTCCTCCCGGGGGAGAGCGTGTTAAGCAGCTACGAGGTAGCTGATGCTCTCACCAGGCTGAGTCCGGAACTCCAGGCGAAAACGTGTGTTGTCCCGCACGTTGGTGGACAGCGTCGCCCAACCGGGATACGGCATCAGCTTCCACCGGCTGCAACTGATCGTCGAACCATTGGCCCGTTCCAGGCATGAGCGCGCGTCCGTCTGATACCGGACGCGCGTCAGCCGCAGGTTGATGTCCACGCAGCGGTTGGTCGTGTAGTACGGCCCCACCGCATTGTTGCCGTACGCCAGTTGGATCATCGCCGACCGGGCACCCCCATAGCAGCTCGTCGCAGCAGAACTGACTCCTGCGCTCGGTCCCGACATACCCCCCAAGGCCATGGCGGCCACAAGGGCAATCTTCACCCACGTGCGCATACGGCTCCCCCTCCCTAAAGAAGAACCGGAATATCGGTCGATGATGATATTAATATCGAAAGTCCCTATTTTCATGAAATGTAAAGTAATGAATAGAAGAGACTATTCAGGGAGGTTTACTGCCCGTTTGCGCTGCAGGCGTGAACGCACAGCAGAGCACTCCTCTCGCTTTCTGCGGGCAACCGCCGCCCCGTCTCGCTCCGCCATGGCCGTCCACGCTGCCCACTGGGGCGACCTGGGCGCCACCTGGGCAAGGTCTGTGCAACGGCCACGGCCGGGGCCCGGTCGAGGCGGAGCCAAGCGAAGTCCCCTCATGTGCAGGTCGCGGCGGGGAGCTCAGCGGTGCGCGGCTTAAGTTACTTCCGTGACACACACCTTCGAAGAGCTCCTGGAGATGCAATGCGCCGCCGACCGGGCGCACGCGACCGTGCAAGCCCTACGGGACCAGAGCGATCCGCCCGCCTACGAGACCGCGTGGCAGGCATGGCGCGACCTCGCCCATGAGGCACACACTGCGATCACCGAGCACGCGAAAGAGCAGGGCGTGATGCGGGCCGGAGTGGAGCTTGAGGTGAAGAGGGCCGTCCGATACACCGAGTAGCGAGCACGCAGAGTGGTCGCCTGCACGTTGAGCTGTCCGGTGCCGGACCAGCGCGAGCTCTACGGGTGTCTGACGGGTGAGGGCGTGCCCCAGGGCCTCCCCCTGGCTGGTGGACAGGCTGACATGGATCTGCTTGACCCGGAGGAAGCGAAAAGACCGCCGATGGCGATGAAGGACTACCCGGACGAGTTCAAGGCCGATGCCGTGGCCTTGATACGAGTCCACGCCCGCGGCGACGTACAAGAGCATCGCCGCCGACCTGGGCATTAACCGGGCCACCCTGCATGAGGGGGTGTTGCGGGACCGCGAACGCCGCGGGGTCGCCCCCGCCGGACCCTCTGCGGACGTGATGCCGGCGGCCCAGGCCGGGCAGATGACCTCGTCCGCCGATCCGGACGGGCGGATTCGGCAGCTGGAGGCCCGGGTGGCCGAACTCGAAGCGAGCGAGCGGAGGCTAGCGACCGAGCGCAACATACTCCGCAAGGCGGCCAAGTGTTTCGCCGGGGAGACCAACTGGCGAGTCGCTTCCAGTTCGTCGCCGACCACCGGGACGCCTACGGCGTGAAGCGGCTGTGCGAGGTCTTGGGCCGGTCTGAACCGGCCCGGCTAATACAAGTGGCTCTCCGGGAGGAAGGCGAGGTCGTCCCGGCAGAGCGAGGACCGGCTCCTGGCCGAGCGAATTCGCGAGGTCCACGGCGAGTCCGGCGGTGCCTACGGCTCCCCGTGACCGCGGAGCTCCGCGCGGGGCCTGCGGATCAACGAGAAGCGGGTCACCCGCGTCATGCCACATTCACCATCCTGGTGCGCCGGCACGGCAGTTGCTCCTGGCGGAGTGGCGAGGCCACTGACGAATTCGAGCCAGGCCGGCACCGGCCCGGTTCATCAAAGGAGCACTCGATCGGAGCCGGCGTCCACGAGGAGTCGTGCGGTCTGCGGGGACGGGTAGTGCAGTCGCAGGGACGTGTGAGTCTCGGCGGCGTGCCGCGACGCGTCGAGGAAGACGCGCAGGCCGCTGGTGTCGCAGAGGCCGACGGTGGTCAGGTCGACGTCGATGGTGGTGATGCCGTCATACAGGCACCGCTCCAGGGCGGTCCGCACCTGGGGCGCGGTGACCGGGTCGATCTCGCCGGCCAGGGTGATCAGTGCTCGCGTGCCCCGGTCGTGCCGGTAGATGTTCAGCTGCGGAAGGGTCATGATGCCTCGGTTCATGGGCCCCGGCCGCCACTCGCAGATCCGAGGCATGGTGACGGAAACCGGCTGGTCACCTGTGGTGAGTGGTAGGGCTGCGTCGGCGGCGCGGCGGGAAGCGGCCACGGCCTCCGTCGCGGTGGTCCCGTCGCTCGCCGGAGGTCGGCGACTCGGACCGGCCGGGTGCCACGGGCGGTGGCGGCGTGCCGCGTCCGCGACGGCCGGGCAGGGGGGCGCTGTAGCGGTGCACGGCGATCCTGTCGGCGTGCTCGATGTTGAGCCGGCGGATCACGTATGCCGCCGCTGCGATGAGGACGATGAAGGCAGCGGCCGTCAGAAAGGCGTTCATGGCGGCCGCCTCACATATCGACGATCACGCGACTGGGCGGACTGGGCTGATGCGGGACGGCCGCGGACACCGAGGCGCCGCCCTCGTATTCCCATGCCTCGTCCGGGTCCAGTGGCTCGTCGCCGCGGACGAGGCCGTGCCGGGCCTCGTCCGCGGCGATGAGCGCGCTCGCGGTCGCGGGCGGGCCGTCGTAGTCGGACGCGGCAGCCATCAGCCGGGCCACCGACTGCGCACCGGTTTCCGGCGGGATGATCAGCAGGTCCCAGCGGCCGGTGCCGTAGGAGAGCAGCAGCAGCTTGTGCGGGTCGATTTCCGGGGTGAACCAGCCGACCTTGACGATGTGGCCGTCCACGGGAACCTGGCGCGGGATGACCGGCCAGTACTTCGGGTTGACGGCGATGCGCGTGATGCGGCCTCACAAGGGGTCCAACACGTCGGTCAGCGCGGGCAGTTCACTCAGCAGGTCTCGGGAGCGGGGCCACCAGGCACCGTCGAGCAGGCCGCGGGAGACGCCGTCCCTCTTCAGGGCCAGACGCGCTGCCGGGGTCGCATCGTGTCGGCGACCTTGCACCCAGCCCTTCGCCTTTCGGCCGCGGCGGCGCCGGCGACCCAGCTCAGCGGCCCCGGGTCGGCTTCGCAGGACTCCCATCGCTCCTGCCACCCGTCGCCGGGCCGCTGAGCCAGCCACTCCAGCATGCGTTCGGCAGCGCGCAGCCGCGCGCGTACCTCAGCTCCAGGCAGATCGGCCCAGGTGCGCAGCTGGGACAGCTTGTGCAGTACCTCGCGGCTGGACTGGGCGTCGATCGGCCCGACGCGGCGGCGAGCCGGACCTGTTTGCTGGGTTCCGATGAAGGCCGGGAAGGGCTTCGCCTGCGAGGACTGGGCAGGCCTACTGGTCGTGGTGGTCACCGCGGTACTTCTCCAAAGAGCACGGCCAGGTCCGCGGCGTCGTAGCCGCGGGCCGGGGCCGGGACGGCATTGATGGCGGGTTCGGTCTGCTTGAGGGCCAACAGGTGCTGGTGCACCCGGCGGATGACTTCCTCGGGCTCCTCTTCGAGGTAGAGCTGCGTGGTCGAGAGGTGGGCGTGGCCGAGGATGGTCTGGATGTCGCGGAGCGAGAGGTTGCGGTCTCGGAGCATCCTGCGGGCGCAGGTGTGCCGGAGGTCGTGCATCGTCCAGTTCGTGCCGAGGGCATCGTTGACCCGGCGCAGAACAGCCCGGAGGGCGTCGTAGTTCAGCGGCTGCCGGGCTGGCGTGCCATCGCCGCGGCGCCGTCGCCGCAGGGTCCACCAGACTGGGTCGCTCGGTTCCAGTGGGCCGATGCTGTCTAGGTAGAGCCGCGGCCACACGAAGGCGTCGTTGCTGGCCGGCAGCCACTGTTCGGCTCCGGTTCCCTTGCGCCGCACCCGGACGACCTGGTCGCCCCAGTCGAGGTCGCCGCAGCGGATGCCGAGGACTTCGCTGGCGCGGCTGGCGTTGCTGATGACCAGCGAGGCCAGGGCCCGGTCACGGTCCGAGCGCAGGGCCGTGAACAAGGCGTCCCACTGCTCATCGGGCATCGCTCGCGGACGGCGTTTGGGCAAGGGTGGGTTGTAGCGCAGTCGGCCTTCGGGCCGGAACGGCTCCAGCGGATTGTGGTGCCCGTGCGGCCGTCGTCCCCGCGGCGTTCCTGCGGCACCGGATTGACCAGCGGTCCGGCCCCGCGCTCGATCCAGAACTCGTAGAAGCTGCGGATCACCGCGTTGCTGTGACGGATCGTGCGGACGGCGTACTGGTCTCCCGGGTGCTGCTTGCGCGTGATCGGATTGATGGTGCCGGCTGTGGCGGCCGTCTTCTTCATGGGGGTCCGGCGCGGTTTCGATGTGCGTTGCAGCCACAGCGCGAACTCCCGTACCTCCGCCGATGTCACCTTGTCCCACTCAACGTCGACGACCAGAAGCCACCGCCACCACCGCAGCAGGTCGTAGGCGTAGCTCCGTACGCTTCCGACACGGCGGCCCTGGGCGACGAAGGCACGCAGGTACCGGCGTACGGGTTCGATCGGCTGTCCGTCGGCGTCTTGTACCTCGTACGGCACGACACCGTCGACCTCCACCACCCGGCCCCACAGCGGGAGCCGGATCGCGTCGATATCGCGCTCCACATCACTCGGCATCGCCACGCAGATCCCTCCAATCGGGTTGCGTGACTTCCTACCGACGCAGCAGAGCGAAACACCCACGACACGCGCGTGTCGCCGCCTGTAGTCCGGTCAACATGTCGCGAGGTGCAGGACCAGTTGCCGGCACCCCGGTACGGAGTCGTAGGTCCAGGAGGCCCTTGTCGTAGCACAGGGTGGCTGCTGTGGCCGTGACCCGTATCGGCAAACCTCGTTACCCGGTCATGATCAAGAAGTTGTTCGCCGTGGCCTTGGCCACGGCCCTTGCCGCTGGCGCGGCACCGGCGGCTGCCCACGGCCAGGCATCCAACCGTGCTCAGCGCGTGACGCTCACGAACTCGGACAACGGCCGGTCCGCGACTGCGAACACGGGTGACGACGTCGACATCCGGCTCACGTCCGTCCGGGACAACGGACTCACCTACTCCTGGAGCGTTCCTCAGTCCAGTACCCCCGATGTTGCCCGGCTGGCCAACGGCGGTACGACGCCGGATGGTGGCGCAATGGCAACCTTCCATGCCGAAGAAGCCGGCACCGTCACCATCACCGCGACACGACACTGCCGGCCCGACCCGGGCCGTGTCTGCCCTTCGGTGATGACGCCGTGGAAGGTCACGGTCTCGGTGGAGTGACTGCGCTCGGGGCCGCGGGCCGGCCGTGGTCCGAGCTCGGACGACATCCCTTGTGAGTGACCGAACCGTTCCCAGCAAGGCCAATAGCACCTGGCCGGGGTGCTGATCTGCGCTCTGGCTCCCGAGCCCTGTGCTCTTTGCGGCAGGCCGACGGAGGGCCTGGCTGACTGAGCCGAACGCGGCGCGGTCAGCTTCGGCGTGCTCGGCGTCCGCTTCCTCGGTGCGGCTGGCAAGGTGCACGCGTTCCGCCCCCGATTTGGGGGAAGGATGTCACCTGTTGGTGCAGGGCAGGCCGCAGTCGACGCGCTTGCGGTCATCATCAGCCGCAGGGGCCGGCGCGGGCGACGCCGCGGAGGTCGGTCCGTCCTCCTCGCCGAGCTCGGACAGCAACCGGCTGGCCGCGGCGAGGAGTTCCCCGTGCAGCCGCTCGCCCTCCCTGCAGCGGTTGCGCGTGCGCGGGGCGCTGACCTGAACCTCTTCCGGCACGGACCCGTTCTTACTACCTGCGCCCCGGGCCACGGCAGTTGCCTGCGGGGATCGGTCACCGTGACCGATCCCCGAACGCTTGCACCAGACTCCGGACCGGGAAATCAGCGACGCTCGCTCCCGTGCCGCAGGACCGCGGTCTCCAGCATGGGAACGATCTCGGAGACCGGCGTCATCGTCCCCACCTCTTGCGCCGACCGTGCGGCGGCCTCCCGGTAGGAGGGCGTGGCCACGATCTTGGCGGCCGCGGGGCCCGAGTCGTCGAAGGCGCTGATGGTCTCGGCGATGCCGATGCGGGTAAGGCGTTCGGCGTTCCACGGCTGGTCGGCGTGGAAGGGCCGGACGACCATCGGCGTGCCGGTGGCCAGCGCGGCGAGGATGGTGCCGGTGCCGCCGGCCGACACCAGGACATCGGCCCACGGCAGAACCCGGGCCAGCGGCACGAAGCCGGCGCGGTGGACGTGGCCGGCGACGCGCTCCGGCGTGTGGGACCCGGCGACGATCACGTTGAACCCGGAGTCGGCGAGGGAACGGGCCGTCGCCTCCTCCGCCTCGGGCTCGATGACGCTCGTACCGAAGGTCACCAGCGCCCGGGGACGGTCCTCCTCCCGGAACGCCGGAAGCTCGAAGACGTCGTCCTCGCGGTCGAACGCGACCGGGCGTACGGCAATTGCGTCGGGCTCCGGATCCTCGCCCTCCTGGCGCAGGAAGGCCGGATAGGGGTCGAGGTAGGCGAGGCGCTTCGTCGCTCGCAGGGAGTACCGGTCGAGCTGCTGGTGCCAGCGCCCGCGCAGCGCGGACATCAGCTCGGACGGCACGCTGCCGCTGATGCCCAGCGCCACCCAGGGCACGTCCAGCGCGGAGGCGATCGTCGGCGCGACGTAGTCGAACGGTTCACACACGATCAGCTCCGGACGGAAGGCGGTCGCCTCGCGCAGTGCCTCGTCGTAGGTGAGGTCGACCCTGGTGCCGGCGAACATCTCGACCGCGGCGGGCCCGGGTTGGGCGGGATGCATCCCGGTGCGCCGCTGGGTCTCCGCCATCTGTGCCTCCAGCGTGGGCCCCGCGGTGAGGACCGGGAACGGCCGCAGCAGGGGAGCCGTCTCCGCGTTGCTTAGGATGGCGATCTCATGGCCCGCGGCGCGTGCCGCCGTGGCCAGAGGCAACAACGGAAGGGCATGACCACCCGCGGGAACGGCACTGAACAGGATACGCATTGTCACCCCTAAATGAATGAACGCTCACTTTAATTTAGCAGTCCGGCTCGCCGGTGACCGCCCGTCATGTCCCGTCATGCAAGGAGGAGTTGTGCCCAGGGTCAGCCAGGAGTACCTGCGGGCCCGCCGCCAAGGCATCGTGGAAGCGGCGCGCGCCGTGTTCGCCGAGAAGGGGTTCGCCGCCGCGCCGATGGCCGCCATCGTCAAGGCGTCGGGGCTGTCGACCGGCACGTTCTACCGGTACTTCCCCAGCAAGGCCGCGCTGGTGGCCGAGATCGTGAGCGGGCGGGACGGCACCGAAGGCGGCGGTTTCCCCGCCGACGAGACGCCGGGAGACCTGCTGCGCCGCTTGATGTCCTATGTGACGCCGCCCGGCGCGTCCGCGGACCACGCACGCCTGGTCGTCCAGATCTGGGCCGAGGCGTCGACCTCCGAGGAACTGGCGGCCGTCGCCGTGTCCCGGCACACCGCGCTGCGCGACCACCTGGCGGGCCTGTACGCGAGGAACCGCGAGGGCGACGCCGAGGCCGCAGAGCCGACCGCGGCGGACAGCACCCGGGCCGAGGCGGCCCTGGCCGCGCTCATCGGCTACGCCACCCTCGCCGCCGTCGACGCACCTGCCGATTTCGCCGCGCTCGGCCGACAGATCGAGACGGCGTTTGCCTGTGAGGAGCAGTAGGAGATGTCGCGCGCTGCTCATGAAGTGGCACGGAGCCGCACGGGGATGGCCCTCAAAGCCCAGCCCCCGACCGGCATGCCCTGAGCTGCCCGGTCATTCGCGATCCGCAGCCCAGCACGGAGGCTTCTCGGTGATGGCCAGTCAGTTCCGTCACCGGCGATGTCAGTGCGGACCTCTACGCTCTGGACCTGTGACGACAGCATCATGGTCCGGAGTGATCTGCCCCTGGACGCGGCAGATGGTGCCGCGGGGAGAACGGGCACCCGGCCGAGCAAACCAGAGCGGCTGCCGCTGAAGGAGACCACGGCCGTCGGCTGGATGGAGTTGCGGAACGTTCCAGTGCTCGCTCTGTTCGGCGAGCGGGGCGCGGGCAAGTCAGTGGCACTTCTGCAGGAGCACCCACCCCTGGAGGCCGCGCAAGCCAAAACGTGGTGGGTGAACCTGGGGCGGCACCAGACAGAGTCGCACTGGCTGCCACGTCCGCTGCCCGGGAGGCGGCCGCGGGCGATGGCGCGGCCGGCGGGTCCGGCTCCGTTGCGGGCGGCCCTTCCGCAGGGTCCGGATCGCTGGCCGCCACCGGATTCGGCGGCGGCCGGATCCTCTGGGCGGCAGGCGCGCTCTTGCTGGCCGGTGGTATCGCCGTAGCACTCTCCCGACGCTCCCGCGGCCGGAACTGACACCTCGTCCGGGGGCCCGACGGTCCCCCGGACGGGTCAGGGACGAAAGCCGTCGATGCTGCCCGCAGCAGCAGCCACGCCCGCGACTGCGATGAGGACTTCGTCTTCTACGGTGCCCCACAAAGCCCCGGCAGCGTGGTCCAGTTGGTGACCGAGGGCCCGAATGAGCACCGTTCGCGGGTGCGCCAGGCGTCGGCGAACTCCGCGAACCGGTCCAGGGCGGCCTCCTCGGTCGGCGCCGTGTGGACGGGCTTGAGGAGGCGGGCGATCTTGTCCCAGTCCCTGGCGGGCGGCATAACGGAATGAGTTCCGCAGGAGATGGACCACGCAGACTCCCCCTGTCAACCTTCCGGGTTGTGGATCACGAGGCGTGTGTTGTTTCGGAAGGGGCTGCCGGCATGCCAAAGAGCCGAGGGTCGGTGGCGTGATCGTCCCGCGGCTTCGGTCAGACGGCGCAGGAGGCCTTCAGGCTGTCAGATCGGCCTCCGTGCGGTTGCTGAGGTGGAGGTCGGGGTTGTAGAGGGTGTGGTCCTGCCAGCAACGCCAGAGGACGCGGACCCAGCGGGTGCCGAGACCGCGGATAGCGCGGTTGTGAGGCTGACGGCGGGCCCTGGCCTCCTCGTATGCCTCACGCACCCAAGGGACTTCGCGAGCCATATTGAAGACCCACCAGTCCACTGCGTGGCGCATTCGCTTGTTGGCCGCATAGCGGAAGCGGACTTGCCGGGTGCGACCGGAGGAACGGGTGACCGGGGCAACTCCGGTCTCGGCCATGAGCGCGGCCGGGGTGGGGAAACGATCGCGGTCCTCGCCCATCTCGGCCAGCAGAGTTGCCGCGCAGGAGCGCCCCATGCAAGGGAAACTGAGGAAGATCGGCGCGTCTGTGTGGGTGGCCAGGAGTTCATCGATCCGTTTGTTGAGGATGCGGATGTGGTCGTTGAGCAGGGCGAGTTGCTCGGCGAAGAGCACGGCGGTCAGTTGCTTGCCGGCGACCGTGCCCGGGGCTGCGGTCAGCAGGTGCGTACGCAGTCGTTCCACCAGCACTTCGGGACGAGTGCGCCCGGAGTAGCCGTGACGGCCGGTGAACGCCTTCATCCGCTCAGGGCCGACGCGGCGGGCCTGCTCAGGGGTGGGGTAGTCCTGCAGGAACGCGAGGCTGATGTCGCGGTCGAGGGAGGAGAACAGGTGTAGCACGGCGGGGTGGTAGGACTCGAGGATGGCTCGGAGCTGGTTCTCCAGGTCGCGCTGGTTCCAGATGACGCGTTCGCGGTCGCGGATGACGGCCCGCAGCTCGGCCAGGGCCGGTGAGGCGACCGGCAGTGGCCGCCAGTGCCGGTATTCGTGACGGAGGCTGTCGGCCAGGACGAACGCGTCGAAGGCATCGCCCTTCTTCGGTGCCATCCGGTAGCGTTCCCGCGCTCGCGCGGAGATCTTCGGTGAGACGCAGTAGAGGGTGTGACCTGCGGCTTGAAGACGCTCGACCAGCAGGCCCTCGCCTCGTTCGATGGCTATCCCGGCCAGTGGTGCGTGGCGGCGCAGGTGTCCGTCCAGACGCTCGAGGCCGTCAGCAGTGTGCGCGTAGCGCCTTTGGTGCACGACCTGGCCGGCCTCGTCCACGAGGCAGAGCTGCTGATGGGCGTTGCCCCAGTCGATGCCGGCGAACACCCCGGCTGGATCTGCAGTGTTGGTGGGTAACGAGTGGTCCATGGGTTCCGTCCTGTCGGTCCAGGTCACCGACCGGGCGGCCCCGCTGGTACCTCATCTCGGCGCTCGAAGCGCGACTCCCGCTGGCCAGTTCGCGGCCCGCCTCCAGCGGGAGGGACAGGTCTGCATGGGGGCCTCGAAGGCAACGCGTCTGCATAGGTCCTCTCCCGCTGGCGCGGTGACCGGCGGGGAATTCCCGCCACCAAGGAGTGTGCACGGATGAGGTCTGCACGATCGTGGCCGGCCAGACGGTCTCGACGGCTTCGGGCAGGCCCCTGAGACCGTCGCAGACGAGCATCAGCACGTCGCTCACGCCGCGGTTCTTGATCTCGGTGAGGATGTGCAGCCAGTGCTTGGCGCCCTCGCCGCCGTCGCCGGCCCACAGCCCGGGAATCTCGCGCCGGCCCTCGGCGGTGACGGCCAGGGCCACGTAGATCGGCCGGTGGGCGACCGCGCCGTCGCGAATCGGAACTCGGCGGCGTCGGAGATCCCGTACAAGGGCCAGGGTGTCCGCGTCGAAGCCGTGACCCTCCTCACCGGCGCTTCGGCCCACGCGTCTATCGCGTTGCCCTCGAGATCCGCCGCCCGCTGCGCGCGCGCAACGAGCCGTGATCTCCGGCTATGCCGGAAGCGTGCGCGCTGAACGTGCTCAGGATCAGGACGGCCAGCCCACAGCCGGTGATGATCCACCAGGGTGCGGGGCGGACGTCGGCGGCGATCGCGGCGCCGACGACCGCGATGCCGAGGGAGGAGCCGATCTGGCGGCTGGTTGCGGCGACCGCTGCGGCGACCCCGGCCTGGGCGCGCGGCAGGCCGGAGACGGCCGTGTTCGTGATCGGTGCGTTGACGAAGCCGAAGCCGAGCCCGAACAGGGCGTAGGTGAGGGACAGCAGGGCGTGCGAGGGGTGGGTGGAGCGGGTGACCAGGACGGCCAGCAGCCCGCTCGCCGAGATGCCCGTGCCCGCGAGGAGGAGCGGGATGCGGGGGCCTCGGCTGCCGACGATCCGCCCAGACAGCGGCGGGCAGATCAGAGAGAGCACCGCCATCGGGAGCAGGTGCAGCCCGGTGGACAGCGCGCTGAGCCCCAACTGCCGCTGCAGGTAGAGGGTGTTGGCAAACAGGAAGCCGCCCAGTGCCGCGAAGGCGAAGACCGCCGTCGCTGTGGCCGCGCTGAAGGAGGCGCTGCGGAAGAGACGCGGGTCGACGAGGGGTTCGGTGCGTCGGTTCTCGTACGGGACGAACCAGGCCAGCGCGCCTGCTGCGGCAATCAGGCAGGCCAAGATCGGTGGTGAGGTCCAGCCCTCGTCAGGGGCTTCGATGATGGCGTACGTCAGGGTGCCGAGCAGGGTGATGACGAGGAGCTGTCCCACCGGGTCGGGCCGGCGGGCCCGGGGCGCGCGGGACTCGGGGACGTACCGCACGGTGAGCGCGAGGGCGGCCAGGCCGATCGGGATGTTCAGCCAGAACACGGAGCGCCAGCCCGCCGACTGCACCAGGAGGCCGCCGAGGATCGGTCCCGCCGCCATGCTGATCCCCACCACCCCGCCCCACACGCCGATGGCCCGTGCCCGCTCCCGCGGCTCGGTGAAGGTGTTGGCCAGGATGGCCATCGCAACCGGGGTGAGCATGCATCCGCCCACCGCCTGCACCATCCGGAAGGCCACCAGCCACTCGAGTGTCGGCGCCAGGCTGCACAGCGCGGACGCGGCGGTGAACAGTGCCAGGCCGAGTTGGAAGATCCGCCGCCGTCCGACGCGGTCGGCCGTGGAACCGGCCAGCGTCAGGAACGAGGCGAGCACGATGGTGTAGGCGTCGAGGGTCCATTGCAGGCCGGAGATGGGGGAGGCGAGGGCGTCCTGCATCGAGGGCAGTGCGACGTTGAGGATGGTGGCGTCGAGGCTGACCAGCAGGACGCTCATGCAGCAGATGGTCAGGACGAGCAACCGGTGCCGTCTGCTCCCGGGTTCGGGCATGGCAGGTTCCCTGTTCAGTGGGTCGGCCGGTTGGTGGCGTGCGCGACCGCGAAGTCCCAGACCACGGGCAGGAATTCGGCCGGCGTCTCGACCTGCGGCATGTGACCGGTGCCGGGCAGCAGTTCGAACCGGGCGCCCGGGACGGCGTTCGCCCAGGCCCGGCCGTAGTCGGTGTCGACGACCTGGTCACTTTCGCCCCAGGCGACGAGCGTCGGGTGGGTGACCTTGGCCAGACGCTCGAGCAGGGTGGGGTCGGCCATGGCGTTCGGGCCGGAGTAGACCTCCAGTGCGGCCCGGTTGGCGACCATGACCGCCCGCTGGGCGTCGGAGAGGGTGCTGGGGTCGAAGCGGAACTTCGAGGGGTCGTGGAAGGAGAGCTGGGCCAGTTCGGCGGGGGAGAGGGGGAAGGTGTCGGCCACGGGGTGGCCGGGGACCTGTATGCCCACGGCGTTGACGAGGAGGATACTGCTGATCCGGTCGCTGCCGAGTGCGGCCAGTTCTGCGGCGATCCATCCGCCGATGGAGTTGCCGACGACGGTGACGTCTTCCAGGCCGAGGGTGTCGAGCAGCTGTGCGTAGAGCTGGGCCAGGGTGGGGACGTCCGTCAGCCAGGTGGGGCGGGCGGTGCCGCCGAAGCCGGGGTGGACGGGGGTGATGACCCTGGCCGGCCGCTGCTCGGCGAGGAGCCCGGCGAAGAGGGCGACAGTCTGGGGGCCGCCGCCGCCGTGCAGGAGCAGGAAGGGGTGTCCCTCGCCCTGCGGTCTGCCCTGGACGTCGATGGTGAGGTCGACGTCGCCCTGTGCGAGGGAGAGGGTGTGGGTGGTGGTGCCGGTCATGGAGGTACTCCTCAAGTAGGTGGTTCTGCAAGGGGGGTGGGTCGGTGGGCCTTACGCGAAGTCGGTGGCCGGGACCGTGGCGTACCGGCTCATCACCTCGATCGTCGACTCCGGGGTCATCTCCCGGCCGCCGGCGATCATGTCGCGCAGGTCGCGGAAGTACTGCACGTACAGGTCCGGCGTGAAGGTGTTGAGCATCACCGCCGGTTCGTCGCCGAGGTTGGCGAAGGTGTGCGGGGCGCCGGGCGGGATCATCGCGAGGGTGCCGGCCGGGGCGGCGTGGGTGGTCCGACCGATGGTGAAGTGGACGGTGCCGGAGACGACGTAGAAGCCCTCGTCGTGCTGGGCGTGCCGGTGCTGCGGTGGGCCCTGGGTGTGCGGGGCGATGGTGATCTCGCCGATTCCGAGGCGGTGCCCGGTGGTGCTGCCGTCCTCGAGGATGCGGATCCGTGCCGGTCCCAGGTGAATGGTCTCGCCGTCGTCCGGCCCTACCAGGGAGACGTCGTTCATCTTTTTCTCCTTCACGCCTCGGTGCTCGACTCTCGTGAGAGCGAGCTCTCACGAAATGGAACGTTAGAGGGTTGCCTCTCTTCATGCAAGTGAACTCTCATAAAGAGGGTTGGCAGTGATAGTCTGGGCCCGGGACCTACGGGCACGAACGGGGGCGCACCAATGGCGACACGGACCGGAACCAGCGCGGGCATGAGCACCGGCCGCAGCAACCAGAAGATGCGCACGCGGACCGCGATCGTCGATGCGGCCCGCCAACTCATCGGCACCGGTGGCGAAGTGACCATGCCCGCGATCGCACGCGCGGCCCTGGTGTCGGAAGCCACCGCCTACCGGTACTTCCCCGATCTCCCCTCGCTGATCAGCGAGGCCCTGGCCGGCGTATGGCCGCCCCCCGCCGACGCCCTCGCACCGGTCGCGGACTCGGCCGACCCCGTCGAACGTATCGCCTTCGCCTGCGAATTCCTGCTCCGCGGCATACTCGCCCGACAGGGAGCGGTGCGCGCGATGATCTCGGCGACCATCACCCGGCCCGAGACGGTGACCAACCGCCCCGGGGTCCGTTTCGGGCTCATCGACCACGCCCTGCTCCCCCTGGAGGACACGCTCGCGCGGACGGATCCCGAGGCGTTCGCCCAACTCAAGCGCGACCTCGCCGTTGTCGTCAGCGCGGAGGCGCTCTTCACGCTCACCGATCTGTGCGGGCTCGGACCGGACGAGGCCGTCGCCAGCGCCGTACGGACGGCGCGGAGGTTGACAAAGGCCGCGGTGCGGGAGATGTAGTAGCCACCCGGGGTGGCGTTACTTCCCGAAAAACTGCCCGTGGTCCGGGCGTTCCGGGCCTGCTCGGTGGAGGGACCGGACGCGTCGTCGCCCGTCGTTTCCTCTACGACGCCCCGGAGGCCGTCGGCGCTGATCCTGCCCCGCCTTCGCCCCCTCGGCAATAACGGCGCCAGTATTGCCGTGCAACGCCGGGTCTGCACCTACCAGTGGATGCTCTGGCCTGCCGGTGTGACGCGGATCTTGCAGGTCGGCGGTGATCCCAACGACCCTCGCAACCTGTGGGTGAGCCGGCCGATCCCGGCCATAGGAAGGGCGCTGGGGTGAACAACCGGAAGGACCCGGTGGAGACCAAGGCTGCACACTGCGGTCTGCGTTTGCCAGCTCACCCTCGACGCCGCGCAGAAGGCGATCGTCACTGACTGGACTACCGCCCTGACCATCCTCCACCTCGGCTGAAGGAGCCGGACGAAAAGAGCGTCTCACCCATGGCCTGGACGTGGCCGGCCGCAGGGCGGCAGATGCGGGAAAGACCCCGGCTGGACCGGCCGGGCTGCGCGGCCCACCGGCTCCCGGACGCGTGAGCGGCGTCGCCGTCTTGCGTAGAGGTTCTCCGAGGAACGCCGGGGACGCGGGCCCCGGCTCGCGTACGCGGCGATACCCACGACGCTGAGCACCGCCGCGACCACGGCCGCGGGCCGGCTCCCCGGCGCCTGGGTCTGCCAGGCAGTGCCTCGCCCACAGGGCCCGTGCCGGAGAAGGCCGCCGCGCCGAGCGTCCACCCCAGCGGCAGGAACCATGCGCGGGCAGCACCGAGCACCATCGCTGCCCCTGCGGTCAGACCCAGCAGACCGGCCTTGTCACGAGGGCACAGGTGAAGGGACCGAAGCGTGTCTGCGTGAGCAACGTGGCCGCTACAAACACCAGGACACCTGACAGGCGGCGGCGAGGTGCGCCATCCGTAGCCACCCCCACGGCCGGGCCGCCGTGCGGTCCAGGGCGTCGTCGGGACCGCCGAGCGTCGTGGTGAGGACGGCCACGAGGACGAGCACCGTCAGAGGGAGGACGACGCCGGTGACCTGACTCTTCTGGTCGCTGACCGCCGCCAGCAGCCAGGCGGTGACCGCGCCCGCGAGCGCCGTACCGAGCGCTGCCGGTCCCCGGCGCGAGCGGACGTAGAGCGTCAGTGCCGTCATCGTGCGCTCCGGCTGAGGAGATTGGAGGTGTCCCGGCATTGCTGGGCGGCCCGGTGGACGGCCACCACCCGTGCCTCGGCCTTGGCGCGTGGCAGCTGCTTCAGGTCCTTCCAGAGGCCGACCCGTTTTACGGTCGGCGAGAGCCCTCCCACAGACCGGGGTATGCCCAGCCAGCTCTGGCAGCGGGCCAGTCCCGTCACCGGACGTCGGGAGCATGGGCATGCTGGCGACCGCCGCGGTGTGCCACAAGTGACGCGCACACGCATGCGGGGCGGAGGGGGCGCTCGTAGGCTGGACCTGCTCGGGGCTTGTCGCGGAGGTGAGGTATGCCCCGAACGATCTGGTCAGGTGCCATCAGCTTCGGCCTGGTGACTTCTCTGAACTACGCGGCGACCAAGGCAGGGACGTAGGCCGACCCCGCCGCAACGGCCCAAGGAGGCAGACCACGCTCAGGTTGATCGTGCTCGACTCGTCTGCACCGTCTTGGGTGCGACTATCGCTGGCCCTTCCGGCGCCGTCACGTCCACCGTGCCGTCCGGCTCGACGGTGACTTTCAGAGGGCGTCCGGCGACTTGGAGTCCGCTTACTGACAGAGGGCCGTACCCACGCGCGAACGTAGGCGCAACAGTCACCGTGCCACTGGGCACGTCCGCGTCGAGGCCGAGGGCGGCCTGGAGTACGAGGACCGACGCTGCAGCTGCCCATGCCTGCGGTCGGCAGGAGGCGGGGTAAGGCGCTGGACGTGAGCCGCTTTCGGCTGCGTGGCCAGCGAAGAGTTCGGGCAATCGGGCGTCGAAGTCGGCGGATGCGGTGAGCAGGCCCGCCGCGAGCGAGGTGGCCGCTTGGGGGAAGCCGGCCCTGACGAGACCGTGCACGGCGATCGCCGTGTCGTGCGGCCAGATCGAACCCGTGTGGTAGCCGTAGGGGTTGAAGCCCCCCGACTCGCTGCTCAGGGTGCGTAGTCCGTGGCCGGAGTCGAGGTCCGGTGCGCTCAGGCGGGCCGCGACCAAGGCACTTTCCTCATGGTTCAGCAGGCCGGTGCCGAGCAGGTGGCCGATGTTGGAAGTGACCGAGTCGACGGGCTGGCCGTCACGGTCCAACGCGACGGCCGGGTAGGCGCCTTGGGAGTCCTGCACCCAGAACCGCCTGCGGAAACGCGTGGCCAGTCGCTCGGCCCAGTCCTCCCACTCGTCGGCTCCCGGCCGGCCGATGGCACGCAGCAGTGCGGCTCCGCCGCGCGCGGCTTCATAGGCGTACGCCTGCACCTCGCACAGCGCGATCGGGGATGCGGCGAGGCGCCCGCCGCGGTGGCGGATGGAGTCGTCGTGGTCCTTCCAGCCCTGGTTGGCCAGGCCACGGCCGGTCTGGTCGACGTACTTGAGGAAGCCGTCGCCGCTCGCATCACTCTGCTCGCGCATCCAGGACAGGGCCGCCTCGGCGTGCGGCAGGAGCTGTTCGACCTCCTCAGGGGGGAGGCCCCAGCGCCAGGCGTCGTGCAGCAGGGTGATCCACAGCGGGGTGGCGTCGATGGTGCCGTAGTAGACCGGCGGCAGGATGAGGGTGTCGCTGAACTGCTGGGTGGTGCGGCGTACTTCGTGCAGGATCTTGCCGGGCTGTTCCTCGGTCGTCGGATCGGTGTGGGTGCCTTGGCGTCGGGCGAGGGTGCGCAGGGTGCCGGCGGCTAGCTCGGTACCCAGGGGCAGGAGCATGCGGGCCGCCCAGAGGGCGTCGCGGCCGAAGAGAGTCAGGTACCAAGGGGCTCCGGCGGCCAGGAACTGGTCGGGGCGGCCCGCCGGGGTGCCGGCTGAGAGCGGGTCGGTCAGGCGCAGCCGGTCCAGGTCGGCGAGGGATTGCTGCAGCCAGCGGTCCAGGCGGCGGTCGGCGCTGCGCAGCACGGGCGTGCTCCACGGCACGTGTTCGGCCGGTGCGGCCGGGAACTGGTCGTCCTCGGCCTGTGCCGCCGTGCAGGCCAGGAGCACGGTCCACGACCGGCCGGGAGCCAGATCAATGTCATACGACAGCTGCCCGGCCTGCATGTCCAGTGCGTCGGGCGCCGGGGTGCTGAGCAGCCGTACCGTGAACCCGTCGCGGGACCACACCAGTCCGCCCGCCGTGGCCTGGGCGGGTATGTCGTCGAGGTGCTGCCCGGACTTCACCCGGTCCATCGGGGCGAGGTCGGTGGCCGCCTGAACGGTGAGCCGGAAGCGGACGGGCTGCGCGCCGGAGTTGGTGACCTCGAAGGTCTCCTCCAGGCGGCCGGAGATGACGCTGCGGCGGCGGTGCAGCGCCACCACCGGGTCTTCCGTCACCTCGTCCAGGCCCCGGAAGACCGCCCGGAAGCCGGCTCGGTCGGCGCCCTGCAATCCTCCGGAAACCGGCGCGAGAGCGATGCCCGCGGCGGTGACCGTCAGCCGGGACAGTGCCCTGTTGTCGCCGTGGAAGAAGCCGTCCGCACCGCCTGTGACCTGGCCGTCTGCCTGCGAGATGACGAAGCTCGGGGCGTGCAGCGTGACGACGGCGTCATGCAGGAACGGCTGCAGGCTCTGGGCCGCGGCAGCGGAGGCGGTGGCGGAAATGTTGCCGTCGTGGGTCTTGACAGTGACGTCCAATGGGGCGCAACCTCTCGTTCATTAAATCGATAAAACGAACCTAATCACGAGGCTACATGGCTGACAAGCCGCTCTGAATCGCTTAAATAGAGGCCACAACTCGCCTCTTTCCGTCTGACCGATCCTGGAGATCGCCATGCCCCGCTCCCCTCGCAGCTCCTCGGCCAAGGGCCCGGTGACCATCGCCATGGTCGCCGCCCGGGCCGGCGTCTCCGCGCCGACCGTGTCCAACGCGATCAATGCGCCGGAGAAGCTGCGCCCCGAGACCCTTGAGCGGGTGCTGCGGGCGATCGAGGAAACGGGCTACCGGCCCAGCCGCGCCGCCCAGACCCTGCGCACCCGCTCCAGCAAGCTGATCGGCTACGGCGTCAGGCCCACCCCGCCCGGCACCACGGCCCCGGTCATGGACCGTTTCCTGCACGCCCTGTCGGAGGCCGCCGACGAGGCCGGGTACCGCATCCTGCTGTTCGCCTCACCGCCCGGTGGCGCAAGCCTCACTGGATATGAGGACCTCCTCGACCAGTACGATGTCGACGGTTTCGTGCTCAGCGACACCGACGAGCGGGGGGATCCGCGCCAGCCCTGGCTGGACAAGCAGGGGGTGCCGTTCGTGGCCTTCGGCCGGATGTGGTCGAAGCGGCAGATCGGCGACTGGGTGGATGTGGACGGCGCCGCCGGCACCGACGCGGCGGTGGAGCATCTGATTTCGCTCGGCCACCGCAAGATCGCCTTCCTGGGCTGGGAGCGCGGTTCGGGCGTCGGTGACGACCGTGCCGAGGGCTGGCAGCGGGCCATGCGACGGCACGACCTGCCGACGCGGGCCCGGCGGGCCCAGAGCGCCGACGACGTCGATGCCGCGCGCAGTGCCGTCAAACCCCTGCTGGACGCGGGTGCCACCGCGGTGATCGCGGCCAGCGACACCCTCGCGCTGGGCTGCTACTACGCGCTGCGCGAGCGCGGGGCCACCCCGGGCCGGGACGTGGCCGTGGTCGGTTTCGACGACTCACCGACCGCCGGCATCCTCTCGCCCGGCCTGACCTCCGTCGCCCAGCCGCTGGAAGCCGTCGGCCGGGAATGCGTCCGGCTGCTGCTGGCACGCATGGCCGACCCGGACGCCGAGCCCGAACGGGTCCTGCTGGAGCCGTCGTTGGTCGTCCGCGACAGCACCCCCGCACCGGACGCCTGAACCAAAGAGGCTGAGCCGCCATGTACCTGTGCACGACACAACGCCCCAACCGAGCCGACCAGCGCAGTGCGCCCCGGCCACGCACCCGTCCGGCACGGCAGGTGCGTCTTCGAACCACCGGTGTGGCCGGGCATCCCTGACCTGCCCAGCCCCACCGGTTTGACCGCGGCGCCCCGCGCCCTCCCCGCCCCGCGCGCGGGGCGCCGCCGAGCCGCCGATGGCCCGCACCCGCCGCTGATCGCGGTTCGCTCTCCGATCCACCGAAAGGCACGCGTGTGTCCACCGCACCCCTCGATCCGCACCGGCCCGTCGCACACCTGCGCCCGCCCCAAAACTGGATCAACGACCCCAACGGACTGGTCTTCCATGACGGCCACTATCACGTCTTCCACCAGTACAACCCGCACGGCGCGACGCACGCGAACATGCACTGGGGTCACTTCCGCAGCCCCGACCTGATCAGCTGGGAACCC
Organism: Streptomyces sp. C1-1; assembly: GCF_050214755.1. Classification (NCBI taxonomy): domain Bacteria; kingdom Bacillati; phylum Actinomycetota; class Actinomycetes; order Kitasatosporales; family Streptomycetaceae; genus Streptomyces; species Streptomyces sp. C1-1. The sequence goes on along the minus strand of NZ_CP189826.1, from coordinate 34,955 downwards.
CTCCCGATCGCCCTCGCCCCGACCCCGGGCGGCGTGGATGCCGACGGCTGCTTCTCCGGCAACGCCGTCTCCGACGGCGACCGGCTTCTTGCCTTCTACTCCGCCTACCGCCAGGAGAGCCCACACCACCAGCCGGTCACCACCGCCACCTCCCACGACGGCGGACCAACCTTCACCCCGCGCGGCCGGCTGCTCATCCCCGAGGTGCCCGAGGGCTGCACCATGTACCGCGACCCCTAGGTCTGGCAGCACGGCGACGGCTGGCGGATGCTCGTCGGCGCCGCCCTCGCCGACGGCCGCGGCGCCGCCCTGCTGTACGACTCGCCCGACCTGGAGACCTGGACCTACCGCGGCCCGTTCGCCGCCCGTCACAAGCAGGACGTCGGCAACATCGGCCTGCACACAGGGGAGGGCTGGGAGTGCCCCCAGTACCTCCCGGCCGCCGACGATGGGCCCGGTGCCCTGATCTTCAGCGCGTGGAACGACGACGACAGCCCCCGCTGCGTCGTAGCTCTGATCGGCGAGGAACACGGCGACGCCTTCGAGGGCGGACCGCCCGTCTTCGTCGAGCATGGCCCCGACGGCTACGCGCACGCGCTGCTGCGCGCACCCGGCGGCCGGTGGCTGCTGTGGGCCTGGTCCGGGGAAGCCCGCGACCAAGCCTGGAGCATCGCAGACGGATGGTCCGGGGTCCTCACGGTGCCCCGCGAGGTCTCAGTCGACGGAGGTTCGCTGCGACAGCAGCCCGCCGCCGAACTGCTCGCCCTGCGCGGCGAGCGCACCGTCCACGCCACCGGCATCGCGCACGGTCCGGGCCCGGTCCAGCTCGGCACCGTGGGCCGGGCCTTCGACCTCACGGCCCGCCTGGAGCCGACCGCATCGGCCGGCCTGCGGCTGCTGACCAGCCCGGACGACTCCGAGTACCTCGACATCCGCCTCGATCCGGTCATCGGCGAACTGGTCGTCGACCGTGACCACGCCTCCCTGGATGCCCGGGCCCACGGCGGCAGCTACCGGATGCCCTGCCCCACCGACGTACCCGTCGACCTGCGCGTGATCGTCGACCACTCCATCGCCGAAGTCTTCCTCACCACCACCGGCCAGGTCCTCACCCTGCGCTTCTACCCCACAGGACAGGGCCCGTGGCGGCTCGAGGCTCACAGCGCACCCGGCGCACGCCTCGGCTACACCGTCGACGTCTGGCAACTGCACCCGCTGGTGATCAAAGAGCCCGGCCCCTGAGACCCCACGCCCCCACACGAGCACACCACCGGCACCACTCACCCTCACCCCGCACGACATACGGAGGCACCACCCATGATCGTCGGAAACAGCAGACCACGCCGGACAGCCTGTACGGCGCTGGCACTCGCTCTGCCGCTGGCGGCGCTGGCCGCCTGCGGCGGCAGTGGCGGCAGCGGCGCCAAGTCCTCCTCGGGCAGCGGCACGGGCACCATCACCGTCTGGGCCCACCAGGGCCAGGCCAGTGAGGACGCCGCGGTGCAGAACGCGGTGAAGTCCTTCAACTCCTCCCAGGACAAGATCAAGGTCAAGCTGACGCTGATCCCCGGTGACGACTACACCAAGACCGTCACCACCACCGACGTCTCCAAGCTGCCGGACGTCATGGAGATGGACGGCCCCACGGTCGCCAACTTCGTCTGGAACAAGAAGCTCTCGCCGATCTCGTCCTACGTCTCGACCAAGACGGTCTCCAACGCCACCGACGCGATCAAGGCCGAGGGCACCGTCGGCGGCAAGCTGTACGCGCTGGGCATGTACGACTCCGGGCTCGGCATGTACGGCAACAAGAAGCTCCTCGATGCTGCCAGCGTGAAGTACCCCACCAGCCTCTCCGACGCCTGGACGGTGGACGAGTTCAACGCGGCGCTGAAGAAGCTGGCCGCCAAGGACTCCGACGGCAAGCCCCTGGACCTGTCGGAGAGCGGCGGCTACGCCAACGAGGGAGGCACCTACCTCTTCTCACCCATCGTCTTCTCGGCCGGCGGCGCGCTGATCAAGAACGGCAAGTCCGAGGGCGTGCTCGACACCCCGGCCGTGGCGGCGGCCATGAAGACCTTCCAGTCCTGGAAGAAGTACACCGACGCCAACACCGACCAGAGCGCCTTCGTCAAGGGCCGCGTCGCCCTCAGCTGGAGCGGCCACTGGGCCTACCCCGCCGACAGCAAGGCCCTCGGCAAGGACCTCGTGGCCCTGCCGCTGCCCGACTTCGGCAACGGCCCCAAGACCGGCCAGGGCTCCTGGACCTGGGGCATCGGCGGAGCCACCAAGAACGGCAAGGCCGCCGGCGCGTTCCTCGACTACCTCCTCAACGACACGAACGTGACCGCGATGACCACGGCCAACGGCGCCCCTCCCGGCACCAAGTCCGCGCTCGCCAAGAACACCCTCTACACGCAGGGCGGCCCGCTGCAGCTCTTCGCCGACCAGCTCGCCAAGCCGTGCGGCGACAGTGACATCACCAAGGCGTGCGTCGCCGTGACCCGCCCGGTCACCGCCGGATATCCCACGGTCACCGCCAAGTTCAGCACGGCCGTGAACGACATCTACGGCGGCGCCGACCCGAAGACCGCCCTGGCCAAGGCCGCCCGCGCCATCGACCAGGACTTCTCCGACAACAACGGCTACAAGACCCCGTAGAACCCCCGGTGGCCGGGGCGGGCGCGCGGACGACCGTGCCCGCCCCGGCCGGGAAGTAGGACCGACCCGTGAAAACCGTGGAACCCCCGCACGCCACGCCCGCAGGCCGAGACACGGCCCCACCGGTGACCACCGCGAAGCCGCCCCGCAAGGCGTACAAGAGCCGCGAATGGGTGCCCGGACTGCTCATGTCCGCGCCCGCGCTCGGCGGGCTGATCGCCTTTGTCGGCGTGCCGTTCGTCTACGCGATCGTGCTCTCCTTCTACAACGTGCGCCTCGGCTCCCCGATCCCGCCGACCTTTTTCGGACTGGAGCAGTACCGGCGCATTTTCACCGACCCCGACATGTCCGGCCCGTTCCTGCGGGCGGTGCTGAACAACCTCACCTTCGCCGTGGTCGTCGTCCCCGTGCAGACCGGCCTCGCGCTCGGGCTGGCGATCCTGCTCAACCGCAAGCTCAAGGCCATCGGCCTGTTCCGGTCGCTGTTCTTCATGCCGGTCGTCTTCCCCATGGCCTTGGTCGCCGTGATCTGGCGGCTCATCCTCGCCCGCAGCGACCAGGGCCTGCTCAACTCCGTGCTGCATGCGGTGAGTTTCGGCAACTGGGGCGCCTTCGACTGGCTCGGCGACGGCCTCACCGCCATGGCCTCGGTCATCGTCCTGTCCATCTGGCAGGGCGTCGGCTTCCAGATGGTCATCCTGCTCGCCGGCCTCCAGCAGATCCCGAGCGAGCTCTACGAGGCCGCCGAACTGGACCGCGCGAGCCGCTGGCAGCAGTTCCGGCACGTCACCCTGCCCGGCATCCGCGGCACCCTGGTCTTCGTCGCCATGCTCACGTCGGTGCTGGCCTTCCGCGTCTTCGACCAGATCTACGTCCTCGTCAACGGCGGCGGCCTCGACGAGGACGCCACCCGCACCGTGATGTACCAGGCCGTCACCGCCGCCTTCAACCAGAACAACATCGGCATGGGTTCCGCGATCACCGTCGTCTTCTTCCTGATCGTTGTCGTCCTGACACTCATCCAGCGCCGCGTCGTCCGCCCCGGCTACGAGGACTGATCATGACCCGCACACCCCTGCGCCGCTTCGCCGACTACGCCGTCCTCAGCGTCCTGGCGTTCATCTTCGTGCTGCCCGTCCTGTACCTGATCCTGGGCAGCTTCAAGCCCTCCGACCAGGTCCTCAGCGGCCTGACCGGCTTCCTGCCCACCCACCTGTCCTTCGACAACTACGCGGCTGTCCTGGACAGTTTCGACTCCGACGCCACCGGCTACTTCTGGCGCTTCATGGGTATCTCGGTGCTCCTGTCCACGGTCGTGGTCCTGGGCGGCCTGATCGTCAACTCCATGGCCGCCTACGGCCTGTCCCGGCTGAAGTGGCGCGGCCAGAACGCCGTGTTCACCGTGGTCCTGATGCTGATGCTGGTGCCGTTCGAAGCGGTCGCCGTGCCGCTGTTCTACATGTTCAACAACGAGCGCAACACCATCTACATCCAGGCCATCCCTTTCATCGCCAACGCCTTCTCCCTCTACCAGTTCGCCACCTTCTTCCGCGCGATCCCGCCCAGCATCGAAGAAGCCGCCCGCATCGACGGCGCCGGCCCCTGGCGCACCTTCTTCGCGATCATCGTCCCCATGAGCAAGCCGGCGTTCGCCTCGGTGGCGATCCTGACCTTCCTCACCCAGTGGGGCTCCTACCTCTGGCCTGTCCTGATGGTCTCCGACCCCTCGGTACGCCCGCTGCCCCTGGAGATGGGTGTCTTCTCCGTGCAGCAGCCCGTCGACTGGGGCCAGATCCTCGCCTTCGGCGTGCTCCTCGTCCTGCCCGTCCTGATCGTCTTCGCGTTCTTCCAACGCTGGTTCATCCAGGGCGTCGCCAGCTCCGCGGTCAAGGGCTGACTCAGGCGAATGCTCCGACCAGCCCTTGCAGGGCTGCCCATTTCGACAGAGAGACAGCCCATGAGCATGACGCATACGGCCACCGGCAGCGTCACCGTCATCGGAGAGTGCGTCGCCGACGCCTTCACCGACCCCGCGCACTCCACTCCCGCCCGGCTCGCCCTGAGCGTCCTGCCCGGCGGCGGCCCCGCCAACACCGCCGTCGCCCTCGCCCGGCTCGGCACCCCCACCCGTTTCCTCGGGCGCTTGTCCACCGACGTCTTCGGCGCCCTCTTTCGCAACCACCTCAGCGCCTCCGGGGTCGACCTGACCGACACCGTGACCGCGCCTGAGCCCAGCACCCTTGCCATCGCCGACCTCGACGACAGGGGCCAGGCCACCTACTCCTTCTTCGCCGACGGCGCCGCCGACTGGCAATGGACCGCCGACGAACTGTCCAGCACCGCGCCCGTCGACACCGTCGCCGTGCACACCGGCTCCCTCGCGCTGATCCGCCGGCCCGGCGGCAGCCACATCGAGGACCACCTCGCCAAGGTGCGCGAGCACACCACCGTGTCCATCGACCCCAACGTCCGCCCCCTGCTCGTACCGCCCGCCGCCTACCACCAACGGCTCCCGCACTGGTGCGCTCTGGCCGACATCCTCCGCCTCAGCGAAGACGACCTCGGCCTGCTCCTGCCGGGCGCCACCCCCGAGAAAGCCTGCGACACCTGGCACGCGGCCGGCGCCCGTCTCGTCATCATCACCCTCGGCGAGCGCGGCGCCCTCGCCTCCCTCGACGGCACCCGCATCACCGTCCCGGCCCCCACCGTCGACGTCGTCGACACCGTAGGGGCCGGCGACGCCTTCACCGCCGGCCCGCTGCACCGCCTCGCCGCACTCGGCCACCTCGGCGGCCGGCTCGACACCCTCACCCTCGAGGACACCGCCGACGCCTGCTCCTTCGCTGCCCGCGTCGCCGCCCTCACCTGCTCCGTCCCCGGCGCGGCCCCCCATGGGCAGACCGCCTGCAGCGCCGGCCCGACCAGTCCAGGACAGGCGCCCGGAACGGGTGAGGTCACTCGGTCATGTCGCTCGTAGAGCATGGCCGATAAAATCGGCCGAGACCGGAGTTGGGCAGCCGGGCCGGGCTCTCGAACTCCGTCCCGTGTTCGTAACCCCCGGTCGCGGCCAGTGCGCTGGCCTCGGCGCCGAGGCGAGCACGTGCCATCCGTTCACCGTCGCCGACGTGGCCGTAGACCGCCAGGTCGGGGTACCGGTCGTGGTTGTAGTCAACGACGGACATCTCCGAGGTGGCCCCCAGACCGAGAGGCAATATCTTCTGTCCGCGGCCCGTGTTAGAGAAGGGGCCCAGCCGCAACTCGGCGGTCCGGGGGTAGATCGGGGTATCGCCGGCTTGCTCGTCTCCCGCAACGATGACCAGGTCGGTCCATCCGTCACGGTTGAAGTCCGCGGCGGCGCCGATCACGTACTCCTGTCGGCCGCCGGTGTAGTCGGCCAAGGCGCGTGCCCCGACAGTCGCTTCATCGGCCGTGCCGACACCGAAGGTGATGCTGAAGCGAGTACCACTGCGGGAGGGATCGGAGACGCGGTCCGGGTGTCCGTCGTGGTTCACATCGGCGATCAATTCCCCTGATGCCGTCACACACGTGGCTCTGGCAGACAGCGCGCTGGGTGGCGGGGGCGGCTTGCCTCGGTCGTCCTCGCATCCGGCGAAGATCATCAACCCGGCTATGGCGAAGACGGCGTGAGTCCGCCACCTCGTGTGTCCGCTCCGAAGTAACACGTCGTCCATCACGCCCCGCCCTCTCCGACACCGCCTCGATCGACGCCGCACTGTGCCGCACAGCCCCTTGCGGCAGGGACCCCGATGCCCCGCCGAGCACGGCAGGCGCAAAGGCGGATACCAAGGCACCGCGTATCGTCACCCGCATACACCGATCTTCCCCTTCCTGCCGTCAGAAACAGCCCGGGGCCCTGCGCTCTGGTCAAGGTCCGGCGTCGAAGTACGGCCGGCGAGGTTGGCGAAGGAGGGCATCCCCAGGTCGACCGTCTGCCGTGCGCGGGCCTGCTCGGCATCGAGCAAGGCGAGCTTGTCTTGGGTGCCGGCAAGGCTGACCTCGAGTCCTTCGATCTCGCCCAGCCATCCTTCCTGTTCTGCCTCAGCAATGCGGTCGATGAGGTTGTCGCGGATGGTCCCGGCTCCTCCGTCCCGCTGATCGAACTGCCCGCCTGCTCCCCGCCCCCGCGGGGATGGTCCCGCGAGGGGCTCGGGCGGCATCGGGACCAGGACCTGCTCCCCGCACCCGCGGGGATGGTCCCACCGCGAGGGATCTTCCATGGCCGAACTGTGGCTGCTCCCCGCACCCGCGGGGATGGTCCCGGCAAGGTCCTCGTGCACGGCGACCGGGCCGACTGCTCCCCGCACCCGCGGGGATGGTCCCACCGCGGCCTGGGCGCCGTAGGCGGGCCTCATCTGCTCCCCGCACTCGCGGGGATGGTCCCGCCTCACGGGAGCGGCAGACGGCACGGTTGGTCTGCTCCCCGCACTCGTGGGAATGGTCCCAGCACAAGGACCCTGAAATGCGGTACGCCTGGCTGCTCCCCGCACCTGCGGGGATGGTCTCTCTGCCGCTGCCCAGGGCGCAGACACCTCATGTTGCTATGCCGTCAAGTTCGCGGGATAAGCCCTCCGTTCACGGCCCGGTCGTAGAGCCGCTTGTGCCACTCGTTGGCGTCGGGCCCTGGGTCGGTGGTCAGGACGGGGTTCGGGCCGGTCTCGATAAGGTGCAGCAGGGTTCCGGCGACGCCGTAGCAGTCGTCCGGGCCGAAGCAAGAGACAAGCGCTCGGGCCTCTTCTCCCGTGACCGGCTTCGGAATCGCTTCGAGCTGCTCGGCGCGCCTGTCGACCTCTTCTGCGCTCGCGTCCCAGTCGGGGAGCGGGCCGTCGGCGACGAACGCCTGAACTTCGGGTCTCATGGGCGAATGATCGGCTCCCTTCGGCACCGCGGGCAACGTCTTGGCTGCTCAGGCTGCCGCCCCGTCTGCCAGCGAGGGCGAAGGGAAGGCGGACTGCTCGTCGAAGAGTTCACGCTTCTGAAGGCAGAAGTAGAGCTGGTCGATCATGCGGTTGAAGAGGTTACGCTGGACGGCTGCGTGCCAGTCTCCTTGTTAGGGTCGGCGCCGGTAGTGGGCGCCAGCCCCCGGCGAGGACCTCTGCCCGCCCTGCCTCGGCTGGCCGCTGTGGGACCATCCCCGCGGGCGCGGGGAGCACGTACCCCTCTGCGTCAACGGCTGTCCTAGGGATGCAGTGGCCGCGGCAGGCGTTGCAGGTCGGACCATAGGAGGGCGAGGAAGCGATGAGCCCCCCGCGGTGGCGGGGGGCGGGACTGTTTGGTGTCGGGTCAGCGCGTGCGGTACGCCTCCCACGTTGCGGCTGCCGCTTGCATCGGCTTCGCCCAGTCATCGGGGCTCTGGTCCGCGATGGAGTCCCACAGTCGATGCTGAGTGCGGGCGAGGGCATCGAGACCTCGGGCTGGGGCGAGGTCCCATGCCGGGTGGTCGGAGGCCGCGTTCTCCGCCTGTTCGCAGGTGTGGCCGTGCGCGATGAGCCACAGCAGCCACAGCGCCGGGTCGATCCACGCGGCGCCAATGGAGGCCCACCCCCAGTCCACGAACCGGGCGTGGTCTGCGGTCATGAGGACGTTGTGCGGGTTCCATTCCGTGTGCAGGAGATGGTTGCCGGCGAACCAGGACAGGTCTGCGGGGTCGTCGACATACGTCCTCAGTCGGTGCGGCATGGTTTTCAGCTCGAGTGCCGGCGCCGGGATTTCGGAGAGCTGGATCATGCTGGCCATGACCTGGGGCAGGTCGGGCGACTTGGGCGTGTAGTCGGCGTGAGCGCCGGCGATGTACTCGAAGGCGAGCAGGCTCCAGCCATCGGCCTCGGCATGCCACAGCAGACGCGGGGCGATCCCCAGTACGTAGGGGCTGACCTGGGCTTCCCGCGTCTGGGTCCATACGCGGGGGTGGTTAAGGGGTAGGCCCTTGATGAACAGCGTGCGGCTGTCGAGGGTCACGCGGGCGGCGATGGCGCTGTTCAGGCCTGCGTTGATGGTGCCGACGTCGACAACTCGGCTGCCGCTGGCCTTTTCGATCAGGTGCCGGACGTTGTCGGGCAGGTCGGTGAGCCGCTGCGTGGGCATCGAGGGGGGCCTCCGGTGCGGTGGTGGGGGTCGGGGCCGCGGTCGGTTGCGGCCCCGGCCGGGGTCCTAGTTGTACGGGTTGTCGTCGCCGCAGCCGGGCAGGGCGTCGGCGAGGAGTGCGTCCACGTCCGCTACGAGGATGACCTCCTGGGGGTCCTGCGGGGTGGCGGTCTGCGGGGCGCGGGTCAGTTCGACCATCACAGCAGTCATCGGGCTACCTTTCGGTGTGCTGGCAGTAGTGTGCGAGTGGTGCCTTCGCCTCCTGGAAGATTTTCGCCATCGGCCTGCAGACCCGGCATGTGCCGGACAGCGTGCAGCCGCTGCATCCTCCGGTGCGAAGCATGAGGGACTCGGCGATGGAGCCGAGCCGAGTCAGACCGTCCACGCCTTCAGTGATCAGGTCGACGTTCGGGTCGCGGCCGACCTTGCAGATCGAAGCCCGCCCGAACGGGTCGGCGTGGAAGAAGGTCACGCCGGCCGGGCAGCCGGTGAACGGCTGCCGGTTGGTGAGGTGCTGCGGAGACTGGGAGGGCAGCGGCTTCGCGGTTCCGTGGATGGTGGGCGAGATGTTCGCGTACTCACGGAACCGCAAGCCCAGGCTGCGCGCCCAGCTCCGCATGTCGCCGATCTCGTGTTCGTTGGCGCGCACGACGATCGGGGAGAGCTCGATGTTCAGCCCTGCGTCGATGGCCATGCGCAGGCCGCGGGAGAAGCGTTGGAAGGCCCCGCGGTTGCGGGTCACCGCGTCGTAGGTCTCGGCGGTGGCGCCGTACATGCTCAACGTCAGCTTCGTTGGCGGGTAGGTGCGCAGTAGGTTGAGGATGTGGTCCTTGTGCAGGCGGGAGCCGTTGGAGAGGATTTCGACCTGCATGCCCAGCTTGTAGGCGAGCTGGTACGCGTCGGGAAAGTCGGGGTCGATCAGTGGTTCTCCGCCGGTCATCTGCAGCCAGATCACGCCCGCATTGCGCATCACCGTCAGGAGCCGGTGCTTGCCTGCCCGGTCAAGGCCCTCGAACCGCTTCTCACCGAGGTAGCACATCACGCAGTCGTAGTCACAGCCGAGGTACGACTGAACTGGTACGGGCCCGGCTCACGCCACAGCATCACGTCGTCCACGCGCCGGTCCGTCAGGTTGAGACTCCATTGAGCCCGGGCGGCCTTGGCGAGCCACGGAGGCACGGCGGCATCAGGTAACGAGCGCAGTTCCTCGAACCGGGCCCTCGGTAGGTGCAGGGCCTTGTTGCTGCCTGGCCGTAGGACAAGACGCCGCTCACCGAGCTGCGCCGCTACTAGTTCGTGCACGTCGTTTCCCTTCTGGGATAGGGCCCTGCCGCCGAGGAGGGGAGTGGACACCCGGCGGCAGGGGGGGCTCAGTGGCCTGCCGAGACGGCGGGTAGGTAGGCCAGGAACACGCCCTGGTGGTACAGGTACTCAAGGACGTGCGTGTACGCCTCGTCGTCCGTGGTGAGAGCGGGGCGGGCGATGGCGCCGATGCCGTGCGCGTAGCCCTGCGTGGTGTACCGGCAGGCCGCACCGAAACCGGGTCGCTGTGTGAGGGGCGGCGGCTGCCCCATGTCGGCGAACGTAGTGGAGGCGACCTTCCACGCCAGCGTCACCGCGTGCGCGCGGATCAGGTCGAGATCTGCCCGGCGCTCCTCCCCGCTGTCCGCCAGGACGTACGAGGTGATGCGTACGGAGCGGTTGGCGCGGGCGGCCCTGGCGATGATGTCGTTCACGTACTCGCGGCGTAGGACTTCTAGGCGCGCCGCCCGGGCCTCGGGTTGCAGAACAGTGATCATCTGGCAGGCACTCCTGAGTACGGATCCGAGGAGTGTTTCGTGGGGCACCGGAGCGGGCTGGAACAGGTCGAGTTGCTCGCGCAGAGCGGCGGGCGGGACGAGTCGGTCGCCTTGCCCTTCGGCAGCCACAGCGTCCGCGATCCCGGGCGAGGCTTCCGCCGGTAGGCACAGCGCCTCCACACCGGGCGCCATGAGGCCGCCGAGCCGCGCCTTGAGCGCGGAACCCGGTGCACCTCCAGATGGAACGGGTCAGTGACCTCCTGCGGGGGCAGGCCGGGCTCCATTCGCTCCAGTACCGCCCGGCTCTGCGCTGCCTCCACTGCAGCACTTGTACTGTGCGCTCGGCGCCGGGCCTCCGCCTCAAAGACGTGCCGCCACCGTTGCTCATCCAGCATGCCGGACGCTACCGGGTCGTCGGCCAGCCCGGCCCGGGCGCATACGCGCCCGGGCCGGGCTGGCCGTGCTTCAGTCGCCGATCACGCCGATCCGCAGACCCAGCCACGGATAGGTGTGGTTGTAGAACACGTTGTCCTGCGGCTGCAGGCCAACAGCTGACGGCCACATCTGGTAGGCGGGCGCGTTGGAGATTCCGCCGTGCAGCCGCCGCCAGACCCGCAGGGAACTCTGCCCGGAAGGGGGCGCTGTGATCGTGTCGGTCCACTCGACCGCGTTGCCGCCCTGGTCAAGCGTGCCCCACGGCGATGTGGTCCTCGCCTCGCCGACGGCGCTGAGGCTTCCCTGGTAGGCCTTGGCGTAGATGACCGGGTCGAACCCGAGCGGGTTGCCGGTGGAACACGCTTCGGGGCTCAGCTGTTGCGGGCACCAGCTCGGCGCTGCTTTGCCGTCCGCGTGGTACGAAGCCAAGGGCTGGGTCGCAGCGTTGGTGACCTCGCCGGTGCCGGGGGCGAGGACAGTGGGGCTGGGGGCGGTTGCCGCTCCGTCACCGAAGACGCCCGGGTTGGTGGGGTACTTCCAGTAGGAGTAGGTGCCACCGCCGCGCGGGTCGTAGTAAGCCGCTTTGATCCACTCGTCCTGGCTCGGCAGGACGAACCCCGTGCGATGCACGCGGGTGGTCTTCGGCTTAGCCAGTTCGTACATTCCGCGCTCGGTCTGCGGAGACAACGCCACCTGGTACGTGACGTAGTTGAAGGTGCCCTTGCTGCTGGTCCGCTTCGAGACCAGTCGGCCGTTGTAGAGGGAGTTGACGAAGCGTGCCGCCCTCAGGAAGTTCGCGAAGCCATAGGGTTTGTCCGCCCACTGAGGGAAGGCCACCGAGTAGTGGCGGCCCGTGCCGGCACTTGGAGAGAGGTTGATCTGGCCGTACCTCGGCCACGCGGTCGAACTCTCGGTCTCGTCGTAGAGACGAAGGCGGTTGCGTCCGTCGGGATCGACCGTGTTCAGGAACGCCACCCACTGTTCGACGGTGACTTCAAGCTGGCCGATCTCGTAGCGATATGGCACGCCGCCAACTCGAAGGCATTCCTTCAGGGAGGGCGCATCGGCGCACGAGCGATACAGAGCGTCCTTGAACGGGAGAATACCCACCGACGGGTTGCCAGGCGCGCCGACCTTCACGGTGGTGAGGGTGATGACCGGGCCATTGAGGGAGGGGTTTCTCGCCCCACCGGGACGCGGCTCGTCGGCAGAGGCGCCCGACCCGGTCGTCACGGAGGCGGCGAGCAGTGCCGACAGGCCGCAAGCGGTCACGACCGTCCTCTTGAGGCCATTTCGGCGAAAAGCGAGGCGCATAAGCGAACTCATTTCGGCATGGCAGCCCGCTCGGTGGCCAAGGCCAGCGTGGATAGGGCCGACGATCACTTGAGGTCGACGCCACGCTAGCCCCGTCCATCACTCCCCGCCGTCTTTGCCATACGAAAACCGCCCAGTCGGACGCACATATCAGGCAGACCCTCCAGTCAACTCATGGTCCGTCAGGCAGGGCGCGGGCGCACACGCGACTACTGCGCAACCTCTGTGCCTCGACGAGCAGTCAAGGAGCAGCGACCGGGAGGGTGGGCAGGTCTGCGCACCGGAGAAGGGTGACGGACTTCTGCCGGTACGCAAGGGGCGGCTGATTGCGCAGGTTCCGGCCAGACCGTCTGCGCAACTCTGTGGCCTGCCGTGGTCGGGCTCATGGTCGGGGCTGGGGCCGTCATGGTCGGAGCGGTGGGAGCCGTGGCCGGGGGGATTGGCGCTGGATCGCCTGTAACCGTACTGCAGAGCACAGGGGGAATCATGTGACCGACTATTCGCAGGCGCAGACGCGCTCACCCTCAATGAGACGCCGTCAGCGCAGGTCGATCATTCCGGCCAAGCAAGATCGCGACTGTTCGGTGAGGGTTCCTCTTACGGACGCATGAGGGGGCCGCCGTCGGTACCCTGACGGCGGTGATGACCAACAACTTGTCGACAGCCATGAGCGGTACCGTCAGCCCGCCCCTGCTGCCTCTGCCGGATCGTGTCGCAGAGCTCTTGTCGGAGCTGGGAAGTCCGCCGCGGCTGGCGGCCCACCTGCGCGCCGTTCATGACGTCGCGCACCAGCTGGTCGACTGGGTGGAACAGCGCTACCCCGCCGTGGTCTTCGACCGCGAGGCGGTGCTCTTCGGGGCGGCCACCCACGACGTAGGGAAAATGATGCACCTCGCCGAGCTCTCAGGACCCGGATCGGCGCACGAGGAGGCCGGGCAGGCCCTTCTGCTCGGCCACGGCATCAGCCCGGAACTGGCGCGCTTCGCCGCGACTCACGCGTCATGGGCGGACGCGCGGGTCGGCCTGGAGGACCTGCTGGTCAGCCTCGCCGACAAGATCTGGAAGAACAAGCGTGTTCCCGAGCTGGAAGATCTCGTCGTGGTTCGGCTGGCCGAAGCGACTGGCCGGGCGGCATGGGAGGAGTTCATCGCGCTCGACGGGATTCTCGCCGGCATCGGCGACGCGGCCGACGAGCGCCTGTCGTTCCAGGCGTCCTTCCCGATCTACGACTGAGGTCCCAGGGCTGCTGGGTTGTTTCTTGGGGGCGGATCCGCAACCGTTGAAAGGCTCAGCCTACGGGCCGGGTTGTGGGCCGCACGTTGAAGGTGGCGGCCACTCGTAGGCGATATCGGAGGGTGGAGCCTCGTTCTCGAAGGACCGGAGAACCCGGGTCAGGGCCTGCCCGCAGCGCACCTCGTCCTGTGGGTCGACGGGCGCGGGTAGGCCGTATGCAGTACAAGGGAACACGATGGGCGACGACCACGCTGTGGACCTGGCCGGCGAAGGGTGCTGCTGGCGTGAGCGGCCGACCACGCCACGGTGGGGGGCGGGTCGCCTTGCGTTGGTGGGGAGGGGAGCGGAACTGGTCGGCTGGGGTCTCAGGGGGCCGGTTGTGTTGCTGTCAGGTTTTGATGATCGCGGCGGGCAGGGTGCCGGTGAGGATCGCTTCCTTCGGCAGGGTCAGGCCGAACCGCTGTTCCAGGATCTCCATGGGGCGCCGCTTGTCGGCTTCCAGTGCGGCGACTAGTGCGGCGTTGTCTCCAAGGACGTTGACGACTCCTGTCCAGTCGTCGTTATTGAGATCACACATCACTTCGTACACGCCGTCATGGTTGTAACGGAAATGCGGGGGAGGGACGTTAGGGTGCTCGGCCATGAAATAGAGCTCGTATGTACGCGCACCTCCGTGAGAGAGCTCAGGAGTGTCGAATTGGCTGAGGGTTTCCTGCCAGGGGCCGTATCCGATGGAGAAAGCAAGGTCACCGACGGATCCGTAACGGACGCCTACGGTCGTGTCCACGGGCTTGCTGAGGTCGAGCTGGAACAGGTCGGCCTCGAACGCCTGATGTGTGCGCAGGCCGATGAAGCGTGGCTCGGTACCAGGAACGAGCCGGCGTACGAGGTCTTCGGAGTCGATACCGCGCGCGAAGATGGTGCAGTAGCCGCCGGGGAGCGGAATCGGGTCTTCGAGCCACTGGAGGCCGTCGGTCATGAAAGCAGTGTCTCCCGTCGGGAAAGGAGCGGGGGCAGCGCCACCGTAGTCGGTGCGCACCGCCCCCACAGGTCGTTCAGATCACTTGACCGTGCACTTCACGGTCGCTGCGGCAGCGCTGCACCCTGAGAACTCGGGAGCGTAGTACCAGTAGGGGTCCTCTTCGAGCAGCCGGTTCGGCTGCGTGAACTGTGCCGGGAACGGCTGCATGGACTGCGTGTTCATCCAGTTCGACATGGTGGAGCGTCCGCAGACTTCCTTCCACGTTGGCGCAGCCTGGCGCATGTCGTCGTAGAAGTGCCACACATCGGTCTGGGTGCGCTGTGAGTATGTCTGCACACACTGATTACCCGACGCGACGGGGTTGAGTCCGTCGGGGGCTGGCATGCCGCCGCTGTTGTAGGTGGCGGCATAGGCGAACTCGTCGCACGACAGAGGATCGTTGCCGCTGGGTGTGTTGCCCGGGAGTGTGGTCGTGTCGGGGTTGCCTGACTTTGCGGCCCAACCTGACGGACAGATCACGGCACGGTTCTGAGTCGGTGTACGCCCGGTGATGGAGCCGCTAGCTGGCAGGTACAACAGCGGCTTGCCGGCTGTCTGGCTTCCGGGATGGTTGGGCAGCTTGGTCTGGGTCAGCCAGGCGTGCGCGACGGAGGCCGGGAACTTCTTGAAGTTCATGACCCAGGTCGGCTTGTAGGCGGAGAACACACATCCCGGCGTAGCCGTGGCAACGGCATCACAGCGGATGTCGAGATCAGGGACCGAGTTGCCGATGTCTCCGTCGGGGAACGCGTCCGGTAGCTGATTCGGGACGGTGTTGTCCCACTTCCAGATGAGCTGCACGGGGACGATGGCGCCGGCCTGCACGCCGCTGACAGTGTGCGTGAACGTCGCGGTTGCCTCATGGTAGTCGACGCCGGTCGTCGACCAGGTGGCAGGCGCCGACCACGTGGGGGCACTGGTGATGCACTGAGGGGTGCAGGTGAACTTGGGCCGCAAGGTGAGTGGTCCCCACTCCGAAGCCTCGCCGGTCGCGTCGCGGAAGGACAGGGGCTTCAGGCTCCACTCCTGCGTGAACGTATTGGACTTGATGTCTGTCTTGATCGCGATCTGCGAGGCGAAAATCGCGCGACCCACCGGCCAGATTTCCCCGTTGGGAAGTTTGGAATAGATCGTGTTGGTGATTTCGTTCGCCTTTTTCACGCAGCCTTCGGTGCGCTTGATGTAGTCCTGGCCGACGGCAGCGCTATCGCACCAGGAGACGAGACTGGAGACACCGATGGTGCGCAGTCCCTTTGCCACCTGTGAACGCTCGTCAGGCGTCATGTCCGCAGGTCTGCCAACCGTGGCGCAGTAGATCCTGGCGCCTGTCTCTTTGCAGCCCTTGCCGAGCGGTGCCGGCAGCTCGTTCCGGGTCAGTGAGGCGGGGTTGCCCGGGGACGCATTCACATGGTCGTTGGTGACCTGCGGCTTCTGGTACTGGTCCAGGTCGACGGCGGGAGCGTCCTTGTTGGGCTCAGGCAAGGTGATGTCGACGGTGTGGTTCCGGATCGTGAACTTCGCCCACGGGGACCACTCAGTCTCGTACAGGCTGCCGTCGTAGGCGGAAGTACGGAAGACGTACGTCGTGTTGGGCTTGAGGTACCCGTAGTCGATGGTGACGGAGGCCTTCTCGCCGGACTTGACGAAGCCGGAGACCGGCATGCCGTACTGGTTCTTGTCGGTGTCAACGTGCGCCTTGGGCGAGCCGTCCGCGTTCACGGTCCACACATCGAACGTCAGATCACTCTGGTCGCCGTCCGGGTCGGTCACCGTGTTGCGCAGGGTCACGGTGGTGCGATCCACCTGCCAGGTATCCCCCACCTTCTTCCATGCCGGGCCGGCCTCCGGATTTTTGCCCGAGACAGGCCGCCCACCGGCAGCCGCGAGGGCCTCGCCGTGCAGTTCAGGTCCTGCGGCCGGCGTGGCCGACGGCGGCAGATCCAGCCTGCGGGCCGTAGTGGGGTCGACCGGGGCCGTCTCGGCAGAGGCCGGCACGACACCGGTCAGCGTCAGCAGCATCGCGCCTAAAACCGCACGTACCCACCAGCGTTTATGTCGATCCACGAAGATTCGGGTCCTTCCCCGTCAGAATGCTCAAACAGGTGTGCGATTCATCGCACGGCGCAAGACCCTATGGGGGAAGATCATGGAAGTTGAAGACCATTTACGGTCACTCCATAGGCGGCCCACAGAAACAGCTGCGAGGGGCGTCCGGGTGCTGGTGTGAGGGCTGCCGGAGAGCGATGACATTTGCTGCCGGCTCGGGGCCGCTTCCCGCGTGACGGGCGCCTGAGAAGAAAGTTCGGCCGCTGCTCCCGCCTGGCGGGACGCCCTGCCGATCGGCCTTTTCTTGCAGCTCAGAGCCGTTTGGCGTGGTCTGCATGACCGCAGATATCAAGGTCATCCGGGCCGGTCAGAGGTGCCGCTACTACCTGCGCGAGACCGTTGTCGGCGACGGCCGCCGCACGGCCCCGCGCGCGCTGCTCGAGGCTCAGGAGCAAGCCGGTGTCCCGACCGGGCGATGGATGGGCCGCGGCCTGGCCGCGCTCGGCCTGATGCGGGGGCAGGAGGTCACCGAGAGCCAGCTGCGGAACCTTTTCGGTGAGCGAGGCCGACACCCGTACGCAGACCAGATCGAGGCCGACCGGCTGGCCAAGGGTCATGTCCCGCTGGGTGGTGTAGTCACGGCAGCTGTTTCGCTTCCGGTTGCGGGGTGATCTGCGGTTCTGGCGGGGTTGGCTGAGCAGTGAAGAGTTCGGCCTTGGAGGCTTCGGAGAGGTAGCGGTGGTTGACCACGATTCTCTCGCTGTCCGGGGGACGTATCAGTTGGCGTCGAACGATGCCCTGAACGTGATCAGCCCGCACGGGGATTCCCGGGACGTGAACACGGCCTTCGTCCGGCCATCATCTGCGTCTGCGTCGGGGCTTTGCCGTTCGGCTACGGGGTGTGGCAGCGGGTTCTGCGGCGACCCGGTCGTCTGGCCGGTTGTCTAGCGGTGCGTTGGGCGGGGACGGGTGAGGAGGCTGGGTCTGTGTACGGGGCGGGGCCCCCTTGTGCCGTGCCGCTGCTTCGACGTGGTCGCCGTCGGCATGTTCAGGCGGGCCGCCCGCCGGGCCGGCCACTGGGCCGCCGGGTGCGCTCAGGCGGCCTGTGTTTTCCCTGAAGACCGTGAGGGTTACTTCTGGGGTGGGGCGGTGGTGAGGGTGCAGCGGAAGACGTCTGTCTGGTTCTGCCGGGCGGTGATGTGAACGGTCCGGTTGCCTCCCGGGCCGGTGCCGGTGCCGGTGCCGGTGCCGGTGCCGGTGGTGGGGGTGGCTTGGATGGTGCAGGGGGTGTCGAGTTCGACGTAGCGCAGGAATTCGCTGGCGACGGTGAGGGGCAGGGAGGCGTGGCCGAGGGTGGCGGTGGTGGCCTGGCGGGCGGCTTCGATCAGCAGCATGCCGGGGACGTGGTCGAGGGGGTGGTCGAAGAGGACGGGGTGGCGGGTGTCCACCCTCAGCTGCCAGCGGTCGGGGGCGCGGAGGGGGGAGAGGACGACGTCCATGGGGGACATGCGTCCCACCCTCTGCGGCGGTTCGGGGGCCGTCAGGGGCAGCACCTGGGTGCTGCCGGGGCCGCGGGCGGCCCGCAGGCGCTGGTAGACGCGCGGGGAGATGCAGGTCTGGGTGCCGCCTCCGGTGGCGGCGAGGTGGCCGTCGCGGTGGATGGCCACGTCGATACGGAACCCGGTCACCTCGCCGCGGCGCTCCTTCACATCACCGACGCGGACGTCGAGTTCGAGGGAGGCGGGGGCGGCGCCCACGCGCATCTGCGCGGGCGCCACGGTCACATGGAGGTCGCTGACGAGGAAACAGTGACCGAGGGGGACGCCGTATTCGGCGTGGGCGAGGAACAGGCCGGTCTGGCGGATCGTTTCGGCGGCGATGAGGGGGTCGTGGCAGCCGTCGATGGCGGTGAAGAAGCTGTGTCCGCGCGGCCATTGGGCGGCCAGAACGAAGTGGTGCTCGCCGCGGCGGGCCCAGTCGGTCAGCATGACCTCGGCGACGGATGCGCGGTGGACGAGTTCCTTGGGGACGGTGCTGGTCAGTGGCTGGAAGAGGGGGGCGGCGCCGGCGGGGGCGCTCGGGTGCTGCGGGTGCGTCAGGCCGGGTATCACGCGGGTGGTGCGGTAGGTGCTCGCAGACATGGACATGGTTTTCCCCCGAGCCGCCGTGGCCTTGAGTGTGGCCGGAATGTGGGTGGTGGAGCGCCGAGGACAGTGAAGATACATACCACCCGGTTTAATTTCTAGAAGGAATGCGGAGTTCCCGTGGGCAAAATGTGGAGCACCGCGTTCCCTATCCGTGCAGGAGTGCTCGAAGCGCTCTCTACCCCTGCTAAACGGGCACCTCCGGCGCCCTGGTGGCGCCGTGGAGCCTCCGGCGGTCCCCGGGGTCGGCGGGGTGTCATCCGCCCGTCTTCTCGAGCCGTTCTCGAGCGGCCTGACCGAGGGCGTCTCCCATGCGCACGGCATATTCCCTGATCGCGGCGGGCCGGGAGGGGTTCGTGCGGGGCAGGGCCGGTGGCCGCGGCCCGGGGGTGAGCCCGCCGGGCAGGAGGGTTTGGTGGGTGCGGGGAGGGGGCGCGGCGGCCTGGTCGCCACTGATGTCCCGGCTCCCGCGCTTAAGTCCCCGGAAAACCGCATGGGCGCGGCCCTTGGCTCTGCAAGACCTTCACATTTAAAATAGAGACCGCGTGTGCGGTTTGTTACAATCCTGTGGGTCGACCGGCGGCGACGGCCCGGCGGCCGGGGAGCGTGTGTGCGTTCCCGGCTCATGTGGGTCGTGTCGTGCGGCCCGGTGGGCGGGATCGTGCCGATTCGCCTGGACACCTGCGAATCCGTGCCCGGGTTTTTTGGTTCGGGGCCGTATACGGCCCTGCCTGCCCGGGCTGGTCTGTTGTCGGGGCGTGGTGACACGTGCGGGCGGGGCGGTCCGGCGGGGGTGGGCCGCGCGGGCGGGTGGGAGATGTGGGGGCCGGTCGGTGGTGGCTGGTCGTGGGCCGTAAGGGCAAGGGGAGTTCGGGTGATGGTGAAGCAGGAGCGGGCTGCGCGGACGCGTGAGTCGTTGGTGCGGGCGGCGGCCGAGGTGTTCGCCCGGGACGGTTTCGTGCTGGCGTCGCTGACCTCGATCAGCAAGCGGGCGGGTGTGAGTAACGGGGCGCTGCATTTTCATTTCGCCAGCAAGCAGGCGCTGGCGCGGGCGGTGGAGGAGGAGGCGGCCGCGGTGCTGCGGGCGATCGGGGCCTCCGCGCGGGCGGGTGCCATCCGTCCGTTGCAGCGGCTCATCGATGCCACGCATGCTCTGATGGAGCGCTTGGAGCGGGATGTGGTGGTGCGGGCCGGTTTCGAGCTGGGCAGCGGCCCGCCGCGCCGGGACGGGGCCGTAGATCTGCGGGGGCAGTGGCAGGGCTGGGTGGAGGAGGTCCTCAAGGATGCCGAGCGGGACGGCGTCCTGGCCCCGGGGGTGTCCGCGGCGGATGCCGCGGTCACGGTGGTGGCGGCGACCGTCGGGTTCGAGCAGCTGGGCGCGGAGGACCCGGTGTGGGTGTCGGCGCAGACGCTGGTGCAGTTCTGGGACCTGTTGCTGCCCCGGTTGGCCTCGCCCGAGATCCTGAACGGGCTGCAGGCCGGCGGCACCCCGGCCGCAGCCTCCCGCCCCGGGTAACCGCACCGGGACCCGCGTTCTGCCTCGGGCCCGCACCCGGCCCTGTCGGCCTCGTTCTGCCGACCCGTGTTCGGCCGGCCGGGCGGGCGGGTCGGGGGCGGGTGGCGGAGCATGGCGCTGTAGGGCAGGTCCGTCCTGCCCGAAACCGTTGCGCCGCCGGTGGGGCGCTTGTGGCAACACCTTCGGAAAGGGCTCTGACGCCACGCGCAGCCGGGCAAGGCGGTGACATCGCTTCGGATGGCCCTGGCGCGTTCCCGCACCACGGGACGTTCGCGTGGAAGCACCCCCTGGTGCTGGCCGAGCCGGACTGCCTGATCTCCACCCGTTGCCGGATCCCGCCAGGGTGCGGCTCTTCTGCAGTCAGCGGTGTGTATCTGGGGAAAGGGCTGGTCGTCGGGGCTGGTGTCGGTGGATGGCCGTCGGGTCGCGGGCGGGTGCCCGGAGGGGGAATCGTCTGTCAGGGCGATGAGTAATGCCGCCGCGCCAGGTCTACACGCAGGGAAACCGGGTCTGGAGGAAGGCCACAGGAGGTCGAAGTGTCGAGATCAGTGCTGGATATGTCGGTGTCACTCGATGGGTACATCGCCGATACCGACGATTTCCTCGGCGGCGACGATGGCGAGCGGCTGCACAAGTGGGCCGACGCCGAGGGGGAGTCCGGGCGGCCGTCCGGGCCGGCTGGGCAATTCCAGGACGAGTGGGATGCGGCCGGTGCGGTGCTCGTGGGACGGCGGACTGCCGAGCTCATGGATCACTGGGGTGGTGATCACGGCGGTCTGCCGATCTTTGTGCCCAGCCACCGGCCGCCCGGGCCTGCCGCTCGCTGGGGTTATCCCCTGGTGACGTATGTGACCGAGGGGATCGAGAGCGCGATGGCACAGGCCAAGGCTGCGGCCGGAGGCAAAGACGTGCAGGTGCGTGGCGCGTACACGGCGCAGCGGGCGCTCGAGGCCGGGGTGCTGGATGAGGTGCAGATCCATCAGATCCCGGTGCTTCTCGGGCGTGGCCATCGGCTGTTCGATGTGTTGCCGTCGGAGATCGAGTTGGAGATCGTCCGGGTGATCGACACGCCGCAGGCCACCCACATCCGCTACCGCGTCCGTCGCTGAGCGCACGGGCAGGCGGACTTGAGCGTGGGCAGTCGCCTGTAACGAGCACGAGCACGAGCACGAGCACGAGTACGAGTACGAGCACGAGCACGCGATCAAGGATCCCCACCAGCCCTGTGAGCGGCATCTTCAAGGCGCGAGCTTTGAGTGAAGTGAGCTGGTGATGCCGTGCGCTGTTGCCGTTCGTGGTCGGAGGGCGGAATCGTCGTGTCCCTGGACGCGGTCGTGGAGGCGGCTATGGTGGCGTCATCGGAGGAGGCCGATCGGCGGGAGGCCGCCACGCGGGAGCAGATGGGGGAACTGCGCGCGCACGTCGCCGAGTTGACCGGGCGTCTGGAGGATCAGGAGGCGGTCCTGTCTCGGTTGGAGATCACCCGCGAGACGATGGCCCACCGGTGAACGCACCCCGCGTAAAGGGCCCAAGGCCCGCGCGGAATGGCTCACCGCCTCGGCGGAACACGACGCCGGCGACGTGGTGAGCGCCGCGTTCGCGCGGGCCGAGGTCCGCGATCCGCAACGTCAGCGGTGCTGGCTGGTACTGGTCGACGGTGCCGGACACACCAGCTGGAGTGGGTCGAGGCAGAAGCTGACCGCCGGTGCGTCACCATCCACATCTTCCCCGAGCCGAGGACAGAGGATTCGCCGCCATACCGAAGCGGTGGGCGGCCGGGCGGGCCTGTGGCTGGCCCATGCTCCGCCGCCCGGCCCGCGGCGGCATGACCCACTCCTCACCGCTGCGAAGCCGTGATCCCCCCGGTGGATGGACTCTCGTCCCGCCGGCGGGGCCGTCACCTCGTGGCGCGCCCGGCATTGCCTGACCGGACAGGGCGGTTCGAGGGGCAGGCCGTGGCGCTGACCTGCTGCCGAAGTTCACGCTCTCCATGAAGGTCGGCTACTTTCCGGGGCCCGACGGTGCGGAGTACTCCCTCGATCCCACGCGGTTGAACTCGGCCGTGGAAGACGCGGCGAGAGGCCTCGGGCGGTAGCCGGACCTGGTGTTTCTGCACAACCCGGAATCCGCGCGCGTCGTCTCGGTGAGACCGTTTCTCTGCCGTCGTGGCCTTGAGCTGCCTCCACCGTCCCAAACTCTCAGCCGGCCCCTCTCGCGTCAGCAAGTGGCCGCGTGATGGTCGGCGGGCTCACGCCGTCAGCCCATCGAGCGCAACCGATCCAGTTCACTCCCGATCTCGTCCCGCAACACGTCATGCTGCGGCCCCAGCCTGAACCCCTCTTCACTCCACCGGTCACCCGGATACAGCCACACAGGCTTGCCCACCAACTCGGCCGGCTCCCACTCGAACCGCGGCCAGACGTGGGCATGCAAAAACGGGTCAGTGTTCCCCAGAATCTCCAGGTTGACCCGGCGGAAGCCGGGGTCCAGGCGTCGGCAGACACGCTCAACGGCTTCTCCGAGCCGGTCCATGTCAGACAGAAACGACAGCCGCCTCGCCCTCGGCAGATCAGACAGCCGCTGAACACCTGGCTCGTCCATGAGGAGAACCGAGTAACCCGGCAAGAACTGAACGTCGCCGATCACCGCGAACCCCGACTCGAGCCGCCGCAGCACGGTCGGGTTCTCACCTCGCAGAGCAGCCCCGATTCGATCCATCCGCCAGTCAGCAGTCATGGCCCCAACTTAGCCACAGGTGATCAAGGTTCGCTGTTTTCGCTCGCTCCCCCACCGCCGCACATACATCAAGAACCAAGCAAGCGAGGCGAGGAGCGACTCCGGCCGTTTTCACGGCTCTGGCCGCGTTCCGTGACGGCCTACGTCCTCATGGCGAGTGCTGATGCTTGTGCAGGGCTGCGCCAGCACGGAAGCGGAGCCGTCCGCAGCGGTCCTTGTCTTCGTCGGTTGCGTCGTCGGCGCAACAGCAGTGCTGCGCCAGCCGGCGCAAGTCCTCCGGGTCAAGCCATAGAGCGATACGGCCTTGTGCGGCCTCGGCTTGCGGATCCGTGGATTGTGGCGACTTCATGGGTCCTGACTGTATGCCCAGCTTTCGGAGACTCACGGCTGGGTGAGGATGCGGGTCCGCAGGAGTTCGAACGAGGCTCGGCCGTACATGGCTCGCTTGAGCGTTTTCACCCGGTTCACGTGTCCTTCGACGACGCCGGAACTCCGGGGGAGCGTGAGGCCGGCGGTTGCGGCGTGGAGGTCCTGGCGGAGGAAGCCGGCGAAGCCCTTCATGGGCTTCGGTGCGCCCTGCTCGGCCTGGCGGATCCACTCCGGCAGCAGGTATGCGCGCTGGTGGCGGAAGAGGTGGGCGAAGGCCCGGGCGAGATCGCGGGCTCGGGTGATGTCCGGGCAGGCGGGCCGGACTTGAAGGAGTCGCTCGTCCTGGCTTTCGGTGAGCGTCTCTTGGGGTCGCATGATTCACGAGGTGATCTTGCGAGGGCTGGGGATGTCAGCCCGGACTGGTTCGGCGGTGCCCGCGCGGAGGGCGGCAAGGTGTTTACGGACGACCTGGCGGCTGCCGCGCTCGCCGCGCGCCTGGATCTCCAGAACCAGCCGGGTGCCGCTGACCTGCCCCTGCGCCCCGGTGAAACGGGCGTTGAGGTATGCCTTGAACGGCTCCAGGACGCCGTTGGGGCGACGCTCGCGGGCGGAGGCGAGCAGCTGGTCGAGGTCGGTATCGCGGAAGCGGCACACGGTCTTGCGGTCGAGGTTCAGACGTCGGGCAATCGCGCTGACCGTCCAGCGTTTCTCCAGCAGGCGGTGGATGTCCTCGTAGCGGTGGCGGGTGCGCTCGATGATCTGCGTGCGGGGCAGTTCCACGAGCGGTAACAGCATCGGGGCCACCTCGGGTACTTCGGTCACCGGCTCCTCCTCAAACCGTTTGCGCAGGCAGTCGCGGTGCTGGTGGCAGGTCTTCTCCACCGCAGCGGACAGGTTCTGCAGCAGATGCCAGCGATCAGCGACTTCGAGGCCGTTGGGGGGCGGCTTCCCTGACCGCCTTGGTGTGGGCGGTGGCCCGGTCCCGGCAGATGATCTCGACTCCGGGGTGCTCGGTGAGCCAGGCCGCGAGGGTCTCGGAGGTGCGGTCGGGCAGCACGTCGACGACCCGGCCGGCCTCGACGTCGACCAGCACGGTGCCGTAGGCGCAGCCCTTCCGGAAGGCGAACTCGTCCACCCCCAGCACCCTCGGCGCACGGGCCGGCACCGAGGGCGCCGTCAACAGCCTGAGCAGCCGTGTCCGGCCCGCGGTCAGCCGCAACCGGCGGCACAGCCGTGCGGCAGGACGGCCCCGCCGAGCTCTATCGACCGCAGCCAGCCCGCCAGCCCGGTGCTGGAACGGCTGTAGCGCGCGGACAGCCCCGGCACCTGCCCGCCAAACGTCGTGCGGGAGCACCCCCTGCAGTCGCAGAAATATCGGCGTACCCGCAGCCGGACGACGACTCGGTGCGATCCCAACGGCCGTTTGTACAGGGTGCGTTGATACGTGCTGTGCACGCGCCTCGCCTGCTTGCGGCAGTCCGGGCACCGGCCTGGGCGGGCCGTCGACACCGCGTCCACCACCAGGATGCCGGAGGAGTCACTCACCCCTTCCACCCGCACAGCGATTCCGGGGAACAGCACATCCTCAACCGTCTTGCTCGCCACGGCAGGAATTACGCTGCCGAAACGATCCCGCGTTCCTGCAGCTGACCTGGGGATTCACGGAACTGCGGACAGAGCCGCGTAATTCCCCAGCCGGAGCCTCACGCAATTCCCCCGGGGACTGGGGCGTGAGCCGGCTATGAGGTCCGGGTCAGTCCCACCAGAGCACGAGGAGAAGGTGTTGTTGGGATGCAGCAAGGTAGAACTCGCGCAGGGCATTGAAGTGTCCCAGCAGGTATTTCCTCGGGCCACCGGCGATCTTGTCCGCTCCATGACCGATCAAGGAAGCGGCCTCGGTGTCTTGGGTCGGCAGGCCGGCCAGGACGGCGGGGAAGTCGATGTGACCAAGCAGTTCCGAGACGCGGGCCACTTGAGCTGCGCAAAGGGCGGTGGGAGGCGGTCCGAAGGGACCGATGGCATGCGGGTGTGTGTTGAGGAAGGCGAGCTCGATCGCCGAGTCGCCCTCGGTGGCCTGCCGGAGAGCATCGAGGTGGGCGTCGTCCAGACCTGCCAACTCGCAGACCCGTTGCAACATGGCCGGTGCCCAGTCCAGGTCCAGGACGTCCGCCGGCGGCGGATCCCAGTGGGGATCTCCATCGGCCGATGTTCCGGCTGACCGGCGGCAGGCGGCGAGATACCGCACCGGGACGCGGGCGAGTTGCTGGGTGACGGCCATGGCGGCAGTATCCCGACGGCGTCCACCGGTTTTCCTGCCTGGTTGAGGTCTTGCCGTTCTTGTCGGCGGTGGTTCTTGGGGCGGTAGCTGGGGCCGTTCATGATGACCTGGTGGCTGGTGTTGATCAGCCGGTCCGGGAGGACGTAGGGCATGGGCCGCTCCACCCTGGGCTTGTCCGCGGCTTCGAGGCCGTCGGCACGGGCAGGTGAAAGGCTCGTGGGCCTCGTCGGTCGCCAGGTGCTGCCAACGCATGGGACACCCACCTACCCGCCACACGTATCGCATCGGGACGGGCGCCGGCGGGGGAGGGGGGAGCGGTCATCGGTGCGGCGGGGCCGCAGCGTTTGCTCGGTCGCGTCGAGGCAGAGCCGGGCCGCCGGCCGCGGTGGGTGGTGCGGCGTGCCCGCCGGGGGTGGGGGCGCAGGGGGTTCGAGTGGTCTTTGAGCAGGCTTCGAGGGTTTGGGTGTGGGGGGATGTTGTACTGGCGGCAGGGACCGGGCCTGGCCGCGCGCACCGGGAGTCCGGTCTTGGTGATGGATGGGCTTTGGGGAGTGAGTATGAGCAGTACCAAGAACACCGAGAGCGGCTCGTATGAGGGGTTCTCGGCCGAGGAGCGGGCCGCGATGAAGGAGCACGCCGCGGAGCAGAAGGCGGCGGCGCGGCGTGGTTCGCAGGGGGATAAGGCGGCGTTGGCGGAGCGGGACGTGCTGGGCAAGATCGCTGAGATGCAGGATGCGGACCGGGTGAAGGCCGAGCGGGTGCATGCCGTGGTCACCGCCAGCGCTCCTCAGCTCGCGCCGAAGCTGTGGTACGGCATGCCCGCCTACGCCTTGGACGGCAAGGTCGTGTGTTTCTTCCAGAGCGCGGCGAAGTTCAAGGCCCGCTATGCCACCCTCGGCTTCAACGACCCCGCCCAGCTGGACGAGGGGGCGATGTGGGCGACCGGTTTCGCGCTGGCGGAGGTGACGGCGGAGGTGGAGGAGCAGATCGCGGCGCTTATCAAGCGGGCCGTCGGCTAGGGCTGTGACCGGCAAAGGTTGATCGGTTGGGTGGTCGTGGCGGTTGGATGGTGGTGACGTATCGATTCTGACCGCTGGAGGCGTGAGTGGCCGGGCCTGTCGGTGTGCGCAGGCTGACCGGTCAGGAGGGGCAGGAGGGGCATCAGATCGTGGGTCGGGGCGGCACCGGCTTGGTGCGCTGTCGGCGCGTGATGATGCTGCTGGTCTCGGCCGGCAAAACCGGGTGCCTGTGATCGCCCGGCTGGTGCAGGCCGTCGAGGACACCGTCCGGGGCCTGATCCACGGTTCAACGAGTTCGGCCTGGCCTGCCTGGACCCTCGGTGGGCGGGAGGCCGTCCTTCGCCAACTCAGTGCTGGGGAACGAAGGCTTCGTTGTCCAGACGGTCGTCACCCGCCCGGCCGGACTCGGCCGGCCCTGCACCCCCGTTGGTCCCAGCGCAAGCTCGTCGCCTGCCCGCGCAACGCCCACGGCCACGTGATCCGCATCGGCCGCACGGCGTTGCGCTGCCTGCTCGCCCGCCGCGGCATTGCCTTCCCGCGCACCAAGACGTGGATGGAATCCCCGGACGCCGACCGCGAGGCGAAGCCGGAGCGGATTGAGGAGGTCCTCGACCGCTTTTTAGGCCGGGTGTTCGCCTTGTAGGAGTTCGGCCCGCTGTGGATCCGTACGACCGTTCCTGCGGGCGAAGGGCGGTGTCCCGGAGCTCGTTCCGTCCCGGCCTCAGGGACACCGCCGGCTGCCAGCCAGCCGGCTTGCGGGCCGGCCGGCACGTCGCGCACGCCGGGCGGCGTCAGCGGACAGGCAGCGGCAGGACGCGCCGGTAGGCGGCGACGGCGACGGCCGCGACCACCACATGCATCACCATCAGCGCGGCGACGGCCAGCGGCCCACTGCCGGGCGTGCCGCCTCCGAGCAGGGACAGGTCGGGCGCGAACGACACGACCACGAGCACGGGTACCAGCCACCGCAGCAGCCCGGCCGGGTTCTTGGCGACACGACGGACGACTGCCCAGCCTATGGCGCCGAGGACGACGCCGAACACCGTCAGCGGCCCGTACGCGGAGGGGTGCAGCGGAGCGAAATCGCCCGACGCCCCCGCCGCGCGGGCGAGCAGCGCGACCACCGCGTCTGCGAGGACGGCCACGACAGCCGCCGCGAGAAGGCCCGCGAGCACGGTCAGGCCGCGGGAGCGCGGCGCGGGCGGGGTGGACGGCGCGGACGGCGCGGACGGGGCGGCTTCGGGGACGGAACCGGACATGGGGTCCTCCTGCGGAGAGCTCGACAACGACAGGTGCAGCACCGGAAAGGCAGACGTTTGATTTCTCAAACATGTGGAACGCTACCCCGAAGTGTTTGATCAGGCAAACATCTCGGTTAGGGTGGCCCCATGACGTCCCCCCGGTGGCTGGCTCCCGAAGAGCTGCGAGCCTGGATCAACTACCTCGACTGCTCGACGCTGCTGAACGACTACCTCGATCAGCAGTTGCGGCGGGATGCGGCCATGACGCACGCGGACTACAGCCTCCTTGGCCGCCTGTCCGTGGCACCCGACCGTGCCCTGGGGATGTCCTTGCTCGCCGAGCAGTTGAAGTTCACCCGCAGCCGCCTCACGCGCGCGGTGATCCGTCTGGAGGAGTCGGGCTACGTGCGGCGCCGGGAGGATCCGGCCGACGGGCGCGGACAGCTGGCCGAACTCACCGATGCCGGCATGGAGTTGATGGCCAAGGCCGCCCCCGGCCATGTTGCTGCCGTACGCCGTGTGGTGTTCGACGTGCTCAGCCCCGAACAGGTGGAGCAACTCGCCACCATCACCGCCACCGTGGTCGCCTCCCTCCAGCAGGCCAGCGAGGAGGACGCCTACCCGGCGGCCCTGCCGTGGCATCGCCGCTGACTCCGAGGATCTGCCCACCTTCACCGGGTTGAGCCTGCGTCAGTTCGGCAAGCTGATCACCGCGTTGCGGCGCGAGCGCGCAGGTGCTCCTGGCTGAGTGAGCGATGTCAGTGGTTGCTGGCATCATGCCGTCGTCGGGGGCAGCCGTATGTGGGGAGCCGTGCAGGGGGACGTGGGGAACCGGCCTCTTTTGACGGCGACCTCGCCGCAGACGTCGTCGATGGACTCCCAGGGACTCACCCCCCGGCAGGTCATCGAAAGGCTGGAGCGGGCATTTCAGCGCGTCACCGGCTCGGCGGACCGCGTCGATGGCGGGGAGGGGGCCCAGGCCGTTGCCGCTGGCGCTCTCGTCGCCGGTGCCTGGCCGGGCGGCCCTGTCGTGATCGACCCCGATGACGGCCCTGGGGAGCCACTGCCCGAACTGCCCGCCCGCCTACGCCTTGGACGGCAAGGTGGTGTGTTTCTTCCAGAGCGCGGCGAAGTTCAAGGCCCGCTATGCAACGCTCGGCTTCAACGATGCGGCCCGGCTGGACGGGGGGTCGATGTGGGCGACCGGGTTCGCGCTGAGTGAGGTGACGGCCGAGGTGGAGGAGCGGATCGCGGCGCTGGTCAAGCGGGCCGTCGGCTGAAGCAACCGCCCTGGCAGACGGCGGGGGCTGGTGGCTGGTTGCTGGGCCGACTCCGTTCCGTTCTGGGGACAGCATGTGCCGGGGAGTGTGAACAGCAGTTGTCGATCGACCAACTTTGGGATGTGTCCGGGTTTTTGACAGCACCCTGGGTGTCGTTGGGCCTCACAGGCGCCGTCTAGGGTGTGGGGCTGTGCGAGGGGTCGAGAGGGAGATTGCCCGGCAGGACTGGACGGGCATGCGGTGCGGGTGCGGCGGCTCGGCAGAGCACCTGGCCGGGGATCTGCTGCAGCTTGCGGGCAGGGGCCCGGGGCACCAGCCGTGCCATGTCAGCCTCGAAGACCATGTCTGGTCTGCGGTGGTGCTGTGGGAGCCGGCGCCTGCGGTGACCTCGGTCGCCCTGGCGGCCCTCGCGGACGGCGTTGCACCGCCAGCCCGCGAGTGGTTTCTCGACCTGCTGCAGCACCTGGTGGCGGGCGAGGGCACGGCCGGGGAGTCCGCGTCTGCCCGACGAGGACTGGATCTTCCGCAGCTGTGCCGAGATCGTGCCGTGCAAGGCAGCTGGCTGCTCTATGCGGAGGTCATGTCGAATCGGTCCGTCGGGGCGGGTACCGCCTTTGAGATCCTCACGGTCGTGGAGCCCGACAGGGCTCGCCTGCAACGCCTTCGGGAGATTGCGGCCGACTGGTTGCCCGTGTGCTGCCGGACCGGAATGTGCGATGACGGCCAGCGAGTCTCCGATCGCTGACCGGGCTTGAGCCAGTCAGCGTGGACCTGCACCCTCCCGCCCGAGAGGCGGCGCCAGTCGTCGGCACGGTGCAGGCATCAGCCGGCCTTGGTGGGTTCTGCGGCGTGGTCCGGGGGCCGACGAAACAGGACCGACCCCTTTGACGGTGACCGCCGCAGACTTCGTCGATGGACTCCCAGGGACTCACCCCCCGGCAGGTCATCGGACGGCTGGAGCGGGCATTTCAGCGCGTCACCGGCTGGGCAGTCCGCGTCGAGGGCGGGGACGGGGCCCAGGCCGTTGCCGCCGGCGCTCTCGTTGCCGGCGCCCTGCCGGGCAGCCCCATCGTGATCGACCCAGATGACGGCCCCGGGGAGCCACTGCCCGAACTGCCTGCCCGCCTGCGCAGGTTGGCCGGACGGGCACTGGAGCGGGTGGTCGGGGACGGATCGGATCTGTCGGCCTGTTGTGGGACTCGCCCGTGGGTGAGGCGGCCGTGACGGCCGACGGCGGTGTGCAGACAGCCGGCGCCCACGCCGGCGTCGGCGCGGGGCGTCGCGCCCGGCCGGCTAGGTCTGTCTCTGTGACCTGCCCGGGCGGCGCCGGTGCCGTCACGCGCGGGCCGGGCGTCGCATCATCCGGTGGGTTTGACGGCGTGGCCGACCACCGTGATCCCGAGCCCGATGATGACAGGGCTCCATGAGACGAAGGCGAGACCGCAGACCATGAACAGTACTCCGGTTCCCCAGAGTCTGGGGTTGCGTACGGTTTTGCCGAGCCGTCGTCCTGGCACCCGGTTGCTGATCAGGGCGTAGATGCCGATCCCGGTTCCCGTCACTGCCACCACGGCCATGGCGAGGAGGCAAAACGCCAGGAGTCCACCGAAGGTCATCAATTGCCCCGCCCCCAAGTCCGGCTGCTGCAACGCTACGCGGCGGGCCGGGCGAAGGGGGCATCGGGTGCTGTCGCGGTCCTGCGGGAGCGTCCCCGCGGGTGCGGGGAGCAGTGGTCGTGCGCCGGCGGTGGTCCGGGCCGGGCGAAGGAGGCCCGGGGCCCGGGACCGGATGCCGGTGGCGGACTTGCCTGCAGCCTTCCCGTGGACGTGCCGAGCGGGGGACGTCCGGTGGTCCGGCGACTGCGGGTCCGGGCGGTTCTTCTGACCGGGGCGTTCGTGACCGTCGCACGGTCAAGCGCCTCGCCGGCGCTGCGGAGCCGGGGGGCTTCTTTCGCGGTCAGTGGCAGCGCCACAGGATCTCCGTCCCCGGTGAGTTTCGAGCTCTGCCTGGACGCACGCCGGGACGAGGGGGCCGCGCCGGCGCCCGGAGGCTCTGGGGGGAGATCGTTTCCTTGGGCTGTCGAGGCGGCTGCGGCCGGGGCAGCGCCTGCAGGCGAGGGGGCGCACCGCCACGGTCGGTCACCGCGTGGGCCGCGGCGGGGTGCGCGTAGCGGGGTGCGCTGTGTGGCGGGATGGATCCTCAGCCGGTCCCGGACGCCGGCCGCGCCCCGGACAGTTCCGGCTCAAGGCCCGCTTTGCCGACCGCCCTGAACTCCCGGTCCTGGCCCATCACGTCCGGTCCTTCGCCCCGTCGCCCGGATGCTCACCGAACGGCGGGGGAACGGCTCCCGCCGTGGCGCGACGCCGTCCGCCAGGACGGCCCTCCCAGCCCTCACAGCTTCACACCCTCGCGGCCGGCGTCGGCCGGGGCCGGGACGTGGTCATCGTGGGTCTGGCTCTGCACGGGGACTCCGGCGTCGTCGACATCGTCGAATGGGCACGTCCACTGCTCTCAAGCTGCTCAAGCGCTGGATGTTCGGCCGAGCCGGTTGCGGCCCGCTGCGCATGCGTGTACTGCCGGCCACCTGATCAACCCCGCCCTGGTGGTCGGTGATAGGACTTCCCTCTACGGCAAGAGATGGGGCAGGAGGCGGCAGCGTGGACGCGGTAGTGGCGATCAGCCTGATCCGCATGGCCGCTGCAGACCTGGCCGGCGAGCCCTGGCAGCGCCCCTCGGACGCGTGCCTGGTCCAGGTGGGCCTGGACGCCCTGCTGGCCGGCCTCGAGGCCCCCTCGCTTGCTCTGCTGGCCGGCCTCGCCCGTGGTGAATACCCCCAGGCCCGCGAACTGTTCGGCCTGGTGCTGGAAGAGCTGGGTCTGCTGCCGCCGGCCTTGGAAGACCTTGCCGAGGCGCGATGGACCGCAGCGTGGTGGTGGGCCAGCCAGATCGTGGCATGCCGTATCGATCCCGTGCACGGAGCGAAGCTGATCCATGAGGAAGCTGCCGCCGAACTCGGCTACCCCGACGCGTTGCAGCCCCTCGTCGATCTGGCGAGAGCACCCGGCCCGCCGGACACCCGACCTCCGCACCAGCCGCCCCTTGGCGAGCGGATCACCTCCGCCGCGCGAGACTTTCTCGCCGCACAAGCGCACCGCAACCACGGCCTTTGAGCTGCGCCGCATGCCCACCCTGACCGGTTCCCGTACCTCGTGCCGGAACCTGTGGGGCACGGCAGGTGTGCCTGAGTTCCCGAGGGCAGCCGACTGACGATCACAGCGGGCCTCGCCGGAGGGGACTATCCTGTGTGTTCCGAAGGAAATCGTTCGCCGCCCGGTGCTGAGGTTCCTAGCCTGCGTGGGGTGATGACAGCTGAGGACGTGTTGTTCGTGCTGGCCCTGCTGCAGCGGGCGGAGGTGGATGTCTGGGTCGGTGGCGGATGGGGAATCGACGCTCTGATCGGGGGGCAGACCCGGGACCATCGCGATCTGGACCTGATGCACCGCCAGGAGCAGGAAGCCGCTGTGCAGGGCGCCCTGTCCGCGGCGGGTTTCGTTCAGAGCCTGAACTGCAGGCCCATCCGGTTCGTCGTGACGGCTGCGGACGGACGGGAGATTGACCTTCATCCGCTGGTCTTCGCTGATGACGGCTCAGCAGTGCAGGCCTCGCCCGAACCGCACCGGCCCTTCACCTATCCCTCTTCATGCTTCGTGACGGGCACCGTCCACAGGGCGCCTGTGCCCTGCTTGTCCGCCCAGCAGCAGGTCTACTTCCACCAGGGCTACGAACCCTCGGAACGCGACCGGCACGACATGGCACAGCTTCGCCGCGTCTTCGGGATCGCCACGCACTTTTGAACTCATGGCGGTGTCGAAACGCACCGGCATTCTCGCGCTTGCGGAGCACGTGCTGCCAGAACTCATCGGCATGCGCTGTTCCTGGTCATCGACAAAGCCGGGCGCTCTCGTCGCCGGCGCCCTGCCGGGCAGCCCCGTCGTGGTCGACCTTGATGGCGGCTCCGGGGAGCCGTTGCCCGAACTGCCCGTCCGCCTTCGTACGTTGGCAAAACGCGCGCTGGTCCGGGTGGTCGGGGGATCAGGCCTGGCGGTCGGCTGGGTGGACCGTGCCGGCGCCGGGGGAGGCAGGAGGCGCGGCAGATCCTCCACGCTCTTGTGAACACCTGCTCATCACCGTTCGTAGCTGCTTCCCGCACGTCGTGGCCGGAACCCGTTCGGCACCGGCATGGGGGCCGGGGGTGCGGAGGAAGCCGGTGATCGCCTCGCCGTCGAGAGGTGTCGGGGGTTTCGGCGGCGCCGCGTGGAGTGATCAATGCGCTGGGCCCGGGCGGGCGGTGGCCGTAGTGTTTTCGGCATGACGGAGGACAGTGAGCGGGCCGTGCGGGCGGCCATCGAGGGGGAGTGGCGGCTTCTTGATCCCGAGGTGCGTGCGTCGCCGGAGCGTGTCCTGGAGCTTTTGGACCCGGACTTCACCGAGATCGGGGCTTCGGGACGCCGGTGGGATGTGGAGTCGATCCTGACGGTGACCAGCGGCGGCTCGATCTCTCCGGACTCTCCGGTCGAGGTCAGTGAGATGTCCGGGGCGGTTGTCGCTCCGGGTGTCGTTCATCTGACGTACTTCGCCGACAACCGGGGCCGCCGGGTATGGCGGAGCTCGTTGTGGCGCCTGACGCAGGCGGGCTGGCGGATGTACTTCCACCAGGGCACCCTGACGGGCTGACGGGCTGACGGGCTGACGGGCTGACCGGTTGAGTGGTTGAGTGGTTGAGTGGTCGGGGCTTGCCGCGTGCCGCCCGTCGGTGGCGGCCGCCCGGCCGGGCGGGCGGCATCTGTCTCTGGCGGCCTCGGTCGAGGACTGCTGTGCGGCATCCGGTGCCGGGCGGTGGCCGGCAGGGGCCGTGCCTGTCCCGGGAAGGGGGGAGCGGCCCGGTGTGCCCTGCGGCCGGTCGGGGAGGGGGGGCGGGCCCCGGTGCGCTGCCTCTGGCCCCCACCCTGCGCAGTCGTCGGCGCGGGCGGGTGGGGGGAGGGGGGTGTGTCGGCGGGGGGCGTCCCGGGGTGGGCGGTGCCGCCGTGGGGCGCCGGCGCAAGGGGGCGCCGGCGCAAGCGGGTGCTGCCGGGCGTGGGGGAGGGCGGTGAGGGAGGGGCGGGGAGTGCCCGGTTTCGGTGTGGGTGGGCGGGGCGCTGGCCTGGCAGATCGTTTCGGCGGCGGTCTGCGGGGCGTGCCGGGTTTGTGTTCGCGCCAGTGAAGTGGCTGTGGTTCGGGGGCTGTTGGGCGGGTGCTGCGATGCGCGCCTGCTGCCGGGGTGCCGGCGGCCGGCGGGTGCGGCTTCGGCGGCGGCCGGGTGCGCCGGCTGCCCCCGGGGGGCCGGGGTGGTCGGGGGCTTGGGCCGGCGGTGCGGGCGGGGCGGGAGGGGTGGCTGAGCGGCCCGTGCCCTTTGGCGCTCGCTTCCCGGGGGGTTTCGTACCGGATACCTGCCCGTGTTCGTCGCTGCCCCTCGGCGGGGGCGGCGGCTGTGAGGGAGCGGCCCGCGGCCCGTGGTCAGTCGCTGCCGGCGCCGCCGGGGTGCCTGCCCTCGTCCTGCCGGTGTTTGTCTCGGTCCCGGGGGGGATCGGTGGCGGAAGGTAATGGCCGGTGGGGGGTTCGGGTGGTTCTTGAGCGGGGCTGAGGTGTTCCTGTAGTGCGGTGGCGGACGGTGGCGGCAGCCGATAAGGAGCCGACATGGGTGCAGCGGGTGTGCCGTCTTTGG